>NZ_CM178024.1:0-4842549 GCF_058355295.1 Enterobacter sp. Taxon_2 | reverse complement strand
GGCGGACTCCACTCGAACAATAAAAGAAAACTATTGAATATTCATGATTGTTGGCGCACATCGACATGACCCTGTGTAAAGGGGGACGTGCGAATTGCTATCTGCAATTTATCCTGACCAGGATCCTGGGATCCCGATCGGGACCGCGGATCATAGCCTAAACTGAGCCAGAGATCTTCTGTTTCTCACAGATTCTTCCCGATTTATCCACAGGAAGATCCGAAACCGGGTAAGTGTAAACGATCCTGACGGGAGTGCCCCACGATTTAGTCCGCATATTGGAAAAATTAATGAGCACAGACAATTTTTTGCTTAAATGATCTAACGAAGATCCGGGACGATCCTTGCGCTTTATCGTTGAGCCCGTATAATCCTCGACCCGGCGCGTGATGCTCATCTTCCTGCGTCGTCCGTTGCTCATTTTCCACGCGAAAACGTGCGGAAATACGCGGGAAATAAGGAAAGAGAATTGACTCCGGAGTGTACAATTATTACAATCCGGCCTCTTTAATCACCCACGCTGAGGCGTTAGTCGTTCGAAACTCGTTCGGGTATACGCAAAAGTCAGTGAATTTATTCAAGTTTAGGTAGAAATCGCCATGAAACGCACTTTTCAACCGTCTGTACTGAAGCGCAACCGTTCTCACGGCTTCCGTGCTCGTATGGCTACTAAAAATGGTCGTCAGGTTCTGGCACGTCGTCGTGCTAAAGGCCGCGCTCGTCTGACCGTTTCCAAGTAATAAAGCTAACCCCTGAGTGGTTAAGCTAGCATTTCCCAGGGAGTTACGTTTGTTAACTCCCGCTCATTTCACTTTCGTCTTCCAGCAGCCACTACGGGCTGGCACGCCGCAAATCACCATCCTCGGCCGCCAAAATTCGCTGGGGCATCCCCGCATCGGTCTCACAGTCGCCAAGAAAAATGTTAAGCGTGCGCATGAACGCAATCGGATTAAACGTCTGACGCGTGAAAGCTTCCGTTTACGTCAGCACGAACTGCCTTCAATGGATTTCGTGGTGGTGGCGAAGAAAGGGGTTGCCGACCTCGATAACCGTGCTCTCTCGGAAGCGTTGGAAAAATTATGGCGCCGCCACTGTCGCCTGGCTCACGGGTCCTGATAGCCCTCATTCGGGTCTATCAACGCCTGATTAGTCCGCTACTCGGGCCGCACTGCCGTTTCACACCAACATGCTCAAGCTACGGAATTGAGGCATTGCGCAGGTTTGGAGTGATAAAAGGCAGTTGGTTGACGGTGAAACGCGTATTAAAATGCCACCCTTTACACCCAGGTGGAGACGACCCCGTCCCCCCAGGACCCTTTGATACCAGAGAACACTAACGATGGATTCGCAACGCAATCTTCTTATCATCGCTTTGTTGTTCGTGTCTTTCATGATCTGGCAGGCGTGGGAGCAGGATAAAAATCCTCAACCACAACAGCAGGTCACGCAGACAACGACCACCGCAGCGGGTAGCGCCGCCGACCAGGGCGTACCGGCCAGTGGCCAGGGGAAACAGATTACGGTTAAGACCGATGTGCTTGAGCTGACAATCAACACCCGTGGTGGTGATGTTGAGCAGGCGCTGCTGTTAACCTACCCGAAAGAGCTGAAGTCTAACGAACCGTTCCAGTTACTGGAAACCACGCCTGAGTTCATCTACCAGGCGCAGAGCGGCCTGACCGGTCGTGATGGCCCGGATAACCCGGCTAACGGTGCGCGTCCACTGTATACCGTCGAGAACGACACCTTTGTGCTGGCTGATGGTCAGAACGAACTCGCGATCCCGATGACGTACACCGACGCCGCAGGCAACACCTTCACCAAAACCTTCACCCTGAAACGCGGTGAGTATGCGGTGAACGTGGGCTACAGCGTACAGAACGCCAGTGCGAAACCGCTGGAGCTGTCGACCTTTGGCCAGCTGAAGCAGTCCATCAATCTGCCGTCACACCGTGATACCGGAAGCAGCAACTTTGCGCTGCATACCTTCCGTGGCGCGGCGTACTCCACGCCAGACGCGAAGTATGAGAAATACAAATTCGACACCATTGCCGATAACGAAAACCTGAACGTCAGCGCTAAAGGCGGTTGGGTGGCAATGCTGCAGCAGTATTTCGCTACTGCGTGGGTGCCAAATAACGACGGTACCAACAACTTCTATACCGCGAACCTGGGTAACGGTCTTGCAGCCATCGGCTACAAATCTCAGCCGGTTCTGGTACAGCCGGGTCAAACCGGTAAGCTGGCCAGCACCCTGTGGGTCGGCCCGGAAATTCAGGACAAAATGGCCGCTGTCGCGCCGCACCTGGATCTGACCGTAGATTACGGCTGGTTGTGGTTCATCTCTCAGCCGCTGTTTAAGCTGCTGAAGTTCATCCACAGCTTCCTGGGTAACTGGGGCTTCTCCATCATCGTTATCACCTTCATCGTTCGTGGCATCATGTACCCGCTGACCAAAGCGCAGTACACCTCCATGGCGAAGATGCGCATGCTGCAGCCGAAGATTCAGGCAATGCGTGAGCGTCTGGGCGATGACAAACAGCGTCAGAGCCAGGAAATGATGGCCCTGTACAAAGCAGAGAAAGTGAACCCACTGGGTGGTTGCTTCCCGCTGCTGATTCAGATGCCAATCTTCCTTGCGCTGTACTACATGCTGATGGGTTCCGTTGAGCTGCGCCACGCGCCGTTCGCCCTGTGGATCCATGACCTGTCCGCACAGGACCCGTACTACATCCTGCCGATCCTGATGGGCGTGACGATGTTCTTCATCCAGAAGATGTCGCCGACCACCGTGACCGACCCGATGCAGCAGAAGATCATGACCTTTATGCCGGTCATCTTCACCGTGTTCTTCCTGTGGTTCCCGTCAGGTCTGGTGCTGTACTATATCGTCAGCAACCTGGTGACCATCATCCAGCAGCAGCTGATTTACCGTGGTCTGGAAAAACGTGGCCTGCATAGCCGCGAAAAGAAAAAGTCCTGATTCGGTAAGTTAACGCTAAAATAAGGGCGGTCGATTGACCGCCTTTTTTATTTGTATTGAACGAGACCAACCATGAGCCATAACGACACTATCGTCGCCCAGGCAACCCCACCGGGACGCGGTGGTGTAGGCATTCTGCGCATCTCCGGCCTGAAGGCGCGCGAGGTGGCCGAAGCGGTGCTGGGTAAACTGCCAAAGCCGCGCTACGCTGATTACCTGCCGTTTAAGGACACCGACGGCACGCCGCTGGACCAGGGCATTGCGCTGTGGTTCCCCGGCCCGAACTCCTTTACCGGCGAAGACGTGCTGGAGCTGCAGGGCCACGGCGGCCCGGTTATCCTCGACCTGCTGTTAAAACGTATTCTGACCCTGCCGGGCCTGCGCATTGCGAAGCCGGGCGAGTTCTCCGAGCGTGCTTTCCTCAACGACAAGCTCGACCTGGCGCAGGCGGAGGCCATTGCTGACCTGATCGACGCCAGTTCCGAACAGGCGGCCCGCTCCGCCCTGAACTCGCTGCAGGGGGCATTCTCCGCGCGTGTGAATCACCTTGTGGAAGCACTTACTCACCTGCGCATCTATGTGGAAGCGGCTATCGACTTCCCGGATGAGGAGATCGACTTCCTCTCTGACGGCAAAATCGAAGCCCAGCTCAACCAGGTGATGGCCGATCTCGACGCCGTCCGTGCCGAAGCGCGCCAGGGCAGCCTCCTGCGCGAAGGGATGAAGGTGGTGATTGCCGGACGCCCTAACGCCGGGAAATCAAGCCTGCTGAACGCCCTGGCGGGCCGTGAAGCGGCGATCGTAACCGACATTGCCGGGACCACCCGCGACGTGCTGCGCGAGCATATCCATATCGACGGGATGCCGCTGCACATCATTGATACCGCCGGTCTGCGCGATGCCAGCGACGAAGTTGAGCGCATTGGTATCGAGCGCGCCTGGCAGGAGATCGAGCAGGCCGACCGCGTGCTGTTTATGGTGGACGGCACCACCACCGACGCCGTTGACCCGGCTGAGATCTGGCCAGACTTTATCGCCCGTCTGCCGGCGAAACTGCCGATCACCGTGGTGCGTAACAAAGCAGACGTGACCGGCGAAACGCTCGGCATTAGCGATGTGAATGGTCACTCACTGATTCGCCTGTCGGCGCGGACCGGTGAAGGTGTTGACGACCTGCGTAACCATCTCAAGCAGAGCATGGGCTTTGACACCAGCATGGAAGGCGGCTTCCTGGCGCGTCGTCGTCACCTGCAGGCGCTGGAAGAGGCGGCAAATCACCTTGTTCAGGGTAAAGCACAGCTGATCGGCGCGTGGGCGGGTGAACTGCTGGCGGAAGAACTGCGTCTGGCGCAGCAGAATCTGAGCGAGATCACCGGGGAGTTTACGTCGGACGATCTGCTGGGAAGGATCTTCTCGAGCTTCTGTATTGGTAAGTAATTCCCGCTAATTAATGGTGATTTCCTCCAGGGAAATCACCATTGTCCAAATGGCAACTCGCCTAATCCCTTTTCACCCCCTATCCTGCATGCCTGCATCTATGGGGGGTTTATGGCGCGTTTTCTGTTTTGTAGTTTCGCATTAGTTCTGCTTTATCCGTCTGGCATTGATATGTATCTGGTGGGGTTACCGCACATCGCCCGCGATCTGGGTGCCAGCGAGGCGCAGCTGCACATCGCGTTTTCGGCCTACCTCGCGGGGATGGCGTCGTCGATGGTCTTTGCCGGGAAGATAGCGGATAAAGCAGGCCGTCAGCCTGTCGCGATAACCGGCGCCATCATTTTTGCCCTGGCTTCTCTTCTCTGCTCGCAGGCGCAGAACAGCACCGTGTTCCTGACTGGACGGTTTATCCAGGGTATTGGCGCTGGCGGTTGCTACGTGGTGGCGTTTGCCATTTTGCGCGACACCCTAAGCGCCCAGCGTCGCGCTAAGGTACTCTCGATGCTGAACGGTATTACCTGCATCATCCCGGTGCTGGCCCCGGTCGTGGGATATCTGATCATGCTGAAATTCCCGTGGCAGAGCCTGTTCTGGACCATGGCGGCCATGGGCGCGCTGGTGTTTACCTTATCCATCGCCGTGCTGAAAGAGACCCACCCGGGCTCGCAGAATACCGGCCATACTGCCACCATTCACCCGGCAGAGAAGCTTCTCAACCGCTTTTTCCTCAGCCGTCTGGCCGTGACCACGTTAAGCGTGGCGGTGATCCTGACCTATGTAAACGTTTCCCCGGTTTTACTGATGGAAACCATGGGCTTCGATCGCGGTGAGTATTCAACGGTGATGGCATTAACCGCCATGGTCAGTATGGCGGTCTCGTTCTCTACCCCATTTGCGCTAAATGTTTTCAGCCAGCGCACGCTGATGCTGACCTCACAGGTTTTATTCCTCACGGCAGGCGCGATCCTGGCGACCACCAGCTCACATGCAGTGATGCTGGTGGGTATTACCCTTATTTGCGCCGGGTTCTCGGTTGGCTTTGGCGTGGCGATGAGCCAGGCGCTTGGCCCCTTCTCGCTGCGGGCAGGCGTAGCAAGCTCGGTGCTGGGGATCGCGCAGGTCTGCGGCTCGTCGCTGTGGATTTGGCTGGCGGCGGTCATCGGGCTTAACGCGCTGAATATGCTGATCGGGGTTCTGATTGGCTGTAGCATAGTGTGCATTACCTTACTTATGGTCATCCGGCCCGCGGCGCACTATGAAGAAGCCCATCAGCAGTCTCGATCTTAACCTGTTGCTGTGCCTGCAGCTTTTGCTGCAGGAGCGCAGCGTCACCAAAGCGGCGAAGCGGATGAACGTGACGCCGTCGGCGGTGAGCAAATCGCTGGCCAAGCTGCGCGACTGGTTTGACGACCCGCTGTTTGTCAAAACGCCGCTAGGGCTGCTGCCGACGCCACTGACGGTAAGTCTTGAGCAGGATCTGGCTGACTGGATGCAAATCGGCAACCAAATCCTCGATAAATTCCACCATGATTCTCCGGGCGGGCTGACGTTCGTGCTGGCCGCGGAAACGCCGCTGATGCTGATCCGCTTCAATACTCTGCTGGAGCAGGTGAACCAGCGCTATCCGCAGGCTACGGTGAAAATGCGTCAGTGGGATTACGACTCACTGGACGCGATTACGCGTGGCGAGGTTGATTTGGGCTTCACCGGGCGTGAAACGCATCCGCGATCCCGCGAACTGCTTAAGCTGATGCCGTGGTTTATCGACTACGAAATTCTGTTCAGCGATCGCCCCTGCGTCTATCTGCGCGAGGATCATCCGGCGCTTCAGCAAGAGTGGAATCTGGAGACCTTCCTGCGCTATCCCCATATCAGCATCTTCTGGGAACGCAGCGACACCTGGGCGCTTGATGAGGTGCTAAAGGAGATGGGACGCGAGCGCACTATCGCCATGAGCCTCCCGGGCTTTGAACAGGCGATGTTTATGGCGGCGCAGCCCAACCATAACTATATCGCCACGGCTCCGCACTACTGCCATCACTACAATGAACTCCACCAGCGGAAGCTGATCGCGCTTCCTATTCCCATTGATGAAGCGCAGGCTGAAAAGCTTACCGTTCCCTTCACGCTGATCTGGCATAAACGGAACAGTCATAATCCGAAAATCCTGTGGCTGCGGGAGACCATCAAGGCGCTGTACGGTGCGAGCGATCCAATTTTTGCCTAAGAAAATGTAAAGTTCGGTCCTAAGGCTTCTCTTACTCCCATTTACTGATTAAAACAGGAGTCAAGTTAAGCGATAATCATGTAACCGTTTAACCGATTACGACCATTATCAAGGAGCGAAAAATGGCTACGCACTTTGCAAGAGGGATACTTACGGAAGGACGTCTCGTATCGGCAAGAATTTCTTCAGCCTGTCATACTGAAGCACTCACTCTCCCGGAACACCGCAGGACGCGGTTTTTAGCGTCCAGAGCGCTTCTCGCAGAACTGCTGTTTATGCTGTACGGCACCAGTGAGCTGCCGGATATCATTACCCAACCCGAAGGCCGCCCGGTCTTTGCCGACCCGGATCTCCCTCGTTTTTCGATTGCTTACGCGGGCAATATCATTGGCGTCGCGCTGACCACCGAAGGGGATTGTGGGCTCGATATGGAACTTCAGCGCGCGACGCGCAGCTTCCATGGCGGTAATGCGCATGAAGACTATCCGCTCTCCAGCAATGAGAAGCTGTGGGTCCGCAACCAGAACGATCCTGTCGAAGCCAGAGCCCAGCTCATTACCTTACGCCAGAGCATTCGCAAGCTCTGTGGATGCGCCTCAGACGACGCCAGCCTGCTGCAGCTGCTGCCAGGCTCCGGACGTCTTCGTGCCACTCAGGCCACGCTGGTAGAGGCGCTCAGTGACGCAGAGGATGTGCTCATTTGGTCCATTGCGGTTACCCCCGCCATCGAACGCATGAAAATCTGGGAATTTGACAGTCAACAGGGATGGCGTAGCCTTCCTGATGTGCCCGAGCGCGCCAACGAGCCCGCCGCACGCCTGATGCGTTTAACCAGTTTACCGGCAGAAAAAGCATTCACCCTTAGCTGATCCAATCAGGGTCATCATGATGAAACAGGAGTAATCATGTCTGATACGTTGAAAGTCGTTACTTTACTGGGAAGCCTGCGCAAAGGTTCATTTAACGGGATGGTAGCCCGCACGCTGCCACAGCTGGCGCCTGCAGGTATGGAAATTAGCGCCCTGCCGTCTATTGGCGATATTCCGCTGTATGATGCGGATGTCCAGCAGGAAGAAGGGTTCCCGCAGAGCGTTGAGGCGCTGGCCGAACAGATCCGCCAGGCTGACGGCGTGGTCATCGTCACGCCAGAGTATAACTACTCAGTTCCGGGTGGCCTGAAGAATGCCATCGACTGGCTGTCCCGTTTACCTGAGCAGCCGCTGTCAGGCAAACCGGTGCTGATCCAGACCAGCTCCATGGGCGCGATTGGCGGCGCGCGCTGCCAGTATCATCTGCGCCAGATCCTGGTCTTCCTCGATGCGATGGTGATGAACAAGCCAGAATTTATGGGCGGAGTGATTCAGAATAAGGTCGACCCGCAAACGGGTGAGGTGGTGGATCAGAGCACGCGCGACCATCTCTCTGGCCAGCTGACGGCGTTCGGGGATTATATTAAGCGGGTTAAAGCCTGATAAAAAAGCCCGGTGGCGCTAGCGCTTACCGGGCCTACACTCGTCAGTAGGTCAGGTAAGCGAAGCGCCACCTGACACCACAAACCGCACCTTAGTGCGCGTCAATAAACACAATCTTCAGCACAAACAGCAGCGCCACAACGATGACGCATGGGCTGAGGTCGCGGAAGCGGCCGGTCCCGATCTTCATTACGCAGTAAGAGATAAAGCCCAGCGCGATACCTTCGGTAATCGAGAAGCTGAACGGCATCATCACGGCGGTAATAAACGCCGGCACCGCTTCGGTTAAATCATCCCACTTCACGCGTGACAGGCTGGAGGTCATCAGCACACCCACGTAGATCAGCGCACCCGCCGCCGCGTACGGTGGAACCATACCCGCCAGCGGAGAGAGGAAGATCACCAGCAGGAACAGAATACCCACGACCACCGCCGTCAGGCCGGTACGGCCGCCCACGGATACGCCGGAAGAAGATTCAATGTACGCGGTAACAGACGAAGTTCCGATAAACGCACCGGTCACAGAGGAGACGCTGTCCACAAACAGCGCCTGCTTCATGCGCGGGAATTTCCCTTTTTCATCCGCCAGACCCGCCTTATCGGTCACGCCGATCAGCGTACCGGAGGAGTCAAACAGGTTCACCAGCATGAATGAGAAAATCACGCCCGCCAGGCCCAGGTTCAGGGAGCCCGCCAGATCGACGTGACCAACAACGGTAGAGATGCTCGGTGGCGCGGAAACGATGCCGTTATAGTGAACGTCGCCCAGCATCCAGCCCAGCAGGGTGGTCACCACGATGGACACCAGCACCGCCGCGTGAATATTACGGGAAGCCAGGATCGCGATGATAAAGAAGCCCAGCACGCCCAGCAGCACGTTATGAGAGGTCAAGTGACCGATGCTCACCAGCGTATCCGGGTTCGCCACGATAACGCCGGCGTTTTTCAGCCCCATCATACCGATGAACAGACCGATACCGCTGGTGATGCCCACGCGCAGGCTCACAGGAATGTTCGCAATCATCCAGTAACGCACGCGGAAAATGGTCAGCAGCAGCAGACCAACCGCGCCCCAGAAGATGGCGCCCATGCCAACCTGCCACGGCAGACCCATCGCCTGAACGACCACGAACGCGAAGAACGCATTCAGGCCCATCGCCGGGGCCAGCGCAACCGGCAGGTTAGCGAACACACCCATCAGAATGCTGCCAAGGGCGGCGATCAGGCAGGTGGTTACAAAGACGGCGCTGGTATCCATGCCAGCAACGCCCAGAATTTGAGGGTTCACAAAAACGATATAGACCATCGTCAGGAAGGTGGTGAAACCCGCGATCACTTCGGTGCGTGCCGTTGTGCCGTGCTCGCGCAGTTTGAAAACGCGCTCAAGCAGACCCTGACCAGACGTCTGGGTAGTGTGTTGTTGACTCATCATCAATTTCCGAACAAGGAGGGAAAATTCGTCGCTATCCTATACCAAAATGCGACAATAGTGGCGGTTACGTGATACTTTTTTCATTGAATTTGCTTATACGGCAACGATTGCGTTTCGGCGAACTGCCGTACGTAAACGTTAAACTGGTTAAAAGGGAAAGGCATGTCCGGAATTGAAGCGGTATTTTTCGACTGCGACGGTACGCTGGTCGACAGTGAGGTCATTTGTTCCCGCGCGTATGTGGCCATGTTCCAGGAATTTGGCATTACGCTGGAACTCGAAGAGGTGTTTAAACGCTTTAAGGGCGTGAAGCTCTACGAGATCATCGACATCATTAACGAAGAACACGGCGTCGTTCTGGAGAAAGCGGCTCTGGAACCGGTGTACCGCGCCGAGGTTGCACGCCTGTTCGATTCGGAGCTGGAGGTGATTCCGGGCGCAAACGCGCTGCTGGATGCGATGACGGTACCAATCTGCGTGGTCTCTAACGGCCCGGTCAGCAAAATGCAGCACTCGCTGGGCAAGCTTGAGATGCTGCACCACTTCCCGGAAAAACTGTTCAGTGGCTACGATATCCAGCGCTGGAAGCCGGACCCGGCACTGATGTTCCATGCGGCAAAGGCGATGAACGTTAACGTAGAGAACTGCATTCTGGTGGATGACTCGTCTGCTGGCGCGCAGTCGGGGATTGATGCGGGAATGGAGGTGTTTTACTTCTGCGCCGACCCGCACAACAAGCCGATCGATCATCCAAAAGTCACGACCTTCACCGATCTGGCGCAGTTGCCCGCGCTGTGGAAGGCGCGCGGGTGGGATATTACGCGTTAAGTTAACGTAGGGCGGGTAAGCGCTAGCGCCACCCGCCACCAACATCACTCTTTCGGATCTTTACCCGCCAGCAGCTTATCCAGCTCGTCGCCGCCCACGTGACGGAAGTCCTGACCTTTCACGAAGTAGAAAATGTATTCGCAAATATTCTGGCAGCGGTCGCCGATACGCTCGATGGAGCGCGCGCAGAACAGGGCAGTCAGTACGCTTGGGATCGTACGGGAATCTTCCATCATGTAGGTCATCAGCTGACGCACGATGCCTTCATACTCCTGGTCGACCTTCTTGTCTTCACGGTAGATACGCACCGCTTCGTCCAGGTCCATACGCGCAAAGGCATCCAGCACGTCGTGCAGCATCTGCACGGTGTGACGGCCCAGCGACTCCAGACTCACCAGCAGCGGCTGGTGCTGCTGAGAGAACTTCTCCAGCGCGGTGCGGCAGATTTTATCCGCCACGTCACCAATACGCTCCAGCTCGGCGATGGTTTTGATGATTGCCATCACCAGACGCAGGTCGCTCGCCGTCGGCTGACGTTTCGCGATAATGCGCACGCAGGCCTCGTCGATAGCGACTTCCATCATGTTGACGTTTTTGTCGCCTTCAATGACGCGCTTCGCCAGCTCGCTGTCCTGGTTGTGCATTGCCGTAATTGCATCAGAAAGCTGCTGCTCAACCATGCCACCCATGGTCATCACCTGCGTGCGGATGCTTTCCAGCTCTGCGTTGAACTGGCCTGAAATATGTTTATTAAGATTGAGGTTGTCCATGGTTTCTCCACATGCACTAAGGCAAATCAACCGTAGCGGCCAGTAATATAATCTTCGGTTTGTTTCTTCGCGGGCTTAGTGAACAGATCGTCCGTGTTGCTGAACTCAATCAATTCACCCAGGTACATAAACGCCGTGTGATCGGAGCAACGTGCAGCCTGCTGCATGTTATGGGTCACGATAACCACGGTGTAATCCTGCTTCAGCTCGGTGATCAGCTCTTCAATGCGGCCGGTTGAGATCGGGTCCAGCGCTGAACACGGCTCATCCAGCAGCAACACTTCAGGGCGAATCGCAATACCGCGCGCAATGCACAGACGCTGCTGCTGACCACCGGAGAGAGAGTAACCGCTCTGGTGCAACTTATCTTTGGTTTCGTTCCATAATGCGGCCTTGGTCAAAGCCCACTGCACGCGCTCGTCCATATCGGCACGGGAGAGCTTTTCAAACAGGCGAACGCCAAAGGCGATGTTGTCATAAATGGACATCGGGAACGGTGTGGGTTTCTGGAACACCATCCCCACTTTGGCGCGCAGCAGGGCAATATCCTGAGCCTGGGTCAGAATGTTTTCGCCGTCGAGGATGATTTCCCCTTCAGCGCGCTGCTCCGGATAGAGCGAATACATTTTGTTAAAGGTACGCAGCAGCGTGGATTTCCCACAGCCGGACGGACCGATAAATGCCGTGACCTGGTTCTTGGCGATATCCAGGTTGATGTTCTTCAGGGCATGGAATTTGCCGTAGTAGAAGTTCAAATCACGAACCTGAATCTTACCCGGGGCAGTATCAACCATACTCATTGACTCATTTCCTCATTCGGCGCCGCGAGCTGCCGCGCCGTAAAAAATTAACCGTGTTTCTTCTTCGCGAAAATGACGCGCGCCAGAATGTTCAGCAACAGTACGCAAAGGGTAATGATCAGCACCCCGGCCCAGGCCAGCTGCTGCCATTCCGCGAAGGGGCTCATCGCAAATTTAAAGATCGTCACCGGCAGGTTGGCGATCGGCTGCATCATGTCCGTGCTCCAGAACTGATTGGAGAGGGACGTAAACAGCAGCGGCGCCGTTTCACCCGCGATACGCGCAACCGCCAGCAGGATACCGGTCATGATCCCAGAGACCGATGCCTTCAGCGTAATCGCCGAGATCATCTTCCATTTCGGCGTACCCAGCGCATAAGCCGCTTCACGCAGGCTGTCCGGCACCAGTTTCAGCATGTTCTCGGTGGTTCGAATCACAATCGGCACCTGCAGCAGCGCCAGTGCAATCACACCCGCCCAGCCGGAGAAGTGTTCCATCTGCGCCACCACGACGGTGTATACAAACAGACCCACGACGATAGACGGTGCAGAAAGCAGAATGTCGTTGATGAAGCGAATGACTTCCGCCAGCCAGGATTTACGGCCGTATTCTGCCAGGTAGATGCCCGCCATGATGCCCAGCGGTGTGCCGAAGACCGTCGCCCAGAGGATCAGCAGTCCGCTGCCCGCCAGGGCATTCGCCAGGCCACCCCCCGCCGTGTTCGGCGGCGGCGTCATTTCGGTGAACAGCGACAGTGACATTCCGTCAATTCCGCGAACAACCGTCGAGAAGAGGATCCAGACCAGCCAGAACAGGCCGAATGCCATCGTCGCCATAGAGAGCGTCAGGGCAATGCGGTTTTTCATGCGGCGTCTGGCCTGCATTTTACGGCGAGATTCCGCCAGTTCAGCGGTAGCTTGCATTTCGAGAGTAGCCATTAGCGTGCCCCCTCATTTTTAGCGAGGCGCATAATCATCAGCTTGGAAATCGCCAGAACAATGAAGGTGATAACGAACAGAATCAGACCCAGCTCCATCAGCGCCGCCACGTGCAGCCCCGATTCCGCTTCCGCAAATTCATTCGCCAGCGCCGAGGTAATACTGTTACCCGGCATGTAGAGCGACGCGCTGTCGAGCTGGTAGGTGTTACCGATGATAAAGGTAACCGCCATGGTTTCACCCAGCGCACGACCTAAGCCCAGCATCACGCCCCCGATCACCCCATTTTTGGTGAACGGAAGGACGATGCGCCAGATCACTTCCCAGGTGGTGCAGCCGATACCGTAGGCCGACTCTTTCATCATCACCGGCGTTTGTTCGAAGACATCGCGCATAACCGCCGCAATGTACGGAATAATCATGATGGCGAGGATCACACCTGCCGCCAGAATGCCAATACCGAAAGCCGGGCCAGAGAACAGGGCCCCCACAAACGGAATGGCAGAAAGAACGTTACCGACCGGTTCCTGGAAGTATGTGGCGAACAGCGGTGCAAAGATGAACAGACCCCACATGCCGTAGACGATACTTGGAATGGCCGCCAGCAGTTCGATGGCAATACCCAGCGGGCGCCGCAGCCAGCCCGGCGCCAGCTCCGTCAGGAACAGGGCAATACCAAAGCTTACCGGAACCGCAATCAGAAGGGCGATGAACGAGGTCATCAGCGTGCCGTAAATCGGCACCAGGGCACCGTAGATGTCGTTCGGCGCGTCCCACTCTTTGGTCCACAGGAAGGAGAAACCGAATTTCTGGATGCTCGGCCATGAGGAGAAAATCAGAGACACGATAATGCCGCCCAGCAGCAATAGCACAATCAGCGCAGCCAGTTTAACCAGCGCGCTGAAAATCATGTCACCTTTTTTACCCGGAGGGTTAAATGCAGGCTTGGTTGCAGCCATAAATTACTCTTCTGTTTGAGACGTTTTTACGAATATGCCCGGTGGCGCTAACGCTTACCGGGCCTACAGCTTAAACCGTAGGGCGGGTAAGCGCAGCGCCACCCGCCATCTTCGTTAAATATATCCTGTTAGTACAGCGCTTTACCGCTGCTGTCTTTCACGTTGGTTTTCCATGCAGCGCGAATCTGCTCAACCACGTTGTCCGGCAGGGTGGCGTAATCCAGAGCGTTAGCCTGTTTGCCGCCGTTTTTGTATGCCCAGTCGAAGAACTTCAGCACTTCGGTGCCCTGCTCAGGTTTCTTCTGCTCTTTGTGAACCAGGATGAAGGTGGTAGAGGTGATTGGCCATGCACCTTCGCCTTTCTGGTTAGTCAGATCCTGCGCGAACGATTTGCTCCAGTCAGCGCCTTTCGCTGCGTTAGCAAAGTTCTCTTCGGTTGGGCTAACCGGTTTGCCGTCGGCTGAAACCAGTTTGGTGTAGGACAGGTTGTTCTGCTTCGCGTACGCATACTCTACGTAGCCGATGGAGCCAGGCAGACGCTGTACGAACGCGGCGATACCGTCGTTACCTTTACCGCCCAGACCGGTTGGCCAGTTAACGGTAGAGCCGGAGCCGACTTTAGATTTCCACTCTTCGTTCACTTTTGCCAGGTAGCTGGTGAACACGAAAGAGGTACCGGAACCATCCGCGCGGCGAACCACGGCGATGTTCTGAGAAGGCAGCTTCAGGCCTGGGTTGAGTTTAGCGATCGCTTCGTCATCCCATTTTTTGATTTTGCCCAGGTAGATGTCACCCAGAGTTTTACCGTCCAGCACCAGCTCGCCCGACTTCACGCCCGGCAGGTTGATGGCCAGGACCACGCCACCGATCACGGTCGGGAACTGGAACAGGCCTTCCTGAGCCAGTTTGTCATCAGACAGCGGAGCGTCAGACGCGCCGAAATCAACCGTGTTCGCGGTAATTTGTTTAACGCCACCGGAGGAGCCGATACCCTGATAGTTAACCTTGTTACCGGTTTCTTTCTGGTAGGTATCCGCCCATTTGGCATACACCGGCGCAGGGAAGGTTGCACCAGCGCCAGTCAGGCTTGCTTCTGCAAATACAGAGAACGCGCTCAGAGATAAGGTCGCGGCGACAACAGTTGCGACAGTGGTACGCATAACTTTCATAATGTCTCCTGCAAGATTTTCGTAAATCGTTGTTTAGTGGCTACGATGAGCAAAATAGGACAAACAGGTGACAGATAAATGTACGAATTATGACAGTTTTATGACAATGGAAATTTCACTTAAAAAACAGCAAAAGAAAATTTATTTTTCAATGTGTTAGCCACATTTATGACAAGACGTTTTCAGAAATATTTTCTTTATGTGACACTGAAAAAAGTAGCTGAAGATGACAAATTGTCATTATTAAAAATGAGAAAGGATTGATGAAAAACAAACCAGGCAGGATAAAAAAGCTCCACCCGAAGGTGGAGCCTGAAGGGATTATTCTACGGTAACCGATTTCGCCAGGTTACGCGGCTGGTCAACGTCGGTGCCTTTGATCAGCGCAACGTGATAGGCCAGCAGCTGCAGCGGAACGGTATAGAAGATGGGTGCAATCACCTCTTCCACATGCGGCATCTCGATGATGTGCATGTTGTCATTGCTGACAAAACCGGCATCTTTGTCGGCGAAGACGTACAGGACACCACCGCGGGCGCGGACTTCTTCGATGTTAGATTTCAGTTTTTCCAGCAGTTCGTTGTTTGGTGCCACAACGATGACCGGCATATCCGCGTCAATCAGCGCCAGCGGGCCGTGTTTCAGCTCGCCTGCCGCATAGGCTTCAGCGTGAATGTAGGAGATCTCTTTCAGCTTCAGCGCGCCTTCCAGCGCAATCGGATACTGATCGCCACGACCCAGGAACAGGGCGTGATGTTTATCAGAGAAGTCTTCCGCCAGCGCTTCAATGCGTTTGTCCTGAGACAGCATCTGCTCAATGCGGCTCGGCAGCGCCTGCAGGCCGTGAACGATGTCGTGCTCAACGGAAGCATCTTCGCCTTTCAGACGCGCCAGCTTCGCCACCAGCATCAGCAGAACGGTCAGCTGAGTGGTAAACGCTTTGGTGGAGGCAACGCCGATTTCGGTGCCTGCTTTGGTCATCAGCGCCAGATCGGATTCACGCACCAGGGAAGAGCCAGGAACGTTACAGATGGCCAGCGAGCCCAGGTAACCCAGCTCTTTAGAGAGACGCAGCGCGGCCAGCGTGTCCGCCGTTTCGCCAGACTGGGAAAGGGTGATCATCAGGCTGTTACGACGCACCGCAGATTTGCGATAGCGGAATTCAGACGCGATTTCCACATCGCACGGCACGCCCGCCAGGGATTCAAACCAGTAGCGAGAAACCATACCGGAGTTGTAGGAGGTGCCGCAGGCCACGATCTGAATGTGCTCAACCTTGCTGAGCAGTTCGTTCGCGTTTGCGCCCAGCTCGCTCAGATCCACTTCACCGTGGCTGATGCGCCCGGTCAGGGTGTTTTTGATGGCGTTTGGCTGCTCGTAAATCTCTTTCTGCATGTAGTGACGGTAAGCGCCTTTATCGCCCGCGTCGTACTGCAGATTCGATTCGATCTCCTGACGTTTCACCTGCTCGCCTTTGGTATCGAACACGGTCACGCTGCGGCGAGTCACTTCCGCGATATCACCCTCTTCGAGGAAGATAAAGCGACGGGTAACCGGCAGGAGCGCCAGCTGGTCAGAAGCGATGAAGTTTTCGCCCATGCCCAGACCGATAACCATCGGGCTACCGGAACGCGCGGCCAGCAGCGTGGACGGGTCGCGGGAATCCATGATCACCGTACCGTACGCACCGCGCAGCTGAGGGATAGCACGCAGCACCGCATCACGCAGTGTGCCGCCCTGCTCCAGCTCCCAGTGCACCAGGTGAGCAATCACTTCGGTGTCAGTTTCAGAGACGAAGGTATAGCCGCGCGCTTTCAGTTCTTCGCGCAGCGGTTCGTGGTTTTCGATAATGCCGTTGTGCACGACCACGATGTGTTCAGACACATGCGGGTGCGCGTTACCTTCAGACGGTTCACCGTGCGTCGCCCAGCGGGTGTGCGCAATACCGGTACCACCGTGCAGCGGATGTTCTTCCGCGGCCTGGGCCAGCATCTGCACTTTACCGAGACGACGCAGACGGGTCATATGGCCTTCTGCATCGACGACAGCCAGACCGGCTGAGTCGTAACCACGGTATTCCAGACGACGTAAACCTTCGAGAAGGATTTCAGCAATATCACGCTGCGCAACTGCGCCAACAATTCCACACATAATTTTAGATTCCGAATTTAGGCATTATGCCTGCGTTGTCGCTGACCTGTTTTTGCCCTTCCGGGCGCCCCGAGCCTTGTAGAGAGTGGGGTTATTTTTATGGGTACTGCTTGTGGGGGGAAATATATATTTATCTCCTCACCCGGGTTTGCCTGATGACGGCTACGCCTTATCAGGCCTACTCAATCGTAGGGCGGGTAAGCGTAGCGCCACCCGCCTTGTTGTTACTTTTTCTTCACCGGGCGTTTCCAGCCCTGCTTGCTGACCTGCGGAACGCGGCTTAACACCAGCGCGTTCTCGGCCACATCGCGCGTGACGGTTGTTCCGGCGGCAATGGTCACCCCGTTACCCACGGTAACAGGCGCCACCAGCTGCGTATCGGAGCCAACGAACACGTCATCACCGATGATGGTTTTAAACTTATTCGCGCCGTCATAGTTACAGGTAATCGTCCCTGCACCAATATTCACGTTATTGCCAATTTCCGCGTCGCCAAGATAGGTCAGATGACCGGCTTTTGAGCCTTTACCCAGACGCGCTTTTTTCATTTCCACGAAGTTACCCACGTGAGCGCCTTCCAGCAGCTCAGCGCCCGGGCGCAGACGCGCAAACGGGCCGATGGTACAGGCGGCATCCAGACGGGCATCTTCCACCACGCTGTACGGGCTGATTTCGCAGTCGTCACCGATGACGCTGTTTTTAATCACGCAGCCGGTGCCAATTTTGACGCGGTTGCCCAGCGTCACGTTACCCTCGAGGATAACGTTAGTATCAATCTCAACGTCACGCCCGTGAGATAACGAACCACGCAGATCGAAACGCGCCGGATCGCGCAGCATCACGCCCGCCAGCAGCAGTTTTTCAGCCTGCTCGGACTGATAAATACGCTCAAGACGAGAAAGCTGCAGGCGGTTGTTCACACCGTCCGTTTCGCTGATGCGCGCCGGATGAACGGCGGCAATTTCACGCCCTTCGTGGTACGCCATCGCAATGATGTCGGTGATGTAGTATTCACCCTGCGCGTTGTTGTTGTTGAGTTTGGACAGCCAGCGCTTCATATCCGCGCCATTGGCAATCAGGATACCGGTGTTGATCTCCTGAATCCGGCGCTGTTCGTCGCTGGCATCTTTATGCTCAACAATACCCGTGACGTTACCGTTTTCACGGGTGATGCGGCCATAACCGCTCGGATCGTCCAGCACGACGGTCAACAAACCGATGCCGCCCTGCGGTTTGGCTGCACGCAGGCGAGTCAGTGTTTCAACGGAGATCAGCGGGGCATCGCCGTAGAGCATCAAAATGTCTTCGTCATCCGCAAAGAAAGGCGCTGCCTGCTGCATCGCATGGCCTGTACCCAACTGTTCGGCCTGAAGCACCCAGTTGAGCTTGTCATCGCTCAGCGTCTTTTTAAGCAGATCGCCGCCGTGGCCGTAGACCAGGTGGACCTGACTCGCACCCAGTTCATTCGCTGCATCAATGACATGCTGCACCATTGGCTTTCCTGCAAGCGTGTGGAGCACCTTAGGCAGATCGGAATACATGCGGGTCCCTTTGCCTGCGGCAAGGATCACCACGCTCATCGCACTGTTTGACATACGCATCCTGACGGTAGTTTGAGTGAGAAGTAAAAACGTTTGATGCTTAAAATTCTACATCTTTTTCATCATGAATTAAGGCCGAAAAAAAAAGCCAGCCTGGTATCCAGACTGGCTTTTGTGCTTTTCAAGCCGGTGTTACATCGCTTTTTTGGTCAACTCGATAACGCGCAGTTTCGCGATCGCTTTGGCCAGCTCCGCAGACGCCTGAGCGTAATCCACGTCACCATGAGAGCTACTAATGTGCTCTTCAGCCTTACGCTTCGATTCCAGGGCTCGCGCTTCGTCGAGATCCTGGCCACGGATAGCGGTATCGGCCAGAACGGTCACACTGCCTGGCTGCACTTCAAGAATGCCGCCGGACAGATAGATAAACTCTTCGTGACCGAACTGTTTAACGATGCGGATCATACCAGGCTTAATGGCGGTGAGCAGCGGTGCGTGACCCGGGAAGATACCCAGTTCACCTTCACTACCCGTTACCTGGATTTTCTCGACCAGACCAGAGAACATTTGTTGCTCTGCGCTGACGACGTCCAGGTGGTAAGTCATTGCCATATCACCCTCCGATTAAGGCGTTAAAGTTTTTTGGCTTTTTCCACGGCTTCGTCGATGGAACCAACCATGTAGAACGCCTGCTCCGGCAGGTGATCGTATTCGCCTTCCATGATGCCTTTAAAGCCACGGATGGTGTCTTTCAGGGAAACGTATTTACCCGGAGAACCGGTGAATACTTCCGCAACGAAGAATGGCTGGGACAGGAAGCGCTGGATCTTACGCGCACGTGCTACCACCAGTTTGTCTTCTTCAGACAGTTCATCCATACCCAGGATGGCGATGATGTCTTTCAGTTCCTGGTAACGCTGCAGCAGGGACTGTACGCCACGCGCGGTGTCGTAGTGTTCCTGACCAACAACCAGTGGATCCAGCTGACGGCTGGTGGAGTCCAGCGGGTCAACGGCCGGGTAGATACCCAGAGACGCGATCTGACGGCTCAGTACCACGGTTGCATCTAAGTGCGCAAAGGTGGTGGCTGGTGATGGGTCAGTCAAGTCATCCGCAGGTACGTATACCGCCTGAACGGAGGTGATAGAACCGGTTTTGGTAGAGGTGATACGTTCCTGAAGAACACCCATCTCTTCCGCCAGCGTAGGCTGATAACCTACCGCTGAAGGCATACGACCCAGCAGTGCAGATACTTCCGTACCGGCCAGGGTGTAACGATAGATGTTATCAACGAACAGCAGAACGTCACGGCCTTCGTCACGGAATTTCTCAGCCATAGTCAGACCGGTCAGCGCAACGCGCAGACGGTTTCCAGGTGGCTCGTTCATCTGGCCGTAAACCAGGGATACTTTGTCCAGAACGTTGGAGTCGGTCATTTCGTGGTAGAAGTCGTTACCCTCACGAGTACGTTCACCTACGCCCGCAAACACAGAGTAACCGGAGTGCTCGATCGCGATGTTACGGATCAGCTCCATCATGTTTACGGTTTTACCTACACCCGCACCACCGAACAGACCGACTTTACCGCCCTTCGCGAACGGACACATCAGGTCGATAACTTTGATACCGGTTTCCAGCAGTTCCTGAGAGCTGGACAGCTCTTCGTAGGAAGGTGCCGCACGGTGGATAGCCCAACGCTCTTCTTCACCGATGTCGCCTTTCATGTCGATTGGCTGACCCAATACGTTCATGATACGACCCAGTGTTGCTTTACCTACCGGGACTTCGATCGGGTGCTCAAGGTCTTTTACTTCCAGACCACGACGCAGACCGTCGGAAGAACCCATCGCGATGGTACGCACGATACCGCCGCCGAGCTGCTGCTGAACTTCCAGCACCAGGCTCTCGTTACCATTCTGTACCTCAAGCGCGTCGTACACGCGTGGTACGGCGTCCTGAGGGAACTCGACGTCCACCACGGCGCCGATTACCTGGACAATCTTTCCAGTAGCCATCTTGAATCCTCTACGTAATTCGTAAACCTGGTTAAACCGCGGCGGCCCCCGAGACGATCTCGGTGAGTTCCTGAGTAATGCTGGCCTGACGAGCTTTGTTGTAAACCAACTGCAGCTCTTTAATCAGGCTGCCGCCATTATCGGTCGCGGCTTTCATCGCCACCATTCGTGCGGCCTGCTCGCTGGCCAGGTTTTCTACAACGCCCTGATAAACCTGAGATTCAACGTAACGACGCAGCAGGGTATCCAGCAGCGGTTTCGGATCGGGTTCATACAGGTAATCCCAGGTTTTTTGCTTCAGCTCGCCATCTTCTGATGCCGGTAACGGCAGCATCTGCGTGAGCGTTGGAACCTGAGACATGGTGTTAATGAATTTGTTGCTGACAACGTACAGTCTGTCCAGACGGCCTTCATCATAAGCCTGCAACATCACTTTAACCGGGCCGATCAGTTCGGACAGGGACGGGTTATCACCCATACCGGTCACCTGAGCGACAATGTTGCCACCAACGGAGTTAAAGAAAGAGACGCCTTTAGAGCCGATCATTGCGATATCGCACTGAACGCCTTTTTCAGACCATGCTTTCATATCCGCCAGCAGTTTTTTGAACAGGTTAATGTTCAAGCCGCCACACAGACCACGGTCGGTCGACACCACCAGGTAGCCCACGCGCTTAACGTCGCGTTCTTCCAGGTAAGGGTGCTTATATTCCAGATTACCGTTTGCAAGGTGACCAATCACTTTGCGCATGGTTTCTGCATAAGGACGGCTGGCCGCCATGCGATCCTGCGATTTACGCATTTTGGAAGCGGCGACCATCTCCATCGCTTTAGTGATCTTTTGCGTGTTCTGGACGCTTGCGATCTTACTACGTATCTCTTTTGCGCCGGCCATGAGCTTCTCCTCAATGCCAGGCGGCTTGTCCTGAGACAAGCCGCCGGACGATTACCAGGATTGGGTTGCTTTGAAGGAATCGAGGATAGCTTTCAGCTTGCCTTCGATTTCGTCGTTATAGCCACCGGTCTGGTTGATCTCTTGCATCAGCGGAGCGTGATCACGGTCGACGTAAGCCAGCAGAGCGGCTTCGAAGCTACCGATTTTCGCCAGTTCCACATCTTCGAGGTAACCGCGTTCAGCCGCGAACAGTACCAGGCCCTGCTGAGCAACAGACATTGGTGCGTACTGTTTCTGCTTCAGCAGCTCGGTCACTTTCTGACCATGGCTCAGCTGTTTACGGGTTGCTTCGTCCAGATCGGATGCGAACTGAGAGAACGCAGCCAGTTCACGATACTGTGCCAGCGCGGTACGGATACCACCGGACAGTTTCTTGATGATCTTGGTCTGAGCAGCACCACCAACACGGGATACGGAGATACCCGGGTTAACCGCCGGACGAATACCGGAGTTAAACAGGTTGGTTTCCAGGAAGATCTGACCATCGGTAATGGAGATTACGTTGGTCGGAACGAACGCAGAAACGTCACCCGCCTGGGTTTCAATGATCGGCAGAGCGGTCAGAGAGCCCGTTTTACCCTTCACTTCACCTTTGGTGAAGTTCTCGACGTATTCCGCGTTAACGCGGGAAGCACGCTCCAGCAGACGAGAGTGGAGGTAGAATACGTCGCCAGGGAACGCTTCACGTCCAGGTGGACGACGGAGCAGCAGGGAAACCTGACGATAAGCAACAGCCTGTTTAGACAGGTCATCGTATACGATCAGTGCATCTTCACCGCGGTCACGGAAGTATTCGCCCATTGCGCAACCGGCGTATGGCGCCAGGTATTGCAGTGCAGCAGATTCAGACGCAGTTGCTACCACAACGATGGTGTTAGACAGTGCGCCGTGCTCTTCCAGTTTACGAACCACGTTAGAAATGGTGGACGCTTTCTGGCCGATGGCCACGTACACGCATTTGATGCCGGAGTCACGCTGGTTGATGATGGCGTCGATAGCCATCGCGGTTTTACCGGTCTGACGGTCACCGATGATCAGTTCACGCTGACCACGACCGATTGGAATCATGGCATCAACGGACTTATAACCTGTCTGAACAGGCTGATCTACGGACTGACGGTCGATAACGCCTGGTGCGATAACTTCGATTGGGGAGAAGCCATCGTGCTCAACCGGACCTTTACCGTCGATTGGCGCACCCAGGGTGTTAACAACGCGACCCAGCAGGCCACGGCCAACCGGTACTTCCAGAATACGGCCAGTACACTTAACCTTCATGCCTTCGGCGAGGTCAGCGTATGGACCCATCACAACTGCACCAACGGAGTCGCGCTCCAGGTTCAGTGCGATAGCGTAACGGTTACCCGGCAGGGAAATCATTTCACCCTGCATACAATCGGCCAGGCCGTGGATGCGGATAACACCGTCACTTACAGAAACAATAGTACCTTCGTTGTGAGCTTCACTCACAACACTGAACTGAGCAATGCGCTGCTTGATCAGTTCGCTGATTTCGGTGGAATTCAGTTGCATGCTCCAGTCCCCTTAAGACTGCAAGACGTCTGCAAGGCGTTCAAGACGGCCGCGTACGCTGCCATCAATGACCATATCACCCGAGCGGATGATTACGCCTGCCATTACAGACTTATCGATTTTGCAATTCAGCTTAACTTTGCGTGACAGACGTTTTTCCATCGCGGCGGTGATTTTCGCAAGCTGTTCGTTACTCAGTTCAGTCGCAGAAGTCACTTCAACTTCAGCGGTTGCTTCACTAAGGGCACGTAAGTGCTCAAACTGCTCGAGAACATCCGGGAGCACACGGAGACGACCATTTTCTGCCATCACCTTAATCAGGTTCTGGCCGTTGGCATCCAGTTGCTCTCCGCACACGGCGATAAACGACGCGGCGAGAGTTTCAGGTGCTAACGCACCGGAAAGCAACTCAGCCATTTGTTCGTTTTTCGTCACCTCAGCGGCAAACGCCAGCATATCCTGCCAGCGATCGACATTGTGGTGTTCGACAGCAAAGTCAAAAGCTGCTTTGGCGTAGGGGCGAGCTACCGTAACAAATTCAGACATCAGCCCCTCCCTCCTTACAGTTCAGCGACAAGTTTGTCCACGATGTCGCTGTTAGCAGCTTCATCCACGGAACGTTCGATGATCTTCTCGGCGCCAGCAACAGCCAGAATCGCAACCTGCTTACGCAGTTCTTCACGAGCACGTTTACGCTCAGCATCAATTTCTGCCTGAGCCTGTGTCACGATCTTAGTACGTTCCTGTTCTGCTTCAGCTTTGGCTTCGTCCAGGATCTGCGAACGGCGTTTGTTAGCCTGTTCGATGATTACCTGAGCTTCCGCTTTCGCTTTTTTCAGCTGGTCTGTCGCGTTGGCCTGTGCAAGGTCCAAATCTTTCTTAGCGCGTTCTGCAGAAGCCAGACCGTCAGCAATTTCTTTCTGACGTTTTTCGATGGCAGCCATTAAAGGCGGCCATACATACTTCATGCAGAACCAGACAAAGAGAATAAACGCGATGGCCTGGCCGAGGATTGTTGCGTTCATGTTCACAGCACAATACCTCTTTAATTTCTGTGGCTTAGGGTTTTAAAACTACTACTACGCGACAGCAAACATCACGTACAGACCCAGACCTACAGCGATCATTGGGATAGCATCCACCAGACCCATAACGATAAAGAACTGAGTACGCAGCAGAGGAATCAGATCAGGTTGACGCGCTGCGCCTTCCAGGAATTTGCCCCCGAGGATGCCGATACCGATCGCAGCACCGATAGCCGCCAGACCCATCATCACAGCGGCAGCCATGTACAGCAGATCCATATTCAGGTTTTCCATGACAGTCTCCAGTTTGTTTCAATTAAAACGTAGTAGTGTTGGTAAAAAATCAGTGCTCTTCAGACGCCATCGACAGATAGACGATCGTCAGAACCATGAAGATAAAGGCTTGCAGCGTAATGATCAGGATGTGGAAAATGGCCCACGGCACATTCAGAACCCACTGTGACCACCACGGCAGAAGACCCGCGATCAGAATGAAAATCAGCTCACCCGCATACATGTTGCCGAACAGTCGCAGACCCAGTGAAACAGGTTTGGACAGCAGGCTAACGCCTTCCAGGATCAGGTTGACCGGAATAAACGCCCAGTGGTTGAACGGCTGCAAGGTAAGCTCTTTCACAAAGCCGCTTACGCCTTTCATTTTGATGCTGTAGAAAAGAATCAGGATAAACACGCCCAGCGCCATCGACAGGGTGATGTTCACGTCCGCAGACGGTACAACACGCAGTGCAGGCAGGCCGAAGATGTGCTCGCCGATAAACGGCAGCAGATCGATTGGCAGCAGGTCCATCAGGTTCATCAGGAAGACCCAAACGAACACGGTCAGCGCCAGCGGAGCAATCAGCTTGCTCTTGCCATGGTACATGTCTTTGACGCTGCCATGGACGAAGCCGATGATCATTTCGATGAAGGTCTGGAATTTCCCTGGTACACCGCTGGTCGCTCGTTTAGCAACACCGCGGAACATGGCCAGGAACAGAAGACCCAAAACCACCGAGAAGAACATGGAGTCGATGTTGATCGTCCAGAAGGTGGCCGGGGGGTTATGTGGATCCACCAGCGAGAATGTACGCAGGTCCAGCTGAAGGTTATTCAGATGGTGACCTATGTAATCCTGCGGCGTCATATTTTCTGAAGCCATGATGCCTTTTACCCTTTGTTATTGATTACAGCTGGAGCCAGAACTTGTACCACCAGCACCAAAACACACGTTGCTATCAGCGGCATGAAGACCACTTTCAAAACCGCCAGCGCCATCACCAGTAGAGCAAAGGTCAGCAACACCTTACACACTTCGCCGAGGGCGAAGGACCAGGCCACGCGGCCTTTGGCGGGTGTATGCGCCTGATGACGCCAGGCAAAAATCATAAACAACACGTTTGGCAGCACAACCGCCAAACCCCCGCACACGGCGGAGATGCCCCAGAAGGGGTCTTTGAGGCTAAACAGCAGTCCACTTGCTATCACAGCCAGAAACTGAACGAACAGAAGCTTACGAGCAACGTTTCTACTCAAGAGCGACACAGACATCACGTTTTTACTCCTGCTCCCTTCGAGGTATGCCGCGTGTCGTATAAAACGTCCTTTAAGGCTCAGAGTCAAGCATCAAAAAGCGGTCAAATTATACGGTGCGCACCCGTGATTTCAAACATTAAGTAGCGAAAAGGTGAATAAATGTTTAAATATTTTTCCCCACCGCTATTTTTTAACTTTCGCTGAAAGCGTCAACCTTTGACCAAAACTGCAAACAGCGCGAAAACGTTGTCGATAAAGCGTGCACGAGATCACAAAACACACATTTGCGATAAGGTTGTATTTATCAAAGGCGCAAATCGCGAAAATTTATCTTTATGAAATTAAACACAAAATGTCGCAACTATTTTCAAAACAGCCCAGTACACAATAAAAACCTTTTATTGACATTCTTAATAAATAATTAACATTACGTTCTGGTTACTGCCTTCCACTTTTAGCAGACTTATATTTTCACAGATGACTATCTTCTAGGTGAATAATAGGCGCTACGTTAACCGGAAGAAAAACCTTAGTGAAGCAGAGGTTAAAAGCTCCCCGATAAAACCCCGGTAGTTGTGCTGTTTTTTAACATGATAAGAACAGCACGAATTCCACATTTTTTATTAATTTTTTAAAAATTGTTTGGCTTAATTATCACCAGATGACGTTCACCTTCGAGCTGAGGAATCTGTAATTTCTCAATAGACTCGACAGCAAAACCGTCTGGAAGCTGTTCAATCTCATCGCCTGGCAACTGTCCTTTCAGCGCATAAAAGCGGCCGTTCTCCGCAGGCAAGTGCTTACACCAGCTCACCATGTCATTGAGCGAAGCAAACGCGCGGCTGATAACCCCGTCAAACGGCGGCTCTGCCGGGAATTCCTCTACCCTGCTCTGCACGGGCGTGATGTTCTCAAGCTTCAGCTCATGCTGTACCTGACGTAAAAAGCGCACGCGCTTGCCAAGGCTGTCCAGCAGCGTGAAATGGCTCTCAGGGCGAACAATCGACAGCGGAACGCCCGGTAAACCTGGACCCGTACCCACGTCGATGAAACGCTCACCTTTCAACCATGGGGCAACCACGATGCTATCGAGTATATGGCGAACGAGCATCTCGTTGGGGTCGCGAACAGACGTCAGGTTGTACGCTTTGTTCCATTTGTTCAGCATATCGACATAGGCCACCAGCTGATTTTTCTGGTGATCGGTGAGCGAAATACCTGCCTGATCCAGCAGACGAGAGAGTTTGTTGAGCACGGTGAATACCTGTTTAGAGATTTTTCGCCCGGTGGCGCTGCCGCTTATCGGGCCTACGAATAAGTAGGGCGGGTAAGCGAAGCGCCACCCGCCAAAAGCAATGTCAATTACGCGCTGCGGCGCAACATACCTTGCTTTTTCAGCCAGACCAGCAGGATCGAAATCGCCGCAGGGGTAACCCCCGAGATGCGGGACGCCTGACCGATCGACACCGGTTTGTGATCGTTCAGCTTGGCGATCACTTCGTTAGAAAGACCCGTCACCTGGCGGTAGTCCAGCATTTCCGGCAGCAGCGTGTTTTCGTTACGCTGCTGTTTTTCGATCTCATCCTGCTGACGCGCGATGTAACCTTCGTACTTCACCTGGATCTCAACCTGCTCTGCCGCTTCAGCGTCTTCCAGGCCCGGCGCGAACGCGGTCAGTTTGACCAGGTTCTCGTAGGTGACTTCAGGACGGCGCAGCAGATCTTCCCCGCTGGCCTCGCGCGACAGCGGCGCTGTTAAGTGAGCGTTTACTTCGGCAGCAGTTTCCGCCTGCGGATTCACCCAGGTGGTTTTCAGGCGCTGACGTTCCTGTTCAATGCGTTCCAGCTTCTCGTTGAAGCGAGCCCAGCGTTCGTCATCGACCAGACCGAGTTCACGGCCCATTTCGGTCAGACGCAGGTCGGCGTTATCTTCACGCAGCATCAGGCGATATTCCGCACGAGAGGTAAACATACGGTACGGTTCTTTGGTACCCAGCGTGCAGAGATCGTCAACCAGCACGCCCAGATACGCCTGAGAACGGCCTGGTGCCCAGCCCTCTTTCTCAGCAGAGAAGCGCGCGGCGTTCAGACCGGCAAGCAGACCCTGTGCAGCCGCTTCTTCGTAGCCGGTGGTGCCGTTAATCTGACCCGCGAAGAACAGACCGTGGATGAATTTGCTTTCCAGGGTTGGCTTCAGGTCACGCGGATCGAAGAAATCGTACTCAATAGCGTAGCCAGGGCGAACGATTTTCGCATTCTCCATCCCCTGCATTGAGCGAACAATTTGCATCTGCACATCAAACGGCAGGCTGGTGGAGATGCCGTTCGGGTAAATTTCGTTCGAGGTCAGCCCTTCCGGCTCCAGGAAGATCTGGTGCTGGTTACGATCGGCAAAGCGCATCACTTTGTCTTCGATCGACGGACAGTAGCGTGGACCGATCCCTTCGATCACGCCAGCATACATGGGGCTACGATCGAGGTTATTGCGGATCACGTCATGGGTTTTCTCGTTGGTATGCGTGATGTAGCACGGTACCTGCTGCGGATGCTGTGCCGCATTGCCCATGAACGAGAAGACCGGCATTGGGTTATCACCGTGCTGTTGCGCCAGCACGCTGAAATCAATGGTGCGCGCATCAATACGCGGCGGCGTGCCTGTTTTCAGGCGGCTAACGCGCAGCGGCAGTTCGCGCAGACGACGAGACAGTGGAATAGACGGCGGATCGCCGGCACGGCCACCACTGTAGTTATCCAGACCGATATGAATTTTACCGTCCAGGAATGTGCCCACGGTCAGCACCACGGCTTTTGCGCGGAATTTGAGGCCCATCTGGGTCACGGCACCCACGACGCGATCGTTCTCAACGATAAGATCTTCAACCGCCTGCTGGAAGATCATCAGGTTCGGCTGGTTCTCCAGGGCGGTACGCACCGCCTGACGGTAAAGTACGCGGTCTGCCTGAGCACGGGTCGCACGAACAGCGGGGCCTTTACTCGCGTTTAGTATCCTAAACTGGATGCCAGCCTGATCGATCGCTTTTGCCATCAGGCCGCCAAGTGCATCCACTTCTTTTACCAGGTGTCCTTTCCCAATGCCGCCAATCGCCGGATTACAGGACATTTGTCCCAGCGTGTCGATATTGTGTGTCAAAAGCAGGGTCTGCTGACCCATTCGCGCTGCGGCCATTGCGGCCTCAGTGCCTGCGTGACCCCCGCCAATGATGATGACGTCAAAAGGATCCTGATAAAACATGGTGGTCTGCCTCGCGTAAAGCGGTATGAAAATGGATTGAAGCCCGGGCCGTGGATTCTACTCAACTTTAGTCTTTCGAGAAAGCATTGGGATCCTGGGCTATTAAAAAGAAGATCTTTTTATTTAGAGATCTGTTCTATTGTGATCTCTTATTAGGATCGCGAACCTGTGTGGATAAGTCCGATCTCATAAAGAAGATCATGCAGTTAGAAAGGATCGTTTGCTGTGAATGATCGGTGATCCTGGACCGTATAAGCTGGGATCAGATCGCGACCTTATGCACAGGACAAAAACGACGCTACGGTTGTTCTTTGGATAACTACGGGTTAATACGAGCTTTTAACCAGAGTTATCCACATCTGTTCGCGCGATCTTTAATCGTTTTTGAGTAAATTTTTCCATTCCGCGAGCCAGATCTCGGCTGGATCCTCCGGAATGTCATGATCGAGGATGTTGATCTTGAGCGTTTCACCCAGCTGTTTTGCTCCGCAGGAGGTGACAGCGGCTTCGACTTTCTCTATTGCCCCGCAAAAGGTGTCATATTCGCGACTGCCGATCCCCACTGCGCCAAAACGGACGTCTGACAGGTCGGGTTGCTGTTCCAGCAGTTCGTCATATAAAGGTTGCAGGTTATCCGGCAGATCGCCCGCGCCGTGCGTAGAGGTGATCAGCAGCCAGACCCCGTCAGTCGGGAGATCTTCCAGCAACGGGCCGTGCAGGGTTTCCGTGGAAAAGCCCGCATCTTCCAGCTTTTCAGCCAGATGTTCCGCTACGTATTCCGCACCACCAAGGGTGCTGCCGCTGATAAGGGTAATGTCCGCCATTGATCGCTCGCCTGGATAAAGAGACGGCCATTGTACGCTGTGAACGAGCTGGGATCTACCTGTGGAAAATGTGGGAATGAATTTGCCCGATCACGGGCGGATGGTACGCATGATCGGGTTTTGCAGGGAGATCAGGGTCTCGGTGGACTGAATTTCATCGATTGTTTGGATCTTGTTGATAAGTACCTGCTGAAGGGCGTCGATGGATCGGCACATGACTTTAATAAAGATGCTGTAGTGCCCGGTGGTGTAATACGCCTCGGTGACTTCATCCAGTGCGTTTAGTCTCGCCAGGGCGGAAGGATAGTCTTTGGCGCTTTTAAGAATGATGCCAATGAAGCAGCAGACGTCGTAACCCAGATGTTTAGGACTGACGTCAATGCGTGCGCCGGTAATGATCCCCGCCTGCTTCATTTTCTCTACTCGAACGTGAATGGTTCCCGGGCTGACGCCAAACTGTTTCGCCAGTTCGGCGTAGGCGGTACGGGCATTGGCCATTAACGCCTCCAGAATGCCGCGGTCGAGATTGTCGATCTGATAATTTTCCATAGCTTTTTCTTATGAAGATTAATGAATCACTCTATTCTAGCGTTTAATTTTATCGAATCAAAAGTGAAGGTGGCTTTTTGTTGATGAGTTATTGAATGTGATGCCATTTCTGTTGCTTAATCAATATCAACAGGACGCAGGAGTATAAATAATGAAAACCGCTTACATCGCAAAACAACGCCAGATCAGTTTCGTTAAATCCCATTTTTCCCGCCAGCTGGAAGATAAACTTGGGCTAATTGAAGTCCAGGCGCCGATTCTGAGCCGCGTGGGTGACGGGACCCAGGATAACTTGTCTGGATGCGAAAAAGCGGTACAGGTGAAAGTGAAAACACTGCCAGACGCCCAGTTCGAAGTGGTTCATTCACTGGCGAAGTGGAAGCGTCAAACCCTGGGGCAACACGACTTCAGCGCGGGCGAAGGGCTCTACACGCACATGAAAGCCCTTCGCCCCGATGAAGACCGCCTCACCCCAATTCACTCTGTCTGTGTTGACCAGTGGGACTGGGAGCGCGTAATGGGTGACGGCGAGCGCCACGTCGGCACGCTGAAATCCACCGTTGAGGCGATCTACGCCGGGATCAAAGCGACCGAAGCGGCCGTGAGCAAAGAGTTTGGTCTGGTACCGTTCCTGCCGGATACGATCCACTTTGTGCACAGCCAGGAATTGCTGGCCCGCTTCCCGGATCTGGATGCCAAAGGCCGTGAACGTGCGATTGCTAAAGAGCTGGGCGCGGTATTTCTGATTGGGATCGGCGGCAAACTGTCTGATGGCAAACGCCACGACGTTCGCGCGCCGGATTATGATGACTGGAGCACTGCCGGTGAGGGCGAGTTTGCCGGGCTGAACGGCGATATTCTGGTCTGGAACCCGGTACTGGAAGACGCATTCGAGCTTTCTTCTATGGGGATCCGCGTGGATGCTGACGCGCTGAAGCGCCAGCTGGCAGTCACCGGAGATGAAGATCGTCTCAAGCTCGAGTGGCACCAGGCGCTGCTGCGCGGTGAAATGCCGCAGACGATTGGCGGCGGTATCGGCCAGTCCCGTCTGACCATGCTGCTGCTGCAATTGCCCCATATCGGTCAGGTTCAGTGTGGCGTCTGGCCGCAGCAGGTACGTGAAAGCGTCGGCTCTCTTCTGTAATTAACGCTGCCAGCGTCTGAGCAGGCGGCTACGCAACCCGGTATCAAAGCGCCAGATATGATCGAAGATGCGCATGATGCCGGGTTTTCCATGGGCGGACATCGCCACCGCATGAAAACGGTGCTGATGCACCCGCTGTAACTCCTTCACCTTATTCACCACGTCATCCGGCAGCCGCTGGGCAATAAAATCGGAAATCACCACCGCGTCGGCGTCGTACCAGTCGCCGCCCTGCATACGCTCCACAATGCTGCGAAAGCAGCTGGCCAAATCCGTGCCGCCGCGAAAACGCTGGCTCAGGAAGCGGATTGCCTGCTCGATCCCCTGCTGGTTCGTCAGCTCATAGCCCACGACTTCGCTGGAGAACAGCATGATGAAGCAGCGACGGCGATCGGCGAGCGCCACGCGCATCAGCGCCAGACAAAAGGCTTTTGCACACTGCTCGTTAAACCCGCCCATCGATCCGGACGTATCCACGCAAACGATGAAGGGCCCGCGCGGCTGTTCATCAAAATCCTGATGAACGACCGGCCGCTGGCTGATTTTCTCTCGCCAGGCTTCGCCGTGCAGCCGGTAGGTGAGGAGCTGTTTTTCTACCAGCCGACGGTAAAACTCATACTCCAGCTCGGTCATCCCCAGCGTGCTCAGCTCCGTGGGCAGCAGACGCAAAATATCATCGCTCTGCTGGAGCCCGTCGACCTGCTCCGGTACGGTGGCCGGTTCACGCACCAGGGTGCGGAAGGTTTCCATCGGGGCGTCTTTCTTTGGAACTGACTTTGCCTCTCTTGAGCGTCCCAGCTGTTCTGCAAGCTTCATCAGCTCGGGCTGCTGCGTCAGAAAATCGCCGTATTTGACGATCAGCTGATAGTCCCCGCGCCTGAGCTGGCCTGCGCTCATATCCCAGAGACGCCCAGCGGCGTTTTCATTCTCCACCAGCACCTGTTCTAACTGGCCGCTCAGGGTCATTCGTTCCTGAACTTCACTGAGCAGTTGTTCGCGCTCTTCATCCAGCAACTGCTGGTTTAGCGTCGTGGCCTGCACCACCAGGCTGAGGCGCCAACGCTGTAAGAAGAGGGTGTGCAGTGCCGGGGTAAAAGTGGCGTTATCCGTGACCAGCCCCCGGGCCTGGCTGGCAAACGGGGAGTGGACCTTGTCGAGCAACGTCAGGGTTTGCGGTAGCTGAACGATAAACTGCGGCGTGGAGAGCCGCTGGCACTGCTGATAACACGCCACCTCTTCCGTTAACTCAGGCGGAACTTCGGTCTCCCTGAACCGCTGACGCAAATTTTCGCGCCAGCGCGGAAGATCGTCCGTCATCGCCTTTTTGAGCTTCGGAAATTTTTCAAAGAAGGCTGCCAGCTGCGGTGACGCCAGAAGTGTTATGACCACCTCTTCGATCAACCCCTCCTCGCTGACGGCCAGCATGACGTTGAGCGTGTCCAGGGTTAGCATTGACGCGCCTGTTTGATCTGCGCGCTGACGTCCTGCAGGCTGGCTTCAATGCGGCCTAACCAGTCGCTATGAATAAAGAGGCACTTTTGCTGCTCGCTAAAGCGGGTATGCTGCTGGTGCCATTCGGTATCCAGCGCTTCCAACTGCTGCTTAATCTCTTCCGGTACGCTGTCCGAGGCGGTGCCCGGCAGCGCCAGACGCGATCCCTGCAGGCTGACGTCGCGGATCACCAGATGCTGGCTGCTGTCCACTTCCATATTCAGCGGTTGCGCGAAGCCGATGCCGTTGAGCTTGCCGCGGATCTCTCCCCCCTTATCCAGCCACTGCGCCAGCGCCTCGCGCTCGATCGTAATGTGTACCACCTGCATATCATGCAGTTTGAGCGGCTGCTGGAGCAGCAGCGTGAGCGTTGTACCAGTCAGATCGGCAGGAAGCTCATAGTGCGGCTTGCGGGCGAACATGCCTCCAAGGCGATTCACTTTCAGAGCGGTTTTATCACTTTGCTGCTGCTGGAGCTGGATGCGCCGCTGGGCAATCGCCCCCAGCTGGTTGAGCATCGCCTGCTGCCCCCAGGCGTGTCCGGTCATCAAAACGTCAAGCTGCTGCTGCATCAGATTCATGCCTTCCGCGTCGTGCCAGAGGCAATCTTTCAGCAGGATCAGATCGATGGGGGCAACGGCATCGCGGCCGCTAAACAGGGCGCTGGCCTGCAGGAGGCGGATCGCTTTTTTCCAGCGACGATCGGAGACATAGGGTGCAGAAGGGAGGAGATCAAGCTGCTGACGCAGCAGATAGATCAGCTCGAATACGGCGTCAGGCAGTTTGACTTTGCTGATATCCTGCTGCCACTGGTAATACTCCTCATCCGTCACCTGCAGCGAAGCGGATACCGGGTTTTCACTCTCATCCTGCTGACTCACCAGCATGGAGCGGAAGTTTGATTTGTCCTGCACTTTGTCCAGCCACAGGCGGATGAGCATACGGTCATACAGCGCTTCCAGACTGCTGTCGGCCTCGGGCAGTTCGTTAGAGGCGGCCACCAGCAGGCGCATCGGGATTTTCTCTTCACTGGCGCCGTTGCGGAACCGACGTTCGTTTATCGCCGTGAGCAGGGTGTTAAGAATGGCCGGTCCCGCTTTCCAGATCTCATCGAGAAAGACAATCTCAGCTTCAGGCAGATACCCCGCCGTCAAACGCTCATAGCGCCCTTCATCTTTCAGCGCCTGAATAGAGAGGGGGCCAAACACTTCTTCCGGGGTGGAAAAGCGGGTCATGAGATATTCGAAGGCGCGGGCATTCTGAAAAGCAAATTTTAGCCTGCGGGCAATCAGGCTTTTGGCAATGCCCGGCGGTCCCAGCAAAAACACGCTTTCACCGCTCAGCGCCGCCAGTAAACAGAGGCGAATGGCGTGGCTACGCTCGAAAAGGCCTTTCTCCAGCGCGCTGCTGAGGCGGGAAATTCTTTCTGCTAATAAATGTGAGTGAGCCATAATAGTTTTGCATCCTTTCGCCGTCGTGGCGGCCAATTGAAGCGAGTATAGACGTTTCAGTCAGGGCTGGTAATAGACTGAAGTGCGGCGCAATTTTCTTTGCGCTACATTAATGCGGTTGCATTTAGGGGTACGATTTTGCAATGAATCGTGCATACTGTGCGCTTTTTGTGGGCCAAGGGACCAGGAACACATTTGTTATTTAAACGAAAAGACTAGTCTATGAGCACTGATAATAAGCAATCATTACCCGCAATAACGCTTGCGGCGATCGGGGTTGTCTACGGTGATATTGGCACCAGCCCGCTTTATACGCTTCGTGAATGTCTGTCCGGCCAGTTTGGCTTTGGTGTTGAACGCGATGCCGTGTTTGGCTTCCTGTCCCTCATTTTCTGGCTGCTGATCCTGGTGGTTTCCGTTAAGTATCTCTCCTTCGTTATGCGTGCTGATAACGCAGGTGAAGGCGGGATCCTGACCCTGATGTCTCTTGCCGGGCGCAATACCTCGGCCAGAATGACCTCAGTGCTGGTCATTATCGGCCTGATTGGGGGCAGTTTCTTCTACGGAGAGGTGGTTATCACGCCCGCTATTTCGGTGCTGTCGGCGATAGAGGGGCTGGAGATTATCGCTCCACAACTTGATTCATGGGTGGTTCCGCTGGCCATTATTGTCCTGACGCTGCTGTTCATGATCCAGAAGCACGGTACCGGGCTGGTGGGCAAACTGTTTGCACCGATTATGCTGGCCTGGTTCCTGATCCTGGCGGCGCTTGGTTTGCGCAGCATTATCGCGAACCCGGAAGTGCTGCAGGCGCTGAATCCCTACTGGGCCGTGCATTTCTTCCTCGAATACAAAGTGGTTTCCTTTGTGGCGCTGGGTGCCGTGGTGCTCTCCATCACCGGTGTGGAAGCGCTGTATGCTGACATGGGTCACTTCGGGAAACTGCCTATCCGCGTGGCATGGTTTATTGTGGTGCTCCCGTCGCTGGTGCTGAACTACTTCGGTCAGGGGGCGCTGCTGCTTAAAAACCCGGAAGCGATCAAGAACCCGTTCTTCCTGCTGGCGCCTGACTGGGCGCTGGTACCGATGCTGATCCTGGCGACGCTGGCGACCGTCATTGCCTCTCAGGCGGTGATTTCCGGCGTGTTTTCTCTGACGCGCCAGGCCGTGCGTCTGGGTTATCTCTCACCGATGCGCATCATCCATACCTCAGAGATGGAGTCGGGTCAGATCTACATCCCGTTCATTAACTGGCTGCTCTATTTCGCTGTGGTCATTGTTATCGTCAGCTTCGAGCACTCCAGTAACCTGGCTGCGGCGTACGGTATTGCGGTAACCGGTACGATGGTGCTGACGTCGCTTCTCTCCACCACGGTGGCGTACCGAAACTGGCACTGGAATAAATTCCTCGTGGCGATGATTCTGGTGGGCTTCCTGTGCATCGACGTGCCGCTGTTCTCTGCGAACCTCGATAAGATTGTCTCCGGTGGCTGGCTGCCGCTGACGCTGGGTCTGGTGATGTTCATTGTCATGACCACCTGGAAAAGCGAGCGTTTCCGCCTGCTGCGCCGCATGCACGAGCACGGGAACTCTCTGGAGGCGATGATCGCTTCTCTGGAGAAATCTCCGCCGGTCCGCGTGCCGGGTACCGCGGTATACATGTCTCGCGCGCTGAATGTTATTCCGTTCGCGCTGATGCATAACCTCAAGCACAACAAAGTGCTGCACGAGCGCGTGATCCTGCTGACGCTGCGCACCGAAGATGCGCCGTATGTTCATAACGTCCGCCGCGTGCAGATTGAGCAGCTGTCGCCGACTTTCTGGCGCGTAGTGGCAAGCTACGGCTGGCGTGAAACGCCAAACGTGGAAGAGGTGTTCCACCGCTGCGGCCTGGAAGGGCTGAGCTGTCGGATGATGGAAACGTCGTTCTTTATGTCGCACGAGTCGCTGATTATCGGCAAGCGCCCGTGGTATCTGCGCCTGCGCGGCAAGCTATACCTCATCCTGCAGCGTAACGCCCTGCGCGCGCCTGACCAGTTTGAGATCCCGCCTAACCGCGTGATTGAGCTGGGAACGCAGGTCGAGATTTAAGTCTTTGTGCGGCCTGATGCCCTCACCCCGACCCTCTCCCACAGGGAGAGGGCGCAAACATAAAAAACGGTAACCTGGGGGTTACCGTTTTGCATTTACCTCCACGCCATTTCACTTAGCGAAACGTTTCGACGTCGATCACAAATCTGTTACGTCATGATGGTTTTCTGAACATTTCTGGGGCTACACTACTTTTAGCGAAACGTTTCGCTAGTGGAGCAAGAAAATGAAGAAAGGCACTGTACTCAACTCAGAAATCTCATCGGTTATTTCCCGTCTTGGGCATACCGATACGCTGGTGGTTTGCGATGCAGGCTTACCGGTTCCGCGCAGCACAACCCGTATCGATATGGCGTTAACGCAGGGCGTACCTTCGTTTATGCAGGTACTGGACGTGGTGACCGCGGAGATGCAGGTTGAGGCGGTCATTCTCGCGGCGGAAATCAAACAACATAATCCGCAACTCCACGAAACGTTGCTCAGCCACCTTGAGCAGCTGCAACAACACCAGGGAAATACCATAGAAATTCGTTACACAACGCACGAACAATTCAAACAACAAACCGCAGACAGTCAGGCGGTGATTCGCAGCGGGGAGTGTTCCCCGTATGCGAATATCATTCTCTGTGCTGGCGTCACCTTCTGAGGCCATCATGGACGCATTACTGCAACTTAAAGGGATCGATAAGTCGTTCCCGGGCGTAAAAGCCCTCTCCGGCGCGGCGCTGAACGTCTACCCCGGGCGCGTCATGGCGCTGGTGGGCGAAAACGGCGCCGGTAAATCCACCATGATGAAGGTGCTGACCGGTATCTATCAACGCGATGCCGGTTCACTCCTTTGGTTGGGTAAAGAGACCACCTTCAATGGCCCGAAATCCTCTCAGGAAGCGGGCATCGGTATTATTCACCAGGAGCTGAACCTCATCCCGCAACTCACCATTGCGGAAAACATCTTCCTCGGCCGCGAGTTCGTGAACCGCTTCGGTAAGATCGACTGGAAAACCATGTATGCCGAAGCGGACAAGCTGCTGGCGAAGCTGAACCTGCGCTTTAAGAGCGACCGTCTGGTGGGCGATCTCTCCATTGGCGATCAGCAGATGGTGGAAATCGCGAAGGTGCTGAGCTTCGAGTCGAAGGTCATCATTATGGATGAACCGACCGACGCCCTGACCGATACCGAAACCGAATCCCTGTTCCGCGTTATCCGCGAGCTGAAATCGCAGGGGCGCGGGATTGTCTATATCTCTCACCGTATGAAAGAGATCTTCGAAATCTGCGATGACGTCACCGTTTTCCGCGACGGGCAGTTTATTGCCGAGCGCGAAGTGGCGACGCTGACCGAAGATACTCTCATCGAAATGATGGTGGGACGTAAGCTGGAAGATCAGTATCCGCATCTGGATAAAGCGCCGGGTGAGATCCGCCTGAAGGTGGACAACCTCTGCGGTCCGGGTGTGAACGACGTGACCTTCACCCTACGCCAGGGCGAGATCCTGGGCGTGGCGGGTCTGATGGGTGCCGGACGTACCGAGCTGATGAAAGTGTTGTACGGCGCACTGCCGCGCACCAGCGGTTATGTCACCCTCGACGGCCATGAAGTGGTCACCCGCTCTCCGCAGGATGGTCTGGCGAACGGCATCGTCTATATCTCCGAAGACCGCAAACGCGACGGCCTGGTGCTGGGGATGTCAGTAAAAGAGAACATGTCCCTGACCGCGCTGCGCTATTTCAGCCACAGCGGTGGCAGCCTGAAGCATAAAGACGAGCAGCAGGCGGTGAGCGATTTTATCCGCCTCTTTAACGTCAAAACCCCGTCGATGGAGCAGGCGATTGGCCTGTTGTCCGGCGGGAATCAGCAGAAAGTGGCGATTGCGCGCGGGCTGATGACGCGTCCGAAAGTGTTGATCCTCGACGAGCCAACCCGCGGCGTAGACGTGGGGGCGAAGAAAGAGATCTATCAGCTGATTAACCAGTTTAAGGCCGACGGTCTAAGCATCATTCTGGTCTCTTCCGAGATGCCAGAAGTATTAGGCATGAGCGATCGCATTATCGTCATGCATGAAGGGCATCTCGGCGGTGAATTCACTCGCGAGCAGGCCACCCAGGAAGTTCTGATGGCTGCCGCTGTGGGCAAGCTTAATCGCGTGAATCAGGAGTAAGAAGATGACTACCCAGGCTGTTTCTGGTCGCCGCTATTTCACAAAGGCATGGCTGATGGAGCAAAAATCGCTGATTGCCCTGCTGGTGCTGATCGCGATTGTGTCGACCATGAGCCCGAATTTCTTCACCGTTAATAACCTGTTCAATATTCTGCAGCAGACGTCGGTGAACGCCATTATGGCGGTCGGCATGACGCTGGTGATTCTGACCTCAGGTATCGATCTGTCCGTCGGTTCCCTGCTGGCGCTCACCGGCGCGATCGCCGCTTCGATTGTCGGCATTGAAGTCAACGCGCTGGTGGCCGTGGCCGCTGCCCTGGCGGCAGGTGCGGCGATAGGCGCCGTCACCGGCGTGATTGTGGCAAAAGGCCGCGTTCAGGCGTTCATCGCGACGCTGGTGATGATGCTACTGCTGCGCGGGGTGACCATGGTTTACACCAACGGCAGCCCGGTCAATACCGGCTTTACCGATAACGCGGATCTGTTTGGCTGGTTCGGTATCGGTCGCCCGCTGGGTGTCCCGACCCCTGTATGGATCATGGCTATCGTCTTCCTGGCGGCGTGGTACATGTTGCATCACACTCGTCTGGGCCGTTATATCTATGCGCTGGGCGGTAACGAAGCGGCAACGCGCCTGTCCGGTATCAGCGTTAATAAAGTCAAAATTATCGTTTACTCCCTGTGCGGTCTGCTGGCGTCACTGGCAGGCATTATCGAAGTGGCGCGCCTCTCTTCTGCGCAGCCAACGGCGGGTACGGGGTATGAGCTGGATGCCATTGCGGCAGTGGTTCTGGGCGGTACGAGTCTTGCGGGCGGTAAAGGTCGCATTGTTGGGACATTGATCGGCGCACTGATCCTCGGTTTCCTGAATAATGGTTTGAATTTGTTAGGTGTTTCCTCCTATTACCAGATGATCGTTAAGGCAGTGGTGATTTTGCTGGCGGTACTGGTAGACAACAAAAAACAGTAACTGACGACACTACAGGACATCTTAGATATGAACATGAAAAAACTGGCTACCCTGGTTTCTGCTGTCGCGCTGAGCGCAACCGTAAGTGCTAACGCCATGGCGAAAGACACCATCGCGCTGGTTGTCTCTACCCTGAACAACCCGTTCTTCGTCTCTCTGAAGGATGGCGCGCAGAAAGAAGCGGACAAACTGGGCTACAACCTGGTGGTTCTGGATTCACAGAACAACCCGGCGAAAGAGCTGGCTAACGTTCAGGACTTAACCGTTCGCGGCACCAAAATTCTGCTGATCAACCCAACCGATTCTGATGCCGTAGGCAACGCCGTGAAGATGGCAAACCAGGCGAAGATCCCGGTAATCACCCTGGACCGTCAGGCAACCAAAGGCGAAGTTGTGAGCCATATTGCGTCTGATAACGTGCTGGGCGGTAAAATCGCGGGTGATTACATCGCGAAGAAAGCCGGTGAAGGCGCGAAAGTTATCGAACTGCAGGGGATTGCCGGTACGTCTGCCGCCCGCGAGCGTGGCGAAGGCTTCCAGCAGGCGGTTGCAGCGCATAAATTCAACGTACTGGCGAGCCAGCCGGCAGACTTCGACCGTACTAAGGGTCTGAACGTTATGCAGAACCTGCTGACCGCGCACCCTGACGTGCAGGCGGTATTCGCGCAGAACGACGAAATGGCGCTGGGCGCGCTGCGTGCCCTGCAGACCGCTGGTAAATCTGATGTGATGGTTGTCGGATTTGACGGCACGCCGGATGGTGAAAAAGCAGTAAACGATGGCAAACTGGCTGCGACCATCGCTCAGCTGCCTGAGCAGATTGGCGCCACTGGCGTTGAAACTGCCGACAAAGTGCTGAAGGGCGAAAAAGTTCAGGCCAAATACCCGGTTGACCTGAAGCTGGTCATCAAGCAGTAAAGGCGAATCAGGCCGTCACGGCGGCCTGAGGGACACCAATAAAGAAAAGTGTGGCATACGCCACCGGGTAATACCGGTGGCGCTCTCTGATGGACAATCCAACCATGAAAACCGCAGGTAACCTCGTCGTCCTTGGCAGTATCAATGCCGATCACATTCTTAACCTTGAATCGTTCCCGACACCGGGCGAAACCGTCACGGGTAACCAGTATCAGGTGGCATTTGGCGGTAAAGGTGCAAACCAGGCCGTTGCTGCCGGTCGCAGCGGGGCAAATATTGCGTTTATCGCCTGCACGGGTGATGACGATACCGGTGAGCGCGTACGCAAGCAGTTGGCGAGCGACAATATCGATATCGCGCCGGTCAGCGTTGTTGCAGGGGAATCGACCGGCGTGGCGCTGATTTTCGTCAACGCAGAAGGTGAGAATGTCATCGGTATTCATGCTGGCGCTAACGCGGCGCTGACGACGGAACGCGTAGAAGCGCAACGTGCACTCATCGGCGGAGCGGAAGCCCTGCTGATGCAGCTGGAGTCGCCGGTTGAAAGCGTGCTGGCCGCCGCCAAAATTGCGCATGAAAATCATACCACTGTCGTACTTAATCCGGCCCCTGCCCGTGTATTATCTGACGAGCTGCTGGCGCTGGTGGACATCATCACGCCGAACGAAACCGAAGCCGAAAAGCTGACGGGCATTCGCGTTGAAAACGATGATGATGCTGCGCGAGCCGCGCGTGCGCTGCACGACAAAGGCATCGGAACGGTGATCATCACCCTGGGTAGCCGTGGGGTGTGGGCAAGCGTCAATGGCGAAGGCCGTCGCGTGCCGGGCTTTAAGGTGAAGGCGATTGATACCATTGCAGCGGGAGACACCTTCAATGGTGCACTGGTGACCGCGCTGCTGGAAGGTATGAGAATGGATGATGCTATCCGCTTCGCACACGCTGCCGCCGCGATTGCGGTGACGCGCAAGGGTGCCCAGCCTTCCGTTCCGTGGCGTAAAGAGATCGATGAATTCTTAAGTCAGCAGGGGTAACGCTTGGCCACAATGAAAGATGTCGCCCGCATGGCGGGCGTTTCTACCTCGACGGTCTCTCACGTTATAAACAACGATCGCTTCGTCAGCGAGGCGATTCGGGAGAAAGTCGAAGCGGCGGTAAAAGATCTCAACTATGCGCCGTCTGCGCTGGCGCGCAGCCTTAAGCTCAACCAGACGCGCACCATCGGTATGCTGATCACCGCGAGTACCAACCCCTTTTATTCAGAACTGGTTCGCGGCGTGGAGCGCAGCTGCTTCGAGCGTGGCTACAGCCTGGTGCTGTGCAATACCGAAGGTGACGAGCAGCGCATGAATCGTAACCTGGAAACGCTGATGCAAAAACGCGTCGACGGGCTACTGCTGCTTTGTACCGAAACGCACCAGCCGTCGAAAGAGATTATCCAGCGCTACCCCTCCATTCCCACAGTGATGATGGACTGGGCGCCGTTCGACGGTACCAGCGACCTTATTCAGGATAACTCCCTGCTGGGGGGCGATATGGCCACCCAGTATCTGATCGATAAAGGCTATACCCGCATCGCCTGTATTACCGGCCCGCTGGATAAAACCCCGGCGCGTTTGCGTCTGGAAGGGTATCTCGCCGCAATGGCGCGGGCGGGCCTTTCCGTGCCGGAAGGGTACCGTATTACCGGCGATTTTGAGTTTCACGGTGGTTTTGAAGCGATGCAAACACTGCTGGCGCAACCTCAGCGTCCACAGGCGGTGTTTATCGGCAATGATGCCATGGCGTTTGGTGCCTATCAGGCGTTATATCAGGCCGGTTTGCGTGTTCCCGACGATATGGCGGTAATCGGCTACGATGATATCGAGCTGGCCAGCTATATGACGCCGCCGCTCACCACCATTCATCAGCCAAAAGATGAGCTGGGCGAGCTGGCCATTGATGTGTTGATCCACCGAATGGCTCAGCCCACGCTGCAGCAGCAACGCCTGCAGCTTACTCCTGTTCTGATGGAACGGGGTTCGGTTTAGCTTTCGCCTTATGGCGTTCTTTAATCAGGTTACGGCCATCTTTCGGTTTTAACAGCATAAAGACCAGCGCTGAAACGACGGTGAGTGCGCCCATGGTGATAAAGGTATAGTGGAACTGCTCGACGGTGTTCGCGCTGTCGAAACCTTCATAAAACCGCAGTACCGCCGCGCTCACGGCCACACCCAGACTGATGGACAACTGCTGTGTTACCGCCAGCACGCTGTTGCCGCTACTGGCGTTCTCGTCGGTCAAATCCGCAAGGGTGATGGTGTTCATTGAGGTGAACTGCGTCGACATCGCCATGCCCAGCACAAATAGCGGCAGGATCAGCATCCAGACGGGTAACGCGGCGGACTGCAGCGAGAACTGCGCAATCATCAGGCCGATAAAGACCGTCACACCAATCAGCGTCTTGCGATAGCCAAACCAGCGTAGCACCTGCGTCACGGTCGATTTTGCCAGAATCGAGCCCATTGCGGTGGGCGCCATCATGCAGCCGGCAATCAGGGCCGGGTAGCCGAAACCCACCTGCAGCATCAGTGGCATCAGGAACGGTACGCAGCCCGTCCCCAGACGCGAGGCAATGTTTCCCGCGATCCCGACGGAAAAGGTTCGGGTGTTGAAGAGCCCAAGAGAGATTAACGGCGTCGGGTGACGGCGCGCGTGACGTATATAAAGAAGGAACAGCAGCACGCCGGCGAGGATAACGGAGAGCGCCATCCACGTCGCGACGATCTTCTCGCCAACCAGCTCCATCCCGCTGGAGAAGAGTACCAGGCTCAGGCCAAACAGGAAAAAGCCACCCATGTCGAAGCTGCGTCTTGGCGTGGTGAAGTTCGGCATATATTTACGGGCATACAGCAGCCCCGCAACGCCAATCGGAATATTAATCAGGAAGATCCAGTGCCAGCTTGCCCAGGTGACAAACACGCCACCGAGTACCGGGCCAAGTATCGGGCCGACCAGTCCCGGCATGGTGACGAAGTTGAGCACTGGAAGCAGTTCGCTTCGAGGGTAGGCTCGTAATAAAGCAAGGCGCGCCACGGGCATCATCATCGCGCCGCCAATGCCCTGTAAAACGCGGAAGATAACCAGTTCCGTTAAGGACGAGGAGAGCGCACAGGCCAGCGAACCGAGCGTAAAGAGCGTTACGGCCAGCATGAAAACTCTACGGGTACCGAAGCGGTCGGCCAGCCAGCCGCTAACCGGAATTAACATTGCAACCGTCAGGGTGTAGCTGATGATGGCGGACTGCATCGCCAGCGGGGAGCGGTTAAGGCTTTGCGCAATAGCGGGAAGCGCGGTGTTGAGGATGGTGGCATCCAGTGCCTGCATAAAAAACGCCATGGCTGCAATCCACGGCAATCCGGCCATGCTGCGCGCTTTTTTCTTTGTCATTTATTTACCTGCTGGTGGGTTGGCGCAGCCAGCAATGCCTGGCACGCACTCAGTGCTCGCTGCCCGTCGCTTTCCTGAATGGCATCCACTATCGCCTGATGCAATTCCAGTTTTACCACGTCGTTTTGTGTAATAGAGGTAAAGTAGGTGTGATACACCGAATGAAATAAAGAGGCAAACGAGGTGAGGAACGGATTGGCGCTCATCATATAGATATGTTCATGCCAGGCCATATCGACCTCAACCCAGCGTTCGCGGTTGAAGTGTTTTTTCAGGAACACCATCTCTTCCATCAACGCGTTAAGCTGCGCTTTCTGCTCTGCTGTGCCAAGCATGGCGGCAAGCAGACATGCCTGAGGTTCAAGGCTGCTGCGCATCACCAGAAAGTGATCGACGACCTGATGAAAGTTGTCTTCCGTCATCCACCAGGAGAGCAGCTCCTGATCGAGAAAATTCCAGTTACTCTGTGGCATCACGCGTGTGCCAATACGAGGACGTGGAAGCACCATACCTTTTGCCGTCAGGGTTTTCACCGCTTCGCGCACTGCGGTACGGCTCACCCCAAACTGCTCACCCAGCTCCATTTCACCCGGCAGGATGCTGCCCGGGGCATATTTACCCGCTAAGATCCGCTGAGCCAGCTTTTCTGCCAGCACATACGACAGGTTTTTTTGGGCGGCCAGCTGTTGTGCGCTTAATGGCATCGCTTTTATTCCTTAAAGATTCATGCTGATAATTATGCCACCTCGAATGTGATTGTGGTTGCAGATACATCAAATAGAACAATTTGTAGCTTGATTTTACCTCTGCTGGTGAAAAAAAACGCGGATAGAAACTTTTTTTAAATTTCCTCTTGTCACGCCGGAATAACTCCCTATAATGCGCCTCCACTGACACGGAACAACGGCACACACGCCGCCGGGTCAGCAGAGAATAGCGAAAATAAACGCTTGACTCTGAAGCGGGAAAGCGTAATATGCACACCCCGCGCCGCAGCGAAAACGAAGCGGCACTGCTCTTTAACAATTTATCAGACAATCTGTGTGGGCACTCAAAGTGACATGGATTCTTAACGTCCTCGGACGAAAAATGAATACCAAGTCTCTGAGTGAACATACGTAATTCATTACGAAGTTTAATTCACGAGCATCAAACTTAAATTGAAGAGTTTGATCATGGCTCAGATTGAACGCTGGCGGCAGGCCTAACACATGCAAGTCGAGCGGTAGCACAGGAGAGCTTGCTCTCTGGGTGACGAGCGGCGGACGGGTGAGTAATGTCTGGGAAACTGCCTGATGGAGGGGGATAACTACTGGAAACGGTAGCTAATACCGCATAACGTCGCAAGACCAAAGAGGGGGACCTTCGGGCCTCTTGCCATCAGATGTGCCCAGATGGGATTAGCTAGTAGGTGGGGTAACGGCTCACCTAGGCGACGATCCCTAGCTGGTCTGAGAGGATGACCAGCCACACTGGAACTGAGACACGGTCCAGACTCCTACGGGAGGCAGCAGTGGGGAATATTGCACAATGGGCGCAAGCCTGATGCAGCCATGCCGCGTGTATGAAGAAGGCCTTCGGGTTGTAAAGTACTTTCAGCAGGGAGGAAGGCGGTGAGGTTAATAACCTCATCGATTGACGTTACCCGCAGAAGAAGCACCGGCTAACTCCGTGCCAGCAGCCGCGGTAATACGGAGGGTGCAAGCGTTAATCGGAATTACTGGGCGTAAAGCGCACGCAGGCGGTCTGTCAAGTCGGATGTGAAATCCCCGGGCTCAACCTGGGAACTGCATTCGAAACTGGCAGGCTAGAGTCTTGTAGAGGGGGGTAGAATTCCAGGTGTAGCGGTGAAATGCGTAGAGATCTGGAGGAATACCGGTGGCGAAGGCGGCCCCCTGGACAAAGACTGACGCTCAGGTGCGAAAGCGTGGGGAGCAAACAGGATTAGATACCCTGGTAGTCCACGCCGTAAACGATGTCGACTTGGAGGTTGTGCCCTTGAGGCGTGGCTTCCGGAGCTAACGCGTTAAGTCGACCGCCTGGGGAGTACGGCCGCAAGGTTAAAACTCAAATGAATTGACGGGGGCCCGCACAAGCGGTGGAGCATGTGGTTTAATTCGATGCAACGCGAAGAACCTTACCTACTCTTGACATCCAGAGAACTTTCCAGAGATGGATTGGTGCCTTCGGGAACTCTGAGACAGGTGCTGCATGGCTGTCGTCAGCTCGTGTTGTGAAATGTTGGGTTAAGTCCCGCAACGAGCGCAACCCTTATCCTTTGTTGCCAGCGGTCCGGCCGGGAACTCAAAGGAGACTGCCAGTGATAAACTGGAGGAAGGTGGGGATGACGTCAAGTCATCATGGCCCTTACGAGTAGGGCTACACACGTGCTACAATGGCGCATACAAAGAGAAGCGACCTCGCGAGAGCAAGCGGACCTCATAAAGTGCGTCGTAGTCCGGATTGGAGTCTGCAACTCGACTCCATGAAGTCGGAATCGCTAGTAATCGTAGATCAGAATGCTACGGTGAATACGTTCCCGGGCCTTGTACACACCGCCCGTCACACCATGGGAGTGGGTTGCAAAAGAAGTAGGTAGCTTAACCTTCGGGAGGGCGCTTACCACTTTGTGATTCATGACTGGGGTGAAGTCGTAACAAGGTAACCGTAGGGGAACCTGCGGTTGGATCACCTCCTTACCTTAAAGAACCTGCCTTTGCAGTGCTCACACAGATTGTCTGATGAAAAGTAAATAGCAAGGCGTCTTGCGATTGAGACTTCAGTGTCCCCTTCGTCTAGAGGCCCAGGACACCGCCCTTTCACGGCGGTAACAGGGGTTCGAATCCCCTAGGGGACGCCACTTGCTGGTTCGTGAGTGAAAGTCACCTGCCTTAATATCTCAAAACTCATCTTCGGGTGACGTTTGAGATATTTGCTCTTTAAAAATCTGGATCAAGCTGAAAATTGAAACGACACATCTTTAATGGTGTGTTCGAGTCTCTCAAATTTTCGCAATCATGAAGTGAAACATCTTCGGGTTGTGAGGTTAAGCGACTAAGCGTACACGGTGGATGCCCTGGCAGTCAGAGGCGATGAAGGACGTGCTAATCTGCGAAAAGCGCCGGCGAGGTGATATGAACCTTTGACCCGGCGATGTCCGAATGGGGAAACCCAGTGTGATTCGTCACACTATCGTTAACTGAATACATAGGTTAACGAGGCGAACCGGGGGAACTGAAACATCTAAGTACCCCGAGGAAAAGAAATCAACCGAGATTCCCCCAGTAGCGGCGAGCGAACGGGGAGCAGCCCAGAGTCTGAATCAGCTTGTGTGTTAGTGGAACGGTCTGGAAAGTCCGGCGATACAGGGTGACAGCCCCGTACACGAAAGCACACAGGTTGTGAACTCGAAGAGTAGGGCGGGACACGTGGTATCCTGTCTGAATATGGGGGGACCATCCTCCAAGGCTAAATACTCCTGACTGACCGATAGTGAACCAGTACCGTGAGGGAAAGGCGAAAAGAACCCCGGCGAGGGGAGTGAAAAAGAACCTGAAACCGTGTACGTACAAGCAGTGGGAGCACCTTCGTGGTGTGACTGCGTACCTTTTGTATAATGGGTCAGCGACTTATATTCTGTAGCAAGGTTAACCGTATAGGGGAGCCGAAGGGAAACCGAGTCTTAACTGGGCGTTAAGTTGCAGGGTATAGACCCGAAACCCGGTGATCTAGCCATGGGCAGGTTGAAGGTTGGGTAACACTAACTGGAGGACCGAACCGACTAATGTTGAAAAATTAGCGGATGACTTGTGGCTGGGGGTGAAAGGCCAATCAAACCGGGAGATAGCTGGTTCTCCCCGAAAGCTATTTAGGTAGCGCCTCGTGAACTCATCTTCGGGGGTAGAGCACTGTTTCGGCTAGGGGGCCATCCCGGCTTACCAACCCGATGCAAACTACGAATACCGAAGAATGTTATCACGGGAGACACACGGCGGGTGCTAACGTCCGTCGTGAAGAGGGAAACAACCCAGACCGCCAGCTAAGGTCCCAAAGTCATGGTTAAGTGGGAAACGATGTGGGAAGGCACAGACAGCCAGGATGTTGGCTTAGAAGCAGCCATCATTTAAAGAAAGCGTAATAGCTCACTGGTCGAGTCGGCCTGCGCGGAAGATGTAACGGGGCTAAACCATGCACCGAAGCTGCGGCAGCGACACTTAGGTGTTGTTGGGTAGGGGAGCGTTCTGTAAGCCGTTGAAGGTGTGCTGTGAGGCATGCTGGAGGTATCAGAAGTGCGAATGCTGACATAAGTAACGATAAAGCGGGTGAAAAGCCCGCTCGCCGGAAGACCAAGGGTTCCTGTCCAACGTTAATCGGGGCAGGGTGAGTCGACCCCTAAGGCGAGGCCGAAAGGCGTAGTCGATGGGAAACAGGTTAATATTCCTGTACTTGGTGTTACTGCGAAGGGGGGACGGAGAAGGCTATGTTAGCCGGGCGACGGTTGTCCCGGTTTAAGCATGTAGGCGGAACGATTAGGTAAATCCGGTCGTTTTTTAACGCTGAGGTGTGATGACGAGGCACTACGGTGCTGAAGTAACAAATGCCCTGCTTCCAGGAAAAGCCTCTAAGCATCAGGTAACACGAAATCGTACCCCAAACCGACACAGGTGGTCAGGTAGAGAATACCAAGGCGCTTGAGAGAACTCGGGTGAAGGAACTAGGCAAAATGGTGCCGTAACTTCGGGAGAAGGCACGCTGATATGTAGGTGAAGCCCCTGCGGGTGGAGCTGAAATCAGTCGAAGATACCAGCTGGCTGCAACTGTTTATTAAAAACACAGCACTGTGCAAACACGAAAGTGGACGTATACGGTGTGACGCCTGCCCGGTGCCGGAAGGTTAATTGATGGGGTTAGCGGTAACGCGAAGCTCTTGATCGAAGCCCCGGTAAACGGCGGCCGTAACTATAACGGTCCTAAGGTAGCGAAATTCCTTGTCGGGTAAGTTCCGACCTGCACGAATGGCGTAATGATGGCCAGGCTGTCTCCACCCGAGACTCAGTGAAATTGAACTCGCTGTGAAGATGCAGTGTACCCGCGGCAAGACGGAAAGACCCCGTGAACCTTTACTATAGCTTGACACTGAACACTGGTCCTTGATGTGTAGGATAGGTGGGAGGCTTTGAAGCGTGGACGCCAGTCTGCGTGGAGCCATCCTTGAAATACCACCCTTTAATGGCTGGTGTTCTAACGTAGACCCGTGATCCGGGTTGCGGACAGTGTCTGGTGGGTAGTTTGACTGGGGCGGTCTCCTCCCAAAGAGTAACGGAGGAGCACGAAGGTTAGCTAATCCTGGTCGGACATCAGGAGGTTAGTGCAATGGCATAAGCTAGCTTGACTGCGAGAGTGACGGCTCGAGCAGGTGCGAAAGCAGGTCATAGTGATCCGGTGGTTCTGAATGGAAGGGCCATCGCTCAACGGATAAAAGGTACTCCGGGGATAACAGGCTGATACCGCCCAAGAGTTCATATCGACGGCGGTGTTTGGCACCTCGATGTCGGCTCATCACATCCTGGGGCTGAAGTAGGTCCCAAGGGTATGGCTGTTCGCCATTTAAAGTGGTACGCGAGCTGGGTTTAGAACGTCGTGAGACAGTTCGGTCCCTATCTGCCGTGGGCGCTGGAGAATTGAGGGGGGCTGCTCCTAGTACGAGAGGACCGGAGTGGACGCATCACTGGTGTTCGGGTTGTCATGCCAATGGCACTGCCCGGTAGCTAAATGCGGAAAAGATAAGTGCTGAAAGCATCTAAGCACGAAACTTGCCCCGAGATGAGTTCTCCCTGAGACTTTAAGTCTCCTGAAGGAACGTTGAAGACGACGACGTTGATAGGTCGGGTGTGTAAGCGCAGCGATGCGTTGAGCTAACCGATACTAATGAACCGTGAGGCTTAACCTTACAACGCCGAAGGTGTTTCGGCGAAGAGACAGACACGATTTTCAGCCTGATACAGATTAAACAGAATTTGCCTGGCGGCTTTAGCGCGGTGGTCCCACCTGACCCCATGCCGAACTCAGAAGTGAAACGCCGTAGCGCCGATGGTAGTGTGGGGTCTCCCCATGTGAGAGTAGGGAACTGCCAGGCATCAATTAAGTGAAGAGGCCATCCGAAAGGATGGCCTTTTTGCGTTTATACGCCAAAAAACGGCAGGCCGGGTAAGGCAAAGCCGCCACCCGGCACGTCAGACCGCACTCCACGTCACAATAAAGCCCGCAATCCCATCCACATCATTTAAGCCCAGCACCGGAACCTCAAGTGGCAATACCACATCACTGGCCACCGCAATCACATGCTCATCCAGCGTTAACTCGCTGAAATCATGCCCGGCATCGCTTCTGAACAGCAGGATCTTAGGCACTGCCTCATGCTTAAATCCCTCAATCAGCACCAGATCCAGGGTGGAATGATCCATCCGACTGACCAGATAAGCGAGATCCAGCGGCGCCTCATCCGGCGTTTCTGTCATTAACGCCCAGCGCTGAGGACTTGCTACCATCGTTTGTGCTGCTCCGGCCTTACGCAGCTCATAGCTGTCTTTTCCTGGCGTATCGATATCCATGTTGTGATGACTATGCTTAATCAATCCAGGACGAAGGCCTCTGGCACACAGCGCGGGTATCAGCTTTTTCAGCAGCGTGGTTTTCCCGGTCCCACTCCATGCGGAAATGGCTAAAAGAGGTATCATTTTTTCTCCTGCATCATCTGCAAATCTTCATGCGTATTCACGTTCACAAACGCTGATTTCACATCACTAAAATCAACGGAATGGCCGCCAGACTCACGCATGAAGACCATCACCCTGCGCTCTCCCGCAGCCAGATAGCTCTGCAGAGCAGGCGCTAGCGAACGATGCATCAACGCGATAGCAGGATGGTCACGCTCGCCGTCATGTACCCAAACCACAGGTGCTGTACCACGAAGCAGGAGCAGACGCTCGACAAGACAGGAGGGAATAAACGGCGTATCGCAAGGGCAGAAGATAAACCACTCTCCGTGCGACTGTTGCATGACCGAAAGCATACCGGCCAGCGGGCCCGGGTAATTCTCAAGGCTATCCTGATAAACGGCGTATCCGCTGCGCCGGTAAGTGTCGATATGCCTGTTCGCGCTGATGGCCATTGCCGTCACCTGGCCGGCGAGCGTATCGGCGACATGCTGCCACAAGGGTTTTCCATTAAGAAGCTGAAGCCCCTTATCTTTACCGCCCATTCGCGTTGCTCTGCCGCCTGCCAGAACGACCCCGATGATTTCCTGGCTAAGATTCACGAATATCGCCTCTTTTATTGTGGGATTGACCCTGCTAACGTGTCACTCTAAATGAAAGGAGCACCACCATGAAATGTAAACGTCTGAATGAAGTTATTGAACTCCTCCAGCCCGCCTGGCAAAAAGAGCCAGAGCTAAATCTGATGCAATTTTTACAGAAACTGGCGAAAGAGTCAGGTTTTGACGGCGATCTGGCAGACCTTTCTGACGACATCCTGATCTACCACCTTAAAATGCGCGACTCTGCCAAAGATGCTGTTATTCCTGGTATTCAGAAAGATTATGAGGAAGATTTTAAGACCGCATTATTGCGCGCCCGAGGCGTAATTAAAGAGTAAAAGCTTGTAAGCGGCGGCACCGAAATCGCCACAAGATGATATCCTGAATCATTCGTATAATTTCCGGATGATCGGATGAACGACCAGGCTTTTACTTTCCAGACATTACACCCGGACACCATTATGGATGCCCTGTTTGAACAGGGTATTCGGGTGGATTCCGGGCTAACCCCATTAAACAGCTACGAAAACCGCGTCTATCAATTTCAGGACGAGGATCGTCAGCGCTTCGTCGTAAAGTTCTATCGTCCTGAACGCTGGTCCGCAGAACAAATTCAGGAAGAGCATCAGTTTGCTCACGATCTGCTGGATGACGATGTTCCCGTTGCCGCACCGCTAAAATTCAATAACCAAACGCTCCTCACGCACGAAGGGTTTTACTACGCTGTATTCCCGAGCCTGGGGGGGCGTCAGTTTGAAGCGGATAATATCGATCAGATGGAATGGGTTGCGCGCTATCTTGGGCGTATCCACCAGACGGGACGCAAAAAAGCCTTTATTGCCCGCCCAACGATGGGGATTCAGGAATACCTCCTTGAACCGCGCGAACTATTCGAAACGTCTGCAATGATCCCCGCTGCGCTAAAGGATGATTTCCTCAACGCCACCGATAAGCTTATTGCTGCAGTGAAAACCTGCTGGCGCGATGATATTTCCGTTCTGCGCCTGCATGGCGATTGTCACGCCGGGAATATTCTCTGGCGTGATGGCCCGCTGTTTGTCGATCTCGATGATGCGCGTATGGGGCCAGCGGTTCAGGACCTGTGGATGCTGCTCAATGGCGACAAAGCCGAGCAACGCATGCAGCTTGAAACCATTATTGAAGCTTATGAAGAATTTAGCCCGTTTAATTCAGACGAAATTGCCCTGATTGAGCCTTTACGTGCGATGCGTTTTGTTTATTATCTCGCATGGTTAATCAGGCGTTGGGACGATCCGGCATTTCCCCGAAGTTTCCCGTGGCTTACCGGAGAGGATTACTGGCGTAGCCAGATATCTACATTTACTGAGCAGGTTAAGGTTCTTCAGGAGCCCCCTCTGCAATTAACGCCGATGTATTAATTGGACACACCCAGGAGAGAGTTAATCATGAAAAAAATTTGGCTGGCGCTGGCAGGTATGATTCTGGCATTTAGCGCTTCTGCTGCGCAGTTTACCGACGGCAAACAGTATATCACGCTGGACAAGCCGGTCGCTGGTGAGCCACAGGTTCTGGAGTTCTTCTCGTTCTATTGCCCACACTGCTATCAGTTCGAGCAGGTGCTGCATGTCTCTGACAGCGTGAAGAAAAAGCTGCCGGAAGGCACCAAAATGACCAAGTACCACGTTGAGTTCCTGGGCCCATTGGGTAAAGACCTGACTCAGGCATGGGCGGTGGCGATGGCACTGGGCGTGGAAGATAAGATCACTTCGCCAATGTTTGAAGCCGTACAGAAAACCCAGACCGTTCAGACCACTGCGGATATCCGTAAAGTGTTTGTTGATGCTGGCGTGAAAGGTGAAGAGTACGATGCCGCATGGAACAGCTTCGTGGTGAAATCACTGGTTGCCCAGCAGGAAAAAGCGGCTGCTGACCTCCAGCTTCAGGGCGTTCCGGCGATGTTTGTTAACGGCAAATACCAGCTGAACATGCAGGGTATGGACACCAGCAGCATGGATATCTTCGTACAGCAGTATGCTGATACCGTGAAATACCTGGTTGAGAAGAAGTAATTTCGCTGATGTAAAAACGCCGGTCACTGACCGGCGTTTTTGTATGAAGATTTTATCTTGTCTATCTGTTCGTCTTTCTCTTTCCAGAGCGTATTAAGCCACTGCTGGAAACGACGTTTGAAGTTCTTATCGTTTACGTAATCACCGTGCAGTTCTGCGTCTATCGGGACCAGATCGACGTGCACGACAATGCGCGTCAGTTTGCCGCTGAGCATATCGAAGAACGGCGTCCTGTCGTTTTCCGGATAGCAGAGCGTGACGTTAAGAAGTTTATCGAACTGTGCTCCCAGCACGTTAAGTGCCATCGCAATCCCCGCCGCCTTTGGCGGCAATAGATGCTGATAAGGAGAGCGAGTTTGCTGGCGCTTCTCTTCCGTAAACCGGGAACCTTCAACAAAGTTCACGATGGTCGTTGGATGTGCGCGAAATTTTTCACAGGAACGGCGCGTGGTCTCCACATCTTTACCGCGACGTTCCGGATGACGAATCAAATAGCTGCGTGAATAGCGTTTCATAAACGGCATATCGAGCGCCCAGCAGGCCAGCCCGATAAAAGGCACCCAGGCGAGCTGCTGTTTCAGGAAGTATTTGTTCATCGGGATGTGTTTGCGAAAAAGCACGCATAACACCACGATGTCCGCCCAGCTGTGGTGATTGCAGATCAGCAGGTACCAGTTCTTTTTGTTGAGACTCTCCAGCCCTTTGACATCCCACTTCAGATGCGGGTTAAGGCACAACAGGATCGCCAGCCCTTCGCACCAGCAATACATCATGAAGTTACAAAATGCGGACACGGCTCGCCACACCACGGGTACAGGCAGCAGCAGTTTAATGATCCCGGCGAGAATGATCGGCACGGAACAGGCGATCGTCACCAGAATAGTTAAAATGATGCTTAGCAGTAATGTTATTGCAGCGAGCAATCTCGACATGATGAGCTTTTTCAAATAGTTAGCTGTAAGTGAGCGACCGACTAGTCGACGCTGGGCGCTGATTTTACCAGAAAACAGACAAATGAATGGCGCTTTCACATGATGATTTGGCGGCTTTTACCCTGGCGCAGCAGATTTCTCTGGGGTTCTGCGCGAATCAAGGCTTATATCCACATAGACTAAATTGCCATCAGTTGGCCATATAGATAAGATCTGACAACATAACAGCATGATAATTAAGATCTAAATATTACCTCATATGTGTTTTTTGCGTCTGTTATTCATATGAAGTGAAAATATGCACAAACTTATCCACAGTTTGATTTTTGCGATCGATCCTCACGATCGCAAAATCTTTTCCTGTATCTGGCGCTAATAACTGATGTTTTCATCCTTCTGTGGCATCCTTTACCCATAAATTGATTAAAGGCACGGACATTATGGTTCAGATCCCAGAAAACCCTCTTATTCTCGTCGATGGCTCTTCTTACCTGTATCGGGCATACCATGCGTTTCCTCCTCTGACCAATAGCGCAGGGGAACCCACCGGCGCAATGTATGGCGTGCTGAACATGCTGCGCAGCCTGATCCTTCAGTATCAGCCAACCCATGCGGCCGTCGTCTTTGATGCGAAAGGTAAAACCTTCCGCGATGAGCTGTTTGAGCATTACAAATCCCACCGTCCGCCAATGCCTGACGATCTGCGTGCGCAGATTGAGCCGCTGCACGCCATGGTAAAAGCGATGGGGCTGCCGCTGCTGGCCGTCTCCGGCGTTGAAGCCGATGACGTCATCGGCACGCTGGCGCGTGAAGCAGAAAAAATGGGTCGTCCTGTGCTGATCAGCACCGGTGATAAAGATATGGCGCAGCTGGTAACGCCAGGTATCACCCTGATTAACACCATGACCAACACCATTTTGGGGCCAGAAGAAGTGGTCACTAAGTATGGCGTGCCGCCTGAGCTGATTATCGACTTCCTCGCGTTGATGGGCGACTCCTCGGATAACATCCCTGGTGTTCCCGGCGTCGGTGAGAAAACCGCGCAGGCGCTGCTTCAGGGGCTTGGCGGGCTGGATACGCTCTACGCCGAATCAGACAAAATCGCCGGGCTCTCCTTCCGTGGTGCAAAAACCATGGCCGGAAAACTGGAAGAGAACAAAGAGGTGGCTTATCTCTCTTATAAGCTGGCAACCATCAAAACCGATGTCGAACTGGAGCTGGGCTGTGAGCAGCTGGAAGTGCAACAACCTTCCGCTGACGATCTGCTGAGCCTGTTTAAGAAATACGAATTTAAGCGCTGGATCACTGACGTGGAAGCCGGTAAATGGCTGCAGGCAAAAGGGGCGAAACCTGCTGCAAAGCCGAAGGAGACGATTGTCGTTGACGCAGAAGAGCAGGCGGAAGAAGAAGCCGTGGTGCTTACCTTCGACAACTACGAAACCCTTCTTGAAGAGTCACAGCTGATCGCCTGGATCGAGAAACTGAAAAAGGCACCGGTCTTTGCCTTCGACACAGAAACTGACAGTCTCGATAACATTTCTGCCAATATGGTAGGCCTGTCATTTGCGACAGAGCCTGGTCATGCGGCCTATGTTCCCGTTGCGCACGATTACCTGGATGCGCCGGAGCAGCTCTCCCGTGAACGCGTGCTTGAGCTGTTGAAGCCGATCCTGGAAGACGAAAAGGCGCTTAAGGTTGGGCAAAACCTCAAGTACGACCGCGGCATTCTGCAAAACTACGGCATTGAACTGCGCGGGATCGCCTTCGACACCATGCTCGAATCCTACATTCTGGACAGCGTCGCGGGCCGCCATGATATGGATTCCTTATCTGACCGCTGGCTCAAGCACAAAACGATCACCTTCGAAGAGATTGCCGGCAAAGGGAAAAATCAGCTCACCTTTAACCAGATTGCTCTCGAAGAGGCAGGACGCTACGCGGCGGAAGACGCTGACGTCACGCTGCGGCTGCACCTGAAAATGTGGCCAAAACTGCAGAAGCACGAAGGTCCGCTGAACGTGTTCCAGCATATCGAGATGCCGCTGGTGCCCGTGCTGTCACGCATTGAACGTAACGGCGTGAAAATAGACCCAACGGTGCTGCATAACCACTCGGGGGAGCTGGCACAGCGTTTGACCGAGCTGGAGCAAAAAGCGCATGAGCTTGCAGGCGAGCCGTTTAACCTCTCTTCACCGAAGCAGCTGCAAACCATTCTGTTTGAAAAGCAGGGCATCAAGCCGCTGAAGAAAACCCCTGGCGGCGCGCCGTCAACCTCTGAAGAGGTGCTGGAAGAGCTGGCGCTGGATTATCCGCTGCCGAAAGTGATTCTGGAGTACCGTGGTCTCGCGAAGCTGAAGTCTACCTACACCGACAAGCTCCCGCTGATGATCAACCCGAAAACGGGTCGTGTGCATACGTCGTATCATCAGGCTGTCGCGGCGACCGGTCGACTCTCATCTACCGATCCCAACCTGCAGAACATCCCGGTACGTAACGAAGAAGGCCGTCGTATTCGCCAGGCTTTCATCGCTCCAGAGGATTATCTGATTGTCTCGGCGGACTACTCGCAAATTGAGCTGCGCATTATGGCGCACCTGTCCCGTGACAAAGGCCTGTTGAGCGCATTTGCCGAAGGGAAGGATATCCACCGGGCAACCGCGGCAGAAGTCTTCGGTTTGCCGCTGGACAGCGTGACCAACGAACAGCGCCGCAGCGCTAAGGCGATCAACTTCGGTCTGATTTATGGCATGAGTGCATTCGGGCTTTCGCGCCAGCTCAACATTCCGCGTAAAGAGTCGCAGAAGTATATGGATCTCTACTTCGAGCGTTATCCGGGGGTGCTGGAATATATGGAACGCACTCGCGCGCAGGCGAAGGAGAAAGGTTATGTCGAAACCCTTGATGGTCGCCGTCTCTACTTACCTGACATCAAATCCAGCAACGCGGCGCGTCGCGCTGGCGCAGAGCGTGCGGCGATCAACGCCCCGATGCAGGGTACCGCGGCGGACATTATTAAGCATGCAATGATCGCCGTTGATGCCTGGCTGGAAAAAGAGAAGCCTCGCGTGAAAATGATCATGCAGGTACACGATGAACTGGTATTTGAAGTGCACAAAGACGACCTCGACGCCGTGTCGAAGAAGATCCACGAACTGATGGAAAGCAGCATGACGCTTGACGTGCCGTTGCTGGTGGAAGTGGGAAGTGGTAAAAACTGGGATCAGGCTCACTAACGGTTCTTCGCATAACGCGCCTTTTATGTAAGTTTGCAACATAACAACGCGCGTTTTGTGACGATCATTAGAATCCCCTATGTAAAGAATGAAAAAAAACTACAAAAAGTGCTTTTTCTGCAGCACAAAAAGGGGTAGAGTTATCGGCGTAGGGTACAGAGGTAAGATGTTCTATCTTTCAGACCTTTTACTTCACGTAATCGGATTTGGCTGAATATTTTAGCCGCCCCAGTCAGTAATGACTGGGGCGTTTTTTATTGCGGCAAAGAAAAATTCAGGCAAAAAAAACGCGGCCATCGCCGCGCTCGGTATTACTCTTCTTCCGCTTCCGTCGCGGGTTCCAGCTCGCTAAACCAGGTGTCGAGCTTCTGACGCAGCTTGTCCACACCCTGCTTTTTCAGCGAGGAGAACGGCTCAACCTGCACGTCACCGTTGAACGCCAGCACCGCTTCGCGAACCATATTCACCTGCGCTTTGCGCGCGCCGCTTGCCAGCTTATCGGCTTTCGTCAGCAGCACCAGCACGGCGATATCGCTTGCCACAGCCCAGTCGATCATCTGCTGATCGAGATCTTTCAGGGGATGGCGAATATCCATCAGCACCACCAGACCTTTCAGGCACAGGCGTTTTTCCAGGTATTCCCCCAGCGCACGCTGCCACTTGATTTTCATCTCTTCCGGTACCTGTGCGTAACCGTAGCCCGGTAAGTCGACCAGGCGTTTGCCCTCTGCGACTTCAAACAGGTTGATGAGCTGGGTACGGCCAGGTGTTTTTGAGGTACGCGCCAGGCTCTTCTGATTGGTCAGCGTATTCAGGGCGCTGGACTTCCCCGCATTGGAGCGGCCAGCGAAGGCCACTTCAATACCGGTATCAGAAGGAAGGTGGCGAATATCGGGCGCACTGGTGACAAAATGCGTCTGTTGGTAGTTCCAGGTAGTCACGTGGTCGTCTCCAAAATCGTAATCTGAAGGGGATTATACCTGAATGCAGGCAAAAGGCTTTTCTGATTGCCAGGACTTGTAGGCGAATGCCCCAACCGGTGTGAGAGATCGGCCAGAGATGCTATGGGAGATTTCAGAGAATTCGCAGGCGTCAAAAAAGCCAAACTGTTTTAAATCATAATCTTATTTCCGGGTAATTGTCTGAAAATCCCTTTTTGTACCGTTTCGTTGCTTGTTAGTTTAACGGAACAAGGTAAAGTGTGCGTCAGGGCGAGGAAGCCAGCAGGATATTGACTTAAGGATTAGGGTCAGGAGCGCCAGGAGGCGAAGACGCAGGATTGTCAGGATGACCAGCGCCTGGAGGCGTTTAAACAGGAAAGGGAACCGTATCACGGACGGTATTAGCCAAGGGATAAACAGGGTTTGTTGTTGGCAAACACGGAATGTCTGACCCGCTAAGGGTTGTGAGTCAGGAAAAAAGGCGACAGATTGCTCTGTCGCCTTTTTTCTTTGCTTGCTTTCTGCTAGATTTCGCCGCAATTCTATACTGAAGAAAACGACTTAAAGATAAAACATCATGAAAAAACCAACCTCCGCTGCGGGCGCGAAACGCCCTGCAAAAGCACGCCGCAAAACGCGCGAAGAACTGAACCAGGAAGCGCGCGATCGCAAACGCGACAAAAAACATCGCGGTCATGCTGCGGGTAGCCGTGCCAACGGTGGTGGTGCAGCGGGCGCTTCTGCAAAAGGCAAACAGCAGAAAGATCCTCGTATCGGCAGTAAAACTCCCATTCCACTGGGCGTGACAGACACCCCGGTCACTAAGCAGCACAAACCAAAGAGCGAGAAACCTATGCTTTCACCGCAGGCTGAGCTGGATTTGCTGGAGAACGATGAGCGCCTGGACGCGCTGCTGGAACGTCTTGAAGAGGGTGAAACCCTGACCGCCGAAGAGCAGTCATGGGTGGATGCCAAACTGGATCGCATCGACGAACTGATGCAGAAGCTGGGCCTGTCTTACGATGACGAAGACGACGAAGAAGAAGACGAAAAGCAGGAAGATATGATGCGTCTTCTGAAGGGTGGAAACTAACATTTGCACCCGGCAGGCACGATAGTCCTGCTTATAACCCTTCCGGTTATATGTTATCTGGTGTGGTTATTCGTTAAACTACGGCGGTTGTCGCGGCGACAGAAGTGGCTGCGCACCCGAGTGATGGCCCGCGATGGGGCCAGAACGGGCCGCCGTATACGAACGCGACACCAACGGAAGGAGTGAGCATGTCAGCACCAACTATCGACTGGGATTTGGCCCTAATCCAGAAATATAACTATTCCGGGCCGCGTTATACGTCATACCCCACCGCGCTGGAGTTCTCCGATGCCTTCGGAGAGCGTGATTTCCAGCAGGCTGTCGCACGCTATCCTGAGCGTCCGCTGTCCCTCTACGTCCATATTCCGTTCTGCCATAAGCTGTGTTACTTCTGCGGCTGCAATAAAATCGTGACCCGTCAGCAGCACAAAGCCGACCAGTATCTTGATGCGCTCGAACAAGAAATTGTGCATCGCGCGCCGCTGTTTGCTGGTCGTCACGTCAGCCAGCTTCACTGGGGCGGCGGCACGCCAACCTATCTGAATAAAGCGCAAATAAGCCGCCTGATGACCCTGCTGCGTGGCAATTTCAGTTTTAACGCCGACGCTGAAATCTCGATCGAAGTCGATCCGCGTGAAATTGAGCTGGATGTACTGGATCACTTACGCGCCGAAGGCTTCAATCGTCTGAGCATGGGCGTGCAGGATTTCAATAAAGAGGTTCAGCGTCTGGTGAATCGCGAGCAGGACGAAGAATTTATCTTTGCCTTACTCAATCACGCGCGTGAGATTGGCTTCACCTCGACCAATATTGACCTGATTTACGGCCTGCCAAAGCAAACGCCGGAAAGCTTCGCCTTTACGCTGAAGCGCGTGGCCGAACTCAACCCGGACCGTCTGAGCGTCTTTAACTACGCGCATCTGCCGACGCTGTTTGCCGCCCAGCGTAAAATCAAAGATGCCGATCTTCCTTCTGCCCAGCAGAAGCTGGATATCCTGCAGGAAACCATCACCTCGCTGACCGAAACCGGCTATCAGTTTATCGGGATGGATCACTTTGCCCGTCCGGATGACGAACTGGCGGTCGCTCAGCGCGAAGGGGTCCTGCACCGTAACTTCCAGGGCTACACGACCCAGGGAGATACCGATTTGCTGGGAATGGGCGTCTCCGCCATCAGCATGATTGGCGACTGCTACGCGCAAAACCAGAAAGAACTGAAGCTGTATTACCAGCAGGTTGATGAGACGGGCAACGCGCTGTGGCGCGGCATTGCATTAACGCGCGACGACTGTGTCCGTCGCGATGTGATTAAGGCGCTTATCTGCAACTTCCGTCTCGATTTCAGCGACGTGGAAGCGCAGTGGGAGCTGAACTTCAGCGATTATTTCGCAGAAGACCTGAAGCTTCTGGCGCCGCTGGCGAAAGACGGGCTGGTGGATGTGTCGGAGAGCGCGATTGAGGTCACGCCGAAAGGGCGTCTGTTGATCCGTAATATCTGCATGTGCTTCGACGCGTATCTGCGTCAGAAAGCGCGTATGCAGCAGTTCTCGCGGGTGATTTAAGCGGAAATGCCGGGTGGCGCTTCGCTTACCCGGCCTACATTTCACGCTTTTGTAGGCCGGGTAAGGCGAAGCCGCCACCCGGCTTTTCATTGATAGCTCGTTAGCTAAACAGCCCAACCAGCGCCGCACACAACATAGCCGCAACGGCGGTTTGTGGCGTGTGGCTTTCAGCGGCTCCGCTAGAGAGCATATTCACGATTGTTTCCAGCATGATGTTCACCCCCAATTTCCGGGCACGATCATACAAAACTTATCGGAACAGTAAAGCGCAAAATAACGGCGATTTGCGCTCAATTATTAACCTTTACACTTCGGGGAAGATCACTCCATTCCCAGCTCTTTAAGCTTGCGCGTCAGGGTATTACGTCCCCATCCCAACAGGCGAGCGGCTTCCTGCTTGTGACCCTGCGTATGACGAAGCGCGGTAGTTAACAGCGTACGCTCCATCTCTGGCTGAGCTTCAGACAGCAGGTTTTGATGACCGGAACGCAACGCGCGGTCGGCCCACTGCGCCAGCAGCGTCGCCCAGCTGTCCGGCAGCGCGTGCCCGGTAGTGCTTTCAGGCGCGGTCGCTTCAAACAGCTCAGCGGGTAAATCCTGAATCAGCACTTCCTGCCCGGCGGCCATCACGGTTAACCAACGGCAGGTGTTTTCCAGCTGACGCACGTTGCCCGGCCACGCCAGGCGCGTCAGAGCGGCATCGGTTTCCGGGTGAAGCTGCTTGGCTTCCACACCCAGCTCGCGGGCGGCCACCTGCAGAAAATGACGCGCCAGGCGGGGAATATCTTCCCGACGCTCACGCAGCGGCGGCAGATGAACGCGGATGACGTTCAGGCGATGGAATAAATCCTCACGGAATTTCCCTTCCTGCACGCGTTGCTCCAGGTTCTGGTGGGTCGCGGCAATAATGCGCACGTCTACCTTCACCGGCGCATAGCCGCCCACGCGGTAAAACTGTCCGTCGGCCAGCACGCGCAGCAGGCGGGTCTGAACATCCAGCGGCATATCGCCAATTTCGTCCAGGAACAACGTGCCACCGTCAGCCTGTTCGAAACGCCCCTGACGAATGGTATTAGCGCCGGTAAATGCCCCTTTTTCATGGCCGAACAGTTCGGACTCAATCAAATCCTTCGGGATCGCCGCCATATTCAGAGCGATAAACGGCGCTTTTGCCCGCGGGCTATGGCGATGCAATGCATGCGCCACAAGCTCTTTACCGGTTCCCGATTCGCCGTTAATCAAGACGCTGATGGACGAGCGGGACAAACGACCGATAATGCGAAACACGTCCTGCATCGCCGGCGCTTCGCCGATGATGTCTGTCGTTGGCCCAAAATCGGGCGCGTGGCGCGGCTGTTGCTGCTCCTGATAATGGCTAATCGCGCGCTCAACCAGCGCCACCGCTTCGTCAATATCAAACGGTTTGGGCAGGTAATCGAACGCCCCTTGCTGATAGGCGCTCACTGCGGCATCCAGATCGGAATGCGCGGTCATTATGATGACCGGAAGCATAGGGTGGCGTTGTTTGATCTGCTTTAACAGCGCCAGCCCGTCCATGCCCGGCATACGAATATCCGAAAGCAGAACATCCGGCGTTTTGGTGGTGAGTGCATCGAGCACTTCGCTGCCGCTCTCAAACGTCGTGCAGCTTAATCCTGCCCCTGTGAGCGCGCGTTCAAGCACCCAACGGATGGAGCTATCGTCATCGACTACCCAGACTATCCCTCGTTGCATAAACGTCACCTTTATTTTTTAATCGGCAGGAAAACCGAAAACTCGGTGTGTCCCGGCCAACTGGTAAATTCAATTTTCCCGGAGTGTTGATCGATCAAACTGCGGGCAATGGATAAGCCCAGGCCGGTCCCGCCTTCGCGACCGCTTACCATCGGGTAGAACAGGGTATCCTGCAGATGCGATGGAATGCCGGGCCCGTTATCCTCAACGTCGATTCGGGCCGCCAGCCGGTAGCGCACGCCGTGTAACGTGAGCTGGAAGGCGGTGCGGGTGCGTAAAATAATCTCGCCCCCTTCAGGCCCCAGCGCCTGCAGGGCATTACGCACAATATTCAACAGGACCTGCTCAATCTGGTCCGGATCATGGGCCAGTTCCGGCAGGCTTGGGTCGTAATCACGTACCAGCGTGACGTTCTCCGGCAGCTCCATTGAGACGAGCTTCACCACCCGTTCAGCCACTTTATGGATGCTTTCAGTGACGTGCATTCCCGGCTGCTGCGGACCAAGAAGACGGTCTACCAGATTTCGCAGACGGTCCGCCTGCTCAATGATGACGTTGGTGTACTCCGCCAGCGCGGGATCGGGGAGTGCCTTGGTCAGAAGCTGCGCCGCGCCGCGTAATCCACCCAACGGGTTTTTGATTTCATGCGCCAGACCGCGCACCAGGTCACGGGCGGCAATTTGCTGCGCATGCTGAAGCTGCTCCTGGCTCAGTCGACGCTGATTATCCATCGGCGCCATTTCCAGCAGGATCATCCCATCGGGAAGACGCTGCGCGGTCAGCGACAGAATGTGCGAGCGCCCGTCGATCACCAGCGTCACTTCGTTATCGGTAAACCCCTGGCCAGCCTGCAAACTTTCCTGCATCAGGCCAATATTCAGCGAAAAATAGCTCAGGAGTTCAGGAAGCGGGGTGCCGAACAGTTTACGTGCGCTTTGGGCGAGCAGCTGCTGCGCCGCCGGGTTGGCGTAATGAACGGCCAGCTCGTCATCGACCAGCAAAATGCTGTTAATCAAAGAATTGAGGATCTGCCCAGCATCGGGCAGCGTGCCAGTTGCCATTCAGCAGTCTCCTGGAGTTGTTGCACTGTTTTAGTGCAGTATAGCGTTTTCGGCGTAAATAGCGCGTGAGATCAGGTTGTTGGTGGAGAAAAAAGCCCATCCGGAGATGGGCTAAAAGTTTCCACGGCAACTACCCCGGCGCTTGTCACGCCGGGTAAAACAACTTTATTAAACGCTGTAGTACAGTTCGAACTCAACCGGGTGTGGCGTCATACGCACACGGTCGTTCTCTTCAATACGCAGGGCGATGTAAGCGTCAATCGCTTCATCAGTGAACACACCACCTGCAGTCAGGAACTCGCGGTCTGCGTCCAGCGCCTGCAGGGCTTCTTCCAGAGAGCCAGCAACCTGTGGGATCTCTTTCGCTTCTTCTGGCGGCAGGTCGTACAGGTTTTTGTCCATCGCTTCGCCCGGGTGGATCTTGTTCTTAATACCGTCCAGACCGGCCATCAGCAGTGCTGCGAAGCACAGGTATGGGTTAGCCGCTGGATCCGGGAAGCGCACTTCGATACGACGTGCTTTAGGAGACGCCACCACAGGAATACGGATAGAAGCAGAACGGTTACGTGCAGAGTAGGCCAGCATCACTGGCGCTTCGTAGCCCGGGACCAGACGCTTGTAGGAGTTAGTGGTTGGGTTCGCCAGGGCGTTGATCGCTTTAGCGTGTTTGATAACACCACCGATGTAATGCAGCGCCTGCTCGGACAGACCGGCATATTTGTCGCCAGAGAACAGGTTGGTACCGTTCTTGGACAGAGACATGTGGCAGTGCATACCGGAACCGTTATCGCCAAACATTGGTTTTGGCATGAAGGTCGCGGTTTTACCGAAACGGTGCGCAACGTTGTGCACAACGTATTTGTAAATCTGAATCTCATCCGCTTTCTTGGTCATGGTGTTAAAGCGGGTAGCGATTTCGTTCTGACCAGCCGTCGCCACTTCGTGGTGGTGCGCTTCAACAACCAGGCCCATCTCTTCCATGATCATACACATGGTAGAACGGATGTCCTGTGAAGAATCGACCGGAGGAACCGGGAAGTAGCCGCCTTTCACGCCAGGACGGTGACCTTTGTTACCACCTTCGTATTTGGTGGAAGAGTTCCATGCGCCTTCGATGTCATCGATAGCCACGTGGGAACCAGAAATTGAAGCGCCGAAACGGATGTCGTCAAACAGGAAGAACTCTGGCTCTGGTCCGAACAGAACGGTGTCTGCGATGCCGGTAGAACGCAGGTACTCTTCAGCGCGTTTTGCGATAGAACGTGGGTCACGGTCGTAGCCCTGCAGCGTGCCTGGCTCGAGGATGTCGCAACGGATGATCAGGGTTGGTTCTTCGAAGAACGGGTCAATGAGCGCAGTGGTTGCGTCCGGCATCAGAACCATGTCGGATTCGTTAATGCCTTTCCAGCCACCAATGGAGGAGCCGTCAAACATTTTGCCTTCTTCGAAGAATTCGGCGTTCACCTGATGAGCAGGGATTGTGACGTGCTGTTCTTTACCTTTGGTATCGGTGAAGCGCAGATCAACAAACTTCACTTCATGTTCGTTCAGCATCGTCAAAACGTGTTCAGCGGACATACTTAACTCTCCAGATTGGTCATTGTCGTCGTGGTAACGAGGTCTTCAATTTCTGTTTGTACTGGCTGGTGCCATGTATTTTTTATAAAGCGAAATCTGTGCCAACTTTTAAAACACCCCAAAAAGGCGTTATCATGCGCACCATAGTGCAAAAGGGCTGCACCACGATGGATTTGTTGCACCAGTATAGTGCTTCAATGTGAACATTGAGCACCATATTGGTGCAATTTACGTTAAAGAGCCCTTTTACCGCTCCGTGAAAGCGATCACAAAGCATCCCTGCATGACTTGTTTGCGGGGGATGTTTGTGATCCTGTTTTGTAGTGCGATTAATCCGTGTACAATAACGCGCTATTTCTAAATGCCTGAGGCAAAGTTGTGATCGAAAATTTGCGTAACATCGCCATCATCGCGCACGTAGACCATGGTAAAACTACCCTGGTTGACAAGCTGCTGCAGCAATCCGGTACGTTTGATGCGCGTGCCGAAACCCAAGAACGCGTGATGGACTCCAACGATTTGGAGAAAGAGCGTGGGATTACCATCCTCGCGAAAAACACCGCGATTAAATGGAATGACTACCGTATCAACATCGTTGATACCCCAGGGCACGCCGACTTCGGTGGTGAAGTTGAACGTGTAATGTCCATGGTAGACTCCGTTCTGCTGGTCGTTGACGCAATGGATGGCCCAATGCCACAGACGCGCTTCGTGACCAAAAAAGCTTTTGCCCATGGTCTGAAGCCAATCGTTGTTATCAACAAAGTTGACCGCCCTGGCGCGCGTCCTGACTGGGTTGTTGACCAGGTCTTCGACCTGTTCGTTAACCTCGACGCGACCGACGAGCAGCTGGACTTCCCTATCGTTTACGCCTCTGCGCTGAACGGTATCGCAGGTCTGGACCACGAAGACATGGCTGAAGACATGACCCCGCTGTATCAGGCGATTGTTGACCGTGTTCCTGCGCCAAACGTCGATCTCGACGGTACCCTGCAGATGCAGATCTCTCAGCTCGACTACAACAACTACGTTGGCGTAATCGGCATTGGTCGTATCAAGCGCGGTAAAGTGAAGCCTAACCAGCAGGTTACTATCATCGATAGCGAAGGCAAAACCCGTAACGGTAAAGTTGGTAAAGTGCTGACTCACCTGGGTCTTGAGCGTATCGAGAGCGACATCGCTGAAGCGGGCGACATTATCGCTATCACCGGTCTGGGTGAACTGAACATCTCCGACACCATCTGCGATCCGCAGAACGTCGAAGCGCTGCCAGCCCTGTCCGTTGATGAACCAACCGTATCCATGTTCTTCAACGTCAACACCTCTCCGTTCTGTGGTAAAGAAGGTAAGTTCGTTACCTCTCGTCAGATCCTTGACCGTCTGAACAAAGAGCTGGTGCACAACGTTGCGCTGCGCGTTGAAGAAACCGAAGACGCTGATGCATTCCGCGTTTCGGGTCGTGGTGAGCTGCACCTGTCTGTTCTGATCGAAAACATGCGTCGTGAAGGTTTCGAAATGGCGGTTTCCCGTCCGAAAGTAATCTTCCGCGAAATCGACGGCCGTAAACAAGAGCCGTTCGAAAACGTGACGCTGGACGTTGAAGAGCAGCACCAGGGTTCTGTGATGCAGGCTCTGGGTGAGCGTAAAGGCGACCTGAAAAACATGAATCCAGATGGCAAAGGCCGCGTACGTCTCGACTACGTGATCCCAAGCCGTGGCCTGATCGGCTTCCGTTCAGAGTTCATGACCATGACCTCCGGTACCGGTCTGCTGTACTCCACCTTCAGCCACTACGACGACGTTCGTCCGGGCGAAGTGGGCCAGCGTAACAACGGCGTGCTGATCTCCAACGGTCAGGGTAAAGCGGTTGCGTTTGCGCTGTTCGGTCTGCAGGATCGCGGTAAGCTGTTCCTGGGTCACGGTGCTGAAGTTTATGAAGGCCAGATCATCGGTATTCACAGTCGTTCTAACGACCTGACCGTAAACTGCCTGACCGGTAAGAAACTGACCAACATGCGTGCGTCCGGTACTGACGAAGCAACGGTTCTGGTTCCACCGATCAAGATGACTCTGGAGCAGGCTCTGGAATTCATCGATGATGACGAACTGGTAGAAGTGACTCCACAGTCAATTCGTATCCGTAAACGTCACCTGACCGAGAACGATCGTAAACGTGCTATGCGCGGTGCGAAAGAAGACTAATACGGTCAATCCGTAATAAAAAAAGCCGCTGATTTCTCAGCGGCTTTTTTGTTGTTATTTGAAGCTGTATTTCACCCCCAGCATCCCCTGGGTATCGCTGTAGCCTTTGTCGCCTATCTGCTGAGCCACGTTGCCCCATACGCTAAGCTGCGGCGTAATCTGCCCCTCAACGCCTGTCTTGAGTTCACCGATATTGCGCGTACCACGCATCTCATTGCTAACGCCATCCATGCGGATACGCGTGGTCTGGGTGTTGTGGATCCAGTTCGCTTCGATAAACGGTTGGAAGGTCCGTGATTTACCGTCGTCAATCGCGTTATGTCCGCTGATGTAGGCCTTCACGCCGAGGCGCGTCATCAGGTTCCCCTGGGTTTCGTCTTTCACCCGCGTGCCGTTGCGCTCACGATGGTCGTCAGCCTGCACGTCCATCCAAACGGCCTGCGCCTTCGGCTGGACCCAGTAGCTGTTGCGGCCGCTTTCGCCTACCTTAACGCTATAGCCTGCTTCTACTGAAGCGGACACGCCGCTGGAGCGATAACTCTCTGTGGCCTGATCCTGCCCCATCACCTTATTGTCGAACCAGTTATACAGCACCCAGCTATCAACATAGGTGCCACTTTTATCTGCGTCGTTTGCGTACCAGGTCCCGTACAGACCGACGCTATAGCCATTCACTTCACCGCGTGAGTGGTAGCCGGTCAGGCTGGAAGCGCTCCGGCTCTGGCTGTTGCCGTAGCCCGCCATCAGACCAAGATGCCACCGATCCAGACCGTCGGTGCTCCACTGGGCGACATCACCACCCAGCTGCAGCACGTAGCGATTGGCGGTCGTTTTTAACTGGCCACTGCCGTCTCTGAAACGCGTATGGCCGCCGACGTTACGCATCCACAAGCTCGTTACTTTCTGCTCGCCGGTGAGCATATCGGTGTACTGCGTTTCACCCAGACGGTCGTGCAGACGGGTCATAAACAGCGTATTTGCCGCATAGCTGTTTGCCATATAGCTACCAAATTCCGGACGGTACTGATGCTCGCTTTTCGGTGGTGCTGGCGGTGGGACGGGCTCTTGCGGCGGAATCACCGGGTCGACTGGCGGGTCCACTGGGTCAACTGGTGGATCTACCGGGTCGACTGGCGGGTCCACAGGGTCAACAGGTGGGTCTACCGGGTCAACTGGTGGGTCGACGGGTTCAACCAGGCTGGTCAGAAACCAGTTTTTACCTTTTTGCACAACGTTATAGTCATAGCCCCCCGCCACGATACGGCTGGCCTTCTCAAACGTCCCCTCAGAGTTGCCGCCAACGCTGACAATTTCAATCCCTTCTACGGTTTGTGCGCCAGTACCGCCAATGTTGTTCACTTCCACGCCGGTATGACCTGAAGTGTTGCCTTCAACGATCAGTTTGTCCGTTTCCGAGGTATCGTCAAACAGCACGGTATTGAAAACCAGCTTGCCGCCGTTGCCGATAAAATCATCGCTGATGGTCAGGGTTTGCCACGCCGCATCCTCAGCATGCTGGAAATTAATCGTGCCGCCCGCATTCAGCGTCAGGCTGGTCAGCGTGGAGCTGTCGCGCATATTCCACACGGCATCATTCATCGTAAGCGCGATAGTCCCGGTACCGTTGGCGTTGCTCTCAATATAAGACGCCCCGTTCCACAGTGAGCTGTCATCCATATTCAGCGTAATGGTACTGTTTTGAGCCGGAAGCGTGCTGGTGGCCGCGACGCCCCCTGCGGAGAGGATATCGCCGTTGAGGAGGAATTTACCGCCCGCGGACGCATCAATAACCCCGCCATTGCCGACGTTCATGGCATAACTGCCGTTGTCGCGTTGGCCAGCGGTGGCAATGGTTGCGCCACCCCCGAGCGTTATCACGCCACGTGACCAGGCATACATCCCGTGCGGTGCTTGCGCGGAGCTGCTGATTTTCTCGCTGCTGTTGACCGCAATGGTGACGTTATCTCCAAGATTCACCGCGCCTGTGTACGCATAGACGCCATGCGCGCTGGCACCGTTGGTGGTGATGGTCGCGCCTTCATCAAGGGTGATGGTTGACGAGCCGGTAGAATAAACCCCGGAGGCGCTGGACGCGTCGGTGGTTATTGTCGCGTTTTTTCCCAGCTCAATTTTTGACGCTGAACCTGCATACAGGCCGTAGGACGATGTGCCGTAGGTTTCGATGGCGGCCTCATCCCCCAGACGGACATATGAGCCGCTCTGATTGGTTCGAATCCCCTCGGCGGAGGTCCCACGCGTAACAATGTGCGCACGATCGCCGACGATAATGTTATTTTTGGCCTTTGACGCATCATTCAACGCATAGGCGCTGATGCCCCGACCGGTACTGCCGGTGGTTTCGATATAGAGATCGTCACCCACATAAATATTGGCGGAGCCGAGAGAGCCCTGGCTGAAGGAGCTGTATCCGGCATTAATACCGTCACCGCTTTGGCCATTGACGTAAATATGGGTGCGGTCGCCGGTAATGATAAATACCGGGTTGTCCGGCGTGTTCATGCCATGGGTACGAATACCGTCGACGTCTTTACCATTGTTGGCGGCCACTTTTGACTGGGTGCGAATAGTGAGATCGTCGCCAAATATCACCCCTGGGCTGCCGGACGTGGAGTTCTGAATAACGGTGACCGAATGCTCAAAGGCTTCCGCCCCCGGTCCTTCAAGGGTGATCCCATCCCCATAGATCGGGATATTACCCGCGCTGTACTGGTAGACATAGTTTGGATCGCTGGTATTTTTGCTAAAGTTTGCGTTTGCCGTTGCAGGAATCAACGCCTGTATTTCTGCAGGCAAGTCCGTTACTGCTCCGGAGGCTGGTAAATTAGCAAAATCTATTACCGCTGCATGTGCGGTAAATAGCGCTGACGATAACGCCAGCGAAATCGCAGCGGCGATTGGTGAGTGTTTCATTAAATATGGCATAGCTAGCCCCTTCTTTCAGGCGTAGAACATCCTCCACAGCATTAGATGTGGGTATGTAAAAAGGTTGAAATTAAAAAATAGAAACGAGAATTTTATGAATGCTGGTACCTAACTTCCTCTCAAGTCGTATTTTATGAACATAAATTTTTTTAACATCAATGCTGTCTGTTTTTATAATCTCCTGAAGGCACGCTCCAGACAAAAATCTGTTAAGTAACGTGAATTCAACAGCATTTAACATGCTGCCACGTCTGCAATTCACCCGTCTCCCGGAGAATAGATGGCTAATTTTTTCCTTTAATATATTGTCGTTATCATTCGAATAAATAACTCCCTTTATTTCACTGTAATGAGTGAAGAAATAATTGGCCAATGCTTCCAGCTTGCGGTCTGAGATAATCACAATGTTCATGTTAGTTCTCGCCAGACGTTCAATCCATTGCGGATCGGCAAGTACGCGCAGGTTGCACATCGAAAAGTCTACAAAAATAAATCCGCGTAATAAGTGATTCTTGTTTCCTCTCACTATTTTATTTTCTACTGCAATCTGCAGGAAATGGTTATCACCTGGCCAAACTGCGAACGAGGCGTTTCCACAATATTGTGACCGTACTGCGTTATCTGGATATAACTGACAGGACAATTCACAGCTTATGCAGCGGACAACCTTATGCGACGATGTTATCATCCAGTCCACTCCTGTCTTATTTTCGGTATCAATATTTCACTGCCATGCAAATGTGTCAATCTTGAAACATATCCAGTGGCCCTCTCTTGTTTATGAAAAATAGTGGTAAAGAATATAAATTCCTGGTGATGTCTATTCTGTCAGGCCGTAGCTATAGCCAGAGGACATACTTTGGTCGACGTATTCCCAGAACATTCGTCAGTCCATTAAGATTATTCGACAAAAAAAATCCCGGAAGAAGATTTATGAAATAGCACTAATAGCTAAAAATTCGTTTCGTAAATCTGCCGTAACGACCTTCTTTTCTCCGGTTGCGGCTCAATATAATTATTTGACCTGGTGATGTGTAATGAAATCTCATTATGTCGTTTTAGATGAGGGAAACCTAAGAAAAAAGTCTTGTAACAGATTGAAAAATAATACGTTGTTTTTAATCTTAGATGAGGTGGTTTCGCGTCCTAATCCATCTGACCTATAATGTTGTTAAATATACGTATATGTTTTTAGCGTATAAAGTTAAGCATTGTTATTGCAGAGGAAGGGAAAATTGTATCTCATTAACAAGTTGGTCGAGTATGACCCAGAAAACAAAACCCTGGTGAATCATATTACCGGGCGCACGATACAATTGCAGCTTCCTGCCAATCTCTGTTTTCTTTATCTCGTCACCCATCCCGGCGAAATAATTTCGCAAAACCAGTTAATGGTGGTGGGATGGGGGGAGCGCAATGACGTCACCACACCGAATACCTTTTACCAGGCCATTTTGACATTACGCAATGCTCTGGCTGAGGTGGGGTTACCGCGCGATACGGTAAAAACGATTTCGCGCCGCGGGCTTATGCTTTCCGGAACCACTCAGGTTGAAGTATTTACCCCAACTGCTGAGACGGTCATCGTCAATAAAGACGTGGCAATAGCCGATGACACCGCGAGGCAGAGGCCAGTCTGGTTGATAATTACCACCGCGACGCTTTTACTGATTGCCTTTATCAACGGGGTGATATTATATAAACACCACCAGAACATGCCGTTTAGTCACTTTATTCCACTTTCAACGGGCAGCACGAACAACGCCTGCCAGCTTTTTTATGCACCTAATGAACCTATTCAGGATCATTACTTGACCCTGTTAAAAAACAATCCCGGTCTGTGCGCCGAAAAACGATATGTCTTCCTCATCGGCTATAGTAAAACGGAGCGAATCGCGGCGTTTGTCTGTAATAACGATGCGCGACGGGACGCGGCAGCATTATGTACCACGCATTATTTTTGGGCGCATGAGCAATGAAGACACTCCGGAACCGTATTATTTTGCTGGTGGCGTTTCTGATGGCCGCTATCACCAGCGGCTGGTTAGCGTATTCGCATTTTTCGAGTACGCCGATACGTTGTACGGGAGATGTGGAATGGACGATTGGTAAAAACCGATTTGTGGGTACGGTTTCCTGGCGGATGCAGCATCGGGAGGGGTCAACCGTCATTAACGGTAAATTATTTGGTCAGACGGTTTCTGAAGTTAACCGGACCATCTATTTTCACTACAGCTATCATCAGAACGCGCGCGTATTAAATAACGGTCGGATTGTTAAAACCTTCGCCGATAATGCGGATGAGGCTGATATCAACGCAACGCTGCCGGGTTTTTATCGTACGCCGGGAAGAGAGCTGAGTCTGATGATCGATGAGTATCGGGGAGCCTGGCTTTTTGCCGCGTCAAACGTCCCTTCACTTTACTGTCGTAAAAACGCGCCGTAAAAATCGATCGCACACCTTAGACCGCACGCATAGTCAAATCTCTTTATTCCCGCTACAGTTACCTCTCCACGGCGAGCAGGAGATAAACATGCTTTATATCTTTGATTTAGGAAACGTCATCGTCGATATCGATTTTAATCGCGTGTTGGGTGCATGGAGCGACTTTAGCCGCGTGCCGCTGGCAACGTTAAAGCAAAATTTCGCGATGGGCGAGACCTTCCATCAGCATGAGCGGGGCGAGATCAGTGATGAGGAATTCGCGGAACGTTTCTGTCAGGAGATGGATCTACCGTTAAGCTACGAGCAGTTTTCCCACGGCTGGCAGGCGGTATTTGTCGCCATTCGGCCTGAGGTGATCGACATCATGCACAAACTGCGCGAGCAGGGGCATCGGGTCGTTGTGCTATCAAATACCAACCGTCTGCACACGACGTTCTGGCCTGAGGAATACCCTGAAGTTAAAGCGGCGGCAGATAAGATCTATCTTTCGCAGGAGATGGGTATGCGTAAGCCTGAAGCGCGAATTTACCAGGCTGTTCTGCAGTCAGAGGGATTCACCGCGGCCGATGCGGTCTTTTTCGATGACAACGCCGATAATATAGAGGGAGCTAATCAGTTGGGTATCACGTCAATTCTGGTGACCGGAAAAGAGACGATACCAAACTACTTTGCGAAGCAGCTATGCTAAAAACCGTTCATCAAAAAGCCACGCACCATACTCGCCCGCTGCGGGCCTGGCTGAAACTGCTCTGGCACCGTATTGATGAGGACAATATGACCACGCTGGCGGGTAACCTCGCCTACGTGTCGTTGCTCTCATTAGTACCGCTGGTGGCGGTTATCTTTGCCCTGTTTTCCGCCTTTCCGATGTTTGCGGACGTCAGCCTGCAGCTTCGTCATTTTGTCTTCGCGAATTTCATTCCTGCAACCGGGGATGTCATCCAGAACTACATTGAGCAGTTTGTCGCCAATTCCAGCAAGATGACGGCAGTGGGGGCATGCGGGCTTATCGTCACCGCGCTGCTGTTGATGTACGCCATCGATAACGCGCTGAACACGATCTGGCGGAGTAAAAAAGCGCGGCCAAAGGTCTATTCCTTTGCCGTGTACTGGATGATCCTCACGCTGGGGCCGCTGCTGGCTGGGGCGAGCCTGGCGATCAGTTCGTATCTCCTTTCCTTGCGCTGGGCGAGTGATTTAAACGGCGTAATTGATAATGCGCTTCGCATCTTTCCGTTGATCCTGTCGTGGCTCTCGTTCTGGCTGCTCTATAGCGTCGTACCGACCACGCGCGTGCCTAACCGTGATGCTGTCGTGGGGGCACTGGTGGCGGCGTTGCTCTTTGAGCTCGGTAAGAAAGGGTTTGCCCTCTACATCACCATGTTTCCGTCCTATCAGCTGATTTACGGCGTGCTGGCGGTGATCCCCATTTTGTTTGTCTGGGTCTACTGGACCTGGTGTATCGTCTTGCTTGGTGCTGAAATAACTGTCACTCTCGGTGTATACCGCGAACTTAAAAAAGCAGCAGCAGCTGAAAAACAACAAGAAGCAGACCAACCATGATTGCATTGATACAGCGCGTAACCCGTGCCAGCGTCACCGTGGAGAGAGAGGTGACGGGTGAAATTGGCCCAGGACTTTTGGTGTTGTTAGGTGTCGAAAAGGATGACGACGAACAAAAAGCCAACCGCTTATGTGAGCGCGTGCTGGGCTACCGTATTTTCAGCGATGTGGAAGGCAAGATGAACCTGAACGTCCAGCAGGCGGGCGGCAGCGTGCTGGTAGTTTCCCAGTTTACGCTGGCAGCGGATACCGAGCGCGGCATGCGCCCGAGTTTCTCCAAAGGCGCCGCGCCGGATCGTGCAGAAGCACTTTACGAGTACTTTGTTGAGCGTTGTCGCCAGCAGGAAATGAATACGCAAACCGGACGATTCGCTGCAGATATGCAGGTGTCGCTGGTGAACGATGGCCCCGTCACATTCTGGCTCCAGGTATGAGCATACTTACGGCATGGCCGCGGGTAACAAGAGAGAGTACAGCTATGTATCACCTTCGAGTACCGCAAACGGAAGAAGAGTTAGACGCTTATTACCAGTTCCGCTGGGAAATGCTGCGCAAGCCATTGCATCAGCCAAAAGGCTCTGAACGCGACGCCTGGGACGCGATGGCCCACCATCAGATGGTGATGGACGAGGAGGGTAACCTCGTCGCCGTCGGGCGTTTGTATATCAACGCCGATAACGAAGCGTCTATTCGCTTTATGGCGGTTCATCCCTCCGTGCAGGACAAAGGTCTGGGGACGCTAATGGCGATGACCCTGGAGTCCGTCGCCCGTCAGGAAGGCGTTAAGCGCGTCACCTGTAGCGCCCGCGAAGATGCCGTAGAATTCTTCGCCAAACTCGGTTTTGTGAATCAGGGGGAAATCACGACCCCGCAAACCACGCCGATTCGTCATTTTTTGATGATCAAACCCATCGCCACGCTGGACGATATTCTGCATCGCGCCGACTGGTGCGGACAGCTCCAGCAGGCCTGGTATCAGCACATTCCGCTCAGTGAAAAAATGGGCGTGCGCATTCAGCAGTACACCGGACAAAAATTTATTACCACCATGCCGGAAACCGGCAATCAGAACCCGCACCACACGCTGTTTGCCGGCAGCCTGTTCTCACTGGCCACGCTCACCGGCTGGGGGCTGATCTGGCTGATGCTGCGCGAGCGACATCTGGGTGGCACCATCATTCTGGCCGATGCTCACATCCGCTATAGCGCACCGATCAGCGGCAAGCCGAGCGCGGTGGCCGATCTGGGGTCACTGGGCGGCGATCTGGACCGTCTGGCACGTGGCCGCAAGGCTCGCGTCCAAATGCAGGTTGAACTGTTTGGCGATAAAACACCGGGCGCGGTGTTTGAAGGCACCTATATCGTTCTTCCGGCGAAGCCCTTCGGCGCGTATGAAGAGGGTGGGAACGAGGAGGAGTAATCTCCTGTTCACTCTTACCGGGCGTGCTGAATCCGCCCGGCGATATCCCGCATAACATCTCGCGCTGACTGGCTGATGCCGCCAAGCTGAAAGAAGCCATGGATGACGCCCAGCCAGCGCTGAGCGGTACACTTCACACCCTGCTCAGTCAGATGCTGATACAACATTTCTCCCTCATCACAGAGCGGATCGTACTCTGCGGTAATGATGTGCACTGGCGGAAGCCCGTAAAAATCATCGCGCCACAACGGGCTCGCTTCGGGATGCTGACGGTCAGTCTCTGCGAGATACATTTCATACCCGCTGAGCAGGGTATCCCGGGTGATAACGTAATCCGTGCCATTGAGAGCATAGCTTTCAAAACTGGCGGTAGCGTCGAGCATTGGGTAGATAAGAATAAGCTGTGCGGGTTTCCATCGCCCTTTCGCGTTGAGCCGCAATGACGTTACCAGCGCAAGATGTCCCCCCGCGCTGTCTCCACAAAGGGTGAGCCGGTTCCTGTCGACGCCTAATTTGTCCGCATATTGCCATACCAGCTCCGCACCTCTTTCCGCATCGTCATGTGCGGCGGGGAAGGTATGCTCCGGCGCCAGCCTGTACTGGATCGCAATAACCCGGCAGTTACTGTAGCAGGCTAACTGACGAAGTTGGTTGTCATGGGTATCAAAGCCGCCGCTGATAAAGCATCCTCCGTGATAGTAGATGGCTGCAGGCAATATTTCAGGTGCATTGAGAGGTGAAAATACCCGAATGGTAAGACCCTCAAGAACAAGCGTCTCCACCTGTACGCGCGTTTCGGTCTCCCCGGCAAGCCCCGTGCTGGCAATATAGCCTGCTCGTCGCACCTCAATGCTCTGGCGACGTGACGAGGGCCGACCCGCAGCGATAAATCCCTGAACCAGTTGTGCAATACCCTGTTCCAGCGCCATGAAAATTCCCTTTTACTGTATGGATGAACAGTTTTATAGCCTGGTTTGATTCAAAAGAAAACAAGAATATTGTTGAGGGCAACAAGCTGGAAAGCGCCTCGCAAAGGCGATAACGCGTCTCTCAACGAGAATGGAAGGTATCTGGCATGAAAGGCGGCGGGTCTTGCTGTCGAATTTCAGGCCGGGCAAGCACGCGCCGCCCGGCACTGTCACAGGGAATTACTCCCCTTCACCCGGGAACAGGAACGGGTTGATCGAGCTGCGGGCAAAGCCCTCCTGCTCCATTTTCGCGTCCAGAATCAGCGAGGCAAGATCGTCGGCCACCGCTTCGACTTTCGGGTCTTTTTCCTGATACAGAATCTTCAGGTAAGTGCCGCAGTCGCCGCAGCTTTCGGCTTTCACCGCCGCGTCTTCATTTTCCAGCGACCAGTAGTTCAGATCGCGGGTCTGCTCGCAGTTGCTGCACTTGATGCGCACCACGTGCCACTCGGTTTCACACAGGTTGCAGTGCAGGTAGCGCAGCCCCTGCGTGGTGCCGATTTGCACCATGCTCGATACCGGCATGGAGCCGCAGACCGGGCAGAACTGGCGCGCTTCGCCGTATTCGGCGCGCGCTTTGCCCGGGATCAGGTTTGCCATTTGCGCCCAGTAGAGCGACAGGGCAGCCCAGATAAACGGCGCTTTATCGCTGCTCACCAGCGAGAAGTCAGAGGCAAACAGCGCGCTCGCCATCTCTTCCAGCTCTTGTTCGGACGCTTTTTCCAGATTCTCAATGACCGCCAGCGCGGTACCGCTCATCTCGGGTTTAAGCTCGGCAATCAGCGAATGCAGCAGCTTCTGCCAGTGCTTGTCGCGCGGCAGGACGTGAATGTCCAGCGGCGGCTTGCCCTGCGCGTTGGCTTCTTTGATGCGCGTGGTCAGGTCCATTTGCAGGGGATGGTCGTACAGCACCACTTCCTGCGCGTGGGCGACCAGCGCGGCAAAGCGCAGAAAATCGCCCAGCGGGTTGTTCTCTGCCAGCTCGCGCAGACGCTCTGCGCGGCGGTTGTAGAGGTTCTTGAGTCTGGGGAATAACAACGGCGGAATATAATCCGCCGTGCGTTTCTCGCTCGACCCCAGCTCATCTTGCGGGATTATGCGAATACTCATTCAGATGACTTTTCCTGTTTCTGGCGGACTTCACGGTACCAGCGCGGGTGATGCTTCTTCGCCCACGTACTGGTTACCCATCCTTCCACCATCGCGGTAATGGTGCCTTTCACCCAAAGGGCGGCGTAGATATGCACCATGATAACCACAATTAACGCCACTGCGGCAAATGAATGCAGCATCAGCGCGAATCGGATCACCGGGATTGAGAAAGCAGGCGCAAAGTACGGACGCCAGATGATCACGCCGCTCACCAGCAACAGGACCAGGAAGATAATCGCCGCCCAGAATACGCATTTCTGGCCGAAGTTATAACGCCCGGTATCACCCACTTCCTCGTTGACGACGATCTTACGAATATTCTTCGCCCAAAAGATATCATCCCGATTGATTAGGTTATGGTGCCAGTAGCGGAAAAACATGATGATGAACGACGCGAACATAATGACGCCCACAAACGGGTGCAGGATGCGCGCCAGCTGTGGTGTCCCCATGATCTGCATCAGCCAGTTGAAGGATGGGAAGAAGAACCCCAGCCCGCTTATCGCCGCCAGCATGAAGCAGAAGGCGGTGACCCAGTGGTTGATGCGTTCCGGCGCGGTGTAGCGCACGATGGTGTCACGTTTTCTCATTTGCGCACCTCGTCTTTCTCTTCATGCAGGTTGTCGTCTTCCTCTTCCGCGCGGTTCGGACCAACGCCGACGTAGTGGAAGATGCTCGCTGCGAAGGTGGCAGCAAAGCCCACCGCTGCCAGCGGTTTCCAGATGCCTTTCCAGAACTTCACGGTGGCGCTGATTTCCGGGTTCTCCGGCAGGCCGTGATACAGGTTCGGCTTGTCGGCGTGGTGCAGCACGTACATCACGTGCGTACCGCCAACCCCGGCCGGATCGTACAGGCCCGCGTTGTCGTAACCGCGGGTTTTCAGCTCGCCCACGCGCTCTGCTGCCAGCGTTTTCATATCCTCTTTGGAGCCAAAGTGGATAGCGCCGGTTGGGCAGGTCTTCACGCATGCAGGCTCCTGGCCGACGGTAACGCGGTCCACGCACAGGGTGCATTTGTAGACGCGGTTGTCTTCCGGGTTCAGTCGCGGTACGTCGAACGGGCAGCCCGCGATGCAGTAGCCGCAGCCGATGCACTGTTCGGACTGGAAGTCGACGATGCCGTTGGCATACTGAATGATAGCCCCTTCTGACGGACATGCCTTCAGGCAGCCCGGATCCGCACAGTGCATACAGCCGTCTTTGCGGATAAGCCATTCCAGTTTGTCGTTCTGCTCCACTTCCGAGAAACGCATCACCGTCCAGGACTTGGCGGTCAGGTCCGCCGGGTTGTCGTACACCCCGACGTTGTGACCCACTTCGTCACGCAGATCGTTCCACTCTGAACACGCCACCTGACAGGCTTTACAGCCGATACAGGTGGTCACGTCGATAAGCTTCGCCACTTCCTGCTGGTGGTCCCGCGCCTGAGGCGCGGGCGTGAAACCGTTAGTCGCGGAACGACGGATAATGTCTTGAGATTGATAAGCCATAAGTCGTCTCCGTTACACCTTTTCCACGTTCACGAGGAAGGCCTTAAACTCCGGCGTCTGCGTGTTCGCATCGCCGACGAATGGCGTCAGGGTGTTCGCAATGAACCCTTTCTTCGCCACGCCCTCATAACCCCAGTGAATCGGAATACCGATGGTATCCACCTGCTGACCGTGAACGTTCAGCGTGCGAATACGCTTGGTCACCACCGCCTTGGCTTTAATGTAGCCGCGGTTAGAGGAGACCTTCACGGTATCGCCATGGGCAATCCCGAGCTTGTTCGCCAGCTTCTCGCCGATCTCCACAAACTGTTCCGGCTGCGCGATGGCGTTAAGCAGCGCGTGCTTGGTCCAGTAGTGGAAATGCTCGGTCAGACGGTAGGTGGTACCCACGTACGGGAACTTGTCTTTTTTACCCAGCGCTTCAAAGTCGCCCTTGAAGATACGGGCAGCCGGGTTAGAGACCACGTTCGGGTGCAGCGGGTTGGTGCCCAGCGGCGTCTCAAACGGCTCGTAGTGTTCCGGGAACGGACCTTCCGCCATCTTATCGATAGCGAACAGACGCCCCATCCCTTCAGGCTGCATGATAAACGGCCCAACGTCGCTGCCCGGTGCGGCAGTGCTGTAGTCCGGAATATCCACGCCGCCCCATTTCGCGCCGTCCCACTTCAGAAGCTGACGCTTCGGATCCCACGGGTTGCCCTGCGGGTCAGCGGACGCACGGTTATAGAGGATGCGGCGGTTGAGCGGCCACGCCCATGCCCAGCCCAGCGTATTGCCAAGGCCTGACGGGTCGGCGTTATCGCGGTTGGCCATCTGGTTGCCCTTCGGCGTCCAGCTACCGGCAAAGATCCAGCAGCCGCTTGACGTGGTACCGTCATCGCGCAGATGCGCGAAGGTGCTGAGCTGATCGCCTTTCTTCGCCAGTACGGTGCCGGTGGCCGGGTCGATAACGTCCGCCAGCGCCTTACCGTTGCTCTCCATCGCCACTTCTTCTGGCGCAGGGTTTTCCGGCGTCGAGTAGTTCCAGGTCATGTTCAGGACCGGTTCCGGGTTCGCGCCGCCTTCTTCCGCGTACATCTTACGCAGGCGCAAGAAGATTCCGGCCAGGATCTCGCCGTCGTTCATGGCGATGCCCGGGGCGTCCGCGCCTTTCCAGTGCCACTGCAGCCAGCGTCCGGAGTTAACGATAGACCCGTTCTCTTCCGCGAAGCAGGTAGACGGCAGACGGAACACTTCGGTCTGAATCTTCGACGGATCGACGTCGTTCGATTCACCGTGGTTCTGCCAGAAGGTCGAGGTCTCGGTATTGAGCGGGTCAATCGTCACCAGGAACTTCAGCTTCGACAGAGACTCAACAACCTTGTTCTTGTTCGGGAACGAGGCCACCGGGTTAAAGCCCTGGCACAGATAGCCGTTCACTTTGCCCTGGTGCATCATCTCGAAATACTGCAGAACGTCGTAGCCTTTGTCCCACTTCGGCAGCCAGTCAAAGCCCCAGCTGTTTTCCGCCGTCGCTTTATCGCCGAAGAAGGCTTTCATCATGGAGACGAAGAACTTCGGATAGTTGCCCCAGTAGTTCACCTGGCCTTCAAGCAGCGGTTTAGGCGTGCTGGCCGTCAGGTAGGTTTGCAGATCGGTCTGTTTCTCGCTTGGCAGGTTCATGTAACCCGGCAGGCTTTGAGACAGCAGGCCGAGGTCGGTCAGACCCTGAATATTGGAGTGACCGCGCAGGGCGTTCACGCCGCCGCCTGCCATCCCCATGTTGCCGAGCAGCAGCTGAACCATCGCCATGGTACGGATGTTCTGCGCGCCGATGGAGTGTTGCGTCCAGCCGAGGGCGTACAGGAACGACGCGGTTTTATCTTTCGCGCTGGTTTCGGCGATTAGCTCGCACACCTTCAGGAAGTCCGCCTTCGGCGTACCACAGATGTTTTCGACAACCTCCGGCGTGTAGCGGGAGACGTGCTCTTTCAGCAGATTCCACACGCAGCGCGGGTGTTGCAGGGTGGTGTCGCGCTTTGCAAAGCCTTTCTCATCCAGCTCGTAGTTCCAGCTGGTTTTATCGTATTTGCGTTTTTCGGCGTCGTAACCGCTGAACAGGCCATCTTCGAAGTGGTAATCCTCACGCACGATCAGGCTGGCGTTGGTATAGGCTTCGGTGTATTCGCGGTTGTATTTTTCGTTGGTCATCAGGTACAGCAGTACGCCTGACAGGAAAGTGATGTCAGTACCTGAACGAATAGGGGTGTAGAAATCCGCCACTGACGCAGTACGCGTAAAGCGGGGATCGATCACAATCAGTTTCGCACCGTTGTGGATTTTGGCTTCCATCGCCCAGCGGAACCCGACAGGGTGCGCTTCAGCGGCGTTACCGCCCATCACCACAATGAGGTTGGCGTTCTTGATGTCGACCCAGTGGTTGGTCATCGCACCGCGACCAAATGTTGGAGCAAGACTTGCTACCGTTGGTCCGTGTCAGACACGCGCCTGGTTGTCGACCGCGAGCATACCGAGTGCGCGCGTAAATTTCTGGGTTAAATAACCGGTTTCGTTGCTGGAAGCAGAGGCACACAGCATCCCGGTGGAGAGCCAGCGGTTGACCGTAACGCCGTCGGCGTTCTTCTCAACAAAGTTGGCATCGCGGTCTTCTTTAATGTGTTTTGCGATGCGATCAAACGCCTCTTCCCAGCTGATTTGCTGCCATTTGTCGGAGCCAGGCGCACGATATTCAGGGAATTTGAGGCGGCTTTCGGAGTGGATAAAGTCCACCAGACCGGCCCCTTTCGGGCACAATGCGCCGCGGTTGACCGGATGATCCGGGTCGCCTTCGATATGGAAAATAGACGCTTTGGCGTTTTTAGCACCGTCGCCGAGGCTATACATTAACAGCCCGCAACCGACAGAGCAGTACGTACAGGTATTACGGGTTTCACGGGTGCGCAGCAGTTTATACTGCCGCGTTTCCGCCAGCGCTACGCCGGGCGCAAAGCCCAGTGCCGCTGCCGTGGTGCCTGCCATACCGCCAGCGCAGATCTTAAAGAACTGCCTTCTGCTGACCTGCATGGGTCACTCCTTGTTTCGACATTGCTTACATATGTAGTTTTAACTTCGCGGTTGAGAATTGACCGCAAAGGAGAAAAATTTGCGTTAATCCCTCAATTCCACGAGGGATATCATCAGAATACCACATTGTCGGTACCGCTGTTCTAATGGCGTTAATACAAAGTGAACGTATTATCACCATGTTGATTATAAAGTGTGATATTGATCACATTAACAGCTCTGCATGTTAAAGCGGTGTAGCCGGTGGCAGGTTGCACCCCTGCTAAATGAGTAGGAGAATGGTTGTCGAAAAGTTGATCCATACTATGCGTAACGCCTGTGGATTATGCTGCAATAGCAGGCTCACGTCCGTGGTTGTTCAGGAATACCGCTGTGTCTAAACAAAACCGTGCTCCCCACTCGTCACCACTGCCTGCGGGCATTGTGGAACTGTCGGTACACAGACCGCCCCACATCACCCATGCCACGCCGGATTTTCTGGCGGAAGAGGTGCCCGTTGCGCTCGTTTACAACGGTATCTCGCATGTGGTGATGATGGCTTCGCCAAAAGATCTTGAGCTGTTCGCCATCGGTTTTTCCCTCTCGGAAGGCATCATCGAGCATCCGCAAGACATCTACGGCATGGATGTGGTGCAGGCCTGCAACGGTCTCGAAGTGCAAATCGAACTCTCCAGCCGCCGCTTTATGGGGCTGAAAGAGCGCCGCCGCGCGCTGGCCGGGCGTACCGGCTGCGGCGTCTGTGGCGTAGAGCAACTCAATGATATTGGTAAACCCGTTGCGCCATTGCCGTTTACTCAGACCTTTAATCTGGCTCACCTCGACCATGCGCTTGAGCACCTGAACGATGTACAGCCCATCGGCCAGCTGAGCGGCTGTACGCACGCGGCGGCATGGGTGTTGCCGTCGGGAGAGATTGCCGGTGGGCATGAGGACGTTGGCCGCCATGTGGCGCTGGATAAGCTGCTGGGGCGCCGGGCGCGTGAAAGTGACGTCTGGAAGCAGGGGGCGGCTCTCGTTTCCAGCCGCGCCAGCTATGAGATGGTGCAAAAATCCGCGATGTGCGGTGTGGAAATTTTGTTTGCGGTCTCAGCCGCAACGACGCTGGCGGTGGAGGTGGCGGAGCGCTGTAACCTGACGCTGGTGGGCTTCTGCAAGCCGGGAAGGGCAACCATTTATACCCATCCACAGCGATTAATACTCAATCAATAATTTTGAATAATAATAGCAAATCCTTCCGCTTTTAGTTGTTCATGATGAGGTCTAGTATTTATCTCATCAAGGCACGGTGCCTTACCTAAACAACTTAATGAAAGGGTTTATATTATGAAAAGCATCAAAACTTTTGTCGCTGTAATCGCTCTGGCTACTTCTTTCGGTTCTTTCGCTGCTCAGACCGTGACCGCAACCGCGTCAACCATTGATGGCGCAGAAGCGAAAATCGCGGCTCAGGCTCAGGAAGCCGGCGCGTCATCTTACAAAATTACCCAGGCGTTCTCAGGTAACCGCGTACACATGACCGCTGAACTGACGAAATAAGCTGTCACACCGTCGAAAGAGCGCCCCCGGGGCGCTTTTTTAGTTTATGCCCGCCACGCGCAGCAGCGCGGTTACCACTGCCGCCGCCACGATCACCACAATTAACGGCATCTTTCTCCAGGCCAAAAACACCGCAAACGCCACGCCCAGCACGCGCGCCATACCGGCAAAATGGTCGCCCTCATAAAACGTGGTTGCCAGCGCCACGGAAAAAAGCAGCACTGTTGCCGCGTCCGAAAGCAGCGCCTGAGAGCGTTCTGACAGTGCCAGCCTGCTGCCCAGTTTCGCCCCGCCAAGACGCATCAGATACGTTCCCGCAGACAAAATGGCGATGCCGAGAATAAAAAACGTCATATTTCCCATTATTTTTTCCTCGCAGTAAGACCCAGTAAAGAGAGCAGCACCGGTAATCCTACCGGGGCAAACGGCACGGCAGCCAGTGAAAGCGCGGCCCCGCTGCAGGCGCGGATCAGCGTGGTACGGTTTTTAAATGCGGGAACCACCAGCGCCAGCAATATGGCCGGAAATACCGCGTCCAGGCCGATGGTTTCCGGGTCAGGTAACAGTTTGCCAACCATTGCGCCCAGCAGCGCACCGAGCGGCCAGACGATGGCGACGCCTAAGCCGCACAGCCAGTAGGCGGCCTTACGCTGCTCGGCGGTTTTTTGCGACAGGCCAAACACCACGCTTTCGTCGTTCATAATGTGGCAGCCCAACAGGCTCAGACCGCGTTTGCCTACCAGTTCACGCACCGTCACGCCAAACGGCACGTGCCGCGCGTTGACCAGCAACCCCGCGGCTGCGGCTGCCAGTGGGTTACCGCCGCTTGCCACAATGCCGATAAACATAAACTCTGACGCGCCCGCGAGTACGGTGATGGAGAGTACAAACGGTACCCAGACCGGGAAACCGTAGGCCATCGCCAGGGAGCCGTAGGACATCCCGACCACGCCCACCGCGAGGCAGACCAGGATAATTGCTTTTATGGTGTCGCCTTTCAGGCAAGAGAGATGATGCTTCATACAATTTTAGCCATATCGAACGTGTATCCATTATAATGAACGCAACGAAACTGATTTTCAAGACGAACGATTCGTTCGTTTTATAGAACAAGAGGCCGTTATATGACGCAGCCGATCAGCCTGATCGCCAAAAATCTGGTGCGAGAACGCCTGCGAACCGGGCTTTCACTGGCGGAAATTGCCCGTCGTGCCGGGATCGCAAAATCCACCCTTTCCCAGCTGGAGTCCGGCAACGGTAACCCTAGCCTGGAAACGCTGTGGTCGCTTTGCGTGGCGCTGGATATTCCTTTCGCCCGCCTGCTTGAGCCGCAGTTGCCGACCACACAGGTGATCCGCCGCGGTGAAGGGACGAAAGTGGTCGCCGGACAGGCTAATTACGAGGCTATTTTACTGGCCGCATGCCCCCCCGGCGCGCGCCGCGATGTGTATCTTCTGATGACCCAGCCGGGTGCAGACCGTATTTCCCAGCCGCATCCGCCAGGCTCGGTTGAGCATATCATTGTCACGCAGGGACGGGCGCTGGTTGGCCTGCTTGACGCGGCGGAAGAGCTCGGCGCAGGGGATTACATTTGTTATCCCGCCGACCAGCCGCACATCTTTAAGGCCCTGGAGCCAGACACTTACGCGCTGCTGGTGGCGGAACAAAACTAACCCGACAATGCTGTCGTCTTCGCGGCAGCATCTTCCGTTAACCTCCTGAGTGAATTACCCATTTTAGCTTTTGTCAGAATGTGAATAACCTTATAAAAACTACGGCATTGATAATCATTTTCAATATCATTTAATTAACTATAATGAACCAACTGCTTACGCGGCATTAACAGCTGTGCCGCCCGACAATAATGGAGAGGATTATGAGTTATACACTGCCATCCCTGCCGTATGCCTACGACGCACTGGAACCGCATTTCGACAAGCAGACGATGGAAATCCATCACACTAAACACCATCAGACCTATGTGAACAACGCGAACGCCGCGCTGGAAAGCCTGCCAGAGTTCGCTAACCTGCCTGTTGAAGAGCTGATCACCAAGCTGGACCAACTGCCAGCGGACAAGAAAACCGTTCTGCGTAACAACGCTGGCGGCCACGCTAACCACAGCCTGTTCTGGAAAGGCCTGAAAACCGGTACCACCCTGCAGGGCGACCTGAAAGCGGCTATCGAGCGCGACTTCGGTTCCGTGGACAACTTCAAAGCGGAATTCGAAAAAGCCGCTGCTACTCGTTTCGGCTCTGGCTGGGCGTGGCTGGTTCTGAAAGGTGACAAACTGGCGGTGGTTTCTACTGCTAACCAGGACTCCCCGCTGATGGGTGAAGCGATCTCTGGCGCATCCGGCTTCCCAATCCTGGGTCTGGACGTGTGGGAACACGCTTACTACCTGAAATTCCAGAACCGTCGCCCGGACTACATCAAAGCGTTCTGGGACGTGGTGAACTGGGACGAAGCTGCAGCACGTTTCGCCGCTAAAAAATAAGGTTGCGTTGACGCCTGTGAGAAGCGAGTCTTATGACTCGCTTTTTTTGTATCTGCGTAATGGAGGCAGCAATGCATTACCCGGTGAACGTGTTTACAGGCAAGGTAAGGGAGTACGACGGCAGTCGCCCGAGCGCCATCGCTAAAATTCAGGTCGACGGTGAGCTGACGCTTACCGACCTCGGGCTGGCGGGTGACGAGCAGGCCGAAAAGAAAATCCACGGCGGGCCCGAGCGCGCGCTGTGCCACTACCCGCGCGAGCACTATCAGCACTGGAAAGCCGAATTCCCCGAACAGGCGGATCTGTTTGTCGCGCCCGCGTTCGGTGAGAACCTCTCGACCGAAGGGCTGACCGAGCAAAACGTCTTTATCGGTGATATTTACCGCTGGGGCGATGCCCTGATTCAGGTGACGCAGCCTCGCTCGCCGTGCTTCAAGCTCAACTTCCATTTCGGCATTCATGACATGTCGGCTCAGATGCAAAACGCGGGTAAAACCGGCTGGCTGTACCGTGTGGTGCTGGCTGGGCAGGTTTCAGCGGACGCACCGCTTGAGCTGGCATCACGCCTGAGCGATGTGTCTGTTTATGACGCCTGCGCCATTGCCTGGCATATGCCGTTTGATGACGAACAGTATCACCGTCTGCTGTCAGCGGCGGGGTTGTCGACCAGCTGGACGCGCACCATGCAAAAACGGCGGCTCAGTAACAAAATTGAAGACAATGCCCGTCGGTTATGGGGTAAATAGGTTTCTCTTTCGTTCGTCTCCCCCGTGCTAACGGGGGATGCTCCCTTCTTTTACACCGTACTCAACCTTTCCTTGCTTCATTCCTGATACATGGCCCACAAAAAAAGTGTTGGCCATGTAAAAACACTTGAGAATTCTTCCGGCTCAAATATCTTATGATCAAATTGGTTTAAACCAGATGATGTGGGATGAAAGAAAAAAACTACGTGGATGTGCTCAGGGAGCGTTTTGAACGCTGGCTGAGTGAACAAAACTTACCGGCTGGCTCGAAGCTACCGTCTGAGCGCGAGTTGTGCGAACTGCTGGATGCCAAACGCATGACCTTACGGCAGGTGCTGATTGAGCTGGAGGTGGGTGCACGGATATTTAGAAAGAACCGCAGCGGCTGGTTTATTTCTGCTAAGCGCTTTATCTATAACCCAAAATCCCTCTCCAGTTTTAATGCGGAAGCCCGTGCCCAGGGGCGAAATCCCTCCTGGGGCTATTTATCCCGTGAGAGCATGGAGAGCGTACCGCATCAGGTTGAGAGGGTGTTTCCCGCGTCTGAGAATTGCTATCGGGTAACAGGATGGTGTGGGCTCGATGAACATAAGGTTTTTTACCACGAGTCATATATTGATGCAGAAACCGCGCCGGGATATATCCATAAACTGGAGAACCAGTCGTTTGCCAGCGTCTGGGAAGATGAATTCGGTCATACCTTAACCATTAAAGAGATGATCTTCAAACCGGTCAATATGCCGGAGCTGGCCTGCAAAGAACTGGGTGTGGCACCGAATACTTACGGAATTTTGGTGGAAAAACACCGAGCGACACAGGATAAAAAAGTGGTGCAGGTCGATTTTGAATACTGGCGCCTTGAATCAGTGGAACTCGTTATTCATGATGAATGAGAAGAAAAATGAAAAATATTGATAAAGTACGGCTGGCGGAACGTGCGAGAAATATACCCCTCTATCTGCACGCCTACGCGTTTCATTTAAATATGCGCTATGAACGCGTATTGCCGGGTGATTTGTTAGACATAGCGTATCAGCAAAAATTAAAAGGGGTAAAAATTCATGTCGAAGACGGTGAAACGCAATCCCTGCAAAAATTAAATGACCAACAGTTACGCACGTTTAAAGAAAAAGCGCAAAGCTACCATCTGGATATTCATATTGAAACTAGCGCTTCGGATAAAGCGACGCTGGATGATGCGATCCGTATCGCCCTGGCGACGGGAGCGACCTCGGTGCGCTTCTACCCGCGTTATGAAGGGTATCTGAAAGACGTGCTCGATAAAATTGCCAGCGATATTGCGTATTTATCTCGTTATGACGATTGCGGCCTGAGTTTTACTATTGAACAACATGAAGATTTACAGGGCCATGAACTGGTGACGCTGGTGAAAAACAGCGGGATGAAAAACCTCTCAATTCTGTTCGACTTTGGCAATATGATTAATGCCAACGAAGAGCCGCTGGCGGCATTAGAGGTTATGGCCCCCTTGATTACCCAGGTGCATATTAAAGATGCGCGGATTATTAACGAGGGGAAAGGTTGGGGACATGAAGCCTGTCGTACCGGATACGGTGATCTACCTGTGGAGGAGATGCTAAAAAGATTATTACTTTTAGGTGATGAGCAACCCCAGGTCACCTCTTTTGGCTTAGAAGAAGAGGTGGAATATTATGCTCCTGCGTTCCGTTTCGACGATGAAGGGAATAACCCCTGGATACCGTGGCGAAATGCGAGCTATACCCCATTGCCCGACAGCACGATGGTAGATGCCCGTCTTGCGGAGGAAAAACATCACGCCCTTTCTCAAATTCAGTATATACGTAACGTGTGTCAAAAATTTATAACAACCTGACTAGTATTTAGGCCGTTAAAAAAGAACGTCAACATGAAGGCCATTTCATTTTGAGCTGGCTGAGGATTATTGCATTCATTTTCTGATTGAGAATGTTTTCTCAACCTACGCTAAGGGTGTTAATTATGTTCATGAATAAATGGGCACGACTCTGCTTTTTGATTTTAGGTGGCGGGACGATATTCAAACTTTCCAGTATGAAAGATGTCTTTTATGTACCTATGCAAAATGACTGGGGATTAACCAATACCCAAATTGGTTTAAGCTTTACGGTATATACTATTGTCCAGACAACGGGCCTGTTCCTCTCTCTGTATATTGCCGATCGTTACTCTAAAAAAATACTGCTGCCGTTTGGTTTAATCGGTGTGGGATTGTGCGGCCTCTACTTATCCACGCTGCCATCATTTACCGGGTATCTGCTCTGTTTTGCGGCGATGGCCTTTTTCGCTGACGTAGTTTACTGGCCAGTATTGCTGAAAGCGGTGCGTCTGCTGGGAACGCAGGAGGAACAGGGGCGTATGTTTGGCTTTCTTGAGGCTGGCCGCGGCGTGGTGGACGTGGTTGTTGCCTCCGGGGCACTGTTCGTCTTTGTGCACTTTGGGGAAGGCAAAGCGGGCATGCAGGCGGGGCTCTTATACTACACGCTGATTACCCTGGTCGCAGGGGGGGTCACCTACTTCATTGTCGATGACGACAAGGTCAAAGGCAGCGAAAAGGGGAGTGCCAACATGGAGGTGCTCAAGGGGATCAAACATATCCTCTCCTGCGCCAACGTCTGGCTGGCCGCGTTTGGCATTTTCTTCGTGTACGCTGCCTACTGCGGGCTGACATACTTTATCCCTTTCCTCAAAGATATTTATATGCTTCCGGTTGCTCTGGTGGGAGCCTACGGCATTATCAACCAGTATGCCCTGAAAATGGTGGGGGGACCGGTGGGCGGTTTCCTGGCGGATAAAGTGGCAAAATCGCCTACTGTCTACCTGAAGTGGACCTTCCTGATTGCCGCCGCGGCGATGATTGTCTTTATGCAGCTACCCCACCAATCGATGAACGTCTATATCGGGATGGCGGCAACCTTAGGTTTTGGGGCGATTATTTTCTCGCAGCGCGCCATTTTCTTCGCGCCGATGGATGAGATAGGCACCCCGCGTGAGTATGCCGGCTCGGCAATGGCGTTTGGCTGCATCATCGGTTACATGCCCGCCATGTTTGCTTACACGCTTTATGGCTGGTTGCTGGATACCCACACCGGTATCGCAGGCTACAACTATGTTTTTAGCGTGATGATCGCGTTCAGCCTGATGGGATTCGTCTGCTCAACGCTGCTGGTGAAACGGATCAAAAAGCAGAACCGCGCGGCAGTCACCGCGGAGGTATAAGGTCAGCTGTCCCCGGCAAACGCCGGGGACAGGGCGTCATGAACGTTTGTACAGCGGCAGCCAGAGGGTCAATCGCAATCCACCCAGCGGACTGTCATCGGCTTTCACCCAGCCACGGTGCTGCTGCATGGCGGTTTCCACAATCGCCAGGCCCAGCCCCGTACCCCCCGATTCCCGGTCGCGCGCCTCATCGGTACGATAGAACGGACGGAAAATCTGCTCGCGGTCTTCCGGGCTGACGCCAGGACCGTCGTCGTCGACAATGACGGTGATCCCGTCTTTATCCACCGAGAACGCCACCTCAATCTTCGTGTGCGAGTAGCGCAGGGCGTTACGCACGATATTCTCCAGCGCGCTTTCCAGCGTGTTGGGGTTACCGTACAGCGGCCATGGACCCGGTGGGAAGTTGACGGTGAAGGATTTACCCATCTGTTCCGCTTCGAACGCCGCGTTGTCCAGCACCTCGTGCCACAGGTGATTGGCTTTCACCGTTTCGCTGACCAGCGCGTTTTTCTGCTGATTACGCGACATGACCAGCAGGTCGTTGATCATGCTGTCCAGGCGGTGAGCTTCTGTTTCAATACGCTCCAGCTCTTTGCTCTCACCGCTGCGGCGGCGCAGCAGCGCGGTGCCAAGCTGCAGGCGGGTAAGCGGGGTACGCAGTTCGTGCGAGATATCCGACAGCAGACGCTGCTGTGCGGTCATCATGCGATCGAGAGCGCTCACCATCTGGTTAAAACTGGTCCCGGCGGCAAGGAATTCCTGCGGTCCGGCTTCCAGTTCAGGGTGTTGTCGCAGGTTACCCTGCGCCACTTCATCGGCGGCATTTTTCAGCTTACGCGCCGGTTTTGCCAGGCTCCACGCCAGCCATAACAGCAGCGGCGAGCTGACCAGCATGGTGACAATCAGCAGCAGGAGAGGGCGGTCAAACAGCAGGTTGATAAAATCAGACTGGGAGTTGCTCGCCGGACGGATCAGGTAGAGCTGATAATTATCCTCTCCGTCTCTGACGGAGAAAGGCCCTACCATTTCTACGCGGCCATATTTCTTCTTCTGGGGATGATCGGCGTTATCCGCCTGGCCAATGAAGTTGCGGATAATCTGCATTTCATTGCGATCGGCCCCAATGACGCGGCCTTCGCTGGTCACCAGCAGCAGGCGTTGTCCGGGCGGCGCCCACTTGTCGATAGCGCGAAATAATCTGCGCCACCACATTAAATCGTTCGGCGGATCGTTTGCCAGCTCGGCTTCCACGTGCTGCTCGATCATCACGCCCTGACGTTGCTCGCTGTCGAGAAGCTCCGTCATCTGGCGTGAGTCGAGTTTTGGCAACATCAGTACGAGCATTAAAACCAGTGCCAGCGTCAGCCAGAAGATGGCGAAGATGCGGGCGGTTAAGCTTCCTATCATGAAGCGGAAACCATCAGATAACCGCGACCACGCAGGGTTTTAAACCATGGGTGACCGTCTTTACGCTCCGGCAGCTTACGGCGCAGGTTAGAGATGTGCATGTCGATGGCGCGGTCAAACGGGGTAAGACGCTTGCCCAACACTTCCTGACTTAAATGCTCACGCGAAACCACCTGGCCGAGGTGCTGTGCCAGCAGGTACAGCAGGGTGAACTCCGTGCCGGTGAGTTCCAGCGTCTGGCCATCAAAGCTCGCTTCCTGACGGCCCGGGTTCAGGCTCAGGGAGTCGACTTCAAGGGTGGGTGAGCTGTTGTCGGTATTTTGCTGCTGCTCGCTCCAGTGGGAACGACGCAGGATCGCGCGAATACGGGCGACCAGTTCGCGGTCGTTAAACGGCTTCGGTAAATAGTCATCCGCGCCCAGCTCAAGGCCGAGTACGCGATCGAGTTCGCTGCCGCGTGCGGTCAGCATGATAACGGGAGTCTGGTGTGTCTGGCGAAGCTCTTTCAACGTATCAATACCGTTTTTCTTCGGCATCATCACGTCGAGCAAAAGTAAATCGATGCTGTCGTCAAGGAGACTCAGCGCCTGCTCGCCATCATGGGCAACCGAGACGTTGAAACCTTCCATGTCGAGCAACTCCTTTAAAAGGGATGTGAGCTCTCGGTCATCATCAACTAACAGGATTTTATTCATTGTTTAAATACCTCCGAGGCAGAAATTACGACATCAAGGCTGTCTAATCCATGACTTTACGTTGTTTTACACCCCCTGACGCATGTTTGCAGCCTGAATCGTAGACTGTCTCTCGTTGAATCGCGACACGAAAGATTTTGGGAGCAAGTGATGCGCAAAGTTACCGCTGCCGTCATGGCCTCAACGCTGGCGTTCAGTGCGTTTAGCCAGGCTGCTGAAGCTATCATCAGCGATAACAGTCCCTTACAAGAGGGCGCAACGCAGAACAGCAGCCAAAGCCATATGTTTGACGGCATAAGTTTAACCGAACATCAGCGTCAACAGATGCGAGATCTGATGCAGAGGGCGAGACACGACCAGCCCCCTGTTAATGTTAGCGAAATGGAGACAATGCATCGCCTTGTCACCGCAGAAAATTTTGACGAAAGCGCTGTACGCGCTCAGGCCGAAAAAATGGCACAGGAACAGGTTGCCCGCCAGGTCGAAATGGCGAAGGTCCGCAACCAGATGTTCCACCTGCTAACGCCCGAGCAGCAAGCGGTTTTGAACACCAGACATCAGCAGCGAATGGACCAGCTGCGTGAGGTTGCACGGATGCAGCGAAGCTCAGAAACGACGTTTTTCAGTAGCAATAGCAGTACCCGTAGTAACCAGTAAACCCTGTTTTCCTTGCCATAGACACCATCCCTGTCTTCCCCCACATGATGTGGGGGTTTTTTTTGCCCCGCATTCTGATTTGTTAACCGTTTATTCATCCTTCGACTCCACATGCTTCCGTTATACTAGCGGCATGACATGACAGGAGCGTTTATGAATCAATCCTATGGAAGACTGGTAAACCGGGCCGCCATGGCCGCGACGGTAATGGCGTCGTGCTTGCTGGTCATCAAAGTTTTCGCGTGGTGGTATACCGGTTCGGTCAGTATTCTGGCGGCGCTGGTGGACTCGCTGGTGGATATTGCCGCCTCGCTGACCAACCTGCTGGTGGTGCGTTACTCGCTGCAGCCAGCGGATGAAGAGCACACCTTTGGGCACGGTAAAGCGGAGTCGCTGGCCGCGCTGGCGCAAAGTATGTTCATTTCCGGTTCTGCGCTGTTCTTGTTTCTCACCGGCATTCAGCATCTCGTCTCACCGACACCGATGAACGATCCCGGCGTCGGCGTCGTTGTGACGATTGTCGCGCTTATATGCACACTTGTTCTGGTAACGTTCCAGCGCTGGGTTGTGCGCAAAACGCAAAGTCAGGCTGTACGGGCAGATATGCTTCATTATCAATCTGATGTTATGATGAATGGGGCTATTCTTATTGCGCTCGGTCTGGCCTGGTATGGCTGGCATCGGGCCGATGCGTTGTTTGCGTTAGGGATTGGTATCTATATTTTATATAGCGCCCTGCGGATGGGGTATGAAGCGGTGCAATCACTGCTTGACCGCGCCCTCCCGGACTCAGAACGTAATGAAATTTTTTCTATCGTGACCTCCTGGCCCGGCGTCAGCGGTGCACACGATCTTCGAACGCGGCAGTCAGGGCCGACCCGCTTTATTCAGATTCACATTGAAATGGAAGACAACCTGCCACTGGTTCAGGCTCACGTGATAGCTGAGCAGGTCGAGCAGGCGATTTTGCAGCGTTTTCCTGGTTCAGACGTCATCATTCACCAGGATCCCTGCTCGGTTGTACCCGGTCATGTAGGGCTTTCGTAATTCGTTGTAAAAAAGTGAGCCAGGCCAGCATTTTGTGTATAAATTACCGCCATTTGGTCTGACCTGAATCAATTCAGCTGGAAGGGATTGATATACTATTTGCAGTATTCGTTGGTCGATAAGTTTCTTCCGGCAACAGATTTCAATTTTGCATTCCTAAGTTCAGAGGTAGTCATGATTAAGAAAATCGGTGTGTTGACAAGCGGCGGTGATGCGCCGGGCATGAACGCGGCAATTCGTGGTGTTGTCCGTGCAGCGCTGACGGAAGGCCTGGAAGTTTTTGGCGTTTATGACGGTTATCTGGGCCTGTATGAAGATCGTATGGTTCAGCTCGACCGTTACAGCGTGTCTGACATGATCAACCGTGGCGGTACTTTCCTCGGTTCTGCGCGCTTCCCGGAATTCCGTGATGAACACGTTCGTGAAGTGGCTATCGAAAACATGAAGAAACGCGGCCTGGACGCCCTGGTGGTTATCGGTGGTGACGGCTCCTACATGGGTGCAAAACGTCTGACCGAAATGGGTTTCCCGTGCATCGGTCTGCCGGGCACCATCGACAACGACATCAAAGGTACTGACTACACTATCGGCTTCTTTACCGCGCTGGGTACCGTTGTTGAAGCGATTGACCGTCTGCGTGACACCTCGTCTTCTCACCAGCGTATCTCTATCGTTGAAGTGATGGGCCGTTACTGCGGCGACCTGACGCTGGCGGCAGCCATTGCGGGCGGTTGCGAATTTATCGTCGTGCCAGAAGTCGAATTTAGCCGTGAAGATCTGGTGGCTGAAATCAAAGCGGGCATCGCGAAAGGTAAAAAACACGCCATCGTGGCTATCACCGAGCACATCTGTGACGTTGACGAGCTGGCGAAGTACATCGAAGCCGAAACCAAACGCGAAACCCGCGCGACCGTACTGGGTCACATCCAGCGTGGCGGTTCCCCAGGCCCTTACGACCGTATTCTGGCGTCCCGTATGGGCGCGTACGCTATCGATCTGCTGCTGCAGGGTCACGGCGGCCGCTGCGTCGGTATTCAGAACGAAAAACTGGTTCACCATGATATCATCGACGCGATTGAAAACATGAAGCGTCCGTTCAAAGGTGACTGGCTGGACTGCGCGAAAAAACTGTACTGATCGGCGTTTTTTGCCCGGTGGCGCTGCGCTTACCGGGCCTGCAAAAGCACGGTTCGTAGGCCGGGTAAGGCGAAGCCGCCACCCGGCTTTTTTATGTGTACACGCTTTTTTATTCCACTACGTTATAGCCAATCTTTTTTTATTCTTTAATCCTCGATTCGCTTTCTGGCACGCTGCATTCATCAAAACACTACACAAGAGAGCTGGGCGATGAATAAATGGGGCGTGGGTTTAACATTATTGCTGGCATCGACCAGCGTTCTGGCTAAGGACATCCAGTTACTGAACGTGTCATACGACCCGACGCGTGAACTGTACGAGCAATACAACAAAGCGTTTGCGGCACACTGGAAACAGGAAACCGGCGACAATGTCGTGGTTCGCCAGTCCCACGGTGGTTCTGGCAAGCAGGCGACCTCCGTCATCAACGGGATTGAAGCCGACGTGGTGACCCTGGCGCTGGCCTACGATGTTGACGCGATCGCCGAGCGTGGCCGTATCGACAAAAACTGGATCAAACGCCTTCCGGATAACTCCGCGCCATACACGTCGACCATCGTTTTCCTGGTACGTAAAGGCAACCCGAAACAGATCCATGACTGGAATGACCTGATTAAGCCGGGCGTATCAGTCATCACGCCTAACCCGAAAAGCTCTGGCGGCGCTCGCTGGAACTACCTGGGCGCATGGGGCTACGCGCTGCACCACAACAATGGCGACCAGGCCAAAGCGCAGGAATTCGTGAAAGCGCTGTATAAAAACGTTGAGGTGCTGGACTCCGGCGCACGTGGCGCCACCAACACCTTCGTCGAGCGTGGGATTGGCGACGTGCTGATCGCATGGGAAAACGAAGCCCTGCTGGCCACTAACGAACTGGGTAAAGACAAATTCGAGATCGTGACTCCAAGCGAATCAATTCTGGCTGAACCGACCGTCTCCGTGGTCGATAAAGTGGTTGAGAAGAAAGATACCAAACCGGTGGCGGAAGCCTACCTGAAGTATCTGTACTCTCCAGAAGGCCAGGAAATTGCGGCGAAAAACTTCTATCGTCCACGCGATCCGGCCGTTGCGAAGAAATACGAAAGCGTCTTCCCTAAACTGAAACTCTTCACCATTGATGACGAGTTCGGCGGCTGGACCAAAGCGCAGAAAGAGCACTTCTCTAACGGTGGCACTTTCGACCAGATCAGCCAGCGCTAAGATTAGCCCATGACACGGTGACCCGGCGTGAGAAATCCGCCGGGTTTTTTATTTGGTCATCATTTTGCGTTACTCTTTTGCCTCTATTGAAAACAGGGAACGCGTTGTGAAAAAAATTATCTTATTGATCCTCATTGTCATCGCCCTTGCCGCTGGCGGCGTGTACTGGATGAAAGCGGGTAATCCGAATGCGTTGCGACATATCGTTCTCGACCAGTGTGTGCCGAATCAGATCCAGAACCGTAACCCGGCACCGTGTGCGCAGGTGAAAACGGACGCAGGCTACGTGGTGTTTAAAGATCGCAACGGGCCGCTGCAGTACCTGCTGATGCCAACCTACCGCATCAACGGCACCGAAAGCCCGCTTTTGACCGAATCTCATACGCCGAACTTTTTCTGGCTGGCCTGGCAGTCGCGCAGCTTTATGACTCTGAAGCGCGGCTCCGAGGTGCCTGACAGCGCCATTTCGCTGACGATTAACTCGCCGACAGGGCGCACGCAGAACCATTTCCATATTCATATCTCCTGCCTGCGCCCGGACGTGCGCGAGAAGCTCAACGCGGCACAGGGAGAAATCAGCACCCAGTGGCTGCCTCTTCCCGGAGGGCTGGAAGGACATGAGTATCTTGCTCGCCGGGTGACGGAAAATGAACTGGTGCAGCGCAGCCCGTTCATAATGCTGGCGGAAGAGCTGCCGGAAGCGCGCGACCATATGGGGCGCTTTGCCCTGGCGATGGCGCAGCAGTCGGATGGCTCGTTTGTGTTGCTGGCGACCGAGCGTAATCTGTTGATGCTCAACCGCGCGTCGGCAGAGGAATTGCAGGATCATCAATGCGCTATCCTGAAGTAACCCCACCATAAATCGCGTTTACTCGGGCTGCCTGTCACCGTAGACTTGCTGAAAAATTCTACAGGAGACAGGTATGTCGCTCTGGTTAACGTATCCTCTGCTGCTACCCTCACTGATTGTTGGCGTCACCATCGTTCTGTGGGCGACGTCGTTATTGCCGGAATTCATCACCGCGCTGCTGTTCTTCACGGCGGCGATGACCGCCAGAATCGCCCCGCCGGAGGTCATCTTCGGCGGTTTTGCCTCGTCGGCTTTCTGGCTGGTATTCAGCGGCTTTGTGCTCGGCGTGGCGATCCGTAAAACCGGACTGGCGGACAGGGCCGCCCGGGCGCTTTCGGCAAAGCTCACCGACTCCTGGGTGTTGATGGTGGCAAGCGTGGTGCTGCTGAGCTATGCGCTGGCGTTTGTGATGCCGTCGAACATGGGACGTATTGCGCTGCTGATGCCGATTGTCGCGGCGATGGCAAAACGCGCCGGTATCGCCGACGGCTCCCGCGCCTGGTTTGGTCTGGCGCTGGCGGTAGGGTTCGGGACTTTCCAGCTTTCGGCGACGATTCTGCCCGCTAACGTCCCTAATCTGGTGATGAGCGGTGCTGCGGAAGGTTCGTACGGCATCCATCTGAACTATGTCCCGTATCTGCTGCTGCACACGCCGGTGCTGGGCATTCTCAAAGGCCTGATCCTGATTGGCCTGATCTGCTGGCTATTTCCCGGTAGCCCGAAACCGCCGAAGGAACAGGCGCCCTCTGAGCCTATGGGGCGGGACGAAAAGCGTCTCGCCTGGCTGCTGGCGGTGGTGCTGGGGATGTGGGTGACGGAGAGCTGGCACGGCGTGGGACCCGCGTGGACGGGGCTGGCGGCGTCGATCATCGTTATGCTACCGCGTATAGGTTTTATCACCGGGGAGGAGTTTTCTGCGGGGGTGAATATGCGCACCTGTATCTACGTTGCCGGTATTTTGGGGCTGGCGATCGTCGTGACCCAAACCGGCATCGGAACGGCGGTGGGCGAGGCGTTGCTCCGCATTATGCCGCTGGATGCAGATAGACCGTTCACCAGTTTCCTGGCGTTGACCGGGATCACCACCGCACTCAACTTCATTATGACCGCCAACGGCGTGCCGGCGCTTTACACCACCCTGGCGCAGAGCTTCTCGGATGCGACCGGCTTCCCGCTGCTGTCGGTGATCATGATTCAGGTGCTGGGCTATTCTACGCCGCTGCTGCCGTATCAGGCGTCGCCGATTGTGGTGGCGATGGGGCTCGGGAAGGTGCCTGCAAGGGCGGGGATGGTGCTTTGTCTGGCGCTGGCGGTGGCAACTTATCTGGTGCTGCTGCCGCTGGATTATCTGTGGTTTAGCGTGTTAGGTAAGTTGTAGCGTTTTTGTAGGGCGGGTAAGCGCAAGCGCCACCCGCCACAAAGGCAATTACGCCTGTTTAGCCGCTTCTGCCGCTTTAACGATCACCGCGAAAGCGTCCGCTTTCAGGGATGCACCGCCAACCAGCGCGCCATCGATGTCTGGCTGGGTGAACAGCTCAGCAGCGTTGGAAGCGTTAACGGAACCACCGTACTGGATGATCACTTGCTCAGCGACTTTGGCGTCGGCTTTCGCAATATGGTCACGAATGAATTTGTGAACCGCCTGAGCCTGCGCAGGGGTTGCTGATTTGCCGGTACCGATCGCCCAGACAGGCTCGTAAGCGATTACCGCGCCTTCGAACGCTGCCGCGCCCTGGGTTTTCAGCACAGCGTCGATCTGACGTGCGCACACTTCTTCGGTTTTGCCCGCTTCGTTTTCTGCTTCGGTTTCACCGATGCACAGAACCGGGATCAGACCCTGCTCTTTCAGCACGGCGAATTTCTTCGCGATGAACTCGTCAGATTCTTTGTGATAGGTGCGACGCTCGGAGTGGCCGATGATGATGTATTTCGCGCCGATATCTTTCAGCATTTCAGCGGAGGTTTCACCGGTGAACGCGCCAGACAGGTTAACGTCAACGTTCTGCGCGCCCAGAATGATGTGGCTGCCGTCAGCGGCGTGTTTAGCCAGATCCAGGTACATATCCGGCGGAGCGATAGCAACCGCGCAGCCCGTCACGCCAGCCAGCTCTTTACGCAGGTTCGCAACCAGTTCGTTTACCATGTGGCGGCTGCCGTTCAGTTTCCAGTTACCCATCACTAAAGGATGTCGCATTTCAATTCTCCACGCTCAATAAGCGAATTAAGGAATATGGCCACCCTGTCGGGCAGCATGGTCTGTGAATCAGTATAGAGATTTTCCCTCGAAAGGCTTTGCTTTTTGTCATTAATTCGCCCCGTCGAGAGTGTCAGATAGTGCCAGCTTAATCGGTTCAACAGCGAAGGTCAGTCCTTTTTCGCCGTTGTCCGCTACAACATAGCGGATCGCGCCTTCAGTATCGGCGTAGTAACGCTTGTTTTTCCCGGCGGTAAGGAGTTTTTGCAGCTTTTGCTGACTTTGCTTTTTCGTCAGCGCAGGGGTAAAGGCCTGCAATACCGCGCTCATGTACTCCAGCGCTTTCGCCTTAGCAGCTTTCTGCTCTGGCCCCTGTATTGGCAGCCAGGTGATTTGCATGCTTTTGATTTTTAACGTCCCGCGCTCCAGCGCCGTGGAGGCATACAAATTCTCGTTAATCTTGCTTGCCGCACGGGTCAAGGTAGGCGTGTCGCGGGGGCCATCGATGGCACGAAACTCATCCAGCGGCAGCGTAGGGTTGGCCTGATTGAAGGTTTCACGAAACTCGCTGATGGACTGATCGAATGACGGCGCGCCCGCCAGCAGATACGGAGCTGTGGTCGGGGCAGTGGTTTCGGCGGCGTGCAGGGGATAACCCACGCTGAGCAGCGCTAAACACAGGAAGAGAGAACGTGCCGAACTTTTCATCAACATTGCCCCTGGCCGTAAGTGCTCATGATTAAAACGATATCTGGTCGGCTTGTCAAAAGGTCACAACTCCAGGGTAAAATGCGCGCTATACGATAATAAGGAACCTTACATGACCATACAGCAGTGGCTGTTTTCGTTCAAAGGGCGTATTGGACGCCGTGATTTCTGGATCTGGATGGTGACGTGGATTGTCGCCATGCTGCTTCTGTTTTTCGTTGCCTATAACGCATGGCTAAGCACGCAAACGGCGGCCTTCGCGCTGGTCTGTCTGCTATGGCCAACGGCGGCTGTCGTCGTGAAACGGCTGCACGATCGCGGACGTTCCGGCGCGTGGGCATTTCTGATTATTCTGGCGTGGATGCTGGTGGCGGGAAACTGGGCGATGCTGCCGTCCATCCTGCCGTGGGTTGTGGGCAGGCTGCTGCCGTCGGTCATCTTCGTGATGATGATTGTCGATCTGGGCGCGTTTATTGGCACCCAGAGCGAAAACAAATACGGTAAAGACACCGTTGAGGTGAAATACCGCTGATCACCAGTAGTGTTCGGCGGTCATATGGCCCGGTCGGCGGCGAAGATGTTTCGTCATCTGCCGGGTATCCTTCAGAAGCTGCTGCGTGTCGCGAACCATCTGCGGATTGCCACACAGCATGACGTGGCTGGTTTCAGCGTTCAGCGGCAAACCCACCGCGTCTTCCAGGGCTCCACTCTCAATTAACGCCGGCACGCGACCGGTCAGCGCTCCTGCTACGGTTTCACGGCTGACCACCGTCTGAATCTTTAACTTTCCGCCGTACTGCTGTTCCAGCGCCTGCATCTGCGGCAGGTAGCTCAGGTCTGCAGCGTAGCGCGCAGCGTGCACCAGCACGATGTTTTTAAAGCGCTCCAGATCTTTGCCGTACTGCAAAATAGAGAGATAAGGGCCGATGGCCGTACCGGTTGCCAGCATCCAGAGCGTGTCACAATCAGGGATCTCTTCGAGCACAAAGAAGCCTGCCGCTTCACTCACAATTTGCACGTCGTCGCCGGGCTTGAGGGCGGCAAGGCGCGGGCTGAGCTTACCGTCCGGAACGGTGACCAGATAGAACTCGAGATCCGGGTTATCAGGCGCGTTAACGTAAGAGTAGGCGCGCTGCACGCGTTCGCCGTCGACATCCAGCCCCAGCTTGGCGAATTGCCCGGCTTTAAACGGGTGGACGGGAGCATGGACGGTGAGACTAAATAGCGCATCGGTCCAGAACTCTATTTTCGTGACTTTACCTGTTACCCAGTCCGCCATGATCTTCTCCTGTGCTGTTTCTCTGTTCTATCTTCCGTACTTGTGGTGACAATTTCCAGCCCGTCAGGGCCGGAAAGCTCTATCGATCAAACGGTTTTACAGAATGTGCGTCTGTACGTCCGGGTCTTTGCGGTCGAGATAGTGGATAGACTGGATGCGGCGAATGGTGCGTGATTTACCGCGGATCAGCAGCGTTTCGGTGGTCGCCATATTGCCCTTGCGGGTGATACCGTCCAGTAGATCGCCTTTGGTGATGCCGGTCGCCGAGAAGACAACGTTGTCGCTACGGGCCATCTCGTCCAGAGCCAGCACTTTATTGGCCTCGATGCCCATCGCTTCGCAGCGCGCCAGCTCGTTTTCCCCGATACGGCGGTTCTCTTCGCTGTCGCCTTTTACCTCATGACGGGGGAGCAGACGAGCCTGCATGTCGCCGTCCAGCGCGCGGATCACTGCCGCAGAGACGACACCTTCCGGCGCGCCGCCGATGCCGTACAGCACGTCTACTTCGCTGTCCGGCATGCAGGTCAGGATCGAGGCGGCAACGTCACCGTCAGGAATAGCAAACACGCGCACGCCGAGCTTTTGCATCTGAGCGATGGTGGCGTCGTGGCGCGGTTTGGCCAGAATCGTCACGGTCAGTTCGCTAAGGGGTTTGCCCAGGGCTTTGGCGATGTTGTGCAGGTTCTCTTCCAGCGGCAGGCTGAGGTCGATTGCGCCCTTTGCGCCAGGCCCGACAATCAGCTTTTCCATGTACATATCCGGCGCGTTAAGGAAGCAGCCCTTATCGCCTACGGCCAGCACCGCCAGGGCGTTGGCCTGACCCATTGCCGTCATGCGCGTACCTTCGATCGGGTCGACGGCGATATCCACGGCATCGCCTTTGCCGGTACCGACTTTTTCACCAATATAGAGCATTGGCGCTTCGTCGATCTCGCCTTCGCCGATCACGATGGTGCCGTCGATGTTGACCTGGTTAAGGACAATGCGCATGGCATGGACGGCTGCGCCGTCTGCGGTATTTTTGTCGCCACGACCCAGCCATTTATAGCCTGCAAGGGCGGCCGCTTCGGTGACGCGGGAAAACTCGATAGCAAGTTCACGTTTCATGAGGTACTCGTGCAATCAAAAGGAATTGCACGAAGTTTATCACAGAGTGGGGAGGGGGGTTTTAAGTCCCCTCTCCCCTTTGGGGGGCTTACTCGTCGTGCTCTTCCCACGCCAGGGCGCGTTTCACCGCTTTCTTCCAGCCGCTGTAGCGGAAGTTACGCTCGGTGGTTTCGATGCCCGGGCGGAATTCGCGTTCGATCACCGCTTTTTCCTGCAGCTCGTCCAGGTTCTGCCAGAAGCCTACTGCCAGACCGGCAAGATACGCCGCGCCCAGCGCCGTCACTTCACGCACTTCAGGACGCTCAACGCGGGTGCCCAGAATGTCGGACTGGAACTGCATCAGGAAGTTATTCGCTACCGCACCGCCGTCCACGCGCAGGGCGTGCAGACGAATGCCGGAGTCAGCCTGCATCGCTTCCAGCACGTCGCGCGTCTGGTAGGCGATGGATTCCAGGGTGGCGCGAATAATGTGGTTAGAGTTCACACCGCGCGTGAGGCCGAAAATCGCGCCGCGTGCATACGGATCCCAGTACGGTGCGCCCAGACCGGTGAACGCAGGTACCACGTACACGCCGTTGGTGTCTTTCACTTTGGTCGCGAAGTACTCGGAATCGAACGCATCGCTGATCAGCTTCATCTCGTCGCGCAGCCACTGGATAGACGCGCCGGCCATGAACACCGCACCTTCCAGGGCATAGTTCACTTCGCCGCGCGGGCCGCAGGCGATGGTAGTCAGCAGGCCGTTTTCTGATTTCACCGCTTTCTCGCCGGTGTTCATCAGCATAAAGCAGCCGGTGCCGTAGGTGTTCTTCGCCATCCCTTCTTTGACGCACAGCTGGCCGAACAGCGCCGCCTGCTGGTCACCGGCAATACCGGCGATAGGAATACGGGTGCCGCCTTTGCCGCCGATGTTGGTCTGACCGTACACTTCTGAAGACTTGCGCACTTCAGGCAGCATCGCGCGTGGGATATCCAGCGCGTCCAGCATTTTGTCATCCCACTCCAGGGTGTTGATGTTGAACAGCATGGTGCGCGAGGCGTTGGTGTAGTCGGTAACGTGAACGCGTCCCTGGGTCATCTTCCAGATGAGCCAGGTGTCAACGGTACCGAACAGCAGCTCGCCGCGTTTCGCACGCTCGCGTGAACCTTCCACATGGTCGAGGATCCATTTCACTTTGGTGCCGGAGAAATACGGGTCAACCACCAGACCGGTGGCGCTGCGCACGTACTCTTCCATGCCGTCGCGCTTCAGCTGTTCGCAGATCTCAGAGGTACGGCGGCACTGCCAGACGATGGCGTTGTAAATAGGCTTACCGGTTTCACGTTCCCAGACAATCGTCGTTTCACGCTGGTTAGTGATACCAATCGCGGCAATCTCGTCGGAACTGATATCGGCTTTCGCCAGCACTTCGACCAGCGTGGAGCTTTGTGACGCCCAGATCTCCATCGGGTCGTGTTCTACCCAGCCTGGACGAGGATAAATTTGCTCAAATTCGCGCTGTGACACGCTGACGATGTTCGCGTCATGATCCATTACGACAGCGCGGGAGCTGGTAGTGCCCTGGTCGAGCGCAACGATATATTTTTTTTCGGTCATGGTATGTGTCCCGTAGTCAGATTACAGCGAAGCTTTTTGTTGTGCGGTAGAAGTCGTTTCCTTCTCCTCTTCCACACAGGTGTCGCACGGTAAATGGCGACCAATTAATTTGCGGTAGCTAAACGCACCCAGCGCAGCCCCGACAACCGGCGCAAACAGCGGTACCAGGAAGTAAGGAATGTCTTTGCCGCCGGTGAAGGCGACGTCGCCCCAGCCTGCGATAAAGGCGAACGCTTTTGGTCCGATATCACGTGCCGGGTTCATCGCGAAGCCGGTCAGTGGGCCCATGGAGGCGCCAATCACCGCAATCAGCAGGCCAATCAGCAGGGGGGCCAGCGGGCCGCGCGGAATGCCGTTTCCGTCGTCGGTCAGCGCCAGGATAACGCCCATCAGAATAGCGGTAATCACCATTTCAACTGCGAACGCCTGCACAAAATTGATATGCGGGTTTGGATAGGTTGAGAAGATGCCTGCCAGATCCAGACTTTCGACGCTGCCGCGTACCATATGATGCGTCTGTTCGAAGTCGATGAAAAGATTGTAATAAAGCCCGTAAACTAACGCCGCTGCGCAAAACGCGCCGGCAAACTGAGAAAGAATGAAAGGAACAACTTTGCGTCCGTCGAAGCACGCGAACAGCCACAGTGCGATTGTCACCGCCGGGTTAAGATGTGCACCAGACACTCCTGCGGTCAGGTAGATGGCCATCGCCACGCCCAGACCCCAGATGATACTGATTTCCCACTGACCAAAACTGGCACCCGCCACTTTCAGTGCAGCGACACAGCCCACTCCGAAGAATATCAACAACCCGGTACCAAGGAACTCGGCAATGCACTGGCCTTTTAAGGTTGATGTCTGACTCATAATCGGAATCCTGAAGAAATTGATGTTTATTGTTAGCATGGCCGCCCGTGACAGCCACGATGCCCTGTAGACATAGTGTTAATTTATCGTTAACGAGCAAAAACGAGAAATATCGAAATCAAAATGTGTGGTCTGTGTCAATAAAATGAGCGTTTTCGCGCCATAAAGCACATTTTTGCAGCAGTACAGGATTGGTACAGGAATGTGAGCTGAATCATTTCATTAACGAATCAGTTAACAATTTAGGGGTATATGACGCGAACGCACCAGGACCAGACCTAAAAGTGTTGCAAACCGCGATCTGCGCGGTGTGTCGCTGGACACAGAGCGCCGCGCTCCATACAATCGACGGTATATGTCGTGCGCGTTTATGTTAAAGCGTCGCCTTGCAATTCAGGAGAGGTAGCATCATGTCTTTAGAAGTGTTTGAGAAACTGGAATCGAAAGTACAGCAGGCGATTGACACCATCACCCTGCTGCAGATGGAAATTGAAGAGCTGAAAGAGAAGAACAACAGCCTCGCGCAGGAAGTTCAGAACGCGCAGCACGGCCGCGAAGAACTGGAGCGCGAAAACAACCAGCTGCGCGAACAGCAGAACGGTTGGCAGGATCGCCTGCAGGCGCTGCTGGGACGTATGGAAGAAGTCTGATTCCCATAGGGATGAACTGACCAGGCCGGGTAAGGCGATGCCGCTACCCGGCTTTTTTTATGCCAGTTATAAAAAAGGCCGCCAGAGGCGGCCTTAACGCTACTTGTCCTGCGCTGTCATAGCAAAAGCAACGAACACATTCGGTTCATCACTCTTTACAACGAGTACGCTGGCGACAATGAACGCGATACATAAATAGCGTTTCATTATGCGGTCCCTGCAGCTAACCGCTCCACCGTTCACCACCGGTGATAAGTCGGTGGACACAAGCCCTGGTGTGGGCTGTTTTACGGTTGTGAATACACCTTTCCCTGGACCGATGCCCATTTGCGAGATGGCGGAAAGGGACGCAGCATCATAGTTAACATCAGCCTCGCCGTTAAGATGTGCAAATAAAATTAGGATTTTATAAAGGGTTTAAGGGATTGCCTGCCATTTATTGAGAGGTATGATAAAAGTCCCTGGTGTGGAGCTGTAAATCCTCCCAACGGACCGCGAATCCCGAGGGACAAAAAAACCGCCACATTGCTGTTGGCGGTTTTTTTATGGTCATGCTTACGGTTTTACTACTCGATATCCAGCGGATCTTCGGAAAGGATAATGCCGGTATTATCGGCGTAGAGATGGTCGCCGGAGAAGAAGGTCACGCCGCCGAAATTGACGCGCACGTCGCTTTCGCCGATGCCGTCACCCGCCGCCCCTACCGGTATGGCCGCGATGGCCTGAATCCCGATATCCAGGTCTTCCAGATCGTCCACCTGGCGCACGGAGCCGTATACCACAAGGCCTTCCCATTCATTCTGGACGGCAATGCCGGCCAACTCAGCATCAATCAATGCACGGCGCACGGAACCGCCGCCATCGACCACCAGTACGCGGCCGCGGCCGTTCTGTTCGAGCAGATCGTACAGCAACCCGTTGTCCTCGAAACATTTCACCGTGACGATCTGTCCGCCAAACGACGACCGCCCACCAAAGTTGGAGAACAGCGGTTCAACGACGTTGACATCTTCCTGGTAGATGTCACAAAGCTCGGAGGTATCGTATTTCATAGGTTTAACGCTCAGTTGCTGCGAATGTGTTCAGTATATCGTGCGAAATGCGTTGTTGGCAAAATCATCAATTGTTAATTGATATTTGTCAGCTAACTGAGCGTCTGGCTTAAGACAATCCCGATGACGAACAACAGGTTAGTCAGCAGCGCGCCTTTTACCGTGCGCTCCAACATCGGCGGCATGGCGGACGGGCTGAGTTCACGCATCACAAAGCGGGCCTGCTTAATCAGCAGCGGCGCGGCAAGCACAAACAGCCAGCCCCACACGCTCTGCAACGAAATCAGGTTAAACAGCGCCAGGCAAACCAGCGCGCCAGTGAGCAGGCAGGCATGATAGCGGCGCGCATTCACCGGCCCCAGACGCACGGCCAGGGTATTTTTACCGTTCTCGCGATCGCTGTCGATGTCGCGCAGGTTGTTGATGTTGAGCACCGCCGTTGCCAGCAGGCCGCAGGCGGTCGCGGGCAGGAACAGGGCGGGGATCACCGTATGCGCCTGCAGGTACCAGCTTCCCATCACGCTCAGCCAGCCGAAGAAAACCAGTACGGAGATATCACCGAGCCCAATATAACCGTAAGGTCGCGTGCCGACGGTGTAGGTGATGGCCGCGATAATGGCCAGTAAACCCAGCACCAGGAAGCCAATGAAATCGCTGGGAGTCTTAGACGCCACCGTCACCAGCGCCAGGCCGGATGCGCAGATCAACACCACGGTGATAATCAGCGCGCGCTTCATCTGCGCCTGGCTAATCACCCCTTTCTGCATTCCGCGCAGTGGCCCTATGCGGTCCGGCTTGTCGCTGCCTTTTACCGCGTCACCGTAGTCGTTGGCGAGATTGGAGAGGATTTGCAGCAGGCCGGCGGTAATCAATGCCAGCGCGGCGACCAGCGGATCAAAATAACCCTGCCACCAGGCAAGGGCGGTGCCGACGATAATCGCGGCAAAGGCCAGAGGAAGTGTTTTAGGGCGCAGACTTTCGAGCCACGCCTGAGTACGGCTGATGTCAGTCATAAGTATTTAGCCAATAAAAATGGGGGCATTAGCCCCCATTAAACGTGATGAGAATCCAGTAACCGCGATTATAGGATAAAACGGCTCAGATCTTCATCTGCCACTAACGCATCCAGATGTTTACTCACATATTCTGCGTCAATGGTAACGGTTTGACCGTTCAGGTCGCTCGCGTCGTAAGAGATATCTTCGACCAGGCGTTCCAGCACGGTATGCAGACGACGCGCACCAATGTTTTCGGTGGTTTCGTTCACCTGCCATGCAGCCTGAGCAATACGTTTGATACCGTCTTCGGTGAACTCGAGGTTCACGCCTTCGGTCGCCATCAGCGCTTTGTATTGTACGGTAGCAGAGGCGTTTGGCTCAGTCAGGATACGTTCGAAATCTTCGGTGGTCAGCGCCTGCAGCTCAACGCGGATAGGCAGACGGCCCTGCAGCTCGGGGATCAGATCCGACGGGCTGGCAACCTGGAAGGCACCTGATGCGATAAACAGGATGTGGTCCGTTTTCACCATGCCGTGCTTGGTGGAGACGGTGCAGCCTTCTACCAGCGGCAGCAGGTCGCGCTGAACGCCTTCGCGGGATACATCCGGGCCGGAGCTGTTGCCGCCGCGCTTACAGATTTTGTCGATCTCGTCGATAAACACGATACCGTGCTGCTCAACCGCGTCGATAGCGTCCTGCTTCAGCTCTTCCGGGTTCACCAGCTTCGCGGCTTCTTCTTCAATCAGCAGCTTCATTGCGTCTTTAATTTTCAGCTTACGCGCTTTCTGCTTCTGGCCGCCCAGGTTCTGGAACATGGACTGCAGCTGGCTGGTCATTTCTTCCATGCCCGGAGGCGCCATGATTTCCACACCCATTGGTGCGGCAGCGAGATCGATCTCAATCTCTTTGTCGTCCAGCTGGCCTTCACGCAGCTTCTTGCGGAACGCCTGACGCGCAGCGGACGGTTCCGCCTGCTGTTCTGCCTGGCCCCAGTTGTTTTTTGCCGGTGGGATCAGCACGTCGAGAATGCGCTCTTCGGCCATCTCTTCCGCGCGATAGCGGTTTTTCTCGATTGCCTGGACGCGCACCATTTTGATCGCCGAGTCGGTCAGATCGCGGATGATGGAGTCCACTTCTTTACCCACGTAGCCCACTTCGGTGAACTTGGTGGCTTCAACTTTGATGAACGGCGCGTTGGCCAGCTTCGCCAGACGACGGGCGATTTCGGTTTTACCGACGCCGGTCGGGCCGATCATCAGAATGTTCTTCGGCGTGACTTCGTGGCGCAGCTCTTCGTCAAGCTGCATACGACGCCAGCGGTTACGCAGGGCGATAGCCACGGAGCGCTTGGCGTTATCCTGGCCGATAATGTGTTTGTTCAGTTCGCTGACAATTTCGCGTGGGGTCATTTCAGACATGGGAGATCCTTACGCTTTGGAGGTCAATTCTTCGATGGTGTGGTTGTGGTTGGTATAGATGCAGATATCACCTGCAATATCCAACGCCTTCACCGCGATATCACGCGCGTTCATATCGGTATTTTCCAACAGCGCGCGGGCAGCAGCCTGGGCATAAGGGCCGCCAGAGCCGATGGCAATCAGGTCATTTTCCGGCTGAATCACGTCACCGTTACCGGTGATGATAAGCGATGCGGTTTCATCGGCGACCGCCAGCAGCGCTTCGAGCTTGCGCAGCATGCGGTCGGTACGCCAGTCTTTCGCCAGCTCAACGGCAGCTTTCACCAGATGACCCTGGTGCATTTCCAGTTTGCGTTCAAACAGTTCAAACAGCGTGAAGGCATCCGCCGTGCCGCCTGCAAAACCGGCGATCACTTTGTCGTTGTAGAGACGGCGCACTTTCTTCACGTTGCCTTTCATGACGGTATTACCCAGCGTGGCCTGGCCATCACCGGCGATTACCACATGGCCGTTACGGCGTACACTTACTATTGTTGTCACGAGCAGACCCCCTGGTTACAGAATCGGGAAACAGAAGCCCTGAGCCTGTGCTCAGGGCTGAATTAAATGATAGATGGGGGGGATTTCGGGGGTTTCAACCCCCGGAGGCGAGTCGAATGCAGTTTGTGTGGCCGGCGACTTTCAAACGCGAAATGGTGCCATCGGCATTTTCTTTGCCTTTGACCGGACCAATCACCACGCGATTCCAGCCGTTATTGGTGGTAATACGCGAATCAAACCCTTCAAAGGCCAGCTGAGCACGTACCGTTTCCGCCTGCTCGGCACCTTTGAACGAACCGCACTGTACCATCCAGCGGCGCTCGTCTTTTTTCTCGGCCGTCTGCTTTGGCGCTTCGGTCTCTTTGGTGACCGGTGCGGCCTGCTGCGTTTTCGGCTGCTGCGCGGTGGTATGCGCTGGCGTCTGGAGCAGATCCTGATACGGCTGAGCCGCCTGTTTCTGCGGCTGAGTTTTCGGCTGCTGTTGGACAGGCTGAGACTGCACCGTACGCGTCTGCTGCTGGTATGGCTGTTCCGTTACCCGCGGCTGCGTTTTAGGCTGCTGCACCGGCTGGGTTTGCGCCCACTGCTGCTGTTGTTGCTGCTGAATCTGCTGTTGTGCCTGACGTCGCTGTAGCGTTTGCTGGCGCTGCGCTGGCGTCTGCTCATTCCACGGCACTTCGTTCAGCTGCGTAGGCTGCTGGCGCATATCGGCCTGCATTTGTGCCAGCAGCTGACGCTGTTCATCCGTCAGCTGATTCGCATTCTGTACTTCACCACCCGCAGAAGGTTCGGTTGGCGCACGTACCCCAGGCTGACGGCTTTCCAGCTCTTTGATATAGCGCCAGCGCTCTTCAGGCTTCGGAGGAAGGCCGTTTCCGGCGACTTTACTGGCCTGAAGCGCCTCAGACTCTTCTTTTTTATGGTGCGTGATAAAGTACAGGCCACCAATAAAGGCGACGACTACAGCCGCAGCAATAGCGACCATTGCTGGCGAGACAGCAGGCAGGTTACGTTGCTTTTTCCTTGAGCTACTCTTTTTGCGTCGCGAAGGTGCCGGCTGGCCGCGACGTACATAATCTCGTTGTGCCACTATCGTTTCGCTGTATTTATTCGTTCGTCAGCCCGCCATGTTACTTAAGCGGCGGGGCTTTGACCAGATAAGGGTATCCGAAAGACGTTTACTTTAAGTCAATGCCTGGGTCGTGCCGCGAACAATCAGTTCGCAGTCCAGCAACCGCGAGCCGCTGCTAACTGTTTGACCGTGAAGCTGATCCAGCAGCAGAAGCATTGCTTCGCGGCCGATTTGATAGCGCGGCTGAGCGACCGTTGAGAGCGGCGGATCGCAAAATTCCGAAAGCGAAATATTATCGAATCCGATGATCGATAAATCTTTCGGTATGCGAAGGCCGCGGCGTTTGGCATACGATAATGCACCCAGCGCCATCACGTCGCTGTGACAAAATACGGCGGTTGGCGGCTCAGGCAGGTCCAGAAGTTTCTCCAGCGCCTGTCCACCCGCAGCGAAGGTAAAATCACCGCGCGCAATGTAGTGTGGATCGACGGTGACGCCGGTACGGCGCAGCGCCTGAACGTAGCCCTGTAAGCGGTAGTGACACAGCGGCATCTCTTCCGGTCCGGCAATACAGCCAATACGCTTATGCCCCAGTTCCTGGAGATAGTTTACGGCGTTGAATGCGGCGGTGAGGTTATCAATGTGGACCGTCGGCAGCTCCAGCTCTGGCGCAAACTCGTTGGCCATGACCATCGGCGGTAAATTACGCTGCTCTTCAATGCTGGCATCAAACGGCAGGCGAGAGCCAAGCAGCAGCATGCCGTCGATCTGCTTGGTGATAATGAGATCGATGAAGGTTTTTTCCTGCTGGTTCTGGTGAGCACAGTCGCCAATCAGCACCAGGTAACCCTGTTCCGCTGCGGTGACTTCAATACCGCGGATAATCTCGCTGAAGAAAGGGTCACAGATGTCCGGTACAATCACCAGGATAGTGCGCGACTCATTGCGTTTGACGTTTCTCCCCATCGCCTGTGGGAAATAGCCCACTTCAAGCGCAGCCTGCTCCACCCGGTTACGGGTCGCCTGGGAGACTTTATCCGGGTTCATTAATGCGCGGGATACCGTTGCCGTAGAGACCTGCGCTTTCTGGGCAACGTCTTTCATGGTCGCCGGTGCAACCTCTTTCCTGGACTTCAACGTCTTCTCCTCGCCTGAACACCGAACTTCTGACATCACCATTTTTACAGATAGTTAATGGAATCGGTTACAGAATTTTCATAAAAAGTGTGAGGAGCGTTAAATTTTTCGATCCGTCTTCAGCCTTCGATGGGATCGACGTCCAGTACCCACTTCACTTTTCGCGCTTCGGGCAGGGTGTTAATCAGCACCAGCGCGCCGCTGACGATATGCTGAAGACGAACGCGAGAGGGGTGCTGGAGCAAAATTTGCCAGCGAAAACGTCCGCCGCGTTTTGGGGCGAGTGCCGGCACCGGGCCCAAAATCCACAGCTGATTATCCACCAGCGGACTGGCCTGCAGGAGGTTTCTCAGCTGCTGCAGGAAAAGCGGCGCCTGCTGGTTGTTGTGGTCTTCCGCGCGGATGATGACGTGGCTGGTCCACGGCGGCAGCTGCATGGTCTGGCGTTCGGCCAGCGCCTGCTCGGCAAAGGCGTCATAGCCTTTGTGCAGAAGGGTTTGCAGTAGCGGGTGCTCTGGGTGGTGCGTTTGCAACACCACTTCGCCCTGTTTACCAGCACGCCCGGCGCGCCCTGCCACCTGGGTATAAAGCTGAGCGAAGCGCTCGGCTGAGCGGAAATCTGCCGAGAACAGCGCGCCGTCCACGTCCAGCAGGGCGACCAGCGTCACGTCCGGGAAGTGGTGGCCTTTTGCCAGCATCTGAGTGCCAATCAGGATGCGCGCGCCGCCGCGATGCACTTCCGCCAGTTGCTGCTCCAGCGCCCCTTTGCGGCTGGTGGTGTCCCGGTCGATTCGGGACAGGGGCACGTCGGGGAAGAAGGGCGCAAGGGCCTGTTCCAGTTGTTCCGTTCCCAGACCCACCGGCACGATATGCGTTGAGCCACATGACGGACACTGGCGCGGCACCGGACGCTGGCTGTCGCAGTGGTGGCAGCGTAAATGCCGCTGGGCCTGGTGGAAGGTATAGTAGTGGTCGCAGCGCGGGCACTCGGCAATCCATCCGCAGTCGTGGCACAGCAGGGCAGGTGCAAATCCGCGACGGTTAAGAAACAGGATCACCTGATTGCCCGCCTGCAAATGCTGGCGCATGCGGGTAATCAGTGCAGGCGCAAGCCCGGCCTGGACCTGCTGACCTTTCAGATCCAGTACGTGCTGAATGGCCGGACGGGCATTCCCCGCGCGACGCGTCAGGCGCAGCATATGGTATTTACGCTGGCGCACGTTGTGCAGCGTTTCGAGCGCAGGCGTGGCGGAGCCGAGAATAATAGGAATTTGCTCGCTGTGGGCGCGATAAACAGCCAGATCGCGGGCGTGATAGCGCCAGCCTTCCTGCTGTTTATAGGAGCTGTCGTGTTCTTCGTCGATCACGATAACGCCAAGATTTTTAAACGGCGTAAACAGCGACGAGCGGGTGCCAATCACAATCGCCGCTTCGCCGTTTTTCGCTTTCAGCCAGGCGCTGAGGCGTTCGCTGTCGTTCAGGCCGGAGTGCAGCACCTCAACCGGCGCATTAAAGCGTTCGCGAAAGCGGGCGATGGTTTGTGGCGTCAGGCCAATTTCCGGCACCATCACCAGAGCCTGTTTGCCCTGCGCAAGCACGTTTTCCAGCACGCTCAGGTAGACTTCCGTCTTGCCGGAGCCCGTCACGCCCGCCAGCAGCCAGGCGGAGAAATGATCGGAGGCGCTATGAATCGCGCCCACGGCGGTGGCCTGTTCGGTATTCAGACGCAGCCGATCCCCTGAAACGGAGAAACTCTCGCGCCAGTCGTAAAGGGCAGGCGCTTCGCTTGCCAGGTCGCTCAACCCTTTCTTTCTTAATGCCTGTAGCGCCGTTTCGCTGACTTCAAGTTCGTCGACCTGATGCCGCCAGATTTTCCCCTGACGCAGCGCCGCCAGGGCCTGCTGCTGTTTCTGTGAGCGCTTGAGGCTGTTAATGTCGACGGCCTGGCCATCTTCCGTAGCAAACCAGTACCACATCGGCGCATGGCTGGCGCTTTTGCCCTGGCGCAGCATGATGGGCAGGGCGTGGAACAGGACGTCGCCAATGGGATGATGATAATAATCCGCCGCCCACAGCAGCAGTCGCCAGGTGCTGGCGGAATAAACGGGCTCGCTGTCGAGCACCTCAACCACCGACTTTAGTTCATTGAGCGGCAGTTCGCTTCGATCGCTGACGGAGACAACAATTCCCACGCGCTGCTGTTTGCCAAACGGCACGGTCACGCGACAGCCCGCTTTGGCGCTCATGCTGTCGGGCAGCAGGTAGTCAAAGGTGCGGGGAAGCGGAACGGGCAGGGCAACGTGAGCGACGGGCATCGAATCTTCCTGACTTGAAAAGTGGCGCGTTAGTATACACATTAGTGAAAGCGGCGTGCGGATCAGTTTGCATACGTTGGTCAAATTCTGTATGATTCGCCGCCTTTGGTGTACTTTACGCCAAAGAACTTACAATCAACATCGCGTGGTGTCTGGCGTTAGGGCTGGAAGAGCGACGCGGCCTTAACTGAGGTTCTCCCATGAAAAAAGATATTCACCCGAAATACGAAATGATTACTGCAAACTGTTCTTGCGGTAACTCTATCCAGATCCGCTCTACCGTGGGTCACGATCTGAACCTGGACGTGTGCGGCAAATGCCACCCGTTCTACACTGGTAAGCAGCGTGATGTTGCAACCGGTGGCCGTGTTGACCGCTTCAACAAGCGTTTCAGCATCCCGGGCGCTAAGTAAGTTTCCCGAAAAAAAGGCACCGCAAGGTGCCTTTTTTGTATCCGCTTCTCAGTATTCCCACGTCTCCGGGTCAATACCCAGTTCACGCATGATCACCTTCGCCTCTTCCGGGATTTCATCACTGCGTTCTTTACGCAGATCTTCATCGTTCGGCAACGGTTGACCGGTAAACGCATGCAGAAACGCTTCGCACAGCAGCTCGCTGTTGGTTGCGTGGCGCAGGTTGTTCACCTGACGACGCGTACGTTCATCGGTGAGGATCTTCAACACCTTCAGAGGAATAGAAACCGTAATTTTCTTTACTTGTTCACTCTTCTTACCGTGCTCAGCGTATGGGCTGATATATTCGCCGCTCCATTCAGCCATGAGATACCTTTAATCCTCTCAGTCATTTATCTAAAGGTGCAAAACCTGTAACCACTCGTTTTGAACCGCAATCTTGCCTAGTTTACCGTAGAGACGATACCGTGGCACGGATATTGCCGCTGCAGCGTGCACTAAAGCATATAATTTTAACGGCTATTTGCGCATTGCTCAATCTATACGCAAAGAAGTTTAGATGTCCAGATGTATTGACGTCCATACTTTCAATGTTTACTCTGGTGCCTGACTTTTCACCTCATTCGCCAGGAAGCCCTCACCATGACGCGTAAACAGGCCACTATCGCAGTGCGTAGCGGATTAAATGATGACGAGCAGTACGGCTGCGTTGTCCCGCCCATTCATCTTTCCAGTACCTACAACTTCACCGGATTTAATGAACCCCGCGCGCATGATTACTCGCGTCGTGGCAACCCTACGCGTGACGTGACCCAGCGCGCGCTGGCCGAGCTGGAAGGTGGCGCAGGCGCCGTATTAACCAATACGGGGATGTCCGCCATTCACCTGGTGACCACCGTGTTCCTGAAACCAGGTGACCTGCTGGTTGCGCCGCACGATTGCTACGGCGGCAGCTATCGCCTGTTTGATAGCCTGGCAAAACGCGGCTGCTATCGCGTACTGTTTGTCGATCAAAACGATGAACAGGCGCTGAAACAGGCGCTGGCAGAGAAGCCAAAGCTGGTTCTGGTGGAAAGTCCAAGCAATCCATTGTTGCGCGTTGTCGATATTGCGAAAATTTGTCAGCTCGCAAGGGATGCGGGAGCGATAAGTGTAGTGGATAATACGTTCCTCAGTCCGGCCCTTCAGAACCCACTCGCACTGGGTGCCGATCTGGTATTGCATTCATGCACTAAATATCTGAACGGTCATTCTGATGTGGTAGCGGGCGTGGTGATTGCCAAAGATCCCGACGTTGTCACCGAACTGGCATGGTGGGCCAATAATATTGGCGTCACCGCGGGTGCCTTCGACAGCTATCTGCTGTTGCGCGGCATTCGCACGCTGTCGCCGCGCATGGAAGTAGCGCAGCGCAATGCCCAGGCGATTGTCGATTTCCTGAAAGACCAGCCGCTGGTGAAGAAGCTCTATCACCCGTCGCTACCGGAAAATCAGGGGCACGAGATTGCCGCGCGCCAGCAGAAAGGGTTTGGCGCGATGTTAAGTTTTGAACTGGACGGTGACGAGCAAACGCTGCGTCGCTTCCTGAGCGGGCTGTCATTGTTTACGCTGGCGGAATCCTTAGGTGGGGTTGAAAGCTTGATCTCCCACGCCGCGACCATGACGCACGCAGGTATGGCACCGGAAGCACGTGCCGCCGCCGGGATTTCTGAGACGCTGCTGCGGATCTCAACCGGTATTGAAGATTCTGAAGATTTAATTGCCGATCTGGAAAATGGCTTCCGGATCGCAGCCAAGGGGTAATCATGAGTGTGATAGCGCAGGCAGGGGCGAAGGGTCGTCAGCTGCACAAGTTTGGTGGTAGTAGTCTTGCTGATGTGAAATGTTACCTGCGTGTCGCAGGGATTATGACGGAATATTCACAGCCGGGTGACATGATGGTTGTCTCGGCGGCGGGCAGCACCACCAACCAGTTGATTAGCTGGCTGAAACTGAGCCAGACCGATCGCCTTTCTGCGCATCAGGTGCAACAGTCCTTACGTCGTTACCAGAGCGAGCTGATTGCTGGCCTGCTGCCTGCGGACGTGGCGGACGGGCTGATCAGCGCCTTTACCCATGACCTTGAGCGTCTGGCCGCTCTGCTGGACAGCGGGATCACCGATGCGGTGTATGCCGAAGTGGTGGGCCACGGTGAAGTGTGGTCCGCGCGCCTGATGGCCGCCGTTCTGCAACATCTGGGCGTGGAGGCGGCCTGGCTCGACGCGCGTGATTTCCTGCGCGCCGAACGCGCCGCGCAGCCGCAGGTGGATGAAGGCCTGTCCTACCCGCTGCTGCAACAGCTGCTGGTGCAGCATCCGGGCAAACGCATTGTGGTTACCGGCTTTATCAGCCGCAGCAACGCGGGTGAAACCGTGCTGCTGGGCCGTAACGGCTCCGACTACTCGGCAACGCAAATCGGTGCCCTGGCGGGCGTGTCCCGCGTCACCATCTGGAGCGACGTGGCTGGTGTTTACAGCGCGGACCCGCGCAAAGTAAAAGATGCCTGCTTGCTGCCGCTGCTGCGCCTGGATGAAGCCAGCGAGCTGGCGCGTCTGGCCGCACCGGTGCTACACGCGCGCACGCTGCAGCCGGTTTCCGGTAGCGATATCGACCTCCAGCTGCGCTGCAGCTACACCCCGGATCAAGGCTCCACGCGCATTGAGCGCGTGCTGGCGTCCGGCACCGGGGCGCGTATTGTCACCAGCCACGACGACATCTGCCTGATTGAGTTCCAGGTGCCTGCGGGCCAGGACTTCAAACTGGCGCATAAAGAGATTGACCTGGTGTTAAAGCGTGCTCAGGTACGCCCGCTGGCCGTTGGCGTTCACAATGACCGCCAGCTGCTGCAGTTCTGCTATACCGCTGAAGTGGCGGACAGCGCCCTGAAAATTCTGGATGAAGCGGGCCTGCCGGGCGAGCTTCGCCTGCGTCAGGGGCTGGCGCTGGTGGCGATGGTGGGCGCGGGCGTCACCCGTAACCCGCTGCACTGCCACCGCTTCTGGCAGCAGCTGAAAGGCCAGCCGGTGGAGTTCACCTGGCAGTCGGAAGAGGGCATCAGCCTGGTGGCCGTTCTGCGCAAAGGGCCAACCGAAAGCCTGATTCAGGGTCTGCATACCTCCCTGTTCCGCGCGGAAAAACGCATCGGCCTGGTGCTGTTTGGTAAAGGCAACATCGGTTCCCGCTGGCTGGAGCTGTTCGCCCGCGAACAGGTCACGCTCTCGGCGCGTACCGGGTTCGAATTCATTCTCGCAGGCGTGGTGGACAGCCGCCGCAGCCTGCTGAACTACGAAGGGCTGGATGCCAGTCGCGCGCTTGCCTTCTTTAATGATGAAGCCGTCGAGCAGGATGAAGAGTCGCTGTTCCTGTGGATGCGCGCGCACCCGTATGACGATCTGGTGGTTCTGGACGTGACCGCCAGCGAACAGCTTGCCGATCAGTATCTTGATTTTGCCAGCCACGGCTTCCACGTCATCAGTGCGAACAAGCTGGCGGGAGCAAGCAGCACCGATAAATACCGTCAGATCCACGACGCGTTTGAAAAAACCGGTCGTCACTGGCTCTACAACGCCACCGTTGGTGCGGGGCTGCCGGTTAACCACACCGTGCGTGACCTGATTGAAAGCGGCGACAGCATTCTGGCGCTGAGCGGTATCTTCTCCGGCACGCTCTCCTGGCTGTTCCTGCAGTTTGACGGCACCGTACCGTTCACCGACCTGGTGGATCAGGCGTGGCAGCAGGGCTTAACGGAACCCGATCCGCGCGTTGATCTCTCCGGTAAAGACGTGATGCGCAAGCTGGTGATCCTGGCGCGTGAAGCCGGTTATGACATCGAACCGGATTCCGTACGCGTCGAATCGCTGGTGCCTGCCGGCTGTGAAGAAGGTTCTGTGGACCATTTCTTTGAAAATGGAGAAGAGCTTAACGAGCAAATGGTGCAGCGTCTGGAAGCGGCGAACGAGATGGGGCTGGTGCTGCGCTACGTGGCGCGTTTCGAGGCCAACGGAAAAGCGCGAGTCGGTGTCGAGGCGGTGCGTCCTGAACATCCGCTGGCGGCGCTGCTGCCGTGCGATAACGTCTTCGCCATCGAAAGCCGCTGGTACCGCGATAACCCACTGGTGATCCGCGGTCCGGGCGCGGGGCGCGATGTCACCGCCGGGGCCATCCAGTCCGACATCAACCGTCTGGCTAAGCTGCTGTAACATCTGCATTTCCCTCTCCCTGTGGGAGAGGGTTAGGGTGAGGGCATCAGACCGCACTCACCCTCATCTTGAATTTTTCTCATATTCCCTGAGCAAACCTCACCGTTATTGTTGATTATTTCTATTGACGTCCCTCCGCTTTTCCGTCATTTTTACATCTGGACGTCTAAACGTATAGAAGTTCACAACACAACAGACAATGACACGCGATTGATAGAGGTAAGGTATGAGCTTTTTTCACGCCAACCAGCGGGAAGCACTGAATCAGAGCCTGGCCGAAGTAAACGGCCAGATTAACGTCTCTTTTGAATTTTTCCCGCCGCGCACCAGTGAAATGGAGCAAACCCTGTGGAGCTCTATCGATCGTCTCAGCAGCCTGAAACCGAAGTTTGTCTCCGTGACCTACGGTGCGAACTCCGGCGAGCGTGACCGTACGCACAGCATCATTAAAGGCATCAAAGATCGCACCGGTCTCGAAGCGGCCCCGCACCTCACCTGTATCGACGCCACCCGCGACGAGCTGCGCGCCATCGCCCAGGATTACTGGAATAACGGTATCCGTCATATTGTTGCATTGCGCGGTGACCTGCCTCCTGGGAACGGTAAGCCGGACATGTATGCCGCCGATCTGGTGGGGCTGTTGAAGGGGGTGGCGGACTTTGATATCTCCGTGGCCGCTTATCCTGAAGTGCATCCGGAAGCGAAAAGCGCTCAGGCCGATCTGCTTAACCTCAAGCGTAAGGTGGATGCCGGCGCGAACCGCGCCATTACTCAGTTCTTCTTTGATGTGGAAAGCTATCTGCGCTTCCGTGACCGCTGCGTCTCCGCGGGCATCGACGTTGAAATTATCCCAGGTATTCTGCCGGTCTCTAACTTCAAACAGGCGAAGAAATTTGCTGATATGACCAATGTGCGTATTCCTCTCTGGATGTCTAAAATGTACGAGGGGCTGGACGATGACCCGGAAACACGCAAGCTGGTGGGCGCAAATATCGCGATGGACATGGTGAAGATCTTAAGTCGTGAAGGGGTGAAGGATTTCCACTTCTACACGCTGAACCGTGCTGAGATGAGTTACGCCATATGCCACACGCTCGGCGTTAGACCAGGCGTGTAACAAAAAAGAGCCCTCTTCGGAGGGTTTTTTGATTTATAAGGGTTTTATTTTCCTGCCATATCAGCAATGCTGCCTTTGACGTACAAAACTCATGTATTTTCCATGGGAAATTAAACGGATTTAACTATCGAATCTGTGGGTTATCTCAACTATACCTTATCAACAAGGGCGTATATCGTAACGGTAACACTGTAAAAGGGAGCATAGCGATGAGCACGTCAGACGAAACCAATAAAGCGGCATCAGTCGGCAAATGCCCGTTCCATCAGGGCGGCGTCGATCACAGCGCGGGCGCAGGTACAGGCAGCCGCGACTGGTGGCCAAAACAACTCCGCATCGATCTTCTTAACCAACATTCCAATCGTTCGAACCCGCTGGGTGAAGACTTTGACTACCGCAAAGAATTTAGCAAGCTTGATTACTCCGCGCTGAAAGGCGATCTCAAAGCACTTTTAACCGACTCCCAACCGTGGTGGCCTGCCGACTGGGGCAGCTATGCGGGCCTGTTTATCCGTATGGCCTGGCATGGCGCGGGTACCTATCGTTCCGTTGACGGACGCGGTGGCGCAGGACGCGGTCAACAGCGCTTTGCGCCGCTGAACTCCTGGCCGGATAACGTGAGCCTGGATAAGGCGCGCCGTCTGCTGTGGCCCATCAAGCAAAAATACGGACAAAAAATTTCCTGGGCTGACCTGTTTATCCTCGCGGGTAACGTGGCGCTGGAGAATTCGGGCTTCCGCACCTTTGGTTTCGGTGCCGGGCGTGAAGATGTCTGGGAACCGGATCTGGACGTGAACTGGGGTGATGAAAAAGCCTGGCTGACCCACCGCGATCCGGAAGCGCTGGCGAAGCGTCCTCTGGCCGCCACCGAAATGGGCCTGATCTACGTGAACCCGGAAGGGCCAAACGCCAGCGGTGAACCGCTGTCAGCGGCGGCAGCGATTCGCGCGACCTTCGGCAACATGGGCATGAACGATGAAGAGACCGTCGCGCTGATTGCAGGCGGCCACACCCTCGGCAAGACTCACGGCGCGGGTGAAGCCACCCACGTGGGTACCGACCCGGAAGCCTCACCAATTGAAGCGCAGGGCCTGGGCTGGGCGAGCACGCTCGGCACGGGCGTGGGTGCAGATGCCATTACCTCCGGTCTGGAAGTCATCTGGTCGCAAACCCCGACCCAGTGGAGCAACTACTTCTTCGAGAACCTGTTCAAATACGAATGGGTGCAGACCCGCAGCCCGGCAGGGGCGATTCAGTTTGAAGCCGTAGATGCACCGGAAATAATGCCCGATCCGTTCGACCCATCGAAAAAACGCAAGCCTACCATGCTGGTCACCGACCTGACGCTGCGTTTTGACCCGGAATTCGAGAAAATTTCCCGCCGCTTCCTGAACGATCCGCAGGCTTTCAACGAAGCCTTCGCGCGTGCCTGGTTCAAGCTGACCCACCGTGATATGGGGCCAAAAGCGCGGTACATCGGCCCTGAAGTGCCGAAAGAAGATCTGATTTGGCAGGACCCGCTCCCGCAGGCGGTGTTTAATCCGTCGAAAGAAGACATTGAAAGCCTGAAGGCGGAGATTGTGGCGTCCGGTCTGTCCGTGAGCGAGCTGGTTTCCGTAGCCTGGGCGTCTGCTTCAACCTTCCGCGGTGGCGATAAGCGTGGCGGCGCTAACGGCGCGCGTCTGGCGCTGGCGCCTCAGCGCGACTGGGATGTGAACGCCGCGGCGGTTCGCGCGTTGCCGGCTCTGGAAGCTATTCAGCGCACCACCAACAAAGCCTCACTGGCCGATATCATCGTGCTGGCGGGCGTGGTAGGCGTTGAGCAGGCCGCAAAAGCCGCAGGCGTGTACGTCACCGTACCGTTCACCCCAGGCCGCGTGGATGCGCGTCAGGATCAGACGGATATCGAGATGTTTAACCTGCTCGAACCGGTTGCCGATGGTTTCCGCAACTACCGTGCGCAGGTGGATGTGTCCACCACGGAGTCACTGCTGATCGACAAGGCCCAGCAGCTGACGCTGACCGCACCGGAGCTGACGGTGCTGATCGGCGGCCTGCGCGTTCTGGGTGCCAACTTTGATGGCAGCAAGAATGGAGTGTTCACTGACCGCGAGGGCGTGCTGAGCAACGATTTCTTCGTGAACCTGCTGGACATGAACACGCAGTGGAAGGCGACCGACGAATCCAATGAGCTGTTTGCTGGAAGCGATCGCGCCAGCGGTGAAGTGAAATATACCGCCACCCGCGCCGATCTGGTCTTCGGTTCGAACGCCGTTCTGCGCGCGCTGGCAGAGGTTTACGCCAGCGATGATGCGCATGAGAAGTTTGTCCGCGACTTCGTTGCCGCATGGGCGAAGGTGATGGATCTGGACCGGTTTGACCTGCAGTAACCCTTGTGCCGGGTGGCGCTAACGCTTACCCGGCCTACGGGCAAAAAAATCCCCGCTGATGCGGGGATTTTTATTCACGCTATTTACTCCCACTCCTGCAGGAACCGCTGCCCATACTGGTCGGCTACCAGCAGTGCCGCATACACCTGATCCGGCGTTACGCCGCCGGGCATGTTGTGGATGGTTTCTCCTTCCGCACAGGACGCTTCCGCGATCAGACGCATTTTGGCCGGAATATCCTCTTTGATGTTCAGCTGTGCCAGCGTGATCGGCAGCCCAACGCTGTGACAAAGCGCGGCGACGGTCTCTATTTCTTCTACCGGCGCGTTTTCCAGTACCAGCTGCGTCAGCGTACCAAACGCCACTTTTTCGCCGTGATAGAAGTGATGCGCGTCCGGCACTGCCGTCATGCCGTTATGAATAGCGTGTGCTGCCGCCAGCCCGCCGCTTTCAAAGCCTACGCCGCTGAGATAGGTGTTGGCTTCGATAATGCGTTCCAGCGCCGGTGTAACCACATGCTGTTCCGCCGCCAGCATGGCTTTTTCACCCTCTTCAACCAGCGTGTTGTAGCACAGCTCGGCCAGCGCGAGTGCTGCCTGAGTACATTTGCCGCCCGCCATGGTGGTCGCACCGCTGCGCGAGCAGGCGCGTGCTTCAAACCACGTCGCCAGCGCATCGCCAATCCCGGCGGCCAGCAGACGTGCCGGCGCACCCGCCACCACCTTGGTATCGACGATAACCATGTTCGGGTTGTGCGGCAGCATCAGGTAGCGATCGAACTCACCGCTGTCGGTGTAAATGACGGAAAGGGCGCTGCACGGCGCATCGGTGGAGGCGATAGTTGGCGCAATGGCGACGGGTACGTCCATGAAATGAGCCAGCGCTTTGGCGGTATCCAGCGTTTTACCGCCGCCAATGCCCAGCACCGCCATGCAGTCGGCGCTGTCGGCCAGCTTTTTCAGGCGATCGATTTCATTTTGTGAACATTCGCCGCCAAACGGCGCGATTTCGGCATGCAGTTCGGCTTTTTTAAAACTCTGACGCAGGGTCTCTTCGGCAAAACCCAGCACAAATTTATCGCCGACAACCAGCCAGCGATTGGCCAGGGGTTTCAGATAGTCGCCGAGACGGGTAAGCACATCAGCGCCCTGGATATATTTCCCCGGCGATTGAATGATACGGTCCATAACAGTTCTCCCTTAGAGGTTGAGGTTACCAAACGCGTTTTTCCAGTCCTGCTCGAACTTCTCTATGGCTGACTCTACCGCTGGTGTGCCGAGCATGTGTTGCGCTACGTCTAAGGGAAGCGTGATTGCTTCACATCCGGCGAGCAGACAGTCCAGCGCCTGACGCGGCGTTTTGAAGCTGGCGGCCAGCATCTTGCTTTCCGGCGCGTGCAGCTCCAGCAGAGACTGCAGCTCCTGCACCATGCGAATGCCGTCACCGCCCTGCGCATCAACGCGGTTTACGTACGGCGCGACATATTTCGCCCCTGCGAGTGCGGCGAGCAAGCCCTGAGCGGCGCTATAAACGGCGGTCCCCAGCGTGGTTATCCCCTCTTTTTTCAACGCCTTGATCGCGGTAAGGCCCTCAGCCGTGACAGGGATTTTCACCACGATGTCCGGTATGGCATTACTCAAACGTTTGGCTTCCGCCACCATGCCTTCGGCATCGCGGCTCATGGTTTGGGCAAACAGCGTGCCTTCCGGTCCGATGGCTTTTTGCAGACGCGGCAGCACGTCCCAGATTGATTCGCGGCTGGCGGCGATAATGCTTGGGTTGGTGGTGACGCCCGCAATAGGAAAGATGCGCGCCAGACGTTCGACTTCCGCCACGTTGGCGGTATCCAGATACAGTTCCATTACTCTTCCTCGTTAGAGTTCTAATTCGTGTTGCAGCAGGGAGGCGATGGCCTCTTCTGAGCTGGCGTTGACCAGCGCGCTGCGGAAATCGTCATGCATGATGCGGCGTGCCAGACGGGAGAAAATACGCATATGCTGATCGCCCGCGGCGTGTTTGTTCAGCGTCAGCATGATGATGAATTGTGCTTCTTCATCGCCCCACATGACGGGCGATTTCAGGCGTGCGACGCTGATGGTGGATTGCTCAATGTGCTCAGACTTGCTGTGCGGAATGGCGAAGCTGAAGCCAAGACCGGTAGAGAATACGGCTTCGCGCGCCCACAGATCGGCCTCCAGCTTGCGGGGGTAGCGGCAACGTCCGGCGAGCAGCAGGTTATCGGTCATGCCTTTCATGACCTCTTCTTTACTGTTCCAGTCGTTATCCAGCGAAATACAGCGTGGTGACACCAGCGGCGTGTCCTGCTGGTTCATGCGGAACTGCGCCAGCAGGTGTTCCACTTCAAGCGAAGTGCGACACGCCATGGCCTGATTCAGCAACTGGCGGCAGGCGCGGCTATCAAGCTGTGCCATACGCGCTTTGGTTGCCGGAATGGCGGGTGACCCCATGCTCAGTTCGTCCAAACCCAGACCCACCAGCAATGGCAGCACCGAACCTTTTGCACCCAGTTCGCCGCACAGGCCAATCCATTTCCCCTGGCGATGGACGGCTTGCACCGCGTAATCCAGCGCCCGCAGGAAGGCTGGGTTCAGGCTGTTGTAGTGGCGTGTGACTTTGGCGTTGTCGCGGTCGACGGCCAGCAGATATTGCGTCAGGTCATTGCTGCCGATGCTAAAGAAATCAATCTCTTCACAGCACTGATCGATGATGAACATTACCGAAGGCACTTCCAGCATGATGCCGAGCGGGATTTTTTCATCAAATGGAATATGTTCAGCCCGGAGCTGCTGTTTCGCTTCGGCAAGTTTCTCTTTCACCCACAGGATCTCTTCCATAGAAGAGATCATCGGGATCATGATCTTCAGGCTGCCGTGAGCAGAGGCGCGCAGGATCGCCCGAAGCTGGGTGGTGAAAAGCGCTGCATACTCTTCGTAAATGCGTACGGCGCGGTAGCCGAGGAACGGGTTGTTTTCGGCCGGGATATTCAGGTACGCCACCGGCTTATCGCCGCCGATATCCATGGTGCGCACGATAATGCTGCGCCCGTTTGCACTCTCCAGCGCCTGACAGAAAATGTTGTACAGCTCGTTTTCACCGGGTGCGCTGCTGCGGTCCATATACAGCATTTCGGTGCGAAACAGGCCAACGCCCTCGGCGCCGTTCCCGAATGCTGCCTGCGCTTCCACCGCGTGGGCGATGTTCGCGGCAATCTCAACGCGCAGGCCATCGGCGGTTCTGGCTTCCCGATCGAGCCAGATACGCTGCTGCTCGCGTAGTGCCTGTTGTACTCGTGCTTCCTGGCGGTAGTAGCGTGCCACCGCATCGCTGGCGTTGACCACGACCGCACCGGCATTGCCATCAATAAATACGGATTTATTGCGCCACTGCAGCAGGCTTTCACTGTCGACGCCCACCAGCGTCGGAATATTAAAGGAACGTGCAAGAATGACGGTGTGCGAGGTGGTTCCGCCGCTTTTTAACAGCAGCCCCTTAAGTAAGGTTTTATCGAGTTCCAGGAACTGGCCGGGCGTAAGATCATCAGCCAGACAAACACTCTGTTGAGTGAGCTGTCCCGGTGCGGGGAAGCGTTGTTCACCATAAATCTGTTGTAAAAGTTGATAGCAGACATCGCGCACATCCAGCGCACGTTCCCGTAAGTAGCTGCTGCTGGAACGAGAGAACGTATCGCAGAAATGGTTGGCTGTGGCGATTGTCGCTTGCGCGCAGCTTAGCCCCTGGCTTACGCCCGCAAGAAGATGCTGGCGCAAAGAGGTATCCGTAGCCAGCGAACGATGGGCTTCAAGAATGGCGTTGGCGGTGCTGTCGCTGTCCAGCGCGCGCAGCTCAATATTTTTCACCAGCAGGGTGAGGCCGCTATCCAGCGCTGACTGCTCTTCTTCCACGTTTTTCGCGTCGGGTAAATCCGTCAGTGCATTGAGATCCAGCGAGGTCAGCAAGGTCAACACGCCCTGGGCGCTACCGCTGCAAACGGGCAGGGCGCGGAAAAGCGTTGGATTAAGGCGCGCGAGGGATTCTGGCAGCGGATCGCGCTCAATATTGATGGCTTCTGCGAGCGGTGCATCACAGTGTGGAAACTCTTCCCGGAGCCATTGTTCCAGCTGTTGATGGGCGCTCTGCTCATCTTCACCGTGGATCACCAGACGACAGGCGTCGCCTGCCAGCGTGTCGGTGCCAATAAGTGCCAGTGCGCTCTTGGCATTCCCTTTTCGGTCGGTGCGCAGATTATGCCATTCGATCTGTGAGATAAACGTATTGCACAGCGTCTCCACATGACTTGCCGGACGCGCGTGAACCCCGTTGGGTAATTCACAGGTAAATTCCACTACCAGAGCCATACACACTCCTGAAAGCAATCAACATTCATTGGGGAACAGCATACGAGCGTGGTGGTTATGCGCGCCATGTGACAAATCTGCCAAACACTGGATAAATGTAATATCACGCGAAAAGTGAGATTTGACTCACAGGTTATTAATTTTTGCTTAACGCCGGAGTGATTCGAAATGTCGAGGCGGATCGCATTTTTATTTCGACATTACAAAAATCCAGTAAATGGCCTTTTTGTCTCCTGTCCGCCGTCTTTCTGATTGCCTATTGTTTGCCACAACATCTTTATGGTTTTAGGCCTGGAGCGACATATGAAAGAGTTGGTGCATATTCTCAAGAACACGCGGCAGCATCTGATGACCGGGGTGTCGCACATGATCCCGTTCGTGGTCGCGGGCGGTATTTTGCTGGCGGTTTCAGTCATGCTGTACGGCAAGGGCGCGGTACCGGATGCCGCAACCGATCCCAACCTCAAAAAGCTATTCGATATCGGCGTGGCGGGGTTAACGCTGATGGTACCTTTCCTGGCCGCCTATATTGGCTACTCCATTGCCGAGCGCGCCGCGCTTGCTCCCTGTGCTATTGCCGCGTGGGTTGGTAACAGCTTCGGTGCGGGTTTCTTCGGCGCCATTATTGCCGGGATCCTCGGCGGGATTGTGGTCTGGTATCTGAAAAAACTGCCGGTCCCGAAAGTCCTGCGCTCCGTCATGCCTATCTTCATCATCCCTATCATCGGCACCTTTGTTACCGCGGGCATCATGATGTGGGGTCTGGGCGAACCTGTTGGTGCGTTGACGACGGGCTTAACCCAGTGGCTGCAAGGGATGCAGCAGGGCAGCATCGTCGTGCTGGCCATCATCATGGGGTTGATGCTGGCCTTCGACATGGGCGGCCCGATTAATAAAGTCGCCTATGCCTTCATGCTGATCTGCGTTGCTCAGGGCGTCTACACCGTGGTGGCGATTGCGGCGGTAGGCATCTGCGTGCCTCCTCTGGGCTTAGGCCTGGCGACGTTGATTAATCGCAAGAATTTTACCGGTGAAGAGCGCGAAGCGGGCAAGGCTGCATTAGTGATGGGCTGCGTGGGGGTCACCGAAGGGGCCATTCCGTTCGCCGCAGCCGACCCTCTGCGTGTCATTCCCTCCATCATGCTGGGATCCGCGTGCGGCGCAGTGACGGCTGCCGTGATGGGCGCGCAATGTTATGCCGGATGGGGCGGGCTTATCGTTCTCCCTGTGGTGGAGGGCAAACTGGGCTACATCGCGGCGGTTGCCGTAGGGGCTGTGGTGACTGCCATTAGCGTCAACGTGCTGAAGAGTATTGCCCGCAAGAATGCAAAACAGGTCGATGAAAAAGAGGACGACCTGGATCTGGATTTCGAAATTAACTGAGTGAGGAAGAGAACATGGCCCGAATTATCGCAGTAACCGCATGCCCGTCAGGCGTTGCCCATACCTACATGGCGGCCGAAGCGCTGGAAAGCGCCGCTAAAGCCAAAGGCTGGGAAGTGAAGGTTGAAACGCAGGGGTCGATTGGTCTTGAGAACGAACTGAATGCTGAGGATATCGCCGCAGCGGATATGGTGATCCTGACCAAAGATATTGGCATTAAGTTCGAAGAACGTTTTACCGGGAAAACCATCGTGCGCGTCAACATCAGCGACGCGGTGAAACGCGCTGACGCCATCATGAACAAAATTGATGCCCACCTGGCGCAAACCGCCTGACGTTCTCCCGCCCTTCGGGGCGGGCTCGTTTTCCGTTACAGGAGTTCCCTCATGACGAATCGTACCCAGCGTTTGAAAGACGCACTTTTTGCCAGCCCACGTGAAATCTCGCTTGAGCGTGCTTTGCTCTATACCGCCAGCCATAAGCAGACGGAGGGTGAGCCGGTTATCCTCAGGCGTGCAAAAGCCACGGCGTACATTCTTGACCATGTGAACATCGCGATTCGTGATGAGGAACTGATTGCCGGAAACCGGACCGTTAAACCGCGTGCGGGCATTATGTCTCCTGAGATGGATCCCTACTGGCTGCTTAAGGAGCTGGACCAGTTTGCCACGCGTCCGCAGGATCGCTTTGAAATCAGCGATGAGGATAAGCAGATCTACCGTGACGTGCTGTATCCCTACTGGGAAAAACGGTCGATGAAGGATTTCATTAACAGCCAGATGACGGATGAGGTGAAAGCCGCTGTGGGGACGCAAATTTTCAGCGTCAACCAAACGGACAAAGGGCAGGGGCATATCATTATTGATTATCCGCGCCTGCTCAATAACGGCCTGGGTGTGCTGGTGGAGGAATTGCGCGAACACTGCGCCCGCGATGCGCAGAACACGTTCTATGCCGCCGCACTGATTCTGCTTGAAGCGTCCCAGCGTCATATTCTGCGCTACGCCGCGCTGGCTGAAACCCTTGCTACCGTCTGTGATGAAGCTTCACGGCGTGAAGAATTACGGAAGATGGCAGAAATCTCGCGCCACAACGCGCAGCATAAGCCGCAAACGTTCTGGCAGGCGTGTCAGCTCTTCTGGTACATGAACGTCATTTTGCAGTATGAATCTAACGCCAGCTCGCTCTCCATCGGGCGCTTTGACCAGTACATGCTGCCCTTTTATCAGGCCTCGCTCTCACAGGGCGAAGAACCCGCGTTCCTGAAAGAGATTCTGGAATCGCTGTGGGTGAAGTGCAATGACGTGGTGCTTTTACGCTCCACCAGCAGCGCCCGCTATTTTGCCGGGTTCCCGACCGGGTATACCGCACTATTGGGCGGCCTGACGGAGAGCGGGCGTAGCGCGGTTAACGTGCTCTCCTTCCTGTGTCTGGATGCTTACCAGAGCGTTCAGCTTCCTCAACCGAACCTCGGCGTGCGGGTTAACGAACTTATCGACCGGCCCTTCCTGCTTAAAACGGCGGAGACGATCCGCCTGGGTACCGGCATCCCGCAGATCTTTAACGATGAAGTGGTGGTGCCTGCCTTCCTCAACAGGGGAGTGTCGCTGGAAGATGCGCGCGACTACGCGGTGGTTGGCTGTGTAGAGCTGTCAATTCCGGGTAAAACCTACGGTCTGCACGATATCGCGATGTTTAACCTGCTGAAGGTGATGGAAATCGCGATGCAGGAGAACGAAGGCAACGCAGCGCTGAGTTATGAAGGCTTGCTGGAGCATATTCGCGCCAAAATTAATCACTACATTGCGCTGATGGTCGAGGGGAGCAATATCTGCGATATCGGCCATCGTGACTGGGCTCCGGTGCCGTTGCTCTCTTCTTTTATCAGCGATTGCTTAGCATCAGGGAAAGACATCACCGACGGTGGCGCGCGCTATAACTTTTCCGGCGTACAGGGCATCGGGATAGCGAATTTGAGCGACTCGCTGCACGCCCTGAAGGGGCTGGTTTTTGAACAGCAGCGCTTAAGTTTTGACGCGCTGTTAGCCGTGTTAAACGCTAACTTTGCCACGCCTGAGGGCAAAAAAATCCGCGCCCGGTTGATCAATCGCTTCGAAAAATACGGCAATGATATCGATGATGTCGACAACATCAGCGCTGAACTGCTGCGCCACTACTGTAAAGAGGTCGAAAAATACCGCAACCCGCGCGGCGGGCAGTTCACCCCGGGTTCTTATACCGTATCGGCACACGTGCCGCTGGGGGCGGTGGTGGGGGCAACGCCCGATGGCCGTTTTGCCGGGGAACAACTGGCAGACGGTGGGCTCTCGCCGATGCTTGGACAAGATATGCAGGGCCCGACGGCGATACTGAAATCGGTAAGTAAGCTGGATAACTATCTGTTATCTAACGGCACGCTGCTAAACGTTAAATTCACCCCTGCGACGCTGGAAGGCGATGCCGGGCTGCAAAAGCTGGCGGATTTCCTTCGCGCCTTCACCCAGCTTAAGTTGCAGCATATCCAGTTCAACGTGGTGAATGCGGAAACACTGCGTGAAGCGCAACAGCGTCCGCAGGATTTTGCCGGGCTGGTGGTACGCGTTGCAGGGTACAGCGCCTTCTTTGTTGAGCTATCGAAGGAGATCCAGGATGACATTATCCGCCGCACAGCGCATCTGCTGTGACGTGGTTGAAACGCGCGTCGACGTGGCGCGTATTTTCAATATCCAGCGCTACTCATTAAATGACGGACGCGGCATCCGTACGGTGGTTTTTTTTAAAGGCTGCCCTCACCGCTGTCCGTGGTGCGCGAATCCGGAGTCGATCTCGCCGAAAATCGAAACGGTGCGTCGGGAGAGTAAATGCCTGCACTGTGTTCCCTGCCTGCGGGACGCAGATGAATGCCCGTCCGGTGCCTTCGGGCATATCGGAAGAGATGTGACCCTGGATGAGCTGGAAAACGAGGTAATGAAAGACGATGTCTTCTTTCGTTCCTCGGGAGGCGGGGTGACGCTTTCGGGCGGGGAAGTGTTGCTGCAGGCGTCTTTCGCGACAAAGTTTCTACAGAGGTTGCGTCGTTTCGGCGTGCATACGGCCATCGAAACGGCAGGCGATGCGCCGTTGTCCCGACTAATGCCGCTGGCGCGCCAGTGTGATGAAGTGCTGTTTGATTTGAAGATCATGGACACGGCGCTGGCCCAATCAATTGTGGCAATGAATCTTTCCAGAGTGCTGGATAATTTCCGTCAGCTGGTGGCTGAAGGGATAAACGTGATTCCCCGCATCCCGCTTATTCCTGGCTATACGCTTAACGAAACGAACATGGCGCGCGTGCTGGCTTTCCTGCTACCTTCAGGAATACGGCAGCTGCATTTATTGCCCTTCCATCAGTATGGGGAGCCAAAATACCGCCTGCTGGGGCAGAAGTGGGGAATGCGGCAAGCGAGCCCGCCGACAGAAGATGAGGTGTCAGCGATGCGTCTACTGGCCGAGCGCGAAGGTTTCAATGTTACCCTGGGAGGCTGAACATGACAGTGATAGCGGGACGTCATCTGGTGGCGGTGACCGCGTGCGTCAGTGGCGTCGCACATACCTATATGGCTGCCGAACGGCTGGAAAAGCTCTGCCAGCAGGAGAAGTGGAGCGTTAACATCGAGACGCAGGGAGCGCTGGGCGTTGAGAGCGAGCTTACGGAAGAGGACATCCGGCGTGCCGATGTCGTATTGCTCATTACTGATATCGAACTGGCGGGCAGTGAACGTTTCGAGCATACGCGCTACGTGAAGTGCGGTATTAACGCCTTTTTACGTGACCCACAAAAGGTGATGGGAGCGGTGCGTAAAATGCTATCCGCTCCGCAGCATACTCAGGTCATTCTGGACTAGCTGCCTTTCCGGTGAGCTGACTGTGATACTGGCGACGGTATTCTGACGGCGAACGCTCCGTGTTCTTGCGAAATAACCGGCAGAAGTAGTTGCTGTCGACAAATCCGCAGGCATGCGCCACCTCTTTCACTTTTAAATCATACCCTTTCAACAGCTGGCGCGCGTGTTCAAGCCGGGTATGCGTCAGGTATTCATTGAAACCTACTGCGCCCGTTTTCTGGAACAGATGCGACAGGTAGTTTGGGGAGATATAAAACGCCTGCGCGACGGATTCCCGGGTAAGCGGAGTGGCGAAGTGTTCGTCAATATAGACCCGAATCGCTTCAAACAGAGCCTGACTGCGGGAGGCGGTTTGGATCTGACTCCCCAGCAGGTCGACGCAGTGGCTAAGCAGGCTGGCGATAATCAGCCGCGCGGTTTGCTGCTCGTGCGGTTGCATCTGCATTTCATGGAGCGTCTGTAAGAGAAGCGAGCCAATGCGCGGACCGCGGCGGGCAACGTGCTGCTTCGCCAGGTTACGAACGTCTACACCATCCCAGTGCAAAAGGCTAAACCCAAGCTGCTGTTTGCCAAACAGGATGCTCAGCGTTGTTGCGGGGGCTTGCCATTGTGGATTATTCCAGCCGCCAGCCGGGACATATAAAACATCACCCTGCTGTAAAACGCAGGCAGCCTGGTCTTTCATCGAACCTTCGATCACAATCTCCAGACGCGGAAAATCGACCTGCAAGGCAAGTTCGGGGGCGGAGATCGCTGGGTTTGCAAAATGCACCTGACGCAGCGGCGTTGCGCTGTTGATCAGGTCCGTCAGGATGCGGGTAATGTCGTGGTGCATGGTGGATACCAGGGTATTGCCGGGTGGCGCTAACGCTTACCCGGCCTACTTAACGTAGGCCCGTGCAAGCGCAGCGCCGCCGGGCATAAAGCATTAGCCGGTGTTACGCATACCCGCCGCAACGCCCGCAATCGTCACCATCAGCGCCTGTTCAACGCGTGGATCCGGTTCTTTCCCTTCTTCTTCCGCCAGACGTGAACGGTGCAGCAGCTCTGCCTGCAGGACGTTCAGCGGGTCGGTGTAAATGTTACGCAGCTGAATAGACTCTGCAATCCACGGCAGGTCCGCCATCAGATGTGAGTCGTTGGCGATGTCCAGCACCACTTTGATGTCGCCTTCCAGCAGTTCGCGCAGCTCTTTACCCAGCGCCCACAGTTCAGGTTTCACCAGACGCTGGTCGTAGTATTCCGCCAGCCACAGGTCAGCTTTCGAGAAGACCATCTCCAACATTCCCAGACGGGTAGAGAAGAATGGCCAGTCGCGGCACATGGTTTCCAGTTCGTTCTGTTTGCCGTCTTCCACCACTTTTTGCAGCGCAGCACCGGCACCCAGCCAGGCGGGCAGCATCAGGCGGTTCTGCGTCCAGGCAAAGATCCACGGGATCGCGCGCAGAGACTCTACGCCACCGGTTGGGCGACGCTTCGCAGGACGTGAGCCCAGCGGCAGTTTACCCAGCTCCTGCTCAGGGGTGGCTGAGCGGAAGTAAGGGACGAAATCTTTGTTTTCACGCACGTAGCCGCGGTACAGATCGCAGGAGATAGCCGACAGCTCGTCCATGATATGGCACCAGGAGGCTTTCGGCTCCGGCGGTGGCAGCAGGTTGGCTTCCAGGATCGCGCTGGTATAGAGCGACAGGCTGCTGATGGTCACTTCCGGCAGGCCGTATTTGAAGCGGATCATCTCGCCTTGCTCGGTGACGCGCAGGCCGCCTTTCAGGCTTCCCGGCGGCTGCGACAGCAGCGCTGCGTGCGCCGGTGCGCCGCCACGGCCAATTGAACCACCGCGTCCGTGGAACAGGGTCAGTTCAATACCGGCTTTCTCGCAGGTTTTGATCAGTGCGTCCTGTGCCTGATATTGCGCCCAGGATGCTGCCATCACGCCCGCGTCTTTCGCGGAGTCGGAATAGCCAATCATCACCATCTGTTTGCCCTGAATAAAGCCGCGGTACCAGTCGATATTCAACAGCTGGCTCATGACGTCGTTGGCATTGTTCAGGTCGTCGAGGGTCTCAAACAGCGGGGCGACCGGCAGGGCGTAGTCGATTCCCGCTTCTTTCAGCAGAAGGTGAACGCCAAGCACGTCGGACGGGGTCTTCGCCATGGAGATCACATAGGCGGCCACCGATCCTTTCGGCGCATCAACGATCGCTTTACAGGTGTTGAGCACTTCGCGGGTTTCGTTGCTTGGCTCCCAGTTGCGCGGCAGCAGAGGGCGCTTCGAGTTCAGCTCGCGGATCAGGAACGCCTGCTTGTCAGCTTCGGACCAGCTTTCATAATCGCCGATGCCGAGATAGCGGGTCAGCTCGCCCAGCGCTTCGGTATGACGGGTACTTTCCTGACGTACGTCGATACGCACCAGCGGCACGCCGAAACACTTCACGCGACGCAGGGTGTCGAGCAGTTCGCCGTTAGCGATGATACCCATCCCGCAGGCCTGCAGTGATTTATAACAGGCGTAAAGCGGCTCCCAGAGCTGTTCGTTCTGGCTGAGCAGGCCTTCTGGTTTTGGCAGGCGCTGGCCTTTCAGGCGCGCTTCCAGCCAGGCCTGAGTGGCCATCAGCTGACCACGCAGTTTTTTCATCAGGAAACGGTACGGCTCGCTGGCGCCTTCTTCGCCGGCCAGCGCGCGTAGTTCCGGCGTCGCTTCAACCATCGACAGCTCGGAGATCAATACCTGAATATCTTTCAGGAACAGGTCGGTCGCTTTCCAGCGGCTCAGCAGCAGGACGTGGCGGGTGATTTCCGCGGTCACGTTCGGGTTGCCGTCGCGGTCGCCGCCCATCCAGGAGGTGAAGCGCACCGGAACAAAATCAACCGGCAGGCGGTAGCCGAGGTTCTCTTCCAGCTGTTCGTTCAGCTCGCGCAGGTAGTTCGGTACCCCTTCCCACAGGCTGTTTTCCACCACCGCAAAACCCCATTTGGCTTCGTCGACCGGGCTTGGGCGATGCTTACGAATTTCATCGGTGTGCCAGGACTGGGCAATCAGCTGGCGCAGACGGCGCATCAGCTGGTTGCGTTCGTAGTCGGCAATGTCTTTGTTATCCAGCTGCTTGAGGCAGTTGTTCACTTCCACCATTTTGTGGATCAGGGTGCGACGGGTAATTTCGGTTGGGTGTGCGGTCAGCACCAACTCCAGCGAAAGCGACTCCACCGCTTTTTTGATGGTGGCCTCGTTGAGGTCTGGCTGGTCTTTCAGTTTACGAAGGGTGCGGGCAATGACTTCCGGGTTGCTGGCCGCTTCGCCGTTTGGCGAAATGCTGTGGTATTGCTCAGCGGTGTTGGCCAGGTTCAGGAACTGGCTGAATGCGCGTGCAACGGGTAGCAGCTCATCGTTAGAGAGGTTCTGCAAAGTGGTGAGCAGCTCCTGACGACTGGCCTCGTTACCGGCGCGGGAAGATTTAGACAGCTTGCGGATGGTTTCAACGCGGTCGAGGATGTTCTCCCCCAACGCATCTTTGATGGTATCTCCAAGCACTTTGCCGAGCATACTGACATTACTACGCAACGCGGAATATTGTTCGTTCATAAAAACCCAGTCACCCCATCATTTTTGTTTATGCCCAGGCGAAAATCTTCTGGACATTATTTTGTCATCTCCCTTTATAAAGCCACGTAAAACCCCCGTCGTCAATTGCTGCGAAAACGGTTCAGCAAACGAATAAATGCGGGCAATTTACGAAATTTAATTCGCATTGCGTCAGATAAGAGATGCTTATGGGAATGTGACGGAGATCATGCGATTTGTTGCCCTCACCCTAACCCTCTCCCACAGGGAGAGGGGACTCTTCGGTGCGGTTTTAATGCCAGCAGAAGTGATGCACAACCTGGGTAATCAGTTCGCGGGTGGGTTTGATAAAGCGGGTTTCCAGATACTCATCCGGCTGGTGCGCCTGGTTGATGGAGCCAGGACCAAGAACCAGCGTCGGGCACAGCGTCTGAATAAACGGCGCTTCGGTGCAGTAGTTCACCACGTCGGTTTTCTCACCGAGCAGTTTTTCCACAACTTCAACCAACTGATGGTCCGGCGGGCATTCATAACCCGGGATCGGCGGATGCAGTTCGGAGACCGTCAGGCGACCCGGCCAGCGCTCGCTCACCGGGGCCAGCGCCTCATTCAACAGGCCGTCAAGATCGCTCAGGGTCATGCCCGGCAGCGGGCGAATATCCATGTGCAGTTCGCAGCAGGCGCAGATACGGTTGGAGGCATCACCCCCGTGCAGGCTGCCGAGGTTCAGCGTCGGATACGGCACGGTGAACGCCTCGTAGTGATAGCGTTCTTTCAGATCGTCGCGCAGGGTCATGATGCGGCCGATGGCGTCATGCATCAGCTCGATGGCGTTCACGCCGCGCGCCGGATCGCTGGAGTGGCCGGACTGGCCGAGCACGCGCACGGCGGTAGAAATATGGCCTTTGTGCGCGCGGATCGGTTGCAGAGACGTCGGCTCACCGATAATGGCGCAATCCGGGCGAATCGACGTGTTTTCAGAGAAGTAGCGCGCGCCCGCCATGCTGGTCTCTTCATCAGCGGTCGCCAGAATGTAGAGCGGTTTTTTCAGCTTCGTCACGTCCACGTCACGCAACGCGTCGAGGATAAAGGCGAAGAAGCCTTTCATGTCGGCGGTGCCCAGACCGTAGAGCTTGTTGTCGTGCTCGGTCAGGGTGAACGGATCGCGCGTCCAGCGGCCATCGTCAAACGGCACGGTGTCGGTATGACCGGCCAGCAGCAGGCCGCCCGCACCGGTTCCGGTGCTGGCGAGCAGGTTAAATTTGTGGCGAGTGCCGGGGACGGGCTGAACCTCAACGTTAAACCCAAGATCGCTAAACCAACCCGCCAGCAGATTGATTAAAGACTCATTGCTCTGATCCAGCGCTTCTTCCGTTGCGCTGATGGACGGTGTGGCAATCAGGGCGCGGTAGATCTCGATAAATGGCGGTAAGTTCATTTTCATTGTTGACACACCTTAGGTCGTGATAGTATCAATATTCATGCAATAAATGTGAATAAAAATACATTAACGTTGAGCATAAAGGAACCCGATGTTGAATACGCTGATTGTAGGCGCTAGCGGTTATGCGGGCGCAGAGCTTGTAAGCTACGTGAATCGCCATCCACATATGACCATAACCGCTTTGACCGTGTCAGCGCAAAGCAATGATGCAGGAAAGTTAATTTCCGATTTGCATCCGCAGCTTAAGGGCATGGTCGATCTGCCGCTGCAGCCCATGTCTGACATCAGCGAGTTTACCGACGGCGTCGACGTGGTGTTTTTAGCCACCGCGCATGAGGTCAGCCACGACCTGGCGCCGCAGTTTCTGGCGGCCGGCTGCGTGGTCTTCGACCTCTCCGGCGCGTTCCGCGTTAACGACGGCGCGTTTTACGAAAAATATTATGGTTTCACCCATCAGCACCCGGATCTGCTTGAAAAAGCGGTGTACGGCCTGGCGGAGTGGAGCGCAGATAAACTGAAAGAAGCGGACCTGATTGCCGTTCCGGGCTGCTACCCGACGGCGGCGCAGCTTTCCCTGAAGCCGCTGATCGACGCGGGCCTGCTGGATCTGAACCAGTGGCCGGTGATCAACGCCACCAGCGGCGTGAGCGGTGCAGGACGCAAGGCGGCGATCTCCAATAGCTTCTGCGAAGTGAGCCTTCAGCCGTATGGCGTGTTTAATCACCGTCATCACCCTGAAATCACGACGCATCTGGGCGCGGACGTCATTTTCACCCCGCACCTGGGCAGCTTCCCGCGTGGGATCCTCGAAACCATCACCTGCCGCCTGAAACCGGGCGTGACCAAAGAGCAGGTGAGCGAGGTCTTCACGCAGGCGTATGCGGATAAACCGCTGGTGCGCCTGTACGACAAAGGCGTGCCGGCGCTGAAAAACGTGGTCGGTCTGCCGTTCTGCGATATCGGCTTTGCCGTTCAGGGTGAGCATCTCATCGTGGTGGCCGCAGAAGATAACTTACTGAAAGGCGCTGCCGCACAGGCAATGCAGTGTGCAAATATTCGTTTCGGTTTCCCGGAAACGCAGGCTCTTATTTAAGGTGTGATGATGAACCCATTAATTATCAAACTCGGTGGTGTACTGCTGGACAGCGAAGAAGCGCTGGAGCGTCTGTTTACCGCGCTGGTGAACTATCGCGAATCACATCAACGTCCGCTGGTGATTGTGCACGGCGGTGGCTGCGTGGTGGATGAGCTGATGAAAGGGCTCAACCTGCCGGTGAAAAAGAAGAACGGCCTGCGCGTGACGCCTGCTGACCAGATTGACATCATTACCGGCGCGCTGGCGGGTACGGCGAACAAAACGCTGCTGGCGTGGGCGAAGAAACACCATATTGCGTCCGTGGGCCTCTATCTGGGCGATGGCGACAGCGTAAAAGTGACCCAGCTCGACGAAGAACTCGGCCACGTTGGACTGGCGCAGCCAGGTTCGCCTAAGCTGATTAACACGCTGCTGGAAGGCGGTTTCCTGCCGGTGGTGAGCTCCATCGGCGTGACCGAAGAGGGCGAGCTGATGAACGTTAACGCTGACCAGGCGGCGACCGCGCTGGCGGCAACGCTGGGCGCGGACCTGATCCTGCTCTCCGACGTGAGCGGTATTCTGGACGGTAAAGGCCAGCGCATTGCGGAAATGACGGCGGAGAAAGCCGAGCAGCTGATTGCTCAGGGCATTATTACCGACGGCATGATCGTCAAAGTGAACGCCGCGCTGGATGCGGCACGCACGCTGGGCCGCCCGGTGGATATCGCCTCATGGCGCCACGCGGAGCAGCTCCCGGCGCTGTTTAACGGCACGCCGATTGGCACGCGTATTTTAGCGTAATCGATTTAATGTTTTGTAGGCCCGGTAAGCGCAGCGCCACCGGGCAATGAAATTCAAAGATATTAAGGAAGCATGTTATGGCACTTTGGGGTGGGCGTTTTACACAGGCAGCGGATCAGCGGTTCAAACAGTTCAACGACTCTTTGCGCTTCGACTACCGCCTGGCCGAACAGGATATTGTCGGCTCTGTGGCCTGGTCCAAAGCGCTGGTAACGGTAGGCGTACTGACCGCAGACGAACAATTACAGCTGGAAGAAGCGCTGAACAATCTGCTGGAAGAGGTGCGTCTGGATCCGCAGCAAATCCTGCAGAGCGATGCCGAAGATATTCACAGCTGGGTGGAAGGCAAACTGATCGATAAGGTCGGCCAACTGGGTAAAAAGCTGCACACCGGCCGCAGCCGTAACGACCAGGTCGCCACCGACCTGAAGCTGTGGTGTAAAGATACCGTTAGCGAACTGCTGGCGGCCAACCGTCAGCTGCAGAGCGCGCTGGTGGAAACCGCGCAGAACAACCAGGACGCGGTGATGCCGGGTTATACCCACCTGCAGCGCGCGCAGCCGGTGACCTTTGCGCACTGGTGTCTGGCCTACGTTGAGATGCTGGCGCGTGATGAAAGCCGTCTGCAGGATACCCTGAAACGTCTGGACGTCAGCCCGCTGGGCAGCGGCGCGCTGGCGGGTACCGCTTACGAAATCGACCGTGAACAGCTGGCAGGCTGGCTGGGCTTTGCCTCCGCCACCCGTAACAGCCTGGACAGCGTCTCTGACCGAGACCACGTGCTGGAGCTGCTCTCCAATGCCTCTATCGGGATGGTGCACCTGTCGCGCTTTGCCGAAGACCTTATCTTCTTCAACTCCGGTGAAGCCGGGTTCGTCGAGCTGTCCGACCGCGTGACCTCAGGTTCATCCCTGATGCCGCAGAAGAAAAACCCGGACGCGCTCGAGCTGATCCGAGGCAAATGTGGCCGCGTGCAGGGTGCGCTGACCGGCATGATGATGACCCTGAAAGGGCTGCCGCTGGCGTACAACAAAGACATGCAGGAAGACAAAGAAGGGCTGTTCGACGCGCTCGACACCTGGCTGGACTGTCTGCATATGGGCGCGCTGGTGCTGGATGGCATTCAGGTGAAACGTCCGCGCTGCCAGGAAGCGGCGCAGCAGGGCTATGCGAACTCTACCGAACTGGCGGATTATCTGGTGGCGAAGGGCGTACCGTTCCGTGAAGCGCACCATATTGTCGGTGAAGCGGTTGTGGAAGCCATTCGTCAGGGTAAACCGCTGGAGGATCTGGCGCTGGCCGATCTGCAGAAGTTCAGTGCGGTTATCGGGGATGATGTGTATCCGATTCTGGCGCTGCAGTCCTGTCTGGACAAGCGTGCCGCGAAAGGCGGCGTGTCGCCGAAGCAGGTGGCGCAGGCGATTGCGGATGCGAAAAACCGGCTGGTTTGAACCGTGCGGGCTTGTGCCCTCACCCCGGCCCTCTCCCACAGGGAGAGAGAGAAAAATGGAGCCTGGCTTAGCGCCGGGCTTTTTTACGCAAAAAAAAGCGGACCACGGGGTCCGCAAAAGTTCACGTTGGCTTTAGTTGTTCGAGTTTTGAGAGAAACTCGCTGACGGTGCGGGGACGTCAAGGGTCAAACACGTGCCGCCTCGTCTATGTGGTGTATTATTCAACAGAATGCTTGATAGGGATAATCGTTCGTTGCTATGCTATCTATCGCCATGAACTATCGTGGCGACGGAGGATGAATAATGAATATTCGTGATCTTGAATACCTGGTAGCGTTAGCCGAGCATCGTCACTTTCGCCGCGCGGCAGATTCCTGTCACGTCAGCCAGCCCACGCTGAGCGGCCAGATCCGCAAGCTGGAAGACGAGCTGGGCGTGATGCTGCTGGAGCGCACCAGTCGTAAGGTTCTGTTCACACAGGCAGGTCTTCTGCTGGTGGATCAGGCGCGCACCGTGCTGCGCGAGGTCAAAGTGCTCAAGGAAATGGCAAGCCAGCAGGGGGAGGCCATGTCCGGACCGCTGCATATTGGCCTGATCCCAACCGTTGGCCCGTATCTGTTACCGCACATCATTCCGATGCTGCACCAGACGTTCCCGAAACTCGAAATGTACCTGCACGAAGCGCAAACCCATCAGCTGCTGGCGCAGTTAGATAGCGGCAAGCTCGACTGCGCCATTCTGGCACTGGTAAAAGAGAGTGAGGCCTTTATTGAAGTGCCGCTGTTCGATGAGCCGATGATGCTGGCGATCTATGAAGATCACCCGTGGGCGAACCGCGATCGCGTGCCGATGGCCGATCTGGCGGGTGAAAAGCTGCTGATGCTGGAAGATGGCCACTGCCTGCGCGATCAGGCGATGGGCTTCTGCTTCGAAGCGGGTGCGGATGAGGATACCCATTTCCGCGCAACCAGCCTGGAAACGCTGCGTAACATGGTCGCGGCGGGAAGCGGTATAACGCTGCTGCCTGCGCTGGCCGTGCCGCGCGAGCGTAAGCGTGATGGCGTGGTCTATTTGCCGTGCATCAAGCCGGAGCCGCGTCGCACTATCGGCCTGGTATATCGTCCGGGTTCACCGCTGCGCAGCCGCTATGAGCAGCTGGCAGAGGCCATCCGTGGTTCGATGGATGGCCATTTCGACAGCGCGTTAAAACAGGCGGTTCAGGCCGTTTAGTGCCGCTACCCGGTAGGCTTCCGCCATGGTCGGGTAGTTAAAGGTGGTGTTAACGAAGTACTCAATGGTGTTACCACCACCTTTCTGCTCCATTATCGCCTGTCCGATATGAATGATTTCCGCGGCGCGTTCACCAAAGCAGTGAATGCCGAGGATCTCTTTCGTCTCGCGGTGGAACAGGATCTTCAGCGTTCCCACGCTCATCCCCACGATTTGCGCCCGCGCCAGATGTTTAAACTGCGCACGACCCACCTCGTAAGGCACCTTCATTGACGTCAGCTGCTGCTCGGTTTTCCCTACGGAACTGATTTCCGGGATGGTGTAGATGCCCGTCGGGATATCTTCAATCAGATGCGCCGTCGCTTCGCCTTTTACCAGCGCCTGTGCGGCAATGCGTCCCTGGTCGTAAGCAGCTGAGGCCAGGCTTGGGTAGCCAATCACGTCGCCGACCGCGTAAACGTGTGGCAGGGCGGTCTGATACATGCTGTTGACCTTCAGCTGACCGCGGCTGTCGGTCTCGAGTCCGATATTTTCCAGCTGCAGGGAATCGGTATTGCCGGTACGGCCGTTGGCGTACAGCAGGCAGTCCGCTTTCAGCTTCTTGCCGGACTTCAGGTGCATGATCACCCCGTCGTCACAGCCTTCGATCTTCTCGTACTCTTCGTTGTGGCGAATCACCACGCCGCTGTTCCAGAAGTGGTAGGAGAGCGAATCTGACATTTCCTGATCGAGGAACGCCAGCAGGCGGTCGCGGGTGTTGATCAGGTCAACTTTGACGTCCATTCCACGGAAGATCGACGCATATTCGCAGCCAATAACCCCTGCGCCATAGATAATGACGTGGCGGGGTTCATGGTGCAGGCTCAGAATCGAATCGCTGTCGTAGACGCGCGGGTGCGAGAAGTCCACGTCGGCCGGATGGTAAGGACGTGAGCCGCAGGCAATTACAAATTTTTCAGCCGTGATGGTTTCAACCGACCCGTCGTGGCATTCGAGTGCCAGGGTGTGTTCATCCACAAAATGCGCGTTGCCCTGCAAAATTTCGCAGTGGTTACGCTCATAAAACCCCTGACGCATACGCGTCTGCTGGTTAATGACGGTATCCGCGTGATTCAGGATGTCGGCAAAAGATGAACGAAGAAGTCGGGAATGGTCGCTGTAAAGAGGGTTCTGGTTAAATTCGATAATGCGGCTAACGGCGTGGCGGAGGGCTTTCGAAGGGATGGTGCCCCAGTGGGTGCAACCGCCGCCGACATTATGGTAGCGCTCGATGACCGCTACTCTGGCTCCCTGTTTCACCAGACCCATAGCAGCGCCTTCGCCGCCGGGGCCGGAACCAATAACTATTGCGTCGTAATCGTAGGAATGTGGCATGGCAAGGCTTACCTGTTCTTATACATAAAAGCAACAGAATCATAACATCATTGCCAGAGTAACCCAATTATCGTTGTGCTTTTTTCCGGCAGTGGAGCACAAACCGCACGTAAACAATCATTCACAAAGCCAGGCAAACAGATTAATTTTATTCTCTGGTATAGTGCCATCAGGCCTTTGGAAGGATTCAACTATCGTGATGGGCGTAAGAGCACAACAAAAAGAGAAAACCCGGCGTTCGCTGGTGGAAGCCGCATTCAGTCAACTGAGTGCCGAGCGGAGTTTTGCCAGTTTGAGCCTGCGCGAAGTCGCACGCGAGGCCGGGATTGCGCCAACGTCCTTCTATCGTCACTTCCGTGATGTGGATGAACTGGGCCTGACCATGGTCGACGAGAGCGGCCTGATGCTGCGTCAGCTGATGCGCCAGGCGCGTCAGCGTATCGCCAAAGGGGGCAGCGTGATCCGCACCTCCGTATCGACCTTTATGGAATTTATCGGCAACAATCCCAACGCGTTTCGTCTGCTTCTGCGCGAGCGTTCGGGCACATCGGCAGCGTTTCGTGCCGCCGTCGCGCGCGAAATTCAGCACTTCATCGCGGAACTTGCCGACTATCTTGAACTCGAAAACCATATGCCGCGTGCGTTTACTGAAGCACAGGCCGAGGCGATGGTGACGATTGTATTCAGCGCGGGTGCCGAAGCGCTGGATGTCAGCATTGAACAACGCAAGCAGCTCGAAGAGCGACTGGTATTACAGCTCAGGATGATCTCCAAAGGCGCGTACTACTGGTATCGCCGTGAACAAGAGAAACTGGCACATCAAACCGAAGAGTGAAGGTGAGTAATGAAACAGTCAGGTCAGGATAAAGGGACGCTGTTGCTGGCATTGATCGCTGGCTTATCCATTAATGGTACGTTTGCCGCTATTTTTAGCTCAATCGTGCCGTTTTCGATTTTCCCGCTTATTGCGCTGGTGCTGACGGTGTACTGCCTGCATCAACGTTACCTGAACCGCACCATGCCGGTGGGGTTACCGGGGCTGGCCGCCGCCTGCTTTATTCTGGGCGTATTGCTGTACAGCACCGTGGTTCGCGCGGAATATCCGGATATCGGCTCTAACTTCTTCCCTGCGGTACTGTCTGTGGCGCTGGTGTTCTGGATTGGCTCGCGCATGCGTAGCCGTAAGAGCCAGTTACCAGAGTAAAGGGTTTTGTCATTGTAGGCCGGATAAGCGAAGCGTCATCCGGCTTTTTTGGCAGGTGGCACTTCGCTTACCTGCCCTGCCCTACAAGGCCACATTACTTCGCCGTGAGGAGTACACCGCACTCCATATGGTGCGTATACGGGAACTGATCGAACAGCGCCAGACGTTCAATACTGTGCGTCTGGCCTAATGTTTCGAGATTCTTACACAGCGTCTCCGGATTGCAGGAGATGTACAAAATACGCGGGTACGCCTGCACCATCTTCTCTGTTTCGCTGTCCAGGCCACTGCGCGGCGGGTCGACAAAAATCGTCTCACACTGGTAGCTCTTCAGATCGATCCCTTCCAGGCGGTTAAACTGGCGAACGCCGTTCATGGCCTGGGTAAACTCTTCAGCAGCCATGCGAATGATCTGCACGTTGTCGATATGGTTGGCGGCAATGTTGTACTGCGCGGCGGCCACCGACGGCTTGGCGATTTCCGTTGCCAGCACGCGATCGAAGTTACGCGCCAGCGCCAGCGAGAAGTTGCCGTTACCGCAGTAGAGCTCAAGCAGATCGCCCGTTGACCCTTCCGTCGCCTTCAGCGCCCACTCCAGCATCTGCACGTTCATCGCGGCGTTCGGCTGGGTGAAGCTGTTCTCGACCTGACGGTAAACCATCTCTCTACCCGCTACCGGCAGGCGCTCGTCGATGTAGTCCTGATCCAGCATGATTTTGGTTTTGGTCGCGCGGCCAATCAGGTGAACGTTGATGTTCTGCGCGCGCAGCGCATCGCGCAGCGCTTCCGCCTGCTCGCGCCACTCGTCGTTAAGCGCTTTGTGATACAGGAGAGAGACAATCGCCTGATTGCTTTGCGTGGTCAGGTAGTCAATCTGGAAAAGCTTGTTACGCAGTACCGGATTGTTACGCACACCGTCCATTATCAGCGTCATTAACTGGTTAATGAGCTCGCTCGCCGCCGGAAAGCTGTCCACGCGGATACGGGACTTTGTCTGCTGATCGAAAATGATGTGGTACAGGTCGTCACCGTCGTGCCAGATGCGGAACTCGGCGCGCATGCGGTAGTGGCTGACAGGAGAGCGGAACACCTCGGGAACGGGCGCGTTGAAAGGCGTCATCATACTTTGCAGGCGGACAACTTTCTCTGCCAGCTGCGCGTCGTACTGTTCTGTCGGGAGGTGTTCTGGGGTCATGATGCGTCCTGAGTGATAAAGAATTACGCGGCGATTGTAGGCATTGTTCAGGGGATGTCCAGATTTAATGGCCAATAGCTGTCTGGACATCCATACGTGTCTAATTGTAGCATTCTGTTTCCGGTCTCCTGAGAGTGAAAAGGGAATCCAGTGTAAATCTGGAGCTGACGCGCAGCGGTAAAGACTGGCGGGATGAGCGTTGTAGACACTGTGAAAATGGGAAGTCTTCATCCTTATATAGCCACCTAGCCCGAAGACCTGCCGGGATCACGTCGCATTTGGTTTCATCATCGCGTGCTATCGATGAGGCCTGCGGCATCCTTCTTATATTGTGGATGCTTTAACAATGATTAAAAAAGTATCGCTGTTGACGGCGTTGTCCGTCACGGCATTTTCGGGCTGGGCGCAGGACAGCGCCGACTCGTTGGTGGTCACGGCAAATCGTTTTGAACAACCGGCAAAAACTGTTCTGGCACCGACGTCCGTCGTGACGCGTGAAGAAATTGAGCGCTGGCAGGCAAAGAGCGTGGTGGAAATCATGTCACGTCTGCCTGGCGTGGATATCGCGCAAAGCGGTGGAATGGGCTCGAACTCTTCGACTTTTATTCGCGGAACGGAATCTCGCCATGTGCTGGTGCTGGTTGACGGTATTCCTTTGAATAACGCCGGGATCAGCAACGTTCCCGATCTGAGCCAAATCCCGACCTCGCTGATTCAGCGTATTGAGTACATCCGTGGTCCGCGTTCAGCCCTGTATGGCTCCGACGCGATTGGTGGCGTGATTAACATCATTACCGGACGTGATAAGCCGGGTGCAGAAATCTCAGCGGGCGTTGGCTCTAAGGGATATCAGACCTATGATGGCGCTTTCCAGCAGGTGCTGGATAAAACCAAAATCACCATGGCGGGTAACTACACCTATACCCGTGGTTTTGACATCGCCGCAAAAGATGCGCCGCGCCAGCCTGACCGCGATGGCTTTATGAGTAAATCGCTGTACGGCTCCGTGGAACAGCAGATTACCGACAGCGTGAGCGGCTTCTTCCGTGGCTTTGGTTATGACAACCGCACCGCGTATGACGGTTACGATCACTACGACGCCAACTTTATGGTGGATGGACGACCTGATACTCGCCAGCTCTACAGCCAGAACTGGGATACCGGTCTGCGTTACAACCAGGGGATTTTCCAGTCACAGCTGGTGGCGGGCTATGGTCGCAGTAAAGATCAGAACTATGATCCGAAGAAAGGGCGTTACGCTGATTCCGCCACCATGGATGACGTGAAGCAGTACACCACCCAATGGCTCAACACCGTAGAAGTCGGTCACGGCAACATTGGCGCAGGTCTGGACTGGCAAAAGCAGAAGACCCAGGCTGGAACGGGCTATCTGGAGAAAGGTTACGAGCAACGCAATACCGGCGTGTTTGTTTCGGCGATGCAGCAGTTCAGCAGCGTGACGCTTGAAGCGGCGGCGCGTAATGACGATAACTCTAACTTCGGCAACCATGGCACGTGGCAAACCAGCGCAGCGTGGGAGTTTGTGGATGGCTATCGCGTCATTGCCTCCTACGGTACCGCATTTAAAGCACCGACCATGAGCCAGATCCACAGTGCCTCTTACGGTAATCCGGACCTTAAACCAGAGGAGAGTAAGCAGTGGGAAGGGGGCTTTGAAGGCCTGACGGGACCGGTCAACTGGCGTATCACCGGTTATCGCAATGACATTGATAATCTTATTAGCAGCGATCCGCATACGTATCGTTACTACAATGTTGACGAAGCACGTATTAAAGGTGTGGAAGCGACGGCACAGTTCGATACTGGCCCGGTCGGGCATCAGATTTCCTACGATTATGTCGACCCGCGTAATGCCAAAACCAACGAAGTACTGGCCCGTCGTTCTAAGCAGCAGGTTAAGTACCAGCTTGACTGGCATGTATGGGATCTCGACTGGAACCTTGCCTACCGTTATCTGGGCACTCGCTATGATGTCGCGATTGATCCAGACACCTATTCGTCAGAACGCGTGAAAATGGGCGGTGTTAGTCTGTGGGATGTCGCAGTTTCGTATCCTGTCACCTCACATCTCACAGTTCGTGGTAAAATAGCCAATCTGTTCGATAAAGATTACGAGACAGTTTATGGCTACCAAACTGCAGGACGGGAATACACCTTGTCTGGCAGCTACACCTTCTAATCCGCGTCCCACCGTGCTGGTGTTTGATTCCGGCGTCGGTGGGCTTTCGGTCTATGATGAGATTCGGCATCTTCTGCCGGATCTCCATTACATCTACGCCTTCGATAACGTCGCTTTCCCGTACGGGGAAAAGAGCGAAGATTTTATTGTTGAGCGTGTGGTGGAAATCGTCACTGCGGTACAAAAGCGCTATCCCCTTGCGCTGGCCGTCATCGCCTGTAATACGGCGAGCACCGTTTCTCTTCCCGCCCTGCGTGAAAAATTCCAGTTCCCGGTTGTGGGCGTCGTTCCTGCAATAAAGCCTGCCGCGCGTCTGACGGCGAACGGCATTGTGGGCTTGCTGGCCACGCGAGGTACGGTAAAGCGTCCTTATACCCGCGAGCTGATCGACCGTTTTGCAAACGAATGCCAGATAGCGATGCTGGGTTCGGCTGAGCTGGTGGAGATGGCTGAAGCGAAGCTGCATGGCAAGGCGGTATCACTCGAGGAGCTGCGTCGTATTCTACGTCCGTGGCTGCGGATGCCCGAACCTCCGGATACCGTTGTGCTGGGCTGTACCCACTTCCCGCTATTACAGGAAGAGCTACTGGAGGTGCTGCCGGAGGGGACACGCCTGGTGGATTCCGGTGCGGCTATTGCCCGTCGTACGGCCTGGTTGCTGGAGCATGAAGCGCCGGATGCGAAATCTACCGATGCGAATATCGCGTTTTGTATGGCCATCACGAAAGAGACTGAGCAACTTTTACCCGTTTTACGCCGTTATGGCTTTGAAACGCTCGAAAAACTGGCGCTGTAGCACGGTTTTGAGCAAAAAAGAGACGGTTGAAAGTTTTTTTTAAAAGAGGGGTTGTCAACGTCTGAGAACTCCCTATAATGCGCCTCCACTGACACGGAACAACGGCTTACAGGCCGCCGGGTTAGCGGGGTTCAGAGATGAACGCCAGCAGAGAAAAGCGAAAATAATCACTTGACTCTGAATGAGGAAAACGTAATATACGGGACCTCGCAACGGTGAGCTTAACGCCACGTTGCAACTGCTCTTTAACAATTTATCAGACAATCTGTGTGGGCACTCAAAGTGACATGGATTCTTAACGTCCTCGGACGAAAAATGAATACCAAGTCTCTGAGTGAACATACGTAATTCATTACGAAGTTTAATTCACGAGCATCAAACTTAAATTGAAGAGTTTGATCATGGCTCAGATTGAACGCTGGCGGCAGGCCTAACACATGCAAGTCGAGCGGTAGCACAGAGAGCTTGCTCTCGGGTGACGAGCGGCGGACGGGTGAGTAATGTCTGGGAAACTGCCTGATGGAGGGGGATAACTACTGGAAACGGTAGCTAATACCGCATAACGTCGCAAGACCAAAGAGGGGGACCTTCGGGCCTCTTGCCATCAGATGTGCCCAGATGGGATTAGCTAGTAGGTGGGGTAACGGCTCACCTAGGCGACGATCCCTAGCTGGTCTGAGAGGATGACCAGCCACACTGGAACTGAGACACGGTCCAGACTCCTACGGGAGGCAGCAGTGGGGAATATTGCACAATGGGCGCAAGCCTGATGCAGCCATGCCGCGTGTATGAAGAAGGCCTTCGGGTTGTAAAGTACTTTCAGCGGGGAGGAAGGCGGTGAGGTTAATAACCTCATCGATTGACGTTACCCGCAGAAGAAGCACCGGCTAACTCCGTGCCAGCAGCCGCGGTAATACGGAGGGTGCAAGCGTTAATCGGAATTACTGGGCGTAAAGCGCACGCAGGCGGTCTGTCAAGTCGGATGTGAAATCCCCGGGCTCAACCTGGGAACTGCATTCGAAACTGGCAGGCTAGAGTCTTGTAGAGGGGGGTAGAATTCCAGGTGTAGCGGTGAAATGCGTAGAGATCTGGAGGAATACCGGTGGCGAAGGCGGCCCCCTGGACAAAGACTGACGCTCAGGTGCGAAAGCGTGGGGAGCAAACAGGATTAGATACCCTGGTAGTCCACGCCGTAAACGATGTCGACTTGGAGGTTGTGCCCTTGAGGCGTGGCTTCCGGAGCTAACGCGTTAAGTCGACCGCCTGGGGAGTACGGCCGCAAGGTTAAAACTCAAATGAATTGACGGGGGCCCGCACAAGCGGTGGAGCATGTGGTTTAATTCGATGCAACGCGAAGAACCTTACCTACTCTTGACATCCAGAGAACTTAGCAGAGATGCTTTGGTGCCTTCGGGAACTCTGAGACAGGTGCTGCATGGCTGTCGTCAGCTCGTGTTGTGAAATGTTGGGTTAAGTCCCGCAACGAGCGCAACCCTTATCCTTTGTTGCCAGCGGTTAGGCCGGGAACTCAAAGGAGACTGCCAGTGATAAACTGGAGGAAGGTGGGGATGACGTCAAGTCATCATGGCCCTTACGAGTAGGGCTACACACGTGCTACAATGGCGCATACAAAGAGAAGCGACCTCGCGAGAGCAAGCGGACCTCATAAAGTGCGTCGTAGTCCGGATTGGAGTCTGCAACTCGACTCCATGAAGTCGGAATCGCTAGTAATCGTAGATCAGAATGCTACGGTGAATACGTTCCCGGGCCTTGTACACACCGCCCGTCACACCATGGGAGTGGGTTGCAAAAGAAGTAGGTAGCTTAACCTTCGGGAGGGCGCTTACCACTTTGTGATTCATGACTGGGGTGAAGTCGTAACAAGGTAACCGTAGGGGAACCTGCGGTTGGATCACCTCCTTACCTTAAAGAACCTGCCTTTGTAGTGCTCACACAGATTGTCTGATGAAAAACAGCAGTAAAAAACCTCTACAGGCTTGTAGCTCAGGTGGTTAGAGCGCACCCCTGATAAGGGTGAGGTCGGTGGTTCAAGTCCACTCAGGCCTACCAAATTTGCGAAGCAAATTTGAAGAGGTTAGCAAAACGATGGGGCTATAGCTCAGCTGGGAGAGCGCCTGCTTTGCACGCAGGAGGTCTGCGGTTCGATCCCGCATAGCTCCACCATCTTTTACTGCGAAAACAAGAAAACTTCAGAGTGAACCTGAAAAGGTGCACTGCGAAGTTTTGCTCTTTAAAAATCTGGATCAAGCTGAAAATTGAAACGACACATCTCTAAGGTGTGTTCGAGTCTCTCAAATTTTCGCAATCAGAAGTGAAACATCTTCGGGTTGTGAGGTTAAGCGACTAAGCGTACACGGTGGATGCCCTGGCAGTCAGAGGCGATGAAGGACGTGCTAATCTGCGAAAAGCGCCGGCGAGGTGATATGAACCTTTGACCCGGCGATGTCCGAATGGGGAAACCCAGTGTGATTCGTCACACTATCGTTAACTGAATACATAGGTTAACGAGGCGAACCGGGGGAACTGAAACATCTAAGTACCCCGAGGAAAAGAAATCAACCGAGATTCCCCCAGTAGCGGCGAGCGAACGGGGAGCAGCCCAGAGTCTGAATCAGCTTGTGTGTTAGTGGAAGCGTCTGGAAAGTCGCACGGTACAGGGTGATAGTCCCGTACACGAAAATGCACAGGTTGTGAACTCGAAGAGTAGGGCGGGACACGTGGTATCCTGTCTGAATATGGGGGGACCATCCTCCAAGGCTAAATACTCCTGACTGACCGATAGTGAACCAGTACCGTGAGGGAAAGGCGAAAAGAACCCCGGCGAGGGGAGTGAAAAAGAACCTGAAACCGTGTACGTACAAGCAGTGGGAGCACCTTCGTGGTGTGACTGCGTACCTTTTGTATAATGGGTCAGCGACTTATATTCTGTAGCAAGGTTAACCGTATAGGGGAGCCGAAGGGAAACCGAGTCTTAACTGGGCGTTAAGTTGCAGGGTATAGACCCGAAACCCGGTGATCTAGCCATGGGCAGGTTGAAGGTTGGGTAACACTAACTGGAGGACCGAACCGACTAATGTTGAAAAATTAGCGGATGACTTGTGGCTGGGGGTGAAAGGCCAATCAAACCGGGAGATAGCTGGTTCTCCCCGAAAGCTATTTAGGTAGCGCCTCGTGAATTCATCTTCGGGGGTAGAGCACTGTTTCGGCTAGGGGGCCATCCCGGCTTACCAACCCGATGCAAACTACGAATACCGAAGAATGTTATCACGGGAGACACACGGCGGGTGCTAACGTCCGTCGTGAAGAGGGAAACAACCCAGACCGCCAGCTAAGGTCCCAAAGTCATGGTTAAGTGGGAAACGATGTGGGAAGGCACAGACAGCCAGGATGTTGGCTTAGAAGCAGCCATCATTTAAAGAAAGCGTAATAGCTCACTGGTCGAGTCGGCCTGCGCGGAAGATGTAACGGGGCTAAACCATGCACCGAAGCTGCGGCAGCGACACTATGTGTTGTTGGGTAGGGGAGCGTTCTGTAAGCCGTTGAAGGTGTGCTGTGAGGCATGCTGGAGGTATCAGAAGTGCGAATGCTGACATAAGTAACGATAAAGCGGGTGAAAAGCCCGCTCGCCGGAAGACCAAGGGTTCCTGTCCAACGTTAATCGGGGCAGGGTGAGTCGACCCCTAAGGCGAGGCCGAAAGGCGTAGTCGATGGGAAACAGGTTAATATTCCTGTACTTGGTGTTACTGCGAAGGGGGGACGGAGAAGGCTATGTTAGCCGGGCGACGGTTGTCCCGGTTTAAGCATGTAGGCGGAGGTTCCAGGTAAATCCGGTACCTTTTAACGCTGAGGTGTGATGACGAGGCACTACGGTGCTGAAGTAACAAATGCCCTGCTTCCAGGAAAAGCCTCTAAGCATCAGGTAACATCAAATCGTACCCCAAACCGACACAGGTGGTCAGGTAGAGAATACCAAGGCGCTTGAGAGAACTCGGGTGAAGGAACTAGGCAAAATGGTGCCGTAACTTCGGGAGAAGGCACGCTGATATGTAGGTGAAGCCCCTGCGGGTGGAGCTGAAATCAGTCGAAGATACCAGCTGGCTGCAACTGTTTATTAAAAACACAGCACTGTGCAAACACGAAAGTGGACGTATACGGTGTGACGCCTGCCCGGTGCCGGAAGGTTAATTGATGGGGTTAGCGGTAACGCGAAGCTCTTGATCGAAGCCCCGGTAAACGGCGGCCGTAACTATAACGGTCCTAAGGTAGCGAAATTCCTTGTCGGGTAAGTTCCGACCTGCACGAATGGCGTAATGATGGCCAGGCTGTCTCCACCCGAGACTCAGTGAAATTGAACTCGCTGTGAAGATGCAGTGTACCCGCGGCAAGACGGAAAGACCCCGTGAACCTTTACTATAGCTTGACACTGAACACTGGTCCTTGATGTGTAGGATAGGTGGGAGGCTTTGAAGCGTGGACGCCAGTCTGCGTGGAGCCGTCCTTGAAATACCACCCTTTAATGGCTGGTGTTCTAACGTAGACCCGTAATCCGGGTTGCGGACAGTGTCTGGTGGGTAGTTTGACTGGGGCGGTCTCCTCCCAAAGAGTAACGGAGGAGCACGAAGGTTAGCTAATCCTGGTCGGACATCAGGAGGTTAGTGCAATGGCATAAGCTAGCTTGACTGCGAGAGTGACGGCTCGAGCAGGTGCGAAAGCAGGTCATAGTGATCCGGTGGTTCTGAATGGAAGGGCCATCGCTCAACGGATAAAAGGTACTCCGGGGATAACAGGCTGATACCGCCCAAGAGTTCATATCGACGGCGGTGTTTGGCACCTCGATGTCGGCTCATCACATCCTGGGGCTGAAGTAGGTCCCAAGGGTATGGCTGTTCGCCATTTAAAGTGGTACGCGAGCTGGGTTTAGAACGTCGTGAGACAGTTCGGTCCCTATCTGCCGTGGGCGCTGGAGAATTGAGGGGGGCTGCTCCTAGTACGAGAGGACCGGAGTGGACGCATCACTGGTGTTCGGGTTGTCATGCCAATGGCACTGCCCGGTAGCTAAATGCGGAAAAGATAAGTGCTGAAAGCATCTAAGCACGAAACTTGCCCCGAGATGAGTTCTCCCTGAGACTTTAAGTCTCCTGAAGGAACGTTGAAGACGACGACGTTGATAGGTCGGGTGTGTAAGCGCAGCGATGCGTTGAGCTAACCGATACTAATGAACCGTGAGGCTTAACCTTACAACGCCGAAGGTGTTTTGGCGAAGAGACAGACACGATTTTCAGCCTGATACAGATTAACAGAATTTGCCTGGCGGCTTTAGCGCGGTGGTCCCACCTGACCCCATGCCGAACTCAGAAGTGAAACGCCGTAGCGCCGATGGTAGTGTGGGGTCTCCCCATGTGAGAGTAGGGAACTGCCAGGCATCAAATTAAGTAGTAAGCCGGTGCATAAATCCGGTGGTTACAAGCAGTCTTCGGTGGAGCGGTAGTTCAGTCGGTTAGAATACCTGCCTGTCACGCAGGGGGTCGCGGGTTCGAGTCCCGTCCGTTCCGCCACTTATTAAGACATTAAGCCTGCCCTATCGGCAGGCTTAATGGCAAAAACTTTAGGGGCGTAGCTCAGTTGGTAGAGCACCGGTCTCCAAAACCGGGTGTCGCGAGTTCGAGTCTCTCCGCCCCTGCCATATAGAATCCTTTGCTTCGGCAAAGGATTTTTTTTTGCCTGAAGCGCTGCAGAAAACGCTCTTCTTAATTTTTCAGCCAGCATTCCTGCTGGCTGATGTATCAATCCATTACATTGATTTTTAACAGATCTTTTATCTGTGATTGCTTATCACTGTTTTGCAGCCAAATCGCATACAGCGGCCTGGTAAGCGTGGTGGAATCCAGCACCGTATGCAGCCCCGCTTTAGTATCTGCCCAGCGAACAGGTAACCAGGTACAACCTCTCAGCAAGGGCAGCTGCTGACAGGCGATCTCCGCAGAGCTGGTCGTTAGCTGCGGAACATCATCAGGTGCAATCAATCCCGTCTCATGCTGCTGAAAATCAGGCCCCCATTCCAGCCGCAAATAGGTCAGGTCTGCCTTCATCATCGAAGGTTCAGAGGCATAAAGCGCCAGTCCAAACTGACCCACAATCTGGCTGCTAAATTCGTCCATCTTGGGGGCTTCGGTTGTGATCAGAAGATCAAGCTGGCGCTCATGAAGTTGCTTAACCAGCGACTGCCGTTGCGCAATCCTGGCTTCGAATTGCAGGTGACTGTGTGAATGATAAAGCCGGGTAAGCCACTGACTTAGCATACATTCCCACAGGGAAGCGCTGGCCCCTATCGAGAACTCATTATGCCTCGACGTATGTGCCACCTCTTTGCGTGCCGCCTGCCAGGTATTCATGAGCGTTTCAGCGTACGGCAGCAGTTTCTCGCCGGCAGGCGTTAAGCGAATATTGTTACGATGGCGGGTAAAAAGATTCACACCCAGTTGATTTTCCAGCTGTCGAATACGAAAACTGACGGCTGACTGCGTCAGGTAAAGGGCTTCCGCTGCTCGCCCAAAGTGGCGTGTTCTGCTCACTTCAAGGAAAGTTTTAAGCAATTCCGTATCCACATCTTTCTCCGCAAAATTATTTGTCGTTATGATTTAAATGTTTTGTTTTACACTCTGTCAAGCGTAACTAATACTCCGCGCCATAAATAGCTCGGCCAAAGAATTAGGAGCGTGTAGGATGGCGGAAAGCTTTACGACGACTAATCGTTTTTTCGACAATAAACATTATCCGCGCGGGTTCTCTCGTCACGGCGATTTCACCATCAAAGAAGCTCAACTGCTTGAGCGCCATGGTTATGCCTTTAACGAGCTGGATCTGGGTAAGCGTGAACCTGCAACCGAAGACGAAAAACAGTTTGTTTCTGTTTGCCGTGGTGAGCGTGAGCCGCAGTCTGAAGCGGAACGTGTGTGGATCAAGTACATGGCGCGCATTAAGCGTCCAAAGCGCTTCCATACGCTGTCTGGCGGTAAGCCGCAGATGGAAGGTGCAGAAGACTACACCGAGTCTGATGACTAAGATGATAAGAAGGGGCTACGGCCCCTTTTTTTATGCCAGCAACTTCTGCAGATGCAGCAGCAAACGATCGATAGCGCGATAGCTCAGCGCCTCCTGCAAATGTTTCCTCTCAATGTCAGTGCACCCCTCCACGTCAGCAATGGTTCTGGCCACTTTCAACAAACGCTGCCACGCACGTATGGATAGCCCGAACCGCGTCAACGTCTCCTCCAGCCATCCCGCATCCTCAATGTTAAGAGAACAAAACTGCCGGATCCCGGCATTATCGAGCCGCGCATTTAGCCTGTTCTGACGGACGTACTGCCGTTTCTGGGCTGCAATCACCCGCTCGCGTACCGCTGCTGAGCTTTCACCCGTGATGCCCGTTTGCCTGAGCAGCCCCGGGGGAGGAAGCGGGATTTCGAGAGATAAATCGAAACGGTCGAGGAACGGACCGGATAACTTACCGAGATAGCGCAATGTCTGCTCTGGCGTACAGCGGTTATGGTTGCCCTGGTAGTGACCCGTCGGGCTGGGGTTCATCGCGGCGACCAGCTGAAACTGCGCGGGATAGCTTATTTTGGCCCGCGTGCGTGAGATATGTATCTCGCCGGATTCAATGGGCTCCCGCAGTGCATCCAGCACGCGGCGCTCAAACTCCGGCAATTCATCAAGAAACAGAATGCCATTGTGTGCCAGCGAGATCTCACCCGGCCCGGGGATAGACCCACCGCCGACCATTGCCGTCAGTGAAGCACTATGATGTGGGGAACGAAAAGGGCGACGGCGCCACTGTTTTTGCAACGATGCAGAACTGATGAGGCTGTATATGGCGGCACTTTCCAGCGCTTCATGATTATTGAGCGGTGGAAGCAACCCACTCAACCTGCTCGCCAACATGGTTTTACCCGTACCCGGCGGACCAATTAACAGAAGATTGTGTCCCCCTGCAGCCGTAATCTCCAGCGCCCGTTTCCCTTGCTCCTGCCCCATAATCTCGCTGAGATCCTCTGGAGCATCCGCTATAACATCATCACACTCCTCCGGCTCGGACAGTTCATGTCGCCCTTCCAGCCATGCACAAACTTCCTGTAAATGCCCCGCGATGAGACACCCCTTCTCGGCGATAAGACTCACTTCTGATGCGTTTTCATTGGCGACAATGATTTGCCGCCCTGCACGTATGGCTTCCAGCGCTCCCGATATCGCCCCGGGAACGCCTCTTAACGCGCCTGTAAGCGCGAGTTCGCCAACGAACTCATACGAGCCTAGCCGTGTCGTATTAAGCTGCTCAGAAGCCGCGAGAAGGGCAATTGCGATAGGTAAATCGTATCGTCCCCCCTCTTTAGGCAGATCGGCAGGAGCAAGGTTGATGGTGATCTTCTTCGCGGGGAAGGCATAACCGCTATTTATTATTGCGCTGCGAACGCGATCCCTGGCCTCTTTAACCGTCGTTTCAGGTAACCCGACAAGCGTGAGTCCGGGCAGCCCATTACTCAAATGCACCTCTACGGAAACAAGCGGTGCCTTTACCCCGAGAGCCGCACGCGTATAAACAACTGACAGTGACATTTGCACTACCTCCTGGTGTGACTATGTCAGTGCTCGTTATATTTGTTTAGCGCCATTTCGTGAATTTACGCTGCTTGTTCAGGGATTTTAATGGTGCATTGCAACAAAATCATAATCGTGGAAACCTCCTCGCAGAACGTAAAAAATCCTGTTTTGACGGTTAGCGCCACTGTAAAAAAATGAAAAATATTCATTTTCTAATTTCCGTATATAAAACAACGCTTTTAAGAAATATGATTCGCGGACTAACCAAATCCGTCATAAATAAATCTTGTGTTTGAATTAAAAACTGTGATAACTCTTTAGGTATTCCTTCGAACAAGATGCAAAAAGAACTGAAAATGACAGCCCTTCTACGAGTGATTAGCCTGGTCGTGATTAGCGTGGTGGTGATTATTATCCCACCGTGCGGGGCTGCACTTGGACGAGGAAAGGCTTAGAAATCAAGCCTTAACGAACTAAGACCCCCGCACCGAAAGGTCCGGGGGTTTTTTTATGACTAAAAAACGTAAACGAGGAGCAGAGAATGACGACTAGCATAAAATTCTGTTTCTCCCGATTTATGACGGGGAACTAACTATGAATGGGGCACAGTGGGTAGTACATGCGTTGCGCGCGCAGGGAGTCGAAACAGTATTCGGTTATCCGGGTGGCGCAATTATGCCGATTTACGATGCACTGTATGACGGCGGCGTGGAACATCTCTTGTGCCGACACGAGCAGGGCGCAGCGATGGCAGCCATCGGCTATGCCCGCGCGACAGGTAAAACGGGCGTATGTATAGCGACTTCAGGCCCGGGCGCAACTAACCTCATCACCGGCCTGGCTGACGCGCTGCTGGATTCCGTTCCCGTTGTCGCCATCACCGGGCAGGTGGCGTCTCCGTTCATCGGTACCGACGCTTTCCAGGAAGTGGACGTCCTCGGTTTATCGCTGGCCTGCACCAAACACAGCTTCCTCGTCCAGTCTCTGGAAGAGCTGCCGCGCGTAATGGCAGAAGCGTTCGAAGTGGCAAACTCAGGTCGTCCTGGTCCGGTTCTGGTCGATATCCCGAAAGATATCCAGGTGGCATTCGGCGATTTGGAACCGCACTTCTCAACCGTTGAAAGCGACAATGCGTTTCCGGATGCGGAAGTTGAAGAGGCCCGTCAGATGCTGGCGCAGGCGAAACAGCCGATGCTGTACGTCGGCGGTGGCGTCGGCATGGCGCAGGCTGTCCCAGCCCTGCGCGAATTTATCGCAACAACGCAGATGCCAGCGACCTGCACGCTGAAAGGTCTCGGTGCCGTCGACGCGGATTACCCATACTATCTGGGCATGTTGGGGATGCACGGCACCAAAGCGGCAAACCTGGCGGTGCAGGCGTGCGACTTGCTCATCGCCGTAGGTGCCCGTTTTGACGACCGCGTCACCGGCAAGCTGAATACCTTTGCGCCGAACGCCAAAGTGATTCATATGGATATCGACCCGGCGGAGATGAACAAGCTGCGTCAGGCGCATGTCGCCCTGCAGGGCGATCTCAACGCGCTGTTACCGGCATTGCAGCAGCCGCTGGATATCAATGCATGGCGTCAGCACACCGCAGACATGCGCGCCGAGCACGCCTGGCGTTACGACCACCCCGGCGAGGCTATCTACGCGCCGCTGCTGTTGAAGCAGTTGTCCGACCGTAAACCGGCTGGCAGCGTCGTCACCACCGACGTAGGCCAGCATCAGATGTGGTCCGCGCAGCACATGACCTACACCCGCCCGGAAAACTTCATCACGTCCAGCGGGTTAGGGACGATGGGCTTCGGCCTGCCAGCCGCCGTTGGCGCACAGGTTGCCCGCCCGAACGATACCGTAATCTGTATCTCCGGTGACGGCTCCTTCATGATGAACGTTCAGGAGCTCGGCACCGTTAAGCGCAAGCAGTTGCCGCTGAAGATCGTGTTGCTCGACAACCAGCGTTTAGGGATGGTTCGCCAGTGGCAACAGCTGTTCTTCCAGGAGCGTTACAGCGAAACGACGCTCACCGATAACCCCGATTTCCTCACCCTGGCCAGCGCCTTTGGCATTCCTGGTCAGCACATCACCCGTAAAGATCAGGTTGAAGCGGCGCTCGACACCATGCTGAACAGCGATGGGCCTTACCTGCTTCATGTCTCAATCGATGAACTCGAGAACGTTTGGCCGCTGGTACCGCCTGGTGCCAGTAACTCACAAATGATGGAGAAATTATCATGATGCAGCATCAGGTCGCCGTACAGGCTCGCTTCAACCCGGAAACCTTAGAACGCGTTTTGCGCGTGGTGCGTCATCGTGGTTTTCAGATTTGCTCTATGAATATGGAGACGGCCACTGACGCCCGGAATATCAGTATCGAATTAACCGTTGCCAGCCCGCGGTCGGTCGACTTACTGTTTAGTCAGTTATCAAAGCTGGTAGACGTTGCCCATGTTGCCATCTGCCAGAGCACAACCACATCACAACAAATCCGCGCTTAAGCGTGACAGGAAGAAAAAATGACAACAAAAAAAGCTGATTACATTTGGTTCAACGGTGAGATGGTTCGCTGGGAGGACGCGAAGGTCCACGTGATGTCCCACGCGCTGCATTACGGTACCTCCGTGTTTGAAGGCATCCGCTGCTACGATTCTCACAAAGGGCCAGTGGTGTTCCGCCATCGCGAACACATGCAGCGTCTGCATGACTCAGCCAAAATTTATCGTTTCCCGGTATCTCAGAGCGTGGATGAGCTGATGGAAGCCTGCCGCGACGTGATCCGTAAGAACAACCTGACCAGCGCCTATATTCGTCCGCTGGTCTTCGTGGGCGACGTCGGTATGGGCGTGAACCCGCCAGCGGGCTATACCACGGATGTGATCATTGCCGCGTTCCCATGGGGTGCCTACCTGGGTGCAGAAGCCCTGGAGCAGGGGATCGACGCAATGGTCTCTTCCTGGAACCGCGTTGCGCCAAACACCATCCCGACCGCCGCGAAAGCTGGCGGTAACTACCTCTCTTCACTGCTGGTCGGTAGCGAAGCGCGCCGTCACGGCTATCAGGAAGGTATCGCCCTGGACGTAAACGGCTACATCTCCGAAGGCGCAGGTGAAAACCTGTTTGAAGTGAAAGACGGCATCCTGTTCACGCCGCCGTTCACCTCGTCCGCGCTGCCGGGCATCACCCGTGATGCCATCATCAAGCTGGCGAAAGATCTGGGTATCGAAGTGCGCGAGCAGGTGCTATCTCGCGAATCCCTGTACCTGGCGGATGAAGTCTTTATGTCCGGTACCGCGGCTGAAATCACGCCGGTGCGCAGCGTAGACGGTATCCAGGTGGGCGAAGGCCGCTGTGGCCCGGTCACCAAACGCATTCAGCAAGCGTTCTTTGGCCTCTTCACCGGCGAAACAGAAGATAAATACGGCTGGTTGGATCAGGTTAATCACTAAGTATAAATTTGGGACGGCACGCACCGTCCCATTACATAGTCAGACGGGAGTAAATAAAGCATGCCTAAGTATCGTTCAGCCACCACCACCCACGGCCGTAACATGGCGGGTGCCCGCGCACTGTGGCGCGCCACCGGAATGACCGACGCCGATTTCGGTAAGCCAATTATCGCCGTGGTGAACTCCTTCACCCAGTTCGTTCCGGGCCACGTGCACCTGCGCGATCTGGGTAAGCTGGTTGCCGAGCAAATCGAGGCCTCCGGCGGCGTGGCGAAAGAGTTCAACACCATTGCGGTGGATGACGGTATCGCGATGGGTCACGGGGGCATGCTCTATTCACTGCCGTCGCGCGAGCTGATCGCCGACTCGGTGGAGTACATGGTTAACGCCCACTGCGCCGATGCAATGGTCTGTATCTCCAACTGCGACAAAATCACCCCGGGGATGCTGATGGCCTCCCTGCGCCTGAATATTCCGGTGATCTTCGTCTCCGGTGGCCCAATGGAAGCGGGGAAAACCAAGCTCTCCGACAAAATCATCAAGCTCGACCTGGTTGATGCGATGATCCAGGGTGCGGATCCGAAAGTCTCTGACGAGCAGAGCGACCAGGTTGAGCGCTCCGCGTGTCCGACCTGCGGCTCCTGTTCCGGTATGTTCACCGCCAACTCCATGAACTGCCTGACTGAAGCGCTGGGCCTTTCTCAGCCGGGCAACGGCTCGCTGCTGGCGACCCACGCCGACCGTAAGCAGCTGTTCCTCAATGCCGGTAAACGTATCGTTGAGCTGACCAAACGCTACTACGAGCAGGACGACGCCAGCGCGCTGCCGCGCAGCATCGCCAGCAAAGCGGCGTTCGAGAACGCCATGACCCTGGATATCGCCATGGGCGGTTCCACCAATACCGTTCTGCACCTGCTGGCCGCCGCGCAGGAAGCCGAAATCGACTTCACCATGAGCGATATCGACAAGCTGTCCCGCAAAGTGCCGCAGCTGTGTAAGGTCGCGCCGAGTACGCAGAAGTACCACATGGAAGACGTGCACCGTGCCGGTGGCGTCATCGGTATCCTCGGCGAGCTGGATCGCGCCGGGCTGCTGAACCGTGACGTGAAAAACGTCCTCGGCCTGACGCTGCCGGAATCGTTGGACCAGTACGACGTGATGCTGACCAAAGACGACGCGGTGAAAAAAATGTTCCGCGCGGGTCCTGCCGGTATTCGCACCACCCAGGCGTTCTCGCAGGACTGTCGCTGGGACACCCTGGACGATGACCGCGCCGAAGGCTGTATCCGCTCGCTGGAACACGCCTACAGCAAAGACGGCGGCCTGGCCGTGCTGTACGGTAACTTTGCGGAAAACGGCTGCATCGTGAAAACCGCAGGCGTGGACGACAGCATCCTGAAATTCACCGGTCCGGCAAAAGTGTACGAAAGCCAGGATGAAGCGGTAGACGCCATCCTCGGCGGTAAAGTGGTGGAAGGCGACGTGGTGGTGATCCGCTACGAAGGGCCAAAAGGCGGCCCGGGTATGCAGGAGATGCTCTACCCAACCACCTTCCTGAAATCGATGGGCCTCGGTAAAGCCTGCGCGCTGATCACCGACGGACGTTTCTCCGGCGGGACCTCCGGTCTCTCCATCGGTCACGTCTCGCCGGAAGCGGCAAGCGGCGGTAACATCGCCATCATCGAAGACGGCGACCTGATCGAAATCGACATTCCGAATCGCGGCATTCAGCTCAAGCTTACCGACCAGGAGATCGCGGCCCGTCGTGAAGCCCAGGAGGCCCGCGGCGACAAAGCCTGGACGCCGAAAGATCGCCAGCGCGAAGTATCCTTCGCCCTGCGCGCCTACGCGAGCCTTGCCACCAGTGCAGATAAAGGCGCGGTGCGCGATAAATCGAAACTTGGGGGTTAATGATGGCCGAGTCACAACCCTTATCCGCCGCCCCAGAGGGGGCGGAATATCTGAGAGCGGTGCTTCGCGCGCCGGTCTATGAAGCCGTGCAGGTTACGCCCCTGCAGAAAATGGAAAAACTCTCTTCGCGCCTCGACAACGTCATTCTGGTGAAGCGTGAAGACCGCCAGCCGGTGCACAGCTTTAAGCTGCGCGGCGCCTACGCGATGATGGCCGGGCTGACCGACGAGCAAAAAGCGCGCGGCGTGATTACCGCCTCGGCAGGTAACCATGCGCAAGGCGTGGCGTTCTCGTCTGCCCGTCTGGGGCTGAAAGCGCTGATCGTGATGCCGGTCGCTACCGCCGACATCAAAGTCGATGCGGTGCGAGGTTTCGGCGGCGAAGTGCTGCTCCACGGGGCTAACTTCGACGAAGCAAAAGCCAAAGCGATCGAGCTGGCGCAGCAGCAGGGTTTCACCTGGGTGCCGCCGTTCGACCACCCGATGGTGATTGCCGGGCAGGGCACGCTGGCGCTTGAACTGCTGCAGCAGGATGCCCATCTCGACCGCGTGTTTGTGCCGGTCGGCGGCGGCGGCCTGGCCGCGGGCGTGGCGGTGCTGATCAAACAGCTGATGCCGCAGATTAAAGTCATCGCCGTTGAAGCGGAAGACTCTGCCTGCCTGAAAGCGGCGCTGGATGCGGGTCATCCGGTAGATCTGCCGCGCGTCGGGCTGTTTGCCGAGGGCGTGGCGGTGAAGCGCATTGGGGACGAAACGTTCCGCCTGTGTCGGGAGTATCTCGACGATATCGTCACGGTGGATAGCGATGCTATCTGCGCGGCAATGAAAGATCTGTTCGAAGACGTGCGTGCGGTGGCGGAACCTTCCGGCGCGCTGGCGCTGGCGGGGATGAAAAAATACATCGCGCAGCACAACATTCGCGGCGAGCGGCTGGCGCACGTGCTGTCTGGTGCCAACGTGAACTTCCACGGCCTGCGCTACGTTTCCGAGCGCTGCGAGCTGGGCGAACAGCGTGAAGCACTGCTGGCGGTGACCATCCCGGAAGAGAAGGGCAGCTTCCTGAAGTTCTGTCAGCTGCTGGGCGGTCGTTCTGTGACGGAATTTAACTACCGTTTTGCCGATGCCAAAGACGCCTGTATTTTTGTCGGCGTGCGTCTGAGCCGTGGCGTAGAGGAGCGCAAAGAGATCCTCAACCTGCTGCATGAAGGCGGCTACAGCGTGGTCGATCTCTCTGACGACGAGATGGCGAAGCTGCACGTGCGCTACATGGTCGGTGGGCGTCCATCGAAGCCGCTCAGGGAACGTCTGTTCAGCTTCGAGTTCCCGGAATCGCCGGGCGCGCTGCTCAAGTTCCTGCACACGCTGGGCACGCACTGGAACATCTCTCTGTTCCACTACCGCAGCCACGGCACCGACTACGGGCGCGTGCTGGCGGCGTTTGAACTGGGCGAGCATGAGCCGGATTTCGAAACGCGGCTGAACGAACTGGGCTATGAGTGTCACGACGAAACCCATAACCCGGCCTTCCGCTTCTTCCTCGCGGGCTAAGGGCTGGCCGGGTAAGCGCAGCGCCATCCGGCTTTAGTGGTTCGGCAATATCGTCCAGAACGCATCAATAAGCGGCTCATGCAGCCGCTTTTTTTGTGCGCACACGCCAAGCTCAAACGGCGTCTTCTCGTCGCTGCGCTCCAGAATCATTACGCGATTGCGCACCGGTTCCGGGCTATTTTCCAGCACCACTTCCGGCAGCAGCGCCACGCCGCAGCCCAGCGCCACCATCGACACCATCGCTTCATGGCCGCTGACCGTGGCGTAAATCGACGGGTTGCTGATTTTCTGACGGCGGAACCACAGCTCAATGCGGCGGCGCACAGGCCCCTGATCGGCCATGATAAACGGCACCGTGGACCAGTCCGGTTTTTCCACCGACACCTGATTACGCACCGGGCAGGGCAGGGCGGGGGCAATCAGTACTACTGCCAGATTCTCCAGCATTGAGAACGCTACCGCACCCGGCAGGGTTTCCGGCTTCCCGGCAATGGCGAGATCCGCTTCGCCCGTCACCACTTTCTCCATTGCGTCGGAGGCGTCGCCGGTGGTGAGTTTAATTTCAACCGACGGATGCGCCGCGCGGAAGCGGTCGAGAATGGGCGGCAGATGGCTATAGGCGGCGGTCACGGAGCAGAAAATATGCAGCTCACCGGAAAGCGACGGCCCCTGCTGGTCAATCGAGTGACGCAGCTGCTGGTACTGCAACAGCGTCTGCTGGGCAAAAATGCGCAACTCTTCGCCCGCTTCCGTGAGGGTGACGGTACGGTTGTCGCGCACGAACAGCGGCTGGCCGAGGTCTTCCTCGAGGCGCTGGATCTGGCGCGAAAGCGTGGAGGGGCTAACGTGCATCGCCCGCGCGCTGCGGCCAAAGTGACGGCTTTCCGCCAGGTGCAGGAACATTTTCAGATCGCGTAAATCCACTGATTCCACTCCCTCTTTTTATATTGCAAAAATTGCAACGTGACGTTGTGAATATATCAATTTCCGCAATAAATTTCCTGTTGTAATGTGGGTACATTCTCGCTGAAACGCGAACCGAACAATAAGACACACAACATCACGAGGTATCACCCATGGCTAACTACTTTAATACACTGAACTTGCGCCAGCAGCTGGCGCAGCTGGGCAAATGCCGCTTCATGGCGCGCGACGAATTTGCCGATGGCGCGAGCTACCTTCAGGGTAAAAAAGTGGTCATCGTCGGCTGTGGCGCACAGGGTCTGAACCAGGGCCTGAACATGCGTGACTCCGGTCTGGATATCTCCTACGCCCTGCGTAAAGAAGCGATTGCCGAGAAGCGTGCTTCCTGGCGTAAAGCGACCGAAAACGGCTTCAAAGTGGGTACCTACGAAGAGCTGATCCCGCAGGCGGATCTGGTGGTTAACCTGACCCCGGACAAACAGCACTCAGACGTTGTGCGTTCCGTACAGCCGCTGATGAAAGACGGCGCCGCGCTGGGTTACTCCCACGGCTTCAACATCGTTGAAGTGGGCGAGCAGATCCGTAAAGACATCACCGTAGTGATGGTGGCACCGAAGTGTCCAGGTACGGAAGTACGCGAAGAGTACAAGCGTGGCTTCGGCGTGCCGACGCTTATCGCAGTTCACCCGGAAAACGATCCGAAAGGCGAAGGCATGGCGATTGCCAAAGCATGGGCAGCGGCGACCGGCGGCCACCGTGCGGGCGTGCTGGAATCGTCCTTCGTTGCCGAAGTGAAATCTGACCTGATGGGTGAGCAGACCATTCTGTGCGGCATGCTGCAGGCCGGTTCTCTGCTGTGCTTCGACAAGCTGGTGGAAGAAGGTACTGACCCGGCCTACGCGGAAAAACTGATTCAGTTCGGCTGGGAAACCATCACCGAAGCGCTGAAGCAGGGCGGTATTACGCTGATGATGGACCGTCTGTCCAACCCGGCAAAACTGCGTGCTTACGCGCTGTCTGAACAGCTGAAAACCATCATGGCGCCGCTGTTCCAGAAACACATGGACGACATCATCTCCGGCGAGTTCTCTTCCGGTATGATGGCAGACTGGGCGAACGACGATAAGAAACTGCTAACCTGGCGTGAAGAGACCGGTAAAACCGCGTTCGAAACCGCGCCGCAGTATGAAGGTAAAATCGGCGAGCAGGAGTACTTCGATAAAGGCGTCCTGATGATCGCGATGGTGAAAGCAGGCGTTGAGCTGGCGTTCGAAACCATGGTCGATTCCGGCATCATCGAAGAGTCTGCGTACTACGAATCACTGCACGAGCTGCCGCTGATTGCGAACACCATCGCCCGTAAGCGTCTGTACGAAATGAACGTGGTGATCTCTGATACCGCAGAATACGGTAACTACCTGTTCTCTTACGCCTGCGTACCGCTGCTGAAAGAGTTTATGACCACTCTGCAGACGGGCGATCTGGGCAAAGCGATTGCAGAAGGTGCCGTGGATAACGCGCAACTGCGCGACGTGAACGAAGCGATTCGCAGCCACCAGATCGAGAAAGTGGGTCACAAACTGCGTGGCTACATGACCGATATGAAGCGTATCGCGGTAGCGGGCTAAAAATCTTGTCGGGTGGCGCTTCGCTTACCCGACCTACAAAACCGTAAGATGTAGGCCGGGTAAGGCGCCGCCGCCACCCGGCTTTTTTATTTGCGATACAGCACTTTAATCACGTGGTAGCCGAACTGCGTGTGCAGCGGGCCGGTTGGCTCCAGCACCGGGCAGGAGAAGACCACTTTATCGAACGCCGGTACCATCTGACCCTGGCGGAATTCACCCAGATCGCCGCCGCGTTTGCCTGACGGACAGATAGAGTGCTTCTTCGCCAGTTTGCCGAAGTCGGCGCCGTTTTTGATCTGCTCCAGAAGATCCAGAGCCAGTTTCTCTTCTTTAACAAGAATATGCAGTGCTGCTGCTGTTTTTGCCATGATCGTGCCTTGAATAGGTTGAGATAAATCGGGGCGCAATATACCACGCGTCAGCGGCGATAAAGCACCTTAATGATATGGTAGCCAAATTTGGTTTTAACCGGGCCGTAGGGCTTCAGAAGCGGGCAGCTAAAGACCGCCTGATCGAACGGGCCGACCATCGCACCTTGTTGAAACTCCCCAAGATCACCGCCATTGCGTCCGGACGGGCATTTAGAGTAACGCTTCGCCAGATGATCAAAGCTGATGCCGCGCTCCAGCCTGGCCAGGATCTCCTGGGCCAGTTTCTCTTCTTTTACCAGAATATGCAGGGCTGCTGCGGTCTTTTTCATGGTTCTACTCTACGGGTTAAACGCGATTTCTCCACTTTATCATTAGCCGGTAAATCTGCGCCCGGCTTTCTGCTACAATCCACACCCCGTTCGAAGATTGAGCAATACTCCCATGCGTTTAAACCCTGGACAACAACAAGCGGTCGAATTCGTTACTGGACCATGCCTGGTGCTGGCAGGGGCCGGTTCGGGCAAAACCCGCGTGATCACCAACAAAATCGCCCATCTGATCCACAACTGCGGGTATCAGGCGCGACACATTGCGGCGGTCACCTTTACCAATAAAGCGGCGCGCGAGATGAAAGAGCGTGTCGGTCAGACGCTGGGCCGTAAAGAGGCGCGCGGCCTGATGATCTCCACCTTCCACACGCTGGGGCTGGATATCATCAAACGCGAGTATGCGGCGCTGGGAATGAAGTCCAACTTCTCGCTCTTCGATGACACCGATCAGGTGGCGCTGCTCAAAGAGCTCACCGAGGGGCTGATCGAAGATGATAAAGTGCTGTTGCAGCAGCTGATCTCGACGATCTCGAACTGGAAAAACGATCTGATGACGCCGGCCCAGGCCGCGGCGATCGCCAAAGGCGAACGGGATCGCATCTTCGCCCACTGCTACGGTCTGTACGATGCACATATGAAAGCGTGCAACGTGCTGGACTTCGACGACCTGATCCTGCTGCCGACGCTGCTGCTGCAGCGCAATGAAGAGGTGCGCGAGCGCTGGCAGAACAAAATCCGTTACCTGCTGGTGGATGAGTATCAGGACACCAACACCAGCCAGTACGAGCTGGTGAAGCTGCTGGTGGGGCAGCGCGCGCGTTTCACCGTGGTCGGCGATGATGACCAGTCAATTTACTCCTGGCGCGGCGCGCGCCCGCAAAACCTGGTGCTGCTGAGCAAAGATTTCCCGGCGCTGCAGGTGATTAAGCTGGAACAGAACTATCGCTCCTCCGGGCGTATCCTGAAAGCAGCTAACATCCTGATTGCCAATAACCCGCACGTGTTTGAGAAGCGTCTCTTCTCCGAACTGGGCTACGGCACGGAGCTGAAAGTGCTCAGCGCCAACAATGAGGATCATGAAGCGGAGCGCGTGACGGGCGAACTCATCGCCCACCACTTCGTCAACAAAACCGAATATAAGGATTACGCAATCCTCTATCGCGGCAATCACCAGTCGCGCGTCTTTGAAAAGATGCTGATGCAGAACCGCATTCCGTACAAAATCTCGGGTGGCACGTCGTTCTTCTCACGACCAGAAATCAAAGATCTGCTGGCCTATCTGCGCGTGCTCACTAACCCGGATGACGACAGCGCGTTTCTGCGCATCGTGAATACGCCAAAACGCGAGATTGGCCCGGCGACGCTGCAAAAGCTCGGCGAGTGGGCGATGACCCGCAACAAAAGTATGTTTACCGCCAGCTTCGACATGGGGCTGAGCCAGACGTTAACCGGACGCGGGTATGATTCATTAACGCGATTCACCCACTGGCTTGGCGAAGTGCAACGTCTCGCGGAGCGCGAGCCGGTGGCGGCGGTGCGCGATCTTATTCACGGCATCGACTATGAGTCCTGGCTGTACGAAACGTCGGCCAGCCCGAAAGCGGCTGAGATGCGCATGAAGAACGTTAACCAACTCTTCAGCTGGATGACCGAAATGCTGGAAGGCTCTGAAATCGACGAGCCGATGACCCTGACGCAGGTGGTCACCCGCTTTACCCTGCGCGACATGATGGAGCGGGGCGAGAGCGAAGAAGAGGCCGATCAGGTACAGCTGATGACGCTGCACGCGTCAAAAGGTCTGGAGTTCCCGTATGTCTATCTGGTCGGTATGGAAGAGGGGTTGTTACCGCATCAGAGCAGCATTGATGAAGACAACGTCGACGAGGAGCGCCGCCTGGCCTACGTGGGGATCACTCGCGCGCAGAAAGAGTTGACGTTCACACTGTGTAAAGAGCGCCGTCAGTATGGCGAACTTGTCCGCCCGGAGCCGAGCCGTTTCCTGCTGGAGCTGCCGCAGGATGACGTGATCTGGGAACAGGAGCGCAAAGTGATTACCGCAGAAGAGCGGATGCACAAGGGGCAGGCTAACGTGGCAAACATCCGCGCCATGCTGGCAAAAGCCAAAGAGAAAGGATAATGATGAGTAGGCCGGGTAAGGCGAAGCCGCCACCCGGCAATGTTCAGCGCATTACTTCACTTCCAGCACCCAGTGCACATAGCTCTGCCACTGGCACTCCTGCTCGATCATCTCTGCCCCAAGCGGGTGACGATCAATCCAGTTCTCCGGTAACGTCAGCGAAAGCTTCTCGTCATCCGCCACCAGACTAATGGCTGGCAGCAAATCATCGCGGCGGCGGCTGGCAAACAGGATCGCCAGACGCAGCAGGCGGCACAGATGCTCGGCCACGCGCGGCGGTACGGCGTTTTGCTGATGCAAAGACGAGAGATCAACGGCATTGGTCTGGTTCAGCAGCAGCGTTGCCAGCAATTTTTTCTGCGCAGGTGTATAGCCCGGTAAATCCAGGTTGCGCACCAGATACGCTGCATGAGCCGGTGCCTGCTTAAAATCAATGCTCAGCCCCACTTCATGTAACGCACAGGCGCTTAGCAATAAATCCCGGCTCAGAGGATCAAGATCCCAGACGTTAGCGACCTGATCGGCGAAGCGTGACGCCAGCTGCGATACGCGTCCTGCCTGATCGATATCAACCAGAAAACGACGCTGCACGTTGCGCAGGGTACGGCTGCGGATATCCTGATCGACCGACAGATGCAGCATCCCGTAGACCAGACCTTCGCGCAGCGCGCCGCCGGCCAGGGTCATACACTGGATGTTCAGCTCGGTGAAAATAGCGATAAGAATGGCCAGTCCGCTCGGGAAAACCAGCGCGCGCTCCAGCGTCAGGCCTTCAATTTCCAGTTCTTCCAGGCGTCCGCACTGAATAGCGCGCTGTTTCAGCTGCTGAAGTTTGGCAAGCGTAATCCGCTCGTCCATTCCCTGCGCCATCATGATTTCCTGCAGGGCCTGTACGGTACCCGAGGCACCCACGCAGACTTTCCAGCCGTGATAGCGCAGCTCGTCCATCACCGGGCGTAACACTTCGCGCGCGGCGTTCTCTGCCTCGTCGAAGTTCTCTTTCCCGAGATTACGATCGGTAAAGTAGCGCTCAAGCCAGGTCACGCAGCCCATCGACAGGCTGAACAGCGACGTTGCCTGCGCGCCGGTGCCGGTCACAAGCTCGGTACTGGCACCGCCGATATCCACTACCAGGCGACGATCGTCACCCCCCGTGGTGTGTGCAACACCCTGATAAATCAGGCGAGCTTCTTCTTCACCGCTGATAACCTGAACCGGACAACCGAGAATTTCCTGCGCTCTGGCAATAAAATCCACGGCGTTAACCGCCAGACGGAGTGTCGCAGTGGCGACCACGGTGATTTGGGCATGCGGGATATCCTGCAGACGCTCGGCAAAGAGTCGCAGACACTGCCAGCCACGTTCCATGGCTTCAGGCGAGAGGTGATTGTCGCTGCTCAGGCCCGCCGCGAGGCGGACCTTGCGCTTAATGCGCGTCAGCGTTTGTATGCTTCCCGCCACCTCGCGCACAACTAGCATATGAAAACTATTCGAACCGAGATCAATTGCCGCATAAAGCGAGGTGGAGCTGAGCATGTTTTTTAACCTGAACGACGACGATTACGCGGTGCGCCGCCTGAACGACGCGGACCATTGCCGGAGCGTGGGCGGGTTAGACGCTTAGGCGGCGGCAGTTCGCTTAACAGCGCTTCCGGATTGTATTTGCTCTGCGGAATAGAGTGACCGATATAAGTCTCAATGGCTGGAAGATTCAGCGCATACTCTTCACACGCAAGGCTAATCGAGTGACCGCTTGCGCCCGCACGACCGGTACGACCGATACGGTGTACGTAGTCTTCGCAGTCGTCTGGCAGATCGTAGTTAAAGACGTGCGTTACGGCCGGAATGTGTAAACCACGTGCCGCCACGTCGGTTGCGACCAGAATATCGAGATCGCCACGGGTAAATTCTTCAAGAATGCGCAGGCGTTTTTTCTGCGCCACGTCGCCGGTCAGCAGGCCAACACGGTGACCATCTGCAGCCAGATGGCCCCAGATGTCTTCACAACGGTGTTTGGTATTCGCGAAGATAATGGCGCGATCGGGCCACTCTTCTTCGATCAGCGTTTGCAGCAGACGCATTTTCTCTTCATTGGAAGGATAGAAGAGCTCTTCTTTAATGCGGTGACCCGTTTTCTGCTCCGGTTCCACTTCCACGTATTCGGCGTTGTTCATCTGTTCGAACGCCAGTTCGCGCACACGGTAGGAGAGGGTTGCAGAGAACAGCATATTCAGGCGCTGATTGGCCGGAGGCATACGGCGGAACAGCCAGCGGATGTCTTTAATGAAGCCCAGATCGTACATGCGGTCAGCTTCATCGAGCACCACAACCTGGATGGCACCGAGGTTAATGTGGTTCTGTTTAGCGTAGTCGATAAGACGGCCGGTGGTACCGATCAGGATATCCACACCGCTTTCCAGCACTTTCAGCTGTTTATCGTAGCCGTCGCCGCCATAGGCCAGTCCAAGCTTAAGGCCGGTAGCCTGCGCCAGGGGTTCAGCGTCTGCATGGATCTGTACCGCCAGTTCTCGCGTCGGGGCCATAATTAGCGCGCGCGGCTGGTTAACTTTGCGGTCTGCAATCGCTGGGTGAGAAAGTAAATAATGAAACGTTGACGTTAAAAACGCCATCGTTTTGCCGGTACCGGTTTGCGCCTGCCCGGCAACATCGCGACCGGCCAGCGTCAGCGGCAGCGCGAGGGCCTGAATGGGCGTGCAGTTATGAAACCCTTTATTTTCAAGGGCTTCAATCACCTTCGGGTGCAGCGCGAAGTCGGAAAACTTCTGTTCTGTTAAATGTGTTTTGCTCATAGTGTGGTAGAATATCAGCTTACTATTGCTTTACGAAAGCGTATCCGGTGAAATAAAGTCAACCTTTAGTTGGTTAATGCGACATCAACACGTCGTTGGTGGAGACAAAACCAACGTACCAGGCTTATTCCTGTGGAGTTATATATGAGCGATAAAATTATTCACCTGACTGACGACAGTTTTGACACGGACGTACTTAAGGCTGACGGGCTGATCCTCGTCGATTTCTGGGCTGAATGGTGTGGTCCTTGCAAAATGATCGCCCCGATTCTGGATGAGATCGCCGACGAATATCAGGGCAAACTGACCGTTGCCAAGCTGAACATCGACCAGAACCCGGGCACCGCACCAAAATACGGTATCCGTGGCATTCCGACCCTGCTGCTGTTCAAAAACGGCGAAGTGGCGGCGACCAAAGTGGGCGCGCTGTCCAAAGGTCAACTGAAAGAGTTCCTGGACGCTAACCTGGCGTAAGGTTTCTCCGCTGTGCGTTCAGAGCTCCCGGCTAAATGATGTGGAACTCTGGACGCCCGGCTGAAGTCGTGCTAAGTTAGCTATGACTTCGTTTTAAACATATCTTGTTGTTTGAATCTTGTTTTACCCGATACTTCCCGTTGTTGACATGAACAGTGCGTGAAGTGGCTAAATTCCGGGCTTGTCACTCAATCCGTCTTGTCGTTTCAGTTCTGCGTTCTTTCCCTGTGACCAGACAGCGAACAGACATGAGTTGATGGCCGCTAAACAGGCATGGATGACCCTGCCATACCATTCACAACATTAAGTTCGAGAATCACCCCGAGTTTAAGAACCCACACCATTATGAATCTTACCGAATTAAAGAATACGCCGGTTTCTGAGCTGATCACTCTCGGCGAAAATATGGGGCTGGAAAACCAGGCTCGTATGCGCAAGCAGGACATCATTTTCGCCATCCTGAAGCAGCACGCTAAGAGTGGCGAAGATATCTTTGGCGACGGTGTGCTGGAGATATTGCAAGACGGATTTGGTTTCCTCCGCTCTGCAGACAGCTCCTACCTCGCCGGCCCTGACGACATCTACGTATCCCCCAGCCAAATCCGCCGTTTCAACCTCCGCACTGGTGACACCATTTCAGGTAAGATTCGTCCTCCTAAAGAGGGTGAACGCTACTTTGCGCTGTTGAAAGTCAATGAAGTTAACTTCGACAAACCAGAAAACTCGCGTAATAAGATCCTCTTTGAGAACTTAACGCCGCTGCACGCGAACTCTCGCCTGCGCATGGAGCGTGGTAACGGTTCTACCGAAGACTTAACCGCGCGTGTTCTGGATCTGGCATCACCAATTGGTCGTGGCCAGCGTGGTCTGATTGTGGCACCGCCGAAAGCGGGTAAAACCATGCTGCTGCAGAACATCGCGCAGAGCATCGCCTATAACCACCCAGACTGCGTGCTGATGGTACTGCTGATTGACGAACGTCCGGAAGAAGTGACCGAGATGCAGCGTCTGGTTAAAGGTGAAGTGGTTGCTTCTACTTTCGACGAGCCAGCCTCTCGCCACGTTCAGGTTGCGGAAATGGTTATCGAGAAGGCGAAACGCCTGGTTGAGCACAAAAAAGACGTGATCATCCTGCTCGACTCCATCACCCGTCTGGCGCGTGCCTACAACACCGTGGTCCCAGCGTCCGGTAAAGTGCTGACCGGTGGTGTGGATGCCAACGCCCTGCATCGTCCGAAACGCTTCTTCGGTGCCGCACGTAACGTGGAAGAAGGCGGCAGCCTGACCATCATCGCGACGGCGCTGATCGATACCGGTTCAAAAATGGACGAAGTGATTTACGAAGAATTTAAAGGTACAGGTAACATGGAACTGCACCTCTCTCGTAAGATCGCTGAAAAACGCGTCTTCCCGGCTATCGACTACAACCGTTCCGGTACCCGTAAAGAAGAGCTGCTCACCACGCAGGAAGAGCTGCAGAAAATGTGGATCCTGCGCAAAATCATCCATCCAATGGGTGAAATTGACGCGATGGAATTCCTCATTAACAAGCTGGCGATGACCAAAACCAACGACGATTTCTTCGACATGATGAAACGCTCGTAACGCAAATAAAGCCAGCGAACGCCACGTTTTTACGTGGCGTTTTTCTTTTATGGACTATACGCTAGTACCACCTACTCCCAATTTTGACCGGTCAGTGCGACAATAGGGCCGTTTGTGCAACCGAAGAAATAATTGATTGAAAAATATACAAAGGGAGTTGTAAGAAGCCATCTTTATTACTTCTGAGGCTGTGGCTTCATGGTTATACTTCCGGGACTAACATTTGTTGAGAGCAATCCATTGTGAATCTATTCACCGCCGTTACTGAACTGATCAGTATTTTTTTATTCACAACCTGTTTTTTGTTCATTGCGCGCAAGGTGGCAAAACGAATAGGGTTGGTGGATAAGCCTAATTTTCGTAAACGCCATCAGGGACTTATTCCTTTAGTCGGCGGGATTTCTGTCTATGCAGGGATTTGCTTCACGTTTGGTATTGCCGATTATTATATCCCGCATGCCGCCCTCTACATTGCCTGCGCCGGAGTTCTGGTGTTAGTCGGGGCCCTTGATGACCGGTTCGATATCGCGGTGAAAATACGCGCCACCGTTCAGGCGGGCATTGGCGTGGTGATGATGGTTGTGGGCGGACTGTATCTGCGAAGCCTCGGCTATGTGTTTGGCCCCTGGGAGTTAGTTCTGGGCCCATTTGGCTTCTTCCTGACACTCTTTGCTGTCTGGGCGGCAATCAATGCTTTCAACATGGTGGATGGCATTGACGGCCTGCTCGGTGGGTTGTCATCCGTCTCGTTCGCCGCTATCGGCATTATTTTATGGTTTGATGGCCAGTACAGTCTGGCAATGTGGTGTTTCGCCATGATTGCCGCCATTCTGCCTTATATCCTCTTAAACCTCGGTGTGCTGGGCCGTCGCTATAAAGTCTTTATGGGAGACGCGGGCAGTACGCTGATTGGTTTTACGGTTATCTGGATCCTGCTTGAAACCACGCAGGGCCAGACCCATCCGATAAGCCCTGTAACAGCGCTGTGGATTATTGCCATTCCATTAATGGATATGGTGGCGATTATGTACCGCCGCCTGCGCAAAGGAATGAGTCCTTTCTCTCCCGACCGCCAGCACATTCATCATCTCATCATGCGCGCGGGTTTTACATCTCGTCAGGCGTTTGTACTGATTACGCTGGCCGCCGCTATTTTAGCCGCGATTGGTGTAGCTGCAGAATATTCTCATATTATTCCTGAGTGGGTTATGTTGGCATTATTCTTGCTGGCATTTTTCCTGTACGGCTACTGCATTAAGCGCGCATGGAAAGTGGCGCGATTTATTAAACGTCTTAAACGCAGGATGCGTCGTAACAGTGGCAAAAATACAACATTAACTAAATAAAACCGGGACTATGATGACTCAACCGTTGGCGGGAGCGAAATCAGTGGTAACTGAGAATGAACTGGATATTCGGGGTTTGTTTCGCGTGTTATGGGCAGGCAAACTTTGGATTGCCGGGATCGCGCTGGGGTTTGCACTGTTAGCGCTGGCCTATACATTCTTTGCAAAACAAGAGTGGAGCGCCACGGCAATCACGGACAAACCAACGGTTAACATGCTCGGGGGATACTATTCCCAGCAGCAATTCCTGCGAAATCTGGATATCAAAGCCAGTCTTGCAACGCCAGACCAGGCCTCCGTTATGGATGAAGCCTATAAAGAGTTTGTGATGCAGCTGGCTTCGTGGGATACCCGCCGCGATTTCTGGTCCCAGACGGATTACTACAAGCAGCGTCGGGTTGATAACACCAAAGCCGATGCCGCCCTGCTGGACGATCTGATTAACAATATCCAGTTTATGCCGGGCGATGCGCTGCGTAACGTGAATGACAGCGTCAAGCTGATTGCAGAAACTGCGCCGGATGCCAACAACCTGTTGCGTCAGTATGTTGCGTTTGCCAGCCAGCGTGCCGCAAGCCATCTTAACGAAGAGCTTAAAGGCGCCTGGGCGGCTCGTACCATCCAGATGAAAGCGCAGGTGAAACGTCAGGAAGAGGTGGCTAAAGCCATTTTTGCTCGTCGTGTACACAATATTGAGCAGGCGCTGAAAATTGCGGAACAGCACAATATTTCCCGTACTGAGACGGACGTACCGGCTGATGAACTGCCTGATTCAGAGATGTTCCTCCTTGGTCGCCCTATGCTGCAGGCGCGTCTGGAAAACCTGAAGGCCGTTGGGCCTGATTTTGACCTCGATTACGATCAAAATCGCGCGATGCTTAACACGCTTAATGTCGGTCCATCCCTGGATCCGCGTTTTCAGACCTATCGTTATTTGCGAACGCCTGAAGAACCTGTAAAACGCGACAGTCCGCGCCGCGCATTCCTGATGATCATGTGGGGAATTGTGGGCGCACTCGTTGGTACTGGCGTGGCGTTAACGCGTCGTCGTACAAACTAAGAACGCCGTCTACGATGAAGGCTGCAGCCTTCATCGTCTAATCGAAGAGAATCGATGTGAAAGTACTTACCGTATTTGGCACCAGGCCGGAGGCCATTAAGATGGCGCCTCTGGTTCATGCGCTGGCCAGCGATCCTGATATTGAAGCAAAAGTGTGCGTCACGGCCCAGCACCGGGAGATGCTCGACCAGGTCTTAACGCTCTTTTCCATCGTCCCGGATTACGACCTTAATATTATGAAACCGGGGCAAGGTTTGACGGAAATAACCTGCCGCATACTGCAAGATCTCAAGCCGATCCTGGAGTCATTCAAGCCTGACGTGGTACTGGTACATGGCGACACTACCACTACCGTGGCGACAAGCCTGGCCGCGTTCTACCAGCGAATTCCCGTGGGACATGTTGAGGCGGGGCTGCGTACTGGCAATCTTTATTCGCCGTGGCCGGAAGAGGCCAACCGCACGTTAACGGGCCATCTGGCGATGTACCACTTTGCGCCAACGGAAAACTCTCGTCAAAACCTGCTGCGTGAAAATATCGCCGATAATAAAATCGTTGTGACCGGCAATACGGTCATTGACGCGTTAATTTGGGTACGTGACCGCGTCCTGGCAAATAGCGATCTTCAGAAAGAGCTCGCAGCCCGCTATCCGTTCCTCCACAACGGCAAAAAAACCATTCTGGTCACTGGTCATCGACGCGAAAGCTTTGGCCGGGGTTTTGAGCAAATCTGCCATGCGCTGGCTGAAATCGCCGCGCAGAACGACGATGTGCAAATTGTCTATCCAGTACACCTTAACCCTAACGTCAGCGAGCCGGTCAATCGTATTCTGGGCCACGTCGAAAACGTTCTGCTGATCGAACCGCAGGACTACATGCCGTTTGTCTGGCTGATGAACCATGCCTGGCTGATCCTCACCGATTCCGGCGGTATTCAGGAGGAAGCACCTTCCCTTGGCAAACCGGTTCTGGTGATGCGTGAAACGACCGAACGTCCGGAAGCCGTCAAAGCCGGTACGGTGCGTCTGGTCGGCACCAACGCACAGCTCATCGTCGAAGAGGTCACGCGCCTGCTGCACGACGATGAAGCGTATCAGGCGATGAGCCGGGCCCATAATCCGTATGGCGACGGGCAGGCTTGTGGTCGTATTTTGCAGGCACTTAAACACAATCAGGTATCGCTATGAGTTTTACTACCATCTCTGTCATTGGTCTTGGCTACATTGGCTTGCCCACCGCGGCGGCGTTTGCCTCTCGTCAAAAACAGGTTGTCGGTGTGGATATCAACCCACGCGCGGTGGAAACCATTAACCGTGGCGAAATTCATATTGTCGAGCCCGAACTTGACCGCGTGGTGAAAGAGGCTGTGGACGGAGGCTTCCTGTGTGCCAGCACGACCCCTGTGGAAGCAGATGCCTACCTGATTGCCGTTCCAACACCCTTTAAAGGTGACCACGAGCCCGACATGGCTTTTGTCGAGGCGGCGGCAAAATCCATTGCACCTGTGCTGAAGAAAGGGGCACTGGTGATCCTGGAATCGACCTCTCCGGTTGGTGCTACCGAGCAGATGGCACAGTGGCTGGCCGACGCGCGCCCTGATTTACGTTTCCCGCAACAGGCGGGGGAGCAGGCAGATATCAATATCGCCTACTGCCCGGAGCGCGTACTCCCGGGCCAGGTGATGGTCGAACTGATTAAAAACGACCGCGTCATTGGCGGTATGACGCCCGTCTGTTCCGAACGTGCCAGCGCGCTGTACAAGATTTTCCTGGAAGGTGAGTGTGTGGTGACCAACTCCCGCACCGCCGAGATGTGTAAACTGACGGAAAACAGCTTCCGCGACGTCAATATCGCTTTTGCGAATGAACTGTCGCTGATCTGCGCCGATCAGGGGATTAACGTCTGGGAGCTGATTAGCCTGGCGAATCGCCATCCGCGCGTCAACATTCTCCAGCCAGGCCCGGGAGTAGGCGGACACTGTATCGCCGTCGATCCGTGGTTTATCGTGGCGCAGAATCCGGCGCAGGCGCGCCTGATTCGCACCGCGCGTGAAGTGAACGACAGCAAGCCTCACTGGGTGCTCAATCAGGTTAAAGCGACGGTAGCGGATTGTCTGGCAGAGAGCGGCAAGCGCGCCAGCGAGCTGAAAATTGCCTGCTTTGGTCTGGCATTTAAACCCAATATTGACGATCTGCGTGAAAGCCCGGCGATGGAAATTGCCGAGATGATTGCCGAATGGCACAAGGGCGAAACGCTGGTGGTTGAGCCGAATATCCATGAATTACCGGCAAAACTGGCGGGGCACTGCACGCTGACGGCGCTGGATGACGCGCTGGTGGCGGCGGACGTGCTGGTGCTGCTGGTAGATCATAAAGAGTTTAAAGCGACGTCCGGCGATGCCGTTCGTCAGCAGTATATTGTGGATACCAAAGGTGTCTGGCGTTGAATAGCCTGAATGGGGTACTCGAGCCCCTGCAGTGGGAGAGTGCCTTTTTCGGCCTGCCGTCGGCCATCGTGCGTCTGCGCGATGACGCGCCGGTACTGGCTGAATCGAATTTTATCGCCTGGCAACGGGTGCAGGCGAAGATCCCGGCGGAGCGCGTCGATCTGCTTGACGCGCTCCAGCAGCACGGCTTTCAGCTGGTTGAAGGTGAGGTCGATCTTTCCATTACCCTCACCCGGCACGATGCGTCCGGCGCGGAAATTGCAACGGAACAGGATATCCCCGTGCTGCGTCGGATGGCGGCCCGGGCGTTTGCGCAGAGCCGCTTTCGTGCGCCCTGGTATGCACCTGACGATAGCGGGCGTTTCTATGCCCAGTGGATAGAGAATGCCGTCAAAGGCACCTTTGACCACGTCTGCCTGGTTTTCCGTGCAGGGGACGGTCAAATCCAGGGGTTCGTCTCGCTGCGTAAGCTCAACGAGCGCGAGGCGCGTATCGGCTTATTAGCCGGGCGCGGCATGGGTGAGAAACTCATGCAGGCGGCGCTGCACTGGGCGCAGGAGCAACAGCTTGTGACGCTGCGGGTCGCGACCCAACTGGGCAACACCGCCGCGCTTAAACGTTATATTGCGAGTGGTGCCAACATCGACGCCACCGCCTACTGGTTATACAGGTGACAAGATGATTCCATTTAACGCACCACCCGTCGTCGGAACTGAACTCGACTATATGCAGTCTGCCATGGGCAGCGGCAAACTCTGCGGTGACGGTGGTTTTACCCGTCGCTGTCAGCAGTGGATGGAACAGCGTTTTCGCAGCGCCAAAGTGCTGCTGACCCCGTCCTGTACGGCATCGCTGGAAATGGCAGCACTGCTGCTGGATATCCAGCCCGGTGATGAAGTGATCATGCCGAGCTATACCTTCGTTTCCACCGCGAACGCGTTTGTTCTGCGCGGGGCGAAAATCGTTTTTGTGGATATCCGACCGGATACCATGAACATTGATGAGACGCTGATTGAAGCGGCGATTACCGATAAAACACGCGCGATCGTGCCGGTTCACTACGCGGGCGTGGCCTGTGAAATGGACACCATCATGGCCATCGCCAAAAAACATAATCTGTTTGTGGTGGAAGATGCCGCGCAGGGCGTGATGTCTACCTACAAGGGACGCGCGCTGGGTACGATCGGCCACATCGGCTGCTTTAGCTTCCACGAAACCAAAAACTACACGGCAGGCGGAGAAGGTGGCGCGACGCTGATTAACGACCGGGCGCTCGTGGAGCGTGCGGAAGTGATCCGCGAAAAAGGCACCAACCGCAGCCAGTTCTTCCGCGGCCAGGTGGACAAATACACCTGGCGCGATATTGGTTCAAGCTATCTGATGGCGGATCTGCAGGCGGCGTACCTGTGGGCGCAGCTGGAAGCGGCGGAACGTATCAACCTGCAGCGTCTCTCCCTGTGGCAAACCTATTACGATGCCCTTGAGCCTCTGGCCAAAGCCGGGCGTATTGAGCTGCCAACCATTCCGGCTGATTGCGTCCACAACGCGCATATGTTCTACATCAAGCTACGCGATAACGACGACCGCAGCCAGCTCATTGCCTGGCTGAAAGAAGCCGAAATTATGGCGGTATTCCACTATATCCCGCTGCACTCCAGCCCGGCGGGTGAAACGTTTGGGGTGTTCGCGGGTGAAGACCGTTACACCACCAAAGAAAGTGAGCGTTTGCTTCGTCTGCCACTATTCTACAACCTCGCGCCAGTTAACCAGCGTACGGTGATTAATACCCTCCTGAGTTATTTCGGCTGATATGTCTCTGGCAAAAGCATCGGTGTGGACCGCCGCGTCCACGCTTGTAAAAATTGGTGCCGGGCTGCTGGTCGTCAAGCTGCTGGCGGTCTCATTTGGCCCCTCTGGTGTGGGACTAGCGGGTAATTTCCGCCAGCTTGTCACCGTCCTTGGGGTGCTGGCCGGTGCCGGTATTTTTAACGGCGTGACCAAATACGTTGCGCAGTACCATGATGATGCGGCTCAGCTTCGCAGAGTCGTGGGCACCTCTTCGGCGATGGTCACGGGTTTTTCGACCCTGATGGCGATTATCTTTCTGCTGGCAGCGGCCCCTATCAGCCAGGGCTTGTTCGGACACACCCATTACCAGGGGCTGGTGCGTCTGGTGGCGTTGGTTCAGATGGGCATTGCCTGGGCTAACCTGCTGCTGGCGCTGATGAAAGGGTTTCGTGATGCTGCCGGGAACGCGCTTGCCTTAATTCTGGGCAGCGTCATCGGCGTGATTGCCTACTACTTCTGCTATCGCCTGGGAGGCTATGAAGGCGCACTGCTCGGACTGGCGCTGGTCCCGGCTCTGGTTGTTGTGCCTGCGGCGCTTATGCTGATGCGTCGGGGCGTCATCCCGCTGAGCTACCTGAAACCGCAATGGGATAAAGTGCTTGCCAGTCAGTTGGGTAAATTTACCCTGATGGCGCTCATTACCTCCGTCACGCTGCCGGTGGCCTACGTGATGATGCGAAACCTGCTGGCGGCGCATTATAGCTGGGATGAAGTGGGGATCTGGCAGGGCGTAAGCAGCATTTCCGACGCCTACCTCCAGTTTATTACGGCTTCCTTTAGCGTTTATTTGCTGCCAACATTATCGCGTCTGACATCCAGGCAGGATATTACCCGTGAGATTTTCCGATCGCTGCGCTTTGTATTGCCGGCGGTTGCAGTTGCCAGCTTTACCGTCTGGTTATTGCGCGATGTTGCCATCTGGCTGCTGTTCTCGGCGAAGTTCACCGCCATGCGCGATCTGTTTGCCTGGCAGCTGGTGGGCGATGTGCTGAAAGTGGGTGCTTACGTTTTCGGCTATCTGGTGATTGCAAAGGCGTCCCTGCGGCTGTATATCCTGGCGGAAATTAGCCAGTTTGCATTGCTGACCTCGTTCTCGCACTGGCTGATACCCGCATACGGTGCGCTGGGGGCGGCTCAGGCCTACATGGCAACCTATATCGTTTATTTCGCTGCCTGTTGCGGCGTATTTTTATTGTGGCGTAAACGCGCATGACTGCACTGATTCACATCCTGGGATCGGATATCCCACACCATAACCAGACCGTTTTGCGGTTCTTCAACGACGAGCTGGCATCGGGTAATCCCGATGCGCGTGAGTTTATGGTTGCAGGTCAGGATAAGGGCCTGAGCGCAGCATTTCCGGCGCTCGCTATTCGCTTCTGGCCGGATAAGGCCTCACTGGCGAAGGCGGTTGTTGCCAAAGCCAAAGCGGATCGTAAGCAACGTTTCTTTTTCCACGGGCAGTTTAATACCGGCCTGTGGCTGGCGCTTCTCAGCGGAGGGATTAAACCCTCCCAGTGCAGCTGGCATATCTGGGGAGCCGATCTCTACGAAGTCTCCCGCGGCTGGAAATTCCGTCTTTTCTATCCCTTACGCCGCATGGCGCAGGGGCGCGTAGGCTGTGTGTTTGCCACCCGTGGCGATCTCAACTATTTTGCTAAACAGCACCCGAGCGTGCGCGGCGAACTCCTCTATTTTCCCACCCGCATGGATCCGGCGCTGAACACCATGGCGAATGACACGGTGCGTGAAGGCAAGCTAACGATCCTGGTGGGGAATTCCGGCGATCGCAGTAACGAACACGTTTCGGCGCTCAGGGCGGTGCATCAGCAGTTCGGCGACACGGTGAACGTGGTGGTGCCGATGGGCTATCCCGCCAACAACGACGCCTATATTGATGAGGTTCGCCAACAGGGACTTGCGCTGTTTAGCGCAGAAAATCTGCACATCCTTAGCGATAAGCTGGAATTTGATGAATATCTTGCGCTGCTGAGAAAGTGCGATCTTGGCTATTTCATCTTTGCCCGACAGCAGGGAATCGGCACGCTGTGTCTGCTGATTCAGGCGGGGGTACCGTGCGTGCTCAACCGCGACAACCCGTTCTGGCAGGACATGGCCGAGCAGCATATTCCGGTGCTGTTTACCTCAGATGCGCTAAATGTCGAGGTGGTACGTGAAGCTCAGCGCCAGCTCACGCTGGTGGATAAAAATAGCATCGATTTTTTCAGCCCGAATTACCTCACGCCGTGGCACCGCGCGCTGCGTATCGCGTCAGGAGACAAAGCATGAGTCAGTTGCAATTCAGCGGCTTACTGGTTGTCTGGCTTCTGAGCACCCTGTTTATCGCCACGCTTACCTGGTTTGAATTCCGCCGGGTGCGCTTCAACTTTAACGTTTTCTTCTCGTTACTGTTTCTGCTGACCTTCTTTTTCGGCTTCCCGCTCACCAGCATTCTGGTTTTCCGTTTTGACGTGAGCGTCGCGCCGCCGGAAATCCTGCTCCAGGCGCTTCTGGCGGCGACCTGTTTCTATGCGGTCTACTACGTTACCTATAAAACGCGTTTGCGTTCAGCGCAGGCTACAGCCCCGCGTCGGGCGCTTTTTACCATGAATCGGGTGGAGACCCACCTGACGTGGGTGATGCTGATGACCATCGCCCTGGTCAGCGTCGGTATCTTCTTCATGCATAACGGCTTCCTGCTGTTTAAGCTCCACTCCTATAGCCAGATTTTTTCGGCCGAAGTCTCGGGCGTGGCGCTTAAGCGTTTCTTCTACTTCTTCATTCCGGCGATGCTGGTGATCTTTTTCCTGCGTCAGGACAGCAAAGCGTGGCTGTTCTTCCTGGTCAGCACCGTCGCGTTTGGCATCCTGACCTACATGATTGTGGGCGGTACGCGCGCGAACATTATTATCGCCTTCGCGATCTTCCTGTTTATCGGCATCATTCGCGGCTGGATCTCGCTGTGGATGCTGGTTGCGGCAGGGGTGTTTGGCATAGTGGGGATGTTCTGGCTGGCACTGAAGCGCTACGGGATGAACGTGGCGGGAGATGAGGCGTTTTACACGTTCCTCTACCTGACGCGCGATACGTTCTCGCCGTGGGAAAACCTGGCATTACTGCTGCAAAACTACGACAAGATTGATTTCCAGGGGCTGGCGCCGATTGTTCGCGACTTCTACGTCTTTATCCCTTCCTGGCTATGGCCGGACCGGCCTGGTGTGGTGCTCAATACCGCGAACTATTTTACCTGGGAAGTGCTGAACAACCATTCCGGTCTGGCAATCTCGCCAACGCTGATTGGTTCCCTGGTGGTGATGGGCGGGGCGTGGTTCATTCTGCCCGGGGCGGTTGCCGTGGGGCTGATTATCAAGTGGTTTGACTGGCTTTACGTGCGGGGCAACGAAGAGACCAACCGCTATAAAGCCGCCATTTTGCACAGTTTCTGCTTTGGTGCCATTTTCAATATGATCGTTCTGGCGCGCGAAGGGTTGGATTCATTCGTGTCGCGCGTGGTGTTCTTCATGGTCGTTTTCGGCGTCTGCCTGTTACTGGCCAAACTGCTGTACTGGCTGTTTGACAGCGCAGGGCTTGTGCACAAGCGCGAGCGGCAGGGCAGCACAACGCTGTCGCAAGTCTAAGTAAGGATAGTAATGACTGATAAAATTTCTGCACCGCGCTATGCGCTACGTGGCCTGCAGCTTATTGGCTGGCGCGACATGCAGCACGCGCTGGACTTTCTGTTCGCCGACGGCCAGATGAAATCCGGTACGCTGGTGGCCATCAACGCGGAAAAAATGCTGGCGGTTGAGGATAATGCGGAAGTCAAAAGCCTGATTGAAGCGGCTGAATTTAAATACGCTGATGGGATCAGCGTGGTCCGCTCTATCCGTAAAAAGTATCCTGACGCTAATGTTTCCCGCGTGTCGGGGGCCGATCTCTGGGAGCAGCTTATGGCCCGCGCAGGTGCGCAGGACACGCCCGTGTTCCTGATTGGCGGTAAGCCGGAGATACTGGCCCAGACGGAGGAGAAACTGCGTCGTCAATGGAATGTTAATATCGTCGGCAGCCAGGATGGTTACTTCAAACCGGAAGATCGGCTGGCAGTGTTTGAGCGCGTTCGTGACAGCGGGGCGAAAATTGTCACCGTGGCGATGGGGTCCCCGCGCCAGGAGATCCTGATGCGTGACTGCCGTCTGGTCTGTCCGGATGCCCTCTACATGGGCGTTGGCGGTACGTACGACGTCTTTACCGGCCACGTTAAGCGTGCGCCCAGGGTCTGGCAAAATCTGGGACTGGAGTGGCTGTACCGCCTGCTATCGCAACCGACGCGCATTAAACGACAGATCCGTCTGCTTCGCTACCTCGCCTGGCATTACACCGGGAAAATGTAATCAAAATGTAGCGCGATATGCTATTCGCGCTGCAACTCGCCTGCAAAACTGCTGACAATCTGTGCAATGCATTCATTTTTTTAATGCATCGTTTGCCATTTGGCCGATTTTAAGAAACCATTCGCTCCGTATTTTAGTACCCCTAAAAAACAATACCCGGTCTTAAGCCGGGAAACAGCAAACACAATTGAGGATCTATGGCAGAGAAAAAACCGGAGCTACAGCGTGGACTGGAAGCTCGTCATATTGAACTGATAGCGCTGGGCGGCACTATCGGCGTGGGCCTGTTTATGGGCTCCGCAAGTACGCTCAAATGGGCAGGCCCTTCCGTATTACTGGCGTATATTATTGCCGGGCTGTTTGTTTTCTTCATTATGCGTTCCATGGGCGAAATGCTCTTCCTGGAGCCGGTAACCGGCTCGTTCGCCGTTTACGCGCATCGTTATATGAGCCCGTTCTTTGGCTACCTGACGGCCTGGTCATACTGGTTTATGTGGATGGCGGTGGGCATCTCAGAGATCACCGCGATAGGGGTCTACGTCCAGTTCTGGTTCCCGGACATGGTCCAGTGGATACCCGCGCTCATTGCCGTGGGGCTGGTGGCGCTGGCAAACCTGGCCGCCGTGCGCCTTTACGGTGAAATTGAGTTCTGGTTCGCAATGATCAAAGTCACCACGATTATCGTGATGATTGTCGTCGGCCTGGGCGTGATTTTCTTCGGCTTTGGCAACGGTGGACACGCTATCGGCTTTGGCAACCTGACCGAAAACGGCGGCTTCTTCGCTGGCGGCTGGAAGGGCTTCCTGACGGCGCTGTGTATCGTTGTGGCCTCGTATCAGGGCGTGGAGCTGATCGGCATTACCGCCGGTGAAGCGAAAAACCCGCAGGTCACACTGCGTAGCGCGGTAGGCAAAGTGCTGTGGCGCATCCTGATTTTCTATGTGGGTGCAATCTTCGTTATCGTAACCATCTTCCCGTGGAACGAAATTGGCACGACCGGCAGCCCGTTTGTTTTAACCTTCGCCAAAATTGGTATCACGGCGGCGGCGGGTATCATCAACTTTGTGGTCCTGACGGCAGCGTTGTCAGGCTGTAACAGTGGGATGTACAGCTGCGGACGTATGCTCTATGCGCTCTCGAAGAACAACCAGTTGCCTGCGGCGATGAGTAAAGTCTCACGTGCCGGGGTGCCGGTGGCGGGGGTGGCGGTCTCCATTGCGATCCTGCTGATTGGCTCTTGCCTGAATTACATCATACCTAACCCGCAGCGCGTGTTCGTTTACGTCTACAGCGCCAGCGTACTGCCGGGCATGGTGCCGTGGTTTGTTATCCTCATCAGCCAGCTGCGCTTCCGTCATGCGCACAAAAAGGCGATTGAAAGCCATCCGTTCCGCTCAATTCTGTTCCCGTATGCGAACTATTTGACGATGGCGTTCCTGATTTGCGTATTAATCGGGATGTACTTTAATGAAGATACCCGCATGTCGCTGTTTGTCGGGGTGATCTTCCTGGCGGCTGTGACGGCTGCATATAAGCTTTTTGGCCTGGGCCGCCGTGCCACCACGCAGAAAGTGGAGGAATAAGCGGCAAAATGTGCAAACCATAACCAAACGCGCATTTTTTTCAAAAAAGCACTAGACAGCGGGGACGGAGGTACGTAATATCCAGCCCCGCAACGGCGCTAAGCGCCCGTAGCTCAGCTGGATAGAGCGCTGCCCTCCGGAGGCAGAGGTCTCAGGTTCGAATCCTGTCGGGCGCACCATTAACCCGGTGCTGGAGCTGCGGTGGTCTGAGAAGTAGTCAGTACCGCGTGAAAGAATACAGTGGTGGCTATAGCTCAGTTGGTAGAGCCCTGGATTGTGATTCCAGTTGTCGTGGGTTCGAATCCCATTAGCCACCCCATTATTTGAAAGAGTTGTGAATTGCGAAGGTGGCGGAATTGGTAGACGCGCTAGCTTCAGGTGTTAGTGTCCTTTGGATGTGGGGGTTCGAGTCCCCCCCCTCGCACCACGACTTTTTAAATGAATTGAACTAAAAATTCAAAAAAGCAGTACATCGGCGAGTAGCGCAGCTTGGTAGCGCAACTGGTTTGGGACCAGTGGGTCGGAGGTTCGAATCCTCTCTCGCCGACCAATTTTGAACCCCGCTTCGGCGGGGTTTTTTGTTTTCTGTGATTCTTCATTCCTGTCGTCATTCCCCAACAACGTCCTTTTTCATTGTCGCAATCAAGCGACATATAACTCATTGAAAGTTAGGTAAATAACTGTTTATGGGTTTTGCTGTCTCCTCCTGGCGACATCTTCCTGCCTTTTCCCGACACGTTGTAGAGCTTAAGACGTTACTTAACAGCATAATTTCCTTTTATCTTAAAATGTTGCGTCATGTAAAAGTTCTGGGTGTCATGTTGGCACGTTACGTGCAATAATATGCGTGTAGATGCTCATTCCATCTCTTATGTTCGCCTTAGTGCCTCATAAACTCAGGAATGACGCAGAGCCATTTACGGTGCTTATCGTCCACTGACAGATGTCGCTTCGGCCTCATCAGACACCATGGACATAACGTTGAGTGAAGCACCACATATGTTGTCTTACAGACCTGTTTTAACGCCTGCTTTTATAGCAGGCGTTTTTTTATGCCTTATTCCCGATACCTGCGCATGATCAGGGCGACCAATAGCAGGGCAACTGACGAGACCGTATAGAGCGCCAGCACTGAGCCAAGCCCAACAGCCACCATCGCTGCAATACCGGTGAAAAGAGAGGCGCTGAGCGTTTGCCAGCGCCAGGCTTTCCCGCTGGCTGAAGCGGTTTGCGTGAGATGAAAACTACTGAGTACGCCAAACGTGCCCGCTGCGAAGAGAATATTCGAGGCCAGATGCGCGATAAAGATCATGCTCAGCGCACATGCCGTCCACCCGGACAAAAACGGCAGCACACCATAACCGGTCAGAAAGATACCGAGACAAACGATGATGCGCGGCGTGTGAGCGGCAAAGCGCGTCAGGCTCTCTTTTTTTAGCAGCATGGGGCCGCAAAGTTGTCCCATGCTCCTTGCGAAAAGCAGCGGCAGAGCAAGGCCCGCCGCATCCTGAGGATGGATTTGCTGTGCCAGCGCCGGAAGCAGCGCCATGGCCGGTGAGCCGACGGCCGCCAGCGACGGCAGGATGAGCAGGCTGCGTTTCTGCCGAACGGTCAACGTCCGCCAGCGTAATGCCGCAGGGGCTTCCTCTTCCTCGGGGGGCGTGAGTGATGGCGCAGAAAACCGGCGTCCAGCCAGCCATAGCATGAGCAGTGACCCGAGAAAGCTGGCGGCATCAATGGTCAGCAGGGTAAACACGGAAGTCTTCTGGAACAGCACCACGCCCAGGCCGGTCCCTAACAATACCTGCGAGGCAAAAATCACATTTTCCAGACAGGTCGCAGCAGGCAGCTCTGCTTCACTGAGGCCGCGCTTGAAGAGCAACGTCAGCGCGGGCCAGCTCATCCCGCTGAGCAGCGCCTCGGTGGATTGTACGGCGAGTAATGCGGCAACGCTGTGATAACCCACACCAAGCAGGGGAAAGAGCAGAGCCAGCAGGCCCAACCCTTCGGTCAGTATCAGCAGGGATATTGGAGAACAGCGTGAGCACAGCTTTTCGCCGATCGTACTGCCGATAAATCCCGGTACCGTAGCGAAAAGAAAAGCAAGGGTTAGCAGAGCAGGCGAGGCCGACCACGCTAACAGCAAGCCGAAGACCACAACCTGGGTTAAGCCATTCCCCAACGAAGAAAAGATAAAAGCACAGGCAAGCAGGCGCAGCCAGCGGTGGCCGCGCAGCGCTTCAATAAGCGTATATAAAAGCGAGTTCATGACGATTTCCTTTCAAAAACGATTTAATCCACGCTGCAGAATGTGCGCGTGTGTGAAAAAAAGTTAATGAAAAGACATCGTTACATTGGCGGGTTCGTTTGCGGATGCGGGTGTAAAGAATGTAGCAGGAGAAAGGCGATAAAAAAAGGAGGCCATCTGGCCTCCTGATTAATTACTGCTGCGTACCGTTATTTTGCAGCGTCAGCAACAGCCCATCACGGCGCATGGCGGCCGCTTCTTCCGGCTTATGCTGCTTGTCCAGCGTATCGGCAAGCCATGCGTAGTCAAACGCGTCCGGACGCTGCTTGAGCGCTGCACGGAAGGCGAGGCTCGCCTCCTGCCATTCGCCGTGCTTCATCAACGACTGGCCGAGCGTGCTCCACAGCAGTGGACGATCGCCAACGGTTTTAATTTGCTGACGCAGCACTTTTTCGATTTGCTCAGGATTGTTGGTTTTCAGGCGCGGGATCACCATCACCAGACGATCGTCGTACTGGCGCTTCAGACCGTCGAGGAGGATCTCCTGAGCCGTGTCGTGATCGTCACATTCAATAAGATGTTCCGCCATCGCCACCTGCAGAGGAACCTGCTGACGCGTTTTCCGGCTCTGATTCTTCCACCACGTTTTCAGACCGTCGCTGCCCAGGTCAGCGCGCGCCTGATCCATCAGGCCAATCCACGCCAGACGCTGAAGCTCGTCACGATGTTCATCGTCGCCCACCTCGGCCTTCGCCATCGATGGAATGATGTCCAGCAGTGAGCCCCAGGCGCCGGTACGGATGTAGGCCTGCTCGGCAAGGCGCAGCACTTCCGGATGACGTGGTGCGACTTCCAGCAGGCGGTCGATGCCGTGGCGAGCCGCGTGATTCTCATTACGTGCCAGCTGCAGACGAACGCGCGTGATTTCCACCGGAATCGGGTCGCCGTGAGCCAGCTCAGCCGCCCGTTCCAGGTGCTGATTGGCGCGTGCTTCATCACCGCGCTGCTGCGCTGCTTCGGCCGCCAGCAGATAGTTCACCACCGGCTGTTCGGCGTGGTCGGCGTTTTTCGACATCAGCTTTTCAACCTGCTGATAATCACCCTCTGCGAGCTTAAGCAGCGCCTGCTCGGTCTGCTTACGGGCGCGGCGGCGCTTGCGGCCAACGAACCAGCCGCGCGTATGGGCACCGGTACGGAAAATACGGCGCAGGATCCACTCGATCGCAAACAGCACCACAACGCCGAGGATCAGGATGATCGTCAGGCCCGTTACGCTGGTTTCGATGTTGTAGTTATCGGTCTGGATCAGGACGTAACCCTGATGCCCCGCAAGCATGGGGCCCAGCACGATCCCGGCGATCAGCAGGATGAAGAGTAAGAGGACTTTAAGCATCATTACTCTCCTTGCGGCGCGCTTTCAGGCGCAGGAGCAGGTGCTGCTCCGCTCGTCTGCTCTGCCGGTACGCCCGGCTGTGCCAGCAGATTACGCACGCGCGTTTGCATCAGTTTCTCCAGAATCGGCTGGCTGGCCAGCTTATCCGGCACGTTCATGGTGATGTTCTGCTGGCTCAGCTTATCAATGTCTTCGAGGAAGGCGGTGGTCGTCGCATCATCGGTGTTGTAGTAGGCGCGGACCCACGTTGAGACGTTATCCAGCGCCTGCTTGTAGGTCTCTTCCTGATGACGCGGTACGGCCTGCGCCGCCACCAGCAGACGGGAACGAATGTTCTCGCGCAGATAGATGTCCTGGTTCGGTGCCAGCAGCGGCACGGCGGTTTCGTCGCGACGGCGGATAGTGATGAAGCTGTCCATAAAGTTCTGCCAGCTTTTCTGCAGGTTTATGCGCCATTCGCTCAGGGAGCTGGACAGCTCGGTACCGTCGGAATCCATCGGGGAGTCGTCGTCGTTGTTATCCGCCAGCTGCAGGTTATCAATCTGATTTGAAAGCTGATTCACCTTGAGGATAATGCCGTCGTAGTCCACCTGTGAGACGGCGGAGAGGCTGGCGATGTCTTCGGTGATCGCGCGACGGGCGGTGATAAGGCTTGGATCGTTCATGTCTGCCAGGCTCGCATCGGCGCTTTTCAGCAGCGCCGCGGCAGTGGTGACGTCCTGATCGCTCCAGAGCTTACGTCCGGCGAGCTTCACCAGGAAGTCAGCCTGCGAGAGCAGCCAGGTTTTGGCATCGGTGCCGGAAATGGTAGCGACTTTCTGCTGTACTTCACCCAGCTGTTTGGTCAACTCTTCCTGTTTGCTGTTCGCTTCGGCAAGCGCAGCGGCCTGCTGCTTAATCACGGCCTCCAGCTCGGTTTTCTGCGTCTCCTGCTCTTTTTGCAGGGCAGTGAGTTGATTCACCAGCGCATCGCTGGTGGACGTCTGGTTAGCGCCCTGTTGTTTCACCAGACCGTACAGGCCAACCCCTGCTGCCAGCGCGATGGCGATGGCAATCGCGCTCAGCGTGAGGCTCGTTTTGTTGCTGCCGTTTTTCTTCTCAGCGGTTTTCTCTGTCGTCTCTGGCTGTGGCGTCGTCTCCACAGTCTCCCTGGTCTCTTCAACCACGGCGGAGGATTTGTCGTGTTCCGTCATTATGGCTTCCCATTTGAGAGTTATTGTAATGCGCGCAGCAGCGCATCGTTGTCGGCGTTATCAGCGATCCGAATATCCTGCCAGCCCAGTTCCCGGGCCTGGTTCGCCAGACGCTCACTGACGACCAGAAGCCGACAGCGGAGTAACCAGTTTTCGCGATACCAAAGCGGTATCAGCGACCAAAGCTGTTGTAACATTTCACCGCTGGTGACCACCAGCGTATTAATGCCGCGCGCGTGCCAGCGCATCGCCTCTTCCGCGCCATCGTAGTGTTTTGCACAGCGCTGATAGCACTCAATGAACGTCACGTCTGCACCACGTTCACGCAGCGTTTCGCCCAGCAGTTCGCGGCCACCATTACCGCGCAAAATGAGCGCACGCTTTCCGGCAACAGTTTGTAATTCAGGTAATTGTAGCAAGACTTCACTGATTTCCCGATCTAACGGGTAACGAACGTCCGCGCTGCTTACGGTATGCAGCGCCAGGGCCGTTGTGCGGCCAATCGCGAAATAGCGGGGGGCGGTTGGCCAGGTCAAACCCTGCTGTTGCAGCTGCGCGTGGGCAAATTCCACGGCATGTTGCGACAGCGCAAACAGCAGGTCGCCGTCCTGAAGGGTATCCATCTGGTCGGCGAGCGCAGAGAGCTCGCGACCGGGGGAGAATTCTATGAGCGGAAAACTCCAGGCCACCTGCCCCAGTGCGCGCAGACGGCTCACTAATTGCTCTCCTGCGGGAGAAGGGCGGGTGACGAGAATACTCATGCAGGGGGTTCTCCATTATAAACGTCAGCCAGAATCTCGCGGGCGCCGTTATCCAGTAACTCTTCGGCCAGCGAAACGCCAAGCTGCTCGGCATCTTGCGCTTTACCGCGACGTTCGCCGCGCACCATCTGCGAACCGTCAGGGGCACCCACCAGCGCGCGCAGCCACAGTTCGCCATTCGTCAATTCAGCATAGCTGCCAATTGGAACCTGGCATCCCCCTTCGAGGCGGGTATTCATCGCACGCTCGGCTTTTACGCGGGTAGCGGTATCGTCATGGTTCAGCGGTGCGAGCAGTTCGCGGGTACGCGCATCGTCCAGACGGCACTCGATGCCGACGGCACCCTGGCCCACGGCCGGCAGCGACAGCTCTGGCGGTAACGCCACGCGAATGCGCGACTCCAGCCCCAGACGCTTCAGGCCGGCAACGGCGAGGATAATGGCATCGTAATCGCCGTTATCCAGCTTGCCCAGACGCGTGCCGACGTTACCGCGCAGCGAGCGAATGATCAGGTCAGGACGACGTTCCGCCAGCTGACACTGACGGCGTAAACTGGACGTGCCAACCACGCTACCTTCTGGCAGCGCGTCGAGGGAGTCATAGTGGTTAGAGACAAACGCATCGCGCGGATCTTCGCGCTCGCAGATGGTCACCAGCCCCAACCCTTCCGGGAACTCGACGGGTACGTCTTTCATCGAATGTACGGCGATATCGGCGCGGTTCTCAAGCAATGCCAGTTCCAGTTCTTTGACAAACAGGCCTTTGCCGCCCACTTTCGCCAGGGGCGTATCGAGGATCACGTCACCGCGCGTGACCATCGGCACCAGCTCGACGCGCAATCCACTGTGGCAGGCCTCAAGGCGCTGCTTCACATAATGTGCCTGCCAGAGCGCGAGAGGGCTTTGGCGTGTGGCAATTCTCAAAACATTGTCTAACATGCTTGTTACCGTCATTATCAATCGCTAACCATCCTAACATTGTTGACTCTGGGATGGCAGTTTTACGGTTGATGAAGCGCGAGAGGGACAAGGCGGCGTATTCGCCAGCCATAGCCGTATTCAGGAATTTACACGTACAGAACGGTGCTACACTTGTATGTAGTGCATCTTTCTTTACGGTCAACCGGCAAGGTGTTAAATTGATCACGTTTTAGACCATTTTTTCGTCGGTACCACCAAAAATGATAAGGGCGAAAAAGGGTAACGGTTATCTTTTTGAAATACTGCGGGTCCGCTGTTACTCGTGTTTTGAATAGCTGCGACACCCGGAAACATCAGGCGATACGTCTTGTACCTCTATATTGAGACTCTGAAACAGAGACTGGATGCCATAAATCAACTGCGTGTGGATCGCGCGCTTGCTGCTATGGGCCCTGCTTTCCAGCAGGTATACAGTCTGCTGCCGACATTATTGCACTATCACCACCCGCTGATGCCTGGCTACCTTGATGGTAACGTTCCCCAGGGCATTTGCCTTTTCACGCCTGATGAAACCCAACAGCATTATTTGAACGAGCTGGAACTCTACCGCGGCATGCCGCCACAGGAGTCCCCGAAAGGTGAACTGCCGATTACCGGCGTTTATTCAATGGGGAGCACCTCATCGGTAGGGCAAAGCTGTTCTTCGGACCTGGACATCTGGGTCTGCCATCAGTCCTGGCTCGATAACGACGAGCGTCAGCTGCTGCAGCGTAAATGCAGCCTGCTGGAGAGCTGGGCGGCATCGCTCGGTGTGGAAGTGAGCTTCTTCCTGATTGATGAAAACCGTTTCCGCCATAACGAAAGCGGCAGTCTGGGTGGTGAGGACTGCGGCTCGACTCAGCACATCTTATTGCTGGATGAATTTTACCGTACTGCTGTGCGCCTGGCCGGGAAGCGTATTTTGTGGAATATGGTCCCGTGCGAAGAAGAAGAGCATTACGATGATTACGTCATGTCGCTTTACGCGCAGGGCGTACTGACGCCAAACGAATGGCTGGATCTCGGCGGCCTGAGTTCCCTGTCAGCAGAAGAGTATTTCGGCGCAAGCCTCTGGCAGCTCTATAAGAGTATCGACTCACCGTACAAAGCGGTGCTGAAAACGCTGCTGCTTGAAGCCTATTCCTGGGAATACCCTACGCCGCGCCTGCTGGCGAAAGATATCAAGCAGCGTTTGCACGACGGGGAAATCGTCTCCTTCGGGCTGGACGCCTACTGCATGATGCTGGAGCGCGTGACCGAATACCTGAAAGCCATTGATGACACCACGCGTCTTGACCTGGTGCGTCGATGTTTCTATCTCAAAGTCTGTGAGAAGCTGAGCCGCGAGCGCGCATGCGTGGGCTGGCGTCGTGAAGTGGTCAGTCAGTTAGTGAAAGAGTGGGGATGGGACGAAGCGCGTTTGTCCATGCTCGACAACCGGGCCAACTGGAAAATCGATCAGGTGCGCGAAGCGCATAACGAACTGCTCGATGCGATGATGCAAAGCTACCGTAATCTGATCCGCTTTGCGCGCCGTAACAACCTCAGCGTTTCCGCCAGCCCGCAGGACATCGGGGTATTGACCCGTAAGCTGTACGCCGCGTTTGAAGCGCTGCCGGGCAAAGTCACCCTGGTTAACCCGCAGATTTCGCCTGACCTGTCAGAACCGAACCTGACCTTTATCTATGTACCGCCGGGCCGCGCGAACCGCACCGGGTGGTATCTGTACAACCGTGCGCCAAGCATGGATTCAATCATCAGCCATCAGCCGCTGGAATATAACCGCTATCTGAACAAGCTGGTGGCCTGGGCCTGGTTTAACGGCCTGCTGACCTCGCGTACGCGCCTGTTTATCAAAGGCAACGAGGTGGTCGATCTCGCTAAGCTGCAGGAGATGGTCGCGGATGTGTCGCACCACTTCCCGCTGCGTCTGCCTGCCCCAACGCCGAAAGCGCTCTACAGCCCGTGCGAGATTCGCCATCTGGCGATCATCGTCAACCTGGAATATGACCCGACGGCGGCCTTCCGCAATCAGGTGGTCCATTTTGACTTCCGCAAGCTGGACGTCTTTAGCTTTGGCGAGCAGCAAAACTGTCTGGTCGGCAGCGTGGACCTGCTCTACCGCAACTCGTGGAACGAAGTGCGTACCCTGCACTTCAACGGCGAGCAGGCGATGATCGAAGCGCTGAAAACCATTCTCGGCAAGATGCATCAGGATGCCGCGCCGCCGGACAGCGTGGAAGTGTTCTGCTACAGCCAGCACCTGCGTGGGTTGATTCGTACCCGCGTGCAGCAGCTAGTCTCTGAGTGTATCGAACTGCGTCTCTCCAGTACCCGTCAGGAAACCGGGCGCTTTAAAGCGCTGCGCGTCTCCGGTCAGACCTGGGGCCTTTTCTTCGAGCGCCTGAACGTGTCGGTACAGAAGCTGGAAAACGCCATCGAATTCTACGGCGCGATTTCGCACAACAAGCTGCACGGCTTGTCGGTGCAGGTGGAAACCAACCACGTTAAGCTGCCGCAGGTGGTGGACGGCTTTGCCAGCGAAGGGATTATTCAGTTCTTCTTTGAAGAGTCGGGCGACGATGCCGGGTTCAACATCTACATTCTGGATGAGACCAACCGCGCCGAGGTGTATCACCATTGTGAAGGCAGTAAAGAGGAGCTGGTGCGCGACGTTAGCCGCTTCTACTCCTCTTCGCATGACCGTTTCACCTACGGCTCAAGCTTTATCAACTTTAACCTGCCGCAGTTCTACCAGATTGTGAACGTCGACGGTCGTACGCAGGTGATCCCGTTCCGGACCCAGGCCGTCACGCCTGCCGCGCCTGCCAATCAGGACACCGCGCCGCTGTTGCAGCAGTATTTCTCCTGAGTCTTTTCGCCGGGTGGCGCTAACGCTTACCCGGCCTACGGTTCGAGCCGTTGTAGGCCCGGTAAGGCGTAGCCGCCACCGGGCGACAAAACTACCTGAAACTCACTGCCTCACCCGCCTGCGCGGTCGACGCCTGTTCCAGCAGATCCCAGAACGTTACGCCGCTGCGGTCGCAAACCCATTCCCCGTCTTTCAGATCGAAATGATAGCCGCCCTGTTTCGCGGCCAGCCAGACCTGGTGAAGCGGCTCCTGGCGGTTAATAATAATTTTGCTGCCATTTTCGAAGCTCAGGGTCAGAATACCGCCGTTGATTTCACAATCGATATCGCTGTCGCCGTCCCAGTCGTCAATACGCTCTTCGATGGTCATCCACAGGTTGTCGGCAAGGCGATGGAATTCACTGTCGTTCATGGTTTTGTTCCTGTTTTTCGTGATGCCGGCAGTATAACCCTAAATAATTCCCGTTGCAGGAAAGCGGCAAACTCTTGCTTTTGTGTCTTCTCCTGCGATGATAGAAACAGATTTGAACTTACGGGCAATTTTATAATGAAAAACGCTTTCCGAACGCTTGCCGTTCTCATCACGCTGTTTAGCCTGACTGGCTGCGGACTGAAGGGACCACTGTACTTCCCACCTGCGGATAAAACCGCACCGCCGCCGACGAAACCGGTTAACAGCGGCATTGAGTCTTCCACGCCAAACACTAACGACCGTGGCGACAACGGCGGTCCGACTCAGGTTAATCTCTGACGACAACGTTCTGTACCCGCGCAATGGAGCAAATGATGCAGTTCTCTAAAATGCATGGCCTTGGCAACGATTTTATGGTCGTCGACGCGGTAACGCAGAATGTGTTTTTCTCCCCGGAACTGATCCGTCGCCTGGCGGATCGGCATCTGGGCGTGGGGTTCGATCAGCTGCTGGTGGTTGAGCCGCCGTACGACCCCGACCTCGATTTCCACTACCGTATTTTTAACGCGGACGGCAGCGAAGTTAACCAGTGCGGCAACGGCGCGCGCTGTTTTGCCCGCTTTGTCCGTCTGAAAGGGCTGACCAACAAGCGTGATATTCGCGTCAGCACGGCCAATGGTCGCATGGTGCTCAGCGTCACCGATGATGAACTGGTGCGCGTGAACATGGGCGAGCCTAACTTTGAGCCCTCCGTCGTGCCGTTTCGCGCAAACAAAGCGGAAAAGACCTATATTATGCGTGCGGCCGAGCAGACAGTATTGTGCGGCGTCGTCTCAATGGGTAACCCACACTGCGTGATTCAGGTTGATGATGTGCAAACCGCGGCGGTCGAAACGCTCGGCCCGGTGCTGGAAAGCCACGAACGTTTCCCGGAGCGCGCGAACATCGGTTTTATGCAGGTGGTGAAGCGCGAGCACATTCGCCTGCGGGTTTACGAGCGCGGCGCGGGTGAGACTCAGGCCTGCGGAAGCGGTGCCTGTGCGGCGGTGGCCGTGGGCATCTCCCAGGGGTTACTGGCAGAAGAGGTTCGCGTGGAATTACCGGGCGGTCGGCTTGATATCGCCTGGAAAGGACCGGGTCATCCACTGTATATGACTGGCCCGGCGGCACATGTCTATGACGGGTTTATCCATCTATGAAACAACCAGGGGAAGAACTGCAGGAAACAGTGACGGAACTGGACGACAGAGCTGTTATTGATTATCTGCTGCGCAATCCTGAGTTTTTTGTTCGCAATGCACGCGTTGTCGAAGAGATGCGCGTGCCGCATCCGGTTCGCGGGACCGTGTCGCTGGTGGAATGGCATATGGCGCGCGCGCGCAACCATATCAACCAGCTTGAAGAGAACATGACGCTGCTGATGGAGCAGGCCAGCACCAACGAAAGCCTGTTCTATCGTCTGCTGCATCTGCAGGCGCGTCTGGCGTCGGCCCACAGCCTTGACGAGTTCCTCAGCCGCTTCCACCGCTGGGCTCGGGAGCTGGGGCTAGCAGGCGCAACGATTCGCCTGTTCCCTGACCGCTGGCGCATTGGCGCGCCGTCGGGGTTTACCCATCTGGCACTGAGCCGTCAGGCGTTTGAACCGCTGCGCATTCAGCGTCTGGGCCATGAGCACCACTATCTGGGGCCGCTTAATGGACCTGAGCTGCTGGTGGTGTTGCCGGAGGCCAAAGCGATTGGCTCGGTGGCGATGTCGCTGATGGGGCGCGATGGCGATCTGGGCGTTATCTTATTTACCAGCCGCGACGCGCATCACTATGAGCAAGGGCAAGCCACCCACCTGCTGCAGGAGATCGCCCTGATGCTGCCCGAGCTGCTGGAGCGCTGGATTGAGCGCGTATGACGGACGGACTGCTCGCCACTGACGTTTCGCGCTTTCTGCGCTATCTGGGCGTGGAACGCCAGCTCAGCCCCATTACGCTGCTTAACTATCAGCGTCAGCTTGATGCCATCATGCAGATCGCCGACGAGATCGGCCTGAAAAGCTGGCAACAATGTGACGCTGCGACGGTACGCGGGTTCGTCGTGCGTAGCCGTAAAAAAAATCTCAGCCCGGCGAGCCTGGCGCTCAGGCTCTCAGCGCTGCGCAGTTTCTTCGACTGGCTGGTCAGTCAGGGTGGCTTAAAAGCCAACCCGGCAAAAGGGATCGCCACGCCGAAGGCGCCGCGCCATCTGCCTAAAAATATTGACGTTGACGACGTAAACCGCCTGCTGGATATCGACCTCAACGATCCGCTTGCCGTACGCGACCGCGCAATGCTGGAGGTGATGTACGGTGCCGGGCTGCGTCTGTCTGAACTCGTCAACCTTGACCTCAAGCATCTCGATCTGGAATCTGGCGAAGTGTGGGTAATGGGTAAGGGCAGCAAAGAGCGCCGCCTGCCGATTGGCCGCAATGCGGTCTCCTGGATTGAGCACTGGCTTGACCTGCGCGGGCTGTTTGGCTCTGACGAAGATGCGCTGTTCCTGTCGAAACTCGGCAAGCGGATCTCGGCGCGTAACGTGCAGAAGCGCTTTGCGGAGTGGGGCATTAAGCAGGGGCTGAACAGCCACGTGCATCCGCACAAGCTGCGCCACTCCTTTGCAACACATATGCTTGAGTCGAGCGGCGATCTTCGCGGCGTGCAGGAGCTCCTCGGGCACGCAAATCTGTCTACCACTCAAATCTATACCCACTTAGACTTCCAACACCTTGCCTCGGTGTATGACGCGGCGCATCCACGCGCCAAACGGGGGAAATAATGCGTTTTTACCGCCCACTCGGTCAGATCTCAGCTCTGACGTTTGACCTTGATGACACCCTTTATGACAACCGCGAGGTGATCCTGCGTACCGAGCAGGAATCCCTGGCATTCGTGCAGAACTACCATCCCGCGCTGAAGGCGATACAGAGCAAGGATTTCCAGAAGCTGCGCCAGTCCCTGCGGGAGACCGAGCCGGATATTTACCACGACGTGACCGAATGGCGTCGTCGTGCGGTAGAGCAGGCGATGCTCAACGTGGGTCTGAGCGTGCAGGACGCGGCCATCGGTGCCGAAGCGGCCATGGAAAACTTCGCCAAATGGCGCAGCCGTATCGACGTGCCGCAGGAAACCCACGACACGCTGGCGAAGCTTGCCGAAAAGTGGCCGCTGGTGGCCATCACCAACGGCAATGCCCAGCCCGAGCTGTTTGGCCTGAGTGATTACTTTGAATTCGTGCTGCGTGCGGGTCCTCACGGGCGCGCGAAGCCGTTCAGTGACATGTACCATCTGGCGGCAGATAAGCTTAACCTGCCGCTGGGTGAGATCCTGCACGTGGGGGATGACCTGACCACGGACGTGGCCGGGGCTATTCGCTGCGGCATGCAGGCCTGCTGGATCAAGCCGGAAAACGCTGACCTGATGAATGCCTCCGATAGCCGTCTTCTGCCGCACGTGGAAATTTCGCGGTTGGCATCCCTCACGACGCTGATATAATCATCAATTGTTCTGTATAAATTAACAGGGTTTTGGCGAATGCTATTCGCCTGCCCGACATGACGTGACGGTGCCAATGGACGTTTCTTACCTGCTCGACAGCCTTAATGACAAACAGCGTGACGCGGTTGCCGCCTCGCGCACCAACCTGCTGGTGCTGGCTGGAGCGGGCAGTGGTAAGACGCGCGTGCTGGTTCACCGTATCGCCTGGCTGCAGAGCGTGGAAAACTGCTCACCGTACTCCATCATGGCGGTCACGTTCACCAACAAGGCGGCGGCGGAGATGCGCCACCGTATCGCCCAGCTGATGGGCACCAGCCAGGGTGGCATGTGGGTTGGCACCTTCCACGGTCTGGCGCACCGCCTGCTGCGTGCGCACCACATGGACGCCAACCTGCCGCAGGATTTCCAGATCCTCGACAGCGAAGACCAGCTCCGTCTGCTGAAGCGCCTGATCAAGGCGATGAACCTCGACGAGAAGCAGTGGCCGCCGCGTCAGGCGATGTGGTACATCAACGGTCAGAAAGACGAGGGGCTGCGCCCGCACCACATTCAGAGCTTCGGCAACCCGGTCGAGCAGACCTGGCAGAACGTCTACAAGGCCTATCAGGAAGCGTGCGATCGCGCCGGCCTGGTGGATTTTGCCGAGCTGCTGCTGCGCGCCCACGAGCTGTGGCTCAACAAGCCGCACATCCTGCAGCACTACCGTGAACGCTTCACCAATATCCTGGTGGACGAATTCCAGGATACCAACAACATCCAGTACGCGTGGATCCGCCTGCTGGCCGGTGATACCGGCAAGGTAATGATCGTGGGCGATGATGACCAGTCGATCTACGGCTGGCGCGGGGCGCAGGTGGAGAACATCCAGCGCTTCCTCAACGATTTCCCCGGCGCGGAAACTATCCGTCTGGAGCAGAACTACCGCTCAACCAGCAACATTCTGAGCGCGGCCAACGCCCTGATTGAGAACAACAACGGGCGTCTGGGTAAAAAGCTGTGGACCGACGGCGTCGACGGTGAACCGATTTCGATTTACTGCGCGTTTAACGAACTCGACGAAGCGCGCTTCGTGGTCAACCGCATCAAAACCTGGCAGGACAACGGCGGCGCGCTGGAGCAGTGTGCCATTCTCTATCGCAGCAACGCCCAGTCGCGCGTGCTGGAAGAGGCGCTGCTGCAGGTGGGGATGCCGTACCGCATTTACGGCGGTATGCGCTTCTTCGAACGTCAGGAAATTAAAGATGCGCTCTCGTATCTGCGTCTGATTGCCAACCGTAACGACGACGCGGCGTTTGAGCGCGTGGTCAACACGCCGACCCGCGGGATTGGCGACCGCACGCTGGACGTGGTGCGTCAGGCCTCGCGCGATCGCCAGCTGACGCTGTGGCAGGCGTGCCGCGAGCTGCTGCAGGAAAAGGCCCTCGCCGGACGTGCCGCCAGCGCATTACAGCGCTTCCTTGAGCTGATTGACGCCCTGGCGCAGGAAACCGCCGACATGCCGCTGCACGTGCAGACCGACCGGGTGATTAAAGACTCCGGCCTGCGCACCATGTACGAGCAGGAAAAAGGCGAGAAGGGCCAGACTCGTATTGAGAACTTAGAGGAACTGGTCACGGCGACGCGCCAGTTCAGCTACAACGAAGAAGACGAAGACCTGATGCCACTGCAGGCGTTCCTCTCCCACGCCGCGCTGGAAGCGGGCGAAGGGCAGGCGGACACCTGGCAGGATGCGGTTCAGCTGATGACCCTGCACTCCGCCAAAGGTCTGGAGTTCCCGCAGGTGTTCATCGTTGGCATGGAAGAGGGGATGTTCCCGAGCCAGATGTCGCTGGATGAAGGCGGCCGTCTGGAAGAGGAGCGTCGTCTGGCCTACGTGGGCGTGACGCGCGCGATGCAAAAGCTGACGCTAACCTACGCCGAAACCCGCCGTCTGTACGGTAAAGAGGTCTACCACCGTCCGTCGCGCTTTATCGGCGAACTGCCGGAGGAGTGCGTGGAGGAGGTGCGTCTGCGGGCGAGCATCAGCCGTCCGGTCAGCCATCAGCGCATGGGCTCGCCGATTGCGGAAACCGACACCGGCTTCAAGCTGGGCCAGCGCGTGCGCCATTCGAAGTTTGGCGAAGGTACCATTGTGAATCTGGAAGGCAGCGGCGAGCATAGCCGCCTGCAGGTGGCGTTCCAGGGGCAGGGGATCAAATGGCTGGTGGCGGCCTATGCGAAGCTGGAAACAGTCTAACATTCAGAAAAATATCATTATTTTGCAATAATCTGCTAGCCTTATACAGTGAAGGTCAATTAATGCCCTTCAGCGTTCCGTTGCGTGTTGACGCCACAGTTATAGCTGGCGTAACATGCGCGCACGATTACGCTAAGAGGACATTCGCCTTGGACACACCCAGTAGATACTGGCTCAATTCCCTGTCATCCAGGAACAACTCCTAAGGCTATCTCCTCTTGCTGATGGCCTTAGTGGTTGTCAGCGACTGCTCTATTCCCGTCGCGCTGAGTCAGGCTGTTTAATGGTCTGAAACCCAATTTGTTTCTGTGTGCCCACCGAACTGTCCGATATTTTTTGCATTGGGAGTCCCGGTCATGTTGAGCGCATTTCAACTCGAAAATAACCGACTGACTCGGCTTGAAGCCGAAGAGTCACAGCCCCTCATTGATGCCGTATGGGTGGATCTGGTCGAGCCGGACGACGATGAGCGCCTTCGCGTACAATCTGAGCTGGGGCAAAGCCTGGCAACCCGCCCGGAACTGGAAGACATCGAAGCATCCGCCCGTTTTTTTGAAGACGAAGACGGTCTGCACATTCACTCCTTCTTCTTCTTTGAAGATGCGGAAGACCACGCGGGTAACTCCACCGTGGCGTTTACCATACGCGACGGCCGTTTGTTTACCCTGCGCGAACGTGAGCTGCCGGCATTCCGTCTCTACCGCATGCGCGCCCGCAGCCAGGCGATGGTGGACGGCAACGCGTACGAGCTGCTGCTCGATCTGTTCGAGACCAAAATTGAACAGCTGGCGGACGAAATTGAAAACATCTACAGCGATCTGGAAAAGCTGAGCCGCGTGATCATGGAAGGCCATCAGGGCGATGAGTACGACGAAGCGCTCTCCACGCTGGCGGAGCTGGAAGATATCGGCTGGAAGGTGCGTTTGTGTCTGATGGATACCCAGCGCGCGCTGAACTTCCTGGTGCGCAAGGCGCGTCTGCCGGGCGGTCAGCTGGAGCAGGCGCGTGAGATCTTACGAGATATCGAATCCCTGCTGCCGCACAACGAATCCCTGTTCCAGAAGGTCAACTTCCTGATGCAGGCGGCGATGGGCTTTATCAACATCGAGCAGAACCGCATCATCAAGATCTTCTCGGTGGTTTCCGTGGTGTTCCTGCCGCCGACGCTGGTGGCATCCAGCTACGGGATGAACTTCGAGTTTATGCCGGAGCTGAAGTGGAGCTTTGGTTACCCAGGGGCGATTATCTTTATGATCCTCGCGGGGCTGGCGCCGTATCTCTATTTCAAACGCCGGAACTGGCTGTAAAAATCTGGCGGGTGGCGCTGCGCTTACCCGCCCTACGATCGAATTCCCTCTCCCTGTGGGAGAGGGTTAGGGTGAGGGCAACATCACAGCCCTTTGCGCACCCTGCGTTGGGTATAAATCGCATCCGCAACAAAGATCGCCAGCGCCACCCAGATAAAGGCGAACGTCACCATCTTATCCGCCCCCGGTACCTCTCCGTAAAACACCACTGCCAGCAGGAACATCAGCGTCGGGCCAATGTACTGGAAGAAGCCCAGCGTGGAGAGACGCAGACGCGTCGCGGCACCGGTGAAGCACAGCAGAGGAATGGTGGTCACCACGCCCGCCGCCATCAGCATCAGGTTCAGCGACCACGGGTTGCTGCCCATATGGCTGGTGGCGCTGTCGGCGATGCCGAAGAGATAAATCGCCGCCACCGGCAGCAGCCACAGGGTTTCAAACAGCATCCCCGTCTGCGCTTCCACCGCAATCTTCTTACGCACCAGGCCGTAGAAGGCAAAGCTGAACGCCAGGCCGAGGGCAATAATCGGCAGCGAGCCGAAGGTCCACAGCTGCACCAGTACGCCGCAGAAGGCCAGAAGGACCGCTAACCACTGCATCCGGCGGAAGCGTTCGCCGAGGAAAATCATCCCCAGCACGATGTTTACCAGCGGGTTAATGAAGTACCCCAGGCTCGCTTCGAGCATGTGATGGTTATTCACTGCCCAGATAAACAGCAGCCAGTTACCGCCAATCAGCACCGCTGAGAGCGCCAGCAGGAAGACCTTTTTAGGGGTTTTAAACAGCGTTTTGACGCCCGACCACTGACGGCTGAGGCTCATCAGCGCGATCATAAAGAAGAATGACCAGATAACGCGATGAGTCAGGATCTCGTCAGCCGGAACGTAGGCGATAAGCTTGAAATACGCCGGGGCGATACCCCAAATAAAATAAGCGGCAAGGGCGAGTAAAACGCCCTGCCGCGTCTGTTTAGCATCCATCGGGAAAATCCGTTACAAAAAAGTGAATTAATTTTACCCGATTTTGCCGCCTCAACCCACCATATAAGTGGCGGTTGCGCTGGCGATATACACCTGTTCTTCGTTGTGTAACTCAACGCGCGCCACGGCGACTTTATTCCCCGCGCGCAGCAGGCTGCTGGTACAGGTAAAGCGATTTCCGCGCCCCGGGCGAAGATAGTCGACGCGTAAGTCGATAGTACCCATGCGTGCCAGACGCTGGCGAAGTTCGTCTTCGTTGATGGTGTCATGGCGGGTCAGCGTACTTCCCACGCAGACCAGACCTGCCGCCACGTCCAGTGCGGAGGCAATCACACCGCCGTGCAAAATACTTTGCGCCCAGTTACCCACCATCATCGGCTGGTTGTTGAAGCTCAGTTGGGCAAAGTCTTTCTCGTAACGCTCCAGCTCCAGTCCCAGCGCGCGGTTAAACGGCATATGGTAAACAAAAATCTCGCCCACGAGTTTTAACACTTCTTCGGCGGTAAGCATGGCTGACATGAGGCATCACATCCTTATTGTTAACGAAATGTTGATTTTATGCCGCGGCAACAAGGAATGCCACTTTCAGAAACGAGGATGCAGCAGTTGTCGCAGAAGTCTGTAGAATGTCCGCCACATAACTATTCAGGTAATTTTACTCTTTTGCAGGAGAACACCACCGATGCGGACGTATCTGGCCTGGTTACTGGCGGCGGTTGCGCTGCCCTTCACAGCATATGCGCAGGAAGCGACGATCAAAGAGGTGCATGATAAACCTGCCGTTCACGGTAGCATTATCGCGAACCTTCTTCAGGAACATGACAATCCGTTCACGCTCTATCCGTATGACACCAACTACGTGATTTACACCCAGACCAGCGATCTCAACAAAGAGGCGATAAGCTCCTATAACTGGTCTGATAATGCGCGTAAAGATGAGGTGAAGTTCCAGCTCAGCCTGGCATTCCCGTTCTGGCGCGGTATTCTGGGGCCGAACTCGGTGCTCGGGGCGTCTTACACGCAGAAATCCTGGTGGCAGTTCTCTAACAGCGGAGAGTCCTCACCGTTCCGTGAAACCAACTATGAGCCGCAGCTGTTCCTCGGTTTTGCAACGGATTATGAGTTTGCGGGTTGGACGCTGCGTGATGTCGAAGTGGGCTTTAACCACGATTCAAACGGTCGCTCTGACCCTACCTCGCGCAGCTGGAACCGTGCTTATACGCGTCTGATGGCGCAGAACGGTAACTGGATGGTGGAAGTGAAGCCGTGGTATGTGGTGGGCGAAACCGATGACAACCCGGATATCACCAAATATATGGGCTATTACCAGCTCAAGGTCGGCTACCAGTTAGGTGATGCCGTGCTCAGCGCCAAAGGTCAGTACAACTGGAACACCGGCTACGGTGGTGCGGAAGTGGGCTTAAGCTATCCAATGACGAAGCATGTCCGCATCTATACTCAGGTGTACAGCGGTTACGGCGAGTCGCTTATCGATTACAACTTCAACCAGACCCGCATCGGCGTGGGTGTGATGCTGAACGATATTCTCTAGGCTGCTCGAATGTTTTTGCGTTAAACGTTGAAGTTTCTCTCTCAGGCGCTGAAAATAGCGCCTGTTTCATTTCAGGCATATGGGGTTAACGTGGCGCAGGCGGAAGTATTGAATCAGGAGTCGCTGGCTAAACAGGTTTTGCATGAAACCTTTGGCTACCAGCAGTTCCGCCCCGGCCAGGAAACCATCATTGAAACGGTGCTGGAAGGCCGTGACTGCCTGGTGGTGATGCCGACCGGCGGCGGTAAGTCCCTCTGTTATCAGGTGCCCGCGCTGGTGCTTAACGGCCTGACGGTCGTGGTATCCCCACTCATTTCTCTGATGAAAGACCAGGTTGACCAGCTGCTCGCCAACGGCGTCGCGGCGGCCTGCCTTAACTCGACCCAAACCCGGGAGCAGCAGCAAGAGGTGATGGCCGGGTGCCGCACCGGGCAGATCCGCCTGCTGTATATCGCCCCGGAACGCCTGATGCTGGATAACTTCCTCGATCATCTGGCGCACTGGAACCCGGTGCTGCTGGCGGTAGATGAAGCGCACTGTATCTCCCAGTGGGGACACGATTTCCGCCCGGAATACGCTGCCCTCGGCCAGCTGCGTCAGCGCTTCCCCGAGCTGCCGTTTATGGCGCTCACCGCCACGGCGGATGACACCACGCGGCTGGATATCGTTCGCCTGCTGGGGCTGAACGACCCCTATATTCAGGTCAGCAGCTTCGACCGCCCTAACATCCGCTATATGCTGATGGAAAAGTTCAAGCCACTGGATCAGCTCCTGCGCTACGTCCAGGAGCAGCGCGGCAAGTCCGGCATCATTTACTGCAACAGCCGTGCGAAGGTGGAAGACACCGCCGCGCGTCTGCAAAACCGCGGCTTTAGTGCCGCCGCGTATCACGCCGGGTTAGAGAACCACATCCGCGCCGACGTGCAGGAGAAATTCCAGCGCGACGACCTGCAAATCGTGGTTGCGACGGTGGCGTTCGGGATGGGGATTAACAAGCCGAACGTGCGCTTTGTAGTGCACTTCGACATCCCGCGCAACATCGAATCCTACTATCAGGAAACCGGTCGCGCCGGGCGTGACGGGCTGCCTGCGGAAGCGATGCTGTTTTACGATCCGGCCGATATGGCGTGGCTGCGCCGCTGTCTGGAAGAGAAACCGCAGGGACAGCTGCAGGATATTGAGCGCCACAAGCTCAACGCGATGGGCGCGTTTGCTGAAGCGCAAACCTGCCGCCGTCTGGTGCTGCTCAACTATTTTGGTGAAGGGCGCCAGGAGCCTTGCGGCAACTGCGATATCTGCCTGGATCCGCCGAAACAGTACGATGGTCTGATGGACGCGCGTAAGGCGCTCTCGACCATTTACCGTGTGAATCAACGCTTCGGGATGGGCTACGTGGTGGAAGTGCTGCGCGGTGCCAACAACCAGCGTATCCGCGATATGGGCCACGACAAGCTGCCTGTCTACGGTATTGGCAAGGACCAGAGCCACGAGCACTGGGTGAGCATCATTCGCCAGCTCATTCACCTCGGCTTTGCCACGCAGAACATTGCCCAGCACTCCGCGCTTCAGCTCACGGAGGCCGCGCGTCCGGTGCTGCGCGGTGACGTTGAGCTCAAGCTCGCCGTGCCGCGCGTCATCGCACTGAAGCCACGCGTGATGCAGAAATCCTACGGCGGCAATTACGACCGCAAGCTGTTTGCCAAACTGCGTAAGCTGCGTAAGGCCATCGCCGACGAAGAGAACATCCCGCCTTACGTGGTGTTCAACGACGCGACGCTCATTGAGATGGCCGAGCAGATGCCGCTCAGCGCCAGCGAGATGCTCAGCGTCAACGGCGTGGGGACGCGCAAACTGGAGCGCTTTGGTAAAGAGTTTATGGCGCTCATCCGCTCTCACGCCGATGGTGATGATGAGGAGTAGTCAGCCGGGCGAAAAAGTGCCAGGATGATGACTCACTGAATTATTTCCCCGCGAGTTAATTATGTTGATGCTATTTCTCACCGTGGCGTTAGTGCACATTGTTGCGCTGATGAGCCCGGGACCGGACTTTTTCTTCGTGTCACAAACGGCCGTCAGCCGCTCCCGCAAAGAGGCGATGATGGGCGTGCTCGGTATCACCATGGGCGTTATGGTCTGGGCGGCCGTTGCGCTGCTCGGTCTGAACCTGATCCTGGCGAAGATGGCCTGGCTGCATAACATCATTATGGTTGGCGGCGGGCTGTACCTGTGCTGGATGGGCTACCAGATGCTGCGCGGGGCGCTGAAGAAAGAGCAGAAAAAACCGGAAGAGCCAAAGGTGGAGCTGGCAACGGGCGGCCGCAGCTTTGTAAAAGGGCTGCTGACCAATCTGGCAAACCCAAAAGCGATTATCTATTTCGGCTCGGTGTTCTCGCTGTTTGTCGGTGATAGCGTCGGTGCGGGCGCACGCTGGGGCATCTTCCTGCTGATCGTTGTTGAAACCTTCGCCTGGTTTACCATCGTGGCCAGCCTGTTCGCCTTACCGGCGATGCGCCGCGGCTACCAGCGTATCGCTAAGTGGATTGATGGCTTCGCCGGCGCGCTGTTCGCCGGCTTCGGCATTCATCTCATCATTTCTCGCTAAGCATGGCGCGCTGACGCAAGCAGCGCGCCAACCAGCATAAACAGCGAGCCAAAGACTTTATTCAGGGCCTTCATCTGCTTAGGCCCTTTAATCCAAGCCGCAATCCGCTGCGCCAGCGTCGCGTAACCAATCATCACGATGATATCGACGATAATGGTGGTCGCGCCCAGCACCACGTACTGCATCACCTGGGGCTGGTGCGGCACGATAAACTGCGGGAACAGGGCGGCGAGGAACACGATACTCTTCGGGTTGGTCAGGTTGACGAACACCGCGCGCTTAAACAGATGGCCGCGGTTTTGCGTCTGCGCGAGCGTATTCAGGTTAATGGAGCCTGCTGCGCGCCACTGCTGAATGCCGAGCCAAATCAGATACGCCGCCCCGGCCCATTTCAGCACCTCAAAGGCCAGCACGGAGCGGGAGAACAGAGTGCCCAGACCAATCCCAACCAGCACGATATGAATGCCCAGCCCGGTTTGCAAACCGGCAATTGACGCTGCCGCACCGCGATAGCCGTGGTTGATGGAGGTGGTCATGGTGTTAATGGCGCCCGAGCCCGGTGAAAGGCTAAGGATGATAGATGTCAGCAGGTAAGCGAACCACCACTCGAAGGTCATTTGAAACTCCCGAATCGTCTGTTTTTATGCCACAATACGCTATTGTTGAGTCATTTTGTGACCGGTTACGAAAAAACGATATTCCTTGGCTTAGGTGAGTAGAAACCCGATGTTTCAGCAGAAAAAGGACTGGGAAACACGAGAAAACGCATTTGCTGCTTTCTCCATGGGGCCGCTGACCGATTTCTGGCGCCAGCGTGAGGAAGATGAGTTTACGGGCGTCGGTGATATACCGGTACGCTTTGTGCGTTTTCACGATAAGAAAAATGACCGGGTCATCGTGGTCTGCCCCGGGCGTATCGAGAGCTACATCAAATACGCCGAACTGGCCTATGACCTGTTCCATCTGGGCTTCGATGTGTTGATTATCGATCACCGCGGGCAGGGGCTATCTGGCCGCCTGCTATCGGATACGCATCGCGGCCACGTGGATAACTTCAGCGATTACGTCGACGATCTCGCCGCGTTCTGGCAGCAGGAGGTCGAGCCCGGCCCCTGGCGGAAGCGCTATATTCTGGCGCACTCGATGGGCGGCGCGATTTCAACGCTGTTTTTACAGCGCCACGCTCACCAGTGCGATGCCATTGCGCTCACCGCGCCGATGTATGGCATCGTCATGCGTTTTCCTGACTGGATGGTACGTCATATTCTTGACTGGGCTGAGGGCCATCAGCGCATTCGGGAAGGCTATGCCATCGGGACGGGACGCTGGCGGGCACTGCCGTTTGCGATGAACGTGCTGACCCACAGTCGCCAGCGGTATCGTCGTAACCTGCGTTTTTATGCCGATGAGCCGCGCCTGCGCGTGGGTGGACCGACCTACCACTGGGTGCGGGAAGGTATCCTTGCCGGTGAGCAGGTTCTGGCAGGTGTCGGCAATGACGATACACCAACACTCCTGATTCAGGCGGAAGAAGAGCGTGTGGTGGATAACCGCATGCATGACCGCTATTGTGAACTGCGCGCGGCCGCCGGTCACCCTTGTGAAGGGGGAAAACCGCTGGTCATTAACGGCGCGTACCATGAGATCCTTTTTGAAAAGGACGCTATGCGCTCAGTCGCGCTCAACGCCATTGTTGAATTTTTCAACAGGCATAATTGATTATTGTTTTCCACCAGAGGTTGAAATCCCTATGTACCAGGTTGTTGCATCTGATTTAGATGGCACGCTGCTTTCCCCTGACCACACCCTGTCGCCTTACGCGAAAGAGACCCTAAAGCTGCTGACGGCACGGGGCGTGAACTTTGTGTTTGCCACCGGCCGCCACCACGTCGACGTGGGGCAGATCCGCGATAATCTTGAGATCAAATCGTACATGATCACCTCCAACGGTGCGCGCGTGCATGATACCGACGGCAACCTGATCTTCACCCACAACCTGGATCGCGATATTGCCGCCGATCTGTTTGGCGTGGTGCACAATAATCCGGCTATCGTCACCAACGTTTATCGTGACGACGACTGGTTCATGAACCGCCACCGCCCGGATGAAATGCGTTTCTTCAAAGAAGCGGTATTTAACTACTCCCTGTACGAGCCGGGTCTGCTGGAGCCGGAGGGGATCAGTAAGGTGTTCTTCACCTGCGACAGTCACGAAGAACTGCTCCCGCTGGAGCAGGCAATCAACGCCCGCTGGGGCGATCGCGTCAATGTGAGCTTCTCAACCCTGACCTGTCTGGAAGTGATGGCGGGTGGCGTCTCCAAAGGCCACGCGCTGGAAGCCGTCGCGAAACGTCTGGGCTTCGAGCTGAAAGACTGTATCGCCTTTGGTGACGGCATGAACGATGCCGAAATGCTGTCGATGGCGGGCAAGGGCTGCATTATGGAGAATGCGCACCAGCGTCTGAAATATTTGCACCCGGAGCTGGAAGTGATCGGCACCAACGCAGACAATGCGGTACCGAAATACCTGCGCAAACTGTTCCTTGAATAATCTTCATTTGGTTGTTTATTGCTCAGATGTCAACTAAAGAGTTCGCTACAATGCCTCTCCTTCTTTCTGAGAGACAAGCATTGTGGCGCTACTCATTATCACCACTATCCTGTGGGCCTTCTCCTTTAGTCTGATTGGCGAATACCTTGCCGGTTCGGTCGACAGCTACTTCTCGGTGCTGATGCGCGTGGGGCTGGCGGCGCTGGTGTTCCTGCCGTTTCTGCGTACGCGCGGACAGTCGCTGAAAACGATTGTGCTGTATATGCTGGTGGGGGCGATGCAACTCGGCATCATGTACCTGTTTAGCTTCCGGGCTTATGTCTACCTGTCCGTCTCGGAATTCCTGCTCTTTACCGTGCTGACGCCGCTCTACATCACGCTGATATACGATCTGCTGAGTAAACGCCGCCTGCGCTGGGGATACCTGCTGAGCGCGGCGCTGGCGGTGATTGGCGCGGCGATTATTCGCTACGACAAAGTCAGCGATCACTTCTGGACCGGACTGATGTTCGTCCAGCTCGCCAATATCAGTTTCGCCATCGGCATGGTGGGCTATAAGCGCCTGATGGAAACCCGCCCGATGCCGCAGCATAACGCGTTCGCCTGGTTTTATATGGGCGCCGCGATTGTCGCAGTGGCGGCGTGGTTTATGCTCGGTAACCCGCACAAGCTGCCGACCACCGCCGTGCAGTGGGGCGTGCTGATCTGGCTGGGCGTCGTGGCTTCCGGATTGGGGTACTTCATGTGGAACTACGGCGCGACGCAGGTCGACGCCGGTACGCTGGGGATCATGAACAACGTGCATGTCCCGGCTGGGTTGTTGGTCAACCTCGCCATCTGGCAGCAACAGCCGCACTGGCCGAGCTTCCTTATTGGGGGAGCGGTGATCCTGGCTTCACTGTGGGTCCATCGCCGCTGGGTCGCTCCGCGCTCCGCACAAACGGAAGATGGTCGCACGCGTGGTTCCGCGCTGAGCGAATAAACGCCTCCGTAATCGGCTGACGCTGCTCGCCATCGCGCACGGCGGCGTACAGTCGGCTCCACAGTCCTTCACCCAGGGTTTTGGTCACCACCAGACCCTGGCGTTCAAAGCTCTCTACCACCCAGTGCGGCAGCGCCGCGATACCCATTCTGGCCGCCACCATCTGAATCAACAGCAGGGTGTTATCCACGCTTTTCAGCTGCGGACTGATGCCCGCGGGCTGCAGGAAGTGGCGCCAGATATCCAGACGACTGCGCTGGACCGGATAAATCAGCAGCGTTTCCGTCGCCAGGTCTTCCGGCGTGATGCGCGTTTTCGCCGCCAGCGGATGATCCGGTGCCAGCACCAGGCGCACTTCATAATCAAACATCGGCGAATAGTGCAGGCCGCTGCGCGGCAGGATGTCAGAGGTCATCACCAGGTCCAGCTCGCCCTGCTGCAGGGACGGCTGCGGGTCGAACGTCACGCCGGATTTGAAATCCATCTCCACCTGCGGCCACTTCTGGCGGAAGTTCTCAAGCGCGGGGGTCAGCCACTGAATACAGCTGTGGCACTCAATGGCGATACGCAGCGTGGTTTGCTGCGGTTCGTTACACGCCTGCAGCGCGCTGGCGATTTGCGGCAGGACCTGATTCGCCAGCTGCAACAGTATCTCACCTTGCGGCGTAAAGCGCAGGGGCTGGCTCTTACGCACAAAAAGACGGAAGCCGAGGCGTTGTTCCAGATCGCTGAACTGGTGAGAAAGGGCGGACTGGGTCTGGTGCAGCGTGGCAGCCGCAGCCGCGAGCGAGCCGCAGTTCCGCAACGCTTGTAGCGTTTTCAGGTGTTTTATCTCGATCATGAAAGTCCTTCACTTCGCCATGAACATATTGCGCTTGAGGAATATACAGTACCTGCCAATTATAGATGTGTAAACATCTGGACGTCTAAATAACGAATTTCACAAGGGGCACACCATGACAATTCGCAATCACACACTCGGTTTCCCTCGCGTTGGCCTGCGTCGCGAGCTGAAAAAAGCGCAAGAAAGCTACTGGGCGGGGAACGCCACCCGTGAAGAACTGCTGGCGGTGGGACGCGAGCTGCGCGCCCGTCACTGGGATCAGCAAAAACAGGCGGGCATTGACCTGCTGCCGGTGGGCGATTTCGCCTGGTACGACCATGTTCTGACGACCAGCCTGCTGCTTGGCAACGTGCCGGCTCGTCATCAGAACAAAGATGGATCGGTAGATATCGATACCCTGTTCCGCATCGGCCGTGGCCGTGCGCCAACGGGTGAGCCAGCGGCAGCGGCGGAAATGACTAAATGGTTTAACACTAACTATCACTATATGGTGCCGGAGTTCGTAAAAGGTCAGCAGTTCAGGCTGACCTGGACGCAGCTGCTGGATGAAGTGGACGAAGCTCTGGCGCTGGGTCATCAGGTGAAGCCCGTATTGCTGGGGCCAGTCACCTACCTGTGGCTGGGTAAAGTAAAAGGCGAACAGTTTGACCGCCTCAGCCTGCTGAAGGACATTCTGCCGGTCTACAAACAGGTGCTGATTGAGCTGGGCAAACGCGGCATTCAGTGGGTGCAAATCGACGAGCCGGCGCTGGTGCTCGAACTGCCCAAGGTTTGGCTCGATGCCTTCAAACCGGCGTATGACGCGCTCACCGGGCAGGTGAAGCTGCTGCTCACCACCTATTTCGAAGGCGTGACGCCGAACCTTAACACCATTACCGCGTTGCCGGTTCAGGGTCTGCACGTTGACCTCGTACACGGTAAAGACGATGTCGCGGAGCTGCACAAGCGCCTGCCTGTGGACTGGCTGCTCTCCGCCGGGCTGATTAACGGTCGTAACGTCTGGCGTGCCGATCTCACCGGGAAATATGCCCAGATTAAGGACATCGTCGGCAAACGTGAACTGTGGGTGGCTTCGTCCTGCTCCCTGCTGCACAGCCCGATCGATCTGAGCGTGGAGACTCGCCTGGATGCCGAGGTGAAAAGCTGGTTTGCCTTCGCCCTGCAAAAATGCGAAGAGCTGACGCTGCTGCGCGATGCGCTGAACAGCGGCGACACGGCGGCGATCGCCGAATGGAGCGCACCGATCCAGGCGCGTCGTCACTCGGCGCGCGTGCACAACCCGGCGGTGGAAAAACGTCTGGCGGCCATCACCGCCCAGGACAGCCAGCGTCAGAGCCCGTATGAAGTCCGCGCTGAAGCGCAGCGTGCCCGCTTCAACCTGCCTGCGTGGCCGACCACCACCATCGGTTCCTTCCCCCAAACCACCGAAATCCGTGGCCTGCGTCTGGACTTCAAAAAGGGCAATCTGGATGCGAATCACTACCGCACCGGTATCGCCGAACACATCAAGCAGGCGATTATCGAGCAGGAACGTCTGGGTCTGGACGTGCTGGTGCACGGTGAGGCCGAGCGTAACGACATGGTGGAATACTTCGGTGAGCATCTCGATGGCTTCGTGTTTACCCAGAACGGCTGGGTGCAGAGCTATGGCTCCCGCTGCGTGAAGCCACCGGTGGTTATCGGTGACGTCAGCCGCCCGGAAGCGATCACCGTGGAGTGGGCGAAATACGCGCAGTCCCTCACGGACAAGCCGGTGAAAGGCATGCTCACTGGTCCGGTGACCATTCTTTGCTGGTCCTTCCCACGTGAAGACGTGACCCGTGAAACCATCGCCAAACAGATTGCCCTGGCACTGCGTGATGAAGTGGCGGATCTGGAAGCAGCAGGCATTGGCATTATTCAGATTGACGAACCGGCCCTGCGCGAAGGTTTGCCGCTGCGCCGCAGCGACTGGGATGCCTACCTGCAGTGGGGTGTGGAAGCGTTCCGCATCAACGCCGCGGTGGTGAAGGACGACACCCAGATCCACACCCACATGTGTTACTGCGAATTTAACGACATCATGGATTCGATTGCCGGGCTGGACGCCGACGTGATCACCATTGAAACGTCGCGCTCAGACATGGAGCTGCTGGAGTCGTTCGAAGAGTTCGAGTACCCGAACGAAATCGGGCCGGGCGTGTACGACATTCACTCCCCGAACGTGCCGAGCGTGGAGTGGATTGAAGCCCTGCTGAAAAAAGCGGCCCAGCGCATTCCGGCTGAGCGCCTGTGGGTGAATCCGGACTGCGGCCTGAAAACCCGCGGCTGGCCGGAGACGCGTGCGGCGCTGGCGAACATGGTGAAGGCAGCACAGAACTTGCGTCAGGCATAATTGTGACGCGCGATGGCCGGGTGCCAGCCCGGCCTTATCGTACTTAGCTCAGGTCTGCGCCATTGCTGGCAATCACTTTTTGGTACCACCAGAAGGAGTCTTTTTTCAGCCGTTTCAATGTACCGTTGCCTTCATCGTCCTGATCGACATAGATAAAACCGTAGCGTTTGGACATCTGCGAGGTGCCCGCGCTAATGATGTCGATACAGCCCCACGTGGTGAACCCTATAACCTCCACGCCTTCATTAATCGCGGCCAGCGTTTGCGTGAAGTGTGCGCGGAAATAGTCGATGCGATAGCTATCGTGGATCCTGCCGTTTTCGACTACATCCTTCGCGCCCAGACCGTTTTCAACGATAAACAGCGGCTTTCGGTAACGGTCATACAGCTCCAGCAGCGAGATTTTCAACCCGAGCGGATCAATCTGCCATCCCCATTCGGACGCAGGCAGATACGGGTTTTTCACACCGAGAACGGTATTCCCGGGAATGCGTTCGGCGTCAGGCTGAGTGGATTCGGTCATCGACATGTAATAGCTGAAGGAGACGAAATCGACGGTATGCGCCTTTAAAATACGCCGATCGTCAGGGTGCATTTCAATATGGATATTTCGTCGTTCCAGATCGCGCAGGATCAGCGGCGGATAGTCGCCAAATACCTGCACGTCGGCATAAAAATAGTTTTCCAGGTTTTTCTTCAGCGTGGCTTCAACGTCTTCCGGACGGCAGCTGTGCGGATAGGTCGTCAGTTTCGTCAGCATGCACCCGACCTGGCTGCCCGGAATTTTGGCGTGGCAGTCTCGGGTGACCAGTGCAGATGCGACAAACTGGTGGTGCAGACCCTGATAGATATCCTGTTTCGCGTTGCCCGGCGCGCTTTTCTCTTCGCGAATGCCCGCGGTCGTAAAGGGATGGCGGTGAATACTGTCTATTTCATTGAAGGTTAGCCAGTAACGCACCAGCTCTTTGTAGCGGTCGAAACAAACATTGCTGAAGCGAACAAAGGCATCAACCACATTACGATGCACCCAGCCGTTATATTTTTCGCTCAGCGCCAGCGGCATTTCGTAGTGGGAAAGGGTGACCAGCGGCTCGATGTTATGACGACGCAGCTCGCGGAACAGTTCTTCATAAAACTGCAGCCCGGCCTCGTTTGGCGCGGCGTCCTCGCCGGTCGGGAAAATACGCGACCAGGCAATGGATACGCGCAGTACCTTAAAACCCATCTCAGCAAACAGCGCGACATCGTCTTTATAGTGGTGATAAAAATCGATGCCGCGGCGTTTCGGATACAGCGCATCATTTTTACCTTCAAACGCGTCGCGGATATTCTCGTCCGTCAGGGCCATGTGGCCGCTGTAATCTTTCACGGAGAGGTTGGGTTTCCAGGCGACAGCGTCGGCAACGGACGGCCCTTTGCCGTCCACGTTCCATGCGCCTTCGGCCTGGTTGGCGGCAATCGCGCCGCCCCATAAAAAACCGTATGGAAACGCGAGGGAATTGTCCATAACACGCACTCCTTATGCGTCATGATGATGGGAAAGGCTTACCCTTTTTTACCACCGTACTGACGGAACCACGTAAGCATCCGCTGCCATCCATCTTTCGCCGATTCAGCGTGATAGCTCGGACGATAGTCGGCGTTAAACGCATGCCCGGCATCCGGGTAAACCACAATCTCCGCCTTCGCATTTGCCGCGCGGAGCGCATGGCGCATGGTTTCTACCGAATCCAGCGAAATACCGGTGTCCTGACCACCGTAAAGCCCTAACACGGGAGCATTCAACTCGGTGGCGATATCAACCGGATGTTTCGGTGAATTCAGCGTTTTTTCACCCACCAGTTTGCCGTACCAGGCGACAGCGGCTTTGAGCTGCGGGTTATGCGCGGCATAAAGCCAGCTAATGCGTCCGCCCCAGCAGAAACCGGTGACCAGCAGACGATGGGGATCGCCCCCGTTGCGCGCCGCCCAGCTGGCGACGTGGTCGAGGTCGGCCAGCACCTGCGCGTCCGGGACTTTGCTGACCAGGTTGCTGAGCAAGGTGGGAATATCGCTGTAGTCGTTCGGATCGCCCTGACGGAAGTAGAGTTCTGGCGCAACGGCCAGATAGCCTTCCAGCGCCAGCCGGCGGCAGAGGTCGCGAATGTGTTCGTGAACACCAAATATCTCCTGAATCACAATCACGATGGGCAGCGGGCCGTCTGCCGACTTTGGTCGTGCGTGATAAGCAGGCATATTCTCCCCCTGCGAGGGAATAGAGGTCTCACCCGCCGTGATGGCGTCTTCAGATGTTGAGACGATGGTTGAGGCATGCGGGGCCGCAGCAGGTGCAAAACCGGTTTTTTCAGTCATGGCATTCTCCGTACCAATCAGTTAGCGCAAAGGTAAATATAGACACCAGGTTAACAACTCACAGTGCCTTAAACGGTCTATCTTTTGTGCAGCACCTGACGATATAACTTGTTAATGTGATGTAAATCACTTTTTGGTGGAAATTCAATGCAATCATTTTCATTCATGGTGAGGTGCGTCACGAAATTATGCTTACTGCTTCTGTAAAGTACCGTTTTACTTCTTCTGACTAACCGACCCACAGAGGAGTCACCTATGTCTAAGTCTGATGTTTTTCATCTCGGCCTCACTAAAAACGATTTACAAGGGGCTACGCTCGCTATCGTCCCTGGCGATCCTGAGCGTGTGGAAAAGATCGCCGCGCTGATGGATAAGCCGGTCAAGCTGGCTGCCCATCGTGAGTTCACCACCTGGCGCGCAGAGCTGGATGGCAAAGCGGTGATCGTGTGCTCTACCGGTATCGGTGGTCCGTCTACGTCTATTGCTGTTGAAGAGCTGGCGCAGCTGGGCATTCGTACTTTCCTGCGTATCGGTACCACCGGCGCTATCCAGCCGCACATCAACGTCGGCGACGTGCTGGTCACGACCGCGTCCGTCCGTCTGGATGGTGCAAGCCTGCACTTTGCACCGATGGAATTCCCGGCAGTGGCGGATTTCGAGTGCACCACCGCGCTGGTTGAAGCCGCAAAATCTGTGGGTGCCACCACCCACGTGGGCGTAACCGCCTCTTCCGACACCTTCTACCCGGGCCAGGAGCGTTACGACACCTTCTCTGGCCGCGTGGTAAGCCGCTTCAAAGGCTCCATGGAAGAGTGGCAGTCAATGGGTGTGATGAACTACGAAATGGAATCCGCCACGCTGCTGACCATGTGCGCAAGCCAGGGTCTGCGTGCCGGTATGGTGGCGGGCGTTATCGTCAACCGTACCCAGCAGGAGATCCCGAACGCCGAAACCATGAAGCAGACCGAAAGCCATGCAGTGAAAATCGTGGTCGAAGCCGCGCGTCGCCTGATCTAGTCCCCTCCTTTCGAAATCAAAGGCCGGCACGTTCGGCCTTTATTTTTTGCGTAGCGCCTCGCAGGAAAACCCTTTCAAACTGGACGTTTATACAGCACAATCTTATTTTGTGCGGGTAATACGTTGATGCAGGGGGCATTGTGGATATCTCAATCCTGATTTATGCGGTGATTGCGCTGGTGGGCGTGGCGATAGGCTGGCTCATTTCCAGCTATCAGCATGCACAGCAGAAGGCCGAACAGCTGGCAGAGCGCGAAGAGATCGTCGCTGAATTAAGTGCGGCAAAGCAGCAGCTTGCCCTGAGTGACCACTGGCGCGACGAGTGCGAGCTGCTTAACAACGAGCTGCGCAATCTCCGTGATATCAACACCTCGCTGGAGGCCGATCTCCGCGAAGTGACCACCCGCCTTGAATCCACTCAGCTGCATGCGGAAGACAAAATCCGCCAGATGATCAACAGCGAGCAGCGCCTCAGCGAACAGTTTGAGAACCTCGCCAACCGTATTTTCGAGCACAGCAACCGCCGCGTTGATGAACAGAACCGCCAGAGCCTTAACAGCCTGCTGACGCCGCTGCGTGAACAGCTGGACGGTTTTCGTCGTCAGGTGCAGGACAGTTTTGGTCAGGAAGCCCGCGAGCGGCACACCCTGGCGCATGAGATTCGCAATCTCCAGCAGCTGAATGCCCAGCTGGCGCAGGAAGCGGTCAACCTGACCCGCGCGCTCAAAGGGGATAATAAAACCCAGGGCAACTGGGGAGAAGTGGTGCTGACCCGCGTACTGGAAGCCTCCGGCCTGCGGGAAGGATACGAATACGAAACGCAGGTGAGTATCGAAAACGACGCCCGCTCGCGCATGCAGCCGGATGTGATTGTGCGGCTGCCGCAGGGTAAAGATGTGGTGATTGACGCCAAAATGACCCTGGTGGCGTATGAGCGTTACTTCAACGCGGAGGATGACTACACCCGCGAATCGGCGCTGCAGGAGCACATTGCCTCCGTGCGTAACCACATTCGCCTGCTCGGCAGAAAAGACTATCAGCAGTTGCCGGGTCTTCGCTCGCTGGACTATGTCCTGATGTTTATTCCGGTAGAGCCCGCGTTTCTGCTGGCACTCGACAGGCAGCCTGAACTCATCACCGAAGCGCTCAAAAATAACATTATGCTGGTCAGCCCTACCACGTTGCTGGTGGCGTTACGTACCATTGCGAACCTGTGGCGCTATGAGCACCAGAGCCGCAACGCGCAGCAGATTGCCGATCGTGCCAGCAAGCTGTACGACAAAATGCGCCTCTTCGTGGACGACATGTCCTCAGTCGGGCAGAGCCTGGATCGTGCGCAGGATAACTACCGCCAGGCGATGAAAAAACTCACCTCGGGACGCGGCAATCTGCTGGCGCAGGCCGAATCATTCCGCAGCCTGGGGGTAGAGGTTAAACGCGAGATTAATCCGGAATTGGTGGAACAGGCCACCGCCCAGGACGACGAGTTTCGCCTGCGAGAAGGTGCGGACGAACAAAAGACAAACAGTAAAGACAATACGTTAGCGGTGGATTTATCACCAGACGAGACTCCAGCGCGTTTCTTTCGCGGTGGTTGAAACGTAGGGCAAACGCGCCCAATCTGTTACACTTCACGAACATTTTACTGATAAGCAGGCTCTGAGATGGCTGACGATTCACAAGACACAACGCACTTTGGCTTTCAGACTGTCGCCAAAGCGCAGAAAGCTGACATGGTGGCCCACGTATTTCATTCCGTGGCGGCGAAGTACGATGTAATGAATGACCTGATGTCGTTCGGCATTCATCGCTTGTGGAAGCGCTTCACCATTGACTGTAGCGGCGTGCGTCGCGGACAAACGGTGCTGGATTTAGCCGGCGGTACGGGCGATTTAACCGCGAAATTCTCTCGCCTGGTGGGCGAAACCGGGCGCGTTGTCCTCGCCGACATTAATGACTCCATGCTGAAAATGGGCCGCGAAAAGCTGCGTAACATCGGCGTGGTGGGGAACGTGGAATATGTTCAGGCAAACGCCGAAGCGCTGCCGTTCCCGGACAATACCTTTGACTGCATCACGATCTCCTTCGGTCTGCGTAACGTGACCGATAAAGAAAAGGCGCTGCGCTCCATGTACCGCGTGCTGAAACCGGGTGGACGCCTGCTGGTGCTCGAGTTCTCGAAACCGATCATTGAGCCGCTGAGCAAAGCCTACGACGCCTATTCCTTCCACGTGCTGCCGCGCATCGGTGAGCTGGTGGCGAATGATGCGGAAAGTTACCGCTATCTGGCGGAATCTATCCGTATGCACCCGGATCAGGACACCTTAAAAGCCATGATGCAGGATGCAGAATTTGAGAATGTTGAATATTTCAACCTGACTGCGGGTGTCGTCGCGCTGCATCGCGGTTACAAATTCTGAGTGGAGGTGTCCCGTGCCCTTTAAACCCTTAGTCTCTGCAGGCATCGAGAATGTACTGAATGCTTTCCTGTATCGCGCTCCGGCGCTGAAAGCTGCGCGTCAGCGGCTAAACGGGAAGGTATTGCGCATTGTTTTAAAAGAGTTATCGACGCCGCTTGTACTGGTCTTCAGCGAACGCCAGCTTGACGTACTGGGGGAGTGGGAAGGTGAAGCTGACTGCTCGGTCATCACGCACATGAGCGTGCTGCCAAAACTGCGCGATCGCCAGCAATTAACGGCGCTTATCCGCAGCGGTGAGCTGGAAGTAGAAGGCGACATTCAGGTCGTGCAGAACTTCGTTGCGCTCACCGATCTTGCGGAGTTCGACCCGGCAGAGCTGCTCGCGCCTTTTATCGGCGACATCGCCGCCGAAGGCATCGGGAAAGTCCTTCATGGTGGCGCCTCCTTTGCGCGTAAAAGCCTGCATCGTCAGCAACGCTATGCGGCGGAAGTGCTGACGGAGGAGTGGCGAATGGCACCCGGGCCATTGGAAGTGGCGTGGTTTGCGGAAGAGACCGCTGCTGTTGAACGTGCGGTTGATGCGTTAACCAAACGGCTGGAAAAACTGGAGGGCAAATGACGCCTGGTGAAATTCGGCGCCTCTATTTTATTATTCGCACCTTTTTGAGCTACGGGCTCGACGAGCTTATCCCCAAAATGCGTATCACGCTGCCGCTTCGTATCTGGCGGCGGATGCTGTTCTGGATGCCCAATCGCCATAAAGGTCAACCGCTGGGTGAGCGTCTTCGCCTGGCGCTGCAGGAGCTCGGTCCGGTTTGGATTAAATTTGGACAGATGCTGTCGACCCGTCGCGATCTCTTCCCGCCGCTTATTGCCGATGAGCTCGCGATGCTGCAGGACCGCGTCGCACCGTTTGACGGCGCGCGCGCGAAAAAGCAAATTGAAGAGGCGATGGGAAATGTACCCGTCGAGACCTGGTTTGACGATTTCGACATTCACCCACTGGCATCGGCCTCTATCGCGCAGGTGCATACCGCGCGTCTGAAAGAAAACGGCAAAGAAGTTGTTATTAAGGTCATTCGTCCGGACATCCTGCCCATCATCAAAGCAGACATGAAGCTGATTTATCGTCTGGCGCGCTGGGTACCACGCTTGCTGCCGGACGGGCGTCGCCTTCGTCCACTGGAAGTGGTGCGGGAATATGAAAAAACGCTGATTGATGAGCTTAACCTGCTGCGCGAATCGGCAAACGCCATTCAGCTGCGTCGCAACTTTGAAAACAGCCCGATGCTCTATGTTCCTGAAGTCTATTCTGACTACTGCAGCCAGAACATGATGGTAATGGAGCGTATCTACGGTATTCCGGTTTCGGATGTGGTGGCCCTGGAGAAGCAGGGAACGAACATGAAGCTGTTGGCCGAGCGTGGGGTACAGGTCTTCTTTACCCAGGTGTTCCGCGACAGCTTTTTCCATGCGGACATGCATCCGGGCAATATCTTCGTGAGCTACGAACACCCTGAGGATCCGAAGTACATCGGTATCGACTGCGGGATTGTGGGGTCACTGAACAAGGAAGATAAACGGTATCTGGCTGAGAACTTCATCGCGTTCTTCAACCGCGACTACCGTAAGGTGGCCGAGCTGCACGTCGATTCAGGCTGGGTGCCGCCGGACACCAACGTCGAGGAGTTCGAGTTCGCGATCCGGACCGTTTGTGAACCGATTTTTGAAAAACCGCTGGCGGAAATCTCCTTCGGGCACGTGCTGTTAAACCTGTTCAACACGGCTCGCCGCTTTAATATGGAAGTTCAGCCACAGCTAGTTTTACTTCAGAAAACATTACTTTACGTTGAGGGTGTAGGCCGACAGCTCTATCCTCAGTTAGACTTGTGGAAGACCGCGAAACCTTTCCTTGAGTCCTGGATTAAGGATCAGGTTGGCATTCCGGCGCTGGTGCGCTCGCTGAAAGAGAAAGGCCCGTTCTGGATAGAAAAAATGCCGGAAATTCCTGAACTGGTTTATGACAGTTTGCGTCAGAGCAAGAACCTTCAGCACAGCATGGATAAAATCGCCCGCGAGCTTCAGTCCAGCCGGGTACGCCAGGGACAGTCACGCTATCTCTTTGGGATTGGCGCAACGCTGCTGCTGAGCGGTACGCTGCTGCTGATCAACCGTCCGGACTGGCAGATGATGCCCGCCTGGCTGATGGCCGCCGGGGTGGTTGTCTGGCTTGCCGGATGGCGAAAAACGCGCTGAGTTTGCGTCGCTATCGACGGGTCGCATACGTATAATGCGACCTGACTAATTAATCATCTATCCCTGAGGAACATGTATGGGTGGTATCAGTATCTGGCAATTGTTGATCATTGCCGTCATCGTCGTGCTGCTGTTTGGCACCAAAAAGCTCGGTTCTATTGGTTCCGACCTGGGCGCGTCTATCAAAGGCTTCAAGAAAGCGATGAGCGATGATGAGAGCAAGCAGGATAAAACCAGCCAGGACGCTGATTTTACTGCTAAGTCCATCGCCGATAAGCAGGAAGAAGCCAAAAAGGAAGACGCTAAACGCCACGATAAAGAGCAGGTGTAAGTCGTGTTCGACATTGGTTTTAGTGAGCTCCTGCTGGTCTTTGTGATTGGCCTGATTGTGCTGGGGCCGCAGCGTCTGCCGGTGGCGGTGAAGACCGTTGCGGGCTGGGTTCGTGCGCTGAGATCGCTGGCATCGACCGTTCAGAATGAGCTGGCGCAGGAGCTTAAGCTGCAGGAATTTCAGGAAAGCCTGAAAAAGGTTGAGAAGGCGAGCATGGATAACCTGACGCCGGAACTGAAAGCGTCAATGGATGAGCTGCGCGAAGCGGCGGAATCCATGAAGCGCTCCTACAGCGTTAACGATCCTGAAAAAGCGAGCGATGAAGCGAACACCATCCATAACCCGGTGGTGAAGGGCAGCGAGGAGCAGCGCGAGGGCGTAACGCCTGCCAGCGCAGAACATCAGGCTGCCGCGCCAGAACAGACGCCGCAGGAAACCGAAGTGAAAAAACAGGTGCAGCCGGAAGAGCCGGTGGCAAAAACGGCGGAAGTGAAGCCCGCTGCGTCCGTTTCCGAATCATCCCCCTCGTCGAGTGATAAAGCGTAAACATGGCAGTAGATGATACTCAACCGCTGATTGCGCACCTCATTGAGCTGCGTAAGCGCCTGTTAAACTGCATTATTGCGGTTTTACTCATATTCCTGTGCCTGGTCTATTTTGCCAACGATATCTATCAGGTGGTCTCTGCACCGCTGATTAAGCAGATGCCGCTGGGCGCAACGATGATTGCAACAGACGTTGCTTCTCCGTTCTTTACCCCCATCAAGCTGACCTTCTGGGTGTCGTTGATTGCCTCAGCGCCGGTCATTCTTTATCAGGTGTGGGCGTTTGTGGCGCCAGCACTGTATAAGCACGAACGTAAGCTGGTGATCCCGCTGCTGGTGTCTAGTTCGCTGCTGTTCTATATCGGCATGGCGTTTGCCTATTTCGTTGTCTTCCCGCTGGCCTTCGGCTTCCTGACGCATACCGCGCCGGAAGGGGTTCAGGTGTCGACGGATATCGCCAGCTACCTCAGCTTTGTGATGGCGCTGTTTATGGCGTTCGGTGTGGCATTCGAAGTGCCGGTGGCCATTGTGCTGCTTTGCTGGGTAGGGGTAACAACCCCGGATGACCTGCGTAAGAAGCGTCCGTATATCCTGGTGGGCGCCTTTGTGGTCGGCATGCTGCTGACACCGCCGGATGTGTTCTCGCAGACGCTGCTGGCCATACCGATGTACTGTCTGTTTGAGGTTGGCGTCTTCTTCTCGCGTTTCTACGTGGGTAAAGGACGTCGAGCGGATGACGAAGACGATACGTCCGACAAGACCACTGAAGAGTAAAACCAGCCGCCCGTCAGGGCGGTTGTTATATGGGGATTTGCATGTTTGATATCGGACTCAATCTGACCAGCTCGCAGTTTGCGAAAGATCGTGATGAGGTAGTTGCGCGTGCGTTTGCTGCCGGGGTGAAAGGGCTGCTGCTGACAGGCACTAACCTGCATGAGAGCGAGCAGGCGCAGCAGCTGGCGCAACGCTACGATCGCTGTTGGTCTACTGCTGGTGTACATCCTCACGACAGTAGCCAGTGGACCCCGGAAAGTGGCGACACCCTGTACAGGCTGGCGAAGACGACAGAAGTGGTAGCGATCGGCGAATGCGGTCTCGATTTCAACCGTAACTTTTCCACGCCTGAAGAGCAGGAAAAAGCATTCACTGCCCAGCTTGCGCTGGCGGCAGAGCTTGGAATGCCCGTATTTATGCACTGCCGCGACGCGCATGAGCGTTTCCTGGCACTTCTGGATCCGTGGCTGGAGAAACTGCCCGGCGCGGTACTCCACTGCTTTACCGGTTCACGACAGGAAGCGCTGGATTGCCTGAAGCGAGGGCTTTATCTGGGTGTTACTGGCTGGGTTTGCGATGAGCGTCGCGGGCTCGAACTTCGGGAGCTGTTGCCAGCGATCCCGGCTGACCGGTTGCTCCTTGAAACCGATGCGCCCTATCTGCTACCGCGCGATATGAAACCCAAACCGGCATCGCGGCGAAATGAGCCCGCGTATCTGGGGCACATTGTTGAGAGCGTTGCGAAGTGGCGCGGAGAGGATCCGCACTGGCTTTCAGCGCAGACGGATAACAACGCGCGTAATCTGTTCGGGATAAACGTTTAAAGTTTGCGGAAGTCGGTATTTTTAACGCTCTGCAGCACCTGCTTGTTCAGCAGATTGAGCAACAGCATAGAGCGCGCTTCCCCGTCCGGCTCGGCAAAAATCGCCTGCAGGCCTTCGAAAGCGCCTTCGGTAATTACGACGCTATCGCCCGTGTAAGGGGTTTCGGGGTCGGTGATCCCTTCAGGCTGTTGATAAATCGACAGCTGATGAATGACCGTCGACGGAACCGTTGCCGGGTGAGCACCAAAACGAACGAAGTGGCTGACGCCACGCGTGGCGCTGATGGTGGTGGTGTGGATGACTTCCGGGTCGAACTCCACGAACAGGTAGTTCGGGAACAACGGCTCACTGACGGTTGTGCGCTTCCCGCGCTGCATTTTTTCAAGCGTGATCACGGGTGTCAGGCAATTTACAGACTGACGTTCAAGATGTTCCTGCGCGCGCTGAAGTTGCCCGCGTTTGCAATACAGTAAATACCAGGCCTGCATAATCACTCTTTCCCTTAGTTCGGGGCGCAAGCATATCAAAACCCTGGCGGGATCGCTAAGTTGATTATAATGGGCGAAAATGGGACAGAACGCATAACTTCACGCTAATTTAACAAAATTACAGCATCAAGCAGGCTTACGCCGTATAATGAAGCGCTTACAGAGAGGCCATGATTAACTGCATGAAATACCACGATCTCCGCGACTTCCTGACGCTGCTGGAAAAGCAGGGTGAACTCAAACGCATTACACTTCCTGTTGATCCTTATCTGGAGATGACAGAAATTGCTGACCGCACCCTGCGTGCCGGTGGCCCCGCGTTACTGTTTGAAAATCCGAAAGGGTACTCCATGCCGGTACTGTGCAACCTGTTTGGTACACCGCGTCGCGTCGCACTGGGGATGGGACAGGAAGACGTCACGGCCCTCCGCGAAGTCGGTAAGCTGCTGGCCTTCCTGAAAGAGCCGGAGCCGCCGAAAGGCTTCCGCGATTTGTTCGACAAGCTGCCACAGTTTAAGCAGGTGCTGAACATGCCCACCAAACGCCTGCGCGGCGCGCCGTGCCAGCAGAAAGTGCTGGAAGGCGATGCGGTTGATCTGACCAAAATCCCTGTCATGCAGTGCTGGCCGGAAGATGCTGCGCCGCTGATCACCTGGGGGCTCACCGTTACGCGCGGCCCGCACAAAGAGCGGCAAAACCTCGGTATTTACCGCCAGCAGCTGATTGGCAAGAATAAACTCATCATGCGCTGGCTGTCGCATCGCGGCGGCGCGCTGGATTTCCAGGAGTGGTGTGCTGCGCACCCGGGTGAACGTTTCCCGGTGTCCGTTGCGCTGGGCGCCGATCCAGCCACCATTCTCGGGGCCGTCACGCCCGTACCGGATACGCTCTCGGAGTATGCCTTTGCTGGCCTGCTGCGCGGAACGAAAACCGAAGTCGTGAAGTGTATCTCTAACGATCTTGAAGTCCCGGCCAGTGCAGAAATTGTGCTGGAAGGTTACATTGAGCAGGGGGAAATGGCGCCAGAAGGCCCTTACGGCGACCACACCGGCTATTACAACGAAGTGGATAACTTCCCGGTGTTTACCGTAACGCACATTACGCAGCGTGAAGATGCGATTTATCACTCCACGTATACCGGGCGTCCACCTGATGAACCGGCGGTATTGGGCGTGGCGCTGAATGAAGTATTTGTGCCGATCCTGCAAAAGCAGTTCCCGGAAATTGTTGATTTTTATCTGCCGCCTGAAGGATGCTCGTATCGCATGGCGGTGGTCACGATGAAGAAGCAGTATCCAGGTCATGCTAAACGCGTGATGATGGGCGTGTGGTCTTTCCTGCGCCAGTTTATGTATACCAAATTTGTTATTGTCTGCGATGATGACGTTAACGCCCGCGACTGGAATGACGTAATCTGGGCCATTACCACGCGAATGGACCCGGCGCGCGATACGGTGTTAGTCGAAAACACGCCGATTGATTATCTGGATTTTGCCTCGCCGGTTTCCGGTCTTGGCTCAAAGATGGGACTGGATGCCACAAATAAATGGCCTGGCGAAACCGACCGTGAATGGGGTCGCCCGATCAAAAAAGATCCTGCTGTGACCGCGCGCATTGACGCGATCTGGGACGAGCTGGCCATAATGAATAACGGTAAACCCTGAGCTGACCGTTAAGCCCTATAGACTTCCCGACAGAGAGAGCGAATGACAACCTTAAGCTGTAAAGTGACCTCGGTAGATGCCATCACCGACACCGTATATCGCGTCCGTTTAGTGCCAGAAGCGCCATTCTCTTTCCGCGCGGGTCAGTACCTGATGGTTGTGATGGATGAGCGTGATAAGCGTCCTTTCTCTATGGCCTCCACGCCGGCGGAGCAGGAATTTATTGAGCTTCATATCGGTGCGTCAGAGCTTAACCTGTATGCGATGGCCGTCATGGACCGCATTCTGAAAGAGCGCGAGATCGTAGTAGATATTCCGCACGGTGATGCGTGGCTACGCGATGACGAAGACCGTCCGCTGATCCTGATCGCTGGCGGTACGGGCTTCTCTTATGTGCGCTCTATTCTGTTGACCGCCCTGGCGCGTAACCCGGACCGGGACATTACCATTTACTGGGGTGGCCGCGAAGAGAAACATCTGTACGATCTGTCTGAACTGGAAGCGCTGAGCGTCACCCATCCTAACCTTCGCATTGAGCCGGTGGTTGAGCAGCCGGAAGAGGGCTGGCGCGGGCGTAGCGGTACGGTGCTGACGGCGGTGCTGCAGGATCACGGTACGCTGGCTGGGCACGATATCTATATCGCTGGCCGTTTTGAGATGGCGAAAATTGCCCGCGATCTGTTCTGTAACGAACGTGATGCGCGTGAAGACCGCCTGTTTGGCGATGCGTTTGCCTTCATTTAAATAAAAAACCCGCCCCTGACAGGCGGGAAGAACGGCAACTAAACTCTCTCTTCGCCAGTGACGCCACTGGCGGTGAGGTACCTCTCGTAGGCCGGGAAAGCGCAGCGCCTCCCGGCAAAAGCCCGATGGCGCGATGCTTATCGGGCCTACGTATTAGACCTACACTCTCTCAAACACCGTCGCGATACCCTGACCCAGCCCGATACACATCGTTGCCAGACCAAACTGGGCATCTTTGCGTTCCATCAGGTTGATCAGCGTCGTGCTGATGCGCGCCCCGGAGCAGCCCAGCGGGTGACCGAGGGCGATCGCGCCGCCGTTGAGGTTAATCTTCTCGTCGATCTGCTCCATCAGCCCCAGATCTTTAATGCACGGCAGGATCTGTGCGGCGAAGGCTTCATTCATCTCAAACAGATCGATGTCGCTGGCGGTTAATCCCGCTTTTTTCAGCGCCAGCTTCGAGGCCGGAACCGGGCCGTAGCCCATGATTGACGGATCGCAGCCCACGACCGCCATCGAACGTACCCGAGCGCGAGGGGTTAAGCCCAGCTCGCGGGCACGGCTTTCGCTCATCACCAGCATCGCGGCGGCACCATCGGACAGGGCGGACGACGTTCCCGCCGTGACCGTACCGGTGACCGGGTCAAACGCTGGGCGCAGGGTAGACAGCGCTTCGACGGTGGTTTCCGGGCGGATGACTTCGTCGTAGCTGAACTGCTTCAGAACGCCGTCCGCATCGTGACCGCCGGTCGGGATGATCTCGTTCTTAAAGGCACCGGACTGCGTCGCCGCCCAGGCACGAGCATGAGAGCGCGCGGCAAAGGCATCCTGCATTTCACGGCTGATACCGTGAAGACGAGAGAGCATCTCGGCGGTCAGACCCATCATCCCCGCGGCTTTCGCCACGTTGCGGCTCATCCCCGGATGGAAATCGACCCCGTGGCTCATCGGCACGTGGCCCATGTGCTCAACGCCGCCCACCAGGCAGGCCTGCGCATCGCCGGTCATGATCATACGCGCCGCGTCGTGCAGCGCCTGCATTGACGAACCGCAAAGGCGGTTCACGGTGACGGCCGGAACCGAATGCGGGATCTCCGCCAGCAGCGACGCGTTACGGGCGATGTTGAAACCTTGCTCCAGGGTCTGCTGCACGCAGCCCCAGTAGATATCGTCCAGCGCAGCAGGATCCAGCGCCGGGTTACGCGCCAGCAGGCTACGCATCAGATGCGCGGAGAGGTCTTCCGCACGCACGTTACGGAATGCACCGCCTTTTGAACGGCCCATCGGGGTGCGAATCGCATCAACAATGACAACCTTTTCCATTGTGACTCCTTAAGCCGTTTTCAGTTCGCCAACCGGACGGGCTGGCTCAACTGCTGGATAGTAGGGTTCGTTATGGCGCGCTTTGTTACGCAGCCCTTCCGGCACCTCATAAAGCGGGCCGAGGTGCTGATACTGCTGAGCCATATCGAGATAGCGGGCGCTGCCGAGCGTGTCCAGCCAGCGGAACGCGCCGCCGTGGAACGGAGGGAAGCCCAGGCCGTATACCAGCGCCATATCCGCTTCCGCCGGGCTGGCGATAATGCCTTCTTCGAGGCAACGCACCACTTCGTTGATCATCGGGATCATCATGCGGGCGATGATCTCGTCGTCGGTGAAGTCGCGTTTCGGCGGGCATACATCGGCCAGCAGGCTATCCACCGCCGCGTCTTCTTCTTTCTTCGGTTTGCCCTTGCTGTCTTCTTTATAGCGCCAGAAGCCCAGACCGTTTTTCTGACCGAAACGGTTAGCGTCGAACAGCGCGTCAATGGCGTCGCGATAATCTTTCTGCATACGCTGCGGGAAACCTGCCGCCATTACCGCCTGGGCGTGGTGGGCGGTATCAATGCCGACCACGTCCAGCAGATACGCCGGGCCCATCGGCCAGCCGAACTGTTTTTCCATCACTTTGTCGATTTTGCGGAAGTCCGCGCCGTCGCGCAGCAGCTGGCTGAAACCGGCGAAGTAAGGGAACAGCACGCGGTTGACGAAGAAGCCCGGGCAGTCGTTAACGACGATCGGCGTTTTGCCCATCTTGCTTGCCCATGCCACCACTTTGGCGATGGTGTCGTCAGAAGTTTTTTCCCCACGGATCACTTCGACCAGCGGCATACGGTGTACCGGGTTGAAGAAGTGCATCCCGCAGAAGTTTTCCGGACGCTTCAGCACGCTCGCCAGTTCGCTGATTGGAATGGTGGAGGTGTTAGAGGCCAGCACGGTCTCAGGACGAACCTTGTCTTCCGTTTCCGCCAGCACCGCTTTTTTAACCTTCGGGTTCTCGACAACGGCTTCGACCACCACGTCGACACGGTCGAAACCGCTGTATTCCAGCACGGGCTGAATGGTGGAGATCACGCCTGCAAGCTTCAGCCCGTCAATTTTTCCGCGTTCCAGCTGTTTATTCAGCAGCTTGGCCGCTTCGGTCATGCCCAGCGTCAGGGATTTCTCGCTGATGTCTTTCATCACTACCGGCACGCCTTTCCAGGCCGACTGGTAAGCGATGCCGCCACCCATAATGCCCGCGCCGAGTACCGCCGCATGTTTTGGCGTCTCAACGTTTTTGGTCAGCTGTTTGGCTTTGCCTTTCACGAACTGATCGTTAAGGAAGATACCGACCAGCGCGCGGGCTTCATTGGTGTGCGCCAGCGGGACAAAGCTCTGATTTTCGAGCTTCAGCGCGTCATCGCGTCCGAGACGGGCAGCCGCTTCAATGGTTTTCACCGCCGTGATTGGCGCCGGGTAGTGTTTACCCGCCGTCTGCATCACCATGCCTTTGGCGATGGTGAAGCTCATGGTGGCTTCAATCTTGCTGAGTTTTAACGGTTCCAGCTTCGGCTGGCGTTTGGCTTTCCAGTCGAGATCGCCGTTAATCGCCTGACGCAGAATGGCGACAGCACCTTCAACCAGCTTCTCAGGTTTCACAACGCCGTCGACCAGGCCGATTTTCTGTGCCTGTTCTGCGCCGACATCTTTACCCGCGGCAATGATCTCCAGCGCGCTGTCGGCACCCAGCATACGCGGCATACGGACGGAGCCGCCAAAGCCCGGCATGATGCCCAGCTTGGTTTCCGGCAGGCCGATGCGCAGGTCCGGTGTCGCCAGGCGATAGTCTGTCGCCAGCACGCACTCGCAGCCGCCGCCCAGCGCATAGCCGTTAACGGCGGAAATGGTCGGGACAGGCAGATCTTCCAGACGATTAAAGACGCTGTTGGCAAAGTGCAGCCACTGGCTCAGCTGTTCTTCCGGGACCAGGAACAGCGAAAGGAACTCGGTGATATCGGCACCGACGATAAAGGCCGCTTTGTTCGAACGCAGCAGCAGCCCTTTTAATTCAGGTTGTTTTTCAAGAACATCCAGCGCCTGGCCAAGACTGGCCACCGTCGCGGTATCAAGCTTGTTCACTGAGCCGGGGGCATCGAACACCAGTTCGGCAATGCCATCTTCCAGCCAGTTGAGGTACAGGGTGTCGCCTTTGTAGAGCATGTCAGTCTCCTGAATCCAGCAATTGGATCTGGTCATACCAGATGAATCGGAGTGTGGGATTTATGTTAATAAAATGCAAATTACTCATTAAGAAAATGCTGCATTGATCACGGTCGGTGGAAATCACGCAGCCGGAGTGAGGTGTGCTAAGATGCGATGACTTGAGGTCAAAAAAACGAAAGGAAGAATGATGGACTCACTGGCTTCGCTTTATAAAAATCATATCGTTACCCTACAAGAACGTACCCGCGATGTACTGGCCCGCTTTAAGCTGGATGCGCTGCTGATCCACTCCGGCGAGCTGATGAATACCTTTCTGGATGACCACGCTTATCCGTTTAAGGTGAACCCGCAGTTTAAAGCCTGGGTACCGGTGACGCAGGTTCCAAATTGCTGGCTGCTGGTGGATGGCGTGAACAAACCGAAACTGTGGTTCTACCTGCCGGTCGATTACTGGCACAACGTAGAACCGCTGCCGACCTCTTTCTGGACGGAAGAGATTGAGGTCATTGCGCTGCCGAAAGCGGACGGTATTGGCAGCCAGCTGCCTGCCGCGCGTGGCAACATCGGCTACATTGGCCCTGTTCCGGAGCGTGCGCTGGGTCTGGATATTCCGGCAGACAAACTCAACCCGAAAGGGGTGCTGGATTACCTGCACTATTACCGCGCATATAAAACCGACTATGAACTTTACTGCATGCGTGAAGCGCAAAAAACGGCGGTGAATGGCCACCGTGCCGCGCACGAAGCGTTCCAGTCGGGGATGAGCGAGTTCGATATCAATCAGGCCTATCTGACCGCGACAGGCCACCGTGATACCGACGTGCCGTACAGCAACATTGTCGCGCTCAACGAGCACGCGTCTGTGCTTCACTACACCAAACTGGATCACCAGGTTCCGTCGGAAATGCGCAGCTTCCTGCTGGACGCAGGGGCAGAGTACAACGGCTACGCGGCCGACCTGACCCGCACCTGGGCGGCGAATGCGGACACCGAGTTCGCGCAGCTGATCAAAGACGTGAACGATGAACAGCTGGCGCTGATTGGCACCATGAAGGCGGGCACCAGCTATGTGGATTACCACATCCAGTTCCATCAGCGCATCGCCAAACTGCTGCGTAAGCATCAGATTGTGAAAGATATGAGCGAAGAGGCGATGGTTGAGAACGATCTGACCGGGCCCTTCATGCCGCACGGCATTGGTCACCCGCTGGGCCTGCAGGTTCACGACGTTGCGGGCTTTATGCAGGATGATACCGGTACGCACCTGGCGGCACCGTCTACATATCCTTACCTGCGCTGCACCCGTATTCTTGAGCCGCGTATGGTGCTGACGATTGAACCGGGGATCTACTTTATCGAATCCCTGCTGGCGCCGTGGCGTGAAGGCCAGTTCAGCAAGCACTTCAACTGGGAAAAAATTGAAGCGCTGAAGCCGTTTGGCGGTATTCGTATCGAAGATAACGTGGTGGTTCACGAAAACGGTATCGAGAATATGACGCGAGACCTGAAGCTGGCCTGATGGAAAGCTGGCTGATACCGGCTGAACCGGTCACCTTTGTTGAGGAAATCAAGAAAAGCCGCTTTATTACGCTGCTGGCGCATACCGATGGCGTAGAGGCGGCAAAAGCGTTTGTCGAGTCCGTCCGGGCTGAGCATCCTGACGCCCCTCACCACTGCGTGGCGTGGGTAGCAGGGCCGCCTGACGATTCGCAGCAGCTGGGGTTTTCCGATGACGGTGAACCGGCGGGCACGGCCGGCAAACCCATGCTCTCCCAGCTAATGGGCAGCGGCGTGGGCGAAATAACCGCCGTGGTGGTGCGTTACTACGGCGGTATTTTGTTAGGCACCGGTGGGCTGGTTAAAGCCTATGGCGGGGGCGTACAGCAGGCGCTTAATATGCTGGTCACTACCCGCAAAACGCCGCTTACCGAATATACTTTATTATGCGATTACGCCCAGCTATCGGGTATTGAAGCGCTGCTGAGGCAGTTTAACGGTGTCATCGCACACAGTGAATATCAGGCAATGGTGCAATTACGCGTGGCGCTTCCTCAGGCGGAACTGGCTGCTTTTTCAGCAAAACTGGCTGATTTTAGTCGTGGTTCGTTGCAATTGCTGCCGATTGAAGAATAATCCCCACCTCACTTTTGAATACCAAAGGAAGCGGCAGAGATGCATTTTCGTGCCATAACCCGAATCGTTGGACTGCTGGTCATACTCTTTTCCGGGACGATGATTCTCCCTGGACTGGTGGCGCTTATCTACCGGGACGGCGCGGGGCGGGCATTTACCCAGACCTTCTTTGTCGCGCTGGCGATTGGCTCGCTGCTTTGGTGGCCAAACCGTCGCCAGAAAGGTGAGCTGAAATCTCGCGAAGGCTTTTTGATTGTGGTCCTGTTCTGGACGGTGCTGGGGAGCGTTGGTTCGCTGCCCTTTATCTTTTCTGAACAACCTAACCTGAGCATCACGGATGCCTTTTTTGAATCCTTCTCCGGTTTAACGACCACCGGGGCGACGACGCTGGTGGGGCTGGATTCACTTCCGCACGCCATTCTTTTTTATCGCCAGATGCTGCAGTGGTTCGGGGGGATGGGGATCATCGTCCTGGCGGTGGCTATTCTGCCGATTCTGGGCGTTGGTGGGATGCAGCTCTATCGCGCCGAAATGCCCGGGCCGCTGAAAGATAACAAGATGCGCCCGCGTATTGCTGAGACGGCGAAAACTCTCTGGCTTATCTATGTATTACTGACGGTGGCCTGTGCGCTGGCGCTATGGTTCGCCGGGATGCCCGCTTTCGACGCCATCGGACACAGCTTCGCGACGATCGCGATCGGTGGGTTCTCCACCCACGATGCCAGCGTCGGCTACTTCGACAGCCCAACGATTAACACGATTATTGCCATTTTCCTGCTGATCTCTGGCTGTAACTACGGTCTGCACTTCTCTTTACTGAGCGGACGCAGCCTGAAGGTGTACTGGCGTGACCCTGAGTTCCGCATGTTTATTGGCGTCCAGCTGACGCTGGTAATTATCTGTACCCTGGTGCTCTGGTTCCATGATGTCTATAACTCCGCGTTGACCACGCTAAACCAGGCCTTCTTCCAGGTGGTATCGATGGCGACAACCGCCGGGTTTACTACGGACAGCATCGCCCGTTGGCCGCTGTTCCTGCCGGTGCTTCTGCTCTGTTCCGCGTTTATCGGCGGCTGTGCGGGGTCGACGGGCGGTGGCCTGAAGGTGATCCGTATTCTGCTGCTGTTCAAGCAGGGCAACCGTGAGCTGAAACGCCTGGTCCACCCGAACGCGGTCTACAGCATCAAGCTGGGTAACCGCGCGCTGCCGGAACGTATCCTCGAAGCGGTGTGGGGGTTCTTCTCGGCGTATGCGCTGGTCTTTATCGTCAGTATGCTGGCGATTATCGCGACGGGTGTGGATGATTTCTCCGCCTTTGCGTCGGTCGTCGCAACATTGAACAACCTTGGGCCTGGCCTGGGGGTTGTGGCGGATAACTTTGCCAGTATGAACCCGGTCGCGAAATGGATCCTCATCGCCAATATGCTGTTTGGTCGTCTTGAGGTCTTTACGCTGCTGGTGCTGTTCACCCCTACATTCTGGCGCGAGTAAGGAGCTATTGATGAAGACACTGATTCTTTTCTCTACGCGAGACGGGCAAACGCGCGAGATTGCCGCGTATCTGGCATCTGAATTAAAAGAGCTGGGTATTTACTCGGATGTGGTGAACCTGAACCGTGCTGAGCAGATAAGCTGGCAGGATTACGACCGCGTGGTAATTGGTGCATCTATTCGTTACGGGCATTTCCATCCGGCGCTGGATCGTTTTGTGAAAAAGCATACGGCGGTGCTCAACAAACTGCCCGGTGCGTTTTACTCGGTCAATCTGGTCGCGCGTAAACCCGAGAAGCGCACGCCGCAGACCAACAGCTACACGCGCAAGTTTTTACTCAACTCGCCGTGGCAGCCTGATCTGTGCGCCGTCTTTGCCGGCGCGCTGCGCTACCCTCGCTACCGCTGGTATGACCGCTTTATGATCCGTCTTATTATGAAGATGACGGGGGGCGAAACCGACACGCGTAAAGAAGTGGTTTATACCGACTGGTCGCAGGTAGCTAGTTTTGCGCGAGAAATCGCACATTTAACGGGCGATTCGCGACATAAATAAGCGTTAAGTTTGAAAAGTGAGCGAACGAAAAGTTTTTTGTATTTTGTGCTTGTCACTTCAGAATAACTCCCTATAATGCGCCTCCACTGACACGGAACAACGGCACACACGCCGCCGGGTCAGCAGAGAATAGCGAAAATAAACGCTTGACTCTGAAGCGGGAAAGCGTAATATGCACACCCCGCGCCGCAGCGAAAACGAAGCGGCACTGCTCTTTAACAATTTATCAGACAATCTGTGTGGGCACTCAAAGTGACATGGATTCTTAATGTCTTCGGACAATAAATGAATACCAAGTCTCTGAGTGAACATACGTAATTCATTACGAAGTTTAATTCACGAGCATCAAACTTAAATTGAAGAGTTTGATCATGGCTCAGATTGAACGCTGGCGGCAGGCCTAACACATGCAAGTCGAGCGGTAGCACAGAGAGCTTGCTCTCGGGTGACGAGCGGCGGACGGGTGAGTAATGTCTGGGAAACTGCCTGATGGAGGGGGATAACTACTGGAAACGGTAGCTAATACCGCATAACGTCGCAAGACCAAAGAGGGGGACCTTCGGGCCTCTTGCCATCAGATGTGCCCAGATGGGATTAGCTAGTAGGTGGGGTAACGGCTCACCTAGGCGACGATCCCTAGCTGGTCTGAGAGGATGACCAGCCACACTGGAACTGAGACACGGTCCAGACTCCTACGGGAGGCAGCAGTGGGGAATATTGCACAATGGGCGCAAGCCTGATGCAGCCATGCCGCGTGTATGAAGAAGGCCTTCGGGTTGTAAAGTACTTTCAGCGGGGAGGAAGGCGGTGAGGTTAATAACCTCATCGATTGACGTTACCCGCAGAAGAAGCACCGGCTAACTCCGTGCCAGCAGCCGCGGTAATACGGAGGGTGCAAGCGTTAATCGGAATTACTGGGCGTAAAGCGCACGCAGGCGGTCTGTCAAGTCGGATGTGAAATCCCCGGGCTCAACCTGGGAACTGCATTCGAAACTGGCAGGCTAGAGTCTTGTAGAGGGGGGTAGAATTCCAGGTGTAGCGGTGAAATGCGTAGAGATCTGGAGGAATACCGGTGGCGAAGGCGGCCCCCTGGACAAAGACTGACGCTCAGGTGCGAAAGCGTGGGGAGCAAACAGGATTAGATACCCTGGTAGTCCACGCCGTAAACGATGTCGACTTGGAGGTTGTGCCCTTGAGGCGTGGCTTCCGGAGCTAACGCGTTAAGTCGACCGCCTGGGGAGTACGGCCGCAAGGTTAAAACTCAAATGAATTGACGGGGGCCCGCACAAGCGGTGGAGCATGTGGTTTAATTCGATGCAACGCGAAGAACCTTACCTACTCTTGACATCCAGAGAACTTTCCAGAGATGGATTGGTGCCTTCGGGAACTCTGAGACAGGTGCTGCATGGCTGTCGTCAGCTCGTGTTGTGAAATGTTGGGTTAAGTCCCGCAACGAGCGCAACCCTTATCCTTTGTTGCCAGCGGTTAGGCCGGGAACTCAAAGGAGACTGCCAGTGATAAACTGGAGGAAGGTGGGGATGACGTCAAGTCATCATGGCCCTTACGAGTAGGGCTACACACGTGCTACAATGGCGCATACAAAGAGAAGCGACCTCGCGAGAGCAAGCGGACCTCATAAAGTGCGTCGTAGTCCGGATTGGAGTCTGCAACTCGACTCCATGAAGTCGGAATCGCTAGTAATCGTAGATCAGAATGCTACGGTGAATACGTTCCCGGGCCTTGTACACACCGCCCGTCACACCATGGGAGTGGGTTGCAAAAGAAGTAGGTAGCTTAACCTTCGGGAGGGCGCTTACCACTTTGTGATTCATGACTGGGGTGAAGTCGTAACAAGGTAACCGTAGGGGAACCTGCGGTTGGATCACCTCCTTACCTTAAAGAACCTGCCTTTGTAGTGCTCACACAGATTGTCTGATGAAAAACAGCAGTAAAAAACCTCTACAGGCTTGTAGCTCAGGTGGTTAGAGCGCACCCCTGATAAGGGTGAGGTCGGTGGTTCAAGTCCACTCAGGCCTACCAAATTTGCGAAGCAAATTTGAAGAGGTTAGCAAAACGATGGGGCTATAGCTCAGCTGGGAGAGCGCCTGCTTTGCACGCAGGAGGTCTGCGGTTCGATCCCGCATAGCTCCACCATCTTTTACTGCGAACACAAGAAAACTTCAGAGTGAACCTGAAAAGGTGCACTGCGAAGTTTTGCTCTTTAAAAATCTGGATCAAGCTGAAAATTGAAACGACACATCTTTAAGGTGTGTTCGAGTCTCTCAAATTTTCGCAATCAGAAGTGAAACATCTTCGGGTTGTGAGGTTAAGCGACTAAGCGTACACGGTGGATGCCCTGGCAGTCAGAGGCGATGAAGGACGTGCTAATCTGCGAAAAGCGCCGGCGAGGTGATATGAACCTTTGACCCGGCGATGTCCGAATGGGGAAACCCAGTGCAATTCGTTGCACTATCGTTAACTGAATACATAGGTTAACGAGGCGAACCGGGGGAACTGAAACATCTAAGTACCCCGAGGAAAAGAAATCAACCGAGATTCCCCCAGTAGCGGCGAGCGAACGGGGAGCAGCCCAGAGTCTGAATCAGCTTGTGTGTTAGTGGAAGCGTCTGGAAAGTCGCAGGGTACAGGGTGATACTCCCGTACACGAAAACACACAGGTTGTGAACTCGAAGAGTAGGGCGGGACACGTGGTATCCTGTCTGAATATGGGGGGACCATCCTCCAAGGCTAAATACTCCTGACTGACCGATAGTGAACCAGTACCGTGAGGGAAAGGCGAAAAGAACCCCGGCGAGGGGAGTGAAAAAGAACCTGAAACCGTGTACGTACAAGCAGTGGGAGCACCTTCGTGGTGTGACTGCGTACCTTTTGTATAATGGGTCAGCGACTTATATTCTGTAGCAAGGTTAACCGTATAGGGGAGCCGAAGGGAAACCGAGTCTTAACTGGGCGTTAAGTTGCAGGGTATAGACCCGAAACCCGGTGATCTAGCCATGGGCAGGTTGAAGGTTGGGTAACACTAACTGGAGGACCGAACCGACTAATGTTGAAAAATTAGCGGATGACTTGTGGCTGGGGGTGAAAGGCCAATCAAACCGGGAGATAGCTGGTTCTCCCCGAAAGCTATTTAGGTAGCGCCTCGTGAACTCATCTTCGGGGGTAGAGCACTGTTTCGGCTAGGGGGCCATCCCGGCTTACCAACCCGATGCAAACTACGAATACCGAAGAATGTTATCACGGGAGACACACGGCGGGTGCTAACGTCCGTCGTGAAGAGGGAAACAACCCAGACCGCCAGCTAAGGTCCCAAAGTCATGGTTAAGTGGGAAACGATGTGGGAAGGCACAGACAGCCAGGATGTTGGCTTAGAAGCAGCCATCATTTAAAGAAAGCGTAATAGCTCACTGGTCGAGTCGGCCTGCGCGGAAGATGTAACGGGGCTAAACCATGCACCGAAGCTGCGGCAGCGACACTTAGGTGTTGTTGGGTAGGGGAGCGTTCTGTAAGCCGTTGAAGGTGTGCTGTGAGGCATGCTGGAGGTATCAGAAGTGCGAATGCTGACATAAGTAACGATAAAGCGGGTGAAAAGCCCGCTCGCCGGAAGACCAAGGGTTCCTGTCCAACGTTAATCGGGGCAGGGTGAGTCGACCCCTAAGGCGAGGCCGAAAGGCGTAGTCGATGGGAAACAGGTTAATATTCCTGTACTTGGTGTTACTGCGAAGGGGGGACGGAGAAGGCTATGTTAGCCGGGCGACGGTTGTCCCGGTTTAAGCATGTAGGCGGAGGTTCCAGGTAAATCCGGTACCTTTTAACGCTGAGGTGTGATGACGAGGCACTACGGTGCTGAAGTAACAAATGCCCTGCTTCCAGGAAAAGCCTCTAAGCATCAGGTAACATCAAATCGTACCCCAAACCGACACAGGTGGTCAGGTAGAGAATACCAAGGCGCTTGAGAGAACTCGGGTGAAGGAACTAGGCAAAATGGTGCCGTAACTTCGGGAGAAGGCACGCTGATATGTAGGTGAAGCCCCTGCGGGTGGAGCTGAAATCAGTCGAAGATACCAGCTGGCTGCAACTGTTTATTAAAAACACAGCACTGTGCAAACACGAAAGTGGACGTATACGGTGTGACGCCTGCCCGGTGCCGGAAGGTTAATTGATGGGGTTAGCGGTAACGCGAAGCTCTTGATCGAAGCCCCGGTAAACGGCGGCCGTAACTATAACGGTCCTAAGGTAGCGAAATTCCTTGTCGGGTAAGTTCCGACCTGCACGAATGGCGTAATGATGGCCAGGCTGTCTCCACCCGAGACTCAGTGAAATTGAACTCGCTGTGAAGATGCAGTGTACCCGCGGCAAGACGGAAAGACCCCGTGAACCTTTACTATAGCTTGACACTGAACACTGGTCCTTGATGTGTAGGATAGGTGGGAGGCTTTGAAGCGTGGACGCCAGTCTGCGTGGAGCCATCCTTGAAATACCACCCTTTAATGGCTGGTGTTCTAACGTAGACCCGTGATCCGGGTTGCGGACAGTGTCTGGTGGGTAGTTTGACTGGGGCGGTCTCCTCCCAAAGAGTAACGGAGGAGCACGAAGGTTAGCTAATCCTGGTCGGACATCAGGAGGTTAGTGCAATGGCATAAGCTAGCTTGACTGCGAGAGTGACGGCTCGAGCAGGTGCGAAAGCAGGTCATAGTGATCCGGTGGTTCTGAATGGAAGGGCCATCGCTCAACGGATAAAAGGTACTCCGGGGATAACAGGCTGATACCGCCCAAGAGTTCATATCGACGGCGGTGTTTGGCACCTCGATGTCGGCTCATCACATCCTGGGGCTGAAGTAGGTCCCAAGGGTATGGCTGTTCGCCATTTAAAGTGGTACGCGAGCTGGGTTTAGAACGTCGTGAGACAGTTCGGTCCCTATCTGCCGTGGGCGCTGGAGAATTGAGGGGGGCTGCTCCTAGTACGAGAGGACCGGAGTGGACGCATCACTGGTGTTCGGGTTGTCATGCCAATGGCACTGCCCGGTAGCTAAATGCGGAAAAGATAAGTGCTGAAAGCATCTAAGCACGAAACTTGCCCCGAGATGAGTTCTCCCTGAGACTTTAAGTCTCCTGAAGGAACGTTAAAGACTATGACGTTGATAGGTCGGATGTGTAAGCGCAGCGATGCGTTGAGCTAACCGATACTAATGAACCGTGAGGCTTAACCTTACAACGCCGAAGCTGTTTCGGCGACGAGACAGACACGATTTTCAGCCTGATACAGATTAACAGAATTTGCCTGGCGGCTTTAGCGCGGTGGTCCCACCTGACCCCATGCCGAACTCAGAAGTGAAACGCCGTAGCGCCGATGGTAGTGTGGGGTCTCCCCATGTGAGAGTAGGGAACTGCCAGGCATCAATTAAGTGAAGAGGCCATCCGAAAGGATGGCCTTTTTGCGTTTATACGCTGCACAAACTGATCCCCCATCACCCTGCTTATACGGTAAACTACCTGCGTTTTTGCATCAGGATAGCGTCTATGAACCACTCCCTTAAGCCCTGGAATACCTTTGGCATTCAACGCAATGCTAATCAAATTGTACGTGCCGATACTGCACAGCAGCTGCTGGATGCATGGCAAAACGCGACAGAAAATAACGAACCCGTACTGATTCTGGGCGAAGGAAGTAATGTCCTGTTTCTCGATGATTTTGCGGGAACCGTGATCGTTAACCGCATCATGGGAATTGATGTGGAAGAGCGTGCCGACAGCTGGCACGTGCACGTGGGTGCCGGAGAAAACTGGCATCATCTGGTGCAATTTACCCTCGAAAAAGGGATGCCGGGACTGGAAAACCTTGCGCTTATTCCAGGCTGCGCCGGATCGTCACCTATTCAAAACATCGGCGCCTACGGCATCGAACTGAAACACGTCTGTGAATATGTCGACTGCATCGAACTGGCGACCGGAACGGCTAAGCGTTTAACGGCAGAACAGTGCCGATTTGGCTATCGTGACAGCATCTTCAAACATGAATATCAGGATCGCTACGTGATTGTCGCCGTGGGCCTGCGCCTGTCGAAGAACTGGCAGCCGGTGTTGACCTACGGGGATTTAACGCGTCTCGATCCGGCGACCGTTACCGCCCGCGACGTTTTTGACTCGGTTTGCCATATGCGGATGACCAAGCTTCCCGATCCAAAAGTAAACGGAAATGCAGGAAGTTTCTTCAAAAACCCGGTTATCAGCAGCGAAAATGCAAAAGTCTTTCTTGAAGGATGGCCAGCGGCGCCACATTACCCTCAGGCGGACGGCAGCGTGAAGCTGGCCGCGGGCTGGCTTATCGATCAATGCCAGCTAAAAGGCACTTCAGTCGGCGGGGCAGCCGTTCACCAACAGCAGGCCCTGGTGCTGATTAACCAGCGCGATGCGACCAGCGACGATGTGGTACAGCTGGCTCACTACGTTCGCCAGCGTGTCGGCGAAAAATTTAACGTCTGGCTGGAGCCAGAAGTCCGCTTCATTGGTCGCACAGGTGAAGTCAACGCTGTGGAGACTATCGCATGAAGGACAATACGGTCCCGTTAACCCTGATTGGTATCCTGGCGGATGGTGAATTTCATTCCGGCGAGCAGCTGGGTGAACAGCTGGGCATGAGCCGCGCCGCCATTAACAAGCACATCCAGACGCTCCGTGACTGGGGTGTTGATGTATTTACGGTTCCCGGAAAAGGCTACAGCCTGCCGGAGCCTATTCAATTGCTGAATGAAGAAGCGATCCGCAGCCAGATTGGACACGGCAATGTGGCGGTGCTGCCGGTGATTGACTCGACGAACCAGTATCTTCTGGATCGTCTGCCTGAGCTGAAATCCGGCGATGCCTGCGTTGCTGAATATCAACAGGCCGGTCGTGGCCGTCGCGGACGCAAGTGGTTTTCGCCATTTGGCGCTAACCTCTATCTGTCCATGTACTGGCGACTCGATCAGGGCCCGGCCGCTGCCATTGGCCTGAGTCTGGTCATCGGCATCGTCATGGCGGAAGTGCTGCACGATCTGGGGGCGGATAAAGTACGCGTTAAATGGCCTAATGACCTCTACCTCAACGATCGTAAACTTGCCGGTATTCTGGTCGAACTGACGGGAAAAACGGGCGATGCGGCGCAAATCGTCATTGGCGCAGGTCTCAATATGGTGATGCGCAATGTCCAAAATGATGTGGTGAATCAGGCCTGGACTAACCTCCAGGAGGCGGGGATCGTCATCGATCGTAACACCCTTGCCGTACGTATGATTAAAGAGCTGCGCAGCTCGCTCACGCTTTTTGAGCAGGAAGGGCTGGCACCGTTCCTGTCTCGTTGGGAAAAGCTGGATAACTTCATCAACCGCCCGGTGAAATTGCTGATCGGTGATAAAGAGATCTACGGGACTTCCCGCGGTATTGACGCTCAGGGCGCGCTGCTTCTGGAGCAGGATGGCGTGATCAAACCCTGGATGGGCGGTGAGATTTCCCTGCGGAGTGCCGAATAACCGGATGGAGTGAACGATGCGAAAACCCGTCTGCGCGACACTAGCCGTCATGATGAGTCTGCTGTTCTCACCCCTCTCTCAGGCGGGTCAGGCCTGGGAGAGTTACAAGGCGCGCTTTTTCAAACCGGAAGGCCGCATTGTCGATACCGGCAATGGCGGCGTGTCGCATACGGAAGGTCAGGGCTTTGCCATGCTGATGGCAGTGGTCAACGACGATAAAGCCACGTTCGATAAGCTCTGGCAATGGACAAACCGTGAGCTGAAGAACAAAGAGAACGGACTGTTTTACTGGCGCTATAACCCCGCAGAGTCCAACCCGATCGCCGACAAAAACAACGCCGCCGATGGCGATGTGCTGATTGCCTGGGCGCTGCTTAAAGCCGATGCCCGCTGGCATGACAAACGCTACAGCGCCGCATCGGATGCTATTACAAAAGCGCTGGTCGCCCATAGCGTCATCCGCTATGCGGGTTACCGCGTGATGCTGCCCGGCGTCCAGGGATTTAAGCTTGACGGTGAAGTGGTTCTTAATCCTTCCTATTTTGTGTTTCCGGCCTGGCAGGCCTTCGCCGGACGCAGTCATTTGCCGGTCTGGCGCGATTTGATTAAGGACGGGGAACGCCTGCTGGGGAAAATGGGCTCGGGTAAAGCGAACTTGCCCACTGACTGGGTTTCACTGACATCAGGTGGCAAGCTGGCTCCCGCTAAAGGCTGGCCGCCGCGAATGAGCTATGACGCGATTCGTATTCCGCTGTACGTTGCCTGGTCTGATAAACAAAGCCCTCTACTGACACCGTGGAAGGCCTGGTTCGGTCAGTTCCCCCGGGAACAAACGCCCGCCTGGGTTAACGTCACGACTAACGAATATGCGCCCTACATGATGGAAGGTGGTCTGCTGGCGGTTAGGGATTTAACGATGGGACAGTCTTCCGGAGAACCCGAAATCACGTCTAAGGACGACTACTATTCGGCAAGTCTGAAAATGCTGGTGTGGATTTCAGCGCAATAATAACGCACCGACTATCCCCTCTCCCCGATGGGGAGAGGGGTAAATCAGTTACTGTGGATACGGTACCCAATCTCCGCCGTTCAGGCGAACGTACGGTTTGTTCTGATACTGAATCACTACCGCGTTGGCGTTCTCCGAGACTTCTGCCGTTTGTGGCAGTTTGCTGGTGAGCTGGTCCCAGTTCACGCTATCTTCCACAAAGAGTTTCCCGTCAACGGCGCGGGCAACCAGTTCTGAGATTGCCAGATAGCTGGTTGGCTGCGTAATCTCTATTGGTGCGCCCTGATGCGGTGCCTTCATACCAAAGAATTTAATGCCTGCAGGTACGTTGGTAATCGACGGGCTTGGGATATCACGCAGACCTGACACCTGCATTCTGTCACCTTTCAGCGCACCACCGTGCTCAGGCACCACAACCACCATCACTTTACGGCCTGATTTTTCCAGCTCCGTGAAGAACGCGTCCAACTCGTCGAAGAACTTCTGCGCACGCACTTTATAATCTGCCGTTTTGCTCACGCCCGGGAAATGGTTACCGTCATGGAGCGGCAGGGTATTAAAGAACGTCGCGCTGCGTGGATTACTGTCTTTTTCGATGGTCTGCAGCCAGCGTTGCAGGACGGCGGTATCGTCATAGACGGGCGAGCCGTCGAAGCCCAGCAGAGAGACAGGAAGACCGGTTTGGTCCATCAGCGGTGACTGCATGCCACCCTCTTCGCGCACCTCTTTCAGGAAGTTACCGAACTGGCCGTTATGTCCCAGCATCAGATGCTGCGTAAAGCCCAGCTTGGCGAGGTTATCGAACAGATAACACTGGTTGCCAGCGGGTTGATACAGATTCTTATGCGATGCCTGACCGCAGCTTGCACGCAGCAGGCGGATGGCCGCCGGGCCGCTGTAGGAGGTGGCAGAGTTGAAATCTTTAAACTGAATGTCGAAATGAGACCACAGCGGATGAGACATCAAACCAGCTGCATCCACATCGGCCCAGGAGAGAGAGCAGATGTTGATCACCAGCAGTTCAAACGGCTGAGCATCCGCCGGCAGCGCATCCGGGAATTTCGTCTGTCGCTTGTCTTCCGCGGTATAGAAACTGGAGAGCCAGGCGTTCAGGTTGGTTGAGGTCGGCGGTGCGGTCTGGGTTGGGATATCACCCACCACAGGCGTATCGCCTGCCGTGGTGACGGTGGCCGCCGCGCTTCCCCCTGTGGTGGTCACCGTGGTGGTCGGTTGACCGGCAGGCCACAGCGAAAAGTTTGGCCCAGCCAGGGTCAGCACGTTAAGCCAGATCATAATCGCGACGACAAACACCGTGACGCGGATCCACTGTGACAGGAACAGCCAGGCAACCAGCAGCACAAATACCGCGCCTATCATCTGCCAGTTAATAAACCGCTCGGTCAGATCGAGGACATAGCTGGCGCTAAAGCCCGCCACCTGGGACCCCTGGCTCATAATGCTGTCCGGCCCCGGTAGCCAGGTATCATGCCAGAACAGCGCAAAGCCGACGGGGATGGCAACCCAGTGACGTAAGCGATGCAGCCTGATATTTGGCAGCGGCATCAGCAGGAAGGCCATAAACACGAGGTTGAGTAGAGGATGGAAATTCAGATAGCCTGCCCAAAGCAGACCAAACTTCACCAGAAAGTAGAAGTTCCAGCCGGAAAGGCCGCGCCAGTATTGCCAGAGCGGCGAGGGTGACGAAGCGGTATAGGTAGAATTAGTCATGTTTTCGGTCTGCCTTGACGTGTGATGCCCGTGTCAGTGTTCCGGCTGGTTTTACGTAGCGAGGTTTTATAAACAGCACTCTGGCCGTATCACGGATACGGCGTATGGAATGACGCGCATAGTAGCCAAGCGGGAAAAAGATCAGCGCACAGAATATAACCAGTTGAATAATATCGCTGATATTCATGATGATGCGTTCTCCGCGTTGTCTGTTAATAAGCGAAGGGGTTCCGGCACCCGACGCCAGACGTGTCCATCATGTCTGGCATTGAGGATCGGTTTGGCATCGCTCTTGATAGCGAGTGGCTTAACCCATTGTTCAGGCTGGAGCGCACGCATCTGCACCAGCTCCGCACTGATCGTATTATCTTCGAACCAAATCATACGGTTCGAGAAAATATCCCCGGTAGGCAGAGGGAAGATGTGGTTAAGCGCCGTATCGAGATCGTTTACCCGGCAGAAGGACAAAAACAGCACCAGGCGATTGTCGCCAATGGTCATGATGTCCCCTGTACGGTTCGGGCGGCATAAGGTAAGCGCCTGTTCAACACGGATACCCGGAACAGGGCGCAGGGCAACCATAACCCCTTTTCCATCTGCAGGAAGAAGCGTATTGCTCATCATGTTGCCGACGGCGTCGCAGAAGGTATCCCATTTTTGGTATCCGCGCAGCTTCATCGGCTGCGTCATGGAGAGCAGCGTAGAAATGTCTTCCGGAACATGGCGGCTAAACTGCTGGCCCTGAACGCTTTCGATAAGCGTCAGGCAGCGTGACAGCGGCGCGTTCCAGGGGATAACCATATTCGCACCACAGCCCAGAAGCAGACGCTCATCGGTGGCGCGCAGGCTGGTATTGTTTTCGCGTACGATGATTTTTAACGCACTGCCGCGCTGGCGGCGTAAGGTGTGGATTTGCCTTGCCAGCGTCTCAATCTGGTTATTCTGCATCAGCGAGAAAATAATCGTTGCCGCCTGGGTTGTGCGCGCTTCATGGAAAAGGGCTTCGTTAGATTCAAACAGTGACCAGTTTTCCGACAGGGCGGGCGCCCCCTCTAAAACCGCGATATGGCTCAGAATGCGTTTTTCATCACTGCGCGGTTGCACCACGGTTTCTTCCTGCTGCGCCAGGTGCCACTTACCCTCGATATGTTTCAGCGTAAGTTGTTGCCTGGCGCTCACACCTTTTTCATTACACCAGAATGCAATATCGTAGAGATAGCTTCCCGCCTGGTCACGAACGCTTGCCAGACCGAACAGGGAGCGATATTCACCCATTAAAAGTGAGAATAGCTTGTCATTATTACTGCCGGGATTGACTATCAATAGCGTGCAATTTTGAAATTTTGCCCATTTATTGATTTTTTCCAGCCACGGCAGCAGTTTTTCAGAAGGGATATTTTGCAGGACGTTATTTGCGCATTTAAGGATCACTAAATAGTGATCCGGATCAATAGTGCACTGAACGTCGCGGGACAAAAAGTATAGACTATCGGCATCCGATGTCATGGAAAATAATCGCACAGTCTGAGGCCCGCAATCGTTTTCCAGCGTGATAATTTTCTTCGGATCTTCGCCCATGCTAATGACGGCCACGCGGGAATCCTTATCCTGGGCAGCAATTGTCTGGTTTACCAGACTGATAGCATCTTCATTTCGGTCCGTATTAATCCACCAGACTCCTCCGACTGGCATGTGGCTCAATTCGTCCCATAATGACTGGATGCCAATAGAAAATATGGAGTCCACGGTGTCCCTCTTTTCGTCTAATTTATCTGTATCTCAGTTTACTAGCGAAAGCGTAGAAATAAACCTAACATTGAAATTAAAGAACATCAGATTTAGCATGTAAATGAAATTTGTCAGGGCAGGAAGCCCCGCAACTTCTTTAGCGTGCGATTTTCCTCAAAGGGATGGAAAAAGAATGGATAATAACGAACCCGGAACCCCAGTCGATTCGACCCTGGGTTACACATTCCAAAACGATTTTCTGGCGCTGACGCAGGCCTTTTCTTTACCTGAAATAGATTACACCGATATTTCCCAGCGGGAACAGTTGGCCGCGGCTATTAAACGCTGGCCGTTATTAGCTGAATTCGCCCATCAACATTAAGGGAGCCATTGATGGCCATACTCGGATTACAGGGTGTCCGTGGCGGTGTGGGTACCACATCTGTTACCGCGGCGCTGGCGTGGTCATTACAGCTTTTAGGTGAATCGGTGCTGGTTATTGACGCCTGCGCCGATAATTTGCTGCGTATGTCGTTTAACGTCGACTTTACTCGCGAAGAGGGCTGGGCCCGTGCGCTGCTCGACGATAAAGACTGGCAGGATGCAGGAATGCGCTATACCTCCCAGCTCGATCTGCTGCCGTTTGGTCAACTGACCACCACGGAGCGCGAGAATGAAGCCGCGTATCAGCGTCTGTTTTCGCAGTTCACGCTGGCGCTGCAGACCCTGAAAGAAAAGGGGCACTACAAGTGGATCCTGCTGGATCTGCCGCACGGCGCCGGCACGCTGACCCGACAGCTTATTGCCCAGTGCGATCATGTGCTCTCGATCGTCAACGTCGATGCGAACTGCCATATCCGCCTGCATCAGCAGGGGCTACCTCAAAATGGCCATATCCTGATTAACGATTTGCGCATTGGCAGCCAGATCCAGGACGATCTGTATCAGGTCTGGCTGCAGAGCCAGCGCCGCCTCCTTCCCATTGTCATCCATCGTGATGAGGGCATGGCGGAATGCCTTGCGTCGAAGCAACCGCTCGGCGAATACCGCAGCGATTCACTGGCGGCAGAAGAGATCCTGACGCTGGCTAACTGGTGTCTGCTGAACTTCGCCAACAGGGCGGAGCATGCAGGGAGTGATGTATGAGTCGTTTCGCCAGCTGGTTACTCATCCCACCGGTCAGTTCGCGTTTGAGCGAACATTACCGGCATTTTCGCCGTCACGGCGCGTCGGCATTCAGCGCCGCGCTCGGCTGTTTCTGGATGATTCTGGCCTGGATGTTTATTCCACTCGAACACCCGCGCTGGCAGCGCATACGTGCACGGCACAGTGAATTGTATCCGCACATTAATCCTGACCGTCCGCGTCCACTGGATCCGGCGCGTTATCTCATTCAGGCCATCTGGCTGGTGGCGACCTCATCCCGCGCGGAGACAAAAACGCCGCACTGGCGCAGTTTCTCCCGCGTGCAGCAGCTACGTGAACGCTACCACCAGTGGCTGGATAAACTACCCAACAGCGTCAGCGATAAGACCAGCCATCTGGATAACCATAAAGAGCTCGGGCATCTCCACCCGGGCTTGCGGCGTTTTATCCTCGGCGTGATCGTCGTGTTCTCGCTCATTCTGGCGCTGGTCTGTATTACGCAGCCTTTCAACCCTCTGGCGCAGTTCACCTTCCTGATCCTGCTGTGGGGCGTGGCGCTGCTGGTCCGCCGTATTCCGGGCCGCTTCTCGGCGCTGATGCTGATTGTGTTGTCGTTGACCGTCTCCTGTCGCTACATCTGGTGGCGTTATACCTCGACGCTGAACTGGGACGATCCGGTGAGTCTGGTGTGCGGCCTGGTGCTGTTGTTTGCTGAAACCTATGCCTGGATTGTGCTGGTGCTGGGCTATTTCCAGGTGATTTGGCCGCTCAACCGCCAGCCGGTTCCGCTGCCAAAGGACACCACCCAGTGGCCAACCGTCGATCTCTTCGTGCCGACCTACAACGAAGACCTGAGCGTGGTGAAGAACACCATCTACGCCGCGCTGGGCATCGACTGGCCGAAAGATAAGCTCAAGGTCTGGATCCTGGATGACGGCAACCGTCCGGCGTTCCGCCAGTTCGCAGAGGAAGTCGGCGTCGAGTACATCGCCCGTCCGACGCACGAACATGCTAAAGCCGGGAACATCAACAACGCGTTGAAGTATGCCACCGGGGAGTTTGTCTCGATCTTTGACTGCGACCACGTCCCGACGCGCTCGTTCCTGCAGATGACTATGGGCTGGTTCCTGAAGGAGAAAGAGCTGGCGATGATGCAGACGCCGCACCACTTCTTCTCGCCGGACCCGTTTGAACGTAACCTTGGCCGTTTCCGTAAAACCCCGAACGAAGGCACGCTGTTCTATGGCCTGGTGCAGGACGGAAACGACATGTGGGATGCCACCTTCTTCTGCGGCTCCTGTGCGGTTATCCGCCGTAAACCGCTGGATGAAATTGGTGGTATCGCCGTCGAAACGGTCACCGAAGATGCGCATACCTCGCTGCGCCTGCACCGTCGTGGCTATACCTCAGCCTATATGCGCATTCCGCAGGCTGCCGGTCTGGCAACGGAGTCACTGTCGGCGCACATTGGTCAGCGTATTCGCTGGGCGCGCGGGATGGTGCAGATTTTCCGTCTCGATAACCCCCTGATCGGGAAAGGGCTCAAGCTGGCGCAGCGTCTCTGCTACGTCAACGCCATGTTCCACTTCTTATCCGGTATCCCGCGGCTGATCTTCCTGACCGCGCCGCTGGCGTTCCTGCTCCTTCACGCTTATATCATCTACGCCCCGGCGCTGATGATTGCGCTGTTTGTTCTGCCGCACATGATCCACGCGAGCCTGACGAACTCGAAGATACAGGGTAAATACCGCCACTCCTTCTGGAGTGAAATCTACGAAACGGTGCTGGCCTGGTACATCGCACCGCCGACGATGGTGGCGCTGATTAACCCGCATAAAGGGAAATTCAACGTCACCGCGAAGGGCGGCCTGGTGGAAGAGGAGTACGTCGACTGGGTGATCTCCCGTCCGTATATCTTCCTGGTATTGCTGAATATCGTTGGCGTCATCGCCGGTATCTGGCGTTACTTCTACGGCCCGGAAAACGAAATCCTGACCGTCTTCGTGAGTATGGCCTGGGTCTTCTACAACCTGATTATCCTCGGCGGCGCGGTGGCGGTGTCGGTGGAAAGCAAACAGGTTCGTCGCGCGCATCGCGTTGAAATCTGCATGCCTGCGGCGATCGCCCGTGAAGATGGCCATCTCTTCTCCTGTACCGTACACGACTTCTCTGACGGCGGTCTGGGGATCAAAATCAACGGCCAGGCGAAGGTGCTGGAAGGGCAGAAAGTTAACCTGCTGCTTAAGCGCGGTCAGCAGGAGTATGTCTTCCCGACGCAGGTTGTTCGCGTGGCGGGCAATGAAGTCGGTCTGCAGCTCATGCCGTTGACCAAAAAGCAGCATATCGATTTTGTGCAATGTACGTTTGCCCGCGCGGATACGTGGGCTCTCTGGCAGGACAGCTTCCCGGAAGATAAACCTCTGGAAAGCCTGCTGGATATTCTGAAGCTGGGGTTCCGTGGCTATCGTCACCTTGCAGAATTTGCCCCGTCGTCGGTGAAATTAATTTTCCGGTCACTTACTTCGCTGGTTTCCTGGGTCGTGTCGTTCATTCCTCGTCGTCCTGAGCGGGATGAGGCGAAGCAGGCGGACCCGGTTATGGCTCAACAATGATGATAACGCGATGAAAACAAAACTTTCCTGGTTATGTGCAGTGGCAATGGGGATGAATGTCCTCCCCGCAACAATGGCTAACGCCGCTCCTGGTAATGCAGCGGCAACGCCTGCGCCAACGGTACCTGTCGTCGCGCAAGCAACCGATCCGGTTGTCACCGCGGCACCCGGTCAAACAGAAAACATCCTGCCGAACCAGCCAACGGAGGGGAATACCCTGCCGGCAGACGGTCAGGTCATCGGGCAGGTGATGCCGGGCGTCCGGGGGGCGAATGCGCCCGTCGTCGCGGACAATGCGCCGTCACGGGACGTGAAGCTGACCTTCGCGCAAATTGCGCCGCCTCCGGGCAGCATGGTGCTGCGCGGTATCAACCCTAACGGCGGCATTGAATTTGGCATGCGCAGCGATGAGGTCGTCTCTAATGCGGTGCTGAACCTTGAATACACGCCGTCGCCGTCGCTGCTGCCGACCCAGTCTCAGCTGAAGGTCTACCTGAATGATGAGCTGATGGACGTTCTGCCGGTCACCAAAGAGCAGCTGGGCAAGAAAACCCAGGCTCAGGTGCCGATTAACCCGCTGTTCATCACCGACTTCAACCGTATCCGTCTGGAATTTGTCGGTCACTACCGCGATGTCTGCGAAAACCCGGCCAGCAATACGCTGTGGATGGACGTCGGACGTAACTCCTCGCTGCAGCTGACCTACCAGTCGCTGGCGTTGAAAAACGATCTTTCGGCCTTCCCGGTTCCGTTCTTTGATCCGCGTGATAACCGTCCGCTCACGTTGCCGATGGTGTTTGCCTCATCCCCGGACGTGACCGAGCAACTGGCGGCCACCATCGTGGCGTCCTGGTTTGGTTCACGCGCAGGCTGGCGCGGCCAGAGCTTCCCGGCGATGTATGACAAGCTGCCGGACAGAAATGCTATTGTGTTTGCGACCAACGCGAAACGCCCGGCCTTCCTGCGCGATCATCCGGACGTCAAAGCGCCGACCGTTGAGATGATAAGCCATCCGGAAAACCCGTACGTGAAGCTGCTGGTGGTCTTTGGTCGTGATGATAAAGATCTGGTGCAGGCAGCAAAAGCGATTGCCCAGGGCAACGTCCTGTTCCGTGGCAACAGCGTGGTGATAGATGAGGTCAAGCCGCTGCTGGCGCGTAAACCGTATGATGCGCCAAACTGGGTGCGTACCGACCGTGCGGTAACCTTTGGCGAGCTGAAAACCTATGAAGAACAGCTGCAGGCGACGGGGCTTGAGCCAGCGCCGATTAGCCTGTCGCTGAACCTGCCGCCGGATCTCTACCTGCTGCGTACCAACGGCATTGATATCAATCTGAACTACCGCTATACCGCGCCAGCCACCAAAGACAGCTCGCGCATGGATATCAGCCTCAACAACCAGTTCCTGCAATCCTTCAGCCTGCAAAGCACGCAGGATACTAACCGCCTGATGCTTCGCCTGCCGGTGCTGCAGGGGCTGCTGGACGGTAAAACGGATGTTTCCATTCCGGCACTGAAGCTGGGTGCGATAAACCAGCTGCGCTTTGACTTCCAGTACATGAACCCGATGCCTGGCGGCTCGGCGGAAAACTGCATCACCTTCCAGCCGGTTCAGAACCACGTGGTGATTGGCGATGAGTCGACCATCGACTTCTCGAAGTACTATCACTTCCTGGCGATGCCGGACCTGCGCGCGTTTGCTAACGCGGGCTTCCCGTTCAGCCGCATGGCCGATCTCTCTGAGTCCATTGTGGTGATGCCAAAAGCGCCAAACGAAGGGCAGGTCACGACCCTGCTGGACACCATGGCGACCGTTGGGGGACAAACAGGATTACCGGCGATTAACGTCACGTTGACGGACGATGGTAGCCAGATTCAGAACAAAGACGCTGACATCATGGTGATCGGTACCATTCCGGATAAGCTGAAGGATGACAAGCGTATCGATCTGCTGGTGAAAGCGGCCCAGTCCTGGGTTAACACGCCGCTGCGCCAGACCGAGTTCCCGAGCATTATGCCGGATGTGAACGACCGTCAGGCCAGCGCGCAGACGACGGTAACGTCTCAGGGGGCGATGGCCGCAGTGGTGGGCTTCCAGTCCCCATACAACGAACAGCGCAGCGTGGTGGCTCTCCTTGCGGACAGCCCGCGCGGGTATGAGCTCCTCAATACGGCCATGAACGACAGCGGTAAACGTGCCGCGATGTTTGGTTCCGTGTCGGTGATCCGTGAGTCCGGCGTCAATAGCCTGCGCGTGGGCGATGTGTACTACGTGGGCCATCTGCCGTGGTTTGAACGCCTGTGGTATGCGCTGGCTAACCATCCGGTGCTGCTCGCCATCCTGGCTGCGGTCAGCGTGGTCTTGCTGGCATGGGTGCTGTGGCGTCTGCTGCGTATCATCAGCCGTCGTCGTCTGAACCCGGATGAGTAAGATGTAATGAAAGCCTTTCGCTGGTGTGCATTAGCAGCGGTGATGCTGGCGGCGCTTCCTCTTCGCGCCGCCTGTACCTGGCCTGCCTGGGAGCAGTTTAAAAAGGACTACATCAGTGAGGGCGGGCGTGTCATTGATCCCAGTGACACGCGCAAAATAACGACCTCGGAAGGGCAAAGCTACGCCCTGTTCTTTGCCCTGGCGGCGAACGATCGCAACGCGTTTGACCAGCTGCTGACGTGGACGCGCGATAATCTTGCCAGCGGCGATCTCAACGACCATCTGCCTGCCTGGCTATGGGGTCAGAAGGATAAAGAAACGTGGGCGGTGATTGATACCAACTCCGCCTCTGACGCCGATGTCTGGATCGCCTGGTCACTGCTCGAAGCGGGTCGGCTGTGGAAACATCCGGACTATACCCGCACGGGTAAAGCGTTGCTGAAACGCATTGTCAGCGAGGAAGTGGTGAAAGTGCCGGGGCTCGGCGCAATGCTGCTTCCCGGTAAAGTCGGTTTTGCCGATGAACAGGTCTGGCGCTTTAACCCCAGTTATCTTCCTCCGCAGTTAGCGAGTTATTTCACGCGCTTTGGTTCCCCGTGGACCCAGCTTCGTGAAACCAATCTGCGCCTGCTGCTGGAGAGTGCGCCGAAAGGCTTTTCGCCGGACTGGGTGCAGTATCAGAAACACAAAGGCTGGCGGTTACAGCAGGATAAGGCGCTGGTGGGCGGCTACGACGCCATCCGCGTGTATCTCTGGGTGGGCATGATGAGTGACAACGATCCTCAGAAAGCCCGGCTGCTGACGCGCTTCCAGCCGATGGCGGCAAAGACCATGAAACGGGGTGTGCCGCCGGAGAAAGTGGATGTGGCGACGGGGAAACGCACCGGGAATGGTCCGGTCGGGTTCTCTGCCGCCATGCTGCCGTTTTTACAACAGCGTGATGCCCAGGCGGTTCAGCGCCAGCGCGTTGCGGACTATTTTCCCGATAACAATGCCTATTACAGCTACGTGCTGACTCTCTTTGGGCAAGGATGGGATCAGCATCGTTTTCGCTTCACCGCAAAAGGTGAATTAATACCGGATTGGGGCCAGGAATGCGCAAGTTCACAGTAAATCTACTCACTTTATCGCTTGGCCTGGCACTGATGCCGCTGGCTGAAGCCGCCAACTCTCCGCAGCAGAAACAGCTGCTGGAACAGGTTCGGCTGGGCGAATCGACACAGCGTGAGGATTTGGTTCGTCAGTCGCTTTATCGTCTGGAGCTGATTGACCCGAACAACCCTGACGTCATTGCCGCACGCTTTCGCTACCTGCTGCGCCAGGGCGATAACGCCGGTGCGCAAAAAGAGCTGGATCGTCTGAAAGGGATCGCGCCGGGCTCGAGTGCGTACCAGTCATCACGCAACACGATGCTGCTTTCTACCCCGGATGGCCGCCAGCAGCTCCAGCAGGCGCGATTACTCGCCACCACGGGACACACGCAGGAGGCGATTGCCGCCTATGACAAGCTGTTTGACGGCAACCCGCCGGGCGGCGACGTGGCCACGGAATACTGGAACGTCGTGGCGAAAGACCCTGCTCGCCGAAATGCAGCCATTAACCAGCTCAAGAAAATAAACAGCAGCAGCCCCGGAAATACGCAGCTGCAGGCGACGCTGTCCCAGCTTTTGTTCCAGAGCGGACGCCGTGATGAAGGCTTTGCGGTATTGCAGGAGATGGCCAAATCCACCAATGGCCGTAACCAGGCGTCTGATATGTGGTATGACCAAATCAAAGGTCAGCCTGCCAGCAGCGCCAGCGTCAGCGCGCTGCAAAAATACCTGAGCGTATTCAGCGACGGGGATAGCGTCGCGGCGGCGCGTGCCCAGCTTGAAGCGCAGCAAAAACAGCTCGCTGACCCGGCGTTCCGCGCGAAAGCGGAAGGGCTGGCGGCGGTGGATGCCGGGCAGGGGGGTAAGGCTGTGGCGGAGCTGCAAAAAGCCGTCAGCGCCAACCATGCCGACAGTGAGGCGGTGGGGGCCCTTGGACAGGCGTACTCCCAAAAGGGCGACCGCGCCCGCGCGGTGGCACAGTTTGAAAAGGCGATTGCCCTCGATCCCCAGAGCGATAACCGGGGTAAATGGGACAGTCTTCTGAAGGTTAACCGTTACTGGCTACTGATTCAGCAGGGTGACGCGGCGCTGAAGGCGAATAACCCGGCGCAGGCGGAGCGTTACTATCAGCAGGCACGCGGTATCGACAATGCCGACAGCTATGCCGTGCTGGGGCTGGGCGATGCCGCCGCGGCGCGTAAAGATAACGACGCGGCGGAGCGTTACTATCGCCAGGCGCTGCGGATGGACAGCGGCAACAGCAATGCGGTTCGCGGGCTGGCCAATATTTACCGCGCGCAGTCCCCGGAGAAGGCCTCGCAGTTTATCCAGTCTCTCTCCGCCAGCCAGCGCCGAAGCATAGACGATATTGAACGTAGCCTGACCAACGAGCAGCTCTCCACTCAGGCCGAACAGCTGGAAAATCAGGGGAAATACGCTCAGGCGGCAGAGATCCAGCGTCGTCGTCTGGCGCTCTCTCCCGGCGACGTGTGGATAACCTATCGTCTCTCGCGCGATCTCTACAGCGCGGGTCAGCGCAGCCAGGCGGATACCCTGATGCGTCAGCTTGCCAGCCAGAAACCGTCCGATCCGGATCAGGTGTATGCCAACGGACTCTATCTTTCCGGAAACGATCAGGACCGCGCCGCGCTGGCGCATCTGGACACGCTGCCGCGCAGCCAGTGGAACGGCAATATTCAGGAACTTGCCGACCGCCTGCAAAGCAACCAGGTGCTGGAAACCGCCAACCGTCTGCGCGACAGCGGCAAAGAGCAGGACGCAGAAAATCTTCTTCGCCAGCAGCCGACCTCCACCCGTATCGACCTCACGCTGGCGGACTGGGCACAGCAGCGTGGCGATCTGGACTCGGCGAAAACGACGTACAACGCCGTCCTGCAGCGTGAACCGCAGAACGAAGACGCAATCCTCGGCCTGACCGAGATTTACAGCGCGCAGGGTAACAAAGATGCCGCGCGCGCAGAGCTGGCGAAACTGCCCGCCGCGCAAAACGGCCAGCCGCTGTCGCTCAATATGCAGCGCCGCATCGCGATGGCGCAGGCAGGCCTGGGCGATTCCGCTGCCGCAGAACAGACCTTCAACAAAATCATTCCGCAGGCTAAATCGCAGCCCGGCTCCGTGGAAAACGCGCTGGTGCTGCGTGATGCCGCGCGTTTCCAGGCGCAGAACGGCCAGCCTCAGCAGGCGCTGGAAACCTATAAAGATGCGATGGTGTCGTCCGGCATCACGACGACCCGTCCGACCGACAACGACAGCTTCACTCGTCTGACGCGTAACGATGAAAAGGACGACTGGCTGAAGCGCGGCGTGCGCAGTGATGCCGGTGACCTGTATCGTCAGCAGGATGTTAACGTCACGCTGCAGCACGACTACTGGGGCTCCAGCGGCACGGGCGGCTATTCCGACCTGAAAGCGCATACCACCATGCTACAGGTGGATGCCCCGCTCTCTGACGGGCGTATGTTCTTCAGAAGCGATCTGGTCAACATGGACGCCGGTTCATTTGATAACAATAACGGGACTTACGATCCTAAATGGGGGACCTGCTACGAAACACCGTGTAGCGGCAATACCCATCAGTCCGACAATGGCGCAAGCGTTGCCGTCGGCTGGCAGAATAAAACCTGGGCGATGGATATTGGTACCACCCCAATGGGCTTTGACGTCGTCGACGTGGTGGGCGGCATCAGCTACAGCAGCGACCTGGGGCCTGTCGGCTATACCGTTAACGCCCATCGCCGCCCAATCTCCAGCTCTCTGCTGGCCTTTGCCGGACAAAAAGATACCAACACCGGCACCACCTGGGGCGGCGTACGTGCCACTGGTGGTGGCGTGAGCGTGAGCTATGACAAAGGAGAAGCGAACGGCGTCTGGTCCAGCCTGAACGCGGAAACGCTGACGGGTAAAAATGTGGAAGATAACTGGCGCGTCCGCTGGATGACGGGTTACTACTACAAGCTCATTAATAAAAACAATGAGCGCCTGACGGTCGGCGTCTCCAACATGCTCTGGCACTACGACAAAGACCTGAGCGGTTATACCCTGGGTCAGGGCGGCTACTACAGCCCGCAGGAGTATGTCTCCTTTGCGCTGCCGGTGACCTGGCGTAAACGCACGGAGAACTGGTCCTGGGAGCTGGGTGGCTCGGTGTCCTGGTCTCACTCCAAAACCAAAGACGAGCTGCGCTACCCGATTCAGAATCTGATCCCGACCGATGAGCCAGACCGCTATACCGACCGGGGCGCGATGGAAACCGGCAGCAGCTCCTCAGGCACGGGTTATACCGCGCGGGCCATTATCGAACGCCGCGTCACGTCCAACTGGTTTGTGGGCATGGGCGTGGATATTCAGGAAGCGAAAGACTATACCCCAAGCCACGCGCTGATCTATGTGCGCTACTCTGCTGCAGGCTGGCAGGGCGATATGGACTTACCGCCGCAGCCGCTTGTCCCTTACGCGGACTGGTAATCGGATTTTCCTTAATCCATTTGTAAGTCTCTCTTAATAGCGCGGCAATCGGGTATACTCAGGCGCGCCAGGTTTACACCCTGGCGCGCCCTGCGCTTCGAGTTTTGTGGAGAGTCATTTTGCGTGTCAGCCGTTCCTTAACAATCAAACAGATGGCGATGGTTTCTGCCGTCACCATGCTGTTTGTCCTGCTTTTCTGCGTAATTCTGCTGTTTCATTCCGTACAGCAGAATCGCTATAACACGGCTTCGCAGTTAGAAAGTATTGCCCGCTCGGTGCGCGGCCCGCTCTCCGCCTCGATTCTGAAAGGGGATATTCCCGAAGCGGAAACCATTTTAAAACGCATTCAGCCTGCCGGCGTCGTTAGCCGCGCCGACGTCGTCTTGCCTAACCAGTTTCAGGCGCTGCGGATGAGCTTTATCCCGGAGCGTCCCGTCCCGATGATGGTGATGCGCCTGTTTGAACTGCCGGTGCAAATTTCGCTGCCCGTTTATTCACTCGAACGCCCTGCCAACCCGCAGCCGCTGGCCTACCTGGTATTACAGGCGGACTCCTACCGCATGTATAAATTCGTCATGAGCTGGGTGGTTACGTTAGTGACCACTTGCTTACTTATGACGCTTATTCTCAGCGTGGCGCTCACCTGGTGTATTAACCGGCTGATTGTTCATCCGCTGCGCCGTATCGCCCGCGAGCTGAATACGCTTGCGCCGCAGGATCAGATGGGGCATCAGCTTGAGCTACCGCGTCTGCACCATGACGATGAAATAGGTATGCTGGTGCGCAGCTACAACCTCAACCAGCAGCGCATCCAGCGTCAGCAGGATGAGTTAAACAGCAGCGCCACGCGCTTCCCGGTGTCGGAGCTTCCCAATAAAGCCTTCCTGATGGCGATGCTGGAGCAAACCGTTGAGCGCCAGCAAACCACGGCGCTGATGGTTATCGCCTGTGAAACGCTGCAGGACACGGCTGGCGTGCTCAAGGAGAGCCAGCGCGAAATGCTGCTGCTCACCCTGGTGGAAAAGATCAAATCTGTCCTTGCCCCGCGCATGGTGCTGACCCAGGTCAGCGGTTACGATCTGGTGGTGATTGCCAATGGCGTAAAAGAGCCCTGGCATGCAATCACATTAGGTCAGCAAGTACTTACTGTCATTAATGAGCGGTTGCCCATTCAGGGTATCCAGCTTCGCCCGAGCGCCAGCATCGGTATCGCCATGTACTACGGTGATTTAACGGCGGAACAGCTTTATCGTCGCGCCTTCTCGGCGGCGTTTACTGCCCGGCGCAAAGGGAAAAATCAGATCCAGTTCTTCGACCCGGAGCAGATGGAAAAGGCGCAGCAGCGCCTGACGGAAGAGAGCGACATCCTGACCGCGCTGGATAACCGCCAGTTTGCCCTCTGGCTACAGCCGCAGGTGAATTTGCTGACGGGAGAAGTGAAAAGCGCCGAGGCTCTGCTGCGTCTGCAGCAGCCGGATGGTTCATGGGAACTGCCGGAAGGGCTGATTGAGCGCATTGAGTCCTGCGGCCTGATGGTTACCGTCGGCTACTGGGTGCTGGAGGAGTCCTGCCGCCAGCTTGCGGCCTGGCAGGAGCGCGGCGTGACGCTGCCGCTGTCGGTCAACTTGTCTGCCCTGCAGCTTATGCACCCGACCATGGTTTCAGAGATGCTGGAGCTGATCCATCGTTACCGCATCAAGCCAGATACGTTGACCCTGGAAGTGACGGAGAGCAGACGTATTGACGACCCCAATGAGGCGGTCGCGATCCTGAAGCCGCTGCGTAATGCCGGTATTCGCATTGCACTGGACGATTTTGGCATGGGGTACGCCGGGCTGCGCCAGCTTCAGCACATGAAAACCCTTCCGGTAGATGTGCTCAAAATTGACAAAGCGTTTGTCGACGGTCTGCCGGACGACAGCAGCATGGTGCAGGCGATTATCCAGATGGCGCGCAGTCTCAACCTGCACCTTATTGCCGAGGGGATTGAAACCGACGCGCAACGCGCCTGGCTGGCAGAGGCGGGTGTGGAGAGCGGGCAAGGCTTCCTTTTTGCCCCTGCTGTTCCTTCGGATGTCTTTGAACAACGTTACCTTTCTGGTGCTGACGACCCCGCAAAAGTGTAACTTTGTTGCTGGCTTGTGCGAGCCAGCTCAAAGTTCTTAACATTTGTGTTTCAAATTTGAACTGAGTTTATTTCTGTCCTGTTATGTGGGTGTTATTTTAAAGCCGCAGGTTAACCATAACCTTACAAAACCTGTGGTTTTTCTTCCCAAGGACACCTTATGAAAACCTCACTCTTCAAAAGTCTTTATTTCCAGGTCCTGACAGCCATCGCCATCGGTATTCTGCTGGGTCACTATTACCCTGAGCTGGGCGCGCAAATGAAACCGCTTGGCGACGCGTTCGTTAAGCTCATCAAAATGGTCATCGCGCCGGTGATCTTCTGTACGGTAGTCACGGGCATCGCTGGCATGGAAAGCATGAAGGCGGTCGGTCGTACCGGTGCAGTGGCGCTTCTTTATTTCGAAGTGGTCAGTACCCTGGCGCTGATTATCGGTCTGATCATCGTCAACGTGGTGCAGCCAGGCGCGGGGATGAACGTAGACCCCTCAACGCTGGATGCCAAAGCGGTCGCGGTGTATGCCGAGCAGGCGAAGGATCAGGGCGTGGTCGCCTTCCTGCTGGACGTCATCCCTGGCAGCGTCATTGGCGCGTTCGCCAGCGGAAACATCCTCCAGGTTCTGCTGTTCGCCGTGATGTTTGGTTTTGCCCTGCACCGTCTGGGCAGCAAAGGCCAGCTTATCTTTAATGTGATCGAAAGCTTCTCGCAGGTCATTTTCGGCATCATCAATATGATCATGCGCCTGGCGCCAATCGGTGCCTTCGGTGCGATGGCCTTCACTATCGGTAAATATGGCGTCGGCACGCTGGTGCAGCTGGGTCAGCTGATTATCTGCTTCTATATTACCTGTATCCTTTTCGTGGTGGTGGTGCTGGGCTCCATCGCCCGCGCGACAGGTTTCAACATCTTCAAATTTATCCGTTACATCCGCGAAGAACTGCTGATTGTTCTGGGGACCTCCTCTTCAGAATCGGCGCTGCCGCGTATGCTCGACAAGATGGAGAAACTCGGGTGTCGTAAATCGGTGGTCGGGCTGGTGATCCCGACGGGCTACTCCTTCAACCTGGACGGTACCTCGATATACCTGACGATGGCGGCCGTATTTATCGCTCAGGCGACCAACAGCCATATGGATATTTTCCATCAGATTACCCTGCTGGTGGTGCTCCTGCTCTCCTCTAAAGGTGCGGCAGGCGTAACGGGCAGCGGCTTTATCGTGCTGGCAGCCACCATTTCTGCTGTGGGTCACCTGCCGGTGGCGGGTCTGGCGTTGATTCTGGGTATTGACCGCTTCATGTCTGAGGCGCGTGCGTTAACCAACCTGGTGGGTAACGGTGTGGCAACGGTGGTGGTGGCGAAATGGGTGAAAGAGCTGGATCACAAAAAGCTCGACGATACTCTGAATAATCGTTCAACTGACAGCAAAAATCCTGGCTTATCCTCTTAAACTTGTCACAAATGCCCGTATTCCCTTGTGGGGATGCGGGCTCCTGCGCATAATAACTGTTCATACCTGTCATAATTCGACAAGATTTTTTTTGGGTATATTTCACTTCGGACCGTGACGTTTTGCCGAACGCGCGGTCTAATCGACGTGTTTTCATCGTCATCTTTAAGAGTGAAGCGCGTCGCGAGGCACTCTTTTTTTACCAGGAATGTTGATCAGGGGTTCACATGCAGGGCACAAAAATTCGACTCTTAACCGGCGGTTTGCTGATGATGGCAGCAGCCAGTTATGTGCAGGCAGATGCGCTCCAGCCAGACCCGGCCTGGCAACAAGGGACATTAGCGAACGGTTTTCAATGGCAGGTCTTAGCCACGCCGCAACGTCCCAGCGATCGTATTGAAATCCGTCTGTCCGTAAATACCGGCTCCCTCACGGAAAGCACTCAGCAAACCGGTTTCAGCCACTTTATTCCCCGGCTGGCGCTCACGCAGAGCGGCAGCCTGCAAGCGGTTCAGGTGCGTTCACTCTGGCAGCAGGCCATCGATCCGAAACGCCCACTTCCCCCGGCTGTTGTCTCGTATGACTACACCATGTTTAACCTGAGCCTGCCAAACAACCGTAACGACCTACTTAAAGAAGCGCTGACGTATCTCTCCGATGCCTCTGGCAATCTGGCGATCACGCCGGACACCGTCAACTATGCGTTGAGTAACAGCGACATGGTGGCAACCTGGCCTGGGGATACCAAAGAGGGCTGGTGGCGTTACCGCCTGAAGGGCTCAACGTTACTGGGACATGACCCGGCCGAACCGCTGAAACAGCCAGTGGACGCCGAACAGGTGAAATCGTTCTATCAGAAGTGGTACACCCCGGACGCGATGACGCTGATCGTGGTGGGTAACGTGGACAGCCGCGCGGTGGTGGAGCAGATCAACAAAGCGTTTGGCGATCTGAAAGGCAAGCGTGAAACGCCAGCACCTGTCCCGACGCTCTCTCCGCTGCGTGCAGAGCCTGTCAGCATTATGACGGACACCGTGCGTCAGGATCGCCTCTCCGTCATGTGGGATAACGCCTGGCAGCCCATCCGTGAATCTGCGGCGATGTTACGCTACTGGCGTGCCGATCTGGCACGTGAAGCGCTGTTCTGGCACGTCCAGCAGACGCTGAGTAAGAACAACGTGAAGAATATTGGTCTTGGCTTTGACTGCCGCGTGCTGTTCCAGCGTGCACAATGTGCCATCAACGTTGAATCACCGGGCGATAAGCTAAATGCCAATCTGGGTGTGGTCGCGAAAGAGCTGGCAAAAGTGCGTAAAGAGGGGCTTTCCGAAGAGGAATTCAATGCTCTCGTGGCGCAGAAAAAACTCGAGCTGCAGAAGCTGTTTGCGACCTACGCTCGCGCCGATACCGACATTCTGATCAGCCAGCGTATTCGTTCCCTGCAGAATCAGGTGGTGGACATTGCGCCGGAACAGTATCAGAAGCTTCGTCAGGACTTCCTGAACGGTCTGACCGTCGATATGCTCAATCAGGACCTCCGTCAGCAGCTGTCGCAGGAGATGGCGTTGATCCTTCTGCAACCGAAGGGCGAGCCGGAATATGACATGAAGGAACTTCAGACGACCTGGGATGCCATTATGGCTACCGCGCCGCAGCCAGCGCAGGCCGCCACGGCGGATGATTTACATCCGGACGCGACGGATATCCCGCAAGGGCAGTAATGCAAACATTCCCTCTCCCTGTGGGAGAGGGTTAGGGTGAGGGCATCAGCCCGCACCCTACTTAAACGGGCATCGCCTCGCGCGGAATAATCGCCCCGCGATACTGAATTACCGTGCTGGCCGTCAGGTGCCCGCGCTGTGCCGCCGCTTCTGGCGTTCCACCCGTCAGGCGTACCGCCAGATAGCCCGCGCTGAATGAATCACCTGCCGCCGTGGTATCAATCACTTTCTCTTTGGCAAGCGTCACTGCCGGAACGTCAACCAGCGCTTCACCCGCCACCGCGACCAGGCACGAATCCGCACCGCGCTTAATCACCACTTCGCTCACGCCTGCCGCCTGCGTGCGCGCAATTACGTCCTCTACCGGTTTTTCACCCCACAGGGCGTCTTCATCGTCGAGCGTCAGGAAGGCGATATCGGTGCACTGCAGCATCTGCTGATAGACCTGCTGCGTCTCTTCGCGGCTGGCCCACAGGCGCGGGCGGTAGTTGTTATCGAAAATAACCTTACCGCCGTTGGCACGGCATTCGCGCAGCAGCGAGAGCAGCTTGTCTCGGCTGGCGGGGCTTAAAATCGCCAGGCTAATGCCGCTCAGATAGAGATAGTCAAATGTCGCCAGCTCTTCGCAGATGGCCGCGGCCGCGTCGCTCTCCAGCCAGAATTTGGCTGCGGCTTCGTTACGCCAGTAATAAAACGTGCGTTCGCCTGTACTGTCGGTTTCGATGTAATAAAGCCCCGGGAGGCGGTTTTCCATACGCTGAATCAGCGACGTTTCAACATGTTCACTCTGCCAGGCCTCCAGCATTTGCTGGCTGAAGCTGTCCGTACCCAGGGCGGTAACGTAGTTCACGGTAAGCGCCTCAGGCGCGACCTGACGGGCAATATAAACGGATGTGTTTAACGTATCGCCACCAAATCCGCGGCTGACTTCCGCGCCTTTTTGTGACAGCTCAATCATGCATTCGCCAATCACGGCAATTTTTTTGGACATAGTCGTGAACCTGAACAGAAGAATTATCAGCAGTGTGCGCTGAGTGAATTAACTGGTCAACTATATTAAAACAACGTTCCATTATTTTTTTGAGCCAGCGCGTGTTCCCGCGCATTTCTGTCATCTTAATTTCATTTTCCGGGTGAATTGAACATAAAGTTCTCAATTGTCGCGCCGATAATCCTGTGACGAGTCCAGAAAGGCTATCCCAACAACAGGACATCTGAAATGAAGTCAGAGCAGGTTATCCAGCGGCTGAGCACTACGCCTGAGGCAAGTATTGAGAACTTGCAGGAGCATCGCTACTGGCTGCAATGTGAGCGTGCGTATACCTATCAGCCGATCTACCGAACAGATGGTCGACTGATGGCCATCGAAATTTTGACCGTCGTTACGCACCCCTCAAACCCTACTCAGCGCATCGCGCCGGATCGCTATTTTGCCGAAGTTGCCGTTCGCCAGCGTCTGGACGTGCTGGAAGAGCAGCTTCGCATGCTGGCAACGAAGCACGCCTTTTTCGAACAGCACGATATCCTCGCCTCGGTGAACGTCGATGGCCCAACCCTGCTGGCGCTGCGCCAGAACGCCAAATTGCAGGAGCTGATCGCCACCCTGCCGTGGATGCGCTTTGAGCTGGTGGAGCATGTCCGTTTGCCGCAGGACTCCTCGTTTGCTTCGATATGCGAATACGGTCCGCTGTGGCTGGATGACTTTGGCACCGGCATGGCGAACTTCTCCGCCCTGAGTGAAGTGCGCTACGACTACATTAAAGTGGCCCGCGATCTGTTCATTATGCTGCGTCAGACCCCGGAGGGGCGGAATCTGTTTACGCTTTTATTACAGCTGATGAACCGCTATTGCCAGGGCGTGATTGTTGAAGGTGTGGAAACACTGGAAGAGTGGCGCGATGTGCAAAACTCTCCCGCAGCGGCGGCGCAAGGCTACTATCTCTCTCGCCCGGTGCCCATGGATCGCCTCGATAACGTCATAACGACCCTCTGATAAACCCGCTTCCCTTTGTCTGGACTATAGTTTTACAGGACAGGTCATCAGGAAAGGGGATAAAAATGACAAGAACAACCAGGGTAATCTCCTGGACAGCAGGGATTTTCTTGTTGTTGATCGTGGTTGTCGCCATCATTATTGCGACGTTTGACTGGAACCGTCTCAAGCCGACCATCAACCAGAAAGTCTCAACCGAGCTGAACCGCCCCTTCGCCATACGGGGTGATTTAGGGGTGGTATGGGAGCGCCAGAAAGAGGAACCCGGCTGGCGAAGCTGGATCCCCTGGCCACATATCCATGCTGACGACATCATTCTTGGCAACCCGCCGGATATCCCGGACGTCACAATGATCCACCTGCCGCGGGTTGAAGCCACGCTGGCTCCGCTGGCACTCCTCACCAAAACGGTCTATCTGCCGTGGATCAAACTTCAGCAGCCCGATGCGCGCCTGATCCGCCTCTCCGAAAAAAACAACAACTGGACGTTTAGCCTGGCCAGCGACAGCGAAAAAGATCCGAATGCCCAGCCTTCTTCCTGGTCATTCCGTCTCGACAACATTCTCTTCGATCGCGGACGGATCGCCATCGACGATAAGGTCAGCAAGGCGGATGTGGAGATCCTGGTCGATCCGCTGGGCAAGCCGCTGCCGTTCAGCGAGGTCACGGGGACGAAAGCGAAAGGTGATGCGGCAAGCGTGGGCGACTATGTCTTCGGCCTGACGGCAAAAGGACGCTATAACGACCAGCCGCTCAGCGGTAAAGGGAAAATAGGCGGTATGCTGGCACTACGGAGCGAAGGCACGCCGTTCCCGGTGCAGGCGGACTTCCGTTCCGGTAACACCCGCGTGGCGTTCGTGGGCACGGTCAACGACCCGATGAATATGGGGGGCGTGGACCTTCAGCTCAAATTTGCTGGTGATTCGCTGGGCGAGCTGTATGAACTGACCGGCGTTCTGCTGCCGGATACCCCACCGTTCGAAACGGACGGGCATCTGGTCGCCAAAATCGATACCGAAAAAGCGTCTGTTTTTGACTACCGGGATTTTAACGGTCGGATCGGCGACAGCGACATCCACGGCACGCTGACCTACACCACCGGAAAACCGCGCCCGAAACTGGAAGGGGATGTTGAGTCCCGTCAGCTGCGTCTGGCCGACTTGGGCCCGCTGATCGGCGTTGATTCCGGTAAAGGTACGAAGTCAAAAGAGGTGAAGAAAGATCCTCAGCCTGCCGGCAAAGTGCTGCCTTATGAACGTTTTGAGACGGATAAATGGAACGTGATGGATGCGGATGTGCGCTTCAAAGGCGGAAAAATTGAACATGGCAGTACGCTGCCGATAAGCAATCTTACGACCCATATCCTCCTTAAAAGCGCCGACCTGCGTCTGCAGCCGCTGAAGTTTGGCATGGCGGGCGGGACGATCTCCTCGAACATTCACCTGGAAGGCGATAAGAAGCCGATGCAGGGACGGGCGGAGATTCAGGCGCGTCGATTGAAGCTGAAAGAGCTGATGCCGAACGTCGAGTTGATGCAGAAAACCCTCGGTGAAATGAACGGTGATGCCGATATTCGCGGCGTGGGGAACTCGGTGGCGGCGCTGCTGGGCAGCGGCAATGGTAACCTGAAGCTGCTGATGAACGACGGGCTGGTGAGCCGCAACCTGATGGAGATCCTGGGGCTGAACGTCGGTAACTACGTCATCGGGCAAATCTTCGGTGATGACGAGGTGCGGGTGAACTGCGCGGCGGCCAATCTGGATCTGGTTAACGGCGTGGCGCGCCCGCAGATTTTTGCCTTTGACACGGAAAACGCGGTGATTAACGTGACCGGTACCGCCAGCATGGCCTCGGAGCAGCTTGATCTGACGATTGACCCGGAAAGTAAGGGGATTCGTATCATCACCCTGCGCTCGCCGCTTTACGTGCGCGGGACCTTCAAAAATCCGCAGGCGGGCGTGAAGCCCGGACCGCTGATTGCGCGTGGCGCAGTGGCTGCGGCGCTTGCGACGCTGGTCACTCCAGCCGCAGCGCTGCTGGCCTTGATTTCGCCGTCAGAAGGCGAGGCGAATCAGTGTCGGACCATTTTGTCGCAGATGAAGAAGTAAGTTGCGGCCTGTTATTGCCGGGTGGCGCTGCGCTTACCCGGCCTACATTTGAATCGTAGGCCGGGTAAGGCGTAGCCGCCACCCGGCATTAGCTTACAGAGCCTGATGTTTCGTCTCGTGCGTCAGCAGCAGCGCAATCAGCGTCAGTCCCGCCATTGCCGCCAGATAAACCCCCACATAGAACAGACCATAGTTCGCCTGCAGCCAGGTGGCGATATACGGCGCTACGGAGGCGCCCAGAATAGACGAGACGTTGTAAGAGAACGACGCGCCGGTATAACGCACTTCCGTCGGGAAAAGCTCTGGCAGCAGCGCACCCATCGGGCCGAAGGTCAGCCCCATCAGGCTCAGACCAATCAGCAGATAGGCCATCACCAGCGCCGGGCTACCTGAACCCAGCAGCGGCGGGAAGACGAACAGGGCAAACAGAATGATCAGCGTGGTGATGGTAATCATGCTCGCGCGGCGACCGAACTTATCCGCCAGCAGGCCCGCAATCGGAACCATCACGCCAAACCCGATCACCGCCATCATCAGCATCCACAGCACTTCGTTACGCGGCAGACCCAGCCCAACCGGCGCGGCGGCGGTACTGAAGGTCATGGAGTAGACGGTCATGATGTAGAACAGCGTATAGGTTGCCAGCATGATGAACGTGCCCAGCACGGTCACGCGGACGTGTTTGGTCAGCAGCGTACCCAGCGGCACTTTCACCTGCTTGTTCGCCGCGGCCACTTTTGCGAAAACTGGGGTCTCATGCAGAGAAACGCGCACGTACAGGCCAATCAGCACCAGCACGGCTGAGAAGATAAACGGAATACGCCAGCCCCAGCTCATGAACTGTTCATCCGTCAGCAGCCAGGAGAGCAGCAGGAACGTCCCGTTGGCAAAGAAGAAGCCAATCGGTGCGCCCAGCTGCGGGAATGAGCCATACAGCGCGCGCTTGCGTGCCGGGGCGTTCTCGGTGGCCAGCAGCGCCGCGCCGCCCCATTCGCCGCCAAGGCCCAGACCCTGACCAAAACGGGCCAGCGCCAGCAGGACAGGCGCCAGAATGCCGATGGTTTCATAGGTCGGCAGCAGGCCGATGGCCACGGTGGAGATGCCCATCGTCAGCAGCGAGGCCACCAGGGTGACTTTGCGGCCAATGCGATCGCCAAAGTGTCCAAACAGCGCAGAGCCAATCGGACGCGCAACAAACGCGATAGCAAAGGTCGCCAGAGACTGCAGCGTGGCCGCCGTCGGATCGCCCTGTGGGAAGAAAATATGCGGGAAGACGATGACCGCGGCGGTGGCATAAATATAAAAGTCGAAGAACTCAATGGCGGTGCCAATCAGCGATGCGACGACAACTTTATTGCGCGAGTTTACCGGAACGTTTTCCGTTCCTGAGTCGAGTGTGGTGGCTGTTGCTTGCATAATATTTTCTTATTTTTGTCGAACGAAAGGCCATATTACGCACAGCAAAAGCGACATTTCAATCTGTAACAAAGCCGCGCACTGGTGATAAAAGCAACAAAAAGCGGATAATTTTCAGGCCAGCCAAAACAGGTCTATGAAATGCTTCACAGATTTTAAATATCAGTCAATAAAACTGGTTTTTGGTTAAATAAAAGTTACAGACTGGATTTATATGCTGAAATGATGAATCGGGCTGAAATTTCAGCCCGAGAGTGGGGTTACCGGTGCGTTTTGCCCGGCATTCGCGGGTCGTCTTTGTACTCGGCAGTGGCAATCCACGCCGCGCAGAACAGGGTCAAACGCGCGAAGAAGTAGAAGAACGCCATCAGCCCCAGCACCGAGCCAAACGCCGCACCGGAAGGGGATTTAACCAGTGACGGTAAGGTGTAGGTCATCACGATTTTGATCGCTTCAAAGCCGATCGCCGCAATCAACGTGCCGCGGATCAGCGCCTTCTTGCGCGGACGATGTCGGGGCAAGCGCCAGAAGATCCAGAAGAACAGCAGGTAATTGGCAAAGATGGAAATGGCCAGACCAATGCTGCGCCAGGCCGGCTTCAGCCATTCGATGTAATCAAGGTAAAGCGCGGAGATGATCATCTGCTGCGCCGAGCCTGCCACGGAGGTAATAGAAAGCGTCACGATGAGCGCGACAAGCAGGCCAATCAGAGAAACAAAATCGCGAAGGTACTTAACCCAAATTTTCTCCTGGTCCTGCGGCTTACGCTCCCAGACATCGCGCGACTGGGCGCGAATGGCCTCGCGCAGGTTGCCCATCCAGTTAACGCCGGAGTAAAGGGCAATCAGCAAACCGACGATCCCGACGGTAGTACGCTGCTGAACGGCGGTATTGATGGTGCTTTTGAGCGTGCTGGCAAGGGTCGGGTCACTGACGTTATTCAGGATCTTATTGAAGATATCCTGCAGCAGCGTCGGGTGCGACGCGAGCACAAAACCGGCCGCCGCAAACGACACCATCAGGATTGGGATCATCGACAGGAAGGAAAAATAGGTGATGGCGGCACCAAACTGGTTTCCCATGCGGTCATTAAAGCGTTCGGTCGCGCGTATCAGATGCGCAATCATGGGAAACTGCTGAATTCTGGCGACAATGCCGGTGACGGTCCCCAGCGCTTTGCTGGCGGTACCAGGGGACCTGGCCTCTTCAGGCCCGGTTTCCATCTTTTTGACGGGCTCATACTCTAAATGTTGGGTGGGTCGTTGCGGGTTGTTTTCCGGCGTCACGCGTCTTTTCCTTTTCGTTTGGCTGGATGTTACTGAATTATAGCTTGCGACTAGTCCACGTAAGCTTTTGAGAGTTCGGTTAGCCACTCCATGAACAGATGGACCCGTCGGGAGAGGTTGCGGCGGTGGGGATAAATCAGGGAGACAGGCATCGGTTCGGCCCGGTATTGCGGCAGGATCTCAACCAGTTTCTTCGCGCGCAGTAGATCGCGCACCCCAACCCGCGGAACCTGAATAATGCCCAGTCCGGCGAGGCAGGCAGCCTGGTAAGTTTCCGTGCTGTTAACGGTTAACACCCCGCCCGTTTTTACCCACTGCGTCGCACTGCCGTTATAAAACTCAAAGCCCTGCGGGCGGGTTCCCAGCATCGCGGCGTAGTGGATCACGGCGTGTGAGCCTAAATCGTCCAGCGTTTCCGGGTAGCCAAAACGCGCCAGATAATCCGGACTGGCGCAGTTAATCACCGACAGCTTGCCCAGCGGACGGGCAATCAGCCCTGAATCCTTCAGCGTGCCGACGCGGACGACGCAATCAAACCCTTCACGGATCACATCCACCAGGCGATCGCTGCTGCTGAGTTCCAGTTCAATGCCCGGATAATGCTGCAGGAAAGCAGGCAGTTTGGGGATGACTAAATTTCGAGCAACGCCGACGGGCATATCCACGCGGAGCCGTCCGCTGATGCTGGAGGGATCGTGCTGAAACATACCGTCGAGTTCATCAAGGTTTGTCAGCAGATCTTTTGCCCGCTCGTAATAGACCATGCCGTCCTGCGTCAGGCTGACGCGGCGCGTGGTGCGGTGCAATAGCTGGGTGCCAAGTCGGTTTTCCAGGGCCTGAATTTGTCGTGAAACGCTGCCTTTCGGCAGGGTTAATGTTTCGGCCGCGCGGGAAAAACTCTCCAGTTCCGCGACGCGGACGAATAACTGCATTGCGTGAATTTTATCCATAGCGGAAGCTCATTGTTGTTACAGCTGAAACAGTGAAGCGTTTTAACCCATCTTTATTGATTTTCTATCACCTAATAAGCTCTTTCTCAATCTCCTTAACAGCCAAAACGAGGTTTATGATGAGTGAACGTATCGCATTAGTGACGGGTGGTAGCCGTGGTCTGGGTAAAAACGCTGCGTTAAAGCTGGCGGCAGACGGCACGGGAATCGTCCTGACATACAACCGTAGCCTGCAGGAAGCGCTGGATGTTGTGCATGAAATTCAGGAAAAAGGCGTTAACGCAGCGGCATTACAGCTCAACGTCGGGGATATCACGGGTTTTGATCATTTTGCCCAGCAGCTTCAGGAAACCCTTAGGCGTGTCTGGCAGTGTGAAACTTTTGACTATTTATTGAACAATGCCGGAACGGGTTTATATGCGCCCTATACCGACACGACGGAAGCCCAGTTTGATGAGGCGCTGAACGTTCATTTCAAAGGACCTTTCTTCCTGACCCAGCGCCTGCTGCCGTTGCTGAACGACGGGGGACGGATCCTCAACGTCTCCAGCGGGCTGGCCCGCTTTACCCAGCCGGGCTCAGGGACCTACGCGGCCATGAAGGGGGCGATGGAAGTGCTGACGCGTTATCAGGCGAAAGAGCTGGGCGCGCGCGGGATCGCCGTCAATATCATCGCGCCGGGCGCGATTGAAACTGACTTTGGCGGCGGACGCGTGCGCGACAACGCGGAACTGAATCAGCTGCTGGCCTCGCAAACGGCGCTGGGACGGGTGGGGCTGCCGGACGATATTGGCGATGCCATTGCGGCACTGCTCAGCGACAAACTGGGCTGGATGAATGCGCAACGTATTGAAGTCTCAGGCGGCATGTTCCTGTGATGTACGCACTTAAGGAAATCCTTAAGGTCAATGTGTCTAAATACGGACAGATATAAAGAACTCGGGGGGTTTTGTAACGTCTCCATTCGTTGAGTTTTTTCTTAAATAACCCCTCTGTAGAATCCCCCTTCGCTATTCTCAGAGGGATAAAAAACGATGCGAGTAATCATGTTTGACAGGCAGTCACTCTTTATTCACGGAGCGATACACAGTCTTCAGACGCTCATTCCGGAAATAGATATGACAGGGACCTGTCAGGCAGACGATTTATGGACCCAGATTTCCGCTTCACCGTCAGCTATCGTCATGATTGACGGGAATTTAATGCAGGACGAGGGGAGCGCTTTGCTGGAAGAGATGCTACAACGCTTTCCGGCGATACGCGTGATTCTGGTTTTGGCGAAAAAAGAGGCCAGATGGGTTGAGCAATTGCGGCAGCGAAACATCATGGCCATTATTCCCCGAAATGCCAGTCCCGAGCGGTTTTCCGCTGTGCTGGATTCGGTGTCCAGAGGGATGGTCTGTTTTCCCGGGGAGTGGGTCAGGCAGCCGTCGTCTCAGGCGTTATCATCCCTGAGCGAGCGTCAGCGCGACGTGTTGGAATTGCTGGCGGCGGGGGAGTCAAATAAAGAGATTGGCCGCAATCTCAACATCAGTGCGGCCACGGTAAAAGCGCATCTCGAGGCGCTTTTCCGGCGGCTGGACGTGAAAAACAGAACGCAGGCTGCCATGTACTATACCCGTGCGAAGGCCTGAAAAATCGCGTTTGGGAGCGAGGGCATCTCTCCGAAGCTGAATACCATCATAACCAGCGCATCATGCTGCTGTTGGGTTAATGGACGTGTCACACTTTCCCGCAGCAGCGCCTCACACAGCTGAATATCGTCATGCAGCAAATCTTCTGCCTCGGCAGGCGTGATGGGACCGTGAAAAAGTGCCCGATCGCGGATAACGTGGCCATAGCCGATAACCCATAATCCGTTTTCGTCACGATATTTCTCCAGAGAAAGACCCTGGTGTTTTTTTATTAACGCAATGGCGGCAGAAGATATTTTCAGCGCATGACCTTTCATATTCATTTCCTCTTAAGATCGATACTGTAGAGGAAACGACGTCTGAGAAATATCCGCCAAATGGCTGTTGATCAGGCATTATTATTCAGGTATTCCTGCTGCAATAAACCAAATAACCAGTCATTTTGCCAGCGCCCCGCAAGATAATAGCTCTCGCGTAATTCGCCTTCCAGGCGAAAGCGGGCTTTTTCCAGCAGGCGTCTTGAAGCGACATTTCCCACGGTGACGGTGGCGGTGAGTCGACGTATACCGCCCTGATGAAAAGCGTAATCACAAAGCGCTTTCAGGGATTCAAAGCCGTAGCCTTTCCCCTGCGCCTCGGGTGCGAAAAGGAAGCCCACTTCGGCACAGTCCTCCTCCCGATGAATATACCCGGTGACGCCCAGCGGGGCCCGGGAGGCGGTGTCACGTACGACGAGACAAAGCCAGTGCGCGCTGCCCGGTGACCAGGGCGTCAGGCGTGAATCAAATGCCTCGCGGATCGCCGCAACGGGGCGGTTTTCCGCCACAAAGCGCATGACGTCGGGATGCTGCTGTAATGCCAGAAAAAAGGGCCAGTCTTGTTCCAGCAGAGGTGAACAGGTAAGGCGAGGGGTAATTAAAACCGGCATTCAGATTCTCCTGAAACATTTTAAATGATTTTAGGGTTGTCACTTTATTTCAACAGAAAGTCAGGTATGGTTAATCGCGTATAAATAAAAAGAAAAAAAGGCCGTCTCGTGCCCATTCCGGATGTCTTCGTTGTCGCTTAAGGAAAACAATGAGTCTCAGCACATCACATCATATTCGCGAACAGTTCGAACACTGTCTGGCGGTCATTCGCCATGCGTCGGTGGAAATTTTGCTACTTCTGAATGTACATGCTTCTGAGGGCAAAGATCCACGCTGGTTTCTGGAGCAACTCGACAGTGCTCGATTAGCGCTGGGCGGCTGGGGAGCCGTTGCGAAAAAACTCAACCTGAATGATGCCGAGATGTCGGAATTTACGCTCCAGCTGCGCCTGCTGCAGCAGCGCGTTCCGCAGTATGAAAGCGGACAGGATGTGAGTGAAAACCAGCTTATTGCGGCGATGCGGTTTGTTACCGCGCTGGAACACCTGCGCCTGCAGCAGCCTCTGTTGACCTACAGCACGGATCTGGCACCGGGAAGCGAACTTCAGCAGCAGCAGGCGCACAAGCAGGTGCGTGCGATAGAGCTGATGATTAAAGGGCTCATTCAGCAGGCCTGGCCCGATCAGGTACGGCTGAACAATCATCTGAAGACCTTGTTTAACGCCGATCGCGTTCGGCGCTGGCTGAAGCTGGGCGAGATCAACGATGTCCTGAGCGGCATGATGTTCAGCGAGCTGGCGCAAATGCTGGTGGATAAAAAAGAGTTCAGCCGCTATTACGCTTCGCTGTTCAGCGATCCGTCCATGCTGACGCTGCTGGTTGAACCGCGTAAAACGCTGCAAACCTTCCTCGACGACATCCGGCAAATTCGCAACAGCATCACCGTTCAGAAAACGTTGAGCTCGGCGCAAATTCAGCTGCTGGATAACTACTACGCGCAGATCGCGCGGCCCGTTCAACGCGCGTTTGAAGAGGGGAGAACGCGCGTCAATCCGGCGGGATTCATGGCGGTAGATGCCAGCGAACTGCATACCTTCTGGGAAAAGGCGCAGAAAATGGATCGGGTCACCGGTGGGGATCTGTTTGAAGTCCGCGACACCATTGAAAAGCCGACCCAGCGCGCGCCGCGCACCCCCGAACAACGTGAGCAGCTTATTTCCGGCGCGCTATGGGGGGCAGTTGGCGTCATGGTGATTGCCATCGTGGCGGGGGGCTTCTGGCTGGTGACCAGCAGTAAACCGCAGCCTGCGACCGCTAACGCGGCTGAAGCGGCACCACCACAGGAAATGCGCGAGACGCCTTCCTCGCGTGAAACGCTCACGCGCATGGGGGTGACCTGGGACGAGAATAATTTCCGCTCGGCCATTAACCGCAACGACACCCGCGTGACCCAGCTCTTTTTGCAGGGTGGTATGGACTGGAAGCTGTCCTGGACCGAAGAGGCGATGTCGGCAGGCTATGATGACGTGCTGGAGCTGATGTTACGCTACCGGCAAAACATGGTTGAGGAGAAGCCGTGTCGCCGCTTCATCAACACGCTCAGCCACGCGATGTCGAACGGCGAGTCTCTGACCTCGGTACGTAAAGAGTATCTTAAAGCGTTCTGCACCGTGCCTGCCGTGGTGAAACGCCAGCAGCACGATCTCGACATGGCCATACGCCGTGCGAAGTCACAGCCAGATGCCACCACGAAAAAATGGCAGTCCATTCAGAGCGCCATTTATGAGGTGATCCGCTAAGTTGTTCTCCCTCTCCCTGTGGGAGAGGGCCGGGGTGAGGGCGCCAGACCGCACCTCACTCAAGGCTCCCCATACAACCCAATCAGCCGCCGCACCACGCCGTTCGTCCAGCCGAAACCATCCTGCAGCGGATACTCGCCCCCGCCCCCTTCGCGCGGCGTGCTGCTGGCGATGTGGTACTTCTCAATCAGCTTATGGTGCGTCTGATAAAAATGGTTCACCGTATGCAGCCAGCTCCAGGCGATTTCATCTCCCAGCGAATCGTTGCCGTACTGCTTGAACCCCTGAATCGCCATCCACTGCAGCGGCGCCCAGCCGTTGGGTTTATCCCACTGCTCGCCGGTTTCGTACTCGGTCGCCAGAATCCCGCCCGGCGTGAGCAGTCGTGCCTTGACCGCATCCGACAGGCGCTCGGCCTGCTCGTGGGTCGCCATGCCGACATACAGCGGCACGATGCTGGCGGCAGAAAACAGCGCCAGCTCTTCGCGCCGCCAGTCGTAATCGCGGTAACAGCCGCTCTCCTCGTCCCACAGATAGCGGTTCACCGCCGCGCGGCGATCGCTGGCTTTCTGGCGGAACAGGTCGGCCGTCTCTTTGTCCCCTTTCGACGCCGAGATGTTGGCGATCGCGCTTTCCAGCTTGAACAGGAAGGCGTTCAGGTCGATGGGGATAAACTGCGTCGTGCGGATGCTGGCGAGCCGCGACGGATCGCGCAGCCAGCGGGACGAATAATCCCAGCCGGACGCCGCCCCCGCCCGCAGATCGCGATAGACCTCGTTTGGCGGTCGCCCCGAGTGGCGGGCAGTTTCCACGTCCTCGATCCACGATTCGTCGCGCGGGGTATCACGGTCGTCCCAGTAGCGGTTTAGCAGTGAACCGTCCGGCATGCGCACGGCGCTGCGGTAGGCCTGGTTAAGCAGCAGCGACTCCGCGCCGTCCATCCAGAAGGCGTACTCCATTTTGAGGTGATCCAGATAGCGTTTCGCACCGCGCACGCCGTCCTCCTCGAACAGCTCCACCATCAGCGCAAAGACCGGCGGCTGGGAGCGGCTGAGATAATAGGTACGGTTGCCGTTGGGGATATGCCCGTAGCGTTCAATCAGCCAGGCGAAGTTGTCCGCCATGCACTTCAGCAGGTCGTTACGACCGCTCTCCGCCAGCCCCAGCATGGAGAAATAGGAATCCCAGTAGTAGGTCTCGCTGAATCGCCCGCCGGGAACGATATAGGCCTGCGGCAGCGCCAGCAGGGAAGACCAGGGAATATGATCCTGCGGCTCGCGCGTCAGCACCGGCCACAGGTTATCAATGTGCTCCTTCAGGGAGAGTCCCGGGTCGGAGACATATTCTGTGCCGTACGTTTCCGGCATCCAGAAGTGGTTCTCCACAAACTGGCGCAGGTCGAAATCCCGGTGGCGTCTGACCTTCCGGTAGCGGATCAGGATATCCAGCGGATCCATCTTCGGCGCGCAGTCGGGGAAGGTTTTACTGTCGGCAAACAGCCGCGTCGACTGCACATGCTCGAACAGTTCAAGATAGCGGTCTGCGGGCGTCAACGCATCGGAGGCGGGTAGCCCCTCGATCATCTCGGGTTCCGGCTCCGCCTCAATCATTTCATCCAGTTTCAACTCGCAGGGATCGGTCTCGTAGCGCAGCTCTTCTGCAATCTCGAATTCGATGTTCTCGGTAGCCTGTAGTTTCTGGTTGAACATGGTGATAGGGACCTCCGGTTGTGTGTTCAAAAGACAGGTTTATCCGGGCGTCTTATAAGCGTAGACATTCGCTTCGGTAGAGGGGGAGGAATATGTGCGGTAGATCACTATTTTCGGAGCATTCGTTTTGCAACGATTTATGTCATTAAGCCCGAACATACCGCCGTCCGGGCCTCTTCCGGCGTTCAGTACAGATAATTCCGTTTTGCCAGATCCACCAGTTCCGCCAGACGGGTTATCTTGAATTTTGCCATGATGCGCTGCTTATACGCGCTTACCTTTTTATTATTCATATTCAACAGCGAGGCGATAATCTGGTTACTGTAGCCAGCAGAAATATAACGCAAAATACAAATATCAATATGGGACAGGGATAATAGCAGCGATGCATCCCGGGGATATCGGGCGTGGTGTTGCCACAACTCAGCACCATAGCAATATCCCCCGGAGGTGATCTTGTTAACGGTGGTGATAATTTTATCCAGTGAGCTGTTTTTATTTATATATCCAGCCACACCGGCCCGCCGGCTCAACTGAATATGAAAGTCGCTGGAGGAAGACGACAGAATAAGAATCTTAATATCAGGATAGGATTTTCTTATTTGTACCAGATGAGAGAAAACGTCGGGGCTCTGTTGCAGGTGCTCCATGATAATCAGGTCAGCATGTAACGTTGGCAACGCGCTTTGCATCGCCTCAATCGTGAGGAATTGTGCCGCAGTCTGATAACCGTGTTCTGCTAATAACCCCTGGATGCCTGTCCGGAGCAATGAACTGGCATCCATGAGAATGACTTTTTTATCTGACATTCCTGATTGTCCTGATTGGGTGACAAAGATGTCATTTTCCATCTGCGCTAAAAAAAGTTGGCTAAGACTTGTCTTTATCTTTGCCATTATTTTCTGACGCCCTGATGCCATCAGGTTATAGCCCCTTTCGCCCCCATTTCCCTCCCCCCTGAGACATATAAGACCGGTTTGCGACAGGTCTTATTAAGCCAACACTGGCCAGCCGGGAAGATAGCGTCAGCCAGGGAATGTATCCCGTATGGAAGTGCGTCTGACGCATTGCGCAGACACAGATCGATTATTTACATGAGAATTTAGCGAATGAGTCTCAAGCCAGTAAATATTGCAGTCGTTGATAAGGATACGATTGTCAAAGCTGACGTTCTGCGCAGTGAAAAAGTTGGCAGTGCTGTCAAAATCAAAGCTATCCCGCATGCAAAATACATTCTTGCTGAAGGAGAAAATGGCGTCGCGCCAGAAAACATTACGCTGAAACGCGTAGGCAAAGACCTGTTCGTCATGCTGGAAGGCACTGACGAGGATCAGCCGCAGCTGATCATTGAAGACTATTTCGACAACCCAGGCGAGTTGGTCGGTAAGGGCGAAGATGGTCAATGGCATGAATATATTGCCACTGACGGCGACGACGACCACAAAGCCGCCTTTCTGCTGGATGGTGAATCCTCCGCTCAGGCGCTGGGTACGGGCGCGATTGCGAGCCTGGACGGCCTGGCCGTTGCGGGCACCGCGTTCTCTCCTGCTCTGCTGGCGCTGGGTGCGTTAGCGGGGATTGGTGCGCTTGTAGGCCTTGGCGCCATTATTCGTCATAACCGTGACGATGATAATGGCGGTAGCCGCAAAGCCCCCGTTACGACCCCAGAACTGACCGACGTGCATGACGATTATGGCACCAAAACCGGCTCGATCCCGCAAAACGGCGTAACCGATGACGCCACGCCAACGTTTAGCGGCAAAGGCAAACCGGGCGATATCGTTGAGTTTTGGGAAAACAACGTCAAGCTCGGCGAAACCCGAGTGGGCGCTGACGGCAAATGGACCTGGACGCCCGAGACCCCGCTGGCGCACGGCGACCACAGCATTGTGCTGATCGGTAAAGACCCGGATGGCCGCACCAGCGCGCCGAGCGATTCTTTTGATTTCACCGTAGATCTGGAAGCCCCCGCTAAACCTGTGATCGGCGAAGTGGAAGACGACGTTGGCGCAAAAACCGGCCCGATTCATAACGGCGATAATACCGATGACAAACAGCCGGTGTTCCGCGGCGAAGGTGCCACGCCTGGCGATACCGTTAAGCTGATTGTTGACGATAACGTCGTGGGAACCGGCATTGTGGGTGAAGACGGCAAATGGGAAGTGACCCCGGAGAAACCGCTGCCGGAAGGCGATCACGTCGGGAAAGTGGTGATCACCGATCCCGCTGGCAACGAGAGCGTCCCTTCTGACGACTTTGAATTTATCGTTGTACCGGAAAAACCGATTATTGGCGTCGTGGAAGACGACGTCGGCACTGTTGTGGGGCCTATTCAAAACGGCGGCGCGACGGATGATACGCAGCCGACGTTCCGTGGCGAAGGCGCAACGCCTGGCGATATCGTCAGGTTGATCGTTGACGACGAACTGGTAGGGACGGCGATCGTGGGTGATGACGGCAAATGGGCGGTCACCCCGGATAACCCGTTACCGAAAGGTGAACATGTCGGGAAGGTGGTGATCACCGATCCTGATGGTCATGCGGGTGAACCGTCTGATGACTTTAAGTTCATCGTCGATCTGGACGCACCGGCTAAACCCGTTATTGGTGACGTAGAGGACGACGTCGGGCCGGTTATTGGTCCGATTCACGACGGTGATACCACCGACGACACCCAGCCGGTATTCAGTGGCGACAATGGTACGCCAGGCGACACCGTGCGTCTGATTATTGACGATGAAGTGGTGGGTACGGCGATTGTCGGCGATGACGGCAAATGGGAAGTGACCCCGGAGAAACCGTTGCCGGAAGGCGATCATGAAGCGGTAGTGGTTATCGTCGATCCTGTCGGTAACGCCAGCGATCCGTCCGATCCGATCGGTTTTATCGTTGACACCACACCACCTGTTAAACCGACGATTGATAGCGTGTTTGACGATGCAGGCCTGAAAACGGGCAATCTGGCTAACGGTGATATCACCGATGACAGCACGCCGACCTTTACCGGTACCGCTGAGAAAAACAGCGTGGTACGCATCATTGTTAACGGTAAAGAAGTGGATTCCGTTACGGCTGATCCAACCGGTCAATGGACCTGGACACCCTCTCCGGCGCTGACCAACGGTCACTATGACGTGAAAGTGATTGCAGAGGACAAGGCTGGCCTGCGTTCCGAACCATCCGATGCGTTTTCGTTTGACCTGGTGGCGGGCGGTATTCCGACAGCTCCGGCTATCACGGACGTCATCGATGATGTCGATGCCTATCTCGGCACCGTGCAGCAGGGCGGTATCACTAACGATGACAAACCGACCATCACCGGTACCGGTCAGGACGGGACCACGGTTTACCTGTACGACGGCACGAATCCGACGCCGATCGGCAGCGCTGTGGTCAAGGATGGCACCTGGACTATTGATTTCGACACCCCGCTGGCGCAGGGCGAGCACCGCTTCCGTGCAGTAGCGGAAAATGCCGTTGGCAACCGCAGCCCGGAAACCGGCGAATGGGTAATTAACGTTGACTCCGTTAAGCCACTGGCGGCTACGGATATTGAGCTGTGGGACGACTTCGGTACGCCGGGCATTATTGCGGACAACGACACCACCGACGACAACACCCCAACCTACCGCGGTAAGGGTGAGCCAGACGGTACCGCGATCATCGATCTGGGTAACGGCACTACCGTGCGCGTGCCGGTAGATGACAAAGGCAACTGGAGCTATACCCCGGCGCCTGCGCTGGCGGACGGCGACTACACCTGGAAAGTCTCGATTGAAGATAAGGCGGGGAACGTGGGGCCAGCTTCTGACCCTATCCACTTTATCGTCGATACCAGCCATAACGGCGTCTCCATCAGCCACGTGGTGGATGATGAAGGAGAGTTGAAAGGCAATCTGGCCAGTGGTAGCCACACCGATGACACGACGCCTACCGTTGTGGGCCGCGCGACGCCAGGCGCGGAAGTGAAAGTGTATCTGGACGGTAAATTTGTCGACAGCGTGATCGCGAACCCGATGACCGGTGAGTGGAAATACACCTTTAATCCGGCGCTGACCGCTGACGGGACGTACCAGATCACCGCCAGTGAAAATACCGGCACCGGTGATGGCGCGCAGACCGCACCGTTTGAACTGACGCTGGATACCCGCGTACCGGCAGGCTCGTTTGATAGCGTATCGGATGACGTAGGTCTGGTGCAGGGCGACCTGGGTAACCCGGCCGTGACCGATGACACCACGCCAACCCTGCACGGGAAAGGCGTGGTGGGCGATACCGTCTTTATTTACGACGGTACCACGCTGATCAACACCGTTACCGTCGGTCCGGATGGTTCCTGGAACTACACCCTGCCGGCACAGAACAACGGCACGGAGCTGTCCCTGACCACGGTTTTCCAGAGCCCGACCGGCGTGAGAAGCGCGCCGTCCGCGGAGTGGAAAATCACCATTGATACCGAAGCGCCGGTAAGCAGTGCGGTGGTGGATGCGATGACCCATGACTCCGGCGTCAACGGCAGCGACTTTATTACTAACAATGGTCAGGCCGGTGCTCTGGTCAGCGGCTATCTCTCCGCGCCGCTGGAAGCGGGCGGCAGGGTGCTGGTCTCCACTGACGGCGGGAAAACCTGGCTTGAAGCGATGGTTGACGGCGACAAATGGGCGTTTGTTGACGGGCAGGCCCACAGCGCGGACTGGACGGTGCTGACCCGCGTGGTTGATGCCGCCGGCAACTACACCGAGTCCTTCAAGAAAGTGGTGCTGGATCAGGTGGCACCGGATGAACCGACTGACGTGGTGCGCAGCGGTAACGACGTGACGGTGACGCTGCCGGGCAGCGGGATTGTCGAGGGCGACACCGTGCTGGTGAAGAGCGGCGACATCACCGTGACCCATAAGCTGACGGCGGAAGACATTGCCAACGGCAACGTGACCCTGAGTCTGCCACCGGGCGGCTACACCGATATTCCGGTTGGCGCGGCGATTGTTGACGCGGCGGGTAACAGCTCCAGCTACCGCACCAGCGCGTTCACCAGTACCAACAGCTTCGAAGACGATACGGAGTTCGCGGACATTAAGGCAGGCGCATGGGTGCACGGGATGCGTTTCTCTCACACACCCGATACCGGCACGGCGGATTATGAGTTCAACAAGCAGGTTATTAGCGCGGGCAACACCGACAGCCTGTATCTGTACAGCACCTCTACGGATACCGGGATGGCAGCCAGCATGTTTGTCGACTTCCAGTACGGTGCCAAAACGATCGATTTCGATTTCAACCCGCGCTTTGCCGGCCCGTCGACGGTGGTGACGTTCTACGACGTCAACGGTGATGTGATTGGCTCGAAGCCGGTGAGTGCTTTCATCAGCAACCGTAACGTCCCGGTGTCATTCACCAGCCCGGATGATACGCCGGTTTACCGGATGGAGATTCATCACGAGGAACAGGCGACCAGCTCCGGGTTTGGTTTCAGCATCGATAACCTGGTGGTGAGCAATACGGCGAAAACCGTCACCCCGGGTGAATTCCTGGCGGATAACCAGGGCGATGTCTGGTACGGCGACGCGGCGGACAACCTGTATCAGGTTGCGGACGTGGCCAGCCTGACCAGCGCGGTGATTCAGGGCGGAGAAGGAACCGACACGCTGAAGCTGCTGGGGGCGGATCAGCATCTCGACCTGAGTGCGCTGACGCACCCTGTTCAGTCGGTGGAAGTGTTCGACATTACGGGAACAGGCAACAACACCCTGACGCTGAGCGCGGGCGATGTGCTGGAAAACGCCACGCAGAACCTGTTCCACGACAACGACTTCAACCAAATGATGGTGAAGGGCGACGCGGGCGACACGGTAAATCTGAGCGACCTGCTGCCGAACGGTATGGACCCGGGGAACTGGACCGATGGCGGGACGGTGAATGTTGGAGGAGTGGAGTATCAGTCTTACCAGATGGATAGCCTGAATACCGAGATCCTCGTTCAGATGGGGGTCACGGTCACGCTGCAGAACCATTAATTGATACCAGGAACGAGAGGTTCCTTCACCGGAACCTCCAGAGAGTTTTTGACCAGAACATAAACAGAATTCATTTGGAAAATTGTATGAAAAAGACCATTGCTTCTAACAACAATACCGAAAATATCGCCGCAATGGCGACATTGCCACCGCTGCCGACAGACGTTTTACTGTGGAACGACTACCAGTTCCCGCGTGAAATCCACAACGGCGATCCGAGCGAAGATAACACCCCAACCTTCAGCGGTAAGGGTGAGCCGGGCATGACGGCAGTGATCGACCTCGGTGGCGGTCAGACCGTTCGCGTACCCGTGAACTCATCCGGTACCTGGAGCTGGACGCCTGCGCCTGCGCTGGCGGACGGCTCCTATTCCTGGTCCGTCGCCCTGGAAGACGCTCAGGGCAACCGTGGTCCCTCTACCGCGCCAATCAGCTTTGTCATTGATACCGAGGGGAATGCGGTATCCATCAGCCACGCTGAAGATAACACCGGCCCGTTGACTAATCCGCTGGCAAGTGGCAGCAGCACGGATGACGTGAACCCGGTTATCGTGGGGACGGCGACGCCGGGCTCGCTGGTCACGCTGTACGTTGATGGCGAACCTGTTGGCTCGAAGACTGCTGATCCGGTAACCGGCGAGTGGGCCATCGAAATCAAACCTGCACTGGAATCGGGTAAAACCTACGAAATCACCGCAGGTGAATATAGCGGTCCGGGCGAAATCCCTGCGCCGACGCGTCCGTTCCTGCTGGCTATTGACACCGTTATCCCGACCGGTTCGCTGGACCGTATTGAAGACAACGAAGGTCGCTATCAGGGCGACCTGGCGAACCCGGGCGTCACCGATGACACCACGCCAACCCTGCACGGTACCGGCCGTCCGGGTGATATCGTGTTCGTGCGCAACGGCAGCGACATCATTGATTCTGTCACCGTTCGCCCTGACGGCAGCTGGGAATATACCCTGCCTGAGCAGACGAACGGCACGGCGCTGGACGTCAGCGTGGTCTTCCGTGGCCCGACCGGTGTGGAAAGCGCACCGACGGCACCGTGGAAGCTGGTGATCGATACCGAAGCACCGAACAAACCGATCATTGGTGACGTGGAAGACGACCAGGGGCCGGTTGTCGGCCCGATTCACAACGGTGACACCACCGATGACACGCAACCGGTATTCAGCGGCGAAGGCGCCGTGCCTGGTGATATCGTTGAGCTGATTGTTGACGATGAAGTGGTCGGTACCACTACCGTGGGCGACGACGGTAAATGGGAAGTGACCCCGGAAAACCCACTGAAAGACGGTGAGCATCAAGCCGTGGTGGTGATCAGCGATCCTGCAGGTAACGCCAGCGATCCGTCCGATCCGATCGGTTTTATCGTGGACACGCAGCCGCCAGCGAAACCGACAATTGATACCGTGTATGACGATGCAGGTCAGCAAACCGGCAATATCGCTAACGGCGGTATCACGGACGACAGCACCCCAGACTTCACCGGTACCGCCGAGAAGGGCAGTCTGGTTTACATCATCGTGAACGGGAAAACCGTTGACTCTGTGACCGCTGATGCCGCTACCGGGGTCTGGACCTGGACGCCATCGCTGGGCCTGGCGAACGGTCATTACGACGTGAGCGTTGTCGCCCAGGACAAAGCGGGGCTGCGCTCCGAGCCGTCTGACACCTTCTCGTTTGATCTGCTGGCGGGCGGTATTCCAACTGCGCCGGCCATCACTGACGTGATCGACGACGTTGACGCGCATGTGGGGACGGTACAGAACGGCGGTATCACCAACGACGCGCGCCCAACCATTACCGGTACCGCTCAGGATGGCACTACGGTCTATCTGTACGATGGCACTAACCCGAACCCGATCGGCAGCGCCGTGGTGACGGGCGGCCGCTGGACCATTGATTTTGATACCGATCTGGCGCAGGGCGAGCACCGCTTCCGCGCGGTGGCCGAAGACAGAACAGGTAACCGCAGCCCGGAAACCGGTGAGTGGGTGATTATTGTCGATTCGGTTGATCCGCTGGCACCTACGGACATTGAGCTGTGGGACGACTTCGGCACCCCGGGCCTCATCGCTAATGGCGACACCACCGATGACAACACCCCAACCTACCGTGGCAAGGGTGAAGCGAACGGCACTGCGATCATCGATCTGGGTAACGGTACCACCGTGCGCGTGCCGGTAGACGAGAAAGGTAACTGGAGCTACACCCCGGCGCCTGCGCTGGCGGACGGCGACTACACCTGGAAAGTCGCGATTGAAGATAAAGCGGGGAACGTCGGTCCGGCTTCTGACCCTATCCACTTTATTGTGGACACCAGCCACAACGGCGTGTCCATCAGCCACGTGGTGGACGATCAGGGTGACTTTACCGGCAACCTGGGTAGCGGTAGCCATACCGATGACACGACCCCAACCGTGGTGGGCCGTGCGACGGCTGGCGCCCTGGTGAAGGTGTATGTTGATGGCAAATTTGTCGACAGCGTACGCGCTGACGCCGTGACCGGTGAATGGCAGTACACCATCAGCCCGGCGCTGACGGCGGATGCGACCTATAAGATCACCGCCAGCGAAGATGCAGGCGCAGGTGAGAGCGCGCAAACCGCGCCGTTCGAGCTGACGCTGGATACCCGTATCCCGACAGGTTCGCTGGATCGCGTCGCGGACGACGTGGGTCTGGTGCAGGGTGACCTGGCCAACCCGGCGGTGACGGATGACACCACGCCGACCCTGTACGGTAAGGGCGTGGCGGGTGATGTGGTCTTTATTTACGATGGCGACCGACTGATTGACTCTGTCACCGTAGGGCCAGCGAACACCTGGAACTTTACTCTGCCGCAGCAGAACAACGGCACATCTCTCTCCCTGACGGCGGTATTCCAGAGCCCGACAGGCGTGAAGAGTGCCCCAACGGCACCGTGGAATATCACCATCGATACTCAGGCGCCGGATGCGCCAACGATCAAGGGCATGTATGACGATACGGGCACGCTGATTGTCGACGGTAGCCGTTCACGCGACGCGACGCCGGAGCTGCGTGGTACCGCTGAGAAAGACAGCCTGGTGAAAATCTACGTTCCCGGCAATAAAGAGCCGATTGCCTCGGTCTATGCCGACGCGAATGGCGAGTGGAAATGGACCTCGCCGGTGCTGTCCGATGCGAAACACGATTTCTACGTGACGGCGCAGGATAAGGCGGGCAACGTCTCCGGTGAGTCCAACCATTATGGTCTGGAAGTGGATACTCAGTCGAAAACACCGGTCATCCTGGGCGCGTACGATGACGTAGAAGGCGGCATCTACAAGGCACTGGTACCGAACGGTGGGCTGACCAACGACGCGAATATGGAGCTGCGTGGGACAGCGGAAGCGAACAGCATCGTCTACATCTACAACGCGTATAACAACGCGGTGCTGGATACGGTAAAAGCCGGTCCGGACGGCAAATGGAGCTGGGAGCGTGCGGTCGCGAACACGGCGGAAGGCCGTCCGCACATGTTCTATACCATTGCCAAGGACGATCTGGGCAACGTCTCAGAAAAATCGGCGACCTACTCACTGAACGTGGATACGGTCAATGCCGCGCCGGTGATCACCGGTTCCTGGGATGACGTGCAGGGCGGTGTGTATAACGGTCTGGTGGGTAACGGCGGCGTTACCAACGACAGAACGCTGGATTTACGCGGCACGGCGGAAGCGGGCAGTGTGGTGTATATCACCAACCCGGCCAACGGCGCGGTGTATGGGTCGGCCACGGCGGGTACGAATGGTCAATGGTCATTCCCAATCACGACCAACTATAACCAGACGTATAACTTCCAGGCCTACTCGATTGATAAAGCCGGAAACCGTTCGGTGAACTCGACGAACTTCGCGATTACGGTGGATACGGTCAATGCTGCGCCGGTGATCACCGGTTCCTGGGATGACGTTCAGGGTGGCGTGTATAACGGTCTGGTGGGTAACGGCGGCGTCACTAACGACAGAACGCTGGATTTACGCGGTACGGCGGAAGCGGGCAGCGTGGTGTATATCACCAACCCGGCCAACGGCGCGGTGTACGGGTCGACGACGGCGGGTACGAATGGTCAATGGTCATTCCCGGTTACGACCAACTATAACCAGACGTATAACTTCCAGGCCTACTCGATTGATAAAGCCGGAAACCGTTCGGTGAACTCGACGAACTTCGCGATTACCGTGGATACCGTGGTGGCCGCGCCGAATGTCACCGTTATCTCTGATAACGTGGCGGGCGGTAAAGTCGGTAACCTGGTTGACGGGGAGCGTACGAACGACAACCGTCCGACCATTACCGGTAATGGCGCAGAGCCGGGTGCGAAGATTGAGATTGTGCTGGCGCTGGGTAACCAGGGCTGGAGTAGCAACAACCTCGTGTACACCACCACGGCTAAAGCCGATGGAACCTGGAGCCTGGAAATTCCGAAGGCGCTGCAGGATGGCACCTGGTATTTCCGCGCCAAACAGACCGATCTGGCGGGTAACACCAGTGCACTGGGCAACCAGCATTATGTGGTTGTCGATACGGTTAACGCCGCACCGACCATTACCAGCGTGATGGATAACGTCGGGAATGAAACGGGTAACGTTGCTAACCTGGGCAAAACGGATGACAGCACGCCAACGTTAAACGGCACGGCAGAAGCAGGCAGCACGGTCTATATCGCTGTGAATGGCACCACGTACAGCACTGTCGCCACGAACGGCAACTGGAGCTTTACGCCGCCAGCGCTGCCCTTGGGTAACCATACGTTTAGCGTGTTCTCGATTGACCAGGCGGGTAACAAGAGCGCGGGCGTTTCGCGTAGCCTGACGGTTGTTTCACCGAAAAGCAGCGGCTTTGAGGACTTTAACGCATTGACGCCACAGACCTACGGTAAGGGGCTGGTGACGCTGGCGAGTGGCCTGAAGTTTACGTTAAGCGATAACTATTACCCTGGCTACGGTGGTTCCATTTATCAGTGGGGCACGGGGAATAGCCGTAAGCTGGCGCTGACAGGTGATATCACCATGCATTTTGATGGAGTGAATGCGGTGAGCATGGCGATTTCCGGTGCGAATGATGCCGTGCAATCAAGCGTCGTGAAGTCAACTTACGTTGTCTACGATACCGCAGGAAAGGTGATTACATCTGGATATCTGCCGTCGGGAGAAGCCACCTTCACGGCTACCGCACCTGCGGGACGTGAGATCGGCAATATTGTTTTCAGTATGGGACGCGGTGCCAGCAGTGGTCTGTCGGGTGGCGGTAACACGATCAACACCGATCAGTACATGATTGATGACGTTCGCTGGACGGTTAACACCTCACGCTCTGCATCCAGAAGCATGATGATGAACACCGAAGAGCAGCATGACGACAGCAACCACGCTGTAAGCACGCTGAACGGTCATGAGATCAACCTGGATAACCTCCAGCACAAGACCATTGACCTGACGAACAGCAAGCAGGACAAGCTGAATATCAGTCTGAACGACGTGCTGACCCACGCTGAAAAAGACCTGTTCATCGCTGATGGCAACAAGCAGCTGATGGTGCAGGGGAATAAAGGCGATGTGGTGAACCTGAACGATCTGCTGCCTGACAACAGCGATCCGGGTAACTGGACCAACGCAGGTAACGTCAAGGTCTCCGGCGTGGAATACCAGGTGTACCACATGGAAAACCACGACGTGGAGCTGCTGGTACAGACCGGCGTCACCGTCAACGTGAATAATCACTAACTAAAACTTTTCCGGGCCCCCGAGAGGGGGCCCGTGGAGGATTTATGACTTTTTTCAAGACCTCTTTATTCGCGGCGCTGTTTACCTCCTCCGCATTGATAATTCACCCGGCGCTGGCGGCGGAAAACTTTGGTAAGACGTATCAACCCGTTGCACCTGTCGGCCAGACGCAAACCCAGGTGGTTTACTACCGTGATGCCAGCAATACGGCGGGCGGCGCAGCGCATATTTATGTCGATAACGAATTCCACGACGCGCTGCTGCCGGGTGGCTTTACCACGTTCTGCCTGGCGCCGGGCAAGCACAATTTGGGCGCGTATCAGAACGATGCGCCACAGTACCGCGGCAAGGAGCAGGGTTATAACGTTGAGATGAGCGGCGGCCAGACCTACTTTGTTCGCGTCAGCCACACGATGAACGCGGTGCCGGAAGCGCGCACCCGCGAGCAGGCGGAAAAAGATCTGGTGGGCTTGCGCGAGCAGACCCACGTGCTGTCCCGCGCTTCAAGCGTAGAGGCCTGTAAGAATCTCGCGCCGCAGTACAAAGACTACACTCTCTCCGGCGATGTGATGTTCCGCTTTGGTCAGTCTGGTGCGAAAGGGGTTTCAGCCCAGGGCCGTCAGGCCGTTAAAGATCTGGTGTCGACGATCGAACGTGAAAACGTAGAGTTGAAGCAGATCCAGGTGATCGGCCACACGGACGCCATTGGCAGCGATCGCAGCAACTACGCCCTTGGCCTGAAGCGTGCGCAGACCGTACGTACCATGCTGGCGGAGAATGGCCTTCCGGCTCGCCTGATGAGCGCCTCAAGCGTGGGCAGCGATGAGCCGGTGGTGAACGACTGCGCGGCGTCCGATAAACAAGCCCTGATTGCCTGCAATGCGCCTAACCGTCGTGTGGTGGTGCGTGTCAGCGGTGGTCAGGATGTGAGTGCGTCAGCACAAAAATAATTTATTTTTCAGCTATTTATGCCGGGTGGTGTTTCGCTTACCCGGCCTGCTTTATGGAAAGCATTTTCCCACCCATTCCTTTTTCGTGTCAAAAAATAAGCAGGTCCATTGAGACAGGTCTCATTAAGGCAAGACCATTCCGCGTGACAGAATATTCCTAATTCACTGCAAGAAGTTAATTCATCTTTTTGATTTTAATGAGTTTTAATAACCAGGAACACGCGAAATATGGAATCCTCAATGGCCAATACCCAGGAGGAACAGCTGCACGCCACCGCCCGTGATACCCGACTGAATGACGACTCCTTACTCCGAAGCATTGCCTGGCTGTCGGAGCATTATGGTCTGGGTAAAAGCGACGATGTCCTGCTGGCTGGTCTGCCTGTTGAACAAATCCTCACACCCTCTTTAGCGCTTGATGCGCTCAAAAACGCCGGTATCACCGGGGGGCTCATCAAGCGTAACAGCGCTGAACTGCCCGAGCAGGTATTCCCCATGATCCTGCTGCGCAAAGGCGCGGGCGGTATGGTACTGCTGGCGCGTGAGCGTCGTAAAAATGCCGACGATAAATGGGACCTGTTTTACTCTCTGATCATGCCGGAAGTGGGTGACGAGCCGGTTGAGCTAAACCATGAGGCGCTCAGCGAGCTGTATGTCGGCTATGCCATTGCGGCAAAGCCGACGGCGCGCATCGACAGCCGGGTCAGCGACATCGCGCCGCCACCGCCGAAGGGCCACTGGCTGTTCAGCACCCTGTGGCGCTACCGTAGCTACTACCGCAGCGCCGCGCTGGCCTCGGTGCTGGTCAACGTCCTGGCGCTGGCGTCGGTCTTCTTTACCATGAACGTCTACGACCGTGTTATCCCTAACCAGGCATTTACCACCCTGTGGTCGCTGGCCATTGGGGTTCTGGTGGCGATGGTCTTTGAGGCCGTCACCCGTACGGTGCGGGCGCATCTGCTCGATACCGCCGGAAAAAAGGCAGACCTGATTGTCGGCAGCATTCTTTTTCGCCAGTCGCTGGCGGTCAAAATGGAGCATAAACCGGCTTCATCCGGCTCGTTTGCCAACCAGCTGCGCGAGTTTGAATCCGTCCGCGACTTTGTCTCCTCCGCCACCCTTGCGGCGATTGCCGATCTGCCGTTTGTGCTGCTGTTTATCGGCATTATTTTTGCCATCGGCGGTTCGCTGGCCATCATCCCAATGCTGATGTTGCCCATGATTCTGGTGGTGAGTCTGCTGATCCAGTGGCCGCTGGCAAAAGTCATGAAAGCCAGCCTGCAGGAAGCCTCGTTAAAGCAGGGCGTATTGATTGAATCCATTGAGGGGATGGAAACCCTGAAGTCCGTGGGCGGTGAATCCTGGATGCAGAGCCGCTGGCAGAAATTCAGCGCCATGCAGTCCTCCAGCGCTGCGGCGTCCAAACACTACTCGACGCTGGCTATGAACTCGGTGAGCTTCCTGCAGCAACTGCAGACGGTGCTGCTGATTGTGACCGGAGTATACCTGATTGATGCCGGTCACCTGACCCAGGGCGCGCTGATCGGTACCGTGATGCTGGCTGGCCGCGTGACCGCGCCATTAAGCCAGGTGATTGGTCTGGCCGTGCGTTTTCAGCAGGCGAAGGCAGCCCTGTCGTCACTGAACAGGCTGATGGAGCATCCGACCGACCGCAGCAGCGAGATCGACTATATCAAACAGCCTGAGCTGAACGGCGATATTGAGCTGAAAGGGGTGACCTTCTCCTACCCGGCACCGCCGATGCAGCCTAACCCGGAGATCCTGAAAGGCGTCAACCTGACGATTAAGCCGGGTGAGCGTGTGGCGATCGTGGGCAAAATCGGCAGCGGCAAATCGACCCTGCTGCGCATCATTGCGCGTCTCTATACCCCGGTGAAAGGGCAACTTTTCAGCAGCGGGCTGGATGTGAACCAGATTGAGCCTTCTGACTGGCGTAACAACGTGGGCTTTGTCGGCCAGGAAGCGCGCCTGTTTTACGGCACCCTGCGTGAAAACATCATGATTGGCCGTCAGAACGCCTCCTCTGATGAATTCCTGCACGTGCTGCGCCTGACCGGGCTGGATCAGATTGCCGCGCGCCATCCTCGCGGGATCCACATGCCGGTGGGCGAGCAGGGGAACAGTCTTTCCGGCGGTCAGCGTCAGCTGGTGTCACTGGCTCGTACGCTGCTGGCGAGACCAAATCTGCTGTTGCTGGATGAACCCACCAGCGCGATGGACTCCCAGACGGAAGCCCTTTTCTTACAACACCTGAAAGTCGCAACGGCCGGGCACACGCTGGTGGTGGTGACCCATCGACCGTCGCTGCTGGCGCTGGTGGATCGCCTGGTGGTGGTTGATGACGGCAAAATCGTGGCCGATGGGCCGAAACAACAGGTGCTGGCCGCCCTGAACGGCGCACCGGCTAATGACAGTTCCCCTGCGAAAGCCACGCCAGCAAAACAGCCCGTGGAGGCGAGCGCATGACATTCTTTAAACGTAACACCCAACAAAAAGCCCTCTCGGCGCGCGACGCCGCCTGGATGAGTGACATTCAGGAGGCGTTATTCTCCCAGACCACGCCAAAATCGCGGCTGGTGCTGTGGCTTATACTCGTCGTCTTCTGCGGTTTTCTGATCTGGGCGCATTTCGCGAAAGTGGAAGAGATCACCAAAGGAGACGCCAAAATTGTCTCCAAGAGCCGCGAGCAGGTCATTCAGAGCCTGGAGGGCGGGATCCTTGAAGAGATGAACGTGCGTGAAGGCGACATCGTCGAGCCGGGACAGGTGCTGCTGAAAATTGACCCGACCCGCGCCCAGTCCAGCTATCAGGAGACGCTGCGTAAAGTGATCGCCCTTGAGGCCACTGTCGATCGTCTGCGTGCCGAAGCCTATGGTCTGCCGCTGACCTTCAGCGACCGCGTGAAGCAGTACCCGTCAGAAGTGGAGCTGGAAACGCATGCCTATAACAGCCGCAAACAGGCGCTGGAAGAGGGCGTCGCGTCGTTAGAAAAAAGCTACCGCCTGGCGCAGAACGAGATTGCCATGTCCGAGCCGCTGGCCGCGCGCGGCTTACTTTCTGAAGTGGAACTGCTGCGCATGCGCCGTCAGGCCAATGACCTGCAATCGCAGATTGTCGAACGCCGCAACCGCTACCAGTCAGATGCTAACGCCGAGCTGATTCGCCAGGAGCTGGATCTGGTGCAGGCACAGGAGAGCCTGACCGGGCGTGCCGACGTGGTGAGCCGGACCACCATCACCGCGCTGGTAAAAGGCACGGTAAAAAACGTACGTGTGACCACCATCGGCGGCGTTATCCAGCCTGGTGAGCACATTATGGAAATCGTGCCGCTGGAAGATCAACTGCTGGTGGAGGGGAAAATCAAACCGTCTGACGTGGCCTTCCTGCATGCCGGGTTACCGGCGATGGTGAAGATCACCGCGTACGATTTCGGCATCTATGGCGGCCTGAAAGGGCACGTTTCTCTCGTCAGCCCGGATACGCTGAAGGACGACGCCAAAGCCGCTGCCGGTCGCCCTGACGATACCTACTACCGGGTGATGGTCTTAACCGACACCAGCACGCTGACGGCGGGCGGTAAATCCCTGCCGATTATTCCCGGCATGATTGCCACGGTTGAAATTCGCACCGGTGAAAAAACCATTCTTGATTACCTGTTGAAACCTATCTTCAAAGCGAAGGAAGCATTCCGCGAGCGTTAATATGAAAAGTGATTCAATCTTTATGCAGCGCCGCCTGGCGGCGCTGCTGACGGCCGCGGCTTGCCTGGTATCGGCCAAAAGTGCAGCAAATAGTGATGGCTTATTAGCCTTTTCGCCTGTGGACCCTGTGGTAAAATCTCGCATGGTGATGGCCTCCACGCCGCCGGCACCCGCCGCGCCGCTGGTGGAACAGGCGTCTGTGAAACAGGTGATTGCTGCGCCAAAACGTGAAACCCCGGTCCCGTCTTCAACGGCCCGGGTACCCAGTGAACATGATATTCGCGAACTGTTTAATGACGCGGTCAATACTGCGCTGAATATTAGCCCGGAAGTGCGTGGCGCGAATTTCAATACGGAAGCGGCAGAAGCCAACGTGGACGAAGCCAAAGGCCAGCGCTGGCCGCAAATTGACGTTGGCACCCGTTCCAAAAGCTATCAGTTTGGTGGCGGTGAACGCCGCTACAGCGACAGCCGTCCAGCGGTCACCGTCAATATGGCGACCACGCTGCTCGACTTTGGCCGCACCAGTAATACCATTAAAAGCCGGGAAGCATTGCATGACGCGGCGAAAAATAACGTCGATGCGCAGGCGGAAGATATCGCCTGGCAGGTGAGCAGTTCACTGATTGAACTGAGCAAACAGCGCCAGATCATCAGCCTGAGCCAAAAGTACGTGGCGCGGATGAACGAGCTGGTCGCCATGCTGGACGGGATTGTGAAGGTTGACCAGGGGCGTCGCAGCGAGCTGACCCAGGCCCGGGGGCGTCTGCTTCAGGCGCAATCCTCGCTGGATACGGCAGTGTCGCGTGCCCGCGATATTGAAATCACTCTTAATCGCCTGCTGGGCGATAAAAAAGTCCCTCTGCCAACGGCAACCGCCTGGAACCTGAAGCCGGGAGAACTGACGTCACAACTCGCGGTCATCGACAGTCATCCGACGATTCGCCAGGCGAAGGCGGAAACCGCGTCGGCGCTGGCGGACGCGGATGCCGCGCGTTCGGCGTCATACCCAACGGTCACCTGGAACGTGGGTAAAAGTACCGGGCGTGACGAGCTGGGGCGGGAGCAGTCCTGGGAGACCGGGGTTAACGTAAGCTGGCCTATTTTCCGCGGCGGTTCACAGCGCGCCGCTGAACTCTCCGCCGCGCGTCGTGCCGATGCCAGCAGAGAAACCATTGAAAAACAGTTACGCGATCTGGATAACCGCGTGCGTGCGGCCGATCACGATGCTCGCAGCATGCTGGAGCGCGCTGAGTTGTACCATGATTTAGCTTTTGAATCCGATCGTATTCGCCATGATTTCTTCGACCAATGGTACCACCTTGGCAGACGAACCCTACTGGATGTGCTGAGTGCAGAAAGTGATTATTACGGTAACCAGGTGGCAGAAGCCACTAACCGCTTTGACGCTTACGCTGCTATTTTTCGTAGTTATGCCAGTGCGGGAACATTGTTGCAGTGGCTGAGAAAACCCTAATCAGCCATCTTATAATGAACCACGCAGCAGGCACAGAAAGAGAGTGCAGATGAACCCATTTTCAGGAAAAAAAATCTATATCGCCTTACTCGACGATCATCCGATTGTGCGCAAAGGGCTGGAAATTATTTTCAGCCAGGAACCGGATTTCGACCTGAAGGGCAGCTTTGCCAGCCGCATTGATCTGATGAACTTCTTACGTTCCAATCGTATTGATGTGCTGATCCTCGACTATTTACTCGGTGAGGAAGACATCGACGGATTACCGATGATCAAACAGCTGATGAGCAATTTCCCCTGGCTGAAAATTTTGCTTTCATCGACGCTGGAAAATACCGCGATTGTCCGTCAGGCGCTAAAGGCGGGCGTGCGTGGGCATATCGGTAAAAGCCGTGACGCCTCGGAAGTGGTCGCGGCGGTACGCCAGGTGGCGGGGGGGGATATCTACCTCTCCGAAAGCATGGAGAAAGAGTTTTATCTTATCTCCGAACCGACAGCACCTGGCGACGTTGTAGATGAACCGCAGGTCATCGACGGTATTGGCCGTCTGGATGAGCTTTCTCCTCGGGAACTGGAAGTGTTACGCCTGTTCCTTTCCGGGATGTCGGTGCTGCAGATTTCTGAGAAGTTCAGACGGAGCCGCAAAACGGTCAGCGGTCAGAAGAAATCGGCGATGAGAAAGCTGGGGGTGAAGACCGACCCGGAGCTGTTCCTCTGGCACGACCAGCTGCTGTAACTCTCCCCTTAGAACCGCTTTTCTTGCCGGGTGGCGCTGCGCTTACCCGGTCTGGTGTTCTTTGTCGGCACGTGCAAGCGTAGCGCCGCCGGGCAAAATTCAGGATGCGTTGCTGTTGCGCAGCGCCGTCGCAAGATCGCTAATTGAGCACGGCTTAAACAGACAATCGTTCATGCCCGCCTGCAAACACCGCTCCTTAATCTCATGCATCGCATTGGCGGTAAAGCCGATAATCCATGCCGGAGCACGGCCCTGCTCGCGCTCTGCATCACGTAACATGGCCGTCAACTGGTAGCCGTTGATGCCCGGCATATTACAATCGGTGATGATCACATCAAACGCCGTATCGGCCCAGATGTTGAGCGCCTCATCGCCGCTGGCCGCCAGATGCGCGTGCTGGCCCAGCCAGGCCAGCTGTTTGGCCAGCAGGATACGGTTGGCAGGGTTGTCATCCACCACCAGCACGTTAAGCGTCGGTAATTTTTCATCTTCCGCATGAGGCTGGAGACGGGGCGTGACGGCACGGGCGACGTTTGGCAGAGTGAAGGTCGCCCTGACCGTGGTCCCGGCATGTTTTTCGCTGGTGAGCGTAAGCGTGCCATTCATGCTTTCGCAAATGGTACGGCTGATATAAAGCCCCAGTCCCGTTCCCGCCCGGCGATTGTCTGCCTGGCTGAACGGTTTGAAGAGGGCGGCCTGCTGGCTGGCATCAATACCGACACCACTATCCTGTACCTCAATGACAAACTGGGTATTGTCGGTGCCGGGCTCCTCATGTTGCGATAACGTCAGCGTCACGCCGCCGCGGTCGGTAAACTTAATGGCGTTGCTCAGCAAATTAGAGAGCACCTGCTTAATACGCAGCGGGTCGGCATAGACCTCATGCAGCGGCTCGGCCGGGAAGACTTTGTTCAGCCGGATATTCTTTTCAACCGCCACCCCCTGGAACACCCGCATCATATTGTCGATGAGTTTTCCAAAATGCACCGGCTCCGGGTTGAAATCGAGATGGCCGCCCTCGATGCGGGAGATATCGAGAATATCGCCAATCAACCCCACCAGGCCTTCTGCCGAGTCGTAAGCGACTTCCAGCGCCTGAAGATCGTGTTCACCCCGGCGTCCTTTTTTCAGCACGATGTCCAGCATGCCGATTATGGCATTCATCGGGGTGCGGATCTCATGGCTCATGGTTGACAGGAAGACCGATTTTGCCCGGTTAGAATCTTCGGCCCGCTCTTTCGCCTCGCTCAACTCCGCCAGCAGCGATTCACGTTCAGTCAGCATCTCGCGAAGCTGGCTGAGCTGCTCGTTCAGTTGCCGACGCAGGGCGGCTTTACGCACGATCTGCCGACGTAAATAGAGCGCCCATCCCAGCGCCAGTAGCACCAGCACGGCGCTGAAGACGCCAGTGGCAATCAGCACTTCGCGATAGCGATACCAGAAGCTGTCCACCACCACCAGCTCGTTCGGTCGCCAGCGGTTAGCCAGATTCTCCATCTCAATGGGGGAGATACTCAACAACACTTTATCGAGAATACCTTGCAGTTCGGGGCTGGCCAGTCCTACGCCAAACGAGATCCAGACGGGGGCGTCGCCGACTATCGACACCACTTTCAGCCGATCCGGAAAGTTGGTGTAGATCTGATAATCCGTCATCACCAGAATGCCGAGCGCCGCGTCGGCATCGCCATCGGTGATGCTGGCGAGCAGCTGTGATTCATTGCCCACGTGAACAATTTTGATCTCCGGATAACGCTCGCGCACCCACTGCTCGACGGCAATGTTTTTGACCACCGCCAGACGTTTGCCGCGCAGATCGGCCAGCGTATGGATATCGTTGCGTGACGTGGAAGTTGTCAGGGAAAACGCGCTGCGCAAGTAGGGGCGTGTGAAGAGGAGCTGGGACTGTCGTGCCTCGCTGGGGGTGATCGAGGCGAGCATGTCAGCCTGGCCATGGCCTACCTGAGAAATTAACTCCTCCGTGGTATCTCCTGTCTCAAAGCTAAAGCGTAATCCGGTTCTCAACGAAACAACGGAAAAGAGATCCGCTACCACGCCACGCAGTACGCCCTTGTTATCGATAAACGAGACCGGTGCTGCGTTATCCTGACTGTAGATGAGCACCTTCACCTCCGGATGACGGGCGATCCACGCTTTCTCCTGGTCGGTAAAGACCAGCGCGTTGGTCCCCTGAGCAATATCGACCCGATCGGGCTGCCAGCGGCGATAGAGATCCAGCTTTTCCTCTTCGGGTACCGCACGGATAGTGGCGTTGATTAAGGCATTGAGCTGCGGGTTATTCTGGCTCAGGGCAAACCCGACTTCACGGTTGGGCAGCCGGGAGAAGCGCTCGATATGAATATTGTTTAAATAGTTCCGGCTCAGCGAATAGCTATTGCCCAGATAGGCGCGTGACTGCCCAAACGCCACGGCGCTGAGCGCGTCCTGATAGCTGTCAAACAGACGAAAGCGCGCGTTGGGATACGCCGCTTTCACCTGCGTCAGGGGCAGATAGTCCCTGACCATCGCCACGTCGGTGTCGGCAAGATCGTCAGCGAGGGGCTGGGTGTCCCGGTCGTTAATGCCCAGCACCGGTTTATCGCTGGCGTAGGGCGTTGAGAAGACAAAGGCGTCGTTGGCGTCAAAGGCGGCGACCGAGGGGATCAGATCGATATCACCGCGGGCAAGCGCCTGCCACAGCTCTTCCGGTGCGTCGTACAGTTTGACCTTAACTGGCAGGTTAAGCTGCCAGGAGACCAGACCGAGATAGTCGGCGCTCAGTCCTTCATATTCATGGCGCATATTGCGCATACCGAAGGGGGGCGCATCATAGCGCGTAATACCGACCGTCAAATTTTGCAAACGCTTCAGCAGCGTGGCCTGCTCATCGGTGAGCGGCAAACGATTCATGCCCTCAATGGGGGTGCGCATCAGAATCTTATATTCTTCGCTGTGTGCCTGCGGCATCACGAGTAAAAATAAAACCAGAAGCAAAAAACGACGAAGGGAGTGGCGCATATCTTTTTATAACGCTCCTGAGGATGAAGTACTGAGAGTAATATTCTGGTTAAAAGTAAAAAGTATTGTTATGAGACAAGGCTTGGTTATTATTCTGGCAATTGAGAATAACGAAAAGCGTAATGTCTGCTCAGGAACGTGATTAATTCGACGCAATCACCTCAATACTAATATAAGCGTGCTATTTCGCCTGCTTTTCGCTGCTTAACTTATGTTAACAGGCAGGAACATCAAGACGGGTCTTGTCGCTAACCTGACTGGCGAGGGGGAAAATAATACGCACGTTTATTTACTCTTGAGCCCGAACAATGCGCCGAACCCTTCATTCTCACTCTTCCGCGGCGAAACAACACGCCATGCGCCAGAAATTTACTGCTCTGGCTGAGCAGTACCGCCATGCTATGGCCGTCGCGAATTATGCGGCCGCCTCCCTCTGCTGCGAAAAAGCGCTGGCCGTTCTGCCGCACAATATGTCGGTGCAGAGCGATTACGCCCTGAGCCTGATGCGTGCGGGAAAATATGACCAGGCGTATAAGGTCTATCGCAAGATTTATCAGTCGCCGCGCCGTCATGAAGCGTCAGAAACCTGGCTCGATGGGCTGGCGGAATTGTGCGGTCATATGGGCAAAACGGATGAAATGCGCGCCTGTGGTCTGGAGTCGTTGACTCTCTCGGATCAGCGTTTTCGTCAGGGAACCGTCTGGCCGCTGCCCCAGACGCCACCGCCGCCTTTCCGGGGGGATTGCCCGGAAAAGAACATCATCGCATTCAGCCTGTATGGCGATCAGCCACGCTACTGTGAAACCTTAATTAAAAATATCGAGGTTGCCGCCGATCTGTTTCCGGCCTGGCGCTGCCGCGTCTATCTGGACGACTCCGTGCCACAGCATGTCTGGCAGCGGCTGGCGCAGGCGGGGGCCGCGCTGGTGGATATGAGCGAGGAAAAGGGCATTTATCCGACGCTGTGGCGCTTTCTGGTAATGGATGACCCGCAGGTTGAGCGATTTTTAGTGCGTGACGCCGATTCCCTGCTCTCAGAGCGTGAACAGGTCTGCGTGGAGGCCTGGCTGCGCTCGCCGTTTTATTTCCACCATATGCGCGACTACTTCACCCATACCGAACTGTTACTGGCCGGGATGTGGGGCGGCTGTGGCGGTGTGGTGCCGAACGTGGAAGGGATGATGCGTCAGTTTGTGGCAGGCTACCAGGGAAGTGCCCGTTTCACCGACCAGTATTTCCTCAAGGTGGCGCTGTGGCCCACGGTCCGAAAGAGCATTCTGAATCATGATGAGATCTTTGCCTTTCACCATGCTCAACCCTGGCCCGAACACCCACCGATTCGCTGGAAGACCGAACACTTCCATGTGGGCAGCAACGCCGGGTTTACCGTGCTGGCCGGGCCGAGCGAACATGCTGAAGGTGAAAAGCAGACTCTTGCATTGCGTATTGCTGGCGTGAACTATCCCTACGCGGCGACGGTGCGAGAGGGACAATGGCGATTGCCTATCCCCTTCTTCCTCGCCGACGATTTTCGCGCCGGTGCGATACAGGTCGAGGTGCTCGCGTAACTGGTTTACGTCTGAGGGGCAACCTCTATGCCTGTCTGTACCAGCAGCTCCGTCTCGATCCCGGAATGGTGATACACCTCGTATTGCACCCCGTCTACGGTGACGGAGCCTCTCGCCTTCATCCACTCTCCGGGCTCCGACTCCGCAGGCAGCAGATCGGAAAGATTGACCTGCTGGCCGGGCGCACCTTTTATCAGTAACTGCTGACTGCCGTCGTCGATAAAAAGAGGCTCTTCACCCGCAATGAAAATATCGCCGAGGGTAATCTCGACCAGGGAAGACTTTTCATCGTGGGGCGTTAAAGGGTTATTCATTATTGTGGAACCTGTTTATGCATAGCTAATTTGCTGCGTTTTTACCTGTCCGGGCAAAAGGGGACAATAAGGCCTGTCTTATAAAAAACGGCTGTCGATATTTTTCAAAAACAAGACCGACCTTAGTTAGGGCTGAATCGCCAATGGCTAAAATTCCCGCACATTATGGCGGGTATCCAGACAATGCAGAACGACGCGCGGTTGCTAAAATGAAGGCTACGCCAGTCTGCCTATTTTCAGCTCTCATTTTTCAGGGAACGATTCAAACGATGCGTTTTATCTCTGTCCGGTTAATTAGCCTGTTTTTACTGCTGTGCAGTGTCGGGCAGATACAGGCCCAGGAACTGACGCTGCAACGCCGCGTGCAGGTTAATGCACCGCACGTCCAGTTGAGTGGTGAGGTGCAACAATGGCTGAATAACAATCAGACGCTTCACGTTGGGGTCTGGGGACAGCCGCATCCTCCGCTGAGTGAAGGCATGGATCACGGACTCTTCAGCGGTATCGCTGCCGATTATCTGGCTCTGCTGGAAGACAGCCTTAAGGTTAACGTCAAACTTCACTATTACAGCCAGAGCCGTGATGCTTTCCAGGCGCTGCGCCGCCATGAAATTCAGATGGTGGCGATGTGGAACCCGGAGCTGTGGCCCAACCCCGATCTGGTGACCACGCCGCCCTGGCTGCTGGATAAGGCAGTCTTAATGACCCAGCGCGATCGGGCCGATAACACGCCCGAAGAGAGCCTAAAGACCATCGGTCTGATGTCAGATACCCACGCCAGCCCGGCGCTGCGTCAACACTATCCCGGCAGCACGCTACGTTTACAGTTCTGGTATCCTTCGGCGGTCAGCGCGCTGGCGTTTAAGCAGATAGACGCGCTGTGGATTAACCGAGCCAGTGCGGAGTATCTCACCCAGTATCATCAGGCCCAGGGATTGCGCTGGCATTACAGCCCGGCGCTGCCCAATCTGAATATGAGCTTTGGTGTCGACAGCCAGCAGCCGCAGCTGGCGGAAGCCATCGACACGGTGTTCAAACATATCCCGTTGGCCAGCCGTTTACGCATCACCACCAGTTGGGGGCTTAACCGGAGCTTCGTCATCACCTCCAATCCGCTGGCGCTGGATCAGGAAGAAGAGAACTGGCTGCGTGAGCATAGCCAGATTCAGGTGATCCTGGACAGCCGCCAGCGTCCGCTGTCGTTTCTGGAAGAGGGCGCGCCTGCAGGTCTGGTGATTGACCTGCTCAACCAGTTTAGCGAGCAGTACGATATTCATTTTTCGCTTCTCACCGCGGATAGCGACGCTGAACTTAACGCCCTGAAGCGCGACAACCCGGACGCGCTGGAGCTGAGGCTGCAGGGGGAGGTGTCGCCAAAGCCCGCTGCGGCCGTGGCGATGACCCCGCCGTTACTTACGACTCCCGCCGTGGTTGTCATGGACCAGGATATCAAGCGACCGGATGATTTTTCCCGTTTGAAGGGGGAAAAGCTGGCAATTATGGCCGATGACCCGCTGCGCGCCTGGCTGGAAACCTGGTATCCCACCATTAAGCTGGTGCCGTTAACGCACATGGACGATGCGCTCGCGCGCCTGAAAAAAGGCGAGGTACGCGGGGTGATTGCGCCGCAGTTTATTGCCAACTACCTGGTTACGCGTCATCACCCCACCCGTTTTTATCTGGCCGTGACGGTGCCGGTAGCGCCTGTCGACGTGGTCATTGCCGCGCAAACCGAAACCAGCCAGCCGATTAATATCCTCAATAAAGCGCTGGCGGATATGCAGCCGCAGGCACTGATGCAGCTGGCGGGGGACTGGCGACAAGCGGCTATTGATAATAGCGAAACCTGGGTCCACAGTTCGTTCCTCAATTCACTGGTCTGGGGCGTGCTGCTTCTGCTGGTCGTGACAGGATGTTGGCTGTGGATACAGTATCTGCGAGCCGCGCTGCGTCGCGGTAACGTCTGGCAGCAGCAGCTTGCCGAGCAGTTACGTTTTACCCAGGCGCTGATTGACGCCTCGCCCGTAGCGCTTTACGTGCGCGATCGCAACGGCCATCTGCTGCGTTACAACCAGGCCTGGGCGGATGCTATCGGACAGCCGGGCGATGCGTTTCAGGGGCAGCCGGTGACGGCGATCGACATTGCCGAGCCGGAGGTGCTGGCGAACCTGGAGGCGAAATACCAGCAGGCACTGCAGGATGGGCAACCGCAAAACTGGTCTGAGTGCTTTAGGCTGAATGGCCAGCGGCGTTATCTGCAGGGATGGATTGTGCCCTGGCACGATAGTCAGGGCGAAATTGGCGGCCTAATCGGTGGCTGGCTGGATGTCACCGAAAAAGAGCAGCTGATTGCTCAGCTTTCAGAAACGAAAAGTAATCTGGAGCAGGCAATCGGCAGCAAGAACGCGTTTATGCAGACCATGGGGCATGAGGTACGCACCCCGCTGAGCGTGATCACCGGCCTGCTGGAGATGGAACTCCAGGCGCTCGATGCGCGTCATGAGCATAATGAAAACCTGAATCTGATTTGGGAATCCTCCCTCAACCTGCTTTCGCTGATCGGCGACATGTTTGACGTCTTCCGTGCAGATAACCCGCAGCTGAACGGAACGATGCGCAGCACGCATTTGCCACAACTGATCCACAGTACGGTGGCGCTGTACCGGCAGCAGGCGGAAGCGAAAGGCATCACGCTGAACGTCCTGATCGAGCTGTCTACCGAGCGGTTTACGACCGATCCGCTGCTGATTATTCGCATTCTCTCCAGCTTGCTGCGTAACGCCATCAAGCATTCCCGCGGCCGGGAAATTGATGTGGAAGTGTATGAAGGTACCAGAGATGAGAATGCAACGGCGATCCCTCTGGTGATTGAAGTGTGTGACAGAGGGGAGGGCATTGACGAATGCAGGGTGGAGGAGATTACCCGACGGTCTCAGCACGTGTCGCTGAAATCTGAATGGACCGATACCGGCTTCAGTCTACCGGCCTGCCTGTTTATGGCGCGCGCGGCGGGCGCGGACGTGCGTATCGACAGTGAGCCGCAAGAAGGCTGCGTGGTGAGCCTTCACTTCACTGCGATGCCTTCCGTCAGTAAAGTCATGCTTCCTGCGGCAGCGGAACCCGCACGCAGCCTGCATATTCTGGGCGTGGATGACTATCCACCTGCACGACGTGCGCTGCAACAGCGGCTGGAGTCCTGGGGGCATCAGGTGTCGTTAGCCACGCAGGGAGCGGAGGCATTGTCGATGTGGCAGCGGAACCCTGAATGCTACGATGCGATCATTACCGATTGCACGATGCCGGAGATGGACGGCTATGAGCTGGCCCGGCAAATCCGCCATACCGAACAGCTCACCGGACAGTCGCCCATACCGGTTTTCGGCCTGACCGCGATGAGCGGTGAGGAATCGGCGGCACGCTGCATTGAAGCCGGTATGAATGAGTACCTTGAAAAACCGCTGACGGCGGAGAAGCTCCAGACGCTGCTGGAGCGCTATTTCGCAGACAGCGGCGCGAAAGCTGAGTGGGTGCATAATGCCACCCAGCTATTGCAGGCCGAAATGATCGAAGTGAATACCCAGGATGCCCGCAAGTTGATGCAGTGGCTGGAGCAGAAAAACCGCGATAAAGTAGGCCGCATGGCGCACCGTATTAACGGCGGCGCGCGGATGATGAATATGGCATCTCTGCAGCAAGCCTGCGAACAGCTGGAAGCAGCCTGTCATGCAGAACGCGGCTGGGAGGAGATTGAACACCTCGTCAACCGCGTGCTGGAAGAGATAAACCGATTTAATCAGCAGTTGTCGTCAGAGAACTGCCATGCGCTTTGACCTTTTGGTCATTAACGCATGGTCACAAACTCTTCCGCCGCAGTCGGGTGGATTGCCACCGTGTTGTCGAAGTCTTTCTTCGTTGCGCCCATCTTCAGCGCCACGGCGAAGCCCTGCAGGATCTCATCCATGCCGAAGCCGATGCCGTGAATACCGACAATCTTCTCGTCCGGACCGACGCAGACCAGCTTCATGCGGCACGGCTGACGGTGAGAGGTGACGGCGGTATACATCGCGGTAAACGCCGATTTATATACTTTCACCTGGTCGTCGCCATACTGCTCGCGCGCCTGCGGCTCGGTTAAGCCGACGGTGCCGATTGGCGGGTGGCTAAAGACCACGGTCGGGATGTTGCTATAGTCCAGATGCTCGTCCGGCTTGTTGTTAAACAGGCGCTCGGAAAGACGACGACCCGCCGCAACGGCCACTGGGGTCAGCTCAACCGCACCGGTATTATCGCCGACCGCATAAATGCCCGGTACGCTGGTGTTCTGGAATTTATCGACGACGATATAGCCTTTTTCGTCGGTTTTCACGCCCGTCACGCCCAGGTTGAAGTTATCGTTAGCCGGTTCACGGCCAATCGCCCAGATCAGGCAATCGACGGTCTGGCTGCGGCCATCTTCCAGCTCCAGGGTCAGGCTGCCGTCTGCATTTTTCACGACCGCTTTTGGCACGGCGTTGGTATGCAGGGTTGGACCTTCGGTGTTCATTACTTCAACCAGCGTATCAACGATCAGCGGATCGAAGCTGCGCAGCGGCGCGTGTTTACGCACGAACAGGTGCGCCTCTGCGCCCAGGCCGTTAATCACGCCAGCCAGTTCCACCGCGATGTATCCCGCGCCCACCACGGCAACGCGCTTAGGCAGGGCAGGCAGCTCGAAGAAACCGTCGGAGTCGATGCCGTATTCCACGCCCGGGATATTCGGGTGGCTCGGACGACCGCCGGTGGCGATCAGGATGTGATCGGCGGTGATCGTCTCACCGTTCACTTCGATCGTTTTCGCGTCCACAAAGCGGGCGAAGCCGTGGATAACGTCGACGTTATTTTTGCCCAGCACGTTGTCGTAGGAGGTGTGAATACGGTCAATGTAGGCGGTACGGCTGGCAATCAGCTTGTCCCAGTCAAAGTTATTAATGGTGGTGTCAAAGCCGTAGTCCGGGCCATACATATGGATAGCTTCACGGATCTGCGCCGCATGCCACATCACTTTCTTCGGTACACAACCCACGTTCACGCAGGTGCCGCCCAGCGCTTTGGCTTCAATCAGCGCGCACTTCTGGCCGTACATGGCCGCGCGGTTGATGGAGGCGATGCCGCCGCTGCCGCCGCCGATTGCGATGTAGTCATAATGCTTAGTCATAGCTTTTGTCCTTAATCGTGAATTGCCGCGATTGTATACCTGAAATCAATAGTTTCCACCGATGGCTGCGATTACTCCGGCACGATCCAACTGACGGTGGCGTGGCCTGTACCCGCTGGCACCAGCGTTTTGTGCAGCCACGGCAGCACGTTGTTCATCTGCGCTTCGAGCTTCCACGGCGGGTTAATGACGATCATGCCCGAGGCGGTCATACCGCGCTGATCGCTGTCCGGACGTACCGCCAGCTCAATCTGCAGGATTTTGCGGATGCCGGTCGCTTCCAGATCCTTGATCATGCGTTTGATTTGCGCGCGCAGCACCACCGGGTACCACAGGGCGTATGTCCCGGTAGCGAAGCGTTTGTAGCCTTCGTGGATACCGGTCACCACCGCCTGATAGTCGGTTTTGATTTCGTACGGCGGGTCGATCAGCACCAGGCCGCGACGGGAAACCGGCGGCAGCTTGGCTTTCAGCTGCTGGTAGCCGTCGGATTTTTCCACGCGGGCGCGGCTGTCTTTCTGGAATTCAGAACGCAGCAGCGGGAAGTCGCTCGGATGCAGCTCGGTCAGCTGGAGGCTGTCCTGCTCGCGCAGCAGCTGGCGGGCAATCAGCGGTGACCCCGGGTAGTAGCGCAGCTGGCCGTTGCGGTTGAAGTGATTCACCACGCCGATGTACGGCTCCAGCTCGGCAGGCAGGTCGTCCTGCTGCCAGATGCGGGCAATCCCTTCCAGATATTCACCGGTACGCTCGGCATGCTCGCCGCTCAGCTGATAACGACCCGCGCCCGCGTGGGTGTCCAGATAGAGAAACGGCTTCTCTTTCTCTTTGAGCGATTCGATGATCAGGCTCTGAACGGTGTGTTTAAGGACGTCGGCGTGGTTGCCAGCGTGGAAGCTGTGGCGATAACTGAGCATGGGTAATGATATTCCGCTGAATTGACGATTTGCCACAGTTTACAGCAGAACGGCGCAGATTACCCGTAGGCCCGGTAAGCTCAGCACCACCGGGCTCTTTTCCGCCACGTCTGGCATTGAAATCCTCTACACTTAACCCCATTCTAGATCGCATATGCACAGCGCCGGATGCGCGCTTCATTCATCTTATTCAACAGGACAGCGTTTATGACCAATCCATTACTGACGCCTTTTTCGTTGCCGCCGTTTTCTAAAATCCTCCCTGAGCATGTGGTTCCAGCCGTTACGCAATCGCTGGACAACTGCCGCGCGGCGGTAGAAAACGTGGTAGCGCAGGGCGCGCCGTACACCTGGGAAAATCTGTGTCAGCCGCTGGCCGAAGTGGACGACGTGCTGGGGCGTATCTTCTCCCCGGTGAGCCACCTGAACTCGGTAAAAAACAGCCCGGAACTGCGCGAAGCCTACGAACAGACCCTGCCGCTGCTCTCTGAGTACAGCACCTGGGTCGGCCAGCACGAAGGGCTCTACAAAGCCTACCGCGACCTGCGCGACGGCGACCATTATGCCGAACTGAACACGGCGCAGAAAAAATCGGTCGATAACGCCCTGCGTGATTTTGAGCTGTCCGGGATTGGCCTGCCAAAAGAGAAGCAGACCCGCTACGGTGAAATTGCCGCGCGCCTGTCCGAGCTGGGCAACCAGTACAGCAACAACGTGCTCGACGCCACCATGGGCTGGACGAAGCTGATTACCGACGAAGCTATGCTTTCCGGCATGCCGGAAAGCGCCCTGGCGGCGGCAAAAGCCCAGGCCGAGGCGAAAGAGCAGGACGGCTTCCTGTTAACGCTGGATATCCCGAGCTATCTGCCGGTGATGACCTACTGCGACAACCAGGCGCTTCGCGAAGAGATGTACCGCGCCTACAGCACCCGCGCCTCCGATCAGGGGCCGAATGCCGGTAAATGGGACAACAGCCCGGTGATGGCGGAAATCCTCGCCCTGCGCCACGAGCTGGCCCAGCTGCTGGGCTTTGAAAACTATGCCGATAAATCCCTCGCCACCAAAATGGCGGAAAATCCGCAGCAGGTGCTCGACTTCCTGACCGATCTGGCGAAACGCGCCCGTCCGCAGGGTGAAAAAGAGCTGGCCCAGCTCCGCGCCTTCGCGAAAGCGGAGTTCGGCGTGGACGAGCTGCAGCCGTGGGACATCGCTTACTACAGCGAAAAACAGAAGCAGCATCTCTACAGCATCAGCGACGAGCAGCTGCGCCCGTACTTCCCGGAAAACAAAGCCGTTAACGGCCTGTTCGAAGTGGTAAAACGCATCTATGGCATCACCGCCAAAGAGCGTACCGATATCGACGTCTGGCATCCGGACGTGCGCTTCTTCGAGCTGTATGACGAGAAAAACGAACTGCGCGGCAGCTTCTATCTCGATCTCTACGCGCGTGAGAACAAGCGCGGCGGGGCGTGGATGGACGACTGCGTGGGCCAGATGCGTAAAGCAGACGGTTCTCTGCAGAAGCCGGTCGCCTACCTGACCTGTAACTTCAACCGTCCGGTGAACGGCAAACCTGCGCTCTTTACTCATGATGAAGTGATCACCCTGTTCCACGAGTTCGGTCACGGTCTGCACCATATGCTGACCCGCATCGAAACCGCAGGTGTGGCCGGTATCAGCGGTGTGCCGTGGGATGCGGTCGAGCTGCCGAGCCAGTTTATGGAAAACTGGTGCTGGGAGCCGGACGCGCTGGCGTTTATCTCCGGTCACTATGAGACCGGCGAACCGCTGCCGAAGGAGCTGCTGGATAAAATGCTGGCGGCGAAGAACTACCAGGCGGCGATGTTCATCCTGCGTCAGCTGGAGTTCGGCCTGTTCGACTTCCGCCTGCACGCCGAGTTCAGCCCGGAGCAGGGCGCGAAAATCCTGGAAACCCTGGCCGAGATTAAAAAGCAGGTCGCCGTGATCCCAGGGCCAACCTGGGGCCGCTTCCCGCACGCGTTCAGCCATATCTTTGCAGGCGGCTACGCGGCGGGTTACTACAGCTACCTGTGGGCCGACGTGCTGGCGGCGGATGCCTTCTCTCGCTTCGAAGAAGAGGGGATCTTCAACCGCGAGACCGGCCAGTCGTTCCTCGACAACATCCTGACCCGCGGCGGTTCCGAAGAACCAATGGTGCTGTTCAAACGCTTCCGCGGCCGCGAGCCGCAGCTGGATGCGATGCTTGAGCATTACGGGATCAAAGGCTGATTGTTACGTGAAGATCTGCTTAGTGGATGAAACAGGCGCCGGAGACGGCGCCTTATCTGTTCTGGCCGCCCGCTGGGGGCTGGAGCACGATGATGAAAACCCGATGGCGCTGGTGATGACCGCAGCACATCTTGAATTACGCAAGCGCGACGAACCGAAGCTCGGCGGGATTTTTGTCGATTTTGTCGGCGGGGCGATGGCGCACCGGCGCAAGTTCGGCGGCGGTCGCGGCGAAGCGGTGGCTAAAGCGGTCGGCATCAAAGGAAGCTACCTCCCGGACGTGGTCGATGCCACGGCGGGGCTGGGACGCGATGCCTTTGTGCTGGCGTCTGTCGGCTGTCGGGTGCGGATGCTGGAACGTAATCCGGTGGTGGCGGCCCTGCTCGACGACGGTCTGAGTCGTGGCTACGCGGATCCGGAAATCGGCCCGTGGTTGCAGGAGCGTTTGCAACTTATTCATGCCTCGAGCCTGACGGCGCTGACCGATATCACCCCGCGCCCGCAGGTGGTCTATCTCGACCCGATGTTCCCGCACAAGCAGAAAAGCGCGCTGGTGAAGAAAGAGATGCGGGTGTTTCAGTCGCTGGTGGGACCTGATTTGGATGCGGATGGCCTGCTGGAGCCGGCTCGTCAGCTGGCGACGAAGCGGGTGGTGGTGAAACGCCCTGACTATGCGCCGCCGCTGGCGGACGTTGCCACGACCAATGCGGTGACCACCAAAGGGCACCGGTTTGATATCTACTCAGGTACGCCGGAATAAAAAAAGCCGGGTGGCGGCTTCGCCTTACCCGGCCTACGTCCTCGATCTATCCCCTCTCCCTGTGGGTGTACAGTGGGAGAGGGTTAGGGTGAGGGGAATTTAACGCACTTACTCGTCTTCTTCGTCACGCAGTGGAACAATCAGCATATCCACGTGAACGGTGTTAATCAGCTGGCGCGCGGAAGACATCAGCTTGCTCCAGAAGTCCTGATGGTGACCGCACACCACCAGGTCCATGTCGTATTTCTTGATCGCATCAACCAATACCTGGCCCAGGTCGCCGCTGCCGCTCAGGGTTTCGGTAATCGGGTAGCCTGCGTTAGTGGACAGTTCGCTCAGGGCGTGGTGCGTCTCTTCGGAGATACGCTTTTGCATATCGCCCAGATTGACGTCGATGAGACCGGTGTAGAGGTCGGAGTAATTCACATCAACGTGAATCAGCGAAACTTTCGCGTTGTAGGGACGTGCCATGGATACCGCTTTATCAACCAGCACTTTGCTCTCCGGGGAGAGGTCTACCGCGATGAGAATGTGTTTGTAAGCCATAGTGTTACTCCTTCCTTAAGTTATCGATGACTAAATGGGAAAGCCGTCGTCTGATGCTTTCATTACGGCCCAGTTAAACATATTTTTCAAGCTTTGGTGTTGATAACGATTAACCTTGTGGCAAAAAAATTAACGGATCTCCTACACTATTAAATGAGCCGTTCGGATATTAAAACGCGAACCGGATCGACTTTTGGTCATTCTTTCACTGAACTGTCTGTCAGGGCATTGGGGTGCGGTAGCTCAGAAGCCTTGCTTCGTGGGCGGACGCCGGGGAGGATGTATGATTAGCACCGTCGCATTGTTTTGGGCGTTATGCGTAGTTTGCATAGTGAATATGGCGCGCTACTTCTCATCGTTACGTGCGCTGTTAGTGGTACTTCGTGGTTGCGATCCGTTGCTTTATCAGTATGTGGACGGTGGAGGGTTCTTCACCTCGCATGGGCAGCCCAGCAAACAGATGCGTCTGGTGGGATATATCTACTATCAGCGCTACCGCGATCATCACGATGAAGAGTTTATCCGTCGCTGCGAGCGCCTGCGTCGTCAGTTCATTTTAACCAGCGCCCTGTGTGGCCTGGTCGTGGTCAGCATGATTGCATTGATGATTTGGCACTGAGCATCACAGCAGGCGGGGTCAGCCCCGCCTTCTTTCCTCTGGCTCAGGGCTTAACCGTGAACCGGAGATCGGAGATATCGCTCTCAATCGAAATAACCTTCCCGCTATAGGCGATATTAACGTCTCCGTTTGTATCAATGCTGGCCGCAGTGATTGTACCCGTACCTTCAATGACAGGATGCTTCATTGCCAACTGATGGATAATGTCGATGTCTTTCCCTGTTATCTTTTCCGAGAGATAGTAACGGTAGATTGTCGGTACGGTGGCGCTACCCTGATTGTTCACGGTCATATAGAGCCAGACGCTGTCAGATAATTTATAAACGCGTTGAAGTGCATCGTTATTTCGCTGATTAGGCTGGTGGTTTAGCCACACAAATCCAATGACCAGAGCCAGAAGCGAAACCGTAACAAGGCGATGAATCCATTTAGTAGCCGTTTTGAATGGCATACTCTATTCCTTCTCTGATATTGCGTTGGTCCGTTGGATCGTCCCCGTAAGGTGGCTTTTCGTGCCATTTTCCCCATTCAGGTTTTGACGTGCCAGCACGGCCTTGAGCCCAACCTGCACCCATAAGAAGGATGTTTGCAGGAATGCCTGCTGCAGTTCCGGCAGCTCCGAAGTTGAAATTACCAAATGCAGCAAAATAAGGGTCGAATTTTTTGTAATCCCAGGGGCCACCATTTCGGACTTTTTGGTAGAACCAATAATACGTTGAGGGCGTAGCCATATTGCGTGACATTCCGTTAAGGCGTGCCTCGCGCATATTGTTCGCTATAACGATTGAACCCGGTCCTGAAATAGGGACAGAAGCCATACATTCTCCTTTGCCTGGATTTTTCTTCTGGCCGCCATGATAGTTTTTTCTGTGTTTTAAAATCGAACAAAAAATGTTCAGAAAATCCTCATTTTATCAAACACTTCATGGCAAATTGCAGCCATAAAAAAAGCGGGTCAGTTTCCTGACCCGCTTTTTGTCGCCTTCAACCGATTAAATCAGCTTCAGCGAAATCCAGTACAAACCGCCAGACAGCAGGATAGAGGCCGGAAGGGTGAACACCCAGGCCATCAGAATGTTGGTTACGGTTTTGCGCTGCAGACCGCCACCGTCAACAATCATGGTACCTGCCACGGACGAAGAGAGTACGTGGGTGGTGGATACCGGCATACCGGTGTAGCTCGCCAGACCGATAGACACCGCCGCCGTCATCTGCGCGGACATACCCTGCGCATAGGTCATGCCTTTCTTACCGATCTTCTCGCCGATGGTGGTCGCCACACGGCGCCAGCCAATCATCGTACCGATACCGAGCGCCAGCGCGACGGCCATGATGATCCAGATTGGCGCGTACTCAATGGTGTTGAGCATATCGCCTTTCAGTTTCTTCAGGAGACGCTGGTCGTCAGCATTCACGTCAGGCAGCTTCGCCACTTTATCCGTCACATCAGAGATGCACAGCATAATGCGACGCAGCTGACCACGCTGCTCAACGGTCAGTTTGTCATAACTTTCGATATTGCCCAGCATGCCTTTGGCACGTTCCAGCGCGTTAATCGCGTTTGCCGGATGGCAGTGGAATTCGCCTGGCGCAGTCGCGGCACCGGCTTCCGGTGACGGGATTAACTGGTCAACGCCGGTCGCCTTCTTCAACAGGTCAGGATGCTGCTGGAAGTAGATTTCGACGTTGTTGACCGCATCGCGAGTACGGGTGATTTCGTAGCCGGAGGCGTTCATATTAACCACGAAGCCTGCCGGTGCGACGCCAATCAGTACCAGCATCACCAGACCAATGCCTTTCTGACCATCGTTCGCGCCGTGTGAGAAAGCCACGCCGATAGCGGAAATGATCAGGGCGATACGCGTCCAGAATGGCGGCTTTTTCTTGCCGTCTTTCTTTTCACGCTCTGCTGGCGTCAGGTGAATACGGGAGCGTTTTTTGGTATTGCTCCAGTAACGACGCAGGATGAAGATCAGCCCGCCCGCCACCACCAGACCCACGATTGGGGAAACGATGAGAGAAGCGAAGATCCCCAGTACTTTCGGGATATTTAACGCATCAACAACCGATGTACCGGTCATGAGGGCGTTGGTTAACCCGATACCGATAATCGCGCCGATGAGGGTGTGAGAACTGGATGCAGGCAGGCCGAAATACCAGGTACCGAGGTTCCAGATAATTGCAGCAAGCAGCATTGAGAACACCATAGCGAGGCCATGGCCAGAACTTACGTTAAGCAGCAGATCTGTTGGCAGCATATGCACAATCGCATACGCAACGCTCAGTCCGCCCAGGAGGACACCAAAAAAGTTAAATACCGCCGCCATAACAACCGCAAGCTGCGATCGCATTGCGCGAGTGTAGATAACCGTCGCTACTGCGTTTGCAGTGTCGTGGAAGCCGTTGATCGCTTCGTAAAACAGTACAAAAACCAGAGCAAGCAATAATAAAAGCCCGGTATGTAAATCCAGGCCGGCAAACAAATGTAGCATAGGACGTTACGCCATTTTGAGGACATGAACGCGGCGCATTATCCAGGACAAATGCGCAACGGGCAAAGTGAAATATAGACTTTTTTTGACATACCACCTGAATTGAGAAAAGTGCCTGAAAGGATATTCTTTAAATTTCAAGGAAATGGCTTTGTAATATCTTTTTACGCTGGTGTGACCACAGAGGAAACTTTACAATCCGCGGCAGTTAACAAAGAGGGTTTTGACGTGGAAAGGTTTGATGCCGTGGTTATTGGCGCCGGTGCGGCGGGTATGTTTTGTGCGGCGATGGCCGGACAGGCGGGTCGTCGCGTGCTGCTGCTGGATAACGGTAAAAAGCCAGGCCGTAAGATCCTGATGTCCGGCGGCGGGCGCTGCAACTTTACTAACCTGTATGTTGAACCCGCGGCCTATTTGAGCCAAAACCGTCATTTTTGTAAATCTGCGCTGGCGCGTTATACCCAGTGGGATTTTATCGACCTGGTCGGTAAGCACGGTATCGCATGGCATGAAAAGACGCTGGGCCAGCTGTTCTGCGACGACTCCGCGCAGCAGATTGTCGATATGCTGGTGGCCGAGTGCGAGAAGGGCGGCGTCGTCATGCGCCTGCGCACGGAAGTGCTGGAAGTCGCCCGTGACGACCAGGGCTATACGCTACAGCTCAACGGTGAAACCGTCAGCGCCGATAATCTGGTGATCGCCAGCGGCGGCCTGTCCATGCCGGGTCTGGGCGCTTCCCCGTTTGGCTATAAGATTGCCGAACAGTTTGGCCTGAAAGTCTTGCCCACGCGCGCCGGGCTGGTGCCGTTCACGCTGCATAAACCGCTTCTCGAACAGCTTCAGACGCTGTCTGGCGTGTCTGTTCCCTCCGTCATTACCGCCGAAGACGGGACGGTGTTCCGCGAAAATCTGCTCTTTACCCATCGCGGCCTCTCCGGCCCGGCGGTACTGCAAATCTCCAGCTACTGGCAGCCGGGGGAATTCGTCACGGTTAACCTGCTCCCGGACTGCGATCTCGACGCGTTCCTTAACGAGCAGCGTACCGCGCACCCGAATCAAAGCCTGAAAAACACGCTGGCAATGCAGCTGCCGAAGCGTCTGGTGGAGTGTTTGCAGGTGCTGGGGCAGATCCCGGATGTGTCGCTCAAGCAGCTTAACAGCCGCGAGCAGGAGATGCTGGTAGAGACCCTGACAAACTGGCGCGTGCAGCCAAACGGCACGGAAGGCTACCGTACGGCGGAAGTGACGCTGGGCGGGGTCGACACGAATGAGCTCTCTTCCCGCACCATGGAAGCGCGCAACGTGCCGGGGCTCTATTTTATTGGCGAAGTGATGGATGTGACCGGCTGGCTCGGCGGGTACAACTTCCAGTGGGCATGGGCAAGTGCCTGGGCGTGTGCTCAGGCGCTGGCAGAGAAATAATCACGCAACGCAATTATTGCACCAACTTTTCTGCTCCGTTCAACTAAGCTTCGACCAGATGCCCCGCCGCGTTAGTGGGGCCATATTCCTTTTGGTCGAGCACGCATCATGCAGCTACTCAGTATTATTATTTTGCTTACCCTAACCGTGGTGATTCATTCGCTGTGGATGTTTGGCGTTTTAAAATTCATCACATTAGAAGTCGATTCTGCGGTACGCATTGTTTTACGCAATGTCGGTATCGTGATCTCTATGATTTTCGCCCATCTCCTGGAAGCCGGGCTATTTGCGGCGTTTTATTTTGTCATCGACGCGTTTAATGACTGGAACACCAGCTTCTACTTTTCGCTGGTGAGCTATGCGACGGTAGGGTACGGCGACGTCACGTTACCCCAGCACTGGCGGCTCATCGGCGGGGTGGAAGGGCTGGTGGGCGCGTTGATGGTAGGCTGGTCTGTAGCGGTTCTGGTGGCGGTGCTGCAGCGTTTGCGCGGCATGAGCGCTTAAACGGCAGATGCACGATCCCCGTCTGGTAAGGTAAAGTACCCCTCCTTGCGCGGCCAGATGGCTGCGATTTTGAGGGCGAAGAGGCTGATTAACGGCCCGCCCTTTTCTGTTCCTGGTTTACGCCAGTTTGCATGGTTCTGTATTTTGTCTGCCAAAAGGGTTTTGTATGTCTGCTGCTCATCTCGGTTTCCCGACGGAAACCGTTGTTGTCTTTGTGGTGATGGCCGTTGGGGCGATGTTTATCGACCTCTTTATGCACCGTCACGATAAACCTGTCTCGCTGAAAAGCGCGGCGATGTGGTCCATCTTCTGGGTCATGATGGCGATGGCCTTCGCCGGATTCCTGTACGTTCACCACGGCGCCGAGATGGCGAGCCTGTTCCTCACCGGCTATGCGCTGGAAGAGGTGCTCTCCGTCGATAACCTGTTTGTGATGATGGCGATCTTCGCCTGGTTCGGCGTGCCGGATAAGTACCGTCACCGCGTGCTCTACTGGGGCGTGCTGGGGGCGATTGTCTTCCGCGGCATCTTTGTAGCTATCGGCACCAGCCTGTTAAGCCTGGGGCCGTACGTTGAAGTGATTTTCGCGCTGGTCGTTGGCTGGACGGCGGTGATGATGCTCAGACGTAATGAAGAGAGCGACGAAGTGGAAGATTACTCGGGTCATCTCGCCTATCGCCTGGTGAAGCGCTTCTATCCGGTCTGGCCGAAAATCAGCAGCAATGCCTTTATTCTGACGCAGAAAGAGGTGGATGCGGAGCTGGAGAAGCCGGAAAACCAGGACGTGATGGTCGGCCGCGTGAAGAAGGCGAAGCGCTATGCGACCCCGCTGTTGCTTTGCGTGGCCGTCGTTGAGCTCTCTGACGTGATGTTCGCGTTTGACTCCGTGCCGGCCATTATTGCCGTGAGCCGCGAACCGCTGATTATCTACAGCGCCATGATGTTCGCCATTCTTGGCCTGCGTACGCTCTACTTCGTGCTGGAAGCGCTGAAGCAGTACCTGGTACACCTCGAGAAAGCCGTGGTGCTGCTGCTGTTCTTCGTGGCGTTCAAGTTGGGGTTAAATGCCACCGACCACTTCTGGCATCATGGTTACAGCATTGGCGCGACGGCCAGCCTGTTTGTGGTACTAGGCGTGCTGGCGCTGGGGATTATTGCGAGCGTGATGTTCCCGGGGAAACGCGAGGCCTGATACATCGCTTTTCTCCCTCTCCCTGTGGGAGAGGGCCGGGGTGAGGGCACCAGAGCGCACCTAACCCTTAATCGGTGAATTCCGGCGCTTGCGCGGCGGGTGGAAGTGCCGCCAGTGCGGATCCTGCGCCGCCGCCAGCAGCTCGTGGTCGCCGCGGGTGTCTCCCCAGGCGCGCAGGTGATAGGCGTTCAGATCGCCATACACTTTTTCCAGCCTTGCCACCTTCTGGGCGCAGCGGCAGTTGTGGCCCGTGATGCGCCCTGTCAGCTTGCCATCTTTCACTTCCAGCTGCGTGCCAATCAGCTTAATGCCCAGTTTGTCAGCCCACGGCTGGAGCACCAGCGCTGGAGAGGCGGAACAAATGGTCACCTCCGCACCGGAATTCACCTCAGCCGCCACCGCCAGAACCCCTTCGGGACGCATCAGCTTGTTCCAGTATTTTTCGCAAAAGGCTTCCGCCTGCTGGCGCAACCAGTGTTCATCCACGCCCGTCAGGAACGTTTTGATCAGCACTTCCTTTAGCTCATCGCGCGTCAGCTTACGACGCACGCAGTGGAGCGTGGGCAGCGCCATACGCACCAGACGACCCGCGAAGTAACGTTTCCCGAAGGCAAAGCGCAGGAAAGGAATAAAGCTGTCGTGGTGCGTTAATGTCCCATCAAAGTCAAAGACAGAGAGTACGCTGGATTTCGCCACCGTCTCGTCGGCAATCATATTGGTCATAAATACGTCTTAGCTGAAATACACATTCTGCGGATCAGTTTACCTGCTTTAGCTGGACAGTCCTTATACCACCACCATTTTTTTCTCCATCTTGCGATCTCAACGTGAGTCCATTTTTGGTCTCGATAAGGATTGGTGAAAAAAAGAGCTGCCTATATTATCGCCACATCGCACGATATTTAGGGGAACCCTTTGGCCCCCACAGGTAAGGAAAAACTCACTCACTACTTCTTTCTTGATATGACTCTTAGATCGCTTATTTCAATCCTCACGTTAAGTTTTGCTTCGTTTTCTGCAATGAGTTTTCAACTTCCAGCGTCGATGTTATCGATGAACAGTGCGCTGGCAGTATCACCGGCGAAATCTGCGCTGGTGCATCATGAAACAGGCCCGCTGCGCTCGCGTATTCTCGATCAATACCAGAAATGGAAAGGTACCCAGTACCAGTGGGGCGGAACCACGCATCGCGGGGTGGATTGCTCCGCGCTCATGCAGCACCTGTTCAGCGACGCGGCACATCTTAATTTACCGCGCACGACGCGCGAGCAAATCCATCGCGGCGTGCAGGTGGCACAGTACCGCCTGAAGCCAGGAGACCTGGTCTTCTTCCAGACGGGGCCGAACCGCAAGCACGTCGGGGTGTATATTGGCGATAGCCAGTTTATTCATGCCTCAAGTAGCCAGGGCGTGACGGTCTCAACCCTGACTGATAATTACTGGCAAGCGCACTACATTACCGCGCGTCGGATCGCAGGCAGTGCGGCCTGACCACGTCAGATAATGTCATCCACGACGCCGCCATCGACGCGTAACGCCGCGCCGGAGGTGGCGGAGGCCTGTGGTGAACAGACATAAATCACCATATTGGCCACCTCTTCAACCGTGGCCGCGCGCTGGATCACCGAGCTGGGGCGGTTGGCCATCACAAACTCTTTCGCCAGCTGCTCCAGCGATTTGCCGGTTTTTTCGATTTCATCTTTCATCATCTCTGCGAAACCGTCCGACATCGTCGGGCCTGGCAGTACGCTGTTGACCGTCACGCCGCTCCCTGCCACGAACTTCGCCAGCCCGCGCGCCAGCGAGAGCTGCGCCGTTTTGGTCACGCCGTAGTGGATCATATCCGCCGGGATATTGCAGGCCGACTCGGAGGAGATAAACACCACGCGTCCCCAGCCTTTCTGCACCATGCCCGGCAGCAGGGCGCGGGACAGACGCACGCCGGACATCACGTTGGTCTGCCAGTAACGCTCCCAGGTTTCATCGTCGGTGGAATAGAAATCCTCAGGACCGTAAATCCCGGCATTGTTGACCAGGATATCGACGTTATTTGCCACCTTCAGCAGCGACTCGACCCCTTCCGCCGTGCTGAGATCGGCAATCGCGGCGCGCACCTGCACGCCCGGCACCACCTGCTGCAGCTGCTGAATGCCTTTGTTCACCGATTCCGTGCTGCGGCCATTGACGATCACCTCGGCACCGCTTTCTGCCAGACCTCTGGCAATGGCGAACCCGATCCCGCCGGTTGAGGCGGTCACCAGCGCCACTTTCCCCGCAAAGTCGATTTTCATCATCTGCTCCCTATCGTTTTAACGTTCGGACCTTAAAGCGTAGCAGGTGAGGATGACGGCTCCTGGCTAAAAAGGCGCAGCAGCGTCTCCACCTGCTCATCAAGCGGGGCGAGGGAACGCTTTACAATCAGGTGAAGCGGCGTCGCTCTGCGTGCACCGTGGCTCAGCGGCAGGCGTTTCAGGACGCCTTGATCCAGCTGGGTCTGGATGCGTTCCTCTGGCAGCCAGCCGTAGCCGACCTGAGAGACGACGGCCTCTATGGCGGCATCGATGGTGGAGAAGGTCCACGACTCACCGGCCGCACGCGCGGCGGGCTGGCTGTCCGCAATCTGGATAAGCGGCCACGGGCGCAGCATCTCATCATTTAGCGGCGCGTCGAGGTGAAAGAGGGGATGCTGGTGATGGGCCACGGCAACAAAGTCGATATTCATCAGCCATTCGCCGAGCCCGGTAATGTCCTGGCGGCGGGTTAAGATCATCACATCGGCTTCGTCGTTAATGGCGTCGGCGCGGGTATTTTCCAGCACTTCGGTGAGACGGACCTGGGTCTGCGGATACTGCTGCTGGAACTGGCGCAGAATGGCGAACAGGCGGCGGCGCGGGAAAATGGAGTCCACCACCAGATCCAACCGCGTGCGCATCCCGTTGCGAAGGGTCGCTGCGCGCGTCTCAACATACGAAAAGGCTTTCAGCAGCGGTTTAACCTGGCTGAGAAGAAGCTCACCGGCCGGGGTTAACACCGCCCGTCGTCCTTCCGGCACCAGGAGGGCCACGCCCAGCCGCTCCTGCAGCAGCGACAGGTTATAGCTCACCGAAGACTGGCTGCGGTGGGTTTCTTCTGCGGCTTTGGCAAAGCTGCCCGCTTCCACCACTCGTTCCAGTAAGGACCATTGTTCCAGCGTCGTCTTATGCATGATTTATCTAAAATTTGGATGAATTTGATTAAAACATAGCGTTATTCATCCATTTTTTGAAGGGGTACGATCGTCTCATCAAAACAAAGGAGACATCTTATGAACACCTTCGACAAACACGACTTAAGCGGTTTCGTTGGCAAACACCTTGTTTATACCTACGACAACGGCTGGAACTACGAGATTTACGTCAAAAATGAGACGACCCTGGATTACCGTATTCACAGCGGTCTGGTGGCAAACCGTTGGGTGAAAGATCAGCAGGCTTACATCGTGCGGGTAGGGGAGAGCATCTATAAAATTTCCTGGACCGAGCCAACAGGTACCGACGTCAGCCTGATTGTGAACCTGGGCGACAAACTGTTCCACGGCACCATCTTCTTCCCGCGCTGGGTCATGAACAACCCGGAAAAAACCGTCTGCTTCCAGAACGACCATATTCCGCTGATGAATAGCTATCGCGATGCGGGTCCGGCGTATCCAACGGAAGTAATTGATGAATTTGCCACGATCACCTTTGTGCGCGACTGCGGCGCAAATAATGAAAGCGTTATCGCCTGCGCCGCCAGCGAATTGCCGAATGATTTTCCTGCTAATCTTAACTAAGCGCGACAGTTGAATGCGCGACAATTGATATTAATAGAAAGTTCCCGGAGGATGACGGAATTTCCGCCCAAACCTCCGGGATTTTTATTTTGGTTGAGTATTCATTTACTTTTCTTATAATTTTAATGTAAACGAAATGAAATAGTAGAGTAATCCCTGTGAGTCCACCCACAAAAAAACAAAAAAATAGTTAGAAACACTATCTTGCTGTTGTAAAACGATTTTCTATCCTATTCTATGTGCTGTTTCCCTTCCGCTCTTCGCCTGTCTTAATTTTTTCCTAAGAAAACGACGCTACTTTTGCTTCAGTTGATGGTTTGTTGACATAACTGTTATAGCGACTTAATTTTATTTGGTCTTTATTTAATAACCATCTTGCATGATCCCATTGAGCTGCCCATTACGACAGCGCAGTAATAGATGACGCCTTTAATACAGCAAGGAAATTAATAATGAGTGATTTTCTGCCTTTTTCGCGACCGTCGATGGGCGCTGAGGAAATTGCGGCGCTTCAGGACGTTTTGATGTCGGGCTGGATCACCACGGGGCCTAAGAATCAGGAGCTTGAAGAGGCATTCTGTCAACTTACCGGGAATCAGCATGCGATTGCCGTCTGTTCAGCCACCGCGGGTATGCACGTCACGCTGATGGCGTTGGATATTGGCCCGGGCGATGAAGTCATTACCCCTTCCCAGACCTGGGTCTCCACGCTGAATATGATCGTATTGCTGGGCGCCACGCCGATCATGATTGATGTGGATAAAGACACATTAATGGTGACGCCAGAAGCCGTTGAAGCCGCCATTACCCCGCGCACTAAAGCCATTATTCCCGTTCACTATGCCGGCGCGCCGTGTGACATCGACGCTATCCATGCCATCGGTGAACGTCACGGTATTCCGGTGATTGAAGATGCGGCCCATGCCGCCGGAACGTACTACAAAAACCGTCACGTGGGCTGGAAAGGGACGGCGATTTTTTCCTTCCACGCCATTAAAAACATGACCTGCGCGGAAGGCGGCTTAGTCGTCACGGATGATGCCCAGCTGGCACAGCGGATCCGCAGTCTGAAATTCCACGGCCTGGGCGTAGATGCCTATGACCGCCAGACGCACGGTCGTGCGCCGCAGGCGGAAGTGATCGCGCCGGGCTATAAATACAACCTGGCGGACATTAACGCCGCGCTGGCGCTGGTGCAGTTGGGCAAACTGAAAGAGGCCAACAGGCGCCGCCAGGAAATCGCTGAACGCTACCTGCGGGAACTTGCCGATACGCCGTTCCAGCCGCTCACCATTCCGTCATGGCCGCACGTGCACGCCTGGCACCTGTTTATTATTCGCGTTGATGAAGCGCGCTGTGGAATTTCCCGCGACAACCTGATGGCGGCTCTGAAAGAGAAAGGCATCGGTACCGGTCTCCATTTCCGCGCGGCCCACACCCAAAAATACTACCGCGAGCGTTTTCCTGAAGTATCGCTCCCGAATTCTGAATGGAATAGCGCGCGTATTTGTTCCCTCCCTCTTTTCCCGGATATGACTCATGACGACACAACCCGTGTCATTACCGCACTCCATCAGCTTGCAGGACATTGATATGTTCAGTGCACCACCTGTACAAAAAGTTTCCGTGGTCATCCCGGTTTATAACGAGCAGGAGAGCCTGCCCGAGCTGATCCGCCGTACAACGGCCGCCTGTGACACGATGGGCAAGGCTTATGAAATTCTGCTGGTGGATGACGGCAGTAGCGATAATTCCGCACTGATGCTGACCGAAGCCGCGCAGGCTGAAGGCAGCCACATCGTAGCCGTGCTGCTCAACCGTAACTACGGCCAGCACTCGGCGATTATGGCGGGGTTTAGCCACGTCACGGGCGATCTGATTATCACCCTGGATGCTGACCTGCAAAACCCACCGGAAGAGATCCCGCGCCTGGTTGCCAAAGCCGATGAAGGCTATGACGTGGTCGGCACGGTACGTCAGAACCGCCAGGACAGCCTGTTCCGTAAGCTGGCGTCACGCACCATTAACCGCCTGATCCAGCGCACCACCGGTAAAGCGATGGGTGACTACGGCTGCATGCTGCGCGCCTACCGCCGCCATATTGTCGACGCCATGCTGCATTGCCATGAGCGCAGCACCTTCATTCCTATTCTGGCGAACACCTTTGCCCGCAAGGCAACGGAAATCCCGGTTCTGCACGCCGAGCGCGAGCACGGGGAATCGAAGTACAGCTTTATGCGTCTCATCAACCTGATGTATGACCTCATCACCTGCCTGACCACCACGCCGCTGCGTCTGCTGAGCGTGTTCGGCAGCATCATCGCCGTGGCCGGTTTTGCGCTGTCCGTTCTGCTGGTGGTACTGCGACTGGTCTTTGGCCCGCAGTGGGCGGCGGAAGGGGTCTTCATGCTCTTTGCCGTGCTGTTTATGTTCATCGGCGCCCAGTTTGTCGGGATGGGCCTTCTCGGTGAATACATTGGCCGTATCTATAACGATGTTCGCGCGCGTCCGCGCTACTTTATTCAACGTGTTGTCCGTCAGGAACACAAAGCATCTCAAGAGGAAATTCACCCATGAAAGCTGTTGTATTTGCCTATCACGATATGGGGTGCACGGGCACGCTGGCCCTGCTGGAAGCGGGCTATGACATTGCGGCAATCTTTACTCATCCGGACACCGCCGGAGAGAATAACTTTTTCGGCTCCGTGGCGCGTATCGCCGCCGAGCGTGGGATCCCGGTTTATGCGCCGGACGACGTAAATCACCCGCTGTGGGTGGATCGCATCCGCGCGCTCGCGCCTGACGTGATCTTCTCGTTCTACTATCGCAACCTGCTCTCCGACGAGATCTTAGGCCTGGCCGCAAAAGGCGCCTTTAATCTTCACGGTTCTCTGCTGCCGGCCTACCGTGGCCGCGCCCCGCTGAACTGGGTGCTGGTGAACGGTGAAACGGAAACGGGCGTGACGCTGCACCGCATGGTGCACCGTGCGGATGCGGGCGCTATCGTGGCACAGCAGAAGGTCGCTATTGATGCGGACGAAACTGCGCTGCAGCTGCATCACAAGCTGAACGCGACGGCACAGACGCTGCTGCGTGATGCACTTCCCTCCATCCTCAGCGGCACCTTCAGCGAGACCGCGCAGGATGAGAGCAAGGCGAGCAGCTTTGGTCGCCGTACGCCGGAAGATGGTCGTCTGGACTGGAACAAACCCGCCCGCCAGCTACACAACCTGGTGCGCGCCGTGACCGACCCGTGGCCGGGCGCGTACAGCTTTGCGGGCGTCAGCAAGTTCATCGTCTGGAAATCCCGTGTGCGTGACGACATTCCTGCCGCTAAACCGGGCACTGTCGTCTCTGTCTCCCCGCTGATTGTGAGCTGCGGCGAGCAGGCGCTGGAGATCGTCACCGGACAAACCGACAACGGCCTGTACGTTCAGGGCACACAGCTGGCTCAGTCTCTGGGCCTGGTGACCGGGGCGCTGATCACCAGCGCACCGGTTGTAGCCATCAAACGCCGTACCCGCGTGCTTATCCTCGGCGTAAACGGCTTTATCGGTAACCACCTGACAGAACGTCTGCTCAAAGACGATAACTACGAAATCTATGGTCTGGATATCGGCTCTGACGCCATCAGTCGTTTCCTCGACAACCCGCGTTTCCACTTCGTGGAAGGGGATATCAGCATCCATTCCGAGTGGATCGAATATCACATTAAAAAATGCGACGTGGTGCTGCCGCTGGTCGCCATTGCCACGCCAATCGAGTACACCCGTAACCCGCTTCGCGTGTTCGAGCTGGACTTCGAAGAGAACCTGAAGATCATCCGCGACTGCGTGAAATACGACAAGCGCATCATCTTCCCGTCCACCTCTGAAGTGTACGGCATGTGTACCGATAAGAACTTCGACGAAGACACCTCCAACCTGGTGGTCGGGCCGATCAACAAACAGCGCTGGATCTACTCCGTCTCCAAACAGCTGCTGGACCGCGTGATTTGGGCCTACGGTGAGAAAGAAGGTCTGCGCTTTACCCTGTTCCGTCCGTTCAACTGGATGGGGCCACGTCTGGATAACCTGAACGCGGCGCGTATCGGCAGCTCCCGTGCGATCACCCAACTGATCCTGAACCTGGTAGAAGGCTCGCCAATTAAGCTTATCGAAGGCGGGAAACAGAAACGCTGCTTTACGGATATCAGCGACGGTATCGAAGCGCTGTTCCGCATCATCGAAAACAAAGATAACCGCTGCAACGGTGAGATCATTAACATCGGTAACCCGGACAACGAAGCGAGCATTCGCGAGCTGGCCGAGATGCTGCTGGCCAGCTTCGAGCGTCATCCGCTGCGCGATAAGTTCCCGCCGTTTGCCGGTTTCCGCGAAGTGGAAAGCAGCAGCTACTACGGCAAAGGGTATCAGGACGTTGAGCACCGTAAGCCAAGCATTCGCAATGCGAAGCGCTGCCTGAACTGGACGCCGACGGTGAAGATGGAGCTGACCATTGATGAGACGCTCGATTTCTTCCTGCGCACCGTGGAGCTGTCGGAACAGGACTCATGAAAAAAGTCGGTTTACGCATTGATGTCGACACCTTCAGGGGAACGCGTGACGGCGTACCCAAACTGCTGGAACTGCTGAGCAAGCACGGTGTGCGTTCCAGCATTTTCTTCAGCGTGGGGCCTGACAACATGGGACGCCATTTATGGCGTCTGGTTAAACCGGCATTTCTGTTCAAAATGCTGCGCTCGCGCGCAGCATCCCTCTATGGCTGGGATATTTTGCTGGCCGGCACCGCCTGGCCCGGCAGACGCATCGGCGCGGGTAATGAAGCGATTATCCGCGAGGCGGCTCAGCATCATGAGATTGGCCTGCATGCCTGGGATCACCATGCCTGGCAAGCCTGGGCTGGCGTCTGGGACATCCCGCGCCTGTCCCGTGAGGTCGAGCGGGGGATGCTGGAGCTGGAGGCCATTACCGGTCAGCCCGTGCGCTGCTCTGCCGTGGCGGGATGGCGTGCGGATCAGCGCGTCGTGAAAGCCAAAGAAGCCTTCGCGTTTCGCTACAACAGCGATTGCCGCGGAACCGGGCCCTTTTTGCCGCTGTTAGGCGAAAATCGCTACGGTACGGTGCAAATTCCGGTCACCCTTCCCACCTGGGATGAAGTGGTCGGACGCGAGGTAAAGGCGGATGAGTTCAATCGCTACATTCTGGACCGCATTCATCGTGACGCCGGTACGCCGGTCTATACCATCCATGCCGAAGTGGAAGGGATTGCGTATCAGCATGATTTCGACGAACTGCTGACCATGGCCGCTCAGGAGGGCATCGAATTCTGCCCGTTGAGCGAGCTGCTGCCAGATGACCTCAGTAACCTGCCCGTGGGAAAAGTGGTCCGTAATGAACTGGCTGGCCGGGAAGGCTGGCTTGGTTATCAACAAACCGTGAGTCCGGTCCCATGAAAACAGCCCGTTATGGCTTAGCGCTTCTCGCACTGTTTATCGTTTACTACCTCATTCCGGTCGATGTCCGCCTGCTTTGGCAGCCTGATGAAACGCGCTATGCGGAAATCAGCCGCGAAATGCTGGCTTCCGGAGACTGGGTTGTCCCGCATTTTCTGGGACTGCGTTACTTTGAAAAGCCGATCGCTGGCTACTGGATCAACAGTATCGGGCAGATGCTGTTCGGGCACACCAACCTCGCCGTGCGCGCCGGGTCCATCTTCTCCACCGGTTTAGCGGCGCTGCTGGTCATCTGGATGGCCTGGCGTCTCTGGCGAGATAAGCGGACAGCCATTTTCTCCGGTCTTATCTTCCTGACCCTGTTCCTGGTGTATGGCATCGGCACGTATGCGGTGCTGGATCCTATCATCACCCTGTGGCTGGTGGCGGCGATGTGCAGCTTCTGGCTGGCCTCACAGGCGCAAACCGTTGCCGGAAAAGCGGGTGGCTATGTGCTGCTCGGGCTGGCCTGCGGGATGGGGGTGATGACCAAAGGCTTCCTGGCGCTGGCGGTACCGGTGATTGGCGTGCTGCCGTGGGTGATCGCCCAGAAGCGCTGGAAAGAGGTGCTGATTTTTGGCTGGCTCGCGATCCTGAGCTGCGTGCTGATTGTTCTGCCATGGGGGCTGGCCATTGCGCAGCGTGAGCCTGACTTCTGGCGTTACTTCTTCTGGGTTGAGCATATTCAGCGTTTCGCCCAGAGCGACGCGCAGCACAAAGCCCCGTTCTGGTACTACATACCGTTCCTGATCGCGGGTAGCCTGCCGTGGCTGGCGCTGCTGCCCGGCGCGTTTCGTCTCGGCTGGAATGACCGACAAAACGCGGGTGGCGGGTTCTATCTGCTGGGATGGGTGGTGATGCCGCTGCTGTTCTTCAGCATTGCCAAAGGCAAGCTGCCGACTTACATCCTGCCGTGCTTTGCTCCGCTGGCGATCCTGATGGCGCGCTATGCCTGCCTTGCGGCGGAGAAAGGCGCCAGAGCGTTGCGCATTAACGGCGGGATTAACCTGGCGTTTGGCGTTATCGGCGTGGTGGCCGCACTGGTGGTCTCGCCGTGGGGACTGTCTAAGCATCCGGTCTGGACTTCGGTCGAACTGTATAAAGTCTTCTGCGCGGTGGTCGCGTTCCTTATCTGGGCCGCGGTAGGCTGGTTTACGTTCAGGCAGAGTCAGCAGCGCTGGTGGCTGGCGGCACTGTGCCCTGCGGGGCTGGCGCTGCTGATTGGTTTTGCCATTCCTAACCTGGTGGTGGATTCCAAACAGCCGCAGTCGCTGGTCGACACCGTGCGCGAGCCGCTTCAGAACAGCCGATTCGTGCTGGCCAATAGCGTGGGCGTGGCCGCTGGCCTGGCGTGGGAACTGAAGCGCAATGACATCACGATGTTCGATCAGAGCGGCGAACTGCGTTACGGGCTGGATTATCCTGATGCGAAAGATCGCTATGTTGATAAAGATGACTTCGCGCAGTGGCTGGCGGTGCACCGTCAGCAGGGACGCGTATCGCTGGTGATGCTGCTGTCAAAACACGACGATATCGCGCGCGCAAATCTGCCAGAGCCGGATAGCCTGTATATCCAGGGACGTCTGGCCTACCTGCAGTATCTGCCGAAGTGATGTCCTGGATCTGGCTGATACTGGCAAGCCTGCTCAGCTGCGCGGGGCAACTGTGTCAGAAACAAGCCACCCGTCCGGCGAAAGCCGGGCGGCGTGGGGCGCATATCGCGCTGTGGCTTGGCCTGGCACTGCTGGCGCTGGGCAGCGGGATGCTGGTCTGGCTGGTGGTGCTGCAACGCCTGCCTGTCGGCATTGCCTACCCTATGCTGAGCCTCAATTTTGTCTGGGTGACGCTGGCGGCGAAGGTATTCTGGCGTGAAAACGTCGCGTTGCATCACTGGCTGGGGGTGGGGTTGATCATCGTTGGGATTGTTATCCTGGGAGGGAGCCTGTGAAAGGAGCGTTCTGGGCCTTATGCAGCGTGCTGTTAGTCAGCGCCGCGCAGCTGTTGCTGCGAGACGCGATGCTGGCACTGCCACCGGTCAACGATGTTCTGGCGCTGATTTCCGCGCTGTGGCACTTCTCATCCGGCACGGGCGCGCTGCTGCTGGGGTTGATGGGGTATGTGGCTTCTATGGGCTGCTGGTATCTGGCGCTGCATCGTATGGCGCTCAGCAAAGCCTATGCCTTGCTGAGCCTCAGTTATATTCTGGTGTGGGGCGCCGCGATCCTGCTGCCGGGCTGGGAGGAGCATTTCTCCTGGCACGGGCTGGCGGGGGTCGGGTTTATTATTCTGGGTGTGTTAGTGATTTTTCTGCCCCGAACGTCCCAACGTGAATAATCGACTCGTTGGTCAGGGTATAAGGGGTCGATGTGCAGACGGCAAGGCTCAGCGAGCCGACCTGTAGCTGACTGACCGCGTGTGTCTGCGCAGTGCTGTCGATGCTGACAATCTGCCAGGCACTGCCGCCACGCTGTTTCACAATCGCTTCTTTCCGCGTCCAGATACGCCAGAACGCAGAAAGCCGTTCCTCGGGCGCTTCACGCTCCAGCTCATCATGCTCTGTCACGCTGAATACCGCATTAGCCAGCGCCTGCCAGTTCTTCCTTGGACGAATCACTTCGATATCACAGCCGACTTCGCCTTCATCGCTCATCAGTAAGGCGATATCGTCACCGCTGTGGCTCAGGTTGAACCACAGTGGATGCCCCTTCGCAAAGGCTGGTTTCCCCTGCTCACCGTAAATGATGTCGGGGAGCGGGTGAGGGGATAACGTTCTGGCGAGCAGCGTCCTCCCGGCAAGCCAGGAGGCATGTCGGGCACCCTGAGGTGCCCTGTGTGCGAGCGTTGACGCCAGCGGGTCCGCGCTAAGGGTGGAGATCTTTCCCAGTACAAACTGGTACATAGTTACGCCCAGCGTTTAATGATAATCGAGGTGTTGATGCCGCCAAACGCGAAGTTATTGCTCTGCAGATATTCGCAATCGATCTGGCGGGCTTCCCCCATAATATAATCTAAAGCACCGCATTGCTCATCCGGGTGCGTTAAATTGAGCGTCGGGGCAAACCAGCCTTCACGCATCATCTGCAAGCTCATCCACGCTTCCAGCGCGCCGCAGGCCCCTAACGTATGGCCAAAATAGCTCTTCAGCGAGGAGACCGGCACGTTGTCACCATAGATAGCCGCGGTGGCCTGACTTTCGGCGATATCACCGCGATCGGTGGCGGTACCGTGTGCAGAGATATACCCCATATCCAGGGCGCTTAATCCCGCCATGGCCAGCGACTGCTCCATGCAAATCTGCATGGTTTCACGCTGAGGCTGGGTGATATGGGCCGCGTCGCAGTTAGTGGCAAAGCCCACGATTTCGCCGTAGATCCTGGCTCCACGCGCTTTGGCATGCTCCAGCTCTTCGAGTATCAGGGTACCTGCGCCTTCCCCAATCACCAGACCATCGCGTTGCGTATCGAACGGTGAAGGGGTGGTTTTGGGTTCGTCGTTACGCTGGCTGGTGGCAAACAGCGTGTCAAACACCGCCGCTTCAGACGGGCACAGCTCTTCAGCACCCCCCGCAACCATAACGGTCTGGTAGCCGTGGCGAATCGCCTCCCAGGCGTAGCCAATCGCCTGGCTGCCGGACGTACAGGCGCTCGACGTCGGGATGACGCGGCCACGTAGCCCAAAGAACAGGCCGGTATTCACCGCGGTCGTGTGCGGCATCATCTGCACGTAGGTTGTCCCGGTGATGTTATTGGTGTGCTTTTCGGTGAGCATGGTCGCGAATTCGCTAACCGGTCCGGTACTGCCTGTAGAAGAACCGTAGGCGATACCGGTTTGCCCGTTGGTGAGTACCGATTCACCAATCAATCCCGCCTGCTCCAGCGCCAGCTCGGTGGCGCGGGTCGACATCAACGACACCCGGCCCATGGCGCGAATACGCTTGCGGGTATAGTGTTCCGGCAGCGTGAAATCATCGATCGGCGCGCCCAGCAGGGTGTGCAGGCCATCATACACCTGCCATTCCGGCATTTTACGCACCGCGTTTTCATACGCCAGCAGTCTGCTGGACACGGATTGCCAGTTTTCGCCAAAGGCGGTCACGCCGCCCATGCCCGTTATCACCACGCGACGTGTCATAGCATTCCTCCGTTAATGGAAATGACCTGGCGGGTGACGTAGCCCGCAATATCTGACATCAGATAGCTTGCCAGCCCGGCGACCTCCTCAGCCTGGCCCATGCGTTTCATTGGAATGATGGACATCGCTTCTTTCAGCGCGGCCTCTTCCATCTCAATCATGCCGGTATCAATCAGCCCCGGGGCAATGCAGTTCACGGTGATTTTGCGTTTTGCCAGCTCAATCGCCAGCGCTTTGGTGGCACCGATAATGCCCGCTTTTGCCGCGCTATAGTTCACCTGCCCGCGGTTGCCCATCACGCCGGATACGGACGATAAGGTGATAATACGTCCCCCTTTACGGGTGCTAATCATCGGCATAATGCAGGGGTGAATGACGTTATAAAAACTGTCGAGATTGGTGTGGATCACGCTGTCCCAGTCGTCTTCACTCAATGCCGGAAAGGCGCCATCGCGGGTGATACCGGCGTTGCTGACCACGCCATACCATGCGCCATGGGCTTCAATGTCCTGCTCCAGCACCTCGCGGCACTGTTCGCGGTTGCCCACATCAAAGGCGAGTAAACGACCGTTGCCACCCGCCTGCGTGATGGCGTCCAGCGTCTCCTGCGCGCCTGCGGCATCACGATGGTAATGCACGCCTACGGTAAACCCGTCGGCGGCGAGCTGACGGGCGATGGCGCGCCCTATGCCTTTGCTGGCCCCTGTGACCAGTACGGAACGACTCATGCGTTAGATCCCTGATTAAAAAGCGAGGTTAATTCTTCTGCGCTCGGCTGGAAGGTGTTGACCCGGCCCGTGGCCAGCGTCTCTTCATCAGCGGAAATCGCGCATTCAAAACTGCCGAAGCGTTCGTCCTGCATCAGCAGTTTTACGGTGATTTCCAGCGTCAGACCTTGCGTAAAACGCCCGCTGGCGCAGACCAGCTCGCGCGCGCCGAGCACCATGCCCAGCGCAATATGATCCTGTCCCTGCTGCTGGCGATGCCAGCCTGACCAGACGCCGACGGTCTGCGCCATCAGCTCGAGCGCGTACCAGCCCGGCAGATCGCCATCGGCATTCAGAAACGGCGCCAGTAAGCTTTGCCTGTCGACCACAACGCGGCATACCGCCGTGTCATCCGTAACGCACTCAACGGACTCGAGCAGCATCATTGGCGCATCGTGCGGCAAATAGTCGACGGGTGATAAGTAGCTCATGACGCTCTCCCCAGCAGAATGCTGGCGTTATTGCCGCCAAACGCGAACGAATTAGACAGAATGATCGGTTTTTTCAGAGCGGCACTCTGGTGCAGCAGGCCGCACGGCGCCAGCGTGTCGTCCGGTGCGTAGCGGGCGAAGTCCTGCGGCGGCAAGGGCAGATCGCGCGTCAGGATCAGCCAGCTCAGGGCCGCTTCGGTAATGCCGGCAGCGCCCAGCGTATGGCCGGTAAGGTGTTTGGTTGAGCTGCACGGCACGCTTTCCCCGAAGAGATCGTGAACGACCTGCGATTCAATCTGATCGTTGAGCGGCGTGGCCGTGCCGTGCAAGTTGATATAGCCGATATCATCCGGCTGCATACCCGCTTCGTTAAGCGCCTGCGTGATGGCCCTGATCGCCCCTTCGCCCTGCGGATGAGGAGCGGAAATATGGTAAGCATCGCTGGATTCGCCCGTCCCGAGCAGCGCCACATCGGCGGGCTCACGGCTCAGCACCATCAGCGCGGCGGCTTCACCGATGGTGATCCCCCGGCGATCGCGACCGAACGGCTCGCAGAGCGTAGGGGAGAAGGATTCAAGGCTGTTAAAACCGTTGACGGGCATTCGGCTCAGGGTATCGGCCCCGCCGACAATGGCGATATCCACCAGTCCGGCGTCGATCAGGCGTTTGCCGCCGATCATCGCCCGCGCGCTGGAAGAGCAGGCCGTCGAGATCGTATAGGCCGGACCGTCGAGCTGAAGCCAGTTGGCAAGGAAGCGGGACGGATCGCCAAGCTCCTGCTGCGGATACTGCCAGCGCGTGCTGGTCTCGCCGTCGGTCATGCGGCGCACATGCTCATCGCCTTCATCCAGCCCGGAGGTACTGGTTCCCAGCACCACGGCCACGCGGTCGCGACCGACGCGGGCGATGGCCTCGTCGACGGTCGACTGAATCTGCGCCAGCGCGGCCAGCAGCAGCTGGTTGTTGCGGGTGCGGTGTGCGGACAAGGTATCCGGGATGGTCGGCAGCTCGCCTTCCACGCCGCCCAGTACGGCTTCGGGTGAGCCCTGCAGCCAGCCGGTCCGGGCATGCATCCCCGGCGCCACGCCTGCCGTCAGGTTCGCGGCAATCTCATCAGGCGAGTTGCCCAGCGCGTTGACCATGCCAACAGCGGAAATATAAATCATCTCAGTCACCCAGATATTGAATGGTGATGTGGTATTTGAATACGTGTTGCTCGATGCTGATCGGCTCGCGCTTGCCTTTGCGCTGCAGGTAGACAATCTCCGTCACCAGCTTGCCGCTGGCGTTGCGCAGCTCGCGTCGATCGCCATTGTCCGTTAACGTCCAGCCCTTCGGCAACTGTGGCTGCCAGGCGCTAATTGGCCAGTGGCTGAGCATCACGTCGGCCAGCACCTGGCTGGCGGGCGGCAGCTGCGGCACGACGATCGACTGTTCGGTATGAATACCGGTCTCATCGTACGTCGCGAGGAACAGACGAATGCCCACGGAAGAGAGTCCGGCCAGCGTCACTTTATGCGCATCCGCGTTGAGCATCACCAGCAGAGACTGCGATTGTCCGTTAAAGCTACCGGTCAGCAGCTGTTGGGAGCTTACTGCCGGGCTAATGCCGGGTGGCGGGAGCGTCACTTTGGTTCCCGGCTGGAGCCAGGCCTGGGGACGCGTCTCTTTGGTATCGGTCGAATGGCTGCAGCCCGCCAGCAGCAGCGCCGCGGCCAGCGCGGCGGCGCGGTAAAAAGCGTTCATTTACGTTTTCTCTCTTTCTTATCCGGCATCGCCAGCGGTGCCAGCAGGAAGGCGGTAAAAATACCGCTCACCAGTACGATACCAAAGCTGCTGATGGCCTGGGTGGCGCTGAAGACGAGCATGCCCAGCGTCAGCAGTGTGGTCATCATCGCCAGCGTAATCGCCAGCATTGAGGTCAGCGGCGTACCGTGCGGGTTGCTGAAAAACAGCGTGTAGTTAATGCCAATGCCGAGCACCAGTACCAGCGCCAGCAGTGAAAACAGATTCACCGGGTGGCCCGTTGCGGCCAGGACCGCCAGCCCGCAGCTCAGCGACAGCACGGAAGGCACCAGGCTTATCAGCCCTTTACGCCAGCCGAGGCGCAGCATTGCCCCGCAGGCAATCACTGCCAGCGCGGCAAACAGTAGCCCCGTCAGCAGCGTGCGATAGAGGGCAAACAGGCTGTCAAAGCTGGCTTTGCGATCGACCCAGACGACGCCGTCATAGCGCGCGGCCAGTTCACTGAGGTGCGCGCTGTTTTTCGCGCCGTCCACCGGCACCAGCACGCCGCTTTCTCCATCAGGCAGGGTCAGCCAGAGCAGACGCCAGCCTTCGCTGGCCGGGCTTTTAAGCCACGCGTCCACGCTGACCGGCATGGCGTCGAGATTCGGGGAGACGGCGTTGAGCCCGGCGCTTTGCAGCACGTTCGTTACCGCAGGGGCAGCGTCGCGCAGCAGCGTAAGATCGCTTTTCTGGCGGGCCAGCGAGTTCAGCGGCAGGGTACGCCAGCGGGCGATCTCTCCCGCTTTTTGCGCCTCCGCCAGCGCCGGGGTAAAGGCTTCCAGCCGCTCCAGCGTTTGCTGAGGCGAGGCGCCATGGACCACAAACCATTTCTGATCGACGCTCTGTCCGGTCAGGGCGGTAATGGCCTTCTCCTGCGCCAGAATATCTTTTGGCAGGGCCTGCAGTTGGGCGATGTCGTCGTCCACCCTCAGGGTGCTCATCCCCACGGCGGAGAGCAGCGCCAGCGCGACGGGCAAACCAACGGACAATTTTTTATTGCGTCGCCAGGCGGCCAGCCAGCGCATCATCGGGACCATCAGCGGAACCGGGCGCACCGGTAAACCCCGACACAGCCACGGATGCCAGAATATCACCGTCAGGCAGGAGGCGCTCAATCCCACGGCGGCGAACACCGCCATCTGGCGGATCCCGGGGAAGGGGGCCAGCATCATTATCAGGTAGGCGGCGACGGTCGTCAGCAGCGCCAGCAGCAGCGCATTGCGCACTTTCCCCAGGCTTTGCCAGGGGGAATGTTCCGCGCCGTGCACCATCCGTTCGGTCAGGTAGTAGAGCGTGTAGTCGGCTGAAATACCGATGATGCTCATGCTCATCACCAGCGTCATCAGGTGCAGCTCGCCAAAGAGCAGCAGCGTTACCACCGTGCCCGCCAGCGCGCCGATGGCAATCGAGAGCACGCTCAGCAGCAGCGGACACAGAGAGCGGAACACCGCCACGATGAGCAGGAACACGCCAAGCAGGGTGGCGATGCCCAGCGTTGAGACGTCGCGTTTGGCCTGCTGGCTGGCGTAATCGCTGTAAAACACGGTTCCGCGGGAAAGCAGCTGTGCCTGTGGGTAACGGGCTTTGAGCGTCTCCTGCAGCGCGTTAAGCGTCGTCACGAGCCGGTGGGTCTGCTGCATATCAAATGACGAGCCCGCCAGTTCACCGTGAAGCAGATACCAGTAGTTTCCCGCCTCATCTTTTGTGACCAGCCAGCCGTCCATCAGCCGCAGCTTCTGGCCGTTTTGCGCCAGAGCGAGCTGCGAGCCGCGCATCAGCATCAGGGGATCGTTTTGCAGCTCTTTGCCGCTGACGCCGGAAAAGGCTGAATAGAGCTGAGATAAAATCCACTGCGCCTGCGCGTTTCCGCCGTTTTGCAGGCGGGCGCGGGTGGCGGGATCGATCAGGCCATTTCGGTGCTGCCAGAAGAACTCTCCCCAGGCTTTTTGCCCGGCGGCGTCCATCGGGCCTTTGACCTCGCTGAGCGCGTCGCTGCTTTGCAGCATCGCCAGCCACTGCTGCGCCACGCGCGAATCCGGTTCTTTGCCGGGGCTGACCAGCCAGACCAGCTGGCGGTCGAGACGCTGCATAAACCCGTCGTTAAGCGCTGGCGGGATCGCCCCCAGCGTCTGTTTCGGCAGCATGGCCAGCACGCTGCTGTTCAGACGCGCGCCGGGCAGCCGCGACAGCAGCACGCCCAACAGGATCAGGCATAGCGTGGCCCACAGCAGCGCCGGGCGCAGGGATTTACGGTGCGGCAAAGCGTTGGCGTTCGTCATCGGTCAGGCTGGCGGGCGTCAGTTGGTGGCGTGAAAGGGCGATATCGGTACGGTCACCCTGTTTGTCGTTGAGGCGAATCGTCTCCAGATAGGTCGCGCCGCCCAGATCGAGGGTGGCGAAAATCTTGTCCAGCGGCGTCGTTTTTGGCGTGAGCACCAGCGACCAGCGGCCTGCTCCCTGGTCTTTAAAATCGATGCGGAAGTTCTCTTCAAGCACCTTGCGGTCGGCCTGGAACAGAGCCCGCAGAAGGTGGTTGAACTGGAACATCTGCGGATTATTGTCGGCAGTGATGGTCTGCGGCGGCTGGCCGTTGATCGCCTGAACCATCCGCTTGTCGTCCAGCAGGAGCGTCATCGGAAACGGCGCTTTTTGATCCCACAGCAGGCCGCTGTCGCGGGCGATCAGCATCTCGCCCTGCGAGCGCAGCGGCTGCGGCATATCTTTTATCGTGCGAACCTGTTCGAAGTGCGCGCGCACGACAGGCTGCTCGGTGAAGCGCTGCTGCAGTTCATCCAGCGTCACGGCGCTGACCAGCGGGCTGACGATCAGCGCCAGCAAAGGCAACCATTTCATGGCGTCACTCCCATTCGTTCAAACAGTATTGCCGGGCTCACAAAGCACATTTCGCGGGTGGCTTCTTCTACTGCCACCTGGATGGTGTAACCGGTGGTGGTGCGTTTGCCGGTCTGCGCATCGAAAATTTGATAGGCAATGCGCAGGCGGTTTTCATACTCTTCAATGTGCGCGCGGACGCGAATACGCTGCTCAAAGGTCACCGCATCGCGGTATTTCACCCGGGTATCGACGACGGGCCAGACGTAGCCGGAGGCCTTCATCTGGCGATAGCCATAGTTAAACTGATTGAGCAGCGCCTCGCGGGCGATCTCAAAGTAGCGGAAATAGTTACCGTGCCAGACCACGCCCATCATATCGACGTCGTGGAACGGAACGGTGATCTCGACTTCAGTCGTAAAGCGGGGATCGGTCAGCACCCTTTACTCCTTCTCTCTGGACTCTGGCAGATGCCAGAAATCGAAAAAATTAAACCAGTCGAGCGGCGACATGAGGGCGTAATGCTCCAGCCGCTGCGCGTAGCGATCGACGATATCCTGCAGCGCCTGCTGGCGTTCACCGCGCGGCAGGTGCAGCGGGTTGGCAAACGGTTCGCAGTGCAGGGTGAGCTTCCCCTGCTGGCGCAGGGCAAAAATCAGCACCACCGGGCAGCGCAGGATGGAGGCCAGAATAAACGGCCCCTGTGGGAACGGCGCAGGCTGGCCCATGAACGGACTCCAGATCACGCGCCAGTCGCCGCCACGCTGTGGATTCACCGCGATGCGATCGCCCACAATCGCGACCCACTCTCCGCGCTCAAGCTTCTCTTTGATGGCAATCGCGGTGTCCGGGCCGATGTCGGTAACCGACATCAAATTTACGCTGGCCTGGGGCGCCATTTCGCTCATGATTTGCTTAAAGCGCTGGGCGTTCTCGCTGAAAACCAGGGCGTTGATGATTTTGCTCTCTTCCAGCTGAGCCAGCGCCCGGCAGGCTTCTACGTCGCCAAGGTGCGAGGCGAGCAGGAGCTTGCCCTGCGGTGCCGCGATATCTAGCGCTTCGCTCGCGCCAGGAGCAAAGACCACGTCGCGATCAAACTTCAGCTCACCGCGCCAGCTGGCGACTTTATCCAGCATCGCGTTGCCGAAGCGCATAAAATGGAAAAAGCTGTTGAGCCGTGAGGGAACAGGCATGCTCCGCTGACGCTGTTCTTGCTTCACTCTCGCAATCCACTGCCGCGAGGCCTGCCGCGCCGGACGCGCGATAAGCCAGTACACGCCGATCACCGGCCACAGCAGCACGGCAAAGGCCCGCCGCCCCAGCAGTTGCCAGACGCGCAGCATCAGGCGCATCCCCCACAGACCCTTGACTTCGTCCTGCTGCGCCCAGTGCTGGCCGCGTCGACGGAAAAGCAGGCCGGGCATGCGGGGCAGCATGCCGAAGAAGAGTCGGGTATGCATCAGGGAGATCCGCACGTTATCTTTTAACGCATCGAAGTGGGACAACCCGTCCTTCGGATAGGTGACGCGGGTGGGCAGAAAGACGCTGGTGTTGCCCTGCCAGTAGAGACGGACCATCACTTCGGTGTCAAAGTCCATCCGTTTACCGAGTGGCTCACGCGCTGCCAGCCGCAGCGTGGGCGAGACCGGGTAGACCCGAAAGCCGCACATGCTGTCTTTAAGCTGCAGGGATAAGGTCTCAATCCACACCCAGACGTGGGTTACCCAGCGACCGTAGAGTCGCGAGCGTGGAATGGAATCATCGTAAATGGGCTGGCCGGAAACCAGCGCGTCCGGGTGGCGCTCTGCCAGCGCCAGCAGTTTGGGGATATCTTCGATGGCGTGCTGGCCGTCCGCGTCCACCTGTACGGCGTGGGTATAACCCGCGCGCGCGCACTCCTCCAGCCCCCTGATGACCGCGGCACCTTTCCCGGCATTTTGCGCCAGACGGACCAGCGTCATCTGTGGCTCCGCCGCCGCCAGGCGTTCGAGCTCCTGACGGGTGACAGCTTCGCTGCCGTCATCCACCACCAGGCACGGCAGGCCGAACGGTGCGAGACGCGACAGCACGCTGGCGATCATGGCGCCGTGGTTGTAGCACGGGATCAGCACGCAGGGGCGAAAGATTACTGACATAGACGAATCTTTCCGCTGCTGGCGGTATGGCGCTCATCCCCGGCGTGACGCTGGTAGCTGAAGGTCAGCATCTGACGTTCGGCATGCCACTCAAGCACCAGCGTGACCGTGGTTTCCGGCAGCAGAGGCGCCTGGAACTTCACGTTTTGAATGCTGTGAAAGCGGTAGCCCGGTGCCAGTAATGTCGTAGCGTAGTGCATCACCCAGTCAAGCTGTGCAACGCCGGGCAGTAGCGGTTGTACGGCAAAATGGCCCTGAAACCAGAACAGCGCCGCGTCGAGATGCAAAGTGATTTCCAGCTTCTCCGGCTGTGTCTGGTGGCGCTCAATTTCATGAATTTTCATGAAACAACTCCTCTAACTGCGCATAGACACGCTTGTTCATACTGTTTACCGGCATTTCATCGACAATGCGCCAGTAGCGTGGAACGGCGACCGGCTCAAGCCAGGGCAGCAGGGCGCGACGCCAGGCGAACTCCTGCGCTTTTTTATCCTGCATATACCCGCGCTGACGAACCGCTTCGTCCAGGACCAGCAGTGCACCAATCCCCTGACGGCCTCCGCGCGTGACCGGCAGTGCAGCCGCTTCGCAAATGCCGTCGAGCTCCAGCAGGCGACGTTCGATCTCGTTAAGCGAGATGCGCTTTTCTTCAATTTTGACCACCCGCCCGCGACGACCGGCGATGCTGAACAGCCCCTCGCTGTCGAAGTGGAGGATATCGTCCAGCTGGAGTCCTTCAGCCTCATGGATCAGTGGCGACGTGACGCGACAGGCTTCATCTTCCTGATGGAAGATCACGCCGGGGAACGCCAGCCACGGGACGTTATCCTGCTGGCGATGGCGCCAGGCAAGGATCCCGGTTTCGGTACTGCCATAAATTTCATCCGGGCAGATGTTAAGCCAGCCCGCGGTGGTGGAGACGTCACACCAGGGCAGCATTCCGCCTGCTGAAATCAGCATCCTGACGGGCGGCGCGGTCAGCTCGGTATCCAGGCGCTTCAGGAACGCCGGGCTGCTGATGAACAGGTAATGCCTGTCATGAGAAAGGGCGGCCAGCTGCTCTGCGTAGTAGAGCATCGCGGCATGCAGCGGCAGGCCCAGCGCCATCGGCAATACGATGCGGAATGTCAGGCCATACAGGTGTTGCGGTACGACCGAGGCGACAACGCTGCATCCGGCCAGACGCTCGCCGAAGCGGTCAGCCAGCAGACGGGCCTCGCGATCCAGACTGACGATGTGCTTAATCACCCGGCGCGGAGTACCCGTGGAGCCCGAGGTGAACAGTTCCACGAAGCGGCTTTCGTCAATCTCCGGCAGGGGTGCCCAGTGGCTAACTGTCTGATGGTGGGAGGCCACCACAATCAGCTTCCCATGGAAAGCGAGAGTCCGATCGCTCAGAACGCCGCTAAACAACGCCTGCTGTTCTTCAAGCTGCGAGACGCGGCTATGGCCGGGAATGACCGGTGTTTTACCGGCATGCAGCGAGGCCAGCAGCGCAACAATAAACAGGTAGCTATTTTCAAAGCACAGCGCCCAGCGCTCGCCTTCCTGCTGACGCAGGGTGTCGACCAGTAAGGTCACGTCGTGGCGCAGCTGGCCCAGCGTCCAGGTACGATCGTCAAGCCAGGCAACGGGCGTATCGTCAGGGCGCGGCGCGTTTAACCACTGGCCCAGTGGAAGGGGGTTAGTCATTGTGCATCTCTTTTTTTATCACCCGCTGGCGCACCAGCCACTCTGTCGCCATCAGCGTCCCCATCAGGATGTAAGCCACCATACCGTTCCACAGCGTCCACAGATGCATGTCGCCGTGGAGGACGGTGAACAGCGCCATCGCGCCGTTACCGATGAAAAAGCCGCACCAGACGAGAGTCACCCTGCGGGTATAGCGCACGCCCTCCGGGGGCAAATCTGGCTCGCGCAAGCGCGCCAGTCGCTCGACAAGCGGCATCGCGGTCCACAGCGAACCCCCGAACACGGCCAGCATCACCAGGTTGACGACCACCGGGTAGAGCAGCAGCCACTGATGGGTTTTCAGCAGATAGCTGGCCGCGCAGAGCACGATGCCCGCCAGCGCAACACACTGCACCACGTACCGCATCGGGCCGGTGTTTCGCTGCGCCTGACGCAGCCGCAGCAGCAATACCAGTGCCATCACCGGTAACAGCCATTGCAGGCTGTTGTGCGTCAGCCCAAATCCAATCAGGAAGGGCCACGCCAGCAGCATCAGCCCCGTCAGCAGTGGGATGACCGGGAACGTCCGTCCACCACGCACAATGTCTTACTCTTCGCGCAGAAGCTGTTCGACGGCGTCAACCACATCCTGAACGGTACGAACCGATTTGAAGGTTTCCGGCTTGATTTTCTTGCCCGTTTTTTTCTGCAGATGAACAATCATGTCCACCGCATCAATGCTGTCCAGCTCCAGGTCTTCGTAAAGACGGGCTTCGGGCGTAATATCCTGCGGGTCGATTTCAAAGAGCTTGGTCAAAAGGCCACAGACTTCCTGATAAATGGTTTCTTGTTCGGTCATCGTGATCACTTCTCAGGCGCGTTGAGCGTTGATAAAGGACGCCAGCGTGGCGACGGAAAAGAAGTGCTGGCGCATCTCTTCGCTTTCGGCGGAAAGCACCACGCCATACTGGTTTTTCACGGCCAGCCCCAGTTCCAGCGCGTCGATAGAGTCGAGACCCAGCCCATCGCCAAACAGCGCGGCATCGGTATCAATATCCTCTGCGGTAAGCTCGTCCAGATTCAGCGTGGTGATAATGAGATTCTTAATTTCAAGATAAAGCGCTTGCATCATTAATTCCTGACAAAGATTGAAGGCCTGATGTTAATCGATGCTGTAGATGCCGGTTTAACTGCCTTGCCGCCAGCGCCGGTTCTTGTTCAGTTGCATCGTAAAATTCGTCGATGTTCACGCGGTCGCGGACATCCACGGTGAAAACAGGTTTTTCTGGCGGTACATCATACCAGTGACTTTTTTTATCCAGCAGATGTTCGCTACAGTGGATCAGCACCACCCGCAGATCGCTGTTACAGCGCACGGCGATATTTGCCGCGCCGCGCTGGAGGGAGATAGCCTCGCCAAACCGGGTACGCGTGCCTTCCGGGAAGATTAAAAGCGTGTGGCCCTGAGCCAGACGCTGCTGGCTGGCCGCGAGCAGGGGCTCGGCTTCGCTGTTAATCAGGTAATCCGCCGCACGGATAACACCGCTGACAAACGGGTTGCGCAGCAGCGCGCTCTTCACCAGACAGTCGGTTTCCGGCATCACCGACGCCAGAATCACGTAGTCAATTAACGTGGGGTGGTTAGCTACCACCAGACAACCCCGATCGCTGCGCAGCGCGTCAAGATTGTGAATGCGATAGTCAAGTACTCCGAGGCTGCGAGCAACGGTCAGGAAGAAGCGGAAGCTGGCCGCAATGCTGCGACGCGCCAGGCGACGACGGCTGGCGCGGTCGCGCTGGACGATCAGCAGCAGGTTGAACCAGACCAGCGACAGCAGCAGCCCGCCCACGCCAAACAGCGCGAAGCAGAAGCCGGTCATCACCAGACGCCATAACCAGTTGAGACGGGCAGCCAGGCGGTTCATGTGCGCGTCCATTGCCACAGCAAACGTTCCCCGGGCACTACAAACTGCCGTGCCTCGCTGAGATAGCGTTGCAGGAACAACAGGCTTTGCGGCAGGGTGGGTTCTTCACCCGTGCTGCCGCTGCGGGTTTCACACTGCAATCCGTTGCCGGATTCAATCACCAGCGCCAGCGCGTACGGCCAGGTGGGCATCTGCGGCGGTAACGCCGGATGGTAGAATTCCGGCAGCGCGCCGTCAAAATCGACCAGCAGGACGCGGGAATAGCCCGCATGCAGCAGGCTCAGCACTTCACATAAGGCCTGCTGGAAGGTGTCCAGTCCGGCTGAGATGGATGACGAGACGATGGCCTGGCGTGCGGTAATCGTGAGATTGCCCACCGCGGAATTGTGCACGGACATGGCGAAATCGGTGGGGGAAACGGACTGCCCGGTCGCCAGAGCATGCAGAATACGGTAGTTGCGCTCCAGCTCGCCGTGACGGCTGGAATAGACGACGGCATCAATGGCGTGCTTTTGCAGCATGGCAAGACCAATGTCCACCGCCAGCTTACTGCCTGAATTGAGGCGGCGCGCGGTCATCATGGGTAAAGCGGTCAGCCGGGGAAGCGGGGCCGCTGGGTCAACGGCCAGCTGCAGGCGAGACCACGCCTGCCACTCTGTGGCATCGCTGAGTCCTGGCGCTCTCGCCTGCCAGTCGATAATGTTCAGTGAAAATTTCATCTACGCGCGTCCGCGAAAAAAACCGTATTCAAAGGGCAGGCTGGGCCACCCGGGCAGCTACGCTGCTCTGTTGTTCACGTTTGGTGCATATCAGCAGGGTATGACCGACCCCAAGGTTGTCCAGCCGCTGTTCAACGCTGAAACCTGCGCTCTCCAGGTAGCGATAAAACGTCTCTACGCTGTAAAACCGGCTATTACCATTCGCCATACAGGTGAAATAGAGCGAGGTGGCATTCAGGCTGAAAGAGGCCGCTTCAAACTTCTGGGCATCCCAGAAAAGCTCCATGATGCACAAACGTGCGCCTGGCTTCATGACCTGTGCGACGCGCGTCAGCATGGCGACAATCTGATCCGGAGAGAAACAATCCAGGAACTGGCTCATCCACCAGACGTCGGCGTCACCCGGCAATGCTGCTGGGCTAAGCATATCGACAGCATGGAATCCAATACGATGAGAAAAACCTGCTTTTGCGATGTTTTCCTGCGCCAGCGCTATCTGCTGCGGCAGATCGAGGATCGTCACGGCAACATTTTCGTCATAGCGGCAGCAGCGTAACGACCATTTACCCGTATTTCCGCCCACATCGTACAATTTTGTCGGCGAGCTTGCGAATATATATGGTAACGCAGCGTCAAAAGCGGCGTCAGAATAGTAATGATCAAAGGCGAACCAGCTCTCTTTCGCCGGAGCCGGTAATTGGGATAATGCCGGGTAGATGGTTGGCCAGTCGCCAAACACGGCTAATCCGGCCGGCTTTTCTTCCTGCAGGGCGTCCGCCAGGTGAAATAGCCCCTGATAACAAACGTCCTGAGTGAAATCCATATTTACGCGGGTCATTGCGTCGTGCAGTAAAAAATGTCCCACTTTCGCCAGAAAATAACGTCCATCCTGTTGGGTAACGATGCGTCCGCTTAATCCCATATCCAGCAGGACGCTAACACCATAGCTACTCAGGGTGCTGTTTTCGGTTATTTCCTCGAGGGTAGCTCCCTCTTTGCCTTGTTTATCGAGCCAGGCGAGAACGCCAGAGTTACGCAGACAAAGCGCAGTCTGGAATAACATCGGGGCAAAGGCGATGCGTTGCGCTTCGGTAATGGCATCCAGTGCGCTGAGTGTGTCCTTTTCGTACATTACTGCGTAACCTTTTAGGGCAATAAAGAGAGGTTATCGGGCCATACGCGGCCCGACTTTAGAAAAATATTACAGCGCGGCGCCAGCGGAGAGGTTCAGCTGAATATCGTGGTCGAGGTTATTCACCCAGCGGTTATAATTCTTGTGAATTTTACCGTCTGCCGCTTTCAGGTTAAGGCTGTTTTCATAGTTGATTGAATAGCTTGTTGCCGTGTACGGAATACTCACCTGGACCGAGTGATCGCGTGACTGCAGACGTCCCTTAATCACCCCAGGACCCGCTTCCGTCATGATCCAGTCACGCTTTTGGCCTGCTTTCAAAATTGCCGTTTTTACCTGATCGGCAGTATGACCCGCGCTGACAATAGAGTGAACCTGAGCGATTGGGGCGGTACGCGCACAGCCTGCCAGTGCGCCCACGAATACGGCAGCAGTACACCATTTAACGATCTTTTTCATCAACAACTCCATATCAATAATAACAATTAAAGGTAGTGGTTTTTACAAATAATACGCATCCGGCTTTTTTTAGCCGCCAGATGTATTTTTAATCAATATTAATGTTTGCATTGCGTTGACGCGAAGGCGGGCATAATAACATGGAAAATAAATAAGATTTTCATTTTTTATAATTTGCGTTAAATCATGAATTGCGTTTCAACATAATGCGCGTGGCGTAAATAAAGACAGAGTGAATATCGACTTAACGCAAATAAAAATACCGCGACGGATTAGGGACGCGGTAATTTACGGTGTATTACTGACGCTTTAAACCTACCTGTACAGGTAGGCCGGTTACCCGGGTAGCCGGCTTTTCGGCCTCCCCGGCCCGAGCAGGATCGCCAGCTTGCTTCCGCCTTTGGTGGTTTCCATCCAGATTTTACACACGCTGGTCAGGGGGACCGACAGCAGCATCCCGACCGGGCCCAGCAGCCATCCCCAAATCAGTAAGGATAAAAACACCACCAGCGTCGACATGCCCAGCCGGTGTCCCATCATGCGCGGCTCAAGAATATTGCCCAGCACCATATGCACGACAAGGAACAGCGCGCCGACCAGCATGCATTCGTAGAAGCCGTTAAACAGAAACGCCTGAATCATCGGCGGCACGGCGGAAAGCACCGCGCCAATATTGGGCACGTAGTTGAGCAGAAACGCCAGCACGCCCCACATCAGCGCGAACTGCACGTCCATCAGCATCAGCCCCAGCCAGACAATGATCCCCGTCCAGACGCTCAGCAGCGTTTTCAGCGCCAGATATTTGGAAACGCCCTTCAGTGCCCGGTGTAATCCAGCAATATGAATTTGTGGATTATTTAATGCAAAGCGCAGCTTATAGGGGACGTGGCGGACTTCGAACAGCATAAACACCACCGTCATGACCAGCAGCAGAATGCTGGCCATCGCGCCGGAAAGCCCCGTCATCAAGGTGGTGGCGTAGGTCATAACTTTCTCTGAATCCATCCGGCGCAGCATCCGTTCGGGTGAGATATGCAGATTAAGAAAGGGTACCATCTCCTGCAGCGCGACAATCTTACGGGTCAGCTCTTTGTTGTACTGCGGCAGCATGGTGGAGAATTCGCTCAGCGAGGCCGCCAGCACGCCAAAGAGCGCCGTCAGGGCAATCAGCATCACGATGACGACGATGGTGATGGCTACCGGACGGCTGACGCCCCGGCGTAAAAACCAGGTGACCAGCGGATTAAGCACAATGGCAAAAAAGAGCGCCAGCAGGAGCTGGACAATAATGTCAGCAGCAGCATGGATACCCGCAAGGATAACCACCAGACAGGCGAGTTTTAATAAGATGTGGAGCCCTGCTTTGTCGGACGGGTTAGCGATCATGCGTGTTCCTTAATATGATGACCCGGTAAGTGTAGTGCCCGGGCTTCGCTTCGTCTGGCACCGTTAATCTGAAAGTCGGTGCTGATTTTCTTATTGGGGCGTGGTAATAGTGAAACACTGTTGTAAAAAATCCAGGTAGAACCCCATGCCCGAACCTGCCGCTGAACCGGCACTGAGCGGACTGCGCCTCAATCTGCGCATCGTTTCCGTCGTGATTTTCAACTTTGCCAGCTATCTGACCATTGGCCTGCCGCTGGCGGTCCTGCCGGGCTACGTCCATGACGTGATGGGTTTCAGCGCCTTCTGGGCGGGGCTGGTGATTAGCCTGCAGTATTTCGCGACACTCCTGAGCCGCCCGCATGCCGGGCGCTACGCGGACACGTTCGGTCCAAAAAGCATCGTGGTGGTGGGATTGTGCGGCTGTTTCCTCAGTGGCCTGAGCTATCTGCTGGCTGCCGCAACCAGCCACTGGCCGCTGGTCAGCCTGGCGCTGCTCTGCCTGGGTCGCGTCATTCTGGGCATTGGGCAAAGCCTGGCGGGAACCGGCTCGACGCTGTGGGGCGTGGGGGTTGTCGGCGCGCCGCACATTGGCCGGGTGATCTCCTGGAACGGGATTGTCACCTACGGTGCGATGGCGCTCGGTGCGCCGCTCGGCGTGGCCTGCTATGCGCTGGGCGGGCTGCATGGGCTGGCCATCACCATCATGGCGGTCGCGCTGCTGGCGATCCTCTTTGCGCTGCCGCGCCCGAAGGTGAAGGCCAGCAAAGGCAAGCCGCTGCCGTTTCGGGCGGTGCTGGGGCGCGTCTGGCCGTACGGCATGGCCCTGGCGCTGGCGACAACCGGCTTCGGCGTGATAGCCACCTTCATTACTCTGTTCTATGACGCCAAAGGCTGGGACGGCGCGGCCTTTGCGCTAACCCTGTTCAGCTGTGCGTTTGTTGGCGCGCGCCTGCTTTTCCCTAACGGCATCAACCGTCTGGGCGGGCTGAACGTGGCGATGATCTGCTTTGCGATAGAGATTGTCGGGCTGCTGCTGACCGGAATAGCAATGGTGCCCTGGGTCGCGAAAGTGGGCGTCTTCCTCGCGGGGGCAGGCTTTTCTCTGGTCTTCCCGGCGCTGGGTGTGGTGGCGGTAAAAGCCGTGCCGCAGCAGAATCAGGGGGCGGCGCTGGCGACCTATACGGTGTTTATGGATATGTCTTTAGGCATTACCGGCCCGCTGGCGGGGCTGGTGATGGCCTGGGCAGGCGTGCCGGTGATCTATCTTGCCGCAGCGGGTCTGGTTGTGATTGCGCTGCTGCTGACGTGGCGGCTAAAAAAATGGCCCCCGGTGCAGGCACCGGAGGCCACGTCATCGCCGTGAAACGTTACTGGATCACGATGGTGTTAATGATGTTCTCAGCAGCCGTCTGCGCTTTCTGCTGATCTTCCGCTGGCAGGGTGATCTGCAGGGTCAGCAGTTTGTTATCGACCTTGCCCAGCACGACAGAGGAGTACGCGGTCTGGCCTTTCGCAGAGATGATGCTGTCCAGCTGCTGCAGCTTATGGCCTTTCAGCTCGATGGATTTATTGGTCACGACCTGCAGCTGAGGGTCGCGGCCGCGCTGCTGATCTTCCAGACGTTTGGACAGAACGGCCAGATCTTCGCTGGTGTCGTCGCCCACAATCACAATGACCGCTTTCTGCCCGGTTGCGTCGGAGTAAACGTGCATGTTGTTCGCCTGGGTGCCCAGCTTGCCGCTCTGGTCAGTCATATCGGCTGGCAGAGAGAAACTGAGTTTGCCATCCATCAGATTAACCGGCTGGCCGGTCGCGTTGCTCTCTGCGGATGCGCCCTGAGCAGGCGTTTTCGTGTCGCTGTTATCACAGGCTGCAAGACCCACAACCAGCAGGCCAATCCCGACATATTTAACCAGATTGCGCATTGACTTCTTCCTTTCGATAAACGGCCATAACGGCTCATTCGCTCATCTTATCACAACTGATAAAGCGAACCCTTAACCAGCCTGCAATGCCGTGATTTCAGATTTATCTGCCAGTCTTTTCAGCAGCATATTGAGCAGTACGCCGTACATGGGCAGGAAGAAGACAATGCTGATGAGGACCTTGAAGCAGTAGTCCACCAGCGCGATTTCCATCCAGTGTTCGGCCATGAACGCATCCGGGCTACGCCAGAAGGCGATGAAGAAGAAGGCCAGCGTATCGCTCACGTTTCCGAACAGCGTGGAGGCGGTTGGCGCCATCCACCAGCGGTGATTTTGCCGCAGGCGGTTAAACACGTGCACGTCGAGGATCTGCCCCAGCGCGTAGGCCATAAAGCTGGCGGCGGCGATACGGGCGACAAACAGGTTAAAGTGGGTTAACGCCTCAAAGCCCTGCCAGCTTCCCATATAAAACAGAGAGGAAACCCCGTACGAGATAAACAGCGCCGGGAGCATGACCGAAAAAATAATGCGGCGAGCCAGCGGTGCGCCAAAGATACGCACGGTCAAATCGGTCGCGAGGAAAATAAACGGAAAACTGAACGCGCCCCAGGTGGTATGAAAACCAAAGATGGAGATCGGGAGCTGCACCAGATAGTTGCTGGAGGTGATCACCAGCAAATGGAAAAGCGAAAGCCAGAACAACGCTTTTACGCGTTGAGATTCGGAAAACGACGTCATATTGTGACCTTTTTATACGTTGGGGTGAGGGAACCCAATAAAAACCGCAGCATGATACTGCTTTGGCAGGACATTGCAATGGTTAGTTTTTACGCAATCGTTAACCTGGTTTGCATTGATCGCAACCGGGCGTAAACTACAGCCGTTTTTATCTGACCGAGAAGATCATGACCGACCTGTTTTCCAGCCCAGACCACACCCTTGATGCCCAGGGCCTTCGCTGCCCGGAACCGGTAATGATGGTACGTAAGACCGTGCGCAATATGCAGACCGGTGAAACGCTGTTGATTATTGCCGATGACCCGGCCACAACCCGCGATATTCCCGGTTTTTGTACCTTTATGGAACATGAGCTGGTGGCACAGCAGACTGAGGCGCTGCCGTACCAGTATTTGATTCGTAAGGGGTAGATGGGCTGGTGGTGTTGTAGGCCGGGTAAGGCAAAGCCGCCACCCGGCAAAAATACGTCCTCTGCGGCCTGATGCCCTCACCCCGACCCTCTCCCACGGGGAGAGGGAGAAAGTCATCCTTTCATCCACGCCCGGATCCCGTCCAGGAACATCTGCGTCGCCATCATGACCAGAATCAGCCCCATCAGGCGCTCCAGCGCGTTCACCCCTTTCTCACCCAGCAGGCGCAGGAACAGGGACGACTGCAGCAGGATAATAAACGTCCCGCCCCAGGCGATCAGCAGGGCAATCACCAGATGACTCATCTGGTTCGGATACTGATGCGACAGCAGCATCAGCGTGGCCAGAATGGTCGGGCCCGCGACGAGGGGGATCGCCAGCGGCACAATAAACGGCTCTTCACCCGCTGGCAGGCCGCTGCTGCTGCCTTCCGCGCTCGGGAAAATCATCTTAATGGCAATCAGGAACAGAATAATCCCGCCGGAAATCGACACGGTTTCGGCGCGCAGGTTCAGGAATGCGAGGATTTTTTCCCCGGCAAACAGAAAGATAAACATCACCAGCAGGGCGATGAGCAGCTCGCGGATCATGATCGCCCGGCGGCGCTTCGGCTCGGTGTGCTTCAGCACCGACATGAAGATCGGCAGGTTACCCAGTGGATCCATTATCAGAATCAATAAAACCGCTGCGGAAATGATTTCACTCATGTAAATTATCCCTGAAATTCTCTATGGTTATTATGATAATTAGCTGTATTTCTGATTGCCGGGCAATCATCGATTAATTTCGCTTGCGACTTTGGCAGCATTTTGTAATGTGAAGCATATCCCAGTTCAATACTGGCTTGCACAAACAGCACACACCCTCAGCAGGAAAAAAATGCTATGAAAAACGTTGGTTTTATCGGCTGGCGCGGTATGGTCGGCTCTGTACTCATGCAACGCATGGTTGAAGAGCGCGATTTCGACGCTATCCGCCCGGTCTTCTTCTCCACTTCCCAGCTCGGCCAGGCTGCTCCGTCCTTTGGTGGTACCACAGGCACGTTGCAGGATGCTTACGATCTGGAAGCGCTGAAGGCGCTCGACATTATTGTGACCTGCCAGGGCGGCGATTATACCAACGAAATCTATCCAAAGCTGCGTGAAAGCGGCTGGCAGGGCTACTGGATTGACGCGGCCTCGTCGCTACGCATGAAAGACGATGCCATCATCATTCTCGACCCGGTTAACCAGGGCGTGATCACCGATGGCCTGAACAACGGCGTGAAAACCTTTGTCGGCGGTAACTGCACCGTCAGCCTGATGCTGATGTCCCTCGGCGGCCTGTTTGCGCAGGATCTGGTGGAGTGGGTCTCCGTGGCGACCTACCAGGCGGCGTCCGGCGGCGGCGCGCGTCACATGCGCGAGCTGCTGACCCAGATGGGCCAGCTGCACCAGAGCGTTGCGACCGAGCTGGCAAACCCGGCATCCGCTATTCTGGATATCGAGCGTAATGTCACTCAGCTGACCCGCAGCGGCGAGCTGCCGGTGGATAACTTTGGCGTACCGCTGGCAGGCGGCCTGATCCCGTGGATCGACAAACAGCTGGATAACGGCCAGACCCGCGAAGAGTGGAAGGGCCAGGCTGAGACCAACAAAATTCTCAATACCGCGAACACCATTCCGGTTGATGGCCTCTGCGTGCGTATCGGCGCGCTGCGCTGCCACAGCCAGGCCTTCACCATTAAACTGAAAAAAGATGTGTCTATTCCGACCGTGGAAGAGCTGCTGGCCGCGCACAACCCGTGGGCGAAAGTGGTGCCAAACGATCGCGATATCACCATGCGCGAGCTGACCCCGGCTGCCGTTACCGGCACGCTGACCACGCCGGTTGGCCGTCTGCGCAAGCTGAACATGGGGCCGGAGTATCTCTCCGCGTTCACCGTTGGCGACCAGCTCCTGTGGGGCGCTGCCGAGCCGCTGCGCCGCATGCTGCGCCAGCTGGCGTAATAATTTGTTAAATACCGGGGGTGATTTTCACCCCTTTTTTTTGCGTACTACATGGAGTAACACGCGTATGTCTTATTTTTTATCAGGAGTCATCTAGAGCGTTGGCTATGCTTTAAGGAAGAGTCATTTCTTACCTGAGGTTCGAACGGAGCAGATTGGATGCACATTTTTGTGCTGTCCCGTTCAGGTCACATTAAAAGTCGTCCCGGAGCGCTTAAAAAGGACGACATAAAAAACAGGATGAATACCATGTCCGATCGTGTGGATAGAGACGTGATTAATGCGCTTATTGCGGGTCATTTCGCTGACCCCTTTTCTGTGCTTGGGATGCATCGTACTGAGGATGGCCTTGAAGTTCGGGCACTGTTACCGGATGCCACAGAAGTCTGGGTGATTGAACCCAAAACCGGCCGCAAGGTGGGTAATCTTGAATGCCTCGATTCCCGTGGCTTCTTCTCGGGCGTAATGCCCCGTCGTAAAAACCCGTTTCGCTACCAGCTCGCCGTTCTCTGGCACGGTCAGCAAAACCTGATTGACGATCCTTACAGCTTTGGCCCTCTGCTTAAAGAGATGGACGCCTGGCTGCTCTCCGAAGGGAAGCATCTTCGTCCTTATGAAACGCTGGGTGCCCATGCCGATACCATGGACGGCATTACCGGCACGCGCTTCTCCGTGTGGGCGCCCAATGCCCAGCGCGTCTCCGTTGTCGGGCAGTTCAACTACTGGGATGGCCGCCGCCACCCGATGCGCCTGCGTCGGGAAACCGGCATCTGGGAGCTGTTTATCCCCGGGGCGCACCACGGGCAGCTTTATAAATTCGAGATGATCGACGCCCACGGCAAGCTGCGCATTAAAGCCGACCCGTATGCCTTCGAAGCGCAGATGCGCCCGGATACCGCGTCGCTGATTTGCGGCCTGCCGGAGAAGGTCGTTCAGACGGAGGAGCGCAAGCAGGCTAACCGCTTTGATGCGCCGATCTCCGTCTATGAAGTCCATCTTGGCTCCTGGCGTCGCCACACCGATAACAACTTCTGGCTGAGCTACCGGGAGCTTGCCGACCAGCTGGTGCCGTATGCAAAATGGATGGGCTTTACCCACCTTGAGCTGCTGCCGGTCAACGAGCACCCGTTCGACGGCAGCTGGGGCTATCAGCCCACCGGGCTGTATGCGCCAACGCGCCGCTTCGGCACGCGCGACGACTTCCGCTATTTCATTGATGCCGCGCACGCCGCCGGGCTGAACGTCATCCTCGACTGGGTGCCGGGTCATTTCCCTGCGGATGATTTCGCGCTGGCAGAGTTTGACGGCACGAAGCTGTACGAGCACAGCGATCCGCGCGAAGGCTATCACCAGGACTGGAACACGCTGATCTACAACTACGGTCGCCGTGAGGTCGCAAACTACCTGGTCGGGAATGCCCTGTACTGGATCGAGCGGTTTGGTATTGATGCCCTGCGCGTCGATGCGGTGGCGTCGATGATCTACCGCGACTACAGCCGCAAAGAGGGGGAGTGGATCCCGAACGAGTTTGGCGGCCGCGAAAATCTGGAAGCCATTGAATTCCTGCGTAATACCAACCGCATTATCGGCGAGCAGGTGGACGGTGCCGTAACCATGGCGGAAGAGTCGACCGACTTTGCGGGCGTCTCCCGTCCGCCGTCATTAGGCGGCCTGGGGTTCTGGTATAAGTGGAACCTGGGCTGGATGCACGACACGCTCGACTACATGAAGCTGGATCCGGTTCACCGTAAGTATCATCACGATAAGCTGACGTTCGGGATGCTCTACAACTACACCGAAAACTTCATGCTGCCGCTGTCCCACGATGAGGTGGTACACGGTAAAAAATCGATTCTCGACCGCATGCCGGGTGACGCGTGGCAGAAGTTTGCCAACCTGCGCGCCTACTACGGCTGGATGTTTGCCTTCCCGGGCAAAAAACTGCTGTTTATGGGCAATGAGTTCGCTCAGGGGCGCGAGTGGAACCACGACGCCAGCCTCGACTGGCATCTGCTGGAAGGCGGCGACAACTGGCACCACGGGGTGCAGCGTCTGGTACGCGATCTGAACCTGACCTATCGCCACCACAAAGCGCTGCACGAGCTCGACTTCGATCCGTACGGCTTTGAGTGGCTGGTGGTGGACGACCACGAACGCTCGGTGTTTGTCTTTGTGCGTCGTGACAAAGCCGGTAACGAGATCATCGTCGCCAGCAATTTTACGCCGGTGCCGCGCGAACACTACCGCTTCGGCATTAACCAGCCGGGCAAATGGCGCGAAATTCTGAATACCGACTCGATGCACTACCACGGCAGCAACGCCGGTAACGGCGGGCTGGTACAGAGCGACACCATCGAAAGCCACGGGCGACCCAACTCCCTGAGCCTGACGCTGCCGCCGCTTGGCACCATCTGGCTAATGCGGGAGGGCGAATGACGCAGCTGACGGCAGGTAAACCCGAACCGCTCGGGGCGCGTTTTGACGGGAAGGGGGTCAATTTCACCCTCTTTTCCGCTCACGCCGAGCGGGTTGAACTGTGCGTGTTTGACGGGGAAGGTAACGAGCATCGTTACGATTTACCCGCGCGCACGGGGGATACCTGGCACGGCTACCTGGCCGGAGGGCGGCCCGGCATGCACTACGGCTTTCGCGTACACGGTCCGTGGGATCCGGCGCAGGGTCACTGGTTTAACCCGGCGAAGCTGTTGATTGACCCGTGCGCGCACCGCGTGGACGGCGAATTTAAAGACGACCCGCTCTTCCACGTGGGTTACGGCGATCCCGACCACCGCGACAGCGCGCCCGTCGCGCCAAAAAGCGTGGTGGTGAACGATCTTTATGACTGGGAAGACGATGCCCCGCCGCAGACGCCGTGGGGCCATACCGTCATTTATGAAGCCCACGTCAAAGGGCTGACCTACCTGCACCCGTCGATCCCCAAAGACATGCGCGGTACCTATAAGGCGCTCGGGCATCCCACCATGATCGCCTACCTGAAACACCTCGGCATCACCGCTCTGGAACTGCTGCCCGTCGCCCATTTTGCCAGCGAGCCGCGCCTGCAGCGGCTGGGGCTAAGCAACTACTGGGGCTACAACCCGCTGGCGATGTTCGCGCTTGAGCCACGCTATGCCGCTCATCCGGAAAAGGCGCGGGACGAGTTTCGCGATGCGGTGAAGGCGCTTCATACGGCGGGCATTGAGGTCATTCTGGACGTCGTGCTGAACCACAGTGCCGAAAGCGATCTCGACGGTCCGACGCTCTCCATGCGCGGAATTGATAACCGTAGCTATTATTGGATCAGGCAGGATGGCGATTATGAGAACTGGACCGGCTGCGGCAACACGCTCAATCTCAGCCATCCGGCGGTCACGCATTTTGCTTATGAATGCCTGAAATACTGGGTAGAAACGTTCCACGTCGACGGTTTTCGTTTCGACCTGGCCCCGGTGATGGGGCGCACGCCGGCGTTCAGCCAGCAGGCGCCGCTGTTTGAGGCGATAAAAAACTGTCCGGTGCTCTCGCAGGTGAAGCTCATTGCCGAGCCGTGGGACATCGGAGAAGGCGGTTATCAGGTCGGGAATTTCCCGCCGCTGTTTGCCGAGTGGAACGACCACTACCGCGACGCCGTACGCCGCTTCTGGCTGGAACGGAATCTGTCGCTCGGGGAGTTCGCCGGACGCTTTGCCGCTTCAAGCGATCTCTTTAAGCGCGACGGCAAACGCCCGTCGGCCACCGTCAATCTGTTGACGGCGCACGACGGTTTTACGCTCAGGGACTGCGTTTGTTTCAATCAGAAACACAATGAGGCAAACGGCGAAGAGAATCGCGATGGCACTAACAATAACCATAGCTTCAATCATGGTATAGAAGGGTTAGGCGGAAGTCTGGATGTGATAGAGCGGCGACGCGCCAGCGTACATGCGCTGCTGACAACGCTTTTATTGTCGCAGGGCACGCCGATGCTGCTGGCAGGCGATGAACACGGCCACAGCCAGCACGGTAACAACAATGCGTATTGCCAGGACAACACGTTAACCTGGCTCGACTGGGGTGAAGCCAACAGCGGGCTGATTCATTTTACCGCTGCGCTGATCCATCTTCGCCAGCAGATCCCCGCGCTGACCGCCGACCGCTGGTGGGAAGAGGGTGACGGCAACGTTCGCTGGCTGAATAAAGACGCGCAACCGTTAAGCGCGCAAGAGTGGCAACACGGCGTACCACGCCTGCAAATCCTGCTGTCGGATAAATGGCTGGTCACGCTGAACGCGACGGATGACGTCGCAGAGATTGTTTTACCTGAAGGGGAATGGCGAGCTGTTCCCCCCTTTGCCGGAGTGGATAATCCGGTAGTAATGGCTGTCTGGCACGGGCCTGCGCACGGAGTGTGCGTATTCCAAAGATGATAAAAAAGGAGTTAGTCATGGTTAGATTAGAGAAGAACGATCCCTTAATGTTGGCACGCCAGCTACCATTAAAAACGGTTGCCCTGATACTTGCGGGTGGGCGTGGTACCCGTCTGAAAGATTTGACCATCAAGCGCGCCAAACCTGCTGTTCACTTTGGTGGTAAGTTCCGCATCATCGACTTTGCGCTCTCCAACTGCCTGAACTCGGGCATTCGCCGTATTGGCGTCATAACGCAGTATCAGTCGCACACGCTGGTTCAGCATATCCAGCGCGGCTGGTCATTCTTCAGCGAAGAGATGAACGAGTTTGTCGATCTCCTCCCTGCGCAGCAGCGCGTTCACGGCGAGAACTGGTATCGCGGGACGGCGGATGCGGTGACCCAGAACCTCGACATTATTCGTCGCTATAACGCGGAATACATCGTGATCCTCGCCGGGGACCATATCTACAAGCAAGATTACTCCCACATGCTCATCGACCACGTCGAAAAAGGGGCGCGCTGCACCGTGGCGTGTCTGCCTGTGCCCGTTGCTGAAGCGACGGCGTTTGGCGTCATGCACGTGGATGCCGACGACAAAATTATCGACTTCGTTGAAAAACCGGCGAACCCGCCAACCATGCCGGGCGATGACACCAAATCGCTTGCCAGCATGGGGATCTACATCTTTGATGCAGAATATCTTTATGAGCTGCTGGAAGAAGACGACAAAGACGAAAACTCCAGCCACGACTTCGGTAAAGACATCATTCCGAAAATCACGAAAGCTGGCATGGCGTATGCACATCCTTTCCCGCTGTCCTGCGTGCAGTCCGACCCGAATGCGGAACCTTACTGGCGCGACGTGGGAACCCTGGAGGCGTACTGGAAAGCGAACCTCGACCTGGCGTCGGTCACGCCTGAGCTGGATATGTACGACCAGAACTGGCCGATTCGTACCCATATGGAGTCGCTGCCGCCAGCCAAGTTCGTGCAGGACCGCTCCGGCAGCCACGGTATGACGCTGAACTCGCTGGTGTCCGGCGGGTGCATTATTTCAGGCTCGGTGGTGGTGCAGTCGGTGCTGTTCCCCCGCGTGCGGATAAATTCATTCTGTAATATCGATTCGGCAGTCTTATTGCCGGATGTCTGGGTAGGGCGCTCGTGTCGTCTGCGTCGCTGCGTGATCGACCGTGCCTGCGTCATTCCCGAAGGGATGGTGATTGGTGAAAACGCGGAAGAAGACGCGCGTCGTTTCTATCGTTCGGAAGAGGGGATCGTGTTAGTCACACGGGAAATGTTGCGGAAGCTGCAGATCAAACAGGAGCGATGATGCAGGTTTTACACGTATGTTCTGAGATGTTCCCGTTGTTGAAAACGGGCGGTCTGGCAGATGTTTTGGGTGCATTACCGGCAGCGCAAATCGCCGGAGGCGTGGATACCCGAGTCCTGCTGCCCGCCTTTCCGGATATCCGGCGTGGTATACCCGATGCAAAAGTGGTGACCCGCCGTGAGACCTTCGCCGGACGCATCACTCTGCTGTTTGGACATTACAATGGCGTAGGGATTTACCTGATCGACGCGCCGCACTTATACGATCGACCGGGCAGCCCGTATCACGATACGAACCTGTTCGCTTATACCGACAACGTGCTGCGCTTTGCGCTGCTCGGCTGGGTCGGCGCAGAAATGGCGACGGGGCTGGATCCGTTCTGGCGCCCGGATGTGGTGCACGCGCACGACTGGCACGCCGGGCTTGCCCCGGCGTATCTCGCCGCGCGCGGCCATCCGGCCAAATCGGTCTTTACCGTGCACAATCTGGCGTATCAGGGGATGTACTATGCCCATCACATGAGTGAAATCGATCTGCCATTATCGTTCTATAACATGCACGGGCTGGAATTTAACGGGCAGATCTCGTTCCTGAAAGCCGGGCTGTACTACGCCGATCACATCACGGCGGTGAGCCCAACCTACGCGCGTGAGATCACCCAGCCGGCGTTTGGCTACGGTATGGAAGGGTTGCTGCAGCAGCGCCATCGCGAAGGCCGCCTGTCGGGCATTCTGAACGGCGTGGACGAACAGATCTGGAGCCCGGAAACCGATCTCCTGCTGGCGGCGCGCTATGGCCGTGATTCCGTGGAAGACAAAGCGGAAAACAAACGCCAGCTGCAGATTGCGATGGGCCTGAAGGTTAACGACAAAGTGCCGCTGTTCGCGGTGGTCAGCCGCCTGACCAGCCAGAAAGGGCTGGATCTAGTGCTGGAGGCGCTGCCCGGTTTACTGGAGCAGGGCGGACAGCTGGCGCTGCTCGGCGCGGGCGACCCGGTGCTGCAGGAAGGCTTCCTTGCCGCCGCGGCGGAACATCCGGGTCAGGTGGGCGTGCAGATTGGCTACCACGAGGCATTCTCGCACCGCATTATGGGCGGCGCGGACGTCATCCTGGTGCCAAGCCGTTTCGAACCCTGCGGCCTGACGCAGCTGTACGGCCTGAAATATGGCACCCTGCCGTTGGTACGCCGCACGGGCGGACTGGCGGATACGGTATCCGATAGCTCTCTGGAAAACCTGGCGGACGGTATCGCCAGCGGGTTTGTCTTTGAGGACAGTAATGCCTGGTCGCTGCTTCGGGCGATTCGGCGTGCTTTCGTCTTGTGGTCCCGTCCATCGCTGTGGCGTTACGTACAACGTCAGGCGATGTCCATGGACTTTAGCTGGCACGTCGCGGCGCAGTCATACCGCGATCTCTATCAACGCTTGATGTAACGAGGCGAAGTTACTGATATGAACGCTCCATTTAGCTACTCTTCACCCACGCTCAGCGTTGAGGCGTTAAAGCACTCTATCGCCTACAAGCTGATGTTCACCATCGGGAAAGATCCGGTTATTGCCAACAAGCACGAGTGGCTGAACGCTACCCTGTTTGCCGTGCGTGACCGTTTAGTGGAACGCTGGCTGCGCTCAAACCGCGCCCAGCTCTCTCAGGAGACGCGTCAGGTTTACTACCTGTCGATGGAATTTTTGATTGGCCGCACGCTGTCCAATGCGCTGTTGTCGCTCGGTATTTATGACGACGTCAAAACCGCACTGGAAGAGATGGGGTTAGATTTAGAAGAACTGATCGACGAAGAGAACGACCCGGGCCTCGGTAACGGCGGTCTGGGGCGTCTCGCCGCCTGCTTCCTCGACTCGCTGGCGACGCTGGCGCTGCCGGGCCGCGGCTACGGTATTCGCTACGATTACGGCATGTTCAAACAGAACATCGTCGACGGGCGTCAGAAAGAGTCCCCGGACTACTGGCTGGAGTACGGCAACCCGTGGGAGTTCAAGCGCCACAACACGCGCTACAAGGTGCGCTTTGGCGGACGTATTCAGCAGGAAGGGAAAAAATCCCGCTGGGTGGAAACGGAAGAGATCCTGGCCGTGGCCTACGACCAGATTATCCCCGGCTACGACACTGACGCCACCAACACGCTGCGCCTGTGGAGTGCCCAGGCCAGTAGCGAAATTAACCTCGGTAAATTTAACCAGGGTGACTACTTCGCGGCGGTGGAGGATAAAAACCACTCCGAGAACGTGTCCCGCGTGCTGTACCCGGATGACTCGACCTACTCGGGCCGCGAGCTGCGCCTGCGTCAGGAGTACTTCCTCGTTTCGGCGACCATTCAGGACATCCTCAGCCGCCACCATCAGCTGCACAAAACCTACGCCAACCTGGCGGAGAAAACCGCGATCCACCTTAATGACACCCACCCGGTGCTCTCTATTCCGGAGCTGATGCGCCTGCTGATCGACGAGCATAAGTTCAGCTGGGACGACGCCTTTGAGGTGACCTGCCAGGTGTTCTCGTACACCAACCACACGCTGATGAGCGAAGCGCTGGAGACGTGGCCGGTGGACATGCTCGGCAAAATCCTGCCGCGCCATCTGCAGATTATCTTTGAGATTAACGACTACTTCCTCAAGACGCTGCAGGAGCAGTATCCGAACGATACTGGCCTGCTGAGCCGCGCGTCCATCATTGATGAGTCGAACGGTCGTCGCGTGCGCATGGCCTGGCTGGCGGTTGTCATCAGCCACAAGGTCAACGGCGTGTCCGAGCTCCACTCGAACCTGATGGTGCAGTCGCTGTTTGCGGACTTTGCGAAGATCTTCCCGACGCGCTTCTGCAACGTGACCAACGGCGTCACCCCGCGCCGCTGGCTGGCGCTGGCCAACCAGCCGCTCTCTGAGGTGCTGGACGAGAATATTGGCCGCACCTGGCGTACCGATTTGAGCCAGCTGAGCGAGCTGGAACAGCATATTGATTTCCCGACGGTGAACAAAGCCGTGCGCGAAGCCAAGCTGCTGAACAAAAAGCGTCTGGCGGTCTGGCTGGCGATGCACCTCAACGTGGTCGCAAACCCGAAAGCGCTGTTCGACGTGCAGATCAAACGCATCCACGAATACAAGCGTCAGCTGATGAACGTGCTGCACGTGATCACCCATTACAACCGCATTAAGGCCGATCCGACGGCCGAGTGGGTGCCGCGAGTGAAGATCTTTGCCGGTAAGGCGGCGTCGGCCTACTATATGGCGAAGCACATTATTCATCTCATCAACGACGTGGCGAAGGTGGTTAACCAGGATCCGGACATTGGCGACAAGCTGAAGGTGGTGTTCATTCCAAACTACAGCGTCAGCCTGGCGCAGCTGATCATCCCGGCGGCGGATCTCTCTGAACAGATTTCCACGGCGGGGACGGAAGCATCCGGCACCAGTAACATGAAGTTTGCCCTTAACGGCGCGCTGACCATCGGTACGCTTGACGGGGCGAACGTCGAGATGCTGGAGCATGTGGGCGAAGACAATATCTTTATCTTCGGTAATACGACGGAAGAGGTGGAGGCGCTACGCAGAAAAGGCTACTCGCCACGTCAATATTACGAAGGGGATGAAGAGTTACGCCAGGTGCTGACGCAGATTGCAACCGGCGTGTTTAGCCCGGATGAACCGAGCCGCTATCGCGATCTGGTGGATTCGCTGATTAACTTTGGCGATCACTACCAGGTGCTGGCGGATTATCGCAGCTACGTGGACTGTCAGGACAAGGTGGATGAACTGTATCGCCAGCCGGAGAAGTGGACCAGCGCCGCGATGTACAACATCGCCAATATGGGATATTTCTCGTCAGACAGGACCATCAAGGAGTATGCCGAGACGATCTGGCATATTGATCCGGTGAGGTTGTAAAAACAAAGCCGGGTGGCGGCTTCGCCTTACCCGGCCTACTTGATCCCGTAGGCCCGGTAAGCGTAGCGCCACCGGGCGTTTTTTCACATCAGGACGCCAGCGACAGCTCACGCTTTCCCGCATTTTGCAGCAACCACTGCGCCACGCGAGACTGCTGTTCGGCGTTGAGCCACATCCCTTCTTTGGTACGGCGCCAGATAGCATCGTCCAGACGACGCACCCACTCGTGCTCAACCAGGTAACGCAGCTCGGCTTCATACAGCTCGTGGCCGAAATGCTCGCCCAGATCCGCAATGTCCTTTGCATCGCCCAGGAACAGCTCGGTATTGCTGCCGTAGGTGCGGGCATAGTGGCGCGCCATCCCTTCTGTGATGAACGGGAAGCGACGGCGCAGCTTCGCGGCGTAATCATCGCGGTTACCGCCGATATCACCGCCGGGCAGCACCGCGCCCTTGGTCCATGCCGGGCCAATGCCTTTGTAGTACGGCGCCAGTTTTTCCAGCGCGTGCTCGGCCAGCTTGCGGTAGGTGGTCAGCTTGCCACCAAACACGGACAGCAGCGGCGCCTGACCGTCAACGTCGTGAATATCGAGCGTATAGTCGCGGGTGATGGCCTGCGGTGAGTCAGACTCGTCATCGCACAGCGGACGCACGCCGGAGTAGGTCCAGACCACGTCGTCGCGTGACAGCTGTTTCTTAAAGTGCGCGTTATACACTTTGAGCAGGTAGTTCACTTCGCTCTCGTCGCTCTCGACGTTCTTCGGATCGCCTTTGTACTCCACGTCGGTGGTGCCGATGATCGAGAACTCGTCCATCCACGGGATCACAAACACGATGCGCTTGTCTTCGTTCTGCAGAATGTAAGCCTGCTTCTGGGTATGCACGCGCGGCACCACAATGTGGCTGCCCTTGATCAGGCGGATGCCGTACGGGGAAGGCAGATGCATGCCGTCGTCGAAGAACTGCTTCACCCACGGGCCGGTAGCGTTCACCAGGCCGCGCGCTTTCCAGCTGAATTTCTCGCCGGTATCGATGTCTTCCGCTTCCACAATCCACAGGCCGTTTTCACGACGGGCAGCGGTCGCGCGAGTGCGGGTTTTCACCTCGCCGCCTTTCTTCTCAACCATCTGCGCGTTCGCCAGCACCAGGCGCGCATCGTCCACCCAGCAGTCGGAATATTCGAATCCGCGCACGATTTCAGGCTTAAGGGCCGATTCTGAGCCAAAACGCAAACCTTTCGAACCCGGGAGACTGGTGCGTTTACCCAGATGATCGTACATAAACAGACCAATTCGGATCATCCATGCCGGACGCAGATGCGGGCGATGGGGCAGGCGGAAGCGCATCGGAATCGCCAGATGCGGGGCCATTTTCAGCAGTACTTCTCGTTCGGCCAGTGCTTCACTGACCAGGCGGAATTCGTAGTGTTCCAGGTAGCGCAGGCCACCGTGAATCAGTTTGGAGCTGGCGGACGACGTCGCGCAGGCGAGATCGTTAGCTTCCAGCATCAGTACGGATAAACCGCGTCCTGCGGCATCGACCGCAATACCGGCACCGTTGATGCCACCGCCTATCACAATCAGATCTTTGGTTTCCATAACACCCTCATGCACTTTCGTTAAAGCTCAGAAATGTTCGATATCGCTCATAATAGCAAAGGAACGCGCTTTTGGTAACATCAAAAAAACAATTTAGAGTGATATGGATAACATAATGGCGTTTACCCGCCGCCAGGACGTACACTACGGGGTAAAATTGTGTCGTTGACCACTGTAAAGAGAACACCATGGATCAGTTTGAATGTATTAACGTAGAAGAAGCCCACCAGAAGATGCACCAGGGAAAAGCGGTGCTGGTGGACATCCGCGATCCGCAGAGTTTTGCGATGGGCCATACGCCCGGCGCGTTCCATCTCACGAACGACACGCTGGGCGCGTTTATGCGCGATAACGACTTCGAGACGCCGGTCATGGTCATGTGCTACCACGGCAACAGCAGCAAAGGCGCGGCGCAGTATCTGCTTCAGCAGGGTTACGACGCGGTGTACAGCGTCGACGGCGGCTTCGATGCCTGGCATCGTCATTTCCCGGCAGAAGTGGAATACGCTTTTGAGCGCTGATCCCGCTATACTGTCCCCTTTTGTGTGGAAATAAGCGACCGCTGCCCATGTTGATGATCACCTCTTTTACCAACCCGCGCGTCGCCCAGGCGTTTGTCGACTATATGGCGACGCAGGGCGTTATTCTGACTATTCAGCAACATACGCAGACCGACATCTGGCTGGCCGATGAGAGCCAGGCCGGGCGGGTAAACGAGGAGCTGGCGCGTTTTCTTGAGAACCCTGGCGACCCGCGCTATCTGGCGGCAAGCTGGCAGTCCGGCCAGACCGGCAGCGGATTGCACTACAGCCGCTTTCCCTTCCTCGCCACCATTCGCGAGCGCGCGGGCCCGTTTACGCTGCTGCTGATGGCGGCCTGCATCATTGTCTTCATTATCATGAACGTGGTCGGCGACCAGAGCGTGATGATTGCCCTGGCGTGGCCCTATGATCCGTCACTTGAGTTTGACGTCTGGCGCTACTTTAGCCACGCGCTAATGCACTTCTCGGTGATGCATATCCTCTTTAACCTGCTCTGGTGGTGGTATCTCGGCGGTGCCGTTGAAAAACGTCTGGGCAGCGGCAAGCTGATCGTTATCACCCTTATCAGCGCCCTGCTGAGCGGCTACGTGCAGCACAAGTTCAGCGGGCCGTGGTTCGGCGGGCTATCGGGCGTTGTGTATGCCCTGATGGGCTACGTCTGGCTTCGCGGGGAGCGCGACCCGGAAAGTGGCATCTATCTGCAACGCGGATTAATAACCTTTGCGTTAATATGGCTAATTGCCGGATGGTTTGATCTGTTTGGTATGTCTATCGCCAACGGCGCACACGTCGCCGGGCTGGCCGTGGGGCTGGCGATGGCCTTTGCCGACACGCTCCATGCGCGAAAACGAACATAATTCTCAGGGATAATTGATGAAACAAACACAACGTCATGACGCCATTATCGAACTAGTAAAAAAACAGGGATACGTCAGCACCGAAGAGCTGGTGGAGCAGTTTGCCGTCAGCCCACAAACCATCCGTCGTGACCTGAACGACCTGGCCGATCAGAACCGTATTCTTCGCCACCACGGCGGCGCGGCGCTGCCGTCGAGTTCGGTCAACACCTCCTGGCACGACCGTAAAGCCACACAAACGGCGGAGAAAGAGCGTATTGCCCGCAAGGTCGCCAGCCAGATCCCGAACGGGGCAACGCTGTTTATTGATATCGGCACCACGCCGGAAGCGGTCGCCCATGCCCTGCTGGATCACGAGAACCTGCGCGTGGTCACCAACAACCTGAACGTGGCCAACACCTTGATGCAGAAAGACGATTTCCGCATCATCCTCGCGGGCGGCGAACTGCGCAGCCGCGACGGTGGGATTATCGGCGAAGCCACCCTCGATTTTATCTCTCAGTTCCGCCTCGACTTCGGCATTCTGGGGATCAGTGGCATCGACAGCGACGGCTCGCTGCTGGAGTTTGATTACCACGAGGTGCGCACCAAGCGCGCGATCATTGAAAACTCACGTCACGTGATGCTGGTGGTAGACCATTCGAAGTTTGGGCGTAACGCGATGGTGAACATGGGCAGCATCAGCATGGTGGATGCGGTCTACACCGACGTGATGCCGCCAGCGGGCGTGATGCAGGTGATTAAGGATAATAATCTGCAGCTGGAATTGTGCTAATGGTTGTGTCGGGTGGCGCTGCGCTTACCCGACCTACAAAACCCGTAGGACCGTGCAAGCGTAGCGCCGCCGGGCAATGAATTACACTCCGTACCCCATCATCTTCAACAGCTGCTGCGCATGCTGTACCGCATCCTGACGATGCGCCACGCCCAGCTTCTGGTACAGGTTGCGGATATGCGTTTTGATGGTGGTCGCCGCCACCGCAAGCTCACCGGCAATCTGCTCATTGCTGTAACCTGAATAGATCAGCCCCAGAACCTGCCATTCGCGCTGGGTGAGCGGGCTGGTGCGAATAAGCTCCGGCACTTCCGGGTGGTTCAGCAGACGTTCAACGAAGTTCTCATCGAAGTGCGCGAACTTGTGACGATGATGCTGGTTAATCTCGCGCAGAATACGCTGGGCGCGATGCTGATCCAGCTCCGGCAGTGTGTTGAGCTGAATAAGCTGACGCAGCTGCTGCGCCATCACTTCACCTTCAATCACAAAGTGGCTGATAAACCCGGTGCGGTTAGCCAGCTGCAGCGCCTCCAGCAGCACGCGCTGGGCATCGTTTTTACGACCCGCCTGCCAGTAGAGCTGGTTCTGCAGCAGCAGGTTGCGGTTCAGGTCGCTCATCAGGCGCAGGCTGCGCGCGTTCTCGTTCAGCTCCTCCAGCACAATCTCAGCGGGCTCTAAATCACCGAGCAGGATCTGCGCGCGGGCAATGTTGCGCCACTGGCTCTGCAGGAAGTGGTTGTTGGCAAATTCCGGTTTTGGCGTCTGACGCAGCCAGTTTGCGGCGGATTTTTTATCGCCGGTCATCTGCCAGTAAATCACCCGGACCTTATCGGCGTTGGAGACCCAGTCGCTATGATACTGACCGTTGCCGAGCAGGTTCTCCAGGCGGTTCAGATGGTTGCGGGCGTTATCGAGATCGCCGCGCGCCAGCGAGCACTGGACCAGCAGCGCCAGACACTGCAGCTGCTGCTGCGGCTGGAAGCTGGAAAGAACATCCACACCCTGACGGGCACAGCTTTCTGCTTCATCCAGACGCGACCATGCCCACAGCAGCTGAGCGCGAATACGCAACAGGAACTCGTGCATCGGCAGCTGTTCCAGATGCTGTTCACGAATCAGCTGGAACGCTTTTTCCTGGTTTTCCCAGGCGGCCTGCAGGAACCCCTGCGCGAATAAAATCTCACTCTGTTGGATCAGGCTCCACAGCGCGTAGTGCCAGACATCATGACGACGCGCCATCTGCTCGGTTTGCTGCATCAGTGAAAGCGAACGCGTGAGATCGCCTTTGCAGTGCAGCACTTCGCCGTGCACCGAGGTCGCCACGATGCGGCTGTAGAAGTTAGCCAGCGGCAGTTCATCCAGCGCGACCATCGCTAGCCGTTCAGCTTCGTCCGGGTCGCCGTCGTTAATGGCCACCTGAGCGCGCAGCGCGTTGAACTCGCCGTGCAGGGTGGTATCCATTTCGCTTTCCATCTCCTGCTCGGCGCGCGCCAGCAGGGTGTTCACTTCGCTGTAACGATGCTGACTCTGCATCAGCCAGGCCTGCAGCAGCACCAGACGCGGGTTCTCCAGCAGGCTTTCCCACGGCAGGGCTTTGAGGGACTCTTCCAGCAGCGTCAGTTCGCTGTGGTTAAACAGGCCCCATGCATGGTTGAGGAGGATATCGCGCAGCATGCTGGCATCACCGGCGGCCAGCGCGTGGTGGATGGCCTCGCTCGGGAAGCCTTGTGCCATCCAGCCTTCAGCGGCGGCACGGTGAATCTCCGGGAGTTCAACCGCCATTTCCCACTGACAGCGCTGGCGCAGGAAGCTACCAAACAGCGGGTGATAGCTAAACCACTCGCCCGGATCGTCCATGCGCGTCAGGAAAAGGCCCTGACGTTCAATCTCTTCGAGCTGCAGCTGACCGTTTTCACAGCCCGTCACCCGCACGATGAGCGCATCATTCATGGAACGCAGCAGAGAGCTTTTCAGCAGGAAATTACGCGTCGAGGGATCGACGCTGTCCAGCACCTCATCCACCAGGTAGTCAGAAAGGTGGCTGGCGTTGATGCCCGCCAGACGCCGCGCAGACTGATGCGCCGGACTGTTGTTTTGCCGGGCAGAGAGGGCGATAAGCTGCAGCGCCGTGGCCCAGCCCGCAACGTCATCACACAGACGGCTGCTTTCGGCGGCCTCAATCGGTGAGGTCAGGCGGCAGTCAAAGAACTGTTTTGCTTCCTGGTGGGTAAAGGCCAACTGCTGGCTGCCCACTTCCAGAAGCTGATCGCGCACGCGCAGGTTGGCAATACCCAGCTGCGGCAGGTTGCGTGACAGCACGACTAAAGTCAGGTTTTCCGGCTGATGGCGCAGGAAGAAACGCATCGATTCATGAATCACCGGGTTAGTGATGAGATGATAATCATCAATCACCACGTAAAGCGGGCGATGCCATTCGGCCAGTTCGATAAACAGCTGAGAGAAAAGTGAAGACAAGCTGGCGTACTGGCGCTTTTGCACCATCATCTCACTGGCGACGCAGTGTCCATGGGTGGCTTGCTGTATGGCGGCAATCAGATAGCTGGCAAAACGCTCTTGCTGGTTATCGCCCTCATCGAGGGAGTACCAGCCAAGATCGCTCTTACCTGCGGCCCATTGCGAAATGAGCGTTGTTTTTCCATAACCTGCAGGGCTCGTAACCAGCGCCAGTCGGAAATTATGCGCGCCGGAAAGTTTAGCCAACAGACGTTCGCGGACCACTGTATGGTCAAGGCGAACCGGGCGACTTAATTTAGACGGAATCAACATAGGTTTCACTTCACTGTGGGGAACGAGAGATTTTATTTTTTTTGCGCTTCGTAATTAATGGATATAAGGTCGGCCAATAAGTTAACTATTGCAAGTTATGTCTGGATTTGGTGGCTGTGAATTTGCACTCTGTCACAAAACATTCAGGAAGAAGATGGAACTTTCTGGAAAGGTCTTTGACGCCCCGTCACTGCTGGCTTGTCTGTACTGGTTACCGCTGCGCTGAAACTGGTTTCAGAAAGGGATAGTGACGTCAAATTTAATATACTGCTGGTAAAGTTAAGGGAGATTAATAATCGCCTTAGCGATTACGTGATTGCAGAAATATTATTCTACGTAAGTAATTATTTCGGTGGGGTTTGATTTCACCCGAAACTGCATTTCATTTCTTTGACATTATCCTCGGTTACTTTTTTATCTTCCGGGCACACTCGAACTATGCTCTGAGAGTGGCCTCGATCACACTTTTCTGCTCATCCCCGCTACTCCTCCCTGTCTAATCCCCCACGGGAGGAGGAAGAGGGGAAATGAGCCAGGCACACTAGCGCCAACTTGTGTTTTCTTTCTAAAGGATGCCGATCCCCTATGTCACAGCCTACCTTCAACAAAGCTCAATTCCAGGCTGCCCTGACGCGTCAGTGGCAGCGTTTTGGCCTTCATGCTGCAAACGAAATGACGCCTCACCAGTGGTGGCAGGCAGTGAGCGGTGCGCTCGCAGAGCAGCTGGATGCTCAACCTCTGGCAAAACCGGTAAAAGGCCAGCGCCATGTAAACTACATTTCAATGGAATTCCTGATTGGCCGTCTGACGGGCAACAACCTGTTGAACCTCGGCTGGTATCAGGAGGTGGGTGACGTCCTCAAAGAGCACGACATTAACCTGACCGACCTGCTGGAAGAAGAGATTGACCCGGCGCTGGGCAACGGCGGCCTGGGACGTCTGGCGGCCTGTTTCCTGGACTCCATGGCGACCGTCGGCCAGTCGGCGATTGGCTACGGCCTGAACTACCAGTACGGCCTGTTCCGTCAGTCGTTCGCTGACGGTCATCAGATGGAAGCGCCGGACGACTGGCATCGCAATACCTATCCGTGGTTCCGCCACAACGCGCAGCTGGATGTGCAGGTTGGCATTGGCGGGAAAGTGACAAAGCAGGGGCTCTGGGAACCGGCGTTCACCATCACCGGTGAAGCCTGGGATTTGCCGGTGCTTGGCTACCGTAACGGCGTGGCGCAGCCGCTGCGTCTGTGGCAGGCGAAGCATGCCCATCCGTTTAACCTGACCAAATTCAACGATGGCGATTTCCTGCGCGCCGAGCAGCAGGGTATCGACGCCGAGAAGCTGACCAAAGTCCTCTATCCGAACGACAACCACCTGGCCGGTAAAAAGCTGCGCCTGATGCAGCAGTACTTCCAGTGCGCCTGCTCCGTGGCGGACATTCTGCGTCGCCATCACCTGGCGGGCCGCAAGCTGGCGCAGCTGCCGGACTTCGAAGTGATTCAGCTCAACGACACGCACCCGACGATTGCGATCCCGGAACTGCTGCGCGTGCTGATCGACGAGCATCAACTGAGCTGGGATGACGCCTGGGCCATCACCAGCCGTACCTTTGCCTACACCAACCACACCCTGATGCCGGAAGCGCTCGAGTGCTGGGATGAGAAGCTGGTGAAAGCGCTGCTGCCGCGCCACATGCAGATCATCAACAAGATTAACGACCAGTTTAAAAAGCTCGTGGATAAAACCTGGCCGGGTAACAAAGCGGTCTGGGCGAAGCTGGCGGTGGTGCACGATAAGCAGGTGCGCATGGCGAACATGTGCGTAGTCAGCGGCTTTGCGGTGAACGGCGTGGCGGCGCTACACTCGGATCTGGTGGTGAAAGATCTGTTCCCTGAATACCACCAGCTGTGGCCAACCAAATTCCACAACGTGACCAACGGCATCACGCCGCGTCGCTGGATCAAGCAGTGCAACCCGCTGCTGGCCGGCCTGCTGGACAAGACCCTGAAGAAAGAGTGGGCCAACGATCTGGACCAGCTCATCAACCTGGAAAAACAGGCCGACGACGCGAAATTCCGCGAGCAGTACCGTGCGATCAAGCTGGAGAACAAGGTTCGCCTGGCGGAGTTCGTGAAAATGCGTACCGGGATTGAGATCAACCCGAATGCGATTTTCGATATCCAGATCAAGCGTCTGCACGAGTACAAACGCCAGCACCTGAACCTGCTGCACATTCTGGCGCTGTACAAAGAGATCCGCGAGAACCCGCAGGCCGACCGCGTGCCGCGCGTGTTCCTGTTCGGTGCGAAAGCGGCGCCGGGCTACTACCTGGCGAAAAACATCATCCTCGCCATCAATAAAGTGGCGGCGGCGATCAACAGCGATCCGAAAGTGGGCGACAAGCTGAAGGTGGTGTTCCTGCCGGATTACTGCGTCTCGGCGGCTGAAATGCTGATCCCGGCGGCGGATATTTCCGAGCAGATCTCTACCGCAGGGAAAGAAGCGTCCGGTACCGGCAACATGAAGCTGGCGCTGAACGGCGCGCTTACCGTCGGTACGCTCGACGGGGCCAACGTCGAAATCGCCGAGAAGGTGGGGGAAGAGAATATCTTTATCTTCGGCCATACCGTGGAAGAGGTGAAAGCCATCAAGGCCAAAGGCTATGACCCGGTGAAATGGCGTAAGAAAGACAAAGTGCTTGATGCGGTGCTGAAGGAGCTGGAAAGCGGTAAATACAGCGACGGCGACAAGCACGCGTTTGACCAGATGCTGCACAGCATGGACAAACACGGCGGTGACCCGTATCTGGTGATGGCGGACTTCACGGCCTATGTCGAAGCGCAAAAACAGGTCGACGTGCTCTATCGCGACCAGGAGGCGTGGACCCGGGCGTGCATCCTGAACACCGCCCGCTGCGGTATGTTCAGCTCTGACCGTTCAATCCGTGATTATCAGGCCCGTATCTGGCAGGCAAAACGCTAAGGAAGCGCGATGGAGAGTAAACGTCTGGACAGCGCCGCGCAGGCGGCGGGGATCAGCCTCAGTTACATCAATGCTCACGGCAAACCGCAGTCTATTGGCGCCGACACCAAAAGACGTTTGCTGGACGCTATGCACAAAACCGACGCGAAAGCGTCGGGTGCGCCGGTGCCGAACGTGAAGGTATTCACCGCAGGCAAAAAGATGCCGCTGGCGGTGGAGGGGCGCGGCGAGTTTAGCTGGCTGCTGACCACCGAAGAGGGGCATCAGCACAAAGGTCACGCCACCGGCGGCAAAACGTTAAACCTTCCGGCGAAGCTGCCGGAGGGCTATCACACCCTCACGCTCACCCAGGACGATCGGCGTTTCCACTGCCGGGTGATCGTCGCGCCAAAACGCTGCTACGAGCCGCAGGCGCTGCTCGAAGGCAAGAAGCTGTGGGGCGCCTGCGTGCAGCTCTACACCCTGCGTTCCGACAGCAACTGGGGCATCGGTGATTTTGGCGATCTGAAGAATATGCTGGCATCCGTGGGCGAGCGCGGCGGCGCGTTCATCGGCCTCAACCCGATCCACGCGCTTTATCCCGCCAACCCGGAGAGCGCCAGCCCGTATAGCCCGTCGTCCCGTCGTTGGCTGAACGTGATTTATATCGACGTTAACGCCTTAGATGACTTCAAAAACAGCAAAGAGGCGCAGGCGTGGTGGAAACTCAGCACCACGCAGCAGGCGCTGAAGCAGGCGCGCGACGCAGACTGGGTGGACTATTCCACCGTCACGGCGCTGAAAATGGCCGCGCTGCGCCTGGCGTGGAAAGGCTTTTCGCAGCGTGACGACGAGCAGATGGCCGCGTTCCGTCAGTTTGTGACGCAGGAGGGCGAGAGCCTGTACTGGCAGGCGGCGTTTGATGCGCTGCACGCGTATCAGGTGAAAGAGGACGAAATGCGCTGGGGCTGGCCGGTCTGGCCTGAAGCGTATCAGTCCGTCGACACGCCGGAAGTAAAAGCGTTCTGTAAAAAATATGCCGATGAGGTGGACTTCTACCTGTGGCTGCAGTGGCTGGCGTACAGCCAGTTTGCCGCCTGCTGGCAGGTGAGTCAGGGCTATAAGATGCCGATCGGCCTGTATCGTGACCTGGCCGTCGGCGTGGCGGAAGGCGGCGCGGAAACCTGGTGCGATCGTGAACTTTACTGTCTGAAAGCCTCCGTGGGGGCACCACCGGATATCCTTGGCCCGCTCGGTCAGAACTGGGGATTGCCGCCAATGGATCCGCACGTCATGGCGGCGCGCGCCTACGAGCCGTTTATCGACCTGCTGCGCGCTAACATGCAGAACTGCGGGGCGCTGCGTATTGACCACGTGATGTCCGTGCTGCGTTTGTGGTGGATCCCGTACGGTGAAACGGCGGATCACGGGGCGTACGTGCAGTACCCGGTTGACGATCTGCTGTCGATCCTGGCGCTGGAAAGTAAGCGTCACCAGTGCATGGTGATCGGTGAAGATCTCGGTACCGTGCCGGTGGAAATTGTCAGCAAGCTCCGCGACAGCGGCGTCTACTCCTACAAAGTGCTCTATTTTGAAAACGACCATGAGAAAACCTTCCGCGCGCCGAAAGCGTACCCTGAACAGTCAATGGCAGTCGCGACGACGCATGACCTTCCTACGCTTCGTGGCTATTGGGAAAGCGGCGATCTGACGCTCGGCAAAACGCTGGGACTGTATCCAGATGAAGAGGTTCTGCGCGGCCTGTATCAGGATCGCGAGCTTTCTAAGCAGGGGCTGCTGGATGCGCTGCACAAGCAGGGCTGTCTGCCGAAACGCGCCGGGCATAAGGCGTCGTTGATGTCGATGACCGCGACCCTCAACCGTGGTTTGCAGCGCTATATTGCCGACAGCAACAGCGCCCTGCTGGGTCTGCAGCCGGAAGACTGGATTGATATGGCGGAGCCGGTGAACATTCCGGGCACCAGCTATCAGTACAAGAACTGGCGTCGCAAGCTGTCCACCACGCTTGAGAAGATGTTTGCCGATGACGGGGTGAACAGGCTGATTAAGGATTTGGACAAGCGCAGAAGGGCGGTGAGTAAGAAGCGGTAATTTCACCCTCACCCTAACCCTCTCCCTGGGGGAGAGGGAATAGAATGTAGGCCGGGTAAGCGTCAGCGCCACCCGGCTTTTTTACATCAGACCACCATATTGAGCAGCAGCACCCCGACCAGACCGCACACCGAAATAATGGTTTCCAGCGCGGACCAGGACTTGATGGTTTCACCGATCGTCAGGTTGAAGTACTCCTTGAACAGCCAGAAGCCCGGGTCGTTAACGTGAGAGAAAATCACGCTACCGGAACCGACGGCGATAACCATCAGCTCAGGGCTCACGCCCGTGGTGGCAATCAGCGGAGCAACGATACCGCCTGCGGTAATCGCCGCAACGGTCGCAGAGCCCAGGGCAATACGCAGCACGGCAGCGATAGACCAGGCCATCAGGAGCGGCGACACGTTGGTTTCATGCATCATGGCCGCGATGTATTTGTCCACGCCGCTGTCGACCAGAACCTGCTTGAATGCACCGCCACCGCCGATGATCAGGAGCATCATGGCAATGATTTTGATGGACGAGGTCAGCGTGTCGTTGATCTGATCCATTGAACGGCCGCGATTAAGACCGAAGGTGAACATCGCGATTAGCACGGCAATCAGCGTTGCCATCACCGGGTCACCCAGGAATTCCGCAACGGACAGGAACGCATGACCTTTCGGCAGGATCATCTCTGCCACGGCACGCATTGCCATCAGGATCACCGGTACCAGAGAGGTCCAGACGCTGACGCCAAAACCAGGCATCTCTTCTTCGGTGAAGGTTTTGGCGCTGTACAGACCTTCCGGGATTGGCTTATCAATGCCCTTCAGGAAGCGGGCATAAACCGGGCCTGCCAGAATCACCGTCGGGATCGCCAGAATCGTACCGAACAGCAGGGTTTTACCCATATCCGCGTGGAAGATGGTCGCGATAGCGGTTGGACCCGGGTGCGGCGGCAGGAAGCCGTGGGTCACGGACAGCGCCGCAGCCATCGGCACACCAACATACAGCAGCGGGATGCTCGCTGCAGCTGCGATGGTGAACACCAGCGGCAGCATCAGCACGAAGCCCACTTCGTAGAACAGCGCGAAACCGACGGTAAAACCGGTTAACACCACTGCCCACTGAATATTCTTCTTACCAAATTTGTCGATAAGCGTGGTAGCAATACGCTGGGCGCCACCACAGTCCGCCAGCATTTTACCGAGCATGGCGCCGAAGCCCATGATCAACGCCAGGCTGCCGAGCGTGCCGCCGACACCGGCTTTGATGGAACTGATAACTTTAACCAGCGGCATACCCTGCATCAGACCGACTGCAAGTGCCACCAGAACCAGAGCGATAAATCCGTTCATTTTGAAACGGATCATCAAGAGCAGTAATAACACAACACCGATAGCAACGATGACTAATGGCATGATTTACCTGGCCTTTGAATTGTTATGGGTAACGTCATTGTTTCAACGACACATTCCGATTGTCCCAACTGGGAACAGAGAAGTAACGGCACTAATACTGATGCCTTGGAAACCATTAAGTTTAGTCGGCTGTTATGAGTGTGCTTAGTGCCCATGAGAATGATACGGGTAACATGACGTAATTGAGAATCACCCTGGCAGGCAAAATGTGAATTATGAGACGCAGGTCAACATATAGAGGGGAACGAAGAGGGGGGGGGTAGGGTTTTGTAGGCCCGGTAAGCGCAGCGCCACCGGGCGATACAGACGGGCACTGAATTAGTAGTAAGAGTGCTCGCCGCGCTGGTGTTCGGTCAGGTCACGCACGCCTTTCAGTTCCGGGAACTCGTTCAGCAGCTGCTTCTCGATCCCTTCTTTCAGGGTGACATCGACCATTGAACAACCGTTACAACCGCCGCCAAACTGCAGGATCGCCAGGCCATCTTCCGTGATTTCCATCAGGGAAACACGACCGCCGTGGCCCGCCAGCTGTGGGTTGATTTGGGATTGCAGCAGATACTCGACGCGCTCCATCAGCGGGGCATCGTCAGACACTTTACGCATTTTCGCGTTCGGCGCTTTCAGGGTCAGCTGAGAACCCAGCTGATCGGTGACGAAGTCGATCTCCGCATCTTCAAGATACGGTGCGCTCAGCTCATCAACGTAGGCGGTGAGCTGTTCAAATTTAAGGGCAGTGTCGGTGGCTTCCACAGCGTCCGGAGGACAATAAGAAACACCACATTCTGCATTCGGAGTGCCTGGATTAATCACAAACACGCGGATCTGCGTCCCTTCTTCCTGATTTGCCAGCAGTTTGGCAAAGTGCGCTTGTGCAGAATCGGAAATACGGATCATAGCTTTGGCCTAATAGTTGACTAAATTACCTGGGTATAATCATACGCCCATTGAAGAAGGGCTACAAGGTACGGCACAGACACCATACCTGAACCGACGCGGCGCCGCTTCGCAAAAGCAGTCGGGAAAGTTCAGCAACGGTACTGCCCGTGGTGACGACATCATCCACAATCGCGATATGGAGACCGTCGACCGGTAATTCAAGGCGAAAGGCATTTTTGAGGTTTCTTTTGCGAAGCCGCGCGCTGAGCTGATGCTGGATGGCGGTGGCATGAACACGCGTCAGCGCGCTGGCATCATACCGACAGCCGAGCCACCGTGCGAGGGGACGGCAGATCAGGTCACTCTGGTTATAGCCGCGCCGCCAGTGCCGATGTCGGTATAAGGGGACGTTCACCACCCTGTCAATTTTCGGCAGTGCGCGATGACGCCGTGCCTGCAAAACCGCCAGCAATAGCAGGCGGGCAAGGGGCGGTGCAAGCGAGCTCTGCCCGGAAAACTTCAGCGCGTGAATCAGCCTGCTTAGCGGTGGAACATAATCATCTACGGCCACCAGCGCGCTCCACGGCGGGGATTTCTTCAGGCAGCGGCCGCAGGGCAAAGAGGAATTTGTGGCCGGTAAACCACATTGTGGACAGATCCCGATACGCCATTCCAGCGAACGCGTACAGACGGAGCAGACGCCCCACCCGCTGAGCGCCAGCGGCATTCGGCATAGCCAGCACAACCCAGGTACTGTTAGCATGTGCAACCTCCATGTGAAAAAAAGAGAACAGTAACTGATGAAGACGCTGTGGTGGCAGACTGTAGGGACAGGAAATTGCCATCTTGTGCTGCTGCACGGATGGGGCCTGAATGCGGAGATATGGCATTGCATACGTGAGGAACTCGCCTCGCATTTCACACTGCATCTGGTGGATTTACCCGGCTTTGGCCGCAGCCGCGGATATGGCGCGTTGTCTCTTGATGAGATGGCGCAGCAGGTTCTGGACGCCGCGCCGCAAAACGCTGTCTGGCTGGGCTGGAGCCTGGGCGGACTGGTGGCAAGCCAGATTGCGCTGTCGCGGCCTGACCGCGTAAAAGCGCTGGTGACGGTGGCGTCGTCACCCTGTTTTAGCGCGCAGGACGCGTGGCCGGGGATAAAACCCGAGGTACTGGCGGGCTTCCAGCAGCAGCTGAGTGAAGATTTCCAGCGGACCGTAGAGCGGTTCCTCGCCCTGCAGACGATGGGAACTGACACCGCCCGTAAGGATGCCCGCACGCTGAAGCAAACCGTGCTGTCACTGCCGATGCCGGAGGTTGAGGTGCTAAACGGCGGTCTTGAGCTCCTGAAAACCGTTGATCTGCGCGAGCCGCTGGCCGCCCTGACGCTGCCGCACCTGCGTATTTATGGTTACCTTGACGGAATTGTGCCGCGCAAAGTGGCTCCGCTGCTGGATGAACTGTGGCCGAACAGCGAATCGCAGATCATTGCCAAAGCCGCACATGCCCCGTTCATCTCTCATCCGGCGGAGTTTTGTTCAGCGCTCATTGCGTTAAGTCAACGTTTCGACTGATTATTTTCTATCCTGCCTGGAAAAAGTAACACACCGCAACCATACTCCAGATGTCGTTGCGGTTGTTCTGCCTACGATAATCAAAACAACAATCCTATGGAGAGTCAGGCTATGAAACTTGTTACAGGTATTGTCACTTCTCTGGTTATTGGGTCACTGTCATTTGGCGTCTTTGCGGCAAAAGAGCTGGAAAAAGATAAAGTTGCCAGCATGAATCTGACGAAAATTGGTGAGATTACTACGTCTGACACCACCGCGCCGATGGACGCGAGAAAAGAGCTGTCGAAGAAAGCGGATGAGCTGGGCGGAACGTACTACGTCGTCACCAGCGCTGAAAAGCAGACCAAAAACGTACGCGCAACGGCGGACGTCTACAAGTAACACGATAAAGCCGGGCAGCGATGCCTGGCTTTACTAGCGCAGTGCCCACCATTCCCTGAGGCAGGCCTTTCCTTCCGGACAGCTTTTACAACTGCCGGAGAGACAACTGTCCGGCTCTTCCTGAATCCGCACCGCTTTCCCCATGGCTTCCAGTCTTTCCAGCATGGCATCGATCATCGGCTGCGGCGTGTGCAGGCTGAGGCTCAGCTGTTTCGCCTCCATCCGCCCCTGTAGCGCCAGCAGGTCACGAACCTGAATCAACGATGCCATGTGGTGTACTCCTTAGTGACAGTCGCCTGTCGGGCTGCTGCAGCAGGTCGCGGCGGTTTTACGGTTTGCCAGCAGGTCGATATCGACGCGGCTGCGCGCCCGCCGCAGCAGACCGAGCACTACCACGTTAAACAGCACAACCGCGAGAATGCAGACCAGGCTGTAGCGCGGATGCTGGCTGAAGTTAACGGTTTGATAAAACAGCGTCGCCAGCGAGTACGCAATGTTTAACCCCCACAGGATGGAGAAGCCCATCCAGCCGCGGCTGGACTCGCGGGCAATCGCCCCCATCACCGAGATGCACGGAATGTAGAGCAGTACAAAGATAAGGTAGCTGTAGGCCGCGGACGCGCTGCCAAATTTCTCGCCCATCACGCCCATGGCACCCGTCGCCATTTCGCCGTCGCCTTTGCTCGCTTCAATCGGGTTCGCCAGCACGCTCAGGCTGAAGGTGTCCTTCAGGCTCTGCCAGGTCTCCTCTACGGCCCCCAGCAACTCATGACCGAGATGAAACTCTGCCGGATTAAATTCCTGTTCCTGAATGTTCTCAGCGGTGTAAAGCGTGTTCAGGGTGCCGACAACCACCTCTTTCGCCATCGCACCGGTGAACAGCCCGACGGTTGCCTGCCAGTTATCCTCATGCACGCCAATCGGTTTGAAGACCGGCGTGATGACGCGGCTGACGGAAGCGAGGGCAGAGTCGTTGATGTTATCTGCCGCCTGCCCGCTGAGGGTGAAGCTGTTCAGTGCGCTCAGGAAAATGCTGACGATGACAATCACCTTACCGGCGCGCAGGACGAAGCCTTTCAGACGCTGCCAGGTCTGGATCGCCAGGCTTTTCAGATGCGGCACGTGGTACACCGGCAGCTCCATCACAAACGGTGACGCTTCACCGCGCATGATGGTGTGCTTCAGCATCAGACCGGTGAGGATCGCCATCACGATGCCCAGCACATACAGCGAGAAGACCGCCAGCGCGCCCTGCTGACCGAAGAAGGCTGCGGCAAACACCGCAAAGATTGCCAGACGGGCACCGCAGGACATAAACGGCGCCATCATGATGGTCATCAGACGTTCACGCGGCGCATCCAGGGTGCGTGCGCCCATCACCGACGGCACGTTACAGCCGAAGCCGACAATCAGCGGGACGAAGGATTTACCCGGCAGACCCAGCGCCTGCATCAGACGATCCATCACGAACGCGGCGCGCGCCATGTAGCCGGAATCTTCCAGGAACGAGAGGAACAGATACATCATGCCGATCTGCGGCACCAGCGGCAGAACGGTGTTGATACCGCCGCCGATCCCCTGCGCGAGGAAGATGGTGAGCCATTCCGGGAAGTGCAGGGTGTAACCCACCCACTGGATCCCGTGGACGAAGACCGCGACAGAACCGGCGTCAAAAATCGGCTGCAGTGCGCCACCGATGTTAATGGCGAGCAGGAACATCACGTACATCACCAGCAGGAAGATCGGCAAACCGAGGAAGCGGTTAAGCACAACCTTATCTACTGCCGCCGTAAAGCGGCTGGGTTCCGCCGTCAGCGCGTTACTGACCACGTCGCAAATCGAGGCGATGGCCTGGTAACGGGCGTCGGCGATGTGCAGCGCCGGGTCGTCCAGCTCGTCGCTAAGACGGGCCACCGTCGCGTCCAGCTTATCTGCCGCATGCCCGGCGTAAGCGCGGCTGTAGATATCCCCTTCCAGCATCTGCAGTCCAAGCCACAGGCGCTGTTTCGCAGGCATGCTGTTGTCCATCTCCTGCGCCAGCAAATTGGCTTCGCGCAGGAGAGGCTGCGCGTAATGCACCAGCTCAATGCCACGATTCCCTGCGTGACGGTCAATGGCCAGCTTCAGCGCATCAATACCGCGAGCGCGCGTCGAGACCAGCGGAACCACCGGGCACCCCAGGCGCGCGGAGAGGGCATCGACGTCGATGCGCAGCTTTTGTTTCTCCGCAATGTCGAGCATGTTGAGCGCCACGATGCAGGGGATCCCCAGCTCCAGCAGCTGCAGCGTCAGATAAAGGTTACGCTCGAGATTGGAGGCATCGACCACGTTGATCAGCAGGTCCGCGTCGCCGCCAAGAATATAGTGGCAGGCAATCTGCTCATCGAGCGAGGTTTGCGACGAAATGGTGGTTAAGGAGTAGGTGCCGGGAAGGTCGACCAGCGTTACCTGATTGTCCGTTGTCGTGAACTGGCCCTCTTTACGCTCAACCGTCACGCCCGCCCAGTTGCCCACGCGCTGGCGGGCTCCAGTCAGCTGGTTAAAAAGCGTAGTCTTGCCGGAATTAGGATTGCCAATTAAGCCAATAGTTAACTTTTTCATTTTTTAGACTCACTGAAACCGCTGGCTTGTTATCGGGATAAGGCTTCGACTTCTATTAACGCGAGGTCTTTCTTACGCAGCACCAGATTCACGCGGCGGGTTTCGATATGAACCGGATCGCCTAACGGCGCCACGCGTACGACCTGAAAGGACGAGCCGGGCAGCATGCCCAGCGACAGCAGCTTTTGCCGATAGGCCGGGCTAATTTCGCGGGTAAAACCGGTAATCTTCCATGCACTGTCTGGAGTGAATTGCATAACGCCTGATTCCACGAAAGGTTAAATTATCTACTATGGGATGATAATGAGAATAGTTTTTATCAGCAATATTAAAACTGTGACGGAATGTTGTTTGCGATATTAATTTACGGCCTTTTTGACCTTGCTCAATATTTGCTGAAATGCCTGGAAAACGAAAAGGAGAGGATTTGTTAACGGGGTGATAATTGGTGGTTTAAATATGGATGTGCAATCGGTTTCATATATTACGGCACGATATTATTATTATTCCCTCTCCCCTGTGGGGAGAGGGTTAGGGTGAGGGTTTAGCGTTTCTTACCCATCGCTGCCGCCAGCGCATCCATCATCGCGCTGTTGCCTGCAGGCTGGGCATCACGTCCGCGCGGTTTTGCTGCTTTCGCGGCCGGACGCTGCTGCTCGCGGCCACCGCCGTTTCCGCCACGGCGCGCGTTGGTGTCACCCGGCTGTTCGTCCAGACGCATGGTCAGGGCGATACGCTTGCGCTGCAGGTCCACTTCCAGCACTTTGACCTTCACGATGTCGCCCGCTTTGACCACGGTGTGCGGGTCTTCAACGAACTTGTCGGCAAGGGAGGAGATATGGACCAGACCGTCCTGATGCACGCCGATATCCACAAACGCGCCAAAGTTGGTGACGTTGGTCACCGCGCCTTCCAGCACCATGCCGGGCAGCAGGTCGTTCATGGTTTCCACGCCGTCAGCAAAGGTCGCCGTTTTGAACTCAGGACGCGGATCGCGGCCCGGCTTTTCCAGCTCTTTGATAATGTCGGTAACGGTTGGGACACCAAATTTGTCATCGGTGAAATCAACGGCTTTCAGATTGCGCAGAGCGCTGCTGTCGCCCATGAGATCTTTCAGGGCCTGCTGGGTGGCGGCCAGAATACGCTCCACCACAGGGTACGCTTCCGGGTGAACGGTAGAGGCATCCAGCGGGTTATCGCCGTGGTTGATGCGGAGGAAGCCCGCGCACTGCTCAAAGGCTTTTGGCCCCAGACGGCTGACCTTCAGCAACTGCTGACGGTTCTGGAACTGGCCGTTCTCGTCACGCCAGGCGACGATGTTCTGCGCCATCATGCGGGTTAAGCCCGCCACGCGGGTCAGCAGCGGAACGGAGGCGGTGTTCAGGTCAACGCCGACGGCGTTAACGCAGTCTTCCACGACAGCATCCAGCTTGCGCGCCAGCTGCGTCTGGCTCACGTCGTGCTGATACTGGCCCACGCCGATGGATTTCGGGTCGATCTTCACCAGTTCCGCCAGCGGATCCTGCAGGCGGCGAGCGATAGAGACCGCACCGCGCAGGGAAACGTCCAGGTCCGGGAACTCCTGTGCCGCCAGCTCGGATGCGGAATAGACGGATGCCCCCGCTTCGCTGACGATCACTTTCTGCGCCGTCACTTTCGGGAACTGCTTCTGCACGTCGAGGTAGAAACGCTCGGTCTCACGTGAGGCCGTACCGTTGCCGATGGCAACCAGCTCGACGTTGTATTTTTCGCACAGCGCCGCCACTACCACGGCCGCTTTCGCTGCCTGGCCAGTGTGCGGATAAATGGTATCGGTAGCCACCAGCTTGCCGGTGCCGTCAACCACAGCGACTTTTACACCGGTGCGCAGACCCGGATCGAGACCCATGGTGGCGCGCAGGCCAGCAGGAGCGGCCATCAGCAGGTCGTGCAGGTTACGGGCGAAGACGTTAATCGCTTCATCTTCGGCGCGCTCGCGCACGGTGCCCATCAGCTCGGTTTCGAGGTGCATCAGCACCTTGATGCGCCAGGTCCAGCTCACCACGCCTTTGCGCCAGCTGTCCGCCGGGGCGTTGTTCAGGCGCAGGCCAAGATGGTCGATGATGATCTGCTCGCAGTGGCTCTCTTTCGGCGGCTCGTCAAACTGCGGGTCGGCGTTCAGGGAGAGCTGCAGCACGCCTTCGTTGCGGCCGCGGAACATCGCTAGCGCGCGGTGGGAAGGGGCGGTAGAGATCGGTTCGTGGTGATCGAAGTAGTCGCGGAATTTCGCGCCTTCTTCCTCTTTACCCGCGACGACGGTAGAGACGATGTGGGCGTTCTTCCACAGGTAATCACGCACTTTGGCGAGCAGGGCGGCGTCTTCGGCGAAGCGCTCCATCAGAATGTAGCGTGCGCCGTCGAGGGCGGCCCTGGTGTCCGCTACGCCTTTGTCAGCGTCGATAAATTTCGCCGCTTCGGTATCCGGATCGTGGGACGGCTCGTTCCACAGCAGGTCGGCCAGCGGCTCAAGACCCGCTTCAATCGCAATCTGCCCGCGCGTGCGGCGCTTCGGTTTATACGGCAGATAGAGGTCTTCGAGTTCGGTTTTGCTCAGGGTGCCGTTGATGGCGCTTTCCAGATCGCTGGTCAGCTTGCCCTGTTCGCCGATGGACTTGAGGATCGCCTGACGACGTTCTTCCAGTTCGCGCAGATAACCGAGACGAGTCTCCAGGTTACGCAGTTGCGTGTCATCCAGACCGCCGGTGACTTCCTTACGATAGCGTGCAATAAATGGCACGGTGTTCCCTTCATCAAGCAGGCGAACGGCAGCTTCTACCTGTTCGGCTCTGGCCTGAATATCACCCGCAATAATGCGGCAGAGCGAATCTTTCATCATGGCTTTATCATCTTGTGGGTCAAAAATCAGGGGATAGTTATACGGGCTGACACGGCAAAATGCCAGCCGGGGAGGGCGCTCTCGGACTATTTTACGTAGACGATCTCATTGACGTACCAGCTGGCTTCGCCGGCTGGGGTTTGCACGACGGCCAGATCGCCCACTTCCTTTTTCAACAGCGCGCGAGCCATCGGCGAGTCGATGGAGATGTAATCCTTACGACCAAAAATTTCATCGTAGCCGACAATGCGAAAGCGCAGGGTGTCGCCGTCGTCGTTTTCAATCTCCACCCACGCGCCGAAGAACACTTTGCCCTCCTGCTGCGGTGAGTAATCGACAATTTTGAGATTCTCGAGGCACTTCGTCAGATAGCGAACCCGGCGGTCAATTTCGCGCAGCCGCTTTTTGTTGTACTGGTAGTCAGCGTTTTCGCTGCGATCGCCCAGGCTCGCGGCCCAGGTCACTTTTTTGGTCACTTCAGGACGCTCTTCGCGCCAGAGGTAATCCATCTCTTTTTTGAGCTTCTCATACCCTTCGCGGGTGATCAGGGGCGTTTTCATGGTAAAGCCTTTGCTGCCGGTTTTCTGTCTTGCGCACAATACGTACCACACAGTGTAACAGACAGGATTAATAATGATTTATGTGATGAAATGAACAGATAAGCTGCTGTTAAATATGCTTTGTAACAATTTCGACTAGAATTTATACCAGAATTAACTGGTCGAATACGTGCACTTTTTTAGAATACGCTGTTACAAAGACTATCCGAACCTTTGGGAGTACACACAATGCAAGAGAACTACAAAATTCTGGTCGTGGATGACGACATGCGCCTGCGTGCGCTGCTGGAACGTTATCTGACCGAGCAGGGCTTCCAGGTTCGTAGCGTCGCGAACGCTGAGCAGATGGACCGTCTGCTGACCCGTGAATCTTTCCACCTGATGGTTCTCGACCTGATGCTGCCTGGCGAAGACGGGCTTTCTATCTGCCGCCGTCTGCGCAGCCAGAGCAACCCGATGCCGATCATCATGGTGACGGCGAAGGGAGAAGAAGTTGACCGTATCGTGGGCCTCGAAATCGGCGCCGACGACTATATTCCAAAACCGTTTAACCCGCGTGAACTGCTGGCGCGTATTCGCGCTGTCCTTCGCCGTCAGGCTAACGAACTGCCTGGCGCGCCGTCGCAGGAAGAAGCCGTCATCGCCTTCGGCAAGTTCAAGCTGAACCTCGGTACGCGCGAGATGTTCCGTGAAGACGAGCCAATGCCGCTCACCAGCGGCGAGTTTGCGGTCCTGAAAGCGCTGGTCAGCCACCCGCGTGAACCGCTTTCCCGTGACAAGCTGATGAACCTGGCGCGCGGTCGCGAATACTCCGCAATGGAACGCTCTATTGACGTTCAGATCTCCCGCCTGCGCCGCATGGTGGAAGAAGATCCGGCGCATCCTCGTTATATTCAGACCGTATGGGGTCTGGGCTACGTGTTCGTCCCGGACGGCTCTAAAGCATGAGGCGAATGCGCTTCTCGCCGCGTAGCTCGTTTGCCCGCACCCTGTTACTGATCGTCACCCTGCTGTTCGTCAGCCTGGTGACGACCTATCTGGTGGTGCTGAACTTTGCAATCCTGCCGAGCCTCCAGCAGTTTAATAAGGTCCTGGCCTACGAAGTCCGTATGCTGATGACCGATAAACTGCAGCTGGAGGACGGCACGCAGCTCGTCGTTCCCCCGGCGTTTCGCCGTGAAATCTACCGTGAACTGGGCATTTCGCTCTACTCGAATGAAGCGGCGGAAGACGCTGGCCTGCGCTGGGCGCAGCACTATGAATTCCTCAGCCAGCAGATGGCGCAGCAGCTGGGCGGCCCGACGGAAGTGCGCGTTGAGGTCAACAAGAGCTCGCCCGTCGTCTGGCTGAAAACCTGGCTGTCACCCAATATCTGGGTGCGCGTCCCGCTGACCGAAATCCATCAGGGCGACTTCTCGCCGCTGTTCCGCTACACCCTGGCGATTATGCTGCTGGCGATAGGCGGCGCGTGGCTATTTATCCGTATACAGAACCGACCGCTGGTCGACCTGGAGCACGCTGCGCTGCAGGTCGGTAAAGGGATTATTCCTCCTCCGCTACGCGAGTATGGCGCCTCGGAAGTCCGCTCGGTGACGCGCGCGTTTAACCATATGGCGGCAGGCGTGAAGCAGCTGGCGGATGACCGTACGCTGCTGATGGCAGGCGTCAGCCATGACCTACGCACGCCGCTAACGCGTATCCGTCTGGCGACGGAAATGATGGGAGAAGAAGACGGTTATCTTGCCGAGTCCATCAATAAGGACATCGAAGAGTGTAACGCCATCATCGAGCAGTTCATCGACTACCTGCGTACCGGTCAGGAGATGCCGATGGAGATGGCGGATCTGAACGCGGTGCTGGGCGAAGTGGTGGCGGCGGAAAGCGGCTACGAGCGCGAGATCGATACCGACCTCCAGGCGGGCGAGATCCAGGTACGTATGCACCCGCTCTCCATTAAACGCGCGGTGGCCAACATGGTGGTTAACGCGGCGCGCTATGGTAACGGCTGGATCAAAGTCAGCAGCGGGTCTGAGCTCAACCGCGCCTGGTTCCAGGTGGAAGACGACGGTCCGGGCATCAAGCCCGAGCAGCGTAAGCATCTGTTCCAGCCGTTTGTGCGCGGTGACAGCGCGCGCAGCACCAGCGGTACAGGCTTAGGCCTGGCGATTGTGCAACGTATTGTGGATAACCATAACGGGTTGCTGGAGATTGGCACCAGCGAGCGGGGTGGGTTGAGCATTCGCGCCTGGTTGCCGGTTCCGGTGACGCGGGGGCAGGTGAAAGAGAGTTGAAAAAAGGGTGGCACGAGCCACCCTTTTTGTAGGTCGGGTAAGGCGAAGCCGCCACCCGACATGGACTACAGTTTTGGACCCGCACTCACCAGCGCAGCACCCGCCGGGGTATCGGTATACTTCTCGAAGTTCTCGATAAACAGCTTCGCCAGCGATTCCGCTTTCTCACGCCACTGCTCCGGCGAACCGTACGTATTGCGCGGGTCGAGGATATGCGTATCCACACCCGGCAGCGACGTTGGGATCGCCAGGTCAAACATCGGCAGCGTGAAGGTTTCGGCGTCGTCCAGAGAACCATCCAGAATGGCGTCGATAATGGCGCGGGTATCTTTGATGGAGATACGTTTGCCGGTGCCGTTCCAGCCGGTGTTCACCAGGTATGCCTGCGCGCCGGATGCCTGCATGCGTTTCACCAGCACTTCAGCGTACTGCGTCGGGTGCAGTGACAGGAAGGCTGCGCCGAAGCAGGCGGAGAAGGTTGGGGTTGGCTCCGTCACGCCGCGCTCGGTACCCGCCAGCTTGGCGGTGAAACCGGAGAGGAAGTGGTACTGCGTCTGGCTGGCCGTCAGGCGAGACACCGGAGGCAGCACGCCGAACGCATCCGCCGTCAGGAAAATAACCTTCGTGGCATGACCCGCTTTTGACACCGGCTTCACGATATTGTCGATGTGGTAGATCGGGTAAGAGACGCGGGTGTTTTCCGTTTTCGACGCATCGTCGAAGTCGATGGAGCCGTCGGCACGCACAGTGACGTTTTCCAGCAGCGCATCGCGACGGATCGCGTGGAAGATATCCGGCTCGGCCTCTTCAGACAGGCGAATGGTCTTCGCGTAGCAGCCGCCTTCAAAGTTGAATACGCCGTCGTCATCCCAGCCGTGTTCGTCATCGCCAATCAGACGACGTTTTGGATCGGTGGACAGAGTCGTTTTCCCGGTGCCGGACAGGCCGAAGAAGACCGCCACGTCGCCTTTTTCACCGACGTTCGCCGAGCAGTGCATGGAGGCGATGCCCCGCAGCGGCAGCAGGTAGTTCATGACCGAGAACATCCCTTTCTTCATTTCGCCGCCGTACCAGGTACCGCCGATCAGCTGGATACGCTCGGTCAGGTTGAAGGCAACAAAGTTTTCGGAGTTCAGATCCTGCTCTTTCCACTGTGGGTTGGTGCATTTCGCGCCGTTCATCACGATGAAATCAGGGGTGAAGTCCTGCAGCTCTTCGTCGGTTGGACGAATAAACATGTTTTTCACGAAATGCGCCTGCCAGGCCACTTCGGTGATAAAACGTACGGAGAGACGGGTGTCGGCGTTAGCGCCGCAGAAAGCGTCGACAATAAACAAACGCTTGCCGGAAAGTTGATGGGTGACGAGCCCTTTCAGGTGCTGCCAGGTTTCCGGAGAGAGCGGTTTATTGTCGTTCTTCCCTTTGCCCTTGTCAGCCCACCACAGCGTATCGCGGGTGGTTTCGTCTCGGACGATATACTTATCTTTCGGCGAACGACCGGTAAAGATACCGGTATCGACGGCGATAGCACCAAGATTCGTCAACACACCACGCTCGTATCCTTCCAGTGCTGGATTGAGCTCTTCCTGATACAGCGTATCGTAGTCGGGGTTGTAGACGATTTCCTGGACGTCGTGAATACCATAAGCCTTGAGATCTTGCGGGGTTAAACCAGTAACACGCATATCACTGCTCCTTAGCCAATATGTACTGCCTGAAATTGTAGGGTTTTTCTGGGGTTGTTTACCGCGACGGGGCTCATAGATTCATGCATCTGGACAAAACCCTTACTAACGGAAAACGCTGCGACTCCAGTCACAGCGCAGGCGGATTATCGCAGGAATCGCTTTTTGGGTGGGGAAAATGTTCCTAAAAGGTTAAAGACTGGTGATTTTATCGGAAGGAATGTGAATGTAATCGCATACACGTAAGAAAATTACGTAAGAGTTACATAGGGAAAACGATTCAGCTTGGGGGGAGTTTTCCCCCTCACCCCAGCCCTCTCCCGAAAGGGGAGAGGGGTAGGGTGAGGGGAAAGAGGTTTAGTGAACCTGTGGATCTGCCGGGGAGGCGTTATTGCGGATCTCAGCGATATCCATTGAATTGAACACATAGTGCGTACCGCAGTAGTCACAGTGCATATCAATTTCACCGTCTTCCGCCATGATGCTGTCGATCTCTTCATCCGGGAGGGTTTTCAGTGCGCCAGCGCAGCGTTCGCGGGAGCAGGTACACTTAAATTCCACTGACTGCGGGTCGTAAACGGTCACTTCTTCTTCGTGGTACAGACGCCACAGCACGTCAGTCGCTGACAGGTTGAACAACTCTTCCGCTTTGATGGTTTCTGTCAGCGTCGCCAGGTGCTCAAAGTCATTGGTCTGTGCGTCCTGCGCAGGCAGAACCTGCAGCAGCATACCGCCCGCAGCAGGCTGACCGTCCACTTCACCGGTGCGGATGAACAGACGCGTCGGCAGCTGTTCAGAACGCATGAAGTAATCTTCCAGGCAGGCCGCCAGGGTATCGCCTTCCAGACCCACCACGCCCTGATAGCGCTCACCTTCCTCAGGGGAGATGGTGATCACCAGGTAGCCATTACCCACCAGCGTTTTGAGGTCTGCATTTTCAGGCACGTCGCCCTGAACGCGCGCGACGCCGCGCATCTGCTGCTGGTTATTGCCGTTAATGACCGCCAGCGTCATCGGGCCGTCACCCTGCAGCTGCACGGTGATATCACCGGCAAACTTCAGCGTCGCCGTCAGCAGGCTGGTGGCAACCAGCAGTTCGCCCAACAGGGTCTTCACCGGCAGCGGGTAGTTGTGGTTTTCCAGAATCTGTTTCCAGGTTTCAGATACGGTGACCAGCTCGCCGCGCACGGCGAATTGTTCAAACAGATAGCGGTGTAATTGGTCGTGTTGGGCCATTTTCATCTCTCGTGCGGGTGAGGTTATTCAGTCTCACCGTGTTTAAATTTCATCAGGTCGCGGCGCTCTTTTTTATCCGGTCGCCGGTCCGGGTGAGGCATCGTCAGCGCGTTCATTTTGCGCGCCAGCGCGGTCTTCTCGCGCTTTTCAATGCTCTCCGCCGTCTCTTCATAAAGCAGTACGGCTTCCGTTGCGGGTCGACGTTGTTCGGTAATGGCTTTAATCACTACCGTACGTTCATCGTTGCCCTGACGCAGCGTTAAGGTGGCATTCAGCTCAACCAGCTTGCTCGGTTTGCTGCGCTGGCCGTTGTAATGCACTTTTCCGCCGTCAACCATCTCGCGGGCAAGGGCGCGCGTTTTATAAAAACGCGCCGCCCACAGCCATTTATCCAGTCTTACCCCGTCAGAGGGTTTTTCTTTCATGGCGTCTCCTTCACGGTCAGTGAGGGGATCATCTGGCGATAGTCGTTCAGTCCAGGGTGGCGCAGATAGCTTTTTTCAGCCAGGCCAGAGTCAGGATTGGTAACGCCCAAACAGTAGCGGATGCCAAACTTTGCCGCGGAATCCAGAATGGGCTCGCTGTCATCAATGAACAGCGTACGTTCTGGCTGCAAACCCGTCTCTTCCTTCACCGCATGCCACAACCGCTGATCCTCTTTCGGATAACCAAATGTGTGGGTGGAAAGTAATAAATCAAGGTGCGACGCCAGACCCGTATGCTCCAGCTTCACCGCCAGATTATGTGGATGCGCGTTGGTCAGTAAAATACGGCGCTTGCCGCTTGCTTTCAGCGCATCCAGGAACGGAACCGTATCCTCGCGCAATACGGCGCGTGGACCCTGGGCGGTGGTCATGGCACAAATATCCAGACCGAGGCGTTCGCTCCAGTAGTCAAGACAGTACCAGTTTAGCGTATGTTGGACCGCGCTATATTGCGAACGAATGAATGCCTGCGCTTCTGTCGGGGAGATCCCCTGCTGCTCGCCATAGGTTTCAGGAACCAGCGTTTGCCAGAAATAGTTATCAAAGGCGAGATCGAGCAGCGTGCCGTCCATATCCAGCAGAACGGTATCAACCTCCTGCCAGGCGATATCAAGGTGCATAAGGGGGAACTCCAGCCAGAAGAAACGTGCGCGACAGGGTAGCACATCTTGTCGCGCAACGACGTTATCAGATCAGGCTCTCAGACGAGGGGATCAGCTTAGGATTGAGGCAGTTTTCATAATACTGCTGGATGTCGGCAAGCCGGGTGCGTGAGCGCTGGTAGCGGCGCAGGGCCATAAAACCGTTCCAGAAAATGGCAATCAGCATCGCGGTCATCAGCAAAGAGGTGCCAACGTAACGCCACAGCCCTGCGCTATCCGGCATCCGGTGCAGGCCGATATGGCGAGTGCCGTTGGCATCGGTGTACAGGCTTGTGACAATCCCTTCGGCGCTGAACGGCGTTTGCATCAGCATCTGTGCCAGACGCTGGAATTGGCTCCACTGCTCCTGCGCCGGGTAGTCATAAAGCGCAACCTGCGGGTAAGGCTGATCGACCAGGTCGCTGCCTTCATCGCTGACAATCACAAACCCGCCCGGTGCCGGGCTGTTCAGCGCCTGAGCCGCACGGGTGGTCTCGCGCATCATGAACGGCGAGGTGGAGGTGGCGACCAGGTTATCCAGCGATTCAGCGCTCACCGGACGCAGCAGCACGTTAACACCGTCCAGTCGTCCCGCTTCGGCGCGTTTCACCAGCGAGTCCCAGTCTTTACTGTTACCCAGGTTTACCAGGGCGTTTTTAAGACGTATGCACTCATCCTGAGAGGAGCATAAATCCTGCGTTTTCAGGACGATGTCACCAAAATCATCCAGCAGAACCATGCCTGATTTCTGAATGGCCGAGCGCAGCGCGGGGCTGACACGCGAGTCATCGTCCGTTTTCGGGTGCAGCTGGCGGTTCACCGTCTGGGTAAGGGCCGTGGCTTTATTCACCACTTCGGATTCCGGCAGCGGCAGCGGCGGCGCGTCGTTCCAGATAATTTGCGAGCAGTCGAACGGCATAAACGGCGAATTCTGGCGGGTGTTCCACGCCCCCGGGGTGTGAATATTACACATCCCGGTACCCTTCAGGCGCAGCGTGTCCCCCACGCGCACACCGGCTTCATCCAGCTTGTTGACGCTGGTCGCTTCGATGGTTTGCGCCCCTTTGATCCACGACAGGGTGAATTTGATGGGCATATCCAGCGGCACGAAAAGCAGCAGCATGACTAAGACCAGCGCCGCGCCTCCGGCAATGACCGTGCTGCGAAGCCAGTGCTGAAGCGGGAAATTTTTCACTTCATCATGCAGGGACAAGAAGCGCCCCTGACGCACGACGTGGCGGTCAAGATAGATATCAATATCCGTTTTCTGACCCAGGTCCTGCGCAATCCACGGTTGCCAGTGGCGCGGGTAGATCAGATCGATAATACCGAGCGAAATATTATTGAGATGTTCCTGATCGTTTTCACCGAACAGGCCCCAGCGCTTTGGCGTACCGCGCAGGCAGTGGATCTCGCGCAACGAGGTTTTGGCCGGCGGGGCAAAGAGACCCCAAAGCCCGGCCGCCAGCAGCAGCACCGCGCCTCCCGCCAGCCAGGGGACAAACACATCCGGCGTCAGTAGACAGACAAAAAAGAGCAGGAAGGCGGAGACGATCAGAAGCGCTTCACGAATGCCGTCCGGGCGGCTCAGGGCGTACTCTTCATGCGTCTCCTGGCGAATATTCAGCAGTTCGATCTGCTCAGTCTCTTCGCCACGAATGGAAGCCTGCGTTGAACTCGCACGTTCCAGCGCAAAACGCGGGGCTTCCTGAAGGTATTCATTCAGCGTGTGGCCGTTAAGCGAGATAACCAGGGGCAACGAATCGGTGTGAATCAGCTCAACGCTGTTTTCGTCATTAATGTATTGCTCCCAGGACGGAGGGAGATGCACTTCGACGGAATCCAGGTAATAGCGCCATTTGTTGGGGTCATCAGTGGTGATGCCATAGCGCGTGATGGAGCGCGTCACGCAGAGCACGGTATCACTTTGCGCATTGAGCTTTAGCGCGACGGGTGCGGCGGTAGCTCCCGTTGGCCCAGGCGTGAGCTGAGAACGGTTCAGGATTTCGAGATAGTTTTCAACTGCATCGCGCTCGTCTTGCGTGAGTTTACGCGTGGTCGCGCCCGCAAATGCATTTAAAAAGGGCAGACGATAACGGCGCTGTACGCGGCGCCTGTACATCCACCCTGCAACCAATGCGCCGGCCAGCATAGCAGCGAGAACAATCAAAATGGTGCTCATGCTTTCCCCATCTTACTTATCTTACAGGTGTAGTCAGTAGCACCTTTACATTGAATGAGTGTCTGTGGTTGGCTATCGGCAAGTATGGAGTCGAACTTGAGCATTCTGAAGCGCATCCCAGTGACCGGTGATGATAGCAAAGCCTGTTATGGCGCGATATCAGCAAATTCCTGGAAACATTTCAACCTCTTGACATTTGTTTTGAATTGAGGATTGATTCCTGCTACGTTGCACAAATGTAAATACAGAACAATTGACATTGCCGAAACCGTGCGGCGTATCGCACAATAACCCCAGTTCTCACTGCTAAGACCCATCACGATGAGCAAACCACTACAAAAACCCACCATTCTGAACGTTGAAACTGTCGCCAAATCGCGGCTGTTTAATGTTGAAAGTGTGGACCTGGAGTTCAGCAACGGTGTGCGTCGCGTTTATGAACGTATGCGCCCCTCGTCGCGCGAAGCGGTGATGATTATTCCCATTATCGACGATCATCTGATTTTGATCCGCGAATATGCTGTAGGAACGGAATCTTACGAGCTTGGGTTCTCGAAAGGGCTTATCGATCCGGGTGAAACCGTCTTTGAAGCGGCAAACCGCGAGCTGAAAGAAGAGGTCGGTTTCGGGGCGAATGAGCTTTCATTCCTGAAAAAACTGAGCATGGCGCCGTCTTATTTTTCCAGCAAAATGAATATTGTGGTCGCTGAAGATCTCTACCCTGAATCTCTCGAAGGGGATGAGCCGGAGCCGCTGCCGCAGGTTCGCTGGCCGCTGGCGCACCTGATGGATCTGCTGGAAGACCCTGACTTTAATGAGGCTCGCAACGTGAGCGCGCTGTTCCTGGTTCGGGAGTGGCTGAAGGGGCAGGGGCGGCTGTAGGCCATAAAAAAAGCCGGGTGACGGCTTCGCCTTACCCGGCCTACGATGCTTTGCCCGGTTTTTACCGGGCATTTTTATGTTTAGAACAGCTCGTGCGTTTCGCCGTTGTCAATGATCTCTGTACCCACCTCGTGCACCGCCTGTGTGGTTGGCTGGGTGCCCTCAATGAAATACTCTTCGCGACTGTTACCGCCGTTGGCGAGCTGACCCGTACTGCGGTCGATATTGACCGTCACCACACCTGGCGGTGGCGTCAGCGGCTGCTCCGGCACGCCTTCAAGAACGGACTTCATATAGGCGTCCCAGGCTGGTTGCGCGCTCTTCGCTCCGCCTTCGTAGCCGGAAATCTGATCTTTAATCGCGCCGGAGGCCGTGGTACGACCTAAGTCGCGGCGGTGATCGTCGAAGCCGATCCAGACCGATGTCACCACGCCCGGCCCGTAACCGGAGAACCACGCGTCTTTCGAGCTGTTGGTTGTCCCCGTTTTACCGCCGATATCATGGCGCTGCAAATCACGTCCTGCACGCCAGCCGGTACCCTGCCAGCCCGGTTCACCGAAGATGTTGGTGTTCAGCGCGCTTTTGATCAGGAACGACAGCGGCGTGTTGATCACATGCGGGGCATACTGCTGCGCACCGGTCTGCGCCACCAGCGCCTGGTTCGCCTGTTCCAGCTGCGGCTGCGGCACAACGCCGTTCTGCTGCTCCTGCGACACGGCCGGGTCTTCCATGTCCTTGTTTTCAAGCACGTCGGATTTCGGCGTATTGCCATAAATGACTGGAATATCGCAGTCAGGGCAGGCAATTTTCGGCTTCGCTTCAAACAGCACGCCGCCCTGGTCGTTCTCGATCTTGCTGATGAAGTACGGGTCAATCAGGAAGCCGCCGTTGGCCATCACCGAGTAACCGCGTGCGACCTGAAGCGGCGTAAAGGAGGCTGAGCCCAACGCCAGCGACTCGGTGCGAACGATATTCTGCGCCGGGAAGCCGAAGCGCTGCAGATACTCTGCGGCATAGTCGACGCCCATCGCGCGCATGGCGCGTACCATCACCACGTTTTTCGACTGTCCCAGGCCCTGACGAAGACGAATAGGACCGGCATACTCTGCAGGGGAGTTCTTCGGCTGCCAGTCGGAACCGGCACCGGCATCCCAGCGGGAAATTGGCACGTCGTTAAGGATGCTGGCGAGGGTCAAGCCCTTATCCATCGCTGCCGTGTAGAGGAACGGTTTGATATTGGAACCGACCTGACGCAGCGCCTGGGTGGCGCGGTTAAATTTGCTCTGGTTGAAATCAAACCCGCCGACCAGAGCCAGGACGGCGCCGTTCTGCGGGTTGATAGAAACCAGGGCCGAGTTGACGTCCGGCACCTGCGCCAGCCACCAGGATTCACCTACCTTGCGCACCCAGATTTGCTGCCCGGTTTGTACCGCGTCGGTCACTTTACGCGGCGTGGCGCCCTGCAGCGTATCCGAGCGGTACGGACGCGCCCAGCGGATACCGTCCATACGCAGGGAGACGGAGGTACCGTCCGCAAGCGTCGCAACGGCCTCCTGAGGATCGGCCTGCGTCACCACGGCAGGAAGGAGCGGACCGTAGGTTGGCAGCGCCTTCAGCGTACTGGTGATTTTTTTGCTGTCCCACGCGCTTTCGCCCACTTTCCACAGCACGTTTGACGGGCCGCGATAGCCGTGACGCATATCGTAGTCCATCACGTTGTTGCGTACCGCTTCCTGCGCCGCCTGCTGAACTTTGCGGGTGACGGTGGTGTACACGCGATAGCCATCTTCATAGGCCTTGTCGCCATAACGATTCACCATCTCCTGGCGAACCATCTCGGTCAGGTAAGGGGAGGCGAAGGCGATCTCAGGGGCGTGGTAGTTAGCGTCAATGACATCGTTACGCGCCTGCTCGTACTCGCTCTGGCTGATGTAGCCTTCGCTCAGCATACGTGACAGGACGACGTTCCGACGCGCGGTGGCGCGATCGAGCGAGTAGAGCGGGTTAAACGTGGACGGCGCTTTTGGCAGACCGGCAATGGTTGCCATTTCGCTTAAGGTGAGTTGCTCAACAGGCTTACCGAAGTACACCTGTGCGGCAGCCCCCACGCCATAAGCGCGGTAGCCCAGGTAGATTTTGTTGAGGTACAGCTCAAGGATTTCGTCTTTGCTCAGCAGCTGTTCAATACGGATCGCAAGGAACACCTCTTTGATCTTACGTATCAGCGTCTTTTCAGGGCTGAGGAAGAAGTTACGCGCCAGCTGCTGCGTAATGGTACTCGCTCCCTGAGAGGCGTGACCAGAGAACAGCGCAATGCTCGCGGCACGGAAAATCCCCACAGGATCGACACCGTGGTGCTCGTAAAAACGGCTGTCCTCCGTGGCGATAAAGGCTTTCACCATCACGGGGGGAATTTGGTTTAAGGTCAGCGGAATACGACGCTTCTCGCCATACTGCGCCATGAGCTCGCCATCGGCGCTATAGACTTGCATCGGGATCTGGAGTCGCACATCGCGAAGCGTGGCGACATCAGGTAGCTGTGGCTCAATATATTTGTACAAACCGTAAATCGAGCCTGCTCCCAGCAGAATGCAACAGACTGCAAGGATGAATAAATACTTTACGAACTTCACCGGAGATTTCCCATTTGGTTTCACTTGGGCAGTTTCTAAACAATCGCGCGGTAGTATAAAGGCAAGCCTGATTCATTGATATAGCCGTCAGGGTGACGGGCGATAAGGAGATCGTGAAGCATGGCTTTCAAAACATGGCAAACGGGCATTCATATTCAACAGGATAGGGTGCTGATCGTCGCACTGGCCCGGGAGAAGTCCGGCTGGTGTTTGCGGCGCTGGTGGGCAATCCCGCTGGCCGAAGGCATTATTTGTGACGGCAAAATTTATCAGCCAGAACAGCTGGTTGATGCGTTACGCGACTGGCGAAAAACGCTGCCGCACTACCACCGGGCGTTCCTCTCTTTCCCGGCTGCACGCACCCTGCAGCGGTCGCTTGCCCGTCCGACCGTTGCGCTGCGCGACAGCGAGCAGCTCTCATGGCTTGGCGCCGCGCTCGCCCGCGAACTGGAGATGTCTGCCGATACGCTCTGTTTCGATTACGTGCAGGATACGTTCAGCAATACCTTTCAGGTGACAGCCGCACAAAACAACGAGGTTGACACCCTTCTGGCGCTGGCGAAGGCGCTGCGTTTGCGGCTGATGACCATTACGCCGGATGCCAGCGCTCTGGCGAATCTTCTTCCTGCTGTGGCACCAGCGACGTGCATCGCCTGGCGGGACGATCGGCAGTGGCTCTGGGCGATGCGCCACCAGTGGGGACGCCGCCTTACCACAGAAGCAGACAATGTGGCTGAGCTGGCGGCGCTGCTGGCGCTTGGTTCGGATGACATCGCGCTGTTTGATAGCCGACGTGACCCGTGGGAAATCCTAGAACGCTGCCATGCCCCGCTGCCGGACTGCGGCGCTGATTATACCGTTGCGCTGGCGCTGGCCATGAGCGAGGTGCCCGGATGAGCATCATGAACTTTCTGCCCTGGCGTCAGCAGCGACGCGCGCGATGCCTGCGTTTCTGGGGCGCAATGTGTGTCGGTACCGTACTGTTAATCTTCATGGCCATTTTCTGTCTGCGGATGAACCCTCTTATGAGGCTGCACGCGCTGCAAACGGATCTGACGGGCCTGCAGGCCGTGCAGCATGTGCTTCTCTCCCGGCAGAGACTCGCCTCACAGGCGCAGCTGCCAGCGCAGGAACTTCAACGACGTGCATGGCAACCGGTGCTGGAAGACCTTTCCCGCACCATTCCGGCACAGGTCTGGCTGACAGAGCTGCGCTATCAGCCTCCTGCTCTGATGCTGAGCGGGTATGCCATAACCCTGCCGGCCCTGTCTGCTCTGCGCGATGCGCTTGGCCAAATAGCGGGTTTTACGCCCGGGACGGCGGGTGAGCTTCGGCGGGACAGCCAGGGGCGCTGGATGTTCACGCTTCAGCTTAAAAGCGAGGGGTAACGCGTGGATACCCTGTTAGAACGCTGGTGCGAAAGCCGTCCCTGGTATCGGGTGCTCTTCTGGTGTCTGGGGAGTCTCCTGGCAGGACTGGCCGCGTGGGGCACCTTGCTCAGACCGGTAGACAGGCAGTGTGCTGAACGACAGCGCCAGCTGATTCAGGACACGAGAGCTAACGCAGCGTTATGGCCTGCGGTCAGAAAGGTGCCGTTTCGTCCGGAAACGCCGGAATCACGGGAATTGATATCTTTTTCCCCGCTCGATTTTCAGGGTGATAACACGACGCTGATTCACTGGAAGCCGCTGCAGAACGGAGGGGAGCTGATGCTGGAGGTTGAGTGGCAGGCGCTTCCGGCGCTTTTTTCCCGGCTGGCGCAGCGGGATGTGCAGATCGCCGCTTTTGCGATTTCGCCACAAGGTACGGCGTTGCGCCTGTGGCTGGAGCTGGCACATGCGAAATAGCGCGCGATATTTGCTGGTTTGCTCAGCGCTGCTATTGACCGGCATGCGCGATCCATTTCACCCGCCGGACGATCCCTGCGCCATTGGCGAGCTGGCGCAGTGGCACTATCGCGGCATGGTGGGAGGGCAGCAGGCTATCGGCATTTTACAGGATGGGCAAAAGCGCTGGTACCGGCTGAAAACGCATGAGCGCTTCCCGGCAGGCTGGACGATAACAGCCATCAATGCAACGGAACTGGTTGTTGATGTGGGTGACACATGTGAACCAGAAAAATGGACGTGGCAACGAGAAGGAACGGATAAGAATGAATTTACGGATAATGCTGTGGCTGCTGGCGTTCAGCCATCCGCTGTGGGCCGCCGCGCCAAAACCGGTCACGCTGGTGGTGGATGACGTTCCTGTTGTCCAGGTGTTACAGGCCCTGGTCGCACAGGAGAACCGTAATCTGGTGGTCTCGCCTGATGTTAACGGCACAATTTCGCTCAACCTGACGCGCGTCCCCTGGCGGCAGGCGTTACGGACGGTTGTCACCAGCGCTGGCCTCGTTTTACGAGAGGAGGGCGGCATTTTTTACGTGCATACCGCCGCCTGGCAGCGTGAACAGCAGGAACGTTCAGAACAGGAGCGGGCGCGTCGACAGCTTGATGCGCCGCTGGTGTCTCACACTATCCCTTTTTCCTATGCCGATGCCGGAGAGCTGCAAAAAGCCGCGGAAAAACTCCTGAGCCCGAAGGGGAGTTTATCTGTCGACAAACGCACCAACCGCCTGCTGATCCGGGATAACCAGACGGTGGTGGAGACGCTGCAGCGCTGGGCCGCTCAGATGGATATTCCCGTCGAACAGGTCGAGCTGGCGGCGCACATTGTGACCATTAATGAAAAAAGCCTGCGTGAGCTGGGAGTGAAGTGGAATCTCGCCGACGCCACCGACGCGGGCAAGGTTGGCCAGCTCACCACGCTTGGCAGCGATCTTTCCGTCGCCAGCGCCACCAGCCACGTGGGTTTTAACATCGGACGGATCAATGGTCGGCTGCTGGATCTGGAGCTCTCTGCGCTGGAGCAAAAACAGCAGGTCGATATCATCGCCAGCCCGCGGCTGCTGGCCTCGCATATGCAGCCGGCCAGTATCAAGCAGGGGAGTGAGATCCCGTATCAGGTCTCAAGCGGTGAAAGCGGCGCAACCTCCGTTGAGTTTAAGGAAGCGGTATTAGGGATGGAGGTCACGCCGGTGGTGCTACCGGGAGGGCGCGTGCGCCTGAAATTGCACATTAGCGAAAATATGCCGGGACAGGTTCTGCAGCAGGCGGACGGCGAAACGCTGGCGATCGACAAACAGGAGATAGAAACCCAGGTGGAGGTAAAAAGTGGAGAAACGCTTGCGTTGGGCGGAATTTTTTCGCAGAAGAACAAAACCGGCAGTGACAGCGTGCCGGGGCTGGGAAAAATCCCCTGGCTTGGTCAGCTTTTTCGCCATGACGGGAAAGACAACGAACGGCGTGAGTTAGTGGTGTTTATTACACCACGTCTGGTCGGTATTCGCTGACGGGTAACGATCCCCGCAATGAATTTGCATTCAGTTTGTTGCAGATGTTTGACGTGGGGCATGAATTAGCATACAAGGAGTACCGATTTGAGTTGGACTTACGTCTTATTACCTTATGCGCCCGGCGCGGTGATTTAATCAGTTGCCAAACAAGCCGGAGTATTGAGATAATTTTTAGTCTGACTCTCGCTCTATTGCATATGAGGTTTCAGTTCATGTCCTGCTACGCCGGGTGTCTGCGCAGCGGGGATTACCATTAACGAATAGTCTTAGTAGTACCGATAAAATGGCAGAGAAACGCAATATCTTTCTGGTTGGGCCTATGGGTGCCGGCAAAAGCACTATTGGGCGTCAGTTAGCTCAACAACTCAATATGGAATTTTACGATTCTGATCAAGAGATTGAGAAACGAACCGGAGCTGATGTGGGCTGGGTTTTCGACGTAGAAGGCGAAGAAGGTTTCCGTGACCGAGAAGAAAAAGTGATCAACGAACTCACGGAAAAACAGGGCATCGTTCTGGCAACAGGCGGCGGCTCTGTGAAATCTCGCGAAACCCGCAACCGTCTCTCCGCCCGTGGCGTAGTGGTCTATCTTGAGACGACTATCGAGAAACAGCTGGCACGTACGCAGCGCGATAAAAAGCGCCCGCTGCTGCAGGTTGAAACGCCACCACGCGAAGTTCTGGAAGCGTTGGCCGATGAACGCAATCCGCTGTATGAAGAGATTGCCGATGTGACCATTCGTACTGACGACCAGAGCGCTAAAGTGGTTGCAAACCAGATTATTCATATGCTGGAAAGCAACTGATTCTGGCTTTATATACACTCGCCTGCGGGTAAAAGCATTAAAGGTGGATGTCGCGTCATGGAGAGGATTACAGTTACTCTCGGGGAACGTAGTTACCCTATCACCATCGCGGCTGGTTTGTTTAACGACCCAGCTTCCTTTTTACCACTGAAAGCGGGTGATCAGGCGATGCTGGTCACCAATGAGACGCTGGCTCCGCTTTATCTCGACCGCGTACGCCACCTGCTTGAGCAGGCGGGCGTAAAAGTCGACAGTGTGATTCTCCCCGATGGCGAGCAGTATAAAAGCCTGACGGTACTGGATACCGTCTTTACCGCATTGCTGCAAAAACCACACGGTCGCGATACAACACTGCTTGCCCTGGGCGGCGGTGTTGTTGGCGATCTGACCGGTTTTGCGGCCGCAAGCTATCAACGTGGCGTCCGTTTTATTCAAATCCCGACCACGTTGCTGTCCCAGGTCGACTCCTCTGTCGGTGGCAAAACGGCAGTCAACCATCCGCTCGGTAAAAACATGATTGGCGCCTTCTACCAGCCCGCATCGGTGGTGGTGGATCTCGACTGTCTGAAAACGCTGCCGAAGCGTGAGCTGGCTTCTGGTCTGGCGGAAGTGATCAAATACGGCATTATTCTGGATGGCGAGTTCTTTAGCTGGCTTGAAGAGAATATGGATGCGCTGCTGGGCCTGGATGAGGCTAAACTGGCATACTGCATTCGTCGTTGCTGTGAGCTGAAAGCAGAAGTTGTTGCCGCAGACGAGCGTGAAACGGGCTTACGTGCTTTACTGAATCTTGGGCATACGTTTGGTCACGCGATTGAAGCCGAAATGGGCTACGGTAACTGGCTGCACGGTGAAGCCGTCGCGGCCGGCATGGTGATGGCGGCTCGCACCTCCGAACGTCTCGGGCAGTTCAAGCCGGAAGAGACGGCACGCATCATTGCGCTGCTTGAGCGTGCAGGTTTGCCGGTGACCGGGCCGCAGGAGATGTCGGCGCAAGCGTATTTACCCCACATGATGCGCGATAAAAAAGTATTGGCAGGCGAGATGCGTCTTGTACTCCCGCTTGCAATAGGGAAGAGTGAAGTGCGCGGCGGAGTGCCGCACGATGTCGTTCTTGGCGCTATCGCTGACTGTCAGCAGGCGTAACAACTAGAAAGGTCAGGCCACTGTCGCAGGTGGTCGTTTAGCTTCAGGTGAAATGCAAAGTCGTTGGCATAAGCCTTTGAGTGGGGTGTTAAATGGATGAATTCAAACCAGAAGACGAGCTGAAACCCGATCCCAGCGATCGTCGTACTGGTCGTTCTCGTCAATCTTCAGAACGTGATAACGAGCCGCAGATCAACTTTGACGATGTTGATCTGGATGCAGACGATCGTCGCCCTTCGCGTAGCCGCAACGCGCACGAGGAGCGAGAAGAAGAGGATTATGAGTCCGAAGAAGATTCAATGGACGAACAGCCTGTAGAGCGTCGCCCGCGTAAACGTAAAAAAGCCGCTGCGCCAAAACCGGCTTCCCGCCAGTACATCATGATGGGCCTTGGCGTTCTGGTGCTTGTGCTGCTGATTGTCGGCATTGGCTCCGCGCTTAAAGCACCGTCAACGAACTCAACCGAGCAAACTGCTTCCGCTGAGAAGAGCATCAACCTGTCCGGTAACGATGCGTCCAATCAGGCGAATGGTGCGCAGCCTGCTCCGGGTACCACTTCCGCAGAGCAGACCGCAGGGAACACCACAGCGCCGCAGGATGTTTCTCTTCCGCCTGTTTCTTCAACCCCTGCTCAGGGTCAGTCACCTGCTACGCCTGAAGGCCAGCAGCGCGTAGAAGTTCAGGGAGACCTGAACAATGCGCTGACGCAGCCGCAGAACCAGCAGCAGGTTGATAACGTTGTGGTTAACTCTACGCTGCCAACTGAACCTGCAACCGTTGCCCCGGTTCGCGGTGGTAACGCTCAGCCGCAAGCGGCCGCGACGGAAACCAAGCCGCGCCAGGCACAGACTGCGACACGTCCTGAACGCAAGCAGGCGGTGATTGAGCCTAAGCGTGAAACCAAACCTCAGGCAGTTGTTAAAGCGCCTGAAGTAAAAGCTGTTCCGGCCCAGCCGAAACATACCGAAACGGCCGCGGTGAGCGAGCCGGCTAAAGCGCCCGTCACGCAGACTGCGCCGAAAGCCACGGCGACCACCACGGCACCGGCTGCCACAGCAGCGCCTGCAACAACGGCTCCAGCAGCCACGGCAACAGCCTCCAGCAGCGCAGCAGGTAAAACTGCAGGTAACGTTGGCTCGCTGAAGTCTGCGCCATCCAGCAACTACACGCTACAGCTGAGCAGTTCGTCTAACTATGACAACCTCAACAGCTGGGCGAAGAAATCAAATCTGAAAAACTACGTTGTTTATCAGACGACCCGTAACGGTCAGCCGTGGTATGTGCTGGTGAGCGGTGTTTATTCGTCCAAAGATGAAGCAAAACGTGCCGTAGCGGCGCTGCCAGCTGATGTTCAGGCGAAAAACCCATGGGCGAAGCCGATTCATCAGGTTCAGGCCGATCTGAAGTAATGTTTAAAGCGCAGGATGCTGTCGGAGCTTTCTCCACAGCTGGAGAAGGTGTAATCAGTTAGTCAGCATGAAAAAAAATCGCGCTTTTCTGAAATGGGCAGGGGGGAAATACCCCCTGCTCGATGATATTAAAAAGCACCTGCCTAAAGGCGAGTGTCTTATCGAACCTTTCGTGGGTGCAGGATCGGTGTTCCTCAACACCGATTTTTCTCGTTATATCCTGGCGGATATCAACAGCGACCTTATCAGCCTCTATAACATCGTTAAGCTGCGTACCGATGAGTATGTCGCCGAGGCGCGCAAACTGTTTACGCCCGAGAACAATAACCCGGACGTTTACTACCAGTACCGCGCGGAGTTTAACCAGAGCCAGGACCCGTTCCGCAGAGCCCTGCTGTTCCTCTACCTCAACCGACATGGTTACAACGGCCTGTGCCGGTATAACCTGCGCGGGGAATTTAACGTGCCTTTTGGTCGCTATAAGCGCCCGTATTTTCCGCAGGACGAGCTGTATCACTTTGCCGAAAAAGCGCAGAACGCAGAGTTTCATTGCCTCTCCTATGAAGAGTGTATGGAACTGGCAGGCGTAAACTCGGTGGTTTACTGTGACCCGCCTTACGCGCCGCTGTCTGCGACGGCGAACTTCACCGCCTATCACACCAACAGCTTCAGCCCTGCCGAACAGGCTCGTCTGGCGGAGATGGCGGAAAAGCTGGTCAGCAAAAGAATTCCGGTGTTAATTTCGAATCACGATACCCCTGATACGCGCGAATGGTACAAAGCCGCGAAGCATTTTCAGGTCAAAGTGCGGCGTAGCATTAGCAGCAACGGCGGCACACGTAAAAAGGTGGACGAACTCCTGGCTCTTTATCGCCCCTGAGCCGTTTTGCCCGCCGGTAAACACATTTCAAGGAGAAGCGGATGAAACAGTTTTTGATTGCTCCCTCAATTCTGTCGGCCGATTTTGCCCGTCTGGGTGAAGATACCGCCAAAGCTCTCGCGGCTGGCGCAGATGTCGTCCATTTCGACGTGATGGATAACCACTACGTTCCGAATCTGACCATTGGTCCAATGGTGCTCAAGGCATTGCGTAACTATGGCATTACCGCGCCGATCGACGTTCACCTGATGGTGAAGCCTGTTGACCGCATCGTGCCTGACTTCGCCGCGGCGGGTGCCAGCATCATCACTTTCCATCCGGAAGCCTCTGAACACGTCGACCGCACGCTGCAGCTGATCAAAGAGAACGGCTGTAAAGCAGGTCTGGTGTTTAACCCGGCCACGCCGCTGAGCTATCTCGACTATGTCATGGACAAGCTGGACGTGATCCTGCTGATGTCCGTTAACCCGGGCTTTGGCGGCCAGTCGTTTATCCCCCACACGCTGGATAAGCTGCGTGAAGTTCGCCGTCGTATTGACGAGTCAGGCTACGATATTCGTCTGGAAGTGGACGGCGGTGTGAAAGTGAATAACATTGGTGAAATTGCGGCAGCGGGCGCGGATATGTTTGTTGCCGGTTCAGCCATTTTCGACCAACCGGATTACAAAAAAGTCATTGATGAAATGCGCCGCGAGCTGGCGAAGGTAAGTCATGGATAAATTACAGGCTATTCGGGGTGTGGCATTCGACCTCGACGGCACGCTGGTTGACAGCGCGCCGGGTTTAACGAGCGCCGTTGACCAGGCGCTGTATGCACTTGAACTCCCCGTTGCGGGTGAAGAGCGTGTCGTCACGTGGATTGGCAACGGCGCCGATGTTCTGATGGAGCGCGCGTTGACGTGGGCACGTCAGGAGCGTGCGTCACAGCGTTCCGCGCAGGGTAAACCGAGCGTCGATCACGCGGACATTCCGCAGGAAGAGCAGCTGCGTATTCTGCGCAAACTGTTCGATCGTTTCTATGAAGAGACCGTCGAGGAGGGCAGCTTCCTGTTCCCGGACGTTCAGGAAACGCTGAGTGCGCTGCACGCGAAAGGCATCCCGCTGGGGCTGGTGACCAACAAGCCAACCCCGTTCGTTGCGCCTCTGCTGGAAGCGCTCGATATCGCGAAGTATTTCTCCGTGATTGTGGGCGGCGATGACGTGCAGAACAAAAAGCCGCATCCGGAACCGCTGCTGCTGGTGGCAGGAAAATTATCCTTAACGCCCGCGGAGCTGCTCTTTGTCGGGGATTCGCGCAATGATATTCTGGCTGCCCGAGCGGCAGGATGTCCTTCCGTCGGATTAAACTATGGCTACAACTACGGTGAAGCCATCACGCTAAGTGAGCCGGATGTGGTCTTCGACCACTTCAAAGATTTGTTGCCCGCACTCGGGCTTTCGCACAGTGAACATCAGGAATTGAATAATGACTAAGCCCATCGTTTTTAGTGGCGCACAGCCTTCAGGTGAATTGACCATTGGTAACTACATGGGTGCGTTACGTCAGTGGGTCAGCATGCAGGATGACTACCATTGCATCTACTGCATCGTCGATCTCCATGCGATTACCGCGCGTCAGGATCCTGAGAAGCTGCGCAAAGCCACTCTCGATACGCTGGCGCTGTACCTGGCCTGCGGCATCGATCCTGAGAAAAGCACCATCTTCGTTCAGTCTCACGTGCCGGAGCACGCGCAGCTGGGCTGGGCGCTGAACTGCTACACCTATTTCGGCGAGCTGAGCCGCATGACCCAGTTCAAGGATAAATCCGCGCGCTACTCTGAAAACATCAACGCCGGTCTGTTTGACTATCCGGTGCTGATGGCGGCGGACATCCTGCTGTACCAGACAAACCAGGTCCCGGTGGGTGAAGACCAGAAGCAGCATCTTGAGCTGAGCCGCGATATCGCCCAGCGCTTTAACGCGATCTACGGCGATGTGTTTAAAGTGCCTGAGCCATTTATTCCGAAGTCCGGCGCGCGCGTGATGTCGCTGCTGGAACCGACCAAAAAGATGTCCAAGTCTGACGATAACCGCAACAACGTTATCGGCCTGCTGGAAGATCCGAAATCCGTCGTCAAAAAGCTCAAGCGCGCGGTCACCGACTCCGACGAGCCGCCTGTTGTGCGCTACGACGTGCAGAACAAAGCGGGCGTCTCCAACCTGCTGGATATCCTCTCCGGCGTGACCGGCCAGAGCATTCCTGAGCTGGAACAGCACTTCGAAGGCAAGATGTACGGCCACCTGAAAGGTGAAGTGGCAGACGCCGTTTCCGGCATGCTGACCGAGCTTCAGGAGCGCTATAACCGCTATCGCAATGACGAAGCCTTCCTGCAGAAGGTGATGAAAGAGGGCGCGGAAAAAGCCAGCGCGCGCGCGTCCGAAACCCTGAAAGCGGTATACAACGCGATTGGGTTTGTTGCGAAGCCTTGAGTCTGCTTGCCGGGTGGCGCTAACGCTTACCCGGCCTACAGGATCGTGTAGGTCGGGTAAGGCAAAGCCGCCACCCGACAAAAAACACACTCTCCAAAACTAAAAAACCGGGACATCCCGGTTTTTTTACGCCTGTAAAACGTTTACTGCTGCGCCGCCGGGCCGCAACCACCGATGATCTTCGAAATGGAGATCGCCGGGTGCAGCAGATAATCGTAGCTGCAGTTATTTTTGGTGTTCTGTACGTGACCGGTGCAGGCAGTCAGCGTCGATAACAGGCCAACCAGAACGGCGGCTTTTGCCAGTTTGAACATACGCATTCCTTGTCTTAAAAACGAAAATTGGATGTAACTCAATGGAATAAAGGGAAAAGTTCCACTTCGGGGCGGTATGTTATCGACAGCGGTAAGAGGGGAGTAGTCCGCTTAAGGACTACTCCGGAAAGGAAGAATATGCGTTAGTGATTCGAGAACCAGTTCAGCCTGTCGCGCAGTTCAACCACGCGGCCCACCACAATCAGCGCCGGGCTTTCGACCTGCTGCGCCAGCTCGCCTAACTGCGTCAGCACGCCATCCACCACGCGCTGCTTGATGGACGTACCGTTTTCCACCAGCGCGACCGGCATATCTGCCTTCATGCCGTGCTCCAGCAGCTTCGCCTGGATCGTGGCGGCCTGGTTCAGCCCCATGTAGAACACCAGCGTCTGCTTTTCGGCGGCCAGATTATGCCAGTCCAGCTCGCTGCCGGTCTTCAGGTGGCCCGTCACCAGGCGCACGCTCTGGGCGTAATCCCGGTGGGTCAGCGGAATGCCAGAGTACGCTGAGCAGCCGGATGCTGCCGTAATGCCCGGCACTACGGAGAACGGAATGCCCGCGTCGCACAGGGTTTCCAGCTCCTCGCCGCCGCGACCAAAGATAAACGGATCGCCGCCCTTAAGGCGCACCACGCGCTTACCTTTCTGCGCCTCGCGCAGCAGGATCTGGTTAATCTCCTCCTGCGGCACGCAGTGGTAGCCCGCCCGTTTGCCAACGAAGACGCGGTCGGCGTCGCGACGGACCAGATTCATGATGTCATCAGAAACCAGACGGTCGTACACCACGATATCCGCCTGCTGGATCTGCTGTAGTCCTTTTAACGTCAGCAGACCCGCATCGCCGGGACCTGCGCCCACCAGCACCACTTCGCCTCGATGATCCAGGGGTTCGGAGAGTAACTGCGTCGTTGTCTCTTCAACCGCCTTCACGTCCTGATTCGCCAGCGACTGCGCCAGCCTGTCGTTCACAAAGAATTTTTCCCAGAAGCGACGGCGCTCGCCCACTGTCGAGAAGGTTTGCTTCACGCGGGAGCGGAGTTGCCCGGCATAATGCGCAATCTGACCAAGATGCTGGGGCAACAGGGCTTCCAGTTTTTCCCGCAGCAGACGCGCGAGAACCGGCGAACGTCCCCCGGACGACACTGCGATCATCAGCGGCGAGCGGTCGATAATCGACGGCATGATAAAGCTGGCCTCTTTCGGCGCATCCACCACGTTGCAGAAGATACGGCGCGCTTCGCAGGCATCGCTCACGCGCTGGTTCACTTCATCGTTATCCGTCGCGGCAATGGTCAGCCAGCAGGTATCCAGCAGGGATTCATTAAACGCGCCCTGTTCCAGCGTGAGCATCCCTTCCTGAGCCCAAACCTCAAACTGGGGGGCGAAGGACAGGGCATTCACGGTCAGGCGGGCGCCAGCCTCTAACAGCAGGCGCGCTTTGCGCTCGGCCACGTCGCCGCCGCCCACGAGCAGGCAGTCGCGGTTGCGTAATTGACAAAAAATCGGCAGGTGATCCACGACGTTACCTCACAGCATTCATGGCGGGGGAAGAATTGACGTCAGGATAACAGCAGGAATCGTACAGAACATACGGTTTTTCCTGCCGTTACCCATAAGGGGTCATAAGCCTTTCCTATTGAAAAGGCGAGGGGTTACGCTTTCAGCTGCACCTCGCCGTCCTTCACGCGGACGTCGTAGTGTTTGACCGAGAAGCTTTCATCTTCCATGCAGAGTCCGTCGGTTAAGCGGAAACGCTGCTTTTTCAACGGGCTGGCGACCCACAGTTCACCCTGGTGCTCGGCAATCAGGCCGCGGGAGAGCACGCTGGCCTCAAAGAACGGGTCGATATTGCTGATGGCAAAAACCTGTTCATCGTGGCGAGGGCGGAAAATCGCCACCTGCTCGCTGCCCAGCAGCGCACAGACGCCGGTGGCGGGGAGAATGTCGTTAATATTGCAGATGTTTACCCACTGGCTCATGCGTTTTCCTCCACCAGCGTGACCGGAATACGTTCATACGGTGTCGCCGGACGATGCTGTTCGCGCTCCGGCACAACCTGTACGTTCGGGTCGCGCTGGGTGCTGTTGATAAAGTGTTTGAAGCGCGTCTGCGCCGCCGGGGTGTTGACGGTTTCCGTCCATTCGCAGATCACCGCCTCGCGCAGGCGCGCCATCTCCGCTTCCAGATGTTCGTTCAGGCCCAGCTTGTCGTCGATGATGACCGATTTCAGGTAATCGATGCCGCCCTCAAGGTTATCGAGCCAGGAGGCGGTACGGGTCAGCTTATCGGCGGTACGGATGTAGAACATCATGAAGCGATCGAGATACTGAATCAGCTTGTCACGATCGAGATCTGCCGCCAGCAGGTCCGCATGGCGCGGTTTCATCCCGCCGTTGCCGCACACATACAGGTTCCAGCCTTTCTCGGTGGCAATAATCCCCACGTCTTTACCCTGCGCTTCCGCACATTCGCGGGTGCAGCCGGAGACGCCAAACTTCATTTTGTGCGGGGTACGGATGCCTTTGTAGCGGTTTTCCAGCTCCACGCCGAAGCCCACGCTGTCGCCGACGCCGTAGCGACACCAGGTGCTGCCCACGCAGGTTTTCGCCATGCGCAGCGCTTTGGCGTACGCGTGGCCGGTTTCGAAGCCCGCTTCAATCAGCTGACGCCAGATTTCCGGCAGATCGTCCTTCTGCGCGCCGAACAGGCCGATACGCTGGGAGCCGGTAATTTTGGTGTAAAGGTTAAATTCACGTGCGATACGGCCCACCGCGACCAGCCCTTCCGGCGTAATTTCACCACCGGCCGAGCGTGGAATCACGGAGTAGGTGCCGTCTTTCTGGATGTTGGCCAGGAAGTTGTCGTTGGTATCCTGCAGCGGCGTATGCTCGGGCTGGAGTACGTACTCGTTCCAGCAGGAGGCCAGCAGGGAGCCGACGGTCGGTTTACACACTTCACAGCCGTAGCCCTGGCCGTGCTTCGCCAGCAGCTCGTCGAAGGACTTAATGCCTTCCACGCGGATCAGGTGGTACAGCTCCTGGCGTGAATACGAGAAGTGCTCGCACAAGTTGTTGTTCACTTCGATGCCCTGTTTCGCCAGTTCGGCGTTCAGCACCTGAGTGACCAGCGGAATACAGCCGCCGCAGCCGGTACCGGCTTTGGTTTCCGCTTTTAGCGCCGCAACGGTGTGGCAGCCTTTGTTGATGGCAGAGATCAGCATGCCTTTGGTGACGTCGAAGCAGGAGCAAATCTGCGCGCTGTCCGGCAGTTTATCTACGCCGATAGACGGCTTGCCGCTGGAGGCGTGCGCCGGGAGGATTAGCGCGTCCGGGTTTTCCGGCAGTTCGATGGCGTTGAGCACCAGCTGGAGCAGATTACCGAAGTCGCTGGTGTCGCCCACCAGCACCGCGCCGAGCAGGGTTTTGTTGTCCTGGCTGACGATGAGTCGTTTGTAGACCTCTTTGCTTTCGTCCAGATAGACATAGCTGCGGGAATTCGGGGTGCGGCCGTGCGCATCGCCAATACCGCCTACGTCCACGCCCAGCAGCTTCAGCTTGGCGCTCATGTCTGCGCCAGTAAACGCGTTTTCGCTGCCGAGGATATGGTCCACGGCGACCTGCGCCATTTTGTAGCCCGGCGCCACCAGACCGTATACGCGGTTGTTCCAGCTGGCGCATTCGCCGATAGCGTAGATATCCGGATCGGAGGTCTGGCAGGTGTCGTTAATCATGATCCCGCCGCGCTGCGCCACGGCCAGCCCGCACTGGGTCGCCAGCTTGTCGCGCGGACGAATACCGGTGGAGAAGACGATGAAGTCCACTTCCAGCTCGCTGCCGTCGGCAAAGCGCATGGTTTTGCGTGCTTCGGTGCCTTCCTGGACAATCTCTTTGGTGTTCTTGCTGGTGTGAACCTTCACGCCCATGCTCTCGATTTTACGACGCAGCTGGTCACCGCCCATGTGGTCCAGCTGTTCGGCCATCAGCATCGGGGCAAATTCGATGACGTGGGTTTCAACGCCGAGGTTTTTCAGCGCGCCAGCCGCTTCCAGGCCCAGCAGGCCGCCGCCGACCACCGCACCGCGTTTGCAGCGGCGCGCGCAGGATTCGATGGCGTTGAGATCTTCAATGGTACGGTACACGAAGCAATCCTGCGTTTCCGAGCCTTTAATTGGCGGGATCCACGGATAGGAGCCCGTCGCCATGATCAGCTTGTCGTAAAAAACCGTACGCCCGGCGCTGGAGTGGATCACTTTTTCCTGACGGTTGATGGTGATAGCGCGTTCGCCCACCAGCACTTTTACGCCATGCTTCTCGTAGAAACCTTCGCGCACCAGAGAGAGCTCTTCGGCGGTATGATGGGAGAAGTAGGAAGACAGGTGCACACGGTCGTACGCCTTGCGGGGTTCTTCACAGAACACGGTAATATCGAACTGCTCAGCATCGGCCTTATCGAGAAGATCCTCGATAAAGCGGTGGCCGACCATGCCGTTACCGATGATAGCGAGTCTGACTTTGCTCATTATTGCCTCGATTTCTTTTCTATTATTGCCTACCTTAACGATTCAGCAGAGGCGCTTATTGATGCAAATCAAATACGTCTTCGCCTACTCCTTAGGTGGTATATGACTGATTTGTCAGGATTTTTATAAGTAGTGGAAATCGAAGGCTTTTCGTGTTCGTTGAATTTGTGTACAACTCAGGGGCGGTTTTGCCAGAATCAATACGCCTGAATATCAGCGGCGTTTTTTAGGGGAAAGGTATGTCTACAGCACCGTTATGGCTTGTTCAGAATGTTCGTTTACCAGGTCGGGAAGGGCTGTGGCAGCTCGCCATTGAGAACGGGCGATTTGGTGACATCACCCCGATGGACGACACCCATGCCGAAAGCTACGAAGTCTTAAACGCGCGCGGTGGGCTGGCGATCCCGCCGTTTATTGAGCCGCATATTCACCTCGATACCACCCAGACGGCGGGTGAGCCGAACTGGAACCAGTCCGGCACGCTGTTCGAAGGCATCGAGCGCTGGGCCGAGCGCAAGGCGTTGCTCAGTCATGAGGATGTGAAAGCGCGCGCCTGGAAAACGCTGAAGTGGCAAATTGCCAACGGCATCCAGTTTGTTCGCACCCATGTGGATGTCTCCGACCCGACGCTCACCGCCCTGAAGGCGATGCTGGAGGTGAAGCAGGAGGTGGCGCCGTGGGTAACGCTGCAAATTGTCGCGTTTCCGCAGGAAGGTATTCTCTCTTACCCGAACGGCGCGGCGCTGCTGGAAGAGGCGTTAAAGCTGGGGGCCGACGTGGTGGGGGCGATCCCACACTTCGAGTTCACCCGCGAGTATGGCGTCCAGTCGCTGCATATCGCGTTTGAGCTGGCGAAGAAGTATGACCGTCCGCTGGATATTCACTGCGACGAAATCGACGACGAACAGTCGCGGTTTGTCGAGACGGTGGCCGCGCTGGCGTATGAGGCCGGTATTGGGCCGCGCGTGACGGCCAGCCACACCACCGCCATGCACTCCTACAACGGCGCTTACACCTCGCGGCTCTTCCGCCTGCTGAAAATGTCGGGGATTAACTTCGTCGCTAACCCGCTGGTCAACATCCACCTGCAGGGGCGCTTTGATGATTATCCGAAGCGTCGCGGTATCACCCGGGTGAAAGAACTACAGGAGGCGGGCATTAACGTCTGCTTTGGTCACGACGACGTCTTCGACCCGTGGTACCCGCTCGGTACCGGCAACATGCTGCAGGTGCTGCATATGGGGCTGCACGTCTGTCAGATGATGGGCTATCCGCAAATCGACAGCGGCCTGAATCTCATCACCCACAACAGCGCCCGGACCTTTGGCCTGAGCGATTACGGCATTGAAACGGGAAACCCGGCAAACCTGATTATTCTGCCTGCGGAGAGCGGGTTTGAAGCGGTGCGCTGCCAGGTGCCGGTGCGCTGGTCGATTCGTCAGGGACGGATCATTGCCACCACGCAGCTGGCGCAGACCTGGATCCAGATGGATACCGGAGGAGAAGAGGTAAGTTTCGCCAGAAACAGCCCCTCTGCCTAATGCAAAGGGGCGCAGGGTTTAGTGCGATGCCGCTGCCGCGTTGTGCTGGCGGTGGCGGGTCACAAAGCCCAGGATGAAGCACATGATGAACACCACGGCGTACAGACCGTTCGCGGTATGCAGCGCGGCCAGCGGGCCGCTGTGGGCAACGATCGGGCCCGTCACCACGAAGGTCAGCATGGTGCCGATGGTGCCGCAGGTCAGAACGAAGTTAACCAGCTTCGGCGAGGCCACTTTGGTCTGCAGGGAGCCCAGGGTGATGATCGAGGTATAAATGGCGCTGGAGAAAAAGCCCAGGGTCAGAATGAACCACGGCATATGTTCCGGGGAGCCGTTGATGAACAGGTACATCAGCACGGTCGCCAGGCCTGCCAGCACGGTCAGAATGCGCTGCAGGTCGAAGAAGCGCAGGATGAAGCTAAACGCCCACATGCCGAACATGTAAGACATCCAGAAATCGCTCACCAGTTTACCCGCATCGTTCAGGCTCATGCCCAGACCTTTGGCGTATTCCGGTACCCAGGAGATAAAGCCCAGCTGTCCCAGGATATAGCACAGGGCGGCGATGGAGAGGAACAGCACGCCGATGCCCCACTTCTCTTTCGCGACGGGTTCTGCGGTGGTTTGCGCTTTCTTGCCCAGCACCGGGAACTCGCAGCCGAAGGTCAGAATGAAGATGGCAACGTAGACCAACCCAATGCAGGCATAGACCCAGTACCACTCAATGCTGCGCGCCAGCAGAACGGCCGCGACCATCGGGAAAATCATTCCGGCCATGCTGAAGAAGGAGTCGGTAAACAGCAGGCGCGCGCCGCGCTGGCGGCCTTCATACATATGGGTAATCAGGAACGTACCGATCGACATGGTGATCCCGCTGACCAGACCAAGCACGAACATGGCGGCGGAGAACAGGGCGATGCTGTGGCTCAGCATCAGGCCCGCCACGGCGGCGACCATTAGCACAAAGCCAAAACGCAGCTGGGTTTTCAGCGGCACGATTTCCATCAGCCAGGCATTCAGGAAAATAGAGATCAGGATCCCTGCGTTGAGGAAGGTGAAGGTATTACTCATGCTGGAAACGGGCAGCTGGAAGTAGTCTGCGATATTTCCCATCACCATCCCGGTGACGATCACCAACGCGCCGGTCAGGGCGTAGGAGAAGAAGCTGATCCATGTGAGCTTGATGCGATTGCTGTTAGTCATGTCTGGCCTGTTCAGAAAAAGAAAAGCGCCCAGGGGGCGCTGAGAGCGGGCAGATTTTAGACATTAAAGTGATCTATTCATATCTTTTAAGAGAAATTAGAACTTCATTGCATGTTTTTGTGTGATCCTGATCACACAAAATGGCGCTAAAGCCAACCGTTTGCGTGGTTACAACTGTTTCAATTTCGTAAAATTAGGTAAAAGGCTGGTCTCCGTTCATACTGCTCTTTAGAATCAAGCCATTCGCTTTTTATACTGCGCTTTGTTAAGGAATTCTCATGCTCAAATCAACACTGGCGGCTGTCGCAGCTGTGTTTGCTCTTTCTGCCGTTTCCCCTGCTGCGCTGGCAGCCAAAGGGGACCCTCACGTTCTGCTGACCACCTCCGCCGGGAACATTGAGCTGGAACTGAATAGCCAGAAAGCTCCGGTTTCTGTGAAAAACTTCCTCGACTACGTGAACAGTGGTTTCTATAACAACACCACTTTCCACCGCGTGATCCCAGGCTTTATGGTGCAGGGCGGCGGCTTCAACGAGCAGATGCAGCAGAAGCAGCCGAACCCGCCTATTAAAAACGAAGCGGACAACGGCCTGCTGAACAAGCGCGGCACCATCTCCATGGCGCGTACCGCAGACAAAGATAGCGCGACCAGCCAGTTCTTCCTCAACGTGGCGGATAACGCCTTCCTCGACCACGGTCAGCGTGACTTCGGCTATGCGGTGTTCGGTAAAATCGTGAAAGGGATGGACGTGGCTGACAAGATTTCTCAGGTGCCTACTCACGACGTCGGTCCGTATCAGAATGTGCCGTCAAAACCGGTGGTTATCCTCTCCGCAAAAGTTCTGCCGTAATTCTTCTGAACGCGGGCTCTCCTGCCCGCGTGATGTCGCCCTCCCTGCGAAAGCGCGTTTTGCTGCTTATACTTGTGGCAAACGGACTATTCAGGGAGGCGTTAAGTGAAAAAACTCACCGACAAGCAAAAATCCCGTCTCTGGGAACAGCAGCGTAACGTCAATTTACAGGCCAGTTGTCTCCTTGAAAAAGGTAATGGTCCCTCGGAACCCCACATTGAGACGCTGGAGCTTGGGCCTTCCGCGCCTGGGTTGCCCCATCTGTGCCTTATTCATCGTCATCTGTACCGCAGCGAGATGAAGCGGGCAGGCGAACTCCGTACCGACGATATTTTTAAAGGTGATATTCCGTTCTGCCATTTCGAATACATCGAAAAGATGGGTAACGAGCTGATGGCGGCGCTGGAAAGCGAAAAATATCTTGTGGGTCTTGAGAAAGCGGCGTTTGTTGACCGGGTTAGCCACTATTACTGCGAAATCAACATGCTGCATCCCTTCATGCGCGGCAACGGTATTGCCCAACGCGTGTTCTTCGAGCAATTGGCGCTCCATGCAGGCTACGCGCTGGACTGGCGCGATATCGATCCCGAGCAGTGGGTGGCGGCTAACCGCAGCGGCGCAACGGGTGATTTATCCACGCTAAACGCTATCTTTGCCAAAGTAGTGAGCGAAGCGCGGGAATCTGAGTAGAATAGGGCGGCATTTTTTTCGGGAGCCGCCATGATTCTGCTGATTGATAACTACGATTCCTTCACCTGGAACCTTTACCAGTATTTTTGCGAACTGGGTGCCGAGGTGGTTGTTCGTCGCAACGACGAGATCGATCTCGCCGATATCGAGACGCTGGCTCCACAGAAAATCGTGATTTCTCCGGGGCCGTGTACGCCCTCGGAGTCGGGTATTTCTCTGGATGTGATCCAGCACTATGCCGGCAGGCTGCCGATCCTGGGCGTCTGTCTGGGCCATCAGGCGATTGCCCAGGCGTTTGGTGCCACCATCGTGCGCGCCGCCAAAGTGATGCACGGTAAAACTTCGCCGGTCACCCACACGGGCACCGGAGTGTTCACGGGGCTCAATAATCCGTTAACCGTGACGCGCTACCATTCCCTGGTAATTGACCCGTCGACGCTGCCCGACTGCTTTGAGGTGACGGCCTGGAGCGATACGCAGGAGATCATGGGGATTCGTCACCGTGAATGGGACCTCGAAGGCGTGCAGTTTCATCCGGAAAGCATCCTCAGCGAGCAGGGCCATGCGCTGCTGGCAAATTTCCTCCATCGCTGAATAACTGTTGCCTTGTTGTGATTTTTTATGCATATTTTGTGATTATATTTTCACAATCAATGTGACATAAAATGGATGGGCATGACATGGCAACTGAACAACCAGCAATTACCCGCGCGACATTTGATGAAGTGATCCTGCCGATTTATGCACCGGCTGAGTTTATCCCGGTGAAGGGAAAGGGCAGCCGCGTCTGGGATCAGCAGGGTAAAGAGTATGTGGATTTCGCGGGCGGTATTGCGGTCACGGCGCTGGGTCATTGCCATCCCGCGCTGGTGGAGGCGCTAAAAACCCAGGGCGAAACCCTGTGGCACACCAGCAACGTGTTCACCAACGAACCGGCGCTGCGCCTGGGACGTAAGATCATCGATGCCACCTTCGCCGAGCGCGTGCTGTTTATGAACTCCGGCACCGAAGCCAACGAAACCGCCTTTAAGCTGGCGCGCTACTACGCGACAACGCGTCACAGCCCGTACAAAACCAAAATCATCGCCTTCCACAATGCCTTCCACGGACGCTCCTTCTTTACCGTCTCCGTTGGCGGCCAGCCGAAGTATTCCGACGGGTTTGGCCCGAAACCGGCTGATATCGTCCACGTGCCGTTTAACGATCTGCACGCGGTGAAAGCGGTGATGGACGACCATACCTGCGCGGTAGTCGTTGAGCCGATCCAGGGTGAAGGCGGCGTGACGGCGGCAACCCCGGAATTCCTGAAAGGGCTGCGCGAACTGTGCGACGAACATCAGGCGCTGCTGGTCTTTGATGAAGTGCAGTGCGGAATGGGACGTACCGGCGATCTGTTCGCGTATATGCACTACGGCGTGACGCCGGATATTCTGACCAGTGCTAAAGCGCTCGGCGGCGGTTTCCCGGTGAGTGCGGTACTGACGACGCAGGAGATCGCCTCCGCGTTCCACGTTGGCTCTCACGGTTCTACCTACGGCGGTAACCCGCTGGCGAGCGCCGTGGCGGGTGCCGCGTTCGACATCATCAACACGCCAGAGGTGTTGAACGGCGTCAGCGCGAAGCGCGAGCTGTTCGTAAAACACCTGCAAAAGATTGACGAGCAGTACGATGTGTTCAGCGAGATCCGCGGTATGGGGTTATTGATTGGTGCCGAGCTGAAGCCGCAGTATAAGGGCCGCGCGCGCGACTTCCTGCACGCCGCCGCTCGCGAAGGGGTGATGGTGCTCAACGCCGGGCCGGACGTGATGCGCTTTGCACCGTCGCTGGTGGTGGAAGACAAAGACATTGAAGACGGGTTAACCCGGTTTGCCGCCGCGGTCGCGAAGATCGTAAAAGGTTAATACGCCGTCCGCTTCAACCTGCGGGTTAGCCAAATCCCGTGATGCGGACGCTGACGCCATGCCACCGACGAAATGGTGTGCATGGTGTTCAGATGCCCCAGTACGCGCTGCAAATGCTGCTCCAGGGTGCTCATTGGCCCGTGGGTTAACGTTTCCGGCGCTTCCAGAATGTTCGAATCTCCCGACTCACCCGGCGAGTCATATTCCAGACGCTGCTGACACCGCTGCAACGCAATTTCACACGACTGCAAATAGCGCTGCGCCAGATCCGGCGTCAGCATCGTGTGCTCGCGCGCCAGCGTGGTCATGGCGTTAATGTGCTCGACGATAAACTGGCTGTGCGTCACCCACAGCTTCATGTCTGCCAGATAGTGCGAATTAAAGCCCGGCTCCTGCATTGCCTGGTTGAGTGAGTTGAACAGGGCGTTGTGCGCCTGGTTGACCTTCATGCGCTGATAAGCCAGCGGCGACGGCTGCGGGTCGTCGCTCAGGATCAGGCGAATGGCCTGCTGGTCGGCTTCCAGCGCGTCGTGGGCGTTCTGGCGCAGCAGTCCACTTTGCCACTGCGGCCACAGCCAGACCATGCCGCCAAAAGCAATCAGGCAGCCGATCAGGGTATCAATCAGCCTGGCGACAATAAACTGTTCGCCATTGAGCGTGAGCAGCTGCAGGGTATATACCGCCGTCACCGTAAAGCCCACCATCGCCCAGCCGTAGTTTTTGCGGATAATCAGGTAGCTTACCAGCGTGATCGCCAGCATGCCTGCCAGGGTATAGCCTTCCGGCACGTGGAAGTGCAGCGTCACGCCCGCGATGATCAGCCCGGCCATGGTGCCGCCCGCCCGATGCAGAATACGCACCCGCGTGGCGCCGTAGCCGTTCTGAGTGACAAACAGCACGGTCATTAATATCCAGTAGGGTTTCGGCAGATGCAGCGCCATGCCCATCAGGCTGGCGGTACTGAGCATCACGCTAATTCGTGCGGCGTTGCGCAGGGCGGACGATTTAAGAGAAAGATAGCTTTTGAGCGCGGGCAATAGCGGCAGCCGTTTCTGCTTATCCGCCATCAGGTCGCGGGGATAAAGCGGGCGCTGCGTGCGCAACACGCGGGCGATACGGCTGAAGTGCCAGGCGGCAAACTGGCCGACGGGGTTATCCGGATGCTGACGAGCGATTTTCTCCAGCGCGCCCAGCTGTTTGTCCATGTTAAAGCGCGTCGGGTAGCGGTGATAGAGAATATCATCGGCCAGAACGCGCAGGCGTGCGGACACCGTCTGCGCGTTCCAGCGGATCACCGCTTCGGCGTGGCTGCGCTCGACCAGCTTTTGCACCTCCTGCGGGTGGTGCAGGCTCACGGAGATATGCTCCTGCAGATCCAGCCCGACCTGGAAGGTGCGCAGCAGCCGTTTGTACTCGTGGTTCTTGTTGGCGGCGAGCATATGCAGCTGCTGATAGCACTGGCTTATCAGATCCACCACCTTCTGCTGGCGCGTCAGCAGGGGCGGTAAGGATTTTTCCGGATCGGTATGCTGGGTCAGCAGGGTGTATTTGGCTTCGCAGTAATCCGCAAGCTGCACATAGAGCAGGCTCAGGGATTCACGCAGCGGCTGCTCCCGCCACAGCCAGAACCAGAACCAGTTAAACAGGCCGTACCATAATGTCCCCAGGGCGTAGATCAGCAGCGGCTCCCACACCGGCATATTCCCGGCGAGGCTCAGCGTGAAGATGGCCGCAATCAGCGACGCGGGAAGCAGGCGGGCGTGCAGCGAACTGATTTCCGCCGTGACGCCGAGGGTCATCGCCAGCACGGTCAGGATCAGCGGCAGCGGGATATCACGAGCCAGTAACAGCTGTACGGCGAGGCTACAGCCCGCAAACAGGCAGCCGCCGATAATCAGGCGTTTGAAAAAGCGCTTATGCGGCGTGTCCAGACCGGCGATGTTGCAGCAGGCAGGCACGAGGGAAAACAGCAGACCTTGCTGAAGATGTCCGAGGATCAGGCCTATGGCCACGGGAAGACACAACACCAGCGTTTGTCGCAGTGCGTAGTTAACTTCCGGGTGATAGATCAGCCTGCGCCACATGGAGAGTAGAGACAAAAACGGCGTGACACCTTGCGATGGCACGCCGTTTAAGCGGAATTAACGCGTTCCGTAAACCACGATGGTTTTACCGTGGGCAGAGATCAGGTTTTGATCTTCCAGCATTTTCAGGATACGGCCCACTGTTTCACGGGAGCAACCGACGATCTGACCAATTTCCTGACGGGTAATTTTAATTTGCATGCCGTCCGGGTGGGTCATGGCGTCTGGCTGTTTCGCCAGGTTCAGCAGGGTCTGTGCGATACGGCCAGTCACGTCCAGGAAGGCGAGGTTGCCCACTTTCTCTGAGGTGACCTGCAGACGGCGCGCCATCTGGGAAGAAAGACGCATCAGGATGTCAGGGTTAACCTGAATCAGCTGACGGAACTTCTTGTAAGAAATTTCAGCCACTTCACATGCTGTCTTTGCACGAACCCAGGCGCTACGTTCCTGGCCCTCTTCAAACAGGCCCAGTTCACCGATGAAATCGCCCTGGTTCAGATAAGAAAGGATCATCTCTTTCCCTTCTTCATCTTTGATCAGCACTGCCACCGAGCCTTTAACGATGTAATACAACGTTTCCGCTTTTTCACCCTGGTGAATCAGCGTGCTCTTTGATGGGTACTTATGAATGTGGCAATGAGACAAGAACCATTCGAGAGTCGGGTCTGTTTGCGGTTTGCCAAGCACCATGCGCTGTTATCCTCTGTTATAAGCTGTCACCAGAGTCATCAGATGCATCCGGACTCTGGGGTTGCAATCGAATTCTTACCCATACCCTGGGAAGTCGGCTACCGTAACGTTTCGCAGCCAGTAAAGTTTGATGTCCTCTGCATACATGTGTAACGTCAATGTATTACTGTAGCATCCAGAGTGTTTTAGCATAGCTTTCGCCGCGTGTCTCCTGGTGTCTCGCTTCAGCATGATGCAGGTCGCCTTCCATTGCGAGAAATGTAACGCACGCGTAATCTGTCACCAAAAATGCAACGTTGGAGTTTAAGAATATGCAAGCGCGCGTGAAATGGGTTGAAGGTTTAACGTTCCTGGGCGAGTCCGCGTCAGGACACCAGATTTTGATGGACGGTAACTCCGGCGATAAAGCGCCAAGCCCAATGGAAATGGTGCTGATGGCGGCAGGGGGATGCAGCGCCATTGACGTGGTGTCGATTCTGCAAAAAGGTCGTCATGACGTGACGGATTGTGAGGTTAAACTCACGTCAGAACGTCGCGAAGAGGCGCCACGCTTGTTCACCCATATTAATCTGCACTTTGTGGTCACCGGTAAAGAGTTGAAAGACGCAGCGGTCTCGCGTGCGGTGGACCTGTCTGCGGAGAAGTACTGCTCTGTGGCGTTAATGCTGGAGAAAGCGGTAAAAATCACGCATTCGTATGAAGTGATCGAGGCTTAATCTTTTGGCGGGTGGCGCTTCGCTGACCCGCCCTACTAAAGCATGACCGTAGGCCCGGTAAGCGCAGCGCCACCGGGCAAAACAACTCACGCAATCTGCTTCCCCTCCATCAGTCGCTCCACCAGCGGCGTCATGATGAGCTCCATCGCCAGCCCCATTTTTCCGCCCGGCACGACTAACGTATTCATGTGCGAAATAAACGAGCCCTGCAGCATGGCCAGTAGCCAGGGGTAATCAATGCCTTCGAGATTGCGGAAATGGATCACCACAAAGCTCTCATCCAGAGACGGGATGCTTTTGGCGGCAAACGGGTTGGAGGTGTCCACCGTCGGCACCCGCTGGAAGTTAATATGGGTACGGGAGAACTGCGGCGTCAGGAAGTTGATGTAATCTTCCATGGAGCGCACCACCGAGTCCATCACCGCCTCTCGTGAATGGCCGCGCTCGCTCATGTCGCGCGTCAGCTTCTGGATCCACTCCAGGTTAACGATAGGGACCACGCCGACCAGCAGATCCACGTGGCGCGCCACGTCGTGTTGAGGGGTGACCACGCCACCGTGCAATCCTTCGTAAAACAGTACGTCGGTGGGTTCCGGCAGCGGTTGCCACGGGGTGAACGTCCCCGGTACCTGATTCCAGGGAACGGCTTCATCATAGGTATGCAGATACTTGCGGGACTGCCCTTTGCCGCTCTGACCGTACTCTATAAAGGTTTGTTCCAGCAGGCCGAAGTCATTGGCTTCCGGGCCGAAATAGCTGATGTGTTTACCCAGATCGCGCGCCTTACGGATGGCCATATCCATCTCCGGACGCGTGTAGCGGTGAAAGCTGTCGCCTTCGACCTCCGCCGCACGAAGATTCAGCTGGGCGAAAATCTTGCGAAAGGCGAGGCTGGTGGTGGTGGTTCCCGCACCACTCGACCCCGTAACGGCAATAACCGGATGTCTGGCAGACATAGCAACTCCCTGACTTAAAAGGGTGGAAGATCAGCCGTGAAACGCGTTGCGGGGCATGATATTGACCGTCTCATGCAGTTCTGACCACACCAGCACCACGTCGCCGCTTTTCAGCTGGCGCTTAACATCGTTGACCTTTTGCTCAAGCGAGCGTTCCTGTTCACCATAATCGGTGCCTTCGCGTAATACAAAACTTTCAATCAGATTATCGAGTGTTTCGGGAGCCAGATCCTGCCAGGGAATAATCATTTTGCACCGTCCAGATAAGGGGTTAGCCAGTCAGGAATACGCGTCTCAAGCCACATTTTCGGGCGGCGCAGCGTACCGCCGATAAACCCGACGTGGCCGCCGTGCTCGGTCAACTGATAGTGAACGTTGTCGGGCAGGAATTCCTGAGCGGGGATCGAGTGATGATCCATAAACGGGTCATCTTTGGCATGGATGATCAGCGTCGGCTGCGTGATCTTACTGAGCAGCGGCATGGCGCTGCACTGACGATAATAGTCAATCGCATCGGCGAAGCCGTGGATTTTCGCGGTGATCAGGTCGTCGAACTCGCGAATACGGCGCACCTTTTTCAGCTGGCGCAGGCTGACCGGCAGTGTATCCGGGTAGGCTTTCAGCTTACGCGCCGCGTTGGCCTTCAGCAGGTTGAGCAGGTAGCGCTGATAGACGCGGGAAAAGCCTTTATCCATGTGGTAGCTGCACTGCTCCAGCATAAACGGTGCTGAGACAATGACGGCGGCATCCAGCGGGACGCTTTCACCCTCTTTGGCCAGCAGGCAGGCCAGCATATTGCCGCCCAGCGAGTAGCCCACCGCGGCGGTCGGCACGGTGCCAAAGTTGTCCCGCAGCCAGTGTAAAAACCACGTTCCGTCTTCGGTTTCACCCGAGTGATAAATGCGTTTCTGACGATTCGGTTCGCCGCTGCAGCCGCGAAAATGCATCACCACGCCGAGCCAGCCGCGCGCTTTTGCCGCCTCAATTAATCCATGCGCATACGGGCTGTGCAGGCTGCCTTCCAGGCCGTGAAAGACCACCAGACGCGGCTTATGGCGGGCCTGTTCCGGCGCTTCGCTCCAGGCGAGATCCAGAAAATCACCGTCTGGCAGGTCAAGCCGCTGCCAGTGTGGGGTGAACTGAACCTTGCGGCGGATCAGTCGCGGCAGCATGGTCTGCAAATGGCGATTGGCCACGCCGCGCATAGGCACGAACTCAGTGCTGTCTTCGGCCGCAATGTCGAAGTCTGATGGAATGATTTGGGTCATAAGGGCGATGCTGATTCTTGTCAGAAATTTACGGTACTTTCCGAATTGTACCCCGTTTAGCCTGGTTTTCCGAAACATGAACTGATCCCGATCACAAATCTTTACCTTGATTATTACTCTCAGGCTAATGATTCCACTCTACGCTTAATTGATGCCTTTCTCACCAGAGCGCACACTTTACTCAACGTTAAGCAAATCAAAATGATTAGCTGAATCAGGAGGTTAATAATGTTATCTGGGCAAACACCCACCCGGCAATGGAACACGCGACGCAGCGAAAAAGCGCGTCGCCTGGCGTCCGTACCGGTGCAGGGCAAGGTACTGCCAACCGGCGATCTTGTCGCCATGCTGGAAAAATTAATCGCGCCTGGCGACAAGGTCGTTCTGGAAGGTAACAACCAGAAGCAGGCGGATTTCCTTTCCCGCTCGCTGGCCGAAGTGAACCCGCAAATTGTCCACGACCTGCATATGATCATGCCGAGCGTCGGCCGTAGCGAGCATCTGGATATCTTCGAGAAAGGCATCGCCCGCAAGCTGGATTTCTCCTTCTCCGGGACGCAGAGCCTGCGAATCTCCCAGCTGCTGGAAGACGGTCAGCTCGAAATCGGCGCAATTCACACCTACATCGAACTTTACTCACGTCTCTACGTCGACCTGTCGCCCAACGTGGCGCTGATTGCCGGCTTTAAAGCCGACCGCAAAGGCAACCTCTATACCGGGGCGAGCACTGAAGATACCCCGGCGCTGGTGGAAGCCGCCGCGTTCCACGACGGCATCGTCATCGCGCAGGTGAACGAGCTGGTAGACGACGAATGCGAGCTGCCGCGCGTGGATATCCCGGGCTCCTGGATCGATTACGTCGTGGTTGCCGACAAGCCGTTCTTTATCGAACCGCTGTTCACCCGCGACCCACGCCTCATTAAACAGGAACATATCCTGATGGCGATGATGGCCATCAAAGGCATCTACGCGGAACACCAGGTGCAGTCCCTGAACCACGGTATCGGCTTTAACACCGCGGCGATTGAACTGCTGTTGCCCACCTACGGCGAACAGCTCGGCCTGAAGGGCAAAATCTGTAAACACTGGACGCTGAACCCCCATCCGACGCTGATCCCCGCCATCGAAAGCGGTTGGGTGGAGAGCGTGCACTGCTTCGGCGGCGAGCTGGGGATGGAAGAGTACATCCGTGCTCGTCCGGACGTCTTCTTTACCGGGGCCGACGGCTCTATGCGTTCCAACCGCGCCTTCTGCCAGCTGGCAGGTCAGTACGCGGTGGATATGTTTATCGGCTCTACGCTGCAGGTAGACGGCTATGCCAACTCCTCAACCGTGACCCGCGGTCGTCTTTCCGGCTTTGGCGGTGCGCCAAACATGGGCCATGACCCGCACGGTCGCCGCCACGCCACGCCGGCCTGGCTGAACATGATCACCGAGCCGGACCCGATGCAGCGCGGTAAAAAGCTGGTCGTGCAGATGGTCGAAACCTTCCAGGCAGGCGTGAAGCCAACCTTCGTGGAAAAACTCGATGCCGTCGACGTGGCGAAAGCCTCCGGCATGCCGCTGGCACCGGTGATGATTTACGGCGATGACGTGACGCACGTGCTGACGGAAGAGGGGATTGCCTACCTCTACCGGGCGAAAGATCTGGAAGAGCGTCGGGCCATGGTTGCCGCCGTCGCGGGGATCACCGACATCGGCCTGGGCGTGGACGCCAAACGCGTGGCGGAACTGCGCCAGAGCGGCAAAGTGGTCTATCCGGAAGATATGGGGATTCGCCGCACTGACGCCACCCGCTCTCTGCTGGCGGCAGGCAGCGTGTCTGACCTCGTTGAGTGGTCCGGCGGTTTGTATAACCCACCTGCGAAATTCCGGAGCTGGTAATGAAACTTCTGCCCCAGATTCAGGTTGAAGGCGGTGCCGAATGGCTGGCGCGAACCGCCACGCAGTGTCTGATTGACGAAGCACGTTTAAGCCCGAAACCCGGTCTGGTGGACAGTCGGGGGAACGGCGCGCACCAGGATTTATCGCTTGCGCTGATGGAGCGCTCCGCGCATAGCCTGACCTCCACGTTTCAGGCGCTGGCGCAGCAAAGCTGGCAGCGTCCGGCAGATATCGCACTTCGGCAAACCGTCGGGCGACTCGGTCGCGAAGGCGAGCAGCAAATGATGTCCGCAACCGGGGGCGTAAACACCCATCGTGGCGCGATCTGGGCCCTGGGATTGCTGGTGAGCGCAGTGGCGATGCTGGGCGGTGATGCAGCTGCGCAGGCCGTCGCGAATACCGCCGCGCAGCTGGCAAAACTCCCGGACGATGCGGCGCCGAAAGTGTTCAGCAAAGGGCTGCGCGCCACGCACCGTTACCGCGTGCCGGGCGCGCGTGAAGAGGCGCAGCAGGCGTTCCCGCACGTCATGCAGCGCGCGCTGCCGCAGCTTCGCCTCAGCCGTCTCAACGGCAGCAGCGAAACGCACGCCAGGCTCGACGCGCTGATGGCCATCATGACCTCACTCACCGACACCTGCGTGCTGTCACGTGCCGGAATGGAAGGGCTTGACGCCATGCAGGACGGTGCCCGTGCGGTGCTGAATACCGGCGGCAGCGCAACGCCTGCGGGCCAGCAGGCGCTGGCCAGGTTAGACCGTCAGATGCTGGCGCTCAACGCCTCACCGGGCGGCGCTGCCGACCTGCTTGCCGCCACGCTGTTTCTCGACCGCATCGAAACGCCAAATTCAAAGCATTAAGAGGATGTTATGGAAAAAATCACATTGACCGTGCCAGCCAGCCGCGCGTTAAGCGGCAGGGCGCTGGCAGGGGTAGTTGGTTCCGGGGATATGGAGGTGCTCTTCACCGCCGAACCGGGCCAGACGCTAACCATTGATATCACCACCTCCGTGGACAACAGCCGGGGTCGCTGGGAGGCGCTGTTCAACCGTCTGCAAACCGTCAGCAGCCTGCCCGCAGGGAAGCTGACCATCCACGACTTCGGCGCGACGCCGGGCGTGGCGCGCATTCGTATCGAACAGGTTTTTGAGGGGGTGAGCCATGCGTGATGACAGCAGCTTTATCGAACTGAAAGCGCGCCAGCGCGCGCAGGCTCTGCTCGACGAGGGCAGCTACCGCGAACTGCTGGATCCGTTTGAAGGCATTATTTCTCCGTGGCTTGGGCCACAGGGCATTGTGCCGCAGGCGGACGACGGCATGGTGGTGGCGAAAGGCACCATCAACGGCAAGCCTGCCGTCGTCGTGGCGATTGAAGGCGCGTTCCAGGGCGGCAGCATGGGCGAAGTGTCCGGTGCCAAAATGGCGGCGGCGCTGGAGTTGGCGGCGGAAGATAACCGCAACGGCATTCCGACGCAGGCGGTGCTGTGCCTCGAAACCGGCGGCGTGCGCCTGCAGGAAGCGAACCTCGGCCTGGCGGCGATTGCCGATATCCACGCCGCGATTGTTGACCTGCGCCGCTACACCCCGGTGGTGGGGATTGTGGCCGGGACCGTGGGCTGCTTCGGCGGGATGTCCATCGCGGCAGCGCTGTGCAGCTACCTGATTGTGACCCGCGAAGCGCGTCTTGGTCTTAACGGCCCGCAGGTTATCGAGCAGGAGGCGGGCATTGAGGAGTACAACTCCCGCGATCGTCCGTTTATCTGGAGCATGACCGGCGGCGAAGTGCGCTATCAAAGCGGGCTGGTGGATGCGCTCGTCGGCGACGGTATCAACGCGGTGAAACAGGCGATGAACGACGCGATTGCTAAAGGCGTTCCCGCGGAACACCGCACCGACAACTACGACGATTACCTGAACCGTTTAACGAATTTCGACACCCGCAAACAGGCCGATGCCGAACAGATTAACGCGCTTTTTGCCCGGGAGGTGAAATGATGAGTAATTCAAAAAGCCGTGGCGAGCTCTGGCTGGAAACCCTCGCTCCGAATGTCAAACGTATCGCGGGGCTATGCCCGTCCGTCCAGGCGGCAGACGGTGAGCTTAACGGCGAGGCGGTGCGCTTTGTCGCCGTGGTGCCGGATGCCAACAACCACTTCCCGCGCGCGGCGAAAGGGGAAGTCGGTCTGCTGGAGGGCTGGACCCTGGCGAAAGTGGTCAGCGAAACCGTCGCGGCGGATGCCGATAAGGGCGTGAAGCGCCCGATTGTGGCAGTGATCGACGTTCCAAGCCAGGCCTATGGCCGTCGCGAAGAGGCGTTTGGTATTCATCAGGCGCTGGCCGGTGCGGCGGCAGCCTATGCGAATGCCCGCCTGGCCGGTCACCCGGTGATTGGGCTTATCGTCGGCAAGGCGATGTCCGGCGCGTTCCTGGCGCACGGCTATCAGGCCAACCGTCTGATCGCCTTTAACGACAAAGGCGTGCTGATCCACGCGATGGGCAAAGAGTCTGCGGCGCGCATTACGCTGCGTACCGTCGAGGCGCTGGAAAAACTGGCGGCGACCATTCCGCCAATGGCATACGACATCGGCAACTACGCCACGCTGGGGCTGCTCTCTAACCTGCTGGATATCAGCAACCCGGATGCCCCCTCCGATAACGATCTGACGCTGGTGAAAACCACCCTGCAACAGGCCATCAGTGACGCTCGTCAGGACACCACGTTGAAAAACCGTCTGGGTGCTGACAACCGCCGCAGCTCGGCGCTCGTACGCGAACGTATGCGAGCCAGCTGGTAAGTAAAAAAAAGACCTGCCGGAGATGCAAACCCCGTGGGCGCGCCCGCTGCGCCCGCGTGGGAGCCTGCATCCTGAAAAATAATAAACATCGCACCAGTGCTAAAACTTTTTTTACTACAGGTGATTTATGACTTACGTAATTGTTCATGCTCTTGCACCGATTTTCGTCATCATGCTGCTGGGATTCTGGGCCGGTAAGGCAAAGATGGTCGATAACAAAAATGTGTCCCTGCTCAATATCTTCGTGATGGATTTTGCACTGCCTGCCGCGCTGTTTAGCGCCACCGTGCAAACGCCGTGGACCGGCATCGTGGCGCAGTCGCCGCTGATCCTGGTGCTCACCCTGGCGATGTGGATCACCTATGCGGCCATCTACTTCCTCGCCACTAAAGTCTTTAAGAAATCCCCGCAGGACGCGGCCGTGCTGACCCTGACGGTAGCTTTACCCAATTACGCAGCGCTGGGCCTGCCGATTCTGGGCAGCGTGCTGGGTGAAGGTTCGTCCACGTCGCTTTCCGTTGCGGTCTCTATTGCCTGCGGTTCGGTGCTGATGACCCCGTTCTGCCTGCTGATTCTGGAGCGTGAGAAAGCACGCGCCGAGGGGAATAACTCGGGCTCGACGCTCTCCATGCTGCCGGTGCTGATGTGGCGCTCCATTAAAAAACCGATCGTGCTGGGCCCGCTGTTGGGCGTGATTCTCTCCGCCATCGGCATCAAAATGCCGGAGCTGATTCTTGCGGCGATTAAACCGCTGGGGCTGTCCGCGACCGCTGCGGCGCTGTTCCTGACCGGGGTGATCCTCTCTGCCCGTAAGCTGCAGATCAACACCATGGTGATTACGTCAACCATCGCCAAGCTGCTGATTCAGCCAGCGATTGCCTGGGGTATTGTGCTGATCTTCGGCCTGCATGGCTCGGTGGCGATCACCGCTATCTTGATGATTGCGCTCTCCGCGGGCTTCTTCGGCGTGGTGTTCGGTAACCGCTTTGGCGTGCAGTCGCCGGATGCTGAAGCCGTGCTGCTCTTAAGCTCCGTACTGTGTATCCTGTCGCTGCCGCTGTTTATCTCGCTGACTTCAGGAATGTAATTATGACCACAACATTACGCCCGCACGACCTCATCTGGCTTACCGCGCGCGACGCGCTGGAAGGCATCACCGAATCCTGGGTGGAGGCGGCCTGGCATACCGGCCTGCCGGTGGTGGTGCGGCGTGATGTTGACAGTGAAGGCCGGATCCCCGTTGGCGTGCGCGGATTGCGCCGAGACCAGCGGGCGGCCGGGTGGGTGAAGCCGGAAAACGTGTTACGCGTGGTTTCACCGGAAGACCTGAGCGTTGCGGCCGATCTGCTGCGCTCGCCGTTTGTTACCCAGCCACCCGTTCAGGTGGCGCTGCAGCTTTCTCAGCAGGCGTGGCCGTGGACGTGGGGCATTGCCGGCAGCACCGGCTACGCGCTGGCGACCGGTATTCCGGTTATTCATGCCGACAGCGATCTTGATCTGCTGATCCGCGCCCCGCACGCCGTTTCCCCTGATGCGTTTGCTGGCTGGCAGTCTCAGCTTAGCCGGGCGCTGTGTCGGGCGGATACGCAGGTGGATACCCCCGAGGGTGGCTTTGCGCTGGCAGAGTGGCTGCGCGACGGCAAAACGCTGCTGAAAACCTGCCGTGGACCGCGCCTGGTGGCGGATCCGTGGCGCAGGGAGGAGTGATGAAAATAGTGTTTACCTTTCCGGGACAGGGCACGCAGCACGAAGGTATGCTGCAAAACCTGCCGGGAACGGAACTGGCTCAGGCGCATGAGGTGCTTGGCGCCGAAGTGGATACGCTGGATAGCGCAGACGCATTAACCCACACCCGCGCGGTTCAGCTTTGCCTGCTGATTTCAGGCGTGGCCTGGGGGCGCGAGCTGGAGCGGCGCGGCGTGACGGCGGATATCGTTAGCGGGCTGTCCATCGGCGCTTATCCGGCGGCGGTTATCGCAGGCGCACTGGACTTTTCGGACGCGCTGAGGTTGGTGGCGCTGCGCGGTGATTTGATGGAACAGGCGTACCCGCACGGCTACGGCCTGACGGCCATCATGGGCTTAACCCTGCCGCAGGTGGAAGACCTTATCCAGGGCACCGGGACCTACATTGCCAACCTGAATGCCGAAACGCAGATCGTGATTGCCGGAGCCGAACAAGGAATGGCGCAGGCGGCGGCACGCGCGCTGGCGAAAGGGGCGAGCAAGGCCAAACGGCTGGCGGTCAGCGTGCCGTCCCACTGCGAACTGCTGACAGCACCCGCGCAAAAGCTGGCAGCGGCGTTTGAATCGGTCACGCTTTCACGCCCACGCTGCGCCTACCTGAGCGGCAGCACCGGGCGCGTGCTGTGGCAGCCGGAAAAGATCGCCGACGATCTGGCGATGAACATGGCGCGTACGGTGCGCTGGCAGGAGGCGATGATTTCAGCGAATGAACGCGAAGCCCGGCTGGCGATTGAAATGCCGCCTGGCGGCGTGCTGACCTGCCTGACGCGTCAGGCGGCGTGGGAAGGAGAGACGATTTCACTGGAGCGCAGCGGGGTGGACGTGGCGGTGCATCTGGCGAAGCGGCTTCAGCGGTGAGAATTTTGCCCGGTGGCGGCTGCGCCTTACCGGGCCTACGGGTTCGGTTGCCTTGTTTTGTATCACGTACTTTCCTGCAGGCTGCGCGCATACATCCGCCCTTCGGCGGCTAATGCCCGCAGGCTCGGGTCCTGCTCGCGGTTGCGGGCAAAGACAATCGCAATCAGCTGCTGCATCTGGTACGGCTCCGCCAGCTTCAGGAGCTGCACGGAATTCTCATACACTTTCTTCATCCTGCCCGGCATCAGCGTAAAACCAACGCCTGCCTGCACCAGGCTCAGCATCGAGAAGATGTCATTTACGCGCGTAACGATTTCCGGCTCGAACCCGGCGATATGAAAGGCTTCCTGAAATCCTGCATAGGTGGCGAACCCTTCTGCAAGCGCGACAAATTTCTGGTCTTTGTAATCTCGCAGATCCGCGGGGCCGCGGGTATTCAGCGTGGCGGAAGCCGGTGCGGCAAGGAAAATATCGTCGTGGAACAGGGGCAGCACTTCGAGGCTATTGCGGTCGATGTCGCTTTCGGAGATGGAGATAAGAATCGCGTCCAGCGAGCCTTCATCCAGCATGTGCAGCAGGGTGTCGTTGGAGCCCATCGTCAGATCCATCTCCAGATCCGGACGGCGCAGCTTCATGCCCATGATCAGACGCGGCACGGTTTCCAGCGTCAGGGAGTAGAGCGTACCCACGCGCAGCCGCCCCTGGCCGATGCCGGCAATTTTGCGGGTCTCTTCCAGCCCGCGCTCCATCACCTGCATCACCTCCTGGCAATACTCCAGCAGCGTCCAGGCGGAGGGGAGCGCAATCAGGTTCCGGCCCTTGTGGGTAAAGAGCGGGCAGCGCACGTTCTCTTCCAGCGTGTGGAGCGCGCGGTGCACGCTGACCCCGCTCAGGCCCAGCGTTTCGGCGGTACGCGCGATATTCCCTTTCTCCATGAACGTCATGAAGATGCTGAGCTTGCGGAATGTAATATCGCTCGTGGTATCGAAACGCATAACTCTCCCGATGGTTTAGTTGGCCTGCAGCATGGCTTCCAGCTGTTCCTGCGCGTCCAGCCACGCCATCTCGCACTCTTCGAGGCTGGATTTGGTTTTCGCCTGCGTTTGCAGGCAGTCCGTCAGCTCAGCCTTGCGGCTCTGGTCATACAGACCGCTGTCGCCGAGCTTCTCTTCAACAGCGGCAAGCGTGGCGTTGAGTTTTTCCATCTCTTTTTCGAGACGGGTAATCTCTTTACGCAGCGGCTGCGTCTGGGTGCGCTGCTCCGCTTCACGACGCTTCTGGTCTTTACGCGCCTGCGCGCTGTTGGCGTTATCTTTCGCGGACTCTTCCGGCTGGTTTTCCTGCTTCTGCACGTCCGTCAGCCACTGCTGGTAGTCTTCCAGATCGCCGTCGAACGGTTCGACTTTGCCGCCGTGCACTAAATAGAGATCGTCCGTGGTGGAGCGGATCAGATGACGGTCGTGCGAAACCACCACCAGCGCACCTTCGAACTCAATCAGCGCTTCGGTCAGCGCCTGGCGCATGTCGAGATCCAGGTGGTTGGTCGGTTCATCGAGCAGCAGCAGGTTCGGTCGCTGCCAGACGATCAGCGCCAGCACCAGACGGGCCTTTTCGCCGCCGGAGAAGCGCTCGGTGTTTTCCGTCACCTTATCGCCCTGGAAGCCAAAGCCGCCGAGATAGTCGCGCAGCTTCTGCTCCATCTCCTGCGGCGCCAGACGCGCGAGGTGCTGAATCGGTGATTCATCAGCGCGTAAAAATTCCAGCTGATGCTGGGCGAAGTAGCCAAGCTTGATGCCCTTCGCCAGGCCGATTTCACCGCTGACCGGGCTAAGCTCGCCCGCCAGCAGCTTGATCAGCGTCGATTTACCGGCGCCGTTACGTCCCAGCAGGCCAATGCGCGAACCCGGCACCAGGTTGAGCTTGATGGAGTCGAGAATAATGCGGTCGGCATAGCCCGCGCTGACCTTCTCCATCTTCAGCAGCGGGTTCGGCAGACTTTCCGGCTCGCGGAAGCTGAAGTGGAACGGGTTATCCACGTGCGCCGGGGCAATCATCTCCATGCGCTCCAGCATCTTGATGCGGCTCTGGGCCTGCTTGGCTTTTGAGGCTTTGGCCTTAAAGCGATCCACAAAGCTTTGCAGGTGCGCCACGCGCTGCTGCTGGCTTTCGTACATGGACTGCTGCTGGGCAAGGCGCGTCGCGCGCTGACGCTCGAAGGAGCTGTAGTTGCCGGTGTACTCGAACATCGTTTGCTGTTCGATGTGAATGATTTTATCCACCACCGGGTCGAGGAAGTCGCGGTCGTGGGAGATCAGAATCAGAGTGCCCTGATAGCTCTTGAGCCACTTCTCCAGCCAAATAACCGCATCGAGATCGAGGTGGTTGGTCGGTTCATCGAGCAGCAGCAGGTCAGAGCGACAGATCAGCGCCTGCGCCAGGTTGAGGCGCATACGCCAGCCGCCGGAGAAGTCGCTGACCGGGCGTTCCAGCTGTTCATTGCTGAAGCCCAGGCCGTGCAGCAGGCTGGAGGCGCGGGAGCGAATGGTCCACGCGTCGATAGCGTCCAGCTTGCCGTGAACGGTGGCGATGGCGTGACCGTCGTTGCGCTCGTTAGCGGCGTTAAGTTCCGCCTCGAGCTTACGGTATTCCCGGTCGCCGTCGATAACATAGTCGAGTGCCGGTTCGCTCAGCGCCGGCGTCTCCTGGTTTACCCAGGCGAGCTGCCAGTTCCCCGGGAAGGTAAAGTTACCGCCATCCGCGCTAATCTCGTTTTTCAGCAGTGCCAGCAGGGTGGATTTACCACAGCCGTTTTTGCCGACCAGGCCCACTTTTTGGCCCGGGTTGATGGTAGCAGTGGCGTTATCCAGCAGGACGCGCACGCCGCGACGAATTTGTAACGAGGAGAAAACAATCATAGAAGCGCCGTATGTTCCGACTATGTTAATTTGTCATTATGATAATGTAAGGTGTGGGCCATTTTCCGCACCGGGCCGCCATGGTAGCCCAAAACAACGACGATACACAAAAACAGAAACAAGACCGGGAGGGGAATGATGTCTCAGACAGCAAAAGTGCTGCTGCTGTATGCCCATCCGGAATCTCAGGACTCGGTGGCAAACCGGGTGCTGCTTAAGCCGGCCACACAGCTCAGCAACGTGACGGTGCACGATCTCTACGCGCACTATCCTGATTTCTTTATTGATATCCCTTACGAGCAGGAACTGCTGCGTCAGCATGACGTCATTGTGTTCCAGCATCCGCTTTACACCTACAGCTGTCCGGCGCTGCTCAAAGAGTGGCTGGACCGCGTGCTGAGCCGGGGCTTCTCCAGCGGGGTGGGGGGCAACCAGCTGGCGGGAAAGTACTGGCGTAGTGTGATCACCACCGGAGAGCCGGAAAGTGCTTACCGCCACGACGGGCTGAACCGCTATCCGATGAGCGATATTCTGCGGCCTTTCGAGCTGACGGCGGCGATGTGCCGTATGCACTGGATGAGCCCGATTATTGTCTACTGGGCCCGACGTCAGGATCCGAAAGAACTGGCCAGCCACGCCAGAGCCTATGGTGAATGGCTGGCGTCACCGATTCCGGCAGGAGGTCGTTAATGGAAGGATCGAATTTGCTTCTCGCCGGGGTGCTGTTTTTATTTGCGGCCGTCGTCGCGGTGCCGCTTGCGGCACGTATTGGTATCGGTGCGGTGTTGGGGTATCTACTGGCGGGGATCGCGATTGGCCCATGGGGACTGGGATTCATCAGCGATGTAGATGAGATTCTCCATTTCTCCGAACTGGGCGTGGTGTTCCTGATGTTCATCATCGGGCTGGAACTGAATCCTTCGAAATTGTGGCAACTCCGACGCTCTATCTTTGGCGTGGGCGCCGCGCAGGTGATGTTCAGCGCCGCGATCCTGGGTGGCCTGTTAATGCTGACCAATTTTTCATGGCAGGCGGCGGTGATTGGCGGGATAGGCCTTGCGATGTCGTCGACGGCGATGGCGCTGCAGCTGATGCGCGATAAAGGGATGAATCGCAACGAAGCCGGCCAGCTGGGCTTTTCGGTGCTGCTGTTCCAGGATTTGGCAGTCATCCCGGCTCTGGCGCTGGTGCCGCTGCTGGCGGGGTCCGGCGACGACCACTTCGACTGGGCGAAAATCGCCATGAAGGTGCTGGCCTTCGCGGGCATGCTGATTGGCGGTCGTTTCCTGTTACGTCCCGTATTCCGCTTTATTGCCGCGTCGGGCGTTCGCGAGGTATTTACCGCCGCGACGCTGCTGCTGGTGCTGGGGTCGGCGTTGTTTATGGACGCGCTGGGGCTGTCGATGGCGCTCGGGACCTTTATCGCCGGGGTTCTGCTGGCGGAGAGCGAGTATCGGCACGAGTTGGAAATTGCCATCGATCCCTTCAAAGGGCTGCTGTTAGGCCTGTTCTTTATTTCGGTGGGGATGGCGCTCAACCTTGGCGTGCTCTATACCCATCTGCTGTGGGTTGTGGTGAGCGTCGCCATCCTGGTGGCGGTGAAAACGCTGGTGCTGTATGTCATGGCGCGCATTTATGGATTGCGCAGTTCGGAACGCATGCAGTTTGCCAGCGTGTTAAGCCAGGGGGGCGAGTTCGCGTTTGTGCTGTTCTCTACCGCCTCCTCCCAGAAGTTGTTTAAAGACGATCAGATGGCGCTTTTGCTGGTGACGGTCACGCTGTCAATGATGACCACGCCGCTGCTGATGAAGCTGGTGGATAAACTGCTGTCGCGCCGCCTGAACCCGACAGACGATGAAGACGAAGCGCCGTGGGTGGAGGATGATAAGCCGCAGGTGATTGTGGTGGGCTTTGGCCGCTTTGGACAGGTGATCGGGCGTTTGCTGATGGCGAACAAAATGCGCATTACGGTGCTGGAGCGCGATATCAGCGCGGTCAACCTGATGCGAAAATACGGCTACAAGGTTTACTACGGCGATGCGACCCAGCTCGAGCTACTGCGCTCGGCGGGGGCAGAGGCGGCAGAGTCCATCGTCATTACCTGTAACGAGCCGGAAGACACGATGAAGCTGGTGGATCTCTGCCAGCAGCATTTCCCGCATCTGCATATTCTGGCGCGTGCGCGGGGACGTGTTGAAGCTCACGAATTATTGCAGGCGGGTGTGAAACACTTCTCCCGTGAGACGTTCTCCAGTGCGCTGGAGCTGGGGCGCAAGGCGCTGATCTCGCTCGGCATGCATCCGCATCAGGCGCAGCGCGCCCAGATGCACTTCCGCCGGCTGGATATGCGGATGCTGCGCGAGCTGATGCCGGTCCATACCGATACGGCGCAGATCTCCCGCGTGCGGGAAGCGCGTCGCGAGCTGGAGGAGATCTTTCAGCGCGAGATGCAGCAGGAACGACGCCAGCTCGATGGCTGGGATGAATTTGAATAAAGGGTAACGAAAGATGGCTGTACGTAAACGCTTTATCGCGGGTGCAAAATGCCCGACCTGCCAGGCGCAAGATACCCTGGCGATGTGGCGGGAAAATAATATTGATGTTGTTGAGTGTGTTAAGTGCGGTCACCAGATGCGTGAGGCCGACAAAGAGGCCCGCGATCACGTTCGCAAAGAAGAGCAAGTTATCGGGATTTTTCATCCGGACTAGCGATATGCCCTGAGTTTTTTTAAGCTAAAGGGTACACAGGTGCAGATTTCCGCTACAATCTGCGCCAGCAATTTTCCCACGCTCAGGAGATATCATGAAAGTAGCAAAAGACCTGGTGGTCAGCCTGGCCTATCAGGTACGTACAGAAGACGGTGTGTTGGTTGATGAGTCTCCGGTGAGTGCGCCGCTTGACTACCTGCATGGTCACGGTTCCCTGATTTCCGGCCTGGAAAACGCGCTGGAAGGTCATGAAGTTGGCGACAAATTTGACGTTGCTGTAGGCGCGAACGACGCTTACGGTCAGTATGATGACAACCTGGTTCAGCGCGTTCCTAAAGACGTGTTCATGGGCGTTGACGAACTGCAGGTTGGCATGCGCTTCCTGGCTGAAACTGACCAGGGCCCGGTTCCTGTTGAAATCACCGAAGTGGAAGATGACCACGTCGTGGTTGACGGTAACCACATGCTGGCTGGCCAGAACCTGAAGTTCAACGTAGAAGTTGTTGCGATCCGTGAAGCGACCGAAGAAGAGCTGGCTCATGGCCACGTTCACGGTGCGCACGGTCACGACCATGACCACGATCACGGCCATGACGGCTGCTGCGGTGGTCACGGCCACGACCATGGTCACGACCACGATCACGGTAAAGGTGGTTGCGGTAACGGCGGCTGCGGTTGCCACTAATTCCGTCATGCGGAAAATAAAAAAGCGGGATAATCCCGCTTTTTTTACGCCTCAATAATGAGGAGGTGGCGTCTCTTCTGACTGAGAGGCAATGTTTGACGGCTGCGTGGCCTTCAGCTTTTCCGTCAGCAGGCGCATATGATCCCGCAGTTTTGCCATTTCGAGCTCATGTGCGGTCACGGTCTGGTTTAGCTCTTCGATGGTGATGTCCTGAAAAGCCAGGCGGCTTTCCAGCTCAGCCATTCTCGCTTCTAATGCTGTATCCTTCATCATTCACCTCGTTTATTTCAGATTCGCCATATTGGTCCTGCGGCGGCGCAGTTTAACTGAGTTTATCCTTAAGTACAGTCCGCATCCCCTTGGCAGGAAACTTATTTAAACAAAAATAGTCTGAAAAGTGGCGAGAATTGGAAGTGTCTGTCTGTAGATTTCTTCCGCAACGTTTTATAGTACGTAACTCATTTACGTTTAACGCTGGGGTGAGAGTCCCCAGGCCCTGGAGATATGGATGAAATCACTGTTTAAAGTAACGCTGCTGGCGACGACGATGGCTGTTGCGCTGAACGCGCCGCTGTCATTCGCTGCTGATACTGCTGCGAAGCCTGCTGCCACTGCAGACAGCAAAGCGGCGTTCAAAAATGACGACCAGAAATCCGCCTACGCACTGGGCGCATCTCTGGGCCGTTACATGGAAAACTCTCTGAAAGAACAAGAGAAACTGGGCATCAAACTGGATAAAGCTCAGCTGATCGCGGGCGTTCAGGACGCATTTGCAGATAAGAGCAAGCTGTCTGACCAGGAAATTGAACAGACCCTGCAGGCGTTTGAAGCGCGCGTGAAGGGTGCCGCGCAGACTAAGATGGACGCGGACGCTAAAGACAACGAAGCGAAAGGCAAAGCCTACCGCGACACCTTTGCTAAAGAGAAGGGTGTGAAAACCTCTTCGACTGGCCTGGTGTACAAAGTTGAGAAAGAAGGCACCGGCGATGCGCCTAAAGACAGCGACACCGTTGTTGTGAACTACAAAGGTACGCTGATCGACGGTAAAGAGTTCGATAACTCTTACACCCGCGGTGAGCCGCTCTCCTTCCGTCTTGATGGTGTGATCCCGGGCTGGACTGAAGGCCTGAAAAACATCAAGAAAGGCGGCAAGATCAAGATGGTTATCCCACCGGATCTGGCCTATGGCAAAACCGGCGTGCCGGGTATCCCTGCCAACTCTACGCTGGTCTTTGACGTAGAGCTGCTGGACATCAAACCGGCACCGAAAGCGGATGCCAAGGCAGACGCGCCGGCTGACGATAAAGCCGCTGCTGCTAAGAAGTAATGCTGAAAAAAAACCGCCGCCTTTAAGGCGGCGGTTTTTTATTGTGGGGCAGATATAATTAACACTGGAAAGCGTTAGGCACGCTGTATTAATTTAGTTGTCCGTGTAGATAATGAGCCTGCCCTGAAAACCTAACGACAGGCTCCTGAAAAGGAGTGTTTTTTTCATGTCCAGGTCGCTTTTAACCAACGAAACCAGTGAACTTGATTTGCTGGATCAACGTCCTTTCGATCAGACCGACTTCGATATTCTGAAATCCTATGAAGCGGTAGTGGACGGGTTAGCGATGCTCATTGGCTCCCACTGCGAAATCGTATTGCACTCCCTGCAAGATCTGAAGTGCTCCGCCATCCGCATTGCGAATGGTGAGCATACTGGCCGTAAAATTGGTTCGCCAATTACCGACCTTGCATTGCGTATGCTGCATGACATGACCGGCGCGGACAGCAGCGTCTCCAAATGCTATTTCACCCGCGCCAAAAGTGGCGTGCTGATGAAATCTGAAACCATCGCGATTCGAAACCGCGAGCATCGTGTTATTGGGCTGCTGTGCATCAACATGAACCTTGATGTGCCATTCTCGCAAATCATGAGCACCTTTATTCCGCCAGAAACGCCGGACGTTGGCTCTTCTGTTAACTTTGCCTCCTCCGTTGAAGATCTGGTGACGCAGACGCTTGAGTTTACGATTGAAGAGGTGAATGCCGATCGCAACGTCTCGAACAACGCCAAGAATCGTCAGATCGTGCTCAATCTCTATGAAAAAGGGATTTTTGATATTAAAGACGCCATCAACCAGGTGGCCGATCGTCTGAACATCTCCAAGCACACGGTCTACCTCTATATTCGTCAGTTCAAAAGCGGCGATTTCCTGGGACAAGACAAGTAATGCGTTTTGCGTTAATGGTGACAGGCCCGGCGTACGGGACTCAGCAGGCCAGCAGCGCGCTGCAGTTTGCGCATGCGCTACTGGCGGCTGGACATGAGCTGGCGAGCGTCTTCTTCTATCGGGAAGGGGTGTATAACGCGAATCAGTTTACCTCACCGGCGAGCGATGAGTTCGATCTGGTGCGCGCCTGGCAGGCATTAAACGAAAAGCAGGGCGTAGAACTGCACATCTGCGTGGCGGCGGCACTGCGCCGCGGCGTGACCGATGCAACCGAAGCCGCGCGTTCTGGTTTATCGGGTTCTAACCTGCAGCCCGGTTTTTCGTTGAGTGGTCTGGGTGCACTGGCACAGGCGGCATTAACCTGCGACAGAGTGGTGCAATTCTGATGAAGCGCGTGGCATTTGTTTTTACGTCTGCGCCGCACGGCAGCGCTTCCGGCCGCGAAGGGCTGGATGCGTTACTTGCGACGTCCGCGCTGACCGAAGATATCGGCGTCTTCTTTTTGGGGGACGGGGTGTTTCAGCTTCTGGCGGGTCAGCAGCCACAGGCCATTCTGGCGCGGGATTACATCGCGACCTTCAAAGTGTTGCCGCTGTACGACATTGAAACCCTGTATGTCTGCGCCGATTCGCTGGCCGCTCGCGGTTTGGATGATAAGACGCCTTTCGTGCTGGATGTGACCGTCCTGTCTTCTGCTGCATTGCGCGAACACCTTTCCCACTACGACACCGTTCTGACTTTCTGAGGCCGACATGCTCCATACTCTGAGCCATTCACCGTGGCAATGTGATATCGACGCGTTACTGAGTATGCTGCGCGAAGGTGACGATCTGCTGCTGATTCAGGACGGCGTGCTTGCCGCACTGGAAGGCAGTCGTTTCGTTGAAATTCTCACGAACGCCCCCATAACAGTCTCTGCGCTGAAAGACGATCTGGATGCGCGGGGTCTTTCTGGTCAAATTTCAGCCAAAATTGACGTGGTTGGCTATACTGATTTCGTCAATCTTACTGTGACGCACGCCAGTCAAATGAACTGGTGATCTGAGATCGCTGTATATTTCTTGACACCTTTTCGACGTAGCCCTAAAATTTCGCGTCCTCATATTGTATGAGGTCGATTTATTACGTGTTTACGAAGCAAAAGCTAAAACCAGGAGCTATTTAATGGCAACAGTTAACCAGCTGGTACGCAAACCACGTGCACGCAAAGTTGCGAAAAGCAACGTGCCTGCGCTGGAAGCCTGCCCGCAGAAACGTGGCGTATGTACTCGTGTATATACCACCACTCCTAAAAAACCAAACTCCGCACTGCGTAAAGTATGCCGTGTGCGTTTGACTAACGGTTTCGAAGTGACTTCCTACATCGGTGGTGAAGGTCACAACCTGCAGGAGCACTCCGTGATCCTGATCCGTGGCGGTCGTGTTAAAGACCTTCCGGGTGTTCGTTACCACACCGTTCGTGGTGCGCTGGACTGCTCAGGTGTTAAAGACCGTAAGCAGGCTCGCTCCAAGTACGGCGTGAAGCGTCCTAAGGCTTAATGGTTCTCCGTTAAGTAAGGCCAAACTGATTTATCTTAATGTCACACTAAACTCTTTGAGTTTTGGACAATCCTGAATTAACAACGGAGTATTCCCATGCCACGTCGTCGCGTCATTGGTCAGCGTAAAATTCTTCCAGATCCGAAATTCGGATCAGAACTGCTGGCAAAATTTGTAAATATCCTGATGGTAGATGGTAAAAAATCTACTGCAGAAGCAATCGTATACAGCGCGCTTGAGACCCTGGCTCAGCGTTCTGGTAAAAATGAACTGGAAGCTTTCGAAGTCGCTCTCGACAACGTTCGCCCAACTGTAGAAGTTAAGTCCCGCCGCGTTGGTGGTTCTACTTATCAGGTTCCAGTTGAAGTTCGTCCGGTTCGTCGTAATGCCCTGGCAATGCGTTGGATCGTTGAAGCTGCTCGTAAACGCGGTGATAAATCCATGGCTCTGCGTCTGGCGAACGAACTTTCTGATGCTGCAGACAACAAAGGTACTGCAGTTAAGAAACGTGAAGACGTTCACCGTATGGCAGAAGCCAACAAGGCGTTCGCACACTACCGTTGGTAATCCCTTCGGAGTCTTAGTCACCAGGCGGGCGCTTCAGAGAAGCCGCCCGCTCTGGGTAACTTAACTGAACGCCTAAAGATATAAACGAGGAATCAAATGGCTCGTACAACACCCATCGCACGCTACCGTAACATCGGTATCAGTGCGCACATCGACGCCGGTAAAACCACTACTACCGAACGTATTCTGTTCTACACCGGTGTAAACCACAAAATCGGTGAAGTTCATGACGGCGCAGCCACCATGGACTGGATGGAACAGGAGCAGGAGCGTGGTATCACTATCACCTCCGCAGCGACTACTGCATTCTGGTCAGGTATGGCTAAGCAGTACGAACCGCATCGCGTAAACATCATCGACACCCCAGGGCACGTTGACTTCACCATCGAAGTAGAACGTTCCATGCGTGTTCTTGACGGCGCGGTAATGGTTTATTGCGCAGTTGGTGGTGTTCAGCCACAGTCTGAAACCGTATGGCGTCAGGCAAACAAATATAAAGTTCCACGCATCGCGTTCGTTAACAAAATGGACCGTATGGGTGCTAACTTCCTGAAAGTTGTTGGTCAGATCAAAACCCGTCTGGGCGCGAACCCTGTTCCGCTGCAGCTGGCAATTGGTGCTGAAGAAGGCTTCACCGGCGTTATCGACCTGGTGAAAATGAAAGCCATCAACTGGAACGATGCAGACCAGGGCGTTACCTTCGAATACGAAGATATCCCAGCTGCAATGCAGGACCTGGCTGACGAATGGCACCAGAACCTGATCGAATCCGCTGCTGAAGCTTCTGAAGAGCTGATGGAGAAATACCTGGGTGGTGAAGAACTGACTGAAGAAGAGATCAAAAAAGCTCTGCGTCAGCGCGTTCTGAACAACGAAATCATCCTGGTAACCTGTGGTTCTGCGTTCAAGAACAAAGGTGTTCAGGCGATGCTGGATGCGGTAGTTGACTACCTGCCATCCCCGGTTGACGTTCCTGCGATCAACGGCATCCTGGACGACGGTAAAGATACCCCGGCTGAGCGTCACGCAAGCGACGAAGAGCCATTCTCTGCACTGGCGTTCAAAATTGCTACCGACCCATTCGTGGGTAACCTGACCTTCTTCCGCGTTTACTCTGGTGTGGTTAACTCCGGTGACACCATCCTGAACTCCGTGAAAGCGGCGCGTGAGCGTTTTGGCCGTATCGTACAGATGCACGCTAACAAACGTGAAGAGATCAAAGAAGTTCGTGCGGGCGACATCGCTGCAGCTATCGGTCTGAAAGACGTGACCACTGGTGACACCCTGTGTGACCCGGATCACCCGATCATTCTGGAGCGTATGGAATTCCCAGAGCCGGTAATCTCCATCGCAGTTGAACCAAAAACCAAAGCTGACCAGGAAAAAATGGGTCTGGCTCTGGGCCGTCTGGCAAAAGAAGACCCATCATTCCGCGTATGGACTGATGAAGAATCTAACCAGACCATCATCGCTGGTATGGGTGAACTGCACCTGGACATCATCGTTGACCGTATGAAGCGTGAATTCAACGTTGAAGCGAACGTGGGTAAACCTCAGGTTGCTTACCGCGAAGCGATTCGCGCGAAAGTTACCGACATTGAAGGTAAACACGCTAAGCAGTCTGGTGGTCGCGGTCAGTACGGTCACGTTGTGATCGACATGTACCCACTGGAGCCGGGCTCTAACCCGAAAGGTTACGAGTTCATCAACGACATCAAAGGTGGTGTAATTCCTGGCGAATACATCCCAGCCGTTGATAAAGGCATCCAGGAACAGCTGAAAGCGGGCCCTCTGGCTGGCTATCCGGTTGTTGACATGGGTGTTCGTCTGCACTTCGGTTCTTACCACGACGTTGACTCCTCTGAACTGGCGTTTAAACTGGCTGCGTCTATTGCCTTTAAAGAAGGCTTTAAGAAAGCAAAACCAGTTCTGCTTGAGCCAATCATGAAGGTTGAAGTAGAAACTCCTGAAGAGAACACCGGTGACGTTATCGGTGACTTGAGCCGTCGTCGCGGTATGCTGCGTGGTCAGGAATCCGAAGTAACTGGCGTTAAGATCCACGCTGAAGTTCCGCTGTCTGAAATGTTCGGATATGCAACTCAGCTGCGTTCTCTGACCAAAGGTCGTGCATCATACACCATGGAATTCCTGAAGTATGATGATGCGCCTAACAACGTTGCTCAGGCCGTTATTGAAGCCCGTGGTAAGTAATCCACAGGATTAAAACCTAAGTCCCGTGCTCTCTCCACAGGGGAGAGCACTATAGTAAGGAATATAGCCGTGTCTAAAGAAAAATTTGAACGTACAAAACCGCACGTCAACGTTGGTACTATCGGCCACGTTGACCATGGTAAAACTACCCTGACTGCTGCAATCACTACCGTTCTGGCTAAAACCTACGGTGGTTCTGCTCGTGCATTCGACCAGATCGATAACGCACCAGAAGAAAAAGCTCGTGGTATCACCATCAACACTTCCCACGTTGAATATGACACCCCGACTCGCCACTACGCACACGTAGACTGCCCAGGCCACGCCGACTATGTTAAAAACATGATCACCGGTGCTGCGCAGATGGACGGCGCGATCCTGGTTGTTGCTGCGACTGACGGCCCAATGCCTCAGACTCGTGAGCACATCCTGCTGGGTCGTCAGGTAGGCGTTCCTTTCATCATCGTGTTCCTGAACAAGTGCGACATGGTTGATGACGAAGAGCTGCTGGAACTGGTAGAGATGGAAGTTCGTGAACTGCTGTCTCAGTACGATTTCCCAGGCGACGATACCCCAATCGTTCGTGGTTCTGCTCTGAAAGCGCTGGAAGGCGAAGCTGAGTGGGAAGCGAAAATCATCGAACTGGCTGGCTTCCTGGATTCTTACATCCCAGAACCAGAGCGTGCGATTGACAAGCCATTCCTGCTGCCAATCGAAGACGTATTCTCCATCTCCGGTCGTGGTACCGTTGTTACCGGTCGTGTAGAGCGCGGTATCATCAAAGTTGGCGAAGAAGTTGAAATCGTTGGTATCAAAGAGACTGCGAAGTCTACCTGTACTGGCGTTGAAATGTTCCGCAAACTGCTGGACGAAGGCCGTGCTGGTGAGAACGTTGGTGTTCTGCTGCGTGGTATCAAACGTGAAGAAATCGAACGTGGTCAGGTTCTGGCGAAGCCAGGCTCAATCAAGCCACACACCAAGTTCGAATCTGAAGTGTACATCCTGTCCAAAGACGAAGGCGGCCGTCATACTCCGTTCTTCAAAGGCTACCGTCCACAGTTCTACTTCCGTACTACTGACGTGACCGGTACCATCGAACTGCCAGAAGGCGTTGAGATGGTAATGCCAGGCGACAACATCAAGATGGTTGTGACTCTGATCCACCCAATCGCGATGGACGACGGTCTGCGTTTCGCAATCCGTGAAGGCGGCCGTACCGTTGGCGCGGGCGTTGTTGCTAAAGTTCTGGGCTAATTAATTATCCCCGAATAAAAAAAGGACGCTTCGGCGTCCTTTTTTGTTTTCTGCCGCTCAGGCGTTGTCACAAAATTTCGCATTTTTTGCCTGCTCCCGCCCCGCATTCTGGCGTTTGTGCTATTGTAATCATAACCATTCTCACTTACACTTTGCGCATAATTTGAACGGGAGTTTCTATGTACGTTTGTTTATGTAATGGTGTAAGCGACAAAAAAATACGTCAGGCCGTTCGCCAGTTTCAGCCCCAGTCATTCCAGCAGCTTCGCAAATTTGTTCCGGTGGGAAATCAATGCGGTAAATGTGTACGTGCTGCGCGAGAGATCATGCAGGACGAACTGATGCAGATCCCGGAATACAAAGAGATCGCGTAAGCGCCCATCTTTTTTTTGACATCCCTGTAGCCCGATCTACGCTTCAATGAGTGGAAGCGGAGGGACTATATAATGAAAGGTGATGTTAAAATCATAAGTTATCTCAATAAATTATTGGGAAATGAGCTTGTCGCAATCAACCAGTATTTTCTTCACGCGAGAATGTTCAAAAACTGGGGACTCAAACGTTTAAACGACGTTGAGTACCATGAATCTATAGATGAGATGAAACACGCTGATAAATATATCGAGCGTATTTTATTCCTTGAAGGCATTCCAAACCTGCAGGATCTCGGCAAGCTGGGCATCGGAGAAGATGTCGAAGAGATGCTGCGTTCCGACCTCAGGCTGGAACTTGAAGGCGCTAAAGATCTCCGTGAAGCCATTGCCTATGCTGACAGCGTACATGACTACGTCAGCCGCGATATGATGATCCAGATCCTGGCCGATGAAGAAGGGCATATTGACTGGCTGGAAACAGAGCTGGATCTCATTGCTAAAATTGGCCTGCAGAACTACCTTCAGTCACAGATTAAAGTGGAAGAATAAGCAACGTCTTCCAGCCTACGCATAAACCCGCTGCTGCCAGAAATGGCCCAAAAGGCAGCGGGTTTTTTATTGCCTTCTTATCAGAGCGAATGAACGAAAAGACAAGAATGCAAAGAAGCGCCATCAGCGCCGCGAGTAACGCCAGCATTGGCAGTACGCACCAGCCATGCCATGCACCAAGCGCCGCCAGGTATTTCACATCGCCATATCCCATACCTTCACGCCGGCAGATAAACCAGTAGCCCCAGTAAATAACGGCAAAGCCAATATATCCAGCCATCGCACCCGCCACCGCGCTCGGCAGAAAATCAGGTTGGATACAGAGCTGGAAGAGCAGCCCAGCCCATAGCAGCGGGCAGAGAAATTTATCGGGAAGCAGACCGTAGCGAATATCGGCATGTACCAGTAAGGCAGTCAGTGAAAGATAGATCAGCAGAAAGGGGAGGGTGGTTAGCATGTAAAAGGCCTCAAACGGGTTTGAGCGCATAGTCGTTATAATCGGCCTGGCCGGCAATGCACAAAAAACGGAGATGCGTAGCGGCTCGAAACAAAGCATCGCCGCAGAATATATTGCATGAAATGTTGCGCGCTCTTACGCATCCTGCGCCTTTGGCGCTTAATTTCTAAACGGCACTTGCGTCTTGCCCAGATTTACGTATAATGCGCGGGCTTGTCGTAATTGACGGCGGGTTCAATCAGAACCAGAGTAGCTCATTTTGTTACTCAACAATGCTCCCAATTGGGGAGCTACGTAAGAACGGTTACACTCTCCCATCAATCGTAATGGGTTTGAGGAGTAATCATTTTCGTTTATAAAATAATTGGAGCTCTGGTCTCATGCAGAACCAAAGAATCCGTATCCGCCTTAAAGCGTTTGATCATCGTCTGATCGATCAATCAACCGCGGAAATCGTCGAGACTGCTAAGCGCACTGGTGCGCAAGTCCGTGGTCCGATCCCGCTGCCGACCCGCAAAGAGCGCTTCACCGTTCTGATCTCCCCGCACGTCAACAAAGACGCGCGTGATCAGTACGAAATCCGCACTCACAAGCGTCTGGTTGACATCGTTGAGCCAACTGAGAAAACCGTTGATGCTCTGATGCGTCTGGATCTGGCTGCCGGTGTAGACGTGCAGATCAGCCTGGGTTAATCAGGTCATCGAGCGATTGAGAGGTTGAAACAATGATTGGTTTAGTCGGTAAAAAAGTGGGTATGACCCGCATCTTCACTGAAGATGGCGTTTCTATCCCAGTAACCGTAATCGAAGTTGAAGCAAACCGCGTTACTCAGGTTAAAGATCTGGCTAACGATGGCTACCGCGCTATTCAGGTTACCACTGGTGCTAAAAAAGCTAACCGTGTAACCAAACCAGAAGCGGGTCACTTCGCTAAAGCTGGCGTAGAAGCTGGCCGTGGTCTGTGGGAATTCCGTCTTGCTGAAGGCGAAGAGTTCACCGTAGGTCAGGACATTAGCGTTGAGCTGTTTGCTGACGTTAAAAAAGTTGACGTAACCGGTACCTCTAAAGGTAAAGGTTTTGCTGGTACCGTTAAGCGCTGGAACTTCCGTACCCAGGACGCTACTCACGGTAACTCCTTGTCTCACCGCGTTCCGGGTTCTATCGGTCAGAACCAGACTCCGGGCAAAGTGTTCAAAGGCAAGAAAATGGCAGGTCAGCTGGGTAACGAACGTGTAACCGTTCAGAGCCTGGACGTAGTACGTGTTGACGCTGAGCGCAACCTGCTGCTGGTTAAAGGTGCAGTTCCGGGTGCAACCGGTAGCGACCTGATCGTTAAACCAGCTGTGAAGGCGTAAGGGGATAGCAATGGAATTAGTATTGAAAGACGCGCAGAGCGCGCTGACTGTTTCCGAAACTACCTTCGGTCGTGATTTCAACGAAGCGCTGGTTCACCAGGTTGTTGTTGCTTATGCAGCTGGTGCTCGTCAGGGTACTCGTGCTCAGAAGACTCGTGCTGAAGTAACTGGTTCTGGCAAAAAGCCATGGCGCCAGAAAGGTACCGGCCGTGCGCGTTCAGGTTCTATCAAGAGCCCGATCTGGCGTTCAGGTGGCGTGACCTTCGCTGCGCGTCCACAGGACCACAGTCAAAAAGTTAACAAAAAGATGTACCGCGGCGCGCTGAAAAGCATCCTGTCCGAACTGGTACGTCAGGATCGTCTGATCGTTGTCGAGAAGTTCTCTGTAGAAGCGCCTAAAACTAAGCTGCTGGCACAGAAACTGAAAGACATGGCTCTGGAAGATGTGCTGATCATCACCGGTGAGCTGGACGAGAACCTGTTCCTGGCCGCACGTAACCTGCACAAGGTTGACGTACGCGATGCGACTGGTATCGACCCGGTTAGCCTGATCGCCTTCGACAAAGTCGTAATGACTGCTGATGCTGTTAAGCAAGTTGAGGAGATGCTGGCATGATTCGTGAAGAACGTCTGCTGAAGGTGCTTCGCGCACCGCACGTTTCTGAAAAAGCGTCTACTGCGATGGAAAAAACAAACACCATCGTTCTCAAAGTTGCTAAAGACGCGACCAAAGCAGAGATCAAAGCTGCTGTGCAGAAACTGTTTGAAGTCGAAGTCGAAGTCGTTAACACCCTGGTAGTTAAAGGGAAAGTTAAACGTCACGGACAGCGTATCGGTCGTCGTAGCGACTGGAAAAAAGCTTACGTCACCCTGAAAGAAGGCCAGAATCTGGACTTCGTTGGCGGCGCTGAGTAAGTCGGAGGAGTAATACAATGGCAGTTGTTAAATGTAAACCGACATCTCCGGGTCGTCGCCACGTAGTTAAAGTGGTTAACCCTGAGCTGCACAAGGGCAAACCTTTTGCTCCGTTGCTGGAAAAAAACAGCAAATCCGGTGGTCGTAACAACAATGGCCGTATCACCACTCGTCACATCGGTGGTGGCCACAAGCAGGCTTATCGTATTGTTGACTTCAAACGCAACAAAGACGGTATCCCAGCAGTTGTTGAACGTCTTGAGTACGATCCGAACCGTTCCGCGAACATCGCGCTGGTTCTGTACAAAGACGGCGAACGCCGTTACATCCTGGCCCCTAAAGGCCTGAAAGCTGGCGACCAGATTCAGTCTGGCGTTGATGCTGCAATCAAAGCAGGCAACACCCTGCCGATGCGCAATATCCCGGTTGGTTCTACCGTTCATAACGTAGAAATGAAACCAGGTAAAGGCGGTCAGCTGGCACGTTCCGCTGGTACTTACGTTCAGATCGTTGCGCGTGATGGTGCTTATGTCACCCTGCGTCTGCGTTCTGGTGAAATGCGTAAAGTCGAAGCAGACTGCCGCGCTACTCTGGGCGAAGTTGGCAATGCTGAGCATATGCTGCGCGTTCTGGGTAAAGCAGGTGCTGCACGCTGGCGTGGTGTTCGTCCTACCGTTCGCGGTACTGCGATGAACCCAGTCGACCACCCACATGGTGGTGGTGAAGGTCGTAACTTTGGTAAGCACCCGGTAACTCCGTGGGGCGTTCAGACCAAAGGTAAGAAGACCCGCAGCAACAAGCGTACTGATAAATTTATCGTACGTCGCCGTAGCAAATAATTTTAGAGGATAAGCCATGCCACGTTCTCTCAAGAAAGGTCCTTTTATTGACCTGCACTTGCTGAAGAAGGTAGAGAAAGCGGTGGAAAGCGGAGACAAGAAGCCCCTGCGCACTTGGTCCCGTCGTTCAACGATCTTTCCTAACATGATCGGTTTGACCATCGCTGTCCATAATGGTCGTCAGCACGTTCCAGTCTTTGTTACCGACGAAATGGTTGGTCACAAACTGGGTGAATTCGCACCGACTCGTACTTATCGCGGCCACGCTGCTGATAAAAAAGCGAAGAAGAAATAAGGTAGGAGGAAGAGATGGAAACTTTAGCTCAACATCGCCATGCTCGTTCTTCTGCTCAGAAGGTTCGCCTTGTTGCTGACCTGATTCGCGGTAAGAAAGTGTCGCAGGCCCTGGACATCCTGACCTATACCAACAAGAAAGCTGCGGTATTGGTCAAGAAAGTACTGGAATCTGCCATTGCTAACGCTGAACACAACGATGGCGCTGACATCGACGATCTGAAAGTCGCGAAAATTTTCGTAGATGAAGGCCCAAGCATGAAGCGCATTATGCCGCGTGCGAAAGGTCGTGCAGATCGCATCCTGAAGCGCACCAGCCACATTACTGTGGTTGTGTCCGATCGCTGAGACTCTGGAGACTAGCAATGGGTCAGAAAGTACATCCTAATGGTATTCGCCTGGGTATTGTAAAACCATGGAACTCTACCTGGTTTGCGAACACCAAAGAATTCGCTGACAACCTGGACAGCGATTTTAAAGTACGTCAGTACCTGACTAAGGAACTGGCTAAAGCGTCTGTATCTCGTATCGTTATCGAGCGTCCAGCTAAGAGCATCCGTGTGACTATTCACACTGCTCGCCCTGGCATCGTTATCGGTAAGAAAGGCGAAGACGTAGAAAAACTGCGCAAGGTCGTAGCGGATATCGCTGGCGTTCCTGCACAGATCAATATCGCTGAAGTTCGTAAGCCTGAACTGGACGCTAAATTGGTTGCTGACAGCATCACTTCTCAGCTGGAACGTCGCGTTATGTTCCGTCGTGCTATGAAGCGTGCTGTACAGAACGCAATGCGTCTGGGCGCTAAAGGTATCAAAGTTGAAGTTAGCGGCCGTCTGGGCGGCGCGGAAATCGCACGTACCGAATGGTACCGTGAAGGTCGCGTACCGCTGCACACTCTGCGTGCTGACATCGACTACAACACCTCTGAAGCGCACACCACTTACGGTGTAATCGGCGTTAAGGTATGGATCTTCAAAGGTGAGATCCTGGGTGGTATGGCTGCTGTTGAACAACCGGAAAAACCGGCTGCTCAACCTAAAAAGCAGCAGCGTAAAGGCCGTAAATAAGGAGCGTCGCTGATGTTACAACCAAAGCGTACAAAATTCCGTAAAGTGCACAAAGGCCGCAACCGTGGTCTGGCGCAGGGTACGGATGTTAGCTTCGGCACTTTCGGTCTGAAAGCTGTTGGCCGTGGTCGTCTGACTGCACGTCAGATCGAAGCAGCACGTCGTGCAATGACCCGTGCAGTTAAGCGTCAAGGTAAGATCTGGATCCGTGTATTCCCGGACAAACCGATCACCGAGAAGCCGCTGGAAGTTCGTATGGGTAAAGGTAAAGGTAACGTGGAGTACTGGGTTGCCTTGATCCAACCGGGCAAAGTCCTTTATGAAATGGACGGTGTTCCGGAAGAGCTGGCCCGTGAAGCCTTCGGCCTGGCAGCAGCGAAACTGCCTATCAAAACCACCTTTGTAACTAAGACGGTGATGTAATGAAAGCAAAAGAGCTGCGTGAAAAAAGCGTTGAAGAGCTGAACGCTGAGCTGCTGAACCTGCTGCGTGAGCAGTTCAACCTGCGTATGCAGGCTGCAAGTGGCCAGCTGCAACAGACTCACCTGCTGAAGCAAGTGCGTCGCAATGTTGCACGCGTTAAGACTTTACTGACTCAGAAGGCGGGTGCGTAATGACCGATAAAATCCGTACTCTGCAAGGTCGTGTTGTTAGCGACAAAATGGAGAAATCCATTGTTGTAGCTATCGAACGTATTGTGAAACACCCGATCTACGGTAAATTCATCAAGCGTACGACCAAACTGCACGTACATGACGAGAACAACGAATGTGGTATCGGCGACAAGGTTGAAATCCGTGAATGCCGTCCACTGTCCAAGACTAAGTCCTGGACGCTGGTTCGCGTTGTAGAGAAAGCGGTTCTGTAATACAGTACGCCTTCTCAATACGAATAAACGGCTCAGCGATGAGCCGTTTATTTTTTCTACCCATATTGCAGAAGCGGTGTTATAATGCCGCGCCCTCGATATGGGGCTTTTTAACGGCTCTGATTTTAGAGTCTCAGGTAGTAGTTGACATTAGCGGAGCACTAAAATGATCCAAGAACAGACTATGCTGAACGTCGCCGACAACTCCGGTGCACGTCGCGTAATGTGTATCAAGGTTCTGGGTGGCTCGCACCGTCGCTACGCAGGCGTAGGCGACATCATCAAGATCACCATCAAGGAAGCAATTCCACGTGGTAAGGTCAAAAAAGGTGATGTGCTGAAGGCGGTAGTGGTGCGCACCAAGAAGGGTGTTCGTCGCCCTGACGGTTCTGTCATTCGCTTCGATGGTAATGCATGCGTTATTTTAAACAATAACAGCGAGCAGCCTATCGGCACGCGTATCTTTGGGCCGGTAACTCGTGAACTTCGTACTGAGAAGTTCATGAAAATTATCTCTCTGGCACCAGAAGTACTCTAAGGAGCGAATCATGGCAGCGAAAATCCGTCGTGATGACGAAGTTATCGTGTTAACCGGTAAAGATAAAGGTAAACGCGGTAAAGTAAAAAATGTTCTGTCTTCCGGCAAACTTGTCGTTGAAGGTATCAACCTGGTTAAGAAACATCAGAAGCCGGTTCCGGCCCTGAACCAACCAGGCGGCATCGTTGAAAAAGAAGCTGCTATTCAGGTTTCTAACGTTGCAATCTTCAATGCGGCTACCGGCAAGGCTGACCGTGTAGGCTTTAGATTCGAAGACGGCAAAAAAGTCCGTTTCTTCAAGTCTAACAGCGAAACTATCAAGTAATTTGGAGTAGTACGATGGCGAAACTGCATGATTACTACAAAGACGAAGTAGTTAACAAACTCATGACTGAGTTTAACTACAATTCTGTCATGCAAGTCCCTCGGGTCGAGAAGATCACCCTGAACATGGGTGTTGGTGAAGCGATCGCTGACAAGAAACTGCTGGATAACGCAGCAGCTGACCTGACAGCAATCTCCGGTCAAAAACCGCTGATCACCAAAGCACGCAAATCTGTTGCAGGCTTCAAAATCCGTCAGGGCTATCCGATCGGCTGTAAAGTAACTCTGCGTGGCGAACGCATGTGGGAGTTCTTTGAGCGCCTGATCACTATTGCTGTTCCACGTATCCGTGACTTCCGTGGCTTGTCCGCTAAGTCTTTCGACGGTCGTGGTAACTACAGCATGGGTGTCCGTGAGCAGATCATCTTCCCAGAAATCGACTACGATAAAGTCGACCGCGTGCGTGGTTTGGATATTACCATTACCACTACTGCGAAATCTGACGAAGAAGGCCGTGCTCTGCTGGCTGCCTTTGACTTCCCGTTCCGCAAGTAAGGTAGGGTTACTGAATGGCTAAGCAATCAATGAAAGCACGCGAAGTAAAGCGCGTAGCTTTAGCTGATAAATTCTTCGCTAAACGCGCTGAACTGAAAGCGATCATTTCTGATGTGAACGCTTCCGACGAAGATCGTTGGAATGCGGTTCTCAAGCTGCAGTCTCTGCCGCGTGATTCCAGCCCGTCTCGTCAGCGTAACCGCTGTCGTCAAACAGGTCGTCCACATGGTTATGTGGGCAAGTTTGGGTTGAGCCGTATCAAACTGCGTGAAGCCGCTATGCGCGGTGAAGTGCCAGGCTTGAAAAAGGCTAGCTGGTAATTACCAATTGAATCACGGGAGTAAAGACAGATGAGCATGCAAGATCCGATCGCGGATATGCTGACCCGTATCCGTAACGGTCAGGCCGCGAACAAAGTTGCGGTCACCATGCCTTCCGCCAAGCTGAAAGTGGCAATTGCCAACGTGCTGAAGGAAGAAGGTTTTATCGAAGATTTTAAAGTTGAAGGCGACACCAAGCCGGAACTGGAACTTACTCTCAAGTATTTCCAGGGTAAAGCTGTTGTAGAAAGCATTCAGCGTGTCAGCCGCCCAGGCCTGCGCATCTATAAGAAAAAAGATGAGCTGCCAAAAGTTATGGCTGGTCTTGGTATCGCAGTTGTTTCTACCTCTAAAGGTGTTATGACTGATCGTGCAGCGCGCCAGGCTGGTCTTGGTGGCGAAATTATCTGCTACGTAGCCTAATCGGAGGAAAGAATGTCTCGTGTTGCTAAAGCACCGGTCGTTATTCCTGCCGGCGTTGATGTAAAAATCGACGGTCAGGTTATTACGATCAAAGGTAAAAACGGCGAGCTGACTCGTACCCTCAACAAAGCTGTTGAAGTTAAACATGCAGATAACGCTCTGACCTTCGGTCCACGTGATGGTTTCGTGGATGGTTGGGCTCAGGCTGGTACCGCGCGTGCCCTGCTGAACTCAATGGTTGTTGGTGTTACCGAAGGCTTCACTAAAAAGCTTCAGCTGGTTGGTGTAGGTTATCGTGCAGCTATCAAAGGGAATGCAGTAGGCCTGTCTCTGGGCTTCTCACACCCTGTTGAGCATCCGCTGCCGGCCGGTATCACTGCAGAATGTCCGACTCAAACTGAAATCGTGCTGAAAGGCGCTGATAAACAGCTGATCGGTCAGGTTGCAGCAGATCTGCGCGCCTACCGTCGTCCTGAGCCTTACAAAGGCAAGGGTGTTCGTTACGCCGACGAAGTCGTGCGTACCAAAGAGGCTAAGAAGAAGTAAGGTAACACTATGGATAAGAAATCTGCTCGTATCCGTCGTGCGACCCGCGCACGCCGCAAGCTCAAAGAGCTGGGTGCAACTCGCCTGGTGGTACATCGTACCCCGCGTCATATTTACGCACAGGTAATTGCACCGAACGGTTCTGAAGTTCTGGTAGCTGCTTCTACTGTAGAAAAAGCTATCTCAGAACAATTGAAGTACACCGGTAACAAAGACGCCGCTGCAGCTGTAGGTAAAGCTGTTGCTGAACGCGCTCTGGAAAAAGGCATCAGCAATGTTTCCTTTGACCGTTCCGGGTTCCAATATCATGGTCGTGTCCAGGCACTGGCAGATGCTGCCCGTGAAGCTGGCCTTCAGTTCTAAGGTAGAGGTGTAAGATGGCTCACATCGAAAAACAGGCTGGCGAACTGCAGGAAAAGCTGATCGCGGTAAACCGCGTATCTAAAACCGTTAAAGGTGGTCGTATTTTCTCCTTCACAGCTCTGACTGTAGTAGGCGATGGTAACGGTCGCGTTGGTTTTGGTTACGGTAAAGCGCGTGAAGTTCCAGCAGCGATCCAGAAAGCGATGGAAAAAGCCCGTCGCAACATGATTAACGTCGCGCTGAACAACGGCACCCTGCAGCACCCAGTTAAAGGTGTTCACACGGGGTCTCGTGTATTCATGCAGCCAGCTTCAGAAGGTACCGGTATCATCGCCGGTGGTGCAATGCGCGCCGTTCTGGAAGTTGCTGGGGTTCATAACGTTCTGGCTAAAGCATATGGTTCCACCAACCCGATCAACGTGGTTCGTGCAACTATTGATGGCCTGGAAAATATGAATTCTCCAGAAATGGTCGCTGCCAAGCGTGGTAAATCCGTTGAAGAAATTCTGGGGTAATTGACCATGGCAAAGACTATTAAAATCACTCAAACCCGCAGTGCAATCGGTCGTCTGCCGAAACACAAGGCAACGCTGCTTGGCCTGGGTCTGCGTCGTATTGGTCATACCGTTGAGCGCGAGGATACTCCTGCTGTTCGTGGTATGGTCAACGCGGTTTACTTCATGGTTAAAGTTGAGGAGTAAGAGATGCGTTTAAATACTCTGTCTCCGGCCGAAGGCTCTAAAAAGGCGGGTAAACGCCTGGGTCGTGGTATCGGTTCTGGCCTCGGCAAAACCGGTGGTCGTGGTCACAAAGGTCAGAACTCTCGTTCTGGCGGTGGCGTACGTCGCGGTTTCGAGGGTGGCCAGATGCCACTGTACCGTCGTCTGCCGAAGTTCGGCTTCACCTCTCGCAAAGCAGCGATCACAGCGGAAATCCGTCTGTCTGACCTGGCGAAAGTTGAAGGCGGCGTTGTAGACCTGAACACGCTGAAAGCAGCAAACATTATCGGTATCCAGATCGAGTTCGCGAAAGTGATCCTGGCTGGTGAAGTTTCTACTCCGGTAACTGTTCGTGGCCTGCGTGTTACTAAAGGTGCTCGTGCTGCTATCGAAGCTGCTGGCGGTAAAATTGAGGAATAAGTAGCAGATGGCTAAGCAACCGGGATTAGATTTTCAAAGTGCCAAAGGTGGATTTGGCGAGCTGAAACGCAGACTGCTGTTTGTTATCGGCGCGCTGATTGTGTTCCGTATTGGCTCTTTTATTCCGATCCCTGGTATCGATGCCGCTGTACTTGCCAAACTGCTTGAGCAACAGCGAGGCACCATCATTGAAATGTTCAACATGTTCTCTGGTGGTGCTCTCAGCCGTGCTTCTATCTTCGCATTGGGTATTATGCCGTACATTTCGGCATCTATTATTATCCAGCTGCTGACGGTCGTTCATCCGGCCCTGGCAGAGTTGAAGAAAGAAGGGGAGTCTGGACGTCGTAAGATTAGTCAGTACACCCGTTACGGTACTCTGGTGCTGGCAATATTCCAGTCGATCGGTATTGCTACCGGTCTGCCGAATATGCCTGGTATGCAGGGCCTGGTGTTAAACCCGGGCTTTGCATTCTACTTCACCGCTGTTGTAAGTCTGGTCACAGGGACTATGTTCCTGATGTGGCTCGGCGAACAGATTACTGAGCGTGGTATCGGTAACGGTATCTCAATCATTATCTTCGCCGGTATTGTTGCGGGCCTCCCGCCAGCCATCGCCCATACTATTGAGCAAGCGCGTCAAGGCGACCTGCACTTCCTCCTGTTGCTGTTGGTTGCAGTATTAGTATTTGCAGTGACGTTCTTTGTTGTCTTCGTTGAACGTGGTCAACGCCGCATTGTGGTGAACTACGCTAAACGTCAGCAGGGTCGTCGTGTCTATGCTGCACAGAGCACACATTTACCGCTGAAAGTGAACATGGCGGGGGTTATCCCGGCTATCTTCGCTTCCAGTATTATTCTGTTCCCGGCGACCATCGCGTCATGGTTCGGGGGCGGTACTGGTTGGAACTGGCTGACAACAATTTCGCTGTATTTGCAGCCTGGGCAACCACTTTATGTGTTACTCTATGCGTCTGCGATCATCTTCTTCTGTTTCTTCTACACGGCGTTGGTCTTCAACCCGCGTGAAACAGCAGATAACCTGAAGAAGTCCGGTGCATTTGTACCAGGAATTCGTCCGGGAGAGCAAACGGCGAAGTATATCGATAAAGTAATGACTCGCCTGACTTTGGTTGGTGCGCTTTATATTACTTTTATCTGCCTGATCCCGGAGTTCATGCGTGATGCAATGAAAGTACCGTTCTACTTCGGTGGGACCTCACTGCTTATCGTTGTTGTCGTGATTATGGACTTTATGGCTCAAGTGCAAACTCTGATGATGTCCAGTCAGTACGAGTCTGCATTGAAGAAGGCGAACCTGAAAGGCTATGGCCGCTAAATGGTCGCCTGAGAAGTTACGGAGAGTAAAAATGAAAGTTCGTGCTTCCGTCAAGAAATTATGCCGTAACTGCAAAATCGTTAAGCGTGATGGTGTCATCCGTGTGATTTGCAGTGCCGAGCCGAAGCATAAACAGCGCCAAGGCTGATTATTTCGCATATTTTTCTTGCAAAGTTGGGTTGAGCTGGCTAGATTAGCCAGCCAATCTTTTGTATGTCTGTACGTTTCCATTTGAGTATCCTGAAAACGGGCTTTTCAGCATGGTGCGTACATATTAAATAGTAGGAGTGCATAGTGGCCCGTATAGCAGGCATTAACATTCCTGATCAGAAACATGCTGTGATCGCATTAACTTCGATCTACGGCGTCGGCAAGACCCGTTCTAAAGCCATTCTGGCTGCAGCGGGTATCGCTGAAGATGTTAAGATCAGTGAGCTGTCTGAAGAACAAATCGACACGCTGCGTGACGAAGTTGCCAAATTTGTCGTTGAAGGTGATCTGCGCCGTGAAATCAGCATGAGCATCAAGCGCCTGATGGATCTTGGTTGCTATCGCGGTTTGCGTCATCGTCGTGGTCTGCCAGTGCGCGGTCAGCGTACTAAGACCAACGCACGTACCCGTAAGGGTCCGCGCAAACCGATCAAGAAATAATCGGGGTGATTGAATAATGGCAAAGGCACCAGTTCGTGCACGTAAACGTGTAAGAAAACAAGTCTCTGACGGCGTGGCTCATATCCATGCTTCTTTCAACAACACCATCGTTACTATTACTGATCGTCAGGGTAACGCATTGGGTTGGGCAACAGCCGGTGGTTCCGGTTTCCGTGGTTCTCGCAAATCCACTCCGTTCGCAGCTCAGGTTGCAGCAGAGCGTTGCGCAGAAGCCGTAAAAGAATACGGCATCAAGAATCTGGAAGTTATGGTTAAAGGTCCGGGTCCGGGTCGTGAATCTACTGTTCGCGCTCTGAACGCCGCTGGTTTCCGCATCACGAATATTACTGATGTGACTCCGATCCCTCATAACGGTTGTCGTCCGCCGAAAAAACGTCGCGTATAACGCTCCGTTTTTTAGGTTAGTTGGAGATAGAAAATGGCAAGATATTTGGGTCCTAAGCTCAAGCTGAGCCGTCGTGAGGGCACCGACTTATTCCTTAAGTCTGGCGTTCGCGCGATCGATACCAAGTGTAAAATTGAACAAGCTCCTGGCCAGCACGGTGCGCGTAAACCGCGTCTGTCTGACTATGGTGTGCAGTTGCGTGAAAAGCAAAAAGTTCGCCGTATGTACGGTGTGCTGGAGCGTCAGTTCCGTAACTACTATAAAGAAGCAGCACGTCTGAAAGGCAACACAGGTGAAAACCTGCTCGCTCTGCTGGAAGGTCGTCTGGACAACGTTGTATACCGTATGGGCTTCGGCGCTACTCGTGCTGAATCACGTCAGCTGGTTAGCCACAAAGCAATCATGGTAAACGGTCGTGTTGTTAACATCGCTTCTTATCAGGTTAAAGCGAATGACGTTGTTAGCATTCGTGAGAAAGCGAAAAAGCAATCTCGCGTGAAGGCCGCTCTGGAGCTGGCTGAGCAGCGTGAAAAGCCAACCTGGCTGGAAGTTGATGCTGGCAAGATGGAAGGTACGTTCAAGCGTCAGCCAGAACGTTCTGATCTGTCTGCGGACATTAACGAACACCTGATCGTCGAGCTTTACTCCAAGTAAAGCTTAGTACCAAAGAGAGGACACAATGCAGGGTTCTGTGACAGAGTTTCTAAAACCGCGCCTGGTAGATATCGAGCAAGTGAGTTCGACGCACGCCAAGGTGACCCTTGAGCCTTTAGAGCGTGGCTTTGGCCATACTCTGGGTAACGCACTGCGCCGTATTCTGCTCTCATCGATGCCGGGTTGCGCGGTGACCGAGGTTGAGATTGATGGTGTACTTCATGAGTACAGCACCAAAGAAGGCGTTCAGGAAGATATCCTTGAAATCCTGCTCAACCTGAAAGGGCTGGCGGTGAGAGTTCAGGGTAAAGATGAAGTTATTCTTACTCTGAATAAATCTGGCATTGGCCCTGTGACTGCAGCCGACATCACCCACGACGGTGATGTTGAAATCGTCAAGCCGCAGCACGTGATCTGCCACCTGACCGATGAGAACGCAGCTATTAGCATGCGTATCAAAGTTCAGCGCGGTCGTGGTTATGTGCCGGCTTCTGCCCGAATTCATTCGGAAGAAGATGAGCGCCCAATCGGCCGTCTGCTGGTCGACGCATGCTATAGCCCTGTAGAGCGTATTGCCTACAATGTTGAAGCAGCGCGTGTAGAACAGCGTACCGACCTGGACAAGCTGGTCATCGAAATGGAAACCAACGGCACAATCGATCCTGAAGAGGCGATTCGTCGTGCGGCAACCATCCTGGCAGAACAACTGGAAGCTTTCGTTGACTTACGTGATGTACGTCAGCCGGAAGTGAAAGAAGAGAAACCAGAATTCGATCCGATCCTGCTGCGCCCTGTTGACGATCTCGAATTGACTGTCCGCTCTGCTAACTGCCTCAAGGCAGAAGCTATCCACTATATCGGTGATCTGGTACAGCGTACCGAGGTTGAGTTGCTGAAAACGCCGAACCTGGGTAAAAAATCTCTTACTGAGATTAAAGACGTGCTGGCTTCACGTGGTCTGTCTCTGGGCATGCGCCTGGAAAACTGGCCACCGGCAAGCATTGCTGACGAGTAACCGGATCACAGGTTAAGGTTTTACTGAGAAGGATAAGGTCATGCGCCATCGTAAGAGTGGTCGTCAACTGAACCGCAACAGCAGCCATCGCCAGGCTATGTTCCGCAACATGGCAGGTTCACTGGTTCGTCATGAGATCATCAAGACGACCCTGCCTAAAGCGAAAGAGCTGCGTCGCGTAGTTGAGCCGCTGATTACTCTTGCCAAGACTGACAGCGTTGCTAATCGTCGTCTGGCATTCGCCCGTACTCGTGATAACGAGATCGTGGCAAAACTGTTTAACGAACTGGGCCCGCGTTTCGCGAGCCGTGCCGGTGGTTACACTCGCATTCTGAAGTGTGGTTTCCGTGCAGGCGACAACGCGCCGATGGCTTACATCGAGCTGGTTGATCGTTCAGAGAAAGCAGAAGCTGCTGCAGAGTAATCTGTAGTAACGTAAAAAAACCCGCTCCGGCGGGTTTTTTTATATCCGCGATATCCCCACTTCTCTACAATGTCTGTATCAATTCTGTTCATTCCCTGGAGCTGGTAATGTGGTTGCTCGACCAGTGGGCAGAACGCTATATTCGCGATGCCCAAAATAAAGGTGAATTCGACGATCTCCCGGGAAGCGGCGAACCCCTTGTGCTTGACGATGATTCGCACATTGCGCCTGAACTGCGAGCTGGATACCGTTTACTGAAAAACGCGGGCTGTCTCCCTCCGGAGCTCGAACAGCGCAGAGAGGCTGTTGAACTGGCCGATCTTCTCAACGGTATCCGTCAGGACGATCCGCGACATTCTGAACTGAGCCGCCGTCTCGCCCTGCTTGAACTCAAGCTGCGCCAGGCTGGGATGAACACTGATTTTCTGCGCGGTGAATACGGTGAAAGATTGATGCAGAAAATAAACGAGGCGTAGTTATGTACCGTATTGGTGAACTTGCGAAGCTTGCGAACGTTACGCCGGATACCATCCGGTATTACGAAAAGCAGCAAATGATCGATCATGAAGTTCGTACTGAAGGAGGCTTTCGCCTTTATACCGATAACGATCTGCAGCGCCTGCGATTTATTCGTTATGCGCGTCAGCTCGGCTTCACGCTGGATTCGATCCGCGAGTTATTATCGATCCGCATCGATCCGGAACATCACACCTGCCAGGAATCTAAAAGCATTGTGCAGGCCCGGCTGGATGAAGTTGAAGCACGCATCCAGGAGCTGCAAACCATGCAGCGCTCTTTGCAAAGGCTGAATGATGCCTGCTGCGGTACGGCCCACAGCAGTATTTACTGTTCAATTCTCGAAGCCCTTGAACAGGGAGCGAGTGGAGAAACCGAGGGCTGTTGATTTTTAGTCCATCCGGATCTAGACTCCCGTCGTCATAAACCATGCTCAGGAGAATTTATGAGCCGCTATCAGCACACGAAAGGACAGATAAAAGACAATGCCATTGAGGCGCTACTTCACGACCCGCTATTCAGACAGCGTGTTGAGAAGAATAAAAAAGGGAAAGGAAGTTATCTGCGTAAAGACAAACATGAAAAACGGGGTAACTGGGAGGCCAGTGGCAAGCAAGCGAATCGCTTATTTACCACTGGCCTTTCTGCTTTAAGCTTTCGATTAAACGCGGTTATTCTGTTCTTTTAACAGATCGCGGATCTCACTCAGCAGCACTTCTTCTTTCGTTGGTGCAGGTGCAGCAGCCGGCTCTTCTTTTTTACGGTTGAGCCTGTTGATCAGCTTGATAGCCATAAAAATGGCAAACGCGACAATCACAAAATCAAATACGTTCTGAATAAATACGCCGTAGTGCATTACTACTGCCGGAACATCACCCTGCGCTTCACGCAGTGTGAAAGCGAATTGTTTGAAATCAATGCCCCCGATTAACAACCCTAATGGTGGCATGATAATGTCGGCCACTAATGATGAAACAATCTTGCCGAATGCTGCACCAATAATGACACCCACTGCCAAATCCACCACGTTCCCGCGCATCGCAAATTCGCGAAATTCTTTAATAAAACTCATTGTTCTCTCCTTGTGCCAGCTGACGAGTATAAGTTTAACAAATGATTAGCCAATTGCCATTCGGGATAATTAAACGTTATGAAAAATAAAAGGCACAGAAATGAAAAGGATAAAGTGCGGGTGCTCTTTCTCGAGCACCCTACTCTTTAAAGGAAGAATGGACTTGGCTGGAATAAACGCTCGACGTCGGTAATAAACTTTTTATCCGTAAGGAACATAATAACGTGATCGCCTTGCTCAATACGTAAATTGTCATTGGCAATCATGACGTCATTTCCACGCACAACGGCGCCGATGATCGTGCCTGGCGGCAGCTTAATTTCGTCGATTGACCGGCCCACGACGCGTGATGTGGTTTCATCTCCATGCGCCACGGCTTCAATGGCTTCCGCTACGCCGCGGCGGAGCGATGACACACCGACAATATCCGCTTTACGAACATGGCTCAGGAGCGCGGAAATTGTCGCCTGCTGCGGCGAAATGGCAATATCAATAACGCTACCCTGGACCAGATCGACATACGCCTTGCGCTGGATAAGCACCATGACCTTCTTTGCACCCATACGCTTGGCGAGCATGGCGGACATTATATTCGCCTCGTCGTCGTTGGTGACGGCAATAAAAAGATCAACTTGATCAATATGCTCTTCAGCCAGCAACTCCTGATCCGACGCATCGCCATAAAATACGATCGTATTTTGCAATTTTTCCGCCAGTTCAGCAGCACGCTGCTGATCGCGCTCGATCAATTTTACGCTGTAATCTTTTTCTAACCGATGTGCCAGGCCTGCACCGATATTGCCGCCGCCGACCAGCATAATGCGTTTATAGGGTTTTTCGAGACGCTGAAGTTCACTCATTACGGCACGAATATGCTGTGAGGCCGCAATAAAGAAGACCTCATCACCTGCTTCGACAATCGTGGAGCCTTGCGGGCGGATTGGCCTGTCGTGACGGAAAATGGCTGCGACGCGCGTATCGATATGCGGCATGTGCTCGCGCATGGTAGAAAGCGCATTGCCGATCAATGGCCCGCCGTAATAGGCCTTTACCACTGCCAGACTCACTTTACCCTCGGCAAAGTTCACCACCTGCAGGGCGCCCGGATATTCGATCAGACGGTAGATATTATCGATAACCAGCTGTTCTGGGGCAATGAGATGATCAATAGGGACCGCTTCTGAGTTAAACAGTTTCTCAGCATCGCGAACATAGTCCGGAGAGCGAATGCGCGCGATTCGGTTTGGCGTGTTGAAAAGCGAGTAGGCCACCTGACAGGCCACCATATTGGTTTCATCAGAACTGGTTACCGCAACCAGCATGTCGGCATCATCGGCACCCGCCTCACGAAGAACCCGTGGGTGAGAACCATGACCCTGCACCACGCGCAGGTCAAACTTGTCCTGTAAGACACGCAGACGATCGCCGTTGGTATCGACTATGGTGATGTCGTTGTTTTCCCCAACCAGGTTTTCCGCCAGCGTTCCGCCAACCTGTCCTGCACCCAGAATGATAATCTTCATATCTCGTGACCTGTTCTCAACATCACTCTTTGATTAGCTTAGCGTAAAAGAAGCCATCACCCTCTTCGGCACCCGGCAGGTTCTGCAGACCCGGGGATTCAGGCGTTCCCGTATCGCACAGCGCGGCGTCCGGGGTACGTTTAAGGAAGGCCGCGATTTGCTGGCTGTTTTCTTCCGGCAGTACGGAGCAGGTTGCATAGACCAGCGTTCCGCCAGGTTTGAGATGCGGCCAGATGGCGTCGAGAATGTCGGACTGCAGCTGGGCAAGTTCGTTAATATCACGATCGCGACGCAGCCACTTGATGTCCGGATGACGACGAATAACGCCGGTTGCAGAGCAGGGAGCATCCAGCAAAATGCGATCGAATTGCGTTTCACCACACCATTCTGCGGGTTTGCGTCCATCGCCTTGCTTAACCTGAGCCTTCATGCCCAGACGCTTGAGGTTGTCGTAGACGCGTGAAAGACGCTGTTCATCGACGTCCACCGCCATCACGCTGGCCTGCGGAGCCACTTCAAGAATATGCGTCGTTTTGCCCCCTGGTGCGGCGCAGAGATCGAGGATCTGCTCACCGTTTTGGGGTTCAAGCCAGGTCATGCAACCCTGGGCAGAAGCATCCTGTACCGTTACCCAACCCTCTTCGAAACCCGGTAATGCATGTACCGGAGCGGGGGAGGCTAAACGTACGGCATCAGGGTATGCAGCGTGAGTGAAACCACTCATTCCAGCTTCTTCGAGTAATGCCAGCCATGCGTCACGGGTGTGGTGATTACGATTCACGCGTAACCACATTGGCGGACGCTGGTTGTTGGCATCGGCAATGTCCTGCCACCGCTGCGGATAAGCTTTTTTCAGCCGCTTCAACAGCCAGTCCGGATGCAGGAAGCGTGCTTCGTTTTGGGCAAATTCAGCCAGAAGCTCATCCTGCTGTCGTTGGAACTGACGCAGTACACCGTTGATCAGCCCTTTCAACTGAGGGCGTTTAATCGCAACGGCGCCTTCCACCGTCTCAGCCAGCGCGGCATGAGGTGGGATGCGGGTATGAAGAAGCTGATAAAAACCCACCATAATCAAATAGTGTACGGTGCGCTGCTTGCCTGTCATTGGGCGTGACATCAGCTTGTTAATCAACCACTCAAGCTGAGAAAGCGTGCGCAGAACGCCAAAGCAGAGCTCCTGAAGCAGGGCTTTGTCTTTATCAGAGACTTTTTGCTGCAGGGGAGGCAGGACGTTACTTAATGACTGGCCCTGCTCGATAACCTGCTCAACGGCCTGAGCCGCCATACTGCGTAGATTTTGTTTTTTCATAACCGTAAAAATAAAAATGCCCGGAAACACCGGGCCTTAAGAATAAATTTGCTCAGGCAAGACGCTTGCCCGGAATAAACCATTCGCGACGGGAATTTAACAGATCCTGAGCGCTCATGGCCTTCTTACCGGCCGGTTGTAGCGATTCAAGATTCAGGATCCCTTGCGCAGTCGCCACCTGGATCCCGTTCTTGTTGGCGTCAACAATCGTACCGGGTTCAGCCGTGGTAGTACCGCTAATGACGGAGGCTTTCCAGACTTTCACTGGCTGCTCATCAATCTCCATCCAGCTCATTGGCCACGGATTAAAAGCGCGGATGCAGCGTTCAAGTTGAGCGGCCGACAGGGACCAATCGATCCGCGCTTCTTCTTTGCTCAGTTTTTCGGCATACGTCACCAGCGCGTCATCCTGAACTTCCGGTTTTGCCGTATTGTCAGCAAGCTGCTGAAGCGTCTCGATAAGACCTTGTGGGCCAAGGTCTGCCAGTTTGTCATATAGCGTGGCGCTGGTATCGTCTGGCGTAATGGGGCAGGCCAGTTTATACAGCATGTCGCCGGTGTCTAAACCTACGTCCATCTTCATGATGGTCACGCCCGTTTCGGCATCACCCGCCCACAGCGAGCGCTGGATAGGTGCTGCACCACGCCAGCGTGGGAGCAGAGACCCATGCACGTTGATACAACCCAGGCGCGGCATATCAAGCACAGCTTTTGGCAGAATTAAACCGTAAGCCACCACCACCATTACGTCGGCATTCAGGTCAGCAACCAGCTGCTGATTTTCCTGCGGGCGCAGCGATGCAGGCTGAAAAACAGGAAGCCCATGCTCTTCTGCCAGCACCTTGACCGGGCTCGGCATCAGTTTTTTGCCGCGGCCTGCAGGACGGTCCGGCTGGGTAAAGACGCCAACAACCTGGTGACCAGACGATAGCAGCGCGTCAAGGTGACGCGCTGCAAAATCAGGGGTTCCCGCGAAGATAATACGTAGTGTTTTAGACACGATAATCCTTGTATCCGGGGGGACGTTATGCGCGAGAACGCAAACGATCCAGTTTCTCTACTTTCTGACGAATACGCTGCTGTTTCAGCGGCGAGAGGTAATCGATAAACAGTTTACCGACCAGGTGATCCATCTCATGCTGAATACAAATCGCCAGCAGGTCGTCTGCTTCCAGTTCGAACGGATTACCGTCACGATCCAGGGCGCGAATTTTCACTTTTTCAGCACGCGGCACTAACGCACGCTGTTCAGGAATAGACAGACAGCCTTCCTCGATACCTGTTTCGCCACTCTTTTCGAGCAACTCAGGGTTAATCAGCACCAGGCGGCCATCGCGATTTTCAGAAACATCAATCACGATAATACGCTTGTGAATGTCCACCTGCGTCGCCGCCAGGCCAATGCCTTCTTCGGCGTACATGGTATCGAACATATCATCAACGATACGCTGGATTTCTGCATTCACTTCTTTGACCGGTTCAGCGACGATGCGAAGGCGCTCGTCCGGAATATGTAACACTTGCAAAACTGCCATAAATTTCCAGAGTCGTGTTCAGGAGTTGATAAGAATACTACCTCTATTCTAGACAAATCCCCCATCGATTGACAGCATCAGTGACCAATCGCAATGATTGCGGAGGCCGCTTATGGCAGGGGAAAGGATGACGCCAATCGAGATATGGCTACGGCTTATGCACACAGGTTCTCTGTGTGGTGATGTCATGGTGGAAGCGGCTGCACGACTGCAGAGGCAGGAAGGCATCGACATGCTTGCCTTAAGAAATGCTGGACTGACAGCAAAGCAGGCTGAACGATTCTTTGCGTTCAATGAGAGTGAGCTGGAACGTAGCCTGAAATGGCTTGAGCAGCCGGGACATCATTTATTAACGGCCAATCATTCCCTTTATCCCCCTCTACTCCGCACGATCCCTGACTATCCCGGGGCATTATTCATAAAAGGTAACCCTGAGACGCTTAAAACTGTTCAGCTGGCGGTGGTAGGCAGTCGTGCGCCGTCATGGTACGGCGAGCGATGGGGGAAAATCCTGTGCGAACAACTTTCACAAAGTGGTTTCACGATTACCAGCGGGCTGGCCTGTGGTATTGATGGCGTTGCCCACGGCGCGGCGCTGTCAGTTAAAGGACGAACTGTCGCGGTGCTGGGGAATGGTCTTTTTAGCATTTATCCACGCCGACATCAGGCATTGGCGATGCGGCTTATTGAGTCTGACGGCGCGATAGTGTCTGAATTTCCGCTTTCCGCACAGCCCAGACCGGCAAACTTTCCGCGTCGTAATCGCATTATCAGCGGGCTTAGCAAAGGCGTGCTGGTGGTTGAAGCCGCGCTGCGAAGCGGTTCACTGGTCACGGCGCGATGCGCGCTCGAACAGGGGCGAGAAGTCTTCGCCTTGCCTGGTCCGATAGGCAACCCCGGATGCGAGGGGCCCCACTGGCTGATTAAGCAAGGGGCAACACCGGTAACGGAAGTAGGGGATATTCTTGAAAATTTGCAATATGGGCTGCAATGGCTGCAGGAAGATCCCGAAAAGCGACAATATTCATCAGATCAGGGAAAGGTGGCATTGCCATTTCCCAAGCTCCTGGCTAACGTAGGAGATGAGGTAACACCTGTTGACGTTGTCGCTGAACGTGCCGGCCAACCTGTGCCAGTAACGGTAGCACAGCTACTCGAACTGGAGTTAGCAGGGTGGATCGCAGCTGTACCCGGCGGCTATGTCCGATTAAGGAGGGCATGCCATGTTCGACGTACTGATGTATTTGTTTGAGACTTACATCCATAACGAAGCAGAAATGCGAGTGGATCAGGACAAATTGACACAGGATCTTACCGATGCGGGGTTTGAGCGGGAAGATATCTATAATGCGTTGATGTGGCTGGAAAAACTGGCTGATTATCAGGAAGGCCTCGCCGAACCGATGCAGCTTGCTTCTGACCCATTGTCAGTACGCATTTATACCGCAGAAGAGTGTGAAAGGCTGGACGCCAGCTGCCGGGGGTTCATCTTATTCCTTGAGCAGATTCAGGTGCTGAACCTCGAAACGAGAGAAATGGTGATAGAGCGCGTCATGGCGCTGGATACAGCAGAATTTGAACTGGAAGATCTCAAGTGGGTGATCCTGATGGTTCTGTTTAATATCCCGGGCTGTGAAAATGCCTATCAACAAATGGAAGAATTACTCTTTGAAGTGAATGAAGGTATGCTGCACTAATTCAATGTGCAGCACCAAGAGTTGTTATGGCCAAATCAGCACTATTCACGGTGCATAAAAACGAGCCCTGCCCGCAGTGCGGGGCTGAACTTGTTATTCGGTCCGGGAAACACGGCCCGTTTCTCGGTTGTTCACACTATCCGGAATGTGATTTTGTCCGTCCCCTGAAAAGCCAGGCGGATGGACATATCGTTAAAATTCTGGAGGGGCAGTCTTGTCCACTCTGCGGTGGTGAATTAGCCCTTCGGCAGGGGCGTTTCGGCATGTTTATTGGATGTAGTCGCTACCCGGAATGCGAACATACGGAACAAATTGATAAGCCTGATGAAACGGCAATTGCGTGCCCTCAGTGTCAGCGCGGTCAGTTGGTACAGCGCCGCTCCCGTTATGGTAAGACCTTCCATTCGTGCGATCGCTATCCTGAATGCCAGTTCGTTATCAATTTTAAGCCGGTAGCGGGAATCTGCCCTCATTGCAATTATCCGCTACTGATAGAGAAGAAAACCGCGCAAGGCATGAAACGCTTCTGCGCCAGTAAACAATGTGGAAAGCCGGTTACGGCGGATCAAAATAGTGAATAATAACCTGCCATCAGGCTCCATTGCGCATGCAGTGGATGTTCTGAAAAATGAAGAAGTCATCGCCTATCCAACTGAAGCTGTTTTTGGGGTCGGTTGCGATCCTGACAGCGAGACGGCTGTGAGCCGTCTGCTTGCCTTAAAACAAAGACCCGTCGAGAAAGGGCTGATTTTGATCGCTGCGAATTACGAGCAGCTTAAACCCTATATAGATGACTCCATGCTGACGCCAGCGCAGCGCGAGACGATCTTCTCCGCGTGGCCTGGACCGGTGACCTTCGTCTTCCCTGCGCAGCCGACAACGCCGCGCTGGTTAACCGGACGCTTTGATTCCCTCGCCGTTCGCGTCACTGACCATCCGCTGGTGGTTGAGCTTTGTCTGGCGTTTGGTAAACCGCTGGTCTCAACCAGCGCCAACCTGACCGGATTGCCACCTTGTCGGACAACCGAAGAAGTGCTGGCGCAGTTCGGGAATGACTTCCCTGTTGCTGTCGGTGAAACGGGAGGGCGTCTGAATCCGTCTGAAATTCGCGACGCTTTAACCGGCGAACGTTTTCGCCAGGGGTAATCTCATGGAAACCTATGCTGTTTTTGGTAATCCGATTGCACACAGCAAATCACCGTTGATTCATCAGCAATTTGCGAAGCAGCTGCAGATAAATCATCCCTATGGTCGCGTACTGGCACCGGTGGATGCATTTATTCCAACGCTGGAGGCTTTTTTCGCCGCGGGCGGTAAAGGTGCGAATGTGACGGTCCCGTTTAAAGAAGAAGCCTTCGAACGTGCGGATGAGCTGACCGAGCGCGCTTCACTGGCTGGTGCAGTCAATACTCTAAAACGGCTTGAGGATGGTCGCCTTTTGGGGGATAACACCGACGGAATTGGTTTACTTAGCGATCTGGAACGACTTTCATTTATTAAGCCCGGGTTCCGGGTCCTGCTGATTGGTGCGGGCGGCGCATCGCGGGGAGTACTGTTGCCTCTGCTTTCACTGGACTGTGCGGTGACCATTACCAACAGAACCTTTTCCCGTGCAGAAGCGCTGGCGGCGTTGTTTGCGCATACCGGTAGCGTGAGCGCGGTAGCGCTTGACGATCTTGCCGATCGTGAGTTCGATCTTTTCATTAATGCCACGTCCAGCGGTATCAACGGTGAGATCCCGGCAATCCCCGCTTCTCTGGTCAACACGCATATGTACTTCTATGACATGTTTTATCAGAAAGGGAAGACGCCTTTCCTTAACTGGTGTGAACAACACGGCGCGAAACAGTTAGCCGATGGACTGGGAATGCTGGTGGGTCAGGCTGCGCATGCGGTGCTGCTCTGGCACGGCGTGTTGCCTGCGGTCGAACCTGTCATTGAAAAGTTAAAGCAGGAACTTTCGGCGTGAACCAGGCTATTCATTTCCCGGACAGAGAGAGTTGGGATGAGAGTAAACAAGCGGTTTGTTTTCCGGTGCTGGTGCAGGGTATGCAACTTACCTGTGCCATTCATGGGGAAACGCTGCTGCGTCGTTTTGGCGGTTCAGACCCGATAGCGGTATTTTGCGAAAATCGCTGGGATCTGGAAGAGGAAGCCAGCGATTTAATCCGCGAACAGCAGGAAGACGATCAGGGCTGGGTTTGGTTGTCCTGATCCAGATACTCATTCTTCCACGTAACGTAGTTGTTCGCTGAGTATTTTAACCCTTCGATCTCTGCCTCTTTCAGGGGGCGGATCTGTTTTACCGGGCTTCCCAGATAGAGATAGCCGCTCTCCAGTCGTTTGTTCTGCGGGACCAGGCTACCGGCACCAATCATTACGTCATCTTCTACTATGACGCCATCCAGCAAAATCGACCCCATACCAACAAGCACGCGATTTCCGATCGTGCAGCCGTGAAGCATCACTTTATGGCCGACGGTAACCTCTTCTCCAATGATGAGGGGATTGCCCTCCGGGTTATAGGAGGATTTGTGCGTGACATGCAGAACGCTACCGTCCTGAATATTGGTACGTGCACCAATCGACACATAGTTAACATCACCCCTGATGGCGACGAGCGGCCAGATGCTGACATCGTCGGCCATTCGGACATCACCAATCACCACGCTGCTGGCATCGATCATCACGCGATCGCCTTTTTGGGGGAACAGATCTTTATAAGGACGTAATACTGCGGGCATATCTACCTCTAACAATGGGCGCTATACAGAAGACTTTGATCATAGTAATGGATCGAGGCAAGGCAAAATACGTCAATATTTAAGCAGATCGGGCGGGATTTCAGCGAAAAGCGCGGAAAATCAGCAGTCGGAAAAAAAGATCTAAAAAATACTTGTGCTAAAAAATGGGATCCCTATAATGCGCCTCCATCGACACGGCGGATGTGAATCACTTCACAAACAACCCGGTCGGTTGAAGAGAAAAAATCCTGAAATAACGGGTTGACTCTGAAAGAGGAAAGCGTAATATACGCCACCTCGCAACGGTGAGCGAAAGCCGCGTTGCACTGCTCTTTAACAATTTATCAGACAATCTGTGTGGGCACTCAAAGTGACATGGATTCTTAATGTCTTCGGACAATAAATGAATACCAAGTCTCTGAGTGAACATACGTAATTCATTACGAAGTTTAATTCACGAGCATCAAACTTAAATTGAAGAGTTTGATCATGGCTCAGATTGAACGCTGGCGGCAGGCCTAACACATGCAAGTCGAGCGGTAGCACAGAGAGCTTGCTCTCGGGTGACGAGCGGCGGACGGGTGAGTAATGTCTGGGAAACTGCCTGATGGAGGGGGATAACTACTGGAAACGGTAGCTAATACCGCATAACGTCGCAAGACCAAAGAGGGGGACCTTCGGGCCTCTTGCCATCAGATGTGCCCAGATGGGATTAGCTAGTAGGTGGGGTAACGGCTCACCTAGGCGACGATCCCTAGCTGGTCTGAGAGGATGACCAGCCACACTGGAACTGAGACACGGTCCAGACTCCTACGGGAGGCAGCAGTGGGGAATATTGCACAATGGGCGCAAGCCTGATGCAGCCATGCCGCGTGTATGAAGAAGGCCTTCGGGTTGTAAAGTACTTTCAGCGGGGAGGAAGGTGCTGAGGTTAATAACCTCAGCAATTGACGTTACCCGCAGAAGAAGCACCGGCTAACTCCGTGCCAGCAGCCGCGGTAATACGGAGGGTGCAAGCGTTAATCGGAATTACTGGGCGTAAAGCGCACGCAGGCGGTCTGTCAAGTCGGATGTGAAATCCCCGGGCTCAACCTGGGAACTGCATTCGAAACTGGCAGGCTAGAGTCTTGTAGAGGGGGGTAGAATTCCAGGTGTAGCGGTGAAATGCGTAGAGATCTGGAGGAATACCGGTGGCGAAGGCGGCCCCCTGGACAAAGACTGACGCTCAGGTGCGAAAGCGTGGGGAGCAAACAGGATTAGATACCCTGGTAGTCCACGCCGTAAACGATGTCGACTTGGAGGTTGTGCCCTTGAGGCGTGGCTTCCGGAGCTAACGCGTTAAGTCGACCGCCTGGGGAGTACGGCCGCAAGGTTAAAACTCAAATGAATTGACGGGGGCCCGCACAAGCGGTGGAGCATGTGGTTTAATTCGATGCAACGCGAAGAACCTTACCTACTCTTGACATCCAGAGAACTTTCCAGAGATGGATTGGTGCCTTCGGGAACTCTGAGACAGGTGCTGCATGGCTGTCGTCAGCTCGTGTTGTGAAATGTTGGGTTAAGTCCCGCAACGAGCGCAACCCTTATCCTTTGTTGCCAGCGGTTAGGCCGGGAACTCAAAGGAGACTGCCAGTGATAAACTGGAGGAAGGTGGGGATGACGTCAAGTCATCATGGCCCTTACGAGTAGGGCTACACACGTGCTACAATGGCGCATACAAAGAGAAGCGACCTCGCGAGAGCAAGCGGACCTCATAAAGTGCGTCGTAGTCCGGATTGGAGTCTGCAACTCGACTCCATGAAGTCGGAATCGCTAGTAATCGTAGATCAGAATGCTACGGTGAATACGTTCCCGGGCCTTGTACACACCGCCCGTCACACCATGGGAGTGGGTTGCAAAAGAAGTAGGTAGCTTAACCTTCGGGAGGGCGCTTACCACTTTGTGATTCATGACTGGGGTGAAGTCGTAACAAGGTAACCGTAGGGGAACCTGCGGTTGGATCACCTCCTTACCTTAAAGAACCTGCCTTTGCAGTGCTCACACAGATTGTCTGATGAAAAGTAAATAGCAAGGCGTCTTGCGATTGAGACTTCAGTGTCCCCTTCGTCTAGAGGCCCAGGACACCGCCCTTTCACGGCGGTAACAGGGGTTCGAATCCCCTAGGGGACGCCACTTGCTGGTTCGTGAGTGAAAGTCACCTGCCGTCATATCTCAAAACTCATCTTCGGGTGACGTTTGAGATATTTGCTCTTTAAAAATCTGGATCAAGCTGAAAATTGAAACGACACATCTTAAATGGTGTGTTCGAGTCTCTCAAATTTTCGCAATCAGAAGTGAAACATCTTCGGGTTGTGAGGTTAAGCGACTAAGCGTACACGGTGGATGCCCTGGCAGTCAGAGGCGATGAAGGACGTGCTAATCTGCGAAAAGCGCCGGCGAGGTGATATGAACCTTTGACCCGGCGATGTCCGAATGGGGAAACCCAGTGTGATTCGTCACACTATCGTTAACTGAATACATAGGTTAACGAGGCGAACCGGGGGAACTGAAACATCTAAGTACCCCGAGGAAAAGAAATCAACCGAGATTCCCCCAGTAGCGGCGAGCGAACGGGGAGCAGCCCAGAGTCTGAATCAGCTTGTGTGTTAGTGGAAGCGTCTGGAAAGTCGCACGGTACAGGGTGACAGTCCCGTACACGAAAGCACACAGGTTGTGAACTCGAAGAGTAGGGCGGGACACGAGGTATCCTGTCTGAATATGGGGGGACCATCCTCCAAGGCTAAATACTCCTGACTGACCGATAGTGAACCAGTACCGTGAGGGAAAGGCGAAAAGAACCCCGGCGAGGGGAGTGAAAAAGAACCTGAAACCGTGTACGTACAAGCAGTGGGAGCACCTTCGTGGTGTGACTGCGTACCTTTTGTATAATGGGTCAGCGACTTATATTCTGTAGCAAGGTTAACTGTATAGGGGAGCCGAAGGGAAACCGAGTCTTAACTGGGCGTTAAGTTGCAGGGTATAGACCCGAAACCCGGTGATCTAGCCATGGGCAGGTTGAAGGTTGGGTAACACTAACTGGAGGACCGAACCGACTAATGTTGAAAAATTAGCGGATGACTTGTGGCTGGGGGTGAAAGGCCAATCAAACCGGGAGATAGCTGGTTCTCCCCGAAAGCTATTTAGGTAGCGCCTCGTGAACTCATCTTCGGGGGTAGAGCACTGTTTCGGCTAGGGGGCCATCCCGGCTTACCAACCCGATGCAAACTACGAATACCGAAGAATGTTATCACGGGAGACACACGGCGGGTGCTAACGTCCGTCGTGAAGAGGGAAACAACCCAGACCGCCAGCTAAGGTCCCAAAGTCATGGTTAAGTGGGAAACGATGTGGGAAGGCACAGACAGCCAGGATGTTGGCTTAGAAGCAGCCATCATTTAAAGAAAGCGTAATAGCTCACTGGTCGAGTCGGCCTGCGCGGAAGATGTAACGGGGCTAAACCATGCACCGAAGCTGCGGCAGCGACACTTAGGTGTTGTTGGGTAGGGGAGCGTTCTGTAAGCCGTTGAAGGTGTGCTGTGAGGCATGCTGGAGGTATCAGAAGTGCGAATGCTGACATAAGTAACGATAAAGCGGGTGAAAAGCCCGCTCGCCGGAAGACCAAGGGTTCCTGTCCAACGTTAATCGGGGCAGGGTGAGTCGACCCCTAAGGCGAGGCCGAAAGGCGTAGTCGATGGGAAACAGGTTAATATTCCTGTACTTGGTGTTACTGCGAAGGGGGGACGGAGAAGGCTATGTTAGCCGGGCGACGGTTGTCCCGGTTTAAGCATGTAGGCGGAACGATTAGGTAAATCCGGTCGTTTTTTAACGCTGAGGTGTGATGACGAGGCACTACGGTGCTGAAGTAACAAATGCCCTGCTTCCAGGAAAAGCCTCTAAGCATCAGGTAACACGAAATCGTACCCCAAACCGACACAGGTGGTCAGGTAGAGAATACCAAGGCGCTTGAGAGAACTCGGGTGAAGGAACTAGGCAAAATGGTGCCGTAACTTCGGGAGAAGGCACGCTGATATGTAGGTGAAGCCCCTGCGGGTGGAGCTGAAATCAGTCGAAGATACCAGCTGGCTGCAACTGTTTATTAAAAACACAGCACTGTGCAAACACGAAAGTGGACGTATACGGTGTGACGCCTGCCCGGTGCCGGAAGGTTAATTGATGGGGTTAGCGGTAACGCGAAGCTCTTGATCGAAGCCCCGGTAAACGGCGGCCGTAACTATAACGGTCCTAAGGTAGCGAAATTCCTTGTCGGGTAAGTTCCGACCTGCACGAATGGCGTAATGATGGCCAGGCTGTCTCCACCCGAGACTCAGTGAAATTGAACTCGCTGTGAAGATGCAGTGTACCCGCGGCAAGACGGAAAGACCCCGTGAACCTTTACTATAGCTTGACACTGAACACTGGTCCTTGATGTGTAGGATAGGTGGGAGGCTTTGAAGCGTGGACGCCAGTCTGCGTGGAGCCGTCCTTGAAATACCACCCTTTAATGGCTGGTGTTCTAACGTAGACCCGTAATCCGGGTTGCGGACAGTGTCTGGTGGGTAGTTTGACTGGGGCGGTCTCCTCCCAAAGAGTAACGGAGGAGCACGAAGGTTAGCTAATCCTGGTCGGACATCAGGAGGTTAGTGCAATGGCATAAGCTAGCTTGACTGCGAGAGTGACGGCTCGAGCAGGTGCGAAAGCAGGTCATAGTGATCCGGTGGTTCTGAATGGAAGGGCCATCGCTCAACGGATAAAAGGTACTCCGGGGATAACAGGCTGATACCGCCCAAGAGTTCATATCGACGGCGGTGTTTGGCACCTCGATGTCGGCTCATCACATCCTGGGGCTGAAGTAGGTCCCAAGGGTATGGCTGTTCGCCATTTAAAGTGGTACGCGAGCTGGGTTTAGAACGTCGTGAGACAGTTCGGTCCCTATCTGCCGTGGGCGCTGGAGAATTGAGGGGGGCTGCTCCTAGTACGAGAGGACCGGAGTGGACGCATCACTGGTGTTCGGGTTGTCATGCCAATGGCACTGCCCGGTAGCTAAATGCGGAAAAGATAAGTGCTGAAAGCATCTAAGCACGAAACTTGCCCCGAGATGAGTTCTCCCTGAGACTTTAAGTCTCCTGAAGGAACGTTAAAGACTATGACGTTGATAGGTCGGGTGTGTAAGCGCAGCGATGCGTTGAGCTAACCGATACTAATGAACCGTGAGGCTTAACCTTACAACGCCGAAGGTGTTTTGGCGAAGAGACAGACACGATTTTCAGCCTGATACAGATTAACAGAATTTGCCTGGCGGCTTTAGCGCGGTGGTCCCACCTGACCCCATGCCGAACTCAGAAGTGAAACGCCGTAGCGCCGATGGTAGTGTGGGGTCTCCCCATGTGAGAGTAGGGAACTGCCAGGCATCAAATTTAGCGTGCTGATATGGCTCAGTTGGTAGAGCGCACCCTTGGTAAGGGTGAGGTCCCCAGTTCGACTCTGGGTATCAGCACCACTTTATACTTAGGTTAAAGTTCGGCAAGAAGTAAAAGAATTTGTCTGGCGGCTTTAGCGCGGTGGTCCCACCTGACCCCATGCCGAACTCAGAAGTGAAACGCCGTAGCGCCGATGGTAGTGTGGGGTCTCCCCATGTGAGAGTAGGGAACTGCCAGACATCAAATAAGTGAGAAGGCCATCCGAAAGGATGGCCTTTTTGCGTTTGTGCGCCGAAAAAACGGTAGGCCGGGTAAGGCGAAGCCGCCACCCGGCAGAGCAAACGACTAATGAATCACCTGCGACAGGAATGCTCGCGTACGTTCTGACTTCGGATGGGCAAAGAACTCATCCGGCGGCGCCTGCTCAACAATCTCCCCACGGTCCATAAAGATCACCCGGTCGGCTACAGTTCGCGCAAAACCCATCTCATGCGTCACACACAGCATGGTCATGCCGGATTGTGCCAGCCCAATCATGGTGTCCAGAACCTCCTTCACCATTTCCGGATCGAGGGCAGATGTCGGCTCATCAAACAGCATAATTTTCGGTTTCATACACAGAGAACGGGCGATAGCTACACGCTGCTGTTGGCCACCCGATATCTGGCCTGGGAATTTATTGGCATGCTCTGCGATACGTACGCGCTCCAGGTAGTGCATGGCTAATGCCTCCGCTTCCTTTTTTGGCATCTTTCGTACCCAAATCGGTGCAAGCGTGCAGTTCTGCAAAACGGTCAGGTGCGGAAACAGATTAAAGTGCTGAAAGACCATTCCCACTTCCTGACGTACGCGTTCAATATTGCGGACATCTTCATTCAGCTCGATGCCATCCACCACAATGCGTCCTTGCTGGTGTTCTTCAAGATGGTTAATGCAGCGAATGGTTGTGGATTTCCCGGATCCGGAAGGGCCGCACAGGACAATGCGCTCTCCCTGCTTGACCTTAAGATTAATGTCCTTCAGGACATGAAATTGTCCGTACCATTTATTCACGTTTTCCAGCGTAATCATCGCGTCGGCGGGTGTCATAGTTATTTGGCTCATAATTTCCTCAGTGCGGTGTACGCCCGGTGTTAAAGCGCTTTTCCAGATGCTGGCTGTAGCGCGACATGCTAAAACAAAAGATCCAGTAGATCAGAGCTGCAAAGACATATCCCTCGGTGGACATACCCAGCCAGACAGGGTCAACGGTTGCCTGTTGCACGCTGCTAAAGAGATCGAACAATCCAATGATGATCACCAGGCTGGTGTCCTTGAAGAGGGCAATGATCGTGTTGACCAGACCCGGGATGACCAGCTTGAGTGCTTGTGGAAGAATGACCAGCCCCTGCGTTTTCCAGTAACCGAGAGCCAGTGATTCCGCCGCTTCGTACTGGCCTTTAGGCAGCGCCTGCAGACCTCCGCGCACAACTTCAGCGACATAGGCGGACTGGAAGAGAATCACCCCCACCAGGGCACGGATCAGCTTGTCGATGGTGGTCCCTTCTGCCATAAACAGTGGCAGCATGACCGACGACATAAACAGAACGGTGATAAGCGGTACGCCGCGCCAGAACTCAATGAAGATAACGGAGAGCACGCGTACGATCGGCATTTTTGAACGCCGCCCCAGGGCCAGTAAAATCCCCCACGGCAGAGCACCGGCTATCCCCACTGAAGCGATAATCAACGTCAGCGTCAGACCGCCCCACTGGCGTGTTTCTACGCGTTCCAGCCCCAGAAAACCGCCATACAACAGTACCCAGACAATAATCGGATAAACCACTGCCCAGACGGCAATATAGCGTCCGCGATGAGGCAGCTTTTTCCAGAACATGGCTGCGACAGAGAGCAGGCCGATAACCAGCGCCAGATTAATCCGCCAGCGCTGTTCATGCGGATACAACCCATACATGAACTGACCGAATCGCTCGTGGATAAACACCCAGCAGGCACCGGCTTTTGTGCAGTCTGCTCGGGTTGAACCGACCCAGTTGGCCTGTAAAAACGCCCAGTTCAGCAGGGGAGGAATCAATTCCCACATGAGCCACAGGCAGACAATCGTCAGCAGGCTGTTACTCCAGCTGGAGAACAGATTCTTACGCGCCCAGAGAATGAAACGTCCACCTGTCGAGTTGGCAGGGCGCGAGGAGTGCGACAGTATCGCTTTTGTCATCATAGATCCTTAGCGCTCGACCAGTGCTATACGACGGTTATAAAGGTTCATCAGCAATGAAATCACCAGGCTGATGATCAGATAGACAGACATCGTGATGGCGATGGTTTCAATGGCTTGTCCGGTCTGGTTAAGCACGGTTCCGGCGAAAAGTGACACCATATCCGGGTAACCAATGGCAGCGGCCAGCGACGAGTTTTTGACAATATTGAGATACTGGCTGGTGAGGGGCGGGATGATGACCCGTAAAGCCTGCGGAATGATGACCTGGCGAAGCGTCACGGTATGGGGTAATCCCAGCGAGCGTGCCGCCTCGTGCTGTCCGTAAGGTACGGCCTGGATCCCGGCACGGATAATCTCTGCGATAAACGCGGACGTATAAATCGACAGCGCCAATGTCAGCGCTGCCAGCTCGGGAATTAATACCATCCCACCCTGAAAGTTAAAGCCACGCAGATGGGGAATGTCCCAGTGCAGCGCAGCCCCAAACAGCCAGTGTGCCAATAGCGGGAGACTAACGATCAGGACGACTGCCGTTGGCCAGGTTCTACGAAGCTGACCGGTTTTGATCTGGTGCTTGCGATTAAAACGAAATACGCCAACAGAAAGAGCAAGCGCCATCACAATCGCGCCAATGAAAGCGTACAGCCCTTCACCCGTCTGAGGAGAAGGAATGGACAACCCACGGTTACTCAGGAAAAACAGCTCAAACGCGTCGACGGCCTGACGAGGGCCGGGAAGGTTGCGCAGTACGGCGAAATACCAGAAGAAGATCTGCAGGAGCGGGGGGATATTGCGGAACGTCTCGATATAAACAGTCGACAGTTTCCGCAGCAGCCAGTTTTCAGAAAGACGTGCCAGACCAATAAAGAAGCCCAGTATCGACGCGAAGACGATACAAAGCGCCGATACCAACAGCGTATTCAGTAAACCGACCACGAACACGCGTCCATACGTGTCACCTTCCTGGTAATCAATAAGGTGCTGAACAATGCCAAACCCCGCGCTGCGATCTAAAAACGCGAAACCGGAGGTAATGCCACGATTATTCAGGTTGGTAATGGTGTTATGGATGAGATACACGGCGATGAGAACAACCGCAACAATAGCAATAATCTGGAATAGCCAGGCGCGGACCGCGGGATGAGAAAAGGATAGCGATCCTTTTACGGCTGAGCGGCGATGGGACATAAAGAAACCTCAGTAACCATGACTCTGGAGAGGGCACTGCCTGAGCAGTGCCCGTTACAGCTATGACTTAACGTACCGGTGGTGCGTACTGAATACCGCCGTTGTTCCAGAGATTGTTCTGGCCGCGTTTGATCTTCAGCGGGCTTTCCGATCCCACGTTGCGCTCAAAGATCTCAGAGTAGTTGCCCACCTGTTTGATGATGTTGTAGGCCCACTTGTTATCCAGCTTCAGATCCTTACCGAAATCACCTTCTGTACCGAGCAGGTGTGCCATATCCGGGTTGGATGGCTTAGCGGCTTTCTCATCAACGTTTTTCGAGTTGATGCCCATCTCTTCTGCGTTCAGCATGGCGAACAGCGTCCAGCGAACAATGGAGAACCAGTCTTCATCGCCACGACGTACGACCGGTCCGAGAGGTTCTTTGGAGATCACTTCAGGCAGAACAATCCATTCTGCCGGGTTGCTCAGCTTAATACGTAAGGCATACAATTGTGACTGGTCAGAGGCCAGCGTGTCGCAACGGCCGGACTCCAGCGCTTTGGCCGACTCATCCGAGCGGTCGAATGTCACTGGGGTGTATTTCATGTTGTTTGCTTTGAAATAATCCGCGACGTTCAGCTCGGTATCGGTGCCCGCCTGGATACAAACGGTGGCACCATCCAGTTCCTTAGCGCTTTTCAGGCCTGCTTTATTGTGGGTCAGGAAGCCGATACCGTCATAATAGGTCACGCCCGTGAATGACATACCCATCCCTGCGTCGCGGGAGGACGTCCAGGTGGTATTACGGGAGAGCATGTCGACCTCTCCGGACTGCAGCGCCGTAAAGCGTTCTTTCGCCGTCAGCGGGGTGTATTTTACTTTGCTGTCATCACCAAAAACGGCGGCAGCAACGCCACGGCAGACGTCCACATCGATACCGGTAAATTTGCCGTTCGCATCGGCATAAGAGAAGCCAGGCAAACCGTCACTGATACCGCATTGAACAAAACCTTTCTTTTTAACGGCATCCAGTGTCGTTCCCGCATGGGCTTGACCGGCTACGGCAAACAACATGCCTGCAGCGGCCAGGCTGGCTATCATCGTCTTTTTCATAATGCATCCTGTGTGGCGAAATTTATCGTTATAGAGGCGTTTTTAAACGCTTAACCTGTCTGTGGCTTTGGCCAACGTTTATAAAGCAAACGTAATGCCAGTTTTGCGTTCGACAAAATAAGAGACGAGTGAACGCTTAATGCTGAGTGTAGACAGGCTTAAATAAAACGAGCGCCCTGAAATGGTGCGAAATTACAACCTGTGCCACAAATCGGAGCAAAAGTTATGCGTCGGGTCAGGAAAAAAGGGAGATAGTTTCCAGAGTGAATATTGGCAGAGTATTCAATAATATTAATGTGTGAAAATCATCACGATAGAATAAGTAATTTGAATGAGTATGCGAAAAAGCTGTGACTGACTTCAGGCTTAGATTAATTACGTGAATAAATACGGGGCTATTTTTTTACTTATTTGAAAATACTGCACTCATTAAAAGCAAAAGCGCGGCCAGAGCCGCGCTTTCTCAACAGATGTTACTTCGTCAGGGCAACAATACCCAGCGTCAAACCCGCTACTGCGGCAGCACCGCCAGCGATAGCACCCGCAGTTTCCCAGTTATCCTGGGTGGTGCCTTTCATACAGGTATTGGTATGAACCAGTCGGCCCTGGTCATCGTAAACCGGTACACATGGAGAGTCGTGCGCGCAACCAGCCAGCAGCGCAGCGAGAAGTGCAACGGAAATGAATCTTTTCATGATGTTACCTCAGTATTATTTCTCATCCGCTATAAAGCCAGGAGGGCTATTAACGAACTGGAGGTTATTTTACCACCGGGGTAAGTCCTCGTTACACGAGGAATAATCTCAAATTATGTAGTTTGTAAAAATCGTGGAGAAAAATCGGTTTCAGGAGGAATTAATGGAGACATTATGGAGCTGCAAGAGACTGTTTTTACTTAATGCAAATCATCATGTTTTTAACACTGCCTTTATGTAAAGCGTAATTCATTGTTTATGTTAAAAATAAAAAAGGCACCAAAGGTGCCTTTTCGGGGGAATATTACTCTTTATGGTGAGTAAACCGTCGCCGAACAACCACAAAGAAGACGGGCACGAAGAAAATCGCCAGAAGCGTTGCGGAAAGCATTCCCCCCATAACGCCCGTACCGACGGCGTTTTGTGCACCGCTCCCGGCACCGGAGCTGATCACCAGCGGCATGACGCCAAGGATAAAGGCCAGAGACGTCATCAGGATCGGTCGAAGGCGCATCCTGGAAGCTTCCAGCGTGGCTTCAATAATGCCTTTGCCTTCTTTCTCCATCAGGTCTTTAGCAAATTCGACGATCAGGATGGCATTTTTCGCCGATAAACCAATCGTCGTCAGCAGGCCGACCTGGAAATAGACGTCATTGTTTAACCCGCGCAGCGATGCTGCGAGAAGCGCCCCAATGACCCCCAGCGGTACAACCAGCATAACGGAGAACGGAATGGACCAGCTTTCATACAGCGCTGCCAGACACAGGAACACCACGATCAGCGAAATGGCGTACAGTGCAGGCGCCTGGTTACCCGAGAGCCGCTCCTGATAGGACATTCCCGTCCAGTCATAGCCGATGCCGGAAGGCAGTTTTGCCGCGAGACTTTCCATCATAACCATGGCCTCACCGGTACTTTTACCCGGGGCTGATTCACCGAGGATCTCCATAGAGGGCATCCCGTTATAGCGCTCCAGGCGAGGTGAACCATAGACCCAATGAGCATTGCTAAAGGCAGAGAACGGGACCATTTCCCCATTCGCGCTGCGCACGTAGAGGTTGTTAATATCGCCTGGCAACATACGGAATTTGGCGTCGGCCTGTACGTAGACCTTTTTCACGCGCCCATGATCGATAAAGTCGTTCACATAGGTGCCACCTAATGCTGTCGAAATCGTCTGGTTGACGTCAGAAAGGCTGACGCCCAGCGCCTGGGCTTTCTCCTGATCGACATCCAGTTTGAACTGAGGCGTATCTTCAAGACCGTTAGGGCGCACGCGAACCAGCAGATCAGGGTGCTCTTTCACCATGCTGAGCAGTTGGTTACGCGCCTGCGTCAGTTGGGTATGCCCCAGGTTAGCCTGATCGATCAATTCAAAGTCGAAGCCCGTGGCGGTACCCAGCTCAATAATTGCAGGCAGGTTAAACGGGAAAACAAGGCCATCTTTAATCTGACTGAAGGCTTTCGTCGCGCGGCCCACAATGGCTTCGACACCATTTTCCGACCCCGGGCGCTCCTCCCAGGGCTTCAGGCTGACGAATGCAATACCGGAGTTCTGACCCTGGCCGCTAAAGCTAAAGCCGTTTACGGTAAAGACGGATTCAACGTTCGCCTTCTCTTTGTTCAGGTAGTAGTCCTGAACCTGGTCGAGGACCTGCTGAGTACGCGTCTGGGTTGCACCTGCCGGGAGTTGAACCATCGTCATAAACACCCCCTGATCCTCTTCGGGCAGGAAGGAGGTGGGTAGGCGCAGGAAGAGTACCGCCATCCCACCGACAATAATGACGTACACCACCAGATAGCGCCCTGTCTTACGCAAAATACCGCTCACGCTGTTGCTGTAGTGCTCCACGCTTTTATCAAAGAGCGCGTTAAACCAGCCGAAGAAGCCCCCTTTTTTCTCATGATGGTCGCCGGATACGGGCTTAAGCAACGTTGCGCAGAGTGCGGGCGTCAGGATGAGCGCAACCAGTACGGACAACGCCATAGCGGAAACGATAGTCAGCGAGAACTGGCGATAGATCGCCCCCGTCGAGCCGCCAAAAAAGGCCATCGGAATAAAGACCGCCGAGAGCACCATGGCGATCCCGACCAGTGCGCCCTGGATCTGCTCCATCGACTTCTGCGTAGCCTCTTTCGGCGGCAGCTTGTCCTCGACCATGACACGTTCGACGTTCTCAACGACTACGATAGCGTCATCGACCAGCAGACCTATCGCCAGCACCATGCCGAACATCGTCAGGGTATTGATGGAGAAACCAAACGCCGCCAGAACCGCAAAGGTGCCCAGCAGAACGACCGGCACCGCGATAGTCGGGATGAGCGTCGCCCGCAGGTTTTGCAGGAACAGGTACATGACCAGGAAGACGAGAACGATCGCTTCAAACAGGGTCTTCACCACTTCGTGAATGGAGATTTTCACAAAAGGCGTGGTGTCATAGGGATAGACAACTTTCAGCCCCTGTGGGAAGAACTGCTGCAGCTGCGCCAGCTTGCTTTTGATGGCTGCCGCAGTGTCCAGCGCATTTGCCCCGGTTGCCAGCTTAATTCCCAGACCGGTTGCCGCCTGCCCGTTGATTTTAGTGACCATGTTGTAGTTTTCGCCGCCCAGCTCAATACGAGCCACGTCCTTCAGATGAACCATCGAGCCGTCCTGGTTCACCTTGAGCGTCACGCGGCCAAACTCTTCCGGTGATTTCAGGCGGGTTTGCGCGATGATCGAGGCATTCAGCTGTTGCCCGGGAATGGACGGCGTTCCGCCCAGCTGGCCTGCCGCTATCTGATCGTTCTGGGTTTTCAGCTGGTTGATAATATCCAGCGGCGTCAGCTGGTATTTGTTCATCGCGTTGCTGTCGAGCCAGATGCGCATCGCATACTGAGCGCCAAACAGCTGAACGTCACCAACACCAGACGTTCGGCTGATGGCATCTTTGACGTTTGAGGCGACATAGTCAGAGATGTCATTCTGCGTAAGGTTTTTGTTGTCTGAAACAAAACCGGCGACCAGCAGGAAGCTGCTGCTGGATTTCTCCACGCCAATCCCTTGCTGCTGAACCTCTTGCGGCAGCAGCGGCATGGCGAGCTGCAGCTTGTTCTGCACCTGCACCTGAGCGATGTCCGGGTCGGTGCCTGACTCGAAGGTCAGGGTGATGGTGACGTTACCCGCTGAATCGCTGGTGGAGGACATATACATCAGGTTATCGATACCGTTCATGTTCTGTTCGATAACCTGGGTCACGGTATCCTGCACCGTTTGAGCGTCCGCTCCCGGGTAGGTCGCGGATATCGCCACGGCGGGAGGGGCGATAGTCGGATACTGTGCGACCGGAAGTTTGAGAATGGCCAGCCCGCCTGCAATCATCAGGATGATGGCAAGTACCCAGGCGAAAACCGGTCTCTGAATAAAGAAGTTAGCCATGTCGTCGTCCCTTAACCGGCTGGAGTCGTGGTGGTATCCGGCGTGGCGACGACGGTTACCCCCGGTCTGACTTTCTGTAGCCCGCTGACAATCACGCGGTCACCGTTTTTCAGCCCTTCCGTCACCAGCCAGCGATCGCCAATTGCCTGCGTGGCGACGACGGTACGCGACTCAACCTGGTTTTTATCGTTCACCACCAGGACGGTTGCATCACCTCGCGGTGTGCGGGTCACGCCTTGCTGGGGAACCAGAATCGCATCCGGCTGAGTGCCTTCATCAATGCGGGCGCGAACAAACATGCCGGGTAACAGCATATGCTGAGGGTTCGGGAAAATGGCGCGCAGGGTAATCGAGCCGGTACTTTCATCGACCGTGACGTCAGAGAACTGCAAGGTGCCTTTCAGCGGGTAGGGCTGCCCGTTCTCCATCAGTAGCTCAACGCTGCTGGCGGTATCGCCTTTTTGCAGGCTCGTCTGTTTCAGGCGCATAAAATCATTACTGGACTGGGTGACATCGACATAAATCGGATCGAGCTGCTGGACCGTTGCCAGCGCTGAGGCCTGTCCGTTCGTCACAAGTGCCCCTTCAGTCACGCTGGATTTCCCGATACGACCATCAACAGGAGAGGTCACTTTGGTGTAGGCAAGGTTGATACGTGCGCTTTCAACGCCAGCTTTCGCGGCAACCACGCTGGCATCTGCCTGCTGAGCCGTCGCCACGGCCTGGTCATACTCCTGCTTACTGACATATTGGGTGCCTACCAGCGGGAGATAGCGTTTTACCGTCAGGTGCGCAATATTGGCCGCCGCCTGAGCCTTCGCCAGTTCGCCTTTCGCGCTGTCATAGGCTGCCTGATAGGTCGCAGGATCAATCTGGTAAAGTGACTCACCCGCTTTTACATCGCTACCTTCCGCGAAGTTGCGGCGAAGGATAATGCCGCTAACCTGAGGACGAACCTCCGCAACGCGAAATGCATCTGTTCTGCCCGGGAGTTCAGTGGTGACAGCCAGAGGTGCGCTTTTCACAATGTGCACGCTGACCTGAGGCGCCTGCAGGTGTTGTTGTTGATTTTCCTGACCATCGCATCCAGTGAGCAGTACCGCGCAGACAATGAAACCGGATAAGGGCAAGCGTCTGAAATGATTCGTCATTACTGTTCCTTTAAATACCCATTAACCGATATATGCCGCGAACCGGTAGCTGGGGCAGAGGGATAAAAAATAAAATGTAGCTGCGTATAATAATGAGGGTATTTAATGTTTTTTAATTTATAAGTGCGAATGACCATGCTTCTGGAGAAAATCAGAATCAGACCTGGTCCATTCCGGGATATACTTCAGGCATGTTAATCAGGTAAATGGGGTTTATGTTGTTTGGTTATTCATCCCGTCAATTTAATTGGCTCGATGTATTTGTATTAATTATAAATTAAGAGAGGTGACTTTTTTTGTGCAAAATTAAAACGGATTTTAGTGAATACTTACATTTGCATGAACGCAATATTACCTTTAAACCTTGTGAGTAACGAGTAGTTGCCTATGGCGCGTAAAAAGAAAGAAGAGGCTCAACAAACCCGGCAGCAGCTGATTGAGGCGGCTATAGGACAGTTTGCGACGCGTGGCGTAGCCAGTACGACGCTGACGGATATCGCTGATGCTGCAAAGGTGACGCGCGGCGCGATCTACTGGCACTTCACCAGTAAATCAGAAATATTTAATGCCATCTGGGAACAGCAATTACCGCTTCGCGACATTATTCGTGACAGGCTTTCCCTTTCCGATAGCGACGACCCATTGTTAAAACTTCGTGAGCAATTTATTACTGCGCTGCAGTATATTGCCCGTGAACCCCGGCAATGTGCGCTTTTACAAATTCTGTATCATAAGTGTGAATTTAGCAGTGATATGATTTCAGAGCGTGAAATCAGAAACCGCATTGGATTCAATGATGACACGCTACGCGCCACGCTGGAGACCTGTATTTCGCAGAATATCATTTCGCCAAAGGTGAATGTTGATCTCACCTTGATTGTATTCCACGGTTTTTTTAGCGGAATAATTAAAAACTGGTTAATGAATAACGACAGTTTTAATCTTTATCAGCAGGCTCCCGCTCTGGTTGATAGCATACTGGCGACACTCCCTGTCATTCGCGTGTCGCCTGATGAGGATGCTTACAGCTCAGCGCCAGGTAACATTTCCCCTCGGGCACAAAGTGCTTCTATGGTCTGCGCGCTGGTGGGTTTACCTAACAGATAACCCTGAAGGGTGTTACAGCCCAGCTCGGTTAAAAAGGCTTGCTGTGCTTCGGTTTCTACACCTTCTGCCACGACCTTCAGGTTAAGTGTTTTAGCGAGGGCCACAATCGCTGAGACAATAGTGGCATCCTCGCTTTCGCCGCTTAGCTCTTTCACAAACGCCCTGTCGATTTTCAATTCACAGGCCGGTAACCGCTTGAGATACAGCAGGCTCGAATATCCGGTGCCAAAATCATCAATGGAGGCCTTCACGCCCGCATCCGTTAGCTCTGTCAGCACCCTTACGCTCTCATCCGGGTTGCTCATCGCCGTGGTTTCCGTCACTTCGAGGATCAACATTTCCGGTGGCACATGGTGAAGAGCCAGGCAGTCGAGAACCGTTTTCACCAGCGAAGGTTGTTCAAACTGCAGTGTCGACAGGTTTACCGCCATTGACCAGCTTTGATGCCCCTGAAGATGCCATTCCCGCAGCTGGCGACAGGCTTCATTAATCACCCAGTTGCCAATGGGGATGATCAGCCCCGTTTTTTCCGCCAGCGGCAGAAAAAGCTCCGGCGTCAGTAACCCCTGCTTAGGATGCTGCCAGCGCAATAACGCCTCGAATCCGAGGACAGGACCCGCGGGGGCGTGAAATTTTGGCTGATACAGCAGGCGCAGCTCATTGCGATCGATCGCCATCCACAGATCGTTCATTAACTGGAGATGGGTCTGCGCCAGGGTGTTCATAGAGGGCTGGAAAAAGTGGTAACCGTTACGGCCCATATGCTTCGTGTGATACATCGCCGCGTCGGCGTTAAACATCAGCTCACGCTCAGTTTTGCCGTCGTGAGGGTACAGTGCGATACCAATGCTGAGAGTCACCACCAGTTCATAGGGGCCGAGATTGAACGGGCTATCGATCGCGCGGACCAGCGAATTTGCCAGCGATGCCGCGTCGTCCGGACCTTCTCCCTCTGCCAGCAGAACAAACTCATCACCGCCGATACGTGCAAGGGTGAACTGGCCTTTCAGGAGAAGCAGCAGACGCTGCGTAACGGCGACCAGCAGCCTGTCACCGACATCATGGCCGTAGGCGTCATTGATGGCTTTAAAGCCGTCGAGATCCATGAACATCAGGGCAAAGTGATTCCCTTCACGATCGGCTTTGCTGATGGCCTGATCGAGTCTGTCTTCCAGCAGGATACGATTGGGCAGACGCGTCAGGGTATCGTGCAGCGCCAGTTGAGCGAGTTCCCGGTTAGCTTCTGCCAGCGACGAGGCCAGAAGGGCGGTACGTGCCTGAAGGCGGGCATCCAGCATCGACACCAGCAGGGTAATCCCAAGAATAGAGAGGGCGACAACGCTGACCAGCACCGCCAGCCAGCTCCCGTTAATCCCCTCATGATGAACCATTGTGGACATGGGAAACTGCGCCGCTTTCATCCCGGCATAGTGCATACCGGCAATGGCAATCCCCATCGTGATGGCGGCCCCCATGCGCATCAGCACGACCTGTGCGGCTTCGCGACGCAGGCGGAAGGTCAGCCATAGTGCCGCGAGAGAAGCGGCAAGCGCAATCGCGACCGAAATGGCCACCCAAACCTTGTCCCAGATTATCCCCGGCATCACTTCCAGCGCCGCCATGCCGGTGTAATGCATAGCAACAATACCGCTCCCCATCACCAGCGCGCCGGGCAGCAGTCGGCGCAGGCGTAATTGCTCGCAGCTCACGAGCCATAGCGCAAACAGCGACGAACCCACGGCGATGACCATGGATAACACCGTCAGGGTGGCGTTGTAGCTCATGCTCATGGAGAGGTCCATCGCCAGCATGCCGATAAAATGCATCGCCCACACGCCAATGCCCATTGCAATACCGCCCCCAGCCAGCCAGACGCGGGCAGCGACGCCCTCACTCCCGGCGACGCGTGCAGCCATGTTCAGCGCGGTATACGCCGCAAGGATGGCAACAACAAAGGAGAGGACGACAAGGATATGGTTGTATTGGCTGACCAGCATGGACGGTTCTACTCGAGTGTGGGGTTACGCTAGAGCGGTTGAGAAGGGCGAGACATTATCACCGTCAGGTAATGGCTCAAAGGGATTTAAATCCCCGTTTTTAGTGGGTAATAACGGGGCGATTTGCGCAATCGGGCGGTTAGTCGAGCTCGGAGCAGTTCACAAGTTTCAGCGGATTGACGGAGTTCATATTGCGACACTTATCGGTTTCGGTACTCATCAGTTCAATCCACTGCATCAGGAGTGCATCGAAAATGAGAACGGAGATTGCAAAGACAATCAGCCACCAGTATTTACGAATCATTGTGTCATTCCGCGAGAAGAGCGCCTGTAGGATGGGGAAAAATATACACGAAAAACCGTGGTTTAAAAGCGGGAGAAGCGAAGGTTTACACTGCGTTGACGGAGAGGTACAGGTAATAAAAAAGGCGCTTCCCCATGCCGAAGAGCGCCTTTTTAAACAAGCATTTAACTGACTAGTATCAGTTCATGCCGTATTTTTTCAGTTTCTTACGCAGAGTACCACGGTTGATACCCATCATCAGCGCAGCGCGGGTTTGGTTACCGCGGGTGTATTGCATCACCATGTCCAACAGTGGCTGTTCAACTTCAGCCAGTACCAGCTCATACAGGTCATTAACATCCTGACCGTTCAGTTGAGCAAAATAGTTCTTCAGTGCCTGTTTAACCGAGTCACGCAGGGGCTTTTGAGTTACCTGGTCCTGAGAGTTAACGGTAGAAACGGTCAGTACGTCAGAATTTACGCGTTGTTCGAACATAGTTCTGTCAGCTCTTTATTTCATTACGCAAGATTTTCGAAGTATGCCTCCAACGCCTCCAGCTGTACGCTGGCATCCTCTATGGCGTTGAATGTGCGCCGAAACTGGTCATCTGGAGCGTGCTCCTGGAGATACCAGGAGACGTGTTTACGCGCAATTCGGTACCCTTTTGCCTGACCGTAGTGGTCATGCAGTTCCCGAACATGCGAACAAAGCAAGCGCTTAACCTCTGCCAGAGGCAGCGGGGCAAGCAGCTCCCCAGTGTCCAGATAATGCTGGATTTCCCGGAAGATCCAGGGTCTTCCCTGAGCGGCACGTCCTATCATCAGAGCATCAGCTCCCGTATAGTCGAGTACAGCTCTGGCTTTAAGCGGGTCAGTTATGTCGCCATTCGCGATAATCGGAATGGAAACTTTCTGCTTAACTGCCCGAATGCTGTCGTATTCAGCTTCACCGTTGAACAAACAGGCGCGAGTGCGTCCATGAATGGTCAGGGCCTGAATGCCACAGTCTTCGGCCAGTTGGGCAATCTCTACACAGTTACGGTGTTCCGGCGACCAACCCGTGCGAATCTTCAACGTAACAGGAACGTCCACTGCGCTGACAACCGCCGTCAGGATAGCTTTCACCTGGTCGGGGTATTGCAGAAGGGCTGAACCTGCAAGCTTGCGATTCACCTTTTTGGCCGGGCACCCCATATTGATATCAATAATCTGGGCACCACTTTCCACGTTAATCCGCGCGGCATCTGCCATCTCTTCAGGCACGCTTCCGGCAATTTGCACGGTGCGAATACCTGGTTCATCAACGTGCACCATCCGAAGGCGGGATTTATCGCTTTCCCAAACCTGCGGGTTAGACGACATCATCTCGGATACGGTTAAACCGGCTCCCATCTCATAGCACAGCGTCCTGAACGGCCGGTCTGTAATACCTGCCATAGGGGCTGCGATCAGGCGATTTCTAAGCTGGTGGTGTCCGATGCGCATGAGTTAAGAAATGACCATACTGTGACTGCAAGGCGGCGTATATTACGCATTTTTTGCACGAGATGAAAGGCCAAACTTTGAACAATCCACTGTTGTAGATCAAGGAATCGCCGCTCAATCTTTCCGTTCAAAATTATTCATTATTTAAATCATTATGTTATACGAGAATGGTTATTTTATAGGCGCTTACAATTTCCCGTAACTTCTCATCATTTCTGAATAAATGCTTCGATGAAGCGGGATAATCTGCTGTTTTTAGCAGCAGATTTCCCCACTTCTTTGCGATCTGCGTCGCATTTTAGAACATGATCGTCATGCGAAAAATGCGTCTTATTCGACCACAACGCGCCCGTGCAGCGACTGTACCGGACGGTTATTATCGTGATGCATGGTATGAGTAAATTTCTCAAGCTGTTCTGCTGAGAGGGTTAACGGCTGTTTGAGCACGATCCAGGTGACCCCTTCAGAACACGGTGGCGTGGTCAAGGAGCCGCTAAAGCGCCAGTAAGTTTTCACCTTTGGCAGCAGTTTGTTCAGGTTGAGCTCCTTCTCAATCGATACATTCTGTTCAGCCTGCTGAGGCATCACACTCCACAGCTTTTCCAGCTCGGGATTCGCAGCACCGTTATCAAACATGACGGCCACCACGGCCAGCTCACCCGCGCTGTTTTTATGTACCAGATGCATCTCCATCGCGTACTTCTTGCCATGCACGGTGTTTTCGCTCGGCGCATGGAAGTGGAACTGCTGTAGCGTCCAGGTTTGCTTGTCCAGGGTTATCGTGTTGCGGGTATCTGCTTTTTCGCTGGCCTGAATGGTATGGCCATTGTTTGTCAGCCCGACAGGGCCATCAATGTAGTGCGTTTTAAGCGGAGGGAGATGGGCGTTAGCGGTCGAATCAATATTAATTGGAGACTGGTTCATCCCGCTTTGACAGGTCTTGTATGCCTCGTCCAGCTCGCCCCAGTGTTCCGGCGAACCTTCCCCTTCGTAGCTCCAGTGTGATGCAAATGCTGAAGCCGAAACCATGCTCAGCGCCAGCAGCGCTGCCTTGCCTGTAATGTGTTTCATCATATTCTTCCGGTGAATTTTTATAATACAAATCAACATGATTTGTGTGGTTATTTTACCGAAGAATGGCAGAGGGAGAGAGAACAATCAGAGGGTGAAAGGCGTGGTCAGATGACCACGCCAATTGCTTATTTTTTACGACCGGTAATACGACACCACTCTTCTTTCTCCACCACTGGGTCGAGAGCGAAAAGATCGGCGTAGGCTTCGCACACGCTGTCCGCCTGGCTTGCCAGGATACCCGAAAGCCCCAGCAGACCGCCCTCAACGGGCAGCACGCTGATTAACGGGGCCAGCTCACGCAGTGGGCCTGCCAGAATGTTTGCGACCACCACATCGGCTTTCATGGCGTCTGGCTGTGCATCCGGCAGATACAGCTCCAGTCGATCGGACACGCCGTTACGCTCGGCGTTGTCGCGGCTGGCCTGAATGGCCTGCGGATCGATATCGATCCCGATGGCTTTAGCTGCGCCCAGTTTCAGGGCGGCAATCGCGAGGATCCCGGATCCACAGCCGAAGTCGATCACCGTCTTCCCGTCCAGATCGAGACCATCCAGCCACTGCAGGCACAGGGACGTGGTTGGGTGAGTGCCGGTACCAAATGCAAGGCCCGGGTCGAGCATCACGTTGACCGCATTCTCGTCAGGGACGTCGCGCCAGCTTGGGCAGATCCACAGACGCTTGCCGAACTGCATCGGGTGGAAGTTATCCATCCACTCGCGTTCCCAGTCTTTATCTTCCAGCTGTTCGATTTTGTGCACAAAACCCGCGCCCAGCAGAGGATGGTTTTCCAGAATCGCGACAACCTCTTTCATATCGGTTTCGGCATCAAACAGGCCAATAACGTCGGTATCGCCCCACAGGCGGGTTTCGCCCGGCAGCGGCTCAAAGACCGGCGTGTCATGCGTGTCCTGGAAGGTGATAGAGACCGAGCCGGCCTCCATCAGCGCATCGCTCAGTTCCTCGGCGTTAGCGCCGGTTGTGTTCAGTTTTAGTTGGATCCACGGCATGGCAAAACTCTTTATTTATCAGTAGAAATCATAGCGGGTTGTGGGACAGGCTGACCGAAACGGTTCCCCACCACAAACGCCAGTAAACTTAGCAGTAACGAAGGCACAATCGGATGGAAGCCCAGGTACTGAATCTTAAACGTTGCGAGGACGGCATACAGCACACCGCCGACGATCATGCCGCTCAGCGCGCCCGCCGCGTTTGCCCGCTCCCAGTAGAGCCCTAACACCAGCGGCCACAGGAATACCGCTTCCAGCCCACCAAATGCCAGCAGGTTCAGCCAGATGATCATCTCCGGCGGACGCCATGCGGCGAGCATCATCAGAATACCGAGCACCAGCGTGGTCCAGGTTGAGATGCGTTTCAGCTTCTGCTCATTATGCATTTTAGCCGGACGCGCGCTAAGCCACAGATCTTTGATAATGGTGGCGGAAGCCTGAAGCAGGTGCGCGTTAACGTTGGACATGATGGCCGCCATCGGTGCAGCAAGGAATAAACCAGCGGCCCACGGCGGCAGAACCTGCACCATCAGCGTTGGGATCACCTGATCCGGCACGGTCAGGTGAGGTAATACAGCTCGACCCAGCGCGCCCGCCAGATGCATGCCCAACATCAGAAGGGCGACAACGACGGTACCAATCACAATCCCGCGGTGAACGGCTTTGCTGTCTTTATAGGAGATACAGCGCACGGCGGTGTGCGGCAGACCGATAACCCCAAAGCAAACCAGCACCCAGAAGGAGGTCATAAACGCGGGCGTCAGGATATCGTCAGCACCATGAGGGCTGACCAGCTTAGGATCAATCTGTTCCAGCGTTTGCACCGCATTGTGTAACCCACCGGCCGCGTAGATGACGCCAACCAGCAGCACAAGAGTACCTATCAGCATCACCATGCCCTGCATGGTGTCGTTCAGCACGCTGGCGCGGAAACCGCCAAACGCGGTGTACAGCGCAATCGTGATCCCGAAGATGAGCAGCCCGGTCTCGTACTTAATACCCGCTGCCGTTTCCAGCAGGCGCGCGCCGCCAATAAACTGAACGGCAATGGCGCCGACGAAGGCGACAATCAGGCTGATACTGGCAATCCAGACCACCGCGCGGCTCTGATAACGCGCCTGCAGCATGTCGTTCAGCGTAATGGCGTTATAGCGGCGAGCGAGTATGGCAAATTTTTTGCCCAGAATACCCAGTGACAGCCAAATCGTGGGCACCTGAATCATGGCTAGCAATACCCAGCCCAGGCCGTATTTGTATGCGGCTCCCGGTCCGCCGATAAATGAACTGGCGCTCACGTAGGTGGCGGTCAGCGTCATCGCCAGCACAAACCCGCCCATGGAACGGCTGCCGAGGAAATATTCGCTCAGGAACGATCCGGTACTGCGTTTGCGCATGGCATAGAAAGAGAGGCCAAATACCACGATCAAATAGACAACCAGTACGGTGATGATTTCAGTTTGCATCACTGTCCTCCAGCGGGAAATCGCGGAAGATAAAGCGCACCATCAGCCAGCTGAGCAAAATAAAAATCAACGGCACCAGCAGACACGCCATTTCAAACCAGTGCGGCAGGCCGGTTATGCCGGACGCTGAATTCGGTAAGTAAGCAGTTACTAACCATGCGGCGAGATAGAGAAGGGTCAGCCACAGCGCCCAGCGCGCTTCTTTATGGGCCTGAACAAAACGTTTGTCCATTTTTTGTCCCTTGTGGATGAAGAAAGCGGGGATTGTACATGATGAGGCTTTCCAGGCCCCAGAAATAAAAAAGGCCGGATAATCCGGCCTTTTCGTGTGCGCGTAGTCTTACTTCTCGTTAAGACCGAGTTTCTTCTCGAGATAGTGGATGTTGGTTCCACCATTCTGGAAGTGCTCGTCGCTCATAATGCGCATCTGCAGATCAACGTTGGTTTTGATACCGTCGATGATCAGCTCCTGCAGGGCGTTCTTCATGCGGGCAATCGCCACGTCACGGTTTTCGCCGTAGCAGATGAGTTTACCGATCATTGAGTCATAGTACGGCGGTACGGTGTAACCGGCGTAGATATGAGATTCCCAACGCACGCCAAAGCCGCCCGGCGCGTGGAAACGCGTGATTTTACCCGGGCTTGGCAGGAAGGTGTTCGGGTCTTCGGCGTTGATACGACACTCGATCGCATGGCCTTTCACCACAACTTCTTCCTGCTTGATGGACAGCGGCTGACCGGCTGCGATACGCAGCTGTTCTTTGATCAGGTCAACGCCGGTGATCATTTCGGTAACCGGGTGTTCAACCTGAATACGGGTGTTCATTTCGATGAAATAGAACTCGCCGTTTTCGAACAGGAACTCAAAGGTACCCGCCCCGCGATAGCCGATATCGACACACGCTTTGGCGCAACGCTCGCCGATGTAGCGACGCAGTTCCGGGGTAATACCCGGTGCTGGCGCTTCTTCGACCACTTTCTGGTGACGACGCTGCATGGAGCAGTCACGTTCTGCCAGATAGATCGCGTTGCCCTGACCGTCAGCCAGCACCTGAATTTCGATGTGGCGTGGGTTTTCCAGGTATTTTTCCATGTATACCATGTCATTGCTGAAAGCGGCTTTCGCTTCAGCTTTGGTCATGGAGATGGACTGCGCCAGGTCAGCATCGCTACGCACAACGCGCATACCGCGACCGCCGCCGCCGCCGGACGCCTTGATGATAACCGGGTAGCCAATGCGTTTAGCATGAGCACGGTTAGCATCCATGTCGTCGGTCAGAGGGCCGTCAGAGCCTGGTACGGTTGGCACACCGGCTTTTTTCATCGCAGTGATTGCAGACACTTTGTCGCCCATCAGGCGAATGGTGTCGGCTTTCGGGCCGATGAAGATGAAGCCAGAGCGTTCAACCTGCTCAGCAAAGTTGGCGTTCTCAGAGAGGAAGCCGTAACCCGGATGAATTGCCACCGCGCCGGTGATTTCAGCGGCGCTGATGATAGCCGGGATGTTCAGATAGCTTTTTACGGACGGAGCCGGGCCAATACAGACCGTCTCATCCGCCAGCAATACGTGTTTTAAATCGCGATCCGCGCTTGAGTGCACAGCGACGGTCTTGATGCCCAGTTCTTTACAGGCACGAAGAATACGCAGTGCGATCTCGCCGCGGTTAGCGATAACAATTTTATCCAGCATGTACGCCTCGTTACTCGATGACGACCAGCGGCTCGTCAAATTCAACCGGCTGACCACTTTCGACCAGAATCGCTTTCACAGTACCTGATTTGTCTGCTTCGATCTGGTTCATCATTTTCATCGCTTCAACGATGCACAGGGTATCGCCTACGTTGACTTTCTGACCCACTTCGATGAACGCCTTCGCGTCCGGGCTCGGGGTGCGGTAGAAAGTACCAACCATTGGGGAACGTACGATGTGACCACTGATTTCTGCTGCAGCGGCAGGTGCGGCTTCAGCTGCTGGCGCAACGGCTGCGGAGAGCGCAGGCTGCTGCACTGGCGCAGCATAAGCCTGCTGCATTACCGGGAAGCTAGCGGCTGGGGCTGCACGGCTGATGCGTACAGACTCTTCGCCTTCAGAAATTTCCAGTTCGGAGATGCCTGATTCTTCAACCAGCTCGATCAGTTTTTTAATCTTACGAATATCCATGAGTGGGTTCCGTACTCTTGTTTAGTGTGATTGTGACAAGCGTTTTACCGCTGTCTGTAAAGCGTATGAATAGCCGTCTGCGCCCAGTCCACAGATAACGCCAGCAGCGATATCTGACAGATACGAATGGTGGCGGAACGGCTCTCGGGCGTGCACGTTACTCAGGTGGATCTCGATAAACGGGATACTCACCGCGAGCAGTGCGTCGCGGATAGCAACACTGGTGTGCGTAAACGCGGCCGGATTGATCAGGATATAGTCCACATTGTCTTTAGCCTGATGAATACGGTCGATGATTGCGTACTCCGCATTCGACTGAAAATGATCCAAATCCACATTCAGTGATGCTGCTTCCGTTCCCAGACGGTTAACAATTTCACTCAATGTCAGCGTGCCGTACTTCTCTGGCTCACGGGTTCCGAGCATGTTCAGGTTCGGTCCGTTCAAAACTAAGATATGGAACTTATCAGTCATTATGCCGCTATCTCCTGCGATTTTCGGGTAAAAAACAAAATATACCTTCGAAACGCAAATGTCACCTTTTCAGAGGCTTAAAACCGCTGTCAGGCGAACCAAGGTCGCACATTATAACGATTTCGTAGCATTTAGCAGCTAAATACTGGTCTTATCAGGGAAGATTATCAACCGCTATCCAAAAAAGATTTGCGGTTGACGGGGAATATGCGGGAAAACGCACAGTTTCGCGAACTATCGCAACCACTGGCGGAACTTCTTGTAACGCCATGCTAAAAGCGCCACGGCGGCCAGTGCGTACAGGACCGGCTGCGGGGAGAGGATCTTCACCGACCACAGGTAATGAATGGGGGCGAGGATCGCGACAAGATAGACGAAGTTGTGCAGCAGCTGCCAGCGCCTGCCCAGTTTTCGCTGCGCATATTGCGTGGAGGTCAGCGCTAACGCCAGTAAAATCACCCAGCTCACAATACCCAGCGTCAGATAAGGGCGTGTCACCAGTTCGCGGCCAAGCAGTGCCAGATTGTTAATTCCCAGTTCCAGCAGGGCATAGCTGGTGAGGTGCAGCGTCGCCCAGGCAAAACACCATAGCCCTAACAGCCGACGGGTGCGTATCAATAGTGGCTGTTTAGCGTAGCGCGCCAGCGGCGAGACGAGCAAGGTGGCCAGTAAAAATTTCAGAGCCATCCGACCGGTAAAATGCTGGATATCCTTGGCCGGGTCTGCGCTAAAGAGCCCCTGGCTGGCGGCCCAGAACAGCCATATAAAAGGAAGTAACCCGGCCAGGTGCAGCAGCACTTTCAGCCAGGTAATCTGTTTTGCCGTTAAACGCACTCAGAAGTTCTCCCGTAAATTGAGGCCACGGTACAGCGAGGCCACTTCATCCGCATAGCCGTTAAACAGCAGCGTGGGCTGACGCTTCACGTCCAGCGCACCGCCGGAACCGATAAACCGCTCGGTTGCCTGCGACCAGCGCGGATGATCCACATGCGGGTTCACGTTGGCGAAGAAGCCGTATTCGTTCGGAGCCGCCAGATTCCAGGTGGTGGGAGGACGCTCGCGGGTAAGCTTAATGCTGACGATGGACTTAATTCCTTTGAAACCGTATTTCCACGGTACGGTTAAACGAATGGGGGCGCCGTTCTGCGGCGGAAGCGCCTTGCCGTACACGCCGACGGTCAGCAGGGTCAGCGGGTGCATCGCCTCATCGAGGCGTAATCCTTCCACATACGGATACTCGAGCCCGCCGCCGATAAACCGGTCTTTTTGTCCTGGCATCTCGTCCGGCGCATAGCGCGTCTGGAAAGCGACATATTTTGCGTTGCTGGTGGGCTCAACCATCGCCAGTAGTTTATGCAGCGGGAAGCCGACCCACGGCACCACCATCGACCAGGCCTCCACGCAGCGCATGCGGTAGATACGCTCTTCGAGCGGGAAACGGGTGGTCAGATCGTGATGATCCAGCGTCAGAGGTTTCGCCACTTCGCCATCAATCTTCAGCGTCCATGGATCGGTTTTGAGGCTACCGGCGTTGGCGGCAGGATCGGCCTTGTCGAGACCAAATTCGTAGAAGTTGTTGTAGCCGGTGACTTTATCTTCTGGCGTCAGCGTCAGTTTATTTTGCCATTGGGCGGGTTTCGTAAAGGTGAGCGGGGCGCCGGAAGGGGCCTTCGGCCGATCGTTGCCTTTAAACCAGTCGAGAAGATCGGCGTGTGCAGCCGGAGAGAGCGTCAGGGCTGTGGCGCTGATGCCAAGCATTTTCAGGATCTGGCGGCGCTGTAACATAAAGACAGACTCGGACGTTACGTCGGCTTCCGTCAGTTTTCGGTTTTTCATGGCATCCTCCGTCATGCGTTTTCCTAAGCATGACGGAGGAGAGGGATTCGCGCGAATATGTCACGAAAATTTGAAGATTAGGCGATTTTCACCAGCGCACGACCGTGGAACTGGTTGTCCATGATCTTACTGGCGTATTCCGGCGCCTGGCTGAGGGTTATCTCCGTTGCGCTCTGGGTATAGAAAGATTCCGGCAGGTCGCGCACCAGCCGTTCCCAGGCTTCATGGCGACGGGCCGGCGGGGTCATCACGGAATCCACACCCTGCAGGCGGACGTTACGCAGAATAAATGGCATCACGGTGGTGGGCAGGGCAAATCCGCCCGCCAGTCCACAGGCTGCCACGCAGCCGCCGTAGTTCATCTGCGCCAGGACTTTTGCCAGCACTTTATCACCGACGGTATCCACCGCGCCTGCCCAGACCTGTTTTTCCAGTGGACGGGTTTCGGCGAATTCGTCACGGCTGAGAATGCGGCTGGCCCCGAGCTGGCGCAGGTAATCGTGGGTGCTTTCGCGGCCCGACACCGCCGCGACCTGATAGCCCAGCTTGTGCAGCAGCGTGACTGCAGTGCTGCCCACGCCGCCGCTGGCGCCAGTGACGACAATTTCACCCGATTCAGGGCGGATGCCCGCATCTTCCAGCGCCATCACACACAGCATGGCGGTAAAGCCTGCCGTGCCGACGATCATCGCCTTGCGGCCATCCATGCCTTTCGGCATTGGCACCAGCCAGTCGCCCTTCACGCGCGCCTGCGTTGCCAGCCCGCCCCAGTGATTTTCACCCACACCCCAGCCGGTGAGCAGCACCTGCTGGCCCACATGGAAACGCGGATCTTCGCTGGTATGAACTCGGCCAGCGAAATCAATCCCTGGCACCATAGGGAAATTTCGGATGATTTTACCCTTACCGGTAATCGCCAGCGCATCTTTATAATTTAAACTGGACCAGTCAATGTCGACGGTTACTTCGCCTTCCGGCAGGCGACTCTCTTCAACCGCCTGCACTGAGGCAAGCGTTTTGCCGTCCTGCTGTTCTAAGATCAAAGCCTGCATACGGGGTCCTCTCGACTCAGATGATTGGAAAATAATTTCTGAAGACTATACTCGCTCAGGGAAACGCAATGCCGATTTAACGCAATAAATTGCCAGATACACTCGATTTGGTAGTATGCCGCATTTGGAATGCAAGTTAGCGCTTACTCGCTACCCCATCAACCCACGGAGTAATCTCAAGGATGCGATTAACGACGAAGTTCTCGGCTTTTATCACCTTGCTGACGGGGCTTACCATTTTTGTCACGCTTATGGGCTGCTCCCTGAGCTTTTACACCGCCATTCAGGACAAGCTGGTTAACCGGGTACAGTCTGTTGCATCGGTGATTGATGCGCGTCTGCTGACGACGCCGCTACCGGCGCTCTCCAGTGAGCTCGATGAGTTGATGGTACCTGTTGATATCGTTCAGATCGACATTCTGCAGGGAAAGCATCGTGTTTTAAGCCACGAACGGCCGGGAGGCTATCGTCCCGCGGGCGTGGTGAGCCAGTATCGGGAAGTGACGGTGCATTCCCTGAAAAATCCGGGGATGACCATACACATGGTCTACCTCGATCCGATGGCGAGCTATTTTCGTTCAATGATGACCACCGCACCGCTCACCGTCGCCGTTGCGTTTATCGTCCTGCTGATCTTTCTCGCGGTCCGCTGGCTGCGCCGCCAGCTCTCCGGCCAGGAGCTGCTGGAGATGCGCTCCGTGCGGATCCTTAACGGTGAACGCGGCCCGCAGGTGCGTGGCTCGGTCCATGAGTGGCCGTCACGCGCCAGCAGCGCGCTGGATACGCTGCTCTCGGAAATCCAGTTTGCCAGCGACCAGCGCAGCCGAATGGATACGCTGATTCGCTCTTATGCCGCCCAGGATAATAAAACTGGCCTTAACAACCGTCTTTTCTTTGATAATCAGCTCGCCACGCTGCTCGACGATTCAGAAAAAGTGGGGACACACGGGGTGGTGATGATGATTCGCCTGCCCGATTTCGATCTCCTGCGCGATACCTGGGGACAGCGGGCTGCGGAAGAAAACCTCTTTACGCTGATCAACCTGCTCTCCACCTTTATTATGCGCTACCCGGGCGCGCTGCTGGCCCGCTATCACCGCAGCGACTTTGCCGTATTGTTGCCTCATCGTACGCTGAAGGAGTCGGAAAGCATCGCCAGCCAGCTGCTGAAGGCGGTGGATGCGCTGCCGCAGAGCAAAATGCTCGACAGGGACGATATGGTCCACATGGGGATCTGCGCCTGGCGTGGCGGACAATCCACACAACAGGTGATGGAACATGCGGAAGCGGCCACCCGCAACGCCGTGTTGCAGGGGGCGAACGGATGGGCGGTTTACGATGACTCGCTGCCGGAAAAAGGGCGTGGTAATGTGCGCTGGCGTACTTTGATTGAGCAAATGCTTAGCCGCGGTGGACCACGTATTTATCAAAAACCCGCGGTCATGAAAAACGGCAACGTTCATCACCGTGAACTGATGTGTCGTATTTTTGACGGTTCGGAAGAGGTTATCTCGGCGGAATATCTGCCGATGGTCCTGCAATTTGGTCTGTCCGAAGAGTATGACCGCCAGCAAATTACGCGATTGATTCCATTTTTATCTTTTTGGCCTGAAGAGAGCCTGGCATTACAGGTTACCGTTGAGTCCTTAATACGCCCACGTTTTCAGCGCTGGCTTCGTGATACATTAATGCAATGCGAAAAATCGCAACGCAAACACATTATTTTTGAACTTGCTGAGGCTGATGTAGGTCAACACATCAGCCGGTTACGTCCGGTAGTTCGTTTGATCAATGCGCTCGGTGCGCGTGTGGCGGTGACGCAGGCAGGTTTAACGCTGGTCAGTACCAACTGGATCAAGGAGCTGGATGTGGAGTTATTAAAGCTACATCCGGGGCTGGTAAGGAATATTGAGAAGCGTACGGAAAACCAGCTGCTGGTACAGAGTCTGGTAGAAGCATGCAAGGGAACGCGAACACAAGTATTTGCCACGGGCGTGCGCTCCAGAAGTGAATGGCAGATGTTAACAGAGCGCGGTGTGATGGGTGGTCAGGGGGATTTTTTTGCTGCCTCTCAACCGCTTGACACCAACGTGAAAAAATATTTGCAAAGATACTCTGTTTGACCTGCCGTTTACGCTGTTTTCACGTAGAATATCGCGCCTGTAGCTTTGAGTATGTCGAGCAAAAAGCCAGTGAACGACCTTTAACGGGTTACAAACGTCAGTGGGGAACGCTACTGTTTATTCAGCCCTGAGGGAGTCAGGGGATGATTTTGTAACATCAGGAAACGTACTGCACAAATTTTCACCGTTGCAGATGATTTTTGCGCCTTGTCGCTGCTGCGTGTGGTTGGTAAAGTAAGCGGATTTTGTTTTCCGCCCCAGCTTTCAGGATTATCCCTTAGTATGTTGAAAAAATTTCGTGGCATGTTTTCCAATGACCTGTCCATTGACCTGGGTACCGCGAATACCCTTATTTATGTAAAAGGACAAGGCATCGTATTGAATGAGCCTTCTGTTGTGGCCATTCGTCAGGATCGTGCAGGCTCGCCGAAAAGCGTGGCCGCAGTGGGTCATGACGCGAAGCAGATGCTGGGTCGTACCCCTGGCAACATCGCCGCCATTCGCCCAATGAAAGACGGCGTTATCGCCGACTTCTTCGTGACTGAAAAAATGCTTCAGCACTTCATCAAGCAGGTTCACAGCAACAGCTTCATGCGCCCAAGCCCGCGTGTTCTGGTGTGTGTGCCGGTTGGTGCAACCCAGGTAGAGCGTCGCGCAATCCGTGAATCTGCCCAGGGCGCAGGTGCGCGTGAAGTGTTCCTGATTGAAGAGCCAATGGCGGCGGCTATCGGTGCTGGCCTGCCAGTGTCTGAAGCGACCGGTTCCATGGTGGTGGATATCGGTGGTGGTACCACTGAAGTGGCCGTTATCTCTCTGAACGGCGTGGTGTACTCCTCTTCCGTACGTATCGGTGGTGACCGCTTCGACGAAGCCATCATTAATTATGTACGCCGTAACTACGGCTCTCTGATCGGTGAAGCCACCGCAGAGCGTATCAAACACGAAATCGGCTCTGCGTATCCGGGCGATGAAGTGCGTGAGATCGAAGTACGTGGCCGTAACCTGGCTGAAGGTGTGCCACGCGGTTTCACCCTGAACTCCAACGAAATTCTGGAAGCACTGCAGGAACCACTGACGGGTATCGTGAGCGCGGTAATGGTCGCGCTGGAACAGTGCCCACCAGAGCTGGCGTCCGATATCTCCGAGCGCGGTATGGTTCTGACCGGTGGTGGTGCGCTGCTGCGTAACCTCGACCGCCTGTTAATGGAAGAGACAGGTATTCCTGTCGTAGTTGCAGAAGATCCACTGACTTGCGTCGCCCGTGGTGGTGGCAAGGCGCTGGAAATGATCGACATGCACGGCGGCGATTTGTTCAGCGAAGAGTAGTCGAGTTTGAGAGGGTAGCAATTTGCTACCCTTTCTCTCTGACGCGAGAATACGCATAGCCTATGAAGCCAATTTTTAGCCGTGGCCCATCGCTACAGTTTCGCCTTATTCTGGCGGTTCTGGTTGCGCTTGGGGTCATTATTGCCGATAGCCGCCTCGGTACGTTCAGCCAGATCCGAACGTACATGGATACCGCCGTCAGTCCTTTCTACTTTATATCCAATGGTCCCCGTGAACTGCTCGACTCCGTTTCTCAAACGCTGTCTTCACGTGACCAACTCGAACTCGAAAACCGGGCATTACGTCAGGAACTGTTGCTGAAAAACAGCGAACTGCTGATGCTGGGGCAATACAAGCAGGAAAATGCGCGTCTGCGTGAACTGCTCGGCTCGCCGCTGCGTCAGGATGAGCAGAAAATGGTCACGCAGGTGATCTCCACCGTGAACGACCCTTACAGCGATCAGGTTGTGATCGACAAAGGGAGCGTGAACGGGGTGTATGAAGGTCAGCCTGTTATCAGTGATAAAGGCGTTGTGGGCCAGGTGGTAGCCGTGGCCAAACTGACCAGCCGCGTGCTGCTGATTTGCGATGCCACGCATGCGCTGCCGATCCAGGTGCTGCGCAACGATATCCGCGTGATTGCGGCCGGTAATGGCTGTACGGACGACCTGCAGCTGGAACACCTGCCAGCCAACACGGATATCCGCGTGGGTGACGTCCTGGTGACCTCCGGTCTGGGCGGACGCTTCCCTGAAGGCTATCCGGTTGCGGTGGTCTCTTCAGTGAAGCTGGATACGCAGCGTGCCTATACCGTGATTCAGGCGCGTCCAACCGCCGGTTTGCAGCGTCTGCGCTATCTGCTGCTGCTGTGGGGCGCCGATCGTAACGGTGCTAATCCGATGACGCCTGAAGAGGTGCATCGCGTAGCAAATGAGCGCCTGATGCAGATGATGCCGCAGGTTCTCCCGCCTGCGGATTCCATGGGGCCGCCTGCGCCAGTCCCGGCGCCGGCAACCGGGTTAACGCAGCCGCTGCCGGATGCGCCGCCACCGCCTAAACTCTCTTCGGGAGGGCAGTAGTGGCAAGCTATCGTAGCCAGGGACGCTGGGTCATCTGGCTCTCGTTTCTCATTGCACTGTTGCTGCAAGTGATGCCCTGGCCGGATGACATTCTCGTTTTCCGGCCAAACTGGGTATTGCTCATTTTGCTCTACTGGATCCTTGCCCTGCCGCATCGCGTAAATGTCGGCACAGGTTTCGTGATGGGTGCCATACTGGATCTCATTAGCGGCTCTACGCTTGGCGTGCGCGCCTTGTCCATGAGCATTATTGCGTACCTCGTCGCACTCAAATTCCAGCTCTTTCGTAACCTTGCGCTCTGGCAACAGGCCCTGGTGGTGATGCTATTGTCGCTCGCTGCGGATATCGTTGTTTTCTGGGCAGAGTTTTTAGTGATCAACGTCTCTTTCCGACCGGAAGTGTTCTGGAGTAGTGTAGTAAACGGTGTGCTCTGGCCATGGTTATTCCTGCTGATGCGTAAGGTTCGCCAGCAGTTTGCTGTGCAATAAAAGGTTTCTATGACGTCTTTGTATCTCGCTTCCGGCTCCCCGCGCCGTCAGGAACTCCTGACGCAGCTAGGGGTCTCTTTTGAACGCATCGTGACCGGCATTGAAGAAAGACGTGCTGAGGGCGAAAGCGCCCAGCAGTACGTGTCTCGCCTGGCGCGTGAGAAAGCGCAGGCGGGCGTGGCCAGTGTGCCATGCGATCTCCCCGTGCTGGGAGCAGATACCATCGTTATTCTGAACGGTGAAGTGCTTGAGAAACCGCGCGACGCCGATCATGCGGCGCGCATGCTGCGCAAACTGTCCGGACATACGCATCAGGTGATGACGGCCGTCGCGCTGGCTGACAGCCAGCACGTGCTGGATTGCCTGGTGGTGACAGAAGTGACGTTCAGAGTGCTTACCGACGACGACATCGCCGCTTATATTGCCAGCGGTGAACCAATGGATAAGGCAGGTGCATACGGTATTCAGGGGCTGGGTGGCTGTTTTGTCAGGAAGATTCATGGCAGCTATCACGCCGTAGTCGGCTTACCGCTGGTGGAAACGTATGAGTTGCTGAGCAATTTTAACTCACTGCGTGAGGGAAGGGATAATTATGACGGCTGAATTGTTGGTAAACGTAACGCCATCGGAAACCCGTGTGGCCTATATTGATGGTGGCATTCTTCAGGAAATTCATATTGAGCGTGAAGCGCGGCGCGGAATAGTAGGCAATATCTACAAAGGTCGTGTCAGTCGTGTACTACCGGGTATGCAGGCGGCTTTTGTAGATATTGGACTGGATAAGGCGGCATTTTTACATGCCTCCGATATCATGCCGCACACCGAGTGCGTCGCGGGCGAAGAGCAAAAGCAGTTTGCCGTGCGCGACATTTCCGAACTGGTGCGTCAGGGACAGGATCTGATGGTGCAGGTGGTGAAAGATCCCCTCGGTACCAAAGGCGCCCGTCTGACCACCGACATCACCTTACCTTCCCGCTATCTGGTCTTTATGCCCGGCGCGTCGCACGTGGGCGTTTCGCAGCGTATTGAGAGCGAAAGCGAGCGCGAGCGTCTGAAGAAAGTGGTGAGCGCCTACTGCGATGAGCAGGGCGGATTTATCATCCGTACCGCCGCAGAGGGGATCAGCGAGGAAGACCTGGCGTCGGATGCGGCATACCTGAAGCGCGTCTGGACCAAAGTGATGGAGCGTAAAAAACGCAACCAGACCCGCTACCAGCTCTACGGCGAACTGGCGCTTGCACAACGCGTTCTGCGTGACTTTGCTGATGCGCAGCTCGACCGCATTCGCGTGGACTCGCGCCTGACCTATGAAGCACTGCTGGAATTTACCGCCGAATATATCCCCGAGATGCCTGGCCTGCTGGAGCATTATTCAGGGCGTCAGCCGATCTTCGATCTCTATGATGTCGAAAACGAGATCCAGCGTGCGCTGGAGCGTAAGGTTGAACTGAAGTCCGGCGGCTATCTGATCATCGATCAGACCGAAGCGATGACCACCGTCGATATTAACACCGGCGCGTTTGTCGGCCATCGCAATCTCGATGACACCATCTTCAACACCAACATCGAAGCCACGCAGGCGATTGCGCGCCAGCTTCGTCTGCGCAATCTGGGCGGCATTATCATCATCGACTTCATCGATATGAGTAATGAAGACCATCGTCGCCGCGTGCTGCATTCGCTTGAGCAGGCGTTGAGTAAAGATCGCGTGAAAACCAGCATCAACGGCTTCTCACAGTTGGGGCTGGTGGAAATGACGCGTAAGCGTACCCGCGAGAGCGTGGAGCATGTGCTGTGTAATGAATGCCCGACCTGCCATGGACGCGGAACGGTAAAGACGGTTGAGACCGTCTGCTACGAAATTATGCGTGAAATTGTGCGTGTGCATCATGCCTACGACTCCGACCGTTTTCTGGTCTATGCTTCCCCTGCGGTGGCTGAAGCGCTGAAAGGCGAAGAGTCACACGCGCTGGCGGAAGTGGAAATCTTTGTCGGCAAACAGGTAAAAGTACAAATTGAACCGCTCTATAACCAGGAGCAGTTTGACGTCGTGATGATGTAAACGCAGTACGCTGCGTGACGAATGCTGACAAGGAGAGATGCGTGAGGCGATTGCCGGGGATTTTATTGCTTACAGGGGCAACGCTGGTCGTGATTGTCGCGTTGCTCGTGAGCGGGCTACGCCTCGTATTACCGCATCTGGACAGCTGGCGTCCGCAGCTGCTGGCGAAAATCGAATCCACCACCGGCGTGCCGGTGAACGTCAGTCAGGTCAGCGCTAACTGGCAAAATTTTGGCCCGACGCTCGATGTCCGGGATATCAACGCCCGCCTGAAAGATGGCGGTTATCTGAAAATCAAACGCGTGACCCTGGCGCTGGACGTCTGGCAAAGCCTGCTGCATCTGCGCTGGCAGTTTCGCGATCTCACCTTTTATCAGCTCCAGTTCCTGACCAATACGCCGCTGTCCGGTAGCGATAGCGGTCAGGGTCTTGAAGCCAACCGCTTCAGCGATCTTTTCCTCCGCCAGTTCGATCATTTCGATCTGCGTGACAGCGAAGTGAGCTTTATTACTCTTTCCGGCCAGCGCGCCGAGCTGGCGATCCCGCAGCTGACCTGGCTCAACGGTAAGGATCGGCATCGCGCCGAGGGACAGGTCAATCTCTCAAGCCTGAACGGCCAGCACGGCGTGATGCAGGTGCGCATGGATCTGCGCGACGATGACGGCCTGTTAAATAACGGTAAAGTCTGGCTGCAGGCCGATGATGTGGACGTCAAGCCGTGGCTGGGCGACTGGCTCCAGCAAAATATGCAGCTAGAAACGGCCCGCTTCAGTCTTGAAGGCTGGCTGACCCTGACGAAAGGCGAATTTGCCAGCGGTGATATCTGGCTCAAGCAGGGGGGCGCGAGCTGGAAAGGCGAAAAACAACAGCATCAGCTTTCCGTCGATAACCTCACCGCACACGTAACGCAGGAGAAAGAGGGCTGGCAGTTTGCCATTCCCGATACGCGCATCACGATGGACAGCAAGCCGTGGCCGCGCGGTGCGCTGACGCTGGCCTGGATGCCGGAGCAGGACGTCGGTGGCACGGCCAGTAAACGCAGCGACGAGCTGCGCATCCGTGCCAGCAACCTGGATTTGGCCGCCATTGAAGGGCTGCGCTCGATGGCGGCAAAGCTCTCTCCCGATCTCGGCGAGATCTGGCTGGCAACGCAGCCGAGCGGGAAGATAGACGCTCTGGCGCTGGATATCCCGCTCCAGGCGACGGAAAAAACCCGCTTCCAGGCAACGTGGAAAGATCTTGCCTGGAAGCAGTGGAAGCTGCTGCCGGGGGCAGAGCACTTTAGCGGCAAGCTGGAAGGCAGCGTGGAAAATGGCAGGCTGACGGTTGATATGCACGACGCCAAAATGCCTTACGAGACGGTCTTCCGCGCGCCGCTGGAAATCAAACAGGGCAGCGCGGTGCTTAACTGGCTCCGTAACGACAAGGGTTTCCAGCTTGATGGACGCCATATCGATGTGAAAGCCAAAGCGGTGCATGCGCGCGGCGATTTCCGCTATCTGCAGCCTGAAGGGGATGAGCCGTGGCTGGGTATTCTCGCCGGGATCAGCACCGATGACGGCTCTCAGGCCTGGCGCTACTTCCCGGAAAACCTGATGGGAAAAGCGCTGGTAGACTATCTCAGCGGGGCGATTCAGGGCGGTCAGGCGGACAATGCCACGCTGGTCTACGGCGGAAATCCGCATCTTTTCCCGTACAAACATAATGAAGGCCAGTTCCAGGTGCTGGTGCCGCTGCATAACGCCACCTTCGCGTTCCAGCCGGACTGGCCCGCGCTGAAAAACCTGGATATCGAACTTAATTTCCTCAATGACGGCCTGTGGATGAAGTCCGACAGCGTGGCGCTGGGCGGCGTGACGGCCAGTAACCTGACGGCCAACATTCCGGACTACTCAAAAGAGAAGCTGCTGATTGATGCCGACATCAACGGTCCCGGCAAGGTGGTCGGACCGTACTTTGAGGAGACGCCGCTGAAAGAGTCGCTGGCCGCGACGCTTCAACAGCTGCAGCTTGATGGCGATGTGAATGCTCGCTTACATCTTGATATCCCGCTGGACGGCAAGATGACCACCGCCAAAGGCGACGTCCGTCTGAAGAACAACAGCCTGTTCATCAAACCCCTTGAGAGCACGCTGAAAAATCTCAGCGGGCAGTTCAGCTTTGAGAACGGTAACCTGAAGAGCGAGCCGCTTACGGCCAGCTGGTTTAATCAGCCCGTTAATATTGACTTCACGACGACCGAGGGTGAAAAGGCCTATCAGGTAGCCGTCAATCTGGACGGTAACTGGCAACCATCACGTATGGACGTCCTGCCGAAGCCCATTGAGGCGTCAGTGGAGGGGGCGGTTGCCTGGCAGGGTAAAGTGGCAATCGACCTGCCTTATCACGCGGGTGCCCAGTATAAGGTCGACATCACGGGCGATCTGAAAAACCTTCAGAGCCAGCTGCCTGCGCCGCTGGATAAACAGGCCGGACAGCCGTTGCCGGTAAAGCTGAACGTCGATGGCAACCTGAACAGCTTTGCGCTGACCGGCAGCGCGGGTGGGACAAACCATTTCAACAGCCGCTGGCTGCTTAACCGCAAGCTCACCCTCGATAAAGCCATCTGGACAACGGATAGCCGCTCCACGCCGCCGCTGCCGGAGCAGACGGGCATTGAGCTGAACCTCCCGCCGATGGACGGTGCTGAGTGGCTGGCGCTGTTCCAGAAAGGCGTTGGGCAAAACGTTGATGAAACCGCCCAGTTCCCGCAAACCATTACCGTACGTACGCCGTCGCTGATGCTGGGCGGGCAGCAGTGGAACAACCTGAGCATTGTCTCGCAGCCTGGCGCTAACGGCACGAAGGTGGAGGCCCAGGGCAGAGAGATCAACGGTACGCTGACCATGCGCAATCACGCGCCGTGGCAGGCGGCGATCCGCTACCTCTACTACAACCCGGCAAGCGCTGCGAGCGGGAAAGACAACCCGGCAGAGACGTCGCCGCTGAGTCATACCTCCCGCGTCGATTTTAGCGGCTGGCCCGATCTCCAGCTGCGCTGTGCGGAGTGCTGGCTGTGGGGGCAGAAATATGGCCGTATCGACGGTGATTTCACTATTCAGGCAAACACGCTTACGCTCTCCGGTGGCCTGGTTGATACCGGATTTGGCCGCATGACGGCCGCAGGCGAATGGGTGAATAACCCGGGCGAGCAGCGGACGTCCCTGAAGGGCGACATTAAAGGCAACAAACTGGATGCGGCAGCCAGTTTCTTTGGTATCACCACGCCGCTGCGCGGCTCGTCATTTGACGTCGATTACGATCTTCACTGGCGTGACGCCCCGTGGAAGCCGGATGAGGCCTCGCTGAACGGCATTCTGAAAACCCACTTCGGCAAAGGTGAAATTGCCGACGTAAGCACGGGGCGTGCCGGACAGATCCTGCGCCTGCTGAGTTTTGACGCGCTGCTGCGCAAGCTGCGCTTCGATTTCAGTGATACCTTCAACGAAGGTTTCTACTACGATTCCATCCGCAGTACGGCGTGGATCAAGGACGGCGTTCTGCACACGGACGACACGCTGGTGGATGGCCTTGAAGCGGATATCGCCATGAAAGGCTCCGTTAACCTCGTGCGTCGCGAACTGGATATGGAAGCCGTCGTGGCACCGGAAATTTCCGCGAGCGTGGGTGTGGCGGCAGCTTTCGTGGTGAACCCGATTGTTGGTGCGGCGGTGTTTGCCGCCAGTAAAGTGCTGGGGCCACTCTGGAGCAAGGTCTCCATTCTGCGCTACCGCATTACCGGTCCGGTAGATAAACCGCAGATTAACGAGGTGCTGCGCCAGCCGCGCAAAGATGCACAGCAATGATTTGACGTGGGCAGGTAATTGCCTCACTCTCAATAAATACGATCTTTATACCGCCACGGGCGGCAACGAACGAGTAGCAATACGATGAGTCTGAACCTGGTAAGTGAACATTTGCTCGCAGCGAACGGCCTGAGCCATCAGGACCTGTTCTCCATTCTTGGTCAACTGACCGAACGCCGTCTCGACTACGGCGACCTTTATTTCCAGTCGAGCTATCACGAATCCTGGGTTTTAGAAGACAGCATCATCAAAGATGGCTCCTACAACATCGACCAGGGCGTTGGCGTCCGTGCCGTCAGCGGCGAGAAAACCGGTTTTGCCTATGCAGATCAGATCAGCCTCACCGCACTTGAGCAGAGCGCGCAGGCCGCGCGTACCATTGTGCGTGATACCGGGGATGGTCGCGTGAAAACCCTGGGAGAAGTGCAGCACTCTGCGCTCTATACCAGTATCGATCCGCTGCAGAGCATGAGCCGTGAAGAGAAGCTGGATATCCTGCGTCGCGTGGACAAAGTCGCCCGCGCGGCGGACAAACGCGTGCAGGAAGTTTCAGCCAGCCTGAGCGGTGTGTATGAACTGATTCTGGTTGCGGCAACGGACGGCACCCTGGCGGCAGATGTTCGCCCGTTGGTGCGTCTCTCCATCAGCGTGCAGGTTGATGAGGACGGCAAACGCGAGCGCGGCTCAAGCGGCGGCGGCGGTCGTTTCGGCTATGACTGGTTCCTGGGCGACGTTGACGGTGAAGCGCGCGCTGACGCGTGGGCAAAAGAAGCCGTGCGTATGGCGCTGGTGAATCTGAATGCCGTCGCGGCGCCGGCGGGCTCATTCCCGGTGGTGCTGGGTGCTGGCTGGCCGGGCGTATTGTTGCATGAGGCGGTAGGCCACGGCCTGGAAGGCGACTTTAACCGTCGCGGGACGTCCGTGTTCAGCGGACAGATCGGGCAACTTGTCTCCTCGGAGCTGTGCACCGTGGTGGATGACGGCACCATGCGCGATCGCCGTGGCTCGGTGGCTATCGACGATGAAGGTACGCCAGGCCAGTACAATGTGCTGATCGAAAACGGCGTGCTGAAAGGCTACATGCAGGACAAACTCAACGCGCGCCTGATGGGTGTTGCGCCGACGGGCAACGGACGCCGTGAATCTTACGCGCATCTGCCGATGCCGCGCATGACCAACACTTACATGCTGCCGGGCAAATCCACGCCGCAGGAGATTATCGAATCCGTTGATTACGGTATCTTTGCGCCAAACTTTGGCGGCGGCCAGGTGGACATTACCTCCGGTAAGTTTGTCTTCTCTACTTCAGAAGCGTACCTGATCGAGAAGGGCAAAGTGACCAAAGCGGTGAAAGGTGCAACGCTGATTGGCTCCGGTATTGAAGCCATGCAGCAGATCTCGATGGTTGGTAACGATCTGAAGCTGGATAACGGCGTGGGCGTCTGCGGTAAAGAGGGCCAGAGCCTGCCGGTTGGCGTGGGCCAGCCAACGCTGAAAGTGGACAACCTGACGGTGGGCGGTACAGCCTGACCTGACTCCTTCATAAAAAAGGCGCTACATCAGTAGCGCCTTTCTTTTAGCGTAAGTGACCCAGCGGTATCTCCGGATCCGGCTCGTGCGTGATGCGGTTACGCAAATCACGACGAATGATTTCTATCGACCAGAACCAGACCAGATGGCCCACGATCTCTGACACGTGTTCATACCACGGCAGCTCAAATAGCGGTGGCGTCAGCCCCATCAGCGGGAAGGAGATCATATGCACAAAGAGCTGAGCTAACGCACCCGCCAGCAAACCCTGCCAGAGTTTAATTTTCGGGAAGACTTCAGCAACGACACAATACCCGACAGCGAAGACGATTGAGAAAATAATATGCGTCACGCCGACCCAGTTAAATATATGCCCGGCAAATGTATAAACCGCTGCGTTAGGATCAACAACACCCAGCCAGTCACGTAAAAATACATAGGGAGGGTTTAAAAAATTACGTGAACAGTCAATCTGGCTTGCGGCTCTTATTAATTGCTCAGGCCCGCATGCGCCGGTAAATAAATCGGTGGGGCTGCGTGGCGGAAGCGGCACTTCGGCTCCCCATTTGACAAACGCGGAGACAATCCCTGCAATTAAACCGACGAATGCGGCGAGCCCATAGCGCCTGCGTGAAGGCGGGGTTTGTTCAAATAGATTCATTTCTTTTCCTTGTTTAATGTCATCCTGCGGAATACATTTTATTATTCATATCAGCAACAAATTAATAACAGTCTGAACAGCAGACTGTTTATAAAGTAAAGGGCGGGCGGCGGCAGTGTCAATTAGCTATTCCTGATAGTGGCGAAGGAATATTCCAGAATGCAGAGGGGTTTTATCCTGGAAATATTCATCGCTCATATACTTTCAGGGATAAATCGATTATTCCTTCCTTCTTCCCCGCATCCCCTGAAACAGCTCCGCCACGTCCACAAAATACTCGGTCAGATAGTTAATACACACCTGTACCTTGAGCGGGAGTTTGTCTTTTTCGGTATACAGGGCGTACACCGGACGCGGATCGGACTGGTAGCGTGGGAAGAGGATCTCCAGCACGCCGCTGTTGATCTCGTTGATCACCCACATCAGCGGCACGTAGGCGATCCCGGCGCCAGCCACCAGCCAGCGCGAAATGGTCATCGGATCGTTAGTGACAAACCGTCCCTCCGGCAGCAGTCGGGTGGAGATCCCTTCCGGGGCAATCAGCTCAAATTCATTGTCGGGCCGCACGCTGTACTCCAGCCACGAGTGGTTGGTGAGATCGGCGGGTTTCTCCGGCACACCATACTGCGCCAGATAGCTTTTCGATGCACAGACCACCATCGGCATGCTGCCCAGCCGACGCGAGAACAGGCTGGAATCCTGCAACGCGCCGACGCGGATCACCACGTCCAGCCCGTCGGCAATCAGATCCGGCGCCGGGATACCCGTCACCAGATTGACGGTAAGCCCGGGGTACTCTTTCAGCATATCCGCGGTCATGGCAGCGAGAACATTTTGTGCCATAGTTGAAGAACACCCGATGCGCAGCGTGCCGATGGGGGTGTTGTTGAAGGCATAAAGCTGTTCGTGAACATCCTGCACTTCAAGCAGCATGCGGCGACAGCCCTGATAGTAAATTTTACCCGCTTCCGTCAGCCCAATGCTGCGGGTGCTGCGGTTGAGCAGCTTGACCTGAAGCTCATCTTCCAGTTTGGACACCGTCTGGCTGATGGATGAGACGCTCATCTGAAGCTGGCGTGCAGCGGCGGTAAAGGAGCCCAGTTCAACCACTTTGGCGAAGACCGACATGCGTTTTAAACGTTCCATTGTTCACTCTGGCTTAAAAGTGATTTAGATCACATATTATAGATAACAGCATAACAGTTACGTTAATATATTATTAATTACATAACGGCTGCGCCATTCTCGCCCGGCGTTTCTTGCTCTCCCGCGGTGGCGTGCGCTTAAAAATTCTGAAGCCTGCACTCTCTCTAATCAAGGTCAACATGAGTTTGTTTCCCGTTATCGTGGTGTTCGGTCTGTCGTTCCCACCGATATTTTTCGAGCTTCTTTTATCACTGGCGATCTTCTGGCTGGTGCGCAAGGTGCTGGTCCCTACCGGGATCTACGATTTCGTCTGGCACCCTGCATTGTTCAATACCGCGCTGTATTGCTGCCTGTTCTACCTGATATCGCGCATGTTTGTCTGAGGTTGATGTGAAAACGCTAACAAGAAAAATCTCCCGCACTGCCATCACTACGGCGCTGGTTATCCTCGCCTTCATCGCTATTTTCCGCGCCTGGGTCTATTACACCGAATCACCGTGGACGCGTGATGCACGCTTCAGCGCCGATGTGGTGGCCATCGCCCCTGACGTGGCCGGTCTTATCACGGCGGTCAACGTCCACGACAACCAGCTGGTGAAGAAAGATCAGGTCCTGTTCACCATCGACCAGCCTCGTTACCAGAAAGCGCTGGAAGAGGCGGAAGCGGACGTGGCCTACTACCAGGCGCTGGCTGCGGAGAAACGCCGCGAGGCTGGCCGCCGTAATCAGCTGGGCGTTCAGGCAATGTCCCGTGAAGAGATTGACCAGTCCAACAACGTGCTGCAGACCGTGCTCCACCAGCTGGCGAAAGCGCAAGCAACGCGCGATCTGGCGAAGCTCGATCTGGAGCGCACCGTGATCCGTGCGCCGTCGGATGGCTGGGTGACCAACCTGAACGTCTACGCCGGGGAATTCATTACCCGCGGCTCAACCGCCGTGGCGCTGGTGAAACAGAACTCCTTCTACGTGCTCGCCTATATGGAAGAGACCAAGCTGGAAGGCGTACGTCCAGGGTATCGCGCGGAGATCACGCCGCTGGGCAGCAATCGCGTCTTTAAAGGCACCGTCGACAGCGTTGCCGCAGGGGTGACTAACTCCAGCAGCTCTAACGATGCCAAAGGGATGGCGACGGTAGATTCCAACCTCGAGTGGGTGCGTCTGGCCCAGCGCGTGCCGGTGCGTATCCACCTGGATGAACAGCAGGGAAATCTGTGGCCTGCGGGTACCACGGCGACGGTGGTGATTACCGGTGAAAAAGACCGGGATGCCAGCCAGGACTCCTTCTTCCGTAAAATTGCCCACCGCCTGCGCGAGTTTGGTTAATCGCCATGGGTATCTTTTCCATCGCCAGCCAGCACATTCGCTTCGCCGTGAAGCTGGCGTGCGCCATCGTGCTGGCGCTGTTTGTCGGCTTCCACTTCCAGCTTGAAACCCCTCGCTGGGCGGTGCTGACGGCTGCGATTGTCGCGGCGGGTCCGGCCTTCGCCGCGGGCGGGGAGCCCTATTCTGGCGCGATCCGCTATCGCGGGATGCTGCGTATCATCGGGACGTTTATCGGCTGCTTCGCGGCGCTGACCATTATTATTCTGATGATCCGCACCCCGCTGCTGATGCTGATGGTCTGCTGTATCTGGGCGGGTTTCTGCACCTGGATCTCGTCTCTGGTGAAAGTGGAGAACTCCTACGCCTGGGGGCTGGCGGGCTATACCGCGCTGATTATTGTCATCACCATTCAGTCTGAACCGCTGCTTGCCCCACAGTTTGCGGTTGAGCGCTGCAGCGAGATTGTGATTGGCATTGTCAGTGCAATCGTCGCTGACCTGCTGTTCTCCCCGCGCTCCATCAAGCAGGAAGTAGACCTTGAGCTTGACGCGCTGATGGTTGCCCAGTACCAGCTGATGCAGCTCTGCATTAAGCATGGCGACAGCGAAGAGGTGGATAAAGCCTGGAGCGGGCTGGTACGTCGTACGCAGGCGCTGGAAGGGATGCGCAGCAACCTTAATATGGAGTCCTCGCGCTGGGCTCGCGCGAATCGTCGCCTGAAAGCCCTCAACACCGTCTCTCTGACGCTGATTACCCAGGCATGTGAAACCTATTTGATTCAGAACACCCGACCGGAAGCGGTCACCGATACGTTCCGCGAACTGTTTGCCGAGCCGGTGGAAACCGTGCAGGACGTGCACAAGCAGCTTAAGCGCATGCGTCGGGTGATTGCCTGGACTGGGGAGCGCGACACGCCTGTAACTATTTACACCTGGGTCGGCGCCGCGACGCGCTACCTGCTGATGAAGCGCGGCGTGATCGGGAACACCAAAATCAGCGCGGCGGAAGAAGAGGTGCTGCAGGGCGAAGTGGTGATCAAGGCGGAATCCGCCGAGCGTCATCACGCCATGGTCAACTTCTGGCGTACCACGCTGGCCTGTATGCTCGGCACGCTGTTCTGGCTGTGGACGGGCTGGACGTCCGGCAGCGGCGCGATGGTGATGATTGCCGTCGTGACCGCACTGGCGATGCGTCTGCCTAACCCGCGAATGGTCGCCATTGATTTCCTATACGGCACCATTGCCGCCCTGCCGATAGGCGCGCTCTATTTTCTGGTCATCATCCCGTCGACGCAGCAGAGCATGCTGCTGCTCTGTATTAGTCTGGCGGTAATGGCGTTCTTTATCGGCATTGAAGTACAAAAGCGGCGCCTGGGATCGCTGGGGGCGCTGGCGAGCACGATTAACATCATCGTGCTCGATAACCCGATGACCTTCCATTTCAGCCAGTTCCTCGACAGCGCATTAGGTCAGCTGGTGGGCTGTTTCCTGGCCATGATGGTGATACTGCTGGTACGGGATAACTCGCAGGCAAGAACGGGCCGCGTGCTGCTGAACCAGTTCGTGTCGGCTGCCGTGTCGTCGATGACAACCAATACCGCGCGCCGTAAAGAGAACCACCTGCCCGCGCTCTACCAGCAGCTGTTTTTACTGCTGAACAAGTTCCCGGGCGATATCGCGAAGTTCCGCCTGGCGTTAACCATGATCATTGCGCACCAGCGTCTGCGTAACGCGCCGGTGCCGATCAACGACGATCTGTCGGCCTGGCACCGCCAGCTGCGTCGTACCGCCGATCACGTGCTTTCCGCCAGCAGTGATGACAAACGACGTCGTTACTTTACGCAGCTGCTTGAAGAGCTCGATATCTACCAAGAGAAGCTAAAGCACTGGGAAGCGCCGCCTCAGGTGACCGAGCCGGTAGGACGGCTGGTGTTTATGCTGCATCGCTACCAGAACGCTCTCACGGATAGCTGACCGAAGTAAAAAAACCGACGCCAAAAGCGTCGGTTTTTTTGTGGCTATACTTATTCCAGCACGTTCTTACATTTCAGGAAGGGAGGACACATGACGACCCAGGCGCTTCAGGATCACATCCTTTTTCAGACCGGTTATCTGGTCAACGGAATCTGGAAAACGCTGGACACGACCTTCGATGTACTTAACCCCGCGACCGGGGAAGTCATCGCGAAAGTCGCGAAGGCGGGTAAAGCACAAACCGAAGACGCTATCGCAGCGGCCACCAAAGCCTTCCCGGCCTGGCGTGCCAAAACTGCAAAAGAGCGTTCGGCGATTCTCTACCGCTGGTACGAACTGATTATTGAGAATAAAAGCTGGCTCGGGCGGTTAATGACCACCGAACAGGGCAAACCCCTGAAAGAAGCGGAGGGAGAAGTCGAATACGCCGCCAGCTTTATCCAGTGGTTTGCCGAAGAGGCCAAACGCGCCAACGGTGAAATTATTCCGCCGATCAAGCCCGGCTCACGCATTCTGGCGACCCGTGAACCCATTGGTGTGGTCGCGGCGATTACGCCGTGGAACTTCCCGATGGCCATGCTCACCCGCAAGTTAGGCCCGGCGCTGGCAGCAGGATGTACCGGGGTGATCAAACCGGCCAATAACACACCGCTCAGTGCCTTTGCGCTGCTTACCCTGGCAAAACAGGCCGGCGTACCCGACGGCGTGCTCAACGCCGTGGCCGGGAATACGCATGAAATCAGCGATGCGATTATGGCAAGCCGGGACGTGCGTAAAATCTCCTTTACGGGTTCAACCTCCGTCGGCAAAACGCTGGTGCGTAACGCCGCAGAAACCATGAAGAAAGTCTCGATGGAGCTGGGGGGAAATGCTCCTTATATCGTTTTTGAGGATGCGGATATCGACGCAGCGGTTAAGGGGGCGATCGCCAACAAGTTCCGCAATGCCGGGCAGGTCTGCGTCAGCGTGAACCGTTTTTATATTCAGGAAACCGTCTACGACAAATTTGTTAATAAACTTGCCGATGCGGTGAATGGGCTGAAGGTGGGGAATGGTCTTGACGAAGGGGTGGTCGTCGGGCCGCTGATTGAACCTTCTGCGGTCAACAAGGTGCGTGAGCATGTCGACGATGCCGTTGCCCGGGGCGCAACCGTATTGGCTGGGGGTAAGCCCCATCCGCTTGGTGGGAATTTCTGGATGCCAACCGTACTGGGCGACTGCCATGAAGGCATGAAGCTGGCAGAAGAAGAGACGTTTGGCCCGGTGGCGGCGTGCTTCCGTTTCACCTCGGAAGATGAAGTTATCCAGCGCGCCAACAACACGCCCTATGGGCTGGCGGCTTACTTCTATACCCAGAATCTCTCACGGGTCTTCCGCGTTTCACAGGCAATCGAGAGCGGGATGATTGGCATTAACGAGTGTGCCGTCTCCACGGAGCTCGGGCCCTTTGGTGGCGTAAAAGAGTCAGGTCTTGGACGAGAGGGCTCCGTGCTGGGGCTGGAAGAGTATCTGGAAGTTAAAACCCTGCATATTGGGGGATTATAATAGACAGGGCGGCATCTGCCGCTCGCCTGGACTGGGTGGCTGGCAATGAAAACCTATACGTTTGATTTTGACGAGATCGACAGTCAGGAAGACTTCTACCGTGAATTTATCCGGGTGTTTGATCTTGAACGGGAAAGCGTGACGAATCTGGATACGCTGTGGGACGTGGTGACCGGCAGTCTGCTGCCGCTACCGCTGGAAATTGAGTTCATCCATTTACCCGATAAGCTTCGCAGACGTTTTGGCGCGCTGATATTGCTTTTCGATGAAGCGGAAGAAGAGCTTGAAGGGCAGCTGCGCTTTAACGCGCGGCATTGAATCAAAAAAAGCCCCTGACCATGAGGCCAGGGGCAAGTCGTATGATGAGATACGACGAGGGTTTATTTATACAGTTCAGCCGTTGCATGCCAGTGGTCACCCTGATTCAGTTCGGTGACGCGATAGCTGCTGGCGCCTGCTTTTTCAGCTTTGGCGGCCAGTTCCTGACGAATATCCATTGGGGAACCGGTGACTGACGTCACGGACACGCTGCCCATTGGCTGCAGATTTTGTGCCTGGTCAGCATTCACCTGCTGTACGGCTGCGCTTGCGCCGAAAGAGAGAACAGATGCCAGACCGAGGGTTGCGATGATCAATTTGGTTTTCATAGTCTTTACTCCTGAATAGGGTTTTTTACTCAACGGCGAGAAGGGTTGAACCGCTATTTTTATGCCTGGTGCCGTTGAGGGGAGATTTACGTTTTCAGTTATTACTCAAACTTATTTGTACAGTTCAGCGGTGGCGTGCCAGTGGTCACCAGAACGCGCTTCGATGATGCGATAGGATGACGCACCCTGTTCTTCCGCTTTTTTGTTCAGCATCTCATGCATGTCCATTGGCGATGTGCCGACCGCGCCGACAGAAACCGTACCGATGGCCTGGCGGGATTGCGCCTGGTCAGCATTGATAGAGTCGGCAGCGAAAGCACCGAATGACAGGACAGACAGGACGCTCAGCGCCGCTACAGTTGATTTGATTTTCATGATTCTTACCTCGTCGAATTTTTTAGTGGGGTCTTGTTTCGTGACCCTCATCACAAAATCAAGTATACACTAATAACGGTAAAAATTAATACCAGACTAATGGTTTCTGTTGTTATTACGTGTTAACCAGACTATTTTTTATAACCAAATTGCATAATATTGGGTTTTTTTTGTTCGATTTTGGTGGTTATATCTAATTAAATCATATGGATAGTGGCTTTTGATTTTTTGTGCGATTTTTTGATTTAGCATTCACCAGATGAATGTTAATGGGTGGTAAAAAGCACTATTTGTCAAAGTGAAGGGCAGTAGAAAAGAGGGGGAAACGCAGCGTAAGCAGAACGATCCCCGTAGCGACGCTACGGGGAGAGGGGATTAGAGTTCCTGTTCGAACAGAACCAGAATCGCTTCGTGGAGATCTTTCACGGAGAAACCGCTGGCTGGTGTGGTAAAGATGGTGTCATCGCCGGCGATAGTCCCGAGGATCCCCTCCGTTTTACCCAGCGAGTCCAGCATGCGGGCAATCAGCTGTGCGGCACCAGGGCTTGTGTGGATCACCACTACGGCGTCGTTATGATCGATATCCAGAACCAGATTTTTGAGCGGGCTGGAGGTGGTCGGCACGCCAAGTTCTGCCGGCAGGCAATAGACCATCTCCATCTTGGCGTTACGGGTACGCACCGCGCCAAATTTCGTTAACATGCGGGAGACTTTCGACTGATTGATGTTATCGAAGCCTTGTTCCTGCAGCGCCTGAACAATTTCTCCCTGAGAACTGAATTTCTCTTCTTTGAGTAGCGCCTTAAACGCCTTTACTAATTCTTCTTGCTTAGACGAGCTTCGCATAAGTCACCCGGAATATGACGATAGAAACAACATTATTATGCATGTGGATGAATTTTTATGCAAATTATCTACCCAGCGCCAGGCTGAAATAATGTTATGAAAGGGAGTGATTTTATCAGATTTCGTTATCAGAAAACATGCCTGGGTCACGCCGCGCAAATAAGCTTAAAAGTAAATTAAATGTTATCAAAATGATGTTGTTTTGGTGGCGGGGCAGGGTGTATTGTAACCACCTCTTAATGCGTTGCCATTTGTCGTCAGATAGTCTTCTGATGAGAGATAAAGTCGCGTGACCTCAAATTCTTTAGCTACGAAAATTGTAATTATTTACTTGCTGAATTATGGTCGCCGCAACGGATTTACAGATACTTAAGTTAACCATAATAAGGAGTTTAGGATGAAAGTCGCAGTCCTCGGCGCTGCTGGTGGTATCGGCCAGGCGCTTGCCCTACTACTGAAAACCCAACTGCCTTCAGGCTCAGAACTCTCTCTGTACGATATTGCTCCGGTAACCCCAGGTGTGGCGGTTGACCTGAGCCACATCCCGACCGCTGTAAAAATCAAAGGCTTCTCCGGTGAAGATGCACGTCCTGCACTGCAGGGTGCTGACGTGGTGCTGATTTCTGCAGGCGTGGCGCGTAAGCCAGGCATGGATCGTTCAGACCTGTTCAACGTCAACGCGGGCATCGTGAAAAACCTGGTGCAGCAGATTGCAGAAATCTGCCCGAAAGCATGCATCGGTATCATCACTAACCCGGTGAACACCACCGTGGCTATCGCGGCAGAAGTGCTGAAGAAAGCGGGTGTTTACGACAAAAACAAACTGTTCGGCGTGACCACGCTGGATATCATCCGTTCCAACACCTTTGTTGCTGAGCTGAAAGGCAAACAGCCAACAGAAGTGGAAGTGCCGGTCATTGGCGGTCACTCTGGCGTCACCATCCTGCCTCTGCTGTCGCAGATCCCAGGCGTGAGCTTCACCGAGCAGGAAGTGGCTGACCTGACTAAACGCATCCAGAACGCGGGCACCGAAGTGGTGGAAGCGAAGGCGGGTGGCGGTTCTGCAACCCTGTCTATGGGTCAGGCAGCTGCGCGTTTTGGCCTGTCACTGGTTCGCGCTCTGCAGGGCGAGAAAGGCGTTGTTGAATGCGCTTACGTTGAAGGCGATGGCGAACACGCTCGCTTCTTCTCTCAACCGCTGCTGCTGGGTAAAAACGGTATCGAAGAGCGTAAATCCATTGGTACGCTGAGCGCGTTTGAACAACACGCGATGGAAGGTATGCTGGATACGCTGAAGAAAGATATCACCCTGGGTGAAGAGTTCGTTAACAAGTAAAACGAACCGTCTTCCGGCAAAAAAAACGGAGCTTATCGCTCCGTTTTTTTATGCTTGTCAGTTAGTGGCCGGATATTCCTGAATCGTCACATGCAGCGTCAGTTTCTTATCGTTGCGCATGACTTCCACAGGGATGATAGAGCCCGGACGAATTTCCGCTACCTGATCCATCGTCTCCAGCGCAGAGACCGCTGGCGTGCCGTTGACCGACACAATGACGTCATTTACCTGAATACCCGCATTAGCGGCCGGGCCACCAGGCGACACTTCATTCACCACAATCCCCTGAATCTGATCGATACCGCCGCCCTGGGTATGCATCGGTGCAATTTCGCGCCCGCCGATACCGATATAGCCGCGGATCACGCGTCCGTCGCGGATCAGCTTATCCATGATCTTGGTCGCCAGCTGGAATGGAATGGCAAAGCCGATCCCTTCCGGCGTCTCGCCGTCGTTACTCTTATCGAACGAGAGGGTGTTGATGCCCATCAGTTCGCCCAGCGAGTTGACCAGCGCCCCGCCGGAGTTACCGTGGTTGATGGAGGCATCGGTTTGCAGGAAGTTCTGCCGCCCGGAGGGGTTGAGGCCAATACGACCGGTCGCGCTAATAATCCCCTGGGTGATGGTCTGACCCAGGTTGTAAGGGTTACCAATCGCCAGGACGACGTCACCAATATGCGGGGTTCGTTTACGGTTGATCGGGATGACCGGCAAACCGCCCGTGGCGTTAATTTTCAGCACGGCCAGGTCGGTCAGGCTGTCAGATCCAACGAGTAACGCCTCAAATACGCGGCCATCCTGCAGGGCGACGATGATCTGGTCGGCATCGTTAATCACGTGCTTGTTGGTAATAATGTAGCCGCGCTCGTCCATTATTACGCCGGAGCCGAGGGTACGGATCTCCAGCTGGTTGTGGGCTGAGGTGTTCAGACCACGATTATAGACGTTAACCACGGCAGGTGCGGCACGGCGAACGGCCTGGTTATAGGTGGCTGGCGTTTCATCCGTGCTATCGAACTGGGGAGCCGACAGTTTATTGAGCTGACGTATAGACGGCAGCGCCAGCAGCAGCAGGCCAGCAACAATCAAACCGATGACAATAGAACGTAAGAGCTTTAAAAGCATGATGCGCGTGTCGTTAAAAAAGGAACGATTTGCAGCATAACATGAGTTATCCGGACATCACACGCAGCGGTGATGTCCGGGTCACAAATGCTTAGCGCAACAGTATATAGATGGACTCATTGCCACGCATGACCTGCAGGGCAATAACCGCCGGTTTACTTTCCAGCACCTTGCGCAGTTCGGCAATGGACTGCACGCGATTGCGGTTTACGCTAATGATCACGTCATCCTGATGCAATCCGGCCTGTGCGGCAGGGCTGCTCTTCTCGACGGTCTCGATGCGAATGCCTTTCGTACCGTCTTTCAACTGCCCATCGCTCAACGTAGCCCCTTGCAGGGCCGGGGCGATAAGCTCCGCACTGGCAGAGGAAGAGGTGCTCTTATCCAGCGTGACTTCAACGTCCAGCGGCTTACCGTCACGTATCAGGCCCAGCTTCACTTTGGCACCAGGTTCCGTTGTGGCAATCCGCGAACGCAGTTCTGCAAAGCTGCTCAGCGGCTTGTCGTTGAGGCTGACGATCACATCACCCGATTTCACGCCCGCTTTTGCCGAGCCGGAGTTAGGCAGCACTTCACTGACAAACGCCCCGCGCTGTACATTGATGTTGAACGCTTTTGCAATATCCGCGCTCATCTCCATGCCTTTAATACCCAGCAGCCCGCGTTTGACTTCGCCAAACTGAATGAGCTGTTGAGAGAGGGTTTTGGCCATATTGCTGGGGATAGCAAAACCGATCCCGATGCTGCCGCCGCCCGGGGCCAGAATCGCCGTGTTAATCCCTATCAGCTCGCCGTTAAGGTTGAGCAATGCCCCGCCGGAGTTCCCACGGTTGATGGAGGCATCGGTCTGGATAAAGTTTTCCAGCCCTTCCAGATTGAGGCCGCTGCGTCCCAGCGCGGAGACGATCCCGGAAGTCGCGGTCTGCCCTAAACCAAAGGGGTTGCCCACGGCGACGGCAAAATCGCCGACGCGCAGTTTGTCGGAGTCCGCGATGGCAATTTGGGTCAGGTTGCTCGGGTTTTGCACCTGTAACAGCGCGATGTCGCTCTGGTCATCTCCGCCGATCAGTTTGGCATCGAATTCGCGGCCATCGTTCAGCTGGACGCTGATTTTATCGGCCTGGCTGATGACATGATTGTTGGTCAGAATATAGCCTTTTGCCGCATCAATAATGACGCCAGAACCCAGGCCTTCAAAAGGCTGAGCCTGCTGGTCGGGAGATTCATCGCCAAAATATTTTTTCAGTTCTTCAGGGACGCGTTGGCTTTGTACTGCGGTACCCTCAACCTGAACGCTGACGACCGCAGGCAACACTTTTTCCAGCATGGGTGCGAGGCTTGGAATGGCCGCCTGGCCAGGCACCTGGGAGGGAATGGCGGCAAATACAGGAACGGACGCCGAGAGAGATAACCCGACACTTAACGCGATAGCGCTCAACAGCTGGTTTTTTTTCTTCATCGATGTTGACTCTCGTAACCTGGAATAAAGGAAAAACGGCCCCAAAAACACGTTGATGTTATTGAATTTTAAACCGCTGAACAATGAGGTGTTTAACTAAATGATAGCTGGGGTCATCAAGAAAGGACGGGCGCAATCGCTGCGCCCGTAAAATAAATTCAGGTTGTGCGATTAATCGCGTTTTACACCGCCGCGCAGCAGGCCGGACGCGCCGTCTGAATAGTCGCGAGGCATCTGAACGGGCGCCTGATCGTTACCGGCTTCAGAGTCAGCCAGACGGTTGCGGAACGGGTTGGTTTCCGCGGTCATTTCCGGCAGCAGGCTGCTGGAGCTTTTGGCCATATGTTGATACAGCTGACGATAGTCGGTCGCCATGTTGTCCAGCAGCTCGGCGCTACGGGCAAAATGGCTGACCAGCTCTTCACGATACTCTTCCAGCTCGGCTTTGTTCTTTTCCAGTTCGTACTGCAGTGACTGCTGCTGACGCAATTTGCGATTACCGAAACGCATGGCCACAGCACCGATAACGATGCCGACGACTAAACCGATTAGCGCATATTCCCAGGTCATGAACTTCTCCCGTTGTCTTGTTGTTCCGTAGGGTGTTGGCTCGGCTCCTGCCTGTGCCTGATAATGCCACTATAACCGCTATTTCTGTAGAAGTGGAATCCTGACGTATCATCGCGTAGTGTAGAACGGCCTTTTTTTCATCAGTCGCGTCTGCTGGTGAGCGTTAATTGAAGGAATAACAATAAGATTATGCAAAACCTGTCCCCTGCATCGCGATATCAACTGGCCCTAAACGAGGGCACTCATCAGCCTGATGACGTTCAACGTGAGGCGGTAAACCGTCTGGAGATGATTTACCAGGAGCTCACGACAAAACCCGCTGAAGTCGAACAGAATGGTGGGCTTAAAGCGGCGTTTGGGCGGTTGCTCGGTAAAAAAGCGCCACAGGCTCACGCGTCGGTGCGCGGTTTATATATGTGGGGCGGGGTCGGTCGCGGAAAAACCTGGCTGATGGACCTGTTCTATCTGAGCCTGCCTGGCGCACGTAAACAGCGTCTGCACTTCCATCGTTTTATGCTGCGGGTGCATGAAGAGCTGACCGCACTGCAGGGCAAGAGCGATCCGCTGGAGATTGTGGCCGACAGGTTCAAGGCGGAAACCGACGTGCTCTGCTTCGACGAGTTTTTTGTGTCCGACATCACCGATGCCATGCTGTTAGGCGGCCTGATGAAAGCGCTATTTGCCCGCGGGATCACGCTGGTGGCCACGTCAAATATCCCGCCGGATGAGCTCTATCGTAACGGCCTGCAGCGGGCACGCTTCCTGCCCGCCATCGATGCCCTCAAGCAGCACTGCGACATCATGAACGTCGATGCCGGTGTTGACTATCGTTTGCGCACGCTGACCCAGGCGCACCTGTGGCTTTCGCCGTTAAATGCAGAGACCACCCGCGAGATGGATAAGCTTTGGCTGGCGCTGGCGGGGGCAAAACGCGAGCACGCCCCGGCACTCGAGATTAACCATCGTCCGCTGCCCACCCTTGGCGTCGAAAACCAAACGCTGGCGGTCTCTTTTACGACGCTCTGCGTGGATGCCCGCAGCCAGCACGACTACATTGCGCTTTCGCGTCTGTTCCACACCGTGATGGTGCTGGATGTACCGGTGATGACGCGGCTGATGGAGAGTGAAGCACGGCGCTTCATTGCGCTGGTGGACGAGTTTTATGAGCGCCACGTCAAGCTGGTGGTCAGCGCCGAGGTACCTTTATATGAGATTTACCAGGGCGAGCGGCTGAAGTTTGAATTCCAGCGCTGCCTGTCGCGCCTGCAGGAGATGCAGAGCGAGGAATACCTGAAGCTGGAGCATATGCCGTAACAAACGTCACCCTCTCCCTGTGGGAGAGTGGCTGGGGGTGAGGGCACCAGACGTTAATAAATGCCACCCTCTCCCTGTGGGAGAGGGGCCGGGGGTGAGGGCACCAGACCGCACAATACTTACCCCCGAAAAACCCATTCCAAATCACATTTAAGGGTCGATCTTTGACCTCAACTTCTCTATAATCTTGCGACCCCACGTTACGAGAAGGTTTTTTTCCCGAAACTTTCTATGTGTCGGCATTAGCTATTCGAAGGGGTAGGTTTGCCGGACTTTGTCGTGTGAACCTCAACTGACTAAACGTTTGGGTGTTCACCAACGTGTAACTTATTATTTGGGTAAGCTTTTAATGAAAACTTTTACAGCTAAACCAGAAACCGTACAGCGCGACTGGTATGTTGTTGACGCGACCGGTAAAACTCTGGGCCGTCTGGCTACTGAACTGGCTCGTCGCCTGCGCGGTAAGCACAAAGCGGAATACACTCCGCACGTTGATACCGGTGATTACATCATCGTTCTGAACGCTGATAAAGTTGCTGTAACCGGCAACAAGCGTACTGACAAAGTGTACTATCACCACACCGGCCACATCGGTGGTATCAAAGAAGCGACCTTTGAAGAGATGATTGCTCGCCGTCCTGAGCGTGTGATTGAAATCGCGGTTAAAGGCATGCTGCCAAAAGGCCCGCTGGGTCGTGCTATGTTCCGTAAACTGAAAGTTTACGCAGGCAACGAGCACAACCACGCGGCACAGCAACCGCAAGTTCTTGACATCTAATCGGGATTATAGGCAATGGCTGAAAATCAATACTACGGCACTGGTCGCCGCAAAAGTTCCGCAGCTCGCGTTTTCATCAAACCGGGCAGTGGTAAAATCGTAATCAACCAGCGTTCTCTGGAACAATACTTCGGTCGCGAAACTGCCCGCATGGTAGTTCGCCAGCCGCTGGAACTGGTTGACATGGTAGAAAAACTGGATCTGTACATCACCGTTAAAGGTGGTGGTATCTCCGGTCAGGCAGGTGCGATCCGTCACGGTATCACCCGCGCTCTGATGGAGTACGACGAATCCCTGCGTTCTGAACTGCGTAAAGCTGGCTTCGTTACTCGTGACGCGCGTCAGGTTGAACGTAAGAAAGTGGGTCTGCGTAAAGCACGTCGTCGTCCACAGTTCTCCAAACGTTAATCCATTCTGCTTACGCAGAACGATTGGCGAAAAACCCGCTTCGGCGGGTTTTTTTATGGATAATGCGCAGGTTATCCACAATCTCCATGCATATATCTTCTCTTTTTCCACATTTCCAGAATCCCCTCACCACAAAGCCATCAAAATCTGGTAAACTATCATCCAATTTTCTGCCCAAATATCGGTGAATACTCGATTTTTGTTCGTTTCTTGAACAATGTGTTTTCTCTGGGATGGGCGATACAACATCTGGCTGGCCCCTGTTGGGCTGGTAGCAGTAAAAATTCTGAATATACCTGGAGGTTTTCATGGCTGTCGCTGCCAACAAACGTTCGGTAATGACGCTGTTTTCTGGTCCTACTGACATTTATAGCCATCAGGTTCGTATCGTGCTGGCCGAGAAGGGTGTCAGTTTTGAGATCGAGCATGTGGAAAAGGATAACCCGCCTCAGGATCTGATCGATCTCAACCCGAGCCAAAGCGTACCGACGCTGGTGGATCGCGAGCTGACCCTGTGGGAATCCCGTATCATTATGGAATATCTGGATGAGCGTTTCCCGCATCCGCCACTGATGCCTGTTTACCCTGTCGCGCGTGGTGAAAGCCGCCTGTACATGCAGCGTATCGAAAAAGACTGGTACTCGCTGATGAACGTTATCGTCAGCGGTTCCGCTTCTGAAGCCGACGCTGCGCGTAAGCAGCTGCGTGAAGAGCTGCTGGCTATCGCCCCGGTGTTTGGTCAGAAGCCGTTCTTCCTGAGCGATGAGTTCAGCCTGGTGGATTGCTACCTGGCACCGCTGCTGTGGCGTCTGCCAACCCTGGGCGTAGAGTTCAGTGGTCCTGGCGCGAAAGAGCTGAAAGGCTATATGACTCGCGTATTTGAACGCGACTCTTTCCTGGCATCTTTAACTGAACCGGAACGTGAAATGCGTCTCGGCCGAGGCTAATGACTGTGGAAATGTCACAACTTACCCCACGCCGTCCGTATCTGCTGCGCGCCTTCTATGAATGGCTGCTGGATAACCAGCTCACGCCGCACCTGGTTGTGGATGTGACGTTGCCGGGCGTGCTGGTTCCAATGGAATACGCGCGTGACGGACAGATCGTACTGAACATTGCGCCGCGTGCGGTGGGTAACCTGGAGCTGGCAAACGATGAAGTGCGCTTCAACGCGCGTTTCGGCGGCGTGCCGCGTCAGGTTTCCGTACCTCTGGCAGCCGTGCTGGCTATCTACGCGCGTGAAAACGGTGCGGGTACCATGTTCGAGCCGGAAGCGGCGTATGATGAAGATGTTGCCAGCCTGAATGATGACAACGCATCCGATGAGCGCGAAAGCGACACGGTGATGTCACTGATTGATGGCGATAAACCCGATCATCACGACGACAATGACCCTGATGACGATCCGCCTCCGCGCGGTGGTCGTCCGGCTCTTCGCGTCGTGAAATAAAAAAACAGGCCCAATCGGGCCTGTTGTTTTTACACTTCCAGGTAGTTCAGTATACCGTCAGCCGCCTTGCGGCCTTCGGCAATCGCCGTCACCACCAGGTCAGAACCGCGAACGATATCGCCACCGGCGAAGATTTTCGGGTTGCTGGTCTGGAACGCGTTATCGCTGCCTTCTGGCGCAATCACGCGGCCCTGCGAATCCAGCTCAACGCTGTGCTTCGCCAGCCACTCCATGCTGTGAGGACGGAAACCGAACGCCATCACCACGGCATCGGCCGGGATCACGTGTTCAGAACCGGCGACGATTTCCGCACGACGACGGCCTTTCGCATCCGGTGCCCCCATCTCCGTGCGCGCCATCTTCACGCCGCTCACTTTACCGTTGGCATTCACTTCAATACCCAGAGGCTGTATGTTGAACTGGAACTCCACGCCCTCTTCACGCGCGTTTTTCACTTCGCGCTTAGAGCCCGGCATGTTCTCTTCGTCACGACGGTAGGCGCAGATCACGTGTGCCGCATTCTGACGAATGGAGGTACGCACGCAGTCCATCGCGGTATCACCGCCGCCCAGCACCACCACGCGTTTGCCTTCCATGCTGACGAAAGGCTCATCGGCGGTTTCGCCGTAGCCCATGATCTGCTTGGTGTTGGCAATCAGGAACGGCAGCGCGTCGTACACGCCCGGCGCGTCTTCGTTCTCCAGACCGCCGCGCATGGACTGATAGGTGCCCACGCCCAGGAACACGGCGTCGTAATCCTTCAGCAGGTCGTCGAGCTGCACGTCGCGGCCCACTTCCACGTTCAGTTTGAACTCAATGCCCATGCCGGTGAAGATTTCACGGCGACGGGTCATGACCTCTTTTTCCAGCTTGAAGGCCGGGATACCGAAGGTCAGCAGGCCGCCGATCTCCGGATGACGGTCAAAGACCACCGCCTTCACGCCGTTGCGGGTCAGCACGTCCGCACAGGCCAGGCCCGCCGGGCCCGCGCCGATGATCGCCACGCGCTTGTCGGTTTGCTTCACGCCGGTCATGTCCGGACGCCAGCCCATCTCGAACGCTTTATCGTTGATATAGCGCTCAATGTTGCCGATGGTCACCGCGCCGAACTCGTCGTTCAGCGTACAGGAGCCTTCGCACAGACGGTCCTGAGGACACACGCGGCCGCACACTTCCGGCAGGGTGTTGGTCTGGTGAGACAGCTCGGCGGCTTCAAAAATACGTCCTTCGTTGGCGAGCTTCAGCCAGTTCGGGATGTAGTTATGTACTGGGCATTTCCATTCGCAGTAAGGGTTACCGCAGGACAGGCAGCGGTCTGCCTGCGCTTTGGCCTGGCCCTCTGAAAACGGCTCGTAGATTTCAACAAATTCAATTTTGCGGATCTTCAGCGGTTTCTTTGGCGGATCAACACGCTGCAGGTCGATAAACTGGTATACGTTCTGGCTCATCTGAATTCCTTACTGCGCCTGCACGCGCAGCTCTGCTGCGCTACGACTACGGTGACCCAACAGGGCTTTAACATCGCTGGACTTCGGCTTAACCAGCGCGAATTTCGCAGAGAACGCTGGCCAGTTCGCCAGGATCTCTTCGCCGCGCGAAGAACCGGTATGCTGCACGTGTTCGGTGATCAAACCGCGCAGATGTTCTTCGTGGATAGCCAGCGTATCAACGTCCAGCACTTCCACCAGCTCCGGGTTCACGCGTTTGCGGAATTCACCGTCTTCATCCAGGACGTAGGCAAAACCACCCGTCATGCCCGCGCCAAAGTTCACGCCGGTTTTACCCAGAACGCAAACAATCCCGCCCGTCATGTATTCACAACCGTTATCGCCAATGCCTTCCACCACGGTGATGGCACCGGAGTTACGCACCGCAAAACGCTCGCCCGCACGGCCTGCTGCGAACAGGCGACCGCCGGTCGCGCCGTACAGGCAGGTGTTACCGATGATGCTGGCTTCATGGCTGCGGAAGGCTGAGCCAACCGGAGGACGCACCGCCAGCAGACCGCCCGCCATGCCTTTGCCGACGTAGTCGTTGGCATCGCCGGTCAGGTAAAGCTCAACGCCGCCTGCGTTCCACACGCCGAAGCTCTGACCCGCGGTACCGCTGAAGTGCGCGGTAATCGGATCGGCCGCCAGCCCCTGGTCACCGTGCGTTTGCGCGATATAACCGGAAAGGGAGGCGCCCACGGAGCGGTCGGTGTTGCGGATATCAAACCAGAACGTTTTGCTCTGCTTGTCGTCCACGTACGGCTTCGCCTGCTGCAGCAGCTGCGCGTTCAGCACGCCGTTATCGAACGGCGGGTTGTTCTCGGTGCAGTAGACCGCTTTGCCCGGGTGCGGCTGCGCGGTTTCCAGCAGCTTAGACAGCTCCAGCTTCTGCTGCTTCGCCGTGAAGCCTTCCAGCTCTTTCAGCAGGTCGGTACGACCAATCAGATCCACCAGACGTTTAACGCCCAACTGCGCCATCAGCTCGCGGGTTTCGCGGGCGATGAAGTCAAAGTAGTTGGTTACTTTGAACGGCAGACCGTGATAGTGATTCTTACGCAGCTTCTCGTCCTGGGTTGCCACGCCGGTTGCGCAGTTGTTCAGGTGGCAAATACGCAGGTATTTACAGCCAAGCGCAACCATTGGGCCGGTACCGAAGCCGAAGCTTTCCGCACCGAGGATCGCCGCCTTGATGATGTCGAGGCCGGTTTTCAGGCCACCGTCCACCTGCAGGCGGATCTTGTGACGCAGACCGTTAGCCACCAGCGCCTGCTGGGTTTCCACCAGGCCAAGCTCCCACGGACAGCCCGCATATTTCACGGAGGAGAGCGGGCTTGCACCGGTACCGCCGTCGTAGCCGGCGATGGTGATGAGGTCCGCATAGGCTTTCGCCACGCCGGTGGCGATGGTGCCGACGCCCGGTTCGGAAACCAGCTTCACGGAGATCATCGCCTTCGGGTTGACCTGCTTCAGGTCGAAAATCAGCTGCGCTAAGTCCTCGATAGAGTAGATATCGTGGTGCGGCGGCGGGGAGATCAGCGTCACGCCCGGTACCGAGTAGCGCAGTTTGGCGATGTACGGGGTAACTTTATCACCCGGCAGCTGGCCGCCTTCGCCCGGTTTCGCACCCTGAGCGACTTTAATCTGAATCACGTCGGCGTTGACCAGGTACGCTGGCGTTACGCCAAAGCGACCGGATGCCACCTGCTTGATACGGGACACCTTGTTGGTGCCGTAACGGGCCGGATCTTCACCGCCTTCGCCGGAGTTAGAGTTGCCGCCGATACTGTTCATGGCTTCCGCCAGCGCTTCGTGGGCTTCCGGGCTCAGCGCGCCGATGGACATCGCCGCGGTGTCGAAGCGTTTGAACAGTTCGGATGCCGGTTCAACGTCGTCAATGCTGACCGCTTCATCACCCGGATTCAGGGCAATGAGGTCGCGCAGCGTTGCCGCCGGACGGTTGTTCACCAGCTCAGCGTACTGCTGATAATCACGGTATTCGCCGCTCTGAACCGCCTGCTGCAGCGTGCGCACCACGTCCGGGTTGTAGGCGTGGTATTCGCCGCCGTGAACGTATTTCAGCAGACCGCCCTGATCCAGCGGCTTACGTGCCAGCCAGGCGCGTTTGGACAGGTTCACCAGATCCTGCTGGAAGTCAGCAAAACCGGCGCCGCCGATGCGGCTGACCACGCCCTGGAAGCAGAGGTTGGCGACCTCGTCATGCAGGCCGACCGCTTCAAACAGCTTCGAGCAGCGGTAGGAGGCAATGGTCGAGATGCCCATTTTGGACATGATCTTGTACAGACCTTTGTTGATGCCGTTACGGTAGTTCAGCATCACCGCGCGGTAATCTTTGTCGATCGCGCGGGTATCCACCAGACGGGCCAGCGTTTCGTAGGCCAGGTACGGGTAGATCGCCGTCGCGCCAAAGCCCAACAGCACGGCAAAGTGGTGCGGGTCGCGGGCGCTGGCGGTTTCAACAATGATGTTGGCGTCGCAGCGCAGGCTCTTATCGACCAGACGCGTCTGGATAGCGCCAACCGCCATCGGGGCAGGTACCGGCAGACGGTTTTTCGCGATGTTGCGGTCAGACAGCACCAGCAGAACGGTACCGTTACGCACCATCTGCTCGGCTTTGTCGCACAGCGCATTCACCGTCTCTTCGAGGCTCGCTTCGTTCACGTCGAAGGTAATGTCGAGCGTGTCAGCGCGGTAGTGCTCCTCTTTCATGGTGGTGAGCTGTTTGAAATCGGAGTACAGCAGGATCGGCGATTTAAAGGTCAGACGGTGTGCTTGGCCTTCGGCCTCGCAGAAGACGTTCATCTCGCGACCGATGCTGGTGGCCAGCGACATCACGTGTGCTTCACGCAGCGGATCGATCGGCGGGTTGGTGACCTGCGCGAACTGCTGACGGAAGTAATCGTAAATGATGCGCGGCTGGCTGGAGAGCACGGCAAACGGGGTATCGTCACCCATCGAGCCGACCGCTTCCTGACCGTTCTCACCGAGCACGCGGATGACGGAGTCCAGCTCTTCCGCGCTGTAGTTAAACTGCTTCTGATAGCTTGCGAGGGTATCGTCGTCCAGTTCGCGGCTGCCCACTTCTTCGTCCGACAGATCTTCGAACGGCACCAGACGACGCACGTTCTTCTCCATCCACTCTTTGTACGGATGGCGGCTTTTCAGATCGTTGTCGGTTTCGGCGGAGTGCAGGATGCGCCCACCGCGGGTGTCGATTACCATCAGCTCGCCCGGACCGACGCGGCCTTTCTCGACCACTTCGTCAGGCTGGTAATCCCAGATCCCGACTTCAGAGGCGCAGGTGATAAGCTTGTCTTTGGTGATGACGTAGCGTGCCGGACGCAGACCGTTACGGTCCAGGTTACAGGCGGCAAAACGGCCGTCGGACATCACGATGCCCGCCGGGCCGTCCCACGGCTCCATGTGCATGGAGTTAAAGTCGAAGAACGCGCGCAGCTCAGGGTCCATATCCGGGTTGTTCTGCCAGGCCGGTGGCACGAGCAGACGCATGGCGCGCACGATATCCATCCCGCCCGCCAGCAGCAGTTCCAGCATGTTATCCATCGAGCTGGAGTCAGAGCCGGTTTCGTTCACGAACGGTGCGGCATCGTGCAGATCGGGGATCAGTGGCGTCTGGAATTTATAGGTACGGGCGCGGGCCCACTGGCGGTTACCGGTGATGGTGTTGATCTCGCCGTTGTGCGCCAGGTAGCGGAACGGCTGAGCCAGCGGCCAGCGTGGAACGGTGTTGGTGGAGAAGCGCTGGTGGAACAGGCAAATGGCCGATTCCAGACGCAGGTCCGCCAGGTCCAGGTAGAAGCGCGGCAGGTCAGCCGGCATACACAGACCTTTATAGATGTTCACCAGGTTAGAGAGGCTACAGACGTAGAACTCTTTATCGTCCTGGAGACGTTTTTCAATACGGCGGCGGGCAATAAACAGACGGCGTTCCATATCACGCGGACGCCAGCCCGCAGGTGCGTTGACGAAAATCTGTTCAATACGAGGCAGCGAGGAGAGGGCGATTTCACCGAGTACCCCTTCGTTGGTTGGCACATTGCGCCAGCCGACAATCGACAGGGTTTCACGCTGAAGTTCTTCTTCGACGATGCGGCGTGAGGCGGCAGCCTTTTCAGGATCCTGATTCAGGAACAGCATGCCGACAGCGTAGTTTTTGGCTAAACGCCAGCCGCGCTCTTCCGCCACGATGCGGAAGAAACGATCCGGTTTTTGCAGCAGCAGGCCGCAACCGTCGCCGGTTTTACCATCGGCAAGGATGGCGCCACGGTGCTGCATACGGGCCAGTGCGTGAATAGCGGTACGCACTACCTTGTGGCTAGGTTCGCCTTCTATGTGGGCGATCAGGCCGAAACCACAGTTATCCTTCTCAAGGGATTTATCGTACAACATATCAGTGAACCTCCCCAGGCTCGTCGGGCTTCCCACTGAACTTTACCGTGGCGCACAGGCACAGAAAGAGCATGGCGACGGGGTTTGCGTTTCATACGCGGACCTCGCATTCGCCCTCTTTTTCATCCTTTCGCGCAGGTAAACAAGTTTGAGGACTTGCTTCAGAGGGAATCTCAATTACTGCATAAATATGATGAGCAGGCCGCTCATCCAGAAAGCTTCCAGCGGATTTCCAACTTATCGGGAATTGGTACACAGGTCAAATGGCAATCTTATTTATACAAAAATGTGCTAAAGAGAGTTTATATCATTGTAATTAAAGGCTATTTAACTATTTTTACATTGATTGTATGCCCTGACCGGACGCAGCGGAGTGTGATCTGACTCACTATATGTAAGCGGTATTATCAATGTAGCGTGCTGAATAGCAGTTTTATAGCAGAATAATAATCTGGCATTGTCTTCAAACCCGCATAAAGTCACTGTTTTTCAGTGGCGGCGCTATAAATGAAAAAAACAATCAGAACATAAGGAAAAGTAATCACGAATGGCGTGAATGAAATTGCAGTAATCTTGAGTATTTATTCATATAGATAAAGGCCGTCCAGGGCGATTGATCCAGGTCATCGCCGACAGAGGCTAAAAGTGGCAGGCTTGTCCCCTTTCTCCGGGACGGTCTATCAGATTATGCAGTTACAGAAATTAGTCAATATGTTTGGTGGGGATCTTTTGCAGCGGTACGGGCAAAAGGTTCACAAGCTGACGCTGCACGGCGGGTTTAGCTGCCCGAATCGTGATGGCACCATCGGGCGCGGCGGCTGCACCTTCTGTAACGTTGCGTCCTTTGCTGACGAAGCCCAGCAGCATAAATCTATCGCGGAGCAGCTTGCCCATCAGGCCAGCCTGGTGAATCGCGCGAAGCAGTATCTGGCCTATTTCCAGGCCTACACCAGCACGTGGGCGGAGGTGCAGGTGCTGCGCTCTATGTATCAGCAGGCCGTCAGCCAGGCTAACATCGTTGGGCTGTGCGTGGGCACGCGCCCGGACTGCGTGCCGGACGCGGTGCTGGACCTGCTCAGCGAGTATAAAGAACAAGGCTACGAGATCTGGCTGGAGCTGGGCCTGCAAACCGCGCACGACAAAACCCTGCACCGCATTAACCGTGGCCATGATTTCGCCTGCTACCAGCGCACCACGCGCCTGGCCCGTGAGCGCGGGCTGAAGGTCTGTTCGCATCTGATTGTCGGTCTGCCCGGCGAAGGTCAACAGCATGGCCTTGAAACGCTGGAGAGGGTAGTTGAGACCGGCGTGGACGGCATCAAGCTGCACCCGCTGCATATTGTTACGGGAAGCATTATGGCGAAAGCCTGGGAAGCGGGGCGGTTAAACGGTATTGCGCTTGAGGACTATTCGGTGACGGCGGGGGAGATGATTCGCCACACGCCGCCGGAAATTGTCTACCACCGTATTTCGGCCAGCGCCCGCCGTCCAACGCTTCTGGCACCGCTATGGTGTGAGAACCGCTGGACGGGGATGGTGGAAATCGACCGCTATCTGCAGGAGAACGGTGTACAGGGTTCGGCGCTGGGCCGCCCGTGGGTTCCCCGTCTACCGGCGACGGCCGCCTAACAGACTCCCCAGCATGCCGCGCACGATCTGATTGGTGACCTGTCGCGCCGCGCTTTTCGCCATGGTCTGTACCACGCCGTCGCGCTTGCCGCCACGCGGCCCGGTGCTGCCGAACAGGATGTCTTTGAGCCCCCCGAGAATACCGTCATCCACGGCGACAGACTGTCCTTTAGCGGAGGGCGCATCCTGCGATTCGGTGGTCGCCTGTACCCCTTTTTGCAGCATCTCAAAAGCGGACTCGCGATCCACCTCGTCTTCGTACTTCCCGTAAACCGGAGAGTGGTTAATCAGGCCGTTACGTTCATCGTCGGTCACCGGCCCCATGCGCGAGCAGGGGGCAATCACCATGGCGCGTTCCACCACGGACGGGCTGCCCTTCGCATCCAGGAAAGAGATCAGCGCTTCACCAGTGCCTAACGCCTGAATCGCCGCTTCAGTATCAAAGGCAGGATTGGCGCGCATGGTTTGCGCGGCGGCTTTCACCGCTTTCTGATCCTTCGGCGTAAAGGCGCGCAGGGCGTGCTGCACGCGGTTGCCGAGCTGACCGAGCACGTTATCGGGGATATCCGACGGGTTTTGCGAGACAAACCAGACGCCGACCCCTTTGGAGCGGATCAGGCGAATGACCTGTTCAATTTTATCCAGCAATACCTGCGGCGCATCGTTAAACAGCAGATGTGCTTCGTCAAAGAAGAACACCAGCTTCGGTTTTTCCAGATCGCCCGCTTCCGGTAGCTGTTCATACAGTTCGGAGAGCATCCACAGCAGGCTGGCGGCGTAGAGCTTTGGCATCTGGTACAGTTTTTCCGAACTCAGAATGTTGATGATGCCTTTGCCGCTGCTGTCGGTGCGCATCCAGTCTTTGATATCCAGCATTGGCTCGCCAAAGAAGTGTTCGGCACCCTGTTGCTCCAGGGTCAGTAGCCCACGCTGAATGGCGCCCACCGAGGCGCTGCTGATGTTGCCGTACTGATTCTGGAAGGATTTGGCGTTATCGCCGATGTACTGCGTAATGGCGCGCAGATCTTTAAAATCAAGCAGCAGCAGCCCCTGATCGTCGGCAATGCGGAAGATAATATTCAGCACGCCGGACTGCACGTCATTGAGGTTAAGCAGACGGGCCAGCAGCAGCGGGCCGAGATCGGAGACGGTGGCGCGCACCGGATGGCCTTTCTCACCAAAGATATCCCATACCACTACCGGATTGTTATGCGGCGTCCAGTCCGTGATGCCAATATTCTTTAGCCGTTCGAGCAGTTTTTCAGAGGCCGTCCCTTCCTGAGCGACACCGGTTAAATCGCCTTTCACGTCAGCCATAAAGACCGGTACGCCAATCTCCGAAAGCGACTCCGCCAGCTTTTGCAGGGTGACGGTTTTCCCCGTCCCGGTCGCGCCGGTGATCAAACCGTGGCGGTTCGCCATCGCGGGCAGTAAATACAGCTCTTTTTCCAGCGTCCGGGCAATTAACAATGGTGTACTCATGATGCGCTTCCTCTCTTAGTCCTGGGTGGAGTATAGGCAACCTGATAGCAATTTGGTTGAGTAAATTCCTGACTTTGCGGCGCATTATCCAGCGCGGACTATGCTTTTGCATACGGTTCACAAAATAGTGGGAAACTATGTCCAGATTCTTCTTTAACGATCGCAAACAGCTGGTCAACGATGCCATTGAAGGCATACTGCTTTCTGCGCCACATGCCAATCTCGTCAAGCTTGATATCGATCCGGCCATCAGGATCGTCGCACGCGGCGACTGGGACAAAAGCCGCGTGGCGGTGATCTCCGGCGGCGGCTCAGGCCACGAACCCGCACACGCCGGGTTTGTCGGCAAAGGGATGCTGACGGCGGCGGTATGTGGCGATCTGTTTGCCTCGCCGAGCGTGGATGCAGTGCTGAATGCCATTGTGGCGGTCACGGGCGATCGCGGCTGTTTGCTGATCGTCAAAAACTACACCGGCGACCGCCTGAACTTTGGTCTGGCGGCAGAAAAGGCCAAACGCTACGGTCTTAAGGTGGAGATGGTGATCGTGGCAGACGATATCGCGCTGCCGGACAACAAGCAGCCGCGCGGTATTGCCGGTACGGCGCTGGTGCATAAGATTGCGGGCTATGCGGCGGAGCAGGGGAAATCGTTGAGCGAGGTACGGGAGATTGCGCAACAGGCCTGCGACAACCTCTGGAGCCTGGGCGTGGCGATGCAAACCTGCAACCTGCCGGGCAGCGACGATGAAGAGGGGCGCATTAAGCAAGGCCACGTCGAGCTGGGTCTGGGCATTCACGGCGAGCCCGGCGCTTCCGTCGTAGATACCCAGAACAGCAAAGCGATTATCGACACGCTGGTGACGCCGCTACGCGCGCAGGCGGGAGAGGGGCGCTTTGCGGTATTGATTAACAATCTTGGCGGCGTATCGGCGCTGGAGATGGCGCTGCTGACCAAAGAGCTGGCGCATTCGGCGCTGAAAGAGGAGATCGCGTATCTGATAGGCCCCGCGCCGCTGGTGAGCGCGCTGGACATGAAGGGCTTTTCGCTCACGCTGCTGAAGCTCAACGATTTCTTCGAAAAGGCGATTCACGCCGAGGTTGAAACGCTGGGCTGGCAGAAGCCCGTGGCGTTTGCGCCGCTGCGCACCGTGGCGCATAGCGCTATTCACGATCGCGTGGAATATACCCCGTCGGACAATCTGCAGGTGGGCGAATATGTCGCCTCGGTGACCAGCACGCTGCTCCAGCTGGAAAACCGCCTGAACGCGCTGGATGCCAAAGTGGGCGACGGTGATACCGGCTCCACCTTTGCGCAAGGGGCGCGGGATATTGCGCAGCGCCTGGAGCAGAACACGCTCCCGCTTAATGACGTGCCTAAGCTGCTGCTGCTGGTTGGCGAGCGGCTGGCAACGGTGATGGGCGGATCGAGCGGCGTATTGATGTCGATCTTCTTTACGGCGGCCGGGCAAAAGCTGCATGACGGACACGCCCTGCCGGATGCGCTGTTGAGCGGACTGGCGCAGATGAAGCAGTACGGCGGAGCGGATCTTGGCGATCGCACGCTGATCGATGCGCTGCAACCAGCGCTGGAGGCGTTACAGAAAGGCAATATTCAGGCGGCAGCGCAGGCCGCGCTGCAGGGCGCAGAAGCAACGTCGAAAATGGCGAAAGCCGGCGCGGGACGCTCGTCGTATGTCAATAAAGAGAACCTGGATGGGGTGATGGATCCGGGAGCGGTCGCGGTAGCGGAAGTATTTAACGTATTGGCGCAGCAGTGAAAGTAGGCCGGGTAAGGCGAAGCCGCCACCCGGCAAACTCACATCAGAAATCCGCTTTCAACACCACGCGGTAACGGGCTTTGCCGTCGCGCACGTGCTGGATCGCTTCGTTGATTTTCGACATCGGATAGAGTTCGGTGGTCGGCGCCACTTTGGTGCGTCCGGCGAATTTCATCAGTTTGCGCAACTCGTACGGCGTACCGGTTGCAGAACCGGATATGCTGCGATCCCCGCCGATCAGGGTAAACGCCGGAACCGGCAGCGGCTTCATCACCGCACCCACGGTGTGGAAGTTACCGCCGTAGGCCAACGCTTCAAAGTACGGCTGCCAGTTGAGATCGACGTTAACGGTGTTGATGATCAGGTCAAACTGACCCGCCAGCGCGTTCAGTGCTTCAGGATCGCGGCTGTTCACGACTTTATCCGCACCCATCGCCAGCACTTCTTTCTCTTTCGCCGGGTTCGAGCTGAACGCCGTGACTTCACAGCCCATCGCGTGCAGCAGCTTGATGGCGATATGCCCAAGGCCACCAATACCGATGACACCCACGCGGCTGGTGGCGGTGATATGGTGCATCAGCAGGGGTTTGAAGACGGTGATACCGCCGCACAGCAGCGGACCGGCGGATTCGATATCAATGCTGTCCGGCAGCGGGATGACCCATTGCCAGTCGGCGCGCAGCTTGTCGGCGAAACCGCCTTTGTTCAGAATGGTGGGAACGGCGCCTTCGAGGCAGTTGATCTGATTACCGCTGATACAGGCATCGCAGTGGCCACAGCTGCGTGCCGTCCAGCCAATGCCTACGCGCTGGCCCACTTTCAGCCCTTTGTCCTGCGCGGCGCTACCGAGCGCCACGACGCGGCCAATGACCTCGTGCCCGGCAATCAGTGGATAGCTTGAAAAGCCCCATTCGTTGTCGATCATCGAGAGATCCGAGTGGCAGATCCCGCAGTAATCAACCTGTACTTCGACGTCTTCTGCTTTTAGTTCGCCCGCGTCGTACTCGTACAGCTCAAGTTCTGCACCCGCCTGCGGTGCGGCGTAGCTTTTTATCTTTGACATCGTGTTTCCCCCGTTGTGGTGTGAACTGAGAGTGTAGAGTATTCAGTTCAGCGCCGCTTAACAGAAGGGGGCAGCAAAGATATTTACAGACTTTTCAGCATCCTGACTTCGCAATCAACATGGCCGGTACAGCCCAGCGGCGCATCGATATGCTCAAAGCCCAGATGTTCATACAGGCCGATGGCCTCTTTGAGGAAGGCGGTCGTTTCCAGGTAGCAGCGGGTAAAGCCCTGCTTGCGCGCGTGGTCCAGCGCCATCAGCGCCAGCTTTTTTGCCAGTCCTTGTCCGCGCGCCGCTGGCAGGAAATACATTTTCTGCAGTTCGCAGATTTCCGGCTCGCTGCAGCTCAGGGGCGCCACGCCGCCACCGCCCACCACCTGGCCATTCTGCTCGATTACCCAGTAGGCATGCCCTGGCTGGCTGTAGAGCTGGAAAAGCGCGTCCAGGTTCGGGTCCGCAACCGTGTAGCCTTTGTCAGCCGTCAGGCCATATTCGGCAGAAACGGTGCGGATAACGGCGGCGATAGCCGGATTATCCTGCTCAGTGATCCGACGCATCGTCGTCGCGACGGGGGTAATCACGCTCATAGCATTACTCATTACAAAAATTGACACATAACTGCTGTTAATAGCACCGCAGAAGGGGGAGTGCAAGCGAGGAGTTTTCAGGAAGGTTACCCCTTACGCCCTGAAGCGTAAGGGGTAAAAGCATTACAGCGCGGCGATAACCGCCTGCTGCTCAATCAGCTTGGTCTTCGCATCGGCGAAGGCAACCAGACGCTCACGCTCTTTCGCGATGACCGCTTCCGGCGCGCGGGCGACAAAGCCTTCGTTCGCCAGCTTGTCTTCGATTTTGCCAATTTCCACGTCGACTTTCGCCACTTCTTTCGCCAGACGAGCCAGTTCAGCGTCTTTGTCGATCAGACCTGCCATTGGGATCAGCAGCTCGGCGCCGTCGATGATTTTGGTCACGGAAACCGGACCTTTGTCATCCGCAGGCAGCACGGTGATGCTTTCCAGGCGCGCCATGGTCTTGAGGAAGGTGTTGTTCTCGGTGACGCGACGAACAGCCGCTTCGCTGCAGCCGCGCAGCAGCAGTTCCAGCGGTTTGCCCGGGGCGATGTTCATTTCAGCACGAATGTTACGCACCGCCACGATCGCCTGTTTCAGCCACTCGGTATCCGCGGACGCCGCTTCATCAACCTTAGCCGCATCGAATTCCGGGAACGGCTGCAGCATGATGGTGTCAGCGTTGATGCCTGCAATCACCTTCACGCGCTGCCAGATGGTTTCGGTGATAAATGGAATGACCGGATGCGCCAGGCGCAGCAGACCTTCCAGAACGGTAATCAGCGTGTTGCGCGTGCCGCGCAGTTCCGCCTCAGTACCGCCGTTCATCACCGGCTTCGCCAGCTCCAGATACCAGTCGCAGAACTGGTTCCAGGTGAATTCATACAGGATGCCCGCCGCGATATCGAAGCGGTAGCTGTCCAGCGCCTCGCGGAACGCTTTCACCGTCTGGTTGAATTCCGCCAGGATCCAGCGGTCCGCCAGAGACAGGGTCATTTCGCCGCCGTTGAAGCCGCAATCCTGATCTTCGGTGTTCATCAGCACGAAGCGGCTGGCGTTCCACAGTTTGTTACAGAAGTTACGGTAACCTTCCAGACGCTTCATGTCCCAGTTGATGTCACGGCCGGTAGAGGCCAGTGCCGCCAGGGTGAAGCGCAGGGCGTCGGTACCGTGAGACTCGATCCCGTGCGGGAACTGCTTCTCGGTGCGCTTGCGGATTTTCTCCGCCAGCTGCGGCTGCATCATGTTACCGGTACGTTTTTCCAGCAGCTCTTCCAGAGAGATACCGTCAACCATGTCCAGCGGGTCAATCACGTTACCCTTGGACTTGGACATCTTCTGGCCTTCGTCGTCGCGGATCAGACCGGTCATGTAGACGGTATGGAACGGAACCTGCGGCTTGCCGTCTTCGTCTTTGATGAAGTGCATGGTCATCATGATCATGCGGGCAATCCAGAAGAAGATAATGTCGAAGCCGGACACCATCACGCTGGTCGGGTGGAACTGACGCAGCGCGTCGGTGTTTTCTGGCCAGCCGAGGGTGGAGAAGGTCCACAGCGCGGAGGAGAACCAGGTATCCAGCACGTCTTCGTCCTGACGCAGCGCAACGTCCGCGCTCAGGTTGTTTTCCTGACGCACTTCGTCTTCGGTGCGGCCAACGTAGACGTTGCCGTCGTTGTCGTACCACGCCGGGATACGGTGACCCCACCACAGCTGACGGGAGATACACCAGTCCTGAATGTCACGCATCCAGGAGAAGTACATGTTTTCGTACTGTTTCGGCACGAACTGAATGCTGCCGTTCTCAACCGCTTCAACAGCCGGTTTCGCCAGCACGTCGGCACGCACGTACCACTGGTCGGTCAGCATTGGCTCGATAACCACGCCGCCACGGTCGCCGTACGGCACGGTCAGATCGTGAGGTTTGATCTCTTCCAGCAGGCCGAGTGCGTCGACGGCGGCCACGATGGCTTTACGCGCGGCAAAACGTTCCAGCTTCTGGAACTCCGCCGGGATGTCGCTGGAGTAAACGTCAGACTCTTCGCCTTTGGTGTCATACACTTCTGCGCTCTCACGGATATCACCGTCAAAGGTCAGGATGTTGATCATCGGCAGGGCGTGACGACGACCGACTTCATAGTCGTTGAAGTCGTGCGCAGGGGTGATTTTTACGCAGCCGGTGCCTTTTTCCATGTCGGCGTGTTCGTCGCCCACAATCGGAATACGGCGGTTTACCAGCGGCAGCACCACGAATTTGCCGATCAGATCTTTATAACGTGGATCTTCCGGGTTAACGGCCACTCCGGTATCGCCCAGCAGGGTTTCCGGACGGGTGGTCGCGACCACCAGGTAATCTTTACCGTCGGCGGTTTTTGCACCGTCGGCCAGCGGATAGCGGATGTGCCACATGGAGCCTTTAGACTCGCGGTTTTCCACTTCCAGGTCAGAGATGGCGGTACGCAGTTTTGGATCCCAGTTTACCAGGCGCTTGCCGCGGTAAATCAGGTCTTCTTTATACAGGCGGACGAAGACTTCTTTCACGGCGTTGGAAAGGCCCTCATCCATGGTGAAGCGCTCGCGCTCCCAGTCCACGGAGTTGCCGAGACGGCGCATCTGACGGGTAATCGTGCCGCCGGATTCCGCTTTCCACTGCCAGATTTTGTCGATGAACGCGTCGCGACCGTAGTCGTGGCGGGTTTTTCCTTCTTCAGCGGCAATTTTACGCTCAACCACCATCTGGGTCGCGATACCCGCGTGGTCAGTCCCCGCCTGCCACAGGGTGTTTTTACCCTGCATGCGCTGGTAGCGGATCATGGTATCCATGATGGTCTGCTGGAAAGCATGACCCATATGCAAACTGCCGGTGACGTTCGGCGGCGGGATCATGATGCAGAAGGACTCTTTGCTTTCGTCGCCGTTAGGCTTGAAATAGCCCTGCTGTTCCCAGTGCTCGTAAAGCGGCTGTTCGATATCGCGTGGGTTATATGTCTTTTCCATTATTTCCAGGTTGCCGTATTCAGGTTAAAACCAGCCAGGCGGTACGCTTTATAGCGTTCGCGCGCCAGTTGTTTCAAAGATTCTTCGTAAGGGACAAAGTCTACCACTTCTGTGAAAGCGGTGGCAAAATCTGCAAAATCTATCCGCAGGCTAATCAGAATATCGCGCGCGCTGCTGTTGCGCTTTTGCGGCCAGGCAATTTCAACCGGTGCTCCACCGCGCGGGCCTTCGCCCGACAGGTTATGCGGCACAAAACTCTCCGGCGGACGCGCCCACAGCGCCTCATCAAGGCGAATGGCCTGCTGTTCATCTTCACAGGCAATCAGAACGCGTTTACCTGCGCGCCAACGTTCTGCGGCAATTTCACACACCAGCTGTTCGACGGCGCTGAGGCCATCCTGATGGGTGTCGTTGTCCAGAAGGTAGAACGTTGCATTCTTCATATATGGGGCTTCTTGTCGTGGATTTAAATGCAAAGCCGGGTGGCGCTACGCTTACCCGGCCTACGGTTGAGTGATGCTGTAGGCCGGGTAAGGCGAAGCCGCCACCCGGCGTTTTACATCATTCGTCGCCGTTAAAACCCGCACGATTGAGCAGGAACTGCGACAGCAGCGCCACTGGACGACCGGTTGCACCTTTGGCCTTGCCGGAGCGCCATGCGGTGCCCGCGATATCCAGATGCGCCCAGTTGTACTTGCGGGTGAAGCGTGCCAGGAAGCAGCCCGCGGTGATCGCCCCGCCAGGACGTCCACCGATGTTTGCCATATCCGCAAAGTTGGACTCCAGCTGCTCCTGATATTCGTCACCCAACGGCAGACGCCATGCGCGGTCACCGGCCTGTTCCGAGGCGCCGATAAGCTCGTGCGCCAGCGGATTGTGGTTCGACATCAGGCCGGTGATGTGGTGGCCCAGCGCAATCACGCAGGCACCGGTGAGGGTGGCGACGTCAATCACCGCTTCAGGCTCGAAGCGTTCCACATAGGTCAGCACGTCACACAGCACCAGACGGCCTTCGGCGTCGGTGTTCAGCACTTCAACGGTCTGGCCGGACATGGTGGTCAGCACGTCACCCGGACGATAAGCACGCCCGCCAGGCATGTTTTCGCAGCCCGCCAGTACGCCGATAACGTTAATCGGCAACTGAAGTTCAGCGACCATGCGCATCACGCCGTAAACCGCCGCCGCGCCGCACATGTCGTATTTCATCTCGTCCATGCCTTCGGCAGGCTTGATGGAGATACCGCCGGAATCGAAGGTCAGGCCTTTACCGACCAGCACGACAGGGCGCGCGTCTTCGGCCGGGTTGCCCTTGTACTCGATGACGGACATCAGGGATTCATTCTGCGATCCGTTACCGACCGCCAGGTAAGAGTGCATCCCGAGCTCTTTCATCTGCTGTTCGCCGATGACGCGAGTAATGACGTTTTTGCTGTAGGCGTCGGCCAGCTGACGCGCCTGAGAGGCCAGGTACGCCGCGTTACAGATGTTAGGCGGCATGTTGCCGAGATCTTTGGCCGCTTTAATGCCGGCTGCGATCGCCAGACCGTGCTGGATCGCGCGTTCGCCGCTGGTCAGTTCGCGACGGGTTGGCACGTTAAAGACCATTTTACGCAGCGGACGACGTGGCTCGCTTTTATTGGTCTTCAACTGATCGAAGCTGTAGAGGCTCTCTTTTGCCGTTTCGACCGCCTGACGCACTTTCCAGTAGGTATTACGCCCTTTGACGTGCAATTCAGTCAGGAAGCAGACGGCTTCCATTGAGCCGGTATCATTCAGCGTATTGATTGTTTTCTGAATCACCTGCTTATACTGACGTTCATCCAGCTCGCGTTCTTTGCCGCAGCCAATCAGCAGAATACGCTCTGACAGTACGTTCGGAACATGGTGCAGTAACAGCGTCTGCCCAGGTTTGCCTTCCAGTTCGCCACGGCGCAGCAGGGCGCTAATATAGCCGTCACTGATTTTATCGAGTTGCTCGGCGATCGGGGAGAGTCGGCGTGGTTCAAAGACGCCCACAACGATGCAGGCACTCCGCTGTTTCTCCGGGCTACCGCTTTTTACACTGAACTCCATGCACTACGCTCCTGAATCTTAAAGACAACGGCGGCTGCTACGGATAGAATTGAAACCTTTCGTAACTCATGTCCGCTGTTGTGGTGACTTCGTGTTAATCTTACGTTACTACGGTTTCGACACGTCAGAAAAAGTCCTGAAGCGTGAATCCGCTGGATGTTTTAATCTTAGCGATGATTTCGACGACTCAAGAGAATAAATGACGTTTAAGCCATGAAACAAGCGAAATTCCTGCAAAGAGACGGGTTTTTACGGGCGTATTTAAAGTGATAATCATAAGATATCTGGTGCGGGAGACGCTCAAAAGCCAACTGGCGATCCTCTTCATCCTGCTGCTGATTTTTTTCTGTCAGAAGCTGGTTAAGATCCTCGGTGCGGCCGTTGACGGCGAAATTCCAACAAATCTGGTGCTTTCCCTGCTTGGTTTAGGGATCCCGGAAATGGCGCAGCTCATCCTGCCGCTAAGTCTTTTCCTTGGCCTGCTCATGACGCTTGGGAAACTCTACACCGAGAGTGAAATCACGGTGATGCATGCCTGTGGCCTGAGCAAAGCGGTACTGGTGAAAGCGGCCATGATACTGGCGCTGTTCACGGGTATTGTTGCCGCGGTGAATGTGATGTGGGCGGGCCCCATGTCTTCCCGTCATCAGGACGAAGTGCTGGCCGAAGCGAAAGCCAACCCCGGCATGGCGGCGTTAGCCCAGGGGCAGTTCCAGCAGGCGACCGACGGCAACTCCGTGCTGTTTATTGAGAGCGTTGACGGCAGTAAATTCAACGACGTCTTCCTGGCGCAGTTACGTCCCAAAGGTAACGCGCGTCCTTCCGTGGTGGTTGCAGATTCCGGTCAGCTTGCTCAGCGCAAAGATGGTTCTCAGATCGTGACGCTGAATAAAGGCACCCGTTTCGAAGGCACCGCGATGCTGCGCGACTTCCGTATCACGGATTTCCAGAACTATCAGGCCATTATCGGCCATCAGGCGGTGGCGCTCGATCCAACGGATACCGAGCAAATGGACATGCGGACCCTCTGGAATACCGATACCGACAGAGCGCGCGCTGAGTTCCACTGGCGTATTACGCTCGTCTTCACCGTGTTTATGATGGCGCTGATTGTCGTTCCGCTGAGCGTGGTGAACCCTCGCCAGGGACGCGTGCTCTCTATGCTGCCGGCGATGCTGCTTTACCTGATCTATTTCCTGCTGCAAACCTCGATTCGTTCTAACGGCGCGAAGGGTAAGCTGGACCCTATGGTCTGGACATGGTTCGTCAACAGCCTGTACATCTTACTGGCGCTAGGGTTAAACCTGTGGGATACGGTGCCTGTGCGCCGCATACGTGCCCGATTCTCGCGTAAAGGAGCCATCTAATGCAGGCGTTTGGCGTTCTTGATCGCTATATCGGTAAAACCATTTTTACCACCATCATGATGACCTTGTTCATGCTGGTGTCGCTCTCCGGCATTATCAAATTTGTCGATCAGCTGAAAAAAGCCGGGCAGGGGAGCTATGACGCGATGGGCGCGGGGATGTATACCCTGCTCAGCGTGCCGAAAGATGTGCAGATCTTCTTCCCGATGGCGGCCCTGCTGGGGGCGCTGCTGGGGCTGGGAATGCTGGCACAGCGTAGTGAGCTGGTCGTTATGCAGGCCTCAGGCTTTACCCGCATGCAGGTCGCGCTGTCGGTAATGAAAACCGCGATCCCACTGGTGCTGTTGACCATGGCGATCGGCGAGTGGGTCGCGCCGCAGGGCGAACAGATGGCGCGTAACTACCGTGCGCAGGCAATGTACGGTGGCTCACTGCTCTCTACTCAACAAGGTTTATGGGCGAAAGACGGTAAAAACTTCGTCTACATCGAGCGGGTAAAGGGGAATGATGAACTGGGTGGGGTGAGCATCTACGCTTTCGATGACCAGCGCCGTCTGGAGTCCGTTCGCCACGCCTCTTCGGCGAAATTTGACGCCGAACATAAGCAGTGGCGGTTGTCCCAGGTTGATGAATCCAACCTGACCGATCCGAAACAGATTACGGGTTCTCAGACGGTAACCGGGACGTGGAAGACCAACCTGACGCCCGATAAGCTCGGGGTCGTGGCGCTGGATCCAGACGCGCTCTCCATCAGCGGTTTACACAACTATGTGAAATACCTGAAGTCGAGCGGGCAGGATGCGGGACGTTATCAGCTCAACATGTGGAGCAAGATCTTCCAGCCGATGTCCGTGGCGGTGATGATGCTGATGGCGCTGTCGTTTATCTTCGGCCCGTTACGCAGCGTGCCGATGGGCGTGCGCGTCGTGACCGGTATCAGCTTCGGCTTTGTGTTCTACGTGCTCGACCAGATCTTCGGTCCGCTGACGCTGGTTTATGGCATTCCGCCGATAATTGGTGCGCTGCTGCCAAGCGCCAGTTTCCTCCTGATCAGCCTCTGGCTGTTGTTGAAACGCTCCTGATTGACCTCTCCTCGCTTCCGGTTAACCGGGAGCGAGGCTAATCTCCTGTTTCACCCCGCACTTTTTCTCACAACCTTCAACGCCTCGCCCTGAATTTGAGTATTATTGAGCGATAAAGTCGTGAAGGGATCCTCTATGAAGCAAATTCGAATGCTTGCCCAGTATTACGTCGACCTGATGATGAAGCTTGGGCTGGTGCGTTTCTCTATGCTGCTTGCGCTGGCACTGGTCGTTCTGGCCATTGTCGTGCAAATGGCCGTCACCATGGTTCTGCATGGTCAGGTCGAGAGTATCGACGTCATCCGCTCCATCTTCTTTGGCTTGCTTATTACCCCCTGGGCGGTCTATTTCCTTTCCGTGGTGGTTGAACAGCTGGAAGAGTCCCGTCAGCGTTTGTCTAAACTGGTCGATAAACTGGAAGAGATGCGCGAGCGCGACCTGAAGCTCAACGTCCAGCTTAAAGACAATATTGCGCAGCTGAACCAGGAGATTTCAGATCGTGAGAAGGCGGAGGCCGAGCGCCAGGCCACGCTGGAGCAGCTGAAAATCGAAATGAAAGAGCGCGAGGTCACGCAGATCCAGCTTGAGCAGCAATCCTCTTTTCTGCGGTCGTTCCTCGATGCTTCGCCGGATCTGGTGTTTTACCGTAATGAAGATAAAGAGTTTTCCGGCTGTAACCGGGCGATGGAGTTGCTCACCGGGAAAAGCGAGAAGCAGCTGATTAACCTGAAGCCGCAGGACGTTTACTCTGAAGAGGCGGCGGCTAAGGTCATGGAGACGGATGAAAAGGTATTCCGCCATAACGTCTCGCTGACCTATGAACAGTGGCTGGATTACCCGGACGGACGCAAAGCCTGCTTTGAGATCCGTAAGGTGCCCTACTATGACCGCGTGGGGAAACGCCATGGCCTGATGGGCTTTGGCCGCGATATCACCGAGCGTAAGCGCTATCAGGATGCCCTGGAGCGCGCCAGCCGCGACAAGACTACCTTTATCTCTACTATCAGCCACGAGCTGCGTACGCCGCTTAACGGCATTGTCGGGCTGAGCCGTATTCTGCTGGATACCGACCTGACCGCAGAGCAGGAAAAATACCTCAAGACTATCCATGTTTCGGCGGTCACGCTGGGTAATATCTTCAACGATATTATTGATATGGATAAGATGGAGCGCCGTAAAGTTCAGCTTGATAATCAGCCTGTTGATTTCACCAGCTTCCTTGCCGATCTGGAAAACCTGTCCGGCCTGCAGGCGCAGCAGAAGGGGCTAAGTTTTGTCATGGAGCCAACCCTGCCGCTGCCGCATAAAGTGGTGACTGACGGCACGCGTTTGCGCCAGATCCTGTGGAACCTGATCAGCAACGCGGTGAAATTTACCCAGAAGGGGCAGGTTGCGGTGCGCATCCGCTTTGACGAAGGCGACATGCTGCACTTTGAGGTAGAGGACTCCGGGATGGGTATTCCGCAGGAGGAGCAGGACAAAATCTTCGCCATGTACTACCAGGTGAAGGACAGCAACGGCGGGAAACCGGCGACAGGAACGGGCATTGGGCTGGCGGTCTCTAAACGACTGGCGAAGAGCATGGGGGGCGATATCACCGTTGCCAGCCAGCCGGGCAAAGGGTCAACCTTCACGCTGACGGTCCATGCGCCGGCGGTGGCGGAAGAGGTAGAAGATACCTTTGAAAATGACGATATGCCGCTGCCTGCGCTGCACGTCCTGCTGGTGGAAGACATTGAGCTGAACGTGATCGTGGCGCGCTCCGTGCTGGAAAAACTGGGCAACAGCGTCGATGTCGCGATGACCGGCAAAGCCGCGCTGGAGATGTTTAAACCCGGCGAATACGATCTTGTTCTGCTGGATATTCAGTTACCGGATATGACCGGGCTGGATATCTCGCGCGAGCTGACGCGTCAGTACGCGGCCGACGAACTGCCGCCGCTGGTTGCCCTGACGGCGAACGTGCTGAAAGATAAAAAAGAGTATCTCGATGCCGGTATGGACGATGTACTCAGCAAGCCGCTGGCGGTGCCTGCTCTGACCGCCATGATTAAGAAGTTCTGGGATACCCGTGATGAAGAGGAGAGCACCATGACGTCTGTTGATAGCGCAAAAGCCCAAACGATACTCGATACCGCGATGCTGGAGCAGTACATCGATCTGGTCGGCCCGAAACTGATTACCGATGGTCTGGCGGTGTTCGAAAAAATGATGCCGGGCTATCTGAGTGTGCTGGAATCAAACCTGACGGCGCGTGACCAGAAGGGCATCGTGGAAGAAGGACATAAAATTAAAGGTGCCGCCGGTTCGGTTGGCCTACGCCACCTGCAGCAGTTGGGTCAACAGATTCAGTCGCCTGATTTACCTGCATGGGAAGATAACGTGGGTGATTGGGTTGAAGAGATGAAGCAAGAGTGGCAAAACGATGTGGCGGTGCTTAAAGCCTGGGTTGACGCCAGAAAAAAATGACCCCGGATTAACCGGGGTGCGCGAATACTGCGCCAACACCAGGGAAATCGTGGCTGCGCCTGTTTTTAAACGTTATTTTCGAAAGGGCGCCGCCTGAAAAATTTAGGCCGCACGCAGATAAGATAGCAAATCTTAAATGGTTTGTTACATGAATCAGTGAAATGTGTGAAGCATAGCGTTTTAATCAAAATTATTAATGTGCTTCAGCAAGTTGCAGAAAAGGATTGTCATGATGAAAAAGATTGGTGTCGTGCTGAGCGGATGCGGTGTTTACGATGGTTCTGAGGTACATGAAGCCGTAATCACGCTGCTGGCCCTGGCTAAGCAGGGAGCAGAGGTGATTTGTTTTGCGCCAGACAAAAATCAGGCAGATGTGATTAATCATCTGACCGGTGAGCCGATGGCGGAAACCCGTAATGTACTGATTGAAGCCGCGCGTATTGCGCGAGGTGATATCCATCCTCTTATTCAGGTAGACCCTACAGAGCTTGATGCGCTCATTGTGCCGGGTGGGTTTGGCGCGGCCAAAAATCTCAGTACCTTTGCTGCGCAGGGCGCGGAGTGTCAGATCGATCCTCATCTGAAAGCGTTGTCGCAGGCCATGCATGCGGCAGGGAAACCGCTGGGCTTTATCTGTATCGCACCGGCGATGTTGCCTAAGATTTTTGATTTCCCGCTGCGCCTGACCATCGGGACGGATATTGATACCGCAGAGATCGTCGAGGAAATGGGGGGCGAACACGTTCCGTGCCCGGTAGATGACATTGTGGTTGATGAAGATAACAAAATTGTCACCACGCCTGCGTATATGCTGGCGAAGAATATTGCAGAAGCGGCTATGGGGATCGAAAAGCTGGTCGCCCGCGTGCTGGTGTTGGCTGAATGAGTCGTCAATCCGGTGCTGGCGCGTGGGTAAAACGTACCCTGTTGCGCATCGTTCTGGTGCTGGCGGTGTTTTGGGGTGGTGGACTCGCCCTGTTCAGCATTATGCCAGTCCCGTTCTCCGCCGTGATGGTTGAGCGCCAGCTCGGCGCGTGGCTCAGCGGCGATTTCAGCTATGTTGCCCACTCTGACTGGGTAAGCATGGACGAGATCTCGCCGTTCATGGGGCTGGCGGTCATCGCGGCGGAGGACCAGAAATTCCCGGAGCACTGGGGGTTCGACGTGGCGGCCATTGAGAAGGCGCTGGCCCATAACGAACGCCATGAAAACCGCGTACGCGGTGCCTCAACCTTGTCGCAGCAGACGGCCAAAAATCTGTTTCTGTGGGACGGCCGCAGCTGGGTGCGAAAGGGGCTGGAAGCGGGGTTGACCCTGGGGATGGAAACGGTCTGGAGCAAAAAGCGCATTCTGACCGTCTATCTCAATGTCGCTGAATTTGGCGACGGTATTTTTGGCGTGGAAGCTGCCGCGCAGCGTTATTTCAATAAGCCAGCCAGCCGTCTGAGCATGTCAGAAGCAGCACTATTGGCCGCTGTCTTACCGAATCCCATCCGCTTTAAAGCCAGCGCCCCATCAGGGTACGTGCGAAGCCGTCAGGCGTGGATCCTACGTCAGATGAATCAGCTGGGTGGAGAGGGTTTTATGCAGCGTAACAATCTTATGTAGGGCGGGTAAGCGCAGCGCCACCCGCCGAGGGGCGAACGTTAGTCTTCGTCAAAGCCAGCGTTAAACAGGGCAATCACCGCTGCCAGCGCTTCCTCTTCCTGAGGCCCGGTGGCTTCCACTTCAATCTGGCGCCCTTTGGCGGAATCCAGCATTAGCAGGGCGATCACGCTGTTCGCTTCCGCTTCGGTACCTTCGTCATTCCGCAGCAGAACCTCTGCATCGAAACCCTGCATCAGCTCAAACAGTTTCATCGCCGGGCGTGCATGCATACCCAGCTTATTGGTGATCTCAACGGTTTGTTTTACGGTCATGTTTTACGTTTTTCCAGCGTGCGATGACGGGACTGAACGTTCTTCCCGCGCGAGCGGAAATAGTCGGCCAGCTGTTCGGCGATATAAACCGAACGATGTTTACCGCCGGTACAGCCAATCGCCACCGTCAGGTAGCTACGATTGTTTGTCTCCAGCATAGGTAACCATAGCTCAAGGTAGCTTCGCGTCTGGTAGATAAAATTGTGAACTTCTGTGTGCCGGTCGAGGAAGGCCGCGACGGGTTTATCCAGACCGGTCATGGGACGCAGCTTCGGATCCCAGTGCGGGTTAGGCAGGAAGCGCACGTCGAAAACGTAATCCGCATCAATCGGAATACCGTGCTTAAAGCCGAAGGATTCGAACACCATCGTCAGCTCACGCTCGCGTTTACCCAACAACCGGGTACGCAGCATTTCCGCCAGCTCGTGAACGGACATCTCAGAGGTGTCGACAATCAGGTCGGCACGAGAGCGCAGCGGCTCCAGGAGGTCGCTCTCTTCATCGATCGCGCTCTCCAGAGAGAGGTTCTTACTGGAAAGCGGGTGCAAGCGACGGGTATCGCTGTAGCGGCGGATCAGCGTATTGCGGTCTGCATCGAGGAAAAGCAGCTGAGGCGAGAACGTATCAGGCAGGTTGCTCATGGCCTGTTCGAAGATCTCTGGCGATTCAGGCATGTTACGGACGTCGATACTGACGGCGGCAGAGGTTTGTCTCTCCGCAAGCGTGCGGGCCAGGTCGGGCAATAACACGACCGGCAGGTTATCGACGCAGTAAAAACCCATGTCTTCCAGCGCGCGCAGAGCAACGGATTTCCCCGACCCTGAACGGCCACTGACAATCATCAGCACCATGTTCCGTTTCTCCTCAGGACAACAGATGTGAAGGCCATCTCCTGGTTATGCATCATCCTGATTGCCTTCTGCTTCAGTGATAATTTGATAGAGCTCTTCATCACTTTGGGCCGAGCGCAGCCGACGGCAAATGGTTTTATCGGCCAGACGTTTTGCGACCAGCGACAGCGTATGCAGATGGGTTTTCGTCTGGTCAGCAGGCACCAGCAGCGCGAAGAGGAGATCGACGGGCTGGTTATCAATGGCATCGAAGGCGATGGGTGTTTCAAGTTGCACAAACACACCAACGGCACGCAGGGTATCCTCTTCCAGTTTGCCGTGCGGGATCGCGATGCCGTTGCCGATACCGGTACTGCCCATCTTTTCACGGGTCAGAATCGCTTCGAACACCACCTGCGGCGGCAGGCCCAGCTGTTTTGCGGCCAGTTCACTGATGATCTCCAGCGCACGTTTTTTGCTCTGGCAGTGAACCGCACTGCGGGTACATTCCTGGTTAAGGACATTGCTCAGTTGAAGAGCGGAATCGTTGTTCATCATAATTTCACCTAAGCGCTAACTGTACAAATGGCCTGTTGTGTTTCACAACAGGCCGTCCTGCACCCGTTAACTGCCCGGACAATTAGTGTTGTTTCAGTTTATCTTTATGTTTATTGAGCTGTCGTGCAAGCTTATCAATCAAGCCGTCGATAGCAGCGTACATGTCTTGCCCTTCCGCACTGGCATGCAGTTCACCCCCGTTAACATGCAGGGTGGCATCCGAGATATGAGTCACTTTCTCCACTTTCAACACAATATAGACCTGATTGATCCTTTCGAAATACTGCTCGAGTTTTGCAAACTTCGCGTTCACAAAGTCGCGTAAAGCCTCAGTAATTTCGACGTTTTGTCCAGTGATGTTGAGCTGCATAGTGTCTTCCTTATCGGTTGTGTCAGACCAGCTGTTTACGCTGGTTGGACGGCGGAATGGATAAAGACTCTCGATACTTCGCAACAGTACGACGTGCCACCATAATACCCTGATCGGACAGCATGGTGGTTAACTTACTGTCGCTTAGTGGCTTCGCGGGATTCTCCGCGGCGATCAACTTCTTCACCAGGGCACGAATGGCCGTTGACGACGCTTCGCCGCCGCCCTCGGTATTCACATGGCTGGAGAAGAAATACTTAAGCTCAAAAATACCGCGTGGACTGTGCAGATACTTCTGCGTGGTGACACGGGAAATGGTTGATTCATGCATTTCGACGGCCTGGGCGATATCCGCCAGTACCATCGGTTTCATATACTCTTCGCCCTGCTCAAAGAACGCCTGCTGCTGTTCGACAATACAGCGGCTGACGCGTAGCAGCGTATCATTTCGGCTCTCCAGACTTTTGATCAGCCATCGCGCTTCCTGCAAATTGCTACGAATATATTGATTGTCGGAGTCGTTACGCACGCTGGTGCACATGGAGGCATACTGCTGGTTGATTTGCAGACGAGGGATGCTGTCTGAATTCAGTTCAACGACCCAGCGGCCATTGTGTTTTCTGACCAGCACATCCGGGATGACGTACTCGGGCTCGCTGGTCTGGATCGACTGTCCCGGGCGCGGATCGAGCGACTGGATCAGATTCACCGCTTCTTTCAGCACCTCTTCCTTCAGGCGCGTGACGCGCATCAGGGAGCGGAAATCGTGGTTCGCCAGCAGATCCAGATGATCGCTGATGATTAAGCGCGCCTCGTCGAGCCACGGCGTCTCTTTGCTGAACTGAGAAAGCTGGATCAGTAGGCAGTCGCGCAGATCTTTTGCGGCCACGCCTACTGGATCGAAACGCTGGATGCGCTTCAGAACGGCTTCAACTTCCTCAAGCTCTATCTCGTCGTCGCCCATGCTTTCCAGAATATCGTCCAGCGTGACGGTCAAATAGCCAGTGTCGTCAACGGCATCGACAATTGAGGTGGCAATCGCGCGGTCGGTATCGGAGAAGGGAGTAAGTTCCACCTGCCACATCAGGTAATCCTGCAGTGACTGGGTGGTTTCGCCCTGGTAGACCGGTAGCTCATCATCCTGGTAGTCTGCACGCGTACCGGAAGGGGTTCCGGCGGTGTAGATTTCATCCCAGCTGGCATCCAGCGGAAGCTCGTCCGGCATCTCTTTTTGTTCGAGTGCATCCGCGGTGTCGAGCGCTTCTGTCTCCTGCGATTGCTGGGTATCTACCTCGTCATGAAGATCGGTTTGTTCCAGCAGGGGGTTGCTGTCCAGCGCCTGCTGGAGCTCCTGCTGAAGTTCTAACGTGGACAGTTGCAACAGGCGAATTGCCTGCTGTAGCTGCGGCGTCATCGCCAGTTGTTGGCTGAGCCTTAATTGCAAACCTTGCTTCATGTTCAGAGCATTTTTCTCCGGTTCGGCGTTACGTTACCTCTACCCTATCAGAGTCTGAAGTCTTCCCCAAGATAGACGCGCTTAACATGATCGTCTTCGAGGATCTGCTGCGGCGTACCGTGGGCGATCAGATTGCCCTGGCTCACAATATACGCGCGTTCACACACGGCCAGCGTTTCACGGACGTTGTGGTCGGTGATCAGTACGCCAAGCCCGCTGTCACGCAGGTGTTCAATGATACGTTTAATGTCGATAACCGAGATCGGGTCAACGCCCGCAAACGGTTCATCCAGAAGGATAAACTTCGGGTTTGCGGCCAGCGCACGGGCAATCTCAACACGACGGCGTTCGCCCCCGGAGAGAGCCTGACCGAGGCTGTCGCGCAGATGCTCAATGTGGAACTCTTCCATCAGCTCGTTGGCACGATCCTGACGCTGTTCGCTGGTCAGATCGTTACGAATTTGCAGGACCGCCATCAGGTTATCGTAAACGCTAAGACGACGGAAAATGGAGGCTTCCTGCGGCAGGTAGCCGATCCCGCGACGTGCGCGCGCGTGCAGCGGCAGAAGACTGATGTCTTCATCGTCAATGACAATGTTGCCAGCATCGCGCGGCACAATGCCAACGACCATGTAGAAAGTGGTGGTTTTACCCGCACCGTTAGGGCCAAGTAGCCCTACAATTTCGCCGGAGTTGACGGTCAGACTGACATCTTCTACGACACGGCGGCCCTTATAGGCCTTCGCGAGATTTTTTGCAGTTAATGTTGCCATAACGAATTAGTTACTCTTCTTCTGTGCCGGGGCCTGGCCTTTGCCTTTATCCTGCAGCTGCGACGGAACCAGTACGGTGGTGACGCGTTTGCCTTTCTCGCTGGAGGCCTGCATTTTTTGCTCTTTTACCAGATAGGTAATCTGGTCGCCGGTAATGTTGCTGTCCAGCTGTTCCAGGTACGCATTACCGGTCAGGATGACCAGGTCCTTCGCCAGCTCATAGTGCATGTGCGTAGCGTGACCTTTCACCGGCTTGCCGTTGTCCTGCATCTGGTAGAAGGTGGCCGGGTTACCATAACCATCAATGATCTCTTTGCCCTGCTCGCCACCCGGACGGGTCACGACCACTTTGTCGGCGTTGATTTTGATGGTGCCCTGAGTCATGACGACGTTACCCGTGAAGGTGACGACGTTGCCCTGCATATCGAGAGACTGGGTGTCGGACTCGATATGGATCGGTTGGTCGGTATCGCCCGTTACAGCAAGCGCGGGGAGACTGGTCGCCAGCATCGCGCTGGCGATAATTACTTTAAGGCTGAGTTTGTTTGTTTTGAATTTCATAGGAGGTTCTAACCTTTTCAATCAGCTCGGCGTTTTTGCTGCGTAAGTTCCCGCGCATTCTCAAACCGCTGGAATTAAATGTTGTGCCATACAGTGTGACCAGATCCTGCGACGTCACGTCCTGGGTTACCAGGTTGATCTGGGCATTATCCGTCGTAATTTTTCGTAGCTGCGAGTCAGCGGTCAGGGCGTTGACTTCAACGTGGCCATACAGATAAAGCATACGGTCATTTGTCAGTTTTGCCCGATCTGACTTAATTGACCACGTCGGCACTTTGTCCTTATCAAATGTGGTCATGACAGGTTGGGTAAACCACGAAATACCGTCATCTGAAAAATATTCAACATGCTGGGCAATCAGGCGATAGTTCAGCGCACCTTCAGGGCTGTAGACCACGGTGTCGCTGTGATCGCTTTTATAGGTTGGATCGTTATTGTTGATCACTTCCGTTTGCGTATCGTCGCGATCGGCAAGGTTCACGCCAATCAATACCAGTGCGACAAGCGAAAGCAAAATGATAATCCAACGTCTGGTTTTACTCATATCGATTGCCCTTTGGCCTCATCAAGCTTGCCCTGCGCCAGCAGGAGCAGATCGCAGACTTCACGTACGGCACCGCGGCCCCCGTTGATGTGGGTAACATAGTCAGCGCGCGGGATCAGCAGCGGATGCGCATCGGCAACGGCGATGCTCAGCCCAACTTCAGCCATCACGGGCCAGTCAATCAGATCGTCCCCGACGTAGGCCACGTTTTCCGGTGCGATAGCCAGTTTACCCAGTAAATCTTTAAACGCCGCCATCTTATCGGATTGCCCCTGATACAGATGGGTAATGCCTAAGGTTTCACAGCGGTCTTCTACCAGTTTAGCTTTTCGCCCGGTGATGATAGCCACCTCAATACCTGAGGTGAGCGCACAGCGGATACCGTAGCCGTCGCGAACGTTAAACGCTTTCAGCTCTTCACCATTATTGCCCATGTAAATCAGGCCGTCGGAGAGTACCCCATCCACATCCAGGATGAGCAGACGAATGTTTTCCGCCTTTGCCATCATCTGGGTACTGACCGGACCATAACAGGTTGCAAGGGATGCACCCGCATTACTCATTGTCTTATCCTTCATTACACTACGCCTGCGCGCAGCAGATCATGCATATGTACCACACCCAGCAACTGGTCGCCATCGGCAACCATAACGGAGGTGATATGGCGGGACTGCATCAGGTTCAGCACATCCACGGCCAGCGTACCCGGACGCACGCGGATACCGCCTGGCGTCATCACGTCGGCAATGCCGAGCGTGCGGACATCGACACCCATGTCGAACACGCGACGCAGGTCGCCATCGGTGAAGATCCCCTGAATTTTCATCAGATCGTCGCACACGACCGTCATCCCCAGATTCTTGCGGGTGATTTCCAGCAGCGCATCACGCAGGGAGGCTTCTTTACTGACGTGAGGGATCTCATCCCCGGTGTGCATAATATCGTTTACCCGAAGCAGTAGCTTGCGCCCCAGCGCACCGCCCGGGTGGGAAAGCGCGAAATCTTCCGGCGTAAAACCACGGGCTTCGAGCAGCGCGACGGCAAGCGCATCACCCATGACCAGCGCGGCGGTGGTGCTGGACGTCGGCGCCAGGCCGAGCGGACAGGCCTCCTTGGGCACTTTCACGCACAGGTGAATGTCGGCCGCACGCGCCATGCTGCTTTCCGGACGGCTGGTCATGCAAATAAGCGGCACCTGCAGGCGCTTCAGTACCGGAATCAACGCCAGGATCTCATTGGACTCACCGGAGTTGGACAGCGCGATGACGATATCCTGCGGCGTGACCATACCCAGGTCGCCATGCGCGGCTTCTCCCGGGTGCACAAAGAAGGAAGAGGTTCCGGTACTGGCAAATGTTGCCGCCATTTTGCGTCCAATGTGGCCGGACTTACCCATCCCCATCACCACGACTTTGCCGGCACAGTAGAATATCTTCTCACATGCCAGACTAAAATCCTGATTAATGTACTGATCTAACTGCGCCAGACCTTCACGTTCAATCTCCAGAACGTCTTTGCCTGCTTTCTGAAAGTCAAAACCCGGCTGCAATTCTATTTGCGACATAATGCGTTTCCGTTACCCAGAGAGAAGAGGCGAGAGCCAGTACAGCATCGCCATCCATACGATAAATCCACCCGTCAGCAGCGCGCCTGCGCCTTTGCCGATCTGTCGTTGCCGCCGCCAGCAGAGCAGGGCAAATATCACGCTGACCAATAACATCACGCCGTAGTCGCGTGAGAACGCCAGGGGATTAAAGGGCCCTGGCGTAATCAGGGCCGGCAGACCCATCACAATGGCGATATTAAATATGTTGGAACCGATGATATTACCAATGGCAATGTCATCCTCACCTTTGCGTGCCCCCGCAATGGCCGTGGCCAGCTCCGGCAGGCTGGTACCGATGGCAATCACCGTCAGGCCAATGGTCAGTTCACTGATGGCGAAATAGTTCGCCAGCACCGTCGCGTTATCCACAACCATACGCGTTGCCATCGGCATGATGATCAGCGCAACGCCAAGCCACAGCAGGGCAACAGGCAGCGTGCCTTCTCGCGGAAGTTCGGCGACCTGCTCACGCGTGAGGCTATCCTGGCCCTGTTTTTCAGCCAGACGGGCGATTTTAACACTATACAGCAGCCAAATAACGGCCAGCGCCAGCAAGAAAATGCCGTCGCTGTAGCTCAGTACACCATCGTAAAATACGCACCCTGCCAGCAGACTTACGATTAACATTAGCGGCAATTCACGGCGCAGAACATCAGAATGCACGCGAAATGGATGGAGCAGTGCCGCCAGGCCTAAAATCAAGAGTATATTGACGATGTTAGAGCCAATCGCAGTGCCTACTGCCAGGTCTAACTGACCATGCAGCGATGCCGAGACAGAGACGATGATTTCAGGAAGTGACGTTCCAACACTGACCACGGTCATCCCGATGACGACAGGCGGTACGCCCGTCAGGCGACACAGGATAGATGCAGCAAACACTAAACGGTCAGCACTGTAGACCACCAAAAGTAAACCAATTATTAACAGTGCTGTTGCTAAAAGCATCAAAAGTCCTTTCTTCAGGTATACTCGTCGGTCCATCGCGCGGAAATGGCTGGACTGCATACAGTCTGAGGCGTAACGAATTCCTAATTTTGACTTTATGCGCCGGAAAAGTAAAACAAATGCCAGCTTTCGCTAACCTCAACGGCTATTATTCTGTAAAAATGCGGAGTTGAGGGCTGATTCAGGCAGCATGCCTTAATGTGAGCAGGGTAATAAAGGAACCATAAATGAGCCAAACGATGGCGAATTTAGTCGATGTTCGCGGTGTGAGTTTTTCTCGCGCCAACAGATTGATATTTGATGATATTTCGTTGACCGTACCGCGTGGCAAGATCACTGCCATCATGGGGCCGTCCGGGATCGGTAAAACGACCCTGTTGCGCCTTATTGGTGGGCAGATCCCACCGGATAGCGGTGAAATTCTCTTTGATGGCGAAAACATCCCGGAGATGTCACGCTCGCGCCTGTATACTGTCCGCAAACGCATGAGCATGCTCTTTCAGTCTGGAGCCTTGTTCACCGACATGAATGTCTTTGATAACGTGGCCTATCCGCTGCGCGAGCATACCAGCCTGCCGCCTGAACTGCTGAAAAGCACGGTGATGATGAAGCTTGAAGCCGTCGGTTTGCGGGGCGCCGCGAAATTGATGCCTTCAGAGCTATCCGGGGGGATGGCGCGCCGCGCCGCGCTGGCGCGAGCCATTGCACTCGAACCTGATTTAATCATGTTTGACGAACCGTTCGTTGGACAGGATCCCATCACGATGGGCGTGCTGGTGAAGCTCATCTCTGAACTGAACAGTGCGCTTGGCGTCACCTGCATTGTGGTATCTCACGATGTACCGGAAGTATTGAGCATTGCCGATTACGCCTATATCGTGGCGGACAAAAAGATCGTCGCACACGGTAGCGCCCAGGCGCTGCAGGAAAATTGCGATCCGCGCGTGCGGCAGTTCCTCGACGGTATTGCCGATGGCCCTGTGCCGTTCCGCTACCCGGCGGGCGACTATCGTGACGATTTACTGGGAATAGGGAGTTAAGCCACTCATGCTGTTAAATGCGTTGGCCGCTCTCGGACACCGTGGCATAAAAACCATCAGGACGTTCGGGCGTGCCGGATTGATGTTATTCAACGCGCTGGTCGGCAAGCCGGAATTCCGTAAGCACGCACCGCTGCTGGTGCGGCAGCTTTATAATGTCGGCGTGCTGTCGATGCTCATCATCATTGTCTCCGGTCTTTTTATCGGTATGGTGCTTGGGCTACAGGGCTATCTTGTTCTGACAACCTACAGTGCGGAAACCAGCCTCGGGATGCTGGTGGCGCTCTCGCTGCTGCGAGAGCTGGGGCCGGTTGTGGCGGCGCTGTTGTTCGCCGGGCGTGCGGGGTCGGCATTAACGGCAGAAATTGGCCTGATGCGTGCGACCGAGCAGCTCTCCAGCATGGAGATGATGGCGGTCGATCCGCTACGTCGCGTGATCTCGCCGCGTTTCTGGGCTGGGGTGATCTCTTTACCGTTACTGACTATTCTGTTTGTCGCCGTGGGTATCTGGGGCGGTTCGCTGGTTGGCGTGCACTGGAAAGGCATTGACGCCGGTTTCTTCTGGTCCGCGATGCAGGACGCCATTGACCTGCGAATGGATCTGGTTAACTGCCTGATTAAAAGCGTGGTATTTGCCATTACGGTCACGTGGATTGCATTGTTCAATGGTTACGATGCCATCCCGACGTCGGCGGGCATTAGCCGTGCAACTACACGTACCGTCGTACATTCGTCGCTGGCCGTACTGGGTCTGGATTTTGTGCTCACCGCACTGATGTTTGGGAATTGAGTTCATGCAAACGAGAAAAAATGAAATTTGGGTCGGTGTATTCCTGCTTCTGGCGCTGCTGGCCGCGCTGTTCATCTGCCTGAGAGCGGCGGATATTACGTCTGTGCGCACCGAGCCGACGTATCGCATCTATGCCACCTTCGATAACATCGGCGGGCTGAAGGCGCGTTCACCGGTCCGTATTGGCGGCGTGGTGATCGGACGCGTAACGGACATTACGCTCGATGAGAAAACCTATCTGCCACGCGTCGCGATGGATATCGAAGAGCGTTATAACCATATCCCGGACACCAGTTCCCTTTCTATCCGTACTTCCGGCCTGCTGGGTGAACAATATCTGGCACTTAACGTCGGTTTTGAAGACCCCGAGCTGGGAACGACTATCCTTAAAGACGGTAGCGTCATTCAGGATACGAAATCCGCGATGGTTCTGGAGGATATGATTGGTCAGTTCCTTTACAACAGCAAAGGGGATGAGAAAAAATCCGATGCAGCCCCTGCGCAGAGCGAAGAGCATACCGACGCCGCACCGACACCTGGTGCTGCGAATTAATTTCAGGAGAAGTCATTCATGTTTAAACGACTGTTAATGGTTGCCATGCTGGTCATCGCCCCTCTTACCGCTGCCCACGCTGCGGATCAGAGTAACCCGTACAAACTGATGGACGAAGCGGCGAAGAAGACCTTCGACCGCCTTACAAACGAACAGCCTAAAATTCGTGCTAATCCTGATTATCTGCGTGACGTCGTTGACCAGGAACTGCTGCCGTATGTGCAGATCAAATATGCGGGTGCGCTGGTGCTGGGACGTTATTACAAAGACGCGACCCCTGCGCAGCGTGAGGCCTACTTTGCCGCGTTCCGTGAATACCTGAAACAGGCTTATGGCCAGGCGCTGGCGATGTACCACGGTCAGACCTATCAGATTGCGCCTGAGCAGCCGCTGGGTGATGCGACCATCGTGCCTATCCGCGTAACGATCAACGATCCTAACGGCCGTCCGCCGGTTCGTCTGGATTTCCAGTGGCGTAAAAACAGCCAGACCGGCCACTGGCAGGCGTATGACATGATCGCCGAAGGCGTAAGCATGATCACCACCAAACAGAACGAGTGGAGTGACCTGCTGCGCACTAAGGGTATTGATGGCCTGACCGCGCAGCTGCAGTCCATTGCTCGTCAGAAAATCACGTTGGACGAGAAGAAGTAATGTCACAGCAACTCAGCTGGTCGCGTGAAGGCGAGACATTAAAGCTGTCCGGTGAGCTGGATCAGGATCTGCTGAACCCCTTATGGGATAAACGCCATGAGGCTATGCAGGGTGTGACGCTTATCGACTTAACCGACATCACACGGGTCGATACGGCAGGCGTTGCGCTGCTTGCCCATCTGGTTGCGGTAGGGAAAAAGCAGGGGGCGAGCGTCACGCTTCGCGGCGCGAGCGATAATGTCGTTACCCTGGCGCAGCTCTACAATCTGCCTCAGGATGTACTGCCCCGTTAATATTTTCAGTGCGTTACTTCCGAAAGCCCTGACAGTTTCATCGTCGGGGCTTTTTGCTTGTTTAAGACGACGCCACTTTGCTCTAAGATGTTGGGCTTGTTTTCACTATCAGATGATTAAGAACCCATGGAAAATCATGAAATCCAGACAGTGCTGATGAATGCACTCTCCCTTCAGGAAGCCCACGTCACTGGCGATGGCAGTCACTTCCAGGTTATTGCTGTGGGTGAGATGTTCGACGGTATGAGCCGTGTGAAGAAACAGCAGGCTGTGTACGCGCCGCTGATGGAATATATTGCGGATAACCGCATCCACGCCCTGTCGATTAAAGCGTTCACCCCGCAAGAGTGGGCACGCGATCGCAAACTAAACGGTTTTTGAGCTGAGGGCGACAGGCCCGCAGCACGGTTGAATTTATAAGAGAGCACACAATGGATAAATTTCGTGTACAGGGGCCAACGCGTCTCCAGGGCGAAGTCACAATTTCTGGCGCGAAAAACGCCGCGCTGCCAATCCTCTTTGCTGCGCTGCTCGCGGAAGAGCCGGTAGAAATTCAGAACGTACCGAAGCTGAAAGATATCGATACCACCATGAAGCTGCTCACCCAGTTGGGCACGAAAGTCGAGCGTAACGGTTCCGTCTGGATCGACGCCAGCAAGGTGAACAACTTCTCTGCCCCTTACGATCTGGTGAAAACCATGCGTGCATCCATCTGGGCGCTTGGCCCACTGGTGGCGCGTTTTGGTCAGGGTCAGGTCTCTCTGCCGGGCGGCTGCGCTATCGGTGCGCGTCCGGTTGACCTGCACATCTTTGGTCTGGAAAAACTGGGCGCAGAGATCAAGCTGGAAGAAGGCTACGTTAAAGCGTCCGTCAATGGTCGTCTGAAAGGCGCGCACATTGTCATGGACAAAGTGAGCGTGGGCGCAACGGTGACCATTATGTCTGCGGCGACGCTGGCAGAAGGGACCACTATCATCGAAAACGCCGCGCGCGAACCGGAAATTGTGGATACCGCCAACTTCCTCGTGGCGCTGGGTGCGAAGATCTCCGGTCAGGGGACCGACCGTATCACTATCGAAGGCGTTGAGCGTCTGGGCGGTGGTGTTTATCGCGTTCTGCCGGACCGTATCGAAACCGGTACCTTCCTGGTCGCTGCCGCGATCTCTGGCGGTAAGATTGTTTGTCGCAACGCGCAGCCCGATACCCTGGATGCGGTGCTGGCGAAACTGCGCGATGCGGGTGCGGATATCGAAATCGGTGAAGACTGGATCAGCCTTGATATGCACGGCCAGCGTCCAAAAGCGGTCAATGTGCGGACGGCGCCGCATCCGGCGTTCCCAACGGACATGCAGGCGCAGTTCACCCTGTTGAACCTGGTCGCCGAAGGTACTGGCTTCATCACTGAAACCATTTTCGAAAACCGCTTTATGCACGTACCAGAGCTGATCCGTATGGGTGCGCATGCTGAGATCGAAAGTAATACCGTGATTTGCCATGGCGTTGAGAAACTGTCAGGTGCTCAGGTGATGGCAACCGATCTGCGTGCGTCTGCAAGCCTGGTGCTGGCGGGTTGTATCGCGGAAGGCACAACGATCGTGGATCGTATTTATCACATCGATCGTGGTTATGAGCGTATCGAAGATAAACTGCGCGCGCTGGGTGCCAATATCGAGCGTGTGAAGGGCGAGTAATCGTTCCGGCAGCCCCCTGCCAGCAATGACCGGGGGGTTGCTGTTCCTGTCAAAAACGCATTACTTCTGCGGTTCTCTTTTTGCCTTTCTCTGGCGAATCATGCGCGTTCTGTCGATAAATTCATGGGTGATGGGATCGTGGTAGCGCGAAGGCCAAATCACCCACGGATGCGTATCCAGCGCCGTCGCGATGATTAATTCTCCCTTGGGCCAGGGGCGGGTGAGGGCGTTTGCCAGAGTTGAAGAACTCAGTCCATGGCGGCGGGACTCTGCTGCCAGTGAAGTGCCTCTTTTGCGCAGTGCGGCAATAATATCAGCCGTGTGCCAGTCGATAAATTTCGTATCCATAACACCGTCCTTAAGTTCGGATTCACCTACGCCGTTTCTTCTGAAACGACGGGGTTAATATACCCATTTCAAGCTTTTGTTCTAAAAAGTTCGCGTTACTTGAAGGGATATTCAGAATAAGACATGGCTTTATTCATGCGGTCTCTAAACCGATGGATTTACAGGAATACGTAATTTACAGGATTTTTCTGGAATCTCCCCGCCATGGTCGCGGGGAGAAACAAGGAGGGTTAACGGTCGCGCTGAACGGCGATGTGGGCAAGACCAATCAATGCCTCGCGCCACGGGCTGTCGGGAATGACCTGGAGAGCTTCGATGGCTTTGTCGGCTTCTTCTTCCGCACGCTGACGCGTCCATTCCAGCGATCCGCAGATAGCCATGGTTTCCAGCACAGGTTCCAGAAGATGGCGGCCATTTCCCTGCTCAATCGCTTCACGGATCATTTTCGCCTGATCGGCTGTTCCGTTACGCATGGCATGAAGCAGCGGCAGGGTCGGTTTGCCTTCGTTCAGGTCATCGCCAACGTTTTTGCCGAGCGTCTCGCCGTCCGCACTGTAGTCCAGCAAATCATCAATCAGCTGGAATGCCGTACCCAGATAGCGACCATAGTCCTGCAGGCCTTTTTCCTGTGCTTCGGTACAGTCAGCCAGAATGCCGGAACACTGGGCCGCCGCTTCAAACAGGCGCGCGGTTTTGCTGTAGATCACGCGCATGTAGTTTTCTTCGGTGATGTCCGGGTCGTTGACGTTCATCAGCTGCAGCACTTCGCCTTCAGCAATGACGTTTACGGCTTCGGACATCACTTCCAGCACTTTCAGGGAGCCCAGACTGGTCATCATCTGGAAGGCGCGGGTGTAGATAAAGTCCCCCACCAGTACGCTGGCTGCGTTCCCGAACGCGGCGTTAGCCGTGGCTTTGCCACGACGCATATCCGATTCATCCACCACATCGTCGTGCAGAAGCGTCGCCGTGTGGATAAATTCGATGAGCGCTGCGATAGTGATGTGGGCATTTCCCTGATAACCAACGGCTCTGGCAGCCAGAATGGCGATCATCGGACGAATGCGTTTACCACCGCCGCTGACAATGTAATAGCCCAACTGATTGATCAGCTGGACGTCAGAGTTGAGTTGCTCCAGGATTGCTGCATTCACACCCGCCATATCTTGCGCGGTTAACTCGTTGATTTTTTCTAAATTCATCGCAAAAGCCGGGCTTTTTATCCTGTTTATCCCATCTTCAATGGGGTAACGAAGGGTTTCGGTTTATCAATAGTAGTGCTGATTGTACTGAAAAAACGGCTCAGATAAACGTTACCGTACGTGTTGTGTTTTTTTTCTTCATGTATTGACGGTAGCACTTGTCAAAGGCTCGCGTTTTGCGTAATATTCGCGCCCTATTGTGAATATTTATAGCGCACTCTGAATCATACGAGGATGTGCGCGGAAGCGGAGTTTATATGTACGCGGTTTTCCAAAGTGGTGGTAAACAACACCGAGTAAGCGAAGGTCAGACCGTTCGCCTGGAAAAGCTGGACATCGCAACTGGCGAATCTGTTGAGTTCGCAGAAGTTCTGATGATCGCAAACGGTGAAGAAGTCAAAATCGGCGTTCCTTTCGTTGATGGCGGCGTTATCAAAGCTGAAGTTGTTGCACACGGTCGTGGCGAGAAAGTTAAAATCGTTAAGTTTCGTCGTCGTAAGCACTACCGTAAGCAGCAGGGCCACCGTCAGTGGTTCACTGATGTGAAAATTACTGGCATCAGCGCCTAAGACCTGAGGAGAGATTTAAATGGCACATAAAAAGGCTGGCGGCTCCACACGTAACGGTCGCGATTCAGAAGCTAAACGCCTGGGCGTTAAGCGTTTCGGTGGCGAATCCGTTCTGGCGGGTAGCATCATCGTTCGTCAACGTGGTACCAAATTCCACGCTGGCAACAACGTAGGTTGCGGTCGTGACCACACTCTGTTTGCTAAAGCAGACGGTAAAGTGAAATTTGAAGTTAAAGGCCCGAACAACCGTAAATACATCAGCATCGTTGCTGAGTAAGGTTTTCTCGGTCCGGTAACGGATTAAAGCCCCGCACCCTGTTGCGGGGCTTTTTACATTGGAAACCCGGTAATTTTTTCTGTAGGGAAAACGGGCATGAAGCAGCAGGCCGGCATAGGAATTCTTTTGGCGCTCACCACCGCAATGTGCTGGGGTGCGCTGCCAATTGCAATGAAGCAGGTGCTGGAAGTGATGGAGCCGCCTACGGTGGTCTTTTATCGCTTTCTGATGGCAAGCATTGGCCTCGGGGCCATTCTGGCCGTCAAAGGTAAGCTTCCACCCTTGCGGCTCTTCCGTAAACCGCGCTGGCTGGTGCTGCTGGCTATCGCGACGGGCGGTCTGTTCGGTAACTTCATCCTGTTCAGCTCTTCCCTGCAATATCTTAGCCCCACGGCGTCGCAGGTGATTGGTCAGCTTTCACCGGTGGGCATGATGGTCGCCAGCGTCTTTATCCTCAAGGAGAAGATGCGCGGTACGCAGATTATCGGGGCGAGCATGCTGCTGTGCGGTCTGGTGATGTTCTTCAACACCAGTCTGATAGAGATTTTTACCCGCCTGACGGATTACACATGGGGCGTCATTTTCGGTGTGGGGGCAGCAACGGTCTGGGTGAGCTATGGCGTCGCACAAAAGGTGTTATTGCGTCGACTTGCCTCACAGCAGATCCTCTTTTTGCTGTACACTTTGTGTACAATAGCATTGCTGCCATTAGCGAAGCCGGGTGTGATTACTCAGCTTAGCGACTGGCAACTGGCGTGCCTCATTTTTTGTGGGCTGAACACGCTGGTCGGTTATGGCGCGCTGGCCGAAGCGATGGCGCGCTGGCAGGCAGCACAGGTGAGCGCGTTAATTACGCTTACTCCGCTGTTTACGCTGTTATTTTCAGATTTGTTATCAATGGCCTGGCCCGATGTCTTCGTCAGACCGATGCTCAACCTGTTGGGTTATCTCGGTGCGTTTGTCGTGGTTGCGGGCGCGATGTATTCCGCCATTGGTCATCGTCTTTGGGGACGTTGGCGCAAAAATGAAGCGGTTGTAGTAGTCCCCCGCTCAGGCGAATGAGTTACGGAGAGTAAAATGAAGTTTGTTGATGAAGCGACGATCCTGGTCGTGGCTGGTGATGGCGGCAACGGTTGCGTGAGCTTCCGCCGTGAAAAGTATATCCCTCGTGGCGGTCCTGATGGCGGCGACGGTGGGGATGGTGGTGACGTGTGGCTGGAGGCGGATGAGAACCTCAACACGCTGATCGACTACCGTTTCGAAAAATCCTTCCGCGCTGAACGTGGCCAGAACGGCCAGAGCCGTGACTGTACCGGGAAACGCGGTAAAGACGTCACCATTAAGGTTCCGGTCGGTACGCGTGTGATTGACCAGGGAACCGGTGAAACCATGGGTGACATGACCAAACACGGTCAGCGCCTGATGGTAGCGAAAGGCGGCTGGCACGGACTGGGTAACAGCCGTTTCAAATCTTCCGTTAACCGTACGCCGCGTCAGAAAACGATGGGTACGCCGGGCGATAAGCGCGATCTGCAGTTGGAGCTGATGCTTCTGGCAGATGTGGGCATGCTGGGTATGCCAAACGCCGGTAAATCAACGTTTATTCGTGCCGTCTCTGCGGCGAAACCGAAAGTGGCGGACTATCCGTTTACCACGCTGGTACCAAGTCTGGGCGTTGTCCGCATGGATAACGAGAAGAGTTTTGTGGTTGCCGATATTCCGGGTCTGATTGAAGGCGCTGCGGAAGGCGCGGGTCTGGGTATTCGCTTCCTGAAACACCTTGAGCGTTGCCGCGTACTGCTGCACCTCATTGATATCGATCCTATCGACGGTTCCGATCCGGTTGAAAACGCCCGCATCATCATCGGTGAGCTGGAAAAATACAGCGAAAAACTGGCGAATAAACCACGCTGGCTGGTCTTTAACAAGATCGACCTGATGGACAAAGCCGAAGCGGAAGCAAAAGCGAAAGCCATTGCTGAAGCGATGGGTTGGGAAGATAAATACTACCTGATCTCTGCGGCAAGTCAGGTTGGCGTGAAAGATCTGTGCTGGGATGTGATGACCTTCATCATCGAGAACCCAATCGTTCAGGCGGAAGAAGCCAAACAGCCTGAAAAAGTCGAATTCATGTGGGATGACTACCACCGCCAGCAGCTCGAAGAGCTGGAAGCGGAAGAAGACGATGAAGACTGGGACGATGACTGGGATGAAGACGACGAAGAAGGCGTCGAGTTCATCTACAAGCACTAATATCTGTCCAAGGCCCCCATTATGGGGGCTTTTTTTATTCCAGCGTCGCAGGCAGCCAGCAGCTGGCGATTAAACCGCCTTCAGCGCCATTCTCAAGCGTGAGCCTGCCGTGGTGGAGCTGGACGATGCGCTGCACGATGCTCAGCCCCAGACCGCTGCCGCCATAGCGCTGGTCAAGACGGCGGAATGGCTCGGTAATGGACTGCCGGTGCGCTTCATCAATCCCTGGGCCCTGATCGATAACGCTGATCTGCGTCCCCCCGTCGACCTCGGTTAATGTCACTGTAATCGTTGTCCCTGCCGGGCTGTAGCGTCCTGCATTTTCCAGCAGGTTGCGCAGCATCAGGCGCAGGAGCACGGCGTCTCCCTGAACCGTGAGCGCGCTTTTAGCGGGCCAAATCACCGTATGCTCTTTGGCTTCATGACCCAGGCCGAGAGGTTCAATGATATTTTCCGTCCAGCTTACGGTTTCGTAGTGGCCGCTCGCCATTGCCTGTCCGGCACGGGCCAGCATCAGCAGCTGTTCGACGGTATGCATGAGCTGATCGATACGGCTAACCAGCGTGGCGGCCTGAGGCGCACCTGACTGCGACATCAGCTCCAGATGGAGCCGGATACCGGCAAGAGGCGTTCGGAGCTCGTGTGCGGCGTCTGCGGTGAAGAGACGCTCCTGTTGAATGGTATTGTCCAGCCGGGCGAGGAGCTGGTTCAGGGAGGTCGTCACCGCGCCGATCTCTTCCATGTCGGAATACATAGGAAGCGGGGTTAAGTTATCCGCCGAACGGTTAGCCAGGCTGACACGCAGTTTATTCAGGGGCCGGGTTATCCAGGTGACCGCCCAGAAGGAGAAGAGCAGGGTAAAACCGACCATCACCAGAGAAGGGACCAGCAGCGAGGCAATCGCCTCGCGGATCTCTTTCTCGACATGGTTATTACGCGCTTTTGCTGACAGCGTTTCACTGACCAGGAAACTAATCTGCTCACGGCTTTCATGCCACAGCCAGATAACGCTTATCAGCTGGAAAAATAACAGAATGACCGCCAGCAGCACCATCAAACGCCGACGCATGCTGTTCATTTCTGGCTCTCCAGGCGATAGCCAACGCCACGGACGGTTTTGATTCTGTCCTTGCCGAGCTTACGACGCAGGTTGTGAATGTGGACTTCAAGGGTATTTGACCCCGGATCGTCCTGCCAGGAGTAGATATCCTGCTGGAGCGTTTCTCTGTGCACCGTTTGCCCGCTGCGCATGATCAGACGCGTAAGCAAGGCGAACTCTTTTGGTGTTACCTCGACCGCCTGATCCTGGCGCAGTACCTGCTGGGTTTGCAGATTCAGCGTAATATCGCCGTCGGTCAGTAAGTTATCACTATGTCCCTGATAGCGGCGAATCAACGCTCGCACCCGAGCCTGCAGCTCCGCAAGCGCAAAAGGCTTCACCAGGTAATCATCTGCGCCTGCATCGAGGCCGGTGATACGATCCTCAATGGCATCGCGTGCCGTCAGGATCAACACCGGGTTGGCGATACCGCGGCGTCGCCACTGGCTGAGCAGCGTAGCGCCGTCTTTATCAGGTAAGCCCAAATCGAGGATCACCAGACTGTATTCGCCGCTCTGAATCAGGGCGTCCGCCTCCGCTGCGGTGCCGGCACAGTCGAGGGCATACCCTTCATTGGCCAGCCCCAGCGCCAGCCCTTCCTGCAATAACAGATCGTCTTCAACTATAAGTAGTTTCATCGCTAGTTATTCTGGTAGATGTCCTTATAAAGCCTGCTTTCGAAGCGAACAAGCGGAATACGACGATTGCGCTGGTCGGTCGGTTCGACGGCATAGCCGGAAAGATACTGCACGAATGCCATGCGTTGTCCGCTGGCGGTAGTGATGAAGCCTGCAAGGTTGTAAACCCCCTGCAGTGAGCCTGTTTTAGCGGATACTTTGCCATCCACACCAGCAGCGTGAAGCCCGGCGCGGTACTGCAGTGAACCGTCATGCCCGGCCAGCGGCAGCATTGAAATAAAGTTTAGCTCAGTGTCATGCTGTGCAATGTACTGAAGCACCTGCATCATCGTGGCCGGAGAGATCAAATTATGGCGCGATAGTCCGGAGCCATCGACAGCGATGGTATTACCCAGATCGATCCCCGCCTGCTGGCGCAGGATCTGCCGAACCGCGTCTGAACCCGCGCGCCAGGTTCCCGGCACGCCGAAACGGGCGTGACCAATCATGCGGAACACCGTATCGGCAATCATGTTGTCCGACTTTTTCAGCATGATGCGCAATAAATCGTGCAGCGGTGGAGACTGTTTGCTGGCGATGACCGTACCGGGCTGGTTGACCTGCGTCTGACGAAGCAGCGTGCCCGAGTAGGTTATTCCCGCTTGTTTCAGTTCATCTTTCAGAATGGCGCCTGCATAGCTTGCGCCATCCTGTATCGCAAATGCCAGCGGCAGCGGATCGGCTCGCTGGGTCAGGCAGCCGGTCAGCGTGAAGCGGTTAAGATCGCCTGGTACGACGTCCAGCTCACAATATTGCGCATCCGGGGAGCCTTTCGCCAGCGTGCGGACCTGGCTAAACATCGTGACCGGGTAGTAGGACGCTATGCGGATAAACGCTAAATCATCCGGCTTTGGCGCGCTGTAAAGCGAAACCGAGAAGCAGTTACGGTCGACAATCGCGGCGGCGGGCGGGGCGCTAAAGCACTGGGTCATGTCGTTCCACGGCCAGCCTGGGGCTTTATCGTGGCTGGCAAAGATGGACGTGTCGATCAGCACATTGCCATCAATTTTCTGCACGCCAGATTTTTTCAGCACCGCAACCATATTGCGGATATCCTGGCGCTTAAAGGTCGGATCGCCGCCAAAACGGGCGATAAGATCGCCTTTCAGTTCGCCACCCTCAACGTTACCTTTGGTTTCAAGAGTGGTGGTAAAACGGAAGTCAGGCCCGAGCTGGAGCAGGGCGGCGAGGGCAGTGATCACCTTTTGGGTACTGGCAGGCAGCGCCATCTGTTGACTGTGATAGTCAATCTCGGGAGCCTGTGCGCCAACCTTCTGCACCATCAGGGCAAGGTTCGCGCCTGCGGGGAGCTGATTAATGTACTCATCAACATTCGCGGCCTGGGCGGTGAACGTTATACTGGTAGTCAATCCGATGATAAATCTGGAAAATCGCATAATCTCGCGCTAACAACCCGAAAACAAACCGTCATACTACGGTGCATGGCACTGCAAAGTAAACGATGACCCATAGTGAACTTCGCGGTAAAATGCATATCAAATTGAAAAATTGCTGCTGACCTGGGGCATTGCTCCCGGGTCGGTTTTCTTTTTGCTTCTTGCCCGCTTAGGGGGGCAGGAGCAGGGAACACTGCTCCCAACAGGAATGTTTAAGAGGTATAACAAATGCAAGCTATTCCGATGACCTTACGTGGTGCCGAAAAACTGCGCGAAGAGCTGGATTTCCTGAAATCCGTGCGTCGTCCTGAAATCATCGCCGCTATCGCGGATGCGCGCGAGCATGGCGACCTGAAAGAGAATGCTGAATACCACGCCGCGCGTGAGCAGCAGGGCTTTTGTGAAGGGCGTATTAAAGATATCGAAGCAAAACTGTCCAATGCCCAGGTTATCGATATCACCAAAATGCCTAACAACGGGCGTGTGATCTTTGGTTCTACCGTGACCGTGCTGAACCTGGACAACGACGAAGAGCAGACCTATCGCATCGTGGGTGATGATGAAGCTGATTTCAAACAGAACCTGATTTCGGTGAACTCGCCGATTGCTCGCGGCCTGATTGGCAAAGAGCAGGACGATGTTGTCACCATCCGCACCCCTGGCGGTGAAGTAGAATACGAAATTATTAAGGTTGAATACCTGTAATTCGCTTCTCTACTAAGATGTTGATACATTGTAAAGAAAAGAAAAAGGCCGCATAGCGGCCTTTTATCAACTCAAGGAGCATGGCATTTTGCTCGCCTGCTGACAGAAATCCCTCGTTTCACACAGAAAATGTGTTTAATTCAGGATATCCTTAACGTGGCAGCGAGATTTTACGCTCTTTAGACGGGCGGTAGAGCACCAGCGTTTTACCGATGACCTGTACATTACAGGCGCCGGTTTCGCGCACGATGGCTTCCACGATCAGGTTTTTAGTGTCTCTGTCTTCAGAGGCGATTTTCACCTTGATCAGCTCGTGGTGTTCCAGCGCTTGTTCAATCTCGGCAAGCACCCCTTCGGTCAAACCATTGTTGCCAAGCATCACTACAGGCTTGAGCGGATGTGCCAGACCTTTAAGGTGCTGTTTTTGTTTAGTACTCAGATTCATCGTATATTTTTGCTTACGTTGGGATTGAAAACGGTTCATTCTACCGCCATCTCCCTTATATCGCCAAATAGCTGCGTAGAAATTTACGTCACAGGCAAGCAACGATGAACCAGGACGGAAATGTTAAATGACAGGTAAAAAGCGTTCTGCCAGCTCCAGCCGCTGGCTCCAGGAACACTTTAGCGATAAATATGTTCAACAGGCACAGAAAAAGGGGTTGCGTTCCCGTGCCTGGTTTAAACTTGATGAAATACAGCAAAGTGACAAACTTTTTAAGCCGGGGATGACGGTTGTTGACCTCGGCGCGGCACCTGGCGGATGGTCCCAGTATGCGGTCACGCAGATCGGCGGAACGGGCCGAATCATCGCGTGCGATCTTTTACCAATGGATCCCATCGTCGGTGTCGACTTCCTTCAGGGCGACTTTCGTGATGAATTAGTGCTGAAAGCGTTACTAGATCGTGTAGGTGACAGTAAGGTCCAGGTTGTCATGTCAGATATGGCACCAAATATGTGCGGAACACCGGCGGTGGATATCCCCCGCGCCATGTATCTGGTGGAGCTAGCGTTAGAAATGTGTCGTGATGTACTAGCGCCTGGTGGTAGTTTTGTTGTGAAGGTGTTTCAGGGCGAAGGTTTCGAGGAGTATCTTAAGGAAATTCGCTCCCTGTTTGCGAAGGTCAAAGTTCGTAAGCCGGACTCTTCCCGGGCCCGTTCCCGTGAAGTGTATATTGTAGCGACCGGGCGAAAATGATAGCCGGGAGATTTCAGACGAAAGTTTGAATGAAACTGGATATAGAGTATCCTGACGCTGTTTTTAACACAGTTGTAATATGAGGTTAATCCCTTGAGTGACATGGCGAAAAACCTAATACTCTGGCTGGTCATTGCCGTTGTGCTGATGTCAGTATTCCAGAGCTTTGGGCCCAGCGAGTCGAATGGCCGCAAGGTGGATTATTCTACCTTCCTGCAGGAGGTCAATCAGGACCAGGTTCGCGAAGCGCGTATCAACGGACGTGAGATCAACGTTACCAAGAAAGATAGTAACCGTTACACGACTTACATCCCGGTGAACGATCCTAAGCTGCTTGATAACCTTCTGACCAAAAACGTCAAGGTAGTTGGCGAGCCGCCAGAAGAACCAAGCCTGCTGGCTTCTATCTTCATTTCCTGGTTCCCGATGCTGCTTCTTATCGGCGTCTGGATCTTCTTTATGCGCCAGATGCAGGGCGGCGGTGGCAAAGGTGCCATGTCGTTCGGTAAGAGCAAGGCGCGTATGTTAACGGAAGATCAGATCAAGACCACTTTTGCAGACGTTGCCGGGTGTGACGAAGCGAAAGAAGAGGTCGGCGAACTGGTTGAATACCTGCGTGAACCGAGCCGTTTCCAGAAGCTGGGCGGTAAGATCCCGAAAGGCGTGCTGATGGTTGGCCCTCCGGGTACCGGTAAAACCCTGCTGGCGAAAGCCATCGCGGGCGAAGCGAAGGTGCCGTTCTTTACTATTTCAGGTTCTGACTTCGTTGAAATGTTCGTGGGTGTCGGTGCATCTCGTGTGCGTGACATGTTCGAGCAGGCCAAGAAGGCAGCGCCGTGCATTATCTTCATCGATGAAATCGACGCCGTAGGCCGCCAGCGTGGCGCAGGTCTGGGCGGTGGTCACGATGAACGTGAACAGACGCTAAACCAGATGCTGGTTGAGATGGACGGCTTCGAAGGTAACGAAGGTATCATCGTTATCGCGGCGACTAACCGTCCGGACGTACTTGACCCTGCGCTGCTGCGTCCAGGCCGTTTCGACCGTCAGGTTGTTGTGGGTCTGCCGGACGTTCGCGGTCGTGAACAGATTCTGAAAGTTCACATGCGTCGCGTACCACTGGCACCAGATATCGACGCGGCAATCATTGCGCGCGGTACCCCGGGCTTCTCCGGTGCGGACCTGGCTAACCTGGTCAACGAAGCAGCTCTGTTTGCCGCTCGCGGTAACAAGCGCGTGGTGTCCATGGTGGAGTTCGAGAAAGCGAAAGACAAAATCATGATGGGTGCGGAACGTCGCTCCATGGTGATGACGGAAGCGCAGAAAGAGTCCACGGCATACCACGAAGCGGGTCACGCGATTATCGGTCGCCTCGTGCCGGAACACGATCCGGTGCATAAAGTGACGATTATTCCGCGCGGTCGTGCGCTGGGTGTGACCTTCTTCCTGCCTGAAGGCGACGCGATCAGCGCCAGCCGTCAGAAACTGGAAAGTCAGATTTCTACCCTCTACGGTGGTCGCCTGGCAGAAGAGATTATCTACGGTGTGGAACATGTTTCTACCGGTGCGTCCAACGACATCAAAGTCGCGACAAACCTGGCGCGTAACATGGTGACGCAGTGGGGCTTCTCCGACAAACTCGGTCCGCTGCTGTATGCAGAGGAAGAGGGTGAAGTCTTCCTGGGCCGTTCTGTGGCGAAAGCGAAACATATGTCCGATGAGACGGCACGTATCATCGACCAGGAAGTAAAATCTCTGGTAGAGCGTAACTATGCACGTGCGCGCCAGATCCTGAACGACAATATGGACATCCTGCATTCGATGAAAGATGCGCTCATGAAGTATGAGACCATCGATGCACCGCAGATTGACGACCTGATGGCGCGCCGTGAAGTACGTCCGCCAGCAGGCTGGGAAGACCCAGGCGCTTCCAATAATTCTGACAACAATGGCACCCCGCGTGCGCCGCGTCCGGTTGATGAACCGCGTACGCCAAACCCGGGCAACACCATGTCAGAACAGTTGGGCGATAAGTAAGTTACTGCTGTTGACGCGTTTGTCTGTACCTCAAACCCTGGAGCTTGCTCCGGGGTTTTTCATTTCTGTTTAACCATATAGATATCAGGGATTTCGCCATGAAATTATTCGCTCAGGACTCGCATCTCGATCTTTCACATCCCCATGTGATGGGGATCCTGAATGTTACCCCTGACTCCTTCTCTGACGGCGGCACGCATAACACGCTTATCGAGGCGGTTAAGCACGCGAATTTAATGATTAATGCGGGTGCGACCATCATTGACGTTGGCGGCGAATCGACGCGTCCTGGTGCGGCGGACGTGTCTGTGGAAGAAGAGCTGGCGCGCGTCGTGCCGGTGGTTGAAGCGATTGCACAGCGGTTTGAAGTATGGATCTCCGTTGATACCTCCAAACCCGAAGTGATTCGTGAAGTGGCGAGAGTGGGCGCTCACATTATTAATGATATTCGCTCACTCACCGAGCCTGGCGCACTTGAAGCCGCGGCAGAGACGGGGTTACCGGTATGCCTGATGCACATGCAGGGCCAACCGAAAACCATGCAGGAAGCACCGAAGTATGACGATGTCTTTGCCGACGTGAATCGCTTCTTTATTGAGCATATTGCACGCTGTGAACGTGCAGGTATCCCAAAAGAGAAATTGCTGCTCGACCCGGGGTTCGGTTTCGGTAAAAATCTCTCCCACAACTATGCGTTGCTTGCGCGCTTATCGGAATTCCATCATTTTGGCCTGCCGTTACTGGTGGGGATGTCGAGAAAGTCGATGATTGGGCAGTTGCTGAACGTGGGGCCGAGCGAACGCCTGAGCGGCAGCCTGGCCTGCGCAGTGATTGCGGCGATGCAGGGTGCGCACATTATTCGTGTCCATGACGTCAAAGAAACAGTAGAAGCCATGCGTGTGGTGGAAGCCACACTGGCAGCGAAGGAAAACAAACGCTATGAGTAATCGTAAATATTTTGGTACCGACGGTATCCGTGGGCGTGTAGGCGATGCTCCCATCACCCCTGATTTTGTCCTGAAGCTCGGCTGGGCTGCTGGCAAGGTACTGGCGCGTCATGGCTCACGTAAAATTATCATCGGTAAAGACACCCGTATTTCGGGCTATATGCTGGAGTCCGCGCTTGAAGCGGGTCTGGCGGCTGCCGGACTGTCCGCCTCCTTTACGGGTCCAATGCCAACGCCTGCAGTCGCGTATCTGACGCGCACCTTCCGTGCGGAAGCGGGGATTGTCATTTCGGCTTCTCACAACCCGTTCTATGACAACGGCATTAAATTCTTCTCCATTGACGGCACCAAGCTGCCGGATGACGTGGAAGAGGCGATTGAAGCCGAAATGGAAAAAGAGATCACCTGTGTTGATTCCGCAGAGCTGGGTAAAGCGAACCGTATCGTCGATGCGGCGGGGCGTTACATCGAATTCTGTAAAGGTACCTTCCCGAATGAGCTGAGCCTGGCTCATCTGAAAATTGTGGTGGACTGTGCGAACGGTGCGACCTACCACATCGCCCCAAATGTTTTCCGCGAACTGGGTGCGAAAGTGATCGCCATTGGCTGCGAGCCGGATGGTCTGAACATTAACGAGCAGGTGGGTGCAACTGACGTTCGTGCTCTGCAGGCGCGTGTTCTGGCGGAGAAAGCCGATCTGGGTATTGCGCTGGACGGCGACGGTGACCGTGTGATCATGGTTGACCACGAAGGTAACAAGGTCGACGGCGATCAGATCCTCTACATCATTGCACGTGAAGGTCTGCGTCAGGGCCAGTTGCGCGGCGGTGCGGTAGGTACTCTGATGAGTAACATGGGCCTGGAACTGGCGCTGAAACAGCTCGGTATTCCGTTCGTTCGCGCGAAAGTGGGTGACCGCTACGTGCTGGAAAAACTGCAGGAGAAGGGCTGGCGCATCGGTGCAGAAAACTCGGGTCACGTCATCCTGCTCGACAAAACTACCACTGGTGACGGTATCGTGGCCGCGCTGCAGGTGGTTGCCGCGATGGCGCGCAACCATATGAGCCTGCACGATCTGTGCAGCGGGATGAAAATGTTCCCACAGATCCTGGTGAACGTGCGCTTTACTGCTGGCAAAGGCGATCCGCTGGAAAATGAGAACGTCAAAGCGGTGATGGCTGATGTTGAAGCGGCTCTGGGCAGCCGTGGACGCGTGCTGCTGCGTAAGTCCGGTACCGAACCGCTGATCCGCGTGATGGTGGAAGGCGAAGACGAAGCGCAGGTCACCGAATTTGCGCACCGTATTGCGGATGCGGTGAAAGCTGCATAATCTTGCACGCTAAATGTTTAAAAAGGCGGCGCTTGCCGCCTTTGTTTTAAGCAATTTATGGCTTTTTGCTGTTTTTTTCCGCAGTTGATACAATGCGTCGAAAATGCCCTTGCGAAGGTCATTCGCTTTGGTTAGTATTCACACCCGCTTCAGTGGGAAACAGAAATCCTGCTAATTGGTCGAAGCATTGGTATGCGGCAAATCCGCAAGGAACAGGTTGATTATGTACGAAGCTCTTTTAGTTATTTTCCTTATTGTAGCCATCGCTCTCGTAGCGCTGATTATGCTGCAGCAAGGTAAAGGCGCTGATATGGGAGCCTCCTTCGGAGCAGGCGCTTCCGGTACGCTGTTCGGTTCAAGTGGTTCTGCGAACTTCATGACCCGCACAACGGCGATTCTGGCTACGCTGTTCTTCATCATCAGTCTGGTGCTTGGCAATATCAACAGCAACAAGACCAGCAAAGGAAGCGAGTGGGAAAACCTGAGCGCGCCAGCAAAAACTGAGCAGACTCAGCCAGCTGCACCGGCTAAGCCAACCAGCGATATCCCGCACTAAGTATTCTGTACCGAGGTGGTGGAATTGGTAGACACGCTACCTTGAGGTGGTAGTGCCCTAACGGGCTTGTGGGTTCGAGTCCCATCCTCGGTACCAATATTCCAGAAGAAAGACGTCGAAAGACGTCTTTTTTTTCGTCTGTATATTGTGGTAGCGGGCAAAATGGCGGGTGGCGCTGCGCTTACCCGCCCTACAAATACCAAATAAAAAAGGCGCCTGTTGGGCGCCTTTTGCATGTCTTGCTGTCGATTACTTCTTATCGCTGTGTTCCAGGTTTTCAACCTGCGGCAGGCCGTTCCCGGAGCTGGCGGAGAGCAGGCCATTTTCAACATAGTTGAACAGCTTCTCACGTGTATCGGTGATGTCCAGGTTACGCATGGTCAGCTGACCAATACGATCGTCCGGTGAGAATACGGATTCACCTTTCTCCATAGTCAGACGCTCTGCTTTATAGGTCAGGTTGTCAGACACGGTGTTCAGGATGGAGTAGTCGTTACCGCGACGCAGTTCCAGCGTCACTTCACCGGTGATCGCGCTTGCCACCCAACGCTGCAGCGCATCACGCAGCATCAGCGCCTGTGGATCGAACCAGCGGCCCTGATACAGCAGTTTGCCCAGCTGACGGCCATGAGAGTGATACTGCTCAATGGTGTCTTCGTTGTGAATGCCGGTCAGCAGACGCTCGTAAGCGATGTGCAGCAGCGCCATTCCCGGGGCTTCATAAATGCCACGGCTTTTCGCTTCGATGATACGGTTTTCAATCTGATCGCTCATGCCCAGACCGTGACGACCGCCAATACGGTTAGCTTCCAGCATCAGCTCAACATCGTCAGAGAAGGTTTTACCGTTCAGCGCAACCGGATGACCGCGTTCGAAACGTACGGTCACTTCTTCTGCCGGGATCTTCACGTTCTCGTCCCAGAACTTCACGCCCATGATCGGGTTAACGATCTTCACGCTGGAGTTCAGGAATTCCAGGTCTTTCGCTTCATGCGTCGCACCCAGCATGTTGGAGTCGGTGGAGTAAGCTTTCTCGACTGACATCTTATAGTCGAAACCGCAGGCGATCATAAACTCGGACATCTCATGACGACCACCCAGCTCGTCGATGAAGTCGGTGTCCAGCCAAGGTTTGTAAATCTGCAGCTCGGCGTTGGTCAGCAGGCCATAGCGATAGAAGCGTTCGATATCGTTACCTTTATAGGTGCTACCGTCACCCCAGATGTTGACGCCGTCTTCTTTCATCGCCGCAACCAGCATGGTGCCGGTGACCGCACGGCCCAGCGGGGTGGTGTTGAAATAGGTCAGACCGCCGGTGGTGTTATGGAATGCACCACACTGAATCGCCGCGATACCTTCCGCGACCAGTTGCTTACGGCAGTCAATCAGGCGCGCGTTCTCTGCACCATACTCTTTAGCGCGACGAGGAATGGCATCATAGTCGTCCTCATCCGGCTGACCCAGGTTCGCAGTATAGGCATACGGAACCGCTCCCTTCTGGCGCATCCACAGCAGTGCAGCGCTGGTATCCAGGCCACCTGAGAAAGCGATGCCAATACGTTGTCCTACCGGAAGATGCTTGAGAATCGTCGTCATAGAATAAAACCCTGCTTGATTGACTGATTAGAGACCGCTTTCGCTCTCTTGTGCATTTTTATGCAAAATAAGTGAGTATTCATTTAATCATCTTTTGGCGAAGACCGGAAGAGAGTCGTGCGTTTTTTGTAAAAATTTTGGTCTGATCGATCTGGCGGAAGTCGCCTTGACAGGTGGGGTCAACTATCAATATACTAAACGCCGATTTTACGTCCCGTCTTCGGTACCAAATCCCAGCATTATTTGCAAATTCTGTCCAAAACGCGTAGAATTTGCCACGTTTCAGGCGCGGGGTGGAGCAGCCTGGTAGCTCGTCGGGCTCATAACCCGAAGGTCGTCGGTTCAAATCCGGCCCCCGCAACCACTTTCCCATAAAGTTCTTTTTCAAATATACTGTGAAGACTTAGAGCCTTCGTAGCTGGATTTGAAAAAATTCTTTCGGAAAGTGCTCCAGGCCACAGTTGTGGCTATAGGGTTCAGTTATCTAAAGCCCCGATTTATCGGGGTTTTTTGTTATCTGACTACAGAATAACTGGGCTTTACGCCCTTTTTTTATGTCTTGGGGGTGGGCTTGTCCACATTAGAGCAAAAATTAACAGAGATGATTACTGCACCGGTCGAAGCACTGGGCTACGAACTGGTCGGCATCGAATTCGTTCGCGGCCGTACATCGACGCTGCGCATCTATATTGATAGTGAAGATGGCATCAATGTTGATGATTGTGCTGATGTCAGCCACCAGGTGAGTGCGGTTCTTGATGTTGAAGACCCGATTACCGTTGCGTACAACCTGGAAGTTTCCTCACCTGGCCTCGATCGCCCGATGTTCACGGCCGAGCACTATGTGCGCTTTACCGGTGAAGAAGTGGCTCTCGTTCTGCGTATGGCCGTACAGAACCGCCGTAAATGGCAGGGAATTATCAAAGCCGTTGATGGTGAAATGATCACGGTGACAGTCGAAGGCAAAGATGAAGTGTTCGCGCTGAGTAATATCCAGAAGGCGAACCTGGTTCCCCACTTTTAACAGTCTGGATTGAGGTGAAAAGCCCGCGATGAACAAAGAAATTTTGGCTGTTGTTGAAGCCGTCTCCAACGAGAAATCACTGCCGCGTGAAAAGATTTTCGAAGCGCTGGAAAGTGCACTGGCTACAGCAACCAAGAAAAAATACGAACAAGAGATCGATGTTCGCGTAGAAATCGATCGTAAAAGCGGTGACTTCGATACATTCCGTCGTTGGGTAATCGTTGAAGAAGTGACCCAGCCGACGAAAGAGATCACCCTGGAAGCCGCCCGTTTTGAAGACGAAAGTCTGAACGTGGGTGACTACGTTGAAGATCAGATTGAATCTGTGACCTTCGACCGTATCACCACCCAGACCGCTAAACAGGTTATCGTGCAGAAAGTGCGCGAAGCCGAGCGCGCGCTGGTTGTCGATCAGTTCCGCGATCAGGAAGGCGAGATCATCACCGGCGTGGTGAAGAAAGTGAACCGCGACAACATCTCCCTGGAGATCAAATCCGAAGGGTTGCCGGGTAACGCTGAAGCCGTGATCCTGCGTGAAGATATGCTGCCGCGTGAAAACTTCCGCCCAGGCGACCGTATTCGCGGTGTTCTGTACGCCGTTCGCCCTGAAGCGCGTGGTGCACAGCTGTTCGTGACCCGTTCTAAACCAGAAATGCTGGTAGAACTGTTCCGTATCGAAGTACCGGAAATCGGTGAAGAAGTTATCGAGATTAAAGCGGCGGCTCGCGATCCGGGCTCCCGTGCGAAAATTGCGGTGAAAACCAACGACAAGCGTATCGACCCGGTCGGTGCTTGCGTCGGTATGCGCGGTGCGCGTGTCCAGGCAGTGTCTACTGAGCTGGGCGGCGAACGTATTGATATCGTTCTGTGGGATGACAACCCGGCGCAGTTCGTGATCAACGCAATGGCTCCGGCTGATGTGGCGTCTATCGTTGTTGACGAAGACAAACACACCATGGATATCGCTGTTGAAGCGGGCAACCTGGCGCAAGCAATCGGCCGTAACGGCCAGAACGTACGCCTGGCGTCACAGCTGAGCGGCTGGGAACTCAACGTGATGACCGTTGATGACCTGCAGGCTAAGCATCAGGCTGAAGCCCATGCGGCGATCGACACCTTCACTAAATACCTGGATATTGACGAAGACTTCGCCACTGTTCTGGTTGAAGAAGGTTTCTCTACGCTGGAAGAACTGGCCTATGTGCCAATGAAAGAGCTGCTGGAAATTGACGGTCTGGATGAACCAACCGTTGAAGCCCTGCGTGAACGCGCTAAAAACGCACTGACCACCCTGGCACTGGCTCAGGAAGAAAGCCTTGGCGATAAGAAGCCGGCTGATGACCTGCTGAATCTGGAAGGTCTTGATCGTGCGATTGCGTTCAAGCTGGCTGCCCGTGGTGTTTGTACGCTGGAAGATCTCGCTGAGCAAGGCGTTGATGACCTGGCTGATATCGAAGGTTTAACCGACGAGAAAGCCGGCGAGCTCATCATGGCCGCACGTAATATTTGCTGGTTCGGCGACGAAGCGTAATAAACTGTAGCAGGAAGGAACAGCATGACTGATGTAACTGTAAAATCGCTGGCTGCTGAGATTCAGACCTCCGTGGACCGCCTGGTACAGCAATTTGCTGATGCAGGGATCCCGAAATCCGCTGATGACTCGGTGACCGCGCAAGAAAAACAAACCTTGTTAACGCACCTGAACCGTGAACACGGTTCTACGCCTGACAAGTTAACGCTGCAGCGCAAAACGCGTAGCACGTTAAACATCCCTGGTACCGGTGGCAAAAGCAAATCGGTACAAATTGAAGTCCGCAAGACGCGCACCTTTGTAAAACGTGATCCGCAAGAGGCAGAACGCCTTGCCGCGGAAGAGCAGGCACAGCGTGAAGCGGAAGAACAAGCTCAGCGTGAGGCGGAAGCAACCGCCAAACGTGAAGCAGAATTAAAAGCTGAACGTGAGGCCGCAGAAAAAGCGAAACGCGACGCAAGTGATAAAGTGAAGCGTGACGCTGCGGAAAAAGACAAAGTGAGCAATCAACAGACAGACGAAATGACCAAAACCGCCCAGGCTGAAAAAGCCCGCCGTGAAAATGAAGCTGCCGAGCTGAAGCGTAAAGCGGAAGAAGAAGCCCGCCGTAAGCTGGAAGAAGAAGCTCGCCGCGTCGCCGAAGAAGCGCGCCGTATGGCAGAAGAAAACGAGAAGAATGGTGTGAATACCGTTGAGCCGACTGAAGACACCAGCGACTATCACGTGACCACTTCTCAGCATGCGCGTCAGGCTGAAGATGATAACGACCGTGAAGTGGAAGGCGGTCGTGGCCGTGGTCGTAATGCAAAAGCAGCGCGTCCGGCGAAAAAAGGCAACAAGCACGCTGAATCCAAAGCTGACCGTGAAGAAGCACGCGCGGCTGTTCGCGGCGGTAAAGGCGGTAAGCGTAAAGGTTCCGCTCTGCAGCAGGGCTTCCAGAAGCCTGCTCAGGCCGTTAACCGTGACGTCGTGATCGGCGAAACCATTACCGTTGGCGAACTGGCTAACAAGATGGCGGTTAAAGGCTCTCAGGTCATCAAAGCGATGATGAAACTGGGCGCCATGGCGACCATCAACCAGGTGATCGATCAGGAAACCGCACAGCTGGTTGCTGAAGAGATGGGCCACAAAGTTATCCTGCGTCGTGAAAACGAGCTGGAAGAAGCAGTAATGAGCGACCGTGATACTGGCGCTGCGGCTGAACCGCGTGCACCGGTTGTGACCATCATGGGTCACGTTGACCACGGTAAAACCTCTCTGCTTGACTACATTCGTTCTACTAAGGTTGCCTCGGGTGAAGCGGGTGGTATTACCCAGCACATCGGTGCATACCACGTAGAAACTGACAACGGTATGATCACCTTCCTGGATACCCCAGGCCACGCCGCGTTTACCTCAATGCGTGCTCGTGGTGCTCAGGCGACGGATATCGTTGTTCTGGTTGTTGCCGCAGACGACGGCGTGATGCCACAGACCATCGAAGCTATCCAGCACGCGAAGGCTGCAGGTGTGCCGGTTGTGGTTGCCGTGAACAAGATCGATAAGCCAGAAGCGGATCCCGATCGTGTTAAAAACGAACTTTCCCAGTACGGTATCTTGCCGGAAGAGTGGGGCGGCGAAAGCCAGTTCGTACACGTGTCTGCGAAAGCGGGTACCGGTATCGACGAACTGCTGGACGCGATCCTGCTGCAGGCCGAAGTTCTGGAGCTGAAAGCCATCCGTAACGGTATGGCGAGCGGCGCGGTAATCGAATCCTTCCTGGATAAAGGACGTGGCCCGGTTGCTACCGTTCTGGTTCGTGAAGGCACACTGCATAAAGGCGATATCGTTCTGTGCGGTTTCGAATACGGCCGCGTTCGTGCGATGCGTAACGAACTGGGTCAGGAAGTGCTGGAAGCGGGTCCGTCCATTCCAGTGGAAATCCTGGGTCTGTCCGGTGTTCCGGCTGCCGGTGACGAAGTGACCGTTGTGCGTGACGAGAAGAAAGCGCGTGAAGTGGCACTGTACCGTCAGGGCAAATTCCGTGAAGTTAAACTGGCTCGTCAGCAGAAATCTAAACTCGAGAACATGTTTGCCAACATGACCGAGGGCGAAGTTCACGAAGTGAACATCGTTCTGAAAGCCGACGTTCAGGGTTCTGTGGAAGCGATCTCCGACTCCTTGCTGAAACTGTCCACCGACGAAGTGAAAGTGAAGATCATCGGTTCGGGCGTAGGTGGTATCACCGAAACCGACGCTACCCTGGCTGCTGCCTCTAACGCTATCCTGGTTGGCTTCAACGTTCGTGCGGATGCGTCTGCGCGTAAAGTGATTGAATCCGAAAGCCTGGATCTGCGTTACTACTCCGTCATCTATAACCTGATCGACGAAGTGAAGGCCGCGATGAGCGGTATGCTGTCTCCTGAGCTGAAACAGCAGATTATCGGTCTGGCTGAAGTCCGTGACGTGTTCAAATCACCGAAATTCGGTGCGATCGCGGGCTGTATGGTTACCGAAGGTAACATCAAGCGTCACAACCCAATCCGCGTACTGCGTGACAACGTGGTTATCTACGAAGGCGAGCTGGAATCCCTGCGCCGCTTCAAAGATGACGTTAACGAAGTCCGTAACGGCATGGAATGTGGTATCGGCGTGAAGAACTACAACGACGTTCGCGTTGGCGATATGATCGAAGTGTTCGAGATCATCGAAATTCAGCGTACCATCGCTTAATTACCGATTGTAAGCCGGGATCGCCTCGCGCCACCCGGCAATAATTTCAAAAAGGGGCTTTAGCCCCTTTTTTGTCTGGAGAATTTATTATGGCGAAAGAATTTGGTCGCCCTCAGCGCGTAGCGCAGGAAATGCAGAAAGAGATCGCACTCATTCTGCAACGTGAAATCAAAGACCCACGCGTCGGCATGATGACCACCGTTTCCGGTGTGGAAATGTCCCGTGACCTGGCCTATGCCAAAGTGTTCGTCACCTTCCTGAACGATCAGGACGAAGCGGCAGTGAAAAACGGCATTAAAGCGCTGCAGGAAGCCTCTGGTTTTATCCGCTCCCTGCTTGGCAAAGCGATGCGCCTGCGTATCGTGCCTGAACTGACCTTCTTCTACGACAACTCGCTGGTCGAAGGTATGCGTATGTCCAACCTGGTGACCAGCGTGGTTAAACATGACGATGAGCGTCGTGTTAACCCGGCGGACGACAGCAAGGAGGACTGATGAGTCGTCCTCGTCGTCGTGGTCGCGACGTGCATGGTGTGCTGCTGCTGGATAAACCCCAGGGCGCTTCCAGCAACGACGTGCTGCAAAAAGTTAAGCGTATTTATAACGCCAACCGTGCGGGCCACACCGGCGCGCTTGATCCGCTGGCAACCGGCATGCTGCCGGTCTGCCTGGGAGAGGCGACAAAGTTTTCCCAGTACCTGCTCGACTCCGATAAGCGCTACCGCGTTATCGCTAAGCTGGGCCAGCGCACGGATACCTCCGACGCGGATGGCCAGGTGGTAGAAGAGCGTCCGGTGACCTTCAGCGCGGAACAGCTTGATGCTGCGCTGGAGAGCTTCCGTGGGGACACGATGCAGGTGCCGTCGATGTATTCGGCGCTGAAGTATCAGGGAAAAAAACTCTACGAATATGCGCGCCAGGGCATTGACGTCCCGCGTGAAGCCCGTCCGATAACCGTGTATGAGCTGCTGTTTATTCGCCACGAAGGTGATGAGCTGGAGCTGGAAGTGCACTGTTCGAAAGGGACCTATATTCGCACCATCATCGACGACCTCGGTGAAAAGCTGGGCTGCGGCGCACATGTGATTTACCTGCGCCGTCTGGCGGTGAGCAAGTACCCGGTAGAGCGGATGGTGACCCTGGAGCAACTGCGCGAGCTGGTAGAACAGGCGGAAGTGCAGGGGATCGCGCCGGCAGATTTGCTGGATCCATTGCTGATGCCGATGGACAGTCCGGCAGCGGACTTCCCGGTTGTTAATCTTCCTTTAACATCCTCCGTTTACTTTAAGAACGGCAACCCGGTTCGTACGGCGGAAGCGCCGCTGGAAGGACTGGTACGCGTGACCGAAGGCGACGAAGGGAAATTCATCGGTATGGGCGAAATGGATGGTGAGGGGCGCGTTGCGCCGCGTCGTCTGGTCGTCGAGTATCCGATCGAAGCATGACGGTGATGACGGCTCACCTTGCGATAAGCAGGGGAGACGAGTAGAATATCGCCGCTTAACGCCTGGTAAATTGTTTAACAATCTGCGGGGCGTACATGGGGTCGCTGAATTAGAGATCGGCATCCTTACATTCTTTATACTTTGGAGTTTGAAAATGTCTCTAAGCGTTGAAGCTAAAGCTAAAATCGTTTCTGAGTTTGGTCGTGGTACTAACGACAGCGGTTCTACCGAAGTTCAGGTTGCACTGCTGACTGCACAGATTAACCACCTGCAGGGTCACTTTGCAGAGCACAAAAAAGATCACCACAGCCGTCGTGGTCTGCTGCGTATGGTTTCTCAGCGTCGTAAACTGCTCGACTACCTGAAACGTAAAGATGTTGCACGCTACACCGCGCTGATCGAGCGTCTGGGTCTGCGTCGCTAAGTCTTGCGAGTTTCAGAAAAGGGGGCCTGATGGCCCCTTTTTTCAACCAGACGGCAGCAATTCACTGGAAACTATTGTATTGTTGCTATAAATGATCTTCATTGCAGAGGTTCGCGCGGCTAATGAGAGGCTTCACCCATGGGGGTGTTGGTTGTCATTAGTCGCGAGGATGCGAAGAAGGTCGGGTTAAATCGACAGCACACCGGTGGTGTGCTGTCAAACATTTAAGAAAGGACAGAACTTTGCTGAATCCGATCGTTCGTAAATTCCAGTATGGTCAACATACCGTCACGCTGGAAACCGGCATGATGGCTCGTCAGGCTACTGCTGCCGTTATGGTAAGCATGGATGACACTGCGGTATTCGTTACCGTTGTTGGCCAGAAAAAAGCTAAACCAGGTCAGGACTTCTTCCCGCTGACCGTTAACTACCAGGAGCGTACCTACGCTGCCGGTAAAATCCCGGGTGGTTTCTTCCGTCGTGAAGGCCGTCCAAGCGAAGGCGAAACCCTGATTGCGCGTCTGATTGACCGCCCGGTTCGTCCACTGTTCCCGGAAGGCTTCGTTAACGAAGTACAGGTTATCGCGACCGTTGTTTCCGTTAACCCGCAGGTTAACCCGGACATCGTAGCGATGATCGGTGCGTCCGCTGCTCTGTCACTGTCTGGTATTCCATTCAATGGTCCAATCGGTGCCGCGCGCGTTGGCTACATCAACGACCAGTACGTGCTGAACCCAACCCAGGAAGAGCTGAAAGAAAGTAAGCTGGACCTGGTGGTTGCGGGTACTGAAGCGGCTGTACTGATGGTTGAATCCGAAGCTGAACTGCTGAGCGAAGACCAGATGCTGGGCGCTGTGGTATTTGGCCACGACCAGCAGCAGATCGTTATCCAGAACATCAACGACCTGGTGAAAGAAGCCGGTAAACCACGTTGGGACTGGCAGCCAGAAGCGGCAAACGACGCGCTGAACGCACGCGTTGCTGCACTGGCAGAATCTCGTCTGAGCGATGCATATCGCATCACTGACAAACAGGAGCGTTACGCTCAGGTTGACGTGATCAAGTCTGAAACTATCGCGACCCTGGTTGCGGAAGATGAAACGCTGGACGCTAATGAGCTGAGCGACATCCTGCACGCTATCGAGAAAAACGTTGTTCGTAGCCGCGTACTGGCAGGCGAGCCGCGTATCGATGGCCGCGAAAAAGACATGATCCGTGGTCTGGATGTGCGTACTGGCGTTCTGCCACGTACTCACGGTTCCGCGCTGTTCACCCGTGGCGAAACGCAGGCGCTGGTTACCGCGACCCTGGGTACTGCACGTGATGCGCAGATCATCGACGAACTGATGGGCGAGCGCACTGACAGCTTCCTGTTCCACTACAACTTCCCTCCGTACTCCGTAGGCGAAACCGGTATGGTTGGCTCGCCGAAGCGTCGTGAAATTGGTCACGGTCGTCTGGCGAAGCGCGGCGTACTGGCAGTCATGCCAGAAGCAGACAAATTCCCGTACACCGTACGTGTAGTGTCTGAAATCACCGAATCCAACGGTTCCTCTTCCATGGCTTCCGTGTGTGGTGCCTCTCTGGCGCTGATGGATGCAGGCGTGCCAATCAAAGCCGCCGTTGCGGGTATCGCAATGGGCCTGGTGAAAGAAGGCGACAACTTCGTTGTTCTGTCTGACATTCTGGGTGACGAAGACCACCTGGGCGATATGGACTTCAAAGTAGCGGGTTCCCGCGAAGGTATCTCTGCACTGCAGATGGATATCAAAATTGAAGGTATCACCAAAGAGATCATGCAGGTTGCTCTGAACCAGGCTAAAGGTGCGCGTCTGCACATCCTGGGCGTGATGGAACAGGCGATTAACGCGCCGCGTGGCGACATTTCTCAGTTCGCTCCACGTATCCACACCATCAAGATCAATCCAGACAAGATCAAAGATGTTATCGGTAAGGGCGGTTCCGTAATCCGTGCGCTGACCGAAGAGACTGGCACCACCATCGAAATCGAAGATGACGGTACTGTGAAGATCGCAGCAACCGACGGCGAGAAAGCGAAATTCGCGATCCGTCGCATCGAAGAAATTACTGCAGAAATCGAAGTGGGCCGTGTCTATGCAGGTAAAGTGACCCGTATCGTTGACTTTGGCGCGTTCGTTGCCATCGGTGGCGGTAAAGAAGGTCTGGTTCACATCTCTCAGATCGCTGACAAGCGCGTTGAGAAAGTGACTGATTACCTGCAGATGGGTCAGGAAGTACCGGTGAAAGTTCTGGAAGTTGATCGCCAGGGCCGTATCCGTCTGAGCATTAAAGAAGCAACCGAGCAGTCTCAGCCAGCTGCTGCGCCAGAAGCACAGGCAGCAGAACAGCAAGGCGAGTAAGTTGCCATTTGCCCTCCGCTTTGCGGAGGGCCTATTATCAGGCAGGACGCCTTGTTAAGCCGCCGGGGGACAGGACGTTCATCCAATAGTTGTCTTCGGGAGTGGGAAATGAAGCCTTTTTTGCGCTGGTGTTTCGTTGCGACAGCTTTAACGCTGGCAGGATGCAGCAACTCTGCCTGGCGTAAGAGCGAAGTCCTCGCAGTGCCATTGCAACCGACTTTGCAGCAGGAAGTGATCCTGGCACGCATGGAACAAATACTTGCCAGTCGGGCTTTAACCGATGAAGAACGCGCACAGCTTTTATATGAGCGCGGAGTGTTGTATGATAGTCTCGGTCTGAGGGCATTGGCGCGGAATGATTTTTCACAAGCGCTGGCTATCCGACCTGATATGCCTGAAGTATTCAATTACTTAGGCATTTATTTAACGCAGGCAGGCAATTTTGATGCTGCCTATGAAGCGTTTGATTCTGTACTTGAGCTTGATCCAACTTACAACTACGCGCACTTGAATCGCGGTATCGCATTGTATTACGGCGGTCGTGATAAGTTAGCGCAAGATGATCTGCTGGCGTTTTATCAAGACGATCCTAATGATCCTTTCCGTAGCCTGTGGCTTTACATCGTTGAGCGGAAGCTCGATGAGAAGCAGGCAAAAGAAGCACTGAAACAGCGCTTCGATAAATCGGACAAGGAACAGTGGGGATGGAACATTGTCGAGTTCTACCTGGGCAACATTAGCGAAGCAACGCTGATGGAACGCCTCAAGGCGGACGCAACGGATAACACCTCGCTCGCTGAGCATCTCAGTGAAACCAACTTCTATTTAGGTAAGTACTACCTAAGTCTGGGGGATATGGACAGCGCTACGGCACTGTTCAAATTAGCGGTTGCTAACAACGTACACAACTTCGTTGAGCACCGTTATGCATTGTTGGAATTATCGCTCTTGGGCCAGGAGCATGACGACCTGGCAGAATCGGACCAGCAATAGCTGACGACATAAACATCAGCCCGTAATCTTTTGATTGCCATCACCTTAACTGGTGAGGGCGTTGTTGTTCGTCAATACACCTACTTTGAGCCGGTTCACACTTTTCAATGAAAATTGCTAATCATTTTCACGATGAGCTAAGTAGACTGGCCGCCATTGACATTGAGGCACTCGTACTACATGGCTGAATTCGAAACCACTTTTGCAGATCTGGGCCTGAAGGCTCCTATCCTTGAAGCCCTTAACGATCTGGGTTACGAAAAACCATCTCCGATCCAGGCTGAGTGTATCCCACACCTGCTTTCTGGTCGTGACGTGCTGGGCATGGCCCAGACTGGTAGCGGTAAAACTGCAGCATTCTCGCTGCCGCTGCTGAACAACATTGATCCGGACCAGCGTGCACCGCAGATCCTCGTTCTGGCTCCAACCCGTGAACTGGCTGTTCAGGTTGCAGAAGCCATGACGGAATTCTCTAAACATATGCGCGGCGTAAACGTGGTTGCCCTGTACGGCGGCCAGCGTTATGACGTGCAGTTACGCGCCCTGCGCCAGGGCCCACAGATTGTTGTCGGTACGCCGGGCCGTCTGCTGGATCACCTGAAGCGCGGTACCCTGGACCTCTCTAAACTGAGCGGTCTGGTACTGGATGAAGCAGATGAAATGCTGCGTATGGGCTTCATCGAAGACGTTGAAACCATCATGGCGCAGATCCCGGACGGTCATCAGACCGCGCTGTTCTCTGCAACCATGCCGGAAGCTATCCGTCGCATTACCCGCCGCTTCATGAAAGAGCCGCAGGAAGTGCGTATTCAGTCCAGCGTAACCACTCGCCCGGATATCAGCCAGAGCTACTGGTCTGTGTACGGCATGCGTAAAAACGAAGCGCTGGTACGTTTCCTGGAAGCGGAAGATTTTGATGCGGCGATTATCTTCGTTCGTACCAAAAACGCGACCCTGGAAGTGGCTGAAGCCCTGGAGCGTAGCGGCTACAACAGCGCAGCGCTGAACGGTGACATGAACCAGGCCCTGCGTGAGCAGACTCTGGAGCGTCTGAAAGACGGTCGTCTGGATATCCTGATTGCCACCGACGTGGCAGCACGTGGTCTGGACGTTGAGCGTATCAGCCTGGTTGTTAACTACGACATCCCGATGGATTCCGAGTCTTACGTTCACCGTATCGGCCGTACCGGTCGTGCGGGTCGTGCTGGCCGTGCACTGCTGTTCGTTGAGAACCGCGAGCGTCGTCTGCTGCGTAACATCGAACGTACCATGAAGCTGACTATTCCAGAAGCGGACCTGCCAAACGCAGAGCTGCTGGGCAAACGCCGTCTGGAAAAATTCGCCGCCAAAGTACAGCAGCAGCTGGAAAGCAGCGATCTGGATCAGTACCGCGCGCTGCTGTCGCAGATTCAGCCTGTTGCTGAAGGCGAAGAGCTGGATATGGAAACCCTGGCTGCAGCACTGCTGAAAATGGCTCAGGGTGAACGTAGCCTGATCGTGCCACCAGATGCGCCGATGCGTCCTAAGCGTGAATTCCGCGACCGTGACGATCGTTTCGAACGTCGTGGCGACCGTAACGATCGTGGCCCACGTGGTGACCGTCCAGAGCGTGGTGGTGAAGACCGTCCACGTCGTGAACGTCGCGACGCAGGTGATATGGAGCTGTACCGCATTGAAGTGGGCCGTGACGATGGCGTTGAAGTTCGTCACATCGTTGGCGCGATCGCTAACGAAGGCGACATCAGCAGCCGTTACATCGGTAACATCAAGCTGTTCGCATCCCACTCTACCATCGAGCTGCCAAAAGGCATGCCGGGCGAAGTGCTGCAGCACTTTACGCGTACCCGCATCCTGAACAAGCCGATGAACATGCAGCTGCTGGGCGATGCACAGCCACGTCCTGACCGTGGCGGCGAACGTCGTGGCGGTGGTCGCAGCTTCGGCGGCGAGCGTCGTGAAGGCGGCCGCAGCGAAGGTCGCGGTGGTGAAGGTCGTCGTTTCTCCGGCGAGCGCCGCGAAAACCGTGGCCCGCGTCGTGAAGAAGGTACCAGCCGTCGTCGTTTCGGTGACGCGTAAGCCTTACGCTTCTGACGTAAAGTAAAATATACAGCCCCGATATATGCTATCGGGGCTTTTTTTATTCCCTTTGTACTCTTGTACTGGTACAGTGCGTCACATTAAAATGCAGAACCGCATGATTGACTGGAGAAAAGGCTGTATGGCGACACTAACCACCACCCAAACGTCACCTTCGCTGCTTGGCGGCGTGGTGATCATCGGCGGAACCATTATAGGTGCCGGGATGTTCTCCCTGCCCGTGGTCATGTCCGGTGCGTGGTTCTTCTGGTCGCTGGCTGCGCTGGTCTTTACCTGGTTCTGTATGCTCCATTCCGGGCTGATGATCCTCGAAGCAAACCTGAACTACCGCATTGGCTCCAGCTTCGACACCATCACCAAAGATCTGCTGGGCAAAGGCTGGAACCTGGTTAACGGGCTGTCCATCGCCTTTGTGCTCTATATCCTGACCTACGCGTATATCTCGGCGAGCGGTTCGATTCTGCATCACACCTTCTCTGAGATGTCGCTGAACGTTCCGGCGCGTTTGGCCGGGCTGTGCTTTGCGCTGGGCGTGGCGTTTATCGTCTGGATGAGTACCAAAGCGGTAAGCCGGATGACGGCAATCGTACTGGGCGCGAAGGTCATCACCTTCTTCCTGACCTTCGGCAGCCTGCTGGGGCACGTGACGCCCGCCACGCTGTTTAACGTTGCCGAAGTGAATACCTCCTATACGCCGTATCTGCTGATGACGCTACCGTTCTGTCTGGCGTCGTTCGGCTACCACGGCAACGTGCCGAGCCTGATGAAGTACTACGGCAAAGATCCGCGCACCATTGTGAAGTGTCTGGTCTACGGCACGCTGCTGGCGCTGGGGCTGTACGTCATCTGGCTGCTCGGGACGATGGGCAACATCCCGCGCCCGGAGTTTATCGGCATTGCCCAGAAGGGCGGTAACATCGACGTGCTGGTGCAGGCCCTGAGCGGCGTGCTGAACAGCCGCAGCCTGGATTTGCTGCTGGTTATTTTCTCTAACTTTGCGGTGGCGAGCTCTTTCCTCGGCGTAACCCTGGGCCTGTTTGACTACCTGGCGGATCTGTTTGGCTTTGATGATTCTGCGATAGGGCGTTACAAAACCGCGCTGCTGACCTTCCTGCCGCCGATTGTGGGTGGCCTGCTGTGGCCGAACGGCTTCCTGTACGCCATCGGCTATGCCGGACTGGCGGCCACCATCTGGGCGGCAATAGTGCCCGCACTGCTGGCGCGTAAATCACGTAAACGCTTCGGCAGCCCGAAATTCCGCGTCTGGGGCGGTAAGCCGATGATTGCGCTGATTCTGGTGTTCGGTGCTGGCAATGCGCTGGTCCACGTGCTGTCGAGTTTTAACCTGCTGCCTGTGTATCAATAAACAGAAAGCCCGGTGGCGCTGCGCTTACCGGGCCTACAGGGATCGCGTAGGCCGGATAAGGCGAAGCCGCCATCCGGCAAAAAACTACCCCACCAGCTCCTCTTTCACCTGCATCGCCAGCTCAAACGAATGCAATCGCGCCTGGTGATCGAAAATCTGGCCGTTAACCATAATTTCATCCGCCTGCGTTTCGCGCAGCACCGCCTCCAGCCCGTGACGCACTTTCGCTTTATCGCCTACCAGCGACATGCTCAGCGCCTGCTGAACGCCATACTGCTCTGACGCTGACCACAGCTGATGCATATTCTCCACCGGCGGCGGAAGCTGGCCCGTCTCACCGCGGCGCAGCTTCACAAACGCCTGCTGCATAGAGGTGAACAGGAATTCCGCGTCGCGATTGCTGTCGGCGGCAATGATGTTGATGCACACCATCGCGTACGGTTTCTCCAGACGCGCGGACGGTTTGAAGTGCGTGCGGTAAAGATGCAGCGCCTGATGCAGCATATCCGGCGCGAAGTGCGAGGCAAACGCAAACGGCAGCCCCAGCTGGGCGGCCAGCTGTGCGCTGTAGAGGCTTGATCCCAACAGCCATACCGGGATCTTCTCGCCGTAACCCGGTACCGGGCGCACGTGCGGGTTCGGATCGCGCGCGTCGAACCAGTCCACCAGCTCTGCCACGTCGCGCGGGAAGTTATCGATATCGCCGCTCATATGGCGACGTAGGGCGCGCATCGTTGGCTGGTCGCTGCCAGGCGCACGGCCAAGCCCCAAATCGATACGGCCCGGATAGAGGGTATTCAGCGTGCCGAACTGCTCGGCGATCACCAGCGGGGCGTGGTTCGGCAGCATCACGCCGCCGGAGCCCAGGTGCAGAGTGGTGGTATTTGCCGCCAGATAACCAATCAGTACCGAGGTGGCGGCGCTGGCAATGCCCACCATGTTGTGGTGCTCGGCCAGCCAGTAGCGGTGATAGCCACGTTTTTCGGCCAACTGAGCGAGATCGAGGGAGTGCGAAAAGGCTTCTCTTGCCGAGGAGCCTTGTGGGATCGGCGCCAGATCCAGCACCGAAAACGGAATAGTTTTGTCAGTCATACCAGCTCACTTTGTCGACGGTCAATCTTTAATACTGCATTAAAAAATGATAACCGTTGTTAACAAAGTGAGCCTTTTTTACGCCTGCAATTCCAGCCCGGCCAGACGCTTCCAGTAGCCGTTGCAGTCGCTGTTTGCCGTCAGCGGCAGCGGAGCGGCGCCGTTTTCGTTGGCGCGGAAGGCATCCAGCATCGCAAACACGCCGGTATCCAGCGGCGACAGGCGCACCATATCTACCAGCCCGTCCATCGACGCCAGCTCGTTGCCGAGGTTATAGACATAGCCGCTCATGGTCTGAATACCGTTGAGAACAAACACCTGCTGGTTCTCCTGCGACAGCATGCTGCGCCCGTTTGGGTACTTAATGCAGCAGGTTTCGCACTCGTCTTTCGGACGGTCTTCCGAGCGCGCGGTAAAGCAGCGGGCAGAATAGGCCAGCGGCAGATGCCCGTAGCTCAGCACTTCCACTTCAAACTGATTGCGAATGCCCAGCTCGTCGCACTGGTTCAGCAGGTTAGCCAGCCAGTCGCGGGAGAGCTCCACCGGCATGCACCAGCGCGTCATCCCCTGTTTGAGCAGCAGGCGCAGGGTCACGGCGTTATAGCAGTTCAGAGCATGGCCCGCGACAAACGGTAGCTTGCGTTCGGCGCACATATTCACCACGCCGAGATCGCTCGCTTCCAGCAGGAACTCGCCGTTCTCTACGTAGCGTTTCAGCTCGCCCACTTCAGAAGAGGCCTGCACCAGCGCAAGCGTCGAGAGCACCACCTGCTTGCCGCTGCCGGCCAGGCTTTTCGCCATATCCAGCCAATCGCCCACTTTAGTGGCGCGGCGCTTGCTGCACACCGCTTCGCCGAGGTAAATCACATCGGCGCTGCTGGTGGCGGCCTGTTGGTAAAAATCTTCCAGCGTCTCTTTTGGCCAGTAGTAGAGCACCGGTCCTAATGAATATTTCATGGTTATCTCACTGCCATTTACGGTGATACGCGCCAAGCGTGGTTTGCGTGCCTTCGGACATCGATCCGAGCGTGTCCATCCAGGCCTGCTGCGGAGCATAGTTCTGCGGGTCCGCCATGCAGCGGTCGATGGCCTGACGCCACACTTTCGCCACCTGGCTCACATAGGCCGGGCTGCGCTGACGACCTTCGATTTTCACCGAGGCAATATTGGCCGCCAGCAGTTCCGGCAGCAGCTCCAGCGTGTTGAGGCTGGTCGGCTCCTCCAGCGCGTGGTAGCGCTCGCCGTCGACCAGATAGCGGCCTTTACACAGGGTGGGATAACCGGCGTTTTCACCGTCCTGATAGCGGTCAATCAGCACCTCATTCAGGCGGGATTCCAGCCCCTGAGGGGTCTGCTGCCAGCGGACAAAGCGGGCAGGGGAGCAGGCCCCGACGGTATTCGGCGATTCACCGGTTAAATAAGAGGAAAGATAGCAACGGCCTTCGGCCATGATGCACAGGCTGCCAAAGGCAAAAACTTCCAGCGGCACTGGCGTGACGCGCGCGAGTTGCTTAACCTGATGAATAGAGAGCACGCGCGGCAGCACCACGCGAGCCACGTCAAAGTGTTGATGGTAAAAACGCACAGCTTCTTCGTTGGTGGCAGATGCCTGAACAGAGACGTGGCGCTCAATATGGGGATAGCGTTCTGCCGCATACTCAAGCATGGCGAGGTCGGCCAGGATCAGCGCATCGGCACCCAGCTGTGCCGCCATATCCACCGCGCGCTGCCAGCGGGCGTAGCCGTCAGGATGAGCAAAGGTATTGATGGCGATATGCAATTTGCGGCGGTGCTGGTGAACGAAGTTAACGGCTTCCTGAAGCTTTTTCTCCGTAAAGTTGAGGCCAGCAAAATGGCGGGCGTTGGTGTCATCTTTTAGCCCGATATAGACCGCATCGGCCCCATTTTCGATGGCCGCCTTAAGCGCCGGAAGATTTCCGGCAGGGCAGAGCAGCTCCATAATTTATCCTGATGTAGTCGATCGCAAAATTGTTAACGAGCTGGGATTTTAATTAACCCATAGGCGACAATTTTTGATTTAAGGCAGCTAATGGCGTATTGATGACACCAATAATGAGGTACGGCGGACGACGGTTTGTTGATTTACGCCGCTATGTTGCGCTTCGGATATGGCAAAATAGCAGGACTATAGATATCAGGGAGTAAAGCTCGTGCTGGATAAACTGCGTTCACGTCTCGTACAATTTGGTCCATCAATGCTGAGCGTGCCGGTAAAGCTGGCGCCGTTCGCGCTTAAACGTCAGGTGCTGGAGCAGGTCCTGAGCTGGCAGTTCCGCCAGGCGCTGCAGGATGGCGAGCTGGAATTCCTGGAAGGGCGCTGGTTGAGCATTGAGGTGCGTGATATCGGGCTGCGCTGGTTTACCTCCGTTGAGAATGACCAGCTGATCGTCCGCGAAACCGCCGAGGCGGATGTGAGCTTTAGCGCCAACGCCAGCGATCTGCTGATGATCGCCGCGCGTAAGCAGGATCCGGATACGCTCTTCTTCCAGCGCCGTCTGGTGATTGAAGGCGACACGGAGCTCGGTCTGTACGTGAAGAATTTAATGGATGCCATTGAGCTGGAGCAGATGCCGAAAGCGCTGCGCGTGATGTTAATGCAAATGGCAGATTTCGTTGAGGCCGGGCTGAAAACCCCGCCGGACGGTAAACACACTTCAGTAGGTGAGCCATGCTGATTCGAGTCGAAATTGGGATTGATGCGCCGGGGATCGATGCGTTGTTACGCCGCGCCTTTGCGAGCGATGCCGAAGCCCAACTGGTCCACGACCTTCGCGAAGACGGCCTGATTACGCTGGGGCTGGTTGCCACCGATGACGAAGGTCAGGTGGTGGGCTATGTTGCCTTCAGTCCGGTCATCGTTCAGGGCGAAGAGCTGCAGTGGGTAGGCATGGCACCGCTGGCGGTAGATGAAAGCTATCGCGGGCTGGGGCTGGCACGCCAGCTGGTCTATGAAGGCCTGGATTCGCTCAATGAGTTCGGTTATGCGGCCGTTGTCACGCTGGGCGATCCGGCGTTCTATGGCCGTTTAGGCTTTGAGCAGGCCGCGCATTACGATCTGCGCTGCCGCTGGCCGGGTACGGAATCCGCTTTCCAGGTGCACCGTCTGGCGGACGACGCGCTGAACGGCGTCAATGGCCTGGTCGAGTACCACGACCATTTCAATCGCTTTTAATCAGGCTCTCGCGTAGCGCCTCAAAGGAGCCGTCTCCGGTCACGAGGCGCTCTTTCTGGCGCTTCGTCAGCTGTTTGATGCGGTATTCCAGCCTGAGCGCCAGCGATCGGTCACCGACGGGCGCCGAAAAGGCGAGCTGTAATTCCCCTTTCCCTCGCAGTGCTTTTGCCCCTTTCCCCGTTTGATGTTGTAAAAAACGCCGCGCCACATCGGTGGTGATCCCGGTGTAGAGTGCGTTATCAGCGGTTCGGACAAGATAGAGAAACCAGCACACGGTAAACAGATTCAGTATGTTAAGGTGAACGCACCATAGCATGAGAGAGAACGAAAATGGAAACACTGGCCGCCATTAACCGCTGGCTGGCGAAGCAGCATGTTGTCACCTGGTGCGTCTATGACGAGGGGGAGATGTGGTGCGCAAACGCGTTTTACTACTATGATCCGGAGCGCGTCGCGTTTTATGTCATGAGCGAAGACAAAACGCGTCATGCGCAGATGACCGGCCTGCAGGCAAAGGTCGCGGGGACGGTAAATGGCCAGCCGAAAACGGTCGCACTGATCCGCGGCGTGCAGTTCAAAGGGGAGATCCGTCGTCTGGACGGCGAAGAGAGCGACGCGCGCCGTAAGCTCTACACGCGCCGCTTTCCCGTTGCCGCTGCGCTAAAAGCCCCGGTGTGGGAAATCCGCCTCGATGAGCTGAAATTTACCGACAACACCCTGGGCTTTGGCAAGAAGCTGCACTGGTTACGCGCCGAGCAGGCGTAGCGCTTCGCGGTTAAACGCCGGGAGATCGTCCGGGGTACGGCTGGTGATCAGCTGATCTTTGTCGTTGACCACTTCCTGATCGTAAAACTCGGCGCCCGCATTTTTCAGATCGATAACGATCGGTTTCACGGCGGTAAGCTTACGCCCGCGGACCACTTCTGCGCTGATAAGCAGCTGCGGACCGTGACAGATGGCAAAGACCGGTTTGCCGGTAGAGACAAAGTCCCGGGTAAAGGTCACGAAGCGCTCGTCCCCGCGCAGGGAATCCGGGGAATGGCCACCGGGTAACAGCAGGGCGTCGAAATCTGAGGGGCTAACGTTATCGATAGTCTCATCAATGGTTACGGTCGCCTCGCCCTTATGGCCTGTCACCGTTTTGCCCGCCTCTTTCTCAATGGTGATGACCTCATGTCCCGCCTTGCGGAACGCCTCTGCAGGAGAGGTGAATTCTGAATCTTCAAACTCGTCGGTAATCAAGACTGCGATTTTCTTGCCCATGCTTCCTCCGTTGTTTTGGCTTCAGACTGATTTTTCTCCGCTTGTGGTAAATACTTACCTGTAACAGACTTCTAAGTGTGGTCGACGACGCTGAGTTCGCAAACGGACAATTCTGTAAAGGGGATACGATGAGTCAGGTATTGATTACCGGGGCTACCGGGTTAGTGGGCGATCATCTGCTGCGGCTGCTGATTCAGGATCGCCGCGTGAACTATATCGCCGCCCCGACGCGTCGACCGCTGGCAGATTTATCTGGCGTCTTTAATCCGCACGATCCTCAGCTGACGGACGCACTGGCGCAGGTCCAGGATCCTATTGATATCGCCTTTTGCTGTCTGGGCACCACGCGACGGGAGGCGGGCAGCAAAGAGGCATTTATCCACGCTGACTATACGCTGGTGGTGGACACCGCGCTTACGGCGAAAAAGCTGGGGGCCAAACATTTTCTGGTGGTCAGCGCGCTGGGCGCTAATGCCGGATCGCCTTTCTTCTACAACAAGGTGAAGGGCAAGATGGAGGATGCGCTGATTGCGCAGAAATGGGAGCAACTGACGATTGTGCGCCCTTCGATGCTGATCGGCCACCGGGACGAACGCCGCTTTAACGAGTCGATCCTGGCCCCGCTGTTTCGCATCCTTCCCGGCAACTGGAAGGCCATCGAGGCACGGGACGTCGCGCGGGCGATGTTAAAAGAGGGACTGGCCCCGTCGAAAGCGGGCGTAAACATTATCCCTTCGGCAAAACTGCGTGAAATCGCGCAGGGCGAGGCGTAAACTCCCCCGGCTAATAACCTAATACTCTCCGGGGAATGCTATGACTGGTCAGTCTTCATCTCAGGCGGCAACACCTGTTCAATGGTGGAAGCCCGCACTCTTCTTTCTCGTGGTCATTGTTGGCCTCTGGTACGTGAAATGGCAGCCGTACTACGGCAAAGCCTTCACCGCCGCTGAAACGCACAGCATCGGTAAATCTATTCTCGCTCAGGCTGAGTCCAGCCCGCTGCAGGCGGCGTGGGACTATGCCATGGTCTACTTCCTTGCCGTCTGGAAAGCCGCCGTTTTAGGCGTCATTCTGGGGTCGCTGATTCAGGTGCTGATCCCGCGTAACTGGCTGGTGAAAACCCTCGGACAGCCGCGCTTTCAGGGCACGCTTCTGGGGACGATTTTCTCCCTGCCGGGCATGATGTGCTCCTGCTGTGCCGCGCCTGTGGCGGCAGGGATGCGCCGCCAGCGCGTGTCGATGGGCGGCGCGCTGGCGTTCTGGATGGGCAACCCGCTGCTCAATCCGGCGACGCTGGTGTTTATGGGCTTTGTGCTGGGCTGGCATTTCGCGTTCATCCGTCTGGTCGCCGGGCTGCTGACCGTGCTGGTGGTGGCGACGCTGGTGCAAAAACTGGTGAAGGATACTGCTGAAGAACCCGCAGCCGTTGAGCTGGACGTCAGCGAGCCGCAGGGGGGCTTCTTTGCGCGCTGGGGCAGGGCGCTATGGCAACTTTTCTGGAGCACCATCCCGGTCTATATCCTGGCGGTACTGGTTCTGGGAGCGGCGCGCGTCTGGCTCTTCCCGCATGCGGATGGCGCTATCGACAACACGCTGATGTGGGTCATTGCGATGGCCGTTGCAGGCTGCCTGTTTGTGATCCCAACGGCGGCGGAGATCCCGATTGTTCAGACCATGATGCTGGCCGGCATGGGCACCGCGCCGGCGCTGGCGCTGCTGATTACGCTGCCGGCGATCAGCCTGCCGTCGCTGATTATGCTGCGTAAGTCATTCCCGGCGAAAGCGCTCTGGCTGACCGCGGGGCTGGTGGCGTTGAGCGGGGTGATGGTGGGAAGTATTGCGCTTCTGTGAAAAACGCCCGGTGGCGCTACGCTTACCGGGCCTACAAAAAAATCCCCTCAAGTGAGGGGATTTTTTTTATTTAATGTAAGTAAACGCGGTGGTGACGTGCTTCACGCCGCTCACCCGGCTGGCGATATCGGCCGCCGCTTTCCCTTCACGGTCGGTCACCAGACCCAGCAGGAACACTTCGCCGTTTTCCGTCGTCACTTTCACGTTGGAGGATTTCACCTGGTCCGAGCCCAGCAGCTGGGAACGCACTTTGGTGGTGATCCAGGTATCGGAAGAGGCATCACCTAAACCAATTGGCTTGCCCTGACGCACTTCGTTAAACACCTCTGTGGTTCCTTCAACACCCATTGCGATTTGTTTCGCACGAGAGGCGAGTTCCATATTCGGCGCCTGGCCTGCCAGCAGCACTTTGCCCTGGTAAGCCGTCACGTTAATACGCGCCTCTTTCTTGATCTTTTCGTCTTTCGACAGCGCACTGTTGACGCGCAGCTCCAGCGTACCGTCATCCACCTGTGTTCCCACAGAGCGCGGATCGGTTGCCGCTTTGGTGCCTACTGCGGCGGTACCCACAACGGCCGCAGCGATACATCCCTGAAGCAGTAATGCAGACATAAGGACTGCGAGGGTCGATAAAGCCTTCATAAGAACTCCTTAATCATCCTGGTGAGGGAAAAGCGTGTTATCGATCAAGTCACATAAGCAGTTCACCGTGAGCATATGCATTTCCTGAATACGCGCGCTCCGGTGAGACGGAATGCGGATTTCCACATCCTGCGGCCCAAGCAGACCCGCCAGCTCACCCCCGTCATAGCCGGTTAAGGCCACGATGGTCATGTCGCGGGTGACGGCGGCTTCAACGGCTTTGACAATATCCCGGCTATTGCCGCGCGTGGAGATGGCCAGCAGCACATCTCCGGCATGACCCAGGGCTCGCACCTGCTTTGCGTAAATTTCTTCATGCAGACGATCGTTAGCAATCGCCGTTAAGACCACATTATCGGTATTAAGTGCAATGGCGGGTAAACTCGGGCGTTCTGTTTCAAAGCGATTGATCATGCTGGCAGCAAAATGCTGTGCGTTGGCGGCTGACGTGCCGTTGCCACAACAGAGGATTTTGTTGCCATTAAGCAGGGATTGCACCAGCGTCATTGCGGCACGCGAGATAGCATCCGGAAGGGCTTCCGCCGCGGCAATCTGAGTCTGGATGCTTTCTGTGAAGCACACTTTAATTCTTTCGAGCACGTTATCCCTTTTAAATCTTAATTATGCGTCTTCGCCAAAAGCGTTTTTAAGCCATTCGATCTCATTTCCGGTGAAGGCTATCACATCGAACCGGCAATCCACAGTATCAAAACTCCCATTATGGCGGGCAAGCCACAAGTGGGCAGTCTGTAATAATTTATGTTGTTTGGCGAGCGTCACGCTGGCGGCAGCACCGCCAAAACGGGAGGACTGTCGAAAGCGCACTTCTACAAACACGATGACCTGACCGTCTTTCATGATCAGATCAATTTCGCCGCCGCGCCCGCGGACGTTAGCGGCGATAAAGCGCAGTCCTTTGCCTTCAAGCCAGCGACGCGCCCTTAACTCCCACGCATCGCCGGTCTGTTTGCGGCTTAACTGGCCGGGACGATCTGCCCCTGCTGGTATTTGAGCCATGATAACTTCCTGTTGATCACGCAGTCCTGAGTGGCGGTCAGATCGCCGGTGTTGCCGTTAAGCTCAAAGCCCGGCACCTGACGCATCTGGGTAAAGTGGTTCGCCAGCGCCCATGCATCGACACCCATCGCATACAGACGGGCCAGCGAATAATCGTTACGTACGGTACTCAGCGCCTGCTGCATCAGCGCCGGGTTGCTGCCTGCCAGCATCGGGATTTCGCTGTACTGCAGACCGTCCATTTCCAGACGGAAATCCGGGCCTGCGGTGCCCTGCGCGCTGCGGGAGCTGGCGTAGAGCGTTGCGCCGCTCTGGCTGCCGTTACGCATCGCAATCATCGGTTTGATAAAGGCGATCTCCTGCGGCGTGGCAACGATATAAGCCGCATCCACTTTACCGCCACCGCTGATCTGCGCGTCGGTAGGTGGGGCAGGGATCGTCAGGCCGCCAATCGTCACGCCCTGCTGCTGTGGCAGGCTCGCGGTGACCGGGCTACCGTTAAGCGCGATACCCGCTCCACCGTTTACGCCCGCGCGCAGTTCAGAGACGGAACCGAATTTCTGCTGCAGCACCACGCCGCCGCCGAGCTTCTGCCACTCATCGGCAAAGGCATTGGCCACGCGATCGCCCAGCGCGCTGCGTGGGATGAGCAGCAGCGGAGCCTGCTTACCCTGCTCGTGAATATGACGCGCCGCATCGCGGGCTTCATCTTCAGGAGAGAGCGCGAAGTAGCAAATATTGGCCCGGTTCTGAACCTGCTCCGGCTGGTTGAGCGCCAGCACGTTCAGCGTGGTATTGCTCTTCATCAGCTCTTCCACGTTGTTTTTCAGCAGCGGACCGACAACGATGCTCGCCCCGTCCTGTTGAACCTGCGCCAGCACCTGATCAAGCGGCTGCGAACTGGTGTCGTAGATTTTCAACTCAGCGCCCGGATTGGCGCTGGTGGTTGCCACGGCCTGCGGCTGCGCGGCAGGTTGGGCCGCGGGTTGCGCAGGCTGCTGTTGAGGTTGCTCTGCTGTTGTGACAGGTGCAGGTGCCGCTTGCGTCTCGGCCGGAGCCTGGGTCGCAGGTGCTGTAGTAGCCGGTGCCGCTGTAGCTGGCGGCGGCGTCGGAGCCGTTACAGGGTTTTGCATCGTGCCCTGCGCCGGCGCTTGCGCCGAGGTCAGGTCGCTGGTCTCTGCTGCTGATGGGCTGACAACATCATTCACGTTAGCCGCCTGGGCCGCCTGCGCGGGAACCGCGCTGCCGGTTACCGACGTCGTGCCATTTTTCGCCGCTTCAAAGCCCTGCTGAATGGTGCGGCCAAACACCGCCGCCTGGCCGTTGAGCGGCAGCAGCAGAGCGATTTTGCTGGTAGACGCAGGCTTAAAGTTCTGCACGTTCACTAGCTGGGTTGGCAGCATTTTCGCGCCCGGGTTTTGCGGGTAGCGCGTCTGCCAGTCCGTAATACCGGCTTTCAGCATCTTTGGATCGCTGCGGTTGTTAAACCACATCTGCTGCAGATCCAGCCAGCCCTGCAGGACGTTTTCATCGGCGTTGATGACCAGCGCCTGCGCCTGTTCCTGCGTCATCGAAGCCAGCGCTTGCCAGGTGGCATCGATATTTTTCTGCTTATCGGCACCGCCAAGCAGTGGCTCTTGCGCGACGAGCGCGCGGAGCAAGGTCAGCGAAGGGCGTCCCTGCTCAGCGGTAATGCCCGCCTGCCAGAAGCGCGCCTGCTGATTTTTATCCAGCGCGCTCACGTCAATATCCCCGAGGATCTTCTTCGCGGCGGCGTAATCTTTCAGCGCGACTTTCAGCTCGGCAGAGAGCAGGCTCTGCTCACGACGCTGGGCGTCGTTAAGATCTTTTGGCAACTGGTTAAACAGCTCGGCTGCCCGCTGGGTTTTACCCTCTTTCAGCAGTGCACGAATGGCGAGTAATTGCCAGTTGGTCTTGGTATCATTTGAACTCTGCGACATTTGTTGCAGATAAAAGCCAGAATCAGCCTGAGCAGAACCCTGGAGATGGGCGGTGCTCTGGTCAGGTGCCTGGGTGCCACAGCCTGCAAAGATCAGGGCTGCCAGCAGAAGCGGCACGCTGCGCGTGGCTTTTTTTCGAAGAAACGTTAACGGTACCATACTGTATCCAGTGATTTTTTTTACGCAATGCTCAATATTAAATCGGCAATACGGACGAAACAATGAAACAACACGAAACGGCAGATAATTCTCAAGGCCAGCTTTATATTGTACCTACTCCTATCGGGAATTTGTCTGATATTACCCAACGTGCGCTCACCGTACTGCAAGCTGTTGATTTAATTGCTGCTGAAGATACCCGCCACACCGGCTTACTGCTGCAACATTTCGCGATTAACGCCCGTTTGTTCGCTCTGCACGATCACAATGAGCAACAAAAAGCCGAAACGCTGGTGGCGAAGCTGAAAGAGGGGCAGAACATCGCCCTGGTCTCCGACGCCGGTACGCCGTTGATTAACGATCCTGGCTATCACCTGGTGCGTACCTGTCGCGAAGCTGGTATTCGCGTTGTGCCCCTGCCGGGTCCATGCGCTGCCATTGCTGCGCTGAGCGCCGCAGGTCTGCCGTCTGACCGTTTCTGCTATGAAGGCTTCCTGCCAGCCAAATCCAAAGGCCGTCGCGACGTGTTAAAAGATCTGGAAGCGGAGCCGCGCACCCTGATTTTCTACGAATCCACGCACCGCCTGCTGGAGAGCCTGGAAGATATGGTGACCGTCTGGGGAGAAGCCCGCTACGTGGTGCTGGCGCGCGAGCTGACCAAAACCTGGGAAACGATCCACGGCGCGCCGGTGGGTGAACTGCTGGCGTGGGTGAAGGAAGATGAAAACCGCCGCAAGGGCGAAATGGTGCTGATTGTCGAAGGGCACAAGGCGGAAGAAGACGCGCTTCCTGCCGACGCGCTGCGTACGCTGGCATTGCTGCAGGCGGAACTGCCGCTGAAGAAAGCGGCGGCATTAGCGGCGGAGATCCACGGCGTGAAGAAAAATGCGCTGTATAAGCATGCGCTGGAGCAGCAGGGGGAGTAAGTCAAATGAGCCGCTATCAGCCTCCGTTCACCATCACACCCTTTATCCTCAATCAGGTGGTTGAGATTGGTGAGCTATTAGGGCATTGGGCGGCACATTCTGGTAGGACTTCGCCACTTCTCCGTAAAGAGAATCGTATTAGAACCATTCAGGCCTCGCTAGCCATTGAACATAACTCGCTGACGACAGGGCAGGTGACGGCAATCATGGATGGCAAATGCGTACTTGCTCCTGAAAAAGATATTCAGGAAGTACGCAACGCTATCCTGGCATATGAGAAATTGCCCGAATGGAAGCCCTGGAAGCTCAATGACTTACTCAGTGCGCACCGATTATTGATGATGGGTCTGGTCGATCATCCCGGAAAGCTCAGAAATGGGGACGTAGGGGTATACCGTGGAAACCAGTTAGTTCACATGGCTCCGCCAGCCTCGCAGATGAATCGCCTTATCGACGATCTTCTTTCCTGGCTTAAGCAAACCGATCTTCACCCGCTGATTGCCAGCTCGGTATTTCATTACGAGTTTGAGTTTATTCATCCCTTTTCGGATGGAAATGGCCGCATGGGGCGGCTGTGGCAAACGTTGATATTAAGCCAGTGGCGTGCAGAGCTTGCATGGCTGCCCGTTGAGACACTGATTCACTTCCAGCAAGCGCGCTATTACCAGATTTTAGGACAATGCGATCGGGCCAGTGATTGCACGGTATTTGTGGAATTTATGCTGCAAAATATGGCCGCCGCTTTGCGGGAAGGCATAACCATGTCGTCCGTCATGTCGGAAAAAATGTCGGAAGAATTGTCGGAAAAGGAAAACGCTATCCTTGAGCTTCTGACCGTTCAACCACAAATGACTGCAGTGATGTTGGCCTCTGTATTGGGCGTGACTTCCCGCACCGCGGAACGATATCTCCATTCTTTGCAAACAAAAGGTAAATTAAAACGCATCGGGGCAAGGAAAGGGGGGAGCTGGCAGGTCATGGCTTAACCTGCCAGCTGAACACGCTTTATTTCCCTGGCATCGCCTCAAACACCAGCGTTTCCAGCGGCTGCAGCGTAATCACCACGGCGTTTTTGTACGCCTCCGGCACGGTTGAATTACGGCCATACACTGCCTTCAGACTAAACTGCGCCGAGTTTCCTGTCGGGACTTCGAAATCTTTCGCCAAATCCAGGAAGTAGCTTTGCGGCTTATCCGACGGGTTACGCAAGCCGAGAATCGCTTTGTCCTTGCTCCAGGATGCCCAGCCGTAAACCTGCAGTGCGGTTGGATCACCACCAATCCAGTGCGTATCCACCAGCACGCTGGCGTTATCCCGCGACCACTTCGCCGCCTGTGCCAGGGTATCCCACTTCGCCTTGTTCAGCATTGACGGGGTGATATACAGCTCCTGCAACTGCGTGCCGGTGGCGAAGTAGCTCCAGACCTGGTCGGCAAAATCGCTGTCCGTTTGCACTTTCTCCAGCCCGTAATAGGCGTTTTCCGCGCTGACGATCCCGTGGTACATCAGCGAGTTCAGCGGGAACAGCGGGCCTTTGCGCACAATGGAGCGGTACGTTTCCGCATCGCGGTAGGTCATCCACTGCTGCACCGGCGTGCCGGGGCCGTACAGGTTGATGTCATCGCCCTGGCGCCAGATCGAGTCGGCGTAGAACAGCCAGGACGGGCTGGCGTTAGTACCTGTCGTCAGGTTGATAAACAGATTCGGGTTGGCGCTGCGCATGTTGTGCAGCAGGGCGATGGAGGCGTCAAAATCCGAGGCATACGGGCTGCCCTGGATATGCGCGTTGGCATTACCCATCCCGTCCAGCTTGAATGAGGTAATGTGTTCGTTTTTGATTAGCTTAACGATCTGCTCATTGAAGTTCTTAAAGTAGTTCGGCCCTGACAGCGCCAGCTTCCCGTCGACGGTTTCGAATCCATACTCTTTTGCATGCGAGACGCGAACGTCGCGCGGCTTGTTGTAGCCTCCCCACGGTGAGAGCCACAGTCCAACCGAGCTGTGCAGGCTGTCGGCTTTTTCCCTAACCTTGCCAAAACCGTTGCTGAATGCCGGGCCAAATAGCCAGCGCCCGGTAAGGTCGTCCCAGCCGTCGTCCAGCAGGAAGGCGTCCAGCGCCACGCCGCGTCCGGTAATAAACTCCTTATTCCACTCGTCCATCCGCCCCAGCACATCCTGCTCGGTGTACGGATTGAAAAAGCCGATATCCATCCAGCTGTTGTAGTGCAGATAAGGCTTGTACGGTCGCGGACGAACGGCATCAATAAACTGGTTTACGCTGCGGCGCAGCTGGCTGATTTCCGGGAAAGTGCCGAACCAGGTGGTAAAGCTGACCGGCGACTCTGGCTGGATCGGCGTTTTCAGTTCTACGTTGAGATTGGTGGTCGCTTCATAGGCGTAAGTGTTAACGATGGGCTTGTCCGGCAAAATAAAGAATGAATCAGCAACGATCGGCGAGCTGTTAATCGCTCCGTCGACATAGGGGGCCTGAGACTGTTTTTTGGTCGGGAAGAAGGTAATTTTCGCCACGTCTCGCGGCTGGCCGACTGCGGCAATGGTGTAGTCGATGCTGGCGTATTTTCCCTTCACCAGGTTTAGCATCACCGTCACGTTAAAGTCCGGATGGGTAAAGTCGATGACAATTGCGTTGTCCTGCTTTTCGACGTGCTTGATGGTGAAATCAGCGGTGTGGATTTTTGTCTCATCCGGCAGCGTCAGAAAGAACAGCTCCTGCGGCGTGAGCGGATGGTTAGCCTTATTGTCCTTAACCACTACCGTTGCGTTTGCATCATCAAACGAAAGGGCAATATTGTCGTTATTGAGCGCGTAGTTGGCGGCCAGAGCGCCATGAGAAACAGAGAGAGCCAGCAGCGAAAGAGTGAGCACTTTTTTCATCGGGTTTAGATCCTTATCAGTAATGCTTTAGCATTCGGGTGATGGACTGCTCCAGCCAGTAGCGCTGGGTGCCGAAGTTAATCCGCAGGTAGTTATCGCCGTTTTGCACGTAGTGGCTGCCGTCTTCAATGACCACGCCTGCCTGCCGGGCAAAATGTTGGGTTAACTGGGTGGCGCTGCGCTCGTCGGCGCTCACGTCTATCCAGGCCAGATACGACGATTCCGGGTTCATCATCTTCCACGCCGGGAAGTGGGTCTGAATAGCATCCGCAAGGTAGCGCGCGTTGCCTTGCAGATACCCGTTCAGCGCGTCGAGCCACGGCATACCGTGCTGATAGGCGAGGATAATCCCCCATACGCCGAACATATTGGGGGAAGTAATCGAGTTCTTCTCAAGCTGCTGGCGGAAGCGCTGGCGCAGCGAATCGTCCGGGATCATCGAATAAGACGTTTTCAGCCCGCCCAGGTTGAAGGCTTTATTTGGCGACGTCAGCACGATCAGGTTGTCCTGCGCGGCACAGCCCGAAGTCAGACAGCTGACGAATGTACCGTCCAGAATGTGCTCGGCGTGAACCTCATCGACCACCAGAATCGTGCCGTAGCGCTTACAGAGATCGGACACCTGCCGTATCTCATCTGCGCGCCAGATTCGGCCCGAGGGGTTATGCGGCGAGCAGAAGAACCACAGTTTTGGACGGTGGGTTTTGAGCTGATCTTCAATCAGATGAAAATCCAGCTGATAGCGGTTTTCCTCAACGCGAAGCGGGTTAGCGAGGACCTTAACGCCCTGGCGCTGTGCCGCCATTGCAAACGGGTCGTAGACCGGGGTGTTCATCATCACGCTGTCGCCAGCCGTGCAGAACGCCTGAACCGTGTAGTGCAGGGTGGATACGGTGCCGTAGGTCAGCGTGATCCACGACCTGTCTACCTCAACCTGATGACGCGTGCGCTGAAAGGCGATCGTCGCGTCGTAGAATTCGTCGAAGCACCACGTATAGCCAAAGGTGCCGTGCTCCACGATACGCTGGAAGCCTTCAATAACGGCGGGCGGTGAGGTGAAATCCATATCTGCGATCCACAGCGGGATAAACCCCTCCGGAACATCACCAAAGCGTGAGCAGACAAACGCATGGTCCCATTTACGGCACTTATCGCTTTTACGCTCGATGATTTTGTCGAAATCAAACACAACGACCCCCTGTTAAATTAAGGCTTCAATGCCGGTTTTGACGCTCTGCACCTGCGGGCCGATGATCACCTGTACGCTGTGAGCATCCAGCACCACCACCGACAGGGCGCCCGCGGCTTTCAGCGCCTGCTGATCGATAAGGCCCATCTCTTTCACCACCAGACGCAAGCGGGTGATGCAGTTGTCGAGCGACTCGATGTTCTCTTTGCCACCGAGCGCCTGCAGGATAAGCCCATGATCGTATTTCGATTTTCCACGCGCGCGGGTATTGGCTTCGACGGCCTGCTGTGCAGCCTGTGCATCCACTTCACGTCCAGGCGTCTTGATATCGTGTTTGAGGATGTACCAGCGGAAGACGACGAAGTAGATAGCAAACCAGGCGATACCGACCGGGAACAGCAGATACCATTTGGTCGACATCCCCTGCATCACGCCAAAGATCAGCAGATCCAGAATCCCACCGTCGGTGTTGCCGATGGTCACCCCCAGCAGGGCCATCACCATCAGCGCCAGGCCCGACATCACGATATGGAAGGCGTAAAGCGCAGGCGCGATAAACAGGAACAGGAACTCAATCGGCTCTGAAATACCGGTAACGACGGACACCAGCACGCCGGAAAGCAGCAGCCCCTTAATCACCGGGCGGTTTTCCGGACGCGCGGTGCGGTAGATAGCGTAGGCCACGGCAGGTAAGCCAAAGATAAAGGTCGGCATAAACCCTTGTGACAGAAACGCGGTAACGTGCGGGCTAAACGGCAGCCCGGCTTTCAGCTCGGCGTAGAAAATATTCAGCGCGCCGGCCACTTCATGGCCGTTGACCATCTCAATCCCGCCTGCTGGCGTGAAGCGCACCATCGCCAGCAAAATGTGGTGCAGGCCGAAGGGTTTAAGCAGCAGCACGCCCACGCCGTAAAGGAAGGGGCCAAAAACGCTGGTGCTCTGGATAATATGGCCAATCCCGGCAATCCCCAGCGCCACGTATTCCCACAGCAGGGGAATGAACAGCCCGACCAGTGAAAGGGTAAGGGCGGTGATAATCGGTACAAAACGGATGCCGCTAAAGAAGGCAAAGGCGTCGTGGAGGACCGTGTCCTGAAAACGCTCGTGCAGGAAATAGGTAATCACCCCCACCACGATGCCGCCCAGCACGCCCATCTCCAGGGTCTGTATCCCCAGCACGATCGATTGTCCCACCTGTCTCATGGTCGCGGCATCGGCAAGCTGGTGGGTGGCGGTCAGGTAGTAGTTGATGCTCATGTTCATCAGCATGTAGCCAACGAACCCGGCAAAAGCGCCCACGGCCTTGTTGCGTTTCGCGAGGCCCATCGGGATCGCCATGGCGAACATCAGCGGCAGATAGGTAAAGGCGAAGCCGCCCACCATGGCGATAAAGCCAAAGGTCAGCTGCGTTAACTCGCCGCCCAGAAAGGGAAAGCTTTTAATGGTGGAAGGGCTGGTGACGGAGCTACCGATCCCCAGCAGCAACCCCATAAAGGCCAGCAGGGAGACCGGGAACATAAAGGTCTTTCCCAGGCTTTGGAAAAATTCCCACGCTTTCGATTTAAACGACTTTTCCTGTGTCATGTAGGGACTCCTCGGATTTTTAGGATAATGGAAGGCGCTGTCCGGCTTAAGGACGCGCCTTCATATTTGCGAGGCTTATAGTTATTTTTAGGTACTGACGTAATGCGCGATGGGATCAGGCTTCCGCTGGAAGCAGCAGCCGGTTTGCCGAGCCGCAAACGGCGATCTTGCTTCTGACCACCTCTTTCATGGCGTCCATGCCGACCCGCATATAGAAGCGCGGATCGTTGCCCTGCGGGTTTTCGGCAAACCAGGCTTTCACCGCGTCAGAGAAGGCGATTTTCAGCTCGGTGGCCACGTTGACTTTGCACACGCCCAGCTCGATGGTGCGACGCACATCCTCATCCGGCACATCGCTCGCGCCGTGCAGCACCAGCGGCACCGTGACCACTTCGCGAATTTCCGCCAGCCGCTGGAAGTCGATTTTCGGGCGTTTGGTATACAGGCCGTGCGCGGTGCCGATGGCGACGGCAAGGCTGTCGACGCCGGTCAGTTCGACGAAGCGTTTCGCCTCCTGCGGATCGGTGAGGAACGCGCTTTCGGCGTCCACGCTCATGTCATCTTCCACGCCGCCCAGGCGGCCCAGCTCGGCTTCGACGCTGCAGTCGTTGAGGTGGCAGAAATCGACCACCGACTTCACCAGCTTCACGTTCTGTTCAAACGGATAGTGGCTGCCGTCGATCATCGCGCTGCGCACGCCCGCGTTGACCTTGCGGCGAATATCGTCCAGCGATTCGTGGTGATCGAGGTGCAGCGCCAGCGGCATGTCGTAGGTGTGGGAGTACGCGCTACACAGGGCGTAGATCTCTTCCAGCGCAATATGCTTAAAGGTGCCCGGCGTGCCCGCGAGGATCACCGGCGATCGCATTTCGCTGCACACTTCGAGGATCGCCTGGATCGTCTCCGCGTTGTGGATGTTGAACGCCGGAACGGCGTAGCCTTTTGCCTGCGCGTCCAGCAGAAGATATTTCGTCGAGATAATACTCATAATCAGATCCTCTTAAGCCTGCCACGGATGAATAACAACGCCCTGCACCACGCGGTTGACCGTCCCGCTGGCGGATGGCGTATCGGGCGTATTGCCTACGCTGAGCGACTGGGTGAGTGCAAAGACCTGGGCATAGATCAGGAAGCAGAACGCCTGTTCCATATCGATAAACGGACGTGAAGGTGGCAGCAGAATGTGCGGACCCGCTTCAATGACCGGATCGTTTTCAGCGGCGATGGCGACGACGCGCATAGCCTGGCGATCGCGGCGCAGCTCGGCCAGCAGATCCAGATCGTACTGACGCGTATACGGATGGCTGGAGATGAACACCACCACCAGCGTTTCGTTGTCGACCAGAGACTTCGGCCCGTGACGGAAGCCCGTCGGAGAATCGTAAAACGCCGCCAGCTTGCCCGCCGTCAGCTCCAGCACCTTCAGCGCCGATTCGCGCGCCGCGCCCTGCAGGCCGCCGCTTCCCAGATAGACGACGCGTTTCCACGCTTCATTGCCAAAGACGCCGTGGCTGAAATCGCCGAGCGAGGTGAGGATCGCCTGACAGCGATCGGCCACGTCGCGGAAGGTTTGACTGTTGATTGTCTCAGGGGCGAATACGGCCAGACAGCTCGCCATCATGGTGGTGATGCTGCTGGTCATCGCGAACCCGCGATCGTGCGTTTCGGCAGGCATCAGCAGGGCACAGGCGTTATCGCTGTCGACGGCGTTCTGGTACAGACTCCCCGCCTCGTTGCAGGTAATCGACAGGTGGTAGCACTCCGGCACGAACTGGTTTGCCAGCTCGACGGCTGCGACGCTTTCCGGGCTGTTGCCGGAGCGGGCAAACGAAACCAGCAGCAGCGGATGCGCAGGGTTGAAGTAGTCCATCGGGTTTGTGACCAGGTCAGTGGTCGGGACGGCGGAAATATTTTTCCCGGTGTAGCTCGCGAGCCAGGGAGAAACGATATCGCCGATAAAGGCGGACGTGCCCGCGCCGGTCAGGACGATCCGCAGATCGTGCTTGCGCAGCAGCGGCGTCAGGAAGCTGTCGATCGAAGCACGCAGGCTATCGATATTGTTGAGCGAGCGGATCCAGCTGGCAGGCTGCTGGCGGATCTCTTCCTCGGTCCAGGTGCCGGTTGCGGCGGTGGTAGTTTGTGGCATAACTCAGTCCTTAGTCGTGTGAATTCCACATCAGACGCTGGCAATCGTGTCGCTATCTTTCGTTTCGTTTCACTTGTTCACTTAATCAGTTAAATAAAATCTATAGAAAAGAAATCGAAACTTCAATGGAGGAAAAGAAATAAAACGAAAAGTGTGATCGTGAAAGGAAAGGGAAAATTTAAGGAAAGAAAAAGAAAGGCCTTACGATCGGGTGCCGTAAGGCCAACAGGAGACACAATGAAAGGGCTAAAGGGGGAGAGCCTGGCCCTGAATCCAGATCTGCTGGAGGTGCAAACCCCCGTCCAGCGCAATGATATTGGCGCGTTTACCCGGGGCTAAGGATCCAAGCTGACCGTCAACGCCAAGCAGCCGGGTAGGGTGTAGCGAGGCCATATGGATAGCGTCTTCGGCGGTTACGCCCGCATACTCCACCATATTCCTGACCGCGGCATCCAGCGACAGCGTGCTACCCGCCAGCCCGCCGGAGCCGGTTCGAACCACGCCGTTTTGCATTGAGACCTCTTCACCACAGAGCGTGTACCGTCCGTCCGGCATACCTGCCGCCTGCATGGCATCGGTAATCAGCACCACGCGATCCTTCGCGCAGCAACAGCATAAGCGCATCGCCCCCGGATGGACGTGGTGGCCGTCGGCAATCAGCTCCAGCCACGCCCGTTTGTCCGTCAGCCCTGCACCGACCATGCCGGGCTCTCTGTGGTGCAGCCCCGTCATGCCGTTGTAGCAGTGAACCAGCCCGTCGGCACCCGCATCAAACGCGGCGAGTGTTTGCCGGTACGTGGCAGCGCTGTGGCCCAGCATCACGCGTAAACCGCGCTGTTTAAGATGGTGGATCGCCTGCAGCGCGCCGGGTTTTTCTGGCGCGAGCGCCACTACCCGCAACGTGTTATGCGAGACGTCGATCAGTGCATCCAGCTCCGTGATATTCAGTTCCCGGAATAACTCGGGCGGGTGCGCCCCTTTGTTCTGCGGCGTAAAGTACGGTCCTTCCAGGTAGCTGCCCAGGATCTGCGCCCCGGGGCCGCCCGATTGACAGCGACGGGCGATTCGCGCGAGCGCGCCGTGGATAGCCTCCAGCGGCGCGGTCACGGTTGTGGGTAAAAAGGCGCCCACGCCTTCGCGCGCTTTATGCATCGCCAGAATATCCAGCACGTCAGGCGCATCATCCATCACGTCCACGCCCGCGCCGCCGTGGACGTGCGTATCGATATACGCCGGGCAGAGCAGTTCCGCATCGCGCGTCGTCACGCTCGCCGGGACAGGCTCAATCACCGCAATTACGCCGTTTTCAATGCGTAGCTGGTGGTCATCCAGCCAGCCCTGTTCGGTAAGTACCCGCCTCGCGCGCAGCAGCTGGCTCATATCCCTTCCTCGGCAGGGGCTTCCTCGCGACAGCGTCCCAGCTCGTCTACGAGGCTCGTCAGGCCGCGGTGCCCGCACTCCAGTGCCTGCAGACGAAACGCTTCGCTGCTTAATCCATCGCGCTCCAGCACCATCTCCAGCAGCAGCTGCAGGTTGGTGCCGGTGATGACTTCACTGCCCGGCCGTTGTATGGCGAGCGTCGATGCCACGCGAAACGGCGTGCCGCCGAGCAAATCGGTGAGAAACACAATATCGTGCTCTGCATCGAGTTCGCTCACCGCCTGCTCAAGCTGAGCGGTCAGCCGCGCGGTGGTGGACGTTTCCGGAAAATCGATGGCGATAAACTGCGGCTGTTCGCCGAGGATCTGCTTCATCGCCTGCTCAAGCCCGCTGGCAAACCCGCCGTGACCCGTCAAAATAATGCCTAACATCGCAACCTCTTTGCTTTTACAGGAAGTGACAGAATTTACCGACAACGCCCAGCAGCACGGTGATACCAATCAGCCGCAGCGGGCTCCAGCCGCGACGCACCAGCCAGAACATGGTCAGGGTGTAGACCAGCGGCAGGAACGCGGGCATCAGCTTGTCGATAACGTCGGCCTGCAGTTTGACAACGGCATCACCTGCCTTGATTTCAAGCGTCGTATTGAGGCGGACGTAGGTTGCCACCAGCGCGCCGATCACCGTCATCCCGACGATAGACGCCGCGTGGCCGACCTTTTTGGTGTTGGCTTTAATCAGCGGGATGGCCGTCACGCCCATCCGGTAAGCGTAGTGCGCCAGGCCAAAACGCAGGCCGAGGTGCACCACGTTAAACAGCACGATAAAGACCACGGCCCCCAGAATCGACCCTTGCAGCGCCAGGCTGGCGCCGATACCACCGCAGATGGGCAGCAGGGTTAGCCAGAACATGGCATCGCCAATACCGCCGAGCGGCGCGCCGACGGCAATTTTGGTGCTCTGGATACTGTTCACATCCTGCTTGGAGCGCTCCATCGCCAGAATGATGCCGATAACAAAGGTCACCAGGAACGGGTGGGTGTTAAAGAAGCCCATATGGCCTTTCATTGCCCGCGCCAGGTCCCGCTTGTTGGTGTGGATCTTTTTCAACGCGGGCAGCAACCCGTACAGCCAGCCGGAGGCCTGCATACGTTCGTAGTTAAACGAGGCCTGCAGCAACATGGAACGCCAGGCCACGCGGTTAATATCCTTTTTCGTTAACTCGACACCGATGCTCTGGTCTTCGTAGACATTTTCATTCACGCCGGTCAGCAGCGTCTCTTCGCGTTCAGACACGTCCGGCAGGGTGGTTTGGTTAGATGCCATCTTCGAATTCCTCTTTCTGGGCTACTGGAGCCGTCGGCTCAGGTGTTTTACGCATCAGGTCGATCAGCGCCATGGCCAGCGCGGCGGCCGCAATCGCCAGCACCGGAAGCTTGAGCCAGGCGGCGGCGACAAAACCGATAATGAAGTAAGGGATGTAGACGTTTTTCATCATGATCTTCAGCAGCACGGCGAAGCCGATGGCTGGCATGATGCCGCCCGCGACGCCGAGGCCGTCAATTAACCGTGCCGGCAGAACATCAATGGCGGTTTTCGCATGTTCCGCACCGAAGTAGATCGGCAGGAAGGCGCACAGAAAATAGAAGATGCCGAGCGCCAGCAGCGCAAGATAGTTAACCCGTTCAATACCGTGAGTATCTGCATTGGCCGCCATGCGATCGCAGCGTGACATCACGCCGGACATCACCGAGAAGAGGAACGTGATTCCCATCTGTACCGCGACGGCAAACGGGACGGCGACGCCAACGGCAACTTCTGGCTTCACCCCGGTGCTGATGGCAAATGCGGTACCCACGATGGTGCCGATAATGACGTTAGGCGGCTGGGCACCGGCGAGCGGGGCCAGCCCCATCCAGACCAGCTCTAACGTACCGCCGGTCAAAATACCGGTATGCAGGTCGCCCAGAATCAGACCGACCAGCGGCCCGAGCACCACCGGGCGGTGCATGTGTGTTAACCCGTTAAACATATCCAGACCGGCGATAAAGGCGAGTATGCCCAACCCAAGCGCCTGCAACAGACTGATTTCCATTGTGAATCCCTCAGAGCAGTTTAAAGAGATCCAAAGCAGTTTCTGTTGGAACGCCCTGAACGAAGCATTCCACACCGGCCGCTTTCAGGCCGTTGAACGCGGCGATATCGTTCGCGTCGACAGAGACCGTTTTGGCAATTTGTTGTTTGCCACTGGCGTAGTGCATGTTTCCGACGTTAATACGGGTGATGGGCACGCCGCCCTCAACCAGCTTCAGAAAATCGGCGGGTGATTTGCAGACCAGCAGGATTTTCTGGCGGTCAGCGGCGCGGTGAATGTTGTCGATCACTTTTTGCAGCGACCAGAAACGCACGGCGATCCCTTCCGCGAGCACCATTTCCATCAGGTTCTGTTGAACCGGATCTTCAGCCACCTCATCGTTGGCGACGAGTACCAGGTTTGCCCCCGCAAACCCCACCCACTGCACGCCCACCTGACCGTGGATCAGGCGTTCATCAATGCGGCATAAGACAATGTTTGGCATAGCGCTTTCCTCTTTTTATTATGCGTTTTGCGTTGTTACGCCTTCGCAGGCGGCGTGGTACTGCTGGAGTATGTCCTGAATGTGGTCAATGATGAGTTCCCGTGGCGTTGACTTGAGAGCGCCCTCGCGAACTTTGCTGTACTGCAACGGCAGGTACTGGCTGATCAGCGGCAGCGGAATGGGCTCGTCTGCCAGGTTACGCACCAGGCGTTCAAAGGCGTCGTCAATCTGACTGTCCGGCCAGTAGTAGCGCACGCGGTCAGAGTAGCTGTAGCCGCGCGCCAGGCGACGCGCGTTGCCGTCACCGTGGTAATGGCTTTGCCAGTATTCCGGGCGGTCGAGCATGACGTTTTCCAGTACGTGACGCAGGCCGGAGCTGGCTTTTGCCGGCAGCAGCTCTTCTTCTATAGCTGCCAGCGAGAACAGCGCTTCGCGCAGGGCGAAGGTCAGGGCAGGACCAACTTTCAGAATCGCAAAGTGATCGTTGACCAGCTTTCGCAGCGCCTGCGGCGTCTGGTAGTCGGTGGAGTGTGCTTCAAACACCAGCGTGTCGTAGGCTTCAACCATTTTGCTCAGGGCAACGGCTTTCTGCGGCTGATAGTCGCAGACGTGCGCATGGTCGAACTCCACGCCAGGCTGGACCACCAGGCCAATAATGCGCGGCCAGATGTCGCTTAAGCCTTCCTTTTCGAACGCGTGGCGGTGCGCTTCAAGCGTGGCGCGGGCCGCGTCTGGCGTGGTGACGGCAAGTTCGGTGAGCGTCTCGTGCGCGCCACCGGGAACCGGCACTTCCGTGCCAATAACGTAGACCAGATCGGATTCACCAAACTGCTCGCGACAGGTCGCTTCGGCAATCTTCGCCTGGCGTGCGGCGCGTGCGGCAACGATCGCATCGGTCAGGGGAACCGGGTCGTCCGCGCAGGACATGCTGCAGTCGAGGTGGATCTTTTTGAATCCGGCAGAAACATAGCTTTTGATCAGATCGTCGGCATTTGCCATCGCCTGTTGCGCAGGCAAGTTTTGCCAGCGGTTAGGGCCCAGGTGATCGCCGCCGAGGATCAGCTGTGACGTCGGGAAACCGAGCGACTCGGCCAGCTGGCAGACAAACCCGTGAAAATCAGCGGGCGTCATGCCGGTATAGCCACCAAACTGATCCACCTGGTTGGAGGTGGCCTCGATCAACATCGGCGACTGATGCGAATGCGCGTAACGAATTGCAGCTTCCAGTACCAGCGGATGTGCGGAGCAGACGGCGTAAATCCCGTTTGAATTCCCCCGTTTATGGTGTTCCACCATTTCTGTCAGATGTTTCACTTTCCTCTCCATTTCGGATGGTAATGACATTTATCTTTCGTTTTGTTTCATTTAATCCTGCATCATGGTGATATAAAAATAAAACGAAAGATAATAGTTTTCCGATCTGTTTCACAAAAGAAACATAATGAAAGGTTTCAGCGCGGTGCCAGCTTGCGTATCGTCACTATGCAGGGCTTGCATTCCCGTAAAGGAAAGGCCTTAATAGGCAAAACGAAATGAAACGAAAGAATATTGATTAAGGAGCTCGTATGAGCAGCACCGATTCATCCGCGGAAAAGCGCATCACCAGCACCAGTGAAAGGCGGGAGCAGATCATTCAGCGGTTGCGGGCGCAGGGAAGCGTACAGGTTAACGATCTGTCCCATCTGTACGGCGTATCGACGGTGACAATCCGCAACGACCTGGCGTTCCTGGAGAAACAGGGCATTGCCGTTCGCGCTTACGGTGGGGCATTGATTTGCGAAGGCAACATGTCGGTCGCTGAGCCTTCCGTGGAGGATAAAAGCTCGCTGAATACGGCGGTGAAGCGCAGTATCGCGCAGGCTGCTGCCGCGCTGGTCAAACCCGGGCACCGTATTATTCTGGACTCCGGCACCACGACGTTTGAAATCGCTCGCATGCTGCGTCAGCACACGGACGTCATCGCGATGACCAACGGGATGAACGTGGCGAATGCGTTGCTGGAAGCGGAAGGGGTGGAACTGCTGATGACCGGCGGACATTTGCGCCGTCAGTCGCAATCGTTCTACGGTGACCAGGCCGAGCAGTCGCTACAGAATTACCATTTTGACCTGCTGTTCCTGGGCGTTGACGCCATCGATCTCGACCGCGGCGTGAGCACGCACAACGAAGACGAAGCCCGTCTGAATCGCAAAATGTGCGAGGTGGCAGAACGCATTATTGTGGTGACGGACTCCAGCAAATTTAACCGCTCGAGCCTGCATAAAATCATTGATACACAACGGATTGATATGATTATTGTCGATGAAGGCATTCCGGCGGAGAGCCTGGAAGGGCTGCGAAAGAGCGGGATTGAGGTGGTGTTGGTTTAAGGTTTTTTACCCTCTCCCCTGGGGGAGAGGGCTGGGTGACGGGAAGTCACGTCACCGGTGCCGGGTTAAACACCGCCAGCTGATTATGCAATCCCCACTGATCCGAAAAGGTTTTCTTCCGTCCGCTGGCGACATCCAGAATGAAGTGGAACAGTTTCCAGCCCACGTCCTCAATACTCTCTTCTCCGGTGGCGATAGTGCCCGCGTTGATATCCATTAAGTCATACCAGCGGTTTGCCAGCTCGGTGCGGGTCGCCATCTTAATCACCGGCACCGCCATCAGGCCGTACGGCGTGCCGCGCCCGGTGGTAAAGACCTGTACCGTAATGCCGGATGCCACCTGCTGCGTGCCGCAGACAAAATCGCTGGCCGGCGTTGCCGCGTAAATCAGGCCGCGTTTCGTCGGGCGCTGGCCCGGAGAGAGCACTTCTGCAATGGCGCTCTGACCGGATTTGGCAATGGAGCCAAGGGCTTTTTCCACCACGTTCGCCAGGCCGCCTTTTTTGTTCCCCGGAGACGGGTTGGCGCTGCGGTCGGTTTTGCCCATATCGAGATAGCTATCGTACCAGGCCATCTCCTCAAGCAGGCGCTTGCCGACCTCTTCATTAACGGCGCGTGGCGTAAGCAGATGGATGGCGTCACGCACTTCGGTCACCTCGGAGAACATCACCGTGGCGCCGCAGCGAACAAGCAGATCGGACGCATAGCCTACCGCCGGGTTGGCCGTCACGCCGGAGAAGGCATCGCTGCCGCCGCATTGGGTGCCCACGACCAGTTCCGAGGCCGGACACGTTTCGCGCTGGCGGCGGTTGAGTTTGTCCAGATGTCGCTCTGCCACCTGCAGAATGTCATCGACCATTGAGCGGAAACCAATGTGGCGTTCGTCCTGCAGGCGCACGATGCTGGCCTCGTCTGCCGGGATGGCTTTGACATCCTCAGTACCCTGCAGCAGGCGTTCTGGCTGCAATTTTTCACAGCCGAGGCCGATGACCATCACCTCGCCGCCAAAGTTCGGGTTGAGGGCGATATTGTGGATGGTCCGGATAGGCACCACGGCAGCGGGCGCGTTAATCGCCACGCCGCAGCCGTAGAGGTGGTTCAGGCCCACCACACCGTCGACGTTCGGGTATTTTGGCAGCAGATCGCGTTCGATGATTTTCACCACGTAATCCACTACGCCCGCCACGCAGTGCACGCTGGTGGTAATACCGAGCAGATTTTTGGTGCCGACGCTGCCGTCCGCATTGCGGTAGCCTTCGAAGGTATAGCCCTCCAGCGGAGGAAGCGGTTCCGGCACGCGGGTTGCCAGCGGAAGCGTGTTCAGCGGCGGCGCTTCTGGAAGTGCCACCAGCGACTCCTCAACCCAGCTACCCTGTGGTATAGCGCGAACGGCATAGCCGATGACTTCACCGTAACGTACGATTTCGCTATTAGCAGGGATATCCACCAGGGCGACTTTATGTCCCTGTGGAATATGCTCAATCAGTTCCAGCCCGTCCGGGAATCGAGTGCCCGCTTTTAAGCCATTGTCGTTGACAATAATCGCCACATTATCGATGTCGTGTACTTTGATATAAAACGCCGTCGGCGATGCCTGTCGAATTTCAATGTCGGCCATTGTTCACTATTCTCCAGCAAAGTGTCTGATAATAAATTCAGCCAATTTTCTAATGGTAGAAATAAATACGCGGCTTTCAGAAATAAAGCATGTCAGCATAGGGGATATTAAAATGTGATCTCGATCGCTCCCGAACCCGTAATCCTTGATTCTGTGCATTAGCGCCCAGTGCTTTGTGCATATGCAAAAATTTTTATCAAAATATGCCGTAATACCTGAGCATTAAAACAATGTGCGGTCGCGGATGGCGTCTTATACTGAATGACGATTTTATCACGCCAGAATACGTCAGAATAATAAATATCATGCTGACACGGTGTCTGAATGAATAAATAAAATGACGCTGGAAAAGGCTGCGGAATAAAAAGGTAAATACGATGAGTAACGATATCTTCCCGAATAAATTTAAAGCGGCCCTCGCGGCGCACCAGATTCAGATTGGCTGTTGGTCCGCGCTGGCAAACCCAATCAGCACCGAAGTGCTGGGCCTGGCCGGTTTCGACTGGCTGGTGCTGGACGGCGAACATGCGCCGAACGATATCAGCACGTTTATTCCGCAGCTGATGGCGCTGAAAGGCATCCACAGCGCCCCGGTGGTGCGTGTACCCACCAACGAGCCGGTGATTATCAAGCGTCTGCTGGATATCGGCTTCTACAACTTTCTGATCCCGTTTGTGGAGACGGAAGAACAAGCGGCGCTGGCCGTTGCGTCAACGCGCTACCCCCCGGAAGGGATCCGCGGCGTCTCCGTTTCGCACCGCGCCAATATGTTTGGCATCGTGCCGGACTATTTCGCGCAGTCCAACAGCAACATCACCATTCTGGTTCAGATCGAGAGCCAGCAGGGCGTTGATAACGTCGACGCGATTGCCGCCACAAACGGCGTGGACGGTATCTTCGTCGGCCCAAGCGATCTGGCTGCCGCCTTTGGCCATCTGGGCAACGCCAGCCACCCTGACGTACAGCGCGCGATCCAGCACATCTTTGCCCGCGCCAAAGCACACGGCAAACCGTGCGGCATTCTGGCGCCGGTTGAGGCGGACGCCCGTCGCTATCTGGAGTGGGGAGCCACGTTTGTTGCCGTCGGCAGCGACCTCGGCGTATTCCGCTCGGCCACGCAGAAATTAGCGGACGCTTTTAAAAAATAACCATCATTGAGGATACAGATTATGACGCTGAAAGTGGGTTTTATTGGCCTGGGGATCATGGGTAAACCAATGAGTAAGAACCTCATCAAAGCGGGTTACTCGCTGGTGGTATCCGATCATAATCCACAGGCCGTGGCGGAGGTGATGGCGGCGGGCGCAGAAACGGCCACGACAGCCAAAGCGATTGCTGAGCAGTGCGACGTCATCATCACCATGCTGCCAAACTCACCGCATGTTAAAGAGGTTGCGCTGGGTGAAAACGGCATTATCGACGGCGCGAAGCCGGGCCTGGTGCTGATTGATATGAGCTCTATTGCGCCGCTCGCAAGTCGTGAAATCAGCGAGGCGCTAAAAGCAAAGGGCGTCGATATGCTGGACGCGCCGGTCAGCGGCGGTGAGCCGAAAGCGATAGACGGTACGCTGTCGGTGATGGTCGGCGGCGATAAAGCTATTTTCGATAAATTTTACGACCTGATGAAAGCGATGGCGGGCTCCGTGGTGCATACCGGGGATATCGGGGCGGGTAACGTGACCAAGCTGGCAAACCAGGTGATTGTGGCGCTGAACATTGCCGCCATGTCCGAAGCGCTGACGCTGGCAACCAAAGCGGGCGTCAACCCGGACCTGGTCTATCAGGCCATTCGCGGTGGTCTGGCGGGCAGTACCGTACTGGAGGCCAAAGCGCCGATGGTCATGGATCGTAATTTCAAACCCGGTTTCCGCATCGACCTGCATATCAAAGATCTGGCCAACGCGCTGGATACGTCTCACGGCGTGGGGGCGCAGCTGCCGCTGACCGCGGCGGTCATGGAGATGATGCAGGCGCTGCGTGCCGATGGCCTGGGCACGGCCGATCACAGCGCAATTGCATGCTACTACGAAAAACTGGCGAAGGTGGAAGTGGCGCGTTAATCACGCCTTGCCCATACCTGAGGGTGACAGCGGCGCGCAAACCCTCTATACTGCGCGCCGAAGCTGACCAGACAGTCGCCGCTTCGTCGTCGTCCCTTTCGGGGGAGACGGGCGGAGGGGAGGAAAGTCCGGGCTCCATAGGGCAGGGTGCCAGGTAACGCCTGGGGGGGAAACCCACGACCAGTGCAACAGAGAGCAAACCGCCGATGGCCCGCGCAAGCGGGATCAGGTAAGGGTGAAAGGGTGCGGTAAGAGCGCACCGCGCGGCTGGTAACAGTCCGTGGCACGGTAAACTCCACCCGGAGCAAGGCCAAATAGGGGTTCACATGGTACGGCCCGTACTGAACCCGGGTAGGCTGCTTGAGCCAGTGAGCGATTGCTGGCCTAGATGAATGACTGTCCAACGACAGAACCCGGCTTATCGGTCAGCTTCAACTTCTCAGAGAACCCCGCTTCGGCGGGGTTTTTGCTTTCAGGGGGTGTAGACTGGGTAAGCGCAGCGCCACCCGGCACCAGACAAACGACATCAATTCTCACATTTGCGACATTAAGCACATTTCACTGTTTTTATCCCTTCAGTATCGCTTCTGTGTCTGTGGGCGATCGTCATCACAAAATTTCACGCTAAAAAACTCGCGATTTTCAGTATTGATAATTTGTTATGATTGTTATCTTAATGATCGCGAAACTTTTCTCGTTTGATATGCATACATTGAAATCAAATACATTTCTCCCGTGAATATGTGACGTATTCCACTCTTTTCTGCCAGCCTGAAAATTCGCGTCGGAAAAATTTGATAAATTGAAAGAATGTTTCAAACAAATAGCGGTTATTTATTGGTCTTTAATTGCCTGAAATATCGCCTTTATTGATTTTTTCCGGATGGTAAAATTTATCCTGGTTATCGCCATAAAATAAATTTATTACCGCTATTTTTGTTGATCAATATCAGCGTAGTAGCATATTTGTCTCTATTTATTGCTTTGATAAATAAGCGTTTTTATGGTTTTTCGCTGTGCGTGATAAAGGGTCTGGAAAGCAAATTGTGAGTAACAGCACATACCCCTTCAAACATTATTGAGTAGAATTCACCCCGTCATAGGGAAATAAGTGCAGAATATTATGAACACTATTATTCTACCGAAAACACAGCACCTCGTGGTATTTCAGGAAGTCATTAAAAGTGGCTCCATAGGTTCTGCAGCAAGACAGCTGGGTCTGACGCAACCCGCCGTCAGCAAAATCATCAGCGATATTGAGTCCTACTTCGGCGTGGAAGTGATGGTGCGTAAAAACACCGGCGTAAAACTCACTGCTGCGGGCCAGGTTCTGCTCTCGTACTCAGAGTCCATCACCCGCGAAATGAAAAACATGGTGAGTGAGATTAACAGCCTGAGTTTCAGCACCGTTATGGACGTCTCCTTTGGTTACCCGTCGCTGATCGGCTTCACCTTCCTGTCCGAAATGATCAAAAAATTTAAGGAAGTGTTCCCGAAAGCACGCGTCTCGATGTATGAAGCCCAGCTCTCCTCTTTCCTTCCGGCCATTCGCGACGGTCGTCTGGATTTCGCTATCGGCACGCTGAGTGATGAAATGCTGCTGCAGGATCTGCACGTCGAACCGCTGTTTGAGTCCGAGTTTGTGCTGGTCGCCAGCAAAACGCGAACGTGCACCGGCCCGACGACACTGGCATCGCTCACGCACGAGCAGTGGGTGATGCCGCAAACCGATATGGGCTACTACAAAGAACTTCTGACCACCCTGCAAGACAACCACATCAGCATCGAAAACATCGTCCAGACCGATTCCGTCGTCACCATTTATAACCTTGTGCTGAATGCCGATTATCTGACGGTGATTCCCCGCGACATGATTGCACCGTTCGGTTCTGACCAGTTTATTGTGCTGCCAGTGGAAGATGAATTACCCGTGGCGCGTTATGCCGCCGTGTGGTCAAAAAATTACAGGATTAAAAAATCGGCGTCAGTATTAGTTGAGCTGGCAAAACAATATTCGTCGATGAATATCGAAAGACGACGATGAATAATTAGTACTCATTTTAAAAACACCCAGAGCGTTAACGTGTTAACGCGCTGATACCCTGACTTTGCCTGAAAAGAATGAATTATTATAACGAGGATATTATGCATATTACCTACGATCTCCCGGTAACGATTGAAGATATTCAGGACGCCAGAAAACGACTGGCAGGAAAAATATATAAAACCGGTATGCCACGTTCGAATTATCTCAGCGAACGTTGTAAGGGCGAAATATTCCTGAAATTTGAGAATATGCAGCGTACCGGCTCGTTTAAGATCCGCGGCGCGTTTAACAAGTTAAGCTCGCTGACCGACGCTGAAAAACGCAAAGGCGTTGTCGCCTGCTCCGCGGGAAACCACGCGCAGGGTGTGTCCCTCTCCTGCGCCATGCTCGGCATCGACGGCAAAGTGGTGATGCCGAAGGGGGCACCGAAATCCAAGGTTGCCGCCACCCGCGACTACTCCGCCGAAGTGGTGCTGCACGGCGAGAACTTCAACGATACCATCGCCAAAGTGAGCGAAATCGTTGAGACGGAAGGGCGCATTTTTATCCCGCCTTATGATGACCCAAAAGTGATTGCCGGGCAGGGCACCATCGGCCTGGAAATTCTCGAAGATTTATACGACGTGGATAACGTCATTGTACCTATCGGCGGCGGCGGATTAATTGCCGGGATTGCGACGGCGATTAAATCCATCAACCCGACCATTAATATTATCGGCGTACAGTCTGAAAACGTGCACGGAATGGCAGCCTCCTGGCAGGCAGGAGAAATAACCAATCATCGCGTTACCGGCACGTTAGCCGACGGCTGCGACGTCTCTCGTCCGGGGAAATTAACCTTCGAAATCGTTCGTGAACTGGTCGATGACATTGTGCTGGTGAGCGAAGACGATATTCGCAACAGCATGGTTGCCCTTATTCAGCGAAATAAAGTGGTGACGGAAGGCGCTGGCGCACTGGCTTGTGCTGCGTTATTAAGCGGCAAACTTGACCACTATATTCAGGGCCGCAAAACCGTCTGCATTATTTCCGGCGGCAATATCGACCTCTCCCGTGTTTCCCAAATTACCGGCTTCGTTGACGCATAAAGGTGACCTATGAGCAACACAGAAAGCATTATCGTTGGCCAGACAAAAACGTCCTCCTGGCGTAAGTCTGATACCACCTGGACGCTTGGCCTGTTTGGTACCGCCATTGGCGCAGGCGTGCTGTTCTTCCCCATTCGCGCAGGCTTTGGCGGATTGATCCCGATCCTGCTGATGCTGGTTCTCGCATTCCCGATTGCGTTTTACTGCCACCGCGCGCTGGCGCGTTTGTGTCTGTCCGGCAGCAACGTCTCCGGAAACATCACCGAAACGGTGGAAGAGCATTTCGGTAAAACCGGCGGGGTGGTGATCACGTTCCTCTACTTCTTTGCCATTTGCCCGCTGCTGTGGATTTACGGCGTCACCATTACCAACACCTTTATGACCTTCTGGGAAAACCAGCTCCAGTTGCCAGCGCTGAACCGCGGCGTGGTGGCGCTGTTCCTGCTGCTGCTGATGGCCTTTGTTATCTGGTTTGGTAAAGACCTGATGGTGAAGGTCATGAGCTTCCTGGTGTTCCCGTTTATCGCCAGCCTGGTGCTGATTTCCCTGTCGCTGATCCCTTACTGGAACTCGGCGGTGATCGACCAGGTCAACCTGAGCGATATCGCCTTCACCGGTCATGACGGCATTCTGGTCACCGTGTGGCTGGGTATCTCCATCATGGTCTTCTCCTTCAACTTCTCGCCTATCGTCTCCTCGTTTGTGGTCTCCAAGCGCGAAGAGTACGAGCCAACGTTCGGTAAAGAGTTCACCGAGCAGAAATGTTCCAAAATCATCGGTCGCGCCAGCCTGCTGATGGTGGCTGTGGTGATGTTCTTCGCCTTTAGCTGTCTGTTTACGCTCTCTCCGCAGAACATGGCGGACGCCAAGGCGCAGAACATTCCGGTGCTCTCTTACCTGGCGAACCACTTTGCGTCAATGTCCGGAACCAAATCGACGTTCGCGACGGTACTGGAATACGGTGCCTCCATCATCGCGCTGGTTGCTATCTTCAAATCCTTCTTCGGGCACTACCTGGGCACGCTGGAAGGTCTGAATGGCCTGATCCTCAAGTTCGGCTACAAGGGCGATAAGAAAAAAGTTTCTGTTGGCAAACTGAACACCATCAGCATGGTGTTCATCATGGGCTCCACCTGGGTTGTGGCCTACGCCAACCCGAACATTCTCGACCTTATTGAAGCCATGGGCGCACCAATCATCGCCTCTCTGCTGTGCCTGCTGCCGATGTACGCCATCCGCAAAGCCCCGGCTCTGGCGAAATACAAAGGGCGTACCGAGAACATTTTCGTTACCGCGGTCGGCCTGCTGACCATTCTGAATATCGTTTACAAACTGTTCTAACCCATTGCTCAGGAAGAGCGGAGTCACATGATGATTGAGTTTCCGGTTGTACTGGTAATTAACTGCGGTTCGTCCTCTGTTAAGTTTTCGGTGCTCGACGCCAGCAGCTGCGACGCACTGATGACGGGCATTGCAGATGGCATCAACACCGAGAAGGCCTTTATTTCCGTGAACGGGGGTGAGCCAGCCAGACTGGCTCACCAGGACTACGAAGGGGCGCTGGCTGCCATCGCCCTGGAGCTGGAGAAGCGTGACCTGATGAGCAGCGTGGCCTTAATTGGCCACCGCATTGCGCACGGCGGCGACCTCTTCAGCGAGTCGACCCTGATTACGGAAGCGGTGATTGCGCAGATCCGCCAGGTCTCTCCGCTGGCGCCACTGCATAACTACGCTAACCTGAGCGGCGTGGAAGCCGCAGAGCGCTTGTTCCCGGGCGTGCAGCAGGTCGCGGTATTTGATACCAGCTTCCACCAGACGCTGCCGCCGCAGGCGTATCTGTACGGATTGCCGTACCGCTATTTTGAAGAGCTGGGCGTGCGCCGCTACGGCTTCCACGGCACCTCTCACCGCTACGTGGCCGCGCAGGCGCATACGCTTCTCGGGCTGTCCCCCGATGACAGCGGCCTGGTGATTGCCCATCTCGGCAACGGAGCGTCCATCTGCGCGGTGCGCAACGGCGAAAGCGTGGATACTTCCATGGGGATGACCCCCCTGGAAGGACTGATGATGGGTACGCGCTGCGGCGATGTGGACTTCGGCGCGATGGCGTGGATTGCCCAGCAGACCGGGCAGTCGTTCGAGGATCTGGAGCGCGTGGTCAATAAAGAGTCCGGGTTGCTTGGGATCTCCGGCATCTCCTCCGATTTACGCGCGCTGGAGAAAGCCTGGCACGCAGGCAATGAGCGGGCTGTGCTTGCGATCCAGACCTTCGTTCACCGTATAGCGCGGCATATCGCCGGGCACGCGGCGTCGCTGCACCGCCTCGATGGGGTGGTCTTTACCGGCGGTATTGGCGAAAACTCGACGCTTGTCCGCGCGCTGGTGGCGGAACATCTGAACGTGTTCGGCATCCGCCTCGACGACGCCAAAAATGCCCTGCCGGGCAGCGCGGTTGAGCGCGTGATCTCCACCGAGTCGTCCCGCGTGGCCTGCGCGGTGATCCCTACCAACGAAGAAAAAATGATCGCGCTGGACGCCCTCCGTCTTGGGAAGGTTACCCCGGCTGCGGCTTACGCCTGATAAAGCGAGAAACACATGAAAGTAACAATCGATACGGGCGTCGCGCCCTACAGCGACGCATGGGCCGGGTTTCGCGGTGAAGAATGGAAAAACGCCGTCAACGTCCGCGATTTTATTCAGCATAACTACACCCCTTATGAAGGCGATGAAGCTTTCCTCGCGCAGGCGACGCCAGCAACGACGGCGCTGTGGCAGAAGGTGATGGTCGGCATTCGCCAGGAGAATGCCACCCACGCCCCGGTGGATTTTGACACCAACATTGCTACCACCATTACGGCCCACGGGCCGGGCTATATCGACCAGGATCTGGAGACGATCGTCGGCCTGCAAACCGATAAGCCGCTTAAGCGCGCCCTGCATCCGTACGGCGGGATCAACATGATCCGCAGCTCGTTCGAAGCCTATGGCCGGGAGATGGATCCGCAGTTTGAATATCTCTTTACCGACCTGCGCAAAACCCACAACCAGGGCGTGTTTGACGTCTATTCGCCAGAGATGATGCGCTGCCGTAAGTCCGGCGTGCTGACCGGCTTGCCAGACGGCTACGGGCGCGGACGCATCATTGGCGACTATCGCCGCGTGGCGCTGTACGGGATTGCTTATCTGGTGCGCGAGCGTGAACTCCAGTTTACGGATCTGCAGGGCAGGCTGGAGCGCGGTGAGGATCTGGAGGCGACGATCCGCCTGCGTGAAGAGCTGGCGGAACATAAGCGCGCGCTGCTACAGATCCAGCAGATGGCGGCGAACTATGGCTTTGATATCGCACGCCCGGCGATGAACGCCCAGGAAGCGGTGCAGTGGCTCTATTTTGCCTACCTTGCCGCGGTGAAATCCCAGAACGGCGGGGCGATGTCGCTGGGGCGCACGGCCTCGTTCCTCGATATCTACATTGAACGTGACATGCAGGCAGGAAGGCTGAATGAAGTCCAGGCGCAGGAGCTGATCGACCACTTCATCATGAAGATCCGCATGGTGCGCTTCCTGCGCACGCCGGAGTTCGACACGCTCTTCTCCGGCGATCCGATCTGGGCGACGGAAGTGATCGGCGGCATGGGGCTGGACGGGCGCACGCTGGTGACCAAGAACAGCTTCCGCTATCTGCACACGCTGCACACCATGGGGCCTGCACCTGAGCCGAACCTGACGATCCTCTGGTCAGAACAGCTGCCGATAGCGTTCAAGAAATACGCCGCGCAGGTGTCGATCGTCACCTCTTCGCTGCAGTATGAGAACGACGATCTGATGCGTGCGGACTTCAACAGTGACGACTACGCCATTGCCTGCTGCGTCAGCCCGATGGTGATCGGCAAGCAGATGCAGTTCTTTGGCGCGCGCGCTAACCTCGCCAAAACGCTGCTGTACGCGATCAACGGCGGGGTGGACGAGAAGCTGAAGATCCAGGTCGGTCCTAAAACCGAGCCGCTGCTGGACGACGTGCTGGATTACGACACCGTGATGGCGAGCCTCGATCACTTTATGGACTGGCTGGCGGTGCAGTACATTAGCGCCCTGAATCTCATTCACTACATGCATGATAAGTACAGCTACGAAGCCTCGCTGATGGCGCTGCACGACCGGGACGTCTATCGCACCATGGCCTGCGGCATTGCCGGGCTGTCGGTAGCCGCGGATTCCCTGTCGGCCATTAAATATGGCACGGTAAAGCCGGTGCGCGACCATACCGGACTGGCAGTCGATTTCGTGATTGAAGGGGATTATCCGCAGTACGGCAACAACGACGACCGCGTGGACAGCATTGCCTGCGACCTGGTGGAGCGCTTTATGAAGAAAATTCAGGCGCTGCGGACCTACCGCAACGCGGTGCCAACCCAGTCGATCCTGACCATCACCTCCAACGTGGTTTATGGTCAGAAGACCGGGAACACGCCGGACGGACGACGCGGCGGCACGCCGTTTGCCCCAGGCGCGAACCCAATGCACGGGCGCGACAGAAAAGGGGCGGTGGCCTCGCTAACGTCGGTTGCCAAACTGCCGTTCACCTATGCGAAAGACGGGATTTCCTACACCTTCTCCATCGTGCCGCAGGCGCTTGGCAAGGACGAGCTGGTGCGCAAAACCAACCTGGTGGGGCTACTGGACGGGTATTTCCATCACGAAGCCTCTATTGAGGGGGGGCAGCATCTGAACGTCAACGTCATGAACCGGGAAATGCTCCTCGATGCCATCGCGCACCCGGAGAATTACCCGAACCTGACAATCCGCGTTTCAGGTTATGCGGTGCGGTTTAATGCGCTGACGCGCGAGCAGCAGCAGGATGTGATTTCGCGAACCTTTACCCACTCTATCTAAACGTGAGCTCTCATGCCCCCTCAATGCAGGGGGCCTTTTTTTGTCCGCTAAACATACAAAATTGTTTATATAATTACTCACACATATTCATCCGCTCTTGAAAAACAATACCCCTGCTTTTCCCTATAACAGCATGTAAGGACAGTAAGATGATGAAAATGACCCGTATTGCGCTGGTCGCCGCCTCGCTGGCAGTGTGTAGTTTTACGGCACAGGCCGCGAACGTTGAGGCTGCTCCGTCTCCATCGCAGGATCCGCTGGTGCAGCACCTGAATCTCAGCAATGAGCAGGTTAAGAAGATTGAAGGTCTGCATAAGCAGCTGGAACAAAATGTCAGCAAGATCCCGATGACGGGCGTGAAGGACGGCGCGCTGATCGACATGTTCCAGGCGGGCAAATGGGACGAAAGCACGGTGAAAAGCCAGCTTGCTGCCTTTAGCAAAATTGAAGAGCAGACCCGTTATTACCGCGTGAAATATTACTTCGACGTCAGCCAGGTTTTGACTCCGGAACAGCGTAAACAGATTAGAACGGATATGGCTAACGCGCTGGCAGAGTGATCCTGAATCATTCATTAAAAATGAAGCCTCACAGAATCGCTTTAATTAGATTCTGTGAGGAATGGATCCTGACTTTCATGCTGATGCCCGTTCATTCCATGCATCAGAGAATTGAATATTCCCGTCGCAATAGGTCCAGGTCGCTTTTTCGTAGCGCAATTGAATAGATTCAAGGTGACCAGTACCAGGACAGTTACGAGTATCGTTAACAATAGGGGAGATAGAGACAACTTTCACACCTTCCAGTTCCGTTCTAAAATATTCAACCTCCCAACCTGCATCATTAATTCGGTAATATCTAATCTCAACTTTCTTAAGGTTTTGCCCTGTAGCTACCGCCTTATAAAGATAGGGAGATGAGCTATCAATTTCCTTCTCGAACAGGAAAGGAGCGTGTTTCCTCGTTCCGGTTAATCTTCCGGAGAGTGGATCGGTTGGAATACTCAAATTATGGGTTAAACCTCTAACTTCAACACTCCCTTCACGATCCTGAACATCACATGAACCTTTAATGAGTGAGCCACCATCGTCATAGAACCAAATGTGAACAGGTACGGCCATTATAAAAACTCCTTCTATAAATCAATCGTGTATCCATTTACCTGCTTTTACCGCTTCGGCAAACATTCTTACCGTTAATGGCTTTGATATTTGCTTAACCGGATCTTTAGTAAACCATTTCCTGAAAAACCAGGTTTGAGTCCAGGGGAAATAATTTTCAGTGTTTACTTCGATATGGTACTTTTTTTCAAATATCTCAATAGCATATACAACATCATCCAGATCGGTGTAATCCTGTAAAACATCATCTATCTCAAGCGGGATTCTCTCGCCCGTAAATGTTCCTTGTTCTGGTAAATTATCCCTGAAGAATTTTAAAACATCAGTTTCACTGTTCATCTTCACCAAATCCGGTCTTTTGGGTGAGCAATCGTATTATATCTTGAAAGCGTTTTGTAACTTATCATTGCAACATCTGCAGTAAGTATGGTTATTCCTAATGCCGGTATCCATCTGCCGATGAATGCACCTAAGTTTTTGGTATACATTGGTTTTCGGTATCTGAAGCTTGCAAGCGTAATTGTAGGGAGTCGATGTGGCAGCTGTACATTCAGTAGATCTCGCAGGTATTTAGATGCTACAGATGTGCCTATTGTAGCCGTTTCTGGCTTTGTTCTGGTTTCAAGTATCGGTAAACCAAGAATCATAGTGGCCATCATTACGACATCCTTTAATCCGCCGAACTGTTCATCGGTAGCATCCAGGAAAATCCAAAAAAATAACTCAGATGCTGAGATGTTACATACACCTTTATAAAAGTAGGTTCCATTGAGTTCTTCAACGGTGTCCATAGCATAACCATAATCATCAGGTGGTTTGTTGAAATATCATCCTATAAAAAAGAAAAGGCTGAGAATAGGGTATCCATCTTTATAAATTCTGAAATATTCTCGTTTTAATGATGAAATAATTTTTGATCTGCATCACATTTAGAAAATGTTATCTGTTTTTTATGGATTTATAGAAATTATTACTCTTAACACAGAAAAGCCTCATAAAAGTTGTGACTTTTTTCTCCCTCGCTCCGGTTAAGATTTTCTCACACCAAAAACAAGCACCTGCTGCTATCTGAATCGCAATCGCTGGCGATCGGAAATTAATAAAAACAACTGTTTACCCTACAAAATAAGCGAGTGCCCAATGGATACGGCAACAAACAGCAGTGTGATTGTGAGTGATTCCCCCGCGGCAAGGCGGGCGGGAATGAGTGAAAGCGAGTGGCGAGAGGCGATTAAATTCGACAGCACCGACACGGGCTGGGTCATCATGAGTATTGGGATGGCTATCGGCGCGGGGATAGTTTTTCTCCCCGTGCAGGTCGGATTAATGGGGCTGTGGGTATTTTTGCTCTCATCAATAATCGGCTATCCGGCCATGTATTTATTCCAGCGTCTGTTTATTAATACGCTGGCGGAATCACCGGAGTGCAAAGATTACCCGAGCGTAATTAGCGGTTATTTGGGTAAGAACTGGGGCATTTTATTAGGCGCACTCTATTTCGTGATGCTGGTGATCTGGATGTTTGTCTATTCTACGGCCATCACCAACGACAGCGCCTCGTATTTGCATACCTTCGGCGTGACCGACGGTTTGTTATCAGATAATCCGTTTTACGGTTTATGCCTGATCTGCATTCTGGTGGCCATTTCGTCGCGCGGTGAAAAGCTGCTGTTTAAAGTCTCCAGCCTGATGGTGCTGACCAAATTATTCGTGGTAGCCGCGCTGGGGCTGTCAATGATTGGGCTCTGGCATCTGGCCAACGTGGGCATGCTGCCGCCGCTGGGACTGTTGATTAAAAACGCCATCATTACGCTGCCCTTTACCTTAACCTCCATTCTGTTTATTCAGACCCTGAGTCCGATGGTGATCTCATACCGTTCACGGGAAAAATCGGTGGAGGTGGCGCGCCACAAAGCGCTGCGGGCGATGAATATTGCCTTTGGCATCCTGTTTGTGACGGTCTTTTTCTACGCCGTCTCCTTCACGCTGGCGATGGGGCACGATGAGGCGGTTAAAGCCTACGAGCAGAACATTTCGGCTCTGGCGATTGCGGCGCAGTTTATCAGCGGTGATGGCGCGGGCTGGGTCAAAATCGTCAGCGTGATCCTCAATATCTTCGCCGTGATGACCGCGTTCTTCGGCGTCTATCTCGGCTTTCGCGAGGCGACGCAGGGTATCGTCATGAACATCCTGCGCCGCAGAATGCCGGCTGAGAAAATCAATGAAAACGCCGTCCAGCGCGGGATTATGCTGTTCGCCATCCTGCTGGCCTGGAGCGCGATAGTCCTGAACGCGCCGGTGCTGAGCTTCACCTCCATTTGCAGCCCCATCTTCGGCATGGTGGGCTGTCTGATCCCGGCATGGCTGGTCTACAAGGTGCCAGCCCTGCATAAATATAAAGGCGTATCGCTGGTGATAATCATCATCACCGGACTGCTGCTTTGTGTTTCTCCTTTCCTCGCATTCTCCTGAGGGTAATTAAGGTCGTAACGATGTCTGAGCAAACTCATCCTTTATGGAATCAATTTATTCGCGCGGTGCAGGAAGAAGTGAAGCCTGCCCTTGGGTGTACCGAACCCGTCTCTCTGGCATTGGCCTGTGCGATGGCCGCAGACCTTCTGCCGGGGGAGGTCACACGGATTGAGGCGTGGGTCTCGCCGAACCTGATGAAAAACGGGCTGGGCGTGACGGTACCGGGTACCGGTATGGTCGGGTTACCGATTGCGGCGGCGCTGGGCGCGATTGGCGGTAACGCGCACGCCGGACTGGAGGTGTTGAAAGATGCCACCGCCGATGCACTGGTCCGCGCCAAAGCCCTGCTTGAGGCAGGGCAAGTGCAGGTAAAACTGCAGGAGCCCTGTGATGAGATCCTCTATTCCCGCGCCTGCGTTCATGCCGGGGATCTCTCGGCAATGGTGACCATCGCGGGCGGGCATACCCGGGTGGTGGAAGTGGTTTGCCAGGGGGAAACGCGCTTTACGCTTGACGATCAACGGTGCCAGACGAATGACGATCCGCTGGCGGTGCTTTCAACTACTACACTGTCGCAGATCCTGGAATTTGTCGAGCAGGTGCCGTTTGAGGCGATCCGCTTTATCCTGCAGGCAGGGCGGCTGAACGATGCGCTCTCCCGCGAAGGGCTCAGCGGGAAGTGGGGGCTGCATATTGGCGCAACGCTTGATAAGCAGCGCGCGCGCGGATGGATGGCGCAGGATCTGGGGTCAGATATTGTAATTCGTACCAGCGCAGCCTCGGATGCCCGGATGGGCGGCGCGACGCTGCCGGCGATGAGTAATTCGGGCTCTGGCAATCAGGGGATCACCGCCACTATGCCGGTGGTGGTCGTGGCTGAACACGTTCAGGCTGACGACGAAAGGCTCGCGCGGGCGCTGATGCTGTCGCATCTGTCGGCGATCTATATCCATTATCAGCTTCCGCGCCTGTCCGCACTGTGTGCGGCGACAACGGCGGCGATGGGCGCCGCGGCGGGTATGGCGTGGCTGATGGGGGGCTGTTACCAGACCATCGCGATGGCGATTGGAAGCATGATCGGTGACGTCAGCGGGATGATCTGCGACGGTGCGTCAAACAGCTGCGCCATGAAGGTCTCAACCAGCGTCAGTAGCGCCTGGAAAGCGGTGATGATGGCGCTGGATGAGTCGGGCGTAACGGGCAACGAGGGGATTGTGGCGCACGATGTGGAGCAGTCAATCGCAAACCTGTGTGCGCTGGCGTGCCGCTCGATGCAGGCCACGGACCGGCAGATTATTGAGATTATGGCGAGTAAGGTGTCGTGATTTAATCCAACCCGTTACCCCTCACCCTGGCCCTCTCCCTAAAGGGGAGAGGGAACGATCGAGCCCCTAGCCCCTTTGGGGAGAGGGGTTGGGGTGAGGGGCAAGTGGCATTCTTTAAACCGGCAAATCAATCAGCAGCGCGCGCAGCGGCGTATCCGCCACCAGGGTGATATTCGCTTCATCACGAATAAACGCCCCGTCGCCGCAGGTTAGCGCTTCTTTCTCTTCAGTATGCGTCACCGCATGCACCGTACCGTGAATAGACTGCAAATAGGCGCGCGGGCCATGAAGCTGGAAGCTCGCCTGTTCACCTTTCTTCAGTTCGATATGGTGCAGCCACACCTGCTGACGCAGCTGCAGGCTACCTTTACTGCCATCCGGCGATGCAATCAGCTGCTGCTTATCGCCCGTTAAATCTAACTTCTGTACCAGCGGATTTTCCCGCTCAGGGCAGGCGTCCAGCCACAGCTGCATGCGGGTCAGCGTTTTGTCTTTGCTGAGGTTATGCTCGCTGTAGCTGATGCCCGGTTGCGTGGAAATTAACAACGCTTCGCCAGCCTTTGCCTGGACATGATTGCCCTCGCTATCGCGGTATTCTGCCTCGCCTTCCAGGATCAGGTTCAGGATATCGACTTTCGGGTACGTACGCGGCTGGAAGGAGGCGCCCGGGGCGAGCACTTCCTGGTTCAACACGCGCAATGAAGCGTAACCGAGGAGTTTAGGGTCAAAGTAGTGTCCAAAGGAAAAGGTGTAGCGGGCCTGCAGCCAACCGAAATCGGCTTGTCCGCACTGTTTAGCTGTTCTTGTCGTAATCATAAACTTGACCTCTCTTTACACTAAAACAATGGTAAAGGTATGGACGCTGCATTGTTAGCCAGATATTCTGCCTGGTATGTTCAAATTTCCTGAATGAGAACGAGATGGCTAAAGAGAGAGCATTGACGCTTGAGGCGCTTCGCGTCATGGACGCGATTGACCGGCGCGGCAGTTTTGCGGCGGCGGCCGATGAACTGGGGCGCGTTCCGTCTGCGCTGAGCTACACCATGCAGAAGCTGGAAGAAGAGTTGGACGTGGTGCTGTTTGACCGATCCGGTCATCGAACTAAATTCACCAACGTCGGGCGGATGCTGCTGGAGCGTGGCCGCGTGCTGCTGGAAGCGGCGGACAAGCTCACGACGGACGCCGAAGCGCTGGCGCGCGGCTGGGAAACCCATCTGACGTTAGTTACCGAAGCGCTGGTGCCGTCAGAAGCGCTGTTCCCGCTGGTGGACCGCCTGGCAGCGAAGGCCAATACGCAGCTGTCGATCATCACCGAGGTGCTGGCAGGGGCGTGGGAGCGTCTGGAGACGGGCAGGGCGGATATCGTCATTGCGCCGGACATGCACTTCCGCTCATCGTCAGAAATCAACTCGCGCAAGCTCTACAGCGTGATGAACGTCTACGTTGCCGCCCCCAACCACCCGATTCACCAGGAGCCGGAGCCGCTCTCTGAAGTCACGCGCGTGAAGTATCGCGGCGTGGCGGTCGCGGATACCGCGCGCGAGCGTCCGGTGCTGACGGTGCAGTTACTGGATAAGCAGCCTCGTCTGACGGTGACCTCGCTGGAAGACAAACGGCAGGCGCTGCTGGCAGGTCTGGGCGTGGCGACCATGCCGTACCCGTTTGTGGAAAAAGATATTGCAGAAGGGCGACTGCGGGTCGTGAGCCCGGAGTATACCAGCGAAGTGGATATCATTATGGCGTGGCGTCGCGACAGCATGGGCGAAGCCAAATCATGGTGCCTGCGCGAAATACCCAAACTTTTCGCCCACCACAATAAATGAACGAGTAGGCCCGGTAAGCGTCAGCGCCACCGGGCGTTATTTTACGCGCCGACCTTAGGATCGGGGCCAAAGCGGTTTTCGCCCGGCGTCCCGCTCTGGCAGTTGAAAATCAAAATCACGATCCAGCCCACAATCGGGATCAACAGCAGCAATAGCCACCACGCTGAACGATCGGTGTCGTGCAGTCGACGGAACAGCACCGCCCATGATGGCAGAAGGACCAACAGGCCATAAATGGTGGTCAGCACGCCTTCACCGCCAGCCCGCTCCCAGCCGAGAATTTTATCCACGATGCCCAGCACCATAATCAGGACGAAGTTCACCAGAACAAACATCCAGTACTCTTTGCGGCGGGCGCGGCCACCAAATCCAATGTAGTTGCGCAGTACTTTTAAATACCAGTCCATTTTCCTTGCCTCATTAGTCAGTCAATCACTTGTTTTCTAAGCGATCGAGGTAAGGATAGATGGAGATTGTGAATTAAAAAAGGACATCTATTGATGCCCTTAATATTTATCCAAAACGGACGTCGCGCCCGTGAGGTTCATCCAGATCCTGCCACGGCCCAATGGAGATAATGCCCGTCGGGTTGATGGTCTTGTGGCTGCGGAAATAGTGGGTGCGAATATGGTCGAAGTCGACCGTCTCCGCGATGCCCGGCATCTGGTAGATGTCGCGCAGGAAACCATACAGGTTCAGGTAATCGCTGATGCGGTGCTTGTCGCACTTAAAGTGGGTGACATAGACCGGATCAAAGCGAACCAGCGTGGTCCACAGGCGAATGTCCGCTTCCGTCAGGCGATCGCCCGTCAGGTAGCGATGCTTGCCCAGGAGCTGTTCCAGGCGTTCAAGCGATTCAAACACTTTTCCAACCGCTTCGTCATACGCTTCCTGGCTGGTGGCGAAACCGGCCTTATAGACACCGTTGTTGACGTTGTCGTAAATCCAGCTGTTCAGCTCATCAATCTTATCGCGCAATTCAACCGGGTAGTAATCCCCGGCGCGGGCGCCGTGGGCATCAAATGCGGTATTGAACATGCGGATGATTTCCGCAGACTCATTGCTGACAATCGTCTGGTTTTTCTTGTCCCACAGCACCGGCACGGTCACGCGACCGGTGTAATGCGGATCGGCGCGCAGATAGAGCTGGTACAGGAAATCGTGGTGATACAGTTCGTCGCCGGTCGCCGCAGGGAAATCACTGTCAAACGTCCAGCCGTTTTCCAGCATCAACGGGTTGACGACGGAAACCGGAATGAAGGATTCAAGACCTTTAAGCTTGCGCACGATCAGCGTGCGGTGGGCCCACGGACAGGCAAGGGAAACATAAAGATGATAACGGTCTTTCTCAGCCGCGAAGCCGCCTTCACCGCTAGGGCCTGGCGCACCATCGGCGGTCAGCCAGTTACGGAAGGCCGAAACAGAGCGCTTAAAGCGACCTCCGGTGGATTTGGTGTCATACCAGACATCCTGCCAGACGCCGTCTACGAGTTGTCCCATTTTTTCTCCTCCGTCAGATAGCAAAAGCGAGGAGATGTCTCCTCGCTTTGTGTTCATTCAGTATAGCGTGCTTACCATTTCTTATTCAGAACGCGGTCGATGCTGTATGCGCCCGGGCCAGTGACGGCCAGCAGCAGGAAGCCACCCGCGATGGTCAGGTTTTTCATGAACATCAGAGAGTTCACGCCTTCCGCAAAGTTGCTGTGGAAGATGAACGCCGTCAGCACGGTGAAGCCTGCAGTAAACAGCGCGGTGGTGCGGGTCAGGAAGCCGAACAGGACTGCCAGGCCGCCGCCGAACTCAAGAAGAATGGTCAGTGGCAACAGGAACCCCGGAACGCCCATGGCTTCCATATACTGCTGGGTACCCGCATAACCAGTGATTTTTCCCCAACCTGCAACGATGAACAGAATTGGCATCAGAATACGCGCTACCAGTACACCAACATCTTCTAATTTTTTCATTTTACTCTCCAGGAAACCACATCAGCGGCTGAACGTTATTTGTCTGCAATTCCGGGTAGATACCGCGTCGTTGCTGTCGATGGAGAGGATAATAAACGGGGCGGGTGGCAATTGTTAGCAAGGAAAACTGTCAATCTTTTTCAAAGATATTGAGTAAGGGAGAGTGCGCGCTGGTGCCCTCACCCCAACCCTCTCCCACGGGGAGAGGGCGCAAAAACAAAAAACGGTAACCTGAGTTACCGTTTTGCTTTTACCTCGTAGCCGCCACCCGGCGAGAAGGCTAGCGTAATTGCTGCTGCCGCAACGTTGCTTTCACCAGACGCCAGGCGCTCCAGGCACCAAATCCACGACGCGCCCAGCGGATCAGCATGTTCGGATGACGAACGGACCAGATAGCCATCACGCTGCTGCCGACCAGCGCCCATGAACGCAGGCTCAGGACGGTATTCCAGCCCCGGTCAAACCGTCGCGTCGCGTCAATCCAGTCGCGACGGCTGGCAGACAGGTCCAGCCGTTGCTGCTGGATCTGGCTTAGCAGGTACGCTTTTCGCTTTTGACGTTCGGCTTTACCGCTCACGGCTAGTCATCCTCCAGCAGGGCGCGATCGTTCGCCAGCTCCTGACGCGTATGGCGTAGGAATGTGGACTTGCGCGCTTTACGCAGCGTCCAGATACCGCCGATCAACGCGGCGACCAGCAGAACGACGGTGGTGGCAATCATCGCGTTAAGACGATACTGCGGGTCAATGGCCCAGATGATTAACACCATCAGGCTCATCAGGCCAAACGCGGCGAAGAGCATGGTCAGCCCGAGCATCAGCAGCATCTGGAAGAGGTTCGCTTTCTCCTCTTCCAGCTCGACCACTGCCAGCCGGACGCGCGTTTCGGCAATCCCGACCAGCGTCGTTAAAATACGCTGGCCGATGCCGAGGACGTTGTTAGCAGGCCCTTGTGCGTGACGAGGATCTTCCATATCAACGACGCGTCAGCAGGACACCCAGTACCACACCCACTGCGGCACCAATCCCTACACCCGTCCATGGATTATCACGCACATATTCGTCCGCGCGGGCAGCCGCTTCACGGGTTTGTTTCGCCAGTGCATCACCGGTTTCACCCAGGCGATAACGGCTCTCCTTCAGCGCTTGCTCCGCCTTGCTGCGCAGCTTGCTGACCTCTTCTTTTGACTTGTCAGCAGAGGAGTTCAGCACCTCTTCAAGGGTATCGGCCAGGGATTTCAGTTCAGCGCGCAGATGTTCAGACGTCGTATCTTTTGACATGATTCTCTCTCCTGTTGAGATTTCCGTTAACTCAATAATCGCGAGCTTCCAGCGCTTTCAGGTCGTCCTGCGCTTCTTTCAACTTCTTCTCGCGCTTAGCAATTTTTTCCGCATCCCCTTTCTCTTTCGCTTCCTGCAGGTCGCGAAGGCGCTCGGCTATCTCGTCCTTCTGTTCAGCGATTTTCTTCTGGTGGTCGGCACGAAGCTTGCTGTCTGAACAGTTCGCTTTCACTTCGCTCAGCGCTTTTTTTAGACCATCAACACGGTGCTGATTGTTATGCTTTTCGGCATAACCGATCTCACGCTGAATATCCTGTTCTTTCTCCTGACAGAGAGAGTTTGCGAAGGATGCTGTGCTTAAAGAAAAAAGGGCCAAAGCCAGAGTCATGCGGAATTTCATTATCGAAACCTTCCATTGTGTGGCGGCATAAGCCGCTATCCAAAGTTATGCGGAGTACATCGAGGGGTGCTCCGCGTACTTAAGCATAGTAAGTAAACGGGGGATTCACCAAAGTGAGTGAAAAGATTCGGAATCCTGGAAGTTATCCAAACCGATGCGACGTATCGCGAATCAATGAGAGCCAGGCAGCTGGCTGGCTGTCATCTTCCTGCTGAGCAATGATATACCCGCGCGGCAGCGTACGGTCGAGAACCACTTTCGCGGCGGCACTTTGCGCACGGGAATCAAACTTGATCAGTAAAACATCGTCCTGCGGGGTGATGCTCTTAAAGCGGATCCCGTTCGCATCCAGATGATGCCAGACAGAAAAACCGTCAGGCACGCTGGCACCCTGGTTTACCGGGCGGATGGCCAGCGTCGATTCCTGATGCGAAAGCGCGCTCCAGGCCAGCAGCAGGGCGCTGAGCACCACCAGCGTAATCATGGCAAAGGCAAAACGGCGCAGAGCGAGCGGTGAGATAACCATCGTCAGCCTCTGGCTCCGTATTTCTTTTTCCACAGGACGACCAGGGAGCCGATCAGGCCGAAGACCAGCAGAACCACAGGCAGCAGCATCAGGCAGGACATCAGCTGGTCTTCATATTTCATAAAGACCGGCGTTTTACCCAATGCATAACCCAGCGTCGTCAGAATAAGCACCCATAGCAGACCGCTCATCCAGTTGAAGAACTGGAAGCGCGTGCTGCTCAACCCTGACAGCCCGGCAATGGTGGGCAACAGGGTGCGAACAAAGGCAATAAAGCGGCCAATCAGCAGCGCGGAAAGCCCGTGCTTATGGAAAAGGTGGTGCGCCCGCTGATGATAATGTGCAGGCAGGTGCGAGAGCCAGTTCTGGACGATTCGGGTATTGCCCAGCCATCTTCCCTGGACATAGCTCACCCAGCAGCCGAGGCTGGCCGCGACGGTCAGTAATAAAATGGTGTGTGGAAACGCCATCGCCCCTTTGGCACACAGCACGCCGACAAGCACCAGCAAACTATCACCGGGCAGGAAGGCAGCAGGCAGCAAACCGTTCTCAAGGAACAGGATCATAAACAAGACGAAATAGAGCATGCCAATCATGGAAGGGTTGGCCAGCGTTTCAAAATCCTGCGCCCAGAGGGCATGCAGTAGTTGGGTCAAAAGTTCCATTCAGTGTTCCTGGAAATCGGTTAACGTCACGCCTGTTATCCGGGACAAACAGCACGGCGACATTGTTGTGATTTCATTATGGTCGCTCGCGGACACATTGCGGTGTGGCCAACACTGTTCCCTGTTAATTGGCTGGTTAGCAAGCACTAACTTACAAAATAAGGAATTGAATCCAATTGTAACAAAGCCCAACGTTCTGCGTCACAGAATTTGCAGGGGTGAGTTGATTTTGGCGTAAGCCCAGGAAGTGAGCGAGGGGATTTACAAAGGCTGACACTATATATGTTTTGCTTACCCATGTAAGCCGGAAGGCGCAACGTAGCGCCTGCCAGCGGGAAGGTCATCTATTTTGCGGCACTGGGGGCCGTATCGAGATGAACAACGGGATTATCGGCGAAAAGATAGCGGTCAGCGTTAAATTCGAAGTCATCGCTGGTTTCGTTGAACAACATCTGCTTGGTGTTTTCCAGGTGCTGCCACATCGCCAGCTTAGCGGCATGTGGGTCTTTACGAATCAGCGCCTTAAGGATTTTATCGTGATCGTCACACCAGTTGTCGACGGTACGGGAATCGATATGGTCGTGCAGTTTTTTCCAGTACGGGTTGTGAACGCGCTGAGTCCACATTTTCTCAACGATTGCCGCCAGCGCCGTATTCTGGGTTGCCAGGGCGACCTGAACGTGGAACTGCAAATCCCACTCTGAATCGCGGAAACATTTTTCCTTACGGGCATTCTCCTGGATCTCCATCAACTTCATGATGTCCTGCTTGGTCACCTGCGTCGCCGCAAACTCGGCAATATTGCTTTCGATCAGCTGGCGAGCCTGGAGCAGCTCAAACGGGCCATAGCTGGCGAATTCCAGACTTTCGTCCGCGACGGGAGAGTGTTTCGGCAGATTAGAAATCACGTGAATGCCGGAGCCTTTGCGTACCTCAACGTAGCCTTCCACTTCGAGCATGATAATCGCTTCACGCACCACGGTGCGGCTCACGCTTTTTTCATCCGCGATAAAGCGCTCGGCGGGAAGTTTATCACCGACAAGATAGACCCCTTGCTCGATGCGATCTTTCAGCTCGGCAGCAAGTTGTTGATATAAACGACGTGGTTCGGTGATTTCCATATGCGCTCCAGGCAGGGTACGGCAGATGATTTGTTATACCACTTTTGCGTGCCACTCTCCAGATTTTGCCACTAAAAAAGCCGCTACTGAGCGGCCTTTAAATGCCCGGCGGCGCTTCGCTTGCACGGGCCTACGGGTTTTGTAGGCCGGGTAAGCGTAGCGCCACCCGGCGGAAAAATGGTTGCTAACTCTGCGTCGCCGGTTTCCCGAGGGACTCTTTCGCCAGCTCTTCTGCCGATTTGCTTTTCAGCACCGTCCAGATCACCACCGCGCCCAGCAGGTCGAAAATAGCCAGCACGGCGAACAGCGGGCTGAAGCCGATGGTATCCGCCAGCGCGCCGACCACCAGCGCAAACATCGTACTCGCGGTCCAGGCGGCCATCCCGGTCAGGCCGTTGGCGGTGGCCACTTCGTTGCGGCCGAAAACGTCAGACGAGAGCGTTATCAGCGCGCCGGACAAGGACTGGTGCGCAAAGCCACCGATGCACAGCAGGGCAATGGCGACGTACGGGCTGGTGAACAGGCCGATCATGCCCGGGCCAATCATCAGCAGCGCACCCATGGTGACGACCATCTTACGGGAAACAATCAGGTTCACCCCAAACCAGCGCTGGAACAGCGGTGGCAGGTAGCCGCCCACGATACAGCCCAGGTCAGCGAACAGCATTGGCATCCAGGCGAACATCGCGATCTCTTTCAGGTTAAAGCCGTAGACTTTAAACATGAACAGGGGGATCCACGCGTTAAAGGTGCCCCAGGCCGGTTCAGCCAGGAAACGCGGCAGGGCGATACCCCAGAACTGACGGGTGCCCAGGATCTGCCAGACGGTCATTTTTTTGCCGTTGTTGGTCTGATGCTGCGCTTCCTGACCACCAATGATGTATTCGCGTTCTTCTTCGGAGAGTTTTTTCTGATCGCGCGGGTGTTTATAGAAAATCAGCCACGCCATTGCCCAGGCAAAGCTCAGCACGCCAGAGATGATGAACGCCATCTGCCAGCTGTGCATCACAATGGCCCACACCACCAGCGGCGGTGCAATCATTGCCCCGATGGACGAGCCCACGTTGAAGTAACCGACCGCAATGGAACGTTCTTTCGCCGGGAACCACTCGGAGCTGGCCTTGAGGCCCGCCGGGATCATCGCGGCTTCTGCCGCACCGACCGCACCACGCGCCAGCGCCAGCCCACCCCAGCTGCCTGCCAGCGCGGTGGCACCGCAGAACACCGCCCAGGCGATGGCGAAGAAGGCATAACCGATTTTGGTACCGAGAATGTCCAGCACATAGCCAGCAACAGGCTGCATGATGGTATACGCCGCGGAATAGGCGGCAATGATGTAGGAGTATTGCTGCGTGGAGATATGCAGCTCTTCCATCAATGTTGGCGCTGCAGCTGCCACGGTGTTACGCGTCAGGTAGCCCAGCACGGTGCCTAACGTCACCAGTGCGATCATATACCAACGTAACCCTTTAATTTTACGCATCTAAAACCTCATCGTTATGTTATGTCCGCGCCAGAGCACGGCAACCTCTCAACCGTTTCCGGGAGCAGTTGTGTAACGGGAGGGGCGTAGCGGGAGCATGTCCCGGAACGGCCCGAACCTTGCCATAAGTAAGCGTGCATAAGTCGGTATCCGTACCGTTAAACCCGATGCCTCTCACACCGGTAATGCATTCCGTCGGCTTAGCGTTTGCGACGGCGAAAAGATAACTTGTCATACAACTTTAAAAGGTGAGTGACATCACAAATGTATGATTCTTTGTAGGGACATTAATCGCTGCGTGCAAAGCCAGTAATGGCGCGGCCTGTAGAAGGGTTTACGCCATTGAGGGTAATTTATTTGTTGGTGTTTATTGATCTCACTCACGAAAAAAGCTTCGGTGGGTGGAAATTGGTGTGATAACTTTGCAGCATATGAACATACGCTTTCTGACGCTCCCGTAATGAGGAAGACGATAATGACGCCGTTTATGACCGAAGATTTTCTGTTGGATACCGAATTTGCTCGCCGCCTGTATCACGACTACGCAAAAGACCAGCCGATTTTCGACTACCACTGCCATTTACCGCCGCAGCAGGTTGCCGAAAATTACCGTTTCAAAAACCTGTATGACATCTGGCTGAAGGGTGACCACTATAAATGGCGTGCCATGCGCACCAACGGCGTCGCTGAGCGCCTGTGCACCGGCGATGCGACTGACCGTGAGAAGTTTGACGCCTGGGCGGCGACCGTTCCGCACACCATCGGCAACCCGCTTTATCACTGGACGCACCTTGAGCTGCGTCGTCCGTTTGGCATCACCGGCAAACTGCTCTCCCCAACGACCGCCGATGAAATCTGGGATCGGTGCAATGCGCTGCTGGCGCAGGATAACTTTTCCGCGCGCGGCATCATGAAGCAGATGAACGTGAAGATGGTGGGTACCACCGACGATCCGATTGATTCCCTGGAACATCATGCTGTCGTCGCCAAAGACACCGCTTTTGATATCAAAGTGCTCCCAAGCTGGCGCCCGGACAAAGCCTTCAACATTGAGCAGGCCACGTTTAACGACTACATGGCGAAGCTGGCGGAAGTGTCCGATACCGACATTCGTCGTTTCGCCGATCTGCAAACCGCGCTGACCAAACGTCTGGATCACTTCGCGGCGCACGGCTGTAAAGTCTCTGACCACGCGCTGGACGTCGTGCTGTTCGCGGAATCAAACGAGGCCGAGCTGGACAGCATCCTTGCGCGTCGCCTGTCCGGTGAATCGCTTAGCGAGCGCGAAGTGGCGCAGTTCAAAACGGCGGTACTGGTGTTCCTCGGTGCGGAATACGCCCGTCGCGGCTGGGTACAGCAGTACCACATCGGCGCGCTGCGCAACAATAACCAGCGCCAGTTCAAACTGATCGGTGCGGACGTGGGCTTCGACTCCATCAACGACCGTCCGCTGGCGGAAGAGTTGTCCAAACTGCTGAGCAAACAGAACGAACAAAACCTGCTGCCAAAAACCATCCTGTACTGCCTGAACCCGCGCGATAACGAAGTGCTGGGTACTATGGTCGGCAACTTCCAGGGCGAAGGAATGCCGGGCAAGATGCAGTTCGGTTCTGGCTGGTGGTTCAACGATCAGAAAGACGGCATGGAGCGTCAGATGACGCAGCTGGCGCAGCTTGGCCTGCTGAGCCGCTTTGTCGGCATGCTTACCGACAGCCGCAGCTTCCTCTCTTACACTCGACACGAATACTTCCGCCGCATTCTGTGCCAGATGATTGGCCGCTGGGTGCACGCGGGCGAAGCGCCGGCGGATATCCAGCTGCTGGGTGAAATGGTGAAAAACATCTGCTTTAACAATGCGCGTGACTACTTCGCCATTGAACTGAACTAAGGCCGTTTGAGGTTGATATGCAATACATCAAAATCCATTCGCTGGATAACGTGGCCGTCGCGCTGACGGATCTCGCTGAAGGCGACGTGGTGACCGTTGATAACCAGAGCGTCACCCTGCGTCAGGCGATTGCTCGCGGACACAAGTTTGCCGTGAAGCCTCTCGCTAAAGGGGACAACGTCATTAAGTACGGTCTTCCGATTGGGCATGCGCTGGCGGATATCGTGCCGGGTGAACATATTCACTCCCACAATACCCGCACCAATCTGAGCGATCTGGACGAGTACAGCTATCAACCTGATTTACCTGCGGCACAAGAGCAGGCGGCGGATCGTGACGTGCAGATCTACCGCCGCGCCAATGGCGACGTGGGGATCCGCAACGAGCTGTGGATCCTCCCGACCGTCGGCTGCGTGAACGGGATTGCGCGTCAGATCCAGACGCACTTCCTGAAAGAGACTCACGATGCCGAAGGCACCGACGGGGTACATCTGTTTAGCCACACCTACGGCTGCTCCCAGCTGGGTGATGACCACATTAATACCCGCACCATGCTGCAAAACATGGTGCGTCACCCGAACGCGGGCGCGGTGCTGGTGATTGGCCTGGGTTGCGAGAACAACCAGGTGGACGCCTTCCGCGAAACGCTGGGGGAATTCGACCCTGAGCGCGTGCATTTTATGGTGTGTCAGCATCAGGACGACGAAGTTGAAGCGGGCGTTGAGCAGCTTCATCAGCTGTATAACGTGATGCGCCACGACAAGCGCGAGCCGGGCAAGCTGAGCGAGCTGAAGTTTGGTCTGGAGTGCGGCGGGTCTGACGGCCTGTCCGGTATCACCGCCAACCCGATGCTGGGTCGCTTCTCGGACTATATGATTGCTAACGGCGGCACGACGGTGTTGACCGAGGTGCCGGAGATGTTCGGCGCGGAACGTATTCTGATGAGCCACTGCCGCGACGAAGAGACGTTTGAGAAAACCGTCACCATGGTGAACGACTTCAAACAGTACTTCATTGCCCACAATCAGCCCATTTATGAAAACCCGTCTCCGGGTAACAAAGCGGGCGGGATCACCACGCTGGAAGAGAAATCCCTCGGCTGCACCCAGAAAGCGGGCGCGAGCCAGGTGGTTGACGTTCTGCGCTACGGCGAGCGCCTGAAAACGCACGGTCTGAACCTGCTGAGCGCTCCGGGTAACGATGCTGTCGCCACCAGCGCGCTGGCGGGTGCCGGCTGCCATATGGTGCTGTTCAGCACCGGGCGCGGTACGCCGTACGGCGGTTTTGTGCCGACGGTGAAAATCGCCACCAACAGCGAGCTGGCGGCAAAGAAAAAGCACTGGATAGACTTCGATGCGGGCCAGCTGATCCACGGCAAAGCCATGCCGCAGCTGCTGACGGAGTTCGTGGACGCGATTGTGGAATTTGCCAACGGCAGGCAGACCTGCAACGAGAAGAACGATTTCCGCGAGCTGGCGATCTTTAAGAGTGGTGTGACACTTTAGTCGGTGCGGCCTGATGCCCTCACCCTGGCCCTCTCCCACGGGGAGAGGGTACAAACACTAAAAACGGCAACCTCAGGGTTGCCGTTTTGCTGTTAACCTCGCAGGGCGTTCTTCGCTAAACGCGCGTCTTCCGCCTGGCACACGGCGGCGGTGAACATCACGTCGGTGGAGGAGTTAATCGCCGTCTCGCAGGAGTCCTGCAATACGCCGATGATAAAGCCCACCGCAACCACCTGCATGGCGATCTCGTTCGGGATGCCGAACATATTACATGCCAGCGGGATCAGCAGCAGGGAACCGCCCGCCACACCGGATGCGCCGCAGGCACACAGCGAAGCCACCACGCTTAGCAGCAGCGCGGTTGGCAGATCCACCGGAATACCCAGCGTATTGACCGCCGCCAGCGTCAGCACCGTGATGGTAATTGCCGCCCCCGCCATATTGACGGTCGCACCCAGCGGAATGGATACGGAGTAGGTATCACGGTCCAGATTCAGCTTCTCACACAGCGACATGTTGACCGGAATGTTTGCCGCCGAGCTGCGGGTGAAGAAGGCGGTCACGCCGCTTTCGCGCAGGCACATCAGCACCAGCGGGTACGGGTTCCGACGGGTCTGCAGAAACACCAGCAGCGGATTAATCACCAGAGCCACGACGGCCATACAGCCAATCAGCACCAACAGCAGCTGCGCATAGCCCCACAGCGCGCCGAAACCGGTGGTTGCCAGCGTGGATGCCACGAGGCCAAAAATACCAATCGGTGCGAAGCGGATCACCACCGTCACGATAAAGGTTACGGCGTGAGAAAGGTCGTTAACCAGATTTTTGGTCGTGTCGTTGCTGTGGCGCAGAGCGAAGCCCAGACCGACGGCCCATACCAGGATCCCGATGTAGTTCGCGTTGATCAGCGCATGGATCGGGTTGGCGACAATGCTCATCAGCAGGCCGTGCATCACCTCAACAATACCCGCGGGCGGCGTAATGTCGGTCGCGCCGGTGGTCAGCTGCAGCGTGGACGGGAAGATAAAGCTCACGACAACCGCCGTCAGCGCGGCCGAGAACGTCCCCAGCAGATACATCCACAGAATCGGGCGAATATTGGTTTTCTGCCCCTGCTGGTGGTTGGCGATTGAGGCCATCACCAGGGTCAAAACCAGAACCGGCGCGACCGCTTTCAGCGCGCCGACGAACAGCGTGCCGAGCAGGCCGGTGGCCTCGGCGGCAGGTTTTGAGATCAGTGCCAGCGCGACGCCGAGCACCAGTCCAACCAGTATTTGCTTAACGAGGCTGCCGCGCGACAGGCGCGCAAACAGACCAGACAAGGATGTAGACATAGGTGTTCCTTAAGTGAAATTGCGTTCCATCCCGGATGTGCTCTTAGTCACATTTATGTCCGGATGTAAGTAAATGTTTGCCTGGTCGAGTATAGGGAAAGTGTCTTGGGAGGGAAGCGTAAAATGCTGGATTTTACGTGGTGCGTCATGTTTTTTAACTACTGCGTTACAAATGTGTGTTCACCCTCTCCCTGTGGGAGAGGGCCGGGGTGAGGGCATCACCCCGCACCGAACGTTTTACTCCACCTGCTGCTTCTTATCGTGCTGGCGGTTAACCCAGGAATTGATAATCAGCGTCACGATCAGAATGCCAAACACCACGCCAAGCGAAATGGCGATCGGGATATGGTAGAAATCGACGATCAGCATCTTGATACCGATAAACACCAGGATCACCGACAGACCGTACTTCAGCATCGAGAAGCGCTCCGCCGCGCCCGCCAGCAGGAAGTACATCGCACGCAGGCCGAGAATAGCGAACAGGTTTGAGGTCAGGACGATGAACGGGTCGGTGGTGACCGCAAAAATGGCCGGGATGCTGTCCACGGCGAAAATCACGTCGCTCAGCTCAACCAGAATCAGCACCAGCAGCAGCGGGGTGGCAAACAGCAGGCCATTCTTGCGCACGAAGAAGTGCTCGCTCTCAATCTTGTCGGTCATGCGCAGGTGTCCACGGATCCACTTCACCAGCGGGCGATCGCCAATCGCAGAGCCGTCCTCTTTCGCCAGCGCCATTTTGACCCCGGTGAACAGCAGGAACGCGCCGAAGACGTACAGCAGCCATTCGAACTGGGTAATCAGCCAGCTGCCGGCGAAGATCATTATGGTACGCAGAACAATGGCACCCAGTACGCCATAAACCAGCACGCGGCGCTGCAGGGCAGCAGGCACGGCGAAGTAGCTGAACAGCATCAGCCAGACGAAGACGTTATCCACCGCCAGGGCTTTTTCAATCAGATAACCGGTGAGGAAGGCGAGGGCCTGAGGATCGGCAACCGCGCGGCCTTCGGTCGAGGCCAGATACCACCAGAAGGCGGCACAGAACAGCAGGGAGAGGGTGACCCACACCAGAGACCAGGCCGCAGCCTGTTTGATGCTCATGCCGTGTGCGCCGCGACGCCCCTGCAAAAAGAGGTCGATCGCCAGCATGATGAGCACGACAACCGCGAATCCGCCCCACAACATTGGAGTGCCGACAGAATGCATACTATTTTCCTTACACATAAAAAACAAAAACGGCCATGGTCAGAAGACGATAGCCGTTAGCTTTTTATGCATAGACCTCGCCTTCCGGCAAGGTCTCACTTACAACCACGAGGGTTGCCCGGCGACCGGATGCGGTATTGCACGCATCGTAATGACGATCCACCGGCGAAGAAGTTACTCCCCTTTGCAGGTAACAAAATATGTCAGACCATCGGTTTCGTCAATGGTCTGCACCGTTTCATTACACAGCTTTACGCGATCGCTTCCGCGCTGATGCCGTCTGCCGGGAACACCACGCCGGTCTGGCGGCGGATCTCCGTTTGCAGCTTCGCCGTGGTGCGGCTCACCGCCAGGCCAGGGTGATTCACTTCGTTGTCTTCCACCAGACGGGCGAAGACCTCTGCCTCATAGAGCATAGTGTTAATATGCTGAGGCTGCGTCAGCTCCTGCGCTTTGCCGCCGCGCGGCACAAAGCTCACTTTCTGACACTCTGAGATCTTCTCGATAACCAGCGAGCCCGCCTCGCCCTGAATTTCGCTCGGCAGCACGGAATCGCTCACCTTGGAGTGCTGCAGCGTGACGCTGAAATCACCGTAATCCAGCACTACGAGTCCGTGCGCATCCACGCCGCTCTCCAGCAGGCTGGCGGTGGCCGTTACGCCGTGCGGTTCGCCCCACAGGGCCACGGCAGAGGCCAGACAGTAGAAGCCGATATCCATAATCGAACCGTTAGAGAAGGCCGGGTTAAAGGTATTCGGGTTCTCGCCGTCCAGATAGCGCTGGTAGCGCGACGAGTACTGGCAGTAGTTGATAAAGGCTTTACGCACTTTGCCAATTTTCGGCAGGGACTGCTGCAGCAGCAGGAAATTCGGCAGGCTGGCGGTTTTGAACGCTTCGAACAGCACCACCTGATTTTCGCGGGCAAGCGCAATGGCCGCTTCCACTTCCTGGATATTCGACGCCAGCGGCTTCTCGCAAATCACATGCTTTTTGTGGCTGAGAAACAGCTTTGTCTGCGGGAAGTGCAGGGAGTTCGGGCTGGCGATATAGACCGCGTCAATGGCGTCGCTTTGCGCCATCTCATCAAGCGAGGTGAAGAGATGCTCAACGAGGTAGTCGTTAGCAAAACTCTGCGCCTGCTCAAGGCTGCGGGAATAGACTGCGGTAAGTTTAAGTTTGCCGGTTTCGTGGGCGGCGTCGACGAACTGGCGTGTGATCCAGTTCGTACCAATGACTGCGAAACGTATCATAAACGTTTACGTACTCCGTTGCGGGGAACCTTTAGCCACTGTAGCACGTCATCATGACAATTCGCGTGCGCTATTCCGCATTACCATTTAACGATAAATGCGTAAGCCACAGGCGGGTATCAAACTCCAGCTGATGGTACTGCGGCTCCATGTGGCAGCACAGGGAATAGAACGCTTTGTCGTGCTCTTTCTCTTTCAGGTGCGCCAGTTCGTGCACCACGATCATCCGCAGAAACGCTTCCGGCGCGTTACGGAACACCGTCGCGACGCGGATTTCGGCCTTCGCCTTCAGCTTGCCGCCCTGCACGCGGGAGATGGCGGTGTGCAGGCCGAGCGCGTTTTTCAGCACGTGGATCTTATTGTCGTACATCACCTTGTTGATCGGTGGCGCGCTCTTCAGATACCGGCTTTTCAGATCCTGCGTATACTGCCAGAGGGCCTTATCGGTCGCGAAATCGTGCGTGCCGGGATAGCGTTTTTCCAGCACCGCACCGAGCTTCTGCTCGGCAATCAGGCTGCGAACCTGAGTCAGTAAATGCTCCGGATAGCCCTGGAGATAAGTAAGTTGGTTCATCAAGAGCCCAAATTAATGCGAAAACGGGTATACCCTTCATCCTTCACGTTGTCTCTGCGTTGGCTGCGTCTGCTCATCCCAGTCACTTACTTGTGTAAGCTCCTGGGGATTCTCAGACTTGCCGCCTTGATACAACTTGAATGATTTTGGGTATATACTCACGCACCCTTTTCAGGGATACGCCAAATTTTACCATTCAGGAGGGCCGATGAGCCACTTAGACAACGGTTTCCGTTCACTCAACCTTAAACGTTTCCCGGAAACGGACGACGTTAACCCACTTCAGGCGTGGGAAGCGGCGGATGAATATCTGCTGCAGCAGTTGGATGACACTGAAATCCGCGGCCCGGTTTTGATCCTGAATGACGCGTTTGGCGCGCTGGGATGCGCCCTGGCGGAGCACACGCCATACAGCATCGGCGATTCCTACCTGAGCGAGCTGGCGACGCGTGAAAACCTGCGCCATAACGACATCGAAGAGTCCAGCGTGAAGTTTCTCGACAGCACCGCGGACTACCCGCAGGCGCCGGGCGTCGTGCTGATTAAGGTGCCAAAAACCATGGCGCTGCTGGAGCAGCAGCTGCGCGCGCTGCGTAAGGTCGTGACGCCAGAAACCCGCATCATCGCGGGTGCCAAAGCGCGCGATATCCACACTTCGACGCTCGAGCTGTTCGAGAAAGTCCTCGGCCCGACCACGACGACGCTGGCCTGGAAAAAAGCGCGCCTGATCAACTGTACGTTCGCCGCCCCTGAGCTGGCCGACGCGCCAGAAACGCTGAGCTGGAAGCTGGAAGGGACTGACTGGACCATCCATAACCACGCGAACGTCTTCTCCCGCACCGGTCTGGATATCGGCGCGCGCTTCTTTATGGAACATCTGCCGGAAAATCTGGAAGGTGAGATTGTCGACCTGGGCTGCGGCAACGGTGTGATCGGCCTGACGCTGCTGGCGAAGAACCCGGAAGCCAGCGTGGTGTTCAGCGACGAGTCGCCGATGGCGGTGGCCTCCAGCCGTCTGAACGTGGAAACCAACATGCCGGACGCGCTGGACCGCTGCGAGTTTATGATCAACAACGCGCTGTCGGGTGTAGAGCCGTTCCGCTTCAACGCCGTGTTCTGTAACCCGCCGTTCCACCAGAAGCACGCCCTGACGGATAACGTTGCGTGGGAAATGTTCCACCACGCGCGCCGCTGCCTGAAAATCAACGGCGAGCTGTACATCGTGGCGAACCGCCACCTGGACTACTTCCACAAGCTGAAGAAGATTTTCGGTAACTGCGTCACCATTGCGACGAACAATAAGTTTGTGGTGCTGAAGTCGGTGAAGCTGGGGCGTCGTCGGTAAGATTGTTTTGCCCGGTGGCGCTTCGCTTACCGGGCCTACAATGGCCTCGGACCCGTAGGCCCGGTGGCGCTGCGCTTACCGGGCCTACAATGGCCTCGGACCCGTAGGCCCGGTAAGCGGAGCGCCACCGGGCGATGCCGTTAAATACTAAGCGCCAGTTTTGTCCCCTGCGCAATCGCGCGCCGCGCGTCCAGCTCCATCGCCACGTCGCACCCGCCAATCAGATGCACCGTTTTACCGGCTTCGCGCAGCGGATCCGCCAGATCGCGCTTTGGCTCCTGCCCGGCACATAAAATAACGTGATCCACGCGCAGCAGCTGCGGTTCGCCGCCGATCGTGACGTGCAGACCCTCGTCGTCGATCTTCTCGTAGCTCACCGCCGGGATCATCTTCACCCCGCGCGAGAGCAGGGTAGCGCGGTGGATCCAGCCCGTGGTTTTACCCAGCCCTTCGCCCGGCTTGCTGGCTTTACGCTGCAGCATCACGATCTGGCGCGGGCTTTTTGGCAGCTGCGGCCCTTCGGGACGAAGCCCGCCGGACTGCTTCAGGCTGGTGTCGATACCCCATTCCACGCAAAACTCGGCGATATTCTGGCTGGTGGCTTCGCCCGGCTGGCTTAAATACATGGCGGTATCAAAGCCGATCCCGCCGCAGCCGATAATCGCCACCTTCTCGCCAACCGGCGTTTTGTCGCGGAGTACATCCAGATAGCTCAACACCTTCGGATGATCGATACCCTCGATCGCAGGTGTGCGCGGTACGATCCCGCTCGCCAGGATCACCTCATCGAAATCAGTCAGATCCGCCGCGCGGACAAACTGGTTAAGCCGCAGCTCGACGCCCGTCAGCTCGATCATCCGGCGGTAGTAGCGCAGCGTTTCGTAGAACTCCTCTTTGCCGGGGATCTGTTTGGCGATATTAAACTGCCCGCCAATCTCCCCCAGCGCATCAAACAGCGTTACGCTGTGCCCGCGCGAGGCAGCATTGACCGCAAACGCCAGCCCCGCCGGGCCTGCGCCCACCACGGCCAGGCGTTTTTTATTGACCGCCGGAACGACCGGCATTTTGGTTTCATGGCAGGCGCGCGGGTTAACCAGGCATGAGGTGACCTTGCCGACGAAGATCTGATCCAGGCAGGCCTGGTTACAGCCGATGCAGGTGTTGATTTCATCCGCACGGCCGCTTTGCGCTTTGGACAGCAGCTCGGCATCCGCAAGGAACGGCCGCGCCATCGAGACCATGTCGGCATCGCCGCGTGAAATCACATCGTCCGCCACCTGCGGATCGTTAATGCGGTTGGTGGTGACCAGCGGAACAGACACTTTACCTTTCAGCCTGCGCGTCACCCAGCTGAACGCCGCGCGCGGCACCGACGTGGCGATGGTCGGGATGCGCGCCTCGTGCCAGCCGATGCCGGTGTTGATAATCGTGGCACCTGCGGCTTCAATCGCCTGCGCCAGCTGCACGGTTTCATCGAACGTTCCGCCTCCCTCCACCAGGTCGAGCATCGACAGGCGGAAGACGATAATAAAATCAGTCCCTGCACGTTCGCGCACCGCGCGCACCACCTCCACGGCAAAGCGCATCCGACGGGCATAGTCGCCGCCCCATTCGTCTTCACGGTGGTTGGTGCGGGCGGCGAGAAACTCGTTGATCAGGTAGCCTTCTGAGCCCATCACCTCAACGCCGTCGTAGCCCGCCTCGCGCGCCAGCGCCGCGCAGCGGGCGAAGTCGTCAATCAGCGCCAGGATCTCGTCGTGGGTGAGGGCGTGAGGTTTAAAACGGTTAATCGGTGCCTGAAGAGCCGATGGCGCGACCAGATTCGGCTGATAGCTGTAGCGTCCGGTGTGCAGAATTTGCAGGGCGATTTTGCCGCCCTCGCGGTGTACCGCGTCGGTCACAATGCGGTGGTGCGGCAGCTGTGACGCATCGTTCAGGACCGCGCCGCCCTCCATGCCCACGCCGGAAGGGGCAGGGGCCACGCCGCCGGTGACAATCAGCGCCACCCCGTGGCGGGCGCGCTCGGCATAGAAAGCCGCCAGACGCTCAGCCCCGTCCGGGTGCTCCTCCAGCCCGGTGTGCATCGACCCCATCAACACGCGGTTTTTGAGTGTGGTGAACCCCAGATCGAGAGGGGCGAATAACGACGGGTAGCGGCTCATAGTCTCTTCCAGTGTAAAATTATTGTTATGTGGTCGGATGAGTTACTAATTTAGCCAGCAGCAGCGGAAAGGTAAAAGCGGGATCGAATGATTGTGATAGATCTCAAAGAACTTCCCCGGTGGCGCTGCGCTTACCGGGGCTACAAAACCCCAGGACAGATAAGCGTAGCGCCATCCGGCGTTATTTACGGCGCCGCTGCCCGCACCAGCCCCGGTGCCTGCCACATCGACGTCGTCAGCCCGCTGTCCACCAACCCAAGCTGGTCCGTATATACCGCCTGCCATTTCTGCATCATGCCGTCGTACAGCTCGCGATGTACCGGGTTTGGCGTGAATTCGCGGCTCCATTTCACCAGCCGCTCGCCCGTCGAGGCCATATCGGCAAACAGCCCTGCGCCAACGCCTGCCGCAATGGCGCAGCCCAGCGCCGTCGCCTCCTTCACTTCCGGCACGCGCACCGGCAGGCCGGTGACGTCGCTGAGGATCTGGCTCCACAGCGCGCCTTTTGAACCGCCACCGGCAAACACCAGGCTCTCAAACGTCACGCCGGAGAAGCGCGAAATCTGCGCCAGGTTACAGGCCGAGACGATCGCCGCGTTCTCCTCCAGGGCGCGGAACAGCGTCGCTTTATTGCATTTTTCCGGGTCGATGGAGAGGTTAATAAACGACGGCGCGGCATGGTACCACTGCTTAAAATGCATGGCGTCGGAGAAGATCGGCATCACCCCGTGTGAACCCGCCGGCACGCGGCTGGCCATCTCTTCCAGCAGGGAGTAGGTGTCCATCCCCATCCGCTCGGCAATCAGCTTTTCCTCCGCGCAGAAGGCGTCGCGGAACCAGCGCATGGTCAGCCCGGTAAAGAAGCTGATCGACTCCGCCTGCGCCATGCCGGGGATAACGTGCGGGTTGACGCGGATGTTCATCTCGGGGTCGGTGCGCACCTGCGGCAGGTTCACCACCTGCTGCCAGAAGGTGCCGCCCAGTACCGCCGTCTGCCCGGCGCGAACCACGCCCAGCCCCAGACAGCCCAGCTGCACGTCGCCGCCGCCCATTACCACCGGGGTGCCTTCGCGCAGGCCGCTTTGCTGCGCGGCCTCTTTGGTGATAGCGCCCAGCACGGTGCCGGTCTCTTTCACCGGGGAGAGAATATCGGCGCGCAGCCCGGCCATGTCGAGTAGCGCCGGACGCCAGTCGCGGGAAAACAGATCCAGCATGCCGGTGGTGCCCGCGTTAGACGGGTCGACCGCCAGCTCGCCGGAGAGCTTCGCCGCCAGCCAGTCGCTGATCATGGTGATGGTTGCGGCCTTGCGGTAAATATCCGGACGATGGTGTGCCAGCCACAGCAGGCGCGGCATGGCGCTCAGCGCCAGCGTCTGCCCGGAAACGTCATACACTTCGGATTCAAAACGGTAGTCGTGGATCTCTTTGAGTTCGGCCACCTCGCGGCTGGCGCGGGCGTCAACGTTGGCGCAGGCCCAGATGGCCCCGCCGTTGCGGTCATACAGCACTATCCCTTCGCGCATGGAGCAGCAGGCGACGGACTGAATGTCCGCCGCGCCCAGATTCGCGCGCGACAGCGCCTGATGAATGCACTGGCAGGCCAGCTGCCAGTTGGTCTCGAGGTCGAACTCCATCGACCCCGGTACGTTCTCCACGCTCAGGTGCTTCCACTCGGCCTGGCCGACGGCAATCTGGTTGCCCTGCAAATCGAAAATCACGGCGCGAACGCTGCCGGTCCCTGCATCTAACGCTAAAAGGTAACTCATGAGCTTGCCTCGCTGTTAGCGCAGGGCGGGCTCTCATTTGGTCAGAGCCAGCACCGCGCGGGCTGTCGTCTCCTCCGTCACCAGGCCATTGATACGGCGACCCTTCAGTGCGGCATAAATCGCATCGGCTTTCTCTTCCCCTCCGGCCACGCCAACGATGGTGGGCAGCTGCGCCAGCTCATCAAGCGAGACGCCGAGTAATTCTTTATGGATCTCCAGCTCCTCGACGCACTCCCCTTCGGCATTGAGGAAATAGCCGAGAATGTCGCCGACCGCGCCTTTGCGGGCGTACATCAGCTGTTCACCTTCGCTGATATAGCCGGATCGCAAGATCGTGGCGTCACGGCGCTGGTTCACCGACCCAATGCCGACCACTGCCACGTCGGCGGCGGTGGCGGCGAGGATTACGTCCCGCACGCTGGTTTCACGTTTTAAGATCCCGGCCACCTCGGCGGATGACACGCGAAGCGGGGCGGGGATCATGCTGACGCTGCAGGCCGCATCCAGCTGGCCGATACCGGTCATGTACGGCCCGACGCCGCCGGAGAGCGTCACCAGGCGGATCTGCTGCGAGCTGATAAAGCCGCTCAGGTGCTGCAGGCTGCTCATGGTGGTTTCACCAAACCCCACCGCCAGCAGCTGGCCGGGCTCCAGCACGCCCATCAGCGACTGCGCCGCACCAATACCGAGCCGCACGTTCATCGGCGGCGTATTCAGGGCGGGCATCACGCGCACCAGCTTCAGGTCAAAGCGCTGCTGTAGCTCGGTTTCCAGCGCCAGGCAGCCCTCGTAGCGGGAGTTGATCTGCACGCGGATCACCCCGGACTGACGGCCCTTCTCCAGCAAGCGGGAGATTTTTAATCGCGGCAGCCCGAGCCGCTCGCCGATATCGTTCTGGGTCAGCCCGTCGTGGTAGTAACACCATGCCACGCGCGCCACCAGCTCCTCTTCCGCCAGCGCCAGCCCGGCAAACCGTCCTTCTTCCGCAGTGCGTTTATCGCTCATAGTTGAACTCTTATAAAAATTTAGATCATATGTTCGTGTTGGCGCGGAAGGAAAGTGTGAGCCACGCGACAAAATGGATCATTTCGATCGTATCTGGTTTATCTGAATCTCAATCGATAAAACTGTGATCCCTGCACGGTTGTAAATATAGTTCACCGTCTACGCTTTTGAACATTATTAAATCTAAAAATCATTTGTTCAATAGCGGAGCGATGATGACCTCACTTCTCGACGCGCGGAATATCAGCAAGCAGTTCTCAGGCGTGCCGGTTCTTAAAGGCATTGATTTCACGCTGCTTGCGGGCCAGGTGCACGCCCTGATGGGCGGAAACGGCGCGGGAAAATCGACGCTGATGAAGATCATCGCCGGGGTCGAAACGCCGGACAGCGGTGAACTTTCCGTCGAGGGGCAGTCATATGCGCGGCTGACGCCCGTTCAGGCGCACAGGCTTGGCATTTATCTCGTGCCGCAGGAGCCGCTGCTGTTCCCCAACCTGACGGTGCGGGAAAACATCCTGTTCCGCCTGCCGCGCGAGCGCGATCTTGAAAAGTGCCTGGCGGAGAAACTCCAGCAGCTGCAGTGCCAGCTTAACCTCGACGCTACCGCCAGCACTCTGGAAGTGGCGGATCAGCAGATGGTGGAGATCCTGCGCGGATTAATGCGCAACGCCCGGATCCTAATCCTCGACGAACCTACGGCCTCCCTCACGCCGGGCGAAACCGAACGGCTGTTCCGCCAGATCCGCGCCCTGCAGACACTCGGCGTCGGGATTGTTTTTATCTCCCATAAGCTGCCGGAAATTCGCATGCTTTCAAGCCACGTCTCGGTGATGCGCGACGGCGCGGTGGTGCTGAGCGGCGAAACCGCGCAGTTTGACGATAGCGCCCTGATCGCCGCCATGACGCCGGTAAGCCGGGAGAAATCCCTCAGCGATACGCAAAAGCTGTGGCTGGCGCTGCCGGGAAACCGTCGCACCCAGCCGCAGGATTTCCCGGTGCTACGCGTTGACGATCTTACCGGGGAAGGCTTTATCGATCTCAGCCTTGAGATCTACGCTGGCGAGATCGTCGGCCTGGCAGGGCTGGTGGGATCCGGGCGCACCGAGTTTGCGGAAACGCTCTACGGCCTGCGGCCCGTGCGCGGGGGCCGCGTCTGGCTGGAGAACCAGGAGATCACCGGCGATCCGGTAAGTTCACGCCTGGAAAAAGGGCTGATCTACCTGCCGGAAGACAGGCAGGTGTCCGGCCTGTTCCTCGACGCGCCGATCCGCTGGAACACCGTGGCGCTGAACGAGCCGTCTCTCTGGCAGCAGCGCAAGCGGGAGTCTGCGGTCGTGGAGCGCTATCACCGGGCGCTGGGGATCAAGCTCAACCATGCGGATCAAACCGTGCGCACGCTCTCCGGCGGTAACCAGCAGAAGGTGCTGCTGGCGCGCTGCCTTGAGGCCAACCCTTTGCTGCTGATCGTCGATGAACCGACGCGCGGCGTGGACGTCTCGGCGCGCGCCGACATCTACCAGCTGATCAAAAGCGTGGCGGCGCAGAACGTGGCGGTGCTGATGATCTCAAGCGATCTCGATGAGTTTCCGGGCCTCGCGGACCGCGTGCTGGTGATGCATCAGGGCGTACTCAGCGGCGAGCTGCCGCGCCATGCCGTCAGCCTCGACAGAATGATGGCGCTGGCGTTCGGAGGGCAAGCATGAAGACTTTACTGAAAAACCGCGAGCTGAGCGCGTTTCTCGCCATTCTGGGGCTGTTCGCCGTGCTGGTGGCGCTCAATCCGTCCTACCTGAGTTTGCAGACGCTGGGGATGATCTTCTCCAGCTCGCAGATCCTGATCCTGCTGGCGATCGGCGCGGCGCTGGTGATGCTGACCCGCAATATCGACGTTTCCGTCGGCTCCATCGTCGGGCTCTCCGCCATTGCCGTCGGCGTGGCGCTTAATAGCGGCTACAGCCTGCCCGTTTCCATCCTCTTCGCGCTCACGGTTGGCGCGCTGGCCGGGGCGTTCAACGGGTTTCTGGTGGTGGGGCTGCGCATCCCGGCGATTGTCGCCACCCTCGGCACGCTGGGGCTGTATCGCGGGGCAATGCTGCTCTGGACCGGCGGGAAGTGGATTGAGGGGCTGCCGCCGGGGCTGAAATCTCTCTCTGAGCCTGCCGCCTTCGGCGTGTCGCCCCTTGGCATGGTGGTGTTGATTATCGTGGTCACCGGCGCGTGGACGCTGTCGCGCACCGCGTTCGGGCGTGATTTTTACGCGGTGGGGGATAACCTCGCCGCCGCGCGCCAGCTGGGCGTGGCGGTGAACCGCACCCGCATGATCGCCTTTACCCTGAACGGCATGCTGGCGGCCTGCGCCGGGATCGTCTTTGCCGCGCAGATTGGCTTTGTGCCCAACCAGACCGGCAGCGGGCTGGAGATGAAGGCCATCGCCGCCTGCGTCCTCGGCGGCATTTCGCTGCTGGGCGGCACGGGCACGCTGATCGGCGCGTTGCTTGGCGCGTTTTTCCTGACGCAAATCGACACCGTGCTGGTGCTGTTCAGGCTCCCGGCCTGGTGGAACGACTTTATCGCCGGGCTGGTGCTGCTGGGCGTTCTGGTGCTCGACGGGCGTCTGCGTCAGGCGCTGGCGCGCCATCAGCGGGCGCTGAAGTACGGTCGCTTCCAGCCGGGTAACAGAGGGGGAAAGCACGTCACCCCGTTTCCCAAACGCAAAAAAGAGGTGGCGTAAATGAGGCTTAACTGGGAAAGCGCGCTGCTCATTTTGCTGGTGCTGGAGATCCTGCTCTTTGGCGCCATCAACCCGCGCATGCTCGACATCAACATGCTGCTGTTCAGCACCAGCGATTTTATCTGCATCGGCATTGTGGCGCTGCCGCTGACGCTGGTGATCATCAGCGGCGGGATCGACATTTCGCTGGGCTCGACCATCGGCCTGTGCGCGATTGCGCTGGGGGTGATGATGCAGATCGGGTGGCCGATGGCGGTTGCGATTCCGCTGACGCTGCTGCTGGGACTCCTGTGCGGGCTGGTAAACGCGGCGCTGATCCACTACACCGGCATCAGCCCACTGGTGATTACCCTTGGCACGCTCTACCTCTACGGCGGCGGGGCGCTGCTGCTCTCCGGCATGGCGGGAGCCACGGGCTACGAGGGCATCGGCGGCTTCCCGGACAGCTTCACGGCGTTCGCTAACCTCACGGTGTTGGGGCTGCCGATCCCGCTGGTGCTGTTCGCGGTGATTACCGTCTTCTTCTGGCTGATTACCCACCGCGGGCGCTTTGGGCGCCATCTGTTCCTGATTGGGCAAAATCCGCGTGCGGCACGCTATGCGGCGCTGTCGGCGAACGGCATGCTCTACGCGCTGTATGGTCTGGTGGGCGTGGCCTCGGCGGTTGCCGCGCTGGTAATGGTCTCCTATTTCGGCTCCGCGCGGTCGGATCTGGGGCGCGATTTGCTGATGCCCGCGCTCACCGCTGCCGTGCTCGGCGGGGCCAATATCTACGGCGGTTCAGGTTCGGTTGTCGGTACGGCGCTGGCGGCGCTGCTGGTGGGCTACCTGCAGCAGGGTTTACAGATGGTCGGTATCCCTAATCAGGTGTCGAGCGCGCTGTCAGGGGCGCTGCTGGTCGTGGTGGTGATGGGACGTTCGCTGAGTCTGCACCGCGAGTGGGTGCGTTCTCTCTTTAGAAAACTATCCGGAGCGTAAGATGAAAACAAAACTGTTCGTCCTGGCAATGGCCCTCAGCTTCGCTTCGGCGCAGGCGGCGGACCGCATTGCCTTTATCCCGAAGCTGGTGGGCGTGGGCTTCTTCACCAGCGGCGGCAACGGCGCGAAAGAGGCGGGGAAAGACCTTGGGGTGGACGTCACCTACGACGGCCCGACCGAGCCGAGCGTCTCCGGCCAGGTGCAGCTGATCAATAACTTCGTCAACCAGGGCTATAACGCCATCATCGTCTCCGCCGTGTCGCCGGACGGCCTCTGCCCGGCGCTCAAGCGCGCGATGCAGCGCGGCGTCAAGGTCCTGACCTGGGACTCCGACACCAAACCGGAGTGCCGCAGCATCTATATCAACCAGGGAACGCCGGAACAGCTGGGCGGCCTGCTGGTGGAGATGGCGGGCAAGCAGGTCACCAAACCGAATGCCAAAGTGGCGTTCTTCTACTCCAGCCCCACCGTCACCGACCAGAACCAGTGGGTGAAAGAGGCGAAGGCCAAAATCGAGAAAGATCATCCCCAGTGGCAGGTCGTCACTACCCAGTTTGGCTATAACGACGCCACCAAATCGTTGCAAACCGCCGAAGGGATCTTAAAAGCGTATCCGGATCTGGATGCGATCATCGCCCCGGATGCCAACGCGCTGCCGGCCGCTGCGCAGGCGGCGGAAAACCTGAATCGCGAAGGGGTGGCGATTGTCGGGTTCAGTACGCCGAACGTGATGCGTCCGTACGTTGAGCGCGGCACGGTAAAAGCCTTCGGCCTGTGGGATGTCGTACAACAGGGCAAAATTGCGGTCAATGTCGCCGATCGTTTGCTGAAAAAAGGCGATCTTAACGTCGGCGACAGCGTGGACGTAAAAAATATCGGGGCGCTGAAGGTCGAGCCGAACAGCGTGCAGGGTTACCAGTATGAGGCGAAGGGCAACGGCATCGTGCTGCTGCCGGAGCGGGTGGTGTTCACCAAAGAGAACATCAGCAAATACGATTTCTGACGGGGGAGCAAATGGCTGATTTAGACGATATCAAAGACGGTAAGGATTTTGGCATCGGCACGCCGCAGGTCAACGTGCCGTTCACGCTGAAGGGCTGCGGCTCGCTGGACTGGGGCATGCAGTCCCGCCTGGCACGCATCTTCAACCCTAAGAGCAACCGTACGGTGATGCTGGCCTTTGACCACGGCTACTTTCAGGGGCCGACCACCGGCCTTGAGCGTATCGACCTCTCCATCGCGCCGCTGTTTGGTGAAACCGACGTGCTGATGTGCACCCGCGGCATCCTCAGGAGCCAGGTGCCCGCCGCGGCGAACAAACCGGTGGTGCTGCGCGCCTCCGGCGGTAACTCGATTCTGGGCGAGCTGTCGAACGAGTGCGTGGCGGTGGCGATGGAGGACGCGCTGCGCCTGAACGTCTGCGCGGTGGCGGCGCAGGTGTACATCGGCAGTGAGTTTGAGCATCAGTCGATCAACAACATCATCAAGCTTGTCGATGCGGGCGCGCGCTACGGCATGCCGACGCTGGCGGTGACGGGGGTCGGTAAAGAGATGGCGCGTGACGCGCGCTATTTCTCGCTCGCCAGCCGCATCGCCGCCGAAATGGGGGCGCAGTTCGTCAAAACCTACTACGTGGACGAGGGCTTTGAAAAAGTGACCGCCAGTTGCCCGGTGCCGATAGTCATCGCCGGGGGCAAAAAGCTGCCGGAGCACGAGGCGCTGGAGATGTGCTGGCGCGCGATAGATCAGGGTGCATCCGGTGTGGACATGGGGCGCAACATCTTCCAGTCCAGCGCGCCGCTCGCCATGCTGAAGGCGGTGAAAAAAGTGGTTCACGAGAACTGGAATGCCCGCGATGCGTTCCAGTTCTGGCAGGAAGAGAAACAGGGAGAAGCAAAATGAACGTGACGCTGGTTGAAATCAACATTAAGCCCGAGCGGGTGGACGAGTTTCTGGAGGTATTCCGCGCCAACCACGAGGGGGCAATCAAGGAGCCGGGAAACCTGCGTTTTGACGTATTGCAGGACCCGAGGGTGAAAACCCGGTTCTTTATCTACGAGGCCTACAAAGACGAAGAGGCGGTGCTGGCGCATAAGCAAACGCAGCACTATCTGGCGTGCGTGGATAAGCTTGAGGAATTGATGTCGGAGCCACGTAAGAAACGCAGTTTTGTGGGGTTGTTGCCGGAGTAACGGAGTTACCCGACAGCGTATGTCTGTCGGGTAAACGCCCTGTCAGAAATTAACCTTCTGCAATGTCTTTATCAAACTATCAGCACTGTATTTACTCAGAAGCGTTTCATCCACGTTGGGAAGTGGGCTCTGCAAAAAATCCCGAAGACCTTCAATATCATCCTCGTTATAAATAAAAATTCGTGCAGGGTCGTAAAGATCCATGCTTCGAATCGACACGTTGGTGGTAATTAGTTTTTTATTGAAAATAAGCGCTTCCAAAGCACGTAGCGTTAATCCCTGCTGCTCAGGCTTATTGATTTCCAGTAAAACAGAGGCGTGTTTCACCTTCTCAATGTTTTCGATGTAACTAAGTCTTTTATTTTGACAGTTGTCCGGGTAGTTATTCTGATTGTTGTATTTATCCAAAAGGTAAAAGTCAGGGTTATAACCGTTATTTTCAAGTTCAGGCGTGATTATCTTAAGGGTTTCTGCACGAACCGGCTCATAGCCTCCAACAAAAAAGCAGCTTTTATTCTCGCTTTGGCTCTCTTTTTGTAATCGTTGAATTTCATGCAGGCTGAACGGTAAAAATTGTTCAATCATCGCCAGGTTATAGCGTTGGCAGTCAGCAGAGTCAAAACTAAATATTACGTCAAATACCGGGCGAACCTTTTCGATATAGTCTTCGTCTTCAGTCAGTTGACCAAGAAGGCGGCGCTTGCGTGTTAAGGCCACAACCGAATCGCGCAGGATTAACACTTTTTTACACGGCATGCTGGTAATATAATCCAGGAAGGGGAAAACGCTATAGCCGTTACAAATTACAATATCATCTGGCTTTATCGCCGATAATTTAACGGCACAATGAAAACGTTTATGCCACTTTTTTAAAAGCGTACCGGGCATAAAGGCATTAACTGATTTATAACGCCGCATAATACGATTGATTTTCATGACAGGATAATCCTTCGCCAGAGAATTAAGCATCATAATTTCGAAATCATTTACCCATTCCAGAAAATAGTAGCGCATGGTCCCTCAGGGATTGATGGTCGAATTTCTCCAAATGATATCTTATTCCAGAGGGAGAATCATTATGCCGGTACGGTGAGGTTGTGTTGATTTTGTAGGCCGGGTCAGCACTAGCGCCACCCGGCGTTGTTCAGGCCAGCACCAGATCCGCAAGTATCGCAGCAAGCGCTTCGCGCGGCTCACCCTGAATAGCCTGAAGCGGGAAGGGGAGCGCGGGTGTTTCCACTTTCCCCAGCATTTCTGCCGCGGCCGCTACCACCCGCAAGCTGCCGTATCGACGGAACAATTCCCACAGCGGCTCCAGCCGCTCGGATTGTGCCGTCTCTTTCGAACGCGCAATCGCCAGCGCTGTTTGCGGGAACAATCCGCCGAGCACCGAGTACCAGACGTCAAACCCGGCATGCAGGGCGGAGGCCGCTCGCCAGTCGCCGGCGATGCCCAGCGTGACGGTCTCAGGAAGACGAGCGCGTACCTGCGACAGGTCCTCCGGCAGGCGACCAAGCTTTATGGAGCCTATATTCGGCAGGGCCGCGGTGGCAAATAACAGTTCATCGCTAAACGAAAAACCGGTCGTGGCGGGATTATCGTAAATGCACAGCGGTACGGAGATCTGGCGAGTCACCGTTTCATAGAGATTAAACACTTCGTCTTCCGTTAATCGCTGGTACGACACGGGGGCCAGCAGCACGCCGGAGACACCAGCCGATTGCGCGTCGTCAGCCAGACGCAGAATATCGTCCAGCCGTAATGCGCCAATGCTGATGATGACCGGAATGTCATCAGCATGCGCCACCGCGCAGCGTGCGATCCGACCGCGCTCTTCTACGGTCAGATAGGCATAACTTCCCGTTGAGCCGAGAATGCCCAGAGAATCCACGCCAGCGTCGACCACGGGGCGCAGAAGATTGATGAAGGACTGCTCGTCAAACGTCCCCTCTTTCAGGGGGGTTAACGGAAAAGCGCTTAATCCGTGAAACATCGTGTTGTCCTCTTACAGCATCAGCATCTTAACCTGAGCCGTGGCCCCCGGCATCAGCCGCTGCAGGTTGTTGACCAGCTCTTCTCCCGCCTCTTCCAGTGCCGCAAGCGGCATCGACGGCAGGTTTTCAAGAATAAACCACATAGATTGCGCGTGGCTGTCCAGACGGGTACGCACCCCCTGTCGCCAGTTCCAGCGGCGGCAGGTGACGCCGAGATTGTCGCGCCAGATAACCTCGCCAGGTTCCGGATGTTCTACCACTGGTTGTCCCTCTTTTAAAGTATCAAACGGCTCGCTGCCGTCGGCCAGCGTCAGACGCGGCGCACCCGAGTACGCCGCGAGATTTTCCCCACCCACCGGAATGGCATAGCGAATGCTCACTGCGTTATAGATATCCACCACCGGATCCAGCGACGGCAGCGAACCGTCTTTCAGTACCCGCTTGCGCAGGGCCGCGGCGGAACAGGGCGTGCGTTTCGGTTTCGCGCCGAAGGCTTTAAACACCTCATCCCAGTCTGAAAGGTGTGCATCAGCCCACGGCACATCATCATTCAACATCTGCTGGCAGGCCTGCGCCAGCGCGGCGGGCGCTACCTCCGGGTGGGTAATCGGCGCAGCTTCCACCAGAATGCTCAGCGCCCGAAAGCCTGGGGCAATCCCGGCAAGACGCGAATCTATTGACGGCGTAACGAGAGACATAAATAATCCTGTATTGACTGTTTTATACCATGGTAGTGACCAATGACTGATAAAGTCAATATAATGACTGATTCGGGTGCCGATGTTGCCCAGGTAAGCCTGGCCGTGGCGAACCGCATCCGCAACTGGCGTAAAGAGAAAAAGCTGTCGCTGGACGAGCTGTCCCGCCGCGCCAGCGTCAGCAAAGGGATGCTGGTGGAGATCGAAAAGGGCGCAGCCAATCCCAGTATCGCCATTTTGTGCAAGCTGGCCGCCGCGCTCGGCATCTCCGTGGCGGATATCGTCAACGTCTCCAGCGAGCCGCTGGTACATGTTATCGAAGAAGAGGCGATTCCGGTGCTGTGGCAGGGCGCGCTGGGTGGACGTGCCAGACTGCTGGCGGGTACCGCGGGACCTGACATGATTGAGTTATGGCAGTGGGAGATGCAGCCGGGAGAACGTTTTACCTCTCCGGGGCACCCGGCGGGAACCTTTGAGCTGCTGCACGTAAACGAGGGCGTGTTAACGCTGACGGTGGATGAGGCGGTGACCCAGATTAACGCTGGTGCGTCGGCGGTGGCGAAAACGGAAGCGTTGCACGGCTACGCCAATGAAAGCGATACCGTGCTTCGCTTCACCATGACGGTGGCGGAGTTTCACCGATAAAAAACTGCCGGGTAGCGTAACGCCACCCGGCGTTGATTACGCCTCTTCCACGCTCACCCGCAGCGCTGCCAGCGCTTTACGCGCCGCTTTCAGCACCTGCTCACACTGCTCAATCGTCAGCGTCAGCGGCGGTTCAATGCGGATGGTTTTCGAGTTGTTGAGCGTTCCGGCCACCAGCACCCGCTGGCGGAACATCTCGCTCGCGAAGCTGTAGCCGGTTTCGTTATCAACAAACTCAATCGCCATCAGCATCCCTTTCCCACGCGCGTCCTGCACCAGGTCCGGATACTCCCGGCCTAGCTGACGGAAGCCGTCCAGCAGCATGTCGCCTTTCTGCTCCGCCTGCGCGGGCAGGTTTTGCTCCAGCAGCACGTTAATGGTCGCCAGAGCGGCCGCACAGGCCAGCGGGTTACCGCCAAAGGTGGTGGTATGCAGGAACGGATTGTCGAACAGCACCGAGAAGACCTCCTCGGTGGCCACCGTCGCGCCAATCGGCATCACGCCGCCGCCGAGCGCCTTCGCCAGGCACAGGATGTCCGGCTGCACGTTTTCGTGCTCGCAGGCAAACATCTTGCCGGTGCGCCCCATCCCGGTCTGGACTTCGTCGAGGATCAGCAGGGCGCCAAACTCATCGCACAGCTGACGCACGGCGGGCAGATAGCCCTGCGGAGGAAGGATCACGCCGCCTTCGCCCTGAATCGGCTCCAGGATCACCGCCGCCACGTCATCGCCGGTCTTGCGGCATTCGCTCAGCCCGGTGCGCATGGCGTTGATGTCGCCAAACGGCACGTGGCGGAAGCCCGGCAGCAGCGGCATAAACGGTTTGCGGAAGGTGGATTTGGCGGTAGCAGACAGTGCGCCCAAGGATTTACCGTGGAACGCGCCGCTGGTGGCGATAAAGGTGAATTTCCCGCGCGGCGACTGGTACGCTTTAGCGAGTTTAATCGCCGCTTCGACCGATTCCGTGCCGCTGTTGCTAAAGAAGCTGTACTTCAGTTTGCCGGGCGTTAAGGCCGCCAGCGTTTTCGCGAGCATGGCGCGAAGCGGGTCGAGCAGTTCCTGGCTATGGAGAGGTTGTTTCGCAAGTTGATTCTGTACGGCGGAAACCACAACTGGATTACGGTGCCCCACGTTGAAAATTCCAAAACCTCCCAGGCAATCGATAAACTCCTGTCCCTGGGTGTCGACAAGCGTGTTCAGACTCCCCGCTTGCCACTCTACGGCTCCGTAATCCCCGCCGGCGGTAACAGATTTGCGATACTCCAGAAACCCTGGATTGACGTGCTCTTTAAAGTAATCGATGACCTCTCGGTTAAGTTGTTTCATCTCCTCATGATCGAGCGTTCGCTTCTCAATGAGATTCAGTGCGTGCGCGGTACAGGCAAGAGCCGAGGCGCTGGAAGGTAACCTGTTCAAAATGTGCTCCCGGGGATCGCGTATCACATGATACTGGTTTAAGTATTGCAGGGATTACGCCACTTCAGATGACTTAACGAAAATCGGGATAAACGCCAGGTTAAAATAATGTTGCACAATATTTAATCATGCCGATAGAAGCCAAACGGGATTTAGCGGTACGGGGCAGAGAGTATAAAAGAAGGGGGAAGAGCGCCGCTGCACTAAAGAAGTGCATACGCTGCAACTTAAGTGGGCATTAACGGGTCATGCTTTGTGGGTAATTTCTCTGCGAAAGTATTTGAAATCAATGGATTAAAAAATCGCACAAAAAGTATGGTTTAAGTCAAATCTGCGATCTCCATCAAGTTTAACAACTAAAGATAAATTGTTTACCGCCGAAAAAACATTGACCCACAAAATTAACATTCAAATAACCTGCAAGGGATGCACGCCATGTCCTCTCCAACATATGTCACCCAGAATGAATATCCTCTGGACGATGACACCACCTTAATGTCTACCACAGACGTCCACAGCTACATCACCCACGCCAACGACACCTTTGTGCAGGTGAGCGGCTACCAGCTCGATGAGCTGACGGGCCAGCCGCACAATATGGTACGCCATCCCGATATGCCAAAAGCCGCGTTTGCCGATATGTGGTACACGCTGCAGCAGGGCGAGCCGTGGAGCGGGATTGTCAAAAACCGGCGCAAAAACGGCGACCACTACTGGGTGCGTGCGAATGCGGTACCGATGGTGCGCCGCGGGCAGGTGACGGGCTATATGTCCATTCGTACCAAAGCCACAGCGGAAGAGATTGCCGCCGTGGAGCCGCTCTACCGGGCGCTGAACGACGGGCGCTGTAAAAAACGTATTCATAAAGGGCTGGTGGTCGGAAAGGGCTGGCTGGGCAAACTGCCGGCAATGCCGCTGCGCTGGCGCGTGCGCAGCGTGATGGCGGTGCTCTTTGCCGTACTCGCCGCCACGCTGGTCGCGACCTCCGCCGGGTGGATGCCGCTTGCCGCAGCCGCGCTGGTAATGCTGCTGGGGACACTGCTGTTTGAGCAACAGATTGTCCGCCCGATAGAGAATGTGGCGCGACAGGCGCTGAAGGTCGCCACCGGCGAGCGCAACAGCGTGCAGCACCTTAACCGCAGCGACGAGCTGGGGCTGACGCTGCGTGCGGTCGGGCAACTGGGCCTGATGTGCCGCTGGTTAATCAATGACGTGTCGAGCCAGGTGGTGAGCGTCCGTGACGGCAGCGACAGGCTGGCGCAGGGAAATGAAGATCTGAACGATCGGACGCGTCAGACCGTGGCGAACGTGCAGCAGACCGTCGCGACAATGAACCAGATGGCCGCGTCCGTTCAGAGCAACTCCGAAACCGCCGCCGAGGTGGACAAACTCTCCGTGGCCGCGAGCAGCGCGGCAACGAAAGGGGGCAACGCGATGCAGACCGTCGTTAAAACCATGGATGACATTGCCGACAGCACGCAGCGAATTGGCTCGATTACCTCCCTGATTAACGATATCGCTTTCCAGACCAATATTCTGGCGCTGAACGCGGCGGTTGAAGCGGCAAGGGCAGGGGAGCAGGGCAAAGGTTTTGCCGTGGTCGCGGGCGAAGTCCGCCATCTTGCCAGCCGCAGCGCTAGTGCCGCGAATGATATTCGTAAACTGATTGATGCCAGCGCCAGCAAGGTGCAGTCCGGCTCTGAGCAGGTACACGCCGCAGGCCGTACGATGGATGATATCGTTGTGCAGGTGAAAAACGTGACGCAGCTTATCGCCCAGATCAGCCACGCGACCTCCGAGCAGGCAACCGGACTTTCAGAGTTGACCCGCGCGGTGGCTGAACTCGACAGCATCACGCAGAAAAACGCCGACCTGGTCGAGGAGAGCGCGCACATTTCTGCGATGGTGAAGCATCGCGCCGGACGCCTTAAGGATGCGGTGACTGTGCTCCATTGAGTCAATAATGTTCCGGAAAAGCCGTTTATTCCGTAAGGAATAAGCGGCGTTTTATTTTCTGGTTGTGACTATTAATGTATTTTATTGTTAAGTTAATATTAAATAACTAAAGAAAGTGCCTCAGTTATTTATTCCTGCCTAAGTCAATTATTCAGAGCGCTATTTTGAAAAATACCCATCTGGTGGTCTGGTAACGATCGATGGAGAAATATTAATAGCCTATACCTATCCATTGTGACGGTTATGAAATAAAAAAACGATCAAACTCATAAAGTTAGCGAAATCATTACCGATAACAGCGATCGTCTGAGAAATAATCACATCGATGGAGAAAATATGTTCTTACATGACGTAAAGATCGGCACGAAATTATTTCTGGCGTTTGGATTCTTTATTGTCCTGATGGCGATCAGCGCGAGCCTGTCTCTGCTGAGTCTGAACCGGGCTAATAACGGGATGCAATCCATTATTACCAGTGATTATCCGACCACGGTAAAAGCGAACCAGTTAATCGATAACTTCCAGGAATTTATTAGCACGCAACAGCTGATGCTGCTGGATGAGCAGGGTACCTACACGGGGCAATCGCAGCAGCGCCTGAAAGAGATCAGCGAGCACATCACGGTGATCCTCGGCGAGCTTAACAACGCGCTGCAGGATCAAAAGTCTCAGCAGGTGCTGGCGGATATTCGCAGCGTGCGCCAGCAGTATCTGGACTCGCGCTACCGCATTTTGCAGGCGGTGCAGAACAACAATCGTGCGGGCGCTATTCAGGAGATGATGACCACCACCCTCGCCGTGCAGCAGGCTTATAAAGCGAAGGTGAAGGAGCTGATTACTATTCAAAACAGCGAGATGCAGAGTGCAGGGGCACAGGTGGAAGGAGATTTCAGGTCTAACCGCCTGCTGCTGATCCTGATCACGCTCTTTAGCGTCGTGGCAGGCAGCCTGATTGGCTGGTTTATCGTGCGCGCTATCACACGTCCGCTCGGCGAGGCGGTGCATTTTGCAAAAGCCATTTCAGAGGGCGATCTGACGGGCAGCATCACGCCGCACGGCAAAGACGAAACGGGTCTGCTGCTGCATGCGCTGATGGAGATGAAGACGCGACTGCTGGACATTGTGCAGCAGGTGCAAACCGGCTCGGAGAATATCTCCAGTGCAGCCGCGCAGATTGTCGCCGGGAACCAGGATTTGGCCGCGCGCACGGAAGAGCAGGCAAGTTCTGTCGAACAGACCGCCGCCTCGATGGAGCAGATCACCGCGACGGTGAAAAATACCGCCTCGCATACCGGGGAAGCGACCAACCTTTCTGCCGATGCCGCCACGGTGGTCAAAAACAACGGTGAGATGATGAAGCAGGTGACCAGCAAAATGCGCCTGATTAACGAAACATCGAACCGGATGTCCGACATTATCGACCTGATCGACGCCATTGCGTTCCAGACCAACATTCTGGCGCTCAACGCGGCGGTGGAAGCGGCGCGTGCCGGCGAGCACGGACGCGGCTTTGCGGTGGTGGCCGGTGAGGTGCGTCAGCTTGCCCAGAAGAGCGCGTCGTCTGCCAGCGAAATCCGTGAGCTGATTGAGAGCTCCACCAGCCAGACCCAGGACGGGATGAACCTGGTCGAAAAAGCGAGTGGGCTGATCAACGGGATGGTGGGCAACGTGGAAGAGATGGACGTGATTTTGCGTGAGATCCGTCAGGCCAGCCACGAGCAGACGGAAGGTATCTCGCAGATTAACAGCGCGATTGGCCTGATTGATGCCACCACCCAGCAGAACTCCGCGCTGGTGGAGGAGTCCGTCGCGGCGGCGGCATCGCTTAACGAACAGGCGATGCACCTGAAAGAGCTGGTACGCGTCTTCCGCGTGAGCGAGCACGCACCGGCTTAATCCAGCTGGGAGATCTCCAGCGCCGCGCGGTCAATCACGCCGATAATCTGCTTAAGCTGCGCGTCGCTGAGCTCTCCCTGGTTCACCTTCAGGTCTAACACCGCTTTGAAGTTATCCAGCGCCCGCTTCATCTGCGGGTTTTTGCGCAGCTGAAAACCAACGCTGCGCGCTTTGATACGCACCTGGATCTGTTCCAGCTGTTCCCGGTTTTCATCCAGCCAGCGCTGTCCTTCAGCGGTAATCGCAATGCGCTTACGCCCGCTCTCTTCTTCCGTAATGGTGATAAAGGACTGATCCTGAAGATAATCCAGGGTTGGGTAGATGACGCCTGGGCTCGGGGTGTAATTCCCCTGGGTCAGGTTTTCAATCTCTTTGATCAGTTCGTAGCCGTGGCTCGCGCTACGGGTCAGGATATCCAGAATCACCAGCCGCAGATCGCCGTGGCCGAAAAAGCGCGGTCGGCGCCCGCCGCTGTCGTGTTCGTGTCGCATAACAGGTCCTTTAATTTGATATATCTAAACTATATCTAAGATATATTCAGATGCAATCTAAAAGATCTTGCATTTTTCATTATTAGTAATCATTATCATTTGAAAATTGATTTAGATATATCGTATTCACCAGCAAAGGGTCTAAAAATGGCATCTACCCGTTATCCACAGCGTGTTCGTAATGACCTGCGTTTTCGCGAGCTGACGGTGCTCCGCGTTGAGCGCGCCAGCGCGGGTTTCCAGCGCATTGTTTTAGGCGGCGAGGCGCTGGAGGGCTTTAGCTCCCGCGGTTTCGACGACCATACCAAGGTCTTTTTCCCGGCACCCGGGACGACGTTTACGCCGCCGGTGGTCACCGATGAAGGCATCGACTGGGGCGACGGCGTGCGTCCGCAGGCGCGCGACTATACGCCGCTCTACGATGAGGCAAATCATGAGCTGATTCTCGATTTCTTCATTCATGACGGCGGCATTGCCAGCAGCTGGGCGGTCGAGGCGAAAGTGGGCGACACGCTGACTATCGGCGGCCCGCGCGGTTCGCTGGTGGTGCCGGAGGATTACGCCTGGCAGCTGTACGTGTGCGATGAATCCGGCATGCCCGCGCTGCGTCGACGTTTAGAAAGCATTGCTAAACTGCCGGTTCGCCCGGAGGTTCATGCGGTCGTGACGGTCGGGGACGAATCTTATAAAGACTATCTGGCGCACCTGAGCGGGTTCAATATCACCTGGGTGGTGGGCCATAGCGAGCAGGCGGTCGCAGACCATCTGACGGCGCTGACCGTTCCGGGGGAAGACTACTTCATCTGGCTGACCGGGGAAGGGAAGGTGGTGAAAACGCTGAGCCGTCAGTTTGAAACCGACGCGATTGACCCGCAGCTGGTGCGTGCCAGCGCATACTGGCACGCCAAATAATCAGGCGGCGGAATCCAGCTGCGCTTCGTTCACCTGATGTTCGAGCGAGGCGCGGACCTCGTGCAGCGCTTTCTCCTGCTGAGCGAAGTACGCTTCCATATTGTTGAGCGACGAGACCAGCAGCCAGGACTCCTCTTTCTCCAGTTCCGCCAGCTCGTTCACTAAAATGTCGATTTGCTCGCGGACCTGCGCCATTTTTTTGCGGATACGTTCCAGATCGTTCAGCCTGTCGCTGGCCATCAATGGCTCGAAGCCCTGTTGCAGGCGGGCCACCAGCGAGCGAATGGCTTTCACATCGCCGCGCTGCTTCGCCTGGTTTAGCTGCACCATCATGCTGTTGGCTTCTTCTTTCAGATCGTCCGCCACCAGATCCGGGTGGCAGAGCTTGCTCGCCTGCCGCCAGAGACGCTTGAGCTCGTTCTGGTCTTCTTCCGAAAGATGCTTACCTTTGCGCAGCCGCACTTCGGCATCGTGATGCTGTTCGCGATACTTCTCGTACTCTTCGTTCGCCTCGTCGCGCGCCTGACGCGCAGGCTCCTCTTCGCGCGTTAAGCCGCTCTCCAGCTCCAGCGCTTCGGCCAGCAGGTTGGCAATCAGATTGCTTTGCTGTTCCAGATGCTTACGCGCCTCAGCGGCCTGGACGGAATCGGCCGGGAGATCGCGCCAGCGCTGGGTGAGCGTCGCCAGCACCTCTACCGCCTGCGCCATATAGTGCTGGCAGCGACGGTAATCTTCCTCGCGACGACGCGCTTCCGCCTGCTGACGACGCAGGTTTAGCTCCGCCAGGGTTTTACGCAGGGCGAGGATCTGCTGCATCAGCGGCCCAAGGCGGGAAAAATAGAGATCGTTAAACTCATCAAGCTGCTGCACGCGGGCGTTGCGGCGGTCAATCAGATCGCGCAGACGTTCTTCCAGCGCCTTCAGCTCCAGCTTGCTGGCGGCCACCTGCGGGTCGCGCCACGGGGTGACGGCGCGCTGGCTCTGCAGCCAGGCGGTAATGGCCGCCATCGCAGCGGTGTAGTTCTTCTCCTCAAGCGCCACGACGATTGCCTGTAGCTCATCGTCAAACGCTTCATTTTTCAGGCGTGTCAGCTGGCTCTGGATGATGTCGTCATCTTCCAGTTCAATGGCATTTTTAATGATTTCTAGCCGTTTGATCGGTGTGCTCATGATGCCTTTCGCTTTGGCGCTTAAGTATTTGAGTTAAGGTTAGTTGTTGTAAAAGCTACAGGAAATAATACACACGGATGATGATCGGCGCGATGGGGGATTTCTTTAGATTTTACAGAGTGTGAAGATGGGCGCTTAACAGGTGAATAAGCGCTTTGTTTTTTGAGGTGAGAGTTAATTCCTTGAAATAGATAACAATAGTTTTAAATCAAGACAAGTCCCTACGTAAAATTACCAGGTAAAACGCGTATTCATCCGAATAGTTTGCCCTTTCTGGAGTGCTTATGCTTCATCTCACTGACTTTTCCTGACACCGGCAGACGATGGTTCGCCGTGCGGAATATTATTTTCAACGGAGTGTAGATGAAGATGAAAGCTATTGTAGTCGCCCTGCCGATCGCGCTGATCCCGGCAACCGTTCTGGCGGCAAATACGGAAGAAGGGTATTACGGTTCGGCAAAATATCTGCAGATTGAACAGCGGGCCAAAGAGATGGATACCAGTTCCCGTCCAGGTGTCGGGCAGTTTGTGGGTGGTAAACAGAAAGAGCACTTAGGCGGTGCGGCGATTGCTGCGGGTTATCAGTTTGGTAACGGCTGGCGCACTGAAGGTGAATACACCTTTAAGCAGAAAACCGAATACACCAACGGTTCCAGCGCCTTCCCTAACGGTTTTGATCATCTTCAGACTGAAACTGAACGTCTGATGTTGAATGTCTATCGTGATTACGAGCTGGGCTACGGCGTCTCTGTTTACGGTACCGCAGGGCTTGGTGTAAGCAGGATTAAAGCAGGCGGCTGGCAGGGCAATCCTGGCCGTGAATATGGCTCGACGACGCAAAATAATCTGACTTACGCGTTAGGTGCAGGCGTAAGCTACACGCCGGTTGAACGTCTGTATATCGATCTGGGCTATCGCTATGTTGATATGGGTAAGATCGAAAGCGGATATAACAACTATGCGAATATGCGTGGTTTAAAAGATGAGCAGATGAAGGCCCATATCGTCTCTAATGAATTTACCCTTGGCATGCGTTATGTCTTTTAACCTGTTGTAAGTGTCATTGCTCTAAAAACAGGGCCAACACCGCGTGAATGCGGGGTTGGCTTTTTTATTGCACACAAGTGTTTTTGATTACCTGCACGCCATCAATTAACCTCGCGATAGATCCCTACCACGCGTCCCACCGTTTTAATCTCGTCGATACCGCACTCAAACGGGACCTTGCCGCCCGCCACGTGGAGTTTTTTACCCGGCAGCAGCGTCAGGTCGCGGATGCTGGCGGTGCCTTCAATCTCAACCAGCCACAGGCCGTCGGTTAACGATGCGTCTTTTTCGATAAAGTGCAGCTTCCCCTCCGCCCGGACGGCGATGCCGCGCGCCAGCGGTTTGCTAAAGAAAGCAGAGTCTATACTCAAAATGGAATTTTCTTCCAGTCTCCCGTCACTGAGTGTGAATGTCGAAACTGAAACGGGATCGCCCGGCACGGGGTGACCTTCAAACTGCGCCCCTTGGCCGGTCATCAGCCAGCGAAGGCTGGCGCCGGTGTCCAGCGCGCACTGAACCGCAAAGTCGTAAGAGACGGTACCGCGCGCGTAGCGGTTCTGAAGCGAGCTGGCGGCGATATTAAAGTGCCGGGCCAGCTGGATTTTCTGCGTGAAACCATATACCTGACAGATTCTATCGAGTAACTCTTCATTATTCACTTGAGAATCCAAGATCAAAATATATTCCTTTGGGTGTTTACTAATACTCAATTGGGTATTAGTATCATTGCAAATTCGGGCAATCAGCGGCAGACGTTGGCAAACAGAGGCTAATGATTGCAGACAGTATCAAAATGGGAATCATGCAGCATGGCTTCTGAAATCGCAATCATCAAACGGTGGAAAAAACCGTGCTGTACCCGTTTTCAGCGCATTAGCGTGCGTGAATTTATGCGAGGGGAGATATGGCGATAGAAGCTGCCCGTGCAAGGGTTCCACTTAGCGTGGGAGCGCGTCTTAACGGGCTTAACCACGTCGCTGAACTGCGCGCCCGATACGGGAGCGATAGCGGAAAAGAGCTGGCGCGGTTTATGGCCGAGCTGCGCAATAAGCGCGACCCCTGTTTTGAGGAAAACAGCAGGGCGCTGGCCGCCCTCTTTTTCCTGGCGAGATTGCCCGTCGCCCGTCATGAGTGCGATATCAGCGAGCTGACGACCGAAGAGAAACGGGCGCTGATTAACGCCATGAACCATTTTCGTGCTGTTGTGAGTTTATTTCCTGAACGGCTGACCATGCCGATATAACCCAACCCAAAAACTAATGGCGTAAACCCGCCGGGCATCCTTTTGCCTGAATTTAAGGAGAACGCGTGATGCGAAACAGTGAAAACCGCCCTTATCCGATCGGAAGTGAAGACCTGAAACGCCTGCTGGCAGAGGCAAAAACGGAGGAACGATGCGCGCGAGCCCTCGCGGTCTCCCTGCGCCTGGAGGCGCTGGCGAGCCATATCTACAAAACCGGTATGAGCGGAGAGGACGTTGCCGAACTGCTGTGCCACGAGGCGGCCCGCTACGAGCGTGAATCACAGGAGCTGCACTGATGGCCGATTTTATCGATCTTGCCCAGGCGCGCGAACAGGAAGACAGAGAGCGGCACATTAATCGTGCCCGCAGACGACCCGCATCGCCTTCGCGTTTCCTCTGCGAGGACTGCGAGGCGCCGATACCGGAGGCGCGCCGAATAGCGGTGCCTGGCGTAGCCCTGTGCGTCACCTGTCAGGAGATCGCAGAGATGAAAAATAAACACGTCCGGGGAGGATGAGTTGGCGACGTCATTTGCTTATCCGTGGAATGCCCCACGGTCGGCCATTGCCAGCCCTTATCTCACCCATGCCCAACAGCAGCGCCGCGATCGCTTCTTCGCGGCGCTGAAGCAGGCAAGAATGGCTCTTTCACAGCAGCCTGACTGCGTGCGTTTTGAGGTCTGGCGCGCGTTTGACGCCCTCGAACAGCATCGTGGCAGCCCGCAGGCTAACGCCTTTTTGATCCGCTTCTGCAAAAGAATGTTACCTCGCCTGCGGCGGGTCTCTGAACGCTATGCCTGCGCAGGTTTGCATGAAGCAGTCTCCCGAGCCGTGTTTGACGGCCATTTCGATACCCAGCTTCTGCAGTACCTTGCCTCGCGAATGGTCGAACTGGTTGCCCGCTATAACCGTCTGCCGGATATGTCCCGCGCGGACATCGACCTGCTGGCCGCCGATATCGCCAGCTTTATTCGCGGCGAGCTGGCGAATATTAACGATGCTGAGATGGGTGAATACCAGACGCTGTACGTCTGGTATCAGCGCGCCGGACTGATCGCCCGGCAGTTCAACGTGTCGCCTCCGCACTGGGAGCACGTGTCGAAGACGTGTTTCGACAAAGATGACGTTGCCGCGGCGGTGATCCGCATGTTTTCCGAGGCGTGGTGGCGCGGGCGTCTGCGTCGGGTCGCGGCGGCCTGGCGCGAGCATTTGCAGATTGCCCTCGGCAACGTCAGCAAACGGAGAACGGCGTATGCGAGCAAACGCTGCGTGACCGAGTGGCGCGAGCAGAAGCGCCGCACCCGCGAATTTCTCAAGGGCATGGAGCTGGAAGATGAAGAGGGCAACCGCATCAGCCTGATTGAAAAATTCGATAGCTCGGTGGCCAACCCGGCGATACGACGCTGTGAACTGATGACCCGTATCCGCGGATTTGAAAATATCTGTGAGGCGCTGGGCTATGTGGGCGAGTTCTATACCTTAACCGCACCCGCGCAGTATCACGCGACGCTGAAATCAGGCTACCCCAACGCGAAGTGGAGCGGGGCCAGTCCGGCGGATACGCAAGGCTACCTCACCCGACTGTGGGCGCGCATCCGCGCAAAGCTCCACCGTGATGGGATCCGTATTTTTGGTATCCGCGTTGCGGAACCCCATCACGACGGTACGCCCCACTGGCACATGCTGATGTTTATGCTGCCGGAAGATGTCGAATGCGTTCGCCGGATTATCGGAGACTACGCGCGGCAGGAGGATGCCGCTGAGCTGCAGAGCGAAAGCGTCAGACAGGCGCGCTTTCACGCGGACGCGATCGATCCGCAGAAAGGCAGTGCTACCGGCTATATTGCCAAATACATCTCAAAGAATATCGACGGCTATGCGCTCGATGGCGAGACCGATAGCGAAAGCGGCGGGCTGCTGAAGGAGACGGCGTCTGTTGTGTCGGCCTGGGCGGGGCGCTGGCACATTCGCCAGTTTCAGTTTATCGGCGGCGCGCCGGTAACGGTCTACCGCGAGCTGCGACGTCTGGCGGATCCCGAGGCCGCGCGCGGTCTGAGCGTCGAGTTTGCTGCCGTCCATGAGGCTGCCGACGCCGGCAACTGGGCGGGATACGTTACTGCACAGGGCGGCCCGTTTGTGCGTCGCGATGATTTACAGGTGCGCACCCTGTATGAGCCGGGCGCCGGGTTTAACCAGTACGGCGAGGAAACGGTCCGCATCCGCGGCGTGTATGATTCTGCCGTTGGCGCGGGCAGCCCAATTATAACCCGACTCACGCAGTGGAAAATTGTGCCGAAGCGGGCCGCGGATCTTAAGGACGCACCTGTATCCTCTCGGAGTTCTGTCAATAACTGTACGCAGACCGATCTTTCTCAACCCCTCAGCAGGCGTGCGAGGCGGGCGTTAACCGAACGTATCAAATTCATCCGCCCTGGCGCGTCGTCGCCCATCGTCTTCGCGAGCGACCCGCAGAACGGGGTTCCGGAGAAGGTGATCGATGAGATACGGCTCGCCACCGGAATCGCCATCAGCCGTGGAGAGGCCCTGCATCTTATGGCTGGCGGCGTTAGCCGCTTTAACAACAAATGGTGCAGAGGCGCAGCTGACGGATCGCTCTTTCCGGCAGCGCGTTCTTATCAGCACAAGGCGCGGAAAATCCTTGAACGTATTGGGTATTTAACGGATCTCTTCGCTCAGAGAGCCCGCTAATCTCCATCCATATCATGTACATACCGTGAAGGGTTCTGATTTTTCGCTTCACTCTTTTTATGAATACGTGATACTGTATGTTTATACAGTATCTCGTGGTGGAGGTTGTGTGGACAGAGAGTTGAACGAGCAGGTCATGATTGAACGCGTCGAGATGATTGCGCGACTGACGACAGAAGGAACATGTCAGGAAAGAGATCGTGAGATTGCCCTGAATTTGATTGCTGAGATTGCGCGGGGAAATTTAATCAAGAACAACGCATTTACCGTTGTTTTCTCAGCATCGCCTGTTCCGGAACGAATCAAAAAAGAGGGTAACGTTCGGGTGAACATTACGCTCGATAAAGATCAGCAGATTGGCCATGCCGTCGTTGAAGCCTTTCAGTGCGAACTGACCCGCAGAATACGATCCCTGTTTCCGTCATCGCGGGTGAGCGTGAAAATAGGATCGGTGACGGGAGTCGAGCTCCAGGGGCTTGAAGGAGAGGCCGATCGCGAAATGCTGGATAATATTCTCCGGGAAGTCTGGGAAGACGAGAGCTGGCGTTAGCCCAGCGTCATAGCCCGAACGTACACCCTCATTCAGATTTTGCGCTTTCGTCGACCCACGCTTCGCTGCTTGTGGACGGTCTGTTGTGTCCGAGATTGTCCATCCGTCAGCGATAGCGAAAAGACCGCCGGCCCGGGAAACTCTACAGTACCTGGTAACCGGATGTTGGGAGCGTCTGATGAAGATCTATGCAATGCAGGGGGACACGCTTGATGCCGTTTGCGCCCGCTATTATGGGCGCACGGCTGGCGTCGTAGAAGCCGTTCTGAAGGCCAATCCTGGCCTCGCGGAGTCAGGCGTTATTTTGCCTCACGGCACGCCGGTAGAGATGCCGGAGGTGAATAGCGCCCCCACCAAAGAATCCGTAAACCTATGGGACTGAGCCTGGAGAAAATCACCACGGTTATCGCCTACTGGCTGGCCGTGGCGCTGGCCTGGTTCGGGGCGATGTCTCCTGAAAAGGTTGCGCTGTACGTGGGGAGCCTTTGCGCCATTTTTACCGCGCTGACGAATTACTGGTTTAAGCGCAAAACCTGGCGCTACCTCCAGTCTCTGGGCCTCGATAAGAAGAGCATTCGTGAACTCAATCATTAAGCGTTGCAGCGTCGCCGGCGTGCTGGCCCTGGCGGTGCTGATGCCTGACTTTCGATTACTGAAAACCTCCCCGGAGGGGCTGGCGCTGATTGCCGATCTCGAAGGATGTCGCCTCTCGCCCTACCGGTGCAGCGCTGGCGTATGGACGTCAGGCATTGGTCACACGGCAAACGTCGTGCCGACGCGGGACATTACCGAGCGTGAGGCCGCGGTAAATCTGGTCGCTGATGTGCTCAACGTTGAGCGTCGTCTGGCGGCGTGCGCGCCGGTGGAGATGCCGCCGCGGGTCTACGACGCGCTGGTAAGTTTTTCCTTTAACGTCGGCGCAGGCGCCGCCTGCCGTTCGACTCTGGTCTCCTTTATCAAACGTAAACAGTGGTCACAGGCGTGCGGGCAGCTTACCCGCTGGGTGTACGTCAACGGCGTCAAAAATACCGGGCTGGAAAATCGTCGTGTCCGCGAGAAGGCCTGGTGCATGAAGGGGCTGCCATGAGAGTCCTCATGCTGATGCTGGCCGGACTACTGGCGATCGCGCTGTGGCTTCGTCATGACAACCAGACCCTGTCCCATTCTTTAGCCACGGCCAACCGGGTCGCCAGCGAGCAAAAAACGGCCCTCGCCACGCTTAACCATCAGCTGTCCCTGTCGCAGCGGATGGCCAGAGCAAATGAAAACGCCCAGGTCAGGCTCCGTGAGGAGCTTGTTACTGCGGGCGAGGAGAGGGCAAGACGGGAAGCGACTATCGGGAGATTACTCAATGAAAATGAAGCGTTACGCCGCTGGTATACCGCTCAGCTGCCTGATGCTGTCCGCAGGTTGCACACCCGCACCGCCTGTGCCTCCGCAGCCCATTGTTTACAACGCCTGCCCGAAGGTGAGCCGCTGCCCGATGCCGGGAAGCGAACCCGCCACTAACGGCGATCTCAGCGCCGATATTCGCAGGCTGGAGTACGCCCTTATCGCCTGCGCGCTGCAGGTTGAAACCATAAAAGACTGTCAGGATAAACTCGATGCACAAACTCAAGAGCCTGCGTCAGGCATTAATTGACGCGATCCCCCAACTGAATGCCAACCCGGAGCGCCTGCAGATGTCGGTCGGAAGCGGCAATATAGACGCCCGACTTGCCTCCTCGCTCTCCTTTGAAAAGCGGTATGTGCTGAACGCGAAGGTCAGCGGTTTCAGCGGCGACAGCGAGGGATTTTTTGTCCCAGTGCTGGCCTGGCTGCGGGAAAACCAGCCGGACATTTTTACCCTCGATGAAGGACGCAAAAACGGATACACCTTCACGCTCGTCTTAAACGATGACGATACGATGGATATCACCATCAGCGTGCAATTGACCGAGCGCATTCTTGTCACTCAGGAGCAGGGCGCTCTGCACGCGACGTATTCCCCGGAGCCGCCGCTGCCGGAGCCCGTCACGCGTCCGAAGGCGTTGTACATCAACGGTGAGCTGGTCAGCCAGTGGAAGGATTAAGCTTCCCGCGCTGAAGGCCGCCAGCCGCCTGCTGTCTGGACCGCTTGTTGTATCATCCCGCAGAAAACCCCGTCTCGTTGCTGCCGTTCCTCCTGAACGGCATTCTCTTCTCATGAATACATTAACTTCCATGAACGGTATCGCTCGCGCGATCCGCAACCTGATTCGTATCGGTGTTGTGACCGACGTTGACCTCAACAGAGGGCTTTGTCGTGTCCAGACCGGCGGGATGAAAACCACCTGGCTGAACTGGCTAACCTGTCGTGCGGGACGTTCGCGCGTGTGGTGGGCCCCTTCCGAGGGAGAGCAGGTGCTGCTGCTGGCCATCGGCGGTGAGCTTGATACCGCCTTTGTGTTGCCCGGCATTTTCTCGGACGACCATCCGGCACCGTCCGAGTCACCTGATGCGTTCCACGTCTCGTTTCCGGACGGCGCGGTGATCGAGTACGAACCCGGGCGCGGGGCGCTGACGGTTGCAGGCATTAAAACTGCCGACATTACCGCCTCTGAATCGCTGACCGCCACCGTGCCGGAGGTGCGGGTGACGTCAACATCCCGCATCACGCTGGATACGCCTGAAGTGGTGTGTACCAACAAGTTAATTACCGCCTCGCTGGAAGTGCAGAAGGGCGGTGTGATGGCCGGAAATATTGAGCATTCCGGCGGTAAATTCACCTCCAACGGGGTGCAGGTGGACAACCACGCGCACGGCAGTGTGCAAAGCGGCGGAAGCTGGACTAAGGGGACACAATGACGGTGCGTTACAGGGGAATGAACAGGCAGACCGGGCTGAGCATTTCAGAGGCTGAACACATTCGGCAAAGCGTGCGCGACATCCTGGTCACGCCGATTGGTTCGCGGGTCATGCGGCGGGATTACGGCTCGCTGCTGGCGGCGATGATCGACAGGCCGCAGAGCCCGGCGCTGCGCCTGCAGATCATGGCCGCATGCTATTCCGCCATCCAGAAATGGGAGCCGCGGATAAGCCTGACGGCCATCACTTTCGAACGTTCGGAGAACGACGGGACGTTGTATGTCGATATCACCGGCACGCGCCCGACCTCCGGACAATCCTTTTCTATCACCATTTCACTGAGTTAAACGCTATGGCTATTGTTGATCTGAGCCAGCTCGCCGCGCCTGATGTCGTGGAGGAGGTGGATTATGAAACGCTGTTGGCAGAACGAAAGGCCACCTTTGTCTCTCTCTATCCGGAAGAGGAGCGAGAGGCGATTGCACGGACGCTGACACTGGAGTCAGAGCCGATTGTGAAGCTGCTGCAGGAAAACGCCTACCGGGAAGTCATCTGGCGCCAGCGGGTTAACGAGGCTGCACGGGCGGTCATGTTGGCCTACGCGGCGGGCAGCGATCTGGACCAGATTGGGGCAAACGCTAACCTTGCGCGTCTGACTATTACCCCTGCCGACGACACCACGTTACCGCCCACTCCGGCTGTGATGGAGTCCGATACCGACTTTCGTCTGCGCATCCAGCAGGCGCCGGAAGGGCTGAGCGTGGCCGGTTCGACGGGCGCGTATCAGTTCCATGGCCGCAGTGCAGATGGCCGGGTGGCGGACATTTCCGTCATTAGCCCACAGCCGGCAAACGTCACGGTCTCCGTGCTCTCCCGGGAGAATAACGGCATAGCATCTGAGGAACTGCTCGCCATTGTTCGCAATGCGCTGAACGATGAGGATGTCAGGCCCGTCGCCGACCGGGTGACCGTCCAGTCGGCCAACATTGTCGACTACAGCATTGAAGCATCGCTTTTCCTTTTTCCCGGCCCCGAAAGTGAACCGGTACTCAATGCGGCAAGAGCCCGGTTACAGGCCTACATCACGGCTCAGCATCGGCTGGGACGCGATATCCGCAAGTCCGCCATTTACGCGGCCCTTCATGTGGAAGGGGTGCAGCGGGTGGAACTGACCGCACCCGCGGCTGACATTGTGCTTGATGAAACGCAGGCCTCATGGTGCAGCCACTACAGCGTAATCGTGGGGGGAAACGATGAGTAATACACGCCTGTTACCGGTTGGCTCATCGGCGCTTGAGGTCGCTGCGGCGCGCGCCTGCGCGGACATCGAAAATACGCCGGTTCCGCTGCGCCATCTCTGGAGTGCGGATACCTGTCCGGCGAATTTGCTGCCCTGGCTGGCGTGGGCGTTTTCCGTTGACCGCTGGGATGAGAACTGGCCGGAGGCCACCAAGCGGGAGGTGATCCGCGCCGCGTGGTTTATTCATGCCCACAAGGGAACGATTGGCGCCGTACGTCGCGTGGTGGAGCCGCTTGGCTATCTGATTAACGTTACCGAGTGGTGGCAAACCAACGATCCGCCCGGCACCTTCCGCCTTGATATCGGCGTGTTAGAAACGGGCATCACTGAGGAAATGTATTACGAAATGGAGAGGCTTATTGCCGATGCGAAGCCTGCCAGCCGCCACCTTATTGGCCTGAATATCATCCAGGACATTCCCGGTTATCTCTATACCGGTGCCCTGAGCTATGACGGCGACATCATCACGGTTTATCCCGGATAAGTGAGAGCACTATGACAGTGAAATATAAAACGGTTATCACCAAAGCCGGTGCCGAAAAACTGGCTGCCGCGACCGTCCCGAACGGCAAGAAAGTCAATTTTACGGCGATGGCCGTGGGTGACGGTGGCGGCACGTTGCCGGTGCCTGATGCCGGGCAGACGAAGCTGGTTAATGAAGTCTGGCGCCATGGGCTGAATAAAATCAGCCAGGACAACAAAAAGCTGAACTATGTGATCGCGGAGCTTCTCATTCCTCCCGAAGCGGGTGGTTTCTGGATGCGTGAGATGGGGCTTTACGATGACACCGGTACGCTGATTGCCGTCGGCAACATGGCGGAAAGTTATAAGCCGAAACTTGAGGAAGGGTCAGGCCGCGCGCAGACCGTGAGAATGGTGATCATGGTCAGTGATATCGCCTCGGTCGAGCTCTCGATAGATACGTCTACGGTGATGGCGACCCAGGAGTACGTTGATGAGAAGCTTGAGGAGCATGAGCAGTCTCGTCGCCATCCCGATGCCACGCTAACGGCTAAAGGGTTTACGCAGCTCAGTAGTGCGACTGATAGTGTGTCTGAAGCGCTGGCCGCAACGCCGAAAGCGGTCAAGGCTGCCTACGACCTCGCCAGTGGGAAGTATACGGCTCAGGATGCGACTACCGGACAAAAGGGGATTGTTCAGCTTAGCAGTGCGACCGATAGTGCGTCTGAGGCCCTTGCTGCGACACCCAAGGCTGTGAAAACGGTTAGTGATGACCTCATTAAACTCAGGAATAGCCAGGGTACCGCTGCGACCAAAAATGCCCAGGAGGCGCCTGACGATATAACTCCTGGTCGGTTGCTGGTTAATGGTGGTGCAGTAGCTATCAGATCTGTATCTGCAAGAGCCGGTACGGGACTTTCAAATGCCGATGCTCTGCCGCCCAACTCGGTGAGTTTTTGTTATTCGAATGCAACCAATTCGCCAGGTTATGAGGCGACGATTCTTGATGTCGGCGGGCTGGGTGGTTACCGGGTTCAATACGCTGCATCTTATAGCGATGGTGGGAAACAGCTTAAATTTCGTGCGCTTAATGGTGACAATAGTACGTGGGGAGGTTGGCAGAAGATTTATCATACCGGTAATAAGCCCAATGCTGTCGATGTTAATGCGGTATCAGCCTCTGGCGGAGATTATAACGGTACCTTCAGATTTGGCAGGGTAGGAACGGTACCTACTGAAAGAAACTCTTCAGTGCTTATTAGCGCTCAGCCAGGAGGACCCGGTGGGATTGTTTCTGGCGCTATATTCGAATGGTACGACAATTCGATGGCTATCGGCCTGACGAGGGGTGGAGGCACCGACGCTACTGGATTTGCTATATGGCTCAACAATCGTCTCCTGGCAACAGTTGCTCCAGATGGAGCGATTGCGAGTAGTGGAAATATCTACTCAGGACAAGGAGTATTTGAATCAGGCGGAGCGGTTCGAGTTTATTCATCAAATAACCCGCCCCCACAACAAGATTTAAGTCCTTATGCAAGGCAGGACTGGACGCTGCAATACTTTGTCCGTGATGTCGCAATGGGGGCGGAGGGGGGATTCACGATTGTAAGAAATGCCTGGCAGCGTGTCCCTCCAGGATGTGCCATGACAGGTTATAACTTTGAAGGCGATAACCCCGGTGGCGATACGATTTTCTACCGCCCAATTCAGAAGTACATGTCTAATATCGGATGGATTACTGTAGGTCATACAGCATGATTACACTTAAAAATTTCGTTCAATATGAACCAGAATATAAAGACTTTATGTTTAACGCAATTTTCCTTCAGTCAGAAGAAGGGCTGGATTGGTATTATCATATGTCCCGCTTTCAGCCCGATAGTTTGAAAATATGCTACGACAAAAATAATGTCATTCGTTCTTTTAGCGAACAGGTAGATCGGCTTTTTCCGCTGGGTATGTCAGTTTCAGAAGTTGACCTAACAGACGTGCCTAAAGGTCTTAATATACACGGCGAGTGGATGTGGAATGGCACTGAAATTATTCCACGCCAGTTGAGCCGGGAGGAATTGATTCAACAGGCGGAAACCCGAAGAAGTGAATTACTTGCCGAAGCTTCAGATATTATTGCCCCACTCCAGGATGCCTCCGATCTTGGCATTGTAACAGATGAGGAAGCTGCCTCGCTGTTACTCTGGAAGCGCTATCGGGTGATGCTAAACCGGCTGGATCTCAGTACTGCCCCAGCTATCGACTGGCCCGAACGCCCAGCCTGACCCCAAGCCCTCCATCCGGAGGGTTTTTCGTTTGTTGTGTAATCCTTTCCCCAACCCCAATACGTCGCATCAATCACGCACTCCACAGACAATAGCCTCACCACTAAACGAAGGAGTTAACCGGATGGGCGACTATCACCACGGCGTGGAAGTTATCGAAATCAACGATGGCACCCGCACCATTTCCACCGTCTCGACGGCAATCATCGGTATGGTCTGTACGGCCAGCGATGCTGACGACAAGACATTTCCTTTAAACGAGCCCGTGCTCATTACCAACGTGCAAAATGCGATTGCGAAAGCCGGCAAGGCGGGGACGCTGTCCGCTTCTCTGCAGGCGATCGCTGACCAGTGTAAACCGGTTGTCGTTGTTGTTCGCGTGGCTGAAGGCACCGCTGAAACACCGGAAGAGGCGCGCAAACAGACCGTTTCCAACATCATCGGTACCACTGATGAAAACGGTAAATATACCGGTCTGAAGGCGCTTCTGACCGCGAAAACAGTGACCGGCGTTAAGCCACGTATTCTCGGCGTCCCGGGGCTGGATTCTCAGGAAGTGGCGACCGCACTGGCCGCGATGTGCCAGAGCCTGCGCGCGTTCGGCTATGTCAGCGCATGGGGCCGTAAAACCATTTCTGACGCGATCGACTACCGCAAAAACTTCAGCCAGCGCGAGCTGATGGTTATTCACCCTGATTTTCTGGCATGGGATACCACCACGAACGCAACGACGACGGCCTGGGCAACCGCCCGCGCGCTTGGCCTGCGCGCCAAAATCGACCAGACCATCGGCTGGCATAAAACCCTGTCAAACGTTGGCGTCAACGGCGTCACGGGCGTAAGCGCCTCTGTCTCCTGGGATCTGCAGGAACAGGCTACCGATGCGAACCTGCTTAACCAGGCGGGCGTCACCACGCTGATTCGCAACGACGGCTTCAAATTCTGGGGTAACCGTACCTGCTCTGACGACCCGTTATTCGTCTTTGAAAACTACACCCGTACCGCGCAGGTGCTGGCCGATACCATGGCGGAAGCGCACGCGTGGGCGATGGATAAACCCATCACGCCAACGCTTATCCGCGACATCGTTTCCGGTATTAATGCCAAGTTCCGCGAGCTGAAAACAAACGGCTATATCGTCGACGGCTCCTGCTGGTATGACCCTGAGTCTAACGATGCATCAACCCTGAAAGCGGGGAAACTGTATATCGATTACGACTACACCCCTGTCCCGCCGCTGGAAAATCTGACTCTGCGCCAGCGCATCACCGATACCTATCTGGCAGACCTGTCAGATTCGGTTAATAGCTAAGGAGCTGCAGCATGGCGTTACCACGCAAACTTAAATACCTGAATATGTTCAACGATGGCCTGAGCTATATGGGCGTTGTTGAGTCTGTGACCCTACCGAAGCTTACCCGCAAGCTGGAGAAGTATCGCGGCGGCGGTATGCCGGGCTCGGTCTCTGTCGACCTCGGTCTGGACGATGATGCCCTGGCGCTGGAGTGGACCGTTGGCGGTCTGCCGGACGCCGCGCTGTGGGCGCAGTATGCCTCTCCGGGCGCGGACAGCGTGCCGCTGCGCTTTACCGGCTCTTATCAGCGCGATGATACCGGCGAAATCTCCGCCGTCGAAATCGTCATGCGCGGCCGTCATAAAGAGTTCGATGGCGGTGAAAACAAGCAGGGCGAGAGCGGCACCACCAAGATGTCCACCGAGTGCGCGTACTACCAGCTGACCATTGATGGCAAAGAGATCATCGAGATCGACATCATCAACATGGTGCTGAAAGTCGACGGCGTCGATCGTCTGGCAGAACACCGTAAGGCCATCGGCCTGTAACCCTTTAACCGGCCGGGATTACCGGCCGGTGAGTTAACTTTCTGAAGAGTAACGAAATGGAAAATATCAACGAGACCGCCATGCACGAAAGTGAAAACCCACATATCGTCACGCTTGATAGCCCCGTTCAGCGCGGTGAGCAGAAAATTGAACAGGTGACGGTTTCTAAACCCAATGCGGGAACCCTGCGCGGGGTATCGCTGGCGTCGCTGGCGCAATCCGACGTTGATGCGCTGATTAAGGTGCTGCCGCGAATGACCTCTCCGGCGCTGACCGAGCATGAGGTTGCGCGCCTGGATGCCTGCGATCTGCTCTCTTTTGCAGGTAAGGTGATCGGTTTTTTGTCACCGGCTTCGGCTCGCTGAAATTTCCCGAAAATCTGTCGGTCGACGATCTGATGGCGGATATCGCGGTGATTTTTCACTGGCCGCCGTCAGAACTGTACTCCCTGAGCGTGACCGAACTCCTCTTATGGCGCGAAAAAGCGCTGCAGCGAAGCGGAAACCACCATGAGTAATAATGTCAGTCTTCAGGAGCTGCTTAAGGCAGTCGACCGGGCAACCCGACCGCTTAACGCTCTCCAGAACGCCAGCGTCACTCTCGCAAGCGATATCCACGATTCGCAGACGGCGTTGGGGGCGCTTGATGAGCAGGCGGGGCGTATTAACGGCTTCAGGAAAGCAAACGCCCAGCTCTCCGTGACGGAGCAGTCGCTTGCTCAGGCGAAACAACAGGCAGCGGCGCTGGCGGTGCAGCTTAAAAACACGCAAAACCCTACCCAGGCACAGGCTGATGCGCTGTCCGCAGCCCGAAAATCGGCGGCCGACCTTAAGCTTGAGTACAACAGCTTACGCTATTCGGTACAGCGCCAGCGCACTGAACTCGCCCAGGCGGGAGTCAACACGCGTACGCTCTCGTCTGATGAGCGTCGTTTACGAACTCACATCAGCGAAAAAACGCAGCAGCTTAACCGACAGCGGGATGCGCTGGCCCGCGTCAACCAGCAGCAGGAGCGGCTGAGTACCGTTCAGAATCGCTACGAGTCAGGCAAACGCGTTACCGCGCGGGTGCGCCAGCTTGCGAATACGGGTGTGGGCATGGCCAAAGCGGGCTTTGACCAGACGTCCCGGTTTATGGCGCCAGGCATCAGCGTTGAAAAGCAGATGTCGGCCATTCAGGCAAACCTTGGCCTGTCGAAGGGGGATTCCCGGCTTGAGGCGATTCGCCAGCAGGCGCGGGAGGTCAGTGCCAGGACCGGAGTACCTGCAGATACGGTCCTTCGGGCACAAACCGAACTGACTCGTTCAGGCTATGACGCCGATGGGCTGCTTGCGGCCACCGCGCCAACGGTCAACCTCAGCCTGGCGGGGAATGTCGACGCGGCTAAAGCGGCCGATATGATCGCCAGCACGCAGGCCGCGTATAGCCTGGCCGATGCGGATGCGGGACGCATCGCAGATGTGCTTACCCGCGGTTTTACCTCTTCGAATACCAGCCTCGCTGAGATGGTGGCGGCCGTCACCTCTGCAGCGCCCGCTGCGGATGCCGCCGGTATGGGGCTTGAAGAGACCACCGCGCTGCTGGGCGTTCTGGCGGAAAAAGGGATGAAAGGCGCCGCCGCCGGGGACGCGCTCAGCGCGATGTTGCGCCATGTTCAGACTCCGGATGCCATAAAAGCCTCGGGGGCGCTGGCTTCCGCCGCGGGTGATGGATCGCTTGATGAAAAACGCCAGCAGTTGCAAGGGGCGAAGGGGAGTACCGCGCTCGTGGCTTCCGTGCAGACCGATAATCTTGACGGCGATATCAACCGATTCCAGGCCGCGTGGAACGGGTTGAAGATTGATGTATTTGATAAAGCGGATGGCGCTCTGCGTAACCTGATAACAACCGCAACCGGCTGGCTTGGCACGGCCTCCCTTTGGGTGAATGCCAACCCTGAGCTAACGCAGACCCTCGCCAGCGTAGTTGTCGGCGCGCAGGCGTTTGCTGGCGTACTGGGTGGCGTAGGCACGGTTCTCGGCCCGGTTCTGACGGGCGTCAATATGGTTATCACCGCGGCCGGGATGTTAGGAACGGTATTCAGCGTGGTGGGCGGCGCCATCATGACGGTGCTGGGCGCACTTAGCTGGCCGGTGATTGCCCTTGGCGCGGCGATTGCCGCCGGCGCCTTACTGATTTTCAAATACTGGGAGCCCATCAGCGCCTTCTTTGGCGGAGTGATGGAAGGGCTTTCAACGGCTTTCGCACCGCTGGGTGCGCTGTTCTCACCGGTGATGACGGTATTTGACGCTATCTCGGAGAAGCTGGGCGGTATCTGGCAATGGTTCACCGACTTAATCACGCCGATCAAGGCGACGCAGGAAACGCTGGATGGCTGTAAAAACGCTGGCGTGATTTTTGGACAGGCGCTGGGTGATGCGTTAATGGCACCGCTTAATCTCTTTAACAGCCTGAGCGGCAAGGCCAGCTGGCTGCTGGAGAAACTCGGTCTTATCAAAAACGAGTCGGGTAATCTCGATGCCGCGGCGGAAAAAGCAGGCGCGACATCCTCTTCTGCGGGCAGTTCGTCCATTCCGGTGGCGGGGATCTCGGGCGTCGGCCTGGGGTATCAGCCAACCCTCGTGCCGGGAGGACGCTCTTACGTCGATCAGAGTAAAAGCGAATACAACATCACGCTGCAGGGGGGCACGGCCTCAGGAACGGATCTGACGCGTCAAATCCGGGAGACAATAGATAGCATTGAACAGGATAAAGCGAGACGGCAGCAAGCCAGCTTTATGTAAGGTTGAGGAGAGAGAAAATGTTAATGGTGCTGGGTCTGTTTGTCTTTGAACGACGAACCTTACCCTATCAGACAATGCAGTTTACAAAGGATTATCGCTGGGCGTCCAACAATCGGATCGGGAAACCTAAAGCCTGGCAGTACCTTGGCGAAGGCGAGACATCTTTTACCCTCTCCGGACTGCTTTACCCTGAACTCACGGGAGGGCGGCTTTCCCTCAAGGCGGTTGAGCTGATGGCGAATGAGGGGAGGGCATGGCCGTTGATAGACGGAACCGGCATCATTCACGGCATGTTTATCATTGAGAAAGTCACGCATACGCATTCGGATTTTTACAGTGACGGTACTGCCCGAAAAATTAATTTTACGCTGGAACTGAAACGCGTGGACGAATCGCTGATGACGATGTTTGGCGATCTGAGAACCCAGGCCGAAGAGCTGGTGACGAGCGCACGTAATAGCATTGGAGGGCTGGTGGGATGATCACCGAAATGAATATCCGGGCGGGTGGGAAAATCGCCCCTGATTTTATGCTTAAGCTTGACGATCGCGATATCACACAAAATTTCAGCCATCGTCTTATCAGTCTGAGCATGATCGACAAACGTGGACTGGAAGCCGATCAGCTGGATATTCAACTGGATGATTCCGACGGGCTGTTAGACTTGCCGGCCCGGGGGGCAAGGCTCTCCTTATGGCTGGGATGGGAGGGAACCCCGCTCCAGCCGAAAGGGAACTTTACGATCGATACAATTGAATTTCGGGGCGCGCCGGACACGCTGACCATTCGGGGATGCAGTGCTGATTTTCGTGGAAAGCTAAACGTGCGGCGCGAACAGTCGTGGCATGACACGACGATCGGCGCGATAGTCAATACTATCGCTCAGCGTAACCAGTTAACTGCCAGCGTTGCGGCGGGACTTTCATCGATTGCTATTTCTCATATCGATCAGTCTCAGGAGACCGACGCTGCGTTTCTCACCCGCCTGGCCGAACGTAATGGTGCCTTTGTTTCAATCAAAGCCGGCAAGGTTATTTTTATGAAAGCGGGGCACGCCGTGACGGCCAGCGGCACGCCGATCCCCTTAATGATGATTGAGCGTGGTGACGGCGATAAGCACCTTTTTTACGTTGCCGATCGTGAAAACTATTCCGGCGTGACGGCCAAATGGCTGCAAACGCGCGACCCAAAACAGCAAAATACTCAATTGAGTATTAATCGTCTGCCTGAGGGGCAAGCGACAGAGGGGCTGCAGCACCCGGATGCCGCCGTGCCGATTGCAGAAACGGGAGGCAAGGAGCAGAAGCCGCAAGAGAGGCTGGTGGGATCGGCGGAAAACGTATTTGAGCTCACCACGGTGTATGCCTCTGAAGAGCAGGCTCTCAGGGCCGCAGAGGCGAAGTGGCGCGCGCTGCAGCGGGGTACCGTGAATTTCTCTATCCAACTGGCGCTGGGGCGAGCCGATCTGTACCCCGAAACGCCGGTATTGGTAAACGGTTTTAAACGCGTTATTGACGAGCAGGCGTGGATCATCAGCGAGGTGGTGCATACCCTCAACGATAGCGGATTTACCACGCAGCTTAAGCTTGAACTGAATGCCACTGACGAAAAATTTACTGTTGATAGTGAGTAATACAGTTGCTATTGGTTTTATTTTGGGTATTATTGATTCACAAAATGTGAATCAAGTGGAGGGGTACATGTTTCATTGTCCTAAGTGCAAGCACTCTGCGCATGCGCGTACCAGTCGCTATCTAAGTGAAAATACCAAAGAGCGCTATCACCAGTGCACCAATGTGGACTGCAGCTGTACGTTCGTGACGATGGAGTCCGTGGAGCGCCTGATTGCGACCCCCGGTGTTTCTGAACGTGTCCAGACGGCTTCGCTGAATCAGGGTTAGCGGCTGCGTCACCGGCTCAAAAAAGCCAATAAAAAAGCCACTCAATCGAGTGGCTTAATCATATGATTCTACTGCTAAAATTTGGTGGCCCCTGCTGGACTTGAACCAGCGACCAAGCGATTATGAGTCGCCTGCTCTAACCACTGAGCTAAGGGGCCGTGGCGGTGAATTATAAAGTAACTCCCCGCAGCAATCCAGCCATTCACACCTGCCTGCTGTTTTTATAAACAACGCATAATCAATCCTTTATACTTCCCTGACGATGTATCGAGCGGGAGTAAAGATGATCAACGATATTCTGGCCCCAGGCCTGCGGGTGGTGTTCTGCGGAATCAACCCGGGCAAGTCCTCGGCGCACACCGGTTTTCACTTCGCCCATCCGGGCAATCGCTTCTGGAAGGTGATCTACCAGGCCGGGTTCACCGACAGGCTACTCAAGCCCGAAGAGGAGCAGCATCTGCTGGACACGCGCTGCGGGATCACCATGCTGGTTGAGCGGCCTACGGTGCAGGCGAGTGAGGTCAACCTGCATGAGCTGCGCAGCGGCGGGCGGGAGCTGATCAAGAAGATAGAGGATTATCAGCCGGCCGCGCTGGCGATCCTCGGCAAGCAGGCCTACGAGCAGGCGTTTAGCCAGCGCGGAACGCAGTGGGGCAAACAGAGCATCATGATTGGCGTTACGCAGGTATGGGTGCTGCCAAATCCAAGCGGGCTCAACAGAGCGACGCTGGATAAGCTGGTAGAGGCGTATCGGGAGCTGGATGAGGCGCTGATGGTGCGGGGGCTTTAGGGGCCTCTGCGGGCTGATGCCTTCACCCTAATCCTCTCCCACAGGGCTGAGGGTTCCCCAGTAATTTTCCCTGAAGCGATGAACGTTGCTTCAGCAAAATTAATAACTTACAGCGACGCCCTGGTCCGGCTGTAAATCGCCGAAGCGTTTCCGTAAGGCCGGGGCGAGGCGCAGGGATGCGCCGAGAGGGCGTGGCCTGCAGGGATGCAGGCTCATGCCCGACCCGATAGCCTGAAGGAATAAGCTGAGGGTACCGCGAAGCGGCGATTTACCGCCGGGAGCCCGGGTCGCCAGGGTGGTGGCGACTGAGCCACCCTGGCACGTTCACTGGTCATGTCGTTACAGAGTAGCAAGGAACATAAAGTGAACGGAATGACCACCACAGCCGTAGGTTCCCCCTCACCCCATCCCTCTCCCTCAAGGGAGAGGGGGTCGTCCGTGCAGCCATTATTTTGAGGGGATCCCACATCCCACAGGGAGAAGGAATAAACAAAAAAAAAGCTCCCGATTGGGAGCTTTTTGCTGTTTACCTGGATTAGTCGTCCAGGAAGCTACGCAGCACTTCAGAGCGGCTTGGATGACGCAGTTTACGCAGCGCCTTCGCTTCGATCTGACGGATACGTTCGCGGGTAACGTCGAACTGTTTACCCACTTCTTCCAGCGTGTGGTCGGTGTTCATATCAATACCGAAACGCATACGCAGGACTTTCGCTTCACGGGCGGTCAGGCCAGCCAGCACGTCGTGCGTTGCGGCACGCAGGCTCTCGGTGGTGGCAGAGTCCAGCGGCAACTCGAGGGTGGTATCCTCGATGAAATCACCCAGATGTGAATCTTCATCATCACCGATTGGTGTTTCCATGGAGATTGGCTCTTTGGCGATCTTCAGCACTTTACGGATCTTGTCTTCCGGCATCAGCATGCGCTCGGCCAGCTCTTCCGGCGTCGGCTCGCGGCCCATCTCCTGCAGCATCTGGCGGGAAATACGGTTGAGCTTGTTGATGGTCTCAATCATATGCACCGGAATACGGATGGTGCGCGCCTGATCCGCGATAGAGCGGGTGATTGCCTGACGGATCCACCAGGTTGCGTAGGTGGAGAACTTGTAACCACGACGGTATTCAAACTTATCTACCGCTTTCATCAGACCAATGTTGCCTTCCTGAATCAGATCCAGGAACTGCAGACCACGGTTGGTGTATTTCTTGGCGATAGAGATAACCAGACGCAAGTTCGCTTCAACCATCTCTTTCTTCGCACGGCGGGCTTTCGCTTCACCGATGGACATACGACGGTTGATATCTTTAACCTGCTCGATGGTCAGGCCAGTCTCTTCTTCAATCTGATGCAGTTTCTGCAGGCCGCGATGCACATCGTCCTTCACGTCGTGCAGTTTTTCAGACCACGGCTTGTTCATCGCGATAGCCGCGTTGAACCAGGTTTCGCTGGTTTCGTTGCCGGTGAAGAGGGTGATGAAGTTCTTCTTCGGCATTTTGCACTGCTCAACGCACAGCTTCATGATGATGCGTTCCTGGGTACGTACGCGATCCATCATCACGCGCATGCTGTTTACCAGGTAGTCGAACTGTTTTGGCACCAGGCGGAACTGTTTGAATACTTCAGACAGTTTCAGGATTTCTTCCTGTGCGGCAGCATGGCTGCGGCCTTTCGCTTTGATGGTGTCACGCGTCACTTCGTACTGGGTACGCAGCTCGGCAAACTTCTCACGCGCCAGCTCCGGGTCGATGCTGTTGTCATCATCCGCGGTGTCGTCGTCGCTCTCTTCCTCATCTTCGTCTTCGTCATCATCCATCTCTTCCTGAGACAGTTCAGAACCGACGTGAGTGGCGGTAGGCGCCATATCTTCTTCAGCGTTCGGGTCGACAAAACCGGTGATCAGGTCAGACAGGCGCGCTTCTTCCGCTTCAACGCGATCGTACTGCTCCAGCAGATAGGTAATCGCTTCAGGGTACTCGGCAACAGAGCACTGAACCTGGTTGATCCCGTCTTCGATGCGTTTTGCGATGTCAATTTCGCCTTCGCGGGTCAACAGTTCAACGGTACCCATTTCGCGCATGTACATGCGGACCGGGTCAGTGGTACGCCCGATTTCAGATTCCACGCTGGACAGTACCTGTGCAGCAGCTTCTTCCGCATCTTCGTCAGTGTTGTTGGAGGTTTCAGCCAGCAACAGATCATCGGCATCCGGTGCTTCTTCCATCACCTGAATGCCCATGTCATTGATCATTTGGATGATGTCTTCGATTTGATCTGAATCGACGATATCTTCCGGCAGATGGTCATTGACCTCGGCATAGGTCAGATAGCCTTGCTCCTTACCACGTTGGACAAGAAGTTTCAGCTGTGACTGCGGGTTTTGCTCCATAAGACGGTATCCACACTTAATTCGTTTGATTGGTGTCGGCGATGGGGCTGCCAACCTTTAAAGCGAGGGCGTACTTATATTTTTGCCGCTGCCTCTCAGTGCGGCTGCCGGGGGCTTCCCGATCGATATTCGGCACTTAAGCCGTTAAATTTTTTATTTCTTCGCCAGTTCCTGGTTAATCATCCAGAGCTCCCGGCGTTCTTCGCTGCTTAAACCGTGTGTGCGCTCGCGAGCTATCAACTCTTCCTGGCGCAGCTCAAGCATCGAATCAAACATATGGTTGAGTGAGTCGGTGAACGTTTTTTCTGCAATATCCTTATCTGCTATATCGTCCCACATCGACAATTTTTCAAGGGTAGCGGCCTCTTTTGTGCCGCGATAATGCTCTAAAAGTTGTCCGGTGGTCAGACCTGGCTGAGACAAACACGTGTTGACCAGTTCTGAAAATAAGCCAAGTCCGGGCAATTTTTCTTGGTTCAAACCCGCCAGCGACGGCACCTGTGGCGCCAGTTCCGGGTTTTGCACCAGTAACCCTATCAGTATACGCATGGTTGTGCGTTTTAGCTGAGGCGCGGGGCGAACCGCGCCGTTTTCAGCCTGTTTAGGCATTAAACGTTCAAGCTGGCTGTCATCCAGAATGCCGAGCTTGTTGCCTAACTCCTGACGCAGATAGATGCGCAGCGTTTCGCCGGGCACCTGACTGATTAACGGCAGCGCCAGCGTGCTGAGCTGCGCGCGCCCGTCAGGGGTACTCAAATCGACCTGCGGCATCAGGCTGTTAAACAAAAACGTGGAGAGCGGCTGAGCCTGCTCCATCCGCGCTTCAAACGCCGCTTTGCCCTCTTTACGCACCAGCGTATCCGGGTCTTCACCGTCGGGCAGAAACATAAAGCGTAGCTGACGCCCGTCGGTCATATAGGGTAGCGCGGTTTCCAGCGCGCGCCAGGCGGCGTCGCGTCCTGCGCGGTCACCGTCGTAACAGCAGATGACGTTGTTGGTCACGCGGAACAGCAGTTGAATGTGATCCGCTGTCGTGGACGTTCCTAACGACGCAACCGCGTAGTTGATGTCGTACTGCGCCAGTGCCACGACGTCCATATAGCCTTCGACGACCAGAAGACGCGGAGGTTCCGCGTTATCCTGCTGCGCCTCATAAAGACCGTAAAGCTGGCGGCCCTTATGGAAAATATCGGTTTCCGGGGAGTTGAGGTACTTCGGCAGGGCATCACCCAGCACGCGACCACCAAAACCAATTACCCGGCCTCGCTTGTCGCGGATTGGGAACATCACCCGTTCGCGGAAGCGGTCGTAGCTTCGTCCCTGGTCGTTGGTGACCAGCATGCCTGCATCGATGAGAGACTTACGATCTTCGCTATTGCCGCCAAAACGCTTTAACACGTTGTCCCAGCCGGGCGGGGCGTAGCCAATAGCGAAGCGCGCAATGACATCGTCGCTCAGTCCGCGCTTGTTCAGATACTGACGCGCAGGCTCAGCCGCAGAGTGCTTAAGAGACTGTTGGTAAAACGAATTCAGGCCATCCATCAGTTGATACAGCGTTTGCCGTTGATGGCGCTCGATCTGACTTGGCCCACTGCCTGCTTCATACGGCACTTCAAGGTTATGCATCGCCGCCAGCTCTTCGACGGTTTCAACGAACTCGAGCTTGTCGTAGTTCATCAAAAAATCGACGGCATTACCGTGTGCGCCACAGCCGAAGCAATGGTAGAACTGCTTTTCACCGTTTACGGTGAAGGAGGGGGTTTTTTCGTTATGGAACGGACAGCACGCATGGTAGTTCTTGCCCTGCTTTTTCAGCTTTACCCGCGCGTCGATGAGATCGACGATGTCGGTTCTGGCAAGCAGGTCATTGATGAAAACGCGTGGGATTCTTCCGGCCATATGCCCCAAAATTTTAAGCGACTTATAAACGAAAACAAGCCGCGCATTCCTTCCGGAAGCACGGCCTTACGACTATTACTCTGTCTGTCAATTGAGGGCTGAGGCCCTCAACCAATTAGTACAGACGAGTACGGCGTGCGTTTTCGCGAGCCAGTTTCTTCGCGTGACGTTTCACAGCGGAAGCTTTAGCGCGCTTACGTTCGGTCGTTGGTTTTTCATAAAACTCACGACGACGAACTTCAGCCAGAACACCTGCTTTCTCGCATGAACGTTTGAAGCGACGCAGTGCTACGTCGAACGGCTCGTTTTCACGTACTTTAATTACCGGCATGTAACTCTCACCTTTAATAAATTCGGTTTGCCGCTGGCATCAACGCCAGCTTATTTCAAAATGGTGCGGAATTTTACTGCAAATGCTGCTGCTTTGTAAAGCACCGATGCGATTTTGAAAGGGACTTTAATAAGGGTGAGGAGTATACACGAGCCTTCTTCCTGGGGCGAACAAAGTTTTACATCAACCCGCCCAGGCTCTACACTGCGCGGTATTGAAACGAGGTAAAACAAGTCATGCGTGTACTGGGTATTGAAACATCCTGCGATGAAACCGGCATCGCCATTTACGACGACGAAAAAGGGCTTCTGGCCAACCAGCTGTATAGTCAGGTGAAATTGCACGCTGACTACGGCGGCGTCGTGCCTGAACTGGCCTCTCGTGACCATGTGCGTAAAACGGTTCCCCTGATTCAGGCGGCGCTGAAAGAAGCAGGATTAACGGCAAAAGAGATTGATGCAGTGGCGTATACCGCAGGCCCGGGCCTGGTCGGCGCGCTGCTGGTTGGCGCAACGGTTGGCCGTTCGCTGGCCTTCGCGTGGGATGTGCCGGCGATCCCGGTTCATCATATGGAAGGGCACCTTCTGGCGCCGATGCTGGAAGAGAATCCGCCTGAATTTCCGTTTGTGGCGCTGCTGGTCTCCGGCGGTCACACGCAGCTGATTAGCGTAACGGGCATTGGCAAATACGAGCTGCTGGGCGAGTCGATCGACGATGCCGCCGGTGAAGCGTTCGACAAAACCGCCAAGCTGCTGGGACTCGATTACCCTGGTGGGCCGATGCTGTCGAAAATGGCGTCACAGGGAACGGAAGGGCGCTTTGTCTTCCCGCGCCCGATGACCGACCGTCCGGGGCTGGACTTCAGCTTCTCCGGGCTGAAAACCTTCGCGGCCAACACGATCCGCAATAACGATGACAGCGAGCAGACCCGCGCCGATATCGCCCGCGCGTTTGAAGATGCGGTGGTGGATACGCTGATGATCAAGTGCAAGCGCGCGCTGGATCAGACCGGCTTTAAGCGTCTGGTGATGGCTGGTGGCGTCAGCGCCAACCGTACGCTGCGCGCGAAGCTTGCCGAGATGATGCAAAAGCGTCGCGGGGAAGTGTTCTATGCCCGTCCGGAATTTTGTACCGATAACGGGGCGATGATCGCCTACGCGGGTATGGTGCGCCTGAACGCTGGCGCAACGTCTGACCTGAGCGTGTCCGTGCGTCCGCGCTGGCCGCTGGCGGAACTGCCTGAGGCGTGAGTTTTTTTGCCCGGTGGCGCTGCGCTTACCGGGCCTACGGTTTTGTAGGCCGGTTCAGGCGAAGCCGCCACCCGGCAACAAACCGCACTACACCCGCAGCATCCCTTTCTCTTCCAGAAACGCAATAATCGTCGCTAAACCGTCCCCCGCCTTCAGGTTGGTAAAGGTCCATGGACGCTCGCCGCGCATGCGGTTGGTGTCGCGCTCCATTACCTCCAGCGACGCACCGACGTACGGCGCGAGATCGGTTTTGTTGATCACCAGAAAATCGGATTTGGTGATCCCCGGCCCGCCCTTGCGCGGGATTTTTTCCCCTTCGGCCACGTCGATCACGTAGATGGTCAGATCCGCCAGCTCCGGGCTGAACGTCGCGCTCAGGTTATCCCCGCCGCTTTCAACGAAGATCAGATCCAGGTTGCCGAATTTCTCGCTGAGCGCTTCCACCGCCGCCAGGTTCATTGAGGCATCTTCACGGATGGCGGTATGCGGACAGCCGCCCGTCTCCACGCCCACAATGCGCTCCGGCGCCAGCGCGCCCGCCTCGGTCAGAATGCGCTGATCCTCTTTGGTGTAGATATCGTTGGTCACCACCGCAAGATGGTAGGTATCGCGCATCGCCTTGCAGAGCGCTTCCAGCAGCGCGGTTTTGCCCGACCCTACCGGGCCGCCCACGCCCACGCGCAGGGGATGTTTGTAATCAGCCATATTGACTCCTCAGGAACGGAATAGTCGTGAATATTGGGTTTCGTGGCGCGCGGAGGCGATGGCGGACAGCGGCGTTGCTGCCCCCAGCGCGTCGTCGCGATGTAAAAATGCCTGTTCAAAACCAGCGGCGTAGTGGTCGCTCAGTTCGATAATCAGCTGCTGTGCGGCCTGCTGCCCAAACGGCACCAGCTTGACGCCTGCCATCACCGCGCTCTCAATCCAGCTGTATCCCAGGCTCAGCGCCAGCTCGCGCACGCTAATGCCCCAGCGTACGCCGAGCCAGGCCATGCCGCAGAGCTGGCTTTGCATAAACAGCGGCAGCCATTCGGGCGGACAGTCAGGTTCCCAGCTCTTAATCAGTCGCGTAAAGGCCGCCCCACGGTTGCGCTCCTCTTCCCGCAGCTCACGCGTTTCCCGGCAGGCGAGAAGGTATGCCGTCCAGCGTTTGGCCGTTGCCAGATCGTGCCGATCGCTGGCCTGACAGAGACGGTGAAACAGCGGCAGATCGACGCAGAAAAAGCTCTGCTCCATCTGCTGTATTTGCCAGCGTTTAAAGGCCCCGGCGTCCGTGACCCAGCCCGCCTCAACGGCCCACTCCAGCCCCTGGGACCAGGTAAACGACCCGACCGGCAGGCTGCTGCTGGAGAGCTGCATCAGGCGCAGCCTCTGGCGGGCGTGCTCCATCAGCTCATCAGCGCCAGCAGGGCGGAGACAATCAGCCCGCCGCCGAAGGTTTTACGCAGGCCGTCGTGACGGCGCAGCAGCAGCCCTGCGGCAAAGCTGGAGCACAGCACCGCGGCGCTGGCCAGCATAAAGCCGCTGGTGAAGAGCCAGAAGCTGTGGCCGGACATCTCCACGCCGTGCGCCCAGCCGTGGAACATCGCCAGGGCAGGCACCGCCAGCAGCAGACGATTTTCCGTTTTAAACATCATCACGCCGCTGACCGCCAGCGAGGCGATAATCAGCATCTCCATGCCGCTGAAGCCGCCGAGCAGGCTGCCCGCAATGGCGCCGACAAGCATCATCCCGAGGGTGGCAAACGGCAGCAGGAGTTTGCGACCGCTCAGCGCCGAGAGCACGCCTGCACCGGTCAGCATCAGCAGGTGATCCAGCCCGGTCAGCGGATGGAAAAAACCGGCCTGAAAGCTGTCGGCGCCGTGGCCGGGATGCGCGAGCGCGGGAACGGAAAAAGCCAGCAGTAACAGCGGTAAATACTTGCGCATGATTAGTCCTTAATGTGAATGAGCGTGAGAATGGCTATGGCTATGGCCGTGGGCATCGCTGGCATACGCGCCCGCTTCCGGTTCAAACGGCAGGCTGGCGTAGCCCACGTCCAGCCCGAACTGGCGCAGCATGTCGTCGAGAACATGGTCGTGGTGATAGCGCAGCTCGCCGGGCATGATCTGCAGCGGCACGTGGCGGTTGCCCAGGTGGTAGCAGGCGCGGGCGAGCAGGAACGGATCGGCGCAGCGCACCACGGAAACCGACTCCGGGGCGGCGATCACTTCGATCACCTCACTGCCGTCGTCGGTGGTCAGCAGGTCGCCCCCGCGCAGCAGCAGGCCGCGCGGCAGCATCAGCCCGGCTTCGCGGCCGTCGTTCAGCGATACGCGGGCGCGGCTTTTCACCCGCACGTCAATCGGCAGCGTGACGCTGGCGGTGACGGGGTGCGCATGATCCAGGCGTTGGGTTAAATAGATCATCATCACTCCTCAAAACAGGAAATAGCGTTGCGCCATCGGCAGAACGTCAGCCGGTTCGCTGGTAATCAGTTCGCCGTCGACGCGCACCTCGTAGGTTTGCGAGTCGACGGTGATATTCGGCTGCAGCCCGTTGTGGATCATGTCCGCCTTTTTCACCGTCCGGCAGCCTTTTACCACCGCGGTGGCGCTTTGCAGGTTGAGCTGCTGCAGGATGCCGTTCGCACTGGCCGCCTGCGAGACAAACGTCAGTCGGGTGGCGTGGCGCGCGGCGCCCAGCGCACCAAACATCGGGCGGTAATGCACCGGCTGCGGCGTGGGGATTGAAGCGTTGATATCCCCCATTGGCGCGCAGGCGATCATCCCGCCCTTGACGATGGTGGCGGGTTTGACGCCGAAGAACGCCGGGGACCAGACCACCAGATCCGCCAGCTTGCCCGCCTCAATCGAACCCACTTCATGGGCGATACCGTGGGTCAACGCCGGGTTAATGGTGTACTTGGCGACATAGCGCTTCACGCGGAAGTTATCGTTCTCGCCTGTCTCTTCCGGCAGCGCGCCGCGCTGGACCTTCATGCGGTGCGCGACCTGCCAGGTGCGGATAATCACTTCCCCGACGCGGCCCATGGCCTGAGAGTCTGACGAGGTGAGCGAGAACGCGCCGATATCGTGCAGCACGTCTTCAGCGGCGATGGTCTCCCGGCGAATGCGGGATTCTGCAAACGCCACGTCCTCGGCGATATCCGGGTCGAGGTGATGGCAAACCATCAGCATGTCGAGATGCTCGTCGATGGTATTGACCGTGTAGGGCAGCGTTGGGTTGGTGGAAGAGGGCAGAATATTCGGGTGCGCGCAAGCGGTGATGATATCCGGCGCGTGGCCACCGCCCGCCCCTTCGGTGTGGAAGGTGTGAATGGTGCGCCCGCCAATGGCGGCCAGCGTGTCTTCGACAAACCCGGACTCGTTCAGCGTGTCGCTGTGCAGCGCCACCTGAATGTCCATCTCTTCGGCCACCTCCAGCGAGCAGTTGATCGCCGCAGGCGTCGCGCCCCAGTCTTCGTGGATTTTAAGCCCGATGGCGCCGGCGGCAATCTGCTCGCGCAGGGCATCCGGGCTGGAGCCGTTACCTTTGCCGAGCAGGCCGATATTCACCGGCAGCGTATCGGCAGCCTGCAGCATGCGGGCGATATACCACGGCCCCGGCGTGCAGGTGGTGGCGTTGGTGCCCGCCGCGGGTCCGGTGCCGCCGCCGATCATGGTGGTGACGCCGGAGACCAGCGCCTCTTCCGCCTGCTGCGGGCAGATCCAGTGGATGTGGGTGTCGATCCCGCCAGCGGTGACGATCTTTCCTTCGGCGGCAATCACTTCGGTTGCGGCACCAATCGGGATCGTCACACCGGGCTGAATGTCCGGGTTTCCGGCTTTACCGACGGCAAAGATCCGCCCGTCCTTGACGCCGATATCGGCTTTTACGATCCCCCAGTGATCGACGATCAGCGCGTTGGTCAGCACCAGATCCACGCAGCCGTCTGCGGTCATCTGCCCCTGACCCATGCCGTCGCGGATCACCTTCCCGCCGCCGAATTTAACCTCTTCGCCGTAGACCGTGAGATCGTCTTCCACTTCGATCCACAGCTCGCTGTCGGCCAGCCGCACTTTATCCCCGGTTGTGGGGCCGAACATATCGGCATAGGCCCGGCGTGAAATCTCAGCCATGTTTCACCTCGCCCATCACCTCGCCGCGAAAGCCGACAATGCGCTGCGCGCCGGCGACCTGAACCAGCGTGACTTCCCGCTTCTGGCCGGGCTCGAAGCGCACGGCGGTGCCTGCCGGGATGTTCAGCCGGTAGCCTTTGGTGGCTTCCCGATCGAACTTCAGCGCCGGGTTGACCTCGTAAAAGTGGTAGTGCGATCCGACCTGGATCGGCCTGTCGCCGTGGTTTTCGACAATCACGGCTTGGGTTTTGCGCCCGACGTTGATCGCAATCGCGCCAGGCTGGATCTGATATTCGCCAGGGATCATCATGCGCTCCTTAGACGATCGGGTTATGGACGGTGACGAGCTTCGATCCGTCCGGGAAGGTGGCTTCGACCTGAATATCCGGGATCATCTCCGGGACGCCCTCCATTACCTGGTCGCGCGTCAGGACGTGGCGGCCCGCCTCCATCAGCGAGGCGACGGTTTCACCATCGCGCGCGCCTTCCATGATGAAGGCGCTGATCAGCGCGACCGATTCCGGGTAATTGAGCTTTACCCCGCGCGCAAGGCGGCGTTCGGCAACCAGCGCGGCGGTGAACAGCAACAGCTTGTCTTTTTCTCTGGGGGTCAGTTCCATAACGTTTCTCTTATGTCTGCCAGATACGCGGCGAACAGGCGGTCTTGGTGGTGAGAAGTGGGCGAAGCGACTGCCAGACGTCGCGCATCACCCGCTGACAAATCAGGTTATCGTGGGAGAGAAAACGGACCGACAGCAGATCATCGGTGAGCGTTGCACCTGCATAATTTTCCAGCGGTGCGAGGCGTTCACGCACCGCCTCGAGATGTTCTTCCTGGGCAGGGTAGAACAGCAGCGTGCCGAGCCACGGATGCCCGGCGACGGGCGTGAGATCGCCGTCGCTAAGGTGCTGACGCTCAATCAGGCGCGGCTCGTCATCTACCCACACCTCAAGACGGCTCTCCAGCGTGCCGTGGCTGAAGGTTTCGTTTATCACCGGGCGGCCCAGGCAGTACAGCTCCCATGCCAGCAGCGTGCTGGAGGCCTTCAGGTGGAAAACGGAGCGCAGCGCGGCATTCGCGCCGGGAAAAATAATCGTGTCCTGCGGCAGCCACTCCAGGGTGGAATTTTCCTCGAGATAAAAATGCTGATTCAGGCGAGCCTGTGGGCCGCTGCTGCGATAGAACTTGCTGGCGCCGGGCATGGTGATAAGCGCATGGCTTTTGGCGTCCAGACGCACGGTGATATCCAGCGTATCGCCGCCCACAACCCCGCCCGGCGGGTGCAGCAGATAAAGGTGGCAGGTTTCCCCTTCGGGATAAAATGGACGCTGAACGGTAAGCGGCCCGACGTGGTGGGCGGAGTGCAGGAGGGTTTTCTCAGGGGTGTGACAAAACTGCAAGGCAAGCGACGCTTGCCAGCCTTTGTGCGAATTATCAGTGACCTGAGCTGCTAACATGCTGCATCCATTTCCACACCATCGGGATACGTTTCAGTATGCCCTGGCGGAAATGAAGGCTGTCATATGAGTCGCTTATGGATGACGGTTAAGAAGAAACAAAAAAGCACGCCCCGGGGGCGTGCTGTCCGACAAATATCGCGATGCCGTTATTTCAGGTGCTCATGCAGCGCTGCACTAGCCTGCTCCAGGGCTACCTTGACCGTAGGCTCTTCGCTCAGTGGATTGAGCAGGCCGTAATCGTGGATCATGCCGTTATAGCGCGTGACGGCCACCGGGACGCCAGCCGCATCCAGATTACGCCCGAATGCTTCACCTTCATCCCGCAGAACGTCCAGCTCTGCTGTCTGAATCAGCGTCTCCGGGAAGCCTTTCAACTGCGCGGCGCTGGCGCGAAGCGGAGAGGCAAGGATATTGTTGCGATCGGCCGCGTTGGTGGTGTAGTTATCCCAGAACCATTTCATCATGTTTTTCGACAGGAAATAGCCGTTCTCAAACTGGTTATACGAGGCAGTATCAAAATTCGCATCTGTCACAGGCCAGAGCATGACGTTGTAGCGAATTTTTGGCCCATTAAATTGTTTTGCCTGCAGCGCCACGGAAGCTACCATATTGCCGCCCACGCTGTTACCGACCAGACCCAGACGGCTACCGTCCACGCCAATTTCCTGACCGTGCTCGGCTACCCATTTTGTCGCTTCAAAAGCCTGATGAATGGCCACCGGGAAATGGGCCTCAGGTGACGGCGTGTAATCAACGTAAACCGCTGCGGCACCTGACGCGCGAACGAGATCTCGGATTAAGCGTTCGTGGGTTGGGAAATCACCCAGCACCCAGCCGCCGCCGTGGAAGAACATAAATACCGGGAGCGTGCCGGTCGCGTTTTCAGGTTTCACTATTTTCAGTTTGATCGCCTGACCATTTACCTGGATCGTCTTTTCTGAAACCTGAGCGGGCGGCAGTTTTGCGCCTTGCTGTGCGCCGATCAGTACCTGGCGGGCCTCCTGCGGGGTCATCTGTTCCATTGGCTTACCCTTGCCCGAATTCAGAATATTAAGAAATGCCTGTACACCTGCGGTCGGGGTAGGGGTATTGGTGGTGTTAGCGGACGCGGCAGCAGACGCGAACACGGAAGAAACCAGGATGGCGGCTAATGTTTTCATGGTAGTACCTCTTTAAGCGAGTGTTAGACAGTGACGTTATTTAAATAGTGCGCTATTAAGTTGTTGTTATAATACTTGCGCGCAAGATACTTTTAGTCAAACTTTATTTATAATTTTTTTATAAAACTGACTAAGGGTTGAAAGAGAAATGAAAGAAAACAAGACGTTAGATGATTTACTTTGCTTCTCACTGTACTCGGTCACCAACGCGTTCGTTCGGCAATATCGTCCCTTATTGCAGGAAATGGATCTCACCTATCCGCAATTTGTTGTTTTAATGGCGCTTTATGAGAAAGACAACATTCCACTTCGCGATCTCAGCGATAAGACGTTTTTTGATTCGGGCACATTGACCCCGCTGGTGCAAAAGCTTGAGGCAAAAGGGTTTCTCAACCGTATCGCGGTTGTGGGTGACGAAAGAATGAAAAATGTCGTTCTGACGGAAAAGGCTAACGCACTGAAAAAGCAGGTGATGGCGCTGCCGGACCAGATACGCTGCAGCATGCGGATGAATGATGAAGAGCTTGAGATGCTGAAGAAACTTTCCCGAACGCTGCTGGATGATTTGTAAGAACCCTTCGGTGGGGTTAACCCACCGAAGCGAGGTCATTAGCGGTAATCCTCCGCATCCACATCATACCCGGACGGCTCCCAGCGGATTGCCAGCAGCGAGGCCAGGCCGATAAACGGCGCCAGGGCAATTACCCAGAACACAGCGGTATCCAGCGAGGCGACCAGCAGCGGGAACAGGAACAGCGACAGCGTCGAGCTGCTGCGCATCAGCGTCTGGTTGAGACCCACACCCACGCCGCGCAGCGAGGTCGGGTAGCTCAGCGAGGCGAACGTCATGGTATGCGCGCCCGGGCCAAAGCCCTGACCGAACAGGAATAGCGCCAGCATCGCGACGGCGAGTACCCCTTCAGAGGTGCCTTCAGGGCGGCCAATCAGCGCCAGTCCCAGCAGCGCGACCAGCTGGCAGGCATAACCCGCAAGCGACATCCGCCAGGCACCGAAGCGCGGTACGTAGCGTACCGCCAGCAGTCCGCCAACGAAGGCAAACAGCAGGTTAAGCGCCAGAGATATCAGGATGGTGGTTAGCATCGACTGGACAAAGAAACTGGAGATGATCACCGGCAGGCCAAACGCCACCGCGTTATAGGCAAACGAGGAGACGACGGACAGCAGCGTGGCGAGCGTCGTGCGGCGTAAGTAGATGCCGCGGAACAGGTTCAGATAGTTTGACCATTTCGCTTTATTCACGACAGGTGCGGGCTGGCTGAGCGCGTCCTGCGGCACGTGGGCATTGATGTTATACGACTGGCGTAAAATGGACGCCGCCTCTTTCAGGTTGCCCTGATTCGCCGCCCAGACCGGAGATTCGCTCATATAGCGGCTGCGGATGGCGATAATCACCAGCGCGGGCACCGCGCCAAAGCCGAGAATCAAACGCCACAGCCAGTCACTGTGGCTTTCCGGCAGCACGGCGTAGAAGAAAAGCACCAGCAGGTAGGAGATACTGATGGCGGCATACCAGGTGGGGCACCACATCGCGACGCTGGAGGCCTTATTGCCGGGCCCTTTCAGCCTGGCGAACTCGCTTAAAAACGCCATCGCCACGGGAAGGTCGATCCCAACCCCCAGCCCCATCACAAAGCGGGCGCCCGCGAGCACATATTCGTTCGGAGCCAGTGCACAGGCGATAGCGGCCACCACGAAGAACACCATATCAGCCATAAAAACGCGGTAGCGCCCGATTTTATCCGTGAGGTAACCGCCAAGCAGCGCCCCGACAATGGCGCCAAAGGTAATGGCCGAGGCCACCATACCGGTACCGGCGGGCGTCAGGTTAAATTCGCGGGTGATGTCTTTAATGCCGAATGCCAGCGCGCCCAGATCGTAGGCATCGAGGAAAATTCCGCCCAGCGCGATACCGACCACGATACGGGCGTTTGCCCGGCCCTGAGAACCGTCATTAACGAGGCGTGATACATCCGATGCGCTGCGAACCCACTGGATGTCGCCATCAGGGGGAATACCTGCCGTTGAAAGGGGAGTAGATTCTGTGATTTCAGCCATTTTCTTCTTATGCGGTTGTGTTGTGTCCCTAACAGTTACCACAGGCAGAAGGTGACCAAAATCACATTTGGCTATAAGGCATAACTAACCCTTCGGAGCGTCTTTTTTCTTCCTCTTGAGCTTCGTCCAGATTTTGGTCTCCTGACGACGCCACAGGCGCTGGATATTGTCGTGATGACGCAGCAGGATAAGACAGGAGAGCATCGACACCGGAAAGGTGAACTGGGGTTTGAACCACCAGACGTAGAACGGGGCGATCAGCGCGCTGACGATAGCGCCCAGCGACGAATAGCCGCTCAGAAGAATGGTCAGAAGCCAGGTCCCGGCCATGACGCCGGTTAAGTCCCAGCCAATGGGGGCAATGGCACCAAAGGCGGTCGCCACACCTTTGCCGCCTTTAAAGCCGAAGAATACGGGCCAGATGTGGCCGACGCAGGCAGCAATAGCAATGAGCCCCAGCCAGAACGGCGTGACGCCCAGCGCATACGCGCCCCAGACGGGTAGCATCCCTTTCAGAACATCAAAAATCAAAACCGCTACGGCTGCTCCCTTGCCGCCAATTCGTAGTACGTTGGTCGCCCCCGGATTCCCGGAACCATTTTCACGCGGGTCAGGTAACCCGGCAATGCGGCAGACCAGAATGGCGCTGGAGATTGAGCCGCAAAGATAGGCGAGGAGGATCATTCCAGGCGCGATTGCACTCATAACGCTGTTCCGTTTTGAAAATGTATCTGTATTCTCAGCATCTGTGGATAATACGCATAATTCGCCGGAAGTGGTATCCGGTTTAGCCAAAAAGCAGGCAGGTCGTGATGGATATTGTATTTATAGAGCAACTTTCGGTAATCACCACTATTGGTGTTTACGACTGGGAACAGACCATCGAGCAGAAACTGGTGTTCGATATCGAAATGGGCTGGGATAACCGCAAATCGGCAAAAAGCGATGACGTGAACGACTGTCTGAGCTATGCCGACATCAGTGAAACGGTCATCAACCATGTGGAAGGGCAACGTTTTGCTCTCGTCGAACGGGTGGCGGAAGAAGTCGCAGAATTGCTGCTGAAAAAATTCAACTCACCGTGGGTGCGCATCAAGCTGAGTAAACCGGGCGCGGTGGCGCGCGCCGCCAACGTTGGCGTCATCATTGAGCGTGGCACAAATCTGAAAGGCAAGAATTAACGTCATAATTGCTAAACCAATTTAGGTTATACCGGTCTCAGGACTGTATCTTATCGGTTGTCCGTATGGGACACCGTTTTTTTATATCTTTTTAGGGGTTTATAGATGAGCGATATGCACTCGCTGCTGGTGGCGGCAATACTGGGTGTGGTCGAAGGATTGACGGAGTTTTTGCCGGTGTCCAGTACGGGCCATATGATTATCGTTGGCCATCTGCTGGGCTTTGAAGGCGATACCGCCAAAACGTTCGAAGTGGTGATCCAACTGGGGTCTATTCTGGCGGTGGTGGTGATGTTCTGGCGCCGTCTGTTTGGTCTGATCGGTATCCATTTTGGCCGTCCGCCGCAGCACGAAGGGATGAGTAAAGGTCGCCTGTCGCTGATCCATATTCTGCTCGGGATGATACCTGCGGTGGTGCTGGGCCTGGTTTTCCACGACGCCATCAAATCGCTGTTTAACCCAATTAACGTGATGTACGCGCTGGTGGTGGGGGGCTTCCTGCTGATCGCCGCGGAAGTGCTGAAGCCAAAAACGCCGCGCGCGGAAGGTCTGGACGATATGACGTATCGTCAGGCGTTTATCATTGGTTGCTTCCAGTGTCTGGCGCTGTGGCCGGGCTTCTCGCGTTCAGGCGCTACCATCTCCGGCGGGATGCTGATGGGCGTAAGCCGTTACGCCGCGTCAGAGTTCTCGTTCCTTCTGGCGGTGCCGATGATGATGGGCGCCACCGTACTCGACGTCTATAAGAGCTATCACTTCCTGACGGCTGGCGACATTCCGATGTTCGCCGTTGGCTTCATCACCGCGTTTATCGTGGCGCTGATTGCCATCAAAACCTTCCTGCAGCTGATTAAGCGTATCTCGTTTATTCCGTTCGCGATCTATCGCTTTATCGTCGCGGCTGCGGTGTACGTGGTCTTCTTCTGACCGATGGCCCTCAGTCTTTTGGCTGAGGGCAATGCTTTTCTTTCCAGTCAGACACCGCCTGAATTCGCCGTTTCGTGAGTTCTTCGCGAATTTCCGGTCCTTTGAATCCCGCCTCGACAACGTCCTTCGTGGGCACCGCTTTCGCCACCTCCCAGGCTTTACGCAGTAAACGTCCCTGCGGGTAGTCGCACGCTTCAAACCCGGTACGCCCGCGCACGTCAGCTTCGCTGGTCAGCGCGATTTGCTCTACGCGCTGGGGTTTGCGCCAGGCGTCGATGTTATCGAAAAGCTTAACGATGGTGGCCGGTTTCAGGATGGGGAAGGTGTGGATCAGATCGTGGAATTCGGCCACCAGTTTCGCCAGATCGCGGATCTCGTTCGGCACGCGCAGACGCTGGCACAGCCCCTCGACCAGCTTCACCCCTGCCGGACCGTGCCCGTGGTGGCGAGGCCAGAATTCTTTTGGCGTTAAGCCTTTGCCGAGATCGTGGCACAGGGTGGAAAAGCGCACGTCCACGTCAGGGCTGAGCATGGCCGCCATGCTCAGGGTCATCAGCGTGTGTATGCCGGTATCAATTTCCGGGTGCCATTTTGCCGGGGCAGGTACGCCAAACAGCGCGTCTATTTCCGGGAACAGCACCTTCAGCGCGCCGCAGTCGCGCAGGACCTGGAAAAAGACCTGCGGGTTACGCGTGGTGAGCGCATTTTCCGTCTCTTTCCAGACGCGCTCTGGCGTCAGGTGTTCAAGCTCGCCCGCCTCGGTCATGGCGGTCATCAGCGCCATTGTCTCATCGGCAATACGGAAACTGAGATGGGCGTAACGCGCGGCAAAGCGCGCCACGCGCAGCACGCGGAGCGGATCTTCAGAAAACGCCGGGGAGACGTGACGTAAAAGACGGTTGCGCAGATCGTCCTGACCGCCATAGGCGTCAACGATCTGCCCGTGCTCGTCCTGCGCCAGCGCGTTGATGGTGAGATCGCGGCGCAGGAGATCTTGCTCCAGCGTCACGTCCGGCGCGGCATAGCAGGTGAAGCCCGTATAGCCCGAGCCCGATTTCCGCTCGGTACGCGCCAGAGCATACTCTTCACGGCTTTTCGGGTGCAGGAACACGGGAAAATCGCGGCCTACCTGCTGGTAGCCCGCGTCGAGCATCTCTTCAGGGGTGGCGCCAACCACCACCCAGTCTTTATCTTTGACCGGCAGACCTAACAACGCATCACGTACCGCACCACCGACCAGATAACTCTTCACGCCCAACTCTCCCGTTTTCTCTTTTCCAGAATGATACGTAAGTCTGGCAGAGAAGACGAATTAGTTCATCCAGCGGTCTTTACGCTTACGGCTTGGGATCAGATGCGGCAGGACCAGACCCAGTACCAGACCCACGCCCAGCACGCCACCGCCATACATAAACCACTGCATGATTATGGTGCGCTGTTTGTCGTCGAGCTGCAGGTTGGCGGCATTCACTTTCTTCTGCGCGACAATCAGCTCGTTTTTCAGTTTCTGGTTCTCTTCTTTCAGGCCGTTAATCACACCGTCGCTTTGCGCCACTTTCTGCTGCATTTCAGCGGTGCGCTGGTTCCAGGTGCCGTCGATGTTGTTCAGCTTGTCGGTCAGGGTCTTCACCTGGTTTTCCAGATCCGGCACGCGCGTGCGCAGGCTTGGCACGGTGCTCAGCTCTTTCAGCGGGATCCAGGAAGTACGACCGGTACTGTCGCGAACCTGACCGTAATTGGTGTCCGCATTGGTTTGTAACAGGGTGACTTCCTCGCCGGCATTTACCGTGCCCACGAGGCGATAATTATCTCCGGGGCCACTGCGTACCCAGGTGTTCAGTTCGTCAGAAACGTAACGCTTTTCTTCAGCGTGCACGGCGGTTGCGGCGCTAAAAGCGAGTAAAGTAAGTCCAATCAGGCGTAATTTAAGCATCATTAGTCGTTATTTTCATAAATAGTGGAACGATAGTAGTGGCAACAGTGTCTCTACGCAAAGCATTCGTCAGCAATCAGAATCATCTGTGTCACGACTCTACACATTTACGCCCGACAAATTGCTCATTGCATGGCAATTTGGCGCAAAATACTATGTACTGACAAACAAATGGCGAGGAAGTTCGCCCTCATTGACGCGTCTGTGACGCACGCAAAAGTACAAGGCTATGGCACAAGAAATCGAATTAAAGTTTATCGTCGAAAAAGACAGCGTTGACGCACTCCGCCAGCATCTGCATACGCTTTCCGGCGAACACCATGCACCGGTACAACTGCTTAATATCTATTACGAAACGCCAGACAACTGGCTGCGCCGCCACGATATGGGGCTGCGTATCCGCGGCGCGGGCGGGCGCTACGAGATGACGATGAAAATTGCCGGCCGCGTGGTCGGCGGCTTACATCAGCGCCCGGAATACAATATCGACATCAGCAAGCCAGAACTTGAGCTGGAACGTTTTCCGGCGGAAGTCTGGCCGGAAGGCGAGCTGCCTTCCACGCTGGCGGAACAGGTGCAGCCGCTGTTCAGCACCGATTTCTGGCGCGAAAAATGGCTGGTGACGGAAGGTAAAAGCCGCATCGAAATTGCCCTCGATCTGGGGGACGTGAAGGCGGGTGAGTTCCAGGAACCGATTTGCGAACTGGAGCTTGAGCTGCTGGAAGGGGACGCAAATGACGTGCTGAAGCTGGCGCGCAAGCTGGTAAACCAGTCCGGATTACGTCAGGGAAGCCTGAGTAAAGCCGCGCGAGGTTACCATCTGGCCGCCGGAAATGCGCCGCGCGTGCTGAAAGAGACGACCATTTTGCACGTTGCGCCGAAAGCCAGCATAGAACAGGGTCTGGAAGCCGCGCTGGAGCTGGCGCTTTCTCAGTGGCAATACCATGAAGAGCTGTGGGTGCGGAATGTGAAAAACGCCAAATCCCACGTGCTGGCGGCGATTGCTCTGGTGCGCCATACCCTTGCGCTGTTCGGCGGTATTGTTCCTCGCAAAGCGAGCGCTCACTTACGTGACCTGCTGACGCAGACCGAAACGCTGATGCTCTCCGATGTCTCGGCGCAAACGGCGATTTACAGCCCGCAAGCCGCCACGGCAAAACTGGCGCTGACCGAGTTTCTGGTGACGCGCGGCTGGCGCGCCTTCCTGGATGCGAAAGCAGAGGCCAAAATCGCGGAAAACTTCAAGCGTTTTGCGGATATTCATCTTTCCCGTCATGCCGCTGAACTGAAGAGCACCTTTGCCTATCCGCTCGGCGATAAGTATGGCGATCAGCTTCCCCGTCTGTCGCGCAACATCGACAGCATGCTGCTGCTTTCCGGCGCTTATGACGGCGTTAAAACCCAGGCCTGGCTGGAAAACTGGCAGGGGCTGAAGCATGCCATCGAAACCCGCCAGCATATTGAGATTGAGCATTTCCGTAACGAGGCCATTTCGCAGGAGCCGTTCTGGCTGCACAGCGGAAAACGTTAACTCTGGCAAGGAACCCCTAGAATGCCGCTTTCTTCACCGTTACAGCAGCAGTGGCAGACCGTTTGCGAACGTCTGCCTGAGTCATTACCGGCGTCATCGTTAAGCGAGCAGGCGAAAAGCGTACTCGCCTTCAGTGATTTTGTGCAGGAAAGCATCACCGCCTACCCGGACTGGCTGGTGGAGCTTGAGAACGCGCCGCCGCAGGCGGACGAGTGGCGGCATTACGCCGGCTGGCTGCAGACCGCACTCGAAGACGTAGCGGATGAGACGACGCTGATGCGCGTCCTGCGTCAGTTCCGCCGTCGGGTGATGGTGCGCATTGCCTGGGCGCAGGCGCTGGAGCTGGTGAGCGAAGAGAGTACGCTGCAGCAGCTAAGCGAGCTGGCGCAAACGCTGATTGTCGCCGCGCGCGACTGGCTCTACGCCGCCTGCTGTAAAGAGTGGGGCACGCCGTGCAGCGAGGAAGGGGTTCCTCAGCCGCTGTTGATTCTGGGGATGGGCAAGCTGGGCGGTTGCGAGCTGAACTTCTCCTCCGATATCGACCTGATTTTTGCCTGGCCCGAGAACGGCTCCACGCGCGGCGGCCGTCGCGAGCTGGACAACGCCCAGTTCTTTACCCGTCTCGGTCAGCGTCTGATTAAGGCGCTGGATCAGCCCACGCAGGACGGTTTTGTTTACCGTGTAGACATGCGCCTGCGTCCGTTTGGCGACAGCGGCCCGCTGGTGCTGAGCTTTGCCGCGCTGGAAGATTATTACCAGGAGCAGGGACGCGACTGGGAGCGTTATGCGATGGTTAAAGCGCGGATCATGGGCGACAGCGACGACGCCTACGCCAACGAGCTACGCACCATGCTGCGCCCGTTCGTGTTCCGTCGCTATATCGACTTCAGCGTCATCCAGTCCCTGCGCAATATGAAAGGGATGATCGCCCGTGAGGTTCGCCGTCGTGGGCTGAAGGACAACATCAAGCTTGGCGCGGGCGGCATTCGCGAAATCGAATTTATCGTCCAGGTCTTCCAGTTGATTCGCGGCGGGCGTGAGCCGTCCCTGCAGTCCCGCTCGCTGCTGCCGACGCTGAGCGCCATCGAGCAGCTGCACCTGCTGCCGGACGGCGACGCGCAAACCCTGCGCGAGGCCTATCTGTTCCTGCGTCGTCTGGAAAACCTGCTGCAAAGTATCAACGACGAACAGACCCAGACCCTGCCGGGGGATGACCTTAACCGGGCGCGTCTGGCCTGGGGGATGCGCGTGGACGACTGGTCAACGCTGACCGAACGGCTCGATGCCCATATGGCAGGTGTGCGCCGCATCTTTAACGAACTGATCGGTGATGACGAAAGCGAATCGCAGGACGATGCGCTTTCCGAGCACTGGCGCGAGCTGTGGCAGGATGCGCTGCAGGAAGATGACACGACCCCCGTGCTGGCGCACCTGAGTGACGATGCCCGGCATCGCGTGGTGGCGCTGATCGCTGATTTCCGTCTTGAGCTGAACAAGCGCGCCATCGGCCCGCGCGGCCGTCAGGTGCTGGATCACCTGATGCCGCACCTGCTGAGCGAGGTCTGCTCGCGGGCGGATGCGCCGGTGCCGCTGTCGCGCATGATGCCGTTGCTGAGTGGGATCATCACGCGTACCACCTATCTGGAGCTTTTGAGCGAGTTTCCGGGGGCGCTGAAGCATCTGATTACGCTTTGCGCCGCCTCGCCGATGGTGGCCAACAAGCTGGCGCGCTATCCGCTGCTGCTGGATGAACTGCTCGACCCGAACACCCTGTATCAACCCACGGCGACGGATGCCTACCGGGACGAGCTGCGTCAGTATCTGCTGCGCGTGCCGGAAGAGGACGAAGAGCAGCAGCTGGAGGCGCTGCGCCAGTTTAAGCAGGCCCAGATGCTGCGCGTGGCGGCGGCGGACATCGCCGGAACGCTGCCGGTGATGAAAGTGAGCGATCACTTAACCTGGCTCGCGGAGGCGATCATCGACGCGGTAGTGCAGCAGGCGTGGGTGCAGATGGTGGCCCGCTACGGCCAGCCGAAGCACCTTGCTGACCGTGAGGGGCGAGGGTTTGCCGTAGTCGGTTACGGCAAGCTTGGCGGCTGGGAGCTGGGATACAGCTCCGATCTGGATTTAATCTTCCTGCACGACTGCCCGGTTGACGTGATGACCGACGGCGAGCGCGAGATTGACGGGCGTCAGTTCTACCTGCGCCTCGCGCAGCGCATCATGCATCTCTTCAGCACCCGCACCTCGTCGGGCATTTTGTATGAAGTCGATGCGCGCCTGCGTCCGTCCGGCGCGGCGGGCATGCTGGTGACCTCAACGGAATCCTTCGCCGATTACCAGAAGAATGAAGCCTGGACGTGGGAACATCAGGCGCTGGTGCGCGCTCGCGTGGTGTATGGCGATCCGCAGCTCAAAACGCAGTTCGATGCCATCCGTAAGGACGTCATGACCACCCCGCGTGAGGGCAGTACGCTGCAGACCGAAGTGCGCGAGATGCGCGAGAAAATGCGCGCGCATCTCGGCAATAAACACCGCGATCGCTTTGATATTAAAGCCGACGAGGGCGGGATCACCGATATTGAGTTCATTACCCAGTATCTGGTGCTGCTCCACGCCCACGACAAGCCGAAGCTGACGCGCTGGTCGGATAACGTGCGCATTCTGGAACTGCTGGCGCAAAACGACATCATGGACGAACAGGAGGCGCAGGCCTTAACCCGCGCCTACACCACGCTGCGCGACGAGCTTCATCACCTGGCGCTGCAGGAGGAACCGGGGCACGTGGCGCTGGACTGTTTCACTGCTGAACGCGCTCAGGTAACGGCCAGCTGGCAGAAGTGGCTGGTGGAACCGTGCGTAACAAATCAAGTGTGATATTATCGCGCGCAAATTGTGAATCTTTCTGGAGTCAGGAATGAAAGTAACACTGCCAGAGTTTGAACGTGCTGGGGTAATGGTTGTTGGGGATGTGATGCTGGATCGCTACTGGTATGGACCGACCAGCCGCATCTCTCCGGAAGCACCGGTACCGGTGGTAAAGGTCGACACCATTGAAGAGCGTCCCGGCGGCGCGGCAAACGTGGCGATGAACATTGCCTCTCTGGGCGCGCACTCGCGTCTGGTGGGCTTGACCGGCATCGACGATGCGGCGCGCGCGCTGAGTAAGTCGCTGGCGGACGTGAACGTGAAGTGCGACTTCGTTTCGGTTCCGACCCACCCGACCATCACCAAGCTGCGCGTGCTGTCTCGCAACCAGCAGCTGATCCGCCTCGACTTTGAAGAAGGGTTCGAAGGCGTTGATCCCGAGCCGCTGCACGAGCGCATTAACCAGGCGCTGGGCAATATCGGCGCGCTGGTGCTGTCCGACTACGCGAAAGGCGCGCTGGCGAGCGTGCAGACGATGATCCAGCTGGCGCGTAAAGCCAGCGTGCCGGTGCTGATCGACCCGAAAGGCACCGACTTTGAGCGCTATCGCGGCGCGACGCTGCTGACGCCAAACCTCTCCGAGTTTGAGGCTGTGGCGGGCAAGTGCAAAACCGAGGAAGAGCTGGTTGAGCGCGGCATGAAGATCATTGCTGACTTTGAGCTGTCCGCGCTGCTGGTGACCCGCTCCGAGCAGGGGATGACGCTGCTGCAGCCGGGCAAGGCGCCGCTGCATATGCCAACCCAGGCGCAGGAAGTGTACGACGTGACCGGTGCCGGTGATACGGTGATCGGCGTGCTGGCGGCGACGCTGGCCGCAGGAAACTCCCTGGAAGAGGCGTGCTACTTCGCTAACGCCGCGGCGGGTGTGGTCGTCGGTAAACTCGGTACCTCAACCGTTTCCCCAATCGAGCTGGAAAACGCGGTGCGCGGCCGTGCGGACACCGGTTTTGGCGTCATGACCGAAGACGAGCTTAAAGTGGCCGTCGCCGCCGCGCGCAAGCGCGGTGAGAAAGTGGTGATGACCAACGGTGTGTTTGACATCCTGCACGCGGGCCACGTCTCCTATCTGGCGAATGCGCGCAAGCTGGGCGATCGCCTGATTGTGGCGGTCAACAGCGATGCGTCGACGAAACGCCTGAAGGGTGAAACGCGTCCGGTGAACCCGCTTGAGCAGCGGATGATCGTGCTCGGCGCGCTGGAAGCCGTGGACTGGGTGGTGTCGTTTGAAGAAGACACACCGCAGCGTCTGATTGCCGGTATTCTGCCGGATCTGCTGGTAAAAGGCGGGGATTACAAGCCGGAGCAAATCGCGGGCAGCGAAGAGGTCTGGGCCAATGGCGGTGAAGTGATGGTGCTCAACTTTGAGGACGGGTGTTCCACCACCAACATCATCAAGAAGATCCAGAAAGACAGTCAGTAAAAAAAACGGGCCAGCTGGCCCGTTTATTTTTTCACCCTCTCCCTGTGGGAGAGGGCTGGGGTGAGGGCATCAGGCCGCACTTACTCCTGGTCATCCACCGGTGGAATGGCCGGTGCTGGCTTCACTTCTTCCGGCGCATTGCGGTTTTCCAGCTCGGTCAGACGCTGTTCCAGCAGCGCCAGCTTCTCGCGGGTGCGCAGCAGAACCTGGGTCTGCACGTCAAATTCTTCACGGCTGACTAAATCAAGGCGAACCAACTGCGCCTGCAGCGTCTGGCGGATTTTCTTCTCAACGTCATCACCAAATTCACGAATGCCTTTTGGCATGGATTCATGAACCTGACGCGCAATTTGCTCAATTTTCTTCGGGTCAATCATTGTCGTTTCCCTTGATGGAAAGGTGTCAGTGTCCATTGTAGCGCGTCATGCCCGGGGTAAACAAAATTGTTTGATGCTTATGCATTGCCCAGGATAATCAATAGCGTTATAGTTATCTCGCTTATTCTCAGGGCGGGGCGAAATTCCCCACCGGCGGTAAATCAGCGTGACGCTGAAAGCCCGCGAGCGCTTTGGGTGAAAACTCAAAGGTCAGCAGATCCGGTGTAATTCCGGGGCCGACGGTTAGAGTCCGGATGGGAGAGAGTAACGATCCAGTCGGGCATGGGCCCGCTCACGTTATCTTTTTGCCGCTTATACGGCGCTCCTAAGACTGCCCTGATTCTGGTAACCATAATGTTAATGAGGTTTTTTTACCATGAATCAGACGCTACTTTCCTCTTTTGGCACTTCAACTCAACGTGTTGAACATGCACTGGACGCACTGCGCGAAGGCCGCGGTGTAATGGTGCTTGACGATGAAAACCGTGAAAACGAAGGCGACATGATTTTCGCCGCCGAAAACATGACCGTTGAACAGATGGCGCTGACCATCCGTCACGGCAGCGGCATCGTATGCCTGTGTATTACCGAAGATCGTCGTAAGCAGCTCGAGCTGCCGATGATGGTCGAAAACAACACCAGCGCCTTTGGTACCGGTTTTACCGTGACCATTGAAGCGGCGCATGGCGTGACCACCGGTGTGTCTGCGGCTGACCGCCTGACCACCGTACGTGCCGCCATTGCTGACGGTGCGAAGCCATCCGATCTGCATCGTCCAGGCCACGTCTTCCCACTGCGCGCGCAGGCGGGCGGCGTCCTGACCCGCGGCGGTCACACCGAAGCGACCATCGACCTGGTGACGCTGGCGGGCTTCAAACCTGCGGGCGTGCTGTGTGAACTGACCAACGATGACGGCACCATGGCGCGCGCGCCGGAGTGCATCACCTTTGCGCGTCTGCACAACATGCCAGTGGTCACGATTGAAGATCTGGTGGAGTATCGCCAGGCGCACGAACGCAAAGCCAGCTGAAATTGCTGATATGAAAAAAGCCGGGGAAACCCGGCTTTTTTGTATTCAGTGATAGTTGATCTTAAACAGCACCACCGTTTCGAATGGCCCGGACTGAATCGCTTTCCCAGGGATCGGTGAGAGCTCCGCGGTGTAGTTCTGTTCGTACTGCAATGTACTGCCGGTAAAATCAGCATACTCCTCGTAATGGTTGAACGTGTAAGGTTCTGTTCCATTAAGTATGCGCAGCTGTAAGCCATTCCCGATGAGCAGCGCGGTGTCATCTTGATCAAGTGATTCAGTCGTATAGAACGACGAGTCCATTTTGAAGCCATCTGAACACTGCGCATCCTGCACCTTCGTTGTCTTCACCGAAAAGGTTCGTTTACGCGTCTGTTGATTCACAATATCGCGAGCGCTAAAGGTGCCGAAATCGATCTCCTGATTCTCCGGGAAAATGCTGAACGTCGCCCCACAGTCCAGAACGGTAATATTTTGCAGACCGTTAATGTGGTACTTGAGGTTCTTCGCATCCGCCATCTGGTTAACACCGCCTTTTCCGTCAAACTGGACGACGATGTAATCACTCAGCGAACTTACGTAACCGTGCGGCGGTACGGCTTTGATTTTTACATACAAGCGCAGGCGCGCGATAAAGGTACGTGACGTGTGAATATCATCCGGATTACCGGAACAGATGCGGTTTTCCCACCCCATATCCCGAATCTGCTGCGGGGTGTAGATAGTGATGCTGTTATTATCCAGACATTGACGGGTATCGATCCCGTTAGGCTGGCCAGTCGCATCGTAATCCACCCCCTCATAAGTAACACCGAGCTCGTAGTAGGGGTCGGTTGCGGAGGGATAAGGGTTGACCCAGGCGTAAACATCCTCTGGTTCAAAGCTACTCACGACGTTGTGGTCGCAGGTCACAGGAATTTTAATGTCATCCGACTCCCAAATTTTCTCACCCACCTGCGCATTGCTGGGGATGGCAAACGGCGAGATGGTTTTGGTTTCTTCAACGGGACCGCCGGAGCCACCCAGGTAGCAATCGAGCGCCAGAGCCTCTTTTAGCGGCAGCATTAAAAGCAGCGACATAAACAGTGCGTTAACGAGTTTTTGCATCTTTTTCGATCTTCCGTTCGGTGAGCTTGCACGGCGCTGTTCCTGCACACTGTGCGTCGATTTTTTTCAGAGCCCCGTAATCGTCGATGTAACCGATGCTGTAATAATTGCCGTGGTAATCACCGGTAGACGTCGTTGCCGTTGCGAAAGGCGCGATCATCAGGCTGTCGAAGCCCGGCAGCATGGTCTTTGCATTCTTGCTGAGCCACGCGAGGGTGATGTAATAGGGCGTGGGGTTATGCACGGTCAGCCCTTTCGCACTGGCTGATATTTCCATCCGCATTTCCGACTGCTCGCCGGGCTTTTTGGTAATGCCTTTAGGACGCCAGAACAGTTTGATGCGGCTCTGCATCGCGACCTGCATAACGCTGTGTTCCTCGCTGGCGCTGCTGCTTTTTGGCGGTACTTCGCGCAGGTTGAAGTAGAACAGGGATTCTCTGTCTTTCGGCAACTGGCCGGTGGACGCTTGCTTAACGATCCTGACCTGCGACGCGGAGCCCGCTTCGATGCGCTGAATCGGAGGAAGCGCCATGAAGTGCGTGTCTTCTTTGCGACCCTTTTCATCTTCAATCCAGGAGAGCGCCAGATAAGGTAACGCCTTACTCTGATTTTCAACCTTCAGGCTGCTGGCTTTGTCGCTTTCCGGGAAGACAATGCGCGTGCGGTCCAGGTTAACGGCCGCGTGGGTGGCGAATGCTGTGCCGGCCAGCATCAGACACAGGCTTTTAAGTGGGGTTAATTTCATCATGATTTCTTACTGACATGGCAGTATCAACTGCATACTGTTTTCAAGGTGTGAAGGTAACGAGAAGCGACACTGCTGATTGTCTCCCCACGTCACGCGGAACTGCTGTTCTGGCTCTACGGCACCGAGCCAGACGTGGCCGTCATCGGCGACCATGGCAATCTGCTTATCGTTTTCCAGCAGGCGAACTACCGCGCCCAGCGGCGGCGTACCGGAAGCGGTGCGTAAGATGCCTGCAATATCACTGCCGGCACGCGTGGCAATCTGACGGTATCCAATCGCCCCTTCCGTCCAGGTTGAGGTGACGACGCGGGTGTCCACGTCCACACCATCGGGCAGGTTGTTCATATTGACCTGCACGCTGGAGGGCGAATAGCTGGAAATCGAGGGTAAAACGCCAATGCCAAACCGGTTGGTTTCATCCCGCGACATGTTCAGCGGGATGTTGCCTACGCCGTCGGTACTGACCATCACGCGCGGTTCATTACCGTAACTGCGCCGGTGCAGGGCGGCACCTTTCGCCGTCGAGGTGAAGGAGCCGTTCCAGCTGGCGCTCAGGGAATTGTATTCATTAGCCTTATAGCTCCCTGAGAGATTCAGATCGCCATAAGGGGAATAATGTTGATAGTTGCCGCTCACCTGTGCCCCAGCATCTGACTTCTCGCTCTCGGTGCCCGCGGAAACGCCCCAGGTATTATTGCGATCTGATGTGTCATACCACGATACGTTCTGGCTCAGGTTGTCGCTATTTCGCAGGTCGTAATTCAGACGATGATCGGGATCGAGCGGTACGCTCAGTGAGAGATAGAACTGCGTATCATCGTTCTCGTCTTGATAGTGTGTTTTACTCCATGACAGGGTGACGCCCAGGTTTTTCCAGCGGCCTAAGTCAAAGTTGTAGCCTGCGGTCACGCTGCCCGTGGTGGACGGCGAGTCGTTCCACCAGGTTTGACGCAGAATATTCACATAGAGGTTGAGCGATAGCGCCGAAATGTACTGGCTTGCCGTCACGCTGAGCGTCTGTTTTTCTGACTGCCGATCGTTATTGTCATTATCCAGAAAACGGGCGTAGCTCAGGAACTGTGGGTCTGAATAGCGATAGCTGGCGAGCGTAAGCTGGCTGCCTGTGGTATCGAAACGTTTACTGTAGTTGACGCGGTAGCTGTAGCCCGTCTGGCTATTCTGACCGGGCAACTGGCTGGTCGCCTGCGTGACGTCAAAAGAGAGGGCACCCAGGTACTCCATGTTTTGTCCAATGCCGGCGGCGACGGACCGATAATGGTCGCCATCGGCGAGCGTACCGCCATAGAGAGAAGTTTGTGACAGCATCCCCCAGGAGAATTCACCGCTCAGAAACGCGTTATCTTCAACGTCATGCGAAGCGTCTTTGCGCGCTTTCCCGGTCGCCAGCTTGTAGCGAACCTGACCCTTTCGGGTTAAAAACGGCACCGATTCTGCCGACACCTGGAAGGTGCTGACGTGCCCGTCTTCTTCCGTCACTTTGACGTCCAGCGTGCCCTGAACAGACTGGTTAAGATCCTGAATCACAAAGGGACCTGGCGGGACTTTGCTCTGGTAAATCACGCGATCGGCAAGGCTGACGGTGACCGTGGCGTTAGTTTGCGCTATCCCGGTAATTTGTGGCGCGTAACCGCGTAGCGACCACGGCAGCATGCGCTCATCGCTAATCAGGGATGCACCGGTATAGGTGAACGCATCAAAAATAGCAGACTGGAAATCCGTTTCACCCAGGGTTAATTTTGCCCCGAGCGAGGGCAGAGGACGGAACATATAAACGCGTGAAAAGCGCCCGTCATGTTCAGTACCGGCATCAGTATGCGTTTGCGTATACTGATAATCACTGCGTAAACGCCACGCACCCATATTTGCACCCGCGGTACCGTAGGTGTTGACGTTGTCCGTGCCTGAGCCGTTATTGGGTTGGTAATGGCTGGCGAACAGGTTGTAATCCAGCAATACGCCGGGTACGCCGTTGTCCCAGGTGGATGGCGGCATCCAGTCTGCGGCACGGTACTGTAGCCATGCCTGAGGGATGGTCACCTTGAGCGTCTGGCTGGCCTGGTCAAAGGTAAACGTAATATCGGGTCTGGAAGAAAAATCAATGCACCCCTCTTTTTCTGGCAGGGCGCTGCGAATGTTTTCCTGCAGAGCAAAGGTATCGGCCAATTCAGGTGGAATACAGACCTGTACCTGATTATTAATGTCTCGCCATCGAAGCTGCCAGCCGTTTGCCAGGGGAATATCATTAATGGAAACCGTAACGAAATAGTTACCTGGAATTACGGCTATTTGATCTTTGAAGAGAGATAAGTCAACGCTACCGCGCTGATCTTTATCAATAGCATTAATGTTAAATTCGGTCGCGAAGGAAATTTTCGTCATTAACAGGGACGTAATAATAATTATCCATTGTAATTTGTATGTCATCGTCCTGTTACTCAGAAAAAAAGAGAATGCCGGCTGCATTAAATGCCAGCCGGTTTATACTGTGACGCGAAGTTATTACTTATACGCCAGAACGTAGTTAGCGGTGGCTTCAACCTGACCCGCAGTCGCGGTTTTGCCTGCAAGGACTTCCATTAACGCTTTGAAGTGCAGCGTCTGCGTGGTGGAGCCTGCCAGCAGATCAACTTCGTTAGCCGCACCCAGCGTAATGTTGGCTTCGGCATTATCCAGAAGACGAACGCCCACGTTCTGTGCGCCACTTGCGTAGGTGTTTGTCATCAGGCTGGTGTCGGTCGCGTCTGTTGCTGCGCTGGTGAAAGTAACATCGACTTTGGTAATTGGCGTGTCAGTCTCATCTGCCGGATCGTCAAGCTGGCAGTTTTCCAGGTTAATATCCACCGGAACAGCGGTAGACTTTTTGTTGGCGTTGATGACGGCCGTGGTCACTTCACCGAGATCGACTTCTTTATCAACGCTGTCTGGTGCAATGCTGCAAGGGGCATCAATGACTACACCTTTGAATTTGATTTTGCCTGAGCCCTGGTCGTCAGCAAAGGCAGAACCCGATACGATGGCAGCCATAGCAACGGCTAACAGAACTTTTTTACCCATATACATGAAAATATCCTTTTTCAAACGAATTCATACTCTGAATATTAATTTCAGAACGCACGTTGAGTATACGGGAGAGCGGTGGAGGGATGCGATTATCGTAGCTTAAAGCCATTTTAAGATTATATTAATATATAATTCATTTTGATTATAAGTAACGGCTTAAATTGACAATTTATATGGTGAGCTTAGATAGTATAATTATTGAATTTTATAAGTTTATTTCTATAAAATAATATTATTTATGAGGTGCGTATTTTTGACAACAGAATAGCGCATTTTTATCTCTATATTAACGTTTCGCAAACCTGCCTCCGTATGACACGGAGGCAGGTTAATGCTAACCGATACCCGCCGATTGTAATAACACCAGGCTAAATCCCATCACCGACATTCCGCACAGTACGCCATAGCTGGGGTTGTTATTGGGATCGATCTCTTTTGCCAGCGGCATGAGCTCATCGACGGAGAGCGCAACCATGATCCCGGCAACCGCGGCCATAATGGCAGCCATCACCACAGGGGAGACCAGACTTCCGAGGATCAACCAGGCCAGCACCCCTCCAAGGATTTCGGCCATCCCGGAAATACCTGCCCAGAACACCGCGGTGCGTTTCGAGCCCGTGGCGGCATATACCGGTCCGGCGACGGCCAGTCCTTCAGGAATATTGTGTAAGGCGACCGCCAGCGCGATGCCAAAGCCCATTTCCAGATTGCTGCTGGCCGTCACGTAGGTGGCGACCCCTTCCGGGAAATTATGCAGACTGATACCAAGCGTTAATAGCACGGCGGTACGCTTGATATTGCGCGGCATAGGCGTCACGTTTTTCTGCATTAAATCCTGCGGATGCGCGTGAGGCAGCACACGGTCGAGGGCAAAGTATCCCAGCAGGCCAAAGACAAACATGCCGTAACCCAGCAGCGGAGACATGCCTTCTGTGCCCAGCGCGGCAGGCAGCATCTCCATCAGGGAGATGAGCAGCATGATCCCGGCAGCAAAGCCCAGCGAGAAGGCCAGCACGCGGTTAGAGGGCTTTTGACCAAGTACGCCGAGGATCGCACCGATAAAGGTCGCAGCGCCCGCGAGTATGGTCAGGATCAAGGGGACTGACATGCATAACTCCTTGTGATAATGATTCTCATTAATATAAATGATTCATTTCTGGCAAAGCGAGGGGCGAACCCCGGCTTTACACATTCCTTACATTCAAATTTCCTGATGATGATCTTCACGCTTATCTGCGTTCATCTTTGCCGGATTGCGCGTAATGTAGCACCATTAAATTGACACCTTCTGTAAGGATATCATCATGACTTCTTCCCGTATGCCAGCCCTGTTTTTAGGCCACGGCAGCCCAATGAACGTTCTGGAAGACAACGTCTATACCCGTGCCTGGCGTCATCTGGGCGAGACGTTGCCGCGTCCAAAAGCGATTGTGGTGGTATCCGCGCACTGGTTCACCCGTGGAACGGGCGTGACCGCCATGGAAGCGCCAAAAACCATTCATGATTTTGGCGGCTTCCCGCAGGCGCTGTACGATACGCATTATCCTGCGCCGGGTTCGCCTGAACTGGCACAACAGCTGGTTGATTTACTGGCTCCCGTTCCGGTTACGCTGGATAAAGAAGCCTGGGGCTTTGACCACGGAGCCTGGGGCGTGCTGATTAAGATGTATCCGGATGCCGATATCCCAATGGTGCAGTTGAGCATCGACAGCACCAAACCTGCCGCCTGGCATCTGGAAATGGGCCGCAAGCTGGCAACCCTGCGTGATGAAGGCATCATGCTGGTGGCAAGCGGCAACGTGGTGCATAACCTGCGTACGGCGCGCTGGCACGGTGAAAACACGCCATATCCATGGGCGACCGCTTTTAATGACTACGTTAAAGCGAACCTGACGTGGCAGGGTCCGGCTGATGCGCATCCGCTGGTGAACTATCTGGATCATGAGGGCGGTTCGCTCTCTAACCCGACGCCGGAACACTTCCTGCCGCTGCTGTACGTGCTTGGCGCGTGGGACGGTCAGGAGCCGGTTACGATCCCGGTCGACGGGATTGAGATGGGGAGTCTGAGTATGCTGTCGGTGCAGGTGGGGTAATAAAAGCAAAACGGCAACTTCAGGTTGCCGTTTTTAGTGTGTGCACCCTCTCCCTGTGGGAGAGGGCTGGGGTGAGGGCATCAGGCCGCAGTCTTACTCCACAAAAATATGCGGATAGAACCGCGACAGATCCTGCGTGATCAGCGCGCGATCTTCGCGAATGCCAATCCCGGCCGGTTGATCGTTGATGAGCCAGCTGCCAATCAGCGTATAGCTGTCGCCAAATTTTGGCAGCTGCCAGAACTCCTGGACGATCATCCCTTCTTCGCCGTACGGCCCTTCAACCGCTTCCAGCGTCTTACCGTTTTCGATAATCGACACGTTCGCGCCTTCGCGGGAGAAGATCGGCTTAACGACGTATTTCTCCATCTGCGGGTAATCATCTTCCGCAAAATACGCGGGCAGCAGGTTAGGGTGATTCGGGAACATCTCCCAGAGCATCGGCAGCAGGGCTTTGTTAGAGATAATGCTCTTCCAGGCCGGTTCCAGCCAGCGCACGCCAGCATCTTCCAGCTTGGTGGAGAACATCTCGCGCAGCATATACTCCCACGGGTAGAGCTTGAACAGGTTGCTGATCACCTGATCCTGCGTATCCGTAAACTGACCTTTTTCACCCAGGCCGATATCCTCGATATAGAGGAACTCGGTCGCCACCTCCGCTTCGGCAGCGCAGTCCTGCAGATACTGAACCGTGCCACGGTCTTCTTCCGTGTCGCGGCAGCAGGCAAGATGCAGCAGGTTGAAGCCAAACTGCTCGCGCAGCTCGGCGAAGCGCTCGATCAGCTTCTCCTGCAGGCTGTTGAACTGGTCGCTGCCTTCCGGCAGGTTTCCGGCATTGGCCTGGTCTTCCAGCCAGATCCACTGGAAGAACGCCGCTTCGTACAGGGACGTTGGGGTATCGGCGTTGTTTTCCAGCAGCTTCGGTTCACCTTTGCCGTCCCACGCCAGATCCAGGCGAGAGTAAAGCGAAGGCTGATTTGTTTTCCACGACTGGCGGACAAAGCTCCAGGTGTGCTTTGGAATGCGGAACTTGGCCATCAGCTCGTCGCTGTCGATGACCTTTTCCACGACCTTCAGGCACATCTGATGCAGCTCGGCCGTCACCTCTTCCAGCTTCTCAACCTGGGCCAGCGTGAGCTTGTAGTAAGCGTCTTCACACCAGTATGGCTCGCCGTACATGGTATGGAAGTTAAAACCGTACTCGGTGGCTTTTTCGCGCCAGTCCGGGCGCTCGGTGATACTGACTCGTTCCATGATCAGCCGCCCATTGAGCGAGTAGAGGAGGTGCCTGTCGCGCTGCGCTGCACGCTGGTCTGCTTCGCCACCGATTCACCAAACCCGCCGCGGGTGATGGTGCTGGTCGTCGCAGGCTTCGGCGCCATCGCCGTTTTCGGTACCGTCACGGTGCGTCCAGGCGTCGCTGCGCCGTAGCCTTTACCGCTGGCATCGGTATATTGACCGTAAGCCGGACTGGCCGGGTTTTTCGAGCTAAACAGCGGCTGCTGCTGGTAGCCTGCACCGCCGCCCATCAGGCGACCCATCATGTAGCCTGCCATCAGCGGCATCCAGAAGCTGCCGCTGGACTGCGCCTGCGCCTGATTTTCAGGTGCGGTGCCGGCCTGGGCCGGTGCCTGCTGGCACTGACCTTCACCGAATTCCGCCACGCAGTCTTCGCGTGAGGCATATTTCGGCGCGGTACGTTCTGCTTCTTTCAGCGCGCTCGTATAAGCCGTTTTACACTCGTCGGCTTTGCCGGTTGCGGCAGAGCAGTCGTCTGCGTTTTGATACAGCGAAACCGTTTCGTCATTTTTCTCACAGCCTGCCAGCATAAAGACAGCCGTGACCGCCAGCGCAACAGGGGTGAGGTGACGCGCGTTCCAGCTCTTGCGGAACGAAGCGTGATTTATAGATTTTGTCCGTTTCATCTTTGTCTTCCAGGACCCAGTGGTAATAACGCTCAGGATAGAGGATGAGTGGTTGAAAATGAAGCGAAGAGGGGCGGAATCAGGGGGATCTTTACGTTGGCTTACGTTCGGATGTGATTTTGCGCCGGGTGGCGCTGCGCTTACCCGGCCTACGATTCAGTAGGCCCGATAAGCGAAGCGCCATCGGGCAATGCTTAGTTACGGAACGGATTATTGCCCTTGCTGGCAGGCGCTGTGGTGCGTGCGGCAGCGGGCTGTGCAGCAGGGGTGTTGCTGTTAGCGTTGAAGTTATCAACCGCGGCAACCTGATCAGGATTCTCAGGTGCAACGCTCTCCGGAGAGGTGGAGACCGGTTTGCCCAGCGCGCTGTTCAGCATTTGCAGGTCTTGCTCGTTCAGCGTACCCAGAGCCTGCTTAATGTTCAGCTGGTTAATCAGGTACTGGTAACGTGCGCTGGAGAGCTGCTGCTTCGCGTTGTACAGCGTGGTGGTCGCGTCGAGCACGTCAACGATAGTACGTGTACCGACCGAGTAACCCGCTTCCATCGCGTCCAGGGAGCTCTGTGCAGACACAACGGCCTGTTTATAGGCGTTGATGCTGCTGATCGAGGCGTTCACGTTGTTGAAGGAGGAACGCACGGTCTGCACCACGTTACGGTGGGCGCTTTCCAGCTGCTCGCTCGCGCCAACAAAGTTGTACTGCGCCTGTTTCACCTGAGAGTTGACCTGACCGCCCTGGTACAGCGGCAGGGAGAAGCTCAGACCCACTTTATTCTGACCCATATTGCTGTCGTCATACTGGGACGTATTGGTTTTAGAGCCGCTATAGGTCGTATCAGAGACACCGGTAGAGGCGCTCAGGCTCAGGGTTGGCAGATGGCCATCCTGCGCCTGACGAATTTGCTCGCGGGCCAGGTCCTGGCTCAGACGCGCCTGCAGCAACGTCAGGTTGCGGTTTTCCGCCTCCTTCAGCAGGGCGTTAACGGCCTGCGGTTTATCCGTTTTAAAGCTGTCGACGTTCAGAGACGCCAGCTCAGGATAGTAATTCCCGGTGACCTGACGCAGGGATTCCAGCGCGTTATCGAGGTTGTTACGCGCGGTCACTTCGTTGGCCAGCACGGTGTCGTACTGTGAACGGGCGTTCTGCACGTCGGTGATCGCCACCAGGCCCACGTTGAAGCGCTGGGTAGTTTGATCTAACTGGCGGTAAATCGCCTGTTTCTGCGCTTCGGTGTAGGAGAGTGCGTCAATCGCGCTCAGCACGTTGAAATACGCCGTGGCCGTGTTCAGGATCAGCGTCTGCTGGTCGGTCTGATAGGTCACATCCTGGATGCCCGCGCTTTTTTCCTGCAGGGTCAGGGCACGCCATTTGGACATATCAAACAGCGTCTGTGTCAATTGCAGTGAGGCGCTGGTAGCATTGGAGTTTACGCCGTTAGCGTCTCGGAAACCGTTGCTGTAGGTATAATCTGCACCTAAACCTAACTGTGGCAGCAAGGGGCTACGCGCTTCGTTAATCTTTTCAAACGCAGCATCACGATCGGCCGCTGATTTACGTAAATCAGGGTTGCCCAGACGTGCCTGCTGGTAGACCTGTAACAGGTTTTCCGCCTGGCTCATTGCACTGAAGCCCGTCAGGCTCAGGCCGATAAGGATGGGGAGCAATTTCTTCATTTGCATTCCTTGTTGTGAAGCAGTATTAGCGCTGATCTAATTAAAAAATAATTGCCGATTCTAACAGAATCTTCCATACCAAAAGGTTGGCGTTACGTGCCATCTGGCGGTAATTTGCACCAATCTACCATATAGCCTTACAAACGGCAGCCAAACAGCCTTGAAATTCACAATTTCATCACCATTGCTACCAGGACTCGACTCATGCAAAAACCAGATAAGTTGCCCGTGACTTTCGCCAAAAACGATGTAGAAATTATTGCACGAGAAACGCTTTATAGCGGTTTTTTTTCAATGGATCTTTACCGTTTCAGGCATCGCCTGTTTAACGGGGAAATGAGCGGCGAAATCAGACGCGAAATTTTTGAGCGCGGGCATGCGGCAGTCTTGCTACCCTTTGACCCAGTGCGTGACGAAGTTGTGCTGGTGGAGCAGATCCGCATCGCCGCTTATGACGTCAGTGAGAGCCCGTGGCTGCTGGAGATGGTGGCCGGGATGATCGAAGAAGGCGAGTCGGTCGAGGACGTCGCCCGGCGCGAGGCGCTGGAAGAGGCGGGGCTGGTGGTCGGCCGTACCAAACCGGTGCTGAGCTACCTGGCAAGCCCGGGAGGCACCAGCGAACGCTTATCCATTATGGTGGGCGAAGTGGACGCCACGACGGCGGAAGGGATCCACGGTCTGGCAGATGAAAACGAAGATATTCGGGTTCATGTGGTAAGCCGGGAGCAGGCTTATCAGTGGGTAGAAGAGGGGAAAATCGACAACGCAGCATCTGTCATCGCCCTGCAATGGCTACAGCTGCATTATCAGACATTACGAAACGAGTGGAAAAAATGAAGCGCTATACGCCTGACTTCCCAGAAATGATGCGCCTGTGCGAAACCAATTTCGCACAATTGCGCCGCCTGCTGCCGAAAAACGACGCACCCGGCGAAACGGTAAGCTATCAGGTGAGCAACGCGCAGTATCGATTAACGATAACAGAATCAACGCGCTACACTACGCTGGTGGAGATTGAGCAAACGGCACCCAGCATTAGCTACTGGAGTCTGCCGTCGATGACGGTACGCCTCTATCACGACGCGATGGTCGCTGAAGTGTGTTCAAGCCAGCAGATCTTTCGCTTCAAGGCGCGGTATGATTACCCGAATAAAAAGTTGCATCAACGCGACGAAAAGCATCAAATTAACCAGTTTTTAGCCGACTGGCTAAGATATTGTTTAGCACATGGAGCAATGGCGATTCCGGTTTGTTAGCGTCATAAACCTACCTAAGGACACCATTTGGAAAGCCTGTTGAACCTGACTGTTGCTGGTGGGGCGCCAGTCAGGATATTACAAATCACCGATACCCACCTTTTTGCCGAAAAGCATGAAACGCTGCTGGGGGTGAACACCTGGGAGAGTTATCAGGCGGTACTGAGCGCCATTCACGCTGAAAACCGTGCATGCGATCTGATTGTCGCAACGGGCGATCTGGCGCAGGACCAATCTTCCGCGGCCTACCAGCATTTTGCTGAAGGCATCGCGAGCTTTAGCGTGCCTTGCGTCTGGCTGCCGGGAAACCATGACTTCCAGCCTGCCATGTACAGTTCTCTTCAGGATGCGGGTATTTCTCCGGCGAAATGTGTTTTTGCGGGTGAACAGTGGCAGATCCTGCTGCTGGACAGTCAGGTGTTTGGCGTCCCGCACGGTGAATTAAGCGAGTTTCAGCTCGACTGGCTTGAGACCAAACTGGCTGCTGAACCTGAACGTCATACGCTGCTGTTGCTTCATCATCACCCTCTGCCGGCGGGCTGCAGCTGGCTCGATCAGCACAGCCTGCGCAACTCCGCGGCGCTGGATCGCGTGCTGGCGAAGTTCCCGCGGGTGAAAAATCTGCTGTGTGGACATATTCACCAGGAACAGGATCTCGACTGGAACGGGCGCCGCATGCTGGCGACGCCGTCGACCTGCGTTCAGTTTAAGCCGCACTGCGCCAACTTTACGCTGGATACCATCGCGCCAGGCTGGCGCTGGCTGGAACTGCATGCCGACGGCACGCTGACCACGGAAGTCTGCCGTTTGACCGGTGCAAAATTCCGCCCGGATACCGCTTCAGAAGGCTATTGATGTCTACGCTCCTTTATCTGCACGGATTCAACAGCTCGCCACGCTCCGCAAAAGCGACACAGTTTCGCCAGTGGCTGAGCGAGCATCACCCCGACGTTGAGATGATTATCCCTCAGCTGCCGCCTTACCCGGCAGAGGCCGCGGAGATGCTGGAATCCATTGTGCTTGCGCACGGCGGCGAAACCTTTGGTGTGGTCGGTTCATCCCTGGGCGGGTATTACGCCACCTGGCTCTCGCAATGCTTTATGCTGCCCGCCGTTGTGGTTAATCCGGCGGTACGGCCATTTGAGCTGCTGCGGGACTTTCTTGGCGAAAACGAGAACCCCTACACGGGCCAGCAATATGTGCTAGAGTCACGCCATATTTACGATCTCAAAGTTATGCAGGTCGACCCGCTCGAGGCGCCGGATCTCATCTGGCTGCTGCAGCAGACGGGAGATGAAGTGCTGGATTACCGCCAGGCAGTGGCGTATTACGCCTCCTGCCGCCAGACTATAGAAGAGGGCGGAAACCATGCTTTCACGGGCTTTGAGAATCATTTCACCCAGATTGTCGATTTTCTTGGACTGCACAGCCACTGACAATCAATGCGAATTGCTAGTTTAAATCATGACGCAAACCTATAACGCTGATGCCATTGAGGTCCTCACCGGGCTTGAGCCGGTTCGCCGCCGCCCGGGGATGTACACCGATACGACGCGCCCAAACCATCTGGGCCAGGAAGTTATTGATAACAGTGTGGACGAAGCGCTGGCGGGCCATGCCAAACGCGTTGACGTCATCCTGCACGCCGATCAGTCGCTGGAAGTCATCGACGACGGGCGCGGCATGCCGGTGGATATCCACCCGGAAGAGGGCGTCCCGGCCGTTGAGCTGATCCTCTGTCGTCTGCACGCGGGCGGTAAGTTCTCCAATAAAAACTACCAGTTCTCCGGCGGCCTGCACGGCGTGGGGATTTCCGTCGTCAACGCCCTGTCAAAACGCGTGGAAGTGAACGTCCGTCGCGACGGTCAGGTGTACAACATCGCGTTTGAAAACGGCGAGAAGGTGCAGGATCTGCAGGTTGTCGGCACGTGCGGCAAACGCAACACCGGCACCAGCGTTCATTTCTGGCCTGACGAAAGCTTCTTCGACAGTCCGCGCTTTTCCGTTTCCCGCCTGACGCACCTGCTGAAAGCCAAAGCGGTGCTGTGCCCGGGCGTGGAAATCACGTTTAAAGACAACGTCAACAACACCGAGCAGACCTGGCGCTACGAAGATGGCCTTAATGACTATCTGTGCGAAGCGGTAAATGGCCTGCCGACGCTGCCGGAAAAACCGTTCGTCGGCAATTTCACCGGCGACACCGAAGCGGTGGACTGGGCGCTGCTGTGGCTGCCGGAAGGCGGCGAGCTGCTGACCGAAAGCTACGTTAACCTGATCCCGACCATGCTGGGCGGTACCCACGTCAACGGCCTGCGTCAGGGGCTGCTGGACGCGATGCGCGAATTCTGCGAATACCGCAACATTCTGCCGCGCGGCGTGAAGCTGTCGGCGGAAGATATCTGGGACCGCTGTGCCTACGTGCTCTCCGTGAAGATGCAGGATCCACAGTTTGCCGGTCAGACCAAAGAGCGCCTGTCGTCACGTCAGTGCGCGGCGTTCGTTTCCGGCGTGGTGAAAGATGCATTTACCCTGTGGCTGAACCAGAACGTTCAGGCGGCAGAGATGCTGGCTGAAATGGCGATTTCCAGCGCCCAGCGTCGTCTGCGCGCCGCCAAGAAAGTGGTGCGTAAAAAGCTGACCAGCGGCCCTGCGCTGCCGGGCAAGCTGGCGGACTGTACCGCGCAGGATCTCAACCGTACCGAACTGTTCCTTGTGGAAGGGGACTCGGCGGGCGGGTCGGCCAAGCAGGCGCGCGATCGTGAATATCAGGCGATCATGCCCCTCAAGGGTAAGATCCTGAACACCTGGGAGGTCTCGTCTGATGAAGTGCTGGCCTCGCAGGAAGTCCACGATATCTCGGTGGCGATCGGCATCGATCCGGACAGCGACGATCTGAGCCAGCTGCGCTACGGCAAGATCTGTATCCTCGCGGATGCGGACTCCGATGGTCTGCACATCGCCACGCTGCTGTGCGCGCTGTTTGTGAAGCACTTCAAAACGCTGGTGAAAAACGGTCACGTCCACGTGGCGCTGCCGCCGCTCTACCGTATCGACCTCGGCAAAGAGGTTTACTACGCGCTGACGGAAGAAGAGAAAGCGGGCGTGCTGGAACAGCTGAAGCGTAAGAAGGGCAAGCCTAACGTGCAGCGCTTTAAAGGGCTGGGCGAGATGAACCCGATGCAGCTGCGCGAAACGACGCTGGATCCGAACACGCGCCGCCTGGTGCAGCTGACGATCAGCGACGAAGATGAACAGCAGACCAACGCCATGATGGATATGCTCCTTGCCAAGAAACGTTCGGAAGACCGTCGTAACTGGCTGCAGGAGAAAGGCGATATGGCGGATATTGAGGCCTGATGCTGAAAAAGCCCTGCGATGCAGGGCTTTTTTTGCCCGGTGGCGCTGCGCTTACCGGGCCTACGATCGATCTCCTCGCCCCTTTGGGGAGAGGGTTAGGGTGAGGGGAACGCCCCGCACTGACGTCAAAACTCCATCTTCACCGTCAGCTGCACTTCGCGCGGATCGCCAATCTGGTTGCCCAGGTTGTTGGTCGCAATGGACGACGTGTAGTAGGTCTTATCAAACAGGTTTTTCACGTTCACCTGCAGCGTCACCGGATACTGCAGCTTCATCTTATACGCCGCAAACGCATCCGCCACGAAATAGCCCGGCAGATAGTAATCCGCACCGTTGGTTGCGGAACGACGGCTTACGCCGTGCCCGCCGCCGCCCAGCGTCAGGGTATTCCCGGCAAACGCGTTGTGAATATCGTAGGTCAGGAACAGGGAGCCGGTATGGCGCGGCACGTTCGGCAGCGGTTTGCCCGCATAGTCCGGGTCTTCCAGCACCTTAGCGTCGGTATAGCCATAGCTGGCGATGATATTGGTGTTCTCGGTCAGCGATCCGGCAAGATCTACCTCCACGCCCTGGGAGCGCACGCGGCCCGCCGTTTTGGCGATGGTTTCACCCCCCACGCTTTCGTTATACAGCACGTTGCGTTTGTGAATATCAAACAGCGCGATATTGGCGGTAACCCCGTCGAACAGGTCGAATTTTGCGCCCACTTCGTAAGCATTCGACGTTTCCGGCGGCAGGTCGCCGATGTAGCTCGCAATGGACGACTGCGGCATAAACGTTTGCGAGTAGTTGGCAAACAGCGAGACGGATGGCGTGAGCTTATAGACCAGCCCCAGCTTCGGCGTCCACTGTTCGTCGCGGCTGTCGGTGTTGACGTTGAACGGACGGCCTTTGCCCGCGTACTGGGTGTAATACTGATAGCGCATCCCGGCGACGGCGATCCACTTATCGGTCAGGTACAGGGCATCCTGCGCGTACGCAGAGTAGCTTTCCTGCTTGAGCGTCTGGTCGCTGTCGGACGCCGACACGGTGGTGCATTTGCCGAGATTGCCATACGTCGGGTGATAGATATTGAAATCCTTCACGTTTTTACAGCGCATCATGTCCGTGCGCAGCAGATCGTAATTCTCATACGACACGCCGGTGAGGATCTCATTGTAAAAGCCTGCGATATCCACGTTCCCCTGCAGATCCGCGCGGGTGCTGTGCATGCGCTGGGTCGAGCCCTGGGTAGCATCCACGCGGCGGGTCAGGTTGCCGGTTTTTGAATCGTAGGCCATCACGCGGGCCTGGTTATCGCTGTACTTATCCTGGCTGTAGCTGTAGTCGAACTTCGCGGTCCACTGGCTGTTGAGGCGATACTCCGCGTTGAGCTGAGCGAGATCGGACTGGCCGTCGGTCACGTTAAACGGCTCATCGAAGCGGGTTTTGCGATCGACGTCGACGGCTTTCTTGGTATTGAGATCGAAGATCGTTCCGCGATCGAACGGCGTCTTATAGTCGCGATGCGAATAGAGCACGGTCACGGTGGCATCGTCACCAAACCAGGTGAGCGACGGGGCGATAAAGGTGCTGCGTTCGTTGCCAAAATTACGCCAGTAATCTTCGTCCTGATACTCACCCGTGAGGCGATACGCCAGGCGCGTGCCGTCGATCGGGCCGGTCACATCGACCTGTCCGGTGCCGCCGCCAAAGCTAGAAGAGGTGGCAGAAATCGAGCCGCCGAAGATTTTCTCCGGGCGTTTGGTGACGACGTTGATCAGGCCGCCCGGATCGAGAATGCCGTACAGCGTTGAGGCCGGCCCTTTCAGCACCTCCACGCGCTCGGTTGCGGCATTGAAGCTGCGCGGCAGGACGGTGCGCAGGCCGTTGGTCATGATTGACCCGTCGCGGTTCGCGCCAAACCCGCGGCGCACAAAGGCATCCTGCGTGCCGCCAAGGGTGTTGGTCTGCACCACGTTGCTGACGTTATAGAGCGCTTCGTCCAGCGTGGTGGCGTGCTGATCCTCCAGCACTTTGTCGCTGACGGTATTCACCACCTGCGGGATATCCAGCATCGGCATGGTGGTTAACGTCGCGGTGGAGGTATTCAGCGGCTGATAGCCATTAGTGGCTTCCGCCGCAGTATTTGGATCGGCGGTGACGGTAAGCGTTTCGCCGTCTTTAGCCGCGGTGGTGTCTGCTGCCTGCGCCAGCGGCGCCATAAACAGCAGTGAAAAGAGCGCGCGCCCTTTTACCCCAGAGAGTGAAGGTGTGAACGTAGCCATTACATCTGTTATCCCGAAATATCCCGCGAATGCGTTCGCGGCAAACTGTGTGAATCATTGCCCTTTACGGTCTGTCCGTTAGCTGGAAGTGGCATCGGACATGTAATTGAGAATCATTCAATCATGCGGGAATGTAGTAGTAAATGGAAAAAAGAAAAAATCGACTACAGCTTTTAAACGTGCGGATAAGCGCAGAGGAATGTGAATTAACTTATTGAAATTAATACTTTTATAAACCTTAACGCGTTCATCTTTACTCTGGCTTACCCCTGATTTTTTCAGGGTGTTTCTTCGCTTGACTACTACATGGCGTAGCGTCAAACTCTCAAAAGAGAATGAGTTTTATTTTTATTTGTTGGTTTTTCATTACGTTGGCGTTCACGTGGCTCACAACACACACAAACCGGGTCTGGTTCTGGAGAACCTCTCTGCGGGCTATCAGAAAAAAATCATCGTTGATGATATCTCCCTTGCCATCCCTCAGCAGAAAATGACGGTGCTGGTAGGGGCGAACGGCTGTGGGAAATCCACGCTGTTGAGCACTATCGCGCGGCTGCTGCAGCCGCTGGGGGGAACCGCGCTGCTGGACGGTAAAGCCATTCATGAGCAGCCCACCAAAGCGGTCGCCCGTCAGCTTGGCATTCTCCCGCAGTCTCCGCTGCTGCCGGAAGGGTTAACCGTTTTTGAACTGGTCTCGCGCGGGCGTTTTCCCTGGCAGAACGTTATGCGCCAGTGGAGCGATGAGGACGAGCGGGCGGTGGAAGAGGCCCTGCGTCTGACCGGCACGGCAGAGTTTGCCCATATGCCGGTGGAAAGCTTATCCGGCGGGCAGCGTCAGCGCTGCTGGATCGCCATGGCGCTGGCGCAGCAAACGCCGTATATCCTGCTTGACGAGCCGACGACGTATCTCGATCTCCGCTATCAGGTGGAGATCCTGGAACTGCTGCACGCCCTGACCCGCCAGCACGGGCGTACCGTGGTGGTGGTGCTGCACGATCTCAACTTCGCCGTGAACTACGGCGATTCGCTGGTCTTTTTACGCCAGGGAAAAGTTGAGGGCGTATTGCATGAGGGCGATGCCTGCACGCCGGAGCTGATCAAAGCGGTGTTTGATGTGGACGTGCATATGTCCCTAAACCCGTTGACCGGCAAGCCGTTCTTTATGCCGTTTCGGCAGGGCGCTGTTCAACCATGATGCGCTCCTCTCTGGCCTTCCTGATTTTTACATTGCTGCTGGCGCTGGGCGCGATTATGCATCTTGGCATCGGGGCGCGGTTTATCCCTCCCCGAACGGTAGTAGAGGCATTCTTCCACTTCGATCCGCGCAATTTCGACCATAACATCATCATCAGACTACGGCTGCTGCGCCTCTGCGCCGCGATGGTGACGGGCGCCGCGCTCGGCGTGGCGGGCGTGCTGCTACAGTCCGTGATCCGCAACCCGCTCGGCGAGCCGCATATTCTGGGGCTCAACGCCGGGGCCGCGCTGGCGGTAGTGATTACCAGCGCGCTTGGGCTGTCGCTGCCGTTTGGTCGCCCGTTGATTGCCGCCGTCGGTGCCGCCGCGCTGTTTCTGCTGGTGATGATGTTCTCCTCGTCCGGTCGCACCGGGCTTACGCCGATGAAGGTCACCCTGTGCGGCGTGGCGATGTCGGCGTTTGCCTCGTCGATTACCGCCGCGGTGTTAATCCTGGATGAACAGACGCTGCTCGCCCTGCGCACCTGGCTGGCGGGTGATATCGCCGGGGTCAACGCGCAGACGCTCCAGAGCGCCCTGTGGGCGGCATCCGCCGGTTTTGTTCTCGCTATCGGGCTGTCGCCCACGCTCAACATGCTGGCGTTGGGCGACAGAATGGCGCAGGGGCTTGGCGTGTCGCTGCTGAAAACTCGCCTGCTTGCCCTGCTGGCCATCGCGCTGCTCTGCGGCGCGGCCGTCTCTGTCGCCGGGCCGATTGGCTTTATCGGCCTTGTGGTGCCGCAGCTCATCCGCCGTCTGGTGTCGGTCGATTTACGCGTGATGGTGCCGCTGTCGGCCCTGTGCGGCGCGCTGGTACTGCTGCTGGCGGATATCGCTGCCCGCACGCTGTTTACCCCCTGGGAGCTGGCAACCGGCATCATGACGGCCCTGGTCGGCGCGCCCGTGTTCATCTTTATGACGTCGAGGATGTTCAAATGAACCGGGCCGGACTCCGCGCGATCCGTGTTGGTCGTTTATCGGCGCTGGTTCGTCCGAAGGCGCTGGCGTACCTGTCGCTTTTCGCGCTGGCGGCGCTAAGTCTGCTGGGCTTTGGCCTGACGCACGGTTCTCTGCCCATTCCCGCCTCTGCCATCGGGCGCGCGCTTTTTTCGCCTGAAAGTCTGACGGCCGAGACGCGCTACGTCGTGATGGATATCCGCCTGCCGCGCCTGCTGATGGCGGTGCTGTGCGGCGCGATGCTCGGCATGGCGGGTGCGGCGATGCAGTCCATCACCCGCAACGGTCTGGCTGACCCCGGGCTTATCGGCGTGAAGGAGGGCTGTAGCGCGGCGGTATTGCTGCTGATTTTTCAGTTCCCGGCGCTGGGCCTGGCCTGGCGTCCGCTGGTTGGCATGGCCGGCGGGCTGCTTACCGCGCTGCTGGTCATCGCCCTGGCGCGCGATATCTCGCGCCCGCGATTCATCCTGATCGGCATCGGCGTGTCGTGGGCGTTTGCCGCGGCGATGGGCATCTTTATCACCACCGCCGACGTGCGCGACGTGCAGACGGCGATGCTGTGGCTGGCGGGAAGCCTGCACGCGGCCAACTGGACGCTGGTAGGGCTGGCCGCGCTCTGGACGGCTCCCGCGTTTGCGCTGCTGCTGTTTACCGCCCGGGCCGCGGACGTGGCGTTGCTCGGCAATCAGGTCGCCGCGGGTCTTGGCGTGCGCACAACCCGGCTGGCGCTGCTGCGGGTTCTCGCCCCGGTGGTGCTGACGGCGGCCTGCGTCTCCTGCGTGGGCAGTATTGGCTTCGTGGGGCTGATTGCCCCGCACATGGCGCGCCTGCTGCTGCGCGGTGGGCAAACTGCGCTCCTGACGGGAAGTGCGGTGCTGGGCGCGCTGCTGGTGCTGCTGGCGGATAACGTCGGACGTCTGGCATTCCTCCCGCTGCAGCTGCCGGCGGGGATTGTAATTTCATTGATTGGCGGACCGTTTTTCCTGCTGCTGCTCTGGCAGCGTCGGGACAGATTTTAGGGGATTATGATGCGCGTACTGTTTTCGATGCTGTTGCTGGTGGGGTTCGCGGTGAGCGCGGCGGAGCCGACGCAGGTATTTACCGACGATTTGGGACGTAAGGTCGTTGTGCCGGTTCATCCGAAGCGGATTGTTTCATTACACGATCTGGATGTCACCATTCCGCTGATTGAACTTGGCGTGCCGCCGGTGGCGAGCCATGGCCGCACGCGGCCGGACGGCAGCCACTTTCTGCGCTCCAGCGGCATGCTGACCGGCGTCGATTTCGATAATTCCGATATTAAATTTATCGGCACGGCCGATATCGACATCGAAGCCATCGCCGCCGCAAAGCCTGACCTGATTATCACCGAGCCGACGCGCAACACCCCGGTGGAACAGCTGGAAAAAATTGCCCCGACGGTGAGCATCGATCATCTCGACGGCGGCGCGCCGGAAATCTACCGCAAGCTGGCGCAGCTCACGGGCACGCAGGCAAGGCTAAACATTCTGGAACGCCGCTATCAGGAACAAATCAAGGCGCTGAAGGCGACCATCGACACGCGCAAAATCACTGTGTCGGTGATTCAGGCTAATCAGGGGAAAATCAACGCCATGCACAGCTACCACTCGCTGGGTCGCGTGCTGCGCGACGCCGGATTCAAATTCCCGCCGCTGATTGAGTCCATCCCGGAAGGGGGGCGCATCGACGTCAGCGCCGAGCGCCTGCCGGAGCTGGATGCCGATTTCGTCTTCGCCACCTGGCGCGGGGATACGGGCGGTAAACCGCAGGACGAGCTGGCGGCGATGGATGCGGTCATGCCGGGCTGGTGTCAGTTCCTGAATGCCTGCCGAACCGGGCGCTACGTGCTGATCTCGCGTGAAGAGGCGATCTCAAATTCGTTCGCGTCATTAGGGCTGATGGCCGCGCAGGTGCAGTCGCAGATTGCCGGGCGTCCGCTGCCGGAGGCGTCACGGTGATCCGAAGAGTCGATGTTTACGGTGAGCGATTCCGCTCGCGGGCGCATCAGCTGACGCCGCGTCTGCTGCAGGTCGCACGCTATATCCATGACAACCGCGAAGCGGTAATGGAGCAGACCGCCATGGAGATTGCCGCCGTATTGAAAACCTCGGATGCCACGGTAGTCCGCGCCATTCAGGCGCTGGGGTTCGCCGGGCTGCGCGATCTCAAGCAGACGCTGGAGCAGTGGTTTGGTCCGGTGGTCACCTCCAGCGAAAAGATGTCCACCACGGTGAACACGCTCGCCAGCGACGTCAATGCGAGCATTGATTTCGTGCTTGAGGGGCATCAGCACACCTGCGAGGTGTTATCCGAGCCCCACAACCGCTACGCGATGGCGCAGGCGGTCTCTCTTCTGGCGCAGGCGAGGCAGGTCGCCATATTTGGTATTGGGGCCTCCGGCATTCTGGCCGAGTACACCGCCAGGCTGTTCAGCCGTATGGGATTACCCGCCACGCCGCTCAACCGTACCGGGATCGGGCTTGCCGAACAGCTGATTGCGCTTCAGCGCGGCGACGTGCTGGTGATGATGGCGCAGAAATCCGCGCACCGGGAGGGGCAAACCACCCTGCGTGAAGCAAAACGACTGGGCATTCCCACCATCCTGCTGACCAACGCCCTTGATTCGCGCTTCAGTAAGGAGGCCAGCGTGGTGATCCACGTTCCGCGCGGCGGCGAAAAGGGCAAAATCCCGCTCCATGGCACGGTGCTGCTGTGTCTGGAGATGATCATTTTATCCGTCGCTTCCACCGAGCCGCAGCGCACCATTAAGTCAATGAAGCGCATCAACGAGCTACATCGCGGGTTAAAGCCGGGGAAGAAAAGCAGCTAAAAACAACAAAGCCCGGTGGCGCTAGCGCTTACCGGGCCTACGGTTCAGGTTTTGTAGGCCGGGTAAACGCAGTGCCACCCGGCAAATTCCACGAACTTAAACCCCTTGCTCCAGAATGCGGATGTGGGTTTCCAGCACGTCACCCTTCACCGCGTCGCTCCACGCTTTCATGTGCGGGGTCTGCAGGTGCGCTTCAAGATGCGCGACGGTTTCCCACTGCTCAACCATGATGATCGAGTCCGGCGCGGTCGCCTGGAAGCTGGCGTCAGTGGCGGCATCCACCATCGGCGCGTAGCCGTGGCAGCCTTCTTCTTTCAGTACGGTCGGGATGATTTTCGCGAACTGATCCAGCACCGCCTGGCGGTGATGTTGACCTGGACGAGTACGGATTTCTGCGATAACGGTAAGCATGTTTACTACTCCTTTAATTCCAGGCTACCAGTTAAGCAAAAATTTCCGCGAGATGCTTGCGATATTCTGCGATATAGCTCGGGACATCAGGCATTTTAATCACGTCGTTGACGATAAAGGTCGGCAGCGGATCCATGCCCAGGAACTGATTCGCCTTGTGGAACGGCAGATACGCACCGTCCACGCCCACGCCTTCGAAGAACTGATCTTTCTCGGTGAAGGCTTCCAGCGGCGCGTTCCAGGTCAGTGACAGCATATATTTTTTGCCCTGAATCAGACCGCCTGAACCGTATTTTTTGGACGCGTCAGAGCGGGTGCGGCCATCACTGGCATACAGTGAGCCGTGACCTTCGGTGAACACGTCGTCCATGTATTTTTTCACGGTCCACGGCGCGCCCATCCACCAGCCTGGCATCTGCCAGATCACCACGTCAGCCCACAGGAAGTTCTGCACTTCGGCTTTCACGTCGTAGTTGCTGTCTGCACGCACGACCTTAACATCATGCCCGGCGTCGCGCAGGAAACCGTCCGCGACCTCGGTCAGGGTGTCATTCAGCTGGCCTTTAGAGTGCGCAAATTCTTTTGCACCGTTAATAATCAGAATGTTGCTCATTTTTTGTCCTCGACGATGAGAGTATGCCGGGTATTCTACGCGCGAGGACGGAGCGGAAAAATGAGCAAAATGTGCAAAGTCTTTTGCATGAGATGCAATAATCCGCTACCAGCTGACCTTCACCTCAAAGCCACCCTCCGGCGCATTGCTCAGCGAAACGCGCATCCCGTGCAGCGCGGCGATGCGTTTTACTATGGATAATCCCAGCCCGCTGCCCGTCGCATCCTGACCCGGCGGACGATAAAAGCGCTCGCCGATGCGCGCCAGCGCGTCCGGTGAAATGCCGGGACCGTTGTCGCGCACGCTAAAGCTACGCGCGTCCAGCGTCACATCCACCACGCTGCCGTGCGGGCTGTAGCGAATTGCGTTATCCAGCAGGTTGCGCACCAGCAGGCTCAGCAGCAGCGGCTGTCCCTGACGCTTGACCTGCGGGGCGTGGTTGTTGAGGCGAATATCAATCCCTGCCTGCTGCGCCGGATGCCAGATATCCAGCACCGCCGACTGCAGTAGATCGGCAAGTGTTATAGGTTCGATATCGTCCAGGTTGTCCAGCGTATCCAGACGCGACAGCGTGAGGAGCTGGTCCACCAGCCGGGAAGCTCGGTCGATTCCCGCATGCAGCTGCGCCAGCGCCTTTTCCCGCGCCTGCGGATCGTCATGAGAGAGCTGCGCCACGTCAGTTTGTACCTTCAGGGCCGCCAGCGGGCTGCGCAGCTCGTGGGCCGCATCGGACGTAAAGCGGCGCTCGCGGGTCATCATCTCCTGGGTGCGCGCGAAGAGATGATTCAGCGCGTCGAGCAGGGGGCGTACTTCTGTTGGTACGCCCTCCGTCGGCAGGTTATCTGTGGCATCCGGCGAGCGGGAGCGCAGGGTCTGCGCCAGCTTTTTCAGTGGCTTCAGCTCCCGGCTCAGGAGGAGAACCAGCAAGAGCAGCATCACGGGCAGCGCCACCAGCCAGGGGGTCAGCTGTGAGCTGACCACGTCCAGCGCCATATCCTGGCGGTACTCCCATTCCTGACCGACCACCACGCGGTACTTCCCGTCGGGTGAGGTCAGCCACAGGAAACGCCATTCGTCGTTGTCGTCCTGGAGCTGCCCGTTATCAAACCCGTCGCGGCGATAGTGGTACGGAATATCGCGCCCGTTCTCGCCGTCGTTCAGCATCATTTTGCCATCGACGGCGTAAATGGCGAAAGCCAGCGCGTCGTCATCGAGACGGCCATGCTTCACTTTTTTGGGGATCTCGCGCATCCGTTCGGGGGCGCGGATCTCGTCAAGATCCATCGTCAGCAGCCGTTTGGCAAACAGCATCTGCTGCGTGTCGAAGAGCTTATCCAGCTTGTGGGTGGTCTGCTGCCAGGCCACCAGGCTGGCGGCAAACCATGCCGTCAGGGAAAGCGCTAAAAAAAGGAGCGTCAGGCGCAGCTTCAGGCTCAGGCGTTGCGTCAGCTTCATGCGTCACCCAGGATATAGCCGATGCCGTGCACGGTGCGGATAAACTCGCTGCCAAGCTTGCGGCGCAGATGATGAACGTGGACTTCGATGGCGTTGCTGGAGACATCGTCGTCCCAGGTATAAAGCTTTTCCTCGATAAGCTTTCGCGGCAGCACCCGGCCCGCGTTACGCATTAACAGCTCCAGCAGCGCGAACTCTTTCGGCTTCAGCGTCAGCGGCTCACCGTCCAGCGTGGCGACGAGTCGGGTCGGATCGAGCGTGACCTTGCCGTGGCGTAGCTCGCTACGCGCCTGCCCGTGGCTGCGGCGGACCAGCGCCTCAAGGCGGGCGCCGACTTCAATCAGCGCGAACGGCTTACAGAGATAATCATCCGCGCCAAGACGCAGCCCCTCCACGCGCTGGTTAAGCGCATCCCGCGCGGTCAGGATCAATACCGGCTCGCTGCGCCCGCTTTCGCGCCACGCGCGCAGGATGTCCAGACCGTCGATTTCCGGCAGCGTCAGATCCAGCACCACGGCATCATAGGGCGCAGAAGCGAGCGCGGCCTGACCGGTTTTACCGTCGGTAAACCAGTCCACGCTAAAGCCCATTTTGCTTAACCCCGCCTTGATACCGTCACCGATTAACCTGTCGTCTTCTACCAGTAAAATGCGCATGTTCCCTCCTTGATGCCGTCAGTAAACCCTCTGTAAGCGCCTGCTGTACAGCAATAATAAATAAATTTTTCCCTTAAGAAGTTGTTAAGGATTACCCTGTTTAATGGACTGCGAAACCAATTAAAGGGAGAGTTAATATGAAAAAATTCGCTGCTATTGCCGCCATCATGATGATGACCACTGCCCCCGTTTTTGCCGCGCAGGGCGGATTTAACGGCCCGTCTGCCGCACAGACCCAGACCCAAACGCAGGCAGGCGGTTTTGTCGATAACGACGCTAACCTCACCACCGCGGTGAAGGTGAAAGAGATGAAGGACGACAGCTGGGTGAAGCTGCGCGGGAACATCACCCAGCGCCTGTCCGATGACCGCTACACCTTCCGCGATGAGACCGGCACGGTGAACGTGGAAATTGACCACAAGCGCTGGAACGGCGTGACCGTCACCCCTCAGGATAAAGTGGAAATCCAGGGCAAGGTCGATAAAGAGTGGAACGATTTTGAAATCGACGTGAAGCAGGTCATTAAGCTGAACAAATAACCCGGAAAGGGCCGCATAAGCGGCCCTTTTTCTTTGTGACTCAACTCGCCAGATAAGGTAGTATCTGCGGCAATATTGCCTGAAACCCTTCGGTTTCTGAGTTGAGGAATCACACGTAATGAGCGATATGGCAGAGCGCCTCGCGCTACATGAATTCACGGAAAACGCCTACCTGAACTACTCCATGTACGTCATCATGGACAGGGCGTTGCCGTTTATCGGGGATGGCCTGAAGCCCGTTCAGCGCCGCATCGTCTATGCGATGTCCGAGCTGGGGCTGAACGCCACCGCCAAGTTCAAGAAATCCGCCCGTACCGTCGGTGACGTGCTGGGTAAATACCATCCGCACGGCGATAGCGCCTGTTATGAAGCGATGGTGCTGATGGCCCAGCCGTTCTCTTACCGCTACCCGCTGGTGGATGGCCAGGGGAACTGGGGGGCGCCGGACGATCCGAAATCCTTCGCGGCGATGCGTTATACCGAATCCCGTCTGTCTAAATATGCCGAAGTGCTGCTGGGCGAGCTGGGTCAGGGGACCGTTGACTGGGTACCGAACTTCGACGGTACGCTGCAGGAGCCGAAGATGCTGCCTGCGCGTCTGCCGAACATCCTGCTGAACGGCACTACCGGGATTGCGGTCGGTATGGCGACGGACATTCCGCCGCACAACCTGCGTGAAGTGGCGAAAGCCGCCATCACCCTGATTGAGCAGCCGAAAGCCTCGCTCGACGATCTGCTGGATATCGTGCAGGGTCCGGATTTCCCGACCGAAGCTGAGATCATCACCTCGCGCGCGGAAATCCGCAAAATCTACCAGAACGGTCGCGGCTCCGTGCGCATGCGCGCGGTGTGGAATAAAGAAGACGGCGCAGTCGTCATCACCGCGCTGCCGCATCAGGTTTCCGGAGCCAAAGTGCTGGAGCAGATCGCCTCCCAGATGCGCAATAAAAAGCTGCCGATGGTGGACGACCTGCGCGACGAATCTGACCACGAGAACCCGACCCGTCTGGTGATTGTGCCGCGCTCCAACCGCGTGGACATGGAGCAGGTGATGAACCACCTGTTTGCCACCACCGATCTGGAAAAAAGCTACCGCATCAACCTGAACATGATCGGACTCGACGGACGCCCGGCGGTGAAAAACCTGCTGGAGATCCTCACCGAATGGCTGACGTTCCGCCGCGATACGGTCCGCCGTCGTCTGAACCATCGTCTGGAGAAAGTGCTTAAGCGCCTGCATATCCTCGAAGGTTTGCTGGTGGCGTTCCTCAATATCGACGAGGTGATTGAGATCATCCGTACCGAGGACGAACCGAAGCCCGCCCTGATGTCGCGCTTTGGCATCAGCGAAACCCAGGCCGAAGCGATCCTCGAGCTGAAGCTGCGCCATCTCGCCAAACTGGAAGAGATGAAGATCCGCGGCGAGCAGAACGAGCTGGAAAAAGAGCGCGATCAGCTGCAGGCGATCCTCGCGTCCGAACGCAAGATGAACACCCTGCTGAAGAAAGAGCTGCAGGCCGATGCCGACGCCTTCGGCGACGACCGTCGTTCTCCGCTGCACGAGCGCGAAGAAGCGAAGGCGATGAACGAGCACGACATGCAGCCGTCCGAGCCGGTGACCATTGTCCTGTCGCAGAGCGGCTGGGTACGCAGCGCCAAAGGCCACGATATCGACGCGCCGGGGCTCAGCTACAAAGCGGGCGACAGCTTCAAAGCGGCGGTGAAAGGGAAGAGCAACCAGCCGGTGGCGTTTATCGACTCCACCGGCCGCAGCTACGCCATCGACCCGATCACGCTGCCTTCCGCGCGCGGGCAGGGCGAGCCGCTCACCGGCAAGCTGACGCTGCCGCCGGGGGCGACGGTTGACCATATGCTGATGGAAGCCGATGAGCAGAAGCTGCTGCTGGCGTCCGATGCGGGCTACGGCTTTATCTGTACCTTTAACGATCTGGTTTCCCGCAACCGTGCCGGTAAGGCGCTGATTAGCCTGCCGGACAACGCCCACGTGATGGCACCGCTGGTGATTGAGAACGAAAGCGACATGCTTCTGGCGATCACCACCGCCGGACGTATGCTGATGTTCCCGGTCAGCGATCTGCCGGAGCTGTCGAAAGGCAAGGGCAACAAGATCATCAACATCCCGTCGGCGGAGGCCGCGAAAGGCGAAGATGGCCTGGCGCACCTCTTCCTCCTGCCGCCGCAGAGCACGCTGACCATTCACGTCGGCAAGCGCAAAATCAAGCTTCGTCCGGAAGAGTTGCAGAAAGTGGTGGGTGAGCGCGGTCGCCGCGGCTCGCTGATGCGCGGTCTGCAGCGCATCGACCGCGTGGAGATTGACTCTCCTGCACGCAGCACCGCGGGTGACAGCGAAGAGTAATGTCGTGATACCCCCCTCTGTCCGGAGGGGGAATTTCAATAAAATTTCCCGTAAAATCGTTGTTAATTCGTGCGTTGCGATTAACAATACGCGCTCGTAATAAAGTCCTTACCTGGCCACAGGTGAAGTATAATTGTCAGCTGTTGGGGCTTCAGAGGTCGCTATGCTATATATTGTTCGTCTTATTCTTACCGTTATCTACTGCATTCTGGTCTGTATTTTCGGCTCTATTTATTGCCTGTTCAGCCCGCGTAATCCGAAGCATGTCGCCACCTTCGGCCATATGTTTGGTCGCCTTGCGCCGCTGTTCGGTCTGAAGGTTGAAAAACGTCTGCCGGAAGGGGCGGAGAATTTCGGTAACGCCATCTATATCGCCAACCATCAGAACAACTACGATATGGTGACGGCCTCTAATATCGTGCTTCCACCGACCGTGACGGTGGGCAAAAAAAGCCTGCTGTGGATCCCGTTTTTTGGTCAGCTGTACTGGCTTACCGGTAACCTGCTGATCGACCGTAACAACCGTGCAAAAGCGCACAGCACCATTGCGGAAGTGGTGAATCATTTTAAAAAGCGCAAAATTTCAATCTGGATGTTCCCGGAAGGGACGCGTAGCCGCGGCCGCGGCCTGCTGCCGTTTAAAACCGGTGCGTTTCATGCCGCAATTGCGGCAGGTGTTCCAATTATTCCTGTGTGCGTTTCCAATACTTCGAATAAGATTAATCTTAACCGCCTGAATAACGGGCTGGTGATTGTCGAAATGCTGCCACCCGTCGATACCAGCAAATACGGTAAAGATCAGGTGCGCGAGCTGGCCGCGCACTGCCGTGATCTGATGGCTGAGCATATTGCGCTGCTCGATAAAGAAGTCGCAGAGAGAGAAGCCGCCGGTAAGATTTAATCCGGCGTTGAAGGGAAAACGAATTCCCGCGTTGTTAGTCGTTTCAGATGGAGCTTATATGTCACTCAGTCGGCGTCAGTTTATTCAGGCTTCGGGGATCGCCCTTTGTGCGGGTGCGATGCCGTTGACAGCCAGCGCCGCCGGGCAGCAACAGCCGCTGCCTATTCCGCCACTCATTGAATCCCGTCGCGGTCAGCCGCTTTTCCTGACGCTGCAGCGCAGCCACTGGTCCTTTACCCAGGGGACGCGTGCGCCGGTCTGGGGCATTAACGGACGTTACCTTGGGCCGACCATACGCGTGTGGAATGGCGATGACGTAAAGCTCATCTACAGTAACCGTACCCCTGAAAATGTCGCCATGACCATCAGTGGTCTGCAGGTGCCTGGCCCGCTGATTGGTGGCGCGGCGCGAATGATGTCACCCAGCGCCGACTGGGCGCCCGTTCTGCCGATTCGCCAGAGCGCGGCAACCCTGTGGTATCACGCCAACACGCCTAACCGCACGGCGCAGCAGGTCTATAACGGCCTGGCGGGCATGTGGCTGGTGGAAGATGAGGTCAGCAAATCCCTGCCGATCCCGAACCACTACGGCGTGGATGACTTCCCGATTATCATCCAGGACAAACGTCTGGATAATTTCGGTACGCCGGAATACAGCGAGCCGGGCAGCGGTGGCTTCGTCGGCGATACGCTGCTGGTAAACGGCGCGCAGAGCCCGTTTGTCGAAGTGTCCCGTGGCTGGGTGCGCCTGCGTCTGCTCAACGCGTCTAACTCGCGCCGCTATCAGTTGAAAATGAGCGATGGCCGTCCACTGCACGTAATTTCCGGCGATCAGGGCTTTTTACCGGCGCCGGTTTCCGTCAAACAGCTGGCGCTCTCGCCGGGTGAACGTCGCGAAGTGCTTATTGATATGACCAATGGGGATGAAGTGTCTGTCACCTGCGGCGAAGCGGCCAGCATTGTTGACCGTATTCGCGGGTTCTTTGAACCGTCGAGCATACTTGTCTCGACCCTGGTGCTGACCCTGCGTCCAACCGGTCTGCTGCCGCTGGTGACCGATAGCCTGCCAATGCGTCTGCTGCCTCAGGAGATCATGAGCGGCTCGCCGGTGCGTAGCCGTGATATCAGCCTGGGCGACGATCCGGGGATCAACGGCGCGCTGTGGGACGTCAACCGCATCGACATCACCGCGCAGCAGGGCACCTGGGAGCGCTGGACGGTTCGCTCGGATATGCCGCAGTCGTTCCATATTGAAGGGGTGTCATTCCTGATCCGCAACGTCAACGGCGCTATGCCGTTCCCGGAAGATCGCGGCTGGAAAGATACCGTCTGGGTGGACGGTCAGGTCGAACTGCTCGTCTACTACGGTCAGCCTTCGTGGCCGCACTTCCCGTTCCTGTTCCACAGCCAGACGCTGGAGATGATGGACAGGGGCTCGGTAGGGCAGATGCTGATCAATCCGGCACCGTAAAACGAGTCGGGTGGCGGCTTCGCCTTACCCGACCTACAGGCCCGTAGGCCCGGTAAGCGTAGCGCCACCGGGCAATAAATACCCCTTCATTTCCCACATTGATCCAGCGTATAATCCCGCTCCTTTTGTCTATTTTTTCTTCGGAAGCATTATGAGCGCAATTTCCCTGATCCAGCCGGATCGTGACCTCTTCTCCTGGCCCCAGTACTGGGCGGCCTGCTTTGGACCGGCGCCGTTCCTGCCGATGTCCCGGGAAGAGATGGACCAACTGGGCTGGGACAGCTGCGACATTATTCTGGTCACGGGCGATGCCTACGTTGACCATCCGAGCTTCGGCATGGCCATCTGTGGCCGCATGCTTGAGGCGCAAGGCTTCCGCGTGGGGATCATCTCCCAGCCTGACTGGAACAGCAAAGACGACTTTATGCGTCTGGGTAAACCCAACCTGTTCTTCGGCGTGACCGCAGGCAACATGGACTCGATGATCAACCGCTATACCGCCGACCGTAAGCTGCGTCATGACGACGCCTACACGCCGGATAACGTGGCGGGTAAACGTCCGGACCGCGCGACCCTCGTCTATACCCAGCGCTGTAAAGAAGCCTGGAAAGACGTGCCGGTGATCCTGGGCGGCATCGAGGCGAGCCTGCGCCGCACCGCGCACTACGATTACTGGTCTGATACCGTTCGCCGCTCGGTGCTGGTGGACTCCAAAGCCGACATGCTGATTTACGGCAACGGCGAGCGTCCGCTGGTGGAAGTGGCGCACCGTCTGTCGCAGGGTGAGCCGGTGAGCAGCATCCGTGACGTGCGCAATACCGCCATCATGGTGAAAGAGGCGCTGCCGGGCTGGCGCGGTGTGGATTCCCGCATCATTGATATGCCGGGCAAAATCGACCCGATCCCACACCCGTACGGTGAAGATCTGCCGTGTGCCGATAACAAACCGGTTGAGCCGAAAAAAGCGGAAGCGAAGGCTATCGTCGTGCAGCCGCCGCGCCCGAAACCGTGGGAAAAGACCTATGTGCTGCTGCCGTCCTACGAGAAGGTGAAAGCCGACAAGGTGCTCTACGCGCACGCGTCCCGTATTCTGCACCATGAAACCAACCCGGGCTGCGCCCGCGCGCTGATGCAGAAGCACGGCGAGCGCTTTATCTGGATCAACCCGCCGGCCATCCCGCTCTCCACCGAAGAGATGGACAGCGTCTTTGCGCTGCCGTACAAGCGCGTGCCGCACCCGGCGTACGGCAACGCCCGCATCCCGGCGTATGAGATGATCCGTTTCTCGATCAACATCATGCGCGGCTGCTTCGGCGGATGCTCCTTCTGCTCCATTACCGAGCACGAAGGGCGCATTATTCAGAGCCGCTCGGAAGAGTCGATCATCAATGAGATCGAAGCGATTCGTGACACGGTACCGGGCTTTACCGGTGTGATTTCTGACCTCGGTGGCCCAACCGCCAACATGTACATGCTGCGCTGCAAGTCGCCGCGCGCGGAGCAAACCTGTCGTCGCCTCTCCTGCGTCTATCCGAGCATTTGCGAGCACATGGACACCAACCACGAGCCGACGATCAACCTCTACCGCCGCGCGCGTGACCTGAAGGGCATCAAGAAGATCCTCATCGCGTCCGGGGTACGTTACGACATCGCCGTGGAAGATCCGCGCTATATCAAAGAGCTGGCGACGCACCACGTCGGCGGCTATCTGAAGATTGCGCCGGAGCATACCGAAGAAGGCCCGCTGTCGAAGATGATGAAGCCGGGCATGGGCAGCTATGACCGCTTTAAAGAGCTGTTCGACACCTATTCGAAGCAGGCGGGCAAAGAGCAGTATCTGATCCCGTACTTCATCTCCGCCCACCCGGGCACGCGCGATGAGGACATGGTGAACCTGGCGCTGTGGCTGAAGCAGCGTCGCTTCCGCCTGGATCAGGTGCAGAACTTCTATCCATCACCGCTCGCCAACTCGACGACCATGTATTACACCGGCAAGAACCCGCTGAGTAAGATTGGCTATAAGAGTGAAGAGGTGGTGGTGCCGAAAGGGGATAAACAGCGTCGTCTGCACAAGGCGCTGCTGCGTTACCACGATCCGAAAAACTGGCCGCTGATCCGCCAGGCGCTGGAAGAGATGGGTAAAAAACACCTGATCGGCTCGCGCCGCGACTGCCTGGTACCGGCCCCGACGCTGGAGGAGATGCGCGAAGCGCGTCGCCAGAACCGCAATACGCGCCCGGCGCTGACCAAGCACACGCCAATTGTGCACCAGCGTTCGAACGGTAATTCGAGTGTGAAGAAGCCCGTGAAGCGCAAAGCGTAAATAAAAAACCCCGGCAAGCCGGGGTTTTTATTTCGACACGTAGGCCGGGTAAGGCGCAGCCGCCACCCGGCTTTTTTACGCACTTAACCGCCAAACTGATCCGGGTCCGGCCCAAGCCGCTTACCCTTATCCAGCTTCGCAATCTCACCCAGCTCGTCTTTGTCCAGACGGAAATCCCAGACGTCGAAGTTCTCGGCGATGCGCGACGGCGTGACTGATTTCGGTATCACCACCAGGCCGTTGTCCAGATGCCAGCGAATGACGATCTGCGCCGGGCTTTTGCCGTATTTATCCGCCAGTTCGCGGATAATTTTTTGATCGAACACGCCCTGGCCACCCTGCGCCAGCGGACTCCAGGACTCGGTCTGGATTTTATGCGTGGCGTTCCAGGCATGAAGCTGCCGCTGCTGCATCAGCGGGTGCAGCTCGATCTGGTTAATGACAGGCACGACGCCCGTCTCGTCAATCAGCCGCTGCAGGTGATGAACCTGGAAATTACAGACGCCGATGCTTTTCACCAGCCCCTCTTTCTGCAGTTCAATCATCCCTTTCCAGGCATCAACGTAGTGATCGATAGCCGGAACCGGCCAGTGCATCAGCCAGAGATCGACGAAGTCGAGCTGGAGTTTTTCCAGGCTCTCTTCCAGGGCTTCGCGGGGACGTTTTTGGTCGTCGTTCCAGAGTTTAGTGGTGATGAACAACTCATCGCGAGGGACACCGGCGCTGGCCAGTGCGGTACCCACGCCGTCCTCGTTTTTGTACGCGGCGGCGGTGTCAATCGACCGGTAGCCGACTTCCAGGGCTTTATGAATGGCGGAGACGACCTCGTCGTTACCGGCTTTCCATACACCTAGCCCCAACTGGGGCATCACGTTGCCGTCCTGCAGCTTGATTACGGTTTGGTTTGCCATTTTTCCTCCTTCAGGTGCGCATCGCCGGAGGGTTCCTCCGGCGATGGGGTGTGCATTAAGTCTGGACGAAATGTCAAAAAACGAAAGTCGGGGGGACAAAAACGCTTAGCGTGCCGCCTCGTAAATACGACGGCTGACGTCCAGCGTGATGTCGCCGTGCTCGCCCAGATGGGTCATACCGTGCTCTTCGAGTTTCGCCAGCAGGGCAGGGATCGAGCTGCCGTCCAGGCCGTAGCCAGACAGACGCGTTGGCACGCCCAGACCTTCAAAGAAGCTGCGGGTCGCTTCGATGGCGGCATCAATACGCGCATCGTCAGAACCCTCGGTGATGTTCCACACGCGTTCAGCGTACTGCAGCAGTTTGGCGCGTTTGGTGTCGCGTTTTTCGTTCCACAGGGCAGGCAGCACAACGGCCAGCGTCTGAGCGTGGTCCAGACCGTGCATTGCCGTCAGCTCGTGGCCCAGCATGTGGGTTGCCCAGTCCTGCGGCACGCCAGCCCCGATCAGGCCATTCAGCGCCTGCGTGGCGGCCCACATTACGTTGGCGCGAACGTCATAGTTTTCCGGCTCTTTCAGCGCTTTCGGACCTTCTTCGACGAGCGTCAGCAGAATGCCTTCCGCGAAGCGATCCTGAATTTTGGCATTCACCGGATACGTGACGTACTGCTCAACGGTATGAACAAAGGCGTCGACCACGCCGTTCGCCACCTGACGCGCAGGCAGGGTGTAGGTGTAAACCGGGTCCAGAATGGCGAACACAGGCTGAACGTGTTCGTTCATGAAGGCCTGCTTGTCACCGGTGGTTTTACGGGAGATCACCGCGCCCTTGTTGGATTCAGAACCGGTGGCCGGCAGGGTCAGCACGGAGCCCATCGGGATAGCGCTTTTGATGTCGCTGCCGCGGGTTTCCAGAATGTGCCATGGATCGATGCCGTCAGCGTAGTGCGCTGCCGCCGCGATGAATTTGGTACCGTCCAGCACGGAGCCGCCGCCGACCGCCAGCAGGAAGGTGATGTTTTCTTCGCGGGCGATTTTCACCGCGTTCATCAGCGTTTCGTAGGACGGGTTTGGCTCGATGCCGCCGAACTCACGCACGTCCAGACCGTCCAGCGCGCTGTAAACCTGATCCAATACGCCGGTTTTTTTCACGCTGCCGCCACCGTAGGTGATCAGCACGCGGGCGTCAGCAGGGATCTGCGCGCGCAGATCGGCGATAGCGTCTTTACCAAACAGAATGCGGGTTGGGGTGTGAAGATTAAAGTTGTTCATTGCTCGTTCCCTTTAGTGGGTGAAAAACCGTGGTGGCGCAGAGGGCGACCTGATGCTGCTCATTGTGGCCGCCCGGGGCTACGCCCTCAATGCACATTCCTGCCGATGTCTTGCCCATTTCTACAGAGCGCTGGAGAAAGCGCGGAAAACAACGCACACTGTCAACGTCGAAAACCGCACCCGGAGTAACGCAAGATGAACCGTGAGGCTATCTGCCAGCAGCTCACTGCGCAGATTAAAAGACTGATAGATAACGAAAATGGCGTCAGTGGCCTGCTTCCTGATATTCGCCTGCTTTATGGCACGCAGCCCGGGACGCGCACGCCGGTCATGTATCAGCCGGGCATCGTTTTTCTCTTCTCGGGCCATAAAATTGGCTATATCAACGAGCGCGTGTTCCGCTACGACACCAATGAATATCTGCTTCTGACGGTACCTTTACCCTTTGAATGTGAAACCTTCGCGACAGAGGCGGTTCCGCTGGCGGGTATTCGCGTCAATGTCGATATTCTCCAGCTGCAGGAGCTGCTGATGGAGATAGGTGAAGACGAGTTCTTCCAGCCTTCGATGGCGTCGAGCGGGATTAACTCGGCGACGCTGTCGGAAGAGATCCTCTGCGCCATTGAGCGTCTGCTGGACGTGATGGAGAGGCCGCTGGACGCGCGCATTCTGGGCAAGCAGATTATCCGCGAAATTCTCTACCACGTGCTGCTGGGCCCGGGGGGCGGAGCGTTACTGGCCCTGGTGAGCCGACAGACCCACTTCAGTCTGATAAGCCGCGTGCTCAAGCGTATCGAGAGCCAGTACACGGAAAACCTCAGCGTCGACCAGCTGGCGGCGGAAGCGAACATGAGCGTCTCGGCGTTTCACCATAATTTTAAATCGGTGACCAGCACCTCGCCGCTGCAGTACCTCAAAACCTACCGGTTGCATAAGGCGCGGATGCTGATGATCCACGACGGCATGAAGGCCAGCGCGGCGGCGATGCGGGTGGGCTACGAAAGTGCGTCGCAGTTCAGTCGGGAGTTTAAGCGCTATTTCGGCGTTACGCCGGGAGAGGATGCGTCACGTATAAGAACGATGCAGGGAGTCTGACGAAAAACGTAGGCCGGGTAAGCGATAGCGCCACCCGGCTTTGTTGAATTATGCGCTGCAGTACTTCTTCTTAATCACCACCGCGATAGTCCCCACCAGGCCCGCCACCAGCAGGAACATCGGCAGCACCATCAGGAAGGTCATCACCTGATCTTCGTGGTGTTTCACGAAGGGGATCATATTCAGCGCATAGCCGAGCGTCGTCACCACGCCAACCCACAGCAGGGCGCTCAGCCAGTTGAAGAACTGGAAGCGGCGGTTCGACAGGCCGGAAATGCCCGCCATCGTCGGCAGAAGCGTGCGAACAAACGCCAGGAAACGCCCCGCCAGCAGCGCCAGCAGGCCGTGCCGGTCAAACATGCAGGTCGCACGCTGATGATATTTATGCGGCAGTTGCGCCAGCCAGCTTTTGACGACGCGCGTGTTCCCCAGCCAGCGGCCCTGCAGATAGCTCAGCCAGCAGCCCAGGCTGGCTGCGGAGGTGAGGATAACCATCGTTGGCGTGAAGTCCATGACGCCTTTACCGATTAACGCCCCGGCAAGTAAAAGCAGGCTGTCACCGGGTAAAAACGAGGCTGGCAGTAATCCATTTTCCAGAAACAGAGTTGCGAACATCACGAAATAGACGATACCGACGACGTGAGGATCCGCCAGCGCGGCAAAATCGTGGTGCCAGAGCGCCGCGATAATATCTTGAATAACAGCCATGGACTTTCCTGTGGAACAGCAGATATAGCGCTATTGTACTCCCTTATTCGCCCGTCGGGTTTGATCCCGGGCGCAACTCATGCAGACTTTTCCGCTTGCGGTGTCCATAAAAGCGTCCAGGGAGTACATTTTCAGCCAGCACTCTACACGATACGCTCGAACCCTGCTGCTAAATCCGCAATCAGATCGTCAACATTTTCTAAACCGATATGCAGTCGAATCAGGGTACCGCTGAAGTCCACGTCGCCACCGGGGCGCAGGGCCGCAATCTGTTCCGGCTGGTTAGCCAGGATCAGGGATTCAAAACCGCCCCACGAGTAGGCCATGCTGAAGAGGGTAAAATTATCCAGATAGCTTGCCAGTTCGTCGTTATTCAGGCGTTTTTTCAGCACAAACGAGAACAACCCGCTGCTGCCCGTAAAGTCACGTTGCCAGAACTCATGGCCTTTACTGCCGGGTAGCGCGGGGTGATTTACGCGCTCAACCTGCGGATGCTGTGCCAGCCATTCGGCCACCTTCAGGCTGCTTTCATGGTGCTGACGCAGGCGAACCCCCAGCGTGCGGATGCCCCGGCTGGTCATGTAGGCCGTGTCTGCGTCCACCATTTGCCCCATCAGGTAGGCGTTTTCACGCAGCTGATCCCAGCAGCGCGCGTTGGAGACCGCCGTGCCGATCATGCCGTCAGAGTGGCCAATCAGGTACTTCGTCGCCGCCTGAATCGAGATATCAATGTCGAATTCCAGCGCTTTGAACAGCACGCCTGCCGCCCAGGTGTTGTCGATCATAACGATCGCCTCTGGCGCTTTGTTGCGCACGGCCTTCACGATAGCCGGCACGTCGTGAACTTCCATGGTGAGCGACCCCGGCGATTCCATGAACACAATGCGCGTGTTTGGCTGAATAAGTTCGGCAATACCTTCACCAATCAGCGGGTCGAACCAGCCGGTGGTTACGCCGAGCTTGCTGAGAATTTTGGTACAGAAGTCCTGGCTGGGTTCGTAGGCGGTGTTGGTCATCAGGATGTGATCGCCCTGTTCCACGAACGCCAGAATGGTGTTGGCGACCGCAGCCGCTCCGCACGGGAACAGCGCGCAGCCTGCGCCGCCTTCCAGCTCGCACATCGCCTCCTGCAGAGAAAAATGGGTTAGCGTGCCGCGACGGCCATAAAACAGGCCGCCTTTCGCGCGGTTGCGCGTGGCGATTTTTTTCTCCTCAACGGTATCAAACACCAGCGAGGAGGCGCGTTGAATCACGCTGTTGACCGATCCCTGGGTATATTTTTTGCTGCGTCCTGCCTGTACCAGCGTGGTATCAAGATGCTTCTTTGTCATGTTCGCTAACCCTGTTTTTATACGTCTGGACGTCCAGACTACCACGATTGGAAAAAACTGCACCCGCAGGCTTATCGAATAAGCAGAAAATATTAGCAAAAAACCGCATAAGAAATTTTTACTGCGTAAGCGCAAGGAAAGTGAACGAAAATTGCGGCACTATGCAAATACTAATGAGAACTACTATCAATTCGACGACGTTTTGATATTATTACGGTCAGATTTTGTGATTTGCGTCCTGGAGATACAGAGTGGGTAATAATTTGATGCAGGCGGATCTCTCCGTTTGGGGCATGTATCAGCATGCTGACATCGTGGTTAAGATTGTGATGATCGGCCTGATTCTGGCGTCCGTTGTCACCTGGGCTATCTTCTTCAGCAAGAGCGCCGAGCTGCTTTCGCAGAAGCGTCGCCTCAAGCGGGAACAGCAGCAGCTGGCTGAAGCCCGCTCTCTGGATCAGGCTTCAGACATGACCTCATCCTTCCACGCGAAAAGCCTGACCACCCTGCTCGTGAATGAAGCACAGAACGAGCTGGAACTCTCCGCGGGCAGTGAAGATAACGAAGGCATCAAAGAACGTACCGGTTTCCGCCTGGAGCGTCGCGTGGCGGCCGTTGGCCGACACATGGGGCGCGGCAATGGTTATCTGGCGACCATCGGGGCGATCTCACCGTTTATCGGTCTTTTCGGTACGGTCTGGGGCATCATGAACAGCTTTATCGGTATCGCGCAGACCCAAACCACCAACCTGGCGGTTGTGGCCCCGGGTATCGCAGAAGCGCTGCTGGCGACGGCGATTGGTCTGGTCGCGGCGATTCCAGCGGTGGTTATCTATAACATCTTCGCGCGTATGATTGGCAGCTACAAAGCGACGCTCGGTGACGTTGCCGCGCAGGTTCTGCTGCTGCAAAGTCGCGATCTCGACCTGAATGCCAGCTCGGTTAAGCCGGTGCACGCGGCGTCCAAACTGCGCGTGGGTTGATAGTATGGCGATGCGTCTAAACGAAAATCTGGACGATAACGGTGAAATGCATGAGATCAACGTGACGCCGTTTATCGACGTTATGCTGGTTCTGCTGATTATCTTCATGGTGGCTGCGCCGCTGGCGACGGTGGATGTGAAGGTAAATCTGCCTGCCTCATCCAGCCAGCCCCAGCCGCGCCCGGAGAAGCCTATCTACCTGTCGGTGAAGGCGGATAAATCCATGTTCCTCGGCAATGATCCGGTGACGGCCGACTCTGTCATCCCGGCCCTGGATCAGCTTACGGGCGGTAAGAAAGACACCACGGTCTTCTTCCGTGCGGATAAAACCGTTGATTATGAAACCATGATGAAGGTAATGGACACGCTGCATCAGGCGGGTTACCTGAAGATTGGGCTGGTCGGCGAAGAAAAAGCGGCCAAAAAATAGAACGAAAGCTGGCGAAAGCCAGCTTTTTTGTTTTCTGCCACGCGGCATCGTTATTATTTTCTGCTGTATATCCCCATTCTTCATATTTCCTTATCAATAAAGCCATAATTAATAATCCATTGATAGTTAAGTAAATATCAGTATTCGGCTGAGCCATTAAAATATATCGTTTGCTGAAATGGCGTCGTGGAATATCCCCACTACGCTTAAAAAAGATAATAAAAACAGACCTTCTTCGAAGGATCTTTTCACCTGCACAGCAAGAGACTCCCTATGGCTACGATGACATGGCTGTATCCGCACGCGCCTCAAAACGATCTGTTCTCGCTTTCTGCCATTCGACGACGCGCCGACAGGCTAATACTGGTGCTCATCTGGTCGCTGTGGGCCATCTCGCTGGGGGTGGGCTATATCAACGAGAATATCGTGCAGGGGGCGATTATTGGCACCTCTCTGGCCTGTTTATCGACGCTGCTGACGCTGTTGTTTCCCGGCGCGCTGTTGCTCCGCCTGAGCTCTGCGTTTGTGCTAATGGCATTTTCCGCGCTGCTGATTCATCTGGGCGAAGGCGAAACTGAATACCATTTTTCGGTTTTTGTCCTGCTCTCCGCGCTCCTTGCCTGGCGAGACTGGCGCCCGCTGGTGATGGGGGCGGCGGTCATCGCGTTACATCATCTGGTGTTTAACTATCTGCAGGAGAATGCCCTTTACGGCGTCGTGGTGTTCATGCACACCGGCTTTCATATGGTGGTTTTCCACGGGCTGTTTGTGGTGGTTCAGACCGCGATCCTGGTTCTGCTGGCGATTCGTATGGAGCAGGACGCTCGCTCGGCGAGCGAGGTGGCAAGGCTGGCGGGGGTGATCAACCGTGAACCGGGGTACCTCACGCTGGCCGTCGATGCGGTCCCCGCAGAGTCTTCCTTTGCCCGCACGTTCAGCCTGACGCTGGGCACCATGCGCGCCACGCTTGAGCAGGTCAGCGCCAATATTGGGCAACTGCTGGAGGCATCCCGCGCGTTAGGACAACGCAACAGCGCGCTGTCGGAACGTACCGATCACCAGGCAAGTTCGCTGGCGACGGCGGCCAGTGCGATGGAACAGTTAAGGGCTGTTGCCACCCTGACCAGTGAAAAAGCCCGCCAGGTTCGGAAGGTGGCATTCAGTACCAGTAACGTGGCGGAGCAGGGGGGCCATAACGTACGGCAGGCGATTGCGGCGATGGAGCACATTCGCGAGGAGTCGCAGCGCATTTACGCCATTCTGGAGCTGATCGACGGGATTGCGTTCCAGACCAATATTCTGTCGCTCAACGCCTCGGTCGAGGCTGCCAGAGCGGGCGAAAATGGCAAAGGCTTCGCAGTGGTTGCCTCGGAAGTGCGCGTGTTGGCCCAGCGCAGCGAGGGGGCTGCAAAAGATATCCGCCAGCTTCTGACCGCATCGCAGGCAACCACGCTGCAGGGCGTCGAGCAGGTTGAGCAGGCGGGTATGACAATGAAGTCGATCATTGAGAGTATCGAAGGGCTTCGCTCTCTGCTGGAGGAGCTGTCGCAGATGAGCGAGCAGCAGCGGGCGAGCATTGCGCAGATGAACGACAGCATTGCCAGCATCGATGCCAGCGTGCAGGAGAACGTGCGTCACGTAGCGCAAACAGTGCAGGTGGCTGAAGCGCAGCGCCAGCAGACGGGTCAGTTAAAAGAGGCGATTGCCGTATTCAGATTTAATTAGCGTTGCGGTTCGGAGGAGGCGCTGGTGCCAGACGCCAGCGCGTCTTCATCAAGCGCCACGCAGGTGACGTTTGATGTACGGTACTCACCGTCTGACAGCTTGCGCGTCAGGCGCAGGGTGGCGATTTCTCTGGCAAGCAGATACTGGTAATTGGCCTCGAGGCGACCCAGAAGCTTCTCTTTCAGCTCTGGCCGTTGTTCCATGATGTCGTTCATCACGGCACCGTAAATTTCTTCTTTGACCTGTAGCGGATAAATTTCGCGGCGATTCTGCCATTTCAGCCGCACCAGCGTTGCCGGGATCGATACCAGGTCCTGGGTAATACGCGTCATCTCGTCATTTTTTGTGTTTCGCAGCGCATCGAGATTTTGCTTTAAGATAAATTCATCACTTTTCTTATCATCTAAAGTCAAATAAATATCGTTGTTTTTAACTTCCTTCACGTTAATCCTCCCCCAGGCTATAAAAAATTGGGTTGTTTTTTTCGCGCGTAATTAAGTTAAGCCAAATTTCATTGCCCGCTTCGTTAATTTCTTGGGTTTTCTCGGCCAATATTTGACTTAGTTTCTGGGCATCTATTTCACCCTCGGCCTGCAGGTCATTCAGCAGGTGGACAAAGGCTTCAATTTTTATGGCGCGAAATAAGCGGTCTTTTATATGGCGATCGTGCTCTTCCAGCAACATATTTCGGGATTTGCCAGTTCGGGAAACACCAATTAATATATCGGGCTCGAAATCAGAGAGCTTTCTTTTCCCCTGAGTGAAACTGGCCTCTTTTTCTGCTTCCGTCGGTTGCTGTTCCACAGGCGTGATGTGGTACTTAGCCGGGACGAGATAGTCGGGCAGCATTTTCAATTTCCTTTAATTTCAACAGGGTGGGGTTGGTAAAGGCGTGAGATTCGTTGACAATATCATGAGGCAAATTTAAAATCAAAAAAAATGGAGCCTACCCATGAACAGCATCTTTTTTACGGTCATCACATTACTATTACTGACCGCTGGTGTTCTTTTATTGATGCAGGAGTTCAATAAAACGAAAGTGTCGAAAGACACCAGTGAACCCCCGCAACCTGAACTGATGACAAAAGAGGAAGGTGAAGACCATTTCTCTGTATTGATGAACTCCGTTACGCCGGTCTGGTACTGGCGGGTGAACCACGAATATATCGACTTTTTACACGCGACAATTAAGCGCATGAAAATGTCGGAAATTAATGATACGCCCGGACTGTTTGAGGCGCAGCGTCGCTGTAGCGACCTGAATTCAGCCGTGTATAAATATTATGACAATATCAAAAAGCGCTGCCTTAACGGCGAGAAGGTCTCTTATTCCGATCTGGACGTATTAAATTTGCGGCAGTGTTTTCGCGAGTTCAGTCTGGAAGCCTATCCTGAGCTGGTGGCGCTTGTCTGGCCGGAGTACGCCCGTCCCGAGGTTAACCCGGACAACGTCTGAGTGGCGTACTGTTGAGTTATTGCAAACAGTCAGCGCCGTTGAGATATACTGGGCGCTGGTTTCTTTTGCAAACAGGACTTTATGGAACGCTTTTTTGAAAATGCCATGTACGCCTCTCGCTGGATACTGGCCCCCGTCTATTTTGGCCTTTCGCTGGCGCTTGTCGCGCTGACGATTAAGTTCTTTCAGGAAATCCTGCATGTTCTGCCGAACATTTTTTCCATTGCCGAAGCGGATTTGATTCTGGTTCTGCTGTCGCTGGTGGATATGACCCTAGTGGGCGGACTGCTGGTGATGGTGATGTTCTCCGGCTACGAGAATTTTGTCTCCCAGCTTGATATCGACGAGCGTAAAGAGAAGCTCAGCTGGCTGGGCAAAATGGATGCGTCGTCGCTTAAGAATAAAGTGGCTGCGTCGATTGTGGCGATCTCCTCTATCCACCTGCTACGCGTATTTATGGACGCGAAGAACGTGCCGGATAACAAACTGATGTGGTACGTCATTATCCACCTGACGTTTGTGCTCTCTGCGTTTGTGATGGGGTATCTGGATAAGATCAGTAAGAAGTAATTCCCCCTCACCCTAACCCTCTCCCACAGGGAGAGGGAAGAGTTAGCTCCCTCTCCCTGTGGGAGAGGGCCGGGGTGAGGGCATCAGACCGCACTATTTATCCGACGACGCCTGCCACAGATTCAACTCCCCATCCGCAACATGCTGGTCAATCCGCTTGAGTTCGTCCTCCGTAAAGCGCAGGTTTTCCAGCGCCTGAACATTCTCTTCCAGCTGTTCCGGGCGGCTTGCGCCAATCAGCACGGACGTCACGCGCGCATCTTTCAGCAGCCAGCTTAGCGCCATCTGCGCCATGGTCTGACCGCGCGCCTGCGCCATTTCACTCAGTAAACGCAGGCTGTTCAGGTTGGCTTCGGTCAGCATTTTTTCGTTCAGACCACGGACTTTCTTGCCTTCACGCTGCATGCGTGAATCTTCAGGAATACCGTTCAGGTATTTTCCGGTCAGCAAACCCTGCGCCAGCGGGGTAAAGGCGATACACCCCGTACCGTTTGCTTCCAGCGCATCCAGCAAACCGGTCTTATCGACCCAGCGGTTGAGCAGGTTATAGGACGGCTGGTGGATCAGCAGAGGGATCTTCCACTCGCGCAGCAACTCGGCCATTTTTTGCGTGCGCCCGGTTGAGTAGGAGGAAATGCCCACATACAGCGCTTTGCCGCTCTGCACGGCGTGGGCCAGCGCAGAGGCCGTCTCTTCCATCGGCGTGTTTTCATCCACGCGGTGGGAATAGAAAATATCCACGTATTCGACGCCCAGGCGCTTCAGGCTCTGGTCGAGGCTGGCGAGCAGATATTTGCGTGAACCGCCCGAGCCGTACGGCCCTGGCCACATGTCGTAACCCGCCTTGGTGGAGATAATCAGCTCGTCGCGGTACGCGGCGAAGTCCTCCCGCAACAGGCGGCCGAAATTCTCTTCCGCGCTACCCGCCGGAGGTCCGTAGTTATTGGCGAGATCGAAATGGGTGATGCCGAGGTCGAAGGCTTTGCGCAGCAGCGCGCGCTGGGCATCAAGAGGCTGGACGTGGCCGAAGCTGTGCCACAGTCCCAGCGACAGCGCAGGAAGGCGCAGACCGCTCTTTCCACAGTAGCGGTACTGCATATGTTCATAGCGGGTAGCGTCAGGATACCAGGACATGATGTCTCCTTTTCTTATCGATAATTTTTTGAAACGTCGTTTTCATTCTGAACTTATCACATCACTAAGCGCGAAGATAATGGTTAACGGCGGCTGTGCGACCAGTGAAGCCACGCTAATTAAAAATGATCACAAAACGTTATAATTTCCCTCGTTCCTGCCGATAACGAGAGTAGTACTCGCCTCTGGGCGAACTCACCCTCACGGCAAGGAAGACTTATGAATATGCTCCGTAATTTCACGATCCGCTTCGTCATGCTGGCGATCCTCGGGATCTTTTGTTTAATGTGGGCGGGTGTTGGGCTGTACAGCACCTGGTCCCTTTCTCGCGTGACTGATGGCAATGAAGTCGATCGCCAGCTGGTTAAACAGATGACGGTACTCAGCCAGGGTAACGATCAGTATTTCCGCTTTGTGACCCGTCTGAGCCGCGCAATGGAAGTTAAAGCCGCAGGCGGCACGCCGGATTTGGCCTCTGCCCAGCAGGCGCTGGATAACATGGGCAAGAAGCTGGCTGAAATGAAAGCCATTTCCCCTGGCCCGATGGATGAGCAGATCTCTTCCCGGGTGCTCGGCACCTGGCAGGCGCTGCTTGAACAGGGCGTGACGCCGCAAATGCAGCAGGCGAAGCTGGGCGCGCTGGACGGCTACCGTCAGCAGGCCAACAACGTCACCCCACCGCTGAGCCGCGCGTTCGGTGCGGCGGCTGAAGAGTTCAACAATGCTGCCGCGAAGTCGCTCGACAGCACCCGCGTGGTGGTGGATAGCCTGACCAGCATGACCCGCACGGTGATTATCGTCGCCACGATAATCGGCCTGCTGATCCTGCTCTTCACCGACCGCTACCTGGTTGCGATGCTGGTCAAACCGCTGGACCGCATTCGCCAGCAGTTCCGCCAGATTGCCCAGGGCGATCTCAGCCAGCCCATTGAGCCGTTCGGCCGCAACTGCGTGGGACAACTGGTGCCGCTGCTGAGCGCCATGCAGGACAGCCTGCGCGAAGCGGTCAGCACGATCCGCTCCGGCAGTGAGAATATCTGGCGCGGCGCGACGGAGATCTCCAGCGGTAACAACGATCTCTCGTCCCGTACCGAAGAGCAGGCGGCCGCGCTGGAAGAGACGGCAGCCAGCATGGAACAGCTGACCGCCACGGTGAAACTGAACGCGGAAAGCGCGCGTCAGGCAAGCCAGCTGGCCGATGTGGCCTCTACCACTGCCAGCCGCGGCGGCTCACTGGTGGAAGAGGTGGTGACCACCATGAGCGGGATTTCGGAAAGCTCGAAGAAAATTGCTGAAATCACCAACGTCATTAACAGCATTGCCTTCCAGACCAATATTCTGGCACTCAATGCGGCGGTTGAAGCGGCGCGCGCGGGCGAACAGGGCCGTGGTTTCGCGGTAGTTGCAGGCGAAGTCCGCAACCTGGCAAGCCGCAGCGCCAACGCGGCCAAAGAGATTGAGGGGCTGATTACCGACTCCGTGTCCCGCGTGGAGCAGGGGGCGAAGCTGGTGGGCGACACCGGCACCACCATGGATGCGATTTTGCGTGACGTGACGGAAGTGACGACCATCATGAAGCAAATCGCTTCCGCCTCTGAGGAGCAAAGCAAGGGCATTTCGCAGGTCGGGGTTGCCATTACCCAGATGGACGGCGTTACCCAGCAAAACGCCTCGCTGGTTGAAGAGGTTTCCGCGGCGGCGGCGGCGCTGGAGCGCCAGACCGAAGATCTTCAGCGCTCGGTGCAGAAGTTCCGCCTGACGGCATAACGCAGCGTTGCAAGGCCGTCTTGTGCGGCCTTGCATTATTAACGCCTTCCCCTCCAGCTCGCGCTGAAACTGCTATTCTTTTGCTAATCCCCTTGACGTTCTGGGCTCTCTTCTAAGAGGTGTTGCTATGAACAGATCGTTATCTGTCATCCCTGTTCTCTCTTTCATTTTTCTGATGCTGTTTTCGGTTTTTGCCAGTGCGACCCAGCAGGCGCAGGAACGGCGCGTGGCGCGTGATGTCAGGCAGGAAACCCGCGATGCGTCACGGCAGGTGAAGCAGACCTGCGTGGCAAACAATAACCAGAGTAATCACGACTGCCGCCAGGACAAGCGCCAGATGAAACAGTCCGGACGGCAAAAAGCGCGGGATATTAAGTATTAACATAACAGGTGAGGCGGCATGCAAGCGTATTTCTTGCCGCCTTTTTAAAAAAACGTAAGTCAATATTTTTTAAATATTAAAGTATTTGCTTGTAACAATATATTTGGCATTTTCTGCACATTCCAGAACATGAAAATTAATATTGTCTTAAGATTCAGTCGACATAATGAATTATCTTCTTGATACTGGAAATAATTCAATTTATGAAAAACCGTATTATTTTATTTGCTGCCCTGGCAGGTTTTGCCGTGGTCAATACAGCGATGGCCCAGAGCGTCACGGTCAATGTCCCTGCCGGGTATAAGGTCGTGATTGTTCCGCAGTCAGCCACGGTTCCTGAGGCGCTAAGCGTTGCGCCTGCACCGGCACAAACAACGTATGCCGCTCCTGCACCGGTCTATCATCCGCGTGCACGCCATGTGGCGAGCGTGGCGGAAGGGATGGTGATTGAGCATCAGTATGACGATCACCATTGATGTATTCCGGGTGACATTTCTGGCCTTAAGTTGAGGGCAAAAAGTCGTGATTGGGTGCAGGGAGTTATTACTGAACAGCCATGAGGCCGGGCACGCGCTGCGACGCCCGGCGAAGTTTATCAGTGCGTCGCTTCACCAATCAGCGCGCCCGTGCCTGCGCCAACGGCTGCACCTTTCAGCACGCTCTTGCCGGTAACCGCCGCGGCACCTGCGCCCACGGCAGCCCCTACGGCGCCGCCTTTACGCGCGGCTTTACCTTTGTCGCCGTTTTTGAACATAGCCCCCGTGCCTGCGCCAACAACGGCACCGCCAACGGTCGATTTCAGATCTTTGCCCGTGGCCGCGCCAATGGCAGCGCCTGCTACCGCGCCAGCGGCGGTTTTATCGATGGCCATTCCCGAGGTGGAAAAAATGAGGGCGCTGATAACCAGCGTTGTTTTAATCAGTTTCATAACAGATCCTTTGTGACTGCTGTCGGTTGATACGTCACTTCTCACTCTGAGGTGAGAAAAACGCACAGATAGTGCCAGCAATACCGGCTCAACCTTTAGGCCAATCATGCCCTGAGCAAGGATCTCTGTTGCCGGGCGGCGATCCGCCCGGCCAGTCGTCACGCCTGACGCTTATCTTCCGTATTCGTCTCGAAGTCGCTCGCCGCGTGGCGTTCGTGGAGCTGCTCGTTCAGCTCGCCGCTGGTGCGGTTAACGATACGTCCGCGCTTAACGGCATGGCGATTCGCCACGTCTTTCGCCCAGCGCTGCACGTTGGTGTACTTCTCTGCATCCAGGAACTCGGCGGCGTTGTACACGCTGCCCAGCGCCACGCAGCCGAACCATGGCCAGATGGCGATATCCGCGATGGTGTACTCCTCACCCGCCACGTAGCGACCGCGCGCCAGCTGTTTATCCAGCACGTCGAACAGGCGTTTAGCTTCCATGGTGAAGCGGTCAATCGCGTACTCGATTTTCACCGGGGCATAGTTGTAGAAGTGACCAAAACCGCCGCCGAGGAACGGCGCCGCGCCCTGCAGCCAGAACAGCCAGTTCAGCGTCTCGGTGCGTCCCGCGGGATCTTTCGGCAGGAAGTGGCCGAATTTCTCTGCCAGATAGAGCAGAATATTGCCGGATTCAAAGACGCGCGTTGGCGGGTTCGTGGAGTGGTCACGCAGCGCCGGTATTTTCGAGTTCGGGTTCACCTCAACGAAGCCGCTGGAGAACTGATCGCCCTCGCCGATACGGATCAACCACGCGTCATACTCCGCGCCCGTCACGCCCAGCGCCAGCAGCTCTTCGAGCATGATCGTCACTTTCTGGCCGTTCGGTGTTCCCAGCGAGTAGAGCTGCAGCGGGTGCGAACCGACAGGAAGATCTTTCTCATGGGTCGCGCCGGAAATGGGGCGGTTGATGTTGGCGAACGCGCTGCCGTTGTTCTTTTTCCATTCCCACACTTTTGGTGGCTGATATGTGTTGTCTGACATGTTGACCTGCCTTTTGAGTGATGTGTTGAGGCAGTGTAGCAGGAGATTTGTGAAGCGTTTAACCAACTGAGCGTAATCGATCTGCCGCTATTCCTTCCGGCGCTGATATATATCAAATCCGGCATAAGCTTAATCGAAAATCGCATTTTCATAATTAATGCGTAAACGGATAAAGCTGCATATGATGCTTCAACATAAATAAAAGATGCAGTCATAAACACTTTATAAGGCAAGGAGTTAGTGAGATGCGCAAGCTTCTGTTATCGGCAGTGGTGGTTTCGCTCGCGTTAGGCCTGGCTGGCTGTGATGATGCGAAAAATAAAGAGACAAATACGCCCTCAGCGGCAAAAAGCGACGCGCCAAAAGAGGGCGGTTCGCTGATTATAGGTATTACCTCCGGCGACCCGTTAGCCGTTAATCCGCTCTATGCCAGTGACCGTACCACGTTAACCATCATGCAGGCGCTGTATGCCCCGCTCTATAGCTTCAACAACGGTAAGATCGAGTGGGGCCTGGCGGAAAGCCTGACGCCCTCCGCCGGAAACCTGAGCTACACCCTGACGTTAAAACCCAATCTGAAATGGCAGGACGGACAGCCGCTGACGGCGGACGACGTGGTCTTTACATTCAATAAGCTGCTGGATGCCAAACAGCACAGCTTCTTCCGCAGCATGTTCACCTACGGCGATAAGCCGGTACAGGTAAGCAAGGTTGACGACCGCACCGTTAAGTTCACCTTACCGCAGGTCAGCGCGGCCTTTACCGGCACTCTGGTTCAGATCTACCCGATTCCGCAGCACGTGTTCGCCGGTGAAGGCGACCTGGAAAAGAGCAGCAAAAACGATGCGCCGGTAGGCTCAGGGCCGTTCAAATTCAAAGAGTACCGCGCCGGACAATACTACGCCCTGACCCGTTTTGACGATTACTGGAACGGCAAAGCGAAGCTTGATTCGGTTACCTACCGTTTCGCCAAAGACAGCAACGCCGCCAACCTGGCGCTGCAAAACGGAGAAATCAACCTCAAGATGGTTGACCCGCAGGATGTAAACCGCCTGAAAAATACCGGTAAGTTCGACTTCGTGGTCTATCCGGAAGGCCGTCTGGCCTATATGACGTTCAACCAGAACGTGCCGGTGATGAAGAGCAAAGCGCTGCGTCAGGCCATCGCGTATGCCATCAACAAAGACGAGCTAACCCAGACGGCGTTTACCTCGCTGGACTACGCTCAACCGGCGACGTCGTTCCTGACGCCCGATACGCTTTACAAGACGGATGATGTCGAGCAGTACAAGTTTGACCTGCAAAAAGCCAAAGACCTGCTCAAGAGCTCCGGCGCGCCGGACAACCTCAAGCTGCGCCTGGCGTATGTGAACACCAACAAAACCCAGGAGAGCATGGCGCTCTATATTCAGCAGGCGCTGAAGGGCATTGGGGTGAACGTGGAGCTGATGCCGCTGGACTCCAACGCCATGTCTCAGCGCAGCCTTGATATGAACAACACCGCGTGGGAGCTGAACCTGGGCGGCTACATCATGGGCTCCGAGCCGGACGGCTACAAATCGCTGTTCATGAGCAACGAAGCCTATAACTATGCGCACTACAAAAATCCGCAGTTTGATGCCCTGTGGGATAAAGGCGCAGTGGAAACCGACGCCGCGAAACGTGCCGATATCTACAAGCACATTCAGCAGACCGTGGCGAACGACATGACGTACTACCCGATTGCCTATACCAATGCGACCGTCGCGGTGGACAAGCGCTTCGGCGGCACCCAGGAGGCAGAGCCGAAACCGGTCTATCTGTTCCAGGATCTATCAAAAATCTATCAGAAATAAGTGATTGCCCCGGCCGTCAGGTCGGGGATTTTGTAAGGGCATGTCGTGAACACACTCCTCACCCGTCGGCTGCTGCAGCTGCTGCCGATGCTGTTCTTTATTTCACTAGTGGCGTTTTTGCTGGTCAAACTTGCGCCCGGCGATCCGGTGGCGGCGTACATTACGCCGCGCATGGCCCCGGAAGATATCGAGCGTATTCGCCAGAGCCTGGGGCTGGATAAGCCCCTGGTCACGCAGTACATCCTGTGGCTGAAAAACGTCCTGCAGGGCGATCTCGGCTATTCGCTTATCTACCACCGCCCCGTGCTGGAGATGATCGGCGAACGCATTCCGGCCACGCTGGGGCTGATGGGCGCGTCGCTGCTGCTGGCGATCGTGCTGGCGATCCCGCTGGGCCTGCTGGCGGGGGCATTTAAGCACCGCTGGCTGGATCACCTGCTGAACCTGTTCGCCTATATCGGCATCTCGGTGCCGATTTTTTGGTTCGGCATCTTGCTCATTACGGTCTTTGCCGTGCAGCTTAACTGGTTCCCCAGCATGGGTATGCGCACCATCGGCATGGAAGATAACGCGCTGGACGTGCTGCGTCACGGCGTGCTGCCGTGTATTGCCCTCACGTTCTACAACCTCTCCAGCTACGTGCGCTACATCCGCTCCAACACCATTTCGCAGCTCTCGGCCGACTACGTGCAGACCCAGCTGGCTTACGGCGCCACGCGTTCCAGCATTCTGTTCCGCCACGTGCTGAAAAACGTGCTGCTGCCGGTGATCACCCTGTTCGGCCTGTCATTCGGTGAGCTGATTGTGGGGGCCTATGTGACGGAAAGCGTCTTCTCGTGGCCGGGGATGGGGCTACTCGGGATCCAGTCGATCGCCTCGCTGGACTACCCGCTGATCATGGCGATCATCATGCTCTCGTCGATGATGCTGATCGTCGGTAACCTGATCGCCGATCTGCTTTATCGCTTCGCCGATCCCCGCATTCGTACGCTGAGGTAACCCGGATGAGCAGACGCTGGCAGCAGGTTCGTCACCAGCTGCGCCGCAACCGTCCGGCGCAGTTCTCCCTGTTTGTGCTTTTTATTTTCGTTGTCGCCGCACTCTGTGCGGGCCTAAGTCCGTACGATCCGGATCGGATGGCGCTCGGCGCACGCACGCTACCGCCGGATGCCGCGCACTGGTTCGGCACCGACGAGTATGGCCGCGACTACTTCACCCGCGCGCTGTATGGCGGCCAGATCTCCCTGATGGTCGGTTTTCTCGCCATGCTCTTTTCCACGCTTATCGGCACGGTGGTAGGAACGGTGAGCGGCTATTTTGGCGGCTGGCTGGATAACCTGATGATGCGCGCCGTGGATATCCTGATGGCCATTCCGGCCTTCTTCCTGCTGCTGGTGGTGAATGCTTACCTCAAGCCGGGCGTGGATAACATCATTCTGATCATCAGCCTGCTGACGTGGATGAACATGTCGCGGCTGGTGCGCGCAGAAACCTTATCGGTGAAAGAGCGCGAGTATGTGCTTTATGCCCGCGCGTCGGGGGAAAACCCGCTGCGCATTATCGTGCGCCACATTATTCCCGGCGTGCTGCCGACCATTATCGTGGCCGCCACGCTCAATATCGCCTCGGCCATTCTGATGGAGTCGACGCTCAGCTTCTTAGGGCTGGGCGTGCAGGCGCCTGCGGCATCGTGGGGAAGCATGCTCAACAACGCCCAGTCGTATATTGGCGAAGCGTCGTGGCTGGCGATGTTCCCCGGCATTTTGATCCTGCTGACGGTGTTCAGCTTTAACGTGCTGGGCGATGTGTTTCGTACCGCCTTTGAGCCAGGAGCGAATCGCGATGAGTAACTTATTAGCGCTTGAGAACCTGCAAACCACCTTCCGCACCCGCGAGGGCGAGGTTCACGCGGTGCGCGGTGTGAGCTTTCAGGTGCAGCCGGGCGAACTTGTCGGCATCGTCGGTGAGTCGGGCTGCGGGAAAAGCGTCACCTGTAAGTCGATCATTCAGCTTCTGGGGAACAACGGACGGATAACCGGCGGCAGCATCCGCTTCCAGAATGACGATCTGGCGCAGAAAACCCCTGAGCAGATGCGCGCCATTCGCGGCAACGAGATCGCGATGATTTTCCAGGATCCGATGACCGCCCTGAACCCGGTGCTGACCATCGGCAAACAGATGGCGGAGATCCTGATGCGCAATAAAGGACTGACCAAAAAAGCGGCCAAAGCGGCGGCTATCGCCATGCTGGAACAGGTGGGCATTGCCGAGGCTGAACGCCGATACGATCAGTATCCCCACGAGTTCAGCGGCGGGATGCGCCAGCGGGTGATGATCGCGATTGCGCTCTCCTGCAACCCGAAGCTTCTTATTGCCGATGAGCCAACCACCGCGCTGGACGTGACCATTCAGGCGCAGATCCTGCGTCTGCTGAAAAGCCTGCAACAGCGGACCCAAACCGCGATTCTGCTGATCACCCACGATCTCGGCGTGGTGGCGCAGGTCTGCAGCCGCGTGGTGGTGATGTACGGCGGGCTGGTGATGGAGGAGGGGAGCGTGGAGGACATTTTTTATCGCCCTGCGCATCCTTACACCCAGGGTCTGCTGGCCTCGCTGCCGCGCCCGGATGAGGTTAATCAGCGCTTATCGCCCATCGAAGGCGCGCCGCCCGGCCTGCTTAACCCGCCGCCGGGCTGTCCGTTCGCCGAACGCTGCCCGAAACGCATTCCCCAGTGTGAACGGCAGCCCGCATTTTACACCACCGGAGAGGACCATCGCGCCGCCTGCTGGCTATGGGCCGATAAGGAGATTCAGGCATGAGTGAACAACAGGCGCCATTAGTGAGCGTTCGCGATCTGCGCAAACATTATCAGCTTAACGGTGGTTTGCTGCGTAAAGGCGTGGCCGTGAAGGCGGTTGATGGCGTGAGCTTTGATATTCAGCCCGGTGAGACGTTTGGCCTGGTGGGAGAGTCCGGCTGTGGGAAATCCACCCTCGGGCGCGCCATCCTGCTCCTTTTCGATATTACCTCTGGCGAGATCCACTTTGCCGGGCAGGCGATCGCTCACGCCCGCGAAAAAGAGCTCAAGCCGCTGCGTAAGCGGATGCAGGCGATTTTTCAGGATCCTTACTCCTCGCTTAACCCGGGCATGACGGTACGACAGCTGGTGGCCGAGCCGATGCAGATCCACGGCTACAGCCGCGAAGAACAGCGGGAACGGACGGAAACGCTGCTCTACAAAGTGGGGCTTAAGCAGGAGCACCTTGAGCGGTTCCCGCATGAGTTCAGCGGCGGGCAGCGCCAGCGCATCAGTATTGCCCGCGCGTTGTCCGTGCATCCTGAATTCGTGCTGTGCGATGAACCGCTTTCTGCGCTGGACGTCTCGGTGCAGGCGCAGGTGGTGAATATTTTGCAGGATCTGCAGCAGGAGCTGGGGCTGACCTATCTGTTCATCGCCCACGATCTCTCCATGGTGCGCCATATCTCCAGCCGCATTGGGGTGATGTATCTCGGTAAACTGGTGGAGATGGCCCCGGCGAATGAACTGTATCAGCGTCCCGCGCACCCCTACACCCGCGCGCTGCTGGCGGCGGTTCCCCGGCCCGATCCGCGCATCCGCAATCTCGAAGACGCCACCCTGCGCGGCGACATTCCAGGCCCCACGTCCGCGCTGCCGGGCTGTAAGTTCTGCAGCCGCTGCCCGCACGCCATGCCGGTTTGCCAGACGCAGGAGCCTGCGATGCAGGAGATTGCGCCAGGGCATTTCGCGGCGTGCTGGTTGTTTAACGTGTAATTAATGCCCCACGCAGGTGTATGATAAATGCCCCTCTGTCAGGTTAATTACAACGTGCAGACGACGACAACCCTTAAAAAAATTGCCGCCTGCCTGTTTTAGGTTGGATACATGCGTAAAGGAAAGTTAAGCAGTGATGCGCCATTCGGGACATTGTTAGGCTATGCGCCCGGTGGCGTGGCGATTTACTCTTCAAATTACGGCAGTCTGGACCCGCGCAACTACCCGCAAGACGCGGATTTTCGCAGCTACATTGGCAACGAATACATGGGCCACAAGTGGCAGTGCGTTGAGTTTGCCCGCCGTTTCCTGTTTCTCAACTATGGCTTCGTGTTTACCGACGTTGGCATGGCGTGGGAAATCTTCTCCCTGCGCTTTTTGCGTCAGGTGGTGAACGATAACATCCTGCCCCTTCAGGCTTTTGCCAATGGCTCAAAACGCGCGCCGCGGGCCGGGGCGCTGCTGATCTGGCAAAAGGGTGGCGAGTTTCACGAGACCGGCCACGTGGCGGTGATCACCCAGCTTCTGGACGATAAGGTGCGTATCGCCGAGCAGAACGTGATTCACTCTCCGCTGCCGCTCGGGCAGCAGTGGACGCGCGAGCTGCGTCTGAGCGTGGAGAACGGGTGTTATACGATCCATGACACTTTCAACGACACGGAGATCCTCGGCTGGATGATCCAGACCGACGACACGGAACACAGCATTCCCCAGCCGGAAATCGACGGCGAACTGCTGAAAATCAGCGGCGCGCGGCTGAAAAACAGGCGTCAGTTCGACGGAAAATGGCTTAACGAAAATGACGCATTGCAGCAGGCGTATATCCGCGCCAACGGCCATGTGATCAACAAAGATCCCTGCCAGTACTTCACCATTACCGAAAGCGCCGAGCAGGAGCTGATCAAGGCCACCAACGAACTGCACCTGATGTACCTGCACGCCACGGACAAGGTGCTGAAAGACGACAGTCTGCTGGCGCTTTTCGACATCCCGAAAATCCTCTGGCCGCGCCTGCGCCTCTCCTGGCAGTGGCGTCGTCACCATATGATCACCGGTCGTATGGATTTCTGCATGGATGAGCGCGGCATCAAGGTCTACGAGTACAACGCCGACTCCGCGTCCTGCCATACCGAGGGTGGGCTGATTCTCGAAGAGTGGGTGAAAAACGGCTATCGCGGCAACGGGCATAACCCGGCGGAAGGGCTGCTGGAAGAGCTGACCGGCGCCTGGAAGCACAGCCACGCGCGGCCGTTTGTCCACATCATGCAGGACAACGATGTCGAAGAGGACTATCACGCGCTCTTTATCCAGCGTTCGCTGATGCAGGCCGGGTTTGAAACCAAAATCCTGCACGGGCTGGGGGCGCTGAGCTGGGATGCCGCCGGACAGCTGATTGACGACGAAGGTCGCCACGTCAACTGCGTGTGGAAAACCTGGGCGTGGGAAACGGCGATAGAGCAGATCCGCGAGGTCAGCGAAACCGAATACGCCGCCGTGCCGATCCGCACCGGACATCCTGAAGGCGAAGTGCGCCTGATTGACGTCTTACTGCGCCCGGAGGTGCTGGTCTTTGAACCGCTGTGGACCGTCATTCCCGGCAACAAGGCGATTCTCCCGGTACTGTGGCAGCTGTTCCCGAACCACCGTTACCTGCTCGACACCGATTTTGAGGTTAACGATCTGCTGAAGCAGACCGGCTATGCCGTCAAGCCGATTGCCGGACGCTGCGGCAGCAATATCGACCTGATCAGCGCCCAGGACGAACTGCTGGATAAATCCAGCGGCAAGTTTGTCGATCGTAAAAACATCTACCAGCAGCTGTGGTGCCTGCCGAAGGTCGACGGCAAGTACATTCAGGTCTGCACCTTCACCGTGGGCGGGAACTACGGCGGAACCTGCCTGCGCGGCGATGACTCGCTGGTGGTGAAGAAAGAGAGTGATATCGAGCCGCTGATTGTGGTTAAAGATAAGTAGTTATTACCCGCAATAAAAAAGCCCCCGCTGGGCATTCTGCGGGGGCTTTTCGTTACTGTTCTTCCTCTTCCAGCTGCTCGCTGATCTTCAGATCGATGATGCGGCCAATCTGGTCATGATAGACCGTCAGCAGGTTGTACTGGCTCATCTCGGAGATGATCTGCGGTGAGACATTAAAGCTGCGGGCCAGCTCCTCCTGGTGAAAATAGCCCGGCTGACGCCGCCTCACGTGGGCGCGGCGGCGGTTGTACTGATACCACAAAATCAGCAGCCAGCCATTGAGCGCGGCGAACAGTAAATAGATCAACACCGTATTAAAGGACGCAATAATGACGCCCCAGCGGTGGTCGCTCTCATCGGTGAGCTGCATCCAGAGCCGGGCATACAGGAAAAACAGAAAGCCTCCCCACGCCACCAGCGTTAACGCGGCATCGAAAACACGTGGCAACAGCCGATGTTCGGTCAGAATTAAGGTATTTTCGTTCATTGAATGCTTCCTTTTCCCCGGTCCGGACTGATCCAGCGCGCGCGGGCGCGCTGGCGTTTAAGCATGACTTTTGGAAATGCGACGAGGGTGGTGAACAGGCCAATCATCCAGTACACCATCGGGAACCAGATCACCCAGAAAAGCGAGCTGGCCACCTTCCGTTCATAGCGTCGCTCGATGTACAAACTGACCAGGAACTGCAGGAGGCACATCACCCCCAGCAGCAGCCCGGTAAACTCCGGTGGAAAGAGGCTCTCCACGGTCAGCCTGGCAGGAACAGGGGCGATATGGCTGAGGATAAATAACAGCACCGTCATCGCGTACGCGAAGGCCCACAGCGTTGACAGGGCATACTCAAGAAACAGGGGCCACATGCGGTGATGTTCCCAGCGCACAATCCTGCGAAGGTTGACCAGAAACACCTCCGCGCCGCCCTGGGCCCAGCGCAGACGCTGTTTCCACAGGCCCTTGAGCGTCTCCGGCATCAGGATCCAGCACAGCGCCCGCGGCTCGAAAAAGATATCCCAGTGGCGCAGCTGGAGCTTCCAGCTGATGTCGATGTCTTCGGTGATCATATCCGGGCTCCAGTACCCGACGTCCGCCAGCGCCTGTCGGCGAAAGGCGGCGATGACGCCCGAGACGGTAAAGACCCGGCCATAGATCCGCTGCGTCCGTTTGATGAGCCCAATAATCGATGAGAACTCGCCCACCTGGATGCGACCAATCAGCGTGGAACGCGTGCGAATACGCGGATTCCCGGTGACTGCCCCAACGTGGGGATACTGAATCAGCGGTGCCACCAGATACGCTGCCGTATCGCGATCGAGCAGGGCGTCACCGTCAATGCAGACCAGCAGATCGCCCCGGGCCGCCGCTGCCCCGGCTTTGAGCGCCAGCGCCTTCCCCTGGTTTTCCGCGAGGTTAATCACCCGCAGGCGCGGCTGCTCCTGCGCCAGAGCCTGCAATATCTCCGCCGTGTTGTCAGAGGAGCCGTCGTTGATGGCGATAACTTCTATATTTTCATACCGCTGATCCAGCGCGGCGCTGATGGTCTCCCGGGCATTTCGTCCCTCGTTAAAGCAGGGGATCAGAATGGAGATGAGCGGCTCACCGGCGAGCGTCGGCGCGGGCGTCTCTTTATCCCACGACCAGTGGCGTTCAAGCTGAAACCAGAAATAGAGGCCGCCGGTTATCCAGAGCACCGACATGAACAGCGGCCAGAAGAACACAAAATCCAGAATCAGCTCGCCGGTAAAGAGGGCGGCCACGCCTAACGGCAACCCGAATACCAGACATAAAATAGAAAAGGCGATAATGCGATCAGTCATTGTCAGGATACCAGTACGAAGAAAATACAGGCCTGATACGTGAGATATCAGGTTGGTTGTTGATGAAATCATCGGGGTAGTAGCCGTAGTTTTTGACGCCGTTCAGCTGGAGCACGCGCATCCACTGTGCCAGCTGGCTGTCGGAAACGGCGCGCGGCGGTTGCTTATCCCAGTCTCTGGCCTGCAGCTCGAAAATGGTTTTATCGAGTGCGCCGGGACGCGTGGCGACCGCTTTAACCAGACGCGTCAGCCAGGCATCGCTTTCGTCTACCGGGACGGACTCCATCAACGGCATGGCCATCGGCACCGTCCAGTCATACTCCGCCAGAAAATCGTCAAGATTCTGCGCGAACCACGCCTCGCTTTCGGGTTGCAGAATGGGTAAGGCGAACATGTTGCGCGCGGTTTTTATCTGCGGGCCACGGATATGCTTCACCGCCAGGCTCAGGGCGTGGGTAAACCCGATAAGCAGTTGGCTCTTCTGGCGAGTCGTGTCCTGCCCGGCATCGTCCACGTCCGTCAGCACCGCATCGTCATGGAACAAAATCCCATTGAAGCTGGCATAGCGGGACAGATCTTCATAGATGTCCGTCACTTGCTGGCGCACCTGCGGGTTCCACGGGGAGAGCCGGATATAGGGCTCGGTGGCCTCGCTCAGCTGGCCTGTCTGGCGATCCCGGCGCTGCACGCGCGGCAGAGCAGGATCGAGATCGAACGAGAGCACCGGCATCCACGCGAAGACTTTCACGCCCGCGCGGGTTTGCAGCTGCCAGGAGACAAAATTAAAGAGATCGGCCCGGACCGGTAGCCGACGGTTGGGAAAATAGAGCGCTTTGATCCTGCCGTCGCCCTGCGGGTCGGCAAACGCCTGCAGGAAAACATGGCTGATTTTCATGTCGTAGACCCGCTGGATCAGCCTGTTGATATTTTGGGTCTGCTGGGCCGGATCGGGATCGTAAACGTAGTCGAGATCGACGTGCATGACGCGCACGGGCTCGCGCTCCTGAACCTGGCTTACCGTACTGGCAAACGCCTTAAGGGAGGGATTACCGGCGATCAGCAGACGAGGGATGTTCCCCAGTTCCTGCACGTTCCCCAGCCCGTCTTCAAGGGTAAAGGCCAGCTGATAACCCTGCTGTCTGGCGATCGCAAGCGACGTACCGTTAGCAGCGCCGTAGGGCCAGACCCAGGCGCGCGGCGCCTTGCCCGTCACCTGCGTGATTTTTTCAGTCACTTTACGAACGTCATCGCCGATCCGCTGGTTGAACTGTTGGTCGGTTTCATAGCGGCCCGTGGCTTTATCATAAAAGCGATTGGCGATCGCCGGTTCGCGGCTGCCCTGCGGGTTGGCCGGAATGCCGTAATGCGAGGCCCAGGTATGCGATCCAATCTCAATCAGCGGGGACTGGCTGAGCTCGCGCACCATGTCCCACGTCGCGAAGCGATCGCGGGGCGTCATCAGACCGCCGAAGTTAACTTTTTGATTTTCCGGCGTATCCACCCAGCTGCCCACCGGTGCCCACAGCGCAGGAACGTTCCACGCCTGAAGCAGTGGCCAGACGCGGGTGTAAAAACTGCTATAGCCGTCATCAAAGCTGAGCAGAACGGCTTTGGGCGGCAGCGTTTTTTTCCCGTCATGGGCATCGAGAATGTCCTGCACGCTGATGACGTGATAGCCGTTGTGCAGCAGCCAGCTTATCTGCTCGTTTAGCGCGCTGGTACGCACGGAGAGGTAGCGCTGATCGGCGGCATCGTCTTCGACGTCGTGGTAGGCCAGTACCAGAAACTGGTTCTGCGGCCAGGGTTTGCTCGCCTCCAGCTGTGGCCGCGCGTTGGGCGCAATAAACGAAAATGCCTGCGCGCAGACGCTCGCGCTGAGGCAGAGCCAGCCGATGAGTATCAGGCTCACGGAAAAACGTGTGTTCATCATCATCATCCTTAAAAGCGTAAAGTCGCATCAAACGTGACGGAGAGGTTGCTTTCGCGTTTGCCGTCGTAAGGGCGCTTGTCCCAGTTCAGCATCACGCCGGTGTCCATGACGTTGTTCCACTGAACGCGTTGTCCGTAACCCAGCAGGGTGATGGCGCCAGCGGACTGATTTTTCTGCCAGTAGCCGCCGCCACCCGCCACGAACTGCTGGGTCCAGAGGGTGTCGTAATGGCGATACATTTCATGGTCGATGGACAGGGCGGCCGTCACGGAGAGATCCCGCGCCGGGTTGTAATAGAGCGTGTCGTGCAGGCTGTTTTTACTGGCGGCGATCCCTGGTTCGAGATCCAGCGTCAGGGACGGGGTCTGCCAGAGACGCTCCTTACCCGTGAGGGTGTATTCCTGACGGCGGTTATGGTCTGAGAAGCGGCTGAGGGCGGCGCTGAACTGGTACTCACGGCGCTCGTTTTGATACCAGCGCACCCCGCCTTCACCCCGGTTGGCGCTGATCCCGTTGCGTAACGCCCGCAGGGGTGTGGTGCGCGACAGGCGTTCAAGGCTGCCGCTGACCTGCCAGTTATCCGTCAGAACGTACGAGGTTGAGAGGCGAGCGCCCGGCTTGTTTGCCCCGTGATAGCGGTTGCTGGAGAGCTCGGCTTCGAGCTGGAGGTCGCGTGGTCGCCATTCGACGCCGCCCAACAGGTGACGGCTGGTGCCTTTGCCTTCTTCGAAATTACTCTGCGCATAGCGGGTGCCGGCAAACAGCCGCCAGTTATCCGCTACGGGCGGGCCATAGAGCGTGGCGTCCCAGTTGAGGTCGTGCGTCCCGCTGACGGGGTTATCGGAGTGCAAGCCCTTGCTCGCGTTGAGGCGCAGTTCGGACATATGGTGGACGGTGCGTAGCCTGTCCAGACGCCTTGCGCTGCGATCGACGGGCGTGCGGGTGATGACGTCGTCGGCCAGTAAATCCATCTGCCGCCACTCCTGCAGATCCATGGCGACGTAAGCCTGCTGCTGCTCAAGTTCCAGATTCGAGGGCTCCAGCGCCTCCGCCATTTTCAGCGTTTGCTCGGCCGCGCGCGGCAGACCCCGCGCCTGAAGCAGCGTGGCGTAGTCAATCTGTAAGCCCTGATTGCCCGGCGCCGTTGTCGCCAGATGGTGCGCCAGCTTTTCGGCTTCCGGCAGGGCATTCGTCGCCAGCAAATAGTTAAAACGGAGCGACTGCCCGGTAAGCCACAGATCGTTAGGCTGAGGGGTAGGGGAGCCGAAATCGTAGCGGGTCCAGGGGACGTTGCGGGTCTGGCGCTCTGCATACCGGCGGGCGGAGGGATACTCTCCCGTATCCAGCCAGGCGTAGAAAAGCGCGTGCTCCTCATCCTGCGGGTCGGAAGCGTATTGCGGATAGCGTTGCAGAAGCGCGAAGGCGGCAGCCGCGTTTTTCTCCTGCAGATACGCGGAGATCACCCAGCCGATTGCCCAGCCCGGCACCGGATGCTGGGCTGCCGTCAGATCCTGATATTCGCTGATGACCCGCGGGTAATCACCATGGGCGTACAGCGCGCCGAGCCGGTCGATACGCGCAAGGATGATGTCTTCCGCCGCCTGCGGCTCGCGTTGCCAGCGAGCAAGCAGCGCGCCGTAACGATTCAGCGCAGATTGCGCAAGCTGCAGGCGCTCCTTTTCTGTTCGGCCAGGTACATCGGCAAGGCGAACGCTTTCGGCTGCGGCATTCAGCTCAAGGCGACGACGCTCCGCGGGGGACAGCGCCACCTTTTGTGAAAGAAGGAGCGCGGGGGTATTGACCCGGTTATCCGTTAGTGCATCAATCAGCTCCCTGAGGAGCGTTTTATTCTCAGGTGCGATATTCAGCGCTCGCGTGTCTGCTAAGAGCCGATCCCAGCTTTTTCTCTGGCGTAACCAGACATATGCCAGCGTCTGAAGATGCGCCTGAGAGGGATTTTCCGCCACCAGCCGCCGGGCTTCCTGCAGGGCAAGCGTATCTTTGCGGGCATCGGCCAGGGTTTTGATATAGCCGATACGATAATCGTCGTTATCCGGCGCAAGGCTGCGCGCCTTTTCCCAGAGCGCCAGGGCTGGCTGCCACGCCTTTTGATTTCGCCTGGATTGCGCGACAGCCGCAACGCCGCGGGCGGGCAGCGGCATATAAATGCTGTAGCGCTGCCAGACCTGTATAACCTCGTCATCATGACCTGCCCAGGCCGCCACCTGTAACCAGTCCGCGACGTTTTCAGGCGTCAGGGCATGCTGCTGCTGATAACGCTGAAGATAATCGAGAAACGACGTGTAATTACCGTTACGCGCCTGTTGAATCTGTTGTTCATAAACGGATTCCGTAGCCTGAACCAGAACAGGAAAGAGTAATAACAGAAACAATAATGTTGGGGTGCGATAAAAGAATAATGTACTGAAGCTAAGTGATCTTTCCATATCTATTTGCCATTTGTTTATCATGAATCCATTGCATAACACGGCCGCCTTTAAGCTCAGCGTAAAAGGCCATAAATGAGAACATTAAATCTGAATGCAGTGATGTTACGGGGTACTTACTTAAAGGTAATTATGGATCCTCATCTCAGTAGACTGGATGGGAGGTAATGTACACCTGATATGTTGCCGGATAAATATGCTGAAAAGCGGCTGAGTAGTTTTGAGATAATTCTGGAGCGAGCAGGTTTTAATGATTATTTTGAATTGAGGTCTTAATCGTAACTAACTGAAATAAAATGATTTTATTTTTATTGTGACAGTTTTGTATATATTTTTAATGACGCATATCTGCCTCAATTAAAGTACTTTCTGGTGCATGTTTGGGAAGTTTCATGACAAAAATTCTTAATGTTTAGAGAAGTGACTTTTCTGCGATTGTTTTTTATTTATAATTAATGGCAGCCATTGAATGATAGTCTACAGGAAGTCTTACTCATCAATGTGTGTATTGAGGGATGTCCAAAGCCAGAATACATTTATCGTTAATATAACGGCGCTATAAAACGAAGGCGGTCTTCTTTTCGCAGGATCGTTCTTGCTTTAATCTAAAAGGGATGGTTAGTGGCAACTTCAATAGTGTTAGTGACTCAGGATCGCTACCTTGTCAGGGGCATGCGGATATTTTTTCCGGATATTATCCTGCTCGATTCGATTGACAGAAACATATTTGATAACGGTGCAGATGAATATTCTGTATTGATTGATAGTCGTTGTCCGCTCCGTTTATATGATTACCTGATACGCCATCCGGCCAGAACGAGAAAAACGATCTGCTGCGTTATGCTTGATATGCGTCACCGCGAGGAGAATCTGCTCAGTATGAAGCTGTTTATGAATACGTCGCTGACGGCGCCGGATATGGCCTCGCTGTTTAACCTGGTGCTTAATATGAAGGGCCGACGCCTGACCACGAAGTGGCTGCTGAATTTACGGCTGAGCACACATGAAACGATCATGTTGCGGTTGCTGAGGGCAGGGATGTCAATGGAGGAGATTGCAGGCGAGCTGAATACGTCGGTGAAAAGCCTCTATCGCAAACGGACGGCGCTCTCGGAACGGCTGGGGGCGGAGAACTTTAATGAGGCGTGTTTGTTTATCTTTAAAAACAAACTGCTGGACGCAGGTGGGAACGATCCCTAGAGTGGGGAGAGAACAAAAGCAAAAAACCGCCACGAGGGCGGGTTTTTTATGAAGTAGACAGTTATTTTCTTTATGGGAACCCGCATTATTTCCACATTTTTCCGCTAAACATTGTTGTAATGTACGTTGTAAAGTCGCGCAGGACATTATCAATCCAAACGTTAAGCTGAACGTGTAGTATGCAAATTCCGATATTTTTTCTGGAGACCAGGAAGAGTTGCTTTCGAAAATAATATGATAAAAATCAGATGGTAAGTAAGTCTGGTTGCTGGATAGAAAGTCTGTGGCGGCAAATTATCATGGTCTTTGCAATCTAATCTACCCTTAGAAGGCTCTGCTACATGGACGAAAACATAAGGCAGCGTACGGAAAAATATATCTTAGCAAAAAACCAGCATCCAGCCTGGATACTTCTTGCCACCCGCCGTGCCCCGCTGGTATTGAGCTGCCTGAAAACGCTCTTCGAAAAATCACATGATGGTATCCCCCTTGAGGAAGCGATTCAGTCTCTTACCGGCATTCTTGTTGAGCACGTGAGTCAGGAACAGTATGACATTAATCAGGACAATCCCTCTCTTCAGGCCAGCCGTGAACTGCGGGAATGGATTAGACGTCGTTTAATTGTCGAACGGGATGGCCGTGTATTTGCTACCGATGCGCTTGAGGTCGCGATTACGTTTGTTGAGTCGCTGGATAATCGTTTCATGACCTCTACGGCTTCCCGTCTGTCCACAGTACAGCGAGAAATTGAAAACCTGGAAACCCGGCTTAATCCTAATCCGGCAAACCGGGTTTCAACCTTACGTCGTCGTATTGCCGAACTGGAACGTGAATTACAGGAAGCCGAAGCCGGGCATATTGAGGTGCTGGAAACGCATCAGGCGGTTGAACATATTCGAGAGGTCTTCAACTTAGCTTCCAGCCTGAGGGCTGACTTTCGTCGTGTTGAAGACTCCTGGCGCGAGGCCGACCGTGCGCTTCGGCAATCCATTATTGGTGAGCAGTATCATCGCGGCGATATAGTAGAACGTTTGCTCAACGATCAGGAGGCGTTGCTTAATACTCCCGAAGGAAGAGTTTTCGACAGTTTTCAGCAGCAACTCCGTCAATCCTCTGAACTTAAGGCGATGAGTGAAAGGCTACGTGTGATCCTTAGCCATCCGTCTGCTTCCGATGCGCTTAACCGTCTCCAGCGTCATGATTTACGCTGGCTGGTAAAACGCCTGGTCGATGAATCGCAAACCGTTCTCCAGGCTCGCGCCCGAAGCGAGCGCGATGTCCGTGGTTTTATGAAAACCGGGCTTGCTGCTGAACATCACCGTGTTGGTCATCTGCTTAACGAATTTCTAAATCAGGCGTTAAAACTCGACTGGCAGCGCCAGACTGTTCGCAAACAAGAGGTTCCGCTTCCTGCTGTTGGCGTAGCGGTAACGGGCGTCCCTGCGATTGAACGTTTACGGTTTAAAGAGGTGGATGATGAAGCGGAACAAACGTTGGATCTCAGTAATCATGCGGCGGATTTAACGCAGATTGGTGATGATTTTTGGGACGCTTTCAACGGCCTCGATCGTGAGGCGTTGATTCAGCAGACGCTGCTGCTTCTGGCAAAAGAAAATCGCCCCATTGGCCTGGCTGAATTGGCGGCGCTGTTGCCCCCGGTTCACGATCTTGAAACGTTTACCGTCTGGATTGGCATGGCGAGAGAAGCGGGCATTGAGGTTATTGATTCACATCGCGAATTTGCTGAACTGAGTGATGGGGAAGGTCGTCGCTGGCGATTTAATCTGCCCACTACCGGTCTGGAAAGCCAGGCATTAATGGATATTGATTGGGAGTAACAGGCATGGCGGGATTTTTTGACAAACTGATTAGCCGAAGCGTTGCTGCAAATACAGTTAGTGAACCAGAAACATCGGACGAAGAAATTACTGATGAGTTGGTTGAAGAATGTACAATCAGTAGCGAAATGCGAACGCTGAAAAAAATACGCGAAGCGACTCAGGAATTGCTCAAATACGGCCTGCTGGAAGAGGTCAGTAAACCTAATCTGTACCGCGTTGTACTGACCCATCCTGAAGAGGTGATTCGCATTCTTGAACCTCTCGATCTGGATATTGGCATTGATGAGATCCGCGGCCTGCTGTATGTCAAAGTCAGGCTTGACGAAACGCCGGAGCAGGATGAATGGTCCCACCCTCTGGTGAGACGGCAGCGACTTAACCTTGAACAGTCGTTGTTAGTTGCCATACTACGCCAGCATTTTGTTGCCTGGGAGCAGGAAAGTGGAACGGGCGCCAGCCAGGCACAGATTGCTATAGACGATCTCCTCCCTCAGCTCCAGATTTACCTTGGCGATCCGGGGAGTGAATCAAAAGAACGCACCCGGTTGCTTACCTTGCTGGATCAATTAAAGGGGCATGGGCTGGTCACGTCGCCGGATGCGCATGAGCGGATCGTGATTCGTCCGATTATTGCTCATCTTGCGGACCCGATGAATCTTCAGGCATTACTGGCATGGCTGAGGGAACAAATTGCTCAACAAACCTCCATAGATGATTCGTCAGAAAACGGAAGTAGTGAGGAGGACGTATGAATCAAATAGCGCGTCTGGCTGGAAAGGAATCTTTTATTCTTACTCGTATCGAGTTATTCAACTGGGGCGGTTTTCATGGATTGCATCAGGCAGTAATCCATCAGGAAGGTACTGCCGTTATTGGCCCAACCGGGAGTGGAAAAACGACGCTTGTCGATGCCTTAATGACGCTACTCTGCGCCAATCCCCGCTACAACCTGGCCTCAACCGGGGGGCATGAAAGCGACAGGGATCTTATCTCTTACGTCCGTGGTGTCTCCGGACCAGGCGATGGCGGAGAGGGTCAATCGCACATTGCCAGACCGGGAAAAACTGTGACTGGTATTGCTGCTACGCTGGAGCGTGAAGGGCAGCAGGTACGTCTGGGCGCGCTGTTGTGGTTTGATGCTACCAGTTCCAGCGTGACGGATATGAAAAGGCTTTGGCTTTTCAGCGATAGCTCCGAGCAGACGCTGGAGCATTGGCTGAACGTTTATCATGAAGGCGGCACACGTTTGCTCCGGCAAATGGAAAAAGAAGCGATCGGGATCTGGACATACCCGAATAAAAAGCAGTACCTGGCGCGCCTGCGGGACTTCTTCGAAGTGGGGGAAAACGCATTTACGCTGTTAAATCGGGCGGCAGGGTTGAAACAACTCAACAGTATTGATGAGATTTTTCGCGAGCTGGTACTGGACGATCACTCCGCCTTTGATCGCGCGACGGAAGTCGCCAATAGTTTTGATGGCCTGACAGAAATCCATCAGGAACTGGAAACGGCGCGTAAACAGCAGCAGTCATTGCAACCTGTCGCCCTGAGTTGGGATAAGTACCAGAAGCAAGAACGCATCCTTGCAGACGGGCAGATGCTGGAATCACTATTACCCATCTGGTTTGCACGACAGGCGAGCCAGCTGTGGCGTGAGAAGATCAGCCTTCTTGAAGCCGAGCTTGGTGAGGCGCAGACCGGTGAAGAACAAATCCAGTCACGACTAGAGTTGCAGAAAAGAGTGGTTACTGACTGCTTGCAGCGCTATCTCCAGGTAGGCGGCGCCAATATTGATGAACTGAACGAGCGTATCAATGAATGGCAAAAAACGTTCAGCAGCCGGGAGATTCTGGCACGCCAGTATCAACAGCTGACCCGTAATCTTGAATTACCGCCTGACCTGAGTCAGCGACAGCTGGAGGTGAATAAGCATCACGCCGGGATCAGATGTGAAAAGCTTGCTGATGATATAAAGCTGAAGCAAGAAGAGACGTATCAAAAGGGTGCACTCAGCCATAGCATCACCGTTGAACTGCGTGAACGGGAAACTGAACGCGCAGAAATCGCGCGTCGTCCGGACTCTAACCTTCCCGCACATTATCAGGCGTTTCGCAGCGAACTGGCAAAAGCGCTAAACGTCGATGAATCTGAATTGCCCTTCGTCGCTGAGCTGATACAGGTTAAACCGGAAGAGGCGCAATGGCGCGGTGCGATTGAGCGCGCGGTCGGGAGTAACAGGCTGCGTATTCTGGTTGCGCCTGAATCTTTACAGGAAGCGCTGCGCTGGGTAAACCAGCGTAACAATCATCTGCATGTACGGCTACTGGAGGTCAAATTACCGCACTTTCCAGCCAGATTTTTTGATGATGGTTTTACCCGCAAGCTGTTGTGGAAAGATCATCCTTGGCGAGAGGCCGTCAAAGTATTATTGGCCGAAAGCGACAGGCATTGTGTTGACAGCCCTGAACAACTGCGTGACACACCTCACGCTATGACGGTACAGGGATTAATGTCTGGTAAACAACGTTTCTATGACAAGCAGGATCAGAAACGCCTTGATGAGGATTGGCTAACGGGATTCGATAACCGCGATCGACTGAACTTCCTTGCCAAAGAAATTGCCGTGCTCCAGGAGCGGCTTAAAGCTTCAAACGAGGCATTTGAATTTGCGAAAGGCGAGGTGGGGCTTTTGCAAAACCAGGCCATTTTATTCCAAAAAATACAACAAATTGCTTACGATAGCATCGATGTTCCCGGCGCAAAGAACCAGCTGGATGCGCTTAAGGCGCGGCTGGAGAATCTGCTCCGCCCTGATTCTGACGCCAGTGTAGCGAAAGCAAAGCTTGATGAGGCTCAAGCTGCTGAATTTGAACTTGATAAGCAACTCAGAGCCGCCAATAAAGTCACTAACGGGCTGGATACGGAGCTCACCTTTGCCCGGACTGCAGAACGTAAGGTTCAGCAAACCGCGCAACAAGGTATGCGGGATGAAGAGCAAGAATTGTGCGCGTCACATTTTCCGACGGTTGCTCTGGAGCAACTGCCCGACATTCGGGATCTGGAACGTCAACATGAGCGGGGTATTCAGCAAGACATTGAGGCTGTTAAAGGTGAACTGCACCGACTGAGCCTTGAGTTGACCAAACGTATGTCTGAAGCCAAAAGAGTGGATACCGGGGCGCTCGTGGAGGCAGGGGCTGATTTGGGCGATATTCCTGTCTTTTTACAACGTTTGAAGGAACTGACTGAAGAAGCCCTGCCGGAAAAGCTCAACCGTTTCCTTGATTATCTGAATCGCTCATCTGACGACGGGGTAACACAACTGCTCAGCCACATCGATCATGAGGTGCTGGTGATTGAGGAACGCCTCAACGAACTCAATGAAACCATGTTCAGGGTCGATTTTCAGCCGGGTCGCTACCTGCGTCTGGATACCAAAAAAGTTGTTCATGAAAGCCTGCGCACGCTTGAAAAAGCACAGCGTCAGCTGAATGCCGCCCGGTTTGTTGATGATAACGGCGAGAGCCATTATAAGGCTTTGCAGGTGCTGGTGGCGCAACTGCGGGATGCCTGTGAACGAAATCGTACCCTGGGGGCGAAGGCGCTGCTGGATCCCCGTTTCCGTCTGGAGTTCGCCGTGTCGGTGATGGATCGCCAGAGCAAAAGCGTGATTGAGTCGCGTACTGGATCGCAGGGCGGCAGCGGTGGAGAAAAAGAGATTATCGCGTCTTACGTGTTGACCGCATCACTCAGCTATGCGCTTTGTCCTGCGGGGAGCCGTTATCCGCTTTTCGGCACCATTGTCCTTGATGAAGCTTTCTCCCGCAGCTCTCATGCTGTGGCGGGCAGGATCATTGCCGCGCTTAGAGAATTTGGCTTACATGCCGTATTTATCACCCCCAATAAGGAAATGCGCCTGCTGCGTGACCATACCCGGTCGGCGATTGTCGTCCACCGGCGCGGTCAGGATTCAAATATGGCTTCGCTGAGCTGGGAAGAGCTTGAACAACACTCCCGACGACGGGAGGACGCGTAAGTGTATTCTCCTGATGAACTGCGTATAAAGCTTGCCCGGCAGTGGGATAATGCAAAGCTCCGGGCTGAGCGTTTACTTCCACCCGGTAACTGGCCGCTCTGTCTGTCCATTGGCAAACCTCCCGCGAAAATATTCGCAGAGCAGCCTCAGCGCGTTTTACAACACGTGCAGTTATGGCGGCAAGTCGCGGTTGGGCGTGTGGAATGGGAAGAGGTAAGTTATCGGGCGAGCGACGGACCGGTATCAATGCCGTTGCGCTGGATCATGAATGGCCCTTCTGACTGGATCAACGCAGCGGCAGATGCGACGGTAAGCCGGGAATTTCGCATGCTGGAGGGAATTATTGAGCAGGTTGCTCCCATTTTTCATCCGCTGTTGGTCAGCCATCGTTCGCTCTGGCGGAACAAAGGCTCGCAGGACATCATTAGCGCTGCCAGGCTGGCCAGCAGATTAGAACCGGGCTGCGCAAAAGGGCTGCCGCTAAGACTGCTTTCCGGGCAAGGGGTAGATACCAAATTTATTGAGAATAATATTTCATTATTAACCCGACTGCTGGACGTGCGTTTTTCCGGCGAAGCCAGCGAGCAGGGGTTAACCACCTTTCTTGATGCTTTTGATGAGTCCAGCCACTGGGTTTTGGTTGTGCCATTATCGCCCGGATTGCTCCCTTTTAAAAAATGCCGGGTGACGACGGCGGAACTGGCGGAAACGACATTGCCCGCGTCGCGTGTGCTGGTGATTGAAAATGAACAGTGCCTGCATCAACTTCCAGCGTTACCTGATACTATCGCGATCTTAGGGTGCGGCCTTGACGTGCAATGGTTATCCAGCTCTGTTCTGAATGAAAAACGCGTGGCTTATTGGGGGGACATGGACAGTTGGGGGCTACTGATGCTGGCGAGAGCCAGGTGCTGTCGTCCTACGCTTGATGTTCTGCTCATGAATCGTGAGTTGTTTGAGCAATACGCCAGCCACAGCGCCGTTTCTGAACCGGTAAAAGCACAGGAAGCAATACCCGATGGCTTGCTAAATGAAGAGGCCGATTTTTATCGCTACTTAACTTGCTTACCGCGTGGTCGACTGGAGCAGGAATTTTTGCCTAAGGGGAGAGTTGAAGAGGCGCTGCTCATGTGGCAGAAAGGATTATAAATAAGGCTGAAGGATCCGTCAGTACCCTTATCAACCTACCGGATATTCGGTAGATGCGGTATGATAAAGCCGAATATTTTTCAGCCAGAGGAACCTCTATGCCTTTGCAAATAAAAGACATTATAGATCTGCAAACCCTTGTCGAGTCGGAACAGGTAGAGTTCAAGCTGGCAGGGGGGAAAGACGGCAAAGGTGAGTTACCGAAAGACTTCTGGCCCACCTATTCCGCAATGGCAAATGGTCGGGGTGGTTGGGTAGTTCTCGGTGTAAAAGAACAGGCTGGAAAATTTACACCAGTGGGTATTGTTGATCCCGAAAAGATTAAGACCGATCTGTTTAATCAGTTAAACGATCGCGATCGGGTCAGTGCGAATGTGCTGAAATCAGAAAACGATGTGCAACAGGTCTCTTTGCATGGAACGGACGTTCTGGCGATCCATATTCCACAGGCGATGCGCAAACAAAAGCCGGTTCACCTGAAAAAATCCCCATTTGGTAACACCTATCAACGTCTGCACGAAGGCGATCGCGTTTGTGATGATATGACCGTCAAGCGGATGCTTGCAGAGCAGATCCACGACAGCCGCGATAATGAAGTGCTTTCTGAGCACTACACTTTTCAGGACGATATCGATCTGGACAGTCTGAAAGTCTATCGCAATCTGCTATCAGCAAATAACCCGCAGCATCCTTATCTGGCCTGTGAGCCGTTTGAACTATTTAAAATGGTTGGTGGATGGCGTAAAGACAGGGAAACCGGAAAAGAGGGCATAACGCTAGCTGGCGTTCTCATGTTTGGTAAATGGGATGCGATTATTGCCGCAGCGCCTAACTACATGGTGGATTACCAGGAACGCCCCGAAGCTAAAACGGAGCTGCGTTGGGTGGATCGGGTATGTCCGGACGGTACGTGGTCAGGGAACTTGTTTGATTTTTATCGCAAGGTATACCAAAAGCTGGTCGCCGATCTTAAAGTCCCCTTTATGCTTGAAGAGGGGCAGCGCAGAACGGATACGCCAGTACATATCGCACTGCGTGAAGCGCTGGTCAACACGCTGGTACATGCTGATTTTACCGATCGGGTTTCTATTCTTATTGTCAAACGTCCCGACATGTTTGGCTTTCGTAATCCCGGCTTGATGCGTCTGCCGCTGGAGGAGGTGATCGCGGGCGGCGTCAGTGATTGCCGCAACAGATTGCTACATCAGATGTTTTTGCTGATTGGTCTGGGTGAGAAAGCAGGTTCAGGGATGCCAAAGATCTTCAGTGGTTGGAAATCGGCTAACTGGCGAACTCCCAAACTTTGGGAAAAAACATTTCCAGCCCAGACGCTATTAGAGCTTTCTACGGCTAGCCTGATCCCGCAGCATGTTCTGGATGATTTGCATCAGCGGTTTAGTGAAACCTTCGATCAGCTTGATGATTTTGAACAGGTGATTATTGCAACAGCGGCGATTGAAGGCTGGGTCAATCATGAACGCGCCTGCCAGTTAACAACCCGTCATTCCCGCGAAGTCACGTTGACGCTTCCACGTCTGGAAAGTAAAGGTTTTCTGGTCGCTGGGGGGGAGCAGAAAAGCAAATATTACACCTTGCCCGGCGTATCGGTCATGACGCCGGATGAGGTTTTCTCGTTAGGTACGGTTGCGAGCTCCACACATAACGAGGGGCACTCCGCATATAACGAGCAGAGGTCCACACATAACGAGGGGAGCTCCACATATAACGAGCAGAGGTCCACACATAACGAGGAAAACTTCACTTATAACACCGGGGGCGACCAACCCACGTCGCGGGATGAGTATGGGCGTTTGCTTAACCGCTTTATGGACAGACCCTATATTGATGATGTTGACAAGCTCACCGAGGATTTCCGGGATTCGCTGTTTACTTTAGCCGTGGTTCCGCGTGAAAGGCTGCGTCTGGGGGATAAAGAGCTGATGAAGAGTGTGATCCTGAATGTGTGCCAGGGGCAGTATATTTCCGTTGCTGCGCTGGGGCAGATCCTTTGTCGTAACCCTAACGCGCTGCGTCAGCAGTACTTAAAACCGCTGGTTGAGAAAGGGGAGCTTAAACTGGCGTTTCCGCAGTATAAGAATGACCCAAAGCAGGGGTATAGCGCGGTTTAATGCTTTATCTGGTCCTTCCGTTACCGTAAGCCTGAAGTCTCTCCCGAGCTTCTGATGGCTTTGATGCCAGAAAATAGGGGGAAGATAAGCGAAGCGCGCCAGTCCAGGCTCGTAAAAATCCTTGTTAACGCAAAAAAGTTTTTCCTTTCTGTACCATTGGCACTGGCATAGTCTTCCTCCTGCTCCATGCTGTCATTGACAGCGTCCAACGCTTTGCAACCTGAAAGAAGCGCCTGCTATTAGGACGGTTGATCCGTTATCGATGCATACCTCTGCAAACATCAGGTCGCAGAACATTGCGACGGAGACCTGAGATTTAACACGATACGTTCTTTTCTGCGTCAGCCTGCTGCCAGCGATTTGCTGTATGAAGTCGTGGAATATTACGCCGACGCGCTAAAAGCACCGCGTTGTCTAACAATAAAAGAGAGGAGGCATTGAAGGACTGGACTAGCGCAAAAGCAAAAACCCGCCACGAGGGCGGGTTTTCTGAAGAAGTGGTGCCCGGACTCGGAATCGAACCAAGGACACGGGGATTTTCAATCCCCTGCTCTACCGACTGAGCTATCCGGGCAACGGGGCGCATTAAACCCGATCTGCCCGGTGGCGTCAACGAAAAATGTTGTTTTCGTTACAGACTGCGCAATCTCTCACCATTTCGCCGCATCCTTAAGCGAAAAAATGCGTCCAGAGCGCGGAGAGCGGCATGGCGAGCAGCAGTGCGGGCAGCATGTTCACCACGGCAAACATCTTAATCCCACAGATGCGCAGCCCGGTAGCCAGCAGCAGCAGGCCGCCGACGGCGGTAAAGTCTGCCATCATCGCCGGCGTAGTGAGCGGGAGAATTAACGTGGCGCAGGTAGCCAGTGCCAGCTGGATCAGCAGCATCGGGACGCAAATCGCCGCCACGGCAATGCCGAGCGTGGTGGCAAAAATAGTGGCGGTGAAGAAATCAAGAAACGCTTTTGCAATCAAAATGCTCGGGTCGCCCGTCATCCCTTCCTGCATCGAACCGAAAATCCCGGTGCCGCTGGCGCAAAACAGAATAATGATGGCGACATAGTTCTGAATAAACGTCTCGTGCGTGCCGTGTTTCGCCTTGCCGCCCGGTCGGGCAATCAGGTTTTTGGCTTTACTCACCGCGCCGTTAATGCCTTTTTCCAGATAGCAGAACTCGCCAATCAGCGCGCCGAGCAGGGTGGCCAGCACCATCACCGGCAGGTTGGCGCATTTGATGACTAAAAGAATACCGATCCCTAACGATGCCAGGCCGAATATCGAGGGCATGGAGGTGCGAATCCGCTCCGGCAACCGCTGGCTCAGCACGGCGCCGAGTACGCCGCCCAGCAATACGGCGCCTGCGTTGATAAATGGCCCGATAACCAAAGTTAACTCCTGTTATTTAATCATTGATATTGCATTATTATGGCACGTCAGGCCTGCGCGAGCCTTAGCTTTGGGTGGTTTCGTGCATACTGATTCCTTCTTGCACCTCAAAATAAAAGGTGACATTATTGCGCGAATTTTCTCCTCCCTGTCTCACCGCTCGGTGAGGGTAACTGCGCCTATGAAAACCATGAAAATTGCCGTCAGCCGCGAGCTGGTCTCCACTGTGTCTACGCACCGCGAAAAGGTGATGCTGGACAGCACTGATTTTACCGATGTGGCGGCCGTCGTCATCACACCAGCTGAAAGTCGCAGCGGCATTCTTGCACTGCTGAAACGTACGGGCTTTCAGCTACCGGTGTTTATTTTCTCTCAGGAGGCAACGGACGTACCCGACTGCGCCACCGCGGTTATATCGGGTAAAGCTCAGGAGTTTCTGGAACTGGAGACCGCTGCCAGCCGTTACGAAGAGAACCTGCTGCCGCCGTTTTTCGACACTCTGAGCCAGTATGTGGAGATGGGCAACAGCACTTTCGCCTGCCCGGGACACCAGCACGGCGCCTTTTTCAAAAAACACCCGGCAGGGCGGCAGTTCTATGATTTCTTCGGTGAGAACGTGTTTCGCGCCGACATGTGTAATGCCGACGTGAAGCTGGGCGATCTGCTGATCCACGAAGGGTCCGCCAAGCATGCGCAAAAGTTCGCGGCGAAAGTGTTCAACGCTGATAAAACCTATTTCGTGCTGAACGGAACGTCGGCGGCCAACAAGGTAGTGACCAACGCGCTGCTCACCCGCGGCGATCTGGTGCTGTTCGACCGCAACAACCATAAATCTAACCACCACGGGGCGCTGATCCAGGCGGGCGCCACGCCGGTTTATCTGGAGGCCGCGCGTAACCCGTTTGGCTTTATTGGCGGGATTGACGAGCACTGCTTTGATGATGCGTATCTGCGGGACCTGATCCGCGAGGCGGCGCCGGAGAAAGCCGACGAGGCGCGTCCGTTCCGTCTGGCGATCATTCAGCTCGGCACCTACGACGGGACGATCTACAACGCCCGTCAGGTGATCGATAAGATCGGTCATCTGTGCGACTACATCCTCTTTGACTCAGCATGGGTGGGCTACGAGCAATTTATTCCCATGATGGCGGAAACGTCCCCGCTGTTGCTGGAGCTGAACGAGAACGATCCGGGCATTTTTGTGACCCAGTCGGTGCACAAACAGCAGGCCGGTTTCTCACAAACGTCGCAGATCCATAAAAAGGATAACCACATCCGCGGCCAGGCGCGTTTCTGCCCGCACAAGCGGCTGAACAACGCCTTTATGCTGCATGCCTCCACCAGCCCGTTTTACCCGCTGTTCGCCGCGCTGGATGTGAATGCCAAGATCCACGAAGGGGAAAGCGGGCGCAGGCTGTGGGCCGAGTGCGTTGAGCTGGGGATTGAGGCGCGTAAGGCGATCATTGCCAACTGTCATATGATCAAACCGTTTATCCCACCGGTGGTGGCGGGGCGGCCGTGGCAGGATCATCCGACGCACGCCATCGCCAGCGAGCTGCGCTTCTTCAGCTTTGAGCCGGGGGCCAAATGGCACGGGTTTGAGGGCTATGCTCATGAGCAGTACTTTGTCGACCCGTGCAAGCTGCTGCTGACCACGCCGGGTATCGATGCCGAAACCGGGGAGTACACCGATTTCGGGATCCCGGCGACGATTCTGGCGCACTACCTGCGCGAAAACGGCATCGTGCCGGAGAAATGCGACCTCAACTCGATCCTGTTCCTGCTGACGCCTGCCGAAAGCAGCGAGAAGCTGGCGCAGCTGGTGGCGATGCTGGGCCAGTTTGAACAGCATATTGAAGACGACACGCCGCTGGCGGACGTGCTGCCGACGATCTTCCAGAAATACCCGGTGCGCTACCGGGATTACACCCTTCGCCAGCTGTGCCAGGAGATGCACGATCTCTACGTCAGCTTTGACGTCAAGGATCTGCAGAAGGCGATGTTCCGCAAGGAGAGCCTGCCGGAGGTGGTGATGAACCCGCAGGATGCCAATCAGGCGTATATTCGCGGAGAGGTGGAGCTGGTTCGCATACGGGATGCCGAAGGGCGAATTGCGGCCGAAGGAGCGCTGCCCTATCCGCCGGGCGTGCTGTGCGTGGTGCCGGGTGAAGTCTGGGGCGGGGCGGTGCAGCGTTACTTCCTGGCGCTGGAGGAAGGGATCAACCTGCTGCCGGGCTTCTCGCCGGAGCTGCAGGGGGTTTACAGCGAGAAGGATGCTGACGGGATCAAGCGGCTGTATGGGTATGTTTTAAAGTAGACCCTACCTCGAACGTAGGCCGGGTAAGCGTTAGCGCCACCCGGCGATTTGCCCGGTGGCGCAAGCTTACCGGGCCTACAATAGTGCGTCAGGCTTCCGCGCGGCGGTACATCCTCCTCGGATGCCCAATCTTACCGTACAGCATCTCCACCGTCAGAAAACCCGCCTCCACGCAGTGTTCCAGATAGCGCCGGGTGGTGGTTTTGCTTAATCCCGTTTCGCTCACCACCTCATCCACGGTAAAGCAGTGGGTTGCCTTGTCGTTAAACAGCGACTGCACCCGCGCCAGCGTATTCTCCTCAATACCCTTGCTGCCGTTGTCCTGGCGGTAGTTTTTCGCCTGTAGCTGATACAGCGAATCCACGTTCTGCTGGTCGACAATCTTCCAGACCCGCTGCTGTTCGGCAAACTGCACAAACCGCTCCAGCGACTGGCTGAGCCGCTTCCAGGAGACGGGTTTGAGGATGTAGTCGAACGCGCCGTTGCGGATCGCCTGGCTGCAGGTGTCCATATCGCTGGCGGCGGTAATAAAAATCACCGAGCAGTTGGCGCGGGCCAGCATGGGGTTATTGATCAGCGAGATCCCTTTGCCGTCTGGCAGATAGTTATCCAGCAGCACCAGCTGCGGCTGTTTGTTTGCAAGTTCTGCCTGAGCCGCAGCCAGCGACGAGGCAATGCCCACCAGCCTCAGTCGCGGATGTTTGCTTATCAGCTCCGCGTGCAGTTGCGCCAGTTCGTTCTCGTCTTCAACAATCAGTACGTCGATAAGTTCATGTTGCATAGTCGGTGTCTTCCAGTTGCCGGGCGGTTCCCGTGGCCGGGATAAACAAGGAGAAAATGGCGCCGCGCGGGGTATTATCGGCAACTTCTATCGCGCCGCCAGCCTGTGTGACATAGCTTTCGATCAGATACAGGCCAATCCCATGATCGCCGCGTGTTTTGGTGGTGATGCCGCGTTCAAAGATCCGGTCACGGATCTCCGGTGTAATGCCAACGCCCTGGTCGGCGACTTCAATAATCAGCTCCTGGTCGCTGAGTTTTATCAGCACTTCTACCGGCGCATGGGGAAGCGGCGATCGCTGTGTCGCTTCGATGGCGTTATCCAGCAGGTTGCCAATAATTGAAATCAGCTCTTGTTCCCCCAGCGGCAGGAACGGTTTGTCCAGCTGACAGGCCGGGTCGAAGCACAGCTCGACGCCTTTCTCCCGCGCACGGGCGGCTTTCCCCAGCAGCAGGCCGCACAGGGTCGGAGAGCTGAAGCGCGAAGAGATAAAGTCCAGCAGCTCCTGGGCATGCTCCGACTGCGCCTGAATGTAGCCAATGGCTTCCTCATAGCGGCCCATATGCAGCAGGCCGGAGAGCGTGGTCATTCGGTTTAACTGCTCATGGCGCATAATACGCAGGTTATCGACATAGCGTTTTACCTGGCTGAGCTGGGCGCTCAGCGAGTCGATTTCGTTGCGATCGCGGAAGGTGATCACCCACCCCTGCAGCGACCCCTCAAGCATGATGTGCACCCGGCTGGCAATTACCGTGAGATCGTTAAAACGGCAAATCTCGTCATGGGTATCTTTCGCCAGCATCGTCTGCGTGTCGAAGAACGGGACCGGATCGATAACCTGGCTTATCAGCTGCCCGCGCAGCTCCCGGGCCGGCTGGCTCAGACCCAGCAGCTTGCGCGCCGCCTGGTTGATCACCTCAATCCGCCGCCGATCGTCAATGGCAATCACCCCTTCATAAATAGACTCCATTAGCGCCTTCTGCTGGCGCACCAGCAACCCGATTTCTCGCGGCTCAAGAGAGAAGATCTGCTTCTTGATGCTGCGGGTAAAGAACCAGGAGAAGATAAAGAGAGCGATTAGCAGCAGCACGGCGGCAATCAGGATATTGACCACCTTACTGACGGTAATGGTGTCCAGGTAGCTGGTGAGATAGCCGACCGAAACAATGCCGACCACCTGTCCGGCAGCGTTGAAGATGGGGGCCTTACTGCGCAGCGAAATACCCAACCCGCCTTTGCGAATGGTGGTGGTGCTTTTACCCTGCAATACGGCTTCGTTGTCTCCGCCAACCAGGGTTGTGCCCACTCTGTCGGCAAAGACGGAGTGAAAAAGATGCTGACCCTTATTATCACCAATCACAATAAAGCTGGCGTCACTGTGCGCAGAAATCTTCTGCATAAAATCATGGATGGCGCTGATATTTTTTTGTTCAACTTCATTACGCAATGTCGGAATAAGCGCAATCTCCTCAGCCTGTATTTTGGCTCGCGTACTCATTTCCTGATATAGCTGTTTCCCGACGTCGGCATAATAATATCCGCCCAGTAACGCAAAAAGTACTGAGAAAAAGGCAACCAGCGAAATAAACAACTTGATCTGGAAAGAGACTTTCATAACTATCACGCGAGGTAGCAGCAAAGATCGCCAATATATCATCTTTTTTCGCGCGGACGTCCGCTTTGCCGAAAACTTGTGATCCCTTGCACAGCGGGCGCTGTAAAAGCGTTATCCTAAAGTCTGGCGTGCCTCTGGCTGCATGAACAAATGTTATTTGTTTGTTCAATTCGTAAAAGAAACCATAAAAACCACGCTAATAAATAAGGTATAAATCACATTAAATAAAAGAAACCATTAAAACCATAGCTGCCATTAAAACTTCGCTTTTAATATGCCATTCCTCACATAAAGTAAGCCTTTGTGACTCTAAGCTGAACGCACAAAATAACCAAGGGGCTTATTATGAGCACAACTGACGATTCTTTCTCTGTTACCCACGACCCGATTGAAATTCAGCGACCTTCGCTCAAAGAGCGCTGGTGGCATATTATGGATACCTGGAAAATCGGGATTATTCCTCTGCCGCTGTTCGTTCTGGCGGGCGCGCTGATCGCGATTGATTGCCTGGGCGGAAAACTGCCGAGCGATATCGTGGTGATGGTGGCAACGCTGGCCTTCTTTGGCTTTGCCTGCGGCGAGTTTGGCAAACGCCTGCCGATTGTCGGCAAGCTCGGTGCGGCGGCGATTTGCGCCACCTTTATCCCTTCCGCGCTGGTCTATTACGGCCTGCTGCCGGACGTGGTGGTTGAGTCCACCACCAAGTTCTACAAATCCACCAACATTCTCTATCTCTATATCTGCTGCATTATTGTCGGCAGCATCATGAGCATGAACCGCACGGTGCTGATTCAGGGCTTCCTGCGCATCTTCTTCCCGATGCTGTGCGGCGAAATCGTCGGCATGCTGGTGGGGATGGGCGTCGGCCTGGCGCTGGGTCTTGAGCCGTTCCAGATCTTCTTCTTTATCATTCTGCCTATTATGGCGGGCGGCGTCGGGGAAGGGGCGATCCCGCTTTCCATCGGCTATGCCACTTTACTGCACATGGACCAGGGCGTGGCGCTCGGCCGCGTGCTGCCGATGGTGATGCTCGGCGGTCTGACGGCGATCATCATCTCCGGCTGCCTGAACCAGCTCGGTAAACGCTTCCCGCACCTGACCGGTGAAGGCCAGCTGATGCCTAACCGCGCCAATGCCGATACCACCGTCTCTCAGCCTGCGTTCTCCGGCAAAGCGGATGTGACCACTATCGCCTCTGGCGCGCTGCTGGCGGTGCTGCTCTACATGCTGGGCATGCTCGGCCACAAGCTGATTGGCCTGCCTGCTCCGGTCGGCATGCTGTTTATGGCGGTGCTGGTTAAGCTCTGCAACGGCGCCTCTCCACGCCTGCTGGAAGGTTCTCAGGTGGTGTACAAATTCTTCCAGACTTCTGTGACCTACCCGATCCTCTTCGCCGTTGGCGTGGCCATCACCCCGTGGCATGAACTGGTGGCGGCGTTCACCGTCAGCAACCTGCTGGTGATTGTCAGCACCGTTTCTGCACTGGTCGCCACCGGCTTCTTCGTCGGCAAAAAGATTGGTATGCACCCGATTGATGTCGCCATCGTCTCCTGCTGCCAGAGCGGCCAGGGCGGTACCGGCGACGTGGCGATCCTGACCGCAGGCAACCGCATGAGCCTGATGCCGTTCGCCCAGATTGCTACCCGTATCGGCGGCGCGATTAACGTCTCTGTCTCACTGCTGATTCTGGGCAACTTCCTCGTTTAAGTTTTCAGGAAAGAACAATGAAACTCGCAAGCTTTTTATACCAGGGAAAACGCAGCTACGGCATCGTCCAGGTCGACGGCGTGATTGATTTAGGCCGCCGTCTGGGCGACCGCTACAGTGACCTCAAAGCGCTGCTGCAGGGCAACGGGCTGGCACAGGCCACCCCCTACCTGAACGATGCTGTGGACGTGCCGATGAGCGCCATCACCTTCTTACCGGTGATTGAGCAGCCGGAAAAAATCCTCTGCGTGGGCATGAACTACGCCGACAAGCGCAAGGAGTTTGACCAGCACAACCCGGCCCCAACGCTGTTTGTCCGCTTCCCGGATTCACAGACCGGCCACAACGAGCCGGTGCTGAAGCCGCGCCACTCCAGCGAATTCGACTACGAAGGCGAGCTGGCGGTGATCATCGGTAAAGGCGGGGAGAACATCAGCCGTGATGACGCCCTGCGCCACGTGGCGGGCTACAGCTGCTATATGGACGGCTCCGCCCGCGACTGGCAGCACACCTGGTTTACCGCCGGTAAAAACTGGCGTCAGACCGGCGCGTTCGGCCCGTGGATGGCAACGGCGGACGAGATCCCGGATCCGCACAGGCTTGCAATCCGCACCTGGCTGAACGGCCGCATGGTGCAGGAAGACAACACCAGCAGCATGATCCACAAGGTTGCGGAGCTGATTGAGTACATCAGCACCTTTACCCGCTTAAGCCCGGGCGATGTGATCATCACCGGATCCCCGGGCGGCGTGGGTAAAAAGCGTAACCCACCGCTGTTTATGAAAGAGGGCGACCGCATTGAGGTGGAGATCGAGCATATCGGTCATCTGAGCAACGTGATCGTGGAAGCGCCAGCCGTCGGGCTTGCGGCGGCACACTGAGTAAGGCGGCATGAACAGTCAACCCATCGATTTTCGCCACACCCTCGTGGCGAAGCATCCGGAACGCTTAAGCCAGATCCGTTACCTGCTGGCAGACAGCGGCCTTGGCCTGGACAACGACATCACGCTGTTTGTCGAAGCCTGGTCAGGCCCGCAGCTGGTGGGTTGCGCAGGGCTTGCCGCCAACGTCATCAAGTGCGTGGCGGTCAACGAGCAGCTTCGCGGCGAGAACCTCAGCGCGCGGCTGCTGGCAGAGGTGGAACATGCGGCGCTGGAGCGCGGCCATTTTCACCTCTTCCTTTGCACCCGTCCGTGCAACCGGGAGCGCTTTGCCCGCAGCGGCTTCTGGCCGATTGCCCAGAGCGGGAACAATGCCGTGCTGATGGAGAACACCCCGCAGGGGATCGAGCGCTACTGCCGCTCTCTGCGCGCGAACCGCAAGTGCGGGGAGAAGATTGGCGCCATCGTGATGAACGCCAATCCGTTCACCCTCGGCCACCGCCATCTGGTGGAGCAGGCGGCGGCGCAGTGCGACGCCCTGCACCTGTTCGTGGTGCGTGAAGACGCGTCGTTCTTCCCGTTCAGCGCGCGCCTTGAGATGGTGCGCGCGGGCGTGGCGCATCTGCCCAACGTGGTGGTGCATGAAGGCTCGCAGTACATCATCTCTCGCGCCACGTTTCCGGCCTACTTCCTGAAGGAGACCGGCAAAGTGCAGCAGGCGTGGAGCGAGATTGACGTGCTGATCTTCCGGGACTTTATCGCCCCGGCGCTCGGCATCACGCACCGCTTCATCGGCTCGGAGCCGTTCTGCGATATCACCCGCCAGTACAACCAGACGCTGCACGACCTGCTGGCCTCGCATATCGAGGTGGTGGAGATGCCGCGCATCAAGGCCACCGGCAACGCCATATCGGCGTCCGAAGTGCGCCGATTACTGAAGACACAGCAGTTTTCCCGGATCCGGGAGATTGTCCCGGACTCCACCTTCGCGCATCTCGAAACGCATTACCGTGCGAGTGCGGAAGTCGCTTAACTACCAGGAATTTATCATGAAAATTGTAAGGGAGGCGCTGGCCGGAACGCAGGAGTCCAGCGACCTGATGGTGAAAATCGCTCCCGCTCACGGCGAGCTGGAGATAGTCATCCACAGTGAAGTGATTAAGCAGTTTGGCGAGCAAATTCGCCAGGTGGTCAACGACACGTTGCGCGCCATGAACGTGCACCAGGGGTTAATCATTATTGAAGACAAAGGGGCGCTGGACTGTGTGATTCGCGCCCGTCTGCAAAGCGCGCTGATGCGTGCCGCCGATGAACAGTCCATCAACTGGGGGGCGCTGAAATGAGCAAACTCCGCCGCAGCATGCTGTTCCTGCCGGGCGCCAACGCCGCCATGCTCTCCACCGCCTTTATCTACCGTCCCGACTCCATCATGTTTGACCTTGAGGACGCCGTTGCCCTGCGCGAGAAGGATACCGCGCGCATGCTGGTGTTTCACGCGCTGCAGCACCCGATGTATCAGGATATCGAAACCGTGGTGCGCATTAACCCGCTCAGCACGCCGTTTGGCCTGCTGGATCTGGAAGCCGCCGTGCGGGCCGGCGTGGACGTGATCCGCCTGCCAAAAACCGACACGCCGGACGATATCTACGAGCTGGAAGGCCACCTCGAGCGCATCGAGCAGGCGTGCGGCCGCGAGGTCGGATCCACCCGCGTGATGGCGGCGATTGAGTCGGCCGTTGGCGTCATTAACGCCGTGGCGATTGCCCGCAGTTCTCCGCGCCTCATCGGCATTGCGCTGGCCGCCTTTGACTACGTGATGGACATGCAGACCGAGCGCGGCGACGGCACCGAGCTGTTCTACGCCCGCTGCGCCGTGCTGCACGCCGCCCGCGCTGCCGGTATCGACGCCTTCGACGTGGTGTGGTCAGACGTTAACGACGAGGCCGGTTTCCTGCGCGAGGTCGATCTGATCCGCAAGATGGGCTTCAACGGCAAATCGCTGATCAACCCGCGTCAGATTGATCTGCTGCACAACGCTTACGCCCCGACGCAGGAAGAGGTGGATCACGCCAGAAGGGTGATTGAGGCGGCGGAAGAGGGCGAGCGTAACGGCCTGGGCGTGGTGTCGCTCAACGGCAAAATGGTGGATGCACCGATTATTAACCACGCGCAGGTGGTTCTGGAGCGCGCGGCAGCCTCCGGCGTGCGTCGGTAAGGATAAGACAATGAATCAGACTGAACTTCTCCATGTGAATTTTCCCCATCTGCGGGACCTAAAACCCTTCGATACCGCCCACAGCGCCACGCCGTGGCTGGCGGACAGCGACGCGAAGCACAGCCGCAAGCTCTGCGCCTCTGTTGAAGAGGCGGTTAAGCGCTGCGGCCTGCAGGACGGGATGACCATCTCCTTCCACCATGCGTTTCGCGAAGGCGACCGGGTGATCAACACCGTCGTGGGGCTGCTGGCGCGGATGGGCTTCAAAAACCTGACGCTGGCCTCCAGCTCGCTGATGACCTGCAACGATGCGCTGATCGAGCATATCGAAAGCGGCGTCATCACCCGGATTTACACCTCCGGCATGCGCGGCAGGCTGGCGGACGCCATCTCCCACGGGTTGATGGACGAGCCGGTGCAAATTCACTCCCACGGCGGGCGCGTGAAGCTGCTCCAGGACGGCGAGCTGAATATCGACGTGGCGTTTCTCGGCGTGCCGTGCAGCGATGAGTTTGGCAACGCCAACGGGACGCACGGCAAATCGTGCTGCGGTTCGCTCGGTTACGCGATGGTGGACGCCCACTTTGCCCGCAAGGTGGTGCTGCTGACTGAAGAGCTGGTGCCGTTCCCCAATATGCCCGCCAGCCTGGTGCAGGACCAGGTGGACTACATCGTACAGGTTGAAAGCGTGGGCGACCCGGCGAAAATCAGCGTCGGCGCGGCGCGCGTCACCAGCAACCCGCGCGAGCTGATGATCGCCCGCTATGCGGCGGACGTCATTGAACACTCCGGCTACTTCAAACCGGGCTTCTCGATGCAGACCGGCTCCGGCGCGGCGGCCACGGCCTGCACCCGCTTTATGGAAGAGAAGATGGAGCGCAGCGGCGTGAAGGCGCGCTTTGCGCTCGGCGGCATCACCGGCAGCCTGGTGGATCTGCACGAGAAGGGGCTCATCGAAAAGCTGCTCGATACCCAGTGCTTTGACGGCCAGGCGGCGGCCTCGCTGGCGCGTAACCCGAACCACGTGGAGATCTCCACTAACGTCTACGCCAACCCGGGCAGCAAGGCGGCAAGCTGCGACCAGCTCGACGTGGTGATCCTCAGCGCCCTGGAAATCGACGTCGAGTTCAACGTCAACGTCATCACCGGCTCCGACGGCGTGATGCGCGGCGCGTCCGGTGGGCACTGCGACGTGGCCGCCGCGGCGAACCTGACCATCGTCGTTGCCCCGCTGCTGCGCAGCCGCATTCCGACGGTGGTGAAGCGGGTTACCACGCGCCTCACGCCGGGCGAAAGCATCGACGTGCTGGTTACCGATCACGGCATCGCGGTCAACCCGGCGCGCCCGGAGATCCGCGAGCGGCTGCTGGAAGCCGGGCTGAAGGTTGTGGATATCAACGCGCTGTATGAGCGGGCGATCTCCCTGACCGGCGTCCCGAAACCGATTGAGTTTACCGACAAAATCGTCGGGGTGATCCGCTATCGCGACGGCAGCGTGATCGACACCGTGCGACAGGTGAAGGAGGAAGAATGACTTTAGCGACACCCGTGCGGGCGGGTGTCAGCCTTGACGAACTGCTGGCGGCGAAAGAGCGCCGCGCAGCGCGCCAGGCTGACATGCTTGAGCACTATCAACAACCGGTGATTTCCCTCACGCTGGTCACGCCAGGGGAAATCAAGGACAGCCTGCGCTATCGCAATACCATGGGCGTGGCGCTGCAGATGTGCGACCAGCTGCTGTGGGAAAACCGCTGGCAGGTGCTGGATCGCCAGGTACTGTGGCTCCCGACAGGGCCAGAAGCCCTCTGGTGCGTGGCCCATCCGGCGGTGGAAATCAAAGCGCACTGTACGGATCTGGAGCAGACGCACCCGCTCGGCAGGCTGTGGGATCTGGACGTGATCTGCCCTCAGCATGGCCATGTCGGGCGTCAGTCGCTGGGGGCGAATCTCAGGCGCTGCCTGATCTGCGACGCGCCCGCTCATGCCTGTTCCCGTTCGCGTAACCACCCCGTTGAGCAGGTGGTTTCCCGCGTGGAGAAGACGATCGATGACTGGTTTGCTCGCGACTAAACCGCGCCCGGTTGACGTGCCCGCGCTTGCCGAAGCGGCGCTGTGGCAGGAGCTGGAGCTGACGCCCAAGCCGGGGCTGGTGGACACGCTCAACAACGGTTCCCATCGGGATATGGACTACGCGCTGTTCGTCCGCAGCATTGCGGCGATTACGCCGTGGTTTTCGCGCTTTGCCGAGCTGGGCAGCGCGCATGCGGATAAACCCGCTGGCGAACAGATACGGTTTCTCCGCCCGATGGGGCTGGCCTGCGAGCAGGCGATGTATGCCGCGACGAACGGGGTGAACACGCACAAAGGCGGGATTTTTGCCCTGGGTTTACTGTGCTTCGCCGCCGGACGTGTGAAAAATATCTCCGCAGACAGCCTCTGTTGTGAGGTGAGTAACATCTGCCGCGGGCTGGTGTCGCGGGAGCTGGCCGCACGCAGCGGACAGGCGACGGCTGGCGAGCGACAGTTCCAGCAGTACGGCTTAACCGGTGCGCGCGGTGAGGCGGAGAGCGGCTTTGCGACGGTGCGTAAGGCGCTGGCGCAGTGGAACGGACATTCACTTCACGGCCTGCTGTTACGCCTGATGGCCGTCAATCAGGACAGCAATCTTGTGTCTCGCGGCGGCATGGAAGGGCTGCGCTACGTTCAGGGCTATGCGCGGGAACTGCTGGCTAACGGCTGGGATCGCGAGGCGTTGCTTAGGATGGATAACGCATTGATTGAACGCAATCTGAGTCCGGGCGGCAGTGCGGATTTGCTGTCGGTGGGATGGGTGCTGTCTGCAATAAAATAGCCGGGTGGCGGCTTCGCCTTACCCGGCCTACGGTCTGGTTTTGTAGGCCCGGTAAGCGTTAGCGTCACCGGGCACAACAATCAATGCGCGATCGGCTGCGCACCGTGTGGTTCACGTACGTGCTTGTACTTGAACAGCGCGATGAACGCGAAGAACAGCACCAGCGAGTACGCCGCGAAGATCAGCCATACAGGCTGCCAGTTGGTGATACCGTTGGTGGTGTACATCTCAACCACTTTACCGCTCACCACGCCGCCCAGAATACAGCCGAAGCCGTTGGTCATCATCAGGAACATACCCTGCGCGCTGGCGCGGATTTCAGGCTTCACCTCTTTTTCCACAAACACCGAACCGGAGATGTTGAAGAAGTCGAAGGCGCAGCCGTAAACGATCATCGACAGCACCAGCAGCACGGTGCCGAACGGGCTTGGGTCGCCGTAGGCGAACAGACCGAAGCGCAACATCCATGCCGCGATACTGATCAGCATGACGTTCTTGATGCCGTAGCGGCTCAGGAAGAACGGGATGGTCAGGATGAACAGCGTCTCAGAGATCTGAGAGATGGACATCATCACCGACGCATGTTCAACGATAAAGCTGCCGGAGAACAGCGGATTGTTATCGAAGCTGTGCAGGAAGGTGTTGCCGAACATGTTGGTGATCTGCAGCTCCGCGCCCAGCAGCATGGAGAAGATGAAGAAGATCGCCATGCGTTTGTTTTTGAACAGCGCGAAGGCGTCCAGGCCGAGCATGGTGCTCCAGCTCTGGTTTTTCTGCTGGTTAGACACCGGAATGGTTGGCAGCGTCAGGGTGAAGATCGCCAGCAGCACGGAGAGCGCTGCACCGATATAGAGCTGCATATGGCTCAGTTCGAAGCCCGCGAAGCTCACGCCCCACATCGCCATGATAAAGCCGATGGTGCCCCAGATACGGATTGGCGGGAAATCGGTCACGATATCCATATCCGCGGATTTCAGGCGGTAGTAGGAGATGGTGTTGATCAGCCCAAGCGTTGGCATATAGGCCAGCGAGTTAAGCAGGATCACCATGAACATTGCTCCCGGCGTGGTCACCTGGGCTGCCATAAACAGCGTCCCCGCGCCCACCAGATGGCAAAGCATGTACAGCCATTTGGCGCTTAGCCATTTATCCGCCACGATCCCCAGCAGCGTTGGCATGAAGACCGCCGCAATACCGAGCGAGCTGTATACGGCACCGATTGACGCACCGTCGAACTTGAGCGTCACAAACATATAGGAGCCGAGTGTAGTCAGCCAGCTACCCCACAGGCAGAACTGCAGAAACGACAATATTTTAAGCTGCAGCTTAAGGTTCATGTTACTTTCCTCACAAGTGAGCGGGAGATATGTTGTTATAGGAACATTCAGGGTTGTTATTTGATGCAATTCTATCAGTTGGCAACGATATGTTTTGTTACCTCCCGCAAAAAAATGCAATCCACATTAATTTGCAGTTTGGATTGTGAAGCAAATAACATTTTCGTATGGGTGGGGGGAAGCAGAACACCTTCTCCTTGCAGGAGAAGGTGTGCCGATCACCGGCGACGATAGTTTTTCTGTGCCGTATTCACCTTATACAGGTACCGGCGGGATTCCGCAGAAGGGTGGCGGGTGGTGAGGGTGGAGTAAACATCCCCCGGCGCCATGCTGTTGATGATGTTCGCGGCCTGCACTTTGTCATTCGAGAAGACGCGCAGCACGCTGCCCGCGCCGCCGTTATAGGCGGTGATCACCGCATAGCGGCGCGACGTTGGGTTATCAATTCCACCCAGGTACACATTGTTCAGCATCGCCAGGTAGGCCGTGCCGGTATCAATGTTGCTCTGCGGGTCGAACAGATAGCTGCGGCTCGGCGTGCCGGATTTCCCCTGCGCGCGGAAGACGTCTTTCCCGGCGCTGTGCTGCACCACCTGCATCAGCCCCAGGGCGTCGGAACGGCTTACCGCATACGGGTTAAACGACGATTCGGTCTGCATAATCGCCAGGATCAGCGACTCATCCACGCCGTACTTACGTGAGGCCTGACGCACCATCCCAATGTACTTATGCGCACGCTTGTCGAGGTGGTTCGGGACGAGGTTGATGGTGACGCTGTAGATGATCTTCAGACCGTTAGAGCGGCTTTTCAGGCGTGTCTGCAGCAGGTAGTCGGCAAATTTCGTGGCGCGACCTTCCCAGCGGATCGGCTGGCCGGTCTGATCGACAACCTGACCGTACAGGAACGGCTCTTTCGAGATCGTAATATCGTCGGCATCGGAGTAGAGATCGATAGATCCCGGATCGTCACCCATCAGCAGGGTTTTGATAATGGCCTGACGTAAGCGCGCTGCAGGGTCAGTGCCTGCAATGGTCTCAATCGTGATCGTACCCTCATCAAAGTTGATGTGGCTACGGGTCAAATAGGCGTCGGTGTACTTAACGTAGTCCTTGGGTCCGGCAATAAGAACTTCGTTAAATCCCCATATGTTCTCGATGTTGTGGGCAAACTGCCCCATCAAAATGTCAAAACCGTTGGTGTCCTTGATCCAGGCTTCGTTGTAATCTTCGCCTTTTTTTGACGAACACGAGACAAGCAACGGCGCAACAAGGGCTAGCGCTAAAAGTTTTTTCATCATTCCGGGAGTGCGTGTTGTGTTTGCTTAGTCGTTGCTGTAGGCCGGGTAAGCGCAGCGCCACCCGGCAACAGCCGCTCGATATTATTTTTCCGGTGGCGTATAGCCTTCGATGTGCACGTCTTTACCTTCGAACAGGAAGCTCACCATCTCCTGCTCCAGCAGCTTGCGGTGTTCCGGGTTCATCATGCTGAGTTTCTTCTCGTTGATCAGCATGGTCTGCTTTTTCTGCCACTGTCCCCAGGCTTCTTTGGAGATTTCATTGTAGATGCGTTTACCCAGGTCGCCCGGATAAAGCTGGAAATCTTGGCCCTCAGCGTCACGCTGCAGGAAAGTACAAAAAATCGTTCTGGCCATACTCATTCCTCTTTTTCTTGTCGATGCTAAACCATTGCACCGGCACGTAATTGCTGTAACAGGCGCTCCACGGGAGCCGCCAGTCCGACTGATGGCGGTTGCGCTAAGTTATACCAGAGAGCGGTGCCTTCATCCATGCACGAGGCAAATGACGACACGGGAAGCCACATGGGTACAATATCCAGGTGGAAATGGCTGAAGGTATGGCGAAACGCGGTCAGCTGCGTCAGGTTATCGGCAGCAATCCCGCGCTTTTTAAGCCATTCACGCAGCAAGTCTTCATCTTCAAACTGTGGGAAGCAGTATAGACCACCCCACAGGCCGCTCGGCGGACGCTGGGCCAGGAAGACCTCGTCGCCGTGCTGCATCAGCAGCATATAGCCGGTGCGCTCCGGCAGCGTCTGTTTGGGTTTCTTACCCGGATACTGCGCCCAGGAATGGTTGGCATACGCCACGCAGAGAGTATTCACCGGGCAGAGTTCGCATTTTGGTTTTGAGCGCGTGCAGACCATGGCGCCGAGATCCATCATCGCCTGGTTGAAACGCTCGACGCCGTTGGCTGGGGTGACCGCTTCACTAATTTCCCAAAGACGTTTTTCAACGTCCTTCTTCCCCGGCCAGCCGTCGACGGCGTAGCAGCGTGCCAGCACGCGCTTTACGTTGCCGTCGAGGATCGGGAAATGCTTGCCTAACGACAGGGAAAGAATCGCACCTGCGGTTGAGCGTCCGACGCCGGGGAGATCGGCAACCTCGTCGAAGGTTTCCGGGAATTTCCCGTTGTGGCGCGTGGCGACCTGCTGTGCGGCCTTGTGAAGGTTACGCGCGCGGGCGTAATAGCCAAGACCGGTCCACAGGTGCAGAACCTCGTCCAGCGGGGCGTTGGCCAGATCGGTGACCGTCGGGAAGCGCGCCATAAAACGCTCGAAGTAAGGAATCACCGTGGCGACCTGCGTTTGTTGCAACATCACCTCGGAGAGCCATACTTTGTAAGGCGTTTTTTCAATTTGCCAGGGCAGGGTTTTACGCCCGTATTTGTCGTACCAGTCCAGCACCTGGGCTGAAAATTGAGAGGCTTGCATGGTCATCGATTCGCATAATCAGGGACGCAGATTGCAGCACAGCGTCAATCTGCTGTAAACCGGATCTTTCCCATGCTTGCATAGAAGCCTTAACTTTGGATAATGCCCGTTTCCCGAACATTCTCACAAGCAGACAACTCTTTTATGAAAAACGACGTCATTTCACCGGAATTTGATGAAAACGGTCGCCCGCTGCGCCGTATTCGCAGCTTTGTCCGTCGTCAGGGCCGCCTGACAAAAGGTCAGCAACACGCGCTGGACAACTACTGGCCGGTGATGGGCGTTGAGTTCAGCGAGCAGCCTCTGGACTTTACTGAACTGTTCGGCCGCGAAGCACCCGTCACGCTGGAGATCGGTTTTGGTATGGGCACCTCGCTGGTGACCATGGCGAAAGCCCGCCCGGAGCAGAACTTCCTCGGTATCGAAGTCCACTCCCCGGGCGTGGGTGCATGCCTGGCAACGGCCCATGAAGAGGGCGTAGAGAACCTGCGCGTGATGTGTCATGACGCGGTGGAAGTGCTGCACAAAATGATTCCTGACAATTCTTTAACCATGGTTCAGCTCTTTTTCCCTGACCCGTGGCACAAAGCGCGTCATAATAAGCGCCGTATCGTTCAGGCGCCGTTTGCCGAGCTGGTGAAAAACAAGCTGAAGCTGGGCGGTGTCTTCCATATGGCGACCGACTGGGAACCGTATGCGGAACATATGCTGGAAGTGATGTCGTCGCTGGACGGCTATAAAAACCAGTCTGCGAGCAACGACTATGTACCGCGTCCGGAATCGCGTCCGGTAACGAAATTTGAACAGCGTGGCCATCGTCTTGGTCACGGTGTATGGGACTTAATGTTCGAGAGGGTGAAATAATGGCAAAAAATCGTAGCCGTCGTCTGCGTAAAAAGATGCACATCGAAGAATTCCAGGAAGTGGGCTTCTCCGTTGCGTGGCGTTTCCCGGAAGGCACCAGTGTAGAACAGATCGATCAGGACGTGGATGCGTTCATCAACGACGTGATTGAGCCAAACAAGCTGGCCTTCGACGGTAGCGGCTACCTGGCATGGGAAGGTCTGATCTGCACCCAGGAAGTGGGTAAATGCACCGAAGAACATCAGGCGCTGGTGCGTAAATGGCTTGAGGACCACAAGCTGGAAGATGTCCGCGTCAGCGAACTTTTCGACGTTTGGTGGGACTAATAAAGAAGTCAGGGGCCAGCATTAGCTGGCCCATTTTGTCTGAGGGAGTGTTTAAGATGCGCAAAACGTTGCTGGCTGTTGCTTTGATGGCAACTGGATTCACCGCCCATGCGGATTATCAGTGTAGCGTCACCCCGCGTGATGACGTGGTGTTAAGCCCGCAAACCGTGCAGGTCAAAGGCGAGAACGGCAATCTGGTGATTACGCCGCAGGGGAACGTCACCTTTAACGGCAAGCAGTACAACCTGACTGCCGCACAGCGTGAGCAGGCGAAAGACTATCAGGCCGATTTGCGTACCGCGCTGCCGTGGATTAATGAAGGTGCCCTGACGCGCGTCGAAAAGAGCCGCGTGGCGCTGGATAAGATCATCACTAAAGAGGTGGGGGAGAGCAGCAATATGCGCACCCGCCTGACGAAGCTTGATAAGCAGCTTAAAGAACAGATGAACCGCATTATCGAGACGCGCTCCGACGGCCTGACTTTCCACTACAAGGCGATTGATCAGGTCCGTGCCGACGGGCAGCAGCTGGTGAATCAGGCGATGGGCGGCATCCTGCAGGACAGCATCAACGAGATGGGCGCCAAAGCCGTGCTAAAAGGCGGCGGTAACCCGCTGCAGGGCGTGCTGGGCAGTCTGGGCGGCCTGCAAACCTCTATTCAGAACGAGTGGAAGAACCAGGAAGATGATTTCCAGCAGTTCGGCAAAGACGTGTGTAAACGCGTGGTGTCGCTGGAAGATAGTAGGAAGGCGCTGGTGGGGACGTTGAAGTAAGATCTCTGCGCGCTGGGCCCCTCACCCCATCCCTCTCCCCAGGGGAGAGGGTGTAATCGTTCCCTCTCCCTGTGGGAGAGGGTTAGGGTGAGGGCATCAGGCATTGCAGTCGTTGAAGAATGATATTTAACACTTCATCTTCGTTAACGCGAAATTCATTATTCCAGAACCGTACGACTTCCCATCCGTTCGTATTCAAAAACGCGGTACGACGTGAATCATAGTTCTCCTCATCCTGATGTTGTCCACCGTCCAGCTCGATAATCAGCTTTGCCTTAAAACAGGCAAAATCCACGATATACGCACCAATCGGCATCTGGCGGCGAAACTTATAGCCAAAGAAGCGGCGTCCCCTGAGTAAATACCAGAGGCGTAACTCTTCGGGCGTCATTTGTTTGCGGAGTTGTTTTGATTTGTCCATCCCCACACTCTGCCTGCCTTTCCCTCAGCCGGCAGAACGGGATGCAAAATCCTGAATCAGCCTTCAGGAATCTTCGGCGAGGAACAGCTCAAGAAGGGAGTTTAAGAACAGTTTGCCGTGCTCGGTGATCTGCCAGTATCCATCACACTCGGTGAGATACCCCTGGGCCAGCGCCTCGTCGATCTGCGGGCGAATCACCGACTCCGGCAGCCCGGTGTAACGTGTAAATTCCGCACGCGGCGCGGCCTCCAGCAGGCGGAAGCGGTTCATAAAGAACTCAAACGGCTTATCCGCCGCCTCGACGTCGTGCTGACGCTCCAGGTAGCGGCCTTCCATATATCCGCGCGGGTGGCGGGTTTTGGCGGTACGCAGAATGCGCCCGTCCGGGAAGGTCACCTTGCCGTGCGCGCCGCAGCCAATCCCGAGATAGTCGCCAAAGCGCCAGTAGTTCAGGTTGTGCTGACACTGATAGCCCGGCTTCGCGTACGCGGACGTTTCATACTGCTGATAGCCCGCAGCGGTTAACAACTGGTGACCCTGCTCAAAGATATCCCACAGCGCGTCGTCGTCCGGCAGCACCGGCGGGCGGGAACCGAACAGCGTGTTTGGCTCGATGGTGAGCTGGTACCACGACAGGTGCGGCGGGTTCAGTTCGATCGCCTGGCGCAGGTCATCCAGCGCCTCTTCCAGCGACTGATCCGGCAGGCCGTGCATCAAATCGAGGTTGAAGCTGCGAAGATTAAGCCCGGTCGCCAGGTTTGCCGCGCGCTTCGCCTCTTCCGGGCCGTGAATGCGCCCAAGACGTTTTAGCTTCGGTTCGCTAAAGCTCTGCACGCCGATGGAGATGCGGTTTACGCCCGCGCGCTGATAGTCAACAAAACGGTCGGCTTCAACGGTGCCGGGGTTGGCTTCCATCGTAATTTCAGCATCCGCTGCCAGGTTCAGGCGCGCACGCACGCCGTCCAGCAGCGTCTGCATCGCCGGGCCTGAAAGCAGGCTCGGCGTACCGCCACCAATGAAAATGGTCTTAAGTTCACGTCCCTGTGCGTAAGGTACATCGGCGTCCAGATCGGCCAGCAGATGCGCAACGTAATCATCGTGCGGCACTTCGCCCTTCAGCGCGTGCGAGTTGAAATCGCAGTACGGGCATTTCTGAACGCACCACGGGATGTGAATATAAAGACTCAGAGGCGGCAAATTAGCCATTACGTAGTGCTTCCAGTAACAGTTTCAGCGCGCGTCCACGGTGGGAAATCGCGCTTTTCTCTTCGCGGGTCAGTTCCGCAGCGGTTTTGCCCTCGGTCGGGACAAAGAAAATCGGGTCGTAGCCAAAGCCGCCGTTACCAGCCGCTTCACGGGTAATCACGCCCGGCCAGCTGCCGTGGCAGACGATAGGCGTAGGGTCTTCCGCGTGACGCAGATAGACCAGCACGCAGTGGAACTGCGCGGTGCGCTGCTCGTCTGGTACGTCTTTCAGGGCGACAAGCAGCTTTTCGAGATTCTGCTGGTCGGTGGCGTCAACGCCGGAGTAGCGCGCGGAGTAAATCCCCGGCGCGCCGCCGAGAAAATCCACGGCCAGGCCAGAGTCGTCGGCAATCGCGGGCAGGCCCGTAATCTGCGCGGCGTGGCGCGCTTTCAGGATCGCGTTTTCGATAAACGTCAGCCCCGTCTCTTCGGCGGAATCCACGCCAAGATCGGTCTGGGCGACCACGTCCAGCCCAAAATCATTTAATAGCGAGGCCAGCTCGCGCACTTTACCAGCGTTGCCGGTCGCGAGAACAACTTTCTGCATGGTTTAGTCCTGTTCTTTCAGTGCCGCGACTTCCGTCGGGATAGATTGCGGATTAAGGATTTTTACCTGTTTATGTCGCCCAAGTTCACCTTTTTCAATGATGACCTGGCTTTTGGCGACGCGAAACTGTTTTGCCAGATATTTAGTCAGATGCGCGTTCGCCTGGCCGTCAACCGGCGGGGCGGTGATGGCGACTTTTAACTCGTCGCCATGCAGCCCAACAATACTGTCACGGCTGGCTTTTGGCTGAATATACAGCCGCAAGACCAGCCCGTCAGCGCAGGTGCTTACTGCACTCATAGCGCCATCCACAGCCCCGGCAGCAGCATATTGCCCGTGGACTGTAACAGCTCAGCGATCCCCATGTTGACCACATAGAGCAGCAGAACCAGGATCATCGGGGAAAAATCGATGCCGCCCATAGACGGAAGCAGGTTACGGATTGGACGCAGCAGCGGCTCTGCCAGCTGAATCAAAGCATACTCCACCGGGCTACGCCCCTGGCTGACCCAGCTCATGATGGCCATCACCAGCAGCACCCAGAAAATAAGCAGACCGATGGTTTTGACCAGAATAAGGACCGCAGCAATCCAGATAATCGGCTGGAAGGTGATGACCATAAACAGCACGATCGCTTTGATAACGCTCAGAATAAACGCCACCAGCAGAGACGAACTGTCGATGGGGCCCATAGCCGGGATAATACGGCGCAATGGTCCGACAACAGGCTGCGTGATTTTCACGACAAACTGCGAGAACGGATTGTAAAAATCACAGCGGGCCCACTGCATCCAGACGCGCAGCAAAAGCGCCATCGTATACAGCTCAAGCACAGTTGAGAGCAGGAAAGTCAACGTCTTCATGGCGTTCCTCAGGTTTCCTTATTATTTTGAGTAGTCGCGCGCACCGAAAATTGCCGTGCCGATGCGCACCATAGTGCTGCCTGCCGCGATGGCGGCTTCCATATCATCCGACATGCCCAGAGAAAGCGTGTCTACCGTGTTATAGCGCGCTTTAAGCGCCTCAAATGCTACAGCCATTTGCTGTGCCACGGCAAACTGCCTTTCATAACTTGACTCAGGCGCCGGAATGGCCATCAGCCCGCGCAGGGTTAAGCGCGGCAGTTCGGCCACCTCTGCGGCCAGTGCGTCCAGCTCGCTCAGCGCAATGCCGGACTTGCTGTTTTCGTCGCTGATGTTGACCTGAATCAGCACGTTAAGCGCTGGCATCTCTGCCGGACGCTGGTCGTTCAGACGTGTCGCAATGCGCAGGCGGTCAATGGTATGGCACCAGTCGAAGTGCTCTGCCACCAGACGGCTTTTGTTCGACTGCAGCGGGCCAATAAAGTGCCACTGCAGATCCGTCTTCCCCTGTTCCTGGAAGTAGCGAATTTTATCCACGCCTTCCTGCACGTAGTTTTCACCAAACGCCCGGTGGCCTGCCGCTATCGCTTCTGCGATGGCGCTCGCAGGCTTGGTTTTGCTGACTGCAAGCAGGGTAATTTCTTCTGAAGCCCGGCCGCAACGCGCTGCGGCGGCTGAGATTTTGTCCCGGACCTGTGCCAGGTTATGCGCAATGTCGTTCATTTTCCGAGGAGTAGTCTATGGATGTGGAAGAAATTGTGGCCCTTAGTGTAAAGCATAACGTCTCCGATCTACACCTATGCAGTGATTCGCCACCCCGCTGGCGCAGAACGGGCCGCCTTGAGCCGGCACCGTTTCCTCCTCCTGACGTCGGGGCGTTGTTAAAAGCGTGGCTCAACGACGAGCAGCAGGGGATATGGTGGGCCAGCGGGCAGGTGGATTTTGCCGTGACGGTGGCGGGAAGCCAGCGTCTGCGCGGCAGTGCCTTTAAGAAGATGAGCGGTATCTCTGTAACGCTCCGGCTGTTGCCGCGTACCTGCCCGCAGCTCGCTTCGCTGGGCGCGCCGCGGGCAATCCCGGAACTGTTGTCCAATGACGCCGGACTGATTCTGGTGACAGGAGCAACCGGCAGCGGTAAATCAACTACGCTGGCGGCGATGGTCGATTTTCTTAACCGCCATACTGATGGCCATATCCTCACGCTCGAAGATCCGGTGGAGTTTATCTACCGGAGCGAGCGTTGTCTGATCCAGCAGCGGGAGATAGGTCAGCACAGCCCGTCATTTGCAGAAGCGCTGCGCAGTGCCTTACGCCAGGATCCTGACGTGATTCTGCTTGGGGAGTTACGCGACAGCGAAACGATCCGCCTGGCGCTGACGGCGGCGGAGACCGGACATCTGGTGCTGGCGACGCTGCATACGCGCGGGGCATCGCAGGCGATTGAACGGCTGGTCGATACGTTCCCGGCGCAGGAGAAAGATCCGGTGCGTAACCAGCTGGCCGGCAGCCTGCGGGCGGTACTGGCGCAAAAGCTGCTTCCCGATCTCCAGGGCGGGCGCGTCGCGCTGTATGAACTGCTGGTGAACACTGCAGCGTCGGCGAATCTTATTCGTGAAGGGAAAACGTGGCAACTGCCCGGCATTATTCAAACCGGTCAGCAGGCAGGAATGCAGAACTTTGACCAGAGCCTGGCGGAGAGACGGGCGCAGGGGCGGCTGTAGGCCCCTGTGCTTAAAAGCCCTGCTCGAAATAGCTTTCGAGGATGATAACGGCAGAAGCGGAGTCCACGCTGCCTTTGTTCAGCGCCCGGAAGCCGCCGTGCTCAAACAGACCCGCACGCGCTTCGACGGTGCTTAGACGCTCGTCGTGCAGCTTCACGGAGACGCCAAAGCGGCCATGGATTTTGTTGGCGAACTTACGCGCCCGGGCGGTCAGCGGCTGTTCGGTACCGTCCATGTTCAGCGGCAGCCCAACGATCACGTCATCCGGTTGCCACTCCTTGAGCAGGCGCTCAATGAGGTTCCAGTCCGGCGTACCGTCGTTGGCCTTCAGGGCCGTAAGCGGACGCGCGGTACCGGTGATGCGCTGCCCCACGGCGACGCCAATGCTTTTGGTACCAAAATCGAAGGCCAGAAGCGTTCCGCTCATCAGGCGTGCCCCGCTACGCCAGGCATGGTCAGGATATCAATGCCAATCAGCTTTGCCGCGTCACGCCAGCGATCGGCGATAGGGGTTTTAAACAGGATATTCATGTCCGCAGGGGCGGTGAGCCAGGCGTTATCGAGGATCTCCTGCTCAAGCTGGCCTTTCTCCCACGACGAATAGCCCAGCGCCACCAGCACTTCAGAAGGCTGCTCTGCGGTGCCCAGCGTTTCGAGCACGTCACGCGAGGTGGTGATAACGGTCTTGTCGGAGATGCGAATGCTGGAAGAGAATACCGGCGGCGTATGCAGGATAAAACCGCGATCTTCTGCAAGAGGTCCACCCAGCATCACGGGTTTATCAAGCCGGATTTCCGGTAGTCGCGCTTCAGCCGGGATTTTCAGCTTGTCCAGAATTCCTTCAACCTGAAGATTTTCCAGCGGTTTATTAATGATAATGCCCATCGCGCCGTCTTCATTGTATTCACAAATATAAACCACGGCGCGGCGAAAAATCGGGTCCTGGAGAGCAGGCATGGCAATAAGAAAGTGATGCTGTAAATTCATTGTCAGAGGTACTGTTTCCTGGTTTAAAAAGCGACAGCGCCCAGTATGGGGACAAACTCAGGCGCTGTCACTAATAGTATTGTTAGGTTATTTTTGTAAACGCTTTTCGATAGCGTCCATCAGCATACCGGTGATTGAGACAGGGAATTCCGCTTCAATTTCACGAATGCAGGTCGGGCTGGTGACGTTCACTTCGGTAAGACGATCGCCGATGATATCCAGTCCGACGAAGATCAGGCCTTTGGCTTTCAGCGTCGGGCCAACGCGGCGGGCAATTTCCCAGTCGCTTTCGGTCAGCGGACGCGGCTCGCCGCGGCCACCGGCGGCCAGATTACCGCGGGTTTCGCCACCCTGCGGGATACGCGCCAGGCAGTAAGGAACCGGTTCGCCATCCACCACCAGAACGCGTTTGTCGCCGTCTTTGATCGCCGGAATATAGTTCTGTGCCATACAGTAGCGCGTGCCCAGTTCGGTCAGCGTTTCGGCAATCACGCCAATGTTTGGGTCGCTCTCTTTCACGCGGAAAATCGATGCGCCGCCCATGCCGTCCAGCGGCTTCATGATGATATCACCGTGCTTCTGCCAGAATTCTTTCAGCTGCGCTTTGCTGCGGGTCACCAGGGTTTCCGGCGTCAGGTCAGAGAACCAGGCGGTATAGAGCTTCTCGTTACAGTCGCGCAGGCTCTGGGGCTTGTTGACGATCAGCGTGCCTTTCTCTTCAGCGCGTTCGAGAATATAGGTGCAGTAGATGTATTCGGTGTCGAACGGCGGATCTTTACGCATCAGGATGACGTTGAGATCGGCCAGGGCAATGTCCTGCTCGGTACCGAATTCGTACCATTTGTCGTAGTTCTGCTCGACGTTAACGATGCGGGTGCGCGCGCGGGCTTCACCGTTGATCAGGTAAAGATCGTTCATCTCCATATAGTGGAGTTCATAGCCGCGACGCTGCGCTTCCAGCAGCATGGCGAAGCTGGAATCTTTCTTGATATTAATGTTTGCGATGGGGTCCATCACGATGCCGAGCTTGATCATGTTCTTCTCCGTTAATGCTTCAACCCAGATCGCCAAACCGTACCTGTAGCGCGGTAATGGCCGTGAGTGCCGTTGTCTCAGTGCGCAGAACGCGAGGTCCCAACAGAATATCAGTAAACTGGTAACGTGCCGTCATCGCAATTTCGTCCGCCGACAGGCCGCCTTCGGGGCCAATCAGCAGGCGTACGCGCTCAACGGGCAGGGGCAGCGTATTGATGCTGGCGCTGGCGCGCGGATGAAGATTGAGCTTCAGCCCACTGTCCTCTTCTGCACACCACTCCTCCAGATCCATCGCCGGGCGGATCTCCGGAATACGGTTGCGGCCACTCTGTTCGCAAGCCGCAATGGCAATTTTCTGCCACTGCTGGATCTTTTTGTTCAGACGTTCCGCATCCAGTTTAACGCCACAGCGCTCAGAAAAAAGTGGCGTAATGAGGCTTACACCCAGTTCAATGGATTTCTGAATGGTGAACTCCATTTTCTCGCCGCGCGACATCACCTGGCCCAGATGAATGTGCAGCGGTGATTCCCGGTCGTCCACTTCGCCACGCAGGACGTTAACGTGTACGCTTTTTTTATCAGACCGCGTGATTTCCGCGTCGAAAACCTGGTTCGAGCCGTCGAACAGCTGTATTGCCTGACCTGCGCCCATGCGCAGCACGCGGCCAACGTGGTTGGCAGCGTCATCAGACAGGGCGATTTCGCGGCCTGCGGTAATCAGTTCAGGATGGTAAATGCGGGGAATGCGCATAGTCAGAAATTCCATGTGTCATGCGATATAAGCGAATTGCCGTAGTGTAGGTTAGCTCTTTTGCGCCTGGCAAGCCCGCTGGACGTAAGGGTTGTGATTCCCCTGGACTCTGGCGATACGTTCGTCGCGCTGGCATTCCCACTCCGTCACCGGGTACTGCTTGTCCCAGGCGTTGAACAGCTGCGTCTGCTGGCGGGAAAGGTTGAGGTCGTAACGGTCACGCATATAGAAGTAGGTGCGGGCAATGCTGCCGCGCGCGCGGGCAGGGGGCTCGGCGACTTTCTCTTTAAAATCAACCTTCATACCGCACTGGCCGTACTGGCCTTCACCACCGTTCCACTGGCTGTACATGAAGTTACCCCGGTCGCCGTTCACCTCACCCACTGCGGGCTGCAGGTTATGCATATCGCTTTCCATCTGGCGATACACCGGATCTTTGGTGCAGTTTTTACGTCCGCCATCCTGCCAGCACTGGCGCTGGTGGCCAAACTGCCAGGCCGGAACGACATGCTCCCATTCAATACGGCTGGCGCGGTTTTCGTTTTTACGCACCTTATAGCCGCAGGACTCAAGGTCAACGACCCCTTTTTTACCCTGCCAGTTAATTTTACAGCCGCAGTAGAAATCGCCCGGCACATCGGCGTTGACCTTCACGCCTGCGGCCTTGGCCTGGGAAAAACTGTTGATACCGTCGGCCAGAGCATGGCCTGAGAGCGCCGTCGTCAGAAAGGCGACCGCGAGAGAAAAATTACGGGACATCTTACACTCCGTGTCAAAACGAGCCCGCAACGTAACGAATGTTGTTCCTGTATGCAATCAGTCAGATCAGGAAAGTTCCTGAAAGTTCAGATGATTATTCCGCAACCAGCGGCTCGCCGCATTTGACGCAGCGGTAGGTCGCCTCACCGCGCACCACGCGATTATGGCGACGGACGGTAAGCTGGTGCTGCTGACACTGGCAGCGGTAGGGGAAGGTATTGCGGCGCACCGATTCCAGCTCGAACTGATGGGTACGGCGTGCCGGAACGCCGAGCACTGCCTCCATCATCCACTTCCACTCTTTTCCATGCGGCGCGACGCGGCCAAAGTGTTTCCACACCAGCAGATGTGCCAGCTCGTGCGGTACCACTTCCTCGATAAACGCCTGCTGATTTTCCATCATCAGCACCGGGTTAAGGCGGATCTCATACGACTCGAGCCAGGCGGTACCGGCCGAGGTTCCACGCTGCTGGTAGACGAGTTTGGGTTCAGGATAATTGCGACCGAGCTTCAGGTTCGCCTGGGCGAGTTTTTCCCGCAGGCTGCGCATAACGGCCTGCTGAATGGCGATGGGGAGACGGGGTGCTTTCATAGGGGCAGAGCATAAAGCGCGAAGCGGGGAGGCGCAAGAGGCGCCTCCCGCAAGATAATTAGTCGTGAGCGCCGATTTCGCGCAGAGGACGACCTTTCATCAGGTTACGTTCAATATGTTCCAGCGAAACGTGTTTGGTTTCTGGAACCAGCCAGATGGTCAGCACAATAAAGAAGATGTTCAGACCGGCGTATACCCAGAAGGTGTTCGCGTTGCCCAGGGTATTGAGCATGGTCAGGAACGTTGCGCCGACGATCATGTTGGCAACCCAGTTGGTTGCGGTAGAGCAGGTGATACCAAAATCACGCCCTTTCAGCGGCTGAATCTCCGAGCACAGTACCCAGATCAGCGGACCGGCGCTCATCGCAAACCCGACGATAAACATCAGCAGCATGCCTACCGCAAAGTACTGGGCGGTTGGGGAGTGAATGCCCACATGCATCATGGTACCAAGGACGCCCATACCGGCCGCCATCACCAGGAAGCCCAGCGTCAGGGTTGGCTTACGTCCCCAGCGGTCCACCAGACCGATGGCGATAAAGGTCGCCAGCACGTTGGTCAGACCCACGATGACGGTCCCCCACATCTGCTCGGTGGTGTTGGTATAACCCGCCAGCTCAAAGATTTTTGGCGCGTAGTACATGATGACGTTCATCCCGGTGAACTGCTGCATGACCTGTAGCAGCACGCCAAGGAACACCGCACGGCGGAAGTTGCTGTTCTCTTTAAACAGCGCCCAGCCGGACTGTTTGACCTTCAGGCTTTCACGGATCTCTTCCAGCTCGTTTTTCGCTTCTGCGCTGGTATCGCGCAGGCGAAGCAGCACGCGTTCAGCATCCACGAAGCGGCGTTTGGCAGCGAACCAGCGCGGGCTGTCCGGCAGGAAGAAGACGCCAATCAGCAGCAGGATGGCTGGGATGATGATCACGCCGAGCATCCAGCGCCATGCGCCGCTGTAGCTAAACGCGGTATCGGAAAGGTACGCGCCCAGGATACCGATGGTGATCATTAGCTGGTACATCGAAATCATACTGCCGCGGATTTTCTCCGGCGCGATTTCAGACAGGTAGAGCGGGGCGGTATAGGACGCCACGCCCACGGCCAGGCCGAGCAGCACGCGTGAAACCAGCAGAACCTCAACGTTAGGCGCTGCGGCAGAGAAGAGTGAACCAGCAACGAACAGGATCGCACCGATCATCAGGCTCTTTTTACGCCCGAGCTTGAAGGAGAGCCAGCCGCTGCCGACGGCCCCGACGGCAGCGCCAAACATCATGGAGCTGACCACCCATTCCTGGGTGTGAGCGCTGATCTGGAACTCGTCAGTGATGAAAGGTAATGCACCGGCAATCACGCCGATATCCAGGCCAAAAAGTAATCCTGCCAGGGCGGCGAGGAAACAGACGAAGAATGTCATCGCCTTGTTGGACGTACGCCCCTGTTTTTTATTGTCAGGCATTATGCCCTCCAGTTGGGTTATCAGTTTTATTGATGTAAAGGGTAGGTGAGTGACTCGTAAAAATATGTGAGATTAATCACATAGGTGTAATCGGTTACACTAATGTGGAACCGTAAAAATAATTAAAGCTTTGAAAATATAGAGGTAAACGAGGTGATACGCATCGCGTTTGTTAGAATTTCGGACTTAACTGAAATGAAATGTAACAGCAGAAGAAAGGCGATCAGGCAAAGAGATTATTCTGAAAGCGGAAGATATCCGCTGCGGTGTAATCGGTTCCAAATAACGCCGGGTGGCGGCTACGCCTTACCCGGCCTACAAAAGCTCCGTACCCCGTAGGTCGGGTAAGGCGTAGCCGCCACCCGACAAAAAAGGCCAGCCCGAAGGCTGGCCTTTTAAAGGCGATGTCAGTCGATTACTTCAGACCGGCAGCTTCACGCAGCAGGGCGGCTTTGTCGGTTTTTTCCCATGGGAAATGTTCACGACCAAAGTGACCGTATGCCGCGGTTTCTTTGTAGATCGGGTGCAGCAGATCCAGCATCTGAATCAGGCCGTATGGACGCAGGTCGAAGAACTCGCGCACCAGCAGCGTCAGCTGTTCTGAAGGCACTTTCTCGGTACCGAAGGTTTCAACCATGATGGAGGTTGGTTCAGCCACGCCGATAGCGTAGGAAACCTGGATCTCACAGCGGTCAGCCAGGCCGGCGGCAACGATGTTTTTTGCCACATAACGTGCCGCGTACGCCGCAGAACGGTCAACTTTAGACGGATCTTTACCGGAGAACGCACCGCCACCGTGACGCGCCATGCCGCCGTAGGTATCAACGATGATTTTACGACCGGTCAGACCGCAGTCACCCATTGGGCCGCCGATAACGAAGCGTCCGGTTGGGTTGATAAAGAATTTGGTCGCAGAGCTCAGCCATTCGGTCGGTAGAACCGGCTTGATGATCTCTTCCATCACTGCTTCCTGCAGGGATTTCTGATCGATATCTTCAGAGTGCTGGGTAGAAAGCACTACCGCGTCAATCCCAACGATTTTGCCGTCGTCATACTGGAAGGTGACCTGGCTTTTTGCATCCGGACGCAGCCACGGCAGGGTGCCGTTCTTACGCACTTCAGCCTGACGCTGCACCAGACGGTGTGCGTAGGTGACCGGTGCTGGCATCAGCACGTCGGTTTCGTTGGTTGCATAGCCGAACATCAGACCCTGGTCACCCGCGCCCTGTTCCAGCGGATCGGCACGGTCAACGCCCTGGTTGATGTCTGGAGACTGTTTGCCAATCGCGCTCAGTACCGCGCAGGAGTTGGCATCAAAGCCCATATCAGAATGCACATAGCCGATTTCACGCACCGTGTTACGGGTGATCTCTTCGATATCAACCCATGCGCTGGTGGTAATCTCACCGCCAACCAGAACCATGCCGGTTTTGACATAGGTTTCACACGCGACGCGCGCTTTTGGATCCTGCGCCAGGATCGCATCCAGCACCGCATCGGAGATTTGGTCAGCAATTTTATCAGGATGTCCTTCTGATACGGACTCGGACGTAAACAGGTGTTTTGCCATGTTTTATTTCACCTAAGAGGAATTTGGTTAGCTCAAGCTGCTGTGTGGAATAGCCAAAGGAGATAATTCTACCAAGGCCTGCAGGTTTTTGACACTGGCAGTATGAGTGTTAATCAGTATAGATGGATTAACATCTGGATGGCTATTTTAGGTCACTTCTTCGCCCGATTTCCAGTTTTTTTTGACTAACCTCTCACTCAGTTGAAATTGCTGCTGGCAATAATTCCTGACGGCCCCGGCAACACGCGCATTTTTGTTTTGCTTTTTAGCCCCCTTCTCGGTATAAAACGCGGCGCGCGGCTCATATAAAATAAGCGCTCGATGAACTCATCGTGTCGCCACTTCCAGCCGGGTTAAGCAGTGAACTTTTAGCTTTGGCTTGGGGTCCGTTTCAGCAGAGGCGGCCGTGGAGGTGATACGAGATAATGAACCATCGTTTTCCGCTAATTCAGCGCAGCCGTTCTGGCGCGTATTTGATTCCCGCAACCCGCATTTCTAGTCTGCAAACCTGCCGATGTTATACCCATCTCGGCGCTTCTCAGGATTCCAGGGCCGGTCACGCTTTGTGAAAACTGAACAAGGGCGCTCTTGTTAATACAAGAGTTTTCTCGTGGTTTCGCCGAACCTTGTCATACAGAGTTCGGATACGTGTTTTACAATGATATGAATAAGAAACCGGTCGCACGGTCTGGATTTCAGCATACTCTGCTGGGAAACGGAGCCGTTTATGGGTTGTTATCGCCGTATAACGCTGCGATAGTAGTCAACTGTTTTACACTTAATACAAAGAGTTGAGGTTCGCTATGTCTGACGACATGTCTTCTTTTTCGCCTTCGTCAGCGGGCGAACAGGGTGTACTACGTTCTATGCAGGAGGTTGCGATGAGCTCCGAGGAAGCCAGCAAGATGCTGCGCACTTACAATATTGCCTGGTGGGGCAATAACTACTACGACGTCAACGAACTGGGCCACATCAGCGTCTGCCCGGATCCGGACGTCCCTGAAGCGCGCGTGGACCTTGCTAAACTGGTGAAAGCCCGTGAAGCTCAGGGCCAGCGTTTGCCTGCACTGTTCTGCTTCCCGCAGATCCTGCAACATCGCCTGCGTTCTATTAACGCCGCCTTCAAGCGCGCGCGTGAGTCCTACGGCTATAAAGGCGACTACTTCCTGGTTTACCCAATCAAGGTAAACCAGCACCGCCGCGTGATTGAATCCCTGATCCACTCCGGTGAGCCGCTGGGGCTGGAAGCTGGCTCCAAAGCGGAGCTGATGGCGGTTCTGGCGCATGCGGGCATGACCCGTTCGGTGATCGTCTGTAACGGCTATAAAGACCGTGAATACATTCGTCTGGCACTGATTGGCGAGAAGATGGGCCACAAGGTCTATCTGGTTATCGAAAAGATGACCGAAATCGCCATCGTGCTGGAAGAGGCCGAGCGTCTGAACGTGGTGCCACGCCTTGGCGTGCGTGCGCGTCTGGCGTCACAGGGTTCCGGTAAATGGCAGTCCTCCGGCGGCGAAAAATCCAAGTTCGGCCTGGCGGCGAACCAGGTGCTGCAGCTGGTGGAAATCCTGCGCGAGCGCGGTCGTCTCGACAGCATTCAGCTGCTGCACTTCCACCTCGGCTCGCAGATGGCCAACATTCGCGACATCGCCACCGGCGTGCGTGAGTCAGCGCGTTTCTACGTTGAGCTGCACAAGCTTGGCGTGAACATTCAGTGCTTCGACGTGGGCGGCGGCCTGGGCGTGGACTACGAAGGGACCCGCTCGCAGTCGGACTGCTCCGTGAACTACGGCCTGAACGAATACGCGAACAATATCATCTGGGCGATCGGCGATGCCTGTGAAGAGAACGGCCTGCCGCACCCGACGGTAATCACCGAATCCGGCCGCGCGGTCACCGCGCACCATACGGTGCTGGTCTCTAACATCATCGGCGTTGAGCGTAGCGAAATCACCGAAGCGACGCCTCCGGCAGACGATGCCCCGCGTTCCCTGCAAAGCATGTGGGAAACCTGGCAGGAAATGCACGAGCCGGGCACGCGTCGTTCCCTGCGCGAATGGCTGCACGACAGCCAGATGGACCTGCATGATATCCACGTGGGGTATTCCTCAGGCACCTTCAGCCTGCAGGAGCGCGCGTGGGCGGAGCAGCTCTATCTGAACATGTGCCATGAAGTGCAGAAACAGCTCGACCCGAGCAACCGAGCGCACCGTCCGATTATCGACGAGCTGCAGGAGCGTATGGCGGATAAGATTTACGTCAACTTCTCGCTGTTCCAGTCAATGCCGGATGCCTGGGGTATCGACCAGCTGTTCCCGGTTCTGCCGCTGGAAGGGCTGAACCACGCCCCGGAACGTCGCGCGGTGCTGCTGGACATCACCTGTGACTCCGACGGTGCTATCGACCACTACGTTGACGGCGACGGTATCGCAACGACGATGCCAATGCCGGAGTACGACCCGGAGAACCCGCCGATGCTGGGCTTCTTTATGGTCGGCGCGTATCAGGAGATCCTCGGCAACATGCACAACCTGTTCGGTGATACCGAGGCGGTTGACGTGTTTGTCTTCCCTGACGGCAGCGTGGAAGTTGAGCTGTCTGACGAAGGGGATACCGTGGCGGACATGCTGGAATACGTTCAGCTGGATCCGAAAACCCTGCTGACGCAGTTCCGCGACCAGGTGAAAAACACCGGGCTGGACGATGCGCTGCAGCAGCAGTTCCTGGAAGAGTTTGAAGCGGGTCTGTACGGGTACACCTACCTGGAAGACGAGTAGGAAAACCTCCCTCTCCCTGTGGGAGAGGGGCGGGGTGAGGGCATCAGTCCGCACAATGCCCTATACTCACTTGAACCCGTATGCATTACCGGCGATAATTCGCCTCAATAAGCGATTTACGAATCAATCCCTTCCTCGTCGGGTTTAACGACGCGGAGGGGATTTTTTTTCATCTGTTTTTAATGTATCGACTTTAAAAGAGGTCAGGACATGAGCACTTTAGGTCATCAGTACGATAACTCTCTGGTATCTAACGCGTTTGGTTTTTTACGCCTTCCGATGAACTTCCAGCCGTACGACAGCGACGCGGACTGGGTGATCACTGGCGTGCCGTTCGATATGGCAACATCTGGCCGTGCGGGTGGTCGTCACGGCCCGGCGGCGATTCGTCAGGTTTCCACTAACCTGGCCTGGGAGCATAACCGCTTCCCGTGGAACTTCGACATGCGCGAGCGCCTGAACGTGGTGGACTGCGGTGACCTGGTGTATGCCTTTGGTGACGCGCGTGAGATGAGCGAAAAGCTGCAGGCGCACGCCGAGAAGCTGCTGGCTGCCGGTAAGCGCATGCTCTCCTTCGGCGGCGACCACTTCGTGACCCTGCCGCTGCTGCGTGCCCATGCCAAGCACTTCGGTAAAATGGCGCTGGTACACTTTGATGCGCATACCGACACCTACGCGAACGGCTGTGAGTTTGACCACGGCACCATGTTCTTCACCGCGCCGAACGAAGGTCTGATCGACCCGAACCACTCCGTGCAGATCGGTATTCGCACTGAGTTCGACAAAGATAACGGCTTCACCGTGCTGGATGCGGGCCAGGTTAACGATCGCGGCGTGGATGACATCCTCGCGCAGGTGAAGCAGATCGTGGGTGATATGCCTGTGTATCTGACCTTCGACATCGACTGCCTGGATCCGGCATTTGCACCGGGTACCGGTACGCCGGTGATCGGCGGCCTGACCTCAGACCGTGCTATCAAGCTGGTGCGCGGCCTGAAGGATCTGAACATTGTTGGGATGGACGTGGTGGAAGTGGCGCCTGCGTATGACCAGTCCGAAATCACTGCGCTGGCCGCAGCGACCCTGGCGCTGGAAATGCTCTACATCCAGGCTGCCAAAAAAGGCGAATAAGCCTCGCCTGACGTGAAAAAAACCTCTCCATGGAGAGGTTTTTTATTGCCTTTAGAACACGTTAAACGGGTATTCCACGTAAGCGCGGATCTCGTCCCCGCCCACGTTGTACTCGCTGGCGTTGCTGGAGACGCGCAGTACGGAATAGCGCAGTTTCAGTTTCAGATCCTTCGCCGGGCCATCCTGCACCTGGTACTGGATCTGGTTAAACCACTCGTGCTCTTTACCGTTGCTGGTTTCAGAGGTTTTGATGTTGTCCCCGCGCACGTAGGCGGTGGTCCAGCTCAGGCCCGGTAAACCAAGGCCGCCAAAGTCCAGACCGTAGGATGCCTGCCAGGAACGTTCATCTTCGCCGTTAAAATCAGACCAGTAGGAGTTCGCCAGCCAGATGGTGTTACCGCCGTCACCCACGCCGCCCTGGTCGCGATAGCCGCCATAGTTGTAGCCGGTGCTGCCGCTGCTCTGCTGGTAGGCCACTTTGAACGTGTGAATATCCCAGATGTAGCTCGCCGCCAGGCTCCAGATGGTGTTGCTGCGGCCCGTGTCGAGGCTGTCAGCGTAACCCTGGTCCAGACGGGAGTTATAGCCGTTGAAGTCGAGCACCAGCTGCTGCCCGGTGCTGAACGGCTGTTTGAAGTTCAGGCCCAGATACTGCTTGTTCATCACCTCTTCATTATGAGAAGCGTAAAGCGCGCCGCTGAACTGGTCGTTGAACTGGTAGCTTGCGCCGCCGAAGGAGAGGCTCTTCAGCCCGCTGTCGTGGCGGTCATCGCTTTTACGCTGCTCGTCGGTGAAGTAACCGGCGTTGATTTCCAGACCGTCGATCTCTTTTGAGGTCAACATAGCGCCGGTGTAGCTTTCAAACAGCAGGCGGGAACTGTCGGCATTGATGATAGGCAACTCAGGACGCTGATTCCCGTAGCTTAGCACGGTGTTCGATATGCGCATTTTGGCGGTTGCGCCAAACTTTGCCAGATCGGATTTTGCCCGGCCATCATCTTCCTGTTTAAAGAAGTCGATGCCGCCTGCGCCGCTTTTGCCTCGCCCGCCGTCCAGGCGCACGCCGTATTGAGCAATACCGTCCACACCAAAGCCCACCAGCCCTTCGGTATAGCCGGATGCAAACGTGGCGATGATCCCCTGACCCCATTCGGCTTTGTCCTGCTGGCCCTGATGGTAGTCGCGGCTGATATAGGCATTGCGTAAAAACAGATCCAGATGGCTGTCGTCAATAAAACCCTGACTGTCGGATTGCTGGCTTGCAGCGGCAGGTAATGCGGCAAATAAACTTAAAGCAATTAATGATAATTCTTTTTTCACGGAGGGAACGTCTCTGTCTGGATATATTAATTTGAATAACTGCGGAAGTGATAATTACCGGAAAAAGTGACCTTTGCAATAATTATGTGACCAGAAATTTCAATATGATAACGTAGATTTGGCGGGGCTTGCAGGGGTGTTATCGATATGTGCTGTTAAGTTAACAATTCATGCGAAATAAAAAGGAGGCAAAACTGCCTCCTTCTGAAATTATTTAATTCCGTCTGCGGCCATACGGTCGCGAATATGCTGTGCGCGCTCTTCTGAGGCTGGGTGATCGTCAAACATGGAGCTTTGACGTCCCGCTTCCAGTTTGGCCAGTTTTTCAAAGCTGGTGGCTAAACCTGATGGATTAATGCCGCGTTTGCGCAACAGATCGTAAGAGTAATCATCCGCTTCGGACTCCTGGCGCTGGGAGAACTGGGAGTTAACCAGCTTTTCACCTACGTCGCCAAGCTGCGACTGCGACAGGCTGCCAACGATACCGCCCGCTGAGGCCGCCGCTGCGCGGATGGCGTTGGTGCCTAAAGCAACCTGCATCCCTTTCTTCACGTGGCCCAGGGCAACGTGGCCCATTTCATGGCCGATGACCGCTTCCACTTCGTTGTCGGTCATCATGTCCATTAGCCCGCTATAGACGCGGATGCAGCCGTTCGCCATCGCGAAGGCGTTCACGTCTTTCGCCATGTACACCTTGTAGTTCACCGGCTGGCCGTTGATGTTATCGCCCAGCGCAGAAGCAATCTTATTCAGACGCTGCGTGTAGGTACTGTTAGCCGGCGCAAGCGTGGCTTTTCCGTCCATATCTTTACAGGCCTGGTCGCTCAGCGCTTTCACCTGCGCATCGCTCAGGGAATAGGCCTGGAAGGCCTCTGCGCCTGACGTCATCAGACCGTTAGAATCCATATTCTGACAGCCGCTCAGCAGGAGCGTTGTACCCAGGGCCAGCACTATTGCACGCATTTTCATGAGGTTGCTTCCGTACTCGTTAATCTGAATAAAATCCGAAAAGTGCACCGTCAGCGAAGCCGGTGTCGGGCTAAGTATAAGGAATATCGACAGAGCCGGGCGAGTAGATTGCGCAACATGCGAGCATGATCCAGAGATTTCTTAACAAGCAAAAGAATGCTCCATGTACATGACTTGCGGCTTGGGTTACATTGTTGGCACTTTTTTCCGGCGTAGCCCAAAACGCGCTGTCGTCAAGGGCATGGCCTTTAACAGTCCGATCTGGAGTTAAAATGTCCTCACGTAAAGAGCTTGCTAATGCTATTCGTGCGCTGAGCATGGACGCAGTACAGAAAGCCAAATCCGGCCACCCAGGGGCCCCTATGGGTATGGCTGATATCGCCGAAGTCCTGTGGCGCGATTTCCTGAACCACAACCCGCAGAACCCGTCATGGGCTGACCGCGACCGTTTCGTACTGTCTAACGGCCACGGCTCTATGCTGATCTATAGCCTGCTGCACCTCACCGGCTACGATCTGCCAATTGAAGAGCTGAAAAACTTCCGTCAGCTGCACTCTAAAACTCCAGGTCACCCGGAAGTGGGCTACACCGCTGGCGTAGAAACCACCACCGGTCCGCTGGGTCAGGGTATTGCTAACGCTGTGGGTATGGCGATTGCTGAGAAGACGCTGGCGGCGCAGTTCAACCGTCCTGGTCACGACATCGTTGACCACTTCACCTATGCGTTCATGGGCGACGGCTGCATGATGGAAGGCATTTCTCACGAAGTGTGCTCCCTGGCAGGTACCCTGAAGCTGGGCAAACTGGTTGCGTTCTATGACGACAACGGTATTTCCATCGACGGTCACGTTGAAGGCTGGTTCACCGACGACACCGCTAAACGTTTCGAAGCCTACGGCTGGCACGTTGTGCGTGGCGTTGATGGCCACGATGCTGACTCGATTAAACGTGCGGTAGAAGAAGCGCGCGCGGTGACGGACAAGCCGTCCCTGCTGATGTGCAAAACCATCATCGGCTTCGGTTCGCCGAACAAAGCGGGTACGCACGACTCCCACGGCGCGCCGCTGGGCGACGCGGAAATCGCACTGACCCGCGAAGCGCTGGGCTGGAAACACCCTGCATTCGAAATCCCATCTGAGATCTACGCTCAGTGGGATGCAAAAGAAGTGGGCCAGGCGAAAGAAGCGGCCTGGAACGAGAAGTTCGCTGCTTACGCGAAAGCGTTCCCGCAGGAAGCGGCTGAATTCACCCGTCGTATGAAAGGCGACATGCCGTCCGACTTCGACGCGAAAGCGAACGAGTTCATCGCTAAGCTGCAGGCGAACCCGTCTAAAATCGCGAGCCGTAAAGCGTCTCAGAATGCGATTGAAGCGTTCGGTCCTCTGCTGCCTGAATTCCTCGGCGGCTCCGCTGACCTGGCGCCATCTAACCTGACCCTGTGGTCCGGTTCTAAGCCAATCAACGAAGATACTGCCGGTAACTACATCCATTACGGTGTACGTGAATTCGGTATGACTGCGATTGCCAACGGTATCTCCCTGCACGGTGGTTTCCTGCCGTACACCTCTACCTTCCTGATGTTCGTTGAATATGCACGTAACGCCGTGCGTATGGCCGCGCTGATGAAACAGCGTCAGGTGATGGTCTACACCCACGACTCCATCGGTCTGGGCGAAGACGGTCCAACTCACCAGCCGGTAGAGCAGGTGGCTTCCCTGCGCGTGACCCCAAACATGAGCACATGGCGTCCGTGTGACCAGGTTGAATCCGCGGTAGCGTGGAAATACGGCGTTGAGCGTCAGGACGGTCCAACCGCGCTGATCCTCTCCCGTCAGAACCTGGCACAGCAGGAGCGTACCCCTGAGCAGCTGGCGAACATCGCTCGCGGTGGTTACGTGCTGAAAGATAGCGCGGGCCAGCCAGAGCTGATCTTCATCGCCACCGGTTCTGAAGTTGAACTGGCTGTGGCAGCGTGGGAAAAACTGACTGCCGAAGGCGTGAAGGCGCGCGTGGTCTCCATGCCGTCTACCGACGCGTTCGACAAGCAGGATGCCGCTTACCGTGAATCCGTGCTGCCTAAAGCGGTTTCCGCTCGCGTGGCAGTGGAAGCGGGTATCGCTGACTACTGGTTCAAATACGTGGGCCTGAACGGCGCTATCGTCGGTATGACCACCTTCGGTGAGTCTGCTCCGGCAGAGCAGTTGTTCGAAGAGTTCGGCTTCACCGTTGAGAACGTTGTCGCGAAAGCGAAAGAACTGCTGTAATCGTTTGTACGGTGCGGGCTGATGCCCTCACCCCAGCCCTCTCCCACTGGGAGAGGGTGCAAACACTAAAAACGGTAACCTCTCGGTTACCGTTTTGCTTTTACCTCGCCGTAAATTATTCCACCTAAAATGTGACGCAAGTCATATAGCTCGCTTATTCATCTGGACAGACATTCCTTTTATTCCCCGATTCGCTTATTCTTGCTGAAGCGTTTCAGTCGATTAAATGTTCGACAATTGACCAATCAATCGCAGTTTGTGACAGCAAGGATTCCCCTTCGGGCGTAGCTGGATTACTCTTTCAGCCACCTCAAACTCAGGGATTGCTTTGCAGGAGATCTATGACCGTACGCGTAGCGATTAATGGCTTCGGTCGCATCGGACGTAATGTGGTTCGTGCTTTGTATGAATCCGGACGTCGGGCGGAAATAACCGTGGTGGCAATCAATGAACTGGCGGATGCCACGGGCATGGCGCATTTGTTGAAATATGACACCAGCCACGGACGCTTTGCCTGGGATGTGCGCCAGGAAAGAGATCAGCTCTTTGTGGGTGACGACGCTATTCGTGTGCTGCATGAGAACAGCATCTCCGGGCTACCCTGGCGTGAACTGGGTGTGGATGTGGTGCTTGACTGTACCGGTGTCTACGGCAACCGCGAACATGGCGAAGCGCATCTGGCTGCCGGCGCGAAAAAAGTCCTGTTTTCTCATCCCGGCAGTAACGACCTCGACGCGACCGTCGTGTTTGGCGTCAACCAGCATGAGCTGCAGGCCGAACACCGCATTGTTTCCAACGCCTCCTGTACCACCAACTGCATTATTCCGGTCATCAAACTGTTAGACGATGCGTATGGCATTGAATCCGGCACCGTGACCACGATTCACTCCGCCATGCACGATCAGCAGGTTATCGACGCCTACCATCCGGATTTACGACGCACTCGCGCGGCGAGCCAGTCAATCATTCCGGTGGATACGAAACTGGCGGCAGGGATCACCCGAATTTTTCCGCAGTTTAATGACCGGTTTGAAGCGATTGCCGTGCGTGTTCCAACGATTAACGTCACTGCAATCGACCTTAGCGTGACGGTGAAAAAACCGGTAAAAGCCTGTGAAGTCAACCTGTTGCTGCAAAAAGCGGCACAGGGTGCATTTCATGGTATAGTTGACTATACGGAATTACCGTTGGTCTCAGTAGATTTTAACCACGACCCGCACAGTGCCATCGTTGATGGCACGCAAACGAGGGTTAGTGGTGCACACCTTATCAAGACGCTGGTCTGGTGTGATAACGAATGGGGCTTTGCTAACCGAATGCTCGACACCACGTTAGCAATGGCCGCTCAAGGTTTCAGGTAAGACGCATCGTGCGTCTGCAAAACTTTAAGAATCAACGAGAGGATTCACCATGTCTGTAATTAAGATGACCGATCTGGATCTGGCTGGTAAACGCGTTTTCATCCGTGCCGATCTGAACGTACCGGTTAAAGATGGCAAAGTGACCAGCGACGCGCGTATCCGTGCATCTCTGCCAACCATCGAACTGGCTCTGAAGCAGGGCGCGAAAGTGATGGTCACCTCCCACCTGGGTCGTCCAACTGAAGGCGAGTACAACGAAGAGTTCTCTCTGCTGCCAGTGGTTAATTACCTGAAAGACAAACTGTCCAACCCGGTTCGCCTGGTGAAAGATTACCTGGACGGCGTTGACGTTGCAGCCGGTGAACTGGTTGTTCTGGAAAACGTTCGCTTCAACAAAGGCGAAAAGAAAGACGACGAAACCCTGTCCAAAAAATATGCTGCACTGTGCGACGTATTCGTGATGGATGCCTTCGGTACGGCTCACCGTGCACAGGCTTCAACCCACGGTATCGGTAAATTCGCAGACGTAGCGTGTGCCGGTCCTCTGCTGGCTGACGAACTGGAAGCGCTGGGTAAAGCACTGAAAGAACCTGCTCGTCCAATGGTGGCTATCGTTGGTGGTTCTAAAGTTTCTACCAAACTGACCGTTCTGGATTCCCTGTCTAAAATCGCTGACCAGCTGATCGTTGGCGGTGGTATCGCGAACACCTTCGTTGCCGCTCAGGGCCACAACGTGGGTAAATCCCTGTACGAAGCAGATCTGGTTGACGAAGCCAAACGCCTGCTGAGCACCTGCGATATCCCGGTTCCAACTGACGTTCGCGTCGCGACCGAGTTCTCCGAAACCGCAACCGCGACTCTGAAGTCTGTAAACGACATCAAAGATGAAGAGCAGATTCTGGACCTGGGCGACGTTTCTGCACAGAAACTGGCTGAAATCCTCAAAAACGCAAAAACTATCCTGTGGAACGGTCCGGTAGGCGTGTTCGAATTCCCGAACTTCCGCAAAGGGACTGAAATCGTTGCTAACGCTATCGCAGACAGCGAAGCGTTCTCTATCGCAGGCGGTGGTGACACCCTGGCAGCAATCGACCTGTTCGGTATCGCTGACAAGATCTCCTACATCTCCACTGGTGGCGGCGCATTCCTCGAATTCGTGGAAGGCAAAGTACTGCCAGCAGTAGCAATGCTCGAAGAGCGCGCTAAGAAGTAAGCCATTCAAGGGCAGGGAAACCTGCCCAATTTTCAGCGCGCTTTTAAGAGCTCGCACCTTTTCTAACGGCCGAAGATACAGGACTAAGCAACATGTCTAAAATTTTTGATTTCGTAAAACCTGGCGTTATCACTGGTGATGACGTACAGAAAGTGTTCCAGGTAGCTAAAGAAAACAACTTCGCTCTGCCAGCAGTTAACTGCGTGGGTACCGACTCCATCAACGCCGTACTGGAAACTGCTGCTAAAGTTAAAGCTCCAGTTATCGTTCAGTTCTCTAACGGCGGCGCTGCGTTCATCGCAGGTAAAGGCGTGAAAACTGACATTCCTCAGGGTGCTGCAATCCTGGGCGCTATCTCTGGTGCGCACCACGTTCACCAGATGGCTGAGCACTACGGTGTTCCAGTTATCCTGCACACTGACCACTGCGCGAAGAAACTGCTGCCGTGGATCGACGGTCTGCTGGACGCGGGTGAAAAACACTTCGCGGCAACCGGTAAGCCACTGTTCTCTTCTCACATGATCGACCTGTCTGAAGAGTCACTGCACGAAAACATCGAAATCTGCTCTAAGTACCTGGCGCGCATGGCCAAAATGGACATGACCCTGGAAATCGAACTGGGTTGCACCGGTGGTGAAGAAGACGGCGTGGACAACAGCCACATGGACGCTTCTGCACTGTACACCCAGCCAGAAGACGTTGATTACGCTTACACCGAGCTGAGTAAAATCAGCCCACGCTTCACCATTGCAGCGTCCTTCGGTAACGTACACGGCGTTTACAAACCAGGCAACGTGGTTCTGACCCCAACCATCCTGCGTGATTCTCAGGAATACGTTTCCAAGAAACACAACCTGCCGCACAACAGCCTGAACTTCGTCTTCCACGGCGGTTCCGGTTCTTCTGCTCAGGAAATCAAAGACTCCGTAAGCTACGGCGTAGTGAAAATGAACATCGATACCGACACCCAGTGGGCAACATGGGACGGTATCCTGCAGTACTACAAAGCGAACGAAGCTTACCTGCAGGGCCAGCTGGGCAACCCGAAAGGCGAAGACCAGCCGAACAAGAAATACTACGATCCACGCGTATGGCTGCGCGCTGCCCAGACGTCCATGGTGACCCGTCTGGAGCAGGCTTTCAAAGAACTGAACGCGATCGACGTTCTGTAATTTGAGCTGCTAACAGCATCAGAAGGCCCGCAAATGCGGGCCTTTTTTTATGCTTTTTCAATACCCTGCCGGACCGGTTTTTGTGATCTGTTTGGCAATACTTGCGCTTTTTGTTTACCCTTTACGGACCTGCCTGTCTCCATGGGGGATGGATTTTGTGTTTTGGTTTAACAAAAGGAAGAATAAATGGAACAACTCGATGTTGTAGACAGCATCAATAACGCCGGTAACTGGCTGGTGCGCAACCAGGCGTTGCTGCTGAGTTATGCGGTTAATATTGTAGCAGCCATTGCGATCATCATCGTCGGGATGATCGTGGCGCGTATCGTATCTAACGCGGTTAACCGCGTCATGCTGGCCCGTCACATTGACGCCACGGTGGCTGACTTCCTCTCCGCACTGGTGCGTTACGGCATTATCGCCTTTACGCTGATTGCGGCGCTGGGCCGCGTGGGCGTGCAGACCGCCTCCGTCATTGCCGTTCTCGGTGCCGCCGGTCTGGCCATTGGTCTGGCGCTGCAGGGCTCGCTTTCAAACCTGGCGGCAGGCGTTTTGCTGGTCACCTTCCGTCCGTTCCGCTCCGGCGAATACGTTGACCTTGGTGGCATTGCCGGGACCGTGCTGCAGGTGCAGATTTTCTCAACGACCATGCGTACCGTCGATGGCCGCATCGTGGTCGTGCCGAACGGGAAAATCATCGCGGGCAACATCATTAACTTCTCCCGTGAGCCGGTGCGTCGTAATGAGCTGATTATCAGCGTGGCGTACGACTCCGATATCGATCAGGTGAAGTCGCTGATTAGCAACATCATTGCTTCAGACGATCGCATTCTGAAAGACAAAGAGCAGACGGTTCGCCTGAACGAACTGGGCGCGTCCTCCATTAACTTCGTGGTGCGTATCTGGAGCAAGAGCAGCGATCTGCAAAACGTGTACTGGGACGTGCTGGAACGCATTAAGCGCGACTTCGACGCCAACGGCATCAGCTTCCCGTACCCGCAGATGGACGTAAACGTCAAAAAAGTTAAAGAAGCAGAATAACATCACCCGTAGGCCCGGTAAGCGTTAGCGCCACCGGGCTTTATTTTTATAAGCTCCGCTAATACCCAATTAAAATTATCCATTTCCTCTAATGTGATTCGCGCAGTATAGTCGGCTTCCAGAACAACACTGCGAGAAAATCGTCATGCTATCTTATTATTTTCAAGGGCTTGCATTAGGCGCGGCCATGATCCTTCCGCTCGGCCCGCAAAATGCGTTCGTGATGAATCAGGGCATCCGCCGCCAGTATCATCTGATGATTGCCCTGCTGTGCGCGGTAAGCGATTTACTGCTGATCTGTGCCGGGATTTTTGGCGGCAGCGCATTGCTGATGCAGTCTCCCTGGCTGCTGGCGCTGGTCACCTGGGGCGGCGTGGCGTTTCTGCTCTGGTACGGTTTTGGTGCCCTGAAAACGGCAATGAGCAGCAACCTCGAACTGGCGAGCGCGGAGGTCATGAAGCAGGGCCGCTGGAAGATTATCGTCACCATGCTGGCGGTCACCTGGCTTAATCCGCATGTTTATCTGGACACCTTTGTGGTGCTGGGCAGCCTGGGCGGACAGCTGGACGTAGAGCCGAAACGCTGGTTTGCGCTCGGTACGGTCAGCGCCTCGTTCCTCTGGTTCTTCGGTCTCGCCATTCTTGCGGCATGGCTGGCACCCCGTCTGCGTACAGCCAAAGCCCAGCGCATCATTAATACCCTGGTAGGGCTGGTGATGTGGTTTATTGCCTTTCAGCTGGCAAAAGAGGGGATTCACCACGTTCAGGAATTGTTCAACTAATCCTTGTCTTATGGACAACTGAATAAGACCCGCTAAGCTTGCTGGCATGCGCCCTGTTAATGGGCACTCTTCGCAACATGGAGGAATAACAGTGAAGTTTAAGGTGATGGCCCTGGCGGCATTAGTAAGTTTTGGTGCGGTTTCGGTGCAGGCAAGTGAACTGCCGGATGGTCCGCACATCGTCACGTCTGGCACCGCAAGCGTGGACGCGGTACCCGATGTTGCAACCCTGGCAATTGAAGTCAATGTGGCGGCGAAAGATGCGGCGACGGCCAAGAAGCAGGCTGACGATCGCGTTGCGCAATACCTCTCTTTCCTCGAGCAGAACGGTGTCGGTAAAAAAGATATCAACTCCGCGAACCTGCGTACTCAACCCGATTACGACTACCAGAATGGTAAAAGCATCCTGAAGGGCTACCGCGCCGTGCGTACCGTTGAAGTGACCGTACGTCAGCTGGATAAGCTTAACTCGCTGCTGGATGGTGCGCTGAAGGCGGGTCTGAACGAAATTCGTTCCGTGTCGCTGGGCGTTGCGCAACCGGAGAAATACAAGGACGAAGCGCGTAAAGCGGCGATTGATGATGCCATTCACCAGGCGGAACAGCTGGCTTCTGGCTTTAAGAGCAAGCTCGGCCCGGTTTACAGCGTGCGTTACCACGTCTCTAACTACCAGCCAAGCCCGATGGTACGGATGATGAAGGCTGATGCAGCCCCGGTGTCCGCTCAGGAAACTTACGAGCAGCCAACCATTCAGTTCGACGATCAGGTGGATGTGGTCTTCCAGCTGGAACCCGTTGCAGCACAGCCGAAACCGGCTCAGTAATCTGTAGGCCGGGTAAGGCGAAGCCGCCACCCGGCTTATTTTTTAATCCTGTCTCAACACCTTGTGCCCGTACGCCAGCAGCGCGTCAGTGACGTTGCGCATCATCCGGCTTTCCGGCGCAAAACGGTGCCAGTAGAGCATCCGACGCTGATACAGCCCCGGCGTTAAGTCAATCAGCTCACCGCTTTTCAATTCTTTCTCAATCTGCAGATGCGGGATCATGCAGCAGGTGGTGCCCTGACGCGCAAGCTGCACGAAGGCTTCAGACGAGTTAACGATATGGCACGGCACGCTGCCCGGCGGCAGATCGAAGTTTTGCTGCAGGAACGCCTGATGCATATCATCCAGATGGTCGAACGCCACGGCAGGGGCTTTCAGCAGCGCCGCGCGGGTGACGCCGTTCGGGAAGTAGCGCTCGGCAAAGGCTTTTGAACCCACAAACAGGTAATCCAGTGCGCCTAACTGATCGACAAGGCAGCTTGGCAACGCCTGAGGCTGGATACTGACTGCCCCAACCACTTCACCGCGACGCAGGCGCTCCTGGGTTCGCGTTTCATCTTCAACCTGTAAATTCAGGCGGATAGGGGAGTCAGCTAATACCGGCGCCAGGGCCGGCAGCAGCCAGGTCGCCAGACTGTCGGCGTTGACCGCCAGAGAGAGCAGCAGCGGCGTAGAGCCCGTTTGTTCGTCACCCAGCCACTCGTCTTCCAGCAGTTCAACCTGGCGCAGCAGGGCGAGGAGCTTTTGTCCCTGCTCGGTTGGCCGTGGCGGCACGGTACGCACCAGCAGCGGCTGGCCGAACATATTTTCAAGCTGTTTGATACGCTGTGATACGGCGGACTGCGTGATGCAAAGCTTTTGCGCCGCGCGCTCAAAACCTCGTTCACGAATAACTGCATCAAGTGCCTGTAGTGTTCTGTAGTCCGGACGTTTCATTGCTCTGGCTGGCTCCTTAATTTTGCTTATTCTGCACTATGACACAATTTTCCCTTTGTGGCAGACGAATTCCATTCGACGTGTTCTATAATGCGCCCTGAGTTTTCACACCACAGGCAAAACGATCATGACGCAGGATGAACTGAAAAAAGCAGTAGGATGGGCCGCTCTCCAGTACGTACAGCCGGGTACCATTGTCGGTGTCGGTACGGGATCAACCGCGGCACACTTTATCGATGCGCTGGGCACGATGAAGGGGCAGATCGAGGGCGCGGTTTCCAGCTCTGATGCTTCCACGGAAAAGCTGAAAAGCCTCGGCATTACCGTTTTCGATCTCAACGAAGTGGATCGTCTGGGGATTTACGTTGATGGCGCGGATGAAATCAACGGCCACATGCAGATGATCAAAGGCGGCGGCGCGGCGCTGACGCGCGAAAAAATCATCGCCTCCGTTGCGGACAAGTTTATCTGCATCGCAGACGCCTCCAAGCAGGTCGACATTCTGGGCAATTTCCCGCTGCCGGTCGAAGTGATCCCGATGGCGAGTAGCGCGGTTGCCCGTCAGCTGGTGAAGCTGGGCGGTCGTCCGGAATATCGTCAGGGCGTAGTCACCGACAACGGTAACGTGATCCTCGACGTTCACGGTCTGGAAATTCTCGACGCGATTGCGCTGGAAAATGCCATCAACGCTATCCCAGGCGTAGTGACCGTAGGGCTATTCGCCAATCGTGGCGCGGATGTGGCACTGATCGGCACCGCTGACGGCGTGAAAACCATCGTAAAATGATCTGACGGGGGGAGTCCTCCCCCCGCTAAAAAATTTTTGAAAAGCTAAATTCGGTGACTTGTGTCACGTTTTTGAGCCTCTTTTGCCGATCCTGCCGCGTTTGTAAATTTCCATAGCATTTTCCTCTGACATTTTGCTCTGTATGACTTTTCTTCAGAGTGCCGACGCAAACGTTCATATTGCTGCAATAGTTTTTTTTGATATGTTGGCTACAGCGGATTCATATCCAGCACAACATCAGTTCAGACAAAAACAGGGTCGGGTAAATGGCAAAGGTATCACTGGAGAAAGACAAGATTAAATTCCTGCTGGTCGAGGGCGTGCATCAAAAAGCAATCGATAGCCTTCGTGCGGCAGGTTACACCAACATCGAATTTCACAAAGGGGCGCTCGATACCGAAGAGCTGAAAGCGTCCATCCGTGATGCCCACTTCATTGGCCTGCGATCCCGTACTCACCTGACTGAAGACGTTATTGCTGCGGCGGAAAAGCTGGTGGCTATCGGCTGCTTCTGCATCGGTACCAACCAGGTTGACCTGAATGCTGCTGCCAGACGCGGTATTCCCGTCTTCAACGCCCCATTCTCCAACACCCGTTCCGTGGCGGAGCTGGTGATTGGCGAACTGCTGCTGCTGCTGCGCGGCATTCCAGAAGCGAACGCCAAAGCGCACCGCGGTGTGTGGAACAAGCTGGCGTCTGGCTCCTATGAAGCGCGTGGTAAAAAGCTGGGGATTATCGGCTACGGCCATATCGGTACGCAGCTCGGTATTCTGGCGGAATCCCTGGGTATGCATGTGTTTTTCTACGATATCGAAAGCAAGCTGCCGCTGGGTAACGCCACCCAGGTTCAACACCTCTCTGATCTGCTGAACATGAGCGACGTGGTGAGCCTCCACGTGCCGGAAAATGCGTCCACCAAAAACATGATGGGCGCGAAAGAGCTGGCGCTGATGAAGCCGGGCTCACTGCTGATTAACGCCGCGCGCGGCACGGTTGTCGATATCCCGGCTCTGGCTGATGCGCTGAAGCGTAAGCACCTGGCGGGCGCGGCCATTGACGTGTTCCCGACGGAGCCAGCCACCAACAGCGATCCGTTTACCTCTCCGCTGTGCGAGTTCGACAACGTGATCCTGACGCCACACATCGGCGGTTCTACCCAGGAAGCGCAGGAGAATATCGGTCTGGAAGTGGCGGGTAAACTGAGCAAATACTCCGACAACGGTTCTACGCTCTCTGCCGTGAACTTCCCGGAAGTGTCGCTGCCGCTGCACGGCGGTCGTCGTCTGCTGCATATCCACGAAAACCGTCCGGGCGTTCTGACCGCGATCAACCAGATCTTTGCCGAGCAGGGCGTCAACATCGCCGCGCAGTATCTGCAAACGAACTCGCAGATGGGTTATGTGGTCATTGATATCGAAGCGGATGACGATGTTGCCGAGAAAGCGTTGCTGAGCATGAAGTCTATTGCGGGGACGATTCGCGCGCGTCTGCTGTACTGATGGTGCGAGGTAAATGCAAAACGGTAACGATAGTTACCGTTTTTTATGTTTTCACCCTCTCCCTGTGGGAGAGGGCTGGGGTGAGGGCATCAGGCTGCACGCCTGCTTCACCACTCCCACAACTTCGATGGCGTCACCACCGCCGGTAACGGCACATCCCATTTTTCTACCGGCAACGCCTCCACGCCCTGGCAATCATGCGCGTAGCCCACCGGCTGCAATCCATACTGCTGCCAGTTTTGCAGCGTCCGGTCGTAAAAACCACCGCCCATTCCCAGGCGCTGTCCCTGCTCATCAAACGCGACCAGCGGCGTAATCAGTACATCCAGCTGTGACAGCGGGAGCACGTCGCGGACGTCGAGTTTCGGCTCCGTAATTTTCAGGCGATTCACCACCAGCTCGCTGTGCGGGTGGTAGTGCAGAAACAGCAGATTACCGTCGCTAAACGGGTGCAGCACCGGCAGGTAGACTTTCTTCCCGGCGCGCCAGAGCTGCTCTATCAGCGGTTGGGTATCCAGCTCTCCATCAAATGACAGAAACAGCGCAACGGTATGCGCCATTACGACAGGGGGATATGCCATCATACGGGCGGCGGCCTGCTGGGCAAAATGCGCTTGCTGATCGGCGGTTAACGCACGGCGGCGCTGACGAATGAGCTGACGAATGTCCTGGCGTGAAGCCGAAACTTCAGGGAATTGAGTCATGGTAGTCGGTAGAAGAAAAGAGAGGGAATCTCCGAGATGCCGCCGCAGGCTGTAACCCTTGAACCCTTGGTTCAAGGTGAATGTGTCGTCATAGTTTTAAGGCTTCTCGGACGGACCGAGCATGCTCACCAACCATGGAGCGCCACATTCTTGTGGTATGAAATATCGGCTCAGGGGACTGGCCCGCTTGCGAACATCTCAGAGAAATTTTGTCTTCCCAGTTACTCTACCATAGTCAACTGAGAAGTGTTATTCAAACTTGGGTCCCGGTCTTTCGGGATTGCGACCTTGATCAAGCAATGCCTGTTCTATGGTCTGCTGGAGCATTTTAATGCGCTGCTCCATGCTTGCCGCGTAGTCGCGGGTCTTCGCTTTTTCCTGAGTCAGTTCATAGCTGATGTTCAACGCGGCGATGAAAACCAGCTGCTCAGTATTTGTGACTCTAGTGCGTTCTTTTAGATCTTGCAACCGCTGATTCAAATCGTCCGCTGCCTGATTCAAAGCATCCCTTTGTTCAGGCGGACAATTCACTCGCAGTGAACGGCCAAAAATCTGGAGATCGACGGGTTGTGCAGACATGCCACCTTCCTGCTGATTGACTGCGCTGCCTTCGCTTACTGCCCCGGGGGCTGCGAAGGGGCGACACTATAGCTACCCTGATGTGAAGATACAAGCCCTTTTCTGGTATCACCAGGGTCCAAAGTGGTAGCATATCATGAAACTTCCCCCCTTTGACGACGAATGCTCATGTCTATACAGAACGAAATGCCTGGTTACAAGGATTTAAACCAGTTACTGAACCAGCAGGGAGTCGGTTTAACCCCTGCCGAAATGCACGGTCTGATCAGTGGCATGCTGTGCGGCGGAAACAGCGACAGCTCATGGCAGCCGCTGATCCACGACCTCACGAATGAAGGGCTGGCGTTTGGTCACGAGCTGGCGGAAGCGCTGCGTAAAATGCATGCCGCCATCAGTGATTCGCTGGAAGACGATGGCTTCCTTTTTCAGCTTTATCTGCCTGAAGGCGACGACGTCAGCGTGTTCGATCGCGCCGATGCGCTGGCCGGCTGGGTAAACCACTATCTGCTGGGGCTGGGCGTCACGCAGCCTAAACTGGATAAAGTCACCGGCGAAGCGGGTGAAGCGATCGACGATCTGCGCAACATCGCCCAGCTTGGCTACGACGAAGACGAAGACCAGGAAGAGCTGGAAATGTCGCTTGAAGAGATCATCGAGTACGTGCGCGTGGCGGCACTGCTGTGCCACGACAACTTCACGCGCTCACAGCCGACCGCGCCGGAAGTCCGCAAGCCAACCTTACATTAAGAAAAATAACGCACAGGAGGGTGTCATGGTTATCTCAAGTCAAGAGTATTCGCGCCGCCGTCAGGCGCTGCTGGCAACAATGCAGCCGGGCAGCGCCGCGCTGATTTTTGCTGCGCCCGAAGTGACGCGCAGCGCCGACAGCGAATATCCCTATCGCCAGAGCAGCGACTTCTGGTACTTCACCGGCTTTAACGAGCCGGAAGCGGTACTGGTGCTGATTAAGAGCAATGACACCCACAACCACAGCGTGATTTTCAACCGCGTGCGCGATCTGACGGCCGAAATCTGGTTTGGCCGCCGCTTAGGGCAAGAGGCCGCACCGGAAAAGCTGGGCGTTGACCGCGCGCTGGCGTTTAGCGAAATCAACCAGCAGCTCTATCAGTTGCTTAACGGCCTCGACGTGCTCTATCACGCGCAGGGCGAATATGCGTACGCCGATGAGATTGTCTTCACCGCGCTGGATAAGCTGCGCAAAGGCTCGCGCCAGAACCTGTCCGCACCGGCCACGCTGACGGACTGGCGTCCGGTGGTGCATGAGATGCGTCTGTTCAAGTCTGAAGAAGAGCTGAATTTGATGCGCCGTGCGGGCGAAATCAGCGCGCTGGCGCACACCCGCGCGATGGAGAAATGCCGTCCCGGGATGTTCGAATACCAGCTGGAAGGCGAAATTCACCACGAATTTAACCGCCACGGCGCGCGCTATCCCTCCTATAACACCATCGTTGGCGGCGGGGAAAACGGCTGCATTCTGCACTACACCGAAAACGAAAGCGCGCTGCGCGACGGCGATCTGGTGCTGATTGACGCCGGTTGCGAATATCAGGGGTACGCGGGGGATATCACCCGAACCTTCCCGGTGAACGGTAAATTCTCGCCGGCACAGCGCGCGATTTACGACATTGTTCTCGAGTCGCTTGAGACGGCGCTCAGGCTGTATCGCCCTGGAACTTCCATGCAGGAAGTGACCGGTGAAGTGGTGCGCATCATGATTACCGGTCTGGTCAGGCTCGGGATCCTGAAAGGGGATGTCGACACCCTGATTGCTGAAAATGCGCATCGACCGTATTTCATGCACGGCCTGAGCCACTGGCTGGGGCTGGACGTGCATGACGTTGGCGCATACGGCACCGACCGTTCGCGCGTACTGGAGCCGGGCATGGTGTTAACCGTGGAGCCGGGTCTGTATATCGCGCCGGATGCAGACGTGCCTGAAGAGTACCGCGGGATTGGCATTCGTATTGAAGACGACATCGTGATTACCGAAACCGGTAACGAAAACCTGACCGCGAGCGTCGTGAAAAACGCTGACGATATTGAGGCGCTGATGGCAGCGGCACGCGCATGAGCGTGATTATCGTTGGTGGCGGCATGACCGGGGCCACGCTGGCGCTGGCCATTTCACATTTGACGAAAGGCCAGCTTCCGGTGCACCTGGTGGAAGCCGTTGCGCCAGAGGCGTCCAACCACCCCGGTTTTGATGCCCGCGCCATTGCGCTCGCGCAGGGCACCTGCCAGCAGCTTTCCCGCATTGGCATTTGGCAGGCCATTGCCGACTGCGCCACGGCAATTAAAACCGTTCACGTCAGCGATCGCGGCCATGCTGGCTTTGTCACCCTGGACGCGCAGGATTATCGTATTGATGCTCTTGGGCAGGTTGTTGAGCTGCATGACGTCGGATTGCGTCTGTTCCGCCTGCTTCAGGACGCGCCGGGCGTTACGCTGCATTGTCCGGCGCGTGTGGCCAGCGTGAGCCGCAGTGAGGCGTCGGTTAGCGTGACGCTGGAAAACGGCACCGTCCTTGAAGGCCAGCTTCTGGTCGCCGCGGACGGTTCGCGCTCGTCGCTCGGCGCCCAGTGTGGCGTGGAGTGGCGCCAGCAGCCTTACGGCCAAGTGGCGGTCATTGCGAACGTCGCTACCGCAGCTGACCACGACGGCAGGGCGTTTGAGCGCTTTACGCAGCATGGCCCGCTGGCGATGCTGCCGATGTCGGACGGGCGCTGTTCCCTGGTGTGGTGTCACCCGCAGGATAAAGCTGAAGAGGTGAAGGCCTGGTCAGACGAACGTTTTTGTACCGAGCTGCAAAAAGCCTTTGGCTGGCGGCTGGGGCGTATCACCCATGCCGGCCAGCGGGCGGTCTACCCGCTTTCGTTGACTACGGCCTCTCAGTCCATCTCCCATCGTCTGGCGCTTGTCGGTAATGCCGCGCAGACGCTGCACCCCATCGCGGGGCAAGGGTTCAACCTTGGTTTACGCGACGTCATGAGCCTGGCGGAAACCCTTTCACAGGCGTGGGGTGAGCAAAAAGACTGCGGGGCGTATTCGGTGCTGAGCCATTACCAGAAGCGCCGCCAGGCGGATAAAGAGGCCACCATCGGTGTGACCGATGGTCTGGTCCATCTTTTTGCCAATCGCTGGGCACCGCTGGTTGCGGGCCGCAACCTCGGGCTGATGGCGATGGAACTATTCATTCCGGCACGTGACGTGCTGGCGCAGCGGACCCTGGGTTGGGTCGCGCGTTAAGGAGTTATCACCGTGCAAAATGTTGATGTCGCCATCGTTGGCGGCGGAATGGTCGGACTGGCATTGGCCTGTGGTTTACAGGGCAGCGGCCTGCGCGTGGCTGTGCTGGAGCAAAAGCAGTCTCAGCCCGTTGCCCCGGATGCCCCGCCGGAACTCCGCGTCTCGGCGATCAATGCCGCCAGCGAGAAATTGCTGACGCACCTTGGCGTCTGGTCAGATATTGTGGCGCAGCGCGCCAGCTGCTATCACGGCATGGAAGTGTGGGATAAAGACAGCTTTGGTCATATTGCTTTTGATGATGAAAGCATGGGCTATAGCCATCTGGGTCACATTGTTGAAAACGCGGTGATCCACCACGCGCTGTGGCAGAAAGCACAGCAGTGCAGCGACGTGACCCTGATTGCGCCTGCGCAGATCCAGCAGGTGGCGTGGGGCGAAAACGAGGCGTTTATCACCCTGCAGAGCGGCGACATGCTGACCGCGCGTCTGGTGGTCGGTGCTGACGGTGCCAACTCCTGGCTGCGTAATAAAGCCGATATCCCGCTGACCTTCTGGGACTATCGTCATCACGCGCTGGTGGCGACGATCCGCACCGAAGAGCCGCACGGCGGCGTGGCGCGCCAGATTTTCCACAACGACGGCATACTGGCGTTCCTGCCGCTTGCCGATCCGCACCTGTGCTCGATTGTCTGGTCCCTGGTGCCGGAGAAAGCCCAGCAGATGCAGGAGGCAACGCCGGACGCCTTTAACCAGGCGCTGTGCGTGGCCTTTGATAACCGCCTTGGCCTGTGCACGCTTGAAAGCGAGCGTCAGGTGTTCCCGTTAACCGGCCGCTACGCGCGTCAGTTTGCCGCGCACCGTCTGGCGCTGGTGGGGGATGCGGCGCATACCATTCATCCGCTGGCCGGGCAGGGCGTTAACCTTGGCTTTATGGACGCGGCGGAGCTGGTCGAGGAGTTGCGTCGCCTGCATCGCGAAGGGAAGGACATCGGGCAGCATCTCTATCTGCGCCGCTACGAGCGCAGCCGCAAGCACAGTGCGGCGATGATGCTGGCGGGCATGCAGGGCTTCCGCGAGCTGTTTGCCGGGGCGAATCCGGCGAAAAAACTGCTGCGCGATATCGGCCTCAAGCTGGCCGATACCCTTCCTGGCGTCAAACCTCAACTCCTCCGTCAGGCGATGGGTCTTAACGACCTGCCGGACTGGCTACGTTAATTTAGACCCCTGTCACACTTTCTTTTCCCGGCCTCTGCGCCGGGGAAATGCCCTCGTTTGAAATATTCTAATTTCACGTCATTTTTCGCATTAGATAATCTAATGTCGCGTTTTTCTTGTTACGGAAATTCGGCCCGATTTTCCGCACGAAATATCACCATGTGCTAAATCCTGTTAGATCATTGTTAATTTTGTGCGGGGTTAATCGCATTTTTCCAGTGAATAACTCTGTAGGCTTTTTAGCGTTTTTTGGTCATAAGCTAATGTGATGACCCATTTTGCCTTATGGTTAACCGCCGGTTTCGGTGGTAAGTTCAGGTAAAAGAGAACGTTTGCGTCGGTGCCCGAACGCGGTGCCGATACCGGGTTTCACGGTGAATTTTTCAACGAGGACAAGATGGCTCAACAGACTCCTTTGTACGAACAACACGTGTTATGCGGCGCCCGCATGGTGGACTTCCATGGCTGGATGATGCCGCTGCACTACGGCTCGCAGATTGATGAGCACCACGCGGTGCGCACCGATGCCGGTATGTTCGACGTGTCCCACATGACGATTGTCGATCTGCACGGTAGCCGCACCCGGGAGTTTTTGCGTTATCTGCTGGCAAACGACGTCGCCAAACTGAAGACGCCGGGTAAAGCGCTCTATACCGGCATGCTGAATGCCTCGGGCGGCGTGATTGATGACCTTATCGTCTATTACTTCACTGAAGATTTCTTCCGCCTCGTTGTAAACTCCGCCACCCGCGAAAAAGACCTCTCCTGGATCACCCAACACGCCGAACCTTATGCCATCGACATCACCGTCCGTGACGATCTGTCGCTGATCGCCGTGCAGGGGCCGAACGCGCAGGCGAAAGCCGCCTCTCTGTTTAACGACGAGCAGCGTAAAGCCACCGCTGGCATGAAGCCGTTCTTCGGCGTGCAGGCGGGCGATCTGTTTATCGCCACCACCGGCTACACCGGTGAAGCGGGCTACGAAATTGCCATGCCAAACGAGAAGGCCGCTGATTTCTGGCGTGCGCTGGTGGAAGCGGGCGTGAAGCCTGCGGGCCTGGGCGCGCGCGATACGCTGCGTCTGGAAGCGGGGATGAACCTTTACGGTCAGGAGATGGATGAAGGCGTCTCTCCGCTGGCCGCCAACATGGGCTGGACCATCGCGTGGGAACCGGCTGACCGTGACTTCATTGGTCGTGAAGCGCTGGAGATGCAGCGCGAGAAGGGCACCGAACAGCTGGTGGGCCTGGTGATGACCGAGAAGGGCGTGCTGCGCGGCGAACTGCCGGTGCGCTTTACCGATGCTGACGGCAATCCTCGCGAAGGCGTGATCACCAGCGGAACCTTCTCACCGACGCTGGGCTACAGTATTGCACTGGCACGCGTGCCGGCGGGGATTGGCGAAACGGCGGTGGTGCAAATCCGCAACCGTGAAATGCCGGTCAACGTAACCAAACCGATTTTTGTTCGCGCCGGTAAGCCGGTCGCCTAATCATTTTTATCAGGAGAATTTCAATGAGCAATGTGCCAGCAGAACTGAAATACAGCAAAGAACACGAGTGGCTGCGTAAAGAGGCGGACGGCACTTACACCGTAGGGATCACCGAGCACGCGCAAGAGTTGCTGGGTGACATGGTGTTTGTTGACCTGCCTGACGTGGGCACGACCGTTAGCGCGGGCGACGACTGCGCCGTGGCGGAGTCCGTAAAAGCGGCCTCTGACATCTACGCCCCTTTGAGCGGCGAAATCGTTGCCGTCAACGACGCGCTGAGCGATTCGCCAGAGCTGGTGAACAGCGAGCCTTATGAAGGCGGCTGGATCTTCAAGATCAAAGCCAGCGACGAATCCCAGGTTGCCGCGCTGCTGGATGCGACCGCGTACGAAGCACTACTGGAAGACGAATAACGTTGTGCCGGATGGCGCTGGGCTTATCCGGCCTACAGCTCAATGTAGGCCCGGTAAGCGTTAGCGCCACCGGGCAACAGCGTTACAGATAACTACGATTCACTGCACGTTTCAGGAACCATCGCTCATGACACAGACTTTAAGCCAGCTTGAAAACCGTGGCGCCTTCATTGAACGTCACATTGGGCCGGATGCTCAGCAGCAGCAGGAGATGCTGAAGACAGTTGGCGCGGATTCATTAAACGCACTGATCGGCCAGATTGTGCCAAAAGACATCCAGCTTGCCACGCCGCCTCAGGTGGGGGAAGCTACCACGGAATTCGCCGCGCTGGCGGAGCTGAAGGCTATCGCCGGCCTGAATAAGCGCTATAAGTCTTACATTGGCATGGGCTATACCAACGTGCAGCTGCCGCCGGTTATCCTGCGCAACATGCTGGAAAACCCGGGCTGGTACACCGCTTACACCCCGTATCAGCCAGAAGTTTCCCAGGGCCGTCTGGAAGCGCTGCTGAACTTCCAGCAAGTGACGCTGGACCTGACCGGCATGGATATCGCCTCTGCTTCTCTGCTGGATGAAGCGACCGCCGCCGCCGAAGCGATGGCGATGGCAAAACGCGTGAGCAAGCTGAAAAATGCCAACCGCTTCTTCGTCGCGGCGGACGTGCATCCGCAGACGCTGGACGTGGTGCGTACTCGCGCAGAGACCTTCGGCTTTGACGTGATCGTCGACGACGCCGACAAAGTGCTGGATCATCAGGACGTCTTCGGCGTGCTGCTGCAGCAGGTGGGCACCACCGGTGAAGTTCACGACTACGGCGCGCTGATTGCCGAGCTGAAATCCCGCAAAGTGGTTGTCAGTGTTGCCGCCGATTTTATGGCGCTGGTGCTGCTGACGGCGCCGGGTAAACAGGGCGCAGATATCGTATTCGGCTCCGCACAACGCTTCGGCGTACCGATGGGCTACGGCGGCCCGCACGCGGCGTTCTTCGGCGCGAAAGATGAATTCAAACGCTCCATGCCTGGCCGTATTATCGGCGTCTCCAAAGATGCTGCCGGTAACACCGCGCTGCGCATGGCGATGCAAACACGCGAGCAGCATATCCGCCGCGAGAAAGCGAACTCCAACATCTGTACCTCACAGGTGTTGCTGGCAAACATCGCCAGCCTGTACGCCGTGTTCCACGGCCCGGCAGGCCTGAAACGCATTGCCAGCCGCATTCACCGCCTGGCCGATATTCTGGCCTGCGGTCTGCAGCAGAAAGGCCTTAAGCTGCGCCACGCCCACTACTTCGATACCCTGTGCGTGGACGTGGCGGACAAAGCGGCCGTGCTGGCGCGCGCGAATGCGGCAGAGATTAACCTGCGCAGCGACATTCACAACGCCGTCGGCATTACGCTGGATGAAAGCACCACCCGTGACGATATCCTGAACCTGTTCAGCGTGCTGCTGGGTGACGCGCACGGTCTGGACATTGATGCGCTCGACAAAGAAGTTGCGCTCGACAGCCGCTCCATTCAGGACAGCATGCTGCGTAACGACGCCATCCTGACGCACCCGGTCTTTAATCGCTATCACAGCGAAACCGAGATGATGCGTTACATGCACTCTCTGGAGCGCAAGGATCTGGCGCTGAACCAGGCGATGATCCCGCTGGGATCCTGCACCATGAAGCTGAACGCTGCAGCAGAGATGATCCCTATCACCTGGCCAGAATTCTCCGAGCTGCACCCGTTCTGCCCGCCAGAGCAGGCGGAAGGTTATCACATGATGATCAACCAGCTTTCCGACTGGCTGGTGAAATTGACCGGTTACGACGCGCTCTGCATGCAGCCGAACTCCGGCGCGCAGGGCGAATACGCGGGCCTGCTGGCGATCCGTCACTATCACGAAAGCCGCAATGAAGGTCACCGCGATATCTGCCTGATCCCAAGCTCCGCCCACGGTACCAACCCGGCCTCTGCCCAGATGGCGGGCATGGAAGTTGTGGTGGTGGCGTGCGATAAGAACGGCAACATCGATCTGGCCGACCTGCGTGCGAAAGCCGAGCAGGCGGGCGACAAGCTCTCCTGCATCATGGTGACCTACCCGTCTACCCACGGTGTGTACGAAGAAACCATCCGTGAAGTGTGCGAAGTCGTGCACCAGTTCGGCGGTCAGGTTTACCTCGACGGCGCAAACATGAACGCTCAGGTGGGCATTACCTCGCCGGGCTTTATCGGCGCGGACGTGTCGCACCTGAACCTGCACAAAACCTTCTGCATTCCGCACGGCGGTGGCGGCCCGGGCATGGGGCCTATCGGCGTGAAAGCGCATCTGGCGCCGTTTGTGCCGGGCCACAGCGTGGTGCAGATTGAAGGCATGCTGACCCGTCAGGGCGCGGTCTCTGCGGCACCGTTCGGCAGCGCCTCTATCCTGCCAATCAGCTGGATGTATATCCGCATGATGGGCGCGGAAGGGCTGAAGCAGGCGAGCCAGGTGGCGATCCTGAACGCTAACTATATTGCAACTCGCCTGAAGTCCGCCTTCCCGGTGCTCTATACCGGCCGTGACGGTCGCGTGGCGCACGAGTGCATCCTCGATATTCGTCCGCTGAAAGAGCAGACCGGCATCAGCGAGCTGGATATCGCCAAGCGTTTGATCGACTACGGCTTCCACGCGCCAACCATGTCGTTCCCGGTTGCGGGCACGCTGATGGTGGAGCCAACGGAATCTGAAAGCAAAGCCGAGCTGGACCGCTTTATCGACGCGATGCTGGCCATCCGCATGGAGATCGACCGCGTGCAGGACGGCGAGTGGACGCTGGAAGATAACCCGCTGGTTAACGCCCCGCACACCCAGCACGAGCTGGTGGCAGAGTGGAACCACGGCTATTCCCGCGAGCTGGCGGTCTTCCCGGCAGGCGTGGCGAACAAATACTGGCCGACCGTGAAGCGTCTTGATGACGTCTACGGCGACCGTAACCTGTTCTGTTCCTGCGTGCCGATGAGCGAATACCAGTAATAGTGCTGAAGTAGTAACGTAGGCCGGGTAAGGCGAAGCCGCCACCCGGCTTTTTTATTGGGAGAAGCGAATGGCAATTGCACTGGTCACCGGCGCCAGCCGCGGCATCGGTAAAGCCACCGCGCTGCAGCTGGCTCGCGAAGGCTACACCGTGGCGGTGAACTATCATCACAACATTAAAGCCGCGACGGACGTCATCAGGCAGATTGTGGATGCAGGCGGTAAAGCCTTTACCGTCCGTGCAGACATCAGCGATGAAGCTCAGGTGCTGGCGATGTTTAACAGCCTCGATCGTGAAGGTGAGCCGCTGACCGCGCTGGTCAATAATGCGGGGATTCTGTTTGAGCAATCCACTATCGAGAATCTCTCCGCTGAGCGCATTAACCGCGTCCTGGCGACCAACGTCACGGGCTACTTCCTCTGCTGCCGGGAAGCGGTAAAGCGCATGTCCTTCAAACACGGCGGCAAGGGTGGGGCGATAGTGAACGTCTCTTCCGCGGCGTCACGTCTGGGCGCGCCGGGTGAATATGTGGATTATGCCGCGTCGAAGGGGGCGGTGGATTCGCTGACAACGGGTTTATCGCTTGAGGTCGCGGCGCAGGGCATTCGCGTTAACTGCGTCCGTCCGGGTCTGATCTATACCGATATCCATGCCTCAGGCGGAGAGCCGGGGCGGGTGGATCGCGTGAAATCATTGCTGCCGATGCAGCGCGGCGGCCAGCCGGAAGAAGTGGCGCAGGCGATTGTCTGGCTGCTGAGCGAGAAGGCGTCGTACGTCACGGGGAGTTTTATAGAGCTGGCGGGCGGGAAATAAGCCGGGTGGCGGCGTCGCCTTACCCGGCCTACACGAGTAGTAGGCCCGGTAAGCGCAGCGCCACCGGGCAAAAAATCACAACGCTTCGCCGTTGCTGGCAATCACCCCTTTATACCACTCGAAGCTCTTCTTACGGGAACGCGACATGTCGCCCGTGCCGTCGTCGTGCTTGTTCACATAGATAAAGCCGTAGCGCTTGCTGTACTGGCCGGTGGTGAACGACACGCAGTCGATACAGCCCCATGGCGTATAGCCCATCAGATCCACGCCATCGTGCGTCACGGCTTTGATCATCTCTTCCACGTGGGCACGCAGGTAGTCGATACGATAGTCATCGTTGATGCTGCCGTCTTCTTCGACTTTATCGTAAGCGCCGAACCCGTTTTCCACGATAAACAGCGGCTTCTGGTAACGTTCGTACAGTTCGCACAGGGCATAACGCAGGCCCACCGGGTCAATCTGCCAGCCCCAGTCGGAGGCCTTCACGTGCGGGTTCGGCACGCTGCCTTCGAAACCGGAAATGGCATCGCCGGTACCGCCTTCCGCCTTCACCGCGTTGGTCATGTAGTAGCTGAAGCCCAGGTAGTCGCAGGTGCCTTCACGCAGGATCTGCTCGTCATCCGCTTCCATTTTAATGGAGAAGCCACGGCGCTCCCATTCGTTCAGCACGTAGGACGGGTAGTAGCCGCGCAGCTGGACATCGGTAAAGACGTAGCGCTCGCGCATCGATTCCTGGGCAAACATCACGTCTTCCGGTTTGCAGGAGAACGGATAGAGCGCCACCATCGCCAGCATGCAGCCGACTTTCATCTCCGGGTTGATGCGGCGCGCGGCTTTCACCGCCAGGGCGCTGGCCACAAACTGGTGGTGCAGGACCTGATACATGGTCTCTTCCGGATTTTCATATTCGGTGTAGACCACGCCCGAGCAGCAGTAGCCGAACAGCGGCGCGCGCCAGTTACGCTGGTTGTTGATTTCGTTGAAGGTCATCCAGTATTTGACCTTGTTTTTGTAGCGCTCAAAGACCACTTCCGCGAAGCGCACAAAGAAATCGACCACTCTACGGTTGGTCCAGCTACCGTACTCCTTCACCAGGTGCAGCGGCATTTCGAAGTGGGAGAGGGTGATTACCGGTTCAATGTTGTACTTCAGCAGCTCATCGAACATGTCGTCGTAAAACTTCAGACCCTCTTCGTTTGGCTGCGTTTCGTCACCGTTCGGGAAGATACGCGTCCAGGCAATAGAGGTGCGGAAACACTTGAAGCCCATCTCGGCAAACAGCTTGATGTCTTCTTTATAGTGGCCGTGGAAATCAATCGCCTCATGATTGGGATAATATTTCCCTGGCACCACGTCCTGCGTGATTTCGCGCGGCACGCCGTGTGCGCCGCCGGTCAATACATCGCAAATGCTTGGCCCTTTACCGCCTTTGTTCCAGCCGCCTTCTACCTGGTGAGCCGCAACCGCGCCGCCCCATAAAAAATCTTTTGGTAAGGTCAATTTTTTCATCGCTGCTATTCTCAATAATTGGCTTATTGGCATCGAGTCTAGCAAAGCGAAATTAAATGTCACGATATAACAAGGTGTGCATAATGTGATTTGTCACATCAAAAAAACAGGGTGTTTTATTCTGTGAGTTTCTTCGCCAGTTTACGTCCCAGAGACTCCAGAATATAAATGACGGGAATTTGCGTGGTGATGTCGTAGACGCCTGCAATACGCGTCTGAGGAACATGCCAGGAGAGATTAAAGTCCGCCAGCTTTGCGAGACGCGAGTGCTCATGGCTGGTAATGGAGAGCACTTTGCAGTGATGCAGGCTGAACTGGCTGGCGAAGCGCAGGATCTCCTCGGTCTCACCCGAGACGGAGAGCACAATCGCCAGCGCATTTTTCGCCATGTCATTGGTGACCGGGAAATAAGGGTCATCAATATGGTTACTGAATTTTCCGATATTAGAAAAGAAACGTGCGCCATATTTTGCCAGCGAACCCGATGTCCCTGCGCCGACAAATATAATGCGTTCTGACGATAAAATAATATCGACCGCATTATCTAATAACGCGTCGAACTCTTCATTATTCACGCTTTTAAAGAAGCTGATAATTTCGCTGGCACCGAAGTTCGCCTGCTGGGGCTCGTTCTGTTCAAGATAAAGCTTAAAGCGTACGCGAAACTCCGAGTAGCCTTCGCAGTTAAGCTTGCGGCAAAAGCGCAGGATAGTGGTGGTTGAGACGTCTGCCGCATCCGCCAGCTCGCGGATGGTCATGTACATGACTTTGTCACGATTTTTTATGACATAGTTGTAGACCATCATCTCCAGGTTATTGAGACTGGCAATGGCGGAGTGGGTGAACATACTCACAATGGCATAACTCTTATTCTGACCTCATCGTCACATCATAACATGCACCCGGACGGCAGGATCCATTTTTATGCTCTTGATTCATAATGATTAAATTTTTATGTGAACAATTGTTAGGTGAAAGATTTCTTTATATCTATGATTTTTAGGTATAAATTTTGAAATGAAATTATTTTAGCTAACAGGTGTTCACTGGAATCATTCTCAGTTAGCATAGTTATGCGATGAATAATCATCTTTTGTTTTCCCGGAGTTTTGTATGGTGAGCAGACCATTAATCGCACAGGGATATTCGCTGGCTGAGGAAGTAGCCAACAGCATCAGCCACGGCATTGGCCTGGTGTTTGGGATTGTCGGTTTAGTGTTATTGCTGGTGCAGGCGGTGGACACCAATGCCAGCGCGATGGCCATTACCAGCTACAGCCTGTATGGCGGGAGTATGATCCTGCTGTTCCTGGCGTCGACGCTGTATCACGCGATCCCGCATCAGCGGGCCAAGACGTGGCTCAAGAAATTTGACCACTGCGCTATCTATCTTCTGATTGCAGGCACCTACACACCGTTTTTGCTGGTGGGGCTTAACTCGCCGCTGTCGCGTGGCCTGATGATTGTTATCTGGAGCCTGGCACTGCTGGGGATCCTGTTTAAGCTGACCATTGCGCACCGGTTTAAGGTGCTGTCACTGGTCACCTATCTGACGATGGGCTGGCTGTCGCTGATTGTGGTGTATCAACTGGCAGTCAAACTGTCGGTAGGGGGCGTGACGCTTCTGGCCTTAGGCGGTGTGGTGTACTCGCTCGGCGTGATTTTCTACGTCTGCAAGCGCATCCCGTACAACCATGCCATCTGGCACGGCTTTGTGCTGGGCGGCAGCGTGTGCCACTTTTTGGCTATTTATCTGTATGTGGGGCAGGCGTAGTTTTTCCACCGTGCCTCACCCCGGCCCTCTCCCACAGGGAGAGGGAGGACACCAAAACCGTAGGCCCGGTAAGCGCAGCGCCACCGGGCGATACAGCATCACTCTTCCAGAGAATATGGCAGCGGCTCGATGCTCAGTGTGTTCGCATCGTCACGCACGCGGAACACGCTGTCAGCCTCCATGTCGTTGTTCATGACGGCTTGAACCAAAAGACGTCCATCATCCAGCTGTACAGCGGCTAACACGGTGCCGGTGCGGCGCCAGTTATCACCCATCTTCAGCTCTAAGTCTTCACCCGCTTCAGGTACACGGCTGGCATGGCCCGCCAGCGTCCACAGCGCACGTTTGTTTGCCCCGCGGAATTTCGCACGGGCGACCATCTCCTGGCCGGTGTAACAGCCCTTTTTAAAGCTGATGCCTCCCAGCGCCTGCAGGTTGGTTGCCTGAGGAATAAACTGCGCGCTGTTTGCGGCGTCAATGATCGGCAGACCCGCTTCGATGTTCAGCGCCAGCCACTGCTGACTGTTGTTAAGCTGCGCTTCGCCGCGCAGCGCCTCGGTGACGCGTTCGGCAGTTGCCGCATCCGTAACTAACAGGAAACGCTCCGCCGGGTGTTCAAACCACAGGATGGAGGTCGCGCCTTCGCTGACCACCTGCTTTTCCGCATCCGGCAGTTCGCTGAACAGATTTTTCAGCGCCGCACGCGCCTGGAAACCGGCCACACCCAGCAGGACATGTTCGTCGTCCGGGGTGATAGTGACTTTGGAAAAGACCGCGTACTTTTTCAGCTCCTTGAGCTGGGCCTCTTGCAGACTGCGGCGCTCAATAAAGGCAAAGCCGTCCTGGCGGCGGAAGAGGCGCAGGTTGCTCCACATTTTGCCTTTTGGATCGCAATGCGCGGCCAGCAGGTGCTGGTGTTCGGTCATCTGGCTGACGTCGGCGGTCACCTGGCCCTGCAGGTATTTTTCGGCGTCGGCACCGGTGAGCGTTGCCAGCGCCCAGTCATCAAGAGAAATAAGCGTCAGCGGCAGACGCGCAGAGGCGGCGGGCTGGCGAGGAGAAAATGGTGTAAAGGCCATAACGATATCCTGAATTGCTTAACGCTTTGATAATGCCTAATGGTAAAAGAGCCTGCAGGCAATGCAAGCGCTTTCAGCAGACCATTTGTGCCTTAAACCGGTTATGCGTAGCGCTACGCAAAATAATGTAATCCGCTGTCTTTGTGGGGATTATTCTGGAAGCCTGCTCGGCGAACGCAATATTCCAGTAATGAAACGGTCAAAAACACGTTACACTAGCTGGTGTCCCCGTAGAGAAATAAAGAACACTGAAGGGGGTACCGACTGTGCCAAACGTAATGCAGGAAACTGAACATGGATATTAACAACAAGGCCCGTATTCACTGGGCGTGCCGCCGCGGCATGCGTGAACTTGATATTTCCATCATGCCTTTCTTCGAATATGAGTATGACACCTTAAGCGACGATGATAAGCGTCTGTTTGTTCGACTGCTTGAGTCTGACGATCCGGATTTATTCAACTGGCTGATGAACCACGGCAAACCCGCCGACACCGAGTTGCAACGGATGGTGCAATTAATTCAAACACGGAATCGGGAACGTGGTCCTGTGGCAATCTGATCTTCGCGTCTCGTGGCGCTCGCAGTGGATGTCTTTGTTGCTCCACGGCCTGGTTGCGGCCATTGTGTTACTGATGCCGTGGCCGCTGAGCTATACGCCGCTGTGGCTGCTGTTACTGTCGTTTGTCGTTTTTGACAGCGTACGCAGCCAGCGTCGCATTAATGCCCGCCAGGGAGAGATTAAATTACTGATGGATTCCCGCCTGCGCTGGCAGGGTAAAGAGTGGGATATCCTCGGTATGCCCTGGATGCTCAACTGCGGCATGATGTTACGGTTACGCAAGGTGGACGGCGGGCGTTGCCAGCATCTGTGGCTGGCGGCTGACAGTATGGATGCTGCCGAGTGGCGAGACCTGCGCCGGATGTTGCTACAACAGACGACGCAGGGGTAACGCGCATTAGCTAAACTTTTCTGCCATTTCGCTCAGGATCTGCTCGCACCAGCTTTGCAGGCGCTCATCGCTGAGATCGTACTGGTTGGTTTCATCCAGCGCGAGCCCAACAAACAGCTCGCCGTCGGCAATAATCGGCTTTTTACTGGTGAACTCGTAACCTTCGGTTGGCCAGTAGCCGATGAACGACACCCCTTTCGGCGCCAGCTTATCATGCAGCATGCCGAGCGCGTCCAGGAACCACTCCCCGTAACCCAGCTGATCCCCCATGCCGTACATGGCAATGATTTTGCCTTCGAGGTTGAGCGTATCAAGCTGGTCCCAGATAGCTTCCCAGTCTTCCTGTATCTCGCCGAAATCCCATGTCGGGATGCCGAGGATCAGCACGTCATACTGCTCCATCAGCGTAAGCGCGTCATCTTTCAGGTTATGCAACGTCACCAGTTCCGGGCCAATGATGTCGCGAATTTTCTCTGCCGCCATTTCGGTGTAGCAGGTGCTGGAACCATAGAACAGACCAATATTCATCGCGTAACTATCTCAATTCTTGCTTTGACTTTGCGCGTAGTGTACCAGAAACCAGTCGCAATCAGGCATAATGGCCTGACTGCAGAATCAAAGGGGCTGATGTGGAAAAGGATCTCGCACTGATCGAACAGTTTCTCGACGCGCTGTGGCTGGAGAAAAACCTGGCCGAGAATACCCTCAGCGCCTACCGTCGCGATCTCACCATGCTGGTGGAGTGGCTTGCGCACCGGGGTTTATCCCTTGCGAGTGCACAGCGTGACGACCTGCAGGCGCTGCTTGGGGAACGTATCGCAGGGGGCTACAAAGCCACCAGTTCCGCACGTTTACTCAGCGCCATGCGTCGGCTGTTCCAGCATCTCTATCGTGAGAAGATCCGCGAGGACGATCCCAGCGCGCTGCTGGCATCCCCTAAACTCCCGCAGCGGCTGCCGAAAGATCTCAGCGAAGCACAAGTTGAGAGATTATTACAGTCACCGGCAGTTGACCTGCCGCTGGAGTTACGCGATAAAGCCATGCTTGAGCTATTGTATGCTACCGGCCTGCGCGTTTCGGAACTGGTTGGTCTGACGATGAGCGACATCAGCCTGCGTCAGGGCGTGGTGCGCGTCATCGGTAAAGGAAACAAGGAAAGGCTGGTTCCGCTGGGTGAAGAGGCGGTTTACTGGCTGGAAACGTACCTGGAGCATGGTCGTCCGTGGCTGCTCAATGGTACGTCTATCGACGTCCTGTTTCCAAGCCAGCGCGCGCAGCAGATGACGCGGCAAACGTTCTGGCATCGCATCAAGCATTACGCCACACTGGCGGGTATCGACAGTGAAAAGCTTTCGCCGCACGTATTGCGCCACGCCTTCGCGACGCATCTGTTAAACCACGGCGCTGATTTACGTGTGGTGCAGATGCTGCTGGGGCACAGCGATCTTTCCACGACGCAAATTTACACCCATGTCGCGACGGAACGCCTGCGGCAGCTACACCAACAGCACCACCCTCGTGCGTGAGTGCCGACGAATTGTAACAGGATCACTTATGAAAAAGTCTTTCGCGCTGTTCACCCTGCTGGCAGCCTCATTTACCGGTTTCGCCCATGCGGACGACGCCGCCATCAAACAGTCGCTGGCCAAGCTTGGCGTCACCGGCAGCGATATTCAGCCTGCACCGGTTGCCGGCATGAAAACGGTGCTGACGAGCAGCGGCGTGCTGTACGTCACCGAAGACGGCAAACACATTATTCAGGGGCCAATGTACGACGTGAGCGGCGCGCAGCCGGTGAACGTCACCAACCAGCTGCTGATGAAAAACCTGAACGCGCTCGAAAAAGAGATGATCGTCTATAAGGCGGCGCAGGAAAAACACGTCATTACCGTCTTCACCGACATCACCTGCGGCTACTGCCACAAGCTGCATGAAGAGATGAAAGATTACAACGCGCTGGGTATTACCGTGCGTTACCTGGCCTTCCCGCGCGCGGGCGTACAGAGCCAGCCAGAGCAGGACATGAAGGCCATCTGGTGTGCGAAAGACCGCAACAAAGCGTTTGACGACGCGATGAACGGCAAAGGCGTTAAGCCGGCCTCCTGCGACATTGATATTGCTAACCACTACGCGCTTGGCGTGCAGTTTGGCGTTAACGGTACGCCAGCGATTGTCCTGAGCAACGGCTATGTCGTGCCAGGCTATCAGGGACCGAAAGAGATGAAAGAGTTCCTCGACGCGCACCAGAAACAGTTTGGTGGTAAATAATCCGCGTGAAAGCCCCAATAAAATTGCGCCGCCGCGAGGCGGTTGAACCGGTTGATTTGCCAGACGATCTCCCGGCGCTGCTTAAGCGCCTCTACGCCAGCCGCGGCGTGCGTAGCGCTGAGGATCTTGAACGCAGCGTGAAAGGAATGCTGCCCTGGCAGCAACTGAGCGGTATCGAAAAAGCCACTGAAATGCTCTACAACGCGCTTCGTGAGGGAACGCGGATTGTGGTGGTAGGGGATTTCGACGCCGACGGCGCAACCAGCACCGCGCTGAGCGTGCTCAGCCTGCGCGCGCTGGGCTGCGATAACGTCACGTATCTGGTGCCGAACCGTTTTGAAGACGGCTATGGCCTCAGCCCGGAAGTGGTCGATCAGGCCCACGCCCGTGGTGCACAGATGATCATGACCGTCGATAACGGGATCTCTTCCCATGCGGGCGTCGATCATGCTCACGCTTTGGGGATCCCGGTGCTGGTCACCGATCACCACCTGCCGGGCGAAACGCTGCCAGATGCGGAAGCGATTATTAATCCCAACCTGCGCGACTGCGATTTCCCGTCGAAATCCCTAGCAGGCGTGGGCGTGGCGTTTTATCTGATGCTGGCGTTACGTACCCTGTTACGCGATAAGGGCTGGTTCGACTCCCGCGGTATTGCCGTACCGAACCTGGCCGAATATCTCGATCTGGTGGCGCTGGGTACCGTCGCGGACGTGGTGCCGCTTGATACCAATAACCGCATTTTGACCTGGCAGGGCTTAAGCCGCATCCGGGCAGGCAAGTGCCGTCCAGGGATCAAGGCGCTGCTGGAGATTGCCAACCGCGATCCGCTCAAGCTGGCGGCAAGCGATTTGGGCTTTGCCCTCGGGCCGCGTCTTAACGCAGCCGGAAGGCTGGACGATATGTCCGTCGGCGTGGCGCTGCTGCTGTGCGACAACATCGGTGAAGCACGCGTGCTGGCCAACGAGCTGGACGCCCTGAACCAGACTCGTAAAGAGATTGAGCAGGGGATGCAGGCCGAGGCGCTGACCCTGTGCGAAAAACTTGAGCGCAGCGGAGATACGCTTCCGGGCGGTCTGGCGATGTACCATCCTGAGTGGCATCAGGGCGTCGTCGGCATTCTGGCGTCGCGCATTAAAGAGCGTTTCCACCGTCCGGTGATCGCGTTCGCCCCCGCGGGCGACGGCACGCTCAAAGGCTCTGGCCGCTCAATCCAGGGTCTGCACATGCGCGATGCGCTGGAGCGTCTCGATACGCTGTACCCGGGTCTGATGATCAAGTTTGGCGGCCATGCGATGGCGGCGGGCCTGTCGCTGGAAGAGGCGAAGTTCGACGAGTTCCAGCGTCTGTTTGGTGAACTGGTCACCGACTGGATCGACCCGGCCCTGTTGCAGGGGGAAGTGGTGTCCGATGGCGAGCTTTCACCGCTTGAGATGACGATGGACGTGGCGCAAATGCTCCGCGATGCCGGTCCATGGGGGCAGATGTTCCCGGAACCGCTGTTCGACGGCCGTTTCCGCCTGCTGCAGCAGCGCATTGTCGGCGAGCGTCATCTGAAGGTGATGGTTGAACCGGTCGGCGGCGGCCCGCTGCTGGACGGTATTGCCTTTAACGTTGACACGGCGGTATGGCCGGACAACGGCGTGCGCGAGGTCGAGCTGGCGTACAAACTGGACATCAACGAGTTTCGCGGTAACCGCACCCTTCAAATCATCATCGACAATATCTGGCCAATTTAGCGGCAGTAATCTCTATAAAAAAGGGCGTGGATTCGGTACAATCCCGCTCTTATCACCGCATTTTGACAAGTCCATAAAAGAAAACAGACCATGTTTGAAATTAATCCGGTAAAAAACCGTATTCAGGACCTCACGGAGCGCTCTGACGTTCTTAGGGGGTATCTTTGACTACGATGCCAAGAAAGAGCGTCTTGAAGAAGTAAACGCCGAGCTGGAACAGCCGGACGTCTGGAACGAACCTGAACGCGCACAGGCGCTGGGTAAAGAGCGTTCCTCTCTCGAAGCTATCGTAGATACGCTGGATCAAATGGCCCAGGGGCTGGAAGATGTTTCCGGTTTGCTGGAGCTGGCCGTCGAAGCCGACGACGAAGAAACCTTTAACGAAGCCGTAGCAGAACTCGACGTGCTGGAAGAGAAGCTGGCGCAGCTTGAATTCCGTCGCATGTTCTCCGGCGAATACGACAGCGCTGACTGCTATCTCGATATTCAGGCAGGTTCTGGCGGTACCGAAGCGCAGGACTGGGCCAGCATGCTGATGCGCATGTATCTGCGCTGGGCCGAAGCGCGCGGCTTCAAAACCGAAATTATCGAAGAGTCTGAAGGTGAAGTGGCCGGTATTAAATCCGTCACCATCAAGATCATCGGTGATTACGCCTACGGCTGGCTGCGCACTGAAACCGGCGTTCACCGCCTGGTGCGTAAGAGCCCGTTCGACTCCGGTGGCCGTCGTCATACTTCCTTCAGCTCCGCGTTTGTTTACCCGGAAGTTGATGAAGATATCGATATCGAAATTAACCCGGCGGACCTGCGTATCGACGTTTATCGCGCATCCGGCGCGGGCGGCCAGCACGTTAACCGTACGGAATCGGCGGTGCGTATTACCCACATTCCAACCGGGCTGGTAACGCAATGCCAGAACGACCGTTCCCAGCATAAGAACAAAGACCAGGCCATGAAGCAGATGAAAGCGAAGCTTTATGAGCTGGAGATGCAGAAGAAAAATGCTGAGAAACAGGCGATGGAAGACAACAAGTCTGACATCGGCTGGGGCAGCCAGATCCGTTCTTACGTCCTTGATGACTCCCGCATCAAAGACCTGCGTACCGGGGTTGAAACCCGCAACACGCAGGCGGTGCTGGACGGCAGCCTGGACCAATTTATCGAAGCAAGTTTGAAAGCAGGGTTATGAGGAACCAACATGTCTGAACAACAAGCACAGGGCGCTGACGCGGTAGTCGATCTTAACAACGAACTGAAAACCCGCCGCGAGAAGCTGGCAGCGCTGCGCGAGCAGGGCGTGCCGTTCCCGAACGATTTTCGTCGTGACCATACCTCAGACCAACTGCACGCTGACTTCGACGCGAAAGAGAACGAAGAGCTGGAAGCGCTGAACGTCGAAGTGGCCGTTGCAGGCCGCATGATGACCCGTCGTATCATGGGTAAAGCCTCCTTCGTAACCCTGCAGGACGTTGGCGGCCGTATCCAGCTGTACGTTTCCCGTGACGATCTGCCGGAAGGCATCTACAACGAGCAGTTCAAGAAGTGGGACCTGGGCGATATCCTGGGCGCGAAAGGTAAACTGTTCAAAACCAAAACCGGTGAACTGTCTATCCACTGCACCGAGCTGCGTCTGCTGACCAAAGCCCTGCGCCCGCTGCCGGACAAATTCCACGGCCTGCAGGATCAGGAAGCGCGCTACCGTCAGCGTTACCTGGATCTCATCTCTAACGATGAATCCCGCAAGACCTTCAAAATTCGCTCCCAGATCATGGCCGGTATCCGCCAGTTCATGGTGAACCGCGACTTTATGGAAGTGGAAACACCAATGATGCAGGTGATCCCTGGCGGCGCATCTGCACGTCCGTTCATCACCCATCACAACGCCCTGGACCTGGACATGTACCTGCGTATCGCGCCGGAACTGTACCTGAAGCGTCTGGTCGTTGGTGGTTTTGATCGCGTGTTCGAGATCAACCGTAACTTCCGTAACGAAGGTATCTCCGTTCGTCATAACCCAGAGTTCACCATGATGGAACTCTACATGGCGTATGCGGATTACAAAGATCTGATCGAGCTGACCGAATCCCTGTTCCGCACCCTGGCGCAGGACATTCTGGGCACCACCGAAGTGCCTTACGGTGAAGAAGTCTTCGACTTCGGTAAGCCTTTCGAAAAACTGACCATGCGCGAAGCGATCAAGAAATACCGCCCTGAGACCAACATGGCGGATCTGGATAACTTCGATTCTGCGAAAGCGATCGCCGACAGCATCGGTATCAAGGTTGAGAAGAGCTGGGGTCTGGGCCGTATCGTGACCGAGATCTTCGAAGAAGTCGCCGAAGCGCACCTGATTCAGCCGACCTTCATCACCGAATACCCGGCTGAAGTCTCTCCGCTGGCACGTCGTAATGATCAGAACCCGGAGATCACTGACCGCTTCGAATTCTTCATCGGCGGCCGTGAAATCGGCAACGGCTTTAGCGAGCTGAACGATGCGGAAGACCAGGCTCAGCGCTTCCAGGATCAGGTTGACGCGAAAGCGGCAGGCGACGACGAAGCGATGTTCTTCGACGAAGACTACGTGACCGCTCTGGAGCACGGTCTGCCACCAACGGCGGGTCTGGGGATTGGTATCGACCGTATGGTAATGCTGTTCACTAACAGCCACACCATCCGCGACGTGATCCTGTTCCCGGCGATGCGCCCGGTGAAATAAGACATTAAGATGTAAAAAAAGCCCCGAAAGGGGCTTTTTTATTGCGCCGCGAAGGCTTTGAGTTTTTCGCGGGCGGTCGTCGCTTCCATGACCATCCACGGGCTAAAGGCCCAGGGCGTCGCGTCCAGCGCGCGGAATAACGCGTCCAGCTCAACCCACTGATAGTCCATCACTTCATCTTCGTTTATCGTCACGTCATTGGTGATGCGGGCGGCGAATACCGGGCAAATTTCGTTTTCCACGATCCCGGACGGGTCGGTTTCCCGATAGCGAAATTCAGGGGCGACGGCGGTGATATCGGCCAGTTCCGCGCCCACTTCAAAGCGGCAGCGGCGGATTATCGCCTGTATCGTCTCTTCGCCGGACTGCGGGTGGCCGCAGACGGAATTGGTCCAGACGCCGGGCCAGGCTTTTTTGCTTAAGGCGCGCCGGGTGATCAGACATTCGCCTTTTGCGTTAAAAAGCCAGGAAGAGAACGCCAGATGCAGCGGGGTATGTAACGTGTGCGCGGCATATTTTTCCTGAGTGCCAATCACCATTCCCTGGTCGTTTACCAAAATAACGTGTTCTTGAATACTCATTGATGCTCCAGTGCCAAAATGCCGAGTGGTTCAGCACCATCAGCCGAAGCATTATACTGCATTCTTATACGAACGGTTTGGCTCGTAGAGCGGAAAAGGGCATGACCCCTGTTCGTTTTGGCTGTTATCATAGGGCGCCATTCACGCTGACCGAGGATCTGTTTTGTTTGCAGGAAGCCTGACGAAAAATCCCATTACCGCTGTTTTTTGCCTGACGCTGACGCTATTCCTGGCAGGCTGTTCAGGAAGCAAATCTTCGGATACGGGAAGCTATTCCGGTTCGGTCTACACCGTCAAACGCGGGGACACCCTATACCGGATTTCGCGCGCAACGGGGACCAGCGTGAAGGATCTGGCGCGGATGAATAACCTTTCTCCGCCCTACACCATCGAGGTGGGGCAGCAGCTGAAGGTGAGCGGCGGATCGTCCTCGGGTAAAAAGTCTTCTTCGAAAGGCAAAACCGCCAAAGTGACGCCGTCCTATCAGGTGCCGCAATCGTCATGGCCGCCGGTTGGACAGCGCTGCTGGATTTGGCCTGCCAGCGGTAAAGTGGTTGCCCCTTACTCACTCTCTGAAGGTGGTAACAAGGGTATTGATATCGCCGCTGCGCGCGGTACGCCGGTTTATGCCTCCGGAGCCGGGAAGGTGGTTTATGTCGGTAACCAGCTGCGCGGCTACGGTAACCTGATCATGATTAAGCATGGGGAAGACTACATCACGGCCTATGCGCACAACGACACGATGCTGGTCAACAACGGGCAGAACGTCAAAGCCGGGCAGAAGATTGCCACCATGGGCAGCACCGGTACGGATGCGGTGAAGCTGCATTTCCAGATTCGCTATAAGGCGACGGCCATCGATCCGCAGCGCTATCTTCCTGCGCCCGGCAGCAAACCGAAGTGCTAAGTGATTATTTAATCGCCGGTTAGTTGTGAAGAGGCTTGTATGAAGGTGCGTAAGGTCTATAATGCCTTACGCACCTCAAAGCGGGCGTAGTTCAATGGTAGAACGAGAGCTTCCCAAGCTCTATACGAGGGTTCGATTCCCTTCGCCCGCTCCAGATCTCTCCCCTTGTGGAGAAGCCTTGAAAGCCTTCTCTATCAGCAACTTAAATAGTTACCTATTTTAGTCGCCTATGGGTTCTACCATTGTGATCCGCCCCTGGTAACTGTCACGCTAAGTTACATGGTGAGATGACAGTATAACTCAGCGTTGGCGGCAGTTGCATCCTCACACCGCGACAGTAAAACGTGAAGAAAAAGCCCACCCAGGCATCGTTATGTCATCGACAGACTGATCATACGCATTTTAAGCCCGATGTGCGGCCTTGTGGCTGCGTAAACAGGTGAATAGTGGTAAACGTACCTGCACACGATATGCAGGCTCTGCCAGCGCTTCGCTCACGCTCCTTACGGTACACGAGCACCCTGATAAGGTGTGATCCCTCTGACAATCTGATGAAGTCGCTACGCTCCGCTTGTTGCTTGTACCACTAATGGGGCTTTATGGCTTCTATTCCCTTAATTTAAATATGGTATCATGTAGAGGAAATCTTAAAAGAAGGGTGGTTTATGGGCTGGTCTTCGTTGGTTAGGATAACCATTGGTACATTTCTATTGGCTGGGTTGTCATTCTCTGCACACGCTAAGAACTGCAAGAAAGGTATTCCATGCGGTAATTCGTGCATTGCGGTTGGAAAAACGTGCCGGATTGGATCAGGCACCTCATCTACGTATAAAAATTATTCATACTCTTACCCGTCATCTTCTCTTCATAGTTCAATCCCTAAATCCTCTTCCCCTTCCTCATCAGCTAAGGTTGACGGAAAAAATACGTCTTCAACTGCTAAAACGTATCTCTGTCAGTATGCTATTGCAGCGATACAGAATGGAAGAATCGGTGCTTTACGTGTGTTGGGTAGTGCCGAGGTAACGTTGTATGTCGATAGCTTCAAAGCTAACCGTTTAAATGGTACGTACCTGCTCTCACCAAAGCTGAAAGCTAACGGTAAGTTGATGATGGCAGATGATAAAAGCAAGGTGTACGCCTATGATCCGTCGCTGGGAAACTTTGCAATTAGTGACCGCATCGCAAGAAGCACTGAGCAATGGGATCATTGTAAACTGGTTCATAATTAATAAACTCAATTCGTGGGGATGGAATGAAAAAATTACTAATGGCTTTCGTGATTCTAACTTTACCTCTGCTCTCGTTCGCTAAAGGTATTGGTTACGGAAACACTAAATGGGACATGAATCCATCAGAAGTTGTTGCTGCTCAGGGCAATGGTGCACATCTCATCTCACCAGAAAAATATAAGGATAACTTTGGGAAAGTGCGGATTGATAATGTATCGATTGGTAGCGGTCTCTATACAGTGACATTTTTGTTCGACAGCGCTGATCGTCTTGTCCAAACGAACGTAGCCAGCAATGAGAAGAAAAATGAAGGCATCGCAGCACGTCAATTTGGCACATTAAATCAATTACTAACTCAGAAGTATGGAAAGCCTGAATTTTCTGATCCAAGTAAAGTAACCTGGAAACTTCCTGACACAACGGTTGAGTTAAGTCAGATGGTCATTAATGGGATTATGGCACAGACAATTGTTCGGTATATTCCAAACAGTAGGGTGGCAAGCGATACTTCAAACCTTTAGCCTATGATTCTTTTTTAGCGGATGTGAGATTGTTTCCATAATCAGCGCTGCCAATACGAGAACGCCGATAGTTAACTACCCTTGTCCAGGAACAATCTGACCGCTAAGATAGCTTGAAAAACAAACTATTGTCGGTGGATCATGCGTATTAAGGGATTATCTCTGTTCTTCTGTGCCGTTTGCGTTGGTTGTAGTGGGTACTCGCAGCGGCAAGAGCACTTAGATGTGCCGACTTACTCGGAGAGCTACGATCAAGCCCTGGGGTGGTTAGTGACTGCTCGTTATCGGGATTCAGAAAATGCAGAAATCGTTATGTCACTGGTTGGAGACTTTTGCAGGAGCAAAGGGAAGGAGGCGACTCTCTATAAGACGACTGCTGGCAACACATCCACTATTCAAGAAGTTTGGGCTTGTCAGACTTCCCCAATGCTAAATGATACTGACATACTTAGCGCGGTTTATTGCCATTTTATTGCTAACGCGCCTCGCTACTCTGTGGATTTTTCAAACCGTCAGAAGGAAGTAGCAGAGCAAAAATTTGTAACGGCTTTCTTGAAAAAAAGGATCGAATACCCTGTCGGCGGTTTTTACGATAAGTACCAGAGTAACTTTGCTTCTTGGGCTGTGGCCAAACATGATGAGAGCATCAGCACTGATGAAGTCCGCCAGTGGTTTGACAAGCATTGCCAGTAAAGAGTGCGATTATTCCGTATGAATTTTTAATAATAGGAGGTTAGTCAGTATGGCAGGAGTATTATCAAGCACGGTGGCAGCTATAGGGATTCTTGATAAAGCAGTAAGCATCACTCAGAAGCTGGCAAATAACAGTGATGAACTGGACAAGGCTACGCTCAAACTTGAGTTAGCCAATCTAATGGTCGAACTTGCTAACGCCAAGATTGAAGCGGTAACAACACAAACTCTACTTTTCGACGCGGAACAGAAAAATAAGCAGCTTGAAGATCAGCTGAAAGATAAATCGACATTTATCTTCAAGGATAATGTTTATTGGAAAGCTGGAGATGAAGTTCCATTTTGTCCTCATTGTTATGAAACAGGCAATATCAAAAGACACATGCAACAGTTTGCTGTCACGAGGGGTCAAAACGCTTGGTACTGTAGTGTCTGCAAATTGAGTGTTCGATTCTCATAAATCCATTTCATTGATAATCCGGCTAACGGCTTGCTTGTCTAAATCCAGATAGCGCCTGGTGTCGGTGATGTTGCTATGATTGAGCACGGTCATAGCTAAAGCGATGTTGTTTGCTGAACGCTTGTAGATGGCATTCCCGCCAGCTTTACGGAAACTGTGAGCCGATACAGTGCCATGAATACCGATAGCTTTAGCGGCCTCTGCGATCTGCTTGCTCACTTCTTCGCGTCGTACAGGCGCTTGCTTGTTCATTGATCGGTTACGCTGGCTCCTGAACACATGCACATCATGCGGATACTCAGCACGGCGACGAGCTATCATCTGCACCACTGGAGCCGGAAGGGTGAGGGCTTTACGCTTCCCAGTCTTCTGTTCTTCTATGTCTATCTCTCCGTTGATCACTTCGTCGAAGCGCAAAGCTACGGCATCCCCCACACGCAATACGGCGGCTTGCATCATTAACGTAACGTCAGCTATCAGGCTTTTGTTATGAGCGTTTAGCCACTCCCTGATCGCTTTTGCTTGCTGCTCGTCTAACACGACTGCTCTGTTCAATTTACCCTCCTTTAAGGACACATATCTAAACTAATGAAATAAACATTATGATCATTTTCAGTGGGTTGCAATAAAAATGATCAAAAATTGATCTTGATTATGTGTGGTAAATGGCGCGGTTGTGTCCACTGCTGAACGCGAAGATCAGGCACACCCAGATCGAAATCTGCATGATTTTGAAATATCTTCAATAAAATCATTGTGTTGGCATTTATAAACATGTGTTTGAACGTTGCCAAACCATCAGATCGGCTCGAAGAAGAGCGGGAACACCAGAACATCACACTACAGGTGGTTGTGTGTGGTTGTTGCCTATCTCATTGATTTAATGGGGATGAATGTCTGTTCGTTGGGCGAGGGCGTCGCTAACCTGCCTGTATGCACAGATTATGCGGAGTTTATGCACTTGAAACTGATTGCATCATGAAATGATTAGAATGCTAACTAATTGACGGGTTTGGCATGGAAAAATCGAATTGTTACTTTATAACAATAAAATGAGAAAACTCGTTCAGCACATTGCACCGAATATGGAAGTGCTCATTGTGGACAATGATCGCTGTGAGTCGCATGGCGCAAGGCTTTACGCAAAGTAAGTGATAGTTTCAATTGTTACTATCTTAATAGCTATGGCAACTTTACCACTGTAACAACGGCATTCTTTACCTGCCATTTACCTGCTGATTAGACGCCTGTTTGATGGGAATTATCTAAGATTAATCTTAGGGTTGAAGCATGGACGATTCGTAGTGAGCAGGGCGACAGCCTACCGTTGGGTGAAGTAACGAAACGGCACTTTGGATAACCCTAAATGGTGTCAATTTGGCACCGATTGACATAATGGCACTCATGGATAGGTGTCAAAATGGCACCTATTCGGGAATAACAGGTGTCAATTTGGCACCGATTGAGCTGTGATTGGTGTCAATTTGGCACTCTATACAAAGAGATTCAAAAAGCGATCTCTAAAAGAGAGCTTTTAGAAGATCTTGTGAAAGATTCGCTTTGCTGGCGTGTGTCGCCTGGCAAGTGACCTGATTCGCCTTTGGGTGGCTACTCGGTCAGCCGCTCACGACGCAGCGATCAGCGCATCTGTCTGTGATTGTGCCAGGGCTTCGCCCTCGTGAAACGAGGCACAGAAGCTATGCGCCGTGTGCGCAATGTCTTTCGGCATAACTTCTGCCTGTCTTCCATGCTCCGCATTTCATCCATGCAAAGTTAGCCCACGGCTAAGGCTTCACCGTGCTACGGTTCAGCCAGCCTCAATCCAATACCATCACCTACTATCATGATAACTACCGTTATCCCTCTGTAGTGGTGCTATTGGTTTCGGTAAGTGCCAGAGGTGCGCCCGTATGCCGCCACGCTTAACAGGAAGCCCATAGAGCGCTTTAAACGGTGCAGGGAATACCGATGTAGTGCATGTGTATGCAAACCTCGCATGACGCGATACAGCGCGTTTTATGGTGAATGGTAGAGGTTGATCCCAACTGGAAAGCGTGTTATGATCTAAAATGGGTAAAAATAATAATTGACAGAATGGCTTTTTTGTGTTAGAGTAGTATTAAGAGCTAAGAAAAAGATTCTTACCTTCTATCTCTGAGGTGTTCAGCCTCTTAAACAATCTAAATTACACCGCACTATCAGGCAACGTTATTAACGTTCTCCCTGGATGGTGTTTTCTTTTATCTCACGCAAGGAGAACCAAAATTAAGTATTTTGACATTGACACTACGGTGTCACAGCTTGTAAATGGCGAGGTCACTCGCTTTCAGATTAAAGCAATCCGCAACACCAACCGCAGACAAGGTTATAAAGATCGTGAAGAGTTCTTTAATGAAGTGCTTCGCCGTTTCGATCTAATCCGAGCAGAACAGAAAGAAACTAACGAATAAACCAGAAGGAGAAACCAAATGAGCGAAATCCAGAAGAAGAAACCAGCCGGAACATTCGTAAAACTGCCTGATGAAGTGTTTAGCACTTTGTTCAAAGAGGCGCGAGCGAGAGGCGTAACAGTGCAGGAGATGTTAATTGACGCTGCAACCACACTTTCCACATCAATTAAGAACGGAGAACGTTCTACCAAATAAGGATACACCCTAACATGACCGACATTATAAACGGAGACATTTACAGATACTTTGGTACAGAAGAAGCATTAATCGAAGCAAGCCACATTACCAACCTTAAAACAGGCGAGCGCGTGGAACTCTCCAATGATGCAAAAATTTTATACTCGCGTATGCGCAAGCGTTATCACTTCTTTACCACGTCCAGCGCTGGCGGCAATAAAGGGATTTACCATGACAACATTGAAGAGTTGAAAGATAGTGCTAATCTCTCGAAGAGTACAGCGCTACGATGTTTGAGGGTGTTAAAACAAGTTGGTTTAGTGGTTGCCACTCTGTCAGGCCGATCTAATCAATGGACTGTAGCCAACATTACACCGGATTCTTTCTTGCTTGAACGCAACGCGGGAACAACAGCCGATCCAGTGTGGGTAGATTGTCTAAAACATCCAGTGTTTGGCAAATCTAATGAAGACGTAACTCCAGAGGTGCAATTAGAGGTGCAACGCGAAGAGGCGAAAGCCGATCCGATGTGCGAACTTGAGGAAGCACCGGAAGAAGAAGCGCCAGCGCCGGAAAAAGTGAAGCCCACGAAGAAACCAGCGGCAAGGAAAGCACCCGCCAAACAGCAAACCGTTTCCCCATTCGAGTTTAAAACGCCACGAGACGAACGTTTTGATGGGTTAGCCTTTGAAAGGTTAAACGACGCATCTGATCGCTTCTTAGTTTTCCAGGATTACGATCTGCCATACCTCGTGTTATTCGAAAGTCAGGGGAAACTAACCAACCCAGCCGCAATAGAACATTTGAAAATGAAGAGGAATCTCTTCGAAACAATAGGGCGCTTGTAGCCATTTTAACCAGGAGGATTATGATCCAATACTTAGTGAAATACGGCGTTGACCGTATTCAGATTAATGACGCTGGAAAGCGTGTGTTAGAAACCCTGCATTACTTCTATAAATCCAAACCGACAAAGATCAGCTACGGTGACATTATCGAACGTTCTGGATGTTCGCAAGGTGGTGTGATGTTCTGGCTACATTCTCTTAAATCTTTCGGTGTGATCGCTTTTAAGGAAGCTGGACATTTCGACATAACAATAAAATCTATGATCTCGGATTATGAGATCATTTATTCGAACGACTAAATAACAACAATCGGGAAACTTTTATGATCATCGCTATGTATTGGTTATTTGCATTTTACGCAGTATGGACATTAACGAGAAAACACGGAGTTTCCCCCTCTACGAGGAATGAATGGGACGAAAAGAACGAAGTAACATTGTTAGAATCGAAAAAGCCACTCGCGCCAGCAAACGTAAATACACCAATTCTCTACAAGACCTCGCACGAGAGTCTATTCCAGGAGAATGGATCACCGAAATAATAGAACACCCTGCAACGGTGCCTGTAGGGGCAGAGTTTGAACTATTGCAGGATGTTTTAGCATCTTCGGATAATGTCTTCTATAAACCACGCCGCCGCCGTGAATACCGTGTTGATTCATCGAATCTCAAGAAGTGGCAGCTATACGCAGAAAACTATATTGACTGGGTAGGGTATTCCCAAACTAACGGCTTATCTCACCACATACAAGATTTTGACATTCTCTTTGACGACAAGGAAAACAACAATGAATAATAAAACTATGGACACCGTGAACATCCTAATTAACTCTTTCCACGATATCTGGCATTTACCAGCCTTACAGCTTGTTAATAAGGCGTGGCGTGAGAGAACGCCCTCCGCGCTCCTGGAAGCGGTACAATACATTGAACAGGCAATCACCGCGCTTGAACACTGGAACGCTGCTGTAGAGCACCTGGTGCAGTTGAACGGGGATACCGTCACCGTGGATCAGGCGTGGCGCATTGCAAATGATATGGAGGAGCTTGCCCTCGCTATGCAACATCTCACCGTTGAACTCGGAGAGCTTAGCATCGAGATTGCCAAGGTTTATGGCATGATTCAGTGTGAATAAATATTCACCATTAGTGCATAAATACCTTGACAGGTGCATAACTTTTATGTTAATATAAGTTATAGGGTAAGTATTCGAATCACTTCTCCCATAGATGGCTACTCCTCCCTTGTAGGGTAGCCCTCTTCTCTAAAATCATTCCTTCTGTGATTTTTGGTTGTGTCCTTTATTGCTACGTTTCGTTTGTTTCTAACAAGGGATCTCCACTGCCTTATTTATTGCCTCTTCTCAATGAATAGGGGATATCCGGTGGAGAGCACCTTTTTAAGGTGCGCCCTTCATTCTAAAGGTAGCCATTCACAACGAGTGATTTTATAGAAGAGCAATCCGGCTCTTCATAACCATTCTAATCATAAGCGTGGTTGTCAGACAATACAGAGAATTCAGACACTGGAACATTTTTTCTTTAGTCGAGTTGTATTGTCTCCTTATTAATTATTAAGCCGAAAGGCTTGGTAGTGATAAGAAATTCCAATAGGGGAACATTCATCCTAAGCGTGTTTTGCAACGACACGGAATGATCCCCAGGCTGGTTTATAAGATTTCCAGCTATCCCAAAGAAGCGGCTTTATTGCCGCTTTCTTTTTACCCACAGTAACAAAAACGTTATAAATACGAGGAAACAACAATGTTTCTGATGAATAAAGGTGAGAGTTTGACACTCTCTGATGAAACTATTACGGCAGTTTCTAAGCTACTTAATATTTCTAAAGAAGAGCTAATCAAAGAAACTGAACGTTTATTTAAAACCAAAGCAGCTAATAAAGATACATCCTACGGATTGAAAGACAAGTTATCAGCATTAGCGGCAAAGAATAAGGACTGATAACACAATGTCATTTAACGACCTAATCCGAGCATCAGTGGTTTGCTACGCAGCAGATGGTATTTTGCAGGATTCTTTAATCAAACTGGATGCTGGTATCTCTACCGATCTCCCTGTCGGGGCTGTGGTGGACGAAGACGGCGAATCAGCCGCAAGCACTGGCTCAATTGCGTATGTACTCGTAGAACCAGCGAAAGCAGGGGATAAATATCTGATTGTTGCCAATCCGGTAATGGTGGTTCTGAATGCGGAAGCTCTGGAAACATCTCTCGATCACGCTTCTGTCGTGGCGACCCTTTTAGCTAAAGGCTATGTCTTTGCCGATTATGGCACTGTTGCACTGCGTACCACATAAGAATAATAAGGAATAACAACATAATGTCTTACACCGATCTATTTTCTGGGAAAATGTATGATTTCGCCTCTCCCTTCGAGATCAGCGTTGCCCCCAATAATGTCATCTCGAATTTAAATCTATTTAAGATTGAACATCACCAGCTAAACCGCATTGCAATTGATACCAGCATTATCTCTGATAATCTGACTGCACCGGAACAGCCAGCCTACGCACAAAGCGCCTGGGGTACGGCACGCCGTCCAGAGTTCAGCACTCAGCTTTATGGTCTTCGCTACGTGAACTCTTTAAACTCCGTAACCTCGCGTGATCTGGAACAGTACCGCAGCCGTCAAATTCCAGATGTAGGCGATCAGATTACGCTGGCACTGGCTGATTTCTCTGCCGCCCAATACAGTCAGATTCAAAACAGTATCGAGCTTGCACTTTGTGAAGCCCTGTTGGATCTGAAACAGGACAGCGACTACGCCGATCAGGGAAACTTAGATTTCCTTGCAGGTGGTGCTAAAACGCAGTTCACGCTTGATGCAAGCGACACAGCGAATATCTTTGAACAGCTAACGCAGATTAACCGTATTCAGTCGGTAACTCTGGGTGAAGGGCTGGCAAAACAACGCCGTGGTATGGTGATTCTGGCAGCAGGAAAGGCCGCAAGCGCCCTCCGTTACCATTCAAGCATTTCGCAGTTTATGACCTACACCCTGAGCGTTAACAATCCTGATAACTTCTTTACCAAAGTGCAGACCGATAACCCTGGGCTTGAGTCCTGGCAGTTAAACGGCGTTACCGTGATCGATGTTACCGGAATCCCTTCCATTGCCTCCCGCATTGGCGCTGATGGTTTCGTAGCGATCCCACTGCTTGATAACAATGCTTTCACTCTGCATAGCGGTGTAGGTACTCGCCACGCTACACAGGGCAAGGGTGCTGATCTGGTTCATCAATACGTTGTGGTTGATCAGCAATTTGGTTTCCCTTCTATCTGTTCCGAGTCTTCATTCCTGCCGTTCATCCCACAAGTGGTGGCACAGTCGATTGTATTCGGTAGCTTGAGCGCTTAACGAGCGTAGACGGTAGTTCTAACCGTCTGAAATAAAGAAGAACTATTTGAATAGGGCGTGTGAACGTTGGGAACATCTCCCCAGTGTTCCCGCCCTTTTTTATTTCCAGAATAAGAGGAAAGATGAAATTGGAACTTATCCTAAAGAGTCGAGGCTTGCATTTACAACTAAATGATACAAATGCAGAGCAACTACTGAATTTAGCAGCCGTATCGAGAGCACTTGATGTGAGCTATTCACATTTAAGACAACTTATTTTCAAAGGAATGAGTGTATCAGATGCACTTAATTATCTTGTGAACGAAAAGAAAGGGTGTGAATAATCATGCTTGATATCAACGTCGCACAAATAAAATCTACCGTCACATTTAGCGTTGATCGTAATTCAATGAAAGAAGCTATGGACGCTTTCGATCAAATTCAGAAGAAAGCCAAAGGCATTAAAGACCCTACGTTGAACATGAAGAGATTCAGCCAAGGGCTTAAATCTGCTGAAAGAGAATTAGACAAGCTGAATAAGAAAGCCTCTAAGCCACGTAATAGCGATGAACGAGAAAAGGCAAGGGCAGCTAAGGCGCAAGCCCGTGTAGAGGCTCAGGCAGCGAAAGAGGCCGCACGTTCGGCGGCTCGTCGTGAACGGGCTGAATTGCGGCTCTTAGATACAGCCAGCAGCTTTAAGAGTATGCAGCACCTTACCAATGTTGAGCTTACACAGGCCGCGCTTGCAGCGTCACGGATCACTAAAGCATATGCAGCAGGTACTATCTCATTACAACGCCAAAACAGCGAGATCAAACGACTACAGCAGAGCTACAGACGCATTAACGCAGAGCGTAGGGCAGCAGCAAAGGCGGGAGGGGCTAACGCTCTTGGTGGCGGTGGTAAGGCTACAGGGGCAATCTCTGGTTCTCTAATGGGTTTAGGCACTGGTGCGCTGGCTGGCGCTGGTATCGGGGCGGCGGCTTATGGCGCTTATTCATGGGGGAAAGAGGCTGTTACAGCACAGGAAGAGCGTAGCGAAATTGTGCAACGTGCCAGATTAGGGAACGTTGACGTTAACGCATTAGCCGCACAGAGCCAATACGCTACCGCTAACGGGATTGATTCGGGAATGGGTATTCAAGGCCAGCGTAAGCTATTGGACAACTACAAAGACATCCAGGACCGCATCGGTCAAACTCTCAATGAGGCTAAATACGATAAGAAATCTGGAGAGTGGAAAGGTGGCGATCAGGGGATTCTGTCAGCAGTGAACACTGCCGGATTCACGATGGACGATTTACGCCGATACCAAACAAACCCGATGGGCTTTACCTCTGCTTATGTTAACACCTTGGAAAAAAAAGGGAAATCCTCAGAGCAAATCCTCGCATCTTTGGAACAGCTTGGTGATGACATGGGTTTGTATGTGGGGGCTTTCCGCAATCAAGGTAAGGCACTCACTGATCAGGTGGACGTGCTCAAGCGTAACGGGCAATGGTTGAACCAGGAGCAGCAGGATCAGCTTGTCGCCTACCGTAAGTTTAACCAGGAGCTTAGCATTCTCTCCGATAGCCAGAAGCTGGCATTCTTCGAAGGGTTTATGTCAGAGATTGACCCTGAAACCATGCGAGAGTTTAAGGACGCTATGCAGGAGGCGTTACCCTTCTTTCAGGGTGTCGGACGGGCTGCGGGCGATGTGGTGGATGGTCTGATGAAGCTAACCAACTGGATCACAGGCAAGCTAAACCTCCTCAATGGGGATAACACCTCTAAAGAAGCTGTTAGCCAGCACTACGGCACTACGTCAGCACCTGCACAGCCTGGAAGTAACCCTGTGGCTAACGCCTATGGAGCCAGCCAGCCGAAAGCAGACGGCACACACCAGCCTAATGTGTTCGATACATTCCATGATTGGTGGAACGGGACAAGCGACGCTAAAGACGTGAGCAGCTACGCGCAGAGCACCAACGGAGATTACTCTCCTGTTTCGATGTTGAAACAGAGTGCAGCAGCGCCAGTTAAGCCAGCCAATGCACCGATCATGCAGCCTGTAGTGTTGCAGAATCAGCTACCGGAAGGGCTTATCCATCTAACTATTTCTCCTGATCCAACGTTTGGAAACATGCTCAATGCTACCGTTGATCAGCGTATCAATGACAACAATCAGCGTATGGTGCTGGCTGTTTCATCTGGACAAGGGACGGGGGGCTAAATGGCAACACCAGGTAGTTTAACTATCGGAAACACCTCGGAAGGTGTGAATTCCACCTCGAATAGTAATAACAGCAGTGCTACCCGCACCAAAGGTGAAAATGGATTCACTATCCTTGCATCTGTATATAATTCGTCCTCAGATAGCTATATCCAGAACTATCAGGCGATAGTGTTTGATGCTGTGACGGACACGGGAGTCCGTAGACAGGCTGACATTACCAGTTATCCCGTTGAGAGCGGGGCAGAGGTGAGCGATCACGTTCAGATTAAGAATAATATATTCAAGCTATCGGGGATTATTTCCGAAACTCCGGTGAGGCTGGAAAAGGATTTGTTATACAGCGCTGGTGTGAATGGCACTCGTATCAGTCAAGCTATCGAATACCTCGATAAGATGTTTGACAGTCGCCAGCCCATCACATTAGTGACAGAGCACAAAGTGTACGAGAATGTTATTCTCTCCGGCATTTCCTACGATTATAAATCTGAATACGCGATGCAATTCGATCTTGAATTTGAACAGATCAGGCTTGTCAGTAAAGCTACAGTTAATGTGATTGCAACTAAAACGCAGGGAAATAAATCTGTAGGCGGTACGGTGAAACAGAAGGTAGTGAACAATGCACCTAAGAAAACCGAGGGTGACACTGTTACTACGGAGTTTAAAAAATAAGGGGCTTGCGCCCCTTTTTTCATTTACGCCCTTTGTTGGACTGAGCCAGAACAGAGGCGGCAAGTTCTTTGGTCAATTCACTTGAGCGAGGGTTGTTGAGGGCAGCAGATGCTTTATGTTCCATTGCACCGCTTGTTTGGTTTGAAGAACCCTTTTGAGACAGTGCTGAACCAGCAAGACTCTTTTGGATTCCAGATGCGTTAGGGTTGTTCAAGGTTTGTGCTGCCACTGATGCGACTTTGCTTGATGTTTGCTTTGGATTATTAGCCATTATCAACACCTATTCATGAAGTGAATTATTGCACATGTTGTATTATCTACATCAATAAACACAACATATAGTATTATGGTAATCCTCACCGCTTCGCTTTGCAACGATGAAAACCCAGTTCACTGGTTAAATTCACAGTTGGTAATTCGTGCGGTATTTTATGCTGTTCTTTTGGGTTCATTTACGCTATGAGTAGAGGATAAAACTGGTTTTGTTGGTCGGTATTTGTTCATAATCCACCATCTCAACATACCCCGCTAACTCTTCCAAGCTCGCCCCCTGGGAATAGGTGCGGAACGCTTCTGTTTTGGCTTTTTGCTCTGTGTGTCCGGTGATAGCCCCTATGCGTTGTTCGGGGCATCTGGTACGGTCCAGGCAGGTTATGAACATCCCTCGTAAGCTGTGGAAGCATTGGCGATCTGTAGCTGTAGGCAAAACACGACGGCGAAGCCTGGTGAACGCTTGAGAATAGAACGGGCCTTTCTTACCGTCAGCGCGGTTAATCTTGTTAGCCTGTGGGAATAGGTATTCTCCGTAGCTGTGGCTTAGGTATTCATCGACAATTTCAGCTATTCGGGAATGAATAGGGACGTACCGTACCCCCGCCTTGGTCTTTGATTTCGAAATGTAGAAACAGCGTACACCTTCCACCGTTTGGATCTCTGACTTCTTGAGGCTTGCCAGTTCATCAAGGCGGCATCCTGAAAACAGCCCCATAAGTATGATGTTCTTGATCTCCGGCTCTGCTGCATCCAGTAGCTTTTGCATCTGGTCAGGCTCAAACGGCTGATAACTCTCTATCGTGCGACGTGCTTCGAGGTTATGACCGTGAAAAGGGTTGCGGTCTGGTATGCCATCGTAGCGGCGCTTTGCAAACTCGTAGAGACTCCCTAAACACGTTAGCCAGTTTTGACGAGATTGATCGGCGGCTCCTTTCTCCTTTTGCGTATCGAGGAACTCAGTCACCAGGCGGCGACCTATCCTTTCTAAGGCAATGTCCGGTTGATTGGCGCTCTCAAGAAATAGCTCAACGGCTCGCGCCGATTTGCTCAAGGTGGAATAAGAGCGGCGGTCTTTATAGCTTTCGGCGTATTCGTCCCGTAAGAGGCACAGAGTGGGAATAGAACAGGATCGCGCTACAGGCTGAGGGCGGCTCTTGTTCTTTTTCCCTTCCGTGTGCAAGGCGGCTATTGACTGCTGCAACCACTGATCGGGGTTGCTCGGATTGTACTTCCGCTTAAGCTCTTCCCATTCTAATAACAGGTGGTTTCTGAACCGTCGAGCCTCATTAAGATCGCGGGTTGAGGTGGTTTTACGCCACATCCGGCACGGGTATAAAAATCTGAGGTACTTCGGGACGAAGATCTGAAACATCCAGATTCCATCTTTTCGCTTGTAAAGGTAAGCCTGGCCCTTGATTGACACGATAATGATCCTCTATTATCACGTAATCAGTTACCTATGCTGATCGCAATATCGTTATCTGTCAGTAGGTTACAGAAGTGGAATGGATTTTTGTTCGATTCCCTTCGCCCGCTCCAGAATTTTCCCTTGTGAAGAAATCTTTAAAATCCTCTCTATCAGCTACTTAAATTGCTACCTATTTTAGTCGTCTATAGGTTCTACCATTCTGATTCGCCCTTAGTAATTGTTACTCTAAGTTAGATGGCGAGATGACTTTATAATTCAGCGTTGGCGGCAGTTGCATCCTCACACCGCGATAGCAAAACGTGAAGAAAAAGCCCATTCAGGCATCGTTATGTCATCGACAGATTGAACACACGCATTAAAGCCCGATGTGAGGCCTTATGAGCCACGTAAACAGGCTTATGTACCTACAAACGACATGTAGGCTCTATCAGCGTTTCGCTCACGCTCCTAACGGTACATGAGCACCCTGATAAGATGTGAACCCTCTGAAGTCTGATGAAGTCGCTATGCTCCGCTTGTTGCTGTATCGCCAACGGGGCTTTATGGCTTCTATTGCTTCAAATCAGAAAGTTGCACAAACTATGCTCGATAGATAGTCTAAGATAAATCTTAGTTCCAGGTGAGGCCAGGATGGTGACAAAATCAAATCGTGCTTTGAAGTATGGAGATCAGCCGATTAGGATCACTACTGTTCAGGTAGTGGAGAAGTTGGGAGGGGCTGCAACAATAAAGCAAGTCGATGCTTATCTTAGGGGATTGTATCCTCACTATCGGGACAACACGCGCTCTAACTTGGTTATTAACACCGTCAATTGCAATAGAAGTCATTGGCCTTGTAATGAAGTTGCCAGAAGAACAGATGACACGACTCACCGTTACCATGAATATGACCGCTTATTCAAGCGAGGGAACATTTTTGAAATCTATCAACCCTCTGTGCATGGCATTTGGGAGTTGTATCAGGATCAGCAAGGGAAATGGAGTTACCGCCAGGTAAAGTCCGAGTTTGAAAAGGCTGTTGATGCTGCTTTAGAACTTTCCCCACCAGAACGCAAAGAGTTTTTAAAAAACGAGAATAAAACTCCTGAGCTAATCGAGGTTACAACGCGAGTTTATAAGCGAAGCCCGTATGTAGTAGCCGAAGTTCTTTCAAGGGCTAATGGCAAGTGTCAAAGCTGTAAGAGTGACGCTCCTTTTCTCAAAGTAGACGGCACACCATTTCTTGAGGTTCATCACATTGAGTGGCTTTCGAATGGTGGGGAGGATTCCGTTAAAAATGCGATTGCATTGTGCCCGAATTGTCACAGACAGGCACATTTCGGCGTTTTGGAGTTAGTTCCAGTTAACAAATAAACCTAAACACTAGCCAGTAGCGCCATTCTCACCGTCATCATACATTAACCAGACAGGTCTTGTATCGTTTCGTGATATCGAGGCAGTACAATTGCGTTGCCTTTTAATTAAACAGGGAAGTGCTTTGCTCAGTTACAGGTAGTGACTCTTACATGGTGCGTTTTTTAAGGCACCATGTTCTTTTTAGTAAAGGAATACGCTTTTTCGAACGCAGGTTCGCAATCAGGAATACCCCATTGGTTTTATTAGGCGTGAAGTGTGTTACTTCCGCTCAGGTACCCTAAGCGTTAATGCGCAGTGGAATCGTTAAGAGTCTTGCTTCAGAGTAGCGCTAATCGAGACGTGTCTTGTTTCAACGCGCTAGCGATCCTGAGAGGAAAGATAACATAACAAAGAGTAATACCGTGTGTGTTTATTGCCTGTTGGTGTAGCGCATATCTCATCGTATGCGCTACACAATTTTTAATCTATTTTTGAATATCGAATTGCCATCCCACATTTTGCTGAAAAGCAGATCGACATTTCTGTTGATTAACCCTTAATTTTGAGCTCCTTGATGCGGAAATCATTCCCCATACTGGCTGCAACATGGCTGACAACCTCGAGTTCAGCTTTACTGCCTGTGGCTTTGAATTTTCCACTCAGGATTACCCATTCGTTTGCTTGCTTCAGTTCCTGAGGTGCGGAAATATCTTTGCCGTCAGCACGGAGCGAAATTTTTGGCGCTTCATATTTTCCGATAATGCGTGCGGCTTTCACCGTCCAGGTATATTCATGCCCGGCAGTAAGGCCTGTCAGCGTTTTTTTGAGGATCACTCCGGCATGGTTTTTATTGGCATTGGTAATGAACTCGACGGCACGGGAGCTGGCGTCAACCAGGTAAAGATCGTGTCCGGCCGGTCCCGTCTGCCAGTTATTCCAGTTATCACGTTCGAAGTTGGTTAAATCTTCAAACGGGGCAGCCGTCGGGGCTAAAATATCGCTCTCGCGATAAATTTCAATGCTGAATTCACCAGAATTGTCTTTGTACTGGTCTTTACCATCGGCAAAAATTAGCGTCAGAGTACCTTCTGCAGGAACCGGCCAGCGATATTTATGGTTGCCCACTGGCCAGGTTTCATTGCCAATCCGTGCCTGAAGCGAAGCATTACGTATCGTCAGCGTTTCTCCCTCTCTGGGAATGCGTCCCTGAGGTGCGGTCAGTGCAAACATTTCACTCCCATTCTTGGCCCAACCACTGGCCAGAATAGTAATTATCTCTCCCGCTTTGAGGGCGAGCCCTGTATTTGTCCCTTCGGCGTTTTTTGCGTCAACTTTTCCTGACCAGATTAAGTTTGTACTCATGTCGGACTCCCGTGACATAGTGGTGCAATAATACACCTTCTCAAATATCCATACATAAAGAGTAAGTTTAAAACTCTTCGATTAATTGCCTGATAAGTTCAATGAATATTGCGAAATATTCCCGTGTTTACTTCTGCTTCTTATCGACTCGAATGAGAATAGTCTGGGTGTATATACATTTCAAAATCCTGATACTTCTATTTTAGGTTGCAGTTTTATAATTCATTAAAAATCAAAAGCTATTATAAATAATATTAGGAATAATCTTAATTTGAAGCATTGTGTAAATCGGTGTTCTTTTATTAACGACTCTTATGTTCTAAAAATAAAAAAGGCTGCATCCCGCAGCCTTTTCTTTTCACATTCACCCTTTCGGGAACACCCAAACATGCTTCTCCGGCAGCGAAAGATGACAATGCTGTGGATCCCGAACCTCATGCCCATACGCACGAATGACAAAATCATCCCCCACGGTGCGGAACAGATACTCCCAGCGGTCGCCGAGATACATGCTGGTGAGCAGCGGCAGCTCAAGCTGATTTTCCCCTGGCCCCTCGACCACCGCCACGCGCTCGACGCGGATCACCGCCGTCGCTTCTTCACCGCTCTGCACCCCTTCACCGGCCTGGCCCCACAGCACCCAGCCTTTCCCCTCGATGCGCGCTTTGCCGTCGCGCACTTCGGTGACCTTGCCGTGCAGGCGGTTGTTGCTGCCCATAAACTCGGCGGTAAACAGCGTCTTCGGCGAGCCGTACATCTCCTGCGGCGTGCCCTGTTGCTCAATTTTGCCGTTGTTGAGCAGCAGGATGCGGTCGGATATGGACATCGCTTCGTTCTGGTCGTGCGTCACCATGAGCGCGGATAACCCGAGCTTGATAATCAGCTCGCGCAGGAACACGCGGGCCTCTTCGCGCAGCTTGGCGTCGAGGTTAGAGAGCGGCTCGTCCAGTAAAATCACCGGCGGGTTGTACACCAGTGCACGACCAATCGCTACGCGCTGCTGCTGCCCACCGGAGAGCTGGTGCGGGTGACGTTTGCCAAGATGGCCCAGACCAAGCTGGTCCAGCACGTCCTGCACGCGCTGCTGGATCTCTTTGGCCGGGACTTTGCGCAGCTTGAGCGGATAGGCCACGTTCTCAAACACGGTTTTGTGCGGCCACAGGGCGTAGGACTGGAACACCAGCCCCAGGTTACGCTCTTCCGCCGGGACCTCACTGCGCGGCGTGCCGTCGTAAACTTTATTGTTGCCAATGACAATCGACCCCTGCGTCGGTTTTTCCAGACCCGCGACGGCGCGCAGCAGGGTGGTTTTACCGCTGCCGGAGGGGCCTAACAGGGAGACCACTTCGCCGCGCTTCAGGTTCATGGAGACACCTTTTAAAACAGGATTGTCGCCGTAGGTTAAGTGCAGATCGTCAACCGCTAATTCAATCATGTATTTTCACTCCGAAACGAAGGGCAATGCCCAGACCTACCACGACCAGCAGGATGTTAATGAAAGAGAGCGCCGCCACGATATCGATGGCACCCGCGGCCCAGAGGGAAACCAGCATCGAGCCGATGGTCTCCGTGCCGGGCGAAAGCAGATACACACCCGTTGAGTATTCGCGTTCAAAGATCAGGAACATCAGCAGCCACGAACCGATAAGGCCGTAGCGGGAGAGCGGAATGGTGACGTGGCGGGTGATCTGCCCGCGCGTCGCCCCGGTGCTGCGCGCCGCCTCTTCAAGCTCCGGCCCTACCTGCAGCAGCGTGGAAGAGATGAGCCTCAGCCCGTAAGCCATCCACACCACGGTATAGGCCAGCCAGACGCTGAAAATGGTGCTGCGCAGCGAACGCAGCCAGACGATGACGTTTTCACGCATCCAGTCGGTCCAGGCGAACCCGGAAAGCCAGCCGGATTTCAGGGAGTTATCCAGCCACATCGGCAGGAACAGGAACACCCACAGGAAGGCCAGACCCGCCAGCAGGCCAGGCACGGCGCGCGGCACCAGCACGCTGTAGTCCAGGAAACGCGTGGTGTTATCAGGCTTGCGGTGCATGGCAATGCCGACAAACAGGTAACACACCACGGCCAGCGCGCCGCCAATCACGCCAATCGCCATGGAGTTGACGATGGCGCGCAGCAGGTTGGGCTGCGCCCAGATGGTGCGGAAGGTGTTCAGAGAAAGCTCGTCCCACAGCGAAACGCCCACGCCCCAGTTGGAGATAAACGCGCGCAATACCACGCCGAGCAGCGGAACGCCGATGGTGACGGTGAGCCAGAAGGCAATCACCGCGCCAGCCACCCAGCGCCATTTACCCAGCGGTAGCGCGCGGGCCTGCGAGGCCTTGCCTTTCATGGTGACGAAGCGGTTGGCGGTACGCATCAGTCGACGCTGGAGCATCACCAGCGGGATGGTGATGCAGATCAGCACCACGGCAACCGCCGCCATCAGGTTATAAGATGGGGTGCCCATCTTGTTCGTCAGCTTATAGAGATAGGTCGCAAGCACCATGTTGCCTTCCGGGTCGCCGAGGACCAGCATCAGGCCGAACACTTCCAGCCCCAGGAAGAACAGCAGCACGGTGGCGTACAGAATAGATGGGCGCACCATCGGCAGGCTGACGGAGGTCATCACCTGCCAGGGCGACGCGCCCGCGGTACGTGCAGCTTCTTCCACGTCGGAGCCCACGCTGCGTAGCGCTGACGAGATATACAGATAGGCGTGCGGGACGTGCGTCAGGCCGGCGATGACCACAATGCTCGACATGTCGTAGATGTTCCACGGCACAAAGCCAATCAGCGCCTCTGCCCACTGGGAGAGAAAGCCCACCGGACCGGCGGCCACCACGTAGCCGAAGCCCAGCACCATCGGTGAAACGAAAATCGGCACCAGGATCAGCGGCTCAATCAGTCGGCGACCGGGCAGGTCGGTACGCACCATCAGAAACGCCAGCACGCCGCCCAGCGGGATAGAGATAAAGACCAGCCCGAAAGCCAGAATAAAGCCGCTTTTCAGGGCCTTATAAAAATCAGGATCGGTGAAAATAAAATCAAATGATTCAAAGCTCCACTCTTTTGACGGCGAAAAGAACGGCGCGGACAGGAAGCTCTGGATCACGATAAACGACAGCGGCGTGTAGATAACCAGGGCGGTTATCAGCACGACGATGCCTCGCGGCAGGCTTTGCCACTTTCTGCGTAATGTATTCATGGGGTATCCCTGGTATTGCAGCCCAGAAAAACGAACTCAGTCGATAAGGAAGCGCGGCGACCAGCGCCGCGCTCAGACGCTTATTTACCGGCGGCGGTACGCCACTCTTTGATGTACTCGAGGCGTTTTTTCGGCTGCAGGTATTCCAGCAGGGTTTCATCAACCGGGATCGGCTTCAGCGCGTTGCCGAGGATTTTTGTCAGGCCGTCGATATCGTTCTTGCCTTCGATATCGTTACGAATGGAGGGGATGTCAGCCTGATTGGCCAGAATGTTTTGCCCTTGTTCAGACAGCACGTAGTCCAGCCACAGCTTCGCGGCATTGCCGTTTTGCGCCTGCTGGCTGATGAACGACACGCGCGACAGCACCAGGGTGTAATCTTTTGGATAGGCAATGCCGAGCGACGGATCGTTCTTCGCACGTGCTTCCGCATAGGAACCGAGGATATTGAAGCCAATCAGGTTTTCACCGGAGGAGACGCGCTCCATCATGGTGCCGGTAGACGACTGCACCGACAGGCCCCCTTTGGCGACGTCGGCCAGGGTCTTAAAGTAGTTTGGATCGGCGTTGTGATCCTGCACCGAGAGCATAAAGCCCAGACCCGATTTTTCGATATCGTAGGTGGTGACTTTGTTCTTGAATTTGTCCGTCTGGCTGGCAATCAGCTTCGCCAGCGCGGCGTGAGAATCCGGCACGTCGCCAGCCGGGATCAGACGCTTGTTGTAGATAAAGACCACCGGCTCATAGGTGGTGCCGTAGGCCTTATCTTTCCAGACCGCCCATTTCGGCAGCTGGCTTTGCTCCGGAGATTTATACTCCATGGCGTAGTCGGTGGCGAGCTTCAGGCCGGTGTCCATCGAGGAGCTCCAGACCACGTCGCCGCTCACGCCGCCGGAAGCCTGTTCGCTGATGAAACGGTTGTACAGCTCGGTGCTGTTCATGTCGTTGTATTCGACTTTAATGCCCGGGTAGGTTTTTTCGAAGCCCTGGATCAGCGGGCCGGCAGCTTTGATGTCGGTGGTGGAATAGATGACAACCTTGCCCTCTTTCGTGGCGGCATCAACCACTTTTTGATACTCAGCAGGATAACCCTGCGGCAGGGCAGAGAGTGCAGAAGCAGAGAACAGTACAGTAGCGGTAAGCAGAGAAATTCGGAACGTGTTCGACATTATAGTTAACCTTTTAGTTACATTTGAGGAACTAATTGTCAACATAGCGTAAAGCGCGCCTCCGACAATAGGGAGGCGAGGGCAATGATTCCGAAGTGTGATTGTCGCCGTCGTTTCAGCAATTAACACCATAAAATCCGCGAACGTTAGCTTACGAACGGTTCTGGATTACGGTTTATCGGGGGCTTTACGGTATAACCGGCGTGGATGACCAATATTGCCATACAACATTTCGACGTTGATTAACCCGCTCTCCACGCAGTATTCAAGATAGCGACGCCCCGTGGTTTTGCTGATCCCCACGTTTTCCACCACCTCCTCAACCGACATCGCATTGTCGGGATGTTCGGCGAACAGGCGTTTAATGCGTTCCAGCGTCTGGGGCTCAATACCCTTCGTGGACGGCGTAGCTGAGGATTCCGCGGCAGGCAGATTAAACAGGCGATCCAGCGCATGCTGGTCGACCACCTTCACCAGCTGCACGGTGTGGATGAAGCGCATAAACCGTTCCAGCGAGGCGTGCAGGCGCTGGAAAAAGACGGGCTTGATGAGGTAGTCAAACGCGCCGCTGCGCATGGCGTGGCTGCAGGTTTGCATATCGCTGGCGGCGGTGATGAAGATCACCGAGCATTCGTAGCTTTTCAGCAGCGGGTTATCGATGAGCTCCACGCCTTTACCGTCCGGAAGATAGTTGTCCAGCAGGATAAGCCGCGGCTGATGCTGACGAATCAGGCTGCATGCCTGCTCAATCGACGCGGCGATGCCCACCACGCGCAAATGAAAATTCTGCTCGATATACTCGCGATGCAGCTCCGCCAGGTGCGGCTCATCTTCAACGATCACAACATCAAGTGCTCGGGTCATGCTTTTGCCCATTCGGAATAAACACAGAAAAAATAGTACCCTGCGGCGTGTTGTCGGCAATCTCAATACTGCCGCCAGCCTTGTCGATATATCCTGCCACCAGAAACAGGCCAATACCGTGCTCGGTGCCCACAATGTCGTTTTCGCTGTCCGGTTTGCTGCTGAATCCCTGTCGGAAAATATGAGGCTTCATCGCATCCTCCACCCCGCAGCCCCGGTCAGCCACCTCGATCAGCAGCTCCTGGTTACGGTCAGAAATGTAAAGCTCCACCGGCGCGGGGACCGGTGCCTTAAGGGTTGCGTCCACCGCGTTATCCAGCAGATTACCAATAACCGACATCAGCTCCGTTTCATTGAGCGTGGCGGGCATGCGGGTGAGCTGGCAGGCGGGGTCAAACAGCAGCTCGATCCCTTTCTCGCGCGCGCTGACGTATTTTCCTAACAGCAGACCACACAGCGCGGGAGAGGAAAAGCGGGCGGAGACAAAATCCAGCACGCGCTGCGCGCCTTCGGACTGGACCTGGATGTAACGGATCGCCTCGTCATAGTGTTTCATCTGCAGTAATCCCACCAGCGTGGCGGTCCAGTTCAGCTGCTCGTGGCGCATAATGCGCAGGTTATCCGCATAGCGCTTGATCTGACTGAGCTGGCTGCTGAGGGTGTTGATGTCATTTTTGTCGCGAAAGCTGTAGACCCAGCCGCTTTCAACGCCGGGTTCGACCTCAATCGCCACGCGGTTGACGATCACCTCGCGCTGGTTAAGAACGGCAATCTGGTCGTGGCGGCCGCTGCTCACCGAGGCGTAGCGCTGAGATAAAAAGCCCGGTGACGTCTGCAGAACGTCTTCCAGCGGTTTGCCGATAAGTTCTTTCTCACTTTGCCGAATATCCAGCATTTCTCGTGCGGCGCGGTTAATTAAAATCAACTGCTTCTCTTCATTGACGGCAAATACCCCCTCATACATGGCTTCTAATAGCGCGCGCTGCTGTAAAACCAGCTGAGCGATATCTTTCGGCTCCAGTCGGAACATCTGTTTTTTGAGATTGCGGGTAAACAGCCAGGAGAACATAAACAGCAGCAGAAGAAGACCCGCGCCGTACAGCCCGGACTGCCAGAGAATGCGGGCATTAATATTGGCTATATAGGAGGTCAGATAGCCGACCGAGACAATACCGATCACCTGATGCTGCGCATTGAAGATGGGGGCTTTGCTGCGTAGCGACACGCCAATCCCACCCTGACGCACGGAAATAATGGTTTTACCCTTTAACACCTCCGCATTATCCCCGCCGATCATCGGTAAATTAATGCGCTCCGGGGATTCCGAATGATAGAGGTGCTGTTCCTCGGTATCGCCAATCACAATGTAGCTGGCATCGCTTTCGGCGCGCAGGGGCTGAATTAACCGGGCGATGCCGGGGATATCTCTGGCCGCAACCATTGCCGCCAGACCCGGCATCAGCGCGATCTGGCTGGCCTGAACCCGGGCGCGCTGGCCGAGATCGTGATGGAGCTGTCGGTCAATAAAATGAAACAGGATTGTTCCCAGCAGAACTAACAGCAGGCAGGAGAAGCACACCAGCGCTAAAAACAGCTTTACCTGAAAAGAGAGTCTGCGTTTCATTCAACCTGCGGAAGTTATGTAAAAGTGACATTTGCCGAGCCTGACATGCGCCAGTAGTGGACGCAATCTGGCGAGAAAAGAGTTGTGACCTGGCTTTTCGTTTTCGGCGTTATAGCCTAAATAATTCGAGTTGCGGGACAAAACGGCTTGCCGTTTTGAACAGCGCTTGCGCTGGCCCCGAAGGGGCGAGGCCACAGGCCGAGTAACGCGGCAAGGGAACGAATCCCCGGGAGCGTACATAAGTACGTGACTGGGGTGAGTGCAGCCAACGCACCTGCAGCTTGAAGTATGACGGGTATATAGCCATCAGGATCCCGTAAGGCTATGCTTCATTCAGCACGATAATAATTACAGAGGCAATGTCATGGATAAAGAACTACTGGATGCGGGTTACCGGGCCTATACCGGCGAGAAAATTGACGTTTACTTCAACACCGGGATCTGCAAACACTCCGGTAACTGCGTGCGTGGCAGCGCAAAGCTGTTTAATCTGAAACGTAAACCGTGGATTATTCCCGATGAAGTGGACGTTGAAACGGTTGTCCGCGTAATTGATACCTGCCCGAGCGGTGCGCTGAAGTATCGCCAAAAATAAGCGAGGAACCATGGATATTCTGGAAGGCCATAACAAGTTTTACGTGAATGATGCGAACGGTAATCAGGTCGCGGAGATTGTCTTCGTGCCGACCGGCGAGCACCTGAGCATCATTGAGCATACCGATGTGGATGAGAGCCTGAAAGGGCAGGGGGTCGGTAAACAGCTAGTGGCGAAAGTGGTGGAGAAGATGCGCGGTGAGAACCGCAAAATTATTCCGCTGTGCCCGTTCGCGAAGCATGAGTTTGATAAAACGCGCGAATATGACGATATTCGGGCGTAAATAACACCGGCGATGGCCGGTGTTTTTTTATCTCACCTGCTCAAACAGCAATACCAGCGCTATCAGCACCATCAACCCTCCCGATGCCCTGCTCACCAGACGCGACGCCTGTGGTCGGGTCGCCAGCACCGCTTTCGAACCATACCCCACCAGCAGATAGACCAGCGTACAGGTGATAAGGTGCATGATCCCAAGCGCAGACATCTGCATCGCTATCGACCAGCTTCCGGTCGGGTCTGTAAACTGCGGAAGCAGGGCCAGGAACAGCAAAAAAACTTTCGGGTTTAGGCCGCTAATGCAGAGCCCTTTCACCGCCCACTGCGTCCAGTTTCCCGCGTGTTGGGTGGTCTTTTCCGGTGCGGCCGGGTGACGCAGCAACGTTATGCCAAGCCACAGGAGATACAGCGCTCCCGCCACGGTCAGCCCGGCTAACGCCAGCGGATGTTGAGCAATCAGTACCCCCACGCCTGCCACCACAATCAACGTGGCCAGCAGATGCCCGGACATCAGCCCCATAACCGCCGGTACCACGCGGCGGCCGTTGATCCCGGCGCTAATGGCGTAGGCCCAGTCGGCCCCCGGGGTCATGATAAGCAGAAAAGAAACCACCCAAAAGCCGGCCACAATACTCATTTCCATCGTCCTGAAAACTCCCGCAGTGCGTCAAACGTTGCGAAAAAGAATATCGTTAACCCTGCGAAATAGGCTTTCAATGTTATGCTCATAACACGGTTAAATTGAGAAAATCTTCCACATGGATAGCATCGATCGAAAAATTCTTGCTGAGCTACAGTCAGATGGCCGCTTATCCCTTACCGAGCTGGCTGAAAGAGTGAATCTGAGCCTCTCGCCGTGCCATCGACGCGTGCGGGCGCTGGAGCAAAGCGGGGCCATAACGGGATACCGTGCCAGCCTGGATCCGGCTAAAATGGGGTTTAACTTCCTGGCGATCGTCTTTGCGACGCTGAAAGAGGGGGACCGAAAGGCGGTTAGCGCGTTTGAAGCGGCGGTGGAGGAAATTCCGCAGATCGTGCTGGCGCAGCGTCTGTTTGGCGATCCCGATTATCTGATGCACGTCGTGACCCGCGACCTCTCCGCTTTCCAGAAGCTCTATGACGAGAAGCTTTCCGCCATGCCTGGCGTGCAGCATCTTCGCTCTACGCTGGTGATGAAAACGGTGGTGCAGGACAGGCCTTTTCCGCTGTAAGCAGCAGGCCAAAACTTAATGGCCTGCCCGGCAGAGCGCCGGGCATGAAAAGGGATTAGCCTACAAACATCACCGATACGCACAGCACCCCGACGATCAGCGTCAGCAGGTTGCCAATGGAACGGTACTGTTTCAGGGAGGGGATCAGATACGTCGACAGCGTCGGCATGATAAACAGGATCATGGCGATAAGCGGGCCGCTGATGGCGTAAATCATCGAAATGGCGTTCGGGTTAATGCAGCAGACGGCAAAGGTGATTAACGACACCCCCATAATGGAAATCGCGCGGTTAAAGGCGCGGCTCTTTTTCACGCCCACCTGATTGAGCGACGACTTCACGATCTCCGTCGCCCCTTCAATCACCCCAAAATAGGTGCCGAGGAACGATTTCGACATCGCAATTATCGCCACGACAATCCCGGAAATTCCCAGCCACGCCGGTGAAGAAGGCATCATCGACAGCGCGGACAGGATCGTCACCCCTTCCTCTTTGGCGGCCACAATGTACGACGGCGGAATAGAGAGCAGGCAGCTGAAGACAAAGAACAGCACGCTCAGGCAGATAATCAGGTACGCTACCTTCATGATTTTCTTGCATTTATCCATGGCGCCGTCGCCAAATTTCTCGCGACGGTCAACGGCAAACGTGGAGATAATCGGCGTATGGCTGAACGCAAACACCATCACCGGAATCGAAATCCAGACCTGGTGCAGCGTGTGGCGATCGACGGCCATCTGGCTGGTCAGCAGCGAGGGCTGCCAGCTGCCGATCAGGTAGAGCGAGACAAACAGGAAATAGGCAATCAGCGGAAACACCAGGAAGCCCATCACTTTTATCGTGATATGCCGTCCCATCAGGAAGATCAGATTCAGGACCAGCACCACGCCCAGGCTGACCAGCACGCGAACGGCGGTATCCACCGTCAGGTGTTTTCCCAGTTGCTCGGTTAACGAGTTGGTGATGGCCACCGCATAAATCTGCACCACCACAAAGAAGGCGATGAAATAGAGCGTGGTGATCAGGTTGCCGATCTTCCGGCCGTAATAGTGCGAAACGGCGCCGGTGATCCCTTCGTTGCCTTTCGTTTTTGACGAGAGGATAAATTGCGCCAGCGCTCTGTGCGGCCAGTAGGTTAAGGGATAGGCCACGAGGGCGGTAATAAACAGGACGATTGCGCCTGCGGAGCCCAGCTGAATGGGCAGGAAGAGCGTTCCTGCGCCCACGGCCGTGCCGTAGAGAGCGAAACTCCAGAGAGTCTCATCTTTTGACCAAATTTTCGACATTAGAGCAACGTATAAACTATCAAACCATCGGAATGGAGTGCAATTTACCATAGTTATGCACGGAGAGCGCAGTTGCTTCGAAGGAGTTTGGCCGGAACGGGCGTCCGGCCAGAGGCGGTTTAGCCTGCCAGGGCGCGCCGTTGCTGGCGACGCTTAAGAAATTTATCGCGAAGGCAATCGTATGCCCAGTTGTAGAACATGGTGTACGGCAGGAAGAACAGGAAGAAACCTATTTCCAGAGTGAATGCCTGAAGCAGGGTGACGCCTAGCACGGCGGCGACAATCGACACACCAATCACAATAAACCCGCATTCGAACCCCAGCGCATGCAGCGCACGCACTTTTGCCGTACGTTTGACGCGCTGAACCGGCCAGAAACGGTCGAAGCCGAAGTTATAAATAATGTTCCACAGCATGGCGGTGGTGGCCAGAATAATGGTCAACCCACCCATCTCCACCACGGAACGCTGCATGAGCCACGCCGCCGTAGGGGCGAGGATCGCCGTCGCAATCCCTTCAAAACAGACAGCATGAAAGATCCGCTCCGGCAGTTTACGTTGGAGTGCATCCTGATGTTGCATAGTCATAGACCTCATTAATTCGCCGGTATGGGCGTTGATGCAGCCTATTTTCATCGCTAAAGCTGATATATTAAAGATAGTATCCATCGCTAAAACAGATAGGTTATGCGCTATTCACCCGAAGCCCTTAATGCATTTGTCGAGACCGTTGCGGCGGGCTCTTTTTCTGCGGCCGCCCGCCGGCTGCGTAAAAGCCAGTCGACGATCAGCACGTCCATTGCCAATCTTGAAGCCGATCTCGGTTTCGAGCTGTTTGACCGCTCGGCGCGCCAGCCGGTGTTAACGGCCCAGGGGGAACAGGTGCTGGGCTACGTGCAGGCCATCCTGGCCGCCAGCACGCGGCTGGACGAGCTGGCGGTGTCGTTAACGGCGCAAACGGAGGCGCGTCTGACGTTTGTCCTTTCCGATACCCTTAACCCGGACGTGCTGGAAGAGATGATGAAACAGTTTGACGCGCGCTTTCCCCATACGGAATTCGAATGTCTGATTGGCGAGGAGGAGGACGTGATCGATCTGCTGCAAAAGGAGCGCGCGCAGATTGGCCTGACGGAAGCGCGAGACGGTTATCCTACGGATATCGGCGCCATCCGGCTGCCGATGCAGACCCGCATGGCGATCTATGTCGCGACCACACATGCGCTGGCCGGACAACATGACGTTCAGCGTGACGAGCTGCACGGCTGGCGAGAGCTGCGGCTGAGCACCTATCTGGAGCGCGAGGCGGAGATCGCGCGCGGGCCCGTCTGGTCAGCCCCGAATTACCTGTTACTCTTGAGTATGGCGGTTCAGGGATTTGGCTGGTGCGTCTTGCCGTGCGCGCTGGTGGATGAGTTTGCCGCCGCGAAATCCCTGGTACAGCTCAATGTTCCCGGCTGGCCGCGGGCGATCGGCATCGATCTGCTGTGGAATAAGCGATCCCCTCCCGGCGTTGCCGGAAGCTGGCTGCGGCAGTATCTGCAGGATGCGCGCTGATCCTTGTGATTAAACTCACTATTTTTAAACAATTAAGATAATTGCCAGTAACAATCCTCTACTATCGTCATGTCATTTAACACAGAGGTCGTGATGAAAGATGTCGTAATAGTGGGTGCGTTGCGTACAGCTATCGGCTGTTTTCAGGGAGCGCTTGCGCGTCACTCGGCGGTTGACCTGGGAAGCGTGGTGGTGAAAGCGCTGGTGGAACGTAGCGGGATCGCAGCACATGAAGTTGATGAGGTGATCCTGGGACAGGTCCTCACGGCCGGTGCCGGGCAAAACCCTGCGCGTCAGGCGGCGCTGAAGGGCGGGCTGCCCAATACCGTCTCCGCCATCACCATTAACGACGTCTGTGGCTCAGGATTAAAAGCGCTGCATCTCGCGACGCAGGCCATTCAGTGTGGTGAAGCGGACGTGATCATTGCGGGCGGGCAGGAGAATATGAGCCGCGCGCCGCACGTGTTGACCGACAGCCGTACTGGCGCACAGCTGGGCAACAGTCAGCTGCTCGACAGCCTGGTGCATGACGGGCTGTGGGATGCGTTCAATGACTATCATATGGGCGTGACGGCGGAAAACCTGGCGCGCGAGTACGGCATCAGCCGTGAGGTGCAGGATGCCTACGCGCTGAGCTCGCAGCAAAAAGCGCGTGCGGCGATTGATTCCGGTCGTTTTCGCGACGAAATTGTCCCTGTCAGCACGCAGCGTCAGAGCGGTGAGTTTATTGTCGTGGATACCGATGAACAGCCGCGCACCGACGCCAGTGCTGAAGGGCTGGCGAGGCTGAATCCTGCGTTTGAAATGCAGGGCTCGGTGACGGCGGGAAATGCCTCTTCCATTAACGACGGCGCTGCCGCCGTGATGATGATGAGCGAAAGCAAAGCCCTTGAACTCGATCTCCCCGTGCTGGCCCGGATTAAGGCGTTCGCCAGCGTGGGGGTTGATCCTGCGTTAATGGGGATCGCACCGGTCTACGCGACTCGCCGCTGTCTGGAGCGTGCCGGGTGGCAGCTTTCGGATGTGGATCTGATCGAAGTGAACGAAGCCTATGCCGCGCAGGCGATCTCCGTCGGAAAAATGCTGGAGTGGGATCCCCTTCGGGTCAACGTTAACGGCGGCGCGATCGCGCTGGGCCATCCGATCGGGGCGTCCGGCTGCCGGATCCTGGTTTCGCTGGTCCACGAAATGAAAAAGCGCAATGCCCGCAAAGGGATTGCCACACTATGTATAGGCGGCGGGCAAGGGGTGGCGCTGGCCATCGAACGCTAACTTCTCCTTATTGAAAATGACCTCCTCCGGGAGGTTTTTTTTCGCGCCCTTTTTCTCCCGACGGTTTAATTGTGATCCGAACATCATTTTCGTCATAAACAAAAATAAAAATGAAACGTTGTTTTAAATATAATTGAAAAGCCCGCTTTATGCCGATAGTATGTGTTCAATATGAAAAACGGAACGCTGTTTCGTTTATTTCTGCCTTCGGGCATGACCACATCTGGAGGTTACCGTGGACGTCAGAGAAAGCATCCACAGCGCGCACGCCAAAACGCTGGATACTCAGGGGCTACGCAAGGCATTTTTAGTCGAGCAGATATTCGAGGCCGACAGGTACACCATGGTTTACAGCCATATCGACCGTATTATTGTGGGCGGCATTATGCCGGTCACGAAAACCGTCTCCGTGGGCGGCGAGGTCGGTAAACAGCTGGGCGTGAGCTATTTCCTCGAGCGTCGCGAGCTGGGGGTGATCAACATCGGCGGGCCGGGCACCATCACCGTAGACGGACACTGCTATGAGATTGGCCATCGCGAGGCGCTGTACGTGGGTAAAGGGGCGAAAGACGTGGTCTTTGCCAGCATCGACGGCAGCAAGCCTGCGAAGTTTTACTACAACTGCGCGCCGGCTCACACCACCTGTCCAACCAAAAAAGTGACCCCGGAAGACGTCGCACCCGTGACGCTGGGCGACAACCTCACCAGCAACCGCCGCACCATCAATAAATACTTCGTGCCGGACGTGCTGGAGACCTGCCAGCTCAGCATGGGATTGACCGAGCTTGCGCCAGGTAACCTGTGGAACACCATGCCGTGCCATACCCACGAGCGCCGAATGGAGGTCTACTTCTACTTCAACATGGAGGAAGACGCCTGCGTGTTCCACATGATGGGACAGCCGCAGGAAACGCGCCATATCGTGATGCACAACGAGCAGGCGGTGATTTCACCGAGCTGGTCTATTCACTCCGGCGTAGGGACGAAAGCCTACACCTTTATCTGGGGAATGGTGGGCGAAAATCAGGTCTTCGATGATATGGACCATGTTGCGGTCAGCGATTTGCGCTAGTCGCGGGCAGTGAAGCATAAACCTGCCTGTGAGTGACAGGCTCTGAAAGAGTAAGGAATAAACATGATTCTGGATGCATTCTCTCTGCAGGGGAAAGTGGCTGTGGTTTCCGGCTGTGACACCGGGCTGGGGCAGGGGATGGCGTTAGGCCTGGCGGAAGCGGGCTGCGATATCGTCGGAATTAATATCGTTGAACCGACTGAAACCCTCGAACGCGTGACGGCGCTGGGGCGCCGTTTCCTGAGCCTGACCGCCGACCTGCGTAAAATCGATGCCATTCCTGAACTGCTGGATCGCGCGGTGGCGGAATTCGGTCATATCGACATTCTGGTCAACAATGCCGGGCTGATTCGCCGCGAAGATGCGATCAACTTCAGCGAGCGCGACTGGGATGACGTGATGGATTTGAACATCAAGAGCGTATTTTTCATGTCCCAGGCGGCGGCAAAGCACTTTATCGCGCAGGGGAACGGCGGCAAGATCGTGAATATTGCCTCCATGCTCTCGTTCCAGGGCGGCATCCGCGTGCCGTCTTACACCGCGTCCAAAAGCGCCGTGATGGGCGTGACCCGCCTTCTGGCAAACGAGTGGGCGAAACACAACATCAATGTGAATGCGATTGCGCCGGGCTACATGGCGACCAACAACACGCAGCAGCTGCGTGCAGACGAGCAGCGTAGCGCGGAAATCCTCGACCGTATTCCGGCGGGGCGCTGGGGTCTTCCGCGCGATCTGATGGGGCCAGTGGTCTTTCTGGCCTCGTCGGCATCGGATTACATCAACGGCTACACCGTGGCGGTCGATGGCGGCTGGCTGGCACGTTAATTCCACCTGCATGACGAACCTCTGCCCTCGGGTGGAGGTTTTTTTTGGCTAAAAATTACCATTATCCATATGACATAAGATGAAAAATCCATACTGAGAATTCACAAATGACGCGTATCACATTTTTATTGCTTAAATATTAGGTAATTAATAAAAAACGTGGCTATTTCAGCATTAGTTGAAATTGTAATGTCCATCACAGATCGCTATGCCATAGCGAAATAATCCATATCTTCACGAATTCCCGCCTGACACTTTTTCTCGCTTTCTCGTAATTTCAGTTAACGAATTTTGCTGTTGAGGCAGGAAAAATATGACATCTATCAATGACTCTACCTTAATGCCCGCTGCGCTGCGTGATACCCGGCGCATGAACCAGTTTGTCTCTATTGCCGCCGCCGTGGCGGGCCTGTTATTTGGACTGGATATCGGCGTCATTGCCGGAGCGCTGCCGTTTATTACCGATCACTTTACCCTCAGTAACCGTCTGCAGGAGTGGGTGGTGAGCAGCATGATGCTCGGCGCGGCCATCGGGGCACTATTTAACGGCTGGCTATCGTTCCGCCTGGGGCGCAAATACAGCCTGATGGTCGGGGCGATCCTGTTCGTCGCGGGTTCGATCGGCTCCGCGTTTGCGACAAACGTAGAAGTGCTGCTGCTTTCCCGCGTGCTGCTGGGCGTGGCGGTGGGGATTGCCTCCTACACCGCGCCGCTTTATCTCTCCGAAATGGCGAGTGAGAACGTGCGCGGCAAGATGATCAGCATGTATCAACTGATGGTCACGCTGGGTATTGTGCTGGCGTTCCTGTCTGACACCTACTTCAGCTACAGCGGCAACTGGCGCGCGATGCTCGGCGTGCTGGCGCTGCCAGCGGTGGTGCTGATTGTCTTAGTGATTTTCCTGCCGAACAGTCCGCGCTGGCTGGCGCAAAAAGGGCGCCACGTGGAGGCAGAAGAGGTCCTGCGCATGTTGCGCGATACCTCGGAGAAAGCGCGCGAAGAGCTGAACGAGATCCGCGAAAGCCTGAAGCTGAAGCAGGGTGGCTGGGCGCTATTTAAGATCAACCGCAACGTGCGCCGGGCGGTCTTCCTCGGCATGTTGCTGCAGGCGATGCAGCAGTTCACCGGCATGAACATCATCATGTACTACGCGCCGCGTATTTTTAAAATGGCCGGGTTCACCACCACGGAACAGCAGATGATCGCCACCCTGGTGGTCGGGCTGACCTTCATGTTCGCCACCTTTATTGCGGTATTCACCGTGGACAAAGCCGGCCGTAAACCTGCGCTGAAGATTGGGTTTAGCGTGATGGCGCTCGGCACGCTGATCCTCGGTTACTGCCTGATGCAATTTGATAACGGCACGGCGTCAAGCGGACTTTCCTGGCTTTCTGTCGGGATGACCATGATGTGCATCGCTGGCTACGCGATGAGCGCCGCGCCCGTGGTGTGGATCCTGTGCTCCGAAATTCAGCCGCTCAAATGCCGTGACTTTGGCATCACCTGTTCCACGACAACCAACTGGGTATCGAACATGATCATCGGTGCGACGTTCCTGACGCTGCTGGACGCGATTGGCGCAGCGGGAACGTTCTGGCTCTATACGGTACTGAATGTGGCATTTATTGGCGTCACGTTCTGGCTGATCCCGGAAACCAAAGGCGTGACGCTGGAACACATCGAGCGCAAGCTGATGGCTGGAGAGAAACTGCGGAACATCGGCGGATGATTTTTTGCCCGTCCGAAGGTTTTAATACGTGCCGCAACTGGAAAGGGAAAGGTGGCTTAATCACAATAAAAATGTGACTAAGATCACCACTAACTTTGGTAGGGAGTAGACATAGAGAGGGAACAGGCATTAGGATTTTTCTTATGTTGATGTATTATCGGACCACCGCCATCAATGTTAAGAGATGCGTTGCATCCGGAAAAAGAAGAATCACTATGTCAGAAATGGATTTCAAAAAAAGCACGGACCTCGACTTTCCCCGTTATGCCGGCCCGGCTGTAAGCGCAAAAGAGATCGATCTTCTGGGACTTTTTGAGGTCCTTCTGGCGGCGAAAAAACGTATCGTCGCCATCGTCTTTGCTTTCGCGCTGGTGGGGCTGGCCGTTTCATTTTTACTGCCGCAGAAATGGACCAGTAAAGCGGTGATCACCCCGGCAGAACAGTCGCAGTGGAATCCGCTGCGCCAGATGCTGGTTGCCCTGCAGGTGCTTGACGTGGACGTGAAAATTACCCGTCCAGAAATTTTTGATCTCTTTATTAAAAAGTTTCAGTCGCAGACATTGCTCGAAGAGTACATGAAATCCTCTCCTTATGTGATATCGCAGCTTAAAGGTGTTGAGGTGGATCCGCTCGATCTGCATCGTGCGATAGTCAACATCTCAGACAGAATGAAAGCGGTGAATGACGATCAGGGAAAAGACGCGGATAAAGTGCCTTTTGTCTCCTGGACATTGAGCTTCACTGCGCCAACAGCAGGCGATGCGCAAACCGTTTTGGAGGGGTATATCAATTATATCGTGGCTATCGTCGAAAAAGAGACGGTGCAGAATATCCGCAACCAGATCGCCCTGAAAACGAACGTTGTTGAGCAGCAGCTGGAACTGGATCGTGTTCGTCTGACCAATGTTCACAATACCAACCTGCAGCGACTGAATTATTCCCTGGAAGTGGCGAATGCCGCCGGTATCAAGAAGCCGGTCTACAGCAACGGGCAGGCCGTAAAGGATGACCCGGATTATTCCGTTGCGCTCGGTGCTGACGGTATCGCGCAAAAACTGAAGATTGAAAAAAATCTGAAGGACGTGACTGAACTGAATGCGGACTTTCAGAACCGGGAATACTATCTGGCACAGCTGAAAAAGCTCTCCTTTGCTGATGTTAAACTTGAGCCATTCCGGTACCAGCTCACTCCTTCCATGCCGGTGAAAAAGGATGGTCCAGGCAAGGCACTGATTGTTGTTCTGGCGGCGCTCCTGGGGGGCCTGTTTGCCTGCGGTATCGTTTTACTGCGCGAGGCGATGCTCACCCGTAATCCACTCCCCGAGCCGGTGACGGAATAAACCCTGCAGTTTAAAAAGGCGCTAAATTGAGCGCCTTTTTTTATTGGCATCGGTTATGTTAAAAGAAGAAATCAACGAAAAGGAGGGATGATGAAAACGATCGGCCTGTTAGGTGGTATGAGCTGGGAATCGACAATCCCTTATTACCGTCTGATTAATGAAGGGGTAAAGCAGCGTCTGGGTGGTCTGCACTCCGCAAGTCTGCTGCTGCACAGCGTTGATTTCCATGAAATCGAAGCCTGCCAGTCGAGCGGTGAGTGGGATAAAGCCGGAGAGATCCTGGCTCAGGCGGCGCTGGGACTGGAGCGCGCCGGCGCCAGGGGGATAGTGCTTTGTACCAATACCATGCACAAGGTGGCGTCGCATATTGAAGACCGCTGCTCGCTGCCGTTTCTGCATATCGCGGACGCGACCGGGCGTGCGATTGCGGCATCCGGAATGCGCCGCGTAGCGCTTTTGGGTACACGCTACACCATGGAGCAGGATTTTTATCGCGGACGTTTACACAGTGAATTTGGGATAGAAAGCCTGATCCCGGATGAAGAAGATCGGGCGCGCATCAATCAGATTATCTTTGACGAGCTCTGCCTCGGTACCTTCAGCGAAGCTTCCCGCGCGTATTACGTCAGCGTTATCGATAAACTTAGGCAGCAGGGGGCCGAAGGGGTGATCTTCGGCTGCACTGAGATTGGTTTGCTGGTACCCGTCGAGCGAAGCCCTCTCCCGGTATTTGATACCACTGCAATTCATGCCGCTGATGCCGTGGCGTTTATGTTGTCCTGAGCTCCCGGTTTAGGTTTACGTGTTGGCGGCGTCATAAGCGGATTGCGCCGCCACAATGGCATCAATATTATTTTCCACCCAGTGCGCAAGCACCGTCACCGTTTCGGTTAACGTCTGGCCAAGCGGCGTCAGGCTGTACTCGACTGTTACAGGTACCGTGGCGAATATCTTTCGCGACACCAGCCCATCACGTTCCAGTTTGCGTAAAGACTGGGTCAGCACCTTTTTGGTGATTCGCTGAATATCACGTTGAAGATGACTAAAGCGCATCGGTCCATTCTCAAGGCGCGCAAGAATTAACAGTGCCCACTTATCGGCGATACGCGTCAGCACGCCGCGGGTCGGGCAGCGTTCATCGAACACGTTGTAAGGAGGCATTTCCTTTTTCAGAACTGCTGTTTGGGTCATGGTGGTTCCCTCAAGGTAACCAGGTGAGATAAAGGTGCCTTCTTACGCCCGTGAACGTTTGCGTGTATAAAACGACGTAAGGTTTCTATTTGATACCAGGGAACCGAAAATGGCAACGGGCTCGCAGAGCAATTTTAAAGTCGTCTTAATCGTTTGACTCACAAGGCAATATTGCATCAGGAGAACTATCATGGGCGTTGTAGTTATCTATTATTCTGGCTACGGCCACACCAAACGCGTTGCTGAAACAGTCGCCGAGGGCGCGCAGGCTGAGCTGATCGCCATTGACAGCAATGGCGATATTCAGGAAAGCGACTGGCAAAAACTTAACGATGCCAGAGCGATTATTTTTGGCGCGCCAACCTACATGGGAAGCGTACCGTGGCAGTTTAAGAAATTCGCTGATGCGACCTCAAAAGCCTGGTTCGTGCGTAGCTGGCAGGACAAAGTGTTCGCGGGCTTCAGCAACAGCGCCAGCCTGAACGGTGATAAGCAGGTGTCGTTACAATACCTGCAAACGCTGGCCTCTCAGCACGGTGGGATTTGGGTGAGCCTGGGGCTGCCGCCGTCAAATACTCTCGCGGCAACCCGTCAGGATATTAATAATCTGGGCGGTTCAGTCGGTTTGCTGGTGCAGTCTCCATCAGATGCTGATGCTGGCGCCATTGCCAGTGGCGATCTGCAAACCGCTGTGAAATTCGGCGAGCGTGTTGCGGCCATCGCGAAACGTTTTAACTGAGTTTTCAGACGCCCGCTGTTCAGTGGGGCGTCTGATTCAACATCTTATTTAGCTGGTCAGCCAACAGACTTAACCCTTCTTGCAGATGCTCACTGAACGCCTCCACCAGCGCCGATGCCGGACGATGCAGTGGGCGGATTAGGCTAACGGTGAAAGGAACTGAGACACTAAACCGACGTACAACAATCCCACTTTCCGCATAATCCAGCGCCGTGAGCGGATTCACCACCGCGACGCCGACGCCTGCGCGTACCATCGCACAAATCGAGGCCGCGCTGTGCGTTTCTACCACCATTCGGCGTTTGACCTGATGCTCGGAAAACAGCGTATCCAGCAGCTGCCGATAACTGTCGGTCTGCGACAGGCTGATGTAGTTTTCCCCGTGGAAATCCTCCGGTGTAAGCACCGCCTTACCGGCAAGCCGATGCCCGGCGGGCAGAACGCACACTTCATCTAACGAGAGCAACTCCGTGCGCGCCGTTCCCGCTGGCGTGGAGAGGGTTTCGGTCAGGCCTAAATCATGGCGCTGAGCCGAAAGCCACTCTTCAAGCAGAGGTGATTCCTGAGGCACGATGGTGAGGCTGACCTCCGGGTATCGGGCCAGAAAGGGTTGCAGCAGCATCGGCAAAAAGGATTGCGAAAAGACGGGCAGGCAGACGATCGACAGCTCGCCCTGACGAAACTCGCGCAGGCTTTCCGCGGCACTCACTATTCTGTCCAGCCCGTACCAGGAGCGCTGAACTTCCTCGAACAGGCGTAACCCTTGTACCGTCGGGTGAAGCCTGCCCCGGGTACGTTCGAACAGCTTCAACCCCAGCACTTTCTCGAAGCGCGCCAGCTCGCGGCTCACCGTCGGCTGCGAGGTATGCAGCATCTGTGCGGCTTCGGTGAGATTACCGGTGGTCATCACGGCGTGAAAAATCTCGATATGGCGTAAATTGACGGCGGGCATAGGGCACCTGAAAGCAGAGAACTGACCATATCATTTTTGCATAGACTCGCGATAAAACGATATTTTTTATTCTCTTCGTGCTGTGGCGTAATCATGAAAACGCATTTACCCGGAGAAGACCATGCCACGCCCGCTGAACCAGACTGATACCGATTTGAACGCCGACAACCTGCTGCGCCTGCCCGCCGAATTTGGCTGCCCGGTGTGGGTCTACGACGCGCAGATCGTTCGCGAGAAGATCGCCGCCCTGCATCAGTTTGACGTGGTGCGTTTTGCCCAGAAGGCCTGCTCCAATATCCACATTCTGCGCCTGATGCGTGAGCAGGGCGTGAAGGTGGACTCCGTTTCACTCGGCGAAATCGAGCGCGCGCTGGCGGCCGGATACGATCCGAAAGCCGACGGTGACGCGATCGTCTTTACCGCCGATGTGATCGACGATGCGACGCTGGCGCGCGTCCACGAGCTGCAGATCCCGGTGAATGCCGGCTCTGTGGATATGCTGGAGCAACTGGGCGAGGTTTCACCCGGCCATCGCGTCTGGCTGCGCGTGAACCCGGGCTTTGGTCATGGCCACAGCCAAAAAACTAACACCGGCGGCGAAAACAGCAAGCACGGGATCTGGTATGCCGATATGCCTGCCGCGCTGGCGGTATTACAGCGCTACGGCCTGAAGCTGGTGGGGATTCATATGCACATTGGCTCTGGCGTCGATTACGGCCACCTGGAGCAGGTGTGCGGCGCGATGGTGCGCCAGGTTGTCGACTTCGGTCAGGATCTGGAGGCGATCTCTGCCGGTGGCGGTCTCTCCATTCCTTATCGCGAAGGGGAAGAGGCGATTGATACCGATCACTATTACGGTCTGTGGAGCGCCGCGCGCGATCAAATCGCCGCGCATTTGGGCCACGCGGTAAAACTGGAAATTGAGCCGGGCCGTTTCCTGGTGGCGGAAGCCGGCGTGCTGGTTTCGCAGGTGCGCAGCGTGAAAGAGATGGGGTCTCGCCACTTTGTATTGATTGACGCAGGCTTTAACGATCTGATGCGTCCGTCCATGTACGGCAGCTATCACCACATTACCGCCCTGGCTGCCGACGGCCGCGATTTATCGCAGGCACCACGCGTTGAGACGGTCGTTGCGGGGCCGCTGTGCGAATCGGGTGACGTGTTTACCCAGCTGGAGGGCGGCAAAGTGGAGACCCGCGCGCTGCCAGAGGTCAAACCGGGTGATTATCTTGTGCTGCACGACACCGGTGCTTACGGGGCGTCTATGTCATCTAACTACAACAGCCGCCCGCTGCTGCCGGAAGTGTTGTTTGATAACGGCAAGGCGCGGTTAATCCGCCGCCGCCAGACCATTCAGGAACTGCTGGCGTTAGAGCTCATCTGATGTAAGTACGGCCCCGTCGTGACCGAATCGCGTAAGACCAGCGTGCCGGTAAACGGTGGGATGGCATCGACCGGCTGGTTTTTTGCCAGCCGGATCGCCTGATCGATGGCCGTGACAATCATATTGTCGATGGGCAGATAAACCGACGAGAGCGCAGGTTCCAGCCATTTCGCGCTAGGGGCATCGTCAAAGCCGAACAGTGAAATATCCTGCGGGATTTTACGCCCCGCCTGGTGTAACGCTTTGGACGCGCCCAGCGCCATATCGTCGTTACAGGCAAACAGGGCGCTAAACGATACACCGTCGGCAATCAATTCCTTGCACAGCTCATATCCCCCGGTCATTCCCGCATCGCCGTACTTTATCCGACGCTCGTCCAGACGGATGCCGTGCTTTTCCAGCGCCTTGCGATAGCCCATCAGCCTCGCTTTCCCGGTTGGGGTATGGATCGGGACGGTGATACAGGCGATCTCCCGATGGCCCTGTTCGATCAGATAATCCACGGCCTTAAACGCGGCATCCTGCTGTTCGAAGAACACACAGCGATCCGGCGCCTGGCTCACTTCACGGTTAATGACCACCAGCGGTGTTTTTACGGTGTTCATCAGTTTGATGATCGCTTTTTCGCTCATATAGCGCGTATAAAGCACGATGGCATCGCACTGGCGATCGGCGAGCATCTGCACCGCCTGTTCTTCCTGTTCCGGCGCGTCGTGACCGTCGGTGACGATAAGCTGTTTCCCGTGGGTTTCGGTCTGCCGCGACGCCTGCTGGAGAAGGCGGCCAAAGTAAAAGCCGTCGAAGGTCGAGACGACCAGACCAATGCTGTTGCTGGTCTGGTTAGCCAGCGAGCGCGCGAGAAAGTTCGGCCGATAGCCCAGCTCTTCCATCGCCGCAAACACCTGCTGACGCGTACTCTCTTTAACCTGACCCGTGCCGTTCAGCACGCGCGATACCGTGGCCTTAGACACGCCCGCGCGCAGTGAGACATCCAGCATTGTTACCATTCTACATTCCTGCTTTCACGTAATGATCTGCAGTTTAACACAGAGCTTACGCCGTATAAGCGATGCGGGAAGCGCAAAAACTCCGCCACGATCACGCTTTTTGGCAACGACCTGACAGCACGGAATTATCGTCGTTAAGTGGCATGCCAAAATGGTCAAAAATACTCATCTGGAATACCTCTTGCTCCGTTGAGAGCTTAATCACAGAACGGAAAGCCCCATAAAGCTATTTTTGGTATGCCAATAGTATCCGGCTGTACACCTTATTCAATAAAAGCCCTTTTACTGAGGTATTACCCTATGGCATTACAGGAAAAACTGATCGACGCTCTGGGCAGTTTTGCCACCAAATTCAACAGCTATCGCTACATCATGGCGATCAAGTCTGCCTTTATTACCTTAATGCCGGTCATCATCGTTGGGGCATTCTCCGTGCTGATCTCCAACATGGTGCTGGATCCGAAAAACGGCCTGGCGAGTTTCCAGTCGCTGTCGTTTCTCGCCGCGCTAAAGCCGATCACCAGTGCGTTAAACTACGCCACGCTCAACTTCCTCAACATCGGCGCGGTGTTTTTGATTGGCGTGGAGCTGGGGCGGATTAACGGGATCAAATCCTTGTTCCCCGGCCTGCTGGCGGTGATCTGCTTCATCTGCGTGACGCCGACCACCGTGGAAATGCTGGTGGACGGCGAAATGCACGTGGTGAAAGACGTGCTGCTGCGCCAGTTCTCCGACACCCGCAGCCTGTTCCTCGGCATGTTTATCGCCATTCTCTCCGTCGAGGTCTACTGCTGGCTGGAAAACCGCAAGGGGCTGAAGATTAAGATGCCGGATACCGTACCGCCTAACGTGGCGGCATCGTTCTCGGCCCTGATCCCGGCGATTATCACCACCACGGCGATTGCCACGTTTGGCTTCGTTTTCCACCAGCTTACCGGCATGTATCTCTACGACGCGGTCTACCAGGTGGTGCAGCAGCCGCTGGAGCGCGTGGTGCAAAGCCTGCCGGGCATTCTGCTGCTGATGTTTGTCGCCCAGCTATTCTGGGTGATTGGAATTCATGGCAACCAGATGATCAAGCCGATCCGCGAGCCGCTGCTGCTGGGGGCGATCACCGTTAACATGAGCGCCTTTGAGCAGGGCAAAGAGGTGCCGAACATCATCACTATGCCGTTCTGGGACGTGTATATGAGCATCGGGGGGTCAGGGCTGACCATCGGCCTGCTGATCGCGGTGATGATCGCCACCAAACGTAAAGAGATGAAGGAGATCGCCAAGCTCTCTATTGGCCCCGGCATTTTCAACATTAACGAGCCGGTGATCTTCGGTATGCCAATCATGCTCAACCCGATCCTTGCCATTCCGTTCATCATTACGCCGCTGGTTACTGGCTCTATCGGTTACTTTGCGACGGTAACCGGTTTTGCCGGCAAAGCCGTCGTGATGGTGCCGTGGACCACACCGCCGCTGATTAACGCCTGGCTTTCCACCGCAGGCTCAATGGGGGCAGTGATAACTCAGCTTATTTGCATTGTCACTGCCGTCATTATCTATCTGCCGTTTGTGAAGATTGCCTCACGCCGTGCGGATCAGGCCGCGCTGCAGCAAGCTACCGATAACGCCTGAGGTGATGATGAGCATAAAAAAGATAACCCTGCCGCAGGATTTTATTCTCGGCGCAGCGGCGTCAGCCTGGCAAACCGAAGGCTGGAGCGGCAAAAAACCGGGCCAGGATTCGTGGATCGATCTCTGGTACAAAAACGATCGTCACGTCTGGCACAACGGCTATGGGCCGGCGGTGGCGACCGATTTTATCAACCGCTTCCGCGAAGATGTAGCCCTGATGAAGCAGGCGGGGCTGACGCACTACCGGACCTCGATAAACTGGTCACGGTTTTTGACCGACTATGAAAACGTGACGATAGATGAGGAGTACGCCGCGTATTACGCCGCCCTGTTCGATGAAATGCACCGCCAGGGTATTGAACCGATGATCTGCCTTGAGCATTACGAGCTTCCAGGCGTGCTGCTTGAAAAATACGGCGGCTGGGCGTCGAAGCATGTGGTTGAACTGTTTGTCCGCTACGCGGAAAAGGTGTTTGAACGCTTTCACGGCAGCGTCACCCGCTGGTTTACCTTCAATGAGCCGATTGTGGTGCAGACCCGCGTTTATCTGGATGCGCTGCGCTGGCCGTACGAGCAGAACACCGGCACCTGGATGCAGTGGAATCACCACAAGGTGCTGGCGACGGCGAAGGTTGTGAAGCTGTTTCGGGAGAAAGGGTATAAAGGCTCCGTAGGCTGTATTCTCAACCCGGAAGTGACCTATCCGCGCTCGCGTGCGCCGCACGACGTGCGGGCGGCGGAGATGTACGATCTCTTCTACAACCGTGTCTTTCTCGACCCGCTGGTGCACGGGCGCTATCCGCAGGCGCTCTTTACCCTGCTGGAGCAGCACCAGGTGGCGTGGGCCTATACGGATGACGAACTGGCGCTGATTGCCGACAACACCGTCGACGAATTAGGGATCAACCTCTACTACCCGCACCGGGTAAAAGCGCCTTCCCGCGCCTGGCATCCGGAGACCCCGTTCCACCCGGCATACTACTACGAGCCGTTTGAGCTCCCGGGGCGACGGATGAACAGATCCCGCGGCTGGGAGATTTATCCGCGCATTATCTACGACATGGCGATGCGGATTAAAAAGGAGTACCGCAATATCGACTGGTTCGTGGCGGAAAGCGGAATGGGCGTTGAAAACGAAGCGCAGTTCCGCAACCGTGACGGCGTTATCGAAGATACGTACCGGATCGATTTTATCAGCGAGCACCTCTACTACACGCTGCTGGCGCGCGAGGAGGGGGCGAACTGCCACGGCTATATGCTCTGGGCCTTTACCGACAACGTCTCGCCGATGAACGCCTTTAAAAATCGCTATGGTCTGATTGAGATTGATCTGGAGGATAACCGCGCCCGGCGCGCCAAAAAATCGGCATCCTGGTTCAGGCAGTTGCGGGATGAACGCGTCCTGACGCTCAGCGTTGACGATGAATGGAAGTAAGCGTTCTGATAAAATAGCGTACAAACTGGCCGGGAGGACGCCCGGCCTGCGCATTAACTGAAAAAACAGGTGAAAACGTGGATAAGGCTGTCATCCTGCCGGAAAAAAAACAGTACCAGGAAATTGGCGAGGATTTACGGGCGCAAATTATCCAGGGGCATTATCCCGTTGGGTCGCGCCTGCCGCCGGAGCGCAACATTGCCGAGACCTATGGCGTAAGCCGCACTATCGTGCGCGAGGCGCTGCTGATGCTGGAGCTACAGGGCACGGTGGATATCCGTCAGGGCTCGGGTGTTTACGTCATGCGCATCCCCGACGAACATGAAAATGAGGAAGAGCGTTTCCTTAACAGCGACGTGGGCCCGTTTGAGATTTTGCAGGCTCGCCAGCTGCTCGAAAGCAACATCGCAGCTTTTGCCGCCAAAATGGCGACGCGGGCGGATATCGATAATCTGCGCCGCATCATCGAGCAGGAGCAGCGCGCCATCGCCGCGGACGACAACAGCCAGGACAACAACAAGATGTTTCACCTGGTGCTGGCGGGCGCAACGCAAAATCAGATGCTGCTGGCAACAGTGGAAAGTATCTGGCACCACATGGACAGCAGCCCGCTGTGGCAGCAGTTTAACGTCCATATTGCCAGTCGTGCGTATCGCCTGAAGTGGCTCGGCGACCGGCAAACCATTCTTGCTGCCCTGCGCCGTCGCGACGTGATGGGGGCCTGGCAGGCCATGTTCCAGCATCTGGAAAATGTGAAAAAAAGTTTGCTGGAGCTGTCTGATGAAGATGCGCCGGATTTCGACGGTTATCTGTTTGAGTCAGTTCCTCTTTTTCAGGGGAAACTGATATGAAGATCCTCCCGCTGTACGCCGCGCCGCAGTTTGCGGAGCAGGTGATCGACTGGATCTGGCAGGCCTTCGGTGACGGCCTGCCGCGTGAATTTTTCCAGAGCGTTATCGATCACAGCCAGACGCCTGACGCGCTGCCGATGACGTTTATTGCCGTTGAGGATGAACGTCTTCTGGGCACCGTCGGATTATGGCGCTGCGATCTCATCACGCGTCAGGATCTTTATCCCTGGCTGGCGGCGTTGTACGTGGATGAGGCGGCGCGAGGAAAAGGACTCGCGGGGAAGCTTCAGGAGCATGTTATTGCGTATGCCGCGCAGGCCGGGTACACCGAGCTGCATCTGTGGTCTGCCTGCCGCGACTTTTACGAACGTTACGGCTGGCAGTATATCGGTGATGGGCTGGAATACCCCAACACGCGGGTTCACCTCTACCGTTATTCGCTTTGCGCTTCCGCAAGAGAGGCAACGGAGTGACGGCGAACCAGCGTCGGGCTAAACAGATGCGTAATATCCGGCGGCTGGCGCTGTTCCGCCAGCGCTAACGCCAGCTCGGCGGCCTGTGTGGCCATGGTGATAATCGGGTAGCGCACGGTGGTCAGGCGCGGGCGAACGTAGCGGGAGACCAGCACGTCGTCGAAGCCAATCAGCGAAATTTCTGCCGGTACCTCAATCCCGTTGTCGTTCAACACCCCCATTGCCCCTGCGGCCATCGAGTCGTTATAGCTGGCAACCGCCGTGAAATTCCGTCCGCGACCCAGCAGCTCGGTCATGGCCTGCTCACCGCCGCTCTCATCCGGTTCACCGTAGGCCACCAGGCGGTCATTGCACGGCAGTCCGTTTTCGCGCAGGGCATCGTAGTAGCCCTGCAGACGGTCTTCTGCATCAGAAATCGGGTGGTTTGAACAGAGATAGCCAATCCGGGTGTGGCCCTGCTGAATCAGATGACGGGTCGCAAGCCACGCGCCGTAGCGGTCGTCGAGCGCCACGCAGCGTTTCTCAAAGCCGGGAATAATGCGGTTGATGATGACCATCCCGGGGATCTGCTTCATCAGATGAATCAGTTCGGCATCCGGGATCATTTTGGCGTGTACTACCAGCGCCGCGCAGCGGTGGCGGATCAGCTGCTCGATGGCCTGGCGTTCTTTTTGTTCATTATGATAGCCATTGCCGATCAGCAAAAAATTGCCTGTCTGATAAGAAACCTGCTCAACGGCTTTCACCATCGCGCCGAAAAAGGGATCGGAGACATCTCCTACCACCAGACCAATGGTTTCTGTGGACTGCTGGGCGAGCGCGCGGGCATTGGCATTGGGATGATAGTTTAGGGATTCCATGGCGCTTTGTACCGCCTGGCGTGATGCGTCACTGGCTTTTGGGGAGTCGTTAATCACACGGGAGACGGTTGCCACCGACACACCTGCCAGACGGGCCACATCCTTTATTGTCGCCATTCATTACCTTCTTATTGGGGGTAAGCGTTTACACACCAAATAGTGTTGCGGAAAAGCGGCGCGCATTCAAGGGGAGCGGATTTTCGCTCTCCACAAACGTGACGCAGAACAACCCTGGCGGTGTAATCGTTACACGCGCAGTCATGTCTGAAGAATGTCAATCTGAACCTTTGGTTACACTTTGCCTCAGGCTGTTGCGATTGTCCGATGGCGAGGATGTTAATGAGATTGATACAGTTGAGATCCCAGAGGTATTGATTGGTGAGAATTCTTAGTACGGTTTCGTACTCATCTCTTGCACCAACCTGCGCGGATGCGCAGGTTTTTTTTCGCCTCCACTTTTGCTGTCGCTCCCGTATCACTTCTCGTGTAATCTGCCACCATTTACTATCAACCCTCCACACTGGCTGGCAAAGGGAGTTGAGATGCTATTTGGGTTCTTCCGTACACTGTTCCGTATTCTCTTTCGCATCCGCGTCACTGGCGATGCCCAGGCGCTTCGCGGCGAACGCGTTCTTATCACACCAAATCATGTTTCCTTTATAGATGGCATCCTGCTGGCGCTGTTTCTGCCCGTGCGTCCGGTATTTGCGGTCTATACCTCCATCAGCCAGCAGTGGTACATGCGCTGGCTCACGCCGCTGATTGATTTTGTGCCGCTTGACCCGACAAAGCCGATGATGATTAAGCATCTGGTGCGTCTGGTCGAGCAGGGGCGTCCGGTGGTCATTTTCCCGGAAGGGCGTATCTCTGTGACCGGTTCGCTGATGAAAATCTACGACGGTGCGGGGTTTGTGGCGGCGAAGTCAAAAGCGACCGTGGTGCCGCTGCGAATTGAAGGCGCAGAGCTGACCCATTTCAGCCGTCTGAAGGGACTGGTGAAGCAGCGTCTGTTCCCCAAAATCACGCTGCATATTCTGCCGCCAACGTCGTTACCGATGCCCGACGCGCCGCGTGCCCGCGATCGCCGTAAAATCGCCGGGGAAATGCTGCACCAGATTATGATGGAAGCGCGCATGGCCGTGCGTCCGCGCGAAACGCTGTACGAATCTCTGCTTTCCGCGCAGCACCGCTATGGCGCGAAGAAAAACTGCATCGAAGACATCAACTTTACCCCGGATACCTATCGCAAACTGCTGACCAAGACCCTGTTTGTGGGGCGCATTCTTGAGAAGTACAGCAAAAAGGGCGAAAAGATTGGCCTGATGCTGCCTAACGCGGGCATCAGCGCGGCGGTGATTTTCGGCGCGGTTTCCCGGGGCCGGATCCCGGCGATGATGAACTACACGGCGGGTGTGAAAGGGCTGACCAGCGCCATCACCGCTGCCCAGATTAATACCGTCTTTACCTCTCGTCAGTTCCTGGACAAAGGCAAGCTCTGGCATCTTCCCGAGCAGCTCACCCAGGTACGCTGGGTCTTCCTGGAGGATCTGAAAGCCGACGTGACCACCGGCGACAAGCTGTGGATTTTTGCTCACCTGCTGGTGCCGCGTCTGGCGCAGGTCAAACAGCAGCCGGAAGATGACGCCATTATCCTCTTCACGTCGGGATCGGAGGGCAACCCGAAAGGCGTCGTCCACAGCCACAAGAGCATTCTGGCGAACGTTGAGCAGATCAAAAGCATTGCTGACTTTACCGCGGATGACCGTTTTATGTCGGCGCTGCCGCTGTTCCACTCCTTTGGCCTGACGGTGGGGCTGTTTACGCCGCTGCTGACCGGCGCAGAAGTGTTCCTCTATCCAAGCCCGCTGCATTACCGGATTGTGCCGGAGCTGGTGTATGACCGTAACTGCACCGTCCTGTTCGGCACCTCAACGTTCCTCGGCAACTATGCGCGTTTCGCCAATCCGTATGACTTCTATCGCGTGCGGTATGTGGTGGCCGGTGCGGAAAAACTGCAGGAGAGCACGCGTCAGATCTGGCAGGACAAGTTTGGCCTTCGCATTCTCGAAGGCTATGGCGTTACCGAGTGTGCGCCCGTGGTCTCGATTAACGTGCCGATGGCGGCGAAACCGGGTACGGTTGGCCGAATTCTGCCGGGAATGGACGCGCGTCTGCTGGCCGTGCCGGGCATTGAGGACGGTGGCCGTCTGCAGCTCAAAGGGCCAAACGTGATGAACGGGTATCTGCGCGTGGAAAACCCGGGCGTGCTGGAGGTGCCCACAGCGGAAAATGTCAACGGCGAGATTGAAACCGGCTGGTACGACACCGGTGATATCGTCCGTTTTGATGAACAAGGCTTTGTTCAGATTCAGGGACGCGCGAAACGCTTCGCCAAAATCGCGGGTGAAATGGTCTCTCTGGAAATGGTTGAGCAGCTGGCGACGGCCGTGTCCGCGGATAAGATGCATGCAACGGTGGTGAAGAGTGATGCCAGCAAAGGCGAGGCGCTGGTGCTGTTTACGACCGACGGTGAGCTTAAGCGCGACAGGTTACTGAGCTATGCGCGTGAACACGGTATCCCTGAACTGGCGGTGCCGCGCGATATTCGCTACCTCAAACAGCTCCCGGTGCTGGGGAGCGGAAAACCCGATTTCGTGACCCTGAAAGGCATGATTGAAGAGGCGGAACAGCAAAATGCGTGAGTCAGTACACACTAACACATCGCTCAGATCGAAAGGCATGATGGCCGTCATCGCCGCACAGTTTCTCTCTGCGTTCGGTGATAACGCGCTGCTGTTTGCCACGCTGGCGCTGCTGAAAGCCGAGTTTTACCCCGACTGGAGTCAGCCGATCCTGCAGATGGTGTTTGTAGGCGCTTACATTATCTTTGCTCCGTTCGTCGGGCAGGTGGCGGACAGCTTCCCGAAAGGTCGGGTGATGATGTTTGCCAATGGCCTCAAGCTGCTGGGTGCGGCCAGCATTTGCTTTGGCTTCAATCCGTTTATTGGCTATACGCTGGTGGGCATTGGCGCCGCCGCCTACTCCCCGGCGAAGTATGGCATTCTCGGCGAGCTGACCACCGGGGATAAGCTGGTGAAAGCCAATGGTCTGATGGAGTCGTCAACCATTGCCGCTATCCTGCTCGGATCCGTTGCGGGCGGCGTGCTGGCCGACTGGCATGTCCTGGCGGCACTGGGCGTATGCGCGGCGGTGTATGGCGGGGCGGTCGTGGCGAACCTGTTTATTCCTAAGCTGCCGGTGGCTCGCCCGGGGCAATCCTGGCGCTTTAAACCGATGACCGGAAGTTTCTTTACCGCCTGCCGCGTGCTGTGGCGTAACGGTGAAACGCGTTTTTCCCTGATGGGGACCAGTATGTTCTGGGGTGCGGGCGTCACGCTGCGCTTCCTGCTGGTGCTGTGGGTGCCGGTGGCGCTGGGGATTACTGACAACGCGACGCCGACCTATCTGAATGCGATGGTGGCCATCGGCATTGTGGTGGGGGCTGGCGCGGCGGCGAAGCTGGTAACGCTCGAGACGGTAGCACGCTGCATGCCCGCAGGGATCCTGATTGGCGTCGTGGTGCTGATCTTCTCGCTGCAGCATGCGTTATTGCCCGCGTATGTCCTCCTCATCCTGATTGGTATTCTGGGGGGCTTCTTCGTGGTGCCGTTGAATGCGTTACTGCAGGAGCGGGGCAAGCAGACCGTCGGGGCAGGCAATGCCATCGCGGTACAAAACCTGGGGGAAAACCTGGCAATGCTGTTAATGCTGGGGCTCTACTCGCTGGCGGTAAAAGTGGGCGTGCCGGTTGTGGGGATTGGCGTCGGGTTTGGTGGGCTGTTTGCGCTGGCGATTGCGGGTTTGTGGATCTGGCAGCGTCGCCGCTGATATATAGCCGGGTGGCGGCTTCGCCTTACCCGGCCTACGTTTGTGCACCTGTAGGCCCGGTAAGCGTCACCGGGCAAAAGCCTCAGGCTACGGTGCAGGATACGTATAAACCTGATGCACCGCTTCAATCTCCGCTAACACCTCTTCACTCAGGTTCAGATTGAAACTCGCAATATTGGTTTTCAACTGCTCCATCGTGGTCGCGCCCAGCAGGGTGCTGGCAACAAACGGCTGACGACGCACGAAGGCCAGCGCCATCTGCGCAGGGTCAAGACCGTGACGCTTCGCGATATCCACATAGGCGGCAACGGCTTTCTGCGTCTGCTCGCCGCTGTAACGGGTAAAGCGGCTAAAGAGGGTGTTACGCGCCCCGGCCGGTTTCGCGCCGTTCAGGTATTTCCCCGTCAGCGTACCGAAGCCGAGACAGGAGTAGGCGAGCAGTTCCACTTCTTCATACTGCGTCACTTCGGCCAGACCCACTTCATAGCTGCGGTTAAGCAGGCTGTACGGGTTCTGAATAGTCACGATACGCGGCAGATCGTGTTTATCCGCCAGGTGCAGATAGCGCATGACCCCAAAGGCCGTTTCGTTAGAGACGCCAATATAGCGGATTTTTCCCGCGCGCTGGCATTCGGTCAGCGCTTCCAGCGTTTCCAGCAGTGTCACGGCGGGGGCGCTCTCATTCCAGCTGTAGCCGAGCTTACCAAAGCAGTTGGTTGGGCGCTGAGGCCAGTGCACCTGATACAGATCGAGATAGTCGGTTTGCAGGCGCTTGAGGCTGGCGTCCAGTGCGGCGCGGATATTCTTGCGATCGAGGATCTGGTTCGGGCGGATCCCGGTATCGTTGTTGCGCGCGGGGCCGCTGATTTTGGAGGCAATCACCAGCTTTTCACGGTTGCCGTGTTTTGCCAGCCAGTTACCGACGTAGGTTTCGGTAAGTCCCTGCGTTTCCGGACGTGGCGGAACAGGGTACATCTCCGCGACATCAATCAGGTTAATCCCCTGGCTGACGGCGTAATCGAGTTGTGCATGGGCATCGGCTTCGCTGTTTTGTTCACCAAATGTCATCGTGCCCAACCCCAGTTGGCTTATTTCCAGAGCGCTGTGGGGGATACGGTGATAATGCATAGCCGGCTTCCTCAGTAGACTTATAGACCGCGTCAGGGCGTGCCCGACAAAGGAATATAAACATGGCAGAGGGGAAGCAAAAGGGGAAGAAAAAAATCAAAAAGGTCAGCAAGCGACTGACCTCTCTCTGTTTATCGCTCGATAATTTGCGATACTTCGTCGCGATTGATCTGCATTTTATTGCCTTCCTGATCGCGGTAGCTGACCAGACCGGTATCATCGTCAACTTCGGGTTTGCCGTCGGTCAGGATCATTCGACCATCTTTTGTCGCCATGACGTAATCGCTGCTACAGCCCGATACGGCAAACGCTAAACCGACTGCTGAAACTAACACTGCCCATTTTTTCATCGTTATCGTCCTCATCTGGCGCGTATCAAATCATAATCTAGTATTAACCCGATATGGCGACTTGAGGAAGCAGTAAAATCTTAAAAAGCAGTCGATTATGTTTGAGAGCTCGCAAAATAAGTAAAAAACTATGTTTTTAACAGGAAATGACGTGCCAGGAGCGCGCCGGTGAAATTCTTTTTGAGATAAAAACCGCGCGGCAGCGTCAGTATCGGCTCACCCTGTGCGCCGATTGCCTCGGTAAGCGCTTTACTGTTGGCCGCTTTCGGACGCAGTTGTAATACTTCTCCGTGTCGGGCGGTGATGCGCTCTACCTGCCCAAGAACGATCATGTCCATCAGCTCCTCCCAGTCCAGCCGAAGCTGATGCTCTTCATCCTCGTTTGGGCTCCAGAGCAGCGGCGCGCCAACGCGACGGTCGGCCAGGGGGATCTGTCGCTCGCCTTCAACCGGCACCCACAACACGCGCTTCAGCTTGTGGCGAACGTGGCTGGTTTCCCACGTCACGCCGGTGTTGCCGGTTAATGGCGCAACGCAGACAAAGGTGGTCTCAAGCGGCTTGCCCTGGCTATCTATTGGGATGGTTTTTAACTCCACACCAAGTGCTGCAAAATCCTGCTCGGGTTTGCTCCCTGCGCTCGCACCCAGCCACAGCTCAAGCAGCATGCCGATCCAGCCTTTATCCCGCTTAAGATCCTTCGGGATCGGAAGCCCTGCCATTGCCGCCAGCTCGCCAAGCGAAAAACCCGCAAGACGCTGTGCCTGCTGGAGCAACTGGTCCTCGCTGGACGGCGGTGAGAGCAAGGGTGTAAGCGGATGCATGACGGTAACCTTTTGATTAAAAAATAAACGAAGAAATTGTCCCCTGTGGATAGAGTTTAACTATTTCTGTACCAATATTCCATGTATATGATTTATAGGTTTTTTTATGGGTTTGAAATCGTTTCACCCGAGTCAGAAAACCGGTTGTTCAAATCTGGTCACTGACAATGAACAGGATCTTACACCATGTTATCCACAGAAAAATGGGATAACTGGGCATAACCCTGACTACTGTTTCGATTTACAGCCTTGACGTGCGATGAAAATCGAATTTTCAAACAAATTGTGACTAACTTATTGGCACAATCTGTGGATAAAACCGACGCTGTTCGATCTTTCATCAGCACGACGATCCCTGATGTGACGATCGTCACGCTATTCTGTTTTGTGTTCATGGAAATACATTTAACTATATGAAAATAATTGCATTATTGAATTCAGGTGAAAGAGGGGATATGGCAGCGTTTAAGGTTGTTCATCGGTAATCAGACACTTCTTCACAACTATATCCACAGAAAAGGTGAATAAAATTCCCTTCACTGCCACTCATCTGTTTATAACTCAGCACTTATTTGTGAGTTATTCAAATGTTATTAGGTTGCAGCCCTGTAAGAGAGTGGTTTACCGCCTCCCTGTAGTGTGAAACAATCATTCATATATAAGGTTTAGTTTGGGGTAGTCCGGTGATTGATGACGATGGCTACCGCCCGAACGTAGGAATAGTAATTTGTAATCGTCAGGGCCAGGTAATGTGGGCCCGGCGATATGGTCAGCACTCCTGGCAGTTCCCGCAAGGCGGGATCAATCCGGGAGAGTCCCCAGAACAAGCGATGTACCGGGAGCTTTTTGAAGAGGTCGGTTTAAGCCGAAAAGATGTTCGCATCCTGGCTTCGACCCGCAACTGGTTGCGTTACAAGTTACCGAAACGTTTGGTGCGTTGGGACACAAAGCCGGTTTGTATCGGCCAGAAACAGAAGTGGTTTCTGTTGCAGTTGGTGGGCAACGATTCAGACATCAATATGCAAACCAGCAGTACGCCGGAGTTCGATGGCTGGCGCTGGGTGAGCTATTGGTATCCTGTTCGTCAGGTCGTGTCATTTAAACGCGATGTTTACCGTAGGGTGATGAAAGAGTTTGCAAGTGTGGTAATGCAGCTTCAGGAGATCCCGCCTAAGCCGCAGAGCGCACCTGCCTGGCGACGTAAAAGAGGTTAAGCTACGCAAATCATGCTCACCCGCTTGCGAGAAATAGTCGAGAAGGTGGCCAGCGCGCCGCGTCTGAACGAGGCGCTGAATATTCTGGTCACCGACATCTGTCTTGCGATGGAGACCGAGGTCTGTTCGGTGTATCTGGCCGACCACGATCGGCGCTGCTATTACCTGATGGCAACCCGTGGTTTGAAAAAACCACGCGGACGCACCGTAACGCTCGCATTTGATGAAGGTATCGTGGGTCTGGTCGGGCGGCTGGCTGAACCCATCAACCTTGCTGACGCACAAAAACACCCCAGCTTTAAGTACATCCCTTCCGTAAAAGAAGAGCGCTTCCGCGCTTTCCTTGGCGTGCCGATTATCCAGCGTCGCCAGCTGCTCGGCGTGCTGGTCGTCCAGCAGCGCGAGCTGCGTCAGTACGATGAAAGCGAGGAGTCTTTCCTCGTCACGCTGGCCACGCAGATGGCGGCGATCCTCTCCCAGTCCCAGCTTGCCGCGCTTTTTGGTCAGTATCGCCATACGCGCATTCGAGCCCTTCCGGCATCGCCAGGCGTGGCGATAGCGGAAGGCTGGATGGACGCTACGCTGCCGCTGATGGAGCAGGTTTACGAAGCCTCAACGCTTGATGAAGCCCTTGAGCGCGAGCGTCTCACCGCCGCGCTGGAAGAGGCGGCAAATGAATTTCGTCGTTACAGCAAGCGCTTTGCCGCAGGCGCGCAAAAAGAGACGGCGGCCATCTTCGACCTCTATTCGCACCTGCTCTCCGATGCGCGTCTGCGTCGTGAGCTTTTTGCGGAAGTGGATAAAGGCTCGGTCGCGGAGTGGGCGGTTAAGAAGGTCATCGAAAAATTTGCCGACCAGTTTGCAGCACTGACCGACGGTTACCTGAAAGAGCGGGCAGGGGATCTGCGCGCGCTGGGGCAGCGCCTGCTGTTCCATCTTGATGACACCATTCAGGGCCCGAATGCCTGGCCAAAACGGTTTGTTCTGGTCGCCGACGAACTCTCGGCAACGACGCTGGCTGAACTGCCCCAGGACAGGCTGGCCGGTGTGGTGGTGCGCGATGGTGCCGCCAACTCACACGCCGCCATTATGGTGCGCGCGCTGGGTATCCCTACCGTTATGGGGGCGGACATTCAGCCGTCGGTACTGCACCGACGTACGCTGGTGGTCGACGGCTATCGCGGTGAGCTGCTGGTCGATCCTGAGCCGGTTCTGCTCCAGGAGTACCAGCGTCTTATCAGCGAAGAGAATGAATTAAGCAAGCTGGCTGAAGATGACGTTAACCTGCCCGCACAGCTGAAGAGCGGTGAGCGGATCAAAGTCATGCTCAACGCCGGTTTAAGCCCTGAGCACGAAGAGAAGCTGGGCAGCCGCATCGACGGCATTGGCCTGTACCGTACTGAAATCCCGTTCATGCTGCAGAGCGGTTTCCCCTCCGAAGAGGAGCAGGTGGCGCAGTATCAGGGGATGCTGCAGATGTTTAACGACAAACCAGTCACTCTGCGAACCCTGGATGTCGGGGCGGATAAACAGCTGCCCTATATGCCGATCAGCGAAGAAAACCCGTGCCTGGGCTGGCGTGGGATCCGCATTACGCTCGATCAGCCGGAGATCTTCCTGATCCAGGTACGTGCGATGCTGCGCGCCAACGCGGCGACGGGCAATCTCAGCATCCTGCTGCCGATGGTCACCAGCATCGATGAGATCGACGAGTCCCGGCGGCTGATCGAACGTGCTGGCCGCGAAGTGGAAGAGATGATCGGCTATGCGATCCCGAAACCGCGGATTGGTGTGATGCTTGAAGTGCCGTCTATGGTCTTTATGCTGCCGCAGCTGGCAAACCGTGTTGATTTTATCTCTGTCGGCACGAACGACCTGACGCAATATATCCTGGCCGTCGACCGTAACAATACTCGCGTCGCCAGTATCTACGACAGCCTGCATCCGGCGATTATTCGCGCGTTAGCGATGATCGCTCGTGAAGCGGAGCAGTACGGTATTGATTTACGCCTGTGTGGTGAAATGGCCGGGGATTCCATGTGCGTTGCGATCCTGATTGGTCTGGGATTCCGCCATCTGTCGATGAACGGTCGCGCCGTCGCCCGCGTGAAATATCTGCTGCGGCATATCGACATCAATGATGCCCGCGAACTGGCTGAACGCAGCCTTGAGGCGCAGCTGGCAACCGAGGTTCGTCATCAGGTCGCGGCGTTTATGGAACGACGCGGTATGGGCGGTCTGATCCGCGGCGGCCGCTAATCGTTTTTCGCCCTCTCCCTGTGGGTGAGGGCGCCAGCGCGCATAAAACCCTATACACATCTTTTACATCTCTGGCGCATCCTCCGCGCCAGCCTTGTGCTATGATTCGCAACTTTGGAGCCTCTGCTTACAGCAGAATCGCATTTCTACCGCTGTCCACTTTCAGCGGAATAACAACATCTTGTGGTGACAGATGAACAGTGGTTATCTGCATTTTCCGGAATTTGATCCGGTCATTTTCTCAGTAGGACCTGTTTCGCTTCACTGGTACGGTCTGATGTACCTGGTGGGCTTCATTTTTGCCATGTGGCTCGCTGGCCGTCGCGCCAGCCGTCCGGGCAGCGGCTGGACCAAAAACGAAGTTGAAAACCTGCTGTATGCGGGCTTCCTCGGCGTGTTCCTCGGTGGCCGTATCGGGTATGTGCTGTTCTATAACTTCCCGGTATTCCTGAACGATCCGCTCTATCTGTTCCGCGTCTGGGACGGCGGCATGTCCTTCCATGGCGGCCTGATTGGTGTGATCCTGGTGATGGTGATTTTTGCCAAACGCACCAAACGCAACTTCTTCCAGGTTTCAGATTTTATCGCACCGCTGATCCCGTTTGGTCTCGGCGCTGGTCGTCTGGGCAACTTTATCAACGGTGAACTGTGGGGCCGCGTCGACCCGAGCGTGCCGTACACGATGCTCTTCCCGGGCTCCCGCGCAGAAGATATCGCGCTGCTGCCATCGCATCCGGAGTGGCAGTCCATTTTCGATACCTACGGCGTTCTGCCGCGCCATATGTCTCAGCTGTATGAGCTGGCGCTGGAAGGCGTGGTGCTGTTTATCATCCTCAACCTGTTTATTCGAAAGCCGCGTCCGATGGGCGCTGTCTCCGGGCTGTTCCTGATTGGCTATGGCGCGTTCCGCATCATCGTCGAATTCTTCCGCCAGCCTGACGCACAGTTTACCGGCGAGTGGGTACAGTACATCAGCATGGGGCAGATTCTCTCCATTCCGATGATTGTCGCGGGTGCCATTATGATGATTTGGGCGTATCGTCGTCGTCCACAGCAACAAATTTCCTGAGGAACCATGAAACAGTATCTTGAATTGATGAAAAAAGTGCTCGATGAGGGCACGCCGAAAAACGACCGCACCGGTACCGGTACGCTCTCCATTTTTGGCCACCAGATGCGCTTCAATCTGCAAGAAGGCTTCCCGCTGGTGACGACAAAGCGCTGCCACCTGCGCTCGATCATTCATGAACTGCTCTGGTTCCTGCAAGGTGATACCAACGTTGCGTATCTGCACGAAAATAACGTCTCAATCTGGGACGAGTGGGCAGATGAAAACGGCAACCTGGGCCCGGTTTACGGTAAGCAGTGGCGCGCATGGCCAACGCCTGATGGCCGCCATATTGACCAGATCACCACCGTGATGAACCAGCTGAAAAACGATCCGGACTCGCGCCGAATCATTGTTTCCGCCTGGAACGTCGGCGAGCTGGATAAAATGGCGCTGGCACCGTGCCACGCGTTCTTCCAGTTCTATGTGGCGGATGGAAAGCTTTCCTGCCAGCTCTACCAGCGCTCCTGTGACGTGTTCCTCGGCCTGCCGTTTAACATTGCCAGCTATGCGCTGTTAGTTCACATGATGGCGCAGCAGTGCGACCTGGAAGTGGGTGATTTTGTCTGGACCGGTGGGGATACCCATCTTTACAGCAACCATATGGAACAGACGCATCTCCAGCTGACCCGCGAACCGCGTGCGCTGCCGAAGCTGATTATCAAACGCAAACCGGCATCAATATTTGATTACCGCTTTGATGATTTCGAGATTGAGGGTTACGACCCGCATCCGGGCATCAAAGCCCCCGTCGCTATCTGATGCGATAAAGCGTGACACAACCGGTGCTGTTTAGCGCCGGTTTTTTTCGCCTTTATCCCGTTTCCCGAGGCGCTATCCAGAAAGCGTGCAACGCGCTGCAACTCTCCCAATTCTTCGGACAACACCTCGTAAAACGAGGATCCGTCGCTCGTCAACTTCATGGCGCTTCGCCACACTCCCGGTATGAAAAAAGAGAACGGTTTTACGCTTATCGAAACGCTTGTCGCCGTTTCGCTTGTCGTTATCCTCAGCGCCTCAGGTCTGTACGGCTGGGACAGCTGGCAACGACAGCAGCGGCTGTGGCAAACCGCCAGTCAGGTGCGAGATTACCTGCTGTTTCTGCGCAACCATGCCAACCGGCACAACAGCGACCATCTTATTACCCTTCAGCGGGTGGGAGGCGGGGACTGTCTGGTGAGCTCTGCCGTGCAGGGCTGTAAGAAGGAGAGTCCCTTTGTGCTGATTCCGCTCTGGCCTGAGGTCGAGGTCAGTGAGGTCACGCCGTCGCTGGGGTTTTATGGATTAAGGGATACAGCGTGGGCAGGGCGGATACGCGTTCAAAGCCGTGCCGGAGCATGGCTGATTATTGTCTCAAATGGAGGACGCATCAGGATGTGTCAGGTCTCTGAGGGAGGTTCATGTTGATGAGGCAGCGCGGTTTCTCACTGACTGAAGTGCTGATTGCCACGGCGATGAGCAGCCTTTTGCTGATAAGCGCATCGCGTTTTTTACCCGGCTTGCAGCGGGCAGTCTTACTGCAATCCGGCCAGAGAGAGCTGGAGGAAGAGGTCTGGCAACACCTGTTTTCCCTGGGCAAACAGCTTCAGCGTGCGGGGTACTGTGCGGGAAACTGTCAGGGACAGGCGCTGGTGACCGCGAGGCTTGGAGGCTGCGTCATTGTACGCTGGGATGCCAACAGTAACGGCAACTGGGATAGCAGCGCATCAGAAAATGACAGCACCGGTTTTCGTCTGGAATCCGGCGCGCTGGAAACCCAGCGTGGGGCGACGTCGTGTGAAGGAAAAGGATGGGAAAAGCTTACGGACCCGGACAGGCTGGTAATCACGCGCTTTGTGGTGAGTAAAGTTGAACATGCCGGTTTTGCGCCAGAGGTAAATATCGAACTGGCCGCGATGCGTAAAGGCGGGCAGGGGGAGCCCTGGCAGGCGTTGTATACGGTCACGGGGTACAACCTGTGAATCGTCAACGCGGAATGTCTTCACTGGCCCTGGTTCTGCTTTTACTGGTGCTCGGTACCCTGATCCTGTCTGGTCTCAATCAACAGCTGACAACATTTAGCGCGCTCGTTGGCGGCGAGAGCCACTCGCTTCAGCAGCAGGCGACGGTACAGTCCGCGCTTGAGTGGGGACGGGTTCAGAGCTGGTCATCAGAGCTGCAGGTTCAGTGCAAAAAGACATCGGCGTGGCGAGTCTGTTTGCGCCAGCTGAGTGAGGCGCGTGTGCAGCTGATTGCCGGAGACAGTGACCTGCTGCTCTGGCGCGCAGGAGAGATTGTCGACGGGAAAATTCGCTTTTCGCCTCACGGCTGGAGTGATTTTTGTCCATTAAAGGAGAGTGCGCTATGTCAGCTGCCGTGAGCCGAGAAAAAGGGTTTAGCATGGTGGAGGTCCTGCTGGCGATGATGCTGCTGGTGATCGTCGTGACGGCTCTGTCGGGTTATCACCGGGCGCTGGCGGCGCGGTTTAGCGTGTTTAACCAGTATCGCCAGCTCTGGCACCATGCCTGGAATCAGTCTCAGCTCTCAACAAATGTTCTCCCCGCAGGCTGGCAGGCCAGTCGGGGGCAGACAACGCTCGCAGGATGTGTCAGCATCACGGTTACACTAATTTCTCCTCTGGGGCGGCGCGGTGAGATAACGCGTCTGCATTGCCCGGTTAGCCAGTAGTCGGGAGCGTCTATGTTAAGGGTCTACCACTCAAATCGTCTGGATGTGCTGGAAGCACTGATGGAATTTATCGTTGAGCGCGAGCGGCTTGACGATCCTTTTGAGCCCGAAATGGTGCTGGTGCAGAGCACCGGTATGGCACAGTGGCTGCAAATGTCGCTTTCCCGTAAATTTGGCATAGCCGCGAATATTGATTTCCCGCTGCCCGCGAGCTTTATCTGGGAGATGTTTGTCCGCGTGTTGTCGGACATCCCGGAGCAGAGCGCCTTCAACAAGCAGGCCATGAGCTGGAAGCTGATGGCGCTGCTGCCGGACATGCTGCAGCACGATGAATTTGCCATGCTGCGCCACTACCTCAATGACGATACCGACAAGCGCAAGCTGTTCCAGCTGGCATCGCGCACCGCCGATCTTTATGACCAATACCTTGTTTACCGTTCTGACTGGTTAATTCGTTGGGAAGCGGGCGAGTTGGTTGAAGGCCTGCCGGAGGCGCAAATATGGCAGGCCCCGCTGTGGAAAGCGCTGGTAGAGCATACGGAGAAACTGGGCCAGCCTAAGTGGCACCGTGCCAATCTCTACGAGCGGTTTATCTCGATACTTGAAAATGCGTCGGAGCGCCCGGCCCGACTTCCGTCACGCGTTTTTATCTGCGGAATATCCGCATTACCCCCTGTCTATCTAAAGGCGTTGAATGCGCTGGGTAAGCATATTGATATCCATATTTTGTTTACCAACCCATGCCGACAATACTGGGGGGATATCCTCGACGAACGCTGGCTTGCGCGGCTGGTGAGCCGCCAAAGAAAGCGCCTTTTTGAAGAACGTGCCGTCCCGCTGTTTAAAGACGGCTCGACTGCCGGGCAGCTTTTCGATGAAGACGGTATCCAGAACCTGCCCAATCCGCTGCTTGCCTCATGGGGGAAGCTGGGACGTGACTACATTCATATGCTTTCAGACATCACTTCCTCAGGGGAAGGTGACGTGGATGCCTTTGTTGAGATCGCCCCGGACAGCCTGCTGCATAATATTCAGTTAGATATTCTGGATCTGGAAAACCGTGCCGTCATGGGCGTGACGGCGAACGAGTTCGAACGCAGCGATAATAAGCGAAAACTGGATCCTGACGATCGCAGCGTCACGATCCACGTTTGCCACAGCCCGCAGCGTGAGGTCGAAGTGCTTCACGACCAACTGCTGGCGATGCTGCAGGAGGACCCCGATCTGACGCCACGCGATATCGTGGTGATGGTGGCGGATATCGACAGCTACAGTCCCTTTATTCAGGCCGTCTTTGGCAGCGCGACGGGCGAGCGATACCTGCCTTACGCTATCTCTGACCGTCGTGCCCGTCAGTCGCATCCGGTATTGCAGGCGTTTATCACTCTTCTGTCACTGCCGGATAGCCGGTTTATCTCCGAAGATGTCCTGGCATTGCTGGATGTTCCCGTGCTGGCTGCACGCTTCAACATCAATGAAGAGGGCCTGCGCTACCTTCGTCAGTGGGTGAATGAGTCTGGCGTTCGCTGGGGGATCGATGACGATAACGTTCAGGAATTCGAGCTTCCCCCAACCGGGCAGCACACCTGGCGATTTGGTCTGACGCGTATGCTGCTGGGCTACGCCATGGAGAGCAGCCAGGGCGAGTGGAATGAGGTGCTGCCTTACGATGAGTCCAGCGGGTTAATTGCTGAACTGGTGGGGCATTTAGCGTCGCTATTAATGCAGCTTAACCGCTGGCGATATGCGCTGTTGCAGCCGCGTCCACTTGAAGAATGGCTCCCGGTTTGCAGGGCGTTGCTTAATGATTTCTTCCTGCCGGACAGTGACACCGAAGCGGCCATGGCGCTGATTGAAACCCAGTGGCAGGCAATCATCGACGAAGGCGTGAATTCTCACTATCAGGAGGCCATCCCGCTGTCGCTGCTGCGGGATGAGCTGACGCAGCGGCTTGACCAGGAGCGAATCAGCCAGCGTTTCCTGGCGGGTCCTGTCAATATTTGTACCCTGATGCCCATGCGCTCTATCCCGTTCAGGGTGGTCTGCCTGCTTGGCATGAACGACGGTGTGTATCCGCGCGCGCTGCCGCCGCTGGGGTTCGACTTGATGAGCGCAAACCCAAAACGGGGCGATCGTAGCCGCCGTGATGATGACCGCTACCTCTTCCTTGAAGCGCTTATTTCCGCTCAGAGTAAGCTCTATATCAGCTATATCGGTCGTTCCATTCAGGACAACAGCGAGCGTTTCCCCTCTGTACTGGTGCAGGAGCTGGTGGACTATATCGGCCAGAGCCACTACCTGCCGGGAGATGAAGCGCGCAACTGCGATGAAAGCGAGCAGAGGGTGAAAGCCCATATCACCTGTTTCCACAGCCGCATGCCGTTTGACCCGGTGAACTACACAGCCAGCGAGCGCCAGAGCTATGCACAGGAGTGGCTACCGGCGGCGAAAAAAGAGGGAAGTGCGCATACCGATTTCATTCAGGAACTTGATCCGCGCCCAATCGACACTCTGACCTTCGAACAGCTTCAGCGGTTTTGGGCGCATCCGGTGCGCGCCTTCTTCCAGCAACGACTGCAGGTCAACTTCCGCTCTGAAGAGAGCGAAATTCCTGAGGCAGAGCCGTTTACGCTGGAAGGTCTGGAACGCTACCAGTTAAACCTGCAGCTGCTGAATGCGCTGGTTGAAGAGGAAGATGCGGACAAGCTTTACCGCCGCTACCGCGCTGCGGGTCAGCTGCCCTACGGCGCGTTCGGGGAAATTGTCTGGGAGGCGCAGTGCCAGGAGATGACCGCTCTGGCGGAGCGCGTGAGAGCGTGCCGACAGCCGGGGAAAAGTATTGAAATCGATCTCAACTGCAACGGGGTACAGCTCACGGGCTGGTTAACCCAGGTTCAGCCGGACGGGCTGCTGCGCTGGCGGCCCTCAATGCTGAGCGTTTCGCAGGGATTGCAACTCTGGCTGGAACATCTTGTCTACAGTGCGGGTGGGCATAAAGGCGAAAGCCGGATTTTCGTGCGCAAAGAGGGGGAATGGCGCTTCCCGCCGATGGAAGCCGAGCAGGCGTTAGGGTATCTCTCTTTGTACATTGAGGGCTACCGTCAGGGAATGAACAAACCGCTCCTGTTACTGCCGGAAAGTGGCGGGGCGTGGATAAAAGCCTGTTATGACGCGCAGAATGATGCGATGTTAACGGATGAGGCTTCGCTGCAGAAAGCACGCAGTAAATTTATGCAGGCCTATGAAGGTAACATGATGGTGCGTGGCGAAGGTGAAGATGTCTGGTATCAGCGCTTATGGCGAACCCTTGAGCCAGAGTACTTCGAGGCTATCACGGAAGAGGCGCAGCGCTACCTGCTGCCGTTGTTTAAATTTAATCAGTCCTGAGTGCTGTATAAAAATTGCGCAGCATGGGGTGTTCATTTATGATGCACTTCTTATCACGGACTGATGTACCCAATAAAGAGATGTTGGCGTGTCCAGCACGCAATGTGTTAATGATGTAGCCGTGATAAAGAGGTAGCACCTTGTTTAAAGCGTTTGTTTTGTTTTTCGCCCTCTGGGTACCCGTCACTCAGGCAGACTCCGGTTGGCAACCCGTTCAGGAAACTATTCGTAAAAGCGAAAAAGATACCCGTCAATATCAGGCTATTCGTCTTGATAACGGCATGACCGTACTGCTGGTTTCCGATCCGCAGGCGGTGAAATCCCTTTCGGCATTAGTGGTGCCGGTTGGATCGCTGGAAGATCCTGACGCTCATCCTGGTCTTGCGCACTATCTGGAACATATGACGCTGATGGGGTCAAAAAAATACCCGCAGCCAGATAGCCTGTCCGAATTTCTGAAAATGCATGGCGGCAGCCACAATGCCAGCACGGCACCGTACCGCACGGCCTTTTATCTTGAAGTCGAAAATGATGCGCTGGAAGGGGCGGTCGATCGCCTCGCTGATTCCATCGCAGCCCCGTTGCTGGATAAAAAATACGCCGATCGTGAACGTAATGCGGTGAATGCCGAGCTGACCATGGCCCGCACGCGAGACGGTATGCGCATGGCCCAGGTCAGTGCCGAAACCATCAACCCTGCACACCCGGGTTCGCGTTTCTCCGGCGGTAACCTTGAGACGTTAAGCGACAAACCGAACAGCCCGGTGCTGGATGCCCTGCACGCGTTTCGCGATAAATACTACTCCGCCAACCTGATGAAAGCGGTCATCTACAGCAATAAACCGTTGCCAGAACTGGCAGACATGGCGGCTAAAACGTTTGGACGGGTGCCGAATAAAAATATCGACCTGCCGCAAATAAACGTCCCGGTGGTTACGGACGCGCAAAAAGGCATCGTTATCCACTACGTGCCGGCGCTGCCGCGCAAAGTGCTGCGCGTGGAATTCCGCATTGATAACAACACCGCACAGTTTCGCAGTAAAACCGATGAGCTGGTCACCTACCTGATAGGTAACCGTAGCCCGGGTACGCTTTCTGACTGGCTGCAAAAACAGGGGCTGGTGGAAGGTATTCGCGCCGACTCCGATCCGGTTGTGAACGGCAATAGCGGCGTGCTGGCGATCTCCGCCACCCTGACCGACAAAGGACAGGCCAACCGTGATGAAGTCGTGGCGGCGATCTTCAGCTACCTCGCTTTACTGCGCGAGAAAGGCGTCGATAAGCGCTATTTTGATGAACTTGCCCACGTGCTGGATCTCGATTTCCGTTACCCGTCCATCACCCGCGACATGGATTACGTTGAGTGGCTGGCGGATACCATGATCCGCGTGCCGGTGGAACATACCCTCGATGCGGTAAATATTGCCGACCGGTATGATGCCGGGGCTGTAAAAGCTCGCCTGGCGATGATGACGCCGGAGAATGCCCGCATCTGGTACATCAGCCCGAACGAACCGCATAACAAGACGGCGTACTTTGTCGATGCCCCTTATCAGGTAGATAAAATCAGCGCACAGACCTTCGCCGACTGGCAGAAAAAGGCTGGGGAGATTGCGTTGAAGCTGCCGGAGCTGAACCCCTATATTCCGGATGACTTCTCGCTGACCAAAACGACGAAAGATTACCCGCACCCGGCGCTGATCATTGATGAGCCAACGCTGCGCGTGGTGTATACACCAAGCCGCTATTTCGCCAGCGAGCCAAAGGCCGATGTCAGCGTAGTGCTGCGTAATCCGAAAGCCATGAACAGCGCCAAAAATCAGGTGATGTTCGCGCTCAATGACTATCTCGCCGGTATCGCGCTCGATCAGCTCAGCAACCAGGCGGCCGTGGGCGGCATCAGCTTCTCCACCAACGCCAACAACGGTTTGATGCTCAATGCAAACGGCTATACCCAGCGTTTGCCTCAGCTGTTCCAGGCACTGCTGGAAGGGTATTTCAGCTACACGCCGACGGAAGAGCAGCTTGAGCAGGCCAAATCGTGGTACGCCCAGATGATGGATTCTGCCGAGAAGGGCAAGGCTTACGATCTGGCGCTTATGCCGGCGCAAATGCTGTCGCAGGTTCCTTATTTCCAGCGAGAAGACCGCCGCGCGCTGCTGCCTTCGATCACCTTAAAAGACGTGCTGGCGTACCGTGACGCGCTGAAAACCAACACGCGTCCGGAGTTCCTGATCGTCGGCAACATGAGTGAGGATCAGGCCAAAACCCTGGCGGAGAATGTGCGCACTCAGCTCGGTTCGAAAGGCGACGAGTGGTGCCGCAACCAGGACGTGCTGGTTGAGAAAAAACAGAATGTGATTTTTGAAAAGACGGGTAACAGCACGGATTCCGCGCTGGCCGCAGTCTTTGTGCCAACGGGGTATGATGAATTCGCCAGCTCAGCGCAGAGCGCCGTGCTGGGGCAAATTATTCAGCCGTGGTTCTATAACCAGTTACGCACAGAAGAGCAGCTTGGCTACGCGGTATTTGCCTTCTCCATGAACGTCGGCCGACAGTGGGGGCTGGGCTTCCTGCTGCAAAGCAGCGACAAACAGCCGGCGTATCTCTGGCAGCGTTACCAGGCCTTCTTCCCGCAGGTGGAAGCAAAGCTGCGCGCGATGAAGCCGGAAGAGTTTGCTCAGATCCAGCAGGCCGTCATCGCGCAGGTAATGCAGCCGCCGCAGACGCTGGGTGAAGAAGCCTCGCAGCTGAGCAAAGATTTCGATCGCGGTAATCTGAATTTTGATTCGCGTGATAAAGTAGTGGCCGAGATAAAACAGCTGACGCCGCAGAAGGTTGCCGACTTCTTCCATCAGGCGGTCATTAAGCCGCAGGGTATCACCATCCTGTCCCAGGTTTCCGGTAGCCAGAACGGGAAAACGGAGTACGTGAACCCGAAAGGCTGGAAAGTCTGGAAAAGCGTCAGCGCGCTGCAGCAATCTATGCCCTGGAGTAAGAAAGAATGACCGATACCGCTGAGACCCTTGATCCCTTACGTTTACCTCTGCAGGGTGAACGATTGATTGAAGCCTCAGCGGGAACGGGAAAAACCTTCACCATCGCCGCCCTCTATCTGCGTCTGCTGCTGGGGCTTGGCGGCAACGCAGCTTTTCCACGCCCTTTGAGCGTGGAAGAGCTGCTGGTGGTGACCTTCACCGAGGCTGCTACCGCGGAGCTGCGGGGCCGTATTCGTACCAATATCCACGAGCTGCGCATCGCCTGTCTGCGTCAGAGCACGAATAACCCTCTCTACGCGAGCCTTCTGGAAGAGATTGCCGATAAGCAACAGGCAGCCCAGTGGCTGCTCCTCGCCGAACGGCAGATGGACGAAGCGTCCGTCTTCACCATTCACGGTTTTTGCCAGCGCATGCTGAGCCTGAATGCGTTTGAATCCGGTATGCTGTTCGAACAGCAGCTTATTGAAGATGAATCCGTGCTTCGCTATCAGGCCTGCGCGGATTTCTGGCGTCGCCACTGCTACCCGTTATCGCGCGATATCGCCGAAGCCGTACACGCGTTGTGGAAGGGCCCGGAGGCGCTGCTGCGCGCTATCGATCGTTATCTGCAGGGGGAAGCGCCGGTCATCAAATCTCCGCCGCCGGCAGATGAAACGCTGGCCTCACGGCATGAAAAGATCATCGCGCAGATTGCCGACATCAAGCAAAAATGGCTTGAGTCCGTTGGCGAGATTGACGCAATCATCGAAAATTCCGGGATTGACCGACGCAAGTTTAACCGTGGCAATCAGGGGAAATGGATCGAGAAGATCAGCGCCTGGGCGCAGGAAGAGACGCGAGGCTACCAGCTCCCGGACGCGCTGGAGAAATTCTCCCAACGTTTCCTGGTTGAGCGGACCAAAGCCGACGGCATTGTCCCTGAGCATCCCCTGTTTGTGGCGATCGAATCCCTGCTGGCGGAGCCCTTAACGCTCAACGATCTGATGATTACCCGCGCCATGACGGAAATTCGCGAAGCCGTCGCGCGTGAGAAACGCCGCCGGGGTGAACTGGGTTTCGACGATATGCTGAGCCGCCTCGATGCGGCGCTGTGCAGTGAAAACGGTGAAGCGCTTGCCGCCGCGATCCGCACCCGTTTCCCGGTGGCGATGATCGACGAATTTCAGGATACCGACCCGCAGCAGTACCGCATTTTCCGCCGTATCTGGCGCCAGCAGCCCGACACCGCACTGCTGTTAATCGGCGATCCGAAACAGGCTATCTACGCCTTCCGCGGTGCGGATATTTTCACCTACATGAAAGCCCGCAGCGAGGTTGACGCGCACTACACGCTCGATACCAACTGGCGCTCCTCTCCCGGCATGGTGGAAAGCGTCAACGGGCTCTTCAGCCGCATGGATACGGCGTTTATGTTCCGGGAGATCCCGTTTCAGCCGGTAAAGTTTGCTGAGAAAAATGCCTCGTTGCGCTTCGAGTTCAACGGCGAGACGCAGCCTGCCATGAACTTCTGGCTGCTGGATGGGGAAGGCTGCGGCGTTGCCGACTATCAAAATGCCATGGCCCAGCACTGTGCCGCGCAAATCCGTGACTGGCTCAGTGCGGGTGCGCGCGGTGACGCGCTGCTGTGGAAGGGGGATAACCCCACCCCGGTAAAGGCATCAGATATTACGGTACTGGTGCGTAGCCGTCAGGAGGCCGCGCTCATCCGCGACGCCCTGACGTTACTGAATATCCCCTCCGTCTACCTCTCAAACCGCGACAGCGTCTTTGAAACGCTGGAAGCGCAGGAGATGCTATGGCTGCTGCAGGCCGTGCTGGCCCCGGAGCGGGAAAGCACGCTGCGCAGCGCACTGGCGAGCGCGATGCTCGGGCTGAATGCCCGGGATATTGATGCGCTGAACAATGACGAAGCCGCATGGGATGCCGTGGTCGAAGAGTTTGTTCGCTACCGCGAAAAATGGCAGAAGCGCGGGGTAATGGCAATGGTGCGCGATCTCATGGCGCAGCGCCACATTGCGGAGAATATGCTGGCGACAGTAGGCGGCGAGCGCCGTTTGACCGATATTTTACATATCAGCGAACTGTTGCAGGAAGCGGGTACGCAGCTGGAGAGCGAGCACGCTCTGGTGCGCTGGCTGGCGCAGCAGATTGCCGATCCGAACAGCAATTCGTCCAGCCAGCAGATGCGCCTCGAGAGTGATAAACATCTGGTGCAGATCGTCACCATTCACAAATCAAAAGGCCTGGAATATCCGCTGGTCTGGCTGCCGTTTATCGCCAATTACCGCGTGCAGGATCAGGCCTTTTACCACGATCGCGAATCGTTTGAGGCGGTGCTCGATCTCAGCAACGCTGAGTCCAGCGTTGAGCTGGCAGAGGCCGAACGTCTGGCGGAAGATTTACGCCTGCTCTACGTAGCGCTGACCCGTTCGGTCTGGCACTGCAGCCTGGGCGTTGCGCCTCTGTTCCGGCGTCGGGGCGAAAAGAGCGGGGAGAGCGATTTTCATCTGAGCGCGCTGGGGCGGCTTATTCAGCAGGGTGAACCCAAAGACGCGGCAGGCCTGCGCCAGTGCATCGAATCCCTTTGCTCTGAGCATGTTGCCCTGCATAGTCCTTCGCTGCCCGACAACAGCCGCTGGCAGATGCCGGAGCTGCGTGATTCAGCGCTCCATGCCCGCCAGGTTGTGCGTACGATAGCCGACGACTGGCGCGTCACCAGCTACTCCGGTTTACAACAGCACGGGCAGAGTATTGCGCAGGATCTGATGCCAAAACTGGACGTGGATGCCGCGGGGGCCGGTAGCGTACCTGCTGAGCCGGTGCTCACGCCGCACCAGTTCCCGCGCGGCGCTTCTCCAGGCACGTTTTTGCACAGCCTGTTTGAAGAGCTGGATTTTACCCAGCCGGTTTCCGAAGAGTGGGTGCTGAAGATGTTACAGAGCGGTGGTTACGACGCGCATTGGCAGCCGGTTCTCACCGACTGGATCCGCGCGGTTCTGCATGCTCCGCTCACCGCGCAGGGGATTTCGCTTAGCCAGTTGACTACCAAAGATAAGCTGGTGGAGATGGAGTTTTATCTCCCCATCGCCAGCCCGCTCAGGGCAGAGGCGCTTGATGCGGTGATCCGCGAGTACGATCCGTTATCCGCCGGGTGCCCGCCGCTGAACTTCCGCCAGGTGCAGGGGATGCTCAAAGGCTTTATCGACCTGGTTTTCCGCCACGAAGGGCGCTACTACCTGCTGGATTACAAATCGAACTGGCTGGGTGAAAGCAGCGAAGCCTACACGCAAGACGCGATGGCCGCGGCCATGCAAATGCATCGCTACGATCTGCAGTACCAGCTTTATACCCTGGCGCTGCACCGTTACCTTCGCCATCGCATGGCTGATTACCGCTACGAAGCGCATTTTGGCGGCGTAATTTACCTGTTCCTGCGCGGCGTGGATGCTAACGACCCGCGTTCCGGCGTCTTTAGCACGCGTCCGGCTGCGGAACTGATTGAAAAAATGGATAACCTGTTTGCTGCAGGCACGGAGGAGGTGGCATGACGATGCAGGCGCTACTGCTGGACGCGGTTGAACAACGATTACTGCGCCACCTGGATGTGCAGTTCGCCATGATGGTGGCAGGTGAGGAGCCTGCCGTCATGCTTGCCGCCGCCATTCTGAGCAAAGACGCGGGGGAGGGGCACGTGTGTCTGCCGCTGTCGCGTCTGGCGGTGGATGAGAAGATGCCTCCGGTTTTACAGGCGTGCTTCGCGCTGCTGGGTGACGCAGTGGACTGGCAGGCGATATTACTCGGCTCGCCTGCCGTGAGCGGAGCCGATACCGGGACGCCGATGATCCTTGTCGGCGAGCGTTTGTATCTTAACCGGCTCTGGCGTAACGAACTGACGGTAGCGCGCTTCTTCAGCGAGACCAACGCCCCGCTTCCCTGCGATGAAACGCGGCTGCGGCAAACGCTGGATACGCTGTTCACCTCTGACGACGAGACAGACTGGCAGAAAGTGGCGGCTGCCGTGGCCTTAACGCGACGGATCTCGGTGATTTCTGGCGGCCCGGGTACCGGGAAAACGACCACCGTGGCAAAACTGCTTGCCGCGTTGATTCAGTTATCGGGTGAGCAAAAGTGCCGTATTCGCCTGGCGGCCCCCACCGGTAAAGCGGCGGCACGTCTGACGGAATCGTTAGGCGGCGAGCTGCAAAAGCTGCCGCTAACCGGGGAGCAGCTTGCGCTTTTCCCCAATGAGGCCAGCACGCTGCACCGTTTGCTTGGCGCACAGCCGGGTAGCCAGCGTCTGCGCTATCATGCCGGTAATCCGCTGCACCTTGACGTGCTGGTGGTGGATGAAGCCTCAATGATTGACCTGACGATGATGTCGCGTTTGATCGATGCGCTCCCGCCGCACGCGCGCGTCATTTTCCTCGGCGATCGTGACCAGCTTGCCTCCGTTGAGGCGGGGGCGGTACTGGGTGATATCTGCACCTATGCCAGCCTGGGATATACCGCTGAACGCGCTCAGGAGTTAGCCCGTCTCACCGGATGCTCGCTCACCTCTGAAAACCATTCACTGGCAGGGGCGCTGCGCGACAGCCTGTGTCTGCTGCAAAAAAGCTACCGTTTCGGCAGCGACTCCGGCATCGGCCAGCTTGCGGCAGCGGTGAACCGGGGCGACCGGCGCGCCACCACGGCGGTATTTGACGGAACCTTTAAGGATATTGAGAAAAAATCGCTGCAAAGCGCGGAAGAGTATCAGGCGATGCTTGACGACGCCCTGCAGGGGTACCAGCGCTTTCTGACGGACGTACAACAGCAAAGTACGCCGGAGCAGGTCATTGCCGCGTTTGGCGAATATCAGTTGCTCTGTGCGCTGAGGGAAGGCCCCTTTGGTGTCCGGGGTCTTAACGACAGGCTGGAACAGCTGCTGGCGCAAAAACGCAAAATTAACCGTACCCCGCACTCGCGCTGGTATGAAGGGCGACCGGTGATGATCTCCCGTAACGACAGCGCGCTGGGATTGTTTAACGGGGATATCGGGATTGCGCTCGACTGCGGTCAGGGACTGCGCGTCTGGTTCCAGATGCCGGACGGGAGCGTGAAGTCCTTCCAGCCTAGCCGTTTGCCCGAGCATGAAACCGCCTGGGCGATGACGGTGCATAAATCCCAGGGCTCCGAATTTAACCACGCGGCGCTGATCCTGCCCACGCAGCTTTCCCCCGTTATTACCCGCGAGCTGATCTATACCGCCATAACGCGCGCGCGTCAGCGCCTGTCGCTCTATACCGATGAACGCGTGCTGGTGCAGGCGATTGCCACCCGTACGGAACGTCGAAGCGGGCTGGGCGCGATATTTGAGTCCCTCTGAACGACGCCCTCGCCGGACGGTGAGGGCGTCGTATTATCCCAGGTCAGCCATCAGTACTTTTGAGCGGCGCTGATAGTTGTACATCTCTTTCTTCGTCTCCGGCAGAGAATCGATATCCACCGGCGTAAACCCGCGCTCCTGGAACCAGTGAATGCTGCGCGTCGTCAGGACGAACAGCTTGCTCAGTCCCATCTGGCGCGCCTGTGCCGCCACGCGCTCAAGCAGCATTTCACCGCGAGAAGAGCTGCGGTAATCAGGATGCACCGCCACGCAGGCCATTTCACCGATCTTCTCTTCCGGGAACGGATAGAGCGCGGCGCAGGCAATAGTCAGGTTATCGCGCTGAATAATGGTGAATTTGTCGATCTCCATCTCCAGCTGTTCGCGTGAGCGACGCACCAGAATACCCTGCTGTTCCAGCGGGCGGATCAGTTCCAGAATGCCGCCGATATCGTTGATGGTGGCGCGGCGGATCTGCTCCGCACTCTCCATCACAATCTGTGTACCAATACCGTCGCGGGAGAACAGCTCCTGCAGCAATGCCCCGTCTTCCTGATAGCTGATCAGGTGGCTGCGGCGCACGCCGCTGCGGCAGGCCTTCACGGCGCCACGCAGGAAGCGGACGGTGCCGGAGTGGTAATCGCCTTCGGCTTCCAGCGCCTCCACGCGGGCCTGGGCTTCGTTCGGGAAGAGTTCCGGCACGATTGTTCCTTCATCGTTCACCACGCCCTGGGAGGAGCAGAACCCAATCATTTTTTCCGCCTTCAGCTTGATCGCCAGCTGCGTGGCGATCTCTTCAGACGTCAGGTTAAAGCTTTCGCCCGTTACAGAGACAGCGACCGGGCCCATCAGCACGATGGCACCGCTGTCCAGCTGGCGATGAATGGCTTCTTCATCAATACGACGAATACGGCCGCTGTGACAGTAATCCACGCCATCGTCCACGCCAAGCGGCTGGGCAATGATGAAGTTGCCGCTCACGACGTTGATATGCGCCCCCTGCAGCGGCGTGTTGTTCAGGCTCATGGACAGGCGAGCGGTAATATCCAGCTGCAGCAGGCCCGCCGCCTGTTTCACCAGCTCAAGGGTTTTGGCATCGGTGACGCGGGTATGTTTGTGGTAAATCGGCTCGTGGTGGTGAGCGGCCAGGTTGGCGTCGATCTGTGGACGCGCGCCATACACCACCACCAGGCGGATCCCCAGGCTGTGCAGCAGGCCAATGTCATTGACGATGCTGGAAAAATTTTCATGCTCAATGGCTTCGCCGCCAAGCATGATGACAAACGTTTTTCCCCGATGGGCGTTGATATAGGGAACAGAATGGCGGAATCCCTGGACCAGTTCGGTTCTACGTTCCTTCACCATGGCACAACCCTTAATGAATGTTTATTCGTAATTTGTGTATTTTTATTCGATTGTGGTCGCGTGTGCAAGCGCAAATTTTCCGCGACCCACAGAAATTGGTAAGTAATCCGTGCGTTAGCGTATGATTGTTTACCCTTTTATAGATGACAGTTTATGCGTCATTCGTTAAAGTTTTCGGTCAATCTGGACATTTTGTATATCAGTCAGTGTTCTTGCTCGGGAGAAGCATGTCGGGATCCAATTCAGCAATAAGCCGCCGCCGTTTGTTAAAAGGGGCCGGGGCAATGTGGTTGCTTAGCGTCAGTCAGGTCGGTCTTGCCGCCACCAGCCAGGTCGTGGCGGTGCGCGTCTGGCCATCGTCGACCTATACGCGCGTGACGGTCGAATCCAATCGCGTGCTGAAATATAAGCAATTTGCCCTCAGCAACCCGGAGCGTGTGGTGGTGGATCTCGAAGGCGTTAACCTCAACTCCGTGCTGAAAGGAATGGCGGCGCAGATCCGCGGTGACGATCCGTTTATTAAATCGGCGCGCGTCGGGCAGTTTGATCCGCAAACCGTGCGCATGGTGTTTGAACTGAAGCAGAACGTTAAGCCGCAGCTATTTGCCCTGGCGCCTGTTGCGACCTTTAAAGAGCGCCTGGTGATGGATCTCTACCCGGCCAATGCGACGGATATTCAGGATCCGCTTCTTGCCCTGCTGGAGGATTACAACAAGGGCGATTTGGAGCGTCAGGTGCCCCCTGCGCAAAGCGGTCCGCAGCCGGGGAAAGCAGGGCGCGATCGTCCGATTGTGATCATGCTCGATCCAGGCCACGGTGGCGAAGACTCTGGCGCGGTGGGGAAATACCGTACGCGTGAAAAAGACGTGGTGCTGCAAATTGCGCGCCGCCTGAAAGCGTTGATTGATAAAGAAGGCAATATGCGCGCCTATATGACGCGTAATGAGGACGTCTTTATTCCGCTGAAGGTCCGGGTGGCGAAAGCGCAGAAGCAGCGCGCAGATTTGTTCGTCTCAATCCATGCGGATGCGTTTACCAGCCGTCAGCCAAGCGGCTCGTCGGTGTTTGCGCTCTCGACCAAAGGCGCGACCAGTACCGCCGCGAGATACCTTGCGGACACCCAGAACGCCTCTGACTTAATTGGTGGCGTGGGCAAAAGCGGCGATCGCTACGTCGACCACACCATGTTTGATATGGTGCAGTCGCTGACCATTAACGACAGCCTGAAGTTTGGTAAAGCGGTACTGGGCAAGCTGGGCAACATCAATAAGCTGCATAAAAACAGCGTTGAACAGGCCGGGTTTGCGGTACTCAAGGCGCCGGATATCCCGTCCATTCTGGTAGAAACCGCGTTTATCAGTAACGTGGAAGAGGAGCGTAAGCTCAAGACGGCAAAATTCCAGCAGGAGGTTGCGGAGTCGATTCTTGCAGGGATTCGTGCGTATTTCTCTGACGGGGCGACGCTGGCGCGGCGCGGGTAGATCTTTTGGCCGGGTTTACGCCCGGCATATTCACAAACGACAGATACAAAAAAACACCCTTAAGGGTGTTTATTGTTTTAGAAGTGTTGGTTGCGGGGGCCGGATTTGAACCGACGACCTTCGGGTTATGAGCCCGACGAGCTACCAGGCTGCTCCACCCCGCGTCCGTCTTTCTACTCTTGTAGAAGCTTACTTCTTCAAATTTGATTGGTTGCGGGGGCCGGATTTGAACCGACGACCTTCGGGTTATGAGCCCGACGAGCTACCAGGCTGCTCCACCCCGCGTCCGTCTTTTTGCTTCGTATTTCAAACCACATCTGCGTTGACTTTCCTCGTTCACCTCAGTCACTTACTAGAGTAAGTTCCTAAGGATTCACTGCGTCGTCGCCTTGCTGTGATTCGAACTACTTCGCAAAAATTTCTACTGTCGTAGAAGATACTTCATCAAATTTTAATTGGTTGCGGGGGCCGGATTTGAACCGACGACCTTCGGGTTATGAGCCCGACGAGCTACCAGGCTGCTCCACCCCGCGTCCGTGGATGCGCACTATACTCGGATAGGTTTGTGATGCAACCCCTTTTTCACATTTATCATGATTTTGTATGCAAATTGAACGACATGGCGCTGTTTGGACTATTTTTTGCGCAAAATTTGCCAAAGGGCATGCGATCGCATTTCATTAGCCCTGGCGGTTTGTTATCTTCATCACGCGGAAATGGGCAACTTAAAGACGAGACAGAATGAAAGGACGTTGGGCGAAGTATCTGATGGCGGGCGCAATGGTAGCGATTCTTGCGGCCTGTTCTTCCAAACCGACCGATCGCGGTCAACAGTATAAAGACGGGAAGTTATCCCAGCCTTTCTCTTTAGTTAATCAGCCTGATGCTGTCGGCGCACCGATTAATGCCGGTGATTTCTCCGAGCAGGTCTACCAGATCCGCAACGCGTCACCGCGTTTATATAGCGCACAGAATAACGTTTATAGCGCGGTACAGGACTGGCTGCGGGCGGGCGGCGATACGCGCAACATGCGCCAGTTTGGTATCGACGCCTGGCAGATGGAAGGGGCCGATAACTACGGCAACGTTCAGTTTACCGGCTACTACACCCCGGTTATCCAGGCGCGACACACGCGTCAGGGCGAATTCCAGTACCCTATCTACCGTATGCCGCCAAAACGCGGTCGTCTGCCGTCGCGCGCCGAAATCTACGCCGGTGCGCTGAGTGAAAACTACGTTCTGGCCTACAGCAACTCCCTGATGGATAACTTCATCATGGACGTTCAGGGCAGCGGCTACATTGATTTTGGCGACGGTTCACCGCTTAACTTCTTCAGCTATTCCGGTAAAAACGGCCACGCCTATCGCAGTATTGGCAAGGTGCTGATCGACCGCGGCGAAGTGAAGAAAGAAGACATGTCGATGCAGGCGATCCGCGAGTGGGGCGAAAAGCACAGCGAGGCCGAGGTGCGTGAGCTGCTGGAGCAGAACCCGTCGTTCGTCTTCTTTAAACCGCAAAACTTCGCGCCGGTGAAAGGGGCGAGCGCGGTACCGCTGATTGGCCGTGCGTCGGTGGCATCGGATCGTTCGATTATTCCTGCGGGCACCACGCTGCTGGCAGAGGTCCCGCTGCTGGACAACAACGGCAAGTTCAACGGCCAGTATGAGCTGCGTCTGATGGTGGCGCTGGACGTCGGCGGCGCGATCAAAGGTCAGCACTTCGATATCTATCAGGGCATTGGCCCGGATGCAGGCCACCGTGCAGGCTGGTATAACCACTACGGACGCGTGTGGGTACTGAAGGCCGCACCGGGTGCCGGAAACGTATTCAGCGGCTGATTGTGGTATTCTGAGCGCAATACGGATTACTGTTCAGGGTGAGGAGAACCTCACCCTTTTTACATCTGAGGTGTTATGTCTGTGGTAATCAGCGATGCCTGGCGCCAGCGTTTTGGCGGCACGGCACGTCTCTATGGTGAAAAAGCCCTGCAGCTGTTTGCGGATGCGCATGTCTGCGTCGTGGGCATTGGTGGTGTGGGATCGTGGGCGGCAGAAGCGCTGGCGAGAACCGGTATTGGCGCAATCACGCTGATTGACATGGATGACGTGTGCGTCACCAATACCAACCGTCAAATCCACGCCCTGCGTGATAACGTCGGCCTGGCGAAGTCTGAGGTCATGGCGGAGCGTATCCGCTTGATCAACCCGGAGTGCCGCGTGACGGTGATCGACGACTTTGTGACGGCAGATAACGTCGCGGAGTATATGAGTAAAGGCTACAGCTATGTGATTGACGCCATCGACAGCGTACGGCCAAAAGCCGCGCTGATCGCATACTGCCGCCGCTACAAGGTGCCGCTGGTCACGACGGGCGGCGCGGGCGGGCAAATCGATCCGACGCAGATCCAGGTGGCCGATCTGGCGAAAACGATCCAAGATCCGCTGGCTGCCAAGCTGCGTGAGCGCCTGAAGAGCGACTTTAACGTGGTGAAGAACAGCAAAGGCAAGCTGGGCGTCGACTGCGTGTTCTCGACCGAAGCACTGGTCTACCCGCAGGCGGACGGTTCCGTGTGTGCGATGAAAAGCACGGCGGAAGGGCCAAAGAGAATGGATTGTGCCTCAGGCTTTGGCGCGGCCACCATGGTGACCGCCTCCTTCGGCTTTGTGGCGGTGTCTCACGCCCTTAAGAAAATGATGGCGAAGGCGGAACGTCAGGCCTGAGCCTGACGTGCGACATCCAGTACCGCGTCGCTGAGCGCGATCAATCCCTGACCGCGCGAGGCGCTGAGCTGCGCGCGCAGCCCAAGCTCATCAAATAACGCCAGCGGCGAATGTGCCAGCAGTTCCGCCGCGCTTTTCCCTTCCACAGCGGTCAACAATACGGCCAGCAGGCCCCGGACAATGCGGCCTTCGCTGTCACCGAAGAAGTGCAGCTTCTCGCCGGAGACGCTCACGCCCAGCCAGACGCGGTTTTCACAGCCAGCGATCTCTTTCGCCTGCGTTTTGAGATCGTCTGAAAGCGCAGGGAGCTGTTTACCCAGCAGGATCAGCTGACGATATTTATCTTCCCACTGTTGGAGCGGGGCGAAGGTCTGTTTTAAGGTCTCTTCTGTGATGACCGTGCCAAACGGATGTCCGGCTAAAGCAGCGCTAGTCATTAATCCACCAGTATTTCAAGGGCGCGGTCAACGGCGGTAACCAGCGCGTCGACATCGCTTTGGGTATTATACGGCGCAAACGAGGCGCGCAGCGTACCGTTAACGCCGAGCGCCGCCAGCAGCGGCTGGGCGCAGTGCTGTCCGGCACGCAGGGCAATGCCATATCCGGCCAGCAGCGTCACCATGTCGCTATGATGAACGCCCGCAAAATCAAAGGCGAGCAGGCTGGAGTCCTGAACGCGGAACGAGCGGAAACCCGGGCGCTTTTTGAGTTCTTCCTCTGCCAGCGTCGCCAGTCCCCGGCTCCAGCTTTCAGCCTGGACAATGTCGGTTTCTGCCAGCCACTCCAGCGCCGCGCTTAAGCCAATCACCCCCGCCACGTTCGGCGTACCGGCTTCCAGGCGATAGGGAACGTCCTGAGTGTTGAAGCCATCGAACGACACTTCGGTAATCATTTTGCCGCCACCGAGCCACGGCGTCATTTTTGCCAGCAGATCTGGCTTGCCATATAACGCCCCTATACCGGTTGGCCCGTAGAGCTTATGTCCTGAGAAGGCATAGAAGTCGATATCCAGCGCCTGCACATCAGCGGGGAAGTGCACCACGCCCTGAGCGCCGTCGACCATTACCACCATCCCGCTGGCATGGGCGATGCGAATGGCCTGAGCCAGGTCCGGGCAGCCTCCCGTGACGTTCGACATCTGTCCGAGCGCCAGAATACGGCTGCGGGAGGTAATCAGCTCGGGGAGACGGGCCACATCGGGCAGAAGGTCTGCACCCAGTGGAAGCTTCACCACGCGTGCACCCGTTTGCTCGGCCACCATCAGCCACGGCACCAGGTTGGCGTGATGTTCCGCCTCGCTAACGACGATCTCATCGCCCGGCTGAAGCAGCGGGCGCGCGTAGCACTGGGCCACCATGTTGATGGCCTCGGTCGTACCGCGCGTCCAGACGATGTTTTTCCCGCTTTCGGCATTGATCAGGTGCGCGACCTGATCGCGTGCCGCTTCATAGCGCGCGGTTAAACGCTGCGCTTCGGCAAACTGGCTGCGATGCACGTTCCCGGCGCTCAGGCTGTAGAACTGCTGCGTGGCCTCAATCACCGCCTGGGGCTTAAGGGCGGTGGCGGCGCTGTCCAGATAAATACCGGCATCGGCCAGGGCCGGAAACTGTGCGCGGAACTGCGCAGGGCTGAAAGCGTTCATGGGATTCCTCATTTCAATATAGCGATCGTCGCGCAATTTCAGCGGCAGGGCAAGGAGGTTGATATCTATCAGAATTGTCTGCTTATCCTGATGACCCCAAAAAAGCAGGTTATGCTAAATAGTGTTAGGCGGATGTTTTAGCCTGTTATAAATCGAGGTTTGAATAGCATTAATTGCTAAAGGAGAATAATCATGAATAAGACAGCTGCAATCATTTCTGCCTGTGCGTTTACTTTTGCCCTGAGCGCGTGTTCCGGTAACAACTACGTGATGCACACCAACGATGGTCGTTCTATCGTATCGGAAGGGAAACCGACTACTGATAACGATACCGGGATGATTTCATACAAAGATGCTAACGGGAACAAGCAGCAGATCAACCGCACGGACGTGAAAGAGATGAAAGAGATCGAGCATTAACAGATCGCAGGCGAAAAAAAAGCACCGCAAATTGGCGGTGCTACATTAATCACTATGGACAGACAGGGTAAATGTACAGGAAGTGAAAAATTGGTAGCGTTGCTACCGTGGTCTGAATCGCAGACCAATTGCAAACACAACAACACAACATCACAACCGTAAGCCAAAAGCCCTTCAGAACACGCATTCCGAAAAAAGCTCTTCGTTCCGGCTCAGGAAGTGCCGCCACTATAGGTATTTGCTGGTAGTTCCTCAACGGACAAATTATAATGGCTCAGATAAAAAAAACTAATAGGTTAAACGTTGTTTCCTGTTTGTTAAAATCCGTTAACATCTAAGCCAGATAACCATGTCAAAGCGATTGCCACCCCTCAATGCATTACGTGTTTTTGATGCAGCAGCACGTCACCTGAGCTTCACCCGCGCAGCCGATGAGCTTTTTGTGACACAGGCCGCAGTAAGTCATCAAATCAAGTCTCTGGAGGATTTTCTGGGCCTTAAGCTGTTTCGTCGACGCAACCGTTCGTTGCTGTTGACCGAAGAGGGGCAGAGCTATTTTCAGGATATTAAAGAGATTTTTTCCCAGCTTACGGAAGCCACGCGTAAGCTGCAGGCTCGCAGTGCAAAAGGTGCCCTGACCGTCAGTTTATTGCCCAGTTTTGCCATTCAATGGCTGGTGCCAAGACTCTCAAGCTTTAACTCAGCTTATCCGGGGATCGACGTTCGAATCCAGGCCGTAGATCGTCAGGAAGATAAGCTGGCAGATGACGTGGACGTTGCCATTTTTTATGGTCGCGGTAACTGGCCGGGCTTGCGTGTTGAGAAATTATACGCAGAATATCTCCTGCCGGTCTGCTCTCCCCTGCTGTTAACAGGTGAAAAGGCGCTGAAGTCACCCGCTGACCTGGCTCAGCATACGCTTTTGCATGATGCCTCTCGACGCGACTGGCAAACTTATACCCGTCAATTAGGTCTTACTCATATAAACGTGCAGCAGGGACCCATCTTTAGCCACAGTGCGATGGTGTTACAGGCTGCCATTCACGGGCAGGGCGTGGCGTTGGCGAACAACGTCATGGCGCAGTCCGAAATTGAGGCAGGCCGCCTGGTTTGCCCTTTTAATGATGTACTGGTCAGCAAGAATGCGTTTTATCTGGTTTGTCATGACAGTCAGGCAGAACTGGGTAAAATAGCCGCCTTCCGGCAGTGGATACTGGCGAAAGCGGCAACCGAGCAAGAAAAATTCCGCTTCAGGTATGAACAATAACGTTTGTGTGCCGGGCACGCATCAATTCAGGACTTAAACATGACCAGCCGATTCATGCTGATTTTTGCCGCGGTGAGTGGCTTTATTTTTGTTGCACTGGGCGCCTTTGGCGCACATGTCTTAAGCAAGTCTTTAGGCGCAGTAGAGATGGGCTGGATCCAGACCGGCCTTGAATATCAGGCGTTCCATACGCTGGCTATTTTTGGGCTGGCGGTGGCGATGCAGCGCCGTATCAGTATCTGGTTTTACTGGAGCAGCGTGTTCATGGCGCTGGGTACCGTGTTGTTCAGCGGTAGCCTGTACTGCCTTGCGCTCTCACATCTGCGCCTGTGGGCGTTCGTTACACCTGTCGGCGGCTTCAGCTTCCTGGCGGGTTGGGTATTAATGTTTATCGGAGCTATCCGTCTGAAACGCAAGGGCGTTGTTCATGAATAAGGTTGTTTTATATTGTCGCCCGGGGTTTGAGAAAGAGTGCGCCGCGGAAATTACCGATAAAGCGGCGAAGCGCGAAGTCTTCGGCTTTGCCCGCGTAAAAGAGAACGCGGGCTATGTGGTATTTGAATGCTATCAGCCTGAAGACGCAGACAAGCTGGCACGCGAGCTGCCGTTCAGCTCGCTGATCTTTGCTCGCCAGATGTTTGTTGCGGGTGAGTTGCTGAAGGATCTTCCGCCGGAAGACCGCATCACGCCAATTGTCGGCATGCTGCAGGGCGTGGTGGAGAAGGGCGGCGATCTGCGCGTTGAAGTGGCGGATACCAACGAAAGTAAAGAGCTGATGAAGTTCTGTCGTAAATTCACCGTGCCGCTGCGTGCGGCGCTGCGTGATGCGGGCGTGCTGACGAACTACGAAACGCCGAAGCGTCCGGTGGTGCATATCTTCTTTATCGCACCAGGCTGCTGCTATACAGGCTATTCATACACTACCAACAACTCTCCCTTCTTTATGGGCATCCCGCGTTTGCGCTTCCCGTCCGATGCGCCAAGCCGTTCCACGCTCAAGCTGGAAGAGGCGTTCCACGTCTTTATCCCGGCGGATGAGTGGGATGAGCGTCTGGCAAACGGCATGTACGCCGTCGACCTTGGCGCGTGCCCGGGAGGCTGGACCTATCAGCTGGTGAAACGCAATATGTGGGTATCGTCCGTTGATAACGGTCCAATGGCGCAAAGCCTGATGGACACCGGGCAGGTCACGTGGCTGCGTGAAGATGGTTTCCGCTATCGCCCGAACCGTAACAACATCTCGTGGATGGTGTGCGATATGGTTGAGAAGCCGGCAAAAGTCGCCGCGCTAATGGCCTCCTGGCTGGTGAACGGCTGGTGTCGTGAGACCATTTTCAACCTCAAGCTGCCGATGAAAAAGCGCTATGAGGAAGTGTCGCAGAATCTGGCCTATATTCAGGAGCAGATGGATGAACACGGTATTAACGTGGAGATCCAGGCGCGTCAGCTGTATCACGACCGCGAAGAGGTGACGGTGCATATTCGTCGCTGGTGGGCTGCGGTTGGCGGACGTCGCGACGAGCGATAGTGCGCGCTTTGTTTTGCCCGGTGGCGCTGCGCTTACCGGGCCTACAAACCCGTGTCGTCGTTTTAACGTTCTAACCGCAGCTGCTGTAAATTCCCGTCCAGCTGTAAATCCGTCTGTAGCGTTGCGATTTCCCGGCAGATAAACGCCATCTCTTTATGCGCCTCCAGCTTTTTGCGCCACTTTTCTGGCACCTCATCCAGACGGGCGTAAATTCCTTCCAGACTCTGAAAATCGTTCAGCAGCTGTGCGGCACTCTTCGGCCCAATCCCGGCCACACCCGGAACCTTAGAACTGCTGATGCCTGCCAGCCCCCAGTAGTCCGGCAGTTGCTCAGGCGAGACGCCAAACTCGCTGGCAATAAACGGCGCGTCCAGCCAGCGTTTTTGAAAATAGTCGCGAATGCGGATAGTGGGGGAGAGCAGCTGGCAGTAGCCTTTGTCCGTTGAAACGATCGTGGCCTGATGCCCGGCACTCGCCACCTTTACGGCCAGGGTGGCCGCGAGATCGTCGGCTTCATTTCCCTGTGCCCCCCAGCAGGGGACGCCCCGCTGTTCAAATGCGGCGCGCAGCATGGGCAATTCAGCGTGAAGATCGTCCGGCATCGGTGCGCGTCCGGCTTTGTAGTCCGGCAGACGCTGGTGTCGCCAGCCCGTATTGCGGGCTTCGTCATCAAATACCGCGACCACATGGGTGGGTTCACTGTGGCGGATAAGCTGTTCCAGTGCGTGCAGACAGGTGTCTTTACAAGGCGTCCCCTGTACCGCATGGATACGGCGAATCAGGTTAAGTGCATCGACGATAAGTAAATGAACGGCCACAGATAATCTCCCTTCTATCTAATGCAGGAAGGGTAACACTGTCAGCAGCATGAAACTATGAATGGTGGGGAAAACAGGAAGAAGCCTCGCAAAACGAGGCTTCCTGAGTGGCTTAATCGCAGGTTACGATCTTCATCGCCAGTCCGCCGCGAGAGGTTTCGCGGTATTTGGCGTTCATATCTTTACCGGTTTCGTACATGGTTTCGATAACCTTATCGAGACAGACGCGCGGCTCGCTGGTGCGGCGCAGCGCCATACGTGCCGCGTTCACCGCCTTCACGGAGGCAATCGCGTTACGTTCGATGCACGGCACCTGTACCTGCCCGGCAACCGGGTCACAGGTCAGTCCCAGGTTATGTTCCATGCCGATTTCTGCAGCAATGCACACCTGTGTCGGGCTTGCACCCAACAGTTCGGCCAGACCCGCCGCCGCCATTGAGCACGCCACGCCGACTTCACCCTGACAGCCCACTTCCGCACCGGAAATGGACGCGTTCATCTTATACAGCGAACCAATCGCACTGGCGACCAGCAGGTAGCGTGCCAGTGAGTTGGCGTTTACTTCACGGATAAACTTGTCGTAGTACGCCAGCACCGCCGGAACGATACCGCAGGCACCGTTAGTCGGCGCGGTGACCACACGGCCCCCTGCGGCGTTCTCTTCGTTCACCGCCAGGGCGAACATGTTGATCCAGTCAACGACGGCCATTGGGTCCGTTGTCGTTTTGTCAGTGCTCACCAGCATACGGTGCAGCGCTGCAGCACGACGCGGCACGCGAAGCTTGCCAGGCAGAACGCCTTCGGTGGTGATCCCGCGCTCAATACCGCCGCGCATCACGTCCCAGACGTTGGTGAAGTGCTGTTCGAGTTCTTCTTTGCTGTGAAGTGCCAGCTCGTTTTTCATCATCAGGCCGGAGAGGGAAAGGCCCGTCTCCTGGCAGTGACGCTGAAGATCCGCCGCCGTTTTGTACGGATACGGCACCTCGACAGAAGCGTTATCGGTTTGACCAAAGTGGTCTTCGTCGACGATAAAACCGCCGCCGATAGAGTAATACGTCTGGCTGTATACCGCTTTGTCGCCGGCCAGTGCGGTAATGCGCATGCCGTTTTCGTGCAGCGACAGGTTGTCCGCATGGAAATTCATGCAGTGGTCAACCGGGAATTCAACCTCATGCTCACCGTTCGCCAGCAGCAGGCGACCGTGGGTATTCACATCCTGGATGAAGCCAGGGATCGCATCAATATCAACGGTATCCGGCAGATTTCCCGCCAGGCCCATGATAATGGCGATATCGGTATGGTGGCCTTTCCCGGTCAGGGAAAGCGAGCCGTATACATCGACAACCACGCGGGTAACGTCATGCAAGATGCCGCGTGCAATCAAGTCATCCGTGAACTGCTTACCGGCTTTCATTGGTCCGACGGTGTGAGAGCTGGAAGGACCAATACCGATTTTGAAAATATCGAATACGCTAATCATGATGCGTCCATTGCTTTCAGTCAGAGAGGGAGGAGTGCGCCGTCCGAAGACGGCGCGGGTGATAATCAGAACATGGTGTACAGGGAGTAGAAGATCGCAGAGATTGCGATAAGACCCATGATAACCACAAAGACGTTGCTCACATGACCGCTGTACTTGCGCATAGCAGGGACTTTCTGAATCGCGTACATCGGCATCAGGAACAGAATCATCGCGATGACCGGGCCGCCCAGGGTTTCAATCATGCCCAGGATGCTTGGGTTCAGCGTTGCTACCGCCCAGGTGGTGAGCAGCATGAACAGTGCAGTGATTTTGTTCAGCTTGTTGATTTCAATGCTCTTGCCTTTACCGCGCAGAGATTTAATCACCATACCGTTGAAGCCTTCACGTGCGCCGAGGTAGTGGCCCAGGAAGGATTTGGTGATGGCGATAATCGCGATGATAGGTGCCATCCACGCAATGACAGGTGCGTTAAAGTGGTTTGCCAGGTAAGACAGAATAGAGATGTTCTGCTCTTTCGCTGCCGCCAGGTCCGCCGGGGAGAGGCTCAGTACGCAGCTAAAGACGAAGAACATAACGGTCAGTACCATCATGATGTGAGCGCGTGCCAGGATGCTGGAACACTTCTTCTCTGCACCATTACCGTACTCTTCACGTTTCGCAACAGCGAAAGAGGAGATGATTGGGGAGTGGTTGAAAGAGAACACCATTACCGGAATCGCCAGCCAGAGTGTCATCAGCAGGCCGTTACCGGTTGCCGATGCGCTGCTCAGGGACAGGGTTTCCAGCGCTGCACCGTTCCACTGTGGGATCAGGTAGCAAGCCAGCACCATCAGAGCAATAACGAACGGGAAGACCAGTACGCTCATTGCTTTCACAATCATCTGCTCACCGAAGCGCACGATGGTCATCATGCCCACAATCAGGATCAGAGACAGAATCGCACGCGGCGGCGGCGTCATGTGCAGCTGGTGCATCATGAAGCTTTCAACGGTGTTAGTGATCGCCACGCTGTAGACCAGCAGAATAGGGTAAATCGCGAAGAAGTAGAGCAGGGTAATCAATTTACCTGCGCCCACGCCGAAATGCTCTTCAACTACTTCAGTGATGTCTTCGCCCGGGTTTTTACCGGACAGCACGAAGCGGGTCAGACCGCGGTGTGCAAAGAAGGTCATCGGGAAAGCAATGATAGCCATAATGATCAGCGGGATCAGACCGCCGACGCCTGCGTTGATAGGAAGGAACAGTACACCAGCGCCGATTGCTGTGCCGTAAAGGCCAAGCATCCACATGGTATCCGTTTTGCGCCAACCACTTCGGGATTCAATCGAAGCAACGGTGCTGGTTTGAGTGGTTTCCATCTGTATCTCCTGGAGGAAGCGAATTGTCAGGTTTTTAGTCAAATCCGATGAAAAAGTGCCTGACGGTAATATGAAATTCGTTCAGTGACGGTTTTTTAATAATTTTTGCCCGTAACTATTGGCGGGCGGAAAGATACATTCTAGTTATGAATCTATCAGTGATCGTGATCCCAAATGCAATAATCCACTTATGATGTGGGCATCTTTAGACCATTTATCTGTTAAAAAAACATCAAAGAGAATTTACGGGCGCGAAGGCTACCACCAACGACATGTGCGCTGAAAGACCGCCCCGTGATATAGGTGTCTTTCGCTGTAAAGAAATGGGTTTTTAGTATTTTCTGGCAGGTAATTTGGATTAAGGCTGATAATTTACGGTTGCGAAATGCAGGTAATCGTTTGCGTATGTGACAACTTTGTAAAAGATATAAGTGATGCCTATGAATTACATCAGGAATAAAAAAAGCCGGGACGCGCAACAGGGCGACCCGGCTTTGATGAGATATCGCTAAGCGTCAGGTGCAGATTTCGTAGCAAGGAATATAGGCAGAACCCGGCAGCTTCATGCGGTGCTGGGCGACAAAGCCCTGCAGCATGTCATCCATGCGGCGCATCATCTCCGGATCGCCGTGGATCTTGTACGGACCGTACTGTTCAATGGCGCGGATGCCCACCTCTTTGACGTTGCCGGCCACAATACCGGAGAAGGCGCGACGCAGATCGGCGGCCAGAACTTCCACCGGCTGATCCGGGTAGAGTTTCAGGTTCGCCATGTTCTCGTGTGAAGGCTCGAACGGGATCTGCAGGTCCGGCGCAATTCGGATTGACCAGTTAAAGCTGTACGCATCACCGGTATCGCGACGGTTTTCTTTCACCAATGGCATTGCTTTCTTCATCTGGCGGGCCACTTCTGCGGCATCGTCGATGATGATGCGATAGTGACGACGCGCGGCTTCACCCAGCGTGTGCACGATAAACTCGTCCAGCACGCGGAAGTAGTCGGCGCTCTCTTTTGGCCCGGTCAGGATCAGCGGCAGAACCTGATCTTTGTTGGCCGGGTTCATCAGAATACCCAGCAGGTAGAGCAGCTCCTCCGCTGTCCCGACGCCGCCCGGGAAGATGATAATGCCGTGGGCGATACGGACAAACGCCTCAAGACGTTTCTCGATATCCGGCATGATAATCAGCTCGTTAACCAGCGGGTTAGGTGGCTCAGCGGCGATAATTGACGGCTCGGTCATGCCGATGAAACGCCCCTCTTTATAACGCTGCTGCGCGTGCCCAACCGCCGCACCTTTCATTGGCGCTTCCATCGCACCCGGACCACAGCCGGTACAGATATTCAGCTCGCGCAGGCCAAGCTGGGTGCCCACCCGACGGGCATAAAGGTATTCGGTTTCGTTAATGGAGTGACCGCCCCAGCAGACGACCATGTTCGGTGCTTCACCCACGTGCAGGGCACGGGCGTTACGCAAAATGGAGAACACCAGGTTGGTGATATGGACTGAGCTTTCCAGGTCGAGATGCTGGAAACGGCCTGCGTTGTGGATCTGCCCGTTAACAAACAGGATGTCACGCAGCACGGCAAACAGGTTAGCCTGAAGTGAACGAATGATGCGCCCGTCGACAAAGGCCTCTTCCGGCGGGTTGATGACTTCGAGCTTCACGCCACGCTCGCGGCGCAGCACGTTGATATCAAAGCTTTCGAAGCGGGACAGCAGTTCTTTACTGTTATCTGTCAGGCTTCCGGAGTTCAGTACGGCAAGTGAACAGTTACGAAACAGTTGATAAAGATCGCTGCTGGCCGTGCGTTTAAGCATGTCCACTTCCAGCTGCGACAACATATCCATTGAGCCAAGCGGGCTAATATGTGTAATCAAGTGAGCTCCTTACGGGACGATTATCGTCTTTCCCTGTTGATTACAATAGCCCTGGCGCGTGACGTTTCACAACCTAAAGCGCGGAAGATACCGCGCATATTGTGAAAATATTTATATTATTGACGCACCAGCCGTCCCGTCGCCGGCACAAAATCGGTGTTGGTGCGCCACGGGTTAATGTCCAGACCGCCGCGGCGGGTGTAGCGCGCGTAAACGCTCAGCTTCTCCGGCTGACAAAAACGCTGAATATCGCTAAAGATGCGCTCCACGCACTGCTCGTGGAATTCGTTGTGATGGCGGAACGACACCAGGTAGCGCAGCAATTTTTCCCGGTCGATTTTTGGGCCGCGGTACTGGATCTGCACCGAGCCCCAGTCCGGCTGGTGGGTGATCAGGCAGTTGGATTTCAGCAGATGGCTGACCAGCGTCTCTTCGACCACCTTTCCGCTCGCCGCGTTTTCGAGGTAATCGGCGCTGAATTCATAATTCTCCACCTCGATATCCTGATCGTCGATGCAGGTCCCGTTGAAGTGGGCGACCGGCTGCCCTTCCAGCTCGTGCAGGCGATACAGTGAAACGCTTACCTTACCCTGCGCGCAGGCGCTTAAGTCACGTTCCAGGGTGTGCTGAACGTCGTCCCAGCTGTTGAATTTTGTCTGGTTAAAACTGTTGAGATACAGCTTAAAGCTTTTGGACTCGACGAGATTAACGCTGGCGTAATCCAGCTCAACGTGGCCCACCGCCACCTGCGGCAGACCGCGGGCGTTGAGCCAGGAGAGTTCGTACAGCGTCCAGATATCACCGCCGACAAACGGCAATGCGTCCGCATGCAGACCCAGAGGATCGCGATTCAGGCTGCGCGGTACGCCCTGCAGCAGGCTTGCATCGTAGGTATCGCGGTAATCGGTCGATTTACCCAGCGTTAAGCCGGTTAACGCCTGATGATTTTCGTAAGACATGTTTCATAGCCACTTTACAGGTACACTTATGGGCTGAGTTTATCCTGTCTGACAAGAAGAGAGAAATCGGTGGACATCGAAACTGCAAATGCCCTCACTACCTTCACGACCCGCTATTGCGACGCATGGCATGAAAAGCAGGGCTCGTGGCCGCAAAGTGCTGATTTATATGGTGTACCCTCGCCGTGCATTATCTCTTCGCTTGAGGATTACGTTATCTGGCAGCCGAAGCCCAATACCGGCGAGCAAAATGTAAATGCGGTTGAACGGGCAATGGACATTGTGGTACAACCAGCGGTTCATGCGTTTTATACCACGCAGTTCGCAGGGGATATGCCCGCGCGCTTTGCTGATATCACGATGACGCTGTTGCAGACCTGGAGCGAAGACGATCTGCAGCGTGTTCAGGAAAACCTGATTGGTCATCTGGTCACGCAAAAGCGCCTTAAGCTTTCTCCGACGCTCTTTATTGCCACGCTGGACAGTGAACTTGACGTTATCTCCGTCTGTAACCTGTCAGGTGAAGTGGTTAAAGAGACTATCGGTACCCGCAATCGCGAGACTCTCGCCCCCTCTCTTGCGGATTTCCTCACCCGACTTGAGCCACTTCTGTAATCCATGATGCTATAGCGCGTGTGAGAGATCTCTTACAAGGTTTGTGAGAGATCGCTGGAACATTCAGTATTACCTCATTTAGTTCAGATTAATATTACTCTGTTTTTCAATAGATTACGGGTTTGTTGCACCGTTTTTAGGGATTTCTTACGGCTTACACACCCGAAAGGGTGGGTTGTAAGACGAAGCGGAATAGCGGATTCTATCTTCGTCGACAGGACGCCGACACGAGAAACGAACATCAGGATGATGGCGTATCTCACTCAGGACTCGTCAGGATGGCGCTGCAGGAAGGCTTCAGGATGAAGCGAAGTGGATTACGCAGGATGCGTAAGGGACACCTCCAGGAAGGAGAACGAGAGCCGATCAGGATGGTCGGTGGGTCTGGAAGGCCAGGACGTTTCAGGATGAAACAAACACGTCAGGAAGATGTGTGCAGGATGCATCGGTTTACGGATGACCAGGCCTTCGGGCTTCAGGAAAAGTTGTCACGGATGAGCAGGGAGCACGAATTGTAGCTGGAATGCTGCGGAACGAACCGGGAGCACTGTTTTTACAGTGCTCCCTTTTTTTATTTCTGTCTTCCGCAATGCTATGCTGCGCGCCGTTCACTTTTTCAGTTGAGGTTACTATGACGCAACACGATAGCGTTCGTGCTCAGTTGCACGCCATCGAAGCCCTTTTGCGCCAACATCAGCTGTGGCAGGAGACCGCGCCGCAGCCAGAAGCGTTCGCGAGCACCCAGCCCTTCTGCCTGGATACGCTGGCCCCGTTTGAGTGGCTGCAGTGGGTGTTAATTCCGCGCATGCACGCCCTGCTTGAGGGGGGTCACCCGCTGCCGCAGGCGTTTGCTGTCTCTCCCTACTATGAAATGGCGCTCGAGGCGACGCACCCTGCGCGTGACGTGATGCTGGTCGAACTGGAAAAACTGGATGCCCTGTTTGCCGGTGAAGATGCATGACGCTTGAGATCCTCTATCAGGACGAGTGGCTGGTGGCGGTGAATAAACCGTCAGGCTGGCTGGTGCACCGCAGCTGGCTGGATCGCGACGAGAAAGTGGTGGTGATGCAGACCGTTCGCGACCAGATTGGTCAGCATGTTTTTACCGCCCATCGTCTCGACAGACCGACCTCCGGCGTGCTGCTGATGGGGCTGTCCAGCGAAGCTGGCCGTCTGCTGGCGCAGCAGTTTGAACAACACCAGATCCAGAAGCGCTACCACGCGATCGTGCGTGGCTGGCTGACCGAGTCCGCCACCCTGGACTACCCTCTGGTGGAGGAACTGGACAAAATTGCCGATAAATTTGCCCGCGATGACAAAGGTCCGCAGCCTGCGGTGACGGATTATCGCGGCATGGCGACGACGGAAATGCCGGTGGCCACCAGCAAATTTCCGACCACGCGCTACAGCCTGGTTGAGCTTCTGCCCAAAACCGGGCGTAAGCACCAGCTGCGACGCCATCTTGCACATCTGCGCCACCCGATTATTGGCGACAGCAAGCACGGTGATTTGCGCCAGAACCGCAGCGCGGCCGAACACTTTGGCTGCCATCGTCTGATGCTGCACGCGAGCGAACTCAGCATGACGCACCCGTTTACCGGCGAGCCGCTGACTATCCGCGCGGGGCTGGACGACGTCTGGATGCAGGCGCTGTCACAGTTTGGCTGGTTGGGACAACTCCCCGAAAATGAAAGGGTTGAGTTTGTATCGGGCAACGTTCAGGATGAACAGTAAACGCATTCATTATGGGAAAATAGCATGGCTGAAGTAGGCATTTTTGTCGGCACAATGTACGGCAATTCGCTGCTGGTCGCGGAAGAGGCTGAGGCGATTCTGGTAAGCCAGGGCCATAAAGCCACGGTCTATGAAGACCCGGAGCTGGCAGACTGGGAAAAGTATAAAGACAAATACATTCTGGTGGTGACCTCCACCACCGGGCAGGGCGATCTGCCGGACAGCATAGTGCCGCTGTTCCAGGGCATTAAAGACCAGCTTGGCTATCAGCCAGATGTACACTACGGCATCATCGCCCTCGGCGACAGCTCTTACGCCAACTTCTGCGGCGGCGGCAAGCAGTTCGATGCGCTCCTGCAGGAGCAGAGCGCCCAGCGCGTCGGCGAGATGCTGCTGATTGATGCGGGTGAGCACCCGGAGCCAGAAAGCGAATCAAACCCATGGGTCGAGCACTGGGCAACGCTGCTTAAATAACCCTGCGCTATACCAATGGTAGGCCGGGTCAGGCGTAGCCGCCACCCGGCATTACACTCCGCACCAAACGCCATTTCCGTGAACCACCTTCCACTCCTCTGGGCTTATGCCCTAAACAACCTCCCTCACACCCTTTAATACTGTGTTTTTGCACGGTGAGAGAAGGTGTCACTCCTTCATATACTTTCCTGGTCACGATAAAACGGCTTCAGGCCGTACCAAAACGACAAAACAAATCTCATTCTGATTACCCTACCGGTGCTGTACAGAATGAACCTGGCGAAAGCTATGTTTCAGGAGTGCAACAATGAGTACATTAAGCCACGCGGCGAGCAGCGCTGAAAAGCGCACCAACGCCCGCTACTGGATAGTGGTGATGCTGTTTATCGTCACGTCCTTTAACTATGGTGACCGCGCCACGCTGTCGATTGCCGGTTCGGAAATGGCAAAAGATATCGGCCTTGATCCCGTGGGCATGGGTTACGTTTTCTCCGCATTCTCATGGGCCTACGTCATCGGGCAAATTCCTGGCGGCTGGCTGCTGGACCGTTTTGGATCTAAACGCGTCTATTTCTGGTCCATCTTTATCTGGTCTGCCTTTACCCTGCTGCAGGGCTTCGTCGATATCTTCAGCGGCTTCGGCATTATCGTGGCACTCTTCACGCTGCGCTTCCTGGTTGGCTTAGCGGAAGCGCCTTCCTTCCCGGGCAACAGCCGCATTGTCGCGGCCTGGTTCCCGGCGCAGGAGAGGGGAACCGCGGTGGCGATTTTCAACTCCGCACAGTACTTCGCAACGGTGATCTTCGCGCCAATCATGGGCTGGCTGACGCATGAGGTGGGCTGGTCGCACGTCTTCTTCTTTATGGGCGGACTCGGGATCATCATCAGCTTTATCTGGCTGAAAGTGATCCACGAACCCAACCAGCACCCTGGCGTGAACAAAAAGGAGCTGGAGTACATCGCGGAAGGCGGCGCGCTGATCAATATGGATCAGAAATCCTCGACGGCGAAAGTCCCGTTCAGCCAGAAATGGGCGCAGATCAGGCAGCTCGTCGGCTCGCGCATGATGATCGGGATCTATCTGGGCCAGTACTGTATTAACGCCTTAACCTACTTTTTCATCACCTGGTTCCCGGTATACCTGGTTCAGGCCCGTGGTATGTCGATTCTGAAAGCGGGATTCGTCGCCTCGGTCCCGGCAATCTGCGGTTTCGTGGGGGGCGTGCTCGGCGGGGTGATTTCCGACTGGCTGATGCGCCGCACGGGGTCACTGAACATCGCGCGTAAAACGCCTATCGTGCTCGGCATGTTGCTCTCCATGACCATGGTGTTCTGTAACTACGTCAATGCCGAGTGGATGATCATCGGATTTATGGCGATGGCCTTCTTCGGCAAAGGCATTGGCGCGCTGGGCTGGGCGGTGATGGCGGATACGGCCCCGAAAGAGATCAGCGGCCTGAGCGGCGGTCTGTTCAACATGTTCGGCAACATCTCCGGGATTGTTACGCCCATCGCGATCGGTTACATCGTCGGCACCACCGGATCGTTCAACGGTGCGCTGATTTACGTAGGGGTGCATGCGCTGGTGGCGGTGCTGAGTTACCTGGTGCTGGTGGGGGATATCAAACGCGTCGAACTTAAACCTGTTGCGGAGCGTGGCTGATGACAACGCAATCGAGTCCAATCGTCACGGAGATGAAGGTCATCCCGGTGGCCGGGCAGGACAGCATGCTGCTCAATATTGGCGGTGCGCATAACGCCTGGTTTACCCGTAATATCGTCGTGCTGAAAGACAGCGCAGGAAATACCGGCGTGGGCGAGGCCCCTGGCGGAGAGGTGATTTACCAGACGCTGGTCGATGCCATTCCGCAGGTCGTGGGCCAGGAAGTGGCCCGTCTGAACAAGGTGGTTCAGCGGGTGCATAAGGGTAATCAGTCGGCAGACTTTGAGACGTTCGGTAAAGGTGCCTGGACGTTTGAACTGCGCGTCAACGCGGTCGCCGCCCTGGAGGCCGCCCTGCTCGATTTACTGGGTAAGGCGCTCAATGTCCCGGTCTGCGAGCTACTGGGGCCCGGTAAACAGCGCGATGCGGTCACCGTGCTGGGCTATCTGTTCTACGTTGGCGATCGCAATAAAACCGATCTCCCCTATCTGGCCCGAACCGCGGGCGACCACGACTGGTATCAGCTGCGCCATCAGGAAGCGCTCTCCAGCGACGCGGTGGTGCGGCTGGCCGAGGCGGCGCAGGATCGCTACGGCTTTAAGGATTTCAAGCTGAAGGGCGGCGTGCTGCCCGGCGAGCAGGAGATTGACACGGCCCGGGCGCTGAAAAAGCGCTTTCCGGATGCACGGATCACCGTCGATCCCAACGGCGCATGGCTGCTGGATGAAGCGATTAGCCTGTGCAAAGGGCTGGGGGATGTCCTGACCTATGCGGAAGACCCCTGCGGCGCGGAGCAGGGCTTTTCGGGCCGTGAAGTCATGGCTGAGTTCCGTCGCGCCACCGGGCTGCCGGTCGCGACCAATATGATCGCCACCAACTGGCGCGAAATGGGTCACGCGGTGATGCTGAACGCCGTCGACATACCGCTGGCGGACCCGCACTTCTGGACGCTTTCAGGCGCAGTGCGCGTGGCGCAGCTGTGCGACGACTGGGGGCTGACCTGGGGCTGTCACTCGAACAATCACTTTGATATTTCGCTGGCGATGTTTACCCACGTTGGCGCGGCGGCGCCGGGTAACCCGACCGCCATCGACACCCACTGGATTTGGCAGGAAGGGGAAGCCCGCCTGACGAAAAATCCGCTGGAAATCATAGAGGGCAAAATTGCCGTACCGGATGCGCCGGGCCTGGGCGTGGAGATTGACTGGGATCAGATCCATAAAGCCCATGAGGCGTATAAAAAATTGCCGGGCGGCGCGCGTAACGACGCGGGCCCGATGCAGTACCTTATTCCCGGCTGGACATTTGACCGTAAGCGCCCTGTTTTCGGACGTCACTGATAAAAGGATTGAACGATGAGTACTTTTTCTACCCCTGTAGTTACCGCCATGCAGATCGTTCCGGTTGCGGGCCATGACAGCATGTTGATGAACCTGAGCGGCGCGCATGCGCCATTCTTTACCCGCAACATTGTCATTATCAAAGACAATTCCGGCCATACGGGCGTGGGCGAAATTCCGGGCGGGGAGAAGATCCGCCAGACGCTGGAAGATGCCATTCCGCTGGTGGTGGGCAAAACGCTGGGTGAGTACAAAAATGTCCTCAACACCGTGCGCAACACCTTTGCCGATCGCGATGCCGGTGGGCGTGGCCTGCAGACCTTCGATCTGCGCACCACCATTCACGTGGTGACCGGGATTGAATCCGCCCTGTTGGATCTGCTGGGTCAGCATCTGGGCGTCAACGTTGCGTCGCTGCTGGGCGAGGGTCAGCAGCGCAGCGAAGTGGAAATGCTGGGCTATCTGTTCTTTGTTGGCGACCGCAAGCTGACGCCGTTGCCGTACCAGAACCAGCCGGACGAACAATGCGACTGGTACCGGCTCCGCCACGACGAGGCGATGACTCCGGATGCGGTGGTGCGCCTGGCGGAAGCCGCTTATGAAAAATATGGCTTCAATGATTTCAAACTGAAGGGCGGCGTGCTGGCCGGTGAGGAAGAGGCGGAAGCCGTGACCGCGCTGGCAAAACGCTTCCCGCAAGCGCGCGTGACGCTGGATCCGAACGGCGCATGGTCGCTTAATGAGGCCATTGCGATCGGTAAACAGCTGAAAGGCGTGCTGGCGTATGCGGAAGATCCCTGCGGCGCTGAACAAGGCTTCTCAGGACGTGAAGTGATGGCGGAATTCCGTCGCGCTACGGGGCTGCCGACTGCGACCAATATGATTGCGACCGACTGGCGTCAGATGGGACACACCCTGTCATTGCAGTCTGTTGATATTCCGCTGGCTGACCCGCACTTCTGGACGATGCAGGGGTCGGTGCGCGTGGCGCAGATGTGCCATGAGTTTGGCCTGACCTGGGGCTCGCACTCTAACAACCACTTCGATATCTCTCTGGCTATGTTCACTCACGTCGCCGCCGCCGCGCCGGGCACGATCACCGCTATCGACACCCACTGGATCTGGCAGGAAGGTAACCAGCGTCTGACTAAGCAGCCGTTTGAGATCAAAGGTGGCATGGTGCAGGTGCCTTCCACCCCGGGGCTGGGGGTTGAGCTGGATATGGATCAGGTCATGAAGGCCCATGAGCTGTATCAGAAACACGGTCTGGGCGCGCGCGACGACGCGATGGCGATGCAGTATCTGATCCCGGACTGGACATTCGACAATAAACGCCCGTGCATGGTACGATAAACGCATTGGGACCGCTCCCATTGGCGGTCTTTTACGTGGTGTATGCTTAACGTAACGACTATGCGTAAGGATGGCTTATGAAAATTGTTATCGCACCGGACTCGTATAAGGAAAGTTTGAGTGCGCTTGAGGTTGCGACAGCGATAGAATGTGGTTTTCGCGAGATCTTTCCCGAGGCGGTTTACGTCAAACTGCCGGTCGCGGACGGTGGCGAAGGGACGGTTGAGGCGATGATCGCGGCAACGCAGGGACGCATTGTACATGTTCCGGTGACCGGCCCGCTGGGTGAGCGCGTGGAAGGGTTTTATGGCTTATCCGGTGACGAGCAGAGTGCCTTTATTGAAATGGCGGCGGCAAGCGGCCTGGAGCTGGTTGCGCCTTCGCAGCGTAATCCGCTGAAAACCACCTCCTGGGGCACGGGCGAACTGATTCGTCACGCGCTGGATGCGGGCGTTAAGCATATCATCATTGGCATTGGCGGCAGCGCCACCAATGACGGCGGCGCAGGGATGGTGCAGGCGCTGGGCGCTAGATTGCTCGACGCCAGCGAACAGCCTCTTGGGCAAGGCGGGGGCGAGCTGGAAAAACTCGCGCGTATCGACCTGAGCGGGCTGGACAGACGTCTGGCAGAATGCCGGATAGAAGTCGCCTGTGATGTGACGAATCCGCTTACCGGAAAGGATGGCGCGTCAGCCGTATTTGGCCCGCAAAAGGGGGCCACTCCCGAGATGATCGTTACCCTGGACAACGCGCTGGCGCACTATGCGAGCGTGATTGCCCGGGATCTGGATATCGACGTGCTTAACCTTGCTGGCGGCGGCGCGGCGGGTGGCATGGGGGCCGCGCTGTACGCCTTTTGCGGCGCGCAGCTGCGCCAGGGCATTGAGATCGTGACCGATGCGCTACACCTGGCCGATCAGGTAGCCGATGCGGATCTGGTGATCACGGGAGAAGGTCGCATCGACAGCCAGACGATCCACGGCAAAGTCCCGGTGGGCGTGGCGAAAGTGGCAAAACGCTTTAACAAACCCGTCATCGGCATTGCAGGCAGCCTGACGGCGGACGTTGGTGTGGTTCACGATCACGGCATTGATGCGGTGTTTAGCGTGATCTACACCATCTGCTCGCTGGAAGACGCGCTGGAAAATGCCGGCGAGAACGTCAGGATGGCCGCAAGGAATATCGCGGCGGTGCTGAAAGTCGGGCAGGGGATGTAGTTCTCCCTCTCCCCGTGGGAGAGGGGCGGGGTGAGGGCATCAGGCCGCACCCGCACCCGCAATCGTAGGTCCGGTAAGGCGAAGCCGCCACCGGGCTTCAACCTCAGCTCCCCAACACCTTCATCGCTTCCCGCGTCACGTTATCCATTTCATCCAGCAGCTCCAGGAACTCCGGTTCAAGCTCCGATTCCGGCGTACCGGCACGCAGCTGCTGCTCCAGCAGCTGGCAGAGGTTTTTCAGCCGCGGTACGCCGCTGTACCCGCAGCTACCGTGCAGCTTGTGGATTGCTTCCAGCAGATCTTCCGGGTTTTCACCCACTAGCTGCTCTTCCACCTTATTGCGAATTTCCGGCAGAAACGCGACCAGCATTTGCAGCATTTCGCGGGCCAGATCGGGTTTACCTGCCGCCTGGCGCAGAGCAAGCTGCCAGTCAAGGGTCGCGTTCTGGTTGACGGTTATTTCAACCGGCTCGCTGGATACCGTATACGTCCCGCCAATATGACCCGGCTTATAGCGTAACAGCAGGTTATGAAGTTTCTCTTCATCGATTGGCTTCGCCAGATAGTCATTCATTCCGGCGCTCAGCAGCTTCTCTTTTTGACCGGCCATTGCGTGTGCGGTGACTGCAATGACTGGCGTTTGTTGCTGATGCGGCAGCTGGTGGATCAGCTCGCAGGCCCGAATGCCATCCATGCCCGGCATCTGAATATCCATCAGGATTAAATCGAACTGCATCTGCTTAGCCTGTTCAACCGCCTGCGCGCCGCTGGTGCACAGCTCAACGTGCTGAACCTGGTCTTCAAGCAATGCGCCAATGAGCTTCAGGTTGGCCGGATTATCATCCACCGCCATGACGCTCATCGGCAATTTTTGCTCATCGTCAATCATCGGGAGGGCATGTTGGCTGAGACGGCAATACTCCGTGAGCGCGGGCAGCAGGCGGGTCGCGGTGAGCGGTTTCAGCAGACACGCGGCGGCCCCGTCATTTTTCAACTCTTCTGCATTGAGCTGCGCGTGGCAAGGCAGCGCCAGCAGCAGGTAGTCGGTCATCGACGCGGCTTTCGCCAGTCGCTCCTGCTGCATGGTCAGCTCGCCGGTGAAGGTGACCGGGATCCCCATCAGCAGGATGTCGTAATGCTCAACGGCCAGAGCGGAGAAGGTTGGGCTGTAGACCACTTCCAGCGGCGTGGTGCTTAAGATGTCGAGCGCACACTGCGCCGCCGCCGCGTTAGGTTCGACGTAGGCCAGACGTTTGCCTTTCAGGCAGTCCGTCACTGGGCCATCGGTCAGCACGTTCGGATTGAGGTCCAGATTAATGTGGAACCAGAAGGTTGAACCGCGATTTGGCTGGCTGTGGAAAGAGATATCGCCGCCCATCTCGTTCACCAGACGCTGGGTGATCACCAGCCCCAGACCGGTGCCGCCATGACGGCGGGAGATACTGGCATCCGCCTGACGGAACGCCTGGAACAGACGCGACTGGTCGCGCTCCGGAATCCCGATGCCGGTATCGCGGATCTGGACTTCAATCTGCACCTTATTGCTGCTGATCGAGCGTTTTTCTACCAGAATGTCGATGTTACCGCTTTCGGTGAATTTAATGGCATTCCCGACAAGGTTGGTAATGACCTGCTGCAGACGCAGCGGATCGCCAATGACGTTATCCGGCACGTCGTTTTTAATGTTGAGCGTCAGCTCAAGGCCTTTGTCGTGCGACGAGTGCGCGAGCAGCGTCACCACCTCATCGAGCGTACTGCGAAGCGGGAAGGGAATACTTTCCAGGATAAGTTTGCCCGCTTCCAGCTTGGAGAAGTCCAGCACGTCGTTAATAATCGCCAGCAGGTTGTTGGCCGAGCGTTCAATGGTGTGCAGGTGATCGCGCTGAGTCGGGTTGAGCTCGCTTTTCAGGGTCAGGCGGGTGAAGCCGATCACGCCGTTGAGCGGCGTACGCAGCTCGTGCGACATATTGGCCAGGAATTCCGACTTAATACGCGCCGCTTCCTGAGCGCGCTTTTTCGCCAGATCCAGCTCAACGTTCTGGATCTCCATCTGCTCCAGCGTTTCGCGCAGGTCGGACGTCGCCTGGTCAACGTTGTGCTGCATCTCTTCGTGGTACGCCGCCAGCGACATGGCCATCGAGTTGATACCGTTCTTCAGCATATCCAGCTCGCCCAGCATAAACCCTTCCACCCGGCTGTCGAGCTGTCCTCGGCGGATGCGGTCAACCGTGTTAACCATGTTGCGGATGGGGCCCGTCACGTCGCGCATCAGGCGCCAGCCGAAGATCAGCGCAATGCCGATGCAGAACAGCATCATCACGCCAGAGATAAAGATCTCTTTATACTGCTGTAGCCGGACCGACTTGAGATCCAGCTCCAGCGCCACATATCCCAGCATATTATTGCTGGATTTGGCGTCGGATTGTGCAGATTCATCGGGTGAATAGCTTTCCGACACGATCGGCGTGCGCAGGATCATGATATCGCCGCGCCGCAATACGGTGAGGTGGCGCGGGAACGGCGTACCGTCCGGGATCTTCAGGGCCGCCGGATCGAGATGAAAATTCGAGGTGACAAACAGGCGGTTATGTTCGTCGTAAACGGAAATGGCGCGTACGATGTCCGAGTGGCGCCGGTGGAGTACGCTGATTAACTGCCCAATGGATTCGCGGTTTTGCAGGTTCATGCCGTATTCGCTGGAAACGGCAAGCGGTTCGATAATGCTGGCGCCTGCATCCTCCAGCTGTCGCTGCAAATCGTTATAGCGGTGCACCACAAAGAAGATACTCAGCAGCAAACCGATGAGAACGGTGGGGGCGAGGATCAAAATCATCATGCGCGCGCGCAGGCTGTAGTTGGTCATGGCGTTCCGTTATGGGACAATTAAGATAATTATGTTTATGTGAGAAAAATCTCGGCGATGGCGCAATTCTACTCTGCAAAGCGACGCGTGACGACGCGTCAAATCATCACTGTTGAAGCCACGGACCTTGATCCGTTTGGTCAGGGAGTGGCACGTCACAATGGTAAGGCTCTGTTTATAACAGGTTTACTGCCAACAGAACGAGCAGAAATTACGCTGACGGAAGATAAACGCCAGTTCGCGCGCGGGCAGGTTAAGCGTCGCCTCAACGATAGTCCGGAGCGCGTGAATCCCCGCTGTCCACATTTTGGCGTTTGTGGGGGCTGCCAGCAACAGCACGCGAGCACAGAATTACAGCAAAAAAGCAAAAGCCGCGCGCTGGCGCGTCTGCTTAAACATGACGTTAATGAAATTCTCGCCGATGAGCCCTGGGGCTATCGTCGGCGCGCGCGCCTGAGCCTCAGCTATCAGCCAAAAACTGAGCGGCTGGAGATGGGGTTTCGCAAGGCCGGCTCCAGCGACATCGTTGATGTGAAGCAGTGCCCCATTTTGGTGCCCCATCTTGAGGCATTGCTTCCGGATGTGCGCACCTGCCTCTCCGGGCTGGACGGCATTCGCCATCTCGGGCATGTCGAACTGGTCATGGCCAACAATGGACCGCTGATGGTCCTGCGCCATACCGCGCCGTTGTCGAAAAAAGATCGCGAAAAACTGGAACGCTTTTCGCATTCACACGACCTGGCGCTTTTCCTTGCACCACAAAGCGAGATACTTGAGCAGGTTACCGGTGAGGTGCCCTGGTATGCGTCAAACGGACTACGCTTAACGTTCAGCCCGCGGGATTTCATTCAGGTGAATGACGGTGTTAACCAGCAGATGGTTGAGAAAGCGCTGGCGTGGCTGGATGTTCAGAAAAGCGATCGGGTGCTCGATCTGTTCTGCGGAATGGGCAACTTCACGCTGCCGCTGGCGCGAAAAGCGGCCAGCGTCGTCGGCGTGGAAGGCGTTGAGGCGCTGGTGGCGAAAGGGCTGGAGAACGCACAGCAGAACGGCTTGCAAAATGTGACATTCTTTCATCAAAATCTTGAGGAAGATGTCACCCAACAGCCGTGGGCAAAACAGGGCTTTGATAAAATCCTGCTTGACCCGGCGCGTGCCGGTGCCCCGGGTGTGATGGCACATATTATTAAACTCGCGCCAAAGCGTGTGGTCTATGTTTCCTGTAACCCGGCAACGCTTGCCCGGGACAGTGAGGCATTAATTAGCGCGGGTTACCAGATTCAGCGTCTGGCAATGCTGGACATGTTCCCGCACACTGGTCATCTGGAATCGATGGTGTTGTTCGAGCACATCTAATTTGTTTGGCTTGTCGACTTCGACAGGCCCTGGTCCCTAAAGGAGAGGACAATGGTTGCGGTAAGAAGTGCACATCTCAATAAAGCTGGGGAGTTTGACCCACAAAAATGGATCGCAAGTCTGGGAATTTCCAGCCAGCAGTCGTGTGAACGCTTAACCGAAACCTGGGCCTATTGTCTGCGCACCACGCAGGGGCATCCCGACGCCGATCTTCTCCTGTGGCGCGGCGTGGAGATGGTTGAAATCCTGTCCATGCTGAACATGGACATCGAAACGCTGCAGGCCGCGCTGCTGTTCCCCCTCGCGGATGCGGACGTGGTCAGCGAAGACGTGCTGCGCGACAGCGTCGGGAAATCCGTCGTCGCGCTGATCCACGGCGTGCGCGATATGGCGGCCATCCGCCAGCTCAAAGCCGCGCACACCGATTCCGTCTCCTCAGAACAGGTTGATAACGTTCGCCGGATGCTGCTGGCCATGGTGGATGATTTCCGCTGCGTGGTCATCAAGCTGGCCGAGCGTATTGCCCACCTGCGTGAGGTGAAGGATGCGCCGGAAGACGAGCGCGTGCTCGCCGCCAAAGAGTGTACAAACATCTATGCGCCGCTGGCGAACCGCTTAGGGATTGGTCAGCTGAAATGGGAGCTGGAAGATTACTGCTTCCGCTATCTGCACCCGGCGGAATATAAACGTATTGCCAAACTCCTGCACGAGCGCCGCATCGACCGCGAGCACTATATCGAGGAATTTGTCGGTGGCTTGCGCCAGTCGATGAAAGAAGAGAATGTGCGCGCCGAAGTCTACGGTCGGCCTAAGCATATCTACAGCATCTGGCGCAAAATGCAGAAGAAACACCTCGCCTTTGACGAGCTGTTTGACGTGCGCGCCGTGCGTATCGTGGCGGAGCGTCTGCAGGACTGCTACGCCGCGCTGGGGATAGTGCACACTCACTTCCGTCATCTGCCCGATGAGTTCGATGACTATGTCGCCAACCCCAAACCGAACGGCTATCAGTCTATTCATACCGTGGTGCTTGGCCCAGGCGGCAAAACGGTCGAGATTCAGATCCGCACCAAACAGATGCACGAGGACGCCGAGCTGGGTGTCGCCGCGCACTGGAAATACAAAGAAGGTACGTCCGGCGGGGCGCGTTCAGGACATGAAGACCGCATTGCCTGGCTGCGCAAGCTGATTGCGTGGCAGGAAGAGATGGCCGATTCCGGCGAGATGCTCGACGAAGTGCGCAGCCAGGTCTTTGATGACCGCGTCTATGTCTTTACCCCGAAAGGGGACGTTGTCGACCTGCCTGCGGGCTCTACGCCGCTCGATTTTGCCTACCACATCCACAGCGATGTGGGACACCGCTGCATCGGGGCGAAAATCGGCGGACGAATCGTACCGTTCACCTATCAATTGCAGATGGGTGACCAGATTGAAATCATTACCCAGAAGCAGCCCAACCCGAGCCGGGACTGGCTTAACCCGAACCTAGGCTACGTCACCACCAGCCGCGGGCGCTCGAAAATTCACGCCTGGTTCCGTAAACAGGATCGTGACAAGAACATCCTTGCTGGTCGTCAGATCCTCGACGACGAGCTGGAGCATATCGGGATAAGCCTGAAAGAGGCGGAGAAATTCCTGCTGCCGCGCTACAACTTCAACGAGCTTGACGAGCTGTTAGCGGCGATTGGCGGCGGTGATATCCGTCTGAATCAGATGGTGAACTTCCTGCAGGCGCAGTTCAATAAGCCAAGCGCGGCAGAGCAGGACGCGGCGGCGCTGAAGCAGCTGCAGCAAAAAACCTACGCGCCGCAGCAGCGCAGCAAAGACAATGGCCGCGTGGTGGTCGAGGGCGTGGGCAATCTGATGCACCACATTGCCCGCTGCTGCCAGCCTATTCCGGGCGACGATATCGTCGGCTTTATCACCCAGGGGCGCGGGATTTCGATTCACCGTTCCGACTGCGACCAGCTTGCCGAGCTTCAGTCGCATGCGCCGGAGCGCATCGTGGAAGCGGTCTGGGGTGAGAGCTATTCTGCCGGCTACTCGCTGGTGGTGCGCGTTACCGCCAATGACCGCAGCGGCCTGCTGCGCGACATCACGACCATTCTCGCCAACGAGAAGGTCAACGTGCTGGGCGTCGCCAGCCGCAGCGATACCCGCGAGCAGCTTGCCACCATCGATATGACCATCGAAATCTACAACCTGCAGGTGCTGGGCCGCGTGCTCGGCAAGCTGAACCAGGTGCCGGATGTGATTGACGCGCGTCGTCTGCACGGCGGCTAAACATCCTCTTACGTAGGCCGGGTAAGGCAACGCCGCACCCGGCATTTTTTCATCAGGACAGTACTATGACTCAAATCGACCGCCTGCTCGGCATCATGAAACGCCTGCGCGACCCGGAAAACGGCTGCCCGTGGGACAAAGAGCAGACTTTCGCCACCATCGCCCCGTACACCCTTGAAGAGACCTACGAGGTGCTGGACGCCATTTCCCGTGAAGATTTTGACGACCTTCGCGGTGAACTGGGCGATCTGCTGTTCCAGGTGGTGTTCTACGCGCAGATGGCGCAGGAAGAAGGGCGCTTTAACTTTGACGATATCTGCGCTGCCATCAGCGACAAGCTTGAGCGCCGTCATCCCCATATTTTTGGCGATGCCACCGCAGGGAACAGCGCCGAGGTGCTGGCCCGCTGGGAGCAGATCAAAAGCGCCGAGCGGGCGGAAAAATCTCAGCACTCGGCGCTGGATGATATTCCGCTGAGCCTGCCCGCGCTGATGCGCGCGCATAAAATCCAGAAACGCTGCTCCGCCGTCGGTTTTGACTGGACCTCCCTCGGCCCGGTGCTGGATAAAGTGCACGAAGAGATTGATGAAGTCATGCACGAAGCGCAGCAGGCGGTGGTGGATGAAGCAAAGCTTGAGGAAGAGATGGGCGACCTGCTGTTTGCGACCGTCAATCTTTCTCGCCACCTGGGTGTAAAAGCGGAAACGGCGCTGCAAAAAGCCAACATTAAATTCGAACGCCGCTTTCGCGAAGTTGAGCGGATTGTCGCTTCGCGCGGCCTGGAAATGAGCGGTATTGACCTCGAAGCGATGGAAGAAGTCTGGCAGGAAGTAAAGCGCCAGGAAACTGATCTCTAACGAAATTTTGCGATCAAGCGCAATTTGTGTGATTTTTTAAATGACAAGCGCTTGATTTGCGTCAAAAACATTTACCCAAAAGGGGCTATTTTCTCACTCCTTATGTTTGTCATGGCCTGGAATGGAGACGGAGAATGAAAGTTTGTGGCGCTCGCCGTGTTCGGGTATACTACTTTCCCGTCCTGGTTATTCCATCGTTTCACCCTAACTTCTCAGGTTCAGCATGACAACGAACTATATTTTTGTGACCGGCGGGGTCGTATCCTCTCTGGGTAAAGGCATTGCCGCAGCCTCCCTCGCAGCCATTCTTGAAGCCCGTGGCCTCAATGTGACCATGATGAAACTGGATCCGTACATCAACGTCGATCCAGGCACCATGAGCCCAATCCAACACGGGGAAGTGTTCGTTACTGAAGACGGCGCTGAAACCGATCTGGATCTTGGCCACTACGAGCGTTTCATCCGCACCAAAATGACCCGTCGTAACAACTTCACGACTGGCCGCATCTACTCCGACGTTCTGCGTAAAGAGCGCCGTGGTGATTATCTGGGTGCCACCGTTCAGGTTATCCCGCACATCACTAACGCCATCAAAGAACGCATTGTTGCGGGTGGCGAAGGCCACGACGTGGTGCTGGTTGAAATCGGCGGTACCGTGGGTGATATCGAATCTCTGCCATTCCTGGAAGCGATTCGTCAGCTGGCGGTAGATATTGGCCGTGAACACGCGCTGTTCATGCACCTGACCCTGGTGCCGTACATGGCCGCTGCAGGTGAAGTGAAAACCAAACCGACTCAGCACTCTGTTAAAGAGCTGCTCTCCATTGGTATTCAGCCAGACATCCTGGTTTGCCGCTCCGATCGCGCGGTGCCGGCGAACGAACGTGCGAAAATTGCATTGTTCTGTAACGTGCCTGAAAAAGCCGTTATTTCAATGAAAGATGTCGATTCCATTTATAAAATCCCGGGCCTGTTGAAATCGCAGGGCCTGGACGATTATATTTGTAAACGATTCAGCTTGAACTGTCCGGAAGCTAACCTGTCTGAATGGGAACAGGTTATTTATGAAGAAGCCAATCCGGCAGGCGAAGTGACTATCGGTATGGTCGGCAAGTACATTGAACTGCCGGATGCCTATAAGTCAGTGATCGAAGCGCTGAAACACGGTGGTCTGAAGAACCGTGTCTCTGTGAACATCAAGCTGATTGATTCGCAGGATGTTGAAACGCGTGGCGTTGAAATCCTGAAAGATCTGGATGCTATCCTTATCCCTGGCGGCTTCGGCTACCGTGGTGTAGAAGGCAAGATCGCCACCGCGCGCTATGCGCGTGAAAACAATATTCCATACCTCGGCATCTGCCTGGGTATGCAGGTTGCGCTGATCGAATTTGCGCGCAACGTAGCGGGAATGGAAAACGCGAACTCTACGGAATTTGTGCCAGACTGTAAGTACCCTGTGGTGGCGCTTATCACTGAATGGCGTGACGAAGAAGGTAACGTCGAAGTCCGTACCGAGAAGAGCGATCTGGGTGGCACCATGCGTCTTGGCGCACAGGCCTGCCAGCTGACTGACGATAGCGTGGTTCGCAAGCTGTATGGCGAGCCGGTCATCACCGAGCGCCATCGTCACCGCTATGAAGTCAACAACATGTTGTTGAAACCTATTGAAGCCGCGGGCCTGCGTGTTGCGGGACGCTCCGGGGATGATCAGTTAGTCGAGATCATTGAAGTGCCAAACCATCCGTGGTTTGTCGCCTGCCAGTTCCACCCGGAATTTACTTCAACGCCACGCGACGGGCATCCGCTGTTTGCAGGCTTCGTGAAGGCCGCCAGCGACTACCAGAAGCGTCAGGCGAAGTAAAAAAAGTTAGAACGGCAACGCGTACCTTTGGTACGCGTTGTTTGTCTGGAGTTTTAGTTTAACTTGTACTGAGGAAAATCTAATGTCCAAAATCGTTAAAGTCATCGGTCGTGAAATCATCGACTCCCGTGGTAACCCGACCGTTGAAGCCGAAGTTCACCTGGAAGGTGGTTTCGTTGGTATGGCTGCTGCTCCATCAGGTGCTTCTACCGGTTCCCGCGAAGCGCTGGAACTGCGCGATGGCGACAAATCTCGCTTCCTGGGTAAAGGCGTACTGAAAGCGGTTGGCGCTGTAAACGGTCCTATTGCTCAGGCAATCATTGGCAAAGACGCCAAAGACCAGGCTGGCATCGACAAGATCATGATCGATCTGGACGGTACTGAAAACAAATCTAACTTCGGTGCGAACGCAATCCTGGCAGTTTCCCTGGCGAACGCCAAAGCGGCTGCGGCTGCTAAAGGTATGCCACTGTTCGAGCACATCGCTGAACTGAACGGCACCCCAGGCAAATACTCCATGCCTGTACCAATGATGAACATCATCAACGGTGGTGAGCACGCAGACAACAACGTTGATATTCAGGAATTCATGATTCAGCCAGTTGGCGCGAAATCCCTGAAAGAAGCGGTACGTATGGGTTCTGAAGTGTTCCACAACCTGGCTAAAGTTCTGAAAGCCAAAGGTATGAACACGGCTGTGGGTGACGAAGGTGGCTATGCGCCAAACCTGGGTTCTAACGCAGAAGCACTGGCTGTTATCGCAGAAGCAGTAAAAGCTGCAGGCTACGAGCTGGGCAAAGACATCACCCTGGCGATGGACTGTGCAGCATCTGAATTCTACAAAGACGGTAAATACGTTCTGGCTGGCGAAGGCAACAAAGCGTTCACCTCCGAAGAGTTCACTCACTTCCTGGAAGACCTGACCAAACAGTACCCAATCGTGTCTATCGAAGACGGTCTGGACGAGTCTGACTGGGCTGGCTTCGCATACCAGACTAAAGTACTGGGCGACAAAATCCAGCTGGTTGGTGACGACCTGTTCGTAACCAACACCAAGATCCTGAAAGAAGGCATCGAGAAAGGCATCGTTAACTCCATCCTGATCAAATTCAACCAGATCGGTTCTCTGACCGAAACTCTGGCTGCGATCAAAATGGCGAAAGACGCTGGCTACACCGCTGTTATCTCTCACCGTTCTGGCGAAACTGAAGACGCTACCATTGCCGACCTGGCTGTGGGTACCGCTGCAGGCCAGATCAAAACTGGTTCTATGAGCCGTTCTGACCGTGTTGCTAAATACAACCAGCTGATTCGTATCGAAGAAGCGCTGGGCGAAAAAGCACCATACAACGGTCGTAAAGAGATCAAAGGCCAGGCATAATAGCCTAAGCCTTAAAACGAAAATGCCAGTCGAATGACTGGCATTTTTTTTGGGCTATTTAAAATCAACCGCCATCTGCTCCGGAATGGTCAGCCCCTGAGTGGTTTGCACGCAGCGGGCGATATAATCCGTAAACCGGGGTGGCTTCGGCATCCCCATGCTCAGCAGCTTATCGTTGCTGAAGCGCACGTTAAGCGTGGCAAACGCACCGTATAACCGCATGGCTTTCAGCATCAGACGTTCGTTGCACGGCCCAAAAATATGTTTCAGCTCGCGACGCATTCTGACCAGCGTTTCGTAGCTGACCTGCGCATACTTATCACCGACGGGGGCTTTCTCCAGCGCCTGCGCCATTGCCTGATCGATATCCGCAAAGCGAACGCTGTTCTCTTCTCCCGCAGAAATGTGTACCACTTCTCCCGGACGCGCGTTGCTGTTGAGCAGCATTAACATCGCGTCGGCGCAATAATCCACCGGAACAACGTCGATCCGGTCTTCCATTGAGCACATAAATTTTTGCAGCATCAGGCCCATGCTAAAGACCCAGAAAATGCTGCTCGACGGTGTGCAGCCGTGACGGGTATGGCCGACGACGATGGACGGACGAGCGATGAGCAGCGGCAGGTTCGGACACTCCTGGCGCATCAGCTGTTCGATGGTTGACTTCGAAAACGTGTATTCCACCAGGTGTTCAGCATTCTCTCTGAATTCAGCGCTTTCGGCGACCAGGGAATCCTGCTCCGGCGTGCATGACATCGCGGTGCCGACGTGGAGGAAACGCTGCAGTCCTGTGACCTGCTCCATACGGCGCGCCAGTGCGAGCGTACCTTCAACGTTGACCTTCCAGATCAGCGGGTTGTTACCAAATGAGGCGACGGCCGCACAGTTCACCACATGCGTGACCCGATCCAGACGGGGATCGTTCAGGAAGGCTTCAGGCTGGCTGAGGTCGCCAATCAGGATATTATCCACCGTCAGGGAGGCCAGTTTGTCCTCAGGAACGTTGAACTTGCGCATATTCTCCAGCACGCGCTCCAGCCCGCTCTGCGGATCGCCGGCACGCGCGAGCAAAAGGAGTTCTACGGATTGATCGTTGGTCAGGATTTTTTCAAGAACTGCACCGCCCAGAAATCCGGTCACGCCTGTAATCAATAACATCTTCATTAATACCGTCTCATTATGATTGATGAGGCGGATTGTAGGCGCGCAAAAGTAAACGGCATTTAAATAATAAATCGCCGAAACCGACTGCATCTTAAGCTTATTTTAAGGAAAGGAAATCGGGCGGATATTTTGGACATTAGCGGAAGGGTAAAAATTCACTCTATTAAAATTTAAATTTTAACTTATTGAATTTAATGTTTTTTATAGAGGTGCTCCCGAACGGTGAACTTAATTCAAAATGTAATAAATATAATAATTTGTTACACCAAACATTTATCAAATAAATGATTTAAACGCCACTTAACTAAAATCATACGGCATAAATTGCAGGCTATTTTATTTAGCCTGCGAAGGATTTTTAGAGTAACAGAGGAAGCGTAGCGCTGGCTGTTTGTTGGCTAACGTCGCCGTAATGACCATCCAGCGCAATCATGGACGTGGTCAGCAGCTCGACCAGCAGCATCACCCCAACCTTAGCATTGAGTGCGCCTGCGCTAAGGGGGCCCTCTGGTTTGGCAGCCACCAGCAGCATGTCGCTCAGGGACGCCAGCGGGCTGCGGGGCGTATTGCTGAGTGCCAGAACTTTAACGCCGCGCTTGCGGGCAAGCTTCACCACGTGGAGTAAATCCCGCGTTGAACCCGAACTGGAGATGGCCACAACCAGCGTCTCTTTCGAAAGCGTTGTCGCATTCATGGCCGCGCGGTGCATATCGCTAAACAGCTGTGCGGGTTTGCCCAGACGCAACAGCTTGTAGTGCAGATACTCCCCGAGGATCGCGCTGGCCGCAACGCCATAAATCTGCACCGACTGCGCCTGGTGCAGCGCCAGCGCCGCCTTTTCAAGCAGCGTGCGGTCGAGGAGTCTGGCGGTATCCTGCAAAGCCTGCACCGACTCATCCACGACGTTATCAATCTCATCTCCCGCCTGACGCGCGGGCTGGCCCTGCTGAATATCCAGCGCAAGCGCCATTTTAAATTCGTTATAGCCTTTGCAGCCCAGCGTGCGGCAAAGACGCGTGACGCTGGCCTCGCTGGTGTGGCTCTCGCGCGCCAGCTCGGTGATCGTCAGGTAGAGCACCCGGGCAGGATCGCTGAGGACAAATTCACCGAGTTTTTGTTGTGTTGGGCTGTACCCGGAAGCCTCCTGGCGTAGCTTCAGCAGCAGGTTTTCATGGTCTGACATGCTCGATCCTTTATGCGTTTCTCTGCGACTAGTGTGGCGGAAAGCGGGGGAAAGATGCCAGTCATTTTGAAAAAGTATGATCGTCGTCCTGGTTTTTGATGATAATTTTCACTATTAAATATTTATATGGTAAAAATTTTCATCGTTTAATGGGGGATGAAAAAATGATGCAAATATTCAGTGGGGCTTCTTCAGGGGGATGGTTTGAAAAAGCGCAGCGCTTTGGCAAATCCTTTATGTTGCCGATTGCCGTGTTGCCTGCGGCGGGTCTGCTGCTGGGGATAGGCGGCGCGTTATCGAATCCCAATACGCTGGCGGCTTATCCGTTTTTAGATGTGGGCTGGCTTCAGGCCATTTTCACCATCATGAGCAGCGCAGGATCCATCGTGTTTGCGAACCTCTCGGTGCTGTTTGCCGTTGGGGTGGCCGTAGGGCTGGCAAAAAGCGATAAGGGTACGGCCGGGCTGGCGGCATTACTCGCGTTTCTGGTGATGAATGCCACCATTAACGCGCTGCTGATCCTCACTGGCAAACTGGCGCACGACAACCCGGGCGCCGTGGGGCAGGGCATGACGCTGGGCATTCAGACGCTGGAAACCGGTGTGTTTGGCGGCGTGGTGATTGGTCTGGTGACCTGCACGCTCCATCATCGGTTTAATAAAATAGCGCTTCCGCAGTTCCTCGGGTTCTTTGGCGGCTCGCGCTTTGTTCCTATTATCAGCTCCCTGGCGGCGATCCTCGTCGGTGCGCTCATGACCGTGGTCTGGCCGCATTTCCAGAAGCTGATTTTTGGTCTGGGCGGGCTGGTGGATGCCACCGGCTATCTGGGCACCCTGCTGTACGGCTTTATTCTCCGCATGCTGGGCCCGTTTGGTTTGCACCACATCTTCTATCTGCCATTCTGGACCACCGCGCTTGGCGGCAGTGAAATCGTCAACGGTCATCTGGTGGAAGGCACGCAGCGGATCTTCTTCGCCCAACTGGCCGATCCTACCACGCGTCAGTTTTACGAAGGCACGTCACGCTTCATGTCCGGGCGCTTTATTACGATGATGTTTGGCCTGCTCGGCGCGTGCCTGGCGATGTACCACACGGCAAAACCCGAGAACAAAAAGCGCGTTGCCGGACTGCTGCTTTCTGCCGCGTTAACCTCGTTCCTGACCGGGATTACCGAGCCTATCGAATTCTCGTTCCTGTTTATTGCACCGGTGCTTTACGTCATTCATGCGCTGTTTGACGGGCTGGCGTTCATGCTTGCACACATGCTGCATATCACCATCGGGCAAACCTTCTCCGGCGGTTTTATCGACTTCGTGCTGTTCGGCATTTTGCAGGGGGAGGCCAAAACCAACTGGATGTTCGTTCCGCTGGTCGGCGTGCCGTGGTTCTTCCTTTACTACTTCACCTTCCGCTATCTGATTAACCGCTTTGATTTTGCTACGCCGGGTCGGGAAAAGGAGGCGATGACCAATGAAGTGACCTTCTCGCAGAGCGAGCGCGCCGTTGCGGTAATCGCCGGATTGGGCGGAAAAGACAATCTGGACGAGGTGGACTGCTGCGCCACGCGTCTTCGCGTCACGGTGAAGGACGGCAGCAAGGTGAATGACGCGGCGCTGAAAGCCACCGGGGCGCGCGGCGTTATCGTGCGCGGTAACGGTGTTCAGGTCATTTATGGCCCGCATGTCACGATTATCAAAAACGAAGTGGAAGAGATCTTATCGTAATGAAAACTGTACTGGATAACCTGAAGGGAAAACTGGTCGTCTCCTGTCAGGCGCTGGAGAATGAACCGCTGCATAGCCCGTTTATTATGTCGCGGATGGCGCTGGCGGCGGCGCAGGGCGGGGCCGCTGCCATTCGTGCCAACAGCGTGGTAGATATCGAGGCCATTAAGCAGCAGGTCTCTTTGCCGGTCATCGGCATCATCAAACGGGATTACCCGGAAAGCGAGGTGTTTATCACCGCCACGATGAAAGAGGTGGATGAGCTCATGACCGTCTCTCCGGAAATCATTGCGCTTGATGCGACGGCGCGGGAGCGTCCCGGCGGAGAATCCCTGGAAACGCTGGTCTCGCGCATCCGCTCACGCTATCCCGCGGTGCTGCTGATGGCGGATATCGCCTCCGTGGACGAAGCCGTGACGGCGCAGGCGCTGGGCTTTGACTGCGTCGGCACCACGCTTTACGGCTACACGGCGGAAACCGAGGGTCATACATTGCCTGACAACGACTGCACGTTCCTGAAAGCGGTGCTGGCGGCCGTGACGGTTCCCGTGGTTGCCGAAGGCAACGTGGATACGCCTGAACGCGCGGCCAGATGCCTGGCGCTGGGCGCGCATACGGTCGTCGTCGGCGGTGCGATCACCCGCCCACAGCAAATCACGGAACGGTTTATGGCGGCGATTGGCGCGCAAAGCACCGATGGAGCATGACCATCCGGCGGGGATCTGCGATACTTATCGTTTATCCCCTTTACTGAGATGACTATGCAGTACCCGATTAACGAGATGTTCCAGACCCTGCAAGGCGAGGGTTACTTTACCGGCGTTCCCGCTATTTTCATTCGTTTACAGGGGTGCCCGGTTGGCTGTGCCTGGTGTGATACCAAACATACGTGGGATAAGCTCGCAGATCGGGAAGTGTCGCTGTTTAGCATTCTGGCGAAAACCAAAGAGAGCGATAAGTGGGGCGCGGGCAGTTCCGAAGATCTGCTGGCCATTATTGGTCGTCAGGGCTGGACGGCGCGCCACGTTGTGATCACCGGCGGTGAACCCTGCATCCACGATCTGACTCCGCTGACCGAGCTGCTCGAAAAGAACGGCTACAGCTGCCAGATTGAAACCAGCGGCACCCATGAAGTGCGCTGTTCACACACGACCTGGGTGACGGTATCGCCAAAAGTGAATATGCGCGGCGGGTATGACGTGCTGTCTCAGGCGCTGGAACGCGCGGATGAGATTAAGCACCCGGTAGGGCGCGTGCGTGATATCGAAGCGCTGGATGAACTGCTGGCCACGCTGACAGATGAAAAGCAGCGCGTCATTGCGCTTCAGCCGATCAGCCAGAAAGATGATGCGACGCGCCTGTGCATTGAAACCTGCATTGCGCGCAACTGGCGCCTGTCGATGCAGACGCACAAGTATCTGAATATTGCATAAAAAAAGCCCGGTGGCGCGAGCGCTTACCGGGCCTATGGCTCGATGCTCTTGTAGGCCGGGCAAGCGTCAGCGCCACCCGGCAAGCATCATTCTCCGCGATACACGCAGCCTGCCGTGCAGGTCTCTTTGATCATCACCGCGCTCAGCAGCGGTACCAGCGGCTTCATCTGATCCCAAATCCATTTTGCCAGCACTTCACTGGTCGGGTTTTCAAGGCCCGGGATCTCATTCAGGTAGTAGTGATCCAGACGATCGTAGGTCGGCTTAAACGCCGCCTTCAGCTCGGCAAAATCCATGATCCAACCGGTATGCGGATCAACTTCACCGGTGATCTCAAGACGCACCATGAACGAATGCCCGTGCAGACGGCCACATTTATGTCCTTCTGGGACATGCGGAAGGTGGTGGGCGGCTTCGAAGGTGAAATCTTTAAACAGTGTGGTGGACATGATCGCTCTCAGTAATGCGGAAAAAACCGCCGCATAGTACCGGAAAGCACAATTTTTAGCATTAACTAAAACGGCTCTGAGCGGCAACCGCCTCGTATTCAGGGTGTTTATCGCTATTTGTTCTTTTATTTCATAATGTTATTTAATCGGTTTTATCGCTAAGCATGACAACCAAAACAGGTTAGTCCATTTGGTTATTTATTATTTCCATCCCTTCTTTAATTGTTATTATCCTCGCCGTTAACCTTATCTTCAGTTTGGATTTATTCGCTTAAAGTCCGCTTGGCTACTGGAACATAACGACGCATGACAACACAGGCCCCACCTTCAAATTTGCTTCCCCTGAACCCGGAGCAACTGGCGCGCCTTCAGGCTGCCACCTCTGATTTTTCTCCCACTCAGCTTGCCTGGGTCTCCGGTTATTTCTGGGGAATGCTCAATCAGCAGCCTGGCGCTGTGGCGGGTGCACCGGTAACGGCCGTTGAAATTCCGGCCATTACCCTGATTTCCGCCTCGCAGACGGGCAATGCCCGCCGCGTGGCCGAGGCGCTGCGTGACGACCTGCTGGCCGCCAAACTGAACGTGAACCTGGTCAACGCCGGGGATTATAAATTCAAACAAATCGCGTCAGAAAAACTGCTGGTGGTGGTTGCCTCTACGCAGGGTGAAGGTGAACCCGCTGAAGAAGCGGTGGCCCTGCACAAGTTCCTGTTCTCGAAAAAAGCGCCGAAGCTGGATGGCACGGCGTTTGCCGTGTTTGGCCTGGGCGATACCTCCTATGAATTCTTCTGCCAGTCCGGTAAAGACTTCGACAGCAAGCTGGCGGAGTTGGGCGCGGAGCGCCTGCTGGACCGCGTTGACGCGGATGTCGAATACCAGGCCGCCGCCGCCGAATGGCGTGCACGCATCGTTGAGGTGTTAAAAGCGCGTGTGCCGAAAGAGACGTCGGCGCAGGCCGCGTTCACCGCGACGGGTGCTGTTAACGACATCCACACCAGCCCGTACACCAAAGAGGCTCCACTGACGGCGAGCCTGTCGGTGAACCAGAAAATTACCGGCCGCGATTCAGAAAAAGATGTCCGCCATATCGAAATTGATCTGGGCGACTCGGGCCTGCGCTATCAGCCGGGCGATGCGCTGGGTATCTGGTATCAGAACGATCCGGCGCTGGTGAAAGAACTGGTTGAGCTGCTGTGGCTGAAAGGCGACGAGCCTGTCACCGTTGACGGCAAAACCCAGCCGCTTTCAGAGGCGCTGCAGTGGCATTTCGAACTGACGGTGAACACCCCGAATATCGTCGAAAACTATGCCACCTTGACGCGCAGCGAATCCCTGCTGCCGCTGGTGGGCGATAAAGCGAAGCTGCAGCATTACGCCGCGACGACGCCGATTGTCGATATGGTGCGCTTCTCTCCGGCTCAGCTGGATGCCGATGCGCTGATCGGTCTGCTGCGTCCGCTGACACCGCGCCTGTACTCCATCGCCTCTTCGCAAGCCGAAGTGGAGAGTGAAGTGCATGTTACCGTCGGCGTGGTGCGCTACGATATCGAAGGCCGCGCCCGTACGGGTGGGGCATCAGGCTTCCTGGCGGACCGCGTGGAAGAAGAGGGCGAAGTGCGCGTCTTTATCGAGCACAACGACAACTTCCGCCTGCCGGCAAACCCGGAAACCCCGGTCATCATGATTGGCCCTGGCACCGGCATTGCGCCGTTCCGCGCCTTTATGCAGCAGCGCGCGGCAGATGAAGCGCCGGGTAAAAACTGGCTCTTCTTCGGCAACCCGCACTTTACTGAAGATTTCCTCTACCAGGTTGAGTGGCAGCGCTATGTGAAAGAAGGCGTTCTGACCCGCATCGATCTGGCCTGGTCCCGCGACCAGAAAGAAAAAGTATACGTACAAGACAAACTGCGCGCACAGGGCGCAGAGCTGTGGCGCTGGATCAATGACGGTGCCCACATTTATGTCTGCGGCGACGCCAATCGTATGGCGAAAGACGTTGAGCAGGCACTGCTGGAAGTGATTGCCGAATTCGGCGGTATGGATGCCGAAGCGGCAGACGAATTTTTAAGTGAGCTGCGCGTTGAGCGCCGTTATCAGCGAGATGTCTACTAATGAGCGAAAAACATCCAGGGCCACTGGTGGTCGAAGGTAAATTGACAGACGCCGAGCGCATGAAGCTGGAAAGCAACTATCTGCGCGGCACCATTGCTGAAGATCTGAATGACGGTCTCACCGGCGGTTTCAAAGGCGACAACTTCCTGCTGATCCGTTTTCACGGCATGTACCAGCAGGACGACCGCGACATCCGCGCCGAGCGTGCAGAACAGAAGCTGGAGCCGCGTCACGCGATGCTGCTGCGCTGCCGTCTGCCGGGCGGGGTGATTACCACCAAACAGTGGCAGGCGATCGACAAGTTTGCCGGTGAAAACACGATCTATGGCAGCATCCGTCTGACTAACCGTCAGACCTTCCAGTTCCACGGCATTCTGAAGAAGAACGTCAAGCCGGTGCACCAGATGCTGCACTCCGTTGGGCTGGACGCGCTGGCGACCGCCAACGACATGAACCGTAACGTGCTTTGCACCTCGAATCCGTATGAATCCGAGCTGCATGCCGAAGCGTACGAGTGGGCGAAGAAGATCTCCGAGCACCTGCTGCCGCGCACGCGCGCCTATGCGGAGATTTGGCTCGATCAGGAAAAAGTCGCCACCACCGACGAAGAGCCGATCCTTGGCCAGACCTACCTGCCGCGTAAGTTTAAAACCACGGTCGTTATTCCACCGCAGAACGATATCGACCTGCACGCCAACGACATGAACTTCGTGGCGATTGCCGAAAACGGCAAGCTGATTGGCTTTAACCTGCTGGTGGGCGGCGGCCTCTCCATTGAGCACGGTAACAAGAAAACCTACGCCCGCACCGCAAGCGAGTTCGGCTTCCTGCCGCTGGAGCACACGCTGGCCGTGGCGGAAGCGGTAGTGACCACCCAGCGCGACTGGGGCAACCGTACAGACCGTAAAAACGCGAAAACCAAATACACCCTGGAGCGCGTGGGCGTTGAGACGTTCAAAGCGGAAGTGGAGCGTCGTGCGGGCATCAAATTCGAGCCGATCCGCCCTTACGAATTCACCGGTCGCGGCGATCGCATCGGCTGGGTGAAAGGCATCGATAATAAATGGCACCTGACGCTGTTTATCGAAAACGGCCGTATTCTGGATTATCCGGGCCGTCCGCTGAAAACCGGCCTGCTGGAAATTGCTAAGATCCATAAAGGCGAGTTCCGCATTACCGCTAACCAGAATCTCATTATTGCCGGCGTGCCGGAGAGCCAGAAGGCGAAGATCGAGAAGCTGGCGCGCGATCACGGGTTAATGGATGCGGTGAAGCCGCAGCGTGAAAACTCAATGGCCTGCGTGTCGTTCCCGACCTGTCCGCTGGCGATGGCCGAAGCGGAGCGTTTCCTGCCGTCATTTACTGACAAGGTAGAAGCGATTCTGGAAAAACACGGTATTCCGGACGAGCATATTGTTATGCGCGTCACCGGCTGCCCGAACGGCTGCGGCCGCGCGATGCTGGCCGAGCTGGGTCTGGTGGGGAAAGCGCCGGGGCGTTATAACCTGCACCTGGGCGGTAACCGAATCGGTACGCGCATCCCGCGTATGTTCCGCGAGAACATCACCGAGCCGGAAATACTTGATTCCATCGACGAGCTTGTCGGGCGCTGGGCGAAAGAGCGCGAAGCGGGTGAAGGCTTCGGCGACTTTACGGTGCGTGCGGGCATCATTCGCCCGGTGCTCGATCCCGCAAGGGATTTCTGGGAGTAACCACGAGAGGTATTTATGTCCGTACTCGATCTAAACGCGCTTAACGCATTGCCAAAAGTCGAACGCATTCTGGCACTCGCAGAAACCAATGCCCACCTTGAAAAGCTGGACGCCGAAGGGCGCGTGGCGTGGGCGCTGGAAAACCTGCCGGGAGACTATGTGCTGTCGTCGAGCTTTGGTATTCAGGCGGCGGTCAGCCTGCATCTGGTGAATCAGATCCGTCCGGACATTCCGGTGATCCTCACCGATACCGGCTACCTGTTCCCGGAAACCTACCAGTTTATTGACGAGCTGACGGACAAGCTCAAGCTGAACCTCAAAGTTTACCGCGCGACGGAAAGCGCGGCCTGGCAGGAGGCGCGCTACGGTAAGCTGTGGGAACAGGGCGTTGAGGGCATTGAGAAATACAATGAGATCAACAAAGTTGAGCCGATGAACCGGGCGCTGAAAGAGCTCAATGCACAGACGTGGTTTGCTGGCCTGCGCCGCGAGCAGTCCGGCAGCCGGGCAACCCTGCCGGTGTTGGCGGTCCAGCGCGGGGTGTTTAAAGTGCTGCCGATTATCGACTGGGATAACCGGACGGTGTATCAGTATCTGCAAAAGCACGGGCTGAAATACCATCCGCTGTGGGACCAGGGCTATCTGTCGGTGGGAGACACCCACACCACGCGTAAGTGGGAACCGGGAATGGCGGAAGAAGAGACGCGATTCTTCGGGCTGAAGCGCGAGTGCGGGCTGCACGAAGGGTGATAACCTTTTTGCCCGGTGGCGCTGCGCTTACCGGGCCTACAAAGGCTCGTTCCATATGTAGGCCCGGTAAGGCGTAGCCGCCACCGGGCTTAACTGCCTCAGGCTTTCCCCGCTTTCGCCAGCTCCTTCACCAGCGGCAGCATCACCTTCACCACATCACGACTGCGGTGCTCAATCCGCTGCGGCAGCGCGCGATCGATGTGCTGCTGATTATCCAGCATCACGTTGTGCCAGCTTGTCCCGTCCGGGAAGGCTTTCGATTTAGCCCGCTGCTGGTAGCCATCTTTTTTGCCCAGCGCCCAGTTTGTCGCTTCCACGTATAGGACCGGAATGCCCGCCTTATCGAACACTTCCCCGTCGTTGCAGCAGCCCGTTCCTCGCGGGTAATCCGGGTTACCGCCGGGGTTGCTGGTGGCATAAACCCCGTGGCTGCGGGCAATCGCCAGCGCACGATCTCGCGTCAGTTTCCGCACGGTACCCGGCGTACTTTGCCCGCTGTTGAAATAGAGCTTGTCGCCGACGATCAGGTTATCGAGGTTGATCACCAGCAGCGTATTTTTCTTCTCCTCAGCGCTCATGCGTTTAAGGAGATTCTCAGCGCCGAGTTTGCCCTCTTCTTCACCGCTGGTGGCCACGAAACGGATACCATACTGGGTTGGAATATCCTTCATCCGCTCGGCCAGTTCGAGCATCACGCCCAGGCCTGCTGCGTTGTCGTCCATGCCCTGCAGCGTCAGCCCGCCGAGGTTGTTATCCGTATCGGCGTCACTCATCGGGGCGTAGGTATCAAGGTGCGCCATAATAATAATTTGCTCTTTTGCGGTACCTTCATGCGCCGCGATAACCGTACTGCCGGTCACGTTATGCCAGTTTTTCGTTTTGTTTCGTGAGGTATAGACGTAGCGGCTGTGAAACGACCGGATATCGCTCTGGTAGCCCATCCCGGCAAACTGCTGGCGAAGATAGTCCGCGGAGAGCATTTCCGCAGGCGAACCGGTCATACGGCCAGGAAAGACGGTGGCAATATGCCGCGCCTGCATAGTGGCGATTTCACCATAAGGTTGGTTTTTTGCCTGGGCAGGAAGAATAAAGCAAACGCCGAGCGCCAGGGCAGCAATACGGTGGCGCGTTGCGGAGAACATAGTGAGTCCTTAAAAACTGAGCAAAATAATAACCCGCTTAGTATGAAACTGTGATCGTCCATACACAATTTGAATTGCTCTTAAATGCCCGAAATTTCGCGTGTTAAGCACTTTTTGGTATTAGCTTTTTCACGGCGTTATTCCATTGAGTAACTACTCATTCCAATTCGTAATTTCATTCGGTCTAAGCCGCCCCCTATAGTCCCTCTATTCCTCGTTGTTAGTGAGTTGTTGCTTGTGGACTATCTGCCCTTATTTGCCGCGATAAAAGAGAAGCCGGTGCTGGTTGTTGGCACGGGTGAAATTGCCGATCGCAAAATTGCGTTTCTGCAGCGCGCAGGGGCGCAGGTGCGGGTAGTAGCAGAAGCGGATTTTGACGAATCACAAATCGACAGCGTCGTGCTGGTGATTGCGGCGACCGAAGATCGCGACCTCAACCGGCGGATTTCCGAGGCCGCTCAGGCCCGCTACCGCTTGGTGAACGTGGTGGACGACCAGCCTTTATGCTCGTTTATCTTTCCGTCGATCGTTGACCGTTCGCCGCTGCTGGTGGCGATCTCCTCCGGCGGTACCGCACCGGTGCTGGCGCGCGTGCTGCGGGAAAAAATCGAAGCGCTGCTGCCGACCAGCCTCGGGCGGATGGCTGAGAAAGCCAGCTACTGGCGCAACCATCTGAAAACCCGCCTGACCAGCGTGACGGAACGCCGTCGCTTCTGGGAACGCGTGTTTCGCGGCCGCTTTGCCAGCCTGATGCATGCCGGCAATGAGACGGCGGCGCAGAAAATTCTTGAAGACGAACTGGATAACCCCGGCAGCACCGGCGGGGAGATCATTCTGGTAGGCGCAGGACCGGGCGATGCCGGGCTCCTGACGCTGCGCGGCCTGCAGGTGCTGCAGGACGCGGACGTGGTGTTTTACGACCATCTGGTTACCGACGGCGTGCGCGAGCTGATCCGTCGCGACGCGGAGCAAATCTGCGTCGGCAAACGGGCTGGCGAGCACTCTGTGCCGCAGCACGACACCAACCAGATGCTGATTGACGCCGCCAAAGCCGGTAAAACCGTGGTGCGCCTGAAAGGGGGCGATCCGTTTATCTTCGGTCGCGGCGGCGAGGAGCTGCAGGCGGCAGCCGAAGCGGGCGTACCGTTCCAGGTGGTGCCCGGCATTACGGCGGCCTCTGCGGTAACGGCCTACGCCGGTATCCCGCTGACCCACCGCGATTACGCCCAGAGCGTGACCTTTGTGACCGGCCACTACAAGGCCGACAGCACACCGTTCGACTGGTCCCATCTCGCCCAGAGCCGCCAGACGCTGGCGATCTACATGGGTACGATGAAGGCGGCGGATATCAGCGAACAGCTTATTCAGCACGGTCGCGAGGCGACGACGCCCGTTGCCGTCATTTCTCGCGGCACGCGCGTCGATCAGCACGTTGCGACGGGCACCCTGGAACAACTTGCAACCCTGGCGAAAGACGCCCCGATGCCCGCCCTGATCGTGGTGGGAGAAGTGGTGCAGCTGCACAGCACGCTCGCCTGGTTCCAACACACAACCGATACAGAAGGCTTTGGTTCTTCTGTCGTAAATTTGGCTTAAGGAACGGTTATGGACCAAAAACGTCTTACACACCTGCGGCAGCTCGAAGCGGAGAGTATCCATATCATCCGCGAAGTGGCCGCCGAGTTTTCTAACCCGGTGATGATGTACTCCATCGGTAAAGATTCCAGCGTCATGCTGCATCTGGCGCGTAAAGCGTTTTATCCGGGCACGCTGCCGTTCCCGCTGCTGCACGTGGATACCGGCTGGAAATTCCGCGAGATGTATGAGTTTCGCGACCGTACCGCCAAAGCCTACGGCTGCGAGCTGCTGGTGCATAAAAACCCGGAAGGGGTGGCGATGGGCATTAACCCGTTCGTGCACGGTAGCGCCAAGCATACCGATATCATGAAAACCGAAGGGCTGAAGCAGGCGCTGAATAAATACGGTTTTGACGCTGCTTTTGGCGGCGCGCGCCGTGACGAAGAGAAATCCCGCGCCAAAGAGCGTATCTACTCCTTCCGCGACCGCTTCCACCGCTGGGACCCCAAAAACCAGCGCCCGGAGCTGTGGCACAACTACAATGGTCAGATCAACAAAGGCGAAAGCATTCGCGTCTTCCCGCTCTCTAACTGGACCGAGCTGGATATCTGGCAGTACATCTATCTGGAAAACATCGAGATCGTTCCACTGTATCTGGCCGCCGAGCGCCCGGTACTGGAGCGCGACGGCATGCTGATGATGATCGACGACGATCGCATCGACCTGCAGCCGGGTGAAGTGATCAAGAAACAGATGGTCCGTTTCCGCACCCTCGGCTGCTGGCCGCTGACCGGCGCGGTGGAATCCAGCGCGCAGACGCTGCCGGAGATCATTGAAGAGATGCTGGTGTCCACCACCAGTGAGCGACAGGGGCGCGTGATTGACCGCGACCAGGCAGGCTCCATGGAGCTGAAGAAACGTCAGGGTTATTTCTAAGGAGCCGCCATGAACACCTCTATTGCTCAACAAATTGCCAACGAAGGCGGCGTGGAAGCCTATCTGCACGCGCAGCAACATAAAAGCCTGCTGCGTTTTCTGACCTGCGGTAGCGTGGATGACGGGAAAAGTACCCTGATTGGCCGCCTGCTGCACGATACGCGCCAGATTTACGAAGATCAGCTCTCTTCCCTGCATAACGACAGTAAACGTCACGGTACCCAGGGGGAAAAACTCGATCTGGCCCTGCTGGTGGACGGCCTGCAGGCGGAGCGCGAGCAGGGCATCACCATCGATGTGGCCTACCGCTACTTCTCTACCGAGAAGCGCAAATTTATTATCGCCGACACCCCGGGGCACGAACAGTACACCCGCAATATGGCGACCGGCGCGTCGACCTGCGACCTGGCCATCCTGCTGATGGACGCGCGTAAAGGCGTGCTGGATCAGACCCGTCGTCACAGCTTTATCTCCACGCTGCTGGGGATCAAACATCTGGTGGTGGCGGTCAACAAGATGGATCTGGTGAACTTCAGCGAAGAGAAGTTCGAGGAGATCCGCCAGAGCTACCTAACCTTTGCCGAGCAGCTGCCGGGCAACCTGGATATCCGCTTTGTGCCGCTCTCGGCGCTGGAAGGGGATAACGTCGCGTCCCAGAGCGCGAACATGCCGTGGTACAGCGGCCCGACGCTGCTTGAGGTGCTGGAAACGGTTGAAATCCAGCGCGTGGTCGACACCCAGCCGATGCGCTTCCCGGTGCAGTACGTGAACCGTCCAAACCTCGATTTCCGCGGTTTCTCAGGCACCCTCGCGTCAGGCTCCGTGAAGGTCGGCCAGCGCGTTAAGGTGCTGCCATCCGGCGTGGAATCGACCATCGCCCGCATCGTCACCTTCGACGGTGACCTGCAGGACGCGGGCGCCGGTGAAGCCGTAACGCTGGTGCTGAAAGACGAAATTGATATCAGCCGGGGCGACCTGCTGGTCGACGCACAGGAAACGCTGGCCGCCGTACAGGGGGCTTCCGTGGACGTGGTGTGGATGGCGGAGCAACCGCTGACGTCGGGCCAGAGCTACGACATCAAAATTGCCGGCAAGAAAACCCGCGCCCGCGTGGACGGTATTCAATTCCAGGTGGACATCAACAACCTGACCCAGCGTGAGGTTACCGAACTGCCGCTGAACGGCATCGGTCTGGTCGATCTGACCTTCGACGAACCGCTGGTGCTGGATCCGTATCAGCAGAACCCGGTGACGGGGGGGCTTATCTTTATCGACAGGTTGACCAACGTTACCGTCGGGGCCGGTATGGTCCGCGAACCGATTAAACAGGCTGCTGTGGCCTCTGAATTCAGCGCCTTTGAGCTGGAACTGAATGCGCTGGTGCGTAAACACTTCCCGCACTGGGGCGCGCGCGATCTGCTGGGAGGCAAGTAATGGCCGCCCATGATGAGAACGTCGTCTGGCATCCTCATCCGGTGACCGTCGCCCAGCGCGAACAGCTCCACGGTCACTGTGGGGTTGTGCTGTGGTTTACCGGGCTGTCCGGTTCGGGTAAATCAACCGTGGCGGGTGCGCTGGAAGAGGCGCTGTATCAGCAGGGCGTAAGCACGTACCTGCTGGATGGTGACAACGTGCGTCACGGCCTGTGCAGCGATTTAGGGTTTAGCGACGACGACCGTAAAGAGAACATCCGCCGGGTGGGCGAAGTCGCCAGCCTGATGGCTGACGCCGGGCTGGTGGTGCTGACCGCGTTTATCTCTCCGCACCGCGCCGAGCGCCAAATGGTGCGTGAACGCGTGGGCCAGGATCGCTTTATCGAGGTGTTTGTTGATACGCCGCTGGAGATTTGCGAAGCGCGCGACCCGAAAGGGCTGTACAAAAAAGCGCGTGCCGGAGAACTGCGAAACTTCACCGGAATTGACGCGGTATACGAAGCGCCTGAATCGCCTGAAATTCACCTGGAGGGTCAACAATTGGTAACAAATTTAGTAAGCCAATTATTAGACCTGCTCAGACGGGACGATATTATCAGATCCTGAGACGGTATCGTTCGGGAGCTGTCTTCCCGAACGATGAGTCACGGTCACAGGATTAGCTATGCGCAACAGTGAACATTACATCACCACCACCGGGTCGGAGCCGCTCGCGACCGACGACGAAACGACCTGGTCATTTCCTGGGGCCATCATCGGCTTCGTCTCATGGTTGCTGGCGCTGGGTATCCCGTTTCTCATCTACGGCGGTAACACGCTGTTCTTCTTTCTCTACACCTGGCCTTTCTTTCTGGCGCTGATGCCCGTGGCGGTTGTCGTCGGCATTGCGCTGCACTCGTTGCTCAATGGCAAGCTCCTGTACAGCACCGTGGTCACGATTGTGACGGTGGTTCTGATGTTTGGTCTGTTATTTTTGTGGCTCATGGGCTAACTTCAGCCATAATTCAAACCGTAACCAACTGTGTAACGATATTGTGCAGGACGATTCTGCGGAAAAAATGTGGTACATTTGCCCGCGATGTTGCGGCATCTCTGTTACCCCGGCGTAGTGCTCTGGGGAAGTCTTGGGATGATGATGCCGTTTTTCAGGGGGCAGGATGGGTAAACTAACGCTGCTGTTGCTGGCTTTGCTAATCTGGCTGCAATATTCGCTGTGGTTCGGTAAGAACGGACTGCACGACTATAGCCGGGTGAGCGATGACGTCGCGGCTCAGCAGGCAACAAACGCCAAACTTAAGGCGCGAAACGATCAACTCTTTGCTGAAATTGATGACCTCAATGGCGGGCAAGAGGCGATTGAGGAACGCGCACGCAATGAACTCAGTATGACTAAGCCGGGCGAAACCTTTTATCGTCTGGTTCCGGATGCGTCTAAACGCAATCAGGGCTCAGCACAAAACAATCGATAATCAGGCCCAGGATTACGACATGGCAGTAACTTTTTCGGACGTATGCGCCGTGGTGCCGGCCGCAGGTTTTGGCCGGCGCATGCAGACAGAATGTCCCAAGCAGTACCTCTCTATTGGCGATAAAACGATCCTCGAGCACGCCGTGGCGGCGCTGCTGGCGCACCCACGGGTGACGCGGGTGATCATCGCTATCAGCCCTGGCGATGCGCGCTTTGCGCAGCTGCCGCTGGCAAATCATCCACAGATTACCGTCGTTGACGGTGGCGCCGAGCGCGCCGATTCCGTGCTGGCGGGCATTCAGGCCGCCGGAAACGCGCCGTGGGTGCTGGTGCATGACGCGGCGCGTCCGTGTCTGCATCAGGACGACCTTGCGCGTCTGCTGGCCCTGAGCGAAACAAGCAAGGTTGGCGGGATTCTGGCCGCGCCGGTGCGCGACACCATGAAGCGCGCCGAGCCGGGTAAACAGGCTATCGCCCACACCGTCGATCGCGTCGATTTATGGCACGCGCTGACGCCACAATTTTTCCCCCGCGAATTACTCCACGACTGCTTAACGCGTGCGCTTAGAGAAGGTGCGACCATCACGGACGAAGCCTCTGCGCTGGAATATTGCGGTTTCCACCCTGAGCTTGTTGAAGGACGCGCTGATAATATTAAAGTGACGCGTCCGGAAGATTTACAGCTTGCGGAATTCTATCTTACCCGTTCGACCCATCAGGAGAAGGCATAATGCGAATTGGACACGGTTTTGATGTACACGCCTTTGGCGGAGAAGGCCCAATTATCATTGGCGGCGTGCGCATTCCTTATGAAAAAGGACTGCTGGCACATTCTGATGGCGACGTGGCGCTGCATGCGCTGACCGACGCGCTGCTGGGCGCTGCCGCGCTGGGTGATATCGGCAAGCTGTTCCCGGACACCGACCCGGCATTTAAAGGCGCGGACAGCCGCGAACTGCTGCGCGAAGCGTGGCGTCGCATTCAGGCGAAAGGCTACACCCTCGGCAACGTCGACGTGACGATTATTGCCCAGGCCCCGAAAATGCTGCCGCACATTCCGCAGATGCGCGTGTTTATTGCAGAAGATCTGGGCTGCCACATGGACGACGTGAACGTCAAAGCGACGACGACCGAGAAGCTGGGCTTTACCGGGCGCGGCGAAGGGATTGCCTGTGAAGCCGTGGCGCTGCTGGTGAAGGCGAGCAAATGACAGACTTCGACAACCTGACATACCTGCACGGTAAACCGCAGGGGAACGGGGTGCTGAAAGCCAGCCCTGAAGACTTCCTCGTGGTAGAGGATCTGGGCTTTGAGCCGGATGGCGAAGGCGAACATATCCTGGTGCGTATTCTGAAAAATGGCTGCAATACCCGCTTTGTGGCCGACGCGCTGGCAAAATTCCTTAAAATTCATGCCCGCGAAGTGAGCTTTGCCGGGCAGAAAGATAAACACGCCGTCACTGAACAGTGGCTCTGCGCGCGCGTTCCCGGTAATACGATGCCTGATTTAAGCAAATTTGAGCTTGAAGGCTGTAAGGTACTGGAATTCGCCCGCCACAAGCGCAAACTGCGTCTGGGTGCGTTGAAGGGTAACGACTTTACGCTGGTGCTGCGGGAAGTGACCCACCGCGAAGACGTTGAAAAACGTCTGAACGCTATCAGTGAACTCGGCGTGCCGAACTACTTTGGCGCGCAGCGCTTTGGCATTGGCGGCAGCAACCTGCAGGGCGCGCTGCGCTGGGCGCAAAGCGATGCACCGGTGCGGGACAGGAATAAACGCAGTTTTTGGTTGTCGGCGGCCCGCAGTGCGTTGTTTAATCAGATTGTGAGCGAAAGGCTGAAAAAACCGGACGCGAATCAAGTTGTTGTTGGCGATGCGCTACAATTAGCGGGACGCGGAAGCTGGTTTGTGGCAACGGCCGAAGAAATGGCCGATGTGCAGTCGCGCGTGGACGCAAAAGCGCTGATGATTACCGCCGCGCTGCCCGGTACGGGCGACTGGGGAACACAGGGCGACGCGCTGGCCGCCGAGCAAGCAGCTGTAGCGGATGCGCCAGAACTGCAATCCTTGCTGGTGCGGGAAAAAGTCGACGCGGCACGCCGCGCAATGCTGCTCTATCCGCAGCAGTTAAGCTGGAACTGGTGGGATGACGTAACCGTCGAGTTACGCTTCTGGCTACCGGCAGGTAGCTTTGCCACCAGTGTTGTCAGGGAACTTATCAACACCTCGGGTGATTATGCGAATATTGCTGAGTAACGATGACGGGATCCACGCGCCGGGCATTCAGACCCTGGCGAAACACCTCCGCGAATTTGCGGATGTGCAGGTCGTGGCACCCGATCGTAACCGCAGTGGAGCGTCTAACTCGCTGACGCTGGAGTCGTCGCTTCGCACCTTTACCTTTGAAAATGGCGATATTGCCGTGCAGATGGGCACGCCAACCGACTGTGTTTTTCTGGGCGTGAACGCGCTGATGCGTCCGCGTCCGGATATCGTCGTCTCCGGCATTAACGCCGGTCCTAACCTCGGCGATGACGTGATTTACTCCGGTACCGTGGCGGCCGCAATGGAAGGGCGCCATCTGGGATTCCCGGCGCTGGCGGTCTCGTTGAACGGCTACACGCACTACGACACCGCCGCTGCGGTGACCTGTTCGATCCTGCGGGCGCTCGGCCGCGAGCCGTTGCGTACCGGGCGCATCCTCAACATCAACGTGCCGGATCTTCCTCTCGATGAAATTAAAGGCATTCGCGTCACCCGTTGTGGAAGCCGACATCCGGCCGATCAGGTGATCCCGCAGCAGGATCCGCGCGGCAACACGCTTTACTGGATTGGCCCTCCTGGCGATAAGTGCGATGCGGGTCCGGATACCGACTTTGCCGCCGTAGAAGAAGGCTATGTTTCGGTTACCCCGCTGCACGTAGATTTAACCGCGTATAGCGCGCATGATGTGGTGTCGGGCTGGCTGGATCGCGCAGGAGTGAACGCGCAATGGTAAACAAACGTGTACAAACTCTTCTGGAACAACTCCGCGCGCAGGGGATCCGCGACGAGCACGTGCTTGAAGCACTTGCTCAGGTTCCGCGTGAGAAATTTGTAGACGAGGCGTTTGAACACAAAGCGTGGGAAAACGTGGCGCTGCCCATCGGGCAGGGCCAGACGATTTCGCAGCCTTATATGGTAGCGCGGATGACGGAGCTGCTGGAGCTGACGCCCGACTCCCGCGTGCTGGAGATTGGCACCGGGTCGGGGTATCAGACTGCGATCCTGGCGCATCTGGTGCACCATGTATGCTCCGTTGAGCGGATTAAAGGTTTACAGTGGCAGGCGCGTCGTCGCCTGAAACAACTTGATTTACATAATGTTTCGACACGACACGGTGATGGATGGCAGGGTTGGAAAGCTCGCGCCCCGTTTGACGCCATCATCGTGACGGCGGCCCCGCCTGAAATTCCTGCTGCCCTGTTATCGCAGCTGGATGAGGGGGGCATTCTGGTTCTGCCTGTCGGGGACGAGCAGCAGCTGTTGAAGCGCGTTCGTCGGCGCGGCGGCGAGTTTATTATCGACACCGTGGAAGCCGTGCGCTTTGTGCCTCTGGTGAAGGGGGAGTTGGCCTGAGACTCGGAATTATCCAGGGTTATTAAGGCAAATTCAGCGTATGGTGTGGCGCGAAAGATTCGTGCCATCACGGTAAATTTTAAGTCACTGGTAGTTAAAACATTCCTGGGGGATAAATGAGCGCGGGAAGCCCTAAATTCACCATCAGCCGTGTTGCGGCATTATCACTGGTTTCGCTCTGGCTGGCAGGTTGTACAAGTTCTAACAACGCGCCTGCGCCCGTCAGTTCCGTCGGCGGAAACAGCGGCTCCGGTAACACGTCCAGCGGAATGTTAATCACGCCGCCACCTAAAATGGGGACGGCTGCGCCGCAGAAAACACCACAAATTCAGCCTGTGCAACATCCTGTTACACAGCCAATGCAGGTTCAGCCAGTTGAACAGCCTGTTCAGACCCAAAATGGCCGCATAGTCTATAACCGCCAGTATGGGAACATTCCGAAAGGCAGCTACACCGGTGGCAGCACCTATACCGTGAAACGCGGCGATACGCTGTTCTACATTGCGTGGATCACCGGGAACGATTTCCGTGACCTCGCGCAGCGCAATAACGTCCAGGCCCCATACGGTCTGGAAGTCGGGCGAACGCTCCAGGTCGGTAACGCGACGGGCACGCCGCTGACCCCTGGCAACACCGTTTCCGCGGCCGATGTGACGGCGCAGAATAACAGCGTTAAGCCTGCACAAAAATCCACCACGGTGGTTGCTTCACAACCTGTAATTACGTATTCTGAGGATTCAGGTGATCAGACTGCTAACAAAATGTTGCCGAATAATAAAGGGACTGCGACTGCTGTCACAGCACCGGTTACGGCACCTGTGGTTAGCTCTACTGAACCGACTGCCAGCAGTATGACCTCCAGTTCGCCGATTTCTGCATGGCGCTGGCCAACTGACGGCAAGGTTATCGAAAACTTCTCTTCCTCCGAAGGGGGAAATAAAGGGATCGATATCGCAGGGAGTAAAGGACAGGCTATCATCGCGACCGCAGACGGACGCGTTGTGTATGCCGGTAACGCTCTGCGCGGTTACGGTAATCTTATTATCATCAAACATAACGATGATTACCTGAGTGCCTACGCCCATAACGACACAATGCTGGTCCGGGAACAACAAGAAGTTAAGGCGGGGCAAAAAATCGCTACCATGGGTAGCACCGGAACCAGTTCTACACGCTTGCATTTTGAAATTCGTTACAAGGGGAAATCCGTAAACCCGCTGCAGTACTTGCCGCAGCGATAATTTGACGGGGCATGCCAGCCAGGGTGTCTCGTTCAGGGATCACGGGTAGGAGCCACCTTATGAGTCAGAATACGCTGAAAGTTCATGATTTAAATGAAGACGCGGAATTTGATGAGAACGGAGTAGAGGCTTTTGACGAAAAAGCCTTAGTAGAAGAGGAACCCAGTGATAACGATTTGGCTGAAGAAGAGCTGTTATCGCAGGGTGCCACACAGCGTGTACTGGACGCGACTCAGCTTTACCTTGGGGAGATTGGTTACTCCCCACTGCTAACGGCCGAAGAAGAAGTCTATTTCGCACGTCGTGCTTTGCGTGGTGATGTGGCCTCGCGTCGTCGCATGATTGAAAGTAACCTGCGACTGGTCGTGAAAATTGCCCGCCGTTACGGCAATCGTGGTCTGGCTCTGCTGGATCTGATTGAAGAGGGCAACTTAGGTCTCATCCGCGCAGTTGAGAAGTTTGACCCGGAACGCGGGTTCCGTTTCTCAACCTACGCGACCTGGTGGATTCGTCAGACCATCGAACGGGCTATTATGAACCAGACCCGTACGATCCGCCTGCCGATTCACATCGTCAAAGAGTTGAACGTTTATCTGCGCACCGCGCGCGAGTTGTCCCATAAGCTGGACCACGAGCCAAGCGCAGAAGAAATTGCCGAACAACTCGATAAACCGGTTGATGACGTAAGCCGTATGCTGCGTCTCAACGAGCGCATTACCTCCGTTGACACCCCGCTGGGTGGCGACTCCGAAAAAGCGCTGTTGGACATCCTGGCCGATGAAAAAGACAACGGCCCGGAAGACACCACGCAGGACGATGACATGAAGCAGAGCATCGTCAAATGGCTGTTCGAACTGAACGCCAAACAGCGTGAAGTGCTGGCACGTCGTTTCGGTTTACTGGGGTATGAAGCTGCGACACTGGAAGACGTCGGCCGCGAAATTGGCTTGACCCGTGAACGTGTTCGTCAGATTCAGGTTGAAGGTCTGCGCCGCCTGCGTGAAATCCTGCAGGGGCAAGGTCTGAATATCGAAGCGCTGTTCCGCGAATAAGCAACCTTTCGTCAAAAAAGGCCCGTCGTGAGACGGGCCTTTTTCTTTTGTGTTACGGTTGCGTCGCCGTCTCGTGCAGCAGACGCCACACTATCCGATCGCCTTCCTGATTGAGCACCGCGGTTGACCAGCGCACGTTAACGGGCTGGTCCGGCCGGGTTTGCGTCTCCCGGTAATGGAGTACCGCGCCGTGAGACCACGCCTGGCGCGTAGTTAATTCATCAATGACGATCTTCAGTCCGGGACGGCTTCCGCGCTGTTTTTCCAGAAAGCTGACAAGGCCGTCATAGTCGATATGAACGCCGCCCGGCGGGATCATCAGAAAATCGGGACGAAAACGGGCGTGCAGGGCGTCGGAATCACCTTCACCTTTGCCTAACCAGTCTTCAAGCGCAATGTGGAGGTCGATAATGTCGTGTTCGAAAGGCGTCATGAATTCTCCTGTCGCAGCTGGGTGAGCACCTGCGAATTGTTAAGACGAAAAACATACAGTACAGGCAGCAAGGTCATGCCTGCGGCAAAAATAAACATCCCGTGCCAGGCGGCGAGCGGTGGCAGCCACGCCTGAGCCAGGTTCAGCACTTGGGCAAGCAGCAGGGCACCGGCAAAAAAGCTCAGCTGACGATTGAGATTCCACAGCGCGCTGGCATCGGGCATCTCTTCCCGGCGCGTTGTCAGAAACGCGCTGCTCTGAGCCGTACTGCTGCACAGGCTTCCTCCCGCGCCCATCAGGGTAAACGCAACGGCAGGCAGCAGCGTAGCCGAACTGACGTTAATCAAAAGCAGGATCCCCGTGGCCTGCAACAGGCAGCCGATGACGATCAGCGGCCGGGGGCCGATACGGTTAAAATAACGTCCCGTTGCCGTGATGGCGATAAACGATGCCACGGACCACGGCAGCATGAGCATCCCTGTTGCGGCTGGGCTCATGTTCGCCACGTGCTGAAGATAAAACATGCCCGTGACGCTCACCCCAATAAATACGCCAGGAACGCATAAATAAACAAGCATGGAAAAACGCAAAAGCGGGTCCGCGAGCAAGGGCAGGTTTAGCAGTCTGGCCGCTTTCATCGTGGGTTTTTCGTGTTTAAGCCACAGGCACGCCAGAGCAAAGGTCACGATAGCGACCGGTAGCGTAGCGAAAAAGATCCATCGCCAGCCCAGCGTCTGCACCAGCACGCCGCCGACAGCCGGGGAGCAGGCCGGGGCAAGCAGCGCGACCAGCATCACCACCGAGGAGAGTCTGGCACGCTCGTGAGGGTTATACTGTTGCCAGGTCAGCGCCTGTCCGACGGGGATCAGTAAGCCTCCTCCCACGCCCTGGATCATTCGCCAGGCGATCAGACTTTCAAGCGTTGCAGACAGGCCCGCCGCTGCGGAGGCTGCGCTGAACAGAAAAAGTGAGAGCAGAATGACGCGCTTGGGCCCGATGCGGCGCGTGAGCACGCTGCTAAACGGGATCACCAGCGTCAGGCCGGCAATGTACCCGTTACTAACCCAGGTAAGGGCCGAAGGCGTGGCGTTAAAGGCGTGAGCCATTGCCGGGAACGCGACGCTGGCAATGAACATGTTGATCAAATCAAGAAAAAAGCCCAGCAGATAAACAACGGCGACTTTGCTGCGATACGTCATGGTGGATCCTCCAGTGAGGTGGCGTATCGTATCGATCCGGGAAGCACGGATAAACCTGACAAAGCGCGATATACTGTCAAAAATATTTTGACAGTAAAGGGCGTGATGATGATTAACCTGCAGCGGACGCAGATGTTTGTCGCGGTGGCCGACACCGGCAGTTTTACGGCGGCCGCCGAGGCGATGGGGCTGACAAAAGCGGTCGTCAGCTTCAATATTCGCCAGCTTGAAGATGAGCTGGGCGTTACGCTGCTGCTGCGCTCCACCCGTCGACTGACGTTAACCGAGGCGGGCGCGCTTTTTCATCAGCGCAGCGTGGCGCTTCTGAAGGATGCCGAACGGCTGCAGGATGATGTCCGTGCGAATCATGCGGGGCTTACTGGCGAACTGCGGATCACCACTACGCCCGAGTATGGCTCACAGGTGGTGGTGCCGCTGCTGGCCAGGTTTAGCCAGCAGCACCCGGATCTTCGCGTACGACATGCTTCGTCGTCCCTGCACGCCGATCTTATCTCGGAGCGCTTTGACGTGGCCATCCGGCTGGGAACGCTTGCCGATTCGCGCAACCACGCCGCGCTGATTTCGCACTTTTCTATTCTCCCTGTGGCGACGCCCGGGTGGCTCGTTAACCATCCGATAGAAACGCTTGCGCAGCTGGCGCAAGCCGACTGGATCATCCACGAGCGCCTGGCCTCGCCGCTGCGCTGGCAGGTGAGAGATGCCAGCGGTGCGCCTGAAATACTGGAGATAAAACAAGCGCCGCGCCTGTTTGCCGACAGCGCTCAGGCCCTTATGGCTTTTGCGCTCGCAGGCGGTGGGGTGGCGTTACTGCCGGAATGGCTGGTACGCGGTGCGCTTGATGCTGGAAAACTGGCCCCGGTATTACCGGAATATACCTTTGCGCGGCAGGGTATCTATGCGGTGTATCCTGATGCCCGGCATGTGTCAGCGAAAGTGCGCACCTTTATCGATTTTATGCGCACCAGCGTGAATTAATCGTGCATCATCTTTTTGATGAGCGCCGAGAACTGCTCCCGTTCGGCCTTGCTTAGACGGCCTAAAAAGGCCTCATCAACTCCATTGCCTACCGGCTTGCAGTCTGCAAGCAGGGCTTCCCCTTCTGGCGTCAGGAAGACAAAGCGACGGCGCTTATCCGCAGGGTCGTGCTCGCGTTTGACCAGACCACGCGCCTCCATGCGGCTGAGCATCTCCGCCAGGGTCGCTTTCGTGCTGACCGCGACTTCAGTCAATGCCACCTGTTCAATGCCCGGATGCTCGGCAATGGAGCGCATCACCGCATACTGTGGCTTGGTCAGTTCCGGCAAGGCATGTTGCCACTGCGCGGTATGCTGTTGAAAAAGCTGACGTAACAGGTGGAACGCCTCTTGTCTTAGTTCCATGAACACTCCGACGGAAAAAATCTCCCCCTATGATAGCCGCTATTGCTCTCAATTTTAACGCGGCATTTTTTAGCCATTCGTGTGATCGTATGCGAACGATCTTGTCAGAAAAACAATCCTGGAGTAGCTTATTTATAATGTTCGTGTACGAACAAATTATTGAGGTGATGAATGAGATTGATAGTAGGAATGACGGGAGCAACGGGCGCGCCGCTGGGTGTGGCTTTATTGCAGGCACTGCGTGACATGCCGGAGGTGGAAACCCATCTGGTGATGTCTAAGTGGGCAAAAACCACCATTGAGCTGGAAACGCCTTACACCGCGCAGGACGTCGCTGCGCTGGCTGACGTTGTCCACAGCCCGGCTGACCAGGCCGCCACTATCTCTTCCGGCTCGTTTCGCACCGACGGCATGATCGTCATTCCCTGCAGCATGAAAACGCTGGCGGGTATCCGCGCGGGTTACGCCGAAGGGCTGGTGGGACGTGCGGCGGATGTGGTGTTGAAAGAGGGGCGCAAGCTGGTGCTGGTTCCCCGTGAAACGCCGCTCAGCACCATTCATCTTGAGAACATGCTTGCGCTCTCCCGCATGGGCGTGGCGATGGTGCCGCCTATGCCTGCGTATTACAACCACCCTCAGACCGCAGATGACATTACCCAGCATATTGTGACCCGCGTGCTCGACCAGTTCGGTCTGGAGCATAAAAAGGCGCGACGCTGGAACGGGCTGCGGGAGGCGAAACATTTTTCACAGGAGAATAAAGATGGCATTTGATGATTTGAGAAGCTTCCTCCAGGCGCTCGATGAGCAAGGGCAACTACTGAAAATTGAGGAAGAGGTAAACGCTGAGCCCGATCTGGCAGCGGCAGCCAACGCGACCGGCCGCATTGGCGACGGCGCGCCCGCGCTGTGGTTCGACAACATTCGTGGCTTTACCGATGCCCGCGTGGTGATGAACACCATCGGCTCCTGGCAGAACCACGCCATTTCGATGGGGCTGCCGGCGAACACTCCGGTAAAAAAACAGATCGACGAGTTTATTCGCCGCTGGGATAAATTCCCGATTGCGCCAGAGCGCCGCGCCAATCCGGCCTGGGCGCAGAATACGGTGGACGGTGAAGACATTAACCTGTTCGATATCCTGCCGCTGTTCCGCCTGAACGACGGGGACGGGGGTTATTATCTCGATAAAGCGTGCGTCGTCTCGCGCGATCCGCTCGACCCGGATAACTTCGGCAAGCAGAACGTCGGCATCTACCGCATGGAAGTGAAGGGCAAGCGCAAGCTCGGCCTGCAGCCGGTACCGATGCACGATATCGCTCTGCATCTGCACAAAGCGGAAGAGCGTGGCGAAGACCTGCCGATTGCGATTACCCTCGGCAACGACCCGATCATCACCCTGATGGGCGCCACGCCGCTGAAATACGATCAGTCCGAGTATGAAATGGCCGGTGCGCTGCGTGAAAGCCCGTATCCTATTGCCACCGCACCGCTGACCGGCTTTGACGTGCCGTGGGGTTCTGAAGTGATCCTGGAAGGGGTGATTGAGGGCCGCAAGCGTGAAATCGAAGGGCCTTTCGGCGAGTTTACCGGGCACTACTCCGGTGGCCGTAACATGACGGTTGTCCGTATCGACAAAGTCTCTTACCGCACCAAACCGATTTTCGAATCCCTTTACCTTGGCATGCCGTGGACCGAGATCGACTATCTGATGGGACCGGCTACCTGCGTGCCGCTCTACCAGCAGCTGAAAGCAGAATTCCCGGAAGTGCAGGCGGTTAACGCGATGTACACCCACGGTCTGCTGGCGATTATCTCCACCAAAAAACGTTACGGCGGTTTTGCTCGCGCGGTCGGTTTACGTGCCATGACCACGCCGCACGGTCTGGGCTACGTGAAGATGGTGATCGTGGTGGATGAGGATGTCGACCCGTTCAACCTCCCGCAGGTGATGTGGGCGCTGTCATCGAAAGTGAACCCGGCAGGGGATTTGGTGCAACTGCCGAACATGTCGGTCCTTGAACTCGACCCGGGATCCAGCCCGGCGGGCATTACCGACAAACTGATTATCGATGCCACTACGCCTGTCGCACCGGACACCCGTGGCCACTATAGCCAGCCGGTACAGGATCTGCCTGAAACCAAAGCCTGGGCTGAAAAACTGACCGCGATGCTGGCTGCACGCCAATAAGGAGGAAAAGATGATTTGTCCACGTTGTGCCGATGAGCATATTGAAGTGATGGCGACGTCACCGGTGAAAGGGGTCTGGACCGTTTATCAGTGCCAGCATTGTTTGTATACCTGGCGCGACACTGAACCGTTGCGTCGTACCAGCCGTGAGCATTATCCGGAAGCGTTCCGCATGACGCAGAAGGATATTGATGAGGCACCGCAGGTGCCGACGATCCCGCCGCTGCTGTAAAAAAAGCCCGGTGGCGCTGCGCTTACCGGGCGATAACATCGTGCGGTCTGTTCTGCCGGGTGGCGGCTTCGCCTTACCCGGCCTACAAACCCCGTAGGCCCGGTAAGCGCAGCGCCACCGGGCAAAAGATTGCAGAGAACTAAACCAGACTCTTCAACCGATAAATCCACTCCAGCGCCTGACGCGGCGTCAGTGAATCCGGGTCGAGGTTCTCCAGCGCTTCCACGGCAGGCGATGTCTCTTCCGCCGGTACCAGCAGCGACATCTGCGTACCATCAATCTGCGTCGCCGCCGCATTCGGTGACAGGCTTTCCAGTTCACGCAGTTTCTGACGCGCGCGCTTGATCACCTCTTTCGGTACACCTGCCAGCGCCGCGACGGCCAGGCCATAGCTCTTGCTTGCCGCGCCATCCTGCACCGTGTGCATGAAGGCTATGGTATCACCGTGCTCCAGCGCATCCAGATGAACGTTCGCAACCCCTTCCATTTTCTCCGGCAGCTGCGTCAGCTCGAAGTAGTGGGTGGCGAACAGCGTCATGGCCTTGATTTTGTTCGCGAGGCTTTCCGCACAGGCCCATGCTAGCGACAGACCGTCATAGGTTGACGTTCCGCGTCCGACTTCGTCCATCAGCACCAGGCTGTGCTCCGTCGCGTTATGCAGAATGTTTGCCGTTTCGGTCATCTCGACCATGAAGGTAGAGCGACCGCTCGCCAGATCGTCCGCAGCCCCGACGCGGGTAAAGATACGGTCGATGGGGCCAATCTCCACGTTTTGCGCCGGAACGTAGCTGCCGATATAGGCAAGCAGGGCAATCAGCGCCGTCTGACGCATATAGGTACTCTTACCGCCCATGTTCGGACCGGTAATGATCAGCATTCTTCTCTGCGGTGACAGGCTCAGCGGGTTGGCGATGAACGGTTCATTCAGCACCTGCTCTACTACCGGATGACGACCTTCAGTGATACGAATGCCAGGTTTGTCGGTAAAGGTCGGGCAGGTGTAGTTCAGCGTTTCCGCGCGTTCTGCCAGGTTCACCAGCACGTCCAGTTCCGCCAGCGCACTGGCGCTCAGCTGCAGGTCGGCCAGGTGCGGCATCAGCATGTCGAACAGCTCATCGTAGAGCTGTTTTTCCAGCGCCAGCGCTTTACCTTTCGAGGTGAGGACTTTGTCTTCGTACTCTTTCAGTTCAGGAATGATGTAGCGTTCGGCGTTTTTCAACGTCTGGCGGCGCACGTAGTGAATCGGCGCCAGATGGCTCTGCCCGCGGCTGATCTGAATATAGTAACCGTGAACCGCGTTATAACCCACTTTCAGGGTGTCGAGCCCAAGACGTTCGCGTTCGCGGATTTCCAGCTTGTCGAGGTAGTCCGTCGCACCGTCGGCCAGCGCGCGCCATTCGTCCAGTTCCTCGTTGTAGCCAGGGGCAATCACGCCGCCATCACGCACCAGTACCGGAGGCGCATCGATAATGGCGCGCTCCAGCAGCTCGCGGAGTTCGGTAAATTCGCCCATGGTTTCGCGGAGTTTCTGTACCGGCGCGCTGTCAACGTCGCTCAGCTGCGCACGGAGTTCCGGCAGCTGCTGGAAAGCATGACGCATCCGCGCGAGGTCGCGTGGTCGTGCCGTGCGCAGTGCCAGACGAGCAAGGATACGCTCCAGATCGCCCACCTGGCGCAGGACCGGCTGCAGCTCGGTATAGCGATCCTGCAGGGCGGCAATCGTCTGCTGACGGCAAACCAGCGTAGCGGTATCGCGAATCGGCATATGCAGCCAGCGTTTCAGCATGCGGCTGCCCATTGGCGTTACCGTACTGTCGAGGACCGATGCGAGCGTGTTTTCTACGCCACCCGCCAGGTTCTGCGTGATCTCCAGATTACGGCGCGTGGCGGCATCCATGATGATGCTGTCCTGCTGGCGCTCCATGGTGATAGAGCGGATATGCGGCAGGGAGGTGCGCTGGGTATCTTTCACGTACTGCAGGAGACACCCTGCCGCACACAGCCCGCGCGGGGCATTTTCAACGCCAAAGCCAATCAGATCGCGGGTGCCAAACTGAAGATTCAGCTGCTGGCGCGCGGTATCAATTTCGAATTCCCACAGCGGACGACGACGCAACCCACGACGACCTTCAATCAGCGCCATTTCGGCGAAATCTTCGGCATAGAGCAATTCTGCCGGGTTGGTGCGCTGCAGTTCGGCTGCCATCGTTTCACGGTCGGCCGGTTCACTCAGACGAAAACGTCCGGAGCTGATATCCAGCGTCGCGTAGCCAAAGCCTTTACCGTCCTGCCACAGCGCTGCCAGCAGGTTATCCTGGCGCTCCTGTAACAGGGCTTCATCACTGATGGTGCCAGGCGTGACGATGCGCACGACTTTGCGTTCCACCGGGCCTTTTGAGGTTGCCGGATCGCCGATCTGTTCGCAGATGGCGACGGACTCACCCTGATTCACCAGTTTCGCCAGGTAGTTTTCTACCGCGTGGTGCGGGATACCTGCCATCGGGATGGGTTCACCTGCCGATGCGCCACGTTTGGTCAACGAGATGTCGAGCAGCTGCGATGCACGCTTAGCATCGTCATAAAACAGCTCGTAAAAATCACCCATACGGTAAAACAGCAGGATTTCCGGATGCTGTGCCTTCAGCTTCAGATACTGCTGCATCATCGGCGTATGTGCGTCGAAATTGTCGATTGTGCTCATGGAGTTATGATGTCCATTTCTTTGAATATAAACCGTTTTGATCGGCTCAGTGGCCGTTTGTTCCTTCTATTGTCGCATGAAAAAAAGGTCCGGCGCAGAAAAATGTCGTGGCTTTACGAGCCGTCTTCCGACATTAATTCAATGACAATTTTTCCATGCTCCACGCCCACTCTGACTCTGGAATGGGTCGTAAACCCCGCCTTTTCAAGCCAGTCACCTTTTAAGCTCAGCGCCGCATGTACGCTGTAGCGCTTTGGTATCTTGGTATTGCGGTCTTCATGGCGCTTTCTAAAATATCCCACTTTTAAATGGCGATAGGGTTTGCTGATAGCGAGCTCTTGCATAGGGTCTCCAGACAACACGGACAAAGGTCATTTCTGATGCCTGTATAAAATACCAGTAATTATCGGTTGGTGCAGGGTGAAAACTGGAATCAGGCTTCAGGAAACGAAATGCAACCGCTGAAATACAGTGCTTAAAAGTGTATTATTAATGCACTTTATTATTCGGTAGGCCGTTATGTCCGGTAAACGCATCTCACGAGAAAAAGAGACCATCGCGAAAATGATCGCGTTGTATGAAAAGCAGTGTCCGCAGGCATCTCAGGAGGAAGGGCATTATCAGGCGCTCAACGCGTATGCCGATAAGCGCCTGGATAAGTGCGTTTTCGGTGAGGACAAGCCTGCCTGCAAGCAGTGTCCGGTACACTGCTACCAGCCTGCCAGACGTGAAGAGATGAAGCAGGTTATGCGCTGGGCAGGTCCGCGTATGTTATGGCGTCATCCTATCCTGACCGTTCGTCATCTGATTGATGATCGTCGTCCCGTACCGGAACTGCCGGAGAAGTACCGTCCGAAAAAGTGATCGGTTCAGCGTCTCAGCGGACGGCAAATCACGTTCAGGGCCAGCGCGCTGCAGAGTGGGAAAAGGGCCAGCAGCAGCCAGGGATACATTGCCTGCGTTGAGGGCACCAGCGCGCGATCCAGCAGGCTGCCAAACACCAGGTTTCCTGCCAGTACCGCAATGCCGCCGGCGGTGGCGAGTGCCCCGTAGTGCGCGCCAAGCGTGGACTCCTCCGCAAACCGAGGGATCAGATCTTTCGCCGATGGCACCAGCAGCATCTGTCCCAGCGTCAACAGCGTCACCAGGCAGACGGAAGGCAGTAAGCGCAGCCAGCCTTCCGGCGGCGTCATCGGGGCAAACATCGCCACGCTCGCGAAGGCGGCTGAAAGCAGCAAAAAGCCTACCGGCAGGAGCCTCACCGCGCCCACGCGCCGGGCGAAACGCGCCAGCGGCAGCTGTAATGCAACGATCAGCAACGAGGCCAGCATAAAAAGCGGGCCGAGATCTTTCTCGTTACCGCCAGAGCGCTGGATCTCCACCGGCAGCGCCAGATAGAGCTGGTTATAGCTTAACAGCCACGAGCTGTAGGCAATGATAAAGGCGACAAAGCGCGGCTGGCGGAACGTCGTCCACCAGGGAACGAGCTTCAGCGTCCGAGAGGCGTGGCGTGACGCGGGCAGGCAAAAGTAGAGCACCACCAGCGCAACGATAAAGACCCCTGCGCCCGCCAGCGCCACCTGGCGAAAGCCCAGGCCGGTGAGCAGGGCGCCGGCAACCGGGCCCAGTACCGCACCGAGTTCCCCGCAGACCGCAAAGAGCGCGAACCACTCCGCCCGGCTTCGTTTACCTTTCGCCTCGCTGTGCGTGCCCGCTTTCGCCAGCAATGCCTCAATAGACGGAGAAAACAGCGCGCCGCCCACGCCTGTCAGGCACGCGCCCAGAATAATCGGCCACAGCGAGCCTCCGAACGCCAGCAGCAAATACCCCGCAACGCGAATCATGCACCCGCTCAGGATAACGACTTTCGCGCCAAACCTGTCCGAGAGCGCACCACCGACGATAAACATCCCCTGCTGAGAGAACGTGCGCAGGCCGAGGATCAGCCCGATCAGCCCGCCGGAGAGCAGCATATCGTCGCGCAGGAATATCGCCAGGAAGGGGACAACGGCGTAAAAGCCAATGTTAAAAACAAACTGGCTACCCAGTAAGACGGGCGGCCAGAGCGTGGTGGCGGGGCGAAGGGGCATCGTTGTTCACTCGCCCCTAAACGATAAAGTGGATGTGCTTTTTGCCATGGAACGGCGAGATCTCGATTTTGGTTTTAACCCGGAAGACATCCCAGAGCAACGACTCGGATAAGATGTCCTGCGGTGTCCCCGTCGCCACAATTTGTCCTTTCTGCATCACAATCAGCGTGTCGCAGAACATCGAGGCATGGTTGAGATCGTGGATAGCGACTATGCTGGTGACCGGTAATTCGCTGATCAACTGCATCAGCTGCATCTGATGATGAATGTCCAGGTGGTTGGTCGGTTCATCCAGCAGGATTTCCGTCGGGGTCTGGGCCAGCGCGCGGGCAATGTGGACGCGCTGGCGCTCGCCGCCGGAGAGGCTCAGCCAGCCCTGGTCACTTTTATCCAGCATATCCACGCGCTGCAGAGCGGCGGTGACGGTCTCGTCATCGTGGCTGCTCCAGTTGGAAAAGGCGGAGTGGTGTGGAATACGCCCAAGTTTCACCACGTCGCGCACGCGCATATTGGCATCTGTCATGCCGTGCTGCTCCACGAAGGCGACCCGGCGGGCAAGCTGCTTTTTGGCGATGCGGGAGATGTCCTGCCCGTCCAGGGTAACGCAGCCAGCGTCCGGGCGACGCAGCCCCGAGAGGATCCGTAAAAGAGACGATTTCCCGCAGCCGTTAGGGCCAAGCAGACCTACCGTTTCGCCCCGTGACACCTTCAGCGAGACGTCATTAACGATGACCTTTTTGCCGACCTTCCAGGTAATATTTTCCGCGCAGATGCTCATCACTTATTCCTTGAACGGTAGATAATCACGGCAAAGAAGGGGACGCCCACCAGCGCGGTGACCACCCCGACGGGCAGGCTTTGCGGCGCAATCAGCATGCGCGAGGCAATGTCTGCCAGCACCATCAGGATCGCCCCTGCCAGCGCGCTGGCAATCAGCAGCGTGCGGTGCAGCGGCCCGAACAGGAAGCGCATCACGTGCGGCACCACCAGCCCGACAAAGCCGATTGACCCCGCCATGCTGACGATGGTCGCGGTAATCAGCGCGGTAGTGGTAAAGAGCGTCAGGCGCACCCACGGGACGGCAATACCTAAAGAGGCGGCGGCGTCATCACCGAACGTGAAGGCATCCAGCGCCCGGGAATAGTAGAGGCAAATGGCTAATCCAATCAGCACCACGACCAGCGCCAGCTGGAATTCAGGCCAGCGTACGCCGCTGAAGCTGCCCAGCAGCCAGAACATCACGTCGCGCGCCTGCTGGGCGCTGGCGGAGGTGCTGATGGTGTAGGCGGTAATGGCGTTGAAAAGCTGCGAGGCGGCGACCCCTGCCAGAATGGTCCGTTCATTCCCGCCGCGCGCGCCGTTCGTCAGAAACGCGACAAACGCAAACGCGGCGAACGCCCCGGCAAAGGCACCGGCGGAGAGAGACACCGCACCGGTGCCGATCCCTAATACGACGACAGAAACCGCCCCGGTCGACGCGCCCGCGGACACGCCGAGCACGTAGGGTTCCGCCAGCGCGTTCTTCAGCAGGCTCTGCAATACGGCACCGCAGATGGCCAGCCCCGCGCCGCAGCAGGCCGCCACCAGCGCGCGGCTCAGGCGAAAGTCCCAGATGACGCTCTCATAGATGCGAGTGAGCGGAACCTCGGTAAGCCCCATTTTATTACTGATGGCGTAAAACACGTTATCCAGCGGGATGGACAGCTCGCCTACGCTGACGCTCAGGGCGATCACCAGAAATAACAGTACCAGGGCGAGCAAAGCCGAGGTCGTCAGAACCAGGCTCTGCCGGGCCTGAAGAACGGCGGATGTCATCAGTTCAGCCCCAGTTTTCTGAGCTGTTCGCCGACCTGCTCAGCCCCGTAAATCGTGCGGATCGTCGGGTTCATGGCCTGACCGTCCATCACCACGATATGGCCTTTTTTCACGGCGTCCAGCTGGCTGACCGCCGGATCGCTCTTCAGGAATTTGATTTTCTCTTGTGCGTTATCCAGCGCCCAGCGGTTGCGGTCCAGGCTGGACACCACGATGACATCCGGATTGGCGGCAATAATGCTTTCCCAACCCACGGTCGGCCATTCGGTCTCGGAGGTGATGGCGTTATGCCCGCCCAGCACGTCAGCGATGAACCCTGAGGCGCTGTTTTTACCGCCGACGTAGGCGTCCGCAGAAGGGGATGAGCTGGAGAACCAGAAGACAAACGAGAGGTCTTTTTTATTCTTGCTGAATTCCTTACGCAGGTCGGCCTCGCGTTTTTTGAAATCCGCAATGACGGCCTGGCCGCGATCTTCAACGTTGAAAATTTTAGCGAAATCCTCAATCTCTTTATAGAGATAGGTCATATCCCACAGCTTCTGGCGGCTGCCGTACATATCGCCGGCGGCCTTTTTGGTCGCGCACATGCCCGGTGATAAATAGCTGTTCACGCCGACAGTGGCCAGATCTTCACGCTTTGCGACCTTACTCTCCGGCCCAAGCAGCAGAGGAAGCTGGGCAGGAACAAAATCAGGGTTTTGCGAAAGGATGGATTCCAGCGTCGGGATTTCTACCGTCAGGGTTTTGATTTTTGCGTTCTGTTCCGCCAGTTGCGGCAACACTTTAGTAGGCCAGAAGGCGCTGGCCTTCACCTTATCTTCCAGGCCCAGCAGGAGCAAAATTTCGACGGTGTTCTGTCCCAGGGCCACGACGCGTTCCGGCGCTTTGGTGAACGTCTCTTTATAGCCACAGTTTTCAATGGTCAGAGGATATGTGGTTGCCAGAGCAGAACTGACCGACGCAACCGCCAGGCCTAACGCGCAGATGACCTTTTTCATGAAACGCTACCCTTGATTAATATTATTATTGATGCAAATGAAACTCATTATTAAGGCGGAATTTTATACAGAGGAAACGATTTTGTGTCAATGAGGGACAATTGCGCGGGGTAACGAAAGGCGGTGCCAGAAAACACCGCCAGAGTAGGGGGTTAAGCCAGGCTCTCTTTCTCAATCCCGAGTCGCTTCATGCGCGACAGCAGGGTGGTGCGTTTTAACCCCAGGCGCTGGGCGGCACCTTTTGGCCCGGCGACCACGCCGTTGGTCTCTTTGAGTACGCGCATAATGAGCTGATATTCATCCTCTCCCTCTTTCGCTGTCTCGGCGGCGGGCACGGTCACGTCAGGCAGCGTCACTTCAGGCAGGGAGAGCTGCAGCACATTGCCGCGCGTCAGCAGTACCGCACGCTCGATGACGTTTTCCAGCTCGCGCACGTTGCCGGGCCACTCCATCGATGAAAGGGTACGTAACGTCTCGGCAGGAATGCTGTCGATATTTCGTCCCATCCGGCGCGCGATCTTGGCGGTAAACGCTTTGACCAGCAGGGGGATATCTTCCGGGCGCTCGCGCAGCGGCGGCAGGAAGATCGGGAACACGTTCAGGCGATAGTAAAGGTCGCTGCGAAACTCGCGGTCGGCGACCATTTTTTTCAGATCGCGGTTGGTGGCGGCAATCAGCCGCACGTCGGTCTGGATAAGCTTGTTGCTTCCCAGGCGCTCAAACTCCTGCTCCTGCAACACGCGCAGCAGTTTCGGCTGTAGCTCCAGCGGCATATCGCCCACTTCGTCGAGGAACAGCGAGCTTTTGTCCGCCAGCTCAAAACGGCCCAGCCGCTGGCTGCTTGCCCCGGTGAATGCACCGCGCTCGTGGCCGAACAGATCGCTTTCCAGCAGCCCTGCGGGCATCGCGGCGCAGTTCATCTTCACCATCCGTCGGCTGTTGCGGTTGCTCAGGTTGTGAATAGCGCGGGCAATCAGCTCTTTACCCGTACCGGTTTCGCCCAGGATCAGCACCGTGCTGTCGCTTTGCGCCACCATCTCGACCTGCTTGAGCACGCTGTACATGGCGTCGCTGCGCCCGATGATTTCACCAAACTCGCTGTCCACGTTGTTGAGCTGTTCGGTCAGGGCCAGGTTCTCATCCACCAGACGCTCTTTCAGACGATGAATTTCCTGATAGGCGAGGGCGTTATCCAGGGCGATGGAAATACGTTCGGCGATCTGACGCAGCAGCTTCAGGTTGGCGGTGGTGAACACGCCTTCCTCACACTGCGCCAGCTTAAGCACGCCCAGCATGGTGTTGCCGGACATCAGCGGCAGCAGGCACAGGGTCTGAATTTTGTTGCCCCAGGTGTTAAACAGCATCCGCTCGTACGGCGCGACAGGATCCTGCTCGTTCAGGTTGAGCAGGAGGATCTCTTTGCTTTTGAAGACTCGTTCAGAAAGGGTCCCCGCTTCATCCACTTCGCTCTGCTCGTGTGCCGGGTTGGCTTCATCAAGGTAATGCGTGGAGTAGATGTTCAGCTTGCCCTTGCGATGGCCGCGAAGCGCGATACTGATAGCATCGATTTTGAAATAGTGGTGGATCTCTTTCGAGACTTCGCTCACCAGTTCATCCATGTCGAGCCGTGACAGCACGGCGTTAGTGATGGCGACCAGAATGCGGAAGTTGTCGCGTTCGCGGCTCAGCAGGTCGTAATCCACATTATTGGTGACGCGGCTTTGGATCTGCTCAGCGACGACGGCCACAATCTGGGTAAAGGTGTGCAGGCGTTCGTATTCCGCCTCGCTCCAGGGCTGGCCGGTGGTGCGGATAAACTCGCAGCCGCCAAAAATCTGACCCTCTGCCGCCAGCGGCAACATGCAGTAATGCCCGAAAGGCTGATAGAGGTTACTCTCCGCGAGCCGCGGCCACGCCTGGCGGAACTCCTCAAAGTTGCAGTGCAGCACTTCAGGTCGGGAGAGAATGCGGCGCACCGGGCCATGCGCGAGATACGTTTCGTCTTCATATTCGAACGTTTTGCCATTGTCACGCGTTGAGTAGTAGCTCGCGCGGTGCGTTCCGCTATGCCACAGTACAATCGCGGCGCTGTCGGCCAGCGCCGACTGCCTGACCAGCCGTGTCAGGGCATCGCTCAGCGCGCCGAGATCGGGCTGCTGTAAAAGTGTGCGCGTGATGTCAAACAGGCCCTGCTGTCCAAGATCGCTCATCGGTGTATACGGCATAGTGCTTTCCAGTAAAAACGAGCAAAAAAATCCATGCTGACCGCTTTTGGCGCGGTTCTAGCAAATACGGGGTAAAGGTTCCGCGTGCGGCAGATCCAGCGTGCGCTTCACGCCATAAAGCCCGGTCAGGCGCACCCCTTTGCGCTCAACCACTTCACCAATCATTGCCGCCTCTTTTCCTGACGGATGAGCCCGCAGCTGTTCAAGAACGGCTTCCGCTGCCGCGCGTTCAACGCCAATCACCAGTTTGCCTTCGTTTGCGAAGTTAAGCGGGTCCAGCCCCAACAGTTCGCAGAGCCCACGAACGGCGGGCTTAACGGGCAGGCTGCGCTCGGTGAGTTCAATCCCATACCCGCAGCTTGCTGCAAATTCGTGGACCACGGCATTCACGCCGCCTCGCGTGGCGTCCCGCAGGGCTTTGACGCCGGGTACGGCACGCAGCGTCTGAATCAGCGGAGTGAGCACCGCGCAGTCGCTGCGCAGTTCCCCGTCCAGCCCCAGCCCTTCACGCAGGTTCAGGATGGTCGCCCCGTGACAGCCCAGCGTTCCGGTCACGATCAGCACGTCGCCCACGCTAAGCTGCTGCGCGCCCCAGTGAATATCGGCGGGGATCGCCCCCACGCCGGCGGTGTTGATAAACAGCTTGTCGGCCGCGCCGCGCTGCACCACTTTGGTATCGCCTGTAACGATAGCTATCCCCGCCTCGCGCGCGGTCTGCGCCATGCTGTTAACCACTGCCGCGAGCGTCTCCATCGGCAAGCCCTCTTCGAGGATAAACCCGCAGGAGAGGTAGCGCGGAACGGCGCCGCTGACGGCAACATCGTTGGCCGTGCCGCAGACGGCGAGCTTGCCGATATCGCCACCCGGGAAGAACAGCGGGTCAATGACGTAGCTGTCGGTGGAGAAGGCCAGCCTGTCGCCCTGGGCGGTGAGGGTGGCGAGGTCAATGCGCGCCTGGTCTTCCTGTTCGGCGAGCCAGGGGTTGTTAAAGGCCGACATAAATAGCCGGTTAATCAGCTGCTGCATCGCCTGTCCGCCGCTACCGTGCGCCATTTCAACCGTATTCATGCTTCACTCTCCTGGTTGCGATACTGATACCACGCGGCACACGCCCCTTCGGAGGAGACCATCAGCGCGCCAAACGCCGTTTGCGGGTTGCAGGTATTGCCAAATAACGGGCACTGATGCGGTTTGCATTTGCCGGTGAGCACCTCGCCGCAGCGGGCCCGGGGATCGTCGCAAACCTGCTGCGGCTGCGGGCGGAAATGCGCTTCGGCGTCGAATGTGCGATAGGCTGACGTCAGGCGCACGCCGGATTCGGCAATCAGCCCCAGACCACGCCATTCGCTGTCGCCCTCAACGCTAAACACGTCGGCTATCGCCTGCTGTGCCCGTTCATTTCCCGCATCCGGCACCACGCGCCGGTACTGGTTTTCCACTGCACTCAGGGCCGCTATTTTCTGCTCAACCAGCATTGTGACACCTTGCAGTAGATCAAGTGGTTCGAAACCAGCGACCACTAACGGACGATTGTACTGTTCAGCGATAAAACCGTAGGCGTCTGTGCCAATCACCATGCTGACATGCCCCGGTGCCAGAAAGGCGTCAATGCCGTTTCCCGGCTCTTCCAGCAGGCTGCGCAGGGTGGGGATAAGCGTAATGTGCTGGCAGAAGAAGAAAAAGTTATCGACGTCGCGCGCTTTTGCCTGCTGCAGCGTGATGGCGGTGGCGGGCATGGTGGTTTCAAACCCCAGGCCAAAGAACACCACCTTACGCGCGGGATTATTCTCTGCCAGCGTCAGGGCATCCATCGGCGAATAGACGATCCGCACGTCCGCACCGCGCGCTTTTGCCTGCAGCAGCGAGCCGTTTTTCCCCGGCACGCGCATCGCGTCGCCAAAGGTGCAGAAAATGACGTCGGGCTGGCTGGCAATTTCAATACAGCTGTCGATGCGCCCCATCGGCAGAACGCAGACCGGGCAGCCGGGGCCGTGGATAAACTCGATATTCTCCGGCAGCAGCTGGTCGAGGCCAAATTTGAAGATGGCGTGCGTGTGCCCGCCGCACACCTCCATGATCCGCAGCGGTCTTTCTTTCGTGTAGTCCAGCCGCGCTGCTCGCGTTTTCAGGTAGCCGATAAGCTGCAGCACCTGCTCCGGCGCGCGGTATTCATCAACGTAACGCATGATTACCGCTCCTCGCCGTACAGCAGCGCGCCCACGTCAGGCTCCACGTCGAACATATTTTGCAGGGCGTTGAGCGTGTCGTGGGCTTCCGCTTCGTTAATTACGCTCATGGCGAACCCCACGTGCACCAGCACCCACTGGCCGAGACGCGATGCGCCCGTTTCATCTGTGTTGCCCACCAGCGTCAGGTCGACATCGCGCAGGATGCCGCAGACCTCGACTTTGGCCTGATTACCGTCGATGGCGTGAATTTGCCCAGGTACGCCTATGCACATCGCTCGTTCTCCAGCCACTGTAGCCAACTGTCCATGCCGTCACCGCGCGTGGCGGAGACCAGCAGGATCTCAATCTCCGGATTCACTTCACGGGCATACGCCAGGCACTTATCCACGTCGAAATTCAGGTACGGCAGCAGGTCGACTTTGTTCAGCAGCATGACGGACGCGGCGGCAAACATATGCGGGTACTTCAGCGGTTTGTCTTCGCCTTCGGTCACCGAAAGCACCGCCACCTTGTGCCGTTCGCCCAGGTCGAAGCTCGCCGGGCAGACCAGGTTGCCGACGTTTTCAATAAACAGAATGCCGTCATCCGCCAGCGGCAGACGCGGGGCGGCGTCGGCAATCATCTGCGCATCCAGGTGGCAGCCTTTTCCGGTATTAACCTGGATTGCCGGGGTGCCGGTTTCGCGAATACGCGCCGCGTCGTTAACGGTTTGCTGGTCGCCTTCAATCACCGCGCAGGAGACGCGCCCGTTCAGGCGCTTGAGCGTTTCCGTTAACAGCGTGGTTTTGCCGGACCCGGGGCTGGAGACCAGATTCAGCACCAGCTGTTTGCGGGTGGCAAAGCGGGCGCGGTTGCGGGCGGCGATCTGATTATTTTTGTCCAGCACGTTGATTTCCACCTCCAGCATCTGGCGCTGGCTGATGCCCGGCGCGTGGGTGCCCGCCTCCCCGTGGCCGTAGTGCAGATCGCCCACAGCGGAGCGTTGCGGGGCGAAGGTGATACCGGTCAGTGCCGCAGAAGGTCGTGGGGCAGGAGAAAAGGGCGCGGAGCGAAACGCGGAATGGGGGCGATGTTCATCCCCTTCTATATACAGGTTGCCTTCGGCGCAACCGCAGGTACTACACATACTTTACTCCTTCTCGATTTCGAGACGTTGGATCTGCATGCCGTCATCCGCCACGATGCGAAGACCGGTGCTCTGACACTGCGGACAGCGCTGAACCTTTGATGACAGCAGGGTGACGTACTGCTGACACTGCTCGCACCAGCACTCCGCCTGCTGCTCTTCAATATGCAGTTCGCAGCCTTCCGCCAGCGTGCCGCGGCACACTAGCTCAAAGCAGAAATGCAGGGCGCTTGGCTCGACGCAGGAAAACGCCCCGACCTTCAGCCAGACGCCGGTAACGCGTTTCGCGTGGTTTTGCACTGCCTGCTGTTCGATAAGTTCCAGAGCCCGCTGGCAGAGGGTGATTTCGTGCATGACGCCTCCTCAGTGAATTGCGCCATTGAATGCAATAACGGTGCCAGCTTGATTTTTGTTAAGGCGTGACGATGTCAACGCTGTCGAAATGACACGTCGACACCGCGGCGTTGACAGCGGTTTTGTAATTAAATCCATTAAAAATCATATAGATAAAAACTGGCATGGAATCTGCTTAACAGCCGCTATCTCCATTAAACGGATACCTTCTATGACTATTTGGGAAATCAGCGAAAAAGCGGATTACATCGCGCAGCGTCATCAGCAGCTGCAGGACCAGTGGCACCTTTACTGCAACTCGCTGGTTCAGGGCATTACCCTCTCGAAAGCGCGTCTTCACCACGCGATGAGCTGCGCGGCACAGGGGGATATGCGCTTTGTCCTGTTCGGCCATTTCACGATCAACGTGACCCTGGCAGATAACTTCAACAGCCACACCATTGAGTACCACCTCGAGACAAAAGACGGCGAAAAACAGTGTATTGCGAAGGCGCAGCTGATGGCCGACGGCATGGTGGACGGCCACGTCAGCAACCGCGATCGCCAGCAGGTGCTGGAGCACTATCTGGAAAAAATCGCGCCGGTCTATAACGGCCTGTACGCCGCCGTTGAACGCGATCTCCCGGTCAACCTGAAGCAGCTGATGGACGGAAATGCCTCAGCGAACGTGGCCTGACCCTTGCGTGTCGAGAAGTGTCGACAAGACAGTTTTTCGTCAAAAATGACTATCACCAGAGGATGACCCGGTGAACCGTTTTGTAATTGCCGACTCGACGGTCTGTATTGGCTGTCGAACCTGTGAGGCGGCGTGTTCGGAAACGCATCGCCTGCATGGGCTGCAGTCCATGCCGCGCCTGCACGTCATGCGTAATGAAAAAGAGTCTGCCCCGCAGCTCTGCCATCACTGTGAAGATGCTCCCTGCGCGGGTGTCTGCCCAGTGAATGCCATCACCCGTGTTGATGGCGCTGTCCAGCTGAACGAAAGCCTGTGCGTAAGCTGCAAGCTGTGCGGCATCGCCTGCCCGTTTGGCGCGATTGAATTTTCCGGCAGCCGTCCGCTGCACATTCCGGCGAACGCTAACTCGCCAAAAGCCCCGCCTGCGCCACCGGCTCCGGCACGCGTAAGCACGCTGCTGGACTGGGTGCCCGGCATCCGCGCCGTGGCGGTGAAGTGCGACCTGTGCAGCTTCGATGAGCAGGGTCCGGCCTGCGTGCGCACCTGCCCGACTAAGGCATTGATTCTGGTTAACATCCGCGACATCGCCCGTACCAGCAAGCGTAAACGCGAGCTGACCATCAACAGTGATTTTGGCGACCTTTCTCTGCTACAGGCGCTTAACGAGGGGGCGAAATGAACGCGGCAATGATGATTACCAGCGCGGTAGCCTGTTTTACTGCCGCCGCTGTTCTGGCGCTTATCTTCTCATTCCATAAAACCCTGAGCGGCGCGATCGCCGGGATTGGCGGGGCGGTAGCTAGCCTGATGATGCTGGCGGCAGGCGGCGTTGTCCTGCTCGGCGGCCAGTCCGCAGAAACCGTGATGCCGCTGATTCGGCACACCGTTGAGATCACGCCCCTGAACGCCATCTGGCTGGTGACGTTTGGTCTGTGCGGGCTGTTTATCAGCCTGTTCAATATCGACTGGCACCGCCACCCGCACGCTAAAGCTAACGGCCTGCTGGTCAATCTGGTGATGGCGACGGCGGTCTGTACCGTTATCGCCAGCAACCTCGGCGCGCTGGTGGTGATGGCGGAAATCATGGCGCTGTGCGGCGTGTTCCTGACGGGCTGCAGCGCCTCCGGGAAATTATGGTTTGCGCTGGGACGCCTTGGGACGCTGCTGCTGGCGCTGGCCTGCTGGCTGGTGTGGCAACGCTTTGGCACGCTGGATTTCTCTGCGCTCAACGGGCATCCGCTGGGGAATGACGTCTGGCTGCTGGGCGTTATCGGCTTTGGCCTGCTCGCTGGCATCATCCCGCTGCACGGCTGGGTGCCGCAGGCGCATGCGAATGCCTCCGCGCCCGCCGCCGCGCTGTTTTCGGTGGTGGTGATGAAAGTGGGTCTGTTCGGAATTTTGGCGATTACGCTGACCGGCGGACAACCGCCGCTGTGGTGGGGCGTTGTGCTGCTGATCGCCGGAATGATTACCGCGTTCGTCGGCGGCCTGTACGCGCTGATGGAGCACAATATCCAGCGTCTTCTGGCGTACCACACGCTTGAAAATATCGGCATCATCCTGCTCGGTATTGGCGCGGGCGTAACCGGGCTGGCGCTCAATCATCCGGCGCTAATCGCGGCCGGTTTTATCGGCGGTCTTTATCACCTCGTTAACCACAGCCTGTTTAAAAGCACCCTGTTCCTCGGCGCGGGAAGCGTCTGGTTTCGCACCGGCCATCGCGACATTGAAAAGCTGGGCGGGATTGGCAAAAAGATGCCGGTAATTTCACTGGCGATGCTGGTCGGGCTGATGGCGATGGCCGCGCTGCCGCCGCTGAACGGCTTTGCCGGGGAGTGGGTGATCTATCAGTCCTTCTTCGCGCTCGGTCAGAGCGATCTCTTTATCGCGCGTTTGCTCGGCCCGCTGCTGGCGGTCGGGCTGGCAATTACCGGGGCGCTGGCGGTGATGTGCATGGCGAAAGTCTACGGCGTGACCTTCCTCGGCGCGCCGCGCACCCGCGAAGCTGAAAATGCCTGCTGCGCACCGTTGATGATGGGGGTGAGCGTAGTCGCGCTGGCGCTGTGCTGCATCGCGGGCGGCGTCGCCGCACCGTGGCTGTTGCCGCTGCTGGGCAACGCCATTCCGCTGCCGCTGACCGTGGCGAATACCACCGTCTCTCAGCCTATGATCGCGCTGCTGCTGATTGGCGCACCGCTGCTGCCGCTCGTCCTGATGCTGTTCTTCAAACGCGACAGGCTCACCTCCCGCGCGCGCGGTGCGGCGTGGGCCTGCGGCTACGAACACGAACAGTCGATGGTTATCACCGCCCACGGTTTCGCCATGCCGGTGAAGGAGAACTTTGCCGTCGTGCTGAAGCTGCGCCACTGGTTGAATCCGGTGGCCTGGGTACCCGGCTGGCAGAGCGCCGCCGCGCCCGCGCTGTTCCGCCGTCTGGCGGTCATCGAGCTGGCGGTGCTGGTGGTCATTGTGATTTCACGAGGAGCCTGACATGAGTCTGTTACTGGCAATTCTTCAGGCGCTGGTGCTGTTCGCCGTGGCGCCGCTGCTTTCCGGGGTGAGCCGTGTGGTGCGCGCCAGGATGCACAACCGTCGCGGGCCTGGGGTGCTGCAGGAGTACCGCGATCTCTTCAAACTGCTTTCTCGTCAGAGCGTGGCGCCGGATGCCGCAGGCTGGGCCTTCCGCCTGACGCCGTTCGTGATGGTGGGCGTCATGCTGACCATCGCCACCGCGCTGCCGGTGGTGACGGTGGGATCGCCGCTACCTGCGCTCGGGGATCTGATTACGCTTATCTACCTCTTTGCCATCGCCCGTTTCTTCTTTGCGATTGCGGGCCTCGACACCGGGAGCCCGTTTACCGGCATCGGTGCCAGCCGCGAGGCGATGCTCGGCGTGCTGGTTGAGCCGATCCTGCTGCTGGGGCTGTGGGTTGCCGCGCAGGTGGCGGGTTCCACCCACATCAGCTTTATCACCCACACCGTTTACCACTGGCCAGTGGCGCGCTCAATCCCGCTGGCGCTGGCGCTGTGCGCCTGCGCGTTCGCCACCTTCATTGAGATGGGCAAACTGCCGTTCGATCTGGCGGAAGCCGAGCAGGAGCTGCAGGAAGGGCCGCTTACCGAGTACAGCGGCTACGGCTTCGCGGTGCTGAAGTGGGGCATCAGCCTTAAACAGCTGGTGGTGCTGCAGATGTTTGTCGGCGTCTTCTTCCCGTGGGGGCAGATGACGCACTTCTCCGCGGGCGGTCTGCTGCTGGCCGTCGTGGTTGCCGTCCTCAAGCTGCTGGTCGGCGTGCTGGTGATTGCCCTGTTTGAAAACAGTATGGCGCGCCTGCGTTTTGTCGAAACGTCACGCATCACCTGGGCCGGTTTTGGTTTTGCATTTTTAGCGTTCGTCTCCTTGCTGGTGGCGTGATTAAAGAGAGTATTTATGTCTGAAGAAAAGAAAGGTCAGCAGTATCTCGCCGCATTGCATCAGGCTTTCCCCGGCGTGGTGCTGGAGGAGTCCTGGCAAACCAAAGACCAGGTAACCGTCACCGTAAAGGTGAATTATCTGCCGGAAGTGGTGGAGTTTCTCTACTACCGGCAGGGCGGCTGGCTGTCGGTACTGTTTGGCAACGACGAGCGCCAGCTTTGCGGCAGCTACGCCGTGTACTACGTGATGTCGATGGAGCAGGGCGAAAAATGCTGGCTCACCGTGCGCGTCGAGGTCGACCCGAATAAGCCGGAATACCCGTCCGTCACGCCGCGCGTGCCTGCTGCCGTCTGGGGCGAGCGTGAAGTGCGCGACATGTACGGCCTGGTGCCGGTCGGCCTGCCGGACGAGCGCCGCCTGGTGCTGCCGGACGACTGGCCGGACGAGCTCTATCCGCTGCGCAAAGACAGCATGGACTACCGCCAGCGTCCGGCGCCGACAACCGACAGCGAAACCTACGAATTCATCAACGAACTGGGCAGCAAGAAGAACAACGTGGTGCCGATCGGCCCGCTGCATGTCACCTCTGACGAGCCGGGCCACTTCCGCCTGTTCGTCGACGGCGAAAACATCATCGACGCCGACTACCGCCTGTTCTATGTTCACCGCGGCATGGAAAAGCTGGCGGAAACCCGCATGGGCTACAACGAAGTGACGTTCCTCTCTGACCGCGTGTGCGGCATCTGCGGCTTTGCCCACAGCACCGCCTACACCACCTCGGTGGAGAACGGTATGGGGATCGTGGTGCCGGAGCGCGCGCAGATGATCCGCGCCATTCTGCTGGAGGTGGAGCGCCTGCACTCGCACCTGCTGAACCTCGGCCTGGCCTGCCACTTTGTCGGCTTTGATTCCGGGTTTATGCAGTTCTTCCGTGTGCGCGAAGCGTCGATGAAGATGGCGGAGATCCTCACCGGGGCGCGTAAAACCTACGGCCTGAACCTGATCGGCGGGATCCGCCGCGACCTGCTGAAGGACGACATGATCCAGACCCGTCAGCTGGCGCAGCAGATGCGCCGCGACGTGCAGGAGCTGGTGGACATGCTGCTCAGCACGCCAAACATCGAGCAGCGCACCGTCGGCATTGGCCGCCTTGACCCGGAAATTGCCCGCGACTTCAGCAACGTCGGCCCGATGGTGCGCGCCAGCGGCCACGCCCGCGATACCCGCGCCGATCACCCGTTCGTCGGCTACGGCCTGCTGCCGATGACCGTGCACAGCGAGCAGGGCTGCGACGTCATCTCGCGGCTCAAGGTGCGCATCAACGAGGTGTTCACCGCCCTGAACATGATCGACTTTGGTCTGGACAACCTGCCGGGCGGCCCGCTGATGGTGGAGGGCTTCACCTACATCCCGAACCGCTTTGCTCTCGGCTTTGCCGAAGCGCCGCGCGGGGACGATATCCACTGGAGCATGACCGGTGACAACCAGAAGCTCTACCGCTGGCGCTGTCGTGCGGCGACCTACGCCAACTGGCCAACCCTGCGCTACATGCTGCGCGGTAACACCGTCTCTGACGCGCCGCTGATCATCGGCAGCCTCGACCCGTGCTACTCCTGCACCGACCGCATGACCGTCGTGGACGTGCGCAAGAAGAAAAGCCAGGTGGTGCCGTACAAAGAGCTTGAGCGCTACAGCATCGAGCGTAAAAACTCGCCGCTGAAATAAGGACTCGCCATGTTTACCTTTATCAAAAAAGTGATCAAAACGGGCACGCAGACCAGCAGCTATCCGCTGGAGCCGATGCCGGTGGATAAAAACTTTCGCGGCAAGCCGGAGCACAATCCGCAGCAGTGCATCGGCTGCGCGGCCTGCGTCAACGCCTGCCCGTCGAACGCTTTAACGGTGGAAACGGATCTCAAAACCGGCGAGCTGGCCTGGCAGTTCAACCTTGGGCGCTGCATCTTCTGCGGCCGCTGCGAAGAGGTCTGCCCGACGGTCGCCATTCGCCTGTCGCAGGAGTACGAGCTGGCGGTGTGGAAGAAAGAAGACTTCCTGCAGCAGTCGCGCTTTGACCTGTGCAACTGCCGCGTCTGCAAACGCCCGTTCGCCGTGCAAAAAGAGATCGACTACGCCATCGCACTGCTGCAGCACAACGGCGACGCCCGTGCGGAGCATCACCGCGAAAGCTTTGAAACCTGCCCGGCGTGCAAGCGTCAGAAGTGCCTGCTGCCGTCCGACCGTATTGATATCACCCGCCATATGAGAGAGGCCAGCTGATGGAAAACCTACTGGGCCCGCGCGACGCTAACGGCATTCCGGTGCCGATGACGGTGGACGAATCCATCGCCAGCATGAAGGCGTCGCTGCTGAAAAAAATCAAACGCTCGGCCTACGTCTACCGCGTGGACTGCGGGGGCTGCAACGGCTGCGAGATTGAGATCTTCGCTACGCTGTCGCCGCTGTTTGACGCGGAGCGCTTCGGCATCAAAGTGGTGCCGTCCCCGCGTCATGCGGACATCCTGCTGTTCACCGGGGCCGTCACCCGCGCAATGCGCTCGCCCGCGCTGCGCGCCTGGCAGTCCGCCCCTGATCCGAAAATCTGCATCTCGTACGGCGCCTGCGGCAACAGCGGCGGCATCTTCCATGACCTCTACTGCGTCTGGGGCGGCACCGACAAAATCGTGCCGGTGGACGTCTACATTCCGGGCTGCCCGCCGACGCCTGCCGCCACGCTGTACGGCTTTGCCATGGCGCTTGGCCTGCTGGAGCAAAAAATCCACGCGCGCGAGCCGGGCGAGTTGGACAACCAGCCAGCGGCCATTCTGCACCCGGATATGGTGCAGCCGCTGCGGGTGAAGGTGGATCGCACGGCGCGAAGGCTGGCGGGCTACCGCTACGGCCGTCAGATTGCCGACGACTATCTGCGCCTGCTGAGCCAGGGCGAGCATCAGGTCGCACGCTGGCTGGAGGCGGAAAACGATCCGCGCCTCAATGAGATCGTGGCGAACCTGAACAGCATCGTCGAAGAGGCGCGTATCCGATGAGTGAAACGGTGGTGTTCAGCCAGCTGAGCCGTAAGTTTATTGATGAGAACGATGCCACGCCGGATGCGGCGCAGCAGGTGGTCTATTACAGCCTGGCGATTGGGCATCACCTCGGGGTGATCGACTGCCTGGAGGCGGCGCTGAGCTGTCCGTGGTCCGAATATCTGGCGTGGATCGCCACGCTGGAGGAGGGCAGTACGGCGCGTCGCAAGATGGAAGGCGTGCCGAAGTACGGCGAGATCGTGATCGATGCGAACCACATTGCGATGCTCGCCAACGCCTTTGACGCGGCGCTCGGCAGGCAAACCCCCGGGCAGCAGGCGTGGAGCAAAACGCTGCTCGGCATGCTGCACGATATTCATCAGGAGAGCGCCATCTACCTGATGGTGAGGAGATTACGTGACTGACGTTTTACTGTGTGTCGGCAACAGCATGATGGGTGACGACGGCGCGGGCCCGCTGCTGGCAGAGATGTGCGCCGCAAACCCGCAGGGCAACTGGGTGGTGATTGACGGCGGCAGCGCGCCGGAAAACGACGTGGTCGCCATTCGCGAACTGCGCCCGGACAGGCTGTTAATCGTCGATGCCACCGATATGGGGCTCAACCCCGGCGAGATCCGCCTGATTGACCCGGACGACATCGCCGAGATGTTTATGATGACTACCCACAATATGCCGCTGAACTACCTGGTCGATCAGATTAAAGACGACGTGGGCGAGGTGCTGTTTTTGGGCATTCAGCCGGACATTGTCGGGTTTTATTACCCGATGACGCCGCCGGTGAAAGCGGCGGTGGAGGTGGTGTATTCGCGGCTTGCGGGATGGGTTGGGGACGGGGATTTCTCCCGGCTCTGAGCAGTGCCGGGTGGCGGCTTCGCCTTACCCGGCCTACCAAACCCATCTCCCTCTCCCTGTGGGAGAGGGCTGGGGTGAGGGCAACAGGCTATTCGAGATCCGCCCCGTTACTCGCAATCACCTTCTTATACCACCAGAACGATTTCTTGCGTTTGCGCTCCAGCGTGCCGTTTCCGGCGTCATCGCGGTCAACGTAGACAAACCCGTAGCGCTTGCTCATCTCGCCGGTTGAGGCCGAGACAAGGTCGATGCAGCCCCAGGTGGTGTAGCCCATCAGCGGCACGCCGTCCTCAATCGCGTCGCCCATCGCGCGGATATGCTCGCGCAGATAGCTGATGCGGTAGTCGTCGTTAATCTCGCCGTTTTCATCAACGACATCTTTCGCTCCCAGGCCGTTTTCCACCAGGAACAGCGGCTTCTGGTAGCGGTCGTACATCATGTTCATGGTGATGCGCAGGCCGAGCGGGTCGATGCCCCAGCCCCATTCGCTCACCTGAATGTGCGGGTTGCGCAGAGATTTGACGATGTTCGCCGCATTGGTATTGTTCGCGTTCATATCCGCCGAGGCGCAGCGCGAGGCGTAATAGCTGAACGAGACAAAGTCGACGGTGTTTTTCAGAAGTAGATCATCACCCGGGTCTTTCACAATCACCACGCCTTTCTCGCGGAACACGCGGGCAGAATAGGCCGGATAGCTGCCCCGCGCCTGCACGTCGATAAAGAACAGGTTCTCGCGATCTTTCTCCAGCGCCATCCACACGTCTTCCGGCTTGCAGGAGTACGGATAGAAATTTCCGCCCGCCAGCATGCAGCCGACCTGGTTTTCCGGGTTCACCTCGTGAGCAATTTTAGTCGCCAGCGCGCTCGCCACCAGCTCGTGGTGCGCGGCCTGGTACTTCACCTGATCTTCGTTTTCACCTTCCTCAAACACCAGCCCCGCCCCGGAGAACGGGCTGTGCAGCATGATGTTGATTTCGTTGAAGGTCAGCCAGTATTTCACCAGCCCGTTAAATTCCTCAAAGCAGGTGCGGGCATAGCGGGCAAAGAAATCGACCATCTTACGGTTGCGCCACGAGCCGTACTCCGTCACCAGGTGCATCGGCACGTCGAAGTGGCAGAGCGTTACCAGCGGCTCGATGTTGTACTTTTTGCACTCTTCGAATACCGCGCGGTAGAAGGCAATACCCTCTTTGTTCGGCAGCGGCTCGTCGCCGTTCGGATAGAGGCGGCTCCAGGCAATCGAGGTGCGGAACACCGTAAAGCCCATCTCCGCCATCAGGGCGATGTCCTCTTTATAGCGATGGTAAAAATCAATCGCCTCGTGGCTTGGGTAGAACTCGTCGTCACGCAGCGAGAAACGCTTTTCCTTACCCAGCTTCACCGCCAGGCGATTCGCGCCGTGAGGGATCATATCGACCGTCGTCAGCCCTTTGCCGCCCTCACGGTAAGCGCCTTCACTCTGGTTGGCGGCAAGCGCGCCGCCCCATAAAAATCCTTGTGGAAACACAGACATTCTTACCTCGCTTTCAATTTATGCTTTTGCTGCGTTGTTCTGTACCGGTGCGGTCTGCAGGGCGCGCGCTTTTTCGGCGTCGTCTTCGACCGGAATATCCTCAAAGCCCAGTATCAGGGTCAGAACAAACGACAGCACCACTGCCAGACCCATTACGCCAAACACCCAGACGATGGTCATCGGGTTCGCCGGGTCGAAGAACTGTACGCTGGTAAACAGCCCCGGTGCCGCCATCGAGTGGCTGGCGAGACCGGCCATGCCCGCCACCGCGCCGCAGATAAAGCCGCTGATCAGGCTCGCGATCAGCGGACGTTTCAGACGCACCGCCACGCCGTACAGGGCCGGTTCAGAGATCCCCGCCATAATAGCGGAGGCCGCCGCCGCCAGTGCCGTCTGGCGCAACTCCGGGTTTTTGGTTTTCCACGCCACCGCCAGTGACGAGCCGCCGAGCGACAGGTTAGCGCCGATTTCCGACGGCATGACCATCCCTTCTTTGCCCGTTTCGGCAATGGTCTGAATGATGGTTGGCGTAAACACGCGGTGCATCCCGGTCATGACCAGCAGCGGCCACAGCGCGCCCATGATGGCCACGGAGAGCCAGCCCAGATAGCCGTGAATGGTGTAAACCAGCGCGGAGATGGCGCTACCGATCCAGATCCCCAGCGGCCCAATCAGCACGATGGCGAGCGGGGCGGCAATCAGCACGATCAGCATCGGCTTGAGGAAGTTTTTGGTTACCGCCGGGGTGATGCGATCCACCCAGCGCTCGATGTATGACAGGCACCAGGTCATCACCAGCGCGGGGATGACAGTGTAGGTGTATTTCACCGCCGTCACCGGGATAAAGGCGAACTCGACGTGCTCGCCCTGCGCGGCTTTCGCCATCAGCTCGATAAAGCTCGGGTGCACCAGCACGCCCGCAATGGCGATGGCCAGCGACATGTTGGTTTTGAACTTCACCGCCGCCGAGGCCGCCACCATCAGCGGCAGGAAGAAGAACGCGCCGTCGCCGATGACGGTCAGAATAGTGAGCGTCGGCGCGCCTTTGGGCAGCACGCCGGTCATCTCAAGGATCATCGCCAGCAGCTTGACCATTGAGCCGCCGATGATCGCCGGGATCAGCGGGGACATGGTGCCGATCAGCGCGTCGAGGATCCCGGCGCCAATGCGGCGCAGGGTCAGCTTTTGCGGGCCTTCCGGTACGGCAGGCTGCAGGCTGGTTGGCAGCAGGCTCACCACTTCTCGATACGCCTGTGAAACGGTATTGCCAATAATCACCTGGCACTGGTTGTCGGTGCGCACCACGCCGAGCACGCCGCTGATGCTTTTCAGGCGCGCGGTGTCGGTAAGGCTTTCGTCTTTCAGAACGAAACGAAGTCGCGTCATGCAGTGGGTGACGGCGACGATATTCTCTTTGCCACCCAGCGCGCTGACAACGTCGTTCGCCAGCGCAGCGTAATTTTTGGCCATCGGATGTGATCCTGTTATCGTTGTATGAAATGTAGGAAACCGGTTCCACATAATCATCATGAGTTTCTTTGGATGAAACAAGATCGCTTTTTGACCATTTTTTTATTTCGTGACGCCGATCACCAGCAGGAACCCAAAGCGTGATTTCACCGCTGCGACAATTTTTCTGCAGTGCAGTACACTGCGCTCCATCAGATGCAGACGGAATAACAACATGACCACGATGCTTGAAGTGGCGAAGCGGGCAGGCGTTTCGAAAGCCACGGTGTCCCGGGTGCTGTCGGGCAATGGCTATGTCAGCCAGGAGACCAAAGACAGGGTTTTTCAGGCCATTGAAGAGAGCGGCTATCGCCCAAATTTGCTGGCGCGCAACCTGGCGACCAAACGTACCCAGACGCTGGGCCTGGTGGTGACGAACACCCTTTATCACGGCGTCTACTTTAGCGAGTTGCTGTTTCACGCCGCGCGCATGACGGAAGAGAAAGGGCGGCAGCTGATCCTCGCGGACGGCAAGCACAGCGCGGATGAAGAGCGCGAGGCGATCCAGTATTTGCTCGATATGCGCTGCGACGCGGTGATCATCTATCCGCGTTTTCTGAGCGTGGAAGAGATGGATGAGATCGTCGAGAAGTGCGAGCAGCCCATTATGGTACTCAACCGCCGCCTGCGGAAAAACAGCAGCCACAGCGTGTGGTCCGATCATAAAGCCTCCAGCCAGGACGCGGTGTCACAGCTGATTGCGAAAGGGCATCGGGAGATCGCCTTTATCACCGGCTCGCTGGATTCTCCCACCGGGGTTGAGCGTCTCTCCGGCTATAAGGACGCGCTGGCGCAGCACGGTATTCCGCTGCGCGAGGGGCTGATTGCGCAGGGGAAGTGGAACCCCGCCAGCGGCGCGGCGGCGGTGTCCGAACTGCTTGCTCGCGGTGAACGCTTTACGGCGCTGGTGGCGAGTAATGACGACATGGCAATTGGCGCCATGAAGCAGCTGCACGACAGCGGCGTAGCCGCACCGGACGCGGTGTCGGTGATCGGTTTTGACGACGTGGCCATCGCGCCTTACATTGTGCCGTCGCTTTCCAGCGTACGCATCCCGGTAACGGAGATGATCAAAGAGACCATCAGCCGCCTGATCTTCATGCTCGACGGCGGCGAGTTTAAATATCAGCAAATTTTCTCCGGCGAGCTTGTCCTGCGCGACTCGGTTATTGACGGCCCGCACCGCTGATGTCGACAGCTGTCATCGTCATAAGTGACGATGACAGCACCGCTTTTATTTTTAAAACCAAATAAAATCAATAATTTAATTATTGGCACGGTTTATGAATATCTCCGGGCATAACTGTAATGCTGGAGAAGCAGATGAACCGTTTTATTATGGCCGATGCCAGTAAGTGTATTGGTTGCCGTACCTGTGAAGTGGCGTGCGTGGTTTCCCATCAGGCGGAGCAGGACTGCGCGTCGCTTACCCCTGACACGTTTTTGCCGCGCATCCACGTCATCAAAGGCGTGAATATTTCCACCGCCGCTATCTGTCGCCAGTGCGAAGACGCACCGTGCGCCAACGTCTGCCCGAACGGGGCGATTAAACGCGAGAAGGGCTTTGTGCACGTGATGCAGGAGCGCTGCATTGGCTGCAAAACCTGCGTGGTCGCCTGCCCGTACGGCGCGATGGAGGTGGTGGTCCGTCCGGTGGTACGCAACAGCGGTATGGGACTGAGCGTGCGCGCGGACAAAGCCGAAGCCAACAAATGTGACCTGTGCTACCACCGCGACGCCGGCCCGGCCTGTATGGAAGCCTGCCCGACGCACGCGCTGGTCTGCGTGGATCGCGACAAGCTTGAGCAGATGAGCGCCGAAAAGCGCCGTCGCGCGGCGTTCGACACCTCGTCATCGCTGCTGTTCTGAACCGTATGAGCAGCAACGGCGTTCAGCTGCGCGTGCGCGGCAAGGTGCAGGGCGTCGGGTTTCGTCCCTTCGTCTGGCAGCTGGCGCAGGCGCTTCAGTTGACCGGTGACGTCTGCAATGACGGAGAGGGCGTGCTGGTGCGCCTCGCGGGTAATGGGGGGGCCTTTACCGCGAGGCTGCATCAGGACTGCCCGCCGCTGGCACGCATTGACCGCGTGGAAGCGCAGCCGTTTACCTGGGCGCACGTACCGGAGGACTTTACCATCCGCCACAGCGCGGCCGGGACTATGGACACCCAGATTGTGCCGGATGCCGCCACCTGTCCGGCGTGTCTGGCTGAGATGTGCGACCCACGCGAACGCCGTTATCGCTATCCGTTTATCAACTGCACCCACTGCGGGCCGCGGTTTACCATTATCCGCGCCATGCCCTACGACCGCCCGGCCACGGCAATGGCGCCGTTCCCGCTCTGTGGGCCGTGTGAAGCCGAGTACCGCAATCCTGCCGACCGCCGTTTTCACGCCCAGCCGGTCGCCTGCCCGGACTGCGGGCCCGCGCTTATGTGGCGTGCGGGCGACATGACTGCTGAGCGCGAGGCTGCGCTGCGCGCAGCGGTGGCGATGCTGAAAAGCGGCGGCATAGTCGCGGTTAAAGGGCTGGGCGGCTTTCACCTCGTCTGTGACGCGCGTAACCCGCAGGCGGTCGCGACGCTTCGGTCACGCAAGCAGCGGCCCGCGAAGCCGCTGGCGGTGATGATCCCACATGCGGATGACCTGCCGGAGACGGTTCAGACGCTGCTACGCTCACCCGCCGCACCCATTGTGCTCACGCCAAAAGCCTGGCTGCCCGCGTTCCCGGAAGGTATCGCGCCCGGTCTGGATTCCGTGGGCATCATGCTTCCCGCGAACCCGCTGCAGCATTTGCTGATGATGGACTGCCAGCGACCGCTGGTGATGACTTCCGGCAACCTTAGCGGCAGGCCGCCTGCCATCACCAACCGGCAGGCGCTGGAGGAGCTCAGCGGCATCGCGGACGGCTTCCTGCTGCACAATCGCGATATTCTTCAACGAATGGACGATTCGGTGGTGGATCGGGACGGCGCAATGCTGCGCCGGGCGCGCGGTTTTGTGCCGGATGCCATCACGTTGCCTGCGGGTTTCGATAATATCCCCGCCACGTTATGCACCGGTGCGGAGATGAAAAACACCTTCTGCCTGGTGCGTGGCAACCAGGCGGTGCTGAGCCAGCATTTTGGCGATCTCGGTGACGAGGGTGTCGAAGCGCAGTGGCGCGGCGCACTCTCGACGATGCAGGACATCTACGCCTTCTGTCCTGAGCGCGTGGTGTGCGACGCCCATCCGGGGTACCGTGCGCGCCAGTGGGCGCAGGCGCAGGGGCTGCCCGTTGAAACCGTGCTGCATCATCACGCCCACGCGGCGGCGTGCCTGGCCGAAAACGGCTGGCCGCGGGAGGGCGGAGATGTTATCGCCCTGACGCTGGACGGGATCGGCATGGGGGAAAACGGCGCGCTGTGGGGCGGGGAGTGCCTGCGTGTCAACTATCTCGAGTGCGCGCATTTAGGTGGCCTGCCTGCCGTTGCGCTGCCGGGGGGCGATCTGGCGGCGCGGCAGCCGTGGCGCAACCTGCTCGCCCAGTGTCTGGCGTTTGTCCCTGACTGGCAGCACTATCCGGAAACGCGCGCGGTACAGCGTCAGAACTGGCCGCTGCTGGCGAAGGCTATCCAGCGCGGCGTCAACTCGCCGCGGGCGTCGTCGTGCGGTCGCCTGTTTGATGCCGTCGCCTGCGCGCTGGGTATCGAAACCCAATCCTGGGAAGGTGAAGCGGCCTGCAGGCTGGAAGCGCTGGCGGCACAGTGCAACGGCGTCGAACACCCGGTTACGCTGTCGGTGGAAGACTTCGCGCTTTTCTGGCAGCAGTGGCTGAGCTGGCAGGCAGAGCCCTGCGAGCGCGCGTGGGCGTTTCACGACGCGCTGGCAAAAGGGCTGGCGGAGCTCGCTGCGTTCCATGCCCGGCGCTTATCGCTGTCGACAATCTGTCTCAGCGGCGGGGTATTACACAACCGTCTGCTGCGCGCGCGCCTGCGTCATTACCTTTCTGACTTTACGCTTCTTTTTCCTTCGCGCCTGCCCGCAGGTGACGGAGCGATCTCCTTCGGGCAGGCGGTGGTCGCCGCTGCCCGGTCATGTTTACAAAGGACTAAAAATGTTACGACTGTTACGCAATGAACCTCGCGCCGCGCTCCTGCTGCTGGCTCTGGTAATGGCAAACCTGCTGGCCTGGGGATGGGCATGGCACACCTTTAGCGGCAGCACGGCGCTGATGGCGGCAAGTCTGCTGGCGTGGTGCTACGGGCTGCGACACGCGGTGGACGCTGACCACATTGCCGCCATTGATACCGTGACGCGTAAGATGATGCAGCAGGGCAAACGCCCGTCCGGCGTGGGGGCGTGGTTCTCGCTGGGCCACTCCACCATCGTGGTGCTGGCCTCCATTGCCATCGCCGCTACCGCCACGGCGTTTCAGAAAAACATGGAATGGTTCCACGAAACTGGCAGCCTGATTGGTACCGCCGTTTCCGCGACCTTCCTGCTGGCGATGGCGCTGGTGAATATGGTGATCCTGCGCGGCGTCTGGCGCAGTTTTCAGGCGCTGAAACACGGCAGGCCCGTGCAGGGCGATATCACGCTCCCTGCCCAGGGCGGCGTCATGAACTGGCTGTTTGGCAAGACCTTCCGCCTCGTCAATAAAAGCTGGCAGATGTACCTGGTCGGTTTCCTGTTTGGCCTCGGCTTTGACACGGCCACCGAGATTGGCGTGCTGGGGATCTCTGCCGCCAGTGCCTCCAGCGGGATGTCGGTGTGGTCAATCATGATCTTCCCGGCGCTCTTCGCCAGCGGCATGGCGCTGGTGGATACCCTCGATAACCTGTTGATGGTCGGTGCCTACGGCTGGGCGTTTAACAAGCCGCAGCGCAAGCTCTATTACAACATGACCATCACCGGCACCTCCGTGGTGGTGGCGCTGTTTATCGGCGGGCTGGAAGCGCTGGGTCTGCTGATGGATAAATTTGCCCTCAGCGGCGGCGTCTGGGATCTGATTGGCGCGGTAAACGACAACCTGGGCAACGCCGGGTTTGTGGTGGTCGGGCTGTTCGTTGCCTGCTGGCTGATCTCCATGGTCAACTACCGCTGGCGCGGCTACGACGCGCTGGTGGTGCGATCCTGAGCAGGGGGTAGCCAGGCGCGGGTAAAATCAAGCCAGCCGCTGGCGGTCAGCACAATGTCCTGCACGTTTTCCAGGGTGTTAAGACGGTAGCGGTAGTGGAAAAGCGGCGTACAGGCGCCGCTTTCCAGCAAGGAATGAAAGAAGGAGGGCAGGTGATTATTCAGGGTCTCCTCACTTTCACAATAACCCATCAGTTTCTGCTTCTCTTCTTGCCAGGTGGCCTCGCCTAAGGCCGTGGCCCACGCAGGCTCATCAAAAAACCACTCCACCAGGGCAAAGCCTGGCAGTTCACCCGCCAGATAGTCACCCAACAAAAGATCGGCCTGATCCAGCGCGTTATGACCATGCCACTCTTCGCGATCTTTCCATTTCACCGTCACGTTGCAGCTGTGCTTTTTCAGGCGCGCGCGCAGAATATCGGCCAGTTCGCACAGTTCAGGTGTGTGGTAGCAAACCAGCGAAAGCGTGGCGGGAAGCATCGCTTCCGAAGCCTGCGGGTATTGCGGTGGTGTCAGGCCTGGCAGTATTTCCGTTTGGGTTTCTAAATCATCCCGATGGAGAAACTGTTGATGAGTAATGCTCTGAATTTCCTGACGTAGCCAGGCCGCAAGCGGCTCGGGTAACCTGGCGTTTACCATTAGCCAGGCGAATCCGCCGCTGGTGGACGTTACCGCTGCCTGCGCATTTTGTCCTTTCCCGACGGTGATCCACGCCGGCTTTTGCGCCTCCGTACGGGTTCGCCAGAACTCTATCGCATGCAGTAGCGGATGGGCAGCAAAATACCAGGGCTGGCGCTCCAGGCGCAGGTAGTGAGAATGGTGGTGCGCAATGGCAAAGGGCCCGGCACCGATGTCCGGTTGCTGTGGATGTGGCAGGCGGCATACGTGGTGCGCGAGACGATGCGCCAGCATCGCATCGGGGATGGTCAGCTGTATCTCCAGACACCAGGGGGCAATAAGCAACGCCTTGCAGACGTGAGTCAGACCTGCATTGCGTGCCGGATCGGCCAATACCTGTTGCAGCGCAATGAGGATATCTTCATCGCTGATAGCTTGCCCATTGTGCCAGTGCGCACCGCTGCGCAGGTAAAAACGCCAGCGGCGTTTGTCTTCGTTGAATTCCCAGTGATGGGCTAGATCAGGTACTGGATGCGGCTGACCGGGCATGTAGCGCGTTAATCCCGCGTGTACGGCGCAGATAATGTGCTGCTCAGCGCGACGACGCTGAAGCGCCGGATGAAGCGACGTCAGTGGACGATACCAGGGAATGCGCAGGGTTGGCTGGTGCTTAAGCCACTTTCCGCCTAAAAAGGGTGTGATGATGTGATGCAGGCTGGCTGGATCGCCATCAGCCAGCTGCAGCGCGCTCTGGTAATCGCCCTTCTCCAGGCAGGCGTGCATCAGAGGGGCGCTGAGTTCGCTGGTGGTTGTCAGGCAGTGCAAGATGGCGCGATGTCCCCGTCCCGGCTGAGCATTCCAGCTTAACCATCCGCTCTGCGCCAGCTGGCGCAACAGGGTACGTGCATGACGTTCACTGCACAGCGCCACCTCGGCGACTTCAGCAATAGTCGTCGGCTTTGGCTCTGCGCCATAGTGTTGATAAAGCCGTTGATACTGACGGATTTTCTGAAGCTGGCGCATGTCGACGTACCCTGGATAAAAGGTGGATGGTGAGAGTGTAGGTTTTTTTGCGGAATAATTAAGGTCTGGATTGATAAAGTGTTCCGGTTTTGTTCCCCCTCCAGGGCGGAGAGGGAACCGGATTATGCAGCGTCAGATTTCAAGCTGTGCCCGAATCTTTAGCGCAATGCTTTCTGCCTGCGGGCCCAGAATAACCTGCGCATTCTGCGTACCCATTTTGAGAATACCTTTCGCGCCCAGCGATTTCAGCACGGGCTCATCCAGCACGCTGTTATCAACGAGCGTCAGGCGCAGGCGGGTAATGCAGGCATCGACAATCCTGAGGTTGTCTTTGCCACCCAGTGCCGCGATGTATTGTGCGATGGCTTCGCTTTGATCGTCAGAATTACCCGCTACAGCCTCTTCGTCTTCGCGGCCCGGCGTTTTCAGCTTAAAGAAGCGGATCGCGAAGGTGAATACGACAAAGTAGATCGCGAAGAACAGCACGATCAGTGGGATCAGGATCCACGGCTTAGTAGCCAGTCCCCAGTTGAGAACGAAGTCGATAAGCCCGGCAGAGAAACCAAAACCGTGCAGTACGCCGAGGCTGTTGGTGATCACCATGCTCACGCCCGCCAGTACCGCATGCAGCGCATACAGAGCAGGGGCAAGGAACAGGAAGGAGAACTCGATGGGCTCGGTAATGCCGGTCAGGAAAGCGGTCAGAGCCACGGAAAGCAGCATCCCCCCTACGGTAGCGCGACGTGCTTTCGGTGCGGCGAAATACATCGCCAGCGCAGCACCCGGCAGGCCTCCCATAAAGATCGGGTAAGCCCAGGCCATGTAAACGCCTGCATGCGGGTCACCGGCAAAGAAGCGGTTAAGGTCGCCACGGGTCAGGTCGGTTGCAATCTGCGTGATGCTGGAACCGTCAATACCCGGTACAGCACCGCCAACCACCAGCCCTTTTACCACGTCAGGGGCCAGACAGATATTGTGTACCGCGCTGGCGGCATCGTAAGTCACTTTCAGACAGTCGCCGAGGCTAAACCAGAAGACGGAGTGCAGAATATAATGCAAACCGAAGGGGATTAGCGCGCGGTTCAGGACACCATAAATAAACCATCCCGGTTCGCCGCTGCGGGAGACAAACAGGCTGAAGGTATCAATACCGTGCTGCACGGAAGGCCAGACATACCCGCAAATCCAGGCGATGAACAGGCAAATAAGCCCGGTTACGATCGGCACCAGGCGTTTGCCCGCAAAGAAGGCGAGAAAGTCCGGAAGTTTGGTGTTTGAGAAACGGTTGTAGCAGTGACCCGCGACGACACCGGCAATGATCCCGGCGAAGAAGGACATGTTAATGGATGAGTTTATGACGGCCGTGGCTTTGGTAAGCACCAGGAAACCCACCGCCCCTGCGAGGGCTGCAGCACCGGCGTTGTCTTTTGCCAGACCAATGGCGATCCCTAAGGCAAACAACAAGGGTAGACTGTCAAAGATACCGCCACCGGCGCTGGCTATAAACGGAATATTAAAAACATCAGGCTGCCCGAGGCGTAATAATATCGCTGCAACGGGCAGGGTGGCGATTGGCAACATCAGGGCTTTACCCAGACGTTGCAGATAACTAAATGCGTTCATGAGAGTGGATTCCAAAAAGGACTTAATTCACGACGAAAAATAACACCTTTTATTTTAATGTGAAAGTCCCTGTAATAAAAATGTGATGCGGAATAAATTAATTTTTATTATATTTTATCAGCGAATTGTTCACGGCATAAACAATGATGAAGTAACTAATTTGTTCCGGTTTTAAACTGGTCGTGCTTCAGTTATCACGTTTACTCACCGGCATCATCAGTTCTCGCAGGCGCTCTATGCGCGCCTCCGGGCTGAGGTAGAGCCAGCGAAACAAAATATGTTCTGATTTTTTAGCCTGTTTAAAATAGGCGGAAAGGTAGTTGAGTTCTTTGCTAAAGGTGGTCATGGGATGTCTCCGGCTAATGGGTCTATTTTTAGGATAAGCCGAAAACAGGGAATAAAACAGGCTGGTGTTTATCAGGTGTTCCGTATTTAAATATTGATGGATGTAATGGTTAAGGGATTAATGGTGTTGATTTATCTTATTTGTATTTATGTCCTGAATAGAATTCGCAAAAAAAAGGCCCCGGGACATCGGGGCTACGGATAATATAATCCAATGGTTAAGTGAGCGTGGCAAGAGATTACGGGTTACACGGGCAGCGATTTAAGCAGAGCGAAAGCCTCCTTCATCCGATCTTCGCTAACCACAAAGGCGCGTACCTGACCTTCGGCGTCAGAGCCGCGTGCAACCATTCCGTGAGGTTCAATGGCAATCTGCCAGCTCAGATCCATGCGCTGCGTCTCCCCCGCAAGATGCAACGGTAACTCTGGCGTTTTAACCTTCACCAGCATGGCGGGGAGTTTCAGCGGTGCGCTGCCGCCGAGCAGGTTTTTCGCCAGATACATGGCGCTCAGCTGTATCGGCTGCAGGAAAGGCAGCACCTGACCGTTGATTTCAGCGCAGTCGCCTAACGCGTAAATATCGGGCTGCGTGGTTTGAAGGTAGCTATTTACCTTCACGCCACGGCCTGTTTCGGCGCCTGCACGATGCGCCAGCGCAGTTTCCGGGCGCAGGCCCGTCGCCGCGATAACCACATCCACCTCAACGCTGCGGCTGCGGTCGAGCGTGGCACGAATACCGCCTTCGGTTTTGCGCAGGCTTTGCAGCTGCGATTTCAGCAGCAGATGCACCCCCATGTCAGTCAGACGATGCTGTAAGCGACTGCTTACTTCTGCGGGCATCAGCGCCGACAGAATGCTCGCCGCATGGTCGACCAGGGTAACGGCTTTGCCTGCCCGGCTGAAATCCATCGCCAGTTCGCTGCCTATCAGTCCGCCGCCGACAATCATCACGCGCTGTGCGTCGCGAAGCGCCGTTTCGCTGGCCTGATACGCCTGCTGGCTGTTGAGGGTGAGCATCAGCTCGCGGCCCTCAACCGGCGGCACAAACGCGGAGGCTCCCGTGGCCAGCACCAGCCTGTCGTACTGCCAGGTTTTCTCCTTCGCTTTCACCACGTGTGCGGCGGCGTCGATATCGGTGACCCAGGTGTACGGAAACAGACGCAGGTTGAACTGTTCCGCGAACTCCCCCGCCGTCTGGCGGGTGAGGTCTTGGGCGCGCTGATTCTGGCTAATAACGTGGCTTAAATCAGGTTTGTTGTACTCGTCCATGCTGTCGGCGGCAATCACCGTCAGCGGCACGCTGGCATCCTGCTTGCGGATGTTTTTCACCAGCTGACGGGCGGCAAAGCCCGAGCCGATGATGACGATACCGTTGCTCATTTTGCCTCCGTACCCAGTTCGTCAAAGACGTCCTTACCGAGGGAACATTCCGGGCAGAGGAAATTGTCCGGCACGTCGCGCCACGGCGTGCCCGGGGCAACATCCTGCAGCGGTTCGCCCAGGTCAGGATCGTAAATCCACTGGCAGACGCTGCACTGCATGCGCGGGCCGAGATCGGCGGCTGCCGCGGCGGCACATGCGCAGGCTTCCTGCTGTTCGGGTGCTTTTGCCGCCACTTCCGGCAGCGGAGCGAGCGCCCACTGATGGGCAATGTCGCGACCGTGCTGGCGACAGATCTCCAGGGCGTCGATATCCGGGCGCCACTTGGCCTTCAGGCTCATGGACATCTCAAAGCCCGCATCCTGTAAGCGGGTGGAGAGACGGTCTACCGCGCCGCCGCTCCAGCCGTGGGAGCCAAAGGCGCTGGCGCGCTTGTTGCGAAAGCGCAGGCCTGTCATCTCTTCTACCAGACCGGCAATTTTCGGCATCATCACGTTGTTCATGGTGGAGGTGCCCACCAGCACGCCCTTAGAGCGGAACACGTTGGTTAACACCTCATTCTTATCGCTGCGCGCCACATTGAAGATTTTCACCGCCACGTTCGGGTCCACTTCGTTGATGCCCTGCGCAATGGCGTCCGCCATCATGCGGGTGTTGTTGGACATGGTGTCGTAGAAAATAGTGATGCGGTCTTCCTGATAGTCCGCCGCCCACTTCAGGTACAGCTCGACGATCTGGGTCGGGTTCTCACGCCACACCACGCCGTGGGAGGTGGCAATCATCTCCACCGGCAGGTTGAAGCCGAGGATTTCGGTGATTTTTGGCGTGACCAGGCGGCTGAACGGGGTCAGGATGTTGGCATAGTACCGCTGGCACTGCTCGAACAGCTCTGTCTGATCCACTTCGTCATTAAACAAACGTTCGTCGCAGTAGTGCTGGCCGAAGGCGTCGTTGCTGAACAGCACCGCGTCACCGGTCATGTAGGTCATCATGCTGTCCGGCCAGTGCAGCATCGGGGTTTCCACGAAGATCAGCTGCTTGCCATTACCGATATCCAGCGCGTCGCCGGTTTTCACGGTGTGGAAGTTCCACTCCGGATGGTGGTGGTGGCCGTTGATCGAGTCGATGGCGTTGGTGGTGCAGTAGATAGGTGTGTTCGGGATGTAAGACATCAGCTCGGTCAGTGCCCCGGCGTGATCTTCTTCCGCGTGGTTGATGATGATGTAATCGATGGCGTCGAGATCGATTTCGCTGCGCAGGTTCTGCACGAACTCGCGGCTGAACTTGTGATCGACGGTATCGATCAGCACGTTTTTTCCTTCGCGGATGAGATAGCTGTTGTAGCTGCTGCCGCGCAGCGTTTTGTATTCCGTCCCGTGGAAATCGCGCACTTCCCAGTCACGTTGACCGACCCAATGAATGTTATTTTTAACCAGAATAGACATAGCAACCTCTACGTAATACAGCATTTTCAAATAAGATGTTTTGCTTATATCAAGTTGCGTGCCAACTTTTAATTTATTGATTTTACTTAATTAATATTTTTATGATCCGTAATGGGTAGTCATTATGACTATTCAAAACAGTGTCACTATGACAACATGTATTGTCAAAATGACAGCGAGGCAGACATGAGCTTTTCCGTAGACGTGCTGGCGAAGATCGCCATTGAGCTGCAAACCGGTATCGGCCATCAGGACCGCTTTCAGCGGCTGATCTCCACGCTGCGCCACGTGCTGGCGTGCGACGCCTCGGCGCTACTGCGCTACGAAGGACGGCAGTTTATTCCCCTGGCGATCGACGGCCTGGCGAAGGATGTGCTCGGACGGCGCTTTGCCCTTGAAGGCCATCCGCGTCTGGAAACTATCGCCCGCGCGGGTGACGTGGTGCGCTTCCCGGCGGACAGCGACTTGCCCGATCCGTACGACGGGCTTATTCCCGGCCAGGAGAGCCTGAAGGTGCACGCCTGTATCGGCCTGCCGCTGTTTGCCGGGCAAAACCTGATTGGGGCGCTGACCCTCGACGGCATGTCGCCGGACCAGTTCGATACTTTCAGCGATGAAGAGTTGCGCCTCATTGCGGCGCTGGCCGCCGGGGCGCTTAACAACGCGCTGCTGATTGAACAGCTGGAGAGCCAGAATATTCTTCCCGGCAGCCCGGCGGCGTTTGAGCAGATAACGCACACAGAGATGATTGGCCTCTCGCCGGGCATGGCGCAGCTCAAAAAAGAGATTGAGATTGTTGCCGCCTCAGATTTGAACGTGCTGATCTTCGGCGAAACCGGCACCGGTAAGGAGCTGGTGGCTAAGTCCATTCACGAAGCCTCGCCGCGCGCGGTTAACCCGCTGGTGTACCTCAACTGCGCCGCGCTGCCGGAGAGCGTGGCGGAAAGCGAGCTGTTTGGTCACGTTAAGGGAGCGTTTACCGGGGCCATCAGCAACCGCAGCGGCAAGTTTGAAATGGCCGATAACGGTACGCTGTTTCTGGATGAAATTGGCGAGCTGTCGCTGTCGCTACAGGCCAAGCTGCTGCGCGTGTTGCAGTATGGCGACATCCAGCGCGTGGGGGATGACCGCAGTCACAGAGTGGACGTTCGCGTGCTGGCGGCGACCAACCGTGACCTGCGTGAAGCGGTGCTGGCCGGGCAGTTCCGCGCCGACCTGTTCCACCGCCTGAGCGTGTTCCCACTTACCGTGCCGCCGCTGCGCGAGCGCGGGGACGACGTGGTGCTGCTGGCGGGCTATTTCTGCGAGCAGTGCCGTCTCCGGATGGGGCTTTCCCGCGTGGTGCTGAGCCCGGGAGCGAGGGCGCATCTGTTGAGCTACGGCTGGCCGGGCAACGTGCGCGAGCTGGAGCATGCGATCCACCGTGCGGTGGTGCTGGCGCGGGCGACGCGTTCGGGTGACGAAGTGGTGATCCACGCGCGCCATTTTGCGCTGCAGGATGAAACCACACCGGCTGTCGTGCAGGCGGCGCCAGGGATAGCGAATGAAAATCTGCGTGAAGCCACGGAGGCGTTTCAGCGTCAGATGATTACCCGCGCGCTGGAGCAGAATAACCGTAACTGGGCGGCGTGCGCCCGGACGCTGGAGATGGACGTCGCCAACCTGCACCGGCTGGCGAAGCGTCTCGGACTGAAGGGTTAGATAATCCCGGCCTGATAGAAGTCCTGCAGGTTGATGGCACCGCACAGTCTGCCGGCGTCATCCACCACCGGCGCGGCGGTGATTTTGCGCTTCATCAGCACCTCTTTGGCTTCAATGGCGCGGCTCTCGGCGTTCAGCGTCAGCCCGCCCTGTGTCATAGCGTCCGACACTTTGGTTTCCAGCTTGCCGCCGCCCACCAGCCAGCGGCGCAGGTCGCCGTCGGTGAACACGCCTTTGACGTACCCGTCGTCATCGCACACCGCTACCAGCCCCAGGCCGGTGCGGCTCAGCTCCAGCATCGCGTCCATGACGCTGGTATCGAGTTTGACCTGCGGAATAGCATCGTCGGTGCGCATCAGGTGGTGAACCTTGTTGAGCAGGCGTGCGCCGAGCGCGCCCGCCGGATGCGAGCGGGCGAAATCTTCTTCGTTAAAGCCGCGCGCCTGCATTACCGCCATCGCCAGCGCGTCGCCCATCATCAGCGTGTTGACGGTGCTGGAGGTCGGAGCGAGGTGCATCGGACAGGCTTCACGCTCAACGGAAATATCCAGCGTCGCTTTGGCGGCCAGCGCCAGCGGCGAGCGGGATTTCCCGGTCATCGCCAGCAGGGCGACCGATTTTTCCTGCAGGCGCGGAATAATCAGGTCCAGCTCTTTGGCCGAACCGGAGTAGGAGATAAACAGCATTACGTCGCGGCTTTCTATCATCCCCAGATCGCCGTGCAGCGCCTCTGCAGGATGCACGAAGAACGCCGGGGTGCCGGTGCTGGCGAGCGTCGCAGCAATCTTTTTGCCGATATGGCCGGATTTACCGATGCCTGCCACGATCACTTTGCCTTCGCAGTGGATAATGGTGTTGGCGGCGCGGACAAAATCCACGCCCAGACGTTCCGGCAGGCGGCTGGCTTCCTGCAGTTCCAGCATCAGCGTCTGGCGGCCCGTTTCTAACAGAAAATCACTCATCTCTTTCTCCGGTTACGATCACGTCGATGCCTTTCTCTTCCAGCGCTTTCCTGAACGCCGGGTCGATACCCGCGTCGGTAATCAGCTTATCAACGCTTTCCAGGCTACAGACGATGTTGGGGCTTTTGCGGCCAAACTTCGACGAGTCTGCCATCAAAATTACTTCCCGCGCGGCGTTGCACATGGCTTTACTGACGCTGAACACCTCGTTGAACGTCGTAACGCCCGCGTTCAGGTCGATGCCATCGGTGCCCATGAACAGTTTATCAAAGCTGAAGTGGTCGAAGGCGTTCTCCGCCAGCTGGCCGTGAAATGAGGCGGATTTTTTGCGGAAGGTCCCGCCGGGCATCAGGATGGTCTGCTCGCAGTCGTTCTCCGACAGTGCGTTGACGATGTGCAGGCTGTTGGTCATCACCGTGATGTTGTTAAAGCGGCTGAGCAGCGGGATCATCTGCAGGACGGTACTGCCGGCATCCAGAATGATGGAGTCGCCATCGTGGATAAATTTCACCGCCGCTTCGGCAATCAGCGCCTTTTGGTGGGTGTTGATCAGCGTTTTGTGATCGATAGGCGGGTCCGCTTCATCCTTATTGAGCACCACGCCGCCGTAGGTTCGAATGACGGCGCCAGAGTTTTCGAGCAATACCAGGTCCTTGCGTATTGTCGTGCCGGTGGTGTCAAAGTAGTGGGCCAGATCCTCTACCGAACATTTTCCCTGCTTTTGCAGATGTTCGAGAATGGCCGCCTGCCGCTGACGAGGTTTCATAGGCGCTTCGTTCCTTAGGTTGCGAAATGATAATTTCGCAAGTCTATAGCTTTCACAACGAAATTATCCATGTTTCAGATTAAGCGCTAATGATAGTGCATTCTGACAGAGTGGATCATGGGGAAAGATCACATCAGGCTGCAATTCCTGCAACGAAATGCCGTTAATTGCCTGGATTTTCACCGGACGGGCAAAGACGGTCATGCCGCGCATGAGCAGTGAATCGCAGACGTTATTGTTTTCATCCAGCGCAATAGCCACGACGACCCGCGGTTTGAAGCGTCCGCCGGAACGTCCGACTCCGACGCGACCTTTCTGACACAGGGCATCAAACGCGCGGTTAAACTGGTGGATTTGCCAGCCGCCGAACGCCATCTGGCAGAGCCAGGCGAGGGTGGCAACGGTGATGAGTGCGGTGACCATATCGGCTCCTTTAATTGCCGGGTGGCGGCTGCGCCTTACCCGGCCTACGTGGTGTTGTAGCCCCGGTAAGCGCAGCGCCACCGGGGAATGAACTCAGAACATGACCTGCCCACCGGTGACGTTAATCGACTGTCCGGTGCAGTACGAGGCTTTCGGGCTGGCGTAAAATAGCAGCATGTTCAGCACGTCCTGATAATCGCACCCGCGCTTCAGCGGCACTTTATCGATGTAGTACTGCTCCACTTCTTCCGCCTTGATGCCGAGCTTGGTGGCGTACTGCGGCAGCAGGGACTGGAACATCGGCGATTTCAGCAGGTTGCCGAGCATCAGCGAGTGAACGGTAATGCCGTATTCGGCCAGATCCAGCGCCAGAGACTGCGTCAGCCCCACGCCGCCAAACTTCGCTGCGCTGTAGCCGGAGTTATGCTTGCTGCCCACTTTCCCCGATTTAGAGTTGATCTGAATGATGCGCCCCTGAATGCCGTCGCGGATCATCAGACGGGAAAACTCGCGGGCACAGAGGAAATAGCCCACCAGATTGACCTGCAGCGAGCGGTCAAAATCCCCCAGCTCGAAATCGCTGATAAAGGCCGCTTTCGCAATTCCCGCGCTGTAGACCAGCAGGTCGGTACGGCCAAAAATCTCGTCCACGCCGCGGGACAGCGCCATCACGCTCTGCTCGCTGGTGGCGTCGGCGCCAAAACCGTACGCCATTCCTTCACCAAACTCGGTGTTGATGGTGTCCGCCACGCGGGCGGCTTTTTCACTCTGGATGTCCACTACCGCCACGCGGTAACCCTCTGCGGCAAGCCCACGGCAGAGGAACTCGCCTAAGGTTTGTCCCCCACCAATGACAACGGCAACCTGACTCATGTCTATCTCCTTAATTACGCAACAAATTTTAACGTGCAGCCTGGGGTAACAGCCTGCGGAACCGGACCCTCAACGTGAACCGTGCCGGGATACTCCGCCTGCGGCTGGCCGTCGAAACGCAGGGTGATGTGGCCCAGCTCGCGCAGGTTTTGTTCAGCGACGTCGCCGACGGCGGTGACGGCATAGCGCGCCTCGCCCAGCTCCAGCTGGCTTCCTGCCTTCAGCTCGCCCTTCAGCTCGCCGTGGCAGTGGATAAAGCAAAACTCTTCGATATCCGCAGGCGCCCCTTCGCGGAAGGTGATTAGCATCTGGTCGCTCAGCGCGTCGGCGGCGCTCTGGCCGATGCGGGTAATGGTGGTCTGGTAAATCACGGTCATCGCAGGAACCTCTTATTGATAAATAAAGCCGGAGACAAACCAGGCAATCAGCACCGTCGGCGCGCCCGTCAGGAAGCGGCTGACCAGCACGGACGGCACGCCCACGCGCACGGTGTCCTGGCGCGCTTCCGCCAGCGACAGCCCCACGGGGATGAAATCGCACGCTGCCTGGGCGTTAATGGCAAACAGGGCGGGCAGGGCGAGGTGCGGAGGAATGTTCCCCAGACCAATCTGCACGCCAATCAGCACGCCGATGACCTGAGCAATCACCGCGCCCGGGCCGAGGAACGGCGACAGCAGCGGGAAGGAGCAGATCAGCGCCAGCGTCACCAGGCCGAGCGGGTGGCTGGCGAGTGGGGCGAGGCCGTGGGCAATCCAGTCGCCCAGGCCGGAGGCCATGATGATGCCGATCAGCGCCGAGACGAACGCCATAAACGGCAGAATGGTCTTCAGCACAGTGTCGATGGTGTCGCGCCCGGACTGGAACAGCACCGCCACGGCGGAACCCATGCCCATCCCGACCTTCGCCAGCAGGCCGTCGCTCTGCTCGGTGATTTTCTTGCTGGTGTCGTACTCGCGCGGGGCCGCTTTTTGCGGCGCGGGGTTGCCATTCACCAGCGTGATGTTGTCCTCCTTCACGCCTGAGACATAAATGTCTTCAAGAATGTACTGCGCCAGCGGGCCGGATTTTCCGGTGGAGTGAATGTTCACCGTCGGAATGCGGCGCTTCGGGTAGATGCCGCAGCGCAGCGTGCCGCCGCAGTCGATCACCGCTACGCCGATTTCCGCTTCCGGCGGTTCCCCTTCCTTGAAGCCGTCGACCGCTTCCCAACCGGTTAGCTCGCGCAGCCTGTCGACGATCGCCGGGCGCGTCCCCGCGGTGATGTAAACAATCTTTTTGCCTTCGGTGGCGTCGAACTCCAGCGGGCCGCCCCAGCCGCCCGTGCCTTTCTCAATGCGGATCCGTTTCATGCTGTGGCTCCTGAAAGATGAACTTTCTGTTCAAGCTGGATGCCCATTTTTTTCTCAAAAATGGCGGTGGTGAGGTCCGTCACCCAGCCGCGGAAGAAGTTGGTGACCAGGCCGACCAGCAGATAGCTCACCGCCAGCGGGCCGAGCGGCAGGCCAAGCGTGGTGAGACCGCTGGCGATCCCGAGGTAAACAAACAGCTCGCCGGGGTTAATGTGCGGGAACAGGCCGTTCATCGAATGGCAGCTGTAGGAGGCGGCGGCGTAATAGCTCGGCTTGTACTTCTCTGGCATAAAGCGACCGAGGCTTAAGGTCATCGGGTTGCAGAACACGAAGGTGCCGATAAAGGGCAGTATCAGGTAGCGGGACAGCGGATTCCCGGCACAGCGCTGGGCGAAGCGTTCAATACGCTGCTGGCCGATAAAGTTGATCAGCGCGTTCATGATCACCAGCAGGCTGATCAGCAGGGGCAGGATCCCGGTCACCATGCCGGTGAACACTTCTCCGCCTTTCTGAAACAGCCCGATGAACCACTCGGCGCCGTGGGTGATGGTTTCTATCATTCTTCTCTCCTGTGGGGCGTTTGTTTTTGTCTATCTGTGGCTAATAATAATCACTTTGAAAGGTTTTAAAGTGTTAGTTAGATCTCACAATGAAAGGAAAATGGATTATTTTGAAAGTTAATTGACGTGGTGAATGATTTTCGGTGTAAAAAAGCGCGGATTTGCGTGGGGGAGGTGCGTACCGCTTCCTTGAGGTGTTGCGGATGCTTTACCATACTGGGTTCTTATCGAACCCGTTAAATGGATGTCTCATGTTCAAGCGTCGTTATGCAGCGCTGTTGCCTGCGCTTATTCTGCTGTCTGCCTGTAGTAGCAAACCTAAGACCGAAGCCGTTCAGCAAACGGCGGGCGCGCCTTCCGGAGGATTCCTGCTGGAGCCGCAGCACAATATGATGCAGATGGGCGGCGACTTCGCGAATAACCCGGCGGCCGAGCAGTTCATCGATAAAATGGTGAGCAAACACGGCTTTGACAGACAGCAGCTGCACGAAATTTTGTCTCAGGCCAAGCGTCTGGACTACGTGCTGCGCCTGATGGACAGGCAGGCGCCGACGGCCCAGGTGCCGAGCGGGCCAAACGGCGCGTGGCTGCGCTATCGCAAACAGTTTATTACCCCGGACAACGTGCAAAACGGCGTGGTGTTCTGGAATCAGTATGAAGATGCGCTCAACCGCGCGTGGCAGGTGTACGGCGTACCGCCTGAAATCATTGTCGGGATTATTGGCGTGGAAACCCGCTGGGGCCGCGTGATGGGTAAAACCCGCATCCTGGATGCGCTGGCGACGCTCTCCTTTAACTACCCGCGCCGCGCGGAGTATTTCTCTTCCGAGCTGGAAACCTTCCTGCTGATGGCGCGCAACGAGCAGGACGATCCGCTCGATCTGAAAGGGTCGTTTGCCGGCGCGATGGGCTACGGCCAGTTTATGCCGTCGTCCTATAAACAGTATGCCGTCGACTTTAACGGAGATGGTCACATCAACCTGTGGGATCCGGTGGATGCCATCGGCAGCGTGGCGAACTACTTCAAGGCGCACGGCTGGACGCCGGGCGGCCAGGTTGCGGTGCAGGCAAACGGCGAGGCTTTTGGTCTGGAAAACGGCTTCAAAACCAAATACAGCGTTGCACAGCTGACGGCGGCAGGCTTAACGCCAACCCAGCCGCTGGGCAACGTCGAGCAGGTGAGCCTGCTGCGTCTGGACGTGGGAACAGGGTATCAGTACTGGTACGGCATGCCGAACTTCTACACCATTACCCGCTATAACCACAGCACCCACTACGCAATGGCGGTGTGGCAGCTGGGACTGGCGGTGTCTCAGGCGCGAGTTCCGGCGGCGTCGCCGTTTAGTCAGTAAGCCGCTCCGGCGGGTAGGCCGGGTAAGGCAACGCCGCCACCCGGCATGGCTGCGCGCACGGAGCGGCCTGATGCCCTCACGCTGACCCTCTCTCACGGGAGAGGGAAGTTTTGCAGAAACATTTCGCCACACTCCCTTTTCACACCTGCCATTTACATCTCTGTCGCCTTTTATTATTGTTATGTTATAACATTTAATATGGTATCAAGATGTCAACGTCCCTTTTTTCTCTTTCTGCTCTGGTTCGGCTTTTGCTGGCGCTGGTGCTTGTTGTCTTTATCGGGCTGGCCGTGCGCTGGGCGGTGGCATTGCCATGATCGTGATGAATGAACTGGTCGCGGGTTATGAACGCCTGCCCGTTACGCGGCCCCTCTCGGGCACGATTGAGCGCGGAAGCATGACCGCGATTGTCGGCGCTAACGGCTGCGGGAAATCCACCTTACTGAAAACGCTCGCCGGGTTTATCCCGCCCGTCAGCGGTGGCTTCCGCTGGCAGGGTAAGCGTCCGGTAATCGGCTGGCTGGCACAGCGTCACGCGCTGGAGGCGCAGTTTCCGCTGACCGTCCAGGACGTCGTAAGCATGGGCTGCTGGCCGGGCATTTCGCTTTTCTCCGGGTTTCGTCGCGAAACGCGGCTGCGCATTGCCAGTGCGCTTGAGCGCGTTGGGCTGGCATCCATGGCGTTATCCACCATCGATGAGCTCTCCGGCGGCCAGTTCCAGCGCATGCTGTTTGCTCGCGTCCTGGTGCAGCAGGCGCCGCTGGTGATGCTGGATGAACCCTTTACCGGGGTCGATGAGGCCACCTGCAACGTGCTGATGGATGTGATGCTGGAGATGTATATGCAGGGGCAAACGCTGCTCGCGGTACTGCACGACAGCGAGCGCGTGTCGCGCCATTTCCCGCAGACGTTGCGGCTGGATGCTGACGTTCCTCAATGGAAAACCGAGCGGGTGAGGGTGGCATGATCTGGCATCTCTTTTTTCAGCCGTTTATCGAGTACGGCTTTATGCGTCGCGCGCTGGTGGTTTGCCTGGCGCTCTCGGTCAGCACCACCGCGCTCGGCGTGTTTCTTCAGCTGCGCAGGATGAGCCTGATGGGCGATGCCCTTTCTCACGCCATTTTACCGGGTGTTGCCGTGGGCTATTTGCTCAGCGGTATGTCGCTGCTGGCGATGAGTATCGGCGGTTTTATCGCGGGAATTACCGTGGCGCTGCTGGCCGGTCTGGTCAGTCGCCGCACGCCGCTTAAGGAAGATGCCAGCTTTGCCGGGTTTTATCTCGGCTCACTGGCGCTGGGGGTTACGCTGGTGTCGCTTCGCGGGTCGAATGTCGATCTGCTGCATCTGCTGTTTGGCTCCATCCTCGCTGTGGACAACGACGCCGCGCTGTTTGTCACGGGCGTGTGCATGTTCACCCTTATCGTACTGGCGATGTTCTATCGCGGACTGGTTACCGAAGCGTTTGACACCGCCTGGCTACAGGTGAACGCCCGCTGGCTGCCCGGCTTGCTGCACGGACTGTTTCTGGCGCTGCTGGTGCTTAACCTGGTGGCCGGTTTTCAGGTGCTCGGCACGCTGATGGCCGTCGGGCTGATGATGCTGCCGGCCGTGGCGGCACGATGCTGGGTACGCACGCTACCGGCGTTACTCCTGATGGCGGGCATCAGCGGTATTTTCTGCGCATGGCTGGGGCTGAGCCTCTCCTGGGCGATGAGTCTACCGGCCGGGCCATCCATTGTGCTCACCGCCAGCGCGCTGTTCTTTATTTCCATTTTATTGGGTACGCGAAGCAGGCTCGCTGGCAGTCTGCGGGCGTATTTTTAACGCAAGGGGAAACGATGAAACGTACAGGATTAGTAGTGGCGCTTGCGCTGGGGATGATGTCGCACGGCGTGATGGCGAAAACGCTGAATGTGGTCACCAGCTTTTCGATACTGGGGGACATCACCCAGGAGGTGGGCGGTGATCATGTGAAGGTGACGACGCTGGTCGGGCCGGACGGCGATCCGCATACCTTCGAACCGTCGCCGAAAGACAGCGCGGCGCTGAGCAAGGCCGATGTGGTGGTGGTGAACGGCCTGGGGCTGGAGGGCTGGCTTGACCGTCTGGTGAAAGCCTCCGGGTTCAAAGGACAGCTGGTCGTCGCCTCAACCGGGGTGAAAACCCACACACTTGAGGAAGATGGAAAGACCGTGACCGATCCGCACGCGTGGAACAGCGCGGCGAACGGGGCGCTGTATGCGCAAAATATTCTGAACGGGCTGGTGAAAGCCGATCCGCAGGACAAAGCCGCGCTGGAAGCCTCCGGTAAACCCTATATCACGCAGCTTAACCAGCTGGATAGCTGGGCCAAAACGCGCTTTAGCCAGATCCCGCCGGCGAAGCGTAAGGTGCTGACCAGCCATGACGCGTTCGGCTATTTCAGCCGTGCCTACGGCGTGACGTTTATGGCGCCGCAGGGGCTGTCGTCAGAGAGCGAGGCCAGTGCGGCTCAGGTTGCTGAGATTATCAATCAGATCAAAGCCGACGGCGTGAAAACCTGGTTTATGGAAAATCAGCTCGATCCGCGTCTGGTTAAACAGATTGCGTCGGCGACGGGCGCGCAGCCTGGGGGCGAACTTTATCCGGAAGCGTTGTCGGCAAAAGGCGGAGTGGCAGACACCTACGTTAAGGCGTTTCGCCACAATGTGAACACTCTCGCTGACAGCATGAAATAACCTTTCCACCGCCGGTGCGTCCGTACCGGCTTTTTTCTGAAGCCCCCTCGTAAAACCTGAAGTGCATCCCCACATCTGACGAGAAAGTGCTATCTTGTGCAGCACGTTTTTCTGATGCCTGGAGCGAGAATGACTGACCATGAATTGATGCAGCTTAGCGAGATAGTGGGCCTTGCGCTGAAGCAGCGTGGCGCGACAATCACCACTGCGGAGTCCTGCACCGGCGGCTGGGTGGCGAAAGCGATTACCGATATTGCCGGCAGTTCCGCCTGGTTTGAACGCGGTTTTGTGACCTACAGTAACGAAGCTAAAGCACAGATGATTGGCGTGCGCGAATCCACGCTGGAACAGCACGGCGCGGTCAGCGAACCGGTGGTCATCGAGATGGCGATTGGTGCGCTCAAAGCGGCGCGGGCCGATTACGCGATTTCCATTAGCGGCATTGCGGGCCCGGACGGCGGCAGCGACGTGAAGCCTGTTGGCACCGTCTGGTTTGGGTTCGCCACGTCCAAAGGGGAAGGGATCACCCGCCGGGAGTGCTTCAGCGGCGATCGCGAAAGCGTGCGTCGTCAGGCAACCGTTTATGCGTTAAAAACGCTCTGGCAACAATTTCTACAAAACACTTGATACTGTATGACCATACAGTATAATTGCACCAACAGAACAGAAATCCACGGTGAAGCACAGTCGCTTCTCCCGGCATGACAGGAGTAATAATGGCTATCGACGAAAACAAACAGAAAGCGTTGGCGGCAGCACTGGGCCAGATCGAAAAGCAATTCGGTAAAGGCTCCATCATGCGCCTGGGTGAAGACCGTTCCATGGATGTGGAAACCATCTCCACCGGTTCGCTTTCTCTGGATATCGCGCTGGGCGCTGGCGGTCTGCCTATGGGCCGTATCGTAGAAATCTACGGGCCAGAGTCCTCCGGTAAAACCACCCTGACGCTGCAGGTGATTGCCGCGGCACAGCGCGAAGGTAAAACCTGTGCGTTTATCGATGCCGAGCACGCGCTGGACCCTGTTTATGCCCGCAAACTGGGTGTAGATATCGACAACCTGCTGTGTTCTCAGCCGGACACCGGTGAGCAGGCGCTGGAAATTTGTGACGCGCTGGCGCGTTCTGGTGCCGTTGACGTTATCGTGGTCGACTCCGTTGCCGCACTGACGCCAAAAGCCGAAATCGAAGGTGAAATCGGCGACTCTCACATGGGCCTCGCGGCACGTATGATGAGCCAGGCGATGCGTAAGCTGGCCGGTAACCTGAAGCAGTCCAACACGCTGCTGATCTTCATCAACCAGATCCGTATGAAAATTGGTGTGATGTTCGGTAACCCGGAAACCACGACCGGTGGTAACGCACTGAAATTCTACGCCTCTGTCCGTCTGGATATCCGCCGTATCGGCGCGGTGAAAGAGGGCGAGAACGTGGTGGGTAGCGAAACCCGCGTGAAGGTTGTGAAGAACAAAATTGCCGCGCCGTTCAAACAGGCCGAGTTCCAGATCCTCTACGGCGAAGGGATCAACTTCTTCGGTGAGCTGGTTGACCTGGGCGTGAAAGAGAAGCTGATTGAAAAAGCGGGCGCCTGGTACAGCTACAACGGTGACAAGATTGGTCAGGGTAAAGCGAACGCGATCTCCTGGCTGAAAGAGAACCCGGCTGCAGCGAAAGAGATTGAGAAGAAGGTACGTGAGCTTCTGCTGAACAACCAGGACTCCACGCCAGATTTCGCGGTTGATAGCGCGGATGCTGAAGAAACTAACGAAGATTTTTAATTCTTTCGTTTAACAATGAAGGGCTGCTGATGCGGCCCTTTTTGCATTTCTGAATCAGCAGGTTTTTTATGAGTGAACCGACAACACGTCGACCCGCGTATGCACGCCTACTGGATCGCGCGGTGCGCATCCTGGCCGTGCGTGACCACAGTGAACAGGAGCTGCGGCGAAAGCTGTCGGCACCGGTGATGAGTAAAAACGGGCCAGAAGAGATTGATGCCACCGCGGAAGATTATGATCGCGTCATCGCCTGGTGCTATGAGCATCGCTATCTTGATGACGAGCGTTTTGCCTCGCGGTTTCTCGCCAGCCGCGGCCGCAAAGGATATGGGCCCGCGCGCATCCGGCAGGAGCTAAACCAGAAAGGGGTAGCCCGGGAGTCCATCGAAAAAGCGATGCGCGAATGCGACATTGACTGGTGCGAGCTGGCAAAAGAGCAGGCCATTCGTAAGTACGGCGAACCGCTGCCGCGTGAATTTTCAGAAAAAGTCAAAATCCAGCGCTTTTTGCTCTACCGCGGCTTTCTGATGGAAGATATTCAGGATATCTGGCGTAATTTTGCCGATTGAACGCATGCGGGATTTTACTTCCCACTAAAGAAAACTTATCTTATTCCCACTTTTTCCAGTAGCTGGTCTGTCCAACGGTTTACCGATACAGGCTGGCTACGACATTTCGTTAGCTTGATTTCAGGATAATTATGAGCAAGAGCACCGCTGAGATCCGTCAGGCGTTTCTCGATTTTTTCCATAGTAAGGGACACCAGGTTGTTGCCAGCAGCTCCCTGGTACCGAACAACGATCCGACTCTGCTGTTTACTAACGCCGGGATGAACCAGTTCAAGGATGTGTTCCTTGGTCTCGACAAGCGTAATTATTCCCGCGCCACAACCTCACAGCGTTGCGTGCGTGCGGGCGGTAAACACAACGACCTGGAAAACGTCGGTTACACCGCGCGTCACCACACCTTCTTCGAAATGCTGGGTAACTTCAGCTTCGGCGACTACTTCAAACACGATGCCATTCAATATGCGTGGGAACTGCTGACCGGTGAAAACTGGTTCAACCTGCCGAAAGAGCGTCTGTGGGTTACCGTCTATGAAACCGATGACGAAGCCTACGAAATCTGGGAAAAAGAAGTCGGGATCCCGCGCGAGCGCATTATTCGCATCGGTGATAACAAAGGCGCACCATACGCGTCTGACAACTTCTGGCAGATGGGTGATACCGGTCCTTGCGGCCCGTGCACCGAGATCTTCTACGATCACGGCGACCATATCTGGGGCGGCCCTCCAGGCAGCCCGGAAGAAGACGGCGATCGCTACATTGAGATCTGGAACATCGTCTTCATGCAGTTCAACCGTCAGGCCGACGGTACGATGGAGCCGCTGCCGAAACCTTCCGTTGATACCGGTATGGGTCTGGAGCGTATTGCCGCAGTACTGCAGCACGTTAACTCCAACTACGAGATTGACCTGTTCAGCACCCTGATCAAAGCCGTTGCGAACGTTACCGGCGCGACCGATCTGAACAACAAATCGCTGCGCGTTATCGCGGACCACATTCGTTCTTGCGCGTTCCTGATTGCCGACGGCGTTATCCCATCGAATGAAAACCGTGGCTACGTGCTGCGTCGTATCATTCGTCGTGCCATCCGTCACGGCAACATGCTGGGCGCGAAGGACACCTTCTTCTATAAACTCGTTGGGCCACTGATTGGCGTAATGGGTGCTGCCGGTGATGAGCTGAAACGCCAGCAGGCGCAGGTAGAGCAGGTTCTGAAAACCGAAGAAGAGCAGTTTGCGCGTACACTGGAGCGCGGTCTGGCGCTGCTGGACGAAGAGCTGGCGAAACTTAAGGGCGACACGCTGGATGGCGAAACCGCTTTCCGCCTGTACGACACCTACGGCTTCCCGGTTGACCTGACGGCGGACGTTTGCCGCGAGCGCAACATCAAAGTTGACGAAGCGGGCTTCGAAGCCGCGATGGAAGAGCAGCGTCGTCGCGCGCGTGAATCCAGCGGTTTCGGTGCAGACTACAACGCGATGATCCGCGTTGATAGCGCGTCTGAATTCAAAGGCTATGAGGCGCTGGAACTGACCGGCAAAGTGACCGCCCTGTTTGTTGACGGTAAAGCTGTGGACAGCATCAGCGCGGGTCAGGATGCGGTGGTCATTCTGGACAAAACGCCATTCTATGCGGAATCCGGCGGTCAGGTTGGCGATAAAGGCGAACTGAAAGGCAATGGCTTTAGCTTCAGCGTCAGCGACACCCAGAAATACGGTCAGGCAATTGGTCACCAGGGCAAACTGGTTTCCGGTTCTCTGAAAGTGGGCGAGGGCGTCCAGGCTAACGTGGATGAAGCTCGCCGCGCGCGCATTCGTCTGAACCACTCTGCAACCCACCTGATGCACGCTGCCCTGCGCGACGTACTCGGTACTCACGTTGCACAGAAAGGTTCTCTGGTTAACGACAAAGTGCTGCGTTTCGACTTCTCGCATTTTGAAGCGATGAAACCGTCTGAAATCCGCGCGGTGGAAGATCTGGTGAACGCGCAGATCCGTCGCAACCTGCCAATCGAGACCCATATCATGGATCTCGAGGACGCGAAGAAAAAAGGTGCGATGGCGCTGTTTGGTGAGAAATACGACGAGCGCGTTCGCGTGCTGAGCATGGGCGATTTCTCTACCGAGCTGTGCGGCGGTACGCACGCCTCGCGCACCGGTGACATCGGCCTGTTCCGCATTGTTTCCGAGTCGGGTACGGCGGCAGGTGTGCGTCGTATTGAAGCGGTGACCGGTGAAGGTGCGATTGCCAGCCTGCATGCGCAGAGCGATCAGCTGCACGACATCGCGCAGCTGCTGAAAGGCGATAGCCAGAACCTGGGCGAGAAAGTGCGCGTTGCGCTGGATCGCACGCGTCAGCTGGAAAAAGAGCTGCAGCAGCTGAAAGAGCAGGCTGCGGCGCAGGAGAGTGCAAACCTCTCCAGCAAGGCTGTAGACATTAAGGGCGTCAAACTGCTGGTCAGCGATCTGGCAGGCGTTGAGCCTAAGATGCTGCGTACTATGGTCGACGATCTCAAGAACCAGCTTGGTTCGACCGTTATCGTGCTGGCGACAGTGGCAGAAGGTAAGGTTTCTCTGATTGCGGGCGTCTCTAAGGATGTGACCGACCGCGTAAAAGCAGGGGAACTGATTGGTATGGTCGCTCAGCAGGTGGGCGGCAAGGGTGGCGGTCGTCCGGACATGGCGCAAGCCGGTGGTACGGATGCGGCGGCACTTCCTGCGGCATTAGCCAGCGTTGAAAGCTGGGTAAGCGCGAAACTGTAATAACTACAAAGCACAAGCAGACGCCATAGCGGTAACGTTATGGCGTCTTGTTCACTGTGCTATCGATAACGATAAAGTCAGGTTGAGTTTGTGTATATCGGCTAAACTTACGTTTAACAGAATGTGATGCCGTGACTGCTTACACTTTACGTGTTTGTCATCGCTTACTTTTTGGCGTTATATGATGGATAATGCCGGGATACAAGAGACCCGACTCTTTTAATCTTTCAAGGAGCAAAGAATGCTGATTCTGACTCGTCGAGTTGGTGAGACCCTCATGATTGGGGATGAGGTCACCGTGACAGTTTTAGGGGTAAAGGGTAACCAGGTACGTATTGGTGTTAACGCTCCTAAAGAAGTATCTGTCCACCGTGAAGAGATCTACCAGCGTATCCAGGCTGAAAAATCCCAGCAGTCCAGTTACTGATATTGTCGCGTCTCGCTGTCGGGCGAGACGCAACCCTCCTGTCATTTTTCCTGCTCAACATTACCGTTTAATTTCAAACGCTCTCTTTTTAACCACTCCGTTACCCTAAACTCGCTCTTACGCCGCCATTTCTGCATAGGTTTTCTGTGAAGATGCCTGCAAAATCCGCTTATAAAACACCCTCTTTGCGGCTTTTACATGCGAATTGCGTGTGATTTGTGCAAACGATAAAAGCTTTTGGAAAATTGTTTGACTTATAAGTCCCAGAAAGTAATATATGCGCCACGCAGCGACGAGAAGCTCTTAACGAGTAACTCGAAGCACTCGAAAGAGGCGTTGTGTGGTGAGGTGGCCGAGAGGCTGAAGGCGCTCCCCTGCTAAGGGAGTATGCGGTCAAAAGCTGCATCCGGGGTTCGAATCCCCGCCTCACCGCCATTTTGCATCCGTAGCTCAGCTGGATAGAGTACTCGGCTACGAACCGAGCGGTCGGAGGTTCGAATCCTCCCGGATGCACCATCTATTACTTCATATTGCTTTAGAAGTGATATGAATATCGAGCAGTACAGTAGTAAATCCCGATGCATCCGTAGCTCAGCTGGATAGAGTACTCGGCTACGAACCGAGCGGTCGGAGGTTCGAATCCTCCCGGATGCACCATTTACTATTTCTGAAAGCAGTACCCTGATGCATCCGTAGCTCAGCTGGATAGAGTACTCGGCTACGAACCGAGCGGTCGGAGGTTCGAATCCTCCCGGATGCACCATTTACTGTTTCTAAAAGCATTTCCCGATGCATCCGTAGCTCAGCTGGATAGAGTACTCGGCTACGAACCGAGCGGTCGGAGGTTCGAATCCTCCCGGATGCACCATATTCTCCTGGATAACAGCGATGCTGTTGTTTTAAGGTCTGCGAGTTAATCGCAAGCACCAGGGAGGATAACGTTGCTTTAGCAACGGCCCGCAGGGCGAGGCGTAAGCCGAGTAATCCTCCCGGATGCACCATCTTCTCCTTCTTTGTTTATTCCTTCGACGTTCCGTCAGCAATCACACTCTCTGTCAGCGACAAAAACCACCATTTACGATAAAGTAATGCTTTGTTAATCGGTTAGTGAGAGCACGATGTACGCACAGTATGACGGTTTGATCTTCGATATGGATGGTACTCTTCTGGATACCGAACCCACGCATCGTCAAGCCTGGACCGACGTCCTGGGCCGCTACGGCATGCGTTTCGACCTTCAGGCGATGATCGCCCTCAACGGCTCCCCAACCTGGCGTATTGCACAGGCCGTGATTGAACTGAATCAGGCCGATCTCGACCCGCACCTGCTCGCACGCGAAAAAACCGATGCGGTAAAAGCCATGCTTTTAGATACCGTACGTCCTTTGCCGCTGATTGATGTGGTAAAAGAGTGGCACGGGCGTCGCCCGATGTCGGTGGGGACGGGCAGCGAAAGCGCGATTGCAGAGGCATTACTCAACCATCTTGGCCTGCGCCACTATTTTTCTGCCGTGGTCGCCGCCGATCATGTTAAACATCACAAGCCCGCACCGGACACCTTCCTGCTCTGCGCAGAATTAATGGGCGTCCCTGCGGCAAAATGTGTTGTGTTTGAAGATGCCGATTTCGGTATCCAGGCCGCGCATGATGCCGGAATGGATGCGGTGGATGTGCGCTTACTGTGAGTGACGCGCTGTCACTCGCCTCATTATTCGCCAGCAGTTTTTTAAGCGCCACGCTGTTACCGGGCAATTCGGAAGTGGTGCTGGTGGCGATGCTGTTGTCCGGCGTGAGTCAGCCCTGGCTGCTTGTATTAATAGCAACAATGGGTAATAGCCTTGGAGGGCTGACTAACGTTATTCTTGGGCGTTTCTTTCCGCTGCGTGAAAAATCGCGCTGGCAGGAAAAGGCAGTCGGCTGGCTAAAACGCTATGGCGCTGCCACGCTGTTATTAAGCTGGATGCCTGTAATAGGCGATTTACTGTGTCTGCTGGCGGGATGGATGCGCATCTCCTGGGGACCGGTGCTCTTTTTTTTGTGCCTTGGCAAGGCGTTGCGCTATGTTCTCGTGGCGTGGGCAACACTACAGGGTATGACGTGGTGGCACTAATTGGTGGAATGAATACGCGACCTTCAATCGTCAACCATTACAATTATGCTGAGTAACATTACTTTGACAGGCGGGAGGTCAATTTGATCCCGGACGTATCTCAGGCGCTGGCCTGGCTGGAAAACCACCCTCAGGCATTGAAGGGTATTCAGCGTGGTCTTGAGCGTGAAACGCTGCGCGTTAACGCGGACGGTAGTTTAGCGACGACGGGTCACCCGAAGGCGTTAGGCTCGGCGCTGACACATAAATGGATCACAACCGATTTCGCTGAAGCGCTGCTGGAGTTCATCACCCCAGTAGAGGGTGATATTGATCATATGTTGACGATCATGCGCGATATCCATCGCTACACCGCGCGCAACATGGGCGACGAACGTATGTGGCCCCTCAGCATGCCGTGCTATATCGAGCAGGGGCAGGAGATTGAGCTGGCGCAGTACGGCACGTCAAATATCGGCCGGCTGAAAACGCTCTATCGTGAAGGGCTGAAAAACCGCTACGGCGCGTTGATGCAGACCATCTCTGGCGTGCACTACAACTTCTCGTTGCCGATGGCTTTCTGGCAGGCGAAATGTGGTGAAACGGATAAAGACGCGATTTCTGAAGGCTACTTCCGCCTGATCCGCAACTACTACCGTTTCGGCTGGGTGATCCCGTATCTGTTCGGCGCATCGCCTGCTATTTGCTCATCCTTCCTGCAGGGGAAACCGACCACGCTGCCGTTCGAGAAGACCGACTGCGGAATGTACTATCTCCCGTACGCCACCTCTCTGCGCCTGAGCGATCTCGGTTATACCAATAAATCGCAAAGCAATCTCGGTATTACGTTTAACGAATTGCACGAATATGTGGCAGGATTGAAGCGGGCGATCAAAACCCCGTCGGAAGAGTACGAGAAAATCGGCCTCGAAAAAGACGGCAAGCGCCTGCAAATCAACAGCAATGTGCTGCAGATTGAAAACGAGCTGTATGCGCCTATTCGTCCTAAGCGCGTGACGCGCAGCGGCGAAACCCCATCGGATGCGCTGCAGCGCGGCGGGATTGAATACATTGAAGTGCGCTCGCTGGATATCAACCCGTTCTCACCGATTGGCGTTGATGAACAGCAGATTCGCTTCCTGGATCTGTTTATGGTCTGGTGCGTGCTGGCGGATGCGCCGGAAATGAGTTCAGACGAATTGCTCTGTACCCGTACAAACTGGAACCGCGTGATTCTGGAAGGGCGTAAACCGGGTCTGACGCTGGGTATCGGCTGCGAAACGGCACAGTTCCCGCTGACCACAGTCGGCAAAGATCTGTTCCGCGATCTGAAGCGTGTTGCCCGGACAATGGACAGCATCGACGGCGGAGAGGCGTATCAACTGATCTGCGACCAGCTGGTGGAATGTTTTGATAATCCGGAACTGACGTTCTCAGCGCGCATTCTGCGTTCTATGATTGATCAGGGCATCGGTGGTACGGGGCGTTCACTCTCGGCGGAGTACCGTGAGATGCTGATCCAGGAGCCGTTAGAAGTGCTGAGCGAAGCGGATTTTGTAGCGGAACGCGATGCGTCCGTTGTGCGTCAGAAAGAGGTTGAAGCGGCGGATACCGAGTCGTTTGAGGCGTTTCTGGCGAAGCAGGCTTAAGCAGAAAAGAAAAAGGCCACATCGCTGTGGCCAAAATATACATCTCTGAATTCAGGGATGATGATAACAAATGCGCGTCTTTCATATACTCAGACGCGCATTCTGTAGAAGAGTTCAGTTTATTTTAAAAAAAATCACTATCGGAGGTGACGTATGCCGTTATTAGATAGCTTTACTGTCGACCATACCCGTATGGAAGCACCTGCAGTCCGCGTGGCGAAGACCATGCACACCCCGCACGGCGACACGATCACCGTCTTCGATCTGCGTTTCTGCGTGCCAAACAAAGAAGTGATGCCGGAGAAAGGCATTCATACGCTGGAACACCTGTTCGCCGGCTTCATGCGTGACCACCTGAACGGCAACGGCGTTGAGATCATCGATATCTCTCCGATGGGCTGCCGTACCGGTTTCTACATGAGCCTGATTGGCGTGCCTGATGAGAAGCGCGTCGCGGATGCCTGGAAAGCGGCGATGCAGGACGTGCTGAAGGTGAAAGAGCAGAACCAGATCCCTGAACTGAACGTTTACCAGTGCGGTACCTACCAGATGCACTCTCTGGAAGAAGCGCAGGAGATCGCGCGTCACATCATCGAGCGTGATGTTCGCGTGAACAGCAACGAAGAGCTGGCCCTGCCAAAAGAAAAACTGCAGGAACTGCACATCTAGTATTGTGCCTGTGGATGCCCGGTGGCGCTTCGCTTACCGGGCCTACATTGTGTTGGTGCCTCCTTTGACCACAACCGCAGCCTTCTCCTTTACCCATCGTCCCCTCGTTCCGTTCGCTCATGATTACGCTCATGGTGACAGCGAGCCGTGGCATGAACACAACTGCGCGCAGCTGCTGCACACCCTGAGCGGTGTGGTTCGGGTGGATACCGCATCGGGCTGTTGGGTTGTGCCTCCCGGTCGCGGCGTCTGGCTGCCGGCGGGCACGCAGCATTCCCTGCGCATTACCGGCAACGTGGCGGCGCGAACGCTGTTTATCGATCCGCTGGCGCGGGCCGATCTCCCGGCCACCTGCCAGATCGTGCAGATCGCGCCGCTGCTGCGCGAGCTGATCCTCGTCTCCCTTGCTTTACCTGAATCGTACTCACCCGGAAGCCGGGATGAGCGCGTCTATGAGCTCATTCTCGATGAAATCCGCACTATGCCGGTGCTGCCGTTTCACCTGCCGGAGCCGGAAAGTGAGGCGTTACGTCGCCTGTGCCTGCAAATCCGGCAAAGCCCGGGTGAAAGCTGGAGCAGCGCGCAGGCTGCGAGCATGATGAACATGAGCGAGCGCACCCTGAACCGCCATTTCCAGCAGCAGACGGGATTAAGCTACGGAGAGTGGCTGAGAAGGGCGCGCCTGCTGGAAGCCTTAGTGCGGCTGGCGCAGGGCCAGCCGGTATTGCGTGTGGCGCTGGATCTGGGCTACGGCAGCCACAGCGCCTTTACGGCGATGTTCCGCCGCGTGATGGGCGTCTCCCCCAGCGATTACTTTAAGAACGACTGACGGCGTTAAACAGCGCCTGAAGCGAGGCGCGCGCCACGTCGCTATCAATGCCCACGCCCCAGCGACTGCTGCCGTCCTGGAACAGGCAGCGGATGTAGGCCACCGAGCGGCTGTCGCTGCGTTCGCCTAACGTATGCTCGTGATAATCTTTAATCACGAACGGGGCGGTGACCCAGCGGCTTAAGCCCTGAGCGGCGGCGGAAAGCAGACCGTTACCCTGACCTTCCAGCTGGCGCGTTCCTCCCTGTGTGACGACGCTGGCCGTCAAACGCAGCTGGCCGTCCTGCTGGCTGTCGCTGCGGTAGGATTGCAGCGCATAGTGCGGCGTGGCCACCAGGCCGTAGCGGGTGCGGAACAGCTGCCACAGCGCATTCTGCGTCATCTCTTTTCCGTGACGATCGGTTTCCTGCTGCACGTGCTGGCTGAAATCCTGCTGCAGGGCGCGGGGCAACTTCAGACCATGGTTCTGTTCGATCAGCCACGCGCTGCCGCTTTTTCCTGACTGGCTGTTCACGCGGATCACCGCTTCGTAGGTGCAGCCAATATCCTGCGGATCGACGGGCAGGTAGGGCATCTCCCAGCGATCGCCAGGCCTGCGGGCATCAAAGCCTTTTTTGATCGCGTCCTGGTGTGAGCCGGAGAAGGCGGTATAGGCCAGCCGTCCTGCCCACGGATGGCGCGGATGCACCGGCAACTGATTGCAGGTTTCCACCACTTCCACCACCCGGTTCATATCGCTAAAGTCCAGATTCGGGCTAACCCCCTGGCTGTAGAGGTTCATTGCCAGCGTCACCAGGCAGACGTTGCCCGTACGTTCCCCGTTACCAAACAGACAGCCCTCCACGCGGTCAGCCCCCGCCATTACGGCCAGCTCCGCGCAGGCGACGCCGGTACCGCGGTCATTATGCGGATGCACGCTGATGCAGACATCGCGGCGGCGGCTAAAGTGGCGACAGAAATACTCGATCTGGTCGGCATAGACGTTCGGCGTGCTCACTTCGACGGTGGCGGGTAAGTTGATCACCATTGGCCGTTCGTCGCACGGCTGCCAGATCTCCGCGACGGCTTCACAAATCTCCAGCGCAAACTCTGGTTCGGTAAAGCAGAAGGTTTCCGGGGAGTATTCATACTGCCAGCGGGTGTCCGGGTTCTCTTCACACAGCTGACGAATAAGCCGCGTGGCGCGCGTCGCCAGCTCGACGACTTGCGCTTTCTCCATGCCGAACACCAGGCGGCGGAACAGCGGGGCGGTGGCGTTGTAGAGATGGACGGTGGCCTGCTTCGCGCCGCGCAGGGATTCAAAAGTGCGATGGATGAGATCTTCCCGTGCCTGAGTGAGCACCTGAATCGTCACGTCATCCGGGATGCGGTTTTCTTCAATCAGCTGACGAACAAAGTTGAAATCCGTCTGCGAGGCGGAAGGAAAAGCGACCTCGATCTCTTTGAATCCGCAGCCCAGCAGCAGGTCCCAGAACTGCAGCTTGCGCGTGCTGTCCATCGGCTCGGCAAGGGCCTGGTTGCCATCTCGCAGGTCGGTTGAGAGCCAGCGCGGCGCGCGGGTGATGCGTTGCTCCGGCCAGCGGCGGTCGGGCAGGGAAAGGGTCGGATAGGGTTGGTACTTGTCGGCAGGTGTGTTCAGCATGATGCGCTCCTGTTGTCTTTTCACTATCGTGAATCGATTTCAGGCGCGCTGCTTTATCGGAACTGACAATGGCTGTCGCGTTCTGGACACGGTGGCGATTGTTGCCCGGTGGCGCTGCGCTTACCGGGCCTACGAATGGTGGCCCGGTAAGCGTAGGCCGGGTAAGGCGTAGCCGCCACCCGGCAACCCGTGCACAGAACTAGTGCGCGCCACCGCCGCCGCTACCGGCGCCAAACGGTGGTTTAGCAAACCACACCAGCCCCAGCAGGACGATAAAGATCCCTGCCGATATCCAGAAAATCTCGTTGGCCGAGATAATCAGCCCCTGGTTGGTGATCTGCTGGGCAATCCACCCTGACGCCTGCTGCTCCGTCATCCCCATTCCCTGAAGCTGGTTGTACATTTCGCGGGAGTTCGGGTTGAACGGGTTCACCGCTTCGGTCAGCTGCGCATGGTGCATCGATTCACGGTTAGTCCACAGGGTGGTGGTGATCGAGGTACCAATCGAGCCCGCCAGCGTTCGCGTAAAGTTCGACAGGCTCGATGCCGCCGCCATGCGCTCAGGCGGTAAACCGGAAAGCGTGATGGTGGTCAGTGGCATAAAGAAACACGCCACGGCAAAGCCCTGAATAAACTGCGGCCACGCGGACGCGCCAAAGTCCATTCCCGGTTCGAACGTATACGCGCGCCAGTAGAAGCACACGGCGTACATGATAAAGCTGAACGTCACCAGCCTGCGCATGTCGAGCTTGTGGGCGAAGCGGCCAATAATCGGCGACAGCAGAACCGGAATCAATCCAACCGGTGCCGAGGCTAAACCTGCCCAGGTTGCGGTGTAGCCGTATACCTCCTGCAACAGCTGCGGCAGCAGTACAATCGCGCCGAAGTAGAGCATGTAGGCGAGGCTGATACACAGACAGCCAATGGTGAAGTTTCGCGACTTAAACAGCGACAGGTCGACTATCGGGTTATCGTCCGTCAGCTCCCAGACAATCAGGAAGCTCAGCGACACCACCGCGACAATCGTCAGGATGATGATCTCCCGGGAGTTGAACCAGTCCAGCTCTTTGCCCTGGTCGAGCATGACCTGCAGGCTACCGATGCCGATCACCAGCAATGCCAGACCAATGGCGTCGATACGCCGCTGTTCCGTCCGGGTTTCTCTGCCGCGCAGCGTCTGGAGCGTCAGCATTACCACGATGGCGCCAATCGGTACGTTGATGAAGAAGATCCAGCCCCAGTGATAGTTGTCGCTGATATAGCCGCCTAAGATAGGCCCGCAAATCGGGGCGACAATCACGGTCATTGACCACAGCGCCAGCGCAATTGAGCGTTTGGCGGGCGGGTAGTTGTTCAGCAGTAAACTCTGCGACAGCGGAATCAACGGCCCGGCGACAATCCCCTGAATAACGCGGAAGAATATCAGCATCGTCAGGCTGCTGGACATGCCGCACGCCCAGGAGGCAAGAACGAACAATACCGTCGACCAGAGGAACAGCTTCACTTCACCGACGCGCTTTGCCAGCCAGCCGGTAATCGGAATGGAGATGGCGTTTGCCACCCCAAACGAGGTAATGACCCAGGTCCCCTGGCTCAGCGACGAGCCAAGGTTACCGGCGATGGTCGGGATCGCCACGTTCGCGATGGTGGAGTCCAGCACCTGCATGAATGTCGCAAGAGAGAGCGCAATGGTCATGATGACCAGCTGCGCCCCTTCCAGCGGTGTTTGCGGCTTTTGCTGTTGCATAACGCTCACCTTCGGATTAACCGGCGTTTGCCTTCACGATGTCATCGATCAGCTTGTTGACCGGATCGAGGCTAATTTCACGGGCGTTACTTTCATAAGCCGGGCTACTGCGAACCTGGCTTGCCAGGATCTGACCGTCGCGGTTGGCGGTGTCGACCGTCACCAGCGTAGAGAGGCCGATACGCAGCGGGTGATCCGCCAGCTGTTTGGCATCCAGCTCAATACGCACAGGCAGACGCTGAACCACTTTGATCCAGTTGCCGGTGGCGTTTTGCGCAGGCAGCAAGGAGAAGGCGCTGCCGGTCCCCATATCCAGGCCGACCACTTTACCGGTGTACTTCACGTCATCGCCGTAGATGTCGCTGACAACCGTCGCGGTCTGGCCGATACGCATATGGGCAAGCTGTGTCTCTTTAAAGTTGGCATCTACCCACAGATTGTCTGCCGGCACGACCGCCATCAACGGCGTGGTTGGGCTAATCTGGGCCCCAGGCTGGACGGAACGACGGGAGACATAGCCGGTCATTGGGCTGACGATTTTAGTACGCTGCAGGGCAAGCCACGCGTTGCGCACTTCAGTCGCCGCCTGCTGAACGGCGGGCTGGTTTTCCAGGCTGGTGCCCAGCACCATCGCCTGGTTGGCGTTGTACTGTTGAATGGCCACATCCAGCTGTGCCTGAGCGCTGGCCACGGCATCGCGGGCGTGCTGCAGCTCTTCACGGCCAATCAGGTTAGCCGTGCCGAGCGGCACGCGGCGGTTCAGGTCGCTCTGCGCCTGCGCCAGTGCCGTTTTCTGCACGTCGATGTTGGCCTGCAGCTGTTTGCTGTTGATCATCAGCTGGCGGGTCTGACGGACGCTGGAGGCCAGCGCGGTCTGTGCTTTTTCAAACGCCTGCTGTGCGTCGGTTGGATCGAGGGTCACCAACACATCGCCTTTTTGCACAAAGTCGGTATTGTCAGCCCAGACTTTCGTCACGCTGCCCGACACCTGCGCCATAATTTGTACCTGGTTCCCTGCTACGTACGCGTCGTCAGTCTCTTCAGCATGACGCAGTACTAAAAACCAATAGATCCCATATGCCACGGCAATAATGATAAAGAGCAAGGTCAACAGAAGAAGGGCGCTCTTACGTTTGCCTTTCTTGTTGCCCGGCTGCTGCGGGGTAGTGCTCTCCGCATTTGCGCTCATTGTAGTTCTCCACGATCTTCTTATTTTCACATCGGCTGAGCCGACCTGTTGTCAGAAAGGCCAGCAGTGTGACGTGCTGGCCTGTCGGTTTTCTTATGAATCTGGAATGGTGAGCGTGTCGTCGCGTTAGCGCAGCGCCTCAAGAACGGCGCCGTCTTCATCCATCTGGTCAAGACGGGTGAGCAGCTTGCGAGTGATGTGCTCAAGCTGGTCGCGCTCGGCGGTGCTGAGGACAGACCAGAGTTTGTGCAGGCAATTGTGCTGAGGTGGCAGCACCTCGCGCAGGAACTGGTGACCTTTATCGGTCAGTTGCAGATGCAGGCAGCGGCGATCGTTGTCGCTTTCACGGCGCTCAATCCAGCCACGCTTTTCGAGTTCATCGGCAATACGGGTCGCATTGGTACGGGAAGAGCCCAGCGCGCAGCTCAGTTCGGAAGGCTGAATGCTGTGATTTTCCTGAGACTCCAGCGTAATCAACGCCATAAACAACGTCTCGTTAATCCCTTGAGCTTTCAGCATTTTATTACGGTTTTCCAGTAGCTTACCCTGCATGTGCATGCACAGGCGAGTCAGCAGGATTTCCTGGTACGGGAAGTCCTCATGGCGACTGGCGCGGAATTTAAGCATTTGTTCAATGGGCGTAAACGAACTATCCATTTGGGCATAACCTCATTAATTACAGCCGATATAGTAACGATAGTGACAAATAATGTAAATGAATTATTTGTGCGGTTATATCCGCCAAATCAATGTCACCATCAGAAAGCGCCGGGTAAGTCCGTGACCCGGTGAGCACAGAAAGCGTAGGGTGTGAACCCGCTGAAGAGAGGATGTGAGGACGGGGGTCTGAACTATTCATGCCGATTGTAAATATGTCACCCACATTAAAATTTCTGGGATAAATGATTACGTTTACATTAACAGAGTGAAAGGCCTCTTAACACCCTAAGAGGCCAACGCAATGTAAAACTTAGTGAATTGCATCCTGGCGATGGTAACCACGCCACCATACTAGCAGGTTAAGGGTGGCGACGATGGCCCCGATCGCACATACCCCCGACCAGCCTGCATGCTGCCACGCCGACGCTGAAATGAGCGAACCCGCCGCGCCGCCAATGAAGTAGCTGGTCATGTAACCGGCCGTCAGGCGGTTACGCGCCTCTGGCTTCACGCGATAGATGACGGTCTGATTGGTGATGTGAACGCCCTGAACGGTGAGATCGAGCACCAGGATGCCGACGATCAGCGCCAGCACCGAGACGTGCCCATACCAGATTGCCGCCCAGGAGAGCAGAAGTAAAATCAGCCCTGCGGAGGTGGTCAGGTGGGATTTACCCTTGTCGGCCAGCCCGCCTGCGGGACGCGCGCCCAGTGCGCCTGCGGCACCGGCCAGACCGAACAGGCCAATCACCCCTTCGGAATAATTGAACGGCGGCGCTGCAAGCAGAAACGCCATCGACGTCCACAGAATGCTGAAGTTGGCGAAGGTGAAACAGCCCAGCAGGGCGCGGGTGCGCAGAAGCTTATCCTGGGTGAACAGACTGAAAACGGAGGCCAGCAGTTGAGGATAGTTCAGGTGGTTGTCCTGCTTCACTTTTGGCAGCCCGCGCCACAGCGCCAGCGCCATGATGACCATCAGCACGCTCGCTACCCAGTATACGGTGCGCCAGCCGCCGAGGCTTGCCAGCAGCCCGGCAACGGTACGCGCCAGCAAAATCCCCAGCAGCAGGCCGCTCATGATGGTACCCACCACCTTGCCGCGTTTTTCCGGGGAGGCGAGGGTCGCGGCGAGCGGGACCAGGATTTGCGCCACCACGGAGAACAGCCCCGTCAGCGCGGTACCGACGATCATCATCGTCAGCGACTGGCTGCTGGCGGTGATCAGCATCCCACCGGCGGCCAGCAGTGTCATGGACACGATCAGCATTCGGCGTTCAAACATATCGCCTAGCGGCACCAGGAACAGCAGTCCGGCGGCATAGCCGAGCTGTGCAGCGGTAACGATAAAGCCTGCGGAGCTGGCGGAGAGATTGAACGCGCGGGCGATGGTGTCGAGAAGAGGCTGCGCGTAATAGTTGCTGGCGACCGCCAAACCCGTTGCCACGGACATTAAAAGGATGAGTGCGGGGCTAAGCCCTTGAGTGGTTTTTGTCATTAGTTTCAGGAATCGTTAGTTGAGTGATTATTTTTCCGGAAACCATAATAGCTAATGATTGTGAATGTTGGGGGATTGTTGGGTGATGGATTGTGCGGTTTAGGGGGATGGTGCGGTCTGGTGCCCCCTCATCCCGGCCCTCTCCCCTTTGGGGAGAGGGTTAGGGTGAGGGGCAGGGGGTTGTTTTTACTTCTGCGCCGCAAGCGCCTCTTTCACCCAGCCGTCAAACTGCTGCTGGTGGGCTTTGATCCAGCCGTCCACGTGGCCTTTCACATCCGCTTCGGAGGATTTACCCGCGTGCATCATCGCGTTCTGGGCGTTGATGTCCGCCAGCGGCAGCTTCATCACCGAGAACAGCTTCGCCGCTGCCGGGTTTTTCTCGGCCCAGGCTTTGTTCGCCACGATATGCATGGTGTTCACCGGGAAGCCGTAGTTCATGCCGTTCGGCAGCCTGGTGTCAATGTCTTTCTGCTCGCCCGGCAGGGAGGAGAACGGCACCTGCAGCCACACCACGTCTTTACCCGGCTTCAGCACGTCGCTCACCCAGTACGGCGTCCAGGTGTAGTAGATCACCGGTTTACCCTCTTTGAAGCGGGCAATGGTGTCGGCCATCATCGCCGAATAGTTGCCGTGGCTCACGTCGACCGTTTTCGCCAGATCGAAGGCTTTGTTCTGGTGGTTAATCACCGCTTCACAGCCCCAGCCCGGCGAGCAGCCCATCATGTCGGCCTTGCCGTCACCGTTGGTGTCGAACAGTTTGGCGATCTTCGGATCTTTCAGCTGTTCAATATTGGTGATGTGGTACTTATCGGCGGTTTTCTTGTCGATCAGATAACCCTGCGCCGCGCCGGTCACGAAGGTGCCTTCGCGGTAGAATTTCTTGTCGCCACCGGCGGCGGCATACATATCGTCGTGCAGCGGCTGCCAGTTCACCGCGGTGAAGGTGGCGTCACCGGAAGCAATTGAGGTATAGCCCACGTTGTAATCCACTTCGCTCGGCGTGTTGACCGTGTAGCCCAGCTTCTCCAGTGCGCGGCTGACGATCAGCGTCTGGAAGCTCTCTTCCGAAATGGTGCTCTGCACCGGCTGCACGGTAATGCCTTTGCCCGGCAGATCAGCCGCGAACGTGCTGGTGGAGACAAGGGTGGCAAACGCTGTGGCAAAAAGTACGTTATGTCGCATCGTTGTTCCTTATTTTGATTTCGTGAAAGGGCGGGTGAGTAACCCGATCGGGCCGGTGGTATACCAGCGACGGTTGCCGCGACTGCGTGAATCACGACCGACGGCCTGGGTCAGGCGGTCAAGAATAATGGCGAGGATCACGATCCCGACGCCGCCGACGGTGGCCAGCCCCATGTCGAGGCGGCCAATGCCGCGCAGCACCATCTGGCCCAGTCCGCCAACGGCGATCATCGAGGCAATCACCACCATTGAGAGTGCCAGCATCAGCGTCTGGTTAACGCCCGCCATGATGGTCGGCATGGCCAGCGGGAGCTGAACCTTAAACAGCATCTGGCGCGGGCTGGCACCGAACGAGCGTGACGCTTCGATCAGGTCCGCAGGCACCTGGTTGATCCCGAGAATGGTCAGACGAATAATCGGCGGCAGGGCGAAGATAATGGTCACCACCACGCCCGGCACGTTGCCGATGCCGAACAGCATGACAATCGGCACCAGATAGACGAACGCCGGGGTGGTCTGCATTGCATCCAGCAGTGGACGGATAATCTTCGCTGCCCGCGGGCTGCGCGCCAGCCAGATCCCCATCGGCAGGCCGATGACAATGCAAAAGAGCAGGGCGGTCAGCACCAGTGCCAGGGTTATCATCGCCTGCGACCAGGCCCCAATCGCGCCGATGGCAATCAGCGAAATCAGCGTGGCGACCCCCATCCCGGCGCTGCCAAACTGCCAGGCGATCAGAGAGAACAAGATAATGGCGACCGGCGCCGGCATGCCCAGCATCAGCTGCTGGAAGCCGTTCAGGATGTAATCCACCGGGATGCGGATCCCCTGGAAAACCGGACGGAAATGCGTGACCACCCAGTCGATCCCCTCCGTCACCCAGTTGTCCAGCGGGATCAGCGTTTTATGGAACGGATCCATGATGTTGAAGTGTTCTGGCGCAGGCGCGGGTGCGCTATTGAGCCAGTCTGTCGCGCCGCCGCCGTCGGCGGGGGCTGGCGTGGAACCCCACGCGTCGGCGGATTGCGCAGCGCTGTCCGCTGCTTCAGTGGTGCCCCACGGGTTTGATTGATCAGCCATTGTTTGCCCCCTCGCGATCTAAAGCCTGCAGCAGCATCCGTTTTGAAATGATGCCGACGTACTGTTGTTCCTCGCCCACGACCGGCACGGCGCACGGCGCCTGACCCACGTGAGAGAGCAACTCGCTGAGCGGCGTTTCGGCGTCCACGGCAAGCGGAGCGTCAATTAACGCCGCATCGATTCCCCGGTTTTCGCCAAGCGCGGTTTTCAGGGAGTCGATGGAGACAACGCCGACAAATTTATTGCCGCGTTCAACCAGATAACCGTATTCACGGTCTTCGTCCTGCAGCAGCTTCAGCGCCGAGCGCGGGCCGAAGCCTGGCGTTTTACGAATAATGCCGTTTGGCGTTCGACGGGCAATATCTTTGGCGCTAAAGACCTGACTAATATCCACGCCGCGGAAGAAGGTACGGACATAATCGTTCGCCGGATTATTGAGTATTTCATCCGGCGTGCCGACCTGCACCACTTCACCGTTTTGCATAATGGCAATACGGTCGCCAATACGCATGGCTTCATCCAGATCGTGGGAAATAAAGACAATCGTTCGCTGATGTTTAGCCTGTAATTTTACCAGCTCATCCTGCATCTCGGTGCGAATTAACGGATCGAGGGCGGAGAAGGCTTCATCCATTAATAAAATATCTGGATTAATGGCTAATGCGCGGGCTAATCCCACGCGCTGACGCATACCGCCGGAGAGTTCATCCGGGTACGCATGCGCATAATTTTCCAGCCCGACCTGACGCAGTGCATCAAGGGCTTTTTCCTGACGTTCCTGAGCCGGCGTGCCGGCTAATTCCATGCCGAAGGCGGTATTATCCAGTACCGTCATGTGCGGCATTAGCGCGAATGACTGGAACACCATTGCGATCTTCTTTCTGCGCACCTCGCGAAGCTCGGCGTCTGATATTCTGGCGATATCCACGCCGTCAATCAGTACCTGTCCGCGGGTGGGTTCAATCAGGCGATTGAGAAGGCGAACCATAGTGGATTTACCCGAACCGGATAATCCCATGATGACAAAAATCTCGCCTTCTTCAATGGCCAGACTGGCGTCTTTAACGCCAAGCGATAGCCCGGTTTTTTCCAGAATTTGCTCTTTCGTAAGGCCTTTTTCAATATATTTGAATGCGCGCTGCGGATGCTCGCCAAATACTTTATAAAGATTTTTCACTTCTAATTTAATTGCCATGCAATAGAGAGTGTCCTGTTATTTGTTTATGTCGATATGATTACCATGGTAAATTGTTAACGGGCATAACCCTAACATACTGAGAATCTGAGACAACCCTGGGTTTGCTTATGGCGTGAATTTTCAGGGAAGCGAAACGGCTGAATTTCCCATGAATAAAGGGCTGAGAGCGTTTTGAATTTTTCTCAATTTTTTGCTGCTGCATAGGGGAATTTCGCCTGGATCGGAATGATTCAGGCGAATATGACTCAGAAATGACAGTGTAGTTGCTTTGTAAATATTAGAGAGGAAATTGTTGGGTTTATATTAAATTAACGAACGTTAACGTTCATTAAAAATCCCAGTCTTCATCCTCGGTTTCCACCGCTTTGCCCATCACGTACGACGAACCCGACCCGGAGAAGAAATCGTGGTTTTCGTCGGCGTTGGGTGACAGCGCGGACAGAATCGCCGGGTTCACCTCCGCCATCTCCGGTGGGAAAAGCGCCTCATAACCCAGGTTCATCAGCGCCTTGTTGGCGTTGTAGCAGAGGAATGCCTTCACGTCATCTTCCCAGCCAGTGCCGGCGTACAGTTCCTCGGTATAGCTCAGCTCGTTGTCGTACAGATCCATCAGCAAATCGAGCGCAAAGCCTTTAAGCTCCTCGCGCTTTACCTCGCTGACTTTCTCCAGCCCTTTCTGATACTTATAGCCGATGTAATACCCGTGCACCGCTTCATCACGAATGATGAGCCGAATCAAATCGGCGGTGTTGGTGAGCTTGCCCCGGCTCGACCAGTACATGGGCAGCCAGAACCCGGAATAGAAGAGGAACGATTCCAGGAACACGCTGGCGATCTTCTTCTTCAGCGGCTCGTCGGCCCGATAATACGTCAGCACCAGCTCCGCTTTTCTCTGCAATGACTCGCTCGCTTCACTCCAGGCATAGGCAGCGTCGACGTCTTTGGTCTGGCACAAGGTAGAGAAAATCGAGCTGTAGGAGCGAGCGTGCACCGCCTCCATAAAGCTGATGTTCGACATCACCGCCTCTTCGTGCGGCGTCAGCGCGTCACTCATCAGAGCCGGTGCGCCGACGGTATTTTGAATGGTGTCGAGCAGCGTCAGGCCGGTAAAAACGCGGATCGTCAGCTGCTGCTCGGCGTGGCCGAGCGTTTGCCAGGCCGGAATATCGTTGGAGAGCGGGACCTTTTCCGGCAGCCAGAAGTTGCTGGTCAGGCGGTTCCACACCTCCAGGTCTTTGTCGTCCTGGATTTTGTTCCAGTTAACGGCACTCACGCGTGACAGTTTCATCCTTTCTCCTTACAGCGCGCAGGACACGCAGCCTTCAATTTCGGTGCCTTCCAGCGCAAGCTGGCGCAGGCGAATGTAGTAGAGCGTTTTGATGCCTTTCTTCCAGGCGTAGATCTGCGCTCTGTTGATATCCCGCGTGGTGGCGGTATCCGGGAAGAACAGCGTCAGCGACAGCCCCTGATCCACGTGTTTTGTCGCCTCGGCGTAGGTATCAATGATTTTTTCCGGCCCGATCTCATACGCGTCCTGATAGAGCGCCAGGTTCTCATTGGTCATAAACGGGGCAGGGTAGTAAACGCGTCCGGTTTTGCCTTCCTTACGAATTTCAATTTTCGATACGATCGGGTGAATGCTCGAGGTGGCGTGATTGATATAGGAGATCGAACCGGTTGGCGGCACCGCCTGCAGGTTCTGGTTGTAGATGCCGTAGCGCATCACGTCGTCACGCAGCTGCTGCCACATCTCACGCGTCGGGAGGGTAATCCCCGCGCGAGCAAACAGTTCGCGCACTTTTTCGGTTTTCGGCTGCCAGTCGCCTTCCAGATACTGGCTGAAATATTGCCCGCTGGCGTAGCGGGACTGCTCAAAGCCCGCGAAGCGCTGGTCGCGCTCGCGCGCCAGCATCATTGAGGTGTGCAGCGCGTGCCAGGTGACGGTGTAAAAATAGAGGTTGGTGAAGTCCAGTCCTTCCGGACTGCCGTAGGCGATGCCTTCCCTCGCCAGATAGCCGTGGAGGTTCATCTGCCCCAGCCCGATGGCGTGCGACGCGGCGTTGCCCGCTTCAATAGACGGCACGCTGCGGATGTGGCTCATGTCCGACACCGCCGTCAGCCCGCGAATGGCGGTTTCTATCGTGCGGCCAAAGTCGGGTGAATCCATGGTGTGGGCGATATTCAGCGACCCGAGGTTGCAGGAGATGTCTTTGCCGATCTCCGCGTAGTCCAGGTTTTCGTCGTAGGCTGACGCGCTATTGACCTGCAAAATCTCCGAGCACAGGTTGCTCATGTTGATGCGCCCGGCAATCGGGTTCACGCGGTTCACCGTATCCTCAAACATGATGTACGGATAGCCGGACTCAAACTGAATTTCGGCAAGCGTCTGGAAGAAATCGCGGGCGTTGATGGTCTTTTTGCGAATGCGATCGTCGGCCACCAGTTCGTCGTAGAGCTCGCTGATGGCCACGTCGCCAAAGGCCTTGCCGTAAATTCGCTCGATGTCATAGGGCGAGAAGAGCGCCATCTCGGCATTCTCTTTGGCGAGCTTAAAGGTGATATCCGGGATCACCACCCCCAGCGACAGGGTTTTGATACGGATTTTTTCGTCGGCGTTTTCGCGTTTGGTATCGAGAAAACGCAGAATGTCCGGATGGTGCGCGTGCAGGTAAACCGCGCCCGCGCCCTGGCGCGCGCCAAGCTGGTTGGCGTAGGAGAACGCATCTTCCAGCATCTTCATCACCGGGATCACGCCGGAGGACTGGTTTTCGATGCGCTTGATCGGCGCGCCCGCTTCACGCAGGTTAGAGAGCAGAAACGCCACGCCGCCGCCGCGTTTGGAAAGCTGCAGCGCCGAGTTCACCGCGCGGCCAATCGACTCCATATTGTCTTCGATGCGCAGCAGGAAGCAGGATACCAGCTCACCGCGCTGGGCTTTGCCGCAGTTAAGAAAGGTTGGCGTGGCGGGCTGGAAGCGTCCGGAGAGGATCTCGTCGGTGAGCTGTTCCGCCAGCGCTTCATCGCCCTGTGCCAGGGTCAGCGCGACCATCACCACGCGATCTTCAAAGCTTTCTAAGTAGCGTTTACCGTCGAAGGTCTTCAGGGTATAGCTGGTGTAGTATTTCCACGCGCCAAGGAACGTCTGGAAACGAAAACCGCTGGCGTGGGCGCGTTCAAACAGCTTCACGACGAAGGCGCGTTCGTAGCGGGTGAGGACGCGCGCGTCGTAGTAGCCCTCGTTAACCAGATAGTCGAGACGTTCATTCTGGCTTGCAAAAGTCACGCTGTTGGGCCGCACGTGGGCGGCAAAAAAGGCGTCCACCGCCTCACGGTCTTTATTAAACTGAATGCGTCCCTCCCGGTCATAGAGGTTAAGCATGGCGTTTAATGCGTGGTAATCCGGCGTCGCCTGTATTACCCGTTCTGCGGTTGTCGTTGCCAAAATTCGTTCACTCCTTTACGCACGTTTTCGACGTCCTGCTGCGTCCCCATCAGCTCAAAGCGATAGAGATACGGCACGCCGCACTTTTGAGAGATGACATCTCCGGCGCGGCCAAAGGCATCGCCGAAATTGCGATTCCCCGCCGCAATGACGCCGCGGATCAGCTCCCGGTTATGGGGATCGTTCAGAAAGCGGATCACCTGGCGAGGCACAGCGCCCGCCGTACCGCCTCCGCCATAGCTGGGCACCACCAGAATGTAAGGTTCCTCTACCCGGATCCGCTCCCGCTCGTTAAGCGGAATGCGCACCGCAGGCAGCCCGACGCGCTCAATAAAGCGGAGCGTGTTTTCCGAGCTGCTGGAGAAGAACACCAGCCCACTCATGCCCGGGCGGCCTGCGCGGCGATGCGGTTGATCATGTCCGGGCGGAAGCCAGACCAGCTGGTCTCCCCGGCCACCACCACCGGAAGCTGACGGAAACCCTGCGCGCGAAGGGTATCGGCGGCCTCGGGCTGCTGGTCAATATTCACCATCTCAAACGCCACGCCGCGGCTTTCCATTGCCCGTTTGGTCGCGTGGCACTGAACACAATCGTTACGAGTGTAAATAATAATGCTCATGATTCGTATTTCCATTTAAAATGAGATAACGGCGCGAGTCATCGCGTCAGGTTGCGTGTGTCTTGCTAAAAGGAATACTAGATGTAGTTGTCTTAAGTTTCAACCATACAAGATATGGGAAATTTAGATTGATGTTGTCCCGATGATGAGCACAGCGGGGCAGGGCAGGCTATGCGGGTTTTACAGGCGAGAAGGCAAAGAAAAGCCCCGGCAGCCATTGGCCACCGGGGCAGATAACGGTGCGTGAGCGGGTTATTTACGCAGGCTAAGCAGAGCGCCCACAAAGATACCGACGGCCGCTACCGTGCCGAGCGTACAGAGCGGTTTCTCGCGCACGAAGGTCGTTGCGCAGCTGACCGCATCGCAGGCAGCCTGTGTCGTACGCGTGCGGCCGTTTAAGCGCGCGCGGGTTTCACGGAGCAGAGACTGAGCCTTACGCTTTGCGGCATCCGCTTCGTCCTTCGCGTCACTTCCCCAGGACTTCAGCACCTCTTCGAGCGTGTCCGCTAATTGGCTGACATCATTACGAATATCCTGAGCGTCGTCATTAATATCGTTTCGGTTCGGTCTGTTAAACATACGATCCTCCGTAATTTTGTGTTCCCGTTCAGTTTAGTTCAGAAATTTAATATCTGAAGCGCATCACGCGTTATCCGGCAGTTTATGGATTATTCTGAAAGCCCTGCTAATGCTGAATACTGTAAGGTTGCCGGGCAGGAAAAGATAACGAGGAAAAGATATGTATTTACGACCTGATGAGGTGGCGCGCGTTCTTGAAAAAGAGGGATTCACCATGGATGAGGTGACACCAAAAGCGTATGGATATCGCCGTGGCGATAATTATGTTTACGTTAATCGTGAAGCAAGAATGGGACGTACCGCTCTCATTATTCACCCGACGCTGAAAGACAGAAGTCTGTCATTTGCTGAGCCTGCCTCGGATATTAAAACCTGCGATCACTATCAGCAATTTCCGCTCTATTTGGGCGGTGAACGGCATGAGCATTATGGTATTCCGCATGGCTTCAGTTCACGCATGGCGCTGGAGCGGTTTTTGAAGGGACTGTTTGGCGACGTACAGTAAATTCGCGACTGGCGTGCGCCAGTCGCTTCACATCACGCTTTTGCCTGACTGTACTGGCTGACTTTAAACAGGCGGCGGCAGTAGTCGAGGAAATAGCCGTATACCGCACCCATCAGCATTGAAATCACAATATTCGAACTGACCGCCGCAGCGATCTGGTGCCAGTCTGCACCCACTGTCAGCAGAATGGCCACGTAAACCGGCGACTGGAACGTCACATAGGCCAGGACGTCCGCCAGGTTTTTCACCCAGCCTGCGGGGCTGATACGACGCGCAAAACGCATGACGGCATCGCGGTATAAGCCGTAAGGCCATGCAATAATTATATTGACCGGGATCGCCACCAGACGAGAAGAAAGTGACTGCTCGAAGGACATTCCGGAGAGGAATATTTCGATCAGCATGTTCACAACGGAACAGTAGACAACCATCGCGAAAGTATCCGCCACGGCATGGCGAAGGCGTGATTGCGGTGAGAACATGTCTGAACTCCTTGAGAAGAACACAAAAGAAACGATTTTCCTGAAGCGATTAGTGCTTTAGGTTGGTTTGTTTGACGTGTATAGCGTATATCTCTACGTTTGAACTAACAACTAGTGATTAATTTTTATTTAATCGCCTTTTGTCCACAAAATTCTCTAAAAGTGATTGTTTTTTATCCGGTTCGTTATAATCTGTCTCGGTTGGCTGTTTTTTCAGGTAAATCATATGGTTGGTGTTTATGGCGCCAGCGTGAGAATCGTTCCTCTTGCGCGAGGCGTAGAATGCTGAAATTTTGATTAAAGTTGACCATTTATATTGATGCGATGATTGAATCCATGCGTATCCCGCAGGCGTTATAAGATAATATTCGCAGTGATATTTAAACATATTTACGCTACTGGCAGGGCGGCCCCACGGGTAGATATTTCAGCGGAAATGAATTATTCTGTCGACGATTTATCTATTTACCCTAAAGAGAAGGTTTTCAAATAATATGTCTTTGACGTTACAGAATCTTAATAATATCCGAACTCTGCGCGCCATGGCGCGTGAATTATCCCTGGACGTTCTTGAGGAAACGCTGGAAAAGGTCAGGGTCGTTACTGAAGAGAAACGGAGTGAGCTGGCGGAATTAGAGCAGCAGCGTGCTGAACAGCAGGAAAAAATTAATGCCCTGCTGGAACTGATGAAAGCCGATGGTATTTCACCGACTGACCTTCTGGGCTCTGAAAGGGCGCTGACGGGTAATCCAGCGAAAAAGCGAAAGCCGCGTGAAGCAAAATATCGTTTTATTGACCAGAACGGTGAAGAGAAAACGTGGACCGGCCAGGGCCGCACGCCGAAGCCTATTGCCAACGCGCTGGCAAACGGTAAATCGCTGGATGATTTTCTGATCTGACAGGTGAGCCGGGCGGTACACGCCGCCCGGCTGGCTGTTCAGCAGACGCCGAAATCGCCTTCTTCGGTATACGGCGCCACATCGGCAGCTTTCAGAGTATATTTCTCGCCTTGCTCATTGCTGGCCTGAACCGCCACAATGCTGTCACCGTTCACTTCGAGCACTTTCAGTTTCGGGCCGCCTTTACGCGGTTGCACATAATCACCGACAGAAAACATATTACCTCCTCATCGTTTTAGCGATCTTCACCTTAGCCCACGCCTGACGCCGGGTACAGCGTATTTCACCGATTACTGCTTATGAGGTACGCCGGTTCCAGGGCATTACCCTGAGCAGTCGCGCCATACCGCAAAAGCCCGTCACACCGGCGAACACCAGCCCGGCTCCGACAAAACCGCTGAGCAGGAAAAAAGCGCCGGAGACGCTATAGCCCAGCACCACGCCGCAGAGAATGAGCAGCCCGGCAGCAATTTGCACCTGACGCATCAGCGGCAGCGGCTGGGATTTGTCTTCGACGGTCGGCAGCCCGGCCTGCTTCCAGCCCTGAATGCCCCCTTCGACCACAAATGCCTGAGCGGGCGCGGCGGCCTGCGCAAGGCGGTCGGCATTGCCTGAGGTGCGGGCACCAGACTGGCAGTGAAAAATCACCGTATCCCTCGCCTGAGCGTTAAGACCGCCGGATAGGGTATCCAGCGGCACGGACTGCGCGGCGGGAATATGCTCGCGGGCGTACTCGTCGGCATCACGGATATCAATCAGTTTTGCGCCTTCAGCGATGCGGGCGCTGGCCTCGTGCGGTGAAATAAGGGGAAGTGACATGGCGGCTCCTTACGGGCAATAAAGGGTTTTCAGGGTGCTGATGAGCTGACGCACCGCATCGTTTTTAATGAAATAGAGAATGCGCTGCGCGTCGCGGGTGCTGTCGATAAGACCTTCATCACGCATGCGCGCCAGATGCTGCGACGTGGCGGAAGGACTTAGCCCCGTCGCGCGGGCCAGTTCCCCCGCGCTGGTGCCGGGGGCGCCGCACAGGGTGCAGAGGATCAGCAGCCGACGCGGGTTGCTCATCGCTTTTAAAAGGTTTGCGGCCTGCTCTGCGCTGGCCTGAAGCTGTTCGAGTTCGGTCATGATAGTTTAGTGGTTGCTTAATTAAGATAATGCTAAAGTAATTGTGCACTTTACGCCAGCGTCAAAAGCGTAAAAGAGGGTAAACGCAGGGGAGAGAACTGGCGCAGACAGGTAAACTGGCTATGCTTAGAGATAGTTCTCTTTATTATTTTCAATGGATTAGCTTGCACGGAGTTTTGATATGGGTTTTTGGCGTATTGTTTTTACCATCCTGTTGCCGCCGCTGGGCGTGCTGTTGGGCAAAGGTTTCGGCTGGGCGTTTATTATCAACATTATTCTGACGCTGCTGGGCTACATCCCGGGTCTTATCCATGCCTTTTGGGTTCAGAGTAAGAACTAAGCACGCCAGAGTAAGTCGCTGTAGATCCCGGTCAGCACGCCCTGGGGGCCAAACTGCTGTTTGATCCAGCGCGTGACCTGGCCGGTCGCGGCATGCTGCGTGGCAAGCAGCATGCGCGAATCCTGACGCGGGTTATTGATACGCCGTGTCACCAGCAGCCCGTCTTCCACCGCTTCCCGCGCCATATACTCCGGTAAAAAACCTATCCCTTCGCCCAGGATCTGACACTGGCATTTGGTATTAAAGTCCGGCACCAGAATGGCTTCCTGTCCGTGCAGCAGCCAGCCGACCTTCTTGTTAATGGTATGCGCAGTATCTTCCACCATGATGTTGGGGTACAGGCGCAGCTGGCTCTCCGCTATCGGTTCCGGGACGAAGGCCAGCGGGTGTTCCGGCGCGATGGCAAAGACCCAGCGGATGGCGCCTATCTCGGTGTAGTCAATCCCGCCGCCGTCGAGCAGCGTGTCCGGTGCGCCGATGGCGATATTGGCCTGGTTGTTGATGATGGAGTCCCAGACGCCGTTGTACACCTCGGTGGTTACGGTGATCTGACAGGTGGGAAACTGCTTTTTCAGCACCTGCAGAAGCCGCGCGGTATGGCGCGGCGTATACAACAGCTGGTTAATACAGATGCGCACCCGCGCCTCGATGCCTTGTGAGATGGTATCAATCCCGCGCTTGATGGCGTGAAAGTCGTTAAGCAGGTCGGTGGCCTTACGGTAAAAGTAAAAGCCGGACTCGGTCAGCTCAATGCTGCGCGTGTTACGCACAAACAGCACCACGTCCAGCCCGGTCTCCATGCGCTTAATGGTGTAGCTGATGGCGGACGTGGTGACGCCCAGCTCGGCGGCGGCTTTGCTGAAGCTGCCGAAGCGTGCGGCGGTAGTAAAGGCCAGCAGGTTCTCTTCGGTAAAGATGGAATTCATATCTCACTCCCGTCAGTCATCAGTTTTGAACATATTTTAACAGCGTTGTTACAACGCATTTGAAGCCGATCACAGTTCTGACTCTTTGCTGAAAGCCCTGGTGTGTAAGGCTTCCTCAGGCATAAGCATAATGCAGTCTCGAGCGCTAAAAAGCGGATAAACATAAGAAAAAGGTTGCACAGACGCACGTTTTGACCGGTTTGTTGAATTTAACTCAACAATGAATTGGCTGTCGATGAATCATTTTTAAGCGGATTCTTTTATGACCAGGCTGTTGCTATTCTCAGGTCAACAGAAATAAAAACATCAGGAGTCTGAATATGTCTGCAACTGAACTCGTTACTGAATTTCTGCTGGCGGCAGAGGAGGGCAATAGCGATGCGCTAAAAGCCTGTCTGGAGAAAGGCGTGGATATTAACGCCACCAACCGCCAGAAAAGAACCGCCGTTATTATTGCCAGCCTGAAAAAACATTATGCCTGCGTAGAGTTATTAATTGCCGCCGGAGCGGATATTGATAAACAGGACCAGACCTGCTTTAACCCTTTCCTCATTAGCTGCCTGACGAATGATTTAACTCTCCTGCGGCTGGTATTGCCCGCGAACCCGGATCTCGACCGCCTGACGCGCTTTGGCGGCGTGGGCATTACGCCAGCCAGTGAAAAAGGGCACGTGGAGATCGTACGCGAGCTGCTGGAAAAAACCGATATCAACGTCAACCACACCAACTTTGTTGGCTGGACGCCGCTGCTGGAAGCCATCATCCTAAACGACGGCGGCGCAAAGCAGCAGGCGATCGTGAAGCTGCTGCTGGATCACGGCGCGAACCCGCACATGACCGACAAATATGGCAAAACCCCGCTCGAGCTGGCGCGGGAGAAAGGCTTCACTGAGATTGCCGACCTGCTGTTGGCGGCGGGCGCATAGCGCATTCGGCCAGCCATTTCCGGCTGGCCGTTAATTCAAAAGTATTTTTACCGACGTGCATTTTGCACGACGGCGGCCCCCTTTTATCCGTATTCAGGAGAAAACAATGCCAACCAAAATCGTTATAAAAAAGAATACGTATTTTGATTCGGTGTCATTAATGTCCGTTTCCACCAAAGCCAATAAATTGCCGGGCGTCGACAAGGCGTTTGTGGCCATGGCGACGGAGATGAATAAAGGCGTATTAAAAAACCTCGGGTTATTAACGCCGGAATTAGCGGGAGCCAAAAACGGCGACCTGATGATCGTGATTAAAGGTGACGCGGCGAATGATGAAACGCTGGCCGCTATTGAAGCGCTGTTCACGCGTAAAGAGAGCGCAGGTTCCCATGAAGCGCGCTACGCGACGATTGCCAGTGCCAAAACCCATCGCCCGGACAGCAACCTTGCGGTGATTTCCGTCAACGGCACCTTCGCCGCCCGCGAGGCGCGTCAGGCGCTGGAAAACGATCTCAACGTAATGCTCTTCTCCGATAACGTGTCGCTCGACGACGAGCTGGCGCTGAAGCAGCTGGCGCACCAGAAAGGGCTGCTGATGATGGGGCCGGACTGTGGCACCGCCATCATCAACGGCGCGGGGCTGTGCTTTGCTAACGCGGTGCGCCGCGGCTCGATTGGCATCGTCGGCGCATCCGGCACCGGCAGCCAGGAGCTGAGCGTGCGCATTCACGAATTCGGCGGCGGCGTGTCGCAGCTGATTGGCACCGGCGGGCGCGATCTCAGCGAGAAAATCGGCGGTCTGATGATGCTCGACGCCATCGACATGCTCGAAGCCGACGAGGGCACAGAGGTGATTGCGCTGATCTCCAAACCAGCGGCGCCTGCCGTGGCAGAAAAGGTGCTGGCCCGCGCCAGAGCCTGCCGCAAGCCGGTGGTTGTTTGCTTCCTCGGGCGCAGCGAACCGCCCGCCGATGAGGACGGCCTGCAGTTTGCGCGCGGCACCAAAGAGGCAGCCCTGAAGGCGGTCCTGCTCACCGGCATCAAAAAAGAGTCCCTTGATCTGCATCCGCTCAACTGGCCTTTGATTGAAGAGGTGCGCGCCCGCCTGACTCCGCAGCAGAAGTACATTCGCGGCCTGTTCTGCGGCGGCACCCTGTGCGACGAGGCGATGTTCGCGGCGCTTGCGAAATTCGACGACGTCTACAGCAACATCCAGCCGGATCCGTCTAAGCGCCTGAGCGACATCAGCGTCAGTAAAGCCCATACCTTCCTCGACTTTGGCGACGACGATTTCACCAACGGCAAGCCGCATCCGATGATCGACCCGACCAACCGCATCAGCCGTCTGCTGCAGGAGGCACGCGATCCTGAGGTGGGCGTCATCGTGATGGACTTCGTGCTGGGCTTCGGCGCGCATGAGGATCCAGTCGGCGTGATGCTCGACGCCATTAAAGAGGCGCAGGCAATTGCAAAGGCCGATAACCGTCCGCTGGAAATCCTCGGCTACGTGTTGGGTACCGACCAGGATCCGCAGTCGCTGGCGCAGCAGTGCCAGCTGCTGACCGACGCAGGCGTCATCTGGGCCAGCAGCAGCACCAACACCGGATTACTGGCACGCGAATTTGTCTGCAAAGGGGAGAAAGCATAATGACCACCTTATTCAACCAGCCGCTGAACGTCATTAACGTCGGCATTGCGATGTTCAGCGACGATCTTAAAAAACAGCACGTACCCGTCACCCAGCTCGACTGGACGCCGCCGGGGCAGGGCAATATGCAGGTCGTTGAGGCGCTCGACCAGCTGGCGAAAAAACCGCTGGCGGAGAAAATCGCCGCCGCCAATAAGCTTGCGCTTGAGCGCATTATTCAGTCCCATCCGGTGCTGGTGGGCTATGACCAGGCGATTAACGTTGTGCCGGGGATGACCCGCACCACCATTCTGCACGCCGGTCCGCCTGTCTCCTGGGAAAACATGTGCGGCGCGATGAAGGGTGCGGTCACCGGGGCGCTGGTGTTTGAAGGGCTGGCGAAAGATCTGGACGACGCGACACGGCTTGCCGCCTCCGGGGATATTACGTTCTCGCCATGCCACGAGCACGACTGCGTGGGCTCGATGGCGGGCGTCACCTCCGCGTCGATGTTTATGCACATCGTTGAGAACAAAACCTACGGCAACCGCGCCTTCACTAACCTCAGCGAGCAGATGGCGAAGATCCTGCGCATGGGAGCCAACGACCAGAGCGTGATCGACCGCCTGAACTGGATGCGCGACGTGCTTGGCCCGATGCTGCGCGATGCGATGAAGATTATCGGCGAAATCGACCTGCGCCTGATGCTGGCCCAGGCGCTGCACATGGGCGACGAATGCCATAACCGCAACAACGCGGGCACCACGCTGCTGATCCAGGCGCTGACCCCGGGGCTGATCCAGGCGGGCTATCCGGTGGCGCAGCAGCGCGAGGTATTTGAGTTTGTCGCCAGCAGCGACTACTTCTCCGGCCCGACGTGGATGGCGATGTGTAAAGCCGCGCTGGACGCCGCCCACGGCATTGAGTACAGCACCGTGGTCACCACCATGGCGCGCAACGGCTACGAGTTTGGCCTGCGCATTTCCGGCCTGCCGGGGCAGTGGTTCACCGGCCCGGCGCAGCAGGTGATCGGCCCGATGTTCGCGGGCTATAAGCCGGAAGACTCCGGGCTGGATATCGGCGACAGCGCCATCACCGAAACCTACGGCATCGGCGGTTTTGCGATGGCGACGGCCCCTGCAATCGTTGCGCTGGTGGGCGGCACGGTGGAGGAAGCTATCGACTTCTCCCGTCAGATGCGCGAAATCACCCTCGGCGAAAACCCGAACGTCACCATTCCGCTGCTCTCGTTTATGGGGATCCCGACCGCCATCGACATCACCAGAGTCGCCGGCAGCGGCATTCTGCCGGTGATTAACACCGCCATTGCCCACAAAGACGCGGGCATCGGCATGATTGGGGCGGGCATCGTTCACCCACCGTTTAGCTGTTTTGAAAAGGCGCTGTTGACCTTCCGCGATCGCTACTTTTTATAAGGCAAGCATCCATGAAAAACATGAAGCTGGAGTGGAAAAGAGGTGACTGGGCGGCGTATTTCGGGTTGATGACCAACAACCTGACCAATTTGCTGACCATGATGGGGCTGCTCATTTTTGTCGTCGGCATCCCGAAGGAGATTGTTTATGGACGCATCGCGCCGGCCTTCGGGCTGGCGGTGCTGACCGCGAGTATTTGCTATGCCTGGTTCGGCATGCAGATGGCGCGCGCCACCGGGCGAACGGACGTCACCGCGCTGCCGTCCGGCCCGAGCGCGCCGTCAATTTTTACCGTGACCTTCCTGGTGCTGATGCCGGTTTATCAGCAGACCGGTGATGCGGAGTTTGCCATCCAGATTGGCCTGGTGTGGTGCTTTGTTGAGGCGATGATCCTGGCTGGCGGCTCGTTTTTAGGGGAAACCATCCGCAAGATGATCCCACGCACCGTGCTGCTGTCGTGCCTGTCCGGTTTGGGTCTGCTGCTGCTGGCGATGAACCCGATGCTGCAGGCGTTCGAGGCGCCGACCGTGTCGTTTATCGTGCTGCTGCTGATCTTCATTAACTGGTTCGGTAAAAAGCCGATTTTCGCCCGCATCCCGACCGGCCTGCTGCTGCTGATAGCCGGCACGGCCCTGGCGTGGATCTCCGGCCTGCAAAGCCCGGAAGCGATTAAAGCGTCCATGTCATCCTTCGGCTTTAACCCGCCGCAGGTGCACGTGGAGGGCTTCCTGCAGGGCCTGCCGCACGCGCTGCCGTATCTTGCCTCTGCCGTGCCGCTGGGGCTGGCGAACTACATCTTTGATCTGGAGAACATCGAAAGCGCCCACGCGGCGGGGGATGAATATCCGACGCGTAAAGTCATGCTGGCGAACGGTCTGGCCTCCATGCTCGGTTGCCTGATGGGGAACCCGTTCCCGGTGACGGTCTACGTCGGCCATCCCGGCTGGAAAGCGATGGGCGCGAGCATCGGCTACACGCTGGCCTCCGGCGTAACCATGTTCATCGTGCCGCTGTTCGGGCTGGGGGCGTTTATGCTCGCCATCATTCCGATGACCGCCATCGTGCCGATTCTGGTGTTTATCGGCGTGGTCACCGCCAATCAGGTGGTAAGGGAAACGCCGAAGGTGGAGGTGCCCGTTATCTTCATCTGTCTGTTCCCGTGGATCGCCAACTGGGCGCTGACCATGATGAACAGCGTGATGGGTGCGGCGGGCACGAATGCCGCCAAAATCGGTACCGACGTGCTGCACAGCAAAGGGATCTACTACGAAGGATTAGTCCATCTGGGGAACGGGGCACCGCTCGCCAGCATGCTGTGGGGTTGTATCGCCATTTTCGCCATCATCAACAAACCGCTGCGCGGCGCCGTGGCTGCGGCGGGCGGGGCACTGCTGGCGCTGTTCGGGGTGATCCACGCGCCGGTCGTGGGCTTTGCCGAAGGCAGTTCGCTGATGTTCGTCACCGCATATCTGATGATGGGCGGCATGTTTGTGGTGAAGCATGTGCTGGATATCTCTGTTAATCCCCCTCTCCCTGTGGGAGAGGGCCGGGGTGAGGGCACCAGAACGCACCTTCTAAAGGAAACAAAATGAAAGAGCTTATGGTCGTTGCCATTGGCGGCAACAGCATTATCAAAGACAACGCCAGCCAGTCGGTTGAACATCAGGCGCAGGCGGTTAAAGCGGTGGCAGAGTCGGTGCTGGAAATGCTGGCCTCCGACTATGACATCGTGCTCACCCACGGCAACGGCCCTCAGGTGGGGCTGGATCTGCGCCGTGCCGAAATCGCCCACGAGCGGGAAGGACTACCGCTGACCCCGCTGGCAAACTGCGTGGCGGACACCCAGGGCGGCATCGGCTATCTGATCCAGCAGGCGCTCAACAATTGCCTGGCCGTGAGCGGGGAGCAAAAAGCGGTCACGGTCGTCACGCAGGTGGAGGTGGATAAAAACGATCCCGGCTTTACGCACCCGACGAAACCTATCGGTGCGTTCTTCAGCGAGGCACAGCGCGACGAGCTGCAGCGCACGCACCCGGACTGGCACTTTGTTGAGGATTCGGGTCGGGGATATCGTCGCGTGGTGGCTTCACCCCAGCCGCTGCGGATTGTTGAGGCGGATGCCATTAAGACGCTGACCCAAAAAGGGTATGTCGTGATCGGCGCGGGCGGCGGCGGGATCCCGGTCGTTCGCAGCGAACAAGGGGATTACCAGAGCGTCGACGCGGTGATTGATAAAGATCTCTCCACCGCGCTGCTGGCGCGCGAGATCCGCGCCGACGTGCTGGTGATTACCACCGGCGTGGAGAAGGTGTGCGTCAACTTCGGCAAGCCAAACCAGCAGGCGCTGGACACCGTTAACGTGGCGCAGATGAGGCGTTATATGGAGGAAGGCCACTTCCCGGCAGGAAGCATGCTGCCCAAAATCGTCGCTTCGCTGGAATTCTTACACCACGGCGGCAAACGCGTGATTATCACCTCGCCGGACTGCCTGCCCACGGCGCTGCGTGGAGAAACCGGCACCCATATTGTGAATGAAGGAAGATAAGATGAGTGAAAACAAAAGCCGCCGCGAGTTTATCAGCCAGAGCGGCAAAATGGTCACCGCCTGCGCGCTGTTTGGCGCGACCGGATCCGTCGCGTATGCTGCTGACTCCGCAAAGCCAACCTGCGAGACCGGCAAACCGATGAGCATCACCGCAAAACACTACTACCTCGACAACGTGCTGCTGGAGGCCGGGTTTAATGTCGACGGCGGCGTGGCGACGAGCACCCGCACCGAGCTGAAAACGCTGGAAATCAAGGACGGGAAGATCGTCGCCCTGCGCGACAACAAGCGCCACGCCGACGCCTCGCTGCCTCACTACGATGCGGGCAACAAGCTGATGCTCCCGGCAATGCGCGACATGCACATCCACCTGGATAAAACCTTCTACGGCGGCCCGTGGCGATCGCTCAACCGCCCGGCGGGCACCACGATTCAGGACATGATCCGCCTTGAGCAGAAGCTGCTGCCCGAGCTGCAGCCCTACACCCAGGAGCGGGCGGAAAAGCTGATCGACCTGATCCAGTCGAAAGGCTCCACCATCGCCCGCAGCCACTGCAACATTGAGCCGGTTTCCGGCCTGAAAAACCTGGAAAACCTGCAGGCGGTGCTGGCGCGCCGCAAAGCGGGTTTTGACTGCGAAATCGTCGCCTTCCCGCAGCACGGGCTGCTGCTGTCGAATTCTGAAAAGCTGATGCGCGAAGCGATGCAGGCTGGGGCGCACTACGTGGGCGGGCTGGACCCGACCAACGTCGACGGCGCGATGGAGAAATCCCTCGATACCATGTTCCAGATTGCGCTGGACTACGACAAAGGGGTGGACATTCACCTGCACGAAACCAGCCCGGCGGGCGTGGCGGCGGTGAACTACATGGTCGAAACCGTGGAAAAAACGCCGGAGCTGAAGGGGAAACTCACCATCAGCCACGCCTTCGCGCTGGCGACGCTCAACGAGCAGCAGGTGGATGAGATCGCCACCCGCATGGCGGCGCAGCAGGTGACCATCGCCTCCACCGTGCCGATTGGCACCCTGCATATGCCGCTGAAGCAGTTGCGCGAGAAGGGCGTGTTCGTGATGACGGGGACCGACAGCGTAATCGACCACTGGTCGCCGTACGGTCTGGGGGACATGCTGGAGAAAGCGAATCTCTATGCGCAGCTCTATATTCGCCCAAACGAGCAGACGCTCTCCCGCGCGCTGGGGATTGCGACCGGCGACGTGCTGCCGCTGAACGACAAAGGCGAGCGCGTGTGGCCGAAAGCGCAGGATGACGCCAGCTTTGTGCTGGTGGACGCCTCCTGCTCCGCCGAAGCCGTGGCGCGTATTTCCCCGCGTACCGCAACGTTCCATAAGGGAAATCTGGTCTGGGGTACGGTGGGCTAAACGCCACCCGGCAATGTTTTATACTGGGAGGCACATTCTTAAAGAGGGATCTGCCATGGCACAAAACATCTACGACAATCCGGCATTTTTTGAAGGCTACGCCCAGCTTCCGCGTTCGGTGCAGGGTCTGGACGGCGCGCCGGAGTGGCCTGCACTAAAAAGCATGCTGCCGGATTTAACCGGCAAATCGGTTGTTGATCTCGGCTGCGGCTACGGCTGGTTCTGCCGCGCCGCGCGCGAGCTGGGCGCTGCTGACGTCACGGGGGTCGATATCTCAGAAAAGATGCTCGCCCGCGCGGCTGAACTGACTGACGACGCACGGATTCACTATCAGCGTAGCGATCTGGAATCACTCGAGCTCAACGAGAACAGCCTCGATCTGGTCTACAGCTCGCTGGCGCTGCACTACCTGCCGGAGCTGGATACCCTGTTTGCGAAGGTTCAGCGCGCGCTTAAGCCCGGCGGCAGCCTGGTCTTTTCGATGGAGCACCCCATTTACACCTGCGCCTCCCGTCAGGGCTGGCTGACCGACGATAGCGGCGAGCGGTTCTGGGGCGTGAACCATTATCAGGACGAAGGCCAGCGCGTCAGCAACTGGCTGGCGGACGGGGTGCTCAAATACCACCGCACGCTGGGCACCACGCTTAACGCGCTCATCAGGGCTGGATTAACGATAAGCGAGGTCAACGAGTGGGGGCCAACGCAGGCGCAGATTGACGCCTGGCCCGCGCTGGCCGAAGAGGCGGAGCGCCCGATGTTGGTGCTGATCGCCGCCCGTAAGGCTCAGTAACCCACTTTATACACGCGTCCGCTCTGCACGCCTTCCACGCTGCGGCGGTAGGCCTGCGCCACGGTCGCGGCGGGAACGCTTTCAAAACCCGGGAAGAAGCCGTCGTACGTCTCGACGGATTCGGTGAGGACCGTCGGGCTAATCAGGTTGATGCGGATCCCGCGCGGCAGTTCGCAGGCTGCCGCGCGAACAAACCCTTCCAGCGCGGCATTCACCGTGGTGGCGTTCACGCCCTGCGCAATCGGCTCATGCGCCACGATCCCACTTATCAACGTAATCGAGCCGCCTTCATTCAGGTAGTGCTGGCCGGTCAGCGCCAGGCGCACCTGCCCCAGCAACTTATCCTGCAGCCCCTGGTTAAAGTCGCTGTCTTTCATGGTCGCGAGCGGGCCGAAGTAGAGGCCACCGCTGGTGGACACAATCGCATCCACCTGGCCGATTTTCTCGAAGAGCGCCTGAACGCTCGCCTGCGAGGTAATATCCACCTGCTCGTCGCCCTGCGTGCGACCGACGCGGATGACCTCGTGGCGACGACTCAGCGCTTCCGTTACCGCACGACCGACCGTACCGCTGGCACCAATAATGACGATTTTCATAGCTGACTCCTTCTGTTGTGAGCCTTTATTCTTTAACAAATCAAAAAACGGATAAACTGGGCTAAAGTTAGATGATTGCTAACCAGAGGTTTGGAATATGGATAAGCTCCGCAGCATGGAGACGTTTATTGCCGTGGTGGAAAGCGGCAGTTTTACCGGTGCGGCGGCACGGCTGGAGATGTCGGCGGTGATGGTGGGCAAGTACGTTGCGCTGCTGGAAGCACAGCTCGGCACACGCCTGCTGGAGCGTAACACGCGCCGCCAGAGCCTGACGGAGGCCGGACGCGTCTATTTCGACGAGGCGAAGCGGGTGCTGGAGCAGGTCTCCATTGCTGAGAATGCAGTCGAGCGGCTCCGTGCTGCACCTGCCGGAACGTTGCGCGTCACGGCACCCACATCGTTTGGCGGATGCGTGATCGCCCCGCTGACGGCAACCTTTTTACAGCGCTACCCGGAGGTACGCATTGAGCTGGATCTCACCAACCGGATGGTCGATCTGGTGGAGGAGGGCGTCGATCTGGCCATTCGCATTGGTGACGTTCGTAATGACGATCTGGTGGCGAAATACCTGTGCCCCTACAACATGGTGATCTGCGCCGCGCCGGATTATTTAGCGCGACACGGCACGCCGCAAACGCCAGACGATCTGGTAGATCATCTGTGCCTGTCTCACACGGTGTGGACCGCGCGTAACGAGTGGCGGCTGCCGGGCGTGGAAGGGGAGGTGCGCTGGAAGCGGGATGCGATCTTGAGATGTAACGACGGCTACGGCTTACGCATGGCGGCGCGGGCTGGGGCGGGGCTGTTGCTGCAACCGGAAGTGCTGGTGGCGGAAGAGCTGGCAAGCGGCAGGCTGGTGCGCGTGCTTGAGCCGTTCACGCCCGCGCCAAGGCCGGTGCATTTACTGTGGCGTCAGGATTTGCGGCCGCTGCCTAAACTCACTCAGTTTATTGCGCACATCATGCAGAACGGGCATGTCAGCGTTAATTAGGGCAACGTCCGGTTGGCGCTTTGAGGGGGCCACACTCGTCATAGCCGTAGACGGTATAGCCCTTCTGCTTCATGCAATTCGATATTTTGTCGTTTCTGGCAACGATTTCCTGAAGTGTTTGGTCAGGTCTGCTGCTGCCCCCGTTATAGCTGCCGTCATCAAGATTGGCGTCTTTGTCTACGCCACAGAAGTAAAGATCTTTCTTGCGCTGCTCATTATCGGTGTAGCCTCCCGGCCCCGGCTTCTGGAAGGTTTGAGCATAGCGAACATATTTATAGTCGGAAGAGTCCATGTTACCGACAACACAGCCGCTCAGCAGGAAACAGGATAACGTTACGATGATTTTCATTATTGATGCCTTATGAGAATGTGCTGGCATAGAAGCCCACATCGAGCAGATCCTACGAAGCGCATGAAAAATCCGGGGACTTGTGCTAGTAAGAGTGGTCATATCATAAAAAAAGAAGGTAACAAGAGAATGTCCGTGAGTAAACTCGCCAGCAGCGCGCAGGGCCTGCAATCATCTGCCATCCGTGAATTATTGAAACACAGCAAAATGGCGGGCGTGATCTCGCTGGGGGGCGGTATTCCAAACCCTGATCTGTTCGATCGTGAAGGGCTGAAAATTGCCGCTGATGCCGTATTATCTCAGCATTTTGGCGAGGCGTTCCAGTACGGCCTGACGGAAGGCGTACCTGGACTGCGCGAGGAAATTAAACGCATCTGCGAGGGGCGCGGTATCGCCTGTAAGGCCGATGATGTGGTCGTGACCTCTGGTTCACAGCAATCGCTTGACGTGCTGGCGCGTGCGTTAATCAACCCGGGTGACACCGTTGTGGTTGAGCGTCCTACCTATCTCGCTGCGCTGCAGGTCTTCGGCCTGGCGCAGGCGAATTTTGAATCCGTTGGCACCGACGGCGACGGCATGAAGGTGGATGAGCTTGAAGCGCTGGCGGCAAATAAAACCATCAAAGCGGTCTATATTGTTCCGACGTTTGGCAACCCTGGCGGGGTAACTCTTTCTGAAGCGCGCCGTAAGCAGCTGGTGGAATTATCGAAGCGCTATGACTTCGTGATTATTGAAGACGATCCGTACAGCGAAATTAATTATACCGATGAAGTCTTCCGCCCGTTAATCGCCCATGCCAAAGATATCGGCAATGAAGAGAACGTGGTGTATACCTCGACCTTCTCTAAAATCCTCGCGCCGGGTACTCGCGTAGGCTGGGTGCTGGTGCCGGAATGGCTGAAGCGAGCGGTAGTGAACCTTAAGCAAACCACCGATCTGCACACCAGCACGCTGTCGCAGCTGATGACGTATGAATACCTGAAAACCGGTCGTCTGGCCGATCAGATTAAAATGATCCGCGAAGCCTATCGCCAGAAATACCAGACGTTCGCAACCGAGCTGGAAGCCGAGCTGGGCGACGTGATGTCGTTCCACAAGCCGAAGGGCGGCATGTTCCTGTGGGCGAAGATGAATAATGGTAGTAACACCACGCGCTGGCTTGAAAAAACGTTAAGCAACGGCGTAGTATTTGTGCCCGGCGAGTTTTTCTACTGCAATGAGCCAGATCCAACGACGCTGCGCATGTCATTTGTGACGCCAACGGATGAAGATCTGAAAGAGGCGGTTCAACGCCTGAAAAAATCGCTCTAAAAGAGCTGCGCATAATGGTTTTCCTGCCGTTATGCGCAATACGCGTTCAGGGCGGCACGGGCCGCTATCGTTCATGGTGAGTTCCATGTTTGAATTTCTGATCGGTGTCGTTACCCACACGCCCGTCTGGGTGTGGGTGCTGTTTATCTTCCTCATCTCTCGAGGCATTAAAGCCCGCAGGCCCGCTACCGTTACGCTGGAGAGGCTTGCCATCATTCCCGCTATCTTTCTTCTCTGGGATATCTACGATCTGGTGGTCTACCGCACGTTAACCCCCGGGACTGTCGCATTGTGGACGGCGGGGATCCTCGCCGGGGCCGCGTTGGGGTATTTCCTGATTAAGCAGGCGGTTATCACCCGCGCAGAGGCGCCGCGCACCCTTTTCCGCCAGGCAGACTACACCGCGCTGCCGTTTATGATGCTGGCGTTCGGGGTCAAGTATGTGCTGGGCGTGATGAGCGCTGTCTCTCCCCAGACGATGCAGCAGCCCGCCATGAGCGCGCTGGCGATCGTCTCCGGCGGCGTGTTTGCCGGTGTGTTTATCGGGAAATTTGCGCGCTATGTTGGGGTGTATAACAGCGCCGCACCGCGCCCGGTGGAGTGACGTTATTCTATCGCGTGTGCCAGCGTGCGGTCTGCAGCATCGCCGCTGAGGGCTCGCGTGACTTCATGGATCCGCCAGATTTTCCCTTCACGCAGCGTGGCAAACAGATAAACCTCTATCTCTGCCTGACGACCATCAGGATACGTGACCGTCACGATATGCCGGTCAGCCAGAAGTTCGTCATGACAGGCTATCTCCGCCACGCTAAAGGCGATCGCGCGGATCTGCGAGCGGACGTGGTTCAGGTGCTGAATAAAACCCCGGTAGTCAAGGGCGTTACCGTCCGTAAACTGCTGGTAATCGTGCGTAAATACCTCTGCCGGATCGATATCGCCATTGAATAAGCGGGTTAACAGGCACGCCATCTTTTCGCGCTGCGCGGCGTTGTCAGGCTGGGCTACCAGGGACGTGATAATGCTCATACGGGCTCCTTATGTGGTTGAGTCCCCATTATCCTTGACAGCCGAAGACGTGGTTTCTGTAATAGGTCGATGAATAACGATTTTCGGTCAAAATGAGATGGTCAGTTTTGAAACGCTCCGTCATCCCGGCGGGTATCGAACACCGTGGCATAGTCATCGCACCGGCCAGCTGTGGCGCATTGCAACGGGTCTGTTGGTCATTGAGACGCAGCAGGCGCGCTCGGTCGTACCGGCAAGACACATCGGCTGGATCCCGCCAGGTCAGCAGCACGCCGCTTTTTCTGAAAGTGAGATAGAAGGCTGCGCCATCTATCTTGAACCCGCCAGCTGTGCAGGGCTTCCCGATACGCCCGCGCTGTTCGAGCCCGACGATCTGACCCATGCACTGTTTAGCCGTTTATGTGGTGCAGAGAGTGAGTACGATCCGCGAAAGCTGACTTTGCTACTGGATGAGCTTGCCCTGACGCCCCAGATTCACTTTTCTCTGCCCGTGCCGACGGATCCGCGTCTTAAGAACGTGGTCAGCCATTTGCTGCAGTTTGTCGATGATAACCAGACGGTCGAGAGTCATGCTATTCATGCTGGGATGAGCGTACGTACGTTCAACCGTCGGTTTAGTGCCCAGACCGGAATGAACTTTGTTAACTGGCGGCAGCTGGCACGCGTCATGCGGGCAATGGAGTGGCTGGCGGCGGGGAAGCCGGTAGGGTGGATTGCGCTGTCCTGCGGCTACAGCAGCGTCAGCGCATTTATTGAGGTTTTCAGAGCATGGACCGGTAAAACACCGGGGCAGTGGGCGATGTTGCGGTTTGATGCCCTCCCCACGTCCCGCTGAGCTTTACAATGTAGGCCGGGTAAGGCGAAGCCGCCACCCGGCGATTGACTACCGCTCCCTCAGCGCCTCTTTCGCCCGGTTAAACGGCTTAATCAGATAATCCAGCACCGTTTTCTCGCCGGTCTTAATGTCCACCGTGGCAATCATCCCCGGCACAATCGAGAAGTGCCTGCCCGCCTTATTCACCAGGTAGTCCTGGCTGGTGCGGATAAACACCCGGTAGTAAAACACCTCCGGCTTGGCCTCATCCTGAATGGTATCCGGGGAAATCGTCTCCACCACCCCGTGCAGCCCGCCATAAATGGCGTAATCGTAGGCGGTGATTTTGACCAGCGCCTCCTGGTTCGGGTGGATAAAGGCGATATCGCGCGGCGACAGGCGAGTTTCGATCAGCAGGTGATCGTCCACCGGCACAATCTCCATCAGCTCGCCGTTGGGCGGGATCACCCCGCCGATGGTGGTGACCTTGATGTTTTTCACGATCCCGCGCACCGGGGATTTTACCGTCAGACGGGTGACGGAATCCTGGCGGCCCTTGAGGATGGCCGAAACCATATCCACCTCCGCGTTGGCCTTGGAGAGCGCCTCGCGGGCCTGGACGTAATACTGCGAACGCACGTCGGTGAGCTTTAGCTCCAGATCGCTTTTTTGCCGCTGCAGGCGCAGCACCTCCACGTGGCTGGCGGCGCCGGTTTTGACCAGCCGCTGGGTGATGGCCAGCTCTTTATTCGCCAGATCTAACGCGGCGCGCAGCTCCCGCTGGGTATCCTCCAGCTGCGCGCGGCGGGAGTTGTACAGCCGCGTTTCGTCGGCAATCAGATCCGGCCATTTTGCCAGCGAAGGGGGGAACTTCAGCGGGAGATCGTTCACCTCGGCGTACAGGCGGGCGCTGGAGGCCAGTGAAGCCCGGTAGCGCGCCGCGCTTTCGCCGACGTTCGACTCGGAACGGGTAGGATCAAGCCGCGCCAGCACCTGCCCAGCCTGCACCTGATCCCCCTCGTGGACGTTCAGCTCGGTGAGGATCCCCCCGTCCAGCGACTGTAAAACCTGCTCGCGCGAGCTGGGGATCACTTTACCCGAGCCGGTTGATACCTCATCCAGCATGCCAAACCACGCCCAGACGCCCAGCACCACAAACATCAGCAGCGAGAAGATCACGATCCGACGCGCGCCGGTGTAGCCGCTTTCGGAGTCGAGGGCATTATCCAGATCGTCCATTGCCGCCACGTCACGCTGACTGATTTTCATTTTTCCACTCCCGTCCGGTTGCTGCCTGCTGCTGTTGCTGCATACGGCTGTTGTTCAGCGCCTGAGCTTTTGGCGCGTCCATCACCAGCATCCCCTCTTTCAACACCACTACACGCTCCACCAGTTCCAGAACCGGTACGCGATGCGTAGCGACAATCAGGGTGCGGTGCCCGAGCCAGTCGCCCAGCCGCTGGATAAATTCCCGCTCGGTGTGCTCGTCGAGCGACGCGGTGGGTTCATCCATCAGCACGATATTCGGATCGCGCAGGAGCATTCGCGCCAGCAGAATCGACTGGCGCTGCCCGCCGGATAACCCCACGCCGTTTTCCATGATCGGGTAGTCCAGCCCTTTGGGCAGCTTCTGCACGAAGCCCGCCGCACCGGTCAGCTCCAGCGCCTCGAAAATCTCTTCGTCGGTGGCGCGCGGCATGCCGAGGGTAATGTTTTCGCGCAGGGTGCCGTAAAACAGACGCGCATTCTGGGTCATAAAGCCGACGTTGCGCCGGACGTCGGCAACGTCGAGATGCGGCAGGCTGAAGTTATCAAGCCGCAGCTCGCCGGCTGCCAGATCCATCCCGCCCGCCATGGCCTGCAGCAGGGTCGATTTGCCCGCGCCGTTGCGCCCGAGGATCGCCACTTTCTCACCCGGCCGGATCTCCAGCCGGTTAATGCGCAGCGCCATACGCGGATCGTCCGGCTGATAGCGGAACTGCGCCTGCTCGAAGAGGTAGTGACCGCGCAGCACGTCCTGGCGGATCGGTGTCTCCTCGCGCTGGTTTTCGGTGGGAAGCTGCATGATGCTGTCCAGCCCCTCTTTTGCCGCTTTGACCTGCTGCCAGCGCGCCAGCACGCCGCACAGCGTCGCCATCGGGGCGATCATGCGGGAGGCCAGCATCGACGCGGCGACCACCGAGCCGGTGGTCAGGGTGCCGTCGATCACCATCGGCGCGCCGACCACAATCACTCCGGCGTAAACCAGGCTCTGGATGGTCATCCCCCAGCTAATCAGGTTCTGCGTCAGCTCACGGGTGCGCAGGCCGGATTCGGCGGTGATCTGGATATAGCTGTTCCACTGCTGCAAAAAGCGGTTTTCCGCCTGCATCAGCTTGATGTCCTCCAGCCCCTGCACGCTCTCCACCAGCACCGCGTTGCGCAGGGTCGATTCATGAGCCGACTGTTTCGCCAGCTCCGCCAGCTTCTTCTGCAGCAGCAGGCCGGGCAGGACCATGATCACCGCCGCGACCGGGGCGATCCACGCCAGCTGCGGGGCGATGATCGCCAGCACCACCACGAACAGTAAAAAGAAGGGCAGGTCGACAATCGTCGAGATAGTGGACGAGGTGACCATCTCGCGGATCTGCTCCAGCTCGCGCAGCTGTGAGATAAAGCTCCCGGTGGATCGGGGGATCGCGCTGTTGCGCAGCCGCAGCGCGTGGCCGAATACGCGATCCGAGACGCGCATATCCGAGCGCTTGCCCAGCAGATCCATAATATGTCCGCGCGCCACGCGCAGCACAAAGCCAAACAGGGTGGCAATCAGCACCCCGATGGTCAGGACGTACAGCGTCGGGTAGGACTGGGCGGGGATCACCCGGTCATACACCTGCATGGAAAAGACAATGCCGGAGAGGGAGAGCACGTTGATAAACAGCGCGGCCAGCATCACCCAGCTGTAGGGGCGGAGATCGCGCATCACCAGGCGGTAGAGCCAGTCCGGCCGGTATTTTGAGATATAGGCGTCCACGCGGCTGTCCTTCAGTGCGGCGAGTGGACGCAGGGCAATAACGTGGCGGATAGCGGGCAGCATCGCCGTCATCGACAGCCGGTTGGTGTAGGTCTCATCGCCGAAAAAGCTGACTTCCAGCGTGTCGTCGCCGTCGAAGTGCTCGATCGCGCCGACCCGGCCGTCATTCAGCGCCACCACCACCGGCAGACGCCAGCTGTTGATCGACTGCTGGTCAGCGGTGAGCAGTTGAAACGACAACCCCGCCTCACGCGCCAGCTGGGTGAGGGCGGGTACCATCGGTTTGCCTTTCAGCCACGGTGCGCCTGCGATCAGCGCGCCTGGCGAGCAGGCGACGCGGTAGCGCGTGGCGATAAAGCCAAAGGCCTGCGCCCACTGCGCCAGCGCCTCATCCGTCATGTTTTCACCTTGCGGGATATCACGCTGCTTCATGGCTGGATCTCCACGGTCTGGATGGTGCGGTTATCAAGATCGAACGCATGACGCAACTGTCCGGTGTTATACAGGCAGTTGAGCTGCAGCTGGTGCAGCTGACCGAGGGTCTGCTGCTGGGTGAAGCGCGCCTGATAGACCTCCTGTTCGGCGTTGAGCACGTCGAGCAGCGGGCGCGAGCCGAGGTCAAGATATTGCTGCTGGTACAGCTCACGGGTGCGGGCGCTGAGGGCTTCCTGGCGGCCCTGGATTTGCAGCGTGCTTTGCAGGCTCATCACCTGGCTACGGGCTTCCAGCAGTTTCTGGCGGACATCCAGGCGCGTGCGCTGAATGGTGGACTGCGCCGCCTCCACCGCGTGTCCGGCAGCGTTACGCCGGGCGGTGAGGCCGCCGCCCTGATAGAGCGGCATCTGCACTTTCACCCAGGCGGAATACTGGGTGCGATCCCGCGTTTCGCTGCCTGCATAGCGGTCGTTCATGTAGTGACGCACCTCCGGCTCCAGTGAGACGGTTGGCGTCATCTGCGCATCGGCGTAGTCGAGGTTAGCCTGGGCGACGTTAGCCTGCGCCCAGGCAGCGAGAACGGCGGGAACCAGACGGTCGTCCGGCTCGGCGATATCGCAGCTCCGACCCAGCTTTTGCGGAAAGTCATTGCTGATCGTGTTCAGGCTGTTCCAGCCGAGAAAGCTCATCAGCGTGGCGCGGGCGCTGTCCAGGCTGGCCTGGTACTGCATCAGCTGGGCGCGAGCGCCTTCGATACGCGCATCGGTCTGCACCACGTCAGAGAGCGACGTGGCGCCCTCGTCGTTACGCTGGCGGGTCAGCGTGCCGATGGAAGAGAGGGCTTCAAGCTGCTCTTTGGCGGTGTCGACCATCTGCTGCCAGGTTTGCACCTGTACCATGGCGACGGCGGTATCGTGGGCGATGGTGTCGATACTCACCAGCACGTTGGCCTGCTGCTGGGCAACGCCAGCGCTCTCGGCGCGCACCTGGCTGGCTACTTTGCCAAAGTCGTAGAGCATTTGTGAGAGAGAAAGCACCAGCGACGGCGTAAAGCCGTTCTGATCGCCGTCGTGGGAATAACCGTTGTCCACGCCGGCATTAATCTGCGGATAGTATTTTGATTTCGCGACGTCCACCTCTTCGCTCTGCTGGTAGAGTTTGCCCACGGCTTCGCTGATGGCCGGGTGCCAGGTAACGGCGCGGTTGACGGCCTCGCCAAGCTGCAATGAACCTGGAGCGGCGTTGCCTGCTACCGGGGCCACGCGCCCGTTGAGTGAGGGGAGTTCCTGCGTTTCGCGAAGCTGTCCGGTATTGATGGTTGCCGCCGGATTTGCGCAGAAAGCGGGCACAGATATCAGGCAGCACGATAGCCACCAGTAAGGCATCTTCATTCCCATGTCATGTCCCTAATAAAATAAGTAAAGCTTTATTGTTATGCCCGGGCGCTTTGCGCCCGGGTCATCTCTTGCAGGTGCTATCAGGTAATGATGTGTTGCTGGTTAACAAGCTCGTCGTAGGTGGTCTGAACGTTATCAAGCGTAACGAGCGTGGTATTAGTGTAGGTGGACCCCGCACCATCACGGTCGATGGAGATCACAGTGTTGCTACCGCTTTGTGTGACATGGATATAATTCCCCAACGAGGCGGTATTACCGTCCCAGCCCACCAGCAGATCGCCAATGTCGATCTTGTCTCCCTGCGCCAGCGAGAACCCTGTCCAGTGATCGCCTCCGGCGCTGCTGACGTTACCCGCCGTGGCATTCCCCACCGTACTGTTCAGCACCTGGTAAATCAGCGTATCGCCGTAGGCCGTACCGGTGATGGCGTCGTTATGTTCCGAGCTGATGAACTGAGGTGCCATATTGATGGTCAGCGTGGCGCTGTCCGTGTTGCCGTTGGCATCGGTCAGGGTGTAGTTGAAGGTCTCCTTCGAGGTCATGGTTGAGAGCGATACCCCGCTGTTGAGGGTATAGGTGTAATGACCGTCAGCGCCGATCGCCAGGATGCCGTAATGGCCGGTGATGTTCACCGTTGCGCTGCCGGTATACGGATCCAGCGTGGTGGTCACGCCGTTGTAACCGGTCACGCTCAGACGGGTATCCACCGAGTGGAGCTGATCCAGCACGCCGCCAGAGTCGGTACCGTCAAAGATGTTGCCGTTGACGGTGTGGCTGCCTGTGACGTCAAAATCACTCAGCGAGTAGGTGGTGCCGTTCACGCTTGGCGTGATGGTGATGGTCCCCACGCTGAGCCCCGGGACGCTGCCGGTAAAGTTCAGCGTATAGGTCCCGGTGTTGAGATCCAGCCCGGTCAACGGAACGTCGATACTGCCGCCCAGCAGCGAGCCGCCGCTGAAGGAGCCGCTGCGGATCACGCCCGAGCCGTCGCTGATGGACCAGTTCACCGTTAGTCCGCCCAGCGCCAGCAGCGAGGCCACGTTAAAGTGCAGCGACGCGTTGTGCAGTGCGGTGTTCGGGTCGACAACGAAGGTCCCACTGCCGCTGCCCTGGGTTGACGAGAACAGGGCCGTCGTCCAGCTGGCGGTGCCCACGGTGGTATCTGAATACGCCGAGGTGTGGTGCACCGAGGTGAGGTCCATGGTGCTGCTGACATCGTTCACCGCATTCATCGCCTGCGCGGTTGGGGTGATGTTGAGCGACGCTGTATCCTTCGAGCCGTCAGGCGCGGTAACGGTGTAAACGAAGGTATCCGGCGTGCTGATATGGTCCGCCCCCACGCCGCTTCTCAGGGTATAGGTGTACTGACCGGACGAATTGATGGTCAGCGTGCCGTATTCCCCCTGAATGGTGGTGGTGCCGCTGCTGTTGACCGCCACGCCGTTCACTTCCGTAACCAGCGTGCCCGCTGGCACCGGGTCATTCGCCAGCACGTCGCCCGTGGTTGTTTCGCTAATACTCGCCACGCTGTAGACATGATCCTGCAGGACGCTCAGGGTGTAACCCGTCAGTACAGCGATCCCGGACGCGGTATTCAGCAGGAACAGATACTCCCCGGCGGGCAGGTTCAGCGTCAGCTGCGGTGACGTTCCCCCCAGCAGCGGGGCGCGTAGCCAGCCCGATTCGACGCGAACCTGCTCGAAGGTCTGGGTCGCGTTGTTGAACTTATAGACGTACAGATCGAACACCGACGCCAGCGCCACGCCGCCCACCGAGGCCTGGATGGTCATGGTGCGGGTCGTGCCTTCCTCCACGTTGTAGATAATCGGGTTGGTCATGTCGTCCAGCAGGTTAAGCCCCAGCGTGTTGCCGAGATTAATGCCCACCAGGGTAAAACCGTTCTGAGACGAGGCGCCGTTATTAATCTCGCTCACGGTGGTGTCAAAGGTCAGCGAGGCCGTGTCGTCCACCGCCACAATGCCGTTAATTACCGTACCGGCACCCAGAGACAGCACCAGGTTTGCCGACGCGCTGACGCCGTTATGAGTGATGGTATAGGTGAAGCTCTCCGTGCGGCCAATGACCGCGGCGCTGGTGTCGGTCAGGTTGTAGGTGTAGCTGCCGTCGCGATTAATGGTCAGCGTACCGTACTGGCCCTGAATCACCGTGCCGTCGGCGTTCACGCTGGTGGTGACGCCCTGGGCGTTAGTGACCGCGGAGATAGTGGTCCCTGCCGGCGCGTTGTCGCTGCCGGCGGTTGGATCCGTATCGAGGATCACGTTGCCGTTGAGGCTGGTTTCACCGGTGACCGTACCCGGACCGGTCTCTTTCACCGCCACGTCGAGGCTGGTGTAGGAGCCGGTCGCCAGCAGGTTGGTGTTGTAGCTGAGCACGCGATAGTTGCCGTCAGCCAGCCCGGTCAGGTTCAGTGAGACGCCGGTTGCGCCGAGGGTCAGCAGATCGGCAAACTGCGGCTGGCCGGTATCCACCACGGTGGTCCAGGCGCCGTTGACGTAATGCTGAACCACCAGCTCCAGGGTATTGAGCAGAGAGAGCACCGCCCCCGTGGCGTTGGCGTTCACCACGATATCCGCGCTGCCGCCGCTGCCCACCGTGAAGTTCACCTGGGCGGTATCGTTGCCCAGCAGCGTCAGGACGTTGCCGACGGCGCCGACCAGCAGGAAGCCGTAATCGCTGTACTGGCTGTTGGTCACGGTTGCCGTGGTGCTGAGGTTCAGCTCTTCGACGTTATTGCTGGCGGAGAGCGGCACCACCGGCGCAAGGGCAGAGCCCGGCAGCGAGGTGTTGCCTGCGGCGTCGGTGGCGGTGATCTGCAGCGTCTGGCCTTCGGTCTGTTTGTTAATGAAGGTGTAGCTGTAGGTGCCGTTGCTGCCCGCAGTGGCGGTCACCGTCGAGCCGTCCGCAAGGCGGATAGCGACGGTGCTGCCTGCTTCCGCAGTCCCGGTCAGGACGCTACCGTCAGCGTTGAAGGTCCCGGTCGGTGCCGTTGGTGCGATCGTATCGACGATAATCGTCGTCACGGCGGACGCCACGCTGGTGTTGCCCGCCGCATCGGTGGCCGTGGCGGTGAGGTTATGCGTGCCTTCCGCCAGCGCGGTGGTAGTTTGCGGCAGGGTCCAGTTACCGCTGCCATCGGCGGTCACCGTACCCACTAGCGTGATGCCATCGTAGATCCGCACCGTGGCATTCGCTTCGGCTGTCCCGCTCAGCGTTGGGCGCGTGTCGTTGGTCGGATTCGTACCGGTCACCGGCCCGGTGACGCTGCCGACATCATCAATGACCGAACTGATGACCGGCGCGGCTGGCGGGAGGGTATCGACGTTAATCACATACCCGGCGGTGGGCGCGCTGGCGTTGCCTACCGCATCGGTAGCGGTAAAGGTTAAATTGTGCGCGCCGTTGCTCAGCGCCGGAGATGGCGTAAAGCTCCACGCCCCACCGGTCGCCGTCACGCTGCCGATTTGCACGCCGTTATCAAAGATTTTCACCGTGGAACCCGCTTCTGCCGTGCCGCTGAGCGTTGGCTGCGCGTCGTTGGTGATCCCGCCGTTGGCAATCGGCGTCGCCGCATTGCCCACGTCATCCACGATACTGGTCAGCACCGGCAGCGCAGGCGGCGTGGTATCGACAGTGAGGCTGAAGCTGGTGGAGGACACGCTGGTGTTGCCTGCTGCATCCGTGGCCTGCGCGGTAAAGCTGTGCGGACCACTCGCCAGCGTGGTGGTGAGCAAGATACTCCAGTTCCCGCCGCTATCCGCGGTGCCCGTTCCGACAAGCGTGGTTCCCTCATAGATCTTCACGGTGGCAAACGGTTCACTGGTCCCGACAAGGCGCGGTACGGTGTCGTCGGTTGTCTGCCCGGACGTGAGCGGGCCGGTGATGCTGCCCACGTCGTCTATCGCCTGGCTGATAACCGGCGCGTTCGGTGCCGCGGTATCAATAATCAGGGTAAAGTCCGGCGAGGTCGGGCTGACGTTACCCGCTGCATCGGTGACCGTGGCGGTCCAGGTATGGCTGCCGCTGGCCAGCGGCGCTGACGGCGTAAAGCTCCATGCCCCGGTACCGTCCGCCTGAACGGTGCCGACCGGCTGCCCGTTTTCATAAACGGTGACCGTGGCGTTGGCGGTCGCGGTGCCGTTCAGCGTCGGCGTGGTATCGTCGGTGCTCTGCCCGGAAGAGAGCGGGGTTTGAATGCTGCCCACATTGTCACCCGCGGTCGAAATGACCGGCGCCGACGGCACGCCCGTATCCACCGTCAGGTTAAACGGCGTCGTCGTGCTGCCGGTATTGCCAGCCACGTCGGTGGCGTTGAAGGTGATTGCGTGCGGCCCGTCGCCCAGATCGGTGCCCGGGGTGAAGGTCCAGTTGCCCTGGGCATTCACCACCGCCGTGCCAATTTCGCTGCCATCAACGATCACGTGCACTGTGGCACCCACGTCGCCCGTGCCGTTGAAGGTCGGACGCGCGTCGTTGGTCGTGTTGCCCGACGTGAGCGTCCCGGTGACGGGCGCGACATCGTCAATTACGCTGGTCACCACCGGTACGCCAGGGGCTGTGGTATCAACGGTAAAGGCGAACACTGATGAGTTAGCCGAGGCGTTGCCTGCCGCATCCGTTGCATAGACGCGAAGGGCGTAGCTGCCGTCGCCCAGCGGCGCGGCCGGCGTAAAGGACCAGTTGCCGCTTCCGTCAACGACCGCAGTACCAATCTGCGTGCCGTTATTCATGATGTGAATAGTGCTGCCAGCTTGCCCGGTACCGCTGATGGTTGGGGTGCTGTCGTTGGTCACCTGACCGCTGGTGAGGTTGCCCGTGACGCCGCCAGGGACGTTGTCGTTTACCGTATCCAGCGTCGGAACCGTTGGTGCCGTCAGGTCAACCACCACGCTCCAGGGGGCTGAGACCGCGCTGACGTTGCCCTGCGGATCGGTCGCCCGAACGGTGAAGCTGTGCGAGCCTTCGCCGAGCGCGGTGTCAGGGGTAAACGTCCATGCGCCGTTGCTATCAGCCGTCACCACGGCGATCTGCGTGCCGCCATCGAAAATAGTCACCACGCTGTTTGCGTCCGCTGTCCCCGAAAGGGTTGGCGTGGCGTCGTTCGTTTCGCTGCCGCTGACCACCGTGGTGGCAGCGTTACCGACATTGTCCGTAACGTTGGTGATGACCGGCGTGGCGGAAACGGAGTCCACCACGACGGTGAAGCCCGCCGAAGGACCGCTCTGATTCCCCGCCGGGTCTGTCTCGCGGATGGTCAGGACGTTATTCCCCTCTGCCAGAGGCGGCGTGGTGTAGCTCCAGGTGCCGGTATTGCCGATCACCACGCTGTCCAGCAGCACGCCGTTGTTGTAGATGGAGATGGTATCGCCTGCTGCGCCGGTGCCGGTGAGGGTCGGCTGGTTGTCGTTGGTGGTCTGCCCGCTGGTCAGCGGACCGGTGCCTGGGCCGACGTCGTCAATCACGGCGCCGATGGTCGGCGTGCCCGGTGCGGTGAGGTCAACGGTAACGCTGGCCGCCGGAGAGCGGCCGCTGGTCAGGCCATTGAGGGTCGCGGTCACCTCAAAGGTGTGCAGCCCCTCGCCAAGGACGGCTGGCGTATAGCTCCAGTTGCCGCTGCCGTCGGCAGTAACTGTCGTCAATGGCGTCGCGCTACCGTCCAGGTAGATGGTGATCAGGCTCCCCGCCTGAGCCGTGCCGGTAAGGGTAGGGGTGGTGTCGTTGGTGGTTTTGTCTTTCACATCGCCTGTGATCGGGGCGACGTCATCGTTGATCGCCGTGATGACGGGCACCTGCGGCAGGTCGAGCGGTGAATCGGTAACGATAAAGGACGCGCCAGGGCTGGCATTTCCTGCGGCATCGGTAGCGCTTACGGTCAGCGTGGTCGGATCCAGCTGCGCCGGGCTCAGCGCAATGGAGAAGCTGCCGTCGCTTGCGACAACGCCGGTACCAATGACGGTCCCGCCGCTGTCTTTCACGGTAACGGTGGTTCCCGCTTCGGCATTACCGGTCAACGGGGTCCCCTCCTGTGCCAGGGACATGTTGGTCGGGTCGGCAGGTGCGGCGGTGTCAACCGTCACGCTCAGCGGCGTAGAGTTTCCGGAGGCGTTACCCGCAGGGTCGGTAGCAGAGACGGTGAAGGTGTGCGGGCCATCCGACAGCGTTGTGCCTGCCGTCCAGCTCCAGCTGCCGTCCGGCTGTATCGTGACCGGCACGCCCGACGGGGTACCGTCGATGGAGACGATAACGGTGGTGCCGGGTTCGCTGGTCCCGGTGAGGGTCGGCGTGCCGTCGCGGGTGTAGAGCACGTTGTTGGTGAGCTGGCTGTCTGAAACGGCATTAATCTGCGGAATCTCAGGCGTAGCGGTATCGAGCGTGACGGTAAAGACCGCACTCGGCGCACTGACGTTGCCCGCCGCATCCACGCCCGCAACGGTAATGTTCAGCGGGCCGTCCGTTTGCACTGGAAGCGTCAGGCTCCATTCTCCGTTAGCGACCACGACACGGCCCAGCTCGACGCCGTTGTTGTAGACAATCACTGTCTCACCGTTAACGCCGGTTCCGCCCACTGTCGGCGTGGTATCCGTGATGTAGCCCCCGTTAGGCTCGCCGCCCACGGCGCCAATCACTGGCGGAACCGGCGCCACGGTATCTACGGTGATCGTAATCGCTGGCGACGGGTCAGAGACGTTGCCCGCCTCATCGGTGGCGGTGGCGGTATAGACGTGGCTGCCCTCCGCAATGTCGCTGCCAGGGCGCCAGCTCCAGTTGCCGTTGCTGTCTACCGTGACGGTGCCAACGATAGTCGGCGTGCCGCCGTTGACCGTGTCAGTGATGTTGATAACGTCGTTCGGCGTACCGGTGCCGCTCAGCACCGGGCGCGGATCGTTGGTGGTGCCGCCATCGGGAACGGGGCCGGTGATCTGGGTGACGCTGTCGGTGACGATCGGTGCCGCAGGGGTTGCCGGCGGGTCGGTATCAATGGTGATGGTAACCGGCTGCGACGGGGCGCTTTCGTTGCCCGTACCGTCCATGTTGGTGACGGTCAGGGTGATGTCATAGGTGCCGCCGGGCAGCGGGGATGGCGGCGTCCAGGACCAGTTGCCGGTATTGTCCACGACAGCGTCACCGATTTTGACGCCGTTGCCGTAGATCGTCACGGTATCGCCCGCCGTGCCGGTACCGCTCAGGGTCGGCGTGGTGTCGCGGGTGATTTCCCCCGGGGTCAGCGGCGTTGCTGTCCCGTCAGGATTGACGGTAATTTCCGGGATATCCGGCGTGGCAGGCGCGACGGTATCCACCGTCAATACAAACGGGCTGGAGATAGTGGTATTGCCCGCGGCATCCGTGGCGTGAACCGTCAGGGAATGCGGGCCGTCGGTGAGCGGGGTAACGGGCGTAAAGCTCCAGCCGCCGCTGCCGTCGAGGGTGGCGGTGCCGAGCAGGGTAGTGCCGTCATAGACGGTGATCACCGCATCCGCCGGGGCGGTGCCCTGCAGCAGCGGCTGGGTGTCGTCGGTGGTATCGCCGCTGGTGAGCGGGCCCTGAACGCCGCCGACATCATCGGTCACGGTGGCAATGGTGGCAGCCGTCGGCGGTGTGGTATCGACGGTCAGGGTGAAGCCGCTTGACGGCTGGCTGGTGTTGCCAGCCGCATCGGTGGCGACAACGGTAAAGGTATGAGGCCCCTCCCCAAGCGGCACGGTGGGGGTATAGGTCCACACGCCGTTGTTGTCGACCGGGGCCGTGCCAAGAACGGTGCCATCCAGGCGGATGGTGACCGTCGAGCCTGGTTCAGCCGTGCCGTTGAGCGTAGGCGTGGTGTCGTTGGTGCTGTCGTTGGGGTTGAGCGCGCCGAGGCGCTCCGGCACATCATCCAGCACCTGGGTAATAACCGGGGCAGCAGGCGCGACGCTGTCAATTGTCAGAGTCCAGGTGTTGGAAACACCGCTGATGTTGCCTGCCGCGTCGGTCGCGACCGCGGTCAGGGCGTGCGGACCCTCACCGATCGGCGAGGAAGGCGTAAAGATCCATACGCCGAGGCCATTGGCAACGGTCGTACCGATAGCCACACCGTCCACGCGGAGGGTGACCGTCGCGTTTGGCTCGGCGGTACCGCTGAGCGTCGGGGTGGCGTCGTTGGTGGTCTCATTAATATCGAGCGAGCCAGTACGCCCGGGGACATCGTCGACGACTTGTGAAATCACCGGTGCGCCAGGTGCCGTCCCGTCGACATTAATTGTCCACGCGGTTGATATTCCGCTCGGGTTACCGGCGGGATCCGTCGCCGTTGCTGTCAGCACGTACGTGCCATCGGTTAGCGGTGCGGGCGGCGTAAAGCTCCACAGGCCGGAGGAGGGAACAACCGTCGTACCGAGGACATCGCTGCCGTTATAAATCGTGATGGTCGAACCCGCCTCGCCCGTTCCGTTCACGGTCGGCGCCCGGTCGTTGGTAATCCCGTTCGGGCCCACGGGGCCTGTGGTGGCCTGCACGTCATCAATCACAGACACGATAATTGGTGCCTGCGGTGGGGTCGTATCCGGTGACGCGGCGGCGGTTGCGGGTCCCGTGTTGCCTGCCGCGTCGGTGGCGTCAGCGGTCAGGATTTCGCCATTGAGCTTCGGCGGGGTCAGCGGAAGGCTGAAGTTACCCTGGCTATCGGCAACAACGGTACCGAGGGTGACATCGCCTTCACGGATGGTCACCGTGCTGCCTGCTTCCGCGATGCCGCTGATGGTGCCGCCATCATTCGAAACCACGAGGTTTCCAGGGGCTGACGGCGGGGTAGTATCCACAGTAAAGGTGATAGGTTCTGAAGCCGTACTCTGGTTTCCGGCCGCATCGGTTTCAGTGACGGTTATGGAGTGTGTCCCGTCCGGCAGCGGAGCGTTTGGCGTAACGCTCCAGGTACCGTTGGGCTGCACCGTCGTTGTGCCAATCGCCACGCCGTTATCATAAATGGTGATGGTTCCACCCGGCTCGCCCGTTCCCGCCAGGAGCGGCTGTGAAGCATCCGTAGGCGCGCCCGACGTAATGGTCCCCCTGATAAGACCTGTATCGTCGGTCAGCACAATCGCGGTCGGGGCGTCCGGCGGAGTAAGATCCACCGTAAGAGTAAACACCGGTGAGGCTGGCCCGGTGTTGCCGGCGGCGTCGGTTGCCTTCACGGTAATCTGGTGAGTGCTTTCACTCAGGTCAACTGACGGGGTAAAGGTCCAGGTGCCGTTGCTGGCGACGATTGCCGTACCAATAGCGACTCCTCCGTCATAAATCGTCACGGTCGAGCCCGCCTCGCCGGTGCCGGTAAGCTGTGGGCGCTGATCGTTGGTGCTGCCGCCGTTGGACACCGTCCCTGTCTGCGGGGCGATATCGTCGATTACACTACCAATCGTTGGCGCATCGGGCGCGGTTATGTCCGGCGCGTTGAGCGTTGTGCCCGGGCTGGTATTCCCAGCGTTATCCGTCGCGGTGGCAGTCACCTGCTCGCCGTTGGTCAGCGGTGTTCCGAGGGAGACGGTAAAGTTGCCGTCGCTGCCCGTTTTTCCGGTGCCAACGACATTGCCGTTCGCGTCTTTCAGCGTGATAGTGCTGCCGGGTTCGGCGGTACCGGTAACGGTCTTGCCATCTGAAGAGAACTTAATACCGGACGGTGCATTCGGCGGGGTTGTGTCCGGATCGGCAGGATCGACGGGGATGTTGGGGTTGGTGGTATTGTTATTACCGCCATCTCCGCCACCGCCACCGCCACCGGTACTTGCCGCAGCCGCGATACCGCCTGCAGCGACGATGCCGCCGAGGGCCCATGGCCAGAAGGCGGCACCACCGGCATCACTTCCTGACGCCGCAAGCAGCACGTCCGTAGACGCGATAGATTCGTACGTCGCGGCCCCGGCCGGATCTTCAATCCACCATAACGCGCCGTCGCTGTCCTGCAGAACCAGCTGGCTCACGCCCTGCGCGTCCGTGACGTAGAAATTTTTTACAGTGATCACTTCGCCGGAGTGCAGCGTAACCAGCAGATCGTTACCACTTCGCGCGAAGTGGGAGACACTCGCTCGCTCGACATGAAGCTCAACGATGGAGGAATGGCTCAGCGTGACCTGTGTGCCTTCCATTTTCGTTTCTACGCCAGTAAGTTTCGAGATAACAGAGATTTGGCTCATTTAGTTATTACTCCAGCAGATGTGTCATGAACGGCGAGCAAGACGAGCCATCTCTGCAGAAGGTAAAGGGCGCCCCCGGCGCAGTCGCTGTTATAACGCAGCGCTGACCGTTTTTTAGCGCGCACGATGCCCGCCAGGATTCAGAGTGGCAACATCAGAGCGAATCTAATTTTTTATGAAAGAGAACCGTTTTATTCGTGTTTTATGTTTTGCAAAACCCTGTAATTAATAGAGGAATTATTTTTGAGGATATAAAATTGATATAGACAGAAAACATGGGTTGTGCAAATTAAGCTTTCAAAAATAAGTGCGAAAACAAGGTGGAAGGCATTGGTATATTGATGTTGTCAATAATTAGGCTGGTGCAATCAGTTGTTTTATATGGCTTTAATTTTAGTGTGTAATGTTTTTTCTTAGCGTGGTTTATGCACTGCGATAATTGGTAGGGAATGTTTTTAATATAATGTAAAACGATATTGTTTAGATTTGATTAATGTTCATTTAAGTTAGGGTAAAGTTTTTGATATAAGATATATTATGTCACTTGCACTATAAAATATATTCTTATGTGAGGTTAAAACTCTGCTATCACGCGAAATAATAACGTTAAGGTGAGGATGAATAACCTGATTTATTTTCATTGGGCTACAACGTCAGCATGATTTCGCGACAGCAAAAAATTTACGGGGAGAATGAATAAAACTCATCAGTCGGACGTTTACTGACGTCACACCCCACTCACCCTGGAGCTTTATATGAATACGACCTCGTTTCGTTTGATCCCGGTACTGATTTTTTCCCTGCTGTCGCCACTGGCGCTGGCGATGGGCAATAATAGTACCGAGAGCAAAACGCCCGACTGTCCTGCCGGACAGGTGTATGACAGCGCTACTCAGAAATGCGTGCCGGACAAGAGCAGCAGCCTCAGCGACCAGGACAAAACCAACTATGCGTACCATCTCGCGAAGAAAGGAGAGTACCAGGCGGCGCTGAATCTGCTTGATTCGCTGAAAAATGGCAATACGGCTGAAGCGTGGAACTATCGCGGGTTCGCCACGCGCAAACTTGGTCGTACGGACGAAGGCATTGGTTACTATCAGCGTGCGCTGGCTATCGCCCCGGATTATGCCAAAGCCCGGGAATATCTCGGTGAAGCGTGGATGGTAAAAGGACGTCCTGACCTCGCGAAAGAACAGCTGAAGGTCATTGCCGGTATTTGTGGCCAGTCCTGCGAGGAGTACCGTGACCTGCAGGCCGCCATTAACGGACATCCGGAATCCTGATTTTCTCGTGGAGGGAAAGCCCATCGCTACCAGTGAGGTTCGTCAACAGTTAGCCGCACATCTGTCGCGTCTCTGGCGCTATGGGCTGGTGCTGTCGCGAAACAGAGATGTCGCTGAAGAGCTGGTTCAGTCCACCTGCGTGCGTGCGCTTGAAAGGAGCAGCCAGTATACGCCGGGCACACGCATCGACAGGTGGCTGTTCGCGATACTGCACTCCATCTGGATCTCTGAGCTTCGGGCTCGACACGTGCGTCAGGGGCAGGGATTTGTGGCCAGCGACGAGCTTCTGGCACCGGACACCCGCGAACAGGATGAGACGCGTCTGCATTACCTTAAGGTGATGCAGCGCGTCAACACGCTGCCTGAAGCCCAGCGCAACGCGGTATTTTTGGTTTATGTCGAAGGCTTTACCTACCAGGAGGCGGCGGACACGCTGGAGGTGCCGATCGGTACCGTGATGAGCCGGCTGGCAACGGCGCGGGCTCGGCTTGCCAGATCCGCTGACGCACTGCCTCCGGTAAAGGAGAAACGCTATTGAACGCGCACCGTTTTGCACCGCCCTATAACGACGACGCTATCGTGGCATGGATAGATGGCGAGATGTGCCGCGCCGACGCGCAGCATTTTGAAGAACAGTTGAAACGTGATGAACGCCTCGCCGGGCGAACCAACGAGCTGATGAAAAGCAGCCAGGATTACGCCGGGGCGTTTGCCTCCCTGCTGGATGACGCGCCTCTGGAGACAATGCAGGCGCGTCTGGCTGCTATTCCCGAACCACAGTCCTCCACGCCGCCTGGCGTCAGCAGGCGGTCGCTAATTGCCGCATCGGTCAGCTTTTTGATGGTCGGCTCCGGGCTGGGCTACCTGCTGCGGCCCACTTCCGCGCCAGCGGATGAGAATGCCCATATTCGCGACCTCGAAGCGCAATATATGTCCCTGTATAGCGTCGAGACGCTGCTGGATATGGACAGCGCAACGCCGGTCCTGCAGCGCGGGCTGGAACGGGCCGCGCAGGATATCGGCATAAAGCTGCACATGTCGCAGCTAGTCCTGCAGGGGGCAGAGTTGAAGATGGTGCGAATGCTGCGCTATGAAACCACCTCTATCGCGCAGATTGCCTGGATCAACGCCGACTACGGCCCGATGGCGCTCTGTATTTCTCCTGTTGACGAGAAGACCAGGGCCTCTCTGCGCCAGGAGCAGCGGCACAGCATGAACCTGGCGTGGTGGCAGGAGGCGGGCTACCAGTTTGTCCTGATTGGTCGCAATCCGCCGTCTCACCTGCGGGGAAATGCGGAGCAGCTACAGCGGCTCATTTCAGGATGACGGCACGTCGTTTGTCTTAATCGCAATGGCGATGGCAATACGATCGTCCACGACCAGCGCAAACTTATCCATCCCATAGGACGCGCGCGAGATCGCCGTGGTGGCATCCAGGGTGAGGACTTGCGCATGCGGGTCTTTCACCACGGCCTCCAGGAGCACCGGGCGGGCAATGTTACGCACGGTCAGCGTGCCGAACACCCTGAACCGCCCGTCACCCAGGGCGACCACGCGAGAGCTGATGAACTCGATAGTCGGGTAGTGCTCAGAATCAAAAAACATATCGCTTTTCAGCTGCCAGGTAAGCAGCTTGTTTGAGGCCACCAGAGTTGCTACGGGAATGGTGACGTGAATATGGTCGTCGACGTCGTTTTCCGGGTTGAGGGTCACGGCGCCCGTCACGCCGCTGAACGTCGCCCAGGAGAGGATACCGCCGAAGGCATGCCACGATAGCCGAATGGCGGTGTTGTCGGTGTCGATAATGTAGCTTTTTGGGGCAGCTAACGCCCACGGACAAAACAAAATCAGCACTATCACCAGGCGTCGCAGCATCTCAGGATCTCTTTTAGGGGGGCAGGGAGTAAACGCGTCACCCCCGGGATCTATTCGACTTTTGTGCGTCAGGGTGTTTTAACGATATCCACCGAGATTTCGACGGCGGCGATCGGGCCCCGATTTTCCAGCCAGTGGACCGTATTATGGTCTTCCGGCCACCCGACGCCGGGACCGTAATCGGTGGCGATACCGTTACGATGATCGGTGATGATCCCCTCAAGGATAAAAACGGTACCGGGGCGATCGATATGATCGTGCACTGGACCAAAGACCGCGCCGGGGGCGAGTGTCACCCTGCGCATGCGAAGCTGTCGACCGTCCATGCCTGCGATCTCCGGGCCCAGATCGACGATGGAAAGCAGTTCAACGGTAACGCCCTGGGTTTCTGGTGCGGTTTCTTTGTGGCTCATGACGGTGCCCTCCTGAAATAAGTTTAGCCTTCAGGAAGCAGGGTGGGAGGGAATAAAAAAGGCCGCGTATGCGGCCTTTCGAAGGGATTACTCAGTGACTTTCTTTTCCAGCTCGCTGGCACCTTCTTTGGTTTTGTTCCAGCCTTTCTCAGCGCCTTCTTTGGTGGCATCCCACCCTTTCTCGGTGCCTTCTTTGGTTTTATGCCAGGCTTTCTGGGAATCTTCGCTGACCTTGCTGCCAAAGCTTTCGCTTTTACCTTCCGCAGCGTGCTTCTGTTTCAGCTTCAGCTCTTCACCTTTATTCTGCTCTTCGTGCAGTTTTTGCTTCGCCTCGTTGGCGTTTGCGTTCGCCGCAGCGACGGTATCGTCAGTTGCATGTGTGGTCGCAGCAAATACTGGGGAAGCCAGCAGAACGGCAGATAATGCGATAATTGTTTTTTTCATAATATCCTCATTTAACGTTATCGGTTATGAGCGTGATTCAGCATGGCACAGGCGAAGCGGGATGGCTTTAGGAAAAAACTGTAATGAGATCAATGTGCCCTGATGAGGGGGATTTCGCCTGAGGATTATCCAAAGGATAAAACGCCTATTTCCGCGAGGGCGGCGAGCGTCAGGAGAATGAATATTATGACGGTTATAGGTCTGTACATGGTGGAGTTCCTTCCGGGTTGAGGCGGCTAATCCGTAGCGCTGGGTGGGGGTGTTTTTTTATTCTCCATAGGGGGAGAGGCGGTGTCGTTGATGTTGGTCAAAGGGAGAGTGTAGCTTCTCAAGCGAGAAGATGAATGAGCTCTGTCAGGGCTGGACGTAGTGATTGTGGTGGAGAGATCACAGATTAAAAATATCTGGCCTGCCTATAAACAGCGCGATACCCTGTAATGCTTTGTCTTTTTTGTGAACAGGAAAAAGTATGCTTAGTACGTTACCCGATTTACACAGAAGTTTTGCAGAGCAACTTAAGCTTAAATTTCAGGCTGATTCGCGGATTCACTCCCTTCTCGCTGGCGGCTCGCTTGTTCATGGCGGGTTTGATAAATATTCCGATCTTGATTTTGTCGTTGTAGTAGACCCTCTCTACTATGACGAAATCATGGCTCAGCGTATTGTGTTCGCCGGAACACTGGGTCACCTGCTCCATGCTTTCACCGGGGAACATGTGGGAGAGCCTCGTCTGCTTATCTGCCTGTATGGTCCCGAACTCCTTCATGTCGATCTGAAATTTGTCACCCTGGAAATGCTCACTCAGCGCGTTGAGGAGCCCGTGGTGTTATTTACCCGTGATAACACCGCTCTGGAGCGCCAACTGGCAAAATTTAGCGCTAACTGGCCTGATATGACGCCGGAGTGGTTTGAGTCCCGAGCCTGGATCTGGCTTCATTACGCGGTGGTGAAACTGGGAAGAGGAGAACTCTTTGAAGCGATAGGCATGCTGGCATTCTTCCGGGAGCAAGTGCTGGGACCTATGCTGTACCGTCGAGCAAATCTACCGCAACGTGGGGTTCGCCGCATCGAATGCCTCAGCATTGATCCTGATAACCTGTTGGCTTCCACGCTGGCAATGCACAATCGTGATTCCGTCAGCATGGCCCTCAGAAAGGCTGTTGATGCTTATATCACGCTGCGTGCTGATGCGCTGCCGGAAAATATCGCGGACGATGCGGCCCGTTGGGCGGTCCTTGCCTTGCTGAAAGCCGGAACTCGAGCCTGAAAGATTTTGGCCTGTTCCGCACCCGAGTTCAGACGACGTTTGCTAAAAAAATGGTCGTCTGAATTTCGGTTGTGAGGTTCTTACTGAGTGCTTAGATTCATTTTCAATCTATCGAGAGGATATGAATATGAACTTTGCAGAACGCCACTATCAGCATGAGCCTCTTCTTATCGCCAACGTCTGGGATGCCGCCAGTGCTGTCGCAGCGCAAAAAGCAGGCTATCAGGTACTGGGAACGTCCAGTGCAGCTATAGCGTCCACACTGGGATATGACGACGGCCAGGAAATGCCGTTTGATGAGTTATTTTATATGGTCACCCGGATCCGGGCTGTCAGCAACCTGCCATTGAGCGTTGACATGGAAGCAGGGTATGGTGATTCAGCCGAAGAGATAGCAGCCAATCTGAGGCGCCTTGCTCAGACAGGCGTCGCAGGCGTTAACCTCGAAGACAGCCGAGTCATAAACGGGGTTCGTCAGCTTGACGATGCCTCTGATTTTTCCCGTAACCTGAGAGCAGTGTGCAATATGCTGAGAAGGGAAGATTATCGTCTGTTCATGAATATCCGGACTGACACGTACCTGCTCGGGCATGAAGACGCGTTGCAGGAGACGATATTACGGGGTCAACGCTATAAAGCTGCAGGTGCCGACGGCCTTTTTGTTCCCTGCCTGACGTCAGAGAAAGACATTAGCCTCATAGCAGAGGCAACGGGATTGCCCCTGAATGTCATGTGTATGCCCGATCTACCGTCATTCGACAGGCTGAAACGGGCTGGGGCAAGCCGCATTTCAATGGGCAATTTTGTTCATTCAGCGATGCAGTCAACGTTGACTGATGTCATGCATGCGATCCGAGCGCGTCAGACGTTTGAAGGACTTTTTAGTAATGAAAATAACCGATAAGAATTTATGCGATATCTGGTATCAGGCATTACTTGAACGTGCTTCAGACTACATTGGCGTGTTTTTTGTTGGCGTCAAAACCACTGGCGTATTCTGCATTTCGGTATGCCGGGCGCGAAAGCCCAAACGCGAAAATGTCGAATTTTATAAAGATGCCAAATCTGCCCTGGCGGCTGGCTTTCGTCCCTGTAAGGTCTGCAGGCCCGCTGAAAATGCGCACAGCGCGCCATTATTCGTTGAGCAGGCGCTTGCGCTTGTCAGGCGCGATATTAAATCCCGTGTAGCAGACGCGGAGCTTCGTCAGCATGGCATCAGCCCGGAGCGGGTAAGACGTTGGTTCCTGCAACATCACGGCATCACTTTTCAGGCTTTCCAGCGAATGCAGCGGGTGAACGTTGCCTTGCAGGAGCTGAAAAGCGGACGAGCGGCGACTGACGTTGCGCTGGACAATGGCTATGAATCCCTTAGCGGCTTTGGTTACACCTACAAGCGGCTTACAGGCGCAGCGCCGACTCAGGCAACCCAGGTGATAGTCATTCACCGGTTTACCACGACGCTTGGACCGATGTTTGTCTGCGCGACAGAGCTGGGTGTCTGTCTGCTGGAGTTTACCGATCGCCGGATGTTGGAAACTGAATTCCGCGATATACAGCGTTTATTTAACGCCAGAATCGTCACCGGCGAAAACAACCATACCCGACAGACAGTAAAAGAGATCGACGAGTATTTTGCCGGAACGCGCCGACAGTTTGATCTCGCTTTAGATGCCCCGGGCAGTGATTTTCAACAATCCGTCTGGCATGCGTTGCGTGCTGTTCCCTATGGACAGACCTCACACTATCAGGCCATTTCACTACGGCTTAATAAGCCAAATGCTGTGCGCGCCGTCGCTGCCGCTAACGGTGCCAACCGGATTGCGATTGTGACTCCCTGTCACAGGATAATTGGAAAAGATGGCGCGATGACAGGTTATGGAGGGGGGATTTCACGCAAAGAATGGCTCATTGAGCATGAGAGAAATAATGTTTAATGGTGTGATGTTGCTGTGTCGCCGGGAAATTTTATGAACTTCGCGGGACATATTGAGGGTACAAAAAAGCCCGCAGGGCTTGCGCCATGCGGGCTTTCAGGACTTCATCAGTCGACTCTGGTGATCGCCGATGGAGAATTTTGGTGGAGCTGGCGGGAGTTGAACCCGCGTCCGAAATTTCTACATCCTCGGTACTACATGCTTAGTTTGTCTTTACATTCGCACGCCAGCTGCGGACAGACACGCCACTAACGAACTAGCCTGATTAGTTTTAACGCTTCAACCCCAGGCAGGGCTTCCACGCGATCTCTTTTGGGTTTGACCTCTCTTTGATCCCCGTCTTAAGAGCGGAAGCTAGGGAGAGAGGGCTCAGAGCAGGTTATTAAGCTGCTAAAGCGTAGTTTTCGTCGTTTGCGACTATTTTTTTGCGGCTTTTAACGAGGCAAACCGCCCCTCGGCATGCACCTTGGGTTTCGCAAATCCCGTCGAATCCAGAATCAGCCCCAATAGTGTTGAACTGAGTATACCAGATTTCACTTCCTGGATACCAGCCCGGAACGCTAACTTATTGAATAGTACAATAAGTATGCAGAATCAACGTCCTGCGTTTTTCATGATGCGCGCTTTGTCGAGCTGCCATTCGCGCTCTTTCAGGTCAGTACGTTTGTCGTGCTGTTTTTTACCCTTCGCGACGCCAATTTTCACTTTGCACCAGGCGTTTTTCCAGTACAGCGACAGGGCGACCACGGTGAAACCTTCACGGTTGATGCGTCCGTAGAGGGATTCCAGCTCACGCTTGTTCAGCAGCAGCTTGCGGGTGCGCGTAGGGTCACACACGTAGTGTGAGGAGGCGACGGTCAGCGGCGTAAAGTTCGCGCCGAACAGGAAGGCTTCGCCATCTTTCAGGATCACGTAGCTATCGCCGATGTTGGCTTTCCCGGCGCGCAGCGATTTTACTTCCCAGCCCTGCAACGCAAGGCCAGCTTCGAATTCTTCTTCAATGAAATACTCGTGGCGAGCACGCTTGTTGAGCGCAATGGTCGCCGAGCCTGGTTTATGTGCTTTTTTCTTCGTCATAAGTGTCGTAAAGCCGTCGGTAATCTGATTTCAAAAAGTCACCTCATTGCGTCCTGTGAGGTCTAACGCGCTATCTTAGCACGAGATGAGGCTTAGCGTTTTTTTAACAGGTGATAAATGTTATTATTTGTCCGTTGTGTGACCATGGGAAATGCTATGCCTCAGATTAGCCGTACTGCGCTTGTGCCTTACAGCGCGGAACAGATGTATCAGTTAGTGAACGATGTTCAGTCTTACCCAGAATTTATTCCGGGATGCACCGGGAGCCGCGTTCTGGAGTCCGGCCCGACGCAGATGACCGCGGCGGTGGACGTCTCCAAAGCGGGGATCAGCAAGACGTTCACCACCCGCAATACGCTGACCAGCAATCAGAGTATTTTGATGCATCTGGTAGATGGTCCGTTTAAAACCCTGATGGGAGGCTGGAAGTTTACGCCGCTGAGCGCTGACGCCTGCCGCATCGAGTTCCAGCTGGACTTTGAATTTACCAATAAGCTGATTGAGCTGGCGTTTGGCCGCATCTTTAAAGAGCTGGCGTCCAATATGGTTCAGGCGTTCACCACCCGCGCCAAAGAGGTTTACAGTGTCGCATAAGATAGCTGTAGAAGTGGTGTACGCATTGCCGGAGAAACAGTACCTGCAGCGCGTGACGCTGGAAGAGGGAGCAACCGTTGAGGCAGCTATCCGCGCGTCCGGCATCCTTGAGCTTCGCAGCGATATCGACCTGGCGAAAAATAAGGTCGGGATTTACAGCCGTCCAGTGAAGCTGGGTGATGTGCTGAAAGAGGGCGATCGGGTGGAGATTTATCGTCCGCTGATTGCCGACCCGAAAGAGCTGCGTCGTCAGCGTGCGGAGAAGGCGGGTAAGTAGCGTGTTTTCCCCTCACCCTGACCCTCTCCCCAAAGGGGCGAGGGGATAAAAGAAATACAAAAAAGGTGCTCAATGAGCACCTTTTTGCATTTCTGACTTCTGATTATTTGGTCAGGGCAGGCTTGTTGTCGATGTTGGTCAACACACCGGCGCTGCTGAAGGTCAGCGTCAGGGTCTGCTGGGTCGCATCTTCGTGGCCCGGCTTCTGACGGAATACATAGAACCAGGTGTTAGTGCCGAACGGATCGGACATCATCGGGGTTCCCAGTGTATAAGCGACCTGCTGTTGTGTCATCCCCACGCGGATTTTGGACACATCGTTAGGGGTAAGGTAGTTCCCCTGGTTGATGTCAGGACGGTAAACCACTTTCTCCAGAGTGGAACAGCCTGCGGTCAACATCAGAAGAACCGCAGCGGCAGCGGTCAGCATTTTACAACGCATAGTGATTTGATTCCTTTTCGGGCCCGAGCAGAACGCGGCTCATATGTAATATGCCGATGATAATAGACCTTGCCCCACTTTGAAACCGGTCTGGCGGCGTTTTTGTTGTTCTGTATGACCCTGAGATCCCGAAAAAGTTTATGCTGCCAGCAGTTCTTTCGCGTTCGCGAGCGTATTACGCGTGACTTCGCTGCCGCCGAGCAGGCGTGCCAGCTCCTGCAGGCGCGCACGTTTATCCAGCGGCTTCATGTGTGTTTCGGTCATTTCACCGTCGGTTTCTTTACTGACGATAAAGTGATGATGACCACAGCCCGCGACCTGCGGCAGGTGGGTGACACACATCACCTGCGTTGATTCGCCGAGCTGGCGCAGCAGTTTACCCACCACCGCCGCCGTTGGGCCGCTGATGCCGACATCCACTTCATCGAAAATCAGCGCCGGGGTTTCCATTTTACGCGCGGTAATCACCTGAATTGCCAGCGCAATACGCGACAGTTCACCGCCGGAGGCCACTTTGGAGATAGCCTGCAGCGGCTGCCCCGGGTTGGTGGTGACGCGGAACTCGATGCGGTCCGCACCTTCCGCCGTCAGGTGGTTCTCTTCAAAGCGGACATCAATGGTGAATACACCGTGCGGCATCGCCAGTGTGTGCATGCTGTCGGTGATGTGCTGGCTTAGTTCCAGGGCGTAATGCTGACGGATTTCATGCAGCTTTTGCGCCGTCGCCAGCGCCTGTTCATGGTGCAGGTTCACCGCCAGAGAGAGGGTTTCCTGCGAGTCAGCCTGATCGTCAAGCTGCTGCTGCTCTTCCAGCAGAGACTGATAGTAGCCCGGCAACTCTTCCGGCGTGACGTGGTGCTTGCGCGCCAGTGAAATCTGACGGGAGATACGCTGCTCCAGCTCAAACAGACGGTTCGGGTCGAGATCCAGACGTTCACAGTAGTGGCGCAGTTCGTCACTGGCTTCGGAGATCTGAATAGCCGCTTCTTCCAGCATATCCAGAACGCCTGAAAGCTTGCTGTCCATGCCGACCAGTTCGGTAATCAACTGGCGGACGTTATACAGCTGTCCTTGCAGGTTTACGTCTTCGCCATCCGCCAGCAGGTTAAGCGCATTCTGGCTGGTTGAGAGCAGGTGACCGCTGTTCGCCAGGCGTTTGTACTCTTCGTCGATTTGCTCAAACTCACCCGCCTGCGGGTTGAATTCGTTCAGCTCTTTAAGCTGGTACGCCAGCAGCTCCGCACGTGCGGCGCGCTCCTGGCTTTGCTGCTGGTGCTGGGCGAGCTCGCGGCAGCTCTGATGCCACTGGCGATAGTGTTCCGCCATAAGCTGAGTAAGCGCGTACTCACCCGCATAGCCATCCAGCAGCGCTTTCTGCTGTTCGGGTTTGACGAGTTGCTGGTGCGCATGCTGACCGTGGATCTGGATAAGCAGCTGGCCGAGTTCACGAAGCTGGGAAAGCGGAACCGCCGTGCCGTTGATAAAACCGCGGGAACGACCGTCGCTGCTGATGACGCGGCGGAGTAAACACTCACGTCCATCTTCGAGCTGGTTCTGCTCCAGCCAGCGCTGGGCGGCAGGGGTGTCTTTCAGGGAGAAACGGGCGCACAGGTCGGCACGGTTGGCGCCCATGCGCACCATATCGCCCTCTGCGCGGCCGCCAAGGCACAAGCCGAGGGCATCAATGGCAATGGATTTACCTGCACCGGTTTCCCCGGTGATCGCCGTCATGCCGCTGTGGAAATCGATCTCAAGCTCACGAACAATGGCAAAGTTGCTGATGGTCAGTTGTGCCAGCATAATTGTTTTCCTGTATGAAAAACCATGACTGTATTTTCATACAGTATAAACTGGTTTTTTATACAGTAAAGTACTGGATGCAGAATCAGAACAATTTTTTTGACCAGCCAAGCTTCGAGCTTAATGTGTTGAAATAGCTGTAATCTTTCGGATGAATCAGATTCAGGTGGTAATCACACCGGCGAATAAGCACATCTTCACCTTCCTGGATCGGCAGCGCTATCTGACTGTCGCAGCTGATCTCCAGGTCGTTACGGCGGTGCGAGAAGCGCAGACGGATCGTGCTGTCGCCGTTGATGACAAGCGGACGGGCGGAGAGCGTGTGCGGGAACATTGGCACCAGGGTAATGGCATCCAGCGAGGGCGTCAGGATCGGGCCGCCGGCAGAAAGCGAGTAGGCGGTTGAGCCGGTCGGGGTGGAGATAATCAGCCCGTCAGAACGCTGGGAGAAGGCAAAGATTTCGTCGATATAGACTTCGAACTCGATCATGTGCGCCACTTTACCGGGGTGAAGGACCACCTCGTTAATCGCGGTGCTGATGCGCTTCTGGCAGTCCTGCTGGCACACCTGCGCTTCCAGTAAAAAGCGTTTTTCACTGATATAGTGGCCTTCCAGCACGTCGGCCAGCTGCTGCTGCGCATTGTCCGGGTCAAGGTCGGTTAAAAAGCCGAGATTGCCACGGTTGATGCCGATGACCTTAATGTCATAACGCGCCAGCGTGCGGGCCGCGCCGAGCATGTTGCCGTCGCCGCCCACCACCACGGCGAGATCGGCCTGTTGGCCTATTTCCGCCAGCGTGCCGGTTTTGACGCTCTTCAGCTGCAGCTCCTGGGCAATCTGCTGCTCGACCATCACTTCATAGCCTTTGCTACACAACCAGCGATACAACATTTCATGTGTCGTTAGTGCGGTAGGGTGACGCGGATGCCCGACGATCCCAATACACCTGAAATGATTATTCATTTTCTGGAGGTCCTTGTGCCTGATGAATGATGACAATCTGTCTTGTTCCCTTGAATCCCGGAAACTGATCCCCATAATAAGCGAAGTTAGCGAGATGAATGCAGAAAAACGCGGAGAAATTCATGAGTAGTAAAGAACAGAAAACGCCTGAGGGGCAAGCCCCTGAAGAAATTATCACGGAACAGCACGATGAAGTTGAGGCTGTAGAGCCAGACGCATCTGCTGAGCAGGTGGACCCGCGCGATGAAAAAATTGCGAATCTGGAAGCCCAGCTGGTAGAAGCACAGAATCGCGAACGCGATGGTGTTCTGCGCATCAAGGCGGAAATGGAAAACCTGCGTCGTCGTACCGAGCAGGACGTTGAGAAGGCGCATAAATTTGCGCTGGAGAAATTCGTCAACGAACTGCTGCCGGTAATCGATAGCCTCGATCGCGCCCTGGAAGTGGCTGACAAAGCGAATCTGGACAACGCGGCAATGATCGAAGGTATCGAACTGACGCTGAAATCCATGCTCGACGTGGTGCGTAAGTTTGGCGTGGAAGTGATTGCCGATACCGACGTTCCGCTGGATCCAAACGTTCACCAGGCGATTGCGATGGTGGAGTCCGAAGAAGTGGAAGCCGGTAAAGTGCTGGGCGTAATGCAGAAAGGTTACACCCTGAACGGCCGTACCATTCGCGCTGCGATGGTGACCGTGGCGAAAGCGAAAGCGTAATTCGCTATCCGTAGTGCCGGGTAGCGGCGTTCGCCTTACCCGGCCTACTGCCTTACTCTGCGATACTTTCGCGCAGAGGTTTAACAGGCAGGACTTTCACCTGCTTAATCATATTGTCCTGCACGTCCAGGATATCAATATCGTACTGCTCAATGCGCACCCGCGTGCCCGCCGCCGGGATCTCTTCCAGCGCTTCCAGAATCATCCCGTTAATGGTCCGAGCCTCATCTTCCGGTAAATGCCAGTTAAATGCTTTGTTGAGTTCACGAATGTTCGCGCTGCCGTCAATCAGCACCGAGCCGTCGTTTTGCGGGGTGACCTCTTCCGCGAGGGAAGGCGACATTGAGGTGGTAAAGTCCCCGACAATCTCTTCCAGAATATCTTCGACCGTCACCAGCCCCTGGATATCGCCGTACTCGTTGACCACCAGGCCGACCTTCTTCTTGTTACGCTGGAATTTCACCAGCTGCGTGCTGAGGGGGGTTCCTTCCGGCACGTAGTAAATTTCGTCGGCGGCGCGCAGCATCACCTCTTTGGTGAACTCTTTTTTCTCGGTCATCAGACGGTAGGCTTCGCGCACGCGCAGCATGCTGATGGCGTCATCCAGCGAGTCGCGATAGAGCACAATGCGCCCGTGCGGGGAGTGCGTCAGCTGGCGAACGATGGCTTTCCAGTCGTCATTGATGTCGATACCGACGATTTCGTTACGCGGCACCATGATGTCGTTCACGCTCACCTTTTCCAGATCCAGCACCGACAGGAGCATGTCCTGATTGCGCCGGGAGATCTGCGAGCGGGATTCATGCACGATGGTGCGAAGCTCTTCTTTGCTGAGCGCGCTGCTGATGGTGACGTCGGCTTTGATTCCCACCATCCGCATCAGGACGCGCGTCACCATGTTCAGCAGCCAGACCAGCGGCATCATCAGGATCTGCAGCGGTGCCAGCAGGAAGCTGCTCGGGTAGGCGACTTTCTCAGGGTAAAGCGCGGCGATGGTTTTCGGCAGCACTTCGGCAAACACCAGCACCACGAACGTCAGCACGCCGGTGGCAATCGCCACCCCTGCGTTGCCGTACAGGCGCATCCCGACGATGGTGCCGAGGGCAGAGGCCAGAATGTTGACGAGGTTGTTGCCGATGAGCACCAGGCTTATCAGGCGATCCGGCTTGCGGAGCAGTTTTTCAACGCGACGTGCGGCGCGGTTACCCTGTTTAGCACGATGACGTAACCGGTAGCGGTTTAAGGTCATCATGCCGGTTTCCGAGCCGGAGAAATAGGCGGAGATGACCACCATGACGATCAGCGTAACGATCAGCGTGGTGGTAGAGATGTGTTCCAGGGGGAACTCCTTTGTTTCTTAGCCAGCAAATTGCTGTATGAAGCGGCTGCCAAAATAGGCAAGGGTGAGAATGCCCGCACCCGCGACGTTGAACCAGACCACGCGACGACCGCGCCAGCCTTCATGATAATGGCCCCATAACAGGACAATATAGACAAACCACGCGATGATGGAGAGCACCGCTTTATCGATATTCTCCACGCTGAACAGGTTCTTCATGTAAAACAGGCCCGTGCAGAGCGTCAGCGTCAGCAGCACCACGCCCACCTGGGTGATGTGGAACATCTTGCGCTCAATGACCATCAGCGGCGGCATCTCATGATTAAACGCCAGCTTTTTGTTTTTCAGCTGATAGTCAATCCAGGCGAGCTGCATGGCGTAAAGCGCGGCGATGATCAGCGTCGCGTAGGCAAAGAGCGACAGGCCGATATGCACCAGCATCCCCGGGGTAGCCTCCAGATGCGTAATAAACTCATTAGGCATAAAGGTGGCGAGGGCCAGATTGATCAGCGCGAAGGTGTAGACAATCGGCAGCAGCAGCCAGCCGCGATTTTTAGACGCGACGATGGTCATCACCGTACAGATCATCAGGCTGACCAGCGAGCCGACGTTGAGGACGCTCAGGTTTTGCACGCTGCCGTCGCCGGGAATGATGCGTGATTCCAGCGCAAAGGCGTGGCTAATCAGTGCGATCACCGCCGAGAGAATAGCCATGCGCCGCCAGCCGCTGTTTTTTTGCAGCAGTCCGGGAATAATCAGCGCGAGGCTGACAGAGTAGGCAACAAGGGCGATCAGTGCGAAAACAGGCATATAGGCATCGACAGTTGTCTTAATAAGAAAGAGAAGCAGTATAACGTTACGTGACGCCTGCTCCAACCGTTGCATAACAACAAAGGCGCCTTCATGTTATACTCCGGCAAAATTCTGTGTATGTGTCGCCCATGGCGGCCCAACGTTTCTACTCAGGCGAGAGACAATGTTTGATAATTTAACTGATCGTTTGTCGCGCACGCTGCGCAACATCAGCGGCCGCGGACGCCTTACTGAAGAGAACATCAAGGAAACGCTGCGCGAAGTGCGCATGGCGCTGCTGGAAGCAGACGTCGCGTTGCCGGTTGTTCGTGATTTTATCAACCGCGTAAAAGAGAAGGCGGTTGGTCATGAAGTTAACAAGAGTCTGACCCCGGGTCAGGAGTTCGTCAAAATCGTTCGTAATGAACTGGTTTCGGCGATGGGCGAAGAGAACCAGGTGCTTAACCTGGCGGCTCAGCCACCGGCCGTGGTGCTGATGGCGGGCCTGCAGGGTGCGGGTAAAACCACCAGCGTCGGTAAGCTGGGAAAGTTCCTGCGTGAAAAACACAAGAAGAAAGTGCTGGTGGTCTCTGCGGACGTCTATCGCCCGGCGGCGATCAAACAGCTGGAAACCCTGGCCGAGCAGGTCGGCGTAGATTTCTTCCCGTCCGACGTGGCGCAGAAGCCTGTCGACATCGTTAACGCCGCGCTGAAAGAAGCGAAGCTGAAATTCTACGACGTGCTGCTGGTGGATACCGCCGGTCGTCTGCACGTCGACGAAGCGATGATGGACGAGATCAAGCAGGTGCATGCCTCTATCAACCCGGTAGAGACCCTGTTCGTTGTCGACGCCATGACCGGTCAGGATGCGGCGAATACCGCGAAAGCGTTTAACGAAGCGCTGCCGTTAACCGGCGTGGTGCTGACCAAAGTGGACGGTGACGCCCGCGGCGGTGCGGCGCTCTCTATTCGTCACATCACCGGTAAGCCGATTAAATTCCTCGGCGTGGGCGAGAAAACCGAAGCGCTGGAGCCGTTCCACCCGGACCGTATTGCCTCCCGTATTCTCGGCATGGGCGACGTACTGTCGCTGATCGAAGATATCGAGAGCAAGGTTGACCGCGCGCAGGCCGAGAAGCTGGCCAGCAAGCTGAAAAAAGGTGACGGTTTCGATCTCACCGACTTCCTTGAACAGCTGCGTCAGATGAAAAACATGGGCGGCATGGCCAGCCTGATGGGCAAACTGCCGGGCATGGGCCAGATCCCTGACAACGTGAAAGCGCAGATGGATGACAAGGTGCTGGTGCGTATGGAGGCGATCATCAACTCGATGACCCTCAAAGAACGCGCTAACCCGGATATCATCAAAGGTTCCCGTAAACGCCGTATCGCAGCCGGTTGCGGCATGCAGGTGCAGGACGTTAACCGCCTTCTGAAACAGTTCGACGACATGCAGCGCATGATGAAGAAAATGAAGAAAGGCGGCATGGCGAAGATGATGCGCGGCATGAAAGGGATGATGCCTCCCGGTTTTCCAGGGCGTTAATCGCTTTTGAGATTGCTTTTTGCCCGAAAATGAGTAAAATTTTCGGGCTTTTAATATGACACCCGGGCTCCGTTCCTCGATGGGGCCCGGTTGTTTTATTCACACAAGAGGATGTTATGGTAACTATTCGTTTAGCACGTCACGGCGCTAAAAAGCGTCCGTTCTACCAGGTTGTTGTGACTGACAGCCGTAATGCACGCAACGGTCGCTTCATCGAGCGCGTTGGTTTCTTCAACCCACTGGCCGCTGGCGCAGAAGAAGAAACTCGTCTGGATCTGGATCGTATCGCTCACTGGGTTGGCCAGGGCGCTACTGTTTCCGATCGCGTTGCTACGCTGATCAAAGCAGCAAACAAAGCAGCTTAATCTGTCACGGTGGTCATGATGAGCAATAAAGTACCTGTTGAACCGATCGTATTGGGAAAAATGGGTTCTTGCTACGGTATCCGTGGTTGGCTCAGAGTGTTTTCCTCCACTGAAGACGCTGATAGCATTTTTGATTACCAGCCCTGGTTTATCCAGAAAGGCGGTAAGTGGGAAGAGGTCGAGCTGGAAAGCTGGCGTCACCACAATCAGGACATCATCATCAAGCTGAAAGGCGTTGACGATCGTGATGCCGCGAATGCACTGACTAATTGTGAAATTGTCGTGGATTCGTCGCAGTTGCCACAGCTGGAAGAGGGCGACTACTACTGGAAAGACCTTATGGGTTGCCAGGTAGTCACTACCGAAGGCTACAGCCTGGGGAAAGTCATCGATATGATGGAAACCGGGTCGAATGACGTTCTCGTCATTAAGGCAAACCTGAAAGATGCATTTGGCATCAAGGAGCGGTTGGTCCCGTTCCTCGATGGACAGGTTATCAAGAAAGTCGATCTCACTACTCAAACCATTGAAGTAGATTGGGATCCTGGTTTTTAAATTCTCCGGATAAACGGTAAAAGACGGCGCTATGTGGATTGGCATAATTAGCCTGTTTCCTGAAATGTTCCGCGCGATTACCGATTACGGGGTAACTGGCCGGGCAGTAAAGAATGGCCTGCTGAGCATCCAGAGCTGGAGTCCTCGTGACTTTACTCATGACCGGCACCGTACCGTGGACGATCGTCCTTACGGCGGCGGACCGGGGATGCTAATGATGGTGCAACCCTTACGGGACGCCATTCACACAGCAAAAGCCGCGGCAGGTGAAGGCGCAAAGGTGATTTATCTGTCACCTCAGGGACGCAAGCTTGATCAAGCGGGCGTGAGCGAACTGGCGACGAATCAAAAGCTGATTCTGGTCTGTGGGCGCTACGAAGGGATAGATGAGCGCGTAATTCAAACCGAGATTGACGAAGAATGGTCTATCGGCGATTACGTTCTCAGCGGTGGTGAGTTACCGGCAATGACGCTGATTGACTCCGTCGCCCGGTTCATTCCGGGGGTTCTGGGCCATGAAGCTTCGGCAACGGAAGATTCCTTTGCCGATGGGTTGCTGGACTGTCCACACTATACTCGTCCTGAAGTGTTAGAAGGGATGGAAGTACCGGCAGTGTTACTGTCTGGAAACCATGCCGAGATACGTCGCTGGCGTTTGAAGCAGTCGCTGGGCCGAACCTGGCTTAGAAGACCTGAACTTCTGGAAAACCTGGCTCTGACTGAAGAGCAAGCAAAGTTGCTGGCCGAGTTCAAAACTGAACACGCGCACCAGCAGCATGAACATGATGGGAATGCGTAATACGCTCCCGAATATCAGTTTACCCAGGATAAGAGATTAAATTATGAGCAACATTATTAAGCAACTTGAACAAGAGCAGATGAAGCAGGACGTACCTTCCTTCCGTCCAGGTGACACCGTGGAAGTGAAAGTATGGGTTGTTGAAGGTTCCAAAAAACGTCTGCAGGCATTCGAGGGCGTGGTTATCGCTATTCGTAACCGCGGTCTGCACTCTGCATTCACTGTTCGTAAAATTTCCAACGGCGAAGGCGTTGAGCGTGTCTTCCAGACTCACTCTCCGGTAGTTGACAGCATTGCTGTTAAACGTCGTGGTGCTGTACGTAAAGCTAAACTGTACTACCTGCGTGAGCGTACTGGTAAGTCTGCTCGTATTAAAGAGCGTCTGAACTAAGATTCGCTTAAGCGACATCCTGTTAGAAAGGGCTGGCCGAAAGGCTGGCCCTTTTTTTATCCCATCGCTCCTCTCGCGTTAACCCTTTCGTCATAAATCATTTACAATGCTTGCCTCTTGAATGGAGGGGAAGTGGATAACGTACTGCATCAGCCTGACCGGAAACGCGCAGCGGCATTGACCGCGCTGTTCGCGATCCTGCTGATCGTGGTAGCACCGCTTATCTCCGTCTCGTTGCAGAAAGATCCCATGAGCGCCATGCCGGGCATGCATCATGACATGAGCATGATGTCGATGGACGAGCATCACGGCGATATGCCGCACACGATGCCTGTCGACCATGCTGAAGCGTGCGGCTACTGCGTGCTGTTAGCGCATGTCCCTGGCGTGATGCTGGCGCTCATCATCCTGCTCAGCGTGGTGCTGCAGAGGCTACGCGTTAAGCCGCCGCGTCAGGCGGTCAACCACTGGCACTTCTTCCCCTGGCTTTACCCTGATACCCGCGCGCCGCCGCGACAGTCTGCTTTTTCCCTTTAAAAACAAAATCGATAACTTTTTGCCTTAAAAAGGAAAAGTATGACTACCTGCACTCCGCGCGCGGCATGGGGAAACCTGCTGCGTCGCCTCCATTTCTACGTCGGGATGTTTGTCGGCCCGTTTATCTTCTTCGCCGCGCTGACCGGGACGCTATATGTGGCGACCCCGCAGCTGGAAAACGCACTCTACCGGCACGCGCTCCACACGGATTCCGCGGGCGAGCCGCAGCCTCTGGCAGAACAAATCGCCGCGGCGGAAAAAACCGTTGGATCAGATTTACGTTTGCACGCCGTGCGTCCGGGGCTGGTTGAGGGCGAAACCACCCGCGTGATGTTCGCTGACCCGAAACTTGGGCCATCGGAGAACCGGGCTATCTTTATCGATCCGGTGAGCCTGGCGGTGCTGGGAGATCTGACGGTATACGGCACCAGCGGGATTTTACCCCTGCGTCAGACCATTGATTACCTGCATACCTCTCTGATGTTGGGCGACGTTGGGCGCCTTTACAGCGAGCTTGCGGCCTCGTGGATGTGGGTTGCCGCGCTGGGCGGTATTGCGCTGTGGTTTTATACCCGACCCAAACGGCGGATCAACAATCGCTTCCAGAACCAGCGTCGGGTGCACGTGACGCTGGGCTGGGTTCTGCTGGGTGGAATGCTGCTGTTCTCCGCAACCGGCCTGACCTGGTCCCAGTGGGCTGGCGGGAACGTGGATAAGCTGCGGGCAGAGATGAACTGGCTCACCCCGCAGGTGAACACGACGCTATCCGGCCAACATGAGATCGTGGATGAACATGCCGAACACCGTGGTCATCACGGCGGAATGGTGATGCCGGAAATGGCGATGGATTTGACGCAGTTTGACAAAGTGCTAAGCGCGGCGCGTAAAGCGGGGATTGATGCCAACAGGCTGGAGATCCGCCCGGCGAAAACGATGGATCGTGCCTGGACCGTGACGGAAATCGATCGCAGCTGGCCGACCCAGGTCGATGCCGTTGCGGTTGATCCTCATTCGATGCAGATCCTGGACAGAACCCGATTCGAGGATTTCCCGCTAATGGCAAAACTGACCCGCTGGGGCGTGGATTTCCATATGGGGATCTTATTTGGGCTGGTGAATCAGCTGCTGCTCGTGGCGTTTGGTCTTGCCCTGTGCGTGCTCATTATCTGGGGATACCGGATGTGGTGGATGCGTCGCCCGGCGCAATCGGCAGTGAGTCCGGTACAAACGCTTTGTCAGAGCTGGCTGGCGCTGTCGGGATGGGGAAGAGGCGTTACGGTGGTAACCAGCGTACTGTTGGGGCTGGCCCTGCCGGTCATGGGCGCGAGTCTGGCGCTGTTTGTTCTGGTGGACTGGCTGCGCTGGCGAGCGGCAACCAGGGTGACGCTCGCCGAATCATCCGCTAAATAACCCTATGGCGTGCTGATAACCACTGCGACGCGGCGGTTTTCAGCGCGCCCTTGCGGGGTACTGTTGCTCGCAACCGGGTATTTTTGACCTAATCCCCGCGTGGTGAGATTGCTGCGCGGGATATTTGCCCCCTTCGCCCAGGCGTCGGCCACGGCGTTGGCGCGTTTTAACGACAGCGCTTCGTTGTAGCTTTCTTCCCCGTAGTTATCCGTGTGACCGTCCATTCGCGCGTGGTTCAGGCCGGTTTCGGCCAGGCGAGAGGCCATGGACTGGATCTGCGTTTCACTTTCCGGACGCAGTCGCGCGTCATTTTTATCAAACAGGATGGTGTCCGACATGCCAAGCGACCAGTCACCGTTCAGTTCGTTAAAACCGTAAGACTTCATCGCCGCAATTTGCTCAGGAGTGAATTTGCCTTCCGGCGGCGACTGACAGCCTGCCAGAACCAGTGAGGCCAGTATTAACGGCGCGAAGTAACGTTTTAACATAGTGTATCCTTTCTAACTTATTGTTTTCGTACGCTGGTTTTTAACCTGGTACATATTGCGGTCAGCCCTCTCCAGTAATGCTTCCACGGAAGCATTTTCCCACGCCAGAGCAAAGCCAATGCTGAGTGACATCGATGCTTTTTGTCCGTTATGAAGATCAAACGGACGGATAAACTGCTGCGAAAGCGCAGCACAAATGTGTTGAACCTCAAGCTCAGAGTGAACGCCGTACAGCACCATGGCAAATTCGTCTCCGCCAAGACGGTAAGACTGATGACGTTTGTCGCCAAACTCCATCATCCTGCTGGCGACTTCGATCAGCACACAGTCTCCTGCCGCGTGTCCCCAGGTGTCGTTAATAAACTTAAAATTATCACCGTCGAGGAAGAGCAGGGCCGAGTTTGTTCTGGCTGAAGGGTCGTTCATTAATGCCGCAATGCTGTTACGAAAAGCCGCGCGGTTGGCAAGACCGGTAAGCGGGTCGTGCATGGCGGTCCGCAACAGCTGAGCGTTCTTCGCCTGAAGCTTCAGCTGCCACTCTTCCATTTCATCCAGAAGACTGTTGAAGTCCTCGCCAAACTGGTGAAATTCTTCGATACGGCCGTCTTTCACCCGACGGGAGAAGTTGCGGTTCGTGCGTACATCATGCACGACGTCGGTAATGTTCTGCAGGGCCGTGACCATTCCACGATGCAAAGACTGGGTTATGATGAGCGCGACGACGGCGGCAAAGAGAATGCAGCCGGTCAGTACGGCAAACGACGTCCAGATGAAATGGCTGATCAAACTGTCGCGTGCGGTAAGGCGGATTTCGCCGATCGTTAAGCCGTTATGCATGATGGGCTGCGCAACCGGTACGGGGAAAAGCCAGCGGCTGACCAGTGCACCCAGCGTGTCGTTGTTATCTTCCGGGTTCCAGGACCAGTAGGCGAACCGCTTTTTATGCGCGTTAATCACCTCGGCCACGGCAAACTGCCCCTGTTTGCCCAGGGCGGCAAGCGTTTCGCTGGCCGCCAGCGAGTCGTTGAAAACCAGCGAGGCTTCCAGGCTGTGGCTCATTGTGGCGCCGGTTAATTCGAGATTCTTTTGCGCGTATTGTTTTAAGGTTACGACGGAGGCAAAACAGAGCAACAGCCATATTAACGTCATGGTGATAATAACGCTTATCATGCTGTTTCGCCTCAAGGTTCTTTTAAACGTCGGACGTGATGTTAAAGTGAAATCTTTATCCATGCTGCTTATTCCGTGCCAGCATTAATACATCCGGATTGACTCTTACGCCACTGCGCGTCAATGCATCCAGGTTGACGGAAAACCGTACCTGGCCGCGATCGATCATCAGGCAAAAGGCACTGCCAATTACACATTCCGGATTTTGCTCTGAGATTAATAGCAACGCTCTGCCCTGATATTGACTTATTAATTCAAGTTGTTTTGCCGGTGATTCAGATCCGAAATAAATCGCATCGCACGTCGCGGCCAGGGCTTCCCGATCGTTATGTACAATAACGGGGGTATAAGGTAACTCGTTGTGCCCTTCGTCGCCGCTGAGGGCATGCGTATAGTGAGAAGTGGCGTAGACGCAGAGTTTAGGCTGCCCGGTAAGTGACGGCCATCGCGTATAGCTCACAATGCCTGAGACAATTGAGCGCACCGATTTATCCGTTTCCGTAAGTGCGCCTGCCGTCGTTGGGCCCACCATAAGGAACAGCATTAACACCAGAGTGAGTCGGAAAAAAGAGATCAAGAATGAATTTCTCACCAGAATCCGCCACATCGCTCCGGAAATAGACGTCCTTAAGAGTTGCGGGCAGAATACCATTGTTTATCAGATCCGTCATTATGTCAGAAATAGCATCAGGCCAACCTAAGCTAAATCCTACTGTTGTGTATTTTCCGGTGGATAAAAACAGACTTAATTGAGTCTGCTGGAACGCATACCTTCATCCATTCCTTTTTGCCATGACGCACGCAGTTTTGTCGCGTTTTCGGCAGTATCGCAGCTGGCAGGGAAAGATTTGCCCGCTAATCCCCAGGCGTGAATAAACCCTTCTTCGCAGACTCTCTTCTGACCATCGGCATAGCCGCGAAGATATTCGCTACGATCAACGTGGGTGTCGTTAAAACTATCGGCCAGGGTCTGGTTATCTTTAACCGGCAGGCCATTCATGGCGTCTTCTTTACCTGCATCAAACCAGGATGGACTGGTCCAGTCGGGCTGGAAGGTGTAAGGATTGATCTGGCAGCCCGTTAAAAACAGCGACAACAGCGTAAGAGCAATTGAACGCATAGCCATTCTCCTTTTTTCTTCAGCATAGCCTGGCTGAAGAAAATATGTCTGTAATTTAAACTTTACGTTTTTATCGGCTGATTTTTGCAATAAATTGGCTTCTGTAAACTAATGTGTACGTATTTTGGATTGAAATGTTTACTTTTTATGGTATCGTGGTCTCACCTCATCGAGGAAAACAACTATCGCAAACGAGCTTCACAGGATCGCCATCATGCAAAAAGACGCGCTGAACAACGTACATATCACTGACGAACAGGTTTTAATTACTCCGGATCAACTGAAAGCGGAATTTCCGCTGAGCGTCGCGCAGGAGGCTCAGATTGAGCACTCGCGTCAGACCATTTCAAATATCATCGCCGGCCGCGATCCGCGCCTGCTGGTGGTGTGTGGTCCTTGCTCCATTCACGATCCTGAAACCGCCATTGAGTACGCTCGTCGATTTAAAACATTAGCGGAGGAGGTCAGCGATAGCCTCTATCTGGTGATGCGCGTCTATTTTGAGAAGCCACGTACTACCGTCGGCTGGAAAGGGTTGATTAACGATCCGCACATGGATGGCTCGTTTGATGTGGAAGCAGGCCTGAAGATTGCGCGTCGCCTGCTGGTGGAGCTGGTCAGCATGGGGCTGCCGCTGGCAACCGAAGCGCTGGATCCGAACAGCCCGCAATACCTTGGCGATCTGTTCAGCTGGTCCGCGATTGGTGCGCGTACCACGGAATCGCAAACCCACCGCGAGATGGCGTCGGGCCTGTCGATGCCGGTTGGTTTTAAAAACGGTACCGATGGCAGCCTGGCGACGGCGATCAACGCCATGCGCGCTGCCGCCATGCCGCACCGTTTCGTCGGTATTAACCAGGCGGGACAGGTATGCCTCCTGCAAACGCAGGGCAACCCGGACGGTCACGTGATCCTGCGCGGCGGGAAAGCCCCGAACTACAGTCCGGCGGACGTGGCGCAGTGTGAAAAAGAGATGGAGCAGGCGGGACTGCGCCCGGCACTGATGGTAGATTGCAGTCATGGTAATTCGAATAAAGATTACCGTCGCCAGCCAGCGGTTGCGGAATCTGTGGTCGCACAGATCAAAGATGGTAACCGTTCGATTATCGGTCTGATGATTGAGAGCAATATCCATGAAGGCAATCAGTCATCTGAACAACCGCGCAGTGCCATGAAGCACGGCGTCTCCGTGACGGATGCCTGCATCAGCTGGGAGACCACCGATGCGCTGCTGCGTGAGATCCACAAAGATTTGAACGGCCAGCTGGCGACGCGTCTGGCTTAAGAGGTTAGTTATGGTTGCTGAATTGACCGCACTGCGCGATCAAATTGATGAAGTGGATAAGGCGCTGCTGGACCTGCTGGCGCGCCGCATGGCGCTGGTTGCCGAAGTGGGTGAGGTGAAAAGCAAATACGGCCTGCCGATTTACGTCCCGGAGCGCGAAGCCTCAATGCTGGCCTCCCGTCGTAAAGAGGCCCAGGCGCTGGGCGTTTCGCCGGACCTGATTGAAGATGTTCTGCGCCGCGTGATGCGGGAGTCCTATTCCAGCGAAAACGACAAGGGCTTTAAAACTCTCTGCCCGTCCCTGCGTCCGGTGGTGATTGTCGGCGGGGCAGGGCAGATGGGGCGTCTGTTTGAAAAAATGCTGACGCTGTCTGGCTATCAGGTGCGCATTCTGGAAAAAGAGGACTGGGCGCAGGCACCGGAACTCATGAAAGATGCCGGGATGGTTATCGTCAGCGTGCCGATCCACGTGACGGAGCAGATCATCGAAAAGCTGCCTCCTTTGCCGAAAGATTGCATCCTGGTGGATCTGGCCTCTGTCAAAAATGGTCCGCTGCAGGCCATGTTGGCTGCACATACCGGCCCGGTGCTGGGCCTGCACCCAATGTTTGGCCCGGACAGCGGCAGCCTGGCTAAGCAGGTGGTGGTTTACTGCGACGGTCGTCAGCCGGAAGCCTATCAGTGGTTCCTGGAGCAGATTCAGGTATGGGGGGCGCGACTGCACCGCATCAGCGCGGTCGAGCACGATCAGAACATGGCGTTCATTCAGGCGCTGCGCCACTTTGCGACGTTTGCCTACGGCCTGCATCTGGCGGAAGAGAACGTGCAGCTTGAACAGCTGCTGGCACTCTCCTCACCGATCTATCGTCTGGAGCTGGCGATGGTCGGCCGCCTGTTCGCGCAGGATCCGCAGCTGTACGCGGACATTATTATGTCCTCCGAGAACAACCTGGCGCTGATCAAGCGCTACTATCAGCGCTTTGGGGAAGCCATTACGCTGCTGGAGCACGGAGACAAGCAGGCGTTTATCGACAGCTTCCGCAAGGTCGAGCACTGGTTTGGCGATTACGCGCAGCGTTTCCAGAGTGAAAGCCGGACGCTGTTGCGCCAGGCAAATGACAGTCGCCAGTAATGCGATGATGTATATACTGAAAGCCAGCATCGCTGGCTTTTTTCATTTTGGGGAACTGTCATGGCCGAACCGCAGCTGCTGTTGAATTACACCGGGCATTTGCCTGAATGCCCGACGTGGAGCGCCGACGAGCACGCGCTCTACTGGGCCGATATTCTGGAAGGGGAGATCCACCGCTACCATCTGCCAACGGCGGAACACACCGTGCTTTCTTTTCACGAGGAGGTGGGCTGTTTCGCGCTGCGCGAGCGCGGCGGGTTTATCGTCGCCATGCGCAATGGCATCTGGCTTGCCGATAAGCATGGCCTTCTGCAGCGCAAGGTGTGCGATAACCCCTCTAACCCGCAGCTGGCGCGTTTTAACGATGGGGGCACCGACCATCAGGGCCGGTTCTATGCGGGCACGTTCTGGGGACCGGGAGATTACAACGGCGCCCTGCTGATGCGCATCGACAACGACCTGACGCCGAAGGTGATCCAGTGCGATATTCACGGTCACAATGGTTTAGCGTTTAGCCCGGATAAGCAGTGGATGTTTACCTCAGACACGCCAAACGGTGTGATCTACCGTACCCCGCTTGATGAGCAGGGCGAACCCGGCAGGCGTGAGGTGTTTCGTCAGTTTAAAGAGGGCGAAGGGATTCCGGACGGCGCGGCGATAGACGTGGAAGGCTGCTACTGGAGCGCGCTATTTGACGGCTGGCGCATTGCGCGTTTTTCACCGCAAGGGGAGCAACTGGAAGAATACCGCATGCCGGTACGTTGCCCGACGATGGTCTGCTTTGGCGGCGATGACATGAAAACGCTGTTTATTACCACCACGCGGGAAAATATGGATGCAGTAGAGGTGGCGAAGTATCCGCTCTCCGGCGCCATCTTCACCCTGCCGGTGAGTGTGGCAGGGATGAAGAAAAGCCGCTTTATCGAACGTTAGCTCGGATCGACCGGGACGACGTTTTCGCTCGGATAGCAGCCCAGCACTTTCATGGAACGCGTGATCTCGCCCAGTTCGCGCAGGGCTTTCTGCATGGACGCAGATTCCAGGTTGGCCTGGATATCGAGGTAGAACATCTCTTCCCACGGGTTACCGTGGATCGGACGTGATTCCAGCTTCGTCATGATCAGGTTGTGATTACGCAGCACCAGCAGGGCTTCAACCAGCGCACCGGCCTGCTGGCCGGTGGCCATCAGCAGCGTGGTTTTGGCCGGTACCTGGTCAGACACATTGATTGCCTTGCGGGCCAGCACCACGAAGCGGGTAATGTTTTGCGTCTGGTTCGCCAGGTTGCGTTCCAGCACCTGTAAACCATATAGCGCGCCGCCCGCTTCGCTGCCGAGCGCCGCGACGGTGGGGGAGTTCGCCTGCGCCACTTTTTCCATCGCCGCCGAGGTGCTCTCGGTGTACTCAATTTTCCAGTTCGGATAGCGGTTCAGGAACTGGCTGCACTGCTGGAACGGCTGCGGGTGGCTGTAGACCGTTTCGATCGTGTTCAGGTCCGTTGAGCCGGAGACCAGCACGCAGTGATCGATAGGGATCGTCAGCTCGCCGACCAGCGACAGGCTGGTGTGCTGCAGCAAGTCGTAGACGTCGTTGATGGCGCCGGAGCTGGTGTTTTCAATCGGCACCACGGCGTAATCCGCCTGGCCGGTTTCGACCTGGTTAAAAATGTCGGCAAACTTCGCACAGCCGCTCTCGATAAACTCTTCGAAATGGCGTGCGGCATACTGACGTGCGGCCAGGTGAGAATAAGAGCCCTTCGGCCCGAGGAAGGCGATACGCGCAGAGTGCGGATTGGTTTTATTGAGATGCTGCTGGAGTAGCGCTTGCTGGGTCAGAACGGAGTCTTCGATGATGAGCTGGAACAACCGGGTAATGTAGTGGGCATCGAGGTGATGCGCTTTACCGAGCTGGATCAGACGCTCCAGCAGATCCCGCTCGCGGTCGATATCACGAACCGGGCGATGGGAGTCCAGTTTGGCTTTGCCCACTTCAACGGCAAGAGTACGGCGTTCGGCCAGCAGCGCCAGCAGTTTCTCATCCAGCGCGCTGATTTTTACGCGCAGATCCAGTAACGGGTTTTCCGGTGTCATAGTGTTGCCTGTCTCATTTTATCGTTATCAATAAAAAAGGCCCCCCGGTGTGGGAGGCCTTGTTGTTCGTCTTCGCATTCTTTATCACACGACGAAACGCCTCCCGGTCAGGGGAAGGTAAAAAAGAATGCGAAGAAGAACGGCGTAAGTTTCATAAAGTCATCCTGTGAGTGATACCGTTAAAGTACCCGTACTGTTTTCACCCTGTCAATAAAAAACAAAAAACGCGCCCGAAGGCGCGTTGGCGGTACACTCAATTTAAAGGATTACTCTTCTTCAACTTCTTCCGCGAAGCTGGCGTCTTTCACCGATGTTGCGGCGCGACGGGCTTCACCTTTGTGTTGCACTTTATTGAGCTGCCGTTCCAGCTTGTTGATCAAATCGTTAATAGCGGTGTACATATCCTCGTGTTTTGCGCTGGCGACCAGATGGCCGTTTGGAGTATTGATAGTTGCGTCAGCGATGAAACCCTGCGGCTCCTTGGACAGGATGATATGTGGATTAATCAAATGTGTTTGCCATTTATCCAGTTTGGCGAGACGGTCTGCGACGTGCTGGCGAATTGCCGGAGTAATTTCCATTTGTTTACTGGTAATGTTCATTGTCATAAATTTTACCTCTTGTCTTTCCGTCTTGGTGATTCCAGCATACCCGACCTAATGTCAAAATGTGTGATTTAGATCACGTTATTTTGTCGGTTTTTGTCAGGGAATCTTTTTTGTGAGGCAGGGCAGGAAGAGGTGAGATTTACCTTGTAGAAGGCATAAATTGGGGCCATAGTTGACAGGATGTGTTGAGGCTAACGCGCTTCAGCGACGCTCAGAAACGAATAAAAAAACGGCAGCCTTCGGGCTGCCGTTTTGCATTGAGGCAAAATCAGGTGTTGCTGCTGTTCGCGGCGATGATTTTCGCCACTTTTTCAGCCTGAGCGGTCATCTGCATCTGACGGTAAGCATTTTCCATCAGCTTCAGGCCGTCGCGCGTTGCCTGAGTATCCGGATAATCTCGCAGCATACCTTCTACGCGGTTAACCACGGCAACCCATGCGCCACGGCGGGTATAGTATTCCGCTACGGAGTATTCATATTTCGCCAGACGATCTTTCAGGAACACCAGACGCTTGGTGGCGTCGGTCACGTACTGACTGTTCGGATAGCCGCGCACCAGTTTGGAGAAGTCATTGAAGGCATCACGCGCATGCTGTGGGTCACGGTCGGAACGATCCACGCCGAAGAAGCCCTGCAGCGCACTGTCGTCCAGCGCCATGTTGGTAAGACCGCGCATGTACATCACGTAGTCGATGTTAGGATGAGTCGGGTTCAGACGCATGAAACGATCGATGGTTGCCTGAGCCAGCGGCAGATCGGCATTTTTATAGTATGCGTAGATGAGATCTAACTGTACCTGCTGCGAATACGGACCAAATGGATAGCGATTATCCAACGCTTCCAGTTGCGTTATCGCCTGTTTCCAGTTACCGTCCTGCAACTTTTGTTGTGCAGTCGCATAGATTTCATTCGGCGGATTGTCAGGGACCTGTTCATTTGAACCGGAGCAGCCCACCAAAGCCAGGCTCAACGTGGCCGCTGCCACCAGATATTTCATGCGCGTCATGACGTTTTGACTTTCCTCAAATGTTTGTCCGGGAGAAACTCTGTTCCTGCTCCCGATTAAGACCAGCTACAATAGCACACTATATTAAACGGCAAAGCCGTAAAACCCAACGTTAAACGAAGAAGCAGTTTATGGCACAACGAGTAGAACTCACCGCAACAGTCTCCGAAAATCAGCTCGGTCAACGCTTAGATCAGGCTTTGGCCGAATTGTTCCCTGATTATTCGCGTTCACGCATAAAAGAATGGATCCTTGACCAGCGCGTGCTGGTAAACGGCAAGATCTGGGACAAACCAAAAGAGAAAGTGTTAGGTGGGGAAGCTGTCGCCATCAATGCTGAAATCGAAGAGGAAATCCGCTTCGAGCCGCAGGATATCCCACTGGACATCGTCTATGAAGATGATGACATTCTGGTGATCAACAAGCCACGCGACCTGGTTGTTCATCCGGGCGCGGGGAACCCTGACGGTACGGTACTCAACGCACTTCTCCATTACTATCCGCCGATCGCGGATGTCCCGCGCGCGGGCATCGTGCACCGTCTGGATAAAGACACCACGGGTTTGATGGTGGTGGCGAAGACCGTTCCTGCTCAGACCCGTCTGGTGGAGTCGCTGCAGCTACGCGAAATCACCCGTGAGTATGAGGCAGTAGCCATTGGGCATATGACCTCTGGCGGGACGGTAGAAGAGCCTATCAGCCGTCACCCAACCAAGCGTACCCATATGTCGGTGCATCCAATGGGTAAACCGGCGGTGACGCACTATCGCATTATGGAACACTTCCGTATTCATACGCGCCTGCGTCTGCGTCTGGAAACCGGGCGTACTCACCAGATCCGTGTGCATATGGCCCACATTACCCATCCGCTGGTGGGTGATCAGGTCTACGGTGGCCGTCCGCGTCCGCCTAAAGGTGCATCGGATGAGTTCATCAGCGTATTGCGTAAATTCGATCGTCAGGCGCTGCACGCGACCATGTTGCGTCTTTACCATCCTATCACCGGCATTCAGATGGAGTGGCATGCGCCTATCCCTCAGGATATGGTGGATCTTATTGACGCCATGCGTGCTGATTTCGAAGAACATAAGGATCAAGTGGACTGGTTATGACCAAACTGATTGTCCCGGAGTGGCCATTGCCTGCTGGCGTGGCTGCCTGCAGTTCAACCCGCACTGGCGGTGTTAGCCAGGGCGCGTGGGAGTCGTTGAATCTCGGTGCGCACTGTGGTGACAACCTGGAACACGTGGAAGAGAACCGCAGGCGTCTGTTTGCTGCGGGGAACTTGCCGTCGAAGCCGGTCTGGCTGGAACAGGTTCACGGCAAGGCGGTGCTGAAGTTGACGGGAGAACCCTATGCTTCTAAACGCGCTGATGCCTCTTACAGCAATACTCCGGGAACCGTTTGTGCCGTAATGACCGCCGATTGTCTGCCAGTGCTGTTCTGCAACCGTGCAGGCACCGAGGTGGCTGCAGCACACGCGGGCTGGCGTGGACTGTGTGAAGGCGTGCTGGAAGAAACCGTAGCCTGCTTTAAGGATGAGCCCGCCAATATTATGGCCTGGCTTGGCCCGGCCATTGGTCCTCGCGCTTTTGAAGTGGGTCCAGAGGTCCGCGAAGCCTTTATGGATAAAGATCCGCAAGCGGTGGACGCCTTCCTGCCTTCTGGAGATAAATATCTGGCCGATATTTACCAGCTTGCGCGTCAGCGTTTGAATAACGTGGGCGTAACGCAGATCTCCGGCGGCGATCGCTGCACATTCACCGAAAAGGGTGATTTTTTCTCTTATCGCCGCGACAAGACCACTGGTCGTATGGCAAGTTTTATTTGGCTGATATAACCTAAAGAATCAAGACGATCCGGTACGTGCCGTTTTCTTTTCACATAATTCAGGTCATTAACCTTGAATAATTGAGGGATGACCTCATTTAATCTCCAGTAGCAAATTTGACCTGTTATGGGAGGAGTTATGCGTCTGGATCGTCTTACTAATAAATTCCAGCTTGCTCTCGCCGATGCCCAGTCCCTCGCACTGGGGCACGACAACCAATTTATCGAACCTCTTCATTTAATGAGCGCCTTGCTGAATCAGGAAGGGGGATCGGTACGTCCTTTATTAACGTCCGCTGGCATTAATGCTGGCCAGTTACGCACCGCTATCGATCAGGCACTGAGCCGTTTGCCGCAGGTCGAAGGGACCGGCGGCGACGTTCAGCCGTCGCAGGATCTGGTACGCGTGCTGAACCTTTGCGACAAGCTGGCGCAAAAACGTGGGGACAACTTTATTTCGTCAGAGCTGTTTGTTCTGGCGGCGCTTGAATCACGCGGTACCTTGACCGACCTGCTGAAATCTGCCGGTGCGACCACCGCCAATGTGACTCAGGCGATTGAGAAAATACGCGGAGGTGAAAGCGTGAACGATCAGGGAGCCGAAGACCAACGTCAGGCTTTGAAGAAATTTACGGTCGATCTGACCGAGCGTGCTGAACAGGGCAAACTTGACCCGGTTATCGGCCGTGATGAAGAAATTCGCCGTACGATTCAGGTACTGCAACGTCGTACCAAGAACAACCCGGTGCTGATTGGTGAACCGGGTGTCGGTAAAACCGCCATTGTTGAAGGGCTGGCGCAGCGTATCGTCAACGGTGAAGTGCCGGAAGGCCTGAAGGGCCGCCGCGTGCTGGCGCTGGACATGGGCGCGCTGGTGGCCGGTGCGAAATACCGCGGCGAGTTCGAAGAGCGCCTGAAAGGCGTGCTTAACGACCTGGCGAAGCAGGAAGGCAACGTCATTCTGTTTATCGATGAACTGCACACCATGGTCGGCGCGGGTAAAGCAGACGGCGCGATGGATGCCGGGAATATGCTGAAACCTGCGCTGGCGCGCGGTGAGCTTCACTGCGTCGGTGCCACTACGCTGGACGAGTATCGTCAGTACATTGAGAAAGATGCTGCTCTTGAGCGTCGTTTCCAGAAAGTGTTTGTTGCTGAACCAAGCGTTGAAGATACCATCGCGATCCTGCGTGGTCTGAAAGAGCGCTATGAACTGCACCACCACGTGCAGATCACTGACCCGGCCATCGTTGCGGCGGCGACGCTTTCGCATCGTTATATCGCTGACCGTCAACTGCCGGATAAAGCGATCGACCTGATTGATGAAGCGGCTTCAAGCATTCGTATGCAGATTGACTCGAAACCGGAAGAGCTGGACCGGCTTGACCGACGCATCATTCAGCTCAAGCTGGAACAGCAGGCGCTGAAGAAAGAGTCTGATGAAGCCAGTAAGAAACGCCTCGATATGCTCAATGAAGAACTGGACGATAAAGAGCGCCAGTATTCTGAGCTGGAAGAAGAGTGGAAAGCCGAGAAAGCATCCCTTTCCGGTACGCAGACCATCAAAGCTGAACTCGAACAGGCAAAAATTGCCATTGAGCAGGCTCGCCGTGTCGGCGATTTGGCGCGGATGTCTGAACTGCAGTACGGCAAAATTCCTGAGCTGGAAAAACAGCTTGAGATAGCGACGCAGTCAGAAGGAAAAACGATGCGTCTGTTACGTAATAAGGTGACGGATGCAGAAATCGCGGAAGTGCTTGCTCGCTGGACCGGTATTCCGGTGGCGCGCATGCTGGAAGGCGAGCGTGAAAAACTGCTGCGCATGGAGAACGATCTCCACAATCGTGTGATTGGTCAAAACGAAGCGGTTGAGGCGGTATCGAACGCTATTCGCCGTAGCCGTGCGGGGCTTTCCGATCCTAATCGTCCTATCGGTTCGTTCCTGTTCCTGGGGCCGACCGGTGTCGGTAAAACCGAGCTGTGTAAAGCGCTGGCTAACTTTATGTTCGACAGCGACGATGCGATGGTGCGTATCGACATGTCCGAGTTTATGGAGAAACACTCCGTCTCGCGTCTGGTCGGTGCGCCTCCGGGATATGTCGGTTATGAAGAAGGCGGTTACCTGACGGAAGCGGTTCGCCGTCGTCCTTATTCCGTCATCCTGCTGGATGAAGTGGAAAAAGCACACCCGGATGTGTTCAACATCCTGTTGCAGGTGCTGGATGATGGGCGTCTGACCGACGGGCAGGGGAGAACGGTCGACTTCCGTAATACGGTTGTCATTATGACCTCGAACCTGGGTTCTGATTTGATTCAGGAACGTTTCGGTGAACTGGACTACAGCCATATGAAGGATTTGGTGCTCGGTGTGGTGAGCCATAACTTCCGTCCGGAGTTCATCAACCGTATTGATGAAGTGGTGGTATTCCATCCTCTGGGTGAGAAACACATTGCGTCGATTGCGCAGATCCAGCTGCAGCGTCTGTACAAACGTCTGGAAGAGCGTGGGTATGAAATTCACATCTCCGACGAGGCGCTGAAGCTGCTGAGCGAGAATGGTTACGATCCGGTTTACGGTGCGCGTCCATTGAAACGCGCTATCCAGCAGCAGATCGAAAACCCGCTGGCGCAGCAGATCCTTTCCGGAGAGTTGATTCCAGGCAAAGTTATCCGTCTGGAAGCCAACGACGATCGCATTGTGGCAGTGCAGTAAGTCACAAAACGCAAAAACGAGCCGCTTGCGGCTCGTTTTTGTTTAAAAACCAGGCGAAAATTGAGGTCTGGAGTCGGTTTTGCCTGGAAAGTGAGCAGTCAGTAAATAAATTTCACTTTATCCTTGCAGGTTCGGAATTACTCCCTATAATGCGCCTCCACTGACAGGGAACAACGGCACACACGCCGCCGGGTCAGCAGAGAATAGCGAAAATAAACGCTTGACTCTGAAGCGGGAAAGCGTATTATGCACACCCCGCGCCGCTGCGAAAAGCGAAGCGGCACTGCTCTTTAACAATTTATCAGACAATCTGTGTGGGCACTCAAAGTGACATGGATTCTTAACGTCCTCGGACGAAAAATGAATACCAAGTCTCTGAGTGAACATACGTAATTCATTACGAAGTTTAATTCACGAGCATCAAACTTAAATTGAAGAGTTTGATCATGGCTCAGATTGAACGCTGGCGGCAGGCCTAACACATGCAAGTCGAGCGGTAGCACAGAGAGCTTGCTCTCGGGTGACGAGCGGCGGACGGGTGAGTAATGTCTGGGAAACTGCCTGATGGAGGGGGATAACTACTGGAAACGGTAGCTAATACCGCATAACGTCGCAAGACCAAAGAGGGGGACCTTCGGGCCTCTTGCCATCAGATGTGCCCAGATGGGATTAGCTAGTAGGTGGGGTAACGGCTCACCTAGGCGACGATCCCTAGCTGGTCTGAGAGGATGACCAGCCACACTGGAACTGAGACACGGTCCAGACTCCTACGGGAGGCAGCAGTGGGGAATATTGCACAATGGGCGCAAGCCTGATGCAGCCATGCCGCGTGTATGAAGAAGGCCTTCGGGTTGTAAAGTACTTTCAGCGGGGAGGAAGGCGGTGAGGTTAATAACCTCATCGATTGACGTTACCCGCAGAAGAAGCACCGGCTAACTCCGTGCCAGCAGCCGCGGTAATACGGAGGGTGCAAGCGTTAATCGGAATTACTGGGCGTAAAGCGCACGCAGGCGGTCTGTCAAGTTGGATGTGAAATCCCCGGGCTCAACCTGGGAACTGCATTCGAAACTGGCAGGCTAGAGTCTTGTAGAGGGGGGTAGAATTCCAGGTGTAGCGGTGAAATGCGTAGAGATCTGGAGGAATACCGGTGGCGAAGGCGGCCCCCTGGACAAAGACTGACGCTCAGGTGCGAAAGCGTGGGGAGCAAACAGGATTAGATACCCTGGTAGTCCACGCCGTAAACGATGTCGACTTGGAGGTTGTGCCCTTGAGGCGTGGCTTCCGGAGCTAACGCGTTAAGTCGACCGCCTGGGGAGTACGGCCGCAAGGTTAAAACTCAAATGAATTGACGGGGGCCCGCACAAGCGGTGGAGCATGTGGTTTAATTCGATGCAACGCGAAGAACCTTACCTACTCTTGACATCCAGAGAACTTTCCAGAGATGGATTGGTGCCTTCGGGAACTCTGAGACAGGTGCTGCATGGCTGTCGTCAGCTCGTGTTGTGAAATGTTGGGTTAAGTCCCGCAACGAGCGCAACCCTTATCCTTTGTTGCCAGCGGTTAGGCCGGGAACTCAAAGGAGACTGCCAGTGATAAACTGGAGGAAGGTGGGGATGACGTCAAGTCATCATGGCCCTTACGAGTAGGGCTACACACGTGCTACAATGGCGCATACAAAGAGAAGCGACCTCGCGAGAGCAAGCGGACCTCATAAAGTGCGTCGTAGTCCGGATTGGAGTCTGCAACTCGACTCCATGAAGTCGGAATCGCTAGTAATCGTAGATCAGAATGCTACGGTGAATACGTTCCCGGGCCTTGTACACACCGCCCGTCACACCATGGGAGTGGGTTGCAAAAGAAGTAGGTAGCTTAACCTTCGGGAGGGCGCTTACCACTTTGTGATTCATGACTGGGGTGAAGTCGTAACAAGGTAACCGTAGGGGAACCTGCGGTTGGATCACCTCCTTACCTTAAAGAACCTGCCTTTGCAGTGCTCACACAGATTGTCTGATGAAAAGTAAATAGCAAGGCGTCTTGCGATTGAGACTTCAGTGTCCCCTTCGTCTAGAGGCCCAGGACACCGCCCTTTCACGGCGGTAACAGGGGTTCGAATCCCCTAGGGGACGCCACTTGCTGGTTCGTGAGTGAAAGTCACCTGCCTTAATATCTCAAAACTCATCTTCGGGTGACGTTTGAGATATTTGCTCTTTAAAAATCTGGATCAAGCTGAAAATTGAAACGACACATCTTTAATGGTGTGTTCGAGTCTCTCAAATTTTCGCAATCATGAAGTGAAACATCTTCGGGTTGTGAGGTTAAGCGACTAAGCGTACACGGTGGATGCCCTGGCAGTCAGAGGCGATGAAGGACGTGCTAATCTGCGAAAAGCGCCGGCGAGGTGATATGAACCTTTGACCCGGCGATGTCCGAATGGGGAAACCCAGTGTGATTCGTCACACTATCGTTAACTGAATACATAGGTTAACGAGGCGAACCGGGGGAACTGAAACATCTAAGTACCCCGAGGAAAAGAAATCAACCGAGATTCCCCCAGTAGCGGCGAGCGAACGGGGAGCAGCCCAGAGTCTGAATCAGCTTGTGTGTTAGTGGAAGCGTCTGGAAAGTCGCACGGTACAGGGTGATAGTCCCGTACACGAAAATGCACAGGTTGTGAACTCGAAGAGTAGGGCGGGACACGTGGTATCCTGTCTGAATATGGGGGGACCATCCTCCAAGGCTAAATACTCCTGACTGACCGATAGTGAACCAGTACCGTGAGGGAAAGGCGAAAAGAACCCCGGTGAGGGGAGTGAAAAAGAACCTGAAACCGTGTACGTACAAGCAGTGGGAGCACCTTCGTGGTGTGACTGCGTACCTTTTGTATAATGGGTCAGCGACTTATATTCTGTAGCAAGGTTAACCGTATAGGGGAGCCGAAGGGAAACCGAGTCTTAACTGGGCGTTAAGTTGCAGGGTATAGACCCGAAACCCGGTGATCTAGCCATGGGCAGGTTGAAGGTTGGGTAACACTAACTGGAGGACCGAACCGACTAATGTTGAAAAATTAGCGGATGACTTGTGGCTGGGGGTGAAAGGCCAATCAAACCGGGAGATAGCTGGTTCTCCCCGAAAGCTATTTAGGTAGCGCCTCGTGAACTCATCTTCGGGGGTAGAGCACTGTTTCGGCTAGGGGGCCATCCCGGCTTACCAACCCGATGCAAACTACGAATACCGAAGAATGTTATCACGGGAGACACACGGCGGGTGCTAACGTCCGTCGTGAAGAGGGAAACAACCCAGACCGCCAGCTAAGGTCCCAAAGTCATGGTTAAGTGGGAAACGATGTGGGAAGGCACAGACAGCCAGGATGTTGGCTTAGAAGCAGCCATCATTTAAAGAAAGCGTAATAGCTCACTGGTCGAGTCGGCCTGCGCGGAAGATGTAACGGGGCTAAACCATGCACCGAAGCTGCGGCAGCGACACTTAGGTGTTGTTGGGTAGGGGAGCGTTCTGTAAGCCGTTGAAGGTGTGCTGTGAGGCATGCTGGAGGTATCAGAAGTGCGAATGCTGACATAAGTAACGATAAAGCGGGTGAAAAGCCCGCTCGCCGGAAGACCAAGGGTTCCTGTCCAACGTTAATCGGGGCAGGGTGAGTCGACCCCTAAGGCGAGGCCGAAAGGCGTAGTCGATGGGAAACAGGTTAATATTCCTGTACTTGGTGTTACTGCGAAGGGGGGACGGAGAAGGCTATGTTAGCCGGGCGACGGTTGTCCCGGTTTAAGCATGTAGGCGGAGGTTCCAGGTAAATCCGGTACCTTTTAACGCTGAGGTGTGATGACGAGGCACTACGGTGCTGAAGTAACAAATGCCCTGCTTCCAGGAAAAGCCTCTAAGCATCAGGTAACATCAAATCGTACCCCAAACCGACACAGGTGGTCAGGTAGAGAATACCAAGGCGCTTGAGAGAACTCGGGTGAAGGAACTAGGCAAAATGGTGCCGTAACTTCGGGAGAAGGCACGCTGATATGTAGGTGAAGCCCCTGCGGGTGGAGCTGAAATCAGTCGAAGATACCAGCTGGCTGCAACTGTTTATTAAAAACACAGCACTGTGCAAACACGAAAGTGGACGTATACGGTGTGACGCCTGCCCGGTGCCGGAAGGTTAATTGATGGGGTTAGCGGCAACGCGAAGCTCTTGATCGAAGCCCCGGTAAACGGCGGCCGTAACTATAACGGTCCTAAGGTAGCGAAATTCCTTGTCGGGTAAGTTCCGACCTGCACGAATGGCGTAATGATGGCCAGGCTGTCTCCACCCGAGACTCAGTGAAATTGAACTCGCTGTGAAGATGCAGTGTACCCGCGGCAAGACGGAAAGACCCCGTGAACCTTTACTATAGCTTGACACTGAACACTGGTCCTTGATGTGTAGGATAGGTGGGAGGCTTTGAAGCGTGGACGCCAGTCTGCGTGGAGCCGTCCTTGAAATACCACCCTTTAATGGCTGGTGTTCTAACGTAGACCCGTAATCCGGGTTGCGGACAGTGTCTGGTGGGTAGTTTGACTGGGGCGGTCTCCTCCCAAAGAGTAACGGAGGAGCACGAAGGTTAGCTAATCCTGGTCGGACATCAGGAGGTTAGTGCAATGGCATAAGCTAGCTTGACTGCGAGAGTGACGGCTCGAGCAGGTGCGAAAGCAGGTCATAGTGATCCGGTGGTTCTGAATGGAAGGGCCATCGCTCAACGGATAAAAGGTACTCCGGGGATAACAGGCTGATACCGCCCAAGAGTTCATATCGACGGCGGTGTTTGGCACCTCGATGTCGGCTCATCACATCCTGGGGCTGAAGTAGGTCCCAAGGGTATGGCTGTTCGCCATTTAAAGTGGTACGCGAGCTGGGTTTAGAACGTCGTGAGACAGTTCGGTCCCTATCTGCCGTGGGCGCTGGAGAATTGAGGGGGGCTGCTCCTAGTACGAGAGGACCGGAGTGGACGCATCACTGGTGTTCGGGTTGTCATGCCAATGGCACTGCCCGGTAGCTAAATGCGGAAAAGATAAGTGCTGAAAGCATCTAAGCACGAAACTTGCCCCGAGATGAGTTCTCCCTGAGACTTTAAGTCTCCTGAAGGAACGTTAAAGACTATGACGTTGATAGGTCGGGTGTGTAAGCGCAGCGATGCGTTGAGCTAACCGATACTAATGAACCGTGAGGCTTAACCTTACAACGCCGAAGGTGTTTTGGCGAAGAGACAGACACGATTTTCAGCCTGATACAGATTAACAGAATTTGCCTGGCGGCTTTAGCGCGGTGGTCCCACCTGACCCCATGCCGAACTCAGAAGTGAAACGCCGTAGCGCCGATGGTAGTGTGGGGTCTCCCCATGTGAGAGTAGGGAACTGCCAGGCATCAATTAAGAAGAACCCCGTACCGTAAGGTGCGGGGTTTTTTGCTTTGTGCTTCCCCACTCTGGCCTTTCTCCTAATCCCTTATCCTGCTAATGGAATGTGTGATCTCTGTCTCAATGTAATTTATAACAAAATTATAACATTTCATTTACGAGGTTGTTGAGTCTTCTGGCTCAATACGCCGCAGTTTATGGCAGGAGCATAATCACAATGACAGAAAGCATGACATCAAACGGGACGCTGGCTCACAGTGATACCCGAAGAAGGGTATGGGCAATCATCAGCGCCTCTTCAGGGAATTTGGTTGAATGGTTCGACTTTTACGTCTACTCGTTCTGTTCACTCTACTTCGCACATATTTTCTTCCCATCCGGCAACACCACCACGCAGCTGCTACAAACGGCAGGAGTCTTCGCCGCAGGGTTTCTAATGCGGCCCATCGGGGGCTGGCTGTTCGGTCGCATAGCGGATCGTCGCGGACGAAAGGCCTCCATGCTGATCTCGGTGTGTATGATGTGCTTTGGTTCGCTGGTGATCGCCTGCTTACCGGGATATGAATCAATTGGTACCTGGGCACCAGCGCTACTTTTACTGGCCCGCTTGTTCCAGGGTTTATCGGTGGGGGGGGAATACGGTACCAGTGCGACCTACATGAGTGAGATTGCCCTCGAGGGCCGTAAAGGTTTTTACGCCTCATTCCAGTACGTCACGCTGATTGGTGGTCAGCTGCTGGCCATTCTTGTGGTGGTGATCCTGCAGCAGATTCTGACGGACGAACAACTTCATGCCTGGGGATGGCGAATTCCTTTCGCAATGGGCGCTGTACTGGCGGTCGTTGCACTTTGGCTACGGCGTCAGCTAGATGAAACCTCTCAGAAAGAGGTCAGGATGCTGAAGGAGGCGGGAACATTCAAAGGGTTATGGCGTAACCGCAAAGCTTTCCTGATGGTGCTTGGCTTTACTGCGGGCGGCTCTCTCAGTTTCTACACGTTCACCACCTATATGCAGAAGTACCTGGTGAACACTACCGGCATGCACGCAAATGTCGCCAGCGTAGTCATGACCGTTGCGCTGTTTGTCTTTATGCTCATACAACCCGTTATCGGTGCGCTCTCGGATAAAATCGGTCGACGTACGTCGATGCTGATTTTTGGCGGGCTGTCGGCATTATGTACCGTACCTATTCTGTCTGCCCTTCAGCATGTGACTTCGCCCTATGCCGCGTTTGCACTGGTGATGCTGGCGATGGTGATTGTCAGTTTCTATACCTCTATCAGCGGGATACTGAAAGCTGAAATGTTCCCAGCGCAGGTACGTGCTTTAGGGGTAGGGCTCTCTTATGCGGTGGCTAATGCGCTATTTGGCGGATCGGCGGAGTACGTTGCGTTGTCGCTTAAATCATGGGGAAGTGAAACGACATTCTTCTGGTACGTAACGATAATGGGTGCACTGGCCTTTGTTGTTTCCCTGATGCTGCATCGGAAAGGGAAAGGTATTCGACTTTAATAGCGCGCCATCTGCCACACGGCATAGCCGGTCGTTGCGCCGGCGACATCCCAGGCGAAATCTTTCCAGCTCCAGCCGCTCCCTGCGGGGCGGCTATCCCACAGTTCTTTTGATGCCCCAAGACCCACTGAGAACATCAGCCCTATCGCCGCGCTACGATCCCGGCTGTATCCCTGATGCTGCGCATATTCATTACCGGCTGCGGACAACATCGCAGAAGCGAGGAAATGCTGTGCTTTATCCTGTCCGGACCAGTTATCGTTGGCCATATGGCTACAGCCACTCAGGAAGAAGACGCTCAGTAACAGAGGAATACGCATCAACGGGCCCCATAAAAAAGCCCTGCGGGTGGCAGGGCCTGGATATTACAGAATACGGCTGATAAGTCGGTCGATACGGATACGACGTAAGCGGCGGATAAGCTTGCGGACTTTCACCGGGTAATCGGCAATGCTCTGCAGTTCGCGGTAATGATTAACCACTGTCGTGTGGGTGCGAATCAGCTCCAGCTCACGCTCACGTTTTGCGGCTAACTCATGCTGCGGGTCATGGATCAGGATAGCGTTTTCCAGATCCAGTCGCCACGCGCGTGGGTTCAGGTTGTTACCGGTCAGGAGCATCCACTCATCGTCGACCCACATTCCTTTCAGATGGTATGTGTTGTCTTCATCTTTCCAGAGACGCACAACCAGCTGATCAGTGTTGACGTAATACTGTAAACGGCTCAGGAAACGGCGCAGGTTAATCTCATAGAGATAAGGCAGAGCACCGATGATTTTGAACGGCTGATCTTCAGGAATGAAGAAGTCGTTTGCCGTTTTATCACCAACGATGATTTCCACTTTTTTACCGTCGCGCAGCAGCTGAATGATATTACGCACCAGCACGGCAGGAAGGTTGAAGTACGGCGTACAGATGGTGAGTTTCTGCTCCGCGCACGGCATCAGATGGAAAATCGTTTTGTTCAGCAGGCTTGATTTGCCGAGCCCTACCAGCGGGGTAACGGATAACTCTTCGTTGTTCGCATCACCCTGGAAATGATACACCGCATCACGCAGCTCCTGGCGGAAGGCGCGAACATCATTTTTGATTTCCGGGCTTTTAGGGCGCTCGGGATCGTCAAGGCGATTAACGCCGCGGCCATGGACCAGATTTTTATCAACCCAGTTGAACATGATATCGGCCATCTGCGGATTACGGATCAGATGGTAGCGGTCGTAGCGATATTTATCGAGCTGATGAAGGTAAACATCATTCAGACTTGCGCCGCTGTAAAGCACGCAGTCATCAATGATAAACCCCTTAAAATGAAGAACGCCGAGTGCTTCACGGGTATTCACCGGGACGCCATAAACAGGCACATCAACGCCAGGATTTTCCTGCGCTGTGCGGCAATACCAGTCGGCATTGGTGTTTGACGCGGCAGCGCCAATACGGCCACGCTGAGCGCGATGCCAGTCTACCAGTACGCGAACATCAAGTTCCGGCCGCTGACGTTTGGCTTCATAGAGCGCGTTCAGGATCGCGCGCCCGCCTTCATCCTGTTCAAGATAAAGCGCCACAATGCAAATGCGTCGCGTGGCGCTGGCAATCTTTTCCAGAAGCGTCTCCCGAAAATGAGCGGGAGCGTAAAAGAACTCTACATCATCAACTGACTGAGAAATCTTCGGTAGTTGAGCAAGGTGTTGTTGATGTTTATTACGCTTAAATTTTGACAACATCACAGTGCGTTTCTTCTCTGTTCATTGAAGGGTTGTCTGTACCATGCAAACAACATAAGCGGACAATGATACCACCAGTCCCGTCCAAAGTGGGTAACATTTCCAGTAGCTTACTCGCGTTTGTCTGCTGATGTCAGACTGAGGGACAAAGCCACAATACCTTCGTCCAGCTGAATATCAACGTCAAACCCAAGTTTTCGCGCCAGGGTCACCATACCGCGATTGTTAGGCATAGTAATGCCATTGAGGCGTAACAATCCGTGATCTCGCGTATAACTGATGAGTTTTTCCAGCAGCCGTCTTCCCAGACCCAGGCCTTTAAGATCGGAGCGCACCAGCACCGCAAACTCCGCATCGACGTTATCCGGGTCAGAAATTGCACGCGTGACGCCGAGGATCTCATCTCCCTTTTCGGAGCGGCGAACGGCAACAAACGCCATTTCTCGATCGTAGTCGATCTGGGTCATATTGGCTAAATCATCGTGGGTAAATTCGTTGATTTCGCTAAAATAGCGATAGTAAAGATCCTCTTTCGTGACCTGAGAGATAAAAGCCCGCAGCTGGGGCTCATCTTCCGGCAGGATAGGGCGGAACAAGGCGCGTTCCCCATTCTTCATCTCAACCCACTCCTCCAGCTGCAGGGGATACGGGCGGATCGCCAGACGGCTCTCTCTGTCTCCTTCGAAGGGCGCGATATCCAGGGTTACGTCCAGCGCCGTAAACTCATTGCCGGAGGCGAGCAGCGGATGAATGTCCAGCCGCTGGATCTCGGCACAATCCACAATCAGGTTAGACACCTGCACCAGGAACTGACTTAGCCCGGCAATATCAAGTGGACGCAGCGCGCTCCGGCCACGGACCTTTTTACTTTTAATCGCCTGGATGATCAGATAACGCGCCAGGTTCATGTTCAGCGGCGGTAATGCGACCACGGCCTGCTCCTCCGGACGCCACTCCACGCCACCTTCTCCCAGCATGATGAGCGGGCCGAAGACGGGATCGTGTTCGACTACCACCCGTAATTCCTGAGCGCCTGCGCGGTTGGCCATGCTTTGCACCAGCAATCCGTGGATCCTTGCCTGCGGCCAGGCCATTTTGACCCGATCGAAAATGGCATCGGCGGCCTGCTGCACCTCAGTCGCCGTACGCAGGTATAACATCACCCCCTGCACATCAGACTTATGCGGGATATCCGGGGAGCGCAGCTTCAGGGCGACCGGATAGCCAATCTGCTCGGCAATATGCACGGCCTCAGCGCTGTCACTGGCAATCCAGGTCGGCAGGGTTTGCATCCCGTAGCTGCCCAGAATGGGCTGGACCTCATGCGTATCCAGCGACGTCGCACCTTCTTCAATGGCCTGCTGCAACAGCCGGTGAACGTCGACGGTGTTCGCCGTCAGATTACCCGGCAAAGCCGGCGTCTCACGCAGCTGTTTCTGGTTGCGGCGATATTCCACCATATGCATAAAGGCGGTGATGGTGCCTTCCGGCGTGCGGTAGGTTGGCAGCCCGGCCTCGCTGAACAAGCGCCGAGCCTCCTGCGAAGAAAACTCACCGCACCAGTTGGTCAGCAGGGTGACATATTTGCCTCGCGGATGGTTGTGCACGGCGTCAATGAGCGCGCGCGCGCTTTCGCTACCCGGCGCGACCGCGCTGGGGGAGTGGATAATCATCAGCGCATCGAAATCCTGGCTATCCAGCAAAATGGAAATTGCCTTGATATAGCGCTCGCTGCTGGCATCATCGCGCAAATCAAGCGGATTGCCGGGCGTCACGCTGGTCGGAAGCGCATCTTTCAGGCGCTGCAGCGTCTCTTCACTCAGCATTGCCAGCTTGCCGAAGCGCCGCCACAGCTCATCCAGGGCGAGTGCAGCAGGGGCGGCACCGTTACTGACAATCATTAACTTCTCGCCGCGCAACGGGCGCATATGGCTTAAGGTCTCAACGGCGGAAAAAAGCTCGTGCGTATCCTGTACCCGCAGCAACCCCGCGCGCTGGATGGCGGCGTCCCAGGCGGGATCCATGCCGGAATGCGAATGCAGCAGACGCTGTGCCGCAGGGCTGCGTCCGCTTTTGATCACCAGGATCGGCTTATTGCGCGACGCGCTTCGCGAAGCCGAGACAAAACGACGCGCGTCGCTGAGGTGCTCAAGATAAAGCAGGATCGCACTGGTTTTACCGTCGCGCGCCAGAAAATCCAGGAGCTCATCAACGTCGATATCCAGACTGTCGCCAAGGGCAATGAAATAGGAAAATCCCATTTCGCGCTGCTGCGCCCAGTCAAGGATGGTGTTCGATACCGCAGCCGACTGCGAGATAAACGCGAGTTTGCCTTTGCGGATCGGAACCGGAGAGAAACTGGCGTTCAGCCCCTGCCAGGGGGCGAGCAGGCCAAGACTGTTTGGCCCAAGAATACGCATTTGATAGCGGCTGGCGCAGGCCAGAAGCTCGGCTTTCTGTTCAGGCGGAGACGAGAGAATAATACAGGTTTTACAGCCTTTCTTGCCGAGCGATTCCAGCAGTTCCGGATTACGCTTCGCGTTTGTACAGAGTACGGCAAGATCCGGTACGAAAGGCAGGCTCTGTACATCGGGCCATGCAAGCACTCCCTGAACCGCCTTATACGCCGGCGTGACGGGCATGACGGGGCCATTAAACCCCCCGGCCAGCAGGTTACGCATCATCAGATAGCCAGCACGATCCGGTTTCATTGATGCGCCAATGACGGCAATGGATTTAGGACGAAGTAGCGCTTCTAACCCTCGCTGGCTCATGCAGGCCTCCTGTGAATGCAAGCGACCTGATGATTTTAAACGCTTTCTGGCTCGAGTGCTGTGACGCTGCCCTTATGAACGGTTTTTCCCGCCAGATAGCGCTCCCGGAAGCATGAGAAATGGTTGCCAAGAGCCCCAGCTGCAGCCGTATCACCTGCCAAATCCAGAAGCGCAATGGCAACTTCGGCGGTGCAGTATTGCCCGTCAGCATGCGCTTCACGTAGGCGGTAGGCGGAGACGCGGGAAAGATCAACAGAAATCACCGGCAGTGCGTCGAGATACGGGCTTTTGCGAAACATTTTTCGCGCTTCGGTCCAGGTGCCGTCCAGCATAATAAACAGCGGTGGTTTACCGGATGGCGGCACTGAAAGCACCTGGCGATCCGCACCTGCGTATGACGCGGGGAAAACGACCATCGGCTGATAGTCCTTGCTTGCCACTAAATCGAGCAGGGCCTGAGGCGGCTCCGTACGGGACCACTGAAACGCGGCGGTATCCGGCAGAATATCGGCGATAAGACGCCCCGTATTGCTGGGTTTCATCGGCTCGGTATCGAACATGACCAGACAAAAACGACTCTCCGCCGTACTCGGGGCCAGCGTCTCGCACAGACAAACCTTCAGCGGCAGCAGGCAGCGCTGACAGCGGCGAATACGGTTGCCTCGGGCGAGGAACGGTCGGGTGGCGCGCGCAAGGCGTTCGGCGCGTAATTGAAGAACAGCGTTATCAGTCATGGGCGAAATGCAGGAAAAACACTATTTTCGCAGAGGCGGGAGCGGGGCACAAGATGTGCCCCGTGAATGTTACAGCGACTCGTTTAACCAGCTTTCAAAAGGTGCTTTTGGAACCGCACCGTTAAGCATATCGATCACTTCACCATTTTTGAAAATCATAATGGTCGGGATGCTGCGAATACGAAAACGGGCGCTCAGTTCGGGTTCGGCTTCGGTATTGACCTTCACGAAGCGTATTTTTCCGCTGCGCTCTTCGGCCACGTCTTCGAAGATTGGCGCGAAGCTACGGCATGGGCCGCACCATGGCGCCCAGAAATCGATCACGACAGGAAGATCGTCCTTGAGGAGTTTGTCCAGCGTAGCACCCGTCGCATTAATGACCTCGCCATCAAATAATTCATGGCCACAACGTCCGCATTTCGCACCATCTTCCATCCGATCGTCCGGAATGCGGTTAAGAGCCTGACAGTTGGCACATACGGTATTCATAACTAACCTCTGATAGAGCCGTGGGACAGCGGCAGAACGCCGATAATGTTTCTAATATGTTACATATTATCAATGAGCCTGTTTGAAACAACAATGCGTTTTATTCAATGAGAACAATAGTCACAGGCTTTTGTACGAAATTATGGCTATGCGCTGGCACATCGGGTAATCTGCGCGCTTCGCGCAGCGCTGGTGGAGAAAAGCATGAACGACGAAATGAAAAACAAAAGCGGCAAGGTCAAAGTGATGTATGTCCGCAGTGATGATGACTCTGATAAACGCACCCAAAATCCGCGTACCGGAAAAGGTGGCGGGCGTCCGGCGTCTTCTCGTGCAGACGGTGGCCGTCGCCCCGCCCGCGATGACAAAAATAACCGCGGTGATGACCGCAAACGTGACGATCGCAAACGCGATGACCGTCCGCGTTCCGACCGCCCACGCAGTGACCGTCCACGCGACGATCGTCCGCGTGATGACTTCTCGCGTGATAACGGCTCCCCGTGGCGCACCGTTTCTCGCGCCCCTGGCGATGAGACGCCGGAAAAAGCCGATCACGGCGGTATCAGCGGTAAAAGCTTTATCGATCCGGAAGTGCTGCGCCGTCAGCGTGCGGAAGAGACCCGCGTGTACGGCGAGAACGCTTGCCAGGCGCTGTTCCAGAGCCGTCCTGAGTGTATCGTCCGCGCCTGGTTCATCCAGAGCGTGACTCCGCGCTTTAAAGAAGCGCTGCGCTGGATGGCCGCGAACCGTAAAGCCTACCACGTCGTGGATGATGCCGAGCTGACCAAAGCCTCCGGTACTGAACACCACGGCGGCGTCTGCTTCCTGATCAAAAAACGTAACGGCACGACCGTGCAGCAGTGGGTCAGCCAGGCGGATGCCGATGACTGCGTGCTGGCGCTGGAAGATGTAGGTAACCCGCACAACCTGGGCGCAATGATGCGTAGCTGCGCGCACTTTGGCGTGAAAGGCGTGCTGTTGCAGGATGCCGCGCTGCTGGAATCCGGTGCCGCGATTCGTACTGCGGAAGGCGGAGCCGAGCACGTACAGCCGATCACCGGCGACAGCGTTCTGGATGCCCTTGAGCAGTTCCGTAAAGCGGGTTATTCCATCGTGACCACCTCGAGCCATGCCGGTACGCCGCTGTTTAAAGCGACGCTGCCGCGTAAAATGGTGCTGGTATTAGGTCAGGAACGTGATGGTCTGTCTGACGCGGCGCTCTCGAGTGCGGATCTGAGCGTCTCTATCGACGGAACAGGCAACGTGGAAAGTCTGAACGTATCCGTTGCGACCGGCGTGCTGTTGGCCGAGTGGTGGCGTCAGAACAAGGCGTAAGCCTCTTAATGTGCCGGGTCTGACCCGGCACATTCAAATACTACTCGCTCTCTGCCGGTAATACAGGCATCCAGTCAATCGGCGTTTCGCCACGTTTTTCCAGCCATTCATTCGCCAGAACAAAATGATTACTGCCAAAGAAACCGCGATGTGCAGACAGCGGTGACGGGTGCGGCGCTTTCAACACGTGATGACGCTGACGGTCAATAATCGCCCCTTTCTTCTGCGCATGCGATCCCCAGAGTAAAAACACAACCCCTTCACGATGCTCGTTGATAAGGCTGATGACTTTATCGGTAAAGGTCTCCCATCCAAGGCTGGCGTGCGAGTGCGCCTGGCCCGCCCGTACGGTAAGCACCGTATTCAGTAACAGCACGCCCTGACGCGCCCAGCTTTCCAGGTACCCGTGGTTTGGCCGGGTAAAACCGGGCACGGTTCCCTCAAGCTCTTTATACATGTTGAGCAGAGAAGGGGGGATCGCCACGCCGGGACGGACGGAAAACGCCAGCCCATGCGCCTGGCCCGGGCCGTGATAGGGATCCTGGCCCAGGATGACCACTTTCACATCGCTCAATTCGGTGTAGCGAAAGGCGTTGAACACATCTTTCTGCGGTGGGTAAACCGTCTGTCCGGACTGACGCTCAGCGGCAACGGTGCTGAGCGTATTGATAAAATAAGGCTGCTGCTTTTCTTCTGCCAGCACGTCATGCCAGGTTAAAGGTGTCGTCATCTCGCTCTCCTGCGAATCTCAATCTGTGACTAGCTTACCTGTTTAACCCCGGTGAGCAAAATTACACGCTGAAATGTGCACTAAGTGGCTAAATTTATTTTGAAAAGATGCAGTACAAGTTGAATTGGTAAGGTTGTAAAATTGATCTAAAACAATAAATTCAAACCACACTCTTTGTATGGTTGGTGTTTTTATTGATTTAAATCAATAAATCACCGGGGTGTGAATGATATATATACACACAAGAAACAATGGTTTTACCAATTGGCCGCGAGAGGCCGACATCAGTTAATGTAGCCTAGGGAGGCAACACATGATTACAGGTATCCAGATTACTAAAGCTGCAAATGACGATCTGCTCAATTCTTTCTGGCTGCTGGACAGCGAGAAAAACGAAGCGCGCTGTGTCGTTGCGAAAGCGGGTTTTGCTGAAGATGAAATCGTGCCGGTGAGCAAACTGGGCGAAATAGAGTACTGTGAAATTCCAATGGAAGTGAAACCGGAAGTGCGCGTGGAAGGTGGTCAGCACCTGAACGTAAACGTACTGCGCCGCGAAACGCTGATGGACGCGGTTGAGCACCCTGAAAAATACCCGCAGCTGACTATCCGCGTGTCCGGCTATGCGGTTCGCTTTAACTCACTGACTCCAGAACAGCAGCGCGACGTTATCGCCCGTACCTTTACTGAAAGCCTGTAACGGCTTCAGCAGGGGGGAATAAAAAAGCCGGGGATTTCCCCGGCTTTTTTTACTCTTCAGTTTTCGTCTCTGGTGCGGCAGAGCTTGGCTTACGGCGCTTACCAATATTTTTGGTATCGCGGTGGCGCTGCTTCACGCGCGGTTTCTCTTTTTCTTTCTCTTTTCTCTCAGCACGTTTCGCGAGCGCTTTCTTAGACGGTTTACCCGTCATCTTTTCACTCGGCGCACGTGTGGTTGGGCGCAAGCCGTCAATAACGCGCGCTTTCAGCGGCTCGTCAACATAGCGGCCAATTTTCTGCAGCAGCAGGTAGTCATGTGCTTCAACCAGTGAGATAGCAATACCTTTGCGGCCCGCGCGGCCGGTACGGCCAATACGGTGCAGATAGGTATCTCCGCTGCGCGGCATATCGAAGTTAATGACGTGGCTGACGTCCGGGATGTCGATCCCGCGAGCGGCAACGTCTGTGGCAACCAGCACGTTAACGCGGCCATCGGTCAGGCGCTTGATGCCTTCGGTACGCTTGATCTGCGCCATCTCGCCTTCAAGATAGCAGTTGTTGATCCCGGCGTTACGCAGCATTTCAGCCAGCTCGTGCACGCGCTCGCGCTTACGCACAAATACGATTGTGCGCAGCGCATCTTCCTGCTTCAGCAGGTGTTTCAGCAATTCGACCTTGTGTTCAAGGTTGTCCGCGCGGTAGTACCACTGGTGGATCTTCTTACGCTCACGGGTGGACGGCGTAGCCGACACTTCCACCGGATCTTCCAGCAGACGCTCTGCGAAGTCTTTGATCGCTTCCCCTTCGAGGGTGGCAGAGAACAGCATCGTCTGGTTACGCCAGCGTGTTTCCCCGGCAATGTGCTCGATATCCTGTGCGAAGCCCATGTCCAGCATGCGGTCAGCTTCGTCGAGGATCAGCGTTTCAACCGCGCGGCAGTCGAAGTTCTCTTCTTTAATGTACTGCAGCAGGCGGCCCGTCGTCGCAACGACGATGTCCTGGTTTTCGCTGAACACTTCGGCGTGGTTCATATACGCAACGCCGCCGGTAATGGTGGCGATATCCAGATGGGTATTTGCCGCGAGTTCACGCGCGTGATCGGCCACCTGCATGGCCAGTTCGCGCGTCGGCGTCAGGATTAAAATACGCGGCGGGCCAGATTTTTTACGTGGAAAATCGAGCAGATGCTGCAACACAGGCAGCAGATAGGCTGCTGTCTTCCCCGTGCCGGTTGGCGCAGAACCGAGCACATCGCGGCCCTCAAGCGCAGGCGGAATGGCCGCTGCCTGAATGGCGGTCGGGCGTGTAAAGCCTTTGCTCTCAAGTGCATTGAGCAGGCTTTCATCGAGTTCAAGTTCGGAAAAAGTCGTTACAGTCATGTTCTACCTCTGTGTGGGGCGCTGATTATAGACGTTACGGCTGTAATCTTCATCTGTTTGTATGGATATCGCTTTTCGGCCACTTCGCTTTCCCCTATGCTACTCCAGTTTCACTTAGAAGGTTGCCTTGACATGTCTCAACTCAAAGCGCAGCTGCGCCGCGATGGTTTTACGTTTAAACAATTTTTTGTCGCTCACGATCGCTGTGCCATGAAAGTCGGTACAGACGGTATTTTACTGGGAGCGTGGGCGCCTGTCGCAGGTGTTAAGCGTATTCTTGATATCGGTACCGGCAGCGGGCTGGTGGCGTTGATGCTGGCGCAGCGTACGGAAGAACATGTCACCATCGATGCCGTCGAACTGGATGCTCAGGCCGCAGAGCAGGCGAGTGACAATATGGCCGAATCTCCCTGGGCAGCCCGAATGAAGGTGGAATGCGCAGATGTGCTGGCCTGGGCACCTGAACAAACCGCGCGTTACGATCTGATCGTCAGTAACCCTCCCTACTACGAGCCCGGCGTTGAGTGCGGGACACCCGAGCGTGAACAGGCGCGTTATACCGGCTCCCTCGATCATAAAGCGCTGCTCACCAGTGCGGCGGAACTCATCTCCGAAGAAGGTTTTTTCTGCGTGGTCCTGCCTGAGAGTACCGGCAATACGTTCATCGGTATCGCGCAGGAGATCGGCTGGACGTTACGGCTGCGTACCGATATTTCGGATACGGAAGGACGACTGCCGCACCGCGTGCTGCTGGCGCTCTCGCCAAAAGAGGGGGAATGCTTTAATGACCGAATGGTGATCCGTGGGCCAGACCAGCGTTATTCCGAAGATTACACAGCTCTGACCCAGGCGTTTTATCTGTTTATGTGAACCTGAGGGGCGAGGATCGAGGGGCCGGATTCAGCAAGCTGATCCGGGTAGTCCAGCGTATAGTGCAGTCCACGGCTCTCTTTACGCATCATCGCGCAGCGAACGATCAGCTCGGCAACCTGCACCAGATTGCGCAGCTCCAGCAGGTTATTGGATACGCGGAAATTGGCATAATACTCATCAATTTCCTGCTGCAGCATGGTGATGCGGCGCAAGGCGCGCTCCAGGCGTTTCGTGGTGCGCACAATCCCCACGTAGTCCCACATAAACAGCCGTAGCTCATGCCAGTTATGCTGGATCACGACCAGCTCGTCCGGATTATCCACGCGGCTTTCATCCCAGGCAGGCAGATGCTCTGTTTCACGGGCATAAGGCATGCGCTTCGCGATGTCTTCCGCTGCTGACCAGCCGTACACCAGGCACTCAAGCAGTGAGTTAGAGGCCATACGGTTCGCGCCGTGTAGCCCGGTATAGCTGACCTCACCGATAGCATACAGACCATCCACATCGGTACGCCCATGATCGTCAACCATGACCCCACCGCAGGTATAGTGGGCCGCTGGCACAATCGGCACCGGATCGCGCGTTAAATCAATGCCAAGATTGAGCAGCTTTTCGTAGATCATCGGGAAATGCTGACGAATGAACTCTGCTGGCTTATGGCTGATATCGAGATACATGCAGTCCACGCCAAGACGCTTCATTTCATGATCGATGGCGCGGGCAACGATATCGCGCGGGGCCAGTTCACCCCGGGCGTCAAAGTCCGGCATAAAGCGGGAGCCGTCAGGGCGTTTCAGATAAGCACCTTCACCGCGCAGGGCTTCCGTCAGCAGGAAGTTGCGCGCCTGAGGGTGGAACAGGGCGGTTGGGTGAAACTGATTAAACTCGAGGTTCGCCACCCGGCAGCCGGCGCGCCAGGCCATCGCGATACCGTCACCGGAGGCAATGTCCGGGTTCGTGGTGTACTGATACACTTTAGAGGCGCCGCCCGTGGCCAGCACCACAGCCTTCGCCTGGCAGGTTTCCACCTTCTCTTTATTGCGGTTCCAGACCCAGGCGCCCACCACGCGACGCGTGCCCGGCAGGCCAATCTTGTCGGAGATAATCAGGTCGACGGCGTTACTTCGCTCGAGCACCCGAATATTAGGATGGTTCAGCGCTTTACTGACCAGCGTCGTTTCCACTTCTTTACCGGTGGCATCCGCTGCGTGCAGGATGCGGCGGTGGCTATGGCCGCCTTCGCGCGTCAGGTGGTAGCTCTCTTCACCATTGGGTTGAACCTGCGTATCGAACAATACGCCCTGGTCGATGAGCCACTGCACGCAGTGGCGGGCATTGCTGGCGACAAACTCTGCGGCATGCGCATCCACGATCCCGGCCCCGGCAATCAGCGTATCGTCGACGTGGGAAGCAATACTGTCTGTCTCATCAAACACGGCGGCAATGCCACCCTGGGCATAAAACGTGGAACCTTCACTTATCGGTCCTTTACTTAGAACGATAACGTTTTGATGCTCGGCCAGGCGCAGCGCCAGAGAGAGACCGGCAGCGCCGCTGCCGATGATCAGTACATCACAATGAAGTTCAGGTGTTGTGTTCATGATTGTTGTTTAATTTACTAAACAGTGTTGGGTCAGAATAGCACTCGAATGCGATTTATCGCACGTTTTTTTTATAGGCTGTTGCAATGGCTAAACGCGTAAGCGGAGGTAAACGGAGGGTAAATGAGTGAAATTATTTTGCGAAGCAGATCGTTAGCGTCAGATTTTGTGGTGAAATAAAGCCTGTGTTGCGTTACTCTTCTGGCGGGAAAAAGATGTTTCTTGTCAGAAAGTGGTGCGTATCGTGAACAGACTTATAATGAGAGAAAATGAACAGTCTGCGGCGCGATGAACAAAAACAAAGGCGTTACGGAACTTATTGAAGATCAGACACTCTAATTCGGTGCTTGCTCAAAGTGCGGTATTTTTAGAGTGGCGTTTCGATAACGCGTGGAATTTAGGTTTGGGGAGACATTACCTCGGATGAGCGAGCAGTTAACGGACCAGGTCCTGGTTGAACGGGTCCAGAAGGGAGATCAGAAAGCCTTTAACTTACTGGTGGTGCGCTACCAGCATAAGGTGGCGAGCCTGGTTTCCCGCTATGTACCGTCAGGCGATGTGCCTGATGTGGTGCAAGAGTCTTTTATTAAGGCCTATCGCGCGCTGGATTCTTTCCGGGGAGATAGTGCTTTTTATACCTGGCTGTACCGTATTGCGGTCAATACGGCAAAGAATTATCTGGTCGCTCAGGGCCGTCGTCCGCCTTCAAGTGATGTGGACGCAATCGACGCCGAAAACTTCGAAAGTGGCGGCGCATTGAAAGAAATTTCGAACCCTGAGAACTTAATGTTGTCAGAAGAACTGAGACAAATCGTTTTTCGCACGATCGAGTCGCTCCCGGAAGATTTACGCATGGCAATTACGTTACGGGAGCTTGATGGTCTGAGCTATGAAGAGATAGCCGCTATCATGGATTGTCCGGTCGGCACGGTACGTTCACGAATTTTCCGTGCGCGAGAAGCTATTGATAATAAAGTTCAACCGCTTATCAGGCGTTGACGATAGCGGGATACTGGAAAAGGTATTAGGCATGCAGAAAGAAAAACTTTCCGCTTTAATGGATGGTGAAACGGTTGATAGTGAGCTGCTCAACGAGCTGTCTCATTCTCCCGAAATGCAAGAGACCTGGGAGAGTTACCATCTCATCCGTGACACCCTTCGCGGTGACACCGGCGAGGTTCTCCATTTCGATATCTCAGCCCGCGTCATGGCGGCGATTGAGAATGAGCCTGTTCATCAGACCACTCCGCTGATTCCTGAAGCTCAACCTGCACCTCACCAGTGGCAGAAAATGCCGTTCTGGCAAAAGGTGCGTCCGTGGGCCAGCCAGCTTACCCAAATGGGTGTGGCTGCATGCGTATCGCTTGCAGTTATCGTTGGCGTCCAGCACTATAATACTCAGTCTGAAACTAATCAGCAGCCAGAAGCGCCAGTGTTTAACACACTGCCGATGATGGGCAAAGCCAGCCCGGTAAGCCTGGGCGTACCGGCTGATGCTTCCGCCAGCGGCGGCCAGCAACAGCAGGTTCAGGAGCAGCGCCGTCGCATTAATGCGATGTTGCAGGATTACGAGTTGCAGCGTCGTCTGCACTCTGAACAGCTTCAGTTTGAGCAGGCCCAGACACAGCAAGCTGCTGTGCAGGTGCCCGGAAACCAAACTTTAGGAACGCAATCGCAGTAATGAAGCAACTTTGGTTCGCCATGTCTCTGATGGCGGGTAGCCTGTTCTTCTCTGCCAACGCCTCGGCTGATGTATCATCCGGGGCGTTGTTGCAGCAAATGAATCTGGCCAGCCAGTCACTCAATTACGAGTTGGCATTTATCAGCATCAATAAGCAGGGCGTCGAGTCGTTACGCTATCGTCATGCCCGTCTTGATAACCAGCCGCTCGCCCAGCTTTTACAGATGGATGGCCCGCGTCGGGAAGTTGTCCAGCGTGGTAATGAAATCAGCTATTTCGAGCCAGGCCTGGAACCTTTCACGCTGAATGGCGATTATATCGTTGATTCTCTGCCGTCACTCATTTACACCGATTTCAAACGGCTTGCCCCTTACTACGATTTTATTTCGGTAGGGCGTACCCGTATCGCGGACAGACTGTGCGAGGTGATTCGGGTTGTTGCCCGGGACGGAACGCGTTACAGCTATATTGTCTGGATTGATGCCGAAACCAAACTCCCCATGCGTGTTGACCTCCTCGACCGTGACGGTGAAACGCTGGAACAGTTCCGGGTGATCTCCTTCAGCGTGAACAATCAGGTTGGTAACAGCATGCAGAACCTGGCTAAGGCCAGCCTGCCGCCGCTGCTTTCTGTTCCGGCAGGAGACTCCGTTAATTTCAACTGGGTACCTGCCTGGATCCCGCAAGGGTTTAGCGAAGTGTCCAGCAGCCGTCGTCAGCTGCCAACGATTGAAACGCCGGTGGAATCGCGCCTCTATTCCGATGGTTTGTTCAGTTTCTCGGTGAATATCAATCGCGCAACGGCAAACAGCGCCGAACAAATGCTGCGTACCGGTCGTCGTACGGTAAGTACAACGGTACGCGATAACGCAGAGATCACCATTGTGGGAGAACTCCCTCCGCAAACGGCGAAGCGCATTTCCGACAGCATTAAATTCAGGGCCGCACAATGATCAAAGAGTGGGCGACGGTTGTCTCGTGGCAGAACGGCATTGCGCTGGTGAGCTGCGATGTAAAAGCCTCATGTAATAGCTGTGCATCCCGCGCCGGCTGCGGTAGCCGCGTGCTGAATAAGCTCGGGCCGCAAACATCGCACACGATTTCTGTGCCAAGTGAACAGCCGCTGATGGCGGGGCAAAAGGTAGAGCTGGGCATCGCGGAAGGCAGTCTGCTCAGCTCCGCCATGCTGGTCTATCTCTCTCCGCTGATCGGGCTGTTTATTATGGGCGGCGTTTTCCAGATGCTGTTTGGCACCGACGGAGCCGCCATGTGCGGTGCCGCATTAGGTGGTCTGGGGGGATTCTGGCTCGCCAAAGGCCTCTCACCGACGCTCGCCGCACGCGAGGAGTGGCAGCCTGTCATTCTCAGCGTTGGGCTGGCGCCAGACCAGCTTCGTGTTGAAACACTCTCTTCTGAGGCCCGGTGATCCATCGGGCTTTATCATTTTTTACGTTCCAAAACAGAAAACGTCCTTTCTTCACGCTATAGCTGCCTCTAAGTGCATTTCCAGGTAGCGTGGATGTAGTGTAGAATGCTGCGTTTTCGCACTGAAAAACGTCAGGCTAAGAACAGCGGCCTCCAGGAATTCGTAAGGCATAATTATTTAACTATATGAAGAACATACGTAACTTTTCGATCATTGCTCACATTGACCACGGTAAGTCGACGCTGTCTGACCGTATTATCCAGATTTGCGGTGGCCTGTCTGATCGTGAAATGGAAGCCCAGGTTCTGGACTCCATGGACCTGGAACGCGAACGCGGTATCACCATCAAAGCGCAGAGCGTTACGCTTGATTATAAAGCGGCTGATGGTGAAACCTATCAACTAAACTTTATCGACACCCCAGGCCACGTTGACTTCTCCTATGAGGTTTCACGTTCGCTCGCGGCCTGTGAAGGCGCGCTGCTGGTGGTGGATGCCGGGCAGGGCGTAGAAGCCCAGACCCTGGCAAACTGCTACACCGCGATGGAAATGGATCTCGAAGTTGTGCCGGTTCTGAACAAGATCGACCTGCCAGCCGCCGATCCTGAGCGCGTTGCGGAAGAGATTGAAGATATTGTCGGCATTGACGCGACCGATGCCGTGCGCTGCTCCGCGAAAACCGGTGTGGGCGTGACCGACGTGCTGGAACGCCTGGTGCGTGACATTCCGGCCCCGGAAGGCGATCCGGATGCGCCGCTGCAGGCGCTGATTATCGACTCCTGGTTCGATAACTATCTGGGCGTTGTCTCCCTGGTGCGTATTAAAAACGGCACCATGCGCAAAGGCGACAAAATCAAGGTCATGAGTACCGGACAGGTCTACAACGCCGACCGTCTGGGCATCTTCACGCCAAAACAGGTTGACCGTACCGAGCTGACATGCGGCGAGGTAGGCTGGCTGGTATGCGCCATCAAAGACATCCTCGGTGCGCCAGTGGGCGATACTCTGACCGGTGCGCGTAACCCGGCAGATAAAGCGCTGCCAGGCTTTAAAAAGGTAAAACCGCAGGTTTACGCGGGTCTGTTCCCGGTTAGCTCTGACGACTACGAAAACTTCCGTGATGCGCTCGGTAAACTGAGCCTGAACGATGCGTCCCTGTTCTACGAGCCAGAAAGCTCAACGGCGCTGGGCTTCGGCTTCCGCTGTGGCTTCCTCGGTCTGCTGCACATGGAGATCATTCAGGAGCGTCTGGAGCGTGAATACGATCTGGACCTGATCACTACGGCACCGACCGTAGTCTATGAAGTTGAAACCACCTCGAAAGAAGTGATCTACGTCGATAGCCCGTCCAAGCTGCCGCCGCTGAACAACATTCAGGAACTGCGTGAGCCTATTGCAGAGTGTCACATGCTGCTGCCGCAGGAATTCCTGGGTAACGTTATTACGCTGTGTATTGAGAAGCGTGGCGTGCAGACCAACATGGTTTACCACGGTAACCAGGTGGCGCTGACCTATGAAATCCCGATGGCGGAAGTGGTACTCGACTTCTTCGATCGTCTGAAGTCCACCTCCCGTGGCTATGCGTCGCTGGATTACAACTTCAAACGCTTCCAGGCCTCCAACATGGTGCGTGTGGACGTGCTGATCAACGGCGAGCGTGTGGATGCGCTGGCGCTGATCACCCACAACGACAATGCGCCGTACCGTGGCCGCGAGCTGGTTGAGAAGATGAAAGATCTGATCCCGCGTCAGCAGTTCGATATCGCGATTCAGGCGGCCATTGGCAACCATATTATCGCGCGTTCCACCGTGAAACAGCTGCGTAAAAACGTTCTGGCGAAGTGCTATGGCGGTGACGTCAGCCGTAAGAAAAAGCTGCTGCAGAAGCAGAAAGAAGGTAAGAAGCGTATGAAGCAGGTCGGTAACGTCGAGCTGCCGCAGGAAGCATTCCTTGCCATCCTTCATGTTGGTAAAGACGGCAAATAACCCTAAGGAGTTGGCATGGCGAACATGTTTGCCCTGATCCTGGTCATTGCTACCCTGGTGACAGGTCTGCTGTGGTGTCTGGATAAGTTTATCTTCGCCCCAAAACGTCGTGAACGTCAGGCTGCCGCACAGGCAGCCACTGGCGATGGGATTGACGCGAAAACCCTGAAGAAAGTCGGCCCGAAACCGGGCTGGCTGGAAACGGGTGCCTCGGTATTTCCGGTGCTGGCGATTGTGCTGGTGGTACGTTCGTTTATTTACGAGCCGTTCCAGATCCCATCAGGTTCAATGATGCCAACGCTGCTGATTGGTGATTTTATTCTGGTGGAGAAGTTTGCCTACGGCATTAAAGACCCGATCTACCAGAAAACGCTGATCGAAACCGGTCATCCGAAACGTGGCGACATCGTGGTGTTCAAATATCCGGAAGATCCTCGCCTGGACTACATCAAGCGCGCAGTAGGTCTGCCGGGTGATAAAGTGACTTACGATCCGGTTGCGAAAGAAGTCACCGTTCAGCCGGGCTGCAGCTCCGGTACCGCATGTGAAAACGCGCTGCCAATCACCTACTCAAACGTTGAGCCAAGTGATTTTGTGCAGACCTTCGCCCGTCGTAACGGCGGTGAAGCGACCAGCGGATTCTTCCAGGTACCGAAAGGTGAAACCAAAGAGGACGGCATCCGTCTGGTTGAGCGCAAAGAGACGCTGGGCGATGTGACGCACCGTATCCTCACCGTGCCAATCGCGCAGGATCAGCTGGGTATGTACTATCGTCAGCCGGGCCAGCAGCTGGCGAGCTGGATTGTACCGCCAGGACATTACTTCATGATGGGTGACAACCGCGATAATTCTGCGGACAGCCGTTACTGGGGCTTTGTGCCGGAAGCGAATCTGGTGGGTAAAGCGACCGCGATCTGGATGAGTTTTGAGAAGCAGGAAGGCGAATGGCCGACCGGCGTACGCCTGAATCGTATTGGCGGAATCCATTAATTCTCACTAAATGAACGTGTAGCCGCTAATTAAAGCGGCTACACGAATTATTTCACCGATAAATCTCTTCGAACTAACGACATCCCCTGTCGTTGTGTATAGAATATTCCCCCGAAGTTTAAGGTTGGCCCTGCAAGGGTGCCACGGCACACGAAACCGCGTTGGTTTTCTCAGGTCGGTTTCGTGTGCTGCATTTTTGACGCATTCATTTATTGGTATCGCATGAACCCCATCGTAATTAATCGGCTTCAACGGAAGCTGGGCTACACTTTTCATCATCAGGAGTTGTTGCAACAGGCATTAACCCACCGCAGTGCCAGCAGCAAACATAATGAGCGTCTCGAGTTTTTAGGCGACTCTATTTTAAGTTTCGTGATTGCGAATGCGCTTTATCATCGTTTCCCGCGTGTGGATGAAGGTGATATGAGCCGCATGCGTGCCACGCTGGTTCGGGGTAATACCCTTGCGGAAATCGCGCGCGAATTTGAACTGGGCGAATGTCTGCGTCTTGGACCGGGTGAACTGAAAAGCGGCGGCTTCCGTCGTGAATCTATTCTTGCCGATACGGTCGAAGCATTAATTGGTGGTGTGTTCCTGGACAGCGATATCCAGACCGTAGAAAAGCTGATCCTGAACTGGTATCAGACCCGTCTGGACGAAATCAGCCCGGGCGATAAACAAAAAGATCCGAAAACGCGTCTGCAGGAATATTTGCAGGGTCGTCATCTGCCGCTGCCATCTTATCTGGTGGTGCAGGTTCGTGGCGAAGCGCACGATCAGGAATTTACCATCCATTGCCAGGTCAGTGGCCTGAGTGAACCGGTGGTGGGCACAGGTTCAAGCCGTCGTAAGGCTGAACAGGCTGCCGCCGAACAGGCGTTAAAAATGCTGGAGCTGGAATGAGCGAAGAAAAGACCTATTGCGGATTTATTGCCATCGTCGGACGTCCGAACGTTGGCAAATCCACCCTGCTGAATAATCTGCTTGGGCAGAAGATTTCTATCACCTCGCGTAAGGCGCAGACCACGCGTCACCGCATCGTCGGCATCCATACTGAAGGCGCGTATCAGGCGATCTACGTCGATACCCCGGGCCTGCACATGGAAGAGAAGCGTGCCATCAACCGTCTGATGAACAAGGCGGCGAGCAGCTCGATTGGCGACGTAGAGCTGGTGATTTTCGTTGTGGAAGGCACCCGCTGGACGCCGGACGACGAGATGGTGCTGAACAAGCTGCGTGACGGCAAAACGCCGGTCATCCTCGCGGTCAACAAAGTTGATAACGTGCAGGAAAAGGCCGACCTGCTCCCGCATCTGCAGTGGCTCGGTAGCCAGATGAACTTCCTCGACATCGTTCCGCTGTCCGCTGAGACCGGCCTGAACGTTGATACCATCGCGGGCATCGTGCGTAAGCATCTGCCGGAAGCGATTCATCACTTCCCGGAAGACTACATCACCGATCGCTCTCAGCGCTTTATGGCGTCTGAAATCATCCGTGAAAAGCTGATGCGTTTCCTGGGCGCTGAACTGCCGTACTCTGTGACGGTGGAGATCGAGCGTTTCCAGACCAACGAGCGCGGTGGCTACGACATCAACGGCCTGATCCTCGTTGAGCGCGAAGGGCAGAAGAAGATGGTGATCGGCAACAAAGGGGCCAAGATCAAAACCATCGGTATTGAAGCCCGTAAGGACATGATGGAGATGTTCGAAGCGCCGGTTCACCTCGAACTGTGGGTGAAAGTGAAATCTGGCTGGGCCGATGATGAGCGTGCTCTGCGCAGCCTCGGTTACGGCGAAGACCAGTAACTTAAGACGACGAGCATATGGATGGATGGCAGCGCGCCTTTGTCCTGCATAGTCGTCCCTGGAGCGAAACCAGCCTGATGCTGGACGTCTTCACGGAAGAGTCGGGTCGCGTGCGCCTGGTTGCGAAAGGCGCACGTTCCAAACGTTCTAATCTGAAAGGTGCCCTACAGCCTTTCACGCCTCTGCTGGTTCGCTTTGGCGGGCGAGGGGAAGTCAAAACCCTGCGCAGTGCCGAAGCCGTCTCCCTGGCGCTTCCTCTTTCTGGTATCACGCTCTACAGCGGCCTGTATATCAACGAACTCATCTCACGGGTTCTTGAGCATGAGACTCGCTTCTCTGAACTTTTCTTCGATTATCTGCACTGTATCCAGGCGCTGGCTGGCGCAACCGGCACGCCCGAACCCGCCTTGCGTCGTTTTGAACTGGCGCTACTGGGCCATCTTGGGTACGGGGTCGATTTTTTGCACTGTGCGGGCAGCGGTGACGAAGTGGAAGACACCATGACCTACCGCTACCGCGAAGAAAAGGGCTTCATTGCCAGTATCGTGATAGACAACAGCACCTTTACCGGGCGCCAGCTCCGGGCGCTGTATGAGCGCGAGTTTCCCGATCAGGATACCCTGCGCGCAGCAAAACGCTTTACCCGGATTGCCCTCAAGCCGTATCTTGGCGGCAAGCCCTTAAAGAGCCGCGAATTATTCAGGCAGTTTGTACCGAAACGTTAGACCACAGAATCGAAAAGAAAACCGAGGATTGTCATGGCTGAATTACTGTTAGGCGTCAATATCGATCACATCGCCACGCTGCGTAATGCGCGCGGCACGGCGTATCCCGATCCGGTTCAGGCGGCGTTTATCGCTGAACAGGCTGGCGCCGACGGCATTACCGTTCACCTGCGTGAAGACCGTCGCCACATTACTGACCGCGACGTGCGCATTCTGCGTCAGACGCTGGACACCCGTATGAATCTGGAGATGGCGGTCACCGAAGAGATGCTGACCATCGCCTGCGAGACCCAACCGCATTTCTGCTGCCTGGTGCCGGAAAAACGCCAGGAAGTCACCACCGAAGGCGGGCTGGATGTGGCCGGTCAGCTCGACAAAATGCGCGATGCCTGCAAACGTCTGGCGGATGCCGGTATCCTGGTTTCTCTGTTTATTGACGCCGATTTCACCCAGATTAAAGCGGCAGCCGATGTGGGCGCGCCGTATATCGAAATCCACACCGGCTGCTATGCCGATGCCAAAAATGATGCCGAGCAGACCAAAGAGCTGGAGCGTATTGCTAAAGCGGCCACCTACGCGGCGAGCCTGGGGCTGAAGGTTAACGCCGGTCACGGCCTGACCTACCACAACGTGAAAGCCATTGCCGCCCTGCCTGAAATGCACGAGCTGAACATCGGCCACGCCATCATTGGCCGCGCGGTGATGAGCGGCCTGAAAGAGGCGGTTTCAGAAATGAAACGCCTGATGCAGGAAGCGCGTCAGTAATGGCCATTCTGGGCTTAGGCACCGATATCGTTGAAATAGCCCGCATAGAAGCGGTGATCGCCCGTAGCGGCGATCGCCTGGCGAGACGCGTGCTGAGCGATAACGAATGGGCCATCTGGGAAGCGCATCAGCAGCCGGTGCGCTTTCTGGCAAAGCGCTTTGCGGTAAAAGAGGCGGCCGCCAAAGCCTTCGGGACCGGAATTCGTAACGGTCTGGCGTTCAACCAGTTTGAAGTGTTTAACGATGAGCTGGGTAAGCCAAGCCTGCGCTTATGGGGTGAGGCGCAAAAGCTGGCAGAAAAGCTGGGGGTGAATCACGTGCACGTGACGATCGCCGATGAGCGCCACTATGCCAGCGCGACGGTGATCATCGAAAGTTAAAGCTTGTCCGCGTGGTGCATCAGGACAAACTTATCCCACAGCTGCTCTTCGCTCTCGACGTGTGCCGGATCCTTCAGGATGGTATTCGGGATCGGGCACACTTTTTGACAGGTCGGCGTTTCATAGTGGCCGATGCATTCCGTGCAGCGGTCGCTGTTAATCTCATAAATGCTGTCGCCCATCGAAATCGCCTGGTTCGGGCATTCGGGCTCGCACATATCGCAATTAATGCATTTTTTGGTAATTAACAGCGCCATCAGGAAATTCTCAGAAACAACACAAACTGGGCGGGCATTATACGCGTCAAACCAGTTTCTTTACCAGTTCTTCGCTGTGACGAATGCGTTCGGGCGCACGCTCCAGATCCTGCTGCACCAGCGCCATAAACAGCAGGTCCGTCAGCATCATCTGTGCGCTGGTGGACGAGATAGCCGCGCTGCGCGTGGCCTGCTCCTCGGCAATGGTATATAAACAGCGCGTGGCCCGCTGCTGCAGGGCATTCGGCGTAAAACCGGTGATCGCCAGAATTTTACCGCCGACGCGCAGCGCTTCATCGGTGGCCATGTTGATCTCGCGGCGCTCGCCGGAATAGGAGATCGCCAGCAGCAGATCGTCAGGATCCATCGCCTGTACGGTCGCCAACAGGGCGTGCATATCCTGCTCGACGATGGCGTTAAGCCCAATTTTTGTCAGCTTCCAGCCAAAGTTACGCGCCACAAGCCCGGACGCGCCGATGCCGGTCAGAATGATCCGCCGCGCGCCGCGCAGCATCGCCACGCTCTCCAGCAGCTTCTCTTCCGTATTCACATCGAGCGTCGCATGCATGGCCGCTACGTTCTCTTTGATCAGCTTTTCGCCGACCAGCCGCATCGGATCGTCTCCGCGGATCTGATTATGCACCGGCATGGACTGCGGGTTGGGGTTACTGACCAGCGCTTCACTGATCGCCAGCTTGAGGGCGGGGAACCCCTTAAAGCCAATCTTCTGCGCAAATTTCACTACGCTGGACTGGCTCACGCCGGCCTCACTCGCCAGCTGCTGCGAGCTGAGATGGCGCGCGCGATCGGGTTGAGAAAGCAGAAAATCCGCCAGCTTCTTGTCGCTTTGGGCAAAGCCTGCGTAGCGCTGGCGAATGCGAATTAAACAGTTCATACGGTCTCCTGGCGAAAATGTGATTATCTGCGCAAATACGGATTTTGCTCGCCTGAATGAATTTTATATTCCATTATAGTGTGATTATTATGAATTAAAAATTCTTGAGGTACAAAAATGAATCTTGGCTCACTTGTTTCTGAAACGCGTAACCCGCAAACCATGGATCTGGATGCGCTCTCCACCCTGGAGCTGGTTAACCGCTTTAATCAACAGGATACGCTGGTCGCGCAGGCTGTGAAAGAGACATTACCCGAGGTGGCGAAAGCGGTCGATGCGGCGGCGGAATCCCTCAAGGCCGGTGGACGCATTATTTACATGGGCGCGGGCACCAGCGGGCGTCTTGGGGTCCTGGACGCGTCAGAATGCCCGCCAACCTTTGGGGTGCCGCATGGTCTGGTGGTTGGGCTGATTGCCGGTGGACCCGGTGCGCTGCTGAAAGCCGTTGAAGGGGCGGAAGATAACAAACAGCTGGGCGAGGATGACCTGAAGGCGCTGAATCTGACGGCAAAGGATCTGGTGGTCGGGCTGGCGGCATCCGGGCGCACGCCGTACGTGATTGGCGGGCTGGAATACGCTAACCAGACCGGTTGCACGACGGTCGCCATCTCCTGTAATCCGGGCTCCCCGATTGCACAGGTGGCCGCTATCGCTATCTCTCCGGTGGTTGGGCCGGAAGCGCTCACCGGCTCCACGCGCCTGAAATCCGGGACCGCGCAAAAGCTGGTGCTCAATATGATCTCCACCGGCGCGATGGTGAAGTTTGGGAAGGTGTATCAGAACCTGATGGTGGATATGCAGGCCACCAACGTCAAGCTGGTGGACAGAGCCTGCCGCATGGTGATGGAGGCGACGGGCGCAGGCCGTGAAGAGGCAGAAGCAGTACTCAAACAAACCGATCACGATGTTAAGCCGGCCATTCTGATGATCTTGAGCGGGCTGGATGCGGCAAGCGCCAGAGCCAAACTCGATGCGCATAACGGCTTCTTACGGGCGGCATTAGAAAACTAACAGAGGCTTGTATGGACAAAACAGCAGCGCTCGCCAGCGATATCCTGCAGGGGATCGGTGGGGAACAAAATATTCAGCGTCTCGAAAACTGCATGACGCGCGTGCGCGTCGAGGTGCATAACGACGACCAGCTTGACGTGCCGCGCCTGAAGCAACTGTCCGGCGTTAGCGGCTACGTGAAACAGGGCCAGCAGCATCAGCTGATCGTCGGGCCGGGGAAAGCGGCGCAGGTTGTCGATGCCATGCGGGCGCTGATGGGCGTTAGCGCGAGCGTGTCGATTGACGATGCGGAGCGCACCAAAGCGCAGGCAAATGCCAAATACAAAGCCCCGATGAGCGATGCGCTGCGTCAGCTGGCAAACGTCTTCATTCCGCTGATCCCGGCGTTTATTGCCTCAGGCCTGATCACCGGGATCATCAATATTCTCAAGCGGCCGGATATTGTGGGGGATTTCGCCACGCAGTATCCGAACCTGCTGGGGATTCTCGGGATCTTCGGTAGCGCTGTTTTCGCCATCATGAACATTCTCGTCGGGGTCAATACCGCGAAGGTGTTTGGCGGATCGCTGGCCATGGGCGGCGTGATGGCGGGCATCTTGTCCAGCCCGCAGCTGGCGCAGATCACGCTGTTTGGTGAGGCGCTCCAGCCGGGCCGCGGTGGGGTGATCGCCGTGCTGCTGGTGGTCATCCTGATGTGCTGGATCGAGAAAAGGCTGCGCGCGGTTCTGCCCGGCTCGATTGAGCTTATCCTCAACCCGCTGCTGACCACGCTGATTACCGGTAGCGTAGCGATTGTGGCCCTCCAGCCGTTAGGCGGTTGGATCTCTGAAGCCATCGCCCACGGCGCGTCGCTGGCGATTGATCGCGGCGGCCTGTTAGTGGGCGCGGTGCTGTCAGGTACCTTCCTGCCGCTGGTGCTGACCGGCCTGCACCAGGGGCTGGTGCCGATCCACGTCGAGCTGGTGCAGTCGCACGGCTATAACGCGCTGCTGCCTATCCTGTCGATGGCGGGCGTGGGGCAGGTCGGCGCGGCGATTGCCGTACTGATGAAAACCCGCAACGCGCGATTGAAGAAAGTGATTAAAGGCGCACTCCCGGTCGGCCTGCTCGGTATTGGCGAGCCGCTGATTTTCGGCGTTACCCTGCCGCTGGGTAAACCGTTCCTCGCCGCCTGTCTGGGCGGCGCGGTAGGCGGGGCGCTCATTAGCTACTGGAAGGTCGCCACCGTGATCACCTTTGGGCTTTCCGGTTTACCGCTGGCATTAACCATCGTGACCGGAAAAGTGATGCTCTATCTGTTAGGCTATTTAGTAGCGGTGATAGCCGGGTTCCTGTTTACCTGGCTGTTAGGTTTCAACGATCCAGAGGAGTAAGGTTTGGCAAATCACGCGCGTCGCGTTGTCTTTTTCGACCTGGATGGAACGCTGCATCAGCAGGATATGTTTGGTACGTTTATGCGTTACCTGCTGCGGCGTCAGCCCCTGAATGCGTTGCTCGTGCTACCGCTCTTACCGGTTATCGGTATCGCGCTGCTGGTGAAAGGCCGGGCGGCGCGATGGCCGATGAGTCTGCTGCTGTGGGGATGTACCTTTGGGCACAGCGAAGCGCGCCTCAAACAGCTCGAAAAGGATTTTGCGCACTGGTTCCGTGGCCACGTCGCCGCCTTTCCGGTGGTGCAGGCGCGCCTGACCGGCTACCTCGACGCGAACGATGCCGACATCTGGCTGATTACCGGCTCCCCGCAGACGCTGGTGGAGCAGGTCTATTTTGATACCCCCTGGCTTCCGCGCGTGAATCTTATTGCCACGCAAGTTGCCCGCGGTTACGGCGGTTGGGTGCTGACCCTGCGCTGCCTGGGGCATGAAAAAGTGGTCCAGCTGGAGAAACGCATCGGTACGCCGCTGCGCCTGTACAGCGGCTACAGCGACAGTAAACAGGACAACCCGCTGCTCTATTTTTGCCAGCATCGCTGGCGCGTCACGCCATCAGGTGAACTCCAGCAACTCGAATAGTCTTATCCATAATGGGCGTGTATAATGCCGCCCGCTTTTCGACTGGAGTATCAACCGTTGTCCAACCCTGAACTCGACCATGAATACTGGATGCGCCATGCGCTGACGCTGGCTCAGCGTGCCTGGGACGAGGGCGAAGTGCCCGTAGGCGCCGTGCTGGTCCACAATAACCAGGTGATTGGTGAAGGATGGAACCGTCCGATTGGCCGCCACGATCCTACTGCACATGCCGAAATCATGGCGCTTCGCCAGGGCGGTCTGGTGCTGCAAAACTATCGCCTGCTTGATACTACGTTGTATGTGACGCTGGAGCCGTGCGTGATGTGCTCCGGCGCGATGGTGCACAGCCGGATCGGGACTCTGGTCTTCGGTGCGCGGGATGAAAAAACCGGTGCGGCCGGTTCGCTGATGGACGTGCTGGGTCACCCGGGGATGAACCACCAGGTGAAGACTATCGGCGGGGTGCTTGCACCAGAGTGTTCGGGGCTATTAAGCGATTTCTTTCGAATGCGCCGTCAGCAGAAAAAGCAGCAAAAGGCAGAATTGAAGCTGTCGGACGATTAAGCTCGTCCGGCGCCACGACCGGGTAACTTTGAGCCAGCTGTTTGGCCTCCGTTGCCTCTTTCTCTTTCTCCAGCAGATACCCGACCAGGCTAATTTGATATTTACGGATATTTTCCACGTAGGCGTAGGCTTCATGCCCGCGCGCGTAGCCGTAAGTCAGCTTGTTATACCATGGCTTCTGGCTCAGCAGCGGCAGGCGCTGCTTAACGTCTGACCAGCTGTCCGGGTTACCTTTCGTTTTGGCCGTCAACGCCCGCGCATCCAGCATATGTGCGTAGCCCATATTGTAGGCCGCCAGCGCGAACCAGATCCGCTCCTCTTCCGGCACCGTTTCCGGGACTTTGGCCATCATATCCTGCAGGTAGCGCGCGCCGCCGCTGATGCTCTGTTCCGCATCGGTACGGTCATTGACGCCCAGGCTCAGCGCGGTATTTTTGGTTAACATCATCAAACCACGTACGCCAGTCGGAGACGTGGCCTGGGTATCCCAGTGGGATTCCTGATACGAAATAGCCGCCAGCAGTTTCCAGTCAATCTCCTGGGCGTATTTTTCGAACAGCGGCTGCAGATCTGGCAGGACGCTGTCTACCGCGCGCAGGAAGCTGCGGGTGTCAACGTAGTCAAAGTCGTCACCGTGACCGAGGTACTTCTCCTCCAGGCGCGCCAGGGTACCGTCTTCATTGATGGTGTTGAAGAAATCAAGCATCGCGGCAGAGAAGGTCTGATCGTCATCAAGCTGGCTAAACCAGGTCACAGGCTGCTCGTCGGTGACGTCCAGCGCCACGGCGATTTCAGGATGCACCCGCTGGAACAGGCTGATCGCGACCGAATCGGCGATGGTGTAGGGCACTTTCTGGTCTTTTACCTGCTCCAGCAGCTCCGTCGTGCCGAGTTTCGGATCCACAGTCCAGCTCAGGTCGGGATATTTCTTCTCCTTGAGCTCACGCAGATCGTCAATCACCACGTGGCCAGGCGCAATCGTCAGTTGCCGATCGTCAATCGAGGCCAGCGAACGCGGGCGCAGGCCCCCGACGCGGTAAACCAGCTGCTGCGAAACGGAGTAGTAGGTCGGGCCTGGCTGGTAGTTTTTGCTGCGCTCGCTGTTATACACCAGCCCGGCGGCAAGCATATCGGCATCGTCGTTATCGAGGTCGTCAAACAGCTGGTTGATATTCTGGCGGACGGTGATTTTAAGCTTCACGCCAAGATAATCGGCGAACTGTTGTGCCAGCTCGTAATCCAGACCAATGATTTTACCGTTGATGTCGCTGTAAATCAGCGGAGAGTTGAGGGTACTGACGCGCAATTCCCCCCGCTCCTGAATGGCGGCGATACGGTTTTCGGCTTTGCCGAACCAGGGGATGGAAGGCCAGAGGGCCACTGCCAGCAGCAACGTTACAATGCCGATGAGCAGATAATTAATCTTTAATTTTTTCAATTAGTTAATTCTCTGCGACGCCGGTTGCCTCAGTCTGCTGTAGCCATGTTAATCATAAGGTTTGCCATTGAATGAGCGGCATTTTGCGTAAACTTGCGCCACTTGGCAACCAATTAGAGAGACTGGTCACATCTATTGTTAAATCTCTGTGCAAATTTTATTTCGACGCAAACGGTTTCGTCGGCGCTCAGGATTCTCTATAATGACGCCCGTTTTCCCCCCTTGCGCACACTGTAAGCGCCCCGGCGCTTCGAAGACGAGAGACTTATGATGGAAATTCTGCGTGGTTCGCCTGCACTGTCTGCCTTCCGTATCACTAAACTGCTGGCACGTTTTCAGGCGGCCGACCTTCCGGTAAGCAATATTTACGCTGAGTATGTCCATTTTGCTGACCTGAATGCCCCCCTGAATGCAGAGGAGCGCGTACAGCTGGAACGCCTGCTCAAGTATGGCCCAAGCCTGAGCAGCCATACGCCAACCGGCAAACTGATCCTTGCGACGCCTCGTCCGGGCACCATCTCCCCCTGGTCTTCCAAAGCCACCGACATCGCCCACAACTGTGGCCTGAGCCAGATTAACCGTCTGGAACGCGGCGTGGCGTACTACGTGGAAGCCTCTACCCTTAGCGAAGCACAGTGGCAGGCGGTTGCGGCTGAACTGCACGATCGCATGATGGAGAGCGTATTTGCCTCTCTCGATGACGCGCAGAAGCTTTTCTCTCACCATCAGCCTGCGCCGGTACAGAGCGTAGACCTGCTGGGGCAGGGCCGTCAGGCGCTGATTGACGCCAACCTGCGTCTCGGCCTGGCGCTGGCAGAAGACGAAATCGACTACCTGCAGGATGCGTTTGTTAAGCTCAACCGTAACCCGAACGACATCGAACTCTATATGTTCGCGCAGGCAAACTCTGAGCACTGCCGCCACAAGATTTTCAACGCCGACTGGATTATTGACGGCGAACAGCAGCCAAAGTCGCTGTTCAAAATGATCAAAAACACCATGGAGCAAACCCCTGACCACGTGCTGTCTGCCTATAAAGACAACGCCGCGGTGATGGAAGGTTCCGAGGTGGGCCGCTTCTTCGCCGATCGCGAAGCAGGGCGCTATGACTTCCATCAGGAGCCCGCGCATATCCTGATGAAGGTTGAAACCCACAACCACCCGACCGCGATCTCCCCGTGGCCGGGTGCGGCGACCGGCTCCGGCGGTGAAATCCGCGACGAAGGGGCGACCGGTCGTGGTGCAAAACCAAAAGCGGGTCTGGTCGGTTTCTCCGTCTCCAACCTGCGTATCCCGGGCTTTGAACAGCCGTGGGAAGAAGATTTCGGCAAGCCAGAGCGCATTGTGACCGCGCTGGATATCATGACCGAAGGCCCGCTGGGCGGCGCGGCGTTTAACAACGAATTTGGTCGTCCGGCGCTGAACGGTTACTTCCGTACCTATGAAGAGAAAGTGGACAGCCACAACGGCGAAGAGCTGCGCGGCTACCACAAACCGATCATGCTGGCGGGCGGGATCGGCAACATCCGTGCCGATCACGTGCAGAAAGGCGAGATCGTCGTCGGCGCGAAGCTGATCGTGCTCGGCGGCCCGGCGATGAATATCGGTCTGGGCGGCGGAGCGGCCTCTTCTATGGCCTCCGGCCAGTCTGACGCGGATCTCGATTTCGCCTCCGTGCAGCGTGACAACCCTGAGATGGAGCGTCGCTGCCAGGAAGTGATCGACCGCTGCTGGCAGTTGGGCGACGCTAACCCGATCCTCTTCATCCACGACGTGGGCGCGGGCGGTCTGTCTAACGCCATGCCGGAGCTGGTGAGCGACGGCGGCCGCGGTGGTCGTTTCAACCTGCGCGATATCCTGAGCGATGAGCCGGGCATGAGCCCGCTGGAAATCTGGTGTAACGAATCCCAGGAGCGCTACGTGCTGGCGGTTGCCGCGGACCAGCTTCCGCTGTTTGACGAGCTGTGCCGCCGCGAGCGCGCGCCGTATGCCGTCATCGGTGAAGCGACCGAAGAGCAGCACCTGACTCTGAGCGACACCCATTTCGACAACCAGCCTATCGATCTGCCGCTCGACGTTCTGCTCGGTAAAACGCCGAAGATGACCCGCGACGTAACAACCCGTAAAGCGGCGGGCAAAGCGCTGGATCGCCAGGGCATTACCGTAGCTGAAGCCGTTAATCGCGTGCTGCACCTGCCGGCAGTCGCTGAGAAAACCTTCCTGGTGACCATCGGCGACCGCACCGTGACCGGTATGGTATCGCGCGATCAGATGGTTGGCCCGTGGCAGATCCCGGTGGCGAACTGCGCCGTGACCACCGCGAGCCTCGACAGCTACTACGGCGAAGCGATGGCGCTGGGCGAACGTACCCCGGTGGCGCTGCTGGACTTCGCGGCCTCTGCCCGTCTGGCGGTCGGTGAAGCGCTGACCAACATCGCCGCGACGCAGATTGGCGACATCAAACGTATCAAGCTTTCCGCAAACTGGATGGCCGCTGCCGGTCACCCTGGCGAAGACGCAGGCCTGTATGAAGCCGTGAAGGCGGTGGGCGAGGAGCTGTGTCCTGCTCTCGGCCTGACCATTCCGGTGGGTAAAGACTCCATGTCGATGAAAACCCGCTGGCAGGAAGGTAACGAGCAGCGCGAGATGACCTCTCCGCTGTCGCTGGTGATTACCGCGTTTGCCCGCGTGGAAGACGTGCGTCATACCGTTACGCCGCAGCTTTCCACCGAAGACAACGCCCTGCTGCTGATTGACCTGGGTAAAGGCAACAACGCGCTGGGTGCCACCGCACTGGCGCAGGTTTACCGTCAGCTCGGCGACAAGCCAGCCGACGTGCGCGATGTGGCGCAGCTGAAAGGCTTCTACGACGCCATCCAGGCGCTGGTAGCGCAGCGTAAGCTGCTGGCCTACCATGACCGTTCCGACGGCGGCCTGCTGGTGACGCTGGCAGAGATGGCCTTCACCGGCCACTGTGGGGTTGAAGCCAACATTGCAACGCTGGGCGAAGACCGTCTGGCGGCGCTGTTTAACGAAGAGCTGGGCGCCGTGATTCAGGTGCGCGCGGCAGATCGCGACGCGGTTGAAGCGATTCTGGCGAAGCACGGTCTGGCAGACTGCGTGCACTATCTGGGTAAAGCCGTTCAGGGTGACCGCTTCGTCATTGAAGCTGACGGTCACGCCGTGTTCAGCGAAAGCCGCACCACGTTGCGTATGTGGTGGGCGGAAACCACCTGGCAGATGCAGCGCCTGCGTGATAACCCGGAATGTGCCGATCAGGAGCACAACGCGAAGGCCAATGACCAGGATCCAGGCCTGAACGTGAAGCTCTCCTTCGACATCAACGAAGACATCGCCGCGCCGTACATTGCGACCGGCGCGCGTCCGAAAGTGGCCGTGCTGCGCGAGCAGGGCGTTAACTCCCACGTTGAGATGGCGGCTGCCTTCCACCGCGCGGGCTTTGACGCTATCGATGTCCACATGAGCGACCTGCTGGCCGGACGTACCGGTCTGGAAGATTTCCAGGCGCTGGTGGCGTGCGGCGGCTTCTCTTACGGCGACGTGCTGGGCGCGGGCGAGGGCTGGGCGAAGTCCATCCTGTTCAACAGCCGCGTGCGCGACGAGTTCGAAACCTTCTTCCACCGTCCGCAAACGCTGGCGCTGGGCGTGTGTAACGGTTGTCAGATGATGTCTAACCTGCGTGAACTGATCCCGGGGAGCGAAGCCTGGCCGCGCTTTGTGCGTAACCAGTCTGACCGCTTCGAAGCGCGCTTCAGCCTGGTGGAAGTGACCCAAAGCCCGTCTCTGCTGCTGCAGGGAATGGTCGGTTCACAGATGCCAATCGCGGTCTCCCACGGCGAAGGTCAGGTAGAAGTGCGTGATGCCGCGCATCTGGCTCAGCTGGAGAGCAAAGGTCTGGTGGCGCTGCGCTTTGTCGATAACTTCGGCAAGGTCACGGAAACCTACCCGGCCAACCCGAACGGCTCCGCCAACGGTATTACCGCGGTGACCAGCGAAAGCGGTCGTGCGACCATCATGATGCCGCACCCGGAACGCGTGTTCCGCACCGTGAGCAACTCCTGGCACCCTGAAAACTGGGGCGAGGACAGCCCGTGGATGCGTATCTTCCGCAACGCGCGTAAACAGCTGGGTTAAGTTTTAGGCAACACCTGCAGGCCCGGTAAGCGTGAGCGCTACCGGGCTTTTTTGTCTCTGTCGCAAAATCGCGACAACCCTCTGGTTTGAGTGTCTCCAAAAGGAGACATTTAACTTATTGATTTATATATGGCAGTAAAGGTTCCCGTTAAGGTGTTGCTTAATAGCGACACTTAGCCTGGAAATCATTCAACCGATAATTAACCGGTTAAACGAGTAAAAATTATATATTTCAATGTGTTAATATTTTGTTTTGCGTTCTGGCACGGGTGTTGCATAATATTAACCAGTGGCTCATTCACCTTCTTATGTCAGCCCCTTCGGGACGCGCTACATAAACTTCGAATGACGCACAAAAAGGTGCCTGCCGTCCAACTACTGATCATAGCGATGCTTTATCAGGCCAGGGCGAAACGTCGAGTTAGGCACCGCCTCATTCCATGACAAAGCCGGGTTTTTACCCGGCTTTGTTGTATCTGAAGGGCAGACTCAGTTACGCTCTGCGTAAACCCCCATTAAGAGAGTAATGCGTTGAAACGCTGGCCCGTTTTTCCCCGCTCCCTGCGACAGCTTGTCATGATGGCCTTCCTGCTGATCCTGCTGCCGCTGCTGATCCTTGCCTGGCAGGCGTGGCAAAGTCTGAACGCGCTGAGCGCGCAGGCGGCTTTGACCAACCGCACGACGCTCATCGACGCCAGACGCAGTGAAGCGATGACCAACGCCGCGCTGGAGATGGAACGTAGCTATCGTCAGTATTGCGTGCTTGACGATCGGACGCTGGAAAAGGTGTATCAGAGTCAGCGCAAGCGCTACAGCGAAATGCTGGACGCCCACGCCGGCGTATTGCCTGACGACAAGCTCTATCAGGCGTTACGTCAGGATTTAAACGATCTTGCGCAGCTACAGTGCAGTAACAGCGGCCCGGATGCCGCCGCCGCCGCGCGTCTTGAAGCTTTTGCCAGCGCCAACACCGAGATGGTGCAGTCAACGCGCACGGTGATTTTCTCTCGCGGCCAGCAGCTCCAGCAGGAGATTGCCGAGCGCGGCCAGTTCTTCGGCTGGCAGGCGCTGGTGCTGTTCCTCGTGAGCCTCGGGCTGGTTCTGCTCTTTACCCGCATGATCATCGGCCCGGTGAAGGGCATTCAGCGGATGATCAACCGCCTGGGTGAAGGGAAATCGCTCGGAGATACGGTCGCCTTTAAAGGTCCGCGCGAGCTGCGATCCGTAGGCCAGCGCATTATCTGGCTGTCCGAGCGCCTGGCGTGGCTTGAATCACAGCGTCATCAGTTCCTGCGCCATATCTCTCATGAGCTTAAAACGCCGCTGGCCAGCATGCGCGAAGGGACGGAGCTGCTGGCGGACGAAGTGGCAGGACCCCTTACGCCAGAACAGAAAGAAATTGTCGAGATCCTGGATAATAGCAGTCGCAATCTGCAAAAGCTGATTGAGCAACTGCTGGATTACAACCGCAAGCTGGCTGACGGGGCGGTCGTTCTGGAAAACGTTGAGATTGAGCCGCTGGTGGATATGGTGATATCCGCCCATAGCTTGCCAGCAAGAGCTAAAATGATGCATACCGGTGTAGAACTAAATGCGCCGACCTGTCTCGCTGAACCCATGCTCTTAATGAGCGTGCTGGATAATCTTTATTCCAATGCGGTGCACTATGGTACTGAATCCGGTAACATTTATATCCGAAGTTATACGAAGGGTTCCCGGGTGTTTATAGACGTCGCTAACACCGGCACCCCGATCCCCGATGACGAAAAAACCATGATCTTCGAGCCCTTTTTCCAGGGGAGTCATCAGCGGAAAGGTGCGGTGAAAGGCAGTGGTCTGGGCTTGAGCATCGCCCGGGACTGCATACGACGCATGCAGGGTGAGCTAAACATTGCCACGGATGAACGTTCGGATGTTTGCTTCCGTATTGAACTGCCCCTGAGCCGGAAAAATCAATAAAATGAATCTATGTCTGGTGAGTATGTCACACGTCTTTTCCCGCGCCGTACGCGCGGTGTTTTCCCGCAACACGCTTCGCCTGAGCCTGCCCTGTTTATTTCTGGCAGGGTGTGTTTCCCATGCGCCACAAAGTGCAATTAGCGATAAACAAGAAGATAAATGGCCTGATAACCAGCTGGCCGATTTCCTCTCAACCCGCTGTGACGATATCTGGAACCTGTCAGGTCATGACGTTGAAAGCAACCCGCTGTTCTGGCTGCGTGGAGTAGATTGCGCCCAGCGTCTGGCCCCGGTAGACGCTCGCTCGAAGGCGGCGATGCTGGATGACGACACCTGGCAGGACGCTTTCAAGCGCGGCATTTTGCTGGCTGATGCGAAAATCACCCCCGTCGAACGGCGCGCCAACGTGACCCGACTGGACACGTTCGTGGTCAATCTTCCCGTGCAGGTACGCCCGGTATACCAGCTCTGGCGCGATGGGCAGACATTACAGCTTCAGCTGTCTGAAGAGCGCTCCCGCTACAGCAAGCTGCAACAGTCAACCGATAGCGAGCTTGATACGCTGCGTCAGCAGCAGCAACATTTACGTACGCAGCTCGATACCACAACGCGTAAGCTGGAAAACCTGACCGATATCGAAAGGCAGCTCTCGTCGCGCAAATATCAGCCGGGGAGTTCATCTGCGGCACCGGACAGCGATACGCCGAAACAAGAGGATGTGAAGCATGACGAGCCGTAAACCAGCCCATCTGTTACTGGTGGATGACGATCCCGGGCTGTTAAAGCTGCTGGGCATGCGTCTGGTGAGTGAAGGTTACAGCGTCGTGACCGCGGAAAGCGGGCTCGAGGGGCTTAAGATCCTCAGCCGCGAGAAGATCGATCTGGTGATAAGCGACCTGCGGATGGACGAAATGGACGGCCTGCAGCTGTTCGCGGAGATCCAGAAGCAGCAGCCGGGGATGCCGGTGATTATCCTGACCGCGCACGGGTCGATCCCGGATGCGGTTGCCGCGACGCAGCAGGGGGTATTCAGCTTCCTGACCAAGCCGGTGGACAAAGACGCGCTGTATAAGGCTATCGACAGCGCGCTGGAACATGCCGCCCCGGCGGGGGATGAAGCGTGGCGGGAGCCTATCGTCACCCGCAGCCCCGTGATGCTGCGTCTGCTTGAACAGGCCCGGATGGTGGCGCAGTCCGACGTCAGCGTGCTCATCAACGGCCAGAGCGGCACCGGGAAAGAGATCCTGGCCCAGGCGATCCATAACGCCAGCCCGCGCAGCAAGAACGCCTTTATTGCGATTAACTGCGGCGCGCTCCCGGAGCAGCTGCTTGAATCTGAACTGTTTGGTCATGCCCGCGGGGCATTCACCGGGGCGGTAAGCAGCCGGGAAGGGCTGTTCCAGGCCGCGGAAGGCGGCACGCTGTTCCTGGACGAGATTGGCGATATGCCCGCGCCGCTGCAGGTCAAGCTGCTGCGCGTGCTGCAGGAGCGCAAAGTTCGCCCGCTGGGCAGCAACCGCGATATTGATATTAATGTGCGAATTATTTCCGCCACCCACCGCGATCTGCCGAAAGTGATGGCCCGCAACGAGTTTCGTGAAGATCTCTACTACCGCCTGAACGTGGTGAACCTGAAGATCCCGGCGCTGGCGGAGCGTGCGGAAGACATTCCGCTGCTGGCGAACCACCTTTTGCGCCAGGCGGCCGATCGCCATAAACCATTCGTGCGCGCGTTTTCCACCGATGCAATGAAGCGGCTGATGGCCGCAAGCTGGCCGGGCAACGTGCGTCAGCTGGTCAATGTGATTGAGCAGTGCGTGGCGCTGACCTCTTCACCGGTCATCAGCGACGCGCTGGTGGAGCAGGCGCTGGAAGGGGAAAACACGGCGCTGCCGACGTTTGCCGAAGCGCGGAATCAGTTTGAGCTCAACTATCTGCGCAAGCTATTGCAGATCACCAAAGGCAATGTGACCCACGCCGCGCGCATGGCCGGACGCAACCGCACCGAGTTCTACAAGCTGCTGTCGCGCCACGAGCTGGAAGCAAACGATTTTAAAGAGTAATGCCGTATGGTACTGTGAGCAATCGATTACGAGGCAGCTTACAGGCAAGAGTTTAAGGACCCACCATGAAAAAGATTGATGCGATTATTAAACCTTTCAAACTGGATGATGTGCGTGAAGCGCTGGCGGAAGTCGGCATCACCGGGATGACCGTGACGGAAGTGAAAGGTTTTGGTCGTCAGAAGGGCCACACCGAGCTTTACCGTGGCGCAGAGTACATGGTCGACTTTCTGCCGAAAGTAAAAATTGAAATCGTGGTCAGCGACGATATCGTCGATACCTGCGTGGATACCATCATCCGCACCGCGCAGACGGGCAAAATTGGCGACGGTAAAATCTTCGTCTTTGACGTGGCGCGCGTGATCCGTATCCGTACCGGCGAAGAAGACGACGCCGCGATTTAACGTTCTTGCCGGGTGGCGCTGCGCTTACCCGGCCTACAAACTCTTCGTAGGCCCGCGCAAGCGAAGCGCCGCCGGGCGATTACAGCACCTTATGCGGGCCGAAGCACTCGTAATGAATGCTGTCTTTGTTCACGCCCAGCTCAACCAGCTGCTGAGCGGCATACTGCATAAACGCCACCGGCCCACAGACGTAGAACTGCATGTCCGGCGCGCTAAACGCCCCTTCCATCTGGCTTAAATTCATCAGACCTTCGCTGTCAAAGCCAGCAGCTGCGCGGTCTGCCTCCGTCGGCAGGCGATACCAGGTGTGCGCGGTGAAGTGCGGCAGGGACGCCCCGAGCGTTTTCACCTCCTCCGTAAAGGCGTGCACGTCGCCGTTTTCCGCAGCGTGGAACCAGTTTACCTGCGCACCGTGGTGTGATTTTGCCAGCGTATCGAGCATCGCCAGCATTGGCGTTTGGCCGACGCCCGCAGAGATCAGCGTAACCGGGGTGTTTGCTTCAACGGCCATAAAGAAGTCGCCCGCCGGCGCGGCCAGATGGACCACGTCGCCCACGTTCGCTTCGTTGTGCAGCCAGCTGGAAACCTGGCCGCCGTCCTCACGCTTCACCGCAATGCGGTAGCCTTTGCCGTTTGGCTTGCGGGTAAGAGAATACTGGCGGATCTCCTGATGCGGGAAACCTTCTGGCTTCAGCCACACGCCCAGATACTGGCCTGGCTGGTAATCGGCCACCGGCTGTCCGTCCACCGGCTCAAACTCAAAGCAGGTAATCAATGCGCTGCGCGGGGTTTTCTCGACGATGCGGAACGCCCGCGTGCCTTCCCAGCCGCCGTTCTTGCTGGCGTTTTCGCTGTAGATCTGTGCTTCACGGTTGATAAACACGTTTGCCAGCACGCCGTAGGCTTTACCCCACGCGTCCAGCACCTCCTGGCCCGGGTTGAACATCTCGTCCAGCGTCGCCAGCAGGTGGCCACCCACAATGTTGTACTGCTCGGGTTGGATCTGGAAGCTGGTATGTTTCTGCGCAATCTTTTCTACCGCAGGCAGCAGTGCAGCCAGGTTTTCAATATTGCTGGCATAGGCCGCGATGGCGTTGAACAGCGCTTCACGCTGATCGCCGTTACGCTGGTTGCTCATGTTGAATATCTCTTTGAGCTCCGGGTTGTGCGTGAACATGCGATCGTAGAAATGGGCGGTGAGTTTAGGGCCGGTTTCCACCAGCAGAGGAATGGTGGCTTTTACGGTAGCGATGGTTTGAGCGTCGAGCATGAGCGCGTCCTTCTGATGTCACTTTAATGATGTATTTTAAATGCATCTTATAAAAAATACCCCTGCGTTGTAAATGGTTCTTTGCAAGATGAAAAATATGCATCACAAACCTGAAAAGAAATCCGCTGGAAAGGGCGAGAGCTTTATTCCTCAAACCCTTGCGTGGCGGGTAGGGAAACGTTTGCGTAAAATCGTTTGTCAAGACCTGTTATCACAGAACTAATCAGTTATACTGTTGCCCGTCGTCCAACAGGACTGCCTTTTCAGGCCAAAATTTACTTGTTAGCTGAGTCAGGAGATGCGGATGTTAAAGCGTGAAATGAACATTGCCGATTATGATGCCGAACTGTGGCAGGCTATGGAGCAGGAAAAAGTACGTCAGGAAGAGCACATCGAACTGATCGCCTCCGAAAACTACACCAGCCCGCGCGTTATGCAGGCGCAGGGTTCTCAGCTGACCAACAAATATGCTGAAGGTTACCCTGGCAAACGCTATTACGGCGGTTGCGAGTACGTTGATATCGTTGAGCAGCTGGCTATCGACCGTGCGAAAGAACTCTTTGGCGCTGACTACGCGAACGTGCAGCCGCACTCTGGCTCTCAGGCTAACTTCGCGGTCTACACCGCGCTGCTGCAGCCGGGCGATACCGTTCTGGGTATGAACCTGGCGCAGGGCGGCCACCTGACTCACGGCTCCCCGGTTAACTTCTCCGGCAAACTGTACAACATCATCCCTTACGGTATCGATGAGTCCGGTAAAATTGACTACGAAGACATGGCGAAGCAGGCTAAAGAGCACAAACCGAAGATGATCATCGGTGGCTTCTCCGCTTACTCCGGTATCGTTGACTGGGCAAAAATGCGTGAAATCGCAGACAGCATCGGTGCTTACCTGTTCGTTGATATGGCGCACGTTGCGGGTCTGATCGCCGCAGGCGTTTACCCGAACCCGGTTCCGCACGCTCACGTTGTGACCACCACCACCCACAAAACCCTGGCGGGTCCACGCGGTGGCCTGATCCTGGCGAAAGGCGGTGACGAAGAGCTGTACAAAAAACTGAACTCCGCGGTGTTCCCAAGCGCGCAGGGTGGCCCACTGATGCACGTTATCGCGGCAAAAGCGGTAGCGCTGAAAGAAGCGATGGAGCCTGAGTTCAAGGTTTATCAGCAGCAGGTTGCTAAGAACGCCAAAGCGATGGTGGAAGTGTTCCTGAACCGTGGCTACAAAGTGGTATCCGGCGGTACTGAAAACCACCTGTTCCTGCTGGATCTGGTTGATAAGAACCTGACCGGTAAAGAAGCTGACGCTGCCCTGGGCCGCGCCAACATCACCGTGAACAAAAACAGCGTGCCAAACGATCCGAAGAGCCCGTTCGTGACCTCCGGTATCCGTATCGGTTCTCCGGCCGTGACTCGCCGCGGCTTCAAAGAAGCGGAAGTGAAAGAGCTGGCTGGCTGGATGTGTGACGTTCTGGACAACATCAATGACGAAGCGGTTATCGAGCGCGTCAAAGGTAAAGTTCTGGATATCTGCGCACGCTTCCCGGTATACGCATAATTCCTCTGCTTTGCAGAAATAAAAAAGGCCGCGCTTGCGGCCTTTTTTTATGGCTTAACGCCGGTCAAGGGAAATCGCGCCGGGACCAACAATCGCCAGCAAAATAAAGGCGCCAGCAATACTGATATTCTTGTAGAAGTTAATCATATTCGGTACGACCGCATCACCGGTCATATCCCAGTAGTGATGGCCAATTACCGCCGTTCCGAGGGTGTAGAACACAAACAGTACCGCGAGAGGACGGGTGAAAAAGCCCAGTACGATCAGAATGGCGGCAGGTACTTCCATCACCACCGCAATAATGGCCGCCAGCATGGGCATCGGCGTCCCCAGCGAGGTCATGTATTGTACGGTGCCGCTAAATCCCGTCAGTTTTGGATAACCAAAGATAATAAACAGCACGACAAGTGCGATGCGGCCGATCAACAGCAGCAGGTGACGCGACTGACCGAAATCGAGATAACGTAGTGAGTTCATGGCAGAAAACCTCTGCAAGTGGAGTAATTTAAACGTAATACATATTTCCATTCCCTGCCATAAGCCAGGCGACTGCACAAGATGTTAATTTTTCGTTAATTTATAGCAGGCTATCTACTTGCTTAATTTTTATATTCTCGCCAGACTATGGCCTCGATTTCGGGAGGGATTCATGGTCTTGCATTCCACGCGCTGGCTGGCGCTCAGTTATTTCACCTATTTCTTTAGCTACGGCATTTTTCTGCCCTTCTGGAGCGTCTGGCTCAAGGGTATCGGCCTGACGCCCGAGACCATCGGCGTCCTGCTGGGGGCCGGGCTGGTGGCGCGTTTCCTCGGCAGCCTGCTGATTGCCCCGCGCGTCAGCGATCCCTCCTTACTGATCAAGGCCGTGCGCATTCTTGCTCTGTTGACCCTGGTCTTTGTGGCCTGCTTCTGGGTCAGCCACCAGTTTGCCTGGCTGATGGTGGTAATGGTCGGCTTTAACCTGTTCTTCTCACCGCTGGTGCCGCTGACGGATGCCCTGGCGAACACCTGGCAAAAGCAGATCACCATGGACTATGGTCGCGTGCGCCTGTGGGGCTCTATCGCCTTTGTGATTGGCTCGGCGCTGGTGGGCAAACTGGTCAGCCTTTACGATTATCGCGCCATTCTTGCCCTGCTGAGCATCGGTATTGCCTCGATGCTGCTGGGTATGCTGCTGCGACCGTCGGTGATGCCGCAAGGGGAAAGCCGCCATCAGGAGAGCGCCGGCTGGCCCGCATGGCGGAGCCTGGTCGCACAGAGCTGGCGTTTTCTGGCGTGCGTGTGCCTCCTTCAGGGGGCGCATGCGGCGTATTATGGCTTCAGCGCCATCTACTGGCAGGGGGCAGGGTATTCCGCTTCCGCTGTGGGCTATCTATGGTCGCTGGGCGTGGTGGCCGAAGTCATTATCTTTGCCCTGAGCAAAAAACTGTTCCGTCGTTTTGGCGCGCGTGACCTGCTGCTGCTTTCCGCCGTGTGTGGGGTGGCGCGCTGGGGGATTATGGGCTGGACGACCGATCTGCCGTGGCTGATTGTGGCGCAAATTCTTCACTGCGGCACCTTTACCGTGTGCCATCTGGCGGCGATGCGCTATATCGCAGCGCGCGAGGGCGGGGACGTGATTCGTCTGCAGGCCGTCTATTCGGCAGTGGCAATGGGGGGCAGTATCGCGATCATGACGGTGTTTGCGGGGTTCCTCTATCAGCATCTGGGGCACGGCGTCTTCTGGGTGATGGCGCTGGTCGCCTTGCCCGCCATCGTTGTTCGCCCTAAAGTGGCCGCCCGCGCGTCGCTATGATTCCAGCATGGCGCGAATATGTTCTTGCTGCTGCGCGTTCAATGTCTCAACGGCATGAATCAACGGCGGCGAGAACAGCGGCAGGGCCGTAGGGTAGGGGGTGATAACCAGCGCGGCTTCGCGCGGCGCCCCCTCTTTCTGAAAGGCCTGCAGCGTCAGGTAGCGAATGTTGAGTGGCAGCAGCGTCAGCTCGCGAAGCTGCTGTTCAATCCGCTCCTCGCTGGCTTTATCGTCTCCCGTCAGCAGGATCACCTGTTTTTCATGCAGGTCAGTCTCCTGCATCAGCCAGGCACCAAAAATCACCGCCACGAGGCTCATCTCTTCATCGGAAAAACGTAGCCCAAATTCCGCCTCCAGCTCAAACAGCGCCTCTTTCGTGGTGCGTAACAGTCGGGGATAAAGGCGGTGGATCTCCTCCGGCAGGTTATTGTCGATGCCGATCTCAAACAGCGAACGGTCCAGCGCCTGAGCCAGATGGATATACAGCTGATCGGTCAGCCCCTGCTCGTCGCTGAAGTTCATCCCGGTCTGGGAACGAAAGCGGGCCACCATGCGCACGATGGCCCGACGTAGACGCTGATCCTGCTGGTGCTTATCAAGCACCGGATCGGGCGTGCGGAGCATCATAAACAGCAGCGCCAGAAACAGCTGTTCATCCCCGTGGGCACCCTGCGGGACGCGCCGTCTCCAGTGGCGCACGATCTCCTGGGCCGTAAAATACTCCCCTCTCGACTGGGTCCAGCTGCGCTGAACGTGGGAAAACTGCGGCGTATTCCCGAGCTGGTGCTGAATAAGACAGTATTGCAGATAGAGCTGTAAAAACTGGACGTCACGACATTCAAACTGGCGCTGGAGCTTGCGTGAGCAGAAGCCGATCAGCGCCCGCAGGTTCGCATCGTCGTAAAGCGGACGCGCAATGCCGTGTTGTTTAAGCGCGGTTTTTAATGCGGGGGTAAACTGGTGCGAGACGAACTGCGGGCAAAGCCGCAGCGCCCGGCGCAGCCAGTGCAGCAGGCATAAACGCTGATTCAGGGCTGTGCCTTCAATCCGGTAGCAGCCGTCGTGGTGCGTAACGATATCCAGCCGGTGATAGCGCTGGATTTCATCGCGCGTCTCGGCTATATCTTGCCGTGCCATCGCGTCGTCCACGCCGTTGGCAGCGATTATGCTCTGTGCGGTGACGGCAGCATCGGGCAGGTAAAGCATTAAAAGCACCTGGCAGCGGCGCTGCGAACTGGAAAGCACAGATGGAATTTCAAGCGTCGTCATCATCTGTCGGGTATCCAGTGTGAATGTTTGATAAGAATAGCTAAAGGATGAGTGCTGAAAAGCGCGCCGGCAGGCCTTTCACTCAGGATTGCTGGGGGACATCACAGAATTTTTGACGTGAGGAATTGATGCAAACAGTTAAACAAAGTGCGATGGCGTTATTTTTGGCGGTTATCAGCTTAACCGCCAGCGCACACCCTCACAGCTTTATCGACCTCAAAACCGAGCTGGTCACCGACGGCACGCAATTGAGCGGCCTGAAAATGCGCTGGACGATGGATGAAATCACCTCGGCCGATCTGCTCTATGATGCGGGAAATGCGAAGCCCGGCGATGAAATCTGGAAAAAGCTGGCGGCGGAAGTAATGGCCAACGTGCTCGGTCAGCACTACTTCACCGAGTTCTGGCACAACGGGCAAAAGGTCAAATTTCTGAACCGACCCACGGAATACGGGATGACGCGTGACGGGCACCAGGCGGTGCTGACGTTTGTGCTTCCGCTGGCGCATCCGCAGCCGCTGGCGGGGCAAACGTACCGCTTTTCCACCTTTGACCCTACCTACTATGTTGACATGCGCTATGACAAAGACAGCGACGTACGGCTGCCGGACGCGCTGCAAAAAAGCTGCAAAATTGGCGTACACACCCCGAAACCGAGCGAAGAGACGCTGAACTTTGCGGTCTCGCTTGATAAAGAAGATGCCCCACCCGAGGATATGGAATTGGGTAAACAGTTTGCGCAGGAGGTGACGTTACAATGTCAGTGATCTCCTCTCCGGTTCGGAAACCGCGCCGCTGGCTGCACCTCTGGCCGCTGGCGCTCTTTTTACTGTTAGCAACTGGCGGTGCGCTGTGGCTGTGGCAGGCCTGGCCGCAGGTCATGATGAAAAGCATTATCTGGCAGCGTGAGGTCAACCAGCAGATGAGCGGTCTGCTGAAGGCGGTGGCGGAGAACCCGACCAAAGCGGGTGGTTCCCTGCTGGCGTTCAGTTTTGTCTATGGCGTTCTGCACGCCCTGGGGCCGGGGCACGGCAAAATCGTCATTACCACCTGGCTTGCTACCCATCCGTCAAAGCTCAAATCGAGTATCGGCCTGACGCTGGCCTCCTCGCTGCTGCAGGGCGGCGTGGCGATTGCGCTGGTCGTTGTTGTGCTTTCACTTTTGCAGCTTCCGGCGCGCCAGCTGCACATGAGCAGCTTCTGGCTTGAAAAAGGGAGCTATGCGCTGGTGGGCCTGCTGGGGCTGATCCTCTGCTGGCGGGCGCTCAAAAAGCTGCGCGTGCTGCTGCAAAAGCCGAAATTCAAAACCTTTACGCCGCACCACGTTCATGATGAAAACTGCGGCTGCGGGCATCAGCATTTGCCCACGCAGGAACAATTACAGAACGGTGACGACTGGCGCGCGCGGTTGGTGATTGTTCTCTCTATGGGCATGCGCCCGTGTTCGGGTGCCATCATGGTGCTGCTGTTCAGTAAGGTGATCGGCGTGTTCGGCTGGGGCATGCTGTCCGCGCTGGCGATGGCGGCAGGAACCTCTCTCACCATTTCGTCTTTAGCGCTGCTGGTACACAGCTTCCGTCAGCTGGCGGTCAAACTCAGCGGTAATAAAACGCCGGTGCTGTGGCGGCAGGTTGGCTGGACAACGCTCGCGCTGGCGGGCGGGGTGATTCTGCTGGTAGCGGCGGTAACGATGTGGATGAGTGCGGTGCCGGTGGGAAGGGGATTGCGGCCTTTTTAGTTTCAATTCCCTCTCCCACAGGGAGAGGGAATTACCGGGATTAACGCTTCAGCGCATCGCTCAGTTCATCACGCATGTTTGCCAGCATGGCTTTAACAACGCGTGGGTTACCCGCAACGATGTTGCCGGTAGACAGATAGTTATGGCCGCCGGTGAAGTCGCAAACAATGGCGCCTGCTTCACGTGCGATCAGCTCGCCCGCTGCAAAATCCCATGGCTTCAGTGAGAGTTCGAAGTAACCGTCAACGCGGCCGGTGGCAACGTAGGCCAGATCCAGCGCAGCAGAACCGGTGCGACGGAAGTCCGCGCATTCGGTGAACAGTTTGCCCAGGATATTCATATAGGTGGTCGCGTGCTGTTTTGCCTTGAACGGGAAACCGGTCGCCAGGATGGTGCCGTCCAGATCGCGTGCGTTGCTGCAGCGCAGACGGTAGCCGTTCAGCTGTGCGCCCTGACCGCGGGTCGCGGTGAACAGTTCGTTACGCATTGGATCGTACACAACGGCGACTTCAGTACGGCCTTTAATGCGTACTGCGATAGACACAGAGAAGTGTGGCAGGCGTTTGACGAAGTTGGTGGTGCCATCCAGTGGATCGATAACCCATTGAACATCCTGATCGGTACCTTCATGTTCACCGCTTTCTTCGGTGATGATGGTGTGCTGTGGGTAAGATTTGCGGATCGTTTCGATAATAATCGCTTCTGCGGCTTTATCGACGTTAGTCACGAAATCATTGCTGCCTTTCTGGCTGGTTTCTACGGAGTCTGGCGTTTCGTAGTGTTTGGCAATTACATTACCCGCCTTGCGCGCTGCGCGCACGGCGATGGTCAGCATCGGATGCATCGGTCTCTCTCACTGGATGTTAAAGAACAGGAAAATCGGCGCAGAGTATAGCAGCGGGATCGGATTATGTCTCCCGTTTATGATAATATGCCCGAATATTCTTCAGACGCTGAATTCAGATATTAAAAATTATGCTGCAAAACATTCGAATCGTGCTGGTCGAAACATCGCATACCGGCAACATGGGCTCCGTTGCCCGCGCTATGAAAACCATGGGCTTAACGAACCTGTGGCTGGTTAACCCGCTGGTGAAACCCGACTCGCAGGCTATCGCGCTGGCGGCCGGGGCCAGCGACGTGATCGGTAATGCCCAGATCGTCGATACCCTTGACGAAGCGCTGGCCGGCTGCAGCCTCGTTGTGGGTACCAGCGCGCGTTCGCGCACGCTGCCGTGGCCAATGCTCGATCCGCGTGAATGCGGCCTGAAAAGTGTCGCGGAGGCAGAACAGGCGCCGGTTGCGCTGGTGTTTGGCCGCGAGCGCGTTGGCCTGACCAACGATGAGCTGCAGAAGTGCCATTATCACGTCGCGATTGCGGCAAACCCGGAGTACAGCTCGCTGAACCTGGCGATGGCGGTGCAGGTTATCGCTTATGAAGTCCGTATGGCGTGGCTGGCAACGCAGGAAAAAGAGGTCGAGCCGAAAGAAGAGACGGCTTACCCGCTGGTGGACGACCTTGAGCGTTTCTACGGTCACCTGGAGCAGACGCTGCTCTCAACCGGCTTTATCCGTGAAGGCCACCCGGGCCAGGTAATGAACAAGCTGCGCCGTATGTTTACCCGCGCGCGTCCGGAAAGCCAGGAGCTGAACATCCTGCGCGGGATTCTGGCGTCGATTGAGCAGAAGAATAAAGAGTAGTGCCGGTTTGTTTTCTCCCTCTCCCTGTGGGAGAGGGGCGGGGTGAGGGCATCAGGCCGCACCTGTATTATGAAGGCACAGAAGGTTAAATACCTGACTAAAACAGTCAAGTAAATAGTTGACCATTTTAGTCAGGAATGTCAGACTTGGCCCTGCTATGCAATACCCCATTTTACTATAAAAAACCCCGGGCAGGGGCGAGTTTGAGGTTAAGTAAGACATGAGACTGACATCTAAAGGGCGTTATGCCGTGACCGCGATGCTGGACGTTGCGCTCAACTCCGAAGCGGGCCCGGTTCCGTTGGCTGATATTTCTGAACGACAAGGGATCTCCCTCTCTTATCTGGAACAGCTGTTCTCCAGACTGCGTAAAAATGGACTGGTTTCCAGCGTTCGTGGCCCAGGCGGCGGTTATCTGCTGGGTAAAGACGCGGGCAGTATTGCAGTTGGTGAAGTGATTAGCGCAGTTGACGAATCCGTTGACGCGACCCGTTGCCAGGGTAAAGGCGGCTGCCAGGGCGGCGACAAATGCCTGACCCACGCGCTGTGGCGCGATCTGAGCGACCGTCTCACCGGCTTCCTGAACAACATCACCCTGGGTGAACTGGTCAATAACCAGGAAGTTCTGGATGTCTCTGGTCGTCAGCACAGTCAGGATTCCCAACGCAGCACCCGCGCGCAGGACGCTATCGACGTCAAACTGCGCGCGTAATAAAACGATAAGTATTTCAGAATCAGGCCGGGGCGAAGACTCGCCCCGTGTACTCGGTCGTACATCCAGCCGGTTGCCTGATTCCTTGCATTGAAGCGATGTACGGAGTTTAAAGAGCAATGAAATTACCGATTTATCTCGATTACTCCGCAACCACGCCGGTGGACCCGCGTGTTGCCGAGAAAATGATGCAGTGTCTGACCCTGGACGGAAACTTTGGTAACCCAGCTTCCCGTTCACACCGTTTTGGCTGGCATGCTGAAGAGGCGGTTGATATCGCCCGTAATCAGATTGCTGACCTGGTGGGTGCCGACCCGCGTGAGATTGTTTTCACCTCCGGTGCGACCGAATCCGACAACCTGGCGATCAAAGGTGCAGCTAACTTTTATCAGAAAAAAGGCAAGCACATCATCACCAGCAAAACCGAACACAAAGCCGTGCTGGACACCTGCCGTCAGCTGGAGCGTGAAGGGTATGAAGTCACCTACCTGGCGCCACAGAGCAACGGCATCATCGACCTGAAAGAGCTCGAAGCGGCTATGCGTGATGACACCATTCTGGTCTCCATCATGCACGTCAACAACGAAATCGGCGTGGTGCAGGACATCGCGACCATCGGCGAAATGTGCCGCGCGCGCGGTATCATCTACCACGTAGACGCGACCCAGAGCGTGGGCAAACTGCCTATCGACCTGAGCCAGCTGAAAGTAGACCTGATGTCCTTCTCCGGCCACAAAATCTATGGCCCGAAAGGGATTGGCGCGCTGTACGTTCGTCGTAAGCCACGTATCCGCATCGAAGCACAGATGCACGGCGGTGGTCACGAGCGCGGCATGCGTTCCGGTACGCTGCCTGTTCACCAGATCGTGGGCATGGGCGAAGCCTACCGCATTGCAAAAGAAGAGATGGAAACCGAGATGGCGCGCCTGCGTACGCTGCGTAACCGTCTGTGGGACGGCGTGAAAGATATGGAAGAAGTGTATCTGAACGGCGATCTCGAGCAGGGCGCTCCGAACATCCTCAACGTCAGCTTCAACTATGTTGAAGGCGAATCGCTGATTATGGCGCTGAAAGACCTGGCCGTTTCTTCCGGTTCTGCCTGTACTTCTGCAAGCCTTGAGCCATCCTACGTGCTGCGCGCGCTGGGTATGACTGACGAGCTGGCACACAGCTCTATCCGTTTCTCTTTAGGTCGTTTCACTACCGAAGAAGAGATTGACTACACCATCAAGCTGGTTCGCAACTCCATTGGCCGTCTGCGCGACCTTTCTCCACTGTGGGAAATGTTCAAGCAGGGCGTGGATCTGAACAGCATTGAATGGTCACATCACTAATCGGTACATAAGGAGAATTCAATCATGGCATACAGCGAAAAAGTCATCGATCATTACGAAAACCCACGCAACGTTGGCTCTTTTGACAACAGCGACGAATCTGTTGGTAGCGGCATGGTCGGTGCGCCGGCGTGTGGCGACGTGATGAAGTTGCAGATTAAAGTCAACAATGAAGGTATCATTGAAGACGCGCGTTTCAAGACCTACGGCTGCGGTTCTGCTATCGCGTCCAGCTCCCTGGTCACCGAATGGGTGAAGGGCAAGTCTCTGGACGAAGCACAGGCAATCAAGAACACGGATATTGCTGAAGAACTCGAACTGCCACCGGTGAAAATTCACTGCTCAATTCTGGCAGAAGACGCGATCAAAGCCGCCATTGCGGATTACAAAAGCAAACGTGAAGCAAAATAATTGAGGTTTGAGTATGTCGATTACCCTTAGCGACAGCGCTGCCGCGCGAGTAAGCTCTTTTCTGGCGAACCGTGGTAAAGGCTTTGGCCTGCGACTGGGCGTACGTACCTCCGGCTGTTCTGGTATGGCTTACGTACTGGAGTTTGTTGATGAACCGGCGTCTGACGACACCGTGTTTGAAGACAAGGGCGTGAAGGTGGTGGTCGATGGCAAAAGCCTGCAATTCCTCAACGGCACTCAGCTGGACTTCGTTAAAGAAGGCCTGAACGAAGGGTTTAAATTCACGAACCCGAACGTCAAAGACGAGTGTGGTTGCGGCGAAAGCTTCCACGTTTAACCGCGCGTCATCCGAAACCCCACCGTGGCGTACCCGCTGCGCGTGGGGTTTGTTATAACAGGCTACCCCTGAGATTGTTATGGATTACTTCACTCTCTTCGGACTTCCCGCTCAATACCCGATTGATCTCCTGGCGCTGACGATCCGCTTTCAGGATCTTCAGCGTCAGTACCATCCGGACAAATTCGCGAGCGGTACTCAGGCAGAACAGCTGGCTGCGGTATCGCACTCTGCGACCATCAACCAGGCCTGGCAGACGCTGCGCCATCCGCTGGCGCGCGCTGAGTATCTGCTCTCGCTCCACGGTTTTGATCTGGCGAGCGAACAGCACACCGTGCGCGACACGGCATTTCTGATGGAGCAGCTGGAGCTTCGTGAAGAGCTCGATGAGATTGAACAGGCCAAAGACGAAGCGCGTCTGGAAAGCTTTATTACGCGCGTGAAGGGCATGTTCGATACCCGCCATCAGCAGATGGTGGAGCAACTGAACAACGAGACCTGGGACGTGGCGGCAGATACTGTGCGCAAACTCCGTTTTCTCGATAAACTGCGAAGCAGTGCTGAACAACTCGAAGAAAAGCTGCTCGATTTTTAATTTCGGAAGCAATTATGGCCTTATTACAAATTAGTGAGCCTGGCTTAAGTGCCGCACCGCACCAGCGTCGTCTGGCGGTGGGTATCGATCTGGGCACCACCAATTCCCTCGTGGCGACCGTGCGTAGCGGCCAGGCGGAAACGCTGGCTGACGAGCAGGGCCGCCATCTGCTGCCTTCCGTGGTCCACTACCAGCAGCAGGGTCACGCGGTCGGCTATGACGCCCGCGCCAACGCCGCGCGCGATCCGGCCAACACCATCAGCTCCGTCAAGCGCATGATGGGCCGCTCGCTGGCCGATATTCAGACCCGCTACCCGCATCTGCCGTATCAGCTGCAGGCCAGTGAAAACGGCCTGCCGATGATCGCGACCGCGGCCGGTCTGCTGAACCCGATTCGTGTTTCTGCTGACATTCTCAAAGCGCTGGCGGAGCGCGCTACGGCAACGCTCGGTGGCGATCTGGACGGCGTGGTGATCACCGTTCCTGCCTACTTTGACGATGCACAGCGTCAGGGCACCAAAGACGCCGCGCGTCTGGCGGGCCTGCATGTGCTGCGTCTGCTGAACGAACCGACGGCGGCGGCGATTGCCTACGGCCTCGACTCCGGTCAGGAAGGGGTCATTGCGGTTTACGATCTCGGCGGCGGTACCTTTGATATTTCAATCCTGCGCCTGAGCCGTGGGGTATTTGAAGTGCTGGCGACCGGCGGGGATTCCGCGCTGGGTGGCGATGACTTCGACCATCTGCTGGCGGACTACATTCGCGAGCAGGCGGGCATCAGCGATCGCAGCGATGCGCGCGTACAGCGCGAGCTGCTGGATGCGGCTATTGACGCCAAAATCGCCCTGAGCGATGCGCAGACGGTTACCGTAAACGTTGCGGGCTGGCAGGGTGACATCACCCGCGACCAGTTCAGCGATCTGATTGCCCCGCTGGTGAAACGCACCCTGCTGGCCTGCCGTCGCGCATTGAAAGATGCGGGCGTTGAGGCTAACGAGGTGCTGGAAGTGGTCATGGTAGGCGGTTCGACCCGCGTGCCGCTGGTGCGCGAGCGCGTGGGCGAATTTTTTGGCCGCACGCCGCTGACTTCCATCGACCCGGACAAAGTGGTTGCCGTGGGCGCCGCAATCCAGGCCGATATTCTGGTCGGCAACAAGCCGGACAGCGAAATGCTGCTGCTGGACGTCATCCCGCTGTCGCTGGGGTTAGAAACCATGGGCGGCCTGGTGGAGAAAGTGATCCCGCGTAACACCACCATTCCGGTGGCGCGCGCACAGGAGTTCACCACCTTTAAAGACGGCCAGACCGCGATGTCCATCCACGTAATGCAGGGCGAACGCGAGCTGGTGCAGGACTGCCGTTCTCTGGCGCGCTTTGCGCTGCGCGGAATTCCGGCGCTACCTGCGGGCGGGGCGCACATTCGCGTTACCTTCCAGGTGGATGCCGACGGTCTGCTGAGCGTCACGGCGATGGAAAAATCCACCGGCGTGGAATCGTCCATCCAGGTGAAGCCGTCCTACGGCCTGACCGATGGCGAAATCGCCTCTATGATTCAGGACTCAATGAGCTACGCCGAGCAGGATGTGAAGGCGCGTATGCTGGCGGAACAAAAAGTGGAAGCCGCACGCGTGCTGGAAAGCCTGACCGGCGCGCTCGCTGCCGACGCCGCGCTGCTCAGCGCCGCTGAGCGTCAGGTAATTGACGAAGCGGCCGCGCGCTTAAGCGTGGTCGCTGAAGGCAATGACGCTGACGCAATAGAAGAAGCCATTAAAAACGTTGATAAACAAACCCAGGACTTTGCTGCTCGCCGCATGGACAAATCTGTCCGCGTCGCGCTGAAAGGCCAGTCCGTGGACGAGGTTTAATATGCCAAAGATTGTAATTTTGCCTCATGCGGACCTCTGTCCGGATGGCGCTGTTCTGGAAGCGAAGACCGGCGAAACCATTCTCGATGTTGCCCTGCGTGCAGGTATCGAAGTGGAACACGCCTGTGAAAAATCCTGTGCCTGCACCACCTGCCACTGCATCGTGCGTGAAGGTTTTGACTCTCTCGCCGAGAGCACCGAAGACGAAGACGACATGCTGGATAAAGCATGGGGTCTGGAGCCAGACAGCCGCCTGAGCTGCCAGGCTGCGGTGACCGATGAAGATCTGGTCGTGGAATTCCCACGTTACACCATCAACCACGCACGCGAGCATTGATATGGGACTGAAGTGGACAGACAGCCGTGAAATCGGCGAAGCGCTCTACGACGCGAACCCGGATCTCGATCCGAAGACCGTACGATTCACCGACATGCATCAGTGGATCTGCGATCTGGAAGATTTCGACGACGATCCAAACGCATCCAATGAAAAAATTCTGGAGGCGATTCTGTTAGTCTGGTTAGATGAAGCAGAATAAATAACAAAACGGGCTGCCTTCAGGCGGCCCGTTTGCTAGTTGCTAATAAGGAAAAATAAAATGACCGAAGCGATGAAGATTACGCTCTCTACGCAGCCCGCCGACGCGCGCTGGGGCGAGAAAGCCAGCTACAGCATCAACAACGACGGTATTACCCTGCACCTGACGGGCAACGATGATTTGGGCCTGATCCAGCGCGCCGCGCGTAAAATTGATGGCCTGGGCATTAAGCATGTCTCCCTGGAAGGCGAAGGCTGGGACACCGACCGCAGCTGGGCATTCTGGGCAGGCTACAAAGGCCCGAAAGGCACCCGCAAAATTGAGTGGGCAAACCTCGACGAAGCCGGTCAGAAAGAGCTGGAAAGCCGCCTGCAAATTATCGACTGGGTGCGCGACACCATCAACGCCCCGGCGGAAGAGTTAGGCCCTGAGCAGCTGGCGCAGCGCGCGGTTGACCTGCTGTGCGGCGTGGCGGGCGACAAGATGTCCTACCGCATCACCAAGGGTGAAGACCTGCGCGAGCAGAACTACATGGGTATTCATACCGTGGGCCGTGGTTCTGAGCGTCCACCGGTGCTGCTGGCGCTGGACTACAACCCAACCGGCAATAAAGACGCTCCTGTCTTTGCCTGCCTGGTAGGTAAAGGTATCACCTTCGACACCGGCGGCTACAGCCTGAAGCAGAGCGCGTTCATGGACTCCATGAAGTCCGACATGGGCGGCGCGGCCACCATCACCGGCGCGCTGGCGTTTGCGATTACCCGCGGTCTGAACAAGCGGGTGAAGCTGTACCTGTGCTGCGCGGACAACATGGTGAGCGGTAATGCCTTCAAGCTGGGCGACATCATTCGCTATCGCAACGGCAAAAACGTCGAAGTGATGAACACCGACGCCGAAGGCCGTCTGGTGCTGGCCGATGGCCTGATCGACGCGTCTGCCCAGAAGCCAGAGCTGATTATCGATATGGCGACCCTGACCGGCGCGGCGAAAACCGCGCTGGGTAACGACTACCATGCGCTGTTCAGCTTCGACGACAAGCTGGCCGCTCGCCTGCTGGCAAGCGCCGCTGCTGAAAATGAACCGTTCTGGCGTCTGCCGCTGTCCGAGTTCCACCGCAGCCAGCTGCCGTCCAACTTTGCCGAGCTGAACAATACCGCCAGCGCGGCGTACCCTGCGGGCGCAAGCACCGCGGCAGGCTTCCTGTCTCACTTCGTTGAGAATTATCATGAAGGCTGGCTGCACATCGACTGCTCCGCAACGTACCGTAAAGCCGCGGTTGAGCAGTGGTCTGCGGGCGCAACCGGTCTGGGTGTGCGTACCGTGGCGAACCTGCTGACGGCTGAGTAATCTTTTTAGCCGGGTGGCGCTACGCTTACGCGCGCCTTCGGAGTCATCATATTGCCCGGCGGCGCTGCGCTTGCACGGGCCTACGGTTTTGTAGGCCGGGTAAGCGAAGCGCCACCCGGCGTTTTTTGAAGTAGCCAAACTATGTCAGACACCAAAAACGAATTAGAAACCCTGCTGGAGCAGGCGGCGACCGAGCCCGCCCACCGTCCGGCTTTTTTCCGCACGCTGCTGGAATCCACCGTCTGGGTGCCGGGCACCGCGGCGGAAGGTGAGCAGGTTGTCGAAGACAGCGCGCTGGATCTGCTGCACTGGGAGAAAGACGACGGCACGTCGGTGATCCCGTTCTTCACCTCGCTGGAAGCCCTGCAGGAAGCGGTTGAAGACGAACAGGCGTTCGTGGTGATGCCGGTGCGTACCCTGTTTGAAATGACGCTGGGCCAGACGCTGTTCCTCAACGCTAAATTGCCGACCGGGAAAGAGTTCACGCCGCGTGAAATCAGCCACCTGATAGGTGAAGAGGGCAACCCGCTCAGCACCCAGGAAGTGCTGGAAGGGGGCGAAACGCTGCTGCTGTCTGAGGTGGCCGAGCCGCCCGCGCAGATGATTGATTCCCTGACGACGCTGTTCAAAACGCTCAAGCCCGTCAGGCGCGCGTTTCTCTGCTCCATCAAAGAGCGCGCGGACGAAAAGCCGGTGCTGTTGATCGGTATTGAAGCCGATGGCGATTTCGACGAGATCGTTCAGGCGGCGGGCAGCGTGGCGACCGACACGCTACCGGGCGATGAGCCGATTGATATCTGTCAGGTGAAAAACGGTGAGAAGGGCATCAGCCACTTTATTACCGAGCACATCACCCCATTCTACGAGCGTCGCTGGGGCGGCTTCCTGCGCGATCTCAAAACCAACCGCATCATCTGATTACGGCGGGGTGAATGTCACCCCGTTGCTTCCAGCAGCAGTAAATCCATCAGCAGCACCAGATTCGACTCAAACGACGTCACCCCTGCGGCTTCGGCGGCGTAGTGTACCGCTTCGTCATAGAGCGCAAAGTGAACGTTGGCCATCTCCGCCAGCGTGTTGGCCGAGGCGCGGGTAAACGCGACGATGGTCATGCCGACGTTTTTGGCAATCCGCGCTTTATCCAGCACCTGCTCCGTTTCGCCACTGCGCGAGACGGCAATAAACACCTGATAGCGCGCGGCGTTGCTGAGGAAAATATTCCTGCTGTCCCCCGGCCCGGAGATAAACGCCGTTTTGCCCAACACCTGCAGCTTCTTGGTCAGGTACTCCGCAAAGAGATAGGAAAACCCAGCCCCGTAGAGAAAGAAGCTCTCTTTCTGGCGCAGCAGATCGGCAAACTGCTGTCGCTTCTCCTGCGTGACCCACTGAAAGGTGTGCTGATAGTTGGCGATAAACTGGTTAAATAGCGCCGGGAGCTCAGGACGCGATTGCCCCTGAACGGCAATGTGCGGCGTGTCGGAGAGCAGCTGCTTGCAGTGCCAGATAAACTCGCTAAAGCCGCTGAACCCCAGCTTCTGGCACAGCCGCATGATGGTGGCGGTAGAAACAAACGTCGCCTGAGCAAGCTCTCGCACCGTGATGTTGCCCACCAGCAGCGGATGCTCCGTGAGGTGGGCGAGGACGCGATACTCCGCGCGGGTCAGCGATGCCCCGCGCGTTAACAGCGTGGCCAGGCGGTTATCCATTATTTCGCGGGTTCGACAGGCAGATCGTCTCGCGCACCCCATTCGCTCCAGGCGCCGTCGTAGAGCGTGACGTCGTTCGCACCGAGCGTGGCGAGCGCCAGGATCACCACGCAGGCCGTAACACCGGAGCCACAGCTGGCAATAATCGGACGATGTAAATCCACGCCAGCACGGTCAAAAATGGCGCGCAGCTCGTCGGTAGTTTTCAGCTCGCCCTCAAACACCAGGTCGCCCCACGGCACGTTCAGCGCGCCCGGAATATGTCCACGCTTCAGCCCCGGACGCGGTTCATCCGCTTGGGCATTGAAGCGCGGAGCAGGACGGGCATCGACGATTTGCGCCGTTTTTTCGTGGCTCACGACCAGCACGTCGGTCAGGCGTTTTACCACATGGGTGTCAAAGGTCGCGTCGAATTCACCTTCCGGCAGCGTCACGTCACCCTGCTGAAGCGGCAGCTCGTCGCGCTTCCAGCCCGCCAGCCCGCCCGCCAGAATCGACACTTTTTCCACACCGAAGTTCTTCAGCATCCACCACGCGCGCGGTGCGGAGAAGAGGTTACCTTCATCATAGACAACGAGGTGTTTGTCTTTGCTGATGCCCAGCTCGCGCATCGCCACGGAAAACGCTTCCGGGCGCGGCAGCATGTGCGGCAGGGGAGAGGTGTGATCGGAGAGGGCTTCAATATCAAAAAATACCGCACCCGGCAGATGCCCGGCACGGTATTCACCGGGCACGTCACGATGCTCTTGTCCCGGAGGGGCCATACGCGCGTCGATAATCTGAACTTCCGGATCGTCGCCGTGCTCAATCAGCCAGTCGGCGGCGACAAAATATGAGGTGGACATGGGTTGCCTCCATTCTTTTCCGTAAAAAAGGATTGTCGGTGTTTTTTCTGACACCGACAAGCAAACCACGTTCAACTCGCGAGCAAGCCCCTATTTTTTCACCGTTTCGCCGTCCTGCCAGGCTTTTTGCAGCGCAGGCCAGTAGTCGCGGTTGGCCTCGATCATCTCATCCAGAATTGCTTTCGCATGTTCCATGGTCGGCACGGTGCGGTTGAGGGTGAATGCCTGCAGGGCTTTCTCATAGCTGCCTTCTATGGTCGCCTCCACCAGCAGTTGTTCCGAGGCGAGCTGCTGTTGCAAAAGGGTCTGATGGAACAGCGGCACCTGACCGACGCGAATCGGTTCCGGGCCTTCGGAGGTGATATAAGCGGGTACTTCCACCACGGCATCGTAAGGCAGGTTGGTAATCGCGCCGCGGTTTTCCACCATCACCAGATGGCGGCTTCGCAGGTTAAAGGCCAGCGAGCGGGCGACATCGACGATAAACTCGCCGTGCACGCCCACGTGGAAGGCATCCGGTAAAATTCCGGTGCGTTGATACTCTTCGGCGGCGGCGAACAGCTTTTTCTCGCGCCCGTCCATCACTTCATTGGCGCGGGTATAGTCCGGGTTCTGGTGCGCCACAATCTGGTTCGGCATCAGGTAATACTGCAGATACGGGTTCGGCAGATACTCCGGGAAGTTGTCCATAATCGGCTTAATGTTGCGCCAGGTCTTCACCCAGGAGGGATCGGAATGCTGCGGGTCGGTTTTGGCCGCATCTTCCGTCAGCAGGCCAAACTTCGCGATATGCTTACGCAGCTCGGGCAGCTTGTCTTCGCCGTCCACCAGCACGCGGGTAAACCAGCCGAAGTGGTTCAGGCCGAAGTAGTCGACTTCGAGCTTGTGGCGCTCGACGCCCAGAATCGCCCCCATATTGCGCATCGCGGCTACCGGCATATCACAGATGTTCAGCACCCGCGCGTTCGGGCGCAGGCGGCGTACGCCCTCCGCGACGATCGCCGCCGGGTTGGAGTAGTTCACGATCCAGGCCTTCTCGTGCGCGTAGCGATCCACCAGATCGATAAGCTCCACCATCGGCAGGATCGTGCGCAGTCCGTACGCCAGACCCCCGGGTCCGCACGTTTCCTGGCCGACCACGCCGTGACGCAGCGGGATCTTCTCATCCTGCTCGCGCATTTTATACTGGCCGACGCGCATCTGGGCGAAGACAAAATGCGCGCCGCTGAAGGCCACTTCCGGGTCACTGGTGACGGTAAATTTGATACTCTGGCTGTGGTCGCGAATGACCTTCTCGACGACGGGCGCAATGGTGTTCTGACGCGCCTCGTCGATATCGTAAAGGCGAATTTCGGCCAGCGGGAAATCCTGGAGGCGCACCATCAGGCTTTTCACAATACCCGGCGTGTAGGTGCTACCGCCGCCGGCAATCGACAGGATAAATGGGGGTGTAAACATCTTTAGCTCCTTTCAGAGAAACGTCTCAACGGCTTCTCGCATTTTTTTGACGTGCAGCCCGTAGACCACCTGAACGTTGTTACCTTGTTTGATAATCCCTTTCGCGCCGGTCTCCTTCAGCCGCGGCTCGTCGATGATGGCGACGTCCTTCACCGTGACGCGTAAGCGGGTGTAGCAGTTATCCACCACTTCAATGTTTTCCCGACCGCCCAGACCCACCACGATGGACTCGCCCAGCCCGTCGTTATTGCCTTTAGCCTGGTACTCCTGCTTGCTGTAGAGGCGCGTCTCCTGGTCCTCATCTTCACGGCCCGGCGTTTTCATGTTGAAGCGCAGGATCAGGAAGCGGAACACCACGAAGTAGAGAGCAAACATGATCAGCCCGACCACGATGTACATCGGCCAGTTGGACTTCTCCGTGCCGAGCGGCAGGTTGTAGAGGATGAAGTCGATAATCCCGTTGGCACCGATGGCGTGAACGCCCAGCAGCGAGAACAGCATCATGCCGATGCCGGTCAGCACCGCGTGCACCACGAACAGCAGCGGGGCGACGAACAGGAAGGAGAACTCAATCGGCTCGGTCACGCCGACCAGCAGCGAGGTCAGCGCCGCCGGGATCAGAATGGCTTTCGCAACGGCTTTACGCTCCGGCTTTGCGGTCATATACATCGCCAGCGCGGCGGCAGGCAGGCCGAACATCTTGCTGATGCCGCGTGCATCCCACACCACGGTGCTGCTGAGCTGCTTCACGTCCGGACAGGCCATCTCAGCGAAGTAGATATTGCGCGCGCCCTGATAGGTTGCGCCGCACACCTCCTGCGTGCCGCCCAGCTCGGTATAGAGGAACGGCGTATAAACCAGATGGTGCAGTCCGGTGGGGACCAGAATGCGTTCCAGGAAACCGTAGATTGCCACGCCAAACGGCCCGGAGCCTTTGATGGCCAGCGCCAGGGTGCTAATGCCGTGCTGGGCAAACGGCCACAGTTCGCTCATCACCACGCCGAGCAGCATGGAGACGGGGAGCATGACGATAGCGACAAAACAGTGGCCGGAGTAAATCGCCATCGCGCCGTTAAACTGTACGCCGGAGTATTTGTTGTACAGATAGCCGGAGAGCGCACCGGTCAGGATCCCGGCAAAAACGCCCATCTCCAGCACCTGCACGCCCAGCACCATGGTTTGTCCGGCCGCTTTCATCTGAGCAGCTGGCGCCAGCGCGCCCTGCAGTTGCAGCGTGACGTTCATGGCGTTGATGAATACGACAAAGGTCACCAGACCAATCAGCGCGGCATAGCCTTTATCACGCGTCGCCAGACCAATCGGGATCCCTACGGCAAACACCAGCGCCAGGTTCACCAGCACCGACACGGCAGATTTCGCGATAAGCTGACCAATATGCTGAATCAGGGGATGGCCAAGAAACGGCAGATACTCCGCGAGATTACCGTTACCCAGCACGTTACCAAAGGCAATAAACAGACCGACGATCGGTAAGATAAGTACCGGTCCGTACAATGATTTTCCGAAATTTTGTAGGGCGTTCACGGCTCGTTTCATGGCTTTCTCTCTTATTGAACCGCGCACTCGGGGTGCGTCATGGTCATAAAACTAGCAGTCTTCAGGCGCGCTTATCCAGCTATCTTCTTGTTTTAAAAACAAATGACGTAAAAGGTTACATGTGACGTTATGTGCTGTGATCGCGGTTCCATCACGGCGTAGCGGCGTGATGTCATTCTGCGAGGCGCTTTCCAGATTCTAAAATTGGACTTTTTGAATTAATGAAACTTGCGGATAATACTTATCCGGACGACGACCAACAGGCTCCATGGGCCAGGGACAAAGGATGAAACCGTTTCGCTTAGCCGCGCTCTCTCTTGCGCTGCTTACCACGTTTACGCTTGTCGGCTGTGATAACAGCGACGACAAATCTCAGGCTGCGGCTCCCGCGGCATCCACCGCATCCACACTGAAAGCCGCCGAAAAGCCCACTGCTGAAACGCTGGCTAAGCTGGCCGCCCAGAGTCAGGGAAAAGCGCTGACCCTGCTGGATACCTCAGAAGTCCAGCTCGACGGTGCCGCCACGCTGGTGCTGACATTCTCGGTTCCGCTGAATCCCGATCAGGATTTCGCGAAAACCGTGCACGTCGTGGATAAAAAAAGCGGCAAGGTTGACGGGGCGTGGGAACTTGCGCCTAACCTGAAAGAGCTTCGCCTGCGCCATCTTGAGCCCAACCGCAACCTGGTCGTCACCGTTGAACGGGGCCTGCAGGCGCTGAACAAGGCGACGTTCGGCATTGATTATGAGAAAGCCCTGACCACCCGGGACGTTGAACCCACCGTTGGTTTTGCCAGCCGCGGCTCGCTGCTGCCGGGTAAGGTGGTGGAAGGTCTGCCGGTGATGGCGCTCAACGTCAACAATGTTGACGTCAACTTTTACCGCGTGAAGCCGGAATCGCTGGCTTCCCTTGTCAGCCAGTGGGAGTACCGCAACTCGCTGACCAACTGGGAGTCCGATAACCTGCTTAAGATGGCGGAGCTGGTTTACACCGGTCGATTCGATCTTAATCCGGCGCGCAATACGCGCGAAAAATTGCTGCTGCCCCTGAAGGATATTAAACCTCTCCAGCAGTCTGGCGTTTATATCGCGGTCATGAACCAGGCCGGGCACTACAACTACAGCAACGCCGCGACGCTCTTTACCCTGAGCGATATCGGCTTGTCCGCTCACCGTTATCACAACCGCCTGGACATCTTCACCCAGAGCCTGGAAAACGGTGCGGCGCAGTCCGGCGTCACCGTTACCCTGTTGAACGATAAAGGGCAGACGCTTGCCGAAGCGAAAAGCGACGGCGATGGCCACGCAAAGCTTGAGACCGACAAAGAGGCCGCGCTGATCCTGGCCAGTAAAGATGGCCAGACCACGCTGCTCGATCTCAAGCTGCCGGCTCTTGATCTGGCGGAGTTTGATATCGCAGGGAGCCCGGGCTACAGCAAGCAGTTCTTTATGTTTGGCCCACGCGATCTCTACCGCCCAGGTGAAACGGTGATCCTCAACGGTCTGCTGCGCGACAGTGACGGTAAGCCACTTCCGGATCAGCCTGTGAAGCTCGACGTGCTGCGTCCGGATGGACAGGTCGCTCGTACGATTGTCGTCAAGCCAGAGAACGGTCTCTATCGCTTTAACTATCCGCTGGACAGCGGGGCGCAGACCGGTATGTGGCATATCCGCGCCAACACCGGCGATAACCTGCAGCGCCTGTGGGACTTCCACGTCGAAGACTTCATGCCAGAGCGCATGGCGCTCAACCTGAGCGGACAAAAAACGCCGGTTTCACCGCAGGATAACGTGGACTTTAACGTGGTGGGCTATTACCTGTATGGCGCTCCGGCCAACGGTAATTCTCTGCAGGGCCAGCTCTTCCTGCGTCCGCTGCGTGACGCGGTGGCAGCGCTGCCGGGCTTCCAGTTTGGCGATATCGCCGAGGAGAACCTGAGCCGCAGCCTGGATGAGGTGCAGCTTACGCTGGATGAGCAGGGGCGTGGACAGGTTTCTACCGAAAGCCAGTGGAAAGAAGTGCACTCTCCGCTGCAGCTGATTCTGCAGGCCAGCCTGCTGGAGTCCGGCGGCCGCCCGGTAACGCGTCGCGCTGAGCAGGCCATCTGGCCAGCGGCTGAGCTGCCGGGTATTCGCCCTCAGTTCGCCAGTAAAGCCGTTTACGACTACCGCACCGATACCACCGTCAACCAGCCGATTGTTGACGAGAACGGCAACGCCAGCTTCGATATCGTTTACGCCGATGCCAGCGGCGCGAAAAAAGCGGTGTCCGGTTTGCAGGTTCGCCTGATCCGCGAGCGCCGTGACTACTTCTGGAACTGGTCTGAGAGCGAAGGCTGGCAGTCTCAGTTCGATCAGAAAGACCTGGTCGAAGGCGAGCAGGAGTTGACGCTCAAGGCCGACGAAACGGGTAAAGTCACCTTCCCGGTGGAGTGGGGTTCATACCGTCTGGAGGTGAAAGCGCCTGATGAGATGGTCAGCAGCGTACGCTTCTGGGCAGGGTATAGCTGGCAGGATAACAGCGACGGCACCGGGGCTGCGCGCCCTGACCGCGTGACGCTGAAGCTGGATAAGCCAGCCTATCAGCCGGGCGACACCATCAACCTGCACATTGCCGCGCCAGCCGCAGGCAAGGGCTATGCGATGATCGAGTCCAGCGAAGGGCCGCTGTGGTGGAAGGAGATCGACGTACCGGCAAACGGGCTGGATCTCGCTATCCCGGTCGACAAGGCCTGGAAACGTCACGATCTCTACCTGAGTACGCTGGTGGTACGGCCTGGGGATAAATCCAAATCTGCCACGCCGAAACGCGCGGTTGGCCTGCTGCATCTGCCTATGGGCGACGAAAATCGCCGCCTGAATATTGCGCTTGATAACCCGCAGAAGATGCGTCCAAACCAGACGCTCTCGGTGAAGGTGAAAGCCAGCGTGAAAGAGGGGGCCGTCCCGCAGAAGGTGAACGTTCTGGTCTCGGCGGTGGACAGCGGCGTGCTGAACATTACCGATTACGTCACGCCGGATCCGTGGCAGGCTTTCTTTGGTCAGAAGCGCTACGGCGCGGATATTTACGATATCTACGGCCAGGTCATTGAAGGGCAGGGCCGCCTGGCAGCGCTGCGCTTTGGTGGTGACGGTGATGAGCTGAAGCGCGGTGGAAAACCGCCGGTGAACCACGTCACCATTATTGCCCAGCAGGCACAGCCGGTCACGCTGGATGCCAACGGGGAAGGCACGATTACATTGCCGATTGGAGACTTCAACGGCGAGCTGCGTCTGATGGCGCAGGCCTGGACGGAAGAGGATTTCGGCAGCAGCGAAAGCAAAATTATTGTGGCCGCGCCGGTCATTACCGAGCTGAACACGCCACGCTTCCTGGCAAGCGGGGATACCTCGCGGCTGACGCTGGATATCACTAACCTGACCGACCAGCCGCAAACGCTGAACGTTGCCCTGACCTCTACCGGCAAACTGGTGCTGGAAGGCGCGCAGCCGCAGCCGGTTCAGTTGCCGCCAGGGGCGCGCAGCACGCTGTTTATTCCCGTGCGCGCACTGGACGGTTATGGTGACGGTGAAGTGACCGCGCAGGTGACCGGTCTGCAGCTTCCGGGCGAGACTTTCGCACCGCAGCAAAAGAGCTGGAAAATCGGCGTGCGTCCGGCGTTCCCGGCGCAGACGGTGAATACCGGTGCCATGCTGAACCCCGGCGAATCCTGGACCGCACCGGCGCAGCATAGCAAAGGTTTCTCTCCTGCCACCCTGCAGGGGCAACTGCTGCTGAGCGGCAAACCACCGCTCAACCTGGCGCGCTATATTCGTGAACTGCAGGCCTACCCGTACGGATGCCTGGAGCAAACCACCAGCGGACTGTTCCCGTCGCTCTACACCAACGCGGCGCAGCTTACTGCACTTGGCATCAAGGGCGACACCGATGACAAGCGCCGTGCAGCGATTGATATTGGCATCTCCCGTCTGCTGCAGATGCAGCGTGAAGACGGTGGTTTCGCGCTGTGGGATAAAAACGGTCCGGAAGAGTACTGGCTGACGGCCTACGTGACCGACTTCCTGGTCCGTGCGGGCGAGCAGGGTTACAGCGTGCCTGCAGATGCAGTGAATAACGCCAATAGCCGCCTGCTGCGCTATCTGCAGGATCCGGGCATGATGTCCATTCGCTATAGCGACGATACTCAGGCCAGCAAGTTCGCCGTGCAGGCCTATGCCGCGCTGGTGCTGGCACGTCAGCAGAAAGCGCCGCTGGGCGCGCTGCGTGAAATCTGGGATCGTCACGGACAGGCGGCTTCCGGTCTGCCGCTGATGCAGCTGGGCATGGCGCTCAAACTGATGGGCGATGCGCCGCGCAGCCAGCAGGCGCTGGACCTGGCACTTAAAACGCCGCGTAACGACAGCAAAAACTGGATGGCCGATTATGGCAGCCAGCTTCGCGATAACGCGCTGATGCTCTCTCTTCTCGAGGAGTACAAGCTGCTGCCGGATGCGCAAAATACGCTGCTGAATACCCTGTCTGAACAGGCCTTCAGCCAGCGCTGGCTGTCAACGCAGGAGAGCAACGCGCTGTTCCTGGCAGGACGTTCGTTGCAAACCTTGTCCGGTACATGGCAGGCGAAAACCTCTCTGTCTGAGACCGCATCAGGCGGCGATAAGTCACTGGTGCAAAACGTGAACGGCGACCAGCTTGGCGCGCTGCAGGTCACCAATACCGGAACGACACCGCTGTGGGTGCGTCTGGACAGCACCGGTTACCCTGACTATGCCCCTCAACCGAGCTCGAACGTGCTGCAGGTTGAACGTCATATCCTGGCAACCGATGGCAGCAGTAAATCGCTTTCTTCCCTGAAGAGCGGCGAACTGGTGCTGGTGTGGCTGGAAGTTAAAGCCAGCCAGAACGTGCCGGACGCGCTGGTGGTGGATCTCCTCCCTGCGGGTCTGGAGCTGGAAAACCAGAACCTGGCAAGCAGCAGCGCCAGCCTGCAGGACAGCGGTAGCGAAGTGCAGAACCTGCTCAGCCAGATGCAGCAGGCGGATATTCAGCATATGGAATTCCGCGATGACCGCTTTGTGGCTGCCGTGCCGGTAAACGAAGGTCAGCCGGTCACGCTGGTCTATCTGGCCCGTGCCGTGACGCCAGGAACCTACCAGGTGCCGGTGCCGATGGTCGAGTCTATGTATGTGCCGCAGTGGCGGGCAACGGGGGCGGCCAGTGGCCCGCTGATTGTTGTTCCGTAATATGCGAATGGCACGTTTGACACGCTCCCGCTGGCTGTGGCTGGCGGGAGCGCTTCTCGTTTTATGGGGGCTGATTGTCGCCGCCGACCGCCTGTGGCCGTTGCCTCTGAAAGAGGTTAACCCCGCCCGGGTGGTGGTGGATGAGAAGGGCACGCCGCTGTGGCGCTTTGCGGACAGCGACGGGATCTGGCGCTATCCGGTGACGATCGAAGAGGTCTCTCCCCGTTATCTTGAGGCGCTGATCCAGTACGAAGATCGCTGGTTCTGGGATCACCCCGGCGTAAACCCGCTCTCTGTCCTGCGCGCCGCCTGGCAGGATCTCAGTTCTGGCAAAGTCGTCTCTGGCGGCAGTACGCTGACCATGCAGGTGGCACGTCTGCTGGACCCGCATCCGCGCACCTTTGGCGGCAAAATTCGTCAGCTCTGGCGGGCGATGCAGCTGGAGTGGCACCTCTCTAAACGCGACATCCTGACGCTCTATCTCAACCGCGCGCCGTTTGGCGGTACGCTGCAGGGCGTCGGGGCGGCAAGCTGGACGTATCTGGGCAAGCCGCCGTCGCAGCTCAGCTATTCCGACGCGGCGCTGCTGGCGGTGCTGCCGCAGGCACCCAGTCGTTTACGCCCGGATCGCTGGCCTGAACGGGCCGAAGCGGCGCGCAATAAAGTGCTCGACCGCATGGCGACGCAGGGCGTCTGGTCCGCGAAGCAGGTCAAAGAATCACGGGAAGAATCGGTATGGCTGGCGCCCCGGCAGATGCCGCAGCTGGCGCCGCTCTTTGCGCGCATGATGCTCGGCAAAAGCCGCGACACGAAAATAGTCACCACGCTGGATGCCGGGTTGCAGCGGCAGTTGGAAGAACTGGCGATGAACTGGAAATCCCGCCTGCCGGCACGCAGCTCGCTGGCGATGATCGTGGTCGATCATACCGATATGAAAGTGCGCGGCTGGGTTGGATCGGTGGATATTAACGATGACAGTCGTTTTAGCCACGTGGATATGGTCAATGCGATCCGATCCCCGGGATCGGTGTTGAAGCCCTTTATCTACGGTATGGCGCTGGACGATGGCCTGATCCATCCCGCCTCGCTGCTTCAGGACGTTCCCAGAAAAACCAGTGATTATCGCCCCGGAAATTTTGACAGCGGGTTCCACGGGCCGGTCAGTATGAGTGAAGCGCTGGTGCGCTCCCTCAACCTGCCCGCGGTACAGGTGCTGGAAGCCTACGGACCAAAACGATTTGCCGGTATGCTCAGTAACGCAGGTTTGCCGCTGATCCTGCCCGCGGGGGCGCAGCCGAATCTTTCTCTGATCCTCGGTGGGGCAGGCGCGCGGCTGGCAGATATCGCCGCTGCCTACAGTGCCTTTGCCCGACACGGTAAGGCGGGACGGCTGCGCCTGCAGCCGGGCGATCCGCTGACTGAACGTCCGCTGTTATCACCAGGCTCGGCGTGGATTATTCGCCGTATTCTGGCCAATGAAGCGCAGCCGCTACCGGATAATGCACTACCGCAGGTTGCGCCGCTGGCATGGAAAACCGGCACCAGCTACGGCTACCGTGATGCCTGGGCCATCGGTTTGAATGCCCGCTACGTGATTGGCATCTGGACCGGACGACCGGACGGCACGCCGGTGGCGGGGCAGTTTGGGTTTGCCAGCGCGGTTCCGCTATTAAACCAGGTCAATAACCTGCTTCAGTCGCGCTCAACGGTAGACGAAGCCCGCCTGCCTCGCGACCCGCGTCCGGAGAGCGTCGGGCGGGGCGTGATCTGCTGGCCGGGTGGCCAGCCGCTGCCGGAAGGCAGTGAAAACTGTCGACGTCGCCTGTCGACCTGGCTTCTGGAAGGCGGTGAACCGCCCACGCTGCTGTTGCCGGAGCAGGAAGGCATACGCGGCATTCGTTTCCCGGTCTGGCTGGATAAAACGGGTAAACGTGTGGCGGCAGATTGCCCTGATGCAACTGAAAAAGTCCTGGATGTCTGGCCGCTGCCGCTGGAACCGTGGCTGCCCGCAACCGAGCGTCGCGCGGTACGGATCCCGCCTTCATCAACAACCTGTCCTCCGCTGTCGCAGGACTCACCTGCGCCACTCATCCTGACAGGCGTACGCGAAGGGGCCGTTATCAAACGTCTGCCGGGTGAATCCCGCGTTTCGCTACCGCTTCAGGCGACCGGCAACAGCGGTGAGCGCTGGTGGTTTTTGAACGGTGAACCGCTGAGTGTGAAGGGAAGGGTTTACACATTACAGCTTGATAAGTCGGGCGATTATCAGTTACTCGTTATGGATGAGACCGGGCAAGTCGCGACGGTGAATTTTACGCTGCAGTGATCTGAAAACAGCTTTCAGATGTGAGCTGTTGCTAAAACTCGTCTTATTTTAAAAAAATGTTACCTGAATCCATAGGCAATGGCGCTATTGCTCATTATAATCCGCGCCACACCATACTCAGGTATGCAAAACAACAGAACATTGACAGAGGTTATCATGGCTATTGAACGTACTTTTTCCATCATCAAACCAAACGCGGTGGCAAAAAACGTTATTGGCAGCATCTTCGCTCGCTTTGAATCTGCAGGGTTCAAAATTGTTGGCACCAAAATGCTGCACCTGACCGTTGAGCAGGCTCGCGGCTTCTATGCAGAGCACGAAGGTCGTCCATTCTTTGACGGCCTGGTGGAGTTCATGACCTCCGGTCCAATCGTGGTATCCGTGCTGGAAGGCGAAAACGCAGTACAGCGTCACCGCGACCTGCTGGGCGCAACCAACCCGGACAACGCGCTGGCAGGTACTCTGCGCGCTGACTACGCTGACAGCTTCACCGAGAACGGCACCCACGGTTCTGACTCTGTTGAATCTGCTGCACGCGAAATCGCTTTCTTCTTCGCAGAAGGCGAAGTGTGTCCACGTACCCGTTAATTTAACGGTTTCGTTTACACATTATTTTCGTAAATGCCGCGTCCAGACGTGGCATCCCTGCGCCAGACTTTGTACAATGCAACGCCCCGGACGAGCAGACCGCTTTCCGGGGCGTTTCTATTCAACCCTCCATGGGCCATAACGTGTAACAACGAGGCCGGAAAATATTATGTCTGAACTAGTGAATACCTCCGAAGTCGCCATTCCTGCGGTTCCCAATAAAAATGGAAAAATCAACCTGCTGGATCTGAACCGTCAGCAGATGCGCGAGTTCTTTAAAGAGATGGGCGAAAAGCCGTTTCGTGCCGATCAGGTCATGAAGTGGATGTACCATTACTGCAGCGACAATTTTGATGACATGACTGACATCAACAAGGTCCTGCGCAACAAGCTCAAAGAAGTGGCTGAAATCCGCGCACCGGAAGTGGTGGAAGAGCAGCGCTCCGCAGATGGCACTATCAAATGGGCGATTGCGGTCGGCGATCAGCGCGTTGAAACTGTCTACATCCCGGAAGAAGACCGCGCGACGCTGTGCGTCTCCTCCCAGGTTGGCTGTGCGCTGGAGTGCAAATTCTGCTCAACCGCGCAGCAAGGCTTTAACCGTAACCTGCGCGTGTCAGAAATTATCGGCCAGGTCTGGCGTGCCGCGAAAATCGTGGGCGCGGCAAAAGTAACCGGCACGCGCCCTATCACCAACGTGGTGATGATGGGGATGGGTGAGCCGCTCCTGAACCTGACCAACGTTGTTCCGGCGATGGAAATCATGCTGGATGACTTTGGCTTTGGTCTGTCCAAGCGTCGCGTCACGCTGTCTACCTCAGGCGTTGTGCCTGCGCTGGACAAGCTTGGCGACATGATTGACGTTGCGCTGGCGATCTCCCTGCATGCGCCAAACGATGAAATTCGTGACGAAATTGTGCCGATCAACAAAAAGTACAATATCGAAACCTTCCTCGCTGCCGTACGTCGCTACCTGGAGAAATCCAACGCCAACCAGGGCCGCGTGACCATCGAGTACGTGATGCTGGATCACGTCAACGACGGCACCGAACATGCGCATCAGCTGGCTGAACTGCTGAAAGATACGCCGTGCAAAATCAACCTGATCCCATGGAACCCGTTCCCGGGCGCGCCGTATGGCCGTAGCTCGAACAGCCGTATCGACCGTTTCTCCAAGGTGCTGATGGAGTATGGTTTCACCACCATCGTGCGTAAAACCCGTGGTGATGACATTGATGCCGCATGCGGACAGCTGGCAGGTGATGTCATTGACCGTACTAAACGTACCCTGCGTAAACGCATGCAGGGCGAGACGATCGCGGTTAAAGCTGTTTGATTATTATGCACTCGCGGCGCATTATCTGCGCCGTGAAGCATAACCTTACTGAATAATCAGTCAGATTCGTGATGACTGATCAATAATTACGGTGCGTTTCATTCGACTTTCGGGCAGTATGTAACGACGTAACAACAGTTTAGCCGTACGGGCAGGGCTGTACTGTCATCTCCGGGCTGACAGTCTTATACTCTCTGTTCAAGGTTAACTGACCAGAAGTTTCGCGGTGCGGGTGGCATTGTGACTCACCGGCGCCTGAACCCTTATTTTTCACGTACCAGTAGTTGTAGCGAATGAATACTGAAGCCACTCACGACCAACATGAAGCACTCTCCACTGGCGTTCGTCTTCGCAACGCCCGTGAACAACTCGGACTCAGCCAGCAAGCCGTTGCGGAACGCTTGTGCCTGAAGGTTTCCACGGTTCGCGATATTGAAGAAGATAAGGCGCCTGCCGATCTGGCTTCAACGTTCTTGCGCGGTTATATCCGCTCTTACGCAAAACTGGTGCACATCCCCGAAAACGAATTACTGCCAATGATGGAGAAGCAGGCGCCGGTCCGTGCAGCAAAAGTTGCGCCGATGCAGACCTTCTCCCTGGGGAAACGTCGTAAAAAACGTGATGGCTGGCTGATGAGCTTTACCTGGCTGGTGCTGTTTGTGGTCATCGGTCTGACCGGTGCATGGTGGTGGCAAAACCACAAGGCGCAGCAGGAAGAGATCACCACCATGGCCGATCAATCCTCGGCCGAACTCAACCAGGCCGGAAGTGAGAACGGCCAGAGCGTGCCGCTGAATACCGACGGCGCAGCGTCCTCCAGCGAGCCACAGACCGCAGCGCCAGACGCGTCGGCGACCGGTGCAGCACAGGCCCCGGCAGCAACGGCTAACACCGCTGCGCCGCAGGCTCAGGATCAAAACGCGGTTGTTGCCCCTTCTCAGGCGAATGTTGATACGGCGGCGAACGCGCCTGCGGCTACTCAGCCTGCAGACAATAGCGCAGCGACTCTGCCAACCAGCCCGGCGGGTACGGCGACAGCAGCCGATCCCAACGCGCTGGTGATGAACTTCAGCGCCGACTGCTGGCTGGAAGTAACTGACGCGACAGGTAAAAAACTGTTCAGCGGCCTGCAGCGTAAAGATGGCACGTTAAACCTAACCGGCCAGGCTCCTTATAAACTTAAAATCGGCGCTCCGGCAGCGGTACAGATCCAGTATCAAGGAAAACCTGTCGACCTGAGCCGCTTTATCAGAACTAACCAGGTTGCACGTCTTACCGTTAATGCCGAACAATCAGCAGCACAGTAACAGACGGGCAACGCGGGAGATTTTTCATGCATAACCAGGCTCCGATTCAACGTAGAAAATCGAAACGGATTTACGTTGGGAATGTGCCAATCGGCGATGGGGCACCTATCGCCGTTCAGTCGATGACCAACACGCGCACCACCGATGTGGAAGCGACGGTCAATCAAATCAAAGCATTAGAACGTGTAGGCGCGGACATTGTTCGCGTCTCCGTCCCAACCATGGATGCCGCTGAGGCGTTCAAACTGATCAAACAGCAGGTCAGCGTTCCGCTGGTGGCTGATATCCACTTCGACTACCGCATCGCACTGAAAGTGGCCGAATACGGCGTCGATTGCCTGCGTATTAACCCGGGCAACATCGGTAACGAAGAGCGTATCCGCATGGTTGTGGACTGCGCCCGCGATAAAAATATTCCTATCCGTATTGGCGTTAACGCCGGTTCCCTGGAAAAAGATCTGCAGGAAAAATACGGTGAGCCTACGCCGCAGGCGCTGCTCGAATCCGCGATGCGCCACGTCGATCATCTCGATCGTCTCAACTTCGATCAGTTCAAGGTCAGCGTAAAAGCGTCCGACGTGTTCCTTGCCGTAGAATCTTACCGCCTGCTGGCAAAGCAGATCGACCAGCCTCTGCACCTCGGGATCACCGAAGCGGGCGGCCTGCGCAGCGGCTCTGTAAAATCCGCGATCGGTCTGGGGCTGCTGCTCTCTGAAGGGATCGGTGACACCCTGCGCGTCTCGCTGGCGGCCGATCCGGTCGAAGAGATCAAAGTCGGTTTCGATATTCTGAAATCACTGCGTATTCGCGCGCGCGGGATCAACTTCATTGCCTGCCCAACCTGCTCACGTCAGGAGTTTGATGTGATCGGGACGGTGAATGCCCTTGAGCAACGTCTGGAAGACATTATCACCCCGATGGACGTTTCCATCATTGGCTGTGTGGTAAACGGTCCGGGTGAAGCACTGGTGTCAACCCTGGGCGTAACCGGCGGTAACAAGAAAAGTGGTCTCTATGAAGATGGCGTTCGTAAAGATCGTCTGGATAATAGCGACATGATCGACCAGCTTGAAGCCCGCATCCGCGCCAAAGCCGCCATGATGGACGAAACACAGCGTATCAGCGTTCAGCAGGTTGAAAAATAACGTGATGGGAAGCGTGCCGCTTCCCATGTATGATTGAACCCATTCTTTGGGTTTTTTTTGTATATAGAAAGAGAATAAACGTGGCAAAAAACATTCAAGCCATCCGCGGCATGAACGATTATCTGCCTGGCGAAACCGCCATCTGGCAGCGCATTGAAGGCACACTGAAGCAGGTGCTCGGCAGCTACGGTTACAGCGAAATCCGTTTGCCGATTGTAGAGCAGACCCCGTTATTCAAACGCGCGATTGGTGAAGTCACCGACGTGGTTGAAAAAGAGATGTACACCTTTGAGGACCGCAACGGCGACAGCCTGACCCTGCGTCCGGAAGGTACGGCGGGCTGCGTACGCGCCGGCATCGAACATGGTCTTCTGTACAATCAGGAGCAGCGCCTGTGGTATATCGGCCCGATGTTCCGCCACGAACGTCCTCAGAAAGGTCGTTATCGCCAGTTCAATCAGCTGGGTGTGGAAGTCTTTGGTCTGCAGGGCCCGGACATCGACGCCGAACTGATTATGCTGACCGCCCGCTGGTGGCGTGCGCTCGGTATCGCCGATCACGTTTCCCTTGAGCTGAACTCTATCGGTTCTCTGGAAGCTCGCGCTAACTACCGCGATGCGCTGGTTGCGTTCCTGGAACAGCATAAAGAGAAGCTGGACGAAGACTGCAAACGTCGCATGTACAGCAACCCGCTGCGCGTTCTGGATTCCAAAAACGCGGATGTTCAGGCACTGCTGAACGATGCGCCTGCGCTGGGCGACTACCTGGATGAAGAATCTCGCGAACACTTCGCGGGCCTGTGCAAGCTGCTTGAAGCGGCAGGCATCGCCTATACCGTGAATCAGCGCCTGGTGCGCGGTCTGGACTACTACAACCGTACCGTGTTTGAGTGGGTGACCACCAGCCTCGGCTCTCAGGGCACCGTATGCGCGGGCGGCCGTTATGACGGTCTGGTTGAGCAACTTGGCGGTCGCGCAGCGCCTGCTGTGGGCTTTGCTATGGGCCTCGAGCGACTTGTTTTGCTGGTTCAGGCAGTTAATCCGGAATTTAAAGCAGAATCCGTTGTCGATATATACCTGGTGGCCTCAGGCGCGGAAACGCAGTCTGCGGCGATGCAGCTTGCCGAACGCGTGCGCGATGCGCTGCCGGGCGTTAAGCTGATGACCAACCATGGCGGCGGCAACTTCAAAAAACAGTTTGCTCGTGCCGATAAGTGGGGCGCAAGTATTGCACTGGTGCTGGGCGAGTCCGAAGTGGCTAACGGCGAAGTGGTGGTGAAGGACCTGCGCTCTGGTGAGCAGACAACGGTAACGCAGGACGGCGTTGCGGCGCACTTGCGCACTCTATTGGGCTAAGGAGAAGGACTGCGTGGAAATTTACGAGAACGAACACGATCAGGTCGACGCGATTAAACGCTTCTTTGTTGAAAACGGCAAAGCGCTGGTTGTTGGGGTTATTTTAGGTGTCGGTGCGCTGGTGGGCTGGCGTTACTGGAACAATCATCAGGCAGATTCCGCGCGCGGCGCGTCCCTGTCCTATGAAAATACCGTTAGCGCAATTCGTGCCGATCAGCCGCAAACGCTGACGGCGGCAGAGAAATTTGCGGCTGACAACAAAAACACCTACGGTGCACTGGCTGCGCTGGAAGTGGCTCAGCAGTACGTTGATAAGAACGAACTGGATAAAGCCGCTGCTCAGCTCTCTCAGAGCCTTGCTGCGGCCAGCGATGATAACCTGAAAGCGGTGATCAATCTGCGCCTGGCACGTATTCAGGTTCAGCAGAAGAAAGCTGACGATGCGCTGAAAACGCTCGATACCATCAAAGGCGAAGGCTTTGCTGCCATCGTTGCCGATCTGCGCGGTGAAGCACTGCTGAGCAAAGGTGACAAAGCGGGCGCGCGTAAAGCGTGGCAAGCTGGCGTAGAGAGCAATGCTTCACCTGCGCTGAGCGAAATGATGCAGATGAAAATAAATAATTTGTCCGTCTGAGAGGGACCCGATGCAATTGCGTAAATTACTTCTGCCAGGACTGCTTTCTGTTACGTTATTGAGTGGTTGTTCACTGTTCAGTGGCGAAGAAGACGTTGTGAAAATGTCCCCACTGCCGACGGTTGAAAACCAGTTTACCCCATCCACCGCGTGGGATGTCTCCGTGGGCAGTGGGATTGGTGATTTCTATTCCAACCTTCATCCGGCCTATGCAGACAGCGTTGTCTATGCCGCTGACCGCAAAGGTACCGTGAAAGCGGTGAACGCCGATGATGGGAAAGAAGTCTGGTCCGTTAACCTGGCGGAAAAAGACGGCTGGTTCTCGCGTAAACCTGCACTGCTGTCTGGCGGCCTGACCGTTGCCGGTGGCCACGTCTACGTGGGCAGCGAAAAAGCGCAGGTTTATGCCCTGAACAGCAGCGACGGCTCCATTGCCTGGCAAACAACCGTGGCGGGTGAATCCCTGTCGCGTCCGGTGGTGAGTGATGGCCTGGTGCTGATTCATACCAGCAACGGCCAGCTGCAGGCGCTGAACGAAGCGGACGGTTTGGTGAAATGGACCGTTAACCTGGATATGCCAGCGCTCTCTCTGCGCGGCGAATCCGCTCCGGCTACCGCATTTGGTGCGGCCATTGTGGGCGGTGACAACGGTCGCGTGAGCGCAGTGCTGATGCAGCAGGGCCAGATGATCTGGCAGCAGCGTATCTCTCAGGCCACTGGCTCAACGGAAATTGACCGTCTGAGCGACGTAGACACAACGCCGGTCATCATTAACGGTGTGGTTTACGCGCTGGCCTATAACGGCAATCTGACCGCGCTGGATCTGCGCAGCGGCCAGATCATGTGGAAACGTGAGCTGGGCTCTGTGAACGATTTCATCGTTGAGGGTAACCGTATCTATATGGTTGACCAGAACGACCGTCTGCTGGCCCTGAGCACCGAAGGCGGCGTAACGCTGTGGACGCAAAGCGATCTGCTGCACCGTCTGCTGACCTCGCCAGCGTTGTACAACGGTAGCCTGGTTGTGGGCGATAGCGAAGGGTATATGCACTGGATCGATCCGGATAACGGCCGCTTTGTTGCACAGCAAAAAGTCGACAGCTCTGGTTTCCTGACCGACCCGGTTGTGGCCGATGGCAAGCTGCTGATTCAGGCAAAAGACGGCACGCTGTACGCGATCACGCGTTAATTACCCGGCGGTTGTAGTATACTAAACGGCTCCTGTTCACTCAGGAGCCGTTTTGACATTTTTAAAAACGCCGCGAAAGCGACGTTATTTTGAATTTTATGAGGCTTCAAACATGGTACCTGTGGTCGCGCTTGTCGGGCGCCCTAACGTTGGAAAATCCACTCTTTTTAACCGTTTAACACGCACCCGTGATGCGCTGGTTGCGGATTTCCCGGGGCTGACGCGTGACCGTAAGTACGGTCGTGCAGAGGTGGAAGGACGCGAGTTCATCTGTATTGATACCGGTGGTATTGACGGCACAGAAGACGGCGTTGAAACCCGCATGGCGGAACAGTCGCTGCTGGCGATTGAAGAAGCGGATGTGGTGCTGTTCATGGTGGATGCTCGCGCTGGCCTGATGCCGGCGGACTCCGCTATCGCTAAGCACCTGCGTTCACGCGAAAAACCGACCTTCCTGGTGGCGAACAAAACCGACGGCATCGATGCCGATCAGGCCATCGCGGATTTCTGGTCTCTGGGCCTGGGTGAAATCTACCCGATTGCGGCATCGCATGGCCGTGGCGTCACCAGCCTGCTGGAAACCGTTCTGCTGCCGTGGGTTGACGAAGTGAACCCGCCGGAAGAAGTAGACGAAGACGCTGAATACTGGGCGCAGTTCGAAGACGGAGAAGAGGGCGAAGAAGAAGAGCCTGAAGACGACTTCAACCCGCAGGATCTGCCGATCAAGCTGGCAATCGTGGGCCGTCCAAACGTAGGTAAGTCTACGCTTACTAACCGTATTCTGGGTGAAGAGCGCGTGGTCGTTTACGACATGCCGGGCACCACCCGCGACAGTATTTACATTCCTATGCAGCGCGATGAGCGTGAGTATGTCCTCATCGACACCGCCGGGGTACGTAAGCGCGGGAAAATCACCGATGTGGTGGAAAAATTCTCCGTTATCAAAACTCTGCAGGCGATCGAAGATGCCAACGTTGTGCTGCTCGTCATCGACGCACGCGAAGGGATCTCCGATCAGGACCTCTCTCTGCTCGGCTTTATTCTCAATAGTGGGCGCTCACTGGTTATCGTGGTCAACAAATGGGATGGCCTGAGCAATGAAGTGCGTGAGCAGGTTAAAGAGACCCTCGACTTCCGTCTGGGCTTTATCGACTTTGCCCGCGTGCACTTTATTTCTGCGCTGCACGGTAGCGGCGTCGGTAACCTGTTCGAATCCGTGCGTGAAGCGTATGACAGCTCCACCCGTCGTCAGAGCACCGCGATGCTGACGCGCATCATGAACATGGCTGCAGAAGACCATCAGCCGCCGCTGGTGCGCGGCCGTCGCGTGAAGCTGAAATACGCCCACGCCGGTGGTTATAACCCGCCAATCGTGGTGATCCACGGCAACCAGGTAAAAGACCTGCCAGATTCCTACAAGCGCTATCTGATGAACTACTTCCGTAAATCGCTGGACGTGATGGGCACGCCTATCCGTATCCAGTTCAAGGAAGGGGAAAACCCGTTCGCCAACAAGCGCAACACCCTGACGCCAAACCAGATGCGTAAGCGTAAGCGCCTGATTAAGCACATTAAGAAAAGCAAATAAGCTTTGCCGCTCTCACGAAAGCCCGCGATTATCGCGGGCTTTTTTTTGCCCAATCATACCGCCGGTTTTCCCTGTGTGAAGTCAATCACTATTCACTTTTAACCATGTTTAAATCTAAGAAAGTAGACAATCGTCGAATTTTCGTCTTAAAGTCCAGGGTCCGGTACTAGACAAAACTAGCGCCTGGTTATCAAATGGTTAACTAACTTTTCGCCGCACGTAAAAAATCGGCCAGATACGTAACTGGCCGGCGTACCTGCTGGTGTTTACAAGCACGACGACATACCTTTCGGGAGAATTATGCAATCCACTGTTAATCAAAAAGAGAGCCGAACGTTCTTCGGCCATCCGTATCCGCTCGGTTCCCTGTTCTTCACCGAGATGTGGGAGCGTTTCTCGTTTTACGGCATTCGTCCGTTACTGATCCTGTTTATGGCCGCCACCGTCTATGACGGCGGGATGGGCCTGGCGCGTGAAAACGCCTCGGCGATTGTCGGTATCTTTGCCGGTACCATGTACCTGGCCGCGCTGCCGGGCGGCTGGCTGGCGGATAACTGGCTCGGTCAACAGAGAGCCGTCTGGTACGGTTCGATTCTGATTGCGCTCGGTCACCTGTCGATTGCGCTCTCGGCGGTGATGGGGAACAACCTGTTCTTTATCGGCCTGATGTTCATCGTGCTCGGCTCCGGGCTGTTCAAGACCTGTATTTCGGTGATGGTCGGTACCCTGTATAAAAAAGGCGACGCGCGTCGCGACGGCGGCTTCTCGCTGTTCTATATGGGTATCAACATGGGCTCGTTCATCGCGCCGCTGATTTCCGGCTGGCTGATTAAAACCCACGGCTGGCACTGGGGCTTTGGCATTGGCGGTATCGGGATGCTGGTGGCGCTGATTATCTTCCGCGTGTTTGCCGTTCCGGCAATGAAACGCTATGACGGCGAAGTTGGCCTTGACTCAACCTGGAACAGCCCGGTGGTAAAGCGTAACGGCGTGGGCGTTTGGCTGCTGGCGCTGGCGGCTGGCGTGGCAACGATCGTAACGCTGATTGCGCAGGGCGTGATTGTGATTAACCCGGTCGCGGTGGCCAGCGTGCTGGTCTACGTGATCGCGGCGTCCGTTGCCCTCTACTTCATTTATCTGTTTGTTTTTGCGGGCCTGAACCGTAAAGAGCGCGCCAGACTGCTGGTTTGCTTTATTCTGCTGATCTCCGCGGCGTTCTTCTGGTCCGCGTTCGAACAGAAACCAACCTCGTTCAACCTGTTTGCCAACGACTACACTAACCGCATGATCGGCGATTTTGAAATCCCGGCGGTGTGGTTCCAGTCAATCAACGCCCTGTTCATCATCCTGCTGGCACCGGTGTTCAGCTGGGCGTGGCCGAAGCTGGCGAGCATGAACATTCGCCCGAGCAGCATCACCAAGTTTGTTATCGGTATTTTGTGTGCCGCAGCGGGCTTTGGCCTGATGATGCTGGCAGCACAAAACGTGCTGAGCAACGGTGGGGCGGGCGTGTCGCCGTTCTGGCTGGTGGGCAGCATCCTGATGCTGACGCTCGGCGAACTGTGCCTGAGCCCGATTGGTCTGGCGACCATGACGCTGCTGGCGCCGGAGAGAATGCGCGGTCAGATGATGGGGCTGTGGTTCTGTGCGAGCGCGCTGGGTAACCTGGCGGCGGGCCTGATTGGCGGCCACGTGAAGGCCGACCAGCTGGATATGCTGCCGGATCTCTTTGCGCGCTGCTCCGTCGCGCTGCTGATTTGTGCCGCGGTACTGATCGTCCTCATTGTTCCGGTACGCCGCATGCTGGAAAATGCGCAGACTAAACCGGCAGCTAACGCCTCATAAACCTCGAGCTTGCCGGGGCGGCGTTATGCCCCGGCAATTTACTCAACGAGGTAAGAATATGCTGTTAGGGTTTGTGGGTCTTGGCGCAGTCGTTGAAACAGCTTACCTGCCCGCAATACGAAAATGCTTTGATAATCTCTCTCACTGTTTAGGCTTTGATATCCAGCCCGTAAAACAGCCGGAGGGGGTAACGCGTTGTGCCACACTGGCTGAACTCCTCTCCCAGCCGCTTGATACCCTGTTTATTACCACGGCGTCGCTGCACCATCTTGAGGTGCTTGAACACGCTCTCGCCTCATCGGTCTCCCGCATCGTGGTTGAAAAACCGATTGTCGCCACGCTTGCCCAAATCGAAAAGCTCAACGCGCTGCTGGCAAACCCCGACGTCGCATCCCGCGTGCTGGCGCTCGATCACTGGATGGCGCGCATCGAAACGGTGAAGCGGTCGCTGGTTGGCAATGTCTCTGATATCGTCAAAATCGACGGCTATTTGCAGGAGCCGAGCGGAGTTAACGCCGTAGGGGAACCCATCGCGCTTAACTTTGCCACCGGCGAGCCGGACACCCGAACGCTTCGCCACCCGGACGGCGTGATTCTGGATATCGGCACGCACGTGCTGGCGATGCTGCGCGAAACGGTGCGTTATCTGGGCGGGAATGATGAGATGACGTTACAGGTGGTGACGGCTAAAGACCGACTGGGCCGCGATATCGCAAAAGGCGACCTGACCACGGCGGAGGGCGAGGCGCATCTGCAGGGCCGCATCAGCGGCGTGCCGGTGGATATCTGGCTTAATAAATATGCGGGACCCGCTGGCGGGCAAAAAGGCTTACGGCTCTGGTTGCGTGACGGGCGGACCATCAGTTACGACCGGCGCGGCGCTGAAGATGTACTGGAGATGATCGATGGCGACACGCGCCAATGCTGGACAATTCCCGGCTCGATCTACGAGCACTGTCTTGCAGAGCAGATCCTGGGCGCCAACAGCCTGTTTGAACGGGATCCGCACGAAGTGAGCCGCACGACGCGCCGCCGAATCGAGGAAGTTGAGCTGCTGCTGACCTTGCAGCAACAGCTGCGTGGCTCGCACTGACCGCGACGTGGTAAAATTATCGCAGACCTCAACGCTTTGAAGGAGTCACCATGACGATTACCTGCCCGCATTGCCAGGCACCGCTTGAGCCCGTGAACGGGGTGGCACACTGCGAGAGCTGTAATAAGGATATTGCGCTTGAAGCCCGCTGCCCGGAGTGCCATCAGCCACTCCAGGTCTTAAAAGCCTGCGGGGCGGTGGATTATTTCTGCCAGAACGGCCACGGTCTTATCTCCAAAAAACGCGTGGAGTTTGTTCGGGCCGAAGGTTAATCGCACACGCAGCCTTCGCCTTTCTTCCACAGCTCGACCAGCGACTCGGGCGCTTCCTGCTCCGGCACCAGCACGATGATATCGGCGTAGTGCGCCTGATTTTGCCCGGTCCAGATAATCTGGATGCGGAAATAGCGCTGGTCGCCGCTGCCGGGTGACGAGGCCTGTCCTGGCGGCTGACCGCGCGGAAAGGCCTGCTCCAGGATGCTCACCAGACGCTGGCGCTGGGCCTCATTGAGCGAGGAGAGCGCGATTGTGCGCTGGCCGCTCAGCTTAGGAATATAAGCGACGCCGCCTTCCCGGGCCAGCTCAACCACGGCGTCATCCGTCAGTTCCGGAACCTGCATTTACAACACTCCCACCTGTTCCCAGGCTTGTTTAATGGCCGCCCCAACGTCGCCGCCGGAGCGTTTCTCTCCATGCGCGATCGTCAGTTTTGCGAAGGCCTCAAAATCCGCATCCTGCGCCAGATTGCGATCGCAAACCGTGTCGTACCAGGCATAACCCGCTTTTTTCCAGGCGTAGCCGCCGATCGCCGTCGCGGCCAGATAAAATGCCCGGTTGGGGATGCCGGAGTTCAGATGAACGCCGCCGTTATCCTCGCGCGTTTTAATGAAATCTTTCATGTGCGCAGGCTGCGGGTCTTTGCCGAGCAGCGGATCGTTGTAGGCGGTGCCGGGTTCAGACATTGAGCGCAGCCCTTTACCGTTGATCCCTTTCGCCAGCAGCCCTTCACCAATCAGCCAGTCAGCTTTATCGGCGGTTTGCTTCAGATGGTACTGCTTCACCAGGGAGCCAAACACGTCCGACAGCGACTCGTTCAGCGCGCCGGACTGCTCAAAGTAGATAAGCCCGGCTTCGGTCTCGGTCACGCCGTGGCTCAGCTCGTGCGCCACCACGTCGATGGCGATGGTAAAGCGGTTAAATATTTCCCCGTCGCCGTCGCCAAATACCATCTGCTGACCGTTCCAGAAGGCATTCTGATATTCCCGACCGTAGTGAACGGTGCCGGTTAAAATAAGCCCTTTGTTATCGAGCGAATTGCGCTGATACTCTTTCCAGAAGAAATCATGGGTAATACCCAAATAATCGTAAGCTTCATCCACCGCTACATCGCCGTTCGACGGCTGGCCTTCGTAACGCACCTGCGTACCCGGCAGCTCCTGGGTCTGCTTCGCGTCGTAAATATCGCGCTCCAGCTGTCCGGCTTTATTCACGTGCGGCGCGGCGGGTTTGCCCGGCATATGGGCCATCAGCGTCTGGACGTGGGTTAAGGTCTGGCGGGCACAGCGCTGCTGCGGCTCGGAACCGCTTTCGATAATACGACGAAGAATATAAGGGGGAATAACGCTATAAAGATGGGGCATGCTGCTCTCCTTATTAAAAAAGGGAATAGCAGCAGTATAGTAAGTAACTGGCGAAGAATTATCCGGTTTTACGCTGACGCGTCTTTTTCGCCGGTTTAATTGATTTAACTTCGCTTTCTACCCAGCCGTCGGAAAGACGCGTCGTCAGCACATCGCCGGTATTTACCTGTTTGGTCTGCTTGAGCACCTTGCCGTCCGTCGCCGTCGTCACGCTATAGCCGCGCGCCAGCGTGGAGAGGGGGCTGACCGCTTCAAGGTGGGTCACCGCATTGCCAAAACGTTCGCGGGTGGTGCTCAGTCGGGCGCGGAGAGTCTCTGCCAGACGATACTCCAGCTGCTGGATCCGCGTTTGCGCGCGATAAATTTTCGGCTGCGGGTTCTGCTGGTTCAGGCGCTGCGTCACGCGCTGCTGGCGCGACACCGCGCGCTTAAGCTGCGCGTCCACCGCCACGTTCATGCGCTGGCGCAGGCGCTCCAGCACGGTCTGCTGACGCGCCAGACGCAGCTGCGGGTGCTGCTGCTGAAGACGGTGATGAAGCTGGGTAAAGCGGCGGGTACGGTTGGCAAGGAAGTAGTCCATCGCCATCTCAAGACGCTGCTGGCCGTTCTGAATCTGACGCAGCAGCTCCAGCTGGTTTCGGCTGACCACTTCCGCCGCCGCGGACGGCGTAGGCGCGCGCAGATCCGCGACAAAATCGGCTATCGTCACGTCCGTTTCGTGGCCGACGGCGCTCACCACGGGGATAAGGCTGGCAAAGATTGCCCGCGCCACGCGCTCGTCGTTAAAGCTCCACAGGTCTTCCAGCGAGCCACCACCGCGCCCGACGATTAATACGTCGCACTCCTGACGGGCGTTCGCCAGCTCAATGGCGCGCACAATCTGGCCCGGCGCATCGTCACCCTGCACGGCGGTCGGGTAAATGATGATGGGCAGGGAAGGGTCGCGACGCTTGAGTACGTGCAAAATATCGTGCAGTGCTGCACCGGTTTTCGAGGTGATGACACCTACGCAGTGGGCAGGCGAGGGCAGCGTCTTTTTGTACTGCTGATCGAACAGCCCCTCGGCAGAGAGCCTGGCTTTTAACTGTTCATACTTCTGCTGCAGCAGGCCTTCACCCGCAGGCTGCATGCTTTCGACGATAATCTGATAGTCGCCGCGCGGCTCATACAGGGTGATATTGGCACGCACCAGAACCTGCTGGCCGTGCTGAGGGCGGAACGTCACGCGGCGGTTGCTGTTGCGGAACATTGCGCAGCGCACCTGGGCGGTATCGTCTTTTAAGGTAAAGTACCAGTGGCCGGAGGAGGGCTGCGTGAAGTTAGAGATCTCACCGCTGATCCAGACCTGCCCCATTTCCTGCTCAAGCAGCAAACGCACCGTCTGATTCAGGCGGCTGACGGTATAAATTGAGGGGGATTGAGAGGATAACATGTGAGCGGGATCAAATTCTAAATCAGCAAGTTATTCAGTCGATAGTAACCTGCTGAGAGGTGAGCGCAAGCATTTTTTTTAAAAAAGTGTGGATGCAATCGGTTACGCTCTGTATAATGCCACGGCAATATTTAACCACCCAGGTCAGAGATATTGCCCATGCTACGTATCGCTAAAGAAGCACTGACGTTTGACGACGTCCTCCTCGTTCCCGCTCACTCCACCGTTCTGCCGAATACTGCCGATCTCAGCACGCAGTTGACGAAAACCATTCGCCTGAACATTCCTATGCTCTCTGCGGCAATGGACACCGTGACTGAAGCGCGCCTGGCTATTGCCCTGGCACAGGAAGGTGGCATTGGCTTTATTCACAAAAACATGTCTATCGAACGTCAGGCGGAAGAAGTTCGCCGCGTGAAGAAACATGAATCCGGTATCGTGTCCGATCCACAGACCGTTCTGCCAACCACCACGCTGCACGAAGTGAAGGCCCTGACCGAACGTAACGGCTTCGCCGGTTACCCGGTTGTGACCGAGGAGAACGAGCTGGTCGGTATCATCACCGGTCGAGACGTGCGTTTCGTGACTGACCTGAACCAGCCTGTCAGCGTGTACATGACGCCAAAAGAGCGTCTGGTTACCGTTCGCGAAGGTGAAACCCGCGACGTGGTGCTGGCAAAAATGCACGAAAAACGCGTTGAAAAAGCGCTGGTTGTTGACAGCAACTTCCACCTGCGCGGCATGATCACCGTTAAAGATTTCCAGAAAGCAGAACGTAAACCGAACGCCTGTAAAGACGAGCATGGCCGTCTGCGCGTCGGTGCTGCGGTTGGCGCAGGTGCCGGTAACGAAGAGCGCGTTGACGCGCTGGTTGCTGCGGGCGTTGACGTCCTGCTGATTGACTCCTCTCACGGCCACTCCGAAGGCGTTCTGCAACGTATTCGTGATACCCGTGCCAAATACCCTGACCTGCAGATCATCGGCGGCAACGTGGCCACTGGCGCAGGCGCTCGCGCGCTGGCTGACGCTGGCTGCAGCGCGGTGAAAGTGGGTATCGGCCCTGGCTCCATCTGTACCACGCGTATCGTGACTGGCGTGGGCGTTCCACAGATCACCGCGGTGTCTGACGCGGTTGAAGCGCTGGAAGGCACCGGTATTCCGGTTATCGCCGACGGCGGTATCCGCTTCTCTGGCGACATCGCTAAAGCCATCGCCGCTGGCGCCGCTGCCGTGATGGTAGGCTCCATGCTGGCCGGTACCGAAGAATCCCCGGGCGAAATCGAACTCTACCAGGGCCGTTCTTACAAATCCTACCGCGGCATGGGCTCCCTGGGCGCGATGTCCAAAGGTTCATCTGACCGTTACTTCCAGACCGATAACGCCGCTGACAAACTGGTACCGGAAGGTATCGAAGGTCGCGTTGCCTATAAAGGCCGTCTGAAAGAGATCATTCACCAGCAGATGGGCGGCCTGCGCTCCTGTATGGGTCTGACCGGCTGTGGTACCATTGACCTGCTGCGTACTAAAGCGGAATTCGTACGCATCAGCGGTGCGGGTATCCAGGAGAGCCACGTTCACGACGTGACGATCACCAAAGAGTCCCCGAACTACCGTCTGGGCTCCTGATAAGTTTCCGCGCCCGGCTTCTGCCGGGCGCTCTGTTTTTGTTTCACTTGCCTCGGAATTAGCGTCAATGACGGAAAACATTCATAAACATCGCATTCTCATCCTGGACTTCGGTTCTCAGTACACTCAGCTGGTGGCGCGTCGCGTACGTGAACTGGGCGTTTACTGTGAGCTGTGGGCGTGGGATGTCACGGAAGCACAGATTCGCGAATTCAATCCAAGCGGCATAATCCTGTCCGGCGGCCCGGAAAGCACCACCGAAGAGAACAGCCCGCGCGCGCCGCAGTACGTGTTCGAAGCTGGCGTGCCGGTATTCGGCGTCTGCTACGGCATGCAGACCATGGCCATGCAGCTGGGTGGTCACGTAGAAGGCTCCAGCGAGCGCGAGTTCGGCTATGCGCAGGTTGAAGTGGTTAACGACAGCGCGCTGGTGCGCGGTATCGAAGACTCCCTGACCGCAGACGGCAAACCGCTGCTGGACGTATGGATGAGCCACGGCGACAAAGTCACCGCTATCCCGTCTGACTTCGTCACCGTTGCCAGCACCGAGAGCTGCCCGTTTGCCATCATGGCGAACGAAGAAAAACGCTTCTACGGCGTGCAGTTCCACCCGGAAGTAACCCACACCCGTCAGGGTATGCGCATGCTGGAGCGCTTCGTGCGCGACATCTGCCAGTGTGAAGCCCTGTGGACCCCGGCAAAAATTATCGACGACGCCGTTGAGCGTATCCGCCAGCAGGTTGGCGATGACAAAGTGATCCTCGGCCTCTCCGGCGGCGTGGACTCCTCCGTGACCGCGATGCTGCTGCACCGCGCCATCGGTAAAAACCTTACCTGCGTCTTTGTGGACAACGGCCTGCTGCGCCTGAACGAAGCCCAGCAGGTTATGGACATGTTCGGTGACCACTTCGGTCTGAACATCGTTCACGTGGAAGGCGAGCAGCGCTTCCTGGACGCGCTGAAAGGCGAGAACGATCCGGAAGCAAAACGTAAGATCATCGGCCGCGTGTTCGTGGAAGTGTTCGACGAAGAAGCGCTGAAGCTGGACGACGTGAAGTGGCTGGCGCAGGGCACCATCTACCCTGACGTCATCGAGTCTGCCGCATCCGCCACCGGCAAAGCGCACGTCATCAAATCTCACCACAACGTGGGCGGCCTGCCGAAAGAGATGAAGATGGGTCTGGTTGAACCGCTGCGCGAGCTGTTCAAAGACGAAGTGCGTAAGATCGGTCTGGAACTGGGTCTGCCGTACGACATGCTCTACCGTCACCCGTTCCCGGGCCCGGGTCTGGGCGTGCGCGTGCTGGGTGAAGTGAAGAAAGAGTACTGCGACCTGCTGCGTCGTGCGGACGCGATCTTCATCGAAGAGCTGCACAAAGCTGACCTGTACAACAAAGTCAGCCAGGCGTTCACCGTGTTCCTGCCGGTTCGCTCCGTCGGCGTAATGGGCGATGGCCGCAAGTACGACTGGGTTGTTTCCCTGCGTGCGGTGGAAACCATCGACTTCATGACCGCGCACTGGGCGCACCTGCCGTATGACTTCCTGGGACGTGTGTCTAACCGCATCATCAATGAAGTGAACGGCATTTCCCGCGTGGTGTATGACATCAGCGGTAAGCCACCGGCTACGATTGAGTGGGAATGATTTCCCAACCGGAAACGTCTGGTACTAACAGGTTCTAAATTATCTCTAAGCCCGCGGATTGCGGGCTTTTTTTGGGCCATGGCTGGCAACATCATGTCAGGTGAGTGCCAGGTGCGGGCGCAACGTAATGCTATCCATTAAATCCTTATTCGATGCGTTCCACATTTGGATGACGATCGGTTGCGGATTCATGGAAAATGTCACCCAGCCAGCCGGCAATCTCGCCTTCAGTCATATCGTCAGGAATAGCGATGTCATAGAGTCGAGAAAACTTTCTCTCCGTCAGGTCAGCACGAAATACCAGCCACCGATCATGCTTACGTTGAACGCCAATATGCCGTCCAAAAACGTTATATATCAGCATATGCAATCTCCGATCATGCTAGTGAGTTCCTGTATCTATGATACATACGTCAGATCAGGCCAGAGTGTAAATTGTACAAAGATGAAAGGTCAGCGTTCGCACCTCGCTCACAGCAGACATCATGATTCTGTATCTGCTCTGTGCCAACAGCGGAAGTTGGAGTTCCAGAGACTCTCTAAAAGTTGATGGTTCTTTTTGCTGAGATACTTACACCTGCTCATAAAACTATCCATTCTCATCATGCTGCTTAAGTGCTCAGATAAAAAACTTTCGAGTACTGAGAATATTGCTACAGTGCATGCCGGTAAAAATACCGGCATGCGATAACTGTATCGACCATTATTCGTAAATAAATTGAAGAACAGATCGTAGTTTACCCTCGCAGATTGGGTTTAAAGCAATAGAACCATCAATATAAGAGCGAACCCTTTTCCAGGCGTTGAAGGGTTTTCCACCTTCAGATGGAGCATTGCCATCAATCACAGGGTCCCATAGCAGATGTTCAAATGTGTCATTTACACGAAATACATTAGCATCACCAACGATATCTCTAATTTTGTCATTTGCTCGGAAAGCATTAATAGCAGAAATATTTGCAATTTGCTCTTCTGTCATTCCTTTGCGGTCGGTGTCATGGACAACTTTGAAAGGTATACTCAGTTTGGATAAAATTCTTGCTATAGCTAGTATCGTCCACTTTCCTCCTGCGGAGACTATAGTTGTATCTTTAATTAAATCCTTACTTATCCCTAATTTGTCGCATAACTCAGATGAAAATCTAAGTATGGCAACTTCGGTGTCACCTTCCACAACAACAACTCGCTTGGCAAAAAATGCTTCACATACCGTCGGGTGAAAATCTAATGCCGCTCTAAGCATTTCCCTTTCATCATATTCTTCACCTACATGAAAAATTGAATCATCAATTTCATGTACCGTCCTTTTTCCCTCATTATTATCTTTTATGAGTTTTAGGGATGATGGATTTTCAGCGATATCAATTAAAAAAGGTGAGTGAGTACTGACGATAACTTGATAAGAGGAATTTGAAGATTTATCTCTAAGTTTATCTCTTAATAATCTCATTAAATGCGGATGGATGTATAACTCTGGTTCTTCGTATAAAATTATAGTAGACCTTTGAGATTCAGTCACTTCGAACAATGCATTAGATTCTAAAAGTGCATATGCCAGAGCCCTTTGAACCCCACTTCCCTGATACTCAAGTTGAGTTTCTAATTTATCTTCAATAACTAACGTCGCTGCTTTCATCAATGCAGCATTAATATCTATATCAGTGAGGCTCAATTTTACTTTGGATTTCAGATCCATAACTTGGTTAAGAGAATCAGTAATTGATTCCATTAACTCCTGAAGTCCTTCGATAAGTTCGCCATCCAATTCACCTTTCATTTTTTTATGTAGCTGGTCAAGTGAGGATGTATATTGTTCGAATGATGAATCAGCCTGTAAAACAGGGTATACTCTATTTGAAAATAAAAACCCAAACGGAGTGCCTTTTTGAGATTTAAGATCATCCTCAATTTTAAAACATGCAGGGATGTATAGAACGTGTGGTAATGCTTGTTGTAAGCTATTTTTAAAATTAATACCATCTGACGTCCAGCACAAATCAGATGTGACTTTTTCAGGGTGTCGTTCTTTAATTATGCCAATAACATCATTTTGCATTTCTTTGTAAGCTTTGCTGTTATTGCAATTAAGTTCGCGAATAATATCAAAAAGCCATGGAATAGATCTTGCTGCAACAATTGATGTCGTGAAATCTTCTATGCTTTCTTTATTATAATAAGCTTCATAAGAAGGAACGCCCATACATTCATTATCATAATCCCATTTGGTCCTGACTCGAATTTTTAATTCACCATCATGAATTAAATTAGATATTGCGGGCTTCGATCTTTCAGAGTCTTGAATATCATAAAACGTACCGGTGATGATCATCTCATCATTACTTGCTGTACGGAATGGCCAATCTTCAGAGGTGGGGTTGGTCGTATCAACAAGAATTTTAATTGCTTTAAGTATTGTCGATTTTCCAATGTTATTTGAACCAATTAAAGTTGTAAAATTCTCAAGATTGATTGAAGCAGAAGATATGCCTCTAAAATTTTGAATATCAATGCGAATTAGTTTCATATTTTAGCTGTGTTTAGATAAAAAGGGAGTTACCTCATTAACATATTCCTTGAATCGATGCTCGGGGAACGCTTAAAAGTGTGATGTGTGTGCGATTTTATTAAATGCTGCAATTATTGTACAAGATGCTACGAATTCGATTTCTAGTGTCATGTAGAATAAGCTATACCCTTATAGGTACTCTCAGCCCAATACCTAGCTCGCGAGTTTTCGGCACCGAATGCTTTCAATCACATTCGACTTCATCACCGCAATAACAGAGTTTAGTTACTTCGTTATTATCTTTCATACATAGCCCATGCTTCCGCATGTCCGCTCCTCGCTCACACCAGACCTAACCCGCCCCACAAGCCCACTCCGTTTACAGCATAGTAGTTCAGCTCTTTAAAACTGCATGACTCACCTGAATAGGGCCCTTACAATTGCCTCCGAGCCGAACTTTCGACGACTGTTTAAGTCAACAAAAAGCCAAACGGGGCATTTCCTGTTGAAACTCAGAACCCTCCAGGATTTTTCACCCTCATGATGGTTCCACCGCGCCCGGCGTAAAGCCGACACTCATTAACCAACGGAGATTATCATCTTGAACAAATCAGTACTCGCATGCTCTGTGGCCGCGCTGCTGGCCGTGTCCGCCATGTCCGCCCAGGCCAGGACCCCCGCCAGGCTCAAGTCGCCAGTATCGGGCGTGCTCTGCGACCGATATGTATGCGCCAATGACAAGGGATTATCCCGCGATTTGACAGAGACGTATCTCGGTAAGAAGGCTGCTGCAAACGAGGTGTTCACGTCGAGCAATGTCGATCTGACTGAATTTACCTTTGCCAACGGTATTTTCTGCGATGTGAAGGAGCGACTGTGCCGTGAAGATCGCTATTATGGCGCGAACGGACAGCGCTCAGGGGCGGTATCTAAAAAGTACACAAAGCTGCTCTTTGGCGAATAATGGTGACGAAAACAAACCACAGTGAAAGGCTACGTTCCGGGGATATAAATTATATTTTGCAGTATATTTTATAAATAATGATGTGGTTATCAAAATTAAATTTCTCGTGAAGGGTTATGTTGCGGAATATTTCTCTGTTACTACGCTTTAGCTGAGCGTAACAGTGAAGCGGTCTGGTTACGTGAATTCCCATTCACTACCATGAGCGAATAAAGGAATGAAAAACCGCATAATGATTGTCGGCGGCGGCACGGGAGGAACAATTGTCGCCAACCTTCTGGCCAGGAAATTACGACGTGAAATTGCTGCCGGTCAGGTAGAGCTGGTACTGATTTCCGAATCACCGGTGCACTACTACAAACCCGCCTTTATGTACGTCGCCTTTAACCTCTTCCATCACCATGAACTGGCCCGGCCTGAACGGCAGTTACTGAGTCCTGAAATTCAATTTATTACCGACAGGATTGAATCTTTCGATTTTAAGCAGCGTCGGCTGTACGGTGCCAGTAAACGATATTACGACTGGGACCTGCTGGTTATCGCAACGGGCTGCACGCCTTTCCCCCAAAAAATCCCTGGCCTTGCCGAAGCGGGCGACCATTTTTATCAATATGCGGCGGCAAGACAGCTAGCGCATAAGCTCGCCACCATCAAAAAGGGGCGAATATTTATTACCGTCTCTTTTCCTGAAACACCGAATGTTCCCCACCAGTGCGGCATTGCCCCCATTGAAACTACGCTGATGGTTGACGACTATCTGCGCCAGCGTGGGGTGCGTAATCAGGTTGAGATTGTTTATACCTATCCGACCGTCGCGCAATTATTGCGAAACTGTCTGTTCCTGCAGCGTCCGGTGGGGGAGGCGCTGGGCGATATTTTTGCTGCCAAAGGAATACAGCATCAGCGTGGTTTTACCTTAAGCCATGTCGATCCTGACAGCAAAATTGCCTATTCCGCCGAGGGCGATTCACAGAACTTCGACATCCTGATGGCAACGCCTCCCATCAGGGCGGTTGAAGCGGTGCGTAATACGGGACTGAGTGAGGTTCAGAACGGTGAAGGCTGGCTGCCGACGGATCACCAGACGCTCGGCGTCTACGGCTTAGAAGGCGTGTATGTGATCGGCGATACCGTTGACCTCCCGATCAGTAAAGCGGGAGGGTCGTGCCACAACCAGGCGCCCATCATTGCTGACAACATTGTGGCGGAGCTGTACGGCAGACCGCCCGGAAGCGGTAACCATTATGATGGACGGGTTCAGGCCGTCGCGCAGATGGGGCTCTGGGCTGGCATGCCGTTGGTATATGACTATCGCAATGACGTGACCCCCATGCCGGCGACTAAACTCGGCGGCATGCTGCGAAACGGTTTTAACCGTGGATTGTATTGGGGCGTCGTGAGGGGGATGTTCTGATGAGTGACCAGGAACAGATACTAAAAAGCCTTGCCCCACTTATGGCGGGCAATCGCCTGAATAATCTGGTTGATCTGCTCGCCGTCGTCGCAGACCTGCTGGAAATGGCCGATAGCGCGATGGTCGAAAAACTGGCTGGCGTTTTTGAAGATGTCGTGACCGTCGGCTGGGAAGGGGGAACCGCGCTACGCATGGCGTGGGGAGAGCAAATTAACCGGGAAGGGGATATTTCGCTTCGGCAGGTGTTCACCATGCTTAACGATCCTGATACCCGCCGCGGCATTATGCTTTTACTGCGGGTGTTACAGATTACGGGGCAACGTCTGAATTCCCTCTCTTCCGTCAGTTATTCTGATTGCCCCGAGATAAGGAGCCGTTAATGTCTGGCTGATGCTCTTCAGGTGGTCGGGTATCGGCTATGCCTTACCCGGCCCATTAAACTGCATTGGGGCTATTTCTCCCCGCCACCTAACCGATACGCCAGCGCCACCACCAGCGACTGCACCAGGCACAGCGTTGCCGACTGAGACCGGAACGCGTCCACCTGCGCCTCTTTCACCACAAAGCAGAGATCGCTGAACGTCGCCAGGGGGCTTATCTGGCTGTCCGTAATCACAATCTGCCGCGCGCCGACGCTGGCGGCGGTTTCGCTGACCATCACCGTCTCTTCCGCGTACGGCGAGAAGCTGATCGACACCACAATGTCGCGCGCTTTAATGCGGCTGATCTGCTCGCGCAGCATGCCGCCCATGCCGTCGAGCAGAATCGGGCGGCACTCCAGATGACTCAGGGCGTAGGTCAGATACGCGGCAACGCTAAAGGAGCGGCGCAGTCCGGCGATGTAGATGGTGTCGGCGTCAGCCAATAGCTGTACCGCGCGCTCCAGCATTTCCGGCTCGGCGCGGGCGGCCAGCTGCTGCAGTGCCTGGGCGTTCGAGCGGGCAAACTCCTGCAGGATATCGAGCGGCGTTTCTGGCACGGCCTCGCTCTCCATCTCGCGGAACAGTCGGGCGCGGTCGCTGTAGCTGGCGGTCTCCTCCACCAGGTTCATGCGAAACAGCTGTTTCATTTCGTTGAAGCCGGTGAAGTCAAAGGCGTTGGCAAAGCGGATCAGCGTCGAGGGCGGCACGTCGGCGCGCTCGGCAATGACGGCAACCGTATCAAAGGCCACGCTGTTGGTATTGTCCAGCACGTAGCGGGAGACCTGCTGCAGCCTCTTGCTCAGGCTATCGTAGCGATCGCGGATTTGCTGCTGCAGTTCGTTCAGGCTGGTTGCTGTCGTCATCTTTTCCCCCAAATACAGTCTTATGATTCTAAACGCAAAACCGCGTCTTTTAAATGTCGGCCATCCATCTGGCAGCAAAAATGAAACAGAAGCTTCAGTCATTTCCTCGCCCGAAATTCCTTAATAGCGCACGCTGCGTCAGTGGTGCTGGCTGTTAACATAAAAATCCATCCTTGATCACAATAATCATCATTTATTTTATTTCAACTTAAAATGGAATATTTGTTTCATATATAGTGTTCAGTACACAGTGTTCAGGTCACAGTCACGTATCAACAGCGAGAGGTTAAGGATGGAGACGGTAGCGAATTTTATTCACGGCGAATGTGTCACCGGTTCAGGCCAGCGCGTTCAGGCGATCTTCAACCCGGCCACCGGCGAGCAGATCCGCCAGGTGGTGATGAGTACGGCGCAGGAAACGGAGCAGGCGATTGCCGCCGCGCAGCAGGCGTTTCCTGCGTGGGCGCGTCATGCTCCGCTTAAGCGCGCGCGCGTGATGTTCCGCTTCAAGGCGCTGCTGGAAGAGAACATGGATCGCCTGGCTCGCCTCATCAGCGAAGAGCACGGCAAGGTCTTCTCCGACGCGGTGGGTGAACTGACCCGCGGCCTGGAAGTGGTGGAGTTTGCCTGTGGTATTCCGCATCTGCAAAAGGGCGAACACTCGGCGAACGTCGGGACCGGCGTCGACAGCCACTCGCTGATGCAGCCGCTCGGGGTCTGCGCCGGGATCACGCCGTTTAACTTTCCGGCGATGGTGCCGATGTGGATGTTCCCGATTGCGCTGGCGACCGGCAACACCTTCGTGCTGAAGCCGTCGGAAAAAGACCCTTCTCTGGCGCTTGCGCTGGCGCAATTGCTGAAAGAGGCAGGTCTGCCCGACGGCGTGTTCAACGTGGTGCAGGGCGATAAAGAGTCCGTTGACGTGCTTCTGACCGACCCGCGCGTGCAGGCGGTGAGCTTTGTCGGCTCCACGCCGATTGCGGAATACATTTACCAGACCGCGTCCGCCCACGGCAAGCGCTGTCAGGCGCTGGGCGGCGCGAAAAACCACTGCATCCTGATGCCGGACGCCGACATGGAGATGGCGACCAACGCCATCATGGGCGCGGCCTACGGCGCGGCGGGGGAACGCTGCATGGCGCTCTCGGTAGTGCTGGCGGTGGGGGATAAAACCGCCGATGAACTCTGCGCCCGGCTGGAGAAACAGATTGCCGCGCTGCGCGTCGGACCGGGGCTCGACCAGACGCCGGAAAACGAAATGGGGCCGCTCATCTCCTCCGCGCACCGCAGCAAGGTGCTGGGCTACATCGACAGCGGGGAAGCGCAGGGAGCGAAACTGCGCGTGGACGGCCGCGGCTTCAGAGTGAAGGGCCACGAGCAGGGCTACTTCGTCGGGCCGACGCTGTTCGATAACGTCACCCCGGAGATGACCATCTATAAAGAAGAAATTTTCGGCCCGGTGCTTTCTGTGGTGCGCGTAGCAGATTACGCCAGCGCGGTGGACCTGATTAACCGCCATGAATATGGTAATGGCTCGGCGATTTTTACCCGCGACGGCGGCTGCGCGCGCCGCTTCTGCGAAGAGGTGCAGGCGGGCATGGTGGGCGTCAACGTGCCGATCCCGGTGCCGATGGCATTCCACAGTTTCGGCGGCTGGAAGCGCTCCATCTTCGGGGCGCTCAACGTCCACGGCAACGACGGTGTGCGTTTCTACACCCGAATGAAAACCATCACCGCGCGCTGGCCGGAAATGCAGCAGGAGACAGGCGCTGCGTTCTCCATGCCGACGCTGGGCTGACAGGAGGCGTTATGCAAACCGAACGTATGACCATGGCCCAGGCGCTGGTCCGGTTCCTTAATCAACAGTACGTTAGCGTGGATGGTCACGAGATGCCCTTCGTGGAGGGCGTCGCCACCATCTTTGGACACGGCAACGTGCTGGGTATCGGCCAGGCGCTGGAGCAGGATCCCGGCCATCTGCAGGTGATGCAGGGCTGCAACGAGCAGGGCATCGCCCACATGGCGACGGGATTCGCCAAACAGCACCGCCGTCAGCGCATCTTTGCCGTCACCTCCTCCGTCGGGCCGGGCGCCGCCAATATGGTCACGGCGGCGGCAACCGCCACGGCGAACCGTATTCCGCTGCTGCTGCTTCCGGGCGATATCTACGCCAGCCGCCAGCCGGACCCGGTGCTGCAGCAGATTGAGCAGTATCACGATCTCAGCATCAGCACCAACGACTGCTTCCATCCGGTCTCCCGCTACTGGGACCGCATCAACCGTCCCGAGCAGCTGATGAGCGCGATGCTCAGCGCGATGCGAACGCTTACTGACCCGGCTGATACCGGTGCGGTGACGATTTGCCTGCCGCAGGACGTGCAGGGGGAAGCGTGGGATTACCCGCTAAGCTTCTTCGCGCGTCGCGTGCACCACATCGAGCGTCGTCCGCCCGATCCGCAGCGTCTGGCGCAGGCGCGGGCGCTGATCGCCCGCAAGCGTCGTCCGCTGGTGGTGTGCGGCGGCGGGGTGCGCTATTCCGGCGCACATGAGGCGTTTCGCGATTTTGTCGAGACGCTGCAACTGCCGTTTGCCGAAACCCAGGCCGGAAAGGGGGCGCTGGTAAGTGACCACCCACTTAACCTCGGTGGCGTAGGGGTGACGGGCGGAATGGCGGCCAACCAGCTCGCGCCGCAGGCTGACCTGGTGATTGGTATCGGCACGCGCCTGACCGACTTTACCACCGGCTCCAAGGCGCTCTTTTCCCATCCGGACGTCGAATTTCTGCTGCTGAACGTGGCCGAGTTTGACGCCCTGAAGCTGGACGCCACGGCGCTGATTGCCGACGCTCAAACCGGGCTCCAGGCATTGACCCACGCGCTCGGTGATTACCGCAGCGGCTGGGGAGAGGCGATCGCTGAGGCGAAATCCGCCTGGCGCGACGAGTGCCGTCGCCTGTGGGATCGCCAGTGGCGTCCGGACGACGCCCCTGAAGTGGCGGGGCACCTGGACGCGCAGCTGGCGGAGTACGGCGAGACGCTCAACACCCGCCTGACCCAGACGCGGGTACTGGGGCTGATCAATCAGCATATTGAAGATAACGCCATCGTGGTGGGCGCGGCCGGTTCGCTGCCAGGGGATTTACAGCGCCTCTGGCAGGTCAAAACGCCGGACAGCTATCACCTGGAGTACGGCTACTCCTGCATGGGCTACGAGATTGCGGCAGCCATCGGCGCGAAGCTTGCCCGACCCGAGCAGCCGGTTTATGCCATGGTGGGGGATGGCTCCTACATGATGCTGCACTCCGAGCTGCAAACCGCTGTGCAGGAGGGGATTAAGATCACCGTTCTGCTGTTTGATAACGCCAGCTTCGGCTGCATTAACAACCTGCAGATGGGGCACGGTATGGGCAGCTTTGGCACGGAAAACCGCCATCGCAACCCGGAAACCGGACGGCTTGACGGGCCGCTGGTGAAGGTCGATTTTGCGCAAAACGCGGAGAGCTACGGCTGCCGCGCCTGGCGGGTGCACGACGAGCAAACCCTGCTGGCGGCGCTGGAAGCGTCACGTGCCCATCCGGGCCCGACGCTGCTGGACATCAAGGTGCTGCCGAAGACCATGACCCACGACTACGCCTCCTGGTGGCGAACCGGTGATGCGCAGGTGGCGGAATCGTCTGCCGTGCGTGAAGCCGCGGAGCAAACGCAGGCGCAGGTGAAAAAAGCCCGTCAGTATTAAGATTTTCCGCCGTAACGAAATTTTCATTTCATTTTCCCCTCACCCTAACCCTCTCCCCAAAGGGGAGAGGGTATGGTGTGGTGCACTCTTTTCTCCCTCGCCCCTTTGGGGAGAGGGCCGGGGTGAGGGGAGCTGCTGTATGTCCTCCCATGTTGTGAGATTGATAACAAAATTTATCTCATTCATCTCAAAAGTGTTAACCCACACTCAAAAACATAACTTTCACTATTTATAAAAATGAAATAAATGTTTTATTTATAGGGTCGTTAGTTCACAGCATTCACCAACACCGGGAGCCGTTATGTTTAACATTGCTTTACTGGGCGCTGGCCGAATTGGCCAGGTACATGCAGCTAACATCGCCAGCCACGGCGCGACCACGCTCTGGTCCGTGGTTGACCCGAATCAGGAATTTGCCACCCGCCTCGCCGCGCAGTATCAGGCCCGCCAGCAGAGCCTGGAGGAGGCGATGACCGACCCTAACGTTCACGCCGTGCTGATCGCCTCCGCGACCGATACCCACGCCGACCTGATTGAAATGGCCGCCCGCCACGGCAAGGCCATCTTCTGCGAAAAGCCGGTCCACCTTGACCTCGCCCGCGTGCGCGACTGCCTGAAGGTGGTCAAAGAGTACGACGTGCCGCTGTTTATCGGCTTTAACCGCCGCTTTGACCCGCAGTTCCGCCGCGTGAAAACCGACGTGCAGGCCGGGCGCATCGGCAAGCCGGAATCGCTGCTCATCATCTCCCGCGACCCGTCTCCACCGCCTGCGGAGTACGTGCGCGTCTCCGGCGGCATGTTCCGCGATATGACCATTCACGACTTTGACATGGCCCGCTTCATCATGGGCGAAGAGCCGGTGTCGGTGTATGCCCAGGGCAGCAACCTGGTCGATCCGGCGATTGGCGAGGCGGGGGACATCGATACCGCGTTTATCGTTCTGAAATACGCTTCCGGCGCGATGGCGACCATCGTTAACAGCCGCCGTTCATCTTACGGTTACGACCAGCGCCTGGAGCTGCACGGCTCCGAAGGGCTGCTGTGCGCGGGCAACATTCTGGAAAACCAGGTGCAGCACTACGGCAAACAGGGCTGCACCAGCGCGCTGCCGGAACACTTCTTCCTGCAGCGCTACAAATCCGCTTACGCCGCGGAATGGGAACACTTTGTTGCGGTCCTGCGCGGCGAAGCGGTACCTGACTGCAGCGGCGATGATGGTGAACGTGCGCTGTACCTTGCGGATAAAGCGCTGGAGTCGTTGCGTACCCAGCGCGAGATCGTCCTCTAAACACAACAACCCTACACAGAGAGACATAATAATGAAAAAACTGATCGTAGCCGCCCTCATCGCCATGACGTCCGGGGCCGCCCTCGCCGAAAACGAGCAAATTGTTTTCAGTACGCCAAACCTGGCCATGCCGTTTGAAGTTCACATGCAGCGCACGGCGGTGAAAGCCGCAAAAGAGATGGGCGTGAAGCTTCAGGTGCTGGACGGGCAGGGCAGCTCGCCGAAGCAGGTGGCTGACCTGGAAAACGCCATCACCCGCGGGGCGCAGGGCTTTATCGTCTCCCCGAACGACGTGAACGCGGTCTCCAGCGCGGTGGATGAAATTCAGGATGCGAAGCTGCCGGTGGTCACCCTTGACCGCTCCGTCGACAGCCAGAAGAAGGTGCCGCACTTTGGCGCCAACAACTACAAGGGCGGCCAGGCGATTGGCGACTTCGTCAAAACCAAATTCCCCGACGGGGCGGACATCATTCTGCTGACCGGCCAGCCGGGCTCCTCCTCCAACATCGAACGCACCAAAGGGATCCGCGACAGCCTGAAGGCGGGTGGCGATAAATACAAGATCGTCGCCGATCAGACCGGCAACTGGATGCGTTCTGAAGGGATGCGCATCGTGGAAAGCGTGCTGCCCTCGCTGCCGAAACGTCCGCAGGTAATCCTCTCCGCCAACGACGACATGGCGCTGGGGGCGATTGAAGCCCTGCAGAGCCAGGGCGTGAAGCCGGGCGAAATTCTGGTCACCGGCTTTGATGCGGTGCCAGAAGCGCTGGCCCGCGTGCGCGATGGCTGGCTGGCGGTAACGGCGGACCAGCGTCCGGGCTTTGCGGTGCAGACGGCGATGAGCCAGCTGGTGGCCAACGTGCGCGAGAAAAAAGCCATCACCGGTGCCGACTACCCGCCGACGCTGATCACCAAAGAAAACCTGCAGCAGGCTGAGCGTATCGGTGAGGCCGGTAACTGATTTATCCGCAGCCGCCGCTGGCGCGGCGGCTCACTCTAAAGGAGGAGCAGACCGATGTCGCAACCCTTACTGAAAGTGACCGACCTGGCAAAAAGCTTTTCCGGCGTCTGGGCGTTAAGCAGCGCCCAGTTGACCGTCGGCGCGGGCGAGATCCACGCCCTGCTGGGGGAAAACGGGGCGGGTAAATCCACGCTGCTGAAGGCGCTTGCGGGGGCGCAGCCGCAAACCCGCGGGGAGATCTGGTTCAACGGCGAAACGCTGCCGGTGGACGACTCCCCGGTGGAACGGCAGAACAAGGGCATTATCACCATCTATCAGGAATTCAACCTGCTGCCCAACATGACCGTCGCGGAAAACATGTTTCTCGGGCGCGAGCCGCGTAAACGTAACCTGATCGTCGACGAAAAGGCGGTAAACCAGGAGGCGCAGGTCATTCTCGATTACCTGCAGCTGAACGTTGCGCCGACCACGCCTGTCGCCCGCCTGAGCGTTGCCCAGCAGCAGATGGTGGAGATCGCCCGGGCGCTGACACTCAACGCCCGGCTCATCATTATGGACGAACCTTCCGCCGCGCTGAGCGACAGCGAGGTGGAAAGCCTGCACCGCGTGGTGCGCGAGCTTAAAAACCGTGGCGTGAGCATTATTTACGTTACCCACCGTCTGCACGAAGTTTTCCAGCTCTGCGATCGCTTCACCGTTTTCCAGGACGGCCGTTTCACCGGCACCGGCGCGGTGGCGGAGACCAACGTCGAACAGCTCATCCGCCTGATGGTCGGGCGCGACGTGGCCTTTAACCGTCGTCCCGCCAGCGAAACGCATCATGAGGACAAACCCGTCCGCCTGGCGGTGAAGGGGCTGAGCCGCGAAAAGCCGCCGCTGAATCCGCACGGCATCGCCCTGCACGACATCAGCTTCCACGTCCACGCCGGGGAGGTCTTAGGCATTGCCGGGCTGGTGGGCGCCGGGCGCACCGAGGTGGCGCGCTGCCTGTTTGGCGCGGACGCGTTTACCGCCGGGAGCTTTGAGCTGGACGGCGTACCGTACCAGCCGCGCGACCCGCTGTATGCGCTCGACCAGGGTGTGGCGCTGGTACCGGAAGACCGCAAAAAAGAGGGGGCGGTGCTGGGACTGTCGATTCGCGACAACCTGTCGCTCTCCTGCCTCTCCTCGCTGCTGCAGTGGCGCTGGTTCGTGAACACCCGCAAAGAGGACGATCTGATCGAGTCCTACCGCAAAGCGCTGCAGATCAAAATGGTCAACAGCGCGCAGGAGGTGCGCAAGCTCTCCGGCGGTAACCAGCAAAAGGTGATCCTCGCGCGCTGCATGGCGCTCAACCCGCGGGTGCTGATCGTCGATGAGCCGACGCGCGGCATCGACGTGGGGACCAAATCGGAAGTGCACCAGGTGCTGTTTGACATGGCGAAAAAGGGCGTGGCGGTGATCGTGATCTCCTCCGATCTGCCTGAAGTGATGGCGGTGTCAGACCGGATCATCACCCTCAGCGAAGGCCGGGTGACCGGCGAGATCCACGGTGACGACGCTAACGAAGAACGGCTGATGACGATGATGGCCATCAACCACAACGCCCTGAACGCGGCATAACGGAGTTTCTCATGACGCAGATGATTTCTAAAACGCAGGCCCCGGTCAAACGCGCCGGACGCATCGATCCCATCGCCTTCTTCGAGCGCTTCGGGGTACTGATTTTCATGATCCTGCTGCTGATCTTCTTCCAGTCGCAGAACAGCAACTTTTTCTCTGAACGCAATATTTTCAACATCCTGACCGAAGTTTCCATCTACGGGATCATGGCCGTGGGGATGACCTTTGTCATCCTGACCGCCGGGATTGACCTCTCCGTGGGCTCCATTCTGGCGGTGTGCGCCATGACCGCGGCGTACGTGATTAAGGGCGACAACTTCACCACCGTCGATCCGAACGCCTGGGGCGGCATGAGCTGGCTGATCGGGCTGGGGATTTGTTTGGCGATGGGCACGGCGATTGGCTTCCTGCACGGCCTGGGCGTGACCCGCCTGCGCCTGCCGCCGTTCATCGTGACCCTCGGCGGGATGACCATCTGGCGCGGCCTGACGCTGGTGATCAACGACGGCGCGCCGATTGCCGGTTTCGATCAGGGCTACCGCTGGTGGGGGCGCGGGGAGCTGCTCGGCATCTCCATTCCGATCTGGATCTTCGCCATCGTCGCCCTCGGCGGCTATCTGGCGCTGCATAAAACCCGCTGGGGCCGCTTCGTCTACGCCATCGGCGGTAACCCGGAGGCAGCGCGCCTGGCGGGGGTGAACGTCAAGCGCGTGCTGGTCAGCGTCTACGTGCTGATTGGCTGCCTGGCGGGGCTGGCGGGCTTCATTCTGAGCGCGCGTCTGGGGAGCGCTGAGGCGGTGGCCGGGATCTCCTTTGAACTGCGCGTCATTGCCTCGGTGGTGATTGGCGGCACCTCGCTGATGGGCGGCTACGGGCGCATCGGCGGCACCATTATCGGCTCCATCATCATGGGGATTCTGATTAACGGCCTGGTGCTGATGAACGTCTCGGCCTACTACCAGCAGATTATCACCGGATTAATTATCGTTCTGGCGGTGGCGTTTGATACCTACGCCAAGAGCCGTCGCGGCGCACTGTGAGGATCACGATGAAAGAGGTTCGTATTGGATTGATTGGCACCGGGTATATCGGCAAGGCGCACGCTATCGCCTATGCCCAGGCCCCGACGGTGTTCAACCTGCGCGGCAGGCTGGTGCGCGAGATGGTGGCGGAAGTCACGCCGGAGCTGGCGGCAGCGCGTGCGCAGGCGTTTGGCTTCAACCGCTCCACCGGCGACTGGCGGGCGCTGGTGGCCGACCCGGCGATTGACGTGGTGGATATTTGCTCGCCCAACCATCTGCATAAAGAGATGGCGCTGGAGGCGATCCGCCACGGCAAGCACGTCTACTCGGAGAAGCCGCTGGCGCTGAACGCCCACGACGCACGGGAGATGGTCGACGCCGCGAAGCGGGCCGGGGTGAAAACGCTGGTGGGGTTCAACTACATGAAAAACCCGACGGCGCAGCTGGCGAAGGAGATTATCGCCCGCGGCGAGATTGGCGAGGTGATCCACTTCTACGGCACCCACAACGAAGACTATATGGCCGACCCGCGCTCGCCCATTCACTGGCACTGCTTTAAAGAGACCGCCGGGCTGGGGGCGCTGGGCGACCTCGCGGCGCATATCGTCAACATGGCCCAGTACCTGGTCGGGGAGATTGAGCAGGTCTGCGGCGACCTGAAGATCGTGGTCCCGGAGCGCCCGGCGAAGGCCGGCTCGTCGGACATGGTTGCCGTCGAAAACGAGGATCAGGCCCACGCGATGGTGCGCTTCGCGGGCGGGGCGCAGGGCGTGATTGAAACATCCCGCGTTGCCTGCGGCCGCAAGATGGGGCTGTCGTACGTCATTACCGGGACGAAAGGCGCCATCAGCTTCACCCAGGAGCGCATGGCGGAGCTGAAGCTCTATCTGCATGACGATCCGGTTAATCGTCAGGGATTCCGCACCTTACTCGTCGGCCCTGCACACCCGGACTACGCCGCGTTCTGCATGGGAGCAGGCCACGGGATAGGCTTTAACGATCAAAAAACGGTGGAGGTGCGCGATCTGGTGGACGGGATTGCCGCCGACGCGCCGATGTGGCCGGACTTCGAAGAGGGCTGGAAGGTGTCGCGCGTGCTGGACGCGATCGCGCTCTCGCACCGGGAAGGCCGCTGGCTGAACGTGAACGACATTGTCTGATGAGGTATCAACGTGGAAAAGCAGTTTGATGTGATATGCATGGGCCGCGTGGCGGTAGACCTCTACAGCCAGCAGATTGGTGCCCGTCTGGAGGACGCGTCGAGCTTCGCCAAATATCTCGGCGGGTCGTCGGGCAACGTGGCGTACGGCACCGCGCGTCAGGGTTTACGTTCGTCGATGCTGGCGCGCGTCGGCGATGAACATATGGGCCGCTTCCTGCGCGAAGAGCTCAACCAGGTGGGCTGCGATACCAGCCATCTGATCACCGATAAAGACCGCCTCACGGCGCTGGTGCTACTCGGCATTAAAGACCGGGACACCTTTCCTCTTATTTTTTATCGCGATAACTGCGCGGATATGGCGATTACCGCCAGCGATGTGGACGAAAGCTACATTGCCTCCGCACGTTGTCTTGCCATCACCGGGACTCACCTTTCTCATCCTCAGACCCGCGAGGCGGTGCTGACGGCGCTGGGCTATGCCCGCCGTCACGGCGTGCGCACGGTGCTGGACATCGACTACCGTCCGGTGCTGTGGGGGCTGACCTCCTTAGGCGACGGTGAAACGCGCTTTATCGCCGCCGATAAGGTCACCCGCGAGCTGCAGGAGGTGCTGCACCTCTTTGACGTCATTGTCGGCACCGAAGAGGAGTTTCACATTGCGGGCGGCAGCACGGAGACCCTGCAGGCGCTGGGGCAGGTGCGCTCAGTCAGTGAAGCTACGCTGGTCTGCAAACGCGGTGCGCTCGGCTGCTCGGTCTACACCGACGCCATTCCGCCCCGGCTGGACGACGGCCTGACGGTGACCGGCGTGCGCGTGGAGGTGCTGAACGTCCTCGGGGCGGGGGACGCGTTTATGTCCGGCCTGCTGCGCGGCTACCTGAACGATGAGGGCTGGGAGCAGGCGTGCCGCTATGCCAACGCCTGCGGCGCGCTGGTGGTCTCGCGCCACGGCTGCGCCCCGGCGATGCCGAGCAAAATCGAGCTGGATGACTATCTCTCCCGCGCTGCGAACGTGCCGCGCCCGGATCTCGACCCGCGTCTTAACCACCTCCACCGGGTGACCACCCGCCGCCGCGAGTGGCCGGAGCTGTGCGTGATGGCCTTCGACCACCGCAGCCAGCTTGAGGATATGGCGCTGCAGTGCGGCGCGTCGCTTAAGCGCATTCCGGCGCTGAAGCAGCTGATCCTGCAGGCCAGCCGCGAGGCGGCGAGCCGTGCCGGGCTGGAGGGTAAAGCCGGTCTGCTGTGCGACGGCACCTTTGGTCAGGACGCGCTGAACGCCATCACCGGGGAAGGGTGGTGGATTGGTCGCCCCATCGAGCTGCCGGGGTCGCGTCCGCTGGAGATGGAACATGGCAACATCGGCACCCAGCTTATCAGCTGGCCGCAGGAGCACGTGGTGAAGTGCCTGGTCTTCTTCCACCCGGAAGACGCCCACGGCCTGCGCCTGGAGCAGGAGCAGAAAATCGCCGAGGTCTACCACGCCTGCTGCCGGTCCGGGCACGAGCTGCTGCTGGAGGTGATCCTGCCCGCCAGCATGCCGCGCAGCGACGAGCTCTACCTGCGCGCCATCTCCCGCTTCTACAACCTCGGCATTTACCCGGACTGGTGGAAGCTGCCGCCGCTCTCCGCCGACGGCTGGACGGCGCTGAGCGAGATTATCGAACGTCGGGACCCGCACTGCCGCGGGGTGGTGATCCTCGGTCTGGACGCCCCGGCGGAACAGCTGCGCGCCGACTTTAAAGCCGCAGCGGGGCAGACGCTGGTGAAAGGCTTCGCCGTGGGGCGCACGCTGTTTGGCGATGCCTCCCGCGCGTGGCTGAAGCACGATATTGACGATGCGCAGCTGGTGGCGCGCATCCGGGATAACTACCTGCAGCTTATCGCCTGGTGGCGCGAGCGCGGACACGCATAATGGAGACGACAATGAGTGTACAACTGGGCATTAACCCGCTGACGTGGACGAATGACGATCTGCCTTCTCTCGGCGCGGAAACGTCGCTGGAGACCTGTCTGAGCGAAGGGAAAGAGGCCGGTTTCGCCGGTTTCGAGCTGGGCAATAAGTTCCCGCGCGAAGCGCGCCTGCTTGGCCCCATCCTGCAGCGCCACGACCTGCAGCTGGTCTCCGGCTGGTACTCCGGCCGCCTGCTGGAGCGCAGCGTGGAGGAGGAGATTGCCGCCGTGCAGTCCCACCTGACGCTGCTGCGCGAGCTGGGGGCGAAGGTGCTGGTCTTTGCGGAAGTGAGCGGCTGCATTCACGGCGAGCAGCAGACCCCGGTGCACCTGCGCCCGCGCTTCCCGCAGGCGCGCTGGAAAGAGTACGGCGAGAAGCTCACCGAATTTGCCCGCTACACCCAGCAGCAGGGAGTCCAGATTGCCTACCATCATCATATGGGCACGGTGATTGAGTCCGCCGACGACGTGGACAACCTGATGACCCACACAGGAGAGGCGGTTGGATTGCTGCTTGATACTGGCCATCTGACCTTTGCCGGGGCCGATCCGCTGGCGGTGGCGCAGCGTTGGGCGGCGCGCATCAACCACGTTCACTGCAAAGACGTGCGCGCCGACGTGCTGGCGGACGTGAAAAACCGCAAAACCAGCTTCCTCGACGCGGTGCTGAGCGGCGTGTTTACCGTGCCGGGCGACGGCTGCGTGGATTATCCGCCGATTATGCAACTGCTGAAGGCGCAGGACTATCACGGCTGGCTGGTGGTCGAGGCCGAGCAGGATCCGGCCATTGCCCATCCGCTGACCTACGCCCGTCTGGGGTATAACAATCTTAGCCGTCTGGCGCGCGACGCCGGACTGATTTGAGGAGGTGACATGTCACGTCTGTTATCACGCTGGCAACAGCCAAACGCGGAGGGGCGCACTCAGTCCGTCACGCCGGAAAGCGCAGGGTGGGGGTACGTCGGCTTTGAGGCGTATGAGCTGCAGGAGGGGCAGACGCTGACGCTGCCCGCCGTCCGCGAAGAGCGCTGCCTGGTGCTGGTGGCAGGACGCGCCTCCATCAGCACGCCTTCCGCGCAGTTTAACGACATCGGCGAGCGGATGAGCCCGTTCGAGCGCATCAAGCCGTGGGCGGTGTACGTCACTCCGCAGGAGACGGTGCAGGTGAAGGCGCTGACGACGCTGGAGCTGGCGGTCTGCGCTGCGCCGGGCAAGGGCACCTGTCCGACGCGGCTGATTGCGCCGCAGGATATCGACGGTGAAGCGCGCGGCAAGGGCCATAACCAGCGCTACGTGCACAACATTCTGCCGGAAGACAAGCCCGCCGACAGCCTGCTGGTGGTGGAGGTGTGGACCAACGAGGGCTGCACCAGCTCGTATCCGAGCCACAAACACGACACGGATAACCCGCCTCAGGAGACGTATCTGGAGGAGACCTACTACCATCGCCTCAATCCGGAGCAGGGGTTCTGCATGCAGCGCGTCTACACCGACGACAGAACGCTGGATGAGTGTATGGCGGTCTATAACCGTGACGTGGTCATGGTGCCGAAGGGCTACCATCCGGTGGCGACGATGGCCGGGTATGACAGCTACTACCTTAATGTGATGGCGGGGCCGGTGCGCAAATGGATGTTCACCTGGGAGGAGGACCACGCGTGGATTAATCGGGATTATCCCGCAGAGAGGGGGGACTGAGACGGCCTTTCTTGTCGGGTGGCGCTGCGCTTACCCGACCTACGAAATCGTAGGCCCGTGCAAGCGTAGCGCCGCCGGGCGAATTTTTCTCAGTGCATCCGCCTCGCCTGCTCAATCATCCGGGCGATAGCCTCCGGCTGGCTCATCATCGACACGTGGCTCGCTGCCACCTCGGCGGTTTTCGCATGGATCGTCTTTGCCATCGCACGCTCAAGATCGGGGTTGATCATTCGATCATTCTTGCTGACCACAAACCAGCTCGGTTTATCATGCCACGCCGCGTGGGCGACTTTTTCACCAAACGTCCCGGCCTTAATCGGCCCCTGAGTAGCTGCAATCGTGTTTTGAATGTCTGGCGTCACATCCGGCGCGAAATCCTTCCTGACGGCGTCCGTTGGCAGATATAAATAGCCGCCCGCCGTTTTGGCAATGCCTGCGCTGCCCGGAGGCGCAGGGAATCTTTCTGCCAGATCCGCCGTCGACTGACCGGAATCCGGCGCGAACGCCGCCACATACACCAGTGATTTTACTCGCGCATCGTTGCCTGCTTCGCTAATCACGGTGCCGCCCCAGGAGTGACCCACCAGTACGACATCCCCCTGGGCGCGTTCGATGGCTCGTCGCGTGGCGGCAACGTCATCTTTTAGCGACGTGAGCGGTAGCTGGACGGCAATGACCTCTGCGTGCTGTTTCTGCAACAGGGTAATGACCTTATTCCAGCTGCTGCCGTCGGCAAATGCGCCGTGTACCAGCACGACGCTGGTTTTGCTCTGTGCAAAGGCGCTGGCGGAAAGCGCCAGCAGGCCTGCCGTCAGTACAGACAGTGCTTTCATTTTCAGATTCCTTAAAAATGGTGGACCGCCGCGTGGGGCGGGACGGTGAATTCAAGGGTTTTATGGTCGAGCGGCTTATGCGTCGGGTCGGCCAGAATAATGGTCACCTTGTGTTTCCCTGCGGGCAGCCCCACGAGGATCACCGGCTCTCCGCTGGCGTCAGCCCAGTGCCATGGCGCATCGTCCACCACCACGTGAATGTGCCCGATGCGCGGGGTGACCTTGAGCGCGTCGGACCCGAATACCGGTTCGATGCGAAGGTTTACGGCACGGTACTGTATAAACACCGCGCCTTTGCTCAGCGGCCCGGCAAGCGGCGGATCGACGATCAGTTTTGCAGGCGGTTGCGGCTGTGCCAGTGGCGCAACGGCGGCGGGGCCGTTAACGTCCGCGGCGCTCAGATTGTCCAGCGGTGTGGCCTGGACACGTGCTACAGATGTCAGGACAAGCAGGGGGAAAAGTACATAGCGACGAATCATTGCTCTCTCTCCTCATCGGTTCTCAATGGCGACAGGGAAAGAAAACCATTTTTATGTATCGGAGATATTTGCCGGAGGGGGCGTTTTGTACTCGTTTGTCACCGTGGCCCGCGGGATACAGTGCGATACACTTTGCCTTCCGGGACGGCGCACAATGGCTATCGCCAGCCCGGCAATCACCAGCGTCAGCCCTGTTGAAACCCGCATTGCACCCGCGATCCCCAGCGTTTTATTCAGCCACGCATAGGCAAACGGCGAGGCTGCCGCCATCAGCTGGCCGGGGATAAGCAGCATGCCGGTGCGGCGGGCATAGCTTTCCGCGCTGAACAGTTCCAGCGGCAGCGTGGCTTTCACGATGGTGACCAGCCCGTTCATGGCGCCATAGCCCAGCACAAACCCGGCCGCACACCACACAAACAGAGCGCTGCTCAACCCCAGAAGAAAGCAGAGCGGCATGGCGAGCGCGGTAAAAAGCGTGAGTTTGAAGGGGGTTAAACGGGCACCCGCCAGCACTTCCAGCGAGCGAGCAGCCGTCTGGCCGATCCCCCACAGCATGCCGATGGCGACCGGCAGGTTGAAGTGGGCAATAAACTCCGGCAGATGGGTGGAGGTGCCGTTAGAGACAAAGGTGATGAGGGCAATGAAGGCGGCATAAAGCCAGCCGTTGCGCCGCTCGTTGTTCAGGGGCGGCGCGGCGACCTTTGTCGTTACCGTCAGCCGCTGACGGGGGAGCGTTCTTATCAGCGCCGCGCTCAGCAGGCCGAAGAGAGCATAGACGCGCAGCGCCTCCTGCCAGCTCATCACCTGAAGCAGAGCATCGCCCAGCGGCCAGAAGACGGCGGAAGCCAGCCCACCCGCCAGCGTGACGCGTGAGATCGTTCTTCGCGCCTGCTGTCCGTAAAGATTCACCAGCGCGGCGAATAGCGCATCGTACAGCGACAGGCGCATTCCTACGCCGGTGACCAGCCAGGCGCAGTACCAGCCAAATAGCGTTTGGGTATACGCTATCCCTGCGCAGCTTGCGGCGATCAGCAGCGTGCCGCTCATCACCACCGTCTGACCGCCAAAGCGTGCCAGCAGGCGGGCCACAAAGGGGGAAACCGCCGCCATCACCAGCATCGCCAGCGTCAGGCCGAGGTAAATCTGCGGTGACGACCATCCCCGGTCGGCTGCAATGGCCAGCGCAAAGGTGCCGGGCATATAAAACGAGATCCCCCAGTTGATGAGTTGATTACATCCCGCCATGAGGGCGAGGCGGCGTGGCAGGGCAGGTGTTTCCATTATTTTTCATTCCGTTATGCAGTTGTCCTGAGCATAACGGGCGCGGTATTGTGCTGGCAGGGCCGTAACCTTATGCGCGGTATAAGAGAAACTTTGAATGACGACGCTTAATCTGGGCTATCTCGCCACCTTCCGTCTGGTGATCCAGCGCGGCAGCTTTTCAGCGGCAGCGGATGCGCTGGGCATTTCACAGCCCGCCGTCAGCCTGCAAATACGCCAGCTGGAGCAGTTTCTGCAAACGCGGCTGGTAGAGCGTACCGGGCGGGGGATTAAGGCGACGGCCGCCGGGCAGGCTTTGCTGACGCATGGGGAGCGTATTCAGCAGGCGGTGGATGACGCCATCCGATCCGTGAGTGCGTTCAGTCACGACGTGAGCGGCACCATTACGCTTGGCACGGGGGCAACGGCCTGCATCCATCTTCTCCCGCCCCTGCTGGAGCAGCTGCGCCGCGACTATCCGCTCCTGAGCGTGGGGGTGACAACGGGAAACACCCTCGACATCGTCAGGGCCATCGAAGAGAACCGTCTCGATGTGGGGCTGGTCACGCTGCCGGTGAGCGGCAGAGCGCTGGACGTCATGCCGGTGATGGACGAAGAGTTTGTGTTTATCGCCTCGCGGGAGCAGCAGGATGTTTTCCGGGATTTCACGCCGGAGGCGCTGCACGCTCATCCACTGATTGCCTTTGAATCAGGCAGCGGGACCCGGGCGCTGATCGATGGCTGGTTTGCAGCCAGTGGATTGGCGATCGCGCCGGTGATGCAGCTTGGCAGCATCGAGGCGATCAAACGCATGGTTCGCGCGGGGCTGGGCTACAGTATTGTGCCGCGAATGGCGGTCGAAAAGGATGTCGATCGTGAAGGGCTATGCGTGATGTCGCTGATGCCCATGCTGCAGCGGCAGCTGGCGGTGGTCATGCGGCAGGATAAAATCCTCAGCAAAGGGATCGCGGCCCTTATTCGGCTCGTGCAACATCCTTCGGCAGTTTAGCGGTCAGCGGTGTCGATGGTCAGGCTGGATTGCTGCGACTGGGTTTTATCCTGATGGTGGTACCAGGCGCCAATCGAAGAGTAAACGAAGCGGCCAAAGAAAAACAGGAAGCTGATGAGCAGTATGATGCGGGTCATTCGGGTGTTAAATCGATGTCGTTTGCGCATACGCGTGACCTGACTCACTCTGTTTTTCCTGGGTAAGCCCTTTTGGGCGATAAGGATATTAAGGCACAGCGGGAAGATGGGGTCAATTCTGTGATGTGTAAATAACCGTCAATGTTTACATTAATTAATGTTATTGAGATTAATTAATACATTTACCATATTGATAATATGAAGAAAATAATTGTAGAAAAACGTCGCAAAACGTTATTTGCGTAAAGTAGTTTGATTTATGTCAACGGATTCCTGGCCCTGATATTTAAAATCCTTCCTCCACACTGTTCGCCCGGCACGCTGCCGGGCGGGACGTACGTCAGGTCGGATGCCTGTCTTTATTTCCCTCTGGAGCGATAGGGGTTTAACCGGGCATCTATGAACATTCTCGCTTTCCTGAAAAAAAATGAAAACCGCTGGTGGGCATTGCCGCTTATTTTACCGGTGGTTTTACTTCCCGTGCTGAGCATTGCGAATACGCTCACGCAGCTGGGCGACGGCATTGTGGCACTCTATTATTTACCCCTCTCATTTTTGCTTTCGCTGATGATGTTCTTTGGCCTGGAAGCGCTGCCCGGGATCGTATTGTCGCTGTTTATCCGCTATTACCCCTCGGTCGGGATGTTTGAAACCGTCGCCGGCGTACTCCATTTTATCGTCCCTTTAGTGCTCAGCTGGGGCGGCTACCGGGTGTTTGCGCCCAGGCGGAATATGACCGCGTACGGCGACATCCGGCTGATGGCGCAGCGCATCTTCTGGCAGGCCTTCTGCCCCGCGACGCTGTTTCTGTTGCTGTTTCAGTTTGCGGTGTATTTAGGCGTGTATGAGAGCCGTCAGAGCCTGGCGGGATTAAACCCTCTTAATATTCGCACGCTCATTAACTACCAGGCGCTGCTGGTCAGCGGACTGACGGGCGTACCGCTGAGCTATCTGCTGATCCGCCTGATTCGTCATCCGCGCTATCTTAAAAGCCTTATCTCGCAGGTCCGTTCCCAGATAGACAAAAAGGTGACGATCGTTGAGTTTCTGGTGTGGGCAATCGCGCTTGGCGGGCTGCTTTCGCTGCTGCTGCTCCCGATGAATGAAAACAGCTCCATTTTTACCACTAACTACACCCTGTCGCTGCTGATGCCGGTGATGCTCTGGGGCGCGATGCGTTTTGGCTATAAGCTGGTGTCGCTGATCTGGATACCGGTGCTGCTGGTGTCTATTCACTATTTTTACCACTATATCCCGGTGAACCAGGGGTATGACATTCAGCTGGCGATCACCTCTTCCAGTTACCTGGTCTTCTCGTTTGTGGTGATTTATATGTCGATGCTGGCGACCCGGCAGCGCGCGGTGAACAAACGCTCCCGCAGGCTGGCGCTACTCGACCCGGTCGTCCATATGCCTAACCTGCGGGCGCTGTCGCGTGAACTGGCGAAAAACCCGTGGTCGGCTCTCTGCCTGCTGCGCATTCCGGAGCTGGAAATTCTGGGCCGAAATTACGGCGTGTTGCTGCGCATTCAGTACAAACAGCAGCTGGCGCAGTGGGTGAATGGCACGCTCCAGCCCAACGAGCAGGTGTATCACCTCACCGGGTATGACATGGCGGTACGGCTCAATGCGGAATCACACCAGCAGCGGATTGAAGCCCTGGACGAGCATATCAAACAGTTTCGCTTTGTCTGGGACGGGATGCCGCTGCAGCCGCAGGTGGGCGTGAGCTATTGCTATGTCCGCTCCCCGGTTAACCATCTTTATCTGGTGCTGGGCGAACTGGGCGTGGTTGCCGATCTGTCGCTCTCCTCCAACCATCCGGAAAATCTTCAGCAGCGTGGGGCCATCCATTTGCAGCGCAGCCTGAAGGATAAAGTCGCGATGATGAGCCGCCTGCAAAAGGCACTCGATAACGACGAATTCGCCCTGCTGGTTCAACCCGTTCGCGGCCTGCGTGGCGATCGCTATCACGAAGTTCTGCTGCGGATGCCGGATATCAACGGGCTATTGATCTCCCCCGACCAATTCCTGCCCGTCGCGCAGGAGTTTGGTCTCTCCTCGCGGGTGGATTTGTGGGTGCTGGAGCATACCCTGCGCTTCCTTGCAGCGCATCGTGAAACACTTCCCGGTCAGCGCTTTGCCATTAATCTGGCCCCGTCGACCGTGTGTCGGGTGCAGTTCCCGCTTGAGGTAAGTCGCCTGCTGGCAAAATACGCCATTGAGCCGTGGCAGCTGATTTTTGAGGTGACGGAGTGCAGCACCTTCGGCAGCGGGGAGCAGGCGCTACATATTCTCCAGCAGCTGCAGAAAATGGGGGTACGCATTGCGATTGATGATTTTGGTACCGGGTATGCAAGCTATGCGCGGCTGAAAAGCGTGGATGCCGACATTCTCAAGATTGACGGCAGCTTTATCCGCAATATCGTCAATAACAGCCTGGATTATCAGATTGTGGCGTCTATCTGCCATCTGGCACGCATGAAGAAGATGTTGGTGGTGGCTGAGTACGTCGAGACGGAAGAGATTCGTAGCGCGGTTCACGCGCTAGGTATCGATTATGTGCAGGGCTATCTGATTGGCAGGCCTGCGCCGCTTGAGTCACTGCTGGAAGCTGAGGCGTCCTGCGCGGACGCCTGAGCCGTTACGCGGTGACGTCGGCGCTCTCTTCTTCAATTTTGAGCAGCCAGCCGGTGACCGCTTCCCAGTACTGCTGCTCTTTTTCCAGGTCCAGCAGGACCAGAGCGTTCTGGCTGAACCAGTCGTGCGGGAAGCTCAGCGTCCAGTGATGGTCGTCGGTTTTAAGCTTCAGCGTGGGCGGCGTGGTGGTAGCCTGGCGCTGGTTATTGAGCAGCACGCCCAGGCGCAGCAGCTGAATAAGCGGCAGAAACTGCTTCTTCTTGAACAGCGTGAAGCGCGGCAGATCGTCGAGCTTGATGGCTTTGCGGTGATAACGCACCAGGGTCGCCATCATGGTTTGCTGCTCCTGGTTGAAGCCAGGCAGATCGCTGTTTTGCAGAATGTAGGCCGAATGGCGATGCATTCCGCTGTGGTTGATGTTCAGCCCCACTTCGTGCAGCATCGCGGCCCATTTTAACAGCGCGGCAAGCTGCGGGTGCGCGAGCTTCGGATTCTGTTCTTCCCACTGTTCGTACATCTGCACCGTGGTGTCCAGCACGCGCTTCGCCTGCTCGCGGTCGATGTTGTACTGGTTGGCCAGGCTTTGCGCGGTGCGGCTGCGAATATCCTGATGGCGGAAGCGGCCTTCCATTTCGTACAGCACGCCTTCGCGCAGCGCGCCGTCGGAAAGGCGCAGCTCTTTAATGGCGAGGGCATCAAACACGCCGCAGAGAATAGCCAGCCCCGGCACGAAGACCGCCTTACGCTCGTCGGAAAGACCCGGCAGGCTTAAGGCGTCAAAACTTTTATGCTTCAGCACTTCTTCGGTCAGCAATGTCAGGCGTTCAGGCGTGATAAACCCGTCTTTTTCACCCATCGCCAGCAGCACCTCATGCGCCGCTTTGATGGTGCCTGACGCGCCCAGCGCCACGTTCCAGCCCTGAATACGGTACTGCCAGGCCAGGTTTTCCAGTTTCTGGACGGCCGCCATACGCGCACGCTGGAAGTTCTCGCGGGTGATGGTGCCGCCCGGGAAATACATCTGCGCGAAGCTGACGCAGCCCATACGGCGGCTTTCCACCAGGCGAGGCTCAAAGTCTTCACCGATCACCAGCTCCGTTGAGCCGCCGCCGATATCGATAACCAGCTTGCGCCCTTTTTCCGGCTGGGTGTGCTCAACGCCCATGAAAATCAGACGCGCTTCCTCGTTGCCGGAGATGATCTCAATCGGGTAGGGGATCACTTTTTCGGCCCGTTTGAGAAACTCCGGGGCGTTCAGCGCCTGGCGCAGGGTGTGGGTGCCCACGATGCAGACGCTGGAGGGCGAGAAGCCCTGCAGGCGTTCAGCAAACAGCGACAGGCAGTTTAACCCACGCTCCATTGCCTCTTCGCTGAGCATGCTGCGTTCATCAAGGCCATCCGCCAGGTGTACCCGCTGCTTCAGACGACCGATGATCTGCAGTGCGCCATCCACCTCACGGGCGATGACCATGTGGAAACTGTTAGAGCCAAGATCGACCGCGGCGAATTCCTGCGGGCGTGGGGTCTTATCATTTATCGGCATAGGTTAATCGGGTTGCTCGAGTGATTTGATATAGTCGTAAATCGCCAGTTGCGACCGCACTTTGCGGCGGTTGCCGCGCGGTACATAGCGGTTACTGAGTTCTTTGTCGATATAGCGTGCTTTCACGGTATCGCTGAACAGAATCTCGATGATGTCGAGGATCTGCTGCTTCAGGCGCGGATCCAGCAGCGGTGCCGCGACTTCAATTCGGTAGTCAATATTGCGCGTCATCCAGTCTGCCGAAGAGAGATAGACCTGTTTATCACCCGCATTATCGAAAATATAGACGCGATCGTGTTCCAGGTAGCGGTCAACAATGCTGATCACGCGAATATTGTCGCTGATGCCTTCCAGTTCCGGGATCAGCGAGCACATGCCGCGGATCAGCAGATTAACCGGCACGCCGGAGCTGGACGCCGCGTACAGCCTGTCCACCAGCCCTTTATCAACCAGGTTGTTAAGCTTCAGCGTGATGCCGGACGACAGCCCTTTCTGGGCATTGGCGATCTCTTTATCGATCATATCGTACAGCAGACGGCGCGAGTTCTGCGGCGAGACCAGCAGATAGTCAAAGTTCACCGGACGGTACGGGTTCTCAATAAAGTTAAAGACCCGGCGCACTTCGTTAGTGATGCGGGCATCGGCGGTCAGCAGCGAATAGTCGGTATAGATTCGCGCCGTTTTCTCGTTAAAGTTCCCGGTACCGATGTGGGCGTAGCGCACTACCTCGTCGCCCTCTTTACGGGAGATGAGGAACAGCTTGGCGTGAATTTTTAGCCCCGGCGCAGAGAAGATGACGTGCACACCGGCTTCCGTCAGACGACGCGCCCAGTGAATGTTCGCCTCTTCGTCGAAGCGCGCCTGCAGCTCAACCACCACGGTGACTTTTTTGGCGTTGTGCGCCGCATGGATCATCGCGTCGATGATGCGGGAATCTTTTGCCACGCGGTAGATATTGATTTTTATCGCCAGCACGCTCGGGTCGAACGAGGCCTGACGCAGCAGTTCCAGCACGTGCTCGAAGGTGTGGTACGGATAGTAGAGCAGGACATCGCGTTCGCGGATGGCGTCGAATCCGTTGCGGAATTTATCGAACCACAGATGGCGCAGGCGCGGCAGCGGCTTGTTCACAAGATTGGCTTTGCCGACGTTCGGGAAGCCAATAAAGTCTTTAAAGTTGTGGTAACGACCACCCGGTACGATGGAGTCATAGCGCGAAATGGTCAGTTTCTCGCGCAGCATCTCCACCATGGCGTCCGGCATATCGCGCTGATAGACAAAGCGCACCGGCTCGGCCGTCAGGCGCTGTTTCAGGCTGGACGACATCAGCTCCATCAGGCTGGCTTCCATCTCGTGCACCAGGTCATATTCGGCGTCACGGGTCATCTTCATCGAGTAGGCGTTTAACGCATCGTAATCGAAGAAGCCCTTGAAGATGTCGTCCAGACAGTAGCGCAGGATGTTATCGAGCAGGATCATCGGCTTGCGTCTGCGCGGGGTTTCCGGCGGCAGGTTCACAAAGCGCGGCACCTTGTCGGACGGGATTTCCAGCAGCGCGTAGCGGATGGATTCACCGCGAATAATTTCCACGGCCAGATAGGTGTAGTCATCTTTCAGGAACTGCACCAGATCGGTTTCGCGGTTGATGAGAATCGGGGTAATGTGCTGGCGCAGGTACTGTTTAAAGTAGTGGCGCAGCCAGTTTTGTTGGTTAACGGAAAGCTGACGTTCGTTAATCAGGAAGATTTGATTACGCGCCATCTCCAGCAGCAGTTCGTTATACAGGCCGTCAAATTCCTGATCGGCTTTCAACACGCGGGACTGGATTTTGCCCAGCAGATGCCGCGAGTGCGAGTTTAGGCCCTGTTCTTCGCTGATGATGATGCGTCTTTTCAGCTCGGCAAAGCGAACCTTGTAGAACTCATCCAGGTTGTTGGAATAGATGCCCAAAAAACGCATGCGCTCGATCAGCGGGTTACTTTTGTCTGCCGCTTCCTGGAGTACACGTTCGTTAAATGCTAACCAGCTTAGCTCTTTCTCGATATATAACTTTTCCTGACCCATTACAGCTCACACTCCAGTTCAATCACAGGACGTGGTAAATCCGTCTCGTCCTTATTATGGCGAGCATTTCCACGATATGTCCAACAGTGCCAGAAAAGTATGACAGTTATTTTTTTTGTTGGGGATTTTAGAAGGTTGGAGAAGGGGATATCGGGTAATGCAATGAACAGGTCGGGTAAGCACAGCTTCGCTACCCGACATAACAAACTACTCTTCCGCCGCATGGCCCTGCGGGGGTAACTTCACGCCGTCCAGCCAGGCTGCGCCGTCGCGCATTTCGAGACGCCCGTCGACAAACCAGCTTACCACCAGCGGGTAGATGGCATGCTCCTGGGTCTGCACGCGCTCGGTCACGTCTTCTTCGCTGTCGCCGTCAAAGACCGGGACTTTGGCCTGCAGGATCACCGGACCGCCGTCCAGCTCGTCGGTAACGAAATGCACGGAGGTGCCGTGCTCCTCATCGCCGTTTTCCAGAACCTGACGATGGGTGTGCAGGCCGGGATATTTCGGCAGCAGGGAAGGGTGGATATTCAGCAGACGTCCGGCGAAGTGTTCTACAAAAGCCGGGCTCAGAATACGCATATAGCCCGCCAGTACGACCACGTCCGGCGCGTAGGCATCAATCTCATGCACCAGCTCGCGGTCAAAGGCTTCACGCCCGGCGAACTGGCTGGCTTCCAGCGCGTGCGCAGGGATGTTCGCTTCCCGCGCGCGATCAAGGCCGAACGCGTCGGCCTTGTTGCTGAAAACTGCCCGAATGGTGCCATTGATTTTCTTCTGTTTGCAGGCGTCAATTATCGCCTGCAAATTGCTTCCGTTGCCGGAAATGAGCACCACGATGTTTTTCATTCAATTACCACACGCTGTTCGGAATCGGAGGCTTTAATCGTACCGATTTTCCACGCGTTTTCACCTTTTTCAGTCAGCAGCTTGACTGCTTTATCCGCTTCGCTTGCCGGCAGGGCGATAACCATGCCCACGCCGCAGTTAAAGGTGCGGTACATTTCGTGGGAGCTCACGTTGCCTGCGGTCTGCAGCCAGTTAAACACGGCTGGCCACTGCCATGAGGATTCGTCGATCACCGCCTGGGTGTTGTCCGGCAGGACGCGCGGGATGTTTTCCCAGAAGCCGCCGCCGGTCAGGTGTGCAATGGCGTGCACGTCGACATTCTCGATAAGCTCAAGCACGTTCTTCACGTAGATGCGGGTCGGGGCCAGCAGATGGTCAGCCAGCGGTTTACCGTCAAGCTCGGTCGTCAGCGGGTCACAGCCGCTCACTTCGATGATTTTACGCACCAGGGAGTAGCCGTTGGAGTGCGGGCCGCTGGAGGCCAGCGCGATCAGCACATCGCCATCGGCCACTTTGCTGCCGTCGATAATTTCTGATTTTTCTACTACACCGACGCAGAAGCCCGCGACGTCATAATCTTCGCCGTGATACATGCCCGGCATTTCCGCGGTTTCACCGCCAACCAGCGCACAGCCAGACTGCAGGCACCCTTCGGCGATACCGTTGATCACGCTTGCCGCGGTATCTACGTCCAGTTTGCCGGTCGCGTAGTAATCGAGGAAGAACAGCGGCTCTGCGCCCTGAACCACCAGGTCATTCACGCACATCGCGACCAGATCGATACCGATCGTGTCGTGACGCTTTAAATCCATCGCCAGGCGCAGTTTGGTGCCTACACCGTCAGTTCCCGAGACCAGAACAGGTTCACGATATTTTTGCGGCAGCGCGCACAGTGCGCCGAATCCACCCAGACCACCCATCACTTCCGGGCGGCGGGTTTTTTTCACCACACCTTTGATTCGGTCAACCAGCGCATTACCTGCGTCAATATCAACACCGGCATCTTTGTAGCTGAGAGAAGTTTTGTTGGTCACGGCTTAAATCCCCACGCGATTGCATAGCTAGTAAGAAAAATCGGCGCAATTCTAACAGTCCAGGCAAACGTTTGCGAGCCTATTCTGGACGTAGGGATCTTTTTTTACGCGCAGCCTGCCAGTGCGCCCAAACTTGCGTCTGTTCACGAAAATGAAACCGGTTTCGGTATTCTCCTTGCAACCCGAAACGGCTTTGCACATCATTCAACTGAAACCGGTTTCTGTAATTGTTTTTGCAGAAAATAACGCAGAATGAGGGAAAGTGAATGTCAGGATTTAAAGCAGATTTTCTGTGGGGCGGTGCGGTTGCGGCGCACCAGCTCGAAGGCGGCTGGAAAGAGGGCGGCAAGGGGGTGAGTGTGGCCGATGTGATGACCGCAGGCGCGCACGGCGTGCCGCGTGAAATCACCAACGGCGTGCTGGACGGGAAAAACTACCCTAACCATGAAGCCATCGATTTTTACCACCGCTATAAAGAAGACATCAAACTCTTTGCCGAGATGGGGTTCAAATGCTTCCGCACCTCTATTGCCTGGACGCGGATCTTCCCGAAAGGCGACGAGCTTGAGCCGAACGAGGCAGGCCTGAAATTCTATGACGACCTGTTCGACGAGTGTCTGAAGCACGGCATCGAACCGGTTATTACCCTGTCTCACTTCGAGATGCCGTTCCATCTGGTCACGGAATACGGCGGCTGGCGCAACCGTAAGCTGATCGACTTCTTCGTTCGTTTTGCAAAAGTGGTTTTCCAGCGCTATCAGCACAAGGTTAAGTACTGGATGACCTTTAACGAGATCAACAACCAGGCCAACTTCCACGAAGACTTTGCCCCATTCACCAACTCGGGGCTGAAGTACGCGCCGGGCGAAGATCGCGAGCCGGTAATGTTCCAGGCCGCGCACTATGAGCTGGTGGCCAGCGCGCTGGCGGTGAAGGCGGGGCGCGAGATTAACCCGTCCCTGCAGATCGGCTGCATGATTGCCATGTGTCCTATCTATCCACTGACCTGCGTGCCGGACGATATGATGATGGCGATGAACGCCATGCACCGCCGCTACTGGTTCACCGACGTGCACGTGCGCGGCAAGTACCCGCAGCATCTGCTCAACTACTTCGAACGTCGCGGCTTCGCGCTGGATATTACCGAAGAAGATAAAGCGGCGCTGACGCAGGGCTGCGTGGACTATATCGGGTTTAGCTATTATATGTCCTTCGCCACCAAGGCGACGGCGGACAACCCGCAGCTGGATTACGACGAGAGCAAGAGCCTGGTCTCTAACCCGTACGTGCAAAAATCCGACTGGGGCTGGCAGATTGACCCGGTGGGGCTGCGCTACTCCCTCAACTGGTTCTGGGATCACTACCAGCTGCCGCTGTTTATCGTTGAGAACGGCTTTGGCGCAATCGACGTGCAGGAGAGTGACGGCACGGTGAACGATCAGTACCGCATTGACTACCTGGCCGCCCATATCCGCGAGATGAAAAAAGCGGTGGTGGAAGATGGTGTAGACCTGATGGGCTATACCCCGTGGGGCTGTATCGACCTGGTGTCTGCCGGTACCGGTGAAATGAAAAAACGCTACGGCTTTATCTTTGTCGATAAAGACAATGAAGGCAATGGCACGCTGAACCGCAGCAAGAAGAAGTCGTTCGACTGGTATAAGCAGGTGATTGCGAGCAACGGGGATAACCTGTAATTGTCGGGTGGCGCTAACGCTTACCCGACCTACAATACACGTAGGCCCACGTAAGCGCAGCGCCACCGGGCAGAACCCGCACCCAAGCCGGAACTCAGCCTCCGGCTTTTTTGTCTTTGCTTGATCCCTGTCAAGCAACATGGGTATGGCCTAATCCGAAAAAAGCGGTATAATCCCGCGATTTTTTTGCGGATGCCATTCAGAGGAGAAAGAGAATGAAGATTGTGGAAGTGAAACACCCACTCGTTAAACACAAGTTGGGCCTGATGCGTGAGCATGACATCAGCACGAAGCGTTTTCGCGAACTGGCCTCTGAAGTCGGCAGCCTGCTGACCTACGAAGCGACCTCCGATCTGGAAACGGAAAAAGTCACCATCGAAGGCTGGAACGGCCCGGTGCAGGTTGAGCAGATCAAAGGTAAGAAAATTACCGTTGTGCCAATCCTGCGTGCCGGTCTCGGCATGATGGAAGGCGTGCTGGAGCACGTGCCAAGCGCGCGCATCAGCGTGGTGGGGATCTACCGTAACGAAGAAACCCTCGAGCCGGTTCCTTACTTCCAGAAGCTGGTGTCCAACATCGACGAGCGTATGGCGCTGGTGGTTGACCCGATGCTGGCAACCGGCGGTTCAATGATTGCTACCATCGACCTGCTGAAAAAAGCGGGCTGCAGCAGCATTAAAGTGCTGGTGCTGGTTGCGGCACCGGAAGGGATCGCGGCGCTGGAAAAAGCGCACCCGGACGTTGAGCTGTATACCGCCTCTATCGACCAGGGCCTGAACGAGCACGGGTACATCATCCCGGGGCTCGGCGATGCCGGCGATAAGATCTTTGGTACGAAATAATCGAATAACGATAAATAAGCCGACTTTGATAGTCGGCTTTTTTTTGAATAAAACACCAACAACGATACTACTCAGAGGAAAACACTATGACGCGCCGTGCTATCGGGGTGAGTGAAAGACCGCCGCTTTTACAGACTATCCCGCTTAGTTTGCAGCACCTGTTCGCCATGTTTGGCGCAACCGTGCTGGTGCCAATCCTGTTCCACATTAACCCGGCTACCGTGCTGCTGTTCAACGGCATCGGTACGCTGCTGTACCTCTTCATCTGTAAAGGCAAAATTCCGGCGTATCTCGGGTCGAGCTTCGCCTTTATCTCGCCGGTGTTGCTGTTGCTGCCGCTGGGTTATGAGGTCGCGCTGGGCGGCTTCATCATGTGTGGCGTGCTGTTCTGCCTGGTCTCCTTCATTGTGAAGAAAGCCGGTACCGGCTGGCTGGACGTAATGTTCCCCCCTGCAGCGATGGGCGCCATCGTGGCCGTCATCGGTCTCGAACTGGCGGGCGTCGCGGCGAATATGGCCGGTCTGCTGCCTGCTGACGGCCAGTCACCGGATTCCAAAACCATTATCATCTCGCTGGTGACCCTGGGCGTAACGGTGTTTGGTTCCGTGCTGTTCCGCGGCTTTATGGCGATTATCCCGATCCTGATCGGCGTGCTGGCGGGCTACGCGCTCTCCTTCGTGATGGGCGTGGTGGATACCACCCCGATTGCCGAGGCGCACTGGTTCGCGCTGCCAACCTTCTACACGCCGCGCTTCGAATGGTTTGCGATTTTCACCATTCTGCCTGCGGCGCTGGTGGTGATTGCGGAGCACGTCGGCCACCTGGTGGTAACGGCGAACATCGTTAAGCGCGATTTAATCCGCGACCCGGGCCTGCACCGCTCCATGTTTGCGAACGGTTTCTCCACCATCATCTCCGGTTTCTTTGGTTCTACGCCAAACACCACCTACGGTGAAAACATCGGCGTGATGGCGATTACCCGCGTCTACAGCACCTGGGTTATCGGCGGCGCGGCGATCATCGCCATTCTGCTCTCCTGCGTCGGTAAGCTGGCGGCAGCGATTCAGATTATCCCGGTGCCGGTGATGGGCGGCGTTTCTCTGCTGCTGTACGGCGTGATCGGTGCCTCCGGTATTCGCGTGCTGATTGAATCCAAAGTGGATTACAGCAAGGCGCAGAACCTGATCCTGACCTCGGTGATCCTGATTATCGGCGTGAGCGGCGCGAAGGTGCACATCGGCGCGGCCGAGCTGAAAGGCATGGCGCTGGCAACCATCGTCGGCGTGGGCCTGAGCCTGATTTTCAAGCTGATCTCCGTGATCCGTCCGGAAGAGGTGGTGCTGGACGCTGACGAAAGCGAAAAAGCGTCACACTGATCCTATAACCGGGTGGACGATCCGCCCGGTTCTCTCCTTGCAGGTTCCGTGTTAAACTCCATGCCGATTTTATGTCAGATCTGGTTGAGGTACTTCTGAACGGACCGGCACAGCTCTCTCTGCCACTCTATCTCCCTGACGACGAAACTTTCGCGAGTTTCTGGCCGGGTGATAACCCCTCTTTACTGGCTGCACTGCAAAACGTGCTGCGCCAGGAACACAGCGGATACATCTATATCTGGTCACGCGAAGGCGCGGGGCGCAGCCACCTGCTGCATGCCGCCTGCGCGGAGCTTTCGGCGCGCGGCGATGCGGTAGGCTACGTGCCGCTGGATAAACGTACCTGGTTCGTGCCTGAGGTGCTTGAGGGAATGGAACATCTTTCGCTGGTGTGCATTGATAATATCGAATGCGTGGCGGGGGATGAGCCGTGGGAAATGGCGATCTTTAACCTCTACAACCGCATTCTGGAATCGGGGAAAACCCGGCTGCTGATCACCGGCGATCGTCCGCCTCGCCAGCTGAATCTGGGACTGCCGGATCTGGCGTCTCGCCTGGACTGGGGCCAAATCTACAAGCTCCAGCCGCTGTCGGATGAAGATAAGCTTCAGGCGTTACAGTTGCGCGCAAAGCAGCGTGGGTTTGAGCTGCCGGAGGACGTGGGGCGCTTCCTGCTGAAGCGTCTGGATCGCGAAATGCGCACCCTGTTTGATACGCTCGATCAGCTCGATCGCGCCTCCATTACCGCCCAGCGCAAGCTGACCATCCCGTTTGTGAAAGATATTCTCAAGCTTTGAATTTGCTCGCCCGGTGTCGGCTTCGCCTTACCGGGCCTACGAAAACCTGCCGCACTTTGTAGGCCGGGTAAGGCGCAGCCGCCACCCGGCTAAAGATCCCCCATTAGATGCTCAACCAGCAGTGGAATCGGTCTTCCCGATGCCACGCTTCGCCCACTTTCACGCCACAGCGCCGTACCGCTGATGTCCAGATGGACCCACGGAATTGTCGGCGGGCAGAAGTGATGCAGCAGCCACGCCGCCGAGGCGCTGATCGCCGCATTGTTGGTCGGCGTGTTGCACAGATCGGCAATCGCGCTGTCGGTCTGCTTTTTCAGCCGCGCATCCAGCGGCAGGGACCACACTTCATCACCGCTCTGCTTACCCGCCAGCGTAAGCGCCGCGCGCAGCGGTTCATCCTGCGTCATCAGCCCGCTCAGCTCATACCCCAGCGCCTTCACGACCGCACCGGTTAAGGTGGCCATATCAATGATATAGCGCGCCTGCGGATGGCGCTGGCTGGCCCAGGCGATGGCGTCCGCCAGCACCAGTCGGCCTTCGGCATCGGTGTTGTTGATTTCAACGGTGATCCCGTTGCAGGCCGTTGCTACCGTGCCGGGCTGCATGGCGTCCGGGCCGATGGCGTTTTCCGCCAGCGCCAGCACGCCCATAATGCGTACGGGCAGCGCCAGCTCTGCGACGGTCAGCATCAGGCCCAGCACGTTAGCCGCACCGCACATGTCGTATTTCATGGTGTACATGCCCGCGCCTTCCTTCAGCCACAGGCCGCCGGTATCAAAGGTAATGCCTTTACCCACATAGCAGCGCACCGGGCCGTCGTTGACACCGTCATAATGAATCGCCAGCAGGCGCGGCGGACAGGTCGCCCCTTTGCCGACGGCGTGCAGCAGCCCCAGACCGTCCTCAACGATTTGCTTTTCATTCAGCACTTCGCACCGCAGGGCAGGGAAGGCGGCACACAGTTTTTGCGCCTCTTCCACCACAAACTGCGGCGTGCAGCTGTCGGACGGGATATCCGCCAGACGTCGCGCCGCGACCATGCCGTGGGCGATGGCCTGCTGCTGGCGGAAAATAACCGCCAGTCGCTCCTGCTGTTCGGGTAAGCAGAGCGCGGCGATGCGCTCAAGACGGACGCTGTCGCTGGTTTCCTTCAACTGCAAATCGCTAAGCCTGTGCGCCTGATTAAAGAGAAAACGCAGCACCTGCGCCAGCACCACATCGTCGATATCAGTCACGTCCAGTATCAGCTCGGGACTGACGGGCGAGGCCAGCAGCGGGCGCAGCGCCGCCAGTAATCCTTCGGTCAGGCTATCCTGCCAGAGCGCATCGGGCAGCAGGGTGATCCGGGCAAACGGGGCGCAGCCAAAGCGGGTGTCAGCGATGCTGGCAGACTCGCGCATTTCCGCGACAAGCGCCGTTTCGGGCAAAAGCGTACAGGAGGCGGAGGCAATCAAATGGCTCTGCGGCTTCGCGTCGGAAAGCGCGGTGATAAACTGATACGTAATCATCATGACTCCTCAATCGGCGCGCGGATCCGCGCGGCATAGGCCTGCATCCACTCATCGTCTACCGCGTGATAATGCGTTTTCTCCCGCAGGCGTTCGGTACGAAAAACGGTGAGGGGCTGGCGAGCCGTCGCCACCACGAACGAAAAGGTTTTGATGTTGGTAGCGGCACCAAATTCGCCCCTGTTATTCATGCACACCACGGAGAGATCGCCCACGCGGCCAAAGCGCGACATCAGCTTGTCCTCCAGTTCGAACACCACCGAATCCGCCGCCTGCTGCGGCGTCATACCCTGCGCCATGCGGCGAACGATTTCGTAACTGGTGCAGCCTTTCATCAGATCTTCACCGACGCCCGTGGCGGTTGCGGCGCCGGTTTCGCTGTCACAGTAAAAGCCGGAGCCGATGATCGGCGAATCGCCGAGTCGACCGCGTTTTTTCATGAACAGGCCGCTGGTGGAGGTAGCGACGCTCATTGAGCCCTGTTTATCGAGGCCGATAATGCCGACGGTGTCATGTCCGTCGTAAGGGCTTAAGCCCTTATCCAGCGTTTCGCGGCAGCGTTTGCGGTAGTGCTGCATGGCGCGGTCGGTGAGCATGGTTTTGTCGGCAAAGCCCTGGCTCAGCGCCCATTCCCGCGCGCCCTGGCCGACCAGCAGGCTGTTGTAGCGCTGGCGGCTTAACGCATGCGCCACGCGCACCGGGTTGGCGATATCCACCAGGTTGCCCACGGCACCAAACGCCAGCGTGTCGCCGTCCATGTAGGCGGCGTCCAGCTCCACCTCACCATTTTCGGTGGGCAGCCCGCCGTAGCCGACGGATTTATAAAACGGAAAGTCTTCGACGGCGGCGACGGCATCCACCACCGCTGCCGAGACCGGTTTCCCCGCAGCCAGCGCAGATGCAGACTCGGTGACGCCTTCAAGCGCCATTCGCCAGGTCGCGATAATTCCCCACATGCGTTACTCCTGTTTTGCAAGGGTGGTGTCGGTTTGCGTAACGGTGGCCATTTCCGCCGCGCGGTACTGTTTGTCCACGATACGCATAAAAGGCAGATACAGCATGGCGCCAATCAGCAGGTTGATCAGTTGCATCACGCTGCCGCTCAGGTGACCGGTGACGATAAAACCGCTGATGACCGGCGGCAGCGTCCAGGGAATAAACACCCCGGTGGTGACGGCAACCGCGCCAATCTTCATCGCCGCATACTGCACGGTGACCAGCACCAGCGGCACCAGGTTGAACGGGATAAGCATGATCGGATTCATGATCACCGGCAGGCCAAACAGGATCGGTTCGTTGATGTTAAACACCGATGCCCCGGCGCCGAGGCGCGCCACTTCACGCATGTTTTTGCTGCGGGCGAAAATCAGCATTGCAATCACCAGCGACAGCGTGGCCCCCGCGCCGCCCATCCAGATCATGTCAAAAAACTGTTCGGTGATAATGTGCGGCGGCGTCGTGCCTGCCTGAATCGCGGCGATGTTGTCGGTCTGGTTCTCCATCCACAGCGGGCGAATGATGCCGTTGATCATCGAGCCTGAGTTAATACCCACTGACCACAGAATGGTGATGCTGAACACCGTCATCAGCGCGCCAAAGTATGAGGTGCCATAGTGGCGCACCGGCGTGGCAACCACTTCGTAAATAAACTGGTGGATGGTGTTGTAGTGGGTGTTTTCAAACACGATACGGATACCCAGCACCAGAATCATCACCAGCAGGGCCGGGATCAGCGCGGCGAACGACTCCTGCACCGCCGGAGGCACGCCGTCCGGCATTTTGATCACCAGTTTTTTGCGCTTGAGCCAGCAGAACAGCTCCGTCCAGAGCAGGGAACCAATCATCGCCACGAACAGCCCTTTGCTGCCAATCCACTCCACCGGAATGACGGTAATACCGCCGTTCTCCGCCACTTTGATAAAGGGCGTCAGGATGAGAAAGGCGACCAGCGCCAGGATGCCGCAGGAGATGCGATCCTCGCCATAGTGTTCCGCCAGGCGGAAGGCGACCAGGAAGCTGATGAACAGCGACATAGTGGAGAACACCGCGTTGAACGGGATTTCGATAATGGCGCTCCAGCTCTCACCAAAGGCCTGAGACATAAACTGCTGATAGGCTTGATTCGGGAACGACGAGATCACCAGCAGAATAGAGCCGACGATGATAAACGGCATGAAGGAGACGTAGGCGCCGCGAATGGCCCCGAGATGCCGCTGCTGGGCCGTTTTGGCCGCCAGCGGCATCAGTTTTGCTTCAAGAAATCCCAGAACATTGTTCATTGTGAACTCCGTACAAGATTGAGGGGTGTTGTTTGTGTTATGTCTGAGGATTATCAGTGAAGCGTGGCGAGCGAAAGGTGAAATCGGTCACAAAGCAATCGCTGGTATAGTATAAATCTCACAAGATTGGTTCTGAGGATCCTGCGATGGAAATTAAACTGCATGCTAATGCCACCACGACGCCGCGCATCCGTCGCTATCTTCAGCAATCAGATAAAAGCGACAGGGAGCTCGCCGTTGAGCTGGGGATCTCGGTCACTACAGTCAGGCGCTGGCGTAACCGCGACCAGGTTTCGGATAACCACACGACGCCAAAAGTGATACACAAAGCATTGAGACAGGAGCAGGTTGCGCTGGTCAATGCCCTGCGAGATATCACGGGTGCCCCGCTGGACGAACTGCTGCAGATGGTCAATAACGGACTCGGGATCGCCGTATCCCGCGCGACCCTCAATCGCTACCTCAAACCGGCTTCGGTAAAGCAGAAGGGCGCGACGTTACAAGGGAAAAAGGCGCTGAGGGCAGGTATCGTGCCGCAAAAACTCCTGTTACATCATCAGCCTCTGTCTCTGCATATGGACGATGGCGGGGAACAGCATCTGCTCTGGGCGCGTGAACCCGTGAGCGGCTGGTGCTCCGCCCGGCTGTACGCGGGCATTTCTCCACAGCTGCTGGTCTACTGGGTGAACGACGTGCTGGAAGCCTGTCCGGCTGATATTCAATCTATTGAGACTTTTGGTTTCGAGGTGAAGCTTGAGAAACGCAATACCACCGTGACAGTGCATCCACAGCAATACCCCGCCGTTCAGGTTGCTCTGCCGCTATGCGACATCATTCCACGTCTGAACAGTGAACCGGCAGGCGAGCTGTTGATCCAGCTGTGCGAATTTTACAACCGGGAGAAAGCCCAGAAAAAATTGGGAGAGAGTACGCCGCAGGCCTTTCTGGAAGCGCTGCGGCATAAGGACTAGAGGATCTCGAGCACGTCTTCCGGCGGGCGTCCAATGCGCGCCTGGCCGTTCGCCACCACAATCGGGCGCTCAATCAGCTTTGGATTTTCAACCATCGCCTGGACCAGCTCAGCCTCGGTGAGACGGTTGTCATCCAGGTTAAGCGACTTATACAGATCTTCTTTCTGGCGCATCAGTTCTCTTGCACTGCCCATTCCCAGCATGTGCAGTAGCTGGCGGAGGGTCTGCGCGTCAGGTGGGGTATCAAGGTACAGCACCACCTCCGGCTCCACGCCGTTAGACTTTAACAGGCTCAGGGTATCGCGGCTCTTGGAGCAGCGAGGGTTATGATAGATTTTTACGGCGTCTGTCATGACGTGAATTCTCCTTTATTACATCTTCTCGTACGGCTTAAAGCGCTGCTGCAGGCCGCGTAGCTGATCGATACGCGCGTCGTAGCGAGCCTGCTGGAGGCTGCCGAGTTTGACCTGCGAGCTGGCGCTGCTGAGCGCGGAAATCGCCTGATCGAGGCGGCCCACCAGGGCAAAACCTTCGGCACGCGCCGCCAGCTCCTGATCGCGGTTGCCGAGCTGGGCTTCCGCCTGAGCGAGCAGATCCCAGCCGTTTTGATCGTCTTTATTATTAAAGGTGTAGCGGTTGAGGATGGTCGCCGCCTCGCCAGGCTGGCCGCCCTGCAAGTAAGCGTTCGCCAGGTTAAGCTGCAGCACCGGGTTGGTACGGACGTCTTTCGCCCCTTTCAGGCGGTTAATCGCATCGGCAGGCTTCTTCTGCCCCAGGTCGATATCCGTCGACAGATCGAGGTACCACGGGTTGTTCGGATCGGCTGCCAGAAGCGGCTGCAGCGCCTTACGCGCCTCGTCGTATTTGCTGGCTTCCATCGCCTGGAGCGCCTGACCATACTGCGCGGCGTTTTTCTCTCGCACGTTGCCTTTTGCCAGGGTATCCAGCAGGTCGCTGGTGAGCTGGTTACGCCCGGAATTGTACATCCCCAGGGTTCTCACCTTCGCCATGTAGAAATCCTGCGAAGACTGGACCACGACCGGACGCATCTGGTTGGCACGGTTACGCGCGTCCGACAGACGGCTTTCCGGCAACGGGTGGGTCAAAAGAATTTCCGGCGGACGGGAAGAATAACGCGCCTGATCGAGCAGTTTTTCGAGGAAGCTCGGCATGGCCTGCGGGTCAAAGCCCGAACGCTGCAGCACCTGAATCCCGATGCGGTCCGCTTCCTGCTCGTTTTGTTGGGTGAAGCTGATCATCCCCTGGCGCGTTCCCGCCAGCGTACCGGTCAGTGCTGCCATCCCGGCCTGCGGGCTGGCCATCGCCAGCAGAATAGAGCCCAGTGCGCCCACCCAGGTGAGGGGGGCGTTACGTTTCTGGTCTTCCATCGCACGCGCCAGATGGCGCTGAGTGACGTGCGAAATTTCGTGCGCCATTACCGAGGCCAGCTGGCTTTCGTTGTCAGAGTAACGGAATAACGCCGAATGCAGCACCACGTTACCGCCGAAGAAGGCGAAGGCGTTGATTTCGTCGTTATTGATTAAATAGAAATGGAAGGGGGTTTTTACCGAGTCGGCGTGCGAAACCAGACGCATCCCCAGCCCGTTAATGTACTGTACCAGCAAAGGGTCGTTAATCAGCGGGGCGCTGCCGCGCAGCTGGCGAACATAGTAATCCCCCATTTGCATCTCTTGCCCAATAGAGAGCGTGCTTCCTGCTGTGGTGCCCATGTCCGGCAATGTATCGGACGAGTCAGCAAAAGCGGGCAACACCTGACCGACCGTCACCGCGGCAATCAGTGTCGCAACCAGTGTTTTTCTCAACTGCCTGAACATAACCACTGTCCTGTATGTTGGATGTGCTAATTTGACCGATGAACCGGTATATCGTTCATCTCTGCTGCTCTGGGAGTGTAGCCGTGTTGTAGCATGAAGAAAATCCCATTCATCAGGCTTTTGCGGATTGTGATCGGGATACAAAAAGCGAAAGTCTTTTTTGTGACAGTTAGATACAATTCATCGTCTCACTCCCGCCATTCGATTCAGGGAAGGGTTGTATGCTCGAAATGTTAATGCAGTGGTACCGGCGTCGGTTCAGCGACCCGGAAGCCATTGCTTTGTTGGTTATTCTGGTTGCCGGGTTCGGTATTCTGTTCTTCTTCAGCGGCCTGCTCGCGCCCCTGCTGGTGGCGATTGTGCTGGCGTACCTGCTGGAGTGGCCAACGGCGCGCCTGGAGCACATCGGCTGTTCCCGTCGCTGGGCGACCAGCATCGTCCTGGTGCTGTTTGTCGGCATCCTGCTGTTAATGGCCTTTGTGGTGATGCCGGTTGCCTGGCAGCAGGGGATCTACCTTATTCGCGATATGCCCGGCATGCTCAACAAGCTTTCTGATTTTGCCGCCACGCTGCCGCGCCGTTACCCAGCCCTGATGGATGCCGGGATTATCGACGCGATGGCGGAAAATATGCGCGCCCGCATCATGACGATGGGCGATTCGGTGGTGAAATACTCTCTGGCCTCGCTGGTCGGACTGCTGACGCTGGCGGTTTATCTTGTGCTCGTGCCGCTTATGGTCTTCTTCCTGGTGAAAGATAAAGACCAGATGCTCAACGCCGTGCGCCGTATTCTGCCGCGTAACCGCGGGCTGGCGGGGCAGGTCTGGGAAGAGATGAACCAGCAGATCACCAACTACATTCGCGGCAAGGTGCTGGAGATGATTGTCGTAGGGGTCGCCACCTGGATTGGCTTCCTGATTTTCGGCCTGAACTACTCGCTGCTGCTGGCGGTGCTGGTAGGGTTATCGGTCCTGATCCCTTACATCGGCGCGTTTGTGGTGACCATTCCGGTGGTTGGCGTGGCGCTGTTCCAGTTTGGGCTGGGAACTGAGTTCTGGAGCTGCTTCGCGGTGTACCTGATTATTCAGGGCCTGGACGGTAACCTGCTGGTACCGGTGCTGTTCTCCGAAGCGGTGAACCTGCATCCGCTGGTGATTATCTTATCGGTGGTGATTTTCGGCGGGCTGTGGGGGTTCTGGGGCGTGTTCTTTGCGATTCCCTTGGCAACGCTGATTAAAGCCGTGGTCCACGCGTGGCCGGATGTGCCGGCGGTGGAAGAGAAGTAGTTTTGAGCGGCCTGATGCCCTCACCCCGACCCTCTCCCACGGGGAGAGAGGGAAAACACGAAAAACGGCAACCTGGGTTGCCGTTTTGCTGTTTATCAGGCGCTTTCTTTCAGCCAGTTCAACACCACGTCGTGGTGATTGCTGGTTTTGAAGTCGTCAAACACGTGTTCAACTTTTCCGTCAGCGTCAATCAGGAAGCTGATGCGGTGAATACCGTCGTAGGTTTTACCCATAAACGTCTTCTCGCCCCAGACGCCGAACTGCTCGCACACCTGATGGTCTTCATCAGAAAGCAGCGTGAAGTTCAGCAGCTCTTTTTCAGCAAATCGTGACAGCTTTTCTGGTTTATCCGTGCTGATACCCAGCACTTCCACGCCGACTTTTTTCAACTCGTCCATGTTGTCGCGTAAGCCGCAGGCCTGTACGGTGCAGCCGGGGGTCATGGCTTTCGGGTAGAAATAGACCAGAACACGCTGTCCCTGGAAGTCGGTCAAATTTACTTGCTCGCCGTCTTGATCCGGTAAGCTAAATTTCGGTGCGATGTCACCGGCTTTCAGTGGGTTCATTACTCAACTCCATCCTGTTCGTGCTGCGAATAATTGACGACGCTTATACTGCCCTGCGCGTTTAATTCTGTACAGAGGGCTTTGAACGCTTGCTCGATATTTGACGCATCCTGTGATGCAGGACTGTGTGCGGTAATTTGAATAAAGAGCGTGGGAACTGTGCTTGCGTCGCCCGGCTGTGTGCGGGAAACGAGCTCGGCAATGTTCATCTGATGGCTGTCAAAAAGCGCGGTGAAGCGCTCTATCAGATGGGGAGAATCAGGCACTTCAACCTGCACCCAGACGGTAGAAGGCATAGCCGGACGCGGTCGCGCCGTGGTGCGCTTCATGACAATCAGCAAATCCAGCTCGGCACCCTTCAGCGGCAGGGTTGATTCAATCAACGTAATGGCGTTCCATGTCCCGGAAAGCAACATAATAAATGTGAACTCTTCGCCAAGCATGGCCAGACGGCTGTCTTCGATATTACAGCCGCAGCTGCTTACGTGGCGGGTGATGGTGTTCACGATACCCGGCCTGTCGGCACCCAGCGCAGTGATAACCAGGTAATGTTGTGATGAGGTTGTCAAACCTGTTCTTCCTTTGCTTGGTTAAGTCTTCCTAAGGAAAGCATAAAAAAAACATGCATACAACCGCCTGAGCGCCTCAGGTCGCTTGCTTTTATTACAGTTCCAAACGTAACATTGAGGCTCTTGTTCGCACAGAGGATGGCTCATGTTCACGGGAAGTATTGTCGCGCTTGTTACACCGATGGATGAAAAAGGTAATGTCTGCCGGTCAAGCATGAAGAAGCTCATTGATTACCATGTCGCCAATGGAACCTCGGCGATCGTTTCGGTAGGGACTACCGGTGAATCCGCAACGCTGAGCCACGACGAGCACGGCGATGTAGTGATGCTGACCCTGGAACTGGCTGACGGACGTATTCCGGTCATCGCGGGGACAGGGGCTAATGCAACCGCAGAAGCTATTAGCCTGACCAAACGTTTTAACGACAGCGGCATCGTTGGCTGTCTGACGGTGACCCCTTATTACAACCGTCCTACTCAGGAAGGTTTGTTCCAGCACTTCAAAGCCATCGCTGAACATACTGACTTGCCACAAATTCTGTATAATGTGCCGTCCCGTACCGGTTGCGATATGCTGCCGGAAACCGTTGGTCGTCTCTCGGAAGTAAAAAATATTATCGGTATTAAAGAGGCGACAGGGAACTTAAGCCGCGTTCATCAGATCAAAGAGCTGGTTTCAGACGACTTTATCCTGTTGAGTGGTGATGATGCGACCGCGCTGGACTTTATGCAGCTCGGTGGCCATGGCGTGATTTCCGTAACGGCAAACGTTGCGGCGCGCGATATGGCTGAAATGTGCAAACTGGCCGCAGCCGGTCACTTTGATGAAGCCCGCGTCATTAATCAGCGTTTGATGCCGCTGCACAATAAATTATTTGTCGAACCCAATCCGATCCCAGTGAAATGGGCATGTAAGGAGTTGGGGCTTGTAGCAACCGATACGCTGCGTCTGCCAATGACACCGATTACCGACCACGGTCGTGACATCGTCAGGGCGGCGCTGAAGCATGCCGGTTTGCTGTAGAGTTTAGGGAGATTTGATGGCTTATTCAGTACAGAAGTCGCGCCTGGCGAAGGTTGCGAGTGTTTCGCTTGTTATGCTGCTCGCTGCCTGTAGTTCAGACTCGCGCTACAAGCGCCAGGTGAGCGGTGATGAATCCTATCTGGATGCGACCCCGCTTGCTGAACTTCACGCACCGGCTGGTATGATCCTGCCGATTCAGAACGGCGATTATAATATTCCCGTGACCAACGGCAGCGGCCCGGTCGGTAAAGCGCTTGATATTCGTCCGCCAGCACAGCCTCTGGCGCTGGTTAACGGGGCGCGTACCCAGTTCACCGGTGATACGGCGTCTCTGATGGTTGAGAGCGCGCGCGGTAGCACGCTGTGGCCGCAGGTTGTCAGCGTTATTCAGTCGAAGAACTACACCATCGATAAACGCGATGACGCCAGCCAGACGTTAACCACCGACTGGATCGAGTGGAACCGTCTGGATGAAGACCAGCAGTACCGCGGTCGTTATCAAGTCTCCGTAAAACCACAGGGTTACCAGCAGGCGGTTAACGTTAAGCTGTTGAACCTGGAGCAGGCGGGTAAACCGGTTGCGGATGCCGCTTCCCTGCAGCGTTACAGCACCGAAATGCTGAACGTGATTGCCGCGGGTCTGGATAAAACCGCGACCGATGCCGCCAACGCCGCGCAGAGCCGCAACGGTGTGACCTTCGATGTGCAAAGCGGTGCGGATGATACCGGCCTGCCAATGCTGGTGGTTCGTGCACCGTTTAACCAGACCTGGCAGCGTTTGCCAGCGACGCTGGAAAAAGTGGGCATGAAAGTGACCGACAGCACCCGCTCAACCGGTAGCATGACGGCAACCTATAAGCCGCTCTCCGACAGCGCATGGCAGGAACTGGGCGCGAAAGATCCTCAGCTTGCCTCCGGTGACTACAAAATTCAGGTCGGTGACCTTGATAACCGCAGTAGCCTGCAGTTTATCGATCCAAAAGGTCACACGCTGACCCAGTCGCAGAACGATGCGCTGGTCGCTGTCTTCCAGGCAGCATTCAGCAAATAAATACGAGGGCTGGTGAATCCAGCCCTTTTTATTTTCGTGCCACGCAAACGTGTGCGTGGCATAATATGCCCAGTTTTGAACACAAATCATCACACCAGGAGTAATGAAGATGCAGAAGCAAGCTGAGTTGTATCGTGGCAAAGCGAAGACCGTATACAGCACGGAAAACCCGGATCTGTTGGTGCTCGAGTTCCGCAATGATACGTCAGCAGGGGATGGCGCACGCATTGAGCAGTTCGATCGTAAAGGCATGGTGAACAACAAGTTCAACCACTTCATTATGACCAAACTGGCCGAAGCGGGTATCCCGACCCAGATGGAAGCGTTGCTGTCCGATACGGAATGTCTGGTGAAAAAACTGGATATGGTTCCGGTTGAGTGCGTTATTCGTAACCGTGCGGCGGGCTCCCTGGTGAAGCGTCTCGGCATTGAAGAAGGTATCGAACTGAACCCACCGCTGTTCGACCTGTTCCTGAAAAACGATGCCATGCACGACCCGATGGTCAACGAATCCTACTGCGAAACCTTCGGCTGGGTGAGCAAAGAGAACCTGGCGCGTATGCAGGAGCTGACCTATAAAGCCAACGACGTGCTGAAAAAACTGTTTGATGACGCGGGCCTGATCCTCGTCGACTTCAAGCTGGAGTTTGGTCTGTTCAAAGGCGAAGTGGTGTTGGGCGATGAGTTCTCACCAGACGGTAGCCGCCTGTGGGACAAAGAAACCCTGGATAAAATGGATAAAGACCGTTTCCGTCAGAGCCTGGGTGGCCTGATTGAAGCGTACGAAGCGGTTGCTCACCGTTTAGGCGTTAAGCTCGACTAACTCCCTCACTTGCCAAAGGATGTTCGCATCCTTTGGCGTCTTACCTTTGTTTCCTATGGTAATCTTGCCGTTAACCGCCTACGATCATAGCTATTATAAATGGAATAGTTCGAGGTGGTTATGCGCTGGCAAGGGCGTCGTGAAAGTGACAATGTAGAAGACAGACGCAGTGATGGTGGCGGCGGTCCTTCAATGGGGGGGCCCGGCTTCCGGTTACCCAGCGGCAAGGGCGGTATCATCCTGCTGATTGTGGTGTTAGTCGCGGGTTACTACGGCGTTGACCTCACCGGGTTGATGACCGGTCAGCCGCTGCAACAGCAGCAGCATTCTCAGCGCTCCATCAGCCCGAATGAAGATGAAGCGGCCAAATTTACCTCCGTTATTCTCGCCACAACAGAAGACACCTGGAGTCAGCTGTTTGAGAAAATGGGGCGTACCTACCAGCAGCCGAAGCTGGTGATGTACCGGGGGGCAACCCGCACCGGATGCGGCACCGGGCAATCCGTGATGGGGCCGTTCTACTGCCCGGCAGACGGTACCGTCTATATCGATCTCTCTTTTTACGATGACATGAAACGCAAGCTTGGCGCCGACGGTGATTTTGCCCAGGGCTACGTGATCGCGCATGAGGTTGGCCATCACGTGCAAAAGCTGCTGAGGATTGAGCCAAAAGTACGCCAGCTGCAGCAAAATGCGTCTCAGGCAGAAGTGAACCGCCTGTCCGTCAAAATGGAGCTGCAGGCGGACTGCTTCGCGGGCGTCTGGGGTCACAGCATGCAGCAGCAGGGCGTGCTGGAATCCGGCGATCTTGAGGAGGCGTTAAATGCCGCTCAGGCGATCGGTGACGACCGTCTTCAGCAGCAGAGCCAGGGGCGCGTCGTACCGGACAGTTTCACTCACGGTACCTCACAGCAGCGCTACAGCTGGTTTAAACGAGGTTTCGACAGCGGCGACCCGGCGCAGTGTAATACCTTCGGCAAAGCGATGTAATGCTGGCGTTTGATCAGCTGATACGCGAGCTTGAGCGCACCGGCCATCGTCGGCTGGTGGTGCTCAGCGGTGAGGCGCAGTGGACGTTAAGCCAGGCGGTTGCCCTGCGTGACGCCTTGCCCGGAGACTGGGTAAGGCTTCACGAACATCCTTCAAAAGCCATCAGCGGCCTGCTGGGACGCGAGTTCCGGCATGCCGTTTTTGACGCCAGCACCGGGTTTGATGTCGCCGCGTTTGCCGCCCTGAGTGGAACGCTGAGCGCCGGAAGCCTTCTGGTGCTGCGGGTTCCGCCGCTTGCTGACTGGGCCGACAGGCCTGACAGCGATTCTTTGCGCTGGAGCGACAGCGCGGAGCCGATCGCCACTCCACACTTTGTGCACCACTTCTGCCGGACGCTTGCCGCCGATTCGGATGCGATTGTCTGGCATCAGCATCGTCCCTTGTCCGTTCCCGTTGCGCCGGATTTACCCGCCTGGCAGCCTGCCAGCGGCGCACCGCAGCGCGAGCAGGCGGAGATCCTCGACGTGCTTCTGACCATGCATGCGGGCATTGCAGCCGTAACGGCACCGCGCGGACGCGGAAAGTCAGCGCTGGCGGGGATGCTGCTCAGTCGCATTCAGGGGAGTGCGGTGGTCACTGCACCGGCTAAAGGGGCAACGGATGTCATTGCGCGCTTTGCGGGCGAGCATTTCCGCTTTATGGCTCCGGACGCGCTGCTGGCCTCTTCACATCAGGCTGACTGGTTGATTGTCGATGAAGCGGCTGCGATCCCTGGTCCGCTGCTGGAGAAGCTGGTGACGCGTTTTCCGCGCGTAGTGTTAACCACCACGGTCCAGGGCTATGAGGGGACGGGCAGGGGATTCCTGCTGAAGTTCTGCGCTCGTTTCAGTGGATTGCGGCATTATGCCTTATCGACCCCCATTCGCTGGGCTGCCGGATGCCCGCTTGAGCGATTCGTGGCGAATGCACTGTTATTTGATGATGCGCTTATCGATCGCAAACCGGAAGGCGATGTGCGTATAAAGCCGCTGACACCGCGGACGTGGGAGAGTGACCCGGCACGCGTGGCAAGCGTTTATGAACTGCTGTGTGCTGCACACTACCGTACTTCACCGCTCGATTTACGCCGGATGATGGACGCGCCCGGCCAGCACTTTGCTGTTGCCGGGACGGAGACAGAGATTGCCGGCGCGCTCTGGCTGGTGGAAGAGGGCGGGTTGTCCCCTGAGCTTAGCCGCGCCGTGTGGGCGGGATACCGGCGTCCACGCGGGAATCTCGTGGCGCAGTCGCTGGCGGCGCACGGCGGATCGCCACTCGCGGCGACGCTGAAAGGGCGACGGATTAGCCGCATTGCGGTTCACCCCCTGCGTCAGCAGGAAGGCATCGGGCAACGGCTTATCCGTAGCGCCAGCGGGGAAGACTATCTGTCGGTGAGTTTTGGTTATACCGACGAGCTGTGGCATTTCTGGCAGCAATGTGGGTTTGTGCTGGTGCGGATGGGGAGCCATCGGGAAGCCAGCAGCGGCTGCTACACGGCGATGGCGCTGCTGCCGCTGAGCGAAGCCGGGCGTCAGCTGTGCGCGCAGGAACATCAGCGTTTGTGCCGGGATATGCGCGTCCTGTCGGCCCGGAACGGTGAAAAGATCCCGGTGGAAGACGGCTGGGAAGCTACCCTTAATAGTGACGACTGGCTGGAACTGGCGGGGTTTGCGTTTGCCCATCGGGCGTTTTCAACCTCGGTTGCCGCGCTGACGCGGTTGTTGCTCACCGTTGATATGCCGCTTCCGGCCCTGCGGGGGAAAATGGCAGGGAAAGCGGATGAGGTCGGGCGAAAAGCGTTGCTGGCAAAGTTGCGCAGTGAAACCGCGCAAGCGCTTGAAAGCCTTGATTATCCGCGCTGCCAGCGGTTGAAGGAAGCCATTTTGCAATGGCAATTTTTTCAATGACTTCTTCAGTAAAGTGGCATGGTCATTCCCGCCGGGAGGCGTAGAATCCAGGTCATCTATTAAGGAGACCACCATGAAACACGACCATTTTGTTGTTCAAAGCCCTGACAAACCGGCTAAACAGTTACTGCTTCTGTTTCATGGTGTTGGCGATAATGCCGTCAATATGGGTCAGATTGGCAGCTGGTTTGCGCCCGTTTTCCCCGACGCGCTGATTGTCAGCATCGGTGGCGTTGAGCCATGCGGTCCGAACGGACGCCAGTGGTTCTCGGTTCAGGGCGTGACGGAAGAGAACCGTCAGGCGCGCATCGATGCCATCATGCCCACCTTTATCGATATCGTCCGCTACTGGCAACAGCAGAGCGGCGTGGGTGCCGACGCGACCGCGTTGATTGGCTTCTCACAGGGGTCAATCATGTCGCTGGAAAGCGTTAAAGCGCAGCCGGGTCTGGTTTCACGGGTAATCGCGTTTAACGGCCGTTTTGCGACGTTACCGACAAGCGCAACCACGCAGACCACGATCCACTTAATCCACGGCGGTGAAGACCGGGTGATCGAGCTCTCGCATGCGGTTGCTGCCCAGGAAGCGTTGATTCGCGAAGGTGGGGATGTGACGCTGGATATCGTTGACGATCTGGGCCACGCCATCGACGACCGCAGCATGCAGTTCGCGCTCGATCGTTTGCGCTATACCGTACCAAAGCACTACTTTGATGAAGCGCTCAGCGGCGGTAAGCCGGATAATGATGATATTGTTGAGTTTATGTGAGGTTATCCCCTCTCCACAGGAGAGGGGATACAGACCGATTACTTCTTCTGGTCTTTCTTCGGCCAGTCGTCGTCATCGTCCCACTTGTCGTTGAAATCACGGTGCGGGGGAAGATCCGGTTTGTTGGCGAGAAATTTTTTATGGTCAACGCGCTTAAGGTCTTTAATCACGTTCAGCAATACGCCAACCAGAAAAACCAACACCAGAATCCACCAGTACTTTGAAAGCCAATCCATTCGCTATTCCTCTCAGAGCGTTCGTCAGGCGACGAGTTGCTCCATAATACGTTGATACATACGGGCCAGCAGTTGCAAATCTGCCGCATTGACACACTCATTTATTTTATGAATGGTTGCGTTTACTGGCCCCAGTTCGACAACCTGGGCGCCCATACGGGCGATAAAGCGTCCGTCTGAAGTGCCACCCGTTGTCAGCAGCTGTGGCTTAATTTCATTATAGTGCTCGATGGCGTTCACCACCGCATCCACCAGCTTACCGCGCTGCGTCAGGAATGGCTGGCCGGAAAGCCACCACTCCACGGTGTAGTGAAGCTGATATTTTTCCAGCAGGGCGACAACGCGCGCCTTGATCATCTCATCGGTCAGTTCGGTGCTGAAGCGGAAGTTAAACTGGACGAAGTAATCACCCGGGATCACGTTATTGCTGCCGGTCCCGGCCTTGACGTTCGCAATCTGCATGCTGGTTGGTGGGAAGAATTCGTTGCCTTTATCCCACTCGATGCCCACCAGCTCGTTCAGCATCGGCGCAGCGCGATGTACCGGGTTATCGGCCAGATGCGGATACGCAACGTGCCCCTGAACGCCGTGAATGGTCAGGTTACAGGTCAGCGAGCCACGGCGCCCGTTTTTGACGACATCACCCACCACTTCGGTGCTGGACGGCTCACCGACCAGGCAGTAGTCCAGACGCTCGTTGCGCGCCATCAGCGCTTCAACGACCTTCACGGTACCGTTGTGCGCGCTGGCTTCTTCGTCGGAGGTGACCAAAAACGCGAGACGGTTTTTGTGGTTCGGATGCTGCGCCACAAAGCGCTCTGCCGCCACGACCATCGCCGCCAGAGAGCCTTTCATGTCTGCCGCGCCGCGACCAAACAGCATGCCATCGCGAATGGTCGGCTCAAACGGCGGGTTAATCCAGCGATCCGCATCACCTGCGGGAACGACGTCAGTATGCCCGGCAAAGGCCAGCGTTTCACCCTGGCCGCGCCACGCCCAGAAGTTCTGGGTATCGCCAAAATCCATGTGTTCAACGGTAAAACCGATGGCACGCAGGCGTTCAATCATAAGAGCCTGACAACCTGCGTCGTCCGGGCTAAGGGAAGGACGGCGAATAAGCTGCTGAGTCAGCTCAATGACCGGGCATGACATAAACTACACCTCAACGAAAAAAGTCGGAATAAAGGGTTTCACTGAAACCCAGCAGCATAGGCTGCCCTGGCGCGCAGAGCAATGGGCGTTTGATAATTGCCGGCATCTCGAGCATCAGTTTTGCCGCGCTGTCGGCATCGTTGATGCTGGCGCGCAGAGAGTCGTCCAGTTTACGCCAGGTGGTACCGCGGGTGTTCAGCAGGGCTTCCCAGCCCAGTTCGCGAATAGCGCTATGCAGAAATTCTGCATCGAGCCCATCGGCACGGTAATCGTGGAAGCGGTACTCCACGCTGTTTGCTTCCAGCCAGCGGCGGGCTTTTTTGATGGTGTCGCAATTTTTAATGCCGTACATCACAACCATGGTGAATCCTTTTGATGTTCTGATAATTAAATGTTCAGTAAATTCGAAGATATATCCTTAAGTGGAATATAACACATTCAGGAATCGTCTGGATTAATGTGTCTTCTTAATTCGACTCACAACTGTACGCTGAATATTCTTTCATCATTTAAGCATAGATGTCCATAAACTTTAAAAACCCAATAAAGTCAGCCAATAAAATAAAACTCACCCGTCCGTAGGGTTATTTCAAAATATTGCTGGCCGTCACAAAAAATTGAGGGCTCTCCGTTCATATTTATCATAAATCCCCGCGGGACGTGGGGTACAATCACAGCAATTGGTTAAATAGTCTTCACAATGATGGTACGTTTTTGTAGAATGCGCATAATAATAAGAGAGGTTGTTATGATTGAACGTGAACTGGGGAACTGGAAAGATTTTATCGAAGGCATGCTTCGTAAATGACATTCAGTAAGAATTGCAAGAGCACTAAAATAAGTAAAATAACCATAGTGTGAATTAATCACACAATAAAAAGGCGGCCGATAAAGCCGCCTTTTTTTATTTCAACCACTTACTCAGGACGTTCCTTCAGCGGGAAGCGGCGACGCACCAGCACAAAGAACAGCGGAACGAAGTAAATGGCCAGAATGGTGGCCGAAATCATGCCGCCCATCACCCCGGTCCCGACCGCATGCTGGCTGCTGGAGCCCGCGCCCGTGCTGGTTGCCATTGGCAGAACACCAAAGACAAACGCCAGCGACGTCATCAGGATCGGACGCAGGCGCTGACGGCAGGCGTGCAGCGTAGCGGCCATCAGCTCGTGGCCTTTGGCATTCATCTCGTTGGCAAACTCAACGATCAGAATGGCGTTTTTCGCCGACAGCCCAATGACGGTGAGCAGGCCCACCTGGAAGTAGACATCGTTCTCCAGGCCGCGCATCCAGGTCGCCAGCAGCGCACCGATGACGCCAAGGGGCACCACCAGCATGACCGAGAACGGGACCGACCAGCTCTCATACAGTGCGGCAAGGCAGAGGAAGACCACCAGCAGAGAGAGCGCGTAAAGCGCAGGGGCCTGCGCCCCGGAGAGACGCTCCTGGTAAGACATGGCCGTCCACTCGAGACCAAAACCGGCGGGCAGCTGCTGCACCAGTTTTTCCATGGTGTCCATGGCAGTACCGGTACTGACGCCCGGCGCGGCTTCCCCGACGATTTCAACCGCAGAATAGCCGTTATAGCGCTCCAGGCGCGGCGAGCCGCTCTCCCAGTGCGAATTAGCAAAGGCGGAGAACGGCACCATGCCGCCAGCATTATTTCTGACAAACCAGCGGTTGATATCGTCCGGCAGCATGCGGAACGGTGCGGCGGACTGGACATACACTTTTTTCACGCGGCCGCGGTCCATAAAGTCATTCACATAGCTCGAGCCCCACGCCGTCTGCAGGGTGTCATTGATATCGTTGATCGAGACGCCCAGCGCCTGTGCCTTACGCTGATCGATATCCACCTGGAGCTGCGGACTATCATCAAGGCCGTTATGGCGAACGCGGGTCAGGCCCGGATCGTTGCCCGCCAGCGCTAGCAGCTTATCGCGTGCCGCCATCAGCGCCGTGTGGCCCGCCCCGGCGTGATCCTGCAGTTCCATATCGAAACCGGCAGAACTGCCCAGCCCGCTTATCGCCGGCGGACTGCTGGCAAAGACGCGCGCCTCTTTGATGTGCGCAAAGGCTTTAGTCGCACGTTCAATGATGGCAAATGACGTTCCCGTTCTGGTATCGCGCTCGTCCCAGTCCTTCAGGCGGACGAACATGCGGGCGACGTTCTGCCCGTTCCCGCCCGGACCGGAGCCGACGGTAGAGAAGACCGACACCACGTTATCTTTCTCTTTGGTGAAGAAGTACTGTTCCACTTTCTGGACCACTTTCAGCGTCTGCTGCTGCGTTGCGCCGCTCGGAAGCTGCACCGAGGTGGTGAACATCCCCCGGTCTTCCATCGGCAGGAACGAGGTGGGCAGGTGCAGGAACAGCCAGACCATGCCGCCCAGCAGGACAACGTAAATCATCATCCAGCGCAGGCTGCGGTGCAGTACGCGACCGACGGCAGATTCATACCGCGCGGCGTTGCGGTTGAACATCCGGTTAAACCAGCCGAAGAAGCCTTTCTGACCGTGATGCTCCCCTTTGTGCAGCGGTTTCAGAATGGTGGCGCACAGCGCGGGGGTGAGGATCAGCGCCACCAGCACGGAGAGCACCATCGCCGAGACAATGGTTATCGAGAACTGACGGTAAATCGCCCCGGTAGTGCCGCCAAAGAAGGCCATCGGGATAAAGACGGCCGACAGCACCATCGCAATCCCGACCAGCGCCCCCTGAATTTGCCCCATGGATTTGCGCGTCGCCTGGCGCGGAGTGAGTCCTTCTTCGCTCATGATGCGCTCGACGTTTTCAACCACCACGATGGCATCATCCACCAGAAGACCAATCGCCAGCACCATGGCAAACATCGTCAGGGTATTAATGCTGTACCCGAACGCGTACAGCACCGCAAAGGTCCCCAGCAGCACCACCGGGACGGCAATGGTGGGGATCAGCGTCGCGCGGAAGTTTTGCAGGAACAGGTACATGACCAGGAACACCAGCGCGATGGCTTCCAGCAGGGTCTTCACCACGTCCTCAATCGACGCTTTAACGAAGGAGGTGGTTTCATAGGCGACTTTATACTCCAGCCCGTGCGGGAAATACTGCGACAGCTCGTCCAGACGATCTAACACCAGTTTCGCCGTCGCCATTTCGTTCGCGCCGGAGGCCAGTTTAATCCCCAGGCCGGAGGCCTGATTGCCGTTAAAGCGGCTCAGGTAGTCGTATTTCTCCGCCCCCATTTCCACCGTGGCAACATCGCCGAGACGCACTTCCGACCCGTCCTGATTCACGCGCAGGGTGATGTTGCGGAACTGGTCCGGCGTCTGCAGCAGGGATTGCGAATTGATGGTGGCGTTCAGAGCTTGCTTATCAACGGAAGGCGTTCCCCCCAGTTGCCCCACGGCAATCTGGGCGTTCTGGGCTTTAATGGCATCCGTCACGTCGGTTGCCGTCATCTGGTAGCTGTTCAGCTTGTTGGGATCGAGCCAGATACGCATCGAGTATTGTGAGCCGTAGGCGTCGATATCTCCGACGCCGTTAATCCGGCTGATAGGATCCTGAATATTACTGGCGACGTAGTCCGCGATGTCCTGTTTATCCATCGAGCCATCTGTCGAGACAAAGGCGATGGTCAATATGTTGGTATCACCGGTTTTACGCACGGTCACGCCCTGGTTCTGCACCGCCTGGGGCAGCTTGCGCATGGCCGACTGCAGCTGGTTTTGGACCTGCTGTACCGCTTCGTCCGGATCGGTACCCGCCTTAAAGCTCAGGGTCACCGTCGCCTGACCCGTGGCGCTACTTTGCGAGGACATGTACATCAGGTTATCCAGACCCGTCATGTTCTGCTCGATAACCTGCGTCACGGTATTTTCCAGCGTTTGTGCCGACGCGCCGGGATAGTTTGCGGTGACGCGCACGTTCGGCGGTGCCAGGTCGGGGTATTGCTCAACGGGAAGTGAAGTAATCGCCAGGACACCTGTCAGACACAACAGGATGGCAAGCACCCAGGCAAAAATGGGGCGATCGATGAAGAAATTCGCCATGAAAGTGTGACCTCGTTTTGCTGCACGTCATTATTGTTTATTGCCCGCATAACTTTAGCGGTAAGGGCAAGGTCAAACGTGGAGAAATAAAGGAGATAATGTAAATTATCATGCGCTTTTCCCTGCGCTTGCCCCTTTACCGTTATTTACCTGTTAACGGCGTGGGCACCGGGAACGTCACGCTGACCAGCGTGCCGCCGTTTTGCGGCTGTGAAAAGTGTAGTGTTCCCCCAAGCCGCTGCGCGCGTTCACGCATAATGTTCAGCCCGTAGTGTCCCGGCGGCTCGCTGGCCTCGCCAATTCCGATCCCGTTGTCACGAATGCTGACGCAGTGCGTACCGTCCGCTGCCGTCACGCAGTTCACCGCGATTTCGCTGGCCTGCGCGTGCTTAATGGCGTTCAGCACGGCCTCACGCACGATCTGTAAAAGATGCACCTGCTTTTGCGCGTCCAGCGCCAGCGAGGAGAGGCGACAGTCGAGATGCAGCTTAGCCTGCGTCTGGCTCTGCAGGACGTCGAGGGACTCCTGTAGCGCCGCGGGTAAATTCGCGTGGTTCAGCGTCAGGCGGAAGGTAGTGAGCAGTTCGCGCAGCTGCTGCCAGGCGTTGTTCAGCTCGCGGGAGAAGTCGGAGATGATGGTCTGCGCCGGAGTATTTTCCTCCGGCACGGCGCGTTTGAGCAGCGCAAGCTGAATGCGCAGATACGACAGCACCTGCGCCAGCGAATCGTGCAGCTCGCGGGCGATGGTGGCGCGCTCTTCCATCAGCAGCAGCTGCTGGTAATGTTTTTGCGCCTGGTTAAAGTACAGCCCGCGCCCGAGCATGGTCGCCACGCTTCTCATCAGCGGAAGGGGGACGCTGTCCGTTTCGCTTTGCCAGCGCAGCTCGCCGTAAAGGGTGTCCTGCATCAGTACCGGCAGGTTTTGTAGAGGGATCCCCCTGGACTCCTTCCCTTCACACAGCCGCCAGTCGTCGCTGGTGCGCAGCTCCAGATAATTCATCTGCGTATAGTCATGGACAATCTGCAGGATATGCCGGAAACAGTGGCTGTCTATCTGGCCGGTATTCAGCGCCTGCGAGCACTTGAACAGCATGTCGAGCTGCTGGTGGGCTTCGTGCAGGTGCCGCGTTTTTTCCGCGACCGAGGCCTCAAGCGAACGGTAGAGCGTATCTAATTCGGCGGACATGTGGTTGAAGGCGCGGGAGAGCTGGCCCAGCTCATTCGGCAGGGCGGAATCCGGCGCCGGGGTTGCAAATTCCCCGCGCTCAACCCGTTCGCTGGCCGCCACCAGATTGTTAAGCGGCAGCACCACCTGGCGACGGATGCGTCGCAGGGTAAACAGCGTCAGCAGCAGGATCCCGAGAGCGCCTGCCAGGGATAGCAGGGTCACTGTCTGAATTTTATGTTCGGTGTAGTGCTGAAGGGCGAGCACAAAGGCATCAATGCGGCCGACAAAATCCTCAATATGGGTTTGATACCACGCGCTGTCGCCGCGGGCGATGTGCGCATCCATCTCCTGCCAGGCCGCGTGCAGCTGCTGGTAGCGCGCTTTAACATTGTCCGGGACGTACCAGCGGTCCAGCTTCTGCAGGGCAGGCGCGCCGAGCGTCTGTTGCCAGCTCTCGCGATGTGCAGCAAGGGAAGGGCTGTTGCGCTGCATCTCGTAGCCCAGACGATAGCTCTGCATGCGCAGCGAGCCGGCGATATTAATGGCTTCGGCGTCACGCTGGCTGCTGGCCAGCGTCAGTAGCGCGACGGTGCTGGTCAGCACGGATAAGACAATGATCGAAAAGAAAGCCCAGGCAAGGCTTCCGGAAACGGGTCGTTTAACGGTCACAGAACGGCTCTCTGAATAAAATTGATCTGCCACAGGTTCACTGGAAATAATTGGGCATTCCGGGCATTTGAACATTGCCCGATCGCGCCGTGATGCGTAAATACCATACTCTTATAAAGAGAAAGGTTATTGAACCAAAAACAGGTGTGGTTATGAATCGTTTTATTATGGCTAACAGCCAGCAGTGCATTGGGTGTCGCGCCTGCGAAGTGGCCTGCGTGATGGCGCACAACGATGAGCAGCATGTCCTGAGCGAGCGCCATTTTCATCCCCGTATTACGGTCCTGAGATCCGGTGAGAAGAGCAGCCCCGTGACCTGTCATCATTGTGAAAATGCACCCTGCGCGCAAAGCTGCCCGAACGGTGCCATCAGCAAATGCGATGACAGCGTACAGGTGAATCAACAAAAATGCATCGGCTGTAAGGCCTGCGTGGTGGCCTGCCCGTTTGGCACGATGGAGATTATCGTCACCCCGCTCGACAACGGCAGCGTGAAGGCCTCGGCGAATAAATGCGATCTCTGTCTGACGCGGCCACACGGCCCGGCCTGTATCGAAAATTGCCCGGCAGATGTCCTCTCACTGGCGACGCCTGCTGTCCTTGATCATCTGGCGAAATCGCGCCGACAGCGCACGGCCTGCCTGGAGGCGCAGCCCTGGCATGCGGAGGCCGTCGGAGAAGATGCTCCGCGCACCAAACTGCAGCAGATGCAGGGGACGGCGCCACGCGGCGAGCCCGATAAACTGGCTGCCGCAGAGCGCGTAAGCCATTTTAACGAAATTTACCTGCCGTTCCGGGACGGGCAGGCCGCCCGCGAGGCGTCGCGCTGCCTGAAATGCGGAGAGCACAGCATTTGCGAATGGACCTGCCCGCTGCATAACCACATCCCACAGTGGATTGAGCGCCTCAACGCGGGGGATATCGCCGGCGCGGTCGAGCTTTCTCATCAGACCAACTGTTTACCTGAAATTACCGGCCGCGTCTGCCCGCAGGACCGATTATGCGAAGGGGCCTGCACAATACGTGAAGAGGCGGGATCCGTGACCATCGGTAACATCGAGCGCTATATCTCCGATCGGGCGCTGGCGATGGGCTGGCGGCCGGATATGTCCGCCGTCACGCCGACAGATAAACGTGTCGCGATTGTCGGCGCGGGGCCTGCCGGGCTGGCGTGCGCCGACGTGCTGGCGCGCAGCGGCGTGAGCGTGACGGTCTATGACCGGCATCCGGAAATCGGTGGATTGCTAACCTTTGGCATCCCGGCATTCAAGCTGGACAAATCGCTGCTCGCGCGGCGCAGAGAGATATTTACTGCGATGGGGATCCGCTTCGAGCTGAACTGCGAGGTGGGCCAGGACGTATCGTTGTCGCAGTTAAAGCACGATTACGACGCCCTGTTTATTGGCGTGGGAACCTATCGTTCGATGAAGGCGGGTATCCCGCATGAAGACGCGCCAGGGGTCTATGACGCGCTGCCTTTCCTGGTGGGCAACACGCGGCATGTTATGGGGCTGGAGGCGACGGCCAGCGAACCGTTCATCGACACCCATGGCTTAAACGTGGTGGTGCTTGGCGGGGGCGATACCGCCATGGACTGCGTCCGCACCGCGTTACGCCACGGTGCGGCGAAGGTGACCTGCGCCTATCGTCGGGATGAGGCCAACATGCCGGGCTCGAAGAAAGAGGTGAAGAACGCCAGAGAAGAGGGCGCGGCGTTTGAATTTAACGTCCAGCCGGTTGAGCTGACGCTGAATTCGAGCTGTAGAGTCAACGGTATTCGGATGCTGCGTACCGAGCTTGGAGAGCCGGATGCGCAGGGACGGCGGCGACCGGTTCCCGTGGCGGGCAGTGAGTTCGTGATGGCCGCGGATGCAGTCATCATGGCGTTTGGTTTTAACCCGCACGCGATGCCGTGGCTGCAGGCGCAGGGTGTCGAAACGGATGACTGGGGGCGGATCGTTGCCTCCGTCGAGAGCCGTTACCGTTACCAGACGACTAACCCGCAGATCTTCGCCGGGGGCGATGCGGTACGCGGCGCGGATCTGGTGGTGACCGCCATGGCGGAAGGCCGCCATGCGGCGCAAGGGATACTCGACTGGCTGGGGGTTAACGCGCCAGAACATCATTAAACCGGCGGGCGACAAAGCGGGATTCACGGCGTAGTATAGGACGACTCATTGTGTTGTGGAGCCCGTATGACCCTGAAAATTGACGTTATCAAAGACAAAATTCTCTCTGAAAACTACTTTGTCCTGCGTAACATCACCTATGACCTTACGCGTAACAACGGTGAAGTGATCCGCCACAAACGCGAGGTCTATGACCGCGGCAATGGAGCAACTATTCTGCTCTATAACCGTGAAAAGCGGAGCGTGGTGCTGATCCGCCAGTTCAGGGTGGCGACATGGGTCAATGGCAACCCCGACGGACGTCTGATTGAAACCTGCGCGGGCCTGCTCGATGATGATGAGCCGGAAGTTTGTATCCGCAAAGAGGCCGTAGAAGAAACCGGCTTCGAAGTGGGCGAGGTCAAAAAGGTCTTCGAGCTGTTTATGTCGCCCGGCGGCGTGACGGAAATCGTCCATTTCTTCATCGCGGAATACAGCGACGCGCAGCGCACTCACCGGGGCGGTGGGGTCGAGGATGAAGATATCGAAGTGCTGGAGCTTCCTTTTTCCCGAGCGCTGGAGATGGTGCGAACAGGGGAAATCAGGGATGGTAAGGCGGTGATATTACTGCAGTATTTACAGACTACCGGGCTGATGAATACCCCTTTCGAACGGATATAGCCTGTTTTTCGGGTATATCTGATAAATCCGATTGAGCAACCCCGGCGGGAACACGAAGATACTGCCCAGTTATGCGTTTTCGTTCCGGGATTGTGTCATTCATGCGCTACAGCGTCTTTTTATTTTCCCTGTTTTGGGTGCTCCTCGCGCCGCAGGTGCGGGCTGCACCCGCGCAGCAAGCCTTTTCTGACTGGCAGGTGACCTGCAATAACCAGAACTTTTGCCTTGCCCGCAACACGGGCGAACATCGTGGTCTGGTCATGACGCTCACCCGAAGCGCCGGGGCGAAAACGGATGCCACGCTGCGTATCGATCTCGGCGGTCTTGATACGCCCTCCGTTAAAGAGCCTGAGATTGCTCCCCGTCTGCTGCTGGATAACGTTCCTCTGAAGCTCGACAAACAGCGCTGGCAGCTCACGCCCTGGCATCTGAAAACGGACGATGCGGCCACCATCACCGCCTTTCTGAAAAACATCCAGGAAGGGAAGGCCCTGACCCTGCGCGGCGGTAAGCAGGTCATTTCACTGAGCGGTCTGAAAGCCGCGCTGCTGTTCATTGATGCGCAGCAAAAGCGCGTCGGCAGCGAAACCGCGTGGATCAAGAAAGGTGACGATCCGCCGTTAAGCGTTCCGCCTGCACCCGCCTTAAAAAAGGTGGCGGTCGTCAACCCGACCCCGACGCCACTCTCCCACGCCGAACTGAACGACCTGCTGGACTATGGTACCGGACGGATGAACAGCAGCCAGTGCTCGCTGGATCCTAACCGCCGGGAAGTGCGCGTCACCGCGTTAACCGATGACAAAGCGCTGCTGATCGTCAGCTGCGAGGCGGGGGCCTATAACACGGTTGATCTGGCGTGGCTGGTATCACGTAAAAAACCGTTCACCGCCCGCAGCGTCAGGCTGCGTCTGCCGTTTACGCCGTCAAGCGACGGCAGTGAGATGGAGTTGATGAACGCCAGCTTCGATGAGAAGACGCGCGAGCTGACAACGCTCGCGCTGGGACGCGGTATGGGCGATTGCGGGATCCAGACGCGCTGGCGTTTCGACGGCCAGCGTTTCCGCCTGGTGCGCTACGCCGAGGAGCCCAGCTGCGACAACTGGAATGGGCCAGATGCCTGGCCCACGCTGTGGATCACGCGGTAGCTTTTCTGCCGGGTGGCGGCTTCGCCTTACCCGGCCTACAAAAGCCCGAACCGTAGGCCGGGTGGCGCTGGCGCTTACCCGGCAAAGCAGACCGCACCCTCGTTACTGTTTACGGAAAAAGTCGTTATACAGCATGTAAAGATGCGCCGCGCTCCATGAGAAGTTAGGCGCGCCCTGCTGCGCGCCGGTCAGCGGGTTGTAGCTTTCCTGAATCGGGCCGTCGGACGTTAATCCCTTCGCGTGCTTAAAGAAGTTTTCTGCCAGCGTTTGAGCCTGCTCCCGGTAGCCATAGCGTTCCATCCCTTTCAGCCCAAACCAGAACTGGTCGACCCACACCCGGCCACGCCAGTAGATATCCGGACCAAATGCCGGGTTGGTTAGCGCGGCAGTCCCGAGCGGCACATACGTGTTGAACTCTTTCGGATCCAGCATCACCTTCACCACGGCATCCGCATGCGCCTGCGTTGCCGCACCGTTAAACAGCGGCGACCAGCCTTCCGGTCCTTTACCGCGCTCGACGATAGGCTTGCCCGCACAGCCGTTCGCCAGCGGTTTATCCTCGATACGGATGTCATAGTAAAAACCGCTCTTCGCGTCGAACATGCAGGTATTGATGTAGGTCGCGAGCTTATCCGCCAGCTGGCGGTAGCGGCTGGCCTCCTGCTCTTTACCCAGCAGGCTCGCCATCTGCGCCAGATAGTGATTGTCGCTGTACATGTAGCTCGCCTGGTCGACGGACTCCTGCAGCAGCGAATAGCCCAGCAGCTTGCCCTCGTTATCGCGATTTTCAGCAAACTTCACCGTCCAGTCGCTGCGCTTGCCGCCGTTTTCGACGTAGTTATCCAGCTGGGCTTTATCGATAAAACCGAATACGGCGGCGTCATCGCGACCTGATTCCCACGAGGCCGCAACCTGCGCCGGGATCTCCAGACTGTCGTAATGGCCCTTGTCGATCACCCGGGCATAGTTGTTCAGGCCGGAAAGCGATTCCTCTTTATCGCCTTTTTTGACCGTAAAGAGCATCTCCCCGCTGGCGGTGTTATGGGCTTTGTCACGGGTCGCGCCGTACTCCGGCACGCCGTTGCCGTTATGGTCGCGGTTGCGCAGCCACCAGTCGTGGTAGGCCACCAGTTTAGGGTACATTTCTGCCAGCCAGGCTTTATCCTGCGTGGTGTGATATACCTCCATCACCGACCACGCTGCCAGGCTCGGTTTAGTATTGCGCTCATTCCAGTTGCCGCCGTCGCCGCCGCGTTCCGGGCTCAGGTTCCAGGCGATGAGATCCGGCACAAAGCCGGCATCCTGCGGGCGTACCGGATCGTCGGGTTTGATTTGCCAGGAGAAGACCGCGCGAATGTTCTCTTTGGCGATATCCGGGTTGAAATGCGACATGGCAAACGCCTGTTTCCAGGTATCCCAGGGCCAGGTCTGGTTGCCGGAGAACCACCGTCCGGTGACGGATGGCGTCACCGTGTTATAGCGCACCGCGCCGCCGGCCGAGCGCCAGTTGCCGTTCAGCGTTTCGATGGCCTTCACCGCCACGCGGGTTTGCTCTGGCGTGGCGTTAGGGTTAGTTAACCCTTTCTGCAAATAGCCCTCCCAGCGCTGCTGCGAGGCCGTCATATAAGCGGCCGGGCGCGCCAGAATATCGCGGATCTGCATCTGCTCGCGCTTCACCTCATCGGCATTCAGCAGATGGGAGTAGGTGGTATACAGCGTGGTGCTGCCGGTAATGTGTGCCCGGCTGGTAAAGCGATGCCCGTCGACGGTGGTCTCGACGAGGAGGGATTTATGCACCTGATATTCGGAACTGCCGGAGGTCAGCAGATCCCAGGTGGAGCGCACTTTGCCAAAGGTCACTTTCAGGCCGTCACGGGTGGGGACCAGCCTGCGCTGATAGTCCGGATATGCGCCGTCGATGGTCTTATCCGACAGCGGTTTGCCCTCTTTGGCCTCCAGCTTCTCCAGCAGTTCGCCGTCCCACACCAGTTCCAGCGGTGCCTTGCTGGTGATGCGGGTCTCCAGCAGCGAGGTGCGCGCGGTGGCAAAGCGCAGCGTCATCACGATCTGCACATCTTTCGCGCTCAGCTTTTGCACCAGCGCGCCGGGAAGGCTGTAAGCCTCAAGGGTAAAATCGATTTTTTTGCCGTTCTGATACACATTCAGGCGATCGAAATTGGTCGCCATAAAGTTGATGTACTCTTCAGTGAGCAGCGCTACGCCGGGAAATCCTCCCTGGGTCTGCGGCCCGTTCGGCAGCAAATGACCATGCCAGGCACCCAGATCGAAAAAGGGATTAAACCGCTGGTGGTCGTCAGCGTCGAAATCGTGCATGTATTCCGGCGCACCGGTACGGTTGATGACATTTTTAAAATCAGCAGGAGCGGTGGCGTGAGCCGAAAAGCTGAGCGCCAGCGCGCAGGCCAGCGGTGTAAGGCTGAGTTTCATATCGGAAGATCCTTTTACCAGTAGACGTATTGCATCAGGAACACCTGATCGCTCGGGTCGCCGGAGGCATTTTTCATGTAAAAGCGGCTGTCGGCTGCGGTAGCAAAGCGTCCACCGCCGTACTCATACCAGATACCGAACTGCATAAACGAGGTTGTTTCATCGGCGGCATTGTCCGGGCGATGCTTTGCGTAGCTGTAAGCGGTGGAGAGATAGACGCCTTTTAACGCTTCAATCATGGCGCTGACCATATAGCCGGTTTCAGTCCCGGAGACGTCCTTGCCGCTGGCGCGTCCGGTGTGATGCCAGGCGCGCGCCGCCAGGTTGGGCGACAGAATGCCGGTCAGGAAGAGTTGTCCCGTGCCGTCGGTGACCTCAAGTCCGTTCATCCAGGTGACATCTTTGACGATGTCATACTGGATATAGCCATTCGCCATCGCCGGATAGGTATACTTATCGTCATAGCGATCGTATTTACCAAAATGCAGCCAGGCTTTGCTCTCGTCATGGTGCCCCGCAGGCGTGGCGGTGACGCTGTAGCGCAGGTTCCCGGAGCGGTTTTGTACCTTGAGCGCGTACATAATGTCGCGGGTGTTGGGGATCACGTAGCCCAGATCGGGCGTGAAATCTCCCCACCACTGCAGGTCATCAAGGGAGGAGTCCTGACGCAGGCTGAGCATGATCTCGGTGTTGCCGTCGGTTTTGTAGCCGCCGTAAAAGCGGTTAAGCCCACCTTCGAATCCGCCCCAGCTGTGGTCGGGCACCCAGGCGTTCCCCTGATGGTCAGCCTGTACGGTCCAGCCCTCGCCGTAAATCAGGCCGAACCAGTGCCCGTATTTCATTTCCAGACCACTCTCAATGTAGGTGCCGTCACTGTATTTATGTTTATTCTGACCTTCTAAATCCATATATCCGCCAACCCCCAGCTCGCCATAAAAACGAAACGACGGAGAGGTAATTTCCGGGGTTCGGGTATCGTCATGTTCAGCGGGTCGGGCTTCTTCTGCGGCAAATGCCGGGCAGCAGAAAGAGAGGGCAGCGAGTGCCCCAATTGTTTTCTCTTTAATTTTCATGCACTCATCCCAGTGAAAAAATATCCATGCCTTCAGCGTTAGTGAAGATTTGAGGCAGGTGACGCTTCTGTTTGTTGTTGTTCTTTTGATAATCCCTTGACGTATTTGCTGTATTTCCACCAGGCAAATCCGAGGAATAACACAATGCCACCGACGTTATAGAAAATAATCGTCAGAATATTGGCACCGGTGGGGAAAGTTGAGGCCACAAAGCCAATGGCAAAAATCACAATCAGCATCGACACCACCACCATGCCCGTGGTGCGTGAGCCCATTTTGAAGTCGCGCGGGAGATGATCGAGCTTACGGCGCAGGTTCAGGTAGGCCAGCATGATGAACAGCGGCGGTAACATTGACGCGGCCGCGGTCATGTTGATGACGGTATTCATCAGCTCCTGCGCGGTGTTCGACCCCATGGTTGGGATAATCATGAGCGGAATGACGATCAGATACTGGATCCACGCCGCCCGCGCCGGTACGCCGTTCTCGTTCAGCGCCACGGTTTTTGGCCCAAAGATGCCGCTTGGGATCTCAGAGAAGAAGATTTTGACCGGGGTTGCCGTCCACATCAGCAGGGAGCCGAACATCGCGGTAAAGGAGACCAGGCCGACGAAGCGGTTCATCAGCACTTCCGGCAGGCCAAACCATACCGCCAGGCCGTGGAACACCTGTACCGAACCACCGGTGAATTTCAGCTCTTTGCTGCTGATAAAGACGTTAATCAGCACCGAGGAGATGGAGTAGAGCACGCCGATGAAAATCCCCGCCAGAATGATCACCCTGACAAAGGATTTTGAGCCGCCCTTCACGTCGTTAACGTATACCGCAACGGACTCTGCGCCCCCGGCGGCCATAAATATCCAGGTGGTGATGCCGAGGAAGGCCCAGTTGAAGTTGGGGATCATCGCGTCAACGGTAATCGGGTCGGCTGGCTGCACGCCGCCCACCAGCGCCGCGCCGGCCAGAAGAATATAGGAGAGGGTCAACAGCAACATGAGCGTTGAGGTCACCGACGTGATCGGCCCCAGCATCTTCGCCCCGTTGGTGGACACCCAGGTCGAGAAGGCGAACAGCACCATGCTCAGTACCGTGGTGGCAAACGGCGTAAGAATGTACTCATAGCCCAAAAAGGCGTAAGAGGCGTAGGCGATGACGCGGGGTAATAACGAGGTGAAGAAGAACAGGTTCACGAACCAGTAGGTGTAGGCGGTAATAAACGCCCAGCGCCCGCCCAGCGAGCTTTTCACCCAGGCGTACACGCCCGCTTCGGAGTTTTTATTCAGGGAGACAAACTCCGCGATGATTAAGCAGAAAGGAATAAAGTAGAACAGGGTGGCTAAAAAGAACATCGGCGCGGAGGCCAGCCCCAGCTCGATGTTGTTATTAATCACGTTGTTAAAACTGAATACGGCGGCAAACGTCAGCGACAGCAGGCCGAATTTGCCGATGGTATTACGCTTGGTAGTTTCAGACATAATATATCTCCGGGTACGAGGAGGATAGATACCCGTCATACTTCAAGTTGCAGATGCGTTGGCTGCACTCGCTCACCCCAGTCACATAGTTATCTACGCTCCCGGGGATTCGCTCTCTTGCCGCCTTCCTGCAACTCGAATTATTTAGGGTATAGCGGTGCTTCATTGGCACCGCTGGATTTTTTATTTGTTATGGAAATAACCGTCTTCGATGGTCACATAGAGGACGACTTTTTTGGCTGGCGTTGCGCTGATAAAGCGATACGCCTCGTGGTTTTCACATATCACGATCTGTCCCTCCCGCACCTGTTCGGTATGGCCCACGCCTTTCAGGTATTCGCGGTCGGTTTCATCCCGGTAGCACTCCACAAGCTGAAGGGCGTCTTTTGCGGCGTACTCAATTTTCTGCGCGCCCTGCAGGTAGTAATGCACCTCGAAATAGCGGCGATGGCCGACGAACAGCGCGTCGGTGCTGGCATCATTGGTCACGCGGTAGGCCAGAGAGTCGCCAATCGAGTGGGCAACGCCGGGCTGGATGTGGTCGATGTTATTAATGGCCTCTGTGCAGCGCTGCCATTTGCGGCCCGTGCGATAACGCTGCTGGAACTGTTCCAGGCTGTCGAGAACGATCATTTTTCTGCCTCGCTGTGCGAATTCATGGAGAAGAAACCGCTGCCGAACCGATAGCGCGCCAGTGCCTGCGCGGCGGTGTGTCCGCCTTCCAGCGGGAGCAGGGTGAAGCCGTAGCGGAACGGCCTGAACCAGACGCGCCATGTATCCAGCACTTCGCTTCCCCAGGAGTTAGAGCCTAAGCCCAGTACCTGATGGTCGAGATTGAGGGTGATGTCCTCGTTGCGACGCAGTTCGTTGCAGTGCTGCGCGGCGTGGATGTTCTCTGCCGTGTAGTGCCAGGCGCTGAAATGGATGGGCTGCTCAGGCACCACCAGCAGGCCGCTGCCGTGACGGCTGGCGAGCGTTGCCCAGCGCACCTGCTGACGGTTGCCGTTGTTCTGCGGGAACGGGTAGTTTTCGAACATTTCGTCCACCGTGGTGTGCCACAGGTCTATGGTGCTGGCCTGCTGGCTGTCCGGGTAGTTCTCACCGGGTCCGCGTCCGTAGTAGCTCACCTGGTCGAATTCACCGTTGATGCCGAGGGTAAAGCCGATGCACGGGATAATGTGCGGATAATCACCGTATCGTTCACCGCTCAGCTCAACGTTAATTTGCCCGTCGGCGGCAATGCGCCAGCGATAGGTGCAGCGCATACCAAAATCAAACACCGGCGGGGCAATCAGCGTGCGGGTGGTAATGACGATCGCATCGTCCTGCTGCTCGACCTCAAAACCGCGCAGGTGCTCCTGCATAATCTGCAGATGGTTGGGTTGCCACAGCCCCTCATACTCCTGCTTGTGGTTATCAATCATCGGTTTGAAAAAGTTAATCTTCGGTTCACGGGTGATGTTTTCCTCACCGTTAACCAGCCAGGAGCAGAGTTTCCCCGTCACTTTTGAGAAGCGTGCGCGGAAGTTATGCCCGATCACGGTACAGTTCAGACGGTCTTCTGCCAGCCGCAGCGGTGTCGCGTTGGCGTTACTAAACGGCGTGACGTGAGTTGTGCGCGTTTTTAGCGGGAACTGATACACCGCAATCTCGTGCCCCGCTTCGCTGTAGCGCGTGCGGCTGTTTTTGCTGATGCGCACGGTCAGGAATGCTTCGCGCTCGTCGAGTTGGGGCAGGTTCAGGCTCACGGTGCGGGTGCTGTTGGGGGCCAGCCCGGTAATTGTCAGCGGCTGGCTGTGCAGGGTTTCACCTTCGGCACGCACCTCAACGAGCAGGGTGTAATCGTCCAGGCTGGTGAACCAGAAGCGGTTTTCAACGTGCAGCTCGCCGTTCTGCCAGCGCAGTTTGACCGGGGCAATCACCTGCTTATATTCGCGCAGCCCCGGACCCGGCGTTTGATCGGAGTAGATCAGCCCGTCGAGGCAGAAGTTGTAGTTATTCGGATAGTCACCAAAGTCGCCGCCGTAGGCGTAATACGTATTGCCGCTGGCATCTACCGCCTGAATACCGTGGTCGCACCACTCCCAGACGTAGTGGCCCTGAATGCAGTCGTGGCGATCGAAGACGTTTTGATACTCGCTCAGACCGCCGGGGCCGTTGCCCATCGCGTGGGCGTATTCGCAGATAACGCGCGGTTTGGCGTGGGGATACTCGCCGAACAGGTTCATCAGCGGCACGCGGGTGTACATGGTGGAGATGATATCCACCACCTCGGCGTCGCGATCTTCTTCGTAATGCAGCAGGCGCGTGTCGTCCAGTGCCTTTGCCGCCCGGGCCATGGCGCGGATATTACAGCCGTAGCCGGACTCGTTTCCAAGCGACCAGATGATGATGGAAGGGTGGTTTTTCTGGGCGTGAATATGGCGCTCGATGCGCTCAACGTAGACATGTTCCCACACCGGATCGTCCGTGATGCGGCTCAGGTCGCCGACGTTGGCAAAGCCGTGGGATTCCACATCCGTCTCCGCCATCACGAACAGGCCGTAGAGGTCGCACAGCTCGTAGAAGCGCGGATCGTTGGGGTAGTGGGCGGTGCGCACCGAATTGATATTGTGCTGCTTCATCAGGATCAGGTCGCGCTCGACGCGATCCATGCCCACGGCGCGGCCTTTCTGGTGATCGTTGTCGTGACGGTTTACGCCGTGCAGCTTCAGGTAGCGGTTGTTCACGTAGAACAGGCCGTCGCGCACCTTGATGTCGCGGAACCCAATGCGCTGAGGGATAACCTCCAGCGTCTGTCCGTGCTCATCTTTAAGCGTTACGACCAGATGGTAGAGGTAGGGCGATTCCGCAGACCACTGCTGAGGCTGTTTGACCTCAATGCTAAAGGCGGTTTCCGCGCTGCGGGTCACGGTCAGGCCGTCGGTGGTGCCCTGATGGATCGCTGCTTCGCCATCATACAGAGCATACTCCAGCGACACGGCGGATGCGTGCGGGGCCAGGTTTTCCAGCTCAAGCTGACAGAAGAGGGTGGCGTCTTTCCATGCCTCGTCGAAGGTGGTTTTGATCGTGACGTCGCGCACGTGAGTGGGATTTTTGCCGATCAGATAGACGTCGCGGAAAATGCCGGCCGTCCACCACATGTCCTGATCCTCAATGTAGGTCGAATCCGCCCACTGCAGCACCCGCACGCACAGCAGGTTTTGCCCACCGTGCACTGCATGGCTGATATCAAACTCGGCGGTCAGCCGGCTGCCCTTGCTAAAGCCAACGTAGTGACCATTCACGTAGACTTCGAAATACGTTTCGACGCCGTCAAACTTGATGAGGGTCTGCTTCCCCTGCCAGCCGTCCGATAGCGTGAAGTGGCGCTGATACGCCCCGGTCGGATTGTCTGTAGGCACCCACGGCACGTCGACCGGGAAGGGGAAGCCTTCGTCGGTGTACTGCAGCTGGCCGTGGCCTTCCATCTGCCACATGGCGGGTACGGTAATGTCGCCCCAGTCGGCCATATACTCAGAGGTAAAGTTTTCCGGTACCAGAAGGGGGTGGGTGAAAAAGCGAAAGTTCCACTTACCGCTCAGAGACAGAAAGTGGCTGCTGGCCTCGCGGACAAAGGTGCGAGCCTGCGCGACGGTGTCGTATGAGAAGAAGTACGCTCGCGGCGGAAGCCGGTTCTCATGCGTGAGTTGAATATTTTCCCAGCGATTCATGCGATCTCCCTGTAGGGGGTAAATATCATTGCTGGAGATTTTAGTAAATATTTTACTAAATAAAATCAGTAAAATTGATTTGCTTTAACTCGATCACGAAATAAAAAAATGCCGGGCATGCCCGGCAGTGTGTTAAACGAGGGGAATTAGCGGGTGGTGCCGCGCAGTTTCAGCACGCTCGGCACGAAAACCTGCAGCGGCAGCGTCCGGCCATCGCGGGCTTTTTCCAGCAGCAGGTTAACCCCCTGGCTGCCCATCATTTCCGAGTGGATGCGTACGGTAGAGAGCGGCGGGAAGGTGAAGCGGGCGGTCGGGATATCGTTCACGCTGATGAGCGAAATGTCCTCCGGGATCGCCAGCCCTTTTTCATGGATAGCGCGCAAGACGCCGATGGCTATCGAATCAGAGGCTACAAACAGGGCGGTAGGCCAGCTTGTCTGAGCCAGCATGGTTTTTGCCAGTTCGTATCCGGATGAGCTGGAAAAACCGCCGCGCCAGATATCCTGTTCTGACACCACCCCTTTCAGGCGACCATACTCGACAAAAGCGGCTTCGCGGATATCGGCTTTGCCGGGCTCATCTTCCCCGCCGATAAAGCCAATGCGCTTAACGCCCTGATCAATGAAGAAATCAACGATCTGCTTGCTGATGCGCGAGAGGTCAATGTCGACGGAATCGAACGCGCTGCCGGGCTCGTGAAAATCGATAAAGCAGACGTTGTCCGTTAACGCAGTTGCAGCGCGCAGGACGGCTGAAGAGGGCTTGCCCACAATCAGTACGCCGGTAAGTTTTTTACTCTCTGGCAGGGTGGCATTGGCGTAACAGTTGCTCAACTCGACGCCCAGCTTTTCACACTGTGTCTCAATACCGTGGCGGATGGCAAGGTAGTAAGGGTCGTTAATCTCCAGCTCTTGCTGGTAGCTGTAGAGCGCCAGAATGTGCTGCTGACCCACCGCGGCAGACTGCATTTTGCGGGACGTTGTGCTCTTGTATTCCAGCTTTTCCGCAATCTCCAGAATGCGGTGCTTGGTCTCTTCTTTTACGTTCAACGTTGGGTCATCGTTTAAAACCCGGGATACCGTCGCCAGCGAAACGCCAGCCTCCGTCGCGATGTCTTTGAGCGTAGCCATGTTTGTCCTTATTCCCCCACGTGATGACCCATTGTAAAGGATGAATCAGGACATGCATCCGTTTTTACTAAATATCCTGCCCATTGCTTCCGGCAAATAGCGTGCTAGTATTTAGTAAAACTTTACCAAGGAGAGAGCATGGACACGATAGCTTACGATGACTTTGCAAAGCTGGAGATCCGCGTGGGGACGATTGTGGACGTTAAGCGCCACGCCAACGCAGACAAACTCTATATCGCGCAGATTGATGTGGGCGGAAAAACGCTGCAAACCGTCACCAGCCTGGTGCCGTATTACCGGGAAGAAGAGCTTATGGGAAAAACGGTGGTGGTGCTGTGTAATCTGGCGAAAGCGAAGATGCGCGGCGAAACGTCTGAATGCATGCTGCTCTGCGCGGAAACCGATGACGCCAGCGAAAGCGTGTTGTTAACGCCGGAGCGGGCGATGGCGGCGGGTGTCCGGGTAGTATAAAAAAGGGTGGCAAAGCCACCCGATTTTCCAGGCCGGGTAAGCGACAGCGCCACCCGGCAACGCAGACCGCACTACAGCACGCTCAGCGCCTTCTCCACCACGTTCTCAACGGTAAAGCCGAAGTACGGGAACAGCTTATCGGCAGGGGCGGATTCACCGTAGCCTCGCATGCCCACAATCGCCCCTTTGAGCCCGACATACTTGTACCAGTAGTCGGCGATACCGGCCTCCACCGCCACGCGCGCCGCGACGTTAGAGGGCAGCACCGACTCCCGGTACGCCTCGTCCTGAGCGTCAAAAATATCCGTAGAAGGCAGGGATACCACGCGCACCGCGTGGCCTTCGGCGGTCAGTTTTTCCGCCGCTTTCACCGTGATTTCCACCTCGGAACCGGTCGCAATCAGGATCACGTCCGGCTTGCCGCCGCTGTCCTTCAGAATATAGCCGCCGCGGGCGATGTTTTTCACCTGCTCCGGGGTACGCTCAATCTGCGCCAGATTCTGGCGTGACAGAATTAATGCCGTTGGACCGTTATGGCGTTCTACCGCCAGCTTCCAGCCCACTGCCGCTTCGACCTGATCGCACGGACGCCAGGTGCTGAAGTTTGGCGTCAGGCGCAGGCTCGCCAGCTGTTCAACCGCCTGGTGGGTGGGGCCGTCTTCTCCCAGACCAATGGAGTCGTGGGTATAGACCATAATCTGCCGCGCCTTCATCAGCGCCGCCATGCGCGCCGCGTTACGGGCGTACTCGACGAACATCAGGAAAGTGGCGGTGTACGGCACAAACCCACCGTGATGGGCGATGCCGTTGGCGATCGCGGTCATCCCGAACTCGCGCACGCCGTAGTGGATATAGTTCCCGGCAATATCCTCTTTCAGCGATTTCGAGCCGGACCAGATCGTCAGGTTGCTTGGCGCCAGGTCAGCCGAGCCACCGAGCAGTTCGGGCAGAATAGGGCCGATTGCGTTCAGGGTATTTTGCGACGCCTTACGGGTGGCGATTTTCGCCGGGTTGGACTGCAGGTTTTCAATCAGCGCCTGGGTTTTATCGTCCCAGTCTTCCGGCAGACCGCCGCTCATGCGGCGGGAGAACTCGGCGGCCAGCTCCGGGTGCGCTTTTTTATAAGCGGCAAATTTCTCGTTCCAGGCGTGCTGGGCCTTCTCGCCGTCTTCACGGGCATCCCAGGCTCTGTAGATCTCTTTTGGGATCTCAAACGGCGGGTATTTCCAGCCCAGCTTCTGCCGGGTCAGCGCCACTTCCTCCTCGCCCAGCGCCGCGCCGTGCGCCTCCTCTTTGCCCGCCTTGTTCGGCGAGCCGAAGCCGATGACCGTGCGGCAGATAATCAGGGACGGTTTGTCCTTCACGCTCTGCGCTTCCTGAATCGCTTTTTTCACCGCCTCAGGGTCGTGACCGTCAATCTCATGCACCACGTGCCAGTGGTAGGCCTCGAAGCGTTTTGCCGTGTCGTCGGTAAACCAGCCCTCGGTCTCCCCGTCGATGGAGATGCCGTTGTGATCGTAGAACCCGATCAGCTTGCCGAGCCCCAGCGTGCCCGCCAGGGAGCAAACCTCATGGGAGATCCCCTCCATCAGGCAGCCGTCACCCATAAACACGTAGGTGTAGTGATCGACAATCTCGTGATCCGGCTGGTTGAACTGTGCCGCCAGCGTACGCTCGGCAATCGCCAGCCCGACCGCATTGGCCAGCCCCTGACCGAGCGGCCCGGTGGTGGTCTCCACGCCCGGCGTATAGCCAATCTCCGGGTGCCCAGGGGTTTTGGAGTGCAGCTGGCGGAAGTTTTTCAGCTCCTCAAGCGGCAGATCGTAGCCGGAAAGGTGCAGCAGGCTGTAGAGCAGCATTGAGGCGTGACCGTTGGAGAGAATAAAGCGGTCGCGATCGTACCAGGTGGGGTCATTCGGGTTGTGCTTCAGGAAGTCGTTCCACAGCACTTCGGCAATATCGGCCATGCCCATCGGTGCGCCGGGGTGGCCGGAATTGGCTTTCTGCACGGCATCCATGCTGAGGGCGCGAATGGCATTGGCGAGCTCTTTACGGGACATAGTTCACTCCGTGGCAAGGTTAAAGTTTGGCGGCGAGAAGGTCTTCAAGTTTGCGCTGGTCGACGGCGAACAGGCGGATACCTTCCGCCAGTTTTTCCACAGCCATCGCGTCCTGGTTGTGCTCCCAGCGGAACTCCGCTTCGGTCATGGTTTTCGGTTTTGGCAGAACGGTAGAGGTGGGCACCAGCTTACGGATCACCGTCTCTTCTTTGTCCTGTAGTTCCTGGAGCAGGTTAGGGGAGATGGTCAGACGGTCACAGCCTGCCAGGGCGAGGATCTGCTCGGTACGGCGGAAGCTGGCCCCCATCACGATGGTTTCGTAGCGGTGCTGTTTGTAGTAGTCGTAGATGTTACGGACCGATTTCACGCCCGGATCCTCATCCACCACGTACGGATCCATCGGCTGTTTTGCCTGATACCAGTCGTAGATGCGCCCGACAAACGGCGAGACGAGGAACACGCCCGCTTCCGCGCAGGCGCGCGCCTGGGCAAACGAGAACAGCAGCGTCAGGTTGCAGTGGATACCCTCTTTTTCCAGCACCTCTGCCGCGCGGATGCCTTCCCAGGTGGAGGCGAGCTTGATCAGAATGCGTGATTTATCGATGCCCTGATCCTGGTAGAGCTCCACCAGACGACGTGCCTTATTAATGCTTTTTTCTTTATCGAATGAGAGGCGGGCATCGACTTCGGTCGAGACGCGTCCCGGAATGCTTTTCAGAATTTCTGCACCAAAATTAACCGCCAGCTTGTCGCTGGCTTCGGCGACCTGCTGCTCCTGCGTTTTACCGCGCTGTTTACCGTAGGCAATGGCGTCATCAATCAGATGGCTAAAATGGGCAAGCCCGGCCGCTTTGAGCAGCAGCGAAGGGTTGGTGGTCGCATCCTCCGGCTGATAGTGGCGAATCGACTCGATATCGCCGCTGTCTGCAACCACTGTGGTGAATTTTTTGATGCCGTCTAGCTGGTTCATAAATGATTACTCCTTGGAAATAAAAGCGTTAGCTGAGTGCGTTAGTTCACACTTCTGGAAAAATCATGATGGACTTAACAAAAAAGCATAGCAGACGGGGGAGGCATTGCTTTTGAGACGGGTAACATGGCTGTTATAAATTGATAACAATTTTTAATGTGTGATGGTGAGAGTTTGGCAGCCTTCAAAGTTTATGCGCTGTCCTGCGGCGATACTATCTGACCGATACGTAAAAGGAATAACAAGATGGACGATCAGTTAAAACAGAGTGCCCTCGATTTTCATGAGTTTCCTGTCCCGGGGAAAATCCAGGTCTCCCCAACCAAGCCGCTGGCAACCCAGCGCGATCTGGCGCTGGCCTATTCGCCGGGCGTAGCTGCCCCGTGTCTGGAAATTGAAAAAGACCCGCTGGCGGCCTACAAATACACTGCGCGTGGCAACCTTGTCGCCGTAATCTCTAACGGCACGGCGGTGCTGGGGCTGGGCAACATCGGTGCGCTGGCCGGTAAACCGGTGATGGAAGGGAAGGGGGTACTGTTCAAGAAATTCGCCGGTATCGACGTGTTCGATATCGAGGTGGATGAGCTCGACCCTGACAAATTCATCAACGTGGTGGCCGCGCTGGAGCCGACCTTCGGCGGGATTAACCTGGAAGACATCAAAGCGCCGGAATGTTTCTATATCGAGCAGAAGCTGCGCGAGCGTATGAACATTCCCGTGTTCCATGATGACCAGCACGGGACCGCGATTATCAGCACCGCCGCGATTCTGAACGGCCTGCGCGTGGTAGAGAAAAATCTCTCCGACGTGCGCATGGTGGTTTCTGGCGCAGGCGCCGCGGCTATCGCCTGTATGAACCTGCTGGTTGCGCTGGGTATGCAGAAACACAACATTGTGGTCTGCGACTCCAAAGGCGTTATCTATAAAGACCGCGAGCCGAACATGGCGGAAACCAAAGCGGCCTATGCGGTGGAAGACGACGGTAAACGCACCCTGGACGACGTGATCGACGGCGCGGATATCTTCCTCGGCTGCTCGGGTCCGAAGGTGCTGACCCAGGAGATGGTGAAGAAGATGGCGCGTGCGCCAATGATCCTGGCCCTGGCGAACCCGGAGCCGGAAATCCTGCCGCCGCTGGCGAAAGCGGTGCGTGAAGACGCCATTATCTGTACCGGTCGTTCTGACTACCCGAACCAGGTCAACAACGTGCTCTGCTTCCCGTTCATCTTCCGCGGTGCGCTGGACGTCGGCGCAACGGCGATCAACGAAGAGATGAAGCTTGCCGCCGTTCACGCCATCGCGGAACTGGCGCACGCCGAGCAGAGCGAAGTGGTCGCGTCTGCGTACGGCGATCAGGATCTGAGCTTCGGTCCGGACTACATCATTCCAAAACCGTTCGACCCGCGTCTGATTGTCAAAATTGCGCCAGCGGTGGCCAAAGCGGCGATGGACTCCGGCGTGGCGACGCGTCCGATTCACGATTTCGACGCTTACGTCGATAAGCTCACCGAGTTTGTCTATAAAACCAACCTGTTCATGAAGCCGATCTTCTCCCAGGCGCGCGCCGACGCGAAGCGTGTCGTGCTGGCGGAAGGGGAAGAGGCGCGCGTGCTGCACGCCACCCAGGAGCTGATCACCTTAGGCCTGGCGAAACCGATCCTGATTGGTCGTCCGAGCGTGATCGAAATGCGTATCCAGAAGCTGGGCCTGCAGATTAAGCCGGGCGTCGACTTCGAGATCGTCAACAACGAATCCGATCCGCGCTTCAAAGAGTACTGGAGCGAATACTACGCGATCATGAAGCGTCGGGGGATCACTCAGGAGCAGGCGCAGAAAGCGGTGATCAGCAACACGACGGTGATCGGCGCGATCATGGTCCATCGCGGCGAGGCGGATGCGCTGATCTGCGGCACCATCGGCGATTACCACGAGCACTTTAGCGTGGTGCAGGAGATCTTTGGCTATCGTGATGGCGTCCATACCGCCGGGGCGATGAACGCGTTACTGCTGCCAAGCGGCAACACCTTTATTGCCGATACCTACGTTAACGACGACCCGACCCCGGACGAGCTGGCGGAGATCACCGTGATGGCCGCCGAGACCGTGCGTCGCTTTGGTATTGAGCCGAAGGTGGCGCTGCTGTCGCACTCTAACTTTGGTTCGTCTAAATCCGCGGCGGCCTGCAAAATGCGTGAGACGCTGGCGCTGGTGCGCGAGCGCGCGCCGGAGCTGATGATTGACGGGGAAATGCACGGCGATGCGGCGCTGGTAGAGAGCATCCGTAACGAACGTATGCCGGACAGCCCGCTGAAGGGATCGGCTAACATCCTGATTATGCCGAACGTGGAAGCGGCGCGTATCAGCTATAACCTGCTGCGCGTCTCCAGCTCTGAAGGGGTGACCGTAGGACCGGTACTGATGGGCGTGGCGAAACCGGTGCACGTGTTAACGCCGATTGCCTCCGTGCGTCGTATCGTGAACATGGTGGCGCTGGCGGTGGTTGAGGCGCAGACGCAGCCGCTGTAAGCGCGTGGTGTCGGGTGGCGCGTTCGCTTACCCGACCTACGGGTTGAGTAGGCCGGATAAGCGCAGCGCCATCCGGCAGTTAAACCCAATCCCGAACCTGAATAAATTCTTTTAAGGCAGCCTCCGGGCTGCCTTCTTTTGGCTCGTAGCAGTACTCCCAGCGCACCAGCGGCGGCATCGACATTAAAATCGACTCCGTGCGCCCGCCGGTCTGCAGGCCGAACAGCGTCCCGCGATCCCACACCAGATTAAATTCCACGTAGCGCCCCCGACGGTAGAGCTGGAACTCACGTTCGCGCACGCCATAGTTGGTGTTTTTACGGCGTTCGACAATCGGCAGGTACGCGTCGGTATAGCCTTCACCCACCGCGCGCATAAAGCTGAACGCGGTATCAAAATCCGGCGTGTTGAGATCGTCAAAGAACAGCCCGCCGATGCCGCGCTGCTCGTCGCGGTGCTTCAGGTAAAAGTAGTCGTCGCACCACTTTTTAAATTTCGGGTAGACGTCTTCGCCAAACGGCAGGCAAAGATCCCGCGCGGTGGTGTGCCAGTGCACGGCATCCTCTTCGAAGCCGTAATAGGGCGTTAAGTCGAAACCGCCGCCGAACCACCAGACCGGGTCGGCGCCCGGTTTTTCCGCAATGAAAAAGCGCACGTTGGCGTGGCTGGTCGGCACAAACGGGTTGTGCGGATGCACCACCAGCGAGACGCCCATCGCCTCAAAGCTGCGGCCTGCGAGCTCGGGACGATGTGCCGTCGCAGACGCAGGCATGGCGTCGCCGTGAACGTGGGAAAAATTCACGCCCGCCTGTTCGAAGATGCCGCCGTTTCGCAGCACGCGGCTGCGCCCGCCGCCTCCGGCCTCGCGCTGCCAGGTATCTTCCTGAAATTCACCGCCGTCTGCTGCGGCCAATTTCTGGCAGATCTCATCCTGCAGCTGCAGCAGGAAGGTTTTGACCAGTTGAGCATCGGGTTTCATTAACGTTTCCTGGAGTGCGCTTTTTGGTTATCGAACCAGTTGAAGTAACTGATAATGCCGGAGGCGATGGCGTTGGCGATCTTCTGACGAAACGCCGTGGTGCCGAGGAGTCGCTCCTCTTCCGGGTTGGTAATGAAGGAGGTTTCCACCAGCACGGACGGGATGGACGGTGATTTCAGCACCACGAACGCTGCCTGCTCGGTGCCTTTACTGTGCAGACGATGCACTGGCTTAATCTTCTTCAGAATATGCGAGCCGAGCGTCAGGCTGTTTTTGATCGTATCCGTCTGCACGAGGTCGAACAGCACCTGCTGTAGCAGGTGGTCTTTGTCAGTGGCTTTCTTCCCGGCGACTTCATCCGCCCGGTTTTCGCGGTCGGAGAGGTATTTCGCCATGGCGCTACTGGCGCCACGGTTGGAAAGCGCAAACACCGAGGCACCGGCCGCAGAAGGGTTGGTAAAGCCGTCGGCGTGGATCGACATAAACAGATCCGCACCGTGCTGGTGGGCGATCTCTACGCGGTCATACAGCGGAATAAAGGTATCGCCAGAACGCGTCAGACGGGCGTCAATGCCGTTACTGCGTAAAATTGCGCGCACATTTTTTGCAATTGCCAGCACGACGTGTTTTTCTTTCGACCCGTTTTTGCCGATGGCGCCGGTATCAATGCCGCCGTGCCCTGGGTCGAGCATCACCAGACGCTTCGCGCCCGGCTTTTTGGCTTTCGGTTTGCTGTGTCCGTTACTGGTTTTGAGCGTGCTCTCGTCTTTCGCCTGAGCCTGCTTTGCGATGCCCGTTAACGTTAAGGCCGCCAGCCCCGCTTTGAGAACCTGACGACGCGATGTGAGTGCTTTTAATGGTTTGAATGTGCTCATGCGGCCTGAATACTAAAAAATGGGGTCCTGGTGTTATATCGTATCGTGTTTCCCGTTACGACAGTCCATATTGAGAATTGTTTTACTTTTCATTTCAATACGTGACAAAGTGACATTATGCCAAATTTTGGCGAGATTTTCCCCGGTTATTGGCTAAAGGCGTGCTTCGCGCCATAATCACTGTTTTTAAACCCGAAAAGGCGGTTAATACCATGGAGATACGCGTTTTTCGCCAGGAAGATTTCGAAGAGGTGATCACCCTTTGGGAGCGCTGCGATCTGCTGCGTCCGTGGAACGATCCGGAAATGGATATCGAACGTAAGGTGAATCATGACGTCAGTCTGTTTCTGGTCGCGGAAGTCAATGGCGAGGTTGTGGGGACGGTAATGGGTGGTTACGACGGCCATCGCGGCTCGGCCTATTATCTGGGCGTTCACCCGGAATACCGTGGCCGCGGCATTGCCAATGCGCTGCTGAACCGACTCGAGAAGAAGCTGATCGCCCGCGGCTGCCCAAAGATCCAGATCATGGTGCGGGAAGATAACGACGTGGTGCTGGGCATGTATGAGCGTCTGGGCTACGAGCACGCTGACGTGCTGACTCTGGGCAAGCGTCTGATCGAAGATGAAGAGTACTGAGATCCATCCGGCTGACTATGACGCGCAGGGCCGCGTCAGGCTGCCCTTTTTATTCTGGTGCGTTCTGCTGCTCCAGGCCCGGACCTGGGTGCTGTTTGTGATGGCCGCCGCGTCGCGCGGGCAGGGTGACACGCTGCTGAATCTCTTTTATCCCGATCACGACGCCTTCTGGCTCGGACTACTGCCGGGCGTACCGGCGGTGGTGGCGTTTTTGTGCAGCGGCCGGCGGCAGGCGATCCCGCGTTTGTGGCGCGCGCTTCGCGGGCTGCTGATCCTTGCCCAGATTGCGCTGCTCTTCTGGCAGCCGGTACTCTGGTGGTACGGTGAACCGCTGACGGGCACCGGCGTTGCGCTGGTGGTTGCCGATATTGTGGCGCTGCTGTGGCTGCTGACGAATCCGCGTCTTCGCGCCTGTTTTGCGCCTCAGGACGATTAATCCGGCACTTTTTGCCGATGTCGCACTCCAACAAGCGTTGATTTAATTAGAAAGGACGTTTCAATGAAATCGCTGCGTTTACTTTTATGCGCTCTCCCGCTGGCGTTGACCGGCTGTTCGACGCTCTCCTCCATTAACTGGTCCGCCGCGTATCCGTGGAACTGGTTTGGCTCATCAACGGAAGTGACCGAGCAGGGCGTGGGGAAAATTACCGCCGCGACGGCGCTGGATCAGAATGCTATTCAGGATGCGCTCAGCAGCGATTACCGTCTGCGCAGCGGCATGAAAACGGAGAATGGCAATATTGTTCGCTATTACGAAGCGCTGAAGGGCGACAAGCTGGCGCTGGTGATCAACGGTGACAAAGGCACGGTAAACCGAATTGCGGTGATGGATGAAGATATTCCGACCGCTAGCGGCGTGAAAGTAGGGACCCCGTTTAGCGATCTTTATAAGCAGGCTTTTGGCAATTGCACCAGCTTGCCGTCTGACGATAAGGTCGCGGTGGAATGTAAGGCGGAAGGCAGCCAGCACATCAGCTATGTCTTCACCGGAACCTGGAGCGGACCGGAGGGACTGATGCCCTCTGACGACACGCTCAAGAGCTGGAAAGTGAGCAAAATACTCTGGAAGCAGTAATTTGCGCCTGAACAAACCGCCTCGCTGAAATCCGGGTATAATACCCGCCATCAATGCCACGCTGACGTGGCATCTTTATTTCAGGAGGAGCGATGTCTCAGGTTCAGAGTGGCATTTTGCCAGAACATTGCCGCGCGGCGATTTGGATTGAAGCCAATGTTAAAGGGGACGTGGATGCCCTGCGTGCGGCCAGTAAAGCGTTTGTTGATAAGCTGGCCACCTTCCAGGCCAAATTCCCGGAAGCCCACCTCGGCGCCGTTGTTGCCTTTGGCAATAACGTCTGGCGTCAGTTGAGCGGTGGCGAAGGGGCGGAAGAGCTGAAGGACTTCATCCCTTACGGCAAAGGTCTGGCACCTGCGACCCAATATGACGTGCTGATCCACATTCTCTCCCTGCGTCACGACGTGAACTTTTCCGTTGCCCAGGCCGCTGTGGCGGCCTTTGGCGACAGCATTGAGGTGCAGGAAGAGGTTCACGGCTTCCGCTGGGTGGAAGAGCGCGATCTGAGCGGCTTCGTCGACGGGACGGAAAACCCGGCGGGTGAAGAGGTTCGTCGCGACGTGGCGGTCATTAAAGACGGCGTGGACGCGGGCGGCAGCTACGTGTTCGTTCAGCGCTGGGAGCACAACCTCAAGCAGCTTAACCGCATGAGCGTGCACGACCAGGAGATGATGATTGGGCGTACGAAAGAGGCGAACGAAGAGATCGACGGCGACGACCGTCCCGTTACCTCTCACCTGACCCGCGTTGACCTCAAAGAAGACGGCAAAGGGCTGAAGATTGTTCGCCAGAGCCTGCCGTACGGTACTGCAAGCGGCACGCACGGCCTCTACTTCTGCGCCTACTGCGCGCGCCTGTATAACATTGAGCAGCAGCTGCTGAGCATGTTCGGCGATACCGACGGTAAGCGCGACGCCATGCTGCGCTTCACCAAACCGGTGACCGGCGGCTACTACTTTGCGCCGTCCGTTGAGCGTCTGCTGGCACTGTAATAGCCTTTCTCCCTCTCCCTGTGGGAGAGGGCTGGGGTGAGGGCATCAGGCCGCACCCCTTATTCCCTTTTCTGCTTCTAAATCACCAAACGGTATATAAAACCGTTACTCCTTTCATCCCCGTTATAAATATTATGACTATAAGATAGTCATCACATTTATAAGGGTGCGCAATGGCCGTTACTGTACTAAAAAAAGGAACTCTGGCGCTGGCAGGTTTACTGCTGGTGGCACAGGCGCATGCGACTGAACTGTTAAACAGTTCGTATGACGTCTCCCGCGAGCTGTTTGCCGCCCTTAACCCCCCGTTCGAACAGCAGTGGGCGAAAGACAATAACGGCGATAAGCTGACCATCAAGCAGTCCCACGCCGGTTCGTCCAAGCAGGCGCTGGCCATTCTCCAGGGGCTGAAAGCGGATGTGGTGACCTACAACCAGGTCACTGACGTGCAGATCCTGCACGACAAAGGCAAGCTGCTTCCGGCGGACTGGCAGAGCCGACTGCCTAACAACAGCTCGCCGTTCTATTCCACCATGGGCTTCCTCGTGCGTAAGGGCAACCCGAAGAATATCCACGACTGGAGCGACCTGGTGCGTTCCGACGTGAAGCTGATTTTCCCAAACCCAAAAACCTCCGGTAACGCGCGTTACACCTATTTAGCCGCGTGGGGCGCAGCGGACAAGGCTGACGGTAACGATAAAGCCAAAACCGAGCAGTTCATGACCCAGTTCCTGAAAAATGTCGAAGTGTTTGATACCGGCGGCCGTGGGGCGACCACGACCTTCGCAGAACGCGGTCTCGGCGATGTGCTGATCAGCTTTGAATCGGAAGTGAACAACATCCGCAAACAGTACGAAGCGCAGGGCTTCGAGGTGGTTATCCCGAAAACCAACATTCTGGCCGAATTCCCGGTCGCATGGGTGGATAAAAACGTGCAGGCAAACGGTACCGAGAAAGCGGCAAAAGCCTATCTCAACTACCTGTACAGCCCTCAGGCGCAGACCATCATTACCGATTACTACTACCGCGTGAACAACCCGGACGTGATGAACAAGCTGAAAGATAAATTCCCGCAGACCGCGCTGTTCCGCGTGGAAGATCATTTTGGCTCCTGGCCAGACGTGATGAAAACGCATTTTGCCAGCGGCGGTGAGTTAGATAAATTGCTGGCGGCGGGGCATAAGTAATGTTTGCAGTATCGACAAAACGCGTGCTGCCGGGCTTTACCTTAAGCCTCGGGACCAGCCTGCTGTTCGTCTGCCTGATCCTGCTGTTGCCGCTCAGCGCGCTGGTGATGCAGCTTGCGCAGATGAGCTGGGCGCAGTACTGGGACGTGGTCACCAACCCGCAGGTGGTGGCGGCCTATAAGGTGACGCTGCTGTCGGCGTTTGTCGCCTCCATTTTTAACGGCGTGTTTGGCCTGCTGATGGCGTGGATTTTAACCCGCTATCGCTTCCCGGGCCGTACGCTGCTTGACGCCCTGATGGATCTGCCGTTTGCGCTGCCGACGGCGGTGGCGGGCTTAACCCTCGCGTCGCTCTTCTCCGTGAACGGGCTGTACGGCGAGTGGCTGGCGAAATTTGACATCAAGGTGACCTATACCTGGCTCGGTATCGCGGTGGCGATGGCCTTTACCAGCATCCCGTTTGTGGTCCGTACCGTGCAGCCGGTGCTGGAAGAGCTGGGTCCGGAATACGAAGAAGCGGCGGAAACGCTGGGCGCCACGCGCTGGCAGAGCTTCCGCAAGGTGGTGCTGCCGGAGCTCTCTCCGGCGCTGATGGCGGGCGTCGCGCTGTCGTTTACCCGCAGCCTCGGCGAGTTCGGCGCCGTGATTTTTATCGCCGGGAACATCGCCTGGAAAACGGAAGTGACCTCGCTGATGATTTTCATCCGTTTGCAGGAGTTTGATTATCCGGCGGCGAGCGCAATTGCCTCGGTGATCCTGGCGGCCTCGCTGCTGCTGCTGTACTCAATTAACACTCTGCAAAGTCGCTTTGGTCGACGTGTGGTAGGTCACTGATGGCGGAAGTTACGCAATTGAAGCGATACGATGCACCCCGCATCAACTGGGGTAAATGGTTTCTGATTGGGGCGGGCGTGCTGGTTTCCGCCCTCATTCTCGTCGTGCCGACGGTTTATATCTTCGTTCAGGCGTTCAGCAAGGGCCTGATGCCCGCGCTGGAAAACCTGGCAGACCCGGATATGCTGCATGCCATCTGGTTGACCGTAATGATTGCGTTGATCTCCGTGCCGGTGAACCTCGTGTTCGGGACTCTGCTGGCCTGGCTGGTGACGCGCTTTAACTTCCCGGGACGTCAGCTGCTGCTGACCCTGCTGGATATTCCTTTCGCCGTATCGCCGGTGGTGGCGGGTCTGGTGTACCTGCTCTTTTACGGCTCCAACGGCCCGCTGGGCGGCTGGCTGGATGCACATAACCTGCAGATCATGTTCGCCTGGCCGGGTATGGTGCTGGTTACCATCTTCGTGACCTGTCCATTTGTGGTGCGTGAGCTGGTGCCGGTGATGTTAAGCCAGGGGAGCAACGAAGACGAAGCGGCGGTGCTACTGGGGGCTTCGGGCTGGCAGATGTTCCGCCGCGTGACGCTGCCGAACATTCGCTGGGCGCTGCTTTACGGCGTGGTACTGACCAACGCCCGCGCGATTGGTGAGTTCGGTGCCGTTTCCGTTGTTTCCGGTTCCATTCGCGGTGAAACCCTGTCGCTGCCGCTACAGATTGAATTGCTGCAGCAGGACTACAACACCATCGGCGCGTTTACTGCCGCAGCGTTGCTGACGCTGATGGCCATTTTGACCCTGTTTTTGAAGAGTGTGGTGCAGTGGCGTTTAGAAAATCAGGAAAAACGTCAGCATCAGGAGGGAAATCATGAGCATTGAGATTGCCAATATTAAGAAGTCTTTTGGTCGCACCCAGGTGCTGAATGATATCTCGCTGGATATCCCTTCCGGACAAATGGTGGCGCTGCTGGGGCCGTCTGGCTCGGGTAAAACTACGCTGCTGCGTATTATCGCCGGGCTTGAGCATCAGACCAGCGGGCATATCCGCTTTCACGGCACCGACGTGAGCCGCCTGCATGCCCGCGATCGTAAAGTAGGTTTTGTGTTCCAGCATTACGCGCTGTTCCGCCACATGACTGTGTTCGACAACATCGCGTTTGGCCTGACCGTGTTGCCGCGTCGCGAGCGCCCGGATGCGGCAACCATTAAGGCGAAGGTGACCAAACTGCTGGAGATGGTGCAGCTGGCTCATCTGGCGGACCGTTTCCCGGCCCAGCTGTCCGGCGGGCAGAAACAGCGCGTGGCGCTGGCGCGTGCGCTGGCCGTTGAGCCGCAAATTCTGCTGCTGGATGAACCTTTCGGCGCGCTGGATGCACAGGTGCGTAAAGAGCTGCGCCGCTGGCTGCGTCAGCTCCATGAAGAGCTGAAATTCACCAGCGTCTTCGTAACCCATGACCAGGAAGAGGCGATGGAAGTCGCGGATCGCGTGGTGGTCATGAGCCAGGGCAACATTGAGCAGGTTGACGAACCGGAGCAGCTCTGGCGCGAACCGGCGACCCGCTTCGTGCTGGAGTTTATGGGCGAGGTAAACCGTCTTCAGGGTACTATTCGCGGTGGGCAGTTCCACGTGGGCGCGCACCGCTGGCCGCTGGGCTATACCTCCGCGCATCAGGGACCGGTCGATCTGTTCCTGCGTCCGTGGGAAGTGGACGTGAGCCGCCGAACCAGCCTGGATTCACCGCTGCCGGTGCAGGTGCTGGAAGCTAGCCCTAAAGGTCACTACACCCAATTGGTGGTACAGCCCCTGGGCTGGTATACCGAGCCGCTGACCGTGGTCATGCGCGACGACGTGCCGCCGCACCGAGGAGAGCGCCTGTTTGTCGGTCTGCAGCACGCCCGTATTTATCACGGCAAGGAGCGCATCGAGACGCGCGAGGATATTGCTCTGGCGGAGTCAGCCTGATAGGTTATTAGGATGTTTATCGCCCGGTGGCGCTGCGCTTACCGGGCCTACAGTTATCACTGCGTCTTGTAGGCCGGGATCGCTGCGCGCGCCCGGCTTTTTTATTGAGTAAAAAACGTGAATACACTCGAAAACACCATCGGCAACACGCCTCTGGTCAAGCTTCAGCGCATGGGGCCAGACAACGGCAGCGAAATCTGGGTCAAACTCGAAGGCAATAACCCGGCGGGGTCGGTGAAAGACCGCGCGGCGCTGTCGATGATTGTCCAGGCCGAAAAGCGCGGCGAGATTAAGCCGGGCGACGTGCTGATTGAAGCCACCAGCGGTAACACGGGTATCGCGCTGGCGATGATTGCGGCGCTGAAAGGCTATCGCATGAAGCTGCTGATGCCGGACAACATGAGCCAGGAGCGCCGTGCCGCGATGCGTGCCTACGGAGCCGAGCTGATTCTGGTGACCAAAGAGCAGGGGATGGAAGGCGCGCGCGACCTGGCGTTAGAAATGGCCGAGCGCGGCGAAGGTAAACTGCTCGATCAGTTTAATAACCCGGACAACCCGTACGCACACTACACCACCACCGGCCCGGAAATCTGGCAGCAAACCGACGGGCGTATCACCCATTTTGTCTCCAGCATGGGTACCACCGGCACCATTACCGGGGTATCGCGTTTTCTGCGCGAGCAGGATAAAGCCGTCACCATTGTCGGCCTGCAGCCGGAAGAGGGGAGCAGCATTCCGGGCATTCGCCGCTGGCCTGCGGAGTATATGCCCGGCATCTTTAATGCGCAGCTTGTGGACCAGGTGCTGGATCTTCACCAGCGCGAGGCGGAAAATACCATGCGTGAGCTGGCCGTGCGCGAAGGCATCTTCTGCGGCGTCAGCTCGGGCGGCGCGGTAGCGGGTGCGATTCGGGTAGCAAAGGCAAATCCGGGCGCGGTGGTGGTGGCGATTATTTGCGATCGCGGCGATCGCTATCTGTCTACCGGCGTCTTTGGTGAAGAGAGTTATTCGCAGGGGGCGGGGATTTAAGCGTCATGGAGATGATTCTATTCCGGGATAATACCCGGGCGCAGCAAACCGATATTGTCGCCGTGCAGTCGCAGGTGGTTTACGGCAGCGTGGGGAACAGCATTGCGGTACCGAATATTCGAACCCACAGGCTGAACGTCACCGCCGTGCCAACGGTACTGTTTAGCAACACGCCGCACTACGACACGTTTTATGGTGGGGTGATCCCCGACGAGTGGTTCAGCGGCTACCTGAAGGCGCTGGAAGAGCGCGAGATCCTGCGCGAGCTTAAAGCGGTCACCACCGGCTATATGGGCAGTGCCAGCCAGATCGTCCTGCTGGCGCAGTGGTTGAAGGGGGTCAAAGCGCAGCATCCTGACCTGCTGGTGCTGGTCGACCCGGTTATCGGCGATATCGACAGCGGAATGTACGTGAAGCCCGAGATCCCCGAAGCGTATCGGGAGCACCTGCTGCCGCTGGCGCAGGGGATTACGCCAAACGTCTATGAACTGGAAGTGTTAAGCGGCAAACCCTGCCGCACGCCGGAAAGCGCCATCGCGGCGGCACAGGGACTGCTCTCTGATAGCCTGAAATGGGTGGCGATTACCAGTGCACCGGTCGCTGACGACCCGCAGAACATCCACGTGGTGCTGGTGACGAATGAAGGCGTCACCGTCAGCGCGCATCCGCGAGTAGAAACCGATCTGAAAGGGACGGGCGACCTGTTCTGTTCAGAGCTGGTGAGCGGCATTGTTGAGGGGAAAACCGTTGCCGATGCCATTCGCATGGCCGGCGACCGGGTGACGGACGTGATGCTTTATACCCAGTCGAAAGGTTACGACGAGCTTATCCTCCCCGCATAAACAAAAATGGCGCCCGAAGGCGCCATTTTTCTGTGCGGCAAGAATTACTTCTTGATGCGGATAACCGGGGTTTCACCCACGGTGACGCTGCCAGACAGTTTGATCAGTTCTTTGATTTCGTCCATGTTGGAGATAACAACCGGTGTCAGGGTAGACTTGGCTTTTTCTTCCAGCAGTGGCAGATCGAATTCAATCACCGGGTCGCCAACTTTCACACGCTGGCCTTCTTCCGCGATACGTTTGAAGCCTTCGCCTTTCAGTTCAACGGTGTCGATACCGAAGTGAACGAACAGTTCGATACCGCTATCAGATTCGATAGAGAACGCATGGTTGGTTTCAAAAATTTTACCGATGGTGCCGTCAACTGGAGCAACCATTTTGTTGCCAGTTGGTTTGATAGCAATGCCATCACCAACGATTTTCTCAGCAAACACTACATCCGGCACGTCTTCGATGTTGACGATCTCGCCGGAGAGCGGAGCAACAATCTCAATAGTTCCGGAGTCTTTTTTATCATCAGAAACCAGAGATTTCAGTTTATCGAACAAACCCATGATCTTCTCCTAAGCAGTAAATTGGGCCGCATCTCGTGGATTAGCAGATTGTTTTTTCTTCAATGAACTTGTTAACCAGCGTCATTAACTCGTCCGTTGTCGGTTGAGCAAGAGCCTGCTCTGCTAATACCTTCGCATCTTCGAAGTTCGTGTTACGGATAATCTTCTTAATGCGCGGGATGGAAATGGCGCTCATAGAGAATTCGTCCAGACCCATACCCAGCAACAGAAGTGTAGCACGTTCGTCGCCTGCAAGCTCACCACACATGCCAGTCCATTTACCTTCAGCATGAGAAGCATCAATAACTTGCTTGATCAAGTTCAGTACGGACGGTGACATTGGCTGGTAGAGATGTGAAATCATATCATTACCACGGTCAACTGCCAGGGTGTACTGCGTTAAATCATTGGTACCGATACTAAAGAAATCAACTTCTTTGGCTAAATGACGCGCAATGGTCGCCGCCGCTGGTGTTTCCACCATCACGCCGATCTCGATTGACTCGTCAAACGCTTTACCTTCGTCACGCAGTTCCTGTTTGTAGATTTCAATCTCTTTCTTCAGTGCACGCACTTCTTCAACAGAGATGATCATCGGGAACATGATGCGCAGTTTACCGAAAGCAGAGGCGCGCAGGATCGCACGAACCTGGTCACGCAGGATCTCTTTACGATCCATCGCGATACGCACGGCACGCCAGCCCAGGAACGGGTTCTCTTCTTTCGGGAAGTTCATGTACGGCAGCTCTTTGTCGCCACCGATGTCCATGGTACGGACGATAACCGCCTGAGAGCCACACGCTTCAGCCACGGCTTTGTAAGCAGCAAACTGCTCTTCTTCCGTTGGCAGCGCGTCGCGGTCCATGAACAGGAATTCTGTACGATAGAGACCGACACCTTCCGCACCGTTGCGCTCAGCGCCATCAACGTCGCGGACGGTACCGATGTTTGCGCACACTTCAACCTGATGGCCGTCCAGGGTGATGGCTGGCAGGTCTTTCAGCTTAGCGAGTTCCGCTTTTTCAGTCGCAACCTGCTCCTGAACCGCGCGCAGTTTATCGATCTCTTCATTGGTTGGGTTGACGTAAACCAGATTGTTTACGGCATCCAGAATCAGATAGTCGCCATTTTTCACCTGAGAGGTGACGCTACCGGTACCCACGATGGCAGGCAGTTCCAGAGAACGCGCCATGATAGAGGTGTGGGAGGTACGGCCACCCGCGTCGGTGATGAAACCGAGGACCTTTTTCAGGTTCAGCTGTGCGGTTTCAGACGGGGTGAGGTCAGCGGCAACCAGGATCACTTCATCCTGAATCGCGCTCAGGTCGATGATGGCCAGGCCCAGGATGTTGCGCAGCAGGCGCTTACCGATGTCACGTACGTCGGCCGCACGCTCTTTCAGGTATTCATCATCCAGTTCTTCCAGGGCAGTTGCCTGACCTTCGATAACTTCATGCGCAGCCGCGTCGGCCGTCATGCCTTTATCTTTAATCAGGGCTATGATTTCCTGCTCCAGCTCCTCATCTTCGAGCAGCATGATGTGCCCTTCGAAGATGGCTTCTTTTTCTTCACCGAAAGTTTCGCCAGCTTTAGTTTTGATTGCTTCCAGTTGCGCAGATGCCTTGGCACGACCGCTCAGAAAACGTTCAACTTCCTGATCAACCTTGTCGGCAGAAATTTTTTTCCGGTCGATGACGATCTCGTCTTCTTTCAGCAGCAGTGCCTTGCCGAAAGCGATACCCGGGGATGCTAAAATGCCTGAAATCATAACCCTACCTTACTTGTGACTGATATTTAAAAGAACCCGGAAACTTACTCGAGCTCAGCCATCAGTTTAACCAGATGCTCAACTGCTTTCTGCTCGTCTTCACCTTCTGCAGAGATGGTGACAACGGTGCCCTGAGTCAGGCCCAGAGTCTGCAGTTTGAACAGGCTTTTTGCGCTCGCGCTTTTGCCGTTGGAAGTCACAGTGATTTCAGAAGTGAAGCCTTTTGCTTCTTTAACAAACTGAGCAGCAGGGCGGGTGTGCAGACCGTTCGGAGCGGTAATGGTAACTTCTTGCTGGAACATTGTATTTCCCCAACTTATAGGTTTAGTGTTGTGGAACTAAAGTCTAGCCTGGCGACTGAACTTTAGCCTGTATTGTTAGCGCTGACGTTTCGATCGTCATTAAACATTATGCAGCGAAAGCAAGACTTGAACCAAATCATAAAATCGATTCAGCAAGGCTATTTCGTTTGCCGATTAATTTCACGCATCAAAATAATTGCTGGTTTAAATACCAGACCCTTCGGGGTGAAGCAATGCCAAGAGGGGTAAAAGTTTGAAGCAGGCCACAAAAAAGCACCTGAAAAGGTGCTTTTTTACGCGTTATTAACATGCTGGCACTACTGTTGCAGCTCTTTTTCGGTAAACAGATCGGCAAACAGTGCGGTGCTCAAGTAACGCTCACCCGAGGACGGAAGGATAACCACAATATTCTTATTGGTAAAGGCTTCATCTTCCTGAAGCTTGAGCGCTGCCGCAACGGCCGCACCGGAAGAGATACCCGCCAGAATGCCTTCTTCATCCATCAGGCGACGCGCGGTAGAGATGGCTTCTTCGTTAGTGATGGTAACCACTTTATCGATCAGCTTCAGATCCAGGTTGCCCGGAATGAAGCCTGCGCCAATACCCTGAATTTTGTGTGGGCCGGGTTTGAGCTCTTCACCCGCCAGTGCCTGGGTGATAACCGGTGAGTCGGTTGGCTCAACGGCAACGGTGATCAGGTCTTTTTTACCCTTTGTGCCTTTAATATAGCGCGACACGCCGGTCAGCGTACCGCCGGTACCCACGCCGGAGATAAAGACGTCAACCTGGCCGTCGGTATCTTCCCAGATTTCCGGACCGGTGGTCTTCTCGTGAATTTCCGGGTTAGCCGGGTTGCTGAACTGCTGCAGCAGGAGATATTTCGCCGGATCGCTGGCCACAATCTCTTCGGCTTTCTGAATGGCGCCCTTCATGCCCTTCGCGCCTTCGGTCAGCACCAGGTTCGCGCCCAGCGCTTTGAGCAGCTTACGACGCTCGATGCTCATGGTTTCTGGCATGGTCAGCGTCAGCTTGTAGCCGCGCGCGGCAGCCACATAGGCCAGAGCGATACCGGTATTGCCGCTGGTCGGTTCCACCAGCTCAACGCCTGGCTTCAGTACGCCACGTTTTTCAGCATCCCAAATCATGTTTGCACCGATACGGCATTTTACGCTGAAGCTCGGGTTACGTGATTCGACCTTCGCCAGAATGCGTCCATTACCGATACGGTTCAGTCGAACCAGGGGCGTATGACCGATAGTCAGCGAGTTGTCTTCATAAATCTTACTCATGGCCTGTCCTTAACTGTATGAAATTGGGATACCGACCCAGCATACCTGCTAAGCAGGTAGGGGGAAGTAAGGAATTCGCATATCTATATACTGCAAGGAAATAATGGGGATCAGTATGGAATAAGGGGCGGCATAAGCCACCCCTGCTTTACACATTTTTGCATTATTTCCATAACGCGTGTTTATCACGGTAGCAGTCGACCCACATCGCCGTCGCGCCGCAGACGGCGACGGGCATGATGAACAGATTCAGGAACGGAATCATGGTGAACAGGCTGGTCAGCGCGCCAAACTGCATATTGGCGACCTTCTGGCTGCGCAGGGCGGTGCGCATCGTTTTAAACGGCACCTTGTGGTTATCGAACGGATAATCGCAGTACTGGATGGCCAGCATCCAGGCGCTGAACAGGAACCACAGCACGGGTGCCACCGTCTGGCCAATGCCGGGCACAAAGTAGAGGATAAGCAGCACAACCGCGCGGGGCAGGTACCAGGCAAACTTCTGCCATTCACGCTTCATAATGCGAGGGAGGTCTTTCATGATCCCCCATATGCCCGTGTCCGGCGGCGTCGCGCCGGTAAGCCGCGCTTCCAGCTGTTCCGCCAGCAGACCGTTAAACGGTGCGGCTATCCAGTTTGCAATCGTCGAGAAGAAATAGCCAAACACCAGCAGCACGGAGATCACCGCCACTGGCCAGAGCAGGTAGTTAAGCCACTGCAGCCAGTCTGGCACGTAGCTCATCAGCGACGGGATCCAACTCTCCAGCTTGGTGAACAGCCACCAGAACGCGCCGCCCATCAGAATAATGTTGATCAACAGTGGGAGAATGACGAAGCGTCGAATCCCCGGCAGGGAGACCAGTTTCCAGCCCTGAGAAAAATACCAGACGCCGCTGCGCGGGGGAGAAGAAGATGTTGAAACCATAGCCAGGCTGTACTCCTTTTTACACAACCAGTGGAATTGCCCGCCTATATTATCCACTTACGGAGCAATGACCAGTTCGGAAATGTTCGAAAAACCAGCAAAAAGCACGATTTCCTTCATCTTTATGCTGTGAATGCTCTGCACACACTTGCACTTGACGTAAACGGCAAATACTCTTAGTGAGTAAATGTTTGCCGTGGTGGCAAGGTGTTAGAACAACAGAGAATATAATGATGCAGGATTTGCGTCTGATATTAATCATTGTTGGCGCGATCGCCATAATCGCTTTACTGGTACATGGTTTCTGGACCAGCCGTAAAGAGCGTTCCTCGATGTTTCGCGATCGCCCACTGAAGCGCATGAAGTCCAGTCGTGATGACGATGACAGTGAAGATGACATCGACGGCAGCGACGACGACGGCGTGGGTGAAGTTCGTGTTCATCGGGTCAATACTGCGCCCGGCGCAGGCCATGGGGAGCAAGAAGCACCTCGTCCTTCGCAGCACCAGTATCAACCGCCGTATGCTTCCGCACAGCCGCGCCAGCCAGCGCAGCAGCCTGTGGAAGAGCCGGTGCGCCAGCCGCCGCAACAGCCTGTCTATCAGCAGCCTGCCCAGCCGGTTCAACAGCAACCGGTGCAGCAGCCCGTGCAACAACAGCCTGCTCAGCCGGTACAACAACCGCAGCAGCCTGTTCATGTCCAGCCTGCGCCTCAACCCGCTCCGGCACCGCACGTTGAGCCTGAGCCCGTTGTAGAGCCAGAGCCGGTTGTTGAAAAACCGCAGCGTAAAGAAGCGGTGATCATTATGAACGTGGCCGCGCATCACGGTAGCCATCTCAACGGTGACGTGCTGCTTAACAGTATTCAACAGGCAGGCTTCAAGTTTGGCGATATGAACATTTTCCATCGCCACCTGAGTCCTGACGGTAGCGGCCCGGCGCTGTTCAGCCTGGCCAACATGGTTAACCCAGGCACCTTTGATCCGGAAATGACCGGTGATTTCGTGACCCCGGGTGTGACTATCTTTATGCAGGTGCCGTCCTACGGCGACGAACTGCAAAACTTTAAGCTGATGCTGCAGTCTGCCCAGCATATCGCTGACGAAGTCGGCGGTGTGGTGCTCGACGATCAGCGTCGAATGATGACCCCGCAGAAACTGCGCGAGTATCAGGACCGCATCCGCGAAGTTAAGGAAGCCAACGCGTAATCGCCGCGTTGACTTCAACTCCTCCTCAACCCCCGCCTGTCGGGGGTTTTTTCTCATTGATGGTGCGATATGGACTCAATCGAACAACAACTCACTGAACTGCGAACCACGCTTCGCCATCATGAATACCTCTATCATGTTATGGACGCGCCGGAAGTTCCGGATGCGGAGTATGACCGCCTGATGCGCGAGCTGCGCGAATTAGAGGCGCAGCATCCTGACCTCATCACACCGGATTCCCCCACCCAGCGGGTCGGCGCTGAGCCGCTGGGGGCTTTTAGCCAGGTGCGTCATGAAGTGCCGATGCTGTCGCTGGATAACGTCTTCGATGAAGAGAGCTTCCTCGCGTTTAACAAGCGCGTGCAGGATCGCCTGAAAAGCAGCGACTCCCTCACCTGGTGCTGCGAGCTGAAGCTGGATGGCCTGGCAGTCAGCCTTCTCTACGAAAACGGCGTGCTGGTACGCGCCGCGACGCGTGGCGACGGCACGACGGGTGAAGACATCACCACCAACGTGCGTACCATCCGAGCGATCCCGCTGAAGCTGCAGGGCGACAACATTCCTGCGCGTCTGGAAGTGCGCGGCGAAGTGTTCCTGCCCCAGGCGGGCTTCGAGAAAATTAACGAAGAGGCGCGTCGCACCGGTGGGAAGGTGTTTGCTAACCCGCGTAATGCGGCGGCGGGCTCTCTGCGCCAGCTTGACCCGCGTATCACCGCGAAGCGACCGCTTACTTTCTTCTGCTACGGCGTCGGTATTCTGGAGGGCGGCGAGCTGCCGGATACCCATCTCGGGCGTCTGCTGCAGTTTAAAGCGTGGGGCCTGCCGGTGAGCAACCGCGTTCAGCTCTGCGACTCGCCGGAAGCGGTACTGGCGTTCTACCACAAAGTGGAAGAGGACCGTCCGACGCTCGGGTTTGATATTGATGGCGTGGTCATCAAGGTGAACTCACTGGCGCTGCAGGAGCAGCTGGGCTTTGTGGCGCGCGCGCCGCGATGGGCGGTGGCGTTTAAGTTCCCTGCTCAGGAGCAGATGACCTTCGTTCGCGACGTAGAGTTCCAGGTCGGCCGTACGGGCGCCATTACCCCGGTTGCCCGTCTGGAGCCTGTGCAGGTTGCGGGCGTGCTGGTGAGTAACGCCACGCTGCATAACGCCGATGAAATCGACCGCCTGGGCTTGCGCATTGGTGACAAAGTGGTGATTCGCCGCGCGGGGGACGTGATCCCGCAGGTGGTTAACGTTGTGGAGTCAGAACGTCCTGATGATACGCGCGAGATTGTCTTCCCGACCCATTGCCCGGTGTGTGGATCTGACGTAGAGCGTGTGGAAGGTGAAGCGGTGACGCGCTGCACGGGGGGCTTAATCTGTGGCGCACAGCGTAAAGAGTCACTGAAGCACTTCGTCTCCCGTCGGGCGATGGACGTCGACGGCATGGGTGATAAAATTATCGATCAGCTGGTTGAGAAAGAGTATGTCCACACGCCAGCGGATCTCTTCAAACTGACGGCGGGCAAACTGACCGGTCTGGACCGCATGGGGCCGAAGTCAGCCCAGAACGTGGTTAACGCGCTGGAAACGGCAAAAGAGACCACCTTCGCCCGTTTCCTGTACGCGCTGGGCATTCGTGAAGTGGGTGAAGCAACCGCAGCAGGTCTGGCAGCATACTTTGGTACGCTGGAGGCGCTGGAAAAGGCGAGCATCGAGGAGCTGCAGAAAGTTCCGGATGTCGGCATCGTTGTCGCCACGCACGTCTTTAACTTCTTCGCCGAAGAGAGCAACCGCGAAGTCATCGGCAAACTGCTGGAAGAGGGCATCAGGTGGCCTGCACCGGTAGTGGTCAACGCCGAAGAGATCGACAGCCCGTTCGCCGGTAAAACGGTGGTGCTGACCGGCAGCCTGAGCCAGCTTTCACGCGACGATGCAAAAGCGCGTTTGGTGGCGCTGGGGGCAAAAGTGGCGGGCAGCGTGTCGAAGAAAACCGACCTGGTGATCGCCGGGGAAGCGGCGGGTTCGAAGCTGGCGAAAGCCCAGGAGCTCGGCATTGAGGTTATCGACGAAGCGGAAATGATGCGTCTGTTAGGAAAGTAACGTGGAGAAAGAGCAGCTCGTTGAGATCGCCAATACCGAGATGCCGTTCGGTAAATACAAGGGCCGCAGGCTGATCGATTTGCCGGAGGAGTATCTGCTGTGGTTTGCCCGCAAGGATGAATTCCCGGCAGGGCGACTGGGCGAGCTGATGGCGATCACGTTACTGATCAAAACCGAGGGGCTGACCCAGCTGGTGCAGCCCCTGAAACGTCCTTAAGCCTTCGCGGCGCGGGTCTCTTCCTGCGCCAGCTTTTCGGTCTGGCGTTTGTAGCGACGCGCCAGCACCGCGCAGACCATCAGCTGGATCTGATGGAAAATCATCAGCGGCAGCACCATCATTCCAATCACCGAGGTCGGGAACAGAATGTTGGCCATCGGGATACCGTTAGCCAGACTCTTCTTCGAACCGCAGAACACAATCGTAATTTCATCCGCTTTGTTGAAGCCGCACTTGCGTGCCACAAAGACGTTTACCGCTATTACAATCGCCAGCAGGACAATGCTGACCACCACGATAAACAGCAGCGAGCCTGCCCCCACCTTGTGCCAGATCCCGTTCACGACCGCTTCGCTGAAGGCGGAGTAAACCACCAGCAGAATCGAGGTTTGGTCGGTTTTTGAGATCCACTTTTTATGCTTCGCCACAAATGCGCCGGTCCACGGACGGGAGAGATGGCCCAGGACAAACGGCAGCAACAGCTGCAGACAAATTCTTCCGACCTGCTCCAGGTTACCTTCCGCCCCGTGCATGTTCATCAGCAGGCCCACCAGCAGCGGAGAGACGAAAATCCCTAACAGGCTGGATGCGGATGCCGAGCAGACCGCGGCCGCCACGTTGCCGCCTGCCAGCGAGGTAAAAGCGATGGCGGACTGCACGGTGGCCGGCAGAATACAGAGATACAGGAAGCCGGTGTAGAGTGCCGGGTCAACATTAACCGGTGCCCACCAGGCAAACAGCACCCCGAGGATCGGGAACAGAATAAAGGTGCTACACATCACCCACAGATGCAGTCGCCAGTGTCCGCCGCCTGCGATAATGGCTTCGCGGGAGAGTTTGGCGCCGTGCATAAAGAACAGCAGGGCGATGGCCGCCGTGGTCAAGCCTTCAAAGAATGGGACGAAACCGCCGCGAGCCGGGAAAAACGAGGCCAGTAAAACGGTAACCACCAGGGTAAGCGTGAACGGATCAAGGATACGAAAAAGTTTCATAATCTCTCCTGAAAACAGATGTCGCTATTGTGCTTTCTTCCATTTGAGAAATAAAATTGATTTATTGCATCCATTCATGAATTAAATAGATGAATTATTCATTACGTCAGCTTCGTGTTTTTGTCACCGTGGCGCAGGCTCGTAGTTTTAGCCGGGCAGGGGAGATGATTGGCCTGAGCCAGTCGGCGGTCAGCCACAGCGTGAAAGAGCTGGAGAATCAGACCGGGGTGAAGTTGCTTGACCGCACCACGCGCGAAGTGGTGTTGACCGAAGCAGGTCAGCAGCTGGCCCTGCGCCTCGAGCGGCTGCTGGATGAGCTGAACAGCACGCTCAGAGACGTGGGGAGGCTGGGGCAGCAGCTTTCGGGTACCGTGCGGGTCGCGGCCAGCCAGACGATCTCTGCGCACCTTATTCCGCAGTGTATAGCCGAGGGCAGTCATCGCTACCCGGACATTGATTTTGTCCTGCATGACAGGCCGCAACAGTGGGTGCTGGAGAGTATCCGTCAGGGAGATGTGGATTTTGGTATTGTTATCGATCCCGGTCAGGTGAGCGATCTGGCGTGCGAAAGCATACTTTCGGAGCCCTTTTTGCTGCTCTGTCGTGACGACGATCCGCTGGACACATTGCCGGAAGTCAGCTGGCAGTCCCTGCAGGGCGCGAACCTGGTTTTACAGGATTATGCCTCGGGCAGCCGTCCGCTGATTGATTCCGCGCTGGTGAATCAGGGCGTAAAGGCAACGATTGTCCAGGAGATTGGTCACCCGGCGACGCTGTTTCCGATGGTGGAAGCCGGGATTGGCATCAGCGTGTTGCCAGCCCTGGCGCTTCCCCTGCCGCAGGGAAGCCGGCTGGCCGTCAAGCGATTAACGCCCGTTGTCGAGCGAAAGCTGATGCTGGTGCGGCGAAAAAATCGTTCACTCTCGGGGGCGGCGCAGGCTATCTGGGAAGTGGTGCGTATCCAGGCACAACGATTAACCGAAGCCCGCATACGCGACCCACTGTTTAACGCATCAGAAGATTAGATGTAGATATCGATCTGATTATTGTCTGACGGGCTGTTCACCCCTTCCACTTTGCCCAGCTTTTGATCCTGCTTCTTCTGGGCCTCTTCAGCCTGCTGGCGCTGCAGTGCGGCGAGCTGCGCCTGCAGCACTTTGATCTGGGTCTGAATAAGTTCCTGCTGCTTCTTCTTCTCATCCGTGCTGACGGGGCTGTTCGCCAGCTCTTTTAACTGCTGGGTCAGCTTTTTGATCTTGTCGAGAATGCGGGTGATTTGCGCAGAGATATCGTTACTGCTCGAAGTGCCACTCGCGCCGCTGGTTTGAATCTGTTGGGTTGAAGCCTGAATGGTCGTCATACTTTTTCCTCGCGTTATAAAACAGAGGTATCGGCACCGACGGGATTAGCTTGAGCAAAACTGCCATATCTGGCAGGGAGTTGCATCGATACACAATCAGTATTGATGGTGCGGTGAAAGTGTATTGGAGGTCACCAGCAGGCTGCGGATATAAGACGTAAGTCATGCGATCCCCGCTATCGCGATTTTCATCCTTAAGGAGCCTCTATGACCCTCTCGAATAACCCGTGGTACTGCGCCGATATCATTCGCGCCGCTAAGCCGAACTTCACGCCTCGCGTGGCGTTTATTCTCGGCTCTGGCCTGGGCGCACTTGCCGACCAGATTGATGACGCCGTTTCCCTGAGCTACGAAAAGCTGCCGGGCTTCCCGGTGAGTACCGTTCATGGGCATGCCGGCGAGCTGGTGCTCGGACATCTGGCCGGGGTGCCGGTTGCCTGCATGAAGGGGCGCGGCCATTTCTATGAAGGGCGCGGGATGACCATCATGACCGATGCGATCCGCACCTTTACGCTGCTGGGGTGCGAGCTGCTGTTTAGCACCAATGCGGCGGGTTCGCTGCGCCCGGAGGTTCAGCCGGGAAGCCTGGTTGCCCTGAGCGACCATATCAACACCATGCCGGGCACGCCGATGGTGGGGCTGAACGATGAGCGCTTTGGCGATCGTTTCTTCTCTCTGGCCAATGCTTACGACGCGGATTACCGTGCCGTTCTGCAAACCGTGGCAACGAAAGAAGGCTTCCCGCTCCATGAAGGGGTGTTTGTCTCTTATCCTGGCCCGAACTTTGAGACGGCGGCCGAGATCCGCATGATGCAGATTATCGGCGGCGATGTGGTGGGGATGTCCGTGGTGCCGGAAGTGATTTCCGCGCGCCACTGCGGCCTGAAGGTCGTGGCTGTTTCTGCAATTACCAATCTCGCCGAAGGGCTGGGGGAGGTCAAACTCTCGCATGAGCAAACCCTCGCTGCTGCCGAGCTCTCCCGCCAGAACTTTATCAATCTTATCTGCGGTTTTCTTCGCCATATTGCCTGAGTAAAACAATAAAGTGGCCCGCCAGGGCCACACTGCTATAAGGAATGGGTTATGAACATCACGACTCGCTTAAAGCTGATGTCCTTTATGCAATATTTTATCTGGGGGAGCTGGCTGGTAACCCTCGGCGCTTACATGATTAACACCCTACACTTTACCGGCTCCGACGTGGGCATGGTGTACAGCTCCAAAGGACTTGCCGCGATTGTTATGCCCTCGCTGGTGGGCATTATTGCCGACAAATGGCTGCGGGCAGACCGTGCTTACGTTATTTGCCACCTCGTCTGCGCCGTCGCGCTCTGCTATGCCGCACAGGTCAATGAGCCTGGCCTGATGTTCTGGGTCATGCTGGTGAATGCGATGGCCTTCATGCCCACGATTGCGCTGTCGAATACGATTTCTTACTCCTGTCTTGAACAGGCAGGGCTGGATACGGTGAGCCATTTTCCGCGAGTACGGGTGTATGGCACCGTGGGCTTTATTGCCGCGATGTGGGCCATAAGCCTGATGGGGGCGGAGCTGAGCAACGTGCAGCTCTATATTGCGGCTGCCGCGTCCCTGCTGCTGGCGCTCTATTCTCTGACATTGCCAGCCATTCCAGTTGCACAGGCGAAAACCTCTCAGTCGCTGGCAAGCAAGCTGGGCCTCAATGCGTTTATCCTGTTTAAACAGCCCCGCATGGCGGTGTTCTTTTTATTCGCGATGCTGCTGGGCGCCGTGCTGCAGATAACCAACACGTTTGGCAGCCCCTTCCTGCATGATTTTGCGCGTAATCCGGCGTATGCCGATAGCTTTATCGTCAACTATCCGTCCATCCTGCTCTCCGTTTCGCAAATGTCTGAGGTGTTCTTCATTCTGACCATTCCGTACTTCCTCGGACGCTTTGGCATTAAAGCCGTCATGCTGATGAGCATGGTGGCCTGGATGCTGCGGTTCGGTCTATTTGCCTTTGGCGATCCGTCCGCGACGGGCTTCGTGCTGCTCATGCTCTCAATGATTGTCTACGGCTGCGCGTTCGACTTCTTCAATATTTCCGGCTCGGTATTTGTTGAACAGGAGGTCAGCGCCGATATCCGCGCCAGCGCGCAAGGGTTGTTTATGACGACCGTTAACGGTATCGGGGCGTATTTCGGTTCGGTATTGAGCGGTATGGCCGTTGATTATTTCTCGGTGGACGGGGTGAAGGACTGGCAGACGATCTGGCTGGTGTTTGCGGCCTATGCCCTGGTGCTCGCGGTGGTCTTTTACTTCAGCTTTAACTACCACCACACCTGTAAAAACAGCGGGATGCGCACAGTTGCGCACTAAATTTCCCCTCCGGACGCGGAAAGGCTTTAAGGTAGGCGCATAAGTGTTATCGCCAGGATATGTTTTGATGGAACGCGTCTATCGGACCGATCTCAAGCTGCTGCGCTATTTTCTGGCCGTGGCGGAGGAACTGCATTTTGGACGGGCTGCGGCCCGTCTCAATATGTCTCAGCCGCCGTTAAGCCTGCATATTAAAGAGCTGGAAAGCCAGCTGGGCACGTTATTGTTTATTCGCCACTCGCGAAGCGTCGCGTTGACGCATGCCGGTAAAGTGCTGATGGAAGAGTCACGACGGCTGCTCGCCAGCGCAAACCAGGCTCTGGCTCGCGTCGAGCAAATTGGCCGGGGGGAAGCAGGGCGCATTGAGCTGGGGATTGTGGGCACCGCCATGTGGAGTGAGGTGCGCACGGTTATGCGCGCTTTTTTGAAAGAACATCCGAATGTTGATGTCGTTTTTCGCGAGAAATCCCCGGTCATGCAGATGGCGCTGCTTGAGCGCCGGGAGCTGGATGTCGGGATCTGGCGAATGGCAACGGAACCTACCGCGGGGTTTACCAGCGTGCGGTTGCGTGAGGCGGCTTTTCTGGTGGCGATGCCGGAAGATCACCGGCTGGTTAGGGAACCTTCTATTGCGCTCGCAGAATTGCAGGACGAGTATTTTGTCACGATGCCGTCGGCCCATTCTGACTGGGCATTTTTACATCGTGTCTGCCAGCAGGCCGGTTTTTCGCCGATGATTGTGCGCGAAGCCGTTGAACCGCAAACGGTGCTGGCGATGATCAGCATGGGCATGGGAATTACGCTCGCCGCAGACAGCTACGCGCAAATGCAGTGGCCGGGCGTGGTGTTCCGTCCGCTGAAAGAGCGGATACCGGCAGATTTATATGTGGTGTATGACGAGAAGCAGGCGACGCCAGCGGTGAAGACGTTAATTGCGACGTTGACGGCTGGGAAGTAGACAAATCTCAGATAGCAAAAAAGCGCCTTTAGGGCGCTTTTTTACATTGGTGGGTCGTGCAGGATTCGAACCTGCGACCAATTGATTAAAAGTCAACTGCTCTACCAACTGAGCTAACGACCCGAAATGGTGGGCGATGACGGGCTCGAACCGCCGACCCCCTCCGTGTAAAGGAGATGCTCTACCAACTGAGCTAATCGCCCATTTCGGAACTGCTGCGATAAGGTGAGAATGGTGGGCGATGACGGGCTCGAACCGCCGACCCCCTCCGTGTAAAGGAGATGCTCTACCAACTGAGCTAATCGCCCAATCTCAATTCTTATCTACACTGCGAGTCTACCGAAGTAGATGGTGGGTGATGACGGGCTCGAACCGCCGACCCCCTCCGTGTAAAGGAGATGCTCTACCAACTGAGCTAATCACCCCCGCTGTGTGGAGTCGCATTATAGGGAGAGTTGAAAATGAGTCAACGCATTTTCTAAAGTTTTTATTCGTTCGTCGTAAAATTAAACAAAACGATCGCGAAACGGGCTGTGGCGCATGATTTCTAAACAAAAATCGCAAACCCGGTCATGATAAAGGGATCAACATTGAGGATTCCCCCCACAGTGATAGAATATTGCCCATCGTTTTTTCCCCAGGATTTGCCGATTGCCGGCATCTTTATAACGTAAGGCCATTTCATGAAAATCAAAACTCGCTTCGCGCCGAGCCCGACAGGCTATCTGCACGTCGGTGGTGCACGTACCGCTCTCTATTCCTGGCTTTTCGCACGCCACAACAAAGGTGAGTTCGTGCTGCGTATTGAAGACACCGATCTTGAGCGCTCCACGCCGGAAGCAATTGAAGCCATTATGGATGGGATGAACTGGCTGAATCTGGAATGGGACGAAGGCCCGTATTTCCAGACCAAACGCTTTGACCGCTATAACGCCGTCATTGATGAGATGCTGGTCGCGGGCACGGCGTATAAGTGCTACTGCTCAAAAGAGCGTCTGGATGCGCTGCGCGAAGAGCAGATGGCGAACGGTGAGAAGCCGCGTTATGACGGCCGCTGCCGCCACGACCACAGCGAGCATGCTGCTGATGAGCCTTGCGTCGTGCGTTTTGCTAACCCGCAGGATGGCTCGGTGATCTTTGACGACCAGATCCGTGGCCCGATCGAATTCAGCAACCAGGAGCTGGACGATCTGATCATCCGTCGCACCGATGGTTCCCCAACCTACAACTTCTGTGTTGTGGTTGACGACTGGGATATGGAAATTACCCACGTTGTGCGCGGTGAAGACCACATCAACAACACGCCACGTCAGATCAACATCCTGAAGGCGCTGAACGCGCCGGTGCCTGTTTATGCGCACGTCTCCATGATCAACGGTGATGACGGCAAAAAACTGTCTAAACGTCACGGTGCGGTGAGCGTCATGCAGTATCGTGACGACGGTTATCTGCCGGAAGCGCTGCTGAACTATCTGGTGCGTTTGGGCTGGGCCCACGGTGACCAGGAGATCTTCAGCCGCGAAGAGATGATCGAACTGTTCTCTCTGAGCTCTGTGAGCAAATCAGCGAGCGCATTTAATACCGACAAGCTCCTGTGGCTGAACCATCACTACATCAATACCATGCCGCCAGAATATGTGGCGACGTATCTGCAGTGGCACATTGAGCAGGCAAATATTGATACCCGCACTGGCCCTGAGCTGGCGGATCTGGTGAAACTGCTCGGCGAGCGCTGCAAAACCCTGAAAGAGATTGCCGAAAGCTGCCGCTACTTCTATGAAGAGTTTGATGCGTTCGACGCGGACGCCGCGAAGAAACACCTCCGTCCGGTTGCGCGTCAGCCGCTGGAAGTGGTGCGTGATAAGCTGGCTGCCCTCACCGAGTGGACCGCTGAGAATGTGCATCACGCCATTCAGGCGACGGCAGACGAGCTGGAAGTCGGCATGGGTAAAGTCGGTATGCCACTGCGCGTCGCGGTGACCGGTGCGGGTCAGTCTCCGGCGCTGGACGTAACGGTTCATGCCATCGGCAAGTCGCGCAGCGTGGCGCGCATTAACAAGGCGCTGGACTTCATCGCTGAACGTGAAAATCAGCAGTAATCACGTCTACAAAAACGGCAGGGTAACCTGCCGTTTTTTTATGCCTCTTTTTCCGCGATACCCAGACGTGTAAGAAAACCGTGTATACCCTCGCGTTTCAATAAAGCGTCCAGACGCTTCTGCTCTGACGGAGTCATACTCTCCAGCGTCTCAATAATGCCCGGAGACAGGTTTGAAGAGGGTCCATTATAGGCAGACGTGGCCTCCGCGAGATGGTAAACCGCCTGACGGTTACGGATCGCCGGGAGGCTTATAATATGTTCCTTCACGCGCGCATCAACATGAATGAGCCGAGCCCGACCCCCCTTTACACCGTTGAGTCCTTCCGTTTTCCACCCCTGCTGGCGTATCCAGCGATTAACCGTTTGTCTGGCAACGCCTAAACACTCCGCCAGCTCTTCCGTGGTCATTTTGCTACGTAATTTTTTCATATCAGTTCTGATCGCGAATCCCTAAACGTTGCAACAATCCGGTAATCCCTTCCCGCATTAACAGCGATGTCATCTGCTTCTGCTCTTCCGGCGTCATTTCATTGGCCAGCGTCAGGAGTAGGGTGTGAAGCGAACCGTCATGGCTGGTGCCTTCCGGCAGTTCGGACGTTTCACTTGCCCGACGTGCGCTGCGGATAAAGTCACGGACTTTTTCGTTCACATGCACCAGGCGCGCTTTCCCGCCCTGGACGCCTGGCTTTGGTGATGTAATCCAACCCTCTTTGCGTACCCATTTATTGATGGTCTGGCGGCTATAGCCAGTGAGGAGGGCTAACTCTTCTGGCGTCATTCGTTCCTTGATCATGCAATTTCCTGAATATCTGTGGGGTTAATTAACGGCTCATTTTATAGCACCGTTTTACGTGAAAACGTGACAGGCTTAACTCCTGATTACGAGCACGCTCGCAAAGTGATTCATTTGCATGATTTTTCGGCGATCGAACGACGGTCATTGATTTTGCCGTTGACACTCCGCAGCGGAATTCATATTATGCCGCCCGTCAACATGACAGCTTTACGATGGGGCTATAGCTCAGCTGGGAGAGCGCTTGCATGGCATGCAAGAGGTCAGCGGTTCGATCCCGCTTAGCTCCACCAAACTCTGAACCCAACAGAGTGCGGTTAGTAAAGTAACATGTGGGGCTATAGCTCAGCTGGGAGAGCGCTTGCATGGCATGCAAGAGGTCAGCGGTTCGATCCCGCTTAGCTCCACCAAAATTGTAAACCCTCGTCAAAAGACGAGGGTTTTTTTTATGTGTTTGTAACACCCTCTCCCGTATTTTGTTATCAAAAAGAAGGTATTCTCGTACCTCACCTCAATCGACATCAATAAAGCAGTCTATAAATAGACTTGAACTTGATTCGTGCAATTAATAAACCTATTATCCACCCGGTCAATGATTCGAACGGATAATATACTCATCAGCTTAATGAATAGAAAAACGTACAATAATGTAAAGATATTTATAATTGCCCTGACACTTTGTCTGATTGCGGTACCTGTCTCCCGTTATCTCTCCCCCCGCGCAATGGTTAATGGTCACGACGTTTATTTAGCATGGCTACCGCTAAGCGTGATGCTGGCAGTAATTCTGCTATTTGGGCGCAGGGCAATTCTTCCCATTGTGTTAGGTTTTACTGTCACTAATTTATTTTATGTTAATTTAGCACCGCTACAATATTCAGTTTTACTGTTCTGTCAGACCTTTGCGCTGTTCGCGGCGTGCGGCCTGCTGCGCCTCATGCTGGGCAAGCGCTGGCGTCACAGCATCCCTAACAAGCACATCGGGCTACGTATATTCTGGCTCGGTTTTATTGTGCCATTAGGTATTAAACTGTCGATGTATATGGCAGGCTATTTGTTTGATTTTCCGGTGACTATTTCCACCTTTTTCGGCGAAGGGACGGTAATTTATAACGTTGTGGATATACAAAGCCTGATATGTGCGGCATTGATTTTTACCATGATGTTCTATTACCCATTAAGAATGATAATTAATCCTCGTTATGCCATGACCTTCTGGCGGCGAAGCGTGAAGCCCGTGTTTAATCACAAGAATCTATTATTTATTTTTGTCTGGCTGATGCTTTTAGGCTTCATTCTCGTCATTTTATGTGGTCCTTTTGAATCACCGGTCATTGCGGGCTACTTGATGCCGCTGATTTTTATTCTTTTTACCTTAGCGATAAGCCGCCTGACCTATGCGCTTATCTCTCTGCTGTGGGCTGCATCCGCGCTCCTGCTGTTGACCTACAACTACAACTTCCTTAACGGAGTGGAATCGGGCCATTCGCTCTCTTTTATCCTGTCCGTGCTTATCTCTTTTGCTATCTGTCTGCTTTACATGTCACGAATTTACCAGCGCAGCGAGTGGCTGAAACGGGGCTGGCAGGGCAGGGCGCTGACCGATCCGCTGACCGGTTTGCCCAATATTCGTGCGCTGGAGGATTACCTCGAGATTCATCCGGAAGCCAAAGTGTGCATTCTGCGTATGGATAACCTGGAGTTTTTGAGCCGCCACTACGGGATTATCATGCGGGTCCACTGCAAACGTACGATCGCCACGTCGCTACAGCCGCTTTTGCAGAAAGATGAGACGCTCTTCCAGCTTCCGGGAAGCGAACTGGTGCTGGTATTACTGGGACCGGGAACCGCCGAACGTCTCCAGCACATGGTCGATCGGCTGAACAGCCGTAAGATTTTCTGGAACAACACCGGGCTGGATATTGAATTTGGCGCGTCCTGGGGAATGGTCGAAAACGGCGAAAAGCTGCATCACACGCTGGGACAGTTGAGCTGGCTGGCAGAGCAGGCCTGCGGAGAGCAAAACGTTCTCGCGCTCACAAATAGCCTTGAGGCGGCATCAGGCCAAACGACAGAGCGTGTCCTGATGCTGGCGCGAATTAAGCATGCCCTTGAGGCGGGGCAGTTCCATTTATACGCGCAACCGATCCAGAAGGCGGACGGGAGCGGGTATTACGAAATCCTGGCGCGTATGGAGAGCGAGGGCGAGATCTTCACCCCTGACCGCTTTATTCCGCTGATTGCCCAGTTCAACCTCAGCCATCGGTTTGATATGTGCGTCATGGAAAAATTACTGGTGTGGCTGCGCGATCACCCTGCAACGCAGGCCGGCGCCCGTTTTTCCGTCAATCTGATGCCGCTCACGCTGATGCAAAAAGAGGTGGCGAACGAGATTTGCGCGCTCTTTGAACGCTACGGCGTTGCGCCGCAGGCCGTCGTGATTGAGATCACCGAAGAGCAGGCCTTCTCAAACTCTGGCTGCAGCATCCACAATATTCAGCAGCTGCGGGATTACGGTTTCCGGATTGCCATTGATGATTTCGGTACTGGCTACGCCAACTACGAGCGTCTCAGACGTCTGCAGGCAGATATCATTAAAATTGACGGCTGTTTTGTTAAAGACATTTGTACCGACGATATGGATGCGATGATCGTCCAGTCGATGTGTAATCTGGCGAAGACGAAATCGCTGTGCGTTGTTGCGGAATATGTAGAAACACCTGAGCAGCGGGAGATGCTGCTTCGCTTCGGCGTGGATTACCTGCAGGGCTACCTGATAGGTAAACCCAAACCGCTGGAAGAGTTGCGGGCATAAAAAAACCGGGAGCCAGGCTCCCGGTTTTTTGTTTAACGATAAACGTTACAGTACCAGTGCTGCGATAGAAGCAGACAGGACGCTCACCAGCGTAGAGCCGTAAACCAGCTTCAGGCCAAAGCGAGAAACCACGTTACCCTGTTCTTCGTTCAGGCCTTTAATCGCACCCGCGATAATCCCGATTGACGAGAAGTTAGCGAAGGAGACCAGGAACACGGAGAGAATGCCTTCCGCGCGCGGAGAAAGCGTGCTGGCAATTTTCTGCAGATCCATCATCGCAACGAATTCGTTAGAAACCAGCTTGGTTGCCATGATACTGCCCACCTGCAGCGCTTCGTGAGCCGGAACACCCATCACCCATGCAACTGGGTAGAAGATGTAGCCCAGAATCCCCTGGAAGGAGATACCCAGCACCGCGGCGAACAGGGCGTTCAGGCCAGAAATCAGCGCAATGAAGCCGATCAGCATGGCGGCAACGATAATCGCCACTTTGAAACCGGCCAGAATGTACTCACCCAGCATTTCGAAGAAGCTCTGGCCTTCGTGCAGGTTTGACATCTGGATGTTCTCTTCGCTGGCGTCAACGCGGTACGGGTTGATCAGCGACAGAACGATAAAGGTGCTAAACATGTTCAGAACCAGCGCCGCAACAACATACTTTGGCTCCAGCATGGTCATATAGGCGCCCACGATAGACATGGAAACGGTAGACATTGCGGTTGCCGCCATGGTGTACATGCGGTTACGGGACATTTTGCCGAGAATATCTTTATACGCGATGAAGTTCTCAGACTGACCGAGGATCAGGGAACTGACGGCGTTAAAGGATTCCAGCTTGCCCATGCCGTTCACTTTGGATAACAGGAAGCCAATTCCACGAATAATGAACGGCAGAACGCGGATGTGCTGCAGAATACCGATCAGTGCGGAGATGAAAACGATTGGGCAGAGAACCTTCAGGAAGAAGAACGCCAGACCTTCGTCGTTCATTTTACCGAAGACAAAGTTGGTCCCTTCATTGGCGAATCCGAGCAGTTTTTCGAACATTTCGGAGAAGCCTTTTACGAAGCCGAGGCCTACGTTGGAGTTCAGGAAGAACCACGCAAGTAAAACTTCAATGACCAGCAGCTGGACAACATAACGGATACGAATTTTTTTGCGGTCTGTGCTGACCAGCAATGCGAGTGCAGTAACGACAACAAGTGCCAGGACAAAATGAAGGACGCGGTCCATATTTGCTCCAAATATGAGGCAGGTTTAATTTTCGTGCACATTCTATGTAACAAGCGAAAAGAAAACGAGATCGAGGACACACTATAGTTACATCCTGTGACGAGTCTCAAAAATAGTGATCCACAATACATTTTTGTTATGTTAGGTAAATGAGTGAAAAGTTAAGTTTGTGTGCTAGTCTTCACAAAAGCGCGCGCGATTTCAGTTTCTGTTAGATCGCCCCACTTACCCGCCCGTCTATCGTTCAAAGCTATCAGAGAAATCACTGTAAACTTCACAAATGAACTTGATAATCATTCTCATTTTGATAGCATTAAACATAGCAAAGGCTATATTTCAGAGGCAGAAATGACAAACAGTCGCGTAGAGGGTAGCAGTGGCAGAGCCGCGCGCAAGTTGCGGTTCGCATTAATGGGACCTGCGTTCATCGCTGCCATTGGCTATATCGATCCAGGTAACTTTGCGACCAATATTCAGGCCGGGGCCAGCTTCGGCTATAAGCTGCTGTGGGTGGTCGTCTGGGCTAACCTGATGGCGATGCTGATTCAGATGCTCTCTGCAAAGCTGGGGATTGCCACGGGCAAAAACCTGGCGGAGCAAATTCGCGACCATTATCCGCGTCTGGCCGTCTGGCTCTACTGGATCCAGGCGGAAATCATCGCTATGGCCACTGACCTCGCTGAGTTTATCGGCGCAGCGATCGGCTTTAAGCTGATTCTGGGCGTGTCGCTGTTGCAGGGGGCGGTACTCACCGGGATTGCCACGTTCCTGATCCTGATGCTACAGCGTCGGGGTCAAAAGCCGCTGGAGAAGGTCATTGGCGGTCTGCTGCTGTTTGTCGCGGCGGCCTATATCGTCGAGCTGATTTTCTCACAGCCGAATCTGGCGCAGCTCGCTAAAGGGATGGCGATCCCAAGCCTGCCAACCTCGGAAGCGGTGTTCCTGGCCGCCGGGGTATTGGGGGCGACCATCATGCCGCATGTGATTTACCTGCACTCCTCGCTGACGCAGCATCTCCACGGTGGGACGCGCAAAGAGCGTTACTCCGCCACCAAATGGGACGTGGCGATCGCCATGACCATCGCCGGGTTTGTCAATCTGGCGATGATGGCTACCGCAGCTGCCGCTTTCCACTTTAACGGTCACACCGGTATTGCCGATCTCGACCAGGCGTATCTCACGCTGGAGCCGCTACTGAGCCATGCTGCCGCCACGATATTTGGTCTTAGCCTGGTGGCTGCCGGTCTTTCTTCCACGGTGGTGGGCACGCTGGCAGGCCAGGTGGTGATGCAGGGGTTTGTCCGGTTCCATATTCCGCTGTGGGTGCGTCGCTCCGTCACCATGCTGCCGTCATTTGTGGTGATTCTGATGGGGCTCGACCCAACGCGAATTCTGGTCATGAGCCAGGTGCTGCTAAGCTTTGGCATCGCACTGGCGCTGGTGCCGCTGCTGATCTTTACCAGCGATAAAACCCTGATGGGCGAACTGGTCAACTCAACGCTGGTGAAACGGACCGGGTGGGCCATCGTCGTGGTGGTGGTGGCGCTGAACCTGTGGCTGCTGATTGGTACAGCGTTGGGACTCTAAAAGAAAAAGGAGCCGTGAGGCTCCTTTTTGCTGTTAGTCGTCATGACCGTGGTGGCCATGTCCGTGACCTTTGCCGCGACCCCAGCCGCCGCGACGGTCATCACGATCGTTCCACCCTTCACGGTAGCCGCGCTCGTAGGCGCTGTCTTTATACCAGCCGCGGTGTCTGCCGTTATCATGTTTCCACCAGCGGTCTCCGCGCCACTCATAGTGACGGTTCCAGTAGTCACGGTCGCGCCAGTAGCCACCGTCCCAGTATCTGCCGTAGTCATCACGATCGCCAATTTGTAATTTTACTGATGGCAACAGGGTGATTTCGCCCGCAGTGGCGATCAGCGGGGCTGAAGCCAGTAATACCGCTGCAAGAATCAGTGACCTGAACATACTCTTTCTCCTTCACGATCGGGGCCTTTGTGGGGCCTGTTAACGCAATTTTACGAGTTGGTAAAGCCTCGTTTCATCGCCTCAACTCCGAATTCCTGAGGGAGAGCACTTTTTGCTAAAAGTGGTTCTATTTTGAGCTGTTCAGAATGCCTTCTATACGGGACAGTTCTTCCGCAGAGAAATGGCGGTTTGCCAGCATGCCCACGGCGTCATCAATCTGCGACGCTTTACTTGCCCCAATCAGTACTGACGTCACATTCTCATGGCGTAATACCCAGGCCAGCGCCATCTGGGACAGCTTCTGGCCGCGCTCTTCCGCAATGGCATTCAGCTTTCTAACCTTCTCCAGCTTCTCTTCGGTTATCTGGTCAGGGTTAAGGAACTTACTGCCGCTTGCCGCGCGTGAGTCTGCCGGAATGCCGTTCAGATAGCGGTTGGTCAGTTGCCCGCCGGCCAGCGGCGAGAAGGGAATACAGCCAACCCCTTTTTCCTGCAGCACGTTCAGCAGTCCCGCTTCCGGCGCACGTTCAAAGAGGGAGTATTTCGGTTGGTGGATCAGGCAGGGCGTACCGAGGTCATTAAGAATATCAATCGCCTGGCGAGCCAGAACAGCCGGGTAGTTGGATAACCCGACATACAGAGCTTTTCCCTGGCGCACCACATGGTCAAGCGCTTTCATGGTTTCCTGCAGCGGCGTTTCCGGATCTGGCCGGTGATGATAGAAGATATCCACATACTCCAGCCCCATGCGCTTCAGGCTTTGATCGAGGCTTGCCAGCAGATATTTGCGTGATCCCCAGTCGCCGTAAGGCCCCTCCCACATGGTATAACCCGCTTTGGTAGAGACGATCAGCTCATCGCGCCAGGGCAGGAAATCCTCCTGCAAAATACGGCCGAAATTACGTTCGGCCGATCCGGGAGGCGGGCCATAGTTGTTGGCAAGGTCGAAATGCGTAATGCCCAGATCGAACGCACGCTGTAAAAGTTGACGGCTGTTTTCGATAAGGGTGGTGTCACCAAAATTATGCCACAGCCCAAGCGAGATGGCGGGCAACCTGAGCCCGCTTTGCCCGCAGCGGCGATACTCCATTGTCCCGTAACGATTTTTATCCGGCTGATAACCCATTTTCGTAACCTCTGGCGCTGAAGTAAAAAATCAGTGTATGCGTTTACATTTACGTGAAAAAAAGCAGCATAGCGCAGCCTTTTTTGTAAAGCATTCTTTCCATGGTCTTCTTATCGCCAATTCTGGACAGCCATCACGCTTATTTAATACTCAAGGTGAGGTCAAAACATTAGAAGGATACCTGTTTATGCGTACCCCATACTGCGTCGCCGATTACCTGCTGGACCGTCTTACAGATTGTGGAGCCGATCATCTGTTTGGCGTGCCGGGCGACTATAACCTGCAGTTTCTCGACCATGTGATAGACAGCCCGGATATCTGTTGGGTGGGCTGTGCCAACGAATTAAACGCCTCTTACGCCGCTGACGGATATGCCCGATGTAAGGGCTTCGCCGCGCTGCTGACGACATTTGGCGTAGGAGAGTTAAGCGCCATGAACGGCATTGCGGGCAGCTACGCCGAGCACGTTCCGGTCTTGCATATTGTGGGTGCGCCGGGTACGGCGTCACAGCAAAGAGGTGAGCTGCTGCACCATACGCTGGGCGACGGTGAGTTTCGTCATTTTTACCATATGAGCGAACCGATCACCGCTGCACAGGCGATCCTGACCGAACAAAACGCCTGTTATGAAATCGACCGGGTATTAACGACCATGCTCCGGGAACGTCGTCCCGGCTATCTGATGCTGCCCGCCGACGTGGCTAAAAAGGCCGCCACACCGCCTGTAAACGCTCTCACGCTCCGGCACTCGCATGCCGATAACGCCTGCCTGAAAGCGTTCCGGGATGCCGCAGAGAACAGGCTTGCCAGGAGCAAGCGTACTGCGCTGCTGGCCGATTTCCTTGTCCTGCGCCATGGCCTGAAGCATGCGCTACAGAAATGGGTCAAGGACGTGCCGATGGCGCACGCCACCATGCTGATGGGTAAAGGCATATTTGACGAGCGTCACGCCGGTTTTTACGGCACGTACAGCGGTTCGGCGAGCGCAGGCGCGGTAAAAGAGGCGATTGAAGGGGCGGATACCGTGCTGTGCATCGGCACGCGATTTACCGATACCCTGACCGCCGGCTTCACGCATCAGCTTACCCCGGCTCAAACGATAGAAGTTCAGCCTCACGCCTCACGCGTCGGTGATATCTGGTTTACCGGCATCCCCATGCTTCAGGCAATCGAAACGCTGGTGGAGCTGTGTAAACAGCACGTGCACGATACGCCGGTACCGGCCTCTCAAAGCGCGATGGCCTACCCGCAGCCGGATGGCTCGCTGACGCAGGAGAATTTCTGGAAAACGTTGCAGACGTTTATCCGCCCGGGAGACATCATTCTTGCGGATCAGGGCACCTCGGCCTTCGGCGCGATCGACCTTCGTCTGCCGGCTGACGTGAATTTTATCGTCCAGCCGCTGTGGGGATCGATCGGCTATACGCTGGCGGCGGCATTTGGCGCGCAAACGGCCTGCCCGAACCGGCGCGTGATTGTGCTGACGGGGGATGGCGCGGCGCAGCTCACTATTCAGGAGCTAGGCTCGATGCTGCGGGATAAACAGCACCCCATCATTCTGGTTCTGAACAACGAAGGGTACACGGTAGAAAGGGCGATCCACGGGCCTGAGCAGCGGTATAACGACATTGCGCTATGGAACTGGACGCAAATCCCGCAGGCACTGAGCCTTGAGCCTCAGGCCGAGTGCTGGCGGGTCAGTGAAGCGGAGCAGCTGGCGGACGTCCTTGAAAAAGTGGCGCACCACGAGCGGCTCTCGCTGATTGAGGTGATGCTGCCGAAAGCAGATATCCCACCGCTGCTGGGGGCGCTTACCAAAGCGCTGGAAGCGCGCAATAACGCCTGACTACTTGTCGTTTCGCCAGACCATCATCATCGGTTTGCCCGCCAGCAGGAGCCAGGCGGGCAACATCACGATACAAAGCAGAGGGAAAAGCGTCGAATCCGGTACGACTACCGCCGCCATGAACAGGCTGAGCCACGCGTCGCGCGTGACTACCAGAACCAGTCCCAGAATAGAGCAGGAGACGGTAATCGCCGCCGGCACCGCATCGACATGTTCGTGCAGCATCAGCCCCAGCGCGACGCCGACAAAGACCGCCGGGAAGATGCGTCCACCGCGGAAACCGCAGGCGGCCGCCACCACCAGCGCTGCCAGCTTGATTACGGCAAACAGCAGATAGTCGGAGACGCTAAATACCTGGCTGAAGGCCAGCTGCTGCATCTCGTCCAGACCTTTAAACAGCGTCACCGGCCCACCGATTGCCCCTAAAATACCGAGGATCAAACCGCCGGCCCCCAGAATTAACACCGGGTGTTTGAGTTTATGCATTAGCCGGTGCAGACGTGGAAGGCACCATACCGCCACCATCCCCAGCGCAATGGCGATAGCGACGACGATGGCGCCGCTGAAGATATCGGCGATTTGCATCTGGCCGTAGTGGGGGAGTGAGAGTGAAAAATGGGGATGGAAAAACAGGCTGGTGGTCAACGCCCCGGCGGCGGCGGCCATCAGCGGCGCAAAGAGTTTATCCCAAAGGGGGACGTCGTTATTGCTGCTGAGCGTCTGCGAAAAGATCAGTGCGGCAGCGACGGGTGTACCGAAAAGCGCCCCGATGGTGCCTGCGGAGGCGAGAATGGTCCAGTCCAGCGCGCCGACGCGGGGCAAAATGCGTGAACCGAGGAAAACCGCCAGGCTAATGTTGACCGCCATAATCGGATGCTCTGGTCCCAGGCTGACGCCACCGGCCAGACCGAGAATCAACGCGATAATCAGCCCCGGCAGTGCTGAAGGAGAAACCGGGGCACCAATCAGCGGTTCCTGTGCCGGGTCTGGTCCAGCATGGCCAGGACTGAAACGGATCACCAGGCCCACCGCAATACCGGTCAACGTTAGCATCACAACGATCCAGGCAGGGGAGTCAGCGGTGACGCCCAGTCCTGCAGGAAGTGCGTTCCATAATAGTGTTTGCAGCACCGACGCGACTTTCATCACGACAATGAGCACCAGGCTTGAAACCACGCCAATGATTAGCGCCGGAATGGCCAGCAACAGCATGGTTCTGGCTCGCGGGTGGAGCATGATGATTTCCTTGTACAAAACGGTATTACGTTACTTTGCACATTAAGCTTTATGGCAATAGTGCAAAAGGTGCTGAAACGGTAAAGTTATTCTGTGACGAAGATCGATAATCCATGGGCATTCACCTTACGGCCGTTGTTGTTATCACGCCTTGAATTTACAGTGTCCCAAAGATTTATTCTGACTTTAGCGGAGCAGTAGAAGAATGACAAAGTATGCTTTGGTAGGTGATGTGGGCGGCACAAACGCGCGCCTCGCATTATGCGATGTAAGTAGCGGTGAAATTTCCCGGGCGAAAACCTACTCAGGGCTGGATTATCCAAGCCTTGAGGCCGTTGTCCGCGTCTATCTGGACGAGCATCAGGTTAGCGTTGAAGATGGCTGCATCGCCATTGCCTGCCCGATAACCGGCGACTGGGTCGCAATGACCAACCATACCTGGGCATTCTCCATCGCCGAGATGAAAAAAAACCTCGGCTTTGCGCATCTTGAAATCATCAATGACTTCACCGCGGTGTCCATGGCGATCCCGATGCTGAAGCCGGAGCATCTGATCCAGTTTGGCGGCACTGAACCTGTCGAAGGTAAGCCGATTGCGGTTTACGGGGCCGGTACCGGCCTGGGCGTTTCACATCTGGTGCACGTTGCTCAGCGCTGGGTGAGCCTGCCGGGTGAAGGCGGCCACGTAGACTTTGCGCCAAACAGCGAAGAAGAGGGCATTATCCTTGAAGAATTACGCGCTGAGATCGGCCACGTCTCCGCCGAGCGTGTCCTTTCGGGTCCGGGGCTGGTGAACCTGTACCGTGCGATTGTGAAATCTGACGGTCGTCTGCCGGAAAACCTGCAGCCGAAAGACGTCACCGAACGCGCGCTGGCGGACAGTTGCATTGATTGCCGTCGTGCCCTGTCGCTGTTTTGCGTGATTATGGGACGCTTCGGCGGCAACCTGGCGCTGACGCTGGGCACCTTCGGGGGCGTTTATATCGCAGGCGGAATTGTGCCGCGCTTCCTCGACTTCTTCAAAGCCTCGGGCTTCCGCGGCGGGTTTGAAGATAAAGGGCGTTTCAGAAGCTACGTGCAGGACATTCCGGTTTATCTGATCGTGCATGATAACCCTGGCCTGCTGGGGTCGGGTGCCCACCTGCGTCAGGTTCTCGGTCAAATTCTCTGATGCATGGCCCTCTCCTACGGGAGAGGGCTTTTTCTTTACAGGTGCATCAGCTGTCGGAACTCTTTCACCTTGCTGCGGCTCACCGGCACCTGAAAATCCAGATCCTTCAGACGCAAAATGTAGGTGTTGTTAAACCAGGGTTCGATTTCGCGGATCTTGTTTAAATTCACGCAGAACGACCGGTGGCAGCGGAAAAAGTGCGACGCAGGCAGCTTGCTGCAAAACTCGGTGATGTTCATCGCCACCACGTAAGATTCCCGCCGCGTATAGACAAACGTCATCTTTTCATGGGCTTCGGCATAGTAGATATCATTGACCGGCGTCACGATGATGCGCTCATCTTTGACCAGATTAATGGTGTCGTTTTCCCGTACCGTTGGGGTGGCGCTAGCGGGGGCGGTCTGCTGCTGCCATGCGGCCTCCAGCTTTTGCAGCATGCTGACAATCCGCGACTCCTGGTAAGGCTTAAGGATATAGTCAAACGCCTCCAGCTCGAAGGCCTCTACGGCGTGCTCTTTCCATGCGGTAACGAAAACAATAAACGGCTTATGGGCAAACTGATTGATGTTTTGCGCCAGCAATACGCCATCCAGCGACGGAATGTTGATATCCAGGAAGATGGCGTCGACCCGGTTATGCTGCAAAAACTTCAGCACGTCCAGACCATCATCAAACGTACCCACAATCTCCATCTGGCTGTGGGTGTTGATAAGCCAGGTGAGTTCCTGTTGAGCCAGGAATTCATCTTCTACGATGATAACTTTCATGGGTTACTCCACCTGGGGCAACAGTGATGTTGTCGAATGAACGGTAGAACGCTCATTCGGGACGTAAAAAGCAATTTCGGTGCCCGGCTCAAGACGCTGAATATGCAGTCCGTCGCCGTAAAGCAGCTTGACCCGGTGGTGCACGTTCAGCAGGCCGATTTTATTCCCGGGCATCTCGTTAGACTCCACGCGCTCAATGACTTTTGGGTCAATCCCGTGGCCGGTATCGCGCACGGCAATGCGTACCCGGTTACCGCTTTCGGTGATGCTGATGGTGACCACTCCTTTGCCTTTACAGGGCTGAATGCCGTGAACAATCGCGTTTTCGACCAGCGGCTGGATAAGCAGGCTCGGGATCACGCAGTTGACCTCTTCATCAATATCGTAAATGACCGTGAGCTTGTCACCAAAGCGCGCCTGTTCAATGGCGATGTAATCCTTGATCTGATACAGCTCTTTTTTGATGTCGATCTGCTCGTCATCTTTCAGCTCGATGTTGTAGCGCAGATAGCGGGACAGGTTAAAAATCAGCTGGCGCGCGGTGTCCGGATTAAGACGAATGGACGAGGAGATCGCGTTCAGCGCGTTAAACAGGAAATGGGGATTGATTTTGCTCTGCAGCGCGCGCAGCTCTGCCTTATTTGCCATCTCACGCAGCTGTTCTGCACGGGAGACTTCCAGCTGAGTGGAGATAATCTGCGACAGGCCAATCGCCATCTCCTGCAGGGAGGAGGTGATCTGATGCGCGTGACAGTAATAAATTTTCAGCGTGCCCGTCACGACGCCTTTCTCCCACAGCGGGATCACCAGCATGGAGTGGATTTCCGGCGTTCTGTGGGCTTCGTCATTGTTTTTAATAATGATTTTACCGTAATTGATCGCCTGTCTGGTGGTCGGGCTGATGGTGTCATCATTATCGCGATAGTTGTGTTCCCCGACGCCAACGTAGGCCAGCACGTGGTCAATATTGGTGATGGCGACGGCGTCTGCGTGGATGTCGTGGCGGATAATCTCGCAGACCTGACGCAACGATTCCGCGTTAACGTGGCGGAAAAGCGGCAGCGTTTTGTTGGCGATATCCAGCGCCAGCTTGGCCTGACGGGCGGCGCTGGCCTCTTTTTCCCCTTCAACGCTTTGCACCAGCAGCACGATAAAACCGATGCACACGCTGCCCAGGATCATCGGAATCCCGATTTTCGAGACGATATCCAGCCCCAGCGCGGTGGTGGGGGCCCAGACGACGACCAGGATCATAGTCAGCGTTTCGCACACCATGCCTGCGACGATCCCGGCGCGCCAGCGCTGTTTTTTCGGGATTTTGCGGCTGATCCAGCCGGAGAGCACCCCGGCGATAATGCTGGTAATAAAGCACGGCACCGCCGTTACGCCGCCGATATCAATCAGGTAGCGATGGGTTCCGGCAATCACGCCGGTGATAACGCCCACCCACGGGCCAAACAAAATTCCGCCGGACATCACGGCGATAATGCGCACGTTAACCAGCGAGCCCTCTACCGGCACGCCTGACCAGGTGCTGAACAGGGCGAACAGCGAAAAGATGGCGGTAACGGCCAGCAGCTCTTTTGGCGAGTGGGCGGATTTGTGCAACAGCTCGCGAAACAGGCGAATGCGGATGAGGAAGAACAGGCAAATCAGCATTAATGCCGCACGGTCAAAAACCGCCAGCAGCATAGTGAATATTTCGTGCACGAGTAGACCTGGGAAAACGGGAAAGAACCATGATAAAAAACCTGGCGCGTATTGACCAGCTATCCGTCAGGTTTATCAAATGAGGAAAAACCATAATTCTTAAAGGGGATTGTCCGGCGGTAACGGACACGGCCTGATTTTTTATAGCCAGCGCATCGTCAGGTAACTGTTTTGATATCATCCTGTTAAATAACGGCTATCAGAAAGCCAACCCTGAAACAGGGGCTTCCGCTTTTGGCACTGCCGGGTTCCGGTTTTCAGGCGATCGCTTTTTTTTCATTTCCCTCTCGACAGCATGATTTTTTTCAGGTTATTTTCTAAGCATGCCACATCGGTGGCAGCGTCGCTCGGACGGTCCGGGCGCTAACGTTAATCTGAGGAATCTATGGCTGAATTCAGTCCTGAACGCCGTTTTACGCGTATCGATCGTCTCCCCCCTTATGTTTTCAATATCACTGCTGAACTGAAAATGGCTGCGCGTCGGCGCGGCGAAGATATCATTGATTTCAGCATGGGTAACCCTGACGGCCCAACGCCGCCGCATATCGTTGAAAAGCTCTGCACGGTTGCCCAGCGTCCGGATACGCACGGCTACTCGACCTCTCGCGGTATTCCCAGATTGCGTCGCGCGATCTCGCGCTGGTATCAGGATCGCTATCAGGTTGATATCGATCCGGAAAGTGAAGCGATTGTCACCATCGGCTCGAAAGAGGGGCTGGCACACCTGATGCTGGCCACGCTGGATCATGGCGATACGGTGCTGGTGCCTAATCCAAGCTATCCGATCCACATCTACGGCGCGGTGATTGCCGGGGCGCAGGTCCGTTCCGTTCCGCTGGTGGAAGGTGTCGATTTCTTTAACGAACTTGAGCGTGCGATTCGCGAAAGTTATCCGAAACCGAAGATGATGATCCTCGGTTTCCCGTCGAACCCAACGGCCCAGTGCGTGGAGCTCGATTTCTTCGAGAAAGTCGTCGCCCTGGCTAAACGTTATGACGTGCTGGTGGTTCATGATTTAGCCTACGCTGACATCGTCTATGACGGCTGGAAAGCCCCTTCCATTATGCAGGTCTCGGGGGCGCGTGACGTGGCGGTAGAGTTCTTTACGCTGTCAAAAAGCTACAACATGGCGGGCTGGCGTATTGGCTTTATGGTGGGTAACAAAACGCTGGTGAGTGCCCTGGCGCGCATTAAGAGTTACCACGACTACGGTACCTTCACGCCGCTACAGGTCGCGGCTATCGCTGCCCTGGAAGGCGACCAGCAGTGCGTTCACGAGATTGCCGCCCAGTATAAGCGCCGCCGTGACGTGCTGGTAAAGGGCTTGCATGAAGCGGGCTGGATGGTGGAAATGCCGAAGGCGTCCATGTACGTCTGGGCGAAAATTCCGGAGCCGTACGCGGCGATGGGATCGCTGGAGTTTGCCAAAAAGCTGCTGCAGGATGCGAAGGTGTGTGTGTCACCGGGCATTGGCTTTGGTGATTACGGCGACACCCATGTGCGATTTGCCCTGATTGAAAACAGCGATCGTATCCGTCAGGCGGTGAGGGGCATCAAGAGTATGTTCCGGGCCGACGGTCTTCTCACTTCAAAGAGCGTCGCTGAACATCCCGCGTCGTCATGACATAAAAAAACAGGAGCCGATGGCTCCTGTTTTTTTGACTGCATGTTCTTCACTAGATCATCAGGGCAAAGGTTCCGGCCCAGACTAAAACAATCACCGAAATGCCCATAAAGAAATATTTCACGTTTCATCGCTCCGCGTATCTTGTGGTACGCATTTAAAAACAGAGTCCACCTGATTATAGAGAACTGAAATCCGGTCAAAACGGAAATGAGAATTTTCCCGTTACGCCGTTAACTCCAGTTCAGAATTCTGTGCTTTCCTGTTGCCAGACGGCGCTAATGTACGCCTAAAAATGAGGGGTGACAAGAGGCATTTTTTTAAATAATTTCCGTCACTTACGAGTGTCGTGGAACGGCGACAGTTTAATTTCGCATCGTAATAAATTCACTTTGGGCGAAGCAATGAAAGAGGGCTTCTCAACGGGATGACAGGTGATTGAAAAGGTTAGTTTCTTAGCGAAACTAACCTTCCTGAAAGACTTAAATATAGAGCGAGGCTTCGCCAAGAGGGCGGGTTTTGAAACGGCGATGCATCCACAGATACTGCTCTGGCGCACGCATGATTTCAGTTTCGATGACTTTATTGATAAACGCTGCGGCTTCGCACTCGTTTTCCGGATAGTTAGCCATTTCAGGGGAGATGTGCAGACGATAGCCTGACTTATCTGCTTTTCTCACCATCGTTACGGTCAGCATGGAGGCGCCCGACAGACGCGAAATAACAAAGGTGCCGTTAGTCGTCGCAACGTCTTTAACGGCAAAGAATGGCGCAAAGCTGCTGCCTTTACGTCCATAATCCTGATCGGGTGCAAACCAGACGGCTTCACCTTTCTTCAGAGCACCGACCATACCGCGCAGGTTATTACGGCTGATCATCGCCTTATTGGAACGCATGCGGCCTCGCGTCTGTACCCACTCCATCAGCGCACTGTTGTGCGGTCTGTAGGTTGCCATCATTGGCTGACAAAGCCCCATCACGCGGCCGCCCAGCTCCAGCGACATAAAGTGAACGCCAACGACCATCACGCCGCGTTTTTGCATCTGCGCGCGCTTAAGATTATCCAGGCCTTCCACGTCAAACCACTTGCGGACACGCTCATCCGGCCAGAACCAGGCCATGCCGGTTTCAAGCAGCGCCATGCCGATGGATTTGAAGTTTTCAGCGATGAGTTTCTCGCGCTCATCAGCATTGTACTGCGGAAAACAAAGCTCAAGATTTTTACGCGCGATGGATTCGCGACGTTTCAGGAAAACGCGGGAAGCGCTGCCCAGTTTCGATCCCAGTAAACGCAGAACAGGGTACGGAAGTTGAACCAGCAGCCAGAGTACGCCAAGACCAAACCATGTAAACCAGTAACGCGGGTGTAAAAACGCGCGTTGAAATTTGGATTGAGACAAAATAGTAAAACCTATGTGAAGCCTGTAAAGGTAGCGCAGAGTTTGCGATACGACGTGCCGATAAGACCGTTCTTCAAGGTGATGGTTGCAGGCTTTACCGAACTTTACGGCGTTGCCTGGCCACTGCTGATTTGGGCGGGCGGCGTAATGTAGCACCGTTATACGATATGTGCTATTACTCGTTTTTGATTAAAAAAGCGGCAGTTTGGAAGGTGCTTGATTTTACAGATTTTATAATCACTCGCATGCAAGAGTATGCCGTCTGCCCTATCCGGGAAGAGAGAGCATCTTCTGATGAGGGTGTGTGGATAAAAGAGCAGCGTACTTATTCGTGACCGATTACGCACTTGTGAAGTTTATTTGTCGCTTCCACATTCGCGAATAGGAAAATTCCATGTGAAAATTCTCATGTATTATTTATGCAACCAATAATTCAGTTTGTATCCATTATTGAAAAGCATTCTGTTTTTATCGTGCTGCAATAATATATTGCCCTCAATTCATGATTTTTGGCCTCAACATTTTGATGCAAATCAATATAACGTATTTTTCCTGGTGCCTATCTGTATGCGATCATTTTTTCGATACAAATATTCGGTTTGCATACCAAAAGCAGTGTCTTTTTCTGAGATTGCAGAGTAATTCGCCATAATGTTTTAGTGGAAAATTCTTAAGAAATTTCTTATCTCAGATAAAAGATCTGTGTATTTGATTTTGATTCGATCATTATTCTATTATTGCGCATCAAGAACGATACCGTGAAGTTGGTATAGCAAAACAAAAAGGGGTGATGAGATGGCTGACAGTTTTCAGAATGAGGTGCCTAAGGCACGTATTAACCTGAAGCTTGATCTGCATACTGGCGGGGCAAGCAAGAAAATGGAATTGCCATTGAAATTACTGGTTACAGGTGATTTCAGTAATGGGCGGGAGTCTTCTTCAATATCTGAGCGTGAAAAAGTTAACATCACGAAAAATAATTTTGATAGCGTTCTTTCCGAATATTCCCCAAAAGTTAATCTGGCCGTTAAAAATACGCTGTCTGACGATGGTGGTGAGGACAACATTCAGCTGACTTTCCAGAGCATGAAAGATTTCACGCCAGAGCAGGTGGCAGCCCAAATTCCACAGCTGAAGGCGATGCTGGCGATGCGCAACTTGCTCCGCGATCTGAAAGCCAACCTGCTGGATAACCAGACTTTCCGAAAAGAGCTGGAGAAAATCGTTCTTGACCAGTCACTTAGTGCTGAGTTGCGAAATGAACTATCCGCACTGGCTTCAAAAAAACCTTAACCATCATGCTGTTTTAACGGATTAATCAAGGAATGCTCATGTCTGTACAAAATAATACTGCTGGCGGGGAAAGCGTGGTGCTGGAACGCCCTGGTGCGGGTGGGGTATACGCCTCACTGTTTGAGAAAATCAATCTGAACCCTGTCTCCGAGCTGAGCGCGCTGGATATCTGGCAAGATGCGCAGGCGATGTCGGATGCGACCGCTGACGAGCGTCTGACCGCAGGTATGCAGGTCTTTCTGGAATGCCTGACCAAGGCAGGCTCGAAAGTCGAAAAACTGGATAAAAGCCTGATCGATCACCACATCGCTGAGCTCGATTACCAGATAAGCCGCCAGCTCGACGCCGTTATGCACCATGAAGAGTTTCAGGCGGTTGAGAGCCTGTGGCGCGGCGTGAAGTCGCTGGTTGATAAAACAGATTTTCGCCAGAACGTGAAAATTGAGCTTCTGAGCATGTCTAAAGAAGACCTGCGCCAGGACTTTGAAGACAGCCCGGAAATCATCCAGAGTGGTCTGTATAAACACGCCTATATTGATGAATATGATACCCCGGGCGGCGAGCCGATTGCGGCGCTGATTTCCGCTTATGAGTTCGATGCTTCAGCTCAGGATGTCGCTCTGCTGCGCAACATCTCTAAAGTATCCGCAGCTGCACATATGCCGTTTATCGGCTCGGCAGGCCCAAAATTCTTCCTCAAGGAGTCAATGGAAGACGTCGCGGCGATTAAAGATATTGGTAACTATTTTGACCGCGCAGAGTACATCAAGTGGAAATCGTTCCGCGATACGGACGACGCTCGCTACATCGGTCTGGTGATGCCGCGCGTATTGGGACGTTTACCGTACGGCCCGGATACCGTTCCGGTTCGCAGCTTTAACTATGTTGAAGAAGTCAAAGGTCCGGATCACGACAAATACCTGTGGACGAATGCGTCGTTTGCCTTCGCGTCCAACATGGTGCGTAGCTTTATCAATAATGGCTGGTGCGTACAAATCCGTGGCCCACAGGCCGGCGGTGCGGTTCAGGATCTGCCTATCCATCTTTATGACCTGGGTACCGGCAATCAGGTAAAAATCCCGTCTGAGGTCATGATCCCTGAAACGCGTGAGTTCGAGTTCGCGAATCTGGGCTTTATTCCGTTGTCCTACTATAAAAACCGCGACTACGCCTGCTTCTTCTCAGCCAACTCCGCCCAGAAACCGGCGCTGTATGATACCGCAGATGCAACGGCTAACAGCCGCATCAATGCCCGCCTGCCGTACATCTTCCTGCTGTCGCGTATTGCCCACTACCTGAAGCTGATTCAGCGCGAGAACATCGGTACCACCAAGGATCGCCGACTTCTGGAGCTGGAGCTGAACACCTGGGTCCGCAGTCTGGTGACCGAAATGACCGATCCGGGAGACGAACTGCAGGCATCTCATCCGCTGCGTGATGCAAAAGTGGTGGTGGAAGATATTGAGGATAACCCGGGCTTCTTCCGCGTGAAGTTGTATGCGATTCCGCACTTCCAGGTGGAAGGGATGGACGTAAACCTGTCGCTGGTTTCCCAGATGCCGAAAGCGAAATCGTAAGGCGAGGGGTGATCAGGGATGAAAATTTACCGCCCACTTTGGGAGGATGGGGCCACTCTGGCCCCGCAACAGTTCCAGCAGCAGGTCCGCTGGAGTGAGCACGTTGCCGGCATGGTCGCCCGGATGGGTATTTCTCATCCCTGGGGCGTGGTTGCGGCAGAATTTGATGATGCTGCACTTGCGCTCTCGCGTCTGAATGCCATCCGTCTGGTCGTAAGTTTCCAGGATGGCACGATTGTTGATACGGATCTGGCGGATAATATTCCGCCGGTCTGTGATTTGTCTGCCGCAAACGGCTCAGAGGTTGTTGAGGTGGTTGCCGCATTGCCGCTGCTGAGCGCCAGTGGTGGCAACCTCGATAACGGACAGGACAGTGAACGCCCGCGTCGCTGGAAAGCCGAACGTGTGGTGGTGCAGGAACTGGCTGGGTATGAAAGCGGAGAGTTGGCCATTTTGCGTCATGCGCTGACCCTGCGTTTGTCCAGCCAGGAAAATACAGCATACCTGACCTGTCCGGTGACCCGCCTGGTGCGTAATACTCAGGGGCAGTGGAGCCGGGACCCGGCTTTCATTCCGCCGATGCTTTCCCTTTCTGCAAGCCCGTCGCTGGCCACCGAACTGGGTGGCCTGCTGGTTCGTCTGCAGGCCCGCCGCCGTCGCCTGATGGCTATGCGCCGTGAAAGCAATGAGCGGATGGCAGACTTTGCTGTCGCGGATGTCTCCCTGTTCTGGCTGCTGAATGCGCTGAACAGCGCCGAGCCGGTGTTAACGGAACTTCTGCAGACGCCCGATCGTCACCCGGAACTCCTGTACCGCGAACTGACTCGTCTTGCCGGCAGCCTGCTGACATTCTCACTGGAACATGACGCCGGGGACATTCCTGCTTATCAGCACGATGTACCGGAACGGGTATTCCCGCCTTTGCTGGCATTGCTGGACAAGCTCCTTGAAGCGAGCCTGCCGTCGCGGGTCGTAAGAATCCACCTCGAGCATCAGGACCAGATCTGGAAAGGTGCCCTGCACGACGCGCGTCTGCGCGAAGGGGCGGACTTCTACCTCTCAGTACGTTCTTCCATGCCGAACCATGAGCTTCAGACAAAATTCCCGCAGTTGTGTAAAGCGGGCAGCTTTGATGATGTTTCGGATGTGGTGAATGTAGCGCTGAGTGGGATGCTGATTAAGCCTTTGACGCATGTTCCGGCCGCTATCCCGTTGCGCCTTGAGAATCAGTATTTCTCGCTGGATCTGAGCAGTGAGGCGGCTCGCGCCATGCTTGAGATGGGCTGTTGCACCTTCTATACCCCGCGCTCGCTGGGGGATGTTGATCTCGAACTCTTTGCGGTGCTGCGTACATGAATAAATCTGAACTCAGCCAGATAGAACGTATTTTCTATCCGGGCTGGCTGATGGCCAGCCAGATACGGGGCGGTCAGGAAGTCCGTGACGGGGAAGGGCTATACCGGAGGGCCTGCCGTCTGGTGCAAGAGGCGAAAGCGGCGCTCACTGAGGCTGGTTACAGCGACATCAGCCGTGACCATATGGTGTATACCCTGTGTGCACTGCTTGATGAGAGCGTGATGAACCGGGGAACCACCGATGCTGGCTACCTGACCTGGCGCCGTGACCCGCTGCAGGCACACTTCTTTGGTACCCTCAACGCAGGTGAAGAGCTGTGGGAAAGGATCCGTAACCTGCTGAAAGAAACAGCCCCTGATACCGCCGTCCTGACCTGTATGTACCGGGCTCTGCAACTGGGGTTCGTGGGACAGTATCGCGCTCAGGATGATGAGCGTAGGGAAGATATTATTCGCGTTCTCGCAGAGCGGGTGCCCGCCTTCACATTGGCACAAGATGCCCCCATTGTTGCCCGCGCATCGCGTCTGCGCAGCGGCCGTCGCTGGTACTGGCTGAGCTGGGTTGTGGCCGCTGTCGCCCTGGCAGCGCTCTGGTTCTTCCTTTCGTCTTCGCTTACCGAACTGGTAAGCCAGATCGTCAGGCCGGGGTAAGCGATGCGGGATATGTACCGAAGTCTGTTAACTGCCCTGGGTGCCATTCTGGCGCTGTGGCTCGTTCTGGGATTCTGGCCACTGTCCACGGGCAGCCGTGTAGCACTCGGTCTTCTGGTTGCTCTGGCGGCCGGAGTTATTTTCTGGTGCCAGCGTCGGGGTTCTCTGGCGAGGGCAACCGCTGTTCGTGAGATCGTGGATGAAAGCCTGCCGCCGGAAGATTTTCAGGGGGCAGTTATCTTTGTCTGTGGTGATAACGCTCCACTCTTTGTGTCCGGAACCCGTCACCGGGAAACCCGGCAGGGCTGGTATCTGTGGGTAAAGGATGCAGAGCAACTACCGCTCTTTGCGCAGCACCTGAGTTTGGTGCGCCCGGCTCTGGTGTCGCAAATCTCGGTCATGCTGGCGGTTGTGCCTGAGCAGCACATATCCAGCGATGATTTTACCCAGTCTCTTCGGGGCTGGCAGCGTGCTGTCGTCCAGTGTCGTGCGGCATTCGACACGCTCCCTCCATTGTGGACCGTAACCTGGGTTTCACCACCGGCGGCGTATGCGGAAGCCGAGCCTGTCTGGTTTACCACGGTAAGCCAGCGGAGCGGTATTCAGGTCTATCAGCCTGGTCAGGGCAATGTGTCACTGACGGAGTGGGCCCGGGATACTGGGTCAGACGGACGTTTTTCCCGTCTGAGTCAGGCACTGTGGCTGGACAGTCTGCTTGCCTGGCAGAAAAGCGCGGTGAATGACTTGTTGTCGGTACAGCGGGGTGAGTTACCCGTGATGAAGCCCTGTGTGCAGGGCATGTGCATGGTGCGAGTGAACGGTATCGCGGGCAATCTCTGGCAACAGCACGTTACCTCTTTGACGGCTCTGCCACCGGATGCGGCCGTGACCACAGAGCCACTGCCGCTACCTGAACTGCTTCTGCCAGCGTTACCACGCCGACATGGTATTAGCCGTCGGAAGGTATTCTGGGGTTATGCCGGGCTACTCGGGGGCATTTTCCTTGCGTTGGCGATGCTGGCGTCCTGGATGAACAACCAGCGCCTCATCCGTAACGTTGGCGATCATCTTGCACTGTATCACCAACTGAGCGGTAAGCCTGTTGAACCGAAACTGCATGCGCAGCAGCGCCTGCGGGCTGATAGTGCGTTGCTCGACGACTGGCTGCGTCGTGGGGAACCACTACGTTATCGCCTGGGACTATATCAGGGGCTGCGCCTGGTTCCGCACGTTGAGGCCGCTCTCAGCGACTGGGCACCTCCGCCACCGCCTCCACCGGTCATTAAGAAAATCATCCAGGGACCGAAAACCATTCGCCTCGACAGCATGTCGCTGTTTGATTCCGGCAAGTCCGTGCTGAATGCGGGTTCCACCAGGATGCTGGTGAATTCACTGGTTGGCATCAAAGCGAAACCGGGCTGGCTGATTGTCGTGTCTGGGCATACCGATAACACCGGCAATCCGCAGCTGAACCAGACGCTGTCTCTGAAACGCGCCGAAGCGGTGCGCAACTGGATGAGGGACACGGGCGACGTGCCCGAAAGCTGTTTTGCGGTGCAGGGCTATGGCGAAAGCCGTCCTGTCGCAACCAACGACACCCTGGAAGGGCGTGCGCTCAACCGCCGTGTCGAAATCAGTCTGGTACCGCAGGCGAATGCCTGTCAGATACCCGGCAAACACCCGGCGCCATCGCAGGATGATGGCGCTTCACTACACAATGGAGAGTAATTCCATGGCAATTCCTGTTTATCTTTGGCTGAAGGACGACGGCGGCGCGGACATCAAAGGGTCTGTTGACGTTCAGGATCGTGAAGGCAGCATCGAAGTGGTTGCACAGGAGCATAACCTGTACATCCCAACCGACAACAACACCGGCAAGCTGACCGGCACCCGCATCCACACGCCGTTCCTGTTCACGAAGGAAATCGATTCTTCCAGCCCGTATCTGTACAAGGCGGTGACCACCGGTCAGACCCTGAAATCTGCTGAATTCAAGTGGTACAAAATCAACGACGCGGGCCAGGAAGTGGAGTACTTCAACACCAAACTGGAAAACGTGAAGGTAGTGAAAGTGAATCCTGAAATGTATGACATCAAGGATCCTTCTAAAGAGAAGCACAACCACCTTGAACGCGTTGAACTGCGTTACGAAAAAATCACCTGGACCTACAAAGACGGCAACATCATTCATTCCGATTCCTGGAACGAACGCGCCACGGCGTAATCCTGATGCGGGCAGGTTTCCTGTCCGCAGTTTTTGCTGAGTGCCTGAGATGCGGACACTCAGCAAAGAAAAAACAATCTGCCTGCCTGACCTTATGCGCTTTGGTGAACAGCGAGGGGCGGTAGCGTGTCCAGGAACCGACAAAGAGAGAATCTCATGGAAAATCCAGCCATCCTGTTACGTCGTCTGAACCCTTACTGTGCCCGAGCGATGGAAGGCGCAGCTTCGCTCTGTCAGACCCGTGCCCATGCCGAAATTCTGCCGGAGCACTGGCTGCTGAAGCTGCTGGAGCAAGGGGAAGGTGACCTGACGGTGTTGGCGCGTCGCTATGAATGGGATATGGATGGCATCTGGCAGGATTTACTTGGCTGGCTCGACAGACAACCTCGATCCGTGCGCCATCGGCCCCAGCTCTCTGATGACATCCAGACTCTGATGCAGCAAGCCTGGCTACTTGCCTCACTCAATGGCGAAGAGCACATTCGCAGCGTCCATCTGCTGATGGCCCTGGTGGAAAAACCAAAACTGGCACGTTGTGACGGCCTTTGGCCGTTATTAACGCTTGCTCAAAGCCAGCTGGAGCGCCTGCGACCTTTGCTGGATGCGCAATCGGATGAGCGTCCGGAAATGCAGCGCGAAGCCGAGCTGGCACAGAACCACGGTGGTGAGGTGGAGTTTGTCGGGCGTCCGGCTGGTGTGGAAATGAAAGAGGGGGAACTGAGCCCTGCGCTGCAGAACACGCTGGATAAATTCACCCTCGATGTCACCGCCAAAGCGAAGGAAGGGAAGATCGACCCTGTGTTTGGCCGTGACACAGAAATCCGTCAGATGGTGGATATCCTCTCTCGTCGCCGCAAAAACAACCCGATTCTGGTCGGCGAGCCGGGCGTGGGGAAAACCGCACTGGTTGAAGGTCTGGCATTGCGTATTGCTGAGGGTAATGTGCCTGAATCACTGAAAACGGTCACTCTGCGTACCCTTGACCTGGGCCTGCTGCAGGCCGGTGCAGGCGTGAAAGGCGAGTTCGAACAGCGGCTGAAAAACGTCATCGATGCGGTGCAGCAATCCCCGTCCCCGGTCCTGCTATTTATTGATGAAGCGCATACCATCATCGGCGCGGGCAACCAGGCGGGGGGCGCCGATGCAGCGAACCTGCTGAAACCGGCGCTGGCGCGTGGCGAACTGCGTACTATTGCGGCCACTACCTGGAGCGAGTACAAGCAGTACTTCGAACGCGACGCGGCCCTGGAGCGTCGTTTCCAGATGGTAAAAGTCGATGAGCCTGACGACGACACAGCCTGTCTGATGCTCCGTGGTCTGAAATCTCGTTACGCCGAGCACCATCACGTGCACATTACCGACGATGCGGTGCGCGCTGCTGTTACGCTTTCCCGCCGCTATCTGACGGGCCGCCAGCTGCCGGACAAGGCGGTTGATCTGCTCGACACCGCCGCAGCGCGCGTCCGGATGAGCCTCGACACGGTGCCGGAACAGCTGACCTGCATTCGCTCGCAGATTACCTCTCTTGAAATGGAGAAGCAGGCACTGCTGGAAGATATTGCTGTCGGCAATCAGAGCCATGGTGAACGCCTGACCGTCATTGAGCAGGAAGAGAACGATCTTATCGTTGCTCTCGACGAGCTTGAAACTCAATACGGGCAGGAACTGAAACTCACCGAACAACTGCTGGAAAGCCGCCAGGACATCTCCCGTCAGAGCGAGACGCACGTGCTGCAGCAGGAACTGAACGGCATGCAGCACAGCAACCCGCTGCTCTCGCTGGATGTGGACGTGCGCACCGTTGCCAACGTGATTGCTGACTGGACAGGCGTTCCGCTGTCATCGCTGATGAAAGATGAGCAGATCGAACTGCTGACCCTGGAAAATGAAATGGGTAAACGTGTGGTCGGGCAGGATGTAGCACTCGAGGCCATCGCCCAGCGTTTGCGTGCGGCAAAAACGGGTCTCACCTCCGAGAATGGCCCGCAGGGCGTATTCCTGCTGGTGGGACCGAGCGGGGTGGGGAAAACCGAAACCGCGCTTGCGCTGGCCGATGTCATGTACGGCGGCGAGAAGTCACTTATTACGATTAACCTCTCAGAATACCAGGAGCCGCATACGGTTTCCCAGCTAAAGGGCTCGCCTCCGGGTTACGTCGGTTATGGTCAGGGGGGGATCCTGACCGAAGCCGTGCGCAAGCGACCGTACAGTGTGGTTTTGCTCGATGAAGTCGAAAAAGCCCACCGCGACGTGATGAACCTGTTCTACCAGGTCTTTGATCGCGGCTTTATGCGCGACGGCGAAGGGCGTGAAATCGACTTCCGTAACACGGTTATTCTGATGACCTCTAACCTCGGCAGCGATCGCCTGATGCAGTTGATCGACGAACAGCCGGAGGCCAGCGAAGGCGATCTCCACGAGCTGCTGCGTCCGATCCTGCGTGACCACTTCCAGCCCGCGTTGCTGGCCCGCTTCCAGACCGTCATTTACCGTCCACTGGCGGAAGCGGCCATGCGTACCATCGTGGAAATGAAGCTGTTACAGGTTAGCAAGCGCCTGCATCGACACTACGGCCTGTCCACGCACATTGATGAGAGCCTGTATGACGCCCTGACTGCCGCCTGTCTGCTGCCGGACACCGGCGCACGCAACGTTGACAGCCTGCTGAACCAGCAAATCCTGCCGGTGCTGAGCCAGCAGCTGCTCACGCACATGCCCGCGAAGCAGAAGCCACACAGCCTGACGCTGGGCTGGGATGACGAAGAAGGGATTGTGCTGGCGTTTGATTAACTAGTTTATCTAAAGGGTAGCAATTATGGACAGCGCAAAAGAGATTGCCAGAGATATGCTTGAGGCCATTCATATCGATGGGTCTGGGTTTATCGGTGCTGTGGCGAAAGGTGTTATTTCCTTACCCGTCAGCCTTGCCTATCTTGGCTATGATTTTATAGATACGGAACACCGCAGAGAGAATCAGGATGATAAATTTCGGTTAGTAGCACTGGTTAAAAAAGTAACTTTTAACGATGAGGTTATTTATAAGGTTATTAAACCATTTATAGATGATTTTGTTTCTCATGTAGACATACATAAAATTTCGCATTTTTCAAGAAATATATCTGGAAGTGTTATGGGTAAAATGATGTTCTCGCAGTTTACGGGGCTTAACCTCGGAAGGGCGATTATATCTCAAGGAGTTGGTGCCTTTTTTTCTGGTTCTGTTGCTGGTGGTGTATTGGGAGTTGGTGCTGAAGCATCAAGATCTATTTATACATCACGGTACTTGCGTGAAAGAAACCCCGTAATGTATGAGAAATTAAACAGTATGGGTGATTTTGATCTTTTTTATTATCTTGTTGAGGACATTGTTAGGCCTTATGAGACGGCTTGTGAAATTGAAAAGATAAATCCTGAAGAGTTTAATAATGTCTGCGAATACTTCTTTGGAGGTTTATGAATATAAAAGATTTTATACTTATCATTGTTTCACGGATCGTAGCCAGTATCGGAATGACGCTAGGAACTATCAGTATGATTTACTCTTTCTATTGTTTCTTTTTTTCAGCCAATCCTTACCGCTTTATTCTAGGTGGGGTAAGTATAGTAGCCTTTCTCATAGGTTATGGACTTTATAAATTCGCCTTGAAATACATTTATGATGAATGGGAACATTATAGATAGTATTCATCATATTTGTTGAGTTTGGTTCTATTTAATATCATTCTAACCCAGGACAGGAATTATAGAAATGGAAAATATATTTAAAATGACAGAGGGTATCCTTAATCGCTATAAACTGGATATTCCTTCCTGCCCTTATCCATTGGATGTGGAACGTTTTGATGGTTTAGAACAAATGAGTGCTCTCTATCATTACACCATTCGTTTTACCAGTTCACATCCGGATCTTACGGCTGAAATGATGTTAAGTAAAACCGCTACGCTGAGCATGGGGGTGGGGAAATTATTAGATTCTGTTGTCGGTAAAATTGTTCATGGTGTGGTGACAAATTTCCGACGCTTGGCCGGTTCACGCGATCAGGTTACGTATGAAATTATTCTGGAACCTTTTATATCCTTACTGGATAAGCAGTTTCGTACTCACCGTTTCTTCGTCAACAAATCAGTGCCGGAAGTGGTAGAGCAAATTCTTGGCGAGCATGGTTTGAAGAGGTGGGAATATGAATTCAAGCTTAAACAAACCTACCCAAAACGGGAACAGATAAATCAGTACCAGGAAAGTGACCTCGCGTTTATCGAACGTCTGCTGGCTGAGGTGGGGATTTTTTACTTCTTCACCCTGCAACCGGATACCCAGACTGAAGTGGTGCACTTTGCGGATAAGCAGAGCGCCTGGACATTCGATAAAAAACTGCCACTTAACAGCCCTTCAGGCACCAATGACAATGCCGTTGACTCGGTGTGGGATATCCAGGTCTGGCACAACGTGGTGGAACGTTCGGTCACCGCCAGCGACTATAACCATCGTGAAGCGCAGAATATTCTGACGTCCGTCCCGGCAGACATGACCCGGGGCGACGGTGACGGTATCACTTATGGTGATGTGTATCACTATCGTCCGCGTCATCTCGAACGGGGTGACAAAATTACCCCTGCAACCGAAACCGGTAACTTCTGGGCTCGTCTGGAGCATGAACGTTTTTTGTCCGCCCAGACTACAGTGACTGGCAGCAGTACGGACCATACCCTGGGCCCGGCGCAGGTTCTTACCATTACCGAAACCGCTATCTCGCCGACACTCCCCCGTGAAACGGAGAATGGTGTTGTTATTATCCGCACTGGCTACTACGGCAGCCGTAAGAATGCCTTGAAAGTGACATGGGTAGCGATGCCGTACTACGAGAACAGATGCTGGCGTCCAGCCGCGAAAAAGCGTCCGGTGGTCAGCGGCACTCTGATGGCGCGTGTGACCAGTGCCAAAGATAACGACATCTACGCCTGGCAGGATGCATCCGGCATGTACCGGGTGAAGTTTGATGCCGACCTTGATGATAAAAAGCAGGGTATGGAAAGCATGCCGGTGCGCTTTGCCAAGCCTTATGGTGGGGACAAATACGGATTCCACTTCCCGCTGATCCATGGTACTGAAGTCGCCATTGCTTTCCACGAAGGTGACCCGGACAGGCCGTATATAGCCCATGCCCTTCACGACTCCCGACACGTCGACCACGTCACTGAGGCCAACAGCACGCGCAATGTTATCCGCACAGCTGGCCTGAACAAGCTGCGGATGGAGGACAAGCGCGGCGAAGAGCATGTCAAGCTCAGTACAGAGTATGGTGGAAAGACCCAACTCAACTTAGGCCACAATGTAGATGCTTCCCGCATTCTTCGTGGCGAAGGTGCTGAGTTACGCACCGATAAATGGGTGGCCGTTCGTGGCGGAGCTGGTGTATTTATTAGTGCGGACAAACAACCATCTGCCAGTGACAAAATGCTTTCCATGAAAGAGGCTGTAGCGCAGCTTGAAAATGCGTTAAGTATTGCCAGAAGCCTTTCAGGTGCGGCAGAAAGCGCTCAGGCGTATCCGGCGGATATACAGAGTCAGAAAATGCTGACGGATGCACTGACGGAACTGGCACAGCCGGGAATGGTATTGAATGCACCGCAAGGAGTTAGCATCAGCAGCCCGGAAGGTGTACGGGTTTCCTCGGGAAGTGCCAGCGTGGGGATCGTCGCGCAAAACAATGCAGATATCAGTGCGATGAAGCGCTTCACGGTGGCGGCAGGTGAAGCTATCAGTATGCTGGCCCGTCAGGCGGGTATGAAGCTGTTTGCGGCGAAGGGCAAAGTCGAAATCCAGGCGCAGGATGATGCACTGGACGCTATCGCCAAGAAAGACGTTACGGTAACGAGTGCCGAAGGCAAAATTGAAATTACAGCAGCAACAGAACTGGTAGTTAACTGTGGTGGGGCCTATATCAAGTTAAGTGGCGGAAATATTGAGTTAGGTTGCCCAGGGAATATCTTACTGAAATGTGCCAATGTTCAGAAAATGGGAGCAGCCTCGCTGAACACACCTGCTCCTGAATTTCCAAAAGGGTATGGTGGAGTTTACTCTCTGGCTGACGAAGAAGGGAAAATCATCCCTCAGACTGAATATAAAGTAACGACAGCTGACGGGCAGGTATTCCATGGAATTTCAGATGCTAATGGCAAAACACTGCCAGTTTTTACCTCAATGCCCGGTAAATTAAAAATTGAGATCATTGGAACCGGCAATTCAGCTACAGGGAGTGAAGAAGCATGAGTGATTACCATGCATGGGAAGCCAGTGAGTGCGATCATTTCACTGATGTTAATATTTCCGAGAAAATAGTTGTCTGCAAACGAAAACCCGTTCCGGGGATAACTATCACGATCGGGATGTTTTTTGATGGTACAGGGAATAATGCGTTTAATACCCAGAATCGCATCCTGGAGTCCTGTTCTCATCTTGACGTTGGAATGAAGCCAGAAGACGCTGAAGCCTGCGCCAAAAAACTAGGGAAAAATCTTGATAATGCGGGGAGTTATATTGGCTATTATTCTAACATCCACTGGCTTAATACACTTTACGCCACAAATGACGAAGTGATTGAGGGACAAACAGTTTATCAACGAGCAGTCTATGTACAGGGAATCGGTACCGATAAAGGTAATAGCGATAGCTCGATAAGTATGGGGACAGGCGGTTGGTTTTATGGCGTCGTTGATAAATCTGATGAAGGTGTTGGTCTTATTGCTGAACAAATTTCGAAATTCCTGGTTCTTAACCAAGGGCAAAATTTTGCAATTGAGAAAATCCAGTTTGATGTTTTTGGTTTTAGTCGCGGTGCGGCGGCGGCTCGCCACTTTGTTAATCGTGTAAGAAACAATGATAAAGCCATACAGCAGGCCATAACGAAAGGGCTTGGTGGTCGAAATCAGCATGGGAAACCTGCAGGTGAGACCCGCTTTCTGGGGTTATTTGATACCGTGTGCGCAGTAGGTACAGTAAGTAATCTCTTTGATGTTCATAGTGGTGTGAACCCCGGCGTTGAGCTGGATCTGCCTCCAGATATTGCACAGAAAGTCTTTCAGATCACGGCAATGCATGAGTGCCGCTACAACTTTAGCCTTAACAGCATTAAGGAATCGTGGCCGGAACTGGCTCTGCCGGGAGCACATTCCGATATCGGCGGTGGCTATAATCCGAAGGAAAAGGAATATCTTTTTCTGACCCAGCCCCAAAATGAAACTGTCAGTGAAAGTATTCCTTCTGAAGTGACTGATATCTACCGGCTTTCAGCGGCTGAAATACCTGACTTAGAGAGCCTGCCAGCATTAAGTGCGATCATTCCAAGTGGTGAAGTAAAGACAGAAACCTGGTACGACTATCTTGTTAACGAGGATAAAAAACGCGGCGGCATCACACAAAAGCGTGTTGGGGCGGCAGTTACTATTGAGAGGGTAGTTACTAATGACTGGAGCAAAGTTAGTTTACGGGTGATGCTGGATGCGGCTCAAGAAGCTGGAGGGATTTTTGAGGCTTACGACCCTTTATCACCAGATATGAAACTTCCTCCTGAGCTTGAGCCGTTGTGTCAAAAAGCAATTGACCAGGGAAAGACTGTAAGAGGTGGTGGTGTACCGACGCCTTTTATCTCACCGGAATTAAAGTTGATTGGCAAATATATTCACTGCTCCGCTCACTGGAACCCTGTAGTTGTTAAAGAGGTCTGGCTGGATGGAGATAAAGTGAAAACTATTTATGGGGCAGTCAAATCGTCTGATTTACTTTGTTTTATCAATCGTCCTAACCCCGGTTGGATTCGTGCTGTCTGGAATATGCAAGGAAGAAAATCATGAAAATTATCGCCAGAATTATTTCGCTTTTATTACTTGCGAATTCTGCCAGTGCCTGTGCCAGTGAGAAAACTAACAGTCTCAAAACTCCCTGGGACAAGTGGTTCTTTGCTTTTACTACTCCAAAAGCTTTACCGGCACAGGTTACGCTATTGAAGTTGTTGGATGTTGATGGGTATGCGTCTACATATCGGACTATTGATCAGCCGCGTGGCATCAGTGTCGGAAAATGGAGCGAGCGGAATTCAGCGGGGAGTACGCAGTTTAATAAAGCCGACAGGTTGCCGCAAATAATGATGTTTTGCTGGGACTCAATTATTGATAAAAAAACATATCAATCAACTCTATTTTTCTCCCAAAATGCATGGGATAAAATGATCGCTCCTTATCCTGATGTTTTAGAACCTGGGAAAAGTGCATATCGGCAAACGATTTTAATAGGATTAGCGCCGGAAGGAAAAGTACGGGTTTGGTTAAGGCAATATGGCCATTCGGATATCCCATTAAATGATATCAAAATAACGACTGTTTCAGGTAAAGACCTTGATATGTGCAAAGGGGTTACAGGGCATCCTGATGGATATATTTACTATGGAGAAACCCCTGATTTTATTAAAGATAAAAAGTATCCTTATGGGAACTGGTAAATGCACAATAATATTTAGTTTTTCAATATATTGTATTCGTGTAGCCTGGGGCGTGCAGGGAGGAAAATCATGAAAACAATTAGCAGAATAACTCCGGTTTTATTTCTTGTGGGTTTTGCTAACGCCTGTGCCAGTGAACAACCTAAAAGTCTAAAAACACCATGGGATAAATGGTATTTCGCTTTTACTACCCCTAAAGATTTACCAGCACATGTTACATTGTTAAAACTGTTGGATGTTGATGGTTATGCATTGACGTATCGGACTATCGATCAGCCACAAGGGAGCAGTGTAGGTAAATGGAGTGAACGTAACTCTGCGGGCAATACACAATTTAATAAAGCCAACAGGTTGACACAGATAATGATATTCTGCTGGGATTCAATTATCGATAAAAAACATATCAGTCAACTTTATTTTTACGCATGATACATGGGCTAAAATGATTAGCCCTTACCCTGATGTCTTAGAACCTGGGAAAAATGCATACCGACAGACGATGCTGATAGGGTTGGCCCCGGAGGGGAAAGTACGAGTCTGGCTAAGACAATATGGCCATTCGGACATCTCATTGAATGATACAAAAATAACGACTGTTTCAGGTAAAGACCTTGACATGTGCAAAGGTGAAACGAACTTTCCTAATGGATATAAATATAGCGAGGGTATAATGAAATTTATAAATGGGAAAAAATATCCTTATGGGTCTTGGTGATCACTCACTAAAATAACCCCATTATTACGAACTCTGCCTGCTGAGTGCCCATGCAGTTAATCCATAGTTGCCAATGCTATTTATCTTGGCTTGCACGAGGTTTGATCATGTTGTTCTAAAATAAGGTGAAATATGAAATGTAATATATTTAAGGCATTTTACGCTCTATTGATTGTGTTCGGGCTCACATCTTGTCTTCCTCCGATGTATGCGAATGGGTATAACCCTCCATCAAGTAGCGATGATACTGGGTATATAATACACCCCTTAACATTTAATGTTGGGGCCTTTATAAATCAATGTTGGCAATCAAAGTATTATACTAATGAATTGCATGATGAAATGCTGTCTGCCTATATTGCAGAGCATGAAAAAATGACAGGCTTGAAACCAGTTATAACCGACTATAAGCAGTATGTTGATTACAGCATTTGCAAAAAGCTTGTCTATAATTTTGTTAATCCAGGATACATTCCAAGCGTAAATAAGAGAGAAGAAAAATGGTATAAGAAACCGGAAGGGGAAACTTGGGAACTTGTAAAATAAATGTGCTATCGGATATGGATGCGCGTTATTTGGCTTTGATTTATTGGGTGAGATGCATGCATTGCATTAAAATTATTTAATAGGTCTCTTATGTCTAAAGGCTTTGTATTGATTGGTGATAAAACCACGCATGGCGGCCAGGTTATTTCTGCCTCATCAACAATGGTAGTAAATGGAAAAATTGTTGCCCTCGTGGGTGATAAGGTCAGTTGCCCAATAGTGGGGCATGGCATTAATGCCATTATTGAAGGATCGCCTGAATGGATCTCTGACGGTAAAGCCGTGGTTGTGGATGGTTGCCACTGTGAGTGCGGTTGTCAGGTGATCTCCAGTGCACCGGATTGTGTAATAGGATAAGTAATGAGCTGGGAGCGTCAGAAATCAATAATATCGACTAAGCCTGAAGAACCTTCATTCATCCTGTGGATGATGTTGGGGGTTTTCGCGCTGGTCGGTTGTGTACTGCTGTTTGTCCTGCATGCCAATAAACTGGCAGGGCCACTTCAAACATTTAATCTTTGGGCTGTCACCTCAGGCCCTGCAGTTGTCTGGTTTTTCTTTTTGTGTCTACGTGGCTGGATCTATAACAATGCTTTTGACAGACACGAATTTGAAACCAACGAGGCAGAGTTTGCGCAACAACAGTGGATGGCGTGGTCTGGACGCAATATCGCAGTGTTACACAGCGGTGTAATGCTCCCTGCAAATCTGACACCGCAAAATTTTATTGCAGCCCCGCCCACGCTGGAGCAGAGCACATCTCTGACCCGACGAATTTGTCTGCAAGATCATGAGACACATTTTTCAGTTCTGTTGACCGGGTTAAGTCCTGTGCTGGCAAAGTTGCCTTTAGATTTGGTACCCGCTGTCACGCTACTGACAGATTTCCACGATGACATACAGGTATTTCAGGATGCTTTTACGCAGGCTTGGCAGGCAGCTATTCTGGATCTCCCTGTTCCACAGTTGACGATTCTTACTTCAAAGACCTTCCTCTCACTGGATGAGCGAATTAAATCACCAACGCTGGAAGTGGATTTAATCCTTATTCACCAGACACGGGGACGGGACGCGTACAGTGATGCACTCGCAACCCTGTTGTTGACCTCCGATGATGTCGCTACAAAATATAATCTTTCGCTTAATGCCCGTCTTTTGCGGCCAATGGCTTTTGATATGGCGATTTCAGAAAAATCGCTGGATACATTTTTCTCAACACAAACTCAGGCCTGTGCCACCGCCAGTATTGTCGGCGACAGAGTGGAATGGGGTAAGGCATTTTCTGATTTGCTCGCAGCGACACAGGATTATGGCGGTCACTGGAAACCTGAACAACTCCACTGGCTGGAAAAATATGCCGGGCTCAGCGGCCCCTTTTCTCCATGGATAATGGCAGCAGTCGCCAGCGATATCGTGAACATACAAAAAGCAGACTGTCTGATGCTTTCTACAGATGGTGAGCAGAAATTTATTAATACAGTGCAAACAGGGAGCCGAAACGATGATCACGGGTGATTCAGCATGGCGCGGAGGCTGGGGAAGGCTGGGCTTCTCAGCGCTTTTAGCAGGCGGAATTGCCTGGGGTATCTGGCACTTTGGCGATCAAATGGGGCTGCATACTCCGTTACATAAAGGATTAGTCATTGCCGGTGCCCTGATTTTATTGATGCTGTTGCGCCATGGCAAAACCATTACGCTTGCCATTAAACAGGGCTGGCATCGCTTTCAGGCAAAACGCAAAAATGTTCTGCCCGTCGATGAGGGGCGTGTTGAGCAGACTGCCCCCCGTAACGTCACCGTCGACACAATCCGTGACGCCATGCGTAACCTCTACGGTCGGCGCTGGGGACGTAAAACACGCATCCTGCTGCTCACTGGTACCGTCTCTGAGGTGGAACAACTGACCCCCGGTCTTACAGCTCAGCTCTGGCAGGAAGATCGCGGCACGCTGTTACTATGGGGCGGTGACCTCAATACTCCAGCCGACAGTGCCTGGCTGACCGCGCTGCGTAAACTGCGCCGCCGTCCGGTGGATGGTCTGGTGTGGGTCACCTCGGCCTTTGACCAGCTCTCAGCACCTGGTCTGGAACAGCCGCTACCGGTTCCGTCTGAAAGCACCATGGATTCCCTGTCTCACGCCATCAGCGCGCGTATGGAAACGCTTGGCTGGAAACTTCCTCTCTACGTCTGGTCCCTGCACCCGCGCGCCGGTAAGCCGGAAGGGCGCATTACGCAGGCGACCGGCTGTCTGTTGCCTGCCGGTTGTCGTACCGAAGGGCTGGCAGAACAACTCTCCGCCCTGACGCCAGATTTGATATCACAGGGTCTGCAGCAGACCTGCGGTGAAGTGAAACATAACTTCCTGCTGACGCTTGCCGACCAGCTGATTCGTGAGCCGGAGAGTGTGACCGCACCGCTGTCGGTAATGCTCAACCCGTACCGCCCGCTGCCGCTGGTCGGTGTGGTGTTCAGTCAGCCCTCTGCCGGTGCCGAACGTGCCGTGCCGCACCACTGGGGCATGGATAAGCGCTGGGATGTTCTGCCTGAATCAGTCCGGACGCTTCCTGCCGGGCTGCGTCCTCGCAAGCCCGGTATTCCATGGCGCAAGGTAATGGCATCTGCTGCTGCGCTCACGATGGTGAGCTGGGCTATGTGGATGAGCATCGCGTATGTCACCAACCGCATCCAGATAGACGGTGCGAATGCTCGGGCCGAACTTGCCGCTCGACAGAATCAGCCCCTGGAGCAGCGTCTGCACGCGCTGTCTGAACTTCAGAAAACGCTGGCCCGTCTGCAGTACCGTTCTGAGCATGGTGTGCCGTGGTACGAAAAGGCCGGGCTGAGCCAAAATAACGCCCTGCTGGCCGCACTCTGGCCACGCTATCAGGACAGCGCGTTGCCGCTGTTACGGAATGTGGCTGCAGACCATCTGCAGAAGCAGGTCAGTGTCTTTAACGCGCTGCCTCCGGATAGCCCTCTGCGCGAGCAGAGGGCAAAAGCGACCTATGACCAGCTGAAACTTTACCTGATGCTGTCGCGTCCTGAGCATATGGATGCCGCCTGGTTCAGCTCTGCGCTGTTGCGGGACTGGCCGAAGCGTGACGGTGTGAAGGACGGTATCTGGCTAGGCGTGGCCCCGTCGCTGCTGTCGTTTTATGGTGCACAACTGGTCACACATCCTGAGTGGAAACTGCGAGCTGATGAAAACATGGTCAGCCAGGCGCGTTCCCTGCTGGTTCGCCTGATGGGCGTGCGTAATAGCGAATCGACCCTGTACCAGAAAATGCTATCACAGGTGGCGCATCTGTATGTCGATATGCGTCTCGAAGACATGACCGGCGATACCGATGCTGCCCGCCTGTTCAGCACCACTGAGATCGTGCCAGGCATGTTTACCCGTCAGGCCTGGGAGCAGGCCGTCCAGCCTGCCATAGAGAAGGTGGTGAAGGCGCGCCGGGACGAGCTCGACTGGGTGTTGACGGACAGCAAACGTCCGGTCAATAAGCGGGATGAAATCTCCCCGGAAGCACTTAAAAATCGCCTGACGGAGCGTTATTTTGCCGATTTTGGCGGCGCCTGGCTGGAATTCCTCAACAGCCTGCGCTGGAACCAGGCCACCACGATGTCGGACTCCATTGACCAGTTGACCCTGATGGCCGACGTGCGTCAGTCGCCTCTGGTGGCGCTGATGAACACTCTGAATGTTCAGGGGCGTACCGGACAGACAGGCGAAGCGATATCAGATTCACTGGTGAAATCAGCCAAAAATCTGCTGGGCGGTGACAATAAGGATGCCATTGACCAGAGTACCGGCGTTCACGGTCCACTGGATGCAACCTTTGGTCCGGTACTGGCGCTGATGGACAAAAATCGCACGGGAGCACAGGAACTGAGCCTGCAGTCATATCTGACCCGCGTGACGCAGGTACGTCTGCGTCTGCAGCAGGTGACCAATGCCGCCGACCCGCAGGCGATGACCCAGACCATTGCCCAGACCGTATTTCAGGGTAAAGCTGTGGACCTGACCGAAACCCGCGACTACGGCAGCCTTACTGCCGCCGGTCTGGGGCAGGAGTGGAGCGGCTTTGGCCGAACGGTGTTTGTGAATCCAATGGAGCAGGCCTGGCAGCAGGTGCTGACCCCTGCGGCCGACAGCCTCAATGCCCAGTGGCAGCAGGCGGTAGTGGCTGAGTGGAACAGTGCCTTTGGTAGCCGCTATCCGTTTAACAACTCAAGCAGTGATGTCTCGTTGCCGCTGCTGGCCAAATACCTCAACGCGGATTCCGGGCGTATCGCTCAGTTCCTGCAGACCCGTCTCAAAGGCGTGCTGCACAAAGAAGGAAACCACTGGGTGCCGGACAGCATCAACTCGCAGGGGCTGGCCTTTAACCCAGAGTTCCTCAATGCCATTAACACCCTGAGTCATATCTCGGATGTGGCCTTCACCGAAGGCAATGCCGGGATGAACTTCGAACTACGTCCAGGTACTGCCGATGGCGTGATGCAGACCACCATGATTATCGACAGCCAGAAGCTGATATACGTTAACCAGATGCCAGCCTGGAAGCGCTTCACCTGGCCTGCGGATACTGAGGCTCCTGGTGCGAACCTGAGCTGGATAAGCACCCAGGCAGGCACCCGTCAGTATGCGGATATTCCCGGCGCCTGGGGCTGGATCCGACTGCTCGACAAAGCCGCCATCAGTGCTTATCCGGGCGTGGGTAGCAGCTACAGCCTGAGCTGGATGGCACAGGACGGTCGCAAACTCAATTACACCCTGCGTACCGAAGCGGGAGAGGGCCCGCTGGCGCTGCTGAAGCTGCGTAATTTCCGCCTGCCAGAGACCATCTTCAGCACGACAGGCGTGGCAGCATCAGACCAGGTCGCCAGCGCAAGCAATGATACAGAGGACGTATATTGATGAGCACGCTCAACGCTTTACTCCGCGCCTGCCAGACTGAGCAGGAACCGCTCCTTGCGGCCAGCCGTGAGCGGGTTAGGCTCTGGGATAGCTGGCTGCAGCCGCTGTCCGGTCCATCACCTCAGGGTGACGACCCGGGTTATGACGATGACTTTCAGCAGATGCGTGAGGAGGTCAACAAACTCTCAGGTGCAGATACCGAACTTATCTGCCAGCTTGCAGAGAAGCTTCTGACCACGACCGCCAAAGATATCCGTGTGGCCACCTACTACTGCTGGGCAAAGCTGCACGGCGAAGGTGAGCAGGGGCTCGCTGAAGGACTTGAACTGCTGTGCGGCTTGCTGGAGCGCTTTGGTACACAACTGCATCCACAGCGTGAGCGCAGCCGTAAGGCGGCACTGGAATGGCTTGCGGGATCGCGAATGACTGATTCTCTTTCCCTGTACCCCGAAGTGGTCAGGAACGATGCGATACGTACCACCGGGGCACTGCTGTTGATAGAGCAACTGATGGAAAATGAGCCGGATGAAATCCGACCGGAACTCAATACGCTGTATGGTGCACTTGAAAGCCGCTTGCAGAAAGCGGGTGGTGTGGATGCGGTTGTGCCGCAGAACGCCAGTGCCTGCGAAACCCCTGCGACTGCTAGCCACTACGATGCCCCGGTCATCGGACGTATCACCTCCGGTCAGGATTTGCTGGCACAGGCCCGCGCGCTCGCCGAATATCTGCGTGAACAGCCGGACGGCTGGCTGTCAGCACACCATATGATGAAGAGCCTGCGTCACGATACCCTGCGGGCAATTCCGGCCCCGGATGCGCAGGGCCGTACCCGCATCGAACCGCCAAGAGCAGACCAGCGCGCGTTACTTAAACGTCTCTATCTGCAGCAGAACTGGGTAGAGATGCTTGAAACGGCAGATAGCACTTTTTCTCGCGGTGCTAATCATCTTTGGCTGGATTTGCAGTGGTACATCCACCAGGCCCTGACGAAATCAGGTCAGGACACTCTGGCTGGCATTATTGCCGCTGACCTGAAAGGGCTGCTGACCCGCCTGTCCGGTCTGGAAACGCTCACGTTCAGTGACGGAACGCCATTTGCGGATGAAGTAACGCTGAACTGGATCCAGCAAAGCGTGATGGACACAACTGGCGGGTGGGGCAATGACACCCCATCCACACCGATGTCTGCTGGCAATGATGACATTCTGGCGCTGGAGCCAGAAGCCGTGGTGCTGGCGGACAGTGAGGGCCCTGATACTGCGCTGGCCTGGCTACAGAAGCGCCCGGGTGTGACCACCGATCGTCAGAAGTGGCTGTTACGTCTGCTGATGGGGCGCATTGCTGAGCAGTACGGTAAAAATGACCTGGCGGTGCACCTGTTTGCCGAACTGGGTGAGCGTGCCCGTACAGTGACCCTCAGTGACTGGGAGCCTGAGCTGCTGTTTGAGGTTCAGGCCCGTCATCTGAAACTCCTGCGCCTGAAAGCCGGCCGCAGTGAGGCTGATAAGGCACGACTTACGCCGATAATGGACCAGTTACTTGCTGGGCTGATCGCCGTCGATCCTGCCCGTGCCGCCGTGCTTTGCGGTTAAATGCACAGGAACAGAAATAAATGGAAGATTTGACACTGCGTTATTACGACGCGGAAATGCGCTACCTCCGTGAAGCGGCTAAAGAATTTGCCCAGACCCATCCGGACCGGGCAGCCATGCTGGACCTGGATAAAGCCGGCACACCCGATCCGTATGTAGAGCGCCTGTTTGAAGGCTTTGCTTTCTCTATGGGGCGGCTTCGCGAAAAGATTGACGACGACCTGCCGGAGCTGACTGAAGGACTGGTCAGTATGCTCTGGCCACATTACCTGCGGACCATTCCGTCACTCTCGGTGGTCGCGTTCACGCCTGCGCTTCAGACCGTTAAGATGGCAGAGGTGATGCCCGCGGGGCTGGAAGTGTACTCCCGCCCGGTGGGGCCGAAAAACACGGTCTGCCGTTACCGCACAACTCGCGATGTGATGCTCAACCCGCTGAATATCTCTCGGGTGACCATGACCACTGAGCCGGACGGGCGCTCGTTACTGCGAATGCGCTTTGCCTGCAGCACACAGGCGGACTGGTCCCATGCGGACCTCAGTGACCTGAGCCTCTATCTAGGGGCGGATGCACCGGTCAGCAGCCAGCTACACCTTATGCTGACCAAACGGCAGGCCGCACTCTATATGCGCCTGCCTGGTCAAACTGACCGTATCCGGCTTGACGGATATTTCTCACCGGGCGGCTTTCGTGACGAAGACTGCCTGTGGCCGAAAGGCGATACCGCGTTCAGCGGCTACCAGCTTCTGCTGGAGTATTTCACCTTCCGCGACAAGTTTATGTTTGTCCACCTTAACGGCCTTGAGGGCATCACGCCGCCAGCGGGGGCTGAGTATTTTGATGTTGAAGTGGTGTTCAGTACGCCATGGTCATCTGACCTACCGGTCACTGATGATGCGGTTCGCCTCCACTGCGTGCCGGTGATTAACCTGTTTACGCTGGAGGCTGACCCGCTCACCATCACCGGGCTTGAAAACGAATACCTGCTGCGTCCAAAACGTCTGCAGGACGGACATACCGAGATTTATTCGGTGGATTCAGTCACTGGCTCAAACCGCACCAATGACGCGGAGTATGTTCCGTTTAGCAGCTTCAGGCACAAGGGCGGGATGATGCGCCGTTATGCTCCCCCCCGTTATTACCACACCCGCGTTAAGCGCAGCGTGACCGGGCTCTATGACACCTGGCTTATCCTTGGCGGGCACCAGTGGGAAGATGACCGCCTGTTTGAGCGTGAGGCCGTGTCGCTGCAAATCACCGGCACCAACGGTCAGTTACCACGCCGGGCATTACAGAGCACACTGCTTGACCGCTGTGAGCAGGTGGTGAGTACGCAACTTTCAGTACGTAACCTCTGCAAACCAACGCTGCCAGTCTATCCGCCTTCTGAAGACCGCTTCCACTGGCGGGTTCTGAGCCACCTGGGATCCGGTTTCCTGAACATGATGAGTACCGCCGAAGTGCTGCGCGGCACGCTTGCCCTGTATAACTGGCAGGAAGATGAAATGAATACCCGGCGTCTGGAGGCGATTCAGCATGTTGAGCACCATCGCCTTCAACGCTTTGAACAGGGCTACCTGCTGCGGGGGCTGGATATCGAAGTAACCCTCGACAGCAACGGCTTCACCGGTGAGGGTGATATTTACCTGTTCGGTGAAATGCTCAACCGATTCTTTGCGCTGTATGCCGATATGAACCAGTTCAACCAGCTTACCCTCATTGTTCAGCCAGAAGGAAAATGCATCCGGTGGAAAGAGAATCACAGTCCGCGTCTGCCAGGCTGATAGCGCAACTGGGCGACCGGCTGCCGTACATGAATTTTTACCGTTTCTGTCAGCTACTGGAGCAGAGCCAGCAGGATAAACCGGTCACCGGCAGCACCTGGCAGGTGCGACATGAGCCGGTTCGCTTCCGACCCCATTCGGGGATGGGGTTCCCGGCCTCTGAAATCAAAGGGGCAGAGCTACCGGAACATCCGCACCTTCCACCCACAATCCGTACCACCTTTATGGGGCTTTACGGCGTTGAGTCTCCGCTGCCGACGCACTATATCGATGACATCGCTCAGCGACGGGAAGGGTACGAAGCTAACGCGGACTTCCTCGATATCTTCAACCACCGGCTGATTGCTCAGTACTACCGTATCTGGCGTAAATATTCGTATCCGGCAACGTTTGAAGAAGGCGGTAAGGACAAAACTTCACAGTATCTGCTGGGTTTGGCTGGGCTTGGGATTGACGGCTGCACAGAAAGTATAGCGGCGCCTGCCTCACGCTTTCTGGCGCTGCTGCCGGTGATGTTGTTGCCAGGACGTACTGCGGAAGGCATGGCTTCACTGGTGCGTCTTCTGGCACCCAATACGCAGGCGAAAATCTGGCACCACGACAGACGTCGGGTACCGCTGAAGAAACCTTTGAAAATGAGCGTTAGCCAGCCTGTCACACTGACGCGTCGCCCGGTGATGGGCAGTTATGCCACCGATGTGAACAGCCAGGTGCTGATGCGTCTGACCACCACAGACCCTGTGGAAGTACCGGGTTGGTTGCCCGGCGGGGTGCTTTACACGGATCTAATGGCGCTATGGCACGTCTATCTTGGCTCTCGCCTGGATGTCCGCCTCCAGTTGTGTGTCGACCGTAGACTGCTGCCGGACGCGACAATGAGCACTCAACCCAAAGCGGGTGCAGTGCAACTGGGCCGCACTGCCGTGATGCGACCGCTGAATGCGGCTAAGACAACATCACACCCAAAAACAATAACCATCAATCTTGGCCGCTACGAGCGCGTACAGGAAAACATTCACCGCAGGGAGACTGATGAAGATGGCGATTACCGCTGGTAAATTTCCTCTGGTTACGCTGGCTGTAGGCATTACGCTGATGCTGGCTGGCTGTGGACTTACTCAGAGTGTTACGGACGGCACTGTCGCCGTGACTAAATCGATTTTTTATAAGCAGGTGAAGATCCTGCATCTCGATATTCGTGCCCGTGAAGCCATGAACAGCAATGCTGGAGGTGTCGCTCTGTCGACGGTGGTGCGTATTTATCAGCTTAAAGACCGCAAAACCTTTGACAGCACGGACTACCCGTCATTGTTTAAAGACGACAGCCAGGCCGTCAAGGCAGACCTCGTGGCGGAGAAAGATATAAGGCTGCAGCCGGGGGGGGCGGTAACGGTTGATATGCCAATGGAAAAAGATGCGCAGTACGTGGCAGTGGCCGGGATGTTTATGTCACCAGATCAGGAGAACAACACCTGGCGGGTGGTGCTGAGTCGTGACGACCTCGATCCGGATAAAGCCCGCGTGATTGAGGCGGGGAACAACCGGCTGACCCTGCAGGCGCTGAAAGATGAGTGAGTCATCCCGTCCTTCACTGTATGAAACACTTTATGGCAACTTCACCGGCGGCCTCGACCTGCATCAGGTCAGCGAGCAGAACCAGGTCATTTTGTCCGTACTCGATAACATGCAACGTATCCTCAACTGTCGTGCAGGCACGCTGGCGCATCTGCCTGACTACGGCCTGCCGGATATGACCAAAATCCTGCAGGGCATGCCGGGAACGGCCCATGAGCTTATGGGCACATTGTCTGCAGTCCTGCTCAAATATGAACCCCGCCTGAAAAAAATAACCGTTGTCCTGCTGGAACAGAACGTCCCCGGTGAACTGCGCTATGCCATTGATGCTGAACTTAAAGGGATTGGCCTGGTGCGCTACGGGACTGAATTTATGCCCGAAGGACGGGTTCTGTTGCGGCATCTCAGGCAACAACAGTATCTCGACACAACAACCCGCATATAAGGTCCAATAACATCATGTCCGTAAAATCACAGTTCCTGGAGAAGTTGCAGGCACACCAACCTGCACCTGTTCCTGCCATCAGCAAGAGTCAGGCTGATATTGCAGAGTTTCGCCAGCGAATGGCCCAGCTTCAGGATCAAATGGACGCGTGGCTGACGGATACGGGACTGAAAGTGGAGCCACTGACCGTATCCGTTCCGGATCTGCTAGTGGAGGGCGGGGTTTTTGAGATTTCAGGTATCGTTTTGCGCTATGACAGCCGGGCGGTCAAATTTATGCCGATCTTTCTGTATGGGCTGGGCGTCGCAGGTTGTGTCGAGATAACTTTCTGCTCCGGGGACAAGGTGATTTCTCAAGGACGCCTGTTCATGCGGGTGGGGAACGAAAAAGGTTGGTTCTTTACTCCCCCTGATACCTCATCCCGGTCAGGACAACTATGGGATGAAGGTGTGTTTTTCGGTCTGATTATAGCGCTGCTGCCATAGCGATATTTATGAGTCATTGCATTTTTAAACGCAAAATAGCCCCTCACATCAACTGACGAAATTATCCACACGGATATGCAGGCCCTCCAGGATGACCACACATATAACGTTAAAAACCGGCGGCGACCCGCGTACGCTGCCAGATTACACCGCCCTCCGCGATGAGCTCAGCAAGCTGACGCATCCTGCTCGCCCGGATGTGAACTGGCAATATGTCGAAAGACTCTGTCTCTCTCTGTTTGAACAAAACGGCTTGGAGTTGCAGACTGCGGCCTGGTACACCCTTGCCCGGACTCATCTGTCTGGACTGGCTGGCATGAACGAAGGGCTGGCGATTCTGGAGGCCCTGATTAGCCACCAGTGGGACGTTTTCTGGCCGAAGACGCTACACGCTCGTATGGAAATCCTGAGCAGCCTGAGCCAGCGCCTGCAGCAGTGCATGCGTATGCTTCCATTCAACAACAACCGTCTTAGTGAGTTGTATAGCGCTGAAGCGTTGCTTACCCGCCTGAGTGCGGTGCTCCAGCGCCTTGAGCTCAAACACCTTAGCCAGTTCGATACGTTACGAACGTTGATACGTTCAAATGCCGAACGGCTGGAAAACAGTAATGACGCATCAGATTTGAATGCGAGCATAATGCCCGGTCGCGAATTACCTCTGGAGAGGGCAGAACCGAGTGACGAAGTGAAATGGGTTTATGTTGTGCAGCCGGAAAATCAGCCGAATGCAGAGGATCGTGCGACAGCGCATGGGGCTGTCAGACCATGGAAACCCTTTGTCGCCGGGATGTGTTCTATGCTGGTGGTCAGCGTCGCCGTGGCGTGGGGAGGGGGCTTTCTGTCCAGACCCGATCCCTTAACGGCTCAGGCTATTGCCTCGCTGGCACCGTTACCTGAAGCGCTTACACCTGCTCAGCAAGACGCGTTAGCACAGCGAGGGACTTTACCGTCCACGTTTATTGCAGAAACGCAGCAGCAGCTTGCCCGACTGGATAAATTGCCTCCTGACTGGAATATTTCCTACAGCCTTCAGCTGTTAGCGCAACTCCAGACATTGCGGCCGGAGGAAGCAAAGCCGCTCGCCGTGCAGTGGCAGCAAAAATTTAGCGCGGCAGCGTTGCCTGTTGATGCCATGAACAGCTGGTATCAGGGAATGATGAAGCTTCAGCAACTGAGCCATCGGCTGAGTAGTCTGGATGAGCAAAAAGGAAAATATATCACGGTGAGTGAGCTTAAATCGGTGGTTTTTTCGACTATACAGTCATTTAACCAAACAATACCGGCTGAAGAACAACTCAGACGCCTGTCACAGCATCCAACAGGAGGTGTGCTTCCTGAAGCCGAAAAGACCCAGCTGGAGTTGCGTCTTAAACAGCTGGCAACGCGTTACGCTCAAATAAAACGGGATTCTTCTTCGCAGTGAATTCTGCGGTGGACAGGCGAATGTGTTCAACAACGCGTGGAAGTCAAAGTGTCCCCTGCAGGAATCGAACCTGCAACTAGCCCTTAGGAGGGGCTCGTTATATCCATTTAACTAAGGGGACGAGGCGGCACGAGTATAGCCTTATTTACACTGTGCGTTAAGCGCATCGCCGCCTGACTGCTCAAAGAGTCACCATTCAGGTCGGTTTTTTTGTCGATTTATCATCATTTTCACGTGCCTTAAGCTCGGCTTTGCGTTTGTTCGACATATCGTTACGGATTTGAGCATGGCTTAACAGCGCGAAGATAAACGTTCCGCCGCAGATGTTTCCTGCCAGCGTCGGAAGGGCGAACGGCCAGAAAAAATCGCTCCAGTGAAGTGTACCGTTGAAGACCAGATAGAGGATTTCAACGGTACCGACCACGATATGCGTGGTATCAGCCAGCGCAATCAGCCAGGTCATCAGTATGATCACCACAATTTTGGCGCTCCCCGCTGAAGGAAACATCCAGACCATTGTGGCGATGATCCAGCCGGAGATGATGGCATTCGAGAACATCTCCACCGGGGTGTTTTTCATCACATCCATACCAATTTTCACAAACGCGTCCCGGGTGGGTTCATCAAAGATCGGCATGTATTCAAACGCCCAGGCCGCGATGCCCGTGCCGATGATATTACCCAGCAGGACGACGCTCCACAGACGCATCAATAAACCGAAATTGCCGAGGGTGGGGTTTTGCATTACAGGCAGAACGGCGGTCACCGTGTTTTCGGTAAACAGCTGCTGGCGGGCCATAATGACAATAATAAAGCCGAAGGTATAGCCGAGGTTCTCCAGTAAAAATCCGCCGGGTACACCCTCCAGCTGCACATGAAATATCCCTTTCGCAAGCAGAGATGCGCCCATTGAGAGTCCGGCAGCGATGGCTGACCAGAAGAGGGCCATCGCGTCGCGCTCCATCTCCTTTTCACCGTCCTGGCGGATATGTTCGTGGATGGCCATCGCGCGGGAGGGGAGGCGATCTTCATCAATTTCTATCTTCTCGCCCCGCGCTTTCTCCTCGCTTTCAATTTCAAGTTCCTCACTGTTCTCGCCAATTTTTTCTTCGCCCACGTCTTTCATATTTGCTCCCGGAGGTTGATCTTTTTGTTAAGCGTAGCGGCTTTTATCGGAATGCCTGTGGGGATGCTCTTAAATTGGCGGCAATGGCAACAAAGGTGATACATCTCTTTCAAAAGACATTATAAAATTGCCAGCGAAACGAATTCCAAAAGCCAGGCTATGCTGAGATCAGAGTCACGGTGGTTACTGCCCGTAATTGTGCTCATAGACATCGGTAAACGTGCTGTTACAATCGCTTGCACGTTTACAGACGGAGCGTCAACGGCTCCGTTACGGATGGCAATCAACGATAGCCATACTGAACAGGGAGATATTTATGAAACTTCGGCTGTCGGCGCTTGCGCTGGGCGCGACGATGCTTGTGGGCTGCGCCAGCTCCGGTGAGCAAACGGGACGCTCCGATCCTCTCGAAGGATTTAACCGCTCAATGTATAGCTTCAACTACAACGTGCTGGACCCGTATGTGGTTCGCCCGGTGGCAGTAGCATGGCGCGATTATGTTCCACAGCCCGCGCGTAACGGATTAAGTAACTTTACCAGCAACCTCGAAGAGCCTGCGGTAATGGTGAACTATTTCCTGCAGGGCGATCCGTATCAGGGGATGGTGCACTTTACTCGCTTCTTCCTGAACTCCATTCTGGGGATGGGCGGCTTTATTGATGTCGCAGGTATGGCGAACCCGAAACTGCAGCGTGAACAGCCGCACCGTTTTGGTAGTACGCTGGGGCATTATGGCGTTGGTTACGGCCCTTACGTTCATCTGCCGTTCTATGGCAGCTTCACCGTGCGTGATGACGGCGGCGATATGGTCGATACGCTGTATCCGGTTCTGTCGTGGCTGACCTGGCCGCTTTCTGTGGGTAAATGGACGGTGGAAGGGATTGAAACCCGTGCGCAACTGCTCGACTCTGATGGTCTGCTGCGCCAGTCTTCTGACCCGTACATTATGGTGCGTGAAGCGTACTTCCAGAATCATGACTTTATCGCCAACGGCGGTAAGCTGAAGCCGGAAGAGAATCCAAACGCGAAGGCTATCGAAAACGAACTAAAAGATATCGATTCACAGTAAATAAAAAAGGTGAGCAATGCTCACCTTTTTTGATTCCAGTACGATTAGAACGCGTAGTTGAAGTTCGTACCGAACAGCCAGGCTTTACCTTCAGAGGTAAACTCGTAAGGGCCTTCCTGGAACGTCACTTTCTGACCGTGCATATAAGAAACGCCCGCATCGATGGATGCATTCTCGTTGAACGCATATGTCGCGCCTGCACTTAACCAGAAGCGGTCCTGATCCGGAATCGAAATGGAACGCTTGTCTGCCGGAACCGGGCTGTCGTCAAATGCGATACCGGAGCGGAAAGTCCAGTTTTTATCGTAGTAGTAGGTGGTACCCAGCGCAATACGATAGGCGTCGTGGAAGCTTTCGTCCTTATAGAACAGCGTTTGACCATTGGTTCCGGTCGCTTTAAGCTCCTGGAACTGGCTCCAGCTGGTATAGGCCAGGCTATAGTGAATAGCCCATTGTGGTGCAACGCGGTTGTAACCGGACACTTCCCACATTTCTGGCAAATGCAGCGACAGTGAACCTGGAACGGTCTGGTTTGACGTTCCCCAAGGAATGGTGGTACCTGCACCTGGAACCAGGTTGTTCACAGGCTTCAGGATGCCGCTCTTGTAATCGCCGTCGAAGTCAATTTTCACTTCGGAACGATAGGTCAGACCCCAGCGGTTGTTTTTATCCAGTTCGTACAGGATACCGGCGTTCCAGCCATAGCCCCACTCATCACCTTCAAGGCTGGCAATTTTATTGCTGTTTTTTGGCAGGCGAGCAGTCTGTTCCCCGGAATAACGTTCGATTTTGGCATCGGCGTAGACGGCATCAAAGCCCAGGCCAAAACTCCAGTTATCGTTCAGGCGATACGCACCGCTCAGGTTGAGGTTCAGCGTGGTAAGGTCTGTTTTACCGCCGTATTCACCTGCCGGGTAGTTGTTATTGAACTCGGTAGCAAGGCCGTAGTTAGACGTTACGGATGCACCCCAGCCAAACTGTTCATTGATAGGCGCAACGAAGTGCAGGTTAGGGATCCATGCTGTTGGGGCAATATTGTCCGCTTTAAGACTCGCACCCGTATAAGGTGACTTACCGGAAATGTTTACATCAGGATCGATATAAACCGCACCGGCAGAGAAGGTCGGACGATCAAACATCATGATCAATGCAGGGTTACGACTCGCGTTACCTGCATCATCAGCAATAGCGCCTTCCCCGGAATATGCACGGCCAAGGCCAGAGGAAGAAAATTCGTTTAACTGAAAGCCCGCTGACCATGCGGAAGTGGAGACGAGTGCCACTGCGACTGCCAGCGCAGTCTTGTTGAACAGGGTTTTCTGGCTCATGACCATAACCTCATTGAGTTATTTTTATTCAATAATTGTTACATACCGTAACAGGAGCGCGAAGTGTAGGGTCTGAGGTATGACAGACAAATCAGACCAGTGGCCAGAGTATAGGTCTGACCAGCCGGAATGTTGCAAGTTTGTTTATTAATATTTTCAAACATGTTTCGTGAAACGAGATCTGGTTGGCAAAATTGTGACCATCGAGACTCACCCAAAAGGGTGGTTTTTGTTTTAGATCATTTTTTAGTGTGATATTGGTCACTTATCCGATTTTGCGCCATTAACGGCTGGAGAGAGCCCGCGCCGGGGCGTAAAATAGCAGCATCGTGTTTATCTCGCGCGCTGCGCGAATACAGAGGAAATTGAGCTATGAGTAAATGCAGTGCTGATGAAACCCCGGTTTGCTGCTGTATGGATGTTGGGACCATCATGGACAACACCGATTGCACCGCCTCTTACAGCCGCGTATTCACCAACCGTGCCGAAGCGGAAGAGACCCTGACTGCGCTGAGCAAGCGTGCGCGTGACGTTGAATCCGATCCTTGTGAAATCAAGTCTACCTTTACCGAAGTGGAAGGTGGCGTGAAGCTGGACATCGACTTTGTCTTCGCCTGCGAAGCAGAAACGCTGATTTTCCAGCTGGGTCTGCGTTAATTTCTGCGGCCTGATGCCCTCACCCCGACCCTCTCCCACGGGAGAGGGCGCAAACATTAAAAACGGTAACCTACGGGTTACCGTTTTGCTTTTACCTTGCGCACCCGGCAACATACCGCACAAATGCCCCTGCCATGCAGGGGCATTTTCTTTTTCTTCTCTGTGTTTTAGCTCGCACTTTTTCGTTTCCCCGATTGGCTGAATGTAAAAAAATGGTTAAGACTATTATCAGGTCAGACCACTTTGAGTTTGCAAAAATTTTTTACAGGGGAGTGTTATGAGTCAGGCATTACCGCTTATTACCCGTCAGGGCGATCGCATTGCCATAGTCAGTGGATTGCGCACGCCATTTGCGCGTCAGGCAACGGCGTTTCATGGTATACCGGCCGTCGATCTGGGAAAAATGGTCGTAGGCGAGATGCTGGCTCGCAGCGAAATCCCGCCTGAGGTCATCGAACAGCTGGTCTTCGGACAGGTCGTGCAGATGCCTGAAGCCCCCAATATTGCACGTGAAATTGTTCTCGGCACGGGAATGAATGTGCATACCGATGCCTACAGCGTCAGCCGCGCCTGCGCGACCAGTTTCCAGGCCGTGGCGAACGTCGCCGAAAGCCTGATGGCGGGGACTATCCGCGCGGGTATCGCGGGCGGGGCGGACTCCTCTTCGGTACTGCCGATTGGGGTCAGTAAAAAGCTGGCGCGTATCCTGGTCGATGCTAACAAAGCCCGTACGACGGGTCAGAAACTCAAACTCTTCTCGCGTTTACGTCTGCGCGATCTGATGCCCGTGCCACCTGCCGTAGCGGAATATTCCACCGGTCTGCGCATGGGCGATACCGCCGAGCAGATGGCGAAAACCTACGGCATTACCCGTGAACAGCAGGATGCGCTGGCGCATCGCTCGCATCAGCTTGCGGCAAAAGCCTGGTCGGAAGGCAAGCTGACCGACGAGGTCATGACTGCCTATATTCCCCCCTACCGGGAACCGCTCGCGGAAGATAACAATATTCGCGGCACCTCGACGCTGGCGGATTACGCCAAACTGCGCCCGGCGTTTGACCGCAAGCACGGCACGGTGACGGCGGCGAACAGTACGCCGCTGACGGACGGGGCCGCCGCCGTGATCCTGATGACCGAATCCCGTGCGAAGGAGCTGGGCATTACTCCCCTCGGCTATTTACGCAGCTATGCCTTCACCGCCATTGATGTCTGGCAGGACATGTTGTTAGGTCCGGCGTGGTCCACGCCGCTGGCGCTGGAGCGTGCGGGGCTAACGCTGGCTGATTTAACCCTGATTGATATGCACGAAGCATTTGCCGCGCAAACCCTGGCCAACGTCCAGCTGCTGGCAAGCGAGCGTTTCGCACGCGATGTGCTGGGCCGCGCCCATGCTACAGGTGAAGTGGATCAGAGCAAATTCAACGTGCTGGGCGGCTCTATCGCTTATGGTCATCCGTTTGCTGCCACCGGCGCGCGAATGATCACGCAAACATTACATGAACTCCGTCGCCGTGGCGGCGGGTTTGGCCTTGTTACCGCCTGTGCGGCGGGCGGCCTTGGCGCAGCAATGGTTCTGGAGGCTGAATAATGGATATGCCATCTGCATTTAATCTGACGGTTCGCCTCGATAACGTGGCCGTTATCACTATTGATGTGCCGGATGAAAAGATGAATACCCTGAAGGCCGAATTTGGTGTTCAGGTGCGCGCGATGCTAAAGCAGATCCGCGAGAACAAAGCCATTCGCGGCCTGGTGTTTATCTCTGCCAAGCCGGATAACTTTATCGCCGGGGCCGATATCAACATGATCGCCCGGGCGCAAAGCGCGCTGGAAGCCGAAGAGCTGGCGCGTCAGGGCCAGCAGGTCATGGCGGAGATAAACGGCCTGCCGATCCCGGTTATCGCCGCGATCCACGGTGCCTGTCTGGGCGGTGGGCTGGAGCTTGCGCTGGCGTGCCACAGCCGTATATGTACCGACGATCCGAAAACCATTCTGGGTCTGCCGGAAGTGCAGCTGGGCTTGCTGCCAGGCTCCGGCGGAACGCAACGACTGCCGCGCCTGGTGGGCGTCAGCACGGCTCTGGAGATGATCTTAACCGGTAAACAGCTGCGCGCCCGTCAGGCGCTGAAGGCCGGTCTGGTCGATGACGTCGTGCCGCAGTCCATTTTGCTGGAGGCCGCCGTTGAGCTGGCGCTGAAAGGGCGTCAGGCAAGACGTCCTCTGCCGGTACGCGAGCGCGTGCTGGCCGGCCCGCTGGGCAGAACGCTCCTGTTCAACATGGTGGGCAAAAAGACCGAACAAAAGACCAAAGGCAATTATCCGGCGGCAAAGCGGATCCTCGACGTGATCGAAACCGGGCTGTCGCAGGGCAGCAGTAGCGGCTATGCCGCGGAGGCCAAAGCCTTTGGCGAACTGGCGATGACGCCGCAGTCACAGGCGCTGCGCAGCATCTTCTTCGCCAGCACGGACGTGAAAAAAGACCCGGGCAGCGAGGCATCGCCTGCGCCGCTGCGTGCCATTGGCGTACTGGGTGGAGGACTCATGGGCGGCGGTATCGCTTTTGTTACCGCCAGCAAGGGCAAATTGCCTGTACGCATCAAAGACATCAATCCTAAGGGGATCAACCACGCGCTGCAGTACAGCTGGCAGAACCTTGATCAAAAGGTCAAGCGCCGCCATATCAAGGCAAGCGAGCGTGATAAAACCCTGGCGATGATCTCCGGCACAACGGATTACAGCGGTTTTGCGCACCGCGATCTGGTGATTGAAGCCGTGTTTGAGGATCTTGCGCTTAAGCAGCAGATGGTGGCAGACGTTGAACAGCATTGCGCCGCGCATACCATTTTTGCCTCCAATACGTCGTCATTACCGATTGGCGATATCGCGGCGAAAGCCACGCGTCCGGAGCAGGTGATCGGGCTGCACTTCTTTAGTCCGGTGGAAAAAATGCCGCTGGTGGAAGTTATTCCACACGCAACCACCAGTCCGCAAACTATCGCCACGGTAGTCAAGCTGGCGAAGAAGCAGGGTAAAACGCCGATCGTGGTTGCAGATAAAGCCGGCTTCTACGTCAACCGCATTCTGGCGCCCTACATTAATGAAGCCATGCGGCTGCTGACGGAAGGCGAGAAGATCGAACATGTCGACGAGGCGCTGGTAAAGTTTGGTTTCCCCGTTGGCCCAATCCAACTTTTGGATGAGGTGGGAATAGACACCGGCACTAAAATTATACCTGTACTGGAGGCGGCTTATGGCGATCGTTTTAGCCCGCCTGCAAACATTGTTTCTGCAATTTTGAAGGACGATCGCAAAGGCAGAAAAAATGAACGCGGTTTCTATCTTTACGGCGCGAAAGGGCGTAAAAGCAAGAAACAGGTCGACCCTTCGGTTTATGGGCTTATTTCGACCACCGGTCAGGGAAAACTGTCCGCCGTTCAGTGCGCTGAACGCTGCGTGATGATGATGCTCAATGAAGCGGCGCGCTGCTTTGGTGAACAGGTGATCAAGAGCGCGCGCGATGGCGACATCGGCGCGGTATTTGGCATTGGTTTCCCGCCGTTCCTTGGCGGCCCGTTCCGTTACATGGATATGCTCGGCGCGGGTGAAGTGGTTGCTATCCTGCAACGTCTGGCTTCGCAATATGGTCCACGGTTTACACCGTGTGACGAATTATTGCAGATGGCGGAACGGGGCCAGACATTTTGGCCTGCAAGGGAAACTGTCCTCGTAAGCTGAGGTCAAAGAAGGGTAAATCCTGAAGTGAATGAACCTGTTCTGGCGATTTTGTAAACAGAGATTGACTATACTTACGGCATTGAGGTAAAAAACAGCGTTTCATTCACCGAATGGATCAGGCACAATGCCCGACCATCGGGTTTTCTACCTCGCAGCATTTATCGCGGGTAGTTAACGCCGGTGATTCTGGTTAACAAAAGCGGTGCAATATGCAAGTTTTTATCATGCGTCACGGCGACGCGGCACTCGATGCCGCCAGTGACTCAGTACGTCCTTTGACCGTCTGTGGCTGCGACGAATCTCGTCTGATGGCGAACTGGCTTAACGGTCAAAAAGTGGACATCGAACGCGTTCTGGTGAGTCCGTTCCTGCGTGCAGAACAGACGCTGGACGTGGTAGGGGAGTGTATGAACCTGCCATCCAGTGTGGATGTTCTCCCTGAACTCACCCCGTGTGGTGATGTCGGCCTTGTCAGCGCCTATCTTCAGGCGCTGTGCAATGAAGGTGTCTCTTCCGCGCTGGTCATTTCCCACCTGCCACTGGTTGGCTATCTGGTATCTGAGCTGTGCCCGGGCGAGACCCCGCCGATGTTCACGACATCCGCCATTGCCAATGTTTCTCTCGACGAAACGGGCAAAGGTGTCTTCAACTGGCAAATGAGTCCGTGCAATCTGAAGATGGCAAAAGCCATCTGACGTGACGTGCGATATGGCGGGGTGCAATGTGCTTCCCGCCATTCTGTCAGGGCAACTCTGGCGGCTGCCACTCTTCCACTTCAATCAACACCAGCAACGCGGCATCTCCGCCGTACTCTTTTGGTGCCTGATGAAACGCCATCACGTGTGGATGCTGAGCCAGCCACAGCGGCGTCTGTTGCTTGAGGATATGTTTACCGTGGCCATGCATCACGCAGGCGCAGAAAACATGTTCACGACGACAGGCTGCAATCAATGCCCCCAGCTCCTGTTTCGCCTGCATCTGCGTTAAACCGTGCAGATCAAGAAACAGCTCCGGCGAATAATCTCCGCGACGTAACTTTTTCAGCTCAAAATGGCTGACGTCTTCGCGTACGTATTTCACCGCACCCTGAGTATTGAGCAGTGGCTGAAATTCATCTGAAAAATAGTGGCTGTTATCCGCCTGCTCCTGCAGCAGACGTTTGACCGGTACTTCGCTGATTTTTTTACGCTGCGGGCAATGGACAATCGTGTCCTGCGTGATTTTACGCGTCCCGGTCATTAGCTGCCGGAAGAGCGCCTGCTCCTCCTCGCTGAGCGATGTTTTCTTTTTCATTCGTCATTCTCATCTCGTATTTCCGACAGTGTACCCGACTAAACGCATTTTTTAACCTCAAGCGCGACGCGTCATTGCTGATTTATCGCCGTCTTCATGGCAAACTAGCCGCCGAAAATTATGCGAGCATGCCCTGGAGGAAAGAGTGGATAAAATTTTTGTCGATGAAGCAGTAAACGAGCTGCATACCATACAGGACATGTTGCGCTGGTCGGTTAGCCGCTTCAGCGCCGCCAATATCTGGTACGGACACGGTACCGACAACCCGTGGGATGAAGCCGTGCAGCTGGTGTTGCCGTCCCTCTACCTGCCGCTGGATATCCCGGAAGACATGCGCACCGCGCGCCTGACCTCCAGCGAAAAACACCGCATCGTTGAGCGCGTGATCCGCCGCGTGAACGAACGTATTCCGGTCGCCTATCTGACCAACAAAGCCTGGTTCTGCGGCCACGAGTTCTATGTCGATGAACGCGTGCTGGTGCCGCGCTCGCCGATTGGTGAGCTGATCAACAACCACTTTGAAGGTCTGATCGGCCATCAGCCGCAGCACATTCTGGATATGTGTACCGGCAGCGGCTGTATCGCCATCGCCTGCGCGTACGCCTTCCCGGAAGCGGAAGTGGACGCCGTCGATATCTCCACCGACGCGCTGGCCGTGACCGAGCACAACATTGAAGAGCACGGTCTGATCCATCACGTCACGCCAATTCGCTCCGATCTGTTCCGCGATCTGCCGACGTTGCAGTACGATCTGATCGTCACTAACCCGCCGTACGTCGATGCGGAAGACATGTCCGATCTGCCGAGCGAATACCGTCACGAGCCGGAGCTGGGTCTGGCGTCAGGATCTGACGGCCTGAAGCTGACCCGCCGCATTCTGGCCTGCGCGCCGGATTATCTGACCGACGACGGCGTTCTGATTTGTGAAGTGGGCAACAGCATGGTACATCTGATAGAGCAGTACCCGGATGTGCCGTTCACCTGGCTTGAGTTCGACAACGGCGGTGACGGTGTCTTTATGCTGACCAAAGCGCAGCTGCTCGACGCGCGCGAACACTTCAGCATCTATAAAGATTAATCCAGCGGGCTTCGGCCCGTTTCACAACGCTCAAACACAAACAACAACATCGGAGCCGTGATGGCAGGAAACAGTATTGGACAGTTATTCCGCGTGACCACCTTTGGCGAGTCGCACGGGCTGGCGCTGGGCTGTATCGTTGATGGCGTACCGCCAGGCATCGAACTGACCGAAGCCGATTTGCAGCACGACCTCGACCGTCGTCGTCCGGGCACCTCTCGCTACACCACGCAGCGTCGCGAGCCGGACCAGGTCAAAATTCTCTCTGGCGTCTTTGAAGGCCGCACTACAGGCACCAGCATTGGTCTGCTGATTGAAAACACCGATCAGCGCTCCCAGGACTACGGCGCCATCAAAGACGTGTTCCGTCCGGGCCATGCCGACTATACCTACGAACAAAAGTACGGTTTCCGCGACTATCGCGGCGGCGGGCGCTCTTCCGCGCGTGAAACCGCGATGCGCGTGGCGGCTGGCGCCATTGCCAAAAAATACCTGCAGCAGAAATTTGGTATCGTTATCCGCGGCTGTCTGACCCAGATGGGCGACATTCCGCTGGCGATCAAAGACTGGGATCTGGTCGAGCAAAACCCGTTCTTCTGTGCCGATGCCGACAAGCTGGACGCGCTGGACGAACTGATGCGCGGCCTGAAAAAAGAGGGCGACTCCATTGGGGCGAAAGTGACCGTCGTGGCCGATGGCGTCCCGCCAGGCTGGGGCGAGCCGGTATTTGACCGTCTCGATGCCGACATTGCGCACGCGCTGATGAGCATCAACGCGGTGAAGGGCGTTGAGATTGGCGACGGTTTTGACGTGGTATCCCTGCGCGGCAGCCAGAACCGTGACGAGATCACGAAGGCGGGCTTCCAGAGCAACCACGCGGGCGGCATTCTGGGCGGTATCAGCAGCGGGCAGCAGATTATTGCCAACATCGCGCTGAAGCCAACCTCCAGCATTACCGTGCCGGGCCACACGATTAACCGCGATGGCGAAGAAGTTGAGATGATCACCAAAGGACGTCACGATCCGTGCGTGGGGATCCGCGCGGTGCCGATCGCAGAAGCGATGCTGGCGATCGTGCTGATGGATCACTTCCTGCGCCAGCGCGCGCAGAATGCGGACGTGACGACCACCATTCCACGCTGGTAAACATGAAAAAAACCGCAATTGCTCTGCTAGCGCTGCTGGCCAGTGGAGCCAGTCTGGCCGCAACGCCATGGCAAAAAATCACCCATCCGGTGGCGGGGAGCGCGCAGTCCATTGGCGCCTTTTCCAACGGCTGTATCGTGGGCGCGCAGGAACTTCCGCTGCAATCGGATACCTATCAGGTGATGCGCACCGATCAGCGGCGTTATTTCGGCCACCCGGATCTGGTGCTGTTCATCCAGCGTCTGGGAAATCAGGTGCATAACCTGGGGCTGGGCACGATGCTGATTGGCGATATGGGGATGCCTGCCGGGGGTCGCTTTAACGGTGGACACGCCAGTCACCAGACCGGACTGGATGTCGATATCTTCCTGCAGCTGCCGAAAACCCGCTGGACCTCCGCCCAACTGCTGAAGCCGCAGGCGCTGGATCTGGTGGCGAGCGACGGCAAGCGCGTTGTGCCGTCCCTGTGGACGCGGGACGTATCCAGCATGATCAAGCTGGCCGCGGAAGATAACGACGTCACGCGGATTTTCGTCAACCCGGCCATCAAGCAGCAGCTCTGCCTGGATGCCGGAACCGATCGCGACTGGCTGCGCAAAGTGCGCCCGTGGTTCCAGCATCGTGCGCACATGCACGTACGTCTGCGCTGCCCGGCGAATAGCCTGGAATGTGAAGATCAGCCGCTACCGCCGCCAGGCGATGGCTGCGGTGCGGAACTGCAAAGCTGGTTTGAACCGGCAAAACCTGGAACCTCTAAGCCTGAGAAGAAGACACCGCCTCCGTTGCCGCCTTCCTGCCAGGCGCTACTGGATGAGCATGTACTTTAATGGATAATTTCGTCGATCTGTTTATGGTGTCACCGCTGCTGCTGGTGGTGCTGTTCTTCGTGGCCATGCTGGCCGGTTTTATTGATGCCCTTGCGGGCGGTGGCGGGTTATTAACCGTACCCGCGCTGCTGGCGGCGGGCATGAGCCCGGCGCAGGCGCTTGCCACGAACAAGCTGCAGGCCTGCGGCGGCTCGCTCTCGGCGTCTCTCTATTTTATCCGCCGCAAGGTGGTGAGCCTGGCCGACCAGAAGCTCAATATCCTGATGACCTTTATCGGTTCCACGTCGGGCGCGCTGCTGGTTCAGCACGTGCAGTCGGATATTTTGCGCCAGATCCTGCCGGTTCTGGTCATCTGCATCGGTCTCTACTTCCTGCTGATGCCAAAGCTCGGCGAGGAAGACCGCCAGCGTCGTCTGCACGGCCTGCCGTTTGCCCTGATTGCCGGGGGCTGCGTCGGCTTTTACGACGGATTCTTCGGCCCGGGGGCAGGCTCGTTTTATGCGCTGGCGTTCGTGACGCTGGCCGGGTTTAACCTCGCCAAATCGACCGCTCATGCCAAAGTGCTCAACGCGACCTCGAACCTCGGCGGTCTGCTGCTGTTTATCATTGGCGGCAAGGTCATCTGGGCAACCGGATTCGTCATGATGGCAGGGCAGTTCCTGGGCGCACGCGCGGGTTCGCGTCTGGTCTTAAGCAAAGGACAAAAACTGATTCGCCCGATGATTGTCATCGTCTCGGCCGTAATGAGCGCCAAACTTCTTTATGACAGCCATGGACAGGAGATCCTCACCTGGTTGGGGATGAATTAATGAACAGTACGCATCACTACGAACAGCTGATTGAGATTTTCGACGGCTGTTTTGCTGACGATTTTAATACCCGTCTGATTAAAGGCGACGACGAACCGATCTATCTTCCTGCTGATGCAGAGGTTCCGTATAACCGAATCGTCTTTGCCCACGGCTTTTACGCCAGCGGCTTGCACGAGATTTCACACTGGTGCATTGCGGGGAAAGCGCGGCGCGAGCTGGTGGACTTTGGTTACTGGTACTGCCCGGACGGACGTGATGCCGCCACCCAGGGGCAGTTTGAGGATGTGGAAGTGAAGCCGCAGGCGCTGGAATGGCTATTCTGCGTCGCGGCGGGTTTCCCGTTCAACGTGAGCTGTGACAACCTTGAAGGCGACTTCGAGCCAGACCGTATCGTCTTCCAGCGCCGCGTTCATGCGCAGGTGATGGAATATCTTGAGAAAGGCATCCCGGAACGTCCGGCGCGCCTGATCGAGGCCTTACAGAATTATTACCACACGCCGGCGATCGCGGCGGAATGCTTCCCTTGGCCGGAAGATCTTTAACAGAGGAAAGAAGATGATCGCAGAATTTGAATCACGCATTCTGGCGTTAATTGATGACATGGTGGAACACGCCAGTGATGATGAGCTGTTCGCCAGCGGTTATCTGCGTGGTCACCTGACGCTCGCGGTAGCCGAGCTGGAAGCGGGTGACGATCACTCTGCCGACGCCGTTCACGCTGAAGTCACCCGCAGCCTGGAAAAAGCCATTCTGGCCGGGGAGCTCTCTCCGCGCGACCAGTCACTGGTGCTGGGCATGTGGGACAATTTGTTCCGGCAGGCGAAAGCGAAGTAAATGTTTCACCACCCTCTCCCAGTGGGAGAGGGACGGGTGAGGGCACCTGACCGCACCCTATTTAACCTTTTTCCCCTTCAGCAGTTTCCGTACCCACAAGCGATTCGGATTCAGCCCCGCAAGCGTAACTCTGTCCAGCGGAATCGGCTCGTCGCTCATTTGCGCGGCTAACACTTCAGCCAGCAACGGGGCAGAGCACAACCCGCGAGATCCTAATCCACCCAGCATATACAGCTCCGGATAAACCGGCGCGCTTACCGCTTTATCCCGGTTATCTGCAAGATCCTGATAGGCCTCAAGCGTCGCGTCGTAGTCCGGCACATTTCCCGCCATCGGCAGATGATCGCGGGTGGCACAGCGAACGCCGCAGCGCGCTTCTCCCTCGCTGACGTCAACCTCTTGCGCCCATGCCGCATCCGGGAAACAGTCAATCAGGCGCTGGCGGTTTTGCGCCTGATCCGCATCGCTGTAGCGCATATCCGTTTCGCCACGATGATAGCTGGCCCCGATGCAGTGATGGCCATTAGACGGATTTTGTGGCGTCAGGTAGCCGTCATAGCACAGCACCTGACGCAGTTTGCTCAGTTCAGGTGCGGAAGGAATATGGCTCACCTGGCCGCCGACCGGATAAACCGGCAACGTTTCTGTCTGGATAAACTGATTGATGTTATGCCCGTTTGCCAGCACAACGCTGGCATGGCTTACCGCTTTGCCATCCGCAAAACGCAGATTCCAGCGCTCGCTTCGGCTCAGCGATTCAACGGTGTGAGCATAATGCGCCGTCAGCCCGCGCGACTGCGCCAGGGAAATGACCGCCGCGGTCAGTTCAGCCGGGCACAGCCAGCCGCCGAGCGGATACTGAATGCCCCCACAGCCGGTTTCCACGCCAGCGGTGGCTGCCACCTCCTGCGCGCTTACCGCGCGAGCAATCTCGTCAGGCAGGCCCAGCGACAGCATCTGCGTGATTTTTTGCTGGCTCTTTTCATCCCAGCCGAGCTGCGTCACGCCGCACCAGTCATGATCGAACGCCACCGGCAGGGCGTCGTAGAGGCGACGAGCAAAGGTAAACGCCGCCGGGAAAAACCGGAACAGGGCCGGGTCGTGCGCGCTTAAAAGCGGATAGAGCGCCCCCTGGCGGTTGCCGGACGCGCCGCTGGCGGGCGCGTCGTCAGCACAGTAGAGCGTGACCTGCCAGCCACGGTGGAGAAGCGCGAGAGACAGCAGGGCGCTGGCGATCCCCCCGCCGACTATCGCCACCTCACGTGATGTACTGGCGCGGCGTGCAAACCAGGGCGCCTGCGCGGGAACGTCCAGCGTCTGCTCCATCCTTCCGACCAGCATGTCGCGCTTGCGGCCAAAGCCTTTGGTCTTCTGCATGGTAAAGCCCGCCTCCTGCAGCCCGCGGCGGACAAAGCCTGCCGAGGTGAAGGTGGCAAGCGTTGCGCCAGGGCGCGCCAGCCGCGCCATCGCGCTAAACAGGTGCTGGCTCCACATGTCCGGGTTTTTGGCGGGGGCAAAGCCGTCCAGGAACCACGCGTCCACCGTCTGATTCATCGAATCATCGAGCGTATCGGTCAGGTCATTGATGTCGCCAAGCCATAAATCCAGCGTCACGCGTCCGCCGTCCAGAATCAGACGGTGACAGCCGCCGATGTGAGGCGGCCACTGTGCCTGAAGCTGTTCCGCCCAGGTGGCAAGCTCTGGCCAGCGCTGATGAGCGAGCCGCAGATCGTGCGCGGTGAGCGGGAATTTTTCGAAACTGATGAAATGTAATCTTTGTAGCGTAGCCTCAGGGTGTGCAGCGTGAAACTGGTTAAACGCCTGCCAGAGGGTTAAAAAATTCAGCCCGGTGCCGAACCCACTTTCCGCGACCACAAACAGGCTCCGCGGATGCTCCTGGAAGCGGGTGCTGAGCTGGTTTCCATCGAGGAAAACATAGCGAGTTTCTTCGAGCCCGTTATCATTAGAAAAATAGACGTCATCAAAATCTCGGGAAACAGGTGTACCCTCAGCGTTGAATTCGAGGTTGGCGGGTTGTATAGCGTTTTGTTTCACGTAAGTTACTCGTCTGACAGGCAGTGGCACGATCTTAACGATGTGAGTCCATCGGTGCAAATTTCCGCAGAAAATGTCTGATCGGACTTGTTCGGCGTACAAGTGTACGCTATTGTGCGACTCGAAACTTACTATAGTGCGACTTACAGAGGTATTGAATGAAACGTGCAGTGATTACTGGCCTGGGCATTGTTTCCAGCATCGGTAATAACCAGCAGGAAGTCCTGGCATCTCTGCGTGAAGGACGCTCCGGGATCACTTTCTCTGAAGAGTTTAAAGATTCAGGTATGCGTAGCCACGTATGGGGTAACGTCAAACTGGACACCACCGGTTTGATTGACCGCAAAGTGGTTCGTTTCATGAACGATGCCTCTATTTATGCTTATCTCTCCATGCAGGAAGCGATCAAAGATTCTGGCCTGAGCGAAGAGGTTTATCAGAACAACCCGCGCGTGGGTCTGATCGCCGGTTCCGGCGGTTCATCTAAAGCGCAGGTATTCGGTGCTGACGCAATGCGTAGCCCGCGTGGTCTGAAAGCGGTAGGTCCGTACGTGGTCACCAAAGCCATGGGTTCTGCGGTTTCCGCGTGCCTGGCGACCCCATTCAAAATCCACGGTGTGAACTACTCCATCAGCTCCGCGTGTGCGACTTCCGCGCACTGCATCGGTAACGCTGTTGAGCAGATCCAGCTGGGTAAACAGGACATCGTATTTGCTGGCGGCGGCGAAGAGCTGGGCTGGGAAATGGCCTGTGAATTCGACGCGATGGGCGCACTGTCCACCAAGTACAATGAGACCCCGGACAAAGCCTCCCGTACCTATGATGCGCACCGTGACGGTTTCGTTATCGCGGGCGGCGGCGGTATGGTTGTGGTTGAAGAGCTGGAGCACGCACTGGCGCGTGGCGCGCACATCTACGCTGAAATCGTGGGCTACGGTGCAACGTCTGACGGCGCCGACATGGTTGCGCCATCCGGCGAAGGCGCGGTGCGCTGCATGAAGATGGCGATGCACGGCGTTGACACCCCAATCGACTACCTGAACTCCCACGGTACTTCTACTCCGGTAGGCGACGTAAAAGAGCTGGGTGCGATCCGTGAAGTCTTCGGCGATAACAGCCCGGCGATCTCCGCGACTAAAGCCATGACCGGTCACTCTCTGGGTGCGGCTGGCGTTCAGGAAGCGATCTACTCGCTGCTGATGCTGGAAAACGGCTTTATCGCCCCAAGCATCAATATCGAAGAGATGGACGAGCAGGCTGCTGGCCTGAACATCGTGACTAAACCAACGGAAGCGACGCTGACTACCGTCATGTCCAACAGCTTCGGTTTCGGCGGCACCAACGCCACGCTGGTCATGCGTAAGCTGAAAGCATAAGTTTTATGTTTGATTCAGAAGGGGAGCCATAAGGCTCCCTTTTTTTATGCATTGACAAGCAGCTGATCTCACAGGCAAACTTCACCCCTCAACATTATCCTCACGATAATGCGTAAGCGTTTAACGTCAACCAACGCACCTTAATCCTGATTATCAGGTAGAGGGGGCGTGGCATTTCCCCGCCTTACTCTTCATTTCGGAGTAAAGCATGACTGCAGTAACTCAAACAGAAACAACCCCTTCAGCGAACGTCTCGCTGTTCCGTATCGCCTTTGCGGTATTCCTGACCTATATGACCGTTGGCCTGCCGCTGCCGGTGATCCCGCTGTTCGTTCATCAGGAGCTGGGCTATGGCAACACCATGGTCGGCATTGCCGTGGGCATTCAGTTTTTAGCCACGGTATTAACCCGCGGTTACGCCGGACGGCTGGCGGATCAGCACGGTGCTAAACGCTCGGCGCTGCAGGGGATGTTTGCCTGCGGGCTGGCTGGCGGCGCCTGGCTGCTGGCGGCTCTCCTGCCGGTAGACGCCGCGTATAAATTTGCGCTGCTGGTGCTAGGCCGTTTAATTCTTGGCTTCGGTGAAAGCCAGCTGCTGACCGGCACCCTGACCTGGGGAATGGGGCTGGTGGGGCCAGCACGTTCCGGCAAGGTGATGTCCTGGAACGGCATGGCCATCTACGGCGCGCTGGCCGCCGGTGCACCGCTTGGCCTGCTGATCAATAGCCAGTTTGGATTTGCGGCGCTGGCTGCAACAACCATGGCGCTGCCGCTGGTGGCATGGGCGTTTAACGGCTCGGTGCGTAAGGTACCTGCGCACAAAGGCGAGCGTCCTTCCCTGTGGAGCGTGGTCGGCCAAATCTGGCAGCCGGGCCTGGGCCTGGCGCTGCAGGGCGTGGGGTTTGCGGTGATTGGCACCTTCGTCTCGCTCTATTTTATGAGCCGTGGCTGGGCGATGGCCGGTTTTACGCTTACTGCCTTTGGCGGCGCGTTTGTGCTGATGCGCGTGCTTTTTGGCTGGATGCCGGATCGCTTTGGCGGCGTGAAGGTGGCGGTGGCATCGCTGGTCATTGAAGCTATCGGTCTTCTGCTGTTGTGGAATGCTCCCGTGGCATCCGTGGCCCTGCTGGGCGCTGCGCTGACCGGCTGCGGCTGTTCTCTGATCTTCCCGGCGCTGGGCGTTGAAGTGGTGAAGCGCGTGGCCCCGCAGGTGCGCGGGACGGCGCTCGGCGGCTATGCGGCGTTTCAGGATATCTCATACGGGGTAACCGGGCCGTTGGCCGGGCTGTTAGCGACCTCGTTTGGCTATCCGTCCGTCTTCCTGGCCGGTGCGGTTTCTGCGGTGGTGGGGATCGTGGTGACGCTGGTGGCGTTTCGCAGGCGTTAAGCCGTTGTTGCCGGGTGACGGCTGTGCCTTACCCGGCCTACGATTCGAGCCGTTGTAGGCCCGGTAAGCGCAGCGCCACCGGGCAAAACCTCAGGCAACCAGCCAGAAAATCGCCAGGGCAATCAGCAGTGCAATAAACATCAACCCCGGACGCGCAGAGAGCGTTCTGAATGTCTCGACGACCGGCGCAAACAGCGGGCTGTAGATCGGCTGAATGTTTCTCACCTCCGATACGCCGCCTTCACGTTCGGCGCGACGAACGAAGATTTGATTGAGCAGATCCTGCACCTGCGCGGTGGTCAGCACCGTCTGCGGCGTGGCCTGCCAGTTTTGCTGGGCGTAATCCCGAATCACGTCGAACTCGTGCGGCTCAAGCGGCTGCTTCAGTGCCGCCTGGACGGTATGCAGGGTAGGAGCATTCTGGGTGCTGAGCGTCTGGCGCGCCTGGAGCCAGGTCACCAGATGAGTAAACTGTTTGGCCGGGATCAGTTCACCCGCCTTCACGCCGGACAGCTCCAGCATGGATTGCCAGATAAGCTTTGTCGGTTCCCCGGTGGCCGCGGCCAGCTTGGTCACCATCTGCTTGAGCGTGTTGTGCTCGGCGGGCAGCAGCGGACGCTCGGTCGACGGGCGCACCTGAGGCTGCGGAATTGACAGCTCGTTGTTCTGCAGCAGCGTCAGCACGGTTTTAAGCTGGTCGGGCGTCAGCTGCCCCAGCGCGGTCTGACCATACTGCTGGCGAATAAAATCACTCACCGCCTGGCGGTTATTACCCTGGCCCAGCAGCTCCGTCAGCTGAGCAACAATCTGGCGCGTGGTGTGGTTCTGCTGCGCGGTAGTAATACGCTGGTTCAGATTTTGCTCGGCAGCAGGGAAATGGCGCGACTGCAGCGGTGCGTCGTTCCTCACGCCTAAATCATGCTTTACCCCGGCCCAGACTTCCGCATTTTGCTGAGAAGTCAGCGCAATCAGGCGCGTGATCAGTCGCTCCAGCACGGTGCGCTGTTGCGTGGATAGCGGTTGTTCACCGGCAACGTTTGGCGTGACGGGGCCTTCACCCGGAGGGCGTGGCGGCGTACCTGAAATGGGCTGCATCGTCAAAAATCCTTAAAGTCAAAACTCAGCGTAAACCAGGTATACGTATATGCCTGGCGGCCAGATTATGGCACACTTGGCAGGTTTTCTTCCTCTCAAACAGGTACTCAGACGTGAAAATCCTCGTTGATGAAAATATGCCTTATGCCCGTGAGCTGTTTAGCCGCCTGGGTAACGTTAAGGCTGTCCCTGGTCGCCCGATCCCGGTCAACGAACTGGATGACGCAGACGCGCTGATGGTGCGCTCGGTGACCAAAGTAAATGAGGCGTTGCTCGCCGGTAAAGCGATTAAGTTTGTCGGAACCGCAACGGCAGGGACCGATCATGTGGATGATAAGTGGCTGAAGCAGGCTGGAATCGGTTTTTCCGCCGCGCCGGGCTGTAACGCCATTGCCGTTGTGGAATACGTTTTCTCCTCGCTGCTGATGCTGGCCGAGCGCGACGGATTTGCGCTGAAGGACCGCACCGTGGGGATTGTTGGCGTGGGTAACGTCGGCGGACGCCTGCAAAAGCGTCTTGAAGCGTTAGGGATCCGCACGCTGCTGTGCGATCCGCCGCGCAAAGACAACGGTGATGACGGGGATTTCCGCTCGCTGGACGAGCTGGTCGAACAGTGCGATGTGCTGACTTTCCACACGCCGTTGTTTAAAGAGGGGCCATATAAGTCGCTGCATCTTGCTGACGAGGCGCTGATCCGTCGGCTGAAGGCTGGCACTATTCTGATAAATGCCTGCCGTGGCCCTGTGGTCGATAACGCTGCGCTGCTGACATGTCTGAATGAAGGACAAGACCTCAGCGTGGTGCTGGACGTCTGGGAGCCGGAGCCGGATCTCAACGTTGAGTTGCTTAACAAGGTGGACGTGGGCACAGCGCATATCGCCGGTTATACCCTTGAGGGGAAAGCGCGCGGCACGACGCAGGTCTTCGAGGCCTACAGCGCTTTTATCGGCCATCCGCAGCAGGTGGCGCTGGATACCTTACTCCCCGCGCCTGAATTTGGCCGCATTACCCTGCACGGTCCGCTCGATCAGGCAACGCTGAAAAGGCTGGTGCATTTGGTGTATGATGTGCGCCGCGATGATGCGCTGCTGCGTAAAGTGGCGGGGATCCCGGGTGAGTTTGATAAGCTGCGCAAGAACTATGTTGAGCGCCGCGAGTGGTCTTCCCTGTATGTGATGTGCGACGACGCGTCGGCGGCGACGCTTCTGCATAAGCTGGGGTTTAACGCCGTTCATCATCCGGCACGTTAATGTCTTCTTAATGCTCCCTGTCGGATACTCCGACAGGGACGCTTTTTTATTTCTGGAGTAAACCACCATGTCTGAAGGCTGGAACATTGCCATTTTAGGTGCCACGGGTGCCGTGGGCGAAGCCCTGCTCGAAACCCTTGCTGAGCGTCAGTTCCCGGTGGGCGATATCTATGCGCTGGCGCGTACCGACAGTGCAGGTGAGCATCTGCGTTTTAACAGTAAATCCGTGATGGTCCAGGACGCGGCAGCATTCGACTGGACCCAGGCGCAGCTGGCGTTTTTCGCTGCGGGCGCTGAAGCCACTGCTGCGTACGTTGAAGAGGCGACCAATGCAGGCTGCCTGGTGATCGACCTGAGCGGCCTGTTCTCGATGGAGCCGGATGTGCCGCTGGTGGTGCCGGACGTGAACCCGTTTGTGCTGGCTGACTACCGCAACCGTAACGTCATTGCGGTGCCGAACAGCCTGACCAGCCAGCTGCTGACTGCCCTGAAACCGCTGATCGACGACGGCGGCCTGTCGCGCATTACCGTCACCAGCCTGCTGTCCGCGTCCGCGAACGGTAAAAAGGCCGTTGACGCGCTGGCCGGGCAGAGCGCGAAGCTGCTGAACGGTATCCCGATTGATGAAGATGATTTCTTTGGCCGCCAGCTGGCGTTCAACATGCTGCCGCTGCTGCCGGACCGCGAGGGTTCCGTGCGCGAAGAGCGTCGTATCGTCGATGAGGTGCGTAAGATTTTGCAGGACGATGGCCTGATGATCTCTGCGAACGTTGTGCAGTCCCCGGTCTTTTACGGCCACGCGCAGATGGTCGGCTTTGAAGCGCTGCGTCCGCTGGCAGCAGAAGAGGCGCGCGATGCGTTTGGCCGCGGTGAAGACATCGTGCTCTCTGAAGAGAGCGAGTTCCCGACCCAGGTGGGCGATGCCACCGGCAGCGCGCATCTTTCCGTTGGCTGCGTGCGTAACGATTACGGCATGCCGGAACAGGTTCAGTTCTGGTCCGTTGCCGACAACGTTCGCTTTGGCGGCGCGCTGATGGCGGTCAAAATTGCTGAAAAACTGGTGCAGGAGTACCTGTACTGATGTCAGAAGTGGAACAAAAGCCGGTCCATAGAATTGCCCTCGGCATTGAGTACGACGGCAGTAAGTATTATGGCTGGCAGCGTCAGAACGAGGTGCGCAGCGTCCAGGAGAAGCTGGAAAAAGCGCTCTCTCAGGTGGCAAACGAGCCGATTAACGTCCTGTGCGCAGGACGTACGGACGCGGGTGTTCACGGTACGGGGCAGGTCGTGCACTTTGAAACCACCGCCGTGCGTAAGGATGCCGCCTGGACCCTGGGTGTAAATGCGAATTTGCCTGGTGACATTGCGGTGCGTTGGGTAAAAGCTGTGCCGGATGATTTTCACGCGCGTTTCAGCGCCACGGCGCGTCGCTACCGTTATGTCATCTACAACCAGCGCCTGCGTCCGGCGGTGTTAAGCCAGGGCGTGACGCATTTTTATGAACCGCTTGATGCTGAACGTATGCATCGCGCGGCGCAGTGTCTGATTGGTGAAAATGACTTTACGTCGTTTCGTGCGGTGCAGTGTCAGTCCCGCACGCCGTGGCGAAACGTCATGCACATAAACGTCAGCCGTTTTGGCGCGTATGTGGTGGTGGATATCAAAGCCAATGCCTTTGTACATCATATGGTTCGGAATATTGTGGGCAGCCTGATGGAAGTGGGCGCCGGACACCAGCCGGAGAGCTGGATTGCAGACCTGCTGGCAGCGAAGGACAGAACGCTTGCGGCAGCTACGGCGAAAGCGGAAGGGTTGTATCTGGTCTCGGTAGACTATCCGGATCGGTTTGACCTGCCGAAACCGCCAATGGGCCCGCTTTTTTTAGCGGACTAAACAAAGGTGCAATTAGGGCTTAGACAATATGGACGTAATTCGTTTTTTGATTGATTTCATCCTGCATATTGATGTTCACCTGGCGGAGCTGGTCGCGCAGTATGGCGTCTGGGTTTACGCTATTCTGTTCCTCATTCTGTTTTGTGAAACCGGTCTGGTCGTTACCCCATTCCTGCCAGGGGATTCCCTGCTGTTCGTTGCCGGCGCGCTATCGGCGTTACCCACTAACGATCTGAACGTGCATCTTATGGTGGTGCTGATGGTGATTGCCGCTATTGTCGGTGATGCGGTCAACTACACGATTGGACGCGTATTCGGTGAGCGGCTGTTCAGCAATCCGGATTCAAAAATTTTCCGCCGCAGCTATTTAGACAAAACCCATGCGTTTTATGAACGCCATGGCGGAAAAACCATTATCCTTGCGCGCTTTGTGCCTATTGTGCGCACATTTGCACCGTTTGTGGCGGGAATGGGACATATGTCCTATCGTCATTTTGCCATGTATAACGTCGTGGGGGCGCTGCTGTGGGTACTGCTGTTTACCTATGCAGGCTACCTGTTTGGCGATCTCCCGGTGGTTCAGGAAAATCTTAAGTTACTGATTGTAGCGATTATTGTGCTTTCCGTACTGCCGGGCGTTATCGAAATTATTCGTCATAAACGTGCGGCGGCAAAACAAGCGAAGTAAATGCACGCTGGCGGTTCGACCACTTTTTTATCCAAAGTTTCGGGCTGTTATGTTTTAATGTGCAACATTCATGGTCTGTTGGAGGCAAAAATGGCATTATTCGCCTCTTATAGCAAAACTGGCAAACGACCAGGTTCAGGCAGAAAGGTTATCAATGAGCTGGATTGAACGAATTAAAAGTAACATTACCCCAACGCGTAAAGCGAGCATTCCTGAAGGGGTATGGACGAAGTGTGATAGCTGCGGTCAGGTTCTGTATCGCGCAGAGCTGGAGCGCAACCTTGAGGTGTGTCCGAAGTGTGACCACCATATGCGTATGTCGGCGCGCAACCGCCTGCATAGCCTGCTGGACGAAGGCTCTCTGGTAGAGCTGGGTAGCGAACTCGAGCCAAAAGACGTGCTGAAGTTCCGCGATTCCAAAAAATACAAAGATCGTCTGGCCTCTGCACAGAAAGAGACTGGCGAGAAAGACGCGCTGATCGTCATGAAAGGCACCCTGCATGAGATGCCGGTTGTTGCCGCTGCGTTTGAGTTCTCCTTTATGGGCGGCTCAATGGGCTCTGTGGTCGGTGCGCGCTTCGTGCGTGCCGTTGAGCAGGCGCTGGAAGACAACTGTCCGCTGATCTGCTTCTCTGCCTCCGGCGGTGCGCGTATGCAGGAAGCGTTGATGTCACTGATGCAGATGGCGAAAACCTCTGCTGCGCTGGCGAAGATGCAGGAGCGCGGTCTGCCGTATATCTCCGTGCTGACCGACCCAACCATGGGCGGCGTCTCCGCGAGCTTCGCAATGCTGGGCGATCTGAACATCGCTGAGCCAAAAGCGCTGATCGGCTTTGCGGGTCCTCGCGTTATTGAGCAGACCGTTCGTGAAAAACTGCCGCCGGGCTTCCAGCGCAGTGAGTTCCTCATCGAGAAAGGCGCCATCGACATGATCGTCCGCCGTCCGGAAATGCGCCTGAAGCTGGCGAGCATCCTGGCGAAGCTGATGAATCTGCCAGCGCCGAACCCGGATGAGCCGCGCGAAGGCGTGGTGGTACCGGATCAGGAACCCGAGGCCTGATAACTGAAAAGGGCAGGGCCGGTTGGCGCTGCCCTTTTGCTTTCTAATCTGTTAATGACAACCGGGCATTATGGAAAATAAAAGCATTCCCCAAGCCACGTCGCCCCTGGCCGCGTGGCTTTCTTATCTGGAAAACCTGCACAGTAAAACCATCGATATGGGGCTTGAGCGCGTAAGCCAGGTCGCCGCGCGTCTTGATGTGCTCAAACCGGCACCTTTCGTGTTCACCGTCGCGGGGACCAACGGTAAAGGCACGACCTGCCGCACGTTGGAATCTGTCCTGATGGCCGCAGGTTACAAAGTTGGCGTGTACAGCTCGCCACACCTGGTCCGCTACACCGAGCGCGTTCGTGTGCAGAACCGCGAACTGCCGGAATCGGCGCATACGGCGTCGTTCGCGGAAATTGAAGCCGCACGCGGTGAGATCTCATTAACCTATTTTGAATACGGCACCCTGTCGGCGCTGTGGCTGTTCAAACAGGCGCAGCTGGATGTGGTGATTCTTGAGGTTGGCCTCGGCGGACGTCTTGATGCGACCAATATGGTGGATGCGGACGTGGCGGTGGTCACCAGCATCGCGCTGGACCATATCGACTGGCTGGGACCGGATCGTGAAAGTATTGGCCGCGAGAAGGCCGGTATTTTCCGCGCAAATAAGCCCGCGGTGGTTGGCGAGCCGGATATGCCGCATACCATTGCTGACGTGGCGAACGAGAAGGGCGCGCGTCTGCTGCGCCGCGACGTTGACTGGCAGTACGAGGTCCAGGATAACGGCTGGCGCTTTAGCGACGCGCAGGGCGCGCTCGACAACCTGCCGTTGCCGCAGGTACCGCAGCCGAACGCAGCAACCGCGCTGGCGGCACTGCGCGCCAGTGGCCTCACGGTCAGCGAGCAGGCGATCCGCGACGGCATTAAGAATGCGCTGTTGCCCGGGCGTTTCCAGATCGTCAGCGAGTCACCGCGCCTGATTCTGGACGTGGCGCATAACCCCCATGCGGCGGCGTATCTCGCGGGACGTCTCAATTCGTTACCAAAAACCGGGCGCGTGCTGGCGGTTATCGGTATGCTTCATGATAAAGATATCGGCGGGACGCTGGCCTGCATGGAGAGTGTGGTCGATAGCTGGTATTGTGCTCCTCTGGAGGGGCCGCGCGGCGCGACGGCTGAGCAACTGATGGAACATCTCGGCAAAGGCGCAATCTACAGTAGCGTGGCTCAGGCCTGGCATGCCGCGATGGCGGATGCTAAACCAGAAGATACCGTGCTGGTGTGTGGGTCATTCCACACTGTGGCACATGTCATGGAAGTGATGGACGCGGGGAGAACCGGTGGCGAGTAAGTTTCAGAACCGTTTAACAGGAACCATTGTGCTGGTCGCGCTCGGGGTGATTATTCTCCCGGGTCTGCTCGACGGGCAGAAAAAGCATTATCAGGATGAGTTTGCCGCTATTCCGCTGGTGCCGAAACCGGGTGACCGCGATGAGCCGGATATGCTGCCCGCGGCGACGCAGGCGCTGCCTGCTCAGCCGCCGGAAGGGGCGGCGGAAGAGGTGCGTGCAGGCGATGCCGCCGCACCATCGCTCGATCCGTCTCGCCTGGCGGCAGCGAGCAACAGCGATATCGATCCGGTGCCGGTCGAGCAGCCTAAACCGGTTGAAAAACCGAAACCGGTTGAGAAGCCGCAGCCGAAACCGCAGCGGGATAAAGCCGCAGAACAGCTAGCCGCGGCGTCAGAGACACCTCCGCCAGCAAAACCGGCGCAGCAGGATGCCGCCGCCCCAACGGGTAAGGCCTACGTGGTGCAGCTTGGTGCGCTGAAAAACGCCGATAAGGTCAACGAGGTCGTGAGCAAACTGCGCAGTGCGGGATATCGTGTTTACACTTCACCTTCCACGCCGGTGCAGGGTAAAATTACCCGTATCCTCGTGGGGCCAGAAGCGTCTAAAGATAAGCTTAAAGGTTCGCTCGGTGAGCTGAAGCAGATCTCCGGCCTGAGCGGTGTGGTGATGGGCTACAGCGCGAACTGATAAGATCTTACCCATCCCCGGAATGGTTTGCTCCCTCTCCCTTGAGGGAGAGGGTTGGGGTGAGGGGGGAGCAGACGTCCACAGAGACGTCAAATGGACCGTGGCGTTGAACATTTTTTCAGCGCCTTTTTTATTTACGCGCGGGAAGGAAATCCCTACGCAAACGTTTTCTTTTTCTGTTAGAATTCGCCCCGAACTGGATGACAGGGCGTTAAATCGTGGGACACATATGGTCTGGATTGATTACGCCATCATTGCGGTGATTGGTTTTTCCTGTCTGGTTAGCCTGATCCGTGGCTTTGTTCGTGAAGCGTTATCGCTGGTGACATGGGGTTGTGCTTTCTTTGTTGCCAGTCATTACTACACTTACCTGTCTGTCTGGTTCACGGGCTTTGAAGATGAACTGGTCCGAAATGGAATCGCTATCGCGGTGCTGTTTATCGCAACGCTGATTGTCGGCGCTATCGTGAATTACGTGATAGGTCAGCTGGTCGAGAAAACCGGTCTGTCAGGAACGGACAGGGTGCTCGGGATCTGTTTCGGGGCATTACGAGGCGTGCTGATTGTGGCCGCGATCCTGTTCTTCCTGGATACCTTCACCGGGTTCTCCAAAAGCGAAGACTGGCAAAAATCGCAGCTCATTCCAGAGTTCAGCTTCATCATCAGATGGTTCTTTGACTATCTGCAAAGCTCGTCAAGTTTTTTGCCCAGGGCATAAACCCTGAGATGTGGCTTAACGAGGAAAAGACGAATGTGCGGTATTGTCGGTATCGCCGGTTTCATGCCGGTAAACCAGTCGATTTATGACGCGTTAACGGTGCTTCAGCACCGTGGGCAGGATGCTGCGGGTATCATTACCATTGATGCAAACAACTGCTTCCGTTTACGCAAGGCGAATGGCCTGGTAAACGATGTGTTTGAAGCCCGCCATATGCAGCGTCTGCAAGGTAATATGGGGATCGGTCACGTTCGTTATCCTACTGCTGGCAGTTCCAGCGCCTCTGAGGCACAGCCTTTCTACGTCAACTCACCGTATGGCATTACCCTTGCTCATAACGGCAACCTGACCAACGCGCATGAGCTGCGTAAAAAGCTGTTCGAAGAGAAACGTCGCCACATTAACACCACCTCTGATTCTGAAATCCTGCTCAATGTGTTCGCCAGCGAGCTGGATAACTTCCGTCACTATCCGCTGGAAGCAGACAACATTTTTGCCGCGATTGCCGCGACAAACCGTCAGATCCGCGGCGCGTACGCCTGCGTTGCGATGATCATCGGTCACGGTATGGTCGCCTTCCGCGATCCTAACGGCATTCGTCCGCTGGTGCTCGGCAAGCGCGACCTCGGCGATGGCCGTACCGAATATATGGTTGCCTCTGAGAGCGTGGCGCTGGATACCCTGGGCTTCGAATTCCTGCGTGACGTTGCGCCGGGCGAAGCGGTCTACATCACCGAGAAGGGCCAGCTGTTTACCCGCCAGTGTGCCGACAACCCGGTCAGCAACCCGTGCCTGTTTGAATACGTTTACTTTGCCCGTCCGGATTCCTTCATCGACAAGATTTCCGTCTACAGCGCGCGCGTCAACATGGGCACCAAGCTGGGCGAGAAGATTGCCCGCGAGTGGGACGATCTCGACATCGACGTGGTGATTCCTATCCCGGAGACCTCCTGCGATATCGCGCTGGAGATCGCCCGCATTCTGGACAAGCCATACCGTCAGGGCTTCGTGAAGAACCGCTACGTTGGCCGCACCTTTATCATGCCGGGGCAGCACCTGCGTCGTAAGTCCGTGCGCCGCAAGCTGAACGCCAACCGCGCGGAATTCCGCGACAAGAACGTTCTGCTGGTGGATGACTCCATCGTTCGCGGCACCACCTCTGAACAGATTATCGAGATGGCGCGCGAAGCGGGTGCGAAGAAAGTCTATCTGGCCTCTGCTGCGCCGGAGATTCGCTTCCCGAACGTGTACGGCATCGATATGCCAACCGCCAACGAGCTGATCGCTCACGGGCGTGAAGTGGATGAAATTCGCCAAATCATCGGCGCTGACGGCCTGATTTTCCAGGATCTGAACGATCTCATCGACGCGGTGCGTGCCGAGAACCCGGAAATTCAGCAGTTTGAATGCTCCGTGTTCAACGGTATTTATGTGACCAAAGACGTTGACCAGCAGTACCTCGACTATCTTGATTCGCTGCGCAACGACGATGCGAAAGCCGTCCAGATGCAGAACGATCTCGAAAGTTTAGAGATGCACAACGAAGGTTGATGCTCCGGCAGGTGAGGGCGAATGCCCTCACTTGCAACTCCCCGCAAAATCCTGCACAGTCTGCCCTGAAATCAGTAAGGGCGAAAATCATGAAACGACTCATTGTTGGGCTCAGCGGTGCCAGCGGCGCGATTTACGGCGTACGTCTGTTACAGGTTCTGCGTAACGTGGCGGAAGTCGAGACCCATCTGGTGATGAGCCAGGCGGCGCGTCAGACCCTCTCTCTGGAAACCGATCTCTCCCTGCGCGATGTTCAGGCACTGGCGGACGTGGTTCACGATGCCCGTGATATCGCCGCCAGCATCTCCTCAGGCTCGTTTAAAACGGCCGGCATGGTTATCCTGCCCTGTTCCATTAAAACGCTCTCCGGCATTGTGAACAGCTATACCGATACCCTGGTAACGCGCGCGGCGGATGTGGTGCTGAAGGAGCGTCGTCCTCTGGTGCTCTGCGTGCGGGAAACGCCGCTGCACCTTGGCCACCTGCGTTTGATGACCCAGGCCGCGGAGCTGGGAGCCATCATCATGCCGCCGGTACCGGCGTTCTACCATCGCCCGCAAACGCTGGATGACGTGATTAATCAGACCGTTAACCGCGTGCTGGATCAGTTTGACATCGACCTGCCTGACGATCTCTTCACCCGCTGGCAGGGGGCCTGAATCTGTGCACAAACCAGGTGCATGAAAAGACAAGTTGCCCTGTTTCAGGGCAATTATGCAACGGCGATCATATCCTCGACATTTAATTCGTTTTTTCCCTTTTTCTCACTCCGGTTCGTTCGGCAGACCTGCTATCTTTCACCATTAAGGCAGTATCGCAACGTTTTATTAACATATTTAACGTCGAAGTTTTGACCAGACGGCAATGTGGCATAAGACCTGCAAGATGAAGCCTGCAACACAACACACAACACAATACATAATAAAATCACGGTACTTGAGGGTAAATGTATGAAGAAGACGGTTCTGGCTCTGTCTTTGCTCGTGGGGTTAAGTGCGGCAGCAGGTAGCTACGCAGCGCTTCCACAGACGGTTCGTATCGGTACTGACGCAACCTACGCGCCATTCTCTTCCAAGGATGCGAAAGGTGATTTCGTGGGGTTTGATATCGATCTGGGAAATGAAATGTGCAAACGCATTGCGGTGAAATGCACATGGGTGGGCAGCGACTTTGACGCGTTAATCCCGTCGCTGAAAGCCAAGAAAATCGACGCCATTATCTCTTCTCTCTCCATCACCGAAAAACGCCAGCAGGAGATTGCCTTCTCTGACAAGCTCTACGCCGCGGATTCTCGCCTGATTGCGCCAAAAGGCTCCCCGATTAAGCCAACCATCGACTCGCTGAAAGGCAAGCATGTTGGCGTGCTTCAGGGATCGACCCAGGAAGGTTATGCCAATGCCACCTGGCGTGAGAAGGGTGTAGACGTGGTGGCTTACCAGAACCAGGATCTGATCTACTCTGACCTGGCGGCAGGCCGTCTGGATGCGGCATTCCAGGATGAAGTCGCCGCGAGCGAAGGCTTCCTGAAACAGCCTGCGGGGAAAGACTACGCGTTTGCGGGCCCGTCGGTGAAAGACAAAAAATACTTTGGTGACGGCACCGGTATTGGCCTGCGTAAGGATGATACCGAGCTGAAAGCCGCCTTCGACAAAGCCTTTGCAGAGCTGCGTAAAGACGGTACTTACGACAAACTGGCGAAGAAATACTTCGACTTCAACGTATACGGTGAATAATACCTGGCGCTAACGCACCGGAAAGGTGCATTACGGGAACGGTTGACCCAATGCGGTGCGCGCGTTGCACCGTATTGGATCGCTTTGTGCATACTTACGCATTTATAATGCAAAAATTCCCGCCTGAAGGGCATTAGTCTTTGCCTGTCAGAGGGAATTAATGGCACATTAGCACCACCCCGTCGTCGTAAAAATCCCGTATGAAGACAGTTTGTTGAGGACAAATATGAAAAAACTCGTGTTGTCACTATCTCTGGTGCTGGCCTTTTCCAGCGCCACCGCGGCATTCGCAGCCATTCCGCAGAAAATTCGGATCGGTACCGATCCCACCTATGCGCCGTTCGAATCGAAGAATTCAAAGGGTGAACTGGTTGGTTTTGACATCGATCTGGCCAATGAGTTGTGCAAACGCATCAAAGCACAGTGTACCTACGTTGAGAACCCGCTGGATGCGCTGATCCCGTCCCTGAAAGCGAAAAAAATCGACGTGATCATGTCCTCGCTCTCCATCACTGAAAAACGCCAGCAGGAGATTGCCTTCACAGACAAACTTTACGCGGCCGATTCTCGTCTGGTGGTGGCTAAATCGTCTGACGTTCAGCCAACGCTGGAGTCCCTGAAAGGTAAACGTGTCGGCGTGCTGCAGGGCACTACCCAGGAAACCTACGGTAACGAACACTGGGCGCCGAAGGGGATTGAAATCGTCTCCTATCAGGGCCAGGAAAATATCTACGCTGACCTGACGGCAGGCCGAATTGATGCGGCATTCCAGGATGAAGTCGCGGCAAGCGAAGGTTTCCTGAAAACGCCGGTCGGTAAAGATTACAAGTTTGGCGGCCCGTCCATTAAGGACGTGAAGCTGTTTGGTGTGGGCACCGGTATGGGCCTGCGCAAAGAAGACAATGAGCTGCGTGAGGCGCTGAACAAAGCGTTTGCTGAAATGCGCGCTGACGGCACCTACGACAAGCTGGCGAAAAAGTACTTTGATTTTAATGTTTACGGCGGCTAATCGCCCCGTCAAATAACGTGCGGCCCCTCCCTCCGTGGGAGGGGGAAAGACACGGTTCCACCACTCACGATACGACAGGGCTCGCGGTATGCTGTACGGATTTTCTGGCGTTATTTTACATGGCGCGCTTGTCACCCTTGAGCTGGCTATCAGCTCCGTGGTGCTGGCGGTGCTGATAGGTCTGGCAGGCGCAGGGGCGAAGCTTTCGGCTAACAAACCGCTGGCGCTAATTTTTGAAGGCTACACCACGCTTATTCGCGGCGTTCCCGATCTGGTGCTGATGCTGCTTATCTTTTACGGTCTGCAGATTGCGCTGAACAGCGTGACGGACGCGATGGGCATGGGACAAATTGATATCGACCCGATGGTGGCCGGTATTATTACCCTCGGTTTTATCTACGGTGCCTACTTCACCGAAACCTTCCGCGGTGCTTACATGGCCGTGCCGAAGGGGCACATTGAAGCGGCAACCGCATTTGGTTTTACCTCTTCACAAACGTTTCGTCGGATTATGTTCCCGGCCATGATGCGTTACGCGCTGCCGGGCATCGGCAACAACTGGCAGGTTATCCTCAAAGCGACAGCGCTGGTCTCGCTGCTCGGTCTGGAAGACGTCGTGAAGGCGACTCAGCTGGCGGGCAAGAGCACCTGGGAGCCGTTTTACTTTGCGGTGGTCTGCGGCGTGATTTATCTGGTCTTTACGACCGTCTCCAATGGTGTGCTGCTTCTGCTCGAGCGTCGCTACTCCGTGGGTGTGAAGAGGGCTGACCTGTGATTGAGATTATTCAGGAATACTGGAAATCGCTGCTGTGGACAGATGGCTACCGCTTTACCGGCGTGGCGATTACGCTCTGGCTGCTGATCTCCTCCGTGGTGATGGGCGGCATTCTGGCGGTGTTTCTTGCCATTGGCCGCGTGTCGAACAATAAATTTATCCAGTTCCCGATCTGGCTGTTTACCTACGTGTTTCGCGGTACGCCGCTGTACGTGCAGCTGCTGGTGTTCTATTCGGGGATGTATACGCTTGAGATCGTAAAAGGCACTGAGATGCTGAATGCGTTCTTCCGCAGCGGTCTGAACTGTACGGTGCTGGCGTTGACGCTCAACACCTGCGCCTATACCACCGAGATTTTCGCGGGAGCCATTCGTTCGGTTCCGTACGGTGAAATTGAGGCGGCACGCGCGTACGGCTTTTCCTCAGTGAAACTTTATCGCTGCATTATTCTGCCGTCGGCACTGCGTATCGCGTTACCGGCGTACAGTAACGAAGTGATTTTGATGCTGCACTCCACCGCGCTTGCCTTTACCGCGACGGTGCCGGATCTGCTCAAAATCGCGCGCGATATTAACTCCGCGACCTATCAGCCGTTTACCGCGTTTGGCATTGCGGCGGTGCTCTATTTAATTATCTCTTATGTTTTGATTAGCCTGTTCCGTAAGGCTGAAAAACGCTGGTTGCAGCATATAAAACCTTCTTCGACGCACTGAGAAAGATGATGGCTGAGAACAAATTAAACGTTATTGATTTGCACAAACGCTACGGCGAACATGAAGTGCTGAAAGGGGTGTCGCTGCAGGCTAACGCAGGCGATGTAATCAGTATCATCGGTTCATCCGGCTCGGGTAAAAGTACTTTCCTGCGCTGCATTAACTTCCTCGAAAAGCCGAGCGAAGGCTCGATCGTGGTGAGCGGGCAGAACATCAACCTGGTGCGTGACAAAGACGGCCAGCTGAAGGTGGCGGATAAACACCAGCTGCGCCTGCTGCGTACGCGCCTGACGATGGTGTTCCAGCACTTCAACCTCTGGAGCCACATGACGGTGCTGGAGAACGTGATGGAAGCGCCGGTTCAGGTACTGGGGCTGAGCAAGCAGGAAGCCCGCGAGCGTGCGGTGAAATATCTGGCGAAAGTGGGCATCGACGAGCGCCAGCAGATGAAATACCCGGTGCATCTCTCCGGCGGTCAGCAGCAGCGTGTCTCCATCGCGCGCGCGCTGGCGATGGAACCCGAGGTGCTGCTGTTCGACGAACCGACCTCCGCGCTCGACCCGGAACTCGTTGGCGAAGTGCTGCGCATCATGCAGAAGCTGGCTGAAGAGGGCAAAACGATGGTGGTGGTGACGCACGAGATGGGCTTCGCCCGTAACGTCTCGAACCACGTGATTTTTCTGCACCAGGGGAAAATTGAAGAGCAGGGGCATCCGGACGAGGTGCTGGCGAACCCGCAAAGCCCGCGTTTGCAGCAGTTCCTGAAGGGGTCGTTGAAGTAGGTTTGCCTTTCTCCCTCTCCCTGTGGGAGAGGGGCGGGGTGAGGGCATCAGGCCGCAGTACAGCCCAATCGCCCGGTGGCGCTTCGCTTACCGGGCCTACTAATTCTGTTGCTGACCGGCATACTCCAGCCGATACACCCAATCGTCATAGCGCACGCCGTCAATTTCATACGCCTTTTCCAGCACCTGCGTACGCACAAACCCGGCTTTCTCCAGCACGCGCACCGATCCGCCATTGTCCGCCAGCACGTACGCGTTAATCGCCTTCACGCTGGTCTGGTTGAACGCATAATCACACACCGCGCGCAGCGCCTCGCTGGCGATACCTTTCCCTTGCGCGGCAGGTACAACCGTATAGCCGATATCGGCCTCCTCACGATTCTCAGGGCTGATTTGCAGGCCAATATCGCCAAGCGGCGTATCATCATCCCGGGCGCGAATGACAAACACATGAGCAGCAGCGAGTCGCGCGGCAAACACGCGTCGGGTCTCTTTTTCTGGCGCGATGGCGGCCATGTAGCGCATGATACGGCGATCTTCACGCAGCGAGCGGAAGAAGGCCCAGTCAGTGGGTTCGAAAGGGGTGAGGTAAAGCCGGGGAGTGGTGATCGTTGCCATTGTGACGCCATATTTTCGGAACATGGCCTGTCACTGTAACATATTCACCGCACTACATCCCCCAGCGCCTCTTCTAATTCATACCAGCGGAACGCAAACCCGGCGGCTTCCAGCCGTTTTGGCAGCGCCCGCTGCCCGCCTAATACCAGTACAGACGCTTCTCCCATCAGCAGACGAATGACCGTAGCAGGCACGCGCAGTATCGCCGGACGGTGCAGGGCATGCCCCAGCGCGTGGGCAAACTGTTCATTACGCACCGGATACGGCGCGACCATGTTAAACGGCCCGCGCAGATCGTTATCCAGCAGCCAGAGAATACCGTTGACCATATCGTCGATATGGATCCACGCCATATATTGACGGCCATTACCGATGGGACCGCCGAGTCCGAGCCTGAAAGGAGGAAGCATCTTCGCCAGGATGCCGCCTTTCGGCGCGAGGACGACCCCGGTCCGCAGCAGGCAGACGCGGGTACGATCGCTTTGCGCCGCACAGGCGATACGCTCCCACTGGGCGCAAAGTTTATGGGTAAACTCGTTATGGGGCGGCTCTTCCTCGGTCACCACCACCTCGCCGAGATCGCCGTAATAGCCTACCGCTGAACCCGAAATCAGCACTGAAGGTGGGGTGTGGCTATTACGGATCAGCTCGACGAGCTTTTCGGTAATGTTCCACCGGCTGCTGCATAACAGCTGTTTTTGCTCTTCCGTCCAGCGCTTATCGGCGATGGGTTCACCCGCGAGGTTAATGACGGCGTCGAAACCGTCCAGATTTTGCTGCTCGGCCAGATTTTTCCAGATATCGACACCCGCCCCCAGCACCTGACGCGCTTTCTCCGGGCTGCGCGTGACCACGGTGATGTCGTGATGCAAGGCCTGCAGACGCGCAATGAGGTGACGACCAATCAGGCCTGTCCCGCCGGTCAGCAAAATCTTCATACAACCTCCAGGTTTACGCCTGGCGCCGCCAGCTTAACGTCATGGAGACGGAATCGGCGTAGCGCAGGGCGTGAAGTTTATCGATCTCAACTTCAGCATAAGTGACCCAGTGATGTTCGCGTGCGATATCGAGCACATCCTGAGTTAATTTTTCCAGCAGAGAGAAGCGGTTATTCTCCACAAACTGGATAATGTTCTTGGTGATTGTGCGGTAGTTCAGCGCGTCATTGATATCTTCGCTGGCCCGCGCTTTATCTGCGGGGTAGTGAATCACCACGTTAATGACAATATCCTGACGGTTAGCGATCTCTTCCTCTTTGATGCCGATGAAGGTACGCAGGCGTAAATTTTTTATACGAATAACAGCATCTGGCTGTGACATTGCAGGTCTTCTCCGTGTCAGTATTTCCTGCTCATAATACATGAGAGGCTCGCAGGCACCCAGCCTCATAGAGGGTTAAATCTGCTGGATTTTTTGCATCGCCCGCTCGGTCGCCGGGCGGGTCCGGATGCGCTCAAACCAGTTGTTCACCGCCGGGTAAGAGGCCAGGTCAATTCGGTGTTTTTCATGCGTATTCACCCATGGCCAGCAGGCGATATCGGCAATGCTGTAATGATCCCCCCCGAGCCACGGCGTTTTTTTCAGCCGACGGTTCAGAACGTCGTAGAGCCGCTGCGTCTCGACCTGATAGCGTTCTATCGCATAGGGAATGGGCTGCGGGGCGTAAGCAGTAAAGTGATGGTTTTGACCCAGCATGGGCCCCAGCCCGCTCGCCTGCCAGAAGAGCCACTGCAGGGTATGGTGACGCTCACGCAGCTCGCCGCTCAGCAGCTTGCCGGTTTTCTCTGCCAGATAGAGCAAAATTTCACCGGATTCAAACAGGCTCAACGGTCTGCCCCCGTCCGCCGGCTGGTTATCAATAATGGCCGGGATTTTATTATTCGGCGAGATAGCCAGAAAGAGAGGGCTGAACTGTTCGCCCTTGCTGATATCCACGCGAATGATCCTGTAATCCAGCTCGGCTTCTTCAAGAAAGAGGGTGATCTTATGGCCGTTTGGGGTAGGGGCGTAATAAAGGTCGATCATTCTCAACTCCTGTCCATGCGAAGAGTGGTGCCATGACAAATGAGTATAGGTGGTTGTTGTAAATCGTGAGTTTTCATCAAGTGACAGCGAGGCAAAGAGATTATATGTTGAGTAAAAACCGATCAGCCTATGAGGATGTTATGAACCAGCCCGTCATCACGTTGTGGTCCGATGCGAATTTCTTTTCTCCCTATGTTATGAGCGTATACGTTGCGCTGGCCGAAAAAGGGCTCACGTTTACGCTGAAGACCGTTGATCTCGACGGCGGTGAACATCTTAAACCGCAGTGGCAGGGTTACGATCTGACCCGACGCGTGCCGGTGCTGGAGATTGACGGTTTTGCCCTGAGCGAATCCTCGGCGATTGATGAATATCTGGAAGATCGGTTTGCGCCGCCTGAGTGGGAGCGCATCTATCCTCACGATCTGCAAAAGCGCGCCCGGGCGCGGCAGATCCAGGCGTGGTTGCGAAGCGATCTGGTACCGATTCGCGTCGAACGCTCGACGGACGTCGTGTTTGCCGGGGTGAAAAAACCAGCTCTCAGCGCAGAAGGTGCAGAAAGCGCGCAAAAACTCATTGAAACCGCCACCTCTCTCCTCGCACACGGCAACCCGAACCTGTTCGGCGAGTGGTGCATTGCTGATGCCGATCTGGCGTTGATGCTAAACCGCCTGATCCTCAACGGCGATGAGGTGCCGCAGCTGCTGGTGGATTATGCCGCGTTTCAGTGGCAGCGCGCCTCCGTGCAGCGCTATGTGGCACTCTCGGCTAAGCGTGCGGGCTGATAAGCCCTGACGCTTCAGGTATGATGGGGGCAGTCTGTTTTCCCGAGGAGTGACTGATGAAACTGATGTTTGCGTCGGATATCCATGGATCGCTGCCCGCTACCGAGCGTGTCCTCTCCCTGTTTGCACAAAGCGGCGCGCAGTGGCTGATTATTCTGGGCGACGTGCTCAATCACGGCCCGCGCAACGCGCTGCCGGAAGGCTACGCCCCTGCGCAGGTCGCGGAAAAGCTCAACCCGTATGCCTCGCGCATCATCGCCGTTCGCGGCAACTGCGACAGCGAAGTGGACCAGATGCTGCTGCATTTTCCCCTTACTGCGCCGTGGCAGCAGGTGCTGCTGGAACAAAGCCGACTGTTTCTGACCCATGGGCATCTTTTTAGCCCGGATAATCTTCCGGCGCTCGCGGCTGGCGATGTCCTGGTTTACGGTCATACTCATATTCCGGTTGCTGAAAAGCGCGGTGAGATTTATCACTTCAACCCGGGTTCGGTCAGTATCCCGAAAGGTGGCTATTCTGCGAGCTATGGCATGCTGGATGGAAATACCCTGAGTGTTATCGCACTTAATGATCAGCAAGTTATTGCGCAAGTAGCGATTAATCCGTAAGTTACACCTCAACTGCAAACGCGCCGAAAGAGCGCTTAGAAGAGAAGGTTTCCCGATGGTGGAGCAGAGTCATTTGGCAAGTACAGAGTGGGTTGACATTGTCAGCGAAGAGAATGAAGTGATCGCGCAGGCCAGCCGCGAACAAATGCGTGCGGAGCGTCTGCGCCACCGCGCAACGTACATCGTTGTGCATGACGGGATGGGCAAAATTCTGGTCCAGCGCCGTACGGATACCAAAGATTTTCTCCCGGGTATGCTGGATGCCACTGCAGGCGGTGTTGTCCAGGCAGATGAAGTACTGCTGGATTCTGCACGTCGTGAAGCAGAAGAAGAGTTAGGCATTGCCGGTGTGCCGTTTGCCGAGCACGGTCAGTTCTATTTTGAAGACGAAAACTGCCGCGTCTGGGGCGGGCTGTTTAGCTGCGTTTCTCACGGCCCGTTTGCCCTGCAGGAAGAAGAAGTGAGTGAGGTCAGCTGGATGACGCCGGAAGAGATCACCGCGCGCTGCGACGAGTTCACGCCGGATTCGTTAAAAGCGCTGGCGCTCTGGATGAGCCGCAACGCCAATAACGAATCGACAAAATCAGAGAAAGAAGAAGAGGCTGAGTAAGCTCAGCAACTCTCTCGCAGACACAGACTGGACGCGATGGGCTTTTGATCGCGCCAGTCTCCGCCATTCAGGCGCTCCAGTAACGCTTTCCCGGCTTCAATTCCAATCTTACGATGCGGCACCGCCATGGTCGTTAGCGGCGGCTGGCAGACGCGGCTCACGTCGCTATCGCCAAAGCCTACTACCGCCAGATCGTCCGGCACTTTGATTCGCCTGCGCTGGCACTCGTACAGCGCGCCGCACGCCAGCTCGTCAGAGACGCACACCAGCGCATCCAGCTCCGGCCAGGCCAGCAGGAACTCGGGCAGCTGTGCTGCACCGGTCGAGAAGCTCGGCGGCATCGCCGCGTTAATGACCCGGTTCGGCGACATATGGTGGCGAAGCATGGCTTTGTACCAGCCCTGCAGATGCTGCTGGAAAATCCACTGTTCCTGGTTGGCGCACAGCAGGCCTATGTTTTGGTAGCCGCGCTTAATCACCATTTCCGTGAGTTCATACATGGCCGCCACGTTATCAATCCCGATATTCATATCAATCGGATCGGCGCGCATGGCACCCATCTCCATCACCGGGATAGAGGCATTTTTCAGCCAGTGGCGAACGGTGTCGGTATGTTCAACGCTGAGCAGGATAGCGGCGGCAATATTTGACGCCAGCAGCGTCTCCAGCAACTTCTCCTCCTGCTCAAGACGATGCTGGGATTCAGCCAGCATGATCTGATACCCGGCAGGCTGTAGCACCTGCTGTAGCCCGGCGAACATCTCCGAGCAGCCGGCTTCGGAGAGATTAGGCACCACCATGGCTATCGTCCATGACGACGCCGAGGCCAGCGCGCTGGCGGCAAGATTAGGCATATAACCCAGCTCCTGCACGGCAGCTTCAATTTTTTCACGTAGTTTATCGGAAACCTGTTCGGGCGTGCGGAGTGCACGGGACACGGTCATCGTGCCCACACCGGCAAGCTGTGCGACATCGGCGAGTGTCACTTTACCAGTACTGCGCCGTTTTCGGGTTAGAGACATACACCTTCCTGCTGACCAGACGCGTTCTTCTTTTCCTTCGTTTCACGTGACAGGCAGTATACGCCTTAAATCCCTTTTTTTGCTGTGATTTAGCAACGTGATTGCAATTTGATAGCGCTATCACATTTCTGCACGATAACGATTGGTAGCGCTATCTTTGTGATCGCGATCGCAGTCAATCACTGATGCGTTGAATAAAGTTTGCTCATCTTAAGCGTGTCGCGGGAGTGAAAAGTGCTCAAAAAATGGATATATGATACAACCATCACGCTGCAGGAGAGCGTGGAAGGCTGGCCGCAGGCGCTGGAGCTGTGCGCGAAGCCGCTGCTGGATTTGCAGGTGATTGAGCCTGAATACGTCACCGCCATCATCCAGCAGCACCACACGTTAGGACCCTATTATGTGCTGGCACCAGGGCTGGCGATGCCGCATGCGCGGCCGGAGGAAGGCGCCAAAGGACTGGGGTTGTCGTTATTAAAACTAAAACAGGGCGTCTCGTTTGGTGCCGGTGAGTTTGACCCTGTCGACGTCATTATTATGCTCGCGGCACCCGACAAAAATAGCCATATCGAGATGATCTCGTCGCTGGCAGAGTTATTTTCCAGCGATACCGATATGGACGAACTGCATCAGGTGAATACCCTGGAGGAAATTAAAACGATTATTAACCGCTTCTGATTTAATTCTTTAATCCGGTTTTTCACAACATTACGCGTCAGCGTGATGGGGTGTACTCTACTCAAAATAAGGGGACAACAATGAAAATCATGGCTATTTGCGGTTCTGGCCTGGGCAGTAGTTTTATGGTCGAAATGAATATTAAAAAGGTGCTCAAAAAGCTGGAGATTGAAGCTGAGGTTGAACACTCCGATCTCTCCTCGGCCACGCCGGGCGCGGCCGATCTGTTCGTGATGGCAAAAGACATTGCCGCCAGCGCCAGCGTGCCGGAAAGCCAGCTGGTGGTGATCAACAACATCATCGACATTAACGAACTTGAAGCGCAGCTGCGCGGCTGGTTCGAAAGACAATAACCCTGATAAGGCGAGGTGGATATGTTTATCCTTGAAACGCTGAATTTCGTTGTTGATATTTTAAAAGTCCCTTCGGTGCTGGTCGGTTTAATCGCGTTAATCGGTCTGGTTGCGCAGAAAAAAGCGTTTTCCGACGTGGTGAAAGGGACCATTAAAACCATCCTGGGCTTTATTGTGCTGGGCGGCGGTGCCACGGTGCTGGTGGGGTCATTAAATCCTTTGGGCGGGATGTTTGAACACGCATTTACGATCCAGGGCATTATTCCAAACAATGAAGCGATAGTGTCTATTGCGCTGGAAAAATACGGTGCAGCGACCGCGCTGATTATGGCCTTCGGGATGGTGGCGAATATTATCGTCGCGCGTTTTACCCGCCTGAAGTATATCTTCCTGACTGGACACCACACGTTTTATATGGCGTGCATGATTGGCGTGATCCTGACGGTGGCGGGCTTTGAGGGCGTGGGGCTGGTCTTTACCGGGTCGCTGATCCTCGGCCTGATCATGGCCTTCTTCCCGGCGATTGCCCAGCGCTACATGAAGCGCATTACCGGCAACGATGAGATTGCCTTCGGCCACTTCGGCACGCTGGGCTACGTGCTGTCCGGCTGGATTGGCAGCAAGGTCGGCAAAGGATCCCGCTCAACTGAGGAGATGAACCTGCCGAAGAACCTTAGCTTCCTGCGTGACAGCTCGATCTCCATCTCCCTGACCATGATGATCATCTACCTGATCATGGCGGTGAGCGCCGGGCGCGAGTACGTGGAGGCCACCTTCAGCGGCGGTCAGAACTACCTGGTCTACGCCATCATCATGGCGATTACCTTTGCGGCGGGCGTGTTCATCATCCTGCAGGGCGTACGCCTGATTCTGGCGGAAATCGTTCCTGCCTTTACCGGCTTCTCGGAAAAGCTGGTACCCAATGCGCGTCCTGCGCTGGACTGCCCGGTGGTGTATCCCTATGCGCCAAACGCGGTGCTGATTGGCTTCCTGTTCAGCTTCCTCGGCGGGATTGTGGGGTTGTTTATCTGCGGTCAGTTTAGCTGGGTGCTAATCCTCCCGGGCGTCGTACCGCACTTCTTCACCGGCGCAACGGCGGGCGTGTTTGGTAACGCCACCGGCGGACGTCGCGGGGCGATGATTGGCGCTTTTGCCAACGGCCTGCTGATCACCTTCCTGCCGGTCCTGCTGCTGCCGGTGCTGGGCGCCATTGGCTTTGCCAACACCACCTTCTCTGACGCCGACTTCGGCGCGGTCGGGATTGTGCTCGGCAACCTTGCGCGCTTCCTGTCGCCGCTTGCTATCACCGGGCTGGTCGTGGCGCTGTTCGCGCTGCTGGTGGCGTACAACGTCTTCGCGAAAAACAAACCTGCGGGCGGTAACGCGCAGGAAAACACCGGAGCCAAATCATGAATGAGAAAGAGATAACCGAACTTGCGCGTCAAATTCGTCTTGAGACCCTGAAAACGCTGACGCAGCTGGGGTTTGGCCACTACGGCGGCAGCATGTCGGTGGTTGAAACTCTGGCCGTGCTGTACGGCGCGGTGATGAAAATCGACCCGGCGGACCCGGACTGGCCAGAGCGGGACTATTTTGTTCTGTCGAAAGGCCATGCAGGCCCGGCGCTCTACAGCACGCTGGCGATTAAGGGTTACTTCCCGGTGGAGGAGCTGAGCACGCTCAACCACAACGGTACGCGGCTGCCAAGCCACCCGGACCGCCTGAAAACGCGCGGCGTGGATGCCACCACCGGTTCGCTGGGGCAGGGGATTTCCATCGCCGGCGGCATGGCGCTGTCGCACAAGCTGGCGGGGCGACCGAATCGGGTGTTTTGCATCGTCGGTGACGGCGAGCTGAACGAGGGGCAGTGCTGGGAAGCCTTCCAGTTTATTGCCCACCATCGCCTGAATAACCTGACGGTATTTGTCGACTGGAACAAACAGCAGCTCGACGGCGAGCTGGATGAGATCATCAGCGCATTCGACCTGGAGGGGAAATTCCGCGCCTTTGGCTTTGACGTCGCGACGGTGAAGGGTGACGACATTCCGGGCCTGCTGACAGTAACGTCGCGGGTCCCGACTGCCGATGCACGTCCGTTAGTCGTCATCCTCGACAGCATCAAAGGGCAGGGGGTGCCGTGCCTGGAGCAGCTCAGCAACTCGCATCACCTGCGGTTAACCCCGGAGAGCAAAGCGGCCCTCAACGAGACGATTCGCCAACTGGAGGCTTCACATGATTAAGGTTGCACCGGCAGGACAGAAAGACGCCGTTGAGATGCGCAAGGTATACGCGGGCTTTGTGGCAAAACAGATTGAGGCTGGCAGTGAGATTATCGCCCTGGAAGCCGACCTGATGAGCTCAATGGCGATGGACGGCGTGGCGCGCGATTATCCGCAGCACGTGATTAACTGCGGCATTATGGAAGCCAACGTCATCGGCACGGCTGCGGGGCTGTCGCTTACCGGACGTAAGCCGTTCGTGCACACCTTCACCGCGTTTGCCAGCCGCCGCTGCTTCGACCAGCTGTTTATGTCACTGGACTACCAGCGCAACAACGTAAAGGTAATTGCCTCGGATGCGGGGGTAACGGCCTGTCACAACGGCGGGACCCATATGTCATTTGAGGATATGGGCATCGTACGCGGTCTGGCGCATTCGGTGGTGCTGGAGGTGACCGACGCGGTGATGTTCGAGGACGTGCTGCGCCAGCTTATCGACCTCGAAGGCTTCTACTGGGTGCGGACTATCCGTAAGCAGGCGCCGAGCGTCTATGCCCCGGGTTCCACCTTCACCATCGGCAAAGGCAACGTGCTGCGTGAAGGAACCGATATTACCCTGATTGCCAACGGCATCATGGTGGCGGAAGCGCTGGAAGCGGCGCGCCAGCTGGAGCAAGAGGGGGTCAGCGCGGCGGTCATCGACATGTTTACCCTGAAGCCCATCGACCGGATGCTGATGAAAAACTACGCTGAGAAAACCGGACGCATCGTCACTTGTGAAAACCACAGCATTCACAACGGCCTGGGGTCGGCGGTGGCGGAAGTGCTGGTGGAAACCTGCCCGGTGCCGATGCGGCGGGTGGGCGTCAAGGAGCGCTACGGTCAGGTAGGGACGCAGGATTTCCTGCAGAAGGAGTATGGCCTGACGGCACATGACATTGTGTCGGCGGCGCGCGAGCTGCTGTAAATAAAAAAGGCGACCGGTTAAGTGGTCGCCTTTCTTGCCGGATGGCGCTTCGCTTATCCGGCCTACAAAACCGTAGGCCCGGTAAGCGCTAGCGCCACCGGGCTTTTTAACATTACTGCTGCTGCGAAGACTGAATCGCGGTCAGAGCGATGGTATAGACGATATCGTCAACCAGCGCGCCACGGGACAGGTCGTTCACAGGTTTGCGCATCCCTTGCAGCATCGGCCCGATGGAGATCAGGTCTGCAGAACGCTGTACCGCTTTGTAGGTGGTGTTACCGGTGTTCAGATCCGGGAAGATGAACACGGTAGCGCGACCTGCAACCGGCGAGTTCGGCGCTTTGGATTTCGCAACGTCAGCCATAACCGCGGCGTCGTACTGCAGCGGGCCGTCGATCATCAGGTCAGGACGTTTTTCCTGCGCCAGACGGGTCGCTTCACGCACTTTCTCTACGTCGCTACCTGCACCAGAAGTACCGGTGGAGTAGGAGAGCATCGCTACGCGCGGTTCGATACCGAAGGCAATCGCAGAGTCCGCGGACTGGATAGCGATTTCTGCCAGCTGCTCTGCGGTTGGATCCGGGTTGATCGCGCAGTCACCGTAAACGTAAACCTGTTCAGGCAGCAGCATGAAGAATACGGAAGAAACCAGAGAGCTGCCCGGTGCGGTTTTGATCAGCTGCAGCGGTGGACGGATGGTGTTCGCCGTGGTGTGAACCGCACCGGAAACCAGACCGTCAACTTCGTCCTGCTCCAGCATCAGCGTGCCCAGCACCACGTTGTCTTCCAGCTGTTCGCGCGCAACGGCTTCGGTCATGCCCTTGCTCTTACGCAGCTCAACCAGACGGGCAACGTAGCTTTCGCGAACCACTTCCGGGTCAACGATTTCGATGCCAGCGCCCAGCTCAACGCCCTGAGACGCCGCAACGCGGGTGATCTCATCAGGGTTACCCAGCAGCACACAGGTCGCGATGCCGCGCTCTGCACAGATAGCAGCCGCTTTAACGGTACGTGGTTCGTCGCCTTCTGGCAGAACAACGCGTTTGCCCGCTTTACGCGCCAGCTCGGTCAGCTGGTAACGGAATGCTGGAGGAGACAGACGGCGGCTGCGCTCGGAGGTCGCAGTCAGGGATTCGACCCAATCTGCGTTGATGTAGCCTGCAACGTATTCCTGAACTTTCTCAATACGCTCGTGGTCATCAACAGGCACTTCCAGGTTGAAGCTCTGCAGGCTCAGGGAGGTCTGCCAGGTGTTGGTGTTCACCATGAAGACCGGCAGGCCGGTGGCGAACGCACGTTCGCACAGCTTGCTGACGCGTGGGTCCATCTCGTAGGCACCGGTCAGCAGGATCGCACCGATTTCCACGCCGTTCATCGCGGCCAGGCAGGCTGCAACCAGCACGTCAGGGCGGTCTGCGGAAGTCACCAGCAGGGAACCTGCGCGGAAGTGTTCCAGCATGTGCGGAATGCTGCGCGCACAGAAGGTCACGGACTTCACGCGGCGGGTGTTAATGTCACCTTCGTTAACCACGGTGGCGTTCAGGTGACGTGCCATATCGATTGCACGGGTGGCAATCAGATCGAAGCTCCATGGCACCGCGCCCAGTACTGGCAGCGGGCTGGATTCCTGCAGCTTAGCCGGGTCAACTTTGATGACTTTCGCTTTAGACGAGTCGTCGAAGATCTCGGACAGGTCAGGGCGAGTACGACCCTGCTCATCCACCGGTGCGTTCAGTTTGTTCACGATCACGCCGGTGATGTTGGTGTTTTTCGCGCCGCCGAAGCTGCTGCGCGTCAGTTCGATACGCTCGTTCAGCTGCTCTGGGGTGTCGGTGCCCTGAGACATCACGAAAACGATCTCTGCGTTCAGGGTTTTCGCGATTTCAAAGTTCAGAGACTGGGCAAACTGGTGTTTGCGGGTCGGGACCAGGCCTTCAACCAGCACCACTTCCGCGTCTTGCGCGTTAGCATGGTAGTTGGCGATGATCTCTTCCATCAGCACATCTTTCTGGTTGCTGGACAGCAGAGACTCAACGTGGCTCATCTTCAGCGGTTCAGCCGCTGGCAGATTGGAATTCTTGCGAACGATGGTGGTGGTCTGGTCTGGCGCATCGCCACCGGCACGTGGCTGGGCGATTGGCTTAAAGACGCTCAGACGAACGCCTTTGCGTTCCATAGCACGGATAACGCCAAGGCTGACGCTGGTCAGGCCGACGCTGGTTCCGGTAGGGATCAGCATAATAGTACGGGACACGGTTTATCCTCTTTCGTTACCGCCCAAATGTAGCGGGTTACAAAACAGCACCGCCAGCATTGCTGGCGGTGTGGAATCAGGCAGTCAGGCGATGCGCGTCTTGCGCAATGACCAGCTCTTCGTTAGTTGGGATAACGATAGCCGGGCGGGTGCCTTCTTTGTTGATGAAGCCAGACTTGCCGAAGCGGGCAGCCAGGTTACGCTCGTGATCAACTTCGAAGCCCAGAACGCCCAGTTTACCCAGGGACAGTTCACGAACCATCGCTGCGTTCTCACCGATACCACCGGTGAAGATAACCGCGTCCAGACGGCCTTCCATCAGCGCAGTGTAAGAACCGATGTACTTCGCCAGACGGTGGCAGTAAACGTCCATTGCACGTTTAGCGTCTTCTTTGTCTGCGTAGTTGTCTTCAACATAACGGCAGTCGCTGGTGACTTCGGTCAGACCCAGCAGGCCAGACTCTTTGGTCAGCATTTTGTTGATCTGGTCAATGCTCATGCCCAGGGTGTCGTGCAGGTGGAAGATGATCGCCGGGTCGATGTCACCGGAACGGGTACCCATCACCAGACCTTCCAGCGGGGTCAGACCCATGGAGGTATCAACACATTTACCGTTACGGATAGCAGAAACAGAACCACCGTTGCCCAGGTGGCAAGTGATGATGTTCACTTCTTCAACCGGCTTGTTCAGCACTTTTGCCGCTTCCTGAGTTACATAGAAGTGGCTGGTGCCGTGTGCGCCATAACGACGTACGCCGTGTTCTTTGTACAGGCTGTACGGCAGGGCATAGAGGTAAGATTCTTCCGGCATGGTCTGATGGAACGCGGTGTCGAACACGGCCACGTTTTTGTCTTTCAGATTCGGGAAGGATTTCAGCGCTTCAGCGATACCGATCAGGTGAGCCGGGTTGTGCAGCGGTGCGAAGGATGCAGAGTCTTTGATACCCTGAATCACAGACTCGTCGATAACGACAGAGCTGGTGTATTTTTCGCCGCCGTGGACGATACGGTGACCAATCGCAGTCAGCTGAGCAGACAGTTCTGGTTTTTGTGCCAGAATAGTGTTAACGATAAAGTTCAGCGCTTCACTGTGAGCGGCGCCTGCACCTAAAGCCGCTTCTTGTTTGCTGCCGTCCATCTTCCACTTGATACGTGCTTCAGGCAGATGGAAACATTCGGCCAAACCAGAGAGGTATTCGTCACCGTTGAGCGCATCGATGATGGCGAATTTCAGTGAGGAGCTACCGCAGTTCAGAACCAGTACTAACTTACTCGACATGGAAGTACCTATTATTGATACGTGGCTAAAAAAACGTCAGTGAGTCTAACAGCGTAACGCATGATGACTCAGACATTTATGATTAACATCATGCCAAACGAACATTGTGGCATGATGGAAGAAATAACTATGATTTTATGCCATTTTGCACAATTTTCAGCCAATGGCATAATATGCAATAATTTGACGAGTTACTGATTCTCGTCTATGGCCCTATCAGGCTGGCACAGGATACCCGATACGGGGTAGAGATGACAAAATATTTTGAACGTTGTCATAGCTTGTTGTGGTTTTGCACGAAAATTTTAATTTTTATATGTGAAGTTGAGGTACAGCCATGTCGACACCAGAGAACCCGTCCGTAAATTTCTTTAGTCTGTTTCGTCGGGGACAGCATTACGCAAAGACGTGGCCGATGGAAAAGCGCCTTGCGCCTATGTTTATTGAGAATCGCACCATCCGCGCCACGCGCTATGCGATTCGCTTTATGCCGCCTGTCGCTATCTTTACATTGTGCTGGCAGATTGCGTTGGGTGGGCAGCTTGGACCTGCCGTCGCCACGGCGCTCTTCGCATTAAGCCTGCCGATGCAGGGCCTGTGGTGGTTAGGTAAACGGTCCATCACCCCGCTTCCCCCTTCTATTTTACACTGGTTTTATGAAGTGCGCGGAAAACTGGAGGAGGCCGGGCAGGCGCTCGCCCCGGTGGAAGGCAAGCCGGATTACCAGGCGCTGGCGGACACATTAAAGCGTGCTTTTAAGCAACTCGATAAAACATTCCTCGATGACTTGTGATTGATCATCGAAACGACGACGAAAAGAAGGCACAGTAACAATCAGTTACCGTGTCTTTTTTTTAAGTGCAATGCGCTACAGGAGTCGAAAGATGGAAATGACCCATGCTCAACGTCTGATTTTGTCCAATCAGTACAAAATGATGACTATGCTTGATCCCGATAACGCTGCGCGCTACAGCCGCCTGCAAACTATCGTCGAACGCGGTTTTGGTTTGCAAATGCGCGAACTGGACCGCGAGTTTGGCGAGCTGAAAGAAGAAACCTGCCGCATCGTGATCGACATTATGGAGATGTATCACGCCCTGCACGTCTCCTGGACGAATCTCAAAGATCAGCAGTCCATTGACGAGCGCCGTGTGACCTTCTTAGGCTTTGATGCGGCAACGGAAGCGCGTTATCTGAGCTATGTTCGCTTTATGGTGAATACGGAAGGGCGCTATACCCACTTTGACGCGGGCACCCACGGCTTCAACGCGCAGACCCCGATGTGGGATAAATATCAGCGTATGCTGAGCGCGTGGCATGCCTGCCCGCGTCAGTACCATTTAAGCAGCAACGAAATTCAACAAATCATTAATGCCTGACGGAGGTGCGTGTGCAGTGTAGAGGTTTTCTGTTTGATCTGGACGGTACGCTGGTGGATTCGCTGCCGGTGGTGGAGCGTTCCTGGTGCCATTGGGCTGACAGACATGGCATCGACCATCAGGAGGTGCTGAATTTTATCCATGGCAAACAGGCCATTACCTCGTTACGGCACTTCCTGGCCGGACGTTCTGAGGAAGAAATTCAGGCGGAGTTCAAATACCTGGAACACATTGAAGCCACGGATACGGACGGCATTACTGCGTTACCGGGCGCGCGCGAGCTGCTTGAGCATCTGAACGAGGCGCAGATCCCGTGGGCTATCGTCACCTCAGGCTCCATTCCGGTTGCCCACGCCCGTCATAAGGCGGCTGGTTTACCGAAACCGGAAGTGTTTATCACCGCGGAGCGCGTTAAGCGCGGCAAACCTGAACCCGATGCATTTTTACTGGGGGCTGAACTGCTGGGCCTCGACCCCGCAGAGTGTGTGGTGGTGGAAGACGCGGCCGCTGGCGTACTGGCCGGGCTGAACGCAGGAAGTCACGTCATCGCCGTTAACGTTCCGGCCGGATCCCCCCGGCTGGACGAGGCAGATTTGGTGCTGGATTCACTGACGGCCCTGTCTGTTTCAAAAGCCTCTGACGGAGTTGTAACCGTCTCGCTAAAAGTGTAATCCCATGATATGGCCCCACATTGCTGGGGCTTTTTTATGGCAAAATTCCTCATCTTCCACTGACAAGGATAAGTTGTGAACGGTGAACTGATTTGGGTCCTGAGCCTGCTTTTAATCGCCATCCTTCTTTTTGCAACGGGCAAGGTACGCATGGACGCCGTCGCCCTGTTTGTCATCGTCGCGTTTGTGCTGAGCGGTACGCTCACGCTACCGGAAGCCTTCTCCGGATTTAGCGATCCCAACGTTGTCCTCATCGCCGCCCTGTTTATCATCGGGGATGGGCTGGTGCGCACCGGTGTGGCGACCATCATGGGGTCGTGGCTGGTGAAGGTGGCGGGCAACAGCGAAACCAAAATGCTGATCTACCTGATGGTGACCGTCGCCGGGCTGGGGGCGTTTATGAGCTCCACGGGCGTGGTCGCTATCTTTATCCCGGTGGTGCTGAGCGTCTCCATGCGGATGCAGAGCTCGCCGTCACGCCTGATGATGCCTCTGAGTTTTGCCGGTTTGATTAGCGGCATGATGACGCTGGTGGCAACACCGCCGAACCTGGTCGTCAACAGCGAACTGATCCGGGAAGGATTTGAGGGCTTCAGCTTTTTCAGCGTCACCCCGCTGGGGCTGGTCATTCTGGTATTGGGCGTGGTCTACATGCTGCTGACCCGGTTTGCCCTGAAAGGTGAAAAACAGGACAAAAACAAAGAAGGGTGGAAGCGACGCACCTTCCGCGATTTGATTAAAGAGTACCGCCTTACCGGGCGCGCGCGCCGTCTGGCTATTCGCCCCGGCTCGCCGATGGTGGGGCAGCGCCTTGACGACCTGAAGCTGCGTGAGCGCTATGGCGCGAACGTGATCGGCGTAGAGCGCTGGCGGCGGTTTCGTCGGGTGATCGTCAACGTCAACGGGGTGTCGGAATTCCGCGCGCGGGACGTCCTCCTGATTGATATGTCCACTGCGGACGTGGATCTGCGCGAGTTTTGCAGCGAACAGCTGCTGGAACCAATGGTGCTGCGTGGGGAGTATTTCTCCGATCAGGCGCTGGATGTTGGCATGGCCGAGGTGTCGCTGATCCCTGAATCGGAACTGTTGGGCAAAACCGTGCGGGAAATGGGGTTCCGAACCCGCTATGGCCTGAATGTCGTGGGGCTGAAGCGCGATGGCGTAGCGATGGAAGGGGCAGTGGTGGATGAACCGATCCTGCTGGGCGATATTTTTCTCGTCGTCGGTAACTGGAAGCTGATAAGCCAGCTCGGGCAAAAAGGGCGTGATTTTGTGGTGCTCAACATGCCTGTCGAGGAGAGCGATGCCTCCCCGGCGCACAGCCAGGCCCCCCACGCGATTTTTTGTCTGGTGCTGATGGTGGCGCTAATGCTGACCGATGAGATCCCCAATCCGGTCGCTGCAATTATTGCCTGTCTGTTGATGGGTAAATTCCGCTGTATTGACGCCGAAAGCGCCTATAAAGCCATTCACTGGCCGAGCATCATTCTCATTGTCGGGATGATGCCTTTCGCCCTGGCGCTGCAAAAAACCGGCGGGGTGGATTTGATCGTTAAAGGCTTAATGGACGTGGGCGGCGGGTATGGGCCGTACATGATGATGGTCTGTCTGTTTATCATGTGTGCCACTATCGGTCTGTTTATCTCCAATACCGCGACGGCGGTACTGATGGCGCCGATTGCGCTGGCGATGGCCAAATCCATGGGCGTGTCGCCGTATCCTTTTGCGATGATGGTCGCAATGGCGGCCTCAGCGGCATTTATGACGCCAGTTTCTTCACCGGTGAATACGCTGGTGCTGGGGCCGGGGAACTACACATTCAGTGATTTCGTGAAGCTGGGCGTGCCGTTCACCGTGCTGGTGATGGTGGTGTGCGTGGTATTGATACCGGTTCTGTTCCCGTTCTGAGCATTTTGCCGGGTGGCGGCTACGCCTTACCCGGCCTACAATCCCGTAGGCCCTGCAAGCGCAGCGCCGCTGGGCGAAAATCAGAGTGGCGAATCCTGGCTAATCTCATCCAGCGACAGATGGAAGCTCGGTACAAACACCTGCATAAAGTAATCCATCTCTTCGCTGCGGCGGGATTCCAGCGTTTTTTCCAGGCGCGTTTTCGCCAGCAGGAATTCGTTATTCCCTGCGGACAACTCTTCGAGACACTTCAGATAGGCACACAGCGCGTCGGCCTGTTTGACCAGCGACTTTTCATCTTCCGTGTACTGATGCTCGTTGATAAGCGGCTCGAAGATATCACGCAGTTCTTCGGGCACCATCTCAATCAGCTTCTGCTGGGCAATTTTCTCGATGGCCTTATATTCCTGCGCAATTTGCGAGTTGAAATATTTCACCGGCGTAGGCAGATCGCCGGTCAGCACTTCTGACGCATCGTGGTACATCGCCAGCAGGGCGATGCGCTCTGGATTGACCTGACCGTTGAATTTGCGGTTTTTAATGGCGGCCAGCGCGTGAGCGACCATCGCAACCTGCAGGCTGTGCTCTGACACATTTTCCGTGCGAACATTGCGCATCAGCGGCCAGCGGTTGATGAGTTTCAGGCGGGAGAGGTGGGCAAAGAAATGACTCTGACTCATAGGTTACCTTTTGTCTTCACTGCGACAGGCGTTCATTGTGCGGGGAGGGGAGGCAAGATGCAAATTTGCGGATTTTGTAGGCCGGGTAAGCGAAGCGCCACCCGGCAGAAAAGCAACGTTACTGATGGTATCCGGAGAGGAAGCGCCCGAAGCGGCTGATGGCCATTTCCAGGTCATCTTCGCGCGGCAGCGTCACGATACGCACGTGATCCGGCCACGGCCAGTTAAACGCCGTGCCCTGAACCAGCAGCACTTTTTCCTGCAGCAGGAAATCGAGCACCATTTTCTGGTCGTCGTGAATATTGAAGCGCTTCGCGTCAATTTTCGGGAACATGTAGAGCGCGCCATTCGGCTTCACGCAGGAGACGCCCGGAATATCGTTGATCAGTTCCCACGCGCGGTTGCGCTGTTCATACAGGCGACCGCCGGGAACGATGAACTCGCTAATGCTCTGATAACCACCCAGCGCCGTCTGGATCGCGTGCTGCGCCGGAACGTTGGCACATAAACGCATGGAGGCCAGCATCTCCAGCCCTTCAATATAGCCTTTGGCGTGCTTTTTCGGACCGTTCAGTACCATCCAGCCCTGACGGAAACCGGCCACGCGGTAGGTTTTGGACAGGCCGTTAAAGGTGACGGTCAGCAGATCCGGCGCCAGCGCAGCGATTGAGTGGTGCTGTGCCGCGTCGTACAGGATCTTGTCGTAAATTTCGTCGGCGAAAATGATCAGGTTGTGCTGACGGGCCAGCTCGACGATCTCCATCAGCAGCTCTTTTGAGTACACTGCGCCCGTCGGGTTGTTCGGGTTAATGATCACGATGCCGCGCGTGCGGGGCGTAATTTTCGCGCGAATATCATCGAGGTCCGGGAACCAGTCAGAGGACTCGTCGCACAAGTAATGCACCGCTTTACCGCTGGACAGTGACACGGCTGCCGTCCACAGCGGATAGTCCGGCGCGGGTACCAGCATTTCGTCACCGCTGTTCAGCAGCGCCTGCATCGCCTGCACGATCAGTTCGGAGACGCCGTTGCCGATATAGATATCTTCAACGGTAACATCACGCATACCGCGTGCCTGGTAGTGCTGCATAATGGCTTTACGTGCGGAGTAAAGTCCTTTTGAATCGCAATAGCCTTGTGCAGTAGGAAGGTTGCGGATCACATCAACCAGAATTTCATCCGGCGCTTCAAAACCAAATGGCGCAGGGTTACCAATGTTGAGTTTCAGAACCTTGTTGCCTTCTTCTTCAAGGCGTTTTGCCTCTTTCAGAACCGGGCCGCGGATGTCATAACAGACGTTATCTAGCTTGCTGGATTTTTCGATAGGGGACATGAACCTTTAACCTTTTCGCTATGATTGCCGCTCCCTGCCGTGGAAGTCAGCACGGAATAATGTACTCCCCCCTCGCTTCGTTTTGAAGGGTGTGCAGTAGAAGATTTTGTGTCGGCAGCAAAATTTTGATAAATCTTTTTCTCTGCTTGCATGCTTTTATGCTGGATTAAAGTTGTGCGCACCATGCCATGTTAGGTTAAATGTGCTATTCATTTGTCAAAATTGTGTATATTGTGCTGGTAAAAATAGGTGGGAAGCAGGACAAAGGTGGCAATCACTCTGAGTGACATTTCGTTAAACCTGAATGCTTGATACCTGTTTCTGTAATAGCATACTGTGGCTAAAAGTTACTCATGTGAAATTAATGTTAAGTGCCATTAATGAATGGTCTTAATCTAAATTAAAATTTATTTATTATTAACCTAAAAAATGCAACTTTAGTTAATTCTAATAAAATTAGTTTAGAAGCTTAACATTCTTCTTTAATCCTCAATATTGCAATAAGACTTATAAATAAAGTGGATTTGGGTTAAGATGCCTTCCAGGAAAGCAGAGTGCAGATACACGTTTTTTGTATATCTGTGACTGGTTTTCCTCATTAATTGATTGTTATTGTTGGAGTTATCTCTGGCAGGAATGTGTCGAACATCTCCTGCTACGTTGACAGCGCTGCGATACAGATGGCAGAAAAGGTGTTATACCTTTAATGTAATTTACATAAACCTGCGAACATCTAAATATCCTGAACGTTTAAGAGAATAAAAATAACGTCATGAAACGTGCTTTCTGACTGTTGATATAAAGCAGCACAATAACTATCTGTCAGGCAGTCTGCCGGGCCGGGATGCGAGGGAAAATCTTCAGAGGGAATTGCTTAACTGTACACACACAGCTTCAACCCGGGCAGCTCCGCACGAGCAACCTGAAAGTGAATAGATATGATAAATGCAAATCGTCCGATAATGAATCTCGACCTCGATCTGCTGAGAACGTTTGTTGCGGTCGCCGATCTCAACACTTTTGCAGCCGCTGCTGCCGCCGTTTGCCGAACTCAGTCTGCCGTCAGCCAGCAAATGCAGCGGCTGGAGCAACTGGTTGGTAAAGAGCTTTTTGCGCGTCATGGGCGTAATAAGCTCTTAACGGAACACGGTATTCAGCTTCTGGGTTATGCCAGGAAAATTCTTCGCTTTAATGATGAAGCATGTATGTCATTAATGTTTAGCAACCTTCAAGGGGTGCTAACGTTAGGCGCATCTGATGAGTCAGCGGATACTATATTGCCGTTTCTTCTCAATCGTATTAGTTCGGTTTATCCGAAGCTTGCGCTGGACGTAAGCGTAAAGCGTAATGCCTTTATGGTTGAGATGTTAAATGAGAATAAAGTCGATCTGGTGGTCACCACGCATCGTCCCGGGCAGTTTGACTGCCTGACGCTGCGTACATCGCCTACGCACTGGTATTGCGCGGCCGAATATGTGCTGCAAAAAGGGGAGCCGGTTCCACTGGTCTTACTTGATGACCCGAGCCCGTTCCGCGATATGGTGCTCACGGCGCTGAATGAGGCCAACATTCCGTGGCGTCTGGCGTATGTGGCTTCCACGCTGCCAGCGGTCCGTGCTGCCGTGAAGGCCGGTCTGGGTGTGACGGCCCGTCCGGTTGAGATGATGAGCCCCGATCTGCGCGTCCTGGGAAAATCTGATGGGCTTCCTGCGCTGCCGGATACGGAGTATCTGCTCTGCCACAATTCGTCCAGCCATAACGAGTTGGCCAAAGTGGTGTTCGAGGCGATGGAAAACTACCATAACCCGTGGCAGTTCGAACGCGTTACCTCCGAAGGGGGGGATGATTCCCTGATCGTTGAAGGGGATTTCGAGTGATCGATAGCTCAAAATTCTGGTAACAAAATGTAAGTGTAAAAAAAAGCCACTCGTGTGATTTTCACATGCAGTGGCTTTTTTTTAGCAAAAATATCCGCTTATGGCGCATGGGTTTTCAGGATACTTCATATTTATCAACATGCTAAATGCTTTTGCTTAAAACTTGTCCGTTTTCCGTTCTAACTTCAACCACCTACCTCCCATGTTAAAAAAACAGGAAATATGTTGCCGTTTTCCTGGTTGAATTAACAAAAGCGTGTCACAGATCAAGAAAATACTCCTATTTGGGGGGAGGAATCGTTGGCAAATCCTGTCAAAATAGGAGGGTTATTTTTTTTACTTCCGAAACGGACACGATTCAACAACATACATTTGACGGAAAGTCATGCACCCACCAGGGTTAAAGGGCACCAAATGTTAATGAGAATCGCTCGATGTAATTTAATGTGAAGAAACCTTTGTTAAAGTTGACAATAGGTTATAGAAAGGAGTAAAAAACCCCATCATTTTGCTGTCTACGTCTCATTTCTGACAGTTAGTGTAAGGTTATTTGTTCCTCCCCATGAATCGATGTGATGCCCATCTGCCAGCAAGAGCAGTGTCGTTGGTATCACTTTTGATGAGTAAGCAATGAGTATGTCAACATCCACAGAAGTCATCGCTCATCACTGGGCATTCGCAATCTTTCTTATTGTAGCCATTGGCCTGTGCTGCCTGATGTTAGTCGGCGGCTGGTTCCTGGGCGGTCGCGCCCGTGCAAGGCACAAAAACACACCTTTCGAATCAGGTATTGATTCAGTAGGTTCCGCTCGCTTACGCCTGTCTGCCAAGTTCTATCTGGTAGCCATGTTCTTCGTCATCTTCGACGTGGAAGCGCTTTACCTTTTCGCATGGTCAACGTCCATCCGCGAAAGTGGTTGGGTGGGCTTTGTCGAGGCCGCAATTTTCATTTTAGTGCTACTGGCCGGTCTGGTTTATCTGGTGCGTATTGGCGCGCTTGACTGGACGCCTGCGCGTTCACGTCGTGAACACATCAACCCGGAAAACAGTATCTCTAATCGTCAGCAGTAACAGCGAGGCAATAAGATGGATTATACGCTCACCCGCATAGATCCTAACGGTGAGAATGACCGTTACCCCCTGCAAAAACAGGAGATCGTAACCGACCCCCTGGAGCAAGAAGTCAATAAAAGCGTGTACATGGGCAAACTCGAACATGCCATGCACGATATGGTCAACTGGGGTCGTAAGAACTCCATCTGGCCGTACAACTTTGGCCTTTCTTGCTGCTACGTTGAAATGGTGACGTCATTCACTGCGGTGCATGACGTTGCGCGTTTTGGGGCCGAGGTACTGCGTGCTTCACCACGTCAGGCTGACCTGATGGTGGTAGCCGGTACCTGCTTTACCAAGATGGCACCTGTTATTCAGCGTCTTTATGACCAGATGCTGGAGCCTAAATGGGTTATCTCCATGGGCGCATGTGCAAACTCTGGCGGTATGTACGACATCTATTCCGTCGTACAGGGCGTAGATAAATTTATCCCAGTGGATGTGTACATCCCGGGTTGTCCGCCACGTCCGGAAGCTTACATGCAGGCGCTGATGCTGCTGCAGGAGTCTATCGGTAAAGAACGTCGCCCACTGTCGTGGGTTGTTGGCGATCAGGGTGTGTATCGCGCGAACATGCAGTCTGAGCGCGAGCGTAAACGTGGTGAACGTATTGCCGTCACCAATCTGCGTACGCCTGACGAAATTTAATTTGCGCCTGTAGGCCTGGAGAACACCTTCGCATATCACTACTCAAATAGCGCGAAGCCAGGCTCAACAGTCACCACGGACCATTTGCAATGGTGAACAATATGACCGACTTAACCGCGCAAGAAGCCGCCTGGCAGACCCGGGATCATCTGGATGACCCAGTCATTGGCGAACTGCGCAACCGTTTTGGGCCGGATGCCTTTACTGTTCAGGCTACCCGCACCGGGGTACCCGTTGTTTGGGTGAAGCGTGAGCAATTGCTGGAAGTTGTCGATTTCCTCAAGAAATTGCCAAAACCGTACGTCATGCTGTTTGACTTACACGGCATGGATGAACGTCTGCGTACCCACCGCCAGGGTCTCCCTGCTGCGGATTTTTCCGTTTTCTACCACCTGATCTCAATAGACCGTAATACGGATATCATGCTCAAGGTGGCATTGTCTGAAAACGACATGCATCTGCCGACGATCACCAAACTTTTCCCGAACGCCAACTGGTACGAGCGTGAAACCTGGGAAATGTTCGGCATGACCTTTGACGGCCACCCGCACCTGACGCGCATCATGATGCCGCAGACCTGGACAGGCCACCCGCTGCGTAAAGATTATCCGGCGCGTGCCACCGAATTCGATCCGTTTGAGCTGACCAAAGCCAAGCAGGATCTGGAGATGGAAGCGCTGACCTTCAAACCGGAAGACTGGGGCATGAAGCGCGGTACCGACAACGAGGACTTCATGTTCCTCAACCTCGGTCCAAACCACCCGTCTGCGCACGGTGCATTCCGTATTATTCTTCAGCTTGATGGCGAAGAGATTGTCGACTGCGTACCTGACATCGGTTACCACCACCGTGGTGCTGAGAAGATGGGCGAGCGTCAGTCCTGGCACAGCTACATTCCGTATACCGACCGTATCGAGTACCTCGGCGGCTGCGTCAACGAGATGCCATACGTGCTGGCCGTTGAGAAACTGGCAGGTATCGTTACGCCGGATCGCGTTAACGTGATTCGCGTCATGCTCTCAGAGCTGTTCCGTATCAACAGCCACCTGCTGTATATCTCCACCTTCATTCAGGACGTCGGCGCGATGACCCCGGTCTTCTTCGCCTTTACCGACCGTCAGAAAATCTACGATCTGGTGGAAGCGATTACCGGTTTCCGTATGCACCCGGCCTGGTTCCGTATCGGCGGTGTGGCACACGATCTGCCGCGCGGCTGGGACCGTCTGCTGCGTGAATTCCTCGACTGGATGCCAAAACGTCTGGCCTCTTACGAGAAAGCCGCGCTGCGCAATACCATCCTGAAAGGCCGTTCCCAGGGCGTTGCTGCCTACGGCGCGAAAGAGGCGCTGGAGTGGGGGACGACAGGTGCAGGTCTGCGTGCGACCGGTATTGATTTCGACGTGCGTAAAGCCCGTCCTTACTCTGGCTACGAGAACTTCGACTTTGAAGTCCCGGTGGGCGGCGGTGTTTCCGACTGCTACACCCGCGTGATGCTGAAAGTAGAAGAGCTGCGTCAGAGTCTGCGCATCCTTGAGCAGTGCCTCAACAACATGCCGGAAGGCCCGTTCAAGGCGGATCACCCGCTGACGACGCCGCCACCGAAAGAGCGCACGCTGCAACATATCGAAACCCTGATCACCCACTTCCTGCAGGTTTCCTGGGGTCCGGTCATGCCGGCGCAAGAATCCTTCCAGATGATTGAAGCGACCAAGGGTATTAACAGTTACTACCTGACCAGTGACGGCAGCACCATGAGCTACCGTACCCGCGTGCGTACGCCGAGCTTTGCGCACCTGCAGCAGATCCCGTCCGCCATCCGCGGCAGTCTGGTCTCCGACCTGATTGTGTATCTGGGTAGTATCGATTTTGTTATGTCAGATGTGGACCGCTAATTATGCACGAGAATCAACAACCACAAACCGAGGCTTTTGAGCTGAGTGAAGCAGAACGTGCCGCTATTGAGCACGAGATGCACCACTACGAAGACCCGCGTGCGGCGTCCATTGAAGCGCTGAAAATCGTACAGAAACAGCGTGGTTGGGTGCCGGATGGGGCGATCTATGAGATCGCGAAAGTGCTGGGTATTCCGGCAAGTGACGTAGAAGGCGTAGCCACGTTCTACAGCCAGATCTTCCGTCAGCCGGTAGGCCGCCATGTGATCCGCTACTGTGACAGCGTAGTCTGCCACATCACCGGTTATCAGGGCATTCAGGCTGCGATTGAGAAGAAGCTCAATATCAAGCCGGGCCAGACCACGTTCGATGGACGCTTTACTCTGCTGCCAACCTGCTGCCTGGGTAACTGCGACAAGGGGCCGACCATGATGATTGATGAGGACACTCACAGCCATCTGACGCCGGAAGCGATTCCTGACCTGCTGGAGCAGTACAAATGAAAACTGTAATTCGTACTGCTGAGACGCATCCGCTGACCTGGCGTCTGCGCGATGACAAACAGCCGGTATGGCTCGACGAGTACCAGAGCAAAAACGGCTATGCCGGCGCGCGTAAAGCCCTTGGCGGCATGGCGCCGGACGACATCGTTAATGCGGTAAAAGATTCCGGCCTGAAAGGGCGCGGCGGTGCGGGCTTCTCCACCGGTCTGAAGTGGAGCCTGATGCCGAAAGACGAATCCATGAACATCCGTTACCTGCTGTGTAACGCCGATGAAATGGAGCCGGGCACCTATAAAGACCGCCTGCTGATGGAACAACTGCCGCACCTGCTGGTGGAAGGCATGCTGATCTCCGCGTTTGCGCTGAAAGCGTACCGTGGCTACATCTTCCTGCGCGGTGAGTACATCGAAGCGGCGGAAAACCTGCGTCGCGCGATTGCCGAAGCCACCGAAGCGGGCCTGCTCGGTAAAAACATCCTGGGCACCGGCTTTGACTTCGAACTGTTCGTGCACACCGGCGCCGGGCGTTACATCTGCGGTGAAGAAACCGCGCTGATTAACTCCCTGGAAGGCCGCCGCGCGAACCCGCGTTCCAAGCCACCGTTCCCGGCAAGCTCCGGCGTATGGGGTAAACCGACCTGCGTAAACAACGTCGAAACCCTGTGTAACGTTCCGGCTATCCTCGCCAACGGCGTGGAGTGGTATCAGGGCATCTCCTCAAGCAAAGATGCCGGTACCAAGCTGATGGGCTTCTCCGGTCGCGTTAAAAATCCTGGCGTCTGGGAACTGCCGTTCGGTACTACCGCACGTGAAATTCTTGAAGACTACGCGGGCGGCATGCGCGATGGCCTGAAATTCAAAGCCTGGCAGCCGGGTGGGGCAGGGACTGACTTCCTGACTGAAGCCCACCTTGACCTGCCGATGGAATTCGAAAGCATTGGTAAAGCAGGCAGCCGTCTGGGTACGGCGCTGGCGATGGCCGTCGACCACGAGATCGGCATGGTCTCGCTGGTGCGTAACCTGGAAGAGTTCTTCGCCCGTGAGTCCTGCGGCTGGTGTACACCGTGCCGTGATGGTCTGCCGTGGAGCGTGAAGATCCTGCGTGCAATCGAACGTGGCGAAGGCCAGCCTGGTGATATCGAGACGCTTGAGCAACTGTGTCGATTCTTAGGCCCGGGTAAAACCTTCTGTGCCCACGCACCGGGTGCCGTCGAACCTCTGCAGAGCGCGATCAAATATTTCCGCGACGAGTTCGAAGCAGGCATCAAGCAGCCGTTCAGCAATACCCATGCGATCAATGGGATTCAGCCGAACCTGCTTAAAGCGCGCTGGTAACGACAAGAATTTTGATTAACGCTCGGTTTCGACCGAGCCAACTGGAAGCATGCTAATGGCTACGATTCATGTAGACGGCAAAGAATACGAAGTCAACGGGGCGGACAACCTGCTGGAAGCTTGTCTGTCTCTTGGCCTCGATATTCCGTACTTTTGCTGGCATCCGGCGCTGGGCAGCGTCGGTGCTTGCCGCCAGTGTGCGGTGAAGCAATATCAAAACGCGGAAGACACGCGTGGTCGCCTGGTGATGTCCTGTATGACGCCAGCCACCGAAGGCACCTTTATTTCGATTGATGACGAAGAAGCCAAACAGTTCCGCGAAAGCGTGGTGGAGTGGTTGATGACCAACCACCCGCACGACTGTCCGGTTTGTGAAGAGGGCGGTAACTGCCACCTTCAGGATATGACCGTGATGACCGGTCACAGCTTCCGTCGCTATCGCTTTACCAAGCGTACCCACCGTAACCAGGACCTGGGGCCGTTCATCTCTCACGAAATGAACCGCTGCATCGCCTGCTACCGCTGCGTGCGTTACTACAAAGACTATGCAGACGGTCAGGATCTGGGCGTGTATGGCGCGCATGACAACGTCTACTTCGGTCGTCCGGAAGACGGCGTGCTGGAGAGCGAATTCTCCGGTAACCTGGTAGAAATCTGCCCGACCGGCGTATTCACGGATAAAACCCACTCCGAGCGTTACAACCGTAAATGGGACATGCAGTTTGCGCCAAGCATCTGCCAGCAGTGTTCCCTCGGCTGTAACACCAGCCCGGGTGAGCGCTACGGCGAACTGCGCCGTATCGAAAACCGTTACAACGGTACCGTTAACCACTACTTCCTGTGCGACCGCGGTCGTTTCGGCTATGGCTATGTGAACCTGAAAGACCGTCCGCGTCAGCCGGTTCAGCGCCGTGGCGACGACTTCATTACCCTGAACGCAGAACAGGCGATGCAGGGCGCGGCAGATATTCTGCGCCAGTCGAAGAAAGTGATCGGTATCGGCTCCCCGCGCGCCAGCATCGAAAGCAACTTCGCGCTGCGCGAGCTGGTCGGGGCGGAAAACTTCTATACCGGCATCGCCCAGGGCGAGCAGGAACGTCTGCAGCTGGTACTGAAAGTGCTGCGTGAAGGCGGTATCCATACCCCTGCGCTGCGCGAAATCGAATCCTATGATGCGGTCCTGGTGCTGGGTGAAGACCTGACGCAGACGGGCGCCCGCGCAGCTCTGGCGGTTCGTCAGGCGGTGAAGGGTAAAGCACGTGAAATGGCAGCGGCGCAAAAAGTGGCTGACTGGCAGATTGCGGCGATCCTGAACATCGGTCAGCGCGCGAAGCATCCTCTGTTTGTGACCAACGTCGACAACACCCGTCTGGACGACATCGCGGCGTGGACCTACTGCGCACCGGTTGAAGATCAGGCGCGCCTTGGCTTTGCCATTGCCCACGCGTTGGACAGCAACTCTCCGGCGGTAGAACTGGATCGCGACCTGCAGAACAAGGTTGACGTGATTGTTCAGGCCCTGGCAGGTGCGAAGAAACCGCTGATTATTTCCGGTACCAACGCCGGCAGCGCTGAGATCATTCAGGCCGCAGCCAACGTGGCCAAAGCCCTGAAAGGCCGCGGTGCTGACGTCGGCGTGACCATGATTGCCCGTGCGGTGAACAGCATCGGTCTGGGCATGATTGGCGGCGGCTCGCTGGAAGCTGCGTTAAGCGAACTGGAATCCGGTGCCGCTGACGCCGTGGTGGTGCTGGAAAACGACCTGCATCGTCATGCTTCTGCCGCTCGCGTTGACGCCGCGCTCTCCAAAGCGCCGCTGGTGATGGTGATTGACCATCAGCGCACCGCGATTATGGACAAAGCGCACCTGGTGCTCTCTGCGGCAAGCTTCGCAGAAAGCGACGGTACCGTTATCAACAACGAAGGCCGCGCGCAGCGTTTCTTCCAGGTTTATGACCCGGCTTACTACGACAGCAACACCGTGATGCTGGAAAGCTGGCGCTGGCTGCACTCCCTGCACAGCACCGTGCAGAGCCGTGAAGTGGACTGGACGCAGCTCGACCACGTTATCGACGCGGTGGTGGAAAAACTGCCTCAGCTGGCAGGCATTAAAGATGCCGCGCCTGAAGCAAGCTTCCGCATTCGCGGCCAGAAACTGGCGCGTGAACCGCACCGTTACAGCGGCCGTACCGCAATGCGCGCCAATATCAGCGTGCACGAACCGCGCCAGCCGCAGGATAAAGACACCATGTTCGCCTTCTCCATGGAAGGGAACAACCAGCCGTCTGCACCGCGTTCGCAAATCCCGTTCGCATGGGCACCGGGCTGGAACTCCCCGCAGGCATGGAACAAGTTCCAGGCTGAAGTGGGCGGCTCCCTGCGCCACGGCGATCCGGGCGTGCGTCTGATAGAAGCTTCCGAAACCGGTCTGGACTTCTTCACGTCCGTTCCGGCGAGCTTCCAGGCGCAGGAAGGCAACTGGCGTATTGCGCCGTACTACCATCTGTTCGGTAGCGACGAGCTGTCCCAGCGTTCACCGGTCTTCCAGACCCGTATGCCGCAGCCGTACATCAAGCTCAACCCGGCGGATGCCGCGAAGCTTGGCGTTAACGCGGGCGCGAACATTGCCTTTAGCTATGACGGCCAGACCATCAGCCTGCCGCTGATTATTTCTGAAAGTCTGACAGCAGGGCAGGTCGGTCTGCCGATGGGTATGCCTGGCATCGCGCCGGTTCTGGCGGGTGCGCGTCTTGATAATCTGCAGGAGGCAAAAGCATGAGTTGGTTAACGCCGGATCTTATCGACATCCTGCTGAGCATTCTGAAAGCGATTGTTATCCTGCTGGTGGTGGTCACCTGCGGCGCGTTCATGAGCTTTGGTGAACGTCGTCTGCTCGGTCTGTTCCAGAACCGTTACGGACCGAACCGCGTGGGCTGGGGTGGTTCACTCCAGCTGGTCGCGGACATGATCAAGATGTTCTTTAAAGAGGACTGGATCCCGCGCTTCTCGGATCGCGTGATCTTTACTCTGGCACCGATGATCGCCTTCACCTCGCTGCTGCTGGCGTTTGCTATCGTGCCGGTCAGCCCGACCTGGGTGGTCGCTGACCTGAACATCGGCATTCTGTTCTTCCTGATGATGGCAGGCCTCGCGGTTTACGCGGTCCTGTTCGCAGGCTGGTCCAGTAACAACAAATACTCGCTGCTGGGTGCGATGCGTGCTTCCGCGCAGACCCTGAGCTACGAAGTGTTCCTGGGTCTCTCCCTGATGGGCGTGGTGGCGCAGGCCGGTTCATTCAACATGACCGACATCGTCAACAACCAGGCCGACATCTGGAACGTTATTCCGCAGTTCTTTGGGTTTATTACCTTTGCCATCGCGGGCGTGGCCGTGTGTCACCGTCACCCGTTTGACCAGCCAGAAGCCGAACAGGAACTGGCCGACGGTTACCACATCGAATATTCCGGTATGAAATTCGGTCTGTTCTTCGTGGGCGAGTACATCGGTATCGTCACCATTTCCGCGTTGATGGTAACGCTGTTCTTCGGTGGCTGGCATGGCCCGTTCTTACCGCCGTTCATCTGGTTCGCGCTGAAAACCGCGTTCTTCATGATGATGTTCATTTTGATTCGCGCAGCGTTACCGCGTCCGCGTTATGACCAGGTAATGTCCTTCGGCTGGAAAGTGTGCCTGCCGCTGACGCTCGTCAACTTGTTGGTAACGGCCGCTGTCATTCTCTGGCAGCAGCCATAAGGGGCAATAGACCATGACCTTAAAAGAATTACTGGTAGGCTTCGGTACCCAGGTACGCAGTATCTGGATGATCGGCCTGCACGCGTTTGCCAAACGCGAAACCCGGATGTACCCGGAAGAGCCGGTATATCTTCCGCCGCGCTACCGTGGCCGTATCGTGCTGACGCGCGACCCGGACGGTTCCGAGCGCTGCGTTGCCTGTAACCTGTGTGCGGTAGCGTGCCCGGTCGGCTGTATCTCTCTGCAGAAAGCCGAGACGGTAGACGGTCGCTGGTACCCTGAGTTCTTCCGCATCAACTTCTCACGCTGCATCTTCTGCGGTCTGTGTGAAGAAGCGTGCCCAACCACGGCGATTCAGCTGACTCCAGACTTCGAGCTGGGTGAGTACAAGCGTCAGGACCTGGTGTACGAGAAAGAGGATCTGCTGATTTCCGGTCCGGGCAAATACCCGGAATATAACTTCTACCGGATGGCGGGTATGGCAATCGACGGCAAAGATAAGGGCGAAGCAGAGAACGAAGCTAAGCCTATCGACGTCAAGAGCCTGTTACCGTAAGGAGAGGGCAATGGAATTCGCTTTTTATATCTGTGGCCTTATCGCCATCCTGGCTACGCTGCGAGTGATCACGCACACCAATCCGGTGCATGCGCTGCTGTACTTAATCATCTCGCTGCTGGCCATTTCCGGGGTGTTCTTCGCACTGGGCGCGCACTTCGCCGGTGCGCTGGAAATCATCGTCTACGCCGGGGCCATCATGGTGCTGTTCGTGTTCGTGGTGATGATGCTGAACCTGGGCGGCTCTGAAATTGAGCAGGAACGTCAGTGGTTAAAACCGCAGGTGTGGATCGGCCCGGCAATTTTGTCGGCCATCATGCTGGTGGTGATCGTTTACGCCATTCTGGGTGTTAACGATCAGGGCATCGACGGCACGCCGATTGGCGCGAAAGAGGTGGGTATCACGCTCTTTGGCCCATACGTTCTGGCAGTGGAACTGGCCTCAATGCTGCTGCTGGCAGGTCTGGTTGTGGCTTTCCACGTTGGCCGCGAAGAGCGTGCTGGCGAGGTGCTGAGCAACCGCACTGACGACCGCGCGAAAAGAAAAACGGAGGAGCGCGCATGATCCCCTTAACACATGGACTGATCCTCGCTGCGATTTTATTCGTTCTGGGTCTGACCGGTCTGGTTATCCGCCGCAATCTGCTGTTTATGCTGATCGGGCTGGAAATCATGATTAACGCCTCCGCGCTGGCCTTCGTGGTCGCCGGAAGCTACTGGGGCCAGACCGATGGTCAGGTGATGTACATTCTCGCCATCAGCCTCGCGGCTGCCGAAGCGAGTATTGGCCTGGCGCTGTTGCTGCAGCTCCATCGTCGCCGCCAGAATCTGAACATCGATTCAGTAAGTGAGTTGCGTGGATGAACATGCTTGCCTTAACCATTATTTTTCCGCTGATTGGCTTCGTGCTGCTGGCGTTTTCTCGCGGCCGCTGGTCTGAGAATCTGTCTGCAACCGTCGGCATGGGCTCTGTTGGCCTGGCCGCGCTGGTGACAGCGTATGCGGGTATCGACTTCTTTAACAACGGGCGTCAGCCTTTCAGCGTGCCGCTGTGGACGTGGATGTCGGTCGGTGATTTCAACATCGGTTTCAACCTGGTGCTGGACGGCCTCTCGCTGACCATGCTTTCCGTGGTTACCGGCGTTGGCTTCCTGATCCACATGTTCGCCTCCTGGTATATGCGCGGTGAAGAGGGGTACTCCCGCTTCTTCGCCTACACCAACCTGTTTATCGCCAGCATGGTGGTTCTGGTCCTGGCCGATAACCTGCTGCTGATGTATCTGGGCTGGGAAGGCGTGGGTCTGTGTTCTTACCTGCTGATCGGTTTCTACTATACCGATCCGAAGAATGGCGCAGCGGCCATGAAAGCGTTCATCGTGACCCGCGTGGGTGACGTCTTCCTCGCTTTCGCGCTGTTCATTCTTTACAACGAACTGGGCACGCTGAACTTCCGCGAAATGGTGGAACTGGCGCCAGCGCACTTCGCCGCAGGCAATAACATGCTGTGGTGGGCAACGCTGATGCTGCTGGGTGGTGCTGTGGGTAAATCCGCGCAGCTGCCGCTGCAGACATGGCTGGCCGACGCGATGGCAGGTCCAACCCCTGTCTCCGCGCTGATCCACGCTGCGACCATGGTCACCGCCGGTGTCTACCTGATTGCGCGTACCCATGGCCTGTTCCTGATGACCCCGGAAATTCTGCATCTGGTGGGTATCGTCGGTGCGGTCACGCTGGTGCTGGCAGGCTTTGCCGCGCTGGTGCAGACCGACATCAAACGCGTTCTCGCGTACTCCACCATGAGCCAGATTGGTTACATGTTCCTGGCGCTGGGCGTTCAGGCGTGGGACGCGGCCATTTTCCACCTGATGACGCACGCGTTCTTTAAAGCGCTGCTGTTCCTCTCATCCGGTTCGGTGATTCTGGCCTGCCATCACGAGCAGAACATCTTCAAGATGGGCGGACTGCGTAAGTCCATTCCGCTGGTTTATGTCTGCTTCCTGGTGGGCGGCGCGGCGCTGGCGGCACTGCCGCTGATCACCGCGGGCTTCTTCAGTAAGGACGAAATCCTTGCGGGTGCCATGGCGAATGGTCATATCAATCTGATGGTTGCGGGTCTGGTCGGTGCGTTCATGACCTCGCTGTATACCTTCCGTATGATTTTCATCGTATTCCACGGTAAAGAACAAATTCACGCTCACGCAGGGAAGGGGATTACCCACCACCTGCCGCTGATTGTGCTGCTGGTACTGTCCACCTTCGTTGGCGCGATGATTGTGCCGCCGCTGCAGGGCGTACTGCCAGACACCACCGAGCTTGAGCACGGTCGCGTTATGACGCTTGAAATCACCTCCGGTGTGGTTGCTATCGCGGGCATCCTGATCGCGGCATGGCTGTGGCTGGGCAAACGTACGCTGGTGACTGCCGTTGCCAACAGTGCGCCAGGCCGTCTGCTGGGCACCTGGTGGTACAACGCGTGGGGCTTCGACTGGCTGTACGACATGATCTTCGTTAAGCCGTTCCTGGGCATTGCGTGGCTGGTGAAGCGCGACCCACTGAACAGCCTGATGAATATCCCGGCGATCCTCTCCCGCTTTGCAGGTAAAGGCCTGCTATACAGCGAGAACGGTTACCTGCGCTGGTATGTGGCGTCCATGAGCATCGGTGCGGTTGTCGTGCTGGCGCTGCTGATGGTGTTGCGTTGATCGTTAAGTGAATTTTATTCGAATTCGTTGAAAATCAGGCCCCTGCTGGGGGCCTTAAAAAGGAATGTAAATCGCCATGTTACTACCCTGGCTAATATTAATTCCCTTCATCGGCGGCTTCCTGTGCTGGCAGACTGAACGCTTTGGCGTGAAGATGCCGCGCTGGATCGCGCTGATCACCATGGGATTGACGCTCGCGCTTGGCCTGCAACTGTGGTTGCAGGGCGGTTACTCACTGACCCAGTCTGCGGGCATTCCGCAGTGGCAGTCTGAGTTCATCCTGCCGTGGATCCCACGTTTCGGCATTACGATCCACCTGGCGATTGACGGTCTCTCACTGCTGATGGTGGTGCTGACCGGTCTGCTCGGCGTTCTGGCGGTACTTTGCTCCTGGCGAGAAATCGAAAAATACCAGGGCTTCTTCCACCTGAACCTGATGTGGATCCTGGGCGGCGTGATCGGCGTGTTCCTTGCCATCGACATGTTCCTGTTCTTCTTCTTCTGGGAGATGATGCTGGTGCCGATGTACTTCCTGATCGCGCTGTGGGGACATAAGGCGTCCGACGGTAAAACGCGTATCACGGCGGCAACCAAGTTCTTCATCTATACCCAGGCGAGTGGTCTGGTGATGTTGATTGCCATTCTGGCGCTGGTGTTTGTTCACCACAACGCGACCGGAACCTGGACCTTCAACTACGAAGAACTGCTGAAGACGCCAATGTCCCACGGCGTTGAATACCTGCTGATGCTGGGCTTCTTCATCGCCTTCGCGGTGAAAATGCCGGTGGTTCCGTTGCACGGCTGGCTGCCAGACGCGCACTCTCAGGCACCAACGGCGGGTTCCGTTGACCTGGCGGGCATCTTGCTGAAAACGGCGGCCTACGGTCTGTTGCGTTTCGCTCTGCCGCTGTTCCCGAACGCCTCCGCAGAATTCGCACCGATTGCCATGTGGCTGGGTGTGATCGGTATCTTCTACGGTGCCTGGATGGCCTTCACGCAGTACGACATCAAGCGTCTGATTGCCTACACCTCCGTTTCCCACATGGGCTTCGTGCTGATTGCTATCTACACCGGCAGCCAGCTGGCGTACCAGGGCGCGGTGATCCAGATGATTGCGCACGGTCTGTCCGCAGCCGGCCTCTTCATCCTGTGTGGTCAGCTGTATGAACGTCTGCATACCCGCGACATGCGGATGATGGGCGGCCTGTGGAGCAAAATTAAGTGGCTGCCAGCGCTCTCCATGTTCTTCGCGGTGGCGACTCTGGGGATGCCGGGTACCGGTAACTTCGTCGGCGAATTTATGATTCTGTTCGGCAGCTTCAAAGTGGTACCGGTGATTACCGTGATCTCCACCTTTGGTCTGGTGTTCGCTTCCGTGTACTCGCTGGCGATGCTGCACCGCGCGTACTTCGGTAAAGCGAAGAGCGAAATTGCTGCACAAGAACTGCCGGGGATGTCGCTGCGTGAGCTGTTCATCATCCTGCTGCTGGTCGTACTGCTGGTGCTGCTGGGCTTCTTCCCGCAGCCGATTCTGGATACCTCGCACAGCGCGATGGGCAATATCCAGCAGTGGTTTGTTAATTCTGTTTCTACTACAAGGCCGTAATTCGCCATGACAATAACTCCACAACAACTGATCGCGCTGCTACCGCTGCTGATCGTCGGATTGACGGTGGTGGTTGTGATGCTCTCCATTGCGTGGCGACGCAATCACTTCCTGAATGCCACGCTGTCGGTCATCGGCCTGAACGCCGCGTTAGTCTCTCTCTGGTTTGTTGGCCAGGGTGGGGCGATGGACGTCACTCCGCTGATGCGCGTTGACGGTTACGCCATGCTGTATACCGGTCTGGTGCTGCTGGCGAGCCTGGCAACCTGCACCTTTGCGTACCCGTGGCTCGAAGGCTACAACGACAACAAAGAAGAGTTTTACCTGCTGGTTCTGATTGCGGCGCTGGGCGGCATTCTGCTGGCGAATGCGAACCACCTGGCCGCGCTGTTCCTCGGCATTGAGCTGATCTCTCTGCCGCTGTTCGGTCTGATTGGTTACGCCTTCCGCCAGAAGCGCTCCCTGGAAGCAAGCATCAAGTACACCATCCTGTCTGCGGCGGCGTCCTCGTTCCTGCTGTTTGGTATTGCGCTGGTGTACGCACAGTCCGGTAACCTCTCCTTCATGGCGCTCGGCAAGAGCCTCGGTGACGGCATGCTTCATGAGCCGCTGCTGCTGGCGGGTCTGGGCATGATGATCGTTGGCCTCGGCTTTAAACTCTCTCTGGTGCCGTTCCACCTGTGGACGCCAGACGTCTACCAGGGCGCTCCGGCTCCGGTGTCGACCTTCCTGGCGACGGCGAGCAAAATTGCTATCTTCGGTGTGGTCATGCGTCTTTTCCTGTACGCACCGGTGGGTGACAGCGAAGCGGTTCGCGTGGTGCTGGGCATTATCGCGTTCGTCTCCATCATCTTCGGTAACCTGATGGCGCTGAGCCAGACCAACATCAAGCGTCTGCTGGGCTACTCGTCTATCTCTCATCTGGGCTACCTGATGGTGGCGCTGATTGCGCTGCAGAGCGGTGAGATGTCGATGGAAGCCGTGGGCGTGTATCTGGCCGGCTACCTGTTCAGCAGCCTCGGCGCCTTCGGCGTGGTGAGCCTGATGTCCAGCCCATACCGTGGTCCGGATGCCGATTCACTGTTCTCCTACCGTGGTCTGTTCTGGCACCGTCCGATCCTGTCTGCGGTGATGACGGTGATGATGCTCTCTCTGGCGGGTATTCCGATGACGCTCGGCTTTATCGGTAAGTTCTACGTGCTGGCCGTCGGTGTGCAGGCGCACCTGTGGTGGCTGACTGCGGGCGTGGTGATCGGCTCCGCGATTGGTCTCTACTACTACCTGCGCGTGGCCGTGAGCCTGTACCTGAGCGCACCTCAGCAGCTCAACCGCGATGCCCCAACCAACTGGCAGTACAGCGCCGGTGGTATCGTAGTGCTTATCTCCGCGCTGTTGGTGCTGATCTTCGGTATCTATCCGCAGCCGCTGATTGATATCGTGCAGCGAGCAATGCCATTAATGTAAAAACAAAAAACCCGCCTCGGCGGGTTTTTTATTGCCCAGCGGCGCTACGCTTGCAGGGCCTACGGGTTTTGTAGGTCGGGTAAGCGAAGCGCCACCCGACTAAGCCAGCTGTTTGCGGCTAATTAACGGCCCGTCAATCTTCTTCATCGAGCGGTCCAGCACTTCCTCAATCACTGACGACAGTTCGTTCAGCTCAAACTTCGCCACATACCCGTCCGCCTTCACCTTACGAATATGGTCTTCGTTAGCGTTGCCGGAAAGGGAAGAGTGGATCACCACCGGAATATCTTTCAGTACCGGGTCGGTTTTGATTTTGCGCGTCAGCGTAAAGCCGTCCATTTCTGGCATTTCGAGGTCGGTCAGCACCAGCGCGATCTTATCGGTGATGGGAACCCCTTCAGCCTGGGCCTGTGCCGCCAGTATGCCAATTTTCTCCCACGCTTCTTTGCCGGTGATATGCAGCTGGGCCGGGATCTCCATTGCCTGCAGACCTTTCTCCAGCATCGAGCGCGCCACTTTGGAGTCTTCCGCGACGATGGCGACAGCGCCTGGCTTGATATGGAATTTGGTGGTCTTCAGGTTCGTGGCGTGCAGATCGTGATTGGCCGGGGTGATGTCATACAGGATCTGCTCAACGTCCAGCACCATCGCCAGATCGTTGGTATCGGTCTTCTCGTCAAGACACGCGATACTGGTGATGTAGCGGCCGCTGACGGCGGTTTCCGCCGCGTGCACCTGCTTCCAGTCCAGACGCATGATGTTCTCAACCGATTCCACGGCAAACGCCTGCACGCTGCGCGCATATTCGGTGATCAGCAGAATGTTCAGCCCGGTGGTGGGCTTACAGCCCGCCACGGCGGCCAGGTCAATCACCGGGATCACCTGATCGCGAATATTCACCATTCCCATCAGCGGTGACTTCATCCCGGCGGGTTTCGTGAACTCCGGCATCGGCACAATTTCACGTAGCTTAAAGACGTTAATGCCAAACAGCTCAGATTTATTTTCGTTCAGAGAGGTGCCAAGACGGAACAGCAACAGTTCAAAACGGTTCGACAGGGTCAGATTCGCCCTGTCATCAATATCTTTCTGGAAATTATCCATTCTACCCTCGAGAGAAATGCTGACCTTTTAATCGTTATCGGCATCCTGAGGGAAAAATGAAGGACTAAACGCTGACCTGAGCGAAATCTTCGGCCAGCTCACATTCCGGAAACAGCGTGCGGCACTCTGCCAGCAGGCTTGCGCATCCCCGCGCGTCGTAGCGGGAGCTGACGTGGGTGACGATGAGCCTCCCGACGCCCGAGTCACGGGCAAGCTGCGCCGCCTGACGCGTGGAGCTGTGTCCCCGGCTATTGGCTTTCTCTTCCATCGCCATTTCAAGCGTCGCTTCATGCACCATCACGTCCACGCCCTGGGCCAGCGTGAGCGCCGCCGGGCACGGGGCCGTATCGCCAAAAATCGCCAGCTTTTTGCCGGGCTGTGGGGCGGCGAGATAATCCTGGCCGTTGATGACGCGTCCGTCCTCCAGCGTGACGGTCTCTCCGTGCTTCAGACGCTGGAACAGCGGTCCGGGTTTTACGCCGTCGGCCATCAGCGCGGCGGCATCCAGCGCGCCGGGTTTGTCATGCGCTTCAATACGGTAGCCATAGCATTCCACTGGATGATTAAGTGGTTGAGCAGTAACCCGATAATCCCCGTCATCGAATACCAGGCCTTTGGTAATCTCAACGACCTCCAGCGGATAATCGGTCCATGACCCGCTCAGGCGCAGCGTGGTTTCAATAAATTCACGAATACCCGCAGGCCCGTAAATCGTCAGCGGGTTGGCGTTACCGGCCATCGAGCGGCTGCACAGCAGTCCGGGAAGGCCAAACAGATGGTCGCCATGCAGATGGGTGATAAAAATTTTATCCAGCTTGCCGGGGTGATAAGCGGTGTGTAACAGCTGATGCTGCGTCCCTTCACCACAGTCAAACAGCCACAGCCCGCCGCGGGTGGGGTGTTTAAGATCCAGCAGGATCGCCGTCACGTTCCGTGAGCGGGTTGGCACGCCAGCGGACGTACCCAGAAAAATCAGTTCCATAACGCAATCAGCCCTTTGCCGAACGGGGAGGGGTTTAGTATAACGTGATGAACCCCAGGAAGGAGACTGACATGATCCAGTGGCAAGATTTACACCATAGTGACCTCACCGTTCATTCACTTTACGCCCTGCTGAAGCTGCGCTGCGAAGTGTTTGTGGTTGAACAGACCTGCCCGTATCAGGACATCGACGGCGATGACCTCGTCGGCGAGAACCGCCATATCCTCGGCTGGCGGGATAACGAGCTGGTGGCGTATGCGAGGATTCTGAAAAGCGAAGACGATTTTGAGCCTGTTGTCATTGGCCGCGTCATCATCAGCGGCAAAGCGCGTGGTGAAAAACTCGGCTATCAGCTGATGGAAAAAACGCTGGAGGCGTGCCAGAAACAGTGGCCGGACAAAGCGTTATACCTGGGTGCGCAGGCGCACCTGCAGTCCTTCTACGACCACTTTGGTTTCGTGCCCGTCACCGAGGTGTACGATGAAGACGGCATTCCCCACATCGGCATGGCGCGGGAAGCGAAGCAGGCGTAATGACGAGTCGTTGGCTATAGTTAGCGGACTGGTGTACTAACATGGAGAAAAATATGTCATTTCAATCCTGGGATACCCGTATCGACGACGACCTGGCCTTACTGAGCGAAACGCTGGAAGAGGTGTTACGTTCCTCGGGCGACCCTGCCGATCAGAAATATATTGAGCTAAAAGCCCGCGCCGAGCAGGCGCTGCATGAAGTGAAAAACCGCGTCAGCCATGCGTCAGATACTTACTACTACCGCGCCAAAAAAGCGGTGTACCGTGCCGATGATTACGTGCATGAAAAACCGTGGCAGGGCATTGGAGTAGGTGCTGCCGTAGGCCTGGTGCTGGGGCTGCTGTTAGCCCGTCGTTAAGCCGTTTAACCACTCCCTATACGTGGGTACTGATATTTCGTATGGTACCCCGTATAATACGAGGCTTTAACAGGGAGAGGTTCGCGTGAATTCGATTTTCCTCGCGCTGGAGCAATTGCGTACCCAGCTTTCGCAAGCGTTACCCGCGGCACCCGGCATACGTCATTTCGACGTCTCTTTCCCGTTAAACGACGCCTTTGATCCCCTCGCCTGGCTGGGCGAGCAGCAGTGTTATCCGCAGTTTTACTGGCAGCAGCGTAACGGCGATGAAGAGCTGGCTGCGCTGGGAGCGGTTATCCCTTTTTCCTCTCTGGCGTTAGCCTCGCAGTTTTTGCGCGAGCAAAACGCAGCAGGTGATACCCGTATCTGCGGCCTGAACGCCTTTACTCCGGAGCAGGGCAGCCTCTTTTTACCGCGGCTGCTCTGGCGACGTACCGCCGGCACCGCCACGCTGCGCCTGCAGCTGTGGAGCGATTATTCACTTCAGGAAGATGCCCACGCCGCGCGGGATTTTTTACAGCAGCTCCGTCCTGCGAGATCTATCCGTCCACTGTCCGTTCAGGTTGAGCACGAAACCCATCAGCCGCAGCAGGCCGAATGGCTGACGCTTATCCGCATGGCGACGGAGACCATCGCGCGCGGTGATTTTGAAAAAGTGGTTCTCGCCCGGGCAACCGATATTCAGCTTACACAGCGCGTTAACCCTGTCGCGCTGATGGCGGCCAGCCGCGCCCTGAATTTACACTGCTACCATTTCTGCATGGTATTCGACGCCAGCAACGCGTTTCTTGGCTCGACGCCCGAGCGTCTCTGGCGGCGGCGGGGCACGCTGCTGCGCACGGAAGCGCTGGCGGGCACCGTTGCCAGCCATACCGATGATGGCCAGGCGCAGCGTCTCGGCGAGTGGTTGCTTAACGACGATAAAAACCAGCGCGAAAATATGCTGGTCGTGGAAGATATCTGCCAGCGTCTTCAGCACTACACGCAGACGCTTGAGGTACTGCCCCCTCAGGTGGTGCGCCTGCGTAAAGTGCAGCATTTGCGCCGCTGTATCTGGACCGAGCTCAAACAGGCCGATGATGAGCAGTGTCTGCATATGCTACAGCCGACAGCGGCCGTTGCCGGATTGCCCCGACAGCCTGCGCGCGAGTTTATTCAGAAGGTTGAGCCTTTTAACCGCGAATGGTACGCAGGTTCTGCCGGGTATTTATCGCCTGACCAGAGTGAATTTTGCGTGGCGTTGCGCTCCGCTCGCGTCCAGGATGACTCCCTGCGGCTCTATGCCGGTGCCGGCATTGTCAGCGGGTCTGACCCGGAACAGGAGTGGCAGGAGATCGAAAACAAAGCGGCCGGATTGCGCTCTCTGCTCCTTAGGGATTAATACTGATTCGCGCAATCCCGATTCATATCAAAATTCCAATTTTTTCTATTATTTATACTGTGTCGCATTCTTGATACCGGACAATCTCATGTCAGTAAGTTCTTTTAACCGACGCTGGGCGGCGGTGATCCTTGAAGCCCTGACGCGCCATGGCGTCAGGCACGTGTGTATTGCACCGGGTTCTCGCTCAACGCCGCTGACGCTGGCGGCCGCCGAAAACCGGGCGTTGATTCACCACACCCACTTTGATGAGCGTGGTCTCGGGCATCTCGCGCTGGGTCTGGCGAAGGTCAGCAAAGAGCCCGTGGCGGTGATCGTCACTTCCGGTACCGCCGTGGCGAACCTCTATCCGGCTCTGATTGAAGCCGGGTTAACCGGTGAAAAACTGATCTTACTGACGGCCGATCGCCCCCCTGAGCTTATCGACTGCGGCGCCAATCAGGCCATCCGTCAGCCGGGACTCTTTTCTTCGCACCCTTCGCAGACGATTTCGCTGCCCCGTCCCACCCAGGATATTCCGGCAAGCTGGCTGGTCTCGACCGTCGATCACGCTCTGGAGACGTTGCGCAGCGGGGCGCTGCATATTAACTGCCCGTTTGCCGAGCCGCTGTACGGTGAGCTGGACGATACGGGTCTTGACTGGCAGCAATCCCTTGGCGACTGGTGGGAGAGTGAAAAACCGTGGCTTCGCGAGCAGACGCACCTTGAGAGCGCGAAGCAGCGCGACTGGTTCTTCTGGCGGCAGAAGCGCGGCGTGGTGATCGCCGGGCGCATGAGCGCCGCCGAAGGCAAGCTGGTCGCCGAATGGGCGCAAACCCTGGGCTGGCCGCTGATAGGCGACGTGCTTTCCCAGACCGGTCAGCCGCTGCCGTGCGCCGACCTCTGGCTGGGTAATGCCAAAGCGGTCACCGAGCTGGCGCAGGCGCAGATTGTGGTTCAGCTTGGATCGAGTTTGACCGGCAAACGCTTACTGCAGTGGCAGGCCACCTGCACGCCGGAAGAGTACTGGCTGGTGGACGCGCTGGAAGGGCGGCTTGACCCGGCGCACCATCGCGGTCGTCGTCTGGTCAGTAGTATCGACGCCTGGCTGACGCTTCATCCGGCTGAAAAACGCAAGCCCTGGGCGGTGGCCATCCCGGACCTTTCGCGCCAGGCGTGGGAACTGACCAAAGCGCACTGTGAAGCGTTTAGCGAGGCCGGACTGGCGCACCGTATTCGCCAGTGCCTGCCTGAACAGGGGCAGCTGTTTGTCGGCAACAGCCTGGTGGTTCGCCTGATTGACGCTTTTTCGAAGCTGCCCGCGGGCTACCCGGTGTACAGCAACCGTGGCGCCAGCGGTATCGACGGGCTGATCTCCACGGCGGCGGGCGTGCAGCGCGCCAGCGCGAAATCAACGCTGGCGATAGTGGGCGATCTCTCCGCGCTCTACGATCTCAACGCGCTGGCGCTGCTGCGTCAGGCGTCAGCCCCGTTTGTGCTAATTGTGGTCAACAACAACGGTGGGCAGATTTTCTCCCTGCTGCCTACGCCGCAGAGCGAGCGCGAGCGCTTCTATCTGATGCCGCAGAACGTGCAGTTCGAACACGCCGCGGCGATGTTTAGCCTGAAATACCATCGCCCGGAAAGCTGGGAACAGCTGGACGCGGCGTTAAGCAGCGCCTGGAAGCAGCCGGGTGCGACGCTGATTGAGCTGGTGGTAAACGAGGCTGACGGTGCGCAGGCCCTGCAAAGCCTGCTGGCGCAGGTGAGCCAGCTGTGATCCTCTCGGGCGTGCAGCATGACGGAAAAGCAGGCTATCCCTGGCTGGTCTTTTTGCACGGTTTTTCCGGCGATTGCCGCGAGTGGCAGGTTGTTGGTGAGCGACTCCGTGACTACCCCCGGCTGTATCTGGATCTGCCGGGGCACGGCGGATCCCGGAATCTGGGCGTCGCGGGCTTTGACGAGATGAGCAGGCTACTCACCCAAACCCTTATTAGTTACAACATACTGAATTTCTGGCTCATCGGGTACTCCCTCGGCGGCCGCATTGCAATGTTCCATGCCTGCCAGCAGCCAAAGGGGCTGCAGGGCGCAATAGTGGAGGGAGGACATCCGGGCCTGCAGGATGCCGATGCGCGACAGGCGCGGCTGGTATCCGACCGCCGCTGGGCAGCACGTTTTCGCAGCGAACCGCTGGAGAAGGTGTTCGCTGACTGGTATCAACAGCCCGTGTTCGCCTCCCTCACTGACGCCCAGCGCGAGGCGCTGATTACCCTGCGCAGCCAGAACGACGGCGCGATGCTGGCGATGATGCTTGAGTCGACCTCGCTGGCCGTGCAGCCCGACCTGCGTGCTGCCCTGAGCGCGCGCGATTTCTCTTTTGATTATCTCTATGGCGAACGTGACGAGAAGTTCGCGGCCCTTGCCGCGGAGCTGAACGTTGTTCGCCATGCAATTCCCAACGCCGGACACAACGCCCACCGGGAAAACCCCGATGCGGTTGCGGCAAGTCTGGCTCAGATACTGCGTCTTCGAATAAAGGACACTCTATGATCTACCCTGATGAAAACATGCTTTACGCCCCGGTTGAATGGCAGGACTGCTCCGAAGGCTACACCGACATTCGTTACCACAAATCCACCGACGGCATTGCCAAAATCACCATCAACCGTCCACAGGTGCGTAACGCCTTCCGCCCGCTGACCGTGAAAGAGATGATTCAGGCCCTGGCGGATGCGCGCTACGACGACAACATCGGCGTGATTGTCCTGACCGGCGAAGGCGAGAAAGCGTTCTGCTCCGGCGGCGATCAGAAAGTGCGCGGTGACTACGGCGGATACCAGGACGACGCGGGTACGCATCACCTGAACGTCCTCGATTTCCAGCGTCAGATCCGCACCTGTCCAAAACCGGTGGTGGCGATGGTGGCGGGCTACTCTATCGGCGGCGGCCACGTCCTGCACATGATGTGTGACCTGACCATTGCCGCCGAGAACGCCATCTTCGGCCAGACCGGCCCGAAAGTAGGATCCTTCGACGGCGGCTGGGGTGCCTCCTACATGGCGCGCATCGTCGGGCAGAAAAAAGCCCGCGAAATCTGGTTCCTGTGCCGTCAGTACAATGCGCAGGAAGCGCTGGATATGGGCCTGGTGAATACCGTGGTACCGATTGCCGATCTCGAAAAAGAAACCGTTCGCTGGTGCCGTGAAATGCTGCAAAACAGCCCGATGGCGCTGCGCTGCCTGAAGGCCGCGCTCAATGCCGACTGCGACGGTCAGGCGGGTCTGCAGGAGCTGGCGGGTAACGCCACTATGCTGTTCTACATGACCGAAGAGGGTCAGGAAGGGCGCAACGCGTTTAACGAAAAACGCCAGCCGGACTTCAGCAAATACAAACGGAATCCGTAATGCGTCGCGCGCAGGTTTACCGCTGGCAGATACCGATGGACGCGGGCGTGGTGCTGCGTGAAAGGCGGTTAAAAACCCGTGACGGCTTCTTCGTGCATCTGCAGCAGGGCGAGCGGGAAGGCTGGGGCGAGATTGCGCCTCTGCCGGGCTTTAGCCAGGAGTCGCTGGATGACGCGCAGACGGCCTTGCTGGCGTGGGCGGACGCGTGGCGCGAGGGAGCGGATCCGGTGCTGCCGGAGGTGCCTTCCGCGGCCTTTGGTATCAGCTGCGCGCTGGCGGAGCTGGACGGCAGCCTGCCGGAAGCGGGGAATTACCGCGCGGCGCCGCTCTGTACGGGCGATCCTGACGAGCTGTTCGCGCTGCTCTCCGCCATGCCGGGCGAGATGGTGGCGAAAATTAAAGTCGGTCTCTATGAAGCGGTGCGCGACGGCATAGTCGCCAACCTGCTGCTGGAGGCGATCCCCGACCTGCATCTGCGTCTGGACGCCAACCGCGCCTGGACGCCGCTCAAGGCGCAGCAGTTTGCAAAGTACGTCAACCCGGCCTACCGCAGCCGCATTGCCTTCCTCGAAGAACCGTGCAAAACCCGCGACGATTCACGCGCGTTTGCCCGCGAAACCGGGATTGCCATCGCCTGGGATGAAAGTCTGCGCGAGGACGATTTTGAATTTGTCGCCGAGCCCGGCGTCAGCGCGGTGGTGATTAAACCGACGCTGACCGGCAGTCTGGCGAAGGTGCGCGAGCAGGTCGCAGCAGCGCACGCCTCAGGGCTGACGGCGGTCATCAGCTCGTCGATTGAGTCCAGCCTTGGGCTGACCCAGCTGGCGCGCATTGCCGCCTGGCTAACGCCGGGTACGGTTCCTGGCCTCGACACGCTGAACCTGATGCAGGCTCAGCTTATCCGCCCGTGGCCGGACAGCGCGCTGCCGTGCCTCGACGTCGAGGCGCTGGAGCCGTTGCGATGAGTTTTACCGACTGGCCGTGGCGACACTGGCGCGCGCAGTTTGCCGATAAACCGGCCCTCAGGCTGAACGATGAGGTGCTCAGCTGGCAGCAGCTGTGCACCCGCGTCGACCGGCTTGCGGCAGAGTTTCACCGGCAGGGCGTGGAGGAGGGCAACGGCGTGCTGCTGCTGGCCCATAATCATCCGCAAACCCTGCTGGCGTGGCTGGCGCTCCTACAGTGCGGGGCGCGTATTCTTCCCGCTAATCCGCAGCTTCCGCGCCCGCTGCTGGACGTGCTGCTTCCGCAGATGACGCTGTGCTTTGCGCTGGTGCTGGACGGCAGCTACGACGCTCTTCCTGCCCTGCGCATGCACGAGACAGCCGATGCGTATTGCGCTGCGTGGCAACCGGCGCGGCTGGCCTCCATGACGCTGACCTCCGGCTCCACCGGGCTACCGAAAGCGGCGGTGCATACGTGCGGGGCGCATCTCGCCAGCGCGCGCGGTGTTTTGTCGCTGATGCCCTACGGTAAAGACGACGACTGGCTGCTTTCGCTACCGCTGTTTCACGTTTCCGGCCAGGGAATTTTATGGCGCTGGCTGCAGGCCGGCGCGCGGTTAACCGTGCGCGAGAAACAGCCTCTTGAGCAGGCGTTGCGCGGCTGCACCCACGCCTCGCTGGTGCCGACCCAGCTCTGGCGCTTGCTGAATGCACACCAGCCTATCGCACTGAAAGCGGTGCTGCTGGGCGGGGCGGCCATCCCTGTTGAATTGACCGAACAGGCGCGAGAGCAGGATATACGCACCTTCTGCGGCTACGGTCTGACCGAGTTTGCCTCTACCGTCTGTGCGAAAGAGGCGGACGGCGAGCCGGACGTGGGCTGTGCGCTGCCGGGCAGAGAGGTGCAGGTGGTTAACGGTGAAGTCTGGATCCGGGCGCAGAGCATGGCCTCAGGCTACTGGCGAGACGGCGAACTGATTCCGCTGACTAACGCGCAGGGTTGGTTCGCTACACGCGATCGCGGTGAATGGCATGACGGCCGCCTGACGATCCTGGGCCGCATGGACAACCTCTTTTTTAGCGGCGGAGAAGGGATCCAGCCGGAATCGCTGGAGCGCGTTATCGCCACGCACCCGCAGGTTAACCAGGTGTTTGTCGTCCCGCTGGACGACGCTGAATTCGGGCAACGTCCGGTGGCGGTGGTGGAGTGCGAGCCGGGAACGGATATCACCTGCTTACCCGACTGGGTCAGGGATAAGGTGGCGCGTTTTGAGCAACCCGTCCGCTGGCTGGTGTTACCGACTGAACTCAAAAATGGCGGCATCAAAGTCTCACGCCGCGCACTGCAGCAGTGGGTGAACGCATCGCTGAAGGGATAATAGCCGTTTCAAATAGTTACAATCTACTGACCGGCCGCACGCAGAGTGCTTGATCCCCGGGAGACTCCGGTTAAAATCTCGCGGTTTTGGGACTTCTTTATAATAATTGTGCGGGATCACGACAATGAAAAAAGTGGCATTACTGGGCTTCGGCCTGATGGTTGTATCGGCGGCGGCGAACGCCATTAGCATTAACGGCTCGGCGGGTCAGGATTATACCCACCTGGGCTTTGGCATGGGTACCGAGACATCCGGTCTGGCGATGACCGGCGGCTGGACGCATAACGATGACGACGGCGACGCGGCCAGCCTCGGCCTGGGTCTCAACATTCCTCTTGGCCCGTTCCTGGCGACCGTCGGCGGTAAAGGCATCTATACCAACCCAAATGACGGTGATGAAGGGTACGCGGCGGCAGTGGGTGGCGGCCTGCAGTGGAAAATTGGCGACAGCTTCGGCCTGTTTGGTGAGTACTACTATTCGCCGGACTCCCTCTCGAGCGGTATCGAAAGCTATGAAGAGGCCAACGCCGGTGCGCGCTGGACCATCATGCGTCCGATTACCATCGAAGCTGGCTATCGCTATCTGAACCTGGCCGGTAAAGACGGCAACCGTGACAATGCGCTGGCAGACGGCCCGTACGTGGGCGTTAGCGCAGGCTTCTAATCACACCGGCGCGGCGTTCTGTCGCGCCAGTTTCTCTCTTCTCCACCCCGCGTTTGCGCTATAGTGTTTTGACCATATAAGCGGGAGAACATAATGATTAACGTGGAGATGTTATCCACCGGCGACGAAGTGCTGCATGGACAAATTATTGATACCAATGCTGCCTGGCTGGCCGATCTTTTCTTTGAGCAAGGATTACCGTTAACGCGCCGCAATACCGTAGGCGACAATCTTGAGTCGCTGGTCGCTATTCTGCGTGAGCGCAGCGAGCACTGCGACGTGCTGATTGTGAACGGCGGACTCGGCCCCACCGGCGACGATCTCAGCGCCCTGGCCGCCGCGACCGCAAAAGGCGAAGGGCTGGTGCTGCACGAGGCGTGGCTTTCGCAGATGGAGCGCTTTTTCTCCGAACGTGGCCGCGTCATGGCCCCAAGCAACCGCAAACAGGCTGAAATTCCCGCCAGTGCTGAACTGGTCGATAACCCGGTGGGTACCGCGTGCGGGTTTGCTATGCAGCTGAACCGCTGCCTGATGTTCTTTACGCCGGGCGTGCCCTCTGAATTTAAAGTGATGGTCGAGCAGCAGATCCTGCCGCGCCTTCGCGATCGTTTTACCCTGCCTGAACCGCCGCTGTGCCTGCGTCTGACCACCTTTGGCCGCTCGGAAAGCGATCTGGCCCAGAGCCTCGATCATCTTCCGCTGCCGCCAGGCGTGTCCATGGGCTATCGCTCCTCCATGCCGATCATTGAACTTAAGCTGACAGGCCCGGCCGAACAGAAAGAGGCGATGCTGGCCCTGTGGCCAGAGGTGCAGCGCGTGGCGGGCGAAAGCCTGATCTTTGAAGGGACGGAAGGGTTGCCCGCGCAGATTGCGACGCATCTGCAGGCGCGCCAGCTGAGCGTGACCTTAAGCGAGCAGTTCACCGGTGGCCTGCTGGCGCTGCAGCTGTCGCGCGTCAACGCGCCGCTGCTGGCCAGCGAAGTGGTGCCGTTCCAGCAGGAGACTCTCGCGCAAACCGCCCGCTGGGCGTCCGAGAGAAGGGTGAAGCATTTTGCCGGTCTGGCGTTGTTTGTCGGGGGGCTGGACGAGGAATACCTTAACTTCGCGCTGGCGACGCCGGAAGGCACCTGGGCGCTGCGGGTTAAAATGAGCATCACCCGCCATAGCCTGGCGGTGCGTCAGGAGGTTTGCGCGATGATGGCGTTGAACATGCTGCGCCGCTGGCTGAATGGCAAAGAGGTTGCCAGCGAGCACGGCTGGATCCATGTGGTCGAGTCGCTGTTTATCGAGTAAAACCTGTGCCGGGGCCTTTCGCCCCGGCCATGTTCAGCCCAGCGCCTTCGCCAGCAGGGTAATCGGATGTTCACAGCGCTTGCTGGTGGACATCTCAATCTGCCACTTGCAGGTTTCGCAGTCGGTCACCACGATATCCGCGCCGCTCTCTTCAATCTGACGGAACAGTGGGGCGCCAATCGCCTGTGACGTTTCGTAGTTTTCACGCTTAAAGCCGTAGGTCCCCGCAATCCCGCAGCAGCGCGAATCCAGCACCGTCAGCTCCAGGCCTGGAATAAGCCGCAGCAGCTCAAGCGTATAGAGCGACCAGCCCATCTTTTCCATATGACACGGCGTGTGATAGACCACTTTCAGCGGCAATTTTCCCAGCGGCAGCGTCTGCCCGCTATCCAGTTTGCGCCACAGGAAGCGTGTCGCCAGCTCGATGTGCTCGCGCAGGCCGGTGTTATCCACGTCCAGCAGATGCGGATACTCATCGCGCAGGGTGAAGGTACAGGTGGACGAGGTCGCCAGCACCGGAATACCTTTATCGACAATGGCTTCGCGCAGGGAGGTGACATTGCTTTGAGCCTGCCTGCGCGCTTTATCGGTAAACCCGTTGGCAATTAGCGGTACGCCGCAGCACTTCTCTTTGTTCAGTAACTGAACGCCAGTGCCCATGGCGTTCAGCACCTTCAGCAGATCTTTACCCAGCTGCGGGTGGTTGTAGTTCACATAGCAGCCGTGGAAAAAGGCCACCTGGTCGGCGTACTGCGCCTGTTGCGCCGCGACGGATTTGTACCAGCGGCGGAAGGTGCCGTGAGAATATTTCGGCAGGCTGCGGTGATGGTCTATCTTCAGCGTGGCATCCAGCAGCTGACGCACCGGTTTGAGAGCGGTCGCGGCATTCACGATGGGGGCAAAGGGCGTCGAGACGCTGCCCATCAGATCGGTGTGGCTCAGGATCGCATCGCGCAGTGTCGGTTTTTGCGTGCTGTAGCGCGCCCGGGCGCGCTGAATGATATCGCCGATTTTCACATCCGACGGGCAGGCGACTTCGCAGCGTTTGCAGTTAATGCAGTATTTCAGCGCTTCATCGTACAGCTTGCCGTCCTTCAGGCGCAGGCGCTCGCCGTCCGGCCCGGCCTGCTTTGGTCCGGGATAGCGTGGGTTAACGCCGCTGACCGGGCAGACGGTGGTACACACCGTGCATTTGATGCAGCTTTCAAAACGGGTGTCGTTCATTGTTCAGCCTCCGTGCGCTGGCTAATCTGCTCTGCCACATACAGCGCCGTGACGGCGCAGACCCCGCCACCGCATCCCTGGGCAATGGGATCGTACCCGCCCAGCAGCGAGCCGATGGCAAAGAGATTCCTGACGGGTTTACCGGAAAGCTGCGGATGCAGCTGGTTATCGACAATCACGCCGAACTGTTGCCAGGGCTGCGGCGAGAAGAAATCACTCTGATACCAGTCCGCGCGTGAGGCACGCTGGCGAACATCCAGCCCCATAATGGCTTCCCGGATGCCCTCCCGGCTGCTCAGCAGTCCGTTGCTGAAGAAGCTGCCGCTTGCCAGCACCGTATAGCGGGCGCGAAGCGGAATATCGTCGTGGTTGCGCGTCCAGATTTCGCTCACCGCGCCGTCGGTCAGGGTGATTTTTTTCACCTCATCACCCGCCATCCACACGCCGCCCTGCGCGACAAACTGACGCTGGAGCTGGGTATGCAGGCGAATGCCGGGTACGGAAGGGGGCAGCGTTGGCAGCAGGCCGAGCGAGCAGGGCAGACGATCCGAGAGCCAGCGCCAGAGTCGGTTGTCGCGTAAACCGAAGCAGGCGGGCATCAGCAGGGCATCGCAGGTTTCGCCGAGCGGCCTGAGCGCGTCATACAGCAGCGGCCATTTGTCCTCGTTATCAAGAAAACGGGCGATATTCACCGCGCGAAACTCGCTCGGGTTATCGCGCAGGACATCAAGCTCGGGCAGTTCTATCTCTGCCATTTCCGCGTTAACGCCCTGGCGACAGAGCGACGCCGCTGCGAGATGGGGCTGGAAATCCAGAAAGCCGCTAATCCCTACCACCCGCACACGTCCCGCGCGAATGGGGGCAATGGGCACCTCCTCCGGGCTGAGCCACGCGGAACGCAGGGTGCCGAGCGGCGTAACGCGCTGGTGATTGAGCCGGGCGCTGCCCTGCAGACGTGCGCCGCAGCCCGCCAGCAGCGCTTCGGTTTCCAGCGCAAAGCGGTCAATATGCTGCGCGCCAATCAGGTGATACGGGTGCTCCGGCGGCAGCTTATCGCGGTACGCTTCGTCCACCAGATCCAGCGAGCCCGACGAGAAGTGCAGGGCGCTCTGGCCCCGGGTGATAATGGCGCAGCGCAGCCCCTGCTTCGTGAGTTTGATGCCGCAGAGCAGGCCTGCCAGCCCGCCGCCGACGATTACGGTATCAAATTTCATCGCGTTGCTCCTTCTCAAGACCGCAAAGCCCCTGGTAGACCCAGCGGGTAAATTCGCTTTCGCGCAGGGCATCGCCCCAGGCGACAGGCTGAATGCCTTTCCAGCGCTCGTTTAAAAACGCGCTGAGCTGATCGAGCGACTGGGTGGCGGTGGTGGTGTGAAAACGCTGCAGCAGACCGGCGGCACGACAGGCGCACAGTTCGCCCTGACAGGTGCCCATTCCGACGCGGGTGCGACGGCGAAGATCGAGCAGGCTGTTGACCGTCAGATTCTCCACCGCGTACTGCACCTCACCGGCGGTGACGGCTTCGCACTCGCACACCAGGCTGCGGCTCAGTCGTCCTTCACCGAGCCACTGTGGCGTTCTGTCGCCGTGGCGGTAAATAGCGGACCCGCGCAGCGGCGCGGGCAGGGAGATAATTTTTTGCAGCGTCTTCTCGGTGGACTGACGCGAGCCGGGCAGGGCTTGTTCTGCCGTCACGCACCGTTCGGTATTGCCCAGCTTGCGGCAGACGGCATCGGTCGCCCACTCGGCCATCAGGCGGTAGGTCATCAGCTTGCCGCCGGTGATGGTGATAAACCCGTCCATGCCGTCGCGTTCGGCGTGATCGAGCAGCACGATGCCCCGGCTGACGTTACGTCCGCTCGGGTCGTTGTCGCTGGCGACCAGCGGACGCACGCCCGCGTAGGCGCGAAGAATACGCGTCTGGGCCATCACCGGCGCCAGTTTTTCCCCTTCGCGCAGCAGGATGTCCACCTCTTCAGCGGTGACGCGGTTGTAGTCAATCTCGCTGTAGTCCACGTGGGTTGAGGTCGTCCCGATTAACGAAATGGTATCTCCCGGCACGAGGATATCGGCGTCAGACGGTTTGCGGCAGCGGTTGATCACGTGGTTATTGATGCGGTGGTCGAGGATCAGCAGCGAGCCTTTCGCCGGGAACATGCGCACCGAAAGGTCCGCGTATTCCGCAATCCGCTGCCCCCAGATCCCCGCCGCGTTGACCACAACGGCGGCATACAGCTCGCTGTGTTCGTTATATTGCGTATCAAGGATCCGCACGCCGCAGATACGATGGCCTTCGCGGATAAGCCCGGTCACTTCATGCCCGGTCAGGATATGCGCGCCATGCTCGCGGGCGTCCAGCATATTGGCGGCGGTCAGGCGGAACGGATCGACGGTGCCGTCAGGGACCTTCACCGCGCCGATAAGCGCCGGGTTAACCGACGATTCCAGCCGCCGCGCCAGCGCCGGATCCATGGCCTCAGCCTGAATGCCCGCGGCGCTGCAGGCGGTAATAAAGGTGTTCTGAAAAGCGAGATCATCTTCGGGAAGGGTAATAAAGAGGCCGTCGGTCGGCTCAATGCAGTGGCGGGCGATACGCTTGAGGATCTGGTTTTCAGCAATACATTCGCGCGCGGATTCAGCGTCGGTGACCGCATACCGCGCGCCGCTGTGCAGCAGGCCGTGGTTACGCCCGGTTGCGCCCGTAGCGATATCATGGCGTTCCAGAAGCGTGACGCTCAGGCCGCGAAGGGCGCAATCGCGTGCGATCCCGGCGCCGGTTGCGCCACCGCCAATGATTATCACATCGCTGTAGCGAGGATCGTGAATGGTCATTGTTTACCCTCTATGTTCGTTTTTTATCATTTAGCCATATTAATTTTGTGGTTTGTTTGATTTCGAACATAAACGCGCGGAATTCGAAAGTGAAACGTGATTTCATGCGCTTTTTTGCGCATTCTGTCATATTTCTGTAACAATCTGTGCGTTGATTCACAGTAACAATCACCGTGATTTCTTAACATCCCCGCCTCTGGAATTCAGGTGCGAGCCACCTGCTCATTCATTTCAAGGCCACGGAGGCTGTTATGCTCAGTATCTTCAAACCTGCGCCCCACAGGGCGCGTCTGCCAGAGGCAGAAATAGATCCGCTCTATCGCCGTCTGCGTTGGCAAATCTTCCTGGGGATCTTCTTCGGGTACGCGGCGTACTACCTTGTACGTAAAAACTTCGCGCTCGCCATGCCGTATCTGGTGGAGCAGGGCTTTTCCCGCGGCGATCTGGGGTTCGCGCTGTCGGGGATCTCCATCGCCTACGGTTTTTCCAAATTCATCATGGGCTCCGTGTCGGATCGCTCGAATCCGCGCGTGTTCCTGCCCGCCGGTCTGATCCTGGCGGCCGCGGTGATGCTGTTCATGGGCTTTGTGCCGTGGGCAACCTCCAGTATTGCCATCATGTTCGTGCTGCTGTTCCTCTGCGGCTGGTTCCAGGGGATGGGGTGGCCGCCGTGCGGACGCACCATGGTGCACTGGTGGTCGCAGAAGGAGCGCGGCGGCATCGTGTCGGTGTGGAACTGTGCCCATAACGTGGGTGGCGGTATTCCGCCGCTGCTGTTCCTGCTGGGGATGGCCTGGTTCAACGACTGGCACGCTGCGCTGTATATGCCTGCCTTTGGCGCCATCGTGGTGGCGATTTTCGCTTTCGCGCTGATGCGTGATACGCCGCAGTCCTGCGGCCTGCCGCCGATTGAAGAGTACAAAAACGACTATCCGGATGATTACAGCAAGGAGCACGAAGAGGAGCTGACCGCAAAACAGATCTTCATGAAGTACGTCCTGCCGAACAAGCTTCTGTGGTACATCGCGGTGGCGAACGTGTTCGTTTACCTGCTGCGCTACGGCATCCTCGACTGGTCGCCAACCTACCTGAAAGAGGTGAAGCACTTCGCGCTGGATAAATCCTCCTGGGCGTACTTCCTGTATGAATACGCCGGGATCCCAGGCACGCTGCTTTGCGGCTGGATGTCGGACAAGGTGTTTAAGGGTAACCGCGGTGCGACGGGCGTCTTCTTTATGACCCTGGTGACCATCGCGACGGTTGTTTACTGGCTTAACCCGCCGGGCAATCCATCAGTAGACATGGCCTGCATGATCGTCATCGGCTTCCTGATTTACGGTCCGGTAATGCTGATCGGCCTGCATGCGCTGGAGCTGGCACCGAAAAAAGCGGCAGGCACGGCGGCAGGCTTTACCGGCCTGTTCGGTTACCTCGGCGGTTCGGTCGCGGCGAGCGCCATTGTGGGCTACACCGTTGACTTCTTCGGCTGGGACGGCGGCTTTATGGTGATGATCGGCGGTAGCGTGCTGGCGGTACTGCTGCTGATTGTTGTGATGATCGGTGAGAAACGTCACCACGCGGAAGTGCTGGCACGTCGTCAATAAGGAGCTTTACGATGAAATTAACTCAGTTAGCGACAGGCCTGCTGCTGGCGGGCCTGATGACAGGCTCCGCGCTGGCGGCGGATAAAATCGTTATTGCCCACCGTGGCGCGAGTGGCTATCTGCCGGAGCATACGCTGCCGGCGAAAGCGATGGCCTATGCGCAGGGTGCGGATTACCTCGAGCAGGATCTGGTGATGACGAAGGACGACCAGCTGGTGGTCCTGCACGATCACTATCTGGACCGAGTGACGGACGTGGCGGAGCGTTTCCCGGACCGCGCGCGAAAAGATGGCCGCTACTACGCCATTGATTTCACCCTGGCGGAGATCCGTTCCCTGAAGTTTACCGAAGGCTTCGAGATTGAAAACGGCAAGAAGGTGCAGGTCTATCCGGGACGTTTCCCGATGGGCAAATCTGACTTCCGCATTCATACCTTCCAGGAAGAGATTGAGTTTGTTCAGGGGCTGAACCACTCAACCGGTAAAAATATCGGTATCTACCCGGAGATCAAAGCGCCGTGGTTCCATCATCAGGAAGGGAAAGACATTGCCGCGAAGACGCTGGAGGTGCTGAAGCAGTACGGCTACACCAGCAAGAAGGACAAAGTCTACCTGCAGTGTTTTGATGCCGCCGAGCTGAAGCGCATCAAAACCGAGCTGGAGCCGAAGATGGGCATGAACCTCAACCTGGTGCAGCTGATTGCCTACACTGACTGGAATGAAACTCAGGAGAAACAGCCGGACGGGAAGTGGGTTAACTACAACTACGACTGGATGTTTAAGCCGGGGGCGATGAAGCAGATTGCGCAGTACGCCGACGGCATCGGGCCGGATTATCACATGCTGGTGGCGGAGGGCTCAGCGCCGGGCCACGTGAAGCTGACGGCGATGGTGAAAGAGGCGCACGACAGCAAGATGCAGGTGCATCCGTATACCGTGCGTGCAGACCAGCTGCCGCCGTATGCCACGAATGTGAATCAGCTTTATGAGGTGTTGTATAACCAGGCGGGCGTGGACGGACTGTTTACGGATTTCCCGGATAAAGCGGTTGAATTCATTCACCGGAAGTAGGTTTTGTAGGTCGGGTAAGGCGAGGCCGACACCCGACAATCAGGCTCTGCGGCCTGATGCCCTTATTCCCTCTCCCACAGGGAGAGGGAATAAGGGCAATCACATCTCGATTTCGATATCGCCTTTTGCCCGGCAGCAGCAGGGCAAAATTTCCCCTTCGTTGATAAAGGCCAGCGGCTCGGTCAGCCAGTCTACCTGGCCTGCGACCAGACGGCAGCGGCAGGAGCCGCAGTAGCCGGAACGACACTGGTACTCTACTTCTACCTGATGCGCCTCAAGCGCCACCAGCAGAGAAGGGTGCTCCTCCCGACACAGTACCTCAGTGCCGGAAAGACTTAACGTGACGCGTGGCATCAGAGCTGGAAGTTGCTCAGGTCGTCAGTGTTGACTTCAGAATCAATCTGACCGACCAGATAAGAGCTCACTTCCACTTCCTGCGGCGCAACCTGCACGTTATCGGACACCAGCCAGGTGTTGATCCACGGGATTGGGTTAGAGCGCGTCTGGAACGGCAGGTCGAGACCGACAGCCTGCATGCGGATGTTGGTGATGTACTCAACGTACTGGCACAGGATGTCTTTGTTCAGGCCAATCATGGAGCCGTCGCGGAACAGGTAATCTGCCCACTCTTTCTCCTGCTGAGCCGCCAGTACGAACAGGTCGTAGCACTCCTGCTTGCACTCTTCGGCGATTTCCGCCATCTCCGGATCGTCCGTACCGCTGCGCAGCAGGTTCAGCATGTGCTGGGTACCGGTCAGGTGCAGGGCTTCATCGCGGGCAATCAGACGGATGATTTTGGCGTTGCCTTCCATCAGCTTGCGCTCGGCAAAGGCGAAGGAGCAGGCGAAGCTCACGTAGAAGCGGATCGCTTCCAGCGCGTTAACGCTCATCAGGCACAGATACAGCTGCTTTTTCAGCGCGCGCAGGTTCACGGTAATGGTTTTACCGTTCACGTTGTGGGTGCCTTCGCCCAGCAGATGCCAGTAGCTGGTCATCTCGATCAGCTCGTCGTAGTAATGGGCAATGCCTTCCGCGCGCTTCTGGATCTGCTCGTTGGTGACGATATCGTCAAACACCACCGCCGGATCGTTCACGATGTTGCGGATGATGTGGGTGTAAGAGCGGGAGTGGATCGTCTCGGAGAACGCCCAGGTTTCCACCCAGGTTTCCAGCTCTGGAATGGAGATCAGCGGCAGCAGCGCCACGTTCGGGCTACGGCCCTGAATAGAGTCCAGCAGCGTCTGGTACTTCAGGTTGCTGATGAAGATATGCTTTTCGTGATCCGGCAGCGACTGGTAGTCAATACGGTCGCGGGAGACATCCACTTCTTCCGGGCGCCAGAAGAAGGAGAGTTGCTTTTCAATCAGCTTTTCGAAGATGTCATATTTTTGCTGATCGTAGCGTGCCACGTTGACCGGCTGGCCGAAGAACATCGGCTCTTTGAGCTGGTCGTTTTTCGTCTGTGAAAAGGTGGTATATGCCATTGCGGTGAGTCCTGTTGAGATTTTATTGCCCGGCGGCACTGCGTTTGCCGGGCCTACAAAACCGTAGGCCGGGTAAGCGTAGCGCCACCCGGCGAAGTGCTTAGATCTTACATGCGCCGCTTTCGCAGCCATCGTCCTGAATTGACGGAACCAGGTCGTCCTGCGCGTCTTCCGCACCGTCACGGGTGTTGTGATAGTACAGCGTTTTCACGCCAAACTTGTAGGCGGTGAGCAGGTCTTTCAGCAATTGCTGCATCGGAACCTTGCCTGACGGGAAGCGCGTCGGGTCATAGTTGGTATTGGCAGAGATCGACTGGTCGATAAACTTCTGCATGATACCCACCAGCTGCAGGTAGCCGTCGTTGTTTGGCATTTCCCACAGCAGCTCGTAGTTGTTGCCCAGCGTTTCGTAGTCCGGTACGACCTGACGCAGCACGCCGTCTTTCGACGCTTTGATGCTGACGTGGCCGCGCGGCGGTTCGATACCGTTGGTGGCGTTAGAGATTTGCGAAGAGGTCTCGGACGGCATCAGGGCAGAAAGCGTTGAGTTACGCAGTCCGTGAGTCTTGATGGACTCGCGCAGCCCTTCCCAGTCGAGATGCAGCGGCTCGCTGACGATCGCATCCAGGTCTTTTTTGTAGGTGTCGATCGGCAGAATGCCTTTCGCGTAGGTGGTTTCGTTGAACCACGGGCACGCGCCTTGCTCTTTCGCCAGCTCGTTGGACGCTTTCATCAGGTAGTACTGAATCGCTTCGAACGTCTGGTGCGTCAGGTTGTTAGCGCTGCCGTCGGAGTAACGCTTGCCGTTTTTCGCCAGCCAGTAGGCGAAGTTGATCACGCCGATACCCAGGGTACGGCGGCCCATCGCACCGCGTTTAGCGGCCGGGATTGGGTAATCCTGGTAGTCCAGCAGGGCGTCGAGGGCACGAACCGCCAGCACGGCCAGCTCTTCCAGCTCGTCCAGGCTCTTAATCGCGCCCAGGTTGAACGCGGACAGCGTACACAGCGCGATTTCGCCGTTCTCGTCGTTCACGTCTTCCAGCGGTTTGGTCGGCAGGGCGATCTCCAGGCACAGGTTAGACTGGCGCACTGGTGCAACAACCGGGTCAAACGGGCTGTGGGTGTTGCAGTGGTCAACGTTCTGGATGTAGATACGGCCGGTAGAGGCACGTTCCTGCATCATCAGGGAGAACAGGTCTACCGCCTTCACGCGCTGCTTGCGGATGCTGTCGTCTTTTTCGTATTTGGTGTACAGACGCTCAAACTCGTCCTGATCGGCAAAGAATGCGTCATACAGGCCTGGAACGTCGGACGGGCTGAACAGGGTGATGTCTTCACCTTTCAGCAGACGGGTGTACATCAGCTTGTTGATCTGCACGCCGTAGTCCATGTGACGCACGCGGTTGCCTTCGACACCACGGTTGTTTTTCAGGACCAGCAGGCTTTCCACTTCCAGGTGCCACATTGGGTAGAACAGGGTCGCAGCACCGCCGCGCACGCCGCCCTGAGAGCAGGATTTTACTGCCGTCTGGAAGTGCTTATAGAACGGGATACAGCCGGTGTGGAACGCTTCACCGCCGCGAATCGGGCTGCCCAGCGCACGGATGCGGCCGGCGTTGATGCCGATACCTGCACGCTGGGAAACGTATTTCACAATGGCGCTGGAGGTGGCGTTGATGGAATCCAGGCTGTCACCACACTCGATCAGGACGCAGGAGCTGAACTGACGGGTAGGGGTGCGCACGCCAGACATGATTGGCGTCGGCAGAGAAATTTTGAACGTCGATACCGCATCGTAGAAACGCTTCACGTAATCCAGACGGGTATCACGCGGGTAGTTTGAGAACAGGCAGGCGGCCACCAGAATGTAGAGGAACTGGGCGCTTTCGTAGATCTCACCGGTTACACGGTTCTGAACCAGGTATTTGCCTTCGAGCTGCTTCACCGCCGCGTAGGAGAAGTTCATGTCGCGCCAGTGATCGATAAACCCGTTCATCTGCTCGAACTCTTCTTCCGTATAGTCTTCCAGCAGATGCGTGTCGTATTTGCCCAGCTCAACCATTTTCACCACGTGATCGTAAAGCTTCGGCGGCTCAAACTGGCCGTAGGCTTTTTTACGCAGGTGGAAAATCGCCAGACGTGCAGCGAGGTACTGATAATCCGGTGCTTCGCGGGAGATGAGGTCTGCCGCCGCTTTGATGATGGTTTCGTGGATATCAGACGTTTTGATGCCGTCGTAGAACTGAATATGAGAACGCAGTTCAACCTGGGAGATAGATACGTTGTTCAGTCCTTCTGCTGCCCAGTCGAGAACTCGATGGATTTTGTCCAGATTGATACGCTCGGTAGTACCGTCGCGCTTTGTCACCAGCAGACTCTGATTCATGTGGGTTTTACCTGTCCGTGAAATAAAAAATATCCCCCGCTTATCCACAGATCCGTCTTGTGACTAACTCTGTGGATAAATACTACATATAGGGGGTTTGCGATAAGAAAAACGCTATATGGTGAGTATTCTAGTATCGATTCTTTTCAGCACAAGGGTTGATTTTGACGTTAAATTGAGGTTGTGAAAGGGTAAAAAAGGCTAAGTCCTCGTACCGTAAGGCCTGGAAGACATGTCAATAATTAAGAAAAAAAATTCAAAATTTGATCGAGTGCTGATTTCTTCAACGAGAGGTCAGAATTGCGCAACATGATGTCGCGCAATCTTTATAAGAATAACGAATGACGTTAGTCGTTTTTGGCGGTTGTGTGCAACATATAGTTAACATCAACGCCCGGTGCGAGTTTGAATTTATTGGTCAGCGGATTGTAGTGCAGGCCGATGATGTGCTGCTCTTTGAGCCACGTCTGATCAACCCAGCTTAACAGCTCTGCAGGCTTAATGAATTTCTTCACATCGTGGGTCCCTTTCGGCACCATGCGCAGAACATACTCCGCGCCGACGACGGCCATCAGCCAGGCTTTACCGTTGCGGTTGAGGGTTGAGAAGAAGACCTGGCCGCCCGGTTTTACCAGTTTTGCACAGGCGTGCACCACCGACTGCGGATCGGGAACGTGCTCCAGCATCTCCATGCAGGTCACCACATCGTACTGATGGGCGTGTTTTGCCGCGTGCTCTTCTACGGTTTCCTGCACGTATTCCACCTGTATACCGGACTCCAGCGCATGAAGACGGGCCACCTGCAGCGGTTCAAAGCCCATATCCAGGCCCGTAACATTCGCCCCTTCGCGCGCCATGCTCTCAGCCAGGATGCCGCCGCCGCAGCCGACGTCGAGCACTTTCTTACCGAACAGACCACCGGAACGCTCCGCGATATAGCCCAGACGCAGCGGGTTAATACGGTGCAGCGGTTTGAACTCACCTTCGAGATCCCACCAGCGGGACGCCACCGCTTCAAATTTGGCAATCTCTTCGTGGTCAACGTTGTGAACCACCGGGGATTTTTCGGCATTCATGGGCGCTTTTACTCCTTATTTAGCAAGACGAATGAGTATATCAGGCAATCCCCGTGAATAAAGCGTATAGGTTTACCTCAATCACCTCGGCTGTGTTATAATTTGCGACCTTTGAATCCGGGATACAGTAGAGGGATAGCGGTTAGATGAGCGACCTTGCGAGAGAAATTACACCGGTTAACATCGAGGAAGAGCTGAAGAGCTCCTATCTGGACTATGCGATGTCGGTCATTGTTGGCCGTGCGCTGCCGGACGTCCGCGATGGCCTTAAGCCGGTACACCGTCGCGTACTATACGCCATGAACGTATTGGGCAATGACTGGAATAAAGCCTATAAAAAATCTGCCCGCGTCGTCGGTGACGTCATCGGTAAATATCACCCGCATGGTGATACCGCCGTTTATGACACCATCGTTCGTATGGCGCAGCCATTCTCCTTGCGCTACATGCTGGTAGATGGCCAGGGTAACTTTGGTTCAGTCGACGGCGACTCCGCTGCGGCGATGCGTTATACGGAAATCCGTATGTCGAAAATCGCTCATGAGCTGATGGCCGACCTGGAAAAAGAGACCGTTGATTTCGTCGATAACTACGACGGCACCGAGCGCATCCCAGATGTGATGCCCACCAAGATCCCGAACCTGTTGGTTAACGGTTCGTCCGGTATCGCGGTCGGTATGGCAACCAACATTCCGCCGCACAATATCACCGAGGTGATCAACGGCTGCCTGGCCTATATCGACGATGAAGACATCAGCATTGAAGGGCTGATGGAACACATCCCGGGCCCGGACTTCCCGACGGCGGCGATCATCAACGGTCGTCGTGGTATTGAAGAAGCGTACCGCACCGGTCGCGGCAAGATTTACATCCGTGCCCGCGCCGAAGTGGAAGCGGACGCTAAAACCGGCCGTGAAACCATCATTGTTCACGAGATCCCGTATCAGGTGAACAAAGCGCGTCTGATTGAAAAAATCGCCGAGCTGGTAAAAGAAAAACGCGTTGAAGGCATCAGCGCGCTGCGTGACGAGTCTGACAAAGACGGTATGCGCATCGTGATTGAGATTAAACGCGACGCGGTGGGTGAGGTTGTGCTGAACAACCTGTACTCCCAGACTCAGCTTCAGGTCTCCTTCGGTATCAACATGGTTGCACTGCACCATGGTCAGCCGAAGATCATGAACCTGAAAGAGATCCTGAGCGCGTTCGTGCGTCACCGCCGTGAAGTGGTGACCCGCCGTACCATCTTCGAACTGCGCAAAGCGCGCGACCGTGCGCACATCCTTGAAGCGCTGGCGGTTGCGCTGGCCAACATCGATCCGATCATCGAACTGATCCGTCGTGCGCCAACCCCGGCGGAAGCGAAAGCTGCCCTGATTTCCCGTCCGTGGGATCTGGGTAACGTCGCCGCGATGCTGGAACGTGCGGGCGATGACGCAGCGCGTCCTGAGTGGCTGGAACCTGAATTCGGCGTGCGTGACGGTCAGTATTACCTGACTGAACAGCAGGCCCAGGCGATTCTGGATCTGCGTCTGCAGAAACTGACCGGCCTTGAGCATGAAAAACTGCTCGACGAATACAAAGAGCTGCTGGAACAGATTGCTGAGCTGCTGCACATTCTGGGCAGCGCAGAGCGTCTGATGGAAGTGATCCGTGAAGAGCTGGAACTGGTCCGCGATCAGTTCGGCGACGAGCGCCGCACCGAAATCACCGCGAACAGCTCTGATATCAACATTGAAGATCTGATCAACCGCGAAGACGTGGTGGTCACCCTGTCTCACCAGGGCTATGTGAAGTATCAGCCGCTGACCGACTACGAAGCACAGCGTCGTGGCGGTAAAGGCAAGTCTGCGGCACGTATTAAAGAAGAAGACTTTATTGACCGCCTGCTGGTGGCGAACACCCATGACACGATCCTCTGCTTCTCCAGCCGCGGTCGTCTGTACTGGATGAAAGTCTATCAGCTGCCGGAAGCGAGCCGTGGCGCACGTGGTCGTCCAATCGTTAACCTGCTGCCGCTGGAAGCGGACGAACGTATCACCGCCATCCTGCCGGTACGCGAGTACGAAGAGGGCGTGAACGTCTTTATGGCGACCGCCAGCGGCACCGTGAAGAAAACCGCGCTGACCGAGTTCAGTCGTCCGCGTTCTGCCGGTATTATCGCCGTGAACCTGAACGAAGGCGACGAGCTGATCGGTGTGGATCTGACCTCCGGTTCTGATGAAGTGATGCTGTTCTCTGCGGCCGGTAAAGTGGTGCGCTTTAAAGAGAACGCCGTCCGTGCGATGGGTCGTACCGCGACGGGCGTGCGTGGTATCAAGCTGGCTGGCGAAGACAGCGTGGTTTCTCTGATTATTCCGCGCGGTGAAGGGGCTATCCTGACCGTCACGCAGAATGGTTACGGTAAACGTACGGCGGAAGGGGAATACCCGACCAAGTCTCGCGGCACGCAGGGCGTTATCTCTATCAAAGTTACCGAGCGCAACGGTTCCGTTGTGGGCGCGGTGCAGGTGGACGATGCGGACCAGATCATGATGATCACCGATGCCGGTACGCTGGTGCGTACCCGCGTGTCTGAGATCAGCGTGGTAGGGCGTAATACCCAGGGCGTAATCCTCATCCGTACAGCGGAAGATGAGAACGTGGTGGGTCTGCAGCGTGTTGCTGAGCCGGTGGATGATGAAGAGCTCGATTCCATCGACGGTAGCGTTGCGGAAGGCGATGATGATATCGCGCCGGAAGTCGACACTGACGATGACGCAGCGGATGACGCTGACGAGTAATGTCTTCTGATGCAAAAAAGGGCCGGATTCCGGCCCTTTTCTTTTGCACAAGCAGATAAGTCAACGTTGCGACCTGGCGCGTTTACCGCTACCTTAACCACATTCTTTTGACCCCGACGGCGGAGCCTCGCCCCCTTGAAATACCTCGTCTCCTTTCGTACTACGCTGAAAGTCTCTCGCTATCTGTTTCGGGCGCTGGCGCTCTTGCTTTGGCTGCTGGTGGCCCTGTTCTCGGTGTTTTACATCGTTAACGCGCTGCACCAGAAAGAAGCGGAGATCCGCCAGGAGTTTAACTTAAGCTCCGACCAGGCCCAGCGTTACATTCAGCGAACGTCTGACGTGATGAAGGAGCTGAAGTATATTGCCGAAAATCGTCTGACGGCGGAAAACGGCATCCTTGCGCTTCGCGGGCGTGATGACAAAACCGAAGTTCCGGACTTCCAGCCGCTGTTCCCGGACTCCGATTGCTCCACCATGAGCAATTCCTGGCGCGGGTCGCTGGAATCCCTCGCCTGGTTTATGCGCTACTGGCGCGACAATTTCTCCGCCGCCTATGACCTGAACCGCGTCTTCCTGATTGGCAGCGAGAATCTCTGCATGGCTGACTTTGGCCTGCGCGACGTGCCCGTTGAGCGTGACGATGCGCTGAAAAGCCTGCATGAACGTATTGTCAAATACCGCAATGCACCGCAGGACGAGCGCGGCAATAACATCTTCTGGGTGAGCCAGGGCCCGCGTCCGGGCGTGGGCTATTTCTACGCTCTGACGCCGGTGTATCTCGGCAATCGCCTGCAGGCGCTGCTGGGGATTGAGCAGACCATTCGCATGGAAAACTTCTTCACCCCGGGCAGCCTGCCCATGGGCGTGACCATTCTGGATGAAAACGGTCATCAGCTGATCTCGCTTGCCGGACCGGATAACCGGTTAAACGTCGAACCGCACTGGATGCAGGAGCGGTCGTGGTTTGGCTATACCTCGGGTTTCCGCGAACTGGTGCTGAAGAAGAGCCTGCCGCCTTCCTCGCTGAGTATCGTCTATTCGCTGCCGGTGGACATGGTGCTTGAGCGGATACGCATTCTCATCATGAATGCCATTCTGCTGAACCTGATCGCGGGTGGAGCGCTGTTCACCCTGGCGCGCATGTATGAGCGGAAAATCTTTATTCCCGCCGAGAGCGACGCCCAGCGGCTGGAGGAACACGAGCAGTTTAACCGGAAGATTGTCGCCTCGGCGCCGGTGGGGATCTGTATTCTGCGTACCCAGGACGGTACCAACATCCTGAGTAACGAGCTGGCGCATAACTACCTGAACATGCTGACGCATGAAGACCGGCAGAGGCTGACGCAAATTATCTGCGGTCAGCAGGTTAACTTTGTCGACGTGCTTACCAGCACGCACACCAACCTGCAGATTAGCTTTGTCCATTCCCGCTATCGCAATGAAAACGTGGCGATTTGCGTGCTGGTGGATGTCTCCGCGCGCGTGAAAATGGAAGAGTCCTTGCAGGAGATGGCGCAGGCGGCAGAGCAGGCCAGCCAGTCGAAATCCATGTTCCTTGCCACCGTCAGCCACGAGCTGCGAACGCCGCTGTACGGGATCATCGGTAACCTCGACCTGCTGCAGACGAAAGAGCTGCCGAAAGGGGTCGACAGGCTGGTGACGGCGATGAACAACTCCTCCAGCCTGCTGCTGAAAATCATCAGCGATATTCTCGACTTCTCTAAAATTGAGTCTGAGCAGCTGAAAATCGAGCCGCGGGAGTTCTCGCCGCGCGAGGTCATGAACCATATCAGCGCCAACTATCTGCCACTGGTCGTGCGTAAACAGCTGGGGCTCTACTGCTTTATTGAGCCGGATGTGCCACTGACGCTGCACGGCGATCCGATGCGCCTGCAGCAGGTCATCTCTAACCTGCTCAGCAACGCCATTAAATTCACCGATACCGGCTGTATTGTGCTGCACGTCTGCCGGGCGGGGGATTACCTGAGCATTCGCGTGCGCGACACGGGCGTCGGCATCCCGGCGAAGGAAGTGGTTCGTCTGTTCGATCCGTTCTTCCAGGTCGGTACCGGCGTGCAGCGTAACTTCCAGGGAACCGGACTGGGGCTGGCGATTTGTGAGAAGCTCGTCAGCATGATGGACGGTGATATCTCGGTGGATACCGAGCCCGGCATGGGCAGCCAGTTCACCATCCGCATTCCGCTCTATTCGGCGCAGTATCCGGCAAAATCTACGGTAGACGGGCTGAGCGATAAGCGCTGCTGGCTGGCGGTGCATAACGCCTCGCTGAATGACTACCTGACGGCGCTGCTTACCCACAGCGGCGTGAGGGTGTGTCGCTATGAAGGTCAAACGCCGGACGTGGACGATGTGCTGATCGCCGACGAGATGCCAGAACAGCCGTGGCAGGGGAGAGGTTCGGTGCTCTTCTGCCGTCGCCACATCGGCATTCCTGTCGAGCGTGCGCCTGGGGAATGGGTACACAGTGTTGCAACCCCGCACGAGCTGTTGAGCCTGCTGGCGCGCATCTACAAAGTGGAGCTGGAAGAGCGCGATGGCGCGGGCGGATTGCCGTCACCCGAGTCTCTGGCGTCAGTGAATGACGATATGATGATTCTGGTGGTGGATGACCATCCGATTAACCGCCGCCTGCTGGCTGACCAGCTTGGATCGCTGGGCTACCAGTGCAAAACCGCCAATGACGGCGTGGATGCGCTGAACGTGCTGAGTAAGAATCATATTGATATCGTGCTGAGCGACGTCAACATGCCAAACATGGACGGCTACCGTCTGACGCAGCGCATCCGACAGCTTGGCCTGACGCTGCCGGTGGTGGGCGTAACGGCGAACGCGCTGGCGGAAGAGAAGCAGCGCTGTCTGGAGTCAGGCATGGACAGCTGTCTGTCGAAACCGGTGACGCTGGACGTGCTGAAACAGACATTGTCGATTTACGCGGACCGCGTGAGAAAAACGAGAATATAAAAAAGGCCCGCAAGGGCCTTTTAAGCTTTTCACCCTCTCCCGGTGGGAGAGGGGCGGGGTGAGGGCATCAGGCCGCACACCCGTTGAGATCAATCCTTGTCCGTTGCGCTCAGCGTAACGGAGGAGAGATAGTTCAGCAGTGCAATATCGTTGTCCACGCCAAGCTTCATCATCGCTGATTTCTTCTGGCTGCTGATGGTTTTAATGCTGCGGTTCAGCTTCTTGGCAATCTCGGTCACCAGGAAACCTTCAGCGAACAGGCGCAGAACTTCACTCTCCTTCGGCGACAGGCGTTTGTCACCGTAGCCACCCGCGCTGATTTTTTCCAGCAGACGAGAGACGCTCTCAGGCGTGAACTTCTTGCCTTTCTGCAGCGCAGCAAGCGCTTTTGGCAGATCGGTCGGTGCGCCCTGTTTCAGCACAATCCCTTCGATGTCCAGATCCAGTACCGCGCTCAGGATCGCCGGGTTGTTGTTCATGGTCAGAACAATGATCGAGATATCCGGGAAGTGACGTTTAATATATTTGATGAGCGTGATCCCATCACCGTACTTGTCTCCTGGCATGGAGAGATCGGTAATGAGCACGTGTGCATCAAGCTTTGGGAGGTTATTGATCAGTGCTGTAGAGTCTTCAAATTCACCGACTACATTCACCCACTCGATCTGTTCAAGTGATTTGCGAATACCGAACAGTACAATCGGATGGTCATCGGCAATAATTACGTTCATATTGTTCATGTATAAGGCTACCTTGCTACAGCAAGCTTTTGACGTAGGCGTCAATGTCGCTGATGTATTTTTCAATGCCAGAGGCATCTTTCTCACGAATTAGATGTTCCAGCGTTTCACATAACTGCTTGCCGGGAACCAGATTAAGCATGGCAAACACCCCTTTAAGCCGGTGTGCTGTCTGTGCCAGCGCTGCAAAATCATTCGCAGCGGACTCAGTATACAACCGCTTAACATCATCTGGTACTGTATCAACAAAGAGTGAATAGTATCCGCTGGCGTGAAGCTCGGCATTTTCATTGCCGCCTAACGGGGATTCCGCTATCTCTTCCTGCGCCAGCTGCTCTTCTATTAGTTGTAGTACAGCTTCCTGCATCGCATTGCTTATATTAAAGTTGACGCGCAGCTGGCCAGGGCCGATTTTCCGCACGCCTGACTCATCATCGCTTAAAAGCAAGCCGGAGGCAGTAAGATTAGACGGATTATCAGTTAAAAACAGATCAAATTCTTGACTTGCAAGTCTTTCATCCGGCGTGATGCAGGCCGCACCCCAGTTTTCTAACTGGCGAACGACAATATTGCGGATCTCGTTCGAGGTCACATCGACCATCACCACGACATCATCCAGCAGACGTTCTTCATCTTCTTCCTGCGGATTGGCCGCCATTTTCACGTGCAGAGAATAACGGGTGCCGAGGGATTCACGGGCTTTGATATTCAGATGGCCGCCGAGCTTACGCGCCAGCTGATCGCACAGCCAGAAGGTCAGGGCATTGGCCTTGCCGTAGCGATCGCTTTGCGTGTCATTCAGGAACGGGAAGTGCAGATTATCAATTTCACTCGTGGTGACGCCTTCCCCGGTGTCCAGGATGCGGAACGTCAGGCGGTCTTCTGCTGACTCCTCAGTGCCAACTTCGAGGGTGATCTTGCCAATCTGCGTGGTGGTCACGGCGTACTGAATAATCATCAGCAGAATACGCCGCAGCGCTTCACGATCGCCGTGGCGTTCGTCATTCGCAGGGAGATTGTTATTGATCAGCAGCTGCAACCCTTTGCGCTTAATGACGGGCAGCACTTCCGGCACCACTTCATCGATCAGTTCCTGAATGGAGAAGAGGGTTGGCGTACCCTTCCAGAAATCATTCTCCAGCATGTTCGCCAGCTGGATCTCATCAACCATTCTGACCAGCGAATCGGCCTGGCAGGCAAGCTGGTGGCTTTCAGCGGTGTTTAACGCCGCTGCCTGGGTCGCCAGCGTTTTTAACGGCTGCTTGAAGGCATCGCCAATGTTCTGCATGAATGCGGCGCGCCCCTGCTGGTTTTTCTCATACAGTCTTTGTGCCTGCTTGAGCTTTTTATTGACCAGCACTTCGCGATCCTGGTCGCGAATAATGAAGATTTGCGTGCGGGGAGCCACCTGGCTGCGGAACTGACGGATTTCGTACAGTTCATTGTTGATGGTGGCCTGAATCACTCCCTGATGCTGATCCGCCATGGTGGTGATGTTCTGCAGGTTAAGATGCGGTAGCAGATGGTCGGCAATTTTGTTGCTCATCACCGTACGATTCGCCTCCTGGTCGTGAACTAAGACCCCAAGTGGCAGCACGGAAACAATCTCTTCATTCAATGCACGCAATACGCGCAGCTCATTGCTGGTGCCGGCCGGAACCGCAGAGGCGTCGCTCTGACGACCCGACTGGAAACGGAAGGTGCTGTAGCCAAACAGCGCCAGCGCCAGCAGACCGATATTTAACAGCAGAGGCAGCAGGATATTTTGCAGGGTATCGAGCAACAGCGTGCCAAACGGCACCTGCCACACCAGACGCATACCGGTTGAATTCAATGATGAGGCAATTTCGATTTTCGAGCCGTTAAAGGAGATCGATACGCTCTCTGCGGCCTCTTTGTCAGACGCCGCCCGCATGTTCTGGGTGCTGCTGTCGGGCTCCAGACGGAAGCTGTCGAGCGGCATGTCCGGCGGGATTAAATCATTAATCGGTAAATCGAAGGCCACCACCGTCGCCAGGTGTCCTGGCTGGTTGAACGTGGTGCGCAGGGTAAAATAATGACCGTTTTGCCAGGCCAGACGACGCAGGGAAGAGAAGCTCTCACGTTCATCGAGGGCATTCGCCTGCTGTAGCATCTCTGCCCGGCGGGAATCGACGATGCTGCCCACGGTGGTCTCTTTAAATCCGGAAGAGAGATCTTTTAACGGCAGCGTGGAGATCAGGATCATGCTGTTGTCCTGACCGTTCAGATAGTACATCGACCATGGCACCGTTTCGGCACCCCAGAGAGTATCCAGATAGGTCGAAATACGCTGCGTCATCTCAAGCGTCGCGCTGTCGTGAGAGCCAAAAATAAGCGCCTCGGTCTTACGCTGCGGTTTTTCGAGATAGTAGACATCCTGCTTAAGCCGTGTCTCCTGAAGTCCATCTCCGGACGAGGAGGCCGGGGCGGCCGCGATATTGTCGTAAATCTGCCAGGTGGCGTAGCGCCAGGTATCGATGCGCTTATGCACGGCATGGGTGATATCGACGACCTGATAGCTCTTATCCTTCAGCCAGGCGTTAACCGCGCTTTGTACCATCACCCCCATGGTCACTAACAGCACAACGATCAAAAGAAGAAAGAAACGGGTGATGCTCCCGGGAAGGAGGGAAAATTTGCTCGGGGCGGTAGTTTCAGTCTGACTCATTGATATCTTTAACCCGTCATGGTCATGCTCTGTGGCGATAGGGCAGTATAAAGGGTAATAACTGAATTTCCAGCGCCACTGCCCGGGAAAAGGCGACTTTTTCAACGGACAATATGGGCGGCAGGTGACGCACTAAACATGTACAAACACGCCGTGCGCGTACAAATAATAAGTGCGCTTAGCCAGCAAATAGCACGAATTAACAAGAAATTAAGTTTTACATCAATATTTCGCCAGCGAAGGATAGCGGTGAAGATTTAGTTAATAGTCGTTACAGTTTCGGTGCGGTAGCACAAAAAATGAGAAGTTACGTAAAGAAAGGTAAAAAAAAACCGAATGCGAAGCATCCGGCTCAATTAGGGATAAACAGACATTCAAAACTGAATGACGGTAATAAATAAAGTTAATGATGATAGCGAGAGATATTTTAGAGATTAGGTGCGATCTTGTTTTGTCATTCAGTGCTGTAACGATTTTTATTATAACTTATTGATTTTTATGTGTGTTATTTTTCTTTTGATTATAAATGCTAAATTTCTAAGCTATTTGTGCTTTGTAAAAGTTCCTTGATATTTACATTTTGAAACATGTTCATCGATAAATGAAACATCTTCAAAGTTTTCGTATCATATTCGCATTGGATTATTCTGTGATTTTGCGGAGAATGAAATTGCCGACTGGTTAATGAGGGTTAACCAGTAAGCAGTGGCAATTATAAGGCATATAACAGAGGGTTAATAAAATGAAAGTTAAAGTACTGTCCCTCCTGGTACCAGCACTCCTGGTGGCAGGCGCAGCAAATGCGGCCGAAATTTATAACAAAGATGGCAACAAATTAGATCTGTACGGTAAAGTTGATGGTCTGCACTATTTCTCTGACGACAAGGGTAACGACGGCGACAAGACCTACATGCGTCTTGGCTTCAAAGGCGAAACTCAGGTTAACGATCAGCTGACCGGTTACGGCCAGTGGGAATACCAGATCCAGGGCAACACCTCCGAAAGCGAAAATGATGCCTGGACGCGTGTGGCGTTCGCGGGTCTGAAATTCGCTGAGGCGGGTTCTTTCGATTACGGTCGTAACTACGGTGTGATCTACGACGTAACCTCCTGGACTGACGTTCTGCCAGAATTTGGCGGCGATACCTACGGCGCTGACAACTTCCTGCAGTCTCGTGCTAACGGCGTCGCGACCTACCGTAACCAGGACTTCTTTGGTCTGGTGGACGGCCTGAACTTTGCTCTGCAGTATCAGGGTAAAAACGGCAGCGTAAGCGGTGAAAACGTCGGTGGACGCAGCCTGCTGAAACAGAACGGCGACGGCTACGGTGCATCCGTGACCTATAACCTGGGCGAAGGCTTCAGCGTGGGTGGTGCGATGTCCTCCTCCAAACGTACCGCCGACCAGAATGCAGCTGGCGTATACGGTAATGGCGATCACGCAGAAGTCTATTCTGGTGGCCTGAAATACGATGCCAACAACATCTATCTGGCTGCGCAGTACTCTCAGACCTATAACGCAACCCGTTTCGGTACCTCTAACGGCAGCAGCCCGACTACCGCTTACGGCTTCGCTAACAAAGCGCAGAACTTCGAAGTGGTTGCTCAGTACCAGTTCGACTTCGGTCTGCGTCCATCCGTGGCTTACCTGCAGTCTAAAGGCAAAGACATCGAAGGTTACGGCGATCAGGATCTGCTGAAATATGTTGATGTGGGTGCGACCTACTACTTCAACAAAAACATGTCCACCTATGTGGATTACAAAATCAACCTGGTTGATGAAAATGAATTTACCCGTCAGGCGGGTATCGGTACTGACGATATCGTCGCGCTGGGCCTGGTTTACCAGTTCTAATCGCGTCATCGTGTGACGTAAGGGGCCTGATGGCCCCTTTTTTGTGCCTCTCTGATTCTCACAACTCATCCGTTTTGGTGTACTCTTGCCGCCCTGGCATGAGGATAATAATGAATGGACATGACTTTTTTACGCGCCAGCTTTCTGGCTATGCTTTTTTTCCTGACCGCGTGTAACGATCCCACACCCGTGGCGAAAACCGACGCACCCGCCGCGACGGTGCTCGAAGGCAAAACGATGGGGACCTTCTGGCGCGTCAGCGTGATGAACCTCGATAAAACACGCACAGATGAACTTCGCGGCAAAATCCAGTCGCAGCTGGACGCCGACGATCAACTGCTGTCGACCTATAAAAATGACTCCGCGCTGATGCGCTTTAACCTCTCAACCAGCACCTCCCTGTGGCCAGTGAGCGAGGCGATGGCCGATATCGTGACCGAGGCGATGCGCGTGGGTTATAAAACCAACGGCGCGATGGATGTGACCGTCGGACCGCTGGTAAACCTCTGGGGATTTGGCCCGAATAAACAGCCGGTGAAGACGCCCGAACAGGCGGCCATTGATGACGCCCGCGCCCGGACAGGGTTACAGCATCTGACGGTGATCAATCAGTACGGGCAACAGTACCTGCAAAAGGATATCCCCGATCTGTTTGTCGATCTGTCGACGGTCGGGGAAGGCTATGCGGCGGATCATCTTGCTGCGCTGATGGCTCAGGAAGGTATTTCACGTTATCTGGTCTCCGTGGGCGGCGCGCTGGTCAGCCGGGGTATGAACGCCAGCGATAAGCCGTGGCGCGTAGCGATTCAAAAGCCGACCGATCGGCAAAATGCCGTGCAGGCGATAGTGGATATCAACGGACATGGCATCAGTACCTCCGGCAGCTACCGTAACTATTACGAGCTTGAGGGGAAGCGTATTTCGCACGTTATCGATCCGCAGACCGGGCGTCCTATCACGCATAACCTGGTCTCGGTGACGGTCATTGCCCCCACCGCGCTGGAAGCGGATGCCTGGGATACCGGATTAATGGTTCTCGGCCCGGAAAAAGCCAAAGAGGTGGTTCGTCAGGAAGGGCTGGCGGTTTATATGATCACCAAAGAGGGCGACGAGTTCAAAACCTGGAGCTCGCCGCAGTTCAACAGTTTCCTGATCAGCGACAAAAATTAAAAAGCAAGGTTGCGGGTTTTTTATCAGTGGCACTCAGGCACGCTCTATGTATGCTTGTAAGAGGAGCCGATAATGAGAAACTCAACCTTTATTACCGATGAGGATCGCTGGCAGGCCGTGCTGGCCCGCGATCCGATCGCTGACGATCAGTTTGTCTTCGCCGTACAGACCACGGGTATTTTCTGCCGCCCGTCATGCCGTGCCCGCCACGCGCTGCGTAAAAATGTCCGCTTTTATCCTGATGCCCATCATGCCGTACAGGCCGGCTTTCGTCCGTGCAAGCGCTGCATGCCGGACAAACGCGATCCGCAGGCGCAGAAGCTGGCGAAAGTGGAACAGGCCTGCCGTCTTCTGGAGCAGGATCCTGCGCTAACCCTGGAGGGGTTGGCGCAGAAGGTGGCCATGAGTCCTTTCCATTTTCACCGTCTGTTTAAGGCCGTGACCGGCATGACGCCAAAAGCCTGGCAGCAGGCGGCGCGAGGCCAGCGCCTGCGCACCGCGCTTGCACAGGGAGACAAAGTTACCGACGCCGTGCTGGCGGCGGGGTTTCCTGACAGCAGCAGCTATTATCGTAAAGCCAACGATGCGCTGGGCATGACGGCGAAGCAGTACCGTAAAGGAGAGGTGGCCGTGCGGTATGCCATCGATGACTGTTCGTTAGGACGCTGTCTGGTCGCCGAAAGCGAGCGGGGGATCTGCGCGATTCTGCTGGGTGACACCGATGCGGAAGTAACCGCAGAGCTTGCCACGCAATTTCCAAAAGCTACGCACGCGCCGCTGGATGACGCCTTTGTGCAGCGGATCCACCAGGTGATTGCCAGTATTGATAACCGCGATATACCGCTTGCACTGCCGCTGGATATTCGCGGAACCGCGTTCCAGCAGCGCGTCTGGCAGGCCCTTCGCAACATTCCCAGCGGCGAAACGGCAAGTTACCAGCAGGTGGCGCAGGCGATTGGCCAACCCAGTGCGGTACGCGCCGTAGCAGGCGCCTGTGCGGCAAACACGCTGGCGATTGTGATCCCCTGTCATCGCGTGGTTCGTAACGACGGTGCGCTGTCGGGCTACCGCTGGGGGACGGCGCGAAAAGCGCTATTACTGAAACGTGAGGCGAAACGCCAGGAGGGATAATGCTCGATCTTTTTGCGGATGCTGAACCCTGGCAGGAGCCGCTTGCGCCGGGGGCGGTGATCCTACGCCGCTTTGCACTCTCCCGTGCGGCGGCGCTGCTTGCCGGTATCGACGAGGTGACGGCGGTTTCGCCGTTTCGCCATATGGTGACGCCGGGCGGCTACACCATGTCGGTGGCCATGGCCAACTGCGGGGAACTGGGCTGGGCGACGAACGAGCGGGGCTATCTGTATGCCCCGCACGACCCCACGACCGGCCAGCCGTGGCCCCCGATGCCTGCCGTTTTTCAGGCTCTCTGCCACGAGGCTGCCGTGGCGGCGGATTATCCTGACTTTCGCCCTGATGCCTGCCTGATCAACCGCTACGCCGTTGGCGCGAAGCTCTCGCTGCATCAGGACAAGGATGAACCCGATCTGCGCGCGCCTATCGTCTCGGTATCGTTAGGTCTGCCCGCCGTCTTCCAGTTCGGGGGATTACGCCGCAACGATCCGCTCAAACGCATCATGCTGGAACATGGCGATGTGGTGGTGTGGGGCAGGGAATCTCGGCTTTATTATCACGGCATTCAGCCGCTGAAACCCGGGATCCATCCCCTCACGGGCGAGTACCGTTATAACCTGACCTTCCGTCAGGCGGGGATGCGTAAACAAAAATAAGAATTATTCTTGATGTACGCGCCTGGCAGTTTACACTGCTGGCTGATTTTTATTGTCCGGATTGCCTGCATGCAACTACTTCTCCTTGTCTGGCGTCAGTATCGCTGGCCCTTCATTGCCGTAATGGCGTTAAGCCTTGCCAGCGCCGCGCTGGGTATTGGCCTGATCGCGTTTATTAACGTGCGGTTGATTGAAATGGTCGACACCTCGCTCTCCGTATTGCCGGAGTTTCTCGGTCTGCTGCTCCTGTTGATGGCGGTTACGCTCGGTTCCCAGCTTGCGCTGACCGCGCTTGGGCACCATTTCGTTTTCCGTTTGCGCAGTGAGTTTATCAAGCGGATCCTGGACACTCAGATAGAGCGCGTTGAGCAGCTCGGCAGCGCTTCCCTGCTGGCGGGGCTGACCAGCGACGTGCGCGCCATTACCATCGCGTTCGTTCGTCTGCCGGAGCTGGTGCAGGGGATCATTCTGACCTTTGGCTCGGCGGCCTATCTCGCCTGGCTCTCCAGCAAAATGCTGGCGGTGACCGCGCTGTGGATTGCCATTACCATCTGGGGCGGCTTTGTGCTGGTGTCGCGCGTCTACAAACATATGGCGGTGCTGCGCGAAACCGAAGATAAGCTCTATAACGATTACCAGACGGTACTGGAAGGGCGCAAAGAGCTCACCCTGAACCGCGAGCGCGCCGAGTATATCTTTAACCATCTCTATATCCCGGACGCGCGCGAATATCGTCATCACATTATTCGGGCCGATACCTTCCACCTGAGTGCGGTGAACTGGTCAAACATCATGATGCTGGGTGCCATTGGCCTGGTATTCTGGATGGCGAACAGCCTGGGCTGGGCGGACACCAACGTCGCGGCAACCTACTCGCTGACGCTGCTGTTTTTGCGCACGCCGCTGCTCTCGGCGGTCGGCGCGTTGCCTACCTTACTGAGTGCGCAGGTGGCCTTTAATAAGCTCAAAAAATTCGATCTCGCGCCGTTTAAGGCCGAATTTCCGCGCCCGCAGGCTTTCCCGAACTGGCAGACGCTGGAGCTGCGTAACGTCACCTTCCGCTATCAGGACAGCGCCTTCTCCGTGGGGCCGGTTAACCTGACGATCCGCCGCGGCGAGCTGCTGTTTCTGATTGGCGGCAACGGCAGCGGTAAATCGACGCTGGCGATGTTGCTCACCGGGCTTTATCAGCCGCAGTCGGGCGAGATTTTACTGGATGGCAGAGCGCTGAGCGCGGAGAAACCCGAGGATTACCGCAAGCTTTTCTCGGCGGTGTTCACCGACGTCTGGCTGTTTGATCGGCTGCTGGGTCCGGAAGGGCAGCAGGCCAATCCTGCGCTGGTGGAAAAATGGCTGGCGCAGCTGCAGATGTCGCACAAGCTGGAGTTACAGGACGGGAAGATCCTCAATCTGAAGCTTTCCAAAGGGCAGAAAAAGCGCGTGGCGCTGCTGCTGGCGCTGGCGGAAGAGCGTGACATCATTCTGCTGGATGAGTGGGCGGCGGATCAGGACCCGCACTTCCGCCGCGAGTTTTATCAGGTGCTGCTGCCGCTGATGCAGGAGATGGGCAAAACCATTTTCGCCATCAGCCATGACGATCACTACTTCATTCATGCTGACCGCCTGCTGGAGATGCGCGACGGCAGGCTGAGCGAGCTGACCGGTGAAGAGCGCGATGCAGCCTCGCGTGACGCGGTGGCGCGTACGGCCTGAAGCCCTCACCCTAACCCTCTCCCACAGGGAGAGGGGATAGATCGTGGCCGTAATGCCGCTTTTTTCTCCATCCCGCCCCGTTGTTTATTCTTATTTACATATCCCCGCGCTATGCTTAACCCCAACTCATTTAATGGATTTATGATTGATGTCGGTATTAAAGAAAAACAGCGCCAGACAGCGTGACCAGGAACGTGCGCGACTCATCTGGCTTCTCACGACCGATAAAGCGGTCACCTCTACGCTATTAGGCAAACTCACCCTGGCTGAGCAATATGATGTCGGCACCCTGGCCGACGATATTGCTGAGGTAGGTGCGCTGGTTGCTCATTTACCCCCACCGGATCTGGCGGATACCCTGGAAGCGCTTCCCTCGGAAGAACGTCACGCCCTGTGGCGTCTGGTGCAGGATCACGAGCGCGGGCAGGTGCTGCTCGAGGCCTCTGAAAACGTCTGGGACGACCTGATCGACGAGATGAGCGACCGGGATATTCTTGACGCTCTGCAAACCCTGGATATCGACGAGCAGATTTACCTCGTTCAGCACCTGCCGCGAAACCTGACCGGCCGCCTGCTGGCGTCACTGCCTGCCGATGAACGCGCGCGCGTGCGTCAGGTGATGCACTATGAGAAAAACAGCGTCGGCGCGATCATGGAGTTCGGCGTTATCACGGTGCGCCCGGACGTGACGCTCGGCACCGTGCAGCGCTACCTGCGTCGCCTGGGCAAAATGCCGGACAACACCGATAAACTGTTTGTCACCTCCCGGGATAAAACGCTGCTCGGCGAGCTGGAGCTGAAAACCATCCTGCTCAACAGCACCCAGCGGAAGGTGAGCGAGGTGATGGAAAACGAGCCGATGGTCTTCTCCCCGGAAGACGATGCGGAGAAAGCGGCGCGTACCTTCGAACGTGATGACCTGGTGAGTGCCGCCGTTGTGGACTCCGTCGGCAAACTGATGGGGCGTCTGACCATCGATGAGATCGTTGATGTGGTCTACGAAGAAACCGACAACGATCTGCGTGCGCTCGGGGGGATCAGCGCCGAAGATGACGTCCATGCCTCCGTCGGCAAGGCGGTGAAAACCCGCTGGGCGTGGCTGGCCATTAACCTGTGTACCGCCTTTATCGCCTCCCGGGTGATTGACGGTTTTGAACACACCATTTCGCAGCTGGTGGCGCTGGCCTCGCTGATGCCGATTGTGGCCGGAATCGGCGGCAACACCGGAAACCAGACCATCACCATGATCGTCCGCGCGCTGGCGCTGGAAAATATTCAGCCCGGTAACTTCGCCTTTCTGATCTTTAGAGAGATGGGCGTGGCGCTGATCAACGGCCTGGTATGGGGCGGTATTATGGGCGGCATTACCTGGTGGCTGTATGACGATATGGCGCTGGGTGGGGTGATGATGCTGGCGATGGTGCTAAATCTGCTGGTGGCATCGATGATGGGGGTCATTATCCCGCTGACGATGACCAAACTGGGGCGCGACCCCGCGGTGGGGTCGAGCGTGATGATCACCGCCATCACCGATACCGGCGGTTTCTTTATTTTTCTTGGGCTGGCGACGATTTTTCTGCTTTAAGCCGACGCTTAATGCGGGCGGGGAGTAGCGCCATAACGATAATCCCGCCCAGCACGCCAATCGCCAGATTGCCGGTTGATACCGTGGCGGCAACGGTGACCAGCATGACGACCGTTTCTGCGATCGGGGCCGTTTTCAGCGTGGCGGGCTGAAGGCTGTGCCAGCTGAAGGTTTTGACGGCGACGATCGCCATAATGCCCGCCAGCACCGCCATCGGGATGTTGGCCATCACGTCGCTGAGTGCCGTGACCAGGATCAGCAGCACAATGCCCGCTGCAAGGGTTGAAATGCGGCTTCGGCCTTTTCCCATCTCCACGTTAACGATGGTTTGCCCAATCATCGCGCAGCCCGCAATACCACCGTAAAATCCGGCCAGAATATTACCCACGCCCAGCCCGATGCTCTCACGGCGCTTGCTCGACGGCGTTGCGGTCAGCTCATCCACCAGCTTTGCCGTCAGCAGGGATTCCAGCAGGCCGACAAAGGCGATGCTCAACGCGCACGGCCAGATAATGCTCAGCGTCTGTACATTGAGGGGGACCAGAAGTTCGGTAAGACCCGGTAAACCGCCGCTCATGGAGCCTTCATCACCCACGGTCGGCAGGATTTGACCGGTTGAAACGGTGAACACGGTAAGCACAACAATCGCAATCAGCGGGGAAGGGATGCTTTTGAGATAGCGCGGCACCCACAGCACGATCAGCAGCGTCAGCACGAACAGGCCCACAATCAGCGGGCTTCGGCTCCAGAAATGGGGAACCTGCGCAAAGAAAATCAATATCCCGAGGGCGTTAACAAACCCGGTCATGACCGACTGGGGAATAAAGCGCATCAGCCTTGCCATGCCCAGCACGCCAAACAGAATCTGAATCACGCCTGCCATCAGCACGGCGGGAAGAATGTACTGTACGCCGTGCTGATGCACCATGGGCCCAATAACCAGCGCTACGGAACCGGCCGCTGCCGTGACCATCGCCGGGCGACCGCCCAGCACGGACAGGGCAAGACACAGCACCACGGAGGCGATCAGGCTGACCTTCGGGTCAACGCCCGCCACCACCGAAAATGAGATGACCTCGGGGATCAGCGCCAGGGCGGTAATCACGCCCGCCAGCGTTTCACGCGTCAGCTGCTTAGGGGAACGCAGTACGTTGGCTACGCGGTCTTCGGGGGATACAGCAGAATGGGGTAAGGGCATAACAGTTCGCTGGTTAGGGCAGGCTTCCGTGCGCGCGATCACAAAACGCAACATACTAGCCAGTAAAACCGCGCTTTACCAGACGCATCGATAATTCCTCACAAACAATCCATCATTAAATTTCACAATTACAATAATTTCGTAACCTTTAAACAATATTTAAAAGTTGTTACCGTGCCCCCGCAGCTTTTTTCACCTGCAATTTCCACGCATCAAGCACTTTACACTAAGGCATAAATTATGAAAAAAATGACTGCCATGCTCTTTTCTCTGGCCGTAGGGCTTAACACCGTCTCCATGGCGGCGAAAGCTGACGCACCAAAAGAGCAGGAAACGGACGTCCTTTTAATTGGTGGCGGTATCATGAGCGCCACGCTGGGAACCTATCTGCAAGAACTGCAGCCGGACTGGTCAATGACCATGGTCGAGCGCCTTGATGGCGTGGCGCAGGAGAGTTCGAACGGCTGGAACAACGCCGGTACCGGCCATTCGGCACTCATGGAACTGAACTATACGCCGCAGAAAAAGGACGGTTCCATTAGTATCGAGAAGGCGGTAGAGATCAACGAAGCATTCCAGGTTTCTCGCCAGTTCTGGTCTCATCAGGTCAACAGCGGCGTGATGCACGACCCGCACTCCTTCATCAACACCGTACCGCACATGAGCTTTGTGTGGGGTGAGCAGAACGTCAACTTCCTGCGCGCGCGCTACGCCGCTCTGCAGCAGAGCACGCTGTTCCGCGGGATGAAATACTCTGAAGACCACGCGCAGATTAAAGAGTGGGCTCCGCTGGTCATGGAAGGTCGTGACCCGAACCAGAAAGTGGCGGCGACCCGTACCGAAATTGGTACCGACGTTAACTACGGTGAAATTACCCGTCAGCTGGTGACGTCTCTGAAGAAAAAAGAGAACTTCAACCTGCAGCTCAGCACTGAAGTGCGTGGTTTCAAGCGCAACGCGGATAACAGCTGGAGCGTGACCGTTGCCGATCTGAAAAACAACGAAGCCGAGCACGTTATCAAGGCGAAGTTTGTCTTTATCGGTGCGGGCGGCGCGGCGCTGAAGCTGCTGCAGGAGTCCGGTATTCCGGAAGCTGACGACTACGCGGGCTTCCCGGTGGGCGGTCAGTTCCTGGTGTCCGATAACCCGGAAGTGGTGAACCGTCATCTGGCAAAAGTGTACGGTCAGGCCTCTGTTGGCGCACCGCCGATGTCCGTTCCGCACATCGATACCCGTATGCTTGACGGCAAACGCGTGGTGCTGTTTGGGCCGTTCGCGACCTTCTCTACGAAGTTCCTGAAAAACGGTTCTCTGTGGGACCTGCTCAGCGCAACCACTACCTCTAACGTCAAGCCGATGATGGACGTGGGGCTGGATAACTTCGACCTGGTGAAATACCTGATTAGCCAGGTGATGCTCTCTGACGACGATCGTTTCGAGGCGCTGAAAGAGTACTATCCGCAGGCGAAGAAAGAAGACTGGCGTCTGTGGCAGGCGGGTCAGCGCGTACAGATCATCAAGCGCGATCCGAAAGAGGGTGGCGTGTTGCGTCTGGGTACCGAAGTGGTAAGCGATAAAGATGGCACCATCGCCGCGCTGCTGGGGGCGTCACCGGGTGCGTCTACCGCTGCGCCAATCATGCTGCACCTGATGGAAAAAGTGTTTAAAGATAAAGTCGCCAGCCCGGAATGGCAGGCGAAGCTGAAAACCATTATTCCATCCTATGGCACGAAGCTGAACGGCAACGTGAGCGCGACGGAGCAGGAGCTGGAATACACCAGCCGCGTACTGCAGCTGCAGTACATCAAACCGCAGGCTGCGGATGCTGCGCCAAAAGCGGAGCTGAAGCCTCAGCCGGAAAACAAACCGGTTGCGGATATCGCGCTGTAAGGTAAAAAAGCCGGGTGGCGCTGACGCCTACCCGGCCTATGTTCGGTGTTGTTTTGTAGGTCGGGTTAGGCGAAGCCGCCACCCGACTTTTAACGTACTACCGCTTGTCCGACAGTCTCTTCTGCCTTCCACACGCGATACTTCACTTCCACGTTTTCAGGCGTATAGACCACGATCGGCAACTTGCTGTTGTAGCGCAGCAGGCTATTGTCGCCCAGATACGCTGTCACAAATTTCTTCTCTTTCTTGCCATCCGGGCAGGCCATCATGGTGGAGACCGGCGAGGTGACTTTATCAAAGACGTAGTAGTCGTAACCCCAGCCTTCCAGGGTTTTGCTTTCCAGCTGACCGCCCAGGCGATGCTGGTTGCAGTCCACTTCCAGCGTCTTGCCAATTAACAGCTCCACTTTGAAATTCGCTTCATCCTGCTGTGCCGGCAGCTGGATCACCTGACGCTTCATCCCTTTATCCGCTTTCGGATACGGGGCGACTTTTTCCAGCGGCTGCTCTTTAGGTATTTCGCTGGCGAAAGCACTGGTGCTGACACACGCGGCGGCGATGAGTGCGATGGCAAATTTAGGTGCGTTTTTCATTGTCATTCCTTTATGTCAAAACGATCCTGCACAGGTTAACATATCAATTATGAATGATTGGTGTTATTTACTTACATTTTCAATATCAATAGCGTAATAAACCACATATTTGCTATTTATGTAGATGTTTGTACTGGCGTGGAGTCCGGCAGGCGTTTGTGTTATTTTAGATCCTCTATAATGTTATTCATCTGTAAAAGGGAAGAGAGATGGTTCGAGCAAAACTGAAAACGCCTGAAGGCCGCAAGTTCCTCCTGGCGCTGCTGGTCGTGTTTATGATTGCTGCCGCATGCGTGGGGCGGGCCACCATTGTTGGCGTCATCGAACAGTACAACATTCCTCTCTCTGCCTGGACAACCAGCATGTATGTCCTGCAATCGGCGATGATCTTCGTCTACAGTCTGGTGTTCACTGTTCTACTGGCCATCCCGCTGGGCATTTTCTTCCTGGGCGGACGTGAGAAGCACTAAGCCTTCACCTCAGATAATGAAGCCAGCCTGCGGGCTGGCTTTTTTTATATCAGATGATTTTTATTCGCATTTCCAGGATATTCTGTTTCGAACAAGACTGTTCGACATAAAGCAGGAGATGCGCAATGTTATCCCGGTTTGCAACGCTCAGCCGGATCCCGAAAGGAGTCTGGGTTGTGGGTGGCGTCAGTATGCTGATGGATATTTCTTCGGAGATCATTCATAGCCTGCTGCCGTTGTTTATGGTTACGACGCTGGGCGCCAGCGTGATTTTCATTGGTTTGATTGAAGGCCTGGCTGAGGCCACGGCGCTGTTTATCAAGGTGTTTTCCGGCGCCATCAGTGATTATCTGGGCAAGCGTAAAGGGTTGGCGGTTCTGGGCTACGGTCTTGGCGCGTTGAGTAAGCCGCTGTTCGCTATTGCCTCTTCCTCCGGCATGATTCTTGGGGCTCGCTTAATCGACCGGGTAGGGAAGGGGATCCGGGGTGCGCCGCGCGATGCGCTGGTCGCTGACGTTACGCCGCCGGAACTCCGCGGCGCGGCCTTTGGTTTGCGTCAGTCGATGGACACCATTGGCGCATTTCTCGGGCCGTTGCTGGCCGTAGGCTTAATGCTGCTGTGGAACGATGATTTTCGTACCATTTTCTGGATCGCGGTGATCCCCGGCGTGCTCGCCGTGGCGCTGCTTTTCTTCGGCCTGCATGAGCCGAAAACCCCTGTCGAGCATAAACGCACGAATCCCATCAAAAGAGAGAACCTCAGGCGCCTCGGGAAAGGCTGCTGGTGGGTTATTGGTCTGGGGGCCATCTTCACGCTCGCACGTTTCAGTGAAGCATTTCTTGTGCTTCGCGCTCAGCAGTCGGGTGTGCCGCTGGCGCTGATCCCGCTGGTGATGGTGGCCATGAATCTGCTCTATTTCCTCTCTGCCTATCCGTTTGGCAAGTTATCGGACGGGATGAGCCATACCCGATTACTGCAGTGGGGGCTGGTGATGCTGATTGGGGCAGATGTTGTGCTGGCGCTGAGCACCCACTGGGCTGGAATGCTTCTGGGCGTTGCGCTTTGGGGAGTGCATATGGGGATGACGCAGGGGCTGCTGGCGGCAATGATTGCGAAAACTGCGCCTGCGGATCTGCGCGGTACCGCCTACGGCATTTTTAGTCTGGTCAGCGGCGTGGGATTGTTAGTCGCAAGCCTGGGAGCAGGAGCCATCTGGGAGACGTTTGGCGCAGAATATACGTTCTATGCCGGAGCGGTGATTTGCCTGGTTACGCTGGTGTACCTGCGTAAAACACCTGGCGAAATCGAATAAAAAAACCAGCCATAAGAGGCTGGTTTTCAATGTGTTTTTGGTCGGCACGAGAGGATTTGAACCTCCGACCCCCGACACCCCATGACGGTGCGCTACCAGGCTGCGCTACGTGCCGACGCATAGAAAGAATACTACTCGATTCCGTTTCGAATGCAAGGGAATCCGTCGCTAACTGGTTTATTATTAATCAGTTAGCGACGAAGCGCTTCTCATCCGTCAGGACCTGCAGCAGCAGGCTCAGCTGTGGTTTCTGGTCTTTCAGCCGTTCACCCTGCAGGTTATACGTCTGATAATTCCCGTTGTTGTTCAGCACCAGCGTCAGCTTCGGCGTGGTCACCACCAGCGTATTATTCCCCGCTGCCGTGACCCAGTTATGGCGGCGCGCGGCGCTGAAGAGATCCTGCCCCTGCGAGTACTCGTTGGCAGGCGTGCTGACGTGCAGCAGGCGTTGCATCAGGGTGGTCATCACATCTTTATGCTCGGTAAGCATATTGATACGCTGCGCCGGCGTGCCCGGCCAGTGGATGACCAGCGGAACCTGCAGGTTCGGGCGTGACCAGCTCATACTCTTCGTCTCGTCACCTAACGGGACGCCATGGCCTGCGGTCACGATCACCACGGTGTTATCCAGCTTGCCGGACTCACGTAGCGCGTCAAGCACGCGACCAATCTGCGCATCAACATCACCCGCCGCGCGGCCGTAACGGCGCGCGAAATCACTCTTATTGCTGTTAGCAAGCGTTGTGCCGTTAAAGGAAACCCATGAGAACCAGCGGTTATCTTCCTGGGCATAGCGCTGCAGCCAGTTTATCCATTGGCTGGCGGTCTGCGCATCGGACTGATTTTGTGCCGCCGGCAGTGAGAAATCAGACAGCAGCGCCTGGCGGTAGAGCGGGCTGTTAAAGCCATCGGATGAGAACAACCCTAACTGATAACCCTGCTGATTCAGCCCGGTGATCAGCGCCGCAGGTGTGCGGGTAGAAAGTACGCCGTCCATGTATCCGGCTGAAATGCCATAGAAGAGGCCAAAGATGCCCGCGTCGGTTGTGTTACCGGAGCTCATATGTTGAGTAAACGAGACGTTTTGACTCGCGAAATTGGCCAGCGCAGGCATCTGCTTCTCGTAACGGGAATAGTTCAGTCCATCGACGGTGATCAGCAGGACGTTTTGGCCTCGTCCCATATCGCGGTAGTTCAGGTCGCTCAGAGGATACTGAACGCTGACAGCTTCCGGGTTACCCTGCTCGATAAGACGGCGCTGATATTCCTGCGCATCAAGCAGGCCGTGTTTTTCGAGGAAGCGACGGGCCGTCATCGGATATGAGAGCGGCAGGTTCGCGCGCTGCATGGTAATAGGGCGATAGAAGTTCGCATCCGCCCAGATATACATGATGTGCGAACTGATAAAGGAGACGAAGAAGAGCGCGGCGACGGGCTTCGCGTAATGGCGTCGCCGTGTCAGGCTACGCAGTTTTTGCCAGCTCCAGGTGGCAAACAGCATCTCAATCAACAGGATCACCGGGACGCTGATAAACATCAGCTGCCAGTCACGGGCCGTTTCGTTCTGGTCGGGGTTAATCACCAGTTCCCAGACGATGGGGTTGAGATGCAGGTGGAAGCGGGTGAACACTTCACTGTCGATAAGCAGCAGCGTCATCCCCACCGTCGCAAGGATGGCGGACAAGAATCGCATCAGACGCTGCGACATGACGATAAACGTCAAGGGGAACAGGATCAGCAGATAGGTGGCGAAAACCAAAAAGCTAAAGTGACCGACAACGCTTATCCAGGAGTAAATACGCCCGGTGAGCGTTGTTGGCCAGTCTGCGACAAACAGATAACGACAGCCAATGACCGTCGCCAGCAGAATGTTGAACAGGGCAAACCAGTGCCCCCAGCTGACCATCTGGGAGACTTTTTCACGGTAGCGCTGACGATTCGTCACCATAAACTGTTGTTCGTATCCCTTAATGGGCCGGGTCGTTGCTGACGGACGACTGTAAAGCCTGGGCGAAAGATTTTGCGATCGCCTGACGCTGAGCCGGAGCAACGCTGGTGTTAATCAGGTTGGTGACCATATTTCCCAAAACCATCAGGGAGAGATCGGTCGGCGTTTTATGTTTTTCCAGTACGTTGACCAGCTCACTGAGCAGTTGTTCAACGTGTTCATCACTGTAGCGGGAATGTTGTGGCATAAATCAAAATCAGTTTGTTGATGAAAGGGCAACATATTACCGTAGCAACAGCTTTTTTTCCCCTTTTTTATCTGTTGTTGCACACATGTCCTGGTGGTGGTTGAATACCGCCCGGTCTAAAAGGAGAGTTTATCATGAGTCTGGAAATCAACCAGATTGCCTTGCACCAGCTTATCAAGCGTGATGAGCAAACCCTTGAAGTGGTGCTGCGCGATTCGTTACTGGAACCCACGGCGACCGTTGTGGAGATGATGGCAGAGCTGCATCGCGTCTACAGCGCCAAAAATAAAGCCTATGGGCTGTTCAGCGAAGAGAGTGAGCTGGCCGATAGCCTGCGCCTGCAGCGTCAGGGTGAAGAGGATTTTCTGGCGTTTAGCCGCGCCGCAACCGGGCGTCTGCGCGACGAGCTGGCGAAATATCCGTTCGCCGACGGCGGGATCGTGCTGTTCTGCCACTACCGCTATCTGGCGGTCGAGTATTTGCTGGTTACTGTGCTGAATAACTTAAGCAGCATGCGCGTGAATGAGCAGCTGGACATCAGCTCGACGCATTATCTGGATATCAACCATGCGGATATCGTGGCGCGTATTGATTTGACCGAATGGGAAACCAACCCGGAGTCGACCCGCTACCTGACATTCCTGAAGGGGCGCGTGGGCCGCAAAGTGGCGGATTTCTTTATGGACTTCCTCGGTGCCAGTGAAGGGCTTAACGCCAAAGCGCAGAACAAAGGGCTGCTCCAGGCGGTTGACGATTTCACAGCAGAAGCGCAGCTCGATAAATCTGAGCGCCAGACGGTGCGCCAGCAGGTTTACAGCTACTGCAACGAACAGCTGCAGGCAGGGGAAGAGATTGAGCTGGAGTCGCTGTCAAAAGAGCTGGCGGGCGTCAGCGAAGTCAGCTTCCAGGAATTTACCGCAGAGAAGGGCTATGAGCTTGAAGAGAGCTTCCCGGCGGATCGCAGCACGCTGCGCCAGTTAACCAAGTTTGCCGGCAGCGGCGGCGGGTTAACCATCAACTTTGATGCGATGCTGCTGGGGGAACGTATCTTCTGGGACCCGGCCACCGATACGCTGACCATTAAGGGTACGCCGCCGAATCTGCGCGATCAGCTTCAGCGCCGCACCTCGGGCGGTAAATAGCAGGCACAAAAAACCCCGCAGAAGCGGGGTTTTTTTCGACAGGTTTGCGATTACGCGCGAACGAAGTCGATGTGAGTCAGTTTTGGCTTGAACGCGTGACGCTGAACAGCCTGAACTTTCACTTTTTCTTCTTTACCGCCAACAACGATGGTCAGAACTTCGCTGTAGAATTCAGCTTTGGTCTGCAGGTTCCACAGTTTGTCGTGATCCAGTTCGATTGCAACTGGAGCAGCTTCGCCACCGTAAACGATAGCCGGGAACTTGTTAGCGGTACGCAGGCGGCGGCTCGCACCCTTACCCTGCACGTTACGTACTTCTGCTTCGATAGTAAACATTGATTTCTCTCTGTATTTAAAACCCTACTACAGGCGACCCAGCAGCAGGTGAGTGTTCTGCCTCACGGATGTGAAGCGGGCGGCATTTTATACTCAAATGCCCTTCACATCAACGAAAAGTCCCGTTACCCGCGCAATTCGTTGGCGCGACGGAAGCGACCTTCGTAGTCAAAGAGTTTCTCGCGCACCTGCCAGAACTGGCCTTTCTTACGGGCGACGACAAAATCCGGATGGCGCAATAGCACCTGCTGGCGCACGATATCGGCCACGGTGATCCAGCGCAGGGGCACGCCCGGGGTGCGGGTGTGCGGGCGGATAAACAGCTGTTCGAAGGCCGTTCGCTGGGCAGGCGTCTGAAGCCGGAAGCGCTCGCTGACGTCCGCCCCGTCTTCGTCGTAATAGGTGATTTTCAACCATTCGCCTTTTTCATCGGCGCCGGGCTGCAACGCCATGCCGGAACAGCGCAGCACCAGCGCATCTTTCAGCTTTAATGCTGCTTTCAGCATGTCGTCCGGGTCAACCAGCACCGTGTCACATTCCCGACAGCGGCGAGCGGCAATGTCGTTTTCGGCGTTGCACTGCGGGCAGTTTTTAAAGCGGAAACGAAAATCGCACTGCTCGCGATGCCCGTCATCATCTTCAAACCAGCCCTGACAGCGGCGGCCAAAGTGTTCGATCAGCGTGCCGTCGGCGGTGGTTTTGCCCCAGAAGGTGTTGGCAAACCCGCAGGCAGGGCAAAAGACCTGCACGGGCACGTTGTCGCTTTTTCCTTTTGGCGAGCCGACTTCAGGCGTATAGAGATCGTGCGGGTTACCGGCATAATCCAGAATCAGGCAGTCGGTTTTCCCCAGGGCCAGACGCAGGCCGCGGCCAACAATTTGCTGATACAGACTCACCGATTCGGTCGGGCGCAAAATGGCGATCAGGTCGACGTGCGGGGCGTCAAAGCCGGTGGTCAATACCGACACGTTAACCAGATAGCGGAACCGCTGGGCCTTAAACGCGTCGATGAGGCTGTCGCGCTCCGGGCCGGGCGTCTCGCCGGTGATGAGCGCCGCGTCGCCGGAGGGCAGTAACCCGGTGATTTCCCGCGCGTGCTCAACAGTGGCGGCAAAGATCATCACCCCTTTGCGCGTCGCGGCAAACTCCTCTATCTGGCTGATGATATGCGGCGTAATACGTTTCTGCTTTTTCAGCTCCTGGTTAAGATCCGCTTCGCTGAATAACCCGTTGCTCTGCGCCTGCAGGCGGCTGAAGTCGTACTGCACCACCGGCATATCCAGCCGTTCAGGCGGCGTCAGGTAGCCATGTTTAATCATGTAGCGCAGCGGAAGCTCGTAGATGCAGTCGCTAAACAGGGCCTTGTCATCGCCGCGCACCATGCCGTGATAATGGTAGCGATAGATCCAGCCTTTCCCCAGGCGAAACGGGGTCGCCGTCAGGCCCAGCAGGCGCAGGTGAGGGTTCACCGCTTTCAGGTGGGACAGGATTTGCTGATACTGGCTGTCGTCGTCATCGCTGATGCGGTGACATTCGTCGACAATCAGCAGCGAAAATTCGCTGCGAAACAGATCCAGATTGCGGGCCACCGACTGCACGCTGCCAAACACCACTTTGCCGTGGCTCTCTTTACGCTTTAGCCCGGCGGCGAAAATATCGGCTTCCAGCCCAAGCGCACAATACTTGGCATGGTTTTGCGCGACGAGCTCTTTAACGTGCGCCAGCACCAGCACGCGGCCGCGGGCCAGACGTGCCAGTTCGGCGATGACCAGGCTTTTGCCTGCGCCGGTCGGGAGCACAATCGCCGCCGGCTCGCGATGTTTACGGAACCAGGCGAGGGTGGCGTCAACGGCTTCCTGCTGATAGGGACGAAGTGTAAAAGTCATAGGGTCTCGGTTTCGTTATTCCGCACATATACCCGTCATACTTCAAGTTGCCTGTGCGTTGGCTGCACTCGTTCACCCCGGTCACTTACTTATGTAAGCTCCCGGGGATTCACTCCTTTGCCGCCTTCATGCAACTCGAATTATTTAGGGTATAGATAGTATGCCACGAAACTTTTTCCCTTGAGTGGCGCAACCAGACCATTATACTGAACCGTTCCAGACTGCTTCTTTTTTCGGACCTGTTGTCCGACTTCCTGCACCATTAAGGCTAAAAAGATTTCATGCGACTTGATAAGTTTATCGCTCAGCAACTCGGCGTAAGCCGCGCTATTGCCGGGCGCGAAATTCGCGCCAGCCGCGTTACCGTGGATGGCGACATTGTGAGAGACAGCGCGTTCAAACTGCAACCTGACCATCAGGTGGAGTATGACGGCAATCCGCTGACCCAGCAGCACGGTCCGCGCTACTTCATGCTCAATAAGCCGGAAGGCTACGTCTGCTCAACGGACGATCCGGATCACCCGACGGTGCTCTATTTCCTCGACGAACCGGTGGCGCACAAGCTGCATGCCGCAGGCCGCCTCGATATCGACACCACCGGTCTGGTGCTGATGACCGACGACGGGCAGTGGTCGCACCGCATCACCTCTCCACGACACCACTGCGAGAAAACCTACCTCGTGACGCTGGAGTCTCCGGTGTCGGATGACACGGCAGAGCACTTCGCGAAAGGCGTTCAGCTGCATAATGAAAAAGATCTGACCAAACCGGCGGTGCTTGAAGTCATCACCCCGACGGAGGTCCGCCTGACCATCAGCGAGGGGCGCTACCATCAGGTGAAACGTATGTTTGCCGCGGTGGGGAACCACGTTGTTGGCCTGCATCGCGAACGGATTGGTGCGATCGAACTCGATCCCGACCTGGCGCCAGGCGAATATCGCCCGTTAACGGAAGAAGAGATCGCCAGCGTCGGTCTGCCTTCGCACTAATTTCAGGAGAACTCTGTGACCACCAGGCCACACTCGTCGTTCAAAATCGTCTTCATTCTTGGCCTGCTGGCCATGCTGATGCCGCTGTCTATTGATATGTACCTGCCTGCGCTGCCGGTGATTTCTGCACAGTTTGGCGTCCCGGCGGGCAGCGCGCAGATGACGCTCAGCACCTATATTCTCGGCTTTGCCCTCGGCCAGCTGTTTTATGGCCCGATGGCGGACAGCCTTGGACGCAAGCCGGTCATTCTGGGCGGGACGCTGGTCTTTGCGGCCGCTGCGGTTGCCTGTGCGCTGGCGCAGACCATCGATCATCTGATTGTCATGCGCTTCTTCCACGGTCTGGCGGCGGCAGCGGCAAGCGTGGTCATTAACGCCCTGATGCGCGATATCTACCCGAAGGAAGAGTTCTCCCGCATGATGTCGTTCGTGATGCTGGTGACGACGATTGCGCCGCTGGTGGCACCCATGGCCGGTGGTGCGGTGCTGGTGTGGTTTAGCTGGCATGTGATTTTCTGGATCCTGGCCCTGGCCGCGCTGCTGGCCTCCGCGATGATTTTCTTCTTTATTGATGAAACGCTTCCCGTCGAGCGTCGGCAGAAATTCCACATCCGAACCACCATCGGCAACTTTGCCTCTCTGTTTCGCCACAAGCGCGTGCTCAGCTATATGCTGGCAAGCGGGTTCAGCTTCGCCGGGATGTTCTCCTTCCTGAGCGCCGGGCCGTTTGTCTACATCGAGCTGAACCACGTTTCGCCGCAGCACTTCGGCTATTACTTTGCCCTTAACATCGTCTTCCTGTTTATCATGACCATCATCAACAGCCGCTTTGTCCGGCGGGTGGGGGCGCTGAACATGTTCCGCACCGGGCTGTGGATCCAGTTTGTGATGGCGATCTGGCTGGTGGTGAGCGCGTTTCTGGGCGTGGGCTTCTGGGCGCTGGTGGTCGGCGTGGCGGCCTTTGTCGGCTGCGTGTCGATGGTATCATCCAATGCGATGGCGGTGATTCTGGATGAGTTCCCGCACATGGCGGGGACCGCATCATCTCTGGCAGGGACGTTCCGCTTCGGCATCGGCGCTATCGTTGGCGCGTTGCTTTCGATGGCCACCTTTACGACGGCATGGCCCATGCTGTGGGCGATGGCTTTTTGCGCAACCAGCTCGATACTCTTCTATCTTTACGCCAGTCGACCGCGAAAAGCGGCCCACTAAAACACAGAGAAGGCCCGGCAGGGCCTTTTTTGTTGATGCATATCAACCAAACCCTCGTTCGTTTATTCCGTGTTTGTTTATTTTATGTAAAATCTATTTGTGTAAAAAGTCACATCATTGTATTCAAAAAGGTTGAGTTAGATCGCAGAAACGGGTACATATAGCGCCGACGCGAGCCTGGAAACGGATAAAAAAGCGCTGAATAGTGCAGGCTGGCGATGATGTGTTACTATAAATGTAAATAAATTGTGAAGTAAATTTTGCTTCCGGGGAACGAACGTGAATACATTACAACTCTCCATTGTCCATCGCTTGCCCCAGAGCTATCGCTGGTCGGCGGGTTTTGCAGGTTCGAAAGTTGAACCGATTCCGCAAAACGTCGCGGGCTCCGAAAATTGTCTGGTGGCACTCAAGCTGTTAAGCCCGAGCGACGAAAATGCATGGCGGGTGATGGAGCGTCTCAGTCAGGCCCTGACGGATATCGAAGTGGACAGCTCCGTCCTGGAGTGTGAAGGTGAGCCATGCCTGTTTGTGAAAAGCCAGGACGAGTTTGCCGCCACCTGCCGTCTGAAGAATTTTGGCGTTGCCATTGCTGAACCTTTCTCCGGCCAGTACCCGTTCTGACCGCTAGTCTGCCGACAACAGCTGGCGCGTGTAGCGCTGCGTTGGCGCGCTAAATACGCGCTGGCACTCACCCTGCTCGACCACTTCTCCCTGTCGCAACACTATCACCTGATGACATAGCGCCCGCACCACCTGTAGATCGTGGCTGATAAAGATATAGGCCAGCCGGTGCTTTTCCTGAAGCCCTTTCAGCAGGGCCAGGATCTGCGCCTGAACGGTTCTGTCCAGCGACGACGTCGGTTCATCCAGAATAATCAGCTCCGGTTTCAGGATCAGCGCGCGGGCAATGGCGATGCGCTGGCGCTGCCCACCGGAAAATTCCGCAGGGTAGCGGTGGCGCGTCTCGGGATCTAGACCCACTTCGGCCATGACCCGAATAACCTCCTGCTCGCGCTGCTGCGCGCTCAGGCCGGGCTGATGCACGCGCAGACCCTCTTCGATAATCTGTAACACGCTGAGCCGCGGGTTAAGCGAGGAGTTAGGATCCTGAAACACCACCTGCATGCGGGGCCGCACGGGCAGCATCTGACGGCGGTTCCAGCGGTGCAGCGGCATATCGTCAAAGAGGATCTCGCCCTGGGAGGCGATCAGGCGCAGCAGCGCCAGACCGGTGGTGCTTTTACCCGAGCCGGATTCGCCCACCAGCCCCAGGGATTCTCCCGGGCGCAGCGAGAAGCGGATGTTTTTCAATACCGTGTTCCGATCGACAATGCGCCGCAGAATACCTTTGCGGATCGGGAACGAGACGGACAGATCCTCAACGCGCAGCAGCGGTGTGCTGTCAGCCGTGAGAGGAACCGGGTCGCCGGAGGGTTCGCTGTCAAGCAGGCGCTGCGTATAGGGGTGCTGCGGCGCGCTAAGCAACGTTGACGCGGTATTCTGTTCAACACAGCGTCCGTTTTGCATCACCGCGACGCTGTCGGCCAGCTTTCTCACAATGCTCAGGTTATGCGTAATAAACAGCAGGCTCATGTTCAGCTCGTCACGCAGTTCCCGCAGCAGCGTCAGTATTTGCGCCTGTACCGTTACGTCCAGCGCCGTTGTGGGCTCGTCGGCAATCAACAGTTCGGGGCGCGTGAGCAGGGCCATGGCGATCATCACGCGCTGGCGTTCGCCGCCGGAGAGCTGGTGCGGAAAATCATTCAGCCGTTTGGCCGCGTTACGTATGCCTGTTCGCTCCAGACAGTTCAGAATTTCTCCCCGTGCGGCCTCTTTGCGCATCCCCCGGTGCAGGGAGAGCACTTCATAGAGCTGTTTCTCCAGGCTGTGCAGCGGGTTGAGGGAAACCATGGGCTCCTGGAAGATCATGGCGATTTTGTTGCCGCGAATGCCGCGCAGGGTCTGTTCGTCGGCATGCAGCAGCGAACTGCCGTGAAACAGAATATCCCCCTGCGGGTAGCTCACCGGCGGAGAGGGCAGCAGCCGCAGGATGGAGAGTGCCGAAACGCTCTTGCCTGAACCCGACTCGCCCACCAGGGCCAGCGTTTCACCAGGCTGGATCTGCAGCGACAGGTCGGTGACAACGGTGCGCGTCTCGCCCTGCGTTGAAAAAGCAATCGACAGGTTATCAATACTCAGAAGAGGCTGGGTCATTTTATACCGCCTTGTTCGGATCAAAGGCATCGCGCACGGCTTCGCCAATAAAAATCAGCAGCGACAGCAGCACGGCCACGGACAGAAAGGCGGCGATGCCTAACCACGGCGCCTGCAGGTTGTTTTTGCCCTGCAGCAGCAGTTCGCCGAGCGACGGGGAACCCAGCGGTAGCCCGAAACCAAGAAAATCCAGCGAGGTGAGGGTGGTGATGGAGCTGCACAGAATAAACGGCAGGAAGGTGAGTGTTGCTACCACCGCGTTGGGCAGCATATGGCGGAAGATGATCCCGCGGTCACTCACGCCAAGCGCCTGCGCGGCGCGAATATAGTCGAAATTGCGGGTGCGCAGAAACTCGGCCCTTACCACACCGACCAGCGCCATCCAGCCGAACAGGACGGTGATGCCTAATAGCCACCAGAAGTTGGGCTGTACGACGCTGGAAAGCAGGATGATCAGAAACAGCGTCGGCATGCCTGACCAGACTTCAATAATCCGCTGGCCCCACAGGTCAATTTTCCCGCCGTAGTAGCCCTGAACGGCGCCCGCCACGACGCCCATGACGCTTGAGAAGATCGTCAGCATCAGCCCAAAGAGAAGCGAGATTCGCGTGCCGTACAGGATGCGGGCCAGCACGTCGCCGCCGTTCGCATCGGTTCCCAGCCAGTTTTGCGCGGAGGGCGGGGAAGGGAAGGGGGTCGTGGTGGCGAAGTTAATGCTGTTTGCGCCAAAGCGCACCGGTGCCCAGAGCGCCCAGCCGTGCCTGTCGATTTGATCGCGAAGCCACGGATCCTGATATTCAGCCGGGGTCGCAAACGGGCCGCCAAAGTCGCTTTCGGTGTAGCTGGCGATAACCGGTACGTACCAGCGGTCGTTAAAATGCACCAGCAGCGGTTTGTCGTTGGCGATCAGCTCCGAACACATGCTTAAGGCAAACAGCACGGCAAAAATCCATAGCGACCAGTAGCCGCGGCGGTTGTGGCGAAAACGGGCCCAGCGGGCCTGGTTGACGGGGCTTAAACGCGGCATCAGCGGCCCTCAAAATCGATTCGGGGATCGACCAGCGTATAGCTGATATCACTGATGATATTCAGCAGCAGGCCAATCAGGGTGAAAATATAGAGTGTGCCAAACATCACCGGATAATCGCGCGACACGGTAGCTTCATAGCCCAGCAGCCCCAGGCCGTTAAGCGAGAACATCACCTCTATCAGCAGCGAGCCGGTAAAAAACATGCCGATGAACGTGGCCGGAAATCCGGCGATCACCAGCAGCATGGCGTTGCGAAACACGTGTTTCCACATGATCTGCTTCTCGCTCACGCCCTTGGCGCGGGCCGTGACGACGTACTGTTTACGAATTTCATCGAGAAAGGCGTTTTTGGTCAACATGGTCAGGGCCGCAAACCCGCCGATGACCGTGGCCAGCACCGGCAGCGTGATATGCCAGAGGTAGTCGGTGATTTTCTGATACCACGGCAGGGAGCTGAAATCGGCGGAGACGAGCCCCCGCAGCGGGAAGAGGTCGAAATAGCTTCCCCCGGCAAAAAAGACGATCAGCAGGACGGCAAACAGAAACGCCGGGATGGCATAGCCGATGATAATGAACGTGCTGCTCCAGATATCGAACCGGCTGCCGTTGTACACCGCTTTGCGGATCCCGAGCGGAATAGAGACCAGATAGATAATCAGCGTTCCCCACAGCCCCAGCGTGATCGAAACCGGCAGGCTTTGCTTGATCAGCGTCAGCACTGACGCACTGCGAAACAGGCTATCGCCAAAATCAAAGCGGATGTAATCCCAGAGCATTTTGAAATAGCGCTCGTGAATCGGTTTGTCAAAGCCGTAGCGGTGGGTGATCTCGGCGATCACTTCCGGATCCAGCCCGCGTCCGCCGCGGTAGTGGCTTTCACTGATATTCCCTACGCCGGTTCGCGCATGGCTGGCGCCCATCCCTTCACCGCCGCCGCCGGGCATGCCGCCGCTGTTGCCAAATTCAATGGCGGCAATGGCCTGATCGACCGGCCCACCGGGGGCGATTTGCACGATAAAAAAGTTAATCGTGATGATGGCCCACAGGGTGGGGATGACCAGCAGGAGACGGCGGAGAAGATAGGCACCCATGATAATTCCTTATCGCCGCTCAGCGGGAAGTCTGGCGGCTTTGTTAACGTCATACCACCAGGTATCAAAGCCCAGGGAGTAGACAGGGCGCACGGCAGGCACGGAGAACTTATCCCAGCGCGCAAGGCGATCTTCGCCCATATACCACATCGGCAGCATGTAGTAGTTCCAGGTTAAGACCCTGTCGAGGGCGCGCCCGAGCGGCAGGAGCTTTTCTTTATCCCCCTGCGCCGCCACGATTTTCGCAATCAGCGCGTCAATCGCCGGGCTTTTTACCCCCGGCGCGTTGTACGAGGAGTCGATGTAGCTGGAGGCCCAGGAGATTTGCAGGTCCGAGCTGGGCCACGGCTGGGCGGGCCACAGGCGCTGCATCATGTCGTAATCACGGCTGCGCATGCGGCTGGTGATCTGCGCGTTATCCACCTGGCGAATGTTCATGGTCACTCCCAGCCGCTCAAGATTGTGCTTAAACGGCAGCACCCACTGATCGTTGCCTCCGGACGAGAGCAGCAGCTCAAAGCTGAGCGGCTTACCCGTTTTGGCATCCACACGCTTTTGATTTTTCAGGTGCCAGCCCGCGTCATCCAGCAGCTTGCTGGCCTTCAGCAGGTTGTCACGGTCGTAGCCGTCACCCTTCGACGCGGGCGGCTGAAACACGGTGGTGAACACCTGCGGTGGCAGCTCCGCTTTTAGCGGTGCCAGCAGAACCAGCTCGTCGGCTTTCGGGTAATCGCGCGCGGCGTACTCGGTATTCTGAAAATAGCTGTTGGCGCGGCTGTAGGCCCCGTAAAACAGCGCTTTGTTCATCCACTCAAAATCAAAGGCCAGGGAGATGGCTTCCCGCACCCGGCGGTCATTAAATACCGGACGCTGAATATTAAACGCCAGCCAGCGGGTGTCCTGGGCAGACTCATTTTTGTGCTCGTCTTTGACGATATAGCCTTTTGCGAAATTTTTGCCGATATAGCGGGTCGCCCAGTTTTTGGCGCTGCTCTCGACGCGCAAATCGAAGGCCCCGGCTTTGAACGCTTCAAACGCCACGTTATCGTCGAGGTAGTAATCATAGCGAAGGGTGTCGAAGTTCCAGCGTCCGCGGTTTACCGGTAGATTGGCCGCCCAGTAGTCTTTGACGCGGGAATAGACGACATATTGCCCCATGCGCCAGTCGGTAATGCGGTAAGGGCCGCCAGCCAGTGGGGGAGTCGAAAGGGGATCGCTTAGCTTATGATTTTTCCAGAACGATTCAGGCATTACCGGCAGCGAGAACAGGCTCAGCATGTTCTCTTTGTTGGGTTCGCTCAGCTCGATGCGCACGGTGAGCGGCGCAATGGCTCTGACGGACGCGCCCTTATATACGATGCGGAACTGGGGCACGCCTTCGGTCATAAATTTATGGAAGGTGAACGCGACGTCGCTGGCCTTCACCGGCGTGCCGTCATGAAAACGTGCCCGCGGGTTAAGCGAGATTTCCGCCCAGGCGAAGTTATCGGCGTAACGCACGTTCTCGGCAATCAGCGGATAGTAGCTGCCGGGTTCATCGTCAGAGGTGACAAAGAGCGTATCGTAAAGCGATTCCGTCCGCGCTGCCGCCACGCCGCGCAGGGCGAAGCGGTTGAAGTTGTCGAAGGTTCCCGTGGCGGAAAGCGTCACCTTACCGCCCTTCGGCGCGGCAGGGTTGACGTAATCGAAGTGCGTAAAATTGACCGCGTATTTCGGCTCGCCAATCACCGCGAAGGCGATATTTTCTTTGATGGCTTGCGCCTGGCTGGACAGGCTGGTGAATGCCAACATCAGCAACATAAAGCGCATAAGCATCTCGCGGCGGCTCCCTCTTTTACAGACCGGCTCGGTTAAGCTGAATAATAAGTGACGTCGTGGACAATGTGAAATTAATCGCCCTCGGGCGAAATATCAGGCCGCCATTCACGGAACTGCGCCAGCGGCATCGGACGGCTAATCCAGTATCCCTGCAGGAAGTTAACGCCATGTTCGCGCAGCCAGGCCGCCTGTTCCGGCGTCTCTACCCCTTCGGCGACGGTCGACATATTCAGTCGTCTTGCCAGCGTCAGAACGGCATCCAGCACCGGCGACGTCACGGTCTCAGTACCGATCGCATTAACAAAACCACGGTCGATTTTGAGGTAGTCCATGGTGAAATGCTCAAGGTAAATCAGCGCGCTGTGGCCGGTTCCAAAATCATCAATGGCGATTTCAAACCCTTCGTTATGCAGCCATTCGAAGAGACTGTTGGCTTCCCGATGATTCAGCATATCGCGCTCGGTAATTTCCAGCACGATCTGGAAATAATCCGGCGGCAGTAGCGCTTTGAAGGTGCGCATATCGTCCTTGAAGCTTTCCGCATGCAGATGCCCCGGCGCAATGTTAATGCCCACCTTGGCACCCGGGGGTAACAGCGTTTGTAATACGGGAGCATCGTGAATGATAAGGTCAAAGAGATGCAGCGTCAGCGGGACAATCAGCTTCTGCGCTTCGGCAAAATTGATAAACGCGTCAGGCGGAATTTCCCCCATTGTCGGGTGCTTCCAGCGCATCAGCACTTCAAGCCCGGTCATTTTGAGCGATTTGGCATCAACGACGGGTTGATAAACCACGTAAAACTGACCGCGCTTAATGGCGCTTAAAATCTCTTTACCCGGATTAAGGCGAATGCTGAGGATGTAGTAGTTGAGCGAACCGGCACAAATGCCGCATACCAGCCCGAAGAATACGGCGTAGAGAATTTCATCGCTGGTCCATGCGTCCGCATACAGGTTGATGGTCAGGGGGATGCCTTTCAGCGTCGCGGCCCGGACCGGGATTTCATGCAGATCGCTCGCGTTGACCAGCGTGCTGGACCGCGTTGACAGCGCATGATCGCCAATGATGATGGCTATACCGGTGAATTCGTCCTGGCGCGCGGTGTAGAGCAGGTAAGGCGTCAGATTGATATTCACCGAGGTGAATACACCACCGTCCTTCACTAAGGGGTTACGGTACCAGATGGCAATGGCAGGCTTATTGGGCAACATAGGGGTGCCTGGAAGCAATGCCATATCAATCTGCTTATCGATGTGCAGCTCGGGTATCAGCTCCTCCATCGGGAAATTCATCGGGCCTGTGGCGGAAGAACAGAACGCCATTTTGTCTCTGACCAGCAGGAACGCGCGAACGTTAATGCTAAAGGCCGCGCGCGAGGTGAGTTCCTGATTGACGTCGTGACAGCTGTTTAACGTGAGCGGCTGGAGGGTGTCGACAGCGTTTTTTAACTCATCGAAATAGCTCTCCATATAGATGCTCACATCGCGGATCAGGGTGTCGAATTTGACTTCCCGCTTGTGGTAGCTCCAGAAAAATTGCAATGAACCCAGGAGCAGGGCGGCGATCAGGCCTGTGATAATGCTGAGGATTAATATCTTGCGATTGCTGGAGAAGTAGCGGGTGAACATAGACGTCGTGATTCCTGAAATGCCGCTGGATGTATTCAGTGTAATGGGCAAAAAAAAACACTGCCGAAGCAGTGCTTTTTTTCATCATATCGTCAGCCAAGGGATAACCAACGATACAATAGTCATATTAACTGCGGGTCAGTACGCGGCGTGCTTCGTTGTAGCGCTTCTTCCAGTACGGTTCATTCATGCTGGAAATGGTCACACCGCTGCTGGTGGAGGCATGTACGAACTGGTCGTTACCAATGTAGATGCCAACATGTCGACCTGTAGAACCGGCACGGAACAGGACTAAATCACCGGTGCGCAGTTTGGTACGTGAAATCGACTTGCCCATCTCCTGCTGTTCATAGGTTGAACGCGGAAGATCTAACCCAAATTGCTCACGGAACGTACGCTGTACAAAACCGGAACAATCAATACCTGTTTTTGTGCTGCCGCCAAGACGATAGCGCACGCCTTTCCAGTCAGCATACTGGTCCATAATGCGGGACTTCACGTCCAGATTACGTACCATATTTTCAAATTCATCCTGAGAGGCTTGCAGTGACGAGGAATCTTCCATTCCCACAACACGCGTCTCAGGATGCATATTCTTTGCGGTGTTCGATGTACTACATGCAGATAACAGTACCGCGACTGCTATCGCCGGGATCCCCCGTAAGATATATCTCAGAAACGGTTGAGATTTGACCATTTTGTTTATTATCCCTTGAAGTCCTTAACGACAAATATCGTTATAAAAATGCCAAACGTGACGAGACTAATTATCTGTTCACATTGAGACAATTCTTTCTGGTCACATTTGTGGCATAGCGCACAAAATTATTCACCATCGAAATAATTATCCCTATGGGGCAAAACGAGTTCGAGATTAACCGATTGCCAGGGGTATTGCGAGTAAAAAAAGCCTTTTTTTTATAAGAAAATGTGATACAGAAAGTAAAAATCCGTAATTGCTTAAATTGCGGTCAGATCCGAGGCTTTATCGCGCAATTGCTTCATTTTTATCATGAATGTGATGACAAGAATATGACACTGGGAAAAGATCGTGGCGGGAAGGCTATCAGGGATCATGTTGATCCCTGATAGCTCACGTTAATTTAGGTTAGTTATTTGTTCAATTATTGTTGCGTTTTACCGGGAAGGTAACGATCGAACAGCGCTATTATCCTGTCGCTCAGTGGGGTCATCAAACACCACGGCAGCGCAATCAGCGCAACGGAGAGCGAACCGACGGCAATATCGGTGAACCAGTGAGCGCCAATCATTACGCGCGGGAAGGCAAAAACCACAAAAATAATCAGGGCTATGGCAAACGCTTTTCTGCCGAAATAGCGAAGCATAATTGCGGAAAAAATAAGCAGCATCATGCCGTGATCGCCGGGGAAACTGTCCTTCGACGCATCTTTTGTTGGAATATGCAGCAGTTCACTCACGCGATAAATATCGGTGAAAAAGAGCGTTGGGCTGGAACGCTTAACCGGAATAATCGCGGTTGCCAGCTGGTTAATGACGACGGCAAACAGCAGCATCACCAGACCGATAATCAGAATACGCCGACGCCCGGCTTTGTCCTCTTTCAGCCAGAAAGAGAGCATCAGGCAGCCCATCGCCAGCAGCGAGAAGCCGTCGAAGGCGCGGTTGTTGGTAATTGCTACCAGCCACAGGAACGCGTTGCTCTTCACCAGCTCCTGGTTGAAGAAGTGGAAAATGGCAGAATCCAGCGGGAACCAGAAACCATGATCCGCCGGGATATACCAGGAGAAGAAAAGCGCCAGACCGGCGACATTAAGCAGTAATATCAGGGGAAATCGAGTTGTCATAACGTTCTGTATAGTGTGAAAACAGGGGCAACGTTAGCCGCCTGAACTTAAACGAATCCTCAACAGGCTGGACTGGAGGGCATTCCAGTCGGCGTTAACCGCACTAATTAACTCTATACGGCTGTCAGGAGGCGCCACATTTTGCGTTTCAATAAAGAAATCGTCGCCCTGACGGTTGATTCGCACCAGCCCGTCTGGCGTGCGCATGATCCCTTTCACGCGATCGACGGGCGCAAGTCGGGCCCACTCGAGGATCCCGATGGTGTCGAAAACGGTTTCAGCATCAAAAATCCACCCGCAGGCCTGATATCCCTGACCGCTGTTCAGGTTACGGCGCCAGCGCTGGTGCTCCGGCAGACTCAGGGCTGCCAGACCCTGCTTAACCGGATGACTGTGCGCATGCTCCGCGCTGGCGGGCAACGCGGTGAGGTTCAGACGTGGAAGGTCAAGCAGGGCGCTATCAATATTCCCCTGGGTGGCCTGCACTCGTGTACGATTGCCGCCGAAATGCTGCCACCACGACTCCAGCGCGGCCTGGCTTTCAGCCGTGGCGCGATCGGCTTTATTCGCGACAATAACGTCAGCCGAGGCGAGCTGATCGCGGAAGTTCTCATTGGCCAGCGACTTGTCATCCAGAAGCTGACGCGGATCGAGCAGGCACAGGGTGGCGCGCAGATCGATCCACGGCTCGTAAACCGGGGCGGTCAGTAAATCGAGGATCTGCTTCGGGTGACCCAGCCCGGTGGGTTCAATCAGCAGGCGATCAGGTTTGCCCTGACGCAGCAGGGTATTGAGCCCGACCTGCATCGGCAGGCCATTGACGCAGCACATGCACCCGCCGGGGATCTCTTTAATCATTGCGCCGCTGGATGACAGCAGCGCACCGTCAATGCCCACCTCGCCAAATTCATTGACCAGCACGGCCCATTTCTCGGCCGGATCTTTATTTGCCAGCAGATGGAGAATTGAGGTGGTTTTACCGCTGCCGAGAAAACCGGTGATGAGGTTGGTTTTGGTCACGTGCGCTCCGGATGAGAATGGTGATGCTATAACACTATTCTCTATCCTGGCGAAAAATGTGCCCTGTGAGAAGGGGAAGGGTGAACGGAGGCCTCATCCGTTCGCATTAAACGCAATAATCGTTAAAGATTTAACGTTTCGATAACAGCCTGACGCGCGCCGTGGCGGGTAATGCGCTCATAGGCCTGGCTGACAGCCTTCGCAAACACGCTGTTTTGCGCGAGATCGTGACCAAAGACCTCGCTCAGCCCCAGCAGGGCGTTAACGCGGTCAGCGTCGCTGCTGGCGTTAACAATCTTGCGGATTTTATCGTTGAGGGGATCGCGCACGTCAATCGCGTTGCCATGATCGTCTGTGCCGCTGACGTAGCGTATCCAGCCAGCCACGCCCAGGGCCAGCAGCGACCACGGTGTTTTTCGCTCAAGGTGAACGCGGATCCCGTCCAGCATTCTTTGCGGAAGCTTCTGGCTACCGTCCATCGCGATTTGCCAGGTCCGGTGCTGGAGGGCCGGGTTGGCAAAGCGCTCCAGCAGGTTATCGGCGTAGGCGGTGAGGTCGACATCCTTAATACGTAATGTAGGGGCCTGCTCGTCCAGCATGAGCCGACGGGCGGCTTCACGGAACGCCGCGTCCTCCATGCATTCATTTATATGGGCGTAGCCCGCGAGGTACCCCAGATACGCCAGGAAAGAGTGGCTGCCGTTGAGCATGCGTAATTTCATCTGCTCCCACGGCAGCACATCCTGCACCATCTGGACACCCGCCACTTCCCACTCGGGACGCCCGGCGACAAAATTATCTTCTACGACCCACTGAATGAACGGCTCGCAGCTGATGGCGCACGGATCTTCCACGCCGAGCGCGTCGGTGATTTCCGCCAGCGAGGCCTCCGTTGCGGCGGGCACAATCCTGTCGACCATCGTCCCCGGGAAACTCACGTGGCTATCAATCCATTCAGATAACCCTGCGGAACGTTTTTGCGCCATGCCCAGCACCGCGTTTTTCACCACGTGCCCGTTGTCAGGGATATTGTCGCAGGACAGCACGGTAAACGCTGGCAAGCCGCGCTCGCGGCGGCGGTGGAGGGCTTCGACCAGGATCCCTGGGGCCGAATGTGGCTCGGAGGGGTTTTCAAGGTCGTGGACGATCCGGGGGTTATTCAGATCGAGTTTCCCGGTCGCGGGATCGATGCAGTAGCCTTTTTCCGTGATGGTGAGCGATACAATCGCGACCTGAGGCTCACAAAATTTCTCAATAATGGCGGGCAGAGAGTCCAGCTTTGCGTTCAGGCATTCATGGACGGCACCGACGATAATCGCCTCATTGCCTTCTGCACCTTTCTCCAGCACGGTGAACAGGTGATCCTGCGCGCGCAGCTGGCTCATCAGCACGTCGCCGCTGAAGAGGCTAATCTCACACATCCCCCAGTCGCCGCCTTTTTCATTCAGCACCCGATTTGTTAACAATGCCTGGTGCGCACGGTGAAACGCGCCAAAGCCAAAGTGGACGATGCGGGAGCGTAATTGCGTGCGATCGTAGCGCGGTTGCTGCACCCGGGCAGGAAGGGCGGTGGAGGCAATTGTCTTCATGAAATACACACCTGATTAACCATTAATTAACAATGCCAGTGTAAAGTTATATGACAGCAAATAAAATTGGTGAGCCGTAAATATCCCCGTTCTGTGAGTTTGATCAATCAATGTGTGGCGGTATGTTGACCCTTAGCGGCAAACATGTATGGTAGTCGTCATTGCAGTAACGCATATTGGTATAACAACTTAAGAGGGTGAGGCAATGGAACAAACCTGGCGTTGGTACGGGCCGAACGATCCGGTTTCTCTTGATGATGTGCGCCAGGCTGGCGCAACGGGTGTCGTCACGGCGCTGCATCATATTCCAAACGGTCAGGTCTGGCCGGTAGAGGAAATTCAACAGCGTCAGGCGCTGCTGGCGGAGAAGGGGTTAACCTGGTCTGTGGTGGAAAGCATCCCGGTTCATGAAGACATTAAAACCCATTCAGGGGAATACCAGACCTGGATTGCTAACTATCAGCAGAGCATTCGCAACCTGGCGACCTGCGGCATTGATACGGTCTGCTATAACTTCATGCCTATCCTCGACTGGACGCGAACCGACCTTGAATATCAGATGCCGGACGGCTCGAAAGCGCTGCGTTTCGATCAGATTGCTTTTGCGGCATTCGAGCTGCACATTCTGAAGCGCCCTGGCGCCGAAGCGGATTACACCGCGGAAGAGCAGCAGCAGGCGCGCGCGTGGTTTAACGCTGCCAGTGACGCGGACATCGAAAAGTTGACCCGTAATATTATTGCGGGCCTGCCTGGGGCTGAAGAAGGGTATACGCTGGATCAGTTCCGCGCCCGCCTGGCGGAATACGGCGATATTGATAAGCAGCAGCTGCGTGAAAACATGGCGTATTTCCTGCGCGCTATCGTGCCGGTTGCGGAAGAAGTAGGGGTTCGCCTGGCCGTACATCCGGACGATCCACCGCGTCCAATCCTCGGCCTGCCGCGTATCGTGTCTACGATTGAAGATATGCAGTGGCTGAAAGAGACGGTAAACAGCATTTACAACGGTTTTACCATGTGTACCGGCTCCTACGGCGTGCGTGCGGATAACGACCTGGTGCGGATGATTGAAACCTTCGGCGATCGTATCCACTTCACGCATCTGCGCGCGACCTGCCGCGAAGAGAATCCAAAAACCTTCCACGAGGCGGCGCACCTGGGCGGCGATGTGAATATGGTGGCGGTGGTAGACGCCATTCTGGCGGAAGAGGCGCGTCGTAAGCAGGCGGGCGATGTGCGTCCTATTCCGTTCCGCCCTGACCACGGTCACCAGATGCTGGACGATCTGCGTAAGAAAACCAACCCGGGCTATTCGGCGATTGGCCGTCTTAAAGGCATGGCGGAAGTGCGCGGCGTTGAGTTGGCGCTGAAAATGACGAAGTATCCGGAACTTCTGTAACCGGAGTTGCCGGGTGGCGGCTTCGCCTTACCCGGCCTACAAAAACACAAAAACCGGCTTCAGGGCCGGTTTTTTTCGTGGGTCGGGTAAGCGTAGCGCCACCCGACAAACGCCGCAATCAGTCAGCGCGACCCATATAGCGTTTTTCTTCGATATGGATGCGGATTTTCTCGCCAGCGGAGAGGTATTCCGGTACCTGCACAACCAGGCCGGTCGTCAGGGTAGCCGGTTTGTTGCGGGCACTGGCGGATGCGCCTTTGATGCCAGGCGCCGTTTCAACGATTTCCAGATCGACGGTCTGAGGCAGTTCCAGCGCCAGCAGTACGCCGTCCCAGGTCAGAACCTGCATGTCAGGCATGCCGCCTTCAGGGATGAACAACAGCTCTTCTTCAATCTGATCTTTGGTGAAGATGTACGGGGTGTAATCTTCTTTATCCATGAACACGTATTCGTTGCCGTCGATGTAGGAGAAATCAACATAGCGACGGGTCAGGGTCACGGTATCGACGATATCGTCACCTTTAAAGCGCTCTTCCACTTTCAGGCCGGTACGCACATCGGCGAAACGCATTTTGTACAGCGTTGCTGCACCACGGGCGCTCGGGGCCTGAATGTCGATATCTTTCACAATCAGCAGTTTGCCGTTGTAATTCAGCACCATACCTTTCTTAATTTCGTTCGCTCTTGGCATTGCAGTAATCCTGTTTACGGGAGGTAAAAAATATCGCGCCAAATTACTCGCGCGCGGCCTTTCAGGCAAGAGGAATTCGTGGCTTTTGCTATCAATACGCAAAAGGTGTTACTGTGCGCGCGATGCCCGACCTCGCGGGCGATCGTCAGCGAAAGAGAGCATTTATGGATTGCCGTCCCGATTGTGGCGCGTGCTGTACTGCACCGTCCATTTCAAGCCCCATTCCAGGAATGCCCGAGGGCAAGCCTGCCAATACCCGCTGCGTTCAGCTCTCGGAAACCAACCTGTGCATGATCTTTGGCTCACCGTTGCGCCCGAAAGTCTGCTCCGGGCTTCAGCCCGCTGCCGAAATGTGCGGCAGCACGCGAGAGCAGGCGATGACGTACCTTCTTGAACTTGAAACGCTCACCGCGCCTTAAACGTCTTTAATTCTCGCCAGGCAGCCCATCGTCAGCGTACACATCACCAGCGCAATCCAGAACACCGTGTGATAGTTCCAGATTTCGGCCACGACACCGGCCATTGAGCCCGCGATAATCCAGCCCACGCGGGTGGTATTAGTATAAAGGGTGGTGGCTGAGCCTGCCTGACCCGGCATCAGATCCTGGAAATAGAGCATGCCTATCCCGGCGAGAATGCCAATGTAGATGGCGTTCAGCAGCTGTAACGCCAGCAACAGCCCCGGCGTATGTACCGTCAGCATACCGATATAAAACAGCAGACCGGCGACAGCGGCGATGCGCATTAAAAAACGCTTTCCGAAGCGCTTAGCGTAATAGCCCGCGATGAGCATCGTCGGGATCTCAAGCCCGGCCGCGGTGCCCATCATGATGCCCGCCAGCTTCTCCGACAGGTGCAGTTCATCAATAATAAACAGCGGCATATTGATGATATACAGGCTGTTGGTGCCCCACATCAGCGTGCAGATAACAAACAGGAGCAGGGCATCGCGGCGGTTACGGCGCGGCGCTTCCAGCACGCCCGTTGCCACTTTGGGCTCTTTGCGCATGGACGGCAGGAAGAACCACACCAGCGCGCCGCATGCCACAAATGCAACGGCCGCACTCAGGTACATCACCGTAAAGCCAAAACCCATCGCCAGCGCGTAGGCCAGCGGCGGGCCAATCACCCATGCCAGCGACACCTGAGCACGCAGGACAGAGCTGAACATCACCGCTTCACGGCCGGTATGGTCGGCGTGTTCGCGGGCAAGGGCGAACAGCTGCGGGTTTGCCGTCGAGCCAAAGCTGCTCAGAAATACCCCGACGAAGAGCAGAATGAAATAGTTGCGGTTCCAGGCAAACAGAACGCAGGCCATGACCCCCAGCAGACAGCAGAAAACGATCAGGCTTTTACGATCGCCTTTTCTGTCGGATCGCCCCGCCAGAAACTGACTGACCAGGATGCCGATGATGGCGCTTCCGGTAAAAAAGAAGCCTACCATCGCCGGACGGACGTGAACCTCATTTGTCAGGAATAAGCTCAATGTCGGCGTCTGTAACGCACCGGCAATGCCCGTGAAGAAGGCAACAACCAGGAATGCCGCAGAGGTCAAATCAAAGGGCTTCGGCGAGACCGCCGCAGGGGTGTTATGCATGTTTTATAATTAGCGAGTAGCAGAGAGGGGCGGAGTTTACGCCGTCAGCTAAAAAATAAACAGTGGGTGCGGTCAATGATGCCACGAAAAATCAAAATGGCATTTCAACTTACACTTCACCGGGCTGACCTTAGCTGAAACTGTCTTGCTGAACTTCAGCAAAATTCAGCTGAAGGAAGAAGAAATGTGCTGTATCTCTAAATTCTGAGATCGGAAATACGAGTTTACTTGCAAGACATTGCAGAAAGCGCAAGACTTTTTGAAACGTTTCAGCGCTATCTTGTTTTAACAAACGGAGCAGGCTAGCGCATTTTTTCTCATTAAAGCTGAAACGATTCAAGTTCAGCAGGAGTGGAGAACCATGTTCCAGTTATCTGTTCAGGATATCCACCCGGGCGCTCAGGCCGGGGATAAAGAAGAGGCTATTCGCCAGGTTGCCGCTGCGCTTGTGCAGGCGGGTAACGTCGCGGACGGCTATGTCAACGGCATGCTGGCGCGCGAGCAGCAGACCTCAACCTTCCTCGGCAATGGCATTGCCATTCCGCACGGCACAACCGATACCCGCGATCAGGTGTTGAAAACCGGCGTTAAGGTTTATCAGTTCCCACAGGGCGTGCTCTGGGGCGACGGTCAGGTAGCCTATGTGGCCATCGGTATCGCGGCCAGCAGCGATGAACACTTAGGTCTGCTGCGTCAGCTGACGCATGTCCTGAGCGATGACGATGTGGCTGAACAGCTCAAGTCCGCAACCACAGCTGAAGAGCTGCGTGCGTTGCTGATGGGCGAAAAACAGAGCGAAGCGCTGAAACTGGATAATGAAACGCTGACGCTGGATGTGGTTGCCTCCGATCTGGTGACGCTGCAGGCGCTGAACGCGGGCCGTCTGAAAGAAGCCGGCGCGGCGGATGCCACGTTTGTGACGCGCGTGATTAACGATAAGCCGTTGAATCTGGGTCAGGGTATCTGGCTGAACGACAGTGCTGAAGGCAACCTTCGCAGCGCTATCGCCGTGAGCCGCGCGGCCAATGCGTTTGACGTAGAAGGCGAGCCTGCAGCCATGCTGGTGACCGTGGCGATGAACGATGAACAGCCGGTTTCCGTGCTGAAGCGTCTGGGCGATCTGCTGCTGAACAACAAAGCTGAAAAACTGCTGAACGCTGATGCCTCCACCGTGCTGGCACTGCTGACCAGTGATGATGCGCCGACTGAAGACGTGCAGACCGCTGAGTTCGTGGTACGTAACGAGCACGGCCTGCATGCCCGTCCAGGCACCATGCTGGTGAATACCATTAAACAATTCGAGAGTGAGATCACCGTGGCAAATCTTGATGGCACGGGCAAACCGGCCAACGGCCGTAGTCTGATGAAAGTTGTCGCGCTGGGCGTGAAGAAAGGACACCGTCTGCGTTTCACCGCGCAGGGGGCTGATGCTGAACAGGCGCTGAAAGCGATTGGCGATGCCATCGCGGCGGGTCTGGGGGAGGGCGCATAATGAGCAGACGTGTTGCGACTATTACGCTGAACCCGGCTTATGACCTGGTAGGATTTTGCCCGGAAATTGAGCGCGGCGAAGTCAACCTCGTGCGTACCACTGGCCTGCATGCTGCGGGTAAGGGGATTAACGTCGCGAAAGTGCTCAAGGATCTCGGTATCGACGTCACCGTGGGTGGATTCCTCGGTAAAGATAACCAGGATGGTTTTCAGCAGTTGTTCAGCGAGCTGGGCATTGCCAACCGTTTTCAGATTGTTCAGGGCCGTACTCGCATCAACGTTAAGCTGACGGAGAAAGACGGTGAAGTGACCGACCTGAACTTCTCTGGCTTCGAAGTGACGCCGTCAGACTGGGAGCGTTTTGTTAACGATTCTCTGACATGGCTCGGTCAGTTTGACATGGTCTGCGTCAGCGGCAGCCTGCCGTCCGGCGTGAGCCCGGAAGCGTTTACCGACTGGATGACGCGCCTGCGCAGCCAGTGCCCGTGCATCATTTTTGACAGCAGCCGCGATGCGCTGGTTGCGGGCCTGAAAGCCTCGCCGTGGCTGGTGAAGCCGAATCGCCGCGAGCTGGAGATCTGGGCGGGTCGTAAGCTGCCAGAATTAAAAGATGTAATTGACGCTGCCCATGCGCTGCGCGAGCAGGGTATCGCTCACGTGGTGATCTCGCTTGGTGCAGAAGGCGCGTTGTGGGTTAACGCGTCTGGCGAATGGATCGCCAAACCGCCGTCAATGGAAGTTGTGAGTACCGTTGGCGCAGGGGATTCCATGGTTGGCGGCCTGATTTATGGTCTGCTGATGCGTGAATCCAGTGAACATACTTTACGTCTTGCCACTGCCGTTGCTGCCCTGGCCGTCAGCCAGAGCAATGTCGGTATTACCGATCGTACCCAGTTAGCCGCGATGATGGCGCGCGTTGACTTAAAACCTTTTAACTAACAGCAGGAGAGGAATAATGAAAACGCTGCTGATCATTGACTCCGGTCTCGGACAGGCTCGCGCCTATATGGCGAAGACCTTGCTGGGCGCGGCGGCACAAAAAGCACATCTGGAGATTATCGATAATCCAGGCGATGCAGAACTGGCCATTGTACTGGGCGACAAAATCCCGGCTGACAGTGCGCTGAACGGCAAAAAAGTGTGGCTGGGCGATATTAATCGCGCGGTGGCACACCCGGAACTGTTCCTGAGCGAAGCGAAAGGTCATGCGTCTGTCTACAGCGCGCCTGTCGCGACGGCACCGGCTGCGGCCACAGGTCCAAAACGCATTGTTGCGGTGACGGCCTGCCCGACGGGGGTGGCTCACACCTTTATGGCTGCTGAAGCCATTGAAACCGAAGCGAAAAAACGCGGCTGGTGGGTAAAAGTTGAAACGCGTGGCTCCGTCGGTGCCGGCAACGCTATCACCCCAGAAGAAGTGGCTGAGGCCGATCTGGTGATCGTGGCGGCGGATATCGAAGTGGACCTGGCGAAATTTGCCGGTAAGCCAATGTACCGTACATCTACCGGCCTGGCGCTGAAAAAGACCGCGCAGGAGTTTGATAAAGCGCTGGTGGAAGCGAAGCCGTATCAGGCAACCGGCGCGCGTCAAACCGCGACGGAAGGTAAGAAAGAGTCTGCGGGCGCCTATCGCCATCTGCTGACCGGCGTGTCTTACATGCTGCCGATGGTGGTGGCGGGTGGTCTGTGTATCGCTCTCTCGTTCGCGTTTGGTATCACCGCGTTTAAAGAACAAGGGACGCTGGCGGCTGCGCTGATGCAGATTGGCGGTGGCTCAGCCTTCGCTCTGATGGTGCCGGTACTGGCGGGCTTTATTGCCTTCTCCATCGCTGACCGTCCTGGCCTGACGCCGGGCCTTATCGGCGGTATGCTGGCCGTGAGCACGGGTTCTGGCTTTATCGGCGGGATTATCGCGGGCTTCCTGGCCGGTTACGTCGCGAAGCTGATCAGCTCGAAGCTCAAGCTGCCGCAGAGTATGGAAGCGCTGAAACCGATTCTGATCATCCCGCTGATTTCCAGCCTGGTGGTCGGTCTGGCGATGATTTACCTGATTGGTAAGCCGGTTGCGGGCATCCTGGCGGGTCTGACCCACTGGCTGCAAACCATGGGTACCGCGAACGCGGTTCTGCTGGGTGCAATCCTCGGCGGCATGATGTGTACCGACATGGGTGGTCCGGTGAACAAAGCGGCGTACGCCTTTGGTGTTGGCCTGCTGAGTACCCAGACTTACGCACCAATGGCAGCCATCATGGCGGCAGGTATGGTGCCTCCTCTGGCGCTCGGCCTGGCGACGATTATTGCCCGTCGTAAGTTCGATAAAGCGCAGCAGGAAGGCGGCAAAGCGGCGCTGGTGCTGGGTCTGTGCTTCATCACCGAAGGGGCAATTCCGTTCGCGGCCCGTGACCCAATGCGTGTACTGCCTTGCTGTATCGCGGGTGGCGCGGTAACGGGGGCAATCTCCATGGCGATTGGTGCGAAGCTGATGGCACCACACGGCGGTCTGTTCGTGCTGCTGATCCCTGGCGCTATCACGCCGGTGCTGGGCTACCTGCTGGCGATTGTTGCCGGTACGCTGGTGGCGGGTCTCTCTTACGCAGTGCTGAAACGTCCGGAAGCGGAAGTCGTGGCAAAAGCAGCGTAAGCGATAAACAACAAAAAAGCCGGGTTGCATTACGCACCCGGCTTTTTTTATGCCGCCTGTTCAGCGGTTTGCTGTGCCTTCAACCAGGCAATCTCTTCTGCCCAGATATCCGGATTGATGGTTTCCAGCACCATCGGAATACCGTCGAAGCGGGCGTCCTGCATAATAAAGCGAAACGCATCGTGGCCGATGTTGCCTTCGCCGAGGCTGTGGTGGCGGTCAACGCGGCTGCCAAAGGCGCTTTTCGCATCGTTTAAGTGCATGCCGCGCAGGTACTTAAAGCCCACAATGCGCTCGAACTCATCAAACGTGTTTTTCGTTGCCTCGGTTGTGCGCAGGTCATAGCCGGCGGCAAACGCGTGGCAGGTATCAATGCACACGCCAACGCGGGATTTATCCTCCACGCCGTCGATAATCGCCGCCAGATGTTCGAACCTGAAGCCGAGGTTGCTGCCCTGACCGGCGGTATTCTCAATCACCGCGGTGACGCCTTTGGTCTTGTCCAGGGTGATGTTGATGGACTCGGCAATGCGCGCCAGGCAGGCATCTTCGTCGATCTGCATCAGATGGCTGCCCGGATGGAAGTTCAGCAGCGTCAGCCCCAGCTGTTCGCAGCGCTGTACTTCATCAAGAAACGCCTCGCGGGATTTTTCCAGCGCCTCTTCAACCGGGTGACCGAGGTTGATCAGGTAGCTGTCGTGGGGAAGGATTTGGCCTGGCCCGTAGTGGTACTTCTCACAGGCAGCCTTGAAATCATCAATCACTTCAGCGGTGAGCGCTGCGGCGCGCCACTGGCGCTGGTTTTTGGTGAACAGGGCGAAAGCGGTCGCCTCGATTTCGGCGGCGCGAATGGCGGCATTTGCAAGGCCACCTGCAGCGCTGACGTGCGCTCCAACATATTTCATATAAAAACTCCTGCTAACCCGAAACGTCTATGATAACGGGTTAACAGGAGAAGGACGAGATGGTTTATGCCATCAGGCTGTGCACCGCGAGGTTAATGGCACCGCCGCCGACAATCAGCCAGATGAAGAGCACCAGCGCCATCAGCAGCGGTTTGGCACCGGCTTTTTTCAGCGCGCTGACGTGTGTGGTGACACCCAGCGCCGCCATGGCCATCGCCAGCAGTACCGTATCCAGCGTTACCAGCATATCGACAACGGCTTTCGGTAGCAGGTGGAAGGAGTTGAAAATCGCCACCACGATAAACAGGATCGCAAACCACGGAACGGTGATTTTGCTCTTCTGGTTACTGTCTGCCGGTGCCAGCTGCTTAACCCGAGCGGCCAGGAAAATCAGGAACGGGGCCAGCATCATCACGCGCAGCATTTTGGCAATCACCGCTGCGTTTTCGGCGTCCGGGTTAATGGCGTGTCCTGCCGCGACCACCTGGGCCACTTCGTGCATGGTCGAACCGATATAGATGCCGTAGGTTTCCGGGCTAAACCAGTGGGCAACCAGCGGATACATGGCCGGGTAGAGGAAAATCGCCAGCGTACCGAAGATCACCACCGTCGCTACCGCCACGGTCACCTTGCTGGCTTCGGCTTTAACGACGGGCTCTGTTGCCAGCACCGCCGCGGCTCCACAGATACTGCTCCCCGCACCGATCAGCCAGCTGGTTTGCTTATCCAGGCCAAAGACTTTCTGGCCGATAAAGCAGGCCAGCAAAAAGGTGCTGGTCAGGGTCAGGACGTCGATGGCGATTCCGCTCACGCCCACATCCGCAATCTGCGAAAAGGTGAGACGGAAGCCGTAAAGGATGATCCCGAGACGCAGCAGGTGCTGTTTGGCAAAGATCACGCCGCCGTCGCAGGATTTCCAGATATGTGGGTAAACGGTATTTCCCACGACCATGCCCAGCAAAATGGCCAGCGTTAACGCGCTAAAACCTGCGCCTGCGATAGCCGGGATGCTGCCGCCCCATAGCGCGACGGCGGTCACTGCGGCGCTGAGCGCAAGACCCGGCACGAAGTGCCACACTGTACGATGATGTTGTAAGGTGATTTCTGACATAACCTTCTCCTTTGTCTGGCTAAAGGTTACGGCGCTCTGGCTTAAAAATAAAATTGATTATATACTTATAATCAATCTATATAAGTGGTAAGCAACCATGCACATTACATTGCGTCAGCTGGAAGTGTTTGCCGAGGTGCTGAAAAGCGGCTCGACGACCCAGGCGTCACAAATGCTGGCGCTCTCGCAGTCTGCGGTCAGCGCGGCATTGACCGATCTTGAAGGACAACTGGGCGTTCAGCTTTTCGACAGGGTAGGGAAGCGGCTTGTGGTGAACGAGCACGGCCGTCTTCTTTATCCGCGCGCGCTGGCGCTGCTGGAGCAGGCTATCGAAATCGAGCAGCTGTTCCGCGAAGACAACGGTGCGATCCGCGTCTATGCCAGCAGCACCATCGGGAACTACATCCTGCCGGAAGTGATTGCCCGCTACCGCCGGGATTTCCCGACTCTGCCGCTGGAGATGAGCGTGGGCAATAGCCAGGACGTCATCAACGCGGTGATCGATTTCCGCGTGGATATTGGTCTCATCGAAGGACCCTGCCATAACGTCGATATCATTGCCGAGCCCTGGCTGGAAGATGAGCTGGTGGTGTTTGCGTCCCCGGCCTCGTCGTTATTGCAGGGCGAGGTGACGCTGGAGCGCCTGGCGCAGGCGCAGTGGATCCTGCGTGAACAGGGCTCCGGCACGCGTGAAATTGTCGATTATCTGCTGCTTTCCCATCTGCCGCATTTCCAGTTAGGGATGGAGCTAGGGAACTCTGAGGCCATCAAGCACGCGGTGCGTCATGGCCTGGGGATCAGCTGTCTTTCCCGGCGCGTCATTGCCGAACAGCTTGAAACGGGGTCGCTGGTTGAAATCCCGGTTCCATTGCCGAAGCTGGTGCGCACGCTGTGGTGCATTCATCATCGTCAGAAACACCTTTCCAGCTCGCTGCAGCGTTTTCTGCGCTACTGCGAGATGTAATCTTCCCCTCATCCTGACCCTCTCCCCAAAGGGGAGAGGGAAAAATTATGCTTTACTTATAATCCTGGCCGAGTCATGAAGCTCTCTTATAACTGAGTATTTCTGCCGGAAGGAACGCGGATCGTCTGCTACAATCGCGCCTCATTTATTAAATGGACAGCATTTTCATATGGTTTCAGAAATTAAAACCACAGAAGCGCCCACGCTACGTCGTGAACTCAAGGCGCGTCACCTGACGATGATCGCCATTGGAGGCTCAATCGGTACAGGTCTTTTCGTTGCCTCTGGCGCAACGATTTCGGCAGCCGGCCCGGGTGGGGCACTTTTCTCTTATATCCTGATTGGCCTGATGGTGTACTTCCTGATGACCAGTCTCGGCGAACTGGCCGCGTACATGCCGGTATCCGGTTCGTTTTCGACCTACGGTCAAAAATACGTTGAAGAAGGCTTTGGCTTCGCGCTGGGCTGGAACTACTGGTACAACTGGGCGGTCACTATCGCCGTTGACCTTGTCGCCGCGCAGCTGGTGATGAACTGGTGGTTCCCCGATACGCCGGGCTGGATCTGGAGCGCCCTGTTCCTGGCCGTCATCTTCCTGCTGAACTACATCTCCGTGCGCGGTTTCGGCGAAGCGGAATACTGGTTCTCTTTGATCAAAGTGGCAACCGTCATCATCTTTATCGTCGTCGGTGTGGCGATGATCGTTGGTATTTTCAAAGGCGCAGAACCTGCGGGCTGGAGTAACTGGACAACAGGCGATGCGCCGTTTGCCGGTGGACTGTCGGCGATGATTGGCGTGGCGATGATTGTCGGCTTCTCCTTCCAGGGGACCGAGCTGATTGGTATCGCCGCCGGTGAGTCAGAGAACCCGGAGAAGAATATTCCGCGCGCGGTTCGTCAGGTCTTCTGGCGTATCCTGCTGTTCTATGTGTTCGCGATCCTGATTATCAGCCTGATTATTCCGTACACCGATCCAAGCCTGCTGCGTAATGACGTTAAAGACATTAGCGTTAGCCCGTTCACGCTGGTCTTCCAGCATGCCGGTCTGCTTTCTGCCGCAGCAGTGATGAACGCCGTTATCCTGACCGCTGTACTGTCAGCCGGTAACTCCGGGATGTACGCGTCCACCCGTATGCTCTACACGCTGGCATGCGACGGTAAAGCACCGCGTATTTTCGCGAAGCTGTCCCGTGGCGGCGTACCGCGTAACGCGCTGTACGCCACTACGGTGATCGCCGGTCTGTGCTTCCTGACCTCTATGTTTGGCAACCAGACGGTGTACCTGTGGCTGCTTAACACCTCCGGGATGACGGGCTTTATTGCCTGGCTGGGGATTGCCATTAGCCACTATCGTTTCCGCCGTGGCTACGTCAAACAGGGTTATGACGTTAACCAGCTGCCGTATCGCTCCGGCTTCTTCCCGCTGGGTCCCATTTTCGCCTTCATTCTGTGCCTGATCATTACGCTGGGACAGAACTATGAAGCGTTCCTGGCGGACACCATTGACTGGGGCGCCGTCACGGCAACCTACATTGGCATTCCGCTGTTCCTCGTCATCTGGTTTGGTTACAAGCTGACGAAAGGAACACACTTCGTTCGCTACAGTGAAATGGAATTCCCGGAACGATTTAAACAATAACCGCACTTCCTCTCTATTAGCCCGCTCGTTTGAGCGGGCTTTTTTATTCCCGCCCCCTGAAACAAAGATATATTTCTTAACAATTTAATTGATAATAATTATCGTTTGCTTTATCGTTATCAAAAATAAGCGTGTCACCGACCCACCGGAGATGTGGGCGGCCAGGAAGACGCTGTGAGCAATGATGATTTGATTGAGTTGTATTTACCTCATGGAGATATGGAATGTTTAGGTTGAATCCCTTCGTCAGGGGAGGACTTTGCGCGTCCGCAATGTCCCTGGCCCTGCCAGTTATCGCAGCGGAATCCGACGACACAATGGTTGTCACGGCCTCCGCGACCGAGCAAAACCTGAAAGACGCACCGGCAAGCATCAGCGTCATCACCCAGGAAGATTTGCAGCGCAAACCCGTTCAGAATCTGAAAGATGTGTTACGGGATGTGCCGGGCGTGCAGCTCACGAGCGAAGGGGACAACCGTAAAGGGGTAAGTATTCGCGGACTGGACAGCAGCTATACGCTGATCCTGATCGACGGCAAGCGCGTCAATTCCCGTAACGCGGTGTTCCGCCATAATGATTTCGACCTCAACTGGGTGCCGGTTGACGCCATCGAACGCATCGAAGTGGTGCGCGGACCGATGTCTTCTCTTTACGGCTCCGATGCGCTGGGCGGCGTGGTAAACATTATCACCAAAAAAATCGGCCAGAAATGGACGGGTACCCTGAGCGCCGATTCCACAATTCAGGAACATCGCGACCGTGGAGACACCTACAACGGTCAATTCTATACCAGCGGTCCGCTGGTGGACGGTCTGCTGGGGCTGAAAGCCTACGGTAGCCTCGCAAAGCGTGAGAAAGACGGGCAGCAGAAGTCCTCTACCACGGCGAGCGGTGAAACGCCGCGCATTGAGGGCTTTACCAGCCGCGATGCGAATGTGGAGTTCGCCTGGACGCCGTCTGAAAATCATGACTTTACGGCGGGCTACGGTTTCGATCGTCAGGATCGTGACTCGGATTCCCTCGACAAAAACCGCCTTGAGCGTCAGAACTACTCGCTCAGCCACAACGGCCGCTGGGGCGTCGGCAACAGCGAGCTGAAGGTGTACGGCGAGAAGGTGGATAACAAAAACCCGGGCAACAGCAATACGATCACCTCCGAGAGCAACGCGGTGGACGGGAAATACGTGCTGCCGCTGGGCGACATCAACCAGCTGATGACCTTCGGCGGCGAATGGCGTCACGATAAGCTGAAGGATCCGGTCAACCTGACGGGCGGTTCAAGCAGCAGTACGTCGACAAGCCAGTATGCCCTGTTCCTTGAAGATGAGTGGCGTATCTTTGAACCTCTGGCGCTGACCACCGGCATCCGTATGGATGACCATGATACCTACGGCGACCACTGGAGCCCGCGCGCCTATCTGGTCTACAACGCGACCGATACCGTAACGGTGAAAGGGGGCTGGGCGACCGCATTTAAAGCGCCGTCACTGCTGCAGCTGAGCCCGGACTGGGTCACCGGCTCGTGCCGCGGTGCCTGTGAGATTGTCGGTAACCCGGATCTGAAACCAGAGACCAGCGAGAGCTTCGAGTTCGGTCTGTACTACAGCGGGGAAGAGGGCTGGTTAGAGGGCGTGCAGGCCAGCGTGACCACCTTCCAGAATAATGTCGATGACCGCATCAGCATCAGCCGTACGGCCAATGCGAAGCAGGCGCAGAGCTACCCTAACTACGTTGGCCTGAATGCGGACGGTGAACCGATATTCCGCTACTACAACGTCAACAAGGCGCGCATCCGCGGGGTGGAGACCGAGCTGAAATTCCCGCTGGCGGAAGACTGGAAAGTGACCCTTAACTACACGTACAACGACGGTCGTGATATTAGCAACGGCGGCAACAAGCCGCTGTCCGATCTACCGTTCCACACCGCCAACGGTACAGTTGACTGGAAGGCGACGCAGGACTGGTCGTTCTATGTTCAGGGCAACTACACCGGTGAAAAACGTGCGCTGACCAGCAGTGCTCCAACGCCGGGTGGCTATGTCATCTGGAATACCGGCGCCGCGTGGCAGGCGACGAAAAGCGTGAAGCTGCGTGCGGGCGTGCAGAACCTGCTGGACAAAGATCTGAGCCGCGACGATTACAGCTACACGGAAGATGGCCGTCGCTACTTTGTCGGTGTGGATTATAAGTTCTGATGTAACCATGTGCCGGGTGGCGGCTGCGCCTTACCCGGCCTACATAAGGGCACATGTCCGTAGGCCCGGTAAGCGAAGCGCCACCGGGCAAAACAGGCAGCGCTTATGCAAATAAATGCTCCGCATGGAAGCGGAGATGATCCTCAATAAAGGACGCAATGAAGTAATAGCTGTGATCGTATCCCGGCTGAATGCGCAGCGTCAGCGGCCAGTCCTTCTGGCGCGCGGCTTCGGCAAACACCGCAGGCTGCAGCTGTCCGGCGAGGAACTGATCCGCATCACCCTGATCGATAAGCATCGGGATCGCCTTTGCTGAGCTGCTGGCCAGCATTAGCGCACAGCTGTCCCATTCCTGCCAATTCGCTTCATCTTCCCCCAGATAGTTCGCGAAGGCTTTCTGCCCCCAAGGCACCTGCGTTGGGTTCACAATGGGCGCAAATGCCGACACGCTGACGTATTTCCCCGGATTTTTCAGCGCTATGATGAGCGCGCCGTGTCCGCCCATGGAGTGGCCGCTGATCGCGCAGCGCTCGCCGACCGCAAACTGCGACTGCACCAGAGCAGGAAGTTCATCGCGAAGGTAATCATACATGCGGTAGTGGCGCGCCCAGGGCTGCTCGGTCGCATTGAGATAAAACCCAGCGCCTTTGCCCAGGTCGTATCCGGCATCGTCGGCCACATCATCGCCACGCGGGCTGGTGTCTGGCATCACCAGCGCAATGCCCAGCTCGGCGGCAATACGCTGCGCGCCCGCTTTGGTGGTGAAGTTTTCGTCATTGCAGGTCAGACCTGACAGCCAGAACAGAACCGGCGGATTTTCCGTCGGGGGCAGGAAAATGCTGAACGTCATCGCACAGTTCAGGACGGTGGAGTCATGCCGCCAGCGCTGCTGTCGACCTTCAAAACAACGGTGCTCTTCGAGCAGTTCCATGCAGGGCTCCTTAATGAGAATGCGTATTCATAAAAACCATAATACAGCCTTTTCATTGACCTGTGAGTAACTTTCACTTTCGCCAGAGGGCGAGATGCTGCATCATAAATTTACTTTTCTTTAACATTTGGAGCGGTCATGGCGCTGCGTATTGCGCTCAGTGGGTTTGTCGTGCTGGTGGTGGCGATGGGGATAGGGCGCTTTGCCTTCACGCCCCAGGTGCCACTGATGATTGCTGCCGGGCAGCTTACGCTGACCAGCGCGGGTCTGGTGGCGGCGATGAATTACCTGGGCTATCTGGTGGGCGCATGGGATGCCATGCGTGCGCACCGCTTTGTGGAAACGCGCCTCTGGCTTGGCATCACCGGCGCGGTGGCGCTGACGCTGCTCTCCGCGGCGGCGGATAACGCCGTCGTGCACGGCCTGCTGCGTTTTGTCATCGGCTGCATGAGCGGCTGGTCGATGGTACTCATTGCCGCCTGGACTAACGAACGGCTGGGGCAGCTCGGTAAACCGGGCCTGAGCGCTGCGGTGTTTGCCGGACCGGGGGCGGGCATCGCCCTGAGCGGGCTGCTCGCCGTCTATATCCAGGCGAAATCCCTGTCGGCCGGGGCGGCATGGCAAATCTACGGCGTGCTGGCGCTGGTACTGATTGCACTGGTGGCGCGCTACCTGCCGCGATCCGGGCAGCTCCATCGACCCGGCACCGCGCCGGAGCCGCTGCTGCTGACGGCGGATTTAAAGCGCCTGGTCTGGAGCTACAGCCTGGCCGGGTTTGGCTATATCCTCCCGGCGACTTTCCTGTCGCAAATGGCGGCGGTGCGTTTTCCCGGCAGCCTGTTTGCCCAGTTTGTCTGGCCGATTTTTGGTCTCGCCGCCGTGGTGGGGATTGCGCTCAGTATTCTTTTACGCCACACCTCAACGGCTAACCGCAGGCTGGCTATCGTGCTGTGGTTACAGGGGGCGGGCGTGCTGGCGGCCTGGCTGCTGCCGGGGATTGGCGGTTTGCTGACGGGCGGGCTGCTGGTGGGAGGCGGCTTTTTGTGTGCCGTGCAGCTTTCTCTTTTATACGGTCGCGAGCTGGCGCCAAACCACACCCGCTATATGGCCGGCCTGCTCACCACCGGGTATGCGATAGGGCAATTGATTGGCCCGATGACCTCGGCGTTATCAACCTGGCTTACCCACCGACTGGAGCCTGCGCTGGGGCTGGCGGGCGTGGCGCTGTTCGTCGGCGGAGCCCTGGTCTGGAATCGTCACGCTGAAAGGCAACAGCAATTGCAATAATTATCGTCGTGAATACTGGATTATGTGCGCCGCCTCACGCACAATGAGCGCATACTTTTGCCACAACGAGGGCAAAAGACGCCACACCTGCAGGAGAACAAAATGTCATCACTCAGTAAAGAAGCTGCCCTGGTCCACGAAGCCCTGGTTGCGCGCGGTCTTGAAACGCCACTGCGTCCGCCCGTACAGGATTTGGACAATGAAACCCGCAAGCGTCTGATTGCCGGTCATATGACCGATATCATGGAGCTGCTGAATCTCGATCTGAGTGACGACAGTCTGATGGAGACGCCGCACCGCATCGCGAAAATGTACGTCGACGAAATTTTCTCGGGTCTGGATTACGCCAACTTCCCGAAAATCACCGTCATTGAAAACAAGATGAAAGTGGATGAGATGGTGACGGTCCGCGATATCACGCTGACCAGCACCTGCGAACACCATTTCGTGACCATCGACGGTAAAGCGACTGTGGCGTATATCCCCAAAGATACGGTGATTGGCCTGTCGAAGATCAACCGCATCGTGCAGTTCTTTGCTCAGCGTCCGCAGGTGCAGGAGCGCCTGACCCAGCAGATCCTGACCGCGCTGCAAACGCTGCTGGGCACCAATAACGTGGCCGTCTCTATCGATGCGGTTCACTACTGCGTGAAAGCGCGTGGCGTGCGCGATGCCACCAGTGCGACCACCACTACCTCGCTGGGCGGTCTGTTTAAATCGAGCCAGAATACCCGCCAGGAGTTCCTGCGCGCCGTACGTCACCACAACTAAGTCTTACAGGGCAGGGACCATGGAGCGAAACGTCACGCTCGATTTTGTTCGCGGCGTCGCCATTCTCGGTATCCTGCTGCTTAATATCACCGCCTTCGGTTTGCCGAAGGCGGCTTATCTCAATCCTGCCTGGTATGGCGACATCACGCGCAGTGATGCCTGGACGTGGGCGATCCTCGACCTCTTCGCGCAGGTCAAATTCCTCACGCTCTTTGCCTTGCTGTTTGGCGCAGGCCTGCAGCTTCTCCTCAAACGCGGTACGCGCTGGATCCAGTCGCGCCTGACGCTGCTGGTTATCCTCGGCTTTATTCACGGCCTGTTCTTCTGGGACGGCGATATTCTTCTCGCGTATGGGTTAGTCGGGCTCATCTGCTGGCGTCTGATTCGCGATGCGCACAGCGTTAAAAGCCTGTTTAACACCGGCGTGATGCTCTATGTCATGGGGCTTGCCGTATTGCTGCTGCTGGGGATGATCTCCGGCGAGGCGACTAACCGTGCCTGGATCCCGGATGCCGCTAACCTGCAGTACGAGCAGTTCTGGAAGCTGAAAGGCGGTACGGAAGCGATAAGCAACCGCGCGGATATGCTGGGGGACAACCTCCTTGCGCTGGGGGCGCAATACGGCTGGCAGCTGGCGGGCATGATGCTGATGGGCGCGTCACTGATGCGCACCGGCTGGCTGAAAGGCGAATTCAGCCTGCGTCACTATCGGCGAACGGGTGTGGGGCTGGTGCTGCTCGGCGTGCTGATTAACCTCCCGGCGGTCATTACGCAGTGGCACATCCACTGGGATTACCGCTGGTGCGCGTTCCTGCTCCAGGTGCCGCGCGAACTGAGCGCACCGTTCCAGACCATCGGCTACGCGGCGCTGATCTATGGCTTCTGGCCAACGCTTTCCCGCCTGTGGATCGTCAGCGCTATCGCCTGCGTGGGCCGTATGGCGTTGAGCAACTACCTCCTGCAAACGCTTCTCTGCACCACGCTTTTCTATCGCTTTGGCCTGTTTATGAAATTCGACCGCCTCACGCTGCTGGCGTTTGTTATCCCGGTCTGGGTGGTTAACCTGGCGTTTTCTGTTCTCTGGCTACGTTATTTCCGCCAGGGACCGCTGGAGTGGGTGTGGCGTCAGTTAACCGCACATGCTTCAGGGGTATCATTGAAAAACACATCCAGATAACGATCTGGATCACAATCATTAACAAAACGGATGTAAGCGTTTTCATGAGTGTGAGCTTCTTCACGTAGTCCCCTTTCTCTCGCTGCCAAAATAGCCACCTTGCTAAACACAGGGGGTGTCTGTGAGTTGCTGCAATCCTTTGAAGGATGGTGAATATGATCACCATTCGTGACGTCGCCCGTCAGGCGGGCGTTTCTGTGGCCACCGTCTCGCGCGTGCTGAACAACAGCGCGCTGGTCAGCCCTGAAACCCGTGAAACCGTAATGAAAGCCGTGACCCAGCTCGGGTACCGGCCAAATGCCAATGCGCAGGCGCTTGCGACGCAGGTCAGCGACACCATCGGCGTGGTGGTGATGGATGTATCAGATGCCTTTTTCGGCGCGCTGGTGAAAGCGGTCGACGTGGTCGCCCAGCAGCATCAGAAATACGTCCTGATCGGCAATAGCTATCATGAGGCGGAAAAAGAGCGCCATGCCATCGAAGTGCTGATTCGCCAGCGCTGTAATGCCTTGATTGTCCACTCAAAAGCCTTGAGCGATGAAGAGCTAACCGGCTTTATGGATCAGATCCCGGGCATGGTGCTGATTAACCGTATCGTCCCCGGCTATGCCCATCGCTGCGTCGGGCTGGATAACGTCAGCGGCGCCATGATGGCCACGAAAATGCTCATTAACAACGGGCATCAGCGGATTGGCTATCTGGCCTCCAGCCATCAGATTGAAGATGACGACCTGCGGCGCGAGGGGTGGCAAAACGCCCTGAAAGAGCACGGCATTACGCCTTCCGAAAGCTGGGTGGGGACCGGCACGCCGGACATGCAGGGCGGTGAAGCGGCGATGGTGGAACTGCTGGGCCGCAACCTGCAGCTGTCTGCGGTGTTTGCCTATAACGACAGCATGGCGGCAGGGGCCCTGACGGCGCTGAAAGACAACGGCATTGCGGTGCCACAGCATTTATCACTCATTGGCTTTGATGATATTCCGATTGCCCGTTACACCGACCCGCAGCTGACAACGGTGCGCTACCCCATTGCCTCTATGGCGAAACTGGCGACTGAGCTGGCGTTACAGGGGGCGGCAGGGCTGCTGGATCCGGGCGCAACGCACTGTTTCATGCCGACTTTAGTGCGTCGCCACTCCGTCGCGGCCAGGCAAACTGTGGTTCCGATCACTAACTGATTACATGAGGTGATGTAACCGTTTTCAATATGTGAGTAAATTCACAGTATCTTAACAAGGCGCTGACTATGATGTCAGCGTTTTAGGAGCTGAAACGCTATGTAACGGTGATTATTCACTTTCACTATAGCCAACGTGCCGCAAACAACGAATAAAACGCATTTCTGGAGCGTTACCGAACACGGAAGATAGAAATTTTATAAGTGAACTTCGGCTGTCAGTAACGTTTTATTAACACCTGCCCGCCGATCGTTATTCACAAGAACTACCCTGCATAAAAAAACCGGAGATACCATGAATAAGAAGGTGTTGACCCTGTCTGCTGTAATGGCAAGCATGCTTTTTGGTGCAGCAGCGCACGCTGCGGATACCCGTATTGGTGTGACCATCTATAAATACGACGACAACTTCATGTCTGTTGTGCGTAAAGCGATTGAGAAAGATGCGAAAGCAGCGCCAGACGTTCAGCTGCTGATGAACGACTCCCAGAATGACCAGTCCAAACAGAACGACCAGATCGACGTTCTGCTGGCGAAAGGCGTGAAAGCCCTGGCCATCAACCTGGTTGACCCGGCTGCAGCAGGCACGGTTATTGAAAAAGCGCGCGGCCAGAACGTGCCGATCGTCTTCTTCAACAAAGAACCTTCCCGTAAGGCGCTGGATAGCTACGATAAAGCGTATTACGTCGGTACCGACTCCAAAGAGTCCGGTATTATTCAGGGCGATCTGATCGCCAAACACTGGGCGGCGAACCCGAACTGGGACCTGAACAAAGACGGTCAGATTCAGTTCGTGTTGCTGAAAGGCGAACCTGGCCACCCGGATGCTGAAGCGCGTACCACCTACGTTATCAAAGAGCTGAACGACAAGGGCCTGAAAACCCAGCAGCTGGCGTTAGATACCGCGATGTGGGATACCGCTCAGGCGAAAGATAAGATGGACGCGTGGCTGTCCGGCCCTAACGCGAACAAAATCGAAGTGGTTATCGCCAACAACGATGCGATGGCAATGGGTGCGGTAGAAGCGCTGAAAGCGCACAACAAATCGTCCATCCCGGTATTCGGTGTGGATGCGCTGCCAGAAGCGCTGGCGCTGGTTAAATCCGGTGCGATGGCCGGTACCGTGCTGAACGATGCCAACAACCAGGCGAAAGCGACCTTCGATCTGGCGAAAAACCTGGCCGATGGCAAAGGCGCGGCAGATGGCACCAACTGGAAAATTGAAAACAAAATCGTTCGCGTACCTTACGTGGGCGTAGACCAGTCCAACCTGGCTGAGTTTATCGGTAAATAAGTTAGCGGTACTGTCTCCACTGGGCGCAATTCGTTGCGCCCTTTTATAACGCGATATGCGAGGCCAACAAGGTATAATTATGGTCAGCACAACTACTCAGTCATCCGGTGAATACCTGTTGGAAATGAGCGGTATCAACAAGTCATTTCCCGGCGTTAAGGCACTCGATAATGTTAATTTAAAAGTTCGTCCTCACTCTATTCACGCTTTAATGGGTGAGAACGGTGCGGGTAAATCAACATTATTAAAATGTCTTTTTGGGATCTATCAAAAAGATTCTGGCAGCATTCTTTTTCAGGGGAAAGAGATCGATTTCCATTCAGCGAAAGAAGCACTGGAAAACGGTATCTCGATGGTTCACCAGGAATTAAACCTGGTGCTGCAGCGTTCAGTCATGGATAACATGTGGTTGGGGCGTTATCCCACCAAAGGTGTCTTTGTCGATCAGGACAAAATGTATCGTGACACCAAAGCGATTTTCGACGAGCTGGATATTGATATCGATCCGCGCGCCCGCGTGGGAACATTATCCGTCTCCCAGATGCAGATGATCGAAATCGCCAAAGCGTTCTCCTATGACGCGAAAATCGTCATCATGGACGAACCGACATCGTCATTAACGGAAAAAGAGGTTAATCACCTTTTTACCATTATTCGCAAGCTGAAAGAGCGCGGCTGCGGCATTGTGTATATCTCCCACAAAATGGAAGAGATCTTCCAGCTGTGCGATGAGATCACCATCCTGCGCGACGGCCAGTGGATTGCCACGCAGCCGCTGGAAGGGCTGGACATGGACAAGATCATCGCCATGATGGTCGGCCGCTCCCTGAACCAGCGCTTCCCGGACAAAGAAAACAAGCCGGGTGAAGTGATTCTGGAAGTGCGCAATCTGACCTCATTGCGTCAGCCGTCTATCCGCGATGTCTCCTTCGACCTGCACAAGGGAGAGATCCTGGGGATTGCCGGGCTGGTGGGGGCAAAGCGTACCGATATCGTGGAAACCCTGTTTGGCATTCGTGAGAAAGCCGAAGGCACCATTACGCTGCACGGTAAGAAAATCAATAACCACAACGCCAACGAAGCCATTAATAATGGTTTTGCGCTGGTGACGGAAGAGCGTCGTTCGACCGGTATTTATGCCTATCTGGATATTAACTTTAACTCGTTAATTTCTAACATTCGCAATTACAAAAACAAAGTCGGGCTGCTGGATAACTCCCGCATGAAGAGCGATACCCAATGGGTGATTGACTCCATGCGCGTGAAAACGCCAGGCCACCGCACCCAGATTGGTTCGCTGTCAGGCGGTAACCAGCAAAAAGTCATTATCGGCCGCTGGTTATTAACCCAGCCAGAAATTCTGATGCTGGATGAACCGACCCGCGGTATTGACGTCGGCGCGAAGTTTGAAATTTATCAGCTGATTGCCGAGCTGGCGAAAAAGAATAAAGGGATCATTATTATTTCTTCCGAAATGCCGGAATTGTTAGGGATCACAGACCGTATTCTGGTTATGAGCAATGGTCTCGTCGCCGGTATTGTTGACACCAAAACGACAACGCAAAACGAAATTTTGCGTCTTGCGTCTTTGCACCTTTAAGATCAGGGGCTCCTCATGAGTGCGTTAAATAAAAAAAGTTTTCTCACTTACCTGAAAGAAGGCGGTATTTACGTTGTTCTTTTAGTACTGCTGGCTATCATTATTTTCCAGGACCCTACGTTCTTAAGCCTGCTGAACCTGAGTAACATTCTGACCCAGTCCTCCGTGCGTATTATCATTGCGCTGGGCGTAGCGGGCCTGATCGTGACCCAGGGGACGGACCTTTCTGCCGGTCGTCAGGTGGGTCTGGCGGCGGTTATCGCGGCAACCCTGCTGCAGTCGATGGAAAACGCCAACAAGGTCTTCCCGGAAATGGCCACTATGCCGATTTTCGTGGTGATCCTGATTGTCTGCGCCATCGGTGCGGTGATTGGTCTGATCAACGGTATTATCATCGCCTACCTGAACGTGACGCCATTTATCACCACCCTGGGTACGATGATCATCGTTTACGGTATCAACTCCCTGTATTACGACTTTGTCGGTGCTTCACCCATCTCGGGCTTTGACAGCGGCTTCTCGACCTTTACGCAAGGGTTTATTGCGCTGGGCAGCTTCCGCCTGTCGTATATCACCTTCTATGCGCTGATTGCGGTCGCCTTCGTCTGGATCCTGTGGAACAAAACGCGCTTTGGCAAAAACATCTTCGCCATCGGCGGTAACCCGGAAGCGGCGAAAGTGTCCGGCGTAAACGTTGCCCTGAACCTGCTCATCATCTACGCACTGTCAGGCGTGTTCTATGCCTTCGGCGGGATGCTGGAAGCGGGCCGTATCGGCTCTGCAACCAACAACCTTGGCTTCATGTACGAGCTGGATGCGATTGCAGCCTGCGTGGTGGGCGGCGTCTCCTTCAGCGGCGGTGTGGGTACCGTACTCGGCGTGGTGACCGGTGTGATCATCTTCACCGTCATCAACTACGGGTTGACCTATATCGGCGTGAACCCGTACTGGCAGTACATCATCAAAGGCGCCATCATTATCTTCGCGGTTGCGCTGGATTCACTGAAGTACGCGCGTAAGAAATAATCGTCTCTCGCGATACCCGGCCCGCTCACCGAGCGGGCTTTTTTTATGCCTTATGCCAGCTGTGACTCCTCTCGGGTCACAATGCGTTCAAACCAGTCGAGTTCAGAAAGCTTGCAGGCGATCCACTGTTCGGAAAAGGCGTCGCCCAGGCTGTCGGTGAGGTACTGACAGCGGGCAAAGGTCTCAATCGCCTCCTGCTGAAACAGCGGCAGTTCAGGTTGATCGTGCTGCGGTTCGGGCAACTCCTCCTCGTCGATATTTTCCAGCCCGTACAGCATGCCGGTCAGGATAGTAGCAGCCACCAGATACGGATTGGCGTCAGCCCCGGCCAGCCGGTACTCGATACGACGGTTGTGGTCATCCGAGCAGGGAATACGCAAGGCGGCGGAGCGGGTGTTATAGCCCCAGGAGTTAAATACGGGTTCCGTCAGGTTTTTACGCAGGCGACGAAACGCGTTGACGCCCGGCGCAAGAATGGCGATAGAGGCGGGCATCAGCGCCAGTTGGCCCGCGATGCACAAACGCACCATGCTGTTCAGCGCGTTAACCGGGGAAGCAAAGACGTTTTCGCCGCGGCTGTCGTTGAGGCTGAAATGGAAGTGCAAGCCGCTGCCGGAAAGTTCGCTGAAGGGCTTGGCCATAAAGTTGGCCTGCAGGCCGTGCTTTTCGGCAACGTATCGGGTCAGGCGACGCAGCGCCAGCACGTTATCGCAGACTTCAACGACGCGATGGCTGTGCTTCAGGTTTAATTCGTACTGACCGGACTCGGCTTCCGCTACGACCCCTGACAGCGGGATGTGCTGCAGGTGCGCCAGCTGTTCCAGCTCGTCAAACAGCGCGGCATGCGCTGACGAGGCATCCATATGAAAACAGCCCTGATTTTGCGGATCCCGATCGTCATGTCCCGTCAGATAGAACTCGATTTCCGGGGCAATCACCGGGAAAAGGCCGTGCCGGTGGAAGCGGGCCAGCACGTTCTGCAGTATCACGCGCGGCTCAAGCGGGCAGGGGCTATCGTCGCTGTCTTTCATCGTCAGCAGGATCTGCGCGTTGTGCTGCGGATCCTGCGGACAGGGACGCAAAGAGCCGGCGACCGGAACGCACAGCCGGTCCGGTTCATCATAAAGCGGGGCGGCGATTTTTCCTTTCTGATCCATCGAGTAGACCGAAAGGGGAAAGTAACAGCCTTTTTCCAGACTCAGCATGCTCTCCACCGACAGACGCTTGCCACGCATCGTGCCGTTGATATCGTTCAGGTAAACGTCTACATGTTTCGTCTGCGGGTAACGTTCCAGGTAATCGGCTACTTCCACTGAAATGTTGTGCTGCAGGGCGTCAATTTTTTCATCAAGCCAGAGACCGGAATTGAGTGCGCCAGGAAGTGATAAACCGGGAAGGTTAAAATACGGACGGAGACTTTTGAGGAAAAACGCATTCATTATCGAGTTCATAGTCATTCTTCAATGAAGCCGTAGCGGCAGTGAACTCAGCTTAAAAGAGCCGACGTAAAGGGGAGATAAAAAGCGTCAGACCCGGCGTAAAGAAAGTATAAAGGCGGTGCTGTTATTTCTCTTTTTTCTGCATATCGAGCAGCTGCTCGGGCGTGACGGCCGGGTAACCCTGCGCGTCTTCCGGCACTTCATGCATCGCCGGAATCGGCACCAGCGGGCCTAAAAAGCGCGGTTCGCGCTTAAAGATATACAGATCGGCCAGGGCACCAAAGCGGGCACCGAACTCGCGGACGCGCACGCTCAGCATATCTTTTGGCGACGGCACTGCATAGCACTGTGCCTGAATGCCCATATGCAGCGCGATAAACAGCGCGCGCTCGCAGTGGAAACGCTGGGTGATGATGATGAAGTCGTTGGTGTCGAAGACTTTGCGCGTGCGCACGATGGAGTCCAGGGTGCGGAACCCGGCGTAGTCGAGCACGATATCGGCAGGATCCACGCCCGCGGCAATCAGGTCCTTACGCATCGTCACCGGTTCATTGTAGCTTTGCAGCGCATTATCGCCGCTCAGCAGCAGGTAGTTCACCTTGCCGCTGTTGTAGGCGTTCAGCGCGCCCTGAATGCGGTAACGGTAATACTGGTTGATGACGCCGGTGCGGTAATACTTGGCGGTGCCGAGCACCACGCCAACCTGACGATAGGGCAGGTCCTGCAGGTCGTCAAAGATGTAGGGGGCGGTTTTCCAGCTCATCCAGCGGTCGAGACCGAGCACGATCAACAGCAGTATGCCGACCAGGACAGACAGGCTGTAAAAAACGCGCTTTAACATGCAGATGGCTCGTGCGTGGATGAAATTTAACTCAGGCTACTTTACCCGCCTGGTTAGCGCAAGAAACAGCGACTCAACTGAGGGGTTTTTCAGCAAACTGGCGGGCATTTCTGCCCGCCGGAAGGATTACGCCAGCAGTACGCGGTCAATTGTCGTACAGCCTAATGCTTTGAGCGTTGCGGCGGTGGCATCCCACTGAATCAGCGGCGCATCGGCAATCTCGGCCAGAATGGCGCGCTGAATGTCCGGATAGTCATAGCCGTTCAGGCTCAGCAGGTTAAGTGCGCCCTGCAGCGGCGGCAGCGTTGGGTTAAACGCTGCGTTTTCCGCATAGCTGCCGGTGAAGATTCGGCCATCGCGGCACTGCAGCGCCACGCCGCTCGGGGACTTGCTGTACGGCGTGTGGCTCTTGTTGGCGGCGGTAATCGCCGCCTGGCTCAGATCATCGCCGGACAGGGCGAAACCGTGGTTCTGCTCGTCCATCAGCAGGGTTTTGATCTCCAGATCTTTCGGGCCAAACGCGTCAGGCAGATAATCCGCCAGCGTGTGCGGCGCGCGGCCTGGCAGGTTGATGCGCAGCTGCAGCCCGCTGTTCAGCTCGTTCATGAACTGACGGCAGTGGCCGCAGGGGGTGTAGTTAACGGTAATGGCGCTCAGGGCTTTTTCACCGCGCAGCCAGGCGTGGCTGATGGCGCTCTGCTCGGCGTGAACGGTCTGCTGCATGGTTGCGCCCAGGAACTCCATGTTGCCGCCGAAGTACCAGGTGCCGCTGACGCCGCGCGCAATGGCCCCGACGTTGAAGTGGGAGAGATCGGCCCGCGCGCAGGCAGCAGCCAGAGGAAGCAGTGCGAAAGCCAGCGCGTCTTCATCCAGTCCCGTTGCCTGTTTCAGCATCGTGACCTGCTCCGCGGTCAGCAGGGCGGGGAAGTGTGCATCTGCCAGAACGGGAGCAAGGGCTGACTGCAAATTCTCAGCAAGCTGGGCGAAAGCAGCTTGAAAACGTGGGTGCATGGCGTTTGCCTCATAAAGGTTAATGGATCGGTAGTTTACGGAGCCGTCAGGGCTTTATATGTGATCCACATCTCATTATGTATGCAACTTATGAAATCAAAATAAAATTTGCGCGACGCATCGCAAATTTTAGCCCATCACCGCCAGAATAAGCGGGAAAATGAACGGGGCCAGCAGGGAGGTGATAATCCCGCAGATCACCAGCGCCAGGGAGCTAAACGCTCCTTCCTGATAATCCAGCTCCGCGCAGCGGGCCGTGCCCAGGGCGTGGGAGGCGGTGCCCATCGAGAGCCCCCGTGCCGCTTTAGTATGAATACGCATCGCGTTCAGCAGGGTGTGGCCAAACACCGCGCCGAGAATACCGACGAAAATGACGCACATCGCGCTGATGGCCGGAATACCGCCGAGGCTGCCCCCAACCGCCATCGCGATAGGCGTGGTCACCGATTTAGGCAGAATAGAGGCGGCAATTTGCGGCGAGGCCCCCATCAACAGCGCCACCGACGTACCGGTGATCATCGCCACCAGGCTGCCGACAAAACAGATGGTAATGATGGATTTCCAGCGGGCGCGGATCTGGTGCAGCTGCTCGTATAAAGGAAAGGCGAGCGCAACGACAGCGGGCTGCAGCAGGTCGTTTAAAATTTTGCTGCCGGCAAAGTAGCGTTCGTAAGGAATACCGGTGAGCAGCAGGAACGGGATAATCACCACCATTGCCACCAGCAGCGGGTTCAGCAACGGCATTTTGAAACGTGCGGCAAGCTTGCGCGCGGCGAAGAACACTGCCAGGGTGAGCGGCAGGGACCACCAGATATTGGCCATCATTTTTTTGTTTTCTCCCCAATCACGTTACGTTCGCCATGCACCAGATGTGAACTCCAGCTCACCACCAGGAAAACCACCAGCGTACTGACCGCGCAGGAGACCACGATCGGGCCGAACTGGGCCTTGAGCAAATCAAAATACTGCATGACCCCAACGCCGATAGGCACGAAAAGCAGCGCCATATAGCGAATGAGGACGAAGCAGCCGGGGTTGACCCATTTTGCAGGCAGGATTTGCAGCGCCAGCAAAACGAAGAGGATCAGCATGCCGATAATGCTGCCGGGGATGGTGATGGGCAGCAGCGACGCGATGAAAATCCCGGCATACAGACAGGCGTAAATCAGGACGAATGCGCGCAGATATTGCCAGATAATGTTCAATGATTTGCTCATGGTGATAGTCCTTGCTGAAACGCATTCATCATACAATTAAACCTAAAAATGTGCCATGGATCACATCATGAATTTTGAGCATACCAGACATTCCGGAATGGAACGTCCGGTATCACCTTACCGGTGCAGGCTACAGTTTAGAGGAAAGGGATTGCGCTGGCGAAACGGCGTGCCAGAGAAGGCATCAGCGTCAGGCGGTCAGTTTATCGAGAAAAGAAAACAGCACCTGGTTCATTTCGCAATAATCATGCGAGCGGAGTTTTTCTGCCGTTTCGACAAAACGGAATTCACCCGCGCGGCGGAGGTCACTCTGCGAATGCTCAATCAGCAACTCTACCAGCTCCGGCGTTAGCTCCATATGGCACTGGAAACCGTAAACCCGTTCGCTGTATTGCACAATCTGGCGGGGACAGCCCTCGCTGTAAGCGAGAACCTTAGCCTGCGGCGTCAACCCTGGCATGTCGTTATGCCAGTGACCGACGTTCAGCACGCTGCCAAAGTCCTCAAACAGCGGGTTCGCCTTGCCTGCATCTGTGAGCCTGACGGGAAATTTGCCGATCTCTTTTTCCGGGCTATGACAAAACGCTGCGCCCAGCGCTTCACCGATAAGCTGCGAGCCCAGACAAACGCCTATCACCGTTTACCTGCCTCTATCGCGCGGCTGATGAGTGCCTTTTCCGCCTGCGCATCAAACCAAGGGCATTCCTCACGCGTGGTGGCGGGTGACTGCGGGCCTCCCATGATGATAAGCAGATCTGTGTGCCCCAGCGCCTCGGGTAACGAATCGCCCTGATACACTCTGGTGTAGCTCAGACTGCAGCCGCGACTTTTCCCCCAGATTTCATAGGCGCCAGGTGCCTCGAAATGTTCATGAATAATAAAATGGATGTGCATTGCGTCTCTCTCTGGTTACGTGTACAAGCAGCATCATAAGAGGAAGGGGGAAATGTGAAATGCCAACCGTTATCGATAAAACGCCAATTCACGACGATGCTATCGGATGGTCAAGAGGGGCAATTCGCTATACGCGCGGTGAAGTGGATCCGCCTCATCGGCATTCGCAGGGACAACTTTTGTTTGCCATCAAAGGGGTGATGCTGGTCGAAACCGGCAGCAAACGCTGGGTCATACCGCCACAGCGCGCGCTATGGATCCCTCCGTTTCAGGAACACACCTACAGCGTGTTATCCACAACGGAGCTGCGCGCGGTCTGGTTTAGCCCGGCGCTGATAGCGCAATGCGAGCCTTTTAAGCGGAAAGAAGAGGTTCACGTGATTATGGCGACATCGTTGTTCAAAGAGCTGATTGCCGGGCTGTTCAGCGCGGAATACCGGCCGGCAAGCCAGCGCAGCATGGCCGTTTTGCTGCTCGACATTCTCAGTGAGACGCAGCAGATTTCGGCCGAATTACCGATGCCCGTTGATGAGCGCTTACATCGCGTTGCCTGTGACATCATTGCCAACAATCTCTGGGACGTATCTATGGAAAGGCTGGCGGAACAGGCCGCGATGTCTGAACGCACATTTTCACGCGCGTTTATCAAAGATACCGGCTTTAGCTTCCGGGCCTGGCGACAGCGCGCAAGGATTTGTGCCTCGCTGGACCTGCTCGCAAACGGATACCCGGCTAAGCAGGTGGCCTGGATGCTGGGATTTTCTGGCCCGGCGGCATTTGCTGCGGCGTTTCGCGCCATTGTCGGGGCAACGCCAGCTGACTTTTTCCCTGAACAGAAGCGCTTCCCAGCGATATAGAGAGCGGCTACTATAGCGCGTCTTTTTTCACAGGTACTGCTATGCGTGTTTTACTGGCCCCAATGGAAGGCGTGCTCGACTCCCTCGTGCGCGAGCTTCTGACCGAGGTGAACGATTACGATCTCTGCGTGACGGAGTTTCTGCGCGTGGTCGATATGCTGTTGCCGGTAAAATCCTTCTTCCGACTGTGTCCCGAGCTGCACAACCAGAGCCGGACCTCTTCCGGCACGCTGGTGCGTATTCAACTGCTCGGCCAGTATCCGGAATGGCTGGCGGAAAACGCAGCCCGCGCGGTTGAGCTGGGCTCTTACGGGGTAGATCTCAACTGCGGCTGTCCGTCTAAGCTGGTGAACGGCAGCGGCGGCGGAGCGACGTTGCTGAAAGATCCTGAACTGATTTACCGCGGCGCGAAAGCCATGCGCGAGGCGGTACCCGCGCATTTGCCGGTGACGGTTAAGGTGCGCCTCGGGTGGGACAGCGATGCGCGGCAGTTTGAAATCGCCGATGCGGTACAGCAGGCCGGCGCCACCGAGCTGGTGGTGCATGGCCGTACCAAAGAAGATGGCTACAAAGCCGATCGCATTAACTGGCAGGCGATCGGTGAGATCCGCAAACGCCTCACCATTCCGGTGATCGCCAACGGCGAAATCTGGGACTACGAGAGCGCGCAGGCCTGTCTGCAGGCCACCGGCTGCGATGCGGTAATGATCGGCCGCGGCGCGCTGAACGTCCCTAACCTCAGCCGGGTGGTGAAATATAACGAACCGCGTATGCCGTGGGCAGACGTCGTCACGCTGCTGCAAAAATACAGCCGTCTGGAAAAGCAGGGCGACACCGGTTTGTATCACGTCGCGCGAATTAAGCAGTGGCTGAGTTATTTACGCAAAGAGTACGATGAAGCGCTGGGGTTATTTCAGGAGATTCGTACTTTACAGACGTCGGCTGATATTGCGCGGGTGATTCAGTCAAAGTAATTTATTCATTTGGTGAATAATTTTCTGATTATGTAAATGTATAACAATTTACGGATTGCCACGCATTACTAAAAAAATAAATAGTATCAAGCGTATTTTTCGCCTTTATTTTTTGAGTATATGGCGTAATGAAACGTTCTCTTATTTTATCTCTGAGTGTCCCCTTTGCTTTAATTCTGGCAGCCTGCGCACCTGAACATGCCACCGTCTCTCCGCTAAATACACAATCGGCCGCCGAGTCTGTGAATACCTCATTGCATTATACCGACTGGCCGAAAAATGCGTGGTGGAAGGCGTATAACGATCCCCAGCTTAACGGGCTTATTGCGAAAGCATTAAGCGATGCGCCGGATATGCAGATTGCCCGTCAGCGGATTACGCTTGCCGAAGCCCAGGCAAAAGCCACTATGGCTGCCGACGGTCCGCAAATTGATTTTTCCGCCGATGCTGAACGCCAGAAAATGTCCGCCGAAGGGCTGATGGGGCCCTTTGCCATTACCGACCCGGCGGCAGGGACAACCGGGCCGTGGTACACCAACGGCACCTTTGGCCTGACCGCAGGCTGGGATCTCGATCTGTGGGGTAAAAATCGCGCGCAGGTCGAAGCCCGGATTGGCAAAGTGAATGCGCAAAAAGCGGAGCTGGAACAGACCCGTCAGCTGCTGGCCGGCAGCGTGGCGCGGCTCTACTGGGAGTGGCAAACTCAGGCCGCCGCGGGGGAGGTTCTCGCGCAGATCAAACATGAGCAGGACAATATTATCGGTGCCGATCGCGAGCTGTATCAGCACGGCATCACCTCCTCCGTGGAGGGTGTCGAAACGGATATCAACGCCAGCAAAACCGAAGAGCAGCTGGCCGAGGTCAACGGAAAGATGAAAGCCATAGAGGCGCGTCTGGTCGCGCTGACGAACTCCTCCTCCGTGAAGCTAACGCGGCACGCCTTGCCGACGGTGGAAGCCTCGTTACCGTCGACGCTCGGATATGAACTGTTGGCACGCCGTCCGGATCTTCAGGAGGCGCACTGGTATATCGAAGCCTCCATGAGCGAGGTAGAGGCCGCCAGAGCGGCGTTCTATCCTGACGTGAACCTGATGGCGTTCTTACAGCAGGATGCCCTCCATCTGAGCGATCTGTTCCGTTCATCCGCGCAGCAGATGGGCGTCACCGCCGGGCTGACGCTGCCAATTTTTGACAGCGGCAGGCTGAACGCCAGCCTGGATATCGCTCAGGCGCAGAACAACCTTTCGGTAGCCAACTACAACAAAGCGGTGGTGGAGGCCGTCAATCAGGTGGCACGCACCGCCAGCGAAGTCGAAACGCTGATGGCGAAGAACAGCCAACAGCAGCAGGTTGAAAAAGATGCGGCACGGGTTGTGGCGCTGGCACAGGCGCGTTTCAGCGCGGGCATTATTGCGGGCTCCCGTGTCAGTGAAGCCAGAATACCGGCCCTCAAAGAGCACCTCGAAGGCGTGCTGCTGAAGGGGCAATATGTCGACGCTACCCTGCAGCTGACCTCGGCGCTGGGCGGTGGCTATCATCATGGCTAAAAAAGGCCATTATCTATACTTACCTCTTTGCAGTTTCTCAGGAGGTGAGTATGACCAGAGTAGCGATTGTTACCGCATCGGATTCCGGGATTGGGAAAACCACGGCCCTGATGCTGGCTGAGCGCGGGTTTGATATTGGCGTCACCTGGCACTCGGATGAGAAAGGGGCGCTGGAAACCTGCCGCGAAGTCGAAGCGCAGGGGCAGCGCGCGGAGGCTATCCATCTTGATTTAAGCACGCTGCCGGAAGGCGCTGAGGCTATTGAAACGCTGATTGCGCGTTTTGGTCGGCTGGACGTGCTGGTCAATAATGCAGGGGCGATGACCAAAGCGCCGTTCCTCGAGATGCCGTTTGACGAGTGGCGGAATATTTTCACCGTCGACGTGGACGGCGCGTTTCTCTGTTCACAAATTGCCGCAAGGCAGATGGTGAGGCAGGGTAAAGGGGGGCGGATTGTGAACATCACCTCGGTGCATGAGCACACGCCGCTTCCGGAGGCCAGCGCCTATACGGCGGCGAAACACGCGCTCGGCGGGTTAACCAAATCCATGGCGATGGAGCTGGTTAAGCACAATATTCTGGTGAACGCCGTCGCACCGGGTGCCATTGCCACGCCGATGAATGACATGGACGACAGCGAAGTGAAGGACGGTTCAATGCCGGAAATACCGCTGGCAAGGCCGGGCCATACCAAAGAGATTGCCAGCCTGGTCGCGTGGCTGTGCGACAGCGACGCCAGCTATACAACGGGGCAATCGTTTATCGTCGATGGGGGCTTTATGCTGGCGAACCCGCAGTTTAAGCCGGAGGGGTAGGTTCACCTCTCCCTGTGAGAGAGGGTGTTTTTAGTTCCCTCTCCCTGTGGGAGAGGGTTAGGGTGAGGGAATCAGGCCGCACCCGGCTACTCCTCATCCCGCCTCTTTTCCCGGTGTTTCAGCCACAGCCTGACCCCAATCACCGCCACGACCACCAGAATCAGCCACGCCCAGTGCTTGAGATGCTGGTCGAGATTATGCAGCCAGGGCGCAATCACTTCGCCCCCCACATAACCGAGCGTCGTAAAGATCAGCGCCCAGGCAATCGCACCCACAATATTGAGCGGCAGGAAAATTTTTGGCGGCAGATGGCTGGCACCAATGAGTATCGGCCCGATAATGCGAAAGCCATACATAAAGCGCGTGCCAATGACGAACAGATAGGGGTGGCGTTGAATGAGCCGCTGAGCGCGGCGAATTTTCTTCTGATGCTTTGTGAAACGCTTAAGCAGCGTTGGCCCGAAGCGCAGCCCGAGAAAGTAGAGCAGTTGATCGCCAATCATCCCGCCCAGCGCGACCGCGGCGACGACCAGCGGGAATTTCAGCAATCCCTGATGCGCGGCGACGCCGCCTAACAGGGTGATGGTTTCACCTTCTGCCACGCTACCGATGACCAGCGCGGCATAGCCATATTGTTCAATGAGTGCGTTAATATCCATTACGTAACTGTTATCTCCCTCTGCGTACCTCGTTTAATCATATACCCCATGAATCAACAGCGGGGAAATCAACGGAAATTTCCCACTGTACATAAAATAATCTAAAGCCTGCATTATACTTAAGGTATCGCTGACGGGCCGACAACAAGGGGGCGCTATGAACCATGTCTGGGGACTTTTCTCCCATCCCGATCGTGAAATGCATGTCATTAAAAGTGAGAACGAAACGGTCTCGCATCATTACACGCATCACGTGCTGCTGATGGCTGCGGTGCCGGTAATATGCGCTTTTATCGGAACGACACAAATCGGCTGGAACTTCGGTGACGGCACCGTGGTTCAGCTTTCCTGGTTTACCGGACTCTATCTGGCCATCGTCTTTTATGGTCTGATGCTGGCGGGTGTGGCGGTCATGGGGCGAGTCATTCACTGGATGGCGCGTAACTACCCACAACGTCCATCGCTGGCGCACTGTATGGTCTTTGCCGGATATGTCGCGACCCCGCTGTTCTTAAGCGGTATTGTTGCGCTCTATCCACTGGTCTGGCTGTGCGCGCTGATCGGTACCATTGCCCTCTTTTACACCGGGTATCTGCTGTATCTGGGGGTTCCAACCTTCCTGAATATCAATAAAGAAGAAGGCCTGAGTTTTTCCAGTTCAACACTCGCTATCGGGGTGCTGGTGCTGGAGGCGCTATTGGCGCTGACGGTGATCCTTTGGGGTTATGGATACCGTCTCTTCTGAGTTCACTGCATTGCTGGCGTAAATGCCAGCAATGCAGCATCTGTTCACGATTATCCTCTGGCGACAACGCCCGCTGACGGCTATGATGCCGAAGCCAGCCTGTGTTTATCCGTTGATACAGGCGGTGTACGTCATGACGTGCGTGAATAATTATCAGAAGTCTCACCATGCTGAAATTCCGAGTCTCTTTACTTAGCCTGGCGCTGTTGCTGGGTGCGTCCGCTGCCGTGCCGGCCGTCGCCAAAACGCCCGCGGTGACCGCTGCCGCTGCCCAACCGCAAATTGCTTCAGGCAGCGCGATGATTGTCGATCTCAACACCAATAAGGTGATCTACGCCAGCCATCCGGACCTGGTGCGCCCGATCGCCTCGATTACCAAATTAATGACCGCGATGGTGGTGCTTGATGCCCACCTGCCGCTGGACGAAAAGCTGAAAGTGGATATCAGCCACACGCCGGAGATGAAAGGGATCTACTCCCGCGTGCGGCTGAACAGTGAAATCAGCCGTAAAAATATGCTGCTGCTGGCGCTGATGTCGTCTGAAAACCGCGCGGCGGCGAGCCTGGCGCACCACTATCCGGGCGGCTACGACGCGTTTATCCACGCGATGAACGCCAAAGCCAAATCGCTGGGGATGAACAATACGCATTATGTTGAACCGACGGGTCTGTCGATCAGCAACGTCTCCACCGCCCGCGATCTGACGAAACTGCTGATTGCCAGCAAACAGTACCCGCTGATTGGTCAGCTCAGTACCACCCGTGAAGAGATGGCGACCTTTGCGAACCCGGCCTATACGCTGCCGTTCCGCAATACTAACCATCTGGTTTACCGTGATAACTGGAATATTCAGTTAACGAAAACCGGTTTTACCAACGCGGCAGGGCACTGTCTGGTGATGCGCACGGTGTTTAACGGTAAGCCGGTGGCGCTGGTGGTAATGGATGCCTTCGGCAAATACACGCACTTTGCGGACGCGAGCCGCCTGCGTACCTGGATTGAAACAGGAAAAGTGCAGCCCGTTCCGGCCGCCGCATTGACGTATAAAAAGCAGAAAGCGGAGCAGATGGCGACGGCGCAGAACGACTGAGCCGTCTGTCAGCGCCGGGTGGCGGCTTCGCCTTACCCGGCCTACAAAGCCTGCACGCGCTGATGCCCTCGCCTCGACCCTCTCCCACAGTGAGAGGGAGAAAACACTAAAAACGGTAACCCAGGTTACCGTTTTGCGTTTATTCCGGCAGCGTCCAGTCACCATCGTTGAGCGGGCGCTGCATAATTACCGTATCCCGCCAGTCGCCTTTCTTATAGCCCACGCTGCGCAGCTGACCGACAATCACGAAGCCGTGCTTTTTATGCAGGCGTAACGAACCGGCATTATTATTGCCATCTCCCACCACGGCAATCATCTGCCGCCACGGGCCTTGTTCGCAGCGTTCAATCAGCGCAGACATTAACGCCGTGCCAAAACCGCGCCCGGTGATGCTGGCATCCACGTAAATCGACTCTTCCAGGGTATAGCGGTAGGCGTGTCGCGGACGGTAAGGCGTGGCGTAGCAGTAGCCCACCACGATGCCGCGATACAGTGCGATAAGCCACGGTAAACCGTTCTCAGCCACGCTTTTCATTCGATGACGCATTTCGTCGATAGTGGGGGGGACTTCTTCAAATGACGCGCGCCCGTGAAGCACATGCCAGGCATAGATCGCGGCGATGGCATGCACATCATCGGGAAGGGCATCGCGCACTTCCAGTTCGGTCTCGGATAAAACATCAATAGCCGACATGATGAGCCTGCTCCTCGTTATAGAAAGCCGGAGAAACGTTTCTCCGGCGTCAGACAGTTACTCTATTACGATTAAGGAGCGCTTAACAATCTCTCAAATTTGGCTGTAGGAATTAATCAGACGCTTGCGTTATGCGCTGCTCCGCGTCCGCGCTTTCTTTCCAGTATTTCTTCCGCGTTGTTTTACCGATGCCGGGATTCATGCTGTTTGTAGGGTCATTCTCGCGATAAAACTGCTTAAGTGCGTCGGGAGCTTTATAAAGATGTCCGACGTTATGTTCCGCAGGATATTGTGCGCCACGTTCACGCAGAAGGGCGAGCATCTGCTCCTTCAGTTCGTGTGCATCGACCCCTTTTTTGACGATGTAATCCTGATGGAAGACATAACACATAAAGTGGCCGTAATAGAGCTTATGCACCAGCTTGCTGTCGATTTCCGGCGGCAGGTGTTCAAACCACTCGGTATCGTTACGCCGCAGAGCGATATCCAGCGCCAGAATATCTTCCACCTCTTCGGAATGCACCGCCTGGTAACGGATGGCGGCACCCGCAGCAGCGAAGCGGTGCAGGAAGGCTTTGCTGCCCTCTTCAGGTGTACAGGCAAAGAAATCCCCTTCGGCGGTTTTGAAGAACTCGGTCAGCCAGGCCTGCGCTTCGGCGATCCCGTCTCCGGCCATTTTCAGCAGCAGGTGATGCTCGTACCTGTCGCGCCAGGTTTTCATCCTCTCCGGTAAATGCGCCGGGAAAACGTTGCCCAGTTTCTGCATAAAGCGGTCGGTGAAGTGGGGTTTGAACAGCGACACTTTCTCCAGCATCGCGTCGGTGCGGCCCTTCATGGTGAAGAAGAACGGCATTTTGTCGGTGCCCAGCTTGTCGATCATCAGGAACGTATCTTTGCCGTAACGCTCGGCGATGTCGTAAATGTCCCGGTGCATGTACTCGCCCGCGACCGGCAGGTGGGTGAATTCACCCAGAATATGACGGCGGATCTCGGTCAGAACCTCAGGCTGATTGGTACCAATGTAAAATACCTGCTGCTTTTTCTCTGCCGGGAAGGTATCCAGGCGCACGGCAAAAACGGCAAGCTTCCCGGCGCAGCCGGAGGATTCAAACAGGCGGTCCGGGTCGGCGTTGTAGCGCGCCGGCGTATCGGCGTCAATATCCCGCACGCGGGTCACGTAGTCGTGATCGTGCGCGTGGCGGCCGTCGTGCTGCACATCTTCATCCTTCACGCGATCGTCGTCGAGCTTGCTGAGGATCTGCTCCGGCGTCACGCCGAGATCGATCCCCAGATGGTTGACCAGCGTCAGCTTGCCATTTTCGTCAATACGGGCAAACAGCGACATCTCGGTATAGGCCGGGCCGCGCTGCACCAGCGAGCCGCCGGAGTTGTTGCAGATCCCACCGACCACCGAGGCGCCAATACAGGAGGAGCCAATCACCGAGTGCGGCTCACGACCCAGCGGCTTAAGCGCTTTTTCGAGGGAATAGAGCGTGGTGCCGGGGAACGCGAGCACCTGCTCGCCTTTGTCCAGCAGGTGCAGCTTGTCGAGGCGCAGGGTGCTGATAATCACGATGTCGCGATCGTAATCGTTGCCGTTCGGCGTGGAGCCTTCGGTCAGGCCGGTATTGGCGGCCTGCATTAAAATGATCTTGTCGGCGGCGACGCAGGCGCTCAGCACGCGCCACAGCTCCAGCAGCGTGCCGGGGAAGACCACCGCCAGCGCCTCGCCCTGGCCGGAGCGGAAACCCTTACGGTAGCGGGCGGTTTTGGCCGGGTCGGTAAGCAGGTGAGAGGAGCCAACCAGGCGCGACAGTTCGTTAATAAAAGCCGTGTTATCGTTTGTTCGAACAGAAGACATCTTCCACTCCTTGTGGTGGGGCAAATTTCTCGCTGTAAAGCATAGCGCGATTAACTGTTAAGCGGTCGAGTATTCACGAGAAAAATCAGAGAATAACCCTGCAACGTTCTGAGGGTTTGTGGCACACTGCGCTTTTCGCACGGTATGGCCGAGATCGTCCGGCGGTTATTGATGAGAGAGTAAAACGACATGAAATGGCTATGTTCTGTAGGTGTCGCCGTAAGCCTGGCGCTGCAACCTGCGCTGGCAGAGGATTTGTTTGGCAATCACCCGCTCACGCCTGAAGCACGGGATGCGTTTGTCACGGAATTGCTCAAGAAAATGACGGTCGATGAGAAAATCGGCCAGCTGCGTCTTATCAGCGTCGGCCCGGATAACCCGAAAGAGGCCATCCGAGCGATGATCAAAGACGGGCAGGTAGGGGCCATCTTTAATACCGTCACCCGCCAGGATATCCGCAAGATGCAGGACCAGGTGATGGATCTCAGCCGCCTGAAAATTCCTCTGTTCTTTGCCTATGACGTGGTGCACGGCCAGCGTACCGTCTTCCCGATTAGCCTCGGCTTAGCGTCTTCCTTTAACCTCGACGCGGTGAAAACCGTCGGGCGCGTGTCGGCTTATGAAGCGGCGGACGACGGCCTGAACATGACCTGGGCACCTATGGTGGACGTCTCGCGCGATCCGCGCTGGGGCCGCGGCTCGGAAGGCTTTGGTGAAGATACGTATTTAACCTCCACGATGGGCAAAACCATGGTGGAAGCGATGCAGGGCAAAAGCCCGGCGGACCGCTACTCGGTGATGACCAGCGTCAAACACTTCGCAGCCTATGGCGCAGTGGAAGGCGGTAAAGAGTACAACACCGTCGACATGAGCCCGCAGCGCCTGTTTAACGACTATATGCCGCCGTACAAGGCAGGGCTGGATGCGGGCAGCGGCGCGGTGATGGTGGCGCTGAACTCCCTGAACGGCACGCCGGCGACGTCCGATTCCTGGCTGCTGAAAGACGTGCTGCGCGACCAGTGGGGCTTTAAAGGCATCACCGTTTCTGACCACGGCGCGATTAAAGAGCTGATCAAGCACGGTACCGCCTCCGATCCGGAAGACGCGGTGCGCGTGGCGCTCAAGTCCGGCATCAACATGAGCATGAGCGATGAGTATTACAGCAAATACCTGCCGGGGCTGGTGAAGAGCGGCAAGGTAACGATGGCGGAGCTGGACGATGCCGCGCGCCACGTGCTGAACGTGAAATACGACATGGGGCTGTTTAACGATCCGTACAGCCACCTGGGCCCGAAAGAGTCTGACCCGGCAGATACCAACGCCGAAAGCCGTCTGCACCGCAAAGAAGCGCGTGACGTGGCGCGCGAAAGCCTGGTGCTGCTGAAAAACCGCCTCGACACGTTGCCGCTGAAAAAATCCGGCACCATTGCCGTGGTGGGCCCGCTGGCCGACAGCAAGCGCGACGTGATGGGCAGCTGGTCTGCCGCAGGCGTGGCTGACCAGTCGGTGACCGTGCTGACCGGTATCAAGAGTGCCGTGGGTGATAACGCCAAGGTGGTCTACGCCAAAGGGGCGAACGTCACCAACGATAAAGATATCGTCACCTTCCTCAACCAGTACGAGGAAGCGGTGAAGGTCGATCCGCGCACGCCGAAGGAGATGATTGACGAGGCGGTGAACGCCGCGAAGCAGTCTGACGTCGTTGTCGCTGTCGTGGGCGAAGCGCAGGGTATGGCGCACGAGGCCTCCAGCCGTACCGATATCACCATTCCGCAGAGCCAGCGCGATCTGATCGCCGCCCTGAAAGCCACCGGCAAGCCGCTGGTGCTGGTGCTGATGAACGGTCGTCCGCTGGCGCTGGTGAAAGAAGACCAGCAGGCTGACGCCATTCTGGAAACCTGGTTCGCCGGTACCGAAGGCGGTAACGCCATCGCCGACGTGCTGTTTGGCGATTACAACCCGTCGGGCAAGCTGCCGATGTCCTTCCCGCGCTCCGTCGGGCAAATCCCGGTCTACTACAGCCACCTGAACACCGGTCGCCCGTACAACGCCGACAAGCCGAACAAGTACACGTCTCGTTACTTCGACGAAGCTAACGGCCCGCTGTATCCGTTTGGTTACGGCCTGAGCTACACCACCTTCAAGGTCTCTGACGTGAAAATGTCAGCGCCTACGATGAAGCGTGACGGCAAAGTCACCGCCAGCGTTGAGGTGACCAACACCGGCAAGCGCGAAGGGGCAACGGTGATTCAGATGTACGTTCAGGATGTCACCGCGTCGATGAGCCGTCCCGTGAAGCAGCTGCGCGGCTTTGAGAAGATCAACCTGAAGCCAGGCGAAACCCAAACTATCAGCTTCCCGATCGACGTGGATGCGCTGAAGTTCTGGAACCAGCAGATGAAATATGACGCGGAACCGGGCAAGTTTAACGTCTTTATCGGCGTGGACTCCGCCCGCGTGAATAAAGGCGAGTTCGAACTGCTGTAACCTGTCCCTCCTTTGCCTCCCCCCGTCCTGCGGGGGAGGCGTCTTACCTTATGCTAAAAAGGCATTTTGACGGTTAATTCTGCCGTTTTAAGCTACGCTTTTCTCTCAAGCCTCTGAAAAAGGCAGCAAAATAAATGAGGATAGTAGAATGACGATTGCAAAGGGGATGTTGGGATCTGCGGTGCTGCTGGCGGCGCTAAGTCTGCCGCTACAGGCGGCGGAGCCGGTAAAAGTGGGCTCAAAGATCGATACCGAAGGGGCGCTGCTCGGCAATATTATTTTGCAGGTGCTGGACAGCCACGGCGTGAAAACCGTCAATAAAGTTCAGCTCGGCACCACGCCCGTCGTGCGCGGCGCGATCACCTCCGGCGAGCTGGATATCTACCCGGAATACACCGGCAACGGCGCGTTCTTCTTCAAACAAGAAAACGATCCGGCATGGAAAAACGCTAACGCCGGGTATGAGAAAGTCAAAAAGCTCGACGCGGAACAGAACAAACTGGTCTGGCTGACCCCAGCCCCGGCCAACAACACCTGGACTATCGCCGTGCGCAAGGACGTGGCGGAGAAAGGCAAGCTCACCTCGCTTGCGGATCTCAGCCGCTACCTGAAAGAGAAGGGCGATTTCAAGCTCGCGGCCTCTGCGGAGTTTATCGAGCGTCCTGATGCGCTCCCGGCGTTCGAAAAAGCCTACGGTTTCAAGCTCGACCAGGCGCAGCTGCTCTCTCTGGCGGGCGGGGATACTGCGGTGACCATCAAAGCGGCGGCGCAGCAAACCTCTGGCGTTAACGCGGCCATGGCCTACGGCACCGACGGCCCGGTGGCGGCGCTCGGCCTGCAAACCCTGACCGATCCTAAAGGCGTACAGCCGATTTACGCCCCGACCCCGGTCGTGCGTGAGGCGGTGCTGAAAGCCTATCCGGAGATTGCCGACTGGCTCAAACCGGTCTTCGAAAAACTGGATGAAAAAACGCTGCAACAGCTGAATGCCAGCATTGCCGTCGAGGGGCTGGATGCCAAAAAAGTGGCCGCCGACTTCCTGAAACAACAAGGGCTTGTGAAGTAACGGGAAAGGGCTGTGCCAATAAAATGTCATAACCGCGTCCTGCTGCTGCTGGCCTGCGTGGCCATCGCGGCGGTCGCGCTGCCGTTTGTCAACGTAGCCCCAAACCGTCTGATGTCGGGGGAGGGCAAAGCGCTCTGGCAGGTCTGGTCTTTCACGCCGGGGTGGCTGGCGGCGGCGCTGGCCGCGTGGGTTGCGCTATCGTTCTGGCAAGGGCGCACGGCGCAGTGGCTGACGCTGCTCCTCGCTGAAGGGCTGTTCATCATTCTGTTCTGGAGTGGCGGGCTGGCGGCGACGCACATGGCGTCGGCAGAAAGTCCGCTGGCGAGAACCACGGTGGGCAGCGGCCTCTGGCTGTGGCTGGCGCTCTGTCTGCTGGTCAGCAGCGATGCCATTCGTCGACTCATCGCCAGCGCCGTCTGGCGCTGGGTGCTCAACGCGCAGATATGGTGCATTCCCTTGTTCCTGCTGTTCAGCGGGGAACTGAACAATCTCTCGCTGTTAAAAGAGTACGCCAACCGCCAGGAGGTGTTTGATGATGCCCTGGCGCAACACCTGACGATCCTCTTCGGCACGCTCTTTCCGGCGCTGCTGCTCGGGATACCTCTCGGCATGTGGTGCTATCGCCATCCATCACGCCAGGGCGGTGTCTTTGCCGTGCTCAACGTGATCCAGACCATTCCTTCCGTTGCGCTGTTTGGCCTGCTGATTGCGCCGCTGGCCGGGCTGGTGAAGTCATTTCCGGTGCTGGGAACGCTCGGCATAGCCGGAACGGGGTTAACGCCCGCCCTTATCGCGCTGGTGCTGTATGCGCTGTTGCCGCTGGTGCGCGGCGTGGTCGCGGGCCTGGGCCAGGTCGCACCTGACGTGCTGGAAAGCGCCCATGCGATGGGCATGAGCGCGCGGCAGTGTTTCTGGAAAATTCAGCTCCCGCTGGCGCTGCCCCTGCTGCTGCGCAGCCTGCGGGTGGTAACGGTACAGACCGTCGGCATGGCGGTGATTGCGGCGCTGATTGGTGCGGGCGGCTTTGGCGCCCTGGTGTTCCAGGGGCTGCTAAGCAGTGCGCTCGATCTGGTGTTATTGGGCGTGGTTCCGACGATTGCGCTGGCGGTTGTCGTTGACGCGCTGTTTGCCTTATGGCTCGCGCTGCTCAGGAGAAGAGCCAATGATTGAATTTCACGATGTCAGTAAAACGTTTGCCGGTCGCCCGGCGGCGAGCCACCTGAACCTGAACTTTGCCGAGGGGGCGTTTTCCGTGCTGATTGGCACCTCAGGCTCGGGAAAATCCACCACCCTGAAGATGATCAACCGTCTGGTTGAGCACGACAGCGGGCTGATCCGCTTTGCCGGAGAAGAGATCCGCAGCCTGCCGGTGCTGGAGCTGCGTCGCCGGATGGGCTATGCCATTCAGTCTATCGGCCTGTTTCCGCACTGGACGGTGGCGCAGAACATCGCCACCGTGCTGCAGCTGGAAAAATGGTCGCGGGCAAAAATTGCTGACCGGGTGGATGAGCTGATGTCTTTGCTGGGGCTCGAGCCCGCGCTGCGCGATCGCTATCCGCACCAGCTTTCCGGAGGCCAGCAGCAGCGCGTGGGCGTGGCGCGCGCGCTGGCGGCCAATCCGCAGGTACTGCTGATGGATGAACCCTTCGGCGCGCTGGATCCGGTCACACGCGGGGCGCTGCAGGCGGAGATGACTCGTATTCACCGCATTCTCGGACGCACGATCGTTCTCGTGACGCACGATATTGATGAAGCCCTGCGCCTGGCCGACCATCTGGTGCTGATGGATCATGGCGAAGTGGTGCAGCAGGGCTCGCCGCTTGAGCTGTTAACCTGGCCGAAGAACGACTTTGTGCGCGAGTTTTTTGGCCGCAGCGAGCTGGGCGTGAGGCTGCTCTCCCTGCGGACGGTCAGCGACTATATGCGTCGGGAGGAGACATCGCTAAGCGGCGAACCGCTGCAGGCGCAGATGAGCCTGCGGGATGCCCTCTCCGCGTTTGTCGCGCGCCAGTGCGAGGTATTGCCCGTCTCGGACGCTCGCGGGACGCCGTGCGGAACCTTACATTTCCGCGATCTGCTGGCAGGGGAGGTGACGCGTGAAGGCACTGCGTGATCCGCTCCTCTGGCTGGTAGCGCTCTTTGTCGCCTTGCTGTTTCTGATGCCTCACAGCGCGGCGCTGTTTAACGCCCTTTTTCCCGGGCTGCCGCGGCCGGTCTATCAGCAGGAGAGCTTTATTAATCTCGCCCTGGCGCATCTCTGGCTGGTGGCGCTCTCAAGCGCCATCGCGGTTGTGCTGGGGGTAGGGGCAGGCATCGCGGTCACGCGTCCTGCGGGCCGTGAGTTTCGTCCGCTGGTAGAGACGATAGCGGCCATTGGACAGACGTTTCCGCCGGTGGCGGTGCTTGCGATAGCGGTTCCGGTGATGGGCTTTGGCCAGCAGCCTGCCATTATTGCGCTGATTTTATACGGCGTACTGCCGGTTCTGCAGGGCACGCTGGCGGGCCTCGCGGCGGTACCGGCGTCGGTGCTGAGCGTGGCTGAAGGGATGGGGATGAGTCGCGGCCAGCGGCTGCGCAAGGTTGAACTGCCGCTTGCGGCACCGGTTATCATTGCCGGGATCCGCACGTCGGTCATCATTAACATCGGGACGGCGACCATTGCGTCTACGGTTGGTGCCAATACGCTGGGAACGCCGATTATTATCGGCCTGAGCGGGTTTAATACGGCTTATATAGTGCAGGGAGCGGTGCTGGTCGCACTGGCGGCAATCGTCGTCGATCGCCTTTTTGAGCGGCTCGCGCGCTACCTCAGCCGACACCGCCGCGAACAATAAACGAGTATCCTGCCAGCATCACGCCGCCGATACCGCTTACGGCCATCAGGACAAAAAGGGTAATAATGGCCAGTTTGGTTGCCTTCATCATGTGCTCCTGTTGTTAACGGAACAATTATACGGTGAAGCGCAGCTGTTAATGAACCATTAAATGCCGTTATGGCTCATCCGGGCCAAGGGAATAAACCGGGTAACCATTCTCTCGCCATTCCGTCAGCAGCTGTTGCTGCGTGGCGGACGGCACTTCGCCACACCAGACCAGCAGGGTCTGGCCCTCAAAAAACTCAGGCTTAAGCTGCGCCAGCGAATGCGCCAGGACATCCACGCGCCAGCCCTTCTGGGTGGCAATCCACGCTTCCAGCCACAGGCGGGTGGTATCGTGCACGTTCCAGCCGACCACCAGCGCATCTTTTCCGGCTTTGTTCTTCGCCGAGGCAAGGCAGACGGCGATGTAGTTGATCAGCACCCCGTCGAGCATGCTGAGCAGCGCCTGCAGGGTGGACTGCTGACACTGCAGGCGTCGACGGAGCGGAATGAAAAGATGGTTGATCAGCGTCTGTGCCGGGTAATCGCGGCCTTGCTCTTTTATCCATGCGCGCAGGCGCTGAAGGTTGCCCGCCTGCAGGAGTCGCAGCAGGGTTTCCTGTTGTTCGCGCCAGAGGTGTTGCGTGTCCGGGTCGTCGTGGCTCAGCAGGGACTTCACCTTGCCGACCTGCACCCCGTTGTCGATCCAGCTTTTGATTTCGCGAATGCGGTCGATGTCGGCTTCATTGAAAAGGCGATGCCCACCGTCGGTCCTCTGCGGTTTGAGTAATCCATACCGTCGCTGCCACGCCCGTAGGGTAACGGGATTGATATCACAAAGGAGTGCCACTTCACCTATTGTGTAAAGCGCCATATTCGCCCCCTGGCTTACGCGTCCCCAGCTTAACTGTAGACTCACTTTGGCGAACCAGGAAAGATTGATTGATTTTTGAACAAACAATGCGAAGCATGCGCGATATTCAGAAAAAGGTGTGATAACGGACACGATTTTGCGCTTTTATGGGATGCTTCAAAGAAAGTTAATCCGCATCCGTGTATGTTACGCGTTTTTAGCGTGTGCGGTTTTGAGTGAGTATGTACGAGTTTAATCTGGTGCTGCTGTTGCTTCAGCAGATGTGCGTGTTTCTTGTCATTGCCTGGCTGATGAGCAAAACGCGCCTGTTTATCCCGCTGATGCAGGTCACCGTACGTCTGCCGCATAAGCTGCTCTGCTACGTCACCTTCTCTATTTTCTGCATCATGGGGACTTATTTTGGTCTCCATATCGAAGACTCTATTGCCAATACGCGCGCTATCGGCGCGGTGATGGGCGGACTGCTGGGCGGTCCCGTCGTCGGTGGCCTTGTCGGTTTAACCGGGGGGTTGCATCGCTATTCCATGGGCGGGATGACGGCGCTCAGCTGCATGATCTCCACGATCGTGGAAGGTCTGCTCGGCGGGCTCGTGCACAGCTACATGATCAAACGCGGCCGCCCGGATAAAGTCTTTAGCCCGCTCACCGCCGGTGCCATTACCTTTGTAGCCGAAATGGCGCAGATGGCGATCATTCTGCTCATTGCCCGTCCGTTTGAGGATGCGCTGCACCTGGTCAGCAGTATTGCCGCCCCGATGATGGTAACCAACACCGTGGGTGCGGCGCTGTTTATGCGCATTCTGCTCGACAAGCGCGCCATGTTTGAGAAGTACACCTCGGCCTTTTCCGCCACGGCGCTGAAGGTCGCCGCCTCGACCGAAGGGATCCTGCGCCAGGGGTTCAACGAAGAGAACAGCATGAAGGTCGCCCAGGTGCTCTACAAGGAGCTGGATATCGGCGCGGTGGCTATCACCGACCGCGAGCGGCTGCTGGCCTTTACCGGCACCGGGGACGATCACCATCTGCCGGGGAAACCCATCTCCTCAGCCTACACGCTGCGCGCCATTGAAACCGGTGAGGTGGTGTACGCCGACGGTAACGAGGTGCCTTATCGCTGTTCGCTGCATCCGCAGTGCAAGCTGGGCTCCACGCTGGTGATTCCGCTGCGCGGCGAGAATCAGCGGGTGATGGGCACCATCAAGCTGTATGAGGCGAAAAACCGTCTGTTCAGCTCCATCAACCGCACGCTGGGGGAGGGGATCGCCCAGCTGCTGTCCGCGCAAATTCTGGCCGGGCAGTATGAACGGCAGAAAGCGCTCCTGACGCAGTCCGAAATTAAGCTGCTGCATGCCCAGGTCAATCCGCATTTCCTGTTCAACGCCCTCAACACGCTCAAAGCGGTGATCCGCCGCGACAGCGATCAGGCCGCGCAGCTGGTGCAGTTTCTGTCGACCTTCTTTCGCAAAAACCTGAAACGGCCGTCTGAGATTGTGACCCTCGCCGATGAGATTGAGCACGTGAATGCCTATCTGCAGATTGAGCAGGCGCGTTTCCAGTCGCGCCTGCAGGTGTCGCTCTCCGTGCCGGATGAGCTGGCGTATCAGCATCTTCCGGCCTTTACCCTGCAGCCGATTGTGGAAAACGCCATTAAGCACGGCACGTCGCAGTTGCTGGGAACGGGGGAGATAACCATTGCCGCGAGCCGTTTTAACCACCATCTGGTGCTGGATATTGAAGACAATGCCGGGCTTTACCAGCCTTCCGCCTCCGGCGGTCTGGGGATGAGTCTGGTGGATAAACGCCTGCGCGCCCATTTTGGCGACGACTGTGGCATTACCGTCGCCTGTGAGCCAGACCGATTTACCCGTATTACCGTACGACTGCCGCTGGAGGAAAACGCATGTTAAGAGTGCTGATTGTGGATGACGAGCCGCTGGCACGGGAAAACCTGCGCGTTCTGCTGCAGGAGCAGCCGGATATTGAGATTGTGGGGGAGTGCGCGAACGCCATTGAGGCCATCGGCGCGGTGCACAAACTGCGCCCGGACGTGCTGTTCCTCGATATTCAGATGCCCCGCATCAGCGGGTTGGAGATGGTCGGCATGCTCGACCCGGAACATCGTCCCTACATCGTGTTTCTGACGGCGTTTGATGAATATGCCGTTAAGGCCTTTGAGGAGCACGCGTTTGACTATCTGCTCAAGCCGATTGAAGAGAAGCGGCTGGAAAAAACGCTCACCCGTTTACGTCAGGAGCGCACCGTACAGGACGTCACGCTGTTGCCGGAAAACCAGCAGCCGCTGAAGTTCATCCCCTGCACCGGGCACAGCCGGATCTATCTTCTTCAGATGGATGATGTGGCCTTTGTCAGCAGCCGCCTGAGCGGGGTGTTTGTCACCAGCGCGGAAGGGAATGAAGGGTTTACCGAGCTGACCCTGCGCACGCTGGAGAGCCGCACGCCGCTTATCCGCTGCCATCGCCAGTATCTGGTGAACATGGCGCACCTGAAGGAGATCCGCCTGGAAGATAACGGCCAGGCCGAGCTGGTGCTGCGTGCCGGACAAACGGTACCCGTCAGCCGTCGCTACCTGAAGAGTTTGAAAGAGGCGATTGGGCTGTAAAGCTGGTACACTGCGCGCCATTGCATCATCGACATTCGAAGGCTCTATGCTAAGTAACGATATTCTTCGTAGCCTGCGCTACACCCTGAAAGCGAACAATAACGACATGGTGCGCATTCTTGCGCTGTCCGACATGGAATCCACGTCTGCGAGTTTTGACACGTGGATGACCAAAGAAGACGAAGAGGGATTTGTCCGCTGCCCTGACATCATTCTGTCGGGTTTCCTGAACGGCCTGATTTACGATAAGCGTGGCAAAGATCCGGCCGCGCCAGAGCTGGCGCTGGAGCGTCGGGTGAACAACAACACGGTGCTGAAAAAGCTGCGCATCGCCTTCTCGCTGAAAACGGACGATATCGTGGCGATCATGACTGAGCAAAAATTCCGCGTATCCGTGCCGGAAGTCACCGCCATGATGCGCGCGCCGGATCATAAAAACTACCGCGAGTGCGGCGACCAGTTTCTGCGTAATTTCCTGCGTGGGTTAACTCACCGGGTGCATCACCCGAAGGCGTGATTGCAGAATGGGTGCGGCCTGATGCCCTCACCCCGACCCTCTCCCACAGGGAGAGGGAGAAAACAAAATGCCATAAAAAAAGCCGGAGATAATCTCCGGCTTTTTTGTTATTTCACCTGCTGACCCGGCTTCGCGCCTTCGTCTGGGCTTAACAGGAAGATATCTTTCCCGCCAGGGCCTGCGGCCATCACCATCCCCTCAGAGATGCCGAAGCGCATTTTGCGCGGCGCCAGGTTCGCCACCATCACGGTTTGACGGCCGATCAGCACCTGCGGGTCCGGATAGGCAGAACGGATGCCGGAGAAGACGTTGCGCTTCTCGCCGCCGAGATCCAGCGTCAGGCGCAGCAGCTTGTCAGAGCCGTCCACGAACTCCGCGTTCTCGATCAGCGCCACGCGCAGGTCGACTTTGGCGAAATCATCAAAGGTAATGGTTTCCTGAATCGGATCGTCTGCCAGCGGGCCGGTAACCGGTGCCGCAGCCGCCTTCACCTCTTCTTTAGACGCTTCTACCAGGGCTTCAACTTGCTTCATCTCGATGCGGTTGTACAGCGCCTTGAAGGTGTTCACCTTGTGGCCGAGCAGCGGCTGCTGGATTGCATCCCAGGTCAGTTCGGTGTTCAGGAACGCTTCAGCACGGGCTGCCAGCTGCGGCAGAACCGGCTTCAGCCAGGTCATCAGCACGCGGAACATGTTCAGACCCATGGTGCAGATCGCCTGCAGGTCAGCGTCGCGGCCTTCCTGTTTCGCGACAACCCACGGGGCCTGCTCGTCCACATAGCGGTTGGCAACATCGGCCAGCGCCATGATTTCACGAATCGCTTTACCGAATTCACGGCTTTCCCAGGCTTCACCAACCGCAGCGGCGGCATCGGTGAAGGTTTTATACAGCTCAGGATCGGCCAGTTCAGCAGAAAGCACGCCGTCAAAACGCTTCGCGATAAAGCCCGCGTTACGGGACGCCAGATTGACGACCTTGTTGACGATGTCCGCGTTCACGCGCTGCACGAAATCTTCCAGGTTCAGGTCGATATCGTCGATGCGGGAAGAGAGCTTCGCGGTGTAGTAGTAGCGCAGGCTGTCCGCGTCGAAGTGGTTCAGCCAGGTGCTGGCCTTGATGAACGTCCCGCGGGACTTGGACATCTTCGCGCCGTTCACCGTTACGTAGCCGTGTACGAACAGGTTGGTTGGCTTGCGGAAGTTGCTGCCTTCCAGCATCGCCGGCCAGAACAGGCTGTGGAAGTAAACGATGTCTTTACCGATGAAGTGGTACAGCTCGGCAGTGGAATCTTTCTTCCAGTATTCGTCGAAGCTGACGGTGTCGCCACGCTTGTCGCACAGGTTCTTGAAGGAGCCCATGTAGCCGATTGGCGCGTCCAGCCAGACGTAGAAGTATTTGCCCGGCGCGTTCGGGATTTCAAAGCCGAAGTACGGCGCATCGCGGGAGATATCCCACTGCTGCAGGCCAGATTCAAACCACTCTTGCATTTTATTCGCCACCTGCTCCTGCAGCGCGCCGCTGCGGGTCCACGCCTGCAGCATTTCGCTGAAGGACGGCAGGTCGAAGAAGAAGTGCTCGGAATCACGCATCACAGGCGTGGCGCCGGAAACCACGGATTTCGGCTCGATAAGCTCGGTCGGGCTGTAGGTCGCGCCGCACACTTCGCAGTTATCGCCGTACTGGTCCGGGGATTTACATTTCGGACAGGTGCCTTTGACAAAACGGTCCGGCAGGAACATGCCTTTTTCCGGATCGTACAGCTGAGAGATGGTGCGGTTTTTAATAAAACCGTTCTCTTTCAGACGGGTGTAGATCAGCTCCGACAGCTCGCGGTTTTCGTCGCTGTGCGTGGAGTGATAGTTGTCATAGCTGATGTCAAAGCCAGCAAAATCAGTCTGATGCTCCTGACTCATTTCGGCAATCATCTGCTCCGGGGAAATCCCCAGCTGCTGCGCTTTCAGCATGATCGGCGTGCCGTGGGCATCGTCCGCACAGATGAAGTTAACCTCGTGGCCGCGCATTCGCTGGTAACGGACCCAGACATCAGCCTGGATATGCTCCAGCATGTGGCCGAGGTGGATTGAGCCGTTGGCGTACGGCAGTGCGCACGTTACCAGAATTTTCTTCGCGACTTGAGTCATAGTAGGCATTACTTCTTTTAACTGTGAAAAGGGTTTTTGATATTACCAAAAGGGGCATTATTAAGTAAGCACAAACCACGGCCTTTCAGGTAAACTTGTTCATCTAAGGTCTTATTCACAAGAACAAAGGAGTCGGGATGAGTTCTCAATCCCAGGCCAAATCACCGGAAGCCTTACGAGCAATGGTCGCCGGGACGCTGGCTAACTTTCAGCATCCAACCCTGAAGCACAATCTCACTACGCTGAAAGCGTTACACCACGTCGCCTGGCTGGACGACACGCTGCACATTGAGCTGCAGATGCCGTTCGTCTGGACCAGCGCCTATGATGCGCTGAAAGAGCAGACCAGCTCTGAGCTGCTGCGCATGACCGGCGCGAAGGCGATCGACTGGAAGCTGAGCCACAGCATCGCCACGCTGAAGCGCGTGAAAAACCAGCCTGGCGTGAACGGCGTGAAAAACATCATTGCCGTCAGCTCGGGCAAAGGCGGGGTGGGGAAATCCTCTACCGCCGTTAACCTGGCGCTCGCGCTGGCAGCGGAAGGGGCAAAGGTCGGTATTCTGGACGCCGACATCTACGGTCCGTCTATTCCGAACATGCTGGGCGCGGAAAACCAGCGCCCAACCTCGCCGGACGGCACCCATATGGCACCAATCATGGCGCACGGTCTGGCGACCAACTCCATCGGTTACCTGGTGACTGACGATAACGCCATGGTCTGGCGCGGCCCGATGGCCAGCAAAGCGCTGCTGCAGATGCTGCAGGAGACGATGTGGCCGGATCTGGATTATCTGGTGCTGGACATGCCGCCGGGCACCGGTGACATTCAGCTGACGCTGGCGCAGAACATTCCGGTGACGGGAGCCGTTGTGGTGACCACGCCGCAGGATATTGCGCTGATCGACGCCAAAAAAGGCATCGTGATGTTCGAGAAGGTGGAAGTGCCGGTGCTCGGTATCGTTGAGAACATGAGCATGCACATCTGCAGCAACTGCGGTCACCACGAACCTATCTTCGGCACGGGTGGCGCAGAAAAACTGGCCGCGAAGTATCACACCCAGCTGCTGGGACAGATGCCGCTGCACATTACCCTGCGCGAAGATCTGGATAGCGGCAAGCCGACGGTGGTCAGCCGTCCGGACAGCGAATTTGCAGAAATGTATCGCCAGCTGGCGGGACGCGTTGCGGCGCAGCTCTACTGGCAGGGCGAAGTCATCCCTGGGGAAATCGCGTTCCGCGCGGTGTAACGCCTTAGCGTAGAATTGCCGGGTGGCGCTTCGCTTACCCGGCCTACAAGTGGCACCATCACGTAGGTCGGGTAAGGCGAAGCCGCCACCCGACTTTAACCCAACCGATAGTGCATCAAATAATACTCTCCCTCCGGAGAATCCCCCGTCGCCTCAATGTGCCAGCCGTGCCGCTGGTAAAACGCGACAGCCCGCGCATTCTTCACCAGACACTTAAGCGAACCCGTACTGGTAAACGTCTTCTGAACCTGTTCCAGGAGCATACGCCCGACACCATGGCTTTGATACTGCGGGTCGACAAACAGGTTGTGCAGGAAATTATCGTTCGTCCAGACGGAGGCAAAACCCAGACGATGGCCGTTCTGCGTGGCAACCCAAATCACTTCGTCACGGGTGGCCGCGTCAAAGTCTTCAAGCTGCCAGTCTGAACTGTCCAGCCATGGCCAGGCCTCACGCCGGGCGTGGAGGAAGAGCGTGCGCAGGAAAGGGCGATCGCTTTCCTGCCAGGGGCGGATCAGGATGGTATTAGCGGTGATAGAAAATATCTCCGTTATAGGCTTTGTAGATTTTGCCATCCGCATCGCCAATCAGCACGTAGTTCTCGCCCATGTAGGTCCAGTGGGTTCCGGCATCCGGAGCCGGCAGGTTACGCAGCTGGTACTGTTTGATGGTGTACTCCGGCGTTTGATACTGCGCCGGTGCCGTGTCGCCAATCTTGAATTTCGTGAAGTCAGCGATGAACTCTTGTTCTTCATAGGCCTTGATGCCGGATGCCGCTTGTGGTGCTGCATTCGCCGCGCTTGCCAGAGACATCACGACCCCGAGAAGCAGCCATTTACACTTAGCCATTTTTTCTCCAGTTGAACGGTTTTTAAGTTTGATTTTGCCTGCCAACAATACGGCAACCTGCCTATTTTAAATATCAGACTATGGCTTGTTCGAAAAAAAATGTAACAAAAATGAACCTACCTGATAATCGTTTTCCTTTTGGTATACCTCATCGATGACGCGATCTTTACCAGCTTACAGACCCGACACTTCTTTACAGCGTGATGGCGTATTGCCCGTTAAGATGACCTTCGTTAAAACATGAGGTCACAATGGATAACCGCAAAATCAGTCGACTGCGCCGCTGGGCGCGGGAAGGGATCATACTCGTTCTGCTGACGCTGGCCGTAGTATGGGGTGTTGATCAGTACCGAAAACCGACGCTCCCCGCCAGTTTTAGTGCAACGCCGATGACGAGCATCGACGGCAACGTTCACGATATTGCGGCGCTCAGCCAGGATCGTCCGCTGCTGATCTACGTCTGGGCGACCTGGTGCAGCATTTGCCGCTACACGACGCCTGCGGTTAATCAACTGGCAGAAGAGGGCGGGAACGTGGTGAGTATCGCCATGCGTTCTGGTGACAACGCAAAGCTTGAGCGCTGGGTTGATAAGAAACAGCTGAAAATGCCGGTGATTAACGATGCAAACGGTGCTTTGTCGCAGCAGTGGCAGGTGAGCGTCACGCCAACGCTGGTGGTTGTGTCGAAGGGGAACGTGGTCAGTACCACGACGGGCTGGACGAGCTACTGGGGATTAAAATTAAGGATGTGGTGGGCAGGCGTATAAAAATAACCCCTCTCCCGGCGGAAGAGGGGTGTTGTATTACTTAGCCAGAACTTCCTGCGCGGTGCGCTCAACCAGAGACAGCAGGATTTTAATATCTTCCAGCGTCACGGTTGGGTTCAGCAGCGTCAGCTTCAGGCAGGTCACGCCGTTATGCTCGGTCACACCGACGTTTGCACGGCCGGATTCCAGCAGCGCGTCACCAATTTTCTGGTTCAGCAGGGCGATACCCGCTTCATCCGTCTGCACCTGTCCGCGGAAGCGGAACAGAACGCTTGCCAACTGCGGCTGCATAACCAGCTCCAGCGCAGGCTGCGCTTTCACGTAGGCCGCAACCTGCTGTGCCAGGGTCACGCCGTGATCGATGATCGCCGCGTATTGCTCCTGACCCAGCGCTTCCAGGCTCATCCACAGCTTCAGCGCGTCAAAACGACGGGTGGTCTGCAGAGATTTGGAAACCAGGTTAGGCACGCCGGCCTCTTCGTCGAACTCAGAGTTCAGGTAAGCCGCCTGATAGCGCATCAGCTCATAGTGGCGCGCTTCTTTCAGCAGGAACGCGCCGCAGCTGATGGTCTGGAAGAACTGCTTGTGGAAGTCCAGGGTCACGGAATCCACCAGCTCGATGCCGTCCAGGTAGTGACGATACTGCTCAGACATCAGCAGCGCGCCGCCCCAGGCCGCATCAACGTGTACCCAGATGTTCTGCTTCGCGGCCAGCTCTGCAATCGCACGCAGCGGGTCGATAGCACCGGCATCGGTGGTACCTGCCGTCGCGACGATGGCCAGAATCTGCTCGCCATTCGCATTGCACTGTTCGATTTTCGCCGCCAGATCGGTCAGATCCATGCGGGAGAATTCGTCCGTTTTCACCTGCACCACGGACTGGTAGCCCAGGCCCATCAGCGCCATGTTTTTCTGCACGGAGAAGTGCGCGTTTTCGGAGCACAGCACGCGAATTTTGCGCAGATCGCCAACCAGACCGTCCTGCTGAACGGAGTGACCCTGACGCGCGAAGAACGCATCGCGAGCCAGCATCAGGCCCATCAGGTTGCTCTGAGTCCCGCCGCTGGTGAAAACACCTGCGTCGCCGGCCTGATAACCCACGCGGGTACGCAGCCACTCGATCAGTTTGATCTCAATAATGGTTGCGGACGGGCTTTGATCCCAGGAGTCCATACTCTGGTTAGTGGCGTTGATCAGCACTTCCGCCGCCTGGCTTACGACCAGGCTTGGGCAGTGCAGGTGCGCCACACACTGCGGGTGATGAACGGACAGGCTGTCTTTCAGGAAGAACTCCACGGCGCGTTCAATCGCCGCTTCGTTGCCCAGCCCTTTCGGGTTGAAATCCAGCTTAATACGGTCGCGCAGTTCCGCGACCGTTTTGCCCTGGTACATCTCAGGCTGTTTCAGCCACTGCATCACAGCCTGAGTGCTTTGTTCAATCGCCTGCTGGTAAGCTTCAATGCTCTGCGCAGAGGAGAACAAAATTGGGTTTGAATCAGACATCGTAATCAACAACTCCGGTTACGCCGGGCGAACGCCCGCAGCAAGCAGTGCCTGCTCAAATTTATCCAGGAAGATTTTCAGCTCTTCATCGCTGATCAGCAGAGACGGCAGCAGACGCAGAACGATACCGTTACGGCCACCGCGCTCCAGAATCAGACCGGCTTCGAAGCACTTCTTCTGAATCAGTGCAGACAGCTCGCCGTCGCCAGGGAAGCAGCCCATGTGGTCAGCGGCTTCGTTAGGCTTAACGATCTCAATACCGATCATCATGCCCAGACCGCGAACGTGGCCGATGACCGGATAGCGTTTCGCCATCTCTTTCAGCTGGCCTTTCAGCCATTCGCCCTGTGCAGCCACTTTGCCTGCGATGTTCTGGTCTTTCAGGATTTTCAGCGTCGTCAGACCGGTTGCCATCGCCAGCTGGTTGCCGCGGAAGGTACCGGTGTGGTGACCTGGTGCCCATGCATCGAACTGCTTTTTGATACCGAGTACGGCCAGCGGCAGACCGCCACCCACTGCTTTAGACATCACGATGATGTCTGGCTCAATGCCAGCGTGTTCGAAGGCGAAGAATTTACCGGTACGGGCAAAGCCAGCCTGCACTTCGTCGAGGATCAGCAGAATGCCGTGTTCCTGAGTCACTTTACGGATGCGCTGCAGCCACTCAGCCGGAGCCGGGTTCACGCCGCCTTCGCCCTGAACCGCTTCCAGGATCACCGCAGCAGGCTTACGCACGCCGCTTTCAACGTCGTTGATCAGGTTATCGAAGTAGTACGTCAGCGCTTTCACGCCCGCTTCACCACCGATACCCAGCGGGCAACGGTATTCGTGCGGGTAAGGCATGAACTGGACTTCTGGCATCATACCGTCAACCGCTTCTTTCGGAGACAGGTTGCCGGTCACGGACAGCGCGCCGTGGGTCATACCGTGGTAACCACCAGAGAAGCTGATGATACCGCTACGACCGGTCACTTTTTTCGCCAGCTTCAGCGCCGCTTCAACGGCGTCAGCACCGGATGGACCGGTGAACTGCAGGCAGTACTCTTTGCCCTGACCAGGCAGCAGAGAGAGCAGGTATTCAGAAAACGCGTCTTTCAGAGGCGTCGTCAGATCCAGAGTATGTAACGGCAAGCCGCTGGTAATGACATTTTGGATGCTTTTCAGCACATCAGGATGGTTATGGCCAAGCGCAAGGGTCCCTGCGCCTGCTAAACAGTCAAGGTATTCTTTATTATCTGCATCGGTGATCCACACGCCTTCTGCTTTAGTGATGGCTAAAGGCAGTTTGCGCGGATAACTCCTGACGTTAGATTCAAACTCGGCCTGACGGGCCAGATAGGTTTCGTTGCTTTTGTGGGCATCTACGGTGTCAATACGGACTTTATCCGTCATCATATCACTCCTACAACCGCCGCTTCGTTATGAGCCACGATTGAATAAAAAGTTAAAAAACAGATGGGGGCCTGAAAAAAACGCCGCCAATATAGAGCCTTTTGCCACGGGGCTCAATGGTTAATTTGTTTACTGTTTTGTGACACGGGGCTGTGGGGAGAAAATATCCCCATTTTTAAAATGAAAATTGCATTTTATGCCAAATAAAAACAGCCTGTTACAGGCTGTTTGTCTGGCGTGTACAGTCGCAGAAAAGAGTGTGACAAAACGTGCCATCGAATGGCAAAAAAGGAGGCTGGCTGTCTCTATTCCTGCGTCATGTGCAAAAAGCGGTGCTCATGATGCATGCACAACAGAATCACGCATCAAAAAAGGACTTTCAACGCGCGTGGTGTTCTGATGCTCTTCACCGTTAATAATATGCAGGGCGCTCAGGCGACCAATTTCATAGTGTGGCAGTTGAACCGTCGTGAGAGGAGGCAGGAACAGCTCCCCAATACCCACCATATTGTCATAGCCGATTACCGCGACATCTTCCGGTATGCGAAGCCCTTGCGCCAGCAGCGTCTGATAGACCATAAACGCGATACGGTCGTTGCCGCAGATAACGGAGTCGAACCGGGGAATGCCATTCTGCATGTGCGCCAGCAATACTGACGGAATGTCACGATAGTGCTCATCGCCGAGCGCCATATAGCTGTGCGCCAGGCCGTGCGGGTCGAGTCCCGCTTCACGGCATGCACGTTCCAGCCCCTGACGACGTCGGGTTGTGGCCAGATGCCCCTCAGGCAAATGCAGGCAGAGAGGGCGTCGATAACCCTCCGCGAGTAACGCCCGTACGGCGGTATACTGCCCCTGTTCATCATCAGGAATATAGCTGGCGACCTTTTCGCCGTCACTTTCGCAGTTGGCCAGCACGCAGGGAAGGGTGAGGAGTTTGGCCGGGAGAGGAACCTGACGTAACCCCATGGTGGTGTAGATAATCCCGTCAGGCCGATGAGAGAGGAGAAGGTCGACAATGGCGTCCGGGTTGTCATCGGTAAACATATTCATCACGAAGCTGTTCCAGCCGTGCATTCTGGCCGTCTCTTCAATCGACAGCGTGATTTCCACCGAGAAAGGCGTCGTCACCGTATCGAGCGCCAGTACGCCTATGGTTTTCGGCGAGGCATGCGCGCCGCGAATTTTCTTGGCGGACAGGTCTGGCACGTAGCTGGTCTGCTCGATAGCCAGCTGAACGCGCGCCAGCGTTTCCGGCTTAAGGCACTCCGGGCTGTTCAGCGCGCGGGAAACCGTCATCAGCGATACGTTAGCCAGCTTTGCGACGTCCTTCAGGGAAGCCATTTTCTTACTCCGTTAATGCACTGTGTGAAAGGGTATACAACTAAGTTGCTGATGTAAAAGGAAGGCTGATGCACAGGGCTGGTCAGGCTTACCTCCGTGATGAATATTTGATCGCGATCTCACTCTCTTAATGTTAACGTTAACTTTCGTGATTAACATCTTAAATCTTTACCAAACGGCATGAGAAAGAAATAATGTTAACGTTACCATTGCGTCATTACTCCAACATGAGAATGTCATGATGAAAACGCATCTCTCTCACAGCTACCCTTTATTAAGCGCATTACTGTTTTTCTTTTTTGTCACATGGTCATCTTCCGGCTCGTTACTCTCCATCTGGCTTCATCAGGAAGTGGGCCTAAAAGCGGGGGATACCGGCGTTATCTATGCCGTGCTTTCCGTCTCCGCGCTTTTTGCTCAAATCTGCTATGGATTCATTCAGGACAAGCTCGGTCTGCGCAAAAACCTGCTCTGGTTTCTGACCAGCCTGCTCATTCTTTCCGGTCCGGCCTTCCTGATGTTTGGTTATCTGCTGCAAATTAACGTATTACTCGGCAGCATTTTCGGCGGGGTTTATATCGGGCTGACGTTTAACGGTGGAATAGGGGTTCTGGAGTCCTACACCGAGCGCGTGGCCCGCCAGAGCCAGTTCGAGTTTGGCAAGGCGAGGATGTGGGGATCGCTTGGCTGGGCGGCGGCAACCTTTTTTGCGGGGCTCCTGTTCAACATTAATCCGAAGCTGAACTTTGCTGTCGCGAGCTGTGCCGGGCTGGTGTTTTTTGTGTTGCTGGCGCGCCTCAGGGTCTCCTCCGCCCCGCACGCCATGCAGGAAGCGGTGTCCGGCGGTAAGGTCACGCTGGAGGATGCATTGCGCCTGCTGACGCTGCCGCGCTTCTGGGCGCTGGTGTTTTTCGTTATCGGCACCTGTATTTATGGCGTCTACGACCAGCAGTTCCCGGTCTATTTCTCCTCCCAGTTCCCGACGCTGCAGGAAGGGAACGCCATGTACGGCTATCTCAACTCCTTCCAGGTTTTCCTGGAGGCGGCGGGCATGTTTTGCGCCCCGTGGCTGGTGAATCGCCTCGGTGCGAAAAACGGCCTGATTTTCGCCGGAATGGTGATGGCGATGCGTATGGTGGCATCGGGTCTGGTTGAGGGGCCGGTATTGATCTCCATTACCAAGCTATTGCACGCGGTTGAACTGCCCGTTTTGCTGGTCTCCATCTTTAAATACAACAGCCTGCATTTTGATAAGCGGCTCTCTTCCACCCTCTATCTGGTGGGCTTTGCCTGTACAAGCTCGGTGATTGCCTCGGTACTGTCGCCGCTGGCCGGCTACAGCTATGAGAAATACGGCTTTGCCCAGTCCTATCTCATCATGGGGTTGTTAGTTTTCAGCACCACGTTTATCTCCATCTTCCTGTTGCGCTCGGGTAAGTCCTCTTCTGACCCGCTCATGCCGCAACCTTCCACTATCTGATTAAAGAGTAGAGAAATGACGTATTCCATTACAAAAGCAGAACAGGAACTGCAGTCCGGACGCGAAGGGCTTAACCTGCGCTGGTATCCGCGTTACCACCTCGCCGCACGTGCCGGCTGGATGAACGATCCGAATGGCCTGGTCTGGTTTGACGGCTGGTATCACGCCTTTTATCAGCATCATCCGTATTCGACCCAGTGGGGGCCGATGCACTGGGGCCATGCGCGCAGCAAAGATTTAGTTCACTGGGAACACCTCCCGGTTGCGCTGGCACCGGAAGGACCAGACGACAAGGACGGCTGTTTTTCTGGCTCAGCGGTGGTGGATGGCGACACGCTGGCGCTGATCTACACCGGCCACAAATTCCACGGCGATTCCGGCGATGAGGCTAATCTCTACCAGGTTCAGTGCCTGGCAACCAGCCGTGACGGCATCCACTTTGTGCGGCACGGGACCGTCATTGACACACCGCCTGGACTGCATCACTTCCGCGATCCGAAAGTATGGCGTGAAGGGGAGTGGTGGTACATGGTCGTTGGCGCGCGAGAGGGTGATACGGGCCAGGTGCGTACGTACCGGTCTGCCGATCTGCGCGAGTGGCAGGACAGGGGCGTGCTCGCGGTGGCTGAAAAAGAGATGGGTTATATGTGGGAATGCCCGGACTTTTTCACTCTCGGTGGGAAACGCGTGCTGATGTTTTCGCCTCAGGGACTCACCGCAGACGGATTTAAACATCGTAATCTTTTCCAGAGCGGCTATCTGGTAGGTGAATGGCAGCCCGGTCAGCCTTTTATGCGTGAAGATGAATTTGTGGAGATGGATTACGGGCATGATTTCTATGCGCCGCAAAGTTTCCTGACGCCGGATGGACGACGCATCGTCATCGGCTGGCTGGACATGTGGGAATCACCTCTGCCGGAACAGGAGGATGGCTGGGCAGGCATGCTCTCCTTACCTCGCGAGCTGACACTGAGTGCGGATAATCATCTGCAAATGCATCCAGCCAGAGAAGTTGAAACCCTGCGCGGGGCGTGGTTCCCCTGGCCGATAAGTACGCTTAATAACCAGCAGATGACGCTGGTGGAACACTGCGATGCGATGGAGGTCACTCTGCAATGGGATTGCGCGAACAGCAGCGCGGAGCAATACGGCATTCGTCTCGGCGACGGGCTACGCATCTATGTTGATGCCCAGATGCAGCGCCTGGTGCTGGAGCGTCACTATCCGCAGTATGGCTTGTGCGGTACCCGAAGCGTCGCGCTTAACCTCAACGACGCGCTTAGCCTGCGCCTGTTCTTTGACTTCTCTTCCGTGGAAGTGTTTGTTAACGAGGGAGAAGCGTGCCTCAGCAGCCGCATTTATCCTGATGCAGAAGGCCGCGAACTGGCGTTGTTTGCCTGGGCGGGGGGAGCGTCGCTTATCCATGGCGGGGCCTGGCAATTAGAATAAAAGGGCATATGGCATTCCTGACCTTTGCATGGAGTAAGACCGGCAAATAAAAAAAGGCGACCGCAGTCGCCTGATTTATTTTAGCGAACCCTTATTTTACTGCTTCATTTGCATCAATCATCATATAATACTCAAGAATAATTGAAAAAAACGCCCATCTGTTAAGGGCGGCTTTAGCAATACACTAAAGACTGACAACACGGATCTCACTTACACTTTATGTTAACCGTGTAACTACACGGCTTGCATCAAGCTATTTGTAATTGACTTTGCTGTATAACCCCTAATGAAAGTGGCTTGTTTTAGATTAATGCACTGTACCAAAAATAGGGCAAACGTAAGGCGTCATCTTAACCTCAATGAGTTAGAACAAAATCAACAACACTCTCATCTTTCAATTTCAGTTTGAGAGTGTAGCCTTGTTTCTTCCACACACCGTTATTAGGCTTCCAGCCTTTCGAAAGGAGGGTTTCAGCAGCATCAGAGATAGGTTTATCGACCACACTGTAAGCATCAGCTTCAAAAGCTATCCGATCTCGTTGGCTCGAAATTGCTTTCTTGTTTTGTGCTTTGGTTTTGTGAATATCACAACCATGACCATCAGTTACTTGAGTACATCCAGAACGCTCTAATTGCTCCCGATAGTGCGCATTAATAGCATGAGCAGGAAGAGATGCAATAACCAGAACAGCTAATAACATTTTTTTCATAATCCTAAATTCTGCCTTTCGTATATCACAACAACAAAAAATAATATAAGCAGCATTGTATTAGCAATGCGCCGTCAAAGTGATAGATCTATCCCTGTCTCTTGTTTAAGAAAAACATCTGAAGGAACAAAAGTCTATATAAATACACTCCGTAGACAGGAACTTGCATAACCCATAGTAACGTCTGTCTAGCTGTTATCACAGCTATAAGCTATGTTTAAAATGGTACGGCTGTAAGTAATACCTATAAATACGCCAGTAGCTACTAAAGCTAACGATACTAAAGCAGAGCATATAATTAGTTTAATCATGGCTATCATCACTATTTCACCCTAAGGAACCATTCTGATTGTTCTTTCTCAGGAAATTAAACGCCTTCACTATAAAAAAGTATCAATGCATCATGGTATATACTAGCACTTCTGTATTGTTGGTTTGATCTCATATTTGATAAACAAACGAGGCCGTTTTAAAACTGTTAAATACTTAGTTTGTCAGGCTAACGATAAACCATAACTTGCATCACCTGTAAAGAATTTATAAACATCAACAATACAAAAATCGGCGGTTATGCTTGTCGAAACCCCTTTATGGGGTATATGTATATTGAGTTCACTTGGGGGCTTTATCGTTTACTTAAAAACCGATACCTACACCAACAGAAGCACCCATGTTATTAGCGGTATCATCAGAGAAACTCACTTTAGCGATAACGTGAGAATTAAAGTTAACTGAGCCACCAACCGCTAAAGCGCTTTCACCGTTGTAAGTAGCACCACCAGCAGAGAACATTACACGCTGATTAGTTTGCACTTGAGGCAAGCCAGCCATAGCCATAGCTCCAGAGATACCAGCGTTAGCTTGCTTCTTATTATTATCTACTTCATCGCGCAATGATTTAAATTGCTGGTTAGTATTGTTATTCATAGCTTGCATAGTCTGCTTTGCAGCTTGCAGATCTTGAGCTACGCTAGCAGCCTGGCTAGAGGTGGAAGCGATAGCTGCAGAGTTAGCAGCTACTTTAGTTTGTGTAGCCGTGTCTACTTGCACTTTGTTAATGGTGGTGGTAACACCATCTTTACCATTGCTACCATCTTTCCCATCAACGCCATTCTTACCATCAACGCCATTCTTACCATCAACACCATCGCGCCCATCTTTACCATCAGCACCGTTAGCACCTGCTACACCTTGCACACCCTGTAAGCCTTGCGCCCCTGTAGCACCATCTTTACCATCTACCCCATCTTTACCATTAAATGCACCGCTTGCGGCTTGAGTCTGGATAGCTGTAATAGCATTGCTATTTGTCTGGATTTGAGCGCCTAAAGCAGCATCAGCAGAACTACGGGCGCTTGATTCATCTACTACAGATTGTGTTAATTGAACATTCAAGCCATTAACTTGACCTTGCAAACCGCTAATGTCTGATCGGTTTTGCATGATTTCGCCTTGCTGCGTATTGTTGAAATCATGTTGTGTCTGAATTGCATCATCTTGAAGGCGGTTAGCTTGCTTGAGATCGTCAACATCAAGATTAAGCGTATCAATGTTATTTTGCGCACCTTGCGCCCATTGAGTAGAGCCGGAGTTATCACTTGCAAAATCTACAGCGTGAGAAGCATTGATAGAACCAGCGAATACAGCACCAAACACGAAAACAGCCAGAATAGAACGTTTCATTTTATATCTCACTAATAAATAAGGATTAAATTCATTGTCAAAAGCTTTTGCAAGCGCTTAGCTTTCTAACCGATATGGAGATTAACCCTGCTATTAGTCTGTACTAAATTAGGTTAATTCTCGCGCGATTCTTTTTTTATAAGATGAATTAACTATCCAGGATTGCACATAAGTCAATGTTGATCTGGATCACGTAAAGCACTAAATGCAACAGTGTCCAGGGGGGGTGTAAGAAGACTTTCTTCAATATATACATTGCCTTATATTTTGAATGGTTAACTATAACTCAGTGTTTAAACTATTGAAATAGATGCAAATGTCTAAATTAAGTGTATGACTTAATGAACACTTTGTGTTTCGAGTGAAATAGGGTTTATTGTCTTCTAAAAGTCACATTGAAGGGATTAAAAATTCTTATACTCAAGCCAGATTTTTAGTGATAAATGGAATGTTAATCATTTGATAATAATCGGCACTAAATATGGCTGTTTTGTAATATTCATTAATATAGAGCCTAAAAACTCTTGCAGAATTCTGACGACAATATGACCTCCTCCCAGTTGATGAATACGCCGCGATGTTAGGAGTGCCTTAATAAGTCACATGAGGACATCCCAATGAAGAAGCGACAACCGCAAGGGCACGCTTGCGTCAGCGAGCAACTTCCCCTAATCTGGAAAAAAGTATAGAGATTTAATCTTCATGACTCGGGGTGCCCCATCACTGATGGGCTGAGAAATACCCGCAACACCTGATCTGGATAATGCCAGCGTAGGGAAGTCAGATGCCTTCCCGGTCATCGCTTCTTCACGCAAGGCAGGAGCGAACCCATGCAGCCTGACCTGCTCGATTTACACGTTTTACACCACTTCCGCACCCGTTCACCGCTGACCCATTGTATGACCAACGATGTCGTACAGACCTTTACGGCCAACGTTTTGCTGGCGCTTGGCGCATCACCGGCGATGGTGATCGAGGCCGAAGAGGCCGAGCAGTTTTCCGCGATAGCCGATGCGCTGCTGGTTAACGTTGGCACGCTGACCGCGCCGCGCGCCCAGTCGATGCGTCGGGCAATAGAAAGCGCGGTGGCGGCAGGCAAACCCTGGACGTTGGACCCGGTTGCCGTTGGCGCCCTGGCGTTCCGCACCCGTTTTTGCCATCAAATTCTTGCCCTGAAACCGGCGGCCATTCGCGGCAATGCCTCTGAAATCCTTGCCCTTGCCGGAATGAGCGCAGGCGGGCGCGGTGTCGATACGACCGATACCGCCGCCAGCGCGGTGCCCGCTGCTCAGGCGCTGGCCCGCCAGACCAATGCCGTTGTGGTCGTCACCGGTGAGGTGGATTACATCACTGACGGACAACGCACCCGAACGGTAACCGGCGGTGACCCGCTGATGACGCGCGTGGTGGGCACCGGGTGCGCGCTCTCCGCCGTCGTCGCGGCGAGCTGCTCGCTGCCGGGCGACCGGCTGGATAATATCGCTGCTGCCTGCGGATGGATGAAGCGAGCTGGCTCATTCGCTATTGCGCAGTCTCGTGGCCCGGGCAGTTTTGCCAGCGTGTTCCTGGATGCGCTCTACACGCTGGAGGAGCAGGCATGAAGCGGATTAACGCTCTGACCATTGCCGGTACCGATCCCAGCGGCGGCGCGGGTATCCAGGCTGACCTGAAAACCTTCTCCGCGCTTGGCGCATACGGCTGTTCCGTCATCACCGCGCTGGTGGCGCAAAACACGCGCGGTGTGCAGTCGGTCTACCGTATCGAGCCGGATTTTGTTGCCGCGCAGCTGGATTCGGTATTCAGCGACGTGCGCATTGATACCACTAAAATCGGCATGCTGGCCGAGACGGACATTGTTGAAGCGGTGGCCGAGCGGCTTAAGCGTTATGCGGTGCAAAACGTGGTGCTGGATACCGTCATGCTGGCAAAAAGCGGCGACCCGCTGCTCTCCGCCTCTGCCGTGGAAACCCTGCGTAAAAAGCTGCTGCCGCAGGTGGCGCTCATCACGCCCAATCTGCCAGAAGCCGCCGCGCTGTTGGGCACATCGCACGCGCAAACGGAACGCGAGATGAAAGCGCAGGGGAACGCGCTGCTGGCAATGGGCTGCGGGGCGGTGCTGATGAAGGGCGGGCATCTGGATGACGCGGAAAGCCCGGACTGGCTCTTCACCCGCGAGGGCGAAGTGCGCTTTACCGCGCCGCGCGTGCAGACCAAAAATACCCACGGCACGGGCTGTACGCTTTCGGCCGCGCTGGCGGCGCTGCGTCCACGGCATGACGGCTGGGCCGATACGGTGCGCGAAGCGAAAGCCTGGCTCTCGGCGGCGCTGGCGAAAGCCGATACTCTGGAAGTGGGTCACGGTATTGGGCCGGTTCATCATTTTCATGCATGGTGGTAACCCAGTATACTGGCAGGAAACACCACGCCTGAGAAAACAGAGATGGAACAAGCGCATACCCGGTTAATCGCTCAACTGAATGAACGGATCGCCGCGCCCGATAACACGCCGTTGTACCTGAAATTTGCCGAAACGGTAAAAAACGCGGTGCGCAGCGGCATGCTGGAGCACGGGAATATTTTGCCCGGCGAGCGCGATCTGAGCCAGTTAACCGGGGTGTCGCGCATTACCGTGCGAAAAGCGATGCAGGCGCTGGAGGAAGAGGGCGTGGTGACGCGTTCCCGTGGCTATGGCACGCAAATCAACAACATCTTTGAATATTCGCTTAAAGAGGCGCGCGGCTTTTCCCAGCAGGTGGTGCTTCGCGGTCAAAAGCCCAATACGCTATGGGTCAACAAGCGGGTGGTGAAGTGCCCGGAAGAGGTGGCGGACCACCTGTCGATCTCCCCGGGCAGCGAGGTCTTTTTGCTCAAGCGCATTCGCTATGTGGATGACGATGCGGTGTCCATTGAAGAGTCCTGGGTCCCGGTCGGGTTAATTCCCGACCCGGATGCGATTGGCATTTCGCTCTACGACTACTTCCGCAGCCAGAATATCTTCCCGCAGCGCACCCGCTCAAGGGTGAGCGCCCGCATGCCGGACAGCGAGTTTCAGGCGCACATTAAGATGGACGAAAAAATACCGGTGCTGGTGATCAAGCAGGTCGCGCTTGACCAGCAGCACCGGCCGATTGAGTACAGCATCAGCTACTGTCGCAGCGATCTATACGTCTTTGTGTGCGAGGAGTAATTCGTCGCGAGTCGGGGCGCAGTCTCCGCCTCGGTGGCTGACTACCCAGGACGCCACGGCATTCCCCAGCAGAACGGCATCTGCCAGTGACCATCCCGCCGCCAGCCCGGCAAGCGTGCCGCCCGCGTGGCTGTCGCCAGCGCCAATGGTGTCCACAACCGTCGCCGGGAACGCCGGAACAACGCCCGAGGTCTTACCGTCATACCACGTGGCGCCGTCTTTATCATGCCGCACAATCAGCGCAGCACCGAAACGCAGCGGCCACTCCGCACCCAGATCTTCAGCCGCAACACCCAGTCGCTCGGCTGCGATCTCCGCTTCCTGACGATTAAGCGACACAATCGGCCTGCAGGCCATAATTCGCGCCATCAGCGCGTCGGGAATATCCGCGATGCGGGGACCGAAATCGATAAAGGCCGTCACGTCCGACAACCTCTCCAGCCAGCGTGTCAGCAGCTCGCCGCTGGGCGATGCCAGCTGATAGCCGGACAAATAGACCAGGCTGTTCGACGGGATATTAAGCACATCAAGCCAGCGCTGCTGCCACTGGTTCTCCACGCCGCTAAAGGACATAAAGGTGCGCTCGCCGTCTGGCTCCACCAGCGCGAGGCACCAGCCGTTATCGCCAGTTTCGGCCTCAATGGCGCTTTGCAGATCCTGCTTCGCCATGGCGTTGCGGATAATATCCGCCCACACGCCGTGGCCGACGGGCAGGGCGTTTTGCGCCGTAATGCCGAGCCGTTTCAGGGCGATGGCAATGTTCAGCGCGCAGCCGCCGATATTCACCCCCTGCTGTTTGAGCTCGATATCGCACCCGCGCCAGGGCAGGGCGTAGGCGTCGGCGATGACGTCAATCACCGCTGCGCCCAGCACCGTCACCGGGCGCGTGGCGTGCAGATTGTCGAGACGTTGGGCAAATGCATTCATACGCCCTCCCTTTGCTCCCTGAAGTGCAGCAGCTTCTCGCAATAGTGGCCGAAATCGAGCCGGTTGACGGCGTCGAGTTCGGCTTTGAGCGCCGGGTCAATCGCCTGCACGCCGTGGAGCGCACCGCAGATGGCCGTCGCCATTGCGCCAATGGTGTCGGTATCGCCGCCCAGATTGGCGCATAAAATGGCGCAGCGGTTCGGGTCGGTTCCCGCCAGTTCGACCATCGCAATGGCTGCCGGAACGGACTCAATGGTGCTGGTTCCGGCCCCCACGAGCTGGTACACCTGCTCGCTGGCGGACTCAATCCCGTTGGCTTCCCGCACGGTTTTAAGCGCCAGCTCAATACGCGCCGCCAGCGACGCGCTGAAGGTAGTAGTTTTCGCCTCCTGCGCATAGCGGGCGATCCCCGGCAGGGCATCAACGATGTTCTGCCAGCTTTCGCCGTCGACGGCGCGGGAAACCGCCCAGGCAATCACCACCGCGCCGGCAATGGCGAGATCGGATTTATGGGTCGGGCTGGAGGCCAGCGCCACCTGCTCAACAAAGTGTTCCAGACGCGTGGCCGGAAGCAGGCAGCCCAGCGGAGAGGCGCGCATCGCCGCCCCGTTGGTCACGCCGTTGTTTTCCAGCTCGCTCACCGGCTTGCCGTCGCGAATCGCGTTAAGCGCGATTTTGGAGGTGGGGCCGAGCACGTTCTTATTGAACGCGTCGAATCCGAGCGCCCATTTCAGGATATGCTTGCCGATAACGTCCGGGTTAATCTGCCCGTCGCACTCGATAATCGCATCCGCCAGACAGAGCGCCATCGAGGTATCGTCGGTGAACTCTGCCTGGTTGAAATAGCAGGCCGCATTATTCTCCGCCGGGCCGGGTAAGAAACGATCTATCCAGCCGAAGTGCGCCTTGACGCGCTTTCTCGGCCACAGCTCCGACGGCATGCCCATCGCATCCCCTAACGCCTGCCCGTAAAGAGCACCGAGAACACGTTCTTGTTTCATTTAACTTCCCCTTGTGTCAGCGCGGCATCGCCATCAACCACCGCAATTGCAGCGATCTCTTTATCCGATTCGCGGAAAAACAGCATAAACAGCACGGCAATCACGGCAATCATGATTGCACCAAATGTCCACATTCCGGCCCAGTTGAAGGTCAGCCCGTTCACCGGCTCTTTGTAAGCGAACATTTTTTCCATCATCACGCCACCCAGGCGGTAACCCAGCAGGCTACCAAAGCCCTGGCAGCACAGCGTAATCAGGCCCTGTGCGGCGGTACGCATGTGCACCGGCGCTTTTTTATCCACGTAGATATACGCGGTGACGTAGTAGAAGTCGTAGCTCACGCCGTGCAGCAGAATGCCGAGGAACAGCAGGGCGTAGGTGAAGTACTGTTCCGCTCCGCCGTAAACAAAGAACCCGTAGCGGATGGCGGCTGTAATCAGGCCCAGTAGTAAGACCTTCTTAATACCAAAGCGTTTGGTAAAGAACGGCAGCGCCAGCATAAAGAAGATTTCAGAGAACTGGCCGAGCGTCATCCAGCCGGTGGCGTTTTTCATCCCCACTTCGGTGAGATAGCCGTTAGCGAAGATGTAGTAGAAGGCCAGCGGCATGGCGAACAGGAACGAGCAGAAGAAGAACACCAGGAAGTTTTTGTCGCGCAGCAGGATCAGCGCGTCCAGCCCCAGCATCACCTTGAAGTCCAGCTTGCCGGTGCTCTTCGGCGGGGTGTTCGGCAGGAACAGGGCAAACACGCCGAGCAGGGCTGAGCTGGCTGCGGTCATCAGCAGCGGAATATTGGTATCGGAAATATCGCTGTAGCCCAGCATCTGCGGCAGGAATCCGCACGCCAGCCCGGAGGCGATCCAGCCGATGGTGCCCATCACGCGGATGCGCGGGAAATCGGCCTCGACGTCATCCACGTTGGCGAAGGCAATGCTGTTGGTCAGCGCGATGGTCGGCATATAGGTCAGGGAGTAAACCAGCAGCAGCGGGAAGAAGGTGCTGAACTGGGTTTGCTGTGCGGCGAAGTACATCAGAATGGCGCCGGCGAACATCAGTACCGCCAGCACTTTCTGTGCGGCGAAGAAGCGGTCCGTCAGCGAGCCGACCAGAATCGGTGAGAGGATAGCGGCAATGGCGGTACAGGCGTAAGACCAGCCAATTTCCCCGGCGGTAAAACCGCTTTTGCTCAGCCACAGCCACAGCGGCACAAACCACGCGCCCCAGATAAACCATTCAACAAACATCATGAATGACAGTTGGACTTTCGTTTTCATTTTTTAATCCTGCATGTCAGAGAGGGTACGCCTTTAACATACCACTTAATAATACCTTTTAAATACCTTTGCGGCGATTGTTTGATCAATGTAACAGTTTTGTTGTACACGAATCGAGCCAGCAGATTGTGCTGAAAAAAAATGCAAAGGGTGGAAAATCTGTTAAGTCGGTACCAGGCTTAGTCTGCCCATAAAAGATGGGACTGGATAAACACACACCGACACGACGTCGGACTTACGGGAGTATCACATGACTGATATTGCGCAGTTGCTTGGCAAAGACGCCGACAGCCTTTTACAGCATCGTTGTATGACCATTCCAGCCGACCAGCTGTATCTGCCTGGTCATGACTACGTTGATCGCGTGATGATCGATAACAACCGTCCGCCTGCGGTCCTGCGAAATATGCAGACGCTCTACAACACCGGGCGGCTCGGCGGCACCGGGTATCTCTCTATTCTGCCGGTAGACCAGGGCGTCGAGCACTCGGCGGGCGCCTCTTTTGCGGCGAATCCGCTCTACTTCGATCCGAAGAACATTGTTGAGCTGGCGATTGAAGCGGGCTGTAACTGTGTAGCCTCCACCTACGGCGTGCTGGCTTCGGTTTCGCGTCGCTATGCCCACCGCATTCCGTTCCTTGTGAAGCTCAACCACAACGAAACTCTGAGCTACCCTACTGAATATGACCAGACCCTCTACGCCAGCGTCGAGCAGGCGTTCAATATGGGGGCGATGGCGGTAGGGGCGACCATCTATTTCGGTTCTGAGCAGTCGCGTCGTCAGATTGAAGAGATCTCCGCGGCCTTTGAACGCGCGCACGAGCTGGGCATGGTCACCGTACTGTGGGCGTATCTGCGCAACAATGCGTTCAAGAAAGACGGCGTGGATTACCACGTGTCGGCCGACCTGACCGGGCAGGCGAACCACCTGGCGGCGACCATCGGCGCAGATATTGTGAAGCAGAAAATGGCCGAGAATAACGGCGGATACAAAGCGGTGAACTTTGGCTATACCGATGACCGCGTATACAGCAAGCTGACCAGCGATAACCCGATCGATCTGGTGCGCTACCAGCTGGCGAACTGCTACATGGGCCGTGCGGGGCTGATTAACTCCGGCGGCGCGGCGGGCGGTGATACCGACCTGTCAGACGCGGTGCGTACGGCGGTTATCAACAAACGCGCGGGCGGCATGGGGCTGATCCTTGGCCGTAAGGCGTTTAAGAAATCGATGGCCGACGGCGTGAAGCTGATCAATGCGGTGCAGGACGTCTATCTGGACAGTAAAGTCACGATTGCCTGACGCCTCCATCTCCCTCTCCCTGTGGGAGAGGGTTGGGGTGAGGGCATCACCGCGCACCGTGTGAAACATCAGCGCAAAAGCACACAGTCCGGCGGCAGCCGACACTGCAGCGCGCCGGGCAACACCTCAATGCGGAACTGTGTTCCGCTCAGCGGCTCTCCGTCGAGGTTAAACGTCATCCCGTGCGGCGCATTCACTTCAAACCATGCGGATTTACCGTCAATGATATTCGGACTCTCTTCCGGCTGCGTCAGCGTGGTAAACAGCGCGGGCAGCAGGCCGTCGCCCGTAAAAATACGCAGCTGTAGCTGGCCGTCATTGATCAGCGCCTCCGGGCAGAGCTGCTGCCCACCGCCTGCCTGACGACCATTGCCAATGCCAATCACCAGCGCGTCACCCTGCCACTGAAAATCCTCGCCGCGAATTTCGCAGCGGTCAGGCTTGAGGGTGTCCATGCGCATTAGACCGTGGATGAGATACGACACGCCGCCCAGCGCCGCCTTCAGCTTTTCCGGCGTTTCGCTGGTGATGCGTGTGCCAAACCCGCCGGTCGCCATATTGATAAAGCAGGTTTTATCATTCACCTGCGCAATATCCACAGCGGTGGCCTTGCCGAGGATCGCCAGCTGAAGCGCCTTCTCTAACTCCTCGGGGATCCCAGCGCTGGTGGCAAAATCATTGGCGGTACCGAGCGGTAAAATACCCATCACCGGGCGGTTTGCCGGGGGCAGGTCGATCAGCGCTGACGCGATCTCATTGATGGTGCCATCGCCGCCGCCGGAAATGATAGTGTTGACGCCAAGCCCGAGGGCTTCATTGATATAGCGTGCCGCGTCGCCTTTTTCCCATGTTACCCTTACGTGGATGCGCGCGCCGTCGTCACGCAAACCTTGAATTGCCTGACGCAGCAGATCGTTGCCCGCACTTTTGCCATTGAGAATCAATAAACTGTCTTGATAGGTTGCCATCCGCGCTGCTCCCTTTTTTAGCGTTAGTAAGAGTGTATAGCAGAGAGGAAAAAAGCGGGTAAGAACAGGATGAAAGGGAAAAAATAGGCATGAAAGCGCGTTACACTCCAGCGATGATATTAACGTAATCACAGGAAAGTGATGATGAATAAAATTTTGGTAAGCGCGTGCCTGATGGGCTTCAGGGTTCGTTATAACGGAAGTGAAAAAGCGAGAATGAACGAGCGACTCGCTCGCTGGCAGCAGGAACAACGACTGGTTATCCACTGCCCTGAATTGGCTGCCGGGCTGCCTGTACCTCGTCCTCCGGCAGAGATTATGTCTGCTGATGGCAAAGACGTAATGCGCGGGCAAGCCAGAATTATTGAAAATACCGGGCAGGACGTGACTGAGCAGTATCAGCTTGCAGCCTGGCTTGCGCTACGCGCTGCTCAGGAGTCGGGGTGTAGCGCAGCATTGTTAACCGATGGCAGCCCAACGTGCGGCAGTGAGTTTATTTATGACGGATCGTTTCGCGGAATACATAAAGCGGGGAGGGGGGTTGCGGCATCGTTGCTCGCAGAGCATGGGATCGCCGTGTTCTCAGAGAAGCAAATCGACGAACTCATTGCCTGGATTGAGGAGAGAGAAGGCAAAAAATAAGCCCGCGTAAGGGAGATTACGCAGGCTAAGGAGGTGGTTCCTGGTACAGCTAGCATTTATGGGTTATGTTTTTCAGCGGGGGGATAATACCCGTATTGAACGAAGCGGTATGTGATCCGATTCTAAGAATTATCCCAGCGCGAAAAAATTTCCCTGATTGACTATTTGCCGTGTGGGTTTCGGGTGCTTTCACCGTTGAAGTTACGCATCAGCAGGGCGAATTTCAGCTCCACCTCTTCAGGAACCGGCAGCCAGACGGTATGACCGTCACCCGGTGCCACCTCAATCATTTCACCTTTACCGTTTTCCAGATGTTCCAGCGTGAAGTTCATGTTGCCCTGCGGGGTCATCAGCTCCAGGCTGTCGCCTTTGGTGAACTTGTTTTTTACCGCGACGGCCGCCAGCGCGCCTTTGCGCTCGCCGGTGAAGTCACCGACAAACTGCTGGCGCTCGGAAACGGAGTAGCCGTGCTCGTAGTTCTGGTAGTCGTCGTGGGTATGACGGCGCAGGAAGCCTTCGGTATAGCCGCGATGCGCCAGGCCTTCCAGAGTTTCCAGCAGGCTGGTATCGAACGGTTTACCGGCTGCCGCATCGTCGATGGCTTTGCGGTATACCTGCGCAGTACGCGCGCAGTAGTAATAGGATTTGGTGCGGCCTTCAATCTTCAGGGAGTGCACGCCCATCTGGGTCAGACGCTCGACGTGGGCGATGGCGCGCAGATCTTTCGAGTTCATGATGTAGGTGCCGTGCTCGTCTTCAAAGGCGGTCATGTACTCGCCCGGACGTTTGGCTTCTTCAATCATAAACACGCTGTCGGTTGGCGCGCCGATGCCCAGCGTCGGCTCAACGTTGGTCACCGGGATCGGTTCATGCTTGTGGACGATGTTGCCGATGTCATCCTCTTTGCCTTCCTGGACGTTATATTCCCAGCGGCAGGCGTTGGTGCAGGTGCCCTGGTTCGGGTCGCGCTTGTTGATATAGCCGGAGAGCAGGCAGCGGCCAGAGTAGGCCATGCACAGCGCACCGTGGACGAAGATTTCGATTTCCATATCCGGCACCTGGGTGCGGATCTCTTCGATCTCTTCAAGGGACAATTCGCGAGACAGAATGACGCGGGTCAGCCCCATCTGCTTCCAGAACTTCACCGTCGCCCAGTTGACGGCGTTAGCCTGTACGGAGAGGTGAATATCCATCTCCGGGAAGTTCTCCCGAACCAGCATGATTAAACCCGGGTCCGACATGATCAGCGCGTCCGGCCCCATATCCACCACCGGCTTCAGGTCACGGATGAACGTTTTCAGCTTGGCGTTGTGCGGCGCGATGTTGACCACCACGTAGAATTTCTTGCCCAGGGCATGCGCTTCGTTGATGCCGAGCTGCAGGTTCTCGTGGTTGAATTCGTTGTTACGTACGCGCAGCGAGTAGCGCGGCTGGCCCGCGTAGACAGCATCGGCGCCATAGGCGAAAGCGTAACGCATATTTTGCAGCGTTCCCGCCGGGGAAAGGAGTTCCGGTTTAAACATGTTTGTTCTCGTTCTGATGACAGGTCAGATCCGCGGCACCAGGTGCAGCGGTAAGGGGAGATCCCCCACTTTAAGGGCGGGCATTGTAGCGCTGCGGGGCGGGGAGGTAAAGCGCCGGGTCGCGTCACCGCTCTCCCGGCGCGCGTCGTGCTGTCAGGTGTTGTCTTTTACCGTCTGAGTAGACCCGTTAGTTTTGACCGAGGCTATGCCCTTATCACGCGACTGTTCCGTTGCATAAAGCTGGCTGCTGCCAATCACCTGATGATTGCCCGCCTTGAGATTGAAATGGAACTTACCGTTAGAAGCTGTTTTCTTCTCATAGCGCTCGTCCAGGGGGCTGTTCGTGCGTACGGAGGCAATACCGTTTTCGGCGGCACTTTTACTGGTGTAAAGCTCGCTGGTAAGAATGATCTCTCCGTTACCCGCTTTCAGCACAAACCTGTACTGACCATCACTGCTTTTACTTAATTCGAACCAACCAGACATAGGAACTCCTTGATCGAAAGTAAAATGAGAGGCACCAGTTATCAGTAAGCGAACCGGTAAAAAGAGTATGGTTGATTCCTGAATTGATTCCAGAAAAGAAAAACCCGCCTTAGGGCGGGTTCCTTCGTCGAAAGGTCACGCAATCCTGCACGCATCCGCTTCCCAGCGATACCCCACGCCATACACCGCGCGAATAAACGACTGCTCGGCGTCCAGCGCCTCCAGCTTGCGGCGCAGGTTTTTGATATGGCTGTCGATGGTGCGGTCGGTCACCACGCGATAATCGTCATACAGGTGGTTCAGCAGCTGTTCGCGGGAGAAGACTTTTCCCGGCTCGTGGGAGAGGGTTTTCAGCAGGCGGAACTCCGCAGGCGTCAGGTCCAGCAGCTTGCTGCGCCAGCTCGCCTGGAAGCGGCTTTCGTCGACAATCAGCGGGCTTTCGGCGTCCAGCACCTGAAGCTCGCGCTGCGGCCTGCAGCGGCGCAGAATGGTTTTTACGCGGGCGACCACCTCGCGCGGGCTGTAGGGCTTGCAGATGTAGTCGTCCGCGCCGATTTCGAGCCCCAGCAGGCGGTCAATCTCTTCAATTTTGGCGGTGACCATGACGATCGGCACGTCGGAGAAGCGGCGAACTTCTCGGCACAGGGTCAGTCCGTCAACGCCCGGCAGCATTAAATCCAGCAGGATCAGATCCGGCGGGGTCTGGCGCACGTACGGCAGCACCTGGTCGCCGTGGCTGATCAGCGACGGGGCATAGCTGGCCGCGCGTAAATAGTCGATCAGCAGCTGTCCCAGCTTGGGTTCGTCTTCCACAATCAAAATGCGCGGCGTATTTTCGTCAATCGGTAACTCGGTCATACTTCTCTCGATAAATCCCGTTCCAGAGGTAACTCTACTGTAATGCTAACCCCGCCAAAAGGCGAATGGGCGGCGCGGATCGTGCCATTATGCGCCTCGACGATGTTAACGCAAATCGCCAGCCCCAGACCCGAACCGCCGCTGGCGCGGTTGCGGGAACCTTCGGTACGGTAGAAACGTTCAAACAGTTTTTCCAGCTGCGCGTCCTGCACGCCCGGGGCGGAATCGGCGAAGGTGAGGGCAAAACGCCCGTTTTCCTGCCTGCCGGAGATATGCAGCCCGCCGCCGCCGTCGGTGTAGCGCAGGCTGTTTTCCAGCAGATTGTTGAACAGCTGCATCAGCCGGTCCTTGTCGCCAAACACCACCGCGCTGTCCGGCAGGGAGAGGTCAATTTTCAGATCTCGGCTGGCAAACCGCTCGCGGAAGGCGCCGCTGATCACTTCCAGAATATTAATCACATCCACCGGCGCTTTCTGGTAGGCCAGCGCGCCTTCGTCGGACATGGAGAGCTGGTGGAGGTCATCCACCAGCTTGGTGAGCGTGCCCACCTCTGCCTGCAGAGAGGCCACCGATTCGGGCGTAAACTGGCGCACGCCGTCCTGAATGGCCTCCAGCTCGCCGCGCAGCACCGCCAGCGGCGTGCGCAGCTCGTGGGAAATATCGGCCATAAAGTCGCGGCGCATCTGCTGGTTCTTCTCCAGCGTGCTGGCGAGCTGGTTAAAGTCCTGCGCCAGCTTGCCCAGTTCGTCCTGGCTTCGGGTATCGACGCGGGTGGTGAAATCCCCGGCGGCGAGCTTGTGCGTGCCTTCCACCAGGCGTTTCACCGGGGCGAGCAGACCGCGCGCCAGCGGGAAGGTGGCGAGCGCGGCGAGCAGGGTGGAGAGGGCGACAATCAGCCAGCTTGTGCGACGCTGCTGGCGGTCAAAGTTGATGTCGGTGTTGCGCGTCAGGCGTTCCACCGGAGAGGCGATAACCCAGCCGACTGTCGCATTGTTGACTTTGATCGCACGACGGGTGCCGTCCGGCGGTATCGGCGCGCGCGGTCCCACCAGCGTGCGCATGTCCTGGTCAATCACCCAGAACTGGGTGCGCCAGCCGTGCGGCGGCATGCCTGGCCCCGGGCGATCGTCACCGGTATCGTGCTCCAGCGAGCGCAGGACCTGGAAAATAAAGCGGTCGTTATTGCGCAGAAAACGCCAGTTGCCGTGCTGGGCGTACTGTTCACTCAGCGCATCGCTTAAGCCCTGTAAACGCTGTTCATTGCCATGCTTGATATAATCAATAAAACCGCGCTCAAAGCTGATCCGCACCGCCCAGTGCATGGTGATCAGCAGGACGATACAGGTGGCAAATATCGCCACAAAGAGCTTGCCGGTAATGCCCGGACGCCAGAATTTCATGAGCCACTCCTTTTGCCGCGCCTGATGACGACGTTCTTGCTGGTATCATCCGGCACTCTGGCGAAGATGAAAGCGGGCAGGGCGATGATGACCGCCATGCTGAGATAGGTATACAAAAAGACCTGATGCGCCACCGGCGTGTCGACGCTGAGGTGGTGCTGGCCGTACATGCCGAGCAGTAAGCCCGCGATAGTCACCCCGACGCTCATTGAGAGCTGCATGATCATCGACAGCAGGCTGTTGCCGCTGCTCGCCAGATCGTCCGGCAGGTCCTTCAGCGTCAGGGTATTCATCGACGAGAAGCGCATGGAGTTGACGATCCCCTGGCAGAACAGCACCAGCGGCAGAACGTAGTACCAGCCCATCAGCGCTACGGCCATAAACAGCAGACTCACCAGCGACAGCCCCAGCGTGGCGGTGACCAGCACGTGACGGTAGCCAAAACGGTTCACGACCTGCACCACGATGCGCTTCATTCCCATGCTGCCGAGCACCATCGGGATCATCATCAGGCCCGCGTGGAACGGCGAAAATCCCATGCCGATTTGCAGGAAAATGGGCGTCATAAACGGCAGCATGCCGCTGCCGACGCGCCCGGCGAAGCTGCCGAACAGGCCAAGGCGGTAGGTAGGGTTTTTAAACAGGTTCAGGCTGAACAGCGCCTTATCGTTACCTCTGGCATGCCACAGGTACCAGAGTATGGCGGTAACGCCGAGCGCGATCAGGAGCCCGAGCGTCAGGGGCGAAATCCCCAGACCTTTTTGCCCGTCGAGCGCCAGGGTAAGCGTGGCCATGCCCGCAGCCAGCAGAATAAAGCCAAAGAAATCAAAGCGCCGCGTCTGCATTTTGTAGTTCGGCATCAGCGTCAGGGTGGCGATGGCGCCGATGATGCCAACAGGAAGATTGATTAAGAAGATCCAGTGCCAGGAGGCGTACTCTACTAGAATGCCGCCGAGCGCCGGGCCCAGCAGCGGCCCCACCTGACCGGGCAGGGTGACAAAGGTCATCGCGGCCATGTACTGCTCACGCGGCACAATCTTCATCACCGTTAACCGCCCGACGGGGACCATCATCGCCCCGCCGATGCCCTGCAGCACGCGCGCCATCACCAGCTGGTCGAGGGTATTGGCCTGGGCGCAAAACAGCGAGCCGGTGGTAAACAGCACGATGGCGGTAAAGAAGATATTCCGCACGCCGACCTTATCGGCCAGCCAGCCGCTGGCGGGCAGCATCACGGCAACCGTCAGCACGTAGGAGACAATCACCATGTGCATATGCAGCGGGCTCTCCCCCAGGCTTTTCGCCATGGAGGGGAGGGCGGTGTTGACGATGGTCGTATCCAGCGACTGCATAAAGAAGCCGAAGGCGACTATCCATAACTGCCAGCGAACGTTAGCGGGGAGATCGGTCATCTACTCAGTCACCGTGGTTCTGTTTTTACGCGAAAAGCGCAGCCGCAGGCGGTCGAAGAACAGATAGACCACCGGCGTGGTGTAAAGCGTCAGCAGCTGGCTCATGACCAGGCCGCCGACAATGGTGATCCCCAGCGGCTGGCGCAGCTCCGAGCCGTCGCCGCCCGAGATAACCAGCGGCAGCGCGCCAAACAGCGCCGCCAGGGTGGTCATCATAATCGGACGGAAGCGCAGCAGGCAGGCCTGGAAGATCGCCTCTTCCGGCGAGAGGTTGCCGTTGCGCTGGGCATCCAGCGCGAAGTCCACCATCATGATGGCGTTTTTCTTCACGATGCCGATTAATAGCATGATCCCGATGAGCGCGATAAGGCTGAACGGCGCGCCGAACAGCTCCAGCGCCAGCAGTGCCCCCACGCCCGCCGACGGCAGCGTCGAAAGGATGGTTAGCGGGTGCACGTAGCTCTCATACAGCACGCCCAGCACAATATAGACCGTTGCGATGGCGGCCAGAATCAAAATCACCTGCGAGTTCATCGTCTCCTGGAACACCTGCGCGGTCCCGGCAAAGCTGCCGCGCACGGTGGACGGCACGCCAAGCTGGGTCATCGCGCGGTTGATCGCGTCGCTGGCTTCAGAAAGCGACGAACCAACTGGCAGGTTAAACGAGATGGTCGACGCCGCCGAAAGCCCCTGATGGTTCACCGACAGCGGCGCGTTGGCAGGCTGCCAGCTGGCGAAATAGGAGAGCGGAATCGCCTTGCCGTCGTTGTTAATCACAAACATCTTGTCCAGGGCGCTGATGTCCTGGGTATAGCGAGGGTCAACTTCCATCACCACCTTGTACTGGTTCATCGGCTGGTAGATGGTGGAGATCTCGCGCTGGCCGAAGGCGTTGTTCAGCAGGCTGTTGGCGGCTTCAACGTTGATGCCCAGCCGCGACATGGTTTCACGGTCGTAGGTCAGGGCCATCTCGGCGCCGTTGTCCTGCTGATCGGAGTTGACGTCCGCCAGCTCCGGCAGGGCGGCCAGCGCCTTGCGGATCTTCGGCTCCCACTCGCGCAGGGCGGCTAAATCGTCCGAGAGCAACGTATACTGATAGCTGGCGTTCGCCTGTCGCCCGCCGACGCGGATATCCTGAACGGCCATCAAAAACAGGTTTGCCCCCGGCTCTTTGGCGAGCTTCACCCGCAGGCGGTCAATCACCTGCTGGGCGGTTTCGTTGCGCTCACCGCGCGGTTTCAGGGTAATAAACATCATACCGCTGTTAACGCGTGACCCGCCGGTAAAGCCGGTCACGTTATCCACGGCTTTGTCTTCACGAATGATCTTCATAAAGTCCTGGAGCTTGCCACGCATGGCCTGGAACGAAATGCTCTGGTCCGCCTGAATCCCGCCCATCAGCACGCCGGTGTCCTGCTCCGGGAAGAAGGTTTTCGGGATGGTGATGTACATCCAGACGTTGAGCACGATGGTGCCTATCAGCACCAGGCCAACCAGTCGGGTATGGTTCAGCACCCACTTCAGCGATTTGCCATAGCCCTCCTGCATCGCCATCAGGAAACGGCCAAAGCCTTTGCGGCGCGGCTGCGAGTGCGGTTTGCTGCGCTTGAGCATCCAGCCGCACATCATTGGCGTCAGCGTTAAGGAGATAACCAGCGAAATGCCGATGGCGATGGAGAGGGTGACGGCAAACTCGCGCAGTAGCCGGCCCGGCAGACCGCCCATCAGCAGCAGCGGCAGGAATACCGCCACCAGCGACAGGCTCATGGAGAGCACCGTAAAGCCCACCTCGCGCGTGCCCTGCAGGGCAGCCTGCAGCGGCTTCACGCCCGCTTCCAGGTGGCGGGAAATGTTCTCCAGCACCACGATGGCGTCATCCACTACGAAGCCGGTGGCAATCGTCAGGGCCATCAGCGACAGGTTGTTGAGGCTAAAGCCGCACAGATACATGGCGGCAAAGGTACCGATCAGCGATACCGGCACGGCCACCGCCGGGATCAGCGTCGCGCGGCCGGATCGCAGGAACAGGAAGACCACCAGGATCACCAGCGCGACGGAGATCACCAGCGTTTGCTCCACCTCTTCCAGCGAGGCGCGAATGGTCGGGGAGCGATCCTGGGCAATTTGCAGATCGATTGCTGCCGGGATGGTCTGCTGCAGGTCCGGAAGACGGGCGCGAATGCTGTTCACCGTCTCAATAATGTTCGCTTCCGGCAGCTTGCGGATCATCAGCAGAATGGCCGGTTTGGCGTTGGTCATCCCGGCGTTGCGCACGTCCTGCACCGAGTCGGTGACGCTGGCCACGTCGCTTAAGCGCACCGCCGCGCCGTTGTTGTAGTGAATAATGAGCGGCTGATATTCCGCCGCGGTTTTCAGCTCGTCGTTAGTGTGGATCTGCCAGCGGTGGCTGTTGTCCTCAATCGCCCCCTGCGGTTTACGCACGTTGGCGTTGCTGATGGCGGAGCGCACGTCGTCCAGCGACACGCCCTGGTTGAACAGCGCCTGCGGGTTTAACCCTATGCGCACGGCGGGCAGGGAGCTCCCGCCGACGCTCACGTCACCGACGCCGTTAATTTGTGAGATTGTCTGCGCCAGCTGGGTAGACGCAAAGTCGTACAGCTGCCCCTGCGAGTACGTATCCGAGGTCAGCGTCAGGATCATGATCGGCGCGTCGGACGGGTTGGCCTTGCGGTAGGTTGGGCGGCTCGGCATCCCGCTCGGCAGCAGGCTTTGTGCGGCGTTGATGGCCGCCTGCACGTCGCGCGCCGCACCGTTAATATCCCGGTCGAAGCTGAACTCCAGAATGATGCGCGTGCTGCCCAGCGAGCTGCTGGAGGTCATCTCGTTGATCCCCGCAATCCGCCCGAGCGAACGCTCCAGCGGCGTGGCAACGGACGAGGCCATGGTTTCCGGCGAGGCGCCCGGCAGCGAGGCGCTGACCATGATCACCGGGAAATCCACCTGCGGCAGGGGCGCCACCGGAAGCAGCCGGAAGCCCAGCACGCCGCAGAGGGTAATGGCGAGCGAGATTAAGATCGTCGCCACCGGGCGATAAATGAAGAGGGCGAAAAACTTCACTTATGCCTCCTCTTCACGTTTCGGGAAGCGGCTTTTGGTCCACAGCGCCAGGCGGTCAAACAGCAGGTAGATCACAGGCGTAGTAAAGAGCGTCAGCACCTGGCTCACCAGCAGACCGCCGACCATGCCGATACCCAGCGGACGGCGCAGCTCCGCGCCGACGCCGGTGCTGAGCATCAGCGGCAGTGCGCCCAGCAGGGCGGCCAGCGTGGTCATCAGGATAGGGCGAAAACGCAGCAGGCAGGCCTGGAAAATCGCATCACGCGGCGACATGCCCTGCTCGCGCTCGGCGGCCAGGGCGAAGTCGATCATCATGATGGCGTTTTTCTTCACGATACCGATAAGCAGGATGATGCCGATGATGGCAATCACGTCCAGCTCGCTGCCCGCCAGCATTAATGCCAGCAGTGCCCCCACGCCCGCCGTCGGCAGGGTAGAGAGGATGGTGATCGGGTGGATAAAGCTTTCGTACAGCACGCCGAGCACGATGTACATCGCCACAACCGCCGCGACGATCAGCCAGATGGTGTTGCCCAGCGCGGCCTGGAACGCCAGGGTGCTGCCCTGGAACTGGGTCTGAATGTCGGACGGGAAGCTGAGCTCTTTTTCAGCCGCCTGAATGGCTTCCACCGCTTCACCGAGAGAGTAATTGTCCGGCACGTTGAAGGAGATGGTGGTGGACGGGAACTGATCCAGATGGTTGATCGACAGCGGGGTATAGCGCTCTTCCACCGTGGCGATAGCGCTCAGCGGCACAATGCCGCCGTCTTTGCTGGTCAGGCGCACCGAGTCCAGCCCCGCCAGGCCGGGCGTGTTCTCCGTGTTGTGCTCCAGCACCACGCGGTACTGGTTGGCCTGGGTGTAGATGGTGGAGATCAGGCGCTGACCGAAGGCGTTGTACAGGGCGTTGTCCACATCCGACATGGTAATGCCCAGACGGCTCGCGGTATCGCGGTTGACGTTCACGTACGCCGCCAGCCCTTTGTCCTGCCAGTCGCTGCTGACGTCGGAGAGCTGTGGCAGGGTATTAAGCTTGTTCACCAGTTGCGGTACCCAGGTGCTGAGGGCATCCAGCGTGGTGGCCTGCAGCGTGAACTGGTACTGCGTGCGGCTGACCTGGGTATCGATGGTCAAATCCTGAATCGGCTGCAGGTAAAGCTCAACGCCCGGCACGCGGGCCACGGCGTTTTGCAGCCGCGCAATGACGGCGTTGACGCGATCGTCGCGCTCATCCAGCGGCTTAAGGTTGATCTGCAGACGCGCGCTGTTGAGCGACGGGTTAGTACCGTCGACGCCCACGTAGGAGGTCAGGCTCTCGACCGCCGGATCTTTCATAACAATCTCAGACACCTGCTGCTGGCGCTGCGCCATATTGGCGAAGGAGACCGACTGCGGGGCCTGAAGCGTGCCCTGAATAATGCCGTTGTCCTGGATCGGGAAGAAGCCTTTCGGAATGAAAATCCACAGCATCACGCTGAGCGCCAGCGTGCCGAGCGCCACGCCGAGCGTGGCCCACGGGTGGTTGAGGACTTTCGCCAGCACGCGACCGTAGGCGGCAATAATCCGCTCAAACACGCGTTCGGAGGCGCGCGAGAAGCGGTTTTGCTTGCGCAGGGACTCGTGGCTCAGCATGCGGGCGCACATCATCGGCGTCAGGGTCAGCGACACCACGGCGGAGATCAAAATGGCGACCGCTAGCGTCACGGCAAACTCGCGGAACAGCCGCCCGACGATATCGCCCATAAACAGCAGCGGGATCAGCACCGCAATCAGCGAGAAGGTCAGCGAGATAATGGTAAAGCCGATTTCGCCCGCGCCTTTCAGCGCGGCGGCCAGCGGTTTTTCGCCTTTCTCGATATAGCGCGAGATGTTCTCGATGACGACGATGGCGTCGTCCACAACGAACCCGGTGGCGATGGTGAGCGCCATCAGCGTCAGGTTGTTGATCGAAAAATCGAGGAACACCATCACCGCAAAGGTGCCGACCAGCGAGAGCGGCACGGCGACGGCGGGAATAATGGTTGCCGGAACGTTGCGCAGGAACAGATAAATGATCATCACCACCAGCGCAATCGCCAGCATCAGCTCAAACTGGGTGTCGGTGACCGACGCACGAATGTTGGTGGTGCGGTCGGAAAGCACCTTCACGCTGACCGATTTCGGCAGGCTTTCGATCAGCTGCGGCAGCATGGTGCGGATGCTGTCGGCGGTTTCGATAATGTTCGCCCCCGGCTGGCGCTGCACGTTCATCACGATCGCCTGCTGTTTGTTGGCCCAGGCGCCGAGCCAGCTGTTTTCGGCACCTTGTTCTACAGTGGCGATGTCGCCCAGACGAACCGGCGCACCGTTCTGGTAGGCGATAATCAGCTGACGGTATTCATCGGCGGACTGCATCTGGTCGTTCGCCGAAAGCGTCACGGCGCGGGTTGGGCCGTCCAGCGAGCCCTTCGCCGAGTTGACGTTGGCATTGCTGATGGCGCTGCGGATGGTTTCGCTGGTGAGTCCCAGCGCGGCGATGGCCTGCGCGTTAAGCTTGACGCGCACCGCCGGGCGCTGGCCGCCCGCGAGGGTGACGAGGCCGACGCCGGAGACCTGTGAAATCTTCTGCGCCACGCGCGTTTCGACCATATCCTCGACCTGGGTCATCGGCATGGCGGAGGAGGTGACGGCAAGCGTCATGATCGGCGGATCCGCCGGGTTCACCTTGCTGTAGACCGGCGGGTTAGGCAGGTCCGACGGCAGCAGGTTGGTGGCGGCGTTGATGGCGGCCTGTACCTCCTGCTCGGCGACGTCCAGCGACAGCGTCAGCTGGAACTGCAGCGTCACGACGGACGCCCCGCCTGAACTCTGGGAGGACATCTGTTTTAGCCCCGACATCTGGCCGAACTGGCGCTCCAGCGGGGCGGTAATGGCGGACGTCACCACGTCCGGGCTGGCGCCTGGATACAGCGTCACAACCTGAATGGTGGGGTAATCCACCTCCGGCAGCGCCGACACGGGCAGGAAGCGATAGCCGATAATCCCGGCGAGCAGGATCGCCACCATCAGCAGCGTGGTGGCGACTGGACGGAGGATAAACAGGCGTGACGGCCCACCTGTAGAGCCTGGGGGCATAACCTGCATCAGGAGGTCGCTCCCTGTTTCGCAGGTTCAACCACTTCCACTTTGGCCCCTTCGGTCAGACGGTCAATGCCGTCGGTGACTACGCGGTCGCCTGCGGAAAGGCCTGCGCTGATGACCACCGTCTGGCTGTCCTGAATACCGGTTTTCACTAGGTGTTTGCTGACCTTATTGTCGCTGTTAAGCACCCAGACGAAGTTGCCTTCGTTACCCATCTGCAGCGCAGCGGTGGGGATCACCACCGCGTTTTCTTCAGTCGCGACCAGCATGCGCGCATTGACGAACTGGTTCGGGAAGAGGGCATCGTCCTGGTTGTTAAAGCGCGCCTTCAGCTTGATGGTGCCGGTGGTGGTGTCGATCTGGTTATCCAGACTGAGCAGAGACCCTTCACTTAATTTCTGCTTGTTGGTGCGGTCCCAGGCTTCCACCACCAGGCCTTTACCGGCTTTTTGCGCCTGCACTACCGTCGCAATGTCGCTTTCCGGCAGGGTAAAGACTAAATCGATCGGGTGGGTCTGGGTGATCACCACGATGCCCGTGGTGTCGCCGCTGGAGATTTGGTTGCCGATATCGACCTGTTTCAGGCCCACGCGTCCGTCAATCGGCGCGGTGATGCGGCTCCAGTCCAACTGCAGCTGGGCGCTGGCCACCGCGGCTTCGTCGGCTTTGATGGTGCCCTGCGTTTCGCTGACCAGCGACTGCTGGGTATCCAGCTCCTGACGAGACACGAGGTTGGTTTTCACCAGCTGCTGGTAGCGGGCCAGATCGCGACGGGCGTTGGCGAGGGTCGCGTTGTCTTTCGCGAGCTGCCCCTGCGCCTGGGCGAGGGCGACCTTAAACTGGCTCGGGTCGATTTCGGCCAGCAGATCGCCCGCTTTAACCTGCTGTCCTTCCTGGAAGTGAATAGCCATCAGCTGGCCGTCGACGCGGCTGCGTACCGTGGCTGTGTTGGCGGCGGTAATGGTCCCGAGACCTGTGAGATAGCGAGGAACGGCTTTATTCACCGCCGTCGCCGCCTGGACCGGCGCCAGCGCGCCGCCGCGCATACCGTGGCGCCCTCCGCCTGCCGGGCGCTGTGCCTGGCTGGTGGCATCAGCGGGTGCGGCGGAATTCGCGGATTGACTGTGCCAGTACCAGGCGGCGCCAAGGACCACCACAATGATGCCAGCGGCGATTGCCCAGCGGGATTTGTTACTGCCTTTCATCGTTATACGTTCTCATCCTGAAGACTTCGGGGAATGATACTAGTTTAGTCAGCTAACACAGCGGAAAAATGGAGGAAATATGGAAGACTGTCAGGAATGGTCTGAATGGAGGTAAACGCAAAACGGCAACATCCGTTGCCGTTTTGGGTGTTTTCTCCCTCTCCCTGTGGGAGAGGGCCGGGGTGAGGGCACCAGACCGCACCGCAACGACACTAGCTAAACATCACCTGCGCCCAGCGTGCCAGCCCTGCGGTAACGGAGCCAAAGTCATCTCCACCCGCAATCGGAATACCCGGCAGCTGTTCCGCCAGCGCTTTCTTGATCAGCGGCGAACGGGCGCTACCCCCGGTCAGGTAGATAACGTCCGGCTTCTCTTTGCCATTCTCCAGCGCCAGCTGCACCTGTTCCAGAATGCGCTGCAGCGGCTGCGCGAGCGCCGCCTCCAGCCCGTCCTGAGAAATCGCGGTGGCCAGATCGTTGCTGATAAACGGTAAGGAGACTGCATGCTCAGTACGGTCGGAAAGGGCGATTTTGCTCTCTTCCGCGGTACGCACCACGCGGTAGCTCAGACGCTGGCGCCACACTTTATAGAGCAGGGCGACTTTTTCGCCGTCCTGCGCATCACGCACCAGATCGTTCAGGAAGCGGCCGTTGGCGGTGCTGTAAAAATCACTTTGCGCAGGCACATCGTTGATGGCAATCGCGTTCCACCACGGCAGGATCGGCAGAGCGATGCCTTTTTCCGTTTGGCCGCCCATGCCGAGCAGCGGCATCAGGCTCTTAAATGCCAGCGCGATATCGAGATCGTTACCGCCTACGCGGCAGCCGCTATGCCCGAGCAGGCTGTTTTCACGATCGCGACGGTTATGCCACTGCGGGCCCATTAGCAGCAGCGAGCAGTCCGTCGTGCCCCCGCCGATGTCCACGACTAATACGCGCGTCTCTTCCGTCAACGTGGCTTCAAAGTCCAGGCCCGCGGCAACGGGCTCATACTGAAACACCACGTCGCGGAAGCCTGCGCGGTGCGCCGCGCGTTCAAGGATCCCCTGTGCCTGCTGGTTGGCCTCGTCGCCGCCCAGCCCCTGGAAGTTGATCGGACGGCCAATCACCGCCTGGGTAATCGCATCGGAGACCTGCGTCTGCGCCTGATGACGAATATGCAGCATCATCGCGCACACCAGGTCTTCGAACAGCGCGACCTGCTGCGGCTTCAGGCCGCTGGCACCGAGGAAGGATTTTGGTGACTTAACGAAGTAGACCTCTTCCGGGTCTTCAATGTAATGCCCGAGCGAAGAGAGACCGAACTGCACGCTGGACGGCGTAACGTCGATGTCTTCCTCGCGGTTAAAGCTGACCGCCCGGCGCAGCAGCGCCTGGGTCTCCGCCGCCGTGGCCGGAACCTGATGGTGACGAAACAGCCATTCGCTCACCGCTTCACGCGTCGGTGCGCAGAGCATAGACGGCAGCAACGTGCTCTCTTTTTCCATTTTCAGGAGCCGTGGCTGCCCGTTTTGCATAATCGCAACCGAGCAGTTTGCCGTACCGTAGTCAAATCCAATAAACACGATGAATCCCCATGCCAGTGAGAAGGGGCGAGACTTTAACGAAATGTCTGCATGGCGACAACAGGAATATGAAAGCAAGGCAATACAGGGTCTTTCCGTTTATGCTGATAACACTAAAAAAGGAGTAACGATGTATACCCTCACCTGGCTTCCCCCTTATGACTGGCAGTGGATGTTTGGCTTTCTTGGCGCGCGTGCGGTAACGGGCATTGAAACCGTCACGCACGACTACTACGAACGCAGTTTTGCCTGCGAAGGACATCAGGGGATCTTCCGCGTGACGCCGGATATCGCCACCCATACGCTGACCGTGATCCTCAGCCCGGGGTTAATTCCGGTTGCGCAGACGTGCCTTGAACGCATCGAACGCCTGTTCGATCTTGCCTGCAATCCGCAGCGCATCGCGGAGACGCTGGGCGATCTCGGTGCTGCCCGGCCAGGCTTACGTTTGCCGGGAGCGATGGATGCGTACGAGCAGGGCGTTCGGGCAATTCTCGGACAGCTGGTGAGCGTGGCGATGGCGGCGAAGCTGGCGTCGCGCGTGGTGGCGTTATGCGGCGAACCCGTGGCGGATTGCCCGGGCTATCTCTGCTTCCCCACGCCGCAGGCGCTGGCGGCAGCGGATCCGCTGGCGCTGAAAGCGCTAGGTATGCCGGTAAAGCGCGCGGAGTCGCTGATTCATCTGGCGCAGTCGGTCATCGACGGGACGTTTCCGCTTTTCCCACCCGCGAACATAGAGGAAGGGATGAAGGCGCTACAGCAGCGGCCGGGGATAGGGCGCTGGACGGCAAATTATCTGGCCCTGCGCGGCTGGCAGGCGAAAGATGTGTTTCTGCCGGATGATTATCTGATTAAACAACGGTTTGCCGGGATGACGCCCGCGCAAATTCGTCGTTATGCCGAGCGCTGGCAGCCGTGGCGTTCTTACGCGCTGCTGCACATCTGGTATACCGACGGCTGGTCGCCGTCAGTTGATGGCGAAATAGCTGGTGTTGAGCAGTAGATCCAGCGGCTGCGGCTCGGCGATGGTGTCACCAAAGATAAAATCAATGCCGATGCCGGAGAGCGTATCCATCATGATGGGCTGGTTGCAGGGGCCCGCGATGGTTTTCATTCCCAGACGCTGGGCGTGGCCCTGCACAATGGTCACCATCATCTCATCCATCAGATTGCCATACACGTTGCTTACCACCTCAGCGTCCAGCATCAGATAGTCGGCCATATTCGCGGTCAGGTGGGTAAAGACGTTCATGTCGCGTCCCACCTGGCTGAAGATCACGCGGCAGCCCGCCTGGCGAAGCTTTTGCAGACTCCGTTGCAGGTTCTTATCCGGGCTGCACACCACATCGGCAGAGATAACCAGATGTAGCAGACGACCCGGCATGGGGCTTTTATCCAGCAGGTCGAGAAGCTCATCGACCAGCGTCACGCTGGCTAAACCGGCCTCAGAAAGCGGCAGTGCCACACCCATGCCTTTACTGGCGATCTGGGCGGCATAGGTGCGGAAAAATTCGCTAAAAATACGTCTGTCGAGGGCGTGCAAAAGCTCAGGCTCCGCCAGACCCGAGCGGAAAGCATGCTCTTCCTGGACTTCGCCCTGACTGGTCCACAGGCGTAACGACAGCAGCCAGAAATTACTGCTTTCCGGGATGCGCGGGGAGGCGACGCTGCGGGCAATCATCATCAGGTGATTGTCTTTAATCATGTGCCACTGTTCATCAAGCGACATCATGCTGCGCGTTTGGTGATCCCGCTCCTGCTGGGGTTCATAAACCGTCACCATGCCGCGCCCGCTGTTTTTTGAGGCATAACAGGCAATGTCCGCTTGCGACATGATCTCCGACGCCTGATGGTTATTTTCATCAATCAGCGTGATGCCGGCGCTGGCGCCGATCCGGTGCAGACGGCCTTCCCACATAAAGTGATAGTCATTGATCGTGTGGATCAGGCGACCGGCAATATAGCGCGCGCTTTCAATATTGCAGTCCGGTAACAGTAAGCCGAACTCGTCCCCGCCCAGACGCGCCAGCACGTCGCTGGAGCGGAGCATGGTCAACATCAGGGAAGAGAGTTCCCGCAGCAGGGCATCGCCCGCCGCGTGGCCTGCCGTATCGTTGACGGCTTTGAAGCGATCGAGATCGATAAAGACCAGGGCATGACGCTGGCGCGTTTCGCGAACGGTCTGCAGGAGGCGTTTGAGATGATTTTCGAAGCTGACCCGGTTTGCCAGATGGGTCAGGGCATCGTGGGAGGCGCTATAGCTGAGCTGGCGCAGCATTTTGCGCGACTCGGTCACGTCCTGAATCACGATAACCGAGCCAATACTCTGCCCATCCAGCGTGCTGAGCGGCGTAATGCTGTAATGAATATCGAAATTTCCACCGGTACGGCAATTCAGCACCACGTCCTGATCGATATCGGAACGGGACATATCGCCGCTGTGAATATTCTCCATCAGCGGCCCTTTTTCACCAAAGGTGATGTGCAACACCTTCAGGATCGGCTGGCCGATAGCTTCGGTCTGCAGCCAGCCGCTCATTTTCTCGGCCACCGGGTTCATAAAGGTGACGTTCATGTTGATATCGGTACACAGCACCGCTTCACCGATGGAATCGAGGGTGATGTGCAGACGCTCTTTTTCCTGGAAGAGGGCCTCGTTGAGCTGCTTAACCTCGGTCATGTCCATGTTGATGCCGAGCAGCCGTTCGACCTCACCCTGCTTATTAAGCACCCGGTTCGCCAGGGAGCGAATATGGCGCACGCCTTCCTTCACGCGAATGCGAAATTCCAGCTTAAACGGCAGACGGGAAATCAGAGAGTCCCGCAGCACCTTCTCTGCGTGGGCGCGATCTTCCGGCAGCATCGTGTCATGCCAGAGCTGCCAGGTGGGCTTGATGTGCGGCGGGATTTCATACAGCTCAAACATCCGCTTGTCCCAGCTGATAATGTCTGGCTCCAGATCCCACTCCCAGATGCCGATGCCGCCCGCTTCGTTAGCAAGCGTAATGCGCTCCATCAGGCGCTTATTGACCCATTCGGTCTGCTTCAGGTCGTTAATGTCTTCAATCTGGGCGATAAAATAGAGCGGCGAGCCGTCGGCATGACGCACAACGGAGACGGCCAGCAGCGCCCAGACCACTTCCCCGTCGCGGGTGTAATAGCGCTTCTCGAGTGTATAGGTATTGATGTCGCCGTTGACCAGCTGTTCAAGCTGTTCCAGGTCGGTGTGCAGATCTTCCGGCCAGGTGAGCTGCTGGAAGGTCAGCGACTGGAGCTCCGTCTGGCTGTAGCCGAGGAAATTGCACAGCGCCTTGTTAGCCTGAAGCCATTTGCCCTCAATGCTGACCAGCGCCATACCGATGGCCGAATACTCCATCGCATTGCGGAAGCGCTCCTCGCTTTCGGTGATGTGTTTGCGCTCGGCGCGGAAGGCGTACATCACCATGGTCATCACGTTAGCAGGCAGGAGCAGCATCAGGAACGGCAGCCAGGGGGCGTTCAGCATCGGCCCGGCGTGCTGCGTGGTCAGCGCCAGAGGGTTACGGGCAATCATCAGCGACACAACCATTACGGTGACCAGAAACACCATGAACGCTTCCATCCGCGGCAGGCGCACGGCGCTCCACATCAGCAGAACAATCACGCAGGTGAAAGGCCACGGCAGCCAGGTGATGGCTGCCCAACTGAGGGCTAACGTTACGGCCAGCGTGGTCAGCGTTTCCAGCAGCAATCTCGGGTCACGGTGGCGCAGCAGATAATGGGGTTTAAACAGCAGGCCCAGCGGCACCAGCGCCAGCGCGCCAATGGCTTCTGACAACACCCAGACGAAGAAATTACGCAGGGGTTCAGGGCCGGGTGCCAGCAGAGACACCAGAATACCGCCCACCAGCGGCGGAACCAGCGCGCTGCCGATGGCCACGCGGATCCAGTCGTTCAGATTCTGCAGCGGGTTGTACCACGGGAGCCATTTGCGCAGAAACAGCGCGCCGATAGCGGCCTCAATGACGTTGATAGAAGGGTAGATGAAGCTGACCGACCCCCATGAAAACAGCATCCACGAGGCCAGAACATTGCCGAACGAACAGGCCAGGGCGATTCCCGGCCACATTTTCCCCGCATGGCGGTAAAACGCCACCATCATAATGGCGGTGGGGAACCAGAGCGGGGCCAGCAGGGTACCGAAGCGGGTGAGCTCCAGCGAAAATAAGGTAAAGATAAAGGTGACCAGGCCCAGACAGACAAGTCGTATTAGAGGATGTGGGGTGGTAACCAAAACCCGCTGGTATTGTTTATTCATTACCGCTTTATCCAGAGACGCCATGCCGTCAGGGAAGATGTCCGAACGCGTGAATTTGATAATTTGGTTTATGCTAGTACAAACAATTTACAATTCATATGGTGACCGCTCAGAATTTGACACCATAGACTTATTAAATACTTACTCCGTTAAAAAAAACGATTAAACGCTGAAAAAACGTTCATTTAAATTTCACTCAGGGAATAAAACGTCACTTTTCGGCCAGTCTCGCAGAACCTGTGCATTCGACTGGTATCACGCCCGCGAAATCCCTATAATTGCCGCGTTTGACGCTCCGGCGTCGTCCTTCCTTAACATCCAGGTTAATCAGGTCGCTAAATTTATGACTGATAAGTCTCATCAGTGCGTCATTATAGGCATCGCCGGCGCATCGGCTTCAGGTAAAAGTCTAATTGCCAGTACGCTTTATCGCGAACTGCGTGAACAAGTAGGTGATGAGCATATCGGCGTCATTCCCGAAGACAGCTATTACAAAGATCAATCCCATCTGTCGATGGAAGAACGCGTCAAAACCAACTATGACCACCCCAATGCGATGGATCACAGCCTGCTGTTCCAGCATTTAGAAGCGCTTAAGAGCGGCCAGGCGATTGAGCTGCCCGTTTACAGCTACGTAGAACACACCCGTACCCAGGAAACCATCCGCATCGAGCCGAAAAAGGTCATTATCCTTGAAGGCATCCTGCTGCTGACCGACGCCCGCCTGCGTGAATCCATGAACTTCTCTATTTTCGTTGATACCCCGCTGGATATCTGCCTGATGCGCCGCATCAAGCGCGACGTGAATGAACGTGGCCGTTCGATGGACTCCGTTATGGCGCAATACCAGAAAACGGTCCGCCCGATGTTCCTGCAGTTTATTGAGCCATCCAAACAATACGCCGATATCATCGTGCCGCGCGGGGGTAAAAACCGCATTGCTATTGATATCTTAAAAGCGAAAATCAGCCAGTTTTTTGAATAAGCCGCGTGAATTGTGTACCGTTCAGAGATAACCTGGTTTTACCCTGAGCGCTTACCGCTTCAGGGTACGATGCATGAAAGGAGAAAGTGCCATGCGTCTTTGTGATCGCGATATAGAAGCCTGGCTGGATGAAGGCCGTTTGTCTATTACCCCACGTCCACCTGTTGAGCGTATCAATGGCGTGACCGTTGATGTACGGTTAGGTAATAAATTCCGCACCTTTAGCGGCCATACCGCACCGTTCATTGACCTTAGCGGGCCGAAGGACGAAGTCAGCGCCGCGCTCGATCGCGTGATGAGTGACGAAATCGTTATCGACGAGGGCGAAGCCTTTTATCTGCACCCTGGTGAACTGGCCCTGGCGGTGACGTTTGAATCCGTCACCCTGCCTTCTGACCTGGTCGGCTGGCTTGATGGCCGTTCTTCGCTGGCACGACTGGGACTGATGGTCCACGTGACCGCGCACCGTATCGATCCAGGCTGGTCGGGGCGTATCGTACTGGAGTTCTTCAATGCCGGTAAATTGCCGCTGGCGCTGCGCCCGGGGATGATGATCGGCGCGTTGAGCTTTGAACCGCTGTCAGGCCCGGCAGATCGTCCTTATAACCGTCGGCAGGACGCAAAATATCGCGACCAGCAGGGCGCGGTTGCCAGCCGTATTGATAAAGACTGATCGTTAGCCCATTGAGGATGCCATGAGAAGAGTTCTGACAACGCTGATGATTTTGCTGGTGGTGCTGGTGGCCGGCCTTTCGGCGTTGGTTCTGCTGGTTAACCCCAACGATTTCCGCGCTTACATGGTGCGGCAGGTCGAGGCACGCAGTGGTTATCAACTGAAGCTTGACGGGCCGTTGCGCTGGCACGTCTGGCCGCAGCTCAGCATTCTCTCTGGCCGCATGTCGCTTACGGCACCGGGGGCGTCCCAGCCGCTGGTGTCCGCAGACAACATGCGCCTTGATGTGGCGCTGTTCCCGCTCATTTCCCATCAGCTGCAGGTTAAACAGGTGATGCTGAAAGGCGCGGTGATTCAGCTCACCCCGCAATCCGAAGCCGTGCGCGATGCAAATGCGCCGGTTGCACCGCGCGAAAATACCCTGCCTGATGAGCCGTCTGATACAGGCTGGTCCTTTGATATCGGCAAGCTGAAAGTGGCCGATAGCGTGTTGGTTTTCCAGCATGAGCACCAGGAGCAGGTGACCGTTCGCAACATTAACCTGCAGATGGAACAGGATGCGCACCATCTTGCGTCGGTGGCGTTTAGCGGGCGCGTGAATCGCGATCAGCGCGATTTGATCCTCTCGCTGAATGCCAGCGTCAATGCCTCAGACTATCCGCACCAGCTCACCGCCGACATTCAGCAACTGGACTGGCAGCTGACAGGGGCCGATCTTCCCACCCAGGGGATCACCGGGCAGGGAACGCTGCAGGCCATCTGGCGCGAAGAACAAAAGCAGCTGGAGCTGGATAATCTCAACCTGCAGGCAAATGACAGTAGCCTGAAGGGGCAGGCGAGCGTTACGCTCGAAGAGAAGCCGAAGTGGGTGCTGAATCTGCAGTTTGACAAGCTCAATCTGGAAAACCTGCTGCCGCCGCTGCCAGCCAGCGCCACCGACAGCGATGACACGCAGACGGGGCAAAGCCAGGCACCGGTATCGCGTCCGGTTATCTCGTCTAATCTTGATCAACCTGACTATAACGCCCTGCGCGGATTCACGGCGGATATTCTGCTGAAAGCCAATAGCCTGCGCTGGCGCGGTATTGATTTTACCGACGTGAGCAGCCAGATGTTTAACCATAACGGTTTGCTGGTGATCTCCGAACTGAGCGGTAAGATGGGCGCAGGGAACCTCTCGCTGCCCGGCACGCTGGATGTCCGTAAAGACGTTGCCAGCGCCGAATTCCAGCCGCGTCTCGACAACGTTGAGATAGGTACCATCCTGAAAGCGTTTAACTACCCGATATCCCTGACGGGTCAGTTGACGCTAGCAGGTGACTTCTCAGGCACGAAAATTGATGCCGATGCTTTCCGCCGCGAGTGGCAGGGGCAGGCGCATCTTGATCTGAAAAACTCCCGTATGGAAGGGCTTAACTTCCAGCAGTTGGTGCAGCAGGCGGTTGAGCGCAGCAGCGATGTGAAAGCGCAGGATAACTATGACAGCGCCACGCGCTTCGACAGCTTCACCGCGGACCTGACGCTGGACAACGGACAACTTTCTCTCGACGGAATGCAGGGCACCTCTTCACTGTTATCAATGACGGGTGACGGTAAGCTGGATCTGGTGAAAGAGACGGCGGACACGCGCTTTAACGTGCGGGTACTTTCCGGCTGGCAGGGTGAGAGCAAGCTCATCGACTTCCTGAAAGAGACGCCGGTCCCGCTGACCGTATATGGCAAATGGCAGGCCCTGAATTACAGCCTGCAGGTGGATCAGATCCTGCGTAAGCATCTGCAGGATGAAGCGAAACGTCGGCTTAGCGGCTGGGCGGATCGTAATAAAGATTCACAGGACGGCAAGGATGTGAAAAAGCTGCTGGATAAGCTGTGATGCCTGTTGCGCCGGGTGGCGGCTTCGCCTTACCCGGCCTACAAAAACCGAACATCGTAGGCCGGGTAAGCGAAGCGCCACCCGGCTTTTTTATACCTCAAAATCCAGTTCTTCCTCCTCCCGCAGCGGAATGAGCTGAACCTTCTGCACGCGATGGTTTTCAATCTGCAGGGTTTTCAGCAGATAGTCACCCACCTGAACCTCTTCCCCCGGCTGTGGGATACGCTGCAAATACTCCATCAGCAGACCGGCAATGGTGTGATATTCCCGCTTTTCATCCAGCGGCAGCGGCACATATTGCACCAGGTCTTCCAGCGGCATATGGCCGTTAGCCGTCCACGAACCGTCTGCGTTTTTCTGAATGTCATGGCGGGCGTCAATCTCATCCACCTCGTTAGGCAAATTACCGGCGATGGTTTCCATCACGTCGCTGAGCGTGACCAGTCCTTCCACCGAACCAAACTCATCCACCACAAAGGCAAAGTGCGTGCGCGCGTTACGGAATTGCTCAAGGGCGGAGAGCAGCGGTAGCCCCTCAGGGAAAACCAGCGGCTGGCGTACCAGCACGCGCAGATTGAGCGCCTCGCCGTGCAGCTGCTGCTGGAGCAGGTCAATAACGTGCACCACGCCCAGCAGCTCCTCTTCCTCTTCACCGCCGGTCACCACCACGCGGGTGTGCTGGTTTTTATCCAGCAGGGCGCGAATGTGCTCTTCGGGTGCCGTCAGGTCGATATGTTCAATGTCATGTCGTGAGGTCATGATGCTGCTGACCGTCCGCTGATTCAGATTGAGCACCCGCTCGATCATCCGCCGTTCCTGCGGATCAAAGATCAGCCCGTCGCTGTGGTCGGCCAGCATGGCGGAGGATTCGGCGTCCAGCTCCGCATCCTCTTTCTTACCGCTTAACAGGCGCATAACCGTGTCGGCCGTACGCTGACGCAGGGTCTGATTCGCGGACAGGAAGCGGCGGCGGTTAAATATCGCCAGCTGGTTAAGCGCTTCAATCATGACGGAGAACCCGATGGCGGCATACAGGTAGCCTTTCGGAATATGGAAGCCAAAACCGTCGGCCACCAGGCTAAAGCCAATCATCAGCAGGAAGCTCAGACAGAGGATGACGATTGTCGGGTGACTGTTCACAAACCGTGTGAGCGCCTTGCTGGCCATCACCATCAGGGTGATGGCGATAATCACCGCGGCCATCATCACCGCAAGGTGGTCCACCATCCCGACGGCGGTGATCACCGAGTCCAGGGAGAAGACCGCATCCAGCACCACGATCTGCGCTACCACCGGCCAGAATTTCGCCCCGCGGCGCTGGGTTGGGTTCTCGCTGTCTTTGCCTTCCAGTCGCTCGTTGAGTTCCACGGTGGCTTTGAACAGCAGGAACAACCCACCGAAGAGCATGATCAGATCGCGGGCGCTAAAACTCAGACCGTGAATGGAGAACAGTGGCTGAGTGAGCGTGACCAGCCAGGAGATAGAGGCCAGCAGCAGCAACCGCATCACCATCGCCAGCAGCAGACCCGTCACGCGCGCGCGGTCGCGCTGGGAAGGGGGCAGTTTTTCAGCGAGGATGGCGATAAAGACCAGATTATCAATCCCGAGCACTAACTCGATGACGACCAGCGTAACCAGCCCGGCCCAGATTGAGGGATCGGCAATCCATTCCATAGTAATAGCAATACCTTCTGTTATATGACGAATGTCACACTTCGATCATGGATAAAGCTGGGGGAAATTGCAATGCCGGGCTGAGATTTCTCTTAATACGAGGGATAAAAAAGAGAGCATTCTCAACAGGGTGTAAATAAGCGAAATACGTATATTTAATTACAAAGAAAGCATTTTAGGATATATCGCAGATAATGGTTTTTAGTCTCTTGTTGTCAATATAAAGAAATTCCTAAAAGGTCAAAAATTTGCTCTTAATATTAATCTTAAAAACTGATATTAGGACAGTTGTCTCCTTGCCTGCTATTAGGTTAGCTGCAACAATTCTCCCAGCATCAAATGTTAAATCTCGGTGTTGCTATTAATGTTCGGTCTTCAGGGATGGTTATTCATTATCCGTCGTGTTTCTCAAGCGGTTGATATATTTCCAGAAGACCTTGCTCAAGAGGGTGTCTATCCATAACACATTGTTTAGTCAGTGGATTGGTAACTGAAAGCCAAGGGCGGTAGCGTGCCTGAAAGCGTGTGAATCAGCCCCGATTATTCTGTCAATAGCCAATGGATGAATAAGCTTTTTTTAGGACTGATGCCAGTTATATTTCTATTTGATTAACTGCATGCTGAAACCCAATACGACTCGAGCTTATTTAAATTGCACAGGGTAATTACTCTGCCAAAGTGATAAATAATCAATGATGAAATCCAAAATGAAATTGATGCCATTATTGGTGTCTGTGACCTTGATGAGTGGTTGCACGGTCTTTCCCGGCAGCAATATGTCAACAATGGGTAAGGATGTGATCAAGCAACAGGATGCCGATTTTGATCTCGACAAAATGGTGAATGTTTATCCACTTACGCCTCGTCTGGTCGAACAATTACGTCCACGTCCGAATGTTGCCCAGCCGAATATGTCGCTGGACCAGGAAATTGCATCCTACCAGTACCGCGTGGGGCCGGGTGACGTGATCAACGTGACCGTCTGGGACCACCCGGAACTGACCACCCCAGCGGGCCAGTACCGCAGCTCAAGCGACACCGGTAACTGGGTGCAGTCAGATGGCACCATGTTCTATCCCTACATTGGTAAAGTCCATGTTGCAGGGAAAACGCTTGCCGAGATCCGTAGTGATATTACCGGCCGCTTAGCGCAGTACATCGCCGATCCGCAGGTGGACGTTAATATCGCCGCATTCCGCTCGCAAAAAGCCTATATCTCCGGCCAGGTGAACAAATCCGGCCAGCAGGCCATCACCAACGTTCCCCTGACCGTACTGGATGCCATTAACGCCGCGGGCGGGTTAACCGACGGCGCCGACTGGCGCAACGTGGTGCTCACCCACAATGGGAAGGAGCAGCGCATTTCGCTGCAGGCGCTGATGCAAAACGGCGATCTGACCCAGAACCGTCTGCTCTATCCGGGCGACATTCTCTACGTGCCGCGCAACGACGATCTGAAAGTCTTCGTGATGGGTGAAGTGAAGAAACAGAGCACCCTCAAAATGGACTTCAGCGGTATGACCCTGACCGAAGCGCTGGGCAATGCTGAAGGTATCGATCTGACGACCTCTAACGCGACCGGTATCTTCGTGATCCGTCCGCTGAAAGGTGAGGGCAGTGCGAAAGGCAAGATTGCCAACATCTACCAGCTGGATATGTCCGATGCGACCTCTCTGGTGATGGCGACGGAGTTCCGTCTCCAGCCATACGATGTGGTGTACGTCACCACCGCGCCGGTTGCCCGCTGGAACCGTCTGATCAACCAGTTGCTGCCAACCATCAGTGGCGTTCGCTACATGACGGATACGGCGCGCGACATTCATACCTGGTAATCCGCGATGTTTAACAAAATTCTGGTGGTATGCGTGGGGAACATTTGCCGTTCCCCCACGGCTGAACGGCTGTTGAAACACTACCAGCCCGAACTGACCGTTGATTCGGCAGGGCTGGGTGCACTGGTCGGTAAAGGTGCCGATGAGCGCGCTACGAGCGTGGCGCGGGATCATCACCTCTCTCTCGATGGCCACGTGGCCCGCCAGGTCACTGGCCGCATGTGCCGGGAGTATGACCTGATCCTGACGATGGAAAAACGCCATATTCATGCGCTGTGCGATATCGCTCCGGAGATGCGCGGCAAGGTGATGCTGTTTGGTCACTGGGACAATGAACGTGAAATCCCCGATCCGTATCGCAAAAGCCATGAGGCCTTTGAGGCGGTTTACACCTTACTTGACCAGTCTGCCCAACAGTGGGCGCAGGCACTGAAAGTTCAGCAGGGATAACAATGACAGAAAAAACAAGACCTTCTGCCGCCCCGATTTCGGGCAGTGATGAAATTGATATTGGGCGCCTGGTCGGCACTGTTGTAGAGGCAAAGTGGTGGGTGCTTGGCATTACCGCCGTATTTGCCGCGGCGGCCGTCGTCTACACGCTGTTCGCCACCCCTATCTACAGCGCCGACGCGCTGGTGCAGATCGAGCAGAATACCGGCAACTCGCTGGTGCAGGACATCGGTTCCGCGCTGGCGAACAAGCCGCCGGCATCCGACGCCGAAATTCAGCTCATCCAGTCACGTCTGGTGCTGGGTAAAACGGTTCACGACCTCGGGCTCGATATCTCCGTCACCAAAAATACCTTCCCGGTCTTTGGTGCCGGCTGGGATCGTCTGATGGGGCGAAGCAACGACACGGTGAAAGTGACTGACTTCGTGCTGCCGAAAGGGGCTGCCGATCAGACGTTTACCCTGACGGTGCTTGGTCCGAAACAGTACCAGCTAACCAGCGACGCGGGCTTTAGCGCGCGCGGTGAAGTGGGGCAGATGCTGACCAAAGACGGCATCAGCATGATGGTCAGCGCGATTAACGCCCAGGAGGGCGGTGAATTCACCGTCACCAAATTCTCCACGCTGGGGATGATCAACAATCTGCAGAATAACCTGACCGTCACCGAAAACGGTAAGGACACCGGCGTGCTGAGCATGACCTTTACCGGTGAAGATAAGGATCAAATCCGCGACATCCTGAACAGCATTACCCGCAACTATCTTGAGCAGAACGTTGAGCGTAAGTCGGCTGAAGCGGCGAAAAGCCTGGCCTTCCTCGCGAAACAGCTCCCGGAAGTTCGCGGCCGTCTGGATGATGCCGAGAACAAGCTGAACGCCTACCGTCAGGATAAAGACTCCGTTGACCTGCCGCTGGAGGCGAAATCGGTCCTCGATTCGATGGTTAACATTGATGCGCAGCTCAACGAGCTGACCTTCAAAGAGGCGGAGATTTCCAAGCTTTATACCAAACGTCACCCGGCCTACCGCACGCTGCTGGAGAAACGCCGTACGCTGGAAGAAGAGAAAGCGAAGCTCAATGACCGCGTGACCGCGATGCCGAAAACGCAGCAGGAGATCGTGCGTCTGACCCGCGACGTGGAGTCCGGACAGCAGGTTTACATGCAGCTGCTGAACAAGCAGCAGGAGCTGAAAATCACCGAAGCCAGTACCGTGGGTGACGTGCGCATCGTCGACCCGGCTATTACCCAGCCTGGCGTACTGAAGCCGAAGAAAGCGCTGATCATTCTCGGCAGCATTATCCTCGGCCTGATGCTCTCCATCGTGGGCGTGCTGTTGCGTTCCCTGTTCAACCGAGGTATCGAAAGCCCGCAGGTGCTGGAAGAGAGCGGTATCAACGTCTATGCCAGCATTCCGCTGTCTGAGTGGCAAAAATCCCGTGACAGCGTCAAAACCATCAAGGGCGTTAAGCGTTACAAACAGAGCCAGCTGCTGGCGGTGGGTAACCCGACCGACCTCGCTATCGAAGCGATCCGTAGCCTGCGTACCAGTCTGCACTTCGCCATGATGCAGGCCAAAAATAACGTCCTGATGTTAACCGGCGTTAGCCCGTCAATCGGTAAAACCTTCGTCTGTGCCAACCTGGCGGCGGTGGTAAGCCAGACCAACAAGCGCGTGCTGCTGATCGACTGCGATATGCGTAAGGGCTACACCCACGAGCTGCTGGGCACCAACAACGTTAACGGCCTGTCGGAAATCCTGCTCGGCAAAGGGGAGATTAGCGAGAGCGCGAAACCGACCTCTATCCCGAAATTTGACCTGATCCCGCGTGGTCAGGTGCCGCCGAACCCGTCCGAGCTGCTGATGAGCGAACGCTTCACAGAGCTGGTGGAGTGGGCGAGCAAAAACTACGACCTGGTGCTGATCGATACGCCGCCAATTCTGGCCGTGACCGACGCGGCCGTTGTTGGCCGCCATGCGGGCACCACGCTGATGGTAGCGCGTTACGCGGTGAACACCCTGAAAGAGGTGGAAACCAGCCTGAGCCGCTTCGAGCAGAACGGCATTGAGGTGAAAGGGGTGATCCTGAACTCCATCTTCCGCCGCGCGACCGGGTACCAGGATTACGGGTATTACGAGTACGAATATAAGTCTGACAGTAAATAAAAAAACACACCCCACACCCCTCACCCTAACCCTCTCCCCAAAGGGGAGAGGGGACTGTTCGGTGCTGGATTTGGGGGACGAACGTAATGATAACCACTGGCTGCCTTTCACCCTCTCCCCTTTTGGGAGAGGGCCGGGGTGAGGGGAAAAAATGACCACACAACGCCCTTTAGTTTCAATCTATATGCCGACATGGAATCGTCAGCAGCTGGCGATCCGCGCAATCAAGTCGGTGTTACGTCAGGACTACGATAACTGGGAGCTGATCATCGTGGATGACTGCTCTTCCTCGTATGAGCAGCTGCAAAAGTTTGTCACTGACCTCAACGACCCGCGGGTGGTCTATACGCATAACGCCATTAACTCCGGCGCATGTGCGGTGCGTAATCAGGCGATTATGCAGGCCAAAGGGCAGTATCTGACCGGTATCGACGACGATGACGAATGGACGCCGAACCGCCTGTCTATCTTCCTGTCGCATAAAGAACAGCTGGTTACGCACGCTTTCCTGTATGCCAACGACTATGTCTGCCAGGGCGAAGTTTATTCGCAGCCCGCCAGTCTGCCGCTGTATCCGAAATCACCTTATTCTCGCCGCCTGTTCTACAAGCGCAACATTATTGGTAACCAGGTCTTCACCTGGGCGTGGCGTTTCAAAGAGTGCCTGTTCGATACCGAACTCAAGGCCGCGCAGGATTACGATATCTTCCTGCGCATGGTGGTGGAATACGGTGAACCGTGGAAAGTGGAAGAGGCCACGCAGATCCTGCACATCAACCACGGGGAGATGCAAATCACCTCCTCGCCGAAAAAGTTCTCCGGCTACTTCCATTTTTACCGCAAGCACAAGGACAAGTTTGACCGTGCCAGCCGTAAATATCAGCTCTTTACCCTCTATCAGATCCGCAATAAGCGCATGAACTGGCGCACGCTGCTGACGCTGCTTTCCGTGCGTAACGGCAAGCGTCTGGCTGACGGGCTTCGGGGGAAATAATGTTTCTGGAAGATTGCCGCGCTAACAGCTGGAGCCTGCGTCCGTGCTGCATGGTTCTGGCGTACCGCATCGCGCACTTTTGCTCGGTGTGGCGTAAGAAAAACGTACTGAACAATATCTGGGCGGCACCTGTGCTGGTGCTGTACCGCATCATCACCGAATGCTTTTTTGGCTATGAAATCCAGGCCGCTGCCACCATAGGCCGCCGCTTTACCATCCACCACGGCTATGCGGTGGTGATCAACAAGTTCGTGGTCGCCGGGGATGATTTCACCATTCGTCATGCGGTCACCATTGGCAACCGTGGGCCTGACAGCCTGGCCTGCCCGGTCATCGGCAATAACGTCGAGCTGGGGGCGAACGTGGTGATCATCGGTGATATCACGATTGGTAATAACGTCACGATTGGTGCTGGCAGCGTGGTGCTGGACAGCATTCCGGATAACGCGCTGGTGGTGGGAGAAAAAGCCCGCGTGAAGGTGATTAAATGAACATTCTGCAATTTAACGTACGCCTCGCAGAAGGCGGAGCGGCAGGCGTAGCCCTGGATCTACACCAGCGCGCGCTGCAAAAAGGACTTCAGTCGCGTTTTATTTATGGCTACGGCAAAGGCGGCAAGAAAAGCGTCAGCCACGATAACTTCCCGCAGGTGCACAAGCACACGCCGCGTCTGACCTCGATTGCCAACATCGCGCTGTTCCGCCTGTTTAACCGCGATCTGTTTGGCAACCTGAACACGCTTTACCGCACGGTGACCCGCACTACCGGCCCGGTTGTGCTGCATTTTCACGTGCTGCACAGCTACTGGCTGAATCTGGAAGAGGTGGTGGCGTTTTGTCAGAAGGTGCAGGCCCACAAGCCTGACACCCGTTTCGTCTGGACGCTGCACGATCACTGGAGCGTAACCGGGCGCTGCGCGTTTACCGACGGTTGCGAAGGCTGGAAAGATAACTGCCAGAAGTGCCCGACGTTAAGCAACTATCCGCCGGTGAAGGTGGATCGCGCGCATCAGCTGGTGGCCGGAAAGCGTCAGCTGTTCCGCGACATGCTCTCGCTCGGCTGTACGTTTATCTCTCCAAGCCAGCACGTGGCCGATGCCTTCAACAGCCTGTACGGGGCAGGGCGCTGTCAGATTATCAACAACGGCATCGACGTGGCGACGGAAGCCATTCTTGCGGAGCTGACCCCGGTGGCGGAAACCGCAGGCAAACCGAAAATCGCTATCGTTGCGCATGACCTGCGCTACGACGGTAAAACCAACCAGCAGCTGGTGCGCGACATGATGGCGCTGGGGGACAAGATAGAGCTTCATACCTTCGGCAAGTTTTCACCGTTCGAAGGGGCCAACGTGGTGAACCACGGGTTTGAGACCGACAAGCGCAAGCTGATGAGCGCGCTGAATGAAATGGACGCGCTGGTGTTCAGCTCCCGCGTGGATAACTACCCGCTGATCCTCTGCGAAGCGCTCTCAATCGGCGTGCCGGTGATTGCCACCCACAGCGATGCGGCACGTGAAGTGCTGGAAAAATCCGGCGGGAAAACCTTCACGGAGCAGGAGGTCCTGCCCCTGGTACAGCTGCCGAAGGCGCAGATTGCTGAGATCGTTTTTGGCACTGATCTGGAATCGTTCCGCAACCGCAGCCGCAAGGCCTACAGTGGACAACAGATGCTGGAGGAATATGTCTCGTTCTATCAGAGTCTGTAGTTATCTGCTGCTGCCGCTGATCTACCTGCTGGTCAACGTCAAAATTGCCCAGCTCGGCGAAAGCTTCCCGATAACCATCGTGACCTTCTTGCCCGTTCTGCTTCTGCTGTATGTCGATAAAATCAACCTGAAGAAGCTGATGATTGCCTTAGGGCTGGGCACGGGACTGACGCTGTTTAACTACATCTTTGGCCAGTCGCTGGATGCCAGTAAATACGTCACGTCAACCATGCTGTTTGTTTATATCGTCATTATTATCGGTATGGTCTGGAGTATTCGGTTTAAAACTATTTCTCCGCACAATTATCGGAAAATCCTTAGGTTCTTTTATATTGCCGTTGCGTTAATTGTTATGCTTGCCGCACTGGAGATGGCGCAAATTATTCTGACCGGTGGCAGCAGCCTGATGGAGATAATTTCGAAATATCTCATTTACAGTAACAGCTATGTATTGAACTTCATCAAGTTTGGCGGGAAGCGTACTACAGCCCTCTATTTTGAACCGGCGTTTTTCGCTCTGGCGTTAATCTCAATTTGGCTCAGCATCAAACAGTTTGGTATCAAAACGCCTAAGACCGATGCTATGATTCTTGCAGGAATTGTTCTGTCTGGATCGTTCTCAGGGGTAATGACATTTATCCTGTTTTACCTGCTGGAGTGGGCGTTCCAGTACCTGAACAAAGATGCGATTAAGAAAAAACTGCCGCTGGCGATTATCTCTCTGACGGTATTTATGGTAGGCGTGATATTTGCCTTCCCGTACATCTCAGAACGTCTGGGTGATTTGGGAACGGAAGGGTCATCGTCATATTATCGCATCATTGGGCCACTGGTGATGGTGGGTTATTCCTTAACCCATATTGATGGGGTAGTAAGATTCGGCTCACTTTACGAATATGTTGCATCATTCGGAATCTTTAACGGTGCGGATGTTGGTAAAACCATAGACAATGGTCTGTATCTGTTAATTATTTATTTTTCGTGGTTCGCCGTACTGTTGACCCTGTGGTATCTGTTTAAAGTTTTCAAAATGATGATTAACGCGTTTGGTGATAACCAGAACTTTCGCGTTCAGCTTTATCTTTTTACTCCGGTGTCGCTGTTTTTTACCGGGTCAATATTTAGCCCGGAATATGCTTTCTTGATTGTCTGTCCGTTTATTCTGCGCAAGGCGCTTAATATTACGAGCGTATGACGAAATGAGGTGATTTATGTTTCTTAGCGTCATTACTGTCGCTTTTCGTAATTACGAAGGGGTGGTAAAAACCTGGCGCTCGCTGCGCAACCTGGCGCGCGATCCAAGCCTCACCTTTGAGTGGATTGTGGTCGACGGCGGCTCGAACGATGGCACGGCGGAGTTTCTGGAAAAACTCAACGGTGAGTTCAACTTACGCTACATCAGCGAGAAAGATAAAGGCATCTACGATGCGATGAATAAAGGCATCAACATGGCACAAGGCCGTTATGCCATCTTCCTGAATTCGGGCGACATTTTCCATGATGACGTGGCGCTTTTTGCCCGTCAACTGGCGCGCCAGAAAGAGGATGCCATGTATATTGGCGATGCGCTGCTCGATTTTGGCGACGGACATAAAGTGTGCCGCAGCGCGAAGCCAGGCTGGTATATCTATCACAGCTTACCGGCCAGCCATCAGGCCATTTTCTTCCCGGTAAAAGGTCTGAAAAAACAGCCTTACGATTTGCAGTATAAAGTGTCTTCGGATTATGCACTGGCTGCCAGCCTGTATAAATCAGGTTACCCGTTCCGTCGAATTAAAGGGCTGGTATCTGAATTCTCAATGGGCGGCGTGTCAACGTCTAATAATCTGGAATTGTGCCAGGATGCCAAAAAAGTACAGCGTAAAATATTACGCGTGCCGGCATTCTGGGCGGAATTGTCTTATTTATTACGCGTGCGCACCACGGGTAAAACGAAAGCCTTATATAACAAAGCCTGAATATAAGGAAACGTAATGCAGGATCTGAAAGGTTTCTCCGTACCGAAAGGTTTTCGGGGCGCGGGCGGTATTAAAGTGCAGCTGTGGTGGGCCGTTCAGGCCACCTTGTTTGCCTGGTCACCGCAAATACTTTACCGCTGGCGAGCATTTTTATTGCGCCTGTTTGGCGCAAAAATAGGAAAAAACGTAGTCATCCGACCTTCGGTAAAAATTACCTATCCGTGGAAATTAACGCTTGGGGATTACGCCTGGGTAGGGGATGACGCGGTGTTATATACCCTGGGCGAGATTACGATTGGCGCAAATTCGGTGGTTTCACAGAAATGTTATTTGTGCACCGGCAGCCACGATTTTATGAGTCAGCATTTTGATATTACCGCTTCGCCTATTGTGATTGGCGAAAAATGCTGGCTGGCAACGGATGTTTTTGTTGCACCAGGTGTTTCTGTTGGCGATGGCACGGTAGTCGGTGCCCGCAGCAGCGTTTTTAAATCGCTACCGGCAAATAAAGTTTGCCGTGGCAACCCCGCAGTGGTGATACGCGAACGCGTTGAAACTGATTAAATTCATAAGTAGAGGAATATAAACATGTCTAAAGTCGCTCTCATCACCGGCGTTACCGGGCAGGATGGTTCTTACCTGGCAGAGTTCCTGCTGGAAAAAGGTTATGAAGTGCACGGTATTAAACGTCGTGCGTCTTCTTTCAACACCGAACGTGTGGATCATATCTATCAGGATCCTCACGCGGCGAACCCGAAATTCCACCTGCACTACGGCGACCTGACCGATACCTCCAACCTGACCCGTATCCTGCAGGAAGTGCAGCCGGATGAAGTGTACAACCTGGGCGCGATGAGCCACGTAGCGGTCTCCTTCGAGTCTCCGGAATACACCGCTGACGTTGATGCCATGGGTACGCTGCGTCTGCTGGAAGCGATCCGCTTCCTCGGCCTTGAGAAGAAAACTCGCTTCTACCAGGCATCCACCTCTGAGCTGTACGGTCTGGTGCAGGAAATCCCACAGAAAGAGACCACGCCGTTCTACCCACGCTCTCCGTATGCGGTAGCAAAACTGTACGCCTACTGGATCACCGTGAACTACCGTGAATCCTACGGCATGTACGCCTGTAACGGCATCCTGTTCAACCACGAATCTCCACGTCGTGGCGAAACCTTCGTGACCCGCAAAATCACCCGCGCTATCGCCAACATCGCGCAGGGTCTGGAGTCTTGCCTGCACCTCGGCAACATGGATTCCCTGCGTGACTGGGGCCATGCCAAAGACTACGTGAAAATGCAGTGGATGATGCTGCAGCAGGAACAGCCGGAAGACTTCGTAATTGCGACCGGCGTGCAGTACTCCGTACGTCAGTTCGTTGAAATGGCCGCGGCACAGCTGGGCATCAAACTGCGCTTTGAAGGTACCGGCGTGGAAGAGAAAGGTATCGTTGTGTCCGTGACCGGCCACGACGCACCGGGCGTGAAGCCAGGCGACGTGATTGTGCAGGTTGACCCGCGCTACTTCCGTCCTGCTGAAGTAGAAACCCTGCTGGGTGACCCAACCAAAGCGCACGAGAAGCTGGGCTGGAAACCAGAAATCACTCTGCAGGAGATGGTTTCCGAGATGGTTGCCAAAGATCTTGAAGCAGCGAAAAAACACTCCCTGCTCAAGTCTCATGGCTACGAGGTTGCCATCGCGCTGGAGTCCTGAGAATGACAAAACAACGTATTTTTGTCGCCGGTCATCGCGGAATGGTGGGTTCCGCGATTGTGCGCCAGCTCGAGCAGCGCGGTGACGTAGAAGTGATTGTCCGCACCCGCGACGAGCTGAACCTGCTCGACAGCCGTGCGGTACAGGACTTCTTTGCTAACGAACGCATTGACCAGGTGTATCTGGCGGCGGCGAAAGTGGGCGGCATTGTTGCCAACAACACTTACCCGGCGGATTTCATCTACGAGAACATGATGATCGAGAGCAACATCATTCACGCGGCGCATCTGCACAACGTGAACAAGCTGCTGTTCCTCGGCTCATCCTGTATTTACCCGAAAATGGCGAAACAGCCGATCGCCGAAAGCGAGCTGCTGCAGGGCACGCTGGAAGCCACCAACGAGCCGTACGCGATTGCCAAAATTGCCGGGATCAAGCTGTGCGAGTCCTATAACCGTCAGTACAACCGCGACTATCGTTCGGTGATGCCGACCAACCTGTACGGACCGCACGACAATTTCCACCCGAGCAACTCGCACGTGATCCCGGCGCTGCTGCGCCGCTTCCACGAGGCGACCGCCGAGAACGCACCGGACGTGGTGGTGTGGGGCAGCGGTACGCCGATGCGTGAATTCCTGCACGTGGACGACATGGCTGCCGCGAGCATTCACGTGATGGAGCTGGATCGCGAAGTGTGGCAGGAGAACACCGAGCCGATGCTGTCGCATATCAACGTCGGTACCGGCGTGGACTGCACCATTCGCGAGCTGGCGCAAACCATCGCGCAGGTAGTGGGTTACAAAGGTCGCGTGGTGTTTGACGCCACCAAGCCGGACGGTACGCCGCGCAAGCTGCTGGACGTGACCCGTCTGCATCAGCTGGGCTGGTATCACGAGGTGTCACTGGAGCAGGGACTGGCCAGTACCTACCAGTGGTTCCTGGAAAACCAGCACCGCTTCCGGGGGTAACGATGTTTTTAAGTCAGGAAGATTTTGCCACGGTAGTGCGTTCCACTCCGCTCATCTCAATTGATTTGATTGTGGAGAACGAACGCGGCGAGTTCTTGCTGGGGAAACGAACCAACCGTCCTGCACAGGGCTTCTGGTTCGTGCCCGGCGGGCGCGTGCAGAAGGATGAGACGTTGAGCGATGCGTTTAAGCGTCTCACTCTGGCGGAACTGGGCCTGCAGCTGCCGATGGCGGCGGGCCAGTTTTACGGGGTCTGGCAGCACTTCTATGACGATAACTTTTCAGGCACCGGGTTCACCACGCACTACATCGTGCTGGGGTTCCGCCTGAAGGTGAGTGAGGCAGACCTGCGTCTGCCTGATTCTCAGCATGACGACTACCGCTGGCAGACGCCAGAGGCGCTGCTGGCCAGCGACAATGTGCACGACAACAGCCGTGCCTATTTCCTGGCCGATCGTCAGTCCGGAGTGCCGGGCTTATGAAAATTTTAGTGTACGGAATCAACTACTCGCCGGAGCTAACCGGCATCGGGAAGTACACCGGCGAGATGGTCGAGTGGATGGCGAGCCAGGGACATGACGTGCGGGTCATTACCGCGCCGCCGTACTACCCGGAATGGAAAGTGGGGGAGCGCTACTCAAGCTGGCGCTACCGTCGCGAAGAGGGTGCAGCGACCGTCTGGCGCTGCCCGCTGTATGTGCCTAAGCAGCCCTCAACGCTTAAACGGTTGATTCATCTCGGCAGCTTTGCTCTGAGTAGTTTCTTCCCGCTGATGGCGCAGCGTCGCTGGAAGCCGGATCGCATCATCGGCGTGGTGCCGACGCTGTTTTGCACGCCGGGCATGCGCCTGCTGGGCAAACTCTCCGGCGCGCGCACCCTGCTGCACATTCAGGATTATGAAGTTGACGCCATGCTGGGCCTGGGGATGGCAGGCAAAGGCAAAGGCGGCAAGGTGGCTAAGCTCGCCAGCGCGTTTGAGCGCAGTGGCTTACACAACGTGGATTACGTCTCAACGATTTCGCGCTCGATGATGAACAAGGCGCAGGAGAAGGGCGTCCCGGCGGAGAAGGTGATCTTCTTCCCGAACTGGTCCGAAGTGGCGCGTTTTCGCGACGTGACTGAGCAAGACGCTCAGGCGCTGCGCGCGCAGCTTGGTTTGCCTGAAGATCAAAAAATCATTCTTTACTCAGGCAACATCGGCGAAAAGCAGGGGCTGGAGAGCGTGATTGAAGCAGCCCAACGGCTGAACCAACATCCGTGGACGTTTGTGATTGTCGGGCAGGGTGGTGGAAAAGCGCGGCTGGAAAAAATGGTCGGCGAACGCGGCCTGACCAACGTGAAATTTTTCCCGCTTCAGTCTTACGAGGCACTGCCTGCGCTGCTGAAGATGGGCGACTGCCATCTGGTGGTGCAAAAACGCGGTGCCGCGGATGCGGTGCTGCCGTCCAAGCTGACCAACATTCTGGCAGTGGGCGGCAACGCGGTGATTACGGCAGAAGCCGAAACAGAATTAGGCCAGCTGTGTGACAGCTATCCGGGCATTGCCGTGTGCGTGGAGCCGGAATCGGTCCCGGCGCTGGTCACCGGAATTGAGCAGGCACTTGCCATGCCAAAAGTGAACACGGTGGCACGTGAATATGCCGAACGCATGCTCGAGAAAGAGAACGTGCTGAGCCAATTTATTGCAGATATACGGGGATAAATCATGAGTCAAACCACTTTGTATCCGGTTGTGATGGCTGGTGGCTCTGGTAGCCGGTTGTGGCCGCTGTCCCGCGTGCTCTATCCAAAACAGTTCCTCTGTCTGAAAGGGGATCTCACCATGCTGCAGACGACGGTAAACCGTCTGCACGGCGTGGAGTGTGAAAGCCCGGTGGTGATTTGTAACGAACAGCACCGCTTTATTGTTGCTGAGCAGCTGCGCCAGCTGAACAAACTTACTGAAAACATCATTCTGGAGCCTGCCGGTCGTAACACCGCGCCTGCGATCGCCCTGGCGGCGCTGGCGGCAAAACGCAGCAGCCCGGACTGTGACCCGCTGATGCTGGTTCTGGCGGCAGACCACGTTATCCAGCAGGAAGACGCATTCCGCGACGCGGTGCGTGCGGCCATTCCTTACGCCGAAAGCGGCAAGCTGGTGACCTTCGGCATCGTGCCGGATCTGCCGGAAACCGGCTACGGCTACATCCGTCGCGGCAGCGTGGCGCCGGGTGAAGGCGACAGCGTGGCGTTTGACGTGGCGCAGTTTGTCGAAAAACCGAATCTGGAAACCGCGCAGGCCTACGTTGCCAGCGGTGAGTATTACTGGAACAGCGGGATGTTCCTGTTCCGCGCCGGACGCTATCTGGAAGAACTGCGCAAATACCGCCCGGATATTCTGAACGCCTGCGAGAAAGCGATGGCGGTGGTGGACCCGGATCTCGACTTTATCCGCGTGGATGAAGAGGCGTTCCTCGCCTGCCCGGAAGAGTCCATTGACTACGCAGTGATGGAGCGCACGGCAGATGCCGTTGTGGTGCCGATGGATGCGGGCTGGAGCGATGTGGGCTCCTGGTCCTCCCTGTGGGAGATCAGCGCCCATACCCCGGAGGGTAACGTCCATCATGGCGATGTCATTAGCCACAAAACGGAAAACAGCTACGTCTACGCCGAGTCCGGCCTGGTCACCACGGTCGGGGTGAAAGATCTGGTGGTTGTCCAGACTAAGGACGCCGTGCTGATTGCCAACCGTAACGCCGTGCAGGACGTTAAAAAAGTGGTGGAGAAGATCAAGGCGGATGGTCGCCACGAGCACCATATTCACCGCGAAGTGTACCGTCCGTGGGGGAAATATGACTCCATTGACTCCGGTGACCGCTATCAGGTGAAACGCATCACCGTGAAGCCGGGCGAGGGGCTGTCGGTGCAGATGCACCATCACCGCGCCGAGCACTGGGTGGTGGTGGCGGGTACCGCCAAAGTCACTATCGACGGTGAAATCAAACTGCTGGGTGAAAACGAGTCCATTTATATTCCGCTGGGGGCGACGCACTGTCTGGAGAACCCGGGGAAAATTCCTCTCGACTTAATTGAGGTGCGTTCCGGCTCGTATCTGGAAGAGGACGATATCGTGCGCTTCCAGGACCGCTACGGGCGGGTGTAGCACTCTGCATTATGCCCGGTGGCGCTGCGCTTACCGGGCCTACGAATGACAAAAAAATTAATTTGGCCATTTAGTGGTCAGGGCCGACTGTTGCCTGAAAAAGGGGTCATCATGGAAAAATTAACCTGTTTTAAAGCCTACGATATTCGCGGCAAGCTGGGCGAAGAGCTGAATGAAGACATTGCGTGGCGCATTGGCCGCGCGTACGGCGAATACTTAAAACCGCAGACCATCGTGCTGGGCGGCGACGTGCGCCTGACCAGTGAATCCCTGAAGCTGGCCCTGGCGAAAGGGCTGCAGGACGCGGGCGTGGACGTGCTGGACATCGGTCTTTCCGGCACCGAAGAGATTTACTTTGCCACCTTCCACCTGGGCGTGGACGGCGGTATCGAAGTGACGGCCAGCCACAACCCGATGGACTACAACGGCATGAAGCTGGTGCGCAAGGGCGCACGCCCTATCAGCGGCGACACCGGCCTGCGCGACGTGCAGCGTCTGGCGGAAGCCAATGACTTCCCGCCGGTGAACGAGGCGAAGCGCGGCAGCTACAAAAAAATCAACCTGCAGAAAGAGTACATTGACCACCTGCTCGGCTACATCAACGTGGCGAACCTCAAGCCGCTGAAGCTGGTGATCAACTCCGGTAACGGCGCAGCTGGCCCGGTGGTGGATGCGCTGGAAGCGCGCTTTAAGGCACTGAACGTGCCGGTGACCTTCGTCAAAGTGCATAACACCCCGGACGGCAACTTCCCGAACGGTATTCCTAACCCGCTGCTGCCGGAGTGCCGCGACGACACCCGCAACGCGGTGATTGAGCACGGTGCGGACATGGGTATCGCCTTTGACGGTGATTTCGACCGCTGCTTCCTGTTCGACGAGAAAGGGCAGTTCATCGAGGGCTACTACATTGTCGGCCTGCTGGCGGAAGCGTTCCTTGAGAAAAACCCGGGCGCGAAAATCATTCATGACCCGCGTCTGTCATGGAACACCGTCGACGTGGTGTCAGCGGCAGGCGGCACGCCGGTGATGTCCAAAACCGGCCACGCCTTCATCAAAGAGCGCATGCGCGAAGAAGACGCCATTTACGGCGGCGAGATGAGCGCCCACCACTACTTCCGTGACTTTGCCTACTGCGACAGCGGGATGATCCCGTGGCTGCTGGTCACCGAGCTGCTGTGCCTGAAGGGGCAGACGCTGGGCGAGCTGGTGCGCGACCGCATGGCGGCGTTCCCGGCGAGCGGGGAGATCAACAGCAAGCTGGCGCAGCCGGCCGAGGCCATTGCCCGCGTGGAGCAGCACTTTGCGATTCACGCGCTGGAAATTGACCGTACGGACGGCATCAGCATGGCGTTCCCGCAGTGGCGCTTTAACCTGCGCTCGTCCAACACCGAGCCGGTGGTGCGCCTGAACGTGGAGTCCCGTGCTGACACTGCGCTGATGGAAGCCCGAACGAAGGACATTCTGGCGCTGTTGAATCAGTAATAATTGCCCCTCCCGGTGGGAGGGGGAACCGAATACAGGAACAACGATGACGAATCTAAAAAAACGCGAACGAGCGAGAACGAATGCATCGTTAATCTCTATGGTGCAGCGTTTTTCTGATATCACCATCATGGTCGGTGGATTGTGGGCGGTGTGTCGGATCAGCGGGCTGCCGTTCTTATATATGCATCTGCTGATGGCCCTGATTGCGCTGGTCGTGTTTCAAATGATCGGCGGAATGACCGATTTCTACCGCTCGTGGCGCGGCGTCAAAATGACCACCGAACTGATGCTGCTGCTGCAGAACTGGACCTTGAGCCTGATCTTCAGCGCAGGCCTGGTGGCATTCAGCCATGATTTTGACAATCGCCTCGTCACCTATCTCTGCTGGTATCTGTTAACCAGCGTCGGCATGGTGGTGTGCCGTTCCCTGATCCGCTTTGGTGCGGGCTGGCTGCGTAACCGGGGTTATAACCGTCGCTTCGTTGCCGTGGCGGGCGATCTGCCGGTCGGGAAGGTGCTGCTCGACAGCTTCCGCAAAGAGCCGTGGTTAGGATTTGAAGTGGTGGGGATTTATCACGACGCGAAGCCGGGCGGTGTCCCTGCGGACTGGGCGGGTAATTACGACCAGCTTATTGAAGACGCGAAAGCCGGCAAAATTCACAACGTCTACATTGCCATGCAGATGAGAGACGAATCCCGCATTAAGCAACTGATGCGCGAGCTGGCGGACACCACCTGCTCCGTGATCCTGATCCCGGACGTGTTTACCTTCAACATTCTTCACTCCCGTATTGAAGAGGTGAACGGCGTGCCGGTAGTACCGCTATACGACACGCCGCTGTCGGGCATTAACCGCGTGCTGAAGCGTGTGGAAGATATCGTGCTCTCTTCACTGATCCTGCTGCTGATTTCGCCTGTTCTGTGCTGCATTGCGCTGGCGGTGAAGCTGAGCTCTCCCGGCCCGGTTATCTTCCGCCAGACCCGCTACGGTATGGATGGTAAGCCGATTATGGTGTGGAAATTCCGCTCCATGAAGGTGATGGAAAACGACAAGGTGGTGACCCAGGCAACGCAGAACGATCCGCGCGTCACCCGCGTGGGGAATTTCCTGCGCCGCACCTCGCTGGATGAACTGCCGCAGTTTATCAACGTCTTTACCGGCGGCATGTCGATTGTTGGCCCGCGTCCGCACGCGGTGGCGCACAACGAGCAGTACCGCTCGCTGATTGAGGGCTACATGCTGCGCCATAAGGTGAAGCCGGGCATCACCGGTTGGGCGCAGATCAACGGCTGGCGCGGCGAAACCGACACGCTGGAAAAAATGGAAAAACGTATCGAATTCGATCTGGAGTACATCCGCGAATGGAGTATCTGGTTCGATATCAAGATCGTTTTTCTGACCATCTTCAAAGGTTTCGTGAACAAAGCGGCGTACTAAGATGAGCTTACGTGAAAAAACCATCAGCGGGGCGAAGTGGTCAGCGATGGCGACCATCGTCATCATTGGCCTCGGTCTGGTGCAGATGACCGTGCTGGCGCGCATTATTGATAATCACCAGTTCGGCCTGCTGACCGTCTCGCTGGTGATTATCGCGCTGGCCGATACGCTGTCTGATTTTGGTATCGCCAACTCGATTATCCAGCGCAAAGAGATTAGCCATCTGGAGCTGACCACGCTCTACTGGCTGAACGTGGGGCTGGGGATTTTCGTGTTTGTGCTGGTGTTCCTGCTGAGCGATACCATCGCCAGCGTGCTGCACAACCCGGATCTCGCTCCGCTGATGCGTACGCTGTCGTTTGCTTTCGTGGTGATCCCGCACGGACAGCAGTTTCGCGCGCTGATGCAGAAAGAGCTGGAGTTCAACAAGATCGGCATGATTGAGACCAGCGCCGTTCTGGCGGGCTTTACCTTCACCGTGGTGAGCGCCCATTTCTGGCCGCTGGCGATGACCGCTATTCTGGGATACCTGGTTAACTCGGCCGTGCGTACGCTGCTGTTCGGCTACTTTGGACGTAAAATTTACCGTCCGGGACTGCATTTCTCGCTGGCGTCCGTCTCGTCCAACTTGCGCTTTGGCGCATGGCTGACGGCGGACAGCATTATCAACTACGTGAACACCAACCTCTCGACGCTGGTGCTGGCGCGTATTCTTGGCGCAAGCGTGGCGGGGGGCTACAACCTGGCTTACAACGTCGCGGTGGTGCCGCCGATGAAGCTGAACCCGATTATCACCCGCGTCCTGTTCCCGGCGTTTGCCAAGATCCAGGACGACACCGAGAAGCTGCGCGTCAACTTCTACAAGCTGCTTTCCGTGGTGGGGATTATTAACTTCCCGGTGCTGCTGGGGCTGATGGTGGTTTCCAGCAATTTCGTGCCGCTGGCGTTTGGTGAAAAGTGGAACGGCATCATTCCGATCCTGCAGCTGCTGTGCGTAGTAGGGCTGCTGCGCTCCGTGGGGAATCCGATTGGGTCCCTGCTGATGGCAAAAGCGCGCGTGGACATCAGCTTTAAGTTCAACGTGTTCAAAACCTTCCTGTTTATTCCGGCGATTATCGTTGGCGGGCATATGGCGGGCGCCATCGGCGTGACGCTGGGCTTCCTGCTGGTGCAGATCGTCAATACCGTTCTGAGCTACTTCATCATGATCAAGCCGGTGCTGGGTTCCAGCTACCGTCAGTACATCCTGAGCCTGTGGCTGCCGTTCTATCTCTCATTGCCGACCCTGGCGGTGAGCTACGGCCTGGGCATTATCCTCAGCGGCCATCTGCCGCTGGCCGCGCTGCTGGCGGTGCAGGTTGCCGCGGGGGCGCTGGCCTTCGTCGTGATGATCGTACTTTCTCGCAATGCGCTGGTGGTAGAGATGAAGCGCCAGTTTTGCCGTAACGAAAAAATGAAAACGCTGCTTCGCGCAGGCTAGTTATTTAAGAGGCCATTATGAAATTATTAATTCTTGGCAACCACACCTGCGGCAACCGTGGCGACAGCGCCATCCTGCGCGGTTTACTGGATGCAATTAACACCCTTAAGCCTGAGACCGAAGTGGACGTGATGAGCCGTTATCCGGTCAGCTCATCCTGGTTACTGAATCGCCCGGTGATGGGCGACCCGCTCTACAGCCAGATGAAACAGCATAACAACGCCGCGGGAGTGATGGGCCGCGTGAAGAAAGTGCTGCGTCGTCGCTATCAGCATCAGGTGCTGCTCTCTCGTGTGACCGATACCGGCAAGCTACGCAACATCGCGATCGCGCAGGGCTTTACCGACTTTGTTCGCCTGCTGTCCGGCTATGACGCCATTATCCAGGTCGGCGGTTCGTTCTTCGTCGATCTCTACGGCGTGCCGCAGTTTGAGCATGCGCTGTGCACGTTCATGGCGAAAAAGCCGCTGTTTATGATCGGCCACAGCGTCGGGCCATTCCAGGATCCGCAGTTTAACCAGCTGGCGAACTATGTGTTTGGCCACTGCGACGCGCTGATCCTGCGCGAGTCGGTCAGCCTCGACATGATGAAGCGCAGCGAAATTGACACGTCGAAAGTTGAGCACGGCGTGGACACCGCCTGGCTGGTGGATCACCAGGACGACAGCTTCCAGCCGAGCTACGCGGTGCAGCACTGGCTCGACGTGGCGGCGAAACAGAAAACCGTCGCGATCACCTTGCGCGAGCTGGCGCCATTCGATAAACGTTTAGGCACGACGCAGGCGGCGTACGAGAAAGCCTTCGCCGACGTGGTGAACCGCGTGCTGGACAGCGGATACCAGGTGCTGGCGCTCTCAACCTGCACCGGTATCGACAGTTACAACAAAGACGACCGTATGGTGGCGCTGAACCTGCGCAATCTGGTGAACGATCCGTCCCGCTATCACGTGGTGATGGATGAACTGAACGACCTGGAGATGGGCAAGCTGCTCTCCGCCTGCGACCTGACGGTGGGCACCCGTCTGCACTCGGCCATTATCTCCATGAACTTCGGCACGCCGGCCATTGCCATTAACTATGAGCACAAGTCCGCCGGGATTATGCAGCAGCTCGGTATGCCGGAAATGGCGGTGGATATTCGTCATCTGCTGGACGGATCGCTCGGTGCGATGGTCGGGGACACGCTCGGCCAACTGCCTGCTATCAATGAACGTCTGGCGGTGGCGGTGAAAGCCGAGCGCGAGAAGGGCATTGGGATGGTGAAATCGGTACTCGATCGCGTACGGGAGGGGAAATGAAGGTTGGTTTCTTCTTACTGAAATTTCCACTGTCGTCCGAAACGTTTGTTCTGAACCAAATCACCGCGTTTATCGATATGGGATATGACGTGGAGATTATCGCCCTGCAAAAGGGCGATACCCAAAACACCCATGCGGCGTATACCCAGTATGGGCTGGAGGCGAAAACCCGCTGGCTGCAGGATGAGCCGTCCGGGAAGCTGAGCAAGCTGCGCCACCGGGCCAGCCAGACATTACGCGGGATCCACCGCGCGTCGACGTGGCGGGCGCTGAATGTTTCCCGCTATGGGGCGGAGTCACGCAATCTGATCCTGTCGGCCATCTGCGGGCAAACGGCGCAGCCGTATCGTGCCGACGTGTTTATCGCTCACTTTGGCCCGGCGGGCGTCACCGCCGCGAAGCTGCGCGAACTGGGGGTGATTGACGGTAAAATTGCGACCATCTTCCACGGTATCGACATCTCCAGCCGTGAAGTGCTGAACCACTACACGCCGGAATACCAGCAGCTTTTCCGACGCGGCGACATGATGCTGCCTATCAGCGACCTGTGGGCCGGACGGCTGAAAAACATGGGCTGTCCGGGAGAGAAAATTGCCGTTTCGCGAATGGGCGTGGATTTAACGCGCTTCACGCGTCGTCCTGTAAAGGTGCCGGGAACACCGCTGCAGATCATCTCCGTCGCGCGTCTGACCGAGAAGAAAGGGCTGCATGTGGCGATTGAAGCCTGCCGCCAGCTGAAAGCGCGCGGGGTGGATTTCCACTACCGCATTCTCGGCATTGGGCCGTGGGAGCGTCGTCTGCGCACGCTTATCGAACAGTATCAGCTGGAAGATGTCGTAGAGATGCCCGGCTTCAAGCCGAGCCACGAGGTCAAGGCCATGCTCGATGAGGCAGATGTGTTCCTGCTGCCCTCCGTAACGGGTGCCGATGGTGATATGGAAGGCATTCCGGTGGCGCTGATGGAGGCGATGGCCGTGGGTATACCGGTGGTATCGACCCTGCACAGCGGGATCCCGGAGCTGATTAAGTCGGACCATTCCGGCTGGCTGGTGCCGGAGAATAACGCCATGGCCCTTGCGGACCGATTAGCTGCCTTCAGCGACATCGACCAGCAGGCGCTGGAGCCGGTGCTCCAGAATGCCCGAGAAAAAGTTGAAACCGATTTTAACCAGCAGGTGATTAATCGCCAGTTAGCGAGCCTGTTGCAAACGTTGTAACGCCGAGGATGTATGCTGAAAAAGATTACCCGACGCACCTTTGTCTCTTCTCTGTCCGTTCTGGCGGCCACGCCGCTGCTGTCGTCACGCATTGCGCGAGCGGCTGCTGGAAAAACGGTCTCTGTTAATCAGTACAATAACAACGACTGGATCGCCGCCTTTAAGCAGGCGTTTAATGACGGCGACACGGTTGTGGTCCCTGCCGGGCTCACCTGCGAAAACATCAACACGGGTATTTTCATTCCCGACGGTAAAACGCTGCTGATCCGCGGGGCGTTAACCGGTAACGGGCGCGGCCGCTTTGTGCTGCAGGAAGGCAGCAAAGTGATAGGTGAAGGTGCGGGCCGCACGGAGAACATTACGCTCGACGTTCGCGGCTCTGACTGCGTTATCAAAGGGCTGGCCATGAGCGGGTTTGGCCCAGTGACGCAGATCTACATCGGCGGCAAGAAACCCAGCGTGATGCGCAATTTGCTGATTGATAACATCAGCGTGAGTCAGGCCAACTACGCCATCCTGCGTCAGGGTTTCCATAACCAGGTGGACGGAGCGCGCATCACCAACAGCAAATTTAGTCACCTGCAGGGCGATGCGATCGAGTGGAACGTCGCCATCAACGATCGCAATATCCTGATCTCCGATCATGTCATCGACAACATCAACTGCACCAACGGCAAGATCAACTGGGGCATTGGCATTGGCCTCGCCGGCAGCACCTACGATAATGACTATCCGGAGAAGCAAACCGTCAAGAACTTCGTGGTGGCCAACATTACCGGCAGCAACTGTCGCCAGCTGGTGCACGTGGAAAACGGGAAACACTTTGTTATCCGCAATATTAAGGCCAAAAATATTACTCCCGACTTCAGTAAAAAGGCAGGAATAGACAACGCCACAGTGGCCATTTATGGCTGTGATAATTTCATTATTGATAATGTCGATATGGTGAACAGTGCCGGAATGTTAATTGGCTATGGGGTGATAAAAGGTGATTATTTGTCCATCCCGCAGAACTTCAAGCTCAATAATATTCACCTCGATAACCGCCAGCTTGCCTATAAATTGCGCGGAATACAGATTTCATCCGGTAACGCGACCTCGTTTGTGGCGATAACCAACGTGGATATGCAGCGTGCTACGCTTGAATTACACAACAAGCCGCAACATCTTTTTTTACGCAACATCAATGTGATGCAGGAAGCCGCTGTGGGGCCCGCCCTGAAGATCAACTTCGACCTGCGCAAGGATGTGCGGGGTAAATTTATGGCGAAAGACGAGACGCTGCTGTCGCTGGCGAACATTAAAGCAGTCAATGAGAAGGGGCAGAGCTCGGTGGATATTGACCGAGTCGACCAGCAGGTGGTGAATGCGGAAAGGCTGAACTTTGCGCTTCCGCACAGATAATAGACAATCGTCAGTTTTGAGACTATTCCTGGCATAAAAACGTGATCGAATCAGAGTACAACTACAGAAATTGGTGATGCGAAGGCGTAACATTGCCTCTGGATTACGGCAAATCATGCTGGCGAAAACAGGTTTAAGAGCTATAATTCGTCAACCATTTTAAGGTGGAAGAAATAATGATTAATTTGAAAGCAGTCATTCCGGTAGCAGGCCTGGGCATGCATATGCTGCCAGCCACAAAAGCCATTCCTAAAGAGATGCTGCCGATCGTCGACAAGCCAATGATTCAATACATTGTTGACGAGATTGTTGCTGCAGGGATCAAAGAAATCGTACTGGTTACGCACTCCTCTAAGAATGCGGTAGAAAACCACTTCGACACCTCTTACGAACTCGAAGCGTTGCTGGAGCAGCGCGTCAAACGCCAACTGCTGGCGGAAGTACAGTCTATTTGTCCGCCTGGCGTGACCATCATGAACGTGCGTCAGGCGCAGCCGCTGGGTCTGGGTCACTCTATTCTGTGTGCCCGTCCGGTTGTGGGTGACAATCCGTTTATCGTTGTTCTTCCGGACATTATTATCGATACCGCTTCTGCCGATCCGCTGCGTTACAACCTGGCGGCAATGGTGGCACGTTTCAATGAAACGGGTCGTAGCCAGGTGCTGGCAAAACGCATGAAAGGCGATCTCTCTGAGTATTCCGTAATTCAGACGAAAGAGCCGCTGGAGACGGAAGGGCAGGTGAGCCGCATCGTTGAGTTCATCGAAAAACCGGATCAGCCACAGACGCTGGACTCAGACCTGATGGCGGTTGGTCGTTATGTTCTGAACGCCGACATCTGGGCGGAACTGGAAAAAACCGAGCCAGGCGCCTGGGACCGTATTCAGTTGACCGACGCGATTGCCGAACTTGCGAAAAAACAGTCTGTTGACGCGATGCTGATGACCGGCGACAGCTATGACTGCGGTAAGAAAATGGGCTATATGCAGGCGTTCGTAAACTATGGACTGCGTAACCTGAAGGAAGGGGCGAAGTTTAGAAACCGGATTGAGAAATTGCTGGCTAACGACTGATATTCCTGCCACAAATTGAACAAGCGGCAGTCATTATTTTGGTGTATTGATCTATAACCAAAATGATGGCTGCCGTTTTTTGTTATTAATGTAATGATTACATAGGGTTATCTGATTTAAATCTCGACCGCTTTGTAGCGATTTGTGCTTGTTTCTGAGGTCGTTTAGGACGACAATTAACGCCAGTTTTTTGTCTGTATCCAGACAAGAAAAATCATTTAACCAAATATCGCTCAGTGCACTGGTAGCTGTTAAGCCAGGGGCGGTAGCGTGCTCAATTTCTGAAACTGGTTATAAATTCTCAGTTTTCAGAGCGCCAGTATCCAGACATATACACTAGACGGAACAGATAACGTGAAAATTCTTGTGACGGGCGGGGCCGGCTTTATCGGCTCAGCGGTTGTACGACATATTATTAAAAATACCCAGGACGACGTCGTCAACGTGGACAAGCTGACCTATGCCGGCAACCTTGAGTCGCTTAGTGAAGTCAGCTACAGCGACCGCTATGTTTTTGAACATGCGGATATTTGTGACAAAGATGCCATGGATCGCATTTTCGCAAAGCATAAGCCTGACGCAGTGATGCACCTGGCCGCTGAAAGTCACGTTGATCGTTCCATTACCGGCCCGGCTGCGTTTATCGAAACTAATATCGTCGGCACTTATGTGCTTCTGGAAGCCGCTCGTGCGTACTGGTCAACGTTGGATGAGCAGGCGAAGAAAGCCTTCCGTTTCCATCACATCTCTACCGACGAAGTGTATGGTGATTTACCGCATCCGGATGAGCATCCGGCATCAACTGAGCTGCCACTCTTCACTGAAACTACCGCGTATGCACCAAGCAGCCCGTATTCAGCGTCGAAAGCCTCCAGTGACCATCTCGTGCGTGCCTGGTTGCGTACCTACGGTTTCCCGACCATTGTCACCAACTGTTCAAATAACTACGGCCCGTACCATTTCCCGGAAAAACTGATCCCGCTGGTCATCCTTAATGCGCTGGACGGTAAAGCTCTGCCTATTTACGGGAAGGGCGACCAAATCCGCGACTGGCTGTATGTAGAAGATCATGCCCGTGCACTCTACACCGTTGTCACTCAAGGGAAACCGGGTGAAACGTACAACATTGGCGGCCATAACGAGAAGCAGAACCTGGACGTAGTGCATACGATTTGCGATCTGCTTGATGAGATTGTGCCTAAAGAGGGGTCTTATCGCGACCAGATTACGTATGTGGCTGACCGTCCGGGGCATGACCGTCGCTATGCGATTGATGCGCATAAAATTGGCGTTGAACTGGGCTGGAAGCCTGAGGAGACGTTTGAAAGCGGAATTCGTAAGACGGTGGAATGGTATCTGAGCAATCAGAACTGGGTTAACAACGTGAAAAGTGGTGCTTATAAAAGTTGGATCGAACAGAACTACGGGGAACGTTCATAATGAATATTCTTCTGTTCGGTAAAACAGGGCAGGTGGGGTGGGAACTCCAGCGTGCGCTTGCTCCATTAGGTAATTTGATTGCGGTAGATGTTCATTCAGAACAGTATTGCGGGGACTTTAGCAATCCGGAAGGGATCGCTGAAACCGTTCGTGCAATTAAACCCGATGTCATTGTTAATGCGGCGGCACATACAGCAGTCGATAAGGCTGAATCTGAGCCGGATTTTGCCAGACTCCTCAATGCAACAAGCGTTGAAGCGATAGCCAAAGAAGCCGCAAAAATAGACGCATGGGTTATTCACTACTCTACCGACTACGTTTTCCCTGGTGATGGCGAAACGGCATGGCGTGAAACGGATTCGACTGCTCCGCTGAATGTATACGGTCAGACAAAGCTCGAAGGCGAAAAAGCATTGCAGGCGCATTGTCCTAAGCATCTTATTTTCCGTACCAGTTGGGTATATGCGGGGAAGGGCAACAATTTCGCTAAAACAATGTTGCGGCTCGCAAAAGAGCGTCAGGAACTCTCCGTAATCAACGATCAATTTGGTGCCCCAACGGGCGCTGAGTTGTTAGCAGACTGTACAGCGCATGCTATTCGTGTCGCAATGATGAAGCCTGAAGTTGCTGGTCTCTACCATCTGGTCGCGTCGAATACGACAACCTGGTATGACTATGCGGCCCTGGTGTTTGATGAGGCCAGAAAAGCGGGTGTTGAGTTGGCTATTGAAAAACTCAATGCTGTTCCAACATCGGCTTACCCGACTCCTGCCCGTCGACCGCATAATTCACGCTTGAACACAGAGAAGTTTCAGGCGAATTTTGGTCTTGTACTGCCTTCCTGGGATATGGGCGTAAAACGGATGCTCACTGAGCTTTTTACGACTCAATCAATTTAATGAGATAAATGCCCTTATATGGGCATTTGGTTTTTATAGAGAAAAATGATGGCTACGCGTAAAGGTATTATTCTGGCCGGTGGTTCTGGCACTCGTCTGTACCCTGTGACCATGGCGGTGAGTAAACAACTACTGCCAATTTATGACAAACCAATGATTTACTACCCGCTGTCAACACTCATGCTGGCAGGGATAAAAGATATTCTTATTATCAGCACTCCACAAGACACACCACGTTTTGAACAATTGCTGGGTGATGGAAGCCAGTGGGGACTGAATCTGCAATATAAAGTACAGCCAAGTCCAGATGGCCTGGCACAGGCATTTATCATCGGTGAAGAATTTATCGGCGATGACAGCTGCGCTTTGGTACTGGGTGACAATATTTTCTACGGACATGACCTGCCGAAGCAACTCGAAGCTGCAGTAAATAAAGATGATGGTGCTACAGTATTTGCCTATCATGTTAATGATCCTGAGCGCTATGGTGTGGTGGAGTTTGATAAGAGCGGCACCGCAATTAGTTTGGAAGAGAAGCCGTTAGAACCTAAGAGTAATTACGCCGTTACAGGGCTGTATTTCTATGATAATGACGTGGTAGAAATGGCAAAAAATCTGAAGCCATCTGCACGTGGTGAGTTAGAAATTACAGATATTAACCGTATTTATCTTGAGCAGGGGCGTCTGTCTGTTGCGATGATGGGGCGTGGCTACGCTTGGCTGGATACGGGGACTCATCAGAGTCTGATAGAAGCAAGTAATTTTATTGCGACAATTGAAGAGCGTCAGGGTTTAAAAGTTTCCTGCCCCGAAGAAATAGCATTTAGAAAGGGATTTATCAATGCAGAACAAGTTAAAAAGCTAGCTATCCCATTATCAAAAAATGCGTACGGGCAGTATTTAAATAAAATGATTAAAGGTTACTAATAATGAATGTAATCAAGACAGATATACCAGATGTATTAATTTTCGAACCAAAAGTTTTCGGTGATGAACGTGGTTTTTTCATGGAAAGTTTTAACCAGCAGATATTTGAAAAGGCAGTAGGACGTAAGGTTGAGTTTGTGCAAGATAATCACTCAAAATCAACTAAAGGTGTGCTACGTGGGCTGCATTATCAATTGCCTCCCTTTGCTCAGGCAAAATTAGTTCGTTGTGTTGTTGGTGAGGTATATGATGTTGCAGTTGATATTCGCAAAGATTCTGAAACCTTTGGAAAATGGGTTGGTGTAAACCTTTCAGCTGAAAATAAACGCCAGCTATGGATTCCTGAAGGATTTGCACATGGGTTTATGGTGCTAAGTGATGAGGCTGAGTTCTTATATAAGACAACCAATTACTACGCTCCAAATTATGATCGTGGATTGGCCTGGAATGACCCAGATATAGGAATCAATTGGCCATTATCAGGCAGACCCATTTTATCAGATAAAGATTTGAAGCAACCACTCTTGCTTAGATGAGAGAAGCTGTTTAAGGGGTTTTTGTTGATAAATAAAGAACATAAAAATGTAATATATAATGCGGGCTATTTACTCTGTACTCAAGGTGTTGCATATATAGCGCCAATTATTGTATTGGGACATCTTATAACTACTCTTGGTATTAGTGGGTTTGGTAAATATGCTTTTGCATTGGTGCTGATGGCTTACTTTCAGGTAATCATTGATTATGGATTTGCTTTCAGTTCCAGTCGGTCGATATCTCAAAGTAGAGATGATATATGCAAAATCTCGCAAATATATTTTTCTACTAATATCGTAAAGCTTGCTCTAGCTGTTATATTATTCATACTGATCTATCTGGTTTGTATTGTCCTTGCGAAGGACAATGCATACATTACGCTACTGTTGAGTTCCTTCTTATGGGCATTGTCCAATTCAATGTACCCATTATGGTTCTTTCAAGGTATTGAGCGGCTAAAGGTAGTTGCAGTAATTAACATTGTATCGCGATTGCTTGCATGCATTTGCGTGATATATTTCGTACGCAGTGAAGGTGATATCAATATTGCTATCTTGGCACAGGCAATTCCTGTTCTTATAGGCGCTATCTATGCAAATGCATTTATTTTTATTAAAAAATATATAAGACTGGAATTTCCTACTGTCATATTTATTCTGAAGTCAATCAAGGATGGTTGGGATTATTTTTTAGCAACTCTTTCATCAACATTGCTTACTAATAGTGCTGTTTTTATTTTAGGGATATACTATACGCCCGCAACTGTAGGTGTTTATGCTATTGTGGAGCGGATAGTCAAAGCTATTGTTTCCTTGTTTTCACCTATAACCCAGTCACTTTATCCATATAATTGTAGGAAATTTAAGGAATCATTTGAGCTCGGTATGTCGACAGCGATTCGTACTGGACGTCCGTTAGTAATATTAAGTCTAATTGTAAGTTTGCTCCTTCTTGTCACATGGTGGTTGGCATACCCAAGAATAAATCTAGCACAAGAAACTCTAATTTATGCCTTTTTACTTGTACCATGGCTTTGCCTTGGGGTCCTGAATAATGTTTTAGGTATTCAAATCTTGAGTGCGTCTGGTCATGCTAAAATGTATAGCCGCAGTTTCATTTTTTCTGCTATATCAACAGTGATTTTTCTTTTATTGCTGGCAGGTATTTTTAAGGGATATGGTGCTGCAATAGCAGTTTCAAGTGGAGAATTTCTCTTATGCCTATTACTGCTAAAAAATATAAGAGAAGTTAAAAATAAACATTTTTACAAAGAAATTTGACATGAAAAAAATATTTTTGATCTTCGGGACTCGCCCAGAAGCCATAAAAATGGCGCCTTTAATTGACAAATTAAAGAGCGATAAAAGATTTTGCTACAAAGTATGTGTAACGGGTCAGCACCGTGAAATGCTGGATCAGGTACTGAAACTTTTTCAAATTGAACCTGACTATGATCTAAACGTAATGAAGCCAGGTCAGACCCTTGTTTCTCTCACTAGCACAATTTTACTTAAATTGAATGAGATCTTTGCAATAGACAAACCTGACATCATTCTTGTTCATGGTGATACAACAACTACTTTAGCAGCATCACTTGCTGCATATTATAATCAAGTTAAAGTAGGGCATGTTGAGGCCGGATTGCGCACTGGAAACTTATATTCACCCTGGCCGGAAGAGGGTAACCGTAAACTTACCGCAAGTATCGCCAATATGCATTTTGCTCCGACTGCGACTTCGGAGTCTAATCTGTTAAAAGAAAATATATCAAAAGGAAGTATTTATACAGTAGGGAACACCGTTATCGATGCGCTCTTAACAATAGTTAGGAAAATTCGAGTTCAACCAGAATTGCAAACACAGATAGCGAGAAGCCTACCATTCAACGTTGATGCGGGTAAGATAATATTAATAACAGGACATCGACGAGAAAATTTTGGCAGTGGCTTTGAAAATATATGTTCCGCTATTCGTGATGCAGCAATAAAATTTAAAGATCATATATTTGTATATCCGGTACACCTAAACCCTCTGGTTCAAAAACCTGTCAAGGATATTTTAAGTGGGATAAACAATGTATATTTAATCGAACCACTAGAATACTTGCCATTTGTTTACTTAATGGATAAGGCATACGTCATTGTAACTGATTCTGGAGGGATACAAGAAGAGGCTCCATCTTTAGGTAAACCCGTTTTGGTTACAAGGGACACAACGGAGCGCCCAGAAGCAGTTGCGGCTGGTACTGTTAGATTAGTTGGTACCGATAAGAATAAAATATTTAGTGAATTGAACTTATTACTTACTGATAAAAAAGAGTATGACAAAATGTCGAATGCTTCTAATCCATATGGGGATGGGAAAACATCGGAGCGAATCGTAGATATTTTAGCTAAAGTTAACAATTGATGTTAATCCAGTAATATAAATGAATTCCTTATCAAGCGTAAATCAATTTACTAAAAAATAACTTATGGTGTCATATGATTTTGTTTATAGCAGATTATCCTACAGTCGATAATATCCGTGATGGCATGTATCAACGAATTTCTGCAATTGACTCATTGGCTAAAAGTGAGAATAGAGTCTATCTGGATATATCTTTTAGGAAAAATACTAGAAGGGAAGTATCTGTTTCCAATAATTGTACTGTTGAACACTTGAATTATTTCATACACAACAAAATAATTAGAAGTTATCTAAATCAGGCTTCAATTATATATGTTCACTCAGTTTATAATATGCTGAAAATTTTTCCTATTGCATCATACGAAAAAGTTATCCTTGATATACATGGGATTGTTCCTGAAGAGATGATGTATCTAGGAAAGAAATTTAGAGCATTTGTGTTTAATAAAATCGAAAAAAAAGCAATCCAGGGCTGTTATAAACTAATACATGTTACATCGTCAATGAAGGCTTTTTATGAAACAAAATATAATTTAAATTTAGATGCTAGATCAATTATATTGCCTATTTTCGAGAAAACAGAAATTAGCCATAATAACAAAAAGTGGGATTCTGAGGTTTTTGAATTTATTTATGCTGGTGGTATGCAAGCATGGCAAAACATTGATTTAATGATCAAAGCAAGTGAAGCTATACATACAGAAAATATAAAATTAAATTTCTTCTTCCCTCAAAATTTGATATCAAACTTTAAGAACAAATGTGGCACCCGACTTGATGAAAAAGATATTTTAATTGATTCTTTACCAAAAGAAGAAGTAATTAGTGTAATGTCAAGGTGCCATTTAGGATTTGTTCTAAGAGATGATATTGCAGTAAATAAAGTAGCTTGTCCTACGAAATTAATTGAATATCTAGAATGTGGAGTTGTTCCTATTGTCAAATCTCCAGACATTGGTGATTTTAATACACTTGGTTACTCTTTTATTAAAGTTGAACAATTAGAAAATCCATTAAGTGTTGTTGAGTTGCATGAGAAAGTTGAGAATAATTATAAAGTATTAGCTCATTTTCAAACATTAACTGAGCAATCTAAATCATTTTTGATGGAAATTTTTAAAAATTCCGATTGTAACTATATGAATTAATGAGTTCCTTAACTGAGGTTTTATTAGCGCTACTAATATTGATAACTGCTTGTGGAAATGGTCTTGTTAAGCATGTTAAACTCAATGTGGTTTTTACCGGCAAAACAGCAATATCATATTTTGGCTCTTTATGTTGATATATAACTTGTATAAGTTCTACTAAACTTAGTTACGCTCTAAAGGGATCTAAGTTTTAGTCTTATTGCATGGTAAAACCATAGTCTTTGCGAGCCTGTAGATGTATGTTCTATCAATAATTAAACTTATCCTACCTTATTATGAAATAATAACTCTGAAATTTACCGCTTAGGCTGTTTCATTTCTGAGGATGATGGTAGCTTGTTTATTAGTTTGGGGTTTTTTTATTGGGGAAAAGAGGGAGTATCTCTTTCCCTCAATAAAATTTGAACTTTGATAGTATAAAGTAAACGTAGAAGTTAGCCCCATTTTCTAGATGAGTAACATATCCATACATTCATGCTAATCTTGCATAGACAGTATTAAGATAGTGAGTGTTATGAATTTAATGATAAAACACTTGCAACTATTAGAACCAATATTACCAAGAATGTTGGAATGTAAATTAACTCAAATAAAAATATCCTACCTATTTCAACAAGATGAAAACCAACAAGGTCTACTGTAAGCTAAGTAATATCCCTGAGAATCTTAATGTCTATTTATAGTTATATATTGAGTTTTTGATTATTTTGGGAATAGCAATATTTATAATTCTTAGATTTAATCTTGGGACATTATAAGAAATCAATCTAACATATTCGACTTTTTATAAGTGACTAAAATGTCAATAAGAAATAGTGATTTTATTTATATCATAATGGTCGTCATTGCTACCATTTTCGCTGTTAAAATAATGCCATATTCTAATGATTATGAAGCATATACAGATCTCTTTAAATATACTTTTAATGATCCCTCCTTTGAGAGAATGGAGATTGGATTTCGTAGCTCAGTAACCTTATTTAAATCCCTAAGTAATAGTCTTAGTGATTATTGGTTTTGTTTTGCAATTATTTCTTTAGCATTAAAATTTCATGTTTTAAAATCATTTAATCCAGACTGTAAAATATTGTTTATGCTGTATGTATTATATAGCATTTCATTGTTAGCGTTACATGAAGGAACCCAAATTCGAGCTGCTATGGCTATAGCTCTCGGATTTTGCGGTTTCCGTGCTAGAAGTATTGTGGGCAGTTTACTTTGCTTTACTGTTGCTATTGCTTTTCACTATTCTTCGGCAATATTCATACCACTTTATTTTGTAGGTAATATTATTAGGACATATAAAATTTTTTGGTTGGCAATTGTTACTGGTATAGCTACAGTATTTCCAGTTTTGCTGGAGAAGTTCTCGGGGCTTTTGATGAGTGTGAATCCACTATTTAATTTATACCTTGAAAACTCTGACATGACTGAGGTCAACAAATACTCGTTTACATTAATTTTAGCTTTTATTTTTTTTCTGGTTAATTTTTTTGTTGGAAGCGTTTTAAGTCGGTATCGTAACGAAATTAATAGTACATTTCAAAAATATAATTTATTTTCATTTTTATTTATATCTAGTTTGGTCTTATTATCAGCTTTGTCTTTTTCGCCTGTCTTATCTATCCGACTATATGAACTTTTGTCGCTAAGCCCATTTGCAGTTATAGCATGTTTGTACTCGAGGCAAGTTAACAATATGATTCTATTATATAGAGACACGAAATTGGCTAATCTTAGAATATTGCTGTTATTGACTCTTATGATTATGTCTTTACATCGTTTTATTGCATATTACTTTGTAAACCCCATTATTAATTTTTAAATTCTGAAATAAAGGAAATAACAGTGACACCTGGTATATCATCAATAGCAGCTATACTTGTTTCATTCAATCCAGACTTGACTACCTTTAATAAAGTTATTAATAGTATTTCTGAACAAGTTAATAAAATCATAATAATTGATAATGGTTCTAAAAATGCAGAAGATATCCATGACATTGCTACGCATTCTGCTACAAATTTGATATTTATAAAACAAACCGAGAATATAGGCTTAGCGTCGGCTCAAAATCTTGGTATTAAATACGTAAAGGATAATTTGGTTGTTGATCATATTATATTGTTTGATCAGGATAGTATTATAAATCAAAATTTTACGAGTAATTTAATACTGGAAGAAGAGCGACTACTTCGTGACGGTGTTAAAGTCGGTGCAATTGGCCCGAGTTTTTATGACCCAGAAAATAACAAAATGTATCCTGCGACTATTTATTGTGGACCATTTATAAAACGTGTAAAAGTACATAACTCTGCAGTTGAGGCTACCTTTTTAATAGCATCTGGTTGTTTAATTCGACTTGAAGTATTAGACAATGTTGGAAAAATGCTTGATGAGTTATTTATAGACTATATAGATGTTGAGTGGTCCTTAAGAGCAAAGAGACTGGGATATAAAGTTTTCATAACACCTAAAGCTTTAATGGCCCATACCATTGGGGATAAGAGAATATCAATAATGGGACGGACGATATCGTGCCATAGCCCTTTCAGACGCTATTTCCTTATCAGGAATAGTTTTAAAATGTTAAGGTTAACATACGTGCCACTTGGTTATAAGCTACGTGAGATAACTTTTAACTGTTTAAGAACTGTAATTGGTTTTATAACAAGTTCTGAAAAGAAAAAATTCCTGAAATATACCGTTCTTGCTTTTAAAGACGGTGTCGCAGGCAACTTTGGCCCTTGTAAATATAAAAATTTGAAATGATTAAAATTGCACATATTCAGTTGCTACCACTTCTAAGCGGTGTTCAAAGGGTTTGTTTGGATGAATTAATTCGTTTGGATAATAGTAAATTTGAAAAGTATCTCATTTGTAAGGAGCCAGGGCCTCTAACAGAGGAAGCTCAGAAATATGGCATAAAGTGCTTTTATATACCAAGCCTGGTTAGAAACGTATCCTTAAAAAATGATATGAAGGCATTATTCAACCTTTGGAAAATAATTCGTCTTAATCGTTTTGATATTATTCACACGCATTCATCAAAGACTGGCGTATTAGGTCGAGTTGCCGCTTGGTTGAACCGAACAAAATTTATTGTTCATACGGTTCATGGCTTTTCATTTCCTATTGCTAAGAATAAAATGCAATATCTTCTCTTTTGGAGTATGGAAAAAATTGGCTCTCTGTGTGGAGATAAAATAATCTGTCTTCATGAAAATGATGCAAAGATTGCGAAGGAAATAGTTAAGGTCAGTAATGATAATATACTTATCATCGGTAATGGCGTTGATGTTAAAAAATTTTCACCATATGACTCCGATAAAAAGAAATCGCTGCGAAAGAAAATTGTTGAATCGGATGACGATTCTCTTATCATTGGTATGATTGGTAGGCTTTGGCCTCAAAAAAATCCGATGTGTCTATTATACGCAGTAGAAAAAATAATTTCTGAAAATAATAACGTAAAATGCCTTTTCGTCGGTGATGGTGAGCTACATGACGAAATGATGACTTTTATTAGACGCAAAAAATTAGATAATAGCGTGAAGTTACTCGGTTGGCGATATGATACTCCCAATGTTTTAAATGTATTCGATATTTTTGTTCTGCCTTCATTATGGGAAGGAATGCCTTTAGCTATACTTGAGGCAAAAAGTTGTGCACTCCCGTGCGTCGCTTCAGACATATCTGGTAATAATAATATTATAAATGATCACCATGATGGGTTGTTATTTAATTTGGAAAGTGGAGCTGAAGAGCTATACAATAAGATAAAACTATTAATTAATAATCCTGATATAAGAAAAAGCATGGGATCTGCTGCAAGAGAGAATATATTATTGTCACATGATATAGATGTCAGGATAGAAAAAATCCAAAGTCTCTATCTAAAACACATTTAATTTCTTACTCTTAGTTGAGATTTAATTTCTCATTTCATTTGGTGATTTATTAATTATATACATAATGAAAATTTCAATATTAAAATATTCTTTCTCATTGTTGGTTGTCATATTATTAACCGTTTCTTTTGTTTTGGCTTCTAACCGAGCAGATGCGCTTGTCTGGATCTGTACTGAAATCATATGTGTTTATATACTGATACTACAATTTAACTGGAAAACAAGGTTAATATTTTGGGTTTTATATTGCCTAATTTTAGGTGGTCAGATCTCATCAATTTTTTCAAGTGGGTCTTTTATTATTCCGTTGACTTTAACAAATGCTGCTGAATTTGCTGCTTTAGGTTTAAGTGGAGTACTAAAGTTAGTTATTATTGTACTTTTATATGTTTTAGCATCTCTTTTGATTTTGAGTACAAAAAATAGTCACTCTCAAGATAAAAATAATAATAAACGAGTTATTTCTTTAATAATAATTGGTGGTTGTATTTATTCTCTACCGCTTCCACTGCATTTTTTAGCTATAACGTTGAAATCATACTATAAGCAGGTTACTTACAAGCCAGCATATAATTACCCAGAAATAGCCAATAAATATTTTAAAGTTTCGTTATGGGACAATGAGAGAAGTGAAAAGGAGTTGACATTAAAAAATAAAAACATCATTGTTATTTTTACTGAAGGAATGTCTTCCGGAGTTCTGGATTTTGTAAATAACAAAAATTTAAACTTAACTCAAAATTTAGAACTTCTTAAAAAAAGATCAGTCAGTTATTCTAACTATTATAATCATACAGCCGCAACCTTCCGAGGACTTAGAGGGCAGTTAACATCAGCATATCAATATAAAGATGGATGGAATTCTAACAATGATGGCTTTGCGCAAATGGCACCAGAAGTTATAGCCTCAACCTATAGTAGCCGTTTGGTTTCGTTACCTGAAATTTTAAATAATCATGGATATGAAACAATTTTTCTGTCATCAACAGAGAGAAATAGTACATTGAATGCCATGCTTAAAGGTATGTCCTTCAAGGAAGTATACGGAATGGGGGATTTTCAGTCTTATCAAGAGGATAGAATGACTGATAAACAGACGTTTTCAGCCCTTAAGCAAATATTGGAAAAGCGTAAAAGCAATGATGAGCCTTTCTTTATTGGCGTCTATCCTTCGGGTACTCATCATGGGCGTGAAAGCCCTGATTTAAAGTATAAAGATGGAAGCAATATTTACTATAATAAATTCTACAATTATGATGCTCAGTTGGGTGATTTTATTCGTTATTTTGATATGAGCAGCTTCTCAAAGAACACAACAATTATTATTACTGCAGATCATTCAACATTACCGACCCCTGAATTTAAAAAGTCATTTGGCATCAATGCAGACTACTTTGTCGATCAGATACCTTTAATTATCTATAATTCTGGTAACACCCCCATCGAAAAAGATGCTCAAGGGAAGAATAGTCTGTCATTAGCCCCTACTATTTTGCAGATGTTGCAGATTAATAATGAGCCAAACTATTTTTTAGGTTGTTCTCTTTTGGATTATTTTTGTAAAAGTAAATTTTCAAACATTTCTGCTATTGGTGATGAATATTATAACACCTACCCAGCGGTTTACCCTGACTACGGCGTGAGAAAAGCATCTACTAACTCAAACGTTAGTGAGTTTTATAATGTTAGTGGGTAGTTCAAGTTGAATATGATGAAATTAATTGTATAGATAGAATATACCTTTCCTGAAGGCTAGAAGTTGGGTTAACATCTTCAATACATTCAAGCCGCGCATACGTCGCGCGGTGACCACACCTGACAGGAGTATGTAATGTCCAAGCAACAGATCGGCGTTGTCGGTATGGCAGTGATGGGGCGCAACCTGGCGCTCAACATCGAAAGCCGTGGTTATACCGTCTCCGTTTTCAACCGCTCCCGTGATAAGACCGAAGAAGTGATTGCCGAGAACCCAGGCAAAAAACTGGTTCCTTTCTATACGGTGAAAGAGTTCGTTGAGTCTCTGGAAACGCCTCGTCGTATCCTGTTAATGGTGAAAGCGGGCGCAGGTACCGATGCAGCTATCGACTCCCTGAAACCTTACCTCGAAAAAGGTGACATCATCATTGATGGCGGTAACACCTTCTTCCAGGACACCATTCGTCGTAACCGTGAGCTGTCCGCAGAAGGCTTCAACTTCATCGGTACCGGTGTTTCCGGAGGTGAAGAGGGCGCGCTGAAAGGCCCATCTATCATGCCTGGCGGTCAGAAAGATGCATACGAACTGGTTGCGCCTATCCTGACCAAAATCGCAGCCGTGGCTGAAGATGGTGAGCCTTGCGTAACCTATATCGGTGCGGACGGCGCAGGTCACTATGTGAAAATGGTACACAACGGTATCGAATACGGCGACATGCAGCTGATCGCTGAAGCTTATTCATTGCTGAAAGGCGGTCTGAACCTCTCTAACGAAGAGCTGGCTGAAACCTTTACCGAGTGGAACAAAGGCGAGCTTAACAGCTACCTGATTGACATCACCAAAGATATCTTCACGAAAAAAGATGAAGAGGGTAAATACCTGGTTGATGTGATTTTGGATGAAGCAGCGAACAAAGGTACCGGTAAATGGACCAGCCAGAGCTCTCTGGATCTGGGCGAACCGCTGTCTCTGATCACCGAATCTGTCTTCGCGCGTTACATCTCTTCTCTGAAAGAGCAGCGAGTTGCGGCGTCTAAAGTGCTGTCTGGCCCACAGGCTAAACCAGCAGGTGATAAAGCCGAATTCGTTGAAAAAGTGCGTCGTGCCCTGTATCTGGGTAAAATCGTTTCTTACGCGCAGGGCTTCTCTCAGCTGCGTGCGGCGTCAGACGAGAACAACTGGGATCTGAACTACGGTGAAATCGCGAAGATCTTCCGTGCGGGTTGCATCATTCGCGCGCAGTTCCTGCAGAAAATCACCGATGCCTATGCTGAAAACGCTGGTATCGCCAACCTGCTGCTGGCACCGTACTTCAAAAAGATTGCGGATGAATATCAGCAGGCGCTGCGTGACGTGGTTGCCTACGCTGTCCAGAACGGGATCCCGGTTCCGACCTTCTCTGCCGCAGTAGCCTACTACGACAGCTACCGTGCTGCCGTTCTGCCTGCTAACCTGATTCAGGCCCAGCGTGACTACTTCGGCGCGCATACCTACAAGCGTACTGATAAAGAAGGCGTATTCCATACCGAATGGATGGAATGAGTTAACGCACTCGCTGTCATCGCAACCCGGAGCTTGTCTCCGGGTTTTTTTATGCAAAAAATGTCGCGTGTTATTCGAAGTAGTCTGAATCTCGCCCCGCTCGTCGTGATTACTCCTGGTTTGCCTTGACAGTTCTGTTTGCCAGGAGGTACAAAGCCCAACAGTTATGTTTATCGCGATGGTCAGGTGGCCATCAGTACAGTTAACTCACAGAAGTCATTAGCGAATGAAAATAACAATTTCCGGAACAGGGTATGTCGGTCTCTCTAACGGCATTCTGATTGCTCAAAATCATGAAGTGGTTGCGCTGGATATCGTGCAGGCCAAAGTGGACATGCTTAATCAGAAAAAATCGCCGATTGTGGATAAAGAAATCCAGGACTATCTCAGCAATAAACCGCTGAATTTCCGCGCCACGACAGATAAAGAAGATGCATACCGCGATGCGGATTACGTCATCATTGCGACGCCTACTGACTACGATCCTAAAACCAACTACTTCAACACCTCAACGGTAGAGGCGGTGATCAAAGACGTTATCGCGATCAACCCTGATGCGGTAATGGTCATTAAATCGACCATTCCTGTCGGTTTTACCAAATCCATTAAAGAAAAGTTCGGTATTGATAATATCTTCTTCTCGCCGGAATTCCTGCGTGAGGGGAGAGCGCTTTACGATAACCTTCATCCTTCGCGTATCGTTATTGGCGAACGTTCTGAGCGCGCTGAACGTTTTGCCGCACTGCTGCAGGAAGGCGCAGTGAAGAAAGATATTCAGGTGCTGTTCACCGACTCCACCGAAGCTGAGGCGATTAAGCTCTTCGCGAATACCTATCTGGCAATGCGAGTGGCTTATTTCAATGAGCTCGACAGCTACGCAGAGAGTCTTGGACTGAATACCCGTCAGATTATTGAAGGAGTGTGTCTCGATCCGCGTATTGGTAATCACTACAACAACCCTTCATTTGGCTACGGTGGCTATTGTCTGCCAAAAGACACTAAGCAACTGCTGGCAAACTATCAGGCTGTGCCAAATAACCTGATTTCAGCGATTGTTGATGCTAACCGTACACGTAAAGATTTCATCTCCGATTCCATCCTTGCGCGTCAACCGAAAGTCGTCGGCGTATACCGTCTTATCATGAAGAGTGGCTCCGATAACTTCCGTGCTTCTTCCATTCAGGGGATCATGAAGCGTATCAAGGCTAAAGGCGTTGAGGTTATTATCTATGAACCTGCCATGCCGGACGATCAGTTCTTCAATTCACGGGTGATCCGCGATCTGGACGCCTTTAAGAAAGAAGCCGATGTCATCATTTCAAACCGCATGGCGGAAGAGCTGGCTGACGTGGCGGATAAGGTTTATACCCGCGATCTGTTCGGTAGCGACTGATTCTCAGCTTTACCCTGTAAAAAACCCGGCTGATTTGCCGGGTTTTTTATTTTCAGACCTTATAGAAATCGCGGTACCAGTCAACGAAGTTCTTCACCCCATCCTTAACCGAGGTTTGCGGTTTAAATCCGATCGCATCATAAAGTGGCCGGGTATCGGCGCTGGTTTCCAGAACATCTCCTGGCTGAAGAGGCAGCATATTTTTCTCGGCTTTTTTACCCAGAGCATCTTCCAGCGCGGTGATGTAATCCATCAGTTCTACCGGTGAACTGTTACCGATGTTGTAAACCCGGTAAGGCGCTGAGCTGCTTGCAGGTGACCCGGTCTCAACGGTCCAGTTTGAGTCAGGCTGGGGAATAACATCCTGCAGGCGAATAATCGCTTCAGCGATGTCATCAATATACGTGAAGTCGCGCTTCATCTTACCGTAGTTATAGACATCAATGCTTTTGCCCTCAATCATCGCCTTTGTAAACTTAAACAGGGCCATGTCCGGGCGTCCCCACGGACCGTAAACTGTGAAGAAGCGCAGGCCGGTCGTCGGCAGATTGTAGAGATGCGAATAGGTATGCGACATCAGTTCATTGGCTTTTTTGGTCGCGGCATAGAGTGAAACCGGGTGGTCCACGGAATCGTCAGTGGAGAAAGGCAGCTTGCGGTTGAGGCCATATACGGAGCTGGATGAAGCATACAGCAGATGCTGAACGTTGTTATGGCGGCAGCCTTCCAGCACGTTGAGATGGCCGATAAGGTTGGCGTCCGCGTACGCGTGAGGGTTTTCAAGGGAGTAGCGCACACCCGCTTGAGCGGCCAGATGAATCACACGATCAAACTTCTCACCGGCGAAAAGCGTGGCCATACCTTCGCGGTCGGCTAACTCCAGCTTGTGGAAGGTGAAGCTCTCGGAATTTAACAGTTCCAGGCGTGCCAGCTTCAGATTGACATCGTAGTAGTCATTCAGATTATCAATACCGACAACTTGATGACCAGCCTCAAGGAGGCGTTTACTGACATTTGCACCGATAAAACCTGCTGCACCCGTTACCAGAAATTTCATCTCTTCCCTCATAAACCTATCTTCTTACAGATGCCATAGTGCATCACATGGTGTCTATGATAGCGCGAAGGGGTGAAGTTACATAACCCATCTTTCCGATTTAACTCATCGGATTCTTATAGAAAAATCGCCAGTAACAGATAAACTATGCAGACATCATTATGTTTGCCCTTTTTCATCTGTTAGGGATTGTATGACACAAAACAACAATAGCCAGGTCAGCCGAAGCAATGACCCTGAGCAAATTGATTTACTTGATTTAGTGCTGCAGCTGTGGCGTGGGAAGTGGATGATAGCAACCTTTGTTGTTGCTTTTATCGTCCTGGCAATTGGGTATCTCTCTGTCGCGAAGGAGAAATGGACCTCCAGTGCGATCATTGCGCAGCCTGATGCTGCCCAGATAGCGACCTATTCAAATGCATTGAACATTCTGTACGGTAGCGCGGCTTCCTCCATGCTGGACATTCAAACGCGGGCGATTGGTCGTTTCAATTCCTCTTTTTCAGCGTTATCGCAGGCATTAGAGAATCAGGAAGTGCCAGAAAAACTCACGATTGGACCTACTGTCAAAGGCGAAACGTTGCCCTTAAGTGTCTCCTATACCAGCACATCAGCAGAAGCCGCACAAAAGCAATTGGCGCAGTATATCCAGCAGGTTGATGAGCAAACGGCAAAAGAACTTGCTGTTGACCTGAAAGACAACATCAAGGAGCAGATCAAGGCGCTGAATGATTCTCTGCAAAACCAGGAGAAGGTCGCGCAGGAACAAAAAGATCTTCGTATCAAACAGATTGCTGAGGCGCTGAAGAACGCTGAGGCCGCGAAAATTACCTCTCCACAGCTCCAGCAAACCCAGGATGTCACGCAGGAAACATTGTTCCTGCTGGGAAGCGAAGGTCTGAAGTCGATGATTGACAATGAGGCTTCTCGTCCGTTGGTCTTCTCATCGGCCTATTACCAGACCAAACGAAACCTGCTGGACATCCAGAATCTGAACGTAAACCCGGACACAATCCACGTTTACCGTTACGTCATGAAGCCGGATCTTCCTGTTCGCCGTGACAGCCCGAAAAAAGCCGTGATTCTGGTTCTTGCCGTTCTGCTGGGTGGAATGATTGGTTCAGGTGTGGTACTTGGCCGTAACGCCTTACGAAACTACAAACCAAAAGCCTGATTTGCAGATTAAAAAAACCGGGGAATATCCCCGGTTTTTTTATTTATGACGTTTGCGAAGATTTTCAATCACCGCTGTCAAATCCAGCTCCTGATCCTGCAGCAGCACCAGCAGGTGATACATCAAATCAGACGCTTCATTCGTCAGTTCCTCGCGGTCATGCACCGTCGCGGCCAGCGCGGTCTCAACGCCTTCTTCTCCTACCTTCTGTGCGATACGCTTGGTTCCGCTGGCGTACAGCTTCGCGGTATAGGAACTCTCGGGATCCGCCGTTTTACGCTCTGCCAGCAGCTGTTCCAGTTGATACAGGAACAGCCACTGGTGGCTCGTCTCACCGAAGCAGCTGCTGGTGCCCTTATGGCAGGTCGGTCCGATTGGGTTTGCCAGCACCAGCAGGGTATCGTTATCGCAGTCAGGCGTTATGCTGACCACATTCAGGAAATGACCCGAGGTTTCCCCTTTGGTCCACAAACGTTGTTTCGTGCGCGAGAAAAACGTGACTTTGCCGCTGTCGATCGTTTTTGCCAGCGCGTCCCGGTTCATATACCCCAGCATCAGCACTTCGCCTGAGACGGCATGCTGGACAACTACCGGCAGTAATCCGTCCGTTTTTTTCCAGTCCAGCTGCGCCTGTTGTTGCTCTGTTAACATACCCTGATCTCCACGCCCTGGTCGGCCAGGTACGTTTTTAACTCACCAATATTAATAATCTGTTTGTGGAAAACGGACGCGGCCAGCGCACCGTCCACGTTGGCATCGCGGAAGGCTTCGAGGAAGTGTTCCATGGTGCCCGCGCCGCCGGAGGCGATCAGCGGAACGTGGCAGACCGCACGGACTTTTTTCAGCTGCTCGAGGTCATACCCGTTACGCACGCCATCCTGGTTCATCATGTTGAGGACAATTTCACCTGCGCCACGCTTCTGCACTTCCTGCACCCAGTCGAGCGTTTCCCATTGCGTCACGCGGGTGCGGCTTTCATCCCCCGTGTACTGGTTGACGTGATATTTACCCGTTGCGGCGTCATACCAGGTGTCGATCCCAACCACAATACACTGCACGCCAAAACGATCGGCCAGGCGGGTGATCAGCTCCGGGTCGGCCAGGGCAGGGGAATTGATGGAAATCTTGTCGGCACCAAACGAGAGAATTTTGGCGGCGTCGTCTGCGGATTTAATCCCGCCCGCCACGCAGAACGGAATATCGATCACTTCCGCCACGCGAGCCACCCAGCTTTTGTCGACCACGCGGCCATCGCTGGAAGCGGTGATATCATAAAATACCAGCTCGTCTGCGCCTTCATCGGCATAGCGTTTTGCCAGCGGGACGATGTCGCCAATGATCTCGTGGTTGCGGAACTGCACGCCTTTCACGACCTGACCATCGCGTACGTCCAGGCAAGGGATTATCCGTTTTGCCAGCATTGAATCGCCTCCGTCACAGTAAATTTACCTTCCAGCAGGGCTCGGCCTACAATCACGCCCTGTACGCCCGTTCCGCGCAGCGCGGCAATATCGTTTAAATCACCAATTCCGCCCGAAGACTGGAAGGCTACCTGCGGATAACGCGCGCAGACCTCTTCATACAGCGAGACGTTGGAGCCCGCCAGCGTACCGTCGCGAGAGATGTCCGTGCATAACACGTGCTTCAGGCCGACGGGGAGATACATCTCGACCAGCGCTTCCAGCGTCACGCCGGAGTTTTCCTGCCAGCCGCTGACTGCCACCTGCTTATTACCCTGTTCATCAATGCGCACGTCCAGCGCCAGTACCAGCGCGTCGGCGCCAAAGCGGCGGAACCAGCCTTTTACGATCTCAGGCTCTTTCACGGCGGTTGAACCGACCACCACGCGTGCTACGCCCGCGTCCAGCAGCGCCGCAACGTCATCTTCCGTACGCACGCCGCCGCCGACCTGTACCGGCACATCAACACCGGCGACCAGATTTTTCAGCAGGGGGATCTGGCGCTTCGCCGGGTCTTTCGCGCCCGTCAAATCCACCAGATGCAGCACCTGCGCACCCTGGGCGGCATAATCCTGCAGACGCGGCAGCGGGTCGTTTCCGTAGTCGCGCTGCTGGCCATAATCGCCCTGGTGGAGACGAACAACCGTGCCATCAATTAAATCTAAAGCGGGAATAATCATCACATCTCCAGGAAGTTTTTCAGCAGCTGCGCGCCTGCGGCGCCAGAGCGCTCCGGGTGAAACTGCACGCCGAAGAAATTGTCTTTCTGTACGGCCGCCGTAAACGCTTCGCCGTAAGTGCACTGGGCGATCGTATTCACGTTCACCGGCATGGCGTAGCTGTGTACGAAGTAAAAATACGCGCCGTCTTCAATGCCGCGAAAAAGCCTGTCGCCCGCTTTGGCGTACACGCGGTTCCAGCCCATATGCGGCAGAGGCAGACCGTGGTCGGTCATCTTCGGCACGTCTTCGTCGATGATGCCCAGCAGGTCAACGCCGTTGCTCTCTTCGCTGCGGCGGCCCAGGATCTGCATGCCCAGGCAAATGCCCAGCACCGGCTGGGTACAGGCCTTGATCAGATCGACCAGCTCGCGTTCGCGAATCTGATCCATCGCGGCCTGCGCGGTTCCAACGCCCGGTAAAAAGAGTTTGTCTGCGCGCAGCACCACGTCCGGGTCACGGCTCACCACCGGCTCATAGCCGTGGCGAGCAATGGCCGATTTTACGGAGTTCAGGTTGGCGCATCCGGTATCCAGAATCACCACGTTCATTACAGCACTCCTTTTGATGAGGGCAGGGCGTCACCTTCCACGCGAATTGCCTGACGCAGCGTGCGGCCGAAGGCCTTGAAGAGACTCTCTACGCGGTGGTGGTCGTTCTTGCCTTTGGTCTTCAGGTGTAGCGTCAGGCCCATGGTGTAGGACAATGAACGGAAGAAGTGCTCCACCATTTCGGTGCTCAGATCGCCCACGCGCTGGTAATTGAAGTCTGCTTTATATTCCAGGTGCGGACGACCTGAAATATCCATTGCACAGCGCGCCAGACACTCGTCCATCGGCAGGACAAAGCCAAAACGGTTTATACCGCGCTTGTCGCCGAGTGCCAGCTTGAGAGCTTCGCCCAGCGCCAGGCCGGTATCTTCCACGGTGTGGTGATCGTCAATATAAAGGTCGCCTTTTACCGTGATCTCCATGCGGAAACCGCCGTGGGTGGCAATCTGGTCCAGCATGTGGTCGAAGAAACCGACGCCGGTGTGGATCTTGCTGCCGCCTTCGCGGTCCAGCCAGACCTTCACATCAATCTGCGTCTCTTTGGTGTTGCGTTCAACGTGCGAGAAGCGGTCACGTTTTGTCAGCTGTTCGCCAATCATCGCCCAGTTAAGGTTGTTGCGGTCGTAGCGAAGCCCCGCGATGCCCATGTTTTCCGCGAGCGTAATATCGGTAATACGATCGCCGATGACATAGCTGTTGGCCTTATCCAGCACATCCGCCGCCAGATAGCGCTCGACCAGCTTCACCTTTGGCTTACGGCAGTCGCACTCGTCGGCCGGCATGTGAGGGCAAATCAATACCTCATCAAAAACCACACCCTGAGAGGTCAGAACCTGCATCATCAGATTATGCGGGCCGTCAAAGTCTGCCTGCGGGAAGCTGTCGGTACCCAGACCGTCCTGGTTGGTGATCATCACCAGCTTGTATCCGGCTTTTTGCAGCTTAAGCAGCACCGGGATTACGTCAGGTTCGAACGCCAGCTTGTCGAATCGGTCGACCTGAAAATCAGCTGGTGGCTCCGAAATAAGGGTGCCGTCACGATCGATGAAAAGGATCTTCTGGGTCATACTTTCTCCGCTTTCAGGGCGTCAATCACGCGCTGGCTCTCTGCACGGGTGCCGACGGTAATGCGCAGGCATCCGCTCAGAGAAGGTTGTTTATTCTGGTCTCGTAAGATAATGCCCTGATCCCATAAAGATTTAAATACGGCGCTGGAAGCGGTAAAGCGCACCAGGATGTAGTTGGTTTCTGAGTCGAACACCTGCTCCACGCACGGGATATCTTTCAGGGCCGTCACCAGGTACTGACGCTCTTCCAGAATTTGCGCCACGCGCTCGCGCATGGCGTTGATGCCCTGCGGCGCCAGCGCCTGTGCGGCAATGTCGGCAACCGGCGTGGAGAGCGGGTAAGGGGCAATGACTTTAAGCAGCAGGTCGATGACCTCTTTATTGGCCAGCGTAAAGCCGCAGCGCAGGCCCGCGAGGGCGAAAGCCTTCGACAGTGTACGCAGCACCACCAGGTGCGGATACTCTTCCAGCCAGCCTGCCAGCGTCGCCTGCGGGCAGAACTCGATGTAGGCTTCGTCGGCCACCACCAGCGCTTTACCGCGCGTCATCTCCAGCAGGGTTCGGATATCCTGCGGGTTGATAATCTGTCCGGTGGGGTTGTTCGGGCTACAGACAAACACGACCTTTACGCCGTCAAGATTGTCGGCAATGCCCTGCAGATCCAGCTGCCAGTTCTCCAGTGAGAGCACGTTGCGGCACGCCACCCCGAAGGTTTCCGCGCTGACGCTGTACATGCCGTAGGTTGGCTGGCAGTACATCACCGCATCTTTGCCCGGCTCGCAGAAGGCGCGGATCAGCAGTTCAATGCCTTCATCCGCGCCGCGGCTGACCAGCACCTGCTCCGGCTTCACGCCCGCGTACTGCGCGTAGTTTTCAATCACCGCTTTTGGCTGACACTCCGGATAGCGGTTCAGCGTTTGCTGCGACAGCTCAAACTGTACCGCCGTTGGATATTCGTTGGCGTTGAGCCAGACATCCCCTTTACCGCCCAGACGACGCGCAGACTGATAGGGCGTCAGGCGACGGACATTTTCGCGGGCTAATTCTTCAATGTTCATGCTTGCTCCTTCAGGGCTGCAACGCGCAGCGTAACGGCATTTTTGTGGGCGGTCAGGCGCTCGGCGGCGGCCAGGGTTTCAATAGTAGACGCCAGTGACGCAAACCCTTCGCGGGAGAGTTCCTGCACGGTCATGCGTTTCTGGAAATCCGCCAGGCCCAGGCTGGAACAGGTTGAGGTATAGCCATACGTTGGCAGCACGTGGTTGGTGCCGGAGGCGTAATCGCCCGCAGACTCCGGTGACCAGTCGCCGAGGAACACCGAGCCCGCGCTGGTAATGCTGTCGACCAGATCGCGCGCATTGCGGGTCTGAATAATCAGGTGCTCCGGGCCGTACTGGTTAGAAATGGCAATGCACTGGTCCAGGTCGCGCGCCACAATCAGGCGGCTGGCCGCTAACGCCTGGCGTGCCGTGTCGGCGCGGGGCAGATCGGCAAGCTGACGCTCCACGGCTTCGCCTACGCGTTTTGCCATATCGGCATCTGGCGTCAGCAGGATGACCTGCGAGTCCGGGCCGTGTTCCGCCTGGGAAAGCAGGTCGGACGCCACGAAGTCCGGCGTGGCGCCGCTGTCGGCAATCACCAGTACCTCAGACGGGCCGGCAGGCATATCGATGGCCGCACCGTCCAGACGCTGGCTGACCTGGCGCTTAGCTTCGGTCACATACGCATTGCCAGGGCCAAAGATTTTGTCGACCTTGGGAATGGATTCTGTGCCGAACGCCAGGGCGGAAATCGCCTGCGCGCCGCCCACTTTATAGACCGCCTGCACGCCGCACAGCTTCGCCGCGTACAGGATCTCGTCGGCAATCGGTGGCGGTGAGCAAAGCACCACTTTCTGACACCCGGCAATGCGTGCGGGAGTCGCCAGCATCAGTACGGTGGAGAAAAGCGGGGCAGAACCGCCAGGAATATAGAGGCCGACGGACGCAACCGGGCGGGTTACCTGCTGGCAACGCACGCCGGGCAGGGTTTCGACATCCACGGTCTGCAGCTTTTGCGCGGTGTGGAAGGTATCAATATTTTTCACCGCAACGGCCATCGCCTGCTTGATGTCGTCGCCCAGACGATTGCTGGCATCAATGATTTCCTGCTCGGTTACCCGTAATGCGCCGACTTCCGTCTTATCAAACTTTGCGCTGTATTCCCGCAGTGCGTCATCGCCACGGGCTTTGACGTTATCCAGGATCTCCGCCACGGTGCGTGAGATGCTCTCTGAGGCGGAAATCGCCGGGCGCATCAGCAGCTCGCGCTGCTGTGCGTCGCTACAGGTATTCCAGTCGATGATTGTGTTAAAGCTCATGGCCATTACTCCATCATCTTCTCAATCGGCAGCACCAGGATGGAGCTTGCGCCCAGCGCCTTCAGTTTCTCCATGGTTTCCCAGAACAGGGTTTCGCTGCTCACCATGTGCATCGCCACGCGCTGCTGATCGCCCGCCAGCGGCAGGATGGTTGGGCGCTCGGCGCCAGGCAGCAGAGCAATCACTTCATCCAGACGTTCGGTCGGGGCGTGCATCATGATGTACTTGGATTCACGCGCCTGAATCACGCCCTGAATACGGGTCAGCAGTTTGTCGATCAGCTGCTGCTTAGCGTCGGCCATCTCGCCGTCACGCTGAATCAGGCACGCTTTGGAGCGGTAGATCACCTCCACTTCGCGCAGACCGTTCGCTTCCAGCGTCGCGCCGGTAGACACGAGGTCACAGATGGCGTCCGCCAGACCCGCTCGCGGGGCCACTTCAACAGAGCCGTTCAGCAGACAGGATTTAAACTGCACGCCTTTCTGATCCAGATAACGCTTTAACAGGTGAGGGTAGGAGGTGGCGATACGTTTGCCGTTCAGCGCGGCCGGGCCGTCCCAGGCTTCATCAACCGGCGTCGCCAGCGACAGGCGGCAGCCGCCGAAGTCCAGACGACGCAGGGTGAAGTAACGCGGGTCTTCGCCCTGCGCGCGGCGGGTCAGCAGCTCTTCTTCCAGCACGTTTTCCCCGATGATGCCGAGGTCAACGACGCCATCCATGACCAGGCCGGGAATATCGTCATCACGCACGCGCAGAATGTCGATGGGCATGTTTTCAGCCAGAGCAATCAGGCGCTGGGTGTGCAGGTTAATTTTAATCCCGCAGCGGGCCAGCAGTTCGCGTGAATCATCACTTAAACGGCCTGATTTTTGAATAGCTATGCGTAAACGTGAGTTATCTAACATTCTTTATTCCTCGTTAACCTGTTTTAACCTGTCTGAATTCGGTCCAAAAAAAAGCCCCCGGAAGAAGATCTTCCGGGGGCTTTCTCATGCGTTCATGCACCACTGGAAGATCCAAACGTCTTCCAGCACACATCGCCTGAAAGACTAGTCAGGATGATGGTGATGATGGTGGTGTTTAAATTGAACGCGTGTCATATAAATTCTCGATGAATGCTTATTCATTTGATGTCTTTTAACGTAAACCAGTTGTACGACATATTGCAAGGGCTTTTTTTGATCATTAATTCATTTCATATTGATGCTATGAATTGTGTGTTCTGCCGGGCTGGCGTAGCCTTATAAAAGACGAGTGAGAGTCAGGAGAATTCGCATGAAAAAGGTCGCGATTGTCGGTTTAGGATGGCTGGGAATGCCGCTGGCGATGTCATTAGCCGCGAAAGGCTGGCAGGTGACCGGGAGCAAAACCACGGCGGATGGGGTAGAGGCAGCGCGCATGTGCGGTATTGATGGCGTTGAACTGCGTCTTGAACCGGAACTGGTGTGTGATGCTGACGACCTGGACACGCTGATGAACGTCGATGCGCTGGTGATCACTCTCCCCGCACGGCGCAGTGGCCCGGGCGAGTCGTTTTATCTGCAGGCGATGCAGGAGATTGTCGACAGCGCGCTGGCGCATCATGTTCCGCGCATCATTTTTACCAGCTCGACCTCGGTCTATGGTGAGGTTGAGGGCGTGGTGAAAGAAAATTCCGAGCGCCGTCCCGTTACGGCCAGCGGTCAGGTTCTGAAAGAGCTGGAAGACTGGCTGCATAATCTTCCCGGCACGCAGGTTGATATCGTACGTCTGGCGGGGCTGGTGGGCCCTGGCCGTCATCCGGGACGCTTTTTCGCCGGGAAGTCTGCGCCAGATGGCCAGCATGTTGTCAATCTTGTGCATCTTGACGATGTTGTTGCCGCGATTGAGCTACTCTTACAGGCTCCGAAAGGTGGACACATCTATAATATATGTGCACCGTCTCATCCGGCGCGCAGCACGTTTTACCCGCTGATGGCACGTCAGCTGGGCCTGGCGCCGCCGGTCTTTGGTGAGGCAAAGGATGACAGTAAAGGCAAAATTGTTGATGGCAATCGCATTTGTCATGAGCTGGGGTTTGAGTATCAGTATCCCGATCCGCTGGTGATGCCCATGGAATAAGTCCCGCAGCGGAGACGATCGCACACCAGAAGGGGGCGAGCATGAAACCGCTGCTGGATGTTCTTATTATTCTGGATGCACTGGAAAAAGAGGGGAGCTTTGCCGCTGCGTCGGCAAAGCTCTACAAAACCCCTTCGGCCCTGAGCTATACCGTCCAAAAACTGGAAAGCGATCTCAATATCCAGATCCTCGATCGTTCCGGGCATCGAGCCCGTTTTACCCGTACCGGGCAAATGCTGTTGGAAAAGGGACGCGAAGTCCTCCACACCGTTCGTGAACTCGAAAAACAGGCCGTAAAACTCCACCAGGGCTGGGAAAACGAGCTGGTGATTGGCGTGGATGATACCTTTCCCTTTTCTCTCCTGACGCCGCTGATTGAAGCCTTTTATCAACACCACAGCGTGACCCGACTCATTTTTATAAACGGCGTGCTGGGAGGCTCCTGGGATGCCTTAACTCAGGGCAGGGCGGATATTTTTGTCGGTGCACTCCACGAGCCTCCCCAGTTGAGCGAGTTTGGTTTTGCGCGTCTGGGCGTGCTGGAGCAGGTGTTCGCCGTAGCGCCCCATCATCCGCTGGCTCAGGAGCCTGAGCCGCTTAACCGCCGCGTGATTAAAGGCTACCGCGCGATTGTGGTGGGGGACAGCTCTCGTCCGGAATGTGCGGTTTCCTCGCAGCTGCTTGACGAGCAGGAGGCCATCACCGTTTTCGACTTTAAAACCAAGCTGGAGCTGCAAATCAGCGGCCTGGGCTGCGGCTATTTACCCCGCTATCTGGCACAGCGGTACATTGACAGCGGTGCGCTTGTTGAAAAACAGGTACTTGCTCAAAACAGCCATGAATCGGTATGGGTGGGCTGGAATGAACAGACCTCCGGGCTGGCCAGCGCCTGGTGGCGGGACGAAATTTTAGCAAATAGTGCTATCGCCGCTGTATATGCTCAGGGCAGTGTCGAGAAATCAGCCAGTTAGGAAAAAGAAAATTACTCGCTGCGTTGCAAAGTATTGCCTTTTGTATCCGATGTGGGGCAAAATGCGGCCGCTGCAACCAAATGAATAATCGACGATATAAAAGGCGTCGGTTATTTTTTTTTGCATGTACGAAACGAAACTAAAAACCAAGAGGCCGGGCTTCGTACCGGATAGATATTTACTAAAATCCGACAGTTGTTGTCGCTGAGGAAGAAAGAAATGGGGCAATTTTTCGCTTACGTGGCGGTTATTACCGTAAAGGAGAATAACTATGTCGCATAATGCAACTCCAAACACCTCTCGCGTGGAATTACGTAAAACACTTACGTTGATTCCGGTTGTTATGATGGGCCTGGCCTATATGCAACCAATGACGCTGTTCGATACATTCGGTATCGTATCGGGCCTCACCGACGGTCATGTGCCGACGGCTTACGGCTTCGCGCTGATTGCGATCCTCTTTACCGCGCTGAGCTACGGTAAGCTGGTGCGTCGCTATCCGTCTGCGGGTTCCGCCTACACCTATGCCCAGAAATCCATCAGCCCGACGGTTGGCTTTATGGTGGGCTGGTCTTCGCTGCTCGACTACCTGTTCGCGCCGATGATCAACATTCTGCTGGCAAAAATCTATTTTGAAGCGCTGGTGCCGTCGATTCCATCCTGGATGTTCGTCGTGGCGCTGGTGGCCTTTATGACGGCCTTTAACCTGCGCAGCATCAAGTCCGTTGCCAACTTTAACTCCGTTATCGTTGTGCTTCAGGTTGTCCTGATTGCCGTTATTCTTGGCATGGTGATCTATGGCGTGTTCCACGGTGAAGGCGCTGGCACGCTGGCGAGCAGCAAACCGTTCTGGTCTGGTGATGCGCATGTGATCCCGATGATTACCGGGGCAACCATTCTGTGCTTCTCCTTTACCGGTTTTGACGGGATCAGCAACCTGTCTGAAGAAACGAAAGATGCAGAGCGCGTGATCCCGCGCGCCATCTTCCTGACGGCGCTGATTGGCGGTCTGATCTTTATTTTCTCGACCTATTTCCTGCAGCTGTACTTCCCGGATATCTCTCGCTTCAAGGATCCGGATGCATCTCAGCCGGAAATCATGTTGTATGTGGCGGGTAAAGCGTTCCAGGTCGGCGCGCTGATCTTCTCCACCATCACCGTACTGGCGTCCGGTATGGCAGCGCATGCAGGCGTTGCGCGTCTTATGTACGTGATGGGCCGCGATGGCGTATTCCCGAAAAGCTTCTTCGGCTACGTGCATCCAACATGGCGTACCCCGGCGATGAACATTATCCTGGTCGGTGCGATCGCGCTTCTGGCTATTAACTTTGACCTGGTGATGGCAACGGCGCTGATTAACTTCGGTGCGCTGGTGGCGTTTACCTTTGTTAACCTGTCGGTTATCTCTCAGTTCTGGATCCGTGAAAAGCGTAACAAGACGCTGAAAGATCACTTCCAGTATCTGTTCCTGCCGATGTGTGGTGCCCTGACCGTGGGCGCGCTGTGGGTTAACCTGGAAGAGAGCTCGATGGTGCTTGGCCTGATTTGGGCGGGTATCGGCCTGGTTTACCTGGCCTGCGTCACGAAGAGCTTCCGTAACCCGGTTCCTCAGTACGAAGACGTCGCGTAAGACTGTGTCGGGTGGCGGCTACGCCTTACCCGACCTACATACCCCGTAGGCCCGCGTAAGCGAAGCGCCACCGGGCAAAAAAAAGCCGGAGACATCGCCTCCGGCTTTTTTATACCCATCGATCAAACTATCTCTTGCGCGTACTGGAACAGGGATTTCAGCAGTGCCTGTTTCTCAGCATTCCCTTCATACTGGCCATAAAGCATTTCCAGCTCCTGGGCGTAGCTGTGCAGATACTCTGGCGTAAACACGTTGCGACGGTGCTGCAGCCAGCGTTCCTGCTCTGCTTCATCCAGGGTTCCCGGGTAGTTACGCGCGCGGTAATTAAACATCAGCCTTTCGATGCGTTTATCGGCGAAGGTAATATCCAGCGCAGGCAAGTTGCGCGGCTCGGTTTGCAGAACGATATTCATCGCCGCGCGATCGGCATCGCTGAAGAAACCGTTATAGAGCTGGGCATCTACGTTTTCTGACGGTACGAACGGCTCCGCCTCGGCAAAGATGGCGACCACCTTCTCTCGTACCTGCGGGTTATCACGTAGTACTTTCAGATTATCCAGGCAGTGCTGACGGTTAATGCCCAGCCTGTCAGCATCTTCCGGGCGCAGCGTATTGGCCTGCGCCAGGACCGGACATTTATTGATATGCACCAGTTTGACCGGCACCGCAGGCAGATCGCCGAGTTCATTCTTCGGCGTGTACAGCCGTTCGCGCAGGGTATCGCTGTCAAGCTCCAGCAGCGGCGAAATATCGCCGGCCAAATCCACCATGATCACCGCATTGCGGTTGTCCGGATGCCAGGCCAGCGGGGCGACCCAGCTGGTATTACCGCGCCAGGCGCCAAACATGCCGGAAATATGCACCAGCGGCTTCATCTGCGGCACATCAATCAGCGTGGTCAACTTCTGTTTACTGCGGTGGCTCAGCAGATACTCGAACAGTCGTGGCTGCGCGCTTTTCACCAGCTTCGCCATGGCAATGGTGGCATAGACGTCCGCCATCGCGTCGTGGGCATTGCTGTGCTCAATACCGTTGGCGCGGGTCAGGTGTTCCAGCCGGAAGCTGGTCAGCCCTTCCTCATTTTCCGGCCAGTTAATGCCTTCGGGACGCAGGGCGTAGCAGGCGCGCATGATGTCGAGCAAATCCCAGCGCGAATTGCGGTTCTGCCAGCTCCAGGCATAGGGATCGTAGAAGTTACGATAGAAGATATTGCGCGTCACTTCGTCATCGAAGCGGATGTTGTTGTAACCGACCACGCAGGTATTGGGGACGGTAAACAGGTCGTGGATGCGTCGGGCGAATTCTGCCTCGTTAACGCCTTTTTCCCGCGCTTCCTGAGGAGTGATCCCGGTGACCATCACCGCGCCGGGCTGCGGCAGGTAGTCATCCGCAGGCTTGCAGTAAAAGACCTCTGGCTCGCCAATGATGTTGAATTCGTCGTCGGTACGGATGGCGGCAAACTGCGCCGGTCGGTCCAGCGCCGGGTGAGTGCCAAAGGTTTCATAGTCATGAAATAAAAAAGTCGGGCGAGCGGCAGAGTCAGACACCAGTAATACCATCCTGTTAAAAAATGACGTCACTATGGTAAACGATCGTGCGGTCGAGACCGAATAAAAAGCACCTCCACGTTGCAGATTTGCGCGCCAGCTTCAGAGAAAAATCTGCGTTCTGTCACATTTTTTTGCAATTAAGCCAGGTAACGACATCAGAACTCCCGTAAAAAGGTCATCGATTTTTAATGACCTGAGGATATACCGTTGAAACGCCGTCTGTTTATTGCTGTTTCTTTACTCGCTTCGAGTGTCTCATCTGCTTTTGCGGCCGAACCACTGGATTTTTCGCCGCAGCCTCCGGCCATTCAGGCTGGCTCCTGGGTGCTGATGGATTACACGACTGGTCAGATCTTAACGGCGGGCAACGAACATCAACAACGCAATCCGGCGAGCCTGACCAAGCTGATGACGGGGTATGTGGTTGATCGGGCCATTGATAGCCACCGCATTACCCCGGACGACATCGTCACCGTAGGGCGCGATGCCTGGGCAAAAGGGAACCCGGTGTTTGACGGTTCATCGCTGATGTTCCTGAAAGAAGGCGATCGCGTCTCCGTGCGCGACTTAAGCCGCGGCCTGATTGTCGACTCTGGCAACGACGCCTGCGTGGCGCTGGCCGATCACGTGGCGGGCGGTCAGCCGCAGTTTGTGAAGATGATGAACGACTACGTGCAGAAGCTGAACCTGCGCGATACGCATTTTGAAACCGTCCACGGGCTGGATGCGCCGGGCCAGCACAGCTCGGCCTATGACCTGGCCGTACTCTCCCGCGCCATCATCCACGGTGAGCCCGAGTTTTATCATATGTACAGCGAAAAGAGCCTGACCTGGAACGGGATCACCCAGCAAAACCGTAACGGCCTGCTGTGGGATAAAACCATGAACGTGGACGGGCTGAAAACAGGGCATACCTCGGGGGCGGGTTTTAACCTGATTGCGTCTGCCGTTGACGGCCAGCGCCGGTTAATCGCGGTAGTGATGGGGGCGGACAGTCCGAAAGGGCGCGAAGACCAGGCCCGGAAACTGCTGCACTGGGGGCAGCAGAATTTCGATACGGTGCAGATCCTGCATAGCGGTAAAAAAGTGGGGACAGAGCGGATCTGGTACGGCGATAAGGAGCAGGTGAAACTGGGCACCGACCAGGACTTCTGGCTGGCCCTGCCGAAAGCGGAAGTGCCTAACATCAAAGCCAAATACGTACTGGATAAAAAAGAGCTGGAAGCGCCGATCGCCGCGCACCAGCGGGTCGGGGAGATCCAGCTCTACGACCGCGACAAAGTGGTGGCGCACTGGCCGCTGGTGACGCTGGAAGCCGTTGATAAAGGCGGCCTGTTCTCTCGGCTGAGCGATTATCTGCACCACACGCTCTAACGGCAGATGAGCAGACTGGCAGGGTTGCGAGTCTGCTCACATAATAAACACTCCTCGTTTGCTGATAATAGTAATCCGGTTTTATAGTGTATAAATATACAGCAATAAGCGGAGGCAGCATGGACTACAGCATTAAGCAGCAACAGAAACGTAAGATTGCCGGTTTTCATTTGGTCGGACCGTGGGAACAAACGGTAAAACAAGGCTTTGAACAGCTGGTGATGTGGGTCGATGGGCGTCACATTGAGCCGCTGGAGTGGGTTGCAGTTTACTACGATAACCCGGATGAAGTCCCGCCAGAAAAACTGCGCTGTGATACGGCCGTTACGGTACCGGATGATTTCGTTATCCCGGAAAACAGCGAAGGCGTCATGATGACGGAAATCGCGGCCGGGGATTATGCCGTGGCGACGGCGCGCGTGGAAAACTACGACTTCGCCACGCCGTGGTATCAGTTCTTCAATTCCCTGCTGCAGGACAATAAGTACCAGATGGCGCTCAAACCTTGCTTCGAACGCTATCTCAATGACGGCAATGCGGACGGTTACTGGGATATCGAAATGTATATCGCGGTAGAGCATAAAACGGTTTAAGCCTGCTAAGTGAAGGGTTTTTCAGCCGGGAGCGATCCGCCCGGCTGAAAACACAGTACAATTGTGATTTGCCGTGTAGCTGGAGAGCGGGTGTGCGTCCCGACAAATCATTAACCCCTTTTGAAATTCGGTTGTACAAACACTACCGCGTGGTGCATGGATGCCGCATCGCGCTGGCTTTCGTGCTGACGTTTGTACTGGTGCGTTTATTGGATGTTCCGGAAGGGACGTGGCCGCTGATCACGCTAGTGGTGGTGATGGGGCCCATCTCGTTTTGGGGGAACGTTGTTCCGCGCGCCCTGGAGCGCATTGGCGGGACCGTGTTAGGTTCGGCTCTGGGGCTTATCGCCCTCAAGCTGGAGCTTATCTCGTTTCCGGTGATGCTGGCATGGTGCGGTGCCGCCATGTTCCTGTGCGGCTGGCTGGCGTTGGGTAAAAAGCCGTATCAGGCGCTGCTGATCGGTATTACGCTCGCGGTGGTGGTCGGTGCGCCCGCCGGGGATATGACCACGGCGCTGTGGCGAAGCGGGGATGTCATCCTGGGTTCACTGCTGGCGATGCTCTTCACCGGTATCTGGCCGCAGCGTGCTTTTCTGCACTGGCGTATTCAGATGGCCAGCTACGTCACCGCGTTTAACCGCGTCTATCAAGCCGGTTTTTCCCCGAATCTGGTTGAACGCCCGCGCCTGGAAAAGCACCTGCAGACCATCCTTAACGACGTGGTCAAAATGCGAGGCCTGATCACGCCCGCCAGCAAAGAAACCCATATTCAGAAATCAATTTTCGAAGCTATCCAGACGGTAAGCCGCAATCTGGTCTGCATGCTTGAGCTGCAAATCAACGCCCACTGGGCCACGCGCCCCAGCCATCTGTTGATGCTTAACGCGCAGACCCTCAAAGAGACCCAGCAGATGACGCAGCAAACGCTGTTGACCATCGCTCATGCGCTCTATGAAGGGAACCCGCAGCCGATACTGGCCAACAGCGAGCGACTGAACGAGATCGTCGCGGAGCTGAAGCAGTTAATCAATGAACGCCAGAGCGATAACGTGGCGGAAACGCCTATTCATGGCTACGTCTGGCTGAGTATGGAACTGGCGCGGCAGCTTGAGCTGTTATCGCACCTGATTTGCCGGGCGCTGCGCAAATAAAAGACGTATGTGACGGCTGCTGCTTCGATTCAGCAGCAATTGGGGTTATGATAGCTTTAAACGATATACTCATTGTCATTCGCAGCCGCTGTCAGTAAGGTTATTGTTACAACGGTTGCCTTAACGAATCCGAATCTCACATTATCAGGGGTGTAAAAATGGAAACTACCAAGCCTTCGTTCCAGGATGTTCTGGAATTCGTCCGCCTGTTCCGCCGCAAAAACAAACTGCAGCGTGAAATCCAGGACGTTGAGAAGAAGATCCGTGACAACCAGAAACGTGTTCTGCTGCTCGACAACCTGAGCGACTACATCAAGCCAGGCATGAGCGTTGAAGCTATTCAGGGCATCATCGCCAGCATGAAGAGCGACTATGAAGACCGTGTTGATGACTACATCATCAAAAACGCTGAGCTGTCCAAAGAGCGTCGCGACATCTCCAAGAAGCTGAAAGTGATGGGCGAAATCAAAAACGGCGAAGCAAAAAGCGAGTAATCGCAGCAAATAGTGAAAAAGGCTCTCTGGTGACAGAGAGCCTTTTTTTATGACGCAGAATGGGGCTGTAGCTGATAAATCCAGGCCTGGACCTGCTTGCCTTCAGCAGTGGTCACCGTGACCTCAACCCGATCGTAGCCGTCTTCAAACTCATCCAGCATTGGCCAGTGTGCGGCAAGGCTATCAGAGATAAACAGATAACCTTCGACGCGGGGGCCATCGGGGTGGAGCACGATCCCCGGGAAGTCTGCCGCAGCGCCCCAGCCGCGTTCGTAAAACGTACCGGATACGGAACCGGTCAGCCATTCGCCGCCAATGTTTTCAAGAATATGCGCATTTGAGTGGCCCGGGCGCAGCGTGCCGTAGACAAACAGAGCGTTCATTTTCCCTCATCCGCAAAGCAAAAAGCCTGCTTTAAAAGCAGGCTTTTCAAATTTGGCTCCTCTGACTGGACTCGAACCAGTGACATACGGATTAACAGTCCGCCGTTCTACCGACTGAACTACAGAGGAATCGTTGTGGAGGCTTATCTTAGCGGCGAAAAAAGTTTTGTCAAACCTGATCTTAGGGAAAATCGACTGATTGCTGATTCTGTCGTCAGTTTGTTGTAATTCCACACATCTTTTTCCGGAAAATACTTTGCAGGATGAGCATTTCTCCCCCATCATTTGAAATGGAGTTTCAACTTTTCTCGCTAAGGTCCATTTTGAACGTTACTGCCTCCTTACGCCAGGCGATCGTGCGCACGCCATGGTATGCAAAACGTAAAAGCTATCGGGTTCTCTTCTGGCGTGAAATCACCCCTCTTGCCGTGCCTATCTTCCTGGAAAATACCTGCGTTTTGCTGATGGGGGTCCTGAGCACTTTCCTGGTGAGCTGGCTGGGGAAAGAGGCGATGGCCGGGGTGGGGCTGGCGGACAGCTTTAACATGGTGGTGATCTCGTTCTTTGCCGCCATAGACCTCGGGACGACGGTGGTGGTGGCCTTTAGCCTCGGCAAGCTTGACCCCAAACGTGCACGCGAGGCGGCCCGCCAGTCGCTGATGATCATGACCATTTTTTCGATTGTTCTGGCGGCGGTAATCCACTATTTCGGCAAAGAGATTATCGACTTTGTCGCCGGGGAGGCCACGAATGAGGTTAAAGACCTGGCGCTGACCTATCTTGAGATGACCGTCATCAGCTATCCGGCGGCGGCCATCGCCCTGATTGGTAGCGGTGCGCTGCGCGGGGCGGGCAACACCAAAATTCCGCTGCTGATCAACGGCGGAATGAATATCCTGAATATCATTATCAGCAGCGTGCTGATCTACGGTGTGTTCTCGTGGGACGGGCTGGGGTTCGTCGGCGCCGGACTGGGGCTGACCATTTCACGCTATATCGGTGCGGCTGCCATCGTCGGGGTGCTGATGGCGGGGATCACTCCCTCGCTACGTCTGACGCTGAAAAGTTATTTCCGCCCCTTTAATTTCGCCATTATCTGGGAAGTGATGGGGATCGGCATTCCTGCAAGCATTGAGTCGGTGTTGTTTAACGGCGGGAAATTGCTGACGCAGATGTTTGTCGCCGGGATGGGCACCGACGTGATCGCCGGTAACTTCATCGCCTTCTCCATCGCCTCGCTGATTAACCTGCCGGGTAACGCGCTGGGCTCTGCATCAACCATCATCACCGGGAAACGGCTCGGGAAAGGGCAGATAGGCCAGGCGGAGCGACAGCTGCGGCACGTCTTCTGGCTGTCGACCATTGGACTGACCGTGATTGCCTGGGGAACCGCCCCGTTTGCCGGGCTGATGGCCTCGTTCTATACCCACGAAGACGACGTTAAAGAGGTCGTTAAGATCCTCATCTGGCTCAATGCGGCCTTTATGCCCATCTGGGCGGCCTCATGGGTATTGCCCGCCGGGCTAAAGGGCGCGCGCGACGCCCGCTTTGCGATGTGGGTGTCGATGCTAGGCATGTGGGGATGTCGCGTCGTGGCGGGGTATACGCTCGGGGTGATGCTCGGATGGGGAGTGGTCGGCGTCTGGCTGGGGATGTTCCTCGACTGGGCCGTGCGGGGCGCGCTGTTCTACTGGCGGATGGTCAGCGGGCGCTGGCTGTGGAAATATCCGCGAAAAAATGCCTGACAATTGCGCGAAATGGAGAATAATTCGGCAAACGATCGGAAATATGCATTCTGCCTTTGACATCCCGGGGAGGCATCGATAATATGCGCCCCGTTCACACGATTCCTCTGTAGTTCAGTCGGTAGAACGGCGGACTGTTAATCCGTATGTCACTGGTTCGAGTCCAGTCAGAGGAGCCAAATTTGAAAAGCCTGCTTTTAAAGCAGGCTTTTTGCTTTTCTGCGCCGGGTAAATGCAAAACGGCAACCTTGTTGCCGTTTTTAGTGTGTGCACCCTCTCCCGTGGGAGAGGGTTGGGGTGAGGGCACCAGACCGCACGAAATTACAAACTAACCGGCGCCGTCGCCTCAATCAGCCACGGACGCGCATCGCTGTTCACCAGAGGTGACAGCGCCTCGCGTACCTGCTGGTGATACGCATCCAGCCACTGCTTTTCCTGATCGCTCAACAGATGCAGCTCAACCTGACTTAAGTCGATCGGGATCAGCGTCAGCGAGGCAAATCTACAGAACCCCGGACGGCTCTCCACAATCTCCACCTGGTTTTCAATACGAATACCGTGGCTGTCGCCCAGATAGTAGCCCGGTTCAATCGTCATGATATTGCCCGCCACCAGCGGCCACGGGTTGACCTTTTTGGCGATGCGATGCGGGTTCTCATGGATCAGCAACTGGTGTCCCACGCCATGTCCCGTGCCGTGATCGTAATCCAGCCCCATTTCCCACAGCGGGCGACGTGCGAAGGCATCCAAATGATGCCCCTGAGTCCCGGAAGGGAACTGCAGGGTAATCAACGACAGGAAGCCTCTCAGCACGGCGGTGTAGTGAGGGCGCTGCTGCGGATCGACCTTACCCCATGCCAGCGTGCGCGTGGCGTCGGTGGTGCCATTCACATACTGGCCGCCAGAATCATTCAGGTAAAAATGATCGTGGCCGATGGGCTTGTTGCTGGCCTCGCTCGAATGATAGTGGCACATCGCTGCATTGCTCGAAGAGGCGGAGATGGTTGCAAAACTCTGCTCGATGAACCCAGGCTGCTGTTGACGGAACGCAAGCTGCTGCGCCTGAACTTCCAGCTCTGTTAGCGGATTCCCTGCCGCCTCGCGCAGCGGCACTTCGCGGCTCAGCCAGGCCAGGAAGTTGACCCAGGCGGCACCGTCCTGGTGATGACACTCGCGATAACCTGCCAGCTCGACCGGGTTTTTGGTGGCCTTTATCAGGGTGATGGGGTCAGTCCGCCAGACAATTTCTCCCCGTGGCTCAATGGCGAAGCGCAGAGCCACCGGCGCGGAATCGGCATCAATCATCACCCGTTTGCCCGCAGCAATCTGCTGACAGCGTTCGATAAAAGCGTCCTGCGGCGCAATGGTAAACGCATTGCGCACCTCTGCTGGCAGGGCGCTGAGCTTATTGTCGTTAACAAACCACTCAACGCGACCGTCACGACCCAGAAGAGCAAAGGAGAGCGGTACCGGGCTGTAAGGGATATCCGCGCCACGCACGTTCAGCAGCCAGGCAATGTTATCCGGCAGCGTAACGGCGAGATAATCGGCATTGTTTGCGGCCAGCACGGCGGCGACGCGCAGACGTTTGTCCTCGCTGCTTTCACCGCTGTGTTCAACCGGCATTTCCCGGATAAGCCCCGCCGGTGCGGCAGGGCGGTCAGTCCATAGGGCGTCAAACGGCGAGGCCTTCAGAGGAACCAGCTCGCACGGCGTGGCAGACAGTTGCTCAAACTCCGAGTTGGTCATCAGCAGCGGATCAAAACCGATGCGCGTCCCGGCCTCCACGTTTTCCGCCAGCCATTCTGCCAGCGGCTCGTTGTGCAGATGGTGGATCTCAACCTCATCCGTATTGACCTGAACGCGAGCCTGAACCTGATAGCGCCCGTCGACGAACAGCAGCGCTTTGTTTTTCAGCACCAGCGCCACGCCGGCCGAACCGTCAAAGCCCGTCAGCCAGGCCAGCTTTTCGTCGTATGGCGCGCAGTATTCGCTCTGCCAGGCATCCGCACGCGGGACGATCATCCCGTCGAGACGGCTGGCCTCGAGCCAGCGGCGCAGGGCAGAGAGCGGAGATGTGCTGGACATGGTTATTCCTTATCGTTATTAGCGGAACGGCGGCTCGTTGAAGGTGCGCAGCTTGCGGGAATGGAGCCTGTCACCTTCCGCCCGCAGCAGGTCAATGGCGCGAATACCAATCTGCAGATGCTCTGAGATAGCCCCCTCATAGAAGCGGTTGGCCTGCCCCGGCAGCTTAATTTCGCCGTGCAGCGGCTTATCGGAGACGCACAGCAGCGTGCCGTACGGGACGCGGAAGCGATACCCCTGTGCGGCGATGGTGGCGCTCTCCATATCAATGGCCACCGCGCGGCTCAGGTTGAACCGCAGCGCGGAGGCGGAGTAACGCAGCTCCCAGTTCCGATCATCTGTCGTGACGACCGTACCGGTGCGCAGGCGCTGCTTAACTTCTTCACCCGGCATGCCGCTGACCTCTTTGGTCGCGTCATACAGCGCACGCTGCACTTCGGCGATGCTCGGGATTGGGATATCCGGCGGCAGCACCGCATCCAGCACGTGGTCATCACGCAGATAGGCGTGGGCGAGCACGTAGTCGCCAATCAGCTGGCTTTCACGCAGGCCGCCGCAGTGGCCGATCATCAGCCACACGTCCGGACGCAGCACCGCCAGATGGTCGCAGATGGTCTTGGCATTTGACGGGCCCACGCCAATGTTAATCAGCGTGATGCCCTGACCGTCGGCGGTGATCAGGTGCCAGGCGGGCATCTGGTGCTTTTTCCATGCCAGGTCGGAGATAGCCTGCTCGGGCGCTTCGGTCTCCGCGGTGATCCAGATCCCGCCCGCGCAGGACAGCGCGATATACGGGCTTTCCGGGTCGAGGATCTGGCTGCAGCCCCAGCGGACAAACTCGTCAACGTAGCGGGTGTAGTTGGTAAAGAGGACGAACGGCTGGAAATGTTCGACGGGCGTGCCGGTGTAGTGGCGCAGGCGCGCCAGGGAGAAATCGACCCGACGGGCATCAAAGTGCGACAGGGGAGAAAATTCTGCCGGGTGATAGATCCCATCGGCCGTCTCATCGCCAATCTGTGAAAGCTCCGTCGTCGGGAAGTGGCGGGTCAGCCCCGCGCTCATTGAGCGATCCAGCGTTAGCGCCGAGCCGTCTATCACGTACGGATAAGGGATTTCATGCTGCGAGGGTTCAACGTGAATGTGCGCGCCGTAATCCTGATACAGCAGCGTAAGTTGTTCTTCGAGGTACGGGCGGAACAGTGCCGGGCGGGTAACGGTGGTACTGTAGCAGCCGGAGTGGGTAAAACGGGCGTAGGCGCGGGTTTTCGGTGTCGTGCTGGCGCGGCCGTCCCAGGTCACAGAGAGCGATGGATAAACAAAAAGGCCCTCGGTTCTGGCCTTTTCGTCGGGAAGTTTCCCTGTTTCAATATATTCGCTGATGGCGCTGCGCAGCGCGTTGACGGACTGTTCGTACAGCGCGTCGAGTTTTTCCAGCGCCTGAGCCGGGGTCAGGCTGGAGCCCTTATTATTCATCTCTGTCTCCTTGTTCCACAGGTGTGCGACTCTACCCGATAGTATGTCACACGCCTGTGAAACAAAAGTGAGATCAGCGGTGGCTCGTCTCTTTCATCAGTAGCGCCGTTGCCGCCGACAGCAGGCAGCCGGCCAGCAGATAAATCGCCACGCTGTGCCAGTTGCCGCCCGAGAAGGTTACCAGCGCGGCGGCAATAAACGGCGTAAACCCGCCGCCGACCACGCTTGCGACCTGGTAACCCACGCCCGCGCCGCTGTAGCGGTAGCTGGCGCCGAACAGTTCGGTAAACATCGGCTGCTGTACGCAGACCACCATATCGTGAGCGATGTTCGCGAGCATGATAGCAAAGAAGACAATCCAGAAGATCGACTGCGCCTCCAGCGCCATAAAGAATGGCCAGGCGCTGAGGCACCCAATCAGCGCGCCGGTGATGTAGACGCGACGGCGGCCAAACCGGTCCGCCAGCCAGGCGAAGCAGGGTATCGTCAGGCAGCTGATCCCGCCGACCAGCAGGCCGATATTCAGGAACAGCTCGCGCGGCAGGCCGAGATTCTGCGTCGAATAGTTCAGGGCAAAGGCGGTGACGATATACATCGTCAGCAGCTCGCACAGGCGCAGGGCGATAATTTTCAGAAAAGCGCCAGGGTGCCGAATCAGGGCTTCCATCACCGGCAGTCGCTTTTTGACGGCCGGTTTTTCCTGCTGCTTTTCGAACTCTGCCGACTCCTCCATTCCGTTACGGATCCACAGCGCGGCGATGACCAGCACGATGCTGAAGATGAACGGAATGCGCCAGCCCCAGCTCAGGAACTGCTCGTCGGTGGTGAGCTGGCTAATTAACGATACCAGCCCTGTGGAAAGCAGCAGCCCTACGCCGTACCCGACCTGCACGCCGCTGCTGTAAAACGCTTTCTTGTTTTTTGGCGCGCTCTCAACGGATAACAGCGCCGCGCCGCCCCATTCGCCACCCACGGCGAAGCCCTGAATGGCGCGTAATGTCACCAGCAACACTGGGGCCCACCAGCCAATGGCGGAAAACGACGGGAGAATGCCAATCAATGCGGTGGCGATCCCCATCATCCAGACGGTGAGCATCAGCATGCGCTTGCGGCCAAGACGGTCGCCGAAGTGGCCGAAGATCACCCCGCCCAGCGGGCGAAACAGAAAGCCGACGCCGAAGGTGGCAAACGCGGCGAGCGTGCCCATCGCGGGGCTGACCTGGGGAAAAAACTCGCGGTTGAACACCAGCGCGGCGGTAATGCCGTAAAGCAGAAAATCATACCAGTCGACGACGGCACCCGCGAAGCTGCTGAGTGCGGCGCGGCGGGCACGATTGAGCGAAGGGGTCTCCTCGTTGGGACGATCGGAGATGAGGGTGGAGTCCATAGTTGTCCTGTCCGTACTGATTTTTTAATTATTGGTATAAGAAAAGGTCACTCACATTGCGCCCGTCATATAAACGGAACCTATGAGACTACCGCGACAAAACGCCTGAGAAAACGTTTTTATCTTTCCGGAAGGTGCTGAATAAATAAATTTCATCCACACCTGCGGCGAGATAATTGCCTCTTCTGGCTTCGTTAAGTGCTGAATGGTTTACAGTAATAGTGACCGTCGCGTGAGTTAAGCTGAGGGAATAACGATGCAACGCACCTTTTCGGCATTCTGGATGATTCTGTTTTTATTCGTCGCACCGCTTCAGGCGGAGCCCAACGTCTATGGCGAGCAACGCATCAGCGGCTGGTGGAATGCGTTGACGGAAGACATTTCGCAAACCTGGGCGCAGCCTCAGCGTTATGATCTGTACCTGCCGTTTCTGAGCTGGCACGCTCGCTTTATGTACGACAAAGAAAAAACCGACAAGTACAACGAAATGCCGTGGGGAGGCGGGCTGGGCGTTTCCCGCTATAACGAAGAGGGTAACTGGAGCGCGCTTTTCGCGATGATGTTCAAGGACTCGCACAACGAATGGCAGCCCGCGATGGGCTATGGCTGGGAGAAGGGCTGGTATCTGGATAATGCCAGAGATTTCCGCCTTGGGCTCGGTGCCGCCGCAGGCATCACGGCGCGAGATGATTTTGCGAACTATGTCCCGCTACCGTTCATCTTCCCGCTTTTTTCGGCCAGCTATCAGCGCGTTACCGTCCAGTTCACCTATATTCCCGGGACTTATAACAACGGCAACGTGCTCTTTGCCTGGCTGCGCTTAGGCTTTTAAAGGGTGATCACCTTTTTTGCCACGGCGTTAGACAATACCAGCATGGAGAAGAGAACAGAGGTGACGAACGTAAGTACAATCAACGCCAGCTTCATGCCGAGTGACGTCACCGGTATCAGCGCCGTCAGCAGATGAAACACCGAGTAGTGCACAATATATACGCCAGTCATCGTTTTGCTGATGGCGGCCAGTATGGACTCCTTAAACTCAGCATTGCGGCGAAAGCGCACGCCGTTCGCCGCAATCACCAGGGCAATAATCAGGATGTAGATCTGCGAGCCGGTGAGGATAAAGGCGTTTCTGTCGGCCTTAAACAGGGCAAAAAAGAAGTGGCGCTCGTAAAACCAGGTGAAGAGATAGATAAACGGGATGGCGATAACCGCCGCCCGGACTACATTTTTGCGGCTTATCCACTCGGCGATTTTAGGATCGCAGAAGAGTTGCCCCGTCAGATAAAACAGCAGCCACGTCCAAAGCCGATACTGCGGTGAAAGAGAAAGGACGTGCGTTTCAGGATAAAGCGCCGATAACAGATCGTATCCGTAGGAAAAGAACAGCAGGGCAGCAATCGCACCGCAGAACAGCGATCTCCGCTGGCTAAGCCACTCTACCGCCGGGTGGAAGGTGTAAATCACGACAAAGGCGAACACGAACCAGGGCTGGATTAAATATCCGCGCTGATAAGGCTCCCACAGGTAGTAGATCGTTATCCAGAACAGAAAAACAATCACAAGACTTTTAATTTTACCCAGCTGCCAGCGCGTGCCGTGCCGGGATTGTCCGTCGAGATAGCCCGACACCACAAAAAACAGCGGTGTAGCGATCGTCGAGATAAAGGTTAAAAACCCCAGGATCCAGTGATAGTCATAATCATAATGATCCCAGGTATTGTAGATGGTGAAGAAGGTCACCGCCGTCATACAGCCCAGCGTCTTGATAATGTTCAGCCCTGTCGCATTCATTGTTGTTTGGCTTCGTCCTTACGATGGAAACACGCATAGATCACGGGGAGTACCAGTAGCGTCAGGATTGTAGCAAACCCCAGTCCAAACATAATCACAACGGCCATGCTCTGGAAGAAAACATCCAGCAGTAGCGGAGCCAGGCCAAGTACGGTCGTGAACGCGGTGAGCAGGATAGGGCGCAGGCGCGAGGTGGCGGCATAAACGATCGCGCTGTGCTGATCCTTTTGCGTTTTCTGCTGTTCGATCTCTTCCACCAGCACGATGCCGTTGCGGATGAGCATTCCGCTCAGGCTCAGCAGACCAATCAGCGCCATAAAGCCAAAGGGTATGCCGGTAATTAAAAATCCTGGTGTGACGCCAATCAACGCCAGCGGTACGGTCAGCCAGATTGCGACGGCATTTTTTACCGAGCTGAACATCAGCACCGTAATGACAAACATCACCAGATACCCGAGAGGCAGCGTTGTGAACAGCCCTTGCTGCGCTTCACTGGAGTTTTCCGCATCGCCCCCCCACTCGATGCTGTAGCCGTGTGGCAGGGGAAGGGCATCTACCTGCGGCTTCACGCGGGCGAGAATATCGCCGGAGGTTTGCTGGGTCAGCGGGTCCGGGTCCGTCTGAACCGTCAATACCCGCGAGCGGTCGCGTCGAAGTATGAGCGGATCTTCCCATTCCAGAGAGAAGCGACTGACGACGTTACTCAGCGGGATATACTGCTGCCGCGCCTGGCTCCACACCAGCACGTTGTTCAGGTGGCTGGCATCCAGCCTTTCGCTTTCCGGGGGCCTCACCACCACGGGCAGCAGGTCGCTGCCTTCCCGATACAACCCCGCCCGGCTGCCGGAGAAATTTATCTCCAGCGCGTTGTCGACGTCCTGTTTATCCACGCCAAGCTCGCGTCCCAGCGCGGCAACGTACTGCGGGCGGATCACTTTGCTGCGGTTTTGCCAGTCGTTTCGGACGCTCCCCGTAGCCGGATCGCGCGCCAGAATATCGTCCACCTGGCTGGCAATCAGACGCAGCCTGTCAGGATCCGGGCCTTTAATGCGCACTTCAATGGCGCTGTCGCCGGAAGGGCCAAACATCACCCGTTTCGTGCTGGCGTTCACCTGCGGGTAGTTTCGCGCGATGTACTCGTCAACGTGGCGGGTCAAGGGGGAAATGTTACGCTGGTCATCCATGCGCACCATGATCTGCGCATAGTTGCTGTACTGCCGCTGTCCGCTGTAGGTCAGAATAAACCGCATGCTCCCCTGACCGATGGTGGAGACGGTGGTTTCCACGCCGGGCTGGTCCTTGATGGTTTTCTCAATATCACCGGTCATTTTCTCGGTCCATTTGATATCGGTCCCGTAGGGTAACCACAGGTCGACAAAGAAAATCGGCGTATTGGACGACGGGAAAAAGTTTTGCCGCACCGCGCCGAACCCCCAGACAGAAGCGGCCAGCAGTGCGGCCATCACTACCAGCGTCGGTGCCTTATGGTGCAGCAGCGTGTTAAGCAGGCGCTGATAGAGGCGGTAGAGACGTTTGTCGTAAGGATCTGACTCGTCAGTGGTCTCCGGCGCGTTGTCGTTTTTAAACAACCACCACTTAATCATCACCGGGGTGAGGGTGAGCGCCGAGAACCAGCTCAGCATCAGGGAAATCAGCAGCACCTGGAAGAGGGATTTACAGTATTCCCCGGTGGAATCCTGCGACAGTCCGATAGGCGCAAACGCAAGGATAGCGATCACCGTCGCCCCCAGCAGCGGCAGGGCGGAGCGACGGATGATAGTGTTAACGGCGGTTAATAGCGGGGCGCCCTGCTGTCGGGCAATCAACACCCCTTCGACAATGACGATGGCGTTATCCACCAGCATGCTAAGGGCGATAATCAGCGCCCCAAGCGAGATGCGCTGTAGCTCAATGCCCCAGAGATACATAATCAGCAGCGTGCCCAGCACGTTAAGCGCGAGGGAAAACGCGATGATGATCCCGCTGCGTACGCCCATAAAGATCAGCAGCACGCCGATGACAATCGCCAGCGCCATCAGGAAGTTAATAATAAAACCGTTAACAGAATGGCCCACTTCGGCTGCCTGATCGTAAAACAGGTCTATCTGTATGCCTGCCGGTTTTTCCGCCGACATCTGGTTTAGCTTCGCCTCCAGCGCGTGGCCCACGTCGATCACGTTCACGCCGGGAATAAACGAGACGCCCATGGTGACGGCTTTTTTGCCGTTGGCATGGTAGATACTGGCTGGCGATTCGTTCAGCCCGCGCGACAGCGTGGCGATATCCCGCAGACGCGTCGCCGCCCCCGTGCCGGAAGGCGTGATGATGAGATCCGCCAGTTCATCAAGATTCTCGAATTCACCGGTCGGGTGCAGACGAATGGATTCGCTGCCAGAGGTGATTTCTCCGGCGCTGGAAACGACGTTAAGCCTGCTGAGCAGGGCGGAAAGCTGGTTCAGGGTAATGCCGCGCGCGGCCATTTTGGTCAGGGAAATATCGATATTGACCTGTTGGCTAATCGCTCCGCCGATGGCAACCTTCGCGACCCCGGGGACCAGAATCAACTCGCGGCGCAGCTGCTCCGCGTATCTCACCAGTTCAGGATTACTGAATTCATCCCCGGAAATGGCGAAGAAGAAGCCGAACACGTCGCCGAAATCGTCATTCACAAAGGGCGTAACGACGCCGGGCGGGAACTGACGCGAGGCGTCGCCCACGCGGCGGCGCAGTTCATCCCAAATCTGCGGCAGTTCATTTGAGTGATAGCGTGAAGCGATGTTAACGGTGATTTGCGACAAACCGTTTGAAGAGATGGAGCTCACGTTGTTCAGATAAGGCAGCTGCTGAAGGGCATTCTCCAGCGGCAGCGTCACCTCTTCTTCGACCTGCTGAGCGGATGCGCCGGGGTAGTGGGTGACCACCACTGCGGTTTTGATGGTAAAAGCGGGATCTTCCAGCCTGCCGATATTCAACAGCGCGAAAATACCCCCGATGCCCAGCAGCAGAATCGTTAGCCAGACGCGAACAGGGTTATTAATAAATTGACGAGAGATATCCATTACAGTCCCCGTTCACGCGTCCAGATACGCACCGGCTGGTTAGCATGCAGCTCCCCAACGCCTGCGGCTACCACGCGCTCGCCCGCCTTAAGCCCGCTGGTGATCACCACCCCTTCGGTAATCACTTGCCCCACGCTGACCTTGCGGTCTTCAAGATGGAGCGTGTCGCCTTCTCCTGCCACAACCCAGACGTGCGGCTCATTGCGCGGGCTGTTGTCCGGGTTAAAGACTGCCTCAACCGGTACGACCAGCGCCAGAGTGCCCGCGCCAGCCGGGAGGTTAGTTAAATTAATGGTCACCGTACCGCTTACGCCACCGACGGCGGGAAAATCATCTGGCCGCGGCATGGTTAGTATTACCTGCCAGGTCAGGGTATTACTGTCGCTGCTGCCCGAGTGTTCTTTATAAACGGCGGTAAATTCCCGATCCGGAATGGCGTTAATTCTCACTACCGGGCGATACTGCGCGTTGCGAATATCAAAGGTCTTAAACAGGTTTTCAGGGATGCTGAACACCACGTCAAGCAGATCGGTGCGGGTTAACGTCGCGATGGGCTGACCGGCAGACACCACCTGATGGTTTCGGACATGTACGCTGGCCACCGTCCCGCTGAAGGGGGCGACAAGCGTCATTTGATTCAACTCTTCTCGGGCTATTTGTAGCGCCGCATTCGCCGAATCGCGGTTCGCACGCTGCACGTCCATTTCGGCTTTCGAAATCGCCTGGCGGCCCGCCAGCGTCTGGAAGCGATCGAATTGCCTCTGGGCCAGCGTCGCCGCCGTTTGTCTGTCATTAACCCGCTGCTGGGCTTCACGGGCATTCAATCTTGCAAGCTGTTGACCCTGCTTGATGACTGCGCCCTGACGCACATCGAGCGCTTCAATTTGACCTGCGCGCTTGAAGGAAAGGTCTGTGGCATCGCCCGATTCAATGCGGGCGGGAAAAACGCGCTGCTGGGCGTTACCGGGAACCGTCACCTCCGCTACTTTTACCATTCTGGGCAGGGGGGAGACGTCTTTGGGTTTCGGGTCGCACGCTGTGAGCGTTAACAAAACGAACGATAAAAGAGAGAGGTAGCGGTTCACTGTATTCCCCTAATAAATAACTGTTTTATTTATTCCATAACCTGGACAGGGGTGACACTATTCTGCCAGAACAGTGACGACCATATAGGTAAATAAACCAATCGCCGTGCTGGCGATAATGGCAAGCGCAATAAACATACCCAGTCGGATCAGGCTTATACCATACATACATTCCTCCATGAGCCGGAAGCGGTGGCTAACTATGAGCATAGTCGGCGAAAAGATAAATGTTAAATAACCATTAGCAGTGGGGAAGCGCTAAACCTGATATTCCTGTGCTACGTTTAATATTATTCATCTCTTTTTATCGTAACTGGCATTAAGGGCAACCCCCTGCATTTAATGCGTTTTTATGCTTCATTCACTCTCATGTTGGTTATAAAAAGGATGCTCGATATGTATAAAAACATTCTCGTTCCGGTGGACGTCTACGAGACAAGCCTGGCGGATAAAGCGTTGCAACATGCACAGTTTCTGGCGAAAAGCGCATCGGGTGACATTCATTTGCTGCACGTCATGCCCAAATTTTCAGCCGAACTGACGCGCGGTTTTATTTCAGATGCGCGCAAGATGGATGAATATATGATTAATAATTCGAAAGAAAAACTGTCTGACCTGGTCAAAAAATTGAATCTGCCAGAAGAGCGGGTTCATCTCCATGTTCGTAGCGGAAATGTTCGTGATGAGGTTATTAAGCTGGCGGATGAACTTGCTGCTGGCGCGATTATTGTCGGCTCTCGAAATCCAAATATTCAAACCCATTTGTTAGGATCGGAGGCGGCAAGTATTGTCCGTTACGCCCATGTTCCTGTTTTCGTTATTCGTTAATTACATGAAAGCAAGGTGATTTCTGAATAGAACCTGAGGAAGGAACGATGAAAACAGGAAAACCTGAACGTCCGTATTATCAACAAACCGTTGACGAAACCCTGTCGAATATCCACTCCACCCTGGAAGGACTTAGCGGCACTGAGGCATCAGCCCGACTTCAGCAGCATGGTGAGAATGCTTTGCCGCAAAAAAAGGGTAAACCCGCCTGGCTGCGCTTCCTGGCGCATTTTAACGATGTGTTGATTTACGTTCTGCTGGTGGCCGCGTTGCTTAAGCTCTTTATGGGCCACTGGGTAGACATGTTTGTGATCCTCGGCGTTGCCATCATAAACGCGCTGATTGGCCATGTTCAGGAGAGCAATGCTGAAAAATCGTTGCAGAGTATTCGCAATATGCTCTCCAGCGAGGCCGTGGTGGTACGACAGGGAAATCATGAAACGATCCCCACCACGGCGCTGGTCCCGGGCGATATCGTGGTGATCCGTGCCGGGGACCGTATCCCTGCGGACCTGCGCGTGATTGAAGCGCATAATCTTCGCGTGGAGGAGGCCATCCTGACCGGCGAATCCACCGTTGTTGAGAAAAACAGCGATGCGTTAAGCGGGGAACTGCCTTTAGGTGACCGGTATAATCTGCTCTACTCAGGCACCACCGTCAGCTCCGGCGGCGGTAAAGGCGTGGTGGTGGCTACCGGGGGCGAGACCGAGCTGGGCCACATCAATCAGATGATGTCCGACATTGAAAAGCACCGCACGCCGCTGATGGTGCAGATGGATAAGCTCGGTAAAACCATCTTCATTACTATCCTGGTCATGATGGTGGCGCTGTTTGTTTTCAGCCTCTTGTTCCGGGATATGCCGGTTTCTGAACTGGTGCTGTCGCTTATCAGCCTCGCCGTTGCCGCCGTGCCGGAAGGCCTGCCGGCCATCATTTCCATCATCCTTTCGCTTGGCGTACAGGCCATGGCGCGTCGCAAGGCCATCATTCGTAAGTTGCCCACGGTGGAAACCCTGGGCGCAATGACGGTCATCTGCTCGGATAAAACCGGCACCCTGACGATGAATGAAATGACGGTCAAAGCGGTGATTACCGCTGAGACGACCTATCGCGTGGAGGGCGACAGCTACGAACCGGTGGGGAATATTCACCCCGTAGATGACCCGACGCCCGTCAGCGTGACGCAGGGCTCCCTGCTGGAACGCTACCTGCGCACCATTGACCTCTGTAATGACAGCCAGCTGATCAAAGACGAGCAGGGGCTGTGGAAAATCACCGGCGGTCCAACCGAGGGCGCGCTGAAGGTGCTGGCGGCGAAAATTCCGCTCCCACCGCTCGATACCGAGATGCGCAGTAAAATCCCGTTTGATTCGCAGTATAAATACATGTCCACGCTGTACCGGCTGGGCGATGAAGAGGTGATTTTAATCACCGGCGCGCCGGACGTCCTGTTCCGCCTGTGCCAGTACCAGCAGACGAATGACGGACTGCAGCCATTCGATCAGCCATACTGGGAAGGTAAAATTGAAGAATATGCCCGGGAAGGGCTACGTATGGTGGCTGCGGCCTGGAAACCTGCCCGCGAGGGACAACGCGAGCTGGACCACCCGGACCTCCATGATGGCGTGATCCTGCTGGGTATTGCCGGAATGATGGATCCGCCGCGTCCGGAGGCCATTACCGCCATTGCCGACTGTCTGCAGGCCGGGATCCGCGTGAAAATGATCACCGGCGACCATCCGCAAACGGCCATGAGCATTGGGCAAATGTTGGGGATTGGTAACGCCGCAAGCGCTATCACCGGACGTGAGCTGGAGGCGATGGACGATCGTCAGCTGAGCGACGCCGCGCAGCAGTACGATATTTTCGCCCGTACCAGCCCGGAGGATAAATTCCGCCTTGTGCAGGCCCTGCAAAGTAAACAGGAAGTGGTGGGCATGACCGGGGATGGCGTAAATGATGCCCCGGCGCTCAAGCGGGCGGATGTGGGTATCGCCATGGGGATTAAGGGGACGGAAGTCACCAAGGAAGCCGCCGATATGGTGTTAACGGATGATAACTTTGCCACCATTGCCAGTGCGGTACACGAGGGACGTCGGGTTTACGATAACCTGAAAAAGACCATTCTGTTCGTTATCCCCAGCAACATCGCGCAGGCCCTGCTGATCATCATCGCGCTGCTGGCGGGGAACCTGATCCCGCTGACGCCGGTCCTGATCCTGTGGATGAACATGGCGACGTCAGCAACGCTGTCGTTTGGCCTGGCGTTTGAAGCGGGTGAGAAGGACATCATGAACCGGCCACCGCGCAAGGCGAATCTCCATGTGATGGACGGCTATGCCATCTGGCGCGTGGTGTTTGTCGGTCTGATGATTGCCATCAGCGCCTTCGTGCTGGAAGCCTGGCTCCAGCCGCGCGGTTATTCGGCGGAATTTATCCGCACCGTGCTGCTGCAAACCCTGGTGACCGCGCAGTGGTTCTACATGCTCAACTGCCGCGTGAATGACGGCTTCTCGCTGAGCAAAGGCCTGCTGGCGAACAAAGGGATTTGGATCGTGAGCGGCGTACTGCTGGCGCTACAGCTTCTTATCATTTACGCCCCCTTCATGCAGATGCTGTTCGGCACCGAAGCGCTGCCGTTCCGCTACTGGGTCATCACCTTCCTGATTGGTTTTGTGATGTTCCTGATTGTCGAGGCGGAAAAAGTGCTGACGCGCAGATGGCGCAAAACCGAGGCGTGATAGCGTAAACTGAGAAAGCCTGCCTGAGTCCAGGCTTTCTCTTTTTTGAGCACAGGAAACTATGATTCGACTGACCTGGTTCGTCCTTACGCTGTGTGCCGCTGTTCCCGGCGCGTTTGCCGTAACCTATACCCTACCGCCGGAAGGCAGTCGGCTGGTGGGAACCCCGATTATCATCACCGTTCCCGAGCACAATACATTACCGCTTGAGGCCTTTGCCGCACAGCACGGGCAGGGGCTAAGCAATATGCTGGAAGCGAACCCGGGGGTGGATCCTTTTTTACCCAAATCCGGCACCCGGCTGGTGATCCCCCAGCAGCTCATTTTGCCCGACACCGTTCGCGAGGGGATTGTCGTTAACGTGGCGGAAATGCGCCTCTACTATTATCCACCCGGCAGCAATACCGTTGAAGTGCTGCCCATCGGCATCGGCCAGGCCGGGCGAGAAACCCCGCGTAACTGGGTGACGGCCGTTGAGCGTAAGCAGGTGGGGCCAACCTGGTCTCCGACGCCGAATACGCGCCGTGCCTATGCGGCAGAAGGGAAAACGCTCCCGGCATTCGTGCCCGCCGGGCCGGATAACCCGATGGGGCTGTATGCCATCTATATCGGCAGGCTCTATGCCATTCACGGCACAAACTCGAATTTTGGCATCGGGCTGCGGGTGAGCCAGGGCTGTATTCGTCTGCGTAATAACGACATCAAATACCTTTTCGATAACGTTCCCGTAGGAACCCGCGTGCAGCTTATCGATCGGCCCGTAAAAATGACCACGGAGCCGGACGGCAGCCGCTGGGTGGAGGTTCACGAGCCATTATCACGTAACCGTGCGGAATTTGAATCGACCCGGAAAGTGCCTCTGCCAATGTCAGCTGCGCAGCGGACGCAGTTGATAAACGAGGGGGCGGGAGCCGAACTGGAACGGCGGTCAGGGATGCCGGTGAAACTTGCTTATTGAGACTGTGTTGCCCGGTGGCGCTGCGCTTACCGGGCCTACTGTCCCGTAGGTCGGGTAAGGCGACAATTTTACCCGGCGCAGAAAAGCAAAAAGCCTGCTTTAAAAGCAGGCTTTCCAAATTTGGCTCCTCTGACTGGACTCGAACCAGTGACATACGGATTAACAGTCCGCCGTTCTACCGACTGAACTACAGAGGAATCGTGTGAACGGGGCGCATATTATCGACCTGCGTTCACCTTGTCAAAGGGTGGATCGCCGCCTTTCGATCGTTTGCTGACAAAATCGGCAAAGTGATGTTTTTGGCAGCGGAATGCACCGTCATGGTGCGGGTATACCCCTAATGGGGCAGATCATAAACTGCTGTTTCGGTAATTAAATCCCCCTCTGTAATTAGGATTCCTTATTTTCAGACGCTTAGCGAACAATTCAGACCGCCTGGTAAAAGTGGCATTCATATTGCAAAACCTGTTCAACAACGACAGCCGGTTCCGGCACAGCATTTCGAACAGGGGGCAAAATGAACTTAAGACGACTGAAATACTTCGTAAAAATCGTCGATATCGGCAGCCTGACTCAAGCGGCAGAAGTGCTGCATATCGCGCAGCCTGCGCTGAGCCAGCAGGTGGCTACTCTGGAAGGCGAGATGGATCAGCAATTGTTGATCCGCACCAAACGCGGCGTCACGCCAACGGAAGCCGGTAAGATCCTGTATACCCATGCGCGCACCATTCTTCGCCAGTGTGAACAGGCGCAGCTGGCGGTGAATAACGTGGGTCAGACCCTGAGCGGACACGTTTCTATCGGCCTGGCGCCGGGAACGGCCGCGTCCTCAATTACCATGCCGTTGCTGCAGGCCGTTCGCGCTGAGCTGCCTGAAGTGCTGGTATACCTGCATGAAAACAGCGGTTCCGTACTGAATGACAAACTGCTCAGCGGCCAGCTGGATATGGCGGTCCTTTACGATCGCTCCCCGGTCGCCGGCATCACCAGCCAGCCGCTGCTGAAAGAAGATCTCTACCTCGTGGGGACCCGTGACTGTCCGGGCCAGAGTGTAGACCTTGCCGCCGTGGCAGAGATGAACCTCTATCTGCCGCGCGACTACAGCGCCGTGCGCGTACGCGTGGATGAAGCGTTCTCCCTGCGCCGTCTGACGGCCAAAATCATCGGCGAAATCGACTCGATCTCCACGCTGACCGCAGCCATTGCCAGCGGCATGGGGGTGACCGTTCTGCCGGAATCCGCAGCCCGCTCGCTGTGCAGTGCGGCAAACGGCTGGATGGCGCGGATCACCACGCCTTCGATGAGCCTGCCGCTGTCGCTGAACATGTCCGCACGCGGTTCGCTGTCGCCACAGGCGCAGGCGGTAAAAGAGATTTTGATGTCGCTGGTCAGCAAGCCATCGCTTGAGAACCGTGAACTCCAGCTCGTGAGCTGATATTCCATAAAAGAATAAGATGCTGGTTTTTATTATTTGTTCTGCAGCTCGGCTGACTCTAACAATAGAGCTATGTCAGATGCTCCGGAGTGAATCGTGAATTTCCAGCAACTTAAAATTATCCGTGAGGCGGCCAGGCGGGACTACAACCTGACCGAGGTCGCCAATATGCTTTATACCTCTCAGTCCGGCGTCAGCCGCCATATCCGCGAGCTGGAAGAGGAACTGGGCATAGAGATCTTTATCCGTCGCGGCAAGCGGCTGCTCGGCATGACGGAGCCGGGTAAGGCTTTGCTCACTATTGCAGAGCGGATCCTCAACGAGGCCAGCAACGTGCGTCGTCTGGCGGATCTCTTCACCAATGACGCCTCAGGCGTACTCACCATCGCCACCACCCACACCCAGGCGCGCTACAGCCTGCCGCCGGTGATCAAAGCGTTCCGCGAACTTTTCCCTGACGTCCGTCTGGAGCTCATCCAGGGCACACCGCAGGAAATCGAAGTGCTGCTGCAAAACGGTGGGGCGGATATTGGCATCGCCAGCGAACGCCTGAGCAACGACCCGCTGCTGGTGGCTTTCCCCTGGTTCCGCTGGTACCACAGCTTATTACTTCCGGTCGATCATCCGCTGAATCAGGTCTCTCCCCTGACGCTGGAAGACGTTGCCAAATGGCCGTTGATCACATACCGCCAGGGAATTACGGGACGTTCGCGCATAGACGAGGCCTTCAACCGCAAAGGGCTAACGCCGGACGTGGTGCTGAGCGCGCAGGATTCTGATGTGATTAAAACCTACGTCGAGCTGGGTCTGGGCATTGGCCTGGTGGCGGAACAGTCCAGCGGAGAACGCGAGGACGGGAACCTGGTGCGTCTTGATACGCGTCATCTGTTTGACGCCAATACCGTATGGCTTGGCCTGAAGCGCGGGCAGCTGCAGCGCAACTATGTGTGGCGCTTTATCGAGCTGTGCAATGCCGGGCTGTCGGTGGATGAGATTAAACGCCAGGTGATGGAGCCGGAAGAAGTGGCGATTGATTATCAGATATAGCTGCTGGCTTGCCCGGTAGCGCTGCGCTGACCGGGCTCGTCATTTAGTTGAACGGATATTTTTTAAAAACTGCCTGTGATTCGAATGATTCGGCAAACGCCTGAATCTCTCTAAAATCCGCTGCGTTAACGACGTGCGGGATCATCGACTGAATAAACGTCCAGACAACCGTGCTCGTGACGGCAACCTGATCGGGAGTTGCGGTTGCCGGACGCGTCTCCAGTAAGGCATTCCATTCCCTGCAGGCCGCCAGCAGCTGAATTGTAATGCGCTCGACCCATATAGCGTGCTGCTTTTCCACCGGGCGCTGGTTGTGTTCATACACATTTTGCACCGCTTTTTCAGCGGCGGCGAGGATAAAGCCCAGCGCCTGAAGATCCTTTACCAGCGCATCCGGCGCGACGGGCAGGAGTTTCCGCTCGGGGGCGGCCTGAGCATCAAAATAGTTCAGTATCAGCGAGGAGTCCATCAGCCGTATTCCGTTATCCAGAACCAGCGTCGGGGCTTTTACCGCGGGGTTGATCCGGGAGAACGCGTCGAAGGTGCTAAAGACTGACAGCGGCTGGCTTTCAAACTCAACGCCATAAAGCTCAAGGGAAATCGCCACGCGCCGTACATAAGGTGAATCCATCATGCCAACAAGCTTAATCATCGTTCCCGTTTTCCTGTCTTTGTGAAATAACGCGTCATTGAAGAGGATGACCAGACATTACAATACAATTTGCATGGCGAATATCTTCAGTATCTTACCGTAAGGGTTAGTATTACTGACATATGGTCAGGTTGCCGCTGTATATCCAGCGCAGAGAAGGAAGTGCTTTCATGTCGGATTTTCCACCCATTGCCAGTTTGCGAAGCTTTGAAGCCGTCGCCCGTCTTGGCAGCGTGACGCTGGCGGCGAAAGAACTCCACGTTACCCATTCCGCTATCAGTCAGCAGATCAAAGTGCTGGAGGAGATGGTGGGCGTAAAGCTGTTTATCCGTCAGGGGCGAGGAGTGCAGATCAACGAAGAAGGGCGGCTCTATGCCTTACAGGTACGCGAGGCATTGAACCACATCGCGGATGCTACCCGACTCGTACAGGTGAAGCCGAGAAAGCAGGAGCTGACGCTGGCGATGGTGCCGTCATTTGGATGCCACTGGTTACTACCGCGTCTGGCTCGTTTTCGGTCGAAATATCCGCTTATCACCCTGCGGATCCAGGCCAGCCTGACGGTCACCAGCCTGCAGCAGGAAGGGATAGATATCGCGATACGGATGGGGCAGGGGAACTGGGAAGGGAGTGAAAGCCATTACCTTTTTTCCGACGAACTCATTGTGGTGGCCGCGCCGGGCTATAACGACGGTGTGCTGCCCGCTACGCCAGAGGAGATTGCAAAGAGTCATATTATTTTCTCTATGGAGTCGTGGAAAACGTGGTGCATGAATGCGGGTCTTGAGAAAGAGATCGTGCCTGACGGTTTATGCATTAACGACTCCAATATCATTATCGAAGCCGTTCGGCTCGGGAAAGGTATCGCGCTGGAGCGTCGCTCTCTGGTTCAGGATGCCATCACCCGGGGCGAGCTGGTCCAGCTAACCTCCATCACCGCACCATATCCCTGGCCTTACTGGTTGGTAACGGCGCAGCCAACGGAGGCGAAGCCGGAGGTGACACTCTTTAAGGCATGGCTGGAGGAGGAAGTGGCGGCCTGGAAGCAGTTGACCGGATCCTGAGTTTTTTCGATGCTGCTCGTAACAAAATGAATATCCGATAAGAGATACACAGAATTACTCCTACACACATTCAGTATTCCCGTAACCCACAAGAATCTTCTTTTCCATCTCTGCATAATCATTGCTATAGCTTTGCATGTATATAGTCTTTGATCTATATTTGATGGGAGGCCTTGTGTGGGCAATTAACATGACGGACAGGTTTGATCGCTGGTTCACTTCGCTTGACGATACGGATCGCGCCAGCGTACTTGCAGCACTGCTTGTTTTGCGAGTGAAGGGGCCGGGTTTATCGAGACCCTACGCTGATACGCTTAAAGGCTCTCGTCACAGCAACATGAAAGAACTACGTATTCAAAGTAAGGGTGATCCATTGCGGGCGTTTTTCGCCTTCGACCCAAACCGTACTGACATCATGCTTTGTGCTGGCAATAAGGTCGGTAATGAAAGGCGATTTTACGATGAGATGCTTCTCGTTGCTGATCGGGAATTCACTCACTGGCTGAATACATTAAAAGAGAGGGAATAGCGCGATGGGAAGAACCCTTGAGCAGCTTATAGCGGATGAAAAGCCTGAAGTTGTCGCCAGCGCTCAGGCAATAGCAACGGATATTTTGCTCAATATTCATCTGGCTGAGTTACGTGAGAAAGTACAAAAAACGCAAGTAGAGATGGCACAGGCTCTGGGTATCAGGCAGCCTACCGTTGCGGTAATGGAAAAGCCCGGGCGCGATTTGAAACTCTCTTCACTCAAGCGTTACGTTGAGGCTGCGGGCGGAAAGCTGCGGCTTGATGTTGAGCTGCCAGATGGCTCGCACTATGAGTTTGTGCTGTAGGGCAGAAAAGCGAAAAGCAGCTTCAAAACCGCAAAAATAACCATCAATCGGCGGTGATGAGCGAATAGATGTCGTTACTTACTGGTGGATGTAGGGACATGCTGCTGCATCAATTCAACGATCCAATCAATAAAAACGCGCAGTCTGGCGTTGACATGGCGGTTCGGCGGAAACGCCAGGTACAGGGGCATTGGGTTAATCCGCCATTGTTCGAATAGCGGAATCAAGGCGCCACAAGCCTGATGTGCTGCCGCCATATAGACGGGTAGCGCAATCACGCCTAACCCGGCTAACCCAGCTTCGAGGTAAGCATTGCCATCATCCACGGCAAGTACATAGTTGCCCGTGATTTCAATATGTTCACTCGCACCGTGCAGTACCAGAGGATCAACCTTACCGGTGCGTGAAGATAAGAATCCCACAATGCGATGGTCGGTGTTTTCCAGCTCTCGCGGGTGCGCAGGGGCGCCGAGGCGTTCCACATAACTCGGTGCGACGTAAACACCGATTTGCAAATCGCCAACATGGCGTGCGATCAGGGACTGGTCGTTGATTTCGCCACCCCGCAGGACGCAATCCACATTGTCGCCGATTAGATCCACCACCCGGTCGCTCACGCCCATGTCGAACTGGATATCAGGGTAGCGTGTATGAAAAGCCGGTAGCGCGGGCACCAGAACAAAGCGGGCGAGAGGAGTGGGCACATCTATCCGCAGGCGTCCCCTGGGGGTCATCGTCGCACTGGAGAGGCTGTTTTCAGCATCTTCCATGTCCGCCAGCAGACGGATGACGCGCTCATAGTAGACCGCGCCATCAGGAGTGACGCCGAGCCTGCGGGTGGTGCGATGGAGCAGCTTGACGCGCAGGCGCGCTTCCAGTTGCTGAATAAGCTGCGTCACCGTGGTTTTGCTCATATGAAGCGTTTGGGCAGCCTTTGTGAAACTGCCTGCTTCCACCACGCGAGCAAAGGCGCGCATCGCATCGAAACGATCCATCCCTTGTCCTCTCTTTTCACCGATTGTTTGGATATTACAAACAATGATGGACAAAGTCGCTTGTTTATCCGCCCGATCCAGCACCTGTAAAGTGGCTTTATATTCACCGGGCAGATTTCGCCCCATTGCAAAGGTACAGACATGACAACACGCGAAGCCGTTTTTCCCTTCGGACGCCAGGCGCTCTATGAGCGCAATCGGTATTCACCCGCCATCAAATCTAACGGCTTCCTGTTTGTTTCGGGGCAGGTGGGTAGCCGGGAGGATGGTTCGCCTGAAGAGGATCTCAACGCGCAGGTCCGGCTGGCATTCGATAACCTTAATGCTGTTCTGACGGCTGCGGGCTGCACGTTCAGTGACGTGGTTGACGTGACCCTCTTTGTCGTCGATCCCGAGTCAAACCTCGACGCTATCTGGAGTATCCTGCCAGAATATTGGGGGGAAGCGCCTTACCCGACGCTGACCGGGATCGGCGTGACGTGGCTGTACGGATTCCAGTTTGAGATTAAGGTGATTGCCCGGCTGCCCACGAGTCATGATAAGACAGAGGTAAATTGATGAAAGCAGCGGTTTATTGTCCGGTGGCGCTGCGCTTACCGTACCTACAGTCCCGTAGGCCGGGTAAGGCGAAGCCGCCACCCGGCAAATTTTCCGAGCGCAGAAAAGCAAAAAGCCTGCTTTAAAAGCAGGCTTTTCAAATTTGGCTCCTCTGACTGGACTCGAACCAGTGACATACGGATTAACAGTCCGCCGTTCTACCGACTGAACTACAGAGGAATCGTGTGAACGAGGCGCATAGTAGCGACCTCGGTACGCCTTGTCAAAGGGTGAAAACGCACTTTTCGTTCGTTTGCCGACAATTTCAGCAAATCGCTGATTTTATAGCAAATTCGCGTTGAAATTACACAACAAAATGCGCCGCCCGCAGGCGGCGCGCAGGATCAGAACAGAACGGAGTAGTTCAGACCAAACGTCCGTCCACGGCCTTTGTAGGTATACAGACCCGGTGCACCGTAGGTTGGGCTATACAGCCCCGGCGCGCGCTGGCCCCAGGCGGTGGTGTAGTCTTTGTCCAGCAGGTTTTCCACGCTGAAGCTGACTTTACCCACCGGCAGGGCGTAGCTGCCCAGGAAGTCGACCGTGTTATAGCCATCGATCTTCTTGCCGTCGGAGTCTGACACGTCAAAGGTCTGCGTGCTCTGCACGCGCAGGGTCCAGTCGCCCGGCGCCCAGTTGACCCACGCGCTGGCTTTCGACGGGCTGGCGCTGTCGACCGTCAGCTTCTCCCATTTCCCGTTTTCGCGGGTTTCCGACTTAATGGCGTTAAAGTTCGCCCCGGTGCTCCAGTCGCTGTCGGTGAAGAAATAGTCCACCTGACCTTCCACCCCGTAGATACGACGCTTGTCGTCCTCCAGGTTAATGGTCATGTCCGTCTTGTTGATGGTGATGGTCTTATCCGAGAGCGAATAATACGCCGCAACCTGCGTGCGTAGGTTATCCCCGGTGTAGCGCCAGCCCAGCTCATAAGCGTTGACCTTGATACCGTCCAGCTTCGAGTCGTTCACGTTGACGCTGTTCAGCAGGCGGTAGTGACCGTTGCTGAGTTGATAGGTGCCCGAGCCGTAGTACTTCGCCAGGTCCGGAATTTCGAAGCCCTGGGAGAAGTTAAACCACACCTGCTGCTGTTCGGTCAGGCGACCGAGGATCCCGGCGTTAAACAGGAAGTTGTTGTAATCGGTTTTCCCGCCCGGCACCGCGTCGGCGGAGGTCGCTTTCCCGGTGGCGATGGCCTGCTGCTGGGTGTAACCGACAAAGTCGTCCACCTTGTTCTCGGTGTACTGGTAGCGCACGCCGCCGCTCAGGGTGATGGCGTCAATGTCGTAGCTGGCCTGCAGGAACGGGGCGAGGTTGGTGATGCTGTAGCCCGGGTAGCGGCCCACGTTGTAGGCGTTATCCAGCTCCATGCCGCCGCTCGCCGCGGCTTTGCTCAGGTTAAAGAACTGCTGGTTGGCGTCGAAGGTTTCGTGGTCGGCATCCATACCCCAGGTCAGCGTTAAATCGTCCACCGGCTTGCTGTTCAGCGTCAGCTTGCCGCCGTAGAAATCGGTTTTCTGCTGCGACGCGCCGATGCTGCTCACCACGCCTTTGGTCAGGGTCGGGAACGGATAGTAGGTCAGGCTCTCGTCACGATAGTAAATCTGCGCGACCAGATCCTGGCCCCAGAAGTCGGTATTGGAGTACTGCAGGTTAATCAGATGGCGCTCGGTACCCGGCACGCGGTCAGAATCGAGGTTACCTTTGTTGTAGGCGGTCGCATCCCCCGTTACCGCCGAGAAGTTCTTCCCGAGATACAACCCATGCTTGCCGTCGGACTCGCTCTTGTAGTACTGCGTCGTCAGCTGCAGCTGCTGATGATCGTCAATGTTGATGGTGCCTGTGCCCATCACATCGATACGGTCGGAATACTGGAGGCCGGTCTGGGTGTTATCAATGATCACCTCGTCGCCGTTGCCGTCATACCAGCCGCCGTAGCGCTGATACGACACCGACAGACGACCGGAAGCGTTGTCGTTGCCGCCGCTGACCGCTGCCGACACGTTCTCATCGTGGTCGTTGTGGCTGTTAAACCCGCTCTTTGTCCCGGTCTGGAACTCAACTTCGGTTTCCGGCTGGCCTTTTTTGGTGACGATGTTCACCAGGCCGCCGGTGCTGCCGCCGCCGTAGAGTGAGGTGGCACCGGAGATGACTTCGATACGGTCAATGTTGAACGGATCGATAGAGTCGAGCTGGCGGCTGTCGCTGCGGGACGAGTTCAGGCGCACGCCGTCCACCATCACCATCATGGAGCGGCCGCGCAGATTCATGCCGTAATTGGTACGTCCCTGGCTGCTGACGTCCATGCCCGGGATCAGCTGCGCCAGCACTTCTTTAATCTCTTTCCCGCCCTGAACCTGCTGCTCAATTTCAGCCCGCTCAATGACCCAGGTGGTCTGCGCCATCTCCGCCACGCTGCGGTGCGCGCGGCTGGCGGAGACAACGATATTTTCTTCCTTTTGTTCTTCCGCCCACGCAGAGGTAGAAAGCATTGCAAGCAAACAAGGATTTAAAACCCAAAGATGAGAACGTTTCATTGTTATATTGACCCTGATTGTGTGTGTCAGTACTCGGTGGTTTTTGCTAATGATTTAAAAACCTGACTGTTCTCCGGGCTGGTGGTGCTTCGCCAGTGGATAACGCCAGGAGTGGTGGCCAGCTCAAACGGCTCGTCGGCGTGCGCGCGATTCAGAATTCGCGCCGCGCGCCAGGCCATCAGGCTGAGCTGGGGTTCGGCAATGCCGAGACGGTGCATCCCGGCATTCACGGCGAACAGGCGGTTGCTCTGCGGACCGTCCCATTCGAGGGTGAAATCGTTGTTGATGCAGAAGGCTTCGTCCGAATCCAGATGCAGGCGGTGAGACAGCGGCGCCAGGAACGCGGGCTGCACGGCGCGGTAGCCGGTGGCGAAGATCGCCACGTCGCTCTCCAGCTGCTCGCGGCCGCCGTCGAGGTGGTGCTGAATGCTCAGACGATGCCCGTTTTCCTGGCGCGTCAGGGACGTCACCGAGCGGGACGGCAGGAGATGCGCCCAGGGTTTTTCACGCAGCACTTCGAAGCGGTGATACATGGCGCGGTAAATCGCCAGCAGGGACTCGGTGGTGATGCCGTCGGAGGTCATCTTCTGCTCGTGCAGCATCTGACGACGGGCCTCTTCCCCCAGCGTGGAGAAGCTGTCCACGTACTCCGGCGTGAAATACTCGTTGGCAAATGCGGCTTCATCCAGCGCGTTGTAGTTGTTGCGGCGTGAGACCCAGTTCAGGCTCAGCGGCTGGCCCCATTCACCGCGGAAAATATTCAGGAACAGGTCGGCGCCACTCTGGCCGCCGCCGACGACGGTGACGCGCTTGCCCGTAAGATCCGGCGTGCGCAGCATCATCTCGCTGGCGTGGAAGCAGGTATCGTCCTGCACGGTGACGCAGTCAGGCAGGTTGATCTGTTTGCCAATCCCCACGCAGACGTGGCGCGCCAGGAAGCGGTCGCGCTGGGTCACCACCTCAAACAGGCCGTTTTTCTCATCAAAGCTCACCTGCTGCACCTGCTGGCTAAAGGACAGGTTAGTGAGGTTTTCCGCCGCCCAGCACAGATAGTCCGCAAACTCCTCGCGGGAAACGGTGCGCTGCTCGGTGGTCAGGAAGCGATAGAACTTTTTGCGCTGCACCAGGTAGTTCAGGAAGCTGTGGCGGTTGGTCGGCTCCACGGCGCTGACCAGATCCTTCAGGAAGCTGGTCTGCATGTGGCAGTCCGGCACCATCATGCCGGGGTGCCAGGAGAAGTGCGGTTTACGCTCAAGAAACAGCGAACTAAAGCCGTCCAGCCCTTCCGCCAGCGCGGCGATGCTGAGGTTAAACGGGCCAATACCAATGCCGATGAAATCATAGGTTTTCATTGCGCTGACTCCCGGGAGGCGAGAAAAAGAGGGTTATCAAGGTCGGTGACGTAGTTCGGCAGCATGCGGCTGCCGCCGTCGTGTTCGGAGAAGGTCAGTTTGACCGGGTTGAGGATCACGCGAATAATTTGCGGCTTAAACAGGTCGAACGTCGCGAAGCGCTCAGCAAGCTCGGGGTGCGCGGCCATATAGCGGTGCAGCACTCCGGCGAGGATCTGATAGAAACGCGTTTCGCTGATGCCGCTTTGCAGCGTGAGGCGCGAGATAAAGCGCAGCACCGTCACAAAGTTGCCGGTTTGCAGGTCGTGAATAATGTAATCCGCGCTCAGGCGCGCCGTGACGGCCTTCACCTGCTCCGGCAGGCTCTGCGCCTGCGGGAAATCCTCATCCACCAGGCGCATATCGCCCTGGAAATCTTTCAGCAGGATGCGCTGCGGGACGTAGTCCTTCATCACCAGCGTCACGTTCTGGCCGTGGGCGATCAGCGCCACGCCGTAGCGGCAGAGCAGGTGATAGAACGGGATGACCGATGCCTCAAACAGTTTTTCCAGCCATGCGTCGGCGCTTAACCCGGAACGGTTGATCCACGCGTCGATCAGCGCACACCCGGCGTTGTCGGTTTCCATTAGCGCCGCCAGCAGCACCGCCTGTTCGCCGTCCTGCAGATAGCAGGACGGGTTTTCCCGCCAGATCACGCCCAGCATCTCCTGGTAGCGGTAGGGCGCTTTCGGCAGCGCCGCATAGCCCGGATGCGACAGGTATCCGGCAGCGGGTTCGCCAAGCACCTGCGCGCCAGAGCGGGCAAGCGTGGCGTCGCTGGCGAACTGCTGCTGCAGCCAGCGCGAGGCCAGCGGTCCGGCGGCAATGTATTTGCCCGGAATGCCGCGATAGCAGGAGGTGTTGTAGATCGTCAGCGGGAGCTTGATGTCAAACGGCGCGCGACGGCTGGCGTTGGTGAGCGTGCGCAGAGACTGCTGCGCCAGGTACTCATCGCCAAACTCGCCCAGCTCAACCATCTCACCGCGCGCCAGCTGCGCCAGGAAATGAATGGCGATCTTCTGCTGCCACTGCCACGGGTGCAGCGGCACGGGCAGCCAGCTGTCGTCGAGACCCAGCGCCTGCCAGCGGGCGTCAAAGCGGGCGCGCTCGACGTTGTCCATGGCGCTAGCCAGCAGGGTGCTGATATCGCAATCGCCGTCGCTGCTCCAGACCAGATGCTTCCGCTGAACGGCAATCCAGTGCAGACGAAAACGTCCGCGATACTCAGGCGCGTACTGACGCAGCGCGTCCAGGCCCCAGCCGCGGCGACCTTTGTTGAAAATAAACTTCGGGTGACCGCGCATCAGACACTGTAATTCGTCCGGGTCGAGGTGGATCAGCGCGTCCGCGTCCTGCCCTTCACGCGCATGCAGCAGCTGCATGTCGCCGCGCAGCGTGGCGTAGAGATCTTCCATGTGCTCTGCCGTTTGCGCGTCGCTCATCTCCAGCACTTTTGCGAGTTGCAGGAGCGCGCTTTCCGCCTCTACGGCGGCACCGCTGGCGGTGGTCAGGCTGTCCGGGTCGATATGCAGCCAGCCCCAGATCCCGCGCGCGGCGCGAAACTGCCAGGACTCGTTGCCCATGGTGATGCGCCAGCCGTCAGACGCAAGCGGCTCGGCGCGCAGGGTGCGTTCGTATTCCAGCTCGGCGAGGATCTTCGCCACCATCTCGCGGTTCACTTTTTCCCAGAGCGTGTTCACAGGCCCACCTCGCTGAAGAAGCGGTGACGCTGGCTCATAATGAGACGCGAGCGTTTATGCGGGAAGTCGAACTCTTTCACCGTGTCGAAACCGGCGGAGGCCAGATGGCGGAACAGGCGCTGGTTGTCGAAGCGCGGCTCGGCGACAATCCGCGTGGTGCGCGGTTCATCGAGATACAGGTAGTGGCTCAGGCCGCGCAGCCAGCTGCGGATATACTGCGCGCCGCGCCAGTTCTCTTCGCCCACCAGCATGTGCAGGCCGCGGTCAAACGGCTGCCAGCGGTAGTGGCGGCCAATGCGGTCTTCCGCCGCCCAGTAGAGCTCAAAATAGCCGAACGGCTGGTCGTCGAAGCAGCCGATAACCGGGTAACAGTAGGTCGAGTCAAGCTGACGACGCAGGTAGCTTTCCTGCTCGGCCTGCGGGCCCGCCATCTCCCAGAAGGCGTTCACTCGCGGGTTGTTCATCCAGCGGGTAAAACGTTCGCTGTCCAGCGCCACGTCGGCGACGCGGAAGCTGAGGGTGCGCTTAATTTGCGGATCGTAACGGCGGTACACTTCGCCCTGCGGACGGCAAGGGCGCAGCGGGAAGTACAGCTGACGGCTCTCGTCAAACTGCATGCCGCTGCTGGCCTGATGCCGTTCGCCTTTCAGCCACAGCGGCAGCTGCCAGAAGGTTTCACGCGCCAGATAATCCCCGCTTGCCAGGCCAAACAGCGCCTGCGCCTGGGGTTCATCCTGCCAGTCCGCCCAGGGTAACGTAATGCCGGTCAGCGCGGGGGCGGCCACAAACAGCTGATCAAGGGCTTCCACCAGCCAGCCGTCCGGGATCCCCTTCAAACGCTCCAGCACCGCGCTGCCGTCGAGACCCAACGCCAGCGGCAGGGCGCGATCCGTGGCGGTGCAGTGAAAGCCGTAGCCGGAATGGACGATATTCGCGATAGCCATCACGCCTTCTCCTTGTAGAACGGGTTGCTAAAGTCGAAATAGATCACCGCCGGATCGGCGATGGTGTTTTCATTGCGATCGTGCAGATAGCAGAAGAAGTTGCCTTTGCAGTTCCAGGTCGGGCTGTCGAGCACGTAGTCGAGGCAGCGGGTCTGCTTCGCCGTGCGGCGCAGTTCCGCCAGCGCGTCGCGCACCCGGGACATCAGGCTCTCCTCGCTGTCAAAACCGGTGGCAGCAAGGGCGGCGGTAACGGCAAGGGTAGAGTTCAGCAGCAGGTAGTAAGGGAAGTAGCGCAGCAGCTGGCTCTCACCGAAGCGGTTTTCCACCTCAGTTTCGCCCGCCTCCTGTAGCCACGCGTCGGCCCCTTCGGTCCACGCGCTGCCCTGACAGTCGCGGTAGATCAGCCCGACCGGGAAATCCTGCTGCATCTCAACAAGGATATTTTGCTGGTGCGCCAGCAGGACCAGACCGTAGTCCGCCTCGGCGCTGAACAGCGGAAGCAATACGCGGTCGCAGTAGGCGTCCAGCCAGCAGCGGGCGGCCTGGGCGAGCGGTAAATCAAGACGCTGACTCAGACGGCGCACTGCCGCGGCAAGCAAGCTGTCACCGCCGTCCGGCGCGGCCTGCGTCAGGCTCACCAGCACGTTGGTCTGGGTGTCTGGCGTATCGAACAGCAGATTAACGCGCAGGGCCATCAGGCTCTCTTCCTGAATGACGCCACTGTCATCGCGCAGTCCCGCCCAGCCGTCTTCCTGCATCACGCGCATGGTCGGGTAGCGCGCCTGCAAATTTTGCCAGCGTTCCGTTTTCGCCAGGCGCGCCAGGCGCATGCCGCGCTTAACTTCTTTCACCGACAGCGTGCGCACGGAGTTGGTCAGACGCACGCTGAGGGAAAACTTAATCATGTCGCTGTTGGTCTCGCTGTAAAGCGAGCGTGACGAGCTGGTGGGCAGCCACTGTGCGCCCGCCTCACCCAGGTCCTGCAGTGAACCGTTTTCCGCCAGACGCTGGCACCACTCCTGCTCCAGCAGATAGTCGGCCTGCCACGGGTGCATCGGCAGCAGCCAGCGGGTGTCCGTGAAGTGGCCGAGCAGTTCGGGCGCGCTCTGGGCCGCGAAGCGCAGCAGACGCTCACGCAGGGAGACGTTCAGGCTGTCGCCGGCAACGAGCGTGCTCTCAACGGCAAACCAGCGCAGCGGGAAGCGGGAGGCGAAATCGGGCAGATAGCGACGCGCTTCGGTTTCGTTGAACGGCTCGTGCGATTTCGGTGCCGGGTGAAACGCATGGCCGACCAGCAGCGCCTGTTCCGCGTCGGCAAACGTCAGAGGCTTATCGCGCAGGGTTGCCCAGCGGTGGCGTAAATCAATCGCCTGCCAGGTGTGGACATGGCTTTCGAGAACGCGCTGCTTAAAACGCGCCAGCGTATCGGCATCCAGCGAGCCTTTTACGGACGGTTTTTCAAGAATTAAATCAACCAGTTGACTGAATGTGACGGCGTCACCGTTATCATTGTTGCTCTGAATAAGCGTTGCCGGGAAATGGTACTGATGATGCTGGGTAGGAGAGAAATAGCGTACCGGCACCCGAAGCGCCTGGGTTTGGGAAAGCGGGATATGAATCTCAGATAGCGCATCCGCAGCGGTAGCGGGGAGATAGCGCCAGTCCTTCGTTTCGCGCAACAGGGCGTTTAAAAAACACTGGGCTGCAACGTCTGTACCGGCGGTGCGGAGCAGAGCACGCATAGATGTACCTCATTCCATGATTGATAATAATTCTCGTTATGATATTCATTCTGTTTACAGTCGCAACCATTTTTGCAATATTTGTTTTCATAAATTTCATAATTTCCACACATTTATTGACACTATGTTCACATTCTCATGCGCACTGACTCTGAAATATTGACCGAAAACGTCACCTCAAAAGCTAACTGGCCCCTGGCGCTATCTGCGGGTTTACTGGGCATCGGGCAAAACGGTTTGCTGGTGATGCTCCCGCAGCTGGTCACCCTGACCGGGCTGTCACTCTCGGTCTGGGCCGGGCTGTTGATGTTTGGATCCATGCTCTTTTTACCGGCATCACCCTGGTGGGGGCGTCAGAGTGAGCGGAAGGGGTGTAAGTCTGTCATGCTGGCCTCACTAAGCGGCTATCTGGCCAGTTTTGTTGTGATGGCGCTGGTGGTCTGGGCGATGGCGGCCGGAAGGCTGGATACGGTCTGGGGGCTGGCGGGGCTTATTTTCTCGCGCCTGCTCTACGGACTGACGGTCTCGGGGCTGGTGCCTGCGGCCCAGACGTGGGCGATTCAGCGTGCGGGACTGGAGAAAAGAATGGCGGCGCTGGCGACGATAAGCTCCGGCCTCAGCTGCGGGCGTTTGCTCGGCCCACCGCTGGCGGCGCTGATGCTCAGCGTTAATCCGGTTGCGCCGCTCTGGCTGATGGCGGTTGCGCCGCTTATCGCTCTGCTGCTGGTGCTTCGCGAAGTCGCTGACCCGCCGCTGCCGCCGGTAGCCCACCAGGCAACCCGCCTGCAGGCCTCCATGCTGCCGTTCCTGCTGCTGGCGCTGCTGCTGGCGGCGCTGGTGAGCCTTATGCAGATTGGCCTGTCACCGCATCTTAGCCCGTTGCTGGACGGTAACGCCCGGGAGATCAGCCATCATGTCGCGCTCCTGCTGAGCCTGGCCGCGCTGGCCACGCTCGCGGCACAGTTTCTGGTGGTCCGCCCGCAGCATTTCAGCCCGGTGACGTTGCTCTGTATCGCGGCGGTGTTAATGGTGGCCGGGCTTGGGCTGATGTCTGTCTCCGGTTTAGCGTTGTTCTACGTAGGGATTGTTATCACGTCACTCGGGGCGGCGATGGCCACGCCGGGCTACCAGCTGCTGCTGAACGACAGGCTGACCACCGGGAAAGGGGCGGGCGTCATCGCCACAAGCCACACGTTAGGTTACGGCGTCAGCGCGCTGCTGGTGCCTGTGGTGACGCGTTTTTACGGGGAGCACTCTTTAACGGTGGCCGCATGGGGAATGGCGGTGCTGTTTTTAGCCCTGAGCATAGGGGTACGGTCAATCGAGCGTCCCCCTGCTGAAAAACCTTAATGGATCTGGCGGGAGGAATGGCCGCCAGACTCCTCATGTTGCCGCAGACGCTGCAGGGGATCCTGCTGATAAAACTGGCAGAAACGCTGCCACAGCGCCGGGAAACGGGGCGCGAAAAGCTCGGGCGCGCTGAAGAAATACTCCGAGAGCACCGCGAAGCATTCGGCCGGGTCGGTTGCCGCATAGGCGTCAATGCTGGCCGCGCTTTCGCCGACCAGGTCTATTTCATCCTGGATGTTATCCATCGCCGCATGCAGGTCGTGCTCCCAGCCCGCCACCTCGCGAAGCGGGATCAGCGGGACGCCGCTGGCGCGATCGCCGTTGCGGGTATCCAGCTTGTGCGCCACCTCATGGATAACCAGATTAAAACCGGAGGCGTCGAACGAGTCCTGAATGTCGAGCCAGTTGAGGATTATCGGCCCTTGCTGCCAGCTTTGTCCGGACTGCACCACGCGCTGGTTGTGCACCAGCCCGATATCGTCCTGCCATTCGTCATCCACCACGAACGGCGCGGGGTAGATAAGCACTTCGTGGAAACCGTCCAGCCACTCAATGCCGAGCTCAAGCACCGGCAGACAGAAAAGCAGGGCGATGCGGGCGTTTTTCAGGGGATCGAGTTCGAAACCCTGCAGTGGGACCAGGCGTTTTTGCTGTAAAAAACGATCCGCCAGCTGAACCAGTTTCGATTGTTCATCCGGTTTAAGATTAGCCAGAACAGGGATCGTCAGTGCGTCATCCCATGGCAGCGCCACATTTTGACCAGCGTCATTTGATTTCCAGGGCCACTTAATCATCGCTTTGCTCGCAAACTCGTCACTTGAACAAAATTGAAAGGTCAGGGGGTTAACATGCCAAACAACCCGGCATGATGGCAATAACAAAACGGAGAGATGCCGAAAAACGGAACAGGGGTAAGGTGTTGAAGGGGTAAGTCCTTCTCTCTCCGTCGCTATTCAAGCACTTATCCCGTTTCCTTTCAGTGACAACAATCCCATTGACAAAATTCTGCGTAAATCCCGTCAGGAACAGGCCCACTCCGGGAACGGTAATGAGCAGACAAAGTCGGGGGATTATTAGCGATAATTGCTGTCAATAATACGCGTTTATTGCCCGTTAGCGCCTATGGTGCGAAAAAGAAATTATTGCTACCGTTTAATCATCAGCGCGGGAATATATTGCTGATAATACTATCTATAAATACACAACCCTGAATATCCAGTATCTCATATATATGGAGCGTTTATGTTGTTAAAAAAATCCGCGTTTATAATTATCCCTCTGATGTTTTCCGCCTCTGCCCTGGCCGATGTCGGCTCAAGATGCTGTCCTTTCAGCGATGAAAGCCTGAAAGAAGATATTCGCCCTCTTGAGGGCTCCCTGGATAAAATTCTCAAGCTGGAAGGGGTCTCTTATACCTGGAAAGAGAATAAAAGTCAGGATGTCGGATTAATCGCGCAGAATGTTGAAAAGGTCTATCCGGAACTGGTTAAAACGAAAGACGGGAAAAAGCAGGTCGATTATCAAAAGCTGGTGGCCCCGCTGATTGAAGCCGTACGTGAACAGCAGAATGAAATTAAAGCCTTAAAGGCTGATGTTGCACAATGTGCATTGAAAAATAAGTAATTTAACCCTGAGCCCGTCGCGAACGTGATGGGCTCAGGCGGATGTTCACTGACGTTTAATCTTCCCGAGCGCATCGATCAGTTGCGCCTTCTCCAGCGCTGATATCTGCTTATCGTCCAGTAATCGGCCCAGCGTGCGGTCCTGCGCGTCGCCAAATCCACCGCCCGTCAGAATTTGACGGCTAATCAGATTCAGGATCGTATTATCCAGTGCAAGAATTTGCGCTCTCACGTCTGCCAGTGGGCGGGGCTGCCACTCTTTTTCAGGCTGTAAACGCCAGCGATCGAGATAGCGATACTGGATACTTTTACTGACGGCCATCTGCGTCTGGACAAACGCGTCAATGCTCTGCGGATCCAGCATGGCGTCACGGGCAGCGCTCTGCGCCTTCAGGAGAACGTTTTTTTCTCGGGGGAGATCCTCAACGGGAAGGTGGTTCGCAGCCTTATAGCCCGCCACATCCTTCATTACCTCGAATCGTGTGTTTAGTGCTTCCGCCAGCTCAGGTAGGGTGGCGGCATTCACGGATGCGGCCATGGAAGAGCCACACATTAAAATTGATGAAACCACGACAGCGAAATAGCGCACGTTTATTCTCCCACTAATATTATCCGGAACGTTATTATGGCAGCCTGTTTTTGACATGCAATTGTTTATGGCGTTAATAAACGATGACATTTGTAAGCATTTTAGATGATAGGGTGATAAATCATGGATGTCCGTCGATGAAGGCGAAAATAATAGAAAGGTATTTAAGGTTATTACCCGATAAGAATTATGTACTCACTGATATCATGATAAAGCGCAATTCAGCCTTCTGAATAAATAACAGGATTACACGCTGTAATCTCTTTTACAGGCGTCAGCATGGACTACAGGAGAGGCTATGGAATGGCAGATTACGGATGCCGTTGAGTTATCGACCTTACAACGCTACGCGCTTATTCTGTGTGCCGACCAGTTAACGCTGGTGGCCGTCGTCACCACCCCAGCATCGCTTTCTGCGGGCGACATTCTCTATCCCGTTCGGGATGCAAAATACCTGATCAATAAGAACGAACATAAAGTCGTTAAGATAGTCAGCGCCGCCGCGTTTACGCCTTTACGCTGGAAATCGCTACAGGCGCAATCGGATTTGAACGTCGCAGCGCTTTAATTTTCAGTGGACAGCAAGCCTTAGCGATAACAGTAGCTTACCGTGAGCTGATTGCTCAGCACGGTTAACGGGGCATCAAGACGTCCGCCCGCCGCGGAATAATACTCGAAACGAAACGGCCCGCCTGCCGGCATCCCGGCAGGCAGAGGCAGCTCTCCGGCAAAGCCGGGCAGTATTATGCAGCGCGTAGCGCTGCACAGGCGGATGCGAAACCCCGGCGGGGTCAGTCCATGCGTCGCGATCTTCCAGTGTACGCGTGACGCTGCGGCCCCTGTGGGCAGGGGAGAGGGGCTTTGCACTGGTTTGCTCTTCAGCACCTGCTGACCCTGGCTCAGCGTGCCGCCAAAGCTGCTGCTGCTCCAGGAACCGTCCGCCGCCATGGCAAGCGGCGAGATCAGAAGCAGGCCTGACACCCACCGTTTCATCCTTTACCTCCAATCAGATAGGTCATCCGCACGTTGCGCTGGGTGTTGATCTCCTGGCTGGACAGCACCGCCAGCTGCGGGAAGATGCGGCGAAGATAGCGCGACAGCATCAGACGCAGGGCCGGGTTGACCAGCAGCACCGGCGGCGCACCTAAGCCTTCCTGATGCTGCAGCGCCAGTTCAGTCTGCTTCATCAGATTTTCGGCAATGCCCGGTTCAATTGCGCTCCCGCTCTGGGTCGCCTGCACAAGCAGTTGCTCCAGAGAAAGATCCAGACCAATCAGCTGAATATCGTCCTCACCCGGGAACCACTGCTGGGTAATCGCTCTGGAAAGACGGGCCCGCACGCGAGTGGTCAGCTCATCGGCATCGCTTTGGGCGGTGGCAAACTCCGCCAGCGTGTCGATGATGGTGCGCATATCGCGGATCGGTACGCGCTCGGCAAGCAGGTTCTGCAGCACCTTGTGCAGCGTGGTCAGGCTGATGACCGCCGGGATCAAATCTTCCACCAGCTTAGGCGACTGTTTGGTTATCTGGTCGAGCAACTGCTGTGCCTCCTGGCGGCCAAACAACTCCTCGGTATGGGTGGCGATCAGATGGTTGAGGTGCGTAGCGACCACCGAACTCGGGTCAACCACCGTGTAGCCCAGCGTTTGCGCCAGTTCGCGATGCACTTCGTCAATCCACAGGGCTGGCAAACCAAAGGTGGGCTCGGTGCACGGCGTACCGGGAACCTCACCCTCTGCGCAACCGGGGTTGATCGCCATCCAGCGGTCCGGCTGAACGTCACCTGAACCGATGATGACCCCTTTGAGCAGGATGCGATAGTGCGTCGGAGCCAGGTCCAGATTGTCACGAATATGAACGGCGGGCGGGAGGAAGCCCATCTGCTGAGCAAACTTCTTGCGAATGCCGCGCACGCGGGTCAATAACTGGCCCTGCTGCTCGTGATCCACCATCGGGATCAGGCGATAGCCCACCTCCAGACCCAGGGTATCTTCCATTTGCACATCGGACCAGGTCGCTTCGTTGACCTGTGCAACTTCTGCATCCGCCGCGTCGGCATCAGCCTGTATGCCACCCGTTTTTTTCTCGTCACCTTCGCGGCCGCGCAGCCACCAGGCGACGCCCAGCAGCGTGGCGGTAAACAGCAGGAAGACAAAGTTAGGCATGCCGGGGATCAGCCCCAGCAGACCAATCACGCCCGCCGCCAGCACAATCACGCGCGGAGAGGTAAACAGCTGACCCACCATCTGCTCACCCACATCCTGATCGTTCGCCACGCGGGTCACGACCACACCGGCCGCGGTGGAAATCACCAGGCCCGGGATCTGCGCCACCAGACCATCACCGATGGTCAGCAGGGTATAGGTTTCACCGGCCACGCTCGCGGACATGTCGTGCTGCATCACGCCAATCACCAGACCGCCAATAATGTTGATCGCCATAATCAGCAGTCCGGCGATGGCATCGCCGCGCACAAACTTGCTCGCTCCGTCCATCGAGCCGTAGAAGTCTGCCTCCTGCGTCACCTCTTTACGGCGGCGCTTGGCTTCCTCTTCGCCGATCAGGCCAGCATTCAGATCCGCGTCAATTGCCATCTGCTTGCCTGGCATCCCGTCGAGAGAGAAGCGGGCGCCGACTTCTGCAATACGTCCGGCACCCTTGGTGATAACCATAAAGTTAATGATGATCAGGATGATGAACACGATGATACCGATGGCGAAATTCCCACCTACCAGGAAGTGGCCGAAGGCTTCCACCACCTGACCCGCCGCTTCCGAGCCGGTATGACCGTTCATCAGGATCACGCGCGTGGAGGCGACGTTAAGCGCCAGACGCAGCAGGGTGGAGAACAGCAGCACTGTCGGAAACGCGGAAAACTCCAGCGTGTTCTGGGTAAACATGGCGACCAGCAGGATCATGATCGACAGCACGATATTGAAGGTAAACAGCAGGTCCAGCACAAAGGTGGGCAGCGGCAGAATCATCATCGCCAGGATGGTCATGATCAGCACCGGACCGGCCAGCACCTGCCACTGGGTTTCCTGCATGTTGGGTAATCGTAATTTGGTGGCGATATTGGCCATCACTCTCTACTCTCTTGTGCAAAATCCATCTCCGCCGGAACGGGAAGATCTTTAGGTGTCAGCGGACGTAAGCCGTAGCCCTTACGCCAGCGCTTAAGGCCATAGACCCAGGCCAGGACTTCCGCGACCGCGCTATACAGCTCGGCGGGCACCGGCGAGCCGGGGTCACAATGGCGATACAGGGCGCGCGCCAGCGGCGGCGCCTCAAGCATGGGAACCCGGTTCTCTTCAGCCAGCTCGCGGATGCGCAGGGCAATCAGCCCGCTACCGCTGGCGACCACCATCGGGGCACCCATAGCGCCTTCCTGGTACTTCAGGGCCACCGAATAGTGAGTCGGGTTATTGACCACCACGTCGGCGGTGGGAACATCGGTCATCATTCGCTGCTGCGCCATCTGACGCTGCAGCTGGCGAACCTTACTTTTAATCAGCGGGTCACCTTCCTGATTTTTGAATTCGTCCTTAATTTCCTTCAGGCTCATGCGCAGCTTTTTAAAGTTGCTCCAGAGCTGGTAAACCACGTCGAATGCCACCATCGGGATCAGCGATAAAATAATGACCAGCATGCAGCCCATCAGCAGGGCGCTGATATCACCCAGCGCCATGCGCAGCGGTTCATACATCAGGCTGATAAACTTCCCTTTGTTGAACCATAAAAACAGCCCACCCCCGATGCCCGCCAGCGTCACCTTGAGAATGCTCTTGACCATTTCCGACACCATCTGCGCGGAAAACAGGCGCTTGATGCCGCTGATCGGATTAAGCTTTTTGGCGTTAAATTTGAGGGCCTTGGCGCTCATATTCAGTCCGCCAATCAGTGACGGGGTGGCAACGGCCGTAAGAAACAGGCCGCCGACAAACGGCAGCAGGGCCAGAAACGCCATCCCCAGCAGCGCTCCGGCGTGATGCAGCATCTGCTGCGGGTCGCTGACTAACAGCCGGTCAAACGTTAAACCGTTATGCAGCAGGTGCTGCAGCTGTTTTGCCAGCCAGCCGCCCGCTCCCAGCAGCAATCCCCAGCCTGCCAGCAGCATCAGGACGCTCGTTAACTCGCGCGATCGGGGAACCTGTCCCTCTTCACGCGCTTTTTGCTTTCGGTGGGGGGTGGGGTCTTCTGTTTTTTCGCTGTCGTTTTGTTCTGACATGACATTCGCCCGGCGGGATTAGAAGCCGAGTGACTCCAGCAGATCGTCCACCTGCTCCTGAGACGCCACAATGCCCTCGGCGCGGGTATCTATCTGCGGACCGTTCTTCAGGTGCGCGTCACCGGCAGCGGCGCTGGCGTCGCGTTCGTTCATGTTCTCTACCAGCACGCTGATAAGCTCTTTCTCCACGGTCTCGATAACGTGCATCAGGCTTTGCAGCACCTGGCCGGTGAGATCCTGGAAGTCCTGCGCCATCATGATTTCGGTCAGCTGGCGGTTGGTCTGCTGGGTCTTTTCCGGCACGTCGTGCAGGAAGGCGCGGGTGGCTTTGACCAGCTCGCGGGCATCGTCCAGCGGCTGCGGATTGTCAAACCACGCATCCCAGCGGGCGCTCAGCGCGGTGGCGCTATCGCTCAGCCCTTCCTGCAGGGGGCGCGCCACCTCAACGCTGGTCAGCGCCCGGTCAGCCGCCTGGGAGGTCTTACCCACCACATAGTTCAGGCGGTCGCGGGTGTTCGGAAACGCGTCCGCGACTTCCATAATCGCCTGTTCCAGACCGAGGTTGGCCATGCTGTCGCGCAGCAGACGGGTCAACTGTCCGATGCGAACGAAAATCTCAGTGGCGTTATCCGCCTGCATGTTTAACGGGGAGTTCATAAGGGTTACCCGAGTTTTTCAAAGATTTTGCCGAGCTTCTCTTCCAGCGTGGCAGCGGTGAACGGTTTAACGATGTAACCATTGGCGCCCGCCTGAGCCGCGGCGATGATGTTCTCTTTCTTCGCTTCTGCGGTCACCATCAGGACCGGCAGTTTTGCCATCGCCGCATCGCTGCGGATGGTTTTCAGCAGCTCCAGTCCGTCGACATTCGGCATGTTCCAGTCGCTGACCACGAAATCGAAGTCGCTGGCGCGCAGCTTGTTGAGCGCGTCCTGACCGTCTTCGGCCTCGTCAATGTGCTTGTAGCCCAGATCCTGCAGCAGGTTTCGTACGATGCGTCGCATGGTGGCGAAGTCGTCCACCACCAGAAAACGCAAATTTTTATCCGACATGGGGGGTATCTCCTGAACGTCGTGAGTCGGTTTTGGATGAATGATGTTTATGAAAACTGTCCAGTAAGCACTGGCTGATGTCGTCAAGGTCGGCGACCTTTTTCGCGGCGCCCAGCGCGATGGCTTCACGCGGCATACCGAATACCACGCAGCTGGCTTCGCTCTGCGCGAGGGTAAAGGCACCGGTCTGGCGCAGGTGCAGCAGACCGCGCGCGCCGTCCGCGCCCATGCCGGTCAGCAGGGCGGCGCTGGCGTGTTTGCTGGCCTGGCGCGCCACGGAGTCAAACAGCACATCCACCGACGGCCGGTGACGGTTAACCGGTGGGGCGTCGCTGAGCCTGATCCGGTAGCCGTTGTCCTGGCAGATGACCTCCATGTGGCGATCGCCCGGGGCAATCAGGGCGGTACCCGGCCGCACCGGTTCGCCATCCTGGGCTTCACGCACGGCAATCTGGCACAGCGAATCGAGTCGCTGGGCGAAAGAGTGGGTAAAACCGGCAGGCATGTGCTGGGCGATCACAATCCCCGGCGTGCTGACCGGCAGCGGCATCAGCACCCGGCGCAGCGCCTCCGTGCCGCCCGTGGACGCGCCAATGGCGATGATGCTCTGCTGGCGCACGGGAATACCGGCGAGCACCGGCCTTGCCTCGGGGGCGTGCTGGGCCAGCTTCGCGCGGGCCGCGACGCGGATCTTCTCCACCACCAGCTGGCTCCAGCTGTCGATGTTCTCTGCACCGCGGTGCTCCGGCTTGGGCAGAAAATCAACCGCGCCGTGTTCCAGCGCTGTGAGGGTGGCTTTCGACCCCCGGGTGGTCAGGGAGGAGACCATAATCACCGGCATCGGGCGCAGGCGCATCAGGCGGGAGAGAAACTCCAGCCCATCCATACGTGGCATGTCGATATCCAGCGTCAGCACGTCCGGGTTGAGCTGTTTGATCAGCTCGCGCGCAATAAACGCGTCCGGCGCCGTCCCAACCATTTCCATATCAGGCTGCTGATTGACCACCGCACTGAGCATGTTTCGCATCAGCGCGGAATCATCGACCGCCAGCACACGAATCGCCTTCACCGTGTGGCCTCCGTCAGTTCATACACCGACTGCCCCCGCAGGCGCAGCGGAATATGTGCGTGGTTAAAGTGTTCCGAATGGCCAACAAACAGCAGGCCACCCGGCTTAAGCAGACGCGCAAAGCGCTGCAGCAGGCGCTGCTGCGTTGGCGCATCGAAATAGATCATCACGTTGCGGCAGAAAATGGCATCGAACGGCCCGGGAACGGACCACTTTTCATCGAGTAAATTCAACTGCTGATAGTGGATGGCCGACAGCAGTTCCCGTCTGGCTTTCACCCATTCGCTGTTATCGCCTGCGCCCCGCAGAAAGTAGTGACGTTTCTGCGCCAGCGTCAGGGCGTCCAGATCGCTCAGCCGGTACACGCCCGCTTCTGCTTTTGCCAGCACCTCGGTGTCAATATCCGACGCCCAGATGCGCGGCCCGGCCACCGACGGGCCCAGTTGCTCGTTCAGCGTCATGGCGATAGAGCAGGGCTCTTCCCCCGTTGAGGCGGCGGTACACCAGACGCGATAGCCATTCGCGCGCTGCCGGGCATGTTCCGCGAGGATCGGGAAGTGATAGGCCTCGCGGAAAAAGGAGGTCAGGTTGGTGGTCAGCGCGTTGATAAAGTTCTGCCATTCCGGGTGCTCTGCGTGCGACTCCAGAAGGGCGATATACTCGCTGAACGTGGCCAGTCCCAGCGTGCGCACGCGACGAGAGAGACGATTGAAAATCATCTCTCGCTTTTGCGCGTTGACGACAATGCCGGCGCGCTTATAGATTAATTTCCCGACACGCTGTAATTCGCCGTCAGTCAGAGAAAGCGTATTCAGGGATAAGCGTGCAGGCGTGCTGTTAATTTCACTCATAGAATGGGATCAGACCTTACACCGGGGTATTCATTATTTCCTGATACGCGCTGATCATCTTATTTCGCGCCTGCATACCAAAGCTGAATGAAATAGAGGATTTCTGCATCGCCAGCATCACGTCATTCAGGGCAATATCGCTACTGCCTGACATCCACTGCTGGGTTTTGCTCTTTGCCTCAACCTGCGTTTTATTTATTTCGTTAATGCTGTTAAATAAAACGTCAGAAAAAGAGGGGGCGTCGCCGCGCGAGGTCTGTAGCCGGTTAGATGGGCCGCTGACCTGCTGCGCCTGGGTCTGAATTTGATCGAGTACGCCACGCATTAATGTCGCTGACATTTTTCAGTTCCTGATAAATGGGATAAAAACCACTGCTTATTGCACATCTTTTAAACGTCGACAGCTTAACACGCGTTTAAAAACCTCAGAAAATCCAATAAGCCGACAGAACTTTGAGCTTATTTATCCTTAAAAAAAACGCCTTTCAGACGATAATGCCCGCCTGAAAAATTCTTATATTTTTGAAATCGTCGACATCACTCTCGCGAATTTCGTGAGCTGACGCGCATCGCTGATGCGTGCTATTTCATACAGGAATCCGGCATGAGTGCCACACTAAATGAGTTAACCAACAATCCGGCTGAGCGAATTAAATCGATGCTGTCCTCACTTCGCGGCAGCCCGAAGCTTTTGCTGGTGATTTGCGGCGCTGCGGCGCTATCCGTCATCATCGCGCTGATGTTCTGGGCAAAGGAGCCGGATTACCGGGTCCTGTTCAGCAATATCAGTGATGAAGAAGGGGGCGCGATTGTTGCCCAGCTGTCGCAGCTCAATGTTCCTTATCGTATCGACACGCCGGGTGGCGTCATCATGGTACCCGCAGCGCAGGTGCATGAAGTGCGCATGAAGCTCGCCCAGCAGGGGCTGCCGAAGGGCGGCTCGGTGGGCTTTGAATTGCTCGATCAGGAGAAGTTTGGCGTCAGCCAGTTCACCGAGCAGGTGAACTACCAGCGCGCGCTGGAAGGCGAGCTGGCGCGCACCATTGAGAATCTCGGCCCGATCCAGAGCGCGCGCGTGCATCTGGCCACGCCGAAACCGTCGATGTTTGTCCGCGAACAGAAAAAACCGACCGCTTCGGTCACCGTTAACCTGTTGCAGGGCCGGACCCTCGACGACAGCCAGGTGGTGGCGATCACCCATCTGATCTCCAGTGCGGTAACCGGGCTGGCGGCAGAGAGCGTGACCATTGTCGATCAGCGCGGCAACCTCCTCACCCAGAGCGGGCTACGCGGCTTGCAGACGGCGCACCTGAAGTACACCAATGAAATTGAGAGCGACTACCAGCAGCGCATCCAGCGCATTCTGGCTCCGCTGGTGGGGGATGAAAACATCCGCGCCCAGGTGACCGCGCAGATGGATTTCACCGAGCAGGAGCAGACCCTGGAGCAGTACCAGCCGAACAGCGACCCGGAAAAAATGGCGATCCGTAGCCGTCAGGCCAGCCTCTCGGAGCAGGGCAACCGTCGTGGCGCCAGCGGCGTACCCGGTGCGTTGAGCAACACCCCACCGGCACCGGCCACCGCGCCGCTGACCCAGCCGCTTAACACGCCCGTGGATGACAAAAAAGAGAAAACCACCGGCAGCAGCACCGGCCGTGAAACGACGCAGCCGTATAACAATCGCAGCGATGAGACCACCAACTTCGAGGTGGATCGCACCCTGACCCATACCAAATCCAATGCCGGACGCATCCAGCGCCTGTCGGTCGCGGTGGTGATTAACCACCTGCCGCAGGGGGAAGAGGGCAAGCCGGGGCCGATTAGCGAGGCCGAACTGGCGCGCATTAACGCCCTGGTGAAAGAGGCCATCGGCTACAACGCTACGCGCGGCGACAGCGTCAACATACTTAACTCCGCGTTTAACGGCGTGGTGGAGACACCGGTACCGCCGTTCTGGAAGCAGGATCGCTTCTACGCGCTGCTGATGGCTATCGCCCGTTATCTGGTCATTGCCATTATCGCCTGGATCATGTGGCGCAAGCTGGTGCAGCCGGCCTGGAACCGCCACCAGGAGACCACGATTCGTCGCCTGGAGATGGAAAAAGAGGCCCGGGAAGAAGAGATTGCCGCGAAAAAACGTGCAGCGGAGAAAAACAACCGCGACCGAGCGCAGCAGCGGGTGGATACGGAACTCAATGGTCAACAGTTGCGTGAACTGGCAGAGCAGGAACCGCGCGTTATCGCCCTGGTGATCCGCCAGTGGATGAGTAAGGAGCCGAAATAATGAATGCCTCAGAAAAAAGCGCCATCGTCATGCTGACGCTGGGAGATGTCCTGGCGGCGGAGGTGTTCAAGCACCTTAACGCCCACGAGGTTAAGCAGATCAGTGCCTCGATGGTCAACATGGCGGGCTTTACTCACGACCAGATGGCCATGGTGCTGGAGGAGTTTAAGAAAGATTCCAGCGAATATGCGGCGCTCAGCCTCAACACCAACGACTACCTGCGCAGCGTGCTGGTCAAGGCGCTGGGCGAAGAGCGTGCCTCCTCGCTGCTGGAAGATCTGCTGGACACCCATCAGGGCACCAACGGCATCGAAACGCTCAACTTTATGGATCCGCAGGCGGTGTTTGATCTGATCCGCGAAGAGCATCCGCAGATCATCGCCACCATCCTGGTTCACCTCAAACGTAACCAGGCGGCGGACGTGCTGGGCAAATTCGACGACCGTGAACGTAACGACATTATGCTACGTATCGCCACTTTCGGTGGCGTACAGCCTGCCGCGCTGCAGGAGCTGACGGAAGTGCTGAACAACCTGCTGCACGGTCAGAACCTCAAGCGCAGCAAGATGGGCGGCGTCCGTCCGGCGGCCGAGATCCTCAACCTGATGAAATCCCAGCAGGAGGAGGCGGCCATCGAGGCGGTGCGCGAATTCGACGGCGAACTGGCGCAGAAGATTATCGACGAGATGTTCCTGTTCGAAAACCTGGTGGATGTGGAAGACCGCAGCATCCAGCGTCTGTTGCAGGAGATCGAGAGCGATACGCTGATCGTAGCGCTGAAAGGGGCCGACGAGCCGCTGCGCATGAAATTCTTCCGCAACATGTCCCGTCGTCAGGCCGAGCTGATGACCGACGATCTGGCCTCCCGTGGCCCGGTGCGTTTGTCGCAGGTCGAAGCCGAACAGAAGACCATTCTCAACGTGGTGCGTCGCCTGGCGGAGTCTGGCGAGATCCTGATTGGAGGCAGCGACGATGCCTACGTTTGATGATAACAACGCTCGTGAGTGGCGAGCCTGGCAGCCTGAAAACCTGCTGGGTGAGCCGCAGGAAACCCCGCTGCCGACGCTGGATAACGCCCAGTCAGAGGCGCAGCTAAAAGCCGAACTGGCGCGCCTTCGCAAGCAGGCGGAGCAGCAGGGCTTTGCCCAGGGGCAGCAGCAGGGCCAGGAAGAGGGGCGCAAGCAGGGCTACGAGGCCGGGCTGAAAGAGGGCCGCGAGGCTGGATTTGCCCAGGGCGTCGAGCAGGCGCGGGTAGAACAGCAGACGCTGCTGCGCGAGGCCGAAGTCTGGGTCAGCAACTTTAAGCTGGCGCTGGAAAACCTCGAAGGGCTGGTCCCCGCGCGTCTGGTGCAGCTGTCGCTCACCGCGGTCCAGCAGCTTTACGGCACCGCCCGCGTGACGGACAACCAGGCGCTTAACGCGCAGATCCGCAACCTGATGCAGCAGGATACGCTGCTGCACGGCACTATCCAGCTGTATGTCAGCCCGGACGCGTTTGCGCCAGTGCAGGCGGCGCTGGGCGAAACGCTTATCGCGATGGGCTGGGAGTTGCACCGCGACGCCAGCCTGGCCGCCGGGGGCTGCCGGATTGTCTCCCCGGACGTGGAGGTGGACGCCAGCATGGAAACCCGCTGGCAGGCGCTCTGCCAGCTGGCGCGCGAGGAGCTCTCGCAATGAGCCAGCAGTTAAAAAAATGGCTCTCCGCCCTCGACCGGGTGGAGGAAAAACTCGCTCAGGTGCCCGATTTCCGCCAGTACGGCAAACTGACGCGCGCCACCGGGCTGGTGATGGAGGCCGTGGGGCTAAAGCTGCCGATCGGCGCGCTGTGTATCGTAGAGCGCCAGACGGAGCAGGGAATACTCCCCGTCGAGAGCGAGGTGGTGGGCTTCAACGGCCAGACGCTGTTCCTGATGCCGCTGGAGCATGTCGACGGCATCCTGCCGGGGGCACGCATCTACGCCCTGCAACGCTACAGCCACGCCGGTAAACAGCTTCCCGTTGGCCCCCATCTGCTGGGACGCGTGCTGGATGCGCAGGGGCGTCCGCTGGATGGTCGTCCTGCACTAGGGAAACCGGCCGCAGGCCTCTTCACCCCAACGCTTAATCCGCTGCACCGCGACCCGATCAAAACCGTCCTCGACGTGGGCGTACGCGCCATTAACGGCCTGCTGACGGTAGGTCGCGGGCAGCGTATGGGGCTGTTCGCCGGCTCCGGCGTCGGGAAAAGCGTGCTGCTCGGCATGATGGCTCGCTTTACCACCGCTGATGTGATCGTGGTGGGGCTGATTGGCGAGCGCGGTCGCGAGGTGAAGGATTTTATCGAGAATATCCTCGGCGAGGAGGGGCTGGCCCGGGCGGTGGTGGTTGCCGCCCCGGCAGACGTCTCGCCGATATTGCGTATGCAGGGGGCCGTTTACGCCACCCGTATCGCGGAGGATTTTCGCGAGCGTGGCCTCAACGTGCTGCTGATCATGGACTCCCTGACGCGCTACGCCATGGCGCAGCGTGAAGTGGCGCTGGCGATTGGCGAACCGCCCGCGACCAAAGGCTATCCGCCGTCGGTCTTTGCCCGCCTGCCCGCTCTGGTTGAGCGCACCGGTAACGGCGTGCAAGGGGGCGGCTCGATCACCGCCTTCTATACGGTGCTGACGGAAGGAGACGACCAGCAGGATCCGATAGCCGACTCCGCGCGCGCGATCCTCGACGGCCACATCGTGCTGTCGCGTCGTCTGGCCGAGGCGGGGCATTATCCGGCTATCGATATCGAAGCTTCGATTAGCCGCGCCATGACCGAACTTATCCCGCATCCCCAGTACCGCAAGGTGCAGCGTTTTAAGCAGCTGCTCTCCGCGTATCAGCGCAACCGGGATCTGGTCAGCGTGGGGGCGTACGTCAAAGGGAGCGACGCGATGCTGGACCAGGCTATCGACAAATACCCGTCGCTGGAGGCGTTTCTCCACCAGGCTATCCACGAACGCAGCGGCTACGACGACGCCGTTAGCGCCCTGTCCGGGCTCTTCCCGGACATCAGGGACTAATCCGGAGGCGCGATGAAGGTAAAAAATCCCATGACGCTGCTGCGCGATATGGCGCAAGAGACGCTGACGGAGACCACCCGCGCGCTGGGCGGCGCACAGCAGCAGCTTCAGCAGGCGATGACCCAGCACGAACAGCTGCAGCACTACGAGCAGGAGTACCAGCAGTCCCTGCGTCAGGGAATGATGGCGAACGGTATGTCGGTGGCGGACCTGGTTAATCATCAGTCGTTTATTTTGTCACTGAAGCAGGTGGTGAAGCAGCAGGAAGGCCACGTTAACGCCTGCGAACAGGCGGTCGACACGGTGAAGCAAAACTGGGTGCAGAACAAGCAACGCCTGAACGCCTTTGAAACCCTGATTGCCCGCCGGGAGACGGCGCAGGCGCTGGTTCAAAGCCGACATGAACAGAAGCTGATGGATGAATTTGCTCAGCGTGCCGGACAAAAGAGAGAAAGACTATGAACATTGATATTGCCGCCCTGCTGTTGGGCAGCGGGGCTCCGGGCAAACCGAAGGCCGGGGGGCTCGCTGACGAACCCTTCAGCCTGGCGCTGGACGACAAGCTGGCTGAGCTGGCGCAGCTTTTCCCGGGTCTTGACCCGCAGATGCTGGCCGCGCTGCCGGAGGCCGCCTTACCCGCCGGGTTACTGCCGGGCAAGCTGGCTGACGATGCACCTCTCCTTGATGACGAGGGGAGGCCGCTGACGGCGATGCCCGCGCTGGCAGAGGCGTTGCAGGGCATCGCGCTGACCGACGGTGAAGGGGACGAGAGCCCCCAGTGGCAGCTGCAGCAGCTGGTGACACGCAGCGTCACCGGGGAAGTGCCGGTGAAAGGCGTACCGGGCGAAAAAAACGCGGCGCCGGAGGGCAAAACCGCAGCACCGTTGATGATGAACGGGGATAAAACCCCGGCGGCCGCTGCCGCGCCGCTGACGGCGCAGCCCGCACCGGTCAGCAGCGAGGCGCTGGTCGCAACCGAGGTTTCCGCGACGCCATCGGTGAACGCCGTGGCGCTGCCTGCCGCCGTACGCACCAGCGTCGCCCATGCCCCGCAGCAGGTGGTCACCGTTAACCATCCGCCGGAAACGCCGGAGTGGAAGCAGTCGGTCAGCCAGCATATTGCGGTCTTTAGCCGCAACGGGCTGCACAGCGCGGAGATCCGTCTGCACCCGGAAGAGCTGGGGTCGCTGCAGATTTCCCTGCGCGTGCAGCAGGATCAGGCGCAGATCCATATCGTCAGCGAGCATGCGCATATTCGCCACGTCATGGAGCAGGCGATGCCGCAGCTGCGCGCCGCGATGGCGGAATCGGGGATTCAGCTTGGTCAGTCCAGCGTCAGCGCGGAAGGGCAGCCGTTTGCCGCCGGTGAGCAGGGCGAACACGCGGCGGGCGACGAGCATGCCGCGCAGGAGGGGGAGGAGCACGCCACAGAGGAGGAGAGTGTGCCCACGTTATTAACCACCACCCCCGGAAATATCTACGGAATTAATACCTTTGCCTGAAGTGGCGAATTAGCTTCAGGAATGAAATTTTATCGCCTGATTATCAGGATGATTAAATGGACTACAATGTCCGCCATATTGACACGAGGGTAGCACGCTGCCCTCTCTTATTTATCAGGTGTACGTTCAATGAGTAATAAAAATAAAAAGGTCGCCAGTGGCGGAGGGTCTCGCTCGCTTCTGATGATGTTCATGTTTTTGACTGCCGTTGCGGCCTGCGGAGTTTCCGGCTACCTGTTCTGGGAAATGAAATTCGCCAAACCGGCTGTTGCCGTCGCGCAAGAGGGCGTCCACGTAGAGCCTGCGGTGGTCGCGGTGGAGCCGCTGTACGCCTCGATGAATACCTTCACCGTCAGCCTGAAGCCGACGGCGAATGAATCAGATCGGGTGCTCTATCTGGGGCTTTCTATTCGTCTTGCCGATCAGCCGTCGCTCAACGTCCTGGAAAAATATTTGCCGGAATATCGCAGCCGCTTATTTATGTTGCTCACTCATCAGACCTATGAGGAATTATCCTCGGATGAAGGGAAACGTCGCCTGATGAGTAATATTCAGCGCGAGCTGACGAAACCGCTGGCATTTAACCAGTCCATTCGCGTCACTGACGTGCTTATTAACGAATTTATTCTGCGGTAATTATTATGGCTGACAGCTTTTTATCTCAGGATGAGATCGACCGTTTGCTCAATGCCGATGTGGAGAGCAGCAGCGATCGTCAGAACAATGGGGCAGATCCGGGGATCAAACCCTACGACCCGCATACCCAGCGTCGGGTGATCCGCGAACGTCTGCATTCGCTGGAGATCATTAACGAACGTTTTGCCCGTCAGTTCCGCATGGGGCTGTTTAACCTGCTGCGCCGTAGCCCGGATATTACGGCGGGGAACATTAAGATCCAGCCGTATCACGAGTTTGCCCGCAACCTGCCGGTGCCGACAAACCTGAACCTGCTGCACCTTAACCCGCTGCGCGGCACCTCGCTGATGGCGTTCTCGCCGGGGCTGGTGTTTATGGCCGTGGATAACCTGTTCGGCGGCGACGGGCGTTTCCCGACCAAAGCCGACGGCCGCGAGTTCACGCCCACCGAGCAGCGCGTGATCCACCGCATGCTGTCGATGGCGCGCGAGGCGTACGAATTCGCCTGGAGCTCGATATATAAAATCAAAACGGAGTACATCCGTTCTGAAATTCAGGTGAAGTTCACCAACATTACCTCGTCGCCAAACGACGTAGTGGTGACTACGCCGTTTTCAGTGGAGATCGGTTCGCACCGCGGGGAGTTCAACATCTGTATTCCCTTCAGCACCATCGAGCCGCTGCGCGAGCTGCTGAGCAACCCGCCGATGGACAATTCCCGGCACGAGGACTCCCACTGGCGCGGCCTGCTGGCAAGCCAGATGCGGGAAACCGAGCTGGAGCTCACGGCGCGCTTTGCGGATATCGGTACCCGTCTCTCCCGCGTGATGCAGATGAAAAAAGGCGACATCATCGCGCTGGATAAACAGGAGTTTATCGAGGCCAGCGTCGGCGGCGTGCCGGTCTTCACGGCCCGCTACGGCGCAGTTAACAATCAATATGCCCTGAAGGTCGAGCAGATGATTCAGCCTTCATTACTTTCATTAAACAAGGAGTAATTTCCCCATGAGCGACATCAACACCTCATCGGGTTCTGACGATCAGTCCATCGATAATCTTTGGGGTGAGGCCATGACCGAACAGCACGCGGCGGGAATTACCGACACCATGGCTGCACCACAATTTTCTGACGAGATGAACCTGATCCTCGATATCCCGGTAAAAATGACCGTGGAGCTGGGTCGCACCAAAATGACCATCAAGGAGCTGCTGCGCTTAAGCCAGGGCTCGGTGGTGTCGCTGGACGGGCTGGCGGGAGAGCCGCTGGATATCCTGATTAACGGTTACCTGATTGCGCAGGGAGAAGTGGTGGTGGTGTCCGATAAGTTCGGCATCCGCATTACGGACATCATTACCCCGTCCGAGCGCATGCATCGTCTGAGCCGCTAATGAACGCCACCGATTCCCTTCCGGCTACCGGGTCCGTACTGATGACGGTCAGCGGCGCGCTGGCGCTGATCGTCCTGCTGCTGGTTGTGCTGGCCTGGGCCGCCCGCCGCAGCGGCCTGGCCCGTCGGCTTAACGACGCCCAGGGCACGATGACCCTGGTGGCGACGCAGTCGCTGGGGCCGCGCGAGCGCCTGGTGCTGGTTGACGTCGGCGAGCAGCGTCTGGTGCTCGGCGTCACCGCCTCGCAGATTACCTGCCTCACCACCCAGCCGCGCCCGGAAAACGCCCCGCAGGCCAGTGCGCCCGCGGCGACGTTCCCGCTGATGCTGGAGAAGCTGCGCCAGAAATACCGTCCGGGAGGTGAACAGTGAGCCGTCGTCTGCTGCTGGCGCTGGGCCTGATGCTGCCGGCCGCCGGTGCGCTGGCGGCCAACGGCGATATCACGCTGGGCCAGCCTTCGGGAGAAGGCGGCTGGACGCTGCCGGTGCAAACCCTGCTGCTGCTGAGCGGGTTTACCTTCATTCCCGCAGTACTGCTGATGATGACCGGGTTTACCCGCATCATCATTGTGCTGGGACTGATGCGTAACGCGCTGGGCACGCCCACCGCGCCGCCGAACCAGGTGCTGGTGGGGCTGTCGCTGTTTTTGACCTTCTTTGTGATGTCGCCGGTGTTCAGCCAGATCTACGAAAAAGCCTGGCAGCCGCTGCAGGAAAACAAAATCACCATGGAAGTGGCCCTGACGGAAGGGGTGAAGCCGCTGCGCGCGTTCATGCTCGACCAGACCCGTGAAAGCGATCTGGCCATGTTTGCCCGCATCGCGAAAACGCCGGACGTCGCCTCACCGCAGGAGGTGCCGCTCAGCATTCTGATCCCGGCATTTATTACCAGCGAGCTGAAAACCGCGTTCCAGATCGGTTTTACCATTTTTATCCCGTTCCTGATTATCGATCTGGTGGTGGCGAGCATTCTGATGGCGCTGGGGATGATGATGGTGCCGCCGACAACCATTGCCCTGCCATTCAAGCTGATGCTGTTTGTCCTGGTCGATGGCTGGCAACTGCTGGTGGGTTCGCTGGCCCAGAGCTTTTACAGTTAGGAGAGGTTGATGACCCCTGAAAGCGTAATGGTAATCGGCATGCAGGCGATCAAGGTCGGGCTGATGATCTCCGCCCCGCTGCTGGTGGCTGCGCTGGTCACCGGTCTTATCATCAGTATTTTGCAGGCCGCCACCCAGGTCAACGAGATGACCATGACCTTCATCCCGAAAATCCTGATGATTGTCGGCGTCGCGGTGGCGCTGGGCCCGTGGATGATGAAAATATTTATTGAATATACCCGCGCGGTGTTCGCCAGCATCCCGTTTGTGATCGGCTGATGGCCTTTGGACTTCCCCTCGACCAGCTCTACGGGCTGGTCAGCCACTACGTTTTCATTATGGTACGCATTGCGGCGCTGCTGCAGGTCGCGCCGATCTTCAGCGAAAAGGCCGTCAGTGCCCGTCTGCGCGCCGGTCTGGCGTTGCTGACGGCAATCCTCATCGGCGGTACGCTGCCCGATGCTCAGGTAGGACTCTACACCTGGGAAGGGGTATGGGTGCTGGGCAAACAGGTGATTATCGGTGCGGCGATGGGGCTGACGCTGCAGCTGCTGTTTGCCGCCGTGCGCATGTCCGGCGAAATCATCGGCATGCAGATGGGGCTGTCGTTTGCCACCTTCTTTGATCCGGGGGCCGGAAACAGCCCGGTGATCTCGCGTTTTCTCAACCTGCTGGTAACCCTGCTGTTCCTCGTCTTTAATGGTCATCTTTGGCTGCTGGCGCTGCTGGCCGACACCTTTCAGACGCTGCCGGTTGATGCCACGCCGCTGCATGCGGGCGGGTTTATCTATCTGGTCAGCCACACCGGGCTCATCTTCAGTCAGGGGCTGATGCTGGGGCTGCCGATCATTGCGCTGCTGCTCTGCATCAACTTTATCCTCGGGCTGTTAAACCGCCTGACGCCCCAGCTCTCCATCTTCGTCATTGGCTTCCCGCTGACGCTGACGTTCGGCATGCTGGCCCTGTTCCTGATTGCCGAAACGCTGGCCCCGTTCTTTGAGCGCCTGATGGCCACCGGCTTTGACCTGCTGGCCGGGTTGATTCAGGCGCTGGTGTAACCGTCAGTTCATGCAGGCGATGCGGGCGACGGTTTCTGTGCCGGAGGCCAGCACTTTGTCGTCCAGCAGGTAGACGGTGCTGGTCGCCACGTCACCCGGCTTAATTTGCGGGAAGATATAGTCGGTCACATCCTCATCCGTGGTCTGACCGCCGAGCTTGCGGTGCTGGCTGGTCACGGTCAGATGGATCCGTTTGCCCGACAGCTCCACATCGTAGCGCACTTCCCGGTTCACGGCTTTCGGCAGCCCGTCGCGTTTGCCGTCTTTAAAGTGGCTGATGCTGCCGATATAGGTCGTATGCCCGCTGAACAGGCCGTCGCGGTAGGAACGGTAGATACCCCGTGCCAGCGTCGCGTTGTGGTCATCCTCAATCACGTAGTAGGACGTTGGGGCAATACACTGCGTCGCATACGGTGAGGTCTTAAGCCCGTACAGCGCCATGCCGCCCAGTCCGACAACCATCCCGCCCACAAACAGCAGGGTGAGCGGAGATTTAATAAAGGCGAAAATAGAACGATTCGCAGTCATTCCCTGAATCCTTAAAGGGTTGTTGGCAGGCAATCAGTCCCTGGAACTGACTCATTTTTTCTGAGCCGGTGGTGACGTAAAGCACCGCAGCCGGTTTCTCGTTTGGTCGACGATCCAGCACGTGGCGGGTATAGGTTTGCAGCGTGGACTCAATCAGGGCGCGCTGCGTCTGTTTGTCCTGCTGCACCATCACCTGGGTGCCGGGCGGCACGCCGGGGCCATTCCAGCGTACAAAGTGGACCGGCTGCGGGCTGAAATCGACGATCCCGCGCAGGAGCAGGGCAATCACCAGCCCCACCAGCAGGCCGCTCAGGATGGCGCAGATCTTCTGCTTGACGGCGTGGCGGGCACGCAGAGGTACGGGCGTGACCGCTGGCGGCACGTCAGGGGCGGCGGGCGCTGGCGGATCATCCTGCGGGGCGGTTTGTGCCAGCGGCGGCAGTTCGCTGCTGGCCTCCCGTACCAGCAGACGATAGCCGCTGCGCGTCACGGCGATAAGCGTGATGGCTTCCTGGAGATCCAACTGGGCGAACGCGCGACGCAGCTTGGTGATCATCACCCGGACGCTGTTGTCGGTCACTTCCACGCCCGCGCTGCGCCAGCCGATCTCCATCAGCTGTTCCTGAGAGAGCACCTCACCCCCGGCTTCAGCCAGGGCGGCAAGGCACAGGCACGCGCTTTGCGGAAGGGTGACCGTCTCTTGCGTATCCGTCCTGGCAAGCGTGCGGGTCTGTAAATCCAGCGTCACTGACGCTCCAATCGCGATAGGATTTAGCATAGTTATTTGATTCTTCTGGTGTATTGGGTATCGCTTCTGGCTATTGTAATTAATAGTAATGAATGCATGTTATTGCGAGCCGCAGGCCAGAGCGACATGCTTTTTATGTCTTACGTCATATTTTTGCAACCACCGCGTAATAACAGCCTTAACGGGATTAAGGTTATTAATCGGGATGTGATTAACCACATTAAACATGGTGTTTAATGGCATTTTACTTTAATCATATTAAAACCAATCGGTTACATTTTTTCTGCCGAAAGAGGCAGCTGCAGGGCGTTGATAATGAGACGCTGTCATCATTCAGAATTAATCTTTTTTAATCTGTATATTTTTATTAATTGTGTCGGGAAGGGGGCGGGAGCGGTTGCGAACGAGACCGGCGAATTTATACTGCGTAAACAGATGTTATTGAATTTATTACGCAGTATTTATTTTCTTTACAAGGATGATCGATGTTCTCTCTGAAGCGTTTATTGCATACCACCGATATGCCGGCCATGTTTCCGGTGTTTCTTTGCCGTCTGGTGCTGGGGGTATTTTTCTTTACCGCAGGGTTTAATAAGTTATTTGTCACCGAGAACCAGCTGCTGATGGTGGACACCATGTATGACGCGGGGATCCCGTTTCCGGAGGTCATGGCCGTGGTGGTGGCCTTTCTTGAATGCAGCATGGGCCTGCTGCTGACGCTGGGGTTATTCAGCCGCGTGAGCGCGCTGGTACTGATGGTCATCAGCACCGTGGCGCTGGTCACCATCGGCATCTATACCATCCCACGCGGGCTGAACCTGATCGCATGGCTCAGCTGGCTGTTTTATCTGCCCGAGACGCTGTATATCGTGCTCTGCCTGCTGCCCATCACATGGGGGGGAACCTTCTGCAGCCTTGACGGCTGGCTGGTCCGGCGCTGGGATAACGTCCGGCGAATTGTTTTTATTGAGCGATAACAGAAGTGCGCGGTTATCAACGGTTTGAAGAGCATATTTCCAGCCCCCCGCATAATAAAATAGCCCTGTAGAGGCAGCATTGTGCTGCCATGTAAAAGAACAGGCGCTGTCATGGTTTTTATTGTCATACTGGTCGTTATTTTTATTACCTTAATTATTCTGGTGCAGGCGGGCGTCATGCCGTGGTTTATCCGCACGGAGGGGCAGCGCCTGCGCTCGCAGGTGGATGCTCTGGCCATTCAGCTGCGTGAACAGCTCGACCGTGTAGAAGCGCAGCAGCGTTCGATGACCGAAAGCGTGGTCACCCTGAAAAGCTTTGCCCTCGACAAAGCGGCGCCGGGGGAGACCGATCTCCCGGAGGAGACCGGCAACAGCCGTCAGTTTTTCAATGCCCTGGTGAAAGAGACGGGAGAACGGCTGGGCGGCCGGGCCTGGATTGTGGAAAACACCGGGCGCATCATTGCCGATGCCGCCGGTGCGCCCACGGTGCAATCGCTCAACGATGCCGATCTCCCCATGGCGGTCCCGCTGCGCGCCCTGCTGGCCCAGTCCGGGGAAGGGCTGCGCCACACCCGTTTTCGCAGCGCCAGTGGCGAGCACACCCTGATGGTGGTTCCCCTCGCCGACACGCCGTGGCTGCTGGCCATTGATGTTCCTACCCGCCGCATGGGCGAGCGCCCTGGCATTCTGCTGCACAAGCCATGGCCGCTGGCCGCGCTGCTGCTGGTCTCGACCCTGACGCTGCTCCGCAGCCTGAACCTGCACCTTTCCCGACTCAATGAAGAGCTGCCCTCGCAACTGCAAACCGGGCAGGGGGCGCATCTGCCGCCGCTGATGCATGAGGTGGGCGAGCAGGTGAACGCCATCGCCCGGGCGGCCACCGTCATTGCCCAGGAGAACGAACGGCTGCTGCAGGTCCCGGACGCCAGCGCCAACCTGCTGGCGACGCTGAGCGACAGCGCCACGGGGGCTATTCTGGCCATGAAGTCGCTGCATGACGCCGCCCTGCAGATAGCCGACAGCAGTGGGGCGCTGGTTCAGCTGGCGAGCCGTGCCTACAGCTACTCCCTGCATCACGAAGAGGGGGTTTTTGCCGTGGAGTCGCGCAACCTGGCGAGCCGCTGCGCGCGCTCCTCGAAGGAGCTACGGGCGCTGATCGACGATGCGATGATGCAGGGGCAAAGCGGCGCTGTGTCGGTGACACAAAACAACAGCGTGCTGATTGAGGAGGTCTACACCGTAGCCAATACCCTTATGCAGCGGGTACGGAGCTAACTTCCTTGCCGCGACGTTAACCCTCATTTTCGAGCTTATCATTATGTTTAAATCAACCCAGAGCAGAATCATTCTGCTGGTTTCTGCTTTCTTTTTATTGCTGACGGGCATCACCGTGTGGGTGGTGCTGGGGCGGGTGGCACCGGCCCTGCTGAAAACAGAGTATCAGCGCGTCCATTCTCAGATTGGCGAGCAGGCGGCGGCCATCACCACGCAAATGTCGCGCGTGCAGGCCCAGCAGCGAAGCCTCACCGAGACCGTCTCCCTGCTGGATAGCGCGCAGATAGACAACCTGCTGCCAGCCCTGATTAACCAGAACGGCGACAGCACGCTTTTCGGCGGCGGCGTCTGGCCGCTTCCCGGCATGCGCGCGGCGGGTATCGACCGTCACAGCACCTTCTTTGCCCGGGACCGTGAGAACCGGCTGCGCCTGAACACCACCTGGAACGACCCCGGTGCCCCGGCCTACTGGGAGCAGCCGTGGTTCAAAGCCGGTTCGCGCGCGGCAAAAGGCCAGTGCGCGTGGGCCGAGGCCTATATCGACGCGGCCAGCCCGCAGCCGCGGACCAACTGCGCGATGCCGGTTTATCGCCACGGCCAGCTGTGGGGCGTGGCAACGCTTGACGTGACGCTGGGGTTCTTTAACACGCTGGCCCGCAAGATGGCGGAACCTATTGAAGGCGGCGTGTTGATTGTGGAGGCCAATGGCAAAATTGTCGGCTACAGCCGGGCATCCGACGAAACGCCGCCGCTGAAAAATATCAGCGAACTGCCGGGGCATGAAATCGCTATCCTTCAGGCGATGCTGGCGCAGGCGAAAGAGACGCCGCTGGAGCGAACCTATCAGGCACAGGATGGGGAACACACCATTTTTGTTTATCCCATCAAGGGCAGCCCGTGGTTTGTGGCGACAGATACCCGCAGCAGCCTGCTGAGCCAGCAGACCCGCGATATCCTGACGCGTCTGGGGATGGTGCAGATCCCGCTGTTACTGCTGCTGGGCGTGGTGCTGGTGCTGACCATCCGCGCGGTGATGCGTAACCTGCATACCGTGAGCGATCGCCTGGCCACCCTGTCGGCTGGCGGCGCGGATTTGACCCGTCGGTTGCCGGAGAACAGCAGCCAGGAGCTGAACGCCATCGCCCGCAACGTTAACGCCTTTATGGGGTATCTGCAGGGGCTGTTACAGCAGGTGGCAGCCAGCACCCGCACCATTGCCGCCGCCTCGCACCAGATTGCGGAGGGGAACGTGTCGCTGTCGTCCAGGACCGAAGAGCAGTCAGCCTCCCTGACCCAGACGGCGGCCTCGATGGAGGAGATTGCGGGCATTGTGGCGAACAACGCCGATAACGCGGAACACGCTGACCGGCTGGCGACCGACGCCGCGGCGGTGGCGCAGCGCGGCGCCGGGCTGATGACGTCGGCGGTGGACAAAATGCGCCATATTGAATCCTCTTCCCTGCGGGTGGCGGATATCGTGGGCGTGATCGACGGGATTGCCTATCAGACCAACATTCTGGCGCTGAACGCGGCGGTGGAAGCGGCGCGCGCGGGCGAGCAGGGGCGCGGGTTCGCCGTGGTGGCGACGGAAGTGCGTAATCTGGCGCTGCGGGCCTCCAGCTCTGCAAGGGAAATCCGCGAGCTGATTAACGACGCGGTCGCGGGCGTGCAGGAAGGCAGTAGCCTGGTGCAGGAAGCGGGAGAGACCATGAACGCGCTGGTGACCGCCGTGGGCGAGGTGTCTGCGCTGATGGAGGAGGTGAAAACCGCCAGCCGCGAGCAGAGCGTCGGTATCGCCCAGGTGAACGTGGCGGTGTGCCAGCTGGAAGGCGCCACCCAGCAAAATGCATCGCTGGTGGCGGAAGTCTCGTCGGCGGCGAAGGCGATGGAGGAGCAGGCGCAACAGCTGGAAAGTGTGGTGAATCGGTTTAAGGTTTGATTTTATTACCCGAAGCGATGAACGTTGTTTCAGAGAAATGAATAACTTACAGCGACGCCCTGGTCCGGCTGTAAATCGCTGAGGCGTTTCCTGCAGGCCGGGGCGAGGCGCATGGATGCGCCGAGAGGGCGGGCTTTACAGGGACGTTACCTCCGCCCGTCCCCGATAAGCCGGAAGGAATAAGCCGAGGGTACCGCGAAGCGGCGATTTACCGCCGGGAGCCCGGGTCGCCAGGGTGGTGGCGACTGCACTGAACCCCTAAACCTGGACACTGCGATTTCATTGTTGCTCTGCCAGCGTCCGGTATTGTACCGGACTCATCCCGCCCGTTTTTAAACTGATTCGTTCGGTGTTGTAATAGCGAATATATCTGCCAATATCGCTTTCCAGTTCTTTCACTGAACTGTACTTTTTCCTGTAATACATCTCTACTTTCAGATGACTGAAGAAGTTTTCCATCACTGCATTATCCAGACAGTTACCCTTACGCGACATACTTTGTGTGATGCCCGCTTCAGCCAGCATTCTGCGCCATACAGGTGTTCGGTAAGCCCAGCCCTGATCGCTGTGTAGCATCGCGCCTTCTTTGTTTCTGCATGCTTTAAGCGCTTTTTTTAGCATCCTGCAGACCAGAGGTTGTGACTGACTGGTTGATGTTTGCCAGGCCACTATTTCATTATTGAACAGGTCCTGAAGGGCTGACAGGAACAGTTTTTGACCACCGGCACGGAACTCCGTCACGTCTGTGCACCACTTTATTCCACTGCATGCAGCAGTGAAGTTACGGGCAAGCAGATTATCTGAAGCCAGTCCGCCTCCAGCCATACAGGAACGGTATTTCCTTCGGCGTAACTGACATGTCAGGCCATACTTTTTCATCAATATGCGAACCGTTTTATGGTTCAGGATGAAGGCTTCATTACGCAGCGCCACCGTCATTCTTCGGTAGCCGTAGCGTTGTGCATTTCTCTGACTGATGGTGGACATAGCACTGACAGCAGATGCATACCGCTCCGACTGAGTGACAGGTCTGGAGAGCTGGTAATAATACGTGCTACGCGCCAGCCCTGCGGCACATAACAGGTAAACAAGTCGGTGGTCTGCAAGCAAACTCTGTATCACTCGCGTTTTTTCTGCTGTTCCCTGAGAGCGTTTTCCTCCCTCAGGGCTTTGAGCTTTTTTAAATATGCATTTTCCGCCCGCAGATATTCCAGCTCTCTCAGAAGTTCTGAGGGAGTCATCTCACTGAGCGGTCTGGAGTCAGGTATAAACTTTTTCTGTGACATAGCGGGCCCGGGTTTGGCTGTATTAAGCGCCTGTGCGCCTCCTTTCCGGTAACGTCTTGTCCAGTCGAGAATGAGCGATTCATTTGGAATGGCAAAGCGCGCTGAAGCTTCCGCATAGCTGCAACCGTGTTCAGTAACATAACGGATTACGCGGAGCCTGAAAGCTGAAGTATAGGCCCGTGCAGGACGGTCCTCCAGCCCGGCCTTTCCCTGACGCCTGTAAGCCCGTATCCAGCGGGTAAGAGGCGTCCGGCCAACACTGAACAGATGTGCTGTTTCTTTAATGCTCGACTCACCAGTCATGTAATGCTGTACAGCCGCAAGACGAATGTGAAAAGGATATCTCATCTGAACCTCCAGATTTTATGATCTGGTGTCCAGGATATGGGGTTCAGTGCAGACTGAGCCACCCTGGCACGTTCACAGGCCATGTCGTTAAAGAGTAGCAAGGAACATAAAGTGAACGGAATGACCACCAGTGCCGTATGTTCCCCCTCACCCCAGCCCTCTCCCTCAAGGGAGAGGGAGTAGTCTGTGCAGGCATTAATTTGTTCGCCCCTTTGGGGAGAGGGCCAGGGTGAGGGGAAGCTACCCCGGCGCAAATCTGGAAGGCGCCTCGCAATCCCACAAGTAACCTTATGTAATCCGTGATTTACCCTGTTGTTTGTTTTCATCACATCGTAAAGTGCCTGCGTTGCGGCAACCACCGCAACCGGGCGTGAGAACCTGAAGATACAAGGCGATACCGGAGCGACCTGCGGGTTGGCTCCTTTGTGATTCATTTCTCATCTCCCCGGAGGCTTTCATATGACTCTTCTGTCCACACTCTCTGACGCATCCCACGTTAGCTTTACCGAACAACTCATCGCCTTACCGCTTCCGGCCTCTGCCGACCTTTTTGAGGTGGCAGAACTCTGCGCCGCGTTTGCCAGCGCGCTGGTCGAAACACAAAGCGTAAGCGATCGCCATGCACTCTGCGGGCGCTTGCTGCATGCGCTGGAGGCGCTGGAACGTCTGTGTGACGACGATCTGCCGCCGCATCTGATTGAGCAACTGATTGTCGGTAACGCCGCGCCGTCGTGCATGCCGCACTGCTGGCAGGAGACGATCGTTCCGGTCACCTATGCCCGGACGCTGGCGCAGGCGATGCTGGGGAATACGCTGCCGCAGGGGATGAATGAGGTGCTGACCGGATTGCTGCACGACATGGTGTTTCTGCTGGCGGAGTTTGTGAAAGAACCTTATCTGCGCGCTTAAAAAAAAGCCGGGTGGCGGCTTCGCCTGACCCGGCCTACGTTTGCGGTGAAACCCCCAGCCCCGTGCAAGCGCAGCGCCTCCGGGCAGGCAAGACGGTGAACCCTCCCGAGTGGAGGGTTTTTGTTTTCATGCTACCCTCAAACAGACAACGTTAAAGAAGAAGATAATCAATATGAAAGCGCTATATGGAACAGTGGCTGCGCTCGCGCTGGGGGGTTGTGCTGAACATGCTACGGTGAATACATCCCCATCAGAGGCGGATTTTTCCGTTCTGACCATGGCCTGTACGGATGAGCGCGGCGAAAGCTATCAGGCAAAAATGTTTGCCAAAACCGAAACGGTGACGCTCGACGGGAAAACGTATCATTTTGTTGAGCCGACGGGAGAGACGTATAACCCTGCGCAGATGACCTTTAGCAATGAAGCAGAGGGGCAACTGCGGTTCGACATGGGCAAACCCGGTTACACGTCGCTGCTGAAGGTGAAGGGTGGGCAGCGGCAGGCCTTTAAGTGCCAGAAAGTGAAATAAAAAAGCCCTCCGGGGAGGAGGGCAACCGCGCGTGAGGCACGCGCGAAATAAGTTGAGGTGGTAACGCAGATTAACGCAGCAGGGACAGCACGTTCTGCGGAACCTGGTTGGCCTGGGCCAGTACGGAAACACCTGCCTGCTGGAGGATGTTCGCGCGGCTCATGGCGGACACTTCCACGGAGAAGTCGGCATCCTGAATACGTGAGCGCGCTTCGGTGGTGTTGATGATGTTGGTGTTCAGGTTCGCAATGATGGAGCTAAAGCGGTTCTGAACGGCACCCAGGTCGGCACGGAAGTCGGCGATGGTATCAATTGCACCGGACAGTTTGGCCAGCAGGCCGTCGGCCAGCGCGCCGCTTGCGGCATTTTTGATAAATTCGGCTTCCGCTGGGCGGGCATCATCCACATTGATTGGCTTACCATCAGGGTCATCTAAATCAAATGTCTTAACGGTACCGTTTTTATCGATTGCATAGAAAAACTCTCCTGGATTGTTATCAGGATAGAAAATCTGGATACCGGAAGTGGCCGCATCATCACCAGCAAATAAGGTTTGACTTATGTCGTCAAGTCGAGCTTGCGTCAGTTCGACTTCCCCGGCGAACCCTGCACCCCCTGTGTGCATTTTATCACCCAGCTTGATGAGCTTTGGATCGGTCAGTTCATTTTTACCGGAGAGGAGTACATCTGCGTCCAGGGCGCTTAGCAGATCACCTTTGGTTGGATTTCCTTTAATGGCAGCATTGCCACCCGCTATTTCGAACTCTACGTTAACTTCCTGTACCTTCCCGGCATCACCTTCAACAAAGAAGCGAATCGAGTTACCGTCATCATAAGTGTGTACTTTAGCGGCTGTGCCGACATCCGTTGCGGCATTTTTAATTTTAGTAAGATCTGCATCCGTTACGGTAAAATCTTGCCCTTTTGCGAGACCAATCTTTTCGCCAACAAGCACCGCATCTTTTTTAAGCTCTACACCCTTGTCGTCAAACTGGCTTTCAAGCGTACCCGCCCCATTAACCAAAATCCCGATATCCGCGAAATCATCCATAAACTTATCCAGACCCAGGGTCTGCATATCCAGCTTGTTCAGGGTGATGTCAATGGTATCGTCGTCTTTATCGCCAATCTGAATGGTGATTTTATCTTTCGAGCCGTCGAAGACCTTCACGCCGTTGAAGTTGGTGGTCTCCGCCACGCGCTGGATCTCTTCCAGACGGGTGCCGATCTCTTTCTTGATGGAGTCGAGGTCGCTGGCGGAGTTGGTGCCGTTTTTCGCCTGTACGGTCAGCTCGCGGATACGCTGCATGTTTTCGGTGACTTCTTCCAGCGCGCCTTCGGTGGTCTGCGCCAGCGAGATACCGTCGTTGGCGTTACGCGCCGCCTGGGTCATGCCGCGGATGGAAGAGGTGAAGCGGTTAGAAATCGCCAGGCCTGCCGCATCGTCCTTGGCGCTGTTGATACGCATACCGGAAGAGAGACGCTGAATGGCGGTGCCGAGAGAGGTCTGGGATTTGTTCAGGTTGTTCTGCGCCATCAGGCTCAGTGCGTTGGTATTAATGACCTGGGCCATTGTTAAATCCTTCTGCTAGTTAAAAAGAAAATATGCGTGAGTTGCTGCGCATACTTATTTCATCGGGGAAAATAAAAATCGCAGAAGGGTTATTTCTGTTTTTTTAGTTATCGGTAAAAATAGCGCCACGAATGGGGCTTTTTGTCTTAATCCCCACCCCGAAATAATAAAAAAAGCCCTCCGGGGAGGAGGGCAACCGCGCGTGAAACTCGCGCGTAATATAAGTTGAGGTGGTAACGCAGATTAACGCAGCAGGGACAGCACGTTCTGCGGAACCTGGTTGGCCTGGGCCAGTACGGAGACACCGGCCTGCTGCAGGATGTTCGCGCGGCTCATGGCAGACACTTCCACGGAGAAGTCGGCATCCTGAATACGGGAGCGCGCTTCGGTGGTGTTGATGATGTTGGTGTTCAGGTTCGCAATGATGGAGCTGAAGCGGTTCTGAACGGCACCGAGGTCGGCGCGGAAGTCGGCGATGGTATCAATTGCACTGGACAGTTTGGCCAGCAGACCGTCGGCTGTTGCATCACCCGCTGCTTCACGGATGAATTCCATGTCAGCAGGACGTGCAGGAGTTTGAGTAACGGCTTCAGCATTATCAAACTCGATTTTACTGACTTTAACTTCATTTGTGGTCGCATCTTTACCATAAGCGTAGTATTCAGTAACACCGCCGTTATCCACGGAGAACATCTGAAGCTTCGAATCTTTCGCATTTGCACCGGGGCCGAACATGCTTGCCGCAACAGCGTCAAGGTGAGTGTCAGCCAGGGTGAAAGTGCCACCTGTTTTATTCAGTGTCTCTCCCACAGCCAGTGCCTTTGGATCTTTCAGATCACTTGGCCCTTTCACCAGCATGTCTGTATCTTCAGCACTGAGTGCTTCCAGACCATCTTTGTCCACAGCAGTTACTTTTGCTTGGGTGGTCTCAGTGGCATGCTCAGCAAACGTTATTTTAGCAACGTCAACTTTATACATTTTATCAGCAGCGACATCGTGGGCGAATACCTCTCCGTTAAGCGTGTAAACCTCAACATTGCCTGTCGGATCAGCACCTGTTTTCTCCTTAATCGCCGTTTTGAAGAGTGCGGCTTCTGCTGTGCTATATTTCCATTCACCATTAGCAGGAGATGTAATACCTGTGTCTGCATCATTGGCCGCCTTAACGGCTTTTTCATCGTAATTGCTTTTCGCAATTCCCGCGCCATTCACTGTAATCCCGATATCCGCGAAATCATCCATAAACTTATCCAGACCCAGGGTCTGCATATCCAGCTTATTCAGGGTGATGTCGATGGTGTCGTCGTCTTTATCGCCAATCTGAATGGTGATTTTATCTTTCGAGCCGTCGAAGACCTTCACGCCGTTGAAGTTGGTGGTTTCCGCCACACGCTGGATTTCCTCCAGACGGGTACCGATCTCTTTCTTGATGGAGTCGAGGTCGCTGGCGGAGTTGGTGCCGTTTTTTGCCTGTACGGTCAGCTCGCGGATACGCTGCATGTTTTCGGTCACTTCTTCCAGCGCGCCTTCGGTGGTCTGCGCCAGCGAGATACCGTCGTTGGCGTTACGCGCCGCCTGGGTCATACCGCGGATAGAAGAGGTGAAACGGTTGGAAATCGCCAGGCCTGCCGCATCGTCCTTGGCGCTGTTGATACGCATACCGGAAGAGAGACGCTGAATGGCGGTGCCGAGAGAGGTCTGGGATTTGTTCAGGTTGTTCTGCGCCATCAGGCTCAGTGCGTTGGTATTAATGACCTGTGCCATTGTTATATCCTTCTGAGTAATAACGAAATGTGAGATATGCGTTAATTGCATCGCATACTGAATTCATCGGGGGGAATGAAAATCACTAAATTATTTTTTTCGATTTTTTTGTCATTAATGAAAATGGCTACAAATTTGACGTTAATTACCCGGATAACAAAAAACAATTAATCAATAACCGCACATCTCTGTTATCCGCACGCCTGCGCGTTGTTCGCGCATATATGAAAAATTAAACTTCCTTCTTTATTCCCCGATAGAACAATAAAGGTCATTCCCTTACAACAGGAAGCATTCATATGGTATCAACCAACTTTTTAGGCATGGGCTCGGGCCTGCCGTTTGACGAACTGCTGGCAAAGGAGCGTAAGCTCAGCTCGGTTAAGCTCAACCCCTATCTACAGAAGCAGAAAACTTATAACGGACAAATTTCCGCGTGGGGTTCTATTTCCAGCGCGCTGAGCACCCTGAAGGATAACCTCGGCAAGCTGGAGGATGAGGGGTTTAATGGCGTCAGCGTCAGCGATAACAAAACCTTTAAGGCCACGGCGGGGAAAGGGGCGATCCCGAACAGCTATTCGGTTTCGGTCAAACAGCTGGCGAAAGCGCACCAGCTTGAATATGAACACACAAAGCGCGATCAACTCATCGGTAATAGCGGAGCAAAGATCACCATCACCCTGGAAGAGGGGGAAAAACCGCTGGAGGTGGATTTAGATAAAAGTGAAACGTCACTCGAGCAGATTGCCAAAAAGATCAATGCCCAGAATGGAGATGTGGTTGCGGAGGTCATCACCCTTGAAGACGATAAGCACAGGCTGGTGCTGACCTCGAAAAAGACGGGTGAAGCGGGAAAAATGGACATCACGGTGAGCGGAAACACCGATCTGCAGAGTAAGCTTGCAACACCGACGGATGACACACCACCGCAAAATGCGGAGGTTATCCTGAACGGAAAAACCATTTCCCGCAGCTCAAATACCATTAAAGATTTGATCACCGGCGTCACGCTTGAGCTGCGCGAAGTATCGGAAATGAAGGAACCAGGACTCGATCCAGCCGATCCAAAGAGCTACAAACCCGAATCGCTCACCATCACCGAAGACACCTCAAAGGTGAAATCCCTTATCGAGGAGTTTGTCAAAAACTACAACAGCTACCTCAGCACCGTTGCCAGCGCCACCAAATACACAGCCCCCGATCACGACAAGCTCGCAGAGGGCGAAATCCCGCTGCCTGACTCCGGCAACGGCGCGCTGTTCAGCGACGGCAACCTGCGCCGCCTGACCAGCCAGCTGAAGGCTACCGTGGGCGGCGAGTACCGTGATGCCGGGGATGTGATCACCTCCCTTGGCCGGCTCGGCATCACCGTCACCTTCGACGGCAAAACCGGCGATGACCGCTCCGGCGCACTGGGTACGCTGACCATCGACAGCAAAAAGCTCGATGCCGCCCTGAAGGACAACCCGAAAGAGGTCGAGGCGCTGTTCCTCGGCAAAGGGGGCAAAGAGGGGATTAAAGATCGCATGGAGGGCATCTTTAACACCTACCTCGGCGATAAGGACGCCGTGGCGAAAAAGGACGGCGTGATTGAAACCACGCTTGAGTCCCTGCGCGAGCAGGAAAAACGCGTTGGCAAGCAGATCACGGCGGTGCAAAAGCGTATCGACGAAGCCCTGCTGCGCAGTGAAAAGGAGTATCAGCGTCTGGATAAAGCGATGAGCGATATGAACAGCATGAGCTCCCGGCTGCAGCAGTCGCTGGCAGGGTTAATTTAATTTTTACCACTCCGGGCAGGCCGCTGCCCGGCAGGATTTGATGATGTACACCAAAACGGGCAACAGTGCCTACACCGCTGTCTCACTCGACAGCCAGATTAGCGGCGCGACGCCGCACCAGCTGATCGTCCTGCTGTACGACGGGGCGATTAACGCCATGAAGCGGGCGGAGATTTACTTCCAGTCCGGGAATGTCGCCCGTCGCGGGGAGATGATCTCCCGCGCCATCAACATTATCGACAACGGCCTGCGCGCCGGTCTTGACCACGAGAAGGGCGGGAAAATCGCCGAAGAGCTGGAGAGCCTGTACGAATACATTTCGCGCACGCTGCTGGAAGCCAATCTCACCAAATCCGGCGAGAAACTGCCGCACCTCATCGCCCTGATGACGGGGATGCTGGAAACCTGGCAGGCCATCGCGCCACAGCTGAAGCAGGTGAAGCATGGATAACGACGTGCTGGAACTGATTGAACAGCTGCATATCAGCAACGCGAAGCTGCTGCAGCTCGCCGACGACGGCGAATGGGAGGCGTTTTTTGACGAGTCCGTGGCCTACACCATGGGGATGAAAACACTGTGTGACATCGATTTAACCCAGCTGGCGCAGCACAACAAGCCGCAGGTCAGCGCCCGGCTGGCGACCCTGCTGGAGCACGATGCCCTTCTCACGCGCGCCATTCAGGGGCGTCTCACCGCCATCAGCTCCGAGCTCTCCGGCATGCGTAAAAGCCGTACGATGGCGAAAGCTTACTCCGCCGTCTAAAAATTGCCGGGTGGCGCTGCGCTTACCCGGCCTACAAAACCCTTCGTAGGCCCGCGCAAGCGAAGCGCCGCCGGGCAAAAAAAAGCCCACCAGAGGCGGGCAAAAGAGGACAACGCAGACAGATAAGGTCAGATGCTGAAGTTGTATTTACGGCCTGAAGGCAGCTGGCTGGATTCGCCCGCCGGGCCGTACAGGGCGCTGGCGTGGCCCACGTGGTCGATCGCCTTCTGAATATGCTGGTTTTTCTTCATATGGCTTTGCAGCAGGGATTCCACCTGCTGATTCAGCGCTTTGGTGCTGCGCACTTTTTCATGTACCTGCTGCCAGCTGGCGAACAGCTTGCCGAGCCCCGGGTAGGGGGCTTCGGTGCCGGAGGTTTGCTCCTGTTGGCGGCGCATATCGTCGTAGTACTGCAGGGTCGTCAGCAGCTGGTTTTTGTTATCCGCCAGTACCTGCAGCGACACCGGGTTGATCTGGGTACGGTTAAGCTGATTGACCTCTTCAATCATGATCGCTTCCAGCTCGTCCAGAGAGGTCTTCATTTGCGTCAGTATCGGGTAAAGCTTGTCCATAGGGGGCCTGTAAACGGTTAAAACGAAAACATGTCCTGTACCATCGCCTGAGCAATTTTCTCCGGCTCGATGCGCAGGGTTCCGGCCGACAGCGCGGCGCGCAGTTCGGCGACGCGGGCGTAGTCCACGTCACGGCTGTCGTCGGTCTGGATCTTTTTGGTCAGTTCGCTCAGGGTGACGTTAGTGTTGTCACGCTTTTCGCTGCGCGCGGTCGCCACCTCGTTCTCCTGAGGCTGCGTGCGGGTGCGCAGATCCTGTGTCGGGGCGATCTTCGCGATCGGCGCGGTGGTCTGGCTGCTGTTGATGCTCATGATGGTCCTCGCAATAGAATTTACGTGCTCAATACTTCTTTCTTCGGTGATTCTCAGAAAAGCTAAAATTTATTGTTGAGAAAGAATCAGCACCTGCCCATCGTCACTCACTTTTCCGCTGACGGTGCGTCCGCCAGGGGTTTTCACCTTCAGCACGTCGTCGACCGCGGCGTTGTTCAGCGCTTTGCCCTGGCTGCGGATCCGAAAGCCCGCCCCGGCGGTCACCAGGTCCACCGTCTGCCCCGCGCGCAGCCGCCACTGCTGGCGCAGCTGGTTTTCCAGCAGCGGTTTCCCGGCGTCGATGGCGCGGGTCAGGCGCTGGCCGATGATCTCGTCGGCGTTAAAGATTAATCCGCCGGGCTGGTTATCCAGATTGCCAGTGACCGGTTCGATATCGCTACGCTGCACAATAGCTCCGCCGGGCAGGCTCTGGGTCGCTACCCACCAGGTGCCCTGAGCTCTGATGCGCACCGGCAGGAAGTGACGACGCGCGCCGCACTGGGCCAGCACGGTGCGCTTGCCGGTCAGGCGGCTATCGCGCCCCACCAGGCTCAGCTCCGGGTTATCGCACACGGCGGCCAGCTGTGCAGGCGTGGCAAGCAGAGTTACCGTACGCACCACCTCGCTGCCCCCTTCGGGCTGTTTGATCAGGGCATCCAGCTTGAGCATCAGCCGCTGCTTTGCAGTCTGGTCAGACGGTACGCTGGCGGCGGAGGCAGAGCAGAGCAAAACGGCCACCGCCGCGCTGAATAATCGGAGTTTCATTTAATTGCCTTAATAATAACGGTAGTGGCTAAATTATATACGCAGGTGCCGGGGTTTAATTGTTCCAAATAATGACACTTTTGTCGGCAATTAAATTCATCATTGCATTAACGTTATTTGAATTATTTCTATTTCCTTAAATGGGCTTATTTCTGTCGGGTCTTCGCAGTGTGATATTTCACCCGCGCTGTCTACACTATCGCAGTTTAAATAACGCGAGACAGGAGTTCTGTTGTCATGAATAAACTTGATGACGCCTTTCGCTTTCAGCAGCAGGCGTTAGGTTTGCTGTCGCGCCGTCAGGATATTTTGGCTTCAAATATTGCGAATGCCGACACCCCTGGCTATCAGGCGCGGGATATCGATTTCACACAGCAGTTAAAAAACGCCATGGACAATAACGCCATGGCGAAATCACCCGTATCGCTGGCGTTAACGTCAAATAAGCATATTGAAGGCAAAGCAATGCCGTTTGACGACGGTCAGCTGCTTTATCGCATTCCGGATCAGCCGAGTGCCGATGGCAATACGGTGGATATGGATCGCGAGCGCGTCAATTTCGCGGATAACGCCGTGAAATATCAGTCGGGACTGACGTTCCTCGGCGCGGATATTAAGAAAATGATGACTGTGCTCAGTCAGGGGTAATAAGCGATGTCGCTCTTTAGCGTATTTGATATTTCAGGTTCGGCGATGGCGGCCCAGTCCCGTCGCCTTAACGTCAGCGCCAGCAATATGGCCAACGCCGACAGCGTGGCGGGGCCGGACGGTCAGCCGTACCGCGCCCGTCAGGTGGTGTTCCAGGTCGATAACACGGCCGGTCAGGAAATTGGCGGCGTGCAGGTCAGCGACGTGGTGGAGAGCAGCGCCCCGGACCGCCTGGTCTACGAGCCGGGCAATCCGCTGGCGGATGAACAGGGCTACGTGCGCATGCCCAACGTCAACGTGATGAACGAGATGGTCAACACCATCTCCGCCTCCCGCAGCTACCAGGCCAACGTGGAAGTGATGAACTCCGCCAAAAGCCTGATGCTGAAAACATTAACTCTTGGTCAGTAAGGACGCATATGGCGGTCTCTTCGATTAACAACAACAGCGGCGCGGGCGGCACCGGCACGGGCAACAGCGCGGCGGATCTGTCGAACCAGTTTATGACCCTGCTGGTGGCGCAGATGAAAAACCAGGATCCCACCAACCCGATGGATAACAACCAGCTCACCTCGCAGCTGGCGCAGTTCAACATGGCGGCGGGGGTGGAGAAGCTCAACACCTCTGTCTCTCACGTCTACGCCATGATGTCCCAGCTCGGCAGCATGAGCGCCTCCTCTTGGGTCGGGCGCACCGTGCTGATTGAAGGAGAGGCGAAGGTTTCTTTCCGCGAACCGGGTATGGGGATCCATCAGGAAGGCGTGAAGCCACCGAGCAACTCCGACGATTTCCACTTCGCGCTGTCGGACGATGCCGAAACGGTCACCGTTACGCTGCATGACGGCGACAAGGCCTATACCGCCGAGCTGAAGAACGTCAAGAAGGGGATGAATACCTTCAACCTCGACGACCTGGAAAACTTCAAGCCGGAGCCGGGGCCACCACGCGATCGCGAGTACACCCTCTCCTTTGAGGCCAGCAACGCCGAAGGGGAGAACCCGACGGTGTACGGTCTGATTCAGGAGCAGGTACAGGGCGTCACCATGGATCCGCGAGGTGCGATTCTGCATCTGCTTAATCACGATCCGATCAGCGCGGAAGACGTGTTCGTTATTCAAAAATAAACATTACTTCAGGAACTAAATAATGGGTTTTTCACAAGGTCTTAGCGGTCTGAGCGCCGCGGCAAAAGCGCTGGACGTGGTGGGTAACAACATCGCCAACTCCCAGACGGTCGGCTTTAAGGCAGGCTCCGTCTCCTTCGCCGATATCTTCGCCGGCTCGACGGGGATGGGGGTGAAGGTGGCCGGTGTCGATCAGAACTTTGGCGACGGCAACATGATGAACGGCAGTTCGGCGCTGGATATGGGCATCGGCGGTCGCGGTTTTTTCCGCATGGTCGATGCGGCAGGCAGCGTGTTTTACGGGCGTAACGGCCAGTTTGAGCAGGACGAAAACGGCTACATCACCAACAAAACCAACGGCCTGTTTTTGACCGGCTACCAGGCCACGGACGGGGTGATTAACCCCGGCGCGCAGGTAGGGCCGATTCGCATTCCGAAAGACGATATGCCGCCAGCGGCATCCACCAGTGGGTCGCTGACGGGCAACCTCAAGTCCGATGCAGAGCTCATTACAAAAACGCCTTTTGACCCGGACGATAAGGATACCTACAACTACGTCAACGAAGTGACGGCCTTCGACAGCCTGGGCAATAAGCACACCATTCAAATGTACTATGTCCATACCAAAGAGGGGGAGTGGGAGGTTCATGCCCACGACGCCACTTCACCGGATAAGACGAACGAATGGAGCACTAAGACACTGACTTTCGGCACCGACGGCTACCTAACCACTCCCGTTTCACTGAACATTAAAGGGGCGGCCTACAACGGCTCTGCCGCGCTGGACCTGAACCTCGATCTGAGCGCCCTGTCGCAAAACTCCGGTGAAAGCCAGATCATGCTCGGTGAAATTGATGGCCAGGCGCCGGGCAAGTTCAACGGTTACGAAGTAAGTAAAAACGGTGAAGTCATCGTTATCTACAGTAACCAAAAGCGCCAGACCGTGGCGCAGGTGGTGCTGGCGGACTTCGCCAACCCAGGCGGACTGGCGCAGCAGGGCAATAACCTGTGGGCGGAAACCGGGCAGACGGGCCAGCCGTTCCTCGGCACCTCCGGCAGCGGCAGCTTCGGCACCATCAACGGCGGCATGCTGGAGACCTCCAACGTTGAGCTGGGTGAAGAGATGGTCAATATGATCGTCTATCAGCGTAACTACCAGTCCAACTCGCAAACCATCAAAACCCAGTCTGAAGTGCTGCAGACGTTGGTTAACCTGCGTTAAGGCTGAACGATGGATCGCGCTATCTATACCGCCATGAGTGCCGCCAGCGCGGCGCTCAACCGCCAGGCGGTCACCTCAAACAATCTGGCGAACAGCTCCACCGCAGGCTTCCGCGCCCATCTGGCGGCGTTTCGCTCGGTCCCCATCGAAGGGGAAACCCTGCGCACCCGTGCGCTGGTAGCGGAGTCGACGCCGTTTCACGACACCACCATGGGGCCAATCACCCATACCGGCCACAGTCTGGACGTGGCGCTGCCGCAGAACGGCTGGCTGGCGGTAGCGCTGGACGACGGCAGCGAAGGCTATACCCGTAACGGCGCCATTGAAGTGGATCAGGACGGGGCGCTCAGCGTCAACGGCCGTCCGCTGATGGGCGACGGCGGGCCGCTGGAGGTGCCGCCGCAGTCCCACGTCACCATCGGCAGCGACGGCACCGTGTCGGCGCTCGGCGTGGGCGATGACCCGACGGCGCTGGTGCCGGTGGGCCGCCTGAAGCTGGTCAATGCCGACATGAACGAGATGGTGCACGGCGACGACGGGCTGTTCCGCACCACGGGCGGCAACCCGCTGGCGCAGGATGAAACCCTGCGTCTGACCCCGGAAGCCATCGAGGGCAGCAACGTCAGCCCGGTGCAGGCCATGACGCAGATGATCGCCAACTCGCGCGGCTTCGACATGAACATGAAGGTGATCCGCACCGCCGACGAAAACGCCCAGAAGGCCAACCAGCTATTAAGCGTGAGCTAAGGCCGCGCAAGGAGTCACTATGATTCGTTCCTTATGGATCGCAAAAACCGGGCTGGAAGCACAGCAGCTCAATATGGACGTCATCTCCAACAACCTGGCGAACGTCAACACCAACGGCTTTAAGCGTCAGCGCGCCGTGTTTCAGGACCTGCTCTACCAGAACATGCGCCAGCCTGGCGCGCAGTCCACCGAGCAGAACACCCTGCCGAGCGGCCTGCAGCTCGGTACCGGCGTGCGTCCGGTCGCCACCCAGCGCGTTCACACGCAGGGGGTGCCGAATCCTACCGGGGATGAGTACGACGTCATGATTGAAGGCGACGGATTTTTCCAGGTGCAGATGCCGGACGGCAGCACGGCGTATACCCGTGACGGTAAGCTTGGCAAAAACGCTGACGGACAACTGGTGACCGCTGAAGGGTATGCCATTCAACCGGGGATCGTTATTCCCGCGGATGCGACCAGCCTGACCATCGGCAGCGACGGCATCGTCAGCGTTAAGGTACCCGGTCAGCCGGAAGAGCAGCAAATCGGTCAGCTGACGGTGAGCACCTTTGTCAATAGCTCTGGTCTGGAGAGCATCGGGGGGAATCTCTACAAAGAGACGCAGTCCTCGGGGGCACCCAATGAACTGAACCCAGGAATGGAAAGCGCGGGCACGCTGAGGCAGAAGTATGTAGAAGGCTCCAACGTGAACGTGGCGGAAGAGCTGGTGACCATGATTCAGGTGCAGCGCGCCTACGAAATCAACAGTAAAGCGGTCTCGGCATCCGACCAGATGCTGCAGCGGCTTTCCCAGCTGTAATCCTCTCTCTGGCCGCGCGTGCGGCCAGACATGCTATCGACACTGACATGAATACACTTTCTATGCACTTCCCGGCGGCTGCGCTGCTGGCAGGCTCGCTGCTGCTCAGCGGCTGCGCGCACATTATGCAAAAGCCTCTCGTCGAGGGGCCGACGACGGCAACACCATTACCGATGGCACCGGCGGCCACCGGCGGTTCCCTGTTCCAGGCCGGGCAGGGGATGAACTACGGCTACCAGCCGATGTTCGAAGACCGCCGTCCGCGTAACGTGGGCGACACGCTGACCATCCTGCTGCAGGAGAACGTGAGCGCGAGTAAAAGCTCCTCCGCCAGTGCTAACCGTAATGGATCGGCCGGTATGGAGCTGCTTGCCGTGCCAACCGCGGCGGGTAGCTGGCTCGGCGACGGCAAAGCGGATTTCAACGCCGAAGGTAAAAATGATTTTGCCGGCAAAGGCGGCGCGGCGGCGCGCAATACCTTTACCGGCACCATCACCGTCACCGTGAACGAGCTGTTGCCCAACGGCAACCTGCGGGTGGTGGGCGAAAAGCAGATCGCCATCAACCAGGGCACTGAGTTCATCCGTTTCTCCGGCGTGGTCAACCCGCGCTTTATCAGCGGCGGCAACACCGTACCCTCTACCCAGGTGGCGGACGCGCGCATCGAGTATGTCGGCAACGGCTACATCAACGAAGCGCAGAACATGGGCTGGCTGCAGCGCCTGTTCCTGAACCTTTCTCCTTTCTGATATGACCATGAAAAAAGAATCTATCCTGTTTTTTCTCAGCATTCTGCTGTACGGCATGATGCTGGCGGTACCCAAAGGGGTACATGCGGAACGTATCCGCGATCTGGCGACGGTGCAGGGGGTGCGGTCCAACGCCCTGATGGGCTACGGGCTTATTGTCGGCCTTGACGGGACCGGCGACCAGACCATGCAGGCGCCGTTCACCGGCCAGAGCCTGCACAACATGCTCTCGCAGCTCGGGATCACCGTCCCGGCGGGCACCAACATGCAGCTGAAAAATATTGCCGCGGTGATGGTCACCGCCGAGCTGCCGCCGTTTGCCCGTCCGGGCGACAAGCTGGACATCGTGGTCTCCTCGGTGGGGAACGCCAAAAGCCTGCGCGGCGGCACGCTGCTGATGACCCCGCTGAAAGGGGCGGATAACCAGATCTACGCCATTGCCCAGGGCAACGTGTTGATCTCCGGCGCGGGCGCGCAGGCGGGCGGCAGCCGCGTGCAGGTGAACCAGCTGAACGGCGGGCGCATCAGCGGTGGGGCGACCGTGGAGCGCGAGGTGCCGAACGACTTCGCCACCCAGAACATCGTGCGTCTGCAGCTCAACGAGAGCGACTTCTCGCTGGCGCAGCAGATCAGCGACGCCATTAACCAGCGCTACAGCGGCGGGGCGGCGATCCCGGAAGATGCCCGCACCGTGCGCCTCTTCGCACCGCCGGACGGGCCGTCCCGCGTGCGCTTCCTCGCCAACATTCAGGACATCCCGCTGCGGGTCAACGTCCAGGACGCGAAGGTGATTGTCAACTCGCGTACCGGCTCGGTGGTGATGAACCGCCACGTGTCGCTGGACGCCTGCGCGGTAGCGCACGGGTCGCTGACGGTGGAGGTGATGCAAAACAACATCATCAGCCAGCCGGATACCCCATTCGCTGGCGGCGAGACGGTGGTGGTGCCGCAGACCGATATCTCCGTGCGCGACAGCGGCGGTTCGCTGCAGCACGTGCGCAGCAGTACCGATCTGAACGCGGTGATCCGCGCCCTCAACGGCCTGGGCGCCACGCCAAACGAGCTGATGTCGGTTCTGCAGGCGATGAAAAACGCCGGCTGTCTGCGGGCGAAGCTGGAGGTGAACTGATGAACGCTTTCGACAAGCTCGATCAACCCGCCTTTGACGTCCGCTCGCTGGACACCCTGAAACGGGAGGCCGGGCGGCAGTCGCCCGGCGCGCTGAAGGCGGCGGCGAAGCAGATGGAAGGGATCTTCGTGCAGATGATGATGAAGAGCATGCGCGATGCCACCTTCAAGGACGATTTGCTTCACAGCCAGTCCGCCGAGATGTACACCGCCATGCACGATCAGCAGGTGGCGCAGAATATTGCCGGGAGTGGTCAGCTCGGCTTTGCCGATCTTATCGTCCGCCAGCTGGGCGGGGAGAGTGATGAACCCGTCGTGAGCACGCCGGGGCGCGATCTCCTGCGACCGGGGCTTTCCACCACGCCCGCCACCGGCCCACTGCGCCTGCCCGCGCCGGTGTCGTTCGCCAAACCGGCGGAAGGGGCGCATCCGTTTATCTCCCGTCTGCTGCGTCCGGCTCAGGCGGCCGCGCAGCAGAGCGGGCTGCATCCGCACCTGATCCTCGCCCAGGCTGCGCTGGAGTCCGGCTGGGGCAAGCGCGAAATCCCGGCGGCAGACGGCAGCCCGAGCCATAACCTGTTCGGGATTAAAGCGACGGGCGACTGGCAGGGAAAAACCACCGAAATCACCACTACCGAATACATCAACGGCGTGAAGCAGAAGGTGAAAGCTGCTTTCCGCGTCTACGACTCCTATGAACATGCGCTGGCGGACTACGCGAAGCTGCTGACCCGCAACCCGCGCTATCGCGGCGTGGTGCAATCCGGCTCGCCGGAGCAGGGGGCGAAAGCGCTGCAGGCGGGCGGCTATGCCACCGATCCGGCCTACGCCAAAAAGCTGATCACCATTATTCAGAAGGTGAAAGGGGATATTCAGCAGGGGGTGAATGCCTATAAGCACGATCTCGACAAAATTTTTTAGAAAATTTTGCCATCACCGATGAAATAAGCAGAGCCATGAACATCTGGCCCGGAAATCAATGTCGGGCCCGCAATCAGGGAATATCCAGAGCGTATGAACAACCTTTACAACTTAGCCAGAAATGGCATCAGCGTGGCGCAGGCCGCGATCCGGGTGACCGGCGATAACCTGACCAACGGCATGTCCGGCACCTACAGCCGCCGCAGCCTGCTTATCGGTGAGCTCGGTGGGAAGTCGACGCCGCAGGGTTTTTATGGCTACGGGGCGCGCATCGGCGGGGTGGAGCGTGCTTACGACGCCTTCGCCAACACGCAGCTGCGGGACTCCCTCTCCACCTATGCGTCCCTCACCGGACGGATGGAACAGCTGGCAGATATCGACAATATGCTGGGCGACGAGGCGGATAACGTGGACGTCTCGCTAAATAAGCTGTTTAAGGATATGGCGACGCTGAGCGGTGCCCCGGATGATGGTCCGGCACGTGCGGCGGTGTTTACCTCTCTTGAGGTGTTGGCCAACCGCTATAACGCCAGCGCCAAGCGTCTGACGGGGCTGGAAAAGAGCACCAATACCCAGATTGAGCGCAGCGCCAACGAGATTAACAGCTTTACCGAACAGCTGGCGCAACTGAATAAGCAACTGGAGCGCCTGCAGGGCAATGGCGCACCGCCTGCCGATCTGCTGGACCAGCGCGACGCGCTGCTGGAGGGGCTGAGCGAGCAGCTTGGCATCACGGTGACCGAAGATCAGACGTCAGGTCGCGTCACGGTCACGCTGTCAGATGGACGCCCGCTGGTCTCCGGCGATACCGCCTACAAACTGCAAACCTCACCGTCGGATGCCGACCCGAATAAAACCATCGTTTCCTATGTGGATGCTAACGGTAAGGCGTCGCCGCTGGATGAAAACAGCATCACCAAGGGGCGTCTGGCCGGGCTGTTTAAATTCCGCAACGAAGACCTCACGATGGCACGCCAGGATCTGGATCAGATCGCCTTTATGATGGCGCACCGGATGAACGGGCAGAACCGGGACGGGTTTACGCCTGATGGCAGCTCGGGCGGGGACCTGTTCTCACTGCCGGATATCAAGGCCATTGCCAATGCGAAGAACACAGGTTCTGGTTCGCTGGATCCGATCGCGGTTGTGAATTTCAGAGAGGTTAAATCTGAGAATTACGACATTAGTTTCGATGGGACAGACTGGGTCGTTAAAGGTGAGGATGGTCGTCCCGTACCTGCGACCATCGCCGGTGGCAAACTTAGCTTCGACGGTATCGAGATAACATTACCGCCAGCGGGGGGTGCCGTTGCAGGAGATAAGTTCACCCTCAACCCTATGGCCGGTGCCGCCGAAGGTATCAGCCGCAAAATCACCAGCGCACAGGAATTCGCCGCTGCTGACGTAACGGGTGGGTCGGGGAATAACAAAAACCTCGAAGAGATGCTGAAGATCCAGAAAGAGGCGCTGATCGGGAATGATACGCTCAGTGCGGCCTATGCCAGCCTGGCGGGCAAAATCGGGGAAAGCGCCCGCGAGGTCAAAACCTACGCGACCAGCGCGGAAACCGATCTGCGCACCAAATACGACGCCAAACAGGCCCTGTCCGGGGTGAATATGGACGAGGAGTATATCAACCTCGATATGTTCCATCAGTATTACCGGGGCAGTGCGCAGCTATTGCAGACCGCCAACGCCATGTTCGATGCCCTGCTGGCCATCCGCTAAGGAAAAGAAAATGCGAGTAAGCACGCTTTATATGTATAAGCAGAGCGCGGAGTCGATGACAAAGCGCATGGGCCAAAGTAACGAGATTTATCTGCGGATGTCGGCGGGAAAAACCCTGTTAAAGGCCTCCGATAACCCGACGGCCGCCACCGACGCGGTGAAGCATCAGGACGCGCTGGCGCAGCTGGAGATGTACAGCGGTGTGCGCTCCCGCGTGCGCAGTGCGCTGGAATATCAGGACAATATTCTCAATGGCGTCGGCAACCTGATGACCACCACCCTGAAGGAAAAAATGGTTGCCGCAGGATCTGACGCCTACTCTGACGAGGATCGCCGGGCGCTGGGCAAAGAGATTGAGGGCATACGCGCCAATCTGCTGGATCTCGCCAACAGCCGCGATTCCGCCGGTCGCTATATCTTCAGCGGTTTTAATACCGATACGCCAGCGTTTGATGAAAACGGCAATTATCAGGGCGGAAATGAAGCGCGTCAGCAGACGGTGGCAGACGGCACCACGATGCAAACCGGCCATCTGGGTGATGAAATCTTCGATGATATTTTTGGCCTTCTCGACGATGCCGTGGCGGAGCTTACCAAAGATCCGATCGACTACGACGCGATGCGTGCCGCCCTCGAAGCCGCCAGCAAAGGTATCGATGACGGTATTGACCTTCTGGGTAAGGCGCAGGCTGAACTGGGCACCAACCTGCAGCAGCTTGATGCCCTGGATTTGACCGGCGACGTGCTGATCAACGACACCATTGTGAAAATACAGGACGCCATCGGCGCCGACACCAGCGTGCTGGTGTCGCTGGTATCGGAATCGCAGATGTCGGAACTGGCCTTTAATGCCTCGATGTTCGTTTACAAGAATATGCAGAAGATGAATCTGTTTAATCTGTAATTCGAACGACCTCTTTATTCATTTCAGACGCTACCGCGTACGGCACACCCGTGCGCGGAGGGTGGAAAACTATGTTAGCGAAACTCAAAATTTACAGCACCGTCACGCTGATTATCGGGCTGTTCGCGGTGATGCTTTTCGGCGTCACGGCGTATTCCGTTTTTAATGCCGTGTCCAGCAACCAGAATTTCAAACGTATTGTCGTGGCCTCTGAGAATAACGATCAGATGCGCGATGCGGCCTACAATATCAGCGCGGTAATGGCGAACACCAACGGCATGATGCTGCAGGCGGCGCTGGGCAACCCGGTCTCGCAGAATGTCGCCAGCCATACGCGCAACGTGGTGAAAACCGCCCGCAGTAATATGGACGACTTTATGGCCTCACCGTTCAATACGGAGGAGGAGCGTCGCCTGGCGGCGGAGGTCAATGCGGCCTTTAACGACGTCTACAAGGTGGCGGAGGTCAAACTCGGCTATCTGCAAAACCCGGCGGGGTACAGCGGCTCTCTGGAGCATGATATGGAGCTGCGCACCAACCTGCGTAATAAGGTTGAGCAGTACACGGATGCCAGCGCGCGCGTGAGCGAAGAGGTGATTCAGGCTTCCGAGCGGGGTTATAAAATTATGCTGGGCGTTGGACTGCTCGTCGTGCTGCTGGCGGTTGCGTTGCTGTTTGTGATCCGCTTCTGGCTGCGTCAGACCCTGGTTCAGCGTATGGCGATCACGGTGGACGTCCTTAAGCGTATCGCCGACGGCGATTTGAGCAAAGAGATTGAGGCCGGCAGCGAGAACGAAATCGGCAATATGCTCAGGGAACTTGAGAAGATGCGCACGTCGCTGGCCGCAACCGTGTTCGGCATCCGTGAAAGCGTGCAGCGTATTCACAACAATGCGCAGGAAATTGCTCACGGCAACAATGACCTCTCGTCCCGTACCGAAGAGCAGGCGGCGGCGCTGCAGGAGACGGCGGCCAGCATGGAGCAGATCAAAACCACCGTGCGTCAGAATGCTGACAACGCCCACGCGGCGCGTGAACTGGCGGAAAGCGCCAGCACGAATGCCCAGAACGGTGGGGAGGTCATGCAGAACCTGGAGCAGATCATGGCCCAGATTACCACCAGCTCGCGTCAGATTGCCGATATCAACGGCGTGATCGACAGCATTGCCAACCAGACTAACATCCTTGCCCTGAACGCGGCGGTGGAAGCAGCGCGTGCCGGTGAGCAGGGGCGCGGGTTTGCGGTGGTGGCCGAAGAGGTGCGTAACCTGGCCAAACGCAGCGCCGATGCGGCGAAAGAGATCAATCAGCTGATCAACACCAGCGTGAACACGATTGATAGTGGTTCCCGACAGGTCGGACAGGCAAGCCACGTCATGCAGGAGATTGTGACCTCCGTCGGACAGGTGACCCAGATTATGGGCGAAATCACCTCCGCATCGGACGAGCAGAGCGCGGGCATCAACCAGATCTCGCAGGCGGTAAACGAGATGGATCTGGTCACGCAGCAGAACGCGGCGATGGTGGAAGAGGCTGCACTGGCGGCGGGTGAACTGGAGGCGCAGTCTGACGCGCTGGAGAAACTGGTGGCGCAATTTCGTCTTAACCAGGAGAGCCGCCCGCTGATCGTCACGCCAGCGCCGGAAAAAATATCGCGCCAGAAAGAACCCGATCTGGCCCAGTGGGAAACCTTTTAATTCTGTCAATTACCGTCATTAATAACGACATATTTCCACGATGCGTGAAAATTCACGCGAAGTAACAGAATGCGCATTTTTATAAAGGCTTATCGCACTATTTGAATGCGCCATTACACCGGATAATTCTCGCAGAGAATAGTGGGTGGAATGCAATCGTGGATGGTATTTATACGGCCGAAGGGCTGGAAGATAAATCGGTAGTCTGGTCAAAGTATCACTATCTGGTGCGGCAGGAAGCGCTGCGTTTACATAAGCGGCTTCCTGCCAGCGTCGAGCTGGATGACTTAATTCAGGCAGGATCGATTGGCTTTTTAAGTGCGGTCGACAGTTTCGATCCGAAAAAAGGGGTCACGCTCACGGCGTGGATTACCCAGCGGGTGAAATGGGCGTTATTAGATGAGCTGCGAGAAAGCGACTGGGTTCCGCGACGGGTTCGCACCCATACGCGGGAAATTGTCGCGATTATTCAGCAAATCGAACAGGAAAAAGGGGGGGAAGCCACCGAGGCTGAAATTGCAGAGCGCATGGGCGTATCGCTGCAGGAATTTCAGCAGATGCTGGCGGATAATAATGCCAGCCAGATGTATTCGGTTGATGAGCTGCAGGAAAATTATGCCGACAGCTGGGAAACGAGCGATGACGAAAACGAATCGCTTAATCCGCTGAATCATGCGGTCCGGGAAAATCTACTGGAGCGACTCACAGAACATATTCAGTTCATACCGGAAAGAGAGCAGGTGCTATTACAGCTGTATTACCTTCAGGATTTGAACATGAAAGAGATTGGTCTGGTGTTGGGGATCACGGAAACACGCGTGAGCCAGCTACACAGCCTGGCGGTGAAAAGGTTAAGAAGTCGTATCGAATCAGCGTGCATATAAATACAGCTTCTTAACATTCACAGTGTTAACAAAGATTTACCCACAGGATTAATCATTAAAATCAAGGTTTAATAACGTTTAACAATGCTTTATTAACTTTTTAAATCAATAGGTTAACAGCAATTTGGGGATTTGGAGAAATTTCTGTCGCTTGTTCGGAAAATGCCTGGTGTTTATGATTTTGCCAGTTTTGTGATGCAGCCTCCTTTGGCATTGAGAAGTACGAGAAGCATTTACTGAGGAAGATTTCCTTACCTGAGTGAATATCAATACCAAAAGACTCTCTGCATCAGTTCGGAAACGTTATCTATCTTAACTGACATGCCTTTTTTAGGCTGAATAACATTGGGAGTTTTCGCCTGTGTCTAATTTCGACGAGTACCTGCAAAATATTCATGATATCAACCTGTCCTATTTGCTGCTGGCCCAGCAGCTGATTCGTCAGGATAAATTCGCGGCGGGTTTTCGCCTGGGGTTATCCGAAGGAACCATTGATAACCTTAAAGAGCTTTCGCTGCCGCAATTAATGAAGCTGGCGACGACCAATCAGCTTATTTGTCGTCTGCGCGTGGATGATGAAGTAGTGATTGAAAATCTGACCAAGGATTCACGCATTGAAGCACTGCAGCAGATCCACACCGGCATTATTTTGTCGACCCATCTTCTGAACGCATTAAGTGAAGAAGATGCGGTTACGGCGGAGGAGGCATAATTATGTGTGGTGAAAAAAGTCTGCTGCAGGAAATTGATGAAGTGAATATCGCCATGGGATTAATTACCCTCGGGGCGAGAATGCAGGTGCTGGAATCAGAAACCTCCCTGAGCCGTCGCCGTCTGCTGCGTTTATATAAAGAATTACGCGGTTGTCCACCGCCGAAAGGGATGCTGCCTTTTTCAGAAGACTGGTTTATGTCGTGGGAACAGAATATTCACTCGTCCATGTTCTACAACATTTACCTCTATTTGAAAAAGACCGAACAGGGGCGTTCTATTGAAATGCTGATGAAGACCTATCGTCTTTATCTGGAACAGTGCAGCACCTGCTCTGATGATAAGCCGGTACTGGGTTTGACCCGTGCCTGGACATTATTACGTTTTATCGACTGCGGCATTATTTCGCGTAAAGCCTGCAGCGTGTGTGGCGGCGGTTTTGTCGTCACCACCGAATTTATCAAAAACCCATTTACCTGCAGCTTGTGCAGTCCGCCGTCGCGTGCGCTTAAAAAATCCCAGGTGAGCAATCCCGGCCTGCTGGGGTCGTTCGCCGGGCCGGAGATCCTGACGGCCTGATATCCCTAACGGTTGTGCGCAAGATGGCATTTACCTGATGCCGGGTTTCCCGGCATCGGTCAAATTATGTAAAAGGAGAAATCGTGTTAGTTATTGTTGGCTATCTTGTTGTCATATCGACCGTTTTTGGTGGTTTTCTGTTGTCTGGCGGTAACCTGATGGCGCTGTTTCAGCCGCTGGAGCTGTTGATCATCGGCGGTGCCGGGGTCGGGGCGTTTATCGTTGGCAATAACATCAAATCCCTGAAAGCGACGGGCAAAGCGCTGGTCAAAATCTTTATGGGCAAGCGCTACAACAAAGCGGTGTACATGGATCTGATGGCACTGATGTTCCTGCTGCTCTCCCAGAGCCGGGTGCACGGGCTGATGTCGCTGGAAAAGGACATCGAAGACCCGCAAAGCAGCGATATCTTTAGCGCCTATCCCCGCCTGATGAGCGACCCGATGCTCGCCAACTTTATCCTCGACTACTTCCGCCTGATGATTGGCGGCAGCATGAATTCCCACGAAATCGAAGCCCTGATGGATGAAGAGATCGAAACCTGCGAAGAAGAGCTGGAAGTACCGGCCCACAGCCTGAACACGGTGGGGGACGCCTTTCCGGCGTTCGGCATTGTGGCCGCGGTGATGGGCGTGGTGAACGCTCTGGGCTCGGCGGATCGCCCGGCGGCGGAGCTGGGCGTCCTGATCGGCCACGCGCTGGTAGGGACCTTCCTCGGCATCCTCATCGCCTATGGCTTCGTGCTGCCGCTGGCGACTCTGCTGCGTCAGAAAAGCTCCGACCAGGTCAAAATTTTGCAGTGCATCAAAGTGACCCTGCTCTCCAGCCTGAACGGCTATGCCCCGCAGATTGCCGTGGAATTTGGCCGTAAGACCATTTTCACCAGCGAACGTCCGTCGTTTGAAGAGCTGGAGGAGCATGTGCGTGAGGTGAAATCCAACGCCACCCTGAAAATGAAATCATCGGACAGCGCAGCATGAGAAACGTCACGCCAGTCATCATTTCACGGAAGCGCAAAAAGAAAAAACACGCGCACCACGGCGGAACCTGGAAGATTGCTTATGCCGATTTTATGACCGCGATGATGGCGTTCTTTCTGGTGATGTGGCTGCTGTCGCAGTCCACGGACATGGAAAGGGAGCTGATTGCCGACTATTTCCGCATGCCGCTGAAGCCGTCGATGGCAAACGGCGATAAAACCAGCCTCAGCGACAGCCTCATTCCCGGCGGCGGGGATGACATTCTCAAGCGGCAGGGCGAAGTGTTCAAAGGACAGCTGAGCAATATCGATAAGCACAAGCGTTTTGAAAGCCTGAAGCAGGCAAAAGAGAAGCTGCAGAAGATGATTGAAACCGATCCGCGGCTGAACAACTTTAAGTCCAACATCCTGCTGAACCTGACCAACGACGGTCTGCTGATCCAGATCACCGACTCGCAGGACCGCCCCATGTTCCGCGTGGGAAGCGAGCTTCCGGAATCCTATATGAACGGCATTCTGCAGGCGCTGGTGCCGCTGCTGCAGGAGCTGCCTAACGCGCTGAGCCTGACGGGGCATACCGACTCGCTGCCCTATGCCGGTGGCGACGGCGGCTACAGTAACTGGGAGCTTTCCGCCGGACGCGCGAACGCCGCCCGTCGGGTGCTGGTCAGGGCCGGGCTCAACGATGAGCGCTTCCTGCGCGTGATCGGCACAGCCAGCAGGATGCCGCTGGATAACACGCCGCCTGAGAGCGCGGTGAACCGCCGCATCAGCATTCTGGTCCTCAGCCGATCGAAAGAGCAGGAGATCCGTCTGGAAGATACCCAGGCCCAGCGTGCAGAGAGCGTGCTGAGCGACATTAATCTGCAAAACGTGCAGGGCTATACCGATGGACATGAATGACTTTTCGCAGATCTTTTTTACCGAAGCGCAAGAGCTGCTGGCCGACATGGAACAGCATCTGCTGCAGCTTGACGTGGCGGCGCCGGACCAGGAGCAGCTGAATGCCATTTTCCGGGCGGCACACTCTCTGAAAGGGGGCGCGGCCACCTTTGGCTTTACCGCATTGCAGGAGACGACCCACCTGCTGGAAAACCTTCTCGATCAGGCGCGGGCAGGGGAGAGGATGCTCAGCCGGTCGATCATCAACCTTTTTCTGGAATGTAAGGACATTATGCAAGCGCAGCTGGAAGCCTATCAGTCTTCGCAGGAGCCTGATGACGCTCAATTTCGCTATATCTGCGAAGCCCTGAGGGAGATTGCCCTTGAAGGCCAGCAGCCCACGACGCCGGCACCCGCGCCAGCGCCAGCCAGCCCGGAACCGGGAACGGAAGCGACGCTGATCGTGACCCTGCGTGACGTCGAGGCGCGCGAGCAGGCGATGCTGCGCGACGAGCTGAACCATATGGGCGTAATGACTGAGGTGGAGGCGACGTCAGACGGCATGACGGTGACGTTGCAGACCACTGCGTCAGCGGACGATATCACCGCTGTGCTCTGCTTTGTGCTCGACAGCAAGCAGATTGAGGTTCGCCCCGCCGAACCCGCAACGGCACCTGTGCCCGTGCCGCCACCGGCTGCGCCAGACGCTGTTGTCCGAAAAGCACCGTCGGTTCCCCGGGCTGCCGGTCAGGAGTCCGGCAGCATCCGCGTGGCAGTGAGTAAAGTGGATCAGATCATCAACCAGGTTGGCGAGCTGATCATCACTCAGGCCATGCTCTCGCAGCTGTCGCGTACCCTTGAGCCTGCCAGCTACGATCTCTTGTCCGGCTGCGTTGCGCAGATGGAGCGTAACACCCGCGAGCTGCAGGAGTCGGTGATGTCCATCCGTATGATGCCGATGGACTACGTCTTTAGCCGCTTCCCGCGACTGGTACACGACCTCGGCTCACGCCTGAATAAGGAGGTCGAGCTGACCCTGAAAGGCGGCTCCGCCGAGCTGGATAAGAGCCTGATCGAGCGCATTATCGACCCGCTGACTCACCTGGTGCGCAACAGCCTTGACCACGGCATTGAAGAGAAAGAGGTGCGCGTCGCAAAAGGTAAACCGGTCACCGGGAGCCTGACGCTCTCGGCTGAACATCACGGCGGCAATATCGTGATTGAAGTGAGCGACGACGGGGCAGGGCTGAACCGGGAAAAAATCCTCGCCAAAGCCCGTTCGCAGGGGATGACCATCAGCGATACCATGAGCGACGACGACGTGTGGATGCTGATCTTCGCCGCCGGTTTCTCCACCGCCGAGAGCGTGACGGACGTCTCCGGGCGCGGCGTCGGCATGGACGTGGTGCGACGCAACATTCTGGCGATGGGCGGCCACGTGGACGTGCTCTCCACACCGGGAGCCGGCACCACCATCCGCATTATCCTGCCGCTGACCCTGGCCATCCTTGACGGCATGCTGGTGAAGGTGGGGGAGGAGATTTACGTCCTGCCGCTTGGCGCGGTGATGGAGTCGCTGCGACCCACCGATGAGATGCTGTGCCGCTTTGTCGGTGAAGAGCGTCTGCTGCAGGTGCGGGGCGAATATCTGCCGCTGGTGCTGCTGCGCCAGCGTCTCTCGGTGGCGGGCGAGGCCCCTGCCGACGATGGCATCGTGGTTATCGTGCAAAGCGCGGGCTGCCGCTATGCGCTGTGGGTCGATCAGCTTATCGGTCAGCAGCAGGTGGTGGTCAAGAACCTTGAACATAACTACCGCAAAGTTCCTGGCGTCTCTGCTGCCACCATCCTTGGCGATGGCAGCGTGGCGCTGATCCTTGATGTGGTTGAGCTCTCAACGCTCAACGCTCCACAACCCCAGAGGGAGGGGGTAAACGCATGACAGTAGCAACCGCGAGTAAACCCGCCGCACCCGACGCCATCGCGCAGGAGTACCTGGTATTCCGCCTGGGCGATGAAGAGTACGGCATTGATATCCTTAAAGTGCAGGAGATCCGCGGCTGCGATCGCCTGACGCGTATTCCGAACGCGCCGAACTTTATTACCGGCGTCACCAATCTGCGCGGCGTGATTGTGCCGATTGTCGATCTGCGCGTGCGCTTTGAGCTGCCCGATCCGTCGCAGGACGACAGTACGGTGGTCATTGTCCTTAATCTGAACGACCGCGTGGTGGGCATCGTGGTTGACGGCGTGGTGGATGTGCTGTCAATGGACGTGGATAAAATCAAACCGACCCCGGACGTCGCCTCGGTGCTCTCCGGACGCTACCTGCTTGGGCTGGGGGTGCTCGACAGTCGAATGATTATTTTGGTGAATATTGAAATGCTGCTGAGCCGCGAGGAGCTGACGCTGGTCGATGCGGTGACGGCGTCGCATAACGACACCCACTGCGCCGTGTAGCGTTTTCCAGACAGACATCAGCGGCAGAGGTTGCCGCTGATTCATAAGTCGCTATTATGAATGTCCGAGTTTCCTGAAAGCGCTAAGGATTGCCAGAAAATATGCCCGTCAATTTCGACCTCAACGATCTTTACGCGTTCAGAGCGCTGGTGGAGTACGGTAATTTCCGCATCGCCGCGGAGTCTATCTGCCTCTCCCAGTCCGCCCTGAGCCGTCGCATTGAGAAGCTCGAGGCGGCTGTCGGCGCGAAACTGTTCGACAGAACCACCCGTCGCGTGACGCTGACCCTCTTCGGACAATCCTTTGCCGATCGCTGCGGGCAACTTCTGGAAAGCGTGGAGTCGATGCTGGCGGATATCGATAAGGTGAGTGAGGAACGCACCGGGCTTATCACCGTCGCCACCGTGCCCTCCGCAGCCTGCCATTTTATGCCGGAGGTGATCCGCCAGTTTCACAGCCGCTACCCACGCGTGCGAATTAAGCTCATCGACAGCAGCGCGGGCAATGTCATTGAAGCGGTCGCCAGCGGCCAGGCGGATTTCGGCATCTGCTTTGCGAGAAGCCTTCAGACCGATATCACTTTTATTCCGCTGGTGGAGGATGTGTATGTCGCCGCATGCCGACGCGATCACCCGCTGGCGGACCGCAAGAGCCTGACCTGGCAGGCGTTCTATCAGCAGGATTACATTAGCCTCGATATTACGTCCGGAAACCGCAATCTGCTCGATCAGATGCTCGGACATATTAAGCCGGAGCGTCCGGGGATCTGCGAGACGCGCCACGTCACGACCATGCTGGGAATGGTCGAGGCGGGGATAGGCATTGCTGCCGTCCCCGCCATGTCAATGCCGCACTCTGAACATTCGATTCTGACCCACATCCCGCTGATCGAGCCCGAAGTCAAACGCACTGTCGGGCTGATCCGGCGCAGCGGACGCATTCAGTCATGGATTGCCGCCGAGCTGGAGACACTCATTACTGCGCGCTACCGGGCGGCGTAGCGACGGGCATCATTCCGGTAGCGGTGATGGTCTCCTGCGCTTTTGCTGAAGAGAGATAATCCAGCAGAGCTTTACCCCCCGACGGGTACTCCGCGTGGGCGGTGACCGCACCGGCAAAACGGGTTATGTACTGTAGATCATCCGGAAGTTTGCCGACAAAGGTGACGCCGGGCACGGGTAACAGCTCGCTGACCTGCTGGAAGCCCACGGCGTATTTTCCTTTCGCCACTTCAGAGGCAACCGGGATCCGCTCGACCTTCGTCGCTTTACCCGTCACCTCCTCTTCAATCCCCAGTTTTTTGAACAACGCCTGGCTGACATACCTGCCGCTGGCGCTGTCGGAGTAGGCGATAGAGCTGGCCTTAAGCAGGGTCTGACGCAGGGCATTCCCGTTGGCGATATTCGGCACTGGCGATCCGGCTTTGACCACCACGCCGATGGGTGAGTCCGCCAGCTCAACGCGGGAACCGTCCTGGATCATCCGGTCCTTTGCCAGATTTTCCAGCGCATCCCCGACCATGATCACTACGTCCGCTTTTTCGCCGCGCGCCAGCCGATTGGGGATCGCCTGGGGCGTTTGTCCCATGGACGGCCCCGGGATCAGCACGATGTGGTCGCCGCTCTGGGCTTCATACTGCGGCGCCATTTTTTCCAGGGCGGCTTTGAATCCACCTGAAATCATGACCTTCACCTCCTGGGCCAGCACGCCTGCGCTGGTGGCCATCAATGCCAGCCCGGTCAGTCCTGAACGTAAAAATTTGTGCATATTATCCTCTCTGAACCTGCAGGCGCATTGTGCTGCGACGATAGAGATAAAGCGTCGCCAGCAGGGCACACACCGCGGCGAAGCTCATCCAGTAGCCCGGCGAGGCTTTGTCACCGGTGTATTCAATCAGCGCGGTGGACATCACCGGGGTAAAGCCGCCAAAGACCGCTGTTGCCAGGCTGTAAGCCAGCGAGAAGCCCGCCACGCGCACTTCAGCCGGCATAATCTCCGTCAGGGCCGGGATCATCGCGCCGTTATAGAGGCCGTAGAGGAAGGAGAGCCACAGCAGGACGCTTAGCATCATCGAGAAGCTGGGCGCGTTCGCCAGCAGCGTCAGGGCCGGGTAGCTGGTCGCCAGCGCCAGCAGAGTCATGGCAATCAGCACCGGCTTGCGGCCGAAACGATCCGACAGCGCGCCGCCCACCGGCAGCCAGATGAAGTTAGAGATCGCCACCAGCAGCGTGACCAGCAGGCTGTCCGAGGCGCTCAGCATCAATACCTTTTTGCCAAAGGTGGGGGCGTAGACGGTGATAAGGTAGAACGCGGTAGTGGTCATCGCTACCATCAGCATGCCCGCGACGACCACCTGCCAGTTGCCAAGCAGCGTTTTAAAGACCTGACGCATCTCCAGATGATGGCGGCGCGCGCTGAACTCTTCCGTCTCCTCCAGCTTGCGGCGCAGGAAAAAGATAAACGGCACAATTAAACAGCCGAACAGGAACGGGATGCGCCAGCCCCATTCGCGAATAGCGCTCTCCTCCATCAGGGCATTCAGGGCAAAGCCCATCGCTGCGGCGACCATAATGGCGACCTGCTGGCTACCGGACTGCCAGCTGGTGTAAAAGCCCTTGCGGCCCGGCGTGGCGATTTCAGCCAGATAAACTGAGACGCCTCCAAGCTCGGCACCGGCGGAAAAACCCTGCAGCAGACGCCCCGTCAGCACCAGCAGCGGCGCCCACAGGCCGATGCTTTGATAAGAGGGGATAAGCACAATCAGGAACGTCCCCGCCGCCATGATGGACAGCGTGACAATCAGCCCCTTTCTGCGCCCCACCTTGTCGATATACGCGCCAAGCACGATTGCACCGATCGGACGCATTAAAAATCCTGCGCCGAAGACGGCGAAGGTCATCATCAGCGACGCAAATTCACTGCTCGCCGGGAAGAACGTGTGGGCGATGTAGGTGGCATAGAAGCCGAACAGAAAGAAATCGAACTGCTCAAGAAAGTTGCCGGACGTCACGCGAAGTATCGCGCCCGCCTTCGAACGTACGGTTGCAGGTGAGGTTGAGGAAAACATGGTTATCTCCAGTTTATTGTTGACGTTTTACGCGTCTGTTTCTGAAAACTGGATCAGGATGAGGAAATAGATAAGCGCAAATGCCGCATCGGCTGATGCATTTTTTGCATGAATATTATTCGCCGGAAAAATACAATTAATGGCAACAATAACTTAACAACTAATTGATTTTTAATTCACCTAATGTAGCTAAGTGGCTGATATCTCGGTTTTGTGACATAACGCAGACGTAGAGTAACCAGTTACCGCCGGGCAGCGTTGCGCCGCCCGGCATCTCTTACTCAGCGCTGTGAACAGCCTTTACACTGCTGGTTCTGGATCTGCTGGAAGAAATCGTTGCCTTTGTCATCCACCAGGATAAACGCCGGGAAGTTCTCCACTTCGATCTTCCAGATGGCTTCCATGCCCAGCTCCGGATACGCGACGCATTCCAGGCTCTTAATGCTGTTTTGCGCCAGCACCGCAGCCGGGCCGCCAATGCTGCCCAGGTAGAAGCCGCCGTGCTTATGGCAGGCGTCGGTTACCTGCTGGCTGCGGTTGCCTTTCGCCAGCATGATCATGCTCGCGCCGTGGGACTGCAGTAAGTCCACATACGAGTCCATACGTCCCGCCGTGGTCGGGCCGAGTGAGCCAGACGCGTAGCCTTCCGGCGTTTTGGCCGGGCCTGCGTAGTAGATCGGATGATCTTTGACGTACTGCGGCAGTTCCTCACCGTTATCCAGCAGCTCTTTCAGCTTCGCGTGGGCGATGTCGCGCGCCACGATGATGGTACCGTTCAGCGACAGGCGGGTAGAGACCGGGTGAGCGGAGAGCTGCGCCAGGATCTCATTCATCGGTTTGTCCAGATTGATGCTCACCACGTCGCCTTCACCCTGCTGGCGGAGTGATTCAGGAATGTACTGGCCCGGGTTGTGCTCCAGTTTTTCAATCCAGATCCCATCGCGGTTGATTTTCGCTTTGATGTTGCGATCTGCGGAACAGGAGACGCCCATGCCGATAGGACAGGAGGCGCCGTGGCGCGGCAGGCGGATCACGCGGATATCGTGGGCGAAGTATTTACCACCAAACTGCGCGCCGAGGCCGAGGTTCTGGGCTTCCTGGAGCAGCTCTTGTTCGAGCTGAACGTCGCGGAATGCCTGGCCGTGTTCGTTACCTTCGGTTGGCAGCGCGTCGTAGTAGCGCGTGGAGGCCAGCTTCACGGTTTTCAGCGTGCTTTCCGCTGACGTACCGCCAATCACAAACGCGATATGGTAAGGCGGGCAGGCCGCAGTTCCCAGAGTGCGCATCTTCTCAACCAGATAGTTTTTCAGCTTTGCCGGGGTGATCAGCGCTTTGGTTTCCTGGTACAGATAGGTTTTGTTGGCAGAACCGCCGCCTTTTGCCATGCACAGGAATTTGTATTCGTCCCCGTCCACGCTGTAGAGATCAATCTGCGCCGGCAGGTTGGTGCCGGTATTCACCTCTTTATACATGTCCAGCGCCGCATTCTGCGAGTAGCGCAGGTTATCTTCAATGTAGGTGTTATACACGCCCTGGCTCAGGGCCGCTTCGTCACCGCCGCCGGTCCAGACGCGCTGGCCTTTTTTACCCATGATGATAGCGGTGCCGGTATCCTGGCAGGTCGGCAGCACGCCCTTGGCCGCGATTTCGGAGTTGCGCAGGAACTGCAGGGCAACGTACTTGTCGTTCTGGCTGGCTTCCGGGTCGTTGAGGATGGCGGCAACCTGCTTCTGGTGGGAAGGACGCAGCATAAATGCGGCGTCGTGGAAGGCCTGCTGCGCCAGCAGAGTCAGCGCTTCCGGCTCCACTTTCAGGATCTCCTGGCCTTCGAACTCGGCAACGGAGACGTGCTCTTTGGTCAGCAGGTAGTATTCGGTGTCGTCATGCGAAAGAGGGAAGGGGTTCTGGTAGATAAAGGGTTTGTTTGACATAGCGTATTGCTCCACATCCCCGTCATACTTCAAGCTGCATGTGCGTTGGCTGCGTTCGTTCACCCCAGTCACTTACTTATGTAAGCTCCTGGGGATTCACTCTCTTGCCGCCTTCCTGCAACTCGAATTATTTAGGGTATAAAAAAATAAAACCGCCGGAGGAGAAGTCCGGCGGTCAGGAATCAGAACATCATGGACATCCACGGATAACCAATCAGCAGCAGGGCCGCCAGGAAGATGGCACCGAAGATGGTGCCGAGGCGCCAGTAGTCTTTGGTTGGCAGGTAGCCGCTACCATAGTAAATCGGGCTTGGGCCAGTGCCGTACGGGGTGATGATCCCCATTACGCCCAGCGAGGTCACCATCAGCAGAACAAACACTTCCATATTCATGCCCGGAATGGTGGAGGCGATGGTCAGCATCGCTGGCAGCAGCGCCGTCGTGTGCGCGGTGGTGCTGGCAAACAGGTAGTGCAGCAGGTAGAACGCCAGCAGCAGGACGATGGTCGCCACGCCCGGAGAGATACCGCTCATCAACAGACCGCCTTCTTTGCCTAACCAACTGATAAAGCCGGTAGAGGAGAGGCCATCCGCCAGCGCAACCAGGGTCGCGAACCAGACGAAGGTGTTCCATGCGGCTTTGTTACCGGTGATATCGTTCCACTCCAGCACGCCGGTCCACAGCATCAGGCCCACGATGAGCAGGGCAGCCATAGCGGGTTCAATCCACGCAGCGGCGAAGATCCACATCAGCAGCGCGCAGCACACGAACACCAGCAGCAGGATTTCATTGCGGGACAGTTTGCCCAGTTTTTCCAGCTCACGGGTCGCCCACAGCGGCACTTCGTTGTTCACCTTCACTTCTGGTGGGTAGAACCAGTAGGCCAGCAGCGGCATGGCCAGAATCAGCAGGATACCCAGCGGCAGGAAGGCGAGGAACCAGGTGCCCCAGGAGATGTCGATACCTACCGTACTTTTCACCAGCGCCAGAGCCAGCAGATTCGGTGCGAGGGCGGAGAGGAACATTGAACTGGTGATACAGGCCGCGGTGATCGCCACCCACATCAGGTAAGAACCAATCTTACGCGCGCTTGGGTCGTTCGGTTTTGAACCGTACAGCGGCGGCAGGTTAGCGATAATCGGGTAGATGGTCCCGCCGCTGCGCGCGGTGTTGGATGGGGTGAACGGTGCCAGCAGCAGGTCAGCAAACGTAATCGCGTAACCGAGCGTCAGGCTGCGACGGCCAAGGTATTTCACCAGAATCAGCGCCAGACGGCGGCCGAAGCGGGTTTTGTCATAGCCTGCGGCGAACATAAAGGCACCGAAAATCAGCCAGACGGTAGAGTTACCAAACCCGCTCACCGCCCACTTAAAGGAGGCGCCTGCCAGCTTGAATTTCGGGTCAGCCAGCTGCTCAGGGCTGAACAGCACCCACTGGCTGCACAGGGCAATGGCGACCACGCCGGTCAGACCGATCACCGCACCCGGCAGGGGTTCGAAGATTAAACCGACGATCACGCCGACGAAGATGGCGAAGTAGTGCCATGCGTAAGGAGGCAGTCCTTCCGGTACCGGAACAAACAGCAGCAGTACGGCGACGACGATGGGTAACGCCATCATCAGCAATCGTTTTGCGTTTCCATTTGATGCCTGGTTCGCCACAGGGGGCGTTACAGCAGTTTTTGTATTCATAGTTTCACGTCTTAAGTTGTCAAAAATTCGGCTGCACTGAAAAACAAAATCACTTTCTTAAGTTTCTTTGCTTTTTTTAGTTATTAAAGATGCTGTTTTGTATTTTCAGTAATAGCAATTTAACGCTTTTATTGAGGCGCTAAATTAAAAAATGATGATGTTTTTATATTGCGCTTTTGGATGCCATAACTATTGATCGGGATCAAAAAAACAGAGTTGCAGCGTTATTTTTATGCTTTTATTAATAACCACTCAGGCGTATGTGGGTATTACGTATTTTATGAGTAAATTTTATCATTCTTGTAACATGTTTACCTTTTGTTATTTTTCATTGTATTGATTTTAAACGGTTTTTATGTGTTATGGTGAAATGGTTTTACCATTAATCATTTAACGAATTTTAAATTATTGTGAATGACTGAATTACATTCGCTAACACCAATGTGTTATTTGTGTTATTGCAGGGATTAAATAGTTTTTTAACTAACGTAATAACTTTAGAAGCTAAAAAAATCATTATATTAATATCATGACATCGGCAAATAACGACGAACTAAAAAACCAATCCGATAACGAATTCTTAATTTTTAAAGTTTGGAGTTTCTATTATGAGCACTAACGAACGCATTCTTAGCCCCTTCACATTACCGAATGGTACTGAACTGAAAAACCGTTTGTTAATGGCCCCTATGACCACCTGTACCGGCTATTACGACGGCACCGTTACCAGTGAACTGGTGGAGTACTATCGTGCCCGTTCCGGCAGTATCGGCACCATCATTGTGGAGTGCTGCTTCGTCGACGATCTCGGCCTCGCCTTCCCGGGCGCAATCGGTATTGATAATGACGAGAAAATTGCCGGGCTGGCGAAAATCGCAGAGGCCATTAAGTCCAAAGGCTCTAAGGCTCTGCTGCAGATCTACCATGGCGGCCGCATGGTTGACCCGAAACTGATTGGTGGCCGTACCCCGGTTGGCCCGAGCGCCGTAGCTGCGCCGCGTGAAGGTGCCGCAACGCCAGTTGCTCTGACCGCTGAAGAAGTTGAAGGCATGATCGGCAAGTTTGGTGAGGCCGTGCGCCGCGCCATCCAGGCCGGTTTCGACGGCGTGGAAATCCACGGGGCGAATACCTATCTGATTCAGCAGTTTTACTCACCGAATTCAAACCAGCGCGATGACGAGTGGGGCGGCAGCCGCGATAACCGCGCGAAGTTCCCGCTGGCGGTGCTGGATATCACCCATAAGATGGTGCGTCAGTACGCGGACGACGCATTTATTATTGGCTACCGCTTCTCCCCTGAAGAGATGGAAATCCCGGGCATCCGCTTTGACGACACCATGTACCTGCTGGAGAAACTGGCGGCGCGCGGCGTGGACTACCTGCACTTCTCCGTCGGCGCCACCCTGCGACCTTCCATTGTCGACACCCAGGACCCGACGCCGCTTATCGAAAAATACTGCGCGATGCGTTCTGAAACGCTGGCGCAGGTTCCGGTCATGGGCGTGGGCGGCGTGGTGAATGCCGCGGATGCCAACGAAGCGCTGGAACACGGTTACGACCTGATTGCCGTGGGCCGCGCCACCATCGCTTATCCTGACTGGACAGACCGCATCGCGGCTGGCGAAAGCCTTGAGCTGTTTATGGACAGCACCAAACGCGAGGCGTTGAGCATTCCTGAACCGCTGTGGCGCTTCTCGCTGGTAGAAGCGATGATCCGCGACATGAGCATGGGCGAATCCAAATTCAAACCGGGTACCTTTGCTGAGAAAGTGCAGGATGACGCTAACGAACTGGTGATTAACGTCAGCCTGGAAACCGACCGCATTGCGGACATCGAGCTGGCCTCCGGCCCGAGCGAAGACGTTGAGTTCGTCACCAGCTTTGAAGAGATCCGTACCCGCATTCTGGACGCTAATACCCCGCACGTGGATGCCATCACCGGCGCAACCAGCCAGAGTGAAGCGGTGAAGAAAGCGGTCTCGAAAGCGATGCTGAAATCCAGCAAGGCGCTGGCAGCGGAAGAGGGCGTTGACCCGAACGAAACCCGCAGCGTGGACGTGGTCGTTGTCGGCAGCGGCGGCGCCGGTCTGGCGGCGGCGATTCAGGCTCACGACGAAGGCGCGAGCGTGCTGATTGTCGAGAAAATGCCGACCATCGGCGGGAACACCATTAAAGCCTCTGCCGGGATGAACGCCGCTGAAACCCGCTTCCAGCGCGTGAAGGGCATTCAGGACAGCAAAGAGCTGTTCTACCAGGAAAGCCTGAAAGGCGGCGGCAACAAGAACAACCCTGAACTGCTGCGCCGCTTCGTCGAGAACGCACCGCAGGCAATTGAGTGGCTGGCAACCCGCGGCATTATGCTGAACGACATCACCACCACCGGCGGGATGAGCATCGACCGTACTCACCGTCCAAAAGACGGTTCTGCGGTGGGCGGTTACCTGATTAGCGGCCTGGTGCGTAACGTGAACAAACGCAACATCGAGGTGATGCTGGATACTTCCGTCAGCGACATTCTCTTCGAAAACGGTGAAGTCACCGGCGTGCGCCTGACCACCGAAGAGAACGAAACCGTCACCGTGGCAACCAAAAGCGTGATTGTCGCTACCGGCGGCTTCAGCGCCAACAGCCAGATGGTTGTGAAATACCGTCCGGATCTGGAAGGGTTCGTCACCACCAACCACAAAGGGGCTACCGGCGGCGGCATCGCGCTGCTGGAGCGTATCGGGGCGGGCACTGTGGATATGGGCGAAATCCAAATTCACCCAACCGTCGAGCAGAAAACCTCGTACCTGATTTCCGAATCCATTCGCGGCGGCGGGGCGATTCTGGTCAATCAGAAAGGGGAGCGCTTCTACAACGAAATGTCGACCCGCGATAAAGTCTCGGCGTCAATCATCGCGCTGCCGGAGAAATACGCTTACATCGTCTTTGACGAGCACGTACGCGCCAAAAACAAAGCCGCGGATGAGTACATTGCCAAAGGCTTCGTGACCAGCGCCAGCTCGCCGAAAGCCCTGGCGGAAGCGCTCGGCATGGATTACCACGCTTTCCTCGCGACCCTGGAACGTTACAACGGTTTCGTTGAGAAACAGCACGATGACGATTTTGGTCGTACCACCGCGCTGCGTGCACCGATCAACGAAGGGCCGTTCTACGCCATTCAGATTGCGCCGGGCGTGCACCACACCATGGGCGGCGTGACCATCAACACCGAAACCTGCGTGCTGGACAGCAACCACAACGTGCTGCCAGGGGCGTTTGCGGCCGGTGAAGTGGTCGGCGGGATCCACGGCGGTAACCGTATCGGCGGTAACGCGGTGGCAGATATCATTATTTTTGGTACCCTTGCAGGACATCAGGCGGCTCTGCGTTCGAAAAAGAGGTAAGGCACCTGCTATGTAGGCCGGATGCGCGCAGCGCTATCCGGCATTTTCCCCGGCGGCGCGGTGCTTGCCGGGGCTACATCTGAGGACTCATACCATGCCTGATAGCCATCGCGTTTACAGCTACTCCGCCGTCCTGATGGGCTCACCCATCCTCCTGAAGCTCTTCTCCCATGACGAAGCCCTCGCGTCCCGCGTGTTTCGCCTGATCAAACAGTATGAAGACCTGCTTACCGTTAACCGCGCGCACTCGCAGGTGATGGATATCAACCATGCGGCCGGGCAGCATCCGGTCACCGTCAGCCGACCGGTGTTTGATCTGATCCGCTGTGCAAAAGCGGCAAGCCTGCTCAAGGACAGCGCCTTTAATCTGGCGATCGGTCCGCTGGTGAAGCGCTGGAAGATTGGTTTTCAGGGGGACAGCGTTCCGCCTGCCGATGAAATCGCGTCGCTGCTGGCGATGACCCGCCCAGAGGATGTTCTCCTTGATGAGGCCAGCAGCAGCGTGTTTCTGACCCGGGTGGGGATGGAGATCGATCTGGGGGCCATCGCCAAAGGCTATATCGCCGACAGGGTGCGTGATTACCTTCGTAAAGAGGGGGCTGAGCTGGGGCTGATCAACCTTGGCGGAAACATCCAGACGTTAGGCTCGCCAGAAGGCGGCTGGGGCGTGGGGCTGAAAAAACCGTTCGCCGGTGACGCGCTGATCGGCACGATGACCGTAGAGAACCTGTCCGTCGTGACGTCGGGAACGTATGAGCGCTACTTCGAACAAAACGGCAAGCGCTATCACCACATTCTCGATCCGCGCACCGGGTATCCGCTGGACAACGAACTGGACAGCGTGACGATTATTTCGAAAGACTCCATCGACGGCGATATCTGGACCACGCTGATGTATGGCATGGGTGTGGAGAAGGGCTGTGCTGCCCTGTGCGCGCGACCCGATATTGAAGCAATCTTTGTGACCAAAACAAAAGAAGTGGTGATCTCCTCGATGCACCACTTCCGCTTTACCCTGCTGGATAACGACTACCGCGTTACTGACAGTATTGCTTGAGCAGGCCGGTCTGCTCCGGCTGGAGACGGTAGCGATACACCGGACGGCCGGTGGCGCCGTAATGAATGCTGGTGAACAGAATATTGATTTGCGCGAGCCAAATCAAGTATTTACGGCAGGACACGCGGGAAATATTGACGGCGTTTGCCAGGTCATCGGTAGAAAACTCCGTCTCCGGATGAGCGTCAATCCACTGGCAAATCGTGCGCAGCGTTTGCGGCGTTAACCCCTTCGGCAGCTTTTTACTGTCGGCCAGTTCCGGCGCCCCGCCGTGGATCAGCCGGTCGACGTCGGCCTGCTCATAATACTGGTGCAAACCCATCAGATTGTGCTTTGCCTTCCAGCCGTTCAGCGCCTCTTCAAAGCGGGGGAACTGGAACGGCTTGATCAGATAATCCACCACGCCGTAATGAATGGAGGTCTGGATCGTGGCGGCGTCGGCAGCGGACGAGATCATAATCACATCGATTGGGCGACCGGATGCGCGAATAACGGGCAGCAGATCCAGACCGTTATCCTGCTGCATATAGACATCCAGCAGCACCAGATCGACAGGCTGGCTGGGGTTATTAATGATGGCCTCGGCCTGGTTTAGCGTGGAGGCGACGCCGCAGCAGCTAAAACCTTCAACACGGTTGACATACAGACGGTTGAGGTCGGCTACCATGGCGTCATCATCGACAATTAATACATTTATCACGCGATATTCCTCTCGCTATCCCAGGGGATGTGAACAAAAAATTGGGTAAATACGCCTGGCTCAGACTCGACGGTGATATCGCCGCCGAGGTTCTGGATTTGCTGGCGAGCAAGGAACAGCCCAACGCCGCGGTTTTCACCTTTTGTTGAGAAGCCCTTGGTAAAAATAGACTCCAGCTGAGCGGGATCAATGCCGGGGCCATCGTCGCTGACTTCACAGCTTAGCCAGCCATTCTGATAATGCAGCAGCAGGCCGATCTCACCTTCCTGCTGTCCTTCCATCGCGTCAAGCGCGTTTTCAATGAGGTTACCCAGCGCGGTGATCAGCACCGCGACCTGTTCTTCACTCGCGGTATCCGGTATCTGGCATTCATCTGCCAGCGTCAGGGTGACGCCCGCTTCTTTCGCCCGGTTGATTTTACCCAGCAGGAACCCGGCGATAACCGGGGATTTTACCTTGCTCTGTATCGTACCGATATCCGTCTGGTAATTTTGTGCCGTCTGAATGATGTACTCTTCCAGCTTGTCGTAGCGCTTCATGTGCAGCAGGCCCAGAATCACATGCAGTTTATTCATAAACTCGTGCGTATGGCTGCGCAGGGCGTCGACGTAATTGACCATGCCATCAATACGCTGCATCAGCTGGCTGATTTCCGTTTTATCACGGAAGGTGGTGATGGCGCCGATCACCCGATCCTGACTTTTAACGGGCACCATATTGCACAGCAACAGACGCCCGTTACAGCTGATCTCCTGATCCTGGCGCGCGACGCCCGTCTTCGAGACTTCACGCAGGCTGGCCAGCAGGGGCGCGCTGGCGTTTTCGGTCTGCTTGCCGGAGGGGAGAAGCAATATTTCTCTGGCGGTCTGGTTGATCATCGTCACCCGTCCGTGAATATCGACGGCCAGCACCCCCTCGCGAAGCGACTGCAGCATCGCCTGACGCTGTTCGAACAGGGCGGAAATTTCGTAAGGTTCGAGTCCGAACAGGATGCGTTTCAGTACCCGCACCAGGCCCCAAATTGCCATAGAGCTCATAAAAATACTGAATAAAATGGTCCAGACGGCGTTTAACCGCCCGCGGGCAATCTGCTCTTCAACCTTATTCAGGGAGATACCGACCACCACCACGCCGATCTGCTCGTGCTGGCCGTCGTAGACGGGCGTAAAAACGCGTAGCGCTTCGGCGAGCGCGCCCCGGTTAACCGATACGTTCTCTTTGCCTTCCAGCGCGGGGGTTAAATCATCACCGATAAAATGCAGCCCCAGCAGCGCCTCGTTCGGGTGTGAATAGCGGATCCCGCGCATATCGGTGACCACGGTGAACAGCAGATCGTTTCGCTTCGTCACCGCCTGGGCGATGGGCTGAATAATATTCTCCTGCGGTGCCTGCATCAGGCCGCGCTGTATCTCGGGGCTGTCGGCGAGGGTGCGGGCAATGCCGAGCGCAGTGTCTTTAACATCATCGCGGGTCGCCCGGGTGATCTGTACGGAGTAGAGCGCAAAGACCACCAGCAGCACAGAGGCAATAATCGCGCACACCATCAACGTGACCAGCGTGTTCAGTTTCATGGGGCGCTTGCGCGTCGAAAGGAAAGGCTGCAAATCGCTCATCAACACTCCGCGAGGATTAAGAAAGGGGTAATTATCGCCGATGACGCGCTTTTCTTAAAGCCATGTAAAGGCGTGGATTGGGTCCTCTTTTCGTGACCCTCCTCGCAGGTCATCTATATAAAACACTTTATAGTGTGTGGGTACTCATAATAAGGAGGCTGTTTATGAGCATTATGCTTACCGGTTCGGTCAAGGAAAGACGGCACGCCAGCACGATGAATATTGATAGATTGTCCACGCTGGACATGCTGAAAGTCATTCACCAGGATGATGCACTCATTTCTGCTGCGATTACCCCCTGTTTACCTACTCTCGCCCGCGTGGTGGACAACGCCGCTGCGACGCTCAGCCACGGCGGTCGACTGGTCATCGTTGGCGCTGGGCCGTCAGGGCGCATTGCGCAACAGGTTGCCGATGATTATGCGCCGGGCAAAACTCCGGTGGTGGCCGTTACGGCACAAGAAGGGGAAGGGAGCTACGAGCGCGGCGTTGCCGATTTGCAGGCCATCAAGTTTGGTGAACACGATATGATGCTGGCCGTGACCGTCAGCGGAAAAACGCCGTGGGTCTGGGGGGCAATGCGCCATGCGTGGTCGCTGGGTTCACCGGTCGCCATTATTACCGGTGATGCGCAAAGTGAAGCTGCACAGCTGGCGAGCATGGTTATCGCGCCGGAGCTGGGGGCCGACGTCGTCGCAGGCTATCTCAACACCAAAGCGGGGATTGCGCAGAAAATGATCCTCTCGATGATCGCCACCGGGCTGGCCGTCCGAACCGGACGGGTTTACAGCAACCTGCGGGTGGATCTTGAGGCAGGCACAACCAAATGGGCTGAACGACAAATCGCGATTGTGATGGAAGCGGGGGGATGCAGCCGGACGGAGGCAAAAGCCGCGCTGGAGAGCTGTAACCATCACTGTAAGACGGCGGTATTAATGGTGCTGACAGGGCTGGATGCGTGGAAAGCCCATGAACTGCTGGCGCAGAATAATGGGTTTATCCGCGTGGCGCTGCAGGAAGCGCCGTAATATAAAGTGAATATATAAAAAAGGCCGCAATTGCGGCCTTTGATATTTTTGGAGATTAGAACTGGTAGGTCATGCCTACGCCAACGATGTCATCGGTGGAAATACCATTGGCTTCGTAGAAGCTATCATCGTTGTCCAGCATGTTGATTTTGTAGTCAACATAGGTAGAGAAATTCTTGTTAAAGCTGTAGGTCATACCCAGGTCGATATAGTTAACCAGGTCCATGTCGCCATGTTGACCCTGAGGGTTGCTGGCGTTGCCTGGATAAGTCATGTCCTTGCCCCTGGAGTAAACCCATGCCAGGGATGGACGCAGGCCGAAGTCGAACTGGTACTGTGCTACCGCTTCGAAGTTCTGAGTCTGATCTGCAATACCATAATCACCGTATGGCGTCATGTTGCGGGTTTCAGCATACATCATTGCCAGGTAGACGTTATTGGCGTCATATTTCGCACCAATGGTCCATGCTTCTGCTGTTTTACCGCTGGCAAAGCGCGCATTATTCACCCCCGCAGCTTCTTGTGCGTTAGTACGGTCAGAAGACGAGTACGCAGCACCCAGGCTCAGGCCGGAGAGATCCCCAGAGAAGTCATAAGAGGTAGACATGCCGAAGCCGTCGCCGTTCTGGAAGCGTACGTCTTTATGACCGTTTTTCGTGCCTTCCTGATCTTCTGTTGCATCCTGACCTTCATTCGCGCCCTGATACTGCAGCGAGAAATTCAGACCCTCAACCAGGCCGAAGAAATCCTGGTTACGGTAAGTTGCCAGACCGTTCGCACGACCGTTCATAAAGTTATCGGTCCAGGTGTACGAATCACCGCCAAATACAGGCAGCATATCGGTCCAGGCTTCTACGTCATACACGACGCCGTAATTACGGCCATAATCAAATGAACCGTATTCGCCATATTTCAGGCCAGCGTATGCCAGACGGTTAAATGATTTGTCACCCGCGCCTTCGGTATCGTTAGCGTAGGTTTTGTATTCCCACTGACCGTAACCGATCAGGTCGTTAGCGATCTGGGTTTCGCCCTTGAAACCAATCTGCACATAGGTTTCGTCGCCGTCGTCACCAGGGTTGTCAGAGAAGGTATGACGCGCATCGACTTTGCCGTACAGGTCAACTTTGTTGCCGTTTTTGTTGTACATCTCAGCCGCATTTGCTGCGCCTGCCATTAATAACGCGGGTACCAGAATTGCCAGAACTTTTCTTTTCATTATATATTCCCTTAAAAGATAATTTATATGAATATATGTAATTACTCTCCGTAATTACAGGGTCGATACTATTCCAGAAGATGTCGTTTAGTTTCAAAAATAAATGTAATTAAATTCTATGAAATATTGCTAAATATTTCTATTGATCTCTTTATTTTTCCAGTGAATTAATTAATTGAATTTATATGATGTAATTATTATTAAGTATTTCGGAATTCTATTTTTAAATTGTTTTAATTCAGCTATTTTATATTTCATTCTCATTGAAACAACAGGACATGACGATGGAACTTGCCCGGTGGCAGCACAGATTTGAGCGCTGGCTCGAGGAAAACCACAGCACCGACGATACCGCACATGATATTTCACATTTTCGACGGGTCTGGATGACGGCGCAAAAAATCATGGTTCACCACACGGTAGAGCCGCTGGTGATCCTGACCGCATGCTATTTTCACGATATTGTCAGCCTGCCGAAAAACCATCCCGAACGCAGCCGGTCATCAGAGCTGGCAGCACGCAAGACGGGTGACATTCTGCGCCGCGACTTCCTGGACTTTCCGCCAGAGCACGTTGCCGCCGTTGCGCACGCGGTTGAGGCACACAGCTTCAGCGCCGGGATTGCGCCGCAGAGTATGGAAGCCAAAATTGTGCAGGATGCAGACCGGCTGGAAGCGTTAGGCGCTATTGGCCTGGCGCGCGTCTTTGCCGTCTCGGGCGCGCTGGGCGTGCCGCTGTTTGATGCCGAAGATCCCTTTGCCGATGCGCGTCCCCTCGACGACCGTGCGTTTGCCCTCGACCATTTTCAGACCAAGCTGCTGAGATTGCCTGATACAATGCAAACGGAAATGGGCCGCGAACTGGCACGTCACAATGCCGATTTCCTGATCCAGTTTATGGCGAAACTCAGCGCCGAATTACACGGCGACTGCCTCGGGCTGGATAGCCAGGTGTTGAACCGCTTCCGTCGCAGTTTGCGCAACTGAACTGTGGTAATCTGTTCCCAGTCTTTATTCTCCGGTTAAAAGAATGCAGGAAAATCGATCAGTGACAGAGCCCGCGCCCGCGCAGGCTGAGAAATCAACGGCAACGGTGCAGGCCTTACTGCGCCAGCTGTTGGATATCTATGATGCTAAAACGCTGGCCAGTCTGCTGGTGGCGCACGGCGAGAGCCACTGGAGCCCGGCGATCCTTAAACGTCTGCTGACCAGCGAGCGAGCAGGGCGTCGCTTGAGTGAAGGCGAGTTTCGTTATCTGCAAAACCTGCTTCCGCGTCCTTCTGCCGCGCACCCGAACTATGCCTTCCGCTTTATCGATCTGTTTGCCGGTATCGGCGGCATTCGTCATGGTTTTGAAGCCATCGGTGGACAGTGCGTGTTTACCAGCGAGTGGAACAAGCACGCCGTGCGGACCTACAAGGCCAACTGGTACTGCGATCCGCACGAGCATCATTTCAACGCGGATATCCGCGATGTCACCCTGAGCCATAAAAGCGGCGTGAGCGATGAACAGGCCGCCGAACACATTCGTCAGACGATCCCGGCGCATGATGTGCTGCTGGCTGGCTTCCCGTGTCAGCCTTTCTCGCTGGCTGGCGTCTCCAAAAAGAATGCGCTTGGACGCGCCCACGGTTTCGCCTGCGATACCCAGGGAACGCTGTTTTTTGACGTGGCGCGCATCATTGACGCCCGTCGTCCGGCCATTTTTGTACTGGAAAACGTCAAAAACTTAAAAAGCCACGACGGCGGGAAAACCTTCCGCATTATCATGCAAACGCTGGATGAGCTGGGTTATGACGTGGCCGATTCACAGGACATGGGCGCGGACGATCCCAAAATCATTGATGGGAAACATTTCCTGCCCCAGCACCGCGAACGTATCGTGCTGGTGGGTTTCCGCCGCGATCTCAATCTCAAGGGGGATTTCACCCTGCGGGATATCCCGTCTTTGTATCCCGAGCGGCGTCCTACCGTGGCCGACCTGCTGGAACCCGTCGTTGACGCGAAATTTATCCTTACCCCGGTGCTGTGGAAATACCTCTACCGCTATGCCAAGAAACATCAAGCAAAGGGTAACGGCTTCGGTTTTGGGATGGTAAACCCGAACGATCCGCACAGCGTGACCCGCACGCTGTCTGCTCGCTACTACAAAGACGGCGCGGAAATCCTGATCGACAGAGGGTGGGACAAGGCACTGGGTGAAAAAGATTTTGACGATCCGTACAATCAGCGTCACCGTCCGCGACGCTTAACGCCCCGCGAATGCGCCCGGCTGATGGGCTTTGAAACGCCGCAGGGTTATCGCTTCCGCATTCCGGTCTCGGATACCCAGGCGTACCGCCAGTTTGGTAATTCGGTGGTGGTTCCCGCGTTCGCCGCTGTGGCCAAACTGCTGGCCTCGCGCATCAGACAGGCGGTGGCGCTCCGTCAGGGTGAGGCCGTCAATGACGGATGTTCACGATAAGGCGACGCGCAGCAAAAACATGCGTGCCATCGGCACGCGTGACACCGCCATCGAAAAGCGACTGGCCGGGCTGCTGACGCAGGCGGGGTTTGACTTCCGCGTGCAGGATCCCGCGCTTGTGGGTCGCCCCGATTTCGTCATCGACGCCTGGCAGTGCATCATCTTTACCCACGGCTGTTTCTGGCACCATCATGACTGCTACCTGTTTAAAGTCCCGGCGACGCGCACCGATTTCTGGCTGGATAAGATTGGCAAGAACGTCGAGCGCGACAAGCGGGATCTGACCACGCTGCTGGCGCAGGGCTGGCGGGTGCTGATCGTCTGGGAGTGTGCGCTGAGAGGCAGATTAAAGCTGAACGATGCCGATCTGAGCGAACGGCTGGAAGAGTGGATCTGCGGCGGCGGCCAGACCGCGCAGATCGACACGCAGGGCATTCACCTGCTTACGGCTTTTCCACCTCGCAAGGGGTGACGACCGGTTTTGCCGGCAGCAGATATTTGCCCAGCGTGACCAGCACGACGGCAAACACGATGATCCCAAGAGCAATCCATTCCACAGGTGAGAGCGTTTCTCCCCCCAGTCCCGTCCCGAGCAGCACGGCCACGACCGGGTTGACGTAGGCGTAGCTGGTGGCGACAGCCGGAGAGACGTTGCGGATCAGGAACATATAGGCATTAATGGCGATGATAGAGCCAAACAGCGCCAGATACCCTACCGCGAGAAAGCCCGACAGGTCCGGCAGCGCGGTCAGCGTTTCTCCCGTCAGCGCGGAGGCCAGCAGCAGGACAATCCCCGCGGCGAGCATCTCTATCGCGCCTGCCATCATGCCGGTCGGCAGTTCGATACGCGAACCGTAGACGGAACCAAACGCCCAGCTCATCGAGCCGATCAGGATAATCACCGCGCCCCACGGATTCCCGCTCAGGTTACCGCCGCTGTTGAGCAGAACAATGCCGGCCAGGCCAATACCGATCCCCAGCCATTCCAGCTTGCGGGTGCGGATACCGAAAAGGCGGCTAAAGCAGAGGGTAAACAGCGGTACGGTGGCAACGACCACGGCGGCGATCCCGGACGGGACCTTCTGGTGCTCGGCAATCGTCACAAACCCGTTACCCACCGCCAGCAGCAGCAGGCCGATCAGGGCGGCGTTCAGCATCGGGCGCAGTGGGGGAAGCTTATGCCCGCGCAGCAGCAGGAAGGCCAGCAGCAGGATGCCCGCCGAGAGGAAGCGAATGCCCGCCATCATCAGCGGCGGCCAGCTTTCCACGCCGATGCGAATGACAAAGTAGGTTGAACCCCAGATGATGTACAGCGAAAAGAGTGCCCCGATGAGCGGTAGCAGTTGCCGGAAACGCATAATCCCTCACGACGAAATAAAAAGTTCGCTGATAGTAAACGCGAAAACTATCGCGCTGGCGAGCCCTTTAATTGTGTAGCGGATGTGAATTTTTTGTTGACGTCAGGTGCCTGTTTCCGGGTTGGCGCTTTTGCTCCATACTATTCACTTAATTACCAAAAAATGAAGGATTAAGATTTTGGCAGGAAGTAGCTTATTAACATTGCTGGATGATATTGCCACCTTACTGGATGACATTTCAGTGATGGGAAAACTGGCGGCGAAGAAAACCGCAGGCGTGCTGGGAGATGATTTATCGCTTAACGCCCAGCAGGTGAGTGGGGTAAGGGCAAACCGTGAACTGCCGGTGGTGTGGGGCGTAGCAAAAGGTTCCTTCCTGAATAAGGTGATTCTGGTGCCGCTGGCGCTGCTGATCAGCGCATTCATTCCCTGGGCCATCACGCCGTTACTGATGATTGGCGGGGCATTTCTCTGCTTCGAGGGCGTGGAGAAGGTTCTGCACTCCTTTAGCGCGCGCAAGCAGAGCGATACGCCGGAGATGCGCCAGCAGCGTCTTGAAGCGCTGGCCGCGCAGGATCCGAAAACCTTCGAGCGCGATAAGGTCAAAGGCGCCATTCGGACCGACTTTATCCTGTCCGCGGAGATTGTCGCCATTACGCTGGGCATCGTGTCCGACGCACCGCTCCTGAATCAGGTTCTTATCCTCTCCGGCATCGCCATTCTGGTCACCGTAGGCGTGTACGGCCTGGTGGGACTGATCGTGAAGCTGGATGATATCGGCTACTGGCTGGAAGAAAAGTCGAGCGCGGTAGCAAGAGGCATCGGCAAAAGCCTGCTGGTGCTGGCTCCGTGGCTGATGAAGAGTCTGTCGGTAGTGGGCACGCTGGCGATGTTCCTCGTGGGCGGCGGGATCGTGGTTCACGGCATTGCGCCGCTGCACCATGCTATCGAACATTTTTCCTCGACGCAGGGTGCCGTTGTCGCGGCGATTCTGCCCACGCTGCTGAATCTGGTGCTGGGCTTTATCATTGGCGCTATCGTGGTCGCGGCGGTGAAGCTGGTTGAAAAAATACGCGGCACGTCGCACTAATTGTTACCCGTTGTGGGATGCAAAAAGACCATTCCTCGTCTAAATTGAAACAGTTTCACCCTGATACAGGAGGCAGGTATGGTCTTTTTGGTCAGTGATGAAGTTAAGCCTAAGAAGGGCGGCCCACGTATGATTGTCACCGGGTTTTCCAGCGGAATGGTGGAATGTCGGTGGCACGATGGCTATAGCATCAAGCGGGAAGCATTTCGTGAAGATGAGCTTCAGCCGGGGGACGGGCAGCACCAGCGGGACAAGGCTTAATCACATAACGCCCGGCTTTGCCGGGCGTTTTTATCTCACGTACCGGGTGTAAGGCCGTCATCATGGAGTGTGTGTGCAGCGCGATACCTTTGTTGTAAGACAATCATTTTTGCAATGGCTGCATAAGCGTAGCAATCCGGGGTTGATTGTTAATCTCTGTTTTCTGGTCGTTTTGGTGTTTTCCACGCTCCTGACCTGGCGTGAGGTGGTGGTCCTCGAAGAGGCGTATATCTCCAGCCAGCGCAACCATCTGGATACGGTGGCCAGTTCGCTGGACAGGCAGTTACAGAACAGCGTGGACAGGATGCTGTTGTTCCGTCAGGGCATGCGTGATGCAATCCAGACGCCGCTGGCATTTGATGCATTACAGAACGCGGTGTCACGCTTTAACACCGTCCGCACGCTCCCCACCTGGCAGCTTGCCGTTGATAAAAAACGCACCCTTCCCATTAATGGCGTTTCGGACGCGTTCGTCGAAAAAACCACGCTTCTGAATCGTGACGCCGAGCGCCTCAGCCACGAAATTTCTGCCGCGCTCGAAGTGGGGTATCTGCTCAGGCTGGCGTCATCGAGAGTGCAAACGGAAGCGCGCGTGATCTACGTGTCCCGCGCCGGATTTTTCGTTTCCACGGATACACCTGACCAGGCGGGTGATATCACCTCCCGCTATTATCATCTGGTCACGCAGTCCTGGTTTACCCAGCAGTCGGAACGGAACAATCGCGCTCGCGCGGTGCGCTGGTTTATCTCTACCCCTTCATCCTGGACCAATGATGAACGTACGATCACCGCCAGCGTTCCCATCTATTTCGATCATTACTGGTATGGCGTCGTGGCGATGGATTTTACGTTGAGCACGATGCAGCGTCTGCTGGCCGATGCGACGGAAGATCGAACGGAGGGGGAGTATCAGCTGTACGATACCCGGCTCAATATGATTGCCACCTCAGCCCACGCGGAAAACGCGGTTAACCATTTTGACGAACGCGAAACGGCGCAGATTGCGCAGGCTATTGAGCACGCTACCGGCGGCGGGATCCGCCTCGGAAGCCGTTTCGTTAGCTGGGAGCGGCTCGATCACTTCGATGGCGTTGTCCTGCGGATCCACACCCTGCACGAAGGAGTGCAGGACGACTTCGGCAGCATCAGTATTGTTCTGGCGCTGCTGTGGGCGCTCTTTACCGCCATGCTGTTGATCTCGTGGCTGGTGATCCGTCGGATGGTGAGTAACATGTACACGCTTCAGCACTCGCTCCAGTGGCAGGCCTGGCATGATCCGCTTACCCGGCTGAATAACCGCGGCGCGCTGTTCGATCGCGCAAAATTGCTGGCGGAAACCTGTCGCCAGCAGTCGCTGCCGTTCTCGGTGATTCAGATCGATCTCGACCATTTTAAGAACATCAACGACCGTTTCGGCCATCAGGCCGGTGATAAGGTGCTATCGCATACAGCAGGACTGATTGCCAGCGCGCTACGCAAAAATGATGTGGCAGGGCGTGTAGGCGGGGAAGAGTTTTGCGTTGTCCTGCCGGGGATCGGTCTGGAAGAGGCGAGAGGCGTCGCGGACCGCATTCGCTGCCGGATCGACAGCAAGGAGATCCTGGTGAAGAAGAGCACGACTCTGCGCATCAGCGCATCGCTGGGGGTCAGCAGCGCGGATGAAGCGGGTAACTACGAGTTTGAACAGCTGCAGTCCGTGGCGGATGCCCGGCTGTATCAGGCCAAACAGTGCGGCCGTAACCGGGTCGTCTGGCGGGATTAGGACAGGAAGTGATCCAGTCCCTCCTGCCAGCCCGCGGGGCCGGGCTGCCGGGTGTGATAAACCCGCCCGGGGTTATCGTCCCGTAGCGTGATGCCCTGGCGGTTAATCCCCTTGATGACCACCGCGAAGTCAACGCTGTCGAGCAACGGTGCATCATTAGGGCCGTCGCCGAGCCCCAGCGTGGTGGGTTCGATCTCTTCCTGCTCGCGGTACTGCGCAATCAGCCAGTTAACCGCCACGTCCTTACCGCAGCGGGCGTCCAGAATATGCCAGAAGCGCGCTCCCTGCAGGCATTTCAGACCGCTGTGCGCCAGCTGCTCTTCAAACTGAACCAGTTTCTCGTCGGTATCGCGCCAGATGAGCGTGACGGATGCTTCATGCTTGCGGGCAAGCGCCGAACGGTAGCGCGTCAGTCCGGTCCACTCGCTAATAACGCGATCGTCCACGTCGTCAAAGGTGGTGAACTTAAAGCCCGTCTGCAGGCGAATGTGTTCGACCCGCGGGCGAATATCCCGGTGCGTCATCCCCCTGATCTGGCGCTGAACCTTCTCCCAACGCACGTCAGGCTGAATTACCGCGCCGTTCTCGGCAATAAAAGGCAGGCCTTCCAGACCCAGATCCTGCTGGATATCCAGCATCTCTGCCGCGGTCTTGCTGCTGCAGAGAATGACCGGTATCTGATTATCCAGTAGCCTGTCCAGCCAGGGCATTGCGGGCTGCCACTCATAGGTATGAATATCCAGCAACGAGCCATCCAGGTCAGAAAAAATCAGCAAGGTATCCCGCAGTGAAGGCATAGTGACTCCCGTGATAGCTGCGTTGCGTTCTAAGAAAATTCCTAAAAAATAACCGAAGTGTTAACAGGAGAAATGGGAACAGTCCCTGGCAAACCCGCATTCGGCGTATGTTATTGCTCATAACAAAAAGCATTATGTTAAAAATATTATATTCATCCTAAGAATATATGCTTGTCAGACAAATTCGTTGGGGATAGTGTGGCGTGTACATCAGATTTCCTGGTGTAACGAATTTTCAAGTGCTTCTTGCATAAGCAAGTTTTGATCCCGGTCATCCCCATGACCGGGATTTTTTTCGCCCTACCGATTGGCTTCAGACACGCTAAAGTCGTGAATATCAAGCTCGAAGGCCTCGGCCAGCTCACGATAGGTGTGATAATCCCTTCCGTTAACAATGACGCGGTCCGAATTGTCGTCCGTCCTGCGGACTTCTGACTCACTGATCTCATTGATGGCGGCCAGCAGGGCATCGACATCCACCTCGACTTCGCGCTTGATGGTGTCGCTGTACTCTTTATCGGTCTTCATTGCGGGGTTCCTCATTCAGCCGGGTCCATCGCTAAGTATAGACTGTAGATAAAAACGCCATTCACGCCGGGCGGCGATGTGTGTTTTTGCGTTTTGTTCTACACTGGCTCAAAACCAGAGGAGGAATGTATGAAGGTCAACGATCGGGTAACGGTTAAAACGGACGGTGGGCCACGCCGCCCGGGCGTGGTGCTGGCAATTGAAGAGTTTAGCGAAGGTACAATGTATCTGGTATCACTGGAAGACTACCCGCTCGGCATCTGGTTTTTTAACGAACTGGGGCATCCGGACGGCATTTTTGTTGAGAAAGCTGACTAGCACGGCGTCGGGTAGCACAGCGCGTGCCCGACAACCTCATAGAAGCAAAAATCTCTGGCCAGGCCAGAGATCAAAGGTAGGGTGCACAGGGTCTTAAGCGACTAACGCATGTTGACGAAAATCCCGTTCGTCACATTATCGGTCAGGCGTACCACGTGGTAGATCACTTGCTTATTATGCGTTTTAATTTTCCGTTTAATATTTCCTTTGTGTGACGAAACGGTTTTCGCTTTAATATTCATCTGGTCCGAGATCTGAATAGTTCCTTGTCCCGCCATCCACATTCGCAGCATACTTGATTCAGTCCTGCTTAATGATAGGGTGGGTAAGTTAACCGCTCCTACATTCTTAACTTCTTTATTCAAATAATCACCCAGAATGTCATCCAGCGACTCGGGTTTAATCGATTTAGAACTGATCAATAAATTTTTACGGACCAACAAATACTCATCGAAATGGATATTCGCGATCGCCATAAAAACAATAAACAGGGTTTTAGGATGCTGATTAATGATTTGCTTAATGTGCTGACTGTTGGCTGGATCGTGAATGAAACAGTCCTCATTAATAAACACCACGCCTGGTTTTAGTTCGTCACAAGCGGCTGCGAGTTCGTCAACGGTGTGTGCATCGTTGATGTCTCTCTTTCTTACCCCTCTGCTTGCCAGGTACCCGGTTAACCCTAGCCGGGTGTAGCTGCATAAATCCATAATGATCGTTGACATGGCATACCCTCACTCAATGCGTAACGATAATTCACCATCTGCCTGAGAGCTCAAAACAGCCATACGGGATGGAAAAAAATAATAAACCTGTGAGCATGACAAAGACTTTCAGGCGGACTCACTATCCCGTAAAGTTACGTATAATTTGCCAGGAATCTTCTTAAAGTAAAGTAAATATTAAGTATTGTGAGATGGTTAGAAACAATTAAACCGCGTCAGATATATCCTGGAAGATGTTTTTCGCGTTTTATTTTAGGAATATCCTCAGAAAGACAGTAGCAACAGTGCGGGCTATTATTTACGAGGCAGTTCGCTGACAATATCCGCTAACAGGTTGAATATCTCGCCGAATAAATGTTCACAGAAGGGAGCGATAAGTGGCATCAGTAATGACATTAATAAAATTCCAACCGTCAGCGTCAGCGGAAAACCAATGACAAACACCGAAAGCTGCGGCGCCATTCGGTTCAGTAAACCTAATGCCAGGTTGACGGTCAGCAGCAGGGTGATGATCGGCAGCGCCAGCATCAGCCCGTTCAGGAAGATCAGCCCCGCCGCGCGGGTGAGCGCCAGGAAAGCGTTGCTATTCACCGGATTTTCGCCAATCGGCAGCGTATGGAACGTATCAACCAGCATGGAGATAAGCCACAGATGGCCGTTGAATGACAGGAACAGCAGCATGGCGAGCAGATCGATAATGCGCGCCAGCACGGGCATGTTGAGATGACTACCGGGATCAACAAACGTGGCGAACGATAACCCCATCTGCAGGCCGATCAGTTCCCCTGCGGTACGCACCGCGGCGAAGGCGAGCTGCATGGTAAAGCCGACGGCGACGCCAATCATCACCTGCTGCAGGGCGACCCACACCGCGTTCGCCGAGAAGATCGGAATATCCACAGGGGGGAGAGAGGGGGCGACGATAATGGAGATGATAATGCCCAGTCCCACCTTGACGCGCTTGGGTATCGATTTCTCGCTAAGAATGGGGGCGGTGGAGATCAGCGCCATGATGCGCAGCATCGGCCAGAAATAGACGCCGAGCCACTGAACCCACTGGTCGCTGGTGAAATGCAGCATCGTCAGGTCAGCCGATGATGTACGGCAGATTGGTAAACAGGTTGCGCATATAGTCCAGCAACAGGTTCAGCATCCACGGTCCGGCCACGATAATCGCCACGAACACGGCGATGATTTTCGGGATGAATGACAGCGTCATTTCGTTAATCTGCGTGGCGGCCTGCAGAATACTGATAATCAGACCGGTAACCAGCGCGACAAGCAGCAGCGGAGCGGCAACAGCAATCGCGATTTTCATCGCCTCCGTGCCCATCATCATGACCGATTCGGGTGTCATTGCCGTTCCTTAACTGTAGAAACTCTGCGCCAGCGAGCTGACCAGCAGCTGCCAGCCGTCGACCAGCACAAAAAGCATGATCTTAAAGGGCAGGGCAATGGTCGCGGGTGGCACCATCATCATCCCGAGCGCCATCAGGACGCTGGCGATCACCAGGTCGATAATCAGGAACGGAATAAAGATGGTAAAGCCAATCTGGAACGCGGTTTTCAGCTCGCTGGTGACATAGGCAGGCAGAAGAATACGCATTGGCACAGATTCCGGTCCTTGCAGCTCGCCGGTGTTGGACAGGCGGGCAAAGAGGGCAAGGTCGGCTTCGCGCGTCTGGCGCAGCATAAACTCTCGCAGCGGCTGCGCGCCTTTATCCAGCGCCTCCTGCATGGAGATTTTATCTTCGCTGAACGGCTGGTAGGCGTCGGTATAAATCTTATCGATCACCGGCGACATAATGAAGAAGGTCAAAAACAGTGCCAGTCCAAGCAGAACCTGGTTTGGCGGTGCGGAAGGGGTGCCCAGCGCGTTTCGCAGCAGACCAAAGACGATGATGATGCGGGTGAAGCTGGTCATCATCAGCAGGATGGCTGGAATAAACGTCAGCGAGGTGATGAACACCAGCGTCTGGACCGGAAGGGACCAGCTTTGTCCGCCGCCCGCTAGAGGGGTGGAGACCAGACCGGGCAGCTGTGCATAAACCGCGGGAGCAAACAGGCCAACGCCCGCAAGCGTCAGGGATAACAAACGGCGCATCAGGATCTCCCGGAACGCTTAAGCAAACTCTTCATGACGGACTGAAAATCCGCAGGGGCGTCTGCGCGCTCGTCCACCACAGCAGGGGCGGGCGGCAGTTTATGTAATACGCTGATGTTTGAGGCCGTTACGCCCAGAACCAGACGCGCGTCGTCCACCTCGACGATGACCACGCGTTCGCGTGGCCCCAGCGTGGTGCTGGCGCTGACTTTCAGGCCGCGGGCACCGGCGGTTTTACCCGCAAGGCCAAAGCGCTTCGCCAGCCAGGCGGCGATAAGAATAAAGGCAATAATACCGAACAACGCCCCGCTCACCTGGAGCAGAGGCGAGCCGGGAACGGCAGAAGGTTGCGATAGTGTTGCCTGGGTTTTCATGCTTAACGGCTCAGACGACGCATACGTTCAGACGGGGTAATGATGTCGGTGATACGTACGCCGTATTTATCGGCCACCACCACCACTTCACCCTGAGCAATCAGATAGCCGTTGATCAGAATATCCAGCGGCTCACCGGCCAGACCGTCAAGGGCCACCACGGAACCCTGCGTCAGGCGCAGTAGCTCTTTAATGGTCATACGGGTGCGTCCCAGTTCAACGGTCAGCTTAACCGGGATATCCATAATCAGGTCGATGTCCTGCAGCGTGCCGCTGACATCACCGCCGCCGAGCTGCTGGAATACGGCATCCGCTGCACTTTTGGCCGGGGTCGCTTTTTGCTCGTTTAACGCGTCAGCCCACAGATCGTCCAGTGCTCCGCTGTTTTCATCGGACGGATTGTTCATGTCACTCATTTGGGCTGTTCCTCATTCAGCGAATTCAAAATCGGGTTGATCAAGTGCTCAACGCGTAACGCATACTGACCGTTAATCGTGCCGTACTGGCTTGTCAGCACGGGGACACCATCCACATGGGCAATAATGCGGTCGGGTTTTTCTATCGGCAAAACATCACCGGGTTGTAATTTCAGGATCTGAGATAACCGCAGCGGGATATCGGCGAAGCTCGCCACCAGCTCAAGCTGCGAATGCTGGACCTGGCGGACCAGGTTCTCACGCCAGTTCTGGTCCTCGTTGCGGGAGTTCTCCAGCGGCGGGTTAACCAGCAGCTCGCGCAGCGGTTCGATCATGCTGAACGGCAGGCAGATGTTGAACTCGCCGGTCAGGTTACCGATCTCTACGTGGAACGGGGTGTTAACGACGATATCGTTCGGGGAGGTGGTGATATTGGTAAATTTCACCTGCATCTCAGAACGGACGTACTCCACTTCCAGCGGGTTAATCGCTTTCCACGCGTCGCTGTAGGACTCCAGCGCCAGCTTCAGCATGCGGTTAATGACGCGCTGTTCGGTGTGGGTGAATTCACGACCTTCTACTTTGGTCGGGAAACGCCCGTCGCCGCCGAACAGGTTATCCACCGCGATGAACACCAGGCTTGGGGAAAACACCACCAGACCGGTGCCGCGCAGCGGCTTCAGATGAATCAGGTTAAGGTTGGTTGGCACCGGCAGGTTGCGGGCAAACTCATGATACGGCTGAATGCGGATCGCACCGACCGTGATATCCGGGCTACGACGCAGCAGGTTAAACAGCCCCATACGGAACTGACGTGCAAAACGTTCGTTAATGATCTCCAGCGCCTGCAGACGTTCACGTACCACGCGACGCTGGGTATTCGGGTCATAGGGACGAATATCGCTATCGCCGCCAATACCCGGTTTAGGATCATCATTGTTATCGCTGTCGCCGTTGAGCAGCGCATCGATTTCTGCCTGAGAAAGAATACTGTCGCCCATGTCGTTACCGCAGAATGAATGCTGTATACAGAACGTCAGTGACTTCCTGCTTAGGTTGGCCGTTTACCAGCGGGGTCGCCAGCGTTTGTTTAATGGCGTCGACCAGCTTTTGCTTACCCACATCGGTGGCCAGCGTCGAAGCGTCCTGACGAGAGAACAGCAGCAGAAGGCGGCTGCGCACTTCCGGAAGGTAATCGTTCAGACGTGAACGAGTGGCTTCATCTTTCAGGCGCAGCGTAATGCCAACATAAAGCACACGATCCGCATCACCCAGATTGACGGTGAAGGTATCCAGCGGGAAGAAAACTGGAGCCGGCGGAGGCGGCGCTTCAGCTTTGGCTGCAGCGGTGGTAGGTTTCTGCTGCATACGCCAGTAACTATAGCCCGCGGTGGCGCAGGCGGCGAGCGTGATCAACACCAGCAGCGGGATCCAGATGGAGCGCTTACTTTTTTTGGTGATAGCGGAGTCAGTCATCTGATACGAGCTTCCTGTTTCGGTACAGCTTAATAAGGTGATTATCCCGTGTCCTGCTGTCGTCAAAGCGTGGAAAAGACGGGGATAATCACGCTACCTCTGGCGTTTAGGCGAAGATGTCTACGGCACTGTTACCGCGTGCGGCGGATTGCAGGGCAGCAGGAACAGGCAGTAGCTCATCGCTCTCTTCATTAAAACCGCCGGCGTTGCCGGAACGCGAAGCCTGGTGCTGCTGCTGGGATGAGGACTGCTGCTGCCCGGCAAAGCTCTCGCTGCTGACGCTGCTCTGCGCAAGCTGAATGCCGTTCTCCGCCAGTGAGGTCCGCAGTACCGGCAGCGCGGCTTCCAGTGCCGCACGAACATGGCTGTGCGCAGAGACCATCTGCAGCTGCGCCTGGTTATCATCCAGCTTAAGCGAAATTTGCACCTGACCCAGATCTTCCGGGTGCAGACGCAGCTCGGCTGTCTGCTGGCCCTGCTTAGTGAACAGGGTGATGTGCTGGCTCAGGGATTGCTGCCATTCGTGGGTGCCCAGAGGCTGGCTTAACACCGGCGCGGTGGCGACGGTGGCGGCCGTCTGACTGGTAGCATGGCTGGACATAATCGGTGCCAGGGTAGCCGTTGGGGAGGCTGAGGAGGAGGAACTGGCGAGCTCCTGCTTCTCTGCCGCTGCGGCCAGGGCCGGGGTTGTCGGCGCGTTGCCCGACAGGGCAAGTTCGTTATTTTTCACCTGGCTCTGATAAGGCGTAGAATTCTGCGCTTTATCATGGCTTCCCGCAGGCGCGTTCAGGGACGGTTGGTCCGCACCATTGTGCGAAAGCGTCGCGGAATTCAGCGTTGCGGTGGCCGAAACGCCGTCACTGCCCGCCACGCGAGAGGCGGTAGTTTGCTGGTGCGGCAGCATCGCCATCAGGGCGCTCAATCCGGCCAGTTCTTCTTCGCTCAGCTCGCTTTTACCGTCATCCTTGCTGTTTGCCGCATTGAGCGTCTTCAGTGCGTCACCTTTAGACAGCGGAACCAGCCCGGAAACCAGCGTATCAAGCGAGGTGATGGGCGACGTTTCATTGCCATTCAACGCGGTTTGGCGCGAGAGCAGGTCGGCAATTTTGGCCTGCAGGGTGGTATCCCCTTTGGCGTCCTGAGCCACTTTTGACAGCTTACTACCGGCGGCTTTCAGGTCAGCCAGGGTCAGCGGCGCATCTTTGCCCTTGCCCGTTGCGTCCGACAGGGCGCCCGCCAGCAGAGAGAGAAAGTCCTGTGCACCGTCGGTGCCTTTCCCTGTTTGCATGCCGCCTGACAGGTCGCTGTCGCTCATCAGCAGTTGTTGCAGTGTGATCATTCCGGTTTCCTCATTGATGCGCGCTGGGCAAACTCATCCATTTTCTTCTGATCCAGACGGTTTTCCGCCAGGGTCGTTGCCGCGATCTGTCGGTCCTGTAAAGTCTGCCAGGCCTGCAGCCGCTGCTTCTTCTCACGCCAGAAATTCAGCGCGGTATCGACTTTCTGGGTCCACTGGTTAAGTTGCTGGCGATGCTGATCTATCGCCTTCTCCAGCGTCTGGATAAACTGCTGATAGTTAATCCAGCGCTGGCTTCCAATGCCCTGTGTCATATCGGTATTGAGGTTGGTGCGATATTCATGCTGATAGTCGATCAACATCTTCAACTGTTCTTCAGCCTGCTGGCACCCGCGTCGCATTGCGCCAAGCTGCAATGCGGCATCATCAACTTCTTTTTCAGCCAGATCTTTCAGCGTTGATAACGCGCTGTTTTGCGCCATGACCTTCGCCCTCCACCTGTGTTACACCTGCGGGAAAATCAGCTCCAGTGCCTGAATTGAATCTTCCCAGTCGGCGCGTTCAAAAATGCCTTGTTGCAAAAATGCCTCCAGCTGCGGCCACAGGGTAATCGCTTTGTCGAGCATCGGGTCGCTGCCTTTGGCATACGCCCCCACGCTGACCAGATCGCGGTTGCGCTGGAAGCTGGAGAGGAGTTGTTTAAAGTTACGCACGCGGGCGTAATGCTTCTCGGTTATCAGCGCCGTCATTGCGCGGCTGATAGAGGCTTCAATATCAATGGCCGGATAGTGTCCGGCTTCGGCCAGACGACGCGACAGCACAATATGACCGTCAAGGATCGCGCGCGCGGAGTCGGCAATCGGGTCCTGCTGGTCATCGCCTTCCGTCAGTACCGTATAGAACGCGGTGATGGAACCGCCGCCGCTGATGCCGTTCCCCGCGCGCTCAACGAGGGCAGGGAGTTTGGCGAATACCGAAGGCGGGTAGCCTTTGGTCGCCGGTGGCTCACCGATGGCCAGCGCGATTTCACGCTGCGCCATCGCGTAGCGGGTCAGGGAATCCATGATCAGCAGCACGTGCTTGCCGCGGTCGCGGAAATCTTCGGCAATACGGGTGGCATACGCGGCACCCTGCATACGCAGCAGCGGCGACACGTCTGCCGGCGCGGCGATGACCACCGAGCGGGCGCGGCCTTCCGCTCCCAGAATGTTTTCAATAAAGTCTTTTACTTCACGACCACGTTCGCCAATCAGACCTACAACGATCACATCAGCCTGCGTGTAGCGCGCCATCATGCCGAGCAGGACGGATTTACCCACGCCTGACCCGGCGAACAGGCCCATACGTTGCCCGCGTCCCACGGTCAGCAGGGCGTTAATCGGGCGCACGCCGGTGTCGAGCACATGCTCGATAGGGGTTCGCTGCAGAGGGTTAAACGGTTGGGTGATCAGCGCGCCGGTTTCGGTGGTGTCCGGGGAGGGCAGTCCGTCGAGCGGCTTCCCGCTGCCGTCCAGCACGCGGCCCAGCAGGGCAGGGCCAAGCGGCAGCTGCTTCCCGCTTTGCAGCCCGTCGCCAGACGTGTTTTTGGCATACACGCGCGCGCCGGGCAGAATGCCTTCCACCTCTTCAAGCGGCATCAGGAACAGGCGCTGGCCGTTGAACCCGACCACTTCGCTTTCCACTTCACGCGTTTCCAGACCGTCCTGACGCTCGATCACGCAGGTCGCGCCCAGCGGCAGCTGCAGGCCGGTGGCCTCCAGTACCAGACCGGTGGCGCGCGTCAGTCGCCCATAACGACGAACAGATGGCAGTTGCGCCATCTTCGTCTCAAAGTTGTCGAGCGTGGTGAGCCAGCGGGTGAGGCGCGCAGTCATCAGACGACTCCCGGTGCCGCCAGGCGGCACAGTTCCTGCCAGCGGGTGGCGACGCTGGCATCCAGATCGCCTTCGTCGGCAGAGACTTTGCAGCCGCCGTGATGTAACGACGGGTCACCACGCAGGCGCCAGCCGTGCAAGTTTAGCGTCGCGCCCAGGCTCTCTTCCACGCGCTGCAGATCGTCCGGATGGACGCGCAACTGCGGCTTCCCGCTGAACAGCGGCTCCTGCTGCAGCAGGCCCTGAATTTGTTTGATAAGCGCCGTGTTATCCACCACGGGCGTCTGGCCGATCACCTGACGCGCGGCTTCCAGCGCCATCTGCATCAGTCGCGAGGCAATCACGCTGTCCAGCGCGTCCAGCGTGTGCTGAAACTCGCTGACCAACTGCTGCATGCGGGCATGGATCGGCGCCTGCTGCTGGCGCGCCTGATCGATACCGTGCTCTAACCCTTTCGACAGACCTTCCTGGTACCCCAGCTCGTGACCTTTCTGCCGGCCTTCGTTCAGACCGGCATTGTAGCCCTGCTCGTGCGCCTGCATTTGCAGCTGAGCCAGCATCTGTGCTTGCTGCTCTTCTTCGCTCAGCTCGGGCTGCTCGACGTCCGGGTCAAGCTCCTCGGTCGGGATCGCGGCTGGCGTGAACTCGGAGAGGGGAGGAGCCAGATCGTCCGGCGTCCAGCGCTTCCACGGCAGCTCATTAGACATAGGTGTCGTCTCCGCTGCCAATCACCATCTCGCCGGTTTCCGCCAGACGACGAACAATAAGCAGAATGGCTTTCTGTTCGTTTTCCACCTGAGACAGACGAACCGGGCCGCGGTTGGCAAGATCGTCGCGCAGGATATCGGCCGCACGCTGAGACATGTTGCGCAGGAATTTCTCGCGCAGCGGCTGCTCGGCGCCTTTGAGGGCAATAAGCAGCGACTCGGAATCCACTTCCTGGAGCAGGCGCTGGATGCTGCGGTCGTCCACTTCGACGAGGTTTTCGAACAGGAACATCTCGTCGATGATTTTCTGTGCCAGCTCGCCGTCGAATTCGCGAACCGCCGTAATGACGGCCTCTTCCTGCTGCGTTTTCATCAGGTTGATGATTTCCGCCGCTGTTCTCACGCCGCCCATTTTGCTGCGCTTGAGGTTCTGGCCGTCGAGCAGGTTGTTCAGCACCTCGGTCAGCTCCGCCAGCGCGGCAGGCTGGACGCCGCCGAAGGTGGCGATACGCAGCATCACGTCGTGACGCAGGCGCTCTTCGAACAGCGCCAGAATATCGGCCGCCTGACCACGTTTAAGGTGGACAAGGATGGTGGCGATAATCTGCGGGTGCTCGTCGCGAATAAGGTCGGCAGCACTCTGTGGTTCCATAAAGTTGAGCGTTTCGATACCGCTGGCGGTATCGCGGGTTTCCAGAATGTCTTCCAGCAGGCTGGAGGCACGCTCTTCGCCCAGTGCCTTGACCAGCACGGAACGGAGGTAGTCGTTGGCGTTGATGTTCAGCGCGGCAAACTGTTCGGCTTCCTGTTCAAACTCTGCCAGCACTTCAGTCAGCTGCTTGTTGGAGATCTGACGCACGTTGGCCATGGCCGCACTGAGAATTTGCACTTCTCGCTGGGAGAGGTGTTTAAACACCTCTGCCGCGCGATCTTCGCCAATGGTCATCAGCAGGATGACGCTTTTATCGGTGCCCGTAAGCGTATTACTCATGTTCGTTACCCATCCACTGGCGGATGACCAGCGCCACGACGCGCGGATCGTTATCTGACATTTCGCGAATGCGCTGGCTCATGACCTCAGCGCCCATGCGCTGGTTAGCACGACGCTGCTGCATCTGTTCATCTTTGCTGAGGCGCACTTCAACCGCTTCTTCCGTTTCCTGACGCGCATTCATCTGTTCGCGAGCCGCTTTTTCGGCTTCAGCGCGGCGCTGGAGCTGCGGACGGACGCCCTTACGCCACAGCAGCCACGCGACAATCAGCACCAGCAGCCAGCGTCCTGCGGACATCAGCTGGTCGATAAACGCCTGCTGTTGCCAGAACGGCAGTTCACCGCCGGTCTCTTCAACCGAGTTGAACGGTGAGTTCACCACGTTGAGGGTATCGCCGCGCTTCTCGGAGTAACCCATCGCTTCACGGGTCAGGTTTTCAATCTGCTTCATCTGCTCGGCGGTCAGCGGCAACGGTTTGCCATCCGCCAGCGTTTTGTAGTTCACCACTACCGCAACGGAAAGACGCTGAATATCGCCCACGTTCAGTTTAGTGTGGCGAATCGTCCGGTCCACTTCATAGTTCGTGGTTTCGTTACGACTGCTGGTACGCGGACCGGCGTTACTGGCCGTTGAGGTGGTCTGCTGATTATTTTGCTGACCGTTCTGCTGATTGGCCGGCGGCGTAGAGATCGGCGCCGCGTTAGCCGGGGCCGGCTGGTTAGACAACGCACCCGGCACGCCGCCTGGGTATGCACCGCCGACCTGCTCGTTCGAATTGATCTGGCGTGAACGCATTACCGCCTGAGCCGCATCGCCGTTCGGGCTGTATTGTTCTTCAGTTTGTTCTTTATTCGCGAAGTCGATCTGCGCGGTAACCTGCGCGTGTACGTTGCTGTTACCCACAACCGGGCCGAGGATCGCTTCAATACGACGCTGGAGACGGCTTTCGACATCGGCGGCATATTTCAGCTGCGCGTCATTGAGATCGCGACCGGCGGTATTGGATTGCGTCAGCAGGTGACCGCTCTGGTCAACCAGCGTTACGTTACCCGGCGGCAGACCGGCGACGGCGCTGGAGACGAGATGCGTCACCGCGCTGATTTGCCCTTCGTCCAGCGCGCGGCCAGGTTCGAGGTTCACGGTAACGGAAGCCGAAGGTGATTTCTGTTCACGGACAAATAAAGAAGGTTTAGGCATCGCCAGGTGCACGCGGGCACTCTTCACTGGGCCTAATGTTTCAATGGTGCGGGCCAGTTCACCTTCCAGCGCTCGCTGGTAGTTCACCTGCTCGCTGAACTGGCTGATACCGAATTTTTCCTGATCCAGCAGCTCAAAGCCCACCGCGCCGCCCTTCGGCAGCCCCTGCTGAGCCAGACGCAGACGCAGTTCGTGCACCTTATCTGCCGGTACCTCAAGCGCACCGCCATTATCGGCAAAGCGATAAGGGATGTTCATCTGGGTAAGCTGGGTGACGATGGCGCCGCCATCCTGATCGGAAAGGTTACTGTAGAGTGTCCGGTAATCAGGGCTTTTCGCCCACAGGACCATCGCTACAAGGATCGCAATTGCGGCAGCGCCTGCCACGATCAACGGGATTTTAGGATTCGCGCGAAGGCGGTTCATCCACTCGAGTGATTTATTCTGCGGCGCTGTCGATGCTGTTGCACTCATTGCGCACCTCTTAAATCCTGGTGGTTTACGTTATTCGTGTAGAGAAACAAAACTGACTCCCGGGTCGGCAAACACGACAAAAGTTCCATATTGATGGCCCTGCCATTATTTGATGATTCGTGATTTTCTATGGGTCAAATAACCTGGTTTTTTCATGCTATTTACCGCCATTATCTTATTGACAAGCTGTTAGTCTTGACCGCGTAAAAAACCATCCAGGGGAAAGTCATGGCTATACAGGGCATTGAAGGGGTAATCAGTCAGTTGCAGGCAACGGCGATGACGGCCCGTAATCAGAATGTGGCAGATCAGCAGCCGAGCATCAGCTTCGCAGGGCAACTGCATGCCGCTCTTGACCGTATCAGCGATACCCAGACTGCAGCGCGCACTCAGGCAGAAAAGTTCACCCTCGGTGAGCCGGGCGTGGCGCTGAATGATGTGATGACCGATTTGCAAAAAGCCTCGGTTTCTCTGCAGATGGGGATCCAGGTGCGTAACAAGCTGGTGTCGGCCTATCAGGAAGTGATGGGGATGCAGGTTTAAGACCTGTCGATCTTCGCTGGCAGCCGCAGCGCTTTAATGCCACAATATTTTTTTCTTCGAATGCAGGAAAGATGATGAAAAAAATAGCAATTGCTGGCGCGCTGCTGGCACTGACCGGGTGCGTTCAGGTCGATAACTATAACGACGTGATTAAGCATCCTGTCCCGGCGCATCTGGCGGGGTACTGGCAGTCGAAAGGGCCGCAGAGCAACATGGTCAGCCCGAATGCGATTGCCACGCTGGTGGTGACGGAGGAGGGCGATACGCTGGACTGCCGTCAGTGGCAGCGCGTGATTGCCGTGCCGGGTAAAATCATGCTGCGTTCAGACAGTTATTACAACGTGACGCGTAAGCTCGATATCTATCCGCTGGAGCGCGATGGCTTGACGCTTGAGTACGACGGGCTGGAGCTGCAGAAGGTCGATCGTCCAACGGTTGAGTGTGCCGATTACCTGAGCAAGAATCCGCTGGCGAGTAAGCTTCCGTAGCCGTTTTTTTGCCGGGTGGCGGCTTCGCCTGACCCGGCCTACAAAAGTACCGTCCCGTAGGCCGGGTAAGCGTCAGCGCCACCCGGCATTGTTTCTACAGCGCATCCTCTATTACCCACACGCTCACGCTTCCGCCTTTGCAGGTAAAAGTGCCTTCGCCATCCGCCGCCGTAGTGATGGTTTCTTCGCGATTGCCGAGAAAATCCCGCCACGTTTTGTTGCCGTAGTTTTCCCCAAGACAAATCACTTTTTCACCATCGTCCCCGTTTGACATCACCACCACGCAGCCGGGATCGTCATCCGTGCCGCTGCGGCTGAAGGCAATGCAGTTAGGATGGTCGAAAAACAGCGTCTGCACGCCGTGCGCAAAACGCTGACGCGCGAGGATCAGCTCGTGAAGCTGCTCAATGACCGGCATATCAATATGGTACGTTTCACCGTCTCCTCCCGTGTCGTCATAGCTGGCGCCGAAGAGATCCGGATAAAAGACGCTCGGCACGCCATTTTCCCGCAGCAGGATTAGCGCGTAGGCCAGCGGCTTGAACCAGGCTTCGACCGGGGCTTCCAGCGCCTGCAGAGGCTGAGTGTCATGGTTCGCGACGAGGGTGACCGCATGAAACGGATCGGCTTCCACCAGGGTACCGGTGAAGATTTGGCTCATGTCGTAATCCCGGCCCTGACGTGACGCCTCGTGAAATTTCATCTGCAGGGGGGCATCAAACAGCATGGTTTTGCCTTCGACCTGGTCAATATAGGCCTGAAGTTTATCCACCTCGTGGGACCAGTATTCCGCCACGATAAACAGCGGCTGGTCGGCGACCTCCTGGACGTGCTCAATCCACTCTTTGTAAAACCAGGCGGGAATATGCTTAACGGCGTCCAGACGAAAACCGTCGCAGCGCGTCTGTTCCATGACCCAGCGGGCCCAGTATTTGATCTCCTCGGTCACGGCGTGATTGCGAAAGTCGATATTTTCGCCCATCAGGTAATCGAAGTTACCCATCTCATCATCAACCTGATCGTTCCAGCCTTCGCCGGTGTAGTCGTTGACGATTTTAAAGATGCCGTCTTCATCGGGGTTTTCTATATGGTCGACGCCGCTGAAGCATTTGTAGTCCCAGATAAACCGGGAATATTGCCCGGCGCGGGCGGGGAAGGTATAGCGGGTCCAGGCTTCACACTCGATGACCTCGTCATCGATTTGCGTGCGGTCCTGTTCATTCACACGCTGAACGCGGACAGATTCTTTCTCATCGGCACCCATTTTGTGGTTGACCACCACGTCCAGCAGCACGGCAATGTCGTTGCTTTTGAGGGCGTTAATGGCCTCCAGCAGCTGCGCTTTGTCGCCGTATTTCGTGGCAATACTGCCTTTCTGGTCAAACTCGCCGAGATCGAACAGGTCGTAAGAGTCATAGCCAACAGAATACCCGCCGGACGCACCTTTATAGGCGGGCGGCAGCCAGATCATGTTGATGCCGATTTCGTTAAGATTGGGAGCTAACGCCGTGACCTCTCGCCACAATTCACCGCCAGCAGGGTAATACCAGTGAAAACATTGTAACAGGGTGGGGTTTTTCATCATCCTTGCTCCAGAAGCCGGTTGGCAGACTTCTGGAGTATGGATGAAGAAATCATAGTTGTGTGTCGCGGGTAAAACTTTCTGGATAAAGAATATTCCCTGACAGCTTTCCATAGGTAGAAGTGATGGATTGCTGTTTACCGGTTTGATCAATCAGACTGCGCAGTTCGTCCATGCGGACTTTCAACAGTGCCTTTAGCGCATTCTCATTTTCAAGGATCATTTCCAGCAGCGCACGCGCTTGCTCAACCTGAGCCGGAGGGCATGACATGATGGGCGTTTGCGAAATCTTTTCCACCAGTTGAACGTAATGCATTTCCTGCTCGATAAGCGCATCCCATTGACCAGAATGTGCGAGATTTAGCATAGCAATGCTCTGAGCATGTAGCGCCTGCCAGTGGCTAAGCGCTGCGCTGGGATTATTCATCAAAAATTATCCTGATATAGAGGACGCATTGGGGCCGATTTGCTTCCACGCATCCGCAATGTTGTTTAATAAACCCTCGACTTCAACAATTGCGTCTACGTCATTACTGACATTCGCCAGTAACAAACGTCGAACCATATATTCGTACAAGGAGGCAAGGTTACCGGACAACTCGCTCTCAACCTCCATGTTCAGTCCTGCTTTTAAACCGTTGTCGATGATGTTGATGGCTTTGGATAAGGCTTCGCCTTTTTCGCGAATTTGTCCGGCTTCCATGAACAAACGCGCGCGAACAAGGGCGCTATGCGCCCCGTCGAACAACATGACAATCAGCTGGTGTGGACTGGCATTCATGACTGCGCTTTCGACTCCTATCTGCTGATAGGATTGAACACCAGAGGTCTTATACATATCCACTCCTGAAGGCTACGACTACTTTTGTGAGAACTGTTGGGTCAGGTAGTTGGCTGTACTGGTCATTTTGGTGACTAATACGTCCAGACTGGTGAACTGGGTTTTGTAACGTGCCATGGTGGCTTCAATTTGAGCATCCATGGCATCGTAACGTTCGCCCAGCGTTTTCAGCGTTTTGTTGATCCCGTCTTTCGCGTTCTGGATCACCCCGGCGCTGCCGGTACTGGTGCTGAGCATGGTGGTCAGCGTGTTGTTCATCTGGGTCGCCATACCGGTTTTCTTTCCGTCACCGACAAAATACTGCTGTACGGCGTTCGGGTTGTCGGTCAGCGCTTTTTTCAGCTTATCGGTGTCGACTTTCAGGTTACCGACGGTACCGTCCGCGCCTTTCACCGGGTCCTGGGTAATCCCCAACTGGGCCATGATCTGAATGGAGCCGGTCTGCACTTCGGTCAGCAGGCCGCGCAGCTGAGACTGAACCCCACGCACGTTCGCATCACCGACCAGCGCGCCGTTGCTGGTAGACTGGCTGCCAGAGCCTGCATCGACTGGCACATATTTCGTCAGGCTGTTAATGGTGGACTGCAGCGAGTTGTACGCCGTGACCCAGTCCGTAATCGCCTTCTGGTTTGCATCCGTTGCGCGCGAAACCTCAAGAGTTTCATCGGCTTTGCTTTCGGCCTTCACTGAGAAGGTGACGCCAGGCAGCGCATCGGTAATGGTATTCGACTGGCGCTCGATAGAGATGTTGTTCACCACAACAATCGCGTTCTGCGCGTCGGTGTTTACCGTCAGCGCGCCCGTTTTGGTGGTTGAGTCGTAGCCAATGGCGCTTTGCAGCTTGGCGTCGCCAGTGACGCTGACGGTCATCGCACCATCGGTACCGGTGGTTTTTGATGACAGCATCAGGCGGTAATCACCGTCTTTCGCTTTAATGACGCTGGCGGTAACGTTGCCGTTCGCTTTATTAATGGCGCTCGCGATCCCGGCCAGAGACGTATCGCCATCGGCCAGCGTGACCTCTAAAGGCGTTTTCGTGCCCGGCTGGGTGATGGTGATTTTACGCGTTGTACCTGTCGTATCGCCGAGCAGATCCGTGTTGTTTGCATAGGAGCCGGTAGTGAGCGCCTGTGCTTTTGCAACCTGGTTGACGTTAACCACAAAGGAACCCACGGACGCGTCAGCCGTTGTGGTGGCAGTAAAGGCCGTGTTGGTGCTGCTAACGGACGTTGAGTTCCAGGTGGTTGCTTTACCCAGTGCAGCGGTCGCAGTCTGCAGCGATGTCATGGCGCTCTGCAGCTTGCCGTAAGCACTTAGCTGTGCGTTATACGTTGATTGCTGGGAAGTAATCGTCGTCAGCTTGGTTTTCTCTGCCGCTTCCAACTGATTATATAAATCCCCGAGTCCTGCAGAACCTATCCCGAGGTTACTGATAGTAGCCATGCATATTTTCCTTAAAATACGAAAGTAGTTCAGGACTCTTATCGGCCTCTCAAGGTAAAAGTTTACGATGGCGAGAAAAAAATAATCCAAAGAATAGACGCGTCCTGGCGGGGTAAATGAAAGGATTGCACTTTAGGGTCATTATCACTGCATTGAAAACACGAATAAGTGTGTGCCTTTTTTGCCATCTCTTTGTGCATTTAAAAAGCGTAAATAATAAGCCTCTGGCGGACCTTAATTGATTTTTTAAAAATAAAATCATTAATAATCATCAGCTTGTAATTTTTTCAAAATTGATTCTAAAGTCTTTTGGGGACCCGTCGATAACCTTGTTGACGGTGAGAGACGCTGTGAGTGTTAGGCACCGGACCTAAAACCCAATTTTTGAAGGAAACAAAATTATGGCAGTTATCAATACTAACCTGTTGTCCCTGACCACTCAGAACAACCTGAACAAATCTCAGTCTTCTCTGGGCACTGCTATCGAGCGTCTGTCTTCCGGTCTGCGTATTAACAGCGCGAAAGACGATGCTGCTGGCCAGGCGATTGCAAACCGCATGACCGCTCAGATCAAAGGGATGACCCAGGCTGCACGTAACGCCAACGACGGTATCTCCATGGCGCAGACTGCTGAAGGTTCTCTGAACGAAATCAACAACAACTTGCAGCGTGTTCGTGAACTGGCTGTTCAGGCAAGCAACGGCACCAACAGCGCATCTGACCTGGCTTCTCTGCAGGATGAAGTTACCGCTCGTCTGGCTGAAATCGACCGTGTTGCGGGCAAAACTGACTTCAACGGCATCAAACTGCTGGACGGCACTGCAGGTACTGCTGGTGTGGTTAAAATTCAGGTTGGCGTTAACGACGGCGACACCATCAACCTGGATCTGAGCGGCGCTAAAGCTGACTCTACTACTCTGGGCGTGAACGCTATCGACCTGAAAGCAATGACCGCTACTGACCTGAACACCATCGACAAAGCTATCGCTACCGTTGATAAAGCACGTTCTGGTCTGGGTGCTGTGCAGAACCGCTTCACTTCTGCAATCAACAACCTGAACAACACCTCTAACAACCTGTCTGCTGCTCAGTCCCGTATCCAGGACGCTGACTACGCAACTGAAGTTTCCAACATGTCCCGCGCGCAGATCCTGCAGCAGGCTGGTACTTCTGTTCTGTCTCAGGCAAACCAGGTTCCACAGACCGTTCTGTCTCTGCTGCGTTAATATTACGCGTGAAACCCCGCTTCGGCGGGGTTTTTTTATCTCTGCTATTTGAGAATCCGCCTGTGAAACAAATCAGTGTCACTCAACCAAAGCTGGTCGCAGATTTTTCATGTGTCGGTGGGGAATGCCGTGAACATTGTTGTCAGGGCTGGACCATCGCGTTTGATAAATCCTCCGTTAACCGCTACCTGAACAGTAAAAATGCCGCCATTCGTCATACGGCGAAAACGGCGATAAAAGTTACCAAAAAACAGTATGGCAACTGGGGCGAAGTGATTTTCCATACGGAAAGTAAAAACTGCCCGTTTATGGATACTGAAAAACTCTGTTCTATTCATAGCGCCATGGGCGCGCAGGCGTTAAGCCCAACCTGTTCGTCGTTTCCACGGACAAACCGGGTCTATAAAAATGAAATCGAAAAATCGCTGAACCTCTCGTGTCCGGAAGTGACCCGACTTCTGTTGAACGATCGGGAGTCTATGTCGATGATGGAATCTGTCATTGTCCAGCAGGACGTCAATACTGCGCCAATGATTGATTTAAAAGCAAAGGTCATCAATCTCTTCTGCCAGAACCTTTTCAGCGTTGAAGCGGTCTGCGTTGAAGAGCAGGTTTACGCCGTGGTGAAATTCCTCATGGTGGCTGAAAAGCTCGAGAATCTCGAAGAGAATATCGGCACGCTTGAAACGGTTTATTTCTCACTGGTTAACGAACTGGTGAGCGGTAAAATCAAAACGGAACTGGGCGGGTTTAATCAGAACTACAGCCTGAAATTCGCGTTAATTTCACTTATCCAGAGCTACTTTACGAAGAAAGCGACCGCTCGCGGCGGCGCGGTATTAAACCGTTATTTTACTCAGCTTTATCAACAGTTCGAATCTGTCGGTGATGCCGTACCGGCAGAGAAGGTCATGGAGAACATCGAGTCCGTCTGGCGCGATGTGGCGGGCAGTTACCTGGCGACCAATGACCATTTATTTAAGAACTTTTTTAAATACAAACTCTGGGAGCAGGGCTTCCCACAGAACAATGGCCGCAGCATGTTGAATAATCTTTATTTAATCGTTGCGGAGTTCTATTTCCTGAAAACGTTACTTGCCGGTCAGGCTCTCGTGGCGGGAAAAATTGAACAAGATAATATTATTGATGTTATTTACAGCTTCCACTCCCTTAGCCAGCATAATCAGGAAGCGGGAAAGCTCTTTCATCAACATATAGATAGCGTCAAGCTGGGCGACGATCTTTCATTGTTACAACTGTTAATTTAGGCAGAAAAGTTGCCCCTGTTGTGGGCAACCTCAGAATAACCTCATTTTATCCCCCTTTTTCATCCAATTGAACGCCCTGCAGAATCGGATAATCATGCCGATAACTCAACTAACGCAGGGCTGTTTATCGTGAATTCACTCTATACCGCTGAAGGTGTAATGGATAAACACTCGCTGTGGCAGCGTTATGTCCCGCTGGTGCGTCACGAAGCATTGCGCCTCCAGGTGCGCTTGCCGGCGAGCGTGGAACTCGACGATCTGCTACAGGCGGGCGGTATCGGGTTATTGAATGCAGTTGACCGATACGACGCTCTGCAAGGAACGGCATTTACGACTTACGCAGTTCAGCGTATTCGTGGTGCGATGCTGGACGAGCTGCGCAGCCGCGACTGGGTGCCGCGCAGTGTTCGCCGCAACGCGCGCGAAGTGGCGCATGCGATGGGGCAGCTGGAACAGGAACTGGGACGTAACGCAACGGAAACCGAAGTGGCGGAACGTCTTGGCATTGCTGTTGAAGAGTATCGTCAGATGTTGCTCGATACCAATAATAGCCAACTCTTCTCTTATGACGAGTGGCGCGAAGAGCATGGCGATAGCATCGAGCTGGTGACGGATGAGCACCAGCAAGAAAACCCGTTACACCATTTAATGGAAGGGAATTTACGCCAGCGCGTCATGGAGGCTATTGAAGCTCTGCCTGAACGCGAACAGCTGGTATTGACCCTTTATTACCAGGAAGAGCTTAACCTCAAAGAGATTGGCGCTGTTCTGGAGGTGGGAGAGTCGCGGGTGAGCCAGCTGCACAGCCAGGCCATTAAACGCTTACGAACCAAGCTGGGTAAGTTATAGGTGATTGATTCACCTGAAAAATGCCGCACAACGTATTGACAACCAGGAGTTATCATGACGGTGCAGCAATCTAAAAGACGGCCTTTAAGCCGCTACCTGAAAGACTTTAAACACAGCCAGACGCATTGCGCCCACTGTAACAAGTTACTCGATCGTATCACGCTGGTTCGCCGGGGCGAAATCGTCAATAAGATTGCGATTTCGCGTCTCGACACGTTGATGGACGAAGCAGCATGGCTCGAAGAGCAAAAAGAGTGGGTGGCGCTTTGCCGTTTCTGTGGGGATCTCCACTGCAAAGAGCAAAGCGACTTCTTCGACATCATCGGCTTCAAGCAATTCCTGTTTGAACAAACGGAGATGAGCCACGGCACCGTTCGCGAATATGTGGTTCGCCTGCGTCGCCTTGGGCAACATCTGACCGTAAACAATATTTCTCGTGATCTGCTGAAAACCGGTTATCTGGATGAAAATCTGGAGCCGTGGCTGCCTGCGACCAGCACCAATAACTACCGAATTGCGCTGCGCAAGTATGCGCAATACAAGGTACAAATGCCGGGTGCCATAAAGCAGAAAGCCCACGCCGGAACAACTTCTGATATATATTAAAAAAGAATAAGATGTAGCGCAGTCGCCTTTGACGTTACAGGCGATTTCTCTACACTACGTAAAAATTCCACTATATCGGGGTATTTATGAAATTTGCACTTCTGGGTCGTCAGGCGCTGATGGGTGTTATGGCCGTTGCGCTGGTTGCGGGCATGAGCGTGAAAACGTTCGCCGCAGAAAACCTGCTGAATAAAGTAAAAGAGCGCGGTACGCTGCTGGTCGGGCTGGAAGGAACGTATCCTCCGTTCAGCTTCCAGGGCGATGACGGTAAGCTGACCGGTTTTGAAGTGGAGTTTGCTGAAGAGCTGGCGAAGCACCTCGGCGTTAAAGCGTCACTGAAACCGACCAAATGGGACGGTATGCTGGCGTCGCTGGATTCCAAACGTATTGATGTGGTGATTAATCAGGTGACCATTTCTGACGAGCGTAAGAAAAAGTATGACTTCTCTACGCCGTACACCGTGTCCGGTATTCAGGCGCTGGTGAAGAAAGGCAACGAAGGCGGGATTAAAACTGCCGCAGACCTGAAAGGGAAGAAAGTCGGTGTTGGTCTGGGGACTAACTACGAAGAGTGGCTGCGCCAGAACGTGCAGGGCGTGGATATCCGCACCTATGATGATGACCCGACGAAATACCAGGATCTGCGCGTGGGCCGTATCGACGCCATTCTGGTTGACCGCCTGGCAGCGCTGGATCTGGTGAAGAAAACCAACAACACCCTGGCGGTAGCGGGTGATGCGTTCTCTCGTCAGGAATCAGGCGTGGCCGTGCGTAAAGGTAACGAAGACCTGGTCAAAGCGATTGATTCCGCGATTGCTGACATGCAAAAAGACGGAAGCCTGAAAGCGCTCTCCGAGAAGTGGTTCGGTGCAGACGTCACGAAATAAGTTTCTGACGTAAAAAAAGGCGCTTTTAAAAGCGCCTTTTTTATTTCTTTCGCGTCTGCGTGCATAATGAAAAATATCACATTTTGTCAGAGTTACCGGAGAACCCATGTCACTACAGAATTTAACGCGCTTTCCTCGCCTGGAGTTTATCGGTGCGCCGACGCCGCTGGAGTACCTGCCGCGATTTTCTGATTATTTAGGGCGCGATATTTTTATTAAGCGTGATGACGTGACGCCCATGGCGATGGGGGGCAATAAGCTGCGTAAGCTGGAGTTTCTGGCGGCGGACGCCCTGCGCGAGGGCGCGGATACGCTCATCACTGCCGGGGCTATCCAGTCCAACCACGTTCGTCAGACGGCGGCAGTGGCGGCAAAGCTCGGACTCCATTGCGTGGCATTGCTGGAAAACCCGATTGGCACGCGGGCAGAAAACTATCTCACCAACGGTAACCGTCTGCTGCTGGACCTGTTTAATGTACAGGTCGAAATGGTGGATGCGTTGACCGACCCGACCGCCCAGCTTGATGAGCTGGCGACGCGTCTGGAAGCGCAGGGTTTCCGCCCCTACGTTATCCCTGTTGGCGGTTCGAATGCGCTGGGCGCGCTGGGGTATGTGGAAAGTGCGCTGGAAATTGCCCAACAGTGCGAGGGCGCGGTGGGCCTCTCCTCCGTGGTGGTCGCGTCCGGCAGTGCAGGCACGCATGCCGGGCTGGCGGTAGGGCTGGAGCAACTGCTGCCGGACGTCGAGCTGATTGGCGTGACGGTGTCCCGTAGCGTCGCGGATCAGAAGCCGAAAGTGGTGACTTTACAGCAGGCGGTCGCCGCGCAGCTGGAGCTGAAGGCAAAGGCCGATATTCTGCTCTGGGATGACTATTTTGCGCCGGGTTACGGCACGCCGAACGAAGAGGGCATGGAAGCGGTGAAACTGCTGGCCCGCCTCGAGGGGATACTGCTCGATCCGGTGTATACCGGCAAAGCGATGGCCGGACTGATTGATGGCATTGCGCAGAAACGCTTTAAGGATGAAGGGCCGATTTTATTTGTCCATACAGGCGGGGCGCCTGCGCTGTTTGCCTACCATCCTCATGTCTAAAAGTCAGGTCGAAAAATAATAATGCAAGAAAGTATTCAACTGGTTATTGATTCTCTGCCGTATCTGCTGAAAGGTGCGGTATTTACGTTACAGCTCAGTATCGGCGGGATGTTCTTCGGGCTGGTACTGGGATTTGTGCTGGCCTTAATGCGCATGTCACCCATCCTGCCGGTGCGCTGGCTGGCGCGTTTTTATATCTCCGTCTTTCGCGGTACGCCGCTTATCGCCCAGCTCTTTATGATCTACTACGGCTTACCGCAGTTTGGTATCGAGCTGGATCCGATTCCCGCAGCGATGATTGGTCTGTCGCTCAATACTGCGGCGTACACCTCTGAAACCCTGCGTGCGGCCATCTCCTCCATTGACAAAGGGCAGTGGGAAGCGGCGGCCAGTATCGGGATGACGCCATGGCAGACGCTTCGCCGGGCCATTCTGCCGCAGGCGGCGCGCGTGGCGCTTCCACCGCTGAGCAACAGCTTCATCAGTCTGGTGAAAGATACTTCCCTGGCGGCAACGATTCAGGTACCGGAGCTGTTCCGTCAGGCACAGCTCATCACCTCCCGTACGCTTGAAGTTTTTACTATGTATCTGGCTGCCTCGCTGATTTACTGGGTGATGGCGACGGTGCTGTCTGCCCTGCAAAACTATTTCGAAAACCAGCTTAACCGCCAGGAGCGTGATCCAAAATGAGTGCTATCGACGTCAAAAACCTGGTGAAAAAATTCCACGGTCAAACGGTGCTCCACGGGATCGATCTTGAAGTCGAGCAGGGCGAAGTGGTGGCAATCATTGGGCCGAGCGGCTCAGGGAAAACCACGCTGCTGCGCAGCATTAACCTGCTTGAACAGCCGGAAGGCGGCACCATTCGGGTCGGGGAGATAACGATTGATACCGGGAAATCCATCAGCCAGCAGAAAGGGTTGATTCGCCGTCTGCGCCAGCATGTCGGCTTCGTTTTCCAGAACTTCAACCTCTTCCCGCACCGTACGGTGCTGGAGAACATTATTGAAGGGCCGGTTATCGTTAAAGGTGAGCCTAAAGAGGAAGCGACGGCGCGCGCTCGCGAGCTGCTGGCCAAAGTCGGGCTGGCGGGGAAAGAGACCAGCTATCCGCGGCGTCTGTCGGGAGGGCAACAGCAGCGCGTGGCGATAGCGCGCGCGCTGGCGATGCGCCCGGACGTGATCCTTTTTGATGAACCGACCTCTGCGCTCGATCCGGAACTGGTGGGTGAGGTGCTGAACACCATTCGCCAGCTGGCGCAGGAAAAACGGACGATGGTGATCGTGACGCATGAGATGAGCTTTGCCCGCGATGTTGCTGACAGAGCCATCTTCATGGATCAGGGGCGGATTGTGGAGCAGGGGCCGGCGAAAAGCTTATTCGCCAACCCTCAACAGCCGCGAACCCGTCAGTTCCTTGAAAAATTCCTTATGCAGTAGCATTTTTGCACGCATTTGCTCCAGAAAATTACCCTGGAGCAAATTATTCTCCCTCTTTGTGAAGGCCTCTGTTTTTTTATTCCATCCGGCTCGGGTAAACCTTATCGATAGTAAAGTTAATTGTGCTATTGCCGATATTTTGTGGTTAGAAAAAAGTTTTCTGTGTTAGCTTATATTCACCATAATAATGATTATCTGTTCAGAGGCTTCATTTAGTAAGTATGAAGGATTTAGACTTTTTCACCTGGCGACGGGATTGCTCCCTCCGGTTTCAGGAGTTGACCTGTGCCGCCGAGGTATATCAGGAGCTGGAGCGACAAACTCAGGCGCTGGAATTCGATTATTACGCGCTTTGCGTGCGCCATCCCGTGCCATTTACACGCCCTAAGATCTCCCTGCAAACCACTTACCCCAAGCTGTGGATGGCGCAATATCAATCCGCGAACTATTTCGCGATCGATCCGGTTTTAAAAGCGGAGAATTTCATTCAGGGGCATCTCCCCTGGACAGACGCATTATTCGCTGAGGCGCAGGAATTATGGCATAGCGCCCAGGACCACGGTTTACGCGCGGGAATAACGCAGTGCCTGATGCTGCCAAATCATGCGCTCGGCTTCCTCTCTGTTTCTCGTACACGTGTACAGGAAGGGCCATTATCCCATGAGGAAATAGAACTGCGGTTGCAAATGCTGGTGCAAATGGCCTTAACCTCTCTGATGCGTTTTGACCATGAGATGGTCATGCCACCCGAAATGAAATTCAGCAAGCGCGAACGTGAAATTCTGAAATGGACTGCGGAAGGGAAGACGTCAGCGGAAATAGCGATCATTCTCTCGATCTCAGAGAATACCGTTAACTTCCATCAGAAGAATATGCAGAAGAAATTTAACGCGCCCAATAAGACCCAGATCGCATGCTATGCGGCGGCAACGGGACTGATCTGACTCCGTAAAACGTTCTGCGTGACAGACGAGCGAACGGCTGAATGCACTGCATCCAGCCGTTTTTTGTTACTGGCGGTACGCTTGCTTGATTTGCTTAACGGTGTTAGCAAATACCGCTGATTCAGCCTGGTCTTCCATCTCCGCGATTTGTTTTTCCATTTTAATGATCACACGACCGGCATCAGCCTGGCCCATCGCCTGCAGCATCAGCGTCAGCAGTGCTTTCAGGCAGTTTACTTCCTGTGCCAGTTCCTGGTTATTCTCCGCAGTGGCAAATTCAGGTGTGCTCATTTATTTTCCTCATTATTAAACGGCGCTAAAGCGCGACGACGAAAGTCAAGGCGGCGGAGTATACCACAAGCTGAAGCAAAAAATGCAGCGGTTGTTTTTCGTACTTTTACGTGGATGTTTAATTGCGTAAACAGAACGTACCGGTAAACTGAAGCGCTGTTACAGGCTATTAATTGCTTATGCCCGGCTCGCTTGCCGTTAATTATTGTTACAAAAATTTGAGATCTGTTTTTTTTGCAGGGAAAGCCTGCAAGTTTTTTGTAACTTTTTGAATACAGATGATTAAAAAAAGCCGCAAGAGCCCTAAAAACACGGCCTCTCTTTCCACCGCCTGTACAGGCTAATTTCCAAAAACGAGAGCAAAATCGAATAGCCGGTTTTTTAACGTTTTAATCTTGTCAGGAAAACCGTTAATATAAACCAAATTATCACTCAGTAGCGTTATCCCTATTCTGGAGACATTTCCTTTGATCAACGTCCTTCTTGTTGATGACCACGAACTGGTGCGCGCAGGGATACGACGCATTCTTGAAGATATTAAAGGTATTAAAGTTGCCGGTGAGGCATGCTGTGGTGAAGATGCGGTAAAATGGTGCCGTACTAACTCCGCCGATGTGGTGCTGATGGATATGAACATGCCCGGTATCGGTGGTCTTGAGGCAACACGCAAAATCGCGCGTACCTTTGTAGACACCAAAGTCATCATGCTGACCGTGCATACCGAAAATCCACTGCCCGCGAAAGTAATGCAGGCGGGGGCCGCGGGTTACCTGAGTAAAGGTGCTGCACCGCAGGAAGTCGTCAATGCTATCCGTTCCGTGTTTGCCGGACAGCGTTATATTGCGTCCGACATCGCTCAGCAGATGGCGCTGAGTCAGATTGAGCCCGAGAAAACCGAATCACCGTTTGCCAGTTTGTCCGAGCGTGAATTGCAGATTATGCTGATGATCACCAAAGGTCAGAAGGTGAATGAGATCTCGGAACAGCTGAATCTCAGCCCGAAAACGGTAAACAGCTATCGTTATCGGATGTTCAGTAAACTGAACATTCATGGTGACGTCGAACTGACGCATCTGGCCATCCGACATGGTTTGTGTAATGCGGAGACGTTGTTAAGTCAGTGAGTGATGTGTTCGATTCAAAAGCATTTCTGAAAACCGTAACCAGCCAGCCTGGCGTCTATCGCATGTATGACGCTGGCGGTACGGTTATCTATGTGGGGAAGGCTAAAGATCTTAAAAAACGTCTCTCCAGCTATTTTCGCAGCAATCTGGCCTCCCGTAAGACCGAAGCGCTGGTCTCACTCATTCAGAATATTGATGTTACCGTCACGCATACAGAGACAGAAGCGCTGCTGCTTGAGCACAACTATATTAAGCTCTACCAGCCGCGCTATAACGTCCTGTTGCGGGATGATAAATCCTACCCGTTTATCTTTCTGAGCGGCGACACCCATCCGCGCCTCGCCATGCATCGCGGGGCAAAACATGCGAAGGGTGAATATTTCGGGCCGTTCCCTAACGGTTATGCCGTGCGTGAAACGCTGGCGCTGCTGCAAAAAATCTTCCCGATCCGCCAGTGTGAAAACAGCGTTTACCGTAACCGCTCGCGCCCGTGCCTGCAGTACCAGATTGGCCGCTGCCTGGGACCGTGCGTGGCCGGACTGGTGAGTGAAGAAGAGTATGCGCAGCAGGTGGATTATGTGCGCCTGTTCTTAGCCGGAAAAGACGATCAGGTCTTAACGCAGCTGATCGCGCGGATGGAAAAAGCCAGCGCTGCTCTGGAGTTCGAAGAGGCAGCGCGTATTCGCGACCAGATTCAGGCGGTGCGCAGAGTCACGGAGAAACAGTTTGTCTCGAATACCGGTGACGATCTTGATGTCATCGGCGTCGCCTTTGACGCCGGGATGGCCTGCGTGCACGTTCTTTTCATTCGACAGGGCAAAGTGCTCGGCAGCCGCAGCTATTTTCCGAAGGTCCCTGGCGGTACCGAGCTGGGTGAAGTGGTGGAAACCTTTGTCGGCCAGTTCTATCTGCAGGGGAGCCAGATGCGCACGTTGCCTTCTGAGATCCTGCTCGATTTTAATCTTGACGATAAAACCCTGCTGGCTGATTCGCTCTCTGAACTGGCGGGCCGCCGGGTGAATGTTCAAACCAAACCGCGCGGCGATCGTGCGCGTTATCTCAAGCTGGCGCGAACCAACGCGGCGACGGCACTCACCACTAAGCTGTCGCAGCAGTCGACGGTGCACCAGCGTTTAACGGCCCTGGCGGCGCTGCTGAAGCTTCCGGAAGTGAAACGGATGGAGTGTTTCGACATCAGTCATACGATGGGGGAACAGACGGTAGCGTCCTGCGTGGTGTTTGATGCGAATGGCCCACTGCGAGCCGAGTATCGCCGCTATAACATCACCGGGATCACGCCGGGTGATGACTATGCGGCGATGAATCAGGTGCTGCGTCGTCGCTATGGTAAAGCCATAGAGGAGAGCAAAATCCCGGATGTGATCCTGATTGACGGCGGGAAAGGGCAGCTCGGCCAGGCGAAAGCAGTATTTGAGTCGCTTGATGTCAGCTGGGATAAAAACCATCCGCTGCTGCTGGGTGTCGCAAAAGGGGCCGATCGTAAGGCCGGGCTGGAGACATTGTTCTTCGAGCCGGAAGGTGAGGGCTTCAGTCTGCCACCGGACTCCCCGGCGCTGCACGTCATCCAGCATATTCGCGATGAATCGCACGATCACGCCATCAGCGGTCACCGCAAAAAACGGGCGAAGGTGAAAAACACCAGTTCACTGGAGACGATCGAAGGCGTGGGGCCAAAACGTCGTCAGATGCTGCTGAAGTATATGGGCGGATTGCAAGGATTACTCAACGCCAGCATGGAGGAAATTGCAAAAGTGCCGGGTATTTCGCAAGGGCTGGCAGAAAAGATCTACTACTCGTTGAAACATTGAGGGCTCTGTAGCAACATAGAGCTAAATTTTACTGACAACAAATAGTTACCGTCACTATGCAATATAATATCCCTACGTTGCTCACTCTTTTTCGTGTTGTACTCATCCCGTTCTTTGTGCTGGCGTTTTACCTGCCGGTTGTCTGGGCACCTTTTGCCTGCGCATTGCTCTTCCTGATCGCAGCGGTAACAGACTGGTTTGATGGCTATCTGGCGCGCCGCTGGAATCAAAGCACCCGTTTCGGTGCCTTCCTCGATCCGGTGGCGGACAAAGTGATGGTCGCTATCGCCATGGTGCTGGTGGCCGAGCACTATCATACCTGGTGGGTAACGCTGCCTGCGGCAACCATGATCGGCCGTGAGATCATCATCTCTGCACTGCGCGAGTGGATGGCGGAGCTGGGGAAACGCAGCAGCGTAGCGGTCTCGTGGATTGGTAAAGTCAAAACGACGGCGCAGATGGCGGCGCTGGTCTGGATGCTCTGGCGTCCGAACGCCTGGGTTGAGTGGGCGGGGATTGGCCTCCTGTGGGTCGCGGCAGTGCTGACCCTGTGGTCTATGCTGCAATATTTGAACGCTGCGCGCGGGGATTTGCTTGATCAGTGATCGTTTCGCCGTAAATTTCAGCAAACGATCCGGGGATGTAAAAAATAACGTTGACTCATAACGTCATATCAGTAGAATGCAACGCATCGAACGGCGGCACAGTCAGCCGGACGATAATGAAATCAAGTGGTTAGACAATTACTTGATGACATGCGGGAATAGCTCAGTTGGTAGAGCACGACCTTGCCAAGGTCGGGGTCGCGAGTTCGAGTCTCGTTTCCCGCTCCAGATTAAAGACATGCGCAGTAGCGGGTGTCAGCTTTAAAGATTTAACGGCGCGTTAGCAAAGCGGTTATGTAGCGGATTGCAAATCCGTCTAGTCCGGTTCGACTCCGGAACGCGCCTCCACTTTCTTCCCTGGCCGGATGGTGGAATCGGTAGACACAAGGGATTTAAAATCCCTCGGCGTTCGCGCTGTGTGGGTTCAAGTCCCACTCCGGCTACCATGGGAAAAGTAGAATAAAATCAATGATAAGCAGTGTCGTGTAAACCACCGAAAGGTGGTTTTTTATTGTCTTTTTTTCACCATTCATCTTCGACACAAGAAGAGGGCATTACTGCCCCGCGAGCATCAACCAAACACGCACCACGCGATAAGCTACCAGCTGATTTCATCCCATCCGATGCTTTTCCGTCATCTCATTATGGTAGGAAGCAGTTAACCCTGACCCTCCAACGCCAGGCGCACCAATCGGTGGGCTTTTTGATGGAGTATGAGCAATTGAGGTCTTCAACGTTCGTCAAAAACCTTGAGTATCGCAATTCGGTATATAAAGTAACCAAGGACAATGAGAGCACCAGACGCTGCACCCCAGATAAAACGGGATTCGTCTTTTGAAAATGAAAAGAAGTAAATACAGGACAATAGCCCCGCAGAAGCAATTCCCATTCCCAACCCGCGCAAAATTCGGGATGCTATTAACTTGATAATGTCCTGAGCGTTCATAACCCACCAAAAAAGTATTTACATACTTCGTTAAATTCATGCTTGTTTACATCTGCTACGCTGCATGCGTCAAGAAAAGGTTTCAATTTTTCTTCAACAAGAAAATACAGAAGATCTAAATCACCCATACTCTTAAGTCGGTAGTAGAGTACAGGGTTCTGGTTTTCAAGCTTTCTAGCCGTATAGATAGCTCTCGATGTTTCTGCGCCAATCGTGAGAGCGCTTCCGATGACCACGCCAGCGGCGAACGAGGTCATAATGCGTGACGATACGGCAGCACCTAGTTTTACTCCGGTTAGCTCAGCGAATATGAATTTACCAGCCATTACGCCGGTAAAATTTTGTGCAATCCCCTGAATATTATCCATGTTAACTTTTGACATGAACTCTCTGATTACGGCGTTAACTATTTTTTGAGCTTCCTGATTAACCGATATTCCTCGTTTGAGCATGTTCGCCATCCTCACACGATCATCAAAATTAGCATGGCGATGAGCCGTGTCTATGAAGTCATAACCGAGGTAATACATGCTAACCGGAAAAGAGAGCATTCCCTGCGCTACAGAAATCAGGAAGCCGGAATCGCCAGCATCCAGACTCTTCAGCATCCTTTTTGCCAGGGATTTCGCGCTGTCCATTTCTAACCTTCCTTATGGTTTTTGTTTTTGTAACATACAGAATAATAATGAGGATACTACGAAAAAGAAAATGCAAAAGCCCCACCGAGTTGAGGGGGGATTGTAGTGTTACACTTTTGTCGAAGCGTCGACGCCATGTAGACGCTGTTTTTGAAGCAGCCATTCAAACGCTTGACCTTCCGCTTGATTGTGAGAAAAACTGAATTTAGCTTTCCAAAAATAGTGGCAGCAGAAGTGCAACCATCACCAGTGATTACCCTATAAGAGAGTCTTACGTATCATAAATTCATGATACGTAAGACTCTCTTATAGTTTTTAAAATCCCTCGGCGTTCGCGCTGTGTGGGTTCAAGTCCCACTCCGGCTACCATGGGAAAACAAAGAATAATCAAAGCAATAAGCAGTGTCGTGAAACCACCGAAAGGTGGTTTTTTTGTGCCTCCAGTTTAGCGCGAAGTGAGCGTATCTCATCGTCATCACGATCGCGCTGTGCCCGGGAATTTGCTACCATACCAGAATGTTAAGCCTAACTCTCTAATATCAAGCCCGGAAAGCAGGGCGATTTTCAGCTAACTTGCAACCAATCTTAAACAAACATTTCACTCCCCAGACACAGATTGCCGTCGCTGATAAACTGGTTGGTATCCACCCTGGAGAGCGGAAGGTTATTGTCATGCAATATGAAGAACAGCAGCTTATCAACGGCCTTTTCGAGCGTCTGAAACAGGCCGGACAACAAAACAGCCAACGGGACGCAGATGCAGAGCGTCAGATCGCTGAATTCGTCAGGCAGCAGCCTGCGGCCCCCTACTATATGGCGCAATCGATTTTGATTCAGGAAGCGGCCCTGAAACGCCTGCAGACCCGCGTTCAGGAGCTTGAAAGCGAATTAGCCGCGCAAAAAAGCAAACCCTCGACGGGCGGCAGTTTCCTCGGCGGCCTGTTTGGTGGTGGGAAAAGTAACCCGCAGCCTGACAACAGCTGGAATGCCCAGCCGCAGCAGCCACCGGCGCAGGATTACTCACGGGCGCCAGCGCCGGCTACTCGCGGCGGCGGTTTTATGGCTGGCGCACTCCAGACAGCCGCTGGCGTGGCCGGTGGCATCGCGCTGGCCGAGATGCTTACCAGCATGTTCCATCAGTCGCGGCCGGAAGAGATCGTGAACATCATCGAAGAACCGACAATGCCCGTCGGTGGTGAACCGTTTGTCGGTAATCAATACGGCGACGTTAATAACGTCTCTGACACCCGTTTCCTCAACCAGGACGATCCGTTCGGCAATAATAACGACACCTGGCAGAACGACGATGTAGATGACGACTACAGCAATGACGACGACAGTTTTATTTAACGACGTTATCGTGAAACCACAGAAATGAAGTGAACCCCAAAGTTGGACATCCAACTTTAGGGGTTTTGCGTTTCCGAGTCAAAAAAGCCTTCGAGGCTAAGCCTGAAGGCTCATAAGTCACATTCTTTTTACTGCTTTTCTTACTAACAAACCTGTAAGTACTGCCGGAAGCAATCCAAACAAAGAGGCGATATCGACTAACGTATCCTCCAGTGCTTCTATCCCGTATGTGCCGAAATGATCCATCACGGCATAAGCCCATTCGGCAGGTATCAAAATAAAAAGCCAGCGCGTGTATAAAAGAAAACTGATAAGACCGATTGCAAGGCTTAAGGTGATTTCTATAAAAGTCCTCATGTTACTGTTATTGTCCCGTAAGCTTTAAAGCTCGTGCAAGGTACTGGCATCATAGTTGTTTTCATAAGAGCTTCGAACAAGTAATCAAAGTCACTCAGATGAAGAAGGGTTATACAGCCTTCGCTTAACCCTCTTGGTCCTATAGGATGGAGGCGGAAATGGCCACGCCGGACACCTTCAACAAATACTTGATCATCTATCTGCCAGTCATCTTTGTATAAGGCAAACCATTTTGAGCGATCGGTACCATAAATATTTTTCAGGGCAAAATCACTTAGTCCACCGAGCCTGCCTCCGCTCTGTCGGTTCACGATGAAGTAACGTCCAGGCGGGATTGGCCCGATTTCTGGTTTGCTTGCCATAGTCGGATTGTTTCTGCCATAGAGTTGGCCTGAGAATGCCGGAAAGTTTCCTACCCCCGGAACGGTAAGAATAGATGACGGTAAGCCATTCAATGCATAGCGAGCAATAATCATGCTGTAACCCGAATATTCCAGCCGTCAGTAAACTGGATATTCCCGTCGCAGTGCTTCCATGTGATTTTCTCATAACGCAGTTCTATCGCCTCAAGGTGATTGTGTTTTTCCATTGAGGGATTTTTTACGTTATGCATTACAGGCGTGATCCCTACGATTTTCACATTTTCTAAAAGCATGTTGAAATACTCAACTTCCTGCCCTGCATCGTTTATACGGTACCATTTGATTTCAGCTGACTTTAGGGTCTGGCCAGTTGCTACAGCCCGGTAAAGGTAAGGCGAGGATGAATCAAACTCTTTTTCGATTGTTAGTGGGGAGTGGACGCGGGTACCGGTTAGTTTCCCCGTATTGCCATCGGTTGGAATGTGTAAACCATGGCCAAACGATAAAACCTCAATGCTACCTTCACGGTGCTGAACATCTACAGAACCTGTGATATTCGCACCTCCGTCATCTTTAAGCCAAAGATATGCAGGTATAGCCATTCTGAACGCTCCTTTTCAGTGAGTTTGACGTTATTGTCAGAGACTAATAAATCAACAAACCCAGGCCTTCTCAAGGCATTGCGTGCTATACTTTTCGTGAATATCTCATTGTTATTTATATGAAATTACTCCTAATGGTTCCTTAGGTATCAAATCACACCCCGCCCAAATACGCCTTCCTCACCTCCTGATTCCCCAGCAGCTCCTCACCGCTGCCGCTCAGCCGGATCTGCCCGTTAACCATTACATACCCGCGGTCAGACAGCTTCAATGCATGGTGCGCATTCTGCTCCACCAGAAAGATGGTCATGCCGCTGCGGGCCAGCTCACGCAGCGTCTGGAAGATCTGTTTAACCACAATCGGAGCTAAGCCCAGGCTCGGTTCATCCAGCAGCAGCAGCTTCGGACGGCTCATCAGCGCCCGGGCGATCGCCAGCATCTGCTGTTCCCCGCCGGACATGGTCATCGCGCGCTGTTTACGCCGCTCTTTAAGACGAGGGAAAAGGTCAAACATGGTTTGCATATCTTCAGCGGCAAACTGGCTGCCGATGGGAATGGTCCCCATCAGCAGGTTCTCTTCAACGGTCATATCCGGGAAAATTCGTCTGCCTTCCGGCGCCTGCGCAATGCCGCCGGACGCGACGTAGTGGGTGGATTTATGGCTGATATCTTCACCGCCGAAAAGGATCTGTCCGTTGCGGATACGAGGCTGACCAAAGATGGACATCAGCAATGTCGATTTACCCGCGCCGTTTGCGCCAATCAGCGCCACGGTTTCACCCTTATTCACCTCGAGGGAGACCTGCTTCAGCGCCTGAATGACGCCGTAAAACACATCCACCTCGCGAAAAGCCAGCAGCGGTTCGTTCATAGGGTGACCTCGCTTTCGTCCGTGCCCAGATAGGCGGCAATGACCTTTTCGTCATGCTGGATCTGCTCGGGTTTTCCTCTGGCAATCACATCGCCGTGGTCGAGCACGATAATGTCGTCCGAAATCTCCATCACCATCCCCATATCATGCTCAATCAGTAATACCGTGATGTCATGGTGATCCCGCAGAAAGCGAATAATGCTGCTCAGCTTATGCGTTTCAACCGGGTTCAGCCCTGCGGCGGGTTCATCCAGACAGATCATTTCTGGCCCGGTGCACATTGCCCGCGCAATTTCCAGACGCCGCTGCTGGCCGTACGACATCTCTCCCGCCAGGCGATTGGCGCACTCCACCAGATCCACCACTTCCAGCCAGTAGAAGGCTCTGTCCAGGGCGTCGCTTTCCGCCCGCCGGTAGGACGGCGTATTCAGGATCCCGGCGAGCAGATTGCGGTTCACCCGCATATGCTGCGCCACCAGCAGATTTTCCACGACCGACATTTCGCGAAAAAGACGGATATTTTGAAACGTGCGCGCCAGCCCTGCGCGGTTGACCAGATGCGTTCCGCCAAACATTTTGTAGAACAGACGTTGCCCTAACTGCGCGGGGTTAATCCAGTCACCTGGCTGGAATTTTTGTCCAAGGACCTGAATCACGTTGGTCGTTTTATTGCGGGTGTTAAACAAAATGTTGCCGCCGGAGGCCCTGTAGAAGCCCGTCAGGCAGTTAAACACGGTTGTTTTTCCCGCCCCGTTTGGCCCAATCAGGGCGGTAATGGAGCCGCGCTGCACGTCCAGGTTGACGTCGTTTAGCGCCTTAATCCCACCAAAGTGCATCATCAAATGTTCAACGCGTAATATCGTTTCGTTCATGGCGCGACGCCCTTACGCACGGCAAACCCGCTGCGATTAATGCGGATCAAACCGCGTGGACGCCAGATCATCATCACCACCATCAGCATGCCAAACAGCAGGACTCGGTACTCGGCAAAACTGCGCAGCAGTTCCGGCGTGACCGTGAGCACAAAGGCGGCCAGCACCACGCCCAGCGTCGAGCCCATACCGCCCAGTACCACAATGGCGAGGATCAGTGCCGATTCAAAGAAGGTAAAGGAGGTTGGATTCACGAACCCCTGATAGGTGGCGAAAAACACCCCGGCAATGCCCGCGGTCGACGCGCCCAGCGTAAAGGCGGACAGCTTAACCAGAACATGATTTAACCCCATTGAGCGGCAGGCAATTTCGTCTTCACGCAGGGCTTCCCACGCCCGACCAATCGGCATCCGCGTCAGGCGGTGCTTAATGTAGAGCACCAGCATCACCACCAGGAACAGTACCGCGTAGATAAAAATAAACTTCATGTTCGGGTTGTAGGTCAGGTGGAAAAATTCGTGGAAGGGCACGCCGCCTTCTTTCGCGCGTCGTCCAAATTCCAGACCGAAAAAGGTGGGGGGAGGGGCCGACACGCCATTGGGTCCGCCGGTGAAGGTCAGCCAGTTGTTCAGTATCAGGCGAATAATCTCCCCGAACCCGAGGGTGACGATGGCCAGATAGTCACCGTGCATGCGCAGTACCGGGAAACCGAGCAGGGCGCCTGCGGCGGCGGCCATGATTGCCGCCAGCGGCAGCATACTCCAGAAGCCTAAGCCGAGATACTGGTACCCCAGCGCCAGACCGTACGCCCCAATCGCGTAGAACGCGACATATCCCAGATCCAGCAGACCGGCCAGGCCTACGACGATGTTCAGCCCCAGACCGAGAAGCACGTAGATCAGCCCGAGAATGGCGACGGTCAGCACATATTTAGTGGCGACAAACGGAAAGCAAATCGCAAGGGTAATCACCAGAGGAATAATCCAGCGCATGCGGCTTTTGTATTCCGGCGGCCGGACATATACGCCCGCGCTGTCGGCCTCGAAGCGCGCCTGGAAACGGGCCCCCGGGGCGGTACCTAAAAAGGCGCTCAACAGAAAGCGTCCGAACATGACGATGCCAACCATCCAGGCCAGTCGCTGCCCGGCGAAGTTAAAGCTGTACCCGTCCAGCACCACGCCCGCGATGGGGCCGAAGATAATCAGCGCAATCAGCCCGGAAAAAATCGCGTCCAGAATGCAGCGTTTAAGTGAAAAACCGTGTGATGTCATTATTCTCTCCCTCACACTTTGGCCACAATCGGGCGTCCAAGCAGGCCCTGAGGACGGAAAATAAGGATCATGACCAGCAGGCCGAACGAGAAGACATCTTTATAGTCCGAGTTCACCATGCCCGAGAACTGCGCTTCCGCCACGCCCAGGATAAGGCCACCGAGCATCGCGCCGGGAAGGGAGCCGATGCCGCCGAGTACTGCTGCAGTAAAGGCTTTAATGCCGATCACGAACCCGACGTAGAAATCAAAGGTGCCGTAATTCATGGTGATCAACACCCCCGCCAGACCGGCCATCGCCGCGCCGATGACAAAGACCAGCGAAATAATCCGGTCGGTGTTAATACCCAGAATGGAGGCCATTTTGCGATCCTGCTGCACCGCGCGGCACATCCGGCCCAGCCGGGTACGGTTAATTATCCAGGTGAGCACCAGCATGCCGGCAAACGAGGCAACCAGGATAAACACTTTGGTGTAGGTTATCTGCACGAACCCTTCGCCCAGATGCAGGCGAATGACGCCGTCCAGCATGGTCGGTACCCCTTGCTGGCGCGGGCCCTGGCTCAGCTGGGCGTAGTTTTGCAGGATAAGCGACATCCCGATGGCGGAGATCAGCGGCGCCAGGCGCGTGGAGTTGCGCAGCGGCTTGTAGGCGATACGCTCGATAGTCCAGCCGTACACCCCGGTGACCACAATGGTGAACACCAGCGTGCCGAGGATCAGCAGCGGGAAGGACTGCAGGCCGAAGAACGAGAGCAGCGCCAGGCCAATGGCGCAGAGATAGGCGGAAATCATATACACTTCGCCGTGGGCGAAATTGATCATCCCGATAATGCCGTACACCATGGTGTAGCCGATGGCGATTAGGCCGTAGACGGAACCCAGCGTTAAGCCATTAATTAACTGTTGCAGGAAGAATGTACTCATCTTAGCGCGCTCGTTTTATAGGCTGCGCGAGCCGCGCAGCCTGATGTTTATTACGCGCCGACGGGCAGGCCCGCCGACGTTGAGCGTGACTCCGTCCCGTTACTGCACTTCCTTATATTTTCCTTTGTCGTCCCACTGGTAAACCACGTAGTCAGAGACCTTCAGATCGCCTTTGCTGTCCCAGGCTTTTTTGCCCATCACCGTGTCGACGGAATTGGCCTTCAGCCACTCGCTGGCTTTAGCGGAGTCCTTGCCGCCGGTGGCCTTGAAGGCCGCGGCAATGGCCTGTACGGAGGCATAGGAGTAGAGGGTGTAACCTTCCGGCTCGAATTTACCGGCGCGGAATTTCTCGATAACCGCTTTACCGTCCGGGATCAGGCGCGGGTCTTTACCGAAGGTCATGTAAATGCCATTGGTATACTGCGGGCCGCCCGCAGCGGTCACCATCTCCTCGTTGACAATACAGTCCCCGGAGAAGAATTTTGCCTGTACGCCCTGCTCACGCATCTGGCGAACCAGCGGGCCGGCTTCCGGGTGACAGCCACCGAAGAACACGACGTCCGGTTTTTGCGCGCCGATCTTGGTGACCAGCGCGTTAAAGTCTTTTTCACCGCGGGATAACCCCTCGTACATCACATCCTGAACCCCGCGTTTCGCCAGTGCCGCTTTGGTGGCGTCAGCCAGACCCTGACCATAGGTGTCTTTGTCGTGAATGATCACCACGCGCTTGGCTTTCAGCTTGTCGATGATGAAGTCGCTGGCAACCTGACCCTGCTGGTCGTCGCGGCCGCACATGCGGAACATATCGCTCATGCCGCGTTCGGTGATCAGCGGGTTAGTTGAGCCGGGGGTAATCGCAATAATGCCTGCGTCGCTATACACCTCGGATGCGGGCATGGTGGAAGAGGAGCAGAAATGGCCGACCACGGCGTTGACTTTATCCTGGTCAACTAAACGGTTGGCGACGGCTACGGCCTGCTTGGGCTCGCAGGCATCATCCCCCTGAACCAGTTTGATTTTCTCACCGTTAATGCCGCCTGCGGCATTAATGTCTTCAGCGGCCTGCGTTGCGCCGTGCCAGTACTGATCGCCATAGGTGGCGTTCGGACCCGTGAACGGTCCGGCCACGCCAATCACAATATCTGCCCGGGCGGAAAACGCCGTCACCAGGCAACCGGCCAACACAAGAGAAAGAGGAGTTCTGATAAATTTCAGCGACATTATTATGTTCCTTAGCAAAGAGGTTTTTGCACCACGGCGTAAACCCGAACGCCCGACGGCGCAGCCAATCCGAAACACGAGCAAGAACAAAATGCACTAAACGAACACGATACAGACGGCATCCTGCATATTACGGCGAGATTTCCCTGCGCAGGGACGCGCGAAGAACGTTAAGCAAAAACGTTGCCAGAATGGTTAACCCATTGACGAGCATGCGACATGTTTGAGTATAGAGCGCCGCATTATGCCGCCTTGCGGGAGGAGAAGAAATTACAGCGGAGATCACATATCGTTAACAATAAAGCCCATAAGTTGTGCAAAGGTCACGGTTTGCACGTTTTTGCAGCAATAAAGACCTAAACTTCAGCCCGGAGAGGGGTGAGATATGTGTTAGGATCGTTTCCTTTTTTGCAGGAGTATCAGCGATGACTGAAGGCCCATTGAATGAAAGCGAAATGGCGTGGCTTGAAGAGACGTTAATGTCTTACGGTCATGATGACGCGTCCGTGATTGACGTGTCCGAACTGGACGGCATGCTTACCGCAGTGCTTTCCGGTCCTGTTGTCGTTGAGCCAGATGCCTGGCTGGTGGCGGTTTGGGGTGGCGAGAAGTACATTCCGCGCTGGAAAAACGATCGTGAGATGAACCGTTTTATCGATCTCTGCTTTAAGCACATGAACGATATTGCCGAGCGCCTGAGTGAATACCCGGATCAGTTCGAACCGATGTTTGGCTATAACGACGTTGACGGTGAGAGCTATACCGTGGTGGAAGAGTGGTGCTACGGCTATATGCGCGGCGTGGCGCTGACGGACTGGTCAGCCTTGCCGGAAGCCCTGAAGGCCGATCTTGAAGTGATTGCGCTGCACGGAACGGAAGAGAACAGCGAAAAGCTGGATGAACTGTCCGAAGAGGAGTACATCGCCAGCATCGAGAGCATCCAGCCTGCGGCACTGCGTTTATATCAATACTGGGTAGACAACCCGCAGCAGCCGGAAGCGAAGAAGCCGATTGTGAACGGCACAAAGGTCGGGCGTAACGATCCGTGTCCTTGCGGCAGCGGGAAGAAGTTTAAGAGCTGCTGTTTGCACTGATCAATTTTTTATTAACTTAGGTGGATTTGTTTCGTTCACCTCCAGTCAGTAGAAAATAATACGATCTTTACCTGTGAACGAGATAAGGGGGCCACCGCGGCCCCCTTATCGATCCCCGCGGCCCCGCGGAAAATCGGTGCTTCGCACTGCGCTCACCTCACGACCGTCTGCCTGCGGTCGGCTCAACTCGACATCCTGTCTCGCTTCGCCTCTGGCCGCCATCCATGGCGTCCAGCCCTTGTCCCCCGGTCTCCGGTTCGCCGATTTTAGCGGGGATGCAACACCCGTGCCCCATGCAGACGATGAAGAAGATGGAGGGGGCGGGAGTCCGGCTAAAATCGCCGAATCGTTTCCTGGAGGCCGGGGCGACGCGCATGGATGCGCGGCGAGGGCGGCTTTACAGGGACGTTGCATCCGCCCGTCCCCGAAAAGCCGTAAGGAATAAGATGAGGGCACCGCGAAGCGGCGATTTTCTTGCCGGGAGCCGGGATTGTTAAGGGGGCGGCGATAGCCCCCTTAACACGTTCACCGCAGCGGACAAAACAGGTAGCAGAAGAGTATTAGTGAACGGAATTATCCCCTGCTATTACATAGAAAATGGACTTGCCATTGGGATATACATTTCAACCCACTTCCGGCAGCATCCCGGCTGCAATCAACACCTGCACCAGAATAATCACCACCCCGCAGCCAAACACAACGCACAGCAGCGGTTTTCCGCCCGCCACGCGATACCCTTGCTGAGGATGCTGCTGGCGGCTTTTCCATGCCAGCAGGGAAGGGAGGAGGAGGGCAAGGATCGACAGCGCTACCCCTGCGTACCCCAGCGCCATCACAAATCCGCGCGGATAAAACAGCGCGAACGCCAGCGGCGGCAGGAAGGTAATTGCGCCCGTCTGTAACCGTCCGGCCGCGGTATTGCGGCGCTGGAACAGATCGGCCAGATAATCAAACAGGCCGAGCGCCACGCCCAGGAATGAGGTTGCCAGCGCCAGGTCGGCAAACAGATGTACCGCCAGCTCCACGTGTGGGGAGGTGACGACCTCGCGCAGTGCCAGCAGAAAACCGTTCAGGCCAGCGTGTTGCGCCATCAGCCCAATAAAGGTTGAAGAGTCAATGCTGCCCAGCGTCACCAGCTGCCAGAAAATATAGGCAATCAGCGGGATCGCGCTGCCGATAACAAAGACGCGGCGCAGTTTTCGGATATCGCCGTTCATATAGCTGACGATGCTCGGCACGCTGCCGTGGAAGCCAAACGAGGTGAAAATGACCGGGATCGCGGAGAGCGCCAGCCCTTTTTCCAGCGGCAGCGTCAGCAGGTTAACCTTGTGCACGTGCGGCGCCAGCAGCACCAGCATGACAATCAGGAAGAGAATTTTAGCGCTGAACAGAAAACGGTTAAACAGATCGACCAGCGATGTGCCCACGCAGACCACGCCGCCGCCGATGAGCGCAAAGAAGATGGCGCCCGTCGCAGGGGTAATGTCAGAGCCAAACCAGTCGTTGACGCTGGAGGCGATGAGCTCCCCGGCACCGCTGATATAGGCGGCGGTCAGGGCGTACATCAGGAACATCATGCTAAAGCCAGTTATCCACTGGCCGTAGCGTCCGAGATAGCGTGCCGCAAGCGAACCCAGACCGGTGTCGGCGGGTACGTGCTGGTATACCTCAAGCAGCAACAGGGCGGTGTAACACATCAGCGCCCAGAGCGTTCCCAGCAGCAGCAGGGTCATGCCAAATCCCACGCCCGCGGCTGCCAGGGGCATTGCCAGCATTCCTGCGCCAATTGTCGTTCCGGCGACGATAAAAATACTTCCCAGAGTTCTGTTTTTCACGCTTTCCTCTACAACGCTTCTTAACCGCGACAAAATCTGCGGCGCAGAGTAAGGGAAAAGCCGTTACTCGTCAAATCACCGTTACAAGTGGTGTAAAAAATTATTTACGTATTAATGACCCAGGCCTATGCCTACCTCATAAGGGCAATACTGCTGCCCGACATTCCGGCGTAACGTAAACAATAAATACAAATTATCAAATTAAGTGAGGGTCTTATGGCAGGGGAGAATCCCTTTACCGCGGCATGGAGCCGGGGAGGTAACCTGTTGTGCCATGGTCACTGGATAATCAGCTGGCAGAATCAGCCCCTGAACCTTCCCGAGTCCCGCCGCGAAAAGGATATGGGCACCTGGGCAATCTATTCGATTATTGATCCTGAAGATGAAACCTTTGCACAAGGCTTACAGGAAGATGAGTGGATCATCGAGAATGTCGACTGGTTAACGGATCTGTTTTTCGAGGTGGGTATTCCGCTGGAGACGTCCAGCTACCGCTATTTTTACCAGGCCGTGAATCCCCATGACTGGCGTTGCACCAGCTGTGCGGGGTGTATGTAAATTAACGCGGTGCCGGAAACCGGCACCGCGCTGAAATTAATTCTGCGTATCAAGAGTGGAGAGTTCTTTATCAATAAAGTAAAGACCTTCGCCAGATTTCCCCACCAGAGATAATTTATCCAGCACGGATTTAAACAGCTTCTCTTCTTCGTGTTGCTCAGCGACGTACCACTGCAGGAAATTAAAGGTTGGATAATCCTGGCTGGTCATCGCGGCATGAACCAGTTCGTTAATTTTCTGCGTGATAAGCTGCTCGTGCTCGTAGGTGGCGCGGAACAGTTCATCGAGAGAATTATACTCAGCAAACGGTGATGCCACGGTTTCAATGCGCGGCAGGCTGCCCGTATCTGTCAGATAATCAAACAGACGCTGCATGTGGGTCATCTCTTCCTGAGCGTGACGACGCAGAAACGCGGCAGCGCCCTCGAAACTATGGTAGCTGCACCAGGCGCTCATCTGCTGGTAGAGCAGGGATGAAAAAAGCTCAAGGTTCATTTGTGCGTTGAGCTTGTCGATCATTTCAGTTTTCAGCATGGTGACGCTCCGGATTATTATTTCTGGTTCACAATGAGCGACACTATAATTTGTTATTTAATTATTTGCAAAACGTAAAATTTTTATTTTATTTATTTAAAATACGAATGGGAATAAAACGCATTGGCGATTTTTATAACTTATTAATGAGAATTATTTTTGTTCATAATGAAATAAACTGCCAGCATGCGCTGGCAGCTTCGATTAATACCACGGATTAGTTGACTTAGGATTAACGGCGTAACCCATACATTTATACTGGATAGTCACGCTCTCGTTCAGGCACAAAGAGCCGCTGGTCAGAGTGCAGGTTTTAATGGGCTGACCATAGGCTGAGGCAGTGGCATACCCCATGCTCTGACACGCTTTTGCCGCCGTGCCGTTATTCACATACTCATCGGAATACGCATTTTGCAGCGCAGCCTGGCCGTAGTCGAGGCGGACGATGCCGTTCGGCGCGTCGAGGCTGCTGACTTCAGCCTGGCGGTTAATAGTACATCCCGCGAGCAGCAGGATTGTGCCGGCTACAATGACTCTTTTCATGATTCGCTCTGAGTGGATGGAAATACGTTATCGTACCCGCAGATGCCCGCTGCAATGGCTGGAATAGCCGGACAATCTGCCCTCACTCTTCGCAACGGGTCCGCGGTGAGCGCTTTCAGGCCATGCTCTGATATAAATGTGATGTGCATCACAAAAGTGTTGATTTTTGTGATGGTGGTCATATTATAGTCACGTTGATAATAAAGTTGTATAACAAGTTAATGGAGCATCATCGTGAAACTGCGCAAAATCCTGAAAAGTATGTGGGCCAATTACTGCCGCACCTTCAAAGACGTGCCGCCGGGCGCCATGTTCTGATAAAAAAACCTGCTTCGGCGGGTTTTTTTATACCTGAAGGCGATGAAGGGGAGATGCCAGGGGTGTGTTTTGCTACTATGGCGGCCTTTAAATAAGGAGAAAACCCCATGTCACAAAACCTGAGCGCCGATCAGGAACTGGTCTCTGACGTTGTCGCCTGTCAGCTGGTTATCAAACAAATCCTTGATGTTCTTGACGTGATTGCGCCGGTTGAAGTGCGCGAGAAGATGTCTACGCAGCTGAAAAACATCGATTTCGCCAGCCATCCCGCTGCCGCCGATCCGGTTACGCTTCGTGCGATCCAGAAAGCCATCGCCCTGATTGAACTGCGATTCACGCCGCAGGGTGAATCCCACTAAAACCGGGAAATGGGCGACGGCATGTGTCGCCCCTTGATACTGTCAAAAGAACGTCTGGACCAGCAGGTAGCTCGCCGCGCACGCGCAGCTTACCCCAATCAGCCCAGGCAGAATAAAGCTGTGGTTGATGATAAATTTGCCGATGCGGGTGGTGCCTGAACGGTCAAAGCCGATGCAGGCCAAATCACTTGGGTAGGTCGGCAGGACGAAATAGCCGTATGACGCAGGGAAAAAGGCGATCAGCATTTTCGGGTCGATGCCAAGCATGAGGCCCATAGGCGCAACGGCCGTCAGCGCAGCCGCCTGGCTGTTCACCAGTTTTGACACCAGAAACAGCACAATAGCATACGTCCACGGGTGGCTTTTCACGACGCCTTCCAGCGCCAGCTTTAACTCGTCGAGATGCGCCTGGAAAAAGGTATCGCTCATCCACGCCACGCCGAACACCGAGAAGATCGCGACCATACCGGCCTTAAACACCGCGCCGTTGGAAATCGCCGACGCATTGACCTTACAGGCCATCAGCATCACGGCCCCTGCAATTAACATCATCATCTGAATAACAAGGTTCATCGACAGCGCCGTCATTTTGCCTTTCAGCTCAAAGGCGGGGCGCAGCTCAGGGAACGCACCCAGCAAAACGACCACGGCAATACCGGCAAAGAAAATCCACGTGGACCAGTAGGCCTGTTTAGGGAAACGCTGATTCATTAACGTCTCCGTTCCACCGTAGATAAACTCGCGCTGCTTAGGATCTTTCAGCTTTTCCTGAAACTCCACGTCATCCGCCAAATCTTTTCCGCGGCGTAAACTCCACAGGGCAGCAATAGCTACGCCGAAAAGTGAAGCGGGAACCGACACGGCGAGAATTTCCAGGATCCCCCACGCGTGGCCGATGCCATGCTGGGCCGCCAGGATAGACACCAGCGACACCACGGCAACGGACACGGGGGAGGCGGTAATCGCCATCTGCGACGCGACCGATGCCACGGCCATAGGGCGCTCGGGGCGGATCCCTTTTTTCAGGGCGATATCCGCAATGATGGGGAACATGGTATAGACCACATGCCCGGTGCCGCACAGAAAGGTCAGCATCCAGGTGGTGAATGGAGCGAGCAGGGTGATGTGCTGTGGGTGTTTGCGCAGCAGACGTTCAGCAAACTGCATCATGACGTTGAGGCCACCCGCAGTCTGCAGCGTAGCGGCACAACCAATCACCGCGAGGATGGTCAGCATAACGTCTACCGGCGGCTTACCCGGTTGCAGACCAAAGACAAAACATAAAATAAAAAGACCAATACCGCTGATTAACCCGAGCCCCATACCGCCGAAACGCGTACCCGTCAGCAGGCAGAGGAGAATGACAACAAACTCAATGGTGATCATGATGCTCCCTCGTCAATGATTATGTAACTAAATAAATCATCACACGTTGTGTGGTTAATCATTGGGAGCCAGATCTGATTTGTTAAATTTCAGCAAAAGCAGAAGGTTGGAGACGTGAAGGGAGCCTGCTCCTCCGGATGGGAGCAGGCCAAAAAACTCAGTGGTGCTGCACCGCCACGATGTCGAGCAGATGACGGTCGGTTTGCTCAGGACATAAACCCGCCTGCTGCGCATTATGGATCTCATCCGCCAGCGTCTTCAGCAGCAGGCCATCCTGCTGCTGCTCTTTATCCATATCGCGTAAGAATCTGAGCGTCGTAATATCCTGCTGCGCTTTGGCTTCATCGGCCAGTTTGTTGAGGGTGCTGCAGCGTTGTTCATACTCTTCAAGCGTCTTCTGAAACAGTTCTTCCAGGCAAGAGTAATTTTCATTGATCCCATCAAGGGCTTTAACGACAGGATTTGCCCCTGCGGCTTTCAGGAAGTTAAAGACACGCATCATATGGGTGACGTTACTTTGCGCCTGAGAGCGAAAGAATGTGGCAGATCCCGTGAGGCTATTCTCGGCACACCACGCACTTAAGTGAAGGTGCAGATTCGAGGCGTAGAACTCAAGGTTCATCTGCGCGTTAAGTTTTTGCATCATCGTTTGGGTAGCCATACTCATATCCTTATTGACTGTGGGACGTGATGTCCGTTGCTTAACCTGAGCGTCAGGCAAATATGAAGAAAAGAGCAGAAATACACATTCTGCCGTGACCGAAGTCGACCGAAATTCACTTCCTGTGTTCGATATAAATAAGCATACCCTTGTCTTTGGTCTAAGAAAACTCTTAATTGGGCTGTATTTACCATACATTACAAAGTTTAATATAGTACAGAAATGCAATCAGCTTGCCATGAATTGAATATGGTTTAATGCTCTAATAATTAACAATTTTTATTGCAGTGATACACTGTTACTCTTTCGAAAATATTAAGTTGGAATAATACTCCGTGAAAAAGAGAAATACGGATTAATCGTTTCGAATATATGATGTGCTAATAAAATTGCGCTAAATCAAATTCTGCGGAATAACCGTGTTCAGGTGCCTGGTGCATTTTTGATGAAAAACATCTTGAACCCCTTTAACGCCAGGTGACGTTTAGTCCGCTGAGGGGTATCAGGGATTTCTTAGCTAATCTTATGGATAATTCTGCTTAACCCACTTTCATTTGTCTGACAAATCCTGCCTTTTTTATGTCATTTTTCGCTGAATTTATGTACGCAATTACTGTAATTCTGCGGTGTGATGGGGCTCTCTTATGGATGATTAATTTCCCGCTAAAACTATCACCAGCAATAACGCTTATGACGAGGTAAGCGCTAATGCCTTGTTTTAAGTCCGATTAAATAAGAAGCACGCACATATTCCCTACAGAAAAGAATGCTAAAGCTGGAGTTTACCATGCACAAATTTACTAAAGCGCTGGCGGCCATCGGTCTGGCTGCCGTTATGTCACAATCCGCTATCGCTGAGAATTTAAAACTCGGTTTTTTGGTAAAACAGCCCGAAGAGCCCTGGTTCCAGACTGAGTGGAAATTCGCCGATAAAGCCGGGAAAGATTTAGGTTTTGAAGTGATTAAAATCGCCGTGCCTGACGGTGAGAAAACCCTGAACGCCATCGACAGCCTGGCGGCCAGCGGTGCGAAAGGTTTCGTTATCTGTACTCCGGATCCAAAGCTCGGTTCGGCCATCGCGGCGAAAGCGCGCGGTTACGATATGAAGGTCATCGCGGTTGACGATCAGTTCGTTAACGCCAAAGGCAAGCCGATGGACAGCGTCCCGCTGGTGATGATGGCGGCGACCAAAATCGGCGAACGCCAGGGGCAGGAACTCTATAAAGAGATGCAAAAGCGCGGCTGGGATGTCAAAGAGACTGCGGTGATGGCCATTACCGCAGACGAGCTGGACACCGCACGTCGCCGTACTTCCGGTTCAATGGACGCGCTGAAAGCGGCTGGTTTCCCGGAAAAACAGATCTACAAAGTCCCTACCAAATCTAACGATATCCCGGGTGCTTTCGACGCCGCGAACTCTATGCTGGTTCAACATCCGGAGGTCAAACACTGGCTGGTGGTCGGCATGAACGACAACACCGTGCTGGGTGGGGTACGCGCGACGGAAGGCCAGGGCTTTAAAGCGCCTGACGTGATCGGGATTGGCATCAACGGCGTTGACGCCGTCAGCGAGCTGTCCAAAGCGCAGGCTACCGGCTTCTACGGTTCTCTGCTGCCAAGCCCGGACGTTCACGGCTATAAATCCAGTGAGATGCTCTACAACTGGGTCACCAAAGGGGCTGAGCCGCCGAAATTTACCGAAGTGACCGACGTGGTGCTGATTACCCGCGACAACTTCAAAGAGGAGCTGGCGAAAAAAGGACTGGGCGGGAAGTAATACGCGGTGATTGTGCCCCTCATCCTTCGTGAGGGGCCAGACGTACACACTACAGGAATCACGGAGACGTTATGCGACAGTCTGATCCGTATCTCTCTTTTCGCGGCATCGGGAAAACTTTTCCCGGTGTTAACGCGCTGACCGATATCAGCTTCGACTGCTATGCCGGCCAGGTTCACGCCCTGATGGGGGAAAACGGTGCGGGAAAATCCACGCTGTTGAAGATCCTCAGCGGCAACTACACGCCCACTACCGGCTCGCTGGCCATACGCGGCGAAGAGGTGGCGTTTGCCGATACCACGGCGGCGCTCAATGCCGGGGTGGCGATCATCTACCAGGAGCTGCACCTCATTCCTGAGATGACCGTGGCGGAAAACATCTATTTGGGACAGCTCCCGCACAAAGGCGGCGTGGTAAATCGTTCGCTACTTAATTATGAAGCGGGGCTGCAGCTTAAGCATCTGGGCCTGGACGTCGATCCCCAGACGCCGCTGAAATACCTCTCCATCGGCCAGTGGCAGATGGTTGAAATTGCCAAGGCGCTGGCGCGTAACGCCAGAATTATTGCCTTCGACGAACCCACCAGTTCGCTCTCTAAACGTGAAATCGAAAATCTGTTCCGCGTGATCCGCGAATTGCGTCAGGAAGGCCGCACGATTTTGTATGTCTCGCACCGTATGGAAGAGATATTTGCCCTGAGCGACGCCATCACCGTCTTTAAAGATGGACGCTATGTGCGCACCTTTACCGACATGGCGCAGGTGAACCATGACCAGCTGGTTCAGGCGATGGTCGGACGCGATCTGGGCGATATTTATCACTGGCAACCGCGCCCGTACGGCCCGGAACGTCTGCGCCTGGATAACGTCAAAGCGCCGGGCGTCAGAACACCGATTTCGTTATCCGTACGCAGCGGTGAAATCGTCGGCCTGTTTGGTCTGGTGGGGGCGGGGCGCAGCGAATTGATGAAAGGTCTGTTCGGCGGTACCCGTATTACCGATGGTCAGGTCTCTATTGACGGCGAACGGGTAGATATCCAGAAACCGGCCCACGCGATCGGGGCGGGGATGATGCTCTGCCCGGAAGACCGGAAAGCCGAGGGGATCATTCCGGTGCACTCGGTGCGCGACAACATCAATATTTCTGCCCGTCGTAAGTTTATTCGCGCCGGTTGCCTGATAAACGATAGCTGGGAGTCGAGTAACGCCGACCACCATATTCGCTCGCTGAATATCAAAACGCCGGGTCCGGAACAGCTGATCATGAATCTGTCAGGCGGAAACCAGCAGAAGGCAATTTTAGGCCGCTGGCTGTCAGAAGATATGAAGGTCATTTTGCTGGACGAGCCGACGCGCGGTATCGATGTGGGGGCAAAACACGAGATTTATAACGTGATCTATGAGCTGGCAAAACGCGGCGTGGCGGTGCTCTTCGCCTCCAGCGATCTGCCGGAGGTGCTTGGCGTGGCCGACCGCATTGTGGTGATGCGTGAAGGCGAAATTGCCGGCGAATTACTTCATGAACAGGCGAATGAACAACAGGCGTTGAACCTCGCCATGCCTAAAGTTAGCCAGGCTGTCGCCTGAGTAAGGAGTTAATGATGTCCTCTGTTACTACATCCGGAGTGCCGAAGTCGAAGTCGGCGCTGAGTATTGGACGTATCTGGGATCAGTACGGCATGCTGGTGGTTTTTGCCGCACTGTTCCTTGCCTGCGCGATCTTTGTCCCTAATTTTGCCACCTTCATTAATATGAAGGGGCTGGGGCTGGCCATTTCCATGTCCGGGATGGTGGCCTGCGGGATGCTGTTCTGCCTGGCCTCCGGCGATTTTGACCTGTCGGTGGCGTCGGTGATTGCCTGTGCGGGCGTCACGACGGCCGTGGTGATCAACATGACGGAGAGCCTGTGGATTGGCGTCTTAGCCGGTCTGTTACTCGGCGTCATCAGCGGTCTGGTGAACGGTTTTGTTATCGCGCGCCTGAAGATTAACGCCCTGATCACCACGCTTGCGACGATGCAAATTGTCCGCGGGCTGGCCTATATCATCTCCGACGGTAAAGCGGTGGGGATTGAAGACGAGCGCTTCTTTACGCTGGGTTATGCCAACTGGCTGGGTCTGCCTGCGCCTATCTGGCTGACGGTGGCCTGCCTGATCCTGTTCGGCTTCCTGCTCAACCGGACCACCTTTGGCCGTAATACGCTGGCGATTGGCGGTAATGAAGAGGCCGCCCGTCTGGCTGGGGTGCCGGTCGTACGCACTAAAATTATTATCTTTGTGCTCTCAGGGCTGGTTTCTGCCGCAGCGGGGATTATTCTGGCGTCGCGTATGACCAGCGGTCAGCCGATGACCTCTATCGGTTACGAGCTGATCGTCATTTCGGCCTGCGTGTTAGGGGGCGTTTCCCTCAAGGGCGGCATCGGAAAAATCTCATATGTGGTGGCCGGTATCCTGATTTTAGGGACGGTGGAGAACGCCATGAACCTGCTGAATATTTCACCGTTCTCGCAGTACGTGGTTCGTGGTCTGATCCTGCTGGCAGCGGTGATTTTCGACCGTTACAAGCAAAAAGCGAAGCGTACCGTGTAACCCTTTTTCCTGTCTTTTATTGCTCAACTTATAACCTTAGTTGACCCCTTAACCGCCCCGCCAGTAATACTGGCGGGGCGGTTGTCAAATGGCGAGCCACGTCACACTGTCTATACTTACATGGCTATGAAAGAGGTAAAGGCGTTTACCTCTCGTAAACCGTAAGGAGGAAAAGGGTGGCTGACATGTTAACCGCACCGCCTGTACTGCCCGGACACTATGCTTTCTTTTTTGATCTCGACGGCACGCTCGCCGGGATAAAACCGCACCCCGATCAGGTGTCTATTCCGGAGGCGGTGTTACAGGATTTGCATCAGCTCTCACTCATGAATGAGGGAGCACTGGCATTGATATCAGGGCGCTCAATGGCCGAGCTGGATCTGCTCGCCAGTCCATACCACTTTCCGCTAGCCGGTGTACACGGAGCGGAGCGCCGCGACATCCATGATCAAACGCATATCGTTTCACTCCCCGACGCACTCACGCAAACGCTCCATAAGCAGCTATCTGACGCGCTGGAAGCGCTGCCTGGCACCGAGCTGGAAGCCAAAGGCATGGCCTTTGCCCTGCATTATCGTCAGGCACCGCAGCATGAGGAGGCCGTACTTGCGCTTGCTCAGAGGGTGGCAGATGCGCATCCACAGCTGGCGTTGCAGCCCGGCAAATGCGTGGTTGAGTTAAAACCGAAAGGGATTAATAAAGGCGCGGCCATCGCCGCGTTTATGGCGTCGCCGCCTTTCAAAGGGCGAACGCCCGTTTTCATTGGGGATGACCTGACCGACGAGGCCGGGTTTCGCGTGGTGAATCAGGCCGGAGGGATCGCCGTCAAGGTGGGGCCTGGTGACACTGTTGCCGAATGGCGACTGGCGGATGTCGCCAGCGTCTGGCAGTGGATATCTGACATCGCTAACCAGCAACAACAACAAATAGCGCAAAGCAAAGGGGGAAACCATTATGGGTCGCTTAGTCGTCGTCTCTAACCGAATCGCACCGCCTGACGATAAAAAAGCCAGTGCGGGTGGCCTGGCGGTAGGGGTATTAGGTGCCTTAAAAGCCGCTGGCGGGCTGTGGTTTGGCTGGAGTGGGGAAATCAGTGAAGAAGAGAAACCGCTCAAAAAGGTGACGCGCGGAAACATTACGTGGGCTTCATTTGCATTGAAAGAGAAAGACTACGACGAGTATTACTCGCAGTTCTCGAATGCCGTCCTGTGGCCCGCGTTTCACTATCGTCTTGACCTGGTCAAATTCCAGCGTGAATCCTTCGAAGGCTACTCGCGCGTGAATGCGCTGCTGGCGGATAAACTGCTGCCATTAATCGAAGAAGACGATATTTTATGGATCCACGATTATCACCTGTTGCCCTTCGCCAGAGAGCTGCGAAAAAGAGGGGTAAATAACCGGATTGGTTTCTTCCTGCACATCCCGTTCCCGACGCCGGAAATTTTTACCGCGCTCCCGCCGCATGAAGAGCTGCTCGAGGCGCTGTGTGATTACGATTTGCTGGGCTTCCAGACCGAAAATGACCGCCTCGCATTCCTTGACTCCGTGTCAGGTAAAGCGCGTCTGGTGACCAAAGGCGGGAAAACCCATACGGCGTGGGGGAAAACGTTCCACACCGAAGTGTATCCAATTGGGATTGAACCTGACGAAATCGCGGAGCAGGCTTCCGGCCCGCTGCCGCCGAAGCTGGCGCAGCTTAAGAATGAACTCAAACACGTGAAAAATATCTTCTCGGTTGAGCGTCTTGATTATTCCAAAGGGCTGCCGGAACGCTTCCTGGCGTATGAAACGCTGCTGGATAAATATCCGCAGCATCACGGTAAAATCCGTTATACCCAGATTGCGCCGACGTCGCGCGGTGAGGTTCAGGCCTATCAGGATATTCGCCACCAGCTGGAGACAGAAGCAGGGCGCATTAATGGCCGCTATGGGCAGCTGGGCTGGACGCCGCTGTTTTATCTGAACCAGCACTTTGACCGTAAGATTCTGATGAAGGTCTTCCGCTACGCGGATGTTGGCCTGGTTACGCCGCTGCGCGACGGGATGAACCTCGTCGCGAAAGAGTATGTGGCGGCCCAGGATCCTGCCGACCCGGGGGTTCTGGTGCTCTCCCAGTTTGCCGGCGCCGCAAATGAGCTCACGTCGGCGCTTATCGTTAACCCTTATGATAGGGACGATGTGGCAAACGCGTTGAATCGTGCCCTGACTATGCCGCTCACGGAACGTATTTCCCGTCATGCTGATATGATGGAGACGATCCGTAAGAACGACATTAACCACTGGCAGGCACGTTTTATTCAGGATCTCCGGGATATCACCCCGCAAAGTCATGAAGGCGATCTGCAAAAAAAGATCGCGACCTTCCCTAAACTCGCCTGATTTTCCACTGGGGGGTTAACTCCCCCCAAGTGGCACTAACAGCACATCAACCTGGCTCGATGCGACAATGGATTTCGCCGCACAGGCTGCGCGCGATAAAAAGCTGTGGTTATGATTCCCGCAAATCACTAAATCAATATGTTGTTTACGACACATGTCGAGAATATGGGCGTTAAGTTCACCGGTCGCAATAATTGTCTCATAAACCGGATATTGTGCCTTTTCCACCAGTTCGCGCAGAAATTGCTGCGTTTCTTCCTGAAGGACCTCACGAATATCCTCCAGCATGGGGGCGGCCAGCTGATTGTACATCTCTGGCTCTGCGGCGAGCGTGATGAGGCTGATGCGGGCATTGTGGGGTCTGGCAATGGAAACGGCCCGGGCAACGAGTTGATGACTTTCTGGAGAAACTGCAACGGAAACAAGAAGATGGGAGTAACTCATGGCGCACTCCTTAGGTGTCTGTCAGACAGCGTTTGATCACCTTTACCGCGAATTCCCTGGTTCTGCAAGAGCTGATTACGACATTAGTGTGAAGCTTATCATAATTATTCATTAATTATTCTTATAAGAAGAATAACTGAAAAATGCGCCTAAATGAAAAAAATTAACAACTTAACGTAAATCACACAAATTCACGCTTTAACTGTTAAATCGTTTTGGCGCGTTACAAACTCATTTCGAATGATCACGTCCTGAAACATCTTTTTTGTGCTACCTGCATAACTATATGTTTTTTCACGGTAAGAAAAATGTTTCCCGGAGAGGGGGTTGTTGTAAATGTTTCAGCGTAGCGCTTACGGCGGTTAAAGCACGTTGCATGCCAGTTCGGATCGCCCGTCTGCATGAGTATTCGTCAATTAAGAATACAAAACAGTACTGATTGGTTAAAAAATAAACAAATTACAAGTCATACTGATGGATTTATGGGGCATATTCACTTAAATTGTGTGACGTGGATCACATTTTTTTTAAATTTGAGGGTGGCTGGATTGTATGTGACAAAACTGACGAGTAGAGTTTGCGTCGAATTAGGAAAAATCTTAGTTATTTGTAAGAAATGATAAAACATGTAAGAGACGCATTCGCGGTTTCTCTCTTACGCGTTTCAGTGAATACAAACCTAAATTCAACTATGCATTTAGCCTTTTCTTTTTTATACCGGGTGATTTCCCGGCGACATCACGGGGTGCGGTCTTTCCGCATAAAAATAATAGTTGGTTATTCGGGATGGGAACAATGCATACATCCGAGTTGCTAAAACATATCTATGACATCAATTTGTCGTATTTACTGCTCGCGCAGCGTTTGATTAGTCAGGACAAGGCGTCCGCGATGTTTCGTCTGGGTATTAACGAAGAGATGGCAACCATGCTGGGCGGCTTAACCCTCCCGCAGATGGTTAAACTGGCTGAAACGAATCAACTGGTTTGCCAGTTCCGTTTCGATGATTCGCAGACAATAACGCGTCTGACGCAGGATTCCCGTGTGGACGATCTTCAACAGATCCATACCGGTATTCTTCTCTCCACTCGCTTGCTTAACGAAATCAGCCAGCCTGATGACGCAGCCCGTAAGAAAAGGGCCTAGCAATGAGCGAGAAAAGCATTGTTCAGGAAGCGCGTGACATACAGTTGGCCATGGAGCTGATTACACTGGGTGCTCGTTTACAAATGCTGGAAAGCGAGACTCAGTTGAGCCGTGGCCGTCTCATCAAGCTGTACAAAGAGTTACGTGGTAGTCCCCCGCCGAAAGGCATGCTGCCGTTTTCTACCGACTGGTTTATGACGTGGGAGCAGAATATTCACGCTTCCATGTTCTGTAATGCCTGGCAGTATCTTCTCAAAACTGGTTTGTGTAGCGGCGTTGACGCCGTAATCAAAGCGTACAAACTTTACCTTGAACAATGCCCACAGCAGGAAGAAGGCCCTCTGCTGGCGCTGACCCGCGCATGGACGCTGGTGCGTTTTGTTGAGAGCGGAATGCTTGAGCTGTCGCGCTGCAACTGCTGCAACGGCAATTTTATTACCCACGCTCATCAGCCTGCAGGCAGCTTCGCCTGTAGTTTATGTCAGCCTCCATCCCGCGCAGTAAAAAGACGTAAACTTTCCCGGGATGCTGCCGATATTATTCCACAACTGCTGGATGAACAGATCGAACAAGCTGTTTAACCCGAACGTGTGGGAAAGATTCCAGCAGCGGTAAGCAATTACCGCTGCTTTTTTTTACCCCGCAAACGGTCAACGCTGCGAGCTGGACGTCCTTGCCATAGTCACTAGCGGAAGGATGATGTCGTGCTTATCTTATTAGGTTACCTGGTAGTTCTCGGTACAGTTTTCGGCGGTTACATGATGACCGGCGGGCACCTTGGAGCACTCTATCAACCGGCTGAACTTATTATCATCGGCGGTGCAGGGGTAGGGGCTTTTATCGTTGGCAACAACGGTAAATCGATCAAGGGCACGCTGAAAGCGATTCCGTTGCTGTTCCGTCGCTCGAAATACACCAAAAGCATGTATATGGATCTGCTGGCACTGCTCTATCGCCTGATGGCGAAGTCGCGTCAGCAGGGGATGTTCTCGCTTGAACGGGATATTGAAAACCCGAAAGAGAGCGAAATTTTTGCCAGCTATCCGCGCATTCTTGCTGATGCCATGATGCTGGACTTCATCGTCGACTATCTGCGACTCATCATCAGCGGCAACATGAATACCTTCGAAATCGAAGCGCTGATGGACGAAGAGATCGAAACTCACGAAAGCGAATCTGAAGTGCCGGCCAACAGCCTGGCGCTGGTCGGCGACTCGCTTCCGGCATTCGGTATCGTTGCTGCGGTAATGGGGGTAGTTCACGCTCTGGCCTCGGCAGACCGTCCGGCAGCCGAGCTCGGTGCGCTGATTGCCCATGCGATGGTGGGGACTTTCCTCGGTATTTTGCTGGCGTACGGCTTCATCTCTCCGTTGGCAAGCGTTCTGCGCCAGAAGAGCGCGGAAACCACCAAAATGATGCAGTGCGTGAAGATCACGCTGCTCTCTAACCTCAACGGTTACGCGCCACCGATCGCGGTTGAGTTTGGCCGTAAAACGCTTTACTCCAGCGAGCGTCCGTCGTTTATCGAGCTTGAAGAACACGTGCGTGCGGTGAAAAACCCAAACCAACAGACGACAACTGAGGACGCATGAAAAACCAGTCCCATCCGATCGTCATCGTAAAAAAACGCAAGCACAAGGGCGGCGGGCATGGCGCACACGGCTCGTGGAAAATTGCGTACGCCGACTTTATGACAGCAATGATGGCGTTCTTTCTGGTGATGTGGCTGATCTCCATCTCCAGTCCAAAAGAACTGATCCAGATTGCCGAATATTTCCGCACACCGCTGGCAACGGCGGTGGCCGGTGGGCCGCGTATTTCTAACAGCGAAAGCCCAATCCCGGGCGGCGGCGATGATTACACCCAGCAGAAGGGTGAGGTGAAAAAAGAGCCGAACATCGACGAGCTGAAAAGAAAGATGGAGCAGGCGCGTCTGAAGAAACTGCGTGGCGATCTCGATCAGTTGATTGAGGCGGATCCGAAGCTGCGCGCGCTGCGCCCACATCTGAAGATCGACCTGGTGCAGGAAGGGCTGCGTATTCAGATTATCGACAGCCAGAACCGCCCAATGTTTAAAACCGGGAGTGCGGAAGTCGAACCGTACATGCGCGACATTCTGCGCGGTATTGCACCGGTGCTGAACGGCATTCCTAACCGAATCAGCCTGTCAGGACACACGGATGATTTCCCGTACGCCAATGGGGAGAAGGGATACAGCAACTGGGAGCTTTCTGCCGATCGTGCCAACGCCTCGCGTCGCGAGTTGGTGGCAGGTGGGCTTGATGATGGCAAGGTACTGCGCGTAGTCGGCATGGCCGCAACCATGCGCGTTTCCGACCGCGGGCCGGATGATGCCATCAACCGTCGTATCAGTCTTTTAGTGCTGAACCAGCAGGCGGAGCAGGCCATCCTGCATGAAAACGCCGAAAGTCAGAATGAGTCACTGGACGATTTAAAACAGCCTGGGGCCGTTCCTTCGGCTGCCGTTCCAACATCGCCACCAGCCAATCCGAGGTGATAGCGTGAGCATGGATATTAGCGATTTTTACCAGACATTCTTTGATGAAGCCGACGAATTGTTGGCCGATATGGAACAACACTTGCTCGACCTGGTGCCCGAAGCACCGGACTCCGAGCAGCTCAATGCCATCTTCCGTGCGGCGCACTCTATTAAAGGCGGAGCCGGAACGTTTGGATTTACCATCCTGCAGGAAACGACCCATTTAATGGAAAACCTGCTTGATGAAGCACGACGCGGTGAGATGCAGCTCAATACCGACATTATCAACCTGTTTTTGGAAACCAAAGATATTATGCAGGAACAGCTCGACGCCTATAAAAGTTCGGCAGAGCCTGATGCCGCCAGCTTTGAATACATCTGCAATGCGCTGCGCCAGCTCGCGCTGGAAGCAAAAGGTGAGGTTGCCGCAGCGGTGGTTCCGGCCGCGAAACTGAGCGTTGTCGATGCGGTTGCTGCCGACGAGGCCGCACCAGCCGCTGCGCAGGCGGGCAAACTGCGCGTTGTGCTGTCACGCCTGAAAGAGAACGAAGTCAACCTGCTGGAAGAAGAGCTGGGTAACCTGGCGAAATTAAGCAACGTGGTAAAAGGCAAAGACAGCCTGGCCGCGACGCTTGATGACGGGATTGGCCAGGACGATATCGTGGCGGTGCTGTGCTTTGTGATTGAAGCTGACCAGATCGCTTTCGAAACCGAAACGGCTGCGGTTGACGACCCTGCGGCTGCGGAAGAGGTGGCTGTTGTCGCTCAGGCCGCTGCACCGGCTGTGACGCCTGCGGCCCCGGCGCTGAAGGCAGTGCCAAAAGAGGCCGCTGCGCCTGGCCGTGGTGAAAAACCTGCCGCGCGCTCCAGCGAGTCAACCAGTATCCGCGTTGCCGTTGAGAAGGTTGACCAGTTGATTAACCTGGTGGGCGAACTGGTGATCACCCAGTCGATGCTGGCGCAACGTTCAAACGAACTCGACCCGGTCACCCATGGCGATCTGATCACCAGCATGGGCCAGCTGCAGCGTAATGCCCGTGACCTGCAGGAATCGGTCATGTCCATCCGTATGATGCCGATGGAATATGTCTTCAGCCGCTTCCCGCGTCTGGTGCGCGACCTTGCCAGCAAGCTGAATAAACAGATTGAACTGACCCTGATGGGCAGCTCAACCGAACTGGATAAGAGCCTGATCGAGCGCATCATCGATCCGTTAACGCACCTGGTGCGTAACAGTCTCGACCACGGTATCGAACTGCCGGAAAACCGCATTGCCGCCGGAAAATCCCCGGTCGGCAACCTGATCCTCTCTGCGGAACATCAGGGCGGGAACATCTGCATCGAAGTGACCGATGACGGCGCCGGTCTGAATCGCGAGCGCATCCTGGCAAAAGCAATTTCGCAGGGGATGGCGGTCAATGAAAACATGACCGACGAAGAAGTGGGCATGCTGATCTTCGCACCGGGCTTCTCTACCGCAGAGCAGGTGACCGACGTCTCCGGACGCGGCGTAGGCATGGACGTGGTGAAACGTAACATCCAGGAGATGGGTGGCCACGTTGAGATCCAGTCTAAACAGGGTTCCGGCACTACCATTCGCATTCTTCTGCCGCTCACGCTGGCGATCCTCGACGGCATGTCAGTCAAAGTGGCAGACGAAGTCTTTATCCTGCCGCTGAACGCCGTGATGGAATCCCTCCAGCCGCGTGAAGAAGATCTGCATCCGCTGGCGGGCGGCGAGCGCGTTCTTGAAGTGCGCGGTGAGTACCTGCCGCTGGTGGAACTGTGGAAAGTGTTCGAAGTAGACGGGGCGAAGACAGAAGCCACGCAGGGTATCGTTGTGATCCTGCAGAGCGCGGGCCGCCGCTACGCGCTGCTGGTTGATCAGCTGATTGGCCAGCACCAGGTGGTGGTCAAGAACCTCGAAAGTAACTACCGCAAAGTGCCGGGTATTTCTGCCGCCACCATTCTGGGTGATGGTAGCGTGGCGCTGATCGTCGATGTGTCGGCGCTTCAGGGATTAAATCGTGAACAACGTGTGGCGTACACAGCCGCCTGATTAAGTAGAAGGTAATAACATGACCGGTATGAGTAATGTAACGAAACTGGCGGGCGAGCCATCAGGGCAGGAATTCCTGGTCTTCACTTTAGGCGATGAGGAGTATGGCATCGATATCCTGAAAGTGCAGGAAATCCGTGGTTACGACCAGGTTACCCGCATCGCTAACACGCCTGCTTTTATTAAAGGTGTCACCAACCTGCGTGGCGTTATTGTGCCAATCGTGGACCTGCGCGTGAAGTTCAGCCAGGGCGACGTTGACTACGACGACAACACCGTGGTGATCGTTCTGAACCTGGGGCAGCGCGTGGTCGGTATCGTGGTGGACGGCGTATCTGATGTGCTTTCCCTGACCTCTGACCAAATCCGTCCTGCGCCGGAGTTTGCTGTCACGCTGTCGACCGAATACCTGACCGGTCTGGGCGCGCTCGGCGAGCGTATGCTGATTCTGGTGAACATCGAGAAGCTGCTGAACAGCGATGAGATGGCGCTGCTGGATATCGCGGCGAGTCACGTAGCGTAGGTAAATGCAAAACGGCAACCCAGGTTGCCGTTTTTTGTGTTTGCTCCCTCTCCCTGCGGGAGAGGGTTGGGGTGAGGGCATCAGGCCTCACCCTTTTTTCATACCCTTACGCTTCCTGCTTTACCAGCTCAGCTTCCGCTTCAGCTTCCCGCGCACCTTCATTCTGCGACAGCATCGCGGTCGCAATACCATTCCCCAGAACGTTAATCGCGGAACGGCCCATATCCAGGAAGTGGTCGATCCCCATCAGCAGCAGAATACCCGCCACCGGAATGTTAAAGCTTGGGATCGTCGCGGCCAGCACCACCAGGGATGAACGCGGTACGCCCGCAATCCCTTTGGAGGCCAGCATCAGCGTCAGCATCAGAACCGTCACTTCCGAGAAGCTCAGGTGAATGTTGTACGCCTGAGCGATAAACATCGAAGCGAAAGAGCAGTACACCATCGAACCCACCAGGTTGAAGGAGTAGCCAATCGGCAGAACGAAAGAGGCGATGTTGCGCGAGCAGCCAAAACGCTCCAGCTGCTCCAGCGTTTTAGGGTAGGCGGCTTCAGAGCTGCTGGTGGTAAACGCCACCAGGACCGGATCTTTCAGCATGCTGACCAGGCGGAACACCTCTTTTTTCAGCACCATGTAACCCACGGCCAGCAGCACCATGCAGGTGAGAAGAATGGCAACATAGTAGCCGCCAATAAAGGATGCGTAGTTCAGCAGAATACCCAGACCCTGCGTGGCAATCACGGAGGAGATCGCCGCAAAAATGGCCAGCGGAGCTACGTACATCACGTAACCCGTGACCTTCAGCATGATATGGGAAACCACATCCAGCGCGGCTACCAGCGGCGCGTTGAATTTCTGCCCCAGCGACGCGCCGCCGATGCCGAAGAACATCGAGAACACCACAATCTGCAGGATCTCATTGTTCGACATCGCCCCGGCGATACTGGTTGGAATGGTGTGCGACAGGAACGCTTTCAGCGTCATGCCGCCAACGGCCAGACCGGTATCCACCGCTTCGGTTGGGATCGTCAGGTTCAGACCGCTTCCCGGATGCTCCAGCGTGACGATAAACAGGCCAACCAGAATGGAGAGCACGGATGAGCTAATAAACCACACCATCGCTTTACCGCCAACGCGGCCAATAGTGGAGGTTTCGCCCAGCTTCATAATGCCGACGGTGAGCGTGCTGAAGACCAATGGTGCAATGACCATTTTGATCAGACGGAGGAAAATATCGGTCAGAAGGGTAATGTTATCCGACCAGGCTGTGATGGCATCCGCAGATGCATATTCATGAATTGCTGCCCCTGAAAGAATACCCGCCAGCATGAATATCACGATGAAGAGTGTGAGTTTGTTTGCACTTGCCACGAAAAAAGACCCTCTATGCGCTTCAGATGTAGCCCGCATCGATACATATAAATTTTTTATTACGATGCAGGAAATTATTCGGCACATAAATTGACGCAAAGTGTAGGGGGATACAACACCTTTTTAAGTTTTATTAATTTTGTTGTTATTGCCCTGACGATATATTGTGATCTGCATCACACTTTAATGGATATATTCTCTCCGGAAAAAATAAAATCGCGGATTAAATAAATTTAACTCTCTGTTATTAATAAGGAAATTAAGTCAATAAGACATATGGCTTATGCGTTGAGGGGCGGGTGGTCGAAGCGATATCCGTAAACTAAATTCTCAATAACCCCCTCAAAGGAACCTTAAGCGGGGCTAACATCTTGAACGACAAAAATAAAATGTGGCAAGGGAACGGAGACGTCTTCTGGAGGGTGGTAAATGAAAAGAAAACTCCTTTTGATCTGCGCAGGAACCTTACTGACTGCGACAACGGCCCATCAGGCGCTGGCCGTCACCAGCAGTGGCACCATCGGCGCGACGCTGACGCTGACAAATGGCTGTCTGATAAACGGATCGCCCGCGCAAAGTGGCATTAACTTCGGTACGCTCGATTTCGGTACCCATCCGGCAACCTTTTCCACTCTTACGACGCAGCTGAGCGGCGCCAGCGGCGGAAACACCTTCACCATTCAATGTACGACCGCCAGCTACACGGTGGCGATCACCGGTAATACCCATTCTACGGCACCCGGAACCGTTGTCGGTTCGCCGGGTACGCCTGAACGCTATCTGGTTAATACGGCCAACGCGGCCCAGGGCGTGGCTTACAGCCTGTACAGCGACAGCGGGTTTAACACCGTGATTGCCAACAACGCCGCGTTGCCGATCGCCTCAACGGCCGGAGGGGTGGACAGCTACACCCTCTACGGACGTATTACCGGCGGTGGTAACAGCGTGACGGTCGTCCCGGGAACCTACACCGACACGATTAACGTCAGCGTAACCTATTAGTCCCGAATAGCCATGAAGGCAACTCTCACAGGTCTGCGTACATGCGCAGAGGGACACGTGCAGCCTTTTTTCGCGCTGCTCGTCGGATTGCTCATGATGCCCGCGGCGAATGCGGTGACATCACAGTCGTTTAAGGTCAGCGCGACGATTGTACCGGGATGCGCGGTAGCAACCGGTAGCGGAGGGCTTCTCGGTACGCTGGATTTTGGCACCCATAACGGCGTCGAGAGCGCGCCGGTCAGCACCAGCTTTGTGCCAAACGGGGCGTTGTCTATCGCCTGTACGCCGGGCGTGGCGCTGAGCATGAGCATTAACGGCGGGCAGAATTACGCCTCCGTACGCCGGATGAAGCGGTCAGGCGGAACAGAACTGGTGCCGTACCGGCTCTACAGCAGCAGCTCGCTGGCCGCGAACAGCGAAATTGGCGTCAACCAGGCGATACCGGTGACCTATAGCAACAGCAATAACATCGCGCTGCCGCTTTTTGGCGTGGCGCTACTGACCGGATTTAGCCCGGCAGGAACGTATTCCGATCAGCTCACCGTGACCTTGTCATGGTAATAAAGGGAGAGTGTTGATGAAGCCAATTTTCAGACCTGTTTGTCTGGCGGGCGCGTTGGGAATGGCTGTGGCAACCGGTCAGGCGCAGGCGGCAGCCACCATTCTGCTCTGGCCGATCGATCCGTGGCTTGCTGCGGACGCCAATGCCACGGAACTGTGGATCCAGAACCAGGGAAACAGCGCCACGACGATGCAGGTCCGCATCGTGCGCTGGAAGCAGGAGGACGGACACGAGCGTTATACCGCGCAGCAGGACGTGGTCGCCAGCCCGCCGATTGTCACGATTGGCACGGGCAGCAAGCAGCTTATTCGCCTTATCAAACAGACTTCAGTCCCCGCAGGCGTCGAACAGGCCTACCGCATTATTGTCGATGAAATCCCCCAGCCTGATGCTAAAGCCGAACCCTCCATTGGCCTCAAATTGCAGATGCGATACTCCATTCCTCTGTTTGTGTATGGACAGGGGATACCGACGATAAAAGAGGGCGCGCACCACGCGCTGGTGGAGACCCGAAACCTGAGCTGGCGGGTGACGCAGGCGGGTGGACAGCCTGCGCTGGAGGTCCGAAATCGCGGGGATGTCCATGTCAGGCTAAGCCAGGTGGCGCTGGAGCAGGGAGGGCAGAAACGCACGGTTGCGGAGGGATTACTGGGTTACGTCCTTCCGGGCAGCACCCGCAGCTGGCCGGTACCCGCTGGCGTTCGTCAGCCAGAGCGGATGAGCGCGCAGATTAATGCCAGGGACGCACAATGGCAGTCGACGCCCGTCAACTGAAGCCGGCGATGATGATCCTGCTCTGCGTCAGTTCCGCAACCTGGGCTGAGCCCGGTGACGACAGTTTACCGCCGCCGCCCCAGGCAAAGGCGATACATGATGAAGCGGTTTTCCAGCTTGCCCTCGTGGTCAACCACTACGATACCGGTCTGGTTGTGCCCGTGACGCAGCGTAAAGGCGCTTTCTTTATCTCCAGCGCCGACCTGCTGCGCGCGGGGCTGCCCCCGGCGCATGTTCCCACCGGAGAGGTGAATCTCTCTTCGCTTGCCCTGGTTCGGGTGGAGTACGACAGCGCCGCGCAGCGCCTGCTGCTGACCGTTCCCCGCGACTGGGTGACGGCCCGGGTGACGCCGTTCAGCGCGCAAGCGACGCAGGCCAAACCGCACTACGGGCGCGGGGCGCTGCTGAATTACGATCTCTACACCAACCACACGGAACATATCGGCGGTCAGGCGTCGCTCTGGCATGAGTTCCGCTACTTCGACGAGAACGGCTCCTTTTCCTCCACCGGCTACGCGCGCGAAAATTTCAGCGGTAACGACGGCCAGCAGGAAGGGTATGTTCGCTATGACACGACCCTGCTGTTCACTAACGAAGATGACGCGATGAGCTGGAGCGTCGGGGATGTGATTAGCGATGCCCTGAGCTGGAGCTCCAGCGTGCGGATGGGGGGGATCAGCGTCGGGCGGGATTTCTCCCTGCGCCCCGATCTGGTGACGTGGCCGCTGCCCGAGTTCGCAGGGGAAGCCGCGGTACCCACCTCGGTCGATCTCTTTATCAATGGCTATCGTTCCGGCTCAACCCAGCTTCAGCCGGGCCCCTTCACCCTGACTAATCTGCCCTATATCAACGGCGCCGGGGATGCGGTGCTGGTCACGACGGATGCGCTGGGGCGCCAGGTGAGCACCACGCTACCGTTTTACGTCACCAGCGACCTGCTTAAACAAGGGCTCAGCGACGGTGCCGTGACCCTGGGCAGCCTGAGGCGTAACTACGGCATCAAGAATTTTGACTACGGTTCCGCGGCGGGCAGCGGCTCGTATCGCTACGGTCTAACAGACTGGCTAACGCTGGAAGGCCACGCGGAAGGGGCGCAGGAGCTGGCGCTGGGTGGGGCGGGGACCGTGATAAAACTCGGCCAGTTTGGCGTGGTGAATACCTCTTACTCGCAGAGCCGCATGCGCGATGATGCGGGCGGGCAAATCAACTGGGGTTACCAGTACAGCATCAGCGCGTTTAGCGTCGCCACCCAGCACACGCGTCGCGGCCGCGGCTTTGGCAATCTGGCCCTCTACGACCAGCCGATGGTGTATGACGAAAACGATAAACCCATCGCCAGCTTCAGCCGTAATACGGACCAGTATTCTCTGACCTTCAATCTGGGACAGTACGGCAACATCGGTGCGGCCTGGATCGGCGTGGAGAGTTTCGACAGCCAAAAAACCGAGCTGCTCAATCTCTCCTGGAGCCGCAATCTGTGGGGGGCGAGCAGTATTTACCTGGCCGGCAGCCGGGATCAGCAGCGGGGAGACTGGACGGTCGCGCTGTCGCTGCAGGTGCCACTGGGTGCACGCGACAGCGCTGCCGTCACCGTTGAAAATACCCCGGATGCAGGCAGTACCCAGCGCATCAACTATAACCATTCCATGCCTTCTGACGGTGGGTTTAGCTGGAACATGGCCTGGGCCAACCAGTCAAGATCCAGTGATTATCAACAGGGGACGCTGGGCTGGCGCAATAACAACATAGAGCTGCAGGGCGGCGGTTATGGCGAAAGGGATACCATGACCTGGTGGGGCGAGGCGATGGGCGCAATTGTCCTGATGGACGGCGAACTGTTTGCAGCGAATAAAATCAACGATGCGTTTGTGGTCATCAGTACCGACGGTCATCCGGATGTGCCCGTCAGCTACGAGAACCAGCCCGTCGGTAAAACCAATAACAACGGCTACCTGCTGGTGAGCGGGGTGTCGGCGTATTACCCCGCAAGCTACCGGATCGATACCCTGAATCTGCCGGCGGATACCCGTCTGAAAGAGACCGAGCGACGGATCGCGATCCGCCGTCACAGCGGCTATCTGGTTGATTTCCCGATGGAGCAGGAGCGGGTGGCAAGCGTTATTCTGCATGATGCGCACGGGCAGGCGCTGCCGGTGGGAAGCCAGGTCCGACGGGTCTCGCGCAGCAATGCGGTGGTGGGGTATGACGGCATCGCCTGGCTGGAAAATCTTAGTGATGTGAACCCGCTGGAGGTGATAGCGCCTGACGGAAAACGCTGCAGGGCTACCCTGACCGTGGGGGCCAATCCGGAACACAAGCTGAAAACCTACGGGCCGCTGATTTGTCGGGAGGCGCCATGACGCGCCTGCTGCTGTTGATTCTGCTGCTGTTCTCCGGCGGCGGCTGGGCGGCGTGTACCGTCAGTACGGTCAATGCCTCATTTGGCAGCGTCACCTCCTTCGCGCTCAGCGGAACCGGGGAGGTGGAAACCACCGGCACGCTGGTGGTGTCCTGTGATGCCATACTGAATCTGCTGACCAACGACTCGGTGACGCTGACCTACACCGCCGCATCGGTTTCGGGCAGCAGCCGGGCCACCATGAAACGGACAGATGATGCGACCATCACGGACGTGATCCCCACCCGGCTGTGCGGACTCTCGGGCTGCGCGAGCAGCAGCGAGGTACAGATAAGTAAATCGTATACCTGGAGTGGGAATACCTTGCTGGGGCTGCTGGGGTCAAAGCAGTACAACATTCCGCTCTATTTTCGCACCGTCGCCGGACAAAACGTCACTGCCGGGCCATATCAGGTGCAGTTAACCTTCAGCGTTAACTACAGCGTGTGCTCCGTGGGCGCGCTCGGCATTTGCACAATCAATCAGGCGGGCACCGCGACGACCACCATTCTACTGAACATGACTGTTACCAACGATTGCAGCGCCATGACCACGCCGGACGTGAACTTCAACAGCGCACCCCTGGTACAAAGTTTCCCTACCGTTTCGCAGGCGATTGCCGTCACCTGTACCAAAGGCAGTACGTATACCATCGGCATTAACAACGGGGCTAACGCGCTGAACAACGTGCGGCGCATGGTGAGCGGCAGCAACGCCATGAGCTATGACATCTATAAAGAAGCCACCAGTAACCGCTGGGGAGGCAGCGGCAGCGAGCGCTGGTCCAGCGCGGTATCGTCACAGGTCAGCACCGACGGCTTGCTGCGCACCTACAATTACACCGCGAAAGTCCTGACCAATCAGACCACGCCACCCGCCGGAACCTACACCGATACGCTGATTGTTGACGTGGCGTTTTAGCCCCGCGCTTTTCCCTTTCTCAAATGTAAAGTTCCTGTGGGTAGTGCCGATAACACCGTTAATAAATCTATGAGAAGGTGTTGTATGTTGAACCGTATCCGCGTTGTCACAATGCTCATGATGGTGCTGGTCATTTTCGCACTTCTTCAGCTTATTTCCGGTAGCCTCTTTTTCTCGTCGTTAAAACAGAATCAGGACAGCTTCGTGGCCTCGAACGATCTGCGGCTGCAGCAGAGTGAACTGACCACGACGTGGGATCTGATGCTGCAAACGCGTATCAACCTGAGCCGCTCGTCCGCGCGCATGATGATGGATCCCAACAATCAGCAGAGCAGCGCGAAAACGGACCTGTTGAAAAACGCGCGTGCGACGCTTGCCGACGCGGCAAAACATTACGACGCCTTCAAAAAGATTGCTCCGCAGCCTGCGATGGAGCAGGCGAGCGCCAACATTGATGAGAAGTACAACGCCTACTTTGCCGGGCTGACGGAGCTGATCCAGTTCCTGGAGAGCGGCAACATGGATGCCTATTTCGCTCAGCCGACGCAGGGGATGCAAAACGCGCTCGGCGCGGCGCTGGGTGAGTATGCCAAAGCCAGCAGCGACTTGTACCACTCTGCATTTACGGAAAGCCAGAACGACTACCGTTTCGCTAAATGGCAGATGGCCGTGCTGGCGCTGGCGCTGGTCATCGTGCTGGTAGCCGTGTGGTACGGCATTCGTCACATCCTTCTCAACCCGCTGGGCCGCGTGATTGCGCATATCCGCGACATCGCTTCAGGCGATCTGACCAAAACGCTGACCGTGTCCGGGCGCAATGAGATCACCGAGCTGGCCAACAGCGTTGACCATATGCAGCGCTCGCTGGTGGAGACCGTCACCAACGTGCGTAACGGATCCGAGGCGATCTATACCGGCACCAGCGAAATTGCGATGGGGAATAACGACCTCTCTTCCCGTACGGAACAGCAGGCGTCTGCGCTGGAAGAGACCGCAGCCAGCATGGAAGAACTGACGGCTACCGTGAAGCAGAACGCCGATAACGCCCGTCAGGCGTCTCAGCTGGCAGAAAGCGCCTCCGAGACGGCGCAGCGCGGCGGTCGCGTGGTGGATGGCGTGGTGAAAACCATGCACGAAATCGCCGACAGCTCGAAGAAAATCGCCGACATCATCAGCGTCATTGACGGCATTGCCTTCCAGACCAACATTCTGGCGCTTAACGCCGCCGTGGAAGCGGCGCGTGCGGGCGAACAGGGACGCGGGTTTGCCGTGGTGGCCGGGGAAGTGCGCAATCTGGCCAGCCGCAGCGCCAACGCGGCGAAAGAGATCAAGTCGCTGATTGAAGATTCCGTCTCCCGCGTGGATACCGGCTCCGTGCTGGTGGAAAGCGCCGGGGAGACCATGAATGACATCGTGAATGCCGTCACCCGCGTGACGGACATCATGGGTGAAATCGCCTCTGCGTCTGATGAGCAGAGTCGTGGTATCGACCAGGTTGCCCTGGCGGTATCGGAAATGGATCGCGTGACACAACAAAACGCCGCGCTGGTGCAGGAGTCCGCTGCGGCGGCCGCTGCGCTGGAAGACCAGGCGAGCCGTCTGAAGATGGCCGTCTCGGCGTTTCGTCTCGCTTCACTCGCTGGAAACACGGTCACCCCGCAGGCGACGTATCGCGCGCCAGCCGCTGAATCGGCTGCAAACCGTACGCGCATCGCGACGACCGGACAAGATGAAAACTGGGAAACATTTTGACTGACAATTAAACCGCGGCTGCTTGCCGCTTGATGGGAGCGTGGATGTTAAATCGTATTCGTATCTCGACCACACTGTTTTTGATTCTGATCCTTTGCGGTGTGTTGCAGGTTGGCAGTAACGGGTTGTCTTTTTGGGCGTTTCGCGATGGCTATCAGAATTTGCAGGAAGTTGAGACGAGTAATCAGCAGCGCTCCGCACTGGCACAAACGCGTGCCGTGCTGTTGCAGGCAAGCACTGCGCTGAACAAGGCAGGAACCTTAACCGCGCTGAGTTATCCGCCGGATGACATTAAAGCGCTGATGGCGACCGCGCGCGACAGCCTGAAACAGGCTGACGCACAGTTTAAAGCTTTTACGGCGCAGGCCGCCGACAGCGAGAAAGAGAAAGCGCTGAAGGCCGCCATGAAGACGAACTTTGAACAGTGGTACAGCGATCTGGACCACCAGGCGACGTGGCTTGAGAACAACCAGCTGTCGGACTTTATGACCGCGCCGGTTCAGGCCTCGCAGGCGGCGTTTGATGGCAGCTTTAACGCGTGGCAGCAGGATATTAACCAGTCTGTTCAGCGTGCCGGCGAACAGAGCCGTGAAAGCTATCACATGTCGGGCGTCATCTTTGCCGTGGTGGTGATTCTGGCAGGGCTGCTGACCGGGGCCGCACTGCTCTGGTCGCGCAGAATGATTGTCCAGCCGCTGGCGATTATCAGCAGCCACTTCGACAGTATTGCGAAAGGCGATCTGGCGCGTCCGGTAGCGGTGTTCGGCAGGAACGAAATTTCGGCGATCTTTGCCAGCCTGAAGGCGATGCAGGGATCGCTGCGGGAAACGGTGAGCGACGTGCGGCAGGGCAGTTATGCCATGCACACCGGGATCTCAGAGATTGCGGCGGGCAATAACGATCTCTCGTCCCGCACCGAGCAGCAGGCGGCTTCGCTGGCGCAGACGGCGGCCAGCATGGAGCAACTGACCGCGACGGTAAGCCAGAACGCCGATAACGCGCGTCAGGCGTCTGACCTGTCAAAACAGGCGGCGATGACGGCGAAGAAAGGCGGAGACCAGGCGTCCCATGTTGCCAGCACCATGCAGGAGATTGCCACCAGTTCGCAGAAAATTGGTGACATCATCAGCGTGATTGACGGTATCGCGTTCCAGACCAACATTCTGGCGCTGAATGCCGCCGTTGAAGCCGCGCGCGCCGGGGAGCAGGGGCGAGGATTTGCGGTGGTGGCAGGGGAAGTGCGTAACCTGGCGAGCCGCAGCGCCAACGCGGCGAAAGAGATTAAGGTGCTGATCGAAGAGTCGGTCTCGCGCGTTCAGCAGGGCTCAACGCTTGTGGATACGGCGGCGAAAACCATGCACGAGATCGTCACCTCCGTGACGCGGGTGAACGACATTATGGGCGAAATTGCCTCGGCGTCGGACGAACAGCGTCGCGGCATTGAACAGGTTGCACAAGCCGTCAGCCAGATGGATCAGGTGACGCAACAGAACGCCTCGTTAGTTGAGGAAGCGGCAGCGGCAACCGATCAGCTGGCCAGCCAGGCAGATCGTCTGACCGGACTGGTCGCGGTGTTTAATGTGAAAGAGCACGTTGAAGCAGTAACAGAAGTCGGGCGGTCGCAGGCCGTGCCAGTTGTATCCTGAATGTAATTAAGAAGGCGCTATGACATCACCAATGCCCCCTGGGCAAACGTCATTATTGTTGCAGATGACACAGCGCCTCGCGCTGTCCGACGCGCATTTTCGTCGGATATGTCAGTTAATCTACCAGCGTGCGGGGATCGTGCTTGCGGATCATAAGCGCGACATGGTCTACAACCGTCTGGTGCGGCGCTTGCGCACGCTGGGGCTGGATGATTTTGGCCGCTATCTGAGCATGCTCGAGGCGAACCAGAACAGCGCGGAGTGGCAGGCTTTTATTAACTCGTTAACCACCAACCTGACGGCGTTTTTCCGTGAAGCCCACCACTTCCCGGTCCTGGCCGAGCACGCACGCCGTCGCACCGGGGAGTATCGCGTATGGAGTGCGGCCGCCTCGACGGGCGAAGAACCGTATTCGCTGGCGATCACCCTGGCTGACACCCTGGGCATGACGCCCGGACGCTGGAAAGTCTACGCCAGCGATATCGATACCGAGGTGCTGGAGAAGGCGCGTAACGGTGTTTATCGCCAGGATGAGCTGAAAACGCTGTCACCGCAGCAGCTGCAGCGTTATTTCATGCGCGGGACAGGCCCGCATGAAGGTTTGGTACGCGTACGCCAGGAGCTGGCGAACTGCGTTGAATTCGCGCCCGTAAACCTGCTGGATAAGCAGTACAACGTGCCGGGGCCGTTCGACGCTATCTTTTGCCGTAACGTCATGATCTATTTTGATAAAACGACGCAACAGGACATTCTGCGTCGGTTTGTTCCGTTGCTCAAGCCTGACGGTTTACTGTTTGCAGGGCACTCGGAAAACTTCAGCAACCTCGCGCGTGAGTTTAGCCTGCGTGGGCAAACGGTATATGCGCTGAGTAAGGAAAAAGCATGAGTAAAATCAGGGTGTTGTCTGTCGATGATTCAGCGCTGATGCGTCAGATCATGACTGAAATTATCAATAGCCACAGCGACATGGAGATGGTGGCAACCGCGCCCGATCCGCTGGTAGCGCGGGATTTAATTAAAAAATATAACCCCGACGTGCTAACGCTGGATGTCGAGATGCCGCGCATGGATGGCATAGATTTCCTCGAAAAATTAATGCGGCTTCGGCCCATGCCGGTGGTGATGGTCTCTTCCCTGACCGGAAAAGGCTCGGAAATCACCCTGCGTGCCCTAGAACTGGGGGCGGTGGATTTTGTCACCAAACCGCAGCTTGGCATTCGCGAAGGGATGCTGGCCTACAGCGAAATGATCGCCGAGAAGATCCGCACCGCGTCTCGTGCGAAGCTTGCCGCCCACACGCCGATGGCCGCGCCTGCGACCCTGAAGGCCGGTCCTTTACTCAGCTCGGAAAAACTGCTGGTGATTGGCGCGTCAACCGGAGGAACAGAGGCAATTCGTCATGTACTCCAGCCATTGCCGCTTTCAAGTCCGGGTATTCTGATCACTCAGCATATGCCGCCAGGCTTTACCCGTTCGTTCGCCGAACGCCTGAACAAGCTATGCCAGATCAGCGTGAAAGAGGCGGAAGACGGCGAGCGCGTGCTCCCGGGACATGCCTACATCGCCCCGGGCGACAAGCATATGGAGCTGGCGCGCAGCGGCGCTAACTATCAAATCAAAATTCATGACGGACCGCCGGTCAACCGGCACCGTCCGTCGGTGGATGTGCTGTTTCATTCGGTGGCGAAACATGCGGGGCGCAACGCCGTTGGGGTGATCCTGACGGGGATGGGCAACGATGGTGCCGCCGGAATGCTTGCAATGCACCAGGCTGGCGCCTGGACGATTGCGCAGAATGAAGCAAGTTGTGTGGTGTTCGGCATGCCGCGCGAGGCCATCAATATGGGTGGCGTGAGCGAAGTGGTCGATCTTAGCCAGGTAAGCCAGCAGATGCTGGCGAAAATCAGTGCCGGACAGGCAATACGTATTTGACTCAGGAGTATTATTTTATGGCGGATAAAGAGCTTAAGTTTTTGGTTGTGGATGACTTTTCCACCATGCGTCGCATCGTGCGCAACCTGCTGAAAGAGCTGGGCTTCAACAACGTTGAAGAAGCAGAAGACGGCGTTGATGCGCTGAACAAGCTGCAGGCTGGCGGGTTTGGTTTTGTTATCTCCGACTGGAACATGCCTAACATGGACGGTCTGGAACTGCTGAAAACCATTCGTGCCGATGCGGGAATGGCGTCTATGCCGGTTCTGATGGTCACTGCAGAAGCGAAAAAAGAGAACATCATTGCCGCTGCACAGGCGGGCGCAAGCGGCTATGTGGTGAAGCCATTCACCGCGGCAACCCTGGAAGAGAAGCTCGGTAAGATCTTCGAGAAACTCGGCATGTGAGGTGATGGAAATGTTGCAACCTGCTATGAAACCCGTTGAAGAACACTCGCCGAGCGATATCATCGTCCGCATCGGCAGCCTGACGCGCATGCTGCGTGACAGCCTGCGCGAGCTGGGTCTGGATCAGGCGATTGCCGAAGCCGCGGAAGCCATTCCTGATGCCCGCGATCGTCTGGACTATGTTGTGCAGATGACCGCTCAGGCCGCGGAACGTGCGCTGAACAGCGTTGAAGCGTCACAGCCGCACCAGGATGCGATGGAAAAGGGGGCGAAAGCGCTGAGCAAACGCTGGGACGAGTGGTTTGAGAACCCTATCGAGCTGGCGGATGCCCGCGAGCTGGTGACGGATACCCGTCAGTACCTGGGTGATGTGCCGGGCCACACCAGCTTCACCAACGCCCAACTGCTGGACATCATGATGGCGCAGGATTTCCAGGACCTGACCGGTCAGGTGATCAAGCGCATGATGGATGTTATCCAGGAGATTGAACGTCAGCTGCTGATGGTTCTGCTGGAGAACATTCCGGAACCGGCAGCCCGTCCAAAACGCGAGAATGAAAGCCTGCTCAATGGTCCTCAGCTCGACGCCAGCAAAGCGGGCGTTGTGGCAAGCCAGGATCAGGTCGACGACCTGCTGGACAGCCTCGGCTTCTGATGGTCCGTTCCGCCTCAGGAGGTGAACGCCACCTGAGGCGGTTTGCGACAAAATCATCGAAAAGAGCCCGAATAAACGGGCTTTTCCCGCCATTGGATTTCCGCTGCGCTGGCATGATACCCGTGACGTAATGGGCTGAGCATGCACTGTGGCAGAAGAGAACGACGACAAAACGGAAGCCCCCACACCCCACCGACTAGAAAAGGCGCGTGAGGAAGGGCAGATCCCCCGATCCCGAGAATTGACCTCCCTGCTGATCCTTATCGTAGGGGTGTGCATTATCTGGTGGGGCGGGGAGTCGCTCGCCCGCAAACTGGCGGGAATGTTGTCCACCGGCTTACGCTTTGACCACAGCATGGTCAACGATCCGAATCTGATCCTCAGCCAGATAATTCAGCTTATTAAAGGGGCCATGGTTGCGCTGCTGCCCCTGATTACCGGGGTTGTGCTGGTCGCACTGGTCTCGCCAGTGATGCTCGGCGGTCTGGTTTTTAGCGCCAAATCGCTGCAGCCGAAATTTTCCAAACTGAACCCGCTGCCGGGCATTGCGAAAATGTTCTCTGCGCAGACCGGGGCTGAGCTGCTCAAAGCCGTTCTCAAATCGGTGCTGATGGGCAGCTCCGCGGGGTTTTACCTCTGGTACCACTGGCCGGAAATGATGCGACTTATCAGCGAATCACCGCTCACCGCGATGAGCAACGCGCTGAATCTGGTCGGGCTCTGCGCGCTTCTGGTGGTGCTCAGCATTATCCCGATGGTGGGTTTTGACGTGATCTTCCAGCTTTATACCCACTTCAAAAAACTGCGCATGTCACGGCAGGATATTCGTGACGAATATAAGCAGATGGAAGGTGACCCGCACGTGAAAGGGCGCATCCGCCAGATGCAGCGTGCCGCCGCCCGTCGCCGCATGATGGAAGATGTGCCGAAGGCCGACGTCATTGTTACTAACCCGACGCACTATTCCGTTGCGCTGCGCTATGACGAAAACAAAATGAGCGCGCCGAAAGTGGTGGCGAAAGGGGCGGGGCTGATCGCTCTGCGTATCCGGGAAATTGGCACCGAACACCGCGTGCCGATCCTGGAAGCCCCTCCGCTGGCGCGTGCCCTGTACCGCCATGCGGATATTGGACAACAGATCCCGGGACAACTCTACGCCGCCGTGGCGGAAGTGCTGGCCTGGGTATGGCAGTTGAAGCGCTGGCGTCTGGCCGGCGGTCAACGGCCTGTGAAACCTGAGAACCTTCCGGTGCCTGCCGCGCTGGATTTTATGAACGAGAAGGACACTGATGGCTAATCTGGTGGCAATGTTGCGCCTGCCCGGCAACCTGAAATCGACCCAATGGCAGATCCTGGCCGGGCCGATTCTGATCCTGCTAATTCTGTCGATGATGGTACTGCCGCTCCCGGCGTTCATCCTCGACCTGCTTTTCACTTTCAATATTGCGCTGTCCATTATGGTGCTGCTGGTGGCGATGTTCACCCAGCGTACCCTGGAATTCGCCGCGTTCCCGACCATTCTGCTGTTTACCACCCTGCTGCGACTGGCGCTGAACGTGGCGTCCACGCGTATCATCCTGATGGAAGGTCACACCGGGGCGGCAGCGGCGGGTAAAGTGGTGGAAGCGTTCGGCCACTTCCTGGTGGGCGGCAATTTCGCTATCGGTATCGTGGTGTTCGTTATCCTCGTTATCATCAACTTTATGGTTATCACCAAAGGTGCAGGGCGTATCGCGGAAGTGGGCGCGCGTTTTGTGCTGGACGGGATGCCGGGCAAGCAGATGGCGATCGACGCCGACCTGAATGCCGGTCTTATCGCCGAAGATGAAGCCAAAAAACGCCGTTCGGAAGTGACGCAGGAAGCGGACTTCTACGGCTCCATGGACGGTGCGAGTAAGTTTGTGCGCGGTGACGCCATCGCAGGCATTCTGATCATGGTGATTAACGTGGTCGGCGGCCTGCTGGTGGGGGTACTGCAGCACGGGATGGACATGGGCCACGCGGCGGAAAGCTATACGCTGCTGACCATTGGTGACGGTCTGGTCGCGCAGATCCCGGCGCTGGTTATCTCCACGGCGGCGGGTGTCATCGTGACTCGCGTGAGCACCGATCAGGACGTTGGCGAGCAGATGGTGGGCCAGCTGTTCAGTAACCCGCGCGTCATGCTGCTTGCTGCGGCGGTTCTCGGGTTGCTCGGTCTGGTGCCGGGGATGCCAAACCTCGTCTTCCTGCTGTTTACGGCAGGTCTGCTGGGGCTAGCCTGGTGGATGCGCGGCCGTGAAACCAAACCGGCTGCGGAACCTGTTCCGGTAAAAATGCCGGAGAATACCCAGGCCGTCGAAGCGACCTGGAACGACGTTCAGCTGGAAGATTCCCTGGGAATGGAAGTGGGCTATCGCCTGATCCCGATGGTCGATTTCCAGCAGGACGGCGAGCTGCTTGGCCGTATCCGCAGTATCCGTAAAAAATTCGCGCAGGATATGGGCTTCCTGCCGCCGGTGGTACACATCCGCGACAATATGGACCTGCCACCCGCGCGCTATCGCATTCTGATGAAAGGCGTTGAAATTGGCAGCGGTGATGCCTATCCAGGCCGCTGGCTGGCGATTAACCCCGGTACCGCCGCAGGCACGCTGCCGGGCGAGCAAACTATCGACCCGGCCTTTGGTCTGGCCGCGATCTGGATTGAAAGTGCCCTGAAAGAGCAGGCGCAGATCCAGGGGTATACGGTTGTTGAAGCCAGTACCGTGGTGGCGACCCATCTTAATCACCTGATTGGACAATTCTCGGCGGAACTGTTTGGCCGTCAGGAAGCGCAGCAGCTGCTGGACCGCGTCACGCAGGAGATGCCGAAGCTGACGGAAGATCTGGTTCCGGGCGTGGTGACGCTGACGACGCTGCACAAGGTGCTGCAAAACCTGCTCGAAGAAAAGGTACCGATCCGCGATATGCGCACCATTCTGGAAACGCTGGCAGAGCATGCGCCAATCCAGAGCGATCCGCACGAGCTGACGGCGGTGGTGCGCGTGGCGCTGGGCCGCGCGATCACCCAGCAGTGGTTCCCGGGAACCGGAGAAGTGCAGGTTATTGGCCTCGATACGCCGCTTGAACGCCTGCTGCTTCAGGCCCTGCAGGGCGGGGGTGGCCTGGAGCCGGGCCTGGCGGACCGTCTGCTGGCGCAAACCCAGGAGGCGCTGGCGCGTCAGGAGATGCTTGGCGCGCCGCCGGTGCTGCTGGTGAACCATGCGCTGCGTCCGCTGCTGTCGCGCTTCCTGCGTCGTAGCCTGAATCAGCTGGTCGTACTCTCGAATCTGGAGCTGTCGGACAACCGTCATATCCGCATGACCGCGACGATTGGAGGAAAATAATGCGTAAATGGCTTTGGATTTTGCTCTTCCCGCTGGTGGCACAGGCTGGCGGGGAGGGAACCTGGCAGGCAAGCAGCATGGGGGTGACCCTCAGCAACCGGGGCGTCGCCATGTCCTCTAATCCGCTTTCGCCTTCTGAAGGTGTTTCCGGTCAGATGGGCCTTGTGGTCTGGAACTACCGGCTGATTGGCCCTACGCCAGCCGGACTGCGGGTGCGTCTTTGCTCTCAGACGCGCTGCACGGAAATCGACGGCGAAAATGGTACGACGCAGGCGTTCAACGGCGTACCGGCCATTGAGCCTTTGCGTTTCATCTGGGAAGTGCCGGGCGGGGGACGTTTGATTCCGGCGCTGAAGGTGCAGAGTAATTCTGTCATCGTGAACTACCGTTGACGGTTGCGTGAGCAGGACTGCAAAAAATAAAACCCGGCGCTTGCCGGGTTTTTTGTATTACATACGTTCTACGGTTTCGATACCCAGGGTATCCAGACCCAGCTTCAGGGTCTTCGCCGTGAGCTGCGCCAGCTTCAGGCGGCTGTTGCGGACCGATTCGTTTTCCGCAGACAGAATAGGGCAGTGCTCGTAGAAGCCGGAGAACAGACCCGCCAGATCGTACAGGTAAGCACACATCACGTGCGGCGTGCCGTCACGCGCGACCACCGTCAGCGTCTCTTCGAACTGCAGCAGACGTGCCGCCAGCTGCGCTTCACGATCCTCCGTGATGGTCACGGCAGCATTTGCCAGCACGCTTTCGTCGATATTAGCTTTACGGAATACCGACAGCACGCGGGTGTAAGCGTACTGCATGTATGGCGCCGTGTTGCCTTCAAACGCCAGCATGTTATCCCAGTCGAAGATATAGTCGGTGGTACGGTTCTTGGAAAGATCCGCGTACTTCACCGCACCGATACCCACGGCGTTGGCCAGTTTTTCCAGTTCGTCAGCAGGCATGTCCGGATTCTTCTCGGCCACCAGACGGCGGGCGCGTTCAAGCGCTTCGTCCAGCAGGTCAGAAAGCTTCACGGTACCACCCGCACGGGTTTTGAACGGCTTGCCGTCTTTACCCAGCATCATGCCGAACATGTGGTGTTCCAGCGGAACGCAATCCGGCACGTAACCGGCTTTACGCACGATGGTCCACGCCTGCATCAGGTGCTGGTGCTGACGGGAGTCGATGTAGTACAGCACGCGGTCGGCATGCAGCGTTTCGTAACGGTATTTTGCGCAGGCGATGTCAGTAGTGGTGTAGAGATAGCCGCCATCCTTTTTCTGGATGATCACGCCCATCGGTTCACCTTCCTTGTTTTTATACTCATCAAGGAACACAACCGTTGCGCCTTCGCTCTCAACCGCCAGATTTTTCGCTTTCAGGTCCGCCACAATGCCGGGCAGCATTGGGTTATACAGGCTTTCACCCATCACGTCGTCACGGGTCAGGGTGACGTTCAGGCGGTTATAGGTAAGCTGGTTCTGAGACATGGTGATGTCAACCAGCTTGCGCCACATCTCGAGGAAGTATTGATCGCCGCCCTGCAGTTTTACCACGTAGCTGCGCGCGCGCTCGGCAAAGGCTTCGTCTTCGTCGTAGTGTTTTTTGGCTTCGCGATAGAACCCTTCCAGGTCCGCCAGCGCCATTTCACCCGCGTTTTCCTGCTGCTGTTTTTCCAGGTAAGCAATCAGCATGCCGAACTGGGTACCCCAGTCGCCCACGTGGTTCGCGCGGATCACCTTGTGACCGAGGAACTCGAGCGTGCGCACTGCGGCATCACCGATGATGGTGGAGCGCAGGTGGCCAACGTGCATCTCTTTCGCCACGTTCGGCGCAGAATAGTCGATCACGACGGTCTGCGCTTCCGGCTGGGACACACCCAGACGATCGGATTTCAGCGCCGCGTCAACGTGGCGGGCCAGGAATGCAGGTTCCAGGAAGATATTGATAAAGCCCGGGCCGGCAATTTCGGTTTTGCTGGCAATGCCGGTGAGATCCAGATGCGTCAGTACCTGCTCAGCGAGCTGTCGCGGCGGCATGCCCAGTTTTTTAGCCACTGCCATCACGCCATTAGCCTGATAGTCGCCAAACTGTACTTTTGCTGACTGACGAACCTGCGGTTCGCAATCCGCAGGTGCACCTGCGGCAATCAGTGCCTGACTGACTTTTTCGGAGAGAAGAGCCTGAATATTCACCTGGATACCTTACGTTTTTGATGCGGGCTTACAACCGCCCGCGCCAGTTAAAGAATTTAGGGCGGGAGTATACTGCAAATGCCTTCTGCCGTCAGCATCGCGGGGCCTGAAGATTGCTCAGAATCCAGGCAGTGAAGGTGTGCATAAACATGCAGTCATAAAAAGCCGGATTCTGCGGTTGGTCAAAACAGGGCAACAGAGTAAATTAGCGGCTTTGCGACACGAAAAGAGAGTGAATTATGGCGAACTGGCAATCCATTGACGAACTGCATGATATTTCCGCAGATTTACCGCGTTTCACCCAGGCGTTCACAGAACTTGCCACCCGTCTGGGTCTGGATATCGCACCGCTTGAGGCCGATCACATCTCTTTGCGCTGTCATCAGAATGCCACCGCAGAGCGCTGGCGTCGCGGTTTCGAACAGTGCGGCGTGTTGCTCTCCGAAAACATCATCAATGGTCGGCCCATTTGCCTGTTTAAACTGCATGAACCGGTGAACGTGGCCCACTGGCACTTCACCGTGGTTGAGCTGCCGTGGCCAGGCGAGAAGCGCTATCCGCACGAAGGCTGGGAGCATATCGAAATTGTCCTGCCGGGTGAACCGGAGACGTTGAACGCGCGCGCGCTGGCCCTGCTTTCTGACGACGGATTAAGCAAGCCGGGAATTTTTGTGAAGACGAGTTCTCCCAAAGGCGAGCGCGAGCGGTTACCTAACCCGACGCTGGCCGTCACGGACGGACAGGTCACGGTGAAATTTCATCCGTGGACCATTGAGCAGATCGTTGCCAGCGAAGCGTAAGAGATGTGAGTTCACGCCGCGACTGAAAATGGACGGCGTGGCATGATGATTCGTTTAGTGGGATTTCAGGAGGATTAAATGGCGCTGCTGGAGATTTGTTGTTACAGCGTGGAGTGTGCTGTGACCGCACAAAAACACGGGGCTGACCGCATTGAACTGTGCGCGGCACCCAAAGAGGGCGGGCTGACGCCGTCCTTCGGCGTGTTGAAGTCTGCCCGTCAGGCCGTCACCATTCCCGTTCACCCGATTATTCGCCCGCGCGGCGGTGATTTTTGTTACACGGCGGGCGAGTTCAGTGCCATGCTTGACGATATCTCGCTCGTTCGGGACCTGGGGTTCCCCGGGCTGGTGACCGGTCTGCTGGATGAAGACGGCAATATCGATCTCCCGCGCATGCGTCAGGTGATGAGCGCCGCGCAGGGACTGGCCGTCACTTTTCATCGTGCATTTGATATGTGTAAAGATCCGCTTCAGGCCTTTGAAACGCTTGGAGAACTTGGTGTGGCGCGCATTCTGACATCGGGTCAACAGGCGTCAGCTGAAAAAGGACTGCAATTAATTACGGAACTAAAAGCACATTCCGGTGTTCCAATAATAATGGCGGGTGCGGGAGTCCGCGCCAGCAATCTGGAACGGTTTTTAAACGCTGGGGTAGAAGAGCTGCACAGCTCCGCGGGTAAATGGATACCTTCGCCCATGCGTTATCGCAATACAGGGTTGTCAATGTCGACGGATGCTGAAGCAGATGAGTATTCACGCTACGGCGTAGAGGGAGAGTCGGTTGCGGAAATGAAGTCGCTGATTGAGCGCCATCACGTGTAGCAACGTACCGATTTTTACCGCGCATCATGTCGCCCAATATGATGCTTGCTTGTACCAGGCCCCTGCAAATTACACAGGGGCCTTTTTTTCTCCTTCATATTTCAAGCCGCAGCCGCGTTGGCCGCCTCGCTCACCCCGGTCACTTACTGATGTAAGCTCCCGGGGATTCGCTGCGTTGCCGCCTTGCTGCAACTTGAACTATTTTGGAGAAAACGTGCGATGCGTAGGCCGGGTAAGGCGCAGCCGCCACCCGGCTAACAGGCTACGGCTTCGTCGCTATCAACACCGCACGCATCGGCGCCGGATAGCCTTCAATGGTTTTGCTGTGGTCGGCCGGGTCGAGGAACTGCTCCAGCGATTCGGTTATCATCCAGTCGGTGCGGCGCTGCTCTTCGAGAGAGGTCACGCTGACATCGGCAATTCGCACATCCACAAACCCGCACTTCTCCAGCCAGTTCTTCAGCGCCAGCGCGGAAGGAATAAAGTAAACGTTGCGCATCTGCGCGTAGCGATCGCCCGGCACCAGAACAGCATGTTCATCGCCTTCAATCACCAGCGTTTCCAGCACCAGCTCGCCGCCGCTGACCAGCTGATCCTTCAGTTGCCACAGGTGTTCAAGCGGAGAACGGCGGTGATACAGCACGCCCATGGAGAAGACGGTATCAAACGCTTTCAGGGCAGGGAGCTGTTCAATGCCCAGCGGCAGCAGGTGCGCGCGCTGGTCGTTACCCAGCAACTTGCGCACTGCTTCAAACTGGCACAGGAACAGCTGCATCGGGTCAATACCCACCGCCAGGTGCGCGCCCGCGCCAATCATGCGCCACATGTGGTAACCGCTGCCGCAGCCCACGTCCAGAATGGTACGTCCGGTCAGGTCGGAAAGGTGGGGCAGAACGCGATCCCATTTCCAGTCCGAGCGCCATTCGGTATTGATGTTCACCCCGTACAGCGAGAACGGGCCTTTGCGCCACGGCATCAGATTGCGCATCAGCGTTTCGATGCGGTTGATCTGCCCGGCCGGAAGCGACTCTTCGCTTTCGGCGGTTACGCTGTGCAGAAGATCCAGACGATGCGGGGTCAGCTCGGGCAGAAACTCCACCGCGTTTGACCACTGCTTTAACAGGCCGTGCTGCTGATCGCGCTGCCAGGCGGCAATCTGCGCGGGCAAGGTTTCCAGCCAGTGGGAGAGCTGGTTTTTGGCAATCAGCTGATAGAAGTTACTGAATTCGATCATGCTGATTCTCCCGCTTTCAGCGCCACCAGAGAGCCAAAGTTAAAGCACTGGAACCACAGTTCGCTGTGCTCAAACCCGGCTTTGCTCAGACGCGCTTTGTGGGTTTCTACGGAATCCGTCAGCATCACGTTTTCGAGCATGCTGCGCTTCTGGCTGATCTCCAGCTCGCTGTAGCCGTTCGCCCGTTTGAAATCGTGGTGCATGTTGAACAACAGCTCGCCAACCTCGGCATCTTCGAAGCTGAATTTCTCCGAGAGCACCAGCGCGCCGCCAGGATTCAGCCCCTGATAAATTTTGTCCAGCAGCAGCTGGCGGTCTTCCGGCACCAGGAACTGAAGGGTGAAATTCAGCACTACCATCGACGCGTTATTGATCTCAATCTCGCGGATATCACCTTCCACCACGTCCACCGGAACAGGGGCTTTATAGGCGTCAATATGGCGACGGCAGCGCTCAACCATGGCCGGGGAGTTATCGACGGCAATGATTCGGCAGCCTTCCTGGTGAATATTACGACGAACCGACAGCGTTGCCGCGCCGAGCGAGCAGCCCAGGTCATAGACCTGCGTGCCGGGTTGAACGAAGCGCTCAGCCAGCATGCCGATCATAGAGATAATATTGGAATAACCGGGAACAGAGCGCTGGATCATATCCGGGAAGACTTCGGCTACCCGTTCATCGAAGGTCCAGTCGCCCAGGCTGGCGATAGGCGCGGAAAAAAGCGTGTCGCGATCTGACATAACGTAAAAATCCGGGAAAAATAAAGTGGCGTATTGTGCGCTAATGGAGGGAGAAAACCAACTCCCACGGCATATACCACAGGTTAGCCAGCACCATCAGCAAAAGCGAACACCAGGTCGCACTCATGCCGGAGCGACGCCAGCGGATTAAGCGGTGGTGAAAGCCGTAATAATGCATCAGGCGGCCAGCAATAAGAAGCAGGCCACAGATATGCACCATCCAGGTTTCTGCGCCATTCATCTCCATAAAAAGCAGCAGGATTAAGGCTGCGGGGATGTATTCGACCGCGTTGCCATGAATGCGGATAGCGCTTTGTAGCTCTGAAAATCCGCCGTCACCGTAAGAGACACGGTACAGCGTTCTGAGGCGCACAACATCAAATGAAAACTTAATCAGCAGTAATGCACCTAACACCGCATACAGCGCGCTGACCATACAAACTCCCTGTTTTTGGCAGATGGCACTTCACTATGATAGGGGGTGATATCAGAAAAGAGAAGATTGTTGTGGGATGGAAGGGGCGCTGCCCACGGACGGCACCGCAGTCTGCAAGGCCTGCCACAGAGCATCGACCAGTTCGGGGGCCTGGGCAATATCCGGCGTGTGCAAAAAGATATACGGCGTGGTGGTGTGTTCCCACGAGGCCAGTTTTTCCAGCCAGACGGCGAACAGCGCCTGGTTTTGCTGCATGTTATCGCTGCCGATAAACCTGACCATCGGGTTCTGCGCGGTCACGATGGCGTGGACCGGCACTTTCGGTTTTTTTCGCTGCGCCTCAATGATGGCCTCACTGTGCGGTATTGCGCTGTGCACCGGACGGCTGTCGAGGATCACCCGGTTGACGGAACGCTCAAGAAGGCCGCGGTTGAGCGCTTTTTCGGCTTCGCCCTTCGCAAAGAAGTCCTGGTGTCGGACCTCCACCCCGTAGGTAAACTCCCGGGGCAGGGCGTCCAGAAACGTCCACAGTGCGGGCAGGTCGCGCGGGCCAAAGGCGGCCGGAAGCTGCAGCCAGTACTGGCCGATGCGGTTTGCCAGAGGCGCCATCCGGGCAAAGAATTCGTCGGTCAACTCACCGCAGTTTCGCAGTGCGGCCTGGTGAGAAATGGTCGCCGGAAACTTGAAGCAGAAGCGGAAGTCGTCGGTCGTTTGTTCCCGCCAGCGCGCAACAATCTCGGCTTTGGGGAGCGCATATAGGGTGGTGTTGCCCTCGACACAGTTGAAGTGTCGGGCATACTCTTCAAGGCTGGTGATGCCAAGGCGCACCCATTTCGGGTGCGACCACTGGGGCAGGCCCACATACATCATAGTGCGCGAAGGATCTCATCCGTGCTGCGCACGCGACCGATGCGCGGGAAGATGTGCGTCATGCTGCCCTGATGCTGTTCCGCGGAGGCCGCGCTGCAGGCATCTTCGGCGATCACCAGATTAAAGCCCAGTTCCCAGGCGTTGCGGGCGGTTGACTCCACGCCGATATTGGTGGAAATGCCGCACAGGATGAGGGTGTCAATGCCGCGACGGCGGAGCTGCAGCTCGAGATCGGTACCGTAGAAGGCACCCCACTGGCGTTTGGTCACTTCAATATCGCTGTCGCGTTTGCCGAGTGAGACCGGGTACGTCCACCAGTTTTCCGGCAGGGCTCGCGCGGGTGCCTGCGCATCAACGGGCTGTTTTAACGCTTCGGCGTAATCCGCGGACCAGCCGACGCGCACCATGACCACCTGCGCACCGCTGGCACGGCATTTCTCCGCCAGGCGAGCGGCGCGGCTGACCACATCGTCTGCGGTATGCGGGCCACCGGCAAAGGGCAAAATGCCTTCCTGTAAATCAATCACTACAAGCGCGGTTTTTTTGGCATCAAGGGTTAACATTGTTACTCCCGTTAAATTAATCACTTCTGGACACCATACGACGTGATGGCCTGTTATTGGTCGCATAATTTTGTTAATTTTTGTGAGAATGCGCAATAAGAGTGCAGCAAACGACCGCCTGGCCGTGGTTCGCTCTTATCGTCCGGCGGAATTTCCAGTATAATAGCCGCCTTTTTTCATCCAGTTGTGACATACAGAAAGCTGCGACATAGTAGCCTGCATACCAGGCGACATTTAGCCTGCGGCTAATTAAGGGATATCTCATGCGTACAGAATATTGCGGGCAGCTGCGTCAGTCCCACGTCGGACAGCAGGTCACCCTGTGTGGTTGGGTCAATCGTCGTCGTGATCTTGGTAGCCTTATCTTCATCGATATGCGCGACCGCGAAGGTATCGTTCAGGTGTTCTTCGACCCGGATCGCGCAGATGCGTTGAAGCTGGCCTCTGAGCTGCGTAATGAGTTCTGCATTCAGGTTACTGGCACCGTGCGTGCGCGTGACGAGAAAAACGTCAACGCCGACATGGCGACGGGCGCCATCGAAGTGCTGGCGTCCGATCTGACGATCATCAACCGTGCTGAAGCGCTGCCGCTGGACTCCAACCACGTCAACACTGAAGAAGCGCGTCTGAAATACCGCTACCTGGATCTGCGTCGCCCGGAAATGGCTCAGCGCCTGAAAACTCGTGCGAAAATCACCAGCCTGGTGCGTCGCTTTATGGATGATCACGGTTTCCTCGATATCGAAACCCCGATGCTGACCAAAGCCACGCCGGAAGGGGCGCGCGACTACCTGGTCCCATCCCGCGTTCATAAAGGTAAATTCTACGCGCTGCCGCAGTCTCCGCAGCTGTTCAAACAGCTGCTGATGATGTCCGGCTTCGATCGCTACTATCAGATCGTTAAATGCTTCCGCGACGAAGACCTGCGCGCTGACCGCCAGCCAGAATTTACCCAGATCGACGTGGAAACCTCCTTCATGACCGCCGAGCAGGTGCGTGAAGTGATGGAAGCCCTGGTGCGTAGCCTGTGGAACGACGTGAAGGGTGTTGAGCTGGGCGATTTCCCAATTATGACCTTCGCTGAAGCCGAGCGTCGCTACGGCTCCGACAAACCTGACCTGCGTAACCCGATGGAGCTGGTGGACGTTGCAGACCTGGTGAAAGGCGTTGAGTTTGCCGTCTTCGCTGGCCCGGCTAACGATCCTAAAGGCCGCGTGGCGGCCCTGCGTGTACCGGGTGGTGCAGCACTGAGCCGCAAGCAGATCGACGACTACGGCAACTTCATCAAGATCTACGGCGCGAAAGGTCTGGCCTATATTAAGGTGACCGAGCGTGCGAAAGGTCTGGAAGGTATCACCAGCCCGGTAGCGAAGTTCCTGAACGCGGACATCGTGGAAGCGATCCTTGAGCGCACCGGCGCGCAGGACGGCGACATGATCTTCTTCGGCGCAGACAATAAGAAAGTCGTGGCGGATGCGATGGGCGCGCTGCGTCTGAAGCTCGGCAAAGACCTGAGCCTGACCGACGAAAACAAATGGGCGCCGCTGTGGGTTATCGACTTCCCAATGTTTGAAGACGACGGTGAAGGCGGCCTGACGGCGATGCACCACCCGTTCACCTCGCCAAAAGACATGACGGCGGCAGAGCTGAAAGCGGCGCCGGAAGACGCGGTCGCGAACGCTTATGACATGGTTATCAATGGCTACGAAGTGGGCGGTGGTTCCGTGCGTATTCACAGCGGTGAAATGCAGCAGACCGTGTTCGGCATCCTGGGCATCAACGAGCAGGAGCAGCGCGAGAAGTTTGGCTTCCTGCTGGACGCGCTGAAATACGGTACGCCTCCGCACGCGGGTCTGGCCTTCGGTCTTGACCGACTGACCATGCTGCTGACCGGCACCGATAACATTCGTGATGTTATTGCCTTCCCGAAAACCACTGCCGCAGCGTGTCTGATGACCGAAGCGCCAAGCTTTGCTAACCCAGCCTCTCTGGCTGAGCTGGGCATTGAAGTGGTGAAGAAGGAAGAGAAAAACTGATATGGAATATAAGCTTCCCGTTTCGGTTCTGGTGGTCATTTATGCAGAAGACACGAAGCGGGTGCTGATGTTGCAGCGGCGCGATGACCCTGATTTCTGGCAGTCGGTAACCGGCAGTCTGGAAGAGGGAGAAACCGCGCCGCAGGCCGCCGCGCGTGAAGTAAAGGAAGAGGTCGCCATTGACGTTGCCCGCGAGCAACTGACCCTGAAGGACTGTCAGCGCACGGTGGAGTTTGAAATTTTTAGCCATTTACGTCATCGCTACGCGCCGGGTACCAGGCGCAACACGGAGTCGTGGTTCTGTCTCGCGCTCCCCCATGAACGGGAGATCGTGTTTACCGAACACCTGACCTACCGCTGGGTGAATGCGGCGGAGGCCGCCGCACTGACCAAGTCGTGGAGCAACCGGCAGGCGATTGAAGAATTTGTAATTAACGCTGCCTGAAAAGGCGCGCTCTTTGAGGATATTTTTATGGCAGGTCATAGTAAGTGGGCCAACACCAAACACCGCAAAGCGGCACAGGATGCCAAGCGCGGTAAGATCTTTACCAAAATCATTCGCGAGCTGGTGACGGCAGCGCGTCTGGGCGGCGGTGACCCGGCTTCTAACCCGCGTCTGCGCGCGGCGGTTGATAAAGCGCTGTCCAACAACATGACGCGTGACACCCTGAACCGTGCTATCGCACGTGGCGTGGGCGGCGATGAAGACGCGAACATGGAAACCATCATTTATGAAGGTTACGGTCCTGGCGGTACGGCGGTGATGGTTGAGTGCCTGTCCGACAACCGTAACCGTACCGTTGCGGAAGTGCGCCACGCGTTCACCAAAACCGGTGGCAACCTGGGCACTGACGGTTCCGTTGCTTACCTGTTCAGCAAAAAAGGCGTCATCTCCTTCGAGAAAGGCGATGAAGATGCGATCATGGAAGCGGCGCTGGAAGCCGGTGCGGAAGACGTGGTGACCTTCGATGATGGTGCTATCGACGTTTACACCGCATGGGAAGAGATGGGTGCCGTGCGCGACGCGCTGGAAGCGGCTGGCCTGAAAGCGGACAACGCTGAAGTCTCCATGATCCCGTCCACCAAAGCGGACATGGATGCGGAAACCGCACCTAAACTGCTGCGTCTGATCGACATGCTCGAAGACTGCGACGACGTGCAGGAAGTGTACCACAACGGTGAAATCTCTGATGAGGTTGCAGCGACTCTCTAATGAGAGCGTGTAAATCCGTTACAGGAGACGCGTGATGTCGATTATTCTCGGGATTGACCCAGGCTCACGCGTCACCGGTTATGGCGTTATCCGTCAGGTGGGACGCCAGTTAACCTACCTCGGCAGCGGCTGTATTCGCACCAAAGTGGACGATCTGCCGTCGCGCCTGAAGCTCATTTATGCGGGCGTGTCGGAGATCATCACCCAGTTTCAGCCGGACTATTTCGCTATCGAGCAGGTCTTTATGGCGAAAAACGCCGATTCCGCGCTAAAGCTCGGTCAGGCGCGCGGGGTCGCCATCGTCGCTGCGGTCAACCAGGATTTGCCGGTATTTGAATACGCGGCACGTCAGGTCAAGCAGACGGTGGTGGGCATTGGTAGCGCGGAGAAAAGTCAGGTGCAGCACATGGTGCGTACCCTGCTGAAGCTGCCAGCGAACCCGCAGGCCGACGCCGCGGATGCGCTGGCGATTGCGATTACCCACTGTCACGTCAGCCAGAACGCGATGCAGATGAGCGAGTCGCGGCTCAATCTGGCGCGAGGCAGGTTACGATAATGAAAAATCAGGCTGGATAAACATCCAGCCTTTTTTTATTATGTCGGCAGTTAATTTCTCCCAGAACGCAGGAGCGTCACGTGATAGGCAGACTCAGAGGCATCATCATTGAAAAACAACCCCCGTTAGTGCTGCTGGAAGTGGGTGGCGTGGGCTATGAAGTCCATATGCCGATGACCTGCTTCTACGAGCTGCCGGACGCGGGCAAAGAGGCGATTGTCTTTACTCAGTTTGTGGTGCGTGAAGATGCCCAACTGCTGTACGGCTTCAATAACAAGCAGGAGCGGACCCTGTTCCGCGAGCTGATTAAAACCAATGGCGTCGGTCCGAAGCTGGCGCTGGCGATTTTATCCGGCATGTCAGCACCACAGTTTGTGAATGCCGTTGAGCGCGAAGATCCTGCTGCGCTGATTAAGCTTCCGGGCATCGGTAAGAAAACCGCCGAGCGCCTGATTGTCGAGATGAAAGACCGCTTTAAAGGCCTGCATGGCGATCTGTTCACGCCGGCTGCCGATTTGGTACTGACCTCGCCAGGCGGTCCTGCCACGGATGATGATGCCGAGCAGGAAGCGGTTGCCGCGCTGGTGGCGCTGGGCTATAAACCTCAGGAGGCCAGCCGTATGGTGAGCAAAATTGCCAAACCGGACGCCAGCAGTGAAACCCTGATTCGCGAAGCGCTGCGCGCTGCATTGTGAGGTAAAGGATGATTGAAGCAGACCGCCTGGTATCGGCAGGCACTATTCAGGCAGATGACGTGGTGGATCGCGCGATCCGCCCAAAACTGCTTGATGAGTATATCGGCCAGCCGCAGGTTCGTTCCCAGATGGAGATTTTCATCCAGGCGGCAAAGCTGCGCGGCGATGCGCTCGATCACCTGCTGATTTTTGGCCCTCCGGGTTTGGGGAAAACCACGCTGGCGAATATCGTCGCCAATGAAATGGGCGTCAACCTGCGCACCACCTCCGGCCCGGTGCTGGAGAAGGCGGGCGATCTCGCTGCGATGCTGACCAACCTCGAACCGCATGACGTGCTGTTTATCGATGAGATCCACCGCCTGTCACCGGTGGTGGAGGAAGTGCTCTATCCGGCGATGGAAGATTACCAGCTGGATATCATGATCGGCGAAGGCCCGGCCGCGCGCTCCATCAAAATCGATCTGCCGCCGTTTACCCTGATTGGTGCAACGACCCGCGCCGGGTCATTGACCTCTCCACTGCGCGACCGTTTCGGTATCGTGCAGCGTCTTGAGTTTTACCAGGTAGCGGACCTCCAGCATATCGTTGGCCGTAGCGCCCGCTATATGGGGCTGGAGATGAGCGAAGAGGGGGCGTTTGAAGTGGCGAAGCGTTCCCGCGGTACGCCGCGTATCGCCAACCGCCTGCTGCGCCGCGTGCGTGACTTTGCCGAAGTGAAGCACGATGGCTCGATTTCCGCCGAGATCGCCGCTCAGGCGCTGGATATGTTGAACGTCGATGCCGAAGGCTTTGACTACATGGACCGCAAGCTGCTGCTGGCGGTGCTGGATAAGTTCTTTGGCGGCCCGGTCGGGCTGGATAACCTGGCGGCGGCAATCGGGGAAGAGCGCGAAACCATCGAGGACGTGCTTGAACCGTATCTGATCCAGCAGGGCTTCCTGCAGCGCACCCCGCGTGGACGTATGGCAACGGTGCGGGCGTGGAATCATTTCGGCATTACGCCACCGGCAATGCCGTAATGCATTGTTCCCTCTCCCTGTGGGAGAGGGCCAGGGTGAGGGCACCAGCGCCCTCGATGTTAATTTGCGGTCTTCTTCATCATACTGAAGATAAACAGCACCGCTGCACTCAACACCACAGACGGCCCCGCAGGCGTGTCATAGAACGCTGAGAAGGTGAGTCCACCCGTTACCGCAATCATTCCGACAATCACGGCCACACCGGCCATCTGCTCCGGCGTACGGGCAAAACGACGCGCCGTAGCTGCAGGGATGATCAGCAGCGACGTAATAATCAGCGCGCCGACAAATTTCATCGCCACGCCTATGGTTAACGCCGTTACCAGCATCAGCAGCAGCTTAACGCGCTGCAGCTTCACGCCGTCGACAAACGCCAGGTCCGGGCTGACGGTCATGGCCAGCAGGTTACGCCACTGCCAGAGCAGAATAGCGAGCACCACCACAACGCCAATCGCGATTGCGATGAGATCGTCTGGCGTGACGGCCAGCAGGTCACCGAAGAGGTAGGCCATCAGATCCACGCGGATATTCGACATCAGGCTGACCACCACCAGGCCCAGTGACAGGGCACTGTGCGCCATAATGCCAAGCAGCGTATCAATTGCGAGGTGAGGGCGCTTCTCCAGCCAGACCAGACCGGCGGCCAGCAACAGCGTGACGACGATCACCGCGTAAAACGGGTTCACATTAAGCAACAGACCAAAGGCAACACCCAGCAGAGACGCGTGCGCCAGGGTATCGCCAAAATAGGACATTCTGCGCCAGACGACAAACGAGCCGAGCGGACCCGCGGCGCAGGCAAGCATAATCCCGGCCAGCCAGCCGGGCAGTAACAGTTCAATCATGAGTGTCCATTTCCCCGACGCAGTACGATTCGTCCCTGTAAATCATGGCGATGATTATGATGATGGCGGTAAATGCCCAGCTGTTCAGCACCGCGAGGGCCGAACATGGAGATAAATTCCGGGTGCATGGAGACCACTTCTGGCGTGCCGGAGCAGCAGATATGGTGGTTAAGACACAGCACTTCGTCAGTCTTTGCCATCACCAGATGCAGGTCGTGGGAAACCATCAGCACCGCGCAGTTCAGTTCCTGACGCAACTGGTCAATAAGATCGTATAGCGCGACCTGGCCGTTGACGTCGACCCCCTGTGTTGGCTCATCCAGCACCAGCAACTGCGGGCTGCTCAGCAGAGCGCGGGCAAGTAAGACTCGCTGAGTTTCACCGCCGGACAGTTTTTGCAGCGGCGCATCGACAAGATGGCCCGCCTGCACGCGTTTCAGTGCCGGGAGAATATCGGCTTTACGCGTGCCGGGGCGCAGACGCAGGAAGCGGCTGACCGTCAGCGGCAGCGTGGCGTCGAGATGAAGTTTTTGCGGCACATAGCCGATACGCAATTTTTCCTCGCGCTTGATCACGCCTTCATCGGGGGCGACCAGACCCAGCACCACGCGCACCAGGGTGGATTTGCCTGCGCCATTGGGGCCGAGCAGCGTCAGAATTTTGCCGGGCTTCAGATCGAGCGACACGTCAGAGAGGACGCGGCGCTGGCCAAATGAGACCGAAATATTTTCAAGGGAAACCAATGTCGTCATGTCATTTTAAGCTTGAAGAAGTCAACGAATGTTATAATATCACATTCCACGCATTCACTACGATGATTAGTCGCATTATGTTACATAAAAATACGCTTCTTTTCGCAGCATTATCCGCTGCCCTTTGGGGTACAACCGCACAAGATGTTAACGCTGCGGTTGTCGCTTCGCTTAAACCACTCGGATTCATCGCGTCGGCCATTGCAGACGGGGTAACGGAAACTCAGGTTCTGCTCCCGGATGGTGCATCCGAGCATGACTATTCCCTGCGCCCGTCAGATGTAAAACGCTTACAAAACGCGGACTTAGTCGTCTGGATTGGCCCGGAAATGGAAGCGTTCATGCAGAAGTCAGCAAAACAGGTTGCTGGCGAAAAGCAGGTCGCGATTGCAGACCTCCCCGACGTGAAACCGCTGCTCATGAAAGGGGCGGATGACGACGGTGACGAACATGACCATCACGCTGCAGAGGGTGAAAAAGGTGATGGAGATCACCATCACGGCGAGTACAACATGCATCTTTGGTTATCCCCAGAGATAGCGCGGCTTTCAGCGGTTGCAATCCATGACAAATTAGTGGAACTTATGCCGCAAAGTCGAGCCAAACTAGACGCCAACCTGAAGGATTTTGAGGCACAATTAGCCGCAACCGATAAGCAGGTAGGTAATGAGCTCGCACCGTTGAAAGGTAAAGGGTATTTCGTTTTTCATGACGCCTATGGCTATTACGAAAAACACTACGGTTTGACCCCGCTGGGTCATTTTACCGTCAACCCTGAAATTCAGCCTGGTGCGCAGCGTTTACATGAAATCAGAACACAGTTGGTTGAGCAAAAAGCGACATGCGTTTTTGCTGAGCCACAGTTCAGGCCAGCGGTCGTAGAAGCCGTGGCCAGGGGAACATCCGTGCGCATGGGAACCCTTGACCCGCTAGGTACGAATATCCAGTTGAGCAAAGCGAGCTATTCGCAGTTCCTCAGCCAACTGGCGAACCAGTATGCGAGCTGCCTGAAAGGAGAATAACGAGGAAGTGAATACGTGCAACAGATAGCCCGCTCTGTCGCCCTGGCATTTAACAATCTGCCTCGACCCCACCGCGTTATGCTGGGGTCGCTTACAGTACTCACCTTAGCGGTCGCCGTCTGGCGGCCCTATGTTTACCACCCGAGTTCTGCCCCTATCATCAAAACCATTGAGCTTGAAAAGAGCGAAATCCGTTCTTTGCTGCCTGAAGCCAGTGAGCCTATCGACCAGGCGGCTCAGGAAGATGAAGCCATCCCGCAGGATGAGCTGGACGATAAAACCGAGAACGAAGCCGGTATTCACGAATATGTTGTGTCTACCGGGGACACGCTGAGCAGCGTGCTGAACCAGTACGGCATCGACATGGGCAATATCAGCCAGCTGGCGGCTGCGGATAAAGATCTTCGTAACCTGAAAATCGGACAACAGCTCTCCTGGACACTAACGGCGGATGGCGATCTCCAGCGTCTGACCTGGGAAATGTCCCGCCGCGAAACCCGCACCTACGATCGCACTGCAAACGGTTTCAAGATGACCAGCGAAATGCAGAAGGGTGACTGGGTTAACAGCGTTCTGAAAGGTACCGTGGGCGCGAGCTTTGTCTCCAGCGCGCGAGATGCAGGCTTGACCAGCGCTGAAATCAGCTCGGTGATCAAAGCCATGCAGTGGCAGATGGATTTCCGTAAGCTGAAGAAGGGCGATGAGTTCTCCGTCCTGATGTCCCGCGAAATGCTGGACGGCAAGCGCGAGCAAAGCCAGCTACTGGGCGTACGTCTGCGCTCTGAGGGCAAAGATTACTACGCGATTCGTGCCGAAGACGGTAAGTTCTATGACCGCAGCGGTACGGGCCTTGCGAAAGGCTTCCTGCGTTTCCCGACGGCAAAACAGTTCCGCGTCTCCTCGAACTTTAACCCGCGTCGTCTGAACCCGGTAACCGGGCGCGTCGCGCCGCACCGTGGCGTTGACTTTGCTATGCCGCAGGGCACACCGGTACTGGCGGTAGGGGATGGTGAAGTGGTGGTGGCCAAGCGTAGCGGTGCCGCCGGATATTATGTCGCGGTACGTCATGGCCGTACGTATACGACCCGCTATATGCACCTGCGTAAGCTGCTGGTCAAACCGGGCCAGAAGGTGAAGCGTGGTGACCGTATTGCGATCTCCGGCAATACCGGACGTTCTACCGGCCCGCACCTGCACTATGAAGTGTGGATCAACCAACAAGCAGTGAACCCGCTGACCGCGAAACTGCCGCGCACTGAAGGCCTGACAGGTAAAGATCGTACTGATTATCTGGCGCAGGTGAAAGAGGTGATGCCGCAGCTGAGCTTAAACTAAGTTCTCTGTTTTTGTTAAAAAAGCCGGCGCACACTGACGCCGGCTTTTTCTTTTGTGCGTGGACGACTGCCTCGCTACACTATCTGAATAAAATTTTGCGTCATCAGACCCTGGATCCAGCATGGAAACCCAAAAAAACAATATTGAATACATTCCTGAGTTTGAAAAATCCTTCCGCCATCCGCGCAACTGGGGCGCCTGGCTTGGTGTTTACGCCTTTGCGGGGATGGCGATGCTGCCTGCCTCTGTTCGCGATCCCGTTCTCGGTAAAATTGGCCGTCTGGCCGGGCGTTTAGGCAAGAGCGCCCGCCGTCGTGCGCAGATCAACCTCTACTACTGTTTTCCTGAGAAAAGCGACGCCGAGCGCGAGGCAATCATTGATGAGATGTATACCACCGCGCCGCAGGCCATGGCGATGATGGCGGAACTGGCGCTGAAAGGGCCGGATAAAATCGTCGATCGCGTTGACTGGAAAGGGTTGGATATCATCGAGGGGATGCGCCGCAATGACGAGAAAGTCATTTTCCTCGTCCCCCACGGCTGGGGCGTTGATATTCCGGCGATGCTGATGGCCTCTCAGGGCCAGAAGATGGCAGCGATGTTCCATAACCAGGGAAATAAAATCTACGATTTTGTCTGGAACACGGTGCGTCGTCGTTTTGGTGGACGCCTGCATGCCCGTAACGATGGCATTAAGCCCTTCATTCAGTCGGTGCGTCAAGGGTACTGGGGCTACTATCTGCCGGATCAGGATCACGGCCCCGAGCACAGCGAGTTTGTTGATTTCTTTGCGACCTATAAAGCGACGCTCCCCGCGATTGGTCGCCTGATGAAAGTCTGTCGTGCCCGCGTTATCCCGCTATTCCCGGTCTATGACGGCAAAACGCATCGTCTGAGTATTGAGGTCCGTCCTCCGATGGATGATCTGCTGACCGCAGACGACCACACCATCGCGCGTCGAATGAACGAAGAGGTAGAGATACTGGTGGGGCCACATGTCGAACAGTACACGTGGATTCTGAAGCTGCTTAAAACGCGTAAACCGGGCGAAACAGAGCCGTATAAACGCAAAGAGCTGTATCCAACGAAATAAAAAAGCCCTCTCCGTCTGGAGAGGGCTTTTTAACAGAGACGTTATTACTCGACGGTCATAACGCGGGTGGTGTTGGTTGAGCCGATGGTGCTCATCACATCGCCCTGGGTGACAATGACGATATCACCGGACACCAGATAGCCTTTGTCGCGCAGCAGGTTTACGGCATCGTGCGCGGCGGCCACGCCATCATTGGTGCTGTCGAAGTGAACTGGCGTCACGCCGCGGTACAGCGCCGTCAGGTTCAGAGTACGCTCATGACGGGACATAGCGAAGATCGGCAGACCCGAGCTGATACGCGAGGTCATCAACGCGGTGCGGCCAGATTCGGTCATGGTGATGATCGCGGTAACGCCTTTCAGATGGTTTGCCGCATACATTGCCGACATCGCAATCGCTTCTTCCACGTTGTCGAACTGTACGTCCAGACGGTGTTTAGAGACGTTGATGCTTGGGATCTTTTCAGCGCCCAGGCAGACGCGCGCCATAGCGGCCACGGTTTCTGCCGGATACTGGCCCGCAGCGGTTTCCGCAGAGAGCATCACCGCATCGGTACCGTCCAGCACGGCGTTCGCCACGTCCATGACTTCTGCACGGGTTGGCATTGGGTTGGTGATCATAGATTCCATCATCTGAGTGGCGGTGATCACCGCGCGGTTCAGCTGACGTGCGCGACGAATCAGCGCTTTCTGGATACCGACCAGCTCAGGGTCGCCAATTTCCACACCCAGGTCACCGCGCGCAACCATCACCACGTCAGACGCGAGGATCACATCGTCCATGGCATCCTGATCGCAAACGGCTTCCGCACGCTCAACTTTGGCGACGATTTTGGCATCGCAGCCTGCATCGCGCGCCAGGCGACGCGCATAGTTCAGATCTTCGCCGCAGCGTGGGAAGGAGACGGCCAGGTAGTCAACGCCGATCAGCGCAGCCGTCACAATGTCCGCTTTGTCTTTATCGGTAAGCGCTTCTGCAGAGAGGCCGCCACCCAGCTTGTTGATGCCTTTATTGTTGGAGAGCGGGCCGCCGACGGTGACTTCGGTGAACACTTTCATGCCCTGGACTTCCAGTACTTTCAGCTGTACGCGACCGTCATCGAGCAGGAGGATATCGCCAGGCACCACGTCAGCCGGCAGGCCTTTATAGTCGATACCGACTTTTTCTTTATCGCCTTCGCCTTTGCCCAGGTTGGCATCCAGCAGGAATTTGTCGCCGATATTGAGGAAAACTTTCCCCTCTTTAAAGGTGGAGACACGAATTTTTGGACCCTGCAAATCGCCGAGGATAGCAACGTGGCGGCCCAGTTTTGCTGCGATTTCACGCACTTTGTCGGCACGTAATTTATGGTCTTCTGGCGTACCGTGAGAGAAGTTCATACGCACCACGTTGGCACCAGCGGCGATAATTTTCTCAAGATTATTATCGCGATCGGTGGCCGGGCCTAAGGTGGTTACGATCTTGGTTCTGCGAAGCCTTCTGGACATGTAATACTCCGTTGACTGAAACAACTTTGGTGTTGCGTGAACATTGAATCGGCCTTCATCTGCTGCAAGGCAGCGGCGAGGGGACCGAATGCCGTAAATCGTTACATCGTCATTATTCGTGACGTATTCGTTATCAACTATCAGGGAACATCGCTCTTTATAAGCAATTCTTTATCAAAACGCGATTCCTTCAGCGCTTCCTTGACCCGCTTCAAGTTATCCCGGAATTTTGCCCCCCGACGTAAGGTAAAACCGGTCGCCAGCACGTCAATCACGGTAAGCTGGGCCAGGCGGGAGACCATCGGCATATAAATGTCGGTGTCTTCCGGCACGTCGAGGGTAATTGCCAGCGTTGCTTCACGCGCCAGCGGCGTGCCTGCCGTTGTGAGGGCAATCACCATGGCATCGTTTTCACGGGCCAGCTGCGCCAGCTCTACCTGACTCTTGGTGCGGCCGGTATGCGAAATCAGTACCACGACGTCATCCTCACTGCAATTCATACAGCTCATGCGTTGCAGGACAATGTCATCGGAATAAATCACCGGGACGTTAAAGCGGAAAAATTTGTTCATCGCGTCATGCGCCACGGCCGCTGACGAGCCGAGACCGAAGAACGCAATTCGCTTGGCCTGAGTGAGTAAATCCACCGCGCGATTCACGGAACTCATGTCCAGAGACTGTCGGACGTGGTCGAGCGAAGCCATGGCCGACTCAAAAATTTTCGCGGTATAGGCATCAACGCTGTCGTCTTCATCCACATTACGATTAACATAAGGGGTGCCGTTAGCCAGACTTTGCGCCAGATGCAGTTTAAAATCAGGAAAGCCGCGCGTTTCCAGACTGCGGCAAAAGCGATTGACCGTGGGTTCGCTAACACCCGCTTCCTGTGCCAGAGCGGCGATGCTTGAATGAATCGCCTGAGCGGGAGAGGCGAGAATGACCTCGGCCACTTTTCGCTCGGATTTGCTAAGGTGTTCCAGTTGAAACTGGATTTTTTCCAGCATGTTCATGTTAACAGGATGCTCATGGGTGTAAACGATTTCATAAATTGATGAAATCGTGATTCGATTTAGCCGATATTACCCTTGTGGCTTCCATTAAGGGTAACAATCGACAAGATAATGTTGTTGTTTTTTTTCATTACTTGATCGGTGTCGGGTTTTGCTGTGACCCTGTTGCGCAAATAAACGACGGTTGTTGCGTCATTAAGCCGTCGTAATCATCCAAAGGGTGAAAAATCGCGGTATCGCACGCGACGATAAGCGCTAATGGTTTCGGGAATGACGTAAAAGCAGTACAGTGCATTGTAATAAAATTACAACGATACCTGGCAGAAGTACCAGGTGATCCAACTGAGGAGAATGACATGGCGGTAACGCAAACAGCCCAGGCATGTGACCTGGTCATTTTCGGCGCGAAAGGCGACCTTGCACGCCGAAAATTGCTGCCTTCCCTGTATCAACTGGAGAAAGCGGGCCAAATTCATCCGGATACCCGTATCCTGGGTGTAGGGCGCGCCGACTGGGACAAGGACGCTTATACCAAAGTCGTCCGCGAGGCGCTCGAAACTTTCATGAAGGAAAAAATTGATGAAAGTTTGTGGGATACCCTGAGTGGACGTCTCGATTTCTGCAACCTGGACGTTAATGACGTCAGCGCGTTTACCCGCTTAGGCGCGATGCTGGATCAGAAAAACCGTGTCACCATTAACTATTTCGCCATGCCGCCAAGCACCTTCGGTGCCATCTGCAAAGGCCTGGGCGAAGCCAAACTGAACGCCAAACCGGCGCGCGTCGTGATGGAGAAGCCGCTGGGTACCTCGCTGGCAACCTCGCGCGAAATCAACGACCAGGTGGGCGAGTTCTTTGAAGAGTGCCAGGTCTACCGTATCGACCACTATCTCGGTAAAGAGACGGTACTGAACCTGCTGGCGCTGCGTTTTGCTAACTCCCTGTTTGTGAATAACTGGGACAACCGCACTATCGACCACGTGGAAATCACCGTGGCGGAAGAGGTGGGGATTGAAGGTCGTTGGGGGTACTTTGACCAGGCCGGTCAGATGCGCGACATGATCCAGAACCACCTGCTGCAGATCCTGTGCATGATTGCCATGTCTCCACCGTCTGACCTGACGGCGGACAGCATCCGTGACGCGAAAGTGAAAGTGCTGAAGTCACTGCGCCGCATCGACCGCTCCAACGTGCGTGAGAAGACCGTTCGTGGTCAGTACACCGCCGGGTTTGCGCAAGGCAAAAAAGTGCCTGGCTATCTGGAAGAAGAAGGTGCGAACAAGTCCAGCAACACCGAGACGTTCGTGGCGATCCGCGTGGATATCGACGACTGGCGCTGGGCGGGGGTTCCGTTCTACCTGCGCACCGGTAAGCGTCTGCCTGCCAAGTGCTCCGAGGTAGTGGTCTACTTCAAAAACCCGGAACTGAACCTGTTCAAAGAGTCCTGGCAGGAGCTGCCGCAGAACAAGCTGACCATTCGTCTGCAGCCGGACGAGGGTGTGGATATCCAGATCCTGAACAAAGTGCCGGGCCTGGATCATAAACACAACCTGCAGACCACCAAGCTGGATCTGAGCTACTCTGAAACCTTTAACCAGACGCACCTGGCCGATGCTTACGAGCGTCTGCTGCTGGAAACCATGCGCGGTATCCAGGCGCTGTTCGTGCGCCGCGATGAAGTGGAAGAGGCGTGGAAATGGGTCGACTCCATCACCGAAGCCTGGGCTGCCGATCAGGATGCGCCAAAACCGTATCAGGCGGGCACCTGGGGACCGGTCGCGTCGGTGGCGATGATCACCCGCGATGGCCGCTCCTGGAACGAGTTTGAGTAAGATAATCCGCTAGCCCGAAAGTGTTATTTTACCGGTAACATGATCTAACTCAGCTAGTGGCACAATTTTCAACTTTTAAGCTCCGCGTGGATTCACCCGCGGAGCTTTTTTTATTACACTGCCGGAAGTGATGTTGCCCCTGAGCTCCGGACAGCAAGCGTTTCAGCGTTGTTAACAACTGCCAGCGACTTTGTAAACTCCCGAGCCCGGACAGATAAATTAGAGGAGCTTTTATGAATCCGACATTGTTACGCGTAACACAACGCATTATTGAGCGCTCGAAAGAGACCCGCTCGGCCTACCTCGCCCGGATTGAACAGGCAAAGAGCAACACCGTCCACCGATCTCAGCTGGCCTGCGGGAACCTGGCGCACGGTTTCGCCGCCTGCCAGCCTGATGATAAAGCGTCGCTGAAAAGCATGTTGCGTAACAATATCGCCATCATTACCTCCTATAACGATATGCTCTCCGCGCACCAGCCCTATGAGGTTTACCCGGATATCATCCGTAAAGCGCTGCACAGCGTGAATGCGGTCGGCCAGGTGGCGGGTGGGGTACCCGCCATGTGCGACGGCGTGACGCAGGGCCAGGACGGTATGGAGCTCTCCCTGCTGAGCCGCGAAGTGATTGCTATGTCCGCGGCGGTTGGCCTGTCGCACAACATGTTTGATGGCGCGCTGTATCTCGGCGTGTGTGACAAGATTGTCCCGGGCCTGGTAATGGCGGCGCTGTCGTTTGGGCATCTGCCTGCGATCTTCGTGCCGTCAGGCCCAATGGCGAGCGGTCTGCCGAACAAAGAAAAAGTGCGTATCCGCCAGCTGTACGCGGAAGGGAAAGCAGACCGTCAGGCGCTGCTGGAGGCGGAAGCCGCGTCCTACCATGCGCCGGGCACCTGTACGTTTTACGGTACCGCGAACACGAACCAGATGGTGGTGGAGTTTATGGGGATGCAGCTTCCGGGCTCGTCCTTTATCCAGCCGGACGCGCCGCTTCGCAAGGCGCTGACCGAGGCCGCGGCCCGTCAGGTTACGCGTCTGACCGGCAACGGCAACGAATGGATGCCGATGGGCAAAATGGTCGACGAAAAGGTCATCGTCAACGGGATTGTCGCGCTGCTGGCAACCGGGGGGTCAACCAACCACACCATGCACCTGGTGGCCATGGCGCGTGCGGCGGGCATTCTGATTAACTGGGATGACTTCTCCGAAATCTCTTCCGTGGTGCCGCTGATGGCACGCCTGTACCCGAACGGTCCGGCGGATATTAACCACTTCCAGGCCGCAGGCGGCGTACCGCTGCTGATGCGCGAGCTGCTGAAAGGCGGACTGCTGCATGAAGACGTAAATACCGTGGCAGGCTTTGGCCTTCAGCGCTATACCCAGGAGCCGTGGTTGAACAACGGCGAGCTGGACTGGCGCGAAGGGGCGAGTGCGTCTCTTGATGCGCAGGTGATCGCCACCATCGACAAACCGTTTTCTCCACACGGCGGCACCAAAGTGCTGAGCGGCAACCTCGGTCGTGCGGTAATGAAGACCTCTGCCGTCCCGGAAGAGAACCAGATTATCGAAGCGCCGGCGGTGGTGTTTGAAAGCCAGCACGACGTATTACCCGCCTTTGACGCCGGTCTGCTCGACAAAGATTGCGTGGTGGTGGTGCGTCATCAGGGGCCTAAAGCTAACGGGATGCCAGAATTACATAAACTTATGCCACCACTTGGTGTATTATTGGACCGCCGTTTCAAAATTGCGTTAGTAACCGATGGACGCCTCTCCGGAGCATCCGGTAAAGTGCCTTCAGCCATCCACGTGACGCCTGAAGCCTACGACGGCGGGTTGCTGGCGAAAGTGCGTGACGGTGACATGATCCGTGTTAACGGTCAGACAGGCGAGTTAACCCTGCTGGTGGATGACGCCGAGCTGGCGGCACGTCAACCCCATATTCCTGACCTGAGCGCATCGCGCGTGGGGACCGGACGCGAAATGTTCAGCGCGCTGCGTGAGAAGCTCTCCGGTGCGGAGCAGGGCGCAACCTGTATTACGTTTTAAGACGACTTGATTTTAACGATCTGGCGAGAGAAGACTCTGATGAAAAACTGGAAAACAAGTGCAGAAGCAATCCTGACCACTGGCCCTGTCGTGCCGGTTATCGTGGTAAACAAGCTGGAGCACGCTGTACCGATGGCGAAAGCGCTGGTTGCGGGCGGCGTTCGCGTTCTGGAAGTGACCCTGCGCACCGCCTGCGCGATGGATGCCATTCGCGCGATTGCTAAAGAAGTGCCGGACGCCATCATCGGTGCGGGTACCGTGACGAACGTAAAACAGCTGGCTGAAGTGACCGAAGCGGGCGCGCAGTTTGCCATCAGCCCGGGCCTGACCGAGTCGCTGCTGAAAGCCGCGACCGAAGGCACCATTCCGCTGATCCCGGGCATCAGCACCGTCTCTGAACTGATGCTGGGCATGGACTACGGTCTGAAAGAGTTCAAATTCTTCCCGGCTGAAGCGAACGGCGGCACTAAAGCGCTGCAGGCGATTGCGGGTCCCTTCTCTCAGGTACGCTTCTGCCCGACGGGGGGTATCTCTCCTGCCAACTACCGTGACTACCTGGCGCTGAAAAGCGTGCTGTGCATCGGTGGCTCATGGCTGGTTCCGGCGGATGCGCTGGAAGCGGGCGACTGGGATCGCATCACAAAACTGGCTCGCGAAGCGGTGGAAGGCGCGAAGCAGTAAGCCATTCGCCGCATGAAAAACGGGCCTTTCGGCCCGTTTTTTTTATCCCGTTACCTTAACGCTTGCTGCGGCTGCTTTCGCTCTCGCCACGGCGTCGTCAACGTTATCCCCGGTGGCTAATGCCACGCCAAGACGACGGGTACCGTCGATCTCCGGCTTGCCGAACAAACGTACCTGCAACCCGGCACCCACTGCCGCGTCGACGTTATCAAACGTAACGTTCTGGCTGGTTAACTGCGGCAGGATGACCGCCGAGGCGGCCGGGCCGTACTGACGGATACCGCCGACGGGCAGGCCGAGGAAGGCGCGCACGTGCAGGGCGAACTCGGAAAGATCCTGCGAAATCAGCGTGACCATGCCGGTGTCATGCGGGCGAGGGGAGACTTCGCTGAAAATCACCTCGTCGCCGCACACAAACAGCTCTACGCCGAACAGGCCATAGCCGCCCAGCGCGAGGACGGTTTTACGGGCGATCGCCTGCGCACGCTCCAGCGCCAGGGCGCTCATCTGCTGCGGCTGCCAGGATTCGCGGTAATCGCCATCTTCCTGACGGTGGCCAATCGGATCGCAGAAATGGACGCCGTCAACGGCGCTGACGGTCAGCAGGGTGATCTCGAAATCAAACTTCACGACGCCTTCAACGATGACGCGACCGGCGCCGGCGCGGCCACCCTGCTGGGCGTAATCCCACGCCTTATCGAGCGTGCTGCTATTGCGAATGAAGCTCTGCCCTTTACCGGAGGAGCTCATCACCGGCTTAACGATACACGGGTAGCCAATCTCCTCTACGGCCTGCAGGAACGCGGCTTTATCGCCCGCAAAACGGTAGCTCGAGGTGGGCAATCCCAGCTCTTCTGCCGCCAGGCGACGAATGCCTTCGCGGTTCATGGTCAGCTTTGCGGCTTTCGCGCAGGGCACCACGCGCTGGCCTTCCTGCTCCAGGGCGATCAGCGTATCGGTGGCAATCGCTTCAATTTCCGGTACAACGAAATCGGGCTTCTCGCGCGTAATCAGTTCGCGAAGGGCATCGCCATCCAGCATGTTAATCACATAAGAACGATGGGCGACGTGCATGGCGGGTGCGTCGGCGTAACGGTCTACGGCGATGACTTCCACACCTAAACGTTGGCACTCAATGGCGACCTCTTTTCCCAGCTCGCCCGATCCCAACAGCATCACTCGCGTCGCCGCAGGTCGCAGCGCAGTTCCTAAACGAATCATAACAATCCCCCTAAAAAAGTTGCGCGCAGTATAAACGAAAACGTTTGCGTCTGTCTTGCGCAGGGATAAACGCGAGGGCAGAAATTTGCGCTTCTTTAGCCCGACCAGACATTTCCTGACGCCCGCTCGCTTACGCTGTGGAACATGTTCACCGTTAAGTGAGGGAAACCATGTCTGGCTGGCTAAATCAATTGCAATCCCTGTTAGGGCAGAAAACATCGTCTTCCGGCGAGCGGGACCTCAGTAAACTGCTGGTACCCGGGGCGCTCGGCGGGCTGGCTGGCCTGCTGGTCGCGAATAAATCCTCGCGCAAGCTGCTGGCAAAGTACGGGACAGGCGCGCTGCTGGCCGGCGGCGGCGCCATCGCGGGCACCGTGCTGTGGAATAAGTACAAGGACCGGGTACGGACCGCGCACAGCGATGAACCGCATTATGGCGAGCACACCTCGCCGCTGGATCTGCGTACCGAACGGCTCATTCTTGCGCTGGTTTTTGCCGCGAAAAGTGACGGGCATATTGACGACAAAGAACGAGCGGCGATCGAGCAGCAGCTGCGCGAAGCCGGCGTTGAAGAGAAGGGAAGAGCGCTGGTGGCGCAGGCCATTGAACAGCCGCTCGAGCCGCAGCGTCTTGCGCAAAGTGTGAAAAATGAGGAAGAGGCGCTGGAGCTCTATTTCCTCAGCTGTGCCGCCATCGATATCGACCATTTTATGGAGCGGAGCTACCTTAACGCCCTGGGCGATGCGTTAAAGATCCCTCAGGACGTGCGCGAGGGCATTGAGCGGGATATCCGCGAACAAAAACAGGCGTTACAGGGATAGCCTCCGCCGTCGCGACGCTGTTTCGCTTGCATCATGCGTGGGTTTTGCCAACCTTATAGGGTGTAAAACTTAAAAGAATGATGACATGCCACCGAAAGCCCGACGTACTCCTTATGCGATCACCACGCATGGCGATACGCGCATAGACAACTATTACTGGCTGCGGGACGATTCGCGCTCCCGGCCAGAGGTACTCGACTACCTGCACGAGGAAAACGACTATGGCCGCAAGGTCATGTCCAGCCAGCAGACGCTTCAGGACCAACTGCTGAATGAGATGGTGCAGCGTATTCCTCAGCGTGATATCTCCGCGCCCTGGACCAAAAACGGCTATCGCTATCGCCATATTTACGAGCCCGGCAATGAGTATCCCATCTACCAGCGTCAGTCGGTATTAAGCGCCGAATGGGATGAGTGGGATATTCTGCTGGATGCCAACCAGCGCGCCGCCCACAGCGAATTTTATACTCTGGGCGGCATGTCCATTTCGCCGGATAACGCGGTGATGGCGCTGGCGGAGGATTATCTCTCCCGTCGCCAGTACGGCCTGCGTTTTCGCAATCTGGACACCGGCAACTGGTATCCGGAAATGCTGGAAAACGTTTCCCCGGATTTTGTCTGGGCGAATGATTCCGAGACGGTTTACTACGTCAAAAAGCACGCCTCGACGCTGCTGCCTTATCAGGTGTGGCGACACACCGTGGGAACAGACTCCGCTGACGACGAGCTGGTCTATGAAGAGAAAGACGAAACGTTCTATGTCAGCCTGCATAAAACCTCCTCGCGCCACTATGTGATTATCTTCCTGGCCAGCGCGACGACCTCGGAAGTTCTGCTGCTGGATGCCGAACTTCCCGACGCCCAGCCGCTCTGTTTCCTGCCGCGCCGCAAGGATCACGAGTACAGCCTGGATCACTTCCAGCACAGCTTTTATTTGCGCTCTAATCGCGAGGGCAAAAACTTTGGTCTCTATAAAACAAAAGTGCGCGATGAGCGCAAATGGGAGGTGCTTATCCCCGCGCGGGATCAGGTGATGCTTGAAGGGTTCACCCTGTTTACCGACTGGCTGGTGGTGGAAGAGCGTCAGCGCGGGCTGACCAGTATCCGGCAAATCAACCGTAAAACGCGGGAAGTGGTGGGGATCGCGTTCGACGACCCGGCCTATGTGACGTGGATTGGTTTCAACCCTGAACCTGAATCCTCGCGGCTGCGCTACGGCTACTCATCGATGACCACGCCGGACACCCTGTTTGAGCTGGATATGGATACCGGGCAGCGTCAGGTGATTAAACAGACCGAGGTCAAAGGGTTTGAGTCTGAAAACTACCGCAGCGAGCACCTGTGGGTCACCGCCCGGGATGGCGTCGAGGTCCCCGTCTCGCTCGTCTATCACAAAGCCCACTTCCAGAAAGGCAAAAACCCGATCCTGGTATACGGTTACGGCTCGTATGGCTCAAGCATGGACGCCGATTTCAGCAGCAGCCGGTTAAGCCTGCTCGATCGCGGCTTTGTTTTTGCCATCGCCCATATTCGCGGTGGCGGTGAACTGGGGCAGCACTGGTATGAAGACGGGAAATTCCTGAAAAAGAAAAACACCTTCAATGACTACCTCGACGTCTGCGATGCGCTGATTGAGCAGGGCTACGGGGATCCGCAGCTTTGCTTTGGGATGGGCGGCAGCGCGGGCGGCATGCTGATGGGGGCGGTGATCAACCAGCGTCCCGACCGCTTTAAGGGGATTGTCGCGCAGGTTCCGTTTGTCGATGTGGTGACGACCATGCTCGATGAATCCATCCCGCTTACGACAGGGGAGTTTGAAGAGTGGGGGAATCCGCAGGATGAGATGTACTACCGCTATATGAAAGCGTACAGCCCGTACGATAACGTGGAGGCGAAAGCCTACCCGCATATGCTTGTCACCACCGGTTTGCATGATTCTCAGGTGCAGTACTGGGAGCCGGCAAAATGGGTGGCAAAACTGCGGGAGCTGAAAACCGATGACAACCTGCTGCTGCTGTGTACCGATATGGACTCCGGTCACGGCGGGAAATCGGGACGATTTAAATCCTACGAAGGAGTTGCCCTGGAATATGCCTTTTTAATAGGCCTGGCGCAGGAGACGCTGCCAGGCCGTGCGGAGCGTTAAGCGTCGCCCAGATAATGTTTCAGCGTTAAGCGCAGTTCCGGGCTCATTCTGTCGAGGTTGTTATACAGCCAGCGCAAATAGCCCGGGTCTTTATCCGCCACCTCGGACACCGGCTTCCCGCGATATTTACCAAAGGTAAATGTGGTCAGAAGTGCAGGACGGCCGGTGATGGTCGCCATATCATCCGGCGTCCAGCCAGAGATATTCATAATATCTATCAGTAACGCGGCGGTGATATAGCAGTCATACAGGGCGCGGTGATGGTGCAGTCCCTCAGGCGTTCTGACGCTGAGCTTGCGGGATTTATACAGCGCCATATTGCTGTATTTAATCCCCGGCCACAGTCGACGAGCCAGCTTCATGGTACAAATCCATTCCCCCGGCATTTCAGGTAACACCCGGCGGTCAAAACTGGCGTTATGCGCGACGTACCACGGGCTACCGTAGTAGTGCGGAATGATCTCTTCGATCCACGGCTTATCCGCTACCATCGATTCGGTAATGCGATGGATAGCCATCGCCTGAGGGCTGATGGGGCGGTCGGGACGCACCAGATGGCTCATTGGGTTGACGATTTTACCATCAACCACGTCGACAGAGGCCACTTCCACTATTCCGCCCTGAAGATCGCAAGTTTCGGTATCGATGACGCGCAGCATTAAACACTCCTGAGCTTAAAACGCCTAGCCTAAAGGAATGACATCGCCTTGCCAACCCTCTCCGCCGAGCGTACCGGTCACCAGAAGCTCGCCCTTATCCGCGCGCACGATCAGTTGGCCTTTTTCATCCCACAGCGCACTGCCGCCGCAGGCGTTCGCCATCAGCACCGCAATAGCATACTTATGCGCGAAGCGCTGCAGGGTACTGATGGTCTGCCGCCAGCGGTGATCCTCTACGGACTGACTGCTGGTAAACAGCGAAGCTCTGGGATCGAGATTGGGTGAATCAGCATGCGCATCAATAATGCTGAGGTGTTTATCCCCCGGCACCAGGCTGGCACCGCTACCTTGCGGGTAGCGCAGGATGCGGTTACGGGCGGGCGTGAAGAGCGCGAGGCCTTTCTGGCGTTGACCATTCCGTTCCAGGGGGAGCCCGGCAATCACGGTAATCCGGTAAAAATGTGCCGCGTCAAGCAGCGGTTCCAGCTGGGCGTCATCGGGTGGGGGAGGTAACGTCGGTGCGCCTGAGCCCGTTAATGAGAGTTCAGGGAAGACCAGCAAATCACAGCGCTGCCGTGCTGCTTCGGCGATGAAGCGCAGGTGGTGCGTAACATGGTCATCCACACTCTGGTGCTGACCGCCATACTGAGCTGCCGCTATATTCCAATGTGACATCGTGACTTCCTTATACACTGAGTCGCAGAGATTTAAGAATACACCTAAATTTATCAGGGTTTTCTTATCCTGCCAGATTCCGCGTAAGGAAGTGTAACGACTCGTTAAGCTTATTTAACTTTAGGTTCGTACGGTAAACGGGAGAGGTTAACCGAGGCGAGACGGTGGGCGATTAATCTTTCGCGAAACCAGTCGCGCAGATGGGCGGGCTGTTCCCGTTCAACGACTTCAGCCACGACAGGCATGTTGTAACGCTCTTTAAACGCGACGCCAGCGGCAGCGAGATCGACATTTACTTTATCCATCTCGTCCTGCGGAAGGGCGGCCAGATTGATCTTCATTTCCTTCTCCTTTTTCTGCGGCGGCAACGTTACCGCGATTGCACGACGATGACAAGCGGAGGCAGGATGTTCCTCGACTCGCTTATTATACAGCGTTATTCTTTAGCTTACAGACATAACAAAAAGGAATGATTGCGATGGGTTTCTCCACCTCCCGCGCGGTATGCGCACTGGTTTTTGTGGCTTCAACGATGATGACACCCTCCGTGCTGGCACATGCACATCTTACACAGCAGATCCCGGCAGCAGACAGCGTAGTGACCGCACCGCAGGCACTGACGCTGAATTTTTCGGAAGGTATCGAACCTGGATTTAGCGGTGTGGTGGTGACGGACGTGCAAAAGCAGGTCATCAAAACGGGTACCGCTACGCGAGACGAAAAGAACAAGGCGCAACTCACCGTTCCGCTGGAACAAACGCTGACGTCAGGGACGTACCAGGTGGACTGGCATGTCGTCTCCGTAGACGGTCATAAAACCAAAGGCAGCTATCACTTTAGCGTGAAATAGCATGCTGGCGCTGTGTTATATCGGGTTGCGCTTTATCCATTTCGGGGCGCTGATGCTGGTTTTTGGTAATGCGCTTTACAGCGTCTGGTTTGCGCCTTCCTCTCTCCAGCGACTGATGTCCCGGCGTTTCCAGCTGCAGCAGAAAGTTGCTGCCTTGTTGAGCCTGGCGGCTGCACTCCTGATGTTTATGCTTCAGGGCGGACTGATGGGTAACGGCTGGGGCGATGTATTTGCTCCGCAGGTCTGGTATGGCGTACTGAGGACACAGTTTGGTGGCGTCTGGCTGTGGCAAATTATTCTTGCTGTGATGACGGTCGGTGCGGCATGGCTCGCGCCGCTGAAGGGGTCGCGGCTGCTGCTGCTCGCCATGGGCCAGCTTATCCTGCTGGCTGGGGTAGGTCACGCGGCGATGAACGACGGTCCGATGGGGTCATTGCAGCGGCTTAACTATGCTTTTCACCTGATCTGCGCGGCAGCCTGGCTTGGCGGATTGCTGCCCCTGTTGTTCTGCATGCGTCTGTCGAAAGGACGCTGGCAGAATGCCGCCATCTATACCATGATGCGCTTCTCGCGTGTGGGGCATTACGCCGTTGCGGGCGTGCTGCTCACCGGCGTGATAAATGCGCTCATGATACTGGGCGTCCATGTACCCTGGCAGGCTGGCTACGTGCAGTTTTTGTTGTTCAAATGTGCGCTGGTGGCGTTGATGGTGGTAATTGCGCTGGCAAATCGGTATTTTCTGGTGCCACGGTTTCGTCCGGAGACCGGGCGAGCACAACAGATTTTTATCAGGATGACACAGGCAGAAGTGGTGCTGGGCGCGCTGGTACTGGCAACGGTCAGTCTGTTCGCTACCTGGGAACCCTTCTGACAAGGTTAAATATCATATGAAAAAGACAGTACTTTCTCTCATATTGCTGGCCTGCACGGGGAGCGCGCTTGCCGCACCGCAGGTTATTACCGTCAGCCGTTTTGAAGTCGGTAAGGACAAATGGGCGTTCAATCGCGAAGAGGTGATGCTGACCTGCCGTCCGGGCCATGCGCTGTATGCCATTAACCCGAGCACGCTGGTGCAATACCCGTTAAATGATACCGCAGAGCAGCAGGTAGCCAGCGGCAAGAGTAGCGGCCAGCCGATCAGCATTATTCAGATCGATGACCCGGCGCATCCGGGACAAAAGATGAGTCTGGCGCCGTTTATCGAGCGTGCCGACAAGCTCTGCTAACGCTCAGGTTTCCAATAAAAAACCGCAGATGCTTGCGAAAGCACTGCGGTTTTTCACATTTTATGATGCTCTGGCGCTTTTTTTCCGACCGCTTTAGCTGTGGACTGGAAAACCTGGCGTCGTCATCTATTCTTAAAAGGCAAGGCGACTTAGCCTGCATTAATGCCAACTTTTAGCGCACGGCTCTCTCCCAAGAGCCATTTCCCTGGACCGAATACAGGAATCGTATTCGGTCTCTTTTTATCTGTATGAAAGTAAACGAGTAATCCCAACGCTATCTTTTCCATACAGCGCGTACGTCCTGTACGTCCTGCTAAAACATAACACAACACAGCATGCGGAAGTCCAGCCCTTTTTGCCTGTTTTGTTAAATTTTTGTGTGCAGTCAGATAAAGCAAGAGTCATCATTAGAAGCGGGACTTAACGGATACTTCTATTTCGTCAAGCAGCTCAAAGCGACGGCGGTATTCGGCACGTTTTTTACTGGCAATCTCTTCCAGGGATTTACGCTCCATGTGCAACGGCAACTGCCAGCAGAAGGCCGAAAGCTTTTTACCGCCCAGAGATCCCCAAAACTCATCGTAGCTTGCATGAAAATGGCGGCCTTTGCTGAGGCGATAGCGTAACGCGCGGAAAACGTGTCCCTCATCGCTGACGGCAAAAATCGCCCGGACAGAGGAGTGCACGGCCAGCTGGAAGAGGACTTCCATCAACACGCGCTTAGGGAACAGGCCGTGGCAGGCGCGGGTGGCCTGTTTAATGACGTCTCGCGATACGCAGCGACGAGGTCCCTGAAGGCCGCCGATGACCATGACTTGCTGACCGTTGCTGCGTGCGACGCTAAAGGTCAGGCTGGCCAGCAGCGTATCCTCGTTGTCGCGAAGCCACAGTGTGCTTTCGCCTTCTCGCTCGGCTTTACCCGCAGAGGACGCATTGACCGTATAGATAACACCGTCTTTGGCATGGAACTGCGCAACGGGTTGCTCCTGCGGGCTGGTCAGGGACTGGGCGAGGCCGCTCTCTTTCAGGCTATCAATCCAGTAATAATGGCTAACGATAGCGTCGGCGCGATCGTTAGCCGTCAGGCCGCGCATCAGGTACTGCCGGTGGGTTTTGCTCGGCAATGTAATTTGAGAGGCCAGCAGTTTGTCGAAATCGTCGCGACCAGAAAGGGCTTCCAGCATGCGATGGGTAGAAGACCAGAACAGAAGCGAGCGTAAAAGGAACTTCAGGCGATATTCGCGTTTCCGCCAGATTGGCCCCGGCACGCGTTTACCGTTCACCAGCTCGGAAATAATATTTGTGCGATGCGGATAAAAAACATCGTTATGCAGGTGCGTATTAGACACGTGAAGACCCCTCTTTTTTTTCTAGCCTTATTCTAAAGAGTCAATAAAAAGGGATTAATAGCGCGAGGATCTTTATTTCTGTTTGGTTTACCGTTTGTTTCACTTCGTGAGGACCGCGCCTGTCAGTGGGCTTTTCTGCGGTAGCTATACTGTTAAAAGGAGGTCCTATGTATCAGCGAATTGAAGGTGGCGAGTGGCGTCACGTCTGGGTTGTCAGCGATATACACGGCTGTTATCAGTGGCTTATGGAGGAGCTTAAACGCCGTCATTTTAACCCGTATGAGGATTTGCTTATTTCCGTTGGGGATATGATCGATCGTGGACCTGATAGCGTGAAATGCTTGCAGTTAATTCATGAAAAATGGTTTCGTGCCGTGCGGGGCAACCATGAGCAAATGGCGCTCGACGGTCTGGATAATAACGATTTTTCTCTCTGGATGATGAATGGCGGAATGTGGTTTGCGCAGCTTGAACGCGACCAGCAACAGCTTGCGCTGTCGTTGCTCGAGGCCTGTCGCGATTTACCGCATATCATTGAGATAACCTGTGCGAACGGTCTGAACGTGATTGCCCATGCGGATTATCCGGCAGCGGAATACCGCTGGCAAAAACCGGTCAGTGCCCATCGCGTTTTATGGGACCGCGATCGGTTGATGGGGTTTATGGTGGGCAAAGGGCAGGGCATCAGCGGTGCAGATCATTTCTGGTTCGGACATACGCCCGTCGACAGAAGGTATGATTTTGACAATCTTCACTACATTGATACGGGCGCCGTATTTGACGGTTACTTTACGCTGGCGCAGCTGCAGTAATAAATAACCCGCCTTCGGGCGGGTTCTCTTTAGGTCAGGCAAGACGCATGACCCAGGCATCGGTTTTACTATCGTAATGCTCACGGTAAAGGACAGAGTGTTCGCCATCAAGTATTGCCGGGACGCTGGTATCTGCATCCCATGCATCGAGCTGCATGCACAAATCCGGGTCGGATTTGCAGGGAATACTTAACGTTCGATCGCCTTGTGCTTCGCCGCGCAGCTCTGCGTCGTCGATCTCAAAAGCGCCAATACGCACGCTGGTTTTCGTCATAGTGCTCTCCGGGTCGGTTGTCAAAATCTGGTATGACCAGTGCAGTCACCCATTTTTGATCGTAGACAAGGAGAGCAAAATCGCCAGTAAAAAAATGCGCTTTTTTTCAGGCAGTGCGATCGTTACCGGTAAACAGCCGACCATCCCGAACCAACTCGCGCGGATAGCTGTTTTTCAGCCTTGAGCCGACTTTTTTTGCCAGCCCCAGCGGGTATCCCTGATACGTCACTATCACTTCATCGCCTGACGGCGTGTTTTCGGGATAAACATCGCGACCGCGGTACCACTCTTCCGCTTCCTGATGCGTCAGGGCAAAGGTATTCTCGCGTCCGGCAAGGGCGATAACGGCCTCATGCTGCCAGCGATACCCTTTATTATGCACTTCCGCCAGGCGGATCCCGATCCGGGAAAAACGGACCTTTCCGATGAGCGGCTCAATCTGTGCCGGGAACAGCCATATCTCTTTATCACGCATCCAGGGGCGCAGGCTCTCATCCCAGACCAGCCCAACCTTTTTGGCGGCGGCTTCAAGCTGTGCTGCATCGCGACCTTTAAGAGGGGCAAACGGGAAGTTGCCGACCTTGAATTTAGGTGCGGGCAGGGGAGCAACCGCCTGCGTTTTACGCAGACGCGCCACAAAGAACCCTTCGCAGTCGTAAATCTGCGGGAACACGTGGAGGAAACCTTCGGGGGTGACAGCCTCTTGTGCTGAGGCAAACAGATCGTTTAGCGGCAGGAACTCGACCGCATCCGGGTAGTTCGCTTTCAACCACAGGCAAACGTCTTCGTTTTCATCGCGGTTTAAGGTGCACGTTGAATAGACCAGCGTGCCGCCAGGGCGCAAAGCGTGAAATGCGCTCTCGATCAGCTCTCGCTGCGTGGCGGCGATCTCCAGGTTGCTTTCCACGGACCAGTTCTTTAACGCATCGGGATCTTTGCGCACCACCCCTTCGCCGGAGCAAGGGGCGTCCAGCAGAATGGCATCGAAGGCTTCCGGTAGGGCGGCGCCAAACACGCGTCCGTCGAAGTGCGTCAGTGCAACATTATGAATACCGCAGCGGCTGATGTTGGCATGCAGCACCTTCACGCGGCTGGCGGAAAACTCATTAGCAAGGATCGCCCCCCGGTTACCCATCCGGGCGGCAATTTGCGTGGTTTTTGAGCCGGGCGCTGCGGCAACATCCATCACGCGCTCAGGTGCGTTGCCATCGGCGAACAGGGCGGCAACCGGCAGCATCGAGCTGGCTTCCTGAATATAGAACAGACCGCTCAGATGTTCAGCGGTACTGCCCAGCGGGAGTGAGGCTTCGTCATCGCGTTCGATCCAGAACCCCTCAGCACACCACGGTACCGGCGTAAGCTGCCAGCTGTACGGCGAGACCAGTGCCAGAAAATCATCGACGCTGATTTTCAACGTGTTGACGCGAATACTTCGGCGTAACGGACGCTGGCAGGCGGCGATAAAATCGTCTAACGACAGGTGAGAAGGAAGCGCCTCGCGCATCTGCGCCAGGAATTGTTCAGGAAGAAATACGGAGTTTTGAGCCACGGGCACACCACAGGGAAAAGTTCAGGTGCGCAGTGTAACATAAAGGCTCCGGTGCGTTGACACCGGAGCCTTGCTGTTTAACGTGGCAGGGCGGTTCCCCATTCGCGCCACTCTTTCGGTTCGCTTTCGAGCAGCAGGAAGTGTTTACCTGGCTGCGCTTTCGGCGCCAGCGGCGTTCCCGGCGGCGTGGCAAACGCGATACCGCCGCGAATGAACTGGTTGAAGGTGCCGGTTTTCACCACGCCACCCGTCAGGCCGAAGTCCAGCGAGTAGCCGGATGCCAGCCAGAATACCGAGTTATTTCGAACCAGGTGCTGGTAGCGTTCGCTGATGCGTAACGCCACCATCACGCGGTCGGAGAGTGTACCGAGCGTCAGGCCCGTGACCGTACCCACCTCAATGCCGCGGAACAGTACCGGTGTGCCGATGTTCAGCGAGCCTGCTTCCGGCACTTCCACCACGATGCTCAGGCCGCCAAGGTAGCGCGAGTCGGTGATCGTGGCTTCCTGCAGCTCGAAATCGCGACGGGCATTGCCCTGGCCGGGCTCAACGTTGATGTACGGCTGCAAAATGGTGTCGAGATGCTCAACGCCCGCGGCCGAGATCTGCGGCGTGACCACCGAGAAGCGCGAGCCCGTGCGGGCGAAGGTCTGCACATATTCCGGATAAAGCACGGCAGTGGCCTGCACCTCGTTACGCGAGGTAATCAGCGTCAGCTTCTGGATCTGCCCGATATCAATACCCAGATAGCGAATTGGCATGCCTTCCGCCAGCTTACCGGCATCAAACGCGTGCAGGGTTATCTGTCCGCCCACTGCACGTGCGGCGGTTTCGGACGGGAAGAGAATACGCTTATCACCTTTGCGCAAATTCGCACCCGCGCCGCTGAGATTATCGAAGCTAATCGCCCCGCGCAGCGCGCGTGAGAGCGGGGAGGCCTGCACGGTCAGCCCGTTACCGTTAAGCTGAACTTTCGCGCCGCCTTCGGCCCAGAAGACGCTGTTTGGCGTCAGCAGCTTGCGGTACTCCGGCTTGATGTGCAGTTCGATATCAAAGGCGTCCGCACGCGGGCGAACGGTGATCACTTCCCCGACTTCAAACTTGCGATAAAGCACCACGGATCCCGCCTGTACGTCCGGCAGCGTTTCGGCGCTTAGCGTCAGCGTGGTGGTCGGAAGATCGCTCAGGCTGTTTTCAATCGCTTTCTCCAGGTTGGCATACAGCGGATAGCTGTCGCGCACGGGGCCTTTATCGCCAGGCAAAATACGGATGCCGCCGTTCACCCATTCGCTGGCGCTGGCGCCGAGGAACTCCACGCCGTCCAGACCGACCTTCACATCGACGCGACTGTTCACCACGAATTTGCTGTCACCGTGCACCAGGTCGCTGTATTGCGGATCGATGGCGACCGAGAACGTCACGCCATCCGCGGAGAGCTTACGCTCCAGCACCTGACCGACCTGCACGCCGTGTAAAATTAGCGGCTGTCCGGCTTCGATACCGTAACTTTCTGGCGCATTCAGGGTAACCGTCACCACGCCCGGTTTTTGCAACAGAGCTTTATCCGCCGGGGCAATCACGAAGCTATTGCTGGGTTCACCTTCACCGGGGATGAGCTCAAACGTATTGCCGGTCAACAGCGTGCTGAGGCTGGCATCGTTCAGAGAGAGCTTTGGACTGCGCATTTCGATACGCGTTTTCTCGCGCAGGAGATCGACCACGCTCGGGTCGACCGTCATTTCGCCGGTGACCGAGCCGCCCGGGTTGAGCGTCATTTTGGTGAGCTGACCAACCTGCAATCCCTGATACATCAGCGGCGTTGAGCCCGCTTTTAGCCCTTTAGCATCGGGCAGGGCGAGTTTGACGATCACGCCGCGCTGGCTGTGCGCCAGGTCAGCATACAATCCAAATGAGTCATCAGCGGTGGCAGGGCTTGAGTTTTCCGGGGAGTCAAAGGCAATAGCGCCATTCACCAGCGCGGCCAGACTCTCCAGCTTCACTTTCGCACCGCTCAGGCTGAGATCCGCATCCACGCCGGAGACGTTCCAGAAGCGGCTGCCTTTTTTCACCAGATTGGTGAAGCGACGCTCGATCAGCACGTCGATGGTGACGCCCTGTTTATTCGGGTTAATCGCGTAGTCGTACACGCGGCCAACCGGGATTTTGCGGAAATAGACCAGTGAGCCACTGTTCAGAGAACCGAGATCCGGCGCCTGCAGATGGATCATCAAATCGCCGTTATTGAGGCGGTACTTAGGCTGCGTATCCAGAGCAACAAAGTGATCCTGCGGCTCGCCTTTACCCGGCATCATGCCAATATAGTTACCGCCCACGAGCGCATCCAGCCCGGACACGCCGGCCAGAGAGGCTTTAGGCGTCACCAGCCAGAACTGCGTTTCGCTGCGCAGGGCATCCTGCATGTCAGATTTAATACTGACCCGCACCTGAATCTTGTTCAGCCCTTTTCCAAGGGAGATGTCCTGAACCGTACCTACTTCAACCCCCTGGAAGCGAACGGGCGTTCGCCCGGCGACGATGCCGTCCGCGGTCTGGAAATCAATGGTGACCGTACTCCCGCGATCTTCATAGCTCGTCCAGATAAGCCAGCCTGCAATCATCAGGGCGATGACGGGCAGCAACCAGAATGGCGAAATGCGGCGTTTTGTTTTAATTCTCGCTTCAGTCGACGAAGCGGGGGTTTCCTGACTCATGTGCATCCCAAAGTAAGCGGCTATCCAGCCATTCCACAGCAAGAATAGTCAATATCACCGCAGAGCCGAAATAAAAAGCCGCGGGTCCCATTGTAAAAGCAAGTAGCTGGTCGCGATTGATGAGCGACATCATCAGCGAAATCACGAACAGATCTAACATTGACCAGCGGCCAATCCAGGTGACGAACCGCAGAAGCAGAATGCGTGTTCGTAAGCCTTGTTCACATTTAAAGTGAATGCTGATGAGCAGGGTAAACATCACCACCACTTTGGTAAAGGGAACCAGGATACTGGCAATAAAGACGATCGCCGCCACCCCGACGTTACTGTGTGCAAGGGAGATAATCCCGGAGAGGATAGTATCCTCCTGACGCCCGCCATTCACGTAAATGATAGAAATCGGCAGCATATTGGCTGGGATCAGAAACACCAGGGAGGCGATCAGCGCGGCCCAGCATTTTTGCAGGCTGTTGTTGCGCCGCAGTCTCAGCGGAATGTGGCACCGCGGGCAGCGTCCACGCGCGTCGGGTAAGCCGGTATAGTGGCATCCCAGACAGACGCGCAGATTTTCATCGGGGCGTGTAGCGGGGCGCTGAGGGTAAAACCGTTCCCAGAGCTGCTCAACGTTCAGGTGAATCAGCGTCAGGATGCTTAGCAATACCAGGCAGATGAAAGCAAAGAGCCCGATACCGGGCTGCAAAAAGGCGTAGTCCTGTACCTTTATTGACGCAACGCCCACGCCCACCAGATAAATATCCAGCATCACCCACTCTTTGAGCTTATCCAGCATCAGCAGCACCGGGCGAAGGTTCATGCCGAGGATATTGCCAAACCAAAGATAGGCAATGGCGGCAACCAGCACCAGCGGCGCGCCAACGGTGCAGAACAGCACCATGGCGGCGGTGATGGGATCGCCCTGACGGGTCATCTGCCAGATACCCTGCAGCACGTTGGCGTCAATGCGCACGCCAAGCAGGTAGAGTTTCAGCAGCGGTTCGCTCCAGGCGAAGGGCATCAGCAGCAGCATGGTGACGGCCATGGCGGCGAGACGGGTTAACGACCAGTCTCGGCCATCGCGAATTTTGGCGTCGCAGCGGGGACAGAAGGCACTTTGGTGCGATTTCATCTTCGGCAACATAAAAAGCGTATCGCACTGGGGGCAACGCTGATAATGTGCACGTGGCAAAGCTTCGCTTACCGTATGGACAGTTATCTTTCTTTTCGGCGTAATTTTGGTTGTTTTTAAGGCCATCAGCTGCGCACAAATAAGTATTGTTGAAAGTTATAATAACTCATGAACGGATTCATCTTGAGCATGAGCGCATTTAATGCTTATTTTAATAGGCTATGCGGTAAATTTGTAAGACAACTAAGTGATTGAATAATGAACAAAACAGAATTCTACGCGGATCTGAACCGCGATTTTAAGGCATTGATGGCGGGTGAGACCAGCTTCTTAGCCACTCTGGCAAATACTAGCGCATTGCTGTTTGAACGTCTCTCTGAGGTGAACTGGGCCGGCTTTTACCTTCTGGAAGGTGAAACGCTGGTGCTCGGTCCGTTCCAGGGCAAACTGGCCTGCGTGCGTATTCCGGTAGGGCGCGGCGTATGCGGTACGGCGGTGGCCGAGAATCAGGTCCAGCGTGTGGAAGATGTTCATGCATTTGACGGGCACATTGCCTGCGATGCCGCCAGTAATTCTGAAATCGTTCTGCCTCTGGTGGTCAAAAATCAGATTATTGGCGTTCTGGATATCGACAGTACGGTCTTCAGTCGCTTTACAACCGAGGACGAACAGGGGCTGCGCGAGCTGGTGGCTAATCTGGAAAACGTCCTCGCGGCAACCGATTATCAAAAATTCTTTGCGAGCGTCGCAGGATAATCAACGGATAACGTAGCATTTACTGATAGCGTCATTATAATGACGCCTGTTCATGCCTGCGCTTGTTGGCAACGTCCGTTGTAATCAGGAAATTTCATGGAAAATCAACCTAAGTTGAATAGCAGTAAAGAAGTTATCGCATTTCTGGCCGAGCGTTTCCCGCAGTGCTTCAGCGCGGAAGGTGAAGCGCGTCCCCTGAAAGTCGGTATTTTTCAGGATCTGGTGGCACGTGTTGAAGGGGAAATGAACCTCAGCAAAACTCAGCTGCGTTCCGCCTTACGTCTTTATACTTCGAGCTGGCGTTACCTGTACGGTATCAAAGCTGGCGCGACCCGCGTGGATCTCGACGGCAACCCGTGTGGTGAGCTGGACGAGCAGCACGTTGAGCACGCGCGCAAGCAGCTCGAAGAAGCCAAAGCACGCGTTCAGGCACAACGTGCAGAACAGCAGGCGAAAAAGCGCGAAGCCGCCGCGGCAAACGGCCAGGAAGAAGCGCCTCGTCGTGAGCGTAAACCACGCCCTGCGCCGCGTCGTAACGATAATAACGATCGCAAACCGCGTGCAGACAAACCAGCAGCAAAAGCCCCGCGTGCCCCTCGTGAAGAGCCGCGCCATACGCCGGTTTCTGACATTAACGCCCTGAGCGTAGGTCAGGCGCTGAAGGTAAAAGCGGGTAACAATGCTATGGACGCCACCGTACTGGAAATCACCAAAGATGGCGTTCGTGTACAGCTGACTTCTGGTATGTCAATGATTGTACGCGCAGAACACTTGTTGTTCTGAAACGGAGGCCAAGCCTGGCATGAACACTTTTTTTAAGCTCACCGCGCTGGCGGGCCTGTTTGCCATAACAGGTCACGCTTTTGCAGTGGACGATATCACGCGTGTTGATCAAATTCCGGTTCTCAAGGAAGAGACGCAGCACGCGACGGTGAGCGAGCGCGTGACCTCACGTTTTACCCGCTCGCACTATCGTCAGTTCGATCTCGATCAGGCCTTTTCGGCCAAAATCTTTGACCGCTATCTGAACTTGCTGGATTACAGCCATAACGTTTTGCTCGCCAGCGATGTCGAGCAGTTCGCTAAGCGCAAATCCGAGGTGGGTGATGAGTTGCGCTCAGGCAAGCTGGATCTGTTCTACGATCTCTACAATCTGTCGCAAAAGCGCCGCTTCGAACGCTATCAGTACGCGCTGAAAGTGCTGGAACGTCCGATGGACTTCACCGGCAACGACACCTTTAATCTGGATCGCAGTAAAGCACCCTGGCCGAAAGATGAAGCCGAGTTGAATGCGCTGTGGGACGGTAAAGTTAAATACGATGAACTGAGCCTTAAGCTTACCGGCAAAGACGAAAAAGAGATCCGTGACACGCTGACGCGTCGTTACAAATTCGCCATTCGTCGTCTGGCGCAGACCAACAGTGAGGATGTCTTCTCGCTGGCCATGACGGCCTTTGCTCACGAAATCGATCCGCACACCAACTATCTCTCTCCACGCAACACCGAACAGTTCAATACCGAGATGAGCCTGTCTCTTGAAGGTATCGGCGCGGTGCTGCAGATGGACGATGATTACACGGTGATCAATTCGATGGTTGCGGGCGGCCCGGCATCCAAAAGCAAAGCGATTAGCGTAGGCGATCGTATTGTGGGTGTAGGACAAACCGGACAGAACATGGTCGACGTGATCGGCTGGCGTCTTGATGACGTGGTTGCGCTGATCAAAGGTCCGAAAGGCAGCAAAGTTCGTCTGGAAGTCCTGCCAGCCGGAAAAGGCACCAAAACCCGTATCGTTACCCTGACCCGCGAGCGTATCCGTCTGGAAGACCGCGCGGTGAAAATGTCGGTGAAAACCGTGGGTAAAGAGAAGGTGGGTGTCCTGGATATTCCTGGCTTCTACGTTGGGCTGACTGACGATGTGAAAGTTCAGCTGCAGAAGCTTGAAAAGCAGAACGTCAGCAGCATTATCATCGACCTGCGCAGTAACGGCGGCGGAGCGCTGACGGAAGCGGTTTCACTCTCTGGTCTGTTCATTCCATCGGGTCCCGTGGTGCAGGTGCGCGATAACAACGGTAAAGTGCGTGAAGATGCCGACAACGACGGTGTGGTCTACTACAAAGGCCCGCTGGTGGTCCTGGTTGACCGCTTCAGTGCTTCCGCGTCTGAGATCTTTGCCGCTGCCATGCAGGATTATGGCCGTGCGCTGATCGTCGGTGAGCCAACCTTCGGGAAAGGCACCGTTCAGCAGTATCGTTCTCTTAATCGTATCTACGATCAAATGCTGCGTCCGGAATGGCCTGCACTGGGCTCGGTTCAGTACACCATTCAGAAATTCTACCGCGTGAATGGCGGCAGTACGCAGCGTAAGGGCGTAACGCCGGACATTATGATGCCGACAGGCACGGAAGAGACGGAAACCGGCGAGAAGTTTGAAGATAACGCGTTACCGTGGGACAGCATCAATGCCGCGACCTACGTGAAAGCGGGTGATATGACGCAATTTGGCCCTGAACTGCTGAAAGCGCATAACGACCGCATCGCGAAAGATCCGGAATTCCAGTACATCATGAAGGACATCGCACGCTTCAATGCCCTGAAAGATAAGCGGAATATCGTTTCTCTGAACTACGCACAGCGTGAGAAAGAGAACAACGAAGACGATGCAACCCGCCTGGCGCGTATCAACGATCGCTTCAAGCGTGAAGGCAAGCCACTGCTCAAAAAACTGGACGATCTGCCAAAAGATTACCAGGAGCCGGATCCGTATCTGGATGAGACGGTACATATCGCTCTCGACCTGGCGAATCAGGAAAAAGAGAAACCTGCCGTACAGCCCGCTCCGGCAAAATAATCGCCCAACAGGCACAAGAAATTGTGCCTGTTTCTTTTTGTTCTTCATCCTTCCGTCAGCCAGATTTCCAATTGTGTAAAGTTGTGTCTTTCTGGTGACTTACGCCCGTCGGATGCTTGAAAATAGCCGCAATACCCATACGATGTGGGTAATCGCATAGTGCGTTTTGTTAAACTGAGGTAAAAAGAAAATTATGATGCGAATCGCGCTCTTCCTGCTCACCAACCTGGCGGTCATGGTGGTTTTCGGGCTCGTGCTAAGCCTGACAGGAATTCAGTCGAGCAGCGTTCAGGGTCTGTTGATTATGGCGCTGCTGTTTGGTTTTGGTGGCTCGTTCATCTCCCTGCTGATGTCGAAGTGGATGGCACTGAAATCGGTGGGTGGTGAGGTTATTGAACAGCCGCGTAACGATATGGAACAGTGGCTGATGAATACGGTGGCTCAGCAATCCCGTCAGGCCGGCATCGCCATGCCGCAGGTGGCCATTTACCATGCTCCGGACATCAACGCGTTCGCCACGGGCGCCCGTCGCGATGCGTCACTGGTTGCCGTCAGCACCGGTCTGCTGCAGAACATGAGCCGTGACGAAGCTGAAGCGGTTATTGCCCACGAAATCAGCCATATCGCCAACGGTGACATGGTGACCATGACCCTGATTCAGGGTGTGGTGAACACCTTCGTGATCTTCATCTCCCGTATCCTGGCGCAGATTGCGGCTGGCTTTATGGGTGGCAACCGCGACGAAGGTGAAGAGAGCAACGGCAACCCGCTGATCTACTTCGCCGTGTCGATGGTTCTGGAACTGGTATTCGGTATTCTGGCCAGCATCATCACCATGTGGTTCTCTCGTCACCGTGAATTCCACGCGGATGCCGGCTCTGCGAAACTGGTTGGTCGTGAGAAGATGATTGCCGCGCTGCAGCGTCTGAAAACCAGCTACGAGCCGCAGGAAGCGAACAGCATGATGGCCTTCTGCATTAACGGTAAATCCAAATCGCTGAGCGAGCTGTTTATGTCTCACCCGCCACTGGATAAACGTATTGAAGCGCTGCGCAGTGGGGAATACCTGAAGTAACGCCAGGAACCCTAATAAGCCGGGCAGGAGTACACTCTGCCCGGCTTTTTTTATGCCTGAATCCTGGGCTGTGTCACCCGCAGGCCGCTGACGACCGCCGCAAGGGAGGCAAGGGCACCTGCGGTGAGAAGCGCAATGTGGTTACCGTTTTGCCCGGCAAGGTTAAACATCAGGGCGACCAGTGCCGCACCGCTGCTTTGGCCCAGAAGGCGCGCGGTCCCCAGCATACCGCTGGCTCCTCCGCTGCGATGACGCGGTGCGGAGGTGATAATGGTGTGGTTGTTAGGGGACTGGAACAGGCCGAACCCCGCGCCGCACAGGATCATGCGCCAGATGATGTCCAGATCGGTTGGCGATGACGGTAGTAATGCCAGCGCGAAAAGGCCTGTCGCCATCACCGCCAGCCCCAAAGCGCCCAATAAACCGGCATGGACGCGTTCAATTAAATAACCTGCCAGCGGTGCCATCACCATGGTCGCCAGCGGCCAGGGGGTGAGCAGCAGACCGGTCTCCACCTCTGAACGTCCGACCACGCTTTGCAGAAAGAAGGGTAGGGAGACCAGAGCCAGCATCTGGGCGCAGAACGAGCAGACAGACGTGCAAATGGAGAGGGAAAAGAGGGGAATACGCAGCAGATCAACAGGCAGTAGAGGCACAGGGAGAGTGAGCTGGCGGCGAACAAAGAAGAAGCCGATCGCCAGCAGGGCGATAAGCTCCGCGCCGGTAAGCATCAGAGACTGTCCCTGCGCAAAGCCGCTCAGCGCCGTAATCAACAGGCCAAAGGTCAGGGCATTCATCACCGCACTCGCCACGTCGAAGCGCGGCATGGTGCTTTTGGGACCGTTAGCGGGAAGAAAGCGCAGGGCAAAGAAGATGGCGACGATACCCAGCGGCACGTTGATGGCGAACAGCCACTGCCATGACGCAACGGAAAGGATCGCCGCCGCAATAGTTGGCCCGGCGGCAGAAGAGACGGCGACAATAAACGAGTTTATCCCCATTCCTCGCCCCAGATGACGCTGCGGATAAATTAAGCGGATCAGCGCCGTGTTTACGCTCATGAGCGCCGCGCCGCCAAAACCCTGCGCAATGCGGGCAAGCGTCAGGGTATGCAGTGAATCTGAAAGAGCACAGAACAAAGACGTAAAGGTGAAAACCACCAGACCGCACTGATACACCCGACGGTAACCGAACATATCGCCCAGGAAAGAGAACGAGAGCAGGGAAACCACAATCGCAATCTGATAGGCGTTAACAATCCATATCGAACTGGCGGGAGAGGCGTGCAGGTCGCTGGCGATGGTTGGCAGGGCAACGTTTGCGATTGCGCCGTCAAGGACCGCCATTGATATACCGATAATGATGGTCGCTATCGCGCCATACCGCTGGGGTAAAGGCAGGCCATCGGAAAGGGTCTTTTCCATTAGGGTTAAAAAAGCTCAGCGTGAAATTATTCTCAGGGTAAGTATTTTAGCATTGTTACAGCCGCGATATGTCGCAGATTTGTAACGAAGTAAACGGGGATTGATTGCAGGTGACATGACGGGAACTTATAATAAAAACCGGTTCTGATTTTTATAAAACACTCGCTATGAGGTGGTAAATGGCTATTGCGGATTTGGATAAACAGCCAGATTCTGTTTCTTCCGTGCTGAAGGTGTTTGGCATCTTACAGGCGCTGGGAGAGGAGCGTGAAATAGGTATTACAGAGTTGTCGCAGCGCGTGATGATGTCAAAAAGCACCGTATATCGCTTTTTGCAGACCATGAAATCGCTGGGTTACGTTGCCCAGGAAGGCGAATCTGAAAAATACTCCCTGACGCTGAAGCTGTTTGAGCTGGGTGCCCGCGCGCTACAAAATGTTGACCTGATCCGCAGCGCCGATATTCAGATGCGTGAAATCTCTCGCCTCACTAAAGAGACCATCCATCTCGGCGCGCTGGATGAAGACAGCATAGTTTACATCCATAAAATCGACTCCATGTACAATCTGCGCATGTATTCGCGCATTGGTCGTCGCAACCCGCTCTACAGTACCGCCATTGGTAAAGTTCTGCTGGCGTGGCGCGATCGTGAGGAAGTGAAGCAGATCCTCGAAGGCGTGGAATACAAGCAAAGTACCTCACGAACCATTACCAGCACGGACGCGCTGCTAACGGTGCTCGATCGCGTACGCGAACAGGGATATGGCGAAGATAACGAGGAGCAGGAAGAGGGACTGCGCTGCATCGGCGTTCCGGTATTTGACCGTTTTGGCGTGGTGATCGCGGGCTTAAGTATCTCCTTCCCAACCTTACGTTTTTCCGAAGAGCGTCTGCATGAGTATGTGGCTATTCTCCACACTGCCGCACGTAAGATTTCTGAACAGATGGGGTATCACGACTACCCGTTCTAATCTCTGTTCACATAAAAAAACGCCGCATCTGTTGCGGCGTTTTTTGTCGGTCATTTACCCGGCTGACTAGCCATTATCAATCACGACGGAAGTCTTACGCAGGACCGGACAGTGGGTTAAGCCAACAATCCCGCTGTCAGTATGCAGATACTGCGCAGTGCTCATTCCTTGTGCTGTTAAGTATTTACACTGAATGCCTAACCCGGCAGCGTTTTCGGTGCTTCCTACAAGTACGCCATAACCCGTTAGCAAAAGGCCAATCCAGACAATGGCCAGTGCAATAATTGTTCGAATGATTAAGCGCATCATTACCTCTTTTATCGTTGTTATCATAATGCTAGCGTAAACGGTTTACGAAACGAAACAAGTGCAGGATTCTGAAAAAAGCGCGATGGCGGCACAGTTAGCCCTTGTTTAAGATAAGCGTGATAACCTCGTTACATCAGGTCATTAGACGGAGTGTGGAGTGAAAAAAATACGCTGGGTAATTCTGATTATCGTGCTGATAGCGTGCGTGGTGTTATGGACGCAGACGATCAATGTGATGTGCGATCAGGATGTACAGTTTTTTAGCGGCGTTTGCGCAATCAATAAATTTATTCCGTGGTAACACGCATTTTTTCTCAAGGTGATGTCCTTCCTTCGCGCCAGTGGTAAAATAGACGTTTTTATTGAGGTGGTGAAATGGGTGAGTTACTGAATTCAGGGCTGCTGAATATAGCATCCCTGATGATTTCTTTGGTTGTTCTGCTTGTCGGGCTGGTCATTTGGTTTTTCGTGAATCGCGCCAGTTCCCGTACTAACGAGCAGATTGAACTGCTGGAAGCGCTGCTCGATCAGCAAAAACGTCAGAATGCGCTGCTACGCCGTCTGTGTGAGGCTAACGAACCGGAAGAGAAAGACGCGCCGAAAGACGCAGTCGCTGAAGATAACAAAGACGAAGACGACTTTATCCGCCTGGTGGCTGAGCGTTAATCTTTTTGTCCTGGGAGGTGGCTGTGGTCTGGAAAAACCCCTGGTATGACCCCTCCCTGAAACATCACACCCCGAACGGTTTTCGTAATACCGATCCTGTCGGACATCAACCCGGCGACCTCGACCGCTGGCATAAAGCGCGTAAAGAGGCCGGTTTACCGAAGCCGCCCGCGCTGGGTTATAAAGACTTTATCCAGCAGTGGTGGCAACCGGTTGAGCTTTCGCAACCTCATGAAGATGGGGTGTGGTGGCTCGGACACGCGAGCGTGTTGCTGCGGCTGGACGGCAATATCATCCTTACCGACCCGGTGTTTTCACGGCGCGCTTCTCCGCTCCCTTTCCTGGGACCACAGCGCAAAACGCCTCCCGCGCTGTCAGTCGATCAGCTTCATCAGCTTGATGCGGTCGTCATCTCCCATAATCATTACGATCATCTTGATGACGCGACCATTCGCCGTATCCTCAAACGCTTCCCCGACGTCAGTTTTTTTGTTCCGTTGGGGCTGGCCGACTGGTTTCGTCGCCGGGGAGCAAAACGCGTGATTGAGCTCGACTGGTGGCAGAGTTTCACCTGGCAAGGGATGACGCTGACCGCCGTACCGGCTCAACACTGGAGTATGCGCACGCCATGGAACCGCAATCGCTCATTGTGGTGCGGCTGGGTGATGGAAGGCCGACATCATCGTTTCTGGTTCAGCGGTGATACGGGGTATTCGCCCGAGCTGCTGTTGATACCTGAACGCCTGGGCCATATTGATGCCGCCGCGTTACCGATTGGTGCCTATGCCCCACGATGGTTCATGGCTGTCCATCATATGGATCCGCAATCTGCGGTGGCATTGTGGCAGCAGCTGGGCTCTCCTCTGGCGTTCCCCATTCACTGGGGTGTGTTTGAACTGGCAGACGAAGCCTTAGATGAACCTGTGCAGGAGTTAACTGACGCACTCGATAATTTAGCACCAGTTAATCATTCTTTCAGGATACTGAAAATTGGTGAATATTTATCCTTATAAACGAAGCGATAAATTGTTGCATATATTGTTGATGTAAACGCGTGCAGGAATGTTTTATTTTTATCGAAACGTTTTGCTTGCCTTCTTTTGATGCAGGGTCATAAAAATTTCATTATTTTGGTGCATAACGCTGTTTATTCGCTGATGCATTTTAATACAGCTGGGCGTGGGTTATTAACACTGTTTTTTCTCTGAAACAATTTGGTCGCGTTACAATGATTTAAGCATAAGTTTTCACAAATTGTTCTAACTCAATCAAGACTTAAGATTTCTTTTCCCGGTTGCTGGACGCTTCGTTATGATTGAGCTATGTTAAAAAAGTCTTAGATTACAGCGGTTGTGAAAGCAATGCTGGGTCTTTGTTACGCAGCAGAGCTGTCTGTACGTGATGCGCACAATTGTGCAAAACCTGACAGGCACTGTTCGAATTTGTGCGGCGGATCGAGACATGTTTAAAAATGGCTTGCCATATTAAACATAGTGTGTGATAACACGTTTTGGGTCAAACGAGGTACAGTTCTGTTTATGTGTGGCATTTTCAGTAAAGAAGTCCTGAGTAAACACGTTGTCGTTGAATACCGCTTCTCTGCCGAACCTTATATTAGTGCCTCATGCAGTAATGTCTCAGTTTTATCTCAGTTAATGCCTGCGGGCTAAGAAAACACTCTAAGGAATTTTGCAAAATGGCAAAGATTAAAGGTCAAGTTAAGTGGTTCAACGAGTCTAAAGGTTTTGGTTTCATTACTCCTGCTGACGGCAGCAAAGACGTGTTCGTACACTTCTCTGCAATCCAGGGTAACGGCTTCAAAACTCTGGCTGAAGGCCAGAACGTTGAGTTCGAAATTCAGGACGGCCAGAAAGGCCCAGCTGCAGTTAACGTAACTGCTATCTGATCGAACCGCTGCTGACTGAAGCGCTTAGCACTTCACTCTCAGACATAAAGCCTCGCATAACGCGGGGCTTTTTTATGTCCTTAATCTTTCAAAATATTACCATTCACGGTCTTGTTAGTAACTTGTTGCAAAGCTGCGAGGTTAGTAGCACTGTTTTGCCACCCTAAACCCATCTTTTCCCGTTAAATCAGGGCGTTGTTTTACAGCCCTGGGGTTCAGGTGAAGAAGACATTGATAACAGCAACTGGAAATTTCACGCCGGCGCGTTTTGTGCTGCTCTGTATAGCTATTTTTTGTAGTCTGGCTTTTTTACTGGGCCGCGTTGCCTGGCTGCAAATCATCAAGCCTGACAATCTGGTGAAGCAGGAAGATATGCGATCCCTCCGCCAGCTGGCGATTGATGCGCCGCGCGGCATGATAATGGATCGCGAAGGTCGTCCCCTGGCGGTGAGCGTGCCTGTACGGGCCGTTTGGGCCGATCCTAAAACGGTTCTGGCAAAAGGGGGCGTCGGCCTTGATGAGCGCTGGCAGGCGCTGGCCAGCGCGCTGCATCTCTCCCTGGGCGCACTCTCGGCGCGAATCAACGCCAACCCGCAGGGCCGTTTTATTTATCTTGCCCGTCAGGTCGATCCGGCGCAGGCAAAGTGGATAGACAAACTCAATCTGCCCGGCATCAATTTACGCGATGAATCCCGCCGTTTTTATCCTGCCGGCCATGTGGCAGCGAACCTGATTGGCTTCACCAATATTGACGGGCAGGGCATTGAGGGCGTGGAAAAAAGCTTCAACGCGCAGCTGACCGGTAAGGCGGGTGTGCGCCAGGTAAGGGAAGATCGCTATGGACGCGTGGTTGAAAACCTGACGGAAGTTGCGCCCGCGCCGGCGCATAACATCCAGTTAAGTATCGACGAGCGTCTGCAAACCATCACCGAGGATGCGCTCGATAATGCCGTGGCCTGGAACAAGGCCGAGTCTGGGGCCTCGGTGCTCATTAATATCCCCACCGGGGAAATACTCGCCATGGCGAGCTATCCGGATTTCAACCCCAATAACCGGGAAGGCGCAACGATAAATGATTTTCGCAACCGTGCGATCAGCGATACGTTCGAACCGGGTTCCACGGTCAAACCGCTGGTGCTGATGACGGCCCTGCAGCAGGGGCTGGTCCAGCCGGACAGCGTGATTGACACGCATCCGTATACCCTCGACGGGCATCGTATCCGCGATGTGGGCTATTATCCTGAACTGACAATGACCGGGATCCTGCAAAAATCGAGCGACACCGGCGTGTCCCGACTGTCCCTGGCAATGCCTGTCCAGCATCTTATTGATACCTATCGAAACTTTGGATTCGGCACGAATACGGGGCTTGGCTTAACGGGTGAGAGCGCGGGGCTGTTGCCCCAGCGTAAATACTGGAGCCAGCTCGACCGCGCGACATTTGCCTTCGGCTACGGGCTGATGGTGACGCCGCTCCAGCTGGCGCACGTCTACGCCACGATTGGCGGCTTCGGGCTTGAGCGACCTCTCTCGATTACGCGTATCGATCCCCCCGTTATCGGGCAACGCGTCATGCCGGAAGAGATTGCGCACGAGGTGGAGCACATGATGGAGAGCGTTGCGCTGCCGGGCGGCGGAGGGGTTAAGGCTGCCGTTCGTGATTACCGGGTGGCGGTGAAAACCGGTACGGCGAAGAAAATTGACGATAGCGGGAAGTATGTCGATAAATACGTCGCCTACACCGCAGGGGTTGCACCTGCCAGCAATCCGCGTTTTGCCCTGGTGGTGGTGATTAACGATCCGCAAAATGGTGCCTACTACGGCGGGGCCGTCTCCGCCCCTGTCTTCAGTGAGATTATGGGTAACGTGCTGCGTCTGGAAAATGTGAAACCTGACGGGTTACCGGCAGGGTCCGATCACCTTATCGTTATGCGTTAACCGGGCGTTTATAACCAGGGCGAATAGCGGTACACTTCGCCCTTTGATTATGCTCCGGAGTCACCATGTCCTTCAGCTGTCCCCTTTGCCACGCCCCCCTGACGCACTCAGATAAAAGTTATACCTGTCCGCAGGGGCATCAGTTTGATAGGGCAAAAGAAGGCTATGTGAATCTTCTGCCGGTGCAGCATAAACGCTCCCGCGATCCAGGCGACAGTGCTGAGATGATGCAGGCGCGACGCGCGTTTCTTGATGCCGGGCACTATCTGCTGCTGCGGGAGGCCGTCGCGCAGATGCTGAATGACATTCTGCCGGATTCAGCCACCGCCATGCTCGATATCGGCTGCGGGGAGGGGTACTACACCGCGCGGTTTGCCGAGATCGCCCGTGCGAAGGGCGCACAGACGTTCGGTCTGGACGTGTCGAAAGTGGCGATTCGCGCAGCGGCAAAGCGTTACGCGGACGTGACGTTCTGCGTGGCATCCAGCCACCGGCTGCCGTTTGACGATGCCAGCATGGACGCGGTTATTCGCATTTACGCGCCCTGCAAGGCGGAAGAGCTGGCTCGCGTGGTGAAACCGGGCGGATGGGTAGTCACCGTGACGCCGGGCCCGCGTCATCTGATGGAGCTGAAAGGGATGATCTACGACGAAGTGCGTCTGCATGCCCCTCATTCTGAACAGCTGGCCGGTTTTAGCCTGAAGCAGGAGCAGACCGTTGCGTATGAAATGACGCTGAAAGGGGAAGAGGCCACCGCGTTGCTGCAGATGACGCCGTTCGCGTGGCGGGCAAAACCGGAAGTATGGGAAGCGTTAGCGACACACTCAACATTTCGCTGCCAGACGGACTTCAGCATCCACCTCTGGCAGCGCGAAGATTAACCGGCGAAGTGTGCCCAGAGGATTTGGGCACCAATGCCAATCAACACAATCCCCCCCAGGATCTCGGCGCGTTTACCCAGCAGCGGGCCGATAAACCGTCCGACCATCATGCCCAGCGTGGACATAATCAATGTTGCGCAGCCGATGGCCAGCGCGGTGGCGATGATATTGACCTGCAGGAATGCCAGACCGACACCGACGGCCATCGCATCAAGGCTGGTGGCAATGGCCGTAGTGACCAGCAGCCAGAACCCGTGGCGGTGCTGAGGCTCCTCGTCTTCTTCATCGCCGCCGCGAAAACCTTCAATCACCATTCGGCCACCGAGAAATACCAGCAGGACGAAGGCAATCCAGTGGTTCCACTCCAGCACGAACTGGCTGGCGAGCATGCCAAGACCCCAGCCGATAAGCGGCGTCAGCGTTTCGATAGCGCCAAAAATCAGACCGGTACGCAGGGCTTCTGAGAACTTAGGTTTATGGAGCGTGGCGCCTTTTCCGATGGAAGCAGCGAATGCGTCCATGGACATGCCAAAAGCGAGAAGGATCGTAGCGGAGATATTCATAACAGCGTCCAGACCGGGGATATCCATATGACACATCACTGCCCCCAGTAAACAGCAGTTGATGTATCTATGGTCTCGCCTGATCGCGCTGCACATAAGATGTGCTGTCAGCGATCCGTACGTGCCACGTTTTTCAACGAGTATGTTGACACGTACATTTCCTGCGAACAGGAAATCGGCTACTCCCCAACGACGGGCGCAACCTTAACATATTTTGAGAATATAAAACAACAATGAAGAGGCATTATTTAAAATGCTTGTTGATAACGATTTTCATTTGTCTTTAAGCGTGAAAATATCGTTAACAAATAGAGATAAAATTAACGAAGGAGATATAGCTTTGGCTATATTTCTTGCGCAAGATAAACGCAGTATATAGCCATTGCTATATATCTAACTCATTGAGTTTTAACAAGTAACTTGTATATCTTTTCCAGGTCGTCAATATTCTTCACCCGAATAAGCAGGCGGCGTTGTTCTAATTGCATCACCAGCACACCGTCTTCGGATAAATTCATCTCTTTAATACGGTTATATTCTATCCACACATTGGCGAAGAAAAATCCGCGGGATTTAAAAAGGATTTTCGGCGTGCGGATCCAGAACAGATAAATCGCCATTAATGCCAGCGCACATAATAACCATGTGGTTAATATTGCACCATGGCTGGTGACGTTATTGTAAATAAGAATGGCGATGAGACCCACGAAGATAAAGGCGTCCACGCGCCCGCGTCGCAGAAGGGGAAGGGAGAGCAGCGTCTCGCCGTGACGGCGGGGCATAATGAACTCGTCATAGATCGCGTAAGCCAGAAGGGCAACAACAAATAAAACCAGTACGATGTCCGTGACAGTCATTCATCCTCCAGATAAAAAAAACCGGGGGCAAGCCCCCGGCCTATAGCATTGAAACTTACAGACCCAGCAGGCCGACGGCGTAGCCCGCGATACCGATGACGAAGAAGCCAACGATAATCCACAGCGGGTTCACTTTCTTACGCAGCAGCCACATGCAGGCGAAGGTCAACAGCAGCGGTACCAGGCCAGGCATCAGCTGGTCCAGAATCGTCTGCACGGTGGTGACGCGGGTCTGACCATCCTGCCCGGTGATGGTTGATACCACCAGCGGGATGTTCACGTGCGTCCACTTGTTAACCAGTGCCCCCATGACAAACAGGCCGAGGATTGACGCCCCCTCAGTCAGTTTCTGCAGGAAGCCGCCGCCCATGTCCTTAACGATGTCCACCCCTTTACGGTAGCCGTAGGCCACGCCGTAGTAACGGGTCAGCAGACGCACGGCGTTGAACAGGATGAAGAACAGCAGCGGGCCAAGCAGGCTGCCGCTCATCGCGATACCGGCACCCAGTGCCGCGAAGACCGGACGCACGGTACCCCAGAAAATAGGGTCACCGACACCGGCCAGCGGACCCATCAGACCGACTTTGATACCGTTGATAGCACCATCGTCAATCTCTGCGCCGTTTGCACGCTGTTCTTCCATTGCCAGCGTTACGCCCAGTACGGGAGCCGCAACGTAAGGATGGGTGTTAAAGAATTCCAGGTGACGCTTGATGGCCTGACGGCGCGCTTCGTTGTTTTCCGGGTACAGGCGTTTGATCGCCGGTACCATGGAGAAGCAGAAGCCCAGCGCCTGCATACGTTCGAAGTTCCATGAACCCTGAAACAGGTTAGAACGGATGAACACGCCACGAATATCACCCGGAGTGAGTTTTTTCTCGGTGGTAGTTTTTGTCATATCAACCATTTCGCTCACCTGTTAGTCCAGTTCGTTATCGAGATCGTTGTTACCAGCAGCCTGCGCTGGGGCACCCGCGACGCGGTTATATTTCGGGCTGAGCTGGATGTAGAGAATCGCCATCACCGCACCAATCACACCCAGTGCAACCAGGTTGAAGTTGGTGAAAGCCGCGGTCACGAAGCCGAGATAGAAGAACGGCATCAGGTAGCCTGCGCGCATCATGTTGATGACCATCGCGTAACCGACGACCACGATCATGCCGCCCGCGATGTTCAGACCGCCGGTGACCACTTCTGGAATGGCGTTCAGCATGCTCTGGACTTCACTGGTACCGACAGAGATCGCGACGATAACCGCCGGGATCGCAATACGCATCGCCTGCAGGAACAGGGATGAAACGTGGATCCACGACAGTGCCGTGAGGTTGCCGTTGTCGGCCGCCTTATCCGCCGCGTGCTGGAAGGCAACGGTGATAGTACGAACGATGATGGTCAGAACCTGGCCTGCGGCTGCCAGCGGTATCGCCAGGGCGATACCGGCACCAATACTCTGGTGACCGGCAATAACCAGAACGGTCGAAATGATAGAGGCCAGCGCGGCATCGGGCGCAACCGCCGCGCCAATGTTCATCCAGCCCAGGGCGATCATTTCCAGGGTACCACCGATGATGATACCGGTTTTCATGTCACCCAAAACGGCCCCAATCAGGGTACAGGCCACCAGCGGACGGTGGAACTGAAATTCATCAAGTACGGATTCCATACCCGCAATACATGCGACCACGAACACCAGCACAATCTGAAGAGTGGTAATCTCCATTGCACTTCTCCTATTACGTAAACTTTATATGAGAACCGGCGCGGGCTTATTTCCCAACTTTGCCGATCAAATCCATCATTTTCAGTTTCTGGTCCGTGGAAACCTTACGGGCTTCCAGCTCAATACCGCGCGCATTCAGCTTGTTGAATGCCTCGATATCTTTCGCATCGACTGAAATGGCGTTGTTGACCTGCGTTTTGCCCTGACGGAATGCCATACCACCAATGTTCACGGAGGTGATTTTCACGCCGCCTTCAACAATGCGCTCAACGTCTGTCGGGTTAGTGAACAGGAGCATCACGCGTTCACCCGCGTATTTCGGGTTGTTGTAAACGCGGATCATCTTGGCGACATCCACGACGTGCGCGGTAACGCCAGGAGGAGCAACCTGAGTCAGAAGGGTTTTACGAACGGTATCGGCGGCCACTTCGTCGCTGACCACGATAATGCGTCGAACGTTGGTCTCTTTGGTCCAGCGCGTGGCGACCTGGCCGTGGATTAAGCGGTCATCAATACGCGCAAGGCCGATAACCATGTAATCGTTCGGGCCCATCGGTTTTGCCGGTGCTGCCGCTTTTGGTGCCGCTGCAGGCGCAGGGACAGGTTTTTCAACCGGCTGCGCTTTCAGGGCCTTAACCCCTTCGCGACCGGTTTCAACGGCCAGTGCCACCAGCTCATCGAACGCCGGATTGTCGTCGCGCGCCATGAAGGTTTCCACCAGCATGGGAATATTGACCCCGGCGACAACTTCATAGTGCTCTTTATCGACGACAATGCGGCTGGCAGCATTGAACGGGCTGCCGCCCCATGTATCAACGAGAAACAGCACGCCTTTGCTGGTATCCAGCTTCTCGAGTTGAGCGTTGTACTTCTCAATCAGCGTCTCGGCGTTTTCACCGGGAACGAAATCGATCCAGCCGACGTTTTCCTGCTCGCCCAACAGCATCTCTGCCGTTTTGAGTAGCTGCTCAGCAGCCCAACCATGTGTGCCTATGACAATAGCAATGGTCACTTGCTACCTCCTTTTATTATCATTAATACGCCTGCCAGGCAGTCGTACTGAGAATCGTATTGGCGAACCGAATCGATTCAGATAAGGGTTAGAGTTCAAAAAACTAAGACTTCCGCGAATTATTTTAGATAGTGAAAAAATAATTTATGTGATGAAGATCCGTAATTTAGCCACGCGTTACAGATTTATCTGTAGCGTAAAGCGGCTGTGTTACAGAACTTTGCAAAGGAACGTAAATCTTTGCTAAAAACACAGTGTCTCTGATATGTTTAGCCTCCGTTTAATTGTTCAGGAGTATAGGGCTACAGCCCACTATATGGACCGTCACCGACGTCAGTCATCTACCAGGCCATTTCGCGCCTTATTCGCCGGCGATCCTCGCCACGTATCGACTCTGTTTACCTCTGTTTTGCCCACATTGAGTGGGGCACCGTTTCGTCATTCCTTTAGCAGGAGCTTGTCATGGAATTCTTAATGGACCCGTCAATCTGGGTGGGATTGCTCACGCTGGTGGTGCTGGAGATTGTTCTCGGCATTGATAACCTGGTGTTTATCGCCATCCTTGCGGACAAACTGCCGCCAAAACAGCGTGATAAAGCGCGTCTGATTGGTCTCTCGCTGGCGCTGGTCATGCGACTGGGGCTGCTCTCCGTCATCTCCTGGATGGTCACACTGACCAAACCGCTGTTCTCCGTCATGGATTACACCTTCTCCGGGCGTGATTTAATCATGCTGATCGGGGGGATATTCCTGCTCTTCAAAGCGACGACAGAGCTTCACGAGCGGCTGGAAAACCGTCAGCACGATGATGGGCATGGTAAAGGCTATGCCAGCTTCTGGGTGGTGGTACTGCAGATCGTGGTGCTTGATGCGGTCTTCTCGCTGGATGCGGTGATCACTGCGGTCGGCATGGTCAACCATCTGCCGGTAATGATGGCGGCTGTCGTTATTGCAATGGCGGTTATGCTGCTGGCCTCGAAGCCGCTGACGCGCTTCGTCAACCAGCATCCAACGGTGGTCGTGCTGTGTCTGAGCTTCTTGCTGATGATTGGCCTGAGCCTGGTGGCGGAAGGTTTTGGCTTCCATATTCCGAAAGGCTACCTGTACGCCGCGATTGGCTTCTCGATCCTGATCGAGCTGTTCAACCAGATTGCGCGTCGTAACTTTATTAAGCAGCAGTCGAATCAGCCGCTGCGTGCCCGTACCGCAGATGCCATTCTGCGCCTGATGGGCGGTCGTCGTCAGGTGAACGTTCAGTCTGATTCCGAAAACCATAATCCGGTTCCGGTCCCGGAAGGGGCGTTTGTGGAACAAGAACGCTACATGATTAATGGCGTGCTCTCCCTGGCCTCCCGTTCGCTGCGCGGCATCATGACGCCGCGCGGGGAAATCAGCTGGGTCGATGCTAACCTGAGCGTGGATGAAATTCGCCAGCAGCTGCTCTCTTCACCGCACAGCCTGTTCCCGGTGTGTCGTGGTGAGCTGGATGAGATCATCGGCGTGGTGCGGGCGAAAGAGATGCTGGTGGCCCTGGAAGAGGGCGTCAACGTGGAAGCCGTTGCTGCGGCGTCGCCTGCGATTGTCGTGCCGGAAACCCTGGATCCGATCAACCTGCTCGGGGTGCTGCGTCGCGCTCGCGGTAGCTTTGTTATCGTCACCAACGAGTTTGGTGTGGTGCAGGGGCTGGTCACGCCGCTGGACGTGCTGGAAGCGATTGCCGGTGAGTTCCCGGATGAAGACGAAACGCCAGAGATTGTTGCCGACGGTGAAGGCTGGCTGGTTAAAGGTACCACCGACCTGCACGCGCTTTCGCACACGCTGGGGCTGGAAAACGTGATCAACGATGAAGAAGACATCGCGACCGTTGCCGGTCTGGTGATCGCGGTTAACGGGCAAATCCCGCGCGTCGGAGATGTGATCGAGCTATCGCCGCTGCACATTACGATCGTTGAAGCCAACGACTATCGCGTTGATATGGTTCGTATTGTTAAAGAACAATCAGCCCACGACGAAGATGAGTAAGCCGGCTTAGCGCAGCGGCATTAAGGGCACGATGTGCCCGTTATGATGCGCTGGCGGGGGCGCGCTCCCCGCCAGCCACTTCGGAAAATCCCGTAGCGGCATGGGACGCGCATAGAAAAAGCCCTGCAGGACAGGTACGCCGTGGCGGCGCAAATAGCGCGCCTGCTCCTCTGTCTCGACCCCCTCAGCAACCAGTTCAATATCAAGCCGCTGGCCCAGCGCAATAATCATATCCGTCACCGTCGAGTTCACGGCGTCGGTGCCGATGGCGGTGGTAAACGACTGGTCGATTTTCAGGACGTCCGGGTGCAGCTTCTCAAGCCAGGAAAGGGAGCTGTTCCCGGTGCCAAAATCGTCGATAGCGAGCTTCACCCCTTTGCGATGCAGTTCGCGCACGATGCGATAATCCGCATCCAGCAGCGCATCCCGTTCCGTGAGTTCTATCACCAGCTGCTGACGCGGACAGGCGCTGAACCAGAGACGGTTCAGGTCCTGTATCAACACCGCGTGACGGAAATGGCTGGCGGCAACGTTAATGCCGATGTGAAAACCGGCGCTGGAAGGGAAGTAGCCTATCTGGCGCACCGTTTCGGCGATGACATAGCGGGTCAGGGGGACAATCTGGTTATGTTCTTCTGCCAGAGGGATAAACACCTCCGGGGTGATCCAACCCTGACGGGGGTTGTTCCAGCGCAGCAGGATCTCCACGCCAGTACACGCCTGGGTGCGGGCATTCACCAGCGGCTGGCAGAAAAGCTCAAATTCCCGCCCCGCAATGCCCATATCAATCTCCCACGTAAAGCTCATCCGGTTTGCCGTCGCCAGCCAGGCGAGATAGCCCAGCAACAGGCTCAGCATAAGCCCCAGCGGCAGCTGGGCTGGCAGGCTTTTTAAGGCTAATGCTCCAGGACCTGGCCCGCTGACCGTAATGGTGAAAGGATTTCGGGTTGATGACTGCTGGAAAAGAGAGTCTTCATCATCAAACGTCAGGCTGTCGCTGACGCGTTGACCATAGCGCAGAAAACGATCGCCCACGGTTAGCGCCACGTCATTGATAAGCGGGCGCTGGGGCTCGAGGATCATTTTGGCGATCAGATCGATATTGATGATCTCGATGACGCCTGCTTCACCGTCCTGAGAAACGGGATACCACTGAATCAATATCGGGCTGTCCTTAAGCAACCACTGGTCGGTGGATAAAATCAGCTTCGTCGTGCTGGCGGGGAGTTCTTTCAGGAAGTCACGAACGGGCACATCGCGACTCCCGAAAATACTCGAGCAGTACAGGATACCGTCTTTAATCAGGGCGATAGAGCGTACCGTCTGCAAAATGGCGGCCTGCTTTCGCAGCGCCAGGTGCGCCTGGGGACAGGGCTGTCCCACTAGGGGCTGCAGCACGCTGCGGCGGTTCTCCAGAGAAAGCAGTATGTTATCAAGGGCGCGGACGGTGTGGCTGGTAAAATCGAGGATCCGCTGTTGGTTAACATTGCGCTTTGAAATAAAGCGAATGCCTAACGTCAGGATGAGTGTGAGGAGCGCAACCGTGACACAGACGATAACGCGTTTTCGGCGATAGTTTTTAATGATCGTTTGTGCAGTTTGCATGAACGGTCGCCTGATAAGCCACCAGCCACAAAAGCCGGACGCAACAGTGAAAGTGTAGTGGGGAAAACAGCGGGAGACGAGGAAGAAGAGGGAAATTCGCCCATCCGTTGCAGATGGGCGAAAGGCAGTATTAGTCGCACTGCACCTTAATGGCCAGGCCACCACGGGACGTCTCGCGGTATTTCGCGTTCATGTCTTTGCCGGTTTCGTACATGGTTTCAATCACCTTATCCAGCGATACGCGAGGTTCGCTGGTACGGCGCATCGCCATACGTGAGGCGTTGATGGCTTTCACCGAGGCAATCGCGTTACGCTCGATGCACGGCACCTGCACCTGGCCCGCGACCGGGTCACAGGTCAGACCGAGGTTATGTTCCATACCGATTTCAGCCGCCACGCAGACCTGCTCAGGGCTTGCGCCCAGCAGCTCTGCCAGACCTGCCGCCGCCATGGAACAGGCCACGCCGACTTCACCCTGACAGCCCACTTCCGCACCGGAGATGGAGGCGTTCATCTTGTACAGCGCGCCGATGGCACCTGCAGCCAGGAAATAGCGGATATAGATGTCAGGCGTCACGGGCTCAATAAAGTGTTCGTAGTAGGCCAGCACTGCCGGGACGATACCGCAGGCGCCGTTGGTTGGCGCCGTCACGACGCGACCACCGGCGGCGTTCTCTTCGTTAACGGCCAGGGCAAACATGTTTACCCAGTCAACCACGTTCATCGGGTCGTTGGAGAACTTGTCCGTGGTCACCAGCATACGGCGCAGGGCGGAGGCACGACGCGGTACGCGCAGTGGACCCGGCAGAACGCCTTCGGTGTTCATCCCGCGATCGATACAGGCGCGCATGGTTTGCCAGACGTTCGCAAAATAGTCTTCAATCTCTTTTTTGCTGTGCAGGGCCAGCTCGTTCTGCATCACCATACCGGACAGTGAAAGACCGGTCTCTTTGCAGTAGCCCAGCATCTCGGTAGCCGATTTGAACGGGTACGGTACGTTGACGTCGCCGACGCTGTCTTTGCCAAAATGCTCTTCATCCACGATGAAGCCACCGCCGATGGAGTAGTACGTCTTGCTATAGATCTCTTTTTCACCGCTCCAGGCGTGAATGGTCATGCCGTTTTCATGCAGCGGCAGGTTGTCGCTACGGAAACGCATGCCGTCATCCTGCGGAAAATCGACTTCCTGCTGGCCGTTTGCCAGCAGCAGGCGACCGCGTGTTTCCACGTCGCGGATAAATGCCGGGATGGCATCAATATCAACGGTATCCGGCATGTTGCCTGCCAGACCCATAATAATGGCGATATCGGTGTGGTGGCCTTTACCCGTTAATGACAGCGAGCCGTAAACATCCACGGCGACACGGGTAACGCTTTCCAGTAATCCTTTTTCGACCAGATCATCGACGAACTGTTTACCGGCCTTCATCGGGCCAACAGTATGGGAAGACGAAGGGCCAATTCCCACTTTGAACATGTCGAATATACTAATCACTTTCACACTCCTGACAGGGTTACCGGGGTTCCAGTAACGATGTTATAACTGCGCATAGTGTAAGAGGGAACACCGACCTCGGCTTAACTATTCACATGAATTAAACTAATGGTTAACGATGGGTTTTGCTAATAGCGCGACGCAGATCGCAAACCTGGCAGAAGAGGGCGGAATGTAAAGTATAGTCAAGGCTTCAGGCCGATTTGCAACGCCAGCTCACGAATAATGCCCGCCGTCATGCCCCAGACAAAATAATGCTGATACCAGGACAACCAGACCCGATGGTCATGCCCGCGACGCTGAATATCCAGCGGGTGGTAACGACTCAGTCGGAGGGCCTCCTCCAGCGGCATTTCAAACACCGCGGAGACTTCATCGACGCTGGCGTGATACTGCAGGCCCGGCGGGATAATGCCCACCACCGGCGTGACCTGAAAACCGGTGACGCTGTCGACGGGCGGCAGCACGCCGATGACCTCAACGGCCTCTGGCGGAATGGCGACCTCTTCCTGCGCTTCGCGCAGCGCGGCGGCAATCAGCGAGGCGTCGGAGCTGTCTACCGCGCCCCCCGGAAAAGCGACCTGACCCGCGTGCTTGCGTAAATGGGCGGAACGCTGGGTGAGCAGCAGACCCGGCTGCGCGCGACGCACGACCGGGATCAGCACGGCCGCCTGACGTTGATTCAGCGCTTCGCGATTAACCTGCGGTCGTAATAGCTGAAAACGCGATAAAAAGTCATCCAGCGTCAGGTTCTCTTTTTCCACCCGTGATTACTCCAGTTGTTTCAGGATACGGTTAACTTTATCAAAGGTTTCCTGATATTCCGCATCGACCTCACTGTCGGCAACAATGCCGCCCCCGGCCGAACAGTAAAGTTTTCCGTTGCAGGCGGTCAGCGTGCGAATGGTAATGCTGGTATCCAGCGTGCCGCACAGGCTGATATACCCGATGCTGCCGCACCAGGCGTTGCGGCGGTGCGGCTCCAGCTCATCAATGATCTCCATCGCCCGCACCTTTGGCGCGCCGGTGATGGAGCCCCCCGGGAACGCCGCGCGCAGCAGGTCGCAGGCCGTGCGCGAGTCAGGCAGCCGCGCGGTAATGGTGCTGACCAGATGATGCACCGCCGGGAAAGGCTCGACGACAAACAGTTCCGGTACGCGGACGCTGCCCGGAACGGCCACCCGGCCAATGTCGTTACGCATCAGATCGACAATCATCAGGTTTTCGGCGCGGTCTTTCGGCGAGGCGGCGAGTTTTTCCGCCTGCTTGCGGTCGGCGTCGGGATCGGCAAGACGTGGCAAGGTGCCTTTAATCGGACGGGTTTGAATCGTGCCCTCGGCCAGATGAATAAAACGCTCGGGCGACAGGCTGAGGATCGCCCCCTGTTCCAGACGCACAAACGCGCTAAACGGCGCCTTATTGCTGGCATTAAGACGGGTAAACGCCTGCCACTCATCTCCCCGGTATGTCGCCTCGAAGCGCTGGGCGAGGTTAACCTGATAGCAGTCGCCGCTTTGCAGATACGCCTGAACGCGCGCGAATTTTTCGCCATACTCTGCGGCGCTCATGTTCGAGCGCCAGCCGGAGGTCAGCGTGAACGTCTCTGCGGGTGCAGCCTGTTGCGCCTCAAGCCAGGCCAGACGCGCCTGCACGTCACGATGGCTCAGCAGGGAAACCGTTTTTTTCTGGTGATCAACAATTAACGCCCAGTCATACAGCCCCACGGCCATGTCGGGCAGGGAAATATCAGCCTGCGCATGCTCCGGCAGCGTTTCGAAACGGCGACCCAGATCGTAGCCAAACAGGCCCAGCGCGCCCCCCTGAAAAGGAAGGTCCGGGTTGGGTGTGGCAGATAAGCCCAGCGCGTTAATGTCGTGCTGAAGCTGCACCAGCGGATCGTCCGTCAGCGAAAGGTCATCGGTTGTCAGCGTCTTCAGCGGGTCGGCGACCAGAATATCAAAGCGGCTATAGGGATGATCCGCATGGCCGGAATGCAGCAGCATCGCAAACGGAAGATGGCTCAGGCGGGCAAACCAGTATTCAGCGGCGTCTGCCCGCCAGGGCAGGGTAATAACAGTGGGGAAGCGCATGTTCATGTATGGCATACTACCGGGCAGCGTGAAATAATTAGCGCGAATAATTTAGCAGGAGTTGACGATGTTTGCAGGTTTACCTTCTCTGAGCCATGAACAGCAGCAGAAAGCGGTTGAGCGAATTCAGGAACTGATGTCCCAGGGGATGAGCAGCGGACAGGCGATTTCCCAGGTGGCGGAAGAACTGCGCGCCACGCATACCGGCGAGCGGATCGTGGCGCGTTTCGAGGATGAAGATGAAGAGTAATCGGGCTTAAACCGCCGCGATAATCTTAATCTCGACCTTGTATTCCGGCTTCATCAGCGTGGCCTGTACGGTGCAGCGTACAGGCGCGTGACCCGCTACCACCCACGCATCCCAGGCTTTGTTCATTGCCGCGAAGTCATCTTTGTTTGCCAGGAAAATCGTCGCATCCAGAATGCGGGATTTGTCGCTGCCCTGTTTTTCCAGCACCGCGTCAATCTGCGCCAGGGTATTTGCCGTCTGCTCGAACGCATCCGCATCCAGGTTAGCCGGGACGCCGGTGTAGTAGAGCGTCTGGTTATGGATCACCACATCAGACCAGCGGGCTTCGGCATCAATGCGCACAATTGTCATAAACGTTTCCTCGTTATTTTTCGTCATCAGGCGGCAAGACTGCCATATTGTTCTCCTGTCGTCACTATTTGGGGTGGCACATGAGAGGATGGGCTGACATAATCCCTGTGCAAAAATACAGTGAGAGAGCACCGTGGCAGACGATTTTTCCCCTGAAGGTCAATTAGCGCAGGCTATCCCCGGCTTCAAACCCCGTGAGCCTCAGCGACAGATGGCGCACGCCGTTGCACGCGCCATCGATAAGGCTCAGCCGCTGGTGGTTGAAGCCGGTACCGGCACGGGTAAAACCTATGCTTACCTTGCGCCGGCGCTGCGGGCGAAAAAGAAGGTGATTATTTCCACCGGTTCAAAAGCGCTGCAGGATCAGCTCTACAGCCGCGATTTGCCCACGGTAGCTAAGGCGCTGAAATACAAGGGACGTCTGGCCCTGCTGAAGGGGCGCTCCAACTATCTCTGCCTGGAGCGCCTTGAGCAGCAGGCGCTGGCGGGCGGCGACCTGCCGGTACAGACGCTGAGCGACGTCATTATCCTTCGGTCATGGGCGAACCAGACCGAAGAGGGCGATATCAGCACCTGCGCGAGCGTGCCGGAAGATTCCCCGGCCTGGCCGCTGGTGACCAGCACCAACGACAACTGCCTCGGCAGCGACTGCCCGCTGTATAAAGACTGCTTCGTGGTGAAAGCGCGCAAAACGGCGATGGACGCCGACGTCGTGGTGGTAAACCATCACCTGTTTCTCGCGGATATGGTGGTCAAGGACAGCGGTTTCGGCGAGCTGATCCCCGAGGCGGACGTGATGATCTTTGATGAAGCGCACCAGCTTCCGGATATCGCCAGCCAGTACTTCGGTCAGTCGCTCTCCAGCCGCCAGCTGCAGGATCTGGCGAAAGATTTCACCATTGCGTACCGGACCGAACTCAAAGATACCCAGCAGTTGCAGAAGTGCGCCGACCGTCTGGCACAGAGCGCGCAGGATTTCCGTTTACAGCTCGGCGAGCCGGGCTATCGCGGCAACCTGCGCGAGCTGCTGGCGGACAAAAACATCCAGCGCGCGCTGCTGCTGCTCGATGACGCCCTGGAGCTCTGCTACGACGTGGCGAAACTGTCCCTCGGGCGCTCCGCGCTGCTGGATGCGGCCTTCGAGCGCGCTACGCTCTATCGTGGTCGGCTCAAACGGCTGAAAGAGATCAACCAGCCGGGGTACAGCTACTGGTATGAGTGCACCTCGCGGCATTTCACGCTGGCGCTCACGCCGCTGACGGTGGCGGATAAATTCAAAGAGGTGATGGCGCAAAAGCCGGGAAGCTGGATCTTTACCTCGGCAACCCTGTCGGTGAATGACGATCTGCACCACTTCACCGAGCGCCTCGGCATTGAGCAGGCGGAATCGCTGCTCCTGCCCAGCCCGTTCGACTACGAAAAACAGGCGCTGCTCTGCGTTCCCCGTAATCTGCCGCTGCCGAACCAGCCGGGTGCGGCGCGCCATCTGGCTGCAATGCTAAAACCGATGATCGAGGCCAACAACGGCCGCTGCTTTATGCTCTGCACCTCCCACGCCATGATGCGCGATCTCGCCGAGCAGTTCCGTGCCACGATGACCTTACCGGTGCTGCTGCAGGGCGAAACCAGCAAAGGCCAGCTGCTGCAGCAGTTTGTCAGCGCCGGTAATGCCCTGCTGGTAGCAACCAGCAGCTTCTGGGAAGGGGTGGACGTGCGCGGTGACACGCTTTCGCTGGTGATCATTGATAAGCTGCCGTTTACCTCCCCGGACGATCCGCTGCTGAAGGCGCGGATGGAAGACTGCCGTCTGCGCGGCGGCGATCCGTTTGACGAGGTACAGCTGCCGGATGCGGTCATCACGCTTAAGCAAGGGGTAGGGCGCTTAATCCGTGACGTCACCGATCGCGGCGTGCTGGTCATCTGCGATAACCGGCTGGTGATGCGTCCTTACGGTGCGACTTTCCTCGCAAGCCTGCCGCCCGCGCCGCGGACGCGGGACATAAAACGCGCGGTGCGTTTCCTGGCAAACCCAACGGCGGAGTAATTTACCCCGGAGTGTGCTAAGATGCGCGCCATTTTGTGACTGACCCTTGCGAGAGCGCGACGACTGATGCGAATTCTGGCTATTGATACCGCGACAGAGGCTTGCTCTGTTGCCCTGTTGAACGACGGTACTGTTTCTGCCCATTTCGAAGAGTGCCCCCGGGAACACACCCAACGCATTCTGCCCCTGGTAAAAGCCATTTTAACCCAGGGCAACACCTCCTTAACCGACCTCGACGCGCTGGCCTTTGGCCGCGGCCCCGGCAGCTTTACGGGCGTACGTATCGGGATTGGCATTGCTCAGGGGCTGGCGCTGGGCGCCGAACTGCCGATGATCGGCGTCTCTACCCTCGCCACCATGGCACAGGGCGCATGGCGCATGACCGGGGCAACGCGCGTCCTGGCAGCGATTGATGCCCGCATGGGCGAAGTCTACTGGGCCGAATACACCCGCGACGAGCAGGGCGTGTGGCACGGCGAAGAGACGGAAGCCGTGCTTAAGCCAGAAGCGGTGACAGAACGACTGAAGCAGCTGTCCGGCGAGTGGGCGACCGTCGGCACGGGCTGGCCAGCGTGGCCTGAGATGGCGAACGACACCGGGTTGACGCTGGTGGACGGCAACATGCTGCTGCCGGCTGCGGAAGATATGCTTCCGATTGCCAGCCAGCTGCTCGCAGCAGGAAAAACCGTGGCCGTTGAACAGGCGGAACCGGTTTATTTGCGAAACACCGTCGCGTGGAAGAAACTTCCGGGCCGCGAGTGAATCTCAGTAACAGGAACTGAGAAAAAGGAGTCGCATCATGGCGGTTCAGACTAAAGTAGTACGCCTTATTATGGCAGGCGCAGTTGCCATAGCACTGAGCGGATGCGTTTCCGTTCCTGATGCGATTAAGGGCAGCAGCCCGACGCCACAGCAGGATCTGGTTCGGGTGATGAATGCCCCTGAGCTGTACGTCGGCCAGGAAGCACGCTTTGGCGGTAAGGTCATAGACGTACAAAACCAGCAGGGGAAAACCCGTCTGGAGATCGCCACCGTTCCGCTGGACAGCGGCGCGCGGCCTGTACTGGGCGAGGCCTCCCGGGGACGTATCTATGCGGACGTCAGCGGTTTCCTCGATCCGGTCGATTTCCGCGGACAGCTGGTGACCGTCGTCGGGCCGATTACCGGCGCCGTGCAGGGCAAAATCGGCAACACGCCGTACAAATTTATGACCATGCAGGTCAACGGGTATAAACGCTGGCGGCTGGCACAGCAGGTGATCATGCCGCCTCAGCCGATGGATCCGTGGATGTGGGGTCCACATCCTTATCGTTATGGCTACCCGGGCTGGGGTTGGTACAACCCGGGCCCTGCACAGGTTCAGACGATCGTTACTGAGTAACTTACTGTTATTGTTAGAAAAGGGACAGCGGCTCAGCCGCTGTCTCTGTTTTTTTACGGATAAAACGAAAAAAAAGAGTGACGCGCTTCGCAACCTTAAATCTGAACAATTAATAAACTGGTACGCTGAGTTAATATAATGTTAACAAACTGTTTATTATCGGGGTTGTGATGACGACGAACACTCATTTCAGAGGTGATGCATTGAAGAAGGTTTGGCTTAACCGTTATCCCGCAGATGTTCCTGCTGAGATCAATCCTGACCGTTATCAATCCCTGGTGGAATTATTTGAACACTCGGTAAGGCGCTACGCGGACCAGCCCGCATTTGTGAATATGGGCGAGGTGATGACGTTCCGTAAGCTGGAGGAGCGCAGCCGGGCGTTTGCGGCGTATCTGCAGGAAGGGCTGGGGCTGCAAAAAGGGGATCGCGTCGCGCTGATGATGCCGAACCTGCTGCAATACCCGGTGGCGCTGTTCGGTATCCTGCGTGCCGGGATGATCGTCGTCAACGTCAACCCGCTGTATACCCCGCGCGAGCTGGAGCATCAGCTGAACGACAGCGGCGCGGTTGCGATTGTCATTGTGTCCAACTTTGCCCATACGCTGGAAAAGGTGGTCGACAAAACCCAGGTGAAACACGTCATCCTGACGCGCATGGGGGACCAGCTCTCCACCGCCAAAGGCACGCTGGTTAACTTTGTCGTCAAATACGTCAAACGTCTGGTGCCAAAATACCATCTGCCGGACGCCATCTCCTTCCGCCGCGCGCTGCATGCGGGTTACCGTATGCAGTATGTGAAACCCGAAGTGGTCGCGGAAGATCTTGCGTTTCTGCAATACACAGGCGGGACCACCGGCGTCGCCAAAGGGGCCATGCTTACCCACCGCAATATGCTGGCAAACCTTGAACAGGTAAACGCCACCTACGGGCCGCTGCTGCATCCGGGCAAAGAAGTGGTGATCACCGCGCTTCCGCTGTATCACATCTTTGCGTTGACCATGAACTGCCTGCTGTTTATTGAACTGGGTGGTCAGAACATCCTCATCACCAACCCGCGCGATATCCCGGGCCTGGTGAAAGAGCTGGCGAAATACCCGTTCACCGCCATGACCGGGGTAAATACCCTGTTTAACGCGCTGCTGAATAACAAAGAGTTCCAGCAGCTGGACTTCTCCACGCTGCATCTCTCTGCGGGCGGCGGCATGCCGGTTCAGCAGGCGGTCGCCGAGCGCTGGGTGAAGCTCACCGGTCAGTATTTGCTGGAGGGCTATGGCCTGACGGAATGCGCGCCGCTGGTCAGCGTTAACCCGCATGACATCGACTATCACAGCGGAAGCATTGGTTTGCCCGTTCCTTCCACTGAAGCGAAACTGGTCGATGATAACGATAACGAAGTCGCGCCGGGCGAGCCGGGGGAGCTGTGCGTTAAAGGTCCGCAGGTGATGCTGGGCTACTGGCAGCGCCCCGATGCGACCGACGAAATCATCAAAGACGGCTGGCTGCACACCGGTGATATTGCGGTGATGGATGACGAGGGCTTCCTGCGCATCGTCGATCGTAAGAAAGACATGATCCTGGTCTCCGGTTTCAACGTCTATCCGAATGAGATCGAAGACGTGGTTATGCAGCACAGCGGCGTGCTCGAAGTGGCGGCAGTCGGCGTGCCTTCCGGCAGCAGCGGTGAAGCGGTGAAGATATTTGTGGTCAAGAAAGATCCTTCTCTCACCGAGGAAGCGCTGGTAACGTTTTGTCGTCGTCAGCTGACGGGCTACAAGGTGCCGAAGCTGGTGGAATTCCGCGACGAGCTGCCGAAATCCAACGTCGGGAAGATATTACGACGAGAATTACGTGACGAAGCCCGTGGCAAAGTAGACAATAAGGCCTGAGCTTCACGCTAATCGCCCAGACGCCGGTTAAGCCGGCGTTTTTTATGGGCGCAAACAAAAGAGAACCCGTTTTGAATTACCAGATGATCACGACCAACGACGAGCTGGCTTCGCTGTGCGAAGTGACGCGCGACTTTCCTGCCATTGCCCTGGATACCGAGTTTGTCCGTACCCGGACCTATTATCCGCAGCTGGGTTTGATTCAGATGTACGACGGTAAACACGTGTCACTGATCGATCCTCTCGGCATTACCGACTGGACGCCGATGCGTGACCTGCTGCTTGATACCGCCGTGACGAAATACCTGCACGCAGGCAGTGAAGATCTGGAAGTCTTTCTGAACACCTTTGGCATCATGCCTCAGCCGCTGATTGACACGCAGATCCTCGCGGCATTCAGCAATCGTCCGCTCTCATGGGGCTTTGCTGCCATGGTAGAGGAGTATACGGGCCTGACGCTGGATAAAAGTGAATCCCGTACCGACTGGCTGGCGCGTCCGCTAACTGAGCGTCAGCTGGAGTATGCGGCGGCAGACGTGTTTTACCTGCTGCCGATTGCCGGACAGTTAATGAAAGAGGCAGAAGCCTCCGGATGGCTGCCTGCGGCGCTCGACGAGTGTCGTATGACCCAGCAGCGTCGTCAGGAAGTGGTTGACCCGAAAGAGGCCTGGCGCGACATAAGCAACGCCTGGCAGCTGCGTACGCGTCAGCTGGCGTGCCTGCAGCTGCTGGCAGACTGGCGTTTGCGTAAAGCGCGCGAGCGCGATCTGGCCGTTAACTTTGTGGTTCGCGAAGAACATCTCTGGGCGGTGGCGCGCTATATGCCGGGCAGCCTGGGCGAGCTGGACAGCATTGGGCTTTCGGGCAGCGAGATCCGCTTCCACGGCAAAACCCTGCTGGCGCTGGTCGCAAAAGCGCAGGAGCTGCCGGAAGATGCGCTGCCGGAACCGCTGCTGAACCTGATGGATATGCCGGGCTATCGCAAAGCGTTTAAGGATATCAAAGCGCTGGTGCAGAACGTTGCAGCGGAAAGCAAGCTAAGCGCTGAACTGCTCGCCTCACGTCGTCAGATTAACCAGCTGCTGAACTGGCACTGGAAGCTGAAGCCGCAGAATGGCGTACCGGAAATGATGGCGGGGTGGCGCGGGAAATTGATGGCCGATCGCCTGAATACGCTGCTGGAAGCATACCCACGCTAAAGAAGTGTAGCCCCGGTAAGCGTAGCGCCACCGGGGAGATTGCCGGGCGGCACGACGCTTGCCCGGCCTACAAAACCACAAACGGATTAACGTGACTCTTCCGCTTCCGGGAGCGTAACGTTCAGCTCCAGAATCGAAATATCCCCGTCTTTTTGTTCCAGCTGCACCGTCACCATCTCCGGGTCAATCTGCACGTACTTACAGATCACTTCCAGGATGTCCTTACGCAGCTGCGGCAGGTAGTGAGGCTCGGCGTCGCTACGACGACGCTCCGCAACGATAATTTGCAGACGTTCTTTTGCGATGTTGGCGGTGTTCTTTTTCCGCGAGAGAAAAAAGTCCAGTAATGCCATAACTTATCCTCCGAACAGGCGTTTGAGGAAACCTTTCTTCTCTTCTTCAATGAAGCGGAAAGGACGTTCTTCTCCCAGCAGACGGTCAACGGTATCGGCGTAAGCTTTACCTGCATCTGCCAATGTATCAAGGATCACTGGCTCGCCCTGGTTAGAAGCGCGTAACACGGACTGATCTTCCGGGATAACGCCCACCAGCTTAATGCGCAGGATCTCCAGCACGTCTTCCATGCTCAGCATGTCACCTTTGTTCACGCGGCCCGGATTGTAGCGGGTGAGCAGCAGGTGTTCTTTAATCGGGTCTTCGCCATTTTCCGCACGACGGGATTTAGAGGCGAGGATCCCCAGAATGCGGTCTGAGTCACGCACGGATGAAACTTCAGGGTTAGTGGTGATGATCGCTTCATCAGCGAAGTACAGTGCCATCAGGGCACCGGTTTCGATGCCGGCAGGGGAGTCGCAGACGATGAAGTCGAAATCCATTTTTTTCAGCTCATCGAGCACCTTTTCCACTCCTTCACGGGTCAGGGCGTCTTTGTCACGCGTCTGAGAGGCCGGGAGAATGTAGAGGTTCTCGGTGCGCTTGTCTTTAATCATCGCCTGGTTCAGCGTGGCATCGCCCTGAATGACGTTCACGAAGTCATACACGACGCGACGCTCACATCCCATGATGAGGTCGAGGTTACGCAGACCGATATCGAAGTCGATAACGATGGTTTTCTTTCCCTTCTGGGCCAAACCAGTAGCGATGGCCGCGCTGGAGGTGGTCTTGCCAACGCCTCCTTTACCCGAAGTAACAACAATAATGCGTGCCATAGAAATTCCTTGTTAAAAAGGGATCAATTCAACGGTTGAACGGTCAACGCGTCGTCTGCCAGAAGCAGGCGAGCCGCTTTGCCATAAAATTCGGCTGGGATCTTGTCGCTCAGCCAATATTCACCTGCGATGGACACCAGTTCCGCCGTCAGGTGAGTACAAAATATTTGCGCGTCTCGATCGCCACTTGCACCCGCGAGCGCACGTCCACGCATCATACCGTATACGTGAATGTTGCCATCTGCAATCAGCTCAGCGCCAGCACTGACGTGGCTTGTAACAATCAGATCACAGTTTGGTGCATAAATGCGCTGACCGGAACGAACCGGCACATCAATCATTCGCGTTTTTGTGACGGTAGTAACGTTTTGCACCGCAGGAGGGGGCGTTTGCACGGCAACGGGTGCCGCACGCGAGGCTTTTTCTTTGCCCTCATTCAGAAGAGGCAGCCCCGCACGCTCAATTTCCGCTTTCAGCTCAGTATCTTTGCAGCCGCTGATGCCCACGATACGCAGTCCGGTCGAGGAGACGGCCTGCTGGAGAAGTTTCCAGTTAACCGGAGCCTCAAGACCGCTAACGTTGATAACAACAGGGGCGTGCTTCAGAAAGGCGGGAGCCTGGGCGATTTTGTCCTCTAACGCCTGACGAATAACCTCGGGTTTTGCATCATGCAAATGTACCACTGATAAGGTGAAGCTACTGCCTTTAAGCTCGATGGGCGTGTTTGACATCCTGGCCTTACTCAATTTGCTATTAACCGCAACCACTCGCTGCGATATTCCGAAGAGTATCAGGCATGTTATAGTCAGGAGTATATTGAGGCAAGCAACCACCCATTAATTCAGAGTAAAAACATGTTTTGTGTGATCTACAGAAGTACAAGCCGTGACCAGACCTATCTTTATGTCGAAAAGAAAGACGATTTTTCGCGCGTGCCTGAAGAATTAATGAAGAACTTTGGCCGACCACAGCTGGCGATGCTGCTGCCGCTTGATGGTCGTAAGAAACTGATTAATGCCGATCTGGATAAAGTAAAAACGGCCTTAGCCGAGCAAGGCTATTATTTACAGCTTCCACCGCCACCCGAGAATTTATTAAAACAGCATCTTGAGGCGAACGGTAAAAAATAGTCTCAACTGTTTTTGGGCACAATACATCAACCGTTTAGGGGTCGACCATGTATCAACATCACAACTGGCAAGGTGCATTACTGGATTATCCCGTCAGCAAAGTCGTCTGCGTGGGCAGCAACTATGCAAAACATATTCAGGAGATGGGCAGCGCGACGCCAGAAGAGCCGGTTCTGTTCATTAAGCCTGAAACGGCGCTTTGCGATATCCGCCAGCCGCTGGCCCTGCCGCAGGGGCTGGGCTCGGTGCACCACGAAGTTGAACTCGCCGTGCTGATCGGCGCAACGCTGCGTCAGGCCTCCGAAGATCATGTTCAGAAAGCGATTGCCGGCTACGGCGTGGCGCTGGATCTGACGCTACGTGACGTGCAGGGCAAAATGAAGAAAGCCGGGCAGCCTTGGGAAAAAGCCAAAGGGTTTGATAATTCCTGCCCGATCTCGGCGTTTGTGCCGGTGAGCGAATTTACCGGCGATCCGCAGGACACCCCGCTCAGCCTGAAGGTTAATGGTGAAATCCGCCAGCAGGGGACCACGGCAGACATGATCCATAAGATTGTGCCGCTGATCGCCTACATGAGCCGCTTCTTTACCCTGAAGCCGGGCGATGTGATCCTGACCGGAACCCCAGAAGGTGTTGGCCCGCTGCTCAGCGGTGACGAGCTTGAGGTCGGTTTTAACGGCCTGTCGCTGAAAACCCGCGTGCTGTAACCTCCTCTTGCCGCCTGAAAAGGGCGGCAAAACTTGCATCGACGTGCCAGACTCGTTATAAGGTGCGCTTTCTTTTGACGTGTGGACATCCTGATGAACGACATCCCTTTCTGGCAAAGCAAAACTCTCGACGACATGACGGACGCGGAATGGGAATCCTTATGCGACGGCTGCGGTCAGTGCTGCCTGCATAAGCTGATGGATGAAGATACGGACGAGATTTACTTCACCAACGTTGCCTGCAAGCAGCTAAACATAAAGACCTGCCAGTGCCGTAACTATGAGCGCCGCTTCGAGTTTGAGCCGGACTGCATCAAGTTAACCCGGGATAATTTGCCCACCTTTGAATGGCTGCCGCATACCTGCGCGTATCGCCTGCTGGCGGAAGGGAAAGGTCTGCCTGACTGGCATCCGCTGTTAACCGGTTCAAAAGCGGCGATGCACGGTGAGCGCATTTCAGTGCGCCACATCGCGGTGAAAGAGTCCGAAGTGCGTGACTGGGAAGACCACATCATGAACCACCCGACCCGTTGAGATTAAAAAACCCGCCGAGGCGGGTTTTTTATTTGTGTTTGTGCGGCCTAATGCCCTCAGCCCAACCCTCTCCCACGGGAGAGGGCGCAAACACTAAAAACGGCAACCGAGGTTGCCGTTTTGCTTTTACCTTCCGAACAAATCGCGTTTTTTCGGTTTGAACGGCTGGGCAATCAGCACCAGCAGCGCCACGACGAAGTAGGCGGCAAAAATACCCACCAGCCACTGCGGCATCTCCAGCGTCAGGAATTCCCACTGACGAACGGAGCAGTCACCGGATGCGACAAACACCTGCGGCAGCCATTTGTCCAGCGGCAGCCAGCTCGGGAAGCGGGCGGCAAAATCACAGGTCATAAACGGTGACGGATGCAATTGCATCATGGTGTGCTGCCAGGAGAGTTCAATCCCTTTCCAGGCGCTGTATATCCAGATGGCAATACCGGCATAGCGAAGCGGCGATTTTGGGGCAATCGCGCCCACCAGGCCCGCACCCATAATGCCGAACAGTGCGCAGCGTTCATAAATACAAAGCACGCAAGGTTTGAGTCCCATTACATGCTGGAACCACAGCGCGACCATTTCCAGCGCAAAGGCGGTCAGGGCCATTAACAACCACGCTCCGCGACCGCGGGAGCACTGGTTTAAAAATCTCAACATAATCATTTCCCTGGAACATGCTTAGAAATCGCAGTGTAAACGAATTCGTTTTTCGCGCCACCTGTACCTGGCGAAATAAAACGTAATTGGATGTTTATCGTGCGAAAAGGCAAACGGGCAGCGAACTGCCCGAGATGCAGTGTTTATTGCGCCGCAAGTATACCCGCTTGTATCAACCATTGCGTACAGGGAATGAGGGTAATTTTGACGCAAAGCAATCCCACGATCGTGAGCACCAGCGTATAGGGCAGCGCCATCCACACCATCCTGCCATAAGAAAGTCGTATGAGCGGCGCGAGGGCGGAGGTCAGGAGGAACAGGAAGGCGGCCTGGCCGTTTGGCGTCGCCACCGATGGCAGGTTGGTGCCGGTATTGATTGCCACGGCCAGCAGCTCAAACTGTCCGGCGCTGATAACGCCTTGCTCCATAGCCGCTTTGGCCTCGTTGATATAGACCGTCCCGACGAAGACGTTATCTGAGATCGACGAGAGCAGGCCGTTGAACAGGTAAAACAGCGACAGCTGAGCATCCGGCGATGCCTTTAAGACAAAGGCAATAATCGGCGCGAACAGATGCTGGTCGATTATCACCGCCACGACGGCAAAGAACACCGCCAGCAGGGCGGTAAACGGCAGGGCTTCGGTAAACGCCTTACCGATGGCATGCTCGTCTGTCACGCCGGTAAAGGTGGTGGCGAGAATAATGACCGACAGGCCAATCAGCCCAACTTCGGCAAGATGGAACGCCAGCGCCGCGATCAGCCAGATGCCGATGATCCCCTGGGCAATCAGACGCAGCGTCTCCTGGCGCGTCCGCTGGCGTCGGCTCTGCAGATCGAATTTATGCAGCTCCTGACGTACCGGCTCCGGGAGCTGGGCCCCATAGCCAAAGAGGCGAAACTTCTCCACCAACAGACAGGTCGCCAGCCCGCAGAAAAGCACCGGTACGCTCACCGGCGCCATTCTCAGGAAGAACTCACCGAAGTGCCAGCCCGCCGCTTTGGCAATGATCAGGTTTTGCGGCTCGCCCACCATCGTCATCACGCCGCCCAGCGCGGTACCGACGCCAGCATGCATCATCAGGCTGCGCAGGAAGGCGCGAAACTGTTCCAGTACCTCACGATTATGCGCATCGACGTGGCTGTCATCCTGCAAATCCTCGCCCGGACGAGAGGAGGCCACACGGTGATAAATACCGTAAAACCCCACCGCTACGCTTATCACCACCGCGACGACCGTCAGCGCATCCAGGAAGGCCGACAGGAAGGCTGCCGCCAGGCAAAACGCCAGCGAGAGGAACATTTTCGACGGAATGCTGAGCAGCAGGCGCGTGAAGATAAACAGCAGCAGCTGTTTCATAAAGTAGATGCCCGCCACCATAAACATCAGCAGCAGAAGCACTTCGAGATTGGATGCCAGCTCGGCTTTGACATGCTCGGCGCGGGTCATGCCGATGATGACGGCCTCAAACGCCAGCAGTCCGCCCGGCAAAAGCGGATAACATTTCAGCGCCATGGCCAGGGTGAAGATAAACTCCGCCACCAGCAGCCACCCGGCAATGAACGGGTTTACGCTAAAGAGGAGGGGGTTAACGACCAGGAACACCAGAAGTATAAGTTTGTACCAGTCCGGAGACTGGCCTAAAAAGTTGCGCCACAGTGCGCGCCCAAAAGAAATTTCCACGACAGACGTCCATCCCCGTCAAGTAAGACAAAACATCAGTATACGCAAAAATCGCGGTCTGGAGGCGGATAAGGCTGCATTGTAAATTTCACAAAAATGAAACGGCGATCCCTCTTTTCTCTCTTTGCCGTGCTACCTGCCACTGGCTGCCTCTGGTATGATGAGTCCAATTTGCTAAAGCTGTGTAATGGAAATCTCACTATGGTCATTAAGGCGCAGAGCCCGGCGGGTTTCGCGGAAGAGTACATCATTGAAAGCATCTGGAATAATCGTTTCCCTGCGGGGTCCATCCTTCCGGCTGAACGCGAACTCTCTGAACTGATTGGCGTCACTCGCACCACGCTGCGTGAAGTGCTCCAGCGGCTGGCGCGCGATGGCTGGTTGACTATCCAGCACGGCAAGCCGACGAAAGTAAACAACTTCTGGGAAACGTCCGGGCTGAACATTCTTGAAACGCTGGCGCGTCTCGACCATGAAAGCGTGCCGCAGCTCATTGATAATCTGCTCTCCGTTCGCACCAACATCGCGACGATCTTTATTCGTACCGCTTTCCGTCAGCATCCGGAAGACGCCCTTGCGGTGCTGGCCACAGCGAACGAGGTGGAAGATCACGCCGATGCTTTTGCCACCCTCGATTACAACGTGTTTCGCGGCCTGGCGTTTGCCTCCGGCAACCCGGTGTATGGCCTGATCCTCAACGGTATGAAAGGGCTTTATACCCGCATCGGCCGCCACTACTTTGCCAATCCGGAAGCGCGTAGCCTGGCGCTGGGCTTCTACCATAAGCTGAGCAAGCTCTGTACTGAAGGCCTGCACGATCAGGTTTATGAGACGGTGCGCCGCTACGGTCATGATTCCGGTGAAATCTGGCACCGCATGCAGAAAACGCTGCCGGGCGATTTGGCGATTCAGAGCCGCTGAAATAAAAAACCTCTCGTATGAGAGGTTTTTTTTCGCCCGGTGGCGCTTCGCTTACCGGGCCTACAAAACCCGTAGGCCGGGTAAGGCGTAGCCGCCACCCGGCAAAAAAACTACAGCGTATTCAACCGCGCCGGGCAGCGTTCCAGCAGCTCGACACTCCCGTCTTCATTCTGCTGCTCCAGCTGCACGTCAAAGCCCCACAGGCGATGCACATGCTTCAGCACCTCTTTGCGCCCTTTATCCAGCGGTGCGCGATTGTGCGGGATATAGCGCAGCGTCAGGGAGCGGTCACCGCGCAAATCCACGTTCCACACCTGAATATTCGGCTCAAGGTTGCTCAGGTTGTACTGGGAAGAGAGGCGAGAGCGGATCTCACGGTATCCCTCCTCGTTGTGGATTGCGGAGATCTCCAGATAGTTGTTACGGTCGTCGTCCAGCACGGTGAAGAAGCGGAAGTCACGCATGATCTTCGGCGACATAAACTGGCTGATGAAGCTCTCATCCTTGAAGTCGCGCATCGCAAAGTGCAGCGTTTCCAGCCAGTCAGAGCCGGCGATATCCGGGAACCAGTACTTGTCTTCTTCCGTTGGCGACTGGCAGATACGCTTAATGTCCTGGAACATGGCAAAGCCAAGCGCATACGGGTTAATGCCGCTGTACCACGGGCTGTTGTAGGGCGGCTGGAACACCACGTTGGTATGGCTGTGGAGGAATTCCATCATGAAGCGCTCGGTAACTTTACCCTCGTCATACAGATGGTTGAGGATGGTGTAGTGCCAGAAGGTCGCCCAGCCTTCGTTCATCACCTGCGTCTGCTTTTGCGGATAGAAATACTGGCTCACCTTGCGCACGATGCGCAGGATCTCACGCTGCCACGGCTCCAGCAGCGGGGCGTTCTTCTCCATAAAATAGAGCAGGTTTTCCTGTGGCTCGGACGGATAACGACGCGCTTCGGCGACCGCTTTTTCTTCCTCACGTTTCGGCAGGGTACGCCACAGCATGTTCACCTGGCTCTGCAGATACTCTTCGCGGCTTTTTTGTCGCGCTTTCTCCTCCTGCAGGGAGATTTTCTGCGGACGTTTGTAGCGGTCCACGCCGTAGTTCATCAGCGCGTGGCAGGAGTCGAGCAGTTTTTCCACTTCGTCCACGCCGTAGCGCTCTTCGCAGTCGGTAATATATTTACGGGCGAAGATCAGGTAATCGACGATGGAGCTGGCATCCGTCCAGCTGCGGAACAGGTAGTTATTCTTGAAAAAGGAGTTGTGCCCGTAGCAGGCGTGCGCCATCACCAGCGCCTGCATGGTAATGGTGTTCTCTTCCATTAAATAGGCGATACACGGATTGGAGTTAATGACAATCTCATACGCCAGACCCTGCTGGCCGTGCTTATACAGCCGCTCCGTTTCAATAAATTTTTTACCAAACGACCAGTGTGGATAGTTAATCGGCATCCCGACGCTGGAGTAGGCGTCCATCATCTGTTCGGACGTAATGACTTCAATCTGATGGGGATAGGTATCCAGACGATACAGTTTTGCGACCCGGTCGATTTCGGCGAGGTAAACATCCAGCAGCTCGAAGGTCCAGTCGGGTCCATCGCTCAGACGTGTGTTGTCCTTGTTCAGGGAATCAATAGTAGCCATTAGCGCGCCCTCGTTGTGGGTGCTCTCTCTGTCTGGAGAGCCTCCTTTCAAGCATAGATCAACGTGTTAAAAAGCGTGCTGGGGCAGAAATTTTTTCTTTGCGATTTCGCGTTTTTGATACGGCAAAAAAACGGTATGTATCAGCATATTATGCTGGTTAAAAATAACGCGCAGCAGGAGATCCCAAATTAGCACTATCCCCTGATGCTGGGGGATGTGTGAGGTAAGTCACCATAAAAAAGTCATATGTTGAATAATATTTTCAACTAGGTTATCAATCTGTAATTAGAAGATTGTTCTTTTGCACATAATGGAGTGGCTATGCGTGTTGTCATACTGGGAAGTGGTGTCGTTGGGGTAACCAGCGCCTGGTATTTAAGTCAGGCGGGACATGACGTAACCGTTATCGATCGTGAATCCGGTCCGGCGCTCGAAACCAGCGCGGCGAACGCCGGGCAAATCTCTCCCGGCTATGCCGCTCCGTGGGCTGCGCCGGGCGTTCCGCTGAAAGCGATTAAATGGATGTTCCAGCGCCACGCGCCGCTGGCCATCAGCCTTGACGGCACGCAGTTCCAGCTGAAGTGGATGTGGCAGATGCTGCGCAACTGCGACACCCGCCACTACATGGAGAACAAAGGGCGCATGGTGCGCCTGGCGGAATACAGCCGCGACTGCCTGAAAGCGCTGCGCGCGTCGACGGGGATTGAGTACGAAGGCCGTCAGGGCGGAACGCTGCAGCTCTTCCGCACCGAGCAACAGTACGAAAATGCCACCCGCGATATCGCCGTGCTGGAAGATGCCGGCGTACCGTATCAGCTGCTGGAAGCCAGTCAGTTAGGGCAGGTTGAACCGGCGCTGGCGGAAGTGGCGCATAAGCTGACGGGCGGCCTGCGCCTGCCGAATGACGAAACCGGCGACTGCCAGCTCTTTACGCAACGTCTGGCGCAAATGTGCGAGCAGGCGGGGGTGAAGTTCCGCTTCAACACCTCTGTCGACAAGCTGCTGTCGGAAGGGGAAAAAATTTACGGCGTGAAGTGCGGCGACGAGGTGATCAAAGCCGATGCCTACGTGATGGCGTTTGGTTCGTACTCCACTGCCATGCTGAAAGGCATTCTCGACATTCCGGTCTACCCGCTAAAAGGCTACTCGCTGACCATTCCGGTGAAAGAAGAGAGCGGTGCTCCGGTATCGACCATTCTGGATGAAACCTACAAAATCGCCATTACCCGCTTCGATAACCGCATTCGCGTAGGCGGCATGGCGGAGATTGTCGGCTTCAACACCGAACTGCTGCAGCCGCGTCGTGAAACGCTGGAGATGGTGGTGGGCGATCTCTTCCCGCGCGGTGGCTTTGTGGAGCAGGCGACGTTCTGGACCGGCCTGCGCCCAATGACGCCCGACGGCACGCCGATCGTGGGCCGCACGCCGTTTAAAAACCTGTGGACCAATACCGGACACGGCACGCTTGGCTGGACGATGGCCTGCGGATCGGGCCAACTGCTGAGCGACCTGATTTCCGGGCGCACGCCGGCAATTCCGTTTGACGATTTAAGCGCCGCACGCTATCAATCGGGGTTTACGCCTTCGCGTCCACAGCATTTGCACGGCGCGCATAACTAAGGAGCTGTCATGTCCCGTCCTGTTCTGGCCCAGCTGAACCTGCAGGCCCTGAAGGATAATCTGCAAATTGTTCGTCGGGCGGCACCTGGTTCGCGCATCTGGTCGGTGGTGAAAGCGAATGCCTACGGCCACGGTATCGATCGTATCTGGAGCGCCCTGAGCGCCACCGATGGTTTTGCCTTACTTAATCTGGAAGAGGCCATTCTGCTGCGCGAGCGCGGCTGGAAAGGGCCTATTCTGCTGCTGGAAGGGTTTTTCCACGCCGACGATCTGCCGCTGCTGGATAAGTATCGGCTGACCACCAGCGTGCATAGCAACTGGCAGATTAAAGCGATTCAGGATGCGAAGCTCCATGCTCCGCTGGATATCTATCTCAAGGTGAACAGCGGTATGAACCGCCTGGGCTTCCAGCCTGAGCGGGTGCATACGGTCTGGCAGCAGCTGCGCGCGCTGAAGAATGTAGGTGAAATGACGCTGATGGCGCATTTTGCCGACGCGGAACAACCCGACGGGATTGCCGATGCCATGGTCCGCATTGAGCAGGCGGCAGAAGGGCTGGACTGCCCGCGCTCGCTGTCGAACTCGGCGGCCACGCTGTGGCATCCCGAGGCGCACTATAACTGGGTGCGTCCGGGGATCGTTCTGTACGGCGCGTCTCCCTCAGGCCAGTGGCAGGATATCGCCAACAGCGGCCTGAAGCCGGTCATGACCCTGCGCAGTGAAATCATTGGCGTGCAGACGCTGAAGGCCGGTGACACGGTAGGCTACGGCAGCCGCTACCGGGCAAAGGGCGAGCAGCGGATTGGCATCGTGGCGGGCGGCTATGCCGACGGCTACCCGCGCATCGCGCCGACCGGCACGCCTGTGTGGGTCGATGGGGTCCGCACGGGAACGGTGGGCACCATATCAATGGATATGCTGGCCGTTGACCTGACGCCATGCCCGCAGGCGGGCATCGGTTCGCCGGTCGAGCTGTGGGGTAACGAAATTAAGATTGATGACGTTGCTGCCGCGGCGGGCACGGTGGGGTACGAATTGATGTGCGCGCTGGCACCGAGAGTGCCGGTTGTGACGGTGTAACGAATGTTTGTGTCGGGTGGCGCTAACGCTTACCCGACCTACGTTCGAAGTTTTTTTGCCGGGTAAGGCGAAGCCGCCACCCGGCAAAAAAACCGCTACTCCGCTTCCTCTTCCATCGGCCTCAAACCGACTTTCCGCACCGCGTTATCTTCTTTTTCGGCAACGGTCCAGATCATCCCGGCAAACTCCACCTGGTCTCCCACGACCGGGGCAGCGCCAAGCCGCTGCTGGATGATTTCGCCTAGCGTTTGCTGGTTATCTCCGTCTTCAGCACCTTCATCCAGGCCGTAGATCAGCGCGACATCGGCAAACCTGGCGCTGGCTTCCAGAATAAAATCGCCGAAGAAACGCTGATCCAGCGCCACCGGAGGCGACTGGCTGAACAGTTTGCCCAGCGCGGGCAGGTCGCGCTCGCGGCCAATCACGCAGAGAATATCCCCTTCGCGCAGGCGGGTGCTGCCGGTAGGGTGCAGCAGAACGTTGTCGCGGAACAGAGCGGCAATGCGCGTTTCGGCCGGCATGTGCAAATCGCGCAGTGAAGCCCCCACGCACCATTTGTCGGCGCTCAGCTGATAGACGAACTGTTCCCACGGGTTCTCCGGATGAATGTCGAGCCCCACGCGGGAGACCGGCCAGCCCACGGGAGGGACCACCACTTTGGCTTTTTTCGCCGCCCACCCGAGCGAGGTTCCCTGGAACAGCAGCGAAATCAGCACCACGAAGAACGCCACGTTAAAGAACAGCCGCGCGTTATCCAGACCGGCCATCATCGGGAACACAGCAAGGATAATCGGCACCGCGCCGCGCAGGCCCACCCAGCTGATGAAGATCCGCTCGCGCAGGTTGAAGCCACGAAACGGCAGCAGGCCTGCAAATACCGACAGCGGACGGGCAAAGAAGATCATCCATGCAGAGAGCAGCAGCGCCGGAACGGCGATCGGCAGCAGGTCCGATGGCGTTACCAGAAGACCCAGCACCAGAAACATGCCGATCTGCGCAAGCCAGGCCAGACCGTCGAAGTTCTGCAAAATGGCATGCCGGTTACGAATAGGGCGGTTGCCCATCAGGAACCCGCAGAGGTAGACAGCGAGAATGCCGCTGCCGTCCACTGCGGTAGTGACGGCAAAAATGAGAATGCCGCCGCTCAGCGCCAGCAGCGGGTAAAGCCCCAGAGGAAGCGATATACGGTTGATCGTCTGCTGGAGCAGATATCCCCCTGTCAGGCCGATGACAATCCCCAGGCCGAACTGCTGCAGGATATGTAACGCAAACGTCCAGCTCAGCCCGCTTTCGTGCTGCTGAATCATCTCGATAAGCGTGATGGTGAGAAACACCGCCATCGGATCGTTACTGCCGGATTCAATCTCAAGCGTTGAGCCCACGCGTTCGTTAAGCCCTTTTCCGCCAAGCAGGGAAAATACTGCTGCCGCATCGGTTGAGCCAACAATCGCGCCAATCAGCAAACCTTCCATGATATTGAGATGGAAAAGCCACGCGGCCATCATTCCGGTGAGGCCAGAGGTAATCAGCACGCCGACCGTGGCGAGCGACAGCGCGGGCCCCAGGGCCACGCGGAAGGAGCTCGCCTGGGTGCGCATCCCGCCGTCCAGCAGGATCACCGCCAGCGCGAGGTTACTCACCATGTAGGCGAAAGGGTAGTTATCGAAAGGGATACCGCCAATGCCATCAATGCCGGCCAGCATGCCGATGGCGAGGAAAATGACAAGAATAGGTATGCCGAGACGCGATGAAAATGAACTTAATAAAATACTGCTGGTTACAAGGACCGAACCCAAAATGAAAAGGCTGATTATCGCTGCGGCATCCAATGTTCTCTTACTCCCACCTCAATGTTAACGCTGTTACTAAAACCCTAACATATTAACGACGGCAACAGCGTTTTATTAAGGGGGTATAACGGCTTTTTTATGCCTTTATGACAGGATGGCCGCTGATGGTCAGCTGACTGCCGGAATCATTGTGGATCAGCGAGGCGTGTGCCCCCAGTGCCAGGGTCACGGTGCGCTGCTCATGGCCGAAATCCAGACCGGTGATGACCGGAATATCCAGCCGCGAGCGAATGAACTCAACCATGGTCTCCAGGGAGTAACCCGCGTCATAGTCATTCGGCGCAGAACCGCTGAAGCTGCCCAGCACAATCGCGGACTGGCGTTCAAGAATACCGGCATGATAGAGCTGCAACAGCATGCGCTCGACGCGGAACGGATGTTCGTTGATATCTTCCAGCACCAGAATGCCGTCCTCAATGTGCGGCATCCACGGCGTGCCGATAAGCGAAACCAGCATCGCCAGGTTGCCGCCCCAGAGCTGACCTTCGCATTCCCAGTGCGGCCCCTTGCCTTGCCACTCCACGCTGTAGGTGGGATTGAGCAGCGCGCGCCAGAAGTGTTCCATGGTAAACGCATTCAGCTCCGGGGCGCCGAAGTTACCGGCCAGCATCGGGCCGCTGAAGGTGATAACGTTATGCAGCGCCAGCAGCCCTAGCTGGATGACGGTGAAATCGCTGTGGCCGCATATAAGTAGCGGATCCTGCTGCTGGCGCTGCGCCAGACCCTGCCAGTCAATGCTCTCCAGCAGCCGGCTCGCGCCATATCCGCCGCGCACCGCCAGCACAATCCGGTTTTCACCCTTCAGGTTCACCAGGCTGTTGATATCATTCAGCCGCTGCGCTTCTGTACCGGCAAAACGCTGCTGGCGGCGGGGGATAATCGTCTGATTTTCTACCTGATGACCCGATTCCAGCAAACGCTGAACGCCCCGCTGCGCCGCGTCCTGGTTAATGCAGTAGCCCGACGGCGCGATGAGATGAAACTGAGACATGGCAATTCCTTGCTGAATGAGAAACTAATTGTCTATATCATGCCGCGTATACGACGCCTGCTTCAAGAGGCGGCGCACCGCGATGACCGGCTATAAGGATAGATGACGTGAAATTGAGATGGTTTGCTTTTTTGATTGTGTTGCTTGCTGGCTGTAGTTCAAAACATGATTATCAAAACCCACCCTGGAACCCGGAAGTGCCGGTGAAACGGGCCATGCAATGGATGCCGATCAGTGAACAAGCCGGGAAGGCCTGGGGCGTCAGTCCGCGTCTTATCACGGCGATCATTGCGGTGGAGTCCGGCGGTAACCCCACGCTTGTCAGCAAATCCAACGCGGTGGGGCTGATGCAGCTTAAAGCGTCAACGGCGGGGAAAGAAGTTTACCGCTATATGGGCTGGAGCGGTCAGCCGTCAACCAGCGAGCTGAAGAACCCGGAACGTAACATTTCAATGGGCACGGCTTATCTGAGCATCATGGAGCACGGCGTGCTGAAGGGCATTAAGGATCCGGAGGTAATGCAGTACGCGCTGGTGGTCTCTTATGTTAACGGTGCCGGCGCGTTGCTCAGAACCTTCTCCTCTGACCGCAAAGAGGCGATAGAAGAGATTAACGGCATGGACAAAGACGAATTCTTTGAGCATGTGGCGAAAAATCACCCGGCACCACAGGCGCCTCGTTATATCTGGAAAGTACAGAAAGCGATGGATGCCATGTAATGCCGCAGACGGGCGGCGGTCACGCTGCCCGATTTTCTTACAGAACTTTATTTGCGCGTTCCCGCGCCTCCCGCTCCAGCGAATAGATGATGCGCTGAAGCTCACGCTCTGCACCGGGCCCGACGTTCAGGAAGCGGAAGCTCAGACGCGGGGTGGTGATGGTTTCATTTTTGCTGTCCACGACGGTACGGTCGCTGATGGCAATCAGCTGTGCATCGAAATAAAAACGACCCCAGCCCCCCATATCCAGTTCAATTTGCGTAAACCGCATGCCTTCTACCAGTCCGTCGGGTTTCGGCGTATCCATCAGCGCACCCATGCCGCCCAGCGACAGATCGAAGAGGCGGAAGCGGATCTCTTTTTTATCCGGCATTTTGGCCTTACAAAAATAGGCGGGGTGAAGCGGAGCGCTAATGCGGAAATATTCACGACGCTGAACAAACCAGAGATTGGTGGGAAGTGGGGTAGCAAAAGCAGGGAGTCCCTGGTACTCGCTCAGTTCCAGTCGCGACAGGACAAACTCCACTTTGGCGCCCTGCGTTTCGGCCATCACCGCGATATTCTCCGCCTTCAGCGCCGCGCGGTTTTCATACTCCTGACTGCCTAAATCAATCACCAGCCGCTCCTGCGAGGCGTCAAGGATCTTGCTGATGAACTGATTATTCGACCAGCTGATGCGCAGCGGCACTTCACCTTTTTGCAGGTCGCGTAATACCCCTAATACAGCCAGCGGATTTTGCTTGAGGAACTGCTCACTGTAATGACTCACGCCGGATGGCTCCTTGATTGATGACAGACTGTCTTAGCGTTATCGGCAATCTGCAATGAAACTTAATACAAACCGGTGAGTTTTTTTTGCCTGTTTGCGTAAAGATAAGTCGGTGAGATGAAAATGGTTTTCCGGCGATGACCTATACTTAAGTTAGCTGTGCAGAAGGTTTTCTGCGCATGCGTTAAACCTGCAAGAGGGCATCGCTATGGGTATCATCGCCTGGATTATCTTTGGTCTTATTGCTGGCGCTATCGCGAAATTGATCATGCCGGGAAACGATGGCGGCGGCTTTATTTTGACCTGTGTACTCGGGGTCGTTGGTGCGGTTGTGGGCGGCTGGCTGGCGACGATGTTTGGCTTCGGAGGCAACATAAGTGGTTTTGACCTGCACAGTTTTCTGGTCGCTGTCGTGGGCGCCATTGTGGTGCTGGGCATATTCAGGTTACTGCGACGAGCATAACATGACTTAAACGGCTCTCTGCGGAGGGCCGTTTTTTTGCCTGCGTATTGATTTGTTAATCTAAATGATAATAATTGTCGTTCCGTATCGCATCTAACAACAAGACGACATTATGACTCCCTCACGTTTTACGCTATGCACTCTGGCAGGTGCCGTCACGCTCGCACTGCACGTTCCGGCATTCGCCGAAGAATCCACTATCGTCGTCACCGGCGCAGAGCAGGGCAGCGCGCTGCCGGCCTGGACGAACAGCGCCACGAAGTCGGCCGTTGCTGAAAGTAAAACGCCGCAGGTCATCACGACCGTCTCTGCGCCGGAAATTGAAAAACGCCATGCGAATTCGGTGAATGAAATCCTGCGCTATGCTCCGGGCGTCTCAACCGAGGTGCGGGGGAATACCTCCTATATGAGCGAATATAAAATTCGTGGCTTTACCGTCGACCAGGAGTTCTACAACGGGCTGCAGCTGCCCTATAACGTCACCGGTAATACCAAAGCGCGCATCGATCCGCTGCTGATCGACAGCGTTGATATCCTGAAAGGTCCCTCATCGGTCCTTTACGGCGGTGGTTCGCCGGGCGGGCTGGTGAATATCCAGAGTAAAAAGCCGCAGCGAGAAGCCCGAACGGAGATCGGCGTTAACACAGGCAACCGCAACCTGAAAGAGGGCTATCTCGATTCAACCGGGCAGATTGCCGACAGCGACTGGAACTACCGTCTGCTGGGTAAGGCGACGGAAAACGACGATCAACCGCACACCACCCGGTATGAAAACTATCTGGTTGCTCCGTCCGTCACCTGGCAGCCCGACAGCAAAACCCGCCTTACCCTGGACGCGCTGGCGCAGAACTCTCCGAGCCTGACGCCGTCAAACCCGCTGCCGCTCGCCTATCTGCGCTCGAAATACGCGGGCAAGCGCGATTACGCCGGTGATGAGTGGAATGGGTTTAAGCAGCGTCAGTGGATGCTGGGCTACAGCTTTGAACATGCGTTCGACAGCGGCTGGGGCTTTAACCAGAAGGCGCGCTATTTCGACGTCGACACGCATCAGCGCAGCGTCTATGCAACGGGCACCGGGAGTGAGGTCTATCAGCTCAACCGCTTTGCCTACACCACCGATGAAGATCTGCAGAGCTTCAACATCGACAACCAGGTGACTAAAACCGTGGCGCTGGGCGACTGGAAACACCATCTGCTGGCCGGGTTTGACTACCAGAAGCTGAACTCCCATTTCCACTACCGTTACGCGTCGACCACGCCGGGCATGGATATGCGTCATCCTGACTATTCGCAAATCAGTGAAAGCGCATTAGGGCTGTATACCGCCCAGAAAAACCGGCTGAGCTATCAGCAGAACGGCTACTACCTGCAGGATCAGATGGAGTGGGATGGCTTAAATCTGCTGGGTAGCCTGCGCTACGACGATTATCGCTCCGTGAACACCAATTATCTGCAAAACGGTGATAAGGACTGGGTATCACAGGATCGCGTCACCAAACGTCTGGGCGCGCTTTACGCCTTTGATAATGGTCTGTCACCGTTTATCAGCTATTCCGAAGGCTTTGCGCCGGTGTCACCGAAGGGAACGCTCGCGGCGAAAGACGTCAAGCCGACCACCAGCAAGCAGGTGGAAGGTGGAGTGAAATATCTGCTGGCCGACTACGCCACCACCTTTACCGCTTCGGTGTTCAACATCCGTCAGAAAAATGTCGTCACCTCCGATCCGGGCTTCCTGAACTATCGTCAGACCGGGGAGGTGGAATCCAAAGGGGCAGAGCTGTCTGCCATCAGCCGCCCGGCGGACAACCTGACGCTGATTGCTAACTATGCCTACACCCACGCGATCAATACGGAAGATGACAAGTACAAAGGGAAACGGCCAACGCAGGTGCCGGAGAATGCCTTCAACCTCTGGGGGGATTACACCTTTGAGAACACGCCGCTGAAAGGGCTAATGCTGGGAGCGGGCGCACGCTATACCGGCCCGATGGAAATCTCTCCGGCAAACGATGCGGGTAAGCTGGGCGGCACTACCCAGTACGATCTGGCGGCCTCGTACCGGATGGGCGAGATCCTGCCCTCGCTGGCAGGGCTAACGCTTAAAGCCAGCGCGCAGAATATCACCAATAAAGAGACGCTGACCTGCTACGACGCGACCAACTGCTGGATTGGGCGTGACAGAACGTATCAGCTAGGGGCGAGTTACAGTTTCTAAGGAACCAGGGGAGCCCCAACAAAATACGCAATCGGACTGCCCCCTCTCCTCTTAGGGGAGAGGGCTGGGGTGAGGGGGAACATACGGCTGTGGTGGTTATTCCGTTCACTTTATGTTCCTTGCTACTCTGTAACGACAGGGCCTGTGAACGTGCCAGGGTGGCTCAGTCGCCACCACCCTGGCGACCCGGGCTCCCGGCGGTAAATCGCCGCTTCGCGGTGCCCTCGGCGTATTCCTTCCGACTTATCGGGGACGGGCGGAGGTAACATCCCTGTAAAGCCCGCCCTCTCGGCGCATCCATGCGCCTCGCCCCGGCCGGAAGGCAAACGCCTCAGCGATTTACAGCCGGACCAGAGCATCGCTGAAAGCCTTCAGTCGTTCTGTCACAACGTTATTGCTTCTGCTTAAAAATTACTGGGGATCCCTTTCCCGGTGGGAAGAGGGTTAGCAAAAGTAGGCCGGGTAAGGCGTAGCCGCCACCCGGCAATACTCACTTACTGCGCCGTCGCTTTTACCGGCGCCACCTCATCATTCGCCGCAGGCCGATTCTCCGGCACGCTGTCGCACGGTTTCTCTTTCGGGCAGACCCGATCCAGCATCTTCAGCGTCACGCCGTTGCTCCAGCCAAAGCCGTCCTGCAGCGGATATTCGCCGCCGCCGCCGCCCGTACCGGTTGTCGACACGTCATATTTCTCGACCAGTTTCTTTTCCCGGTCGTACGTATGCTGAACGTTTTTCAGGAAGCGCCAGGTCACATCCATCGAGACCTTCTCTTGCCCGTAATTCTGCAGCCCTTCCGCGGCCACCCATTGCAGCGGGGCCCAACCGTTTGGTGCATCCCACTGCTGGCCACTGTTGACGGTGGTGGTCGCAATACCGCCCGGTTTCAACAGGCGCGATGAGGTTGCCGCGGCGACTTTATCGGCCCGATCCTGCGCCGCCGCCTTCACGTAAAGCGGGAACAGGGCTGCTGCCGTGAGCTGATTGCGTACCTTCTTGCTCTTCAGATCGTAATCCGCGTACCAGCCCTCTTTATCATTCCACAGGTGGCTCTCGATGGCTTTCTGACGCGCCGTTGCCAGCGCCTCGTATTTGCTTGCGCTGGCGGCGTCGCCACTCTCCTGGCCTGCTCGCGCCAGCAGTTTTTCCATCTTGAACATCAGGGCATTCAGGTCCACGGGCACAATGCTGGTGGTCCGGATGGTGCCGAGTTTTTGCGGATCGTCCATCCAGCGGGAGCTAAAGTCCCATCCCGAGGCCGCGGCGGAACGCAAATCACGGTAGATCTCAGTTGCCGGTCGGTTAGGGTTACTTTTGGCGGTATTCACATCGTCAAGCCAGGACTCCGGGCGCGGAGTGTCGCGGTCATCCCAGTAGCGGTTGAGAACAGCGCCGTCATCCAGCTTCACCACGCGCTTGTTGGCCTGACCCGGCTGAAGGGCGTCGACGCCGTCCATCCAGTAGGCATACTCTTTCTCCATCTGCGGACGATACTTCTTCAGCGCATCGCTGTCGTGCGTTGCCAGCAGTTCCACCATCAGCGAGAAGAACGGCGGCTGGGATCGGCTCAGGTAATAGCTGCGGTTGCCGTTGGGAATGTGGCCGAAGGTGTCAATCTCATAGGCAAAGTTATCCACCATGTCGCTGATTTTGTCCCAATGATCGCTCTCTGCCAGGCCCAGCATGGTGAAATAGCTGTCCCAGTAGTAGACCTCGCGGAAACGTCCGCCGGGCACAACGTAAGGTTTGGGTAACGGCAGCAGGGAATCCCATTTGTTGCTGGCTTTATCCGTGGTGCGCGTCAGTACGGGCCAGAGATCGTCAATATGCTCACGTAGACTTTGTCCAGCAGGCGGAACATATTTTTCCCCTTCCGCAGGGAGCGTAAAGTTCATGTCGACAAAGTGGCGTAAGTCAAAGCTGGACTGCGTGTGCTGCATCCGATAGTCCGCCAGAATCATCAGCGGGTCGCTTTTGGGGACGGCATCCGCAAAGGTTTTCTGATCGGGAAACAGTTTGGCGCTCTGCACATCGTTAAACAGCGGGCCCAGCAAAATATCGGGTGAGGCTGTCTGGGCTGCGGGGCTATCGTTGGCATAACCGAATGTCGTTACGCCGAGCAGCGCGCCGCCTAACGCAAGGGGCAAGAACGCGGGGCGTAGTGTACGAGGTCTTATCATCAGTTCGTCTCCTGTCTTCACTAAACAGCGTGACCGCTGTTGTCAATCACCTGAAAACCTTAGACGAATATTGCCCGCTTCGCGTTAAATATTGCTGGCCAGTCAGACCTCTTCCGGCGTCTGGCTGGCTTCCCGCAGCGTGCCCGGCGCATGTCCAATAATACGCTTAAATGCCCGGCTAAATGCCGCCAGAGAGCCGTACCCCAGCCGCAGCGCGACGGTTTCTATCGGCTGATTTTCATGGCGAATGTACTGAATGGCCAGGCGCATCCTCAGCTCGCTGAGATATTTTGCCGGAGTGGTTCCCGTCGCGGCCAGAAACCGTTCGGCGAACACGGAGCGGGACGTGCCCGCTTCTTTTGCCAGATCCGCGACGCTCCAGTTCAGGCCCGGCTGCTGGTGCATGGCGTAAATGGCCCGGCTCAGGCGCGGGTCGCGCAAAACCTGCACCCAGCCGGTGGCTTTACCACAGCCGCCTTCAACCCAGCCGCGCACAATTAACGCCGCCACCACGTCGGCCAGTCGCGCAAGGATCCCGGCGAACCCGGCCTGACGCGCCACGGACTCCCGCTCCATCGCCGCCAGCAGCGGATGGATCTCAGGCCAGGTGGACATCAACCGGCTGACCATCATCACTTCCGGCATTGCCTTGATCAGCGGCTGCATTCCGCCCAGCTCAAAATCCATGCACCCGCTAAAGATGAGGGTGTTCTCGCTCTCCGGGCAGGGCTCGCAGGTGATGGCGCAGACCGAGCTGCAGATAGGCTCGCTCGGAAAGGCGTTGACAGGGGTAAGAGGGGCCTCCTCGTCAGAGAGCAGGGCATGGGAATTCCCGCCGGGAATAAAGAGGGCGTCGCCACCGCTCAGTTCGAACGTTGCTCCGCTCTCCATGCGCAGCAGGGCGCTACCGTGGCTCACAAAATGAAACTGCGCCCGGCCGGGAGCCTGATGAAACGCGACGCCAAATGGCGCACTGGCTTCAATGCGCCGGTATTTCACGCCTGACAGGCGCATGCCGCGTAAAAGTTCGCTGATTAAATCGGGTGACTGTACGGTCATGGCGCAACTCCGGACGAATAATCAATAAGTGGAGATTATATGTCATAGATCGTCCAGGGTGAACCTTCTATTCTTTTGCGACTGTAGTCACATTTTTATAACGGGAGATCAACAGATGAGTTCATGTGTCGCGGCGAGCGAGGCGGTAGCGCCTGCAAAACCCGCCTGGCGGGCCGTTTATTCACTGGGGCTGGGGGTATTTGGTTTGATTACGGCAGAATTTCTGCCGGCCAGTTTGTTAACGCCAATGGCCGCGAGCCTGGGCGTGACCGAGGGGATGGCCGGGCAGGCCGTCACCGCCACCGCGCTGGTGGCGCTGGTCACCGGGCTGCTGATCACCCCGGCAACCAAAAGTATCGACCGCCGCTGGGTGCTGATGTTTTTCTCGGTGCTGCAAATTATCTCCAGCCTGCTGGTGGCCTTTGCGCCCAACCTGCACGTCCTGCTGATGGGGCGCCTGCTGCTGGGGGTAGCCATCGGGGGATTCTGGGCGATGTCGACGGCCACGACGATGCGTCTGGTTCCGGCGGATAAAGTGCCGAAGGCGCTGGCGGTGATCTTCTCCAGCGTATCGATTGCCACGGTAGTCGCGGCGCCGCTCGGCAGCTATCTGGGCAGCCTGATCGGATGGCGTAACGTATTTATCCTCTGCATTCTGCCAAGCATGCTGGCGCTGCTGTGGCAGCTCTGGGTCCTGCCGTCCATGAAGCCGGAAAGCAGCGGCAGCCTGAGTACGCTGTTCCGCGTGCTGCGTCGTCCGGGGATGATCGGCGGCATGCTGGCAACCATTCTGATCTTCAGCGGCCATTTCGCTTTCTTTACCTACCTGCGTCCGTTCCTGGAGACGGTGGGCCAGGCGAGCGTGGAGACCATTTCACTGATCCTGCTGGGCTTTGGTATTGCCAACTTTGTGGGCACCTCCGTTGCCGGGCATCTGCTGGCACGCAATCTGCGCCTGACGCTGGCGCTGGTGCCGTTTGCGATGGGCGTTCTCGCGCTCATGATGGTCGCCTTTGGTCATCTGGCCATGCTGGACGGTCTGCTGGTCGCGCTGTGGGGCTTTGCATTTGGCCTGGTTCCGGTGGGCTGGTCAACCTGGCTTGCCACCACTGTCCCGGATGAAGCCGAAAGTGCAGGGGGGCTGCTGGTGGCCTCAATCCAGCTGGCGATAAGCGCCGGTGCGGCCGGAGGCGGGGCAGTATTTGACCTCAACGGCGCCAGCGGCGTATTCGCGGGAAGCGGTTTCCTGCTGGTGATGGCGATGGTGATTGTGTTTATGGGTGTGAAAGTGAAAGCGGAATGATTTTTTGCCGGGTGAGCGTTAGCGCCACCCGGCCTCAGGCTTACAGCCCTTTCTTATCCATCAGCACCGCCAGATCCACCAGGCGGTTGGAGAAGCCCCACTCATTGTCATACCACGCCAGGATCTTCACCATGTTCCCGCCAATGACCAGCGTGGAAAGCCCGTCGATAATCGACGATCGCGGGTCGCCCTGGTAATCGCTGGAGACCAGCGGCTCATCGCTATACCCCAGAATGCCTTTCAGGGGCCCGCTGGCGGCCGCGTTGCGGAACGCGTCATTCACCTCTTCGGCGGTCACGTTGCGGCTCAGCGTCACGGTTAAATCGACAATCGACACCACAGGCACCGGCACGCGCAGGGAGTACCCGGTCAGCTTGCCATCCAGGGAGGGTATGACTTTCCCCAGCGCTTTCGCTGCGCCGCTGGAGTAGGGCACAATCGACAGCGCCGCCGCGCGTGCGCCACGCAGATCTTTCTCCGGCTGATCGTGCAGCGCCTGACTGTTGGTGTAGGCGTGCGTCGTGTTCATCAGGCCATGCTCAATCCCGAACTGCTGGTGCAGCACCTGCGCGGCCGGTGCCAGACCGTTGGTGGTGCAACTCCCGTTGCTTACCACCGCGTGCAGGGCGGGATCGTACTGGTCATGGTTAACGCCCATCACAATCGTCAGGTCGTCGTTCTTCCCGGGAGCGGAAATGATGACGCGCTTAGCGCCACCGTGGGTGATATGTACCGCCGCTTTCTCCCGCTCGGTAAAGAAGCCCGTGGCCTCAATCACCACGTCGGCACCGACATCACGCCACGGAATATTCGCCGGTTCGCGTTCGCTAAACACCGTGATCCGCTGCCCGTCTACCTGCAGCGCGCCTTCTGCCGCTTCAACGGGCGCGGGCAGCTTGCCCAGAAGGGAATCATGTTTCAGCAGGTGGGCGAGGGTTTTACTGTCCGTCAGATCGTTAATGGCCACAATCTGCAGATCCGGGTTACCCAGCGCCGCGCGCAGGAAATTACGTCCGATACGGCCGAAACCGTTAATACCGACCTTAACCATGGTGCACTCCTTATCTCTGTTGTCTGGAGTCACTGTAGGCCTCGGGCCGGTTGGCGTAAACGACAAAAAAGGATCAGATTACGCCATCTTGCGGCAGTGGAATCGCTGGCGGTACTCGCCGGGGGTAAGGTGAAGCTGTTTCTCAAAGATGCGGCGCAAATTAATGCTGGTGCCAAACCCGCTTTGCTCAGCCACGCGCTCCAGGGAGTCATGGGTCTGCTCAAGCAGCTGGCGGGCGGCGGCCAGACGCGCTTCGCTCACGTAGCGGGCAGGAGAGACCCCGGCCTCGCGGGTAAACACGCGGGTGAAGTTACGCGGGCTCATTGCCGCTTTCTCGGCCAGATTTTCCACGCACAGATCGGCGGTGAGGTTCTGCAGGATCCAGGTTTGCAGTTCGCTTATCGGGCCCGATGCGCCGGGCTGCTGCAGGCTGTAACGACTGAACTGCAGCTGGCCGCCGGGACGACGCAGATACATCACCATATCCTGCGCCACGTCGCGGGCGAGGGTAAATCCGTAGTCGTCCTCCACCAGCGCCAGGGTCAGATCGAACCCGGAGCTTACGCCGCCGGAGGTCCAGATGGGGCCGTCCTGAATATACAGCGGACCGCCTTCGACGTGGATAGCCGGATACTGGGTTTGCATCGTCTCCAGCAGCCGCCAGTGGGTGGTGGCGCGACGACCGTCCAGCAAGCCGGTCTGGGCCAGCAGCATCGCGCCGCCGCAGATAGAGGCTACCCGCCGGGCATGCGGTGCAGCGAGGTGCAGCCAGTCGACCACCGCCGTGCTCTCCAGCTCGTTCATGCCGCGTCCGGTGATGATAATGGTATCCAGCGGTTCACGCGGATCCAGCTCTGGCAGACGATAGTCCGCCAGCAGGTTCAGGCCGGACTGGCCGTGGATCACCTGGTGAGGCTGCGTGGTGGCGATGATAATCCGGTAGCGGGGCTGCGCAAGCCCTTCCGGATGCAGCCGGTTGGCCTGCATCAGAATGTCGGCGATACCGGCGGCTTCAAACAGCATGCCGCCGTCGGGAACGATGATCAGGATCTTCTTCATGTCCTGAAAAGTACCTTTATCACAGAATAAGTCAAGCGACGCGTGCGCTCTGTGTTTCTGGCAAAGCAAAGCGATTTAAGTTCTTTGTTATTTCAGGCGTAATCCCCGATCGTCAGGGCTCTGTCTCTGGCGAAACGGCGTCTGAAGGAATGAGTCAACGAAGCTCCCTCTATTTACATCCGCAACAACGCGAACAAATCCGCCATCTTGCATCGGGTTTTATATGGCGAAGCGAACTGCCCACCTGGCTTTTGATTATCACTGTTTATGCAGGCTGGTTTGGCACGCTGACGTTCTGGCAAACGCTCGGCCTGCTGCCCGCCACGCTGCTGCTCGTCTGGTTTAGCACCTGGTACATGTCCCTGCAGCATGAGCTGATCCACGGACACCCCACGCGTTTTGCCTGGCTTAACCAGCTGTTTGGCACGCTCCCGCTGGCGGTCTGGTATCCGTACGGCCTGTACCGGGACTCCCATCTTGCCCATCATCGGCACCATAGCCTGACCCATCCGGTGGATGACCCGGAGTCGTACTATTTTACCGACGAGAGTTGGGGGCGCTTTTCCCCCAGGCAGAAGCGCCTGATCCGGGCCCGAAATACCTTTGCCGGGCGGCTTCTGCTGGCGCCGCTGCTGGATATCGTCCAGACGCTGGGCAGCGCCGCGGCGGCGTTTCGTCATCTTCACCTGAGGGCGATGACGATGTGGCTGGTTCACATCACGCTGCTGGCGGTACTCTTCGTCTGGATGACGCATATCGATTTTTCACCCGTCTGGTTCGTGCTTGCGGTCAGTTATCCCGCGCTCGCGCTGACCAAGGTGCGATCGTTTTTCGAACATCGCGCGGCGGACGATCCGCTGGCGCGCTCCGTCATTAACGAGGCCGGGCTGTTCTGGCGGGTGCTGTTTTTGAATCTCAACTACCATTCAGTACATCACGATCTGCCGGGCGTTCCCTGGTACGGGCTGAAGACGATCTACCAGCAAAACCGGGAGGCGTACCAGCAGCGTAACCGCGGTTTTCTCGTCAGAGGCTACGGTGAATGGCTGCGCCGGTTCTGGGTCAGACCCGTCGACGTCACCGTACACCCCGGAAAACAACAGGGAGAAGGGTATGAGTAACCTGCTGGCGTTTCCCATGTATGCGGTGGATCGCGCCGACACGCGCGCGCTCTGGCTGGCGGTTAAGGGATTGCTGGCTGCACGCGGTGTGCCCGTCGATGATGTCCCCGACTGTCCGGAGTCCGATCTGCTCACGCACTGGCAACAGCCCGGGCTTATCCTCAGCCAGACCTGCGGTTACCCGCTCGTCACGCAGCTCCCGGACGTGCAGGTGGTCGGCTGTTTTCACTACACGGCACCGGGCTGCGAAGGGATCCAGTACCGCAGCTTTCTGGTGGTGCGCGAGGAGGATCGGCACCTGACGCTGGCGGAGTTTCGCGGACGACGGGCGGTCTGTAACTCTGCGGATTCCCAGTCTGGCTACAATGCGCTGCGAAAAAAAGTGGCTCCCCTGTTGAGTGGCGGTCCATTTTTCGCGCAAACGTCCTTTAGCGGCAGCCATCGCCAGTCGCTGATTGATGTGAAACGCGGGGCAGGGGATATCGCGGCCATCGACTGCGTGACCTGGGCACTGCTGCAGCGCCATGAGCCGGAACGGCTTGCGGGGCTGGCGATCATTGACCAGACCCCGCTGACGCCGGGACTGCCGCTGATCGCTTCGCTTAACACCTCACCTGAAACGCTTAGCGTCATTCGCGATGCGCTCCATGCGCTGGTCAGTTCACCGGAACATCGGGCGATTTGTGACGCGGTGCTGATCGGCGGTTTTAGCGTGGTGACGCGCGAGGCCTACGCCTCATTGTCCGCGTGATAAATCTCCTGCGCGTCGGTAAAACAGCGCAGCGCCAGCGAGGAGATAGGCTTTTGCCTGCGCATAATCAGGCCGACAGGGGCCTCAATGTTCGCGTCAGCGATGGGGACAATCCTGAAATGGCTGTTCAGATCTTCCAGTCCGTTGTTCAGCGGCATCACGGCGCAGCATACGCCGCTTTGCACCGCCTGAATGATCTGGAACGTGGAGTCGCTCTCGAAAACGGACCTCGGTTCGATGCCGGCAGATTTAAAGCTGGCCTCCATATGCGCCCGGTAGTGCATCCCTTTGGTCAGGAACCCCAGCGGAAAATCCGTCAGATCGCGCCAGGTCAATGTCTCCTGACCGAGCTGGAAATGACGGACGTCGTGCAGCAGGCCCATTTTCGTTTTGGGAAGCTGGATAATATCGAACTGGCTGGTGTCAATGCTGTTGAGGTAGCAAATTCCCAGTTCAAGCTGGTTGCGGCTGACGCCGTCGGCAATCTGCGCGGAGGACATAGAATAGAGGCTGTAGGTCAGCTCCGGGTATTTTTGCGTCAAATGGCGAATAAAAATCATCGGATCCACGCTCGCCAGCGGCACCATCCCCAGACGGAGTTCACCCACCACCTGGCCTTTGCACAGCGCGGCTTCCGCCTGTAGCCCGTCATGCGCGGCCAGCAGCGAGCGGGCCCACGCGAGGATGCGTTCACCCTCCGGCGTAAACCCTTCAAAGCGCTGCCCGCGCACAATCAATACCAGCCCGAGCTCCTCCTCCAGGCTGCGGATGCGCATGGAGAGGGTCGGCTGGGTGATGTTGCACTGCGAGGCCGCCTTGCCAAAATGGCGGGTCTCGTCGAGGGCGATTAAATATTTTAACTGTTTAATATCCATCTTTTTCTCTGCGCGAACAGCCTTACAGCATGCGGATCTCTTTTGAGCGCAGGGTGATGCGAACCGGAACGGATTTATACGACGGCGTACCGCTGTCCTTATCCAGATAATCAAGCGGTACCAGCACGTTGGCTTCCGGATAATAGGCGCCGACGGTCCCCGGCGCGATGTTGTACGCCACCACGGTAATGTCTTTCAGACGCTGAACGCTGCCGGGCAGGGCGGTTTCGATATCCACGCGGTCGCCGTGTTCCAGCCCTGACTGCGCCATATCGTCTTCGTTCATAAACAGCACGTCGCGACGGCCAAATACGCCACGGTAGCGGTCGTCCAGGGCGTAAATGGTGGTGTTGTACTGGTCGTGGCTGCGCAGCGTGATCAGGCGCAGAACATGCTCACCTTCACCGCTGGCGTTCTCGTGAACCCCGTCGAACACCGAGAACATCGCTTTTCCCGTCGCCGTTGGCCAGATACGTTGCGTCGGTGGCAGCGGCATACGGAAACCACCGGGAACGCGGATCCGCGCGTTATAGTTCTCAAACCCCGGAATGGTCTGCTCGATCAGATCGCGGATCCGGTCGTAATCCTCAACCAGCGTCAGCCAGTCCACGCGGGTATCCGGCAGGGTGGCTTTCGCCATGCCCGCGACGATAGCGGGTTCTGACCGAAGCAACGGCGATGCAGGCTTCAGCTTGCCGGATGAAGCATGCACCATCGACATCGAGTCTTCGACGGTAATGGACTGGCGGCCGGTGGCCTGAACATCCAGCTCGGTACGGCCAAGACACGGGAAAATAAAGGTCTCTTTGCCCACCAGCAGATGGGTACGGTTGAGCTTGGTGCCGACGTGCACGCTCAAATCCAGGTTACCCATCGCCGGAAAACCCCGCTCGTGATCGGGCATCGCCACCGCAAAATTACCGCCGAGGCAAATGAGCGCTTTTGCGCGGCCGTCGATCATCGCCTGCGTGGCCTGCACCGCGTCGTGTCCGTGGTGCGACGGCGGCGCAAAGCCGAACACGTCCTTCAGGCGATTAAGGAATGCCGGCGTGGGTTTCTCGCTGATCCCGACGGTACGGTTCCCCTGCACGTTTGAGTGGCCGCGCAGCGGGCATATTCCCGCGCCGGGCTTGCCGATATTCCCCCGCAGCAGCAGCACGTCGGCAATCAGGCGGACGTTGGCCGTACCTTTGTTGTGCTGCGTAATCCCCATCCCGTAGGTAATGATGGTGGCCTTCGATTTTGCATAGGCTTCGGCGACCTTTTTGAGCGCCGCCTGGCTCAGGCCCGACTCGCGCTCGATCTCGTCCCATCGGGTTTGCGCGATATCGGCGGCGAACGCCTCAATGCCCTGGGTGTGTTCGGCAATAAATGCGTGGTCCAGCACGTCACCGCGTTCGGCTTCCATTTCCAGCAGGTGTTTGGCAATGCCTTTCAGCGCGGCGGCATCGCCCCCGGCCTTCACCTGGAAATAGGTTGAAGCGATATCCGTGGAGCTGTAGGTTGCCATTTCAATCACGCTTTGCGGGTCGGCGAAACGTTCCAGGGCACGTTCGCGCAGCGGGTTAAAGACGATAATCGGCACGTTCCGGCGGGCCAGCTCGTGGAGGGTCCCCATCATTCGCGGATGGTTGGTGCCGGGGTTGTGACCAATTGAGATCACCAGCTCGGTCTTATCGAAGTCGTCCAGCGAAACGGTGCCTTTTCCGATGCCAATCGAACGCGGCAAACCGACGCTGGTGGCCTCGTGACACATATTCGAGCAGTCGGGGAAGTTGTTGGTGCCGTATTCGCGAGCAAACAGCTGGAACAGATACGCCGCTTCGTTAGAGGCGCGTCCTGAGGTATAGAACTCGACCTGGTCCGGTTCGAGCCCGCGCAATACTTCGCCGATGCGTTGAAACGCCTCGTCCCAGTCGACGGGGCGGAAGGTGTCGCTCGCCCGATCATAGCGCAGGGGGTGCGTGAGTCGACCGTAGCCTTCCAGCTCAAAGTCCGATTTTGCCAGCAGCGAGGAGACGCTGTTTTCAGCCAGAAACGCGGGGGTGACGCGTTTGCTGGTCGCTTCCCAGGTCACCGCTTTGGCGCCGTTCTCGCAGAACTGGAACGTCGATTTGTGTTCTTTATCAGGCCACGCGCAGCCCGGGCAGTCGAAGCCGTCAGGCTGGTTGGTGCGCAGCAGCGTCGCGGGAGCGTCAAGGGTATCCATTTGGGTACGTACCGCGATGGCCGTCGCTTTTAGTGCCCCCCAGCCGCCGGCAGGGCCGTCATAGTGTCTGATGCCTGGCACCGAGCGTCTTTTCTTGTTCATACCCACTCCTGATTTGTTCGGTCAACAACATCTGAACCCATAAAAGCGCTGCACAGGACAATAAGCGAAAGCAATGACGACCGTATGGCTACGCGCATGCGGTGCGGGAAAGTGCCTTATCTTAAATTCTTTTTATTACAGCGGTTTATGTGATTTGATGTTTAAATATTTAAAGAAATTATAACGAAATTTTATCATTTTAATAATAAATCTTATCTATCGGTCGGTAGGCGAGATAGATGGCGGTGAGTAAGGAAGGATGTAGCACCAGTAAAACTTCGAATGAAGCTGATGCGTGAGAAATATAGCCACGATTCGTGGCTGGCGGACCCCCGGACGCATTTTTCAACTGAGAGAATGACAGAAAGGTTTACTCATGCTTAATGAATAACAGATATAAGGTATACCTGACGGTGGAATTTTCACCGCGCGAATATACAGTTTTTTTGCGACGTGAAATTAACGTAGCGCTGCATAAGTGAAATATTCTCACCCAGGTGATGAAGCGTGTTCAATATTAAAGATACCCTGTTAGTGCAACAAATAATTCATCATCGATATATTCCTTTGACATCAAAAAAACGCGAATTCTACTAATTATGGTAGTGGCGATAATAGCGTTATTGCGTTAATGAAAGTGGTTCTCTTTTGTGTTTTTAATAGATAAAACATCATGTTATGTGGTTTTGTAGTGAGGAAATAAGAAAGGGTGGGGCAAATCGTTTTTTTTCATAGGATTAATCCTATAATTTTCCGACTGCTTCATTTACCAACAGTTACGCGGCGGTAAATATTGAATTGATGCGAAGCTCATGTAAACTTGCTTACCGTTTGTCAAAATATGTCAGGAAGATGCTGGGCCTTATTCTGAAGGGCTCGTGCGGTAGCTATGCCCTTAACATAGTAACGCCCCGAAAATATTCTGGCTATTTTAACAATAGCACTTAAGTCAAACTTCATCCCCTTATCTCCATCATCGAAATATCGCTACGGAAAAGCATATGAAAATGCGCGTACTGTTTTCACTTCTGTTTGTAATGGCGGTGGCGGGCTGTAAAGCGCCGCAAAAACCTGTGATCAACGACGATACGATCGAGACCAGCCAGGTCAACGGCGTTACCTTAACCCACCGTCACGCTGTGACGCCGCCGACGGAGTTCACGCCGGTCAACGAGCCGTATCGTGCCATGTATCCGGCTTCCCTGATGAGCCGACCTGACTTCGGCGGCAAAGTTATCCGTAATCTCGAGACCGGAAAAACGTACGTGGTGCTGGGGCAGGTTGAACACTACTGGATGGCGCTTGCCGACGAAGGCAACGATCAGCTGATTGGTTACGTCCCGATGCGCGCTGTGATCAAGGCCGACCAGTACGACGCCGCCGTGCGTAAACAGGCCATTCGTCCAAAGGCGCGTAAAAAAGCGACCTGTGTCGATGTCGATGGCAACAGCAAAGCCTGCAAAGACAGCGCTAACGGTACCTGGATCCTGAACTAAACGGCTTTCATGAGCGCATTTTTATGAATAATAAAAATTTTCATAAGCTGTGGTTATTCTTTTACGCGGCGATTTTCGCCCTGGTCAGTGGTTGTACGTCGTCTTCACACAGCGACCCCTCCCGCTACAATCTGCAGTTTCAGGCTCATCCACAAATCAATGAATCTGCGCCGCTTAAGGTCCGGGTGCTGTTGCTGAAATCCGATGCGGATTTCATGTCCAGCGACTTCTACTCCCTGCAGAACAACGCGTCGGCCACGCTTGGCGCGAATCTGCTGAATAGCGACGTGTTCTTCCTGATGCCGGGACAGCTGTCCAAAACCCTCAGCGGGCAAAGCTCTCCGGAGGCCCGCTACATCGGCGTGATGGCGGAGTATCAGGTGCTGGATGGCAAAAAATGGCGCGTTTCACTCCCTCTGCCTGTGCCTGGCGAAAATCATATCTACCAGTTCTGGAAATGGTCCGCAGATGAACTTCAGGCCAACGTTTTTCTCGACGTGAACGGCATTCGTGTCATCAGCCAGTAACGCGCTTCAAAACAGGAAACACATCATCATGACGAAAGCAGAAAAGGTCGTCTGGACCGAAGGCATGTTCCTGCGTCCACACCATTTTCAGCGGACTGAAAGCTATCTGCTCAACCATGTTCGTGAATGGGGCGCACTACAGCGGTCGTATCTCTGGGGCTTTCTCGACGTTGAACTGGATGAAGCGATGCTTCGTCAGGGATGCATTGCCCTGAGCTACTGCAGTGGCTTGCTGCCGGACGGCACCTTTTTCCAGGTGCGTAACGGGCGCAACGGCCCTGCACCGCTGAAAATTCCTGACAATCTCACTAACGAAAAGGTGGTGCTTGCGCTGCCGGTACGTCGCGGCGAGAGAGAAGAGGTGATTTTTAGCGAAGAACCGGCCTCGCTGGCGCGCTTCATCGCTTTCGAGCAAGAGGTGGAGGACGATAACGCCATGTCGGTGGGGGATGCCACCGTCCAGTTTGGCCGCCTGCGTCTGACCCTGATGCTGGAAAAAGACCTCACGGCAGAGTGGACCGCCATCGGCGTGGCGTTTGTGACCGAGAAGCGTAACGACAACCACGTGCGGCTCGACAACAGCTACATCCCGCCGATGCTCAACGCCAACAACAGCCCGCAGATCTACAGCATGATCAACGATCTGCACGGTCTGCTGGTGCAGCGCAGCCAGCAAATTGGCGGTCGTTTGCGCCAGCCCGGTCGCTTTAATACCTCCGAGCTGATTGAGTTCACGCTGCTGTCGCTGGTTAACCGTCATCTGGGCGAGGTTTCTCATTTAAAAACCCTCCCGCTGCTGCATCCGGAAACGCTCTGGCGCAGCTGGCTGCCGTTTGCGACCGAGCTTGCCACCTGGACGTCCCAGCGTACCGCTGAAAGCGTGCTGCCGATTTACGATCATGACGATCTGGCAAACTGCTTCAGCAAGCTGATGCTGATGCTGCGTCAGGGGCTGTCGCTGGTGATGGAAGACCACGCGATTCAGCTGCCGCTTAACGAACGCTCTCACGGCCTGAACATCGCCACGGTGCCTGAAACCAGCATGGTGCGTGAGTTCGGCTTCGTGCTGGCGGTTAAAGCCAACGTGCCAGGCGAACACCTGCAAACCCATTTCCCGGCGCAGATGAAGGTCGCGCCGGTCTCGAAAATCCGCGATCTGGTTCAGCTTCAGCTGCCGGGCATTATGCTGCGCGCCATGCCGGTCGCGCCGCCGCAGATCCCGTGGCATGCCGGCTATAGCTACTTTGAACTGGAGAAGGGCAGCGAGCTGTGGCACGAGATGGATAAGTCCGGTGCATTCGCCCTGCATCTTGCAGGGGAATTCCCGGGGCTGGATATGGAGTTTTGGGCCATCCGTAGCCCGACAGAATAATAAAGCGAGCGCTTAATATGCAGGAACGACAGGACACCGGCAGTGATGCCGCCTTTACCGGAGCCAGTAGCAACAATCAGCTGGTGGCGGCCGCCAATCCGCTGCTCAATGCGATTCCGCAGATCCGTCACTCAATCTCCCATGACGATCAGGTGGCGTTACGCCAGCGCCTGATTGATGAGATTCGCCGTTTCGAAGTCCGCTGCCAGCAGGCGGGACTGCCCTACGAAGTGATCGTCGGGGCTCGTTACTGCCTGTGTACGGCGCTCGATGAGGCCGCCGCGCTCACCCCCTGGGGCAGCAGCGGCGTCTGGTCAAGCAACGGTCTGCTGGTGACGTTCCATAACGAAACCTGGGGCGGCGAGAAGTTCTTCCAACTGCTGGCGCGCCTGTCGCAAAACCCGCGCGAGCACATTCTGCTGCTGGAGATGATCAACTACTGCCTGCTGCTGGGCTTCGAAGGACGCTATCGGGTGCTGGATAACGGCCGCACCCAGCTTGAAACCATCAAGCAGCGGCTGTGGCAGATGATCCGCGGTGTGCGCGGCAGCTATCCGCCGCCGCTTTCACCCCATCCGGAAGATCGTCCGGTGCTGCGCAAACTCTGGCGGCCGATGGTTCCCCTGTGGGCCTGCGTGGCGCTGGCCGGGTTTATCGCCTGCCTGTTTTATATCGTGCTTAACTGGCGTCTTGGCGATAACACCAACCCGGTGCTGGCGAAGATTTATCAGTCTCAGCTGCCGGAAACCACTATTCAGCAACCGGCGCGTCAGCTTCCGGCTGTGCTGAACCTGCGCGGCTTCCTGAAACCTGAAATCGAGGCTGGCCTGGTCGCGGTGAAAGACGAAGCGGATCGCAGCGTCGTTATCCTGAAGGGCGACGGGCTGTTTGCTTCTGCCTCTACCGTCGTGCGTGACCGCTATGAACCGGTCATCCACCGCATTGCGCAGGCGATGAATAACGTCAGCGGCAAAATTCTGGTGGTGGGCTACAGCGACAACGTACCGATCCGCAGCGCGCGCTTTGCCTCTAACTATGAACTCTCTCTGGAACGCGCCCGCTCGGTACAGAAAATGCTGCAGGGAAGCCTCTCTCAGCCTGGCCGCGTGAAAGCGGAAGGGCGGGGCGAGATTAACCCGGTGGCGCCGAACACGACGCCTGAAAATCGCGCCCGTAACCGCCGTGTGGAAATTACTCTGCTGGTGTCGCCTGAAAACACTCAGGCTGAGCTGAACGGATTGCCGCAAGGAAACTAAGGAATGCTGACTACACTTCTTTCCATTTTGACCAACCGCATTCTGTGGAGCTTCCTCGGCGTCACGGCGCTGGCGGCGGTGATCTGGATGATTGGTCCCCTGTTGTCCATCGTGGACACTCGACCGCTTGAGTCTGAGCAGAACCGTATTATCAGCATTGCCGTGGTCTATCTGCTCTGGGCGCAGGGCCACATTCTGCCGCGCCTGTACAACGCCTGGCTGAACCGCAAGCTGATGGACAAGCTCAAGGAGAATACCGCCAGCCCGGAAGCGGCGGATCCGCAGAAGCGGCTGAACAGCGAGGAGCAGATCCTCGCCAGCCGTTTTGATGAAGCCGCGCAGATGCTGAAAAAAGCGCACTTCAGCAAAGCGGGCCAGGGCGCCCAGTGGACGCAGCGCTTCAGCACGCAATATCTCTATCAGCTGCCGTGGTACGTCATTATCGGCGCGCCGGGCTCCGGTAAAACCACGGCGCTGGTCAATTCCGGGCTGCAGTTCCCGCTGGCCGATCGTTTCGGTAAGACCGCGCTGCGGGGCATTGGCGGCACGCGCAACTGCGACTGGTGGTTCACCAATGAGGCGGTGCTGCTGGACACGGCGGGCCGCTATACCACCCAGGAGAGCGAGCAGGTGCAGGACGCCGGCGAATGGCTGGAGTTCATGGGGTTACTGCGTAAGTATCGCCGCCGCCAGCCGATCAACGGCGTCATCATCACCATCAGCATTTCTGACCTGCTCACCCAGTCCGCCGAGGCGTCCCGCCAGCAGGCGGTGAACCTGCGCCAGCGTCTGTCCGAGCTGCATGAGCAGCTGGGTATCCGCTTCCCGGTGTACGTGATGGTGACCAAGGCCGACCTGCTTAAAGGCTTCCGCGCGTGGTTTGCCGACTACGATAAAGCCCAGCGCGACCAGATCTGGGGCTTTACGCTGCCGTGGGAGCAAACCAAACACGCTGATTACGACCTGATGGGCAACTTCCAGCAGGAGTTTTCTCTGCTACAGCAGCGCCTTGATGCCGGGCTGCCGGAAACCATGCTGAAAGAGCATGACGCGAAAACCCGCGCAGAAGCGTATCTCTTCCCGCAGGAGTTCGCCGCGCTGCGTCCGCTGCTGGCAGACTACCTGAGCACGGTCTTTGCCCGCTCCAACTTCGAAACCGAGTTCTCTCCGCGCGGGATCTACTTCGCCAGCGGGACGCAGGAAGGCATGCCGTTCGACCGCGTGATGGGCGAACTGAACCGCGCTCTGTCGCTGCCGGAAGGGGGCGAGGCGGATAACTGGGATTCGGTCAGCAAAGAAGCGCCTATCCCGGGCGCAAAAGGCCAGAGTTTCTTCATTAAGAATCTGCTGCAAAACGTCATCTTCCAGGAAGCCGGGATCGCAGGTGAAAACCGTTGGTGGGAGCTGCGCAACCGGGCGGTGATCTGGTCCGGTTACGCGGCGCTGCTGGCCCTGCTGGTTATCCTCGGCGGTCTGTGGCTCACCAGCTATGCCAAGAACAAGACCTATCTGGCAGAGGTGGATGCGAAGGTTCCGCTGCTCGACCAGCAGAGCAAAGTGCTACAGAACCAGCCGCAGCGCGACCTGTTCGATCTGCTGCCGCTGCTGAACGGGCTGGTTGACCTGCCGAAAAGCGACGCGTTTGATGTGAACGATCCGCCCGTATCCCGCCGCATGGGGCTCTATCGCGGGGATGACGTCAGCGATGCCGCGCAGTCTCTGTACCAGAAAGCGCTGGATCAGATGCTGCTCCCTGCCGTTGCCATGCACATCACTACCTGGCTGCGCAACGACAACGGCAGCGATGTGGAATACAGCTATGAAGCGCTGAAAGCCTATCAGATGCTGTATCAGCCGAAGCACTATGACGGCAAATTCCTGCATTCGTGGGTGATGCTCAATCTGCAGCGGAATCTGCCGCAGAACGTCACGAAGGCGCAGCTGCAGCAGCTTGAATGGCACCTGACGCAGCTGCTGGAACCGAAAATTCAGGCCTCGCCGTACGCGCAGGATGAATCTCTGGTTGCCCGCGAAAGAGCGATGATCAACCAGCAGCCGCTTTCAACCCGCGTCTACGGTCGCCTCAAGCGCCTGCTGGAACATGATGACAACCTGAAGCCGGTCTCCCTTTCCGACCTGGGCGGACCGCAGAGCGAGCTGGTATTTTCCCGCAAAAGCGGCAAGCCGGTGAGCGAAGGCGTACCGGGTCTGTATACGCCGGACGGCTACTGGAAAAGCTTTAACGGCCAGATTGACAGCGTGACCACCGCCCTGCACGAGGACGACGCCTGGGTGCTGGGGGCCGCCACCGCGCAGGAGGATAAGCAGCAGATCGATAACGCCGTGCGCCAGCTCTACATGCGCGACTTTATCGCTAACTGGGATCGCTTCCTCGCCGACATTCAGCTCAATAACAGCGCCGACCTTTCCCAGCGTATCAACACCGCGCGCCTGCTCTCCGGCGGCAATTCGCCGCTGCGCCGTCTGGTGCAGAACCTGAGCCAGGTCCTGACGCTGTCACGCAATGCGCCAGCGCCAGAAGATGCAGGCAAAGCGCAGGATCAAAGCAACCGCGCCACCCGTACGCTGGAAGCCCTGTTCAGCAACAATGACGCAGCGCCGACCCAGGCCGCCGTGGTCACCCAGGCGCCGGAACAGCTGGTCACCGACCACTATGCGCCGATGATTGAGCTGGCGCAGCCGCTGGAGAAGGGGGGGAAGACCATCGTATTTGATGATTTTCTCAAGCAGGTGGATGAACTCTATCGTTACCTGACCGCCGTCCAGGACGCGGCCAACAGCGGGATGCCGGCACCGGGCGGCGAGGCGATCAGCCGTCTGCAGGCCAGCGCCGGTCGTCTGCCGGGCGGGCTGCAAACCATGTTCAGCAACATGGCGGTGGGCGCCAGCAGCGATACCCAGCGTCGTGATCTGGAAAACGTACGTAAGCGAATTAACGTTGAAGTGGGCGGTTTCTGCCGTCAGGCGATTGCCGGTCGCTACCCGCTGGTACGCAGCGCCAGCACCGAGGTCACCCCTGACGATCTCGCGCGCATGTTTGCGCCGGGTACCGGGCTGATGGACGCTTTCTTCCGCGACAATCTGACCAATAAGGTGGACACCACGCAGGCCAACTGGCGCTTTATGCCGGGCATCGACGGGAAAACGCTGCCGGGAAGTGAAGGGCTGCTGAGACCGTTCCAGCAGGCCCAGTCGATTCGCGACGCCTTCTTTGCTAATGGCGCAACGACGCCGTCCTTCAAGGTGACGGTTCGCACCGTGCGAATGGATAACACCATTCTGAACCTGACCCTGGACGTTGACGGCCAGCTGCTGCGCTACAGCCACGGTCCGCAGGCCGTGCAGATCATGAACTGGCCGGGGCCGGGCGGCACCAACCAGGTACGCATGCAGCTGGGGCTGGCGAACGGCAGCACGGCGACGCTGGTCACCAACGGCGCCTGGGCGCTCAACCGCTTCTTCGATAAAGCGAGCACCAGCCCGGGCGCGGGTAGCCTGAGCCGTCAGGCCACCTTCAACGTCGACGGACATCAGGTCACGCTGGAGTTTGCCCCAAACAGCATTCGCAACCCGTTCCAGCTTCCCCGTTTCTCATGCCCATAACCGCAAGGACAGCCGTATGACGAATACCCCTGCGATGAACCGCTACAGCTGGTATGGCAAATTACCCAGCGCCGGAGATTTTTTGCAGCGTCGCTTTCCTGACACTTTACAGCGCCAGTGGTCACACTGGTTTCAGGTCGGTCTGCTGGCCTGGCAGCAGGAAGAGCAGCGCAGCGGCGAGCGCCAGTTCCAGAAAGCGCCAGTCTGGAATTATGTGGTACCGCCCATGCTGGGCAGCCAGATGATCCAGATGGGCTGTCTGCTGCCCGGCCGCGACAGCGTTGGCCGACAATATCCGGTTTGCCTTCAGCTGAGCTTCGCGCCGTCCGAATGGTCGACCAGCCTGCTGAGCCAGGCCGAAAGCTGGTATCAGCAGATTGGGCGCCTGGGGCTGCACGCGGTGCGCAACAGTTTTTCCGCCTCGCAGCTGGATGAGATGCTGATGACCATTCCGGCGCCGCAGCCGGTCGAGCCGCAAAAGCGCTCCGACATCCTGGATGTGATTGGCTATGACGAGGATGGCCAGAGCACGCTGGGCTGGCCTCAGGCGGCGGAGTGTTTTGATCCGCTACGTCAGACCAGCTACTGGTGGACCAACCGCTGCGACGGTTACCCGCTATACACCCACGTGCACAGCGGCAACTTTACCGGGCAGCTTTTCACCCTGCTGTTCGACCCGGCAGGGGGCGCCCGTCCGGGGCGTCACGGTCTCTATCCGCCCATGTTTGAATAAGCAGGGATCTTATGAATATCGAAGAATTTCTCGCGCCAATAAGCCCCGACAAACCCTGCGGCGAAAACCTGGAGTATGACGCTGACTTCCAGATCATGAATCAGGCAAGTCTTGGGAAAGCGGAACAGCAGTTTGGCGACACCATTATCCCGGCAGAGCCCGCAGACTGGAACACGGTAGAAAAATACGCCACTAGCCTGCTGACCCGCACCAAAGATCTTCGCGTCCTGCTGGCGTTAACCCATGCCTGGACGCGCCGCCGCGGGCTGGCGGGCTACGCGGACGGATTATTGCTGGTGCAGGAGGCGATCGCCCGTTACTGGGAACCGCTCTATCCGCTGCTGGAAGAGTATGGCGAAACCGATCCGTTCTATCGCATTAACGCCCTGGCGGGGCTCAGCGATAAATCCGACCTCACCGTCGCCGTGCGAAACGCCTCGCTTCTGCGTTCAAACGGCGATGAAATTTCGCTCCGGGATGCCCAGGCCCTGCTGGACGGCAGTAAGACGGAATGTTCGGACTATCCCGGCGGCCGTCCACGGCTGATTGACGAGCTGGCCCGCGGCGACCAGCCGGGAACCGCAGCGGTTATCGTCATTAACGAACGGCTGCTGGCGATTCGCGAGCTGCTCACCGGGCATCTCGGTGAAAGCGGCGTGCCCGAGATGGAGCAACTGCTGAAAACCGTCGGACTGGTAACCAGTGCGTGTCAGGTGACCGACATCAGCAAGCTGCTGCCGAACCGTGAGGTGCAGGCAGAACCACAGGCCGAGCAGCAATCGGCGGCAACGCAGCCCGCTCAGCCGGTCACCGACTGGCGAAGCGTGCAGGTCACCAGCCGCGCCGACGCGCAGCTGATGCTGGAAAAAGCGAAGCAGTATTTTGCGCAGTACGAACCGAGCCACCCCGCACCGCTGATGATTGAACGGGTGCAGCGGCTGTCAGAACTTAACTTTATGGACATTATTCGCGACCTGGCGCCAGACGGCGTTAACCAACTGGAAAACATCTTTGGGCGCCGCGAATAGCGCGTCCAGGCATTATGACGACAGGCATGGAGCCTGCCGTTTCACCTTCACCGCGCATCTTTGATGGAGAACATCATGGCAATGAGTAACAGTGGGCAGAAATTCATCGCACGTAACCGTGCTCCCCGCGTGCAGATCGAGTACGACGTAGAGATCTACGGTGCAGAACGTAAAATTCAGCTGCCGTTTGTGATGGGCGTCATGGCCGATCTGGTCGGCAAACCGGTGGAAAACCTGCCGGCCGTCGACGAGCGTAAATTCCTCGAAATCGACATCGACAACTTTGACGAACGCATGAAGGCGCTGAAGCCGCGCGTGGCGTTCCAGGTGGATAACACGCTGACCGGCGAAGGTAAGCTAAACGTGGATCTGACCTTCGACAGCATGGACGACTTCCTGCCGGATGCGGTGGCCCGCAAGGTTGAGCCGCTGAACAAGCTGCTTGAAGCGCGTACCCAGCTCTCTAACCTGCTGACTTATATGGACGGCAAAAACGGTGCGGAAGAGCTGATCGCTAAAATTCTGCAGGATCCGACGCTGCTCAAATCCCTGAGCCAGTTGCCGAAAAATGACGAAAGCGCGAAAGGTAGCGAGGAATAATCGATGAGCAACCAGACTCAACAACATGAGCAGCAGGCGGGTCAGGCGTTCAGCCAGGATGAATTCAGCGCGCTGCTGAACAAAGAGTTCCGCCCGAAAACCGATCAGGCCCGCTCCGCCGTCGAAAGCGCGGTCAAAACCCTGGCGCAGCAGGCGCTGGAAAATACCGTCACCTTCTCGAACGATACCTACCGTACCATTCAGAACCTGATTGCCGGTATCGACGAGCAGCTGTCGCAGCAGGTGAATCAGATCATTCACCACGAAGAGTTTCAGAAGCTGGAGAGCGCCTGGCGCGGTCTGAGCTACCTGGTGAACAACACTGAAACTGACGAGATGCTGAAGATCCGCTTTATGAGCATCTCCAAGCAGGAGCTGGGCCGTACCCTGAAGCGCTTCAAGGGCGTGGGCTGGGACCAGAGCCCGATCTTCAAGAAAATCTACGAGCAGGAATACGGTCAGTTTGGCGGCGAGCCGTTTGGCTGCATCGTGGGCGACTACTACTTCGACCACAGCCCGCAGGACGTTGAGCTGCTGGGTGAAATGGCGCGCATCGGCTCTGCGGCGCACTGTCCGTTCATTACCGGTACCGCACCGGGCGTGATGCAGATGGAGTCCTGGCAGGAGCTGGCTAACCCGCGCGACCTGACCAAGATCTTCCAGAACACCGAATACGCGGCCTGGCGTTCACTGCGTGAATCCGAAGATGCCCGCTATCTGGGCCTGGTGATGCCGCGCTTCCTGTCGCGCCTGCCGTATGGCATTCGCACCAACCCGGTCGACAGCTTTGACTTTGAAGAGCAGACCGACGGCGCGAACCACAACAGCTACTCCTGGGCGAACGCCGCGTACGCGATGGCAGCCAACATCAACCGCTCCTTCAAAGAGTACGGCTGGTGCACCTCGATTCGCGGCGTGGAGTCCGGCGGGGCGGTGGAAAACCTGCCGTGCCACACCTTCCCGAGCGATGACGGCGGTGTGGACATGAAGTGCCCGACCGAGATCGCCATCAGCGATCGTCGTGAAGCCGAGCTGGCGAAAAATGGCTTTATGCCGCTGGTTCACCGCAAAAACTCCGACTTTGCCGCCTTCATCGGCGCGCAGTCTCTGCAGAAACCGGCGGAGTACCACGATCCGGATGCGACCGCTAACGCGCGTCTGGCCTCTCGTCTGCCGTACCTGTTCGCCTGCTGCCGCTTCGCCCACTACCTGAAGTGCATCGTGCGCGACAAAATCGGCTCCTTCCGCGAGCGCGAAGAGATGGAACGCTGGCTGAACGACTGGGTCATGAACTACGTCGACGGTGACCCGGCTAACTCCTCTCAGGAGACCAAGTCCCGTAAACCGCTGGCAGCTGCGGAAGTGCAGGTGCAGGAGATTGAGGACAACCCGGGCTACTACGCCGCGAAGTTCTTCCTGCGTCCACACTACCAGCTGGAAGGTCTGACCGTTTCTCTGCGTCTGGTATCTAAACTGCCGTCGCTGAAGACGAAAGACGCGTAAGAGCAACGTGCAACCTATTGATATTGTTGCTTGATGTAGGCCGGGTAAGCACAGCGCCACCCGGCAAGAAAGACGGCTAAGTTGTTAATGCCGACTTTAACAGGTTCCAGAATAACGCACGGTAATAATGACTTCACATTCATTCCGTTATTGCGGGGGAATGTAAGACTGTCAAATGACACGGGTCATTTGATGTGAGGCAGAGGTAAAATATGGACGGTTTTATTCAGCCCCATGCTTTCCTGTTTGCCATATAAGTGCTTTTTCGAAAGCAATATTGTTCATCCACGAAGAGTAGATATTATGGCTATTGATATGTTTCTGAAGGTCGAGGGTGTTACGGGCGAATCTAAAGATTCTAACCACACCGGCTGGACTGATATTACCTCCTTCTCCTGGGGCGCTTCCCAGCCAGGTAATATGAGCGTTGGCGGTGGCGGCGGTGCCGGTAAAGTTAACTTTAACGACCTGCACGTTAACGCGCTGATCGACAAATCCACCACCGCTATCCTGAAACACTGCGCCAGCGGTAAACACCTGACTAAAGTCGAACTGTCCGTTTGTAAAGCGGGCGGCCAGCAGGTGGAATACTCCCGCATTACGCTGGAAGATGTGCTGGTGACCTCTGTTCAGTACACCGGTGCAGACAACGGCGATACCGTGGGTGTGACCTACGCATTCCAGGCTGCGAAAGTGAAACAGCAGTACTGGGAGCAGACCACGTCTGGTGGTAAAGGTGCTGAAAGCAGCGCTGGCTGGAACATCAAAGAAAACAAAGAAGCGTAATTGCGTATGTGGCCGGGGAGTTTTCCCCGGTCATTATCAACCGGGAAGGAAGATAGCATGGCAAGTTTGCAGGAAGGAGGCACCCGTCCTCTCACCATTGGCGAAATAGCACTGGCGCGCTCGGTTTTTGGTGACGCAATAAAGTATTCAGAAGTTAAAGTCCATAACAAAAGCTATTTGCCATTTAATATGCAGTCGACTGATGTTGCGATGACACCCAATGGTGAGCTCTATTTTCGCGAGCCGCATTATCGGGATGACTTCTCAATAGAAGTTCCGCGATATAAACACTGGTTTATTCACGAGATGGCGCATGTGTTGCAACATCAGATTGGAATGAATGTTCGAACCCGAGGCGTATTCAGTTGGGCTGCAAGTTATAATTATTCTCTGCCCCCGGATAAAAAACTATCGGACTTTGGTATGGAGCAGCAGGCTTCTATCATTTCAGATTTTTATTATCTGATAAATTACGGCCTGGGTGATTTCCGAAACATTGCAGGGTTTGAGGGAATTATCGGGCCAGACCTGAAGGATAAATACCTGCAGGTGTTATCGTTGTTTATTCAAAATCCTAAAGACCGGCGGGTATGGTTATGAAACAGTTCCTCAGTGTTGTGGCAATCGCATTTACGGTGAGTGCCTGTGTGTCTCATCCTGCACAATATCAGTCACTTTCAGTTACGCTAAAGAACAACGAACCCTGCTTTGCTATCCCTGCTAACTCCGGCTTAGACGCGCCTGTCACCAGCCATTCGCCCACCATAATGAAACGCGCGGGAAATGAATGGAAAGCGATATCGCCGCCGTCAACGTTTAGCCCAGAGGTGACGTTAACGACCCAGCAGTGTCACCAGTGGAAGGGGATTGCGTGGCAAGCCGGAGAATATGATGTTGCCTTGAAAGTGTCAGGAAAAAACGATTCTATTCGCTATGCGGCCCGTTTCACCTTACAAGAAGGTCCTTCAGGCCAGTTTAAGCTTACGCAGACTGAATAGAATGTATTAACCCCAAACGTCGCTGTTCTCGCCCCGAGAGCGACAGCCCCATCCTGAGCTTCTTATCAAGGAGAAACAAGATGTCTCAAATGCGTCCTGCTTTTGGTGCCGCCTGGAACAGATTCAGAGAAGTGAACGTGAGCGTAGAACAGGTTGGCAAATTGTTGGGTGGAAAAGTACAGCATAATATTGACGCCGGTATTTTTAAAAATGCCTGCCCAATTCGTATGAGCTACGTTTTAAATTACTGTGGCATTCCTATTCCTTCTAACAGTAAATATGCGACAGTGACCGGAAACGACAAAAAGCGCTATATGTTCCGCGTTAAAGATATGATTGCATTTCTACCCACGGTACTTGGCAATGCCGATATGTCTGTCTCTTCTCCCACTCCTGCGCAATTTGCAGGCAAACAAGGCATTATCATCTTTACCGGGCACGGCTGGAGCGACGCAACCGGGCATGTCACACTCTGGAATGGAAATATTTGCTCTGATGATTGCCATTTTCTGGGCTCACCGGGTAATGGTTCGTTTATTCCGACCAACGCAACATTCTGGAGCCTGAAATGAAACGTTTATTACTGCTGGTATTGGCTATAAATGCCTCTGCTGTTTATGCCCAAACCCTGCCTGATGTCAGCGCTTTTTCTCAGCAACAAATCTTTGAAAACTGGGTGCAAAATCGATGCATCAGTAAGATTGCGGACAGTAAAAGTCTGAAAGACGATGCAGAGGCCAGCGCGGCCGCATGGCTGGAAGCAAGCAATCTCCCTGCTGAGAATTTTGAAAAAGCTGACAAGGTGATTGTTTCTTTACTGAAAGAGAAAGTAGGCGGTACCGAACCGGGTCAATATCAGGTTTTAAAGTGCAGCTTAATCGCCAACAGCGACGCGATTCGTCTGCTCAAAACCGCAAAATAGAAGCAATGGAATCCGGCCCCAAACGCCGCCGTTCTCGTCCTGAGAGCGGCAGCGTTTGAGCGCTAATCATACCAGCAGGAATACGCCATGCGATTCACGATTATTTCTACGAAACCCGGTCATCAGCCGCCGCAAAGCAGCTGTGATTTTTACGCCCCGGGCGGCACCATTGGGCGCGGTACGGATAACAATCTGGTATTGCCGGATAATGACCGCACCATCTCTCGACTGCAGGCCATTGTTCACGTGGACGCCCAGGGCGAATGCCGCGTGACCAACCGTGGCAGCGTCACCCGCGTGGTATTAAATGACATTCCGCTGGAGCGAGGGCGTCAGGTTGAACTGCAGGATGGCGACATTCTCGGTATTGATGACTACCGTATCGAAGTGACCGAACTGATCCACGATACCCAGCCTGTGAGCCGTATGGCGGCCAGCATGCATCAGCAGGCGCGTCCGACAGCCGCACCCGCGACCGCGCCAGCGCCTCAACCGAAACCGGCAAGTGCCGCACCGCGCGGGAAAGCCGAGCCGACCGCCGTGCCAACGGAGATCTGGGATAGCCTGATGCAGGAGTTCTCCATCTCCGACAGCATCTCCAGCAACCGTACAAAAACGCAGCCTGCTGCATCGCACGATCCGTTCTCCCAGCCTGCGGCCCCGGAGCGTAACGCCGAAGATCCGCTGGCGATGTTCAACGACAGCGATCCAAAGCTCGAGCGTAAGCATGTCGACCCGGACACGCTGTTCAGCGACGAAGCGTTGTTCAAAAAAGAGAGTATTTTTGACGACGTCACCCCGTCAACGCTGGTGCCGCCGGGCGAGACGAACCCCGTGAAGCCAGAAGAAGAGGCGACGGATGAGCTCGATCCGCTGGCCCTGTTTGGCGGTAAGGCCAGCGCACCAGCCGCGCGTAATGACGACCCGCTCGGGCTGATGGGCGGCGCGCCACTAACCCATCCGGATGACATTATTGCCGAGAAGCCTGCGCCAGTGCCGGAACCTGAACCTGAACCTGAACAGGAAGAGGACGTGCTGGCCGATTCTCCGCTGTTCGCCCCTGAGCCGCAGGAAGAACCGCGTGCTGAAGAAGAGCCCGCGCGACCGGATTACGCAGGCTTCACCATGCCTACGCCGCAGGCCGTTGCGCGCAGCAGCGCGCAGGCCCCGAAGGGCCGCCTGCGCATCGACCCGGTCAATAACGCCGCCTCGCCAGCCGCCACGGCAAACAGCGGTGAGAAGGGCGAAGTGCTGCAGGGCGAGCTGCTGGAGGCACTGCTGGAGGGGATGGGGCTGAGCGAAATGCAGCCCGTTCCGCAGTTTGACCGTGAAAATATGCGTCAGCTGGGGCAGATCCTCGGTATGTTCTCTCAGGGGACCGTGGCGCTGCTCTCCTCACGCTCCATTCTCAAGCGCGGCGTAAAAGCCGACATGACCATGGTGCTGGACGATGCCAACAACCCGTTCAAGCTGTTGCCGACCGGCAAAACCGTGTTAATCCAAATGTTCGGCACCCCGATGCCGGGCTTTATGCCACCAACCAAATCCGTGCGCGATGCGCTGATCGATCTGCAGGCGCACCAGCTGGGTATGATCTCCGGCATCCGCGCCATCATTGCCGCGATGCTGCAGTCCTTTAACCCGGAGCAGCTGGAAGAGCAGGCGAAGCAGAACGGCATGACCTCGCGTCTGGCGCTGCCGGGCAGCCGCAAAGCCGCCCTGTGGGACTACTTTGTTCGCAGCTATGGCGAGACGGCGGGCGAGATTGAGGACGACTTCCACACCCTGTTCGGCGAAGCCTTCCTTCATGCGTATGACATGGAGGTCAATCAGTACAAAGACTCACAGAGCGGATCGGAAGACAAATGAATATCGCAACGGCTTCTCTCTCCCGCCAGGGGACGCGCGCCAGCAACCAGGATCAGACGGGAGAAACCATAGGGGAACGTTCAGCCTGCTTTGTCGTCTGCGACGGCATCGCGGGGCTGCCGGGCGGCGAGGTGGCCGCCGCGCTGGCCCGCAACAGCATTATCTCCCGCTTCGATGGCGACAAACATCTTAATGCGCAGCACATCCGCGACTACGTGCAGACGGCGAATCGCACCATTCTCAGCGAACAGCAGGCCGTTCAGGACTATCGCCGGATGGGCACGACGCTGGTCAGCCTGTTCATTGACCGTGATTACGGGCTGGCCTACTGGGCGCATGCCGGAGACAGCCGCCTGTACCTGTTCCGCCGCGGATGGCTGTGGCATGTGACCACCGACCACAGCCTGGTGCAGCAGATGAAAGATGCCGGGCACCAGACCGACAACCTGAACAGCAACCTGCTCTATCTGGCGCTGGGGATTGAAAACGGCGGGCCGGAAGCGAGCTACAGCGACGTGGTGCAGGTTGAGGACGGCGATGCTTTTTTACTGTGCACCGACGGGTTCTGGCACGGCGTCAGCGAAGAGCAAATGAAGCAGTCGCTGCATATGGTCAATACGCCGCAGGAGTGGCTGACCTTAATGAACCAAATCATTCAAAAGAATGGCGAACAGGAAGGGAATGCTCAGGATAACTATACTGCCCTGGCGGTATGGATGGGCAACCCTCAGGACACCACTTTGCTGCACACCCTCTCTGACGCAGCACAATTTCTTCCCTGCGGAACTGATTAGACACACAAGGAACGATATGAAACTTTGGCTATCGGGTTTGGCACTTCTGGCGGCGACCTCCACCGCGCAGGCTGAAAATTTCCGCATCGTGCAGTCTCCTGCGCAGAAGCTGGATATCTGGATCGACAACATCAAAGACAACACGCCGCAGAGCTGGTGTAAGCCTGAGGTGGCGCTGCGTATTGTGGCGAACGGCAAGAAAGACGTCTCCGTGCTGGAGAACTTTGTGCCGCGTCTTGGCTCACTGCTGGAACACCAGTGCAGCAAAGTGAATAAGCTTAGCTGGACGCTCAACGATCCGGCGGGTACCACGCTGGCGCAGGGCACGGCTGGCAAAGCGCAGGACTGGGCGCTGGTGGTGAAACAGGAGCAGGCCGCGTCTGCCGCGACCGTCACCGCCACCCCAGCCAGCGGCGCGTTACTGCCGCCCGATCAGAACGTGGCTTCCCGCACCGTTGCCGCCGACCGTACGCCGTGGCAGGAGTTTACGCTTCAGGACGGCTGCCACCTGCGCACCTTCTGGGAAGGGGGCGCTTCTGCACCGGCGCTCTTTATTCCGGATTCTGACACCACCCGCTGCGGGAACGGCAGTTGGCTGAGCGGACACACCGTTGTGTCGCAGTCCCGCAACGGCGGGCAGAAAGAGATGGCGGTAACATACATTCATGGCTTCCCGGTCACCGGGCTGAATCAAAGCGCCGACCCGGAAAACGCGCTGATCACCTCCGTCAACAAAGAGCGCATGGTATTCAGCACTCCAAACAGCGACCAGAGCTGGATGATCCTGCCTTACGACAACGCCCTGAACAGCTGGAAGAGCAACGGCACGGTCGCGGTGGAGATCTCCCGTGAAACCGCCAGCGATGATGCAAAACTGCAGGCGCGTATCGCGGCGGTGAAAAAAACCTGGAGCGCCTGGGTGGCACCCGGTACCCCGCTGAATATCGTTCTGATTGACACCCTGCGTCCTCAGCTGCGCGATCCGGCCGTCGGCGCATGGCGCGCGGCAAATTAAGGAATGGCAATGAATACGCTCTATCAACACCTGGCGGGCGAGTCGCTCAACGACGCGCTGGCGCGCCTTGAAGCTGAAATCAAAGCCCGTCCGGCGGATGCCGATCTCCGCGCCGCGTTCGTGCAGTTTTTAACCCTCAGCGGCAACTGGACGCGTGCCCTGACCCAGCTGAAAAGCTGGCTGGCGCTGAAGCCGCAGGCGAAACCCACCGTCACGCTGCTGGAGCAGTCCATCCAGGGCGAGCTGCAGCGCGCGCAGGTGATGGCGGGACAGGCGCGTCCGGCCATGCCTGAAACCCAGTGGCCGTGGCTGACTACCCTTGCCGCTGCGCTGAGCGAGGAGGGCGAGCGCGCCCGGGCGCTGCGTCTTGAAGCGCTTGAACAGGCTCAGGCAAATCCTGGTCACATCGCCCTCGAAAATGAGGAGACGCAGGCTTTTGACTGGCTGATGGACGGCGACGCCCGTCTCGGCCCGGTCTGCGAAACCATCGTGAACGGCCGCTATTTCTGGCTGCCGTTTAGCGCTATCGCGGAGATCCGTTTCCAGGCGCCCGCCAGCGTGACCGATCTGGTCTGGCGTCACGCCCTGGTGCGCCTGACCGACGGGACGGAGCAGGTGTGTCAGATCCCGGCGCGTTATCCGTTTGCAGACGACGCCTCTGATGCGGTCAAACTGGGGCGCACCACCGACTGGCACCCGCTCGATACTGACGGCACGCTGTATGAAGGCCAGGGCCAGAAGGCCTGGCTGAGCGAGCAAAGCGAAAGCCCGCTGCTGTCGCTCAGCCTCGTGACGTTTGCGACGGATGGAGCCGATGAGTAATCCCGCTGGCGAAGGCGATCTGCTACGCAGCGGCTGGCAAGCCCGCAGCAAGCAGGAGAAGGTGGGGGGGCGCGACAAAATGCAGCCCTCGCTGCTCGATCGCCTCACCGATAACGATCCGGAAAAAAAGCGCGAGTCGGCCAATAGCAATCTGATCACCCACGCCGCCCTGCGCCGCAATGTCCTGCGCGATCTGCAGTGGCTGTTTAATACCATCAACCACGATGCCTCAGGTGATTTGAGCGCCTTGCCGCACGTGAGCCGCTCGGTGGTTAACTTCGGCGTCGCGCCGCTGGCCGGAAAGAGAATGTCGGACATCGAATGGCACGACATTCAGCGCAAGCTCACCGAGGCCATCATCAATTTTGAACCGCGCATTTTGCCGCAGGGGCTGCAGGTCCGCTGCGTGTCGGATACCTCCTCGCTGGATCTGCACAACGTGCTCTCCATCGAGATCAAAGGGCGTTTATGGTGTGTGCCTTACCCGCTGGAGTTTCTGTTTCGTACCGATGTCGATCTGGAAAACGGCCATTTTGAACTGAAAGATGCGGGGTAATCATGGAAAGTAAACTGCTCGAATACTACAACCGTGAGCTGGCCTACCTGCGCGAAATGGGGGCCGAGTTTGCCGAACGCTATCCTAAAGTCGCCGGGCGGCTGGGCATGCGCGGCATCGAGGTGGCGGACCCGTATACCGAACGTCTGATGGAGGGCTTCGCCTTCCTGACCTCCCGCGTGCAGATGAAAATGGACGCGGAGTTTCCGCGCTTCTCTCAGCGTCTGCTGGAGATGATTGCGCCGAACTATCTTGCGCCCACGCCGTCGATGGCGATCGCGGAGATTGAGCCCGACAGCAGCAGGGGTGACCTGAGCAAGGGCTTCATTGTGCCGCGCGGTACCATGATGGACAGCCTGGCGCTGAAAAAAACCGGCGTGACCTGCAGCTATACCACGGCGCACGAGGTCAACCTGCTGCCGCTGAAAATCGACAAGGTCGAGCTGGGCGGCGTGCCCGCCGATCTGCCGCTCGCGCAGCTGGGGCTGAGCCAGCGGGGGATCGGCAGCGCTCTGCGGATCCGCATCGCCTGCGACGGCCCGCAAAACCTCGGGCACCTGGATTTCGACCGTCTGGAATTTTTCCTCGGCGGTCCGGACATTGAAGCGCTGAAGTTGCTGGAGCTGGTGATGGAGCACCACGTTGGGATCGTCTGTCAGACGGTCGGCCCGCAGCCGCAGCGACAGCTGCTGGCGTCGGATGCGCTGCGCCAGGAGGGTTTTGAACCTGACCAGGCGCTGCTTCCGGACGATCTGCGCAACTTTGACGGCTATCGCCTGCTGCAGGAGTATTTCGCCTTTCCGGCCCGTTTCCGCTTCATTAGCCTCAGCGGCCTGAGCAAGCTCATCCAGCGCTGTGAAGACGAAAAAGCCTTCGATATCTTTATTCTGTTGGATAAGTCGGATGAACAGCTGGAGCGCGTGGTCGATGCCAGCCACCTGGCGCTGCACTGCACGCCGGTCATCAACCTGTTCCCAAAGGTCGCGGCGCGTCAGAAGCTGAATGAGGGCCAGCATGAATACCATCTGGTGGTGGATAACATCCGTCCGCTGGATTATGAAATTTACGCGGTCAAAAAAATCTATGGCAGCGCGGACGGCCAGCGTGATGACCAGACGTTTCGTCCGTTCTGGAGCACCTGGAGCGGCGATGCGGGCAACTACGGGGCCTATTTTTCCCTGCGCCGCGAACAGCGCGTGCTGTCCGAGCACGCCCTGCGCTACGGCACCCGTACCGGCTATATCGGCTCGGAGGTCTTTGTCTCGCTGGTGGATGAACAGCACGCCCCCTGGCAGGAAAACCTGCGCTATATCTCTGCCGAGGTGCTCTGCACCAGCCGCGATCTGCCGCTGATGCTGCAGCAGGAGCTCGGGCAGTTCATTATGGCCGATTCCATGCCGGTGAAATCCCTCACGCTGCGTAAAGGCCCGACGCCGCCGCGTCCGGCGCTGGCCGAAGGGTTCAGCACCTGGCGGCTCATTAGCCAGCTGCAGATGAACTACCTCAGCCTGATGGACAGCGAAAACGAAGAGGGCGCAGCCGCGCTGCGACAGCTGTTAGGGCTGTACGCCAACCTGGCAGAAACGCCCGTGGCGCGTCAGGTGGAAGGCGTTCGTCACTGCGTGCTGGAGCCGGTTCACCGCCGCGTGCCTGAACCCGGCCCGGTCGTTTTCGCCCGCGGGATCGGCATTACCCTGACGGTGGATGAGCGAGCCTTTTCCGGCGCCAGTCCGTGGCTCTTCGGCAGCGTGATGGAGCGTCTCTTTGCCCGTCTGGTGTCGATCAACAGCTTTACGGAGTTCACCCTGAAAAGTCAGCAGCGCGGCGAGATTGGCTACTGGGCGCCGCGCATGGGTAAAAGGGCGCTGATATGAGTGACACCGCTGCACCGCTGCGCGTGCATCGCCTGACGAAGCTGCCGGATGCGTTCTGGCACGGGGTCCGCGAGACGCCCTGGCGCTACGATCTGTTTGAGCTGTTAAGGCGCATTGATGCCCAGGGCGGCGAGCGCTACCCTCTGGGACGCGCGCCGCTGCCGAAATTTGAACCGCTGCGCATCGGCCAGCAGCCGTCGATGAGTTTTGCCCCGTCGACGCTGGCCCAGGTGCGTCAGCGGGAGGACGGCGGGCTGCATGAGGTGTCTATCCTCAGCTTCGGCCTGTTTGGCCCGAACGGCCCGCTGCCGGTCCACATGACCGAATACGCCCGCGAGCGTATTTATCATCATCAGGACACCAGCCTCAGCGCGTTTGCCGATCTGTTCCATCACCGCCTTGCGCTGCTGTTTTACCGCGCCTGGGCGGATGCGCAGCCCACTGTCTCACTGGATCGCGCCGATAACAGGCGCTTTGAAGGCTACCTGGCGTCGCTGATTGGCATGGGGCAGCCGGGTCAGATGAACAAAGGCAGCCTGAGTTCTCATGCCCGCTTTACCCACGCCGGGCACCTGACCCGTCACGGACGGGATCCGGAGGGGCTGGAGAAGATCCTGCGCAGCTATTTTAAGGCGCCGGTTAAGCTGGTGAGCAACGTGCCGCAGTGGATGCCGCTTTCCACGCGCGAGCAGGCGCAGCTGGGAGCAGGGCGCCGCATGCCGCGCATGGGTGAGTCCGCCTTTCTCGGCGTCGCCGTCCGCGACGTGCAGCATAAGTTTCGCATCGAGATTGGCCCACTGAGCGCGGAGGAGTACAACCGCTTTCTGCCGGGTGAAGCGTGGGTCACCGAGCTGCGCGACTGGGTGCGTCAGTACGCCGGAGTGGAGTTTGAATGGGAAACGCGGGTGATCCTGCGCGAAGACGCGGTGCAGGGCACCACGCTCGGTGGTGCCGGGCGATTAGGCTACAACACCTGGCTGGGCCTTCAGCCGCGGCCTGTCCCGCGTGGCGATCTGGTGTATTGCGCAGAGCGATAATTTTTCTAACGCATTGTTATCAATGGAACCGAACATGTCAGAAATAAGCCGTGCCGTGCTTTTCGGCAAACTGGATACGCTGTTATTTACCTCTCTGGAAAGCGCCACTGCGTTCTGCAAGCTGCGCGGCAACCCCTATGTTGAGCTGGTGCACTGGCTGCATCAGTTGATGCAGCAGCAGGATGGCGATCTGCAGCAGGTCATCCGCCACTTTGCCCTTGATGAACAGCAGCTGACGCGCGATATCGTTGCGGCGCTGGATGTCCTTCCGCGCGGGGCGAGTTCCGTTTCCGATCTCTCCGAACACATCGACAGCGCCGTTGAGCGCGCCTGGGTTTTCGGCTCGCTGAAGTTTGGCGTCAGCCGTATTCGCGGCGGCCATTTGCTGATCGGCATGCTGAAAACCTGGAATCTGGCCAACGTGCTGAAAAGTATCTCGTCGCAGTTCACCCGCCTTAACGTCGAGGTGCTGATTGAGCAGTTCGACGCTATTTGCGCCAACAGCAAAGAGACGCAGCAGGCCACTGCTGCCGTCGATGCACCGGCGGGTGCAGTACCGGCTGCGCAGGGGACGCTGGCCCAGTACGGCCAGGACCTGACCGCCCGCGCCCGCGACGGGAAGATTGACCCGGTTGTCGGGCGCGACGAGGAGATCCGCCAGATGGTGGATATCCTGATGCGCCGTCGTCAGAACAACCCGCTGTTGACCGGGGAAGCCGGGGTCGGCAAAACGGCGGTGGTGGAAGGTCTGGCGCTGCGTATCGCCGACGGCGACGTGCCGGAGCCGCTGCAGAACATTCAGCTGTGGCTGCTGGATATCGGCATGCTGCAAGCCGGCGCAGGCATGAAAGGCGAGTTCGAGGCCCGGCTGCAGGCGCTTATTAATGAAGTCCAGTCCAGCGCCACGCCGATCATTCTGTTTATTGATGAGATCCACACCCTGATTGGCGCAGGCGGCCAGCAGGGGACCGGCGATGCGGCAAACCTGCTGAAGCCCGCGCTGGCGCGCGGTCAGCTGCGCACCATCGGCGCCACCACCTGGGCGGAATACAAAAAGTACATCGAGAAAGACCCCGCGCTGACCCGTCGTTTCCAGACGGTGCAGGTGCACGAGCCGGACGAAGCGAAAGCCATTCTGATGCTGCGCAGCACCGTGTCGCCGCTGGAGACGCACCACCAGGTGCTGCTGCTCGACGAAGCGGTCAGCGCGGCGGTGAAGCTGTCGCATCGCTACATTCCGGCGCGTCAGCTGCCGGACAAAGCCGTGGCCCTGCTCGACACCGCCTGTGCCCGCGTGGCGGTCAGCCAGAGCGCGCCGCCGGCGCAGCTGGAAGACTGCCTGCGCCATATTGCCGCGCTGGACGTGGAAATTGAGATCGCAGAACGCGAGGCGCGCGTCGGTGCCGGAGACGCTGAGCGCGTAGCAACGTTACGCGCCGAACGCGACGCGTATGAGACAAAACGCGAAGCCCTGTCCCGGCGCTGGGAAGAAGAACGCAGCCTGGTGCAGGAGATTATCCGCCTGCGCGCCGCGCTGTTCGCGGCGGGCGAAGAAGATACCGCTGAGCTGCGCGGCAAGCTGACGGAACAGCAGCAGGCGCTGAACGCCTTACAGGGTGATGAACCGCTGCTGTTTGCGGCTGTGGATGAAAACGTGGTTGCCGCGGTGGTCTCTGACTGGACCGGGATCCCGCTGGGCCGGATGGTGAAAAACGAGATCGACGCGGTTCTGAACCTTGCCGACACGCTGAACCAGCGCGTTATCGGCCAGCGTCACGGTCTGGATCTGATTGCCCGCCGCGTGAAAACCTCGCGGGCGAAGCTTGACGATCCCAACAAGCCGGTGGGCGTCTTTATGCTGTGCGGCCCGTCCGGCGTCGGTAAAACCGAAACCGCGCTGGCGCTCGCGGAGTCGCTGTACGGCGGCGAGCAGAACGTTATCACCATCAACATGAGTGAGTTCCAGGAAGCGCACACTGTGTCCACCTTAAAAGGTGCGCCTCCGGGATACGTAGGGTATGGTGAAGGCGGCGTGTTGACCGAGGCCGTGCGCCGCCGCCCGTACAGCGTGGTGCTGCTGGACGAAATTGAAAAAGCGCACCCGGACGTCCACGAAATCTTCTTCCAGGTCTTTGATAAAGGCTGGATGGAAGACGGCGAGGGGCGCCACATTGATTTCCGTAACACCATCATTATTCTGACGTCTAACGTCGGCACCGACCTGATTAGCGCGATGTGCGCCGATCCGGATCTGGTGCCGGAGCCGGACGCCTTGAGCGGCGCGCTGCGCCAGCCGCTGCTGGAGGTCTTCCCGCCCGCGCTGCTGGGACGTCTGCTGGTGGTGCCGTATTACCCGCTCAGCGACGAGATGCTGGGGCAGATTGTTCGCCTGCAGCTCAGGCGCATTCAGCGTCGTCTGGAAGAGAATCACAGCATTATTTCTGAGTTTGACGACAGCGTGGTGGAACAGATTGTTCAGCGCTGTACCGAGGTGGAGTCCGGCGGCCGCATGGTGGACGCTATTCTGACCAACACTCTGCTGCCTCAGATGAGCCAGATCTTACTTACCGCCAGCCGCAGCGACGAGCAGTACCGACGTCTGCACGTCACCTGCGAGCAGGGCGAGTTTCACTGTCAGTTTGCCGCGTAATAATCATCAAGAGAACTGTAAAAGATGACGGATAATGATAACAATCGGACTGTCCCAAACGCGCTCCCGGTCGGGTACCGCTTCAACGAGTTTGAAATCAAAGAGGTGATCGGCGGCGGCGGTTTTGGCATCGTCTATCGCGCGTGGGATCACCAGCTCGAACGCACTATCGCTATCAAAGAATTTATGCCTTCCTCGCTCGCCGTGCGCGGCGACGACATGACCCTGGTGCTGCGCAGCGAGCGCTTTGGCAAAGCGTTCTCCGCGGGCCTGAACAGCTTTATTCAGGAAGCGCGTCTTCTGGCGCGCTTTAACCACCCGAACCTGCTGCACGTCCTGCGTTTCTGGGTGCAAAACGACACGGCCTATATGGGGACGCTGTTTTACAGCGGCACCACGCTGTCGCGCCTGCGGGAAGAAAAGCCGGAGCTGATCAACGAAGCCTGGATCCGCCGCACGCTGCCGATGCTGTTCGGTGCGATCAAGACCATCCACGACGAAGGCTACCTGCACCGCGACATCTCTCTGGATAACATTCAGATCCAGGATAATGGCCTGCCGGTGCTGCTCGATTTCGGCTCCGCGCGACGCACCATCGGTAATCTCTCCGACGAAACGGAAACCATGCTGCGTCCGGGCTTTGCGCCGATTGAGCAGTACACCGACGACAACGAAAGCGAGCAGGGCCCGTGGACGGATATTTACGCCCTCGGCGCGGTGTTGCGTACCCTGATTGTGGGTTCTCCGCCACCGGTCAGCGTGGTGCGCTCTATTCAGGATACCTGCAAACCGCTGGTGGAAATCATGCCGCAGGGCTATTCCATTCCGCTGCTGCAGGCCATTGACCGCGCGCTGGCGCTGCACATGGAGGACCGTCCACAGTCCATCGACGAGTTCGCCGCGCTGATAGAGATGCCGGTCGCCGGGATTAACGACGTGCTGACGGCGAAAAAGCCCGGCACGATGCTGGTACCGGTGGAAGACGAAAAACCGGCGTCGCTGCTCGACTGGCGTCGCTACAAGATCCCGGGCATGGTTGCCGCAGGGGTGCTGGTGGGTATTGTCGCCGGGGCGATGCTGTTCAGCGGCGGTAACGATACGCCTGAGCAGGCTGCACAGGCACCGGCAGAGACGCGTTCGACCGAAACCGCCGCGAACGCGCCAGACGTGAAGCCGGAAACGGCAAAGGTGAGCGAGCCGGCGACGGCGCAACAGACGCCACCGCCTGTCGCGAGCCCTGTTGCGTTGGTCTATATCCGCATCCTCGACGGCGAAACGCTGAAAGTGAACGGCGAGCCAAAAGCGCTGCGCCCGGGGACCAACGGCTATGCATCGCTCAAGCTGCCGGCCGGTGAGGCGAAGATTGAACTGCAGGGCAACGGAAGAACGCGTGGCCAGACGCTGGATATTGCCAAGCCGGGCACCTGGCTGGTGAATCCGTAGAATGACGCTCAGTTACTGATGCGAACCTCTTTTCTGAATCGCATAAGCTAGATGGAATAAAGATTATGCTCAACCGAATTACCGTTCAGCTCCCGGTGGAGGGGCTTCTGTTCTGGAAACTGACGGGCCGCGAGGCGATGTCTGAGTCGTTTGCGCTGACGCTGACCGTGCTCGGCACGGACGCGCGCATCGACCGCAGCAAGCTGCTGGGCCAGCCGGTCACGGTGACCATCCCGACGCAGAACCTGCTGACGTCCCGCTATATTAACGGAAAAATTACCCGCGTGGCGGTCAGCGCCGTTGAGCTGACGGGCACCCGCTATGCGGTGTACCAGCTGACGGTGGAGCCGGACCTGTGGCCGATGAAGCGCGACCGTAACCTGCGTATTTTCCAGGGCCAGACGGTGCCGCAGATTGTGAAAACCCTGCTGGGTGAGCATCAGGTTAACGTTGAGGATAAACTCACCGGCAGCTACCGGGTGTGGGACTACTGCGTGCAGTATCAGGAGTCGAGCCTGGACTTCATCAGCCGCCTGATGGAGCTGGAGGGGATTGCGTATCACTTCCGCCATGAGGCGGACAAGCACACCCTGGTGCTCACCGACGCCGCCACGCAGTACCAGCCGTTCAGCGGCTATGAGGTCATTCCGTACCACCAGACGCCGTCAGGCGGCAGTACGGACGAAGAGGGCATCAGCCAGTGGGCGCTGGAGGACAGCGTGACGCCGGGGATTTACAGCCTCGACGACTATGACTTCCGCAAGCCGAACGCGTGGCTGTTCCAGGCCCAGCAGAACCCGGCGTCGCCGAAGCCGGGCAGCATTGACGTGTACGACTGGCCGGGTCGCTTTGTGGACAAAGGGCACGGGGAGTTCTATGCCCGTATCCGTCAGGAGCGCTGGCAGGTGGAGCATCAGCAGATTCAGGCCACCGCGACGGCGGCGGGGATTGCGCCCGGGCACACCTTCACCTTAACCAACGCGCCGTTCTTCAGCGACAACGGTGAGTATCTGGTGACGGCGGCGGGTTACCACCTCGAAGAGAACCGCTATGCCAGCGGCGAGGGGGAGACCATTCACCGCACCGATTTCACGGTCATTCCTGCGTCGGTGGCCTACCGTCCGGCGCAGTCCACGGCGTGGCCGCGCACCTACGGCCCGCAGACGGCGAAAGTGGTGGGGCCGAAGGGCGAGAGTATCTGGACGGACAAATACGGCCGGGTGAAAGTGAAGTTCCACTGGGACCGTCTGGCGAAGGGCGATGACACCAGCTCCTGCTGGGTGCGCGTGTCGAGCGCGTGGGCGGGCCAGGGCTACGGCGGGGTGCAAATCCCGCGCGTCGGCGATGAGGTGGTGGTGGACTTTATCAACGGCGACCCGGACCGTCCGATCATTACCGGTCGCGTGTACAACGACGCGAGCATGCCGCCGTGGGCGCTGCCGGCTGCGGCGACGCAGATGGGCTTTATGAGCCGCACGAAAGACGGTTCCGTGGACAACGCCAACGCCCTGCGGTTTGAGGATAAAGCGGGTGCAGAGCAGGTGTGGATCCAGGCCGAGCGCAACATGGACACCAGCGTTAAAAATGATGAAACGCACAGCGTCGGCGGCGAGCGCAGCCATTACGTGAAGAAAAATGAACTGCATCGCGTGGAAGCGAACCAGACTCAGGCCGTGAAAGGTGGCACCGAGATCCTGACGGGGAAAGGCAAGCTGGATGCGGCGGTGGAGCAGTACGTCATTGCTTCCGGGACGAAGCTGCGGCTGGTCTCCGGTGAGAGTGCCATTGAGCTGAATGCTAACGGCAAGATTAACCTCATCGGCAAAGAATTTAACTTCTTCGTGGAAGGGGATGGGTATATCACCACGGGCGGTAAACTGCACCTGAATACCTCGGGAACCAAGCCGGGCACGACGGCGCCGGGATCGGGGCATAAAGGGGATATTGATGCGGCGGTGCAGGCGAAGTTTGCGCCGGAGAAACAAAAAAAAGGCGGTGCGGCAAAAGCTCCGGCAACACAGACTGCGCAGTCGGCGACAAAAGCACCTGTGGCGCAGACGGCCCAATCAGCAACAAAACCAGGAAGGATTGATAATCGCGTCGTGAAATCGGTAATGGCCTCAGAGGGGAGTGCCGGGGAACAAGGAGGACGGCGCGAGTTGTACGGCTTCAGAAAAGGAAATGGAAACGCTTATGACAAAATCCTGGCTGCGCGAAATAAATATGGTCAGGGAAGCGCAGAAGAATTCGAAGAGGTTTCCAAAGCTATGAGTGCTTCGGCGAAGTCTGCTGGAGCACTGAATTTTACTGACCCTGGTAAACAAGGTGCAATTACTTCCCTGGCGCATATGCGTGGCCCATCAGGTGCGCAGGCTATACTGAACTCAATGGAGTCCGGAGAAATAGCCAAGACGGGTACCTTGACGCCAGAAGCTATAACAAAAATTGAAAATATGTCGCCAGCAGATTTTCAGCAAAACTTGCTAAAAGCCCGTGTAGAATACGATAAAGCCATATACGGAAATACAATTACTACACAAGGGGGTAAGCAGTACAACTGGTGGGATCGTTACGGTACTGGTCTTCAGAAGCGCTATGCCCGTGAAGCGGACGAATTTTTAAAATTATCAGGTGAGTGATTTATGTTCAAAAAAATCGTGTTATCTTCATTGCTTTCTCTTAGTTTGATTTGCTCAATAGAATCCTCGCTTGCTCTCGATTTGGCGCAATATAGTAAACCGGAGACGGTGAGTCAGATCTTTAAGGACAAAGAAGTCATTAATGATCTCAGGCAGACGCTTGGAAAGGACTACGAGACTTTTACCAACAATTTTGATGTGTTTGGTGAGCCACATGTTACCCCAGATGGAGGGGTGTTTATTGAAGGGTGGTTAAAAGATCTTTATCAGGAGAATGCTTCTGCTGCGGTTATTAGCCCAGACGGCAAGATTTATGCTGCCTGGGTTGTTCCTGAATCAGATGTGATCAACTATAAATCGTCAGAACAAGGTCAACCTGTCAATAAAGATATTCAGCGCTGGGCTGAAAGATTTAAGAATATGAATTTTGCTACGCAAAAAAACAACAATAAAGATGCGGCTAAAACAGAGTATTTTAATACAAAGGCATATACCATTAAGTTAACAACTGTCTGTTCAGATAACGGCGAGTGCAATGACGCAACTTATTATGGGAAACGCAAAAAAGATGGGGCAGCTGTAACCTTACATGGTAAAGCTATACGAGAAGAGTGTTCTGTCTCACCTTGTCCTATTATTGGGTACAAGTTTAAAAATGCGTCCACAACTTATATGCTTAGTAAAGCTGATAATACACTGACAGTAATTGAGAGCAATAAAATATTAATGAACCAGAAGGGTGAGTGGAGTAATTAGCTTCATTTGTAATATATAATGACGAACAGTCATTGCTTTTTAAAAGCAATGACTGTCACTGAAAGTTGATGCGGTTTCCTGGATATAAAAAAATCCTTCTCATTGACGTAATTAACGCTGGTTTGCGATGTGCCACCGGTTGAAAAAAAAAGTCTGATTAAAAAGAATCGTAATGTGAGAAAATTCATTCGTGCATATTTTTGTTTCAGTTTTATTGTTTGTTTTCTATATTCTTCTGAAGTAGTGGCACATACTGTGCCACCCGCTTTGAGAGAGTTGGATTTTTCTATTGCGATGAATAAAAAATCTATCGCATTGGGTGATAGATGGGATAATGATGTTGCGCATGAAATTGAGGTCCCAACAGAAGGTCAATTTGTTGGTGAGATTCCTTTTGATGGAGTTAACTATAAATTCTACCAACATCATCAGGCTGAGCTAGATGTTTTTAGTTCCAATCTTTTGTGGGATAAAACCGAACGAAACGTTAATGATTATATTGTGTCGCAAATTACGATCAATTCCGGGGAGTATAGTACACCACGTGGTATTCATGTGGGTTCAACAATAGAAGAACTCAATAAAGCTTACGGGGTTGGTCAGAGCGAAAATGATTCTGGGGAACAATGGGTTTCCTATGAGTTAGGAATTAAGTTACTTTCATTCAAGGTTAAGGATAATATGGTTGTAAAAATAAGTATGAATTATGCTAACTAGTCGAACAATCAGGTCAATGGCGTAAATAATAAAACAGCCAGCCAAAAGGCCAGCATGGATTGGCCTCTTTTGTTTCTCTCACTATTAATCATCCCGAGTTCACTTATGAAATACACTCTCCAGGAAGGTTCATTTTCCCTTTTTCCTGCTGCCTGGCAGGATAACAGCATGAACATTATTCGCGATGACGAAAGCGGGCTGTCCGTGGTGGTCAGCCGCGGCGTGATTCCCGATGGCAGCGACTACGAACAAGAATTTCACCGCCAGTGGGATGTGCTGCGTCCTCAGATGGGTGAGATCGCCCAGAGCGAATTTAGTAACGTAAAAGCCGGGCCTGACGGAAAAATTAACGGGCTGGAAGTTGAAACCACGTTTGACCGTAACGGGCAGCGCCTGTGGCAAAAACAGCTCGCCGTGCAGACGCCGGGCAAACCGGTATTGATGATTTTTACTCTCTCGGCACTCAGAGCCTTTACCGAAGAGGACGAGGTGCGCTGGAGCGCGCTTAAGCAGAGTCTGACGCTAAACGACAACCGGAATGTGTAAGGCATGAGCGATAACAACGCGGCCCGTAAGGGCGACGAGATTATTCACTCCAGCATTTTTGCTGATATCACAAGCATTGTGGCGGAAGGTGCCGCCTATGCGGTGATCGGTGCGGCGGTAGGCGCAGCAGCAACCGTAGCGGCGCCATTACTGGGGGCGGGGGCAGCAGCAGCAGGCGTGGCCGCAATTGGATCCAGCTGTCTGTTAAGCGGCATCATTGGCGGCGTGCTGGCGAACGTCGCGGGGATCACGGACGATATCAGCAACGCTGCTGAGGGGTTAGGCAATGCGCTCTTCCCGCCGTCGCCTGCGGGTAAAATTACCACCGGCTCGAACAACGTTCTGACCAACGCAATCCCCGCCGCACGCGCGGCAGGCACGTTGACGCCTGCCGATACACCGTCCCCTGAGCCGCAGTCGCCGGGCAGCTTTGCCGATTACGCGGGCATGCTGCTTTCCGCCGCCGGACAGTTTGGCAGCGAGATGTGGCAGCCGAGCGTGGCCTCTGCCGCCGCGGGAACCTCGCCGCTGGAAGAAGACAAGGTTGCCTGCGAAAAACACTCCGGACCGCAGTATCTGGCGGAAGGTTCTAAAAGCGTCTTTATCAACGGACAGCCCGCGGTGCGTGCGAAAGATCGCACCACCTGCGAAGGCACCGTTTCCGACGATGTTTCCCCGAACGTGATTATCGGCGGGGACACGCTCACGGTCCGTGATATCAAAAGCGGTAAAACGCCGGGTCTGGCGCTGGGGATGATTGCGCTCTCCCTGCTGCGCGGGCGTCCGGGCAAGATCCTGAAAAACATGCCTTGCGCGCTGGCGGCGGCCGGCGGCGGGATGCTGGCGGATATGGCCGTCAACGCCGTGTTTGGCTCCTCGCACCCTGTCCACGCCGCCACCGGCGTCAAGGTGCTGAACGACGACGACGAGCTCGATTTCTCGCTGCCGGGGCGCTTTCCGCTTCGCTGGCAGCGCAGCTACAACAGCCTGACGACCCGCGAAGGGCTGTTTGGTCTGGGCTGGGCAACGACTTTTGACAGCTATCTGACGCTGGAAGATAACAATGCGACCTGGTTCGACGAAACCGGGCGCGAGCTGAGCTTCGAGCTGCCGCCGGTTGACCGCGCGTTTTACAGCATCAGCGAAGGCATCATTATTCGCCGGAATGAGAGCGGCGACGTGGCGATTGCCGACGATGACGGTTCGGTATGGCGTCTGTATAAACCGACCCGGGCGAATCCCTCCACCCTGCGTCTGGCCTCCCTCAGCGATGAATACGGCAACGCGCTGCTGACGGAGTGGGACGAGCAGGGCAGGCTGGTTGGTCTTCACGACGAGCCGCGGGCGATAGACGTCACCCTGCGCTATGAAGATGAACGATTCCCGCATCGCGTTACCGCTGCCAGCCATATCGACGGCAGCCAGACATGGCCGCTGATGCAGTGGGGCTACGACGCGCGCGGCCAGCTGGCGAGCGCGACGGATGCCTCCGGCGTGGTGACGCGTGAATACCGCTATAACGACCACGGCCTGATGGTCTGGCACCGGATGCCGGGCGGGCTGGAGAGCGAATACCGCTGGAAAAAATTCGACCACTGGCGCGTGGTGGAAAACCGCACCAGCACCGGCGACGGCTGCCGCTTTAGCTACGATTTGGCCGCCGGGCTGACGACCGTCGAGCACTACGATGGTCAGACGCGCCGCCACTACTGGAACGCGCAGAATCTGATTGTCCGCTACGTTGACGAGCGCTGTGAAAACTGGCACTACGAGTGGGATGATAACGAGCTTCTCACGCGTCGCATCGATCCGCTCGGCAACGCCGTCACCTTCGTCTACGACGAGATGGGCAACCGGGTGCAGGAAACCGATGCCGACGGCAATACCCGCACCACCACCTGGCTGGAGCACCGCGCGCTTCCTGCGGCCATTATCGAAGCCGACGGCAGCGCCACCCGGTTCTGGTACGACGAACATCACGGGCTGAAGCGCGTGGTGGACCCGATGGGGCAGACGACGCAGTTGCGCCGGGACGAGTTTGGCCAGGTCGTTGAAGAGGTCGATGCCGCAGGCAACAGCCGCTACCAGGAGTACAACGAGGCCGGGCAGATTGTCCGTTCGACGGACTGTTCCGGGCGTATTACCCGCTATCGCTATCATCCACTGGGCTGGCTGGTGGCTGAGACTGGCGCCGACGGTGAAGAGACGCGCTACCGCTACGACGCCGCAGGGCGTCCGGTGCAGCTTGAGCGCCCGGAAGGCTGGGCAGAGTCGCTCAAATGGAACGAACGTGGCCTGCCGGTGAAGCATGCGGGCGCCGACGGGAAAGAGAGCGAGTTCAGATACGATGAGGCGGGGCGCTTAACCGCCACCCGTAATACGCAGGGTGAAGAGGTGCGCCGTCGCTGGGACAGCCGCGGGCGTCTGATTGCCCTGGAAAATGAGAACGGCGAAGCGTATCAGTTCCGCTGGGGGCCGGACTCGCTGCTGCTGGAAGAGGTGGGGCTCGATGGCGTGGCCTCGCAGTATCGCTATGATGCCTGCGGGCGCACGATTGCGCGCACCTTTGCCGCCGGCCATCCGGAGGCCATCACCCACGCCTTCGCCTGGAGCGCGAGCGGCCAGCTGGTCGCCCGCACCACGCCGGAAGGCCAGACCCGCTACCACTATACCCCGTCCGGGCTTTTAAGCCGGATTGGGCTGCATCCTGCGCTTTCAGCCGACGTGTGGACCACCGAGGCAGAGCAGGAACTTGCCTTTGAGTATGACGCACTCGGTCGCGTCACCCGCGAAGCGGGCGAGCACGGTGAGCTGGCGTGGGAGTATGACGCGCTGGGCAATCGCACCTCCGTCACGCTGCCCGATGGCCGCGAGCTGAAGCAGTTCTACTACGGCAGCGGGCATCTGCTCAGCATTGCGCTCGATAAGCTGTCGGTTTCCGATTTTACCCGCGACGAACTCCACCGCGAGACCAGCCGCACCCAGGGGCTGCTGACCACCCGCAGCGAGTACGACCGCCTCGGACGCCTGCATCGCCGGGACGTCTTTACCGGCAATGCCCAGCGCCCGTCGCCGCGCCGCTGGTCCCGCCGCTGGGATTACGACTACCGCAATAACCTGGTGCGCGAAGAGCGGGACGATAACCCGTTCAGCTGGTACCGCTGGCAGTACGACAGCGCCGGGCGCCTGCTGGTTCAGGACGGCACGCTGCCCGGCCAGGAGCAGTGGCGCTGGGATGCTGCCGGTAACCCGCTCGAAGGATCTGCTGAGAAGGTCACGCACAACCGCCTGACGCAGCTGAACGGCATTCGCTGGCGCTATGACATCCACGGCCGCACCGTGGAGAAAGATAACGGCCAGACCCGCTGGCACTACCGCTACGATGGCGAACATCGCCTGACGGAAGTCATCAGCCAGCCGCGGGATCGCAATAAACCTCAGACGCAGGTCAGCTTCCGCTACGATCCGCTCGGGCGACGCATCAGCAAAACGCGACGCCAGATGCTGGGCGGACAGCCAACCGGCAAGCCGGTCACCACCCGGTTTGTCTGGGAAGGGTTCCGCCTGCTGCAGGAGGTGCACGGGGATGTGCCGCTGACCTACGTTTACAGCGATCAGGACAGTTACGACCCGCTGGCGCGCATTGACGGCGTTGATGCCCCTGAGATCTTCTGGTTCCACTGCCAGCCGAACGGCACGCCGGAGCGGATGACGGATATCGAAGGGCAGGTGCGCTGGGAAGGGGTGAACAGCGCCTGGGGCAAGCTGCTGCGGGAAAGCGAGACGCAGGTATCAGGATATTCTCAGAACCTGCGCATGCAGGGGCAATACCTGGACCGCGAGACAGGGCTGCACTACAATCTGTTCCGGTATTACGACCCGGACTGCGGACGGTTTACGCAGCAGGACCCGATAGGGCTGGCGGGGGGGATAAACCTTTACCAGTATGCGCCGAATGCGCTGAAATATATTGATCCTCTTGGCTTATCATCAACCACTTTCTATCATGCTGGGGATATTCAGGGAGAGATCAATCCTTCTATGGGGAGGCATGGATTAGATTTTAATCCTTCTAATCAAGGTGGTTTTTACGTAACTACTGATAAATCGCAGGCTATTAAATGGGCAGAATTGAGAGGGCATCCTACTATAACGCAATTTGATATACCGAATTCAGAACTTAATAAACTAAATATAAAAGTATTTGAGTCTGCTGATAATGAATGGGCTAAATTTGTAACTCAGGGTAGAGCCAATACACTTGCACATAGTTATGATGCTGTGAGTGGGCCAATGTTAGCAAACCCTGGCGCTGTAAAAAAAGGAGGAAAAGCTAAGCCTATAGGTTCACAACTTGCTATTTTCTCAAATAAAGCAGCAACCGTGTTTGATCGTTACAAAGTAAAAAAAGGGTGTAAAGGGCAATGAATATTATCGATGGTATCCGATTTGATGATTCTAATGAAAGTGTTGTTTTTAATTACTATAGTTGGGTTGAGTTAATTAAAGCGATTATTGTTAAATATGCAAATAAAACAGAGAGTGAGGCTGAGCGTATAGTGTTAGCCTCTCCACTTGTTCGTATTACGGAAAATGATTACATGTCTGTTGCTTTGCGCAGTCATGAAAGTGAATATCATTGGGCAATGTTAATTGCCTATGGTGATCAATATTGGGAAAAAGGAGTTTCTCCAAATGAACCTGAGGGATACTTCGAATGGGAAAAGGAATACAAGAAAAAAAATAAACTGGCAGAAGATAACTTTATTTTTAGTGAGTAAGTGAAAATATTAAGAAGAAAGATCTTGCCAGTTTTTATTGTATATTATGGCATTATTACGGTGAAACGTAGAGTAATGTCGCATAGCGATCCCTTTTTAAGATTAAAAGCTCCGCTAAAAATTATAACGTTACCTTATGTCATAAGAGGATTTGTTTCTGTATATCTAACAAACGAATTAATTATTACTTAGATAAAAGCTTAACTGAGAGGCAAAAGATGAGCACGGTTTACATAGTTATTTTAACCTATAGAAAACCACTCGAAGAAATCGACGCAGCGATACCTGCTCATGTTGAGTGGCTTAAAAAGGGGTATGCAGAGGGGATTTTCCTGACGTCCGGTAGACGGATCCCAAGAAACGGTGGGGTCATTCTCGCTAAGTGTGAGAGTCTTTCCTCTCTTGAAGAGCGCTTACGCGAGGATCCTTTTCAGAGGCTAAAACTTGCGACTGCCGAAATCATTCCTTTTGAACCCAGTATGAAAACAGAACTCCTGGAAAATGTGTTTTAACCCCGCAATAAAAAATCCACGCCAAAGCGTGGATTTTTTCATTCAAAACCAATCAAACGTTAAACAGGAAGTTCATCACGTCGCCATCTTTAACGATGTAATCTTTCCCTTCTGCACGCATCTTGCCTGCTTCTTTCGCGCCTTGCTCACCCTTGTAGGTGATGAAGTCTTCAAACGCGATAGTCTGCGCACGAATAAAGCCTTTCTCGAAGTCGGTATGGATCTTACCGGCCGCCTGAGGCGCAGTCGCACCCACAGGAATCGTCCACGCACGCACTTCCTTCACGCCAGCGGTGAAGTAGGTCTGCAGGTTCAGCAGCTCATAGCCTGCGCGGATAACACGGTTCAGGCCCGGCTCTTCCAGACCCAGCTCGGCCATGAACTCTTCACGGTCGGCGTCGTCCAGCTCGGCGATGTCGGATTCAACGGCAGCACACACGGCAACAACCACAGAACCTTCCGCCGCAGCGATTTCACGCACTTTGTCGAGGTACGGGTTGTTCTCGAAACCGTCTTCGTTAACGTTGGCGATGTACATGGTTGGTTTCAGGGTCAAGAAGCTCAGGTATTTGATCGCCGCCTTGTCTTCTTCAGTCAGGTTTTTCAGCGCGCGCAGCATGCCCGCGTTTTCCAGCTGTGGCAGACATTTTTCCAGTGCAGCCAGTTCCGCTTTCGCATCCTTGTCGCCGCCTTTGGCTTTCTTCTGCACGCGGTGAATCGCGCGTTCGCAGGTGTCGAGGTCAGAGAGCGCCAGCTCGGTGTTGATGACGTCGATGTCGTCAGCCGGATCCACTTTGTTGTTTACGTGGATGATGTTGTCGTTCTCGAAGCAGCGCACAACGTGGCCGATCGCTTCGGTTTCACGAATGTTGGTCAGGAACTGGTTACCCAGACCTTCGCCTTTGGATGCGCCTTTTACCAGGCCCGCGATGTCCACGAATTCCATGGTGGTTGGCAGAATGCGCTGAGGCTTCACGATTTCCGCGAGCTGGTCCAGACGCGGGTCCGGCATTGGCACAACGCCGGTGTTAGGTTCGATGGTACAGAACGGGAAGTTCGCCGCTTCGATACCCGCTTTGGTAAGCGCGTTAAACAGGGTGGATTTGCCCACGTTTGGCAGACCGACGATACCGCATTTGAATCCCATTTCTAAATCACCTTAATATCTTGATAATCAATCCGTTAACGATAACCGATTGATGAAAAGTAAATAACTACGCCTATTATACACGTAACCCGCATGACGCGCGGTAAAAAAGCCGGATCGGGCAGATTATTGCGCTTTGAAAGCGTGCAAGCGGTTTGTCGCTTTGGTTAGCCCGTCTTTCAGCCAGATTTCGGTGCAGCGCGCCGCTTCGTCTACCGCTTCGTCAATCAGTTTCTGCTCAGAAACCGGGGGCTTACCAAGTACGAAACCGACAACTTTGTTTTTATCGCCCGGATGGCCGATTCCGACGCGCAAACGGTGGAAATTCGGGTTATTGCCCAGCTTGCTGATGATGTCTTTAAGACCGTTGTGGCCGCCGTGCCCGCCGCCCAGTTTGAATTTTGCTACGCCAGGCGGGAGATCCAGCTCATCGTGAGCCACCAGAATTTCATCCGGGTTGATGCGATAAAACGTTGCCATTGCCGCCACGGCTTTACCGCTCAGGTTCATAAAGGTGGTAGGCACCAGTAAACGAACATCCGCGCCAGCAAGGTTGATACGTGAGGTATATCCGAAGAATTTAGGTTCTTCACGCAGGGGAGCACGTAACCGCTCGGCCAGCAGATCAACGTACCATGCCCCGGCATTGTGGCGGGTAGCCGCATATTCTGCGCCCGGGTTGGCGAGGCCGACAATCAGTTTAATCGTCACGATTCAATTCCTAATGGGTTCCAGATCTGGCGCGTAGTTTACTGTCTGGCGCGCCGCTTGACAAAATTCTGCGATCGTCGAAGCGAAATACGAATAATTTCTGATTTGAACAATTAGAATTTCAAGCTGTTCAAAGTGTTATTTGTAAACTTTTGTTTGGGAGTTATCTGTAATTGTGATCATTCACGCAACTCATAAAAGGGGCGTTGTCTATACTTTACACACAAGGATTAGGGGCTTTCCCCCTGACAACCCAAAGTTCCGGAGGTGACACATGAAACGCAAAAACGCTTCGTTACTCGGTAACGTGCTGATGGGGTTGGGGCTGTTCGTGATGGTAGCCGGCGTGGGTTATTCAATTTTAAACCAGCTGCCGCAGCTTGATCTTCCGCAATACTTTGCGCATGGCGCGATATTGAGCATCTTCATTGGTGCAGTGTTGTGGCTGGCGGGAGCACGCGTGAGTGGCCATGAGGAAGTGTGTGACAAATACTGGTGGGTGCGCCACTACGATAAACGCTGTCGTCGCGACCAGCATAAGCACAGCTAGTGCTACGATAAAGAACACCGAAACGGCTCCTGAGGGAGTCGTTTTTTTTTGCATCAAGGGTTGACCCTCACGTAACGTAAGGCTCCAGAGTGATGCCACTGGCAAAGAAAAAGGAGCAGTTATGTTGATTCAGGTGGGTGAGCTGGCGAAACGTGCCGGGATCACCGTGCGGACATTGCACCACTATGAGCAAACAGGGTTGTTACTGCCTTCTGCCAGAAGCGCGGCAGGTTATCGGCTTTACAACCTGGCGGATGTCCAGCGTCTGCACATGATTCAGGCGCTGGCAAAAGCGGGGCTGGAACTTGCTGAAATCAGGGATTTCCTGGAACAGGAGTCGCTGTCGTTAACCGAGTTACTCGATGCGCAAATCACGCTGCTGGATAAACAGCTGCGCAGCATACATACGCTGCGCGACCGGCTGGTGGAGCTGCGGACCGGGCTTCTCGACGATGCGACGCCGGATCTGGAATCCTGGCTACAGACTCTGGAGTTAATGAATATGTACGATCGCTGGTTTAGCAAAGAAGAGTTACAGCAGCTCCCGTTTGCGGTGCAGAAGGATGCGCTGGCGGCTATCTGGTCAGGGCTGGTTGCAGAGGCAAACACGCTGTTGAAACAGCACATATCCGTTATGGACCCGCGGGCCATGGACCTGGCGACGCGCTGGATGGAACGCCTGGAGCAGGATACGGCGGGCAAGCCGGAGTTTCTCACCCGGCTGAACGAAATGCATAGCGTTGAACCGCAGATGCAGGTGCAGACCGGTATCACGCCTGAGATGACGGATTACATCACGCGCGCGTTTGCGGAATCAAAGCTCAAAATATGGGAGAAGTATCTCACTGCCGAAGAGATGGCCTTTACCCGGGCACATTACTTTGACCGCATGATGGAGTGGCCGCCGCTGGTGGCAAAACTGCATCAGGCGCAGCGGGAAAATATCGGCCCCGCCTCTGACGATGCGCAAAAGCTGGCTGAAAACTGGCTGACATTGTTCCAGTCTTACGCGGGCACCAGCCCGGAGACTCAGCAAAAGTTTCGCACGGCCATGCAGCAGGAGCCGCATCTGATGAAGGGAACCTGGATGACGCCTGCCGTGCTTGCATGGCTCCAGCAGGCGATCGGGGTGATGATGCAAAGACGTTTCTCTGCATCAGGTGGCTCACAGATCCGCTAATGCGGCTTCACGGTTAGGATAAAAGGCAAGGCGGCCAGGGATCGGCTGCACGCCCGCCCGCGCCATGGTGCGCAGTGGCTGAAACTCCAGGTTACTCACCCGCAGTTCACAGCCTTCCGGCAGACGTGCAACAAAGCGCTGGAAGGCATCCAGGCCGCCTGCATCCAGCACCGGTACGGCATCCCACTTCAGCACCACAACCCGTTTACCCGCGATGCGGGACTCCAGATCGCTGAACAATCCTTCAGCCGCAGCGAAAAACAGCGGGCCAATCACGCGTAGCACCAGCACATCGTCAGGCACCTCCACGTTAACCGGGGAAAGGCGCGTCATCTGCGCAATACGGCGCATAAACAGCAGAGAAGCCAGCACGATCCCGACGCTGATGGCGATAACCATATCGAACAGCACGGTCAGCGACATGCAGATCAGCATCACGATGATGTCGTCTTTCGGCGCGCGACGCAGCAGGTTCACCACCTTATGCGCCTCACTCATGTTCCAGGCCACCATCAGCAGCAGGGCGGCCATGGCGGAAAGCGGTAGCCAGGAGAGCAGCGGGGCGAGGATCAGCAGGGCGAGGATCACCAGCACGGAGTGGATAACCGCCGAAACGGGTGAGGTTGCCCCCGCGCGCACATTTGCAGCTGAACGGGCGATGGCTGCCGTTGCGGTAATACCGCCGAAGAACGGCGCGACAAGGTTGCCTAATCCCTGGCCGACCAGCTCGCTGTTGGCTTTGTGCTTGGTGCCGGTCATGCCGTCGAGCACCACGGCACAGAGCAGGGATTCAATCGCCCCCAGCATCGCCATCGAGAACGCGGCGGGAAGCAAAGCGCGCAGGGAATCCCAGCTTAGGGTAAAGCTGGAGCCGGGCATATCCCACGGCAGCACCAGCTGCGGCAACAGTTGCGGAATGCCGCTACCCTGTGAATCGTCCGCCAGAACATAGTGGAACTGCGAGCCGATAGTCGCGACGTGACCACCGAACATATTGACGATGGCCATCACCGCGCAGCCCAGCAGCAGCGCGGGAAGATGGCCCGGCAGACGGATCCCCAGACGAGGCCAGACGATCAGCGTACCCAGCGTCACCATCCCGATGGCGGCGTCGCCGAGGTTCGCAGTCGGCAGCGCCATAAACAGCGCGCCCACTTTTTGCAGATAGTGTTCAGGGACGTGAGCCATTTGCAGGCCGAGGAAATCCTTGATCTGCATGGTTCCGATGGTGATCCCAATCCCCGAGGTGAACCCCAGCGTCACGGAAAGGGGGATGTACTCTATCAGGCGGCCAAAACGGGCCAGGCCAAACAGAATTAAAAAGACCCCGGACATCAGGGTGGCGACCAGCAGGCCTGCCAGACCAAACTGTTGCGAAACGGGGTAGAGGATCACCACAAAGGCGGCGGTCGGGCCGGAGACGCTAAAGCGTGAGCCGCCCGTCAGGGCAATGACTATCCCGGCAACGGCCGAGGTGTACAGGCCGTACTGCGGCGCAACGCCGCTGCCAATCGCCAGCGCCATCGCCAGCGGGATGGCGATAATGCCGACGGTGATCCCGGCAATCAGGTCACGCACAAAGCGTGAGGAGGTGTATTTCTCTTTCCAGCAGGCGTCGATGAGGGCGCGAAAGGGCAGAACATGTGAGGAGGTTACGTTTTTCACAATTATCTATCATCCGTATGCGCATCATCTGTCATATCAATGGCAGGTGAAGGAGGCATTAATCATACAAATAAAACCCAGAGACAAAAAAACCCGCCGCAGCGGGTTTTTCGGCCGTGTTCGATTAGTGTTCGAACATTGCTGAGATAGATTCTTCGTTGCTGATACGACGAATCGCTTCGGCCAGCATCCCGGACAGGGTCAGGGTACGCACGTTTGGCAGTGCCTTGATCTCGTCGCTCAGTGGGATGGTATCGCATACCACAACTTCGTCAATAACGGAGTTGCGCAGGTTGTTTACGGCATTGCCGGAGAAGATCGGGTGGGTCGCGTAAGCGAATACGCGCTTAGCACCACGCTCTTTCAGCGCTTCAGCCGCTTTACACAGCGTACCGCCGGTATCGATCATGTCGTCGACCAGCACGCAGTCGCGGCCAGCCACGTCACCGATGATGTGCATCACCTGAGAAACGTTAGCGCGCGGACGACGTTTGTCGATGATCGCCATGTCGGTATCGTTCAGCAGCTTAGCGATAGCACGGGCACGTACCACGCCGCCGATATCCGGAGAAACCACGATTGGATTATCCAGGTTCAGCTGCAGCATGTCTTCCAGCAGAATTGGGCTGCCGAATACGTTATCAACCGGGACGTCGAAGAAGCCCTGGATCTGCTCTGCGTGCAGGTCAACGGTCAGTACGCGGTCAACGCCGACGCTGGACAGGAAGTCAGCGACAACTTTAGCGGTAATTGGCACACGCGCGGAACGGACGCGACGGTCCTGGCGGGCATAACCGAAGTAAGGGATTACAGCAGTGATACGGCCTGCGGAAGCGCGACGCAGGGCGTCGACCATAACAACCAGTTCCATCAGGTTGTCGTTCGTTGGAGCACAGGTGGACTGGATGATGAAAATATCACCACCGCGTACATTTTCGTTAATTTGTACGCTGACTTCGCCGTCGCTAAAGCGACCTACGGCGGCGTCGCCGAGGGAAGTGTACAGGCGGTTGGCAATACGTTGTGCTAGTTCCGGGGTGGCGTTACCAGCAAAAAGCTTCATATCAGGCACGAGAAGAACCTCAGGCATGCGTCCAGTGGTGGATAGCGTTCGCCGTAAACTGTGCGGGCCAGGCAAAGGCTATCCAGGCGGTGTATTAAAGAGCGCGATGCAACGTCTGGAACAGGGTGACGTTGTCACCGAAACTCAGTCTGCGCCAGAATGGCCTGCTGTAGGGGGGAAATGTTCATCCCACGCGCTACAAAACCATGCAGCCAAACCGGCGCTTGCTCAAGCACCTGACGAGCGGCGGATTCGGTGTCAAATTCAGCAAAGACACAGGCCCCTGTACCAGTCAGGCGCGACGGCGCGTATTCTAACAGCCAGGAAAGCACCGCATCAACCTCGCGAAAACGTTTTCTTGCGATATCCTCGCAATCGTTGCTGAATTCACAATTTAATAACGTTTCTATTGACCGAACCGGGGTATTCCTTTTCAGGTCAGGATCTTTAAAGATGACCGGGGTTGGAATGCTCACGCCAGGGTGAGCAACCAGATACCATTTCTCCGGCGGTTCAGCCGGGGAGAGGATTTCACCCACGCCCTCGGCAAAGGCCGCATGACCGCGCACAAACACCGGGACATCCGCCCCCAGCGTCAAGCCCAGGGCTGCCAGTTCGTCCGTCGACAGCCCGCAGCCCCAGAGGTGGTTCAGCGCAACCAGCACGGTCGCGGCGTTAGATGAGCCACCGCCCAGACCGCCGCCCATCGGCAGGCGCTTCTCGATACGGATATCCGCACCGCTTCCCGCAGGCAGGCGGCCCGATTCCGCTGCGGCTTTCATCAGCAGACGCGCGGCGCGCACGATCAGGTTGTCTTCATGTGCCACGCCGTCGACCGGCGTCAGCAGGCAAATCTGCCCGTCCTGGCGCAGTTCAATGGAGATCGTGTCGCCATAGTCAATAAACTGAAACAGCGTCTGCAGGGTGTGATAACCGTCAGCGCGCTGGCCGGTGATGTATAAGAACAGGTTCAGCTTTGCCGGAGAGGGCCATTGGGTCATCATTTAACGATCCAGTTGTCCATTTTCAGCTTGATACGCTGGCTGCCCTGGGTCAGCTCCATATTCGATGGCAGCGACGGTTTACTCTTACTGTCATAGGCGCTGTACACCACTTTCCAGGTTTTGCCATTTTGGGTGTAGTTCACCTGGCTCAGACGATACTGATCGTCCAGGGTGTAGTCGGTGGCGTCACCTGGCAGGCCGAGGATCCACTGGCGCAGGCTGTTGAGCGGGATAGGCATCCCGGTCAGCTTGCCAATCATCTCTTCGGCATCGGTCGCGGTGTAGTGCTGGCCTTTATTATCGGTGATCTGCGCTTCGCCCGGTTTAGCGATAAGCTCCAGCTCGGTGCTGCCCAGCGGGTTCAGCAGCAGCAGGCGATAGTGGTCCTGACCCGTCTGCTGCCAGAAGAAGCGGGCATAAACTTTTTGTTCGTCAGAGAGATAAGCGAAAGCGCCGCGAGTCTGGTACTGGTTCAAATTACGGACGTCCTGCTGGTGCTGACGCCACTGCGGTGAATCAGGGCTTTTGCCCGGGCCTTTTGGCTGGGTGACGGTACACGCGGTCAGAACCAGTGCTGCCAGCGGCAGCAGGCGAATCAGTCGGGTCATAATGAGGACAAATCCTTGAGATACGTTGCAGTTATAACTGTTAATGCTAGCGTCGAAGGGGGCTACCGTCTACGTTCAAATTATCTCAAAGCGTTGTGTAACCTATTACTCCGAAAGGGGGCTGTCTCTTTTATTGATCTCGCGCATCCTGTATGATGCGTTCTGCTAACCTTATTAACGCTGGTACTACTCCCGCTCAACATGACCCTATTAGCACTCGGCATCAACCACAAAACAGCCCCGGTTTCGCTGCGAGAACGCGTAACGTTTTCGCCAGATACGCTCGACCTTGCGCTGGACAGCCTGCTTGCACAGCCGATGGTGCAGGGGGGCGTGGTGCTCTCGACGTGCAACCGTACCGAGCTCTATTTAAGCGTGGATGAGCAGGACAACCTGCATGAAGCGCTTATCCGCTGGCTATGCGACTACCACAACCTCAACGAAGACGAACTGCGCAATAGCCTGTACTGGCATCAGGACAACGATGCCGTCAGCCATCTGATGCGCGTCGCCAGCGGGCTGGATTCGCTGGTGATCGGCGAACCGCAGATCCTGGGGCAGGTGAAAAAAGCGTTTGCGGATTCGCAAAAAGGGCATCTGAAGGCCAGCGAGCTGGAGCGCATGTTCCAGAAGTCGTTCTCCGTGGCGAAGCGTGTGCGAACCGAAACCGACATTGGTGCCAGTGCGGTTTCCGTTGCTTTCGCGGCCTGCACCCTTGCGCGCCAAATCTTTGAATCCCTCTCCACCGTCACCGTGATGCTGGTGGGCGCGGGCGAAACCATCGAACTTGTGGCGCGCCATCTGCGCGAGCATAAAGTGAAAAAGATGATTATCGCTAACCGCACCCGCGAACGCGCGCAGGTGCTGGCGGATGAAGTGGGCGCAGAGGTGGTTGCCCTGAGCGACATCGATGAACGTCTGAAAGAGGCGGACATTATTATCAGCTCGACCGCCAGCCCGCTGCCGATTATCGGAAAAGGGATGGTGGAGCGTGCGCTGAAGTCCCGTCGCAATCAGCCGATGCTGCTGGTGGATATCGCCGTTCCGCGCGATGTTGAGCCGGAAGTGGGCAAGCTGCCTAACGCCTACCTTTACAGCGTGGATGACCTGCAAAGCATCATTTCGCACAACCTCGCTCAGCGTAAAGCGGCGGCGGTGCAGGCGGAAACCATTGTTGAGCAGGAAACCAGTGAGTTTATGGCCTGGCTGCGCGCGCAAAGCGTCAGCGAGACCATCCGCGAGTACCGCGGACAGGCGGAGCAGGTGCGTGATGACCTGACTGCCAAAGCGTTAGCGGCCCTTGAACAGGGCGGCGACGCACATGCAATTATGCAGGATCTGGCGTGGAAACTGACCAACCGCCTGATCCATGCGCCAACCAAATCTCTTCAGCAGGCTGCCCGTGACGGGGATGATGAACGCCTGACTATTCTGCGCAACAGCCTCGGGCTGGAATAGCGCCCTATACCCATTTTCTAAGACAAGGTGCACTTACGCCTATGAAGCCTTCTATCGTCGCTAAACTGGAAGCTCTGCACGAGCGCCATGAAGAAGTCCAGGCGCTGCTCGGCGATGCCGGGACCATTGCGGACCAGGAGCGTTTTCGCGCGCTCTCACGTGAATACGCGCAGTTAAGTGATGTTTCTAAATGCTTTACCGACTGGCGACAGGTTCAGGAAGATATCGAAACCGCGCAGATGATGCTCGACGATCCTGAAATGCGCGAGATGGCGCAGGAAGAGTTGCAGGATGCGAAAGCGCGTTCTGAGGAGATGGAGCAGCAGCTTCAGGTGCTTCTGCTGCCAAAAGATCCAGACGACGAGCGTAACGCGTTCGTGGAAGTCCGCGCCGGGACCGGCGGTGACGAAGCGGCACTGTTTGCCGGGGATCTGTTCCGCATGTACAGCCGCTACGCCGAGTCGCGTCGCTGGCGCGTGGAGATCATGAGCGCCAACGAAGGCGAACATGGTGGCTACAAAGAGGTTATCGCCAAGATCAGCGGCGACGGCGTGTACGGTCGTCTCAAGTTTGAATCCGGCGGTCACCGCGTGCAGCGCGTACCGGCCACCGAATCCCAGGGCCGTATCCACACCTCCGCCTGTACGGTGGCGGTGATGCCGGAGCTGCCGGAAGCGGAACTGCCGGACATCAATCCTGCGGACCTGCGTATAGATACTTTCCGCTCCTCTGGCGCGGGTGGTCAGCACGTTAACACCACCGACTCCGCCATTCGTATTACCCACCTGCCAACCGGCATCGTCGTCGAATGTCAGGACGAGCGTTCACAGCACAAAAACAAAGCCAAAGCGCTGTCCGTGCTGGGCGCGCGTATCCACGCGGCCGAAATGGCGAAACGCCAGCAGGCGGAAGCGTCTACGCGTCGTAACCTGCTGGGGAGCGGCGATCGCAGCGACCGTAACCGCACCTACAACTTCCCGCAGGGCCGTGTAACCGACCACCGCATCAACCTGACGCTGTACCGTCTGGACGAGGTGATGGAAGGGAAGCTGGACATGCTGATTGAGCCTATCGTGCAGGAATACCAGGCCGATCAGCTGGCGGCGCTGTCCGAGCAGGAATAATGGATTTTCAGCGCTGGTTACGTGAGGCGGCCGGTGAGCTTTCCGAAAGCGAAAGCCCGAAACGCGATGCCGAAATTTTGCTTGAGCATGTGACGGGTAAAGCCCGCACGTATCTGCTGGCTTTTGGTGAAACCGAACTGACCGCGGAGCAGGAAGCGCAGCTCGCCGCGCTGCTTGCCCGTCGTAAAACCGGCGAGCCGGTGGCGCACCTTGTCGGTGAACGTGAGTTCTGGTCGTTACCCCTGTACGTCTCGGCGGCGACGCTAATCCCGCGTCCGGACACCGAATGTCTGGTGGAGCAGGCGCTGGCGCGTTTACCGGCGGCGGCCTGCAGTATTCTCGATCTCGGGACGGGAACAGGTGCTATCGCGCTGGCGCTCGCCACCGAGCGGCCCGACTGCGCGGTGACGGCGGTGGATGTCATGCCCGACGCGGTGGCGCTAGCGCAGCGTAACGTGGAACGTCTCGGGGTCCGCAACGTGACGGTGCTGCAAAGCAGCTGGTTTTCCGCGCTGGAGAATCGCACATTTGCGATGATTGTCAGCAATCCTCCTTACATCGACGAACATGACCCGCACCTTGCACAGGGAGATGTTCGCTTCGAACCGCTGACGTCGCTCGTGGCCGCCAACGCGGGATTAGCCGATCTTGATCACATTGTGACAACGTCACGGGAACATTTACTTCCCGGCGGCTGGCTGCTCGTGGAGCATGGCTGGACGCAGGGAGAAGCCGTGCGGGCACTGTTTACGCAAGCAGGTTATGACGCTGTCGAAACCTGCCGCGACTACGGCGGCAACGAACGCCTGACGCTGGGGCGGTGGTCTTGAGTTCCGGGTATCTGCCATTTACTGATAAAGGCGTAAGGCTGACTGAAAGGCAGTTTGGCGTTATCATCTACATCGTTTTGAGTTTTATCGCGCCTGAGCGTCATTGTTCGCTCAGGCGTTACTGGGGTAAGTCATGAGGTCCTTAGCCGATTTCGAATTTAATAAAGTGCCGCTTTGCGATGGCATGATCCTGATTTCAGAGATGATTCGCGACGATTTTACGTCGCAGTTTGTCTATGATGAGCTGGAGAATCTGGTCAGCCTGGCGCGTGAAGAGATTAATCAGGCTCGCCCGCAAGACTGGCAACTAGAGAAGCTGCTGGAGCTTTTCTACGGCGAATGGGGTTTCTGCGACACGCGGGGCGTGTATCGCCTGTCTGACGCATTATGGCTGGACCAGGTCTTAAAAAATCGTCAGGGCAGCGCCGTGGCGCTGGGGTCTATTTTACTATGGGTCGCACAGCGTCTGGATATTCCGCTGGTCCCGGTCATTTTCCCGACGCAGATGATCCTGCGTGCAGAGTGGCTGGACGGCGAAATGTGGCTCATTAATCCCTTCAACGGCGACACGCTGGATGAACATACGCTGGACGTGTGGCTGAAAGGCAATATCAGCCCGGTGGCCGAACTCTTCAACGAAGATCTCGACGAGGCGGACAACGCAGAGGTCATTCGCAAGCTGCTGGATACGCTGAAGTCTGCATTAATGGAAGAGCGTCAGATGGAGCTGGCCTTGCGCGCCAGTGAAGTACTGCTGCAGTTCAACCCGGAAGACCCGTACGAAATTCGCGATCGCGGGCTGATCTATGCCCAGCTCGACTGTGAGCACGTGGCGCTGAATGATTTGAATTATTTCGTCGAGCAGTGTCCGGAAGATCCTATTAGCGAAATGATTCGTGCGCAGATCAACGCGATCTCGCACAAGCAAATTACACTGCATTAATCTTAATTCCGATTCACACCTGAATAAGGCGATCCTATGAAACAAAAAGTGGTTAGCATTGGTGATATCAAGGTAGCAAACGACCTGCCGTTCGTCCTGTTTGGCGGCATGAACGTGCTGGAATCCCGCGATCTCGCCATGCGTATCTGCGAACACTACGTGACCGTGACCCAGAAGCTGGGCATCCCGTACGTGTTTAAAGCCTCTTTTGACAAAGCCAACCGCTCCTCCATCAACTCTTACCGTGGCCCGGGCCTGGAAGAGGGGATGAAGATTTTCCAGGAGCTGAAGCAGACCTTTGGCGTGAAAGTGATCACCGACGTGCATGAAGCCTCTCAGGCGCAGCCGGTGGCAGACGTGGTTGACGTGATCCAGCTCCCGGCATTCCTGGCTCGCCAGACTGACCTGGTGGCGGCGATGGCGAAAACCGGTGCCGTGATTAACGTGAAAAAACCGCAGTTCGTGAGCCCAGGTCAGATGGGTAACATCGTTGATAAGTTTATCGAAGGCGGTAACGATCAGGTGATCCTGTGTGACCGTGGCGCTAACTTCGGTTACGACAACCTGGTTGTCGACATGCTGGGCTTCAGCGTGATGAAAAATGTCTCCGGCCAGTCTCCGGTGATTTTCGACGTGACCCACGCCCTGCAGTGCCGCGACCCGTTCGGTGCTGCGTCCGGTGGCCGTCGTGCCCAGGTGACCGAACTGGCGCGTGCCGGTATGGCAACCGGTCTGGCAGGTCTGTTCATTGAAGCGCACCCGGATCCGGATAACGCAAAATGCGACGGCCCATCTGCGCTGCCGCTGGATAAGCTGGAGCCGTTCCTGAAACAGATCAAAGCGATTGACGATCTGGTGAAGAGCTTCGACGAGCTGGATACCAGCAACTAATAAAAAAACCCGCTTCGGCGGGTTTTTTATTTGCCCGGCGGCGCTACGCTTGCGCGGGCCTACGGGTTTTGTAGGCCGGGTAAGCGCAGCGCCACCCGGCAAAAAGGCTACGCAAATATCGTCATCAGGTACGCAATAAACAACGCCATATGCGCCGCGCCGTTCAGCACGTTGGTACGCCCGGTGGAGAACGAAATCTGGCACAGCAGCAACGAGGCCACCATCACAATCATTTCCGGCGCACCCAGCGCAAACTGCAGCTCGTTGCCCGTCATAAAGGCAATCAGCGTCACCACCGGTACGGTAAGTGATATTGTCGCCAGCACGGAGCCGAAGAACAGGTTCATGGCGCGCTGCACCTGATTGTTTAAGACGGCTTTCAGCGCGCCCAGCCCTTCAGGAGACAGGATCAGCAGCGCCACCAGGAAGCCGGTAAACGCTACCGGCGCGTTCAGCTCGGTTAACAGCGTTTCCAGCGGGTTGGCGTTCATCTTGGTGACGGCAATCACCGCAATCAGATGTACGATCAGCCAAACCGTATGCCACGCGCTGCTGTGGGCCGACGGCTTACCGTGGTGCGGGTCATCGTCGTCGCTGTCGTCTTCATGCTCATACACAAACAGGCTCTGGTGCGTTTTGGTCTGAATCAGCAGGAACACGCCGTACATGGCGGCGGAAATCAGTGCGACCAGCAGTGCCTGACCGGTAGAGAAATTCGCGCCCGGCAGCGCCATCGGGAAGACCAGCACGATAATGGCCAGCGGGAAGAGGGCAATCAGATACTGTTTAATGCCGAACAGGTTCATATACTGGGTCGCGAACTTGCGCCCGCCCAGCAGCAGAGAGAAGCCCACCAGGCCGCCCGTCACAATCATAATGATAGAGTAGAGCGTGTCGCGCATCAGCGTCGGCGCGGCATCGCCGGTCGCCATGAGCGCGGAAATCAGGCTGACTTCGAGAATAACGACGGAAAGGCTGAGAATTAACGATCCGTACGGCTCGCCCAGACGGTGGGCCAGGACGTCCGCATGGCGAACGACGCTAAATGCGCTGGTTAAGATGCCGACCAGGGCAAGAATATTGATACCAACCACCACTGGCAGTGACTGACTGCTTCCCCAGAAGAGCAGCACAGCCAGTGCCAGAACCGGGAAAATGAGTGACGTCTCCTTGTGGCGGGTCTTTACCGCCTCGTGTGTTGCTGTCATGTGCTTCTCCATCAATGCAGGTGCTTGTAATTATAGATAGATTTTTGAGGTCATTAAACTAACAGATCTCTGTTAAATACCCTTTATTTTTTACTTAATTTTACCCTTTGTCATAAATTTAATACCTGACTCCTGTAATTGACGGTTTTCATATAATACTTATTAAATAACAATAAATTACATTTGGTTTGAATCCATAAATTAAGGCCGGGTGGCACGCTGCCATATCGTCGTCCACACTTATCTCTTTAAGCAAAAGAGAGGTGAGTGATGCCATATAAAACGAAACGCGAATTACCCGATAACGTGCAAAACGTGCTGCCCGCTCACGCGCAGGATATCTACAAAGAGGCGTTTAACAGCGCCTGGGAACAATACAAAGATAAGGACGATCGCCGGGATGATGCCAGCCGTGAAGAGACAGCGCACAAAGTCGCCTGGGCCGCCGTAAAACATGAATATGAAAAAGGAGACGACGATAAATGGCATAAAAAGAAATAGCCGTGAAATAATTCGCTGCCTTCATTTTGACTTTTCAGGCGGTTGAACTGCCGTTGTATTGCAACTGGTCCGCTAATTGCTTATCGTTATTTAACTGCTGGCAAAATGACCAGCACATAATGCCGGGAAGGCGAATTACAGATGTCGCAAGGAAGCATGCAGTGGCGGAGGTGTAAAGTGTTAACGCGTGATTTCTTAATGAAGGCAGATTGTAAGACGGCATTTGGTGCTATTGAGGAATCGCTTCTCTGGTCAGCTGAACAACGTGCGGCGTCACTTGCTGCCACGCTTGCCTGCCGCCCGGATGATGGCCCGGTATGGATTTTTGGCTACGGTTCCCTGATGTGGAACCCGGCTCTGGAATTTGTCGAATCGGCAACGGGAACGCTGCCTGGCTGGCATCGCGCATTTTGCCTGCGTCTGACGGCCGGACGCGGCAGCGCGTGCCAGCCGGGACGTATGCTTGCACTGAAAGAGGGCGGACGCACCACGGGCGTGGCGTATCGCCTCCCGGATGCCTCGCTGGAAGAGGAGCTTACGCTGCTCTGGAAGCGCGAGATGATCACCGGCTGCTATATGCCGAGCTGGTGCAAGCTGGAGCTGGACGACGGACGCACCGTCAATGCGCTGGTGTTTATTATGGACCCGCGTCATCCGCTGTATGAAGCGGACACTCGCACGCAGGTCATCGCCCCGTTGATTGCTGCCGCCAGCGGACCGCTGGGGACCAATGCACAATATCTCTTCTCCCTGGATCAGGAGCTGACCCGCCTCGGCATGAAAGACGATTGTCTGAATGAGCTGGTGGTAAAGGTGAAGGCGCTGCTGGAAGGGAACCCGCTCAACGGCACGCTGCGACCGGGCTTTGCCTGATGATACGCCCGGCTCGCCGGGCGTTTATTATTATTATGCAGCCACGTAGCTGACGGAATGCTCCAGCGACTGGCTGTGGCTGTCGATCAGCACATCCCACGTGCCGGTATACGGCACGGTAAGCCACGCTTTATCATCCTGCACGGTGAGAATATCCGCCTGGGATTGTTTATGTGCTTTCGCACTCATCAGGTGAATACGACAGCGCTCTGAGCAACGCACAACTACCGTATCCCCGCCAAACAGTTTCAAACTTGTTTTTACCAGTGCCATTTTTTACCCCGTCGATTTTGCCCATCTCGAGCGTGATATTGTTCACAAATTACTCATTGCATAACACCAAAGCGGGGGGCGAGGGATGATGATTTTGATCAAAAAATGGCATAACGTTTAAACAAAAATGACAAAATTCCTGAAAGCATTCAGCTGGCGCGGGTTTTACCCGGTAAACCCGCGCCGGAATAAAATTAAATGCGGAAATGGCCGGCGGTTTCAGCAAGGTCCCCAGCCTGGCTCTGCAGGGCGCCCGCAGCAGCGGCGGATTGCACTACCAGCTCGGCGTTCTGCTGGACCATTCTGTCGAGATGGGTCACCGCATGATTGATCTCGTGAATGCCTTTCATCTGTTCGCTGGTGGCGATGGAGATTTCGCGCATGATGCCGGAGACGCTGCCGATGCTGGAGCGGATCTCGTCCATGCTTTCCCCGGCCAGATGCACGTAGCGGGAGCCGGTGGCCACGCTGTCGGTGGTGGAATCGATCAGCGATTTGATCTCTTTCGCCGCCTGGGCGCTGCGGCTCGCCAGGTTACGCACTTCGCCTGCCACCACGGCAAACCCGCGACCCTGCTCCCCGGCACGGGCCGCCTCGACGGAGGCGTTCAGCGCCAGAATGTTGGTCTGGAAAGCAATGCCGTCAATCACGCTGGTAATATCGCCAATTTTAGCCGACGCGACTTCGATGGACTGCATGGTGCTGATCGCCTGGGATACCACCTCGCCGCCGCGCGCCGCGGCCGCTGAGGCCTTGCTCGCCTGATCGTTCGCTTCTGCCGCCGACTCGTTCGACTGCGTCACGGAGGCGGTGATCTGCTCCACGGCGCTGGCCGTCTCGCGCAGGCTGGACGCCGCCTGCTCGGTACGTCCGGAGAGATCCTGGTTACCTGCCGCAATCTCCTGGGCGGCGTTTTTCACCGATTCACTGGCGTCCCGGAGCTGCACCATCACCACCGACAGCTTATCGCTGAAGGCGTTAAAGGCCTGCGCAATCTGCGCGACTTCGTCCTCGCCGCTGTCCGGCAGACGCTGGGACAGATCGTTAGTCCCGTTGGCAATGTTGTGCATCGCGTCGCGAATGTCGGACAGACGCTTCAGCAGGCGGGCAATCAGGAGGTGAACAATGGTCGCGCTCAGCAGTGCCAGGATCACCAGCGAAATCGCCGATGCTTTAAGCAGGGAACGCATGCCGGAGGTGGCGTCGCCGTTGTCGAGGGCGACGACTAGCAGCCAGTTTGTGCCCGGCACGGCTGTCGCCACGAAGGTTTTTTCGACGTCGTTCAGCGTGCCGTCAACCGGGTTACCGCTTTTCAGCGCAGCAAAATCGATGCCTTTGATGGTCTCAGCAAACGGTTTAAGCGTCAGAGCCGGATCGTTAGCGGCAATCACGCTGCCGTCACTGTTCAGAAGCAACCCGCTGCTGGCCGGGGTTGGATGGATCCCGCGTACGTTCGCCACCACGCTGTCCATGGCCACATCGCCCGCCACTACCGCTTTCAGTGTGCCATTCTCTTTCACCGGCACGGCGAAGGTCACCACCAGTTTACCGGTCCCCGCGTCAACGTAGGGCGCGGTGACAACCGGACCGTCCGTACTGACCACCTGCTGATACCACGGGCGAATGGTCGGATCATAATCCGCCGGAACCCCCGCCGGTTCAGAGAATTTCGCCGTTTTGCTGGCGTAGCCGACATAAACGTTGGTGAATCCACCCGCCTGTGCAAGCTGTTTAAACACCGGAACCGGATCGTCACTCAGTGCGACGGTCTGCGCGGAGGCAATCACCGTCATCTTGCTTTTGACCCAGTCGGCAATCGCCATGTTATGGCTGGCGCTGGTGCTGGTCAGGATATCGCGCTGTGACTGCTGGTTATCCTGGCGTGTGACCTGGAAGTTAATAACGGTATTGAGGAGAAGGGCGACGACCAGACAGCCTGCCGTCGCCGCGATGATGCGTGCACGAATCGATCTGAACATAAGTGAAATACCTGCTGTGTTGTTTCCATGCCTATCGGCAACCCCGCAGGTAAACTTGATGCTGAAACCGCGTCCATAAGAAAATAATATTTTTACGGGTTTATTATTAAAAAGTTAATACTTTATCCGCGGACAGCGTCCACTCGGCCAGCTCAACCAGCGTACCAATTTCTACGCCATCAATCAGCGGCAGCCCGGTGATACCGCGCCCGTCGGTGCAGGTTTTGCACAGCTTCACCGGCACGTTTTGCGCGGTCAGGATCTCCAGCATCTGCTGAATGTTATAGCCCTCGGCCGGTTTTTGTCCCTTCAGCCCGGCGGTGACCGCGTCCGACATTAAAAAGAGGCGTAACGCGAGGTCACTCTCTTTTTCGCGCAGCGCAATGGCCAGGCGCAGGCTGTTAAAAAGCGATTCACTCCCGTAGGCCGCACCGTTGGCGACGATCACAATCTTCTGCATGTTGACTCCTGTTCTTGTAAAGGCACGAATATTGCTTAATTTCCCGGAGTTTCGCTGTCCGGGAGAGTAAGCATGATATTAATGGCAGGCATTTCGCCAGGCGCTGCCGAATGGCTCACGCGCGCAAAGATGATGCGCCAGGAGCAGTTCAGCAAGCTGGCACAGCTGGGTGTGCTTGTGCACGGCATTAGCCAACTGGTGCACATGTTACAGTGCGAGCGCGGGGCGTCCAACGTCTGGCTCTGCTCACAGGGCAAGCTGTACGCCCCCGAATGCAAAGCCAGCCGGGCGCTGGTGGATGAAAACCTCGCTGCCCTTTACGGCATTCTTGAAACACAGTCGCCGATCCCAGGAAGTGCCGTCTGTGAACGCATCGGCGGCGCGCTCCTGAGCCTGGATACACTTCCCGCGCTGCGTGACGGTGTGATTCAGCAGACTGTAACGGCACCCCAGGCGATGGAACACTACTCCCGTATGCTTCGCCATCTGCTCAGTATCGTGCCGCAGCTTAATGACAGCATTGACGATCCGCAAATCGCAGGACGTTTTGTCGCGCTTTATAGCCTGATGCAGGGAAAAGAGCTGGCAGGACAGGAGCGGGCGCTGGGGGCGATTGGCTTCACGCAGGGTTTTTTCGATGATGTGACTCGTCAGAGGCTGGTTGACCGCATTGACGGGCAGCAGGCCTGCTTTGAGATCTTTCTCTCGCACAGCTCCGCTGACGTTCAGACCACCTTTTCAATGCACTGTCAGCCCGATCGTGAAACGGAGCAACTCCGGCGCGTGGCCTGTACCCGCCAGCCTGCCGCCGATAACGGCCTTACCGCACTGGCCTGGTTTGCTCTGCAAACCGCGCGCCTTGAGCATCTGCGCACGCTGGAGGAGACGATCATCGCCGATCTGATGGTCGCGGTGGACGAATGCATTCACCGTGACGATGAGTACGCGCTCCCCGGCGATGAACAGGATGATCCGCCGATCCGCTATCCGGAAAAACCGTTGCTTACCCTGGTTCGCCAGCAGGCGCGCGAGATAGAGCAGCTCTCACGTCAGCTTGCGTCGCTGCGCGATACGCTTGAAGAGCGCAAAATCATTGATAAAGCGAAGAGCGTGCTGATGACCCACCAGAATATGAGTGAGGAACAGGCCTGGACGGCGCTGCGCAAAATGGCGATGGACAAGAACCAAAGGATGGTGGATATCGCCCGCGCGCTGCTCATGGTGAAGAATGTATGGCAGGTAACACCAAAGGAGTAGCTGCACGGTCAGTGGGCATTTTATGCCTGTTTGCGGTGCGTAAAGGCGAGGGAGGAACGGTAAGCACCGCAAGAAACAGTGTGTTAAAACCTGGCATTCACTTTGCATTATCAGATTAACCATTTTTGACGATGCGCCAACGGCGGTGCATCCGTCTTCGGGATAAAGGCGTCCACTGGTGCTTCGGCACCGTGGGCGCTTTTTTTTGGTTTTTTTTCAGGAGTGGTCATGGCGGATTTGTCGAGACGGCGTTTTTTGCAGGCCAGCATGCTGGCGAGTGGTGCAATTCTGTTGCCGTGTGTCATGCAGGCCGCATGGGCGGCAGGCTCGGATAAACCGGAGCAGGAAACAGTGCGCATCGGGTTTATCCCGCTGACCGACTGTGCCCCGGTGGTTATCGCTGCGCTGAAAGGGTTTGATAAAAAATACGGTATTACCATCCTGCCCACCAAAGAGGCGAGTTGGGCGGCGGTGCGCGACAAGCTGGTGGCGGGCGAACTCGATGCCGCGCACATTCTTTACGGCCTGCTGTACGGACTGGAGCTGGGCATCGCTGGCAAGCCACAGCAGATGGCTAACCTGATGACCCTCAACCAGAACGGCCAGGCGATTACGCTCTCCAGCGATTTGGCAGAGAAGGGCGTTCGTGACCTTGACGGGCTGAAAAAGCTGATTGGGCAGCAGGCGCCTGGCACCTATACCTTCGCGCACACCTTCCCGACCGGGACGCACGCCATGTGGCTCTACTACTGGCTGGCCAGCGCGGGCATTCACCCCTTTGACGACGTGCGTACGGTGGTGGTGCCGCCGCCGCAGATGGTGATGAACATGCGCATTGGCAACATGGTCGGCTTTTGCGTCGGCGAGCCGTGGAACGCGCGTGCCATCAACGACCGCATCGGTTTTACGGCCGCCACGTCGCAGTCTATCTGGGCCGACCATCCGGAAAAAATCCTCGGGACGCGTCGCGACTGGGTGGAGAAAAATCCGCACACCGCCCGGGCGCTGGTGAGCGCAGTGCTGGAGGCGGCACGCTGGATTGAGTCCTCCCCGGAAAACAAACGCGAAACCGCGCAGATCCTCTCCCGCCGGGCGTGGCTCAACTGCAAAGAGCAGTATCTCACCGGACGCATGCTCGGCGAGTACGACAACGGCCTGGGCCAGCGCTGGCAGGACGCGCACCCGATCCGCTTCTTCAACGAGGGGGCCGTCAGCTACCCGTATCACTCCGACGGCATGTGGTTCTTAACCCAGTTCCGCCGCTGGGGCTTGCTCAAAGCCGCCCCGGACTATACGGGCATCGCACAGCGCATTAACCAGACGGCGGTCTGGCAGGATGCCGCCACGGCGGTGGGGGGCATTACCACACCGACTTCACCACTACGCAGCAGCACATTGATGGACGGCACCGTCTGGAACGGTACCGACCCGGAAGAATACGCCAGCCGTTTCGCCATTCACCGTAAAGGGGCCTGATTATGCAGCATCTGCAAAAGACAAAATCACACGAGACGCCGGAGAGTGGAGAGGTGATTCTCCTGCCTCCGGTGCAGGTTCGCCGCCGTACGCCGACGTTTGCGCGTCGTATTAACGCGATCCTTCAGCGCATCATTCCGGCTTTTCTGGGGCTGGGACTGCTGGTGGTGCTCTGGCAACTGGCGGCGATTAACAGCAAAGGTTTCCCGACGCCGCTCAGCACGCTCGATTCCGCTATAACCCTGTTTGCCGATCCGTTTTATCGCGACGGGCCTAACGACATGGGCATCGGCTGGAACGTGCTCGCCTCATTACAGCGCGTGGCGGTGGGGTTTGGCCTGGCCGCGTTCGCCGGGATCCCGCTTGGTTTCCTGATTGGCCGCTTCACCTTTTTTTCGCGCATGTTCGGCCCGCTGATCGCGCTATTACGCCCGGTTAGCCCGCTGGCCTGGCTGCCCATCGGCCTGCTGCTGTTCCAGAAAGCGGAGCCCGCGTCGAGCTGGACCATTTTTATCTGCTCCATCTGGCCGATGGTGATCAACACCGCCGAAGGCGTGCGGTGTATTCCGCAGGACTACCTTAACGTCGCCCGGGTGCTGCAGCTTTCAGAGTGGACCATCATGCGCCGCATTCTCTTCCCGGCGGTGCTGCCCGCGGTGCTGACCGGGGTGCGCCTCTCTATTGGCATCGCCTGGCTGGTGATTGTCGCCGCCGAGATGCTGACCGGCGGTTTAGGGATCGGTTTCTGGATCTGGAACGAGTGGAACAATCTCAACGTCGAAAACATTCTCATCGCCATCGTCATCATTGGCGTGGTCGGGCTGCTGCTGGAGCAGGGGCTGATGCTGATCGCCCGTCGCTTTAGCTGGCAGGAAAAATAAGGAGCGAACATGAAACCATTAATCCAGGTCCAGGCCGTGAGCCAGCGTTTTTCCACCGCCAGCGGCGAATTTCTGGCGCTGCAGAACGTCTCCTTTGATATCCATGAGGGCGAAACCGTCAGCCTGATTGGGCACTCCGGCTGCGGTAAATCGACGCTGCTTAACCTTATCGCTGGGATCACGCTGCCGACGGAAGGCGGGCTGATTTGCGACAACCGCGAAATTGCCGGGCCGGGTCCGGAGCGCGCGGTGGTATTCCAGAACCATTCGCTGCTACCGTGGCTCACCTGCTTCGACAACGTGGCCCTGGCGGTAGATCACGTGTTTCGCCACAGCATGAGCAAGGCGGAGCGCCGGGAGTGGATTGAGCACAACCTCGACCGCGTGCAGATGGGGCACGCCCTGCACAAGCGCCCGGGGGAGATCTCCGGCGGCATGAAGCAGCGCGTCGGGATTGCCCGCGCGCTGGCGATGAAGCCGAAAGTCCTGCTGATGGATGAACCCTTCGGCGCGCTGGATGCGCTGACGCGCGCCCATCTGCAGGACTCGGTGATGCAGATCCAGCAGGCGCTGAACACCACAATCGTGCTGATTACCCACGACGTGGACGAGGCGGTGCTGCTCTCCGATCGCGTGCTGATGATGACCAACGGCCCGGCGGCGACCATCGGGGAGATCCTGCACGTTGACCTGCCGCGCCCGCGTAACCGGGTGCAGCTGGCTGACGACAGCCGCTATCACCACATGCGCCAGCAGATCCTGCATTTCCTCTATGAAAAGCAGCCGAAAGCGGCGTAGCGAGGGGGCTTTGATGCGACTGGTCATTATCGGAAATGGCATGGCGGCCACGCGGCTGATTGCCTCGCTCACCGGGCGTGCTGCCGATCGTTTCGCAATTACCGTCATCGGTGACGAGCCGGAGCATGCCTATAACCGCATCCAGCTTTCGCCGGTGCTGGGCGGTGAAAAAACGGCGGCGGGCATCAGTCTTCAGAATGACGACTGGTACCAGGAACGGGGCGTGACGGTGCTGCGGGGCGAAAAGGCGCTCGCCGTGAATGTGGACACGCGGGAAGTGCAAACCACCGTCCGCACGCTGGGCTGGGATGCGCTGGTGTTTGCCACCGGATCAACGCCCTTTGTTCCGCCAATTCCCGGCTGCGATGCGCCGCATGTCTTCACGTTCCGTACCCTTGAGGATATCCGGGCCATAGGGGCGATCGCCGGTCCGGTGGTAGTGCTGGGCGGCGGCGTGCTCGGGGTTGAGACGGCGGCAGCGCTGGCGCGCTCAGGGGACAACGTCATCCTTGTTCATCGCGGTCTGTGGCTGATGGAGCAGCAACTGGATGAGCAGGCGGGCGTGCTGCTGGAAGAGGCGCTGGCGGCGCGGGGCGTGCGCTGTGAGCTCGCCTCTGGCATCGCGGCGATTGACGGGAATAGCGTGACGCTGCTGAACGGACGCAGCGTCACCGCCGCGCGCGTGGTGCTGGCGACGGGCGTGCAGCCTAACGTCGTACTGGCGCAGGCCAGCGGCATTCGCTGCGCGCGCGGCATCGTGGTGGATCACCAAATGCAAACCTCCGTGCCGGACGTCTACGCCATTGGCGAATGCTGTGAAATTGACGACCAGACGTTTGGCCTGGTCGCCCCCTGTCTGGCGCAGGCGGATATCCTCGCCGCACGGCTGGCCGGAGACGTCACCGCGCCATTTGCCCTGACCGACAACGGCATGCGCCTCAAGGTGACCGGCGTGGAGTTGTTCAGCCTTGGTCGCGTGGCAGAGCAGAAGGGCGATGTGGTCTGGAGCGCATGGGATCCGCTGACCCGTCACTATCGTCGTTTACTGATCCATCAGGGGGCGCTGGCTGGCGTGCTGCTGATGGGGGACTGCCGCAGCGCGGCGACATTTACCGAATTACTGGCAACGGCTGCGCCCGCGCACGCGGACTGGCTGTTCGATCGTTTCACTACGCAACCGCAGGTTGCAGGACAGCACGCTATGACAAAACCTACTCTGGTGGTGGTTGGGCACGGTATGGTCGGCCATCATTTCCTCGAAGATTGCGTGAACCGCAATCTGCATCAGCAGTATCAGATCGTTGTCTTTGGCGAGGAGCGCTATGCCGCCTACGACCGCGTGCATCTGTCGGAATATTTTGGCGGCCGTAGCGCGGCGTCGCTTTCGCTGGTGGAAGGGGATTTCTTTGCCGACAACGGCATTGAGCTGCGCCTGTCGCAGCAGATTGTCGCTATCGATCGTGACGCGCGCGTGGTGCGTACCGCCAGCGGGCATGAGATCCACTGGGATAAACTGGTGCTGGCGACCGGGTCCTATCCGTTTGTCCCACCGGTGTCGGGCCACGATCTACCGGGCTGTTTTGTTTATCGCACGCTTGACGATCTGGACAAGATTGCGGCGCATGCGGCGGGCTCACGCCGGGGTGTAGTGATTGGCGGCGGGCTGCTGGGGCTGGAGGCGGCGAATGCCCTGAAGCAGCTCGGGCTGGAAACTCACGTGGTGGAGTTTGCGCCCAATCTGATGGCGGTCCAGCTCGACAACGACGGCGCGGCGATGCTGCGCAAGAAAATTGAGGCGCTAGGCGTCGGCGTTCACACCAGTAAAGCGACAACGGAGATCGCCACGGCGGACGGCGGGCTGGTGTTGCGCTTTGCCGATGGCGAACAGCTTGAAACAGACATGGTGGTCTTTTCTGCAGGCATTCGTCCGCAGGACGCGCTGGCGCGCAGCAGCGGGCTGGCTATCGGCGAGCGCGGCGGGATCGGCATTGACGACCGCTGTCAGACCTCCGATCCGGACGTGCTGGCCATTGGTGAATGCGCCCTGTGGGAAGGGAAAATCTTCGGGCTGGTTGCGCCCGGCTACCAGATGGCGCGGGTGGCCGCCGCCGCGCTGGCGGGAGAGGAGAACCTCTTCGCCGGCGCGGATATGAGCACCAAACTCAAGCTGCTGGGCGTGGACGTGGCCTCTTTCGGCGATGCTCACGGGCGCACGCCGGGGGCGCTGAGTTACCAGTGGACGCACGGCCCGCAGCAAATCTACAAGAAAATCGTGGTCAGCCACGACGGCAAAACGCTGCTCGGCGGCGTGCTGGTGGGTGATGCCAGTGAATACGCCACGCTGGTACAGATGATGCTCAACGGGATAGCCCTGCCAAAAGAGCCGGAAACGCTGATATTACCCGCGTCTTCAGGCAGTGCGCCAAAAGCGCTCGGCGTGGCAGCGCTGCCGGAAAGCGCACAAATCTGTTCGTGTCATAACGTCAGCAAAGGCGATATCTGTCAGGCGGTAAGTGCGGGCGCAACGGATATCGGCGCGATTAAGCAGTGCACCAAAGCGGCGACCGGCTGTGGAGGATGTAGCGCACTGGTGAAGCAGGTGATGGAGTTCCAGCTGGCGGCGCAGGGCGTGGAGGTGAAAAAGGACATCTGCGAACACTTCCCGTACTCGCGTCAGGAGATTTACCACCTCGTGCGCGTCAACCATATCCGCACCTTTGACCAGCTCATTAGCCGCTACGGTCAGGGACACGGGTGCGAAATTTGTAAGCCACTGGTGGGGTCAGTGCTCGCCTCCTGCTGGAACGAGTATCTGCTGAAACCGGCACACCTGCCGCTGCAGGACACCAACGACCGCTACTTCGCCAATATCCAGAAGGACGGTACTTACTCCATCGTACCGCGCATGCCTGCGGGGGAAGTGACCGCCGACGGGCTGATCGCCATCGGCCAGATTGCGAAACGCTACAGACTGTACAGCAAAATCACCGGCGGCCAGCGTATCGATCTGTTTGGCGCCACGCTCGAACAACTGCCGGAGATCTGGCAGGCGCTGGTGGAAGCCGGATTTGAAACCGGGCACGCCTACGGCAAATCCCTGCGCACGGTGAAATCCTGCGTCGGGTCGACCTGGTGTCGCTACGGCGTGCAGGACTCCACCGGCCTCGCAGTCAGGCTCGAGCACCGTTACAAAGGCCTGCGCGCACCGCACAAAATCAAAATGGCGGTCTCAGGGTGTACCCGCGAATGCGCCGAGGCGCAGAGTAAAGACGTGGGGGTGATTGCCACCGATAAGGGGTGGAACCTCTACCTGTGCGGCAACGGCGGCATGAAGCCTCGCCATGCGGATCTCTTCGCCAGCGATCTCGATGATGACACGCTGATCCGCACCGTCGATCGATTCCTGATGTTCTACATCCGCACGGCGGATCGCCTACAGCGCACCAGCACCTGGATGGACAACCTGGAAGGCGGTCTCGACTACCTTCGGGAGGTGATCCTCAACGATAGCCTGGGCATCGCCCACGAGCTGGAGCAGGAGATGGCCCGGGTGGTGGAGACCTACCAGTGCGAATGGCAAACCACGCTTAACGATCCGAACCGTCTGGCGCTGTTCCGCACGACGGTGAACGACATCACAGCGGATCAAGGTAAACGCTGGCAGGAAATCTGTGGCATCGACGATATCCCCGAGCAGGCGGGCATTGGCGCGCGGCTTGGGCGTAAGCCGATTGCGTTGTTCCGATTTGGCAAAACCGTCTATGCCCTTGACGACCGGGAGCCTGGCAGCAGCGCAAACGTGCTTTCCCGAGGCATTCTTGGCGATGCGGCGGGGGAGCCGGTGGTGATCTCTCCGCTCTACAAGCAGCGTATTCGCCTGCGCGACGGCTGTCAGGTGGAGAACGGCGAACCCGCGGTGCGCGCCTGGCCGGTCAAAATTGAGAACGGCAAGGTGTGGGTCGGTAATGATGCCCTGGTAATGCGTGCGGAGGCCTCATGACGGAAACCCGGACAACGTGTCCCTACTGCGGGGTAGGCTGCGGCGTGGTCGCCCGCGTGGACGGTGAAACGGTCAGCGTTCGGGGGGATGAAACCCATCCTGCGAACTTTGGCCGCTTGTGCGTGAAAGGATCGGCCCTGGGGGAAACAATGGGGTTACAGGGGCGATTGCTGCGCCCCGTTGTTGACGGTGCTGAGGTGGCCTGGGCGCAGGCGCTGGGAGCGGCAGGCGAGCGCCTCCAGGACATTATCGACAAATGGGGGCCGCAGGCGGTGGCGTTTTACGCGTCCGGGCAATTGCTTACCGAGGATTATTACGCCGCCAATAAGCTGATGAAAGGGTTTATCGGCGCGGCGAACATTGATACCAACTCCCGGCTCTGCATGTCATCGGCGGTCGTTGGCTACAAGCGCGCCTTTGGTGAAGATGTCGTGCCGTGCAGCTACGAGGATGTGGAAAACAGCGATCTGGTGGTGCTGGTGGGCTCAAACGCGGCCTGGACGCATCCGGTGCTGTATCAGCGCCTGGTACAGGCAAAGCACAACAATCCGGAGATGAAAGTGGTGGTCATCGATCCGCGCAGAACCGCCTCCTGTGATATTGCTGACCTGCATCTGGCGCTCACTCCCGGCAGCGACGCCGGGCTGTTCGTCGGTCTGCTCAATGTGATTCAGGGAACGGACGCGTGGCCGATATCCCGCGTGGCGGCGTTTTGCGGCCTCTCGCCGCAGGATATTGGTACGTTTTACGACTGGTTTATGACGGCGCCCAGGGCCATCACGCTCTACACCATGGGAATCAACCAGTCCTCCAGCGGCAGCGACAAATGCAGCGCCATCATTAACGTGCACCTTGCCAGCGGGAAATTTAACCGTCCGGGCTGCGGCCCGTTTTCGCTGACCGGACAGCCAAACGCAATGGGCGGAAGAGAGGTGGGCGGGCTGGCAAATCAGCTGGCGGCGCACATGAACTTTGAGCCGGACGATCTCTCGCGGGTGGCGCGTTTCTGGGGAACGGAACGGCTTGCGCAGACGCCGGGCTTGATGGCGGTGGAGCTGTTTGACGCCATTGCCCGCGGCGAGGTGAAGGCGGTGTGGATCATGGGCACCAATCCTGCCGTCTCGCTGCCGGACAGCCACGCGGTGTGTCAGGCGCTGGGGCGCTGCCCGCTGGTCATTGTCTCTGAGGTGATGAACGATACCGACACCAGCCGGTTTGCCCATATTCGCTTTCCGGCGCTGGCCTGGGGAGAGAAGGACGGTACGGTAACCAATTCCGAGCGACGCATTTCGCGCCAGCGCGCGTTTCTGCCCGCGCCCGGTGAGGCAAAGCCGGACTGGTGGATCGTCGCGCAGGTGGCGAAACGGCTGGGGCACGGCGACGCCTTTGCCTGGCAGCATCCCCACGAGATTTTTTGCGAGCATGCGGCGCTGACGGCCTTTGAAAATGACGGCGCGCGGGCCTTAAACCTTCACGACCTGGCTACGTTAACCCGTGAGGAGTGGGAGCGGCTTGAGCCCTGGCAGTGGCCTGGGAGGGATTTTCCGTGCCGAAACATTGTTCCCGTTGACCCACAGTCGCACGGTGCGACGGTCAGCGCGTTGTACCCGCTGATTCTCAACTCCGGGCGCATCCGCGATCAGTGGCATACCATGACGCGAACAGGATATGTGGCCAGACTCATGCAGCATATCACCGAACCCTTTGTTGAGGTTTGCCCCGCAGACGCCGTTCGGTTTTCCCTGTGCGGCGGCCAGCTGGCGCGCATCAGTTCGCCGCGCGGCGTCATGGTAGCAAGAGTGCGCATCAGCGACGCTCAGCGTGAAGGGAACGCTTTTGCCCCGATGCACTGGAACGCTGAGTTTGCCCGCCAGGGAAAGGTGAATGCACTGGTGGAAGGGCGCTGCGATCCGGTTTCGGGGCAGCCGGAGAGTAAACAAACCGCCGTCAGAATCCAGCCCTGGCAGCCCGCCTGGCAGGGAGAACTCTATGCCCGCGAAGGACTGGAAATGCCCTCTCCGGTTTACTGGTGGCGTAAAGCTTCACGCCTGACGGTGGCGTGCGATAAACCGCTGCTGTCGTGGGTAATGGAATACGCCAGCGGCCGGGGCTGGCAACTGCAGGTTGCTCAGGCCGGTGAACGCAGCAGCGTGCTGGCCTGGTATGAAGGCCAGCTTATGCTGGGTTTCTGGGAAGGTACCGCGTTACCGGCGCTGGCGCATACGGTGATTGAAGCCGCTTTTCATTCACCACCCGTGCTGCCCGCAGAACGCCACGCCCTGTTGAACGGGCAGAGCGTCGGGAGGGCGACGGATCCGGGACGCATTATCTGTAGCTGTTTCAGCGTCGGGGAAGAGGCGATACGGGAGGCGATTGCCGGAGGGTGTGATTCCGTCACCGCGCTGGGGGCTAAGCTGCGCTGTGGTACGAACTGTGGTTCCTGCGTGCCGGAGCTGAAAGGGCTGTTTCAGGATAATCCTGAAATGTCCGCCAGGACTGCATTTCAGGGCTTATCGCGTTAACATAATAAGAGTTTATTCATAAACACAGGTTCTTATTGACGACGTTGATGGCTGTATCGTCCCGCATTCGTTTGCTGTTTTTACTCCCCCTTCTTACGGCCGGAGCCGTTCACGGTGCGCCGAATTCCTTTATGCATCAGGCGCAGCACCCCTTTGATAATAACGGGGACAGTCTGCCCGACCTCGGCATGGCGGCGCCCACCGGCGAAGGGGAAAAACATCTGGCCGAAATGGCGAAAGCCTTCGGTGAAGCCAGCATGACCGACAACGGTCTGACGACCGGCGAGCAGGCGCGTCAGTTTGCCTTTGGTCAGGTGCGCGACGCGGTAAGCGGGGAAGTGAACCAGCAGATTGAGTCCTGGCTGTCGCCCTGGGGAAACGCCAGCGTGAACCTGCTGGTGGATAACGACGGCAAATTTAACGGCAGCAGCGGGAGCTGGTTTATCCCGTGGAATGATACTAACCGCTATCTGAGCTGGAGCCAGCTTGGCCTGACGCAGCAGGCGGATGGCCTGGTCAGCAATGCCGGAATCGGTCAGCGCTGGGTCGCCGGGAAGTGGCTGCTGGGCTACAACACCTTTTACGATAATCTTCTGGATGAAAATTTGCAGCGTGCCGGGCTGGGGGCGGAAGCGTGGGGGGAAAATCTGCGCCTGTCAGCGAACTATTATCAGCCCTTTGCCGGATGGCGCGCGCGATCTGACGTCCAGGAGCAGCGCATGGCGCGCGGATATGACGTGACCGCAAAAGCCTGGCTGCCCTGGTTCCATCATCTGAATACCAGCGTTAGCTTCGAGCAATATTTTGGCGATAACGTCGACCTGTTCAACAGCGGAACCGGCTACCACAACCCGGTTGCAGTCAATCTGGGGCTTAACTATACCCCCGTTCCACTGGTGACGTTGACCGCCGGGCACAAGCAGGGCGAAAGCGGCGAGAGCCAGAATAACCTCGGGCTGAAGCTCAACTATCGCTTTGGCGTGCCGCTGGTTAAGCAGCTTTCCGCCGGTGAAGTCGCCGCCACGCGTTCCCTGCGCGGCAGTCGCTATGACTCGCCGGAGCGCACCAGCCTGCCGGTTATGGAGTTCCGCCAGCGGAAAACGCTGTCCGTGTGGCTGGCCACGCCGCCGTGGGATCTGAAAGGAGGCGAGACCGTTATGCTGAAGCTACAGGTTCGCAGCACGAACGGTATTCGTCAGATCCACTGGCAGGGGGATACGCAGGCATTGAGCCTGACGTCACCGGCGAAAAGCAACAGCACCGACGGCTGGAGCGTGATTATCCCTGCCTGGGATGACCGGGAAGGGGCGACAAACCGCTGGCACCTGTCGGCGGTGGTGGAAGATGAGAAAGGCCAGCGCGTCTCGTCCAATGAGATCACGCTTGCCGTGGTGCAGCCACTGGTCGCATTGCCTGACGACGATCCGCGTTGGAAGCTGCTGCCGGAGGAGTAGTCCTTAGAAGATGCGTTCCTGATGCACCCACACGGCGGCTTCAACGCGGGATTTTAACTTCATTTTCTTCAGCATATGCTTCACGTGTACTTTGACCGTGCTTTCGGTGATATCCAGACGGCGGGCGATCATTTTGTTCGGCAGCCCCTGGGCAATGAGTTTGAGAATATCGCGCTCGCGCGGGGTTAACTGGCTGACGTCACGGTCAGAGGTGGCGCGGTTGGCGCGCAGGCTGGCGGCCAGAACCGGCGTTAAGGCTTCGCTGAGCACCATTTCGCCCGCCGCCGCCTGCTGTAGCGCCTTAAGCAAGTCTTCCGGCTCCATATCCTTCAGCAGATAGCCATCTGCCCCGCGCTTCAGCGCCGTGACTACGTCCTCCTCATGGTTCGACACGCTAAAGACGACGATGCGCCCGGAAAGCGATTTTTCCCGCAGCTTGTCGAGGGTCTCCAGACCGTTCATGCCGGGCATATTCAGATCGAGCAGGATCAGATCGGGATCGAGAGATTCGGCAAGCTCAATGCCCTGTTCACCGTTGCTGGCTTCGCCCACCACGGTGATATCGGGTGCCATGCTGACCAGCTGTTTCACGCCAGTGCGCAGCATCGGATGGTCGTCGATCAACAGGATGGATGCCGGTTCCTGATTAGTCATGGGTTTCTCCTTGAGCAGTTGTGAGCGGTTTCTCGGGAATAAAGGTGACGACAACTTCCGTGCCGCCCGTCTCTCTCCGGCGAACCTGGCAATCACCGCGCAGGCTTTGGGCGCGGTCTCGCATAATGATTAAACCATAGTGGTTAGTGCGTTCGGCATTTTCCGGCACGCCGCGGCCGTTATCGTGAACCGTCAGTTTGACCTGATTATCGTGCTGGCTGACGGTGACCGTGACCGCCGTCGCGTCAGCGTGTTTGAGCACGTTGCTCAGCGCTTCGCGGGCGATCTGCAGTAGATGGATGGCCTGATGGGAGGGGACAAACCGCGGCGGCAGCTGGTAATCCAGCTTCACCGGGAACCCCAGCCGGGCGCTAAATTCGTGACAGCTGGCTTCCAGCGCCGGGCGCAGGCCCGGCTCGGTCAGCTGCAGGCGGAAGGTGGTCAGCAGCTCGCGCAGCTGCACCCAGGAGGTGTTCAGCTCGTTGCGGATCTGGCTGAGCAGCTGCTTGTTGCTTTCGGGCATCTCCGCATCCTGCATCTGCAGGCAGCTCACCTGCATTTTCATACAGGAGAGCGACTGAGCGATAGAGTCGTGAAGCTCGCGGGCGATGGTCGCGCGCTCTTCCATGACGATCAACTGCTGCTGCTTTTCCTGATGCCTGTCGAGCGCCAGCGTGGCCGTCAGCTGTTCAACCAGTGTATCCACCAGCTGCTGCTGGTCGTGGCTGAGGTGACGCCCGGCTGGCAGTGTTGCCAGCAGAATGCCGTACTGAGTGTGGCTGTCCGTCAGGCGCCACTTCAGGGTGGTGCCGCCGGTCGTCAGCGGCGGCAGGCCGCGAGGACAAAGATGGCAGCCTTTGTCATCGCAGGACATATCGGACTGGCAGGTGAATTCCTGGTGGTTATCTTCGTCTTCCATATCGTAGACCCGCAGCTCAAGGTCGTGAAGCAGGGTCAGATTTTGCAGGCCGTTCAGTACCGGCGAGAGACGTTCACATAGCGGTACCTGCATGTGCAGCCGACGGTTGGCCTGCCACAGGAAGGAGAGGATCTCGTTTTTCTGCTCCAGCCCGGCCGTTTTTTCCTGAACGCGCTGTTCCAGCACCGCGTAGCTCTCGGAGAGCTCTGCCGACATAGTATTAAGCGCCTGGCCGAGCATGGCCATCTCATTGCGCCCGCTGATGTGCGTGCGCTGGGTAAAGTCGCGTGCGGTGACCGCGCGGGCCATGGCCAGCAGCTGTTTCCATGGGTTCAGCAGCCGCGCGCGGAGCCAGACGATGGTGAAGATCAGCAGCAGCCCCATAAACAGCGCCATGGCCCGGTGCACCATTACCACCCGGTCGATGCGTAATTCGGTGGTCTGGTCGAAAGCGGAGACCAGCGCATCAATGCGGGAGACGAACCCCGCCACGTCCTGCGCAACGGTTTCCGTGCTGCGCGCCTGTTTTAGCCCGGGCTGCAGCTGGGTGTGCCAGTAGCCCTGAAGGGCGTTAAGCTGGGATTGCTGACCGGCGCGGATAGCGGCTTTTTCCAGCTCGGGGCTGAAGACCGTGCGCTCCATTTCATCAATCAGGGGACGATCGTCCTGCGTCAGGGGAACCGATGCCAGCAGGCGATAGCTCTGCATGCGTAGCGAGCCTGCCTCGTTGATGGCATGCGCATTACCCTGTACTCCCTGTACCAGCCAGCCGGAGATTGCCATGCCGGTCACACCGATGGCGGTGGACAGCAAAACGATCAGGGCGAGCTGATTCACGAGCGTCAGCGGAGATAAACATCTTTTTAACATAGAGGTGGCGTGCTCCTGACGTGGCCTGCTTGCAGGAATGGCGCTATTCTGGTGCATACCCTGGAGTATACCCATACCAATAAAGGATTACCCCTAAATTGCCAACGGAGTAGAGGGAAGGAGGTGGGGGTAGCCAGGAACCGTCAGCACCGTGAAAAACCACGTCTTTTTTACCGAATTAGCCTACTCACTAAGGGTGAGGCCTTATTTTTCGCCGCAAATCCTCCCACTTTTCCTTTGATTTATATCAACTTACCGCCGTCCTAAAACCCTAATGTTTGCAGCATCATTCGAGAATCAGAGGTGTCTATGAGTCACTCATCCGCTCCCGAAAGGGAAAATGGTGCCGTTATTACAGACTGGCGTCCAGAGGATCTGGCGTTCTGGCAACAGCGCGGCCATCGTGTAGCAAGCCGGAATCTGTGGATTTCCGTGCCGTGTCTGTTATTAGCGTTTTGCGTATGGATGTTGTTTAGCGCGGTGGCGGTCAACCTGCCGAAAGTGGGTTTTACGTTTACCACCGATCAGCTATTCATGCTGACCGCGCTGCCGTCGCTGTCAGGCGCGCTGCTGCGTGTGCCTTACGCGTTTATGGTGCCGGTGTTTGGCGGTCGTCGCTGGACGGCGTTCAGTACAGGTATAATGATCGTCCCTTGCGTCTGGCTCGGCTTCGCGGTGCAGGATACCTCTACGCCATTTAGCGTATTCGTGATTATCTCCCTGCTGTGCGGTTTTGCGGGTGCAAACTTCGCCTCCAGCATGGCGAACATCAGCTTCTTCTTCCCGAAAGCGAAGCAGGGCGGCGCGCTGGGGATTAACGGCGGTCTGGGGAATATGGGCGTGAGCGTGATGCAGCTCATTGCCCCGCTGGCGATCTCGGTCTCCATTTTTGCAGCCTTTGGCGGCGGTGGCGTTGAGCAGGCGGATGGTTCTTCCCTCTATCTGCAAAATGCAGCCTGGATCTGGGTACCATTCCTCGTGGTCTTCACCCTCGCAGCTTGGTTCTTTATGAATGACCTGTCCGCGTCGAAGGCGTCGCTGAGCGAACAGCTGCCGGTGCTGAAGCGTGGACACCTCTGGGTGATGGCGCTGCTGTATCTGGCCACCTTCGGTTCGTTTATCGGCTTCTCAGCGGGCTTCGCGATGCTATCGAAAACGCAGTTCCCGGAGATTCAGATCCTGCACTTTGCCTTCTTCGGGCCGTTTATTGGTGCCCTGGCACGTTCGCTGGGCGGCATGGTGTCTGACCGCCTGGGCGGTACCCGCGTGACGCTGGTTAACTTTGTCGTGATGGCTGTCTTCTGTGCGCTGCTGTTCCTCACGCTGCCAGCCGACGGGCAGGGCGGTAACTTCATCGCCTTCTTCGGCGTGTTTATGGTGTTGTTCCTTACGGCCGGGCTGGGGAGTGCGTCCACCTTCCAGATGATCTCCGTGATCTTCCGTAAGCTGACCATGGACCGCGTAAAAGCACAGGGCGGGAGCGAAGAGCAGGCCATGCGCGAAGCGGCGACGGATACGGCTGCGGCGCTGGGCTTTATCTCTGCCATCGGCGCGATTGGCGGCTTCTTTATCCCGAAAGCGTTCGGTATCTCTCTGGACCTGACCGGCTCTCCGGCCGGTGCCATGAAAGTCTTCCTCGTCTTCTATATCGCCTGCGTTGTGATCACCTGGGCGGTATACGGGCGTAATTCTAAAAATAAAAAGTAAGTTGATTATCCGTTTACGCGGCCTTCGGGCCGCGTTTTTTTTGTGCTGGTTATAGTTACAACATACTGATGGGTTTACAGAGAAAGCCCACGGGTAACGCTGTGATCGCCATCGCTTTACAGGTCGCTCTACCCCTTAATACCTGAGAGGTTAAATTTTGCCTGGCGGTTTGTACGATAAAATAAAAATAACGATATATTTCATGTGGATATGAATTTTGAACAGATACCGCTTTGGTGGTATTCGGTGTAATCCCTCGCCTGAAAGTCCCTCCTCGTCTTGATCGTTATCAATTCTCCCCCTCTTTCAGGGCGTTACCTTCGCTGCAAATCAGCAATGTCGATTTAGAGAGCCACAGGCTCCACACAGGAGATACCCGATGAGCAAATTTTTGGACCGGTTTCGCTACTTCAAGCAGAAGGGTGAAACGTTTGCCGATGGGCACGGCCAGGTTCTGGATACCAACCGGGACTGGGAAGACGGTTACCGCCAGCGCTGGCAGCATGACAAAGTCGTCCGTTCGACCCACGGCGTGAACTGCACTGGCTCATGTAGCTGGAAGATTTTCGTTAAAAACGGTCTGGTGACCTGGGAAATGCAGCAGACCGACTATCCTCGCACCCGCCCGGATATGCCGAACCACGAACCGCGCGGCTGCCCGCGTGGCGCCAGCTACTCCTGGTATCTCTACAGCGCGAACCGTCTGAAATACCCCCTGATGCGCAAGCGCCTGATGAAAATGTGGCGTGAAGCGAAAGTGCAGCACAGCGATCCGGTGGATGCCTGGGCCTCCATCATTGAAGACGCTGACAAAGCAAAAAGCTTCAAGCAGGCCCGCGGTCGCGGAGGTTTCGTTCGCTCCTCATGGAAAGAAGTGAACGAGCTGATTGCCGCTTCCAACGTCTACACCGTCAAAACCTACGGTCCTGACCGGGTGGCGGGCTTCTCGCCGATCCCGGCGATGTCGATGGTCTCTTATGCCTCCGGCGCGCGCTATCTCTCTTTAATCGGCGGTACCTGCCTGAGTTTCTACGACTGGTACTGCGACCTGCCGCCCGCGTCTCCGCAGACCTGGGGCGAGCAGACCGACGTGCCGGAATCCGCGGACTGGTACAACTCCAGCTACATCATCGCCTGGGGCTCTAACGTGCCGCAGACCCGTACGCCGGACGCGCACTTCTTTACCGAAGTCCGTTACAAAGGCACCAAAACGGTGGCGGTGACCCCGGACTATGCCGAAATCGCCAAGCTGTGCGATCTGTGGCTGGCGCCGAAACAGGGTACCGATGCGGCGATGGCGATGGCGATGGGCCACGTCATGCTGCGCGAGTTCCACCTGGATAAACCAAGCCAGTACTTCACCGACTACGTCCGCCGCTATACCGACATGCCGATGCTGGTGATGCTCGAAGAGCGTGACGGCTACTACGCAGCAGGCCGTACGCTGCGCGCTGCCGATCTGGTGGATTCGCTGGGCCAGGAAAATAATCCTGAGTGGAAAACCGTTGCGTATAACAGCAACGGCGAGCTGGTGGCGCCAAACGGCTCTATCGGCTTCCGCTGGGGCGAGAAGGGCAAGTGGAACCTTGAGCAACGTAACGGCACGACCGGCGAAGAGACGGAGCTGCGCCTGAGCATGCTGGGTAGCCAGGACGAGATCGCCGAGGTGGGCTTCCCGTACTTCGGCGGTGAAGGTTCCGAGCACTTCAACAAGGTTGAACTGAAAAACGTACTGATGCACAAGCTGCCGGTGAAACGCCTGCAGCTGGCGGACGGGTCTACTGCGCTGGTCACCACCGTCTATGACCTGACCATGGCGAACTACGGCCTGGAACGTGGTCTGGGCGATGAAAACTGCGCCACCGGCTATGACGATGTGAAAGCCTACACCCCGGCATGGGCAGAGCAAATCACCGGCGTTCCACGCGCGCAGATCGTGCGTATCGCCCGCGAGTTTGCGGATAACGCCGACAAGACCCACGGTCGCTCCATGATCATCGTCGGTGCGGGTCTGAACCACTGGTATCACCTCGATATGAACTACCGTGGCCTGATCAACATGCTGATCTTCTGCGGCTGCGTCGGCCAGAGCGGCGGCGGCTGGGCGCACTACGTGGGCCAGGAAAAACTGCGTCCGCAGACCGGCTGGCAGCCGCTGGCGTTTGCCCTCGACTGGCAGCGTCCGGCACGCCACATGAACAGTACCTCTTACTTCTATAACCACTCCAGCCAGTGGCGCTACGAAACGGTGACCGCGCAGGAGCTGCTGTCGCCGATGGCGGATAAATCCCGCTACAGCGGCCATCTGATTGACTTCAACGTGCGCGCCGAGCGCATGGGCTGGCTGCCGTCTGCGCCGCAGCTGGGCACTAACCCGCTGCGCATTGCGGAAGCGGCAAAGCAGGCAGGCATGTCGCCGGTGGATTACACCGTGCAGTCCCTGAAGGATGGCTCAATTCGCTTCGCGGCGGAACAGCCGGAGAACGGTAAAAACCATCCGCGTAACCTGTTTATCTGGCGCTCCAACCTGCTGGGCTCGTCCGGTAAAGGCCACGAGTACATGCTGAAATACCTGCTCGGTACCGAAAACGGTATCCAGGGGAAAGATCTCGGCAAGCAGGGCGGCGTGAAGCCGGAAGAGGTGGAGTGGAAAGACAACGGTCTCGACGGCAAGCTGGATCTGGTGGTCACCCTCGACTTCCGCCTGTCCAGCACCTGCCTGTACTCCGACATCGTGCTGCCAACCGCGACCTGGTACGAAAAAGACGACATGAATACCTCGGATATGCATCCGTTTATTCATCCGCTGTCTGCGGCCGTTGACCCGGCGTGGGAATCGAAAAGCGACTGGGAGATCTACAAAGACATCGCGAAGACATTCTCCGAAGTCTGCGTGGGGCACCTCGGCAAAGAGACCGACGTGGTGACGCTGCCCATCCAGCACGACTCCGCCGCCGAACTGGCGCAGCCGCTGGACGTGAAGGACTGGAAAAAAGGCGAATGTGACCTGATCCCGGGCGTGACCGCGCCGCACATCATTCCGGTTGAGCGTGACTACCCGGCAACGTACGAGCGCTTTACCTCTATCGGCCCGCTGATGGAGAAAATCGGTAACGGTGGGAAAGGGATCGCCTGGAACACCCAGAGCGAAATGGACCTGCTGCGCAAGCTCAACTACACCAAAGCGGACGGTCCGGCGAAAGGCCAGCCAATGCTGAACACGGCGATTGATGCGGCAGAGATGATCCTGACCCTGGCACCGGAAACCAACGGCCACGTGGCGGTGAAGGCCTGGGCGGCCCTGAGCGAGTTCACCGGTCGCGACCATACGCACCTGGCGACGAATAAAGAGGAAGAGAAAATCCGCTTCCGCGATATTCAGGCCCAGCCGCGCAAGATTATCTCCAGCCCGACCTGGTCAGGCCTGGAAGATGAGCATGTGTCCTATAACGCGGGCTACACCAACGTTCACGAGCTGATCCCATGGCGCACCCTGTCAGGCCGCCAGTCGCTGTATCAGGATCATCAGTGGATGCGCGACTTCGGTGAAAGCCTGCTGGTGTACCGTCCGCCAATCGACACCCGCTCCGTGAAAGCGGTGATGGGCGCGAAATCGAACGGTAACCCTGAGAAGGCGCTGAACTTCCTGACGCCGCACCAGAAGTGGGGTATTCACTCCACCTACAGCGACAACCTGCTGATGCTGACCCTGTCGCGCGGCGGTCCGATTGTCTGGATGAGCGAAACGGATGCCAAAGATCTGGGTATTGAAGATAACGACTGGATCGAAGTGTTCAACAGCAACGGTGCCCTGACGGCGCGTGCGGTGGTGAGCCAGCGCGTACCGGCCGGGATGACCATGATGTACCACGCGCAGGAACGTATTGTTAACCTGCCGGGGTCAGAGATCACCGAGCAGCGCGGCGGGATCCACAACTCCGTGACCCGCATTACGCCGAAGCCGACCCACATGATCGGTGGCTATGCGCAGCTGGCCTACGGATTTAACTACTACGGCACCGTAGGATCGAACCGCGATGAGTTCGTGGTGGTACGTAAGATGAAGAATATTAACTGGTTAGACGGCGAAGGTAATGACCAGGTACAGGAGAGCGTAAAATGAAAATTCGTTCACAAGTCGGCATGGTGCTGAATCTGGATAAATGCATCGGCTGCCATACCTGCTCGGTCACCTGTAAAAACGTCTGGACCAGCCGTGAAGGTATGGAATACGCCTGGTTCAATAACGTGGAAAGCAAGCCGGGCACCGGCTTCCCGACCGACTGGGAAAACCAGGAGAAGTGGAAGGGCGGCTGGATCCGTAAAATCAACGGCAAGCTGCAGCCGCGCATGGGTAACCGCGCTTGGCTTCTGGGAAAAATCTTCGCTAACCCGCATCTGCCGGGCATCGATGATTACTACGAGCCGTTTGATTACGACTACCAGAACCTGCACAACGCGCCGGAAGGCAAACACCAGCCGATCGCCCGTCCTCGCTCGCTGATCACCGGCCAGCGCATGGACAAAATTACCAGCGGTCCAAACTGGGAAGAGATTCTGGGCGGCGAGTTCGAGAAACGCGCCAAAGATCAGAACTTCGAGAACATGCAGAAGGCGATGTACGGCCAGTTCGAAAATACCTTCATGATGTATCTGCCGCGCCTGTGCGAGCACTGCCTCAACCCGGCGTGCGTGGCGACCTGCCCGAGCGGCGCCATTTACAAGCGTGAAGAAGACGGTATCGTGCTGATCGACCAGGACAAGTGCCGCGGCTGGCGTATGTGCATCACCGGCTGCCCGTACAAAAAGATCTACTTCAACTGGAAGAGCGGCAAATCCGAGAAGTGCATCTTCTGCTATCCGCGTATTGAAGCCGGGATGCCAACCGTCTGCTCCGAAAGCTGCGTAGGCCGTATTCGCTACCTCGGCGTGCTGCTGTACGACGCGGACGCGATTGAAAACGCAGCCAGCACCGAGCACGAGAAAGATCTCTATCAGCGTCAACTGGACGTGTTCCTCGATCCGAACGATCCGAAGGTCATTGAGCAGGCGCTGAAGGACGGCGTGCCGCAGAGCGTGATTGACGCTGCGCAGCAGTCGCCGGTGTACAAAATGGCGATGGACTGGAAGCTGGCCCTGCCGCTGCATCCGGAATACCGCACCCTGCCGATGGTCTGGTACGTGCCGCCGCTGTCGCCGATTCAGTCTGCGGCTGACGCGGGTGAACTGGGCAGCAACGGCATTCTGCCGGACGTGGAGAGCCTGCGTATCCCGGTTCAGTATCTGGCAAACCTGCTGACCGCAGGCGATACCCAGCCGGTCCTGCTGGCGCTGAAGCGTATGCTGGCAATGCGCCACTTCAAGCGTGCCGAAACCGTGGATGGCGTAACCGATACCCGCGCGCTGGAAGAGGTCGGTCTGACCGAAGCGCAGGCGCAGGAGATGTACCGCTATCTGGCGATCGCTAACTACGAAGACCGTTTCGTGGTGCCGAGCAGTCACCGTGAGCTGGCCCGCGAAGCCTTCCCGGAAAAAAATGGCTGTGGCTTTACCTTTGGCGACGGTTGCCACGGGTCAGACAGCAAATTCAATCTCTTCAACAGCCGCCGCATTGATGCCATGGATGTGACCAGTAAAACGGAGCCGCACCAATGATTGAACTCGTCATTGTTTCGCGTCTGCTCGAGTACCCGGATGCTGCGCTTGCGCAGCATCAGCAGGAACTCTTTGATGCACTCGCGTCATCTGAAAACCTGGATAAGGACGATGCCCAGAAGCTGGGTGTTTTCCTCCGCGACCTGCTTGCGCGCGACCTTCTGGATGCCCAGTCGGACTACAGCCAGCTGTTTGACCGTGGTCGTGCAACGTCCCTGCTGCTGTTTGAACACGTGCACGGTGAATCCCGCGACCGCGGTCAGGCGATGGTGGATCTGATGGCCCAGTATGAACAGCACGGCCTGCAGCTCGACAGCCGCGAGCTGCCGGACCATCTGCCGCTCTATCTGGAGTACCTGGCGCAGTTGCCGAAAGAAGAGGCGCTGGGCGGTCTGCAGGACATCGCGCCGATCCTGGCGCTGCTCGGCGCGCGTCTTCAGCAGCGCGAGAGCCGCTATGCGGTGCTGTTCGATCTGCTGGTGAAGCTGGCCAACGCCGCGGTCGACAGTGAAAAAGTGGCGGAGAAAATTGCGGATGAAGCCCGCGATGATACGCCACAGGCGCTGGATGCGGTCTGGGAAGAAGAGCAGGTGAAATTCTTTGCTGACCAGAACTGCGGCGAGTCTGAAATCTCCGCTCACCAGCGTCGTTTTGCCGGCGCGGTTGCCCCGCAATATTTGAATATCTCTAACGGAGGACGGCACTAATGCACTTCCTGAATATGTTCTTCTTTGACATTTACCCGTATATCGCGGGCACCGTGTTCCTGGTGGGAAGCTGGCTGCGTTATGACTACGGCCAGTACACCTGGCGTGCTGCCTCCAGCCAGATGCTGGATCGTAAGGGGATGCATGTGGGCTCTAACCTGTTCCACATCGGTATTCTGGGCATTTTTGCCGGTCACTTCCTGGGGATGCTGACGCCGCACTGGATGTATGAAGCGTGGCTACCGATAGAGGTGAAGCAGAAGATGGCGATGATCGCCGGCGGTGCCTGCGGCGTGATGACCCTGGTCGGTGGCCTGCTGCTGCTGAAACGTCGTCTGTTCAGCCCGCGCGTGCGTGCGACCACGACTGCAGCGGACATCCTGATCCTCTCCCTGCTGATGGTGCAGTGTGCGCTGGGTCTGTTGACCATTCCGTTCTCGGCGCAGCATATGGACGGGAGCGAAATGATGAAGCTGGTGGGCTGGGCACAGTCCGTGGTGACCTTCAACGGCGGAGCCTCCGCGCACCTGGACGGCGTGGCGTTTATCTTCCGCGTTCACCTGGTGCTGGGGATGACGCTGTTTGTGCTCTTCCCGTTCTCCCGCCTGGTGCATATCTGGAGCGCGCCGGTGGAGTACCTGACGCGCAAATACCAGATAGTACGCGCCCGTCGCTAATTTGCCGTTTTGATACCAACCCCGCACTCGCGGGGTTTTTTTTCGCCCCAGCCCAGGTTGTTCCCCGCGGCAGCAAACAGGATCAGCGCGCCGCCCGCCAGCTGCGTCAGATTCAGCGCGTGTCCGAACACCAGATTATCAACAACAATTGCCACCACCGGATAGATAAACGACAGGGAGCCGGTAATGGGCGTAGGCAGCTTCTGAATCGCGCTGTAGAGCAGCTGGTACATAATGCCGGTATGGACAATGCCCAGCGTCAGCAGGATAGGCCAGGGGAAATCACCGGAAAATGACGGCATTTGGGCAAACGGTAAAAGCATCACGACGCCCGTCAGCACCTGGATAAAGGCAATATGCTGCGGCGCAACGGATCTGAGTTTGCGGGCAATCATGGCCGTGACCGCATAGAAGAACGCCGCGGCCATCGCCAGACCGATTCCGGCGAGCCATTCACCACCATGCGCGCCGGTCAGCTCGCTGGAGAGCAGTATCACCACGCCGCCAAAGGCGAGGAACAGCCAGCCCCATTTCACCAGGCTGACGCGTTCACCTAAAAACATTCCCATCAAGACCAGCATAAACGGCTGGGTGTTATAGACCACGGTCGAAAGGCCAATTGAGATCCGCTCATAGGCGGCGAAGAGCAGCAGCCAGTTCACCACTAATGCCACGCCGCCGAGAATAGCCAGCAGCAGCGTGGTGTGGGTGAGGGGACTGAAGGGTTTTTGACTTACCCGGATAAAAATAAAAAGCGCAATAGCACCGATAAGACAGCGCCAGAACACCACTTCCGTCACCGGCAGACCGGAGAGCAAAACAAACGCGCCGATAGAGCCGGAAATTAACATCGCCAGGCTCATTTGCCAGACGCCTTTATGTAAATCACGCATCATCCACCTCCTGATTAATGACGCTATTGTCGAAAATCGCTGTCGGGTTTTACAGGGGTGATATAAGGTTGAATAGGTAAATCACTTTTTAAAATTAGGTGAAAAGAATGGAATGCCTTATCGATGATATTGACCGACAAATTTTAGCTTGTCTGGTTGAGGATGCGCGCATGTCGTTGAAGGTGCTCAGCGGCCGCATCGGTCTGACGTCCCCCAGCACGGCAGAACGCCTGAAGAGGCTGGAAGAACGCGGTGTGATTCAGGGTTATGGTGCACGGGTGAATCTGGCGGCGCTGGGGTATACGCTGCAGGCGCTGGTGCGCGTGCGGCCTTTGCCGGGGCTGTTGCATAAGGTGGATAAGTACATTCAGGCGATGCCGGAGTGTATTGAGAGCGACAAAGTCACCGGGGAAGATTGCTTTGTGATTAGGCTGGTGGTGCGGTCAATCGAACAGCTTGATGCGTTGCTGGACGGCCTGGCAGAACATGCCCAGTGTAATACGTCGATTGTGAAGAGTTCGCCGGTCAGGCGTCGTTTGCCGCCGATGTAGGTTTCTGTCGCCGGGTGGCGGCTGCGCCTTACCCGGCCTACGAAGGCGGACTCGGTTTTTTATATTGGGGAAGTGATGGTGGTGGGGGAAGGATTACTCGGCGCGTTGCGCCTCGCCCTTCGGGTCGTTGCCTGCGGCAACGCTTTCTCGCTGTGCTCGAATCGAACCTTAGTCGAAGCTTCTCATCCTTCCCCGTTACGGAAATACATGATGCCTGGTGCGAACAGAAGGTTTAGCGTCGTTTGGAAGTGATGGTGGTGGGGGAAGGATTCGAACCTTCGAAGTCGATGACGGCAGATTTACAGTCTGCTCCCTTTGGCCGCTCGGGAACCCCACCAGGGGCAATTCAAATTTTGAGGTCTTGCTGAGAGATGGTGGTGGGGGAAGGATTCGAACCTTCGAAGTCGATGACGGCAGATTTACAGTCTGCTCCCTTTGGCCGCTCGGGAACCCCACCACGGGGTAATGCTTTTTTACTGGCCGGCTTCCTGCTGGAAGCGGGGCGCATCATATCAAATGAGACGCCCCTGTAAAGCATTCCTTTAGGGAAATGAAGTCGTTTGCCTGCTTTTTATCCGTAAAGGCGCAAAGCTAATCAATTCATTTTCCGAAAGATTAAAGAATGATGGTCCTGTTGCCGTACACGAAGACCCGCTGCGCCAGCACCTGATACAGCGCACGACTCAACACATTCTTCTCAACGTCACGACCCGCACGCATCATGTCCTCAGCGGTGTAAGTGTGATCCACATGAATGACGTCCTGCATGATGATTGGACCTTCATCCAGGTTGTCATTCACGTAGTGCGCGGTCGCACCGATGATCTTCACGCCGCGCTCGTACGCCTGGTGGTAAGGACGCGCACCAATAAAGGCCGGCAGGAACGAGTGGTGAATGTTGATGATCTTGTTCGGGAAACGCGCTACGAAGGATGGCGTTAACACGCGCATGTATTTCGCCAGCACCACGTAGTCCGGGTTATGCGCTTCAATGGCCTGCGCCATCAAATCGTCGTGTTCTTCACGGGTATGGCCTTCGTGGCTCACCAGCTCGAACGGAATATCAAAACGCTCGACCAGCGTGCGCAGCGTCTCATGGTTGCCAATAACGGCAGCAATTTCAACGTCCAGACCACCGTAGTTGGCTTTCATCAGCAGGTCGCCCAGACAATGTGCTTCTTTGGTCACCAGGATCACGATGCGGCGTCGACCCGCTGGGGTCAGTTCGCGCACGGAACCTTCCGGAAGCGCGCTGTCCAGATCGGCAAGCAGGGTGGTGTCGTTGAAAATACCTTCCAGCTCGGTACGCATAAAGAAGCGACCGGTACGGTGGTCAACGAACTCGTTGTTCTGCACGATATTCAGTTCATGCTTGTAGCAAATGTTGGTAATTCGTGCGATCAGTCCTTTTTGATCGGGACAGATGGTGCGCAGAACTTTACGTTGTAATGATTGCATCGCCGGGAAATCCTGTTTGTATTTGCGAAGTCTGGGTTGTCAGGCATTACTGCCCGCAACACTTTTTAAATTTTTTACCTGAACCACACGGGCAGGGATCGTTACGACCAAACTGTGGGCGCGTTCCGTCAATATAATACCATTGCCCGCTTTCCTTTAAGAACCGGGAACGCTCGATAATGGCACCCGGTTTATTATTCTCGCTAAAACGGGCAACAAAGCTGACGTAACCTTCGTCAACATGACTGCCTGTTGCGGATTCATAGACGGTAAGGCCGAGCCACTGCGTGTTCGCGAACCCGGCTTCGATGTCCTGTTTGAAATCGGCTGCGCGGCAGGATGGATGCCAGGTTTTAATCAGGTAGTCTGCGTCCTTGATCACAAAAGCAGTGTACCGTGAGCGCATGAGGTGTGACGGGTCTGGTGCAACCTGATCGCCAGACAGATATCGCTGGCAACATAGGCTATACTCCAGAGCGCTACCACAGGGGCAGAGTTGAGACACGATTCTCTTCCTGGAACAAAAAATAAAGGCGTTAAACGCTTCGGGTAGCACTATGTTAACTGAGCTGTTGCGTTGACGCTATGTCAGGAATCCAGGGGAAGTAAAACAGGGCTAATGAGAAAGGTTAAAATTGGACTGGCGCTGGGCTCAGGTGCAGCCCGGGGGTGGTCACACATCGGCGTAATTAATGCCTTAAACAAGATGGGCATTGACATTGATATTGTCGCAGGGTGTTCAATAGGATCGCTTGTCGGCTCTGCTTACGCGTGCGGGAAGCTTCCTGAACTCGAGACGTGGGTGCGCTCCTTCAGCTACTGGGACGTGCTGCGTCTGATGGACCTCTCCTGGCAGCGTGGTGGGCTGCTGCGCGGCGAGCGCGTGTTTAACCAGTTCCGCCAGGTTATGCCTCTCGAAGACTTCACCGATTGTCAGATGCCTTTCGGCGCCGTCGCGACGAACCTCAGTACAGGACGCGAGCTCTGGCTCACCGAAGGGGATATCCATCTTGCCGTGCGTGCCTCCTGCAGTATGCCGGGGCTCATGGCGCCTGTCCCACACAACGGTTACTGGCTTGTGGACGGTGGCGTCGTTAACCCGGTTCCCATCTCTCTGACGCGCGCAATGGGGGCGGATATCGTGATTGCCGTCGACCTGCAGCACGACGCCCACCTGATGCAGCAGGATCTCATGCCGGTCAATCTCCAGAGCGAAGATGTTGAGGGCGAGAAACTGGCCTGGCATGAACGCCTGCGCGGAAGAATCGGGCGTATGGCCGCACGTCGCTCGGTTACCGCACCGACGGCGATAGAAATCATGACCACGTCAATTCAGGTACTCGAGAACCGCCTTAAACGTAACCGTATGGCAGGCGATCCTCCGGATATTCTTATTCAACCGTACTGTCCGCAAATCTCTACCCTTGATTTCCATCGGGCTGAGTCCGCCATCGCAGCGGGCTCGTTAGCCGTCGAAAAGAAAATGGACGAATTGTTGCCTTTTGTGCAGACCGCACGTTAAGCACCTTTTTTTGACTACTTCAGCAAAATCCGACAGGCGATAGTGCCGATCGCATGCCACTATTTAGTTACTGTCAGCCAGGGGAGGAACCATGACGCAGCCATTGGCCGGAAAACACATTTTGATTGTTGAAGACGAGCCCGTTTTCCGATCGCTACTGGATTCGTGGTTATCCTCGCTGGGCGCAATGACGTCACTGGCTGAAGATGGCATCGACGCCCTGGAAAAAATGATCAGCATTACGCCCGATTTGATGATTTGCGACATTGCGATGCCGCGCATGAATGGACTGAAGCTGGTTGAACATCTGCGTAACGAAGGTAATCAGACGCCGATTCTGGTGATCTCTGCCACCGAGAACATGGCGGATATCGCCAAAGCATTACGTCTTGGGGTACAGGATATTCTGCTCAAACCAGTCAAGGATTTGCATAGATTGCGGGAAACGGTCTTAGCGTGCCTTTATCCGAATATGTTTAATTCCCGGGTAGAGGAAGAGGAGCGTCTTTTCCAGGACTGGGACGCTCTGGTGAGTAATCCGCCTGCTGCGGCGAAGCTGTTGCAAGAACTCCAGCCGCCCGTCCAGCAAACTATTTCACACTGCCGTGTAAATTATCGCCAGCTGGTGGCCGCTGATCAGCCAGGACTGGTGCTGGATATTGCACCACTGTCAGATTCCGACCTCGCGTTTTATTCTCTGGATGTCACCCGGGCGGGGGATAATGGTGTATTAGCGGCGTTACTTCTTCGTGCGCTATTTAATGGTTTGTTGCAGGAACAGTTATCCCATCAGGGACAACGGTTGCCGGAGTTAGGCAGTTTACTCAAACAGGTAAACCAGCTTTTTCGTCAGGCCAATTTGCCAGGACAGTTCCCGCTGCTGGTCGGCTATTACCACAGCGGTTTAAAGAATCTGATCCTCGTTTCAGCCGGTCTCAATGCATCACTGAATACCGGTGAACACCATATTCAGGTGAGTAACGGTGTGCCGCTTGGGACATTGGGAACGGCGTATCTTAATCAAATTAGCCACCGCTGTTCCTCCTGGCAGTGCCAAATTTGGGGCGCCGGGGGACGGCTACGCTTAATGTTGTCCACGGAATAAGCAATTGGGTCGTAATTTTAAGATTGCTTTACCTGTGTTTTGCGGGGAGTGCTACTATCGCTGCCCGGTTTCATGCGTATTTATCCTAATTGATCGGCAACGCGTTCTTTTCAGACCCGGACTGCGGGGCGAGGCTGATATACTCAACGCGTTATTTATTGCATAAAAGTTCAAAACTTGAACAGCTCAGGAGAATTTGAATGGCTGCCCTAAATTCGAAAGTCAGAAAGGCCGTTATCCCGGTAGCGGGATTGGGGACCAGGATGTTACCAGCAACTAAGGCGATTCCTAAAGAGATGTTGCCTCTGGTTGATAAGCCATTAATCCAGTATGTCGTTAATGAATGCATTGCAGCCGGCATCACTGAAATTGTGCTGGTTACGCATTCATCTAAAAACTCTATCGAAAACCATTTCGATACAAGCTTTGAACTTGAAGCCATGCTGGAAAAGCGTGTTAAGCGTCAGCTGTTAGAAGAAGTTCAGTCTATTTGCCCTCCACACGTCACCATTATGCAGGTTCGTCAGGGGCTGGCTAAAGGTCTGGGTCACGCTGTTATGTGCGCGCATCCTGTTGTGGGTGATGAGCCTGTAGCGGTAATTCTGCCTGACGTTATTCTGGACGAATACGAATCCGATCTTTCTCAGGATAACCTGGCTGAAATGATCAAACGTTTCGACGAAACCGGCAGCAGCCAGATTATGGTTGAGCCTGTTGAAGATGTAACGGCATACGGTGTGGTTGACTGTAAAGGCGTTAACCTTGAGCCGGGTGAAAGTGTGCCAATGGTTGGCGTCGTAGAGAAGCCTAAAGCCGATGTAGCCCCTTCAAACCTTGCTGTTGTAGGTCGCTATGTCCTGAGTGCTGAAATCTGGCCTCTGCTGGCTAAAACGCCTCCAGGAGCGGGTGATGAGATCCAGCTGACGGATGCCATCGATATGCTGATCGAGAAAGAGACCGTTGAGGCCTACCATATGAAAGGTAAGAGCCATGACTGCGGTAATAAGCTCGGTTATATGCAGGCGTTTGTTGAATATGGTATCCGCCACAATACCCTTGGCGAAGAATTTAAAACCTGGCTCAAAGAGAGCGTAGGTATTAAGAAATAAGCCACGGTTGTAAATGTTCGAAACCGGTGAGGCGCTGCCCACCGGTTTTTTTATGTCTATACCACTCCCGAAAACCTGTCTGAAAGTACAGTCGATAAAGTTGTTAAATAATGCTTTATGACAGAGTGTAAGAGGATGTTTGGGACAAATTTAGGTTAAAAAAAATCCCGCAATATGCGGGATTTCTCTGAATGTGCCTTGATTAATCCTTGATCAGGAAGTCATCCAGCTGTTTACCTTGCTCATCCATGGCTTTCTTGATAACAGCAGGAGTACGACCCTGGCCAGTCCAGGTTTTAGTTTCGCCGTTCTCGTCAACGTAGCTATATTTAGCAGGACGAGCAGCACGCTTGGCTTTGGTACCGGTTTTAGCCGCAGCCATGCTGTTCAGCAATTCATTTGGATCGATACCATCAGCAATCAGCATTTCACGATATTGCTGCAGTTTACGAGTACGCTCTTCGATTTCAGCAGCAGCAGCGCTTTCTTCTTCGCGACGTTCATTAACTACAACTTCTAATTTTTCCAGCATTTCTTCAAGCGTTTCGAGGGTGCATTCTCTTGCCTGCGCACGAAGAGTACGGATGTTGTTCAGAATTTTAAGTGCTTCGCTCATTGTAGTAATCTCAAACTTATAATGGGGGGGGGGGTTTGTTGACCTAATAATAGAGCCATAAATTCATATGTGCAATAGCCAGGAATGTAAGGAATTCAAAAAATACTAAATCGTCTCACTATTATTAATTACGCTAACTTAAATTTCATCACCCGACAGTCTCGCTTGTTATCACATCAACCTGCTTTGTCCGGTTGATTGCCTCTTTTTTTGTGACATTTACCGCAGGAATTATAGTTGCGGCGGATAAATATCAGCCTTTTGTATTAGTTCCCCCCCGTGATGTTAAGGCTGAAATAGTTAATAAATGGTGAATTTTAATGAACGGTGATTCCACTATAAAAACAAGTGTTATGTTGGGCTTAACATATAACATATTGGCCTGGATGCATGCGTTTACTTCATGTTTTAACGGATTATTTTCGAAAACAGAAGGTTCTGAACGCCGCGCTGAACTACATCCTCTGTGCGCTGTATCGCTGATGACCTGACAAAATATGGTACAATGACTCATCGGGAATATTACACATTGATTAGGGTTTTACGGCCAATGGCACAACTGTATTTCTACTATTCGGCGATGAATGCCGGTAAATCCACCGCGCTGCTGCAATCCTCGTACAATTACCAGGAGCGCGGGATGCGTACCGTTGTTTATACGGCTGAGATTGACGATCGCTTTGGTGCAGGGAAGGTGAGCTCCAGAATAGGACTCTCGTCACCTGCCAGGCTGTTTAACCCGAAAACCGATCTGTTTGAGGACATTCGCACGGAACATGCTGAGCGGCCTATTCACTGTGTCCTGGTCGATGAAAGCCAGTTTCTGACGCGTGAACAGGTTCACGCACTTTCCGAGGTGGTTGATGAGCTTGATATCCCCGTGCTGTGCTATGGGCTTCGTACGGATTTCCGCGGTGAGCTCTTTGCCGGGAGTCAGTATTTGCTCGCCTGGTCGGATAAACTCGTCGAATTAAAAACGATCTGCTTCTGCGGTCGCAAAGCCAGTATGGTGCTTCGTCTCGACCAGGCAGGAAAACCTTATGCAGATGGTGAGCAGGTGGTTATAGGCGGTAATGAACGCTATGTATCGGTCTGTCGTAAGCATTATAAAGAAGCGCTGTCTGTAGGCTCGCTGACAGCGATTCAGCACGACAACAGAAAATAACGTTAGCTTTATTATTCAGACATAAAAAAACCCGCCATAAAGGCGGGTTTTTCATTTGCGGTCAATTAAGCGCTTTTCTTCGCTTTCTTGTCAGCTTTGATGACAGGCACTTCTGTTTTCACAGCGGCAACGTCACCTTCTTTGAACTCACGACCGTAGAAGGTATCCAGCAGAATCTGTTTCAGCTCGGAGATCAGTGGGTAGCGCGGGTTGGCACCTGTACACTGGTCATCGAATGCATCTTCAGACAGCTTATCTACATGAGCGAGGAAGTCAGCTTCCTGTACGCCCGCTTCACGGATAGATTTAGGAATACCCAGCTCAGCTTTCAGACTTTCCAGCCATGCCAGCAGTTTCTCAATCTTCGCAGCAGTACGGTCGCCCGGTGCGCTCAGACCAAGGTGGTCTGCTATTTCAGCATAACGACGACGTGCTTGCGGACGGTCGTACTGGCTGAAAGCAGTCTGCTTGGTTGGGTTGTCGTTAGCGTTATAACGAATAACGTTGCTGATCAACAGGGCGTTCGCCAGACCGTGAGGAATGTGGAACTGAGAACCCAGCTTGTGCGCCATCGAGTGGCAAACACCCAGGAAGGCGTTCGCAAACGCGATACCGGCGATGGTTGCTGCACTGTGAACGCGTTCACGTGCTACCGGGTTTTTAGACCCTTCGTTATAGGATGCTGGCAGGTTTTCCTTCAGCAGTTTCAGAGCCTGCAGAGCCTGACCGTCAGAGAACTCAGACGCCAGTACAGAAACGTAAGCTTCCAGGGCGTGAGTTACCGCATCCAGACCACCGAACGCACACAGTGACTTCGGCATATCCATGACCAGGTTCGCATCGACGATAGCCATGTCTGGGGTCAGGGCATAGTCAGCCAGTGGGTATTTCTGACCTGTCGCATCGTCCGTTACTACCGCGAATGGCGTGACTTCTGAACCGGTACCGGAAGTAGTGGTGACCGCGATCATCTTCGCTTTTACGCCCATTTTCGGGAACTTGTAGATACGTTTACGGATGTCCATAAAGCGCAGCGCCAGTTCTTCGAAGTGGGTTTCAGGATGTTCGTACATGACCCACATGATTTTCGCGGCGTCCATTGGGGAACCACCACCCAGTGCGATAATCACATCTGGTTTGAAGGAGTTGGCCAGCTCAGCACCTTTACGCACAACGCTCAGGGTAGGGTCAGCTTCAACTTCAAAGAACACTTCAGTTTCAACGCCAGCCGCTTTCAGCACAGAGGTGATCTGGTCAGCGTAGCCGTTGTTAAACAGGAAACGGTCAGTCACGATGAGCGCACGTTTGTGGCCATCAGTAATCACTTCATCCAGCGCGATTGGCAGTGAGCCACGGCGGAAGTAGATAGATTTCGGAAGTTTGTGCCACAACATGTTTTCAGCTCGCTTAGCAACGGTTTTCTTGTTGATCAGGTGTTTTGGACCAACGTTTTCAGAGATGGAGTTACCACCCCAGGAACCACAACCCAGAGTCAGGGAAGGTGCGAGTTTGAAGTTGTACAGGTCACCGATACCACCCTGAGAAGCAGGGGTGTTAATCAGAATACGGGCAGTTTTCATCATCTGACCGAAGTGAGCAACACGCTCTGGCTGGTTATCCTGGTCAGTGTACAGACAAGAGGTGTGACCGATACCACCCATGGCAACCAGTTTCTCGGCTTTTTCTACCGCGTCTTCGAAATCTTTCGCACGGTACATTGCAAGCGTTGGAGACAGTTTTTCATGTGCAAACGGCTCGCTTTCGTCGACAACTTTTACTTCACCGATCAGGATTTTAGTTGTTGCCGGAACGGTAAAGCCTGCGAGTTCAGCAATCTTGTACGCTGGCTGACCCACGATAGCGGCGTTCAGCGCGCCATTTTTCAGGATGATGTCCTGAACTGCTTTCAACTCTTTGCCCTGCAGCAGGTAGCCGCCGTGGCTGGCGAAACGTTCGCGAACGGCGTCGTACACGGAGTCAACAACAACGACAGACTGTTCAGATGCACAGATCACGCCGTTATCGAAGGTTTTAGACATCAGTACAGACGCAACGGCACGTTTGATGTCAGCGGTTTCGTCGATAACAACAGGGGTGTTACCGGCGCCCACACCGATGGCTGGTTTACCGGAGCTGTATGCCGCTTTAACCATGCCAGGACCACCGGTCGCCAGGATCAGGTTAATGTCCGGGTGATGCATCAGGGCGTTAGAGAGCTCAACGGAAGGTTGGTCGATCCAGCCGATCAGATCTTTTGGTGCGCCAGCAGCGATCGCCGCCTGCAGGACAATATCCGCAGCTTTGTTGGTCGCGTCTTTCGCACGTGGGTGTGGAGAGAAGATGATTGCGTTACGGGTCTTCAGGCTAATCAGCGATTTGAAGATAGCGGTAGACGTTGGGTTAGTGGTCGGAACAATACCGCAGATGATGCCGATAGGTTCAGCGATGGTGATAGTACCGAAGGTGTCGTCTTCGGACAGCACGCCACAGGTTTTCTCATCTTTATAGGCGTTATAGATATACTCGGAAGCGAAGTGGTTTTTAATCACTTTATCTTCCACGATACCCATGCCGGATTCGGCAACGGCCATTTTAGCGAGAGGGATTCGAGCATCTGCAGCAGCCAGTGCGGCCGCGCGGAAGATTTTATCAACCTGTTCTTGGGTGAAATTGGCATATTCACGCTGGGCTTTTTTAACGCGCTCGACGAGGGCGTTCAGTTCAGCGATATTAGTAACAGCCATAATGCTCTCCTGATAATGTTTAAACTCTTTTAGTAAACCAGCGCTCGATACGTCACACAGTATAGACAGAGCCGATACGACTTGCGTAACACAAAGTAAAACAAAGAGTTACTTTCTGCGTCAGCACACTAATTTACTAAAAGAGCCTTACCTTGGCATCATCCCTTTTGTCAGGTGACCTCCCTGGGGGTGTAACCAAGATTACTCACTTCTGAGTACGGAAATCATGATCTGTGTCAATTTTCCCCCAAGCTGATACCTTTCAGCAGGGTTATTTCGTGCTGATTTTTCCAGTGTTAAATAATTACGTAAGTATTGGAAGCAGCGCTATCATTGATTATACATATGTTTAACATCCTGAAATGATAACGTTTTGGTACAGATTTCAAGTGAAGTATGCAGATAAAAAGGGTATCTTCAGCGCGATTTCTCATGACTAATTGTCAGTCCCGGGCATGTGCATAAGCGGAGCAAAACGTGATCCAAACGCTCTTTGATTTTCCAACGTATTTTAAATTTTTTATTGGTTTGTTTGCCCTGGTCAACCCGGTGGGGATCATTCCTGTCTTCATTAGTATGACGAGTTACCAGACGGCGGCGGCCAGGAACAAGACCAACCTGACCGCTAACCTGTCAGTGGCGATCATATTGCTCACCTCTCTTTTTCTGGGTGACGCCATTCTCCAGCTCTTCGGGATTTCGATCGACTCTTTCCGCATTGCGGGTGGGATCCTGGTGGTGACCATCGCCATGTCCATGATCAGCGGTAAGCTGGGCGAGGATAAGCAGAATAAACAAGAGAAGTCAGAAACCGCTATCCGCGAAAGCATTGGCGTAGTGCCGCTGGCCTTACCGCTGATGGCCGGTCCTGGTGCCATCAGTTCAACCATTGTCTGGGGGACGCGCTATCATAGCCTGATGCACCTGATTGGTTTTTCAGTGGCGATTGCCATTTTCGCGCTCTGCTGTTGGGGCGTGTTCCGCATGGCACCCTGGCTGGTGCGCTTGCTGGGTCAGACGGGCATTAACGTCATAACGCGTATCATGGGCCTGCTGTTGATGGCGTTAGGGATTGAATTTATCGTTACGGGTATAAAAAGCATTTTCCCCGGTTTGCTGCACTGATATTGCATATGAAAGAACGGAGCCACGGCTCCGTTTTTTTACGTCATTATCAGTAAATCCTATAACTAAAGTTGAAATGCTCACATATCATAATAAATTCTACTAATAATGTTCATTGCTTGTATTTCAACAAGTTATTAATTCCCCTCAAACCCGCCTGCGCAGAAAATCTTCGATCGCTCTGTTATTTTACTCACATGATACTCTGGGGCTTGCTGAGAGATAACCGAAATGATATTAGTAATTTCAACATTCCCCTAGATGAATGTGCTAAATAATAACCAGTTGTTAAATTTTTGTACAAAGTCACTCGATGATAGCGCAGCGACGCGCTTGGAGAGAGAATTTTCTCTATCCTTTTGAATGTCATGTTGTTTTTCTGATGCTCAATGTCCGGCAGGGCTGCCCTCAACGATGCGGTACTCACCGTAAAAGAGAATTGCTTAACAAATTTGCAAAATGTATTGGCGCACGTTTACGCCATTTGATACTTTCCGGCCTAATATTTTGCAGCATAAAACAAGCAGATGAGAATTATTTTCATATGGTTCTCTTCTCAGATATCCAACGCAGGTCTCAAACAGGGTGGCCTGTAAAGAATCGACGCAAGACGGCCATACGAGCGGTCAGTAATAAAAAAGTCGGTGATAGCAAGCAGTAAAAAGAAGAACCTGACAGCAGCAAAAAAAACTCCTGCGCTGTACAGGCCCCAACAGGGGATTACACAGCTGGCGAAGGCCAGTCATTATAATGAGTGGAGTACCAACACAATGTCCATCATCACAAAAAAAAATCTGGTAGCGGCGGGGATTTTAACTGCGCTAATCGCGGGCAACGCTGCAATGGCTGCGGACGTTCCTGCAGGTGTTCAACTGGCTGAGAAACAGACGCTGGTGCGTAACAACGGTGCGGAAGTTCAGTCTCTTGACCCGCACAAAATTGAAGGTGTTCCTGAGTCTAACGTTAACCGCGACCTGTTCGAAGGCCTGCTGGTGACAGACGTAGATGGCCACCCGGCACCGGGTGTAGCCGAAAAATGGGAAAACAAAGATTTCAAAGTCTGGACCTTCCATCTGCGTAAAGATGCGAAATGGTCCGATGGTACACCGGTCACGGCCGAAGATTTCGTTTATAGCTGGCAGCGTCTGGCGAACCCAACAACCGCCTCTCCGTATGCGAGCTACCTGCAATATGGCCACATCGCCAATATTGATGACATCATCGCGGGTAAAAAACCTGTTACCGACCTGGGCGTAAAAGCGATCGATGCGAATACCTTTGAAGTGACGTTGAGCGAACCTGTTCCGTACTTCTATAAGCTGCTGGTTCACCCGTCCGTCTCCCCGGTACCAAAATCCGCCGTGGAAAAATTTGGTGAAAAATGGACGCAGCCTGCCAATATCGTGACCAACGGTGCCTATAAGCTGAAAGACTGGGTGGTCAACGAGCGTATGGTGCTTGAGCGTAACCCGCAATACTGGGACAACGCGAAAACCGTCATTAATCAGGTGACCTACCTGCCAATTTCGTCTGAAGTGACTGACGTTAACCGCTACCGCAGCGGTGAAATCGACATGACCTATAACAACATGCCGATTGAATTGTTCCAGAAACTGAAAAAAGAGATCCCTAAAGAAGTTCACGTCGACCCGTATCTGTGCACCTACTACTATGAAATCAACAACCAGAAAGCACCGTTCACCGACGTACGCGTTCGTACTGCGCTGAAGCTGGCTCTGGATCGCGATATCATCGTAAACAAAGTGAAAAACCAGGGCGATCTGCCGGCATACAGCTATACCCCTCCATACACCGATGGTGCAAAACTGACCGAGCCAGACTGGTTCAAACAGACTCAGGAACAGCGTAACGCAGAAGCGAAGAAACTGCTGGCCGAAGCGGGCTATACCGCAGATAAGCCGCTGACCTTCAGCCTGCTGTACAACACCTCCGATCTGCACAAAAAACTGGCTATCGCCGTCGCTTCGATCTGGAAGAAAAACCTGGGCGCGAACGTGAAGCTGGAGAACCAGGAGTGGAAAACCTTCCTCGACAGCCGTCATCAGGGCACCTTTGACGTGGCGCGTGCTGGCTGGTGTGCGGACTATAACGAACCGACCTCTTTCCTGAACACCATGCTGAGCGACAGCTCGAACAACACCGCGCACTATAAGAGCCCGGCGTTCGACAAGCTGATCGCCGACACGCTGAAAACCACTGACGAAGCACAGCGTACAGAACTGTACTCTAAGGCCGAGCAGCAGCTGGATAAAGATTCCGCGATCGTTCCGGTTTACTACTACGTTAACGCCCGTCTGGTGAAACCGTGGGTAGGTGGATATACCGGTAAAGACCCGATGGATAATATCTACGTTAAAAACTTGTATATTATCAAGCATTAATGGCAATGAGTGGGGCGGGCGTGCTCGCCCCACGGTGTCTAACCAACGTCACATAATATAGGCACACGCCAGAAGGTACGGGCAATGTTGAAATTTATCCTACGTCGCTGTCTTGAAGCGATTCCAACGCTATTTATTCTCATCACGATTTCCTTCTTCATGATGCGCCTTGCGCCGGGAAGTCCATTTACCGGTGAGCGTACGCTGCCGCCAGAAGTCATGGCGAATATCGAAGCGAAATACCACTTAAACGATCCCATCTCCACCCAGTACTTCAATTATCTGAAGCAGCTGGCTCACGGTGATTTTGGACCGTCATTTAAATATAAAGACTATTCCGTTAACGACCTTGTGGCGTCCAGCTTCCCGGTTTCGGCTAAGTTGGGGGCTGCGGCATTCATTCTGGCCATCGTTTTCGGGGTCACCGCAGGCGTTATCGCCGCGCTCAGACAAAATACCAAATGGGATTATGCCGTAATGGGGGTGGCAATGACCGGGGTAGTGATACCCAGCTTCGTTGTCGCGCCATTACTGGTGATGATATTTGCCATCACGCTGAAGTGGCTGCCGGGTGGCGGCTGGAACGGCGGGGCATTGAAGTTCATGATTTTGCCTATGGTGGCATTATCTCTGGCGTACATCGCCAGTATCGCGCGTATTACTCGTGGTTCAATGATCGAAGTGCTGCACTCAAACTTCATTCGTACCGCGCGCGCTAAAGGGTTGCCGATGCGTCGGATTATCTTCCGCCACGCGCTTAAACCGGCGCTGTTGCCCGTGCTTTCCTACATGGGACCGGCATTCGTCGGGATCATCACCGGCTCGATGGTTATCGAAACCATCTACGGCCTGCCGGGCATTGGTCAGCTGTTCGTTAACGGCGCGCTTAACCGCGACTATTCGCTGGTACTGAGCCTGACCATTCTCGTCGGTGCGCTGACCATTCTCTTTAACGCAATCGTCGATGTTCTGTACGCCGTCATCGACCCGAAAATCCGTTACTAACTGGAGCACGCCATGATGTTGAGTAAGAAAAACAGCGAGGCGCTGGAAAACTTCAGTGAAAAACTGGAAGTAGAAGGTCGTAGCCTCTGGCAGGACGCGCGCCGTCGCTTTATGCACAACCGCGCGGCGGTGGCGAGTCTGGTGGTTCTGGTGATCATCGCGCTGTTTGTGACCCTGGCGCCGATGCTGTCGCAATTTACCTATTTCGACACCGACTGGGGCATGATGTCCAGCGCGCCGGATATGGAGTCTGGCCACTATTTCGGCACGGACTCTTCCGGACGCGATCTGCTGGTGCGTGTTGCTATCGGGGGGCGTATCTCGCTGATGGTCGGGATTGCTGCCGCGCTGGTGGCGGTGATCGTCGGGACGCTCTACGGCTCACTGTCCGGCTACCTTGGCGGCAAAGTGGACTCGGTGATGATGCGTCTGCTGGAAATCCTGAACTCCTTCCCGTTTATGTTCTTCGTCATCCTGCTGGTGACCTTCTTTGGTCAGAATATCCTGTTGATCTTCGTGGCCATCGGGATGGTGTCATGGCTGGATATGGCGCGTATTGTTCGCGGCCAGACGCTGAGTCTCAAACGCAAAGAGTTTATCGAAGCCGCGCAGGTCGGCGGTGTCTCTACCGGGAATATCGTAGTTCGCCATATCGTTCCTAACGTGCTGGGCGTGGTAGTGGTTTATGCCTCACTGCTGGTGCCAAGCATGATCCTGTTTGAATCCTTCCTGAGCTTCCTCGGTCTGGGTACGCAAGAGCCGCTGAGCAGCTGGGGCGCGCTGCTGAGTGACGGTGCAAACTCAATGGAAGTGTCACCGTGGCTGCTGTTATACCCGGCGGGTTTCCTGGTCGTTACCCTGTTTTGTTTTAACTTTATCGGCGATGGCCTGCGTGATGCCCTCGACCCGAAAGACCGTTAAGGAGCGCCGTCATGACAATGATTGAAACGGCAACCGCGCCACAGGCGCAGCAGCGGAGCGACCTTCTGCTGGACGTAAAAGATCTTCGCGTCACCTTTAAGACCCCGGACGGAGATGTGACCGCCGTGAACGATCTCAACTTCAACCTGCGCGCGGGCGAAACGCTCGGCATCGTGGGTGAATCCGGATCCGGGAAGTCCCAGACCGCCTTTGCACTAATGGGCCTGCTGGCCGCTAACGGTGTGATTGGCGGTTCCGCGAAATTCAACGGTCGCGAAATCCTCAACCTGCCGGAGCACGAGTTGAACAAGCTGCGCGCCGAGCAGATCTCGATGATTTTCCAGGATCCGATGACCTCGCTGAACCCGTACATGCGCGTTGGTGAGCAGTTGATGGAAGTCCTGATGCTGCACAAAGGCCTGGGTAAAGCCGAAGCCTTTGAAGAGTCTGTCAAAATGCTCGATGCGGTGAAAATGCCGGAGGCGCGCAAGCGCATGCGCATGTTCCCGCACGAGTTCTCTGGCGGTATGCGTCAGCGCGTGATGATTGCGATGGCGCTGCTGTGTCGGCCAAAACTGCTGATTGCCGACGAACCGACCACCGCGCTGGACGTTACCGTTCAGGCACAAATCATGACCCTGCTGAACGAGCTGAAGCGTGAGTTCAACACGGCGATTATCATGATCACCCACGACCTGGGCGTGGTGGCGGGCATCTGTGACAAAGTGCTGGTGATGTATGCCGGTCGTACCATGGAATACGGCAAAGCGCGTGATGTGTTCTATCAGCCTGCTCATCCTTACTCGATTGGCCTGCTGAATGCGGTGCCACGTCTTGATGCGGAAGGGGAATCCCTGCTCACCATTCCGGGCAACCCGCCAAACCTGCTGCGCCTGCCGAAAGGCTGTCCGTTCCAGCCGCGCTGTCCGCACGCGATGGAAATCTGCAACAGCGCTCCGCCGCTGGAAGAGTTTGCACCAGGCCGTCTGCGCGCCTGCTTTAAGCCGCAGGAGGAGCTGGTATGAACGCATTAGATGAAAAACGCAATGTGCTGCTCGAGATTGCTGACCTTAAGGTGCATTTCGACATCAAAGACGGCAAACAGTGGTTCTGGCAGCCGTCGAAGACCCTGAAAGCGGTGGACGGCGTCACGCTGCGCCTGTATGAAGGGGAAACCCTGGGCGTGGTGGGCGAGTCCGGCTGCGGTAAATCGACCTTTGCGCGCGCCATTATCGGTTTGGTAAAAGCCACCGACGGCAAAGTGGCCTGGCTGGGTAAAGATCTGCTGGGCATGAAACCCGACGAGTGGCGCGAGGTGCGCAGCGATATCCAGATGATTTTCCAGGATCCGCTGGCGTCACTTAATCCGCGTATGACCATCGGTGAGATTATTGCCGAGCCGCTGCGGACTTATCATCCAAAGATGTCCCGTCAGGAAGTGCGCGATCGCGTTAAGGCGATGATGCTGAAAGTCGGGCTGTTGCCTAACCTCATCAACCGCTATCCGCACGAGTTCTCAGGCGGTCAGTGTCAGCGTATTGGTATTGCGCGCGCCCTGATCCTCGAACCGAAGCTGATTATCTGTGATGAGCCGGTTTCCGCGCTCGACGTGTCCATTCAGGCGCAGGTGGTTAACCTGCTGCAGAAGCTGCAGCGCGAAATGGGGCTGTCGCTGATCTTCATCGCGCATGACCTGGCCGTGGTGAAACACATTTCCGACCGCGTGCTGGTGATGTACCTGGGTCACGCCGTGGAGCTGGGCACCTATGACGAGGTGTACCACAATCCATTGCACCCATACACCAGAGCGCTGATGTCCGCGGTACCGATCCCCGATCCCGATCTGGAAAAGAATAAGACTATCCAGCTTCTGGAAGGGGAATTACCCTCACCCATTAACCCGCCGTCGGGCTGCGTCTTCCGCACGCGCTGCCCAATGGCCGGGCCGGAATGTGCAAAAACGCGACCGGTTCTCGAAGGCAGTTTCCGACATGCGGTTTCCTGCCTGAAAGTTGACCCGTTATAATCGCAAGGGCTGACATGATGTCAGCCCTTATTTTTTGCGAGGTTACTGTGTCGCGTTTATTCACGTCAGCCCGTCGGCGGCTTTATCATGTTTTATTCGATCCTGAAACGGTATCTGGACGACGATTCGAAGGTCTTTGCGGTTTATTTGCGCTTCTTAGCGTGGTGGTCATCTTTATTGAATCGGGCGCCGGGACGCAATACCACCTGACGTTTGACGAATGGCATGTCTTTGTCTGGCTTGAGCTGGCGATTACCCTGGTTTTTACCGCTGAATATCTGCTCAGAGTAATTGCGTGGCCCAACCCGGCCCGATATGTTTTCAGCTTCTGGGGATTTATTGATTTAGCCACTATTCTGCCGCTCTACGTCATGTGGCTGTGGCCGGAAATCAGCCTGAGTTATGTCTTTACCTGGCGGGCGATGCGCGTAATTCGGGTATTACGTATTCTGAAATTACTGCGTTTTATGCCCTCACTGCGCGTGTTCTGGAGCGCAATTGTCAGCGCGCGACATCAGCTTATTCTCTTCTACTCGTTTATTGCCATCGTCATGATCGTTTTTGGCGCGCTGATGTATCTGATAGAGGGGCCGAAATATGGTTTCACGACGCTCAATGCGTCCGTTTATTGGGCGATAGTAACCGTGACGACCGTGGGGTACGGTGATATCACGCCCCATACGCCGCTGGGCCGCATTGTGGCCTCAGTGCTGATTTTGATTGGCTATTCGGTCATTGCTATTCCGACCGGGCTTATTACCACGCACATGAGCAGCGCATTTCAGAGCCGCAAGCAGCAGCGCAAATGTCCGGCATGTCACCAGGGTGACCATGACCTTAACGCGCGGTTTTGTCACCGCTGCGGCAGTGAATTGCCGGAGTAAATAAAAAAGGCTGCAATCGCAGCCTTTTTTATTATTCGCGCCAGAGGATATGGCACAGCTTGTGGTCTTTCTCTCGACACAGCAGGACACGGGCGAAAATATCGTTAATCTCGCCACCGTCTTCATCGGCCAGCCCTATGACCACTTCGGCAAAGAAGTCAGGATTCAGATCGAAATCCACATGCTCAGCCCAGTCTTCTGAAGGGTCGAACAATTCAGCGCCGCCGCGCTCTTCGAACTGCAGATTAAAGAGGATCACGTCTGCGGGATCGAGGTTATCAACCGCCAGTTCGAGAAAAATGTCATAGGCCTGCTCGAGCGTTTCGTCTTCGGTCAGGCGATTGTTCAGATCCATTTCCATGATGACTACCTGTTTAACATCGTTGGGCACGTTTTACAGCAACGGACTAAAGAAGTAAAACAGTCGTTCGGCAATTCTCTGCCACAGTGGACGTTTTACCCACAGTCTGGCATCCAGCAGCCGCGAGCGGGAGATATAATCATCCTGCACCGCGGCGAGATCGCCACCAAAGCCGGCATCATCAATAACCAGCGTGATTTCAAAGTTGAGCCACAGGCTGCGCATATCCAGGTTGACCGTTCCCACCAGGCTTAACTCGCCGTCGACAAGCACGCTTTTGGTGTGGAGCAATCCACCTTCGAACTGGTAGATCTTCACCCCTGCGGCCAGCAGTTCGCTAAAGAAGGCCCGGCTGGCCCAGCCCACCAGAAGGGAGTCATTTTTGCGCGGCAATATAATGCTCACATCGACGCCGCGCTGCGCCGCGGTACAGATCGCGTGCAGGAGGTCATCGCTGGGAACAAAGTAGGGCGTCGTCATGATCAGGTATTCACGCGCCGAGTACGTTGCCGTCAGCAGCGCCTGATGAATCAAATCCTCCGGGAAGCCCGGCCCGGAAGCAATGGTATGAATGGTGTGACCGCTGGCCTCTTCAAACGGCATAATATTGCCGTCCGGCGGTGGCGGCAGAATGCGTTTGCCGGTTTCTATCTCCCAGTCGCAGGAGTAAACGATGCCCATCGAGGTGGCAATCGGCCCCTCCATTCGCGCCATCAAATCCACCCACTGGCCCACGCCCGAGTCCTGCTTGAAGAAGCGCGGATCAACCATGTTCATGCTGCCGGTGTAGGCAATATAGTTATCGATCATGATCATTTTACGATGCTGGCGGAGATCCATCCGGCGCAGAAACACGCGCAGGAGATTGACCTTCAGCGCCTCGACCACCTCGATCCCAGCATTACGCATCATGCCCGCCCAGGGGCTACGGAAAAATGCCACGCTGCCTGCGGAGTCAAGCATCAGACGGCAGTGAATGCCGCGTCGCGCCGCGGCCATCAGCGATTCAGCGACCTGGTCAGCCATCCCGCCGGGCTGCCAGATATAAAAAACCATCTCGATATTATGACGCGCCAGCTGGATATCGCGGATTAATGCCTGCATGACGTCGTCGGACGAGGTCAGCAGCTGGAGCTGATTGCCCTTAACGCCACCAATCCCCTGACGGCGCTCGCACAGCTTAAACAGTGATGATGCGACGCTACTGTTCTCCTCGGCAAAGATATGTTTGCAGGCTTTAAGGTCGTTCAGCCACTTTGCGGTGGAGGGCCACATGGCACGGGCCCGCTCTGCGCGGCGTTTACCCAGATGAAGCTCACCGAAAGAGAGATAGGCAATAATTCCCACCAGCGGGAGGATGTAGATTATCAGAAGCCAGGCCATGGCAGAGGGAACGGCTCTGCGCTTCATCAGGATGCGTAATGTCACACCTGCGATTAACAGCCAGTATCCCAAAATGACCAGCCAACTCACCACGGTGTAGAAGGTTGTCATAGGTAAAAAAATCCTTTTGAAAGCGTATTGTTATGAGTGTACGCATCAGGATTCATCTGGCAAATAAAAACGCCAGGTAAAAGCGCTGGTTTGCCGCAGGGTTGGGTTTATAATGGCCTTTCTTTTAGAGAAAAAGTGTTAGAGAAAGAGTTGTAGACATGAAGCGCAGTAGAACAGAAGTAGGGCGCTGGCGCATGTTGCGACAGGTGAGTCGTCGCAAGGCTCGTTGGCTGGAAGCACAATCCCGCCGCAATATGCGTATTCACGCCATCAGAAAATGTGGAATGACCCGGCATCGCAACGCGTTGCTGTTCGCAGTCCAGGATATCTGAGTACCATGAGGGCACCGTAATGGTGCCCGCTGATTTTATAGAGTCTGATTTTTAGGAGTAGCGTATTTGCAGCGCTATTCCTGCTGTATTGAGCAAAAGGAGGGAGAAGAAGTGTTTGCGGAGTTTGGCGTACTGAATTTCTGGACGTATGTTGTAGGCGCGTTTTTTATCGTGCTGGTACCGGGGCCGAATACCCTGTTTGTGCTGAAAACCGGGATTGGACACGGCGTTAAAAAAGGGTATCTTGCCGCCACAGGCGTATTTATCGGTGATGCGGTTCTGATGTTTCTTGCCTGGGCGGGTGTCGCAGCATTAATCCAGACCACGCCGGTGCTGTTTAACATCGTGCGATATCTCGGCGCCTTCTATCTGCTGTGGCTGGGGGGCAAAATGCTCTGGTCGGTGGTGAATCGTCAAAAAAACGCCCATGAGAGCGGCCCCGAACCTGCCAGTATGATCATGAAACGTTCGCTGGTATTGAGCCTGACCAATCCCAAAGCGATTCTTTTCTACGTATCGTTCTTCGTTCAGTTTATTGACGTGAACGCACAGAGCACCGGCACCTCTTTCCTTATCCTCGCGACGACGCTTGAGTTGATAAGCTTCATGTACATGAGCTTCCTGATCTTCTCCGGTGCGTTTGTCACGCGTTATCTCAAAACGAAAAAGAAACTGGCAAAGCTGGGGAACGGGCTCATAGGGCTGCTGTTTGTCGGGTTTGCGGCGAGGTTGGCGTCGCTGCATTGATGAATGAAAGGCTCCTGCGGGAGCCTTTTTAATGTCTGGCGTAGCTGGAAAGCCGCACCAGACAAGGCTTCACGTTTTACTACTAGCAGTCAAAATCCATAAAAAGCGGCTAGGGTGTGGACACATTGTGGACACTCTGACCACCATTAGCACCCTTCAACGGGTTAAGCGAAATCGCGTCCTGCAGGTACTGAGGAGCGAAGTGCGCATAGACCATTGTCTGCGCGATTTTCGTATGACCTAAGATCCTCTGCAGTGTGATGATATTGCCCCCGTTAATCATAAAGTGCGTGGCAAAAGAGTGTCGTAGCGCATGTGTTGCTTGCCCCGCTGGTAAGTCGGGCTTAACTTCTTTGAGGATTCGCCTGAATTCAGCATAACTGGCATCAGGAAACAGAAAGCCTCGTGCTTTGCTGACTACGTAAGCCGCAACGTCATCAGAGATCGGGACCGTGCGCGGTGTGTTGGTTTTCGTCTTAACGAAAGACACCCGGTTATGAATCACGTTCTCCGCTTTCAGCCTTGCAGCCTCACCCCATCTAGCCCCGGTACTCAGACACAAGACGGCAATTTTACGATTATCTCCTGATAGCGCTGCCAGTAAGGCGTCAATTTCCTCAAGAGTGAGATAGCCCGTTTCGGCAGTCTGCTCTTTCAGTTTTTTGAACCCCCTAAACGGATGCTCTCCGTTATACATTTCTGACTCAATCAGGGTAGTAAACATCCCACCTAATGTAATCAGGTCGCGGTTGATGGTAGTTGGCTTAATACCTTCAGCCCGGCGTTGAGCACAATATTGCGTTATCAGGCTCTTGGTGATCTGGAAAGCGCATGGGTTACCGGTCATCGTTTCGAAACGCTCAATTTTCCTGAGATACGATTGACCGTGTTCCTCGTGTTTACCTTTCAGCTTCCACCATAACTCTTTCAGTTCTGACAGTTGGCGTTTGTCCGTGGGTTTTGAAAGCCATTCCTTTGAGTGATGGTTATATTGAATATGCTTTTCAAAAGCCATCGCCTCGCTTTTCTTGTCGAACTTCCGACGGATGCGTTTTCCGTTACGCCCGGTCGGTCTAATGTCCACTTCATATCGACCATCATCGAGCTTTTTAACAGACATAAAGCCTCCCGATGATGTTACTGCTTACTTCAATTTCCTGATTTAAATAGCAAAAACTCACTGTGCATTTACTGCACAAATAAGCGCCATAAATAGTTAGCCAGTTTTCTGGTCTGAGTGGGATGACGTTGTTGTCTGCTGCCCAAAGTGCGCGAGAGCCGGTGCAATCTGCCCAGCTTCGGGTGTTATTTGATCAGTCATAAACCACAAGGTGTATTTCGTGAAGCGCGGATGCTGGAGGATTTTCATGATTTGTTCGACTCCCGGCTTTTTGTCACCGGCTTCATAACTACAAAAAGAACCGTAAACGATTCCAGTTAACTCACTGAATTGTCGCCTATTTAACCTTTCTGACTCTCTTATCAGCTTGATTTTTTCATGGATCTGTATTGACATAAAATCACCTATAGTTGAACATTATCACCTATCGTAGATTTATCTATTCGATAGATGAATCACCTTTTAGAGCAACTAAACCCTATTTAGAGCAATTAATCACACTAAAGGAGAATCGTAACAGATGACTAACCAGCTTGTAAGCAGAACAGATGCGGTTCCATATCAGGAATTCGCGCGCCTTATTGGTAAAACACCTGCAGCCGTTAAAGGCATGATTGAAAAGGGCAAGCTTCCTGTAGTCGAGATGACTGATCCGCAGTCAACGAGTGGGCGCGCAGGGGAATATTGGGTTTATCTGCCTGCCTGGAACAAGGGTATGAAGATGGCATATGACAGCCGCCCGAAGGAAATTCGTGATGGTTGGCTGATGTGGCTCGGATTAGGGGAGCCAGTATGAATAGTGAACCTCGCTGTATTGCGCAGTTGCTTCGAATAGAAAGTCCTAATCCTACCAACTTCACTATCACTCACGGTCGTGGACGTAAGGGCATCATCATCCGAACCCGAAAGCCGGGCGTTATCGAGAAGCTTCGGCGCCTGGTCAAAAAGAGAGGACTGTGGTTATGACGGTAATGACACTTGATGTGATCCAGAAGCAACCAACAGCACTTCGCGGTTTAGTCTGCAAGTATCTGGCTCAGCCTCGCTGGCAGGACACTTGCGATTTTTACAATCAGATGATGGAGCGGGAGCGTCTTACGGTTTGTTTCCACGCTCAATTAAAACAGCGGCACTCTGTCATGCGCTTAGAGGAAATGACCGAAGCCGATCGTGAGCGTCTTGTTTGTGCGCTTGATGAATTGAGAACTGCATTCACCCGGTATCGTCAACTTGGCGCGTCAAAAGCAACTTTCATCAGCCGCCTGACCGTCAGCCAAAGGCGCTCATTGTTTCTTCATGCTGGACTGACAGAGCGGGAATTTATGATGCCGCACTGGCGTTTGAATGAGGAGGACTGTTATTGGCGTGACAAACTTTTCCGCGCTCTGCGAGAGCTGTTCAGCCTTTTTGAGTACGCACCAACCATTTTAACCTCGGTAAAACCTGAGCAGTATTTACATTAATTAATCTGGATTCGATTTATTACGCGCCTTACAGCGTGGGGACTCCTTTTGTCTGGAGATAGGCAAATGCAAAAGCAAGATACAGCGCAGCGGGGGATGTATTCGGCACTTCTGGCGCAGGCAGTAAGCGAGGCACAGCGCGACCTCGCGACACGTTTCTCTTCTCGATTTGACGGGCTTATCGCGCATATCAGCAAGTCTGAGCTCAATCGTACCGAGATTATCGAGTTATTAGGTCAAGAGTCGGCAAATCTGCACAACTCAATTTTCGATTGAGCGGACTAACCACTTTTAAAAGGAAGTCAGAATGAGCATACGCATCGAGATAAATAACCAGTACGTCATCACCAGTGACCGCTATCAATTCATTTTGCAGGAGAAGAAGACCGCAACATCCGGGAAGAACAAAGGCAAGGATTGGCTGGACGTTGTGGGTTACTACCCAACTATCCCTAAGCTTATCTCAGGCCTGATATTGCATGATCTTTTGACCAGCGATCTTATTGGCTTCTCAGCTTTGGAAGCTCGAATTGAACGCCTGGGGAAGCAATGTCTGGACGCCTTCAAATAGTATGTCCATCGAATCTCGGGGGCGTATTGCCCCCTCGCCACCACCACCATTTTTGAAGGGCACCAGTGATTCATTCGTTGGTGCTTATCCCTGGAATAACGTCACTAAAGAGGCCATTGGCCGCGACAGACCCCTTACACGTGCCGAACTTCGTCAGGTGCAAGGTGTTTTAAACCGGATTGACCGTCTGCCGTTTTTCCTGCAAACGCTGTTTACATCGCGTTATAACTTCATCCGCCGTAAAAAGAGCCCTTTAGGTGGGCTCTATTTCCTTAAAAACACCTTTGAGCGCAAGCTGCTGCCACGTCTTGAGCGTGTTAATGAGCTGTGCGGGATGAATGAATCCGCCTCGATTGGGTTTCTGTCCGAGCGCGACAAGTATGCGCGATTACCAGATATGAATGATAAAGAGCTAAGGAAATTTGCGGCCAGAATCGCCTCTCAGCTCTGGAGCAAATACGAGGAGTTAAGCGACGCCTGGGCGGAGGCTCACGGCGGGAAAGAGACACTTTTCACCGATGAAGCTCAGTCGCACCTATACGGGCAAGTGGCCGGTATTGCTCGCGCATTTAACATCACCCCGATGTACTGGAAAAAATACCGTAAGGGTCTGATGACGATCCGCATGGCATTTTCCGCTATTTCCCGCCTGATTAAGGACGAATGGTGGGTTAACCAGCTTAAGGCGCAGCGGATGCGTTGGCGCGAGGCGCTTCTCATCGCTGCCGGTGAGGTCAACAAAGACCGTTCACCTTACGCAAGCAAAATGGCTATTCGCGATGTCCACGCGCGCCGCCTGGCTAATCTTGAATACCTAAAATCATGTGAGCTGGAAAACAAAGTCACCGGCGAACGTATCGACCTAATCAGTAAGGTCATGGGGAGTATTTCGAACCCTGAAATACGTCGTATGGAGCTGATGAATACTATCGCTGGGATTGAACGCTACGCGACCAGCGTGGGTGACGTAGGGATGTTTATCACGCTGACCACGCCATCGAAGTATCACCCGACCCGTCAGGTTGGCAAAGGTGAAAGCAAAACGGTGCAGCTCAATCACGGCTGGAACGAAACAGCATTCACACCCAAAGACGGCCAGCGCTATCTATGCCGAATCTGGAGCCTGATGCGTACAGCTTTCAAAGATAACGATTTAGAGGTTTACGGGATGCGCGTTGTCGAACCGCACCACGACGGCACGCCACACTGGCACATGATGCTTTTTTGCAAACCCGGTCAGCGTAAAGCCATTAACGAAATTATGCGTTGTTATGCCCTCAAAGAGGACGGACACGAAAAGGGCGCGTCAAAACAGCGCTTTGAGTCACGCCATCTTAATCAGGGCGGAGCGGCGGGTTATATCGCTAAATACATTGCAAAAAATATCGACGGTTACGCGCTCGACGGCCAACTCGATCACGACACCGGCAAGCCTCTGAAAGATACGGCCGCAGCCGTCACAGCATGGGCGTCAACATGGCGTATCCCTCAGTTTAAACCGATTGGTCTCCCGACGATGGGCGCTTACCGTGAACTGCGCAAACTGCCGCGTGGGGTGAGTATTGCCTGCGAGTTTGACGACAGGGTCGAGGCCGTGCGAGCTGCTGCAGATGAGGGGGACTTTGAGCGGTACATCATCGCGCAGGGTGGAGCAAACATGCCGCGTGATGCTCAGGCGGTCAGGGTCGCCCGTAAGGTGACGGATGAGGTCAACGAATACGAGGAAGATATCGAGAGGGTTGTCGGGATTTATGCCCCTCATCTCGGGGCTAATCGTGTCCATGTAACCCGTACAGCCGAATGGCGCATCGTTCCAAAGGTTTTGGCCGTTGAGCCTTTGACCTTAAAAAGCGGCTCTGCCGCGCCTCGGAGTCCTGTCAATAACTGTGGAAAGCTCACCGGCGGTGACATTCCTGTTATGACCCCCACGCCGTCTGAGCATGCCGCAGCGGTGTTAAATCTCCTTGATGGCGGGGTTATCGCATGGGATGACCCCGAAGTCGTGACGGCGCTCAGGGGCGCACTAAAACACGACGCACCGTGCCCAAATCGCCAGCAAAGAAGCGGCGAGCCATTAAAACCGCATAAGATAGCGCCATCAGGGCGAATGACGAAAGCAGAACGGTCGCAGATTCCGCGCATCCGCTTCGAGCTGGCGCAGCAGGGCATCACCCCGCAGCGGTGGGAGCTTCAGGCGCTCGCGCGTGGCGCTACGGTGATGTTTGGCGGGCAAAAATTCTTTTTTCCGATCGCTGATGAATGGCTGGGATTCAATATTTAACTCAACCTCTCTATAAATGTTCCACCTTCCGGAACTAAACCGATAGAGTACAATCTCATTGGTGTTGGGTTTGAACATTTTTGTTATACATGAAAATTTCCTCTTATTCCCATTTACTATTAAATTTCATTAGTAATGACAATAAGGTATATCAAAATGAATTATGCACAGCGGATTACTTGCTATGATGCTGATATTGGTTAGTTAGTGAGATAAATCGCCATCAATTGGGTATTGATTACCCGTGGAAAGCAGATGCTTTCTAACCTTTACCCCGCGCAACGCCCCTGAGCGACGCAGCTCGCGAGAGTCATCGTATGTCCAGGTGGTATGGCGTATGGGTATTCGAACCCTTTGGGCGACCAAGGGTTCGTGGAGCAGGGGGCTAGTGCTGTTCAATCTCATCCTTATGAGGGCGAACCATGGTGCTTGAGTGAACATTCGTTCGCACACCGTGGGCATAAGGAAAAAGTCATGAAGAATGATAAAGTAACCAACGAACAGCAGGCGCAGAGCAAGTCAAACCGGAAAAAGTGGGCTGCTTATGCTTGGGAAGCGATTAAATGGGGTATTAGACTGTTTGATTTAATCACACGCTTAATGGACTACTTCGAAGGAGGAGATAAGTAATGCGTCCTCCCTAGTTTCAATAGCAGGAGTTGCCAATGTTACATAAAGCCCTTCGTTTGATAAGGCAATATCACAAAGAATCATTAGTCGAGTTATCAACATCTTTAGACATTCCCAAAGAAAAGATAGTAGAACTAGAAAGCGGAGTATGGTCACCGTCGATTGAAGTTTTACAGAAATATGCATCCCACTTCGACATACCAGTATCCTCTTTAGTTTTTTTCTCAGAATCATTAGGTACGCAAGGACGTTTATCTAAGCGGCTGCGTTTGAATTTGGCTGGTAAAGTTTTGGATGTTGTCGAGTGGGTAAGTGAAAAAAATGAAAAAACGGAAAAAGCTTAAGATCTTCACGAATAATAAATCTTATGGCGTAATGGATTCGCCGTTTTATAAACTCAAAAGCAAAAAAAAACTAGCATGCCTTCTATGTGTTGATACTAATGATTTATATGCTTTAAAAAAAGATGAAGGTAACTATTCCGTTTTTGAACAATTATCTAAAAAGGGTAAGCCACGGAAAATACAAAAACCTGTTGATAAATTAGATGTGGTGCACACACGAATTGCCAGTCTATTATCTCGTATCGCTTTGCCAGAATACTTGCACTCGGGTAAGAAAAAATGCTCGAATGTAACAAATGCAAAAGCTCATCTTAATCATGAAAAGATGATGACCTCTGATATTAAGGCATTTTTCCCATCAACAACAAGAAGTATGATATTTTCATTTTTCTTTTCTGTGATGAAAATGTCATCTGACGTTGCAGATATATTGTCGCATATATGTACTTGTCATGAGCGTTTACCAACAGGTAGTAGAATCAGCATGCCTTTGGCCTACTTTGCAAACTCCAGAATGTTTTGTGAGATTGATGAACTATGCCGAAAACTAAGGATTAAAATGACTGTTTATGTCGATGATCTTACATTTTCAGGAGCTAATGTAAATCGATTATTTTGCGCTGTAGTTCGTAAAGTGATTAGCAAGCATGGCCATAATATGCATCCAACTAAAACGAAGTTGTATGCAAAAGATAAACCAAAATTGGTTACTGGAGTGATTGTCTTCGGCGACTGTTTAAAAGTTAGGAACGAGCAGCATAGGTTAATGGCTAGGGATATTGAGTATTGGAAAATAATTAAAGATGCTGAAAATGCGAGGGATACACCGATTGCTAAAACGCTCTTTGGTCGATTGCATTCAATGGGGGTTATTGAGCAACGCTATAAATCGAAAGTTCTTACTTTAAAAGTCAATACTGCAATCTGAATATATATATCTACATTCAAAGTTTAAAGAGTTTCTGTCTGTTTTAGATGACTTATCACAGAAATCCCACTAACGCTGAAACTAGGTTTCGGTGCTGGCGGGTTTGAACAACGAGTAAAACGAGGCGTTAGAATCAATTTTAAGATGGATGCAATGTTATGAGTAAGAATACAATCATACCAAAGGTTCTTTCTGAGCGCGGCTTTACAAGCGAAACTCATGCGTTCCGGTACCGCCCTGATGCAACCACTAAAACAGGTGATTTGGAGCGTAATTATTCCATTGAAGAAATTTCAAGTGCTGTAATATGGCACGCAGCCATTGGAACGCTGAATGACCCGTTTGAAGCATATGCAAAAAGCAATCGAAATGAATTGCAGGAACTCAGCGAGAATGAATGGTTCAAGCTTTGGGCTAATTGTTTCGCAAGACATACATTCCCTCAGCCATATCGGAACACCATAAGCACTAATGAATTGTTGAAGCATTTCAACTCTAATATATTGATTGAAAAATTATTCATGATTAATAGGTTTGAGGAGTATGATTTCTTTGGCGATTTCATAAATGATTTTAGAAATACAGTGGCCATTGCATCGTTTACTGAAAAACCTGACAATCGCCTCATGTGGGGGTATTACTGTCAGGGGATGAAAGGGTTTTGCATTATATATAATAGAGAGCGACTTATTAAATCGCGCATTAGACTTGATGCGGTGGAGTATGGGGAGGCTGGCATTGAGGTAAATGCAATGGATCATGCATACTCATATAGGACAAAAAGGAATGATGAAGTATTAATAAAAATCCCAAAGTTTAAACATGAAGAATGGCTTCATGAAAGTGAGTTGAGGAGCTTGTGTCAACTTGAGGGCGATGATATTGGTTTGGGTCGGGCGCTCCACCTTGAAAGTAACTGTGTTGATGGTGTAATCATCGGCAGCAAAGCCACGCCAGCGACGCGTATAAAATTGGAAGAGTTGTCAAAAGAGCTAAAATTCCCCCTGTTCCTAGCAGAAGCAAATCTTGAAAAATTCATCGTAGAAATATCAGTATACCCAAAATGAGTCTTTTTTCTATGCATGCATCAGGTGCATTGTTTTGCATGCGTAGGGACTACCCGTTTTGGCCATGCGCCACCACAGCTGGCGTGGATCCAGAGTGGTCATGCAACTGCATTAAAACCGACCCATAAAGAGGGCAGGCGAGGCGGGGATAGCACTGCGCGCCTGACGTGGTGACAGGATTTATTTTGCGCGTCTGTGCGCGTCGTGGTGGCGTGATGAGTGATGAGGTCAAATCGTGAGGCGGTGGCGGGGTTGCGTGGCGTTTGCCGCGTCTGGTGAGCTCTGAGGATGTGCCGCCCGGAGGCGGCATTTTGGGCGGGATTAATCGGTCTCAATGTTGTAATCCTTAAAGCGGATCACCTCCATCCCGAGCCAGTCATTTATCTCTTTGAAACGCTCCTGTAGCGGAGTCAGCTCGTTGCGCACAAACACGCGCGCCACCTTCTCGATATCGCCCATCGAGCCGATATTTTCAGGCTTGCCGCCCATGAGCTGGAACGGCACGCGGTGCGCATCGAGCAGGTCAGCGGCGCTCACCTTCTTAATGTTAAAAAAATCATCCTTCGTGGCGACTTCACTCAACGGCACAATCTTAATACCATCCGGTTTCCCGTTCGGGGCGTAGAAAAACAGATTTTTAAAATTCCCGAGCCCTTTCGAGTCACGCATCGCGGAGCGCAGCGCCTCGACGTCGGTGCTACTTTGCGCCGCATCGGTCACGTACATGATGTAACCCGCATGTGCGCCGTTCTGGTAATACTTGCGACGAAACAGCGTGGCGGACTCATTCAGCCAGGCGGAATTGAGCGCGCTCAGGTATTCCGGCATCCCGTAGAGTTCCTGATTGATATCGGGCTCAAGCAAATGGCACACCGAACCGGGTGCGAACTGGTGCGGGTGCGTATAGTCCGACACGTACCAGTAAACGCCATCCTCTACACCACGGCGGGTGTATTTGGCCGGGGAGGTTTCCAGTTTAAAGAGCTGGCCGGTCACGCTCATGCGCTTTTCGAGATAGCCGTTTGCAAACACCAGATAATCAAGCACAAGGCGGCTGAAGTCCTGACGCGACAGCAACGGATGCGGGATAAAGGTGCTGGTCAGAATGTTGCGCTTTACGTAAATCGGGGAGCTGTGATGTACGGCGGCGCGCAGGCTTTTTGCCAGTCCCGAGAAGTTGACCGGCGGCTCGTACCATTTGCCGTTATTGATGCACTCGACATAGTCGAGGATGTCGCGGCGATCCAGAACGGGTGACGGCTCACCAAAGGTGAACGCCTCCATTTTCTGTGGCGCGCTGGCGGTCATGCTGGTCTGTTTTGGCTGTTTCTTTAGGCGTTTTTTCATCTTAGTTAATATCCAGAATTGAACTTGATTGCATACCGCTACCGGCGGAAAGCGGCTCGTTTAACAGCGCGTGCATGGTCGCCCATGCGATATCCGCGTGGCTGGCTTCCTCGCTGCGGCTGGCTTCATAGGTGGCGCTGCGGCCGCTGCTGGTCATGGTTTTGCGGATAGCCATAAATGACTGCGTGATGTCGGTTGCACCGGCGTCGTATTCCAGACACCCGCGGCGAATGGTGTCTTTTGCTTTCAGCACCATTGCGGTTTTCATTTCCGGCGTGTAGCGGATGGCGCGCGCCGCCGGGAAGAATGAGCGCACGAGCTGGTAAACCCCCTGGCCGATGCCGGTCGCATCGATGCCGATGTAGTCGACGGTGTATTTCTCGGTCAGCGCACGGATGGCCTCAGCCTGCGCGGCAAAGTCCATGCCTTTCCACTGGTGACGCTCAAGGATGCGGAACTTGCCACCGGCAACCACCGGCGGAGCCAGTACCGCACAGCCTGCGCTGTCGCCGGTGTGTGAAGGGTCGTAGCCAATCCAGACCGGGCGCCAGTTAAACGGACGGTCAGCGAACGGCTCGAAGTCCTCCCATTCTTCCATCGCATCGACCATGCAGCGCTGCAACTCCTCGAACGGGAATACGGACGCCTTATCGTCGACGAACTCGCACATAAACAGGTTACGGAAGTCATCCGCGCTGTTTTCCTGCTTAAGCTGGTCGAGGTTAAACAGGGTGCAGCCACCGGCGAGCGCGTCCTCAATGGTGACAATCTGCCGCCACTGACCGTCCCCGCACAGCACGCCACCGGCGAGCGCCTGATGACTGATATCGATGTCGACACGTTCGTCGCGGTTGCTGCGGCCACGGTTAAACAACTCGCCAGACCAGAACGGGTAAGCGCCATGAGCCAGCGTCGACGGGGTCGAAAAATAGGTTGTGCGCAGGTGTGATTGTGAGGCCATACCGGAGGCGACTTTGCGCAGCTTCTGGAAATTTGGTATCCAGAAAATTTCATCGACATACAGGTCGCCGTTATGGCTCTGCGCGGTGTTGGAATTGGTACCGAGAAATATCAGCTCAGCGCCATTGTTGCCGATGACGATCGGGTCGCCTGACAGGTCGACGTCAACCAGACGGGCAAAGGCGATGATGTACTTTCGGAACACATACGCCTGCGTTTTACTCGCCGATAAAAATATCTGATTTTGCCCGGTCTTAAGCGCGCGCAGGAGTGACTCGCGCGCAAAGTAGAACGTCGCGCCAATCTGGCGGGATTTCAGGATGTGGCGGATGCGGTGCTCTAACCCCGCTTTATGCCAGCGGAGCTGATAGTCAAACGACTGGTCGAAGAAAATCTCTTCCAGCTTTTCAATCGCTTCATCACTGAAGAAATTGCGTTTCGGCTTTTTGCGATCCCCTTTGTTACGGCTGGCGATATTGGGGTTTAAATCCACCTCGTTTCCGGTCTGGCCGTAGCGGTTAATGCGCGCGAGCCGTTCCATCTGGCGCGACAAAAAATCCGCGACTTTGAAGTCATGCGCGGTCAGGTCTGGCTTAGCGTAGAGCTGGATAAGCCGCGCCTCTAATGTCGATTCCACGCGGTTAATCGGCGCGGTTTCTTCCCATCCATCCCGCTGTTTCCAGCTCTGCACGGTCGGGCGCTTGAGCTGCAGCATGTCGCAGATTTGCGGCACGGCGAACCCCTGCCAGTACAACAGTCGCGCCTGTCGTCGCGGGTCATTTAACACAGAAAGGTCAGTTGAAATGGTCATGCTTGCCTCGTTTTTGGTGTGACGTGGCAAGGCTAAGGAAATAGGGGGGTATTCGCGCTAAGTGACTGTTGTATCAGATCTAACAGGAGCGCAAACGGTGGCTGATGCGGGATGGAGTCGGGAAACTAATCCCGACCCGAAAACCTAACATCAGGACACCTGAACAATGGCAAAGAAAGTTTCTAAATGGTTTCGCATCGGCGTCGAGGGTGACACCTGCGATGGCCGTGTCATCAGCGGCGATGATATTCAGGATATGGCTGACACGTTCGACCCGCGCGTCTACGGCTGCCGGATTAACCTCGAACATATCAAAAGCCTGTTACCTGACAGCCCGTTTAAACGCTATGGCGATGTGACCGCGCTCAAGGCGGAGATTATCAGCGATGACTCTGCGCTTAACGGCAAAAAGGCGCTGTTTGACAAAATTGCCCCGCTTGACGAGCTGGTCAGCATGGTGCGCGCCGGGCAGAAGGTTTACACCTCCATGGAGATCCGCCCGAACTTCTCAAACAGCGGCAAGTGCTACCTCATCGGGCTTGCCGTCACCGATGACCCGGCAAGCCTCGGCACCGAATACCTCGAATTCTGCAGCCGCGCCGCGCAGAACCCGCTCGCCGGTAAAAAAGACCAGCCGGACGACGTTTTCTCTGTGGCCTCACTGGCTGTACTGGAATTTGAAGACGTCCCCGACACCATGCTCAACAGCCTGACCGATAAGGTTAAGGCCATTTTCAGCCGCAAGCAGGCCAGCGATGACGCGCGTCTCGCCGATGTGCATGAGGCCGTGACCACCGTCACCGAGCTAGTGCAGACCAACCTCACCGCCACCGACCAGCGCGTCACCGAGCTGGAGACCGAACTGGCGCAGCTTAAGCAGGACGTGACCAGCAAGGCCGAAGAAAGCGCGCAGGCGTTTAACGATCTCAAAAGCTCCCTCGATAACACCGAAAGCCAGCGCCAGCCGCGCCGCGAGCTTTCAAAAGGCGGTACGGGCGACGAGCTGCTGACCAACTGCTGATAAAACGCCGGGCGTGCTGCCCGGCCTGACCCCTTTTACCCGAACAGGAAAAACCATGCGTAAAGATACCCGCTTCAAATTTAATGCCTACCTGTCCCGCGTCGCGGAGCTGAACGGCGTTTCCACCGATGATGTGGCGAAGAAATTCACCGTCGAGCCGTCGGTCACGCAAACTTTGATGACCACCCTGCAGATGTCATCCGCGTTTCTGACCAAAATCAACATCGTGCCGGTCGACGAGCTGAAAGGCGAAAAGGTCGGGGTCGGTGTTAACGGAACAATTGCGAGCACTACCGACACCACCGGTGATGATGAGCGTAAGACCGCTGACTTTACCGCGCTGGAGTCGAATAAGTACGAGTGCGCCCAGATTAACTTTGACTTCCATATCCGCTACAAACAGCTCGACCTGTGGGCGCGATTCCAGGACTTCCAGACCCGTATCCGTGACGCCATCATCAAACGTCAGTCCCTCGATTTCATCATGGCCGGTTTCAACGGCATCGAGCGTGCGGCGACGTCCGACCGTAAAAAAAATCCGATGCTGCAGGACGTGGCCGTTGGTTGGCTGCAGAAGTACCGTAATGAAGCGCCAGCGCGCGTGATGTCGAAAGTCACCGACGAGGACGGCACAGTCATTTCCGACGTGATCCGCGTGGGTAAAAACGGTGACTATGCGAACCTCGACGCGCTGGTCATGGATGCCACCAGTAACCTGATTGATGAGATTTATCAGGATGACCCGGAGCTCGTCGTCATCACCGGGCGTAAGCTGATGGCGGATAAATATTTCCCTATCGTCAATCAGGAGCAGGCAAACACCGAATCGCTGGCCGCTGACATCATCATCAGCCAGAAGCGAATCGGCAACCTGCCAGCAGTGCGCGTGCCGTATTTCCCGGCAGATGGACTGATGGTCACGCGTCTCGATAACCTCTCTATCTACTTCATGGATGACGCGCACCGTCGCGCCATCATCGAAGAACCGAAAAAAGACCGCGTAGAAAACTACGAGTCAATGAATATTGACTATGTGGTCGAGGCTTACGCCGCAGGTTGCCTGATTGAAAATATCAAGCTCGGAGACTTTACCCCACCGGCAGCGCCGGAAAGCGCTTCCGCGCCAGCTGCACCGGAAAGCGGAGAGTAAGCCATGACGAGTCCCGCAGCGCGTCACATGATGCGGGTCTCGGCCTCTGAAACAGCGCAGCGGGCTGCCGTCCCGCTGCGCAATGCAACTGCCTATGAGCAGATGCTCGTTAAGCTGGCCGCAGACAACCGCACTCTGAAACAAATCCGATCCAATGAGCGCAAGGCAGACCAAAAGCGCGAACTGCTGCCGTTCTATCTGCCGTGGGTCGCTGGCGTCCTAGAAAACGGCAAAGGTGCGCAGGATGACATCGTCATGACGGTGATGCTCTGGCGTCTCGATGCTGACGATATCGCCGGGGCGCTGGAAATTGCCCGTTATGCCATGACCTACGGCCTGACCATGCCGACCGGTCGCCGTCCGACGCCTTACCTTCTGGCCGAAGAGGTGGCACTGGCCGCGCAACGCCTGCGCGGTGCGAAACAGCCGGTCGAACTGTCGAACCTGCTCGACACCCTCGCGCTGACCGAGCGCGCGGATATGCCCGACATCGTGCGCGCGAAGCTGCACAAAATCACCGGCTACGTGCTGCGTGATGCGGAGCAACTACCGGAGGCGCTGGCGCACCTGCAGCGTGCGATCCAGTTAGAGAGCACCATCGGCGTTCGAAAAGACATTGAGCAGCTAGAGCGCCAGCTCAGGCCAAAACCCGAACCGGCACCGAAAACCAAAACGACTCAACCGCGCACGCGCAAACCTGCCGCTAAACCGGCGGCACGGCGCGGGCGTCCACCAAAGGCGGCAAAAGCCGCTGGTTAACCGAGCGCTCCCCGAGCCGGGCGGCACGCCGGTCAATGCGGGTATTAATTGCCCTGACTGCGATCGGCGTCCACCGCCCACCCATTACCCGAGGTTGTCATGACGACGCTGATTATTGAGCCAAAAAAAGAGCCGCAGGATGTGCCGGGCGTGGTGATACCGCCACCGGGCGTGAGCGAGCCGGTAATCAAAAACACCCCGTTTTTTCCTGACGTGGATCCGAAGCGCGTGCGGGAAGAAATGCGACTGGAGCAGACCGTTTCCCCCGTTCGCCTGCGCCGGGCGATTAAGACCGCGATCGCGGAGACTAACGCGGAGCTGAGCGACTGGCGCGAAAGTCAGCTCGATGCCGGTTACGCCACGCTGGCGGATGTCCCGACCGACGAGCTCGACGGCGAGAGCGTGCGCGTTTTCCACTACTTCAACGCCGTGTGCTCGATGACGACGGCCACGCTTTATGAGCGTTTTCGCGGCGTGGATGCGACCGCCAAAGGCGACAAAAAGGCGGACAGCATCGACAGCACTATCGATGAAATGTGGCGGGATATGCGCTGGTCTGTGGCGCGCATCCAGGACAAAGCGCGCTGCATTGTGGGGCAAATCTGATGAAAGCGTATGCGCTGCAGGGCGACACCCTCGACGCGATTTGCGCCCGGTATTACGGGCGCACTGAGGGCGTGGTCGAAACCGTCTTAGAGGCTAATCCCGGCCTGTCTGAGCTCGGTGTGATCCTGCCGCACGGCACGGCAGTAGAGCTGCCCGAGACCGAGAGCGCAGCCAGAACCGAAACGGTGAATCTATGGGACTGAGTATGGAAAAAATCACCACGTTTATCGCCTACTGGCTGGCCGTGGGGCTGGCGTATGTCGGGGCAATGTCCCCCGAAAAGATGGCGCTTTACGTGGGCGGCGGATGCGCCATTTTTACCGCGCTAACGAACTACTGGTTTAAGCGCAAGACGTACCTCTATCTGACATCGCTCGGACTCGATAAAGGGGCTATTCGTGAAATCAATCGTTAAAAAATGCAGTGTGGCCGCCGTGCTGGCGCTGGCAGCGCTGATGCCTGACTTTCGTCTGCTTAACACCTCGCCCGGGGGGCTGGCGCTGATTGCCGACCTCGAAGGTTGTCGCCTGACGCCTTACCAGTGCAGCGCGGGAGTGTGGACGTCGGGCATCGGCCACACTGCAGGCGTCGTGCCAAAGGGGGAAATCACCGAGCGGCAGGCGGCGGCGAATCTCGTCGCGGATGTGCTGAACGTCGAGAAACGTCTGGCCGTATGCGCGCCGGTGAAAATGCCGCCGCAGGTTTACGACGCGCTGGTCAGTTTCTCATTCAACGTGGGAACCGGCGCGGCCTGCCGGTCGACGCTGGTCTCGTTTATTAAGCGCCAGCAATGGCCGCAGGCGTGCGACCAGCTCACCCGCTGGGTTTACGTGAATGGCGAAATTAACAAGGGGCTGGAAAACCGCCGCGCGCTCGAGCGTGCTTACTGCCTGAGGGGGATTCAATGAAAGTGATGTTGTTTTTACTGGCCGCGCTTATTGCGGTTGTGCTCTGGCAGCGTCATGAAAACGGCAACCTGACGCGCTCGTTTGAACGGGCGAACAGGGTCGCCACGGAACAAAAAACCGCAATCGGAATGCTGAAAAATCAGCTTTCCGTTTCGCAGGGAATTGCCAGGCGAAATGAAACCGCGCAGGTCAGTCTACGCGGCGAACTGCTGGCCGCCGGTGCAATGGCCGTGCGGCGTGAACAAACCATTACGAGGCTGATAAATGAGAATGAAACCTTACGCCGCTGGTATAGCGCTGAGCTGCCTGATGTTGTGCGTCGGCTGCACACCCGCGCCGCCTGCGCCTCCGCCGGTCATTGTTTACAGCGCCTGCCCGAAGGTGAGCTATTGCCCGATGCCGGGAAACGACCCGGCCACTAATGGCGACCTGAGCGCCGATATTCGCAGGCTTGAGCACGCGCTCGCCGCCTGCGCGCTGCAGGTTGAAACCGTCAAAGACTGTCAGGATAAACTCGATGAAGAAAGCACGCAGCCTGCGCGAAGCGCTGATTAAAGCCGTTCCGCAGCTTGAAACAAACCCCGAAATGATGCGCATCTTTGCCGATGAGGGGAATATCGATGCGCGTCTCGCGGCCTCGCTGTCGCATGAGAAAATTTACACCCTGAATGTGATCGTGTGTGACTTTGTGGGCGACCCTGACCTGATTTTCGTGCCGGTGGCCGCATGGCTCAGGGAAAACCAGCCGGATATCTGCACGCTCGATGACGGCCGCAAAAAGGGCTACCGTTTCCAGATGGATTTGAACGACGGGGACAGCGTCGATATCAGCATCAGCCTGCAGCTCACCGAGCGCACCCTTATCAAGGAGGAAAACGGCGCGCTGCACGTAAGCTATGCCCCTGAGCCGCCGCTGCCGGAGCCCGTCCCCCGGCCAAAGGAGCTCTATATCAACGGCGAACTGGTGAGCAAATGGGATGAGTGACTTTAAGCACTTTGACGACAGGCTCAATGGTCTGATTGCTGCCCTGTCACCGGCAGCGCGCCGGAAGCTGGCCGGGGAGATAGCAAAGGAGCTGCGTAAGTCGCAACAGCAACGTATCAAACAGCAAAAAGCCCCGGACGGCTCGCCATATCAGGCGCGAAAGCGCCAGCCTCTCAGGGCTAAAACCGGGCGGATTAAACGGGTAATGTTTCAGAGGCTCCGCACGAGTCGGTATATGAAAGCCAGTGGTAGCATGAATGATGTTGTTGTGGCTTTCACTGGCAAGGTGCAACGCATCGCGCAGACTCATCAGTGGGGATTGAAAGACCGGCCAAATCGGCATGCTAAGGATATGCATTACCCTCAGCGCCAGTTACTAGGCTTTAATCAGTTAGATAAAAGTTTGGTCGAAGAGCTGATGTTTGAGTGTCTTAGTAATAACACAGTTGCTTAAAATGCTAAATGATTGTCTTTTAAAATAAATTTATTTAAGTTGGATGTGGTCGCTATTTCTTAATGAGCACTTAGGGATGGCGCCCCCAATTGTTTAAGATATTAGTACAGGGAAATGAAAGTGATAAAGTTTAGGTCTGACTATGGTTTGTTTTTAATCTTGTATAGATTATGGGGAAAGCAAGGTTTGAAATGTGATTTCAGCACTATCCGCTTCGGTAGAGAAGCGGATGGTTGTTAAAGCGTACTATATTGCAATGTTTTCTTAAGTGCGCACAATATATTTTTGGGTGAGGTTTCCCTCTAGTTCATGGGGTGGGGTTGGTTGGAGTGTATTTTTTAAATACATAGTAAGCGGCAAAGATAATAACTGTCATTAGTATGAAGGGAAGGAAAAACCAGAATAAATAGGTTGCCGTTACTGATGAAATTATGCTGTCCTCGCGAAGATTAACTGCCATCCATTCGAGTCGGCCAGTTTCTTTATTTCTTTTTTTATATTCGGCAGTGAGTAGTGAGTTTAGTGCGGATGCCGAGGTAGGCATCTCTTTATTTAAGATATACAATATTTTCATGCTTTTGCCTGCTAATATTTCCCCCTCCCAAGCATTTGATTTTTGATTGCTTGTTGCTGGTTCGTATGAGGCTTGGATGACTTCGGATGGATTCGATTTTATTATGACTTTGTCAATTGCAATGTCAGAATAATTAAATATTTCAATATAGGTAGTATACAAGCCGCTCACTGACCTACTGGTGGCTTTGAAACTTAGTACAACATCTTTTTGTGTCATTGTATTGGCAAGCCACTGCGCAAAGAGAAGTAATAAAGCTGGCAGAATAGCCCATGCAGAGTTCTTAATAAAGTTTGATAACTTCATTAATTAATCCCTCCAGCCATTTCAATTAGCGCCACTATTGAGACTGCGTTCGACATTAGTAAAGATATTCCTATATATGCATCTCGAATTAATAAAAATTTGTAATTTATTTTATACTCATTTTTAATCTGAAGGATTTTTTTAATTTTTAATGTGAGCGCGAGGTGAGCTACAAGAAGTAAAATGCATAATATCAGTATGGGATAGGTTCCTGTAACCCTAGAAAACATATCTCCGCTCTCAAGTAATGATGCAAGTTTGTATACATCTAAAGCAATGACGGAGATACACACATCTCGTAAGCGTATATGTGCTTTCTCTCTTTCAAATAGTGAGATTGTAATGAGTATATATAATATTGCGATTGGCAATCCAATCGACATAAATACAGCGCTTTCTTTTAAAAACATTAATATTCCTTTTTACTTGATGGTCTTCGCAACTTAGTATGCCAATGAAGTATTAAATTGCAATGAAATTAATGCATTACAGCGTTTTAGGCGGTCGTTTGTTACAAGACTGAGCATCTTCCAAATCCAATATGTCCATTTTACCACTCTTCTAGGAGTCTGATTAAACTAGATTTTTTCTTGGACTGCATTTCATTTGGTTCATGTTGTTACATTCCTCAAAGAAAGATCATCAATTGCCGCTTGCCACGCTCTGCGGCATCCTTTCCACATGAATAATCTAAATTCTCCGCAGGAAATCGCACGCGCGATCCGCAACCTTATCCGCACCGGCATCGTGACCGACGTCGACCACGACGAGGGGCTGTGTCGTGTCCAGACCGGCGGCATGCAAACCACCTGGCTGAACTGGCTTACCAGTCGCGCCGGGCGCTCGCGAGTATGGTGGGCTCCATCTGTTGGCGAGCAGGTGCTTTTGCTGGCGATCGGCGGCGAGCTCGATACGGCATTTGTGCTGCCCGGCATTTTCTCTGATGACCATCCCGCGCCGTCTGCCTCCCCTGATGCGCTTCATGTTTCCTTTCCTGACGGGGCGGTTATTGAGTACGAGCCCGAAAACGGCGCGCTCACTGTGTCAGGCATCAAAACCGCAGACGTCGCCGCGTCTGAATCCATTACGGCCACCGTGCCGGTGGTGCTGGTGAAAGCGTCGAGCCACATCACGCTCGATACGCCGGAGGTGGTTTGCACCAACAAGCTGACAACCGGCACGCTCGAAGTGAAGAACGGCGGCACCATGCGCGGGAACATCGAGCACACCGGCGGGACACTGAAATCAAACGGCGTGCAGGTGGATAACCACGCGCACGGCAACGTACAGAGCGGCGGAAGCTGGACTAAGGGGACGCAATGACGGTGCGTTATCTGGGAATGAACAGCCAGACCGGCCTCAGTATCTCTGAGGTTGAGCATATCCGGCAAAGCGTACGCGACATTCTGGTCACGCCGGTTGGCTCGCGCGTCATGCGCCGTGAATACGGCTCGCTCCTGTCGCAGATGATTGACCAGCCGCAGACCCCGGCGCTGCGCCTGCAGATTATGGCCGCGTGCTATTCCGCGATCCAGAAGTGGGAGCCACGCGTAAATCTCACGACCATCACCTTTGAACGGTCGGAGACCGACGGCGGGCTGTATGTCGACATCACCGGCACCCGCTCAACCGGCGGCCAGCCTTTTTCACTCACCATTCCACTGAGTTAAACGCTATGGCAATTGTTGACCTTAACCAGCTCGCCGCGCCAGACGTCGTGGAAGAACTGGACTATGAAACCATCCTGAGCGAGCGAAAGGCGACGCTCGTCTCGCTGTACCCGGAAGACCAGCAGGACGCCATCGCGCGCACGCTGTCGCTTGAGTCCGAGCCGCTGGTGAAGCTGCTGCAGGAAAACGCCTACCGGGAAGTAATCTGGCGACAGCGCGTCAACGAGGCCGCGCGCGCGGTCATGCTGGCCTACGCCACCGGCGCAGACCTCGACCAGATAGGCGGGAATTACAACGTCCAGCGCCTTGTCATCACCCCTGCAGACGACACGACGTTTCCGCCGATGCCTGCCGTGATGGAGTCGGACACCGACTACCGTCTGCGCATTCAGCAGGCCTTCGAGGGGCTGAGTACCGCAGGCTCTACAGGCTCCTATCAGTTTCACGGCCGCAGCGCTGACGGGCGAGTCGCCGATATTTCGGTTATCAGTCCCGAGCCTGCGTGTGTCACGGTCACGGTGCTGTCACGCGAAAATAACGGCGTGGCGTCTGACGAGCTGCTCGCCATCGTGCGCACCGCGCTGAACGATGAAGACGTCAGGCCGGTCGCTGACCGCGTGACCGTGCAGTCGGCGAACATTGTCGACTATAAAATCACCGCATCGCTTTACCTTTACCCCGGTCCCGAAAGCGAGCCGGTGCTCAGTGCGGCGAAAGCAAAGCTGCAGGCGTATATCACCGCGCAGCACCGGCTCGGGCGAGACATCCGCAAATCAGCGATTTATGCCGCGCTCCACGTCGAGGGCGTGCAGCGCGTTGAGCTGGCCGAACCGGTGGCCGACATCGTGCTCGATGACACTCAGGCGTCATGGTGCAGCGAGTACAGCGTGACGATCGGGGGCAACGATGAATGATACCCGCCTGCTGCCGGTGGGCTCGTCACCGCTTGAGGTGGCGGCGGCGCGCGCCTGCGCTGAGATTGAAAATACCCCCGTTCCGCTGCGTCGCCTCTGGAGTCCTGACGACTGCCCGGCAAATCTGCTGCCGTGGCTGGCGTGGGCGTTTTCCGTTGACCGCTGGGATGAGAGCTGGCCGGAGGCCACAAAGCGGGATGTGATCCGCGCGGCGTGGTTTATCCATGCGCACAAAGGAACGATTGGGGCGGTGCGTCGCGTGGTCGAGCCGCTCGGCTACCTGATTAACGTGTCCGAGTGGTGGGAAACGAACGACCCGCCCGGCACGTTTCGCCTCGATATCGGTGTGTTAGAGACCGGCATCACCGAGGAAATGTATTACGAGATGGAGCGGCTCATTGCGGATGCAAAGCCAGCCAGCCGCCATCTTATCGGCCTCAACATTATTCAGGATGTGCCGGGCTATCTCTACACCGGCGCGCTGACGTATGACGGCGACATCATCACGGTTTACCCGGATAAGTGAGAACACCATGACAGTAAAATATAAAACGGTCATCACCAAAGCCGGTGCGATTAAGCTTGCTGCCGCGACCGTCCCGAACGGGAAGAAAGTGAACTTTACGGCGATGGCCATCGGCGACGGCGGCGGCACATTACCGGTGCCTGATGCCAGCCAGACAAAGCTCATCAATGAAGTCTGGCGCCATACGCTGAACAAAATCAGCCAGGACAACAAGAATCAAAATTATGTGATCGCGGAGCTGCTCATCCCGCCTGAAACCGGCGGTTTCTGGATGCGCGAAATGGGACTCTATGACGACACCGGCACGCTGATTGCTGTCGGCAACATGGCGGAAAGCTACAAGCCGGAGCTGGCGGAGGGGTCAGGCCGCGCGCAGACCGTGCGTATGGTCATCATGGTAAGCGACATCGAGTCTGTCGAGCTGACGATTGACACCTCAACGGTGATGGCAACGCAGGACTATGTTGACAATAAACTCGCAGAGCATGAGCAGTCCCGCCGTCATCCTGACGCCACGCTTACGGAAAAAGGATTTACCCAGCTCAGCAGTGCGACCGACAGCACGTCTGAGACGCTCGCCGCGACGCCGAAAGCGGTTAAGACGGCGTATGACCTTGCTAAAGGTAAATACACGGCGCAGGACGCGACCACGGCGCAAAAGGGTATCGTTCAGCTCAGTAGCGCGACCGACAGCACGTCTGAGACGCTCGCCGCGACGCCGAAAGCAGTTAAGACGGCGTATGACCTTGCCAATGGCAAATATACGGCTCAGGACGCGACCACGGCGCAAAAGGGTATCGTCCAGCTCAGTAGCGCCACCGACAGCGCGTCTGAGACGCTCGCCGCGACGCCGAAAGCGGTTAAGGCTGCTAATGACAATGCCAATGGCCGCGTGCCGTCAGGGCGGAAGGTTAACGGGCGAGCGCTGGCGGAAGATATCAATATCACTTCGCAGGATATTTTTAACGGTCAGGCCGTGCTGATTGGGAATGCTGCTGATCTGAATAGCTTTAATACACCGGGATTATATTACCAGCCATCCAATGCGCAGGCGCAAGCTGGAACAAATTATCCCGAACCGGTGGCCGGGTCGCTTGAAGTTTACAAACATGCAGGTATTACGCAGGTTTACCGGATATATGCGGATTCACGCTCATACATCCGTATTTTTTTTAATGGCGCATGGACGTCATGGGCAAAACAATATGATGCAGCAAATAAACCGACACCGGGAGATATTGGCGCGGTACCGACAAGTGGCGGACGTGTTGCGTACCTGGAAAATGCAACGTATTACAAGACTAACCCGGCCGGATGGTACGGCGGAGGTGCTTTTGCTGACCAGTACCGGAATAATGCAGCGCCGTTTCTTGTCCCTTATGGCTTTGCATCAGTAAAAGATAATTCTCAGTACCTACCGATTATTAAGGGAATATCTCATACAGCAGTATATGGCTATGGCGCATCGGTAAGCTTTGGCATTCTGCGCACAGGAAATGCTGATTTTGGTTCTGCCATAATCCAGATTATCGGGGATAGCGGCGATGGAGCCATTTTTGGTTTTAATGCTAATGGTACCTTCAACGCGCCCAATGCAATTGTTGCTGGCGGTGGTTTGTACGACACGCCTAACGTTAGGGTTTATTCCTCAAATAACCCACCGCCGAAGCAGGATTTAAGCCCCTACGCCATGCAGTCGTGGGTTATCGCTAATTTTGGCATGGTCAACGGAGTCAGGCGAGGCGGACAGCAACTTCAGAACCCGACAGACGCATTTTTCGGTAACTGGGAATCACCAGCCGGGTGCGTTGTTACCGGAATAACGATGGATGGCCGAAGCGACGGACGAAAGCTGGGCGTTTATTACCGCCAGCTGCAATATTTCAATAAACAAACTAATAGCTGGATTAACGTCGGGGATTAATCATGGATACTTTCATCAATCCTGTAATTTATAAATATGAACATGTCGAAATTAACGGCGTCATGCGTACGGGGCTTTATTTTCAGGATATCCACGGGCGCGACTGGTACGAAACCCTCCGCGACTGGAAAGGCGCTATTGCTGTTGATGCCGAAGGGATTGTGATTGCCTGCGAGACCGATGTCACCCTTATGGGAATGATGGAGGGGCGAAACGTTTATGAGGTTGACCCCGACAACATCCCGGACAATGTCATAGGAAACTACACGTTTCAGGATGGGGTATTTACCGATATTCGACCTGATGCGGCCGAACTTGCTGAGCAAAAAAGGAAGGAGCTCCTCGAGGAGGCCAAAATTGCAATGGCACCCCTGCAGGATGCGTCAGATTTAGGGATTGAAACTGACGATGAGAGGGCGCTGTTAAATGAGTGGAAAAAATACAGGGTCAGCCTGAACCGGATTACTGTCAATGATGCCGCTAAAATTGTCTGGCCTGAACCACCGGCAACCCGATAATAAAAAACCCGCGTTAAGCGGGTTTAATCGTAGGGGCATTCTTCATAGTCTTTTTCGGTTTCATCACCGGCAAAGAATTTGAGCCAGCAAAAACCGAAAATCCCCCATGCTGTCAGACCGCCTGTTATCCAGAGTAAAATCGTCATCGTTGTCACCTCGCTAATGGCGCAACGATAGCGATAATACCCTTTCATTGATAATGGTTATCAGCGATCAATTACTCATGATTGATCGCTCAAAACGATCAATCACCTTTCCCGCCCATCTCAACCACTCACTGCCCGTTGTGCAGTCCCCATTCCAACGGCGTTACGTTTCTCGCTCCCCACACACAACAGAAAATAGTCGCACCCCTTAACCACGGAGTTAAACAGATGGGCGACTATCATCACGGCGTCGAGGTCATCGAGATTAACGATGGCACGCGCACCATTTCCACCGTCTCGACGGCCATCATCGGTATGGTCTGCACGGCCAGCGATGCTGACGCAAAGACATTCCCCTTAAACGAGCCGGTACTGATTACCAGCGTGCAAACGGCGATCGGGAAAGCCGGTAAACAGGGCACGCTGGCAAAATCCCTGCAGGCCATTGCCGACCAGTGCAAGCCGGTCATTGTGGTGGTGCGCGTTCCCGAAGGTATCGACGACCCGGCAGACCCGGAAGCGGCGCAGAAAGAAACCATTTCGAACATCATCGGCACGACCGACGAAAACGGCAAATACACCGGACTGAAAGCGCTGTTAACGGCGAAAACCGTCACCGGCGTTAAGCCGCGCATTCTCGGCGTGCCGGGGCTGGATTCTCAGGAAGTGGCGACCGCGCTTGCGTCGACCTGCCAGAGCCTGCGCGCGTTCGGCTACGTGAGCGCGTGGGGCTGCAAGACCATTTCCGAAGCGATCGCCTATCGGGAGAACTTCAGCCAGCGCGAGCTGATGGTCATTCACCCTGATTTTCTGGCGTGGGACACCACGACAAACGAAACCCAGACCGCATGGGCGACCGCCCGCGCGCTCGGCCTGCGCGCCAAAATCGACCAGGAAACCGGCTGGCACAAAACGCTGTCCAACGTCGGTGTGAATGGCGTCACCGGCGTCAGTGCCTCGGTGTCATGGGATTTGCAGGAGCAGGCCACCGACGCCAACCTGCTTAATCAGGCCGGGGTGACAACGCTCATCCGCAACGACGGCTTTAAGTTCTGGGGCAACCGTACCTGCTCGGACGATCCGTTATTCGTGTTTGAAAACTACACCCGCACGGCGCAGGTGCTGGCCGACACGATGGCGGAGGCGCACGCGTGGGCGATGGATAAGCCCGTTTCCGCAACGCTCATCCGCGACATCGTCGCCGGTATCAATGCCAAATTCCGCGAGCTGAAAAACAACGGCTACATCGTTGACGGCTCCTGCTGGTACGACCCGGAGTCAAACACCGTGGAAACCCTGAAAGCCGGGAAACTGTATATCGATTACGACTACACCCCCGTCCCGCCGCTGGAAAACCTGACCCTGCGCCAGCGCATCACCGATATCTATCTGGCAGACCTGTCAGACTCGGTCAACAGCTAAGGAGCTCAGAGCATGGCGTTACCACGCAAACTGAAATACCTGAACATGTTTAACGACGGTCTCAGCTACATGGGCGTCGTTGAATCCGTCACCCTGCCAAAGCTGACCCGAAAGCTTGAGAAATATCGCGGCGGCGGGATGCCGGGCTCGGTGTCGATTGACCTCGGCCTCGACGACGACGCGCTGTCGTTTGAGTGGACGCTGGGCGGTCTGCCTGACGTTGAGCTTTGGGCTCAGTACGCGTCACCGGGTGCCGACAGCGTGCCGCTGCGCTTCACCGGCTCATTCCAGCGCGATGACACTGGCGATATTTCTGCCGTTGAGGTGGTCATGCGCGGCCGTCACAAAGAGTACGACGGCGGCGAGAACAAACAAGGCGAAAGCGGCACGACCAAAATCGCGACCGAGTGCTCGTACTACCAGCTCACGATCGACGGCAAGGAGGTCATCGAGATTGACGTCGTCAACATGGTGATGAAAGTCGACGGCGTCGACCGTCTCGCTGAGCACCGCCGGGCGATTGGCCTGTAACCTGTTAACCGGTCAGCCTGGCTGGCCGGTCACTTACTCACATTCAAAGAGAGCGACATCATGGAAAACATCAACGAAACCGCCACCACCGAAACCGAAAACTCAAACATTGTGATCCTCAATAACCCCGTCATGCGCGGTGAGCAGAAAATCGAGCAGGTGACCGTCACAAAACCCAACGCGGGAACCCTGCGCGGCGTGAGTCTGGCGTCGCTGGCAAACTCTGACGTCGACGCGCTGATTAAGGTGCTGCCGCGTATGACGTACCCGGCACTCACCGAGCATGAGGTCATGCGTCTGGAAGCGTCAGACCTGATTTTGTTCGCCGGTAAGGTGGTTGGTTTTTTGTCACCATCTTCGGCTCGCTGACATTCCCCGATAACCTTTCGGTCGATGACCTGATGGCGGATATCGCGGTGATTTTTCACTGGCCGCCATCAGAGCTTTATTCCCTGAGCGTGACCGAGCTCATCACATGGCGCGAAAAAGCGCTGCAGCGAAGCGGACACCACCATGAGCAATAACGTCAGGATTGAGGTACTGCTGAACGCAGTAGACCGGGCAAGCCGACCGCTCAAAGCTATCCAGACTGCCAGCAAAACCCTTGCCGGCGATATCCGCACTTCTCAAAACAGCCTGCGCGATCTGAATGCGCAGGCGGCCCGAATTGACGGATTCAGGAAAGCGAGCGCACAGCTTGCCGTGACAGGTCAGTCGCTTAACAAGGCGAAACAGGAAGCCGCCGCGCTGGCCGTGCAGTTTAAAAACACGCAGAACCCCACAACCGCGCAGGCGCGGGCGATGGAAGCGGCAAAAAAATCCGCCGCTGACCTGCAGCTCAAATACAACAGCCTCAGGCAGTCGGTACAGCGCCAGCGCACCGAGCTCGCGCAGGCCGGGATAAATACCCGCACCCTGTCAGCGGATGAGCGCCGACTGAAAACCAGCATCAGTGAAACGACCGCTCAGCTTAACCGGCAGCGCGAGGCGCTGGCTCGGGTCAGTCAACAGCAGGCGAGACTCAGTCGGGTAAAAGAGCGTTATCAGGCCGGTAAATCCCTTGCCGGAGGCGCTGCAGCGGCAGGCGCGGCGGGCGTCGGTATTGCCACGGCGGGAACGATGGCCGGGGTGAAACTGCTGATGCCTGGCTATTCGTTTGCACAGAAAAACTCTGAGCTGCAGGCCGTGCTCGGGGTAGAGAAACAATCACCCGAAATGGAGGCGCTGCGCAAACAGGCGCGACAGCTCGGGGACAATACTGCAGCGTCTGCAGATGATGCGGCGAGCGCGCAGATTATCATTGCGAAAAGCGGCGGGGATGTCGCAGCGATTCAGGCGGCGACGCCGGTCACGCTGAATATGGCGCTGTCTAACCGTCGCTCGATGGAAGAAAACGCCGCGCTGCTGACGGGTATGAAATCCGCGTTTCAGATGTCAAACGACCAGATCGCACACATCGGCGACGTGCTGTCGATGACGATGAACAAAACGGCCGCTGACTTTGACGGGCTGAGCGACGCGCTGACGTATGCTGCGCCGGTGGCAAAAAATGCCGGGGTCAGTATCGAGCAGACCGCCGCAATGGTCGGCGCACTCCATGACGCCAAAATCACCGGCTCGATGGCAGGGACCGGCAGCCGTGCCGTCCTCAGTCGACTGCAGGCTCCGACCGGTAAGGCATACGAGGCTATCAAAGAGCTCGGCGTTAAAACGTCTGACAGCAAGGGCAACACGCGCCCGATTTTCGCCATTTTGAAAGAAATGCAGCGCAGTTTTGAGAAAAACAATCTCGGAACCAGCCAGAAAGGCGAGTACATGAAAACCATCTTTGGTGAGGAAGCCAGCTCGGCGGCGGCGGTGCTGATGACCGCTGCCTCAAGCGGCAAGCTCGACCAGCTCACGGCGGCCTTTAAAGCCTCGGACGGGAAAACCGCTGAGCTCGTTAAAATCATGCAGGACAACCTCGGCGGCGACTTCAAAGAATTCCAGTCAGCCTATGAGGCCGTCGGTACTGACCTGTTTGACCAGCAGGAGGGCTCACTGCGTAAGCTCACCCAGACCGCCACGAAATATGTGTTACAGCTCGACGGATGGATCCAGAAGAATAAGGTACTGGCGACAACTATCGGGGTAATAGTTGGGGGCGGACTGGCGCTGATTGGCGTGCTGGGCGGGATTGGCCTGATAGCGTGGCCGGTGGTAACGGGCATCAACACGATTATCGCTGCTGCTGGTTTTCTCGGTACAAATCTGGCCGCAATGGGTACGGCCATTGTCTCTGTGCTCGGGGCGATTACCTGGCCGATTGTCGCTATTGGCGTTGCCATCGTCGCCGGTGCGCTGCTTATCCGCAAATACTGGGAGCCAATAAGCGCATTCTTTTCCGGCGTGGTGGAGGGGCTTAAAGCGGCCTTTGCGCCGGTGGCGGAAATTTTTGCACCGCTCGCGCCGGTGTTTGATTCTTTCATGGAGAAATTACGCGGAGTCTGGCAGTGGTTCAAAGACCTGATCGCACCGGTTAAGTCGACGCAGGAGACGCTCGACAGTTGCAAAAATGCGGGTGTGATGTTCGGTAAGTTACTGGCCGAAGCGCTGATGTTACCGCTCAAAAGCTTTAATACATTGCGTACCGGCGTTAACTGGCTGCTGGAAAAGCTCGGGGTTATCAATAAAGAATCGAGCGACCTTGACCAGAAGGCCGCAAAAGCCAGTGCCGCCACCGGCTCGCAAAATGGGTCTTATATTCCGGCAACCTCAGCATATGGCGGCTATCAGGCATATCAGCCGGTAACGGCACCCACAGGTAAGACTTACGTAGACCAGAGCAAGCCAGAATATAACATCAACCTGAATGGTGGCATTGCGCCGGGCAGCGACCTCGACCGTCAGCTGCGTGAAGCTGTCGATAAACTCGACCGTGAAAACCGTGCGCGTCAGCGCTCAAGTATGCGTCATGACTGAGGGGGGATAAAGCATGTTAATGGTTTTAGGTTTGTTTGTGTTTGAGCGCCGCACGCTGCCCTATCAGTCCATGCAGTATTCGAAGGATTACCGCTGGGCGTCAAACGACCGTATCGGCAAGCCACCGGCTTACCAGTATCTCGGGGAAGGGGAAACCACGCGCACGCTGTCGGGCGTGCTCTATCCCGAAATTACCGGCGGACGTCTGTCACTGACCGCCATCGAGCTGATGGCCGACGAGGGGCGCGCGTGGCCGCTGATTGACGGAACGGGCATGATCCACGGCATGTATGTCATCGACAAAGTGACGCACACGCACACCGAGCTATTCAGCGACGGAGCGGCGAGAAAAATCGAGTTTAGCCTTTCCCTTAAGCGGGTCGATAAATCGCTGGCGGCCATTTATGGCGACCTGAAAACGCAGGCCGACAATCTGGTCACGTCTGCCGGTGACTGGCTGGGAGGGCTGGCAGGATGATTACAGGAATGGATATTCAGGCCGGGGCGAAGATTGCCCCGGCGTTTATGCTCAAGCTGGATAACGACGATATCACCCGGGATTTTAGCGACCGCCTTATCAGCCTGACCATGACCGACAATCGCGGATTCGAGGCCGACCAGCTCGATATCGAGCTCGATGACACTGACGGCCAGATAGCTTTGCCACCGCGCGGAGCAACGTTGACGCTGTGGTTAGGCTGGCAGGGATCCGCGCTGATAAAAAAAGGGACGTTCACGGTTGACGAAATCGAGCACAGGGGCGCGCCTGATACGCTCACCATCCGGGGGCGAAGCGCCGATTTTCGCGGGACGCTGAACTCACGCCGGGAACAGTCATGGCATGACACCACGCTCGGGCAAATTGTTGAGACGATTGCGGCACGCAATAAACTGTCGGCCAGCGTGGCCGACACGCTGAAAGCCGTCGCAGTGCCTCACATTGACCAGTCGCAGGAATCCGACGCGGTGTTTCTGTCCCGCCTGGCGGAACGGAACGGGGCGGCGGTTTCGGTCAAAGCGGGTAAGCTGTTATTCCTGAGGGCGGGGAGCGGTAAGACGGCCAGCGGGAAGCCCATTCCGCAAATGACGCTAGAGCGCGGCGACGGCGATCGTCATCAGTTTGCCATTGCTGACCGGGAAGCCTACACCGGTGTTACGGCAAAATGGCTGCACACTAAAGACCCGAAACCGCAAAAGCAGAAGGTGAAGCTCAGGCGTAAGCCCAAAGAGAAGCACCTTCGCGCGCTGCAGCACCCGAAAGCGACCAAAGCCCCGGCAAAGGCCAAAGCCAAAAAAGAGCAGGAAGCGCGCGAGGGTGAGTACATGGCCGGTGAGTCTGACAACGTGCTGGAGCTGACAACCATCTACGCGACAAAGGCGCAGGCCATGCGCGCCGCTCAGGCGAAGTGGGACAAGCTGCAGCGAGGTGTTGCGGAGTTTTCAATCTCGCTGGCGATTGGCCGGGCAGATTTATTTCCTGAAACGCCAGTCGCGGTGAAAGGGTTTAAGCGCGTCATAGACGATCAGGCGTGGATAATCAGCCGGGTGGTGCATAACCTCAACGGGAACGGCTACACGACGGGCTTAGAGCTTGAGGTTAAGGTTTCGGATGTGGAGTACGAAAGCGAAGAATTAACGCAATGATTATCTATTAAGTGTTTGTTATATATGGATGAAGTGAGTAAAATTAACGCATCGGAAATTAAATTAGGTGCTCGCCATGTTTCACTGCCCAAAATGCCATTTCGCCGCTCACGCCCGCACAAGTCGCTATTTTTCTGACACAACCAAAGAGCGGTATCACCAGTGTACAAACATCAACTGCAGCGCGACATTTGTGACCACTGAGACGGTCGAGCGTTTTATCGTATCGCCGGGAGTTGTAGTACCAGCGGCACCTCACCCCTCAAACTCAGGTCAGCAACAAATGCAATGGATTTGAATAAAGATTTTGCTCCCTATAACGAGGCTAAAATTTAGTGGCTTCATTCTTTTACCGTCAGGAAAGTGGTGTAAGTTTAATAAATAACTTAAAATAATCATATGATTGGTTGGTTCAGGCGAGCAAAAGGAGTGAAAAGTATCACTTGTAGTGAAGTCAATACTGCAGAATATTACAGAGCGAAACTTCTTAATACTCTAAAGATACATATTAAATTTTTGTACTATTTAAATCCAGGGGGCGATTTTTGTCGCTTCCTTCTAAAAGAATTTCTATGCTGTGGATATGGTTAATATTTGTAATTTTAATCAAAAAAACACACAATAGTATGTTATGGCAATAATTCATTTTTTAGGAGTGCAATCATTGAAAGTAATTGACAATTCTATATTGATAAATGTGGATTTAACTGATGTCGTATTTGAGCAACTCAAGTTGCTTCTAACCGGCTTGGATGACATAAGCTTAAAAATTGAAAATTCGAAGATCACCGTTAAAGTTATAGATCTACCAAATGCAGTAAGTTCTGTACTCATTAAAAACTGCACGTTTGTTGTTTCAACGGTAATATCTAACCTTAAAGATGGCCGGTATTTTAAAATTGAAAACTGTAAAAAAGGTTTTTTTCTTGGTAACGTTAAAATAAGTGGAGTTAATTGCCGTAGCCTACTTATAGACCAAGATAAAATCGAAGACTTTACAGAACGCCTTTCTCCAGATATTGAAAAGTGTATTATCGAGTATTTCGAGTGTACATGTGAACAACCACCCGTTTTCGATGAGGTTGTTTTTATGAAAAAGGTATTGATAAGTTCTACTATTGAAAGCGAACCATGCGGTTTGTTTTTTAATAGCTGTAGCTTCCTCAAAAATTCTCAGATAAATATAAACATTAAATCACCAATTTCAGTACACATAGATAAATGTGGTTTTTTGAAATTGAAATCTGATTCTGATTCTGATTCTGATTCTGACAGAGCATATGTGAACTTTTCCGAAGGCACGATATTAAAAAAGCTTGATATATCCGGTTCAAAAATAGGGAGGATGAATTTTGACCTATTTTCAATTGCTACTGAAAATTTGATAATAAAAGATTCAGAAGTTGGAGGGTTAGATCTTTCAACCATTGAGAAGGATGATGATAAAAACAATTTCATATATAACATGAATGTGACTGGATCATCGTTGCGTAAATTTAGCTTTAGACATAGAAAAATAATTCATGCAATTGATTTCTCAGAGACAAAATTTCAAACCCCTCCTCAAATACAGGGTTCAAATATTCCTGAAGGGAGTGTGTTCCCCAATAAAACATACTTTATTAGTCGAAGAGGCTTGCATGATGCTTCGTGCTATCGTGCGTTAAGATTTATCATGGAGTCTCAAAGGAATAGAGAGTTTGAGGGGATGTTTTTCTCACTTGAACAAGAGAGCCTGTTAAATGGAGAAGACAAAAAAAATAAATTTCTTAGTGCTAGTTATTTATATTATTTATTTTCAGATTACGGTACGAATTATCGCGCTCCTTTAATCTATCTACTGATGTCCATGCCAGTTTTTACAATTCTTTATGCACTTATTAGCTCTCCAGTAATATCTATTTTCTTGCCGATAGATTGGAATTGCGTTATTAAATCATTAATTATCACATTGAAGCAAACATTTTTGCCTTTTGATGTGTTGAGGAATAATGACTTCATGGCTAACAAAAATACACTATCATATATGGGATTTGTACTCGTAGGTGTTCTTAATAGTATTGTTTCTGTTTCTCTTCTGGCGCTGTCTGGTTTGGCACTAAGATGGAAGTTCAAAAGGGGTTAGGCCAAACTGTAAATTATCAACTTTTAATATATTAATCGGTCCGAGATGTCGTGGGAACTGTTTAAATGTTTTGTAGTAGGTTCTTTTTTGTTCAATCATTTAAAGGGTGTCAACAGTTATAACTTTTAATAGAAGCCCCGCATTTGCGGGGCTTCATGTATCGATGTGGTCAATATGTGGACTTTGTTTGAAATAAATCCTTTTATTTCATTGTGTTGAAGTGTTGTAAAAAGCTCCTGCGGGGGCCTTTTTTATTCTGTTTGACAATCCCTCATCATTTAGTTGTATAGTACAACTAAATGATGAGGACAGAACATGCACAGCGAAACTCCGGTAGTCAGTGTCATTCGACGTTCCTCGCGCCTCATGGTGCGAGAGTTAGGTTTTATGGGTTCTACCCTGGCCTCAACGAGCTACTCACCTTCGGCCGTCCATACCCTGGTCGAAATCGCCTTACGCAAACAGATGACGGCGAGTCAGCTGGTGCAACTGCTGGGCCTGGAAAAGTCCAGCGTCAGCCGGATGCTGTCTCGTCTGATTGCCGCTGGCGAACTCGAGGAAGTTATTTCTGCTGAGGATGCGAGAGCAAAGAGCCTCAGGCTGACCGCGAAAGGTCACGAGACGGTCAGCAAAATTAATGCCTTCAGCAATGAGCGCGTGGTTACAGCAATAAAGCGTCTTGCTCCTGCCCAGCAGCAGACCATTTCTGAGGGGCTCACCCTTTATGCCAATGCGCTGCAGGCATGCCGTGAGGCGGGCAACGATATGCAGCCCGACGAGCTGAAGATAGTGCAGGGGTACATCCCCGGCATGATTGGCCGTATCGCGGAGATGCATGGCAGCTATTATTCGCGGGAGCATAACTTTGGTCGCTTCTTCGAGGCCAAAGTGGCTTCAGGGCTGGCCGAGTTCAGTGAAAGACTGGAGAAGCCCTGTAACCAGATTTGGCTGGCAGTACTCAACAACAAAATTGTCGGCTCGGTGGCGATAGATGGCGAGGATCTGGCGCCGGGTGAAGCCCATCTTCGCTGGTTTATTCTTGATGATGGCTGTCGGGGACACGGCGTGGGGAAAAAACTGCTGAATGAAGCGATGCGGTTCTGCGACAGTGTCGGTTTTTCTGCCGTGCACCTCTGGACATTCAATAAGCTGACCGCCGCCCGGCGGCTGTACGAGTCGTTTGGGTTTACGCTGGTAAAAGAGTGGGAAGGGGACCAGTGGGGAAGCCTGATTACAGAGCAGCAGTTTACCTGGTATAAAGACGCACAACCGGCGCTATAAAAAAGGCTCCTTGCGGAGCCGCTTTGGTATCAGAACACTTTCTTATACGGTCGAACCGTCACCTTCGCATATACACCTGCCGCAACATACGGATCTGCGTCAGCCCAGGCCTGAGCGGCTTCCTGGGATTCAAACTCAGCAATAACCGTGGAGCCGGCAAAACCGGCGGCACCCGGATCGTTGCTGTCTACTGCAGGCATAGGGCCGGCGGTCAGTAATCGACCTTCATCCTGAAGCAACTGCAAACGTGCCAGATGCGCAGGGCGCACAGCCTGGCGTTTTTCGAGCGAATCAGCAACATCTTCAGAGTAAATCACGTAAAACACGGCGAAGCTCCTTAACCGGTAAAAGTGTCAGTTACGTTATGTGAAAGGGCAAACGACTGCAATGTAAAATAAAAACAATGTTAATACCCTGATCTGAATGCGCCTTTTTTGGCCTCTCATGCGCTAAAGTTGCGTCAGAACAAAGTGTCTTATTGAATATGATTGCTATTTGCATTTAAAATCAGTGTTCGGTTTTTTAACGTTGATGACTATGACTTCGATGACCCTTGATTTACCTCGCCGCTTTCCCTGGCCGACGCTGCTTTCTGTCGTGATTCACGGTGCCGTTGTGGCGGGTCTGCTGTATACCTCGGTTCATCAGGTTATTGAAATGCCCGCGCCCGCGCAGCCGATTTCGGTGACGATGGTCTCGCCAGCGGATCTTGAACCGCCGCAGGTTGCCCCTCCGCCGCCACAGCCGGTGGCTGAACCGGAGCCAGAACCCGAGCCTGTTCCGGCGCCACCGAAGGAAGCCCCGGTGGTGATCCACAAGCCTGAACCGAAGCCAAAACCTAAGCCGAAGCCAAAACCGGTGAAGAAGGTCGAAGAGCGTCCGAAACGCGAGGAACGTCCGGTTGAACCGCGCGCGACCCAGGCAGTAGAAAATGCGGCGCCTTCACGCCCGGTGATGAACAATACGGCAACGACTTCAAAGCCAACGGTTACCGCGCCAGCGGGCCCGCGTGCCGTAAGCCGCAACCAGCCCCAATATCCGCCGCGAGCTCAGGCCTTACGTATTGAAGGCCGCGTACGGGTGAAATTCGACGTGACCGCGGATGGACGCGTGGATAACGTCGAAATTTTATCTGCTCAGCCTTCTAATATGTTTGAGCGCGAAGTGAAATCTGCCATGCGCAGATGGCGCTATGAGCCAGGCAAGCCGGGCAGCGGATTGATTGTTAATATCGTTTTCCGCCTGAACGGCGGGGCGCAGATGGAATAAAAAAAGCCTCCGAAAGGAGGCTTTTTTTTGCCTGTCGATCAGGCCTGTGGAAGTTGACGAGGTTTACCCTCGCTGTCCACTGCGACATAAATAAACAGCGCTTCAGTGGCCTTATAACGCTGCCCAATCGGCTCAGAAGAGACTTTCTTCACCCAGACTTCGATGTTGATGGAAATGGAGGTATTGCCGCGTTTCACGCAGCGCGCGTAGCAGCAAACCACATCCCCTACCGCAACCGGGCGCAGGAAGGTCATGCCGTCCACCCGCACCGTCACCACGCGCCCGTGGGCGATCTCTTTTGCCAGAATTGCGCCGCCCATATCCATCTGCGACATCAGCCAGCCGCCAAAAATATCGCCATTGGCATTGGTGTCAGCGGGCATTGCCAGTGTGCGTAAAACCAGTTCGCCCTGAGGGGCGTTAGTTGTTGTCATTGTTTTAACTCGTAACGGAATACTTCAGGCGGGATGCTACTATGATTTCACAGTGGAGAGAATAGACCAGAACACCTGTCGTTGACGTTCTGGTCAGTGATTAATCAGTGCTTGTCGTCCTGCGGCATGTGGCGATAAATATATACGCCGCTTAACAGCGTGAAGATAAGCGTCAGCGCGGTCAGGCCAAAGACCTTAAAATTGACCCAGATATTCTGCGGCAGCCAGAAAGCAATATAGATGTTAGCGAGACCGCAGAGAATAAAGAAGACCGCCCAGGCGATATTCAGACGGGACCAGACGTGTTGAGGCAGCGTCAGCTCTTTGCCCAGCATGCGCTGGATCAGCGGCTTTTTCATCACCCACTGGCTGATTAACAATGCGCCCGCAAACAGCGCGTAAATGACGGTCACTTTCCATTTAATAAATTCATCATTGTGGAAGAACAGGGTAAGCCCGCCGAATACGGCGACCAGGACGAAGGTAACCAGCGCCATTTTTTCGACTTTACGATAGCGAACCCAGCTGTAAATCAGTACAACGGCGGTCGCAACGATCAGCGCAGTGGTGGCGGCATAAATATCGTACAGCTTATAAAAAGCAAAAAAGACCACGAGCGGTAAAAAATCAAGAAACTGCTTCATTCTGTGATTCCATCTTCTGAGCGGGGCGGGAGACTGCGATGTCCCCCGCCTCCAGATTACTGACGAATTAACGTATACAGGCGGAACAGATAGACCAGCAGTATCGCTGAAATCAGATTGCTCAGCGTATTCGCTACTACCGCGCCAACATTGGGCGTTAATACCGCAAAATTCGGCGCAAACAATAACAGCAGCGTTTTGGCGAGCAGCCAGCCGATCACGGCGGGCGCCACCAGACGCATATTAGCCCATGCCAGTCGGATGCTGCTGCGCATCGCGGTAAAAATCCCCATTTTATCCTGCACGACCATCACCGGCGCAAATGAGAGCACGATAGCCAGTAACACACCCGGCACCACGACCAGCATAATCCCCATCTGCACCAGCAGGGTGGTCAAAAAGATCAGGATAAACAGCTTGGGTAAAACTGGCGCACTGGCACCAATCGCCCGCAAGGCGCTGACCCGATGACCCGCCGATACCAGCTGAATCATCAGCAAAACGCCGCCCGCCAGAATTGCATTACCAATCAGGCCTGAGAACGTGGACGCGGCAGAAGCGCGCAGCAGAATTTGCTGCTGCTCAGGCGTCATGTTTTGCACCAGCTCAAACAACCCCACGCTACCCGCAAGATGGTCGCCCTGGCTCAGGCTGGCAATCTGTTCTTCACTCGGTGAGAACGCATGACCCAGCACCACCGTGATAAAGGCACATAGCAACGCGATCAGTAAAAAGGTTATGAACTGATTGCGGAAAAAGTTTCCCGTGTCACGGTAGACAGACTTCGCCGTGATAGACATGCACTCTCCTTGAGTATTGCAGGTGTTAATTAGCCGGCAATTGTACACCGGATGCACCTGCTGTGGCAGCATCAAGGCTTGTATGGAAAAGCATATCTTTGTAAAGCGGCGGTAATCCAACGCGGGCGCGGGCGCGGTTACAGGCTTCGTTGACCTGCCCATCTTCCCCCGACATGGCAAATTCCCGGCACGGGCTGGGGCGATCCTCATAGATGGAACAGCGGGTCGCGACCCCAGGCTCACCCTGTAGCGCCACACAGCGGGCCTGCTTTTGGTTCGTGCCGCTCATGCAGCGCAGAAAGGGGGTTAACGGCTCGGTAAGATGAACCGGAACGGTACCGCCGCCATCGCTGGCTTCGGCCCAGTAGAAAGAGACTCGAAAATACGCACAACAGGCTCCGCACGTCATGCACGGGTTAATATCACTCATGGCACACCTGCAAAAGAAGAACGCATCAAATCAACTTGTGAAGCGATAAATTATCCAGCCGCCAGAGGAAGAGCAAGAGGGGGAAAAGGGAAATTTTGTAACCGTGAAATGCCAAAAATTGACATGGAAACAACTTATTGGTTTTGGGTGCGTAACAAAAAATTAATCCAGATCAATGAATGTTAAGTTACTGGTTTTAATGTGATCTGTGGCAGATCACTTATTACCCTTTTGTGAGTATATTCTCACCCGCGATTAAAACCACAACGATGGAGCGGATATGAAAAAATTAGCGGTGGCAGCCCTTGTATTAAGCAGTCTCTCTGGCGGCGCATATGCGCATGAAGCAGGCGAATTCTTTATTCGTGCCGGTTCGGCTACGGTTCGCCCAACTGAAGGATCGGATAACGTGCTGGGTATGGGCGGTTTTAACGTCAGTAATAACACCCAGTTAGGTTTAACGTTCACCTATATGGCGACGGATAACGTTGGTGTTGAGCTTCTGGCAGCAACGCCGTTCCGTCATCGCGTGGGTCTCGGGCCGACCGGTGATATCGCCACGGTTCACCATTTACCGCCAACGCTGATGGCGCAATGGTACTTTGGTGACTCAAGCAGCAAGGTGCGCCCTTATATTGGCGCCGGTGTGAACTACACCACCTTCTTTGATGAGAAATTCAACGATACCGGTAAAGAGGCAGGTCTGACGGATCTCAGCCTGAAAGATTCGTGGGGCATGGCGGGACAGGTCGGTCTGGATTACCTGATTAACCGCGACTGGCTGATCAACGCCTCGGTCTGGTACATGGATATTGATACGGACGTACGCTTCAAGGCGGGCGGTCAGCAGCAAAGTATCAATACTCGCCTGGATCCGTGGGTGTTCATGTTCTCTGCGGGTTATCGTTTCTGATCCCCCATCAAACTGGCCACAGGGTGGCCAGTTTGCTTTGCCCACTTCAAAACGACGGATAAACCGACCGCTCATCAAGCTTTACGCAATGCCTCAGGATCGTTTCCCCATCATATAAATAGCTGAAAGCGTCGCTCGACAGGGAATGGAAGAGAATATCGCCGTTGGCAAACGGGATAATTTCGGTATCACCCGCACGTTTGTGTCCCGCGCCGGTTTCAAAATGACCGTGCCATCGTTCCTGGGTGTGGTCATAAACGTGAAGAATAACCTCGACAAGTCCTCTTTGCGGACAATTAAGGCGCAGGAAGGTAGAAGAGAAATTCAGGGACAGCGCATGGAAAGGAATCAATAAGGCGAAAACCAGTAAAGCTCGTAAATACATCAAACCGCGAAAACCTCCTTCAAAAGGGAAATGAGATTTTACTTAAGTCGAAAATTGCGTTTTTGCCATGGATCAAGATGCCTTATAATTCAATACGATAAAGGCCCCTTACGAGGCCCTTAGCGATCATTTTTGAATCAGATAGCGAATGGTGGGTCCATCCTGCTGGATATCCAGCACCGTATAACCGTGGTTTTTCGCATCCAGCGGTATGTTGTTGATGGACTGCGGGCAGTCGCTGACCACCTCCAGAATTTCACCTTTCTTAAGCTGCGGTAGTGCTTCAAGCGTAGCAACCGCCGGATAAGGACAGGGCTCACCGACCATATCCAGACGATAATCAGGCACGATCTCTTTCATGCGGCGTTCTCCTGCGTTTCTGTTTTAACGCTCGCACGGCGGAAGAAGCGTTTCTCCTGTGCGACGACCAGTAAAAAAGCGACCAGCAGCAGGGCGTAGGTGACCAACAGGCCCCCTAGAGGCCCGAAGGTATTCAGCAGGTTGACCTTGTCCCAGCTGGTGGCCAGGACGGGAGACAAGTCATCCCAGTAATACGCCAGGATCGTAGAACCTATCACATTTCCAAGACCCACCCACCAGTAGTGAACCTGACCTTCGACGGCGCGATACATCCAGCCGGTTTCACACCCGCCAGCCAGCACGATCCCGAAGCCGAACAGCAGGCCGCCAATGACCGCGTTAGGACCGGCCCACATGATTTTTGGTTCGACGCCCAGTTGAACATAGCTGAAGATGCCGATGGCGCTGACCGCCATCCCGGCGATAATCGCCTTCCCCATCATCGTGCGCCCGGTGATCCACATATCGCGAAACGCGGAGGTGAAGCAGATCTGCGCGCGTTCAATGAGCAGACCAAAACCCACACCGAACAGCATCGCCAGACCGAGTTTGGGCTGGTTCAGAGCGGTGCAGAGCGCCCATGCGATCATGGCGAAAAAGACCAGCATTCCGAGGCGGAAACGGTGGCGTGCCTGAGAGGGCTTCTGGGTTAACGGAGACGCTGCGCTGACTTTTACCATTTTCACTGGAATGCGAAACAGCGGCAGTAGAGTGAATTTTGCGCCAAAGTAAGAGCCAATGGCCGTGGCGACAGCAAAGAACCAGGCGTGAAGAGAAAACTGAGGGATCCCGGTAAAGAAGGCGGCAAGGTTGCACCCCATCGCCAGGCGCGCGCCGAATCCAGCAATTATGCCGCCGATAATCGCCTGCAGAATGCGGATCCGGCTTTTGGGCATACGCAACTTAACGTTGTTTGCCCACAGAGCGGCAGCGAAGCAGCCGCCGAACATGCCGATGATCATCATCCCGTCGATGCGGGTGAGCGGCGTACCGTCCAGATGAATGAGTTTAAAGTATCCCCACTCTTCGGCGTGCACGCCAGCGAGTTGCAGCAGTTGGCCACCCCAGCGGGTGAACTCGCCGGTAACGGCCCAGAAGGTACCGGTAATGCCAAAATAATAAGTAGAGAGAATGCCTGCCGCGATAACGGCCGGAACGGGTGACCAGAACTTAACCAGGTAAGCCTGTTTGAAGGATTGCCATGACATGAATAAGCCTCTGAACTCAGAAGGATTAAAGATAAAAAAGAGTCCAGATCATACGCTTACATGACGGTTTGAAAAGCCATTCACACCGAAAATATCGAAAGGATCAATTTTAACGTCATCCTTTGTTGATGGCCGGGAAGAGAGGGTAACCGTCTGGCAGGGATGCCAGACGGTGGAGGGGTCAGGCTTTACGCGTCGCCGCCTTCATGGCGGTCACAAACGCCTTCAGCTCGGCCAGCATCTGCTCTGGCTTGTCCACGTTCTTTTCGATGATCTTCACAATCGCAGAGCCGGAGATGGCACCTGCTGCTTTAGCCTCAATCGCTGCGGTGACCTGATCCGGGGATGAAATCCCGAAACCCTGCAGCGGAGGCGCGGCATGGTACTCGGCCAGCTTCTCCACCAGGTGATGCAGCGGCAGCGCGGCTTTATTCTCGGCACCGGTCACGCCTGCGCGGGAGAGCAGGTAGGTATACCCGCGTCCGTAAGAGGCTATCTGGCGCAGCAGTTCGTCATCAGCGTTCGGTGGACAGATGAAAATCGGGGCGACGTTATGGCGCATTGCCGCCTGACGGAACGGCGCAGACTCCTCAACCGGCACGTCGGCCACCAGAACGGAGTCGACGCCCACGTGCGCGCACTCGGCGTAAAATTCATCGATACCGCGGTTGAATACCAGGTTGGCGTACATCAGCAGGCCAATCGGGATAGTGGGGTGCTTCTGACGGATCGCCGCCAGCATCTCGAAGCACTGGGTCGGCGTGACGCCCGAGGCAAACGCGCGCAGCGTCGCATTCTGAATGGTCGGGCCATCCGCCAGCGGGTCAGAGAACGGGATCCCCAGCTCCAGCGCATCGGCACCGGCTTCAATCAGGGTGTCGATGATCTTCAGCGACTGTTCAGGGCCAGGGTCGCCAAGGGTGACGAAGGGAACGAACGCGCCTTCCTGGCGGGATTTCAGTTCTGCAAATACGTTATCGTAGCGTTCCATCAGATTTCCCCTCGTGCTTTCAGAATATCGTGAACGGTGAAGATATCTTTGTCACCGCGACCGGAAAGGTTCACCACCAGCAGCTGTTCTTTTTCCGGATTGTCTTTCATCATTTTCAGCGCATGGGCCAGAGCGTGTGAAGACTCCAGCGCCGGGATGATCCCTTCGCTGCGGCACAGCGTTTTAAACGCCTCCAGCGCTTCGTCATCGGTAATGGAGACATAGTCCGCACGACCGGTGCTGTTCAGATAGGCGTGCTGCGGTCCTACGGACGGGAAATCGAGGCCGGCAGAAATAGAGTAAGACTCTTCAATCTGGCCTTCATCGGTCTGCATCATCGGGGATTTCATGCCGAAGTAGATCCCCACGCGGCCATGCTTCAGCGGTGCGCCGTGTTCACCCGATTCAATGCCGTGACCCGCAGGCTCGACGCCAATCAGACCCACGCTGGTGTCGTCGATAAAGTCTGCGAACATGCCGATGGCGTTAGATCCGCCGCCGACGCAGGCGATTACCGCATCCGGTAGGCGACCCTCTTTTTCGAGGATCTGCGCTTTGGTCTCTTCCCCGATCATGCGCTGGAATTCACGCACGATGGTCGGGAACGGGTGCGGGCCCGCCGCGGTACCGAGCATATAGTGCGCGGTTTCGTAGCTGCCAGACCAGTCGCGCAGCGCTTCGTTACAGGCATCCTTCAGCGTCGCGGAGCCGCTGTGCACCGGTATCACTTCCGCACCCATCAGACGCATACGGAAAACGTTCGGAGACTGACGCTCAACGTCTTTCGCCCCCATATAGATGCGGCATTTCAGGCCGAGCAGGGCGCTGGCGAGCGCCGAGGCCACGCCGTGCTGGCCTGCGCCGGTTTCGGCGATGATTTCGGTTTTACCCATACGCTTCGCGAGCAGCGCCTGGCCCAGCACCTGGTTAGTCTTATGTGCGCCGCCGTGCAGCAGGTCTTCACGCTTCAGATACAGCGTGGTTTTCGTGCCTTCCGTCAGGTTACGGCATTTGGTCAGGGCCGTTGGGCGGCCTGCATAGTTTTTCAGCAGGTCGGTAAATTCCGCCTGAAACGCCGGATCCTTCTGCGCACTCACAAACGCTTCTTCCAGCTGGCGCAGCGCGGGCATCAGGATTTGCGGGACGTACATCCCGCCGAACTCACCAAAATACGGGTTAAGTAATGTCGTCATCTTCTCTTCCTTAATATGCACGCAGAGTTTTAAAAACCGAGGCCAGTTTGCTGGCATCTTTAATACCCGGCTGGGACTCTACGCCTGAATTGAAATCGAGGCCTGCGCAGCCGGTTTTCGCGGCTTCTACACAGTTGTCCGGGCTTAATCCGCCCGCCAGCAGAACGTTGTCCAGCTTTTCGCCGTTCAGCAGAGACCAGTCAAAACGCTGGCCGGTTCCGCCCTGGCCGTTATCGAGGACGTATTTATCCACGTGGTTCAGGTTACGCGGGGGCAACGTATCGTCAACGCGTTGCGCTTTCCAGATCTGTACCTGCGGTGCCAGCGTGGCGCGCAGGGCATCGATATAGGCCTGATCTTCTTCGCCGTGGAGCTGCACCGCGCTCAGGGATAACGCGTCGGCTTTTTCAACCACCTCTGCGATGTCTGCGTTGCGGAACACGCCAACATAGCTGAGCGGAGCCGCGGCGATGACCTTACGCGCTTGCTCTTCGCTGACCGAGCGAGGAGAGGAATCCACAAAAATCAGCCCGCCATAAATCGCTCCGGCTTCATACGCGGCCTGGGCGTCCTGTTCGCGGGTTAAGCCGCAGACTTTGTTTTCACCCAGCAGCACGCGACGTACTGCCGCATTGAGATCGTCATGTTCCATCATGGCGGAGCCAATCAGGAAACCGTTGGCGAAGTGGCTCAGCTCGCGCACCTGGGCGTAGCTGTTAATGCCGGATTCGCTGATCACCGTGACGCCAGCGCCCAGACGCGGTGCCAGCTGGCGCGTGCGGTTCAGGTCAATGGACAGGTCACGCAGATCGCGGTTGTTAATGCCAACCACTTTGGCTTCCAGCGCAATCGCGCGTTCCAGCTCTTCTTCATTACTCACTTCGGTCAGCACGCCCATGTTCAGGCTGTGCGCCACGGCGGAAAGCTGGCGATACTGCTCGTCGTTAAGTACCGAGAGCATCAGCAGGCAGGCGTCGGCCTGGTAAAAGCGCGCCAGCCAGATCTGATACGGGTCAATGATAAAGTCTTTGCACAGGATCGGCTGCGGCGCGATGCCGCTGACGATCGGCAGAAAATCGAAGCTGCCCTGGAAATATTTCTCATCCGTCAGCACGGAGATGGCTGACGCATGATGCTTATAAATGCCGGCAATACGTGCCGGGTCGAAATCGTCACGAATAACGCCTTTTGACGGGGAGGCTTTTTTGCACTCAAGAATAAACGCGGTGCGCGCACCCTGCAGGGCATCATAGAAACGACGTTGGCTTGGTACGACGTCATTCTGGAAACTGGCAAGCGGCTGCTGTTGCTTGCGGGCTTCCACCCAGATGGCCTTATCGGCAACGATTTTCGCTAAAACGGTCTGCATTCTTTACCCTCTTGCCGCAAGTGCGGTAACGCGATCGTAAGCTGCACCGGAGCGCAGTACATCCAGAACTTTTTGAACGTTGGCCTTCAGGTCTTCCTCGCCGTGCAAACGCATCAGCATGGCGACGTTGGCAGCAACGGCGGCCTCATGAGCGACCTCTCCCTTACCTTGTAATAAGCGCGTCAGAATGTCACGGTTTTCTTCCGGCGTACCGCCGGCCAGCGCTTCCTGGTGATACGGGGTTAAACCAAAGTCAGCGGCTTCCAGCTGGTAGCTCAGGATTTCGCCGTCGCGCAGTTCGGCTACCAGCGTCGGCGCATGCAGTGACACTTCGTCCATTCCACCGCTGTGCACCACGGCGGCACGCTGGTAGCCCAGCACGCGCAGCGTCTCGGCAATCGGCAGTACCAGTTCCGGACTGTAGACACCGATCAGCGCCAGCGGCGGGTGCGCCGGGTTGATCAGCGGGCCGAGCACGTTAAACAGCGTGCGGGTTTTAAGCTGCTGACGAACAGGCATCGCGTGGCGGAAACCGGTGTGATACTTCGGCGCAAACAGGAAGCAGACGCCCAGGTCATCCAGCGCTTCACGGGAACGCTCGGCGTTCATATCGAGATTAATACCGAATGCGGCGAGCAAATCGGAAGAACCAGACCGGCTGGAAACGCTGCGGTTACCGTGTTTCGCGACCTTTAAACCACACGCCGCCGCCACGAAGGCGCTGGCAGTGGAGATATTGATGCTGTTACTGCCGTCTCCCCCGGTGCCAACAATATCGGCAAACTGATAGTCCGGGCGCGGGAACGGGGCGGCATTTTCCAGCAGGGCCGTAGCGGCACCGGCGATCTCCTGCGGGCTTTCGCCGCGGACTTTCATGCTCACCAGCGCGGCCGCCAGCTGCTCAGGCTTCAGCTCGCCGCGAACCACGGCGGAGAAGAGCTGGTGGCTCTCCTGTTGGCTCAGGGTCTGCGCCTGGTACAGTTTTTCCAGAATCGGCTGCAGGGTATTGGTCTGCTCCAGCTTCTGTAACGCCCAGTCGAGCGTCTGCTCCAGCAGGCGGGCGCCGTGGGAGGTCAGGATCGATTCCGGGTGGAACTGCAGGCCGCAGACGCGATCCGCATCGTGACGTACCGCCATCACCATCCCTTCAAACGAGGCGTTGATCGTCAGCCCGGCGGGAATGTTGCTGCCAACCAGCGAGTGATAGCGCGCGACCGGGAGCGGGTTCGGCAGCCCGGCAAACATTGCCTGGCCGTCATGTTCAATGCTGGACGCTTTACCGTGCAGGATCTCACCCGCCTGGCCGACGTAGCCGCCGTAGGCTTCAACGATCGCCTGATGGCCGAGGCAGATGCCGATAATCGGCAGCTTGCCGCGCATGCGGGTCAGCAGCTCCGGCATACAGCCTGCTTCGCTCGGTGCGCCTGGCCCGGGGGAGAGCATCAGCACCGGGTTTTGCATGGTTGCCAGACGGTCAATCAGGGTCTGCGCCGGGACGTGGTTGCGGTAGATAACAACGTTGTGGCCATTCGCACGCAGCTGATCTGCCAGGTTATAGGTAAAGGAGTCGATATTATCGAGCAGCAGAATGTCAGCCATCAGAAAATCTCCTGTGCATGGTGTGCGGTAGCAATGGCGCGAAGGACCGCACGGGCTTTGCTGCGCGTTTCGTCAGCTTCAGACTGCGGAACAGAATCAAGAACAATTCCGGCACCCGCCTGGACGGTGGCAATACCGTCTTCGACATAGGCGGAGCGGATCACGATGCAGGTATCGAGGTCACCATGGGCGGTGAAGTAACCCACCGCGCCGCCGTAGCTGCCGCGACGACGCCCTTCGGCGGCGGCAATCAGCTGCATGGCGCGCACTTTCGGCGCACCGCTCAGGGTGCCCATGTTCATGCAGGCGCGATAGGCGTGCAGCACGTCGAGGTCGTGGCGCAGCTCGCCCACTACGCGAGAGACCAGGTGCATCACGAACGAATAGCGGTCGACTTTAGTCAGGTCCGCCACGTAGCGGCTGCCCGGGGTACAAATACGGGCCAGATCGTTACGCGCCAGATCGACCAGCATCAGGTGCTCGGAGAGCTCTTTATGATCGGTACGCATTTCCAGTTCGATACGGCTGTCCAAATCGCGATCCAGAGAGCCATCGGCGCGACGTCCGCGCGGACGGGTCCCGGCAATCGGGTAGATCTCAATCTGACGGCTGGTGGCGTCGTACTTCAGCGAGCTTTCCGGCGAGGCGCCGAACAGCGTGAAGTCGTTGTCCTGCATAAAGAACATGTACGGGCTCGGGTTGCTTTTTTTCAGCACGTCGTAGGCTGCGAGCGGCGACGGGCAGGGCAGTGAGAAGCGACGGGACGGTACCACCTGGAAAATTTCCCCGGCGCGAATCGCCTTTTGCATCTGACGAACCACGGCGCCGTACTGATCGTCGGTCTGGTTCACATCGCAGGTCATTTTTTCCACGCGCTGCACCGGAAGTGCAGGGGGCGCTTCCGTCATCTGCTGCTGGAGCTGCGCGATGCGGTGCTCAAGACGGTTTTTCTCAGCTGTCGAAGGCGTGAACAGGCTGGCCTGGATACGGGTGTATTGTTTCTGATGGTCGATCACCAGCAGGGTTTCAGCCAGATAGAAACAATAGTCCGGGCAGCGATTACCCTGCTCGGTTTCCGGCAAATCTTCAAATCCGGCGACCAGGTCATAGGCAAACAGCCCACCAAAGAACATCGCCTCACGCTCGTCTTCCGGCACGGTAACCAGGTTCTGCAGCAGGCGGAAGGCATCGAAAACGGACAGGGAGCAGAGGCGCGCGTCTTCGTCCAGCAGTTGGCTCACCGGCGGGAAATGCAGAATGCGCATTTCTGGATGACGTTCGTTTTCAATGCCTGAAGGCAGGGCTGCATCCAGCAGCGGCAGCAGCGATGCGCCGTTGTCTGATAGCGCCTTAATTGTGACGGTGTCACCTAAAGCGGTAATGCGCAGCGCGCTGTCGACCAGCAGCAGGCTCTTGAGATCGTCTTTGCTGTCGATGTCTGCAGATTCCAGCAGCAGCGTTGCCGGGCGAGCCCCGCACACCTGATGAAACAGCGCGGTCGGGTTGTGGCGATAGGCCGCCTCGCAGGTCAGCAATTCGAGATGGGGTTTGGCTGTTTGCATGTTGGTGTTCTCATTTATTCTGTTCAAAAAAAAGCCCGCTGGGTAGCGGGCGGGTATCTGTTTGCATTTCGCAGACGCGTGACACTGCCCGATGATCAGGAAGTACGCCACCAACCGTGCAGAGTGAAATGTGCTGTCATTTTCAGATACCTTTCTCGTGTGAACTTGCGTACTAGTTAACTAGTTCGATGGCGTGTTGTCAACCCTTGATTTCAGAATTTCGCGTGAAGTCGGTATCATGGGGTTTTCGGATGTCTCCAACCTGTTATGGGAAGTGCTTTGAGCGATACCACCTACGCCATTATTTATGATTTACACAGCCATACTCAGGCCTCTGATGGCCTGCTGACACCCGAAGCCCTGGTTCATCGTGCCGTTGAAATGCGCGTCGGTACGCTGGCGATAACCGATCACGATACGACAGATGCCATTCCGGCGGCGCGTGCTGAGATCGCCCGCAGCGGGCTGGCGCTGAATCTGGTGTCCGGCGTTGAGATTTCGACCGTCTGGGAAAACCATGAGATTCATATCGTTGGCCTGAACATCGATATAGACCATCCGGCACTTATTGCCTTTTTGCAAGAACAAAAAACGCGCCGCAACCAGCGCGCAGAGATGATCGGCGAGCGTCTGGAAAAGGCGCATATTCCGGGTGCGCTGGAAGGTGCGCAAAAGCTGGCGAACGGCGGGGCAGTCACCCGCGGTCATTTCGCCCGTTTTCTGGTAGTAGCAGGCAAAGCGACGACCATGGCGGATGTTTTTAAAAAGTATCTGGCACGCGGGAAAACCGGATACGTTCCGCCACAGTGGTGTACAATAAAACAAGCTATTGATGTGATTCATCATTCTGGCGGTAAGGCCGTGCTGGCCCATCCGGGGCGGTATAATCTTTCTGCTAAATGGCTGAAAAGACTGCTGGCGCACTTTGCCGAATGCGGTGGCGAGGCGATGGAAGTCGCCCAGTGTCAGCAGGCGCCCAACGAGCGCGCGCAGCTCGCGACCTATGCCCGCCAGTTCGGCCTGCTTGGGTCACAGGGGTCTGATTTCCATCAGCCCTGCGCCTGGATTGAACTGGGGCGCAAGCTCTGGCTGCCCGCTGGCGTTGAGCCGGTCTGGCAGCTCTGGGAACAGCCGCAGCAAATTGAAGAGAGGGAAGTATGAGTCAGTTTTTCTATATCCATCCGGATAACCCGCAGCCACGTCTGATCAACCAGGCCGTGGAGATCGTCCGCAAAGGCGGCGTGATTGTCTACCCGACCGATTCAGGCTACGCGCTGGGCTGCAAAATTGAAGATAAAGGGGCGATGGAACGCATTTGTCGTATTCGCCAGTTGCCGGACGGCCATAACTTTACCCTGATGTGCCGCGATCTCTCTGAGCTGTCGACCTATGCGTATGTCGATAACGTGGCGTTTCGCCTGATTAAGAACAACACGCCGGGCAACTACACCTTCATCCTGAAAGGGACGAAAGAGGTGCCGCGCCGCCTGCTGCAGGAAAAGCGTAAGACTATCGGCATGCGCGTGCCGTCGAACCCGATTGCGCAGGCGCTGCTGGAAACCCTCGGCGAACCGATGCTGTCTACCTCGCTGATGCTGCCGGGAAGTGAATTTACCGAGTCCGATCCGGAAGAGATCAAAGATCGTCTGGAGAAGGTGGTCGAGCTGATTATTCACGGCGGCTATCTCGGCCAGCAGCCGACCACCGTGGTCGACTTAACCGAAGATGCACCGGAAGTGATTCGTGAAGGCGTGGGTGATGTAAAGCCTTTCTTGTAAAGGTATAAGCAGATATACTACGCGGCCATCAAAGCAGGGCTCAGCCCTCTTTTGACCTGATTCGACGCCTGTGAAGGCGACACCTGAGGAAGCTCAATGAGCGAGAAGTTACAGAAAGTGCTGGCGCGTGCCGGCCACGGCTCACGCCGTGAAATCGAAGCCATTATTGAAGCGGGTCGCGTGAGTGTGGACGGTAAAATCGCCACGCTGGGTGACCGCGTTGAAATCGTACCGGGGCTGAAGATCCGCATCGACGGTCATCTTATCTCCGTGAAAGAGTCCGCTGAACAAATCTGTCGCGTGCTGGCTTACTACAAGCCGGAAGGCGAGCTGTGCACCCGCAACGACCCGGAAGGTCGTCCGACGGTGTTTGACCGTCTGCCTAAACTGCGCGGCGCTCGCTGGATTGCCGTTGGTCGTCTGGACGTGAACACCTGCGGTCTGCTGCTGTTTACCACCGATGGTGAACTGGCAAACCGTCTGATGCACCCAAGCCGTGAAGTAGAACGTGAATACGCGGTGCGCGTATTTGGCCAGGTTGATGAGAATAAACTGCGCGATCTGTCGCGTGGCGTTCAGCTGGAAGACGGTCCTGCGGCGTTCAAAACCATCAAATTTACCGGTGGGGAAGGCATCAACCAGTGGTACAACGTGACCCTGACCGAAGGCCGCAACCGTGAGGTGCGTCGTCTCTGGGAAGCGGTAGGCGTACAGGTTAGCCGTCTTATCCGTGTCCGTTACGGCGATATCCTGCTGCCGAAAGGTCTGCCACGCGGTGGTTATACCGAACTGGATCTGACCCAAACCAACTACCTGCGCGAGCTGGTCGGCCTGACGCCGGAAACCACCTCAAAAGTGGCGGTGGAAAAAGATCGTCGTCGCATGAAGGCGAATCAGATCCGTCGCGCGGTGAAGCGCCACAGCCAGGTGAGCAGCAGTCGCCGCTCCGGCAGCCGTAATAACAACGGTTAATGTAAAAGCCCGGTGAACGCACCGGGCTTTTTTCTTTAGTAATCAACGCCAATTTGCGCTTTGATGCCCGCATCAAACGCATGTTTGACCGGACGCAGCTCGCTGACGGTATCGGCCATCTCCAGAATATCCCGATGACATCCGCGCCCCGTGACGATAACCGTCTGGTGTACAGGACGGTTCTTCAGAGCATCCAGTACGGCTTCCAGCGGCAGGTAGTCGTAGGCGACCATATAGGTTATCTCATCCAGCAGAACCATATTCAGCGAGGGATCGGCCAGCATTCTCTTTGCATGCTCCCAGACGGCGAGACAGGCGGCGGTATCCGTTTCCCGGTTCTGGGTATTCCACGTAAACCCGGTTGCCATTACCTGAAACTCGACGCCGTGAGGCTCCAGCAAATTCCGCTCGCCGTTGGGCCATGTGCCTTTAATAAACTGGATCACGCCCACTTTTTGCCCGTGTCCAACGGCGCGTGTCGCCGTACCGAATGCGGCGGTGGTTTTCCCCTTGCCATTGCCGGTAAAGACAATGACGATCCCACGCTCGTCCTGTGCCGCCGCGACGCGCGCATCGACCTGTTCTTTCAGACGCTGCTGGCGCTGCTGATGACGTTCTTCACTCATTGCGAAATTCCTGGTTTACGGCCTGGCTGGGCGTCAAAGGTCATCCCGGTTTTGCGGCGGCTGTCGTCGCCCATCAGCCAGAGATAGAGCGGCATAATGTCTGCCGGGGTTTTCAGCTTCTGCGGATCTTCGCTCGGGAACGCACTGGCGCGCATTTTGGTGCGCGTACCGCCCGGGTTAATGCAGTTTACGCGCAGATGGCGGCTCTGGTACTCCTCCGCCAGCACCTGCATCATGCCTTCGGTCGCGAATTTTGATACGGCATAGGCTCCCCAGTTTGCGCGTCCCTCACGGCCAACGCTGGAGGAGGTGAACACCAGTGAACCTGAATCCGATTTGAGTAATAAAGGAAGCAGTGCCTGGGTCAGGAAAAACGTCCCGTTGACGTTGACCTGCATCACCTGCTGCCAGATATCAGGATCCTGTTCATCCATCGGACGCACTTCGCCTAACAAACCGGCGTTATGCAGTACGCCGTCGAGTCTCGGATAGTGGGCGCTGATGCGCCGGGCTAATTCCTGGCATACTTCGGGCGTACAGGTCAGTAAATCGAGTGTATACCACGGGGCCGGTGTGCCACATACAGCCTCAATCTCCTGAGCGACGTTTTTCAGTTTTTCTTCGTTGCGCCCGATCAGAATGACGTTCGCGCCGTAATCGGCGTAGGTCAGGGCCGCCTCGCGGCCAATCCCGTCGCTGGCACCGGTGACAAGAATAATCCGGTTTTGCAGCAGATTTTTTTGCGGTTGATAATGCACGGTGACTCCTCAGGCGACCGGCGATGCAATGGCGCCTTTATGATGACTTTTCGGCTTTATGCCCGAATTAGCCTAATAATTCAATCAGTCTACAGGACGCATTACTGTAAAATTAACAATTTGCAAATATTTAAACGCCAGTGCGGGGATTCCTGAAGGCGGCTCGCAGAGGTAATGTCACGAGCGAGACGCATGGGCAGGGCTGATGTACACTGCCGTGAAAGATTCGTGGTTAAATCAAGGTGGAACGCGTGGAATTACTTTCTCAATATGGGTTGTTTTTGGCCAAAATCGCGACGGTGGTGATTGCCATTGCGGTGGTTGCCGTTCTGATTGTCAACCTGACGCAGCGCAAGCGTCAGCGAGGGGAGTTACGCATCACCCGCCTGAGTGAGCAGTATAAAGAGATGCAGGAAGAGATGTCTCTGGCGCTGCTTGATAGTCATCAACAGAAACTCTGGCTGAAAGCGCAGAAGAAAAAGCATAAACAGGAAGCCAAAGCGGCAAAGGCAAAAGCGAAGCTCAATGCGCCGCAGGATAAGGCCACGCCGCGTGTCTATGTGCTCGATTTTAAAGGCAGTATGGATGCGCATGAGGTTTCCTCTCTGCGGGAGGAAGTGACTGCCGTTCTGGCCGTGGCGACACCGCAGGATCAGGTTGTCGTGCGTCTTGAAAGCCCGGGCGGGGTGGTTCACGGTTACGGACTGGCCGCCTCACAGCTGCAGCGCCTGCGTGAAAAACAGATCCCGCTGACCGTGGCCGTGGATAAAGTGGCGGCCAGCGGAGGCTACATGATGGCCTGCGTGGCGGACAAAATTGTGGCCGCACCGTTCTCTATCATTGGCTCGATCGGCGTGGTTGCGCAAATTCCGAACTTTAACCGCTTCCTGAAAAATAAAGAGATTGATATCGAACTTCACACGGCGGGTCAGTATAAACGTACCCTGACGCTGCTGGGGGAAAATACGGAAGAAGGGCGTCAAAAGTTCCGTGAAGATCTCAACGAAACGCATCACCTCTTTAAAGACTTTGTGCATCGTATGCGCCCGACGCTCGATATTGAACAAGTTGCGACAGGCGAGCACTGGTACGGCGTCCAGGCGCAGGAGAAAGGGCTGGTGGATGAAGTCGGAACCAGCGACGATCTGCTGCTCAACCTGATGGAGGGCCGGGAACTGGTGGGCGTGCGCTTTACCCAGCGTAAGCGACTTCTTGACCGCTTTACCAACAGTGCGGCAGAAAGCGCGGACCGCCTGCTGCTGCGCTGGCTACAGCGCGGACAAAAGCCGCTGCTGTAAACAAAAACGCGAGGCACATGCCTCGCGTTTTGCGTTAATCGACCAGGTGATATTTCTCGGAAAGCGTATGCGCCAGGTATTTAAACATGTTAAACACGGCGGTGCTTTTCGGGGTCGGCAACCCCTGTTCGTCAAGGAAGTATTCGCCGCTGAAAATCAGCACGCCATTACGCTGCTCTACGCCGGTGGCTTCAATACCCGCCAGCGTATCTTCGTGGTCACGGATAAGCTTGTTTGCTTCGATAAGCAGAGAGGCTCGGTCAATAGGTTGGGTCGTATTCTGCATAATCCACTCCTTAAACAGTGACAATAGTCTACGCCGAGGGCGCTTTGGGGGCAAATTTTCCCTGTAATGTGAGGGGATAAGGTAGAGGAGCCTGGCTGGCGGGATTTGCTTTTGCATGCTAATAAAGTTGCGTAACGAATTTTATCAGGTAGAGTGTGCGCTTTCGTCATTCTGGCAACAGAATTGCTTGACATTCAACCGGGAATTCGTCACGAATTACACGAGATGTGAGAAAAATACCCGAGAACTCAATCACCTGGGCGTCTTTTCTTTAACGCCCGGTAAGACAAAGGGGTTGATATCTCCTGACGCAGTCGCAATATCATGGGCTCGTCGTCAGCGGAAGGGAAATCAACGTGCGGCGTATTCCTGGAAGAATTAAATTAGGTAAAGGTGAATATGGGTAAAGCTCTCGTCATCGTTGAGTCCCCGGCAAAAGCCAAAACGATCAATAAGTATCTGGGTAATGACTACGTGGTTAAGTCCAGCGTGGGTCATATCCGCGATTTGCCGACCAGTGGCTCAGCCAGCAAAAAGAGCGCAGACTCTACCTCCACCAAAGGGGCTAAAAAGCCTAAAAAGGATGAACGTAGCGCGCTTGTCAACCGCATGGGTGTTAACCCATGGCATAACTGGGACGCACAATATGAAGTGCTGCCCGGGAAAGAAAAAGTCGTTAACGAGCTGAAGCAGCTGGCTGAAAAAGCAGACCACATCTATCTCGCAACCGACCTTGACCGCGAAGGGGAAGCCATTGCGTGGCACCTGCGGGAAGTGATTGGTGGTGATGACAAACGCTACAGTCGTGTAGTGTTTAACGAAATTACGAAGAATGCGATTCGTCAGGCGTTTGAGAAGCCGGGCGAACTGAATATTGACCGTGTAAACGCACAGCAGGCACGTCGCTTTATGGACCGCGTTGTGGGCTACATGGTTTCTCCACTGCTGTGGAAGAAGATTGCCCGTGGCCTGTCAGCAGGGCGTGTGCAATCCGTCGCCGTGCGTCTGGTCGTTGAGCGTGAGCGCGAGATTAAAGCCTTCGTGCCGGAAGAGTTCTGGGAAGTTGACGCCAATGTGACCACGCCGGGCGGTGACGCTCTGCCGCTGCAGGTCAGCCATCAGAACGATAAGCCTTTCCGTCCAGAAAACCGCGACCAGACCATGGCCGCCGTAGCGCTGCTGGAAAAAGCACGCTACCAGGTGCTGGAACGTGAAGACAAACCGACCAGCAGCAAGCCGGGTGCGCCGTTTATTACCTCAACGCTGCAACAGGCTGCAAGCACGCGTCTGGGTTACGGCGTGAAGAAGACCATGATGATGGCTCAGCGCCTGTATGAAGCGGGCTACATCACCTACATGCGTACCGACTCAACCAACCTGAGCCAGGACGCGGTCAACATGGTGCGCGGCTACATCAGCGACAACTTCGGTAAGAAATACCTGCCGGAAAGCGCTAACCAGTTCGCCAGCAAAGAGAACTCTCAGGAAGCACACGAAGCGATTCGTCCTTCTGATGTCTCTGTGTTAGCGGAATCACTGAAAGACATGGAAGCCGACGCGCAGAAGCTGTATCAGCTGATCTGGCGCCAGTTCGTGGCGTGCCAGATGACCCCGGCACAGTATGACTCCACCACGCTGACCGTTGGTGCGGGTGATTTCCGTCTCAAAGCGCGTGGCCGTATCCTGCGTTTCGACGGCTGGACGAAAGTGATGCCTGCGCTGCGTAAAGGTGATGAAGACCGAACGCTGCCGGCAGTGAACAAAGGGGATGAGCTCTCGCTGGTTGATCTCGTGCCAGCCCAGCACTTCACCAAGCCGCCTGCGCGCTTCAGTGAAGCGTCCCTGGTGAAAGAGCTGGAAAAACGCGGTATTGGCCGTCCGTCGACCTATGCGTCCATCATCTCTACGATTCAGGACCGTGGTTACGTACGCGCTGAAAACCGTCGTTTCTATGCGGAAAAAATGGGTGAGATCGTCACCGATCGTCTCGAAGCTAACTTCCGCGAGTTGATGAACTACGATTTTACCGCGCAAATGGAAGACAGCCTCGACCAGGTTGCCAGCCATCAGGCGGAATGGAAAAAGGTCCTCGACAGCTTCTTCAGCGACTTTACCGACCAGCTTGAGAAAGCGGAGAAGGATCCTGAAGAGGGTGGCATGCTGCCTAACCAGATGGTTCTGACCAGCATCGACTGCCCAACCTGTGGTCGCAAGATGGGGATCCGTACTGCCACGACGGGCGTGTTCCTTGGCTGCTCCGGCTACGCGCTGTCGCCAAAAGAGCGCTGCAAAACCACCATCAACCTGGTGCCTGAGAACGAAGTTCTCAACGTGCTGGAAGGTGACGATGCGGAAACTAACGCTCTGCGTGCCAAACGCCGCTGCAAAAAATGCGGCACGGCAATGGACAGCTACCTGATCGATCCAAAACGTAAGCTGCACGTCTGCGGTAATAACCCAACGTGTGACGGGTATGAGATCGAAGAGGGCGAGTTCCGCATTAAAGGCTATGACGGCCCGATTGTAGAGTGCGAGAAGTGTGGCTCTGAAATGCACCTGAAAATGGGGCGTTTCGGTAAGTACATGGCCTGTACCAACGACGAGTGTAAAAACACGCGTAAAATTCTGCGTAATGGTGAAGTGGCTCCGCCGAAGGAAGATCCGGTTCCGCTGCCAGAACTGCCGTGCGAGAAATCTGACGCGTACTTTGTGCTGCGTGACGGCGCTGCGGGTGTCTTCCTGGCCGCCAACACCTTCCCGAAATCGCGTGAAACGCGCGCGCCGCTGGTGGAAGAGCTGCATCGCTTCCGCGATCGTCTGCCTGAGAAACTGCGTTATCTGGCCGATGCGCCACAGCAGGATCCGGAAGGCAACAAAACCGTGGTACGGTTTAGCCGTAAAACCAAGCAGCAGTATGTTGCGGCCGAGAAAGAGGGTAAAGCGACCGGATGGTCAGCTTTCTTTGTCGATGGCAAATGGGTTGAAGGCAAGAAATAATCTTCCCTTACCGTAACTTACCTTTAAAAGGGCCGGATTTCCGGCCCTTTTTTATTGCCTTGTTATTATTTTTTGTTCCGTACTATACAGTCAGGCTATAAATGATATAGTGGTTATAGTTAACCTGTTTCTTATTATTAAATCGTCTTAAGCGATTGACCGCATGCGCTAAATCGGATGGTCTGGCATGAAATTACAGCAGCTTCGTTATATCGTTGAGGTGGTGAATCATAACCTTAACGTCTCTTCTACCGCCGAGGGGTTGTATACCTCGCAACCGGGCATCAGCAAACAAGTTCGTATGCTGGAGGATGAGTTAGGTATCCAGATATTTGCCCGCAGCGGTAAGCATCTCACTCAAGTGACGCCTGCGGGTCAGGAAATCATCCGCATTGCGCGGGAAGTCCTCTCTAAAGTCGATGCGATTAAGTCAGTGGCAGGGGAACACACCTGGCCGGATAAAGGTTCGCTGTATATTGCCACGACACATACCCAGGCGCGCTATGCGCTTCCCGGTGTCATCAAAGGCTTTATCGAGCGTTATCCCCGCGTCTCTTTGCATATGCACCAGGGCTCGCCAACGCAAATTGCAGAAGCCGTTTCCAAGGGTAATGCAGACTTTGCCATCGCCACCGAAGCGCTTCACCTCTATGACGATCTGGTCATGCTTCCATGCTATCATTGGAACCGTTCTATCGTGGTGACCCCGGATCACCCCCTGGCGGGTAAAGGCTCGGTCTCTATCGAAGAGCTGGCGCAGTATCCATTGGTGACGTATACGTTTGGCTTTACCGGTCGCTCCGAGCTTGATACGGCCTTTAACCGGGCAGGGCTAACGCCGCGCATTGTCTTTACCGCGACGGATGCAGACGTGATTAAGACCTATGTGCGGCTTGGTCTGGGGGTGGGCGTCATTGCCAGCATGGCGGTGGATCCGGTGTCAGACCCTGACCTGGTGCGTCTTGATGCGCACGATGTTTTCAGTCATAGCACTACAAAGATTGGATTCCGTCGCAGCACCTTCCTGCGCAGCTATATGTATGATTTTATTCAGCGCTTTGCCCCTCATTTAACGCGTGATGTGGTTGATACCGCCGTTGCATTACGCTCAAATGAAGATATTGAAGAGATGTTTAAAGACATCAAACTCCCCGAAAAATAATCACACCCGGTATCTTTCCCTCAGGGAAAGATACCGAAATAACGCCTCAAAGCTAAATTAGAATTATCATCATCTACGTATCCCCTGTCATACAATGTCATTATCCATTTAATCCGTAAGGTTATAATGTCGTGAATTGGCGACAAAAGTAGAAACTAATTTACGCCTTCGCAAATTTTTCTTTTCAATTATTTATTTCTGGTCAAAAGATTGAATATTTCATACCTCCTAGTGCGTAAATTCACTGGCTTTTCGGCTAAAGTTTCTTTAGGATTTATCTCAACAGATGATTAATTGTACCAATTGTTTGGTCCTAAATGATAAGCGATGTCGATTGTATGAGGTTAGCAATGCCTTCAGGAAGTGAAGAACCGCAAAGGGATCCTGCGCTCAAGCGTAAAGCCTGGCTGGCGGTCTTTCTCGTCTCTACCCTGTTTTGGGTGGTGGTTGCTCTCCTGGCCTGGAAATATTGGGGTTAAATATGGCAGTGACGGTACGTACAGCTTCGGTAAAACAGATGTGTCAGCATCGTGACAATGGCCACAGAGGGCGTAAAGCACCTGCGACTGTTGTACCCGCGTCCTGGAAACTGACGCCGCAGCAGCAAGCGTTTATTGATGTGTTCGCAGAAGACGAACCCAAAAAACAATAATTTAGTTAATTGCGTAATGATGCAAATAGTCTGAATATCGACTCTGCACTTTTGTACTCTTTAATAAATACACATCAGCAATATAGCACTGAGGTCAAACCTCGGAACGTTTTATAAATAATGCCTGGTGTCCCTATGATGAATAACATGACGTCTCACAAATACTGGTCATGGATCGGCGTTTTTACCGTGTCGATTCTGTTCTGGAGTCAGCTCATCTGGTTGGCCCTCCACTAAATTGTAAAACCTCGCTACGGCGGGGTTTTTTGTTTTCCTGTTCTGGACCAATCCTAAATTTATCAATTTGGGTTGTTATCAAAACGTTACGACATCTTTGTGTTATCTTTAATTACGGCCCTGATGATTGTCAGGGCATCTCTGTGATTAAGGAGGAGCTTATGTCGTTAACCCTACGCGAAGCCAGTAAGGACACATTACAGGCAGAAAACAAAACCTGGCATTACTACAGCCTGCCGCTGGCTGCCAGAACGCTTGGGGACATTTCGCGTTTACCCAAGTCATTGAAAGTTTTACTGGAAAATCTATTGCGCTGGCAGGACGGTGACTCTGTCACCCTCGATGATATCCAGGCGCTGGCAGGGTGGCTTGAAAAAGCCCATGCCGACAGAGAAATCGCCTACCGCCCGGCAAGGGTGCTGATGCAGGACTTTACCGGCGTTCCTGCCGTCGTTGATTTGGCCGCGATGCGCGAGGCCGTTAAGCGTCTGGGCGGAGATACGGCAAAAGTGAATCCGCTTTCCCCTGTTGACCTCGTCATTGACCACTCCGTAACCGTCGATCGCTTTGGTGATGACGACGCCTTTGGCGAGAACGTGCGTCTGGAGATGGAGCGTAACCACGAGCGCTACGTGTTCCTGAAGTGGGGGCAGCAGGCGTTCAGCCGGTTTAGCGTGGTCCCGCCAGGTACCGGTATTTGTCACCAGGTTAACCTTGAATATCTGGGTAAAGCCGTCTGGAGCGAATTGCAGGATAAAGAGTGGGTCGCCTATCCGGACACGCTGGTGGGTACGGACTCCCATACCACCATGATCAACGGTCTGGGTGTGTTGGGCTGGGGCGTCGGGGGTATCGAAGCGGAAGCGGCCATGCTCGGCCAGCCGGTGTCCATGCTTATCCCGGATGTGGTGGGCTTCAAGCTCACCGGCAGGCTGTCTGAAGGCATTACCGCCACCGATCTGGTGCTTACCGTCACCCAGATGCTGCGTAAGCATGGTGTGGTAGGCAAGTTTGTCGAATTCTACGGTGACGGACTGGATTCACTGCCGCTGGCCGACCGCGCCACCATTGCCAATATGGCGCCGGAATACGGTGCAACCTGCGGCTTTTTCCCTATTGATGATGTGACGCTGGAATACATGCGTCTTAGCGGACGTAGCGAAGAGCAGGTCGCGCTGGTGGAAGCGTACACCAAAGCGCAGGGCATGTGGCGCAATCCGGGCGATGAGCCTGTTTTCACCAGCACGCTTGAACTCGATATGGGAAGCGTCGAAGCGAGCCTCGCAGGGCCGAAACGCCCGCAGGACAGGGTTGCGCTGAGTGACGTGCCAAAAGCCTTTGCCGCCAGCAATGCGCTGGAAGTAAACGTGGCGCAGAAGGACCATCGTCCCGTCGACTATGTTCTGAACGGACATCAGTATCAGCTTCCGGATGGTGCGGTGGTGATTGCCGCCATTACCTCCTGCACCAACACGTCCAACCCCAGCGTATTGATGGCAGCCGGTCTGCTGGCTAAAAAGGCGGTAGAGCTTGGGCTAAAACCTCAGCCATGGGTCAAGGCCTCGCTGGCCCCGGGATCCAAAGTGGTGTCGGATTACCTGGCGCAGGCCAAACTGACGCCGTACCTTGACGAGCTGGGCTTTAACCTCGTGGGCTACGGCTGTACGACCTGTATTGGTAACTCTGGTCCACTGCCTGAACCCATTGAAACGGCGATTAAGCAGGGTGACCTGACGGTAGGCGCGGTCCTGTCCGGCAACCGAAACTTTGAAGGGCGTATTCACCCGCTGGTAAAAACCAACTGGCTGGCCTCACCGCCGCTGGTGGTCGCTTATGCCCTGGCAGGGAACATGAATATCAACCTGGTGACCGATCCGATTGGCCACGATCGCAAGAATGACCCTGTCTATCTGAAAGATATCTGGCCATCTTCGCGTGAAATCGCGCTGGCCGTTGAAAAGGTCTCAACCGAGATGTTCCGCAAAGAGTATGCGGAGGTCTTTGAAGGCACGCCGGAATGGAAAGCCATCAACGTCATTGGCTCTGATACCTATGACTGGCAGGATGACTCGACCTATATTCGTCTGTCGCCGTTCTTTGATGAGATGCTGGCCGAGCCGGCGCCGCTTAAGGATATCCACGGCGCGCGTATCCTGGCGATGCTGGGGGATTCTGTCACAACTGACCACATCTCTCCGGCGGGGAGTATCAAAGCCGATAGCCCGGCGGGTCGTTATCTGCAAAGCCGGGGCGTCGAACGTCGTGATTTTAACTCCTACGGATCGCGCCGCGGGAATCATGAAGTCATGATGCGCGGGACGTTTGCCAACATCCGCATTCGTAACGAAATGGTACCGGGCGTGGAAGGGGGCATGACGCGCTATCTGCCGGGGACGGAAGTGGTGTCGATTTATGATGCGGCGGTCAAATATCAACAGGCAGGTACGCCGCTGGCGGTGATTGCCGGGAAAGAGTACGGTTCCGGCTCCAGCCGCGACTGGGCGGCGAAAGGTCCGCGTCTGCTTGGCGTTCGCGTGGTCATCGCCGAATCGTTCGAACGTATTCACCGCTCGAATCTGATTGGTATGGGGATCCTGCCGCTTGAGTTCCCGCAGGGTGTGACGCGTAAAACGCTGGGCCTGACCGGGGAAGAGCAGATTGACATTAGCGGCCTGCAAAACCTGCAGCCGGGTAAAACGGTGCCGGTAACGTTAACGCGGGCAGACGGCAAAACCGAGGTGCTGGATTGCCGATGCCGTATTGATACGGCAACCGAACTGACCTACTACCAGAACGACGGCATTTTACATTATGTGATTCGTAAGATGCTGGATTGATGAACGAGCCCGGCACGCGTGCCGGGCTTTTTATATCACTCTTTCAGCAGATGGCCCATTTTGGCAGCTTTAGTATCCAGGTAGTGGGCGTTTTTCGGGTTACGGCCGACAATCAGCGGTACACGCTCGACGATGTTGATCCCCGCTTCGGTCAGGATCTCCACTTTTTTCGGGTTATTGGTCAGCAGACGAACTTCGTCCACGCCCAGCAGCTTGAACATATCGGCGCACAAGGTGAAGTCGCGCTCGTCAGCGGCAAAGCCGAGCTGATGGTTTGCTTCCACCGTATCGTAGCCCTGGTCCTGAAGCGCGTAAGCGCGGATTTTATTCAGCAGACCAATATTACGACCTTCCTGACGGTGATAAAGCAGCACGCCGCGGCCTTCTTCTGCAATATGAGACAGGGCGGCTTCCAGCTGGAAACCACAATCACAGCGCAGGCTGAACAGCGCGTCGCCGGTAAGACACTCTGAATGGACGCGAGACAGCACCGGCGTCTGCCCTGAAATATCGCCATACACCAGCGCGACATGATCCTGTCCGGTTGCCAGTTCTTCAAAACCCACCATCAGGAAATCGCCCCATGGGGTTGGCAGTTTGGCTTCTGCCACACGTTTAAGCTGCATGTGATTCTCCAGAGTAGGCTGACACGTTTCGTGCCTTTGCCCTGTTTTGCTTTCTGTATCAGTTCATTTTGCCACAAGCTCAGCAGGTTCGCCTAATAGGCACCATGCTATATGAACGTTAAACGCACGATCCGACATATCCACCCATCGAATGAATTTCAGTTATGATTGTGAGGCTTAGCGAAAAAGGAGAAGACATGCTTTCAATCGCCAGACGTACGGCAGCAGGCGCGGCCATTTTACTGATTATGCCCCTGGCCGTATGGCTCTCAGGCTGGATGTGGCAGCCGGGGCAGAATGCCACGTGGCTGAAAACGTTATACTGGATAACGGAAACGGTCACCCAGCCGTGGGGAATTATTACCCATGTCCTTCTCTGCGCCTGGTTTCTGTGGTGCCTGCGCTTTCGTTTGCGTGCGGCGCTGATGCTTTTTGCGATCCTCGGAGGCGCTATCCTTGTTGGTCAGGGCGTGAAGTCCTGGGTAAAAGATCGCGTTCAGGAACCGCGTCCTTTTGTCGTCTGGCTGGAAAAAACGCATCATGTTCCGGTGGATGAGTTCTACAATTTAAAGCGTAAAGATCGCGGGACGCTGGTGAAAGAACAGCTTGCGGAACAGCAGGATATCCCGAAATTCTTGCGTAAACACTGGGAGAAAGAGACGGGATTCGCGTTTCCTTCCGGTCACACCATGTTTGCGGCCAGCTGGGCGTTACTGGGGGTGGGGCTGCTGTGGCCAAGGCGTCGAACGGTCACGCTTGTGATTTTACTGGTCTGGGCGACAGGGGTTATGGGCAGCCGCTTACTGCTGGGGATGCACTGGCCGCGGGACCTGGTCGTTGCCACGCTGATCTCATGGCTGCTGGTGACGCTGGCGACCTGGCTCGCTGAACGATTCTGCGGCCCGCTTACACCACCGCCAGAAGAGAAAGAAGAAATAGCCGAAAGGGACCAAACGGACGCCTGACGGTTGATAAACCGTATTATGCCCATAGATACATGACTGGCGCGTCACTTTTTCCGTTTCGCGCCCGTCGCTAAAATGGTAGTTTATAAGGCTGATTGCGGTGAGTTGAACACACTTTATTCGCTTGAACCACATAACGGGAAGTAATGTGAAATATTTACTCATTTTCTTACTGGTATTGGCGATTTTTGTCATTTCAGTCACGTTGGGTGCACAAAACGATCAGCAGGTGACGTTTAACTATCTGCTGGCTCAGGGTGAGTATCGCGTCTCGAGCCTGCTGGCGGTCTTATTTGCTGCTGGTTTTGCCATTGGCTGGCTGGTTTGCGGTCTGTTCTGGTTGAAAGTCCGTGTTTCTCTTGCGCGCGCTGAACGTAAAATTAAGCGACTCGAAAATAACATTGCCCCTGCGTCTGACATCCCGGAAAGCTCTGGTGTGCCGGTCGTGAAGGAATAATCGACTATGCTGGAGTTGTTGTTTCTGCTTTTGCCTGTAGCCGCAGCCTATGGCTGGTATATGGGCCGCAGAAGTGCGCAACAAACAAAACAGGATGAGGCCAACCGGCTCTCCCGCGACTACGTTGCGGGGGTGAACTTCCTCCTGAGTAATCAGCAGGACAAAGCGGTAGACCTGTTCCTCGATATGCTGAAAGAGGATACAGGGACGGTTGAAGCGCATCTCACCCTGGGTAACCTGTTCCGCTCGCGCGGCGAGGTCGATCGCGCCATTCGTATTCACCAGACCCTGATGGAAAGCGCCTCGCTGACCTATGATCAACGTCTCCTTGCGGTGCAACAGCTGGGGCGTGATTACATGGCCGCGGGGTTGTACGATCGCGCAGAAGATATGTTCGCGCAGCTGGTGGATGAAACAGATTTCCGCATCGGCGCGCTGCAGCAGCTCCTGCAGATTTATCAGGCCACCAGCGACTGGCAAAAAGCCATTGATACGGCTGAACGTCTGGTGAAGCTGGGTAAAGATAAGCAGCGCGTTGAGATAGCCCATTTCTACTGTGAGCTTGCGCTTCAGCAGATGGGTAACGACGACATGGATAAAGCCATGGCTCTGCTGAAGAAAGGCGCCGCCGCGGACCGCAACAGCGCGCGAATCTCCATCATGATGGGGCGCGTCTTTATGGCGAATGGCGACTATGCCAAAGCCGTTGAAAGCCTGCTGCGGGTTATCGACCAGGATAAAGAGCTGGTCAGTGAAACGCTGGAAATGCTGCAAACCTGCTATCAACAGCTGGACAAGCAGGAAGAGTGGGTAGCATTCCTGCGTCGCTGCGTGGAAGAAAATACCGGCGCCACCGCTGAACTGATGCTCTCAGACGTTGTTGAGCAGTATGAGGGAAGCGACACCGCGCAGGTGTATATTACGCGCCAGCTGCAGCGTCATCCGACCATGAGGGTGTTCCATAAGCTGATGGATTACCACCTGAACGATGCTGAAGAAGGGCGCGCCAAAGAGAGCCTGATGGTCCTGCGCGACATGGTTGGCGAGCAGGTGCGCAGCAAGCCGCGCTATCGTTGCCAGAAGTGTGGTTTTACCGCGTATACGCTCTACTGGCACTGTCCTTCCTGCCGCGCCTGGTCCACCATCAAGCCAATTCGTGGCCTGGACGGGCAGTAATTTTTTAAAACGCCCCATTTTAGTTACAACATACTGATGGTTTTTACCGTATCCTTTACTCCGTGCGGTTTGCCGGCCTGGCAGGCGCGTAAATGGATCCTGTCAATTTGCGGCGTCGGCAGGTAGAATGCTGGCCGTTTATCTGTTCCGCGCCGCTGCGCGCCCATAGACGAAAAGGGCTGGTCATGACGTCTGTTACATCCTCCACTTCCCGCGCAATTACGGATTCTCCTGTTGTTGTTGCGCTTGATTACAATAAGCGTGACGCCGCACTGGCGTTTGTCGACGGTATCGACCCTCGCGACTGCCGTTTGAAAGTTGGCAAAGAGATGTTCACGCTGTTTGGACCGCAAATCGTTCGCGATCTGCAACAGCGCGGCTTTGACGTTTTCCTCGACCTCAAATTCCATGATATTCCGAATACTACGGCCCACGCCGTTGCCGCAGCCGCAGAGCTGGGCGTATGGATGGTCAACGTCCATGCGTCGGGTGGGGCAAGAATGATGACCGCCGCTCGTGAGGCGCTCCTGCCGTTCGGTAAAGATGCGCCGCTGTTGATCGCAGTCACCGTGCTGACCAGTATGGACGAAAGTGATTTACGCGACCTTGGCGTGACGTTGTCACCTGCGGAACATGCCGAACGTCTCGCGCGTCTGACGCAGCAGTGTGGCCTGGATGGCGTCGTCTGCTCCGCGCAGGAAGCGGTTCGTTTCAAATCAGCGCTGGGCCGGGATTTTAAACTGGTCACGCCGGGGATCCGCCCTGCAGGCAGCGACGTGGGCGATCAGCGCCGCATTATGACGCCTGAGCAGGCGCTGGCGGCGGGCGTTGACTATATGGTCATCGGGCGTCCGGTGACGCAGTCTGCAAACCCTGCTGAGACGCTTAAGGCTATCAACGCATCGCTGAAAAAGGGGGCGTAATGACCGATTCCAACAGTCGTCTGGTCTATTCAACCGAGAGTGGGCGTATAGACGAACCGAAAGCGAAAGTGGAACGTCCTAAGGGGGACGGCATCGTTCGGATCCAGCGCCAGACCAGCGGACGAAAAGGGAAAGGCGTTTGCCTGATCTCCGGCATTGACCTGGATGATGCTGAACTGACAACGCTGGCGGCCGAGCTGAAAAAGAAATGTGGCTGCGGCGGTGCCGTGAAAGATGGCATTATTGAAATCCAGGGCGATAAACGCGATTTAATAAAATCGCTGCTGGAAGCCAAAGGCCTGAAAGTCAAACTGGCAGGTGGCTAAAATAAATGAGCCACGGCAGATGCCGTGGCTCGTGTTATATACGTGCGTATGTCAGACCTGAAATGCGTTTAAATATCGCAATATCGAGGAAGGCTTAGATAATAATTATTTGCCAACCTGGTGACCGATAATACCACCGACAGCAGCGCCACCTAATGTACCCAGCGTACTACCATCCGTTAATACTGCACCACCGAGAGCACCGGCACCGGCACCAATAGCGGTGTTACGGTCACGTTTAGACCAGTTAGAGCATGCGCTCAGGGACATTGCTACAGTGATTGCCAGAACAGCGGCGGCTAATTTTTTGCTGGTTAAGGTCATAATACTTTCTCCTGAATTATCGATTCACGGAAAGATGTACACGTTAAGTATAGACGAATCGAATACTTAATTCTGTTCTCCGTGAAAGCTGGTCGCGCAGGCGTTACGTAATCACGCAGGTGATAGTCACTTCCTGTTATATCGCTAACATTAATTTTACGACTTTAAGGCGGGTTAAACAGGTAAAAACTCTTAAAGCAGGGTTAAGAATCATCTCAGAGAAAGAAGGGCGTATGCGCCCGAAATTCGGGCGCGGAGGGAACTCAGGCGGTCGTTTTAATAATATTGACGATCAGTCCGTCATCTTCCAGTTTATTACGGTGCGCGTCGCTCAATCTTTCGTCGGTAATCACGCGGCTAAAGCGTGAAGCGGGGCCCATCGTATAAGGGTGAACGGCGCCAAATTTAGAGCTGTCGGTGAGCACAATGGCTTCACACTCTTTTTCCAGCACAGCATTCACAACGTCAGAGCGCATCATATCCCGACCGGTAAAACCTGTCTCCGGTTGCCAGCCGTCAATCCCGATAAAGGCCTTGCTGAAATGAACCTGCTGGACATACTGACGGGTCAGCGGGCCTACCATGCTTTCGCTTTTTTTCTGGTAAATACCCCCGAGAAGAATCACCTCGCAGCGCGTCTCTTTGAGCAAATGCGCGATATAGCTGCTGACGGTGATGATAGTAACGTCCTTTTGATCGGCAAGCGTGCGTGCCAGAAGGGCATTACTGCTGCCGTTTTCAATAAAAACGGTCTCGCCGTTGTTCACCAGGGACGCGGCAAATTCCGCCAGTTCACGTTTGAGCGCGTAGTTATTCATCATGCGCGTCTCAACGTCATCACTGTCCAGCGGGACAGCATATCCGTGCGCGCGACGCAGGTAGCTCTGTTTTTCCAGCAGATTAAGATCCTGACGGATTGTGACTTCAGACACGCCGGTGGTTTTAGCGAGATCGACTACGCTTACGCGTCCCTGATCGATGACCATCTGCAAAATGAGTTGTTGTCGGGAATTCATAGCATCCATTTAATAAAGCGAAACGAGGTCGGAGACGGTGGGGTTAAACTTCCCACGGCGCTTTTGGCTGTCTGTTTTCAGGCGCGTTGTCAGCACCATTCTGAGCAAGAAGTTCAGACTTCAGGATCTCGAGATTACGGATAGCAGAGTGATAATCGCCCGCCACCAGGATATCCAGCACGGTATCAATTCGTTGTGCTACAGCTTGTGCGTCAATAGTAGACATAATCTCACCCCAGGCGCGAAAAGTTAATATTTTCAATGATGCAGAAATTAGGATCAAAAGAGAAGGGAAAAAATGCAATAACTAAATTACATAAACGTAAGTGATAAATTTATTCCCCCTCATGCAGTGGGCTTATTGAGTGGATTAGTCTAAAACGGCGCGCAAGGCGCTTTTTTATAAGAGGAATTAGACTATGACAGTTATCAATCAGCCTACCTGCACACTGTTTACCGATACTGAACGGTTCACGCAGCTGTCAGGGTATTACGAAGCGGAGCGTCACACCGTCTGGATGATGTTGCGGGCCCAGCCACGGCCTTGTTTTAACCATGCGTTAATTGAGGAGATCATGAACTTCTCATGGCTGGTTCGCCAGTCTGGCTTTGCGGTTGATTTTTGGGTAACCGGTTCGCTGGTTCCCGATATGTACAATGTGGGCGGTGATTTACAGTTCTTCGTCGAGTGCATTCAGAACGGACGTCGGGAGGCGTTACGGGCGTACGCTCGCGCCTGCGTTGATTGCGTCCATGCGGCCTCACGGGGGTTTGATACCGGGGCCATCTCACTGGCGATGGTCGAAGGCAGTGCGTTAGGGGGCGGGTTTGAGGCCGCTCTGGCGCACCATTTCGTCCTGGCTCAGCGCGATGCCCGTCTGGGTTTTCCGGAGATTGCCTTCAACCTGTTTCCGGGTATGGGGGGATATTCCCTGGTTGCACGCCGTTCTGGCATGAAGCTGGCGGAGGAACTCATCTATAAAGGGGAATCCCATACGGCTGAATGGTATGAACAGCACGGGCTGGTGGATGTCCTGTTTGAGCCCGGACAAAGCTATGTCTCCACCCGAACCTTCATCGATACGCTGCGGCCAAAACTGAATGGCGTAAGGGCGATGCTGCGCGCCCGCACGCGCGTTCTGCAATTGCCCCGCAGTGAACTGATGGATATCACGGAAGACTGGGTTGATGCCGCTTTCTGCCTCGAACCGAAAGATATCGCCTACATGGAGCGTCTGGTCACGCTGCAAAACCGCCATCACGCGGCGGGGTTGCGTAAAGCCAGTTAACGTTGATTTCGCGCTTGATATCGTTTTAGCCATCGCTCGAATGCGGCAGCGGGCATCGGCTTAGCAAACAGAAAACCCTGCCGTTCGTTGACGCCGTTCTTGGTGAGAAAGGCGTCTTCTTTTGCGCTTTCCACACCTTCGGCAATCACCTGCAGATTTAACGCCTGCGCCACCGCGACGATAGCGCGCACCAGAGACTGGGAGATGGACTGCTTATGAATATCCCTGACAAACGATTGATCGAGTTTAATGGCATCGATAGGGAAGCGGGCCAGTTGAGAAAGGGAAGAGTAGCCGGTGCCAAAATCATCCAGATGAATTTGCGCCCCGAGTCGGCTGAACTGCTGGATCACGGACAGCGCCAGCTCTTCGTTCTCGATAAGACAGCTTTCGGTTAATTCGACATCGACAGGGCAGTATTCAAAATTCAGATCCTTCAGCGCCTGCTTTAAGTCACTGAAAATAGTCTGGTCGGCCAGCTGGCGGGCAGAGACGTTCACCGCCACGCGCAGGTTTATTCCCTTATCACGCCATTTCGCCACCTGGCGAACCACATCGAGCATCACCCAGCGGCCCAGCGGCACAATCAACCCCGACTCCTCGGCATAAGAGATAAACTCCAGCGGCGGGATCAAACCCCGTTCTGGTGATTGCCAGCGGACCAGCGCTTCAAGGCTTCTGACTTCCCCGCGCCAGGTGATTTTCGGCTGGTAGTGAATCAGGAGCTGATCGTTATCCAGCGCCTTACGCAGGTTGGTATCCAGCCAGAGATACTCAAACACGCGCTGGTTCATCTCGGGCGAGAAGACGCAGAACTTGCCCCGGCCGTTCTCTTTGGCGGTGTACATGGCGGTATCGGCGTTACGAATGACGCTTTCCCGGTCGTTGCCATGCTGAGGGGCGAGGGCGATGCCCAGGGAGCAACCGGTATAAATCTCAATCAGCCCGATGCGGAACGGTTGGCGCAGACGGGTTAAAATGCGCGATGCCATCGCCTCCAGAGAGCCCTGAGAGGTATTGGTGGCCATGACGATAAACTCATCACCGCCAAGTCGCGCCAGCACCTGTTCCTCATCCAGACAGCTCAAAATGGCGAGGGCAACGGCCTGTAACAGCTGATCGCCAAACATATGCCCGTAAGCGTCGTTGACCTTTTTAAAATTATCCAGATCGAGATACACCACGCCCACCTGCGTGTCCCCACGGTTGGCGATGGCGTCAGAAATCAGGTCGTGGATCGCATTGCGATTTGGCAAGCCGGTGATGGTATCGGTATTGGCCAGCACGCGCAGCCGCTCCTGAGCGCGGCGCTCCTCGGTAATATCGGTCCCGGAACAGATAAGGAAAATTTCATTTTTACCGCTGCCGCTGTGAACGAATTTGTTTCTGAACAGAAACAGCCGTTGCCCTTTACGCGTTTTGATCCAGCGTTCGACTTCGTAGGAGCTGCCGTTGCGAAAAAAACCGGTAATATTGCGCTTTGAAGCTGCCGCTTCGCTGCGGCTCATAAACAGCTTAAAGACGTTCTGGCCAATGACTTCATGTTCTTTCAGGCCGGTGTACTCTTCGCTAAGCCGATTAAAACGCTGGATATTGCCGTGCCGATCGAGAATAACAATGACGGAGTTAGCCTCTGAGACAACCTGTTCCGCGAAAGAGAGCCCCTGAGCCAGATCGCGTGCCACGGAGGGGGTATCGTTCCAGGCAGAAGCGGTTCCGGCCCACTCATTACGGGTAATTTTACGGCCCACAAGATGAACCGGAACATCTTCACCGTAGAGGGAGAGCGACATTGAAATGCTGGAGGTGATAACGTTTAAATGACGGATGAGATCGGCCTGTTCATCGTCCAGCGCCACGACCTGCGTGACATTGGCATTTTCGCTGGTGGAAAGGTGCAGAGCGTTGCTGTCAGCTGACAAGCGCCACCACGGGCTGTGAGTCCCCATGTAGCGAAACAGCAAATTCGGCTCCAGATCGTCCATCATGTTTTCTCCCGCAGCTTTCATTAGCGCACAAATTATTCATTTGCAGTCGACTTTTCCGTTGAGGAACAGCGGCAAAACCGAAGTGAACTTATTGTTTTTCCCTAATTTCTTATAATAAAACGAGTCAGGCTAAAAAGGATACTGAGCGTATAAAAATTCACGTAACCGAATATAACAACACTCTTTTACTGTAGATAATTATGGCGAATTTGGGCGAAGGGAGACTGAAAATAGTAAGGAAAAATAATGATTTTGTGGCGGGGATAAACAGAAAAATTGCCGGCCTTTCCCCGAAGGAAAGGACCGACAATTGAACCGGTTATCAGGCGACAGGACGCGCGATAATACTGCGGGTTTCCATGCGAACTTCGGCAATAGTAACGTCAATCACGTCGGTGACCTTGTAAACTGTTTCGCCTTTAATTTGCACGGTACCGTTTTCCTGACTACAGACCATTTCGTCACGAACCGCATGCAGGAACGGCGCAGGAATAAACGCGACAGCACCGTTATCGACCAGGCGGACGCGCATCCCCCCGCGGCTGATGTCGATGATCTCTGCGGCGAAACGGGTATCCGTCCCGGCTTTATCCTGCAGGAAGCGTGCGTACAGCCAGTCTCCAACGTCACGTTCCGCCATGCGATTCAGACGGCGGCGATCGGCCATCTGCAGCGTGGTGTCTTCCTGAGGACGAGCAACGGTTTCGCCTTTGATAATCGCTTTCAGCAGACGGTGGTTAACCATATCGCCATACTTACGGATTGGCGATGTCCAGGTGGCGTATGCTTCGAGGCCAAGACCAAAGTGCGGGCCCGGCTCGGTACTGATTTCCGCGAATGACTGGAAGCGACGAATGCGGCTGTCCAGGAAGCCCGACGGCTGCGCGTCCAGTTCGCGGCGAAGCTTGCAGAAGCCCGGCAGGGTCAGCACTTCTTCCGGATCAACGTGCACATCGTGATTCTTCAGCAGGGCCGCCAGCGCTTCGGTATTCGCCGGATCAAACCCGGTGTGGACGTTGTAAATGCCAAAGCCCAGCTTGTCGCGCAACACGCGTGCGGCGCAGATGTTGGCGGAAATCATCGCTTCTTCAACAATGCGGTTCGCAATGCGTCGCGGTTCGGCCACGATATCCAGCACTTCGCCTTTCTCACCCAGAACAAAGCGATAATCCGGGCGATCTTTGAACACCAGCGCATGGGTTTGACGCCACTCGCCGCGGTTGAGACAGATGCGATGCAGCAGACGGATCTGCGCGGCAATGGCGTCTGATTCAGGTTTCCAGCTACCGGTATTTTCAAGCCAGTCGGACACGTTATCGTAGGCCAGCTTGGCTTTCGATTCGATAGTGGCAGCAAAGAACTCGATATCGTCTTCAATCGCGCCATCCGCAGCAATGGTCATGCGGCAGGCAAGGACCGGGCGCACTTCATTTGGACGCAGCGAGCAAAGATCGTCTGACAATTCGCGCGGCAGCATCGGAATGTTGAAGCCCGGCAGGTAGTTGGTGAAGGCGCGGATTTTCGCCGCGTCATCCAGCTTGCTGCCTTCGGCAATCCAGGCGGTGGGATCGGCAATGGCGACGGTCAGATGCAGTTTGCCATCGTCGCTCTCTTCAGCGTAGAGCGCATCGTCCATATCTTCAGTGCTGGCGCTGTCGATGGTGACAAACTCCAGCGCGGTGAGATCGCGACGCGTCAGACCTTCGTCCTGCATCTCGGTCGCTACGCCGTTCGGCGCTTCTTTTTCAAGATTGTGGCGTGCCAGCGTGACCCACCATGGCACGAAATGGTCGGCGCCAAAGGTGATGAATTGGGTCAACTCAGCATAAAAACCGCGATCGCCTTTCAGAGGATGACGGCGCATTTCTGCTACGGCCCAGTCACCTTCTTTAAAATCATGCTCAACGCCACGGGCGGCGCGGCAGGGAATGGCATCTTTCAGCAGGGGATGATCCGGCACGATAGAAAGCCGATCGTCTTTTCGCTGCACCTTACCCACAAAACGGGTCAGGAACGGTTCGATCAGTTCTTCCGGTTCCGCGGACTCGCGATCCTTCTCGGTATGAATGACGGCCATGACGCGATCGCCATGCATCACTTTCTTCATCTGCGGTGGCGGAATGAAGTAGCTTTTCTGCGCGTCAACCTCAAGGAAGCCAAAGCCCTTTTCCGTGGCTTTTACGACCCCTTCTGCACGCGGCGTCTGGGAATGCAGTTGCTGTTTAAGCTGCGCTAGCAGCGGGTTGTCCTGAAACATAATGTTCTATTTTCGTAGCCATTGAGCGGCTGACAGTTTTACGCGATTCTCACTGTCTCAGCAAGCGGTCTTTGGGTAATGAGTGTGGTTATTCCTCTTTACCAAACGCCACTTTCAGACGATCGAGCCAGCCATCAAACGCACTTTGGGTAAGCAGCGTGATGGCATATTCGCCCTGGAGTCCTTGATCCGTGAGCGGGGTAAACTGCGCGGCGCTGAAGCGGTCCGGAGAGCGGGTCAGCAGTTCGACCGCCGCCGAAAGTGCGGGGGAGGTCTGCGGGATCTCTGCGCGGCTGTTTAACAGGATCTCTCCGGTCAGGTCGAGCAGCGACGGCTCATGGCAAAGCACCGGCGTCAGCGCCTCCAGCGCGGGTTCGGCTTGCCAGCGAGACAGCGACTCAAGCTGATGCGCACTCGCATAGCGCAGCTCCACGACGGGCAAAAGCGGCACCCATGCATCGTGGCTCGCGGGAAGCGTGTGCGGCTGAATATGATGGCCTGGCAACCAGCGAACAGGATGTCCCAACAGCGCCTGAAAAATCGCGACGACGCGCGCCTGAAAACCGATAAACCCTATAATCTGGTTTATCACCACAATGTCATACGTTGACAGGCCCACCTCATCAAGCTGGTTCTGCGCTTTATCATCAATGACATCAGGAGAGCTGGCGAGCTGGCGAGCATACTGGGTGATCTGTGCCAGGCGGCGGTTGCTTTCGCGCGAGGAGTCCGGGCCGGGAAGCGGGGCGAGCAGGGCGGCGTAGTGGTTACAGAGCCGCTGAACGCCACAGGCCTGTGCGACCGTTAGCGCGGTACTGAGCCGATCGTAAGCGCTGAGCGTATGCAGGCGGTTCACGGGGATCGAGAGCGGAAACAGCTGGTGGCATAAGGCTCTGGCAGGGGTAAGCCAGCCAGAACAGGCGGCGACAATCTCATCAGGCAAGGCTAAATCGAGCAAAAAACGATCGTCGACGTTAGCGGCTTCGGGCACCAGGGGCAGAACATCCGTCTGCGCGTGGTTTGACTGGGTTTCATGATACCAGTGGCCTTTGCCGGAAAAACGGCGTTGTTCCATGTGCGTTCCTTGATCTCAAAATGGCGATCAATATCCTGGCGTAAGGCAGATAAAGGGAAAAATATTGTTAGGTGATAACAAATAGCAGAACGGAATAACGAAGGGGTGACGCGGGGGGAAATACTCTCTTCCCGGGCGGGAAGAGAGTCACAGCTTATTTAATTTCCAGCTCGTTCATTGCAGCGATGTTGAAGCCGCCGTCAACGTGAACCACTTCGCCGGAGATACCCGCGGAAAGGTCAGAGCACAGGAATGCTGCAGAGTTACCCACATCTTCAATGGTAACGGTACGACGAATCGGGGTAACCGCTTCGCAGTGTGCCAGCATTTTACGGAAATCTTTAATACCGGAAGCGGCCAGGGTGCGGATAGGACCTGCAGAGATGGCGTTAACGCGCACGCCTTCAGGACCCATTGCGTTCGCCATGTAGCGTACGTTCGCTTCCAGAGACGCTTTAGCCAGACCCATAACGTTGTAGTTAGGGATAGCACGTTCAGCGCCCAGGTAGGACAGGGTCAGCAGGGCTGCGCCCGGGTTCAGCATCGCGCGGCAGGATTTCGCCATCGCAACGAAGCTGTAGGAGCTGATGTCGTGCGCGATTTTGAAGCCATCACGGGTAACCGCGTTCACGTAGTCGCCGTCCAGCTGGTCGCCAGGAGCGAAGCCGATGGAGTGAACGAAACCGTCGAATTTCGGCCATGCTTTTGCCAGTTCAGCAAACATGCCGTCGATGCTTTCGTCTTGTGCAACGTCACATTCCAGAACAATGCTGGAACCCAGCTGCGCGGCAAACTCTTCAACACGGCCTTTCAGCTTGTCGTTCTGGTAGGTGAACGCCAGCTCAGCGCCTTCGCGATGCATTGCCTGTGCGATGCCGTATGCGATGGACAGTTTGCTGGCAACGCCAGTTACCAGAATGCGCTTACCGGAAAGAAAACCCATAGCTTTAATCCTTATATTCATTGCTAATTTTGCCTTGTAATTCATAGCGTTACAGGCAGTATTTCAAAATCATTCGAAATTAGCTCGAAATTATAGCCCACTCACAGCCCCTTGTGTCACGATATTTCTCGCACTTCTCCGAAGACGCCTGCCCCGAAGAATGCACCGCGGACTCGCGGGGGCTCAAAATTTCAGCATTCGTCCAGTATATCACCCGGCAACAGCTTCGCCTCATCCAACCAGAGAGGCAGCGTGATTCCACCAGGGTATTTACGCTTTCCTGATGTTGTCGACGAAACGCGCAATGACGATAAAGAAAACCGGTACGAAGAAGATCGCGAGAAGCGTACCGCTAATCATGCCGCCAAATACGCCGGTACCGATGGCATGCTGCGTACTGTCGCTCGCCCCCCTGGCCAGCATCAACGGAACAACCCCTAAGCTGAAGGCTAACGATGTCATCAGAATCGGACGCAGGCGCTGGCTGGCGGCATGAATGGTTGCCGCCAGCAGGGGCTGCCCCTGGCGATGGAGCTGCCTGGCAAATTCAACAATCAGAATGGCGTTCTTGGTCGACAGGCCGATAAGCGTAATCAGGCCGACCTTAAAGAAAACGTCATTCGTCATGCCGGCAACAAACACTGCTATCACCGCGCCGATAAGACCCAACGGAACGACCAGCATGACCGCAAAAGGAATAGACCAGCTCTCATACAGGGCGGCGAGCACCATAAACACGACCAGTATCGACAGGACAATAAGGGCCGGAAGCTGAGATTCCGATTTTCTCTCCTGCAATGAACTCCCGGCCCACTCGCCCGCCATGCCCTGAGGTAACTCTCTGGACAAACTCTCCATAACCTTCATTGCGGTGCCGCTGGATACTCCTGACGCCGCATTTCCGGTAATGCGAAGAGCAGAATAACCCTGATAGCGCGTCAACTGCTGCGGCGCAACGTTCCAGGAGATCGTCACGAACGTTGATAACGGCACCATCTCACCCATCCGGTTTTTCACTGATAGTTTCAGTATCTGCTCAGGCTGCATTCGGTAGGGGGCATCGGCCTGAATAATCACCTGTTGAACGCGGCCGTTGTTCGTATAGTCATTGACGTAATTTGAGCCCAGAGTAACGGAGAGCGTCTGGTTGATTTCATCAAATGAGACGCCCATCGCTTCCGCTTTTTCCCGGTCAACCTGGAGCGCAAGGCTGGTTCCTTCCGCCAGACCGTCTATATAGACGTCATTCAGTTCAGGACGCTGATTGGCTTGCAGGACCAGCGCGTCGGCAGCGCGCTTTAACGCCTCGTAGCCCAGTCCTGCTCTGTCCTGCACGTACCAGGTGAAGCCTGAGGAGGTACCCATATCCGAAATGGCCGGCGGGAGCAGGCTCATCGTGACGGCATCAGAGACGTTCGTCATGCTGGCCTGTATATGGTCGGCTTCATCCTGGGCCGTCGAGCCCCGTCGATTTTTCCAGTCTTTCAGGGTGGTAAAGGCCATCGCCGAATTCGGTCCGGAACCCGAAAACCCAAACCCCAGGATCATAATGTTGCTTTCAATATCCGGCCGGGCCGTAATTTCCTCTTCAAACTTTTTAACCACGTTAAGGGTGCGCTGCATCGTGGCATCTGAAGGCAGCTGGATTGAAGACATAAAGTAGCCCTGATCTTCGTCCGGCAGAAAGGACGACGGTAACGAAGACAAACCCAAAAACAGCGCAGCACAAAGCGCAACGTACAGAAGCAGCATACGCCCGGTTCGCTTCAGAACGGCACCCAGCCCGGCTTCGTAACAGGTGGTAAGCCTATGAAAGCGCGCATTAAACCCTGCCGCGAACCGCCCACCTCCGCTCTTTTCTCCCTGATGCGGCTTGAGTAGCGTAGCGCACAGGGCAGGGGTCAGCGTCAGGGCAAGAAACGCGGACAGCAGTATGGAGACTGCCATGGAAATACAAAATTGCCGGTAGATGATCCCGACGGATCCTTCAGCAAACCCCATGGGGATAAAGACGGCGGTGAGCACTAGCGTGATCCCGATAATCGCCGGGGTGATCTCCTGCATGGCTTGCCGGGTAGCGTCCCGTGGGGAAAGACTTTTTTCCTCCATCAGTCGTTCGACGTTCTCCACAACCACAATGGCATCATCAACGATAATCCCTATCGCCAGCACCATGCCGAACATCGTCAGAATATTGATGGAGTATCCGCTCAATAACATCACCGTGAAGGTGCCAAGAAGTGCGACGGGAGCAACAATCGCCGGGATAAGCGTACAGCGTATTTTTTGCAGAAACAGCAGCATAACCAGAAAGACGAGGACCATCGCTTCCACAAATGTCTGAACAACCTTCACGATAGAAAGTTTCACAAACGGCGCGGTATCGAAAGGAACCGTGAACACCATTCCGTCGGGTAACACCCGGGAAAGCTCGTCGATGCGCGCACGCACGCCTGAAGCCGTACTCATTGCGTTGGCGCCTGGCGACAGCTGGATTGCCGCCGCCGTCGAGGGCACGCCATTTTCACGGATACCAAAAGCGTAGCTTTGCAGGCCGGATTCAATCCGCGCAATGTCGGATAATTTCAGGCGGGCGCCGGATGCGTCAGATTTCAGGGTGATATTCCTGAACGCCTCGACCGAGGAGAGCTGTCCCTTTACGGTGATGGGATACGTTACCCCTTGTCCTTCAGATGCGGGCTCATCTCCCGTTTTGCCGGGCGAAACCAGGGCATTTTGCTGGCCAACAGCAGTAAGCACATCGCTCACCGAAAGGCCGTAGCTGTGGAGCTTCATTGGATCCAGCCAGATACGCAGCGCTTTTTCGCCGCCAAACAGCTGGACTTTCCCTACGCCGGGCACGCGACGAAGCTCGTCACTGACGTTTCGGGCAAAATAGTCGCTTAAGTCGGCTTCCTCGAATTGACCGTTGGTGGACTTCAGCCCCACCATCATTAAAAATCCAGAATTAGCGGCCTCGACGTAAATGCCATTTTGTCTTACCGCCTGAGGAAGACGAGGCTCGACGATCTTAATCTGATTCTGTAGATCCATCTGTGCCAGCTTGATGTCCGTGCCGGGTTTAAACGTGACGGTAATCGATGCCGAGCCGGTTGTGTCACTGGATGATTCGAAATAGAGCAAGTTATCGACTCCAGAGATTTCTCGCTCAATTAACGACACCACCGACGTATTCATGATATCGGGGCTGGCCCCCGGGTAACTGACGGAAATGATGATACCTGGCGGTGCCACCGCCGGATACTGCGCAACCGGCAAACGAGGAATAGACAGGAGACCCGTCAGGACGATAAACAGCGCCACTACCCAGGCGAAAATGGGACGTTCGATAAAAAAATGAGGCATTGAGTTATTTTTGTGCAAAAGAGTGAGGTAGAGACTCTACCGCGCACCTGTTTAGCGGAAGTGGGCGGTTTATGGAGGCCGTGTGGATCAAGGGCTCAAATCATTCTCATAATGAGGTACAGCGGTGATCCGCCAAAAAAAATGATCAAATAACACTCGTAATAAAAGACCAGATCCTCGATATCGGGCATCGCGTTTAACAGCACGGTGAACGTAATAATGAGATAAACAAAAATCACCATCAGCCAGAAGGCGACGACAAATAGCTCAGTTAGCGCACCAGCTTTATTTTGGATGATCAGTGAGACCACCGACAACGCGATGCAGCCATAGATAATAGGGGAAGAGAGCAGCGTCGAGGCGACTTTTTCATCCACTCTGTGTACCAGCACCAGCCAGGTATAAAGTAATCCCCACGATAGCAGCAGAAACAGGGAATATATGCCCAGTTTTTTAGGAGAGAAATATTTTGAAAGTTCCATGTTCATTATTTCAGCCAACTTCATAAAATCTTTAAGAAACAGTGGTAATTTGCAGCGCGCAATGCACAACGCGTTATGCCTCAATAGCGATTTTGAACGGACATTGTCGAGTCTTTATTGACTGAATGTGTAGGCTGTGTGGAGAAATAACCGGGCATTTAAATCAACCGGGAAATTTTCGTGACTACGGCACTTTTTCCCAGAGGCTGTGTCTTATTGTGCTAAAGATATCTGATAGCGTGCTTAAAGGGATTTCACCCGCGGAGATAATATGAACAAAAATACGCTGATCCTTGTTGTTGAAGATGAAGACGAAATCGCCGATATACTGATGAGCTACTTAGAGCGTTCGGGAATGAAAACGCTGAGGGCCAGGCAGGGCGAGCAGGCGATAACGCTTAATCGCCTCCATAAACCGGATCTCATCTTGCTGGACATTCACCTGCCCGTGTGTGACGGCTGGAGCGTGCTTACTACGCTTCGCCATGAAAGTGCTGTCCCCGTCATTATGGTTTCCGCTCTCGATCAGGACGTCGATAAGCTTATGGGGCTGAGGCTCGGGGCGGATGATTACGTAATCAAACCCTTCAACCCCTCAGAGGTTGTCGCACGGGTTGAGGCGGTGCTGCGCAGGACAAAACCTGCGCTTCAGCAGGCGGGTTCCCTGCCGCTCAGAACGCCCTTTATTACGGTCTATCCGGATGATTTCTACGTGGAAGTCACCGTGGGCGAAGAGGTTATCTCCCCGGTATTAACGACGACCGAATTTAAATTACTTACCTGGCTGGTGCGATATCCGCGAAAGGTCTGTTCCCGTGAAGAGTTACTCAACGCGTGTCTGCCGGAAGGCGATACGCTCGACAGAACGGTCGATAGCCATATGAGCAAGTTGCGTAAAAAACTGGAGCTTGCCGGTCTTTACGGTGTTCCCGAGAGCATCAGAGGCATGGGCTACCGGCTTGGGGAAAAGAAATGAATAAAGAGTCTGTCCTGAGTCGTCAGATCTTAACGTATATGCTGTTGCTGACGTTTACGATAATTGCCATCGCCATCCTGGGCTCCTGGTTTTTTTACTCCTTTATTCTGGATCACCTCCCGGGCGGCCCTGCTGCGGGCGATGATGAGCAGATGACGATGTGGGACTGGGCATGGATTGGGACCGCGACGACGATCAGCCTGATTATTGCACTCTTTTTGACGGTCAAACTGTCATCGCGAATACTCACCCCGCTAAACGCAGTTGCGTCCAGCCTGAAAAAGATTTCTCAGGGCGATCTGGATGCCCGGGCATTCTGTGCCAGTTCCCGGCTGGGTGAGATTAATCACCTTGTGACGGATTTCAATGAAATGGCGGAAAAATTACAGACGCTGGATATTCAGAGGAAATCCTGGAATGCGGCTATTGCGCATGAGTTGAGAACCCCGGTCACGATCTTACGCGGACGGCTTCAGGGGTTGGTTGACGGTGTTTTTACCCCGGACCCGGTGCTGTTTAATAATCTTCTCAAACAGACGGAAGGGTTAACCCGCCTGATTGAAGATCTCCGGGTTGTCAGTTCGCATGGCGGGGCGGGATACACGCTATACCAGTCCAGAACAGATTTAAAAGGGACAATACAGGACGCGCTCGATACCTTCATGCCCGAGTTCAGCCGTAAGGCATTTACCGTCAATACAGAACTGAGGGATCAGCAATGCGTATTCGATCCGTTACGCATCAATCAGTGTCTGACCGTTTTATTTGACAATGCCTTACACTATTCAACCTCGCGCAAACTCATCGTGAAAAATGGCGTTTCTGATAAAGGCAATTATATCCTTATTCAGGACGGGGGGCCGGGCATCCCCAGGGAGTTTCATGATTTCTTATTTCAGCCGTTTCAGCGCGATAATGGCGCCAGGCAGTTGAACCCGGAAGGCTGTGGTTTGGGCTTGTCGGTGGTAAAAGCCATCATGCTGGCGCATGGTGGCGATGTTACCTATACCTTATCGACGCAAAGCCACTCGATATTTAAACTTACCTGGCCCGACTCGTGAGTTTCAGCGGCAGGTCAAATGCACCTGCCGGCGATAAATGCCATATTTTTCCTAACTTAGCATCCCATTCCTGCGGGGTAATCGTCAGTTTACCGCGTCTCGGGCTTAAGGTTATTTCACTAAAATAGATGTCTTCTTTTTTTAGCATGAGGTCAACGCGGCAGTAGTCGATGCCATCCGCCAGCTCCTGGGATGCCAGCAACGCTTGTCGGAACAAGACCGGTTCGTCTGGATTTACTGAAGTATTCGGATACTCCATCTGGAAGGGTTGTAAGTTCCAGTGCCTGTCATAAACGTTGATAAAACCGTTGCCGTTATCATCCGTAAAATCCGCTTCAACATAGTGGGCGACGCCATGAAAGCAATGGATCCTCAGCATTTCGGGCGTCGTATTCCTGTCAGCATCATCGAAGAGATCGACGAATGGCTCGCAAAGTATACTCGGCGTAATGTTTTTGTACTGCCACTCACGCGTGGTGTAGTACAAATTTTTCTTTAACGCGAGGCTCAGTTTTTTACGCGCTTTCTTGTCGTTAAATTGCGCTTTGTTCGTACATATTATTGTGCTGCCACTATCATGGTTGCACTTAAGGACGAATTTGTCAGGGAGCACGGAAAAATCAATCTGCGACGCCCTGGTATAAACGCCAATTAATGGCACCGTTTTCACGCGCGTTGTTCTGGAGGAAACGTATGCCCGAACGGCGAGTTTATCGGCAAGCATCGTGTAGAGGTTATTATGGTCATAGACCAGACGATGACATATTTTTTCACTCAACGTCGTGGGTGATTGAATATCAGGTTTTGTCCCGGATGTTTTCTCGAGTCTCACAGTATGAAAGTACAGGTCCGTCATTAAGAATGAACGGCATTTTCTGATGAGATACTCGGTATATTTGAGAACGTAAGTGGCGTTGTTCATTTCTTCTCCTCCGTAATATCCGGATATTCTGGAGAAGAACTGTTGATTGATATTGGTTAAAAGATGGAGCAGGTATGGAGACGAAAATTTAAAGGATTAAATAGTGTGTAAAGGCTATTTAATCCTTATTGAGCGGTGCAACGTTTGTTTACCGGTCTTTGCGCCATGCATCGGCGGTTAATGCTTCACCGAAATGACCAGCTATCAGTCGTTTTGTCAGCTCATGAAGCGGGGAGGCCATCACATCCGCCGTGCTGCCGCGCTCGACCACTTCTCCCTGGTGCATGACCATCACCTGATCGCTGATATGCTTCATCATTCCCAGATGTTGGGTGACGTAGATATACGAGATCCCCTGTTTTTCCTGCAATTCCAGCATCAGGTTAATCAGCTGAGAGCGCATCGACATATCCAGCGAGGCAAGCGCTTCATCAGCAATGATCACTTTTGGCCGCAATATCAATGCACGCGCCAGACCCAGACGCTGTTTCTGGCCGGGGGCCAGCATGTGCGGGTAGTAGCTTTCGTGATCCGGTAACAGCCCAACCATGCGCAGAGTTTCAAATACGCGCTTACGGCGCGCCTCTGGCTCCAGGTCGGTGTTCAGACGCAGCGGAAAATCGAGGATCTGCGAAATGCGCTGGCGTGGATTAAGCGAGGTAGACGGATCCTGGAAGATCATGCGGATGCGCTGGCTGCGGAAAGAGTAATCCCCGAACGTCAGAGGATGATCGTCAATCAACACTTCGCCTGCAGTCGGTTCAACCATGCCGGCGAGCATTTTTGCCAGGGTGGATTTCCCGGAACCGTTTTCGCCAATAATCGCCAGCGTCTGTTTTTCACGCAGCGTAAAGCTCAGCGGTTTCACCGCGTCGACAGTTTGGCGATGAAACAGCCCCGTGCGGTAGCGAAAGGTCTTACTCAGGTTGCGGACTTCCAGTAAGGTTTCGACCATTTCACTCTCTCTCCATGTTCAGCGGGAAATGACAGGCGTAAAGATGATTTTTCGCCCCGGTCAGGCGTGGCGTCTCGATACATTTACGCTGAGCATAGGGACACCGCGGCCCCAGACGACAGCCTATCGGCAGGGATTCCAGCAGCGGAATCGCCCCCGGCAGGGTATTCAGGCGGCTTTTATGCGGCATCGCGCTGCCAAAATCCGGAATCGCACGGATAAGCGCCTGTGTATACGGATGATGCGGCGCGGTGATCAGGTCTTCACTCGGCGCGGTTTCGACCGTTTGCCCGCAGTACATCACGTCAATTTTATCCGCCCATTTGCTGAGCATTTGCAGGTCATGGCTGATCAGCAAAATGGTGGTGTTGTTATTCTGGTTGAGACGCGACAGCAGGCGGAAGATTTGCGCCTGCGTGGTGGGTTCCATCGCGTTGGTGGGCTCATCCGCAATCAGCAAACGCGGCTGATTAGCCAGTGCGATGGCAATCATCACTTTCTGACACTCGCCGTCGGTCAGCTCGTACGGGAAGCTGCGCATCGCATCTTTGTGATCTTTTATCCCGACGCGGTGTAAAAGCTCGATGGCGCGACGCTTGCGCCAGCCAACGCGCTGCCACCAGCGGCCTTTATAGGTCCAGCCGGGGATGTTCTGCATCAGCTGTTTGCCCACGCGTTCGGACGGGTCGAGACAGGACTGCGGCTCCTGGAAAATCATCGAGACGTTATGCCCGACCAGCTTACGCCGCTCGCGGGGGGAGAGGCGCAGCAGATCGATATCATCAAAACGCATACGGTCTGCGGTGACGCGCCAGTTGTCTTTCGCTACGCCGCAGATGGCTTTGGCGATCAGACTTTTGCCTGAGCCGGATTCACCCACCAGCCCACGAATTTCACCCTCGGCGAGGGTAATGCTGATGCGATCGACGGCTTTAACCCAGCCTTCACCGGTTTTGAATTCAATGGTGAGGTTGCGAATATCAAGAAGCGGCATTATTGCACCCCCGCATTAATTGCACGGCGAATACCGTCGCCCAGCAGGTTGATGAGCAGCACGCTCACCATAATGGCCGCACCCGGCAGCATAACCGTCCACGGTGCCACGTAAATTAACTCCAGCGCGTCACCGAGCATCGCACCCCATTCGGGCGACGGCAACTGCGCGCCGAGGTCGAGGAAGCCGAGCGCCGCGATGTCCAGGATCGCCATCGACAGGGCGCGGGTGATCTCAGTGACCAGCCCGGCGGCGATGTTAGGCAGCACGGCAAACCACAGAATGTTGAAGGTCGTTGCGCCGTCCAGACGGGCTGCGACGACATACTCTTTTTCCAGTTCATCATGCACCATGCTGTAAACCGAGCGCACGATGCGGGGCAGGATAGCCAGCCAGACGGCGAACATGGCATGCGACAGATGCGGACCGGCAAAGGCAACCACAATGATCGCCAGCAGCAGGGACGGAATCGACAGCAGCGTATCCAGAATGTGGTTAAGCACCGCCGAGCGCAGGCCATGCGTGGATCCTGCAAAAATACCGAGCGCCAGCCCGCAGATCGTTGCCGCGAGCGTCACCACAAATGCGCCGCCAACCGTCGGGGCTGCACCGCTCAGCAGGCGGCTCAACACGTCACGTCCGAGGTCGTCCGTTCCCAGGAAGAAAGAGACTTCACCGTAGCGCGACCAGGACGGTGGCAGCAGCTGATAGCCAAGGAACTGCTGGTCAATGCCGTACGGTGCAAACCACGCGCCAAAGACGCACAGCAACACCAGACCGGCACAGCCATAAAGGCCGATCATTGCCGTGGTGTCACCATAGAATTTACGCCACACGGTACGCAGCACGCCGGGCGTGCGCTTTTCACTGTATACGCTATCGTAAGGCATACCATTCCTTATGCTTCAATGGGTTAGCCATAGCACCCAGAATATCGGACAACACGTTGACAATAATCACCAGCGAACCAATCACCATCACACCCGCAGAAATAGCGGCGTAGTCCTGCTGGCGAATGGCGTTAATCAGCCATCGCCCAAGGCCTGGCCAGCTAAAGACCATCTCGGTGATCATGGCCAGCGTCAGCATGGTGGAAAACTGTAATCCAAGACGCGGAATAACCGGCGGTAGCGCGTTGTGCAGGACGTTGCGGCGCAGTATGGTCAGGCGTGACAACCCGCGCGTGGCGGCGGCTTTGACGTAGTTCTGGTCAAATACCTCAATGGTGCTCAGGCGCATCAGGCGGATCACTTCGGTTGTCGGCGCAACCGCCAGGGTCAGCACCGGCAGTACCATATGGCGCAGGGCGCTGACGATCATCTCGTGGCGCCACACCGAATCGGACAGCCACGCGTCAATGATGGCAAAACCCGTCACCGTTTTAACCGTATAGAGCAGGTCAAAACGCCCCGAAACCGGCAGCCAGCCCATCGTCAGCGAGAAGAACAGCGTCAGCAGCAGCGCCAGCCAGAATACCGGGATGGAGAAGCCGAACAGGGCGAGGGCGCTGATAAACTTATCCTGCCATTTATTGCGGTAGATCCCGGCCAGCATGCCCACGGGGATCCCGACCATCAGGGCAAAGCCGAAGGCCAGAATGCACAGCTCCATCGTGGCCGGGAACACCTCTTTCAACTGCTGGGAAATCAGCTGCCCGTTAATGCTGGACACGCCGAAATCCCAGTGCAGGAGCCCGTTAAACCAGAAGAGCCAGGCATCCCACAGCGACGACCCCTGAAGCGGGGCATGGGGCGTGAAATAGCTCAGGCTGAAGCCGACAAAGTTCAGGAAAAAGAGCGTCACCAGCAGCAAAAGGAGCCGACGTAAGGTAAAAATAATCACGGTTTTTTCACCTCTTGTTCTTTTTCACGCGACACGCCAGCGAACGAGGCGTTGCCAAACGGACTCAGTACCAGACCTTTAATATCATAACGATAGGCCTGAAGACGCAGGGAAGAGGCCAGCGGCAACACCGGCAGTTCCTGGGCGAGGATCTTCTGCGCTTCATCATAGGCGTCAATACGTGAGGCCAGCTGCTGGGAAGCCAGCGCTTTTTGCAGCACGGCGTCAAACTCCCGGTTACACCAGTGGGCATAGTTGGTCTGCGAGTTTATCGCCGCACAGCTCAGTAGCGGCCGGAAGAAGCTGTCCGGATCGTTACTGTCGGTCGCCCAGCCGGTCAGGGTTAAATCATGATTCATATCCATCAGGCGCGCCTCCTGGAAACGGCCCTCAACCGGTACGATGATCACTTTGACACCCACCTGCGCCATATCTGCCTGCAGCAGTTCGGCGGTCTTGAGCGGGCTGGGGTTCCACGCCTGGGAACTGGTGGGCACCCAAAGCTGCAGCGTCAGGTTTTCTGCCCCCAGCGCTTTCAGCTGTTCACGCGCTTTTGCCGGATTGTATTCCGTAATTTTAGCTTCACCGTCATAGGCCCACGAGGCGCGCGGTAAAATTGAGGCGGCGGTTTCCGCCGTGCCGTAGTAGATCGACTGCATCAGGCGCTGGTTGTTAATGGCCAGCGCCAGAGCGTGCCGAACGGCAGGGTTATTCAACGGCGGTTTATCCGTGTTAAAGGCCAGATACGCGATGTTCATCCCCGGGCGTAGCGTCAGACGCAGACGCGGATCGTCGCGCAAAATCGTGAGCTGGCTGGCCGCGGGCCAGGCAAGGACGTCACATTCCCCGGTGAGCAATTTCGACAGACGTCCCGTTCCGCCAGAGCCGAGATCCACCACCACCTGCGGCATCAGCGGCGTACCGCGCCAGAAATGTTCATGGCGCTGCAGACGAATATACTGTCCGGCGCGGTATTCGGCCAGCTGGAACGGACCGGTGCCAACCGGCTGACGATCGAGCAGTTCCTGACGATCTTTTTTCGTCAACTGAGCCGCGTATTCGGCCGACATGACGGATGCATAGTGGGTTGCCAGGTGCCAGAGGAAGGAGGCATCCGGGCGCGTCAGCGTGAATTCAACCGTGCGGTTGTCCAGTTTGCGCACGCTTTTCACGGTGTCGGCAAACTGCAGGCTGTCGAAATAGGGGAAATTGCTGCCGTTAACGTTATGCCACGGGTGGTTGCGGTTAAAGATACGCTGGAAGGTGAAGACCACGTCATCTGCGTTCAGCTTGCGCGTGGGGGTAAACCACGGTGTGCGTTGAAACGCGACGTCATCGCGCAGGTGAAAACGGTAGGTAGCGCCGTTATCCAGCACTTCCCAGCTTTCCGCAAGCTCAGGCACCAGACGGTAGGTGTACGGGTCAACATCAAGCAGACGGTCGTAAAGCTGCGCGGCAAGGGTATCCACAATCAGGCCGCTGCCCGCTTTTTGCGGGTTGAAGGTATCCACCTGGCCGCTTACGCAATAGACGAAGCCGCTGTCACGAATGTCAGGCTGCGGCGTTTGCCCGGGCGCAGCAAAAGCCTGGCTGCTAAACAGACCAAGTGCAAAAAAGGACGATAAAACCAGACGCATAATTTTTAAGGTTTTTAGGTTCGATCTGCAAAGTGTATCGCACTTACGCCTGCTTCGTAAAAATGTCTATGGTAAGTGCTGATATTGTCAGCGCATTTGATGCTTTTTAAGCAATGCCCTTAACTGATGGTAGGTCAGACCCAGCAGTTCAGCCGCCCGTTTCTGGTTATATTTCGCCGTCTTCAGGCTTTGCTCCAGCAGCTGTTTCTCCTGGTCGTGCTGGAACTGGCGTAAATCAAGGGGGAGAGTAGGGTGATCGCCTGAAGACGTTGGCACGGTCAGCGACGGCACGTTGCGTTGAAAAGGGTCGATAATGATGTTGTCCAGCTCTGTCTCGCTGCTGCCGTGGCGATAGACGGAACGCTCCACGACGTTTTTCAGTTCGCGGATATTTCCCGGCCAGTTGTAAGCAAGCAGCGTCTCCTGTGCATAATCGCTGAAGCCTGGGAACAGCGGCAGTCCGAGCTCGCGGCACATCTGAATCGCAAACTGGTCTGCCAGCAGCATGATGTCGCTTTTGCGCTCGCGCAGCGGAGGAAGCTGAACGACGTCAAAGGCCAGGCGGTCAAGCAGGTCGGCACGGAATTTCTCCTCCGCCACCATCTCCGGCAGGTTGGCGTTCGTGGCGCATACCAGGCGCACGTTGACCTGCAGCGGCTGGCTACCGCCGACGCGCTCCAGCTCGCCGTATTCAATCACGCGCAGCAGTTTTTCCTGCACCAGCATGGGCGCGGTGGCGAGCTCATCAAGAAACAGCGTACCGCCGTCGGCGCGCTCAAAGCGTCCAGGATGACGCTTCTGGGCACCGGTAAACGCGCCCGCCTCATGCCCGAAAAGCTCGGTATCGAGCAGGTTTTCATTCAGCGCCGCGCAGTTAAGGGAAATGAAGGGGCCGTCCCAGCGCCCGGATAAATAGTGCAGACGGTTAGCTATCAATTCCTTCCCCGTTCCGCGTTCACCGATGATCAGTACCGGTTTGTTGAGCGGCGCCAGGCGAGAAACCTGTTCCAGCACTTCCAGAAAACTGTTTGCTTCGCCGAGTAAATTGTCTTTGTATCCAGGCATGATGAAATTAACCACTCCTTAGCGATATTCACCAGGCAAGAATAGTTCTTTACTGCATGAAAATCAATCAGTCTCAGTGAAATCAATAAGATAAAAAGTTGGCATGATGTTTGTATTGTCTGTACAGCAGGGCATAGCCCGATAACAGAACTATGAGGATTTGATTATGGGTATTTTTTCTCGTTTTGCCGACATCGTGAACGCCAACATCAACTCACTGCTTGAGAAGGCGGAAGATCCGCAGAAGCTGGTTCGCCTGATGATTCAGGAGATGGAAGACACGCTGGTTGAAGTGCGTTCTACCTCCGCCCGTGCGCTGGCGGAAAAAAAACAGCTTACGCGTCGTATTGAACAAGCTACCGCTCAGCTGAACGAATGGCAGGAAAAAGCGGAACTTGCGCTGCGCAAAGACAAAGAGGATCTGGCTCGCGCGGCGCTGATCGAAAAACAGAAGCTGGCAGAGCTGGTCGCGACGCTCGAGCATGAAGTGACGCTGGTGGATGACACGCTCACCCGTATGAAGAAAGAGATTGGTGAGCTTGAAAACAAACTGAGCGAGACCCGCGCGCGTCAGCAGGCGCTGACCCTGCGTCACCAGGCGGCAAGCTCTTCCCGCGACGTGCGTCGTCAGCTGGACAGCGGTAAGCTTGATGAGGCGATGGCGCGTTTTGAATCGTTTGAACGTCGTATCGACCAGATGGAAGCGGAAGCCGAAAGCCATGGCATCGGTAAGCAGAAGTCGCTGGATCAACAGTTCGCCGACCTGAAGGCCGATGATGAAATCAGCGAGCAGCTGGCGGCACTGAAAGCCAAAATGAAGCAAGACAACCAATAATAATTCCTGCGGCACCTGAGCGTGCCGCATCGTAAGACAAGGAGTACACATGAGCGCGCTTTTTCTGGCCATTCCCCTGACAATTTTCGTGCTGTTCGTTTTGCCGATTTGGCTATGGCTGCACTACAGCAACCGTTCTTCACGGGGCGAACTTTCCCAGAGTGAACAACAGCGTCTAGTTCAGCTCTCCGATGAGGCGAACAAAATGCGCGAACGCATTCAGGCGCTGGAAGCCATCCTGGATGCTGAACATCCAAACTGGAGGGACCGTTAATGTCTGGACTGAATCTGAACAAAAAGTTGTGGCGTATTCCGCAGCAGGGCATGGTGCGCGGCGTTTGTGCCGGGCTGGCTCATTATCTTGATGTCCCGGTAAAACTGGTGCGCGTGGTTACGGTGCTATCGATATTCTTCGGACTGGCGTTTATTACCCTGGTGGCATACATCGTCCTGTCGTTTGTCCTTGACCCGATGCCGGAAGGAGAACTGGCTGCGGAAGGTGCCCCCACCAGCAGCGATCTTCTCAATGCGGTTGATGCGCAACTCGCCGCCGGTGAGAAGCGGCTACGGGAAATGGAACGCTATGTCACGTCGGATACCTTTACGCTGAGAAGTCGTTTTCGTCAGCTTTAAGAGAGAGATGAGATGAAACAACACTGGCAACAGGCCGGTCAGAAGGTAAAACCCGGCCTGAAAATCGCAGGTAAACTGGTCCTGCTGACCGCGTTACGGTTCGGACCGGCAGGTGTGGCGGGGTGGGCAATAAAATCCGTTGCCCGCAAGCCGGTCAGAATGGTGCTGGCCGTGGCGCTCGAACCGCTGTTGCAAAAGGTGGCAAAACGGCTTTCTCGCCGCTACTTATCCCAATAATTTCCGCCGGTGTTAGCCCTTTCCCTTCCGGGAGAGGGACTGGCGACGGTTAACCGCATTTCTCTTTTCCCCGTGCTTTCTTTGCGGCAGCTCACAATATTGCGCTGAGCTGCTTTGCAAACACCTTTTTCTCCTTCCCGGTCCGTTGACAGATATTTTTCATGGGAGTAGATTGCCACCTCGTGGGACCGCTACCATGGAAAATGAAATGAAGACAAAAATTAAAGAACTCATTAATCTTGTTTACGGGGAAACGTTTTCTGAAGCCCAGTTTAAGGTGCTGATGGAAAATATTGGAAAGGCCGCTTCTGTTATTACAGAAAAACGTAAGATAGCCTGGGATGAAAAAGATGTTGTTCTGATTACCTATGCCGATCAGTTTTCAGCGAAAGGGGAGAAGGCGCTGCCGGTTTTTACACGTTTTTATAACAAATGGCTTTCCCAATCTTTTTCTCATGTCCATCTTTTACCTTTTTATCCATGGTCTTCGGACGACGGATTTTCTGTTATTGATTATCATGAGGTTGCGCCTGAAACGGGTACGTGGCGAGATGTAGCTGAATTAAAACAGTCCGCCAGTTTAATGTTCGATTTTGTCTGCAACCACATGTCAGCCAAGAGTAAATGGTTCTCTAATTATCTGAAGCAAACGCCTGGCTATGATGATTTCTTTATTTCTGTCGATCCTGAAACAGATTTATCCGCGGTGACGCGTCCGCGTGCCTTACCGCTTCTTACACCTTTCACGCTGCATGATGGCAGCGTGCGACACCTGTGGACCACCTTCAGCGAGGACCAGGTTGATCTTAACTTTGCCTCTCCGCAGGTGCTGATCGCGATGGTGGACGTGCTGCTGCATTACCTGATTGAAGGGGCGCGATACATTCGTCTGGATGCTGTGGGCTTCATGTGGAAAATACCCGGAACAAACTGCATCCACCTTGAGCAAACCCACCAGCTCATCCAGCTTTTCCGCGCTATCACCGAGGCAGTCGCCCCGGGGACGGTGATTATCACCGAGACGAACGTTCCGCATAAAGATAACGTCGCTTATTTCGGTGACGGTGAAAATGAAGCGCAGATGGTTTATCAGTTCTCTTTGCCGCCGCTGGTATTGCATGCGGTGCATTGTCAGGACGTCCGGACGCTGAGCCAGTGGGCAGCGTCGCTGAGGCTGCCTTCGACGAAAACCACCTGGTTTAACTTCCTGGCTTCGCATGATGGGATTGGTCTGAATCCGTTGCGCGGAATTTTACCTGAGTCGGAAATCCTCTCTCTTGTGGAGAAACTTCAGGCTGAAGGGGCGTTGGTTAACTGGAAAAATAACCCGGATGGTACATGCAGTCCTTATGAAATTAATGTGACCTATCTGGATGCATTAAGTACGCGTGACAGTCTTGATAGCCATCGGATTGCCCGGTTTATTCTGGCGCATGCCGTCCTCTTAAGTTTCCCCGGCGTGCCCGCGGTTTATATTCAGAGTATTCTCGGCTCGCGTAATGATTATGCAGGTGTTGAACGTCTGGGATACAACCGCGCGATAAATCGTGAAAAATACATTGCAGGACAAATTGATAGCGTGCTTGAAGATAAAAATAGCCTGCGCTCTCAGGTCTATTACGCATTAAGCCAGTTAATCGCGCTGCGTAGGGCGGAAAAAGCATTCCATCCTGACAGTGAAGCTTATTTTAGTGCGTCAGGTGAGCATGTGTTAAAAATCGTTCGAGTGGCGGATTGTGGCGAAAAAATATCGGCGCTGTTTAATTTCAGTGATGGCATTCAAACGGTGCAGTCCGATATTCAATCCGGAACGGAGTTGATTGCCGGAAAAGATATTACAGATAAAACACTGACCCTATATCCATGGCAGGTGTTGTGGATTAAAGAAAACTAAAAAGGACCTTAAAAATGAAAATGCCCAGAATTGTGCTGATATCAGCACTGGTTTCGTGCGCCCTGTTATCAGGCTGCAAGGATGACAAAAAGTCTGCTGTCACCATTGAGTTTATGCACTCATCTGTCGAGCAGGAGCGTCAGGCAGTTATCACGAAGCTGATCGAAAAATTTGAGAAAGAGAACCCCGGCATCACGGTGAAACAGGTGCCGGTAGAAGAGGATGCCTACAACACCAAGGTTATTACGCTCGCCAGAACGGGCGCACTGCCTGAGGTAATTGAAGTCAGTCATGACTACGCGAAAGTCATGGATAAGGAACAGCTGCTGGATCGCAAAGCTATTGGTGAAGCCATTAAAGCGGTAGGCGAGAACACCTTCTATGACGGCATCTTGCGTGTTGTGCGTACGGAAGATGGTTCTGCCTGGACGGGGGTGCCAGTCAGTGCCTGGCTATCCGGCGTCTGGTATCACAAAGATGTGCTTGCCGCAGCGGGTATCCAGGAGCCGCATAACTGGGAACAGCTGCTGAAAGCCAGCCAGAGCCTTAACGACCCGGCCAAAAAACATTACGGCATTGCGCTGCCCACCGCGGAAAGCGTGATGACAGAGCAGGCATTCTCCCAGTTTGCGCTTTCCGGCGGCGCGAACGTTTTTGATGCCAAAGGGAACGTCGACATCGATACCCCTGAAATGGCAAAGGCCCTGGCATTTTATAAAGCCCTGGCCGCGACCACCATGCCGGGTTCAAACGACGTCATGGAGATCAAAGATGCCTTCATGAACGGTTCTGCGCCGATGGCGGTTTACTCCACCTACATCCTGCCGGCGGTATTCCAGGATGGAAACCCTGCCAACCTGGGCTTCGTCGTCCCAACAGAAACATCTTCTGCAGTTTACGGCATGGTCACGTCGCTGACGATTACCACCGGTCAAACCGAAGATGAAACTCAGGCGGCTGAAAAGTTTGTGACCTGGATGGAGCAGGCTCAAAACGCAACCGACTGGGTCATGATGTCGCCTGGCGCGGCACTGCCGGTGAACAAGCTGGTGGTGGGCACTGATACCTGGAAAAACAACGATGTGATTAAAGCGTTTGGGCAACTGCCTTACGAACTGATTGCGCAGTTCCCAAATGTTCAGGTGTTTGGTGCCGTGGGCGACAAAAACTTCACCCGCATGGGCGATGTAACCGGGTCCGGCATCATCAGTTCCATGGTGCATAACGTCACGGTAGGTAAACAAGATCTCAGCAACACGCTTAGTGACAGCCAGAAGCGACTGACTGATCTGATTTCACAACGATAGGAGCGCTCTGCGGAAGGAAATTATGAAGACGTTGTTTTCTGGTCGTTCAGATATGCCTTTCGCCATGCTGCTGTTGGCCCCCAGCCTGATTTTGCTGGGGGGCCTGGTGGCCTGGCCAATGATTTCCAATATTGAAATCAGTTACTTACGTCTGCCGCTGAACCCGCGTATAGATGCGGTGTTCGTCGGGCTCGATAACTACATCCGCATTCTCGGGGATGCTGCTTTCTGGCACTCGCTGTGGATGACCTTCTGGTACACCGCGCTGGTGGTGATTGGCAGCACGGGGCTGGGGCTGGCTGTTGCGATCTTCTTTAACCGTGAATTCCGTATGCGGAAAACGGCGCGTTCACTGGTGATTCTGTCCTACGTTACGCCGTCCATTTCGCTGGTGTTTGCATGGAAATACATGTTCAACAACGGCTACGGCATTGTGAACTATCTGGGCGTTGACCTGCTGCATCTGTATGACCAGGCGCCGCTGTGGTTCGACAATCCTGGCAGCAGTTTTGTACTGGTGGTGCTGTTCGCCATCTGGCGTTACTTCCCGTACGCGTTCATTTCGTTCCTGGCGATTTTGCAGACCATTGATAAGTCGCTGTATGAAGCGGCGGAAATGGACGGCGCGAATGCCTGGCAGCGTTTTCGAATCGTTACGCTACCCGCGATTATGCCGGTGTTGGCAACAGTGGTGACGCTGCGCACTATCTGGATGTTCTACATGTTTGCGGATGTCTACCTGTTGACGACCAAGGTCGATATTTTGGGCGTCTACCTCTACAAAACGGCATTCGCTTTCAATGATTTGGGTAAAGCAGCGGCGATCTCCGTCGTGCTGTTCGTGATCATCTTCGCGGTGATTCTGCTGACCAGAAAAAGGGTAAACCTCAATGGCAACAAATAAACGCGTACTGAGCCGCATTGGTTTTTATCTGGGGCTGGCGGTGTTTCTGGTCATCACGCTGTTCCCGTTCTTCGTGATGCTAATGACGTCATTTAAGAGTGCGAAAGAGGCGATATCGCTTAACCCGACCATATTGCCGCAGGCGTGGACGCTGCAGCATTACGTCGACATCTTTAACCCGCTGATTTTCCCGTTTGTGGACTACTTCAAAAACAGCATGGTGGTGTCGCTGACCTCATCGGTGATTGCCGTATTTCTCGGCACGCTGGGGGCCTACGCCCTGTCCAAACTGCGTTTTAAGGGTCGCACGACGATCAATGCGAGTTTTTATACCGTCTATATGTTCTCCGGAATATTGCTGGTGGTGCCGCTGTTCAAAATCATCACTGCCCTTGGGATCTACGACACCGAGCTGGCGCTGATTGTCACCATGGTGACCCAAACGTTACCGACAGCGGTGTTCATGCTGCGCAGCTATTTCGACACCATCCCGGACGAGATCGAAGAAGCCGCGATGATGGACGGCCTGAACCGCCTGCAAATCATCTTCCGCATCACCGTGCCGCTGGCGATTTCCGGGCTCGTGTCGGTGTTTGTCTACTGCTTCATGGTGGCGTGGAACGACTACCTGTTTGCGTCCATTTTCCTGTCCAGCGCCAGCAATTTCACCTTGCCGGTCGGGCTGAACACGCTCTTTAGCACGCCAGATTATATCTGGGGTCGCATGATGGCGGCATCGCTGGTGACAGCGCTTCCGGTGGTCATCATGTACGCCCTGTCTGAACGTTTTATTAAAAGTGGTTTGACCGCCGGTGGCGTGAAGGGCTGAGGCGGCCAATTTTAACAAGGAGTCAGTCATGAAAAAATTAGTTGCGACAGCGCCTCGTGTGGCGGCGCTGGTGGAATATGAAGATCGTCCAGTTGCGGTTCATGAAGTGAAAATTCGCGCACGCTTTGGCGCGCCGAAACACGGGACCGAAGTGGTGGATTTCCGCGCCGCCAGTCCGTTTATCGATGAAGAGTTCAACGCGGAGTGGCAGATGTTTACCCCGCGTGACGAGGGTTCTGCCCGCGGGATCGAATTCGGTAAGTTCCAGCTGGGCAACATGATTGTTGGCGACATTATCGAATGCGGTGATGACGTCACTGAATATCAGATCGGCGACAGCGTCTGCTGCTACGCACCGCTGCAGGAAACGGTGATCGTTAACGCGGTGAACAACTACAAGCTGCGCAAAATGCCGCAGGGTGCCTCCTGGAAAAACGCCGTTTGCTACGATCCAGCGCAGTTCGCCATGAGCGGCGTGCGTGATGCCAACGTGCGGGTCGGCGATTTTGTAGTCGTGGTGGGGCTGGGGGCGATTGGGCAGATTGCTGTCCAGTTGGCCAAAAAAGCCGGGGCGTCCGTCGTTATCGGTGTCGACCCTATTGAACACCGCTGCGAGATCGCCCGTCGTCATGGGGCCGACCACTGTCTGAACCCAATCGGCACTGATGTCGGTCTGGAAATTAAAAAGCTGACCGGGAAGCAGGGCGCGGACGTGATCATCGAAACCAGCGGCTATGCAGATGCACTGCAGTCCGCGCTGCGCGGACTTGCCTATGGCGGCACCATCTCCTACGTAGCCTTCGCAAAACCGTTCGCGGAAGGCTTTAACCTTGGCCGCGAAGCGCATTTCAACAACGCGAAGATTGTCTTCTCCCGCGCCTGCAGCGAACCCAACCCGGACTACCCGCGCTGGAGCCGTAAACGTATTGAAGAGACATGCTGGGAACTGCTGATGAACGGCTATCTGAATTGTGAGGATCTGATCGACCCGGTCGTGACCTTCACCACCAGCCCGGAAAGCTACATGACGTATGTCGATCAGCACCCGGAACTCAGTATCAAAATGGGCGTCACTTTTTAAGCTAAGGAGAGCAAATCATGAAAATCGCAACGCAAAACCAGGCCTTTTTCCCGACCAATATCATGGAAAAATTCGAGTACATCAAAGCGATGGGTTTTGATGGCTATGAAATTGATGGCCGACTGCTGGTAGAAAACCTCGCCGAGGTAAAAGCGGCCATCAAAGCCACCGGTCTGCCGGTGACGACGGCCTGCGGTGGATACGATGGCTGGATTGGCGACTTCATCGAAGAACGTCGTCTGAACGGGTTAAAGCAGATTGAACGCATTCTGGAAGCGCTGGCTGAGGTGGGCGGCAAGGGCATTATCGTGCCTGCTGCCTGGGGAATGTTTACCTTCCGCCTCCCGCCAATGACCTCCCCACGCAGCCTGGAAGGAGACCGCAACGCGGTAAGCGCCTCCTTGCGCTGGCTGGATGAGGTCGCGGCGCGCACAGGGACGACCGTCTACCTGGAGCCGCTGAACCGCTATCAGGATCATATGATCAACACCCTTGCTGATGCGCGTCGCTATATCGAAGAGAACGGCCTGAAGCACGTGCAGATCATCGGCGATTTCTATCATATGAACATCGAAGAAGAGTCGCTGACGGATGCGCTGCATCAGCACCGCGATCTGCTGGGCCATGTGCACATAGCAGATAATCACCGCTATCAGCCGGGCAGCGGTAGCCTCGATTTTGCCAGCCTGTTCGATCAGCTGCGTGCGGATAATTACCAGGGTTACGTGGTGTATGAGTGCCGTGTCCGCGCCGAGGATCCGGCGCAGGCTTATCAGGACTCCCTCACTTATTTGCGTGAATGCTAAGGATGACGAGCGTGATGAGTGCTTCTTCACCTTTGCCTCTGCGCGTCGCCATTATTGGCGCCGGGCAGGTCGCGGACAAAGTGCATGCCTCGTATTACGCCACGCGCAGTGATGTTCAGATGGTGGCTGTCATGGACAGCCATCCTGAACAGGCTCGGGCGTTTGCGGAGCGTCATGGTATTCCCTCGGTATGGCAGGATACGCGAGAGATGCTCGAGGCGGTTAAGCCGGATGCGGTGAGCGTCTGTTCGCCTAACCGGTTCCATTTCGAGCACGTCATGGCCGCGCTGGAGGCGGGCTGCCACGTGATGTGTGAAAAACCACCTGCTATGACGCCGCAGGAGGCCGATAGGATGCGCATGGCCGCGCGCAAGGCGGGGAAAGTGCTGGCGTATGATTTTCACCATCGTTTTGCTCTAGATACGCAGCTGCTTCGCGAGGCTGTGATGAAGGGGGCGCTGGGGGAAATTTATTACACCTCGGCCCAGGCGCTACGCCGCTGCGGGGTTCCAGGCTGGGGCGTCTTTACCAACAAAGCGCTACAGGGCGGTGGGCCACTGATTGATATCGGTATCCATATGCTCGATGCCGCAATGTACGTGTTGGGGTTCCCGGCGGTAAAAAAAGTGACGGCACACGGCTTCCAGAAGCTGGGAAACCGTAAAAGCAGCGGCCAGTTTGGCGAGTGGGATCCCACGCAGTTTACCGTTGAGGACGCCCTCTTTGGCACCATTGAATTCTGCAACGGTGGCATTCTGCGTCTGGACACGTCGTTTGCGCTCAATATCCGGGAGCAATCGATCATGAACGTCGCATTCTGCGGAGAAAAGGCGGGCGCTACGCTGTTCCCGGCGCACATCTACAACGATGAAGGCGGTGTTTTAGTCACCCTTACGCAGCGTGAAGAAGCTGACGACCAGCGTCATATGGGCAGTATGGATGCCTTCGTACGGCATGTGCTGGGAGAGCCCGTCACGATAGCTGATGCGGAGCAGGGGCTGGTTATTCAGCAGCTTGTCGCCGCGTTGTATGAATCAGCAGAAACAGGGGAAAGCGTGACCTTATGCTAAACGTGTCTGTATTAACCGACCCGGGCTTTTGTCCACACAGCCTGAATAAATACGCCTCTATCATGGCCTGCGGTAATGGCTACATGGGGATCCGCGCTGCGCATGAAGAAGATTACACCCAGCAAACCCGGGGCATGTATCTTGCGGGTCTCTATCATCAGGCGGGTCGTAACGAGACCACTGAGCTGATCAATCTGCCGGATATCACCGGTATTGATGTTGAGCTGGATGGCGTCAATTTCACGCTCCTGTCAGGCGAAATTCTCGAGTGGCAGCGCGAGCTGGCGTTTGCCAGTGGCGAACTTCGTCGTAGCGTGGTCTGGCGCTCGCCCGACGGGAAACGCTATCGTCTGGAAAGCCGTCGTTTTGTATCGCTGGACCAGTTGCCCCTGGTGGCCATGCAGCTTTCGATCACACCGCTTGATGATGTCTCGCAGGCCGTGCTGAAAACCGGCATTGATGCAACGCAAACGAACAGCGGCAGACAGCATCTGGATGAAATGTCGGTCAGAGTGTTTGACCAGCAATACATGCAGGGCGCGTATGAAACGCAGGACCGTGCGTCAGAAGTGGTTGTTTCGGCGTTTTGTCAGCTCTCTGCGAAGAGCGACAGCTGCTTCACCGCCAAAAATCGTCGTCTCAGCGTTCATCATTCACTGACGATTGCGAAGTGTGACACTGTCACGTTAGAAAAGATCGTCTGGGTGACGCATCGCGGTGATAAAGCACTGTCGCAGGCCTCTTTCGCTCGCAACGCGCTGGCCGATCTTAAGGTCTGTGCGGCAAGAGGCTACGACGCGTTGCTTGAGAGTTCGTCGTATGCCTGGGAAGAGGTCTGGCGTGACGCTCGGGTGGAAGTGGACTCTGCGGAGTATCAGGATCAGATGGCGCTGGATTACGCCGTCTGGCATTTGACCACCATGACACCTGCCCATGATGAGCGAAGCAGTATCGCCGCCAAAGGGCTGACGGGCGAGGGGTATAAAGGCCACGTCTTCTGGGATACCGAAATTTTCCTGCTGCCTTTCCATCTCTTCACGCGTCCCCGAACCGCCCGCAGCCTGCTGCGCTATCGCTGGCTGAACCTGGCCGGGGCGCGGGAAAAAGCCCGTCGCAACGGCTGGCCAGGCGCGCTGTTCCCATGGGAGAGCGCCGCGAGCGGCAAAGAGGAGACGCCGGAGTTCGCGGCTATCAACATCCGAACCGGCACGCGCCAGAAGGTGGCCTCCGCGCTGGCGGAACACCACATCGTGGCGGACATTGCCTGGGCCGTCGTCGCTTACTGGCAGGCGACACACGATGATGCCTTTATGCGGAATGAAGGTCTGACGCTGCTGATGGAAACCGCTGCGTTCTGGATGGGCCGCGCAACGGAAATCAATGGTCGTCTCGAAATCCATGACGTCATCGGACCGGACGAATACACCGAGCATGTGAACAACAACGCTTATACCAACTATCTGGCCTGGCACAACGTGGCCAGCGCATGCCGGTTTATGTCGATGTTTGAGCGTGAAGAGGCCTGCTTTATGGAGAAGGCGACCACCTTCCTGGCCCGCTTGTGGCTGCCGGAAGCCGACGCCGGGGGAGTGATCCCGCAGGACGATTCGTTCATGGCGAAACCCGCCATCGATTTAAGTCGCTATAAAGCCAAAGCGGGTAAGCAGACCATCCTGCTGGATTACTCTCGCGCGGAAGTTAACGAGATGCAAATCCTCAAGCAGGCTGACGTGGTGATGCTTAACTACCTGTTGCCGGAGAAATTTACCCCAGCCCAGTGCGCGGCCAACCTGGAGTTTTACGAGCCGCGGACGATCCATGACTCTTCACTGAGCAAGGCTATTCACGGCATTGTGGCCGCCCGCTGTGGCGATACGGAAGGGGCATACACCTTCTGGCGCGCTGGCGTGGCTATCGATCTGGGCGACGATCCGCACAGCAGCGATGACGGCATTCATGCCGCGGCCACGGGTGCCATCTGGTCCGGCGTCATTCAGGGGTTTGCCGGCATGCAGATTGTTGAGGGCGAGCTGCACCTTGCGCCGAAGCTACCCGCTCACTGGCGAAAACTTGCCTTCCCGCTGCGCTGGCAGAACGCACGCCTGCGCTTCACGTTTGAAAATGACGTTTTAACCATCGATACCTCCGCGCCCGTCACGTTAACGCTGTGGGGAAAAACGGTTTGCGTATCGGAGCGGCAGGCATTCTCTCGTAGGGAATTTCTTACATCTTTTAATGGGACCGCTACCACGGAGGCCAGCGATGAAGCCTGAAGCCGTTGTATTCGATCTTGATGGGGTTATCACCGATACCGCACATCTGCACTTTCTCGCCTGGCGTTCGGTCGCGCAGGAGATCGGCATCACTATCGATGAGGTGTTTAACGAGGAGCTGAAGGGAATTAGCCGCATGGAATCCCTGCAGCGGATCCTGCGACACGGTGGGAAAGAGGGGGTATTTGACGATAAACAGTGCCTGGCGCTGGCGGGGAAGAAAAATGCGCTCTACGTCGCATCGCTGTCGTCATTGACCGAGGCGTCGCTGCTGCCGGGTATCCGGGAGGTGCTGGCGGACATTCGGGCGGCAGAGGTGAAAATTGGGCTCGCCTCCGTTTCCCTCAATGCACCTGGAATACTGCATGCCCTGGGTATTCATGACGCCTTTGATTTTTGCGCTGATGCCTCCCGCATTGTCTGTTCAAAACCGGATCCGGAGATCTTCCTCGCCGCGTGTGCTGGCCTGAACGTCCACCCTGGTGCGGCCATCGGGGTCGAAGATGCGCCCGCAGGCGTGGCGGCGATCAACGCGGCGGGCATGCTGTCGGTCGGGATTGGCTCAGGCCTGACCCATGCGGGATTACAGCTTCATTCAACGCAGGAACTGACCTGGAAATGTCTGACCGAGTTTTGGGCCTCCCGGGCGTATTGATAAGGAATTAAAAATGGCACAACTGTCACTGAAACATATTCAGAAAATTTACGATAACCAGGTCCACGTGGTGAAGGATTTTAATCTCGAAATCGAGGACAAGGAGTTTATCGTTTTTGTCGGTCCGTCTGGCTGCGGTAAATCGACAACGCTGCGCATGATTGCCGGGCTGGAGGAGATCTCCGCCGGCGAACTGGTCGTTGACGGCGTTTGCATGAACGACGTGCCCGCCAAGTCTCGCGATATCGCGATGGTGTTCCAGAACTATGCGCTTTACCCGCATATGACGGTCTACGACAACATGGCGTTTGGCCTTAAGATGCAGAAAATCGCCCCGGCGGTTATCGAAGAGCGCGTTCACTGGGCGGCACAGATCCTCGGCTTGCGGGAGTACCTCAAGCGTAAACCCGGCGCGCTGTCCGGCGGACAGCGTCAGCGCGTGGCGTTGGGTAGGGCGATCGTGCGCGAAGCGGGCGTGTTCCTGATGGATGAACCGCTCTCCAACCTCGATGCCAAGCTTCGCGTGCAGATGCGGGCTGAAATCAGCAAGCTGCACCAGAAGCTTAATACCACCATGATTTATGTGACCCACGATCAGACGGAAGCCATGACGATGGCAACCCGCATCGTGATCTTAAAAGACGGCATTATTCAGCAGGTCGGTGCCCCGAAGCAGGTGTACAACGAACCGGCGAACATGTTTGTCGCAGGGTTTATTGGCTCGCCAGCCATGAATTTCATTCGCGGCGCTATCGATGACCGCTATTTCGTCACGGAAACGCTGCGTCTGGCGATCCCGGAAGACACGCTCGCTTCACTGAATGCCGCAGGGTATCAGCGCAAAGCCGTGGTCTTTGGCATCCGCCCGGAAGATATTCTCACTCTGCAGAGCAGCGGTGAAAACATCGCGGCGAAAGTCAGCGTCGCCGAACTGACCGGCGCGGAGTTCATGCTCTACGCCACCGTTGGCGGCCATGAACTGGTGGTTCGCGCTGGTGCCGCGAATGATTATGCCGCAGGGGATAATATCGACATCCAGTTCGATATGAATAAGTGCCATTTCTTCGACGCTGAAACTGAAGCGGCTATTAGATAAGAAAGGTGTTTGCCGGAAATGCAAATTTCCGGTTTTTTTGTTTGTAAATTATAAAGGGAATATTTAATGAGTACTCTACTAAGAAGTGCTGCGCTCGTTCTGTGCGCAGGGGTTAGCTGCGCACAAGCGTCAGAAACAGCTAAACAGTGGGAATTTAATATTGGCGTGATGTATGAAATCGAAAACGTTGAGGGGCAGGCCGACGATAAAGATGGCTTATATGAACCCTCCGTGTGGTTTAATGCAACCTGGGATGCGTGGACTATTTCACTGGCAATGTATCAGGAAGGGCCGGTTGATTACAGCAGTATGACCCGTGGAACCTATTTTGACCGTCCTGAATTTGAATTACGCTATCGTTTTATCGGAACCGATGATTTTACTTTCGGTCTGACCGGTGGTTTCCGTAATTATGGTTATCACTTTAAAGATGAACACGGTGCCAAAGACGGCAGCGCGAATATGCAGCGCTACAAAGTTCAGCCTGACTGGGATATTAAATTAACCGATGACTGGCGTTTTGGCGGCTGGTTTGCCATGTATCAGTTTGCCAACGATCTGGAAAAAACCGGCTATTCAGACAGCCGCGTCGAAACCGAAACGGGCTTTACATGGACCATCAACGAAACCTTTGCGGCTAAAGTGAATTACTATTTAGAGCGCGGTTTCAATATGGACAGTTCCCGTAATAACGGCGAGTTTTCTACCCAGGAAATTCGTGCCTATCTGCCCATTTCGTTAGGCCAGACGACCTTAACGCCTTATACCCGTCTGGGGCTCGATCGCTGGTCGAACTGGGACTGGCAGGACGATCCTGAGCGTGAAGGACACGATTTCAACCGACTGGGTATGCAGTACGCCTATGACTTCAACAACGGTTTATCCATGACGCTGGAATACGCCTATGAGTGGGAAAATCATGACGAGGGTGAAAACGACCGCTTCCACTATGCGGGCGTTGGGGTAAACTACGCGTTCTGACCGACGATACGCCAGGGGCACTAAGCCCCTGGTTTTAGCGAAGGGAAGCAGCCAACAAAAAGTGGGTATCAACCAGCACTTTTTGCGGGGCGGGCTGACCCGCAATACGCCTGAAAAGAAGATCGCAGCTCTCTTCCCCCAGTTTTCGTGTGGGGATATCAAAGCCGCCAGGTGCGGGCGTTAAAATGAGAGACAGCATCGGGTCGCTGTATCCGGCTATCACCACCTGTTCAGGGATCATCAGATTCAACTCATCCGCCGCACGATAGAGGCTGAGCAACTTCATGCTGTCGGTCGCAAATACCGCATCAGGCGGCGTGGGTGACGACAACAGTTCCAGAGCCGCCGCAAGCGCACTCTCATGGGTATAACCGCCATCCCTGATCCAGTCCGGGTTAATGGCAATATGGTGCTTTTCCAGACTGGCTTTATAACCCGCCAGACGATCGATCGAAACATGATAATCAAGCGGCGCATGCAGACAGGCAATTTTTTGCCGACCGTTTTTTATAAAAGTTTCGGTCAGCGTGGCGCTGTCATGAAAATTATCCGTGTCGACGGAATAAATATTCTGATACTCACCTTCCACTTTGCCGATAACCACTACCGGTACGCCATATGCATCCAGCGTGGTGAAAAAGGATTCATTTGCGGGTGAACTCAGCATAATGATCCCTTTGATCATTTTCTGTTTTATTTTACTTACACATTTCAGCAGATCGTCTTCGCTGCTTTTTGAGGTTTGCAAAATAACATCAAACCCTTCTTCTTCCGCTTTAGCCGTAATGGCATGAAGGACATCGGAGAAAAAGGGATTACCGGCAGTGGTTTTGGTTGAACGGGTCGAAATAACCATAATGGCATCAAAGCCTGAAGAGGTCAGGGCGCGAGCCAGTTTGTTGGGCTGATAATTTAATTCGTCAATCGCCTTCAGCACTTTGTCACGTGCTTCGGGAGAAATATTGGTTTGTTTATTCAGAACGCGGGAAACGGTTGATTTCGATACGCCCGCAACCCGTGCGATATCATAGATGGTGGGTGACATACACCTTACTCACTCCGGACTGACAGCAATGCCGTTCATCTTACTGGAGAGAAAACGGCAATAGCAATAAATAAGAATTGATAATCAACGATCTGCCCCCATTTATTGTATTCTGAAGCCATGCATTCAAGGCTTCCAGGCAACGAAGGACGGCGATGAAGCGACTTAAGAACGAAATCAATTCACTGGTGAACCGTGGCGTTGACCGTCATCTGCGTCTGGCCGTGACGGGGCTGAGCCGCAGCGGTAAGACGGCGTTTATCACCGCGATGGTAAACCAGCTCCTGAACCTGCACGCCGGGGCGCGTCTGCCGTTGCTTAGCGCGGTGCGGGAAGAGCGTCTGCTGGGCGTGAAGCGCGTCCCACAGCGTGATTTTGGTATTCCACGCTTTACCTACGACGAAGGGCTGGCGCAGCTCTATGGCGATCCGCCCACCTGGCCGACGCCGACGCGAGGGGTCAGTGAAATTCGCCTCGCGCTGCGTTTTCGCTCGAATGAATCCCTGATGCGTCACTTCAAGGATACCTCCACGCTGTACCTGGAAATCGTCGATTACCCCGGCGAATGGCTGCTCGACCTGCCGATGCTGGCGCAGGATTACCTTAGCTGGTCCCGCCAGATGACGGGCCTGTTGCAGGGGCAGCGCGCCGGGTGGTCGGCCAAATGGCGACAGCTGTGCGAAGGTCTGGACCCGCTTGCGCCGGCAGATGAGAACCGTCTGGCGGCCATTGCCGACGCCTGGACGGCGTATTTGCACCAGTGCAAGCAGGAAGGGTTACACTTCATTCAGCCGGGGCGATTTGTTCTGCCGGGTGATTTAGCGGGCGCGCCTGCGCTTCAGTTCTTCCCCTGGCCGGATGTGGATGGGGTGGGCGAGTCGACGCTGGCGCAGGCGGATAAGCACACTAACGCCGGGATGCTGCGCGAGCGTTACCATTACTACTGTGAAAAAGTGGTCAAGGGATTCTATAAAAACCACTTTTTGCGATTTGACCGCCAGATTGTGCTGGTGGATTGTCTGCAGCCGCTCAACAGCGGGCCACAGGCCTTCAACGATATGCGCCTTGCGCTGACGCAGCTGATGCAAAGTTTTCACTACGGGCAGCGGACGCTGTTTCGCCGTCTGTTCTCACCGGTAATCGATAAACTGCTCTTTGCGGCCACGAAGGCCGATCACGTCACGGTCGACCAGCATGCCAATATGGTGTCGCTGCTGCAGCAGCTGGTGCAGGACGCCTGGCAAAACGCCGCCTTCGAAGGGATCGGCATGGATTGCCTTGGGCTCGCGTCCGTGCAGGCGACGCAAAGCGGGCTGATTGACCTTAACGGTGAGAAAATACCGGCATTACGCGGTAACCGGCTCAGCGACGGTGAACCGCTTACCGTGTATCCGGGCGAAGTGCCTGCGCGCCTGCCGGGGCAGGCCTTCTGGCAGAATCAGGGCTTCCAGTTTGAAGCCTTCCGCCCGCAGGCAATGAGCGTCGACAGGCCATTACCACACATCCGTCTGGATGCGGCGCTGGAGTTTTTGATTGGAGATAAATTGCGATGACGGAACCGTTAAAACCGCGCATAGACTTTACCGGAACGCTTGAGAAGGATCCTCAGGAGGCGTTCAAAACCGCGCAGACGTTCAGCGGCACGCAGGCGGATAACTTTGCCCCGGCCCTGACTGAGGAGCCTGGCGTCGAAGAAGGACCGGCGGAGGCGGTTGTGGAAGCCGCTCTGCGTCCAAAACGCAGTCTGTGGCGTAAGATGGTCACCGCCGGTCTGGCGCTGTTTGGCGTAAGCGTGGTTGGGCAGGGCGTGCAGTGGACGATGAATGCCTGGCATACTCAGGACTGGGTCGCGCTGGGCGGATGTGCCGCGGGCGCGCTGATTGTGGGGGCGGGCATCGGGTCGGTTGCCACCGAGTGGCGTCGGCTCTGGCGTCTGCGCCAGCGCGCGCACGAGCGTGATGAAGCGCGCGATCTGCTCCACAGCCACGGCACGGGGAAAGGTCGTGCATTCTGTGAAAAGCTGGCCAGCCAGGCCGGAATCGATCAGTCGCATCCGGCGCTTCAGCGCTGGTATGCCGCCATCCATGAAACCCAGAATGACCGGGAAGTGGTGACGCTCTACTCCCATATGGTTCAGCCGGTGCTGGATGCTCAGGCGCGGCGCGAAATCAGCCGGTCTGCGGCGGAATCCACCCTGATGATTGCCGTCAGCCCGCTGGCGCTGGTCGATATGGCCTTTATCGCCTGGCGTAACCTGCGCCTGATCAACCGTATCGCGAACCTTTACGGTATAGAGCTGGGTTACTACAGTCGGCTCAGACTGTTTAAGCTGGTCCTGCTCAATATCGCGTTTGCCGGGGCGAGTGAGTTGGTGCGCGAAGTGGGCATGGACTGGATGTCGCAGGATCTGGCGGCGCGTCTCTCTGCCCGTGCGGCTCAGGGCATCGGTGCGGGATTATTAACCGCACGCCTGGGGATTAAAGCGATGGAAGTCTGCCGTCCGCTGCCGTGGATCGATGGCGATAAGCCCCGTCTGGGGGATTTCAGACGTGAACTGATCGGCCAGCTCAAAGAGACGCTCAATAAAAAACCTGCGCCATAAGGTTTTGTTCACTAATCGTGCTGGCTGTCAATATTTGTTGACAGCCATCTTCCGGATCACCGTGTTCTGACATATCATTTTACTGTTATTGGCTTAAAACGGTGAATTTCCCATGCGTCTTGAAGTCTTCTGTGAAGACCGTCTCGGTCTGACCCGCGAATTACTCGATCTTCTTGTTTTACGTAGCATTGATTTACGTGGCATTGAGATCGATCCTGTCGGGCGAATTTACCTCAATTTTGCCGAAATTGAATTTAATACCTTCAGCAGCCTGATGGCGGAAATCCGCCGTATCGCTGGCGTTACGGATGTACGCACCATTCCCTGGATGCCCTCTGAGCGTGAGCATCTGGCCCTGAGCGCGCTGCTGGAAGCCATGCCCGAGCCGTTCCTCTCTCTGGATTTGAAAAGCAAAGTTGAGCGCGTTAACCATGCGAGCTGCCAGCTGTTCGCGCAGAGCCAGGAGAAGCTCAGCAACCATAACGCCGCGCAGCTGATCCCCGGCTTTAACTTCCAGCGCTGGCTGGACAGCAATCCGCAGAACACGCTTAGCGAGCATGTGGTGATTAACGGACAGAATTTCCTGATGGAGATCACGCCGGTCTATCTGAAAGGGGAAGGGAATACTCGCGTGTTGACCGGGGCAGTGATCATGCTGCGCTCGACGTTACGCATGGGTCGCCAGCTGCAAAACCTCTCCAGTCAGGACGTTGGCGCATTTAGCCAGATTATTGCCGTCAGCCCGAAAATGCGCCATGTGGTTGATCAGGCGCGTAAGCTTGCAAGCCTGACCGCGCCGCTGCTGATTACCGGGGATACTGGCACCGGGAAAGACCTGCTGGCTCATGCCGTGCATCTGGCGAGTCCGCGTGCGGCTAAGCCCTATCTGGCACTCAACTGCGCCTCTATTCCGGAAGATGCCGTTGAAAGCGAGCTGTTTGGTCACGCGCCGGAAGGTAAGAAAGGGTTCTTCGAGCAGGCTAACGGCGGCTCGGTGCTGCTGGACGAAATCGGCGAAATGTCGCCGCGTATGCAGGCTAAGCTGCTGCGTTTCCTGAACGACGGAACGTTCCGCCGCGTCGGTGAGGATCACGAAGTGCATGTGGACGTGCGCGTCATTTGCGCCACCCAGAAAAACCTGGTTGAACTGGTGCAAAAGGGGATCTTCCGCGAAGATCTCTATTACCGCCTCAACGTCCTGACGCTGAATATTCCGCCGCTGCGCGATTGCCCTCAGGACATCATGCCGCTTACGGAGCTGTTCGTCGCCCGCTTTGCCGACGAGCAGGGGGTGCCGCGTCCGAAGCTGTCTGCCGATCTTGGCACGGTGCTCATGCGCTACGGCTGGCCGGGCAACATTCGTCAGCTCAAAAACGCCGTATATCGCGCGCTGACCCAGCTTGAAGGGTATGAGCTGCGTCCGCAGGATATCCTGCTGCCGGATTACGATGCCGGAACGGTATCGGTAGGCGAAGAGGCGATGGAAGGGTCGCTGGATGATATCACCAGCCGTTTCGAGCGTTCTGTGCTGACGCAGCTGTACCGCAGCTATCCCAGCACCCGCAAGCTGGCAAAACGTCTTGGCGTCTCGCACACCGCAATCGCGAATAAGCTGCGTGAGTACGGTTTGAATCATAAGAAAGGTGACGAATAACAAAAAAGCCTCTGCAAAGAGGCTTTTTACTTTACGTTTATTCCTTCGCCATCGGCGTGTTAACGATTTCTGTTTTTGTCTCTCCCTGAATCGACGCAATCCTGCTTTCGACGTCTTTCACCTGCTGCGGGCTGTGCAGCAGGGTATAGGTCAGATCAAACTGCGCGCTGGCGCCTGGCTCCAGCTGCTTAACCCGCTTCTGCTCGCGTTCAATCGTCACGGGGTAGGCGTAGCTGGTACCCGGTTCGATGCCCGTGACATAACCCTGCTTCAGCGTGTCGGTATTTTTCCATAAGGTCAGCACGGGCAGCTGGCGCGTATCAAACTGGATTGATGCGCCTTTATCTCCGGCTTTATTGACCACTGCCGCGAGCGTTTCGTGGTTATTGTCTGCGAGCGGTTTAATGTTAAAGACCATCTCATCAAAGCCTTTTGTCGGCCCGGCGTAGGTTTGCCAGTCGTTAACGCCCGCTTTGGCGTAGTCATTGAATGGGCTCACGCTCACCGCAGGCGCAAGGAATCGGGCACCTTCTTCGAGGATTGGCGTGCCGAAGTTGCTGTGATAGATGATTTGGTAATCATGAGGGTAATCTGCATGGTTGGTCAGAACATCATGCAGGCTGAACTGGTTGGTTCCGGGGACGTAGCGCAGTTCTGTCATGGTTTGCAGATCCGCTTTTTTAAAGGTGCTCTCTTTGATCAAACCCCGAACGCGGATCTCATGCGGAGCGGCATCCGCAACCTCGACCTCGACCTGCGATACCGGTGTATTACCGGCTCTGCCATGCAGGGTATAAATTTGCCCGTCCGCGGTGACCGGGTGCCCTGTCCACTCATAGCCACAGCGCACCATCATCTCGTTGAAACCATCCAGCCAGCCGAGACCGTTGCGGCTTTCAAGATTGATATAAGCCGGGTTCACGACCTCTTTGACGGGGGAATTCCAACCCAGTCTGGTGCCAAAGCCTTCTACGTGCAGAAGGTTCATCCCGCGGGTCGGGCTCAGGGTGATAGTGAGGCCATCTTTGCTGCTAATAATGATGACTTTGCTGCCTTCCTGCTTACCGCCATGTAAGACTTTTTGCTCAATGCTGAACGTTTGATTCTTAACTTTCAGCTCGTCACTGGAAATCTTCCAGTTTCCTTTCTCTACGCTGCTTTCAGCGCTTGTCAGCACCCAGGTTTTAGCCGCAGCATGACCAGAAATCAGGACCGCAAGGAGCGTAAAAGCGAATTTGATCTTCATATATTATCCTTTTTGCTGAAACGATTATTTTCTTTCGTAAGCAAATCTAATGTTTAGACAAAAAGGGAAATGTGATGTGCTTCACTGGGGATGAAAATAGGGAATTTTAACGATTATTATGCGTTATTGATCACGCTCATGTTACATGTTGCCAAGGTTTTTGCATGATTAATGTGACTTACGAGCATTTAAGCTTTAACGATTCAGCTTTGAAGTAATAAAAAACCCCGCCGCAGCGAGGTTGAGAATAAGTTGTATAGAATGCTAAGGACTTATTATGCTTTCAGCACGTCCAGCGCGGCAGTGTAGTCCGGCTCGGTGGTGATTTCGTTAACCAGTTCGCTGAAGACGACGGTGTCGTTTTCATCCAGAACCAGTACAGCACGTGCTGCCAGACCCTTCAGTGGGCCTTCAGCAATGCTGACGCCATATTTCTCGAGGAAATCTGCGCTGCGCAGGGTGGAGAGGGTAATAACGTTGCTCAGGCCTTCGGCACCGCAGAAACGGGACTGGGCAAACGGCAGGTCAGCGGAAATACACAGCACAACGGTGTTGTCCATTTCAGTCGCCAGCTGGTTGAATTTACGCACGGATGCGGCACAAACACCGGTATCAATGCTTGGGAAAATGTTCAGTACTTTGCGTTTGCCCGCAAACTGAGCCAGTGTGACGTCAGACAGATCTTTAGCCACCAGAGTAAAAGCCTGCGCTTTGCTGCCAGCCTGCGGAATGGAACCTGCTACAGCAACCGGGTTGCCCTGGAAATGAACGAGTTGTGACATAGATATCTTCCTGTTTACATATAGTTAACGTCGGGGCTAGTGTATGCCATCAGCGGATAACACGGCAAACCAAATTTTTCGCCTTACCGGGCCGCAAGGAGTCAGTGATGAGAAGCGTTAAGGTCTATGAAGAAGCCTGGCCATTGCATACCCCGTTTGTGATCTCTCGCGGCAGCCGAAGTGAAGCCAGCGTGGTCGTAGTTGAAATCGAAGAAGAGGGTATGAAAGGCGTCGGGGAATGTACGCCTTACCCGCGCTACGGAGAAAGTCCTGCGTCGGTGATGGCGCAGATCATGACCCTGGTGCCTGACCTGCAAAAAGGGCTCACGCGCGAGGCGTTACAGCAGCGTTTACCCGCCGGGGCGGCGCGCAACGCCATCGACTGTGCGCTCTGGAGCCTTGAAGCCGCTAAGCAGCAAAAATCGCTGACGTCCTTGCTGGGTGTGGTGCTGCCGGAGACCGTCGTGACGGCGCAAACGGTCGTGATTGGTGAGCCGGAGCAAATGGCCGCCAGCGCGAAAGCGCTCTATGACGCCGGGGCCACGCTGTTAAAAGTGAAGCTCGACGATCGTCTGATCAGCGAGCGGATGGTCGCTATTCGCTCGGCGGTGCCCTCAGCCACGCTGATTGTGGACGCCAACGAGTCGTGGCATCCCGAGGGGCTGGCCGCGCGATGCCAGCTGCTGGCCGATCTGGGCGTAGCGATGCTGGAGCAGCCTCTGCCGGTAAAAGAGGATGCAGCGCTGAAGAATTTTATCCATCCGTTGCCCGTGTGCGCGGATGAAAGCTGCCACACCCGCGAAAATTTGAGCGAGCTTAAGGGGCGCTATGACATGGTCAATATCAAGCTCGACAAGGCAGGCGGACTGACAGAAGCCCTGGCCCTGGCAGCGGAAGCCCGGGCGCAGGGGTTCGCCCTGATGCTGGGATGCATGCTCTGCACCTCCCGGGCGATCGGCGCGGCGCTGCCGCTGGTCAATCAGGTTCGTTTTGCCGATCTGGATGGCCCGACGTGGCTGGCGGTTGACGTTTCACCGGCCCTTAAATTTACCAGCGGCGTGCTTCATCTCTGAGGCTGCCAGCGCAGAAGCTCCATCATCGCTTTTAGGTAAATTTCGCTGGCTTCGTCGGAGGATATCGGCGGGAATTCAGCGGTGATGCAGGGCAGGCTCAAATCGGCGCACCAGCTTCCGAATGATCCGGGTGTTTCATACCCCACGCTGGTGACGAGCGGCAGGGCGAAAGCCTGTGCCAGCCACGCGCCCAGGTCGGAGTGACGCGGATCTTCAATGCAGGCCAGCGGATCGTGGAAGGAGACCACCCACGCGGGGTGGATCTTATGGATAAGCTGGCACAGCGCCTGCGTTTCCGGCTCAGAACCGGGCTTGTCTCCCGTCAGCAGCACCACGTCCCGCTCCTCGGCGGAGCTGTTCCAGCGATACACCGTTTCTCCGGCGCGCCAGTTTGCCGCCGGGAAATTACGGTTCAGGTCGATCCCCCTCGCATTTGCCCGTAATCCAAGCTGGCAGCCATCCGGATTCACGGCAAGAATCACGTGATGGCGTCGTAATGACGGCGTCAGCGTCCGCAGCGCGCACGAGAGCGTGACGACAGACGAGTTCTCATCACCGTGCGTGCCGGCAATGATCAAACCGCTGTCGCGATCGGCATCGGGTGCCGGGAACCAGATCAGCGATGCGCCTAAAAATGAGCGGCCATATTGTTCCGCGCCCGGAGGAAAGGCGCCGCGTTCCGCGCGTGGTCGGGTGGTTGCCATATGAAATCCTGATAAAAAAGTCTCTACTGGCAGTGTTGTGCAAAAGCCGCTGTTAATCAAATAGTTTCCGTAACGGCTGAGAATTGCCTTAAATCACTATTCAGGCGTAAGTTATTTGCATTTCTTATTGTCGAAACAAATAATTACGCATCTGCTTGTTACCTGAATTTATTAAAGGGGATCTTATGAAGCATCCTGTTTCGCGTCTTTTTACCGCACTGTGTCTGTGCGGGCTCTCTACACTCTCAAACGCTGCTGATGTGCCGCAGGGCACGGTACTGGCGCAAAAACAGGAGCTGGTCAGGCATATTAAAGACGAACCGGCTTCGCTCGATCCGGCAAAAGCGGTGGGGTTGCCCGAGATTCAGGTGATTCGCGATCTTTTCGAAGGGCTGGTGAATCAGAACGAGAAGGGGGAGCTCACTCCGGGCGTGGCGACGCGCTGGCAGAGCAACGATAACCGTATCTGGACGTTCACCCTGCGTGACAACGCGAAATGGTCTGACGGTACGCCCGTCACCGCGCAGGATTTTGTCTACAGCTGGCAGCGTCTGGTTGACCCGAAAACCACGTCTCCGTTTGCCTGGTTTGCGGCGCTGGCGGGTATCAACAACGCGCAGGCCATTATCGATGGTAAAGCGGCGCCTGACACCCTGGGCGTGACGGCGGTGGATGCCAGAACCTTACGCGTCCAGCTGGACAAACCGCTACCGTGGTTCAGTAACCTGACGGCAAACTTTGCCTTCTATCCGGTACAAAAAGCGAACGTTGAAAGCGGTAAAGAGTGGACGCGTCCGGGTGCCCTGGTGGGCAATGGCGCATACGTCCTGAACGACCGCGTGGTGAATGAAAAACTGGTTGTCGTTCCGAATACCCACTACTGGGACAATGCGAAAACTGTCCTGCAAAAAGTAACCTTCATTCCGATCAATCAGGAATCATCCGCCACCAAACGCTATCTGGCGGGGGATATTGATATCACTGAATCGTTCCCGAAAAACATGTATCAGAAGCTCCTGAAGGACATTCCGGGACAGGTGTATACGCCGCCTCAGCTCGGAACCTATTACTACGCGTTTAACACGCAAAAGGGCCCGACGGCCGATGCCCGGGTTCGTCTTGCCCTGAGCATGACCATCGATCGCCGCATTATGGCGGAGAAGGTATTAGGAACCGGTGAGAAGCCGGCCTGGCATTTCACTCCTGACGTGACGGCGGGCTTCACGCCTGAACCTTCACCGTTCGAGCAGATGTCGCAGCAGGAGCTGAATGCTCAGGCGAAAACCTTGCTCCAGGCCGCAGGTTACGGTCCTCAGCGTCCTTTGAAGTTGACCCTGCTGTACAACACCTCGGAAAACCACCAGAAAATCGCCATTGCGGTGGCGTCAATGTGGAAGAAAAATCTCGGTGCGGACGTCAAGCTGCAAAACCAGGAGTGGAAAACCTATATCGACAGCCGTAATACCGGTAATTTTGATGTGATCCGCGCGTCATGGGTAGGCGATTACAACGAGCCATCGACCTTCCTGTCCCTGCTGACCTCAACCCACAGCGGCAATATCTCGCGTTTCAATGACCCGGCTTACGATAAAATTATCCATCAGGCGACACTGGAAACCACGGCGAAAGCGCGTAATACGGATTACAACATGGCGGAGAAAATCCTCATGGAGAAAGCGCCCATCGCGCCAATTTATCAGTACACCAATGGTCGTTTGATTAAGCCCTGGGTGAAAGGCTACCCCATCAATAACCCGGAAGACGTGGCGTATAGCCGGACAATGTATATTGAGAAGCACTGACGTTTGGTGAGAACTGGCGCATTATCGCGCCAGTTCTGCAATATGCGATACCGCTTCATTCGTTATGCGTGGCCTGATACCCGGTCTCTATGATTCTAACAGCGCACTAAACTTCGCCAGCCACTGCGGATGCGCGGGCCAGGCGGGAGCCGTCACCAGGTTGCCGTCTACGTGGGCCTGATCGATGCCGATAGTGGCGTAGTGTCCTCCGGCGAGGCGCACCTCAGGCGCGCAGGCCGGGTAGGCGCTACAGGTTCGTCCTTTCAGGATACCTGCGGCAGCGAGCAGCTGCGGGCCGTGGCACACTGCCGCAATCGGCTTACGCGCGGCGTCAAATGCCTGCACCAGCTTTAACACGTCCTCATTTAGCCGCAGATACTCGGGCGCTCTCCCGCCGGGGATGAGCAGCGCGTCGTAATCCTGTTCCTTTACGGTGGAAAAATCGGCGTTGAGGGTAAAGCGGTGACCGGGTTTTTCGCTATAGGTCTGGGCGCCGTCAAAGTCATGGATTGCCGTCATGATGTAGTCGCCCTTTGGTTTGTCGGGACAGACTGCATCTACCTGATGGCCAATCATCTGCAAAGCCTGAAAAGGCACCATGGTTTCGTAATCTTCGGCGTAGTCGCCAACCAGCATCAGGATCTTCCTGCTCATCATTCCTCACCTTTTTCAATAAAGATGATAAAGATATAGCCTGGCGTGGCTGAATTGCCGGAAATAAAAAAGCCCGTTAGAGCACGGGCAACATAAGCAAATGAATAAGTGATTCGTTATCAACGTTGTTGGAGGATAACGCCGCGTATTTTACGCGGCTGTAAGGGAAGCAGATACCTGACATATTCGGTAGGTGAAACAAGCGATTAAACGTGCGTTACGGTGCGTCGAAGGTCGGGTAAAGGCTATTTTCAAGGAATTCGACGAGATACCAGATCTCACCGCTAAAAATAAACCAGAAGCCAAATATAATAAGGAGTAAAATAATTAAGGTGAGTATTATTTCTGTTTTTCCCATTGCAGCTTTAACCCACCTGAAGCTAATTGATTCGAGGTGGGCATTGTAGCGGGGCTTTACTGGATACTCCAGTTTCATGCAGCAAGGACTTTATTGCGTCCGTCATTTTTAGCGCGATACAGGGCATCGTCCACACGCTTAAACAGCTCATCAATACTCTCCCCCTGATCGTGCCGCGCCACGCCAATGCTGACGGTAAACCGCGGTAAGCCCGGAATCGTAATGCGGGCTACGGCTGCACGGATCGACTCGGCAATCTGCAACGCGGTGTCGAGAGAAGTGCGCGGCAGCAGAATTACGAACTCTTCGCCACCCCAGCGGAACACCATGTCGCCCTCCCGACTACAGGCTTCGAGCGTTCGCGAGAGGGCGATAAGCACCTCATCACCTTTCAGATGACCGAACAGATCGTTAATATTTTTGAAATGGTCGGTATCCACCAGCAGCAGGCTAAATTGCTGTTGCGCAGGAAGATAATTGAGGCTGTTTTGGTCGGTAATGGCATAGAACTGGCGCCGGTTGAGTAGCCCGGTCATGGAGTCACGTAACGCCGCATGCTCCAGCTCCTGCTCCAGCCTTTTCTGCTCGGTGATATCGTGAATGATGCACAGCATCAGCTTGTCGCCGTAGATCTCAATGGGCCCGGCATACGTCTGAACGTGGCGGGTGGATCCATCGGCCAGGCGGTGAACAAAATTGAGCGGCTTATGACCACCGGGCAGCGCGGCAATCGCCGTCATAATGGGCATCACATCCCGCCCCAGGGTATTAATTTCCCAGGTATGCTTACTGCACATGTCGTCGTGTGAATAGCCATAAAAATTGAGTGCGGCCAGATTCGCATCGACGATTTGACCATCGCGGGCAGGATCGATCAGCAGCATCGGGGCGCTGTTGGTCAGAAAAAAGCGCGCGTAAAATCCCTGTTTTTTCCGCCGGTAGGTGGCGGAACGGCTGGCCTTCAATCCTGAGAGTAATTGTGGTGAGGTCCCCTCGAAAACAATCACGTCACCCCAGGGGGCGTAGTGGGCAAGCGAGAGACGACAGCTTAACGGCGTATCCTGGCCATCCCAGCTGATTGTCCAGATTTCGACGATCTCCTGCTCTGTTTTCAGTTCAGGTACATACATCGACAGGAGGAGTTGCGCATTCGCAGAATAGGTGCCTTTGCGAAGGTCATCGAGCGTTTTATCCCCCATGACCTGGGTTGCGGCCACATTCGCAAAAATGATCTGTTCCGACACGGGTGAAATGAGCCACACGGGTGTTTTAATTACATTCAACGCATCAAAACAAGGTTGCGACATAGGCATTTCCTGTTCATTGGCACACTGTGGCTGACATGTATGACAGAATTGACTCGCGTGTACTGCTTTGAAACATACTCCACTTCATCCCGTCAGGCATGATTTTTTTGTGAAGCAAATGCATTTTCCGAATGAATTTTACCAATTGGTATAATTTGTTTGTCCGAGTTTATTTGCAGCAGCAGCCACGGTACCTGTTCGGCAGGTAAGGGGCGGGAGAAAAGGTACCCCTGCAGATAATCGCAGCCGAGACGGGTGAGGATCGCCTGTTGTTCTTCCGTTTCGATCCCTTCTGCCACCACATTCATTTCCATGGTCCGGGCGATACTGATGATGGTTTCAACCAGCTTGTAGCTTTTTTCATTTTCCAGCATCGAGGTTACGAAGCTTCTGTCGATCTTAAGTTCTTTAGCCGGAAGCACGCTCAGCATCAGCAGGTTGGAATAGCCCGTACCGAAATCATCAATCGAGACGGTGATCCCTGCGTGATTAAACGTATTGAGCAACTCAATGCTGCGGTCGAGATTTTTAAGCGCGGTGCTCTCCGTTACCTCAAGGATCAGCCGGGACGGAGACAGGTTATATTTTTCCAGCATCGACGAGATGATAGGGAAAATGTCCGGCTGTTCGAACTGGACGGGGGATAGGTTGAGCGACAACGTCCACTGGCTGAACCCTTGTTCAGTCCAGAAATGCAGCTGCCGGCATGCCGCTTCAATGGCCCAGTTGCCCACCGGGATAACTAAGCCGGTTTGTTCGAGCGAGGGGATAAACAGACCAGGCAGCACAACGCCTTGCTCAGGATGCCGCCAGCGCAGAAGGGCTTCAAAACCATGAATGGTTTTCTCTCCCGCATGCCAGGTGGGCTGGTACCACAGTTCAAACTGATCGCGTTCAAGCGCCTGAGAAAGTTCCTGCAGGAATCCGGGTTTCGCCGGGATCGCTGTTGACATCTCGGACTGATAAATCGCCCAGCCGTTGCGCCCATCGTCTTTGACATGATGTAAGGCTGCATCCGCCTTAAGTTTGAGCTCGTGCAGCGTTTCGCCATCGCGAGGATAGAGGCTGACGCCCGCGCTGATTGTCGTGCTCAACGTATGTCCGCAAACAGACAGAGGGCGTCGTACATCCCCGAGCAGTGAAGTGAGCAGGGCGTTGAGCTTGTCGTCATCACATTCCGGCACCAGCAGGATAAAGGCGTCTCCTCCCAGTCTTGCCAGGGTCATCTCACGCGTGAGTCGGGCCGTGATGCGCTGTGCGACGGTGATCAATAACTCATCGCCGACGCTGTGACCCCAGGTATCGTTGACGCGTTTGAAATGATCGACGTTCAGGAAAATGACGGCAAATTGCCTGTTACTCAGCAACGCACTGCGCAGGCAGTCCTGCATACGGAGATCCATCTGGTGGCGATTCGCGAGTCCGGTGAGCGCGTCAAAGCGCGCCTGTAGCTCAAGCTGCCGATTGAGTTGCCGCAGATTGTCCGTCAGCCGGCCGGTGCGTCGGTGAGAATCGACAAGGGAAATAATTAACATCACGCCAAGCAGGCAGAGCGTGGTGACCGAAACCCAGATGGATAACCCCAGTTCGCCGATCCCGCCGGGGAGGGTATGCGACATTTCCGGGTAATGCGCGGCACTCATGCCGGTATAGTGCATCGCACAAATGGCGGCGGCCATGACCAGGGCCGCGAGAAGACGATCGATAAAGACGCCTTTGTGTTTATCTCGCAGACGGAAAGCCAGCCACAGCGCCGTGCCGGAAGCCACCACGGCAATGACCACGGACAACCCCACAATACGGCGATCCCAGATGATGCTGCCATCCAGCATCAGGGCCGCCATACCGATGTAGTGCATAGACACCACGCCAGCGCTCAGGATAGCCGTGGCGAGGATCAGTCGAAAGGAAGAGCGTTTTTTGCCCACGACGGCAATGTTCAGAGACGTGGTCGATGCAACCACCGCGGCGCCCAGTGACGCAAGGGTTAACCAGAGGTCGTAGCTCATCATCATGGGCATTTGCATCGACAGCATGCCGATAAAGTGCATCGACCAAATGCCAATGCCCAGCGTAACCCCACCGGCAATACGCCAGAACAGGGCAGCCTTTCGGCTGGAAAGGGGGATCTTTCCGGCGCTGTCCAGCGCAACAAAGGAGGCGATAAACGCCACCAGATAAGATATAGCGATTAACACAGGGTCCCACGATATATTGAGCATTATGCAATCCCACGCCTGAGAGGGTTACCGATTTCGCCTGCCGGGTACATCTTTATCGGGCAACGAACATGCGCATTCAAACCATATTAGTTATTTATCGTGAAAAATGACCAGTCATATTAATACTCTAAAACTTATTAAGAATATAAAATATATTCCATTGTTAATGTATTAAGCATTGCTAAACAAAAACGAATAAAAGTAGCAAAGCTCCTTAAATATGAGGGCGATCGTATCGTCTCACCGCGGGCGATACTATCGCTTAAGATGGCGAGAGACTAGTATCACAGCATCCTGCGCAGAACATTTTCACTAATACACTCTTTTTGTCTGACTTAAGACAAATCTCAGGATGCTAACTGCGAAAAAACAAACCCGTGAAGTTTGCGAGGAAAAACGTCTGAGCCAATGCTATAAGTCTTAATGCCGACCAAAATATAAAACGTGGGTATTATCATGCTAAAAAATATTAGTGTCAGGACCTTTATTATTGGGTTCCTTTTATCTCTTTTTTTGGTGAATGCAGGTGTCGTTGTTCTATTTTCCAGCAATCCTTCTCTCTTTATTTCGCTTAATGTCATCAACTTCATTGCGCTATTTTTGCTCTGGGTCTATATGACGAAGTATCTTGTGACGCCGATCAATACGGTGAAGAAGAGTATTGAAGAGGTGACAGCAGGTAATCTTGGTGTCTCTATCCCTGAATTTGGCAATAACTGTGCCGGCCGACTCATCCCGGGGATAAACAGCCTCTCCGGCAACATTGCGACGCTGGTGCGCGAGATCAGGGCGTCGTCGCAAACCGCGATGACCTTATCGGATCAACTCTCGGCACGTAGCGCTCAGCTTTCGGTGAAAACCGAGCAGCAGTCTGCGTCTTTAGTGCAAACCGCAGCCAGCATGGAGCAAATGGCTGCGAGTACCAAAAACAATGCCGATAACACCCGCCTGGCGAGTGAACAGGCTAATGTGGCGACGCTGCAGGCGCGCAAGGGCGGGGAGCTGATGGGGCAGGTCGCCAACAATATGCAGTCCATTACCGAATGCGCCCAGCAGATGACGGAGATTATTTCGTTGATTGACGGCATTGCGTTCCAGACCAATATTCTGGCGCTCAACGCGGCCGTTGAGGCGGCAAGGGCGGGCGATCATGGAAAAGGTTTTTCTGTCGTTGCGGAAGAGGTCAGAAACCTGGCACACCGCAGCGCAGAGGCCGCGAAGAATATCAAAGCGCTGATTGAAGTTACCAGCAGTAACGTCACGCAGGGCGCTACCGTTGTTTCGCAGGCAGAGAAGAATATGCATGAAATCGTGACGGGCTCAGGGAATGTCAGTCGCTTGATGGACGACATTTCCGCGTCGACGTCAGAGCAGGAAAAAGGCATTTCTCAGATCACGCTGGCGCTTTCGGAGCTGGAGCGGGTCACGCAAAGCAACGTTGCGATGGCTGAGGAACTCAACGGATCCTCTGATGTCCTGCGCAATCAGGTCATTGAGCTGCAGGCCCGCACGCGTAATTTCAGACTTGACCAGGGCTCTTCTTCCTCATTACCAGGCGGCTCGCCATCCTTCTTCCAGCGGCCAGAGCACTCACTCTGACTGAATCTCAAAGCCTGGTATGCCAGGCTTTTTTTACGCCTCTGTCCAGCATGTACATTTCCTGAACGATATCAGCGCGATGGGAGACATAGTTGTTGCTTAACCCCCGATGGACGCTAGACTGACACCAAAAGAGCTTAAAAGGTGGAGGCGCTGTGGAAAGCATTAAAGGATCTGAACTTAACGTTCCTGACGCAGTTTTTGCGTGGGTGCTGGACGGCCGCGGCGGTGCGCGACCGCTGGAAGATAATGATGTGATCGACAGTGCGCATCCCTGCTGGCTACATCTGAACTATACCCACCCGGACAGCGCTGACTGGCTCGCTTCGACCCCACTCTTGCCTAATAACGTGCGCGATGCGCTGGCGGGTGAAAGCCTGCGGCCGCGCGTGAGCCGAATGGGGGACGGTACGCTGATCACCCTGCGCTGCATTAACGGCAGCACGGATGAACGTCCGGATCAGCTGGTTGCGATGCGGGTATATATGGACGATGGACTTATTGTCTCCACCCGACAGCGTAAAGTCCTGGCGCTGGATGACATCGTAAACGATCTGAAAGAGGGCACCGGACCGATCGACTGCGGCAGCTGGCTGGTGGACGTCTGTGACGCGCTTACCGATCACGCGAGCGAATTTATCGAAGAACTGCACGACAAAATCATCGACCTGGAAGATAACCTGCTCGATCAGCAGATCCCGCCGCGCGGTTTTCTGGCCCTGTTGCGTAAGCAGCTAATTGTGATGCGCCGCTATATGACGCCGCAGCGCGACGTGTACGCGCGTCTTGCCAGCGAAAGACTCGCCTGGATGAATGACGATCAGCGACGCAGAATGCAGGATATTGCCGACAGGCTGGGGCGCGGGCTGGACGAGATTGATTCCTGTATTGCCAGAACGGCGGTGATGGCGGACGAGATCGCACAGGTGATGCAGGAGTCGCTGGCGAGAAGAACCTACACGATGTCCCTGATGGCGATGGTCTTTTTGCCCAGCACGTTTCTTACCGGGCTGTTTGGCGTAAACCTGGGCGGTATCCCGGGCAATGCCTATCGCTATGGTTTTACCGCGTTTTGCGTCATGTTAGTTGTTTTGATAGGCGGTGTTGCATGGTGGTTGCATCGTAGTAAATGGCTGTAAATTTACGCTTTTTCCAGCTTTTACCGGGATCAAAACGCTCTTTTAATTGAGCGAAGTCAATAAACATCTACCCCGTAAGGTGCAATATTACTCCCGCAGGTGAATGCAACGTCAAGCGATGGGCGTTGCGCTCCATATTGTCTTACTTCCTTTTTTGAATTACTGCATAGCACAATTGATTCGTACGACGCCGACTTCATAGTCGGCTTTTTTTTGCCTCCTGATTCTCAACGTCTACCCTAAAAGGGACGACAGTAAATTATGGAGGGAATGATGAGCATCCTGAACGCTCTGCTACTGCAACAATCGCGTCAATCCGATCCTATCCCCAGCGATCCGGTGCCCATGCCCGATCCCATCCCGCGCCCGCAGCCGATGCCCGACCCGCCGCCCGATGAAGAACCGATTAAATTGTCGCATCGAACCGCGAGATCTGCGAGGATACGCGCCATCTGACTGCAAAGATGACCACGAGAGACTATTGTGACCGCTTTTTCTACCCTGAATGTTTTGCCCGCTGCCCAGCTCGATAACCTCAACGAGCTGGGATACCTCACGATGACGCCTGTTCAGGCGGCCGCGTTGCCTGCCATCCTCGAGGGCCGTGACGTGCGCGTACAGGCGAAAACGGGCAGCGGGAAAACGGCGGCATTCGGCCTCGGCCTGTTGCAGCATATCGATGCGGCACTTTTTCAGACCCAGTCTCTGGTGCTGTGCCCGACCCGCGAACTGGCAGATCAGGTTGCGGGTGAACTGCGTCGCCTGGCGCGTTTCCTGCCCAATACCAAGATTTTAACCCTCTGCGGCGGACAGCCGTTTGGCGCGCAGCGTGATTCACTCCAGCATGCGCCGCACATTATTGTCGCCACGCCTGGCCGCCTGCTCGATCATCTGCAAAAAGGCACCGTCTCGCTGGATGCGTTACAAACGCTGGTGATGGATGAGGCAGACAGGATGCTGGATATGGGCTTCAGCGATGCGATTGACGAGGTGATCCGTTTCGCACCTGCCGATCGCCAGACGCTGCTGTTCTCCGCAACCTGGCCGGACGCTATCGCCGCCATCAGTGGCCGCGTGCAGAAAAATCCACTCACCATTGAAATCGACAGCGTAGATGCGCTGCCCGCTATCGAGCAGCAGTTCTTTGAAACCTCGCAGCAGGGGAAAATTCCGCTCCTGCAGAAGTTGCTAAGCCAGCATCAGCCGGCCTCCTGCGTGGTGTTCTGTAATACCAAAAAAGACTGTCAGTCGGTCTGTGATACCCTCAATGCCGCCGGGCAGAGCGCACTGTCGCTGCATGGCGATCTGGAACAGCGCGATCGCGATCAGACGCTGGTTCGATTCGCTAACGGCAGCGCCCGTATTCTCGTCGCAACCGACGTCGCTGCGCGCGGTCTGGATATTAAATCCCTTGAGCTGGTGGTGAACTTTGAGCTGGCGTGGGATCCTGAAGTGCACGTGCACCGTATTGGCCGTACCGCACGTGCAGGAAACAGCGGTCTGGCGATCAGCCTCTGCGCACCGGAAGAGGCGCAGCGCGCCAATATTCTCTCTGAGATGCTGCAGATGAAGCTGAACTGGATGAATGCACCTGCTGGCGTCAGCCTGGTACCGCTTGAAGCCGAAATGGCGACGCTTTGCATTGATGGCGGTAAAAAAGCCAAGATGCGTCCAGGTGACGTATTAGGCGCGCTGACCGGGGATGTGGGTCTGGACGGAGCGGATATCGGTAAGATTGCAGTTCATCCGGCGCATGTCTACGTAGCGGTTCGCCAGGCTGTGGCCCATAAGGCATGGAAGCAGCTGCAGAACGGGAAAATCAAGGGTAAAACCTGTCGCGTACGTCTGCTGAAATAAAGCATCAAGCGTCTCAGAAGATGTTTCTGAGACGCTACTCGCTTACTTCACTTCAAGCACGTTCAGACGAAGCTCTTCAAACTGATTGTCATCGTCTTCCGGCTGCCAGCCGGCTGGCTGCATGGGAATATCTTCCCGGTCAAACGCCAGATCGCCGCCATTCACCACGTCTGAGTCATGGTTAATGCCTTTGAAGTCGAACAGTTCTACATCCGCGAGATGGGAAGGGACAACGTTCTGCATCGCGCTGAACATAGTTTCGATACGACCCGGATAACGCTTATCCCAGTCGCGCAGCATGTCGCCAATCACCTGACGCTGCAGGTTCGGCTGAGAGCCGCAAAGGTTACATGGAATGATCGGGAACCCTTTAGCCTGAGAAAAACGCTCAATGTCTTTTTCACGACAGTAGGCAAGCGGGCGGATCACAATGTGTTTACCGTCATCGCTCATCAGTTTAGGCGGCATGCCTTTCATTTTGCCGCCGTAGAACATATTGAGGAACAGCGTTTGCAGGATATCGTCGCGGTGATGGCCCAGCGCAATTTTGGTCGCGCCCAGCTCCGTCGCGGTACGATACAGAATGCCGCGGCGCAGGCGAGAGCACAGAGAGCAGGTAGTTTTCCCTTCCGGGATTTTCTCTTTCACAATACCGTATGTATTTTCTTCGACGATTTTGTACTCAACGCCCAGCTTCTCGAGGTATTCCGGCAGAATGTGCTCCGGAAAACCCGGCTGCTTCTGGTCAAGGTTGACCGCCACCAGGGAAAATTTCACCGGCGCACTTTGCTGAAGATTACGCAGGATCTCCAGCATGGTGTAGCTGTCTTTACCCCCTGACAGGCAAACCATGATGCGGTCGCCTTCTTCAATCATATTGAAGTCTGCAATGGCTTCGCCCACGTTACGGCGCAGTCGCTTTTGCAGTTTATTCAGGTTGTATTGCTCTTTTTTGTTAATCTCTTGATTCTCTTGCATTGAGTACTACCTTCGGAGCCAGCAGGGGCAAAAATTGTATGCCGCGTATGGTACGGATTCCGGCGGCGAATACCAGCACGTTTTGCAGCGAGGTTATATCTGGCGTTGCAACGCTGTCAGCGTGCGCTGTGGTTTCAAGACCTCCTATAGCATATTACTCGTCCTGGTTTTCCATATTTGTTCTATGACGGGAGGAAACTTGTATGGCATAAGAGCGTTAAACGAAAATCAAAAGGAATGACGTTATGTCGCTATATGACCTCAAAACCGAAGCACTTGCATTACCGGAGGCCTGGCACTCTCATGTATTAGGCCGCATTGGAACTTCGAATCTCAAAGTTTTACGCATGGATGAACGCTCAGTGATTGAAGAGGTTCATGAGTATGACGAGGGGTTACTGGTCATTGATGGACGTCTGGAGTTGAGCGTGAAGGGTAAAAAAATCTCTGTAACGTCTGGACAACTTTATGTAGCCAAAGCTGGCACTCCCCATACGGTAGAAACAGGCAGTTTTGGCACACTGGTTATCATTGATTTACCAGAAACGGAAGTGGCCTAACGTTAAGCGGTTTGCGATGAAGTGTCAGGGTATCGTTCTGATCTGGTTCTCAGTCTACCTGAAATTAATGAAAACGTATCAGCAGGGCTGCCATTCGGTGGCCTTTTATGTTTCCCCTCGATTATGTCGTTTATTGCGCCATGGAAGCAGACCAAATATTCGGGGCTGAATGAAAATTTTCGACGCCTGACATGGTAATTATTATGTTATCTACCATGATTAAGGCGATGACAATTCAATCACTTCAGCATCGCTGAAGTGGTTACTTCACTCTAATCGAGAACCCTAAATGCGCCATGCATCTATCCCCGTAGCTGCAGCCACGGCAATATTTTTGCTGGGCGTTTTTATCATCAATTTACAGGTTTGGTATTCTGCACGGACTGACAGCCTTGCAGGGGCGCACTATGTCGTGCGGAACATGAACGTCATTCTTAAAGAAGCCCGTCATGCGACCCAGATAGCAATGCAGCTTGCTGAGAATGAGTGTGATGCTGAAGGGCAGTATCGGCTCGGTACTGAGGCGGCATTACAACCACATCTGAGAACGATCGTTATTCTGAAACAAGATGCGGTCTGGTGCTCCTCTTTACCGGGAAATCGCGTGTTGTTGGTTAACGGCTCAGCGCTGCCTCAGGCATCATTGCTACTCGTTCCATCGAAAAGTACGGTCAACGGCCTGCCGGTTCTCTTATTCCAGACAAACCATGCCGGAAGCCGAATCATGGTGAGCATCAGTGACAGCCATATCCGGGATGCATTGAATATGCCATTACGCGGCGTGGCGTATTCACTGCAAGTCGGCAATCGTCGTTTAGGCCAATCCGGCGATGTGTTGACGGCACCCCATGCAAACAAAGATGTACTGACGGTAAAAGACGCTGATTATCCCTTCGCGATTCAATTTAACGCTCCGCCTCTTTTTAGCCTGACGAGATTATTCGACCAGGCCGGTGGGGTGTTGTTATTTCTGTTGCTCATTTCCTCTCTTCCTGCTTATCTTTTGCAGCGATACCTCTCTAAGGATATTTCGCCTGAGGAATCGCTGCGTACTGCCATCTACAGAAATGAAATTATTCCCTATTACCAACCCGTCGTGAGCGGAAAAGAGGGCACCTTGCGTGGTGTAGAAGTGCTGGCCAGATGGAAGCATCCGCAATCGGGGTTTATTTCTCCCGCCTCCTTTATTCCTCTCGCTGAAAAATCAGGGTTAATTATTCCGTTAACTCAAAGTTTAATGAGACAGGTTGCAAAGCAGATGAATTCTATTTCAACATTGCTGCCAGAAGGGTTCCACGTAGGGATGAACTTCAGCGCTTCTCATATCGTTGCGTCCACCTTTGTTGAAGAGTGTCTCCACTACAAACACAGTTTTATTCAACAGGATCTTAATCTTGTCGTTGAGGTGACCGAGCGCGAACCGCTCCACATCGATGAACATCTCGTTAAGACCCTGAATGAGCTGCATAACAACGGATTTGCTATTGCCCTGGATGACTTTGGTACGGGATACTCAGGTCTATCCTATCTGCAAGCGCTTCATATTGATTACATTAAAATCGACCAAAGCTTTGTTGCCAGGGTTAACGCGAATGAGGATTCAACGTTGATCCTGGATTCGGTGCTGGAGTTGGCAAAAAAACTATCAATTAGCATCGTGGCGGAAGGTGTTGAAACAGAAGAGCAGCTTGATTACCTCACGCGCAATCATATCCGTTTTTTACAGGGCTTTTTCTTCTATAAACCTCTTCCTTTCAAGGAACTGCTCAAAGTTCTCCTGTCGAAGCCAAAAGTTAAAGTGAGGGTGGAATGAGGTTTAACCCGCTATCAGCGTTTCACCCTGAAACATTTCTAAGATAGCGTATAATCCCTCTTCCAAAACCGCTCAACAACCCACTGGCTTGTGCTATGACCCTCAATCGCTTTTGTTACTTACTCCTGATCTTTGCTGCGATCGGTAGCTTTCTGGCCTCGAATCCTGTGGTGATGTGGTTTCTGCTGATCAATGTGCTGACGTTGGCTCTGTATGGCGCTGATAAAATGGCGGCGCGTAAAGGGATGCGCAGGGTACCGGAAGCTACATTGCTGGTATTTGGCGTGACAGGAGGTTGGCCTGGCGCCATTGTGGGCCAGCAGCTTTTTCGCCATAAAACCCAAAAGCAGCCCTTCAAAACCTACTTTTTTTTAAGCGTCGTGGTCAGCATCGGCATGATGGCGGTGCTTTACCATTTCTCTCCTGTTTCTTCTTTATGAACGTATTGACATCAAGTTAACTTGAGCTTTTAAGATGCCAGCACCACGTTGATAAGGGAGTAACATCTTAAAATGAAAGAGATTGATGTAGGTTTCACTCATGTCGCGTTTATGGTCAGAGACCTGGAAAAGAGTATTGCCTTCTATCGTCGCTATGCCGGTATGGAGGTCATTCATTTGCGTGAACCCGATATGCCTGATGCAAGAAAAGTGGCATGGCTTAGCGACCATACTCGTCCTTTTGCACTTGTTCTTGTACAGGCCGATACCGTGACCGATACGCCGCTGGGTAGCTTCGGGCATCTGGGTATTGCCTGCGCGACCCGCGAAGAAATTGACAGAAAAACCGCGATGGCCACCGCTGAAGGCGTGCTAAGGAAAGCGCCTGAGAACGTAGGCGATCCCGTCGGCTACTATGTCTTTTTTGCCGATCCCGATGGAAATACGTTAGAGCTGTCATTTGGACAGCGTGTCGGTCTGGAAGCGATTCGAACGATGAATCAGGATAAATAACGCGGGTAAACGTCCGGAACGAAGAAATGGGGCGCATCGCACGTCGTTAATTAATCCTCCATCACTGCCAATAGTAGTAGGACTATTCTTAAGTGGTTGCTGTTTTTTGCACAATCTGAATAATACGTGCAACAACAAGGAAGACAACATCCCATGAAAATAAATTCTATTATACTGGCAGTGCTGTCTGTCTTTTCTGCACCTTCCTGGTCTGCTTTTCAGGAACGGGAATATAATACCTGGTATATGAAAAATGCGGTGCTTTACGATATGACGCAGACCTCGGAAGGTTATCCCGTCATGGTGAGTGTATCCCAGCCTGGTAGAAAATCCGCTAATTTGCTGGTGTCATATATTACGGAAGGGCGCTGTAGTGGGAATAAGCTGCCGCTCAATGTGAATGGTAAAGTCCTGCCCGCCAAATATGATTGTGTTCAGATAGGGCAGAACAGAATTGAACATTTTTCAGTGGTAGATGCGGACAGCGTCAATGGCATGGTGACGCATTTGAAATCTGATTTCACTATTCTCCTGCAAAACGATATCAAAATTTGGGCGGCAAATATCAAAACGCCAAAATACGGGCTGACGCCGAGATTCTAACGATGAAATGTCTGTCTCGCGACAGGTATTATTTCTATCATGGTAATCATTTATGAAATAATAGTGTCGTGGTGTTATTAATCAAAGTAAGGAGTAAGTGGCCCTGTTTTTTTACGTATTGAAATGGACTGTATGCTAAACGGTACGAAACCGCACAAATAATCCTTTCTGACATTATGGATAAAGCTCACTACCAGACTTACGCTTGCTAGCGGCGTTTTAGTTGTTCAGCACATCTTTACTGGTAAGGAGCAGAAAATGTCGCAACGTAATAGTCTGGATTTACTAAGCCGTAAAGAGGGAATGTGTCTGTTAGAGCAAAGCATGGGTTTTGTCTGGCAGGCAGCACTTCGGGCGGTCGCGGTATTAGGGGTCGCAGATCGTCTGGTTGAAGGAAAAAAATCCGTTACGCAACTGGCGGAGGAGCTTAATGTCGATGGCGACTACCTTCATCGGATCATGCGCTTATTGTCCTCTCGCGGGGTGTTCAACGAATTATCTGAAGCTGAATACAGTCTTAGCCATTCAGCACAGTTCCTCTGTTCTGAGCATGAATTTTCCTTGCGTGCGGCGGTGCTCATGCTGACAGACCCAACATTCTGGCAGCCAGCGGCTAAAATGGATGAAATATTGCAAGGCAAACCTGTTTTTAATGATTTGTTTGGCAAGCCTTTTTACGACTACTGGCAGCATGATGACACGATGACTGACAGCAACATTTTTCATGCGGGTATGGCCTCTATGTCATCCGTAGAGAATGAAGTCATCGCAGATAGCTATTCGTTCCCTCAAAACGCTGTCGTTGCCGATATCGCCGGTGGGCTGGGTAACTTATTGTTGGCCGTTTTACGTCGAAATCCGACCTTAACGGGGATCCTCTTCGATCAAAAAGACGTGCTTGAGCGGAATCGACTGCACCTGTTAAAGGATAATCGTCGATGGGAGACCGTTGAGGGCAGCTTTTTTGAAGCCTGTCCTGTAGCGGACATTTACCTGCTTAAATATATTTTGATGGACTGGCCTGATGAGAAAGCCATTCAGATCCTTCAATGCTGCAGAAAGGCTATGAAAGAAAACTCCCGGCTATTAGTTTTTGAGCCGCTTATTAAAAAAGAAAATAATGAACAGGGACGATTTGAAATTGACCTTCTTCTGTTAACCAGTTTTGATGGAGGACGGGCACGAACAGAGTCTGAGTATCAGGCCTTGTTTGAACAGACCAATCTTAAGTTGAACAAAATAATAGACACCCGTTCGTATCTGTCGATTTTAGAAGTCGTACCTGTCTGAACTGTTTAAATAATATTCACAGAGCATGTGTCCGGCATTCCGTTTTACCGTATTCCTGCTACGCTTGTTTGTTGTACCAGGAGCATGAATATGAAAAACAAAGATGAACAAACCGGTTTAGTGGGGCTGGCGATTGGGGCCGCCGTTATTGGGCTGGTTTCAGCGCAAAAACCGATCCATCGCAACAGTATCGTTGATGAGCTGGTCAGGCTGGGCAGGCAAAAAGGCGATGGTGTAGAAGACGAGGTTTTCGTGAAAGCCGCCGAGCTGGTGAGAAAAGGGGTATAGCCTATGGCTGAATGTCGTAATGCGCAGTGCCATTGCGGTGCGGTGGCCTTTACCGTTGCGCTCACGGATGGCCTGAATACCGCGCGGCGCTGCAGCTGTTCTTTTTGTCGCATGCGGGGTGCGGTCGTCGTCTCTGCGCCGCTGTCAGGGATTACCGTGACAAAAGGTGAGGATAAGCTCACGGAGTACCGTTTTAACACGGGAACGGCACGGCACTTCTTCTGCTCAGTGTGCGGGATCTACACGTTCCATCAGCGGCGTTCCAATCCAAACGAATACGGCGTGAATGTTGCCTGCTTTGAAAACGTCTCACCGTTCGATTTCTCTGAGGTGAAGGTAATGGATGGGGTAAACCATCCCTCGGATGGAGACAGCGGGGTGTTTGGCTATCTCTCTTTTCGCAAGAAAGGGACAGTTGAGGCGTAATTGCCGCCTGGCCATTCTTTAATCAGCCTGGCTATAGTGGAGAGTGGTTATCTGAAACAGGAGAGACTATGCTCTGTGTTGAAAAAGACGATCCGCGAGAGGCACCTGAATCAGGTGATAAAAAACCTCAACCGGTGAAAAAATAACGCGACCTGTGCGTTTATCCGCCACCGGCACTGCTGGTGGCTTTTTGTTTACGGAACACAGTTAACCGCCATCCAGATGGTTTAACAGTGCGCCGAGATGCCCGACAACATCAGCAAAATCGAAAATTAACGCCATCCACAGCACGGCTAAAAGGGTAAGAACGGCAAGGGATACACGACTAAACAACGCTGTTATCCTTAGTGACGAAAGGGCTATCACCTGAGTTTAACCAGCTTTCTTTCAACTTACCCTCAGCCAATCCCTTTCTGAAACTGTCTTTTGTGACGGACTTCAAAAAAATCGAGCCCGCATCATAATGCGGGCTCTGGCAATCAGAACTGGTAAACCAGACCTAACGCGACGACATCATCCGTGCCGATGCCGTTGTTTTTATAGAAGCTGTCATCTTCATCCAGCAGGTTAATTTTGTAATCCACGTAGGTGGACATGTTTTTATTGAAGTAGTAGGTCGCGCCTACGTCAGCGTATTTAACCAGATCCTGATCGCCCTGACCGTTGCCCAGATCCTTACCTTTAGACTGGAGGTATGAAAGGGTCGGACGCAGGCCGAAGTCGAACTGGTACTGCGCGGTCACTTCGAAGTTCTGGGTTTTGTTCGCCACGGCATCGGTGTTATCACCGTACGGCGTCATATTACGGGTTTCAGAATACATTGCCGCCAGGTAGATGTTATTGGCGTCATATTTCAGGCCCGCAGTCCATGCATCCGCTTTGTCGCCGCCCGCGGTGGTATTCATCACCTGCTCGTTGGTACGGTCAGAAGAGGTGTAGGCTGCACCTGCGGTAATGCCCATGCCGAAGTCATAGGTAGTTGAGATACCGAAGCCGTCGCCGTTTTCGTGACGCGTGTCGCGACCATTGTTGGTGCCTTCCTGATTGTTGCTGGCATCTTCATTTTTGCCCTGATACTGCAGCGCAAAGTTCAGACCCTGCACCAGACCATAGAAGTCGGTGTTACGGTAGGTGGCCACGCCGTTGGCACGGCCGGTCATGAAGTTGTCGGCTTTGGTGTAGGAGTCACCGCCGAACTCAGGCAGCATATCGGTCCAGCCTTCCACGTCGTACAGCACGCCATAGTTACGACCGTAATCGAAGGAACCGTAGTCGCCCACCTTCACACCAGCGAAGGCCAGACGCGTCCAGGACTGGTTATCAGACCCTTCGGTGTTATTGGCCTGAATGTTGTATTCCCACTGTGCGTAGCCGGTCATCATGTCGTTGATCTGGGTTTCGCCTTTGAAGCCCAGACGCATATAGGTTTGATCCCCGTCAGCGCCTTTATCATCGGAGAAATAGTGCAGACCATCTACTTTTCCGTACAGATCTAATTTGTTGCCGTCTTTATTATAAATCTCTGCTGCATGAGTTGCGCCAGCCATTAACAGAGCCGGAATCATCAGGGCCAGTACTTTTCTTTGCATTGTGATATTCCTTTGCAGTTGTTTTTATTTAATTACCTGTTGAACTTCCCGAGTGAGAAAGTTGTCTCATGCTAAATCACTCCTGTGTAAGAGTAATAAATTATAATTGTTACGAACTAAGTAAAATCTAAACCGAATAAATCAATGGTAATAGTCATCTGTTTGATGAATGTTTTAATGCAAAACATAATAAATTAAAATTATTAATCAGGCGTTAATTAAGCTATTCTTGGCGGTGTTATATGCCTTTAAGATTATTTATCCATAATTCGCGTGAATAATATTTAGGAAACTAAATAGATATTTATTGATTATCTGGATTCGCCCGGTGTGAATACACCGGGTTTTTTTATGGCAAAAAAAAGCCCGGACACGCCGGGCTGAGAAACTAGTCGCTGGTCGATTTTTCGGCTTTACCCGCCAGCTGCGCCAGGAAATCATAACGTTTTTGCAGATCGGCCGCGGCGTCTTTCCAGAGCTGTTCGGCCACTTCCGGCTGCTGCGCGTTAAGGCGACGGAAGCGTTGTTCCTGCATCAACGTCTCGGCCAGGGCATCTGACGGCGGACGTGAATCCAGCGCCAGCGGTAACTTACCCTCGTCCGCACGGCGCGGGTCGAACCGGTACAGCGGCCAGAAGCCGGTCGCGGTCAGCTGACGCATCTGGTCGTGGCTGAGTGCCAGATCGTAGCCGTGTTCTTCACACGGGCTGTAGGCAATGATCAGCGACGGGCCAGGATACGCTTCCGCTTCCTGGATGGCTTTTACCGTCTGGTTAAGCTGGGCACCCAGCGAGATTTGCGCGACGTAAACGTGACCGTACATCATCATGCTCACACCGAGATCTTTGCGCGCCTTGCGTTTACCGTGTTCACCGAATTTCGTCACAGCGCCTAACGGTGTGGCTTTCGACGCCTGGCCACCGGTATTGGAATAACACTGTGTATCCAGAACCAGGATATTGACGTTTTCAGTCAGGCTCAACACGTGATCCAGCCCGCCAAAGCCGATATCGTAAGCCCAGCCGTCACCACCAATCAGCCAGATCGATTTTTCGACCAGGGCGTCAGCGTCGGTCAGCAGCTGCTCAGCGCCCGCCACGCCCTGAAGCGCGCGACGCAGCTCAGCAACCTGCTCACGCCGTTCTTCAGGCGTCGCGTCCGCATGAAGCGCGTCATTAAGCTCAGCAGGGATCTGCCCGGCAAACTGCTCCAGCAGGCGCATCACGCGTGCGCGGTGCTGGTCAACGGTCAGGCGGAAGCCCAGACCGAATTCGGCGTTGTCCTCGAACAGCGAGTTTGCCCACGCCGGACCGCGACCGTTGGCGTCAGTGGTGTACGGTGTGGAGGGCAGGTTACCGCCATAGATAGACGAACAGCCGGTAGCGTTGGCAATCAGCATGCGGTCACCGTACAGCTGGGTAAGCAACTTGATATACGGCGTCTCACCACAGCCGGAACAGGCGCCGGAATACTCAAACAGCGGCGTAATCAGCTGTGACGTACGAATATCAATGCGTTCCAGTTTGCTACGATCGATTTCCGGCAGATTCAGGAAGAAGTCATAATTGACCTTCTCCTCTTCAACGTGCTCCAGACGCGACATCATATTGATGGCTTTGATCTCCGGATCCTGCCTGTCTTTCGCCGGACAGACCTCGACGCAGAGGTTACAGCCGGTGCAGTCTTCCGGCGCGACCTGCAGAACATATTTCTGTCCGCGCATATCGCGGGATTTCACATCCAGCGAATGCAGGCTGGCTGGTGCAGTTTCCATCTCTTCCGGTGCAACCACCTTGGCACGAATGGCAGAGTGCGGGCAGGCCGCCACGCAGTGGTTGCACTGGGTACACAGCTCTTCCTTCCAGATGGGGATCGCTTCGGCGATGTTTCGTTTTTCCCAGCGGGTGGTGCCCATCGGCCAGGTGCCATCTGGCGGCAGCGCAGAGACGGGCAGGGCATCACCCAGCCCGGCCAGCATCGCCGCCGTCACGGTCTTCACGAAATCAGGCGCCGCATCGGACACGACCGGAGGGCGGTTCGGACTTGCGGCATTGACCGGCTGCAGCGGGACTTCGAACAGCGACTCGCGCGCCAGCGCCAGCGCCTGCCAGTTACGTTCGACCAGCTCCTGGCCCTTGCTACTATAGCTTTTAGCAATCGCACCCTGCAGTTCTACCAGCGCGCTGTCGCCCGGGAGGATATTGGTCAGATGGAAGAAGGCCATCTGCATTACGGTATTAATACGTGCAGCAAGGCCACATTCGCGGGCAATTTTTGCGGCGTTAACCACATAGAAACGGGCTTTTTTCTGGTTCAGCACCGCCTGCACTTCCTGCGGCAGGCGCGCCCAGACTTCGTCCGCGCTGTATGGCGTATTCAGGAGGAAAATACCGCCGGGCTTCAGGCGCTCGGCCATCTGGTATTTATCGATAAACTGCAGCTGGTGACAGCCAACAAAATCAGCCTGAGAAATAAGATACGCAGAGCGGATGGGGTGTTCGCTCACGCGCAGGTGGGAAACGGTCAAACCGCCGGCTTTCTTGGAGTCATAGACGAAGTACCCCTGGGCGTACCACGGCGTGGAGTTGCCGATGATTTTGATGTTGTTTTTGGTTGCGGAGACGCTGCCGTCGCTGCCCAGACCATAGAACAGCGCCTCAAGTTTGGCGGTTGAGGGCAGGGTGTTTTCCGGCAACGACAGGGACAGATTCGTCACATCATCATAAATGCCGACGGTAAAGCGCGGCTTGGGCTTCGCTTCGCTGAGCTCGTTGAATACCGCCAGCACGCAGTCCGGACCAAACTCCTTGGACGATAACCCATAGCGACCCCCGATCACGCGCGGCAGCGTTTCACGTTCGCCGTGATTAAAGGCCTCGGCCAGAGCAGTCATCACATCCAGATACAGCGGTTCCGCCTGGGCGCCCGGCTCCTTGGTGCGATCGAGCACCGCAACGGTACGCGCGGTCTCCGGCAGCGCAGAGAGCAGATGTTTCGCCGAGAACGGACGATAGAGACGTACTTTAAGCACGCCCACTTTTTCGCCGCGCGTCAGCAGCTCATCAACAACTTCCTCGCAGGTGCCAATGGCCGAGCCCATCAACACAATGACCCGTTCCGCCTGCGGATGGCCGTAGTACTCAAAGGGTTTGTATTCCCGGCCGGTCGCGGCGGCAAAGTCATTCATCGCCTGTTCAACATGGTCGTAAACCGCGTTGTACCACGGGTTCGTGGCCTCGCGGGACTGGAAATAGGTATCGGGGTTCGCCGATGTGCCGCGAATAACCGGGTGTTCAGGGTTAAGGGCCCGGGCGCGATGCGCGTCGATGTCCGTCTGCGGAAGCAGATTCAGGATAGTATCGTCGGCCAGCGGGACGATTTTGTTGATTTCGTGAGAGGTGCGGAAACCATCAAAGAAGTGAATAAACGGCACGCGGCTTTTGAGCGTGGCAATATGCGAAATTAAGGCAAAGTCCTGCGCTTCCTGAACGCTGCTGGCGCACAGCATCGCGCAGCCGGTCTGGCGTACGGCCATCACGTCAGAGTGATCGCCAAAGATAGAGAGTGCGTGGGTGGCAACGGTACGCGCCGCGACGTGCAGAACGAAGGGGGTCAGTTGCCCGGCGAGTTTGTACAGTGTTGGGATCATTAACAACAATCCCTGAGAAGAGGTAAACGACGTGGAAAGCGCGCCGGTCTGAAGCGCGCCGTGCACCGTGGCAATCGCACCGGCTTCCGACTGCATTTCAACCACTCGCGGGACATCGCCCCAGACGTTTTTTAACCCGTTACCCGCCCAGGCGTCCGCCTGCTCAGCCATGGTAGAACTTGGCGTAATTGGGTAGATGGCGATAACTTCACTGGTGCGAAACGCGACTGAGGCAACTGCACCATTACCGTCAATAGTTTGCATAGGACAACACCCTTACATTGCACAAAAAATAGGGGTCTGTATTACGGCAACAAACCCTGAATATTATCTGTGTATTCTAGCAAATGGGTGATTTTACGATTTTCGCTTTTGTGTCCTCGGTATTCTCGCCATCAATGAGTAGATCAAACTTTTGGCGAAAAAATTGCGAGAAATTGTTTCTGAAGCGCATAAATACGCACTTTCGCTCTCGACGACACGGGATGCGATGCCTATTATGCATAGGTTTCGCTTTATTCATGGGGGAGAGAGCATGCGCTCAGCATTTTGGTTAGGGTGTGCCGCATTATTGTTGTCGGCATGTAGCAGTGAGCCCGTTCAGCAGGCAACGGCAGCCCACGTGGCGCCGGGAATGAAAGCGGCGATGTCCAGCTCGGGTCAGGCCAACTGCGCAATGATTGGCGGTTCGCTGTCGGTTGCCCGTCAGCTGGATGGTTCTGCGATTGGGATGTGCGCCTTGCCAAATGGCAAACGCTGTAGCGAACAGTCGCTTGCCGTTGGTAGCTGCGGTAACTACTGATTATTCTGCACGCTTAAACATCAGCGTTTTATCGGCCGTGGCCAGCGTTAACTGGTCTTCAGTCAGGTCGACCTGCGCCCCTTTGCGCAGCATGTCGCCGATGGCCTGATCCAGCTCATTCAGCTGTGGTTCAGTACATAGCTTGCGCGTCATGGCCAGCGTTTTAACCTTAAGCTCGCCTTCGGACAATTTCCCCTGTCCGTTGAAGCGGTTACACATCTGGCCAGAAATGCTGATGTTATTAACCAGGCTGATATCTGGCAGCGCGCTAAAACCGATCTCAGGTTGCGTTGTCGCACTCTTCACTGCCTTACCGTTTACATTTTCCAGCACAAAGCGGTGGTTCTGAAGTTGCTCCGGCTGAACGGAGGCTTTACCCGGATTAACGCAGCCGGTAAGGACAAGACTAATAACGCTTAACGCAATGAGCTTTTTCATTTTTCTTCTCAAACTATAAATACTGTGAATCTTTTTCCAGTGTAACGATACTCTGCCGTGCGTTAATGGGGTTTATCTGAAAGTGCGGGGGGAGGTACCGAGCAACGCAGCGGTTGCCCGGGATGACGTTAATGCGATTTAAACCCTGCCGCCGTCATCAGCATACGGAAGAGCATACTGACCGCAGCCAGCGCCAGTACGCTGCCGCCCCAGATAATGGCCAGCCACAGCAATCTTTTCCAGACCGGTTGTTGCATCAGTGATAACCCTCCCCATGCTGAACTTTGCCGCGAAACACGTAGTAGCTCCAGAAGGTGTAGACCAGAATAACGGGAATGATCAACAGCGCGCCGACCAGCATAAAGCCCTGGCTTTGCGTCGGTGCGGCCGCCTGCCACAGGGTGATCGTCGGTGGAATGATATGGGGCCAGATGCTGATCCCCAGCCCGCTAAAGCCGAGGAAGATCAGCCCCAGCGTCAGAATAAACGGACGGCTATGGCTGTCGGGATTATTCAGGCAGCGCCACTGGTACAGACTAAACATCACGACCAGCGCCGGGACGGGCAGCAGATAAAACAGATTCGGCAGCGTAAACCAGCGCGCAGCGATGGCCGGTTGCGCCAGCGGCGTCCAGAGGCTGATCGCCGCAATAAACGCCAGCAGCACGATTAACAGCGTTTTCGACACCTCACGCATCCGCTGCTGCAATGCGTTTTCGCTTTTCATCACCAGCCAGGTAGAGCCTAACAGTGCATAGGCTACCACCAGCCCCGCGCCGCAAAACAGGTTAAACGCGGTAAACCAGTCAAAGGGGCCGCCGGTATAGGCCCGACCGGTGACGGCAAAGCCGTTAATGACGGCGCCTACCGTCACGCCCTGGGTAAACGTCGCCAGAATTGAACCGCCTATAAACGCCTTATCCCAGAAGGGACGGTGAGCCGGGGTGGCTTTAAAGCGAAACTCAAATGCCACCCCGCGGAAAATAAGTCCGATCAGCATTAACGTCAGCGGAATGGTCAGGGCATCAACGATCACTGCATAGGCCAGCGGAAACGCGCCGAACAGGGCGGCTCCGCCGAGCACCAGCCAGGTCTCATTTCCGTCCCAGACCGGCGCGACGCTGTTGACCATCACGTCGCGATCGTCGGCGTTTCGCGTTGCCGGGAACAGAATGCCGATCCCCAGATCAAAACCGTCCATGACGATATACATCAGCGTGGCAAAGACGATGATGACAAACCAGATAATGGAAAGATCGATACCCATTATGGTTGCTCCTTGTGTTCAGTTGTGACGGCAGAAAGCGGGCGCGCCGGACGTCCGTCGAACTCGGTGGCGAAAGATTCATGCGGCTGCGGGCCTTTTCGGATGAGGCGCACCATATAGCTGTAACCCACGCCAAATACCGAGGTATAGACGACGAAGAAGGCCAGCAGGCTCACGCTCATGTGCAGATCGCCATGGGCAGACACCGCATCCTTCGTTCGCTGGAGTCCGTAGACCACCCACGGCTGCCGGCCCACTTCGGTGGTGATCCACCCGGCCAGAATAGCAATCAGCCCGGATGGTCCCATCAACAGCGCAAACCACAGGAAAGGTCGGGAAGAATAAACGCGCTTTTTATAGCGCAGCCAGAGAGCCGTCACCCCAAGCAGCAGCATCAGCATGCCCAGACCCGCCATAATGCGGAACGACCAGAAGACGATGGTGGAGTTCGGGCGGTCTTCCTTTGGAAACTCTTTCAGCGCCGGTACCTGTTTATCCAGGCTGTGTGTCAGAATAAGGCTGCCGAGCGCGGGGATCTCCAGCCCAAAGCGGGTGCGCTCCTGCTCCATATCCGGCCAGCCAAACAGCAGCAGCGGGGTCGGCTCACCCGGCGGATTTTCCCAGTGGCCTTCAATGGCGGCAATCTTGGCGGGCTGGTGCTTTAAGGTGTTCAATCCGTGCATATCGCCAACCATGGCCTGGATGGGGGCGACAATCAGCGTCATCCACAGCGCCATCGAAAACATTGCCCGGATGGCAGGGGTATTATTGCCGCGCAGCAGATGCCATGCCGCCGATGCGCCCACAAACAGGGCGCTGCTCAGGAACGCGGCTATCGACATATGCAGCAGGCGGTATGGGAAAGAGGGGTTAAACACCACGGCGAACCAGTCTACCGGTACCACCTGTCCGTTGACGATCTCATAGCCCTGCGGGGTCTGCATCCAGCTGTTCGATGAGAGGATCCAGAAGGTGGAGATGATGGTTCCCAGCGCCACCATGCAGGTGGCGAAAAAGTGCAGTCCCGGCCCGACTTTGTTCCAGCCGAACAGCATTACGCCGAGGAAACCGGCTTCGAGGAAGAAGGCGGTAAGCACTTCATAAGTCAGCAGCGGGCCGGTAATACTACCCGCAAACTGCGAAAAGCCGCTCCAGTTGGTGCCAAACTGGTAGGCCATCACCAGCCCGGAGACCACGCCCATGCCAAAGTTGACGGCAAAAATCTTCGACCAGAAATGGTACAGCGAGCGCCAGACCGGATTTTTTGTTTTCAGCCACAGCCCTTCGAGTACGGCAAGGTAGCTTGCGAGACCAATGGTGATGGCCGGGAAAATAATGTGAAAGGATACGGTAAAGGCAAACTGTATCCGTGCAAGGTGAAAAGCATCCAAACCAAACATGCAAAACTCCGCGATGTAATTATGTCGATGCCATTCTAAGCCGCGCCAGCTCTGGGTTGCAGAAACAGACCTGTGTTATTTATCTATAACAGTTCTCTTGCCTGTCTGTGTGGTTGCTCGTGTTGGGCGGCAATTTTTCCGCCCAGGAGAGGTTCATTTTCGTAACGCCCAGAGAAAAATCAACATGGCATTGAGCAAAAATGAAAAGATGAAAAGCAATAGTGTATAGCTTTCACTCCATTCAAGTTCAGTTACAAAACCAAACTGTCTGGTGAAGAGATGATAAAGTAATACATCAGGCATGAAGTAACATACAAGGGAGTAAATAACAAACAACATCAATGTTTCAATAATCCAGGTCAGGACATGCTTTTTTGCATTCATCAATATACCTGTATTGTTCCAAGTGCATCTAAGCCAGCAGCAACTTTAAACGTGCCTGATGCGAGTAGACCATGCATCAGTATTCTGTAATGGGAGTGATTTGGTAACGTAATACATCCATTACTAATTCCAGACTGTCCCGCAGGGTGTAACCGGAAAGACCCGCGCTCAACATTATTGATAAAAGTTCTGTCGTCAATGTGAGTATCGTGGCGGTAAAGAGCAAACCAAAAGTCACGGTTTGAACCGCTTTCCAACCCTTTGATTGCGTCATGCCAGTGAGTACCAAACCCGCCTCGTGGTCGTGTCACGATATAATAGAGTCCTGGGGGTAAGGGGCCCACCTCAGCAGTAGCAACGGCATCAGGATTATTTCTGTTATTCCCCGAGTTTCCAGAATACGCGGGGAAAAAGCCTAAGCCAGGACAGCTCAAAGTGGAAAGCTGATAGCCATTCAAATGAAAAGTACACCGAATCATCTGTCTTTCCACTCGTCAGAAAAAATAATATTACCGTCACAGTGCTTCCAGGTTATTTTTTCGTAACGCAGGGCGATACTTTCCAGATGGTTATGTTTCTCTGTTGCCGGGTTTTTAACGTCGTGCATGAGTGGACATATAGATACCACCTTGACATTCTCTAGCTGCATATTGAAGTATTCAACCTCCTGCCCGGAATCGTTGATTTTATACCACTTAAATTCCGCACTTTTCAGCGTCTGACCTTTTGCAACGGCTTTGTAAAGATAGGGGCTAGAACTGTCGAATTCCTTCTCAAAAACGAGGGCTGAATGAATACGAGTACCAGTTATTTTTCCTGTCATGTTATCTGTCGGTAGATGCAGTCCGTGACCGAATCCCAACACCTCAATACTTCCTTCCCGCTCTTGTACATCAACAGCGCCTTTGATATCTGCGCCGCCATCATCTTTCAGCCAAAGGTATGCTGGAATGGCCATCTCAAACTCCTTTTTTCATTAACAATTCGTGTTTTAACGAATGTTAATACTCCCTGTGTGTTAAGGTTATTAGGCAAAAAGTGTCATGCAGAATATTTATATTTCATTGATTTATAAGTGTTTTCTTTGTTATTGACTTAATATATAGTTAGTGCCAGCTTTTAGTGTTTCTGAATAAAAACGGTATTTTTATGAATTTTACGCATAAAACTGCTTGCTTTGTCGTCAGCGCCGTGCGTTAATGGTCTTCTGGTTTTGAGTCCAAATAAATATCTGACGTAGTTTTTAAAGCAGTTCTCATCACGTTGTGCCTCTCCGCAGCCTCTCTTGGGTCTTTATCTACATTCCGATTCGTTTTGTTTAAAACCATTAATGCCCAATCGGCCCATTAGTAATTTACGTTTTAACGTTTACAGGAGAATCCTATGACTTCTTATATCCATTTTCGCTGCCCATGCTGTCATGGCTCGCAGTACCGTACCTCAGCCTTTGACGTGTCTGAGAAAAACCCGTTTGGCGCGAAATGCATCTTTTGCAAATCGCCGATGATCACGCTCGACCACCTGGCCGCCGCGCATTCCGCTCAGAGCCACGTGACCGAATACCGTAAGTAATTCATCTTCCAGACTATAACAGTTAGCTAAATCTTCTCTTTTTCTCCTGCTGATATACACTGTCGGTCATAAGGAGAATCTGATGAAAAAATACCAGCGTCTGGCGCAACAAATTATCTCGCAGATTGAGCTTGGCGTATGGCTGCCGGGCGATAAACTGCCTTCCCTGCGAGAGCAGGTGGCAAGCAGCGGCATGAGTTTTATGACCGTTGGCCACGCGTATCAGATGCTGGAAAGTCAGGGGCGCATTGTCGCCAGACCGCAGTCGGGCTATTACGTTGCCTCGCGCCCGACCGCACACCAGCCTGCGCCACCCGCTCAGGTGATGCGTGACGAAGCGGTGGATATCAATACCTACATCTTCGACGTCTTACAGGCCAGCCGCGACCCCTCCGTTGTTCCCTTTGCTTCCGCGTTTCCCGATCCCCGGCTTTTCCCGCTTCAGCAGCTCAACCGCTCGCTGGCGAACGTCAGTAAAACCGCGACGGCGATGAGCGTGATTGAGAACCTGCCGCCGGGTAACGTCGATCTCCGCCACGCCATTGCCCGTCGTTACGCGCAGCAGGGGATGAACATCTCCCCGGAAGAGATCGTGATCACCGCAGGCGCCCTCGAGGCGCTCAATCTCAGCCTGCAGGCGGTGACCGAACCTGGCGACTGGGTGATCGTCGAAAACCCCTGTTTCTACGGCGCGCTGCAGGCGCTGGAACGCCTGAAGCTTAAGGCGTTGTCGATTGCGACAGACGTCCGCGAGGGGATTGACCTGAATGCCCTTGAACAGGCGCTGAATGAGTACCCGGTTAAAGCCTGCTGGATCATGACTAACAGCCAAAACCCGCTTGGCTTCACGCTGAGCGCGGAGAAAAAAGCGCAGCTTGTGGCGCTGTTAACGCAGCACAATGTCCCCCTGATTGAAGACGATGTTTACAGCGAGCTCTATTTTGGCCGCGATAAGCCGCTCCCGGCGAAAGCATGGGATCGTCAGGACATGACGCTGCACTGCTCGTCCTTTTCAAAATGTCTGGTGGCCGGTTTTCGCATCGGCTGGGTGGCGGCTGGTAAACACGCGCGGCGCATTCAGCAACTGCAGCTGATGAGCACGCTCTCAACCAGTTCTCCCATGCAGCTGGCGCTGGTGGATTACCTGGCGACCAAACGCTACGACGCTCACCTGCGCCGCCTGCGGCGTACGCTGGCCGAGCGAAAGCAGCAGGCCTGGCAGTCACTTTTGCGCCATATGCCTGCCGGCGTCAAAATCCACCATAACGACAGCGGCTACTTTTTATGGCTGGAGCTTCCGGCGCAGCTGGATGCGGGGCTGCTGAGCGAAAAGGCCTTAACGCATCACATCAGCATTGCCCCCGGAAAGATGTTTTCCACCTCTGACGCGTGGACGCCATTCTTTCGTTTTAATACCTCCTGGGCCTGGGGAGAGCGGGAAGAGCAGGCGGTCATTCAGTTAGGGAAATTAATTAGCACGATGCTGGAATAATCCTTTCTCCGTTATTTAAATAATCAATTCTTATCCTGATGACGGCACTGCGAATATTTCGCGGTGACCTGTCATAGGAAATCTGCATACCGTCTCTCGCGCCTAACTCCTTGTCTATAATCCAGTTAACGGGGAATGCGCCCTCGGTCACACCTTGATGAAATTTCCTGAAGCCGTACGGTGCGGCGCATTTGCGCGGTCTACGTTTAATAAGGGAGATATTTTTACGGCACGGCTGCCGCTAAATTTCATTGCGACAGGAGTAACTCTTATGAGCAAAAATTTTGCCCGCAGCAGCCTGTGTGCGCTCGGCATGACTATCATGACAGCGCAAGCCGCAGAACCCCCCAAGGCCATTGGCGACGGGGAAGGTCGACTGGATATTATCGCCTGGCCGGGATACATCGAGCGGGGACAGACGGATAAAAACTACGACTGGGTCACCCAGTTTGAAAAAGAGACCGGGTGTGCGGTCAACGTCAAAACGGCAGCCACATCGGATGAAATGGTCAGCCTGATGGCGAAAGGGGGATACGATCTGGTCACCGCCTCGGGTGACGCCTCCCTGCGACTGATCATGGGCAAACGCGTCCAGCCGATTAACCCCGACCTCATCCCCAACTGGAAAACCCTCGACGAACGGATTGTGAAAGGGGAATGGTTTAACGTCGGGGGCAAGGTCTACGGCACGCCGTACCAGTGGGGGCCAAACCTGCTGATGTACAACACCAAAACCTTCCCGACGCCGCCGGACAGCTGGAGCGTGGTCTTTACTAAACAGGATCTGCCGGACGGTAAAACCAATCAGGGACGCGTACAGGCGTATGACGGCCCGATTTATATCGCCGATGCGGCGCTGTTCGTCAAAGCCACGCAGCCGCAGCTGGGTATCAAAGACCCGTACCAGCTCACCGAAGCACAGTATGCCGCCGTGCTTAAGGTGCTTCGCGACCAGCATGCCCTGATCCACCGCTACTGGCACGACACCACCGTCCAGATGAGCGACTTCAAAAACGAAGGCGTCGTGGCCTCCAGCGCCTGGCCGTATCAGGCGAATGCTCTGAAGGCCGAGAACCAGCCCATTGCCACCGTCTTCCCGAAAGAGGGGGTAACCGGCTGGGCGGACACCACCATGCTCCACGCGCAGGCTAAACACCCGATGTGCGCCTACAAATGGATGAACTGGTCGCTGACGCCGAAAGTGCAGGGCGATCTGGCAGCATGGTTTGGTTCCCTGCCCGTGGTTCCGGAAGGGTGTAAAGCCAGCACGCTGCTGGGCGATAAAGGCTGCGAAACAAACGGTTATAACGAGTTCGACAAAATCATGTTCTGGAAAACCCCCATCGCAGAAGGCGGCAAATTTGTGCCTTACAGCCGCTGGACGCAGGATTACATCGCCATCATGGGCGGTCGTTAATTGCCCGGGAGCAGAACATGACGTACGCGGTCGAGTTTAACAATGTTTCCCGCCTGTACGGCGACGTCCGGGCGGTGGATGGGGTCACCATTGCGATTCGTGACGGAGAGTTTTTCTCCATGCTGGGGCCTTCGGGCTCTGGCAAAACCACCTGCCTGCGCCTGATAGCGGGTTTTGAACAGCTGTCAGGCGGGACGATTTCTATCTTCGGCAAAGAGGCGAGCGAACTGCCTCCCTGGGAGCGGGATGTGAACACCGTGTTTCAGGACTACGCGCTGTTCCCGCATATGTCGATCCTCGACAACGTTGCCTACGGGCTGATGGTCAAAGGCATCGACAAGAAAAAACGCCATGCCCAGGCCCGTGAGGCCCTGGAAAAAGTGGGCCTGAGCTTTGCCGTTGCCCGCAAACCTTCGCAACTTTCCGGCGGCCAGCGTCAGCGTGTCGCCATTGCCCGCGCGCTGGTGAATGAACCGCGCGTCCTGCTACTGGATGAGCCTTTAGGGGCGCTCGATCTCAAGCTGCGGGAACAGATGCAGTTTGAGCTGAAGAAGCTTCAGCAGGAACTTGGTATCACCTTTATTTTTGTCACCCACGATCAGGGCGAGGCCCTTTCCATGTCAGATCGGGTGGCGGTGTTCAATAACGGGCGCATCGAGCAGGTGGATACCCCGCGCGATCTCTACATGCGTCCGCGCACGCCGTTTGTTGCCGGTTTTGTCGGCACCTCTAACGTCTTCGATGCGGGCCTTGCGCAGAAAATATGCGGCATGGAAGGCAGCTATTCCCTGCGCCCGGAACATATTCGCCTTAATGAGGGCGGAGACGTTCAGGTTCAGGGCGTCGTGCAGGCCGTTCAGTATCAGGGGGCGGCCACGCGTCTGGAGCTGAAGCTCGCCGATGGTGCCAAGCTGCTGGTGAGCCAGGCTAATCTCAGTGAAACCTCTCCGCTGAGCGGCATTGCGCCGGGGCAGGCTGTCATGGCGTCATGGTCACGCGAGGCGATGATTCGCCTGCGCGAGGAGAGGTGAAATGGATATGAGTGTCGCGCATCCTCCCGCCTCGCGCGGTCGCGTAAGCCGCATGACCGCACTGTTCTGGCGCAAGCCGTCGCTCGGCCTGTTCCTGCTTCTGCTCGCGCCGCTGATGTGGTTTGGCATCGTCTATTTAGGATCGCTTCTGACGCTGCTGTGGCAGGGTTTTTACACCTTTGACGATTTCACCATGGCCGTCACGCCGGACCTGACCCTGGCGAACATTCTGGCGCTCTTTAACCCGGCAAACTACGACATCATCCTGCGCACGTTAACGATGGCGATTGCGGTGACCATTGCCAGCGCCATACTGGCATTCCCTATGGCGTGGTACATGGCGCGATACACCCGCGGCAAGTGGAAGGCCTTCTTCTATATCGCTGTGATGCTGCCTATGTGGGCGAGCTACATCGTCAAAGCCTATGCCTGGACGCTGCTGCTGGCGAAGGACGGGGTAGCGCAGTGGTTTCTTAGTCATATGGGGCTGGAGCCGATCCTGACCTCACTCCTTACGCTCCCGGCGATTGGCGGCAACACCTTGTCCACCTCCGGGCTGGGACGGTTTCTGGTCTTCGTCTATATCTGGCTGCCGTTTATGATCCTGCCGGTTCAGGCGGCGCTGGAACGCCTGCCGGCCTCGCTGCTGCAGGCCTCAGCCGACCTCGGCGCGCGTCCTCGCCAGACTTTTCGCTATGTCGTTCTGCCGCTGGCCATTCCGGGCATTGCGGCGGGCTCAATCTTCACTTTTTCTCTGACGCTGGGGGATTTCATCGTTCCGCAGCTGGTCGGCCCGCCGGGCTATTTCATTGGTAACATGGTCTACTCGCAGCAGGGCGCTATCGGCAATATGCCAATGGCCGCCGCGTTTACGCTGGTTCCCATCGTGCTGATTTCTCTTTATCTGGCGTTCGTGAAACGTCTGGGAGCATTCGATGCACTCTGAACGCGCACCGCTGTTCCTGAAAGTGGCAGCGTGGGGAGGCGTCATCTTCCTGCACTTCCCGCTGCTGATTATCGCGACCTACGCCTTCAACACCGAAGACGCTGCCTTCAGCTTTCCACCGCAGGGGCTGACGCTGAAGTGGTTTAGCGTGGCGGCGGGGCGCGGCGATATTATTGAATCCGTGACGTTGTCACTTCAAATTGCGGCGCTATCTACCGCAATTGCCCTTGTGCTTGGCACGCTTGCTGCAGCGGCGCTGTGGCGAAGCGATTTTTTTGGCAAGAATGCGATTTCGCTGTTGCTGCTGTTGCCGATTGCATTACCGGGGATCATCACCGGTCTGGCGCTGCTGACGGCCTTCAAAACGATCAACCTTGAGCCGGGGTTTTTCACCATCGTGGTCGGACACGCCACCTTTTGCGTGGTAGTGGTGTTTAACAACGTGATTGCCCGATTCAGACGCACCTCCTGGAGCCTGGTGGAAGCGTCGATGGATCTCGGGGCCGACGGATGGCAAACCTTCCGCTATGTGGTGCTGCCCAATCTGGGTTCCGCGCTGCTGGCCGGGGGAATGCTGGCATTCGCCCTGTCGTTTGACGAGATCATCGTCACGACGTTTACCGCGGGACACGAGCGCACGTTACCGCTGTGGTTGCTCAATCAGCTCGGGCGTCCACGCGACGTGCCGGTCACCAACGTCGTTGCTCTGCTGGTGATGCTGGTGACAACTCTCCCCATTCTGGGAGCCTGGTGGCTCACCCGCGACGGCGAGAACATCGCTGGTGGCGGGAAATAACTTCGATTTAAACAGGACAACGCTATGCAAAACCAACTGCTGATTAATGGTGAACTGATTACTGGCGAAGGGGAAAAGCAGCCGGTTTACAATCCCGCCACCGGAGAGGTGCTGCTGGACATCGCTGAAGCCTCTGCCGCGCAGGTCGATGCTGCCGTTCGGGCTGCCGATCGTGCCTTTATCGAGTGGGGGCAAACCACCCCGAAAGCCCGTGCAGAGTGCTTACTGAAACTGGCCGACGCCATCGAAGAACATGCCGACACTTTCGCGAAGCTGGAATCCCTCAACTGCGGCAAGCCGCTGCATTGCGCTCTGGGTGATGAAATTCCGGCGGTGGTGGACGTTTTCCGCTTCTTTGCCGGGGCCGCCCGCTGCCTGAACGGCCTGGCTGCGGGAGAATACCTCGAAGGACACACCTCGATGATTCGCCGTGACCCGGTGGGCGTGGTTGCCTCTATTGCACCATGGAACTATCCGCTGATGATGGCGGCGTGGAAGCTCGCGCCCGCGCTGGCGGCAGGAAACTGCGTGGTGATTAAGCCCTCAGAGATCACCCCGCTGACCGCGCTGAAGCTGGGAGAACTGGCAAAAGATATCTTCCCGGCAGGCGTTCTGAACGTGCTGTTTGGGCGGGGGAAAACGGTCGGCGATCCGCTGACCGGGCATGAAAAAGTCCGCATGGTTTCGCTGACCGGTTCGATTGCTACCGGGGAACATATCATCGGCCATACGGCGTCCTCCATTAAACGCACCCACATGGAGCTGGGCGGTAAAGCGCCGGTTATTGTCTTTGATGATGCCGACCTGGATGCGGTTGTCGAAGGGGTGCGGACGTTTGGTTTCTACAATGCCGGACAGGACTGTACGGCGGCCTGTCGTATTTATGCCCAGAAAGGCATTTATGCCGCACTGGTGGAAAAGCTGGGCGCAGCGGTCGCCAGCCTTAAAATGGGTGCACCGGAGGATGCCTCTACCGAACTGGGACCGCTCAGCTCGGCCGCCCATCTTTCTCGCGTCTGTCAGGCTGTCGATGATGCGAAAGCGCTCGGCCATATCCGCGTTGTCACCGGCGGCAGCAAAAAAGAGGGTGCAGGCTACTACTTCCAGCCAACCCTGCTGGCGGGGGCAAAACAGGACGACGCCATCGTTCAGCGCGAGGTGTTTGGCCCGGTGGTGAGCGTCACCGAGTTTGACGATGAGGCGCAGGTGCTAGCCTGGGCGAACGATTCGCAATACGGCCTGGCGTCATCGGTCTGGACGAAAGACGTGGGCCGCGCTCATCGCCTGAGCGCGCGCCTGCAGTACGGCTGCACCTGGGTGAATACCCATTTTATGCTGGTGAGCGAAATGCCGCACGGCGGCATGAAATTATCCGGCTACGGCAAAGATATGTCGGTCTACGGGCTTGAGGATTATACGGTCGTGCGGCATGTTATGATTAAACACTGAGCCCGTCATGCCTGGTCGCATTTGCGGCCAGGCGCTCTCCTTGTCCGCCACCCGTGTTACGTAAGATACTCAATTGTTATTAGCCATAGTTTTTAAGTGGTTATTCTGTAACGAAAAAACTTGATCTGTGTCAACATATGACGCATATTGCGTGCGGTTATTTTTTCGGCTCTGGTAAACAGAATGACGTTGTATCAAAAGATGTTGGTTTTTTACGCAATCATGGCTTCCGTCTGCGCATTAATTACCTGGTTCCTCTCCAAAGACCGCAAACGTATCCGCCTGCTCAGCGCTTTTCTGGTGGGGTCAACCTGGCCAATGAGCTTTCCCGTTGCGCTGCTGGTCTCGCTTTTCTGAAGCACGCTTCCAGTTTTAAAAATGAACATAGCATTCCTGATGTGATGACTGTATAAATACACAGTACATCATAAAAGGAGTGCTTATGAACAGTTTTTACTCGCAGCAGGCCGGTTGCACCGTGCGCTGGCACGACTTGCCCGGTACCGGCGATCCCGTGGTGTTCATTCACGGGCTGGGCTGCGCCTCTTCCTATGAATATCCCCGCGTCGTTTGTGACCCGCTGTTTGGCTCGCGCAGAGCGATTCTCATCGACTTGCCCGGCAGCGGCTACAGCGATAAGCCTCTGCACTACAGCTATAAAACCACTGACCAGGCCCACGTTGTCGCGGAACTGATTGACCATCTTGAGCTGGATGCCTTCTGGTTATACGGCCACAGCATGGGCGGCAGTATTGCTATCGAAACGGCGGGGCTGCTGGCAACGCGCGTTAAGGGACTGATGGTGTCAGAGCCCAATTTTCACGCGGGTGGGGGCATGTTCAGCCGGTCTATAGCAGCGCAAACCGAGCAACAGTTTCTGGAGCAAGGTTATGACGCCATGCTCAGCGCAGAAAAAACAGCGTGGGCAGGGTGCCTGCAGAGCAATGCCGCTTATGCCGTCTGGCGCGGTGCATCCAGCCTGGTGGCGGGCGTTGAACCGGAATGGGAAGCGCAGTTTCTGTCACTTACTTGCCCGGTGACGCTGATTTTCGGCGAGCTATCTCTGCCGGATGACGATGTGGAAAATCTAGAGCAGAAGGGTGTTGAGGTAAAAATTATCCCTGCGGCGGGGCATTCAATGTCGTGGGAAAACCCGTCTGCGCTGGCACAGACGTTAGCTGAGTGTATGACGGTGTGATCGTTGTGCAATTTATTATCGTTGCAAAATGTAGGCCGGGTAAGCGCAGCGCCACCCGGCAAGAAGGGCGGCTACTTTATTAAAGCCTGAAGTGCCTGACGTGCGTCAGGCTGAACATCATGCGGATGCTGGTAATCAATGTTCTCTATCGCGCGGCTATAGAGGGCGACCAGCCAGTCGTAAACGTACGCGGTGGCCGCATGCACAGGCTGTTCTCCCAGGCGCGTCAGACGAGGCTCGGCGCTACTGACCACTGGCGTGACGAAGATGGCCTGGCCCTTGCGGATGCGGCTTGCCGGACGTACCGCCACGGGCGTCTGGTCGTAACCCAGCCAGCCAATGAAATTACCCATCACGGCATGCAGTTGCGCAGCGCTACTTTTATCCGCTTCGACGATACGCTGAAGCTGTTGAGGCAGATCAAGCCGGTAGCTGGTGGTCACCAGCACATCCGCGATTTGCTGTAACACCGCAGGTTCCAGCCCAAGGCGGACGGCCGCGGCCTCATTGCGGCTCCACTGGCGCAGATGATTTATCCAGACTCTGTGCGCCAGCCGTGCTTTGTCTTTTGTCTGGAACAGGCCGTTGCTTTCCTGTGCATTCTCGGCAAACAGGTCAATGGTGTCCGTAAACAGCCCGTTCACCTGCTCCTCGCGAGGCTGCTGAACGGCGAGCAGCGTTTCAAAGGCCTTCAGCGGCGGCAGCAGGCCTTCAAGCAGTTCGCCGTGGCGGGCGGCGCTGCTTTGCAGCGTGCGCACCATGTTTTCGGCCTGAGCACGTCTTGTCCCCGGCTCCTCAACCAGCGGCGTCAGATAGCTTTGCATCAGCGATGAGAGCTCCTGTCGCAGCAGGCCTTTCAGCGTGCTGAGGCGCTTCTGTCGCTGCGCGGGCAGCGTGGCCTGAGACAACCACTCGATGACGCGCTGCATGCTGTGGCTGTCCAGGGCCTGCAGCGTGCCCCAGCGTAAGCCCGGCTTTCCGAGCAGATGCTGTACGGCTTCGTCGAGGTTCTGCCGGGTAGTAAAGCGGGCGTCATGCGGGGTGATCGCCCACACCAGACCTGGAAGGGCTGACTCTTCAGCAGGCTGCGTCTCCTTCACCCAGTTCATTAACACTTTTGCTTTTTTGGCCGTCTGTTCGTGCTGCGCCGTCGCGTTACAAATCACCAGTACATCAGGCTGAAGCTGTTGACGGTAATGCTCGAGCAGCCACTGGGATTTCGCCTGGCGTAGCGGGTCGGCACGGTTATCTTCAAAAACCGGAATATCAATAATATCGACGTTATCCAGCGCGCCGTTCTCAACCGGCAACACCAGCTCGCGGGTCAGGAAGGCCAGCACATCGACGGGGATACTGATGGCGTTAAGCATTTCACCCCCATTCAGCGGATGAAGCAGCGTCTCCTGCGCCTCCTGAAGATCTAACGTGCCGTCGTGCGTCAGGAACCCTTCACCCGGCAGCCCAAAGCTGTCCACCAGCAGGCTAAGCGGGGCAGCAAGTTCGCTGACATGGCTGGTCTGGTGCAGCACGTGGGCCAGTTTTAACCACTGCTGGGTCAACTCCTGCTGCTCGCCCCACAGCAGGGACCAGACGCTGGCCCGCGTGCTGAGATCGAGCGATGGTACCAGCTGGGCAAACTCATACCAGAGGGCATCATCAACTTGCTGTTTCGCGGCGGGTACGGTGCTTTGCCAGAAGCGGGCAATCGCTCCCACTTCCTGAGCGGTAATACCAGGCACGCCCTGCGGCTGGCGCAGCCCGCGCCATTTCTCCAGACGTGTCTCAATGACCGCCTTATCCACTGCGCGCATCTGCGGGTGCAGGGTCGTGCGGGCAATAAACAGCTGTACCAGCTCGGCCTCGGTGACCAGACGCAGACGCAGCGGGAACGCCTCATCAGCCACCTCCGGGGTTTCCCGGGTGAAGCGGACGGCCATGTTGGTCAGGGCATGTCCCGGATTGATATGCGAAAAATAGTCAAAGGTGCGCTGGCCTGGCGTTACGTTAAGGCGTACATTGCCGCTGCCGCACAGAGACAGCAGCAGGTGCGCTTTCGCGCTCTGTGAATGACCGTAAAGCCCAATGCTGCTCTGGCGAGTCATGGCGCGTTCAATGGCCTGCTCCCGCGCCTGCACCGCGTTGATGCGAGCAAGCAGGGCGTCAGCATCGTTATCCAGCACTGGGGCGTTCAGGCGCGTCTCATTAATCCACCCGATTAAGGCCTGAGTGGTGGTCGTGGTCGCTGTCATTTGAGGTATACGCTCCCGCTGTCGATCCAGTAGTGGCTGCCGCTGTGTCGGCGGTCGGCCAAAGTATTCAGTTTGAAGGTTAGTGCGTCAGGCGCAACCGGCGTGCCGTCCTGCAGCCAGGCATCGCTCAGCTCGAAGGCCTCCGGGCCTTCCTGCTTGCTGCCGCCGCAGAGTTTCAGCCGCACGTTCAGCACGCCGTCACCGGCAATGGCTTTGGCCAGTTCAGCCGAGTTAATGCTGAGCGTGTAGAGCGGCGTGGCAGGCCAGCGCGCATTCGCCAGTTGGCGGAAGCCGAGGGTGACGTTACCGCGCAGCGGGAAGTGCAGACGCGCGTCAAGCTTAGCGCCGGGCTTATCGAGATCGATATCCTGATACCAGACGTTTTCCTCGCGCAGGGTATTGACGGTGTTATCCAGCACGCCGAGATAGCGCACGGTGGAATACGCGCCAATGTCCGCGGCTTTAAAGTTGAAGCGCGGCAGACGCAGATCGAGCGCCAGGCTGCAGAGCATGGCACCCACCGCGGCGGTGGATTTCGGGTTGCCAATGCGCCCCTGCTGGCTGAACGGATACCACTCGTGCACCTGGTATTTATCCAGCCAGACGATGCGGTTGACCGGCACCGGCTGCAGGTGGCGAATGAGCGCCTGAACCCCAGGCAGGCAGCCGGGGCGTCCGGTGATCAGCAGAATATCGCAGCTGTAATGGGAAATCGCCTCACACACCGCGTGGAGCGGGGAGGCCAGCGTAAACTGCCCGGCCAGCATCGCATCCTGCATTTCGCGGAAGTTCACATGCAGCGGCACCGCGAACAGATCGAAAGCGTCTGAACCCGCAGGCAGGGCATGATCGATCGCCTGCTGGAGGTAATTCATCACGTTGCGGGTCGGCTTTTGCGGCAGGAGATCGCCAAAGGTGGCATGCAGACCGGCCAGCGGATCGTCAACGTCGCTGGATTCCCATCCGGCAAGAATGGCATGGCCAATTGGCATAAAGAGCTGCAGCGCCGTTTGCTGGCGCAGCACGGCCTGGGTATCAATGCGCCCGGAGTCACCGAACAGCGAGGCCATCAGCAGCGAGGCATCCGCGATACCGGATTTCTGCAGCTGCGTTTGCAGAGCGGGCAACACGTAGCGCTGAATCACGTCCAGAAGCGTATCGTCACCCGCGACCTTAAACCCTTCACGGAACAGCAGCTGCGGGGTGATTTTGACGTTATTGCCGGAACCGTCATCCAGCTGATAATGGGTGATCGCCATATCCGTTGTGCCACCGCCGATGTCGATGGACGCGACGCGCAGCGCGCGTCCCGGCTGGCTACCCGGCTCAGGCTCACGGTCCGGGCGGGCCAGGGAGGCGAAGAAGGCTTCGGTCTGACCGCCAAAGCGGGAGATGGCTTCGTTATACAGCCAGACCAGCTGACCGCAGCTGGCTTCATCCCACTCCATCTGGATTTCAGGTACCGGCACCACGCTTTTTTCCTGCTGTTTGCGGGTGACAAAATCCTCATCCTGCGGGTGCCAGCCCATCGCTTTCCAGACAATGGCGATGGCTTCAAACATGCGGCGACGGAAAATCTCGCGCTCCTGCTTTGGCATGGCCGAGGGCAGAGTCAGGATCAGGGTGCGCAACTGGCGCGGCGATGCCGGGAAGCCCAGACGCAAGCGCGTGGCGACGCTGTTGATCTGTCCCAGCGCCTGCGCCAGCAGCTCGCACAGCATGTGCGTCATCAGGGTGCTGCGGCTGTACTGCGGCGAGAAGACCGGCAAGCGCTCGTCCTGCGGCAGCGTGAAGAGCGGCTCGCCGTCATCGTTCATCAGGTTCATCAGCGGGAATGCGGTGGCAAGCGGTTCACGCTGGGTCTTGCTGTTCATCTGGCTAAAGCGCCAGTCCTGCACGACCGGCGTTTCATCCCACAGGTAGCGACGCGGGCTGGAGATACCGCTGTTGCCTTCGGTTCCCAGACGCTGCATCGCCAGCTTGCGGGCTTCATCACCGACGCGCACAATCGACGGCCAGACAAAGGCATCTTCGCGACCGCTTTCAACCGAGAAGTGCTGCTTGCCAAAACGCGCTTCCGAAAACTCGAGACGGCTGGTGAACAGCGGTTCGTTCAGGAACTGCGGCTCGCTGAGCGAGCGAACCTGCAGCTCGGCGGTCTGGCGCAGCCCATCGTTCGCATCGCCGTGGTCTTCAATAATGACGCCGCAGGTGTGGGTATTACCCACGTCGAGGATCAGGTCAACCGGAATGGCTGGCGTGCTGAGCGTATGGGTAACAAATTTCACTTCCGGCACGGTGAGCTGTTCACCGAGCATGGTCAGCACATTGAGCCAGTGGGCCTGATACTCAAAACTGCGCATCGCCTGCTGCAGGTCGCGTTCAGAGCGGTTCTCAACGCCGTCGGCATACTGGGTAAAGGCCTCGCGCAGCCAGCCGTCAATCCAGGTCTGATCGAGGAAACTTTCTACCTCGTTATCGCGCCAGGCCAGCGCGAAACGGGTCCCGTTCAGAATATCGTTTTCAACCGGGGACAGGGCGGACGTGGCATGTTCAGCAATCTGGCTGTCAAGGGCGAGCGTGACGCGGTGCGTATTGCCTGCCGTATCGGGCGTATCAAGCCTGCGCACCTGAACGCGTGCCCAGTTATCCGGCCCCTCAACAAAGGTTCGCGGTGGGTTAAAGCGCAGGAACGGAACCGGAAGCCAGACGCCGTCCAGCACCGTCAGAGACTGATGCAGCGGGATGGTGGTTTCCGGTTTGACCACTTCAGGCTGCCCGCCGTTCGTTCCCGGCAGGGTATAGCGACCGTTGACCAGGTCGAAATCGAGGCGCAACAGCGGGCCGTTCGCGGTTTTACGTACGAAGCGCCCGTTGCTGGCGGTGTCCTGCGGTGTCAGACCGAAATCAAGGAACTGCACGCCGCTGTTGGCAATAAGCGTGACGCTTTGTTTATAGTCGCAAAGATTAACCAGCATAGGATCAGGCACCTGCTTTCTTGAACGTCAGTGGGACGACGGTGTTGGCATCATAACGGGCGCGACATTCCGCGATATCGCTGGTGCCGGCTTTACAGGCAACCTCCGGCATCGGGTAGCGGGAACCGTCGGTGCAGCGGGCGGTACCGCGACTTTTAATCATCAGCTCGCCATTGCTGTGCAGCCCGGAGAAGACCTCCGCACGGCAGACCACGTTATCGCCATGAACAACCCGGGCGAAGCCTTTATTGTTCTGGATTTGATAGCGCATTGATGGCGGCTTGCCGGTGACCGGATCTTTCACGTCGAGAACCGCACGCCAGGTGCCGTTCAGGAAACGCGTCGATCCCGCTTTTACCTGATTCGCTTCCATCACCATGGCATCTTTCGGGATGGCGACAATCACCACCGGAGCGGCTGTTTGTGCAGGCGCCGGAACTGCTTCTTTTTCTTTGCTGGCCACGACCTCTGCCTGATGCAGCGGTAATTTCATCTCCAGTGGCTCAACCGCTTTGATCGGTTTTGGCGCAATCTCGACGGGCTCTGGTGCAGGCGCCGGAGCGGGCTCAGCGGAAGGCGACTGTTTTGGCCACAGCAGTGGGGCGGCAATGGCGGCGACGATCACGGCGGCAACCGGCAGCGTCCACAGTGGGACGCGGCGCTTTTTCGCGACAATCGCCGGGGGAGTTTCCTGAACGGCTTGCGCCACAACCGGGGCCGGTTCTGGCTCATACAGATCTTCCGGCGTAATGCGCACCACCGTGGAAGGGGCGATCAGCGGCTCGTCAGCCTGTTCAAAGGTCACCAGCGGTTCTGGCTCAGGTTCCGGTTCAGGATCTTCAATGACAACGAGAGCAGGCTCAGGGACCAGCGATTCACGCAGGCAGTCGAGGACGTCGTCGCGCGCATTCTCGTTCAGGTTTACAAACCCCCAGAAGCTGATGACCGGCTTCCCGTCTACCAGGAAGAGGAAGTTTTCACCCGGGAACTGAAACGCCTTCGACAGCAGAGAACCAAAAAGCTGCTGCGCGGTTTTGGGCGACTGCAGGCATTTCTTGCTTAACGACTCGACGCTGGCGAGCGTGTTTTCCAGATAGCGCAGGGCGCGATAGCGGTCATCTTCATCTGCCGCTTTCCAGCTGGTTACGCTCCCTTCAACCGGGGAATACCAGTCCACGCGGTCACCGCTGTCGTTGACCTGAGGAATTGCCAGACAGTTGACGATGGCCTGTTGTTTGCGCAACCGGAGCGCTTCCCGGATTTGTAACGCTGATTCGAAAACGGCTTGTCCGCCGCCGCCAACGGCCTGAAAGTCATCCAGATTACCGCTGCGTAAAAGAGTTTTTGCCACGATTTGATCCCATATACTTCTTCACACCGTTACTTTAACGAAACGAGGAAGCAAACAAACGGAGGAAGAGACGCTAAAAGCGCCGATTTCTTGCGGCATAGAAAGTGACGGTTGTGCTTGACGAATAATGGCCCTTAAGGCAAATCACCTTTTTGGACGCTGGCGGTTAAAACAGCAAAAAACGCGGCTTTAGAATAACCTGATAGTGTTTCGTTATTTGCCAGGTCAAAACGCCTGTGCTGTTATTACTGTCCTATATAATAAAACTGTCAGGGTTATAACCATGTCTACAGGGAAAACACTGCTCGCCCTTGCGCTGAGCGCGCTGTTACCAGCCGGTGCCGCATGGGCGGCAAACAACGACACGCTTATTTACTGTTCTGAAGCGTCTCCCGAGTCCTTCAACCCGCAAATCGCCAGCTCTGGCCCATCTTTTGTGGCCAGCTCCCAGGTGCTGTATAACCGTCTGATCAATTTTGACCCGGTGAAAAACACTCCGGTGCCGTCGCTGGCGGAGTCCTGGACGATTTCACCGGACGGCAAGACCTATACCTTTACCCTGCGTAAAGGGGTGAAGTTCAACAGCAACAAGTTCTTCAAACCGACGCGCGACTTTAATGCCGATGACGTTATTTTCTCGGTCATGCGTCAGAAAGACCCTAAACACCCGTACCACAACGTGTCGCAGGGCAACTACGAATACTTTAACGATGTGGGTCTCGATAAGCTGATCCAGGACGTTAAAAAGGTCGATGATTACCACGTTCAGTTCACCCTGAGCGAGCCCAACGCCGCGTTCCTGGCCGACTGGGGGATGGATTTCGCCTCGATTCTCTCCGCTGAATACGCCGACGCGATGCTGAAAAAAGGCACACCTGAAAACGTAGACACCTGGCCGATTGGTACCGGGCCTTACGTGCTGCAGCAGTACAAAGTGGATTCGCTGATCCGCTACGTTGCGAACCCGAACTACTGGGAAGGTGAAGTGCCGACGAAGCATCTCATCTTCTCCATTACGCCAAACGTGGAAACCCGCCTGGCGAAGCTGCAGACCAACGAGTGCCAGATTATTCCTGCGCCGTCCCCGGTTCAGTTTGACGCCATCAAGAACAACAAAGACCTGACGCTGCACTCGGTCGATGCGCTGAACGTCGGTTATCTGGCGTTTAACACCGAGAAAAAACCGTTTGATAACGTGCTGGTGCGTCAGGCGCTTAACTACGCGACCGACAAGAAGGCCATCGTTAATGCGGTCTTTATGGGATCGGGCACGGTGGCAAAATCGCCGATCCCGCCAAATATGCTGGGCTTCAATAAAGACCTGAAGGACTACAGCTACGATCCTGAAAAAGCGAAAGCCCTGCTGAAGCAGGCGGGTCTGGAGAAGGGCGCGGAAGTCACGCTGTGGTCAATGCCGGTTCAGCGTCCGTATAACCCGAACTCGCGTCGTATTGCGGAGATGATCCAGAGCGACTGGGCCAAAGTTGGCGTGAAGGCCAAAATTGTCTCCTACGAGTGGGGCGAATATCTCTCCGGAATGCGTAAAGGCGAACATGACTCCGCGCTGTTTGGCTGGATGTCCGACAACGGCGACCCGGACAACTTTGCCGACGTGCTGCTCGGCTGCAACAGCATTAAAACCGGCTCAAACGCCGCGCGCTGGTGCGATAAGGGGTATGATGCCCTGGTGCAAAAAGCGAAGCTGACCAGCAGCCCGGCTGAGCGCGCGAAGCTCTATAGCCAGGCGCAGGAGATCTTCTACCAGCAGGCACCGTGGATCGCACTGGCCAACGGGAAAACGTTCTACGCGACCCGCAGCAATGTGACCGGGTACAGCGTAAGCCTGATGGGCAGCGATTTCTCGAAAGCGAAGCTGAACTGATCGTGTGCCCGGTGGCGCTGCGCTTACCGGGCCTACGGTTCCCCCTGTAGGCCGGGTAAGGCGTAGCCGCCACCCGGCAATTCACAAGGAGTGACAATGTCACATTTAAACGAAGTTATCGCCCGCGTCGATGCCGCCATCGAAGAGAGCGTGATTACCCACATGAACGAGCTGCTGATTGAATTAAGCGATGATGCTGAGCTCAGCCGTGAAGATCGCTACACCCAGCAGCAGCGTCTGCGCACCGCGATTTCGCATCACGGTAAGCAGCATAAAGAAGAGATGGACGCGCGTGAGGAACAGCTGACGAAAGGCGGCACCATACTGTAACGATCAAAACTGGCGTCGCGCCACCAGCCAGGCCCCCACGACCAGCATCACCGCGCCGCACACCGGGCCAATCAGGGCGCGAAGCGGAATACCATGGCTCCTCAGCACGTCCAGCACCAGCCCGCCAATCAGCTGGCTTGCGACCAGCACGGCGATGGTCGTCGCCGCGCCAACGTTCTGATAGCCGCTAATGCTGGCAAACACGAAAAACGACCCCAGCAGCCCCGGGATAAGCGTCCACCAGCGCACCGTTGCGGCCAGCTCGCTGAATCCCGCGACGCCCTGTTTCAGCAGCAGAATGCTGACAAACAGCACAATGCCGACCAGCGAATTCAGCAGCATCGCGATGAGAATGGTGGAGGAGGACTGGGTGATACGCACCATCAGGGTGTTTTGTACCACCAGACCGATCCCCGCCGCCACCAGAAATGCCAGCGTCAGTGACTGATTCATGGGATAGCGTCCGGATCGCTGCGCTCGTCCAGCTGCAGCTGCATAAAGGTTAAGTCCAGCCAGCGGCCAAACTTGGTTCCCACCTGCGGCATTTGTCCGGTCGTCACAAAGCCGAGCGTCTCATGGAGATGAATCGAGGCATGGTTTTGCGCTTCAATGCCGGCCACCATCACGTGTTTACCGATGGCGCGGGCCTCGTTAATCAGCGCCTTCATCAGCGTGCGGCCAATCCCTTTACCCTGATGGGCCGGATGAACGTAGACCGAATGCTCAACCGTATGACGAAAACCGTCGAAGGCGCGCCAGTCGCCGAAAGAGGCGTAACCGGTGATGACACCGTCTTCTTCGCTCACCAGAACCGGATAACCCGCCAGCGTGCGCGCCTCAAACCACGCGATTCGGTTATCGGTATCGACGGTTTTATCGTTCCAGATCGCGGCAGTATGCAGCACCGCGTGGTTGTAAATCTCGCCTATCGCAGCGCAGTCTTCTTTGCAGGCATGACGAACGATCATGATGAAGCCTCTGTGTGTTGTTTACTATAGTATTACGTTATCGCCACGATATTACACAACTGTATCCCCCGATCGCTACGGCATAAGCCATATTTTTTTGTTATCAAAAGCCCATTGAAATGCCGTTCATACACTATAGTATGACGTCATGAACACCATAACAGACACGATGAATCAACGGATTAGCGCAAGAATTCGCCTTGAACGCGAGTCTCGCGGATGGTCCCTGAGCGAGCTTGCTGACCGGGCAGGGGTCTCACGCGCGATGATCCACAAGATAGAACGCGGAGACAGTAGCCCGACGGCCACCTTGCTTGCCCGCCTGTCTGGCGCGTTTGGCATCAGCATGTCAACGCTGATTGCCCGGGCCGAAATGCAGGAAGGCAAGCTGCTGCGCCTGGCAAACCAGCCCGTCTGGCGCGATCCGCAGACGCACTACCTCCGCCGTCATGTTTCTCCCCGTACCGATCTACCCATCGACCTGGTTCAGGTTGAACTGCCTGCGGGCAGCGATGTTCCTATGCCTGCATCCTCTTACGCGCTGGCACGTCAGCTTATCTGGCTCCAGTCCGGTGAGCTGGTGTTCCAGGAGGGCGATACGCGCCACGAGATGCACGCCGGAGACTGTCTCGAGCTGGGGCCGCCGAATGACTGCCGGTTCATCAACGAGACGAATGAAACCTGCATCTATCTGGTTGTACGACTCAACCAGTCTGGCTCGTAATGCTAATGCGATAACGCCGATCGTGAGCCAGGCTGTAATGACATTTGTACCAGAAGGAGATCCTGATGAACCAACCTGTTTCGCAAAATCGCCGCTGGGTACTGGCCTCTCGTCCACAGGGTGCGCCGGTCGCGGACAATTTTCGTCTGGAAACGCAGCCTGTTCCGGCACCGGGTGCGGGGCAGCTTTTGCTGCGTACCGTCTGGCTGTCGCTGGACCCTTATATGCGGGGTCGCATGAGCGACGCGCCATCCTATTCACCGCCGGTTGAGATCGGTGCTGTGATGGTGGGGGGAACGGTCAGCCGCGTTGAGCAGTCAAACCATCCCGACTTCAAAGCTGGCGAATGGGTGCTGGGCTACAGCGGCTGGCAGGAGTATGAACTCTCGGACGGCAGCGGCCTGGTGAAGCTGGGCGAAAATCCGTCTCATCCTTCCTGGGCGTTGGGCGTACTGGGTATGCCGGGCTTTACCGCCTATATGGGGCTGCTGGATATCGGGCAACCGAAAGCGGGTGAAACGCTGGTGGTGGCTGCGGCGACCGGCCCGGTTGGCGCGACAGTAGGGCAGATCGGCAAAATCAAAGGTTGCCGGGTGGTCGGCGTGGCCGGTGGTGAAGAGAAATGCCGCCATGCCGTTGAGGTTCTCGGCTTTGACCTGTGTCTGGATCACCATGCGGCGGATTTTGCCGACCAGCTGAAACATGCCTGTCCGAAAGGTATTGATGTCTATTATGAAAACGTCGGCGGGAAAGTGTTTGACGCCGTTCTGCCGTTACTGAATACCTCTGCGCGCGTGCCTGTGTGTGGCCTGGTGAGCGGCTACAATGCGACAGGCTTGCCCGAAGGGCCAGATCGCCTCCCGCTCCTGATGGCGACCATCCTGAAAAAACGCATTCGTATGCAGGGTTTTATCATCGGCCAGGACTACGGGCACCGCATTCATGAGTTCCAGGAGGCGATGGGGCGCTGGGTGCAGGAGGGGAAAATCCACTATCGCGAACAGGTAACGGACGGGCTGGAAAACGCCCCCGAGGCGCTGATTGGCCTGCTGGAAGGACGAAACTTCGGCAAAGTCGTGATTCGCGTCGCGAGTGACAATAAATAAAGAGCACAATGGCGGGGTTTCCCGCCATATTTATTTGTGAAGATACGATATATTGTCTTTAATTACTGGACAGGGTTTTTCGCGCCATCATCCCGGATGAGCCCGAAAACGATAAAAAAATGATGTTTGCTTTTTTTGGCTGTTTTACGTACTTCCCACCACCAGGCATGACGATACAGGATATATCGTACCGGCGCCGTTTTATTAAAACTGGCGTTTAAAAATAGCATTAAGTTTTAGCTACAGGAATTCCACATGCTTGATTTGGATCACTTAGAAAAAGCCCAAAGGGTTAGCCTTACCATGCAGGTTGAACACAGTTTGAAAGGGGCGTTAATTACAGGCTCCCTCAAACCAGGAGCACGACTGATTACGAAAGAGATTGCTGATAAATTAGGCACCAGTATTACGCCGGTCCGCGAAGCGCTGCTACGCCTGGTCTCCTCGGGCGCGCTTCACGCCACGCCAGCGCAGGCATTTCTGGTCCCTGAGGTGACGCTGGAGCGTTATAACGAGATTAACGCCATCAGAAAACAGCTTGAGCCGATGGCGGTTGCTGCTGCATGCCAGAATATGTCAGACGGCAAGCTGGAGGCGTTGCGCAAAATGTCAGAGGCCTTCCATGAGGCTATGCGCAATGGAAACGTTCAGCAGGCATTGCATGCAAATCGCATCTTCCGGTTTACGCTTTATCAATATGCGGAAATGCCTACGCTTAATGCCTTAATTGAACAGTTATGGGTGCGCATCGGACCCTGCATGAACTACCTGCATCAGGAACTTAACGACATTAAAACGTCAACGTATCACTATGATGAGCTTCTTTCAGCCCTTGAGCGGAGAGATGTGGAGGCCAGCCAGAAGGCAATTGATAAGTTGATTGATGAAGCGGATTTTCTTTTACAGCGACAATATTTTAACTGAGAGATTATTTAACAGAGCGACTATATACTGCGCCTAATTATTTATTTGGTGAATAACTCCTGATGGCTTATTGCCATCAGGAGGGTTATTTCATATATAAAATAAACTTTTCTTTTCCTTACTCGAAGCGATAAGAGACCGACAGCCCAACGCCATAGTTACGGCCTGGCGCAGGTTCGTAATAACGGCCGTTGGATTCGTTGACAATAACCGAGCCCGCGTACTCTTTATCGAACAGGTTATCGACACGGCCAAAGACGTCCATTCCCCAGTTGCCGTAGTTAAACTTATACCCGGTATTCAACCCGACTACCGTGTACGACGGCGCTTTCGCGGTGTTTTCGTCGTCGGCCATGATGTCGCTCATGTAACGCACGTCCGTGCCCGCGTACCAGCCTTCCTCCGGCTGCCAGCCAAACGAGGCGAAGCCCATGTTGCGCGCAATCCCCGGCATACGGTTACCGTTACAGTCTGCGTCGCTGCAGACGTTAGTCCGGTAGGTGGCATCCAGGTACGTCCACGCCATCTTCAGCTTCCAGTTCTCAGCGAACTGCTGATCCAGGGAAACTTCCACACCCTGACGGCGTGTTTTCCCGGCATTTTTATAGGTTGTGCGGCCGCCGGAACTGGAGTCCACCACGATCTCATCATCCGTATCGGTGCGGAACAACGCCGCCGTCAGCAGGCCGTTGCCGATGCGGGTTTTGCTGCCCACTTCATAGGTGTTGTTCGTGGATGGCTTCAGGCCAATATTCAGACCACCCTGATTATCCGCACGATAGGAGAGTTCGTTGATGGTTGGCGTTTCAAACCCACGCCCTGCGGCAGCGTAGAGGTTCCACCCGTCAGTCACCGCATACTTAACGGCGCCCGCCGGGAGCCACTTGTGATAGCTCGCGTCACCGCTGTCGTCGCCGTTGCCCGGCGTAACGTAATGGTCGTTGGAATCAAACCAGACCGAACTGTAGCGGACACCCGCATCGACAGAGAGTTTCTGCGTCAGCTGCCAGCTGCTCTGCAGATAAGGATCGACGTTCCACATCAGGTTACGTTCGTCACGACGTTTATCGCCTTTGACGCCGTAGTCCGGCACGCCGTTGCTCATCACAAAGTTCTCGTAGCCGCGACGATCTTCACTCAGGTTTTCGTAGTTCAGGCCGGTGGTAAACGTCACCGGCACCAGCAGCTCGCCACGGTGCGTCCAGCGGGTATCCACGCCCTGATAGTGGCGCTGCATATCAATCACCCCACCGGAGTGGGAAGGTTTCAGCTGCGGCTGATAGGGAATCGACTGGTACTGCGTCATTTCACGCTCACCGGCGTACATCATCACGCTGAGGTCGTCCTGAGCGCTGAGCTGGCGATCGTAGCGCAGGCCGGCCTGGGTCTGTTTGATGGTCTTACGGGTGTTGTACTGATCGCCACGCGGAGACTGACGCGGATTATTCTGCCACTCCTGATAGCTCAGTCCGCCCGGATCGTTGGCCTTCATGTCTACGCTGTTGAAGATTAGCGTCAGCTTGCTGACGTCATCAATACGCACGCCCAGCTTGGCGTTGGCCAGATTCTTCCGCGCGCCGCTGTGGTCGCGATAGCCCTGGGTGGTGAAACGGGTGGTAGAAACGGTGTAGTCCACATCGCCTGCGTGGGTGCCGTCGCCCATCGCACCGGTGGCCTTCATGCCGTAGCGCCAGGTACCGTAACTGCCGTAGTAGCTGCTGGCTTCAATGGTTGGCGGCTGCTGCCCGGTCTGGGTGTTGATGTTAATCACGCCGCCAGAGGCGTTGCCGTACAGGGCAGAGAAGGGGCCGCGCAGCACTTCAACGCTCTCCACGCTGGAGAGATCGATGTTGGAGGTCTGGCCCTGTCCGTCCGGCATGGTGGCAGGGATACCGTCGACGTACATACGGATACCGCGCACGCCAAACGTTGAGCGGGCGCCAAACCCACGCATCGAAAGCTGGAGATCCTGAGCATAGTTCTGGCGGTTCTGAATTTGCAGTCCCGGGACGCTGCCAAGTGATTCAGACAGGTTGATGCGAGGCGCGGCGTGGCGCATGTCATCGCCATTGACGACGCTGACCGCGGCCGGGGTATCCAGCTCCGATACGGTTTGCGGCGTGGCGCTGACGATCATGGTCTGTTCTTCTGCGCTCATAGCGGTGAGCGGCGCGAAAGTAACGGGAACCAGCAGCAGCGGGAGAGAGGCCTTACGGGCAGAAATGATTTTCATGAATAAAACCGGTTGTGGTGTGTAAACGAACCAAATGGAACATGTCCATACATGTTAAAGGTTTTGTAAATGTTTTGAAAACTATAACCGCACATTGCGTTAATGAAAGGTGGTATGGGAAAGAAAAACTCCACATTCAGTTGATTAATGATTACTATTCTCATTATCAAAAGGCGATGCCATGACGTTGCCTGCCGGAAGTGATGTCAGCCCAAACCCCTCTTTTCAGAAAAGGAATTGTTATGTCTTTACGTCATCTGTGCTCGCCGCGTCTGAGCCTGTCACTGTTGTCTGCCACTTTACTGCTTGCCGGGACGTTCCAGGCGCATGCCGCCGAAGAGGTGCTGCGTAAAGCGGTGGGCAAAGGGGCGTATGAAATGGCCGTGAGCCAGCAGGAGAATGCGCTGTGGGTGGCGACCTCGCAAAGCCGCAAAACCGATAAGGGCGGGGTTGTTTACCGTCTTGATCCGGTCACGCTGGACGTGACGCAGGCGATTCACAGCGATCTGAAACCCTTTGGTGCCACTCTCGACAGCGCGACGCAAACCCTGTGGTTTGGCAACACCATCAACGGCGCGGTAACCGCGATTGATGCAAAAACGGGCGACGTAAAAGGGCGTCTGGTGCTGGACGGGCGTCAACGCAGCGAAACCGTCAAACCGCTGCAGCCGCGCCAGCTGGTGGCGGATGACGTGAGCAACACGATTTACATCACCGGTGTCGGCAAAGAGAGCGTGATTTGGGTCGTGGATGGCGCAACGCTGAAGCTGAAAGAGACCATTGCCAATACTGGCACCTACAGCACCGGTCTGGCGCTGGATGCGCAGGCGAAACGTCTTTATACCACGAATGCAGACGGTGAACTGGTGACGATTGATACGGCCAGCAACAAAATTATCAGCCGTAAAAAAGTGCAGGACGACGGGAAAGAGCACTTCTATCTGAACCTGAGCCTCGACGCGGCCGGTCAGCGTGCGTTCCTGACTGATTCAAAACAGCCGGAAGTGCTGGTAGTGAGCCTGAAAGACGGCAGCGTGCTCGAGAAAATCGCCGCGCCGGAATCCCTGGCGGTCCTGTTTAACCCGGCCCGCAACGAAGCCTACGTGACCCACCGTGAAGCCGGCAAGGTGAGCGTGATTGATGCGAAAACGTATAAGGTGACTAAAACGTTCGACACGCCGGTCTACCCGAACAGCCTGGCGCTTTCTGCCGATGGTAAAACGCTGTATGTGACGGTGAAACAGAAGTCGACTCGCCAGCAGGAAGCTACTCAGCCTGACGACGTGATTCGTATTGCGCTGTAAGATGGGAATTGCCCGGAGGCGCTGCGCTTACCGGGCCTACAAAACAATGAAATGTAGGCCGGGTAAGGCGAAGCCGCCACCCGGCTTTTTTATTAACGCGAGGTTTCTTCCACCAGCGGTGCGTCGTGTTTTTCATCGTCGTGATGAACCGGCGCGGTGCTGTGGATCTCGTGAACGCGCTTACGCACGCCGAACCAGCCGGCAATCAGCAGTACCGCCAGCAGCGGAATCGTCGCGATGGTGTAGGTACCGTTCGGATAGTCGAACGCCATCAGCACCAGCACGCTGAACAGGAAGAGCAGGGTAAGCCAGGAGGTCACCGGTGCGCCCGGCATCTTGAAGCTCACATCAGCCGCTTTGCCTTCTTTAATCGCCTTGCGCAGACGCATCTGGCAGACCACGATAAAGCCCCAGGAAGCGATAATCCCCAGTGCAGCCACGTTCAGAACGATCTCAAATACGCGGGACGGCACCAGATAGTTCAGGAACACGCCAAAGACGTAAACCACCAGCGTGGCCAGAATCCCTGCATAGGGAACCTGCTGCTTGCTCATCTTCGACATGAACTTCGGCGCGGAACCGCCCATCGACATGGAGCGCAGGATACGACCGGTAGAGTAAAGGCCGGAGTTCAGGCTGGAGAGCGCCGCCGTCAGGACCACGATGTTCATGATGCTGCCCACGTAAGGCACGCCCAGCTTAGAGAAGAAGGTCACGAACGGACTCTGGCCCGCCTGATAGGCAGTCCATGGCAGCAGCAGAACCAGCAGCACCACGGAACCGACGTAGAACAGACCGATACGCCAGATCACGCTGTTGATGGCTTTTGGCACCATCGTCTGCGGATCTTTACATTCACCTGCCGCGGTGCCCACCAGTTCGATAGAGGCGAAGGCGAACACGACGCCCTGAACCAGTACCAGCGCAGGCAGCAGACCGTGCGGGAAGAATCCGCCGTTATCGGTTATCAGGTGGAAGCCAGTGGCATTGCCATCCAGCGGCTTACCGCTGCCGAGGAAGACGGTACCCACGACCAGGAACACCACGATGGCCAGCACTTTTACCAGCGCAAACCAGAACTCCATTTCCGCGAACCACTTCACGCCGATCATGTTCATGGTGCCGACAATCGCCAGCGCGCCTAGCGCAAACACCCACTGTGGCACATCACCAAACGCGCCCCAGTAGTGCATATACAGCGCAACGGCGGTGATATCGACAATACCTGTCATCGCCCAGTTGACGAAGTACATCCAGCCCGCAACGTAAGCCGCTTTTTCACCGAGGAATTCACGGGCGTAAGAGACGAAGCTTCCGCTGGAAGGGCGATGCAGTACCAGTTCGCCCAGTGCACGAAGAATAAAGAAAGAGAAGATCCCGCACACCAGATAAACCAGGGCGAGAGCCGGGCCAGCCATCTGCAGGCGTGCACCAGCACCTAAAAACAGACCCGTTCCGATAGCGCCGCCGATGGCGATCATTTGAACCTGACGGTTGCCCATCGCTTTGTGGTAGCCCTCTTCGTGAGAGTTCAACCAGCGACGTTTAGCAGCATGATGATCGGCTGCGCTTTTATTGCTTGTTTTCATTGAGTTACCTGTTTGCCTGTCTGAACCATTATCGTGATAGTCCTGCCTGGCAGAACGCAATACAAACGATTGCTTCTGCGCAAACACATGTCGCCTTCCCAGTCATTCTGCGTATGGATAAGGCGAAACATGGCGAGGCATCCTACCTGCAATTCATAAGCGACGCAAAATATAACCGTGCCGAAAGTGATGCACGTCGAAGGAAATCGTGTGGTCAGAGCAGACGGGGATCACAACACGCTGAATCGTGATGAGTTTTTAGTCAAAACAATGGCGAGGTTGATTATTTAATCATCAGATTATCTTAATTATTACCAGATGGTATAAATTTTTGCTGCTGCAGGGCATCGAGAAGTAACCTGAACGCGGTTGTGTGCTGCCGGCGGCTCGGATAATAGAGGTGGTATCCTTCAAACGTGGGGCACCACGATTCAAGGACCCTGACCAGCCGTCCCTGATTCAGAGCGTCCAGAACCGAGGACTCGGGCACGTAGGCTAATCCGAGACCATTCTCCGCGGCGTCGATGCGCTGCGACAGGTTATTCAGCGTAAGCTGTCCGTCAACCCGCACGCGAAGCTCGCGCCCGTCGCGCTCAAATTCCCAGTTATACAATCCCCCTCGGGTGGGCAGGCGGAGATTGATACAACGGTGTTCACCCAGCTGCTCCGGCACGAGCGGCACGCCAAAACGAGCCAGGTAATCCGGGGAGCCGACGACCGCCATGCGCATGTCCGGCGCAATCCGCACCGCAATCATGTCTTTTGCCACCTGTTCACCCAGGCGAACCCCTGCGTCGAAGCGGCCATCTACGATATCTGTCAGGCCATTGTCGACCATCACTTCGACGTTAATGTCAGGATATTGCAGCATAAAAGCCTTCAGGACCGGCCAGAGCACGGCATCCATCGCGTGCTCGCCGGCGACGATGCGGATAGCGCCTGCGGGTTTGTCGCGGGTGCTGCGAAGCGCCGTGAGTTCCTGTTCGATCTCCAGCAGATGCGGGCTGAGGCGCGAAAAAAGCTGCTCACCCGCGGGTGTCGGAACCACGCTGCGGGTTGTGCGGGTTAACAGGCGAACGTCTAATCGCGCCTCAAGCTTGCGCATCGCATGGCTCAGTGCCGATTGCGAGACGCCCAGCTGCGCCGCTGCGCGCGTAAAGCTACGCTCGCGGGCCACCACCATAAAGGAGAGCAGATCGTTGAAATTATCTTTTAGCATCGCGGTTCTATTTATGAGTTTCAGTCATGTGTCCTATCTGATTATGCACCCTAATGCTGCCGAGTGCTTTGCGCTACTGTTAACGCAACAGTCAACGAGGAGCAAAAGATGAAAATTATCCGCAGCGGTTCAATACCTTCAGTACAAGGACCGGAAGCCTGGTTTACCGGGACTGTTCGGATTGACGCACCCTTTCAGGCGACCGAACCTGCCAGCGTCGGCGGGGCAACCGTAACCTTTGAGCCGGGCGCGCGCACGGCCTGGCATACGCATCCCCTGGGACAAACGCTGATTGTGACGCAGGGGCGCGGCTGGTTACAGGAGTGGGGCAAAGAGGCGGAAATCCTGAATCAGGGCGATATCGCCTGGATCCCACCCGGCGTGAAGCACTGGCACGGCGCAAATGCGCAAACGGCGATGACGCATCTTGCCATCGCCGAAGCGGTAAACGGCAGCCCGGTAACATGGCTGGAAAAAGTGACTGACGAGCAGTACCCGAACGGCTAACCGCCAAAAACGGAAATTGCCTGCTGCAGGCGCGTCGTCCGCTGCGTCAGGTGATTCGCGGCGTGAGTGACGTTATCCACCATCCCCGTATTGCTCTGGGTCATTGCGCCGATACGGGAGAGGGAGGCGTTGATCAGCGTCAACGCCTGGGTTTGTTCCTGCGTGGCGTGGCCGATCTCCTTAATCAAGGTGGAAACCTGCAGAACATGGTCGATCATGACCGTCAGCTGTGATTCGGTTTGTACCACCTTCTCCACGCCAGCGTTGACGCTGGCAACGTTTTTCTCGATCAGCGCTTTGATCTCTTTCGCCGCCGTCGCGGAGTGCTGCGCAAGATTGCGCACCTCAGCCGCCACCACGGCAAAACCGCGCCCGGCTTCACCCGCGCGCGCCGCTTCCACGGCGGCATTCAGCGCAAGAATATTGGTCTGGAAGGCAATGCGATCGATAACGCTGATAATATCGACGATCTGGCCGTTATCCTGCGACACGGACTGCATCATACCGATGGTCTCTTTCATCATCGCTTCACCGCAGTGGGCGCTGTCGCTGGTGCGATCCGCCATCTGGATCGCTTCATTCGCGGTTTCTGCCGTCTGCTTCACCGCGCTGGCGATCTCTTCCACCGCAGATGCGGTTTGCTGCAGAAAGTCTGCGGTTTCTTCAGAGCGCGTTTGCAGCGCCGCACCTTCTTTCGCGACCTGCTGGCTGATGGTGCCAATCCCGCTGATTTGCGCCCCGACATCGTCAACCAGCGAATTCAGGTTCAAACCTGATTGATTCACCAGGCGCATCATCAGCCCGATGTCATCGATCCTGTCAAAATGGTAATAGTCCGTTTTACGTCCTGAAACCACGCGCTGCATCTGTTGAACAATAGATTTTACCGGCCGTGCGATCTGCGCGTGAAGATAACAGGCAAGGGCAGAAAAGAGCAGCACCAGACTCCCCGACTGCACAATTTTATCAGGGAAGAAATACACCGCCAGGCAGGAGAGTAACGCTGTCGTTGCAATACCAAGATGGATTCGTTTACAGGTGCTGAGACATTTAAAAAGCGACATAAAGGAAAATAAACCGCGTCGAACCAACAGTCCTTTATAAAAACGATAATGTTTTAATTCGTTATTACGCACTTTTGCATACAGTTTTTCACTGGCTGCGATCTCTTCCCGTGCGGGGATATTTCGCACCGAAATATAGCCCGTCAGGGATCCACCCTGCCAGACCGGCGTCACGTTGGCCCGCACCCAGTAGTGATCGCCATTATGACGACGGTTCTTCACCAGCCCTGTCCAGGTCTCGCCCTGCTGCAGGGTAAACCACATGTCGCCAAACGCTTCGGCAGGCATGTCGGGATGGCGGATGAGGTTATGCGGCTCACCAAGAAGATGTTCTTCTTTATATCCGCTGGCTTCAATAAAAGCGGAATTAGCATAGGTAATATGACTTTTTGTATCGGTGGTCGACATTAACGTCGAACCATCGTTAAGCAAATACTCGTTTTGTGTAACGGGAGTGTTACGCCTCATGAGTAACTCCATGATGTTGTGCAAGAATAAAAAAACGTCCGGAAAGCACTCCGGCAAGATTAATGAAATTATTTTTATAACTGTCTGCTGCTTATTCTCTCTGAAATTTTGGCTGTCTGAAATACTCGCTACATATTATTTTTAAACGGTTAACGCTATCGAATGTAATAAAAATGAAAATATTTTCAGAGGCGTTTTTGGGAGGCGCTGTAAATAAATGACATAAGCCAAACTGTAAGAGGGAGATCGCTTCCCGGGAAAAATTGTCATGCTGAAATAGCGTTTCGTTAACAGGATGAAAACGCTATGATTTGGTCTCATTTTCGTAAATACAGGGAGGCTGAGGTGAAAATTAACGTCATAGGAACCAGCGGAAGTGGAAAAAGCACGCTGGCGAAGCAGATTGCGACCGAACTGGCTATTCCCTGTATCGAGATGGACAGACTCTACTGGCAGGCTGACTGGCAGGGCACGCCGGACGACGAGTTTCAGGCAAAGCTGGAGCAGGCGCTACAGGCGTCGCCAGACTGGGTGCTGGACGGTAACTACAACCGCACGCGGCCTGTGAAATGGCGCAATGTAGACGTTGTGGTGTGGGTGGATTATGGGTTTATCCGCACCCTCTGGCAGGCCGTCACGCGAGCAATAAAGCGGGCCTGGCATAAGCACGAGCTCTGGCCGGGAACGGGGAATAAAGAGAGTTTCCGGCGCGCGTTCTTCAGCAGAGAATCGATTATCATCTGGACGATTAAAACCTGGCGTAACAACCGCAAGCGCTATGAAGCCGATCTGCAAAACCCGCAATATAGCCATATTCGCTTCGTCCGCATTACCCGTCGGGAGCAGGTGGAAACGCTGATTGCCTCCTTAAAGTCTTATTCTTAGCAGGGTTTTATATATCTGTTTTCCGGCAAACTAAATGTAAATTAATTGTTTCTCAGTGGTGAAATGCGCCTTTAATAATGACGACATGTTAAGTCAAACGAGAACGCAACATGTCATGGCGAATCAGCATTCTGGATAAAAGCCCCATCGCTGAAAACGAAACGGCTGCCGATGCACTGGCGCGTACCCTGGCGCTGGCGCAGCAGGCAGAAAATCTGGGGTATCACCGCTTCTGGATTGCCGAACACCACAACACCCCACAGCTTGCCAGCCCTTCCCCGGAGCTGCTGATTGCCTGGATCCTCGGGCAAACCACGCGCATTCGCGTCGGGTCCGGCGGCGTAATGCTTCAGCACTACAGCCCCTATAAAGTCGCCGAGAATTTTAACGTGCTGGCCGCGCTGGCGCCTGGCCGCGTGGATCTCGGCGTCGGGAAAGCCCCCGGCGGATTACCGCTCTCAACCCGCGCGCTGCAGCAGGGTCTGAATCAACAGGAAAAGGGCAGCTTTGCCGAACAGCTGGCCCAGCTCGACCGCTGGATCCGTCCTGAGCATCACGCTATTGAAGAAGCCGTCCGCGCCACGCCGCTGCCGCCGCTGCCTGCTGAAGGTTTCCTGCTGGGCGCGAGTACCGAAAGCGCGCTGCTGGCCGCCAGGCTCGACTGGCACTTTGTATTTGCCGCACACCTGAACGGTGACCCGGATCTGCTGCGCGAGGTGGTATTGACCTGGCGTGAGAACAGCGCGCGGGACGTGATAGTGGCGGTACAGGCGATTGTCGCGCCGACGCAGGCCGAGGCAGACGCGCTGGCGCAGAAGGTCGAGGTGTGGGGCGTTGAGCTGGCAAACGGGCAGCGCGTCACCGTGGCCAGCGAAGAGCAGGCCTACGCCTTTGCGCGTCAGGCGGGCAGTGAGCCGGTGCGCATTGCACGTCGGGCGCAGTCGCTGCTGGCGGGCACCGCGGAGTCGGTAGTGGAACAGCTCAACGCGCTGCACCAGCAGTGGGGTATTGACGAATTTATCATCGACACGCCGGTAGCGGAGGGAGCAACGCGCGTCGCGTCGCTGCGTCTGCTTGCCGAGGCGCGTCTTAACAGGGAGGTCACCGTATGAGCTTTGGCGAACAGCTGATTGCCTGGCGTCGCGAACTGCACCAGAACCCGGAGCTCTCCGGCCAGGAAGTGGAGACCACGACGCGCCTGCGCCAGTGGCTGACGAATGCCGGGATTACCCCGCAGCCTTACGACCTGTCTACCGGGCTGGTGGCGGAAATCGGCTCGGGCAGCAAACTGATTGCGCTGCGGGCGGATATTGATGCCCTGCCGATTGAAGAGCGCAGCGGCGTGCCGTTTAGCTCGCAGCGTGCAGGCGTAATGCATGCCTGCGGACACGATATCCACACCAGCGTCATCCTCGGTGCCGCGTTAAAGCTGAAAGAGCGAGAGGCCTCGCTTAACGGCCGGGTGCGGATCCTGTTTCAGCCTGCCGAAGAGAACTTTGGCGGTGCGAAGAGCATGGTGCGCGCCGGTGCCCTGCGTGACGTCAGCGCCATCTTCGGCATGCATAACGAGCCCGGCCTGCCGGTCGGTGAGTTCGCTACCCGCGGCGGGCCGTTTTATGCCAACGTCGACCGCTTTGTGATCCGCATTACCGGTAAGGGCGCGCACGCCGCGCGTCCGCACGAAGGCAACGACGCCATTGTGCTGGCGAGCCAGCTGGTGACGGCGCTGCAAAGCGTCGCCAGCCGCAACGTCAATACGCTGGATTCGGTGGTGCTGAGCGTGACGCGCATTGCGGGCGGTAACACCTGGAACGTGCTGCCGGAAAGCGTCGAGCTGGAAGGCACGCTGCGTACCCATCGCACGGAAGTGCAGCAGAATGTGAAAGCCCGCGTGGGCGAAATCGCTGCCGGGTTTGCCAGCGCCTTCAGCGCGCAGATTGATATCACCTGGTATGCCGGGCCCACCGCGCTGGTGAATGACGAACGCTGGGCCGATTTCGCCACCTCGGTCGCACGGGACGCCGGATACGAAACCCGGCACGCCGAGCTGCATATGGGCGGGGAAGATTTTGCTGTCTATCTGCAGCAGATCCCGGGGGCGTTTGTCAGCATCGGCAGCAACAGCCCGTACGGTTTACATCATCCGGCATTTAATCCGGATGAAGCCTTAATTGAGCCCGCTGCCCGCTATTTTGCACAGCTTGCGGAAAAAGCCCTGCAACACGTTTAATTCTTAAGAGGTGAATATGTCTGCACATCGTCAACTGCGGCTGGGGACCATTTTGCATGGTGCATCCGGAAATATGTCCGCCTGGCGTCACCCTGAGGCCGTCGCCGATGCCAGTATCAATTTTGATTTCGTCAAATCGACGGCGTTAAAGGCGGAGGAGGGCAAACTCGATTTTTTATTCGTTGCCGACGGTCTCTATATAAACGAGAAATCGATCCCGCATTTTTTAAACCGCTTTGAACCGCTGACGGTGTTATCCGCTCTCGCCAGCATCACCTCGCGCCTGGGGCTGGTGGGAACCTTATCCACCTCCTACAGCGAACCCTTCACCACGGCGCGCCAGTTCGCCAGCCTCGACCACCTCAGCAACGGACGCGCGGGCTGGAACGTGGTGACCTCGCCGCTGGAAGGGTCGGCGAAGAACTTTTCCCGCGAAAAACACCCCGAGCATGTGCTGCGCTACCGGATTGCGGATGAGTATCTCGACGTGGTGAAAGGGCTGTGGGATTCCTGGGAAGGTGATGCGTTCGTACGTAATAAAGAGAGCGGGCAATTCTTTGACGCGTCAAAGCTTCACACCCTGGATCATCACGGTGATTTCTTCCAGGTCGCCGGGCCGCTGAATATTGGCCGCACCCCGCAGGGGCGTCCGATTGTCTTTCAGGCCGGGGCGTCGGACGACGGGAAAAAGCTGGCGGCGAAACATGCCGACGCCATTTTCACCCACCACGAGACGCTCGATGAGGCAAAAGCCTTTTACCGCGACGTGAAGCAGCAGCTGGAAACAAACGGTCGCCGCGCGTCTGACTTGCATATATTCCAGGGCGTCAGCGTGATTGTGGGAAAAGACGCCGAAGACGTGGAAAACCAGTACCAGACCACGGCGGCGCTGGTGTCGATTAACGATGCCCTCAATTACCTGGGGCGCTATTTCGAACATCATGATTTCAGCCAGTATCCGCTCGACGAGCCGTTCCCGGATATCGGCGATTTAGGCAAAAACAGCTTCCGCAGTACCACCGATGAAATTAAGCGTAACGCCCGCGAGCGCAGCTTAACCCTGCGTCAGGTAGCCCTTGAAGCTGCATCACCGCGCCCGCGCTTTTCCGGTACGCCAGAAGAGGTGGCTGACGGTCTGCAGGCCTGGTTTGAAGGCTATGCCGCTGACGGCTTCATCATTCAGGGCGGTACGCCGGATACCTTCCCGCGCTTTGTTGACCAGGTGGTGCCCATTCTTCAGGCCCGCGGCCTGTTCCGTACCGACTATCCGGGCACCACGCTGCGCGAAAGCCTGGGTTTAGACCAACCGAAAAACCAGTTCACACAACAATAAAAGAGAACCCCGCTATGCAGAAATCATCGCTTATTCTGGCGCTCGCGCTGGCCTTTACCCCTGCCGTCTGGGCAGAGAATGTGAATATTAACGGCACCGGCGTGAGCATCGAGGCCAATAAAACGCCGGTTAACACTGCCAAAAACAATGATGCGGTGGCACAGCTGCCGAAAGACTATCGCTTTGCCGTGCCGGGGAAATTTACCGTGGCGGTTGCGGGGCTCAATCAACCGCCGCTGACGGTCTTCTCCGACGACAACAAAACGCTGCTGGGAAGCGAGGTTGACGTCGCCCGTCTGGTCGCCGACAGCCTCGGGCTGGAGCTGAACGTGGTGCCGACCTCCTGGGAAGACTGGCCGCTGGGCGTCGCCTCCGGGAAATACGATGCCGCCATCAGCAACATCACCGTCACTAAAGAGCGCAAACAGAAGTTTGACTTTGCCACCTACCGAAAAGATTCCCTCGGGTTCTACGTGAAATCAACCAGCCCGATCAAGTCGCTTGAGAAGGCTGAGGACATCGCCGGGCTGCGGATTATCGTCGGCTCCGGCACCAACCAGGAGGCCATCCTGCTGGCATGGAATGCCGAAAACCTGAAGAAGGGGCTGAAACCCTTTACCCCGATCTACACCAAAGACGATGCGGCACAAACGCTGGCGCTGCAGTCAGGACGCGCGGATGCCTACTTTGGTCCGAACGTGATTGGCGCCTGGAAAGCGGCGCTGAACGGGAAAACCAAACTGGTGGGCAGCGTCGACGGCGGCTGGCCGAAGGCGGCGCACATCGCGGTGACGCTGAAAAAAGGCAGCGGACTGGTTGAGCCGGTGCAAACCGCGCTGAACGGCGTCATCAAAAACGGCGATTACGACAAAGTGCTGAACCGCTGGGGGGAAGGGGTTGAGCGCATTCCTCAGTCCGAAGTGAACCCGGCAGGCCTGGGCGATTAAGGAGGCGTGATGAGCGAACGATTTCGTGATGTTTCACCGGAAGACGCCGAACTTCAGCCCATTATTGAGGGGCTGTTCGGTGAGTATGCGGCCCGCTACGGGGACTACTTCTCTAAAGACGCGGAAGTGGAGCTCACCGAGTGGTATTTAGCGCCGCAGGGGCTGTTTATCGTGCTGGAGCGCGACGGGAAGATTATCGCCACCGGCGCGTACAAACCGTTCGACGAACGCACCGCGGAAATCAAACGCATCTGGACGGACAAAACCCTGCGTCAGCAGGGGCTTGCCGGGCGCGTGGTGCAGGAGCTGGAGCGCAGGGCGGTGCTGGCAGGCTATAGCCAAATCTACCTGACAACCGGCTTTCGTCAGCCGGAAGCGGTCAGGCTCTATCTCAGCCAGGGCTATCAGCCGCAGTTCGATCTGAACCGCGATCCGGAAGAGTACAGCCAGCCGCCGTTTGACGGTCGGCTGCGATTCACCAAAACGCTGGTACGTGAAGCGTTCAGTAAAACCGCATGAGGAACGACGATGAGCAACGTTGAAACCATTAAGGTGGTCCCGGCGCGTTATCCGCTGCGGGCCGTCGGCGCCGCGGTGGCGCTGTTTGTCCTGGCGGTCGTGATTCAGTCCGTGGCCTTTAACCCGCGCTGGGAGTGGGCGGTGTTCGCCCGCTGGTTCTTCGACCCGGTGATCCTCGAAGGTGTCGGACAGACCCTGCTGCTGACGCTGATCGGCACCGCGCTGAGCGTGGTGTTTGGCGGCATGCTGGCCCTGGCGAGACTCTCTTCATCCTGGCTGCTGAGCAGCCTGGCGTGGGCGTACATCTGGCTGTTTCGGTCGCTGCCGCTGATTGTGGTGCTGATCATCCTGTACAACTTTTCCTATCTCTACGACACGCTCTCGCTCGGCGTGCCGTTCACCGGCATCACCTGGGGCAGCTTTGAAACCATCAACGTGCTGGGGCAGTTTTCTACCGCCGTGGTGGGGCTAACCCTGGTGCAGAGCGCCTATACCGCTGAGATCATTCGCGGGGGCTTCCTCGGGGTCGATCACGGGCAGTATGAGGCCGCCGCCGCGCTCGGCCTGCCGGCCTGGCGCCGCACAGTGCGCATCATTTTGCCTCAGGCGCTGCGCACCATTCTGCCGTCGGGGTTCAATGAAATCATCAGCCTCGCCAAGGGCACTGCGATGGTTTACGTCCTGGCGATGCCGGAGCTGTTCTATACCATCCAGATGATCTACAACCGCACGCAGGAGGTGATCCCGCTGCTGATGGTCGGTGCCGCCTGGTACCTGGCGATCACCACCGTCCTGTCCGCTATCCAGTACGGTGTTGAACGCGCACTTGCCCGCAGCGAACGCCGCTCTGCGGTAAATCAGAACCGTGCCGCCCGTCGTACCCGTTCTGTCACCACCACGCCAGCACAGGAGCCTATCCATGCAAGCCTCTCCTGAAGGACATATCTCGATTACCGGCGTCAGCAAATTTTTTGGCCGCCATAAGGCGCTCGACAACGTTTCGCTTGAGATCCAGCCCGGGTCCGTGACGGTCATTCTCGGGCCGTCCGGGTCAGGCAAATCAACCTTGCTGCGCACCATTAATCACCTGGAGCGCGTCGATGAAGGCTTTATTCAGATCGACGGGGATTACATTGGCTACCGTCGTCAGGGAGACAGGCTCTACGAGCTGAAGGAGAAGGAGATCCTCAAACAGCGCGTCAACGTGGGCTATGTGTTCCAGAACTTCAATCTCTTTCCGCATCTCACGGTGCTGGAAAACCTGATTGAGGCGCCCATCGCGCATAAAAAGCTCAGCAAAAAAGAGGCGGTGGAAAGAGCGTACAGCCTGCTGGACGTGGTCGGGCTGCGGGATAAAGCCGATGCCTGGTCCCGCCATCTCTCCGGCGGGCAACAGCAGCGTATTGCCATTGCCCGTGCGCTGGCGTTACGTCCTCGCGTGATGCTGTTTGATGAACCCACCTCGGCGCTGGATCCGGAGCTGGTAGGGGAAGTGCTGGACGTAATCAAAAAACTGGCCCGGTCCGGGACTACGCTGGTGGTGGTCACTCATGAGATCGGCTTTGCCCGGGAAGTGGCGGATCAGGTGGTGTTTATGGTCGACGGAAAAATTGTCGAGCAGGGAAGCAGTGACGAGGTATTAAACCGTCCGTCACATGCGCGAACGCGCCAGTTTCTGTCCAAAGTCTTATAAGGAGTGCCAATGAAATACGGACTTCTGGCGGGGCTGGTCTTCACGACGGCGAGCCACGCCAGCATCGATCTGAAAGCCAACGAGCAGCCGCTGCCGGTGACGGTGGATCGGCAGGCCGTGGCGAAGATCCCCGCCAGTTACAAATTCGTGGAGCCGGGTACGCTGACGGTCGCCGTCTCAATGCTGAACTCCCCGCCGCTGGCGCTGCTGGCCAGCGATAACCGTACGCGCATTGGCAGCGACCCGGATATCGCCCGCCTGCTGGCGGGCAGCCTGGGGCTGAAGTTGAAGCTGGTGCCGACGGCGTGGGAAGACTGGCCGCTGGGGATCGCCTCCGGGCGCTACGACGTGGCGCTGGTGAACATTGCGGTGACCGAACAGCGTAAAGAGAAGTTTGATTTTGCGACCTACCGCGTCGACTCGCTGGCGTTTTCGGTGAAATCCACGAGCGAGATCCAGTCAATCAAAAGCGCGGAAGATCTGGCCGGGAAAAGGGTGATTGTCGGCTCCGGTACGAATCAGGAACGCATTCTGCTGGGCTGGAACGAAGAGAATAAAAAGGCGGGGCGCGAGCCTGCGCTGCCGGTTTATCTCCACGATGATGCTTCGGGCAATCTCTATATCCAGTCCGGCAGGGCGGATGTGTTCTTTGGCCCTCAGTCGGTTTCAGCCTATAAAGCGGCGCTCACAGGTAAAACCCGCGTGGTCGGTTTAGGGCCGAAAAAAGCCTATGTCGCGACCACGACCAAAAAAGGCAATGAGCTGGTGTACGCGTTACAGGCGGCGCTGGACGGCGCGATCAAGCGGGGAGATTACCAGAAGGTACTGGCGCGCTGGGGCGAGCAGGGGGAAGCGGTGGCACAGTCGGAGGTCAACCCGCCTGGGATAACCTACTAATGGTGCTCTACACTTAGGATTTTCACTCCTGAGGGGGCAACATGATTAAACTCTATGGCGTACCCGGCTGGGGCTCGGCGATCGGTGAAGTGATGCTGACCCTGGCTGATATCCCTTATCAATTTATCAACGTGGACGGGTTTGACCAGCCCGGCCCGCAGCGTGAGCTGCTGCAAAAGCTCAACCCGCTGTGTCAGGTGCCGACGCTGGCGCTGGAAAATGGTGCCATCATGACCGAAACGGCGGCGATTGCCCTGATGGTGCTCGACAGATGTCCCGACCTTGCTCCGCCCGTGGGGCAGGCCGAACGCCAGCAGTTTCAGCGTCTGCTGATCTGGTTTGTGGCCAACGTCTATCCCACATTTACGTATGCAGACTATCCCGAACGCTGGGTGCCGGATGCGCCGGAACAGCTGCAGAAAAACTGCATCGCATACCGGAAATCCCTCTATTTGTGGTTCGAAAGTCAGCTTAAGGCCGCCCCGTTTGCGCTGGGGGAACGGCTGACGCTGCTGGATGTGTATATTGCGGTGGCGCGCACCTGGGGGCCTCGTCATGCCTGGTTTGCCGAAAACACCCCTAAATTCACGGCAATTGCGGACACCGTATGTCAGCTACCGGAACTGCACAAGGTGTTAAAGGCAAACAATATTATCTGATAACGTGTAACCCACATTCACAACCGGAAGCCTGCACATGCCACACGTAGATATCAAATGTTTTCCCCGTGATTTGAACGACGAACAAAAAACGGCCCTGGCGGCGGATATTGCCGACGTGATTATTCGCCATTTCAACAGCAAAGACAGTTCCGTGTCGGTTGCGTTGAATCAGATCGCCCCTGAAGACTGGAAGGCGCAGGTCTGGGATACCGAAATTGGACCGAAGCTGGAGGAGCTCATTAAGAAGCCCGGGTATTCGATGTAGGATCTTCTGCCGGGGAACGGATAAGTTTTCCCCGGCTCGTCTTCCCGTTTTTCGCAAAAATCGATAAAAATACGTTTTGTCTTATCCGCTACACTTAACGTTTCTGGCTGACACATTATTAATCCTTAGGAAAGATCTTCAACAGAATCAATTAAGGACAGACACGTTAAAGGATAATTTTCTGATGACAAAATTACCCCGTTTTTCATTCGCCTTTCTTCATCCCCGTTACTGGCTAAGCTGGGCCGGCATTGCCGCGCTGTGGCTCATCATGCTGCTCCCTTATCCGCTTCTGTTCAGAATCGGTCATGGCCTTGGTCGACTGGCGATGCGCTTGCTTCCCCGCCGCGTCGAAATTGCCCGCCGCAACCTGGAGCTTTGTTTTCCGGAGATGAAAAAGGCGGAGCGAGAGTCATTGCTGCAGCGTAATTTTGAATCGGTAGGAATGGGGGTGATCGAGACCGGGATGGCATGGTTCTGGCCCGAGTGGCGGGTGAAGAAATACTTTACCGTGCGGGGTTATGAGCACATGGAAAAGGCCAGGGCGCAGGGAAAGGGCGTGGTGCTGGTGGGGATGCATTTTCTGACGCTTGAGCTGGGCGCGCGGATATTTGGCATGCTTAACCCCGGTATCGGGGTGTATCGTCCTAATAATAATGCCCTGCTGGACTGGCTTCAGACGCGCGGGCGCCTGCGTTCCAATAAAACCATGCTCGATCGTCATGATTTAAAGGGCATGATCCGCTCGCTGAAGCAAAATGAAATTTTGTGGTACGCCCCGGACCATGACTATGGCAAAACCAATAGCGTATTTGTGCCGTTCTTTGCGGTGCCGGATGCCGCGACGACTGCTGGAAGCTATATGCTGGTCAAAAGCGCTAAGCCTGCCGTCATTCCCTTTGTGCCGCGCCGCAAGGCGGATGGTACCGGTTACGAGCTGATCATTCTGGAAGATATCAGCGAGGCGTTGCAGGGCGGCGATAAAGAAGCCGTGGCGACGCAGATGAACAGGGCGATTGAACACGCTGTACGGATGGCGCCAGAACAGTATATGTGGCTGCACCGGCGCTTCAAAACGCGTCCTGAAGGTGTACCTGACCGGTATGACCGCCGCAAGAGCGTGGCACCACGGGGTGATATTCTCTCCGCCAGCGATTTTACTGACCGATCAGGCATACAGCACTAAAGCCTTAGCGATGCCCTCACCCTGCGGTGAGGGCATGACCGTCGCTACAGCGCGGATCGGCGGTACGGCGCATAGTCCGCCTGCCACCACGTCTTCTCGATACGCGCCATCAACGTCTCATCATCTATCGCCGGTGCCACGCCCTGTTCAATCGCAGCCCGGGCGACGGCGACGGCAATCTGGCGTGAGACCGTTTCAATCTGATCTACCGGCGGCAGCAATCCGCCTTTTTCCGTGGTGACCAGAGGAGACTGCGCGGCCAGGCTGCGGCTAGCTGCCATCAGCATCTCTTCCGTGACCCGGCGCGCGTTACAGGCCAGAACGCCCAGCCCCAGACCAGGGAAGATATAGGCGTTGTTACACTGGGCAATCTCGTAGTGTGCATTCTCCCAGAATACCGGCGCGAACGGGCTGCCAGTGGCCACCAGCGCGGCTCCCTGGGTCCAGGCGATAAGATCCTGAGGCTGGGCCTCCGCCCGCGACGTCGGGTTTGAGAGCGGCATGATAATCGGACGCGGGCAGTGGCGATGCATCTCTTTGACAATCTCTTCGCTGAACAGCCCCGGCTGGCCTGAAACGCCGATCATCACCGTAGGATGCGCGTTCTTCACCACGTCCAGCAGGGAAATATTCTTCGCCTCTACCTGCCAGCGGCTAACGGCGTCGCGCGCGGTAAGCAGGTTTTTCTGGAAATCGAGCAGGTTGGTCATGTCGTCTGTCAGCAGGCCGAAGCGATCGACCATAAAGATCCGGCTGCGCGCTTCGGACTCGCTCAGGCCGTCATCCACCATCAGCGCCACAATTTTTTCAGCGATCCCGCATCCGGCAGAACCACTGCCCAGGAAGACAACGCGCTGATCGCGAATGCGGGTGCCTGCCGCATGGGCCGCCGCCATCAGCGTACCTGCGGTGACCGCTGCCGTGCCCTGGATATCATCATTGAAGCAGCAAAGCTGGTCGCGGTAGCGCTGGAGCAGGCGGGTGGCGTTTTTCTGCGCAAAGTCTTCAAACTGCAGGAGAACATTGGGCCAGCGTGCTTTAACGGTGCTGACAAACATATCCATAAACTCAGCGTATTGGTCGTCGCTGATGCGCGGATGACGCCAGCCCATGTACATCGGGTCGTCGAGGTGTTGCTGATTATTGGTGCCGACATCCAGCATAATCGGGAGGGTAGAGGCCGGATGGATCCCCCCGCAGGCGGTATACAGCGACAGCTTACCAATCGGGATGCCCATACCGCCGATACCCTGATCGCCAAGCCCTAAAATACGTTCCCCGTCCGTCACCACAATCACGCGAACGTCGTTGCGTGAAAAACTTTGCAGCATCTCATCAATACGATGACGGTTAGGCCATGAAATAAACAAGCCGCGCGCGCGGCGATAAATCGTAGAGAAATGCTCGCAGGCTTCACCGACCGTCGGGGTATAGATAATCGGTAACGTCTCTTTCAGATGCGAACGCAAGAGATTGTAAAAGAGAGTTTCATTGGTGTCCTGAATATTTCGCAGATAAACATGACGCGAGATATCGCTTTTAAAATGACAGAACTGTACCCAGGCGCGCTCGGTTTGTTCTTCAATGGTTTCAACGTTGTGCGGCAATAACCCATGCAGATTAAAATTATCACGCTCTTCTTTAATAAAAGCGAGTCCTTTATTTAATAGCGGATTCTCCAGCAATACGGCCCCATTGTAAGGGGTGTACAGAACTTCTTTCCGGGACATGGTTAACTCCTGAATTTTTTATATAAAACAGATTAAGAGATGAAATAGATCATAATGCCTTCGGTCACGACCCCGACGGCAGTACCAATTAATATGGAAGAGGATGCGGTATCGATATAGGTATCGCTGCGTAAAGCAAACATCCCTGCGGCAATAGCGGAAGGCGTTGCGCCAATAATTACGACCTGCTGCAGTAAGGTATGACTCAGGCCAAAGGCGATCCCTGCGGCGGCCATCATTGCCGGCTGAATCAGGTTTTTAATACTGATATTGGTAAATGTCTGCACGTTCAGTTTTGGACGTTCACCGTAAAACAGCAGGCCGAGGGCAAACAGGGACAGTCCGCCTGAAACCTTGCCAACCATCTCAATAGGCATGCTGAGAATGGAAGGGATTTGCACACCGGCGAGACTGAGCAAGACGCCGGAGACCGGGATCCAGACGATAGGGTTGCGTGCCGCTTTGATGAGGTTTTGCACGATCATCGCGCCCGGGTGCAGCGCCTCCAGGCCATCATGACCGTTTTTATCACCCATACGAATCAGGACGATAGTCAGAGGGATCATGATAACGCTGGTGATAATGTTACCTATCAGCACACCGATAAATCCTTCCGGCCCAATCAATACCGCCAGGACCGGCGCGCCAAAGTAGGCCATATCAGGAAAGGCGCAAACCAGAGACTGAATGGCGCTGGTTTTGATATCGTGGCGAAAAACATAGCGTGATATAAACAGCGTCAGTAAATACGACCCCATTAAACCGACAACCAGGACGGCCATAAAGGTCAGGTTTTTAATTTTATTGGGATCGGTATGCAATGCACCAATGAAAAGATGAAAAGGAAGGGCAAAACGAATCACCACGGTTGCCATGACGTTTGCATCTTCTCGCCGCGAATATCCCAGCTTTCCACTTAGCCATCCAAGTAACATAATAAAGACGAGCGGAAACAGTGACTGTAATAGTAATGAAGGCATAGTATTTCCTGTAGGGTATTTTATGTGTTTTATTGCAGCGCTAATCTAGCGCTTAGATAGCAGGGCAGGAGTGACAAGTGTCACACTCTCTCTGGTTTTATTAATTTCAAAAAGATTGCATTAGTTGGATAAGTAAGACTTTCGTTAAAAATTGATAAGACGCAAGAATGCGACACGAGTCACTATAAATAACTTTAGTTACTAAACGCTGAATTAAGTTATTTAAAGACAAAGAGACGAGTTGTTCACATTTATCCTGGCAAGCCCGTGTTAATTTCACATTGAGCCTGTTTTTAGAAAAGGCCATCTAAATCATTATTTATATTTAAGAACATTTTTTCGTATCAGGAATAATTTCAGTTATTCCTTTCTCTGTATATCCGAACACAATTTTCAGGTGATTATATGAAAGATAATCCTGTACCGACTTCTGAGCTGTCTACCTCGCGTTTTGCCTTTGGGCTCAACAATACCGAGGTGGGCACGGTCCCGTTGATGCTGTTCGTCGGGATTGCCGCGATTGTGGCGACATCCGCCTGGGCAGGGCTGCTGCCAAAAAATATGATAGGTGGCCTCGCGGTGATCATGACCCTCGGTTTCGCGTTTGCGAAAGTAGGGCGTCAAATCCCGGTGCTGAAAGATATCGGCGGCCCGGCGATCCTGTGCCTGATGGTGCCCTCCGTGCTGGTCTATTTTGGCGTATTCGGGAAACATACCCTTGATACCGTGCATCTGCTGATGAAAGAGGCGAACCTGCTCTATTTCGTCATTGCCTGCCTGGTGGTCGGCAGCATTCTGGGGATGAACCGGGTGCTACTGATCCAGGGGATGATGCGCATGTTTGTTCCGCTGGTGGCGGGAACATGCATGGCCGTGCTGAGCGGCCTCATTGTGGGCTCACTGTTTGGTTATACGCCTTACCACACCTTCTTCTTCATCATTGTGCCCATCATTGGCGGTGGAATTGGCGAGGGCATTTTGCCGCTGTCCCTGGCCTATTCGGCAATACTGGGGCAGACGCCGGACGTCTACGTTGCGCAGCTGGCACCCGCTGCGGTCGTCGGGAATATCTTCGCCATTATTTGTGCGGGCTCGCTGGCGCGTCTCGGCGCGAAACGTCCTGCGCTTTCGGGAAATGGCATGCTCACGCGGAGTAAAGACGACGCCAGCCTGTTTGCCGGGACGCAAAGCACGCAGCAGACGGATTTTCATCTGATGGGCGGCGGGTTACTGATGGTGTGCGCGTTTTTCATCGTCGGCGGATTGTTTGAAAAACTGGTCCACATTCCCGGCCCGGTGCTGATGATCCTGATTGCTGTTCTTTGTAAATACTTCAGGGTGATCCCGGCCTCAATGGAGCAGGGCGCGCACAGTTGCTATAAATTCGTCTCGGCTGCGCTGGTCTGGCCGCTGATGATCGGCCTTGGGATGTTATACGTGCCGCTTGAGAGCGTGGTGTCGGTGTTCTCGGTAGGATACGTGGTGGTATGCGGTTCGGTTGTGATTGCAATGGCGTTGAGCGGCTACTTTATCGCGTCGCGTCTGAATATGTATCCTGTGGAAGCGGCCATTGTGACCTGCTGCCACAGCGGGCTGGGCGGAACGGGGGACGTGGCCATTTTGTCCGCGTCTAACCGGATGTCGCTTATGCCGTTCGCGCAGATCGCCACCCGCATCGGCGGCGCGTCGACGGTGATTTTCGCCACGCTGCTGATGGGCTGGATTATGGCGCACTGATTCGAAACGTCAGGATACTGAATTGCAACGACATTTTCAGGATGTCGCTGCGGTTCAGTCCTTTATAAATATCACCGTACTGTATAGAATTACCGCATCCACAGCGACGGGATACCACATGATGACCGGAAGAGTTGATTATCAGATTGAAAAATATCTCCTTACCGAAGCCGCCGAGCCGGAGCGCCTGACGCGCCAGTGGGCGGAGGTGATGGAAGAGTGTCGTGAGCAAAAGTCCGGGGCAGAGGAGCGGTTGCGTCTCGCGTTGCTTAATGTGGATTACGTCACCAGCTTCGAGCTGCCCTTCAGGCTACTTCTCACCCGTGCGCCCCAGTTAATAGACGTTGTCAGAAAAGAACTTCAGCTCAGTCAGAAAAATGTTCTGTTTAACGGCAAGCGCTTTGGCTGCGTCTATAGCCTGAAAAGAGATCTCAATGGAATACCTGACGAGTTTACCTATCAGCTGAAAACGCGGATCCAGCGCAGTGACGCGACGGGATGTAATGAAGTGCCTTACAGGCAAATTGCCCAGCAGGTCAAAGCCCCAAAGGAACGTCTCAAGCTGGCGCTGGAAAACGGCCTGTCTGTGACGGCACTCGACGGGCTTTTCTGGTTTGGCATTCAGCGCATCGCGGCGGATGTACAGAGGTTAAGGAAAATGGGCGTGAGAATTGTGACGTCGGAGACCGAAGTCTTTGATACGCTGACAAAGACCAGCCGACGGATCCCCGTATATAGCCTTGCTCGCCCGGAATGAGTATTCGCCGCTGAGCAGTCGACGGCATCAAACATGACGGAAAATGGCGGCCAGTTTTTTTACAGCGTCTTCTATTTCCCTTTCCGTGTAAGCAGCAAATCCCATCAAAAAACCGGTGGACGCGGGGGGACCTGCATATAAATCGGTAAGCCCAAGTATATCAACACCCGCACGGCGGGCGGCGGTGGCTATCTCTTTCTCGGATATTCCGTGTTTCAGATGACAAGGCATTTGCATTCCCCCCGCTGGTGTTTCACAGGCAACATACTCAGAAAGATACGCATCCATCAGGCTTGCCAGCGCATCGCGACGAGCAACATAAATTCCCCGCATCTTGCGAACATAAGCACCAAAATGGCCTCCCTCCAGAAATTTAGCCAGCGTCAGCTGGGTTATTGAGGCGGTGTGGCCATCCATCAATGTCCTCGCCATGATAAAGGGCTCTGTCAATTCTGAGGGAACGATCATGTAGGCAATACGCAGCCCGGGGAACAGAGACTTGGTGAAGGTGCCGATATAAATGGTCCGGTTGTACGTATCAAGCCCCTGAAGGCTGGCCATAGGCTTACCTTCGTAGTGAAACTCACTGTCATAGTCATCCTCAATGATCCAGGCCCCGTAATGGTTTGCCCATTTGACAACTGCCAGTCGTCGGTCAAGAGAGAGCGTCACCCCGGTAGGGTACTGATGAGAAGGCGTAAGGTATATCGCCCTGGCTGGCTCGGTCAGAGAATTAAGACCGTCAACCGAGATGCCTTTTTCATCAAGAGGAACCGGAATGCAGCGAAGTCCTGCGGCGTTGAACGCTTTGTGTGCCCCTTGATAGGAGGGATCTTCAATGACAATGCCGTCTCCGGCATCCATCAGCACGTGGGAACAGAGCGCAAGCGCCTGTTGAGAACTTGTCAGAACGATGATCTGTTCTGCCCTCGCACGTGTTCCGCGCTCCAGGTTGACATATTCCGCAATGGCCCGTCGCAGGTGCTCTATACCCTGTGGTGGACTTTGCTCTAATGCCTGATGCTGAAACTCCTTCAGGACCTGTCGCTGAAGACGCTCCCAGGTTGAAATGGGAAACATGCGGGTTTCAGGAATGCCGGGCGCAAGGGGGCGAGGGGAGGAAAATTCGCGGATCCCACCGCTTTCATAAACGATCTTTCCTCGGACGCTGAGTTTTGCTTTTCGTAACGCAGCGGTTGGCTGATGCTGTCGAGGGCGGGGTTTTAAAAAGCGCGCGCTGGAAGAGACGAAGCTCCCTCTGCCTGTTTGTCTCTCAATAAACCCTTCGGCATGCAGGCTGGAGTAGGCCGCTTCTATGGTATCCCGGGAAACGCTGAGAGAAGCCGCCAGAGCGCGTGAAGCAGGAAGGGCCTTACCGTGAGATAATACCCCTTCCAGTATCAGCGTCCGTATTGCTCTCTGGATCCTTTCATGAAGCGGTAGCGATCCGTTAGCGGGGTCGATAATCCATGCCTTAACCGTTTCAAGCTGCGCGTGCTTAAACATTACGTTGTCCACTTTTCCTCTGTGTCTCTTGATTCTAAAGCAATACTGCATGCAGCAGGATGAGAAATTGGTCTGCTTTGATGGCGAGAATTGGCGGGGTAAAACGTGCCATTCAGCGAATACACTCTTCCTGAAACGAATAAACGGGTGAGAGAAGAGGCAATATGAACAATATGATCGTGACAATTGAGGTAGTTAAAGAACGTGATTTTGAAAGCTGGATGCCACTATGGGGAAAATATCAGGAGTTTTACAACGTCGATCTGTCCGGGGCAATTACAGAACGAACCTGGCAACGATTTTTCAGCCCCGTTGAGCCGCTATTCTGCGTGGTGGCACGATGTAATGGAGACATAGTGGGTTTTGCGCATTATCTCTTTCACCGTTCGACCTGGGCTGAGAGCGATTACTGCTACCTCGAAGATTTATATGTCTGCGAAGCAGTCAGGGGCAAACATATTGGCAAACAGTTAATAGAATATGTTCAGAGAGAAGCCAGAAAACATCATGCCAGTCATCTTTACTGGCACACGCATGAAGCCAACTATCGCGGGCAACGATTGTACGACTGGATTGCGAAAAAAAGTGGAATGATTGAATATCGTATGCAGGTAAGGTAGATCCCTTTGCTGACAATATGCCCCTTACATCATTAAGGGGCTTTAACCCGATATGCTCTTATGATTTAGCCTGTAAAAGTATCGCCATCAACCCCGGAAAGCGGGCATCCAGATCCTCTCTACGCAATGAAATCATGTTTTCTCGTCCCTGCGGACGCTGCCAGATCACGCCGCTGTCGCGCAATACGCGCCAGTGATGGGTCATCGTAGACTTCACCACATCTTCCGGGCGCAGCGCGTTACAGCTGAGTTCGCTGCCATCGGCCAGCCGGCGAATTATCGACAGCCGGAGCGGGTTGCCGAGGGCAAACAGCACATTTTCCAGCAGTATTTGTTCAGTTTCAGGGTGGTTTGGGATCATCGTTTTCCTGCGTATGGCGTCAGATTGAGCTATATCAACAATAGGTCAACCGTTAAAAAATAGTTCGATAATACTCGTACAATAGGACTATTATAGCAAACGAACGAATGCACGACCATCCTGGTCGTCACAGACAAGTCATAAGACTTAAGGAAATATCATGCCCCGACCCATCCCTCTCGAACGTTATCGCAACATCGGTATCTCCGCGCATATCGATGCCGGTAAAACCACCACCACTGAGCGCATCCTGTTTTATACCGGGATGAGCCACAAGCTGGGTGAAGTACACGATGGCGCGGCAACCACTGACTGGATGGCGCAGGAGCAAGAGCGCGGGATTACGATTACCTCCGCGGCGGTCAGCTGCTTCTGGCCGGGTATGGACAGAGGATATGAGCCGCACCGGATTAACATCATCGACACCCCGGGGCACGTGGATTTCACCATTGAAGTGGAACGTTCCATGCGCGTACTCGACGGTGCCGTGATGGTGTATGACTCCGTGGGCGGCGTGCAGCCGCAGTCAGAAACCGTCTGGCGTCAGGCCAATAAATATCACGTTCCGCGACTGGCCTTTGTTAACAAAATGGACCGTCCGGGTGCTGATTTCTTCCGCGTCGTGCGGATGATGCAGGAACGCCTGAAGGCCAATCCGGTGCCGATTGTCATCCCGGTGGGTGCTGAAGATCACTTCAACGGCGTGGTGGATCTCATCAAGATGCGCACCATTCTGTGGGACGATGCGACGCAGGGCATGGTGTTTACCTATGCGCCTGTGCCAGATGATTTAGTCAGCACCGCCCGGGAATGGCGGGAAAAAATGGTCTCTGCGGCGGCGGAAGCCAGCGATGAACTGATGGATAAGTACCTGGAGACGGGCGACCTGACGGAAGCGGAAATCATCAAAGGGTTGCGTATTCGCACCATCTCGGGCGAAATCCAGCCGATGCTGTGCGGCAGCGCGTTCAAGAATAAAGGCGTACAGCGCATGCTCGATGCGGTTATTGAACTCATGCCGTCGCCGCTGGACGTGCCGGCCATTGATGGCGTGGATGAAAAAGGGCAGCATGCGGAGCGTCATCCGAGCGATGATGAGCCGTTCTCGGCCCTGGCGTTCAAGCTGATGAGCGACCCGTATGTCGGGCAGCTGACCTTTATCCGCGTGTACTCTGGCGTGCTGCGCAAAGGCGACGCGGTGTACAACCCGGTGAAAGGGAAGAAAGAGCGTATCGGACGTATTGTGCTGATGCATGCCAACGATCGTCACGAGGTGGACGAACTGCGCGCCGGGGATATCGCGGCCTGTGTCGGGCTGAAAGACGTGACCACTGGCGACACGCTTACCGATCCGAACGCCGTCATTACGCTTGAGCGTATGGAGTTCCCGGATCCGGTGATCTCGCTGGCGATTGAGCCGAAAACCAAAGGCGATCAGGAGAAAATGGGGATCGCGCTACAGCGTCTGGCAGCGGAAGACCCGTCTTTCCGCCTGCATACTGACGAAGAGTCCGGCCAGACCATTATCTCCGGGATGGGTGAGCTACACCTCGAGATTATCGTCGACCGCATGAAACGTGAGTTTGGCGTCGAGGCAAATATCGGTCGTCCGCAGGTGACCTACCGTGAAACCCTGCGTAAAACGGTGAAGGATATCGAAGGCAAATTTGTCCGTCAGTCCGGCGGTAAAGGCCAGTACGGTCATGTGGTGCTGAGCCTGGAGCCGCTGGAGCCCGGAAGTGGTTTCAAATTTGAAGATGCCACTAAGGGCGGCGTGGTGCCGCGCGAGTATATCCCGTCCGTTGAGAAAGGGCTGCGGGAAGCAATGAACAGCGGGGTACTGGCGGGCTATCCGGTCGTCGATGTCAAAGCGACGCTGACGTTTGGCTCGTATCACGATGTCGACTCCTCGGAGATGGCCTTCCGCATGGCGGCGATCCTCGGTTTCAAAGAGGGCGCCCGCAGGGCGGATCCGGTGATCCTTGAGCCGATCATGCACGTGGAGGTGGAAACGCCGGAAGAGTACGCGGGTAACATTATGGGCGATCTCTCTTCCCGACGCGGCATGGTGCAGGGGATGGCGGAGCAGTACGGCAGCCAGATTATTCGTGCTGACGTGCCGCTGGCAGAGATGTTTGGTTATGCCACGACATTGCGTTCGATGTCCCAGGGACGCGCGACGTATACGATGGAGTTCCATCATTTTGCGGAAGCCCCGCGGAATGTTGCGGATGAGATTATTTCACGACGTGCGAAGTAATACGTTCACCCTCTCCCTTGAGGGAGAGGGCTGGGAAGGGTTTTCTCAATCCAGCGCCTTCACCATCTTCCCACTCGCCACAAATGTCCCGGCTCCAAGATGATGCAGGGTATTCAGCTTATCCTCGTCAAACTGCCAGCGTCCGGCGACAAACGCGCGTTCGTCTGCTGCCGCTGAAACCACTTCTCCAAACAGCGTATCGTATTTTTCTGCCGCGGAGGTGACGGGTAATAACCGACACTCCATCCACGCCAGACATTTTTCTTCAATCACCGGCAGGCCAAGTTCAGGACCGTTCACGACCGGGATCCCGTAGCAGTTGAATTTGTCTTCATCGCGCCCGCTGACGCTGCCGACCGCGTAAGTCCAGTTGGCCGCCGCGACGCCGGGGATGACGATACCAAATTTCCCACTGCGTTCAATCAGCTCGCGCGACCAGGTACTTTTGTCCACCACGATTGCGATGCGCGGCGGCTCAAACTCAACGGGCATTGACCATGCGGCGGCCATCACGTTGCGTCTGTCGAGGCTTTCATCCCGACTGGTGATAAGCACAGTAGGGCCGTGGTTCAGCAGACGGCTGGCATGACGTAATTCAACAGGGCGAAAGTGGCTCATAGGATCTCCTCATCTGTAACGATGAGTATGACGAAAAAGCACGTAAATCAAAGTGAGTGCGTAAAATTAGTTTATAAACAGAACATCACAATCAAAGGAAACTGATTAATGTCCCCATTCCTGACCGCCTATTTCGCCCGCATCGGCTGGACGCAACCGACCGCAGTTGATATCGATACTCTGCGCGCGCTGCATTTACATCACAACTGTGCGATCCCTTTTGAAAATATTGATGTCGTTCTGCCGCGAGAGATCCATCTTGAGGATCAGAATCTGGTCGATAAACTGGTCTCCGCGCGCCGCGGAGGCTATTGCTTTGAGCAAAACGGCCTGTTCGAACGCGTATTGCGCGAAGTTGGCTTTACGGTGCGCAGCGTACTGGGACGCGTGATATTAGCGAATCCACCGCAAATGCCGCCGCGCACGCACCGCCTGCTGCTGGTTGAGCTTAACGGCGAGCGCTGGATTGCGGACGTGGGGTTTGGCGGCCAGACGCTGACGGCGCCAATTCGTCTGCTCGCCAGTGAAGAACAAGAGACGCCGCACGGCCTGTATCGTCTGCTGAGCGAGGGTAACGACTGGGTGCTGCAGTTCCGTCACCACGAGCACTGGCAGTCGATGTACCATTTTGACCTGACGACACAGTATTTCAGTGATTACGTGATGGGGAATTTCTGGTCGGCGCACTGGCCGCAGTCGCACTTCCGCCATCATCTGCTGATGTGCCGCCATCTGCCGGACGGCGGCAAGCTGACGCTGACCAACTTCAACTTTACCCACTGGCAGAACGGTCATGTGGAGGAGCAGATCCACTTGCCGGATGCTGAGGCGCTTTACCAGCTGATGCAGGAACGCTTTGCACTGGGCGTTGACGATGCAAAACACGGATTTTCACTGGCTGAGCTCCGGTCCGTGATGGCAGGTTTTGAAACGCAGGGGAAATAACTCACTTCGCTATCGGCCGCGAAACTCGCGTCGATAGCGGGAAGGTGAGGTATTGAGCTGGTTGTGAAAGTGGCGACGTAAAGAGGTCGTTGAGGGAAAACCGACGCGCTCGGCAATGTCATCCACCGGCTGGTCGGTTTTTTCGAGATAGCGCTGTGCGACAATAATGCGCTGGTTGAGTAGCCAGCGCGAAAAACTTTCCCCCGTGGTTTGCTGAAACCGCCGGGTAAAACTGCGTCGGCTCATGCAGGCTTTCTCTGCCACACAGTCCAGCGTGAGTGCGAGCTGGAGATTCTCCGTCGCCCAGGCCAGTGCATCGGTGAAATAATCCCCGCGACGCGTATTCTGAACCGGTAGCTCGACATACTGCCGCTGCCCGCCCTGGCGGTGGGGCGGGACAACCAACATTCGCGCCACGCCGTTTGCCACTTCGGCACCCCATGCCTGACGCACCAGATGCAGGCAGCAGTCAATACTCGCCGCCGTTCCCGCTGAAGTGACAACGTCACCATCATCAATATAAAGCACGTCTTTGTCCATTTGCACGGAGGGATAGAGGCGCTGAAAATCAGCTGCCCATCGCCAGTGCGTTGTCGCAGGACGATGTTCCAGCAACCCGGCGGCGGCAACCACAAATGCGCCCATGCACAAACCCACAATGCGTGCCCCCGCAGCATGGGCCTTTTGCAGCGCCAGCAGGAGGTTGGGATCCGGGGCTCGCTCGGGAACATCCCAGCTTGGGACAATCACCATATCCATTCCGGCCAACGCATCCAGCCCGCGTTCAACGACAATCGAAAAGCCGGCATTGGTTTTCAGTACGCCGGGTGTTGTGGCACAAACGACCAACTGACAAAGGGGCTCACCTTGTGGCGTGAGCGCTTTCTCAAACACGGCATACGGTACTGAAAGGTGAAAAGGGATGATGCCATCAAATACCACAATACCAATTTTCAACGTCATAAAAGCCTCCATGTGCCAGCCAGTATAGAAGTCTGGCTGGCGACAGGGATCAAGTCCGGTCTTATTTTGTGACCGGCAGTGCCATAACGTCTTGGGTGGTCATTACCTCAGCGAATACATCGGCCACACCGGCTAATGCCGCCCGCTGCAGCGTCTTGTGATCCACCACGCCGCCCTGGCCATCATCCAGATCGCGCGTTGCCGTTGCATCTTCAGGAATAATCACGCTGTAACCCAGCGGTACAGCGTCACGCGCGGTCGACGAGATGCACATGTGCGTCATCAGGCCAATCACAATCACCTTTTTAATCCCTTTTTTCTTTAATTGCGCATCCAGATCGGTGCCAACAAAAGAGCTCGGGGTCGCTTTGGTGATAATGGCGTCTTGCGCAGAAGGCTGCAGATCTTTATGGAACTGCGCATAGACAGATCCTTCGGCAAAGAGCGGGCTGTCTTTCGGCCCCATATGACGAACGAAGTAGACCGGCATCCCTTTTTGATGGGCATAGCTGACCAGTTTTTGACTGTTTTTCAGTACTTTTTCACCTTCCGGGATCACCATCTGACCGCGAAAATCTTTTGATGCGTAATATTCGTTTTGAATATCCACCACGATTAACGCAGTTTCAGACGCCGATAAGGATGGGGTAGCTTTTGCGCCGGTCATTGCGCGAATGGTTTTGGTATTCATGCTGGTTGTCTCCTGTGCGGTAGCATAAGTGGAAAATGCGCTCATCATGCCGATCATCACTGCCGTACGAAAAAAACGTTTCATCACATTCACTCCCTCTGTGTTGTGTTCGGGAGCCATTATTCCGCACAGTCGTCAACGGCAGGAGTCACCTGGAGAACCAATAACGGTACTTTTGGGCCATATTACTGCGTAAACTTGCCGATCCACGGGCTGTTGTTTTCACCAGACCAAAGTTGAACAAGCAGCTCTCTGAATTTTTCCGCCGCCGGGCTGAGAGGGGTTTCCCTGCGTTGTACCAGCCCCAGCGTTCGCCGGATAACGGGTTCTATCAGCGGGCGGCTGACAAGGACATGATGTTCATCGGTTGGCATCGCCAGACTCGGCACAACTGACACCCCGAGACCCGCCTCTACCATCCCCAGCGACGTTGACAGATGACGCACCTCGTAAAACCAGTTCGGTTTCCAGTCCATCTTTTCGAAAGCCTGATCGATAAGCGAACGGTTTCCGCTGGAGCGCCTGACGCCGATCAGCTTCATGCCAGCCAGATCGTCCCAGGTGACCAGCGGTTTTTTTGCCAGCGGATTATCCCGTCGGCATGCCAGGACAAAGGGTTCGTTCACCAGCGGCGCAAAATCGATATTGGGATGTGTGATGTTTATCATATTTATGCCGAAATCTGCGTCGCCATTTAACACCGCTTCGAGACAATCGCTGGCGCTGTGCTCAAGTATGCGAATACGGATGTTTGGGTAGTCATTGTTATAATCTCGTATCACGGAAGGCAGAAAATAGAACGCGGCAGTCGGAATACAGGAAACGGTAATAACCCCTGCCTGATGCGTCGCCATCTCTTTAATACTCAGGATCGAGCTTTCATAAAAATCGATTAAATTCTTTGCCTTAGGTAAAAATTCCCGTCCCACCGTTGTGAGCTTAACGCTGCGCGTGGAACGTTCAAACAGTGTTGTCCCCAGGCTCTCTTCCAGCTTCTGAATTCTGCGTGTTAAAGCTGGTTGTGAAATGTGAAGAAATTGAGACGCTTTTGTAAAACATCCGATTTCTGCAATTTTTACAAACGCTTGTATTCCCTGTAATTCATGCTGCATATCCGCACCTGATTATTGTTTTCCTAAATCCACGATAACGTAAGGGCTATTAATACGCAAAGCGTATTAATCCTGCTTTTTTCGACATTAGAGTTATCAACAGGAGTGTGAAAACCTAATTGCGTTCCTGATAAACGCGAAATGAGAAAAAGACATGTTAAAGATCCCTTGCGTATTAATGCGTGGCGGTACCTCAAAAGGCCCGGTCATTCTGGCCAGCGACCTGCCAGCGGAAACCGAAGCGCGTGATGCAGTTTTACTCAGCCTGATGGGCGCTGGGCATGAACTCGAAATTGACGGTATTGGCGGGGGAAGTCCGCAAACCAGTAAGGTGGCGATCGTCAATCCGTCCGACAGTCCGGACGCGGATGTGGATTATTTGTTCGCACAAGTGATGGTGAACGAACGTCGCGTTGATACCACGCCGAACTGCGGCAATATGCTCTGTGCCGTGGGCCCCTTTGCCATTGAAAAGGGGCTGGTCAAGGCGCAAAGCCCGGTGACGACGGTGCGTATCCGCAATCTGAACACCGGAACGCTGGTCGATGCCGAAGTACAAACGCCTGAGTATCGCGTCGTTTATGAAGGCGAAACTCAAATCGACGGTGTCCCGGGTACAGCGGCACCGATAGGCTTAACCTTCCTGAATTCTGCGGGTTCCAAAACGGGAAAACTGCTGCCGACCGGTAGCGTGACAAACGTGTTCGACGGTATTGAAGTCACCTGTATTGATATGGCGATGCCGATGGTTTTGATTGACGCGTCGGCGCTGGGCAAAACAGGCGGGGAGTCACCTGCAGAATTAGATGGCGATAGGGGGTTTAAGGAAAGGCTGGAGAATCTGCGCCGTCAGGCTGGCGCGGCGATGGGCTTAGGGGATGTATCCACCAAAGTGATCCCTAAACCGGTTCTTCTTAGCCGGGCGCGTAACGGCGGAACGCTTCAGGTGCGTTATTTCATGCCGCATACCTGCCATAAATCACTGGCGATTACCGGCTCGATTGGTATTTCGACCGCGACGCTTATTGAAGGCTCCGTCGCCGCGAAAATTGTTGCCGATCGTCCAAAGGAACGTTTTACCAACATTATCGATATTGAACACCCAAGTGGAAAAATATCGGTGTCATTGCTAAGAGAGGATGACAATATCGAAAACACCCGTGCAGCGGTTATTCGAACTTCACGAAAGTTATTTGAAGGTGTTGTTTGTGTACCTGAAAAAATGCTCTCTGAAGTTGATTGAGTAAAGTCTCAAATAAAAAATTAACCATCTTAAATAATACATTCTGTACCTTAACTATAATACTGAGGTTATTATGGCGTTAACGCATGCTAACAATACCCTGAAAGCACCCGATCCGGCAAAAGCAAGCGCAAATATTCGCGTGATTCTGGCCCTGGCTTTATCCGGGCTTGCGGAACTGGCTTCGTTGTTTTTTATCCAACCACTGCTGCCGATGCTTGCTGTGGAATATAATGTCCCGGTCAGCCAGGTGAGTATTATCTTATCCGCAGAAACGGCATTGCTGGCAATTGGACTGCTGTTTACCGGAACATTATCCGATCACTATGGCAGGAAGCGGTTAATTATTGTCTCTCTCCTGTTGGGCGGCATTCTGACGCTGCTCTGCCCGCTGGTTCAATCCTGGGCAATGCTGGTGGCGCTGCGTGCGGTGATTGGTCTGGCACTGAGCGGCATCGCTGCGGCAGCAACGGCCTATATCAGCGAAGAGGTCGCACCGGTGGCGGCAGGCATCGTGACGGGATACTTTGTTTTCGGTAACTCAATGGGCGGCATGTCCGGGCGTATTGTGGCTAGCCAGCTGATCGACCACGTTTCAATCAATGTGATCTTCTACGGGTTTGCGGTCAGTCTGATTGCAGTTGCCATTCTGGTGAAGTTCCTGCTGCCGGAATCGAAAAACTTTACGCCTACGCAGAACCTTAACGTTATGCGTATGGTGAAAGGGGCGGCATCGCATTTCAAAAACAAAAATCTGGCGCTGGCGTTTGTCATCAGCTTCATTATTTTCGGCGCATTTACATCACTGTATAACTATCTGGCCTTCTTCCTGAAAGGCGAGCCGTTCCATATTTCACCGGCAAACGCGGGTCTGCTTTCCTTTAGCTTCGCACTGAGTTTCTTTACGGCGCCACAGGCTGGTCGCTTATCGGCGAAATATGGCGCAATGAAAGTCTTGCGTGTGCTGTTCCTGGTGATGGCCTTAGGGATGCTGCTGACGCTGACGTCGAATGTCGTCACCTTTATTGTTGGTGCTGTGATTTTTACCGGCTGTTTCTTCGGCTGCCATTCTATCGGTTTAAGCTGGGTCAGTAAAAATGCCACGCACGCAAGAGGCCAGGCCGTCGCGCTCTATTTATTCTTCTACTACATGGGCGGTTCGGTGATTGGTTTTATCAACGGTTTTGTCTTCCATTCAATGGGCTGGCAGGGAATGACCGGATTTATTCTGGCATTACTTGGCGTTGGCGTAGTCGTGGCTACGTATCTGGCATCCGGTAATAAGCAGGTACTGGTTCCAGCGCAGTCAGCAGAATAAATAGCATGACAATGTGTTCACGCCCTGGGTGTGAACACAGAATGAGTACGAATATCAATCAGGTATCATTATGAAATTAGCAAGTTATATTCATCAGGGCCGCAAAAGCTACGGGATTTATACGCAACACGGCATTATCGATTTGGGTAATAAAATCGGCCATCAATATGCGACATTGAAAGATCTCCTTCAATGGGATGCGGTCGAGGTTGCCAGACAATATCACGATTACCCTGTGGATATTATGCCTGAAGACATTACCTTTCTGCCCGTTATAGAAGAGCCTGGAAAAATTTTCTGCGTGGGAATGAATTACGCTGAAAAACGAAAAGAGTTTGCTGAGACGAATAATGCGCCGACGCTCTTTATTCGTTTTCCAGACTCGCAAACGGGCCACGCGCGCCCAGTCATGAAACCGGTTCTCTCAAGTGAATTCGATTACGAAGGTGAGCTGGCTGTCATCATCGGCAAGTCTGGCAGCGGCATTGACGCTAAAGAAGCGCTCGGCCATGTCGCGGGCTACAGCTGCTATATGGACGGCTCCGTCCGCGACTGGCAGCACGCCTGGTTCACCGCCGGTAAAAACTGGAAGCAGACCGGCGCCTTCGGCCCCTATATGACCACGGCGGATGAGATCCCCGATCCTCACGCGTTGACCATCCACACCTGGCTGAACGGCATGCTGGTTCAGAATGATTCTACCGGCAGCATGATCCACAAAGTCGCGGATCTCATCGCCTATATCAGCACGTTCACCTCCCTCAGCGCCGGGGACGTCATTATCACCGGCTCGCCTGGTGGCGTCGGGAAAAAACGTAATCCGCCTCTGTTTATGCGCGATGGCGATCGCGTCGAAGTCGAAATCGAAAACATTGGCCGCCTGATGAACACCATCGTGGAAGCGCAACCCCAGCAGCAAGAATTGACCGTCTAAACGCTCAGGAGAGAGACGATGTACACCGCCACAGCGCCAGAATTTGAGGTGATTAACGCCGGTAACGCGAAGGCCAGAGAGGAGGTTGCCTGTTTTCTGGCCCGCAACGGTTTAGGCATTGATAACGATATCGAGCAATTTATCGTTGCGCGCGATCGGCGTCAGCTTGTTGCCTGCACCGGTATTGCGGGTAACACGCTAAAGTGCATTGCCGTGGATGCCGTGTGGCGGGGCACGTCGTTAAGCCTGACGTTAATTCATGAGGCCGAGCTTCTGGCGGCACAAAACGGCGAACATCAGCTCTTTCTTTTTACCTGCCCGGATAACGTAAAGTCGTTTCGCGGATGCGGATTTTACCCGCTGGTGACAGTCGAGAATTGTGCGGCATTAATGGAGAATACGCCGGTCGGTATTCATCGTTACTGCAGCCAGCTGCGTCGCCATCATTTCGTGCCGGGGAAAAACAATGGCGCGATCGTGATGAACGCCAATCCATTCACCCTGGGCCATCAATATCTGATCGAGCATGCGGCACGCCAGTGCGACTGGATGCATGTTTTCGTTGTTCAGGAAGATGTCTCCGCTTTTTCGTTTAAAGAACGGTTTGCGATGGTCAGGAACGGATCGCAGCATCTCCCTAATGTCACGATTCATCCGGGGTCTGCGTATATTATTTCCCGCGGCACATTCCCGGGCTATTTCCTGAAGGATAAGCAGGTTATTGATAAAGCCTACGCTGCCATTGATCTCATGCTTTTCAGAAATTACATCGCCCCCGCGCTGAATATTAACCATCGTTTTGTCGGTACCGAACCGTTTTGCCCGTTAACCGCGGAGTATAACCGGGCGATGCATCGCTGGCTGGAAGATGAAACGAGTACGGCGGCCCGTATCAGTGTGCACGAAATAGAAAGAAAAACGGATGGCAATAACGTGCCTGTCTCGGCTTCAGCCGTTCGTCGTTTATTGAATGAAAACAAAATCTCTGCCGCCAGCCGTATGGTGCCGGCCACCACGCGCGCGTTTCTGAATAAAGAGGTACAGCATCAGCCTTGTTTATCCGAACCGATGTCGGCAGCGGTTTAACCGCATGATCACAGGAAAATTGATATGAAAATTGTGCAAGCCGCAATGGCGGGGACGCTGGAGTCCAGCGACCTGATGGTGAAGGTGAGTCCCGTCGAGAGCGGGCTGGATGTGGTCATCCAGAGCGAAGTGTATAAGCAATTTGGCGAACGTATTGCAGAGGTTGTCAATGAAACCCTGGCTTCGTTCAACATCGAGCAGGGGCTGATCGTCGTTGAAGATAAAGGCGCGCTGGATTGCGTGATCCGCGCCCGCGTGCAGGCTGCTCTGCTCAGAGGAATGGCCCGGGAAGACATTACATGGGAAACGTTATAATGAAAAAGTTACGCCGCAGTATGTTATTTATTCCCGGTTCAAGTGCCGCCATGCTTTCGACGGCATTTATCTATAAACCCGACTCCATTATGTTTGATCTGGAAGATGCCGTCGCGTTAAAAGAAAAAGACAGCGCCCGTCTTCTGGTATTTCATGCCCTGCAACATCCTATGTACAACGATATTGAAACCGTTGTCAGAATTAATCCTTTGAATACGCCTTTTGGATTAAAAGATCTCGAAGCCGCCGTCAGGGCGGGTGTCGATGTCATTCGTTTACCCAAAACCGACTCCCCGGAAGATATACATCAGCTCGAACGTGAAATCGTCCGCATCGAAGAAACCTGTGGACGTCCCGTTGGCTCAACCAAATTAATGGCGGCGATAGAATCTGCCGTGGGCGTGATTAACGCTGTCGCCATTGCGAAATCCTCCGACCGCTTAATGGGTATTGCGCTGGCCGCCTTTGACTACGTGATGGATATGCAAACCGAGCGGGGCGACGGGACAGAGCTCTTCTATGCCCGGTGCGCCGTATTACATGCCGCGCGCGGGGCCGGTATTGACGCCTTCGACGTGGTATACGCCGATGTGAATGATGAGGCCGGTTTCCTGAAAGAAGTGGATCTCATCCGCCGGATGGGCTTCAACGGAAAATCGCTGATTAATCCGCGCCAAATTGAAATTCTTCATAACGCCTACGCACCAACACAGGAAGAAGTGGACTACGCCGAGCGCGTGATTGCCGCCGCAGAGGAGGGGGAACGCAACGGACTGGGGGTGATTTCGCTGAACGGCAAAATGATCGATGCACCAATCATCAACCATGCCCGCGTGGTGATCGAACGCAAAAATGCCTCCGGCATTCGTCAGTAATCCCCTATTGCAAGCGACAGGATGAACAATGAAAAACCTAACTGAAACCCTGCATCACATTCCTGGCTCTCGCCGTGAATACGTCGCCTTCAGCGGCGCTAACGCGACGACGCCTTATCTTGCTGACAGCCAGCAAAAGTCACAGCGCAAACTGTTTGCCAGCGTGGACGAGGTGCTGGCCCGCTGCGATCTGCATGACGGCATGACCGTGTCTTTCCATCACGCCTTCCGCGAAGGGGATAAGGTCATCAATTATGTAATGGACAAACTGGCTCAGCGCGGCCTGAAAGGCATCACGCTCGCGTCCAGCTCATTAATGTCCTGCAATACGCCGCTTATAGATCACATCCGTAATGGCGTGATCGGCAAAATCTACACCTCCGGGATGCGCGGCGAACTGGCAGATGCGATTTCACACGGGCTGATGGACGAGCCGGTACAAATCCACTCCCACGGCGGGCGGGTAAATTTGATTCAGAAGGGCGAAATCGCCATTGATGTCGCTTTTCTGGCTGTCTCGTGCAGCGACGAATATGGCAATGCCAGCGGCAACGGCGGCACATCGCAGTGCGGCTCTCTCGGCTATGCGATGGTCGACGCAAAATATGCCAGAAAGGTGGTTTTGCTTACCGAAACCCTGAAGCCGTTCCCCAACCTGCCGGCCAGTATTATTCAGGATCAGGTTGACTATGTGGTGCAGATTGAGAGCGTCGGTGACCCGGCAAAAATCAGCGTAGGTGCCGCCAGGGTCACCAGTAATCCGCGCGAGCTGATGATTGCCCGCTCTGCTGCCGACGTTATCGAACACTCCGGCTATTTCCGCAACGGCTTTTCGATTCAGACCGGTTCAGGGGCGGCGTCAACCGCCTGTACACGGTTTATGGAAACCCGGATGCGCAAACACAATATCGTTGCCCGCTTCGCGCTCGGCGGGATCACCGGCAGCATTGTCGATCTGCATCAGAAAGGGTTAATCGAGAAGATCCTCGATACGCAAAGCTTTGACGGCGCGGCGGCAGCCTCTATGGCGGTCAATCCCGAACACGTGGAAATCTCCACCAACGTCTATGCAAACCCGGCTGCAAAAGCTGCCTGCTGCGACAGGGTGGACGTGGTCATCCTCAGCGCGCTGGAGGTGGACACCCAGTTCAACGTCAATGTCCTGACCGGCTCCGACGGCGTGATGCGCGGTGCGTCGGGCGGACACTGCGACGTCGCCGCGGCGGCCAATCTCACCATCGTGGTTGCCCCGCTGATCCGCAGCCGCATTCCTACCGTCGTCAGACAGGTCACGACTCTGGTAACGCCGGGCGAAAGTATTGACGTTTTGGTTACCGATCACGGTATTGCCGTGAACCCGGCGCGCCCGGAAATTCGCGAACGCCTGATTAACGCCGGGCTGTCCGTCGTAGACATCGACACCCTGTATCAAAAGGCGCTGCTCATCTCGGGTGAACCCAAGCCTGTCGAGTTCACTGACCGGATCGTCGGCGTGGTGCGTTACCGCGACGGGAGCGTGATAGACGTGGTTCGCCAGGTGAAGGAGTAATCCTCATGACGGATAAAGCCTCGAATGTGAAAGTCATTCTGGAACAGGTGTTGAGCGCCAGAGAACAGCGAGCCCGTCGCCAGCAGGCGTGGCTGTTTCAGTCCGAACATACGGTTGTATCCGTCACGCTGGTCTGGCCGGGGGAGGTGAAGGATACCGACCTGACCAGACGGGTGATGGCCGTCGCGAATCAGGCTCTCGGCGAGGTATTCCGCACGCATCAGTGGACGGTCTGTCGGCATCAGATCCTGCAGCCGGTCACGGGGCCAGAAGCGCTCTGGTCGGTGTCGGCACCCGCGTGGATGATAAAACACGTCACGGCGCATCTGGAAGATAACCATCCTCTGGGACGCCTGTGGGACATCGACGTGTTTTGTCCGAAGACGGGACTGTTGAAAAGAAACGCCATCCAGCAGCCGATGCGCCGATGCTTTATCTGTCATGAACCCGCTCATGTCTGCTCTCGTGCCCGCCGTCATTCGCAGGCCGAACTCACGCGCGTAATCGAGGCGTTAACCGATGACTACTTCGCTTGCCAGATGTAATGCGCCAGACGTTCAGCGCACCTTCGCTGAGCTGGCTGCCGAGGCCATGTATCGGGAAATTCGCTTAACCCCGAAGCCGGGTCTGGTGGATCGTGTAAACAGCGGGGCGCATCGCGACATGGATTTTGCGCTTTTCATAACGAGTATCGCGGCGATTGCGCCCTGGTTCTCGACGTTCTTTAACGTTGGCAGAGAGACGGCTCATCTTACTGGCCCGCAAACGCTGCGGGCCATAAGACCGACCGGTCTGGCCTGCGAGCAGGCGATGTTTGACGCCACTGGCGGGGTGAATACCCATAAAGGCGGGATCTTCTCTCTTGGGCTGCTGTGTGCCGCGGCGGGACGTCTGACGCAAAGGGATGAAACGCTTACGCAGCGCAGCTTATGCCGCGAGACCCGCATTATCTGTACCGGCATCGTTGAACAGGAGCTGAAAACGACCGGTATCGCCAGAACGAAGGGGGAGCAGCAGTTCCAGACGTACGGGTTTACCGGGGCGAGAGGGGAAGCGGCCAGCGGTTTTATCACCGTCCGCCAGGCGGGTCTCCCGCACCTGCGCACCGCGTTACGTCAGGATGAATCCGAAGACGTGGCGCTCTTGAGAATGCTGCTGGGTTTGATGGCGGCGAATCCGGATACCAATCTGGTTTCCCGAGGCGGAATTGAAGGGCTGAATTATGCCAGACGTTATTCAAGGCGGTTATTAAAAATAAAACGTCTCACGGCGGACAAATTAGTTATCGCGCTGCTCAGAATGGACGCGGAATTTATCAAACGCAATTTAAGCCCCGGCGGTTGCGCCGATCTTATTTCCGTTGGTTGGTTATTGTCACAATTTCCACCCGACTAATCGCGAATAGCGTAACAGGAAAACGTCATGATTGAACAACGCCTGCAGCAGCTCAGTCAGGGTTATACCCTTGTTCTGGTCCCGGGTCTCAGAGACAGCGATGAACATCACTGGCAAAGCTGCTGGGGGCGGCGTTTTCCCTTCTGGAAACGGATCCAGCAGAAAAACTGGTTTGAGCCCGATATCGAAAACTGGGTCTCCGCCATTACCCGCGAGCTGGCAATGTGTCCGCTGCCCGCCATCCTCGTCGGCCACAGCTTTGGCGCGCTGGCGTCATGTCGGCTGCTGCAAACGCGGCGGGTAAACGTCGCTGGGGTGGTGATGGTCGCACCGGCTGAACCCGCTTTTTTCGGCCTCGAAGAGGCCATTCAGCCAACGCCATTACCCGTCCCCTGCATGATATTTGCCAGCCGAAACGATCCTCTGATGCCTTTTGCTCGCGCTCACTACTGGGCAACGTGCTGGCGCGGCCATCTCATCGATATCGGTGAGGCCGGACATATTAATTCTGAGTCCGGTTTTGGCGAATGGCCTTACGGACTCGAACGATTAACAGAATTTTGTGAACAACTTTAGCTTTAACAGGAGAACCTATGTTAGATGATTATTATCAGCACCAGAAAGCGCGCGCTGAATCGGGTATTCCGGCGAAACCGTTAACAGCGGAACAAACCGATGCACTTATTTATCGTTTAATAAATGATGCGCCCGCGCATCATCCGCTATTAATCGATTTATTAACCCACAGCGTCCCGCCGGGCGTCGATCCTGCAGCAAAGCTAAAAGCCGATTTTTTATTCAAGGTGGCATTGCAGGAATACCGGATTAACGGGCTTTCTCCTGAAGCGGCTACGACGCTGCTGGGGTCCATGCAGGGGGGCTATAACGTCCAGCCGCTGATTGAGCTCCTTGACCATCCGAACCTGGCACCGCTGGCCGCTGAGCAACTCTCTTCTACCATCCTGATCTTTGAAAAATTCAGCCAGGTGGAAGCCAAAGCGAAGAGCGGCAACGTCCGGGCAAAAGAGGTGCTTCACTCCTGGGCAAATGCCGAGTGGTTCACGCGCCGCCCGGCCATGCCTGAAAAAATTACTCTGAAGGTGTTTAAGGTTCCCGGTGAGACCAATACCGACGATTTGTCTCCGGCACCGGAGGCGTGGTCACGTCCTGATATTCCGCTGCACGCACTCTCCATGCTCAGTAACGTCAGGGAAGGGGTAGCACCTGATGAACCCGGCGTACGTGGCCCTTTGCACCAGCTGGCAGAACTCAAAGCGTCGGGCTGGCCGCTGGTGTACGTCGGTGACGTCGTGGGGACAGGATCCTCACGTAAATCCGCCACCAACTCCATCCTTTGGCACATCGGGAACGATATTCCGTACGTGCCGAATAAACGTAACGGCGGGTTTGTGTTTGGCGGCAAAATCGCGCCCATTTTCTTCAACACCCTGGAAGATTCCGGTGCGCTGCCAATAGAGATGGATGTCTCCGCGCTGACGACCGGGATGCTGATCGATCTTTACCCGTACAAGGGCGAAATTCGTGAGACAGAAAGCCAGCGGCTGGTGACGACCTTTACCCTTAAAACCGAAGTGCTGCTGGACGAAGTACGCGCCGGCGGGCGGATCCCGTTGATTATCGGACGCAGCCTGACCGCGAAAGCGCGGGAATCGCTGAAGCTTGGGCCTTCCGCGGTATTCCGCACGCCCGCTTTGCCTGCGCCATCCGAAACCGGTTTTACGCTGGCACAGAAAATGGTGGGTAAAGCCTGCGGCGTGGCGGGGATCCGCCCCGGGCAGTATTGCGAGCCGAAGATCGCGACCGTGGGATCGCAGGACACCACCGGCGGGATGACGCGCGACGAGCTGACCGACCTGGCCTGCCTCACGTTTTCAGCCGACCTGGTGATGCAGTCTTTCTGCCACACCTCTGCCTACCCTAAGCCGGTAGATGTGCAACTGCATGAAACCCTGCCGCAGTTTATCACCCGCCGGAATGGGGTGGCGCTCAAGCCGGGTGACGGCATTATCCACTCGTGGCTTAACCGCATGCTGCTGCCGGATACGGTAGGCACGGGTGCCGACTCCCATACCCGCTTCCCGCTGGGGATCTCCTTCCCGGGCGGTTCCGGGCTGGTTGCGTTCGCAGCGGCCACCGGCATCATGCCGCTGGATATGCCTGAGTCGGTGCTGGTGCGCTTCAAGGGCGAGATGCAGAAAGGGATCACCCTGCGCGACCTGGTGCATGCCATTCCGCTCTACGCCAGAAAGCAGGGGCTGTTGACGGTCGAGAAAAAGAATAAGCGTAACGTTTTCTCGGGCCGGATCCTCGAGATTGAAGGCCTGGAAACATTAAGCGCAGAGCAGGCGTTTGAACTGGCTGACGCCTCCGCCGAACGCTCCGCTGCCGCGTGCGTTATGCGACTGGCGGAAGAGAATGTCGCGCAATATCTGCGTTCCAATGCGGCCTTGCTGCGCTGGATGGTTAAGCAAGGGTATGAGAATGCCGCCACGCTTGAGCGCCGCATTGCTGAAATTGAGGCGTGGCTGGCTAACCCGTCACTGCTCTGCGCCGATCCTGACGCGGAATATGCGGCAGTCATTGAGATCGATCTCAATGAAATCACCGAGCCGGTGGTCTGTGCCCCGGACGATCCGGACGATGCCCGATTACTTTCGGCGGTTGCCGGCACCCCTATTGAAGAGGTCTTCATTGGCTCCTGCATGACAAACATCGGTCATTTCCGCGCTGCGGGGAAAATCATGGCCGGTGCCAGCGAAAACCAGGCGCGTTTGTGGCTCGCACCGCCGACAAAAATGGATGCCCAACAGCTCTCCCGAGAAGGCTATTTTAATCAGTTTATTAAATCGGGGGCGAGAATCGAGCCTGCGGGCTGTTCTCTGTGTATGGGGAACCAGGCGAGGGTGCGTGAGGGGAGCAACGTAGTATCGACGTCCACTCGAAATTTCCCGCATCGTCTGGGAACAAATGCGAAAGTGTTCCTTGCCTCAGCTGAATTAAGCACCGTCGCTGCCATACTGGGTAAAATGCCAACCGTGGAAGACTATTTTAGCTATACGGATAAACTTCACGATGCGCATGAAAATATCTATCGCTATCTCAGTTTTGATACCCTGCCCGAATATCAATTCAAAGAGAGTGATAATATCGATATTGTTAGTGTGTGATTTTTAGTTATTCATTTGGCAAATGTATTTAATCGGTGGAGGCCTCTTTCTGGTGCGGCCTCTGCTATTCAGGGACCCTTTTCTCATGGGTGAGATATGCTTAAATCCAATGTTTTAAAAACAATCTTACTTGCCGTAATAATATTACTATCAATATTTATTCCTCCGCCTGATGGATTAACCAAAGAGGCGTGGATACTGGCAGGCATATATCTGTCTGCTATCGTTGGGCTGGTCATTAAACCGTATCCCGAACCCGTCATTATGCTGGTCGCGGTGGCATTAACCTGTTTTACCGTAACAAAATTCCCGGATTCTCCTGTCAAATCAATGGATGTCCTGAGCGGATACGCCTCAGGCACAACCTGGCTGGTGTTTAGCGCCTTTACGCTTAGCGCGGCGTTTGTTACTACCGGTCTGGGGAAACGCCTTGCCTACTGGTTTATCCTCAAGTTTGGCAGCACGACGCTGAGGCTGGGGTATGTGACCGCCTTGCTGGATTTGGTGCTGGCACCGGCGACACCCTCAAATACCGCGCGGGCAGGTGGCGTGGTTTTCCCTATTATTAACAGCATCGCGACGGTATTAGGCTCAACGCCAAAAGAGACGCCGTGCAAGGCTGGCCGTTATTTAATGGTCAATGTCTATATGGTGACTAAAACGACCAGCTATATGTTTTTAACGGGCTTTGCCGGAAACGCGTTAGCGCTGCAGCTAATTTCCGATATCTTCCATGTTCATATTAGCTGGATAGGCTGGATGCTGGCGGGAGCACCGTTGGGGTTATTGATGCTGTGTATCATTCCCTATATTTGCTATCGCGTTGCCTCCCCGGAAATTAAAAAAATTGATAATGTCGCTATTGCTACCAACGGCTTGCAAAGTCTCGGGGCAATGAGCCTCAAAGAGAAGGGCCTGGTCGTTATTTTTATCGCTGCCTTATTGGGCTGGATCTTTTCTCGTCAGCTTGGGCTCAATGAATCCGCCGTCGCCATTATCGCAATGGGCGCGGCGCTGCTGTTTAATATTATCGGCTGGAGCGACGTACAGAAAAACAAAGGCGGCTGGAATACCCTGATGTGGTACGGGGGTATCATCGGTCTGAGCGCCACGCTGAGCAAGGAGGGATTTTTCCGCTGGCTGGCTGATTTCCTGTCAGCGCACCTCAATTTTCTCAGCGCGGGGAATATGACCATCGTTATTATCGTGTTTCTCAGCGTGCTGGTTCGTTATTTCTTTGCCTCAGGTGGGGCGTACGTCGCGGCGATGGTGCCGGTCTTTGCCACCGTGGGGCTGGTTACCGGAACGGCACCCGTTCTGCTTGCTCTCGCCATTCTGTTTTCCAACTCCTATGGGGGTTGCATCACGCATTATGGCGGCGCAGCGGGACCGATTATCTTTGCTGCCGGGTACAACGACATCAAGTCATGGTGGACTATCGGTACGCTCGTGGCGTTGTGCACGTTTTTACTCCACATGTTCCTCGGCATTCCCTGGTGGGGCTTCCTGATGCAGCACGGCATGCTGCAGTCTTAACGGATGAGGAGATGGTGAAACGCAGGCCGGGTAAGGCGTCGCCGCCACCCGGCAACATCACGGCTCGGACGGGGTAGTAAACAACTCGAGCGTAATTAATGTATCAAGATGCCTGTTAAACGCGGCCTCGTCCATTTCGGGCATGTTTAAGATATACATCCCGTCAAGACCACACACCAGACCAATCAAGCGCCAGGCAATATTTTCTGCCCGATCGCCCGGACGCAATGCCCCGGCCTTCGTTCCTGCTTTGATTAGCGCCACCGTTTCCTGATGCCACATCTCCATGGTCATCACATAGGCGCCCTTGATGTCGGCATCACGGCTGGCAAGGATCTGCGCTTCACGCCACAGGCGAATATAGGGCTCAAACCTCCCGTCATCGCTGCCGAGCATGGCATGAAGCTGCTCCCGCCAACCGGCCTGTTTACCCGCGACATCTGCATCCAACAGCTCGCGAATCAACCGTACGAAGGCCAGCGATTTTAGCTCCCCGCCGGACGTAAAGTGATGATGCACCTGTCCGGTGGCGACTCCGGCTTCAGCCGCAACGCGGCGTACCGTCATTGCCGCCAGTCCTTCTGCCAGCGCCACGCGCATGGCTGCCTGTAAGATGGCTTCCCGCCGTTCATCCTTGCTCAGATATCGCATGTTTACTCACTCTCAATGGGAACGAAACGAGTGTAACAAAAAGCTGGACATGTGTTCAACTTTGCGTAGGATCGCATCCTGGACATGTGTCCATGTTTTAAAAGAAAAGGAAATTTATGTTTCGTCAGTGGTTAGCGTTAATGATTATCGTGCTGGTGTATATCCCGGTGGCGATCGACGCGACGGTGCTGCACGTGGCGGCGCCGACATTGAGCATGACGCTGGGTGCCAGCGGCAATGAATTGCTGTGGATCATCGATATTTACTCGCTGGTGATGGCGGGTATGGTGTTGCCGATGGGCGCCCTGGGTGACCGTATCGGTTTTAAACGGCTGTTGATGATCGGCAGTACGCTGTTTGGCCTGTCATCGCTGGCGGCAGCGTTTGCCCCGTCAGCAGGGTGGCTGATTGCGGCGCGCGCCTCGCTGGCAATTGGTGCGGCGATGATTATTCCGGCTACGCTGGCTGGGATCCGTACGCTGTTTATCGACGCGCGGGATCGTAATATTGCGCTCGGCGTCTGGGCGGCGGTCGGTTCCGGTGGGGCGGCGTTTGGCCCGTTGATTGGCGGTATGCTGCTTGAGCATTTTTACTGGGGATCGGTGTTTTTAATTAACGTGCCGATTGTGCTGGTGGTGGTTTCGCTGGCTGCGCGTTTTGTGCCTCCTCAGCACGGCCGCCCGGAGCAGCCGCTGAATATTAGCCATGCCATTATGCTGATTGTGGCGATTTTACTGCTGGTCTACAGTGCGAAAACAGCCCTGAAAGGCGCGCTGTCACCGTGGATAGTCGCGTCCGCGCTGATTACCGGCTCGGTACTGCTGTTTATCTTCGTGCGTATTCAGCTCCGCGCTCGCGTACCAATGATCGACATGCGTCTGTTCTGCCATCGCATCATTTTGAGCGGCGTGGTGATGGCGATGACCGCCATGATTGCCCTGGTCGGGTTTGAGCTGCTGATGGCCCAGGAGCTGCAGTTTGTTCATGGCTTTACGCCGTTTGAAGCGGGCATGTTCATGCTGCCGGTGATGGTCGCCAGCGGGTTCAGCGGGCCGATCGCAGGCGTGCTGGTTGGGCGATTAGGGCTACGCATCGTCGCGGCCGGCGGCATGGGGCTCAGCGCCGTCAGCTTTATCGGCCTGTCGATGCTCGACTTCAGCACACAGCAGTGGCAGGCGTGGGGACTGATGGTGCTGCTCGGCTTCAGTGCCGCCAGCGCGCTGCTGGCCTCGACCTCGGCAATTATGGCGGCCGCGCCGAAAGAGAAAGCCGCCGCCGCAGGGGCAATTGAAACCATGTCCTACGAACTGGGGGCCGGACTGGGGATCGCCATTTTTGGTCTGCTGTTGACCCGCAGCTTCTCGGCGTCGATTGACCTGCCGCAAGGGCTGAATGCCTCGCTCGTCGATAAAGCCTCGTCATCCATTGGTGAGGCGATGAAGGTGGCGCAGGATCTGACCCCGACGCTGGCGGAGTCGGTGATTGAGGCGGCGAAAAGCGCATTTATCACCTCGCACAGCGTGGCGCTGGGCAGCGCGGGCGGAATGCTGCTGTTGCTGGCCGTGGGGATCTGGTTCAGCCTGGCGAAGGTCAAGCCGCAGTAATACAGGGCGCGCGGTTGGCGCGGGCGGGGCAGATGGGCTATGTTTTTTACAGGATTATCTGACTCTTGCTGGAAAATATGAGCCTTCGCCACAGCAGTGAACCGTCCCAACCGCTCTCCCGGTTAACCCTGCTTGCAGGGGGGGCGCTGGGCGTCGTTTTTGGTGATATCGGCACCAGCCCGCTTTATACCTTTCGGACGGTACTTTCGCTCTCTGAGCATGACCCTACGCCCGGCGTCATACTGGGCCTGCTCTCGCTGATTACCTGGACACTCATCCTGGTGACATCCATAAAATATGCCGCCTTCGCCATGCGAATTGATAATCATGGCGAGGGGGGCATCATGGCCTTAATGTCGCTTCTGGTGGAGAAAGGCAAAGGCGGGCGCTGGGTCATTTTTGCCGCCCTGATTGGCGCAGCGTTGATTTACGGTGATGGCGCGATCACCCCGGCCATCTCCGTGCTTTCTGCCCTTGAAGGGCTGGAGATGGTGATCCCTGAGTCCCAGCCGTACATATTACCCCTGACGGTGGCAGTGTTGCTGGCGCTGTTTCTTATCCAGCCTTTTGGTACAGCCCGCATAGGAAAAATATTTGGCCCGGTGATGGCGCTGTGGTTTTTGGCGATTGCTGCGCTGGGCGTGCGGGGGATCGTTCAGCACCCCTCGGTACTGTTGGCCCTTAATCCTGCTTACGGCATCGCATTTTTGTTTTCGAACGGGTACACCAGTTTCCTGGTCCTGGGCGGCGTTTTTCTCTGCGTGACGGGGGCCGAGGCCCTGTATGCAGACATGGGGCATTTTGGTAAAAAGCCGATCTGGCTTGCCTGGTACGGTATCGTCTTTCCTTCGCTGCTGCTCAACTATGCTGGCCAGTCAGCGCTGATTCTGGCCGGTGCCGACAGCAAGCAAAACCTTTTCTACACGCTCTGTCCGCCTGTTGTCCAGGTTCCACTCATCATTCTTGCCGCGCTGGCGACGATCATTGCCAGTCAGGCGATTATTACCGGCGCGTTTTCCATGACGCGCCAGGCCATTCAGCTTGGCTGGTTACCCCGGTTACGCATCAAACAGACGGCGGCAGAAAGCTACGGTCAGATTTATATCGGGATAATAAACTGGCTGCTGATGGTGGTGACCATCGGGCTGGTGGTGTTCTTTAAATCCTCCGATAAGCTTGCCGCGGCGTACGGCATCGCCGTGTCGTTAACCATGCTGATGACCACGGGGCTGTTGTTTGTGGCGATGCGGGAAGTGTGGCGCTGGAGCCGGGTCAGCAGCGCGCTTATTGCCCTCTGTTTCCTGGTGATTGATGCCACCTTCTTGTTTGCCAATCTAATTAAAGTCCTGGAGGGTGGCTATATCCCGCTGCTGATGGCCGCAGCCATTTGTACGGTGATGCTAATCTGGCACCGCGGCGTTAAGGCGGTCTCCGCATCGGTGGGCGAGAAGGGCGTCAGCGTGGATGCGTTCTTTGCCCAGCTTCAGCAAAAGACGGTGCCCAGAGTGGTAGGCTCTGCCGTGTTTTTGACCCGTACACAGAACAATATCCCACCGGTCATGCGCTGGCATGTCGCGCGAAACCGGGCGCTACAGCAGGATGTGTTGTCGCTGACCATTGATATACTCAATGTGCCCTACGTCGGGGAAGAGCAGCGTATCAGGGTGGAACAGCGCGCGCCGGGCTACTGGCACGGCGTGGCGCAATATGGCTTTATGGAACACCCGGACATTCCGCGGTTGTTACAGGGGGTCAGCGAGATTAACGCGCTTTTTGCCACGGATGATGCCACCTGGTATGTCGGGCATGAAACCATTGTGGCAGGCGAAGGCGGGGCCGGTATGGCGGCCTGGCAACGGCACATTTTTGCCTTCATGAAACGCAACTGCACGCACGTCATTAACCACTACCACCTTCCCAGCGATCGGGTGGTTGAAATCAGCCGGCGCGTTGCGGTATAGACTCTGGCGAAAGCAGAGGACCTCTGCTTTCGCACCGTTCTAGCTCTCCTGGGCCGCGGACAGGACGCTGTGCAACAGCACGTTCGCCCCTTTCTCCGACCACTCCGGCAGGATCCTTTCCGCTTCGTTATGGCTGACGCCCTTCACGCAGGGGATAAAGATCATGCTGGCGGGCGCAATTTTGCTCACATAGCAGGTGTCGTGTCCCGCACCGGAGACCATCGGTTTCGACGAATAGCCCAGTTCCGCCACGGCCTTCTCCGTACGAGCGAGGCATTCAGCATCAAACGCGATGGGCGCGTAGTCAAAAATGCGCTCAACGAGAGCCGACACGCCGCGCAGGCTCAGGCTTTCAGCCACCTTATGCAGCGCCGCTTCCATGGCTTCCAGAGCCTGCTGCGCCGGATGGCGAAACTCCACGCTGCATTCCACACGAAACGGCACGACGTTGCGCGAGTTTGGCGTAACCTGCGCCATACCGATCGTCGCGCGTCCGTCCGGCGCATGCCGATAGCCAATCTCTTCCACTTTCAATGCAAGCTCAGCGAAGGCGGTCAGCGCGTCACGGCGGCTGTGCATCGGCGTCGTGCCCGCGTGAGCGGCGAATCCGTCCAGCGTCAGGGTAAACCAGCGCTGGCCCATTGCCGCGCGGACGAGCCCGATATCGATGGCTTCGTCTTCCAGGATCGGGCCCTGTTCGATGTGCAACTCGTAGCAGGCGTGAACCGGAAACGCGCGGGGAGGGGCTTCACCCCGGTAGCCAATGCTATCCAGCGCTTCGCCCACGGTGATGCCATCGTTATCCGCGCGGGCATGAGCGTACGCTTCGCTAAATTGACCCGTCCAGACCCCTGAAGCGAGCATGGCTGGCGCGAAGCGCGCGCCTTCTTCGTTGGTCCAGTTAACCAGCACGATGTCACGCTCCGTCTCAACGTGATGGTCATTGAGGGTACGCAGCAGCTCAAGCCCGGCCAGCACGCCGTAAACCCCGTCGTAGTTCCCCCCCAGCGGCTGGGTATCCACGTGCGAACCGGTCATGACCGGGGCAAGCTGCGGGTTTTTCCCCGCGCGGCGGATAAACATGTTGCCCATGCTGTCGACGTCACAGGTAAAACCGGCGTCCATCGCCCAGTCGCGCAGCAGGTTACGCGCAACACGATCTTCCTCGCTCAATGCCAGACGGGTGACGCCACCGGCGGGCGTGCCGCCGATCTGCGCCATCATCTCAAGCGTTGACCACAGCCGTTCGGCGTTGACGCGGATCATGGCTTGTCCTTGCTGCTGCGGTAGCGGAAATCACAGCACGCACCGCCCTGCATGATGGTGGTGGTGCGGGTTAGCTCAACGTCCGGCGCATAGCCAACGATGAATTTTTCATCCCGCGCGCAGGAGAGCAGATGGCCAATCTCGCCCAGCCCCATTTCGTGATACATCTCCGCGTAGCGACAGCGGGTCACGTTGTAGTTGTACTGCTTGTCGTCGGCGTCGATCACCTTCACCTCCAGGGCGTTATCCTTCTCCCACAGATACTGCAGGGCGATAAAGCTCTTGATGTTCGCGCCGTTGGGTTCTTTGCTGGCAAACGCTTTGCCAGCGTCAATCGCGGCCTGCTCAATGGCCTCGCCAATCACCGCCTGGGCGCGGGCTTTCCCTATCTCGCGCACCAGGATTTCATAAATTGGCTTAATAATTTCTGCTTCAATTTTGCGGCGGGCGAGAATGCCCAGCTCGTTATTATCACTCATCACATTGCCTCGCTGCGTTACTTCGCTTTTGCGCCGCCCAGCACGGTCTGCGGCTGCCATTTGCCGTCGACAACTTTGTAGACCGTGAACGACGGCGATTTCAGGTTGCCCTCTTTATCAAACGCGATCTGTCCGGTGACGCCGGAATAGCTGATGGCGCGCAGGGCGGGCAGATAGTCGGACGGCTCAACGGAGTTTGCTTTTTCCATTGCCGCAACCAGCACGCGCGTGGCGTCATAGGCGAACGGGGCGTGCAGTTCGATATGGGTGTGGTAGCGGGACTGGTACGCCTGCTCGAACGCTTTGCCGCCCGGCATCTGGTCAACGGGCAGACCCGGCTCCAGCGCCACAACGCCTTCGCCTTCTTTCTGCGCCAGCTTCAGGAACGTCTGGCTGACGAATCCGCCTGCGCCCATCAGCGTGGCATTCATGCCCAGCTGTTTGATGCGACGCGCCAGCGGTGCGGCCTGGCTGTCGACGCCGCCGAAGAAGATCAGATCGGCGTTTTTACTGCGGATAGCGGTCAGTACGGCGCTAAAATCGACCGTTTTGTCATCCACGTACTGACGATCGACAATTTTCACGCCCTGGGCTTCCAGCGATTTAATAAACTGGTCTGCAAGCCCCTGACCAAATGCGGTACGGTCGTCGATCACCGCAATGCGTTTGGCTTTCAGGGTATTCACCGCGTACTGACCGGCAAACTGACCGCCGTCATCGTCGTGTCCCATCACGCGGAAGCTGGTATCAAAACCTTGTTGCGTATAGGCGTGACCGGTCGCGACCGGTGCCACCTGGGCGATGCCTGCATCGTGATAAATGCGGGCCGCAGGAATGCTGGTGCCGGTGTTCCAGTGGCCGACCACGCCCGCCACATCGCTGTCCACCAGACGCTGCGCGACGGCCACGGCGGTGCGCGGGTCGGACTGATCGTCTTCGGACTGCAGTTTGAAGGTGACCGCTTTGCCGCCGATGGTCGGGTGCTGCTTGTTAATGTCGTCAATGGCCAGCTGCGCGCCGTTCTCCAGATCTTTACCGATACGGGCGGACGGACCAGTGAGCGGGCCTGCCAGACCGATAACCACGGTTTCGCTGTCAGCGGCCCACGTGGCCGTCGAGGCAAAGCTGCCGAGGAGGATGGCGGCGCTGAGCGCACGGATTTTTACTGTTTTCATTGTATTTCCCTGATGTTGGCTGGTGTGGTTAAACGGGCATTTCGCCCAAATAAATCTGTGCAATCTGGTCGTCATTGAGCAGCGCTTTCGATTCGCCATGATGAACAATGCTGCCGCTGTCCATCACCCACGCGCTGTCGGTGACTTCCAGCGCGAGACGGGCGTTTTGTTCGATGAGCAGCAGGGCAACGCCGCGCTCGCGCAGGCCGGCAATGACGGCAAAAATGTTTTCAACCATCTTCGGCGCGAGGCCCATCGACGGCTCGTCGAGGATCAGCAGGCGCGGGCGGCTGAGCAGGGCGCGGTTAAGGGCCAGCAGCTGTTGCTCACCGCCGGACAGCAGGCCGGCAAGCTGATGCTGGCGTTCGCCCAGGCGCGGGAAGCGCTCGAAAATCTCGTTCATTTCGCGACTAAAGGTGACAGTGTCACGCCTGAGCCAGGCGCCCATCTGCAGGTTTTCCAGTACCGTCATGCGGGAGAAGATCCCGCGGCCCTCCGGGACCATCACCAGTCCGTCGCGCAGTAGCGCCTCGGGCCTGTGTCTGCGGACGTCTTTACCGCGGAATTCAATACTGCCGCTAAAGCTTTCCAGCCCGGTAATGGCGCGCACGGTGGAGCTTTTCCCCGCGCCGTTAGCGCCGATCAGCGTAGCCTGTTCGCCCTCGCGCAGGGTAAAGGAGACATCGCGTACGGCCTGAATGCCGCCGTAATGCACGTCCAGACGTTCTACCTTCAGTAATTCAGACATGGGCGTTGCCTCCAAGCCAGGCGGCGATCACTGCCGGGTCGCGACGTACGCTCTCCGGCGTGCCGCTGGCGAGCGTTTTGCCGTAATCCAGCACCGTCAGGCGATCGCAGATGCCCATCACCAGCTTGACGTCATGCTCAATCATCAGCAGGGTTTTGCCATCATCGCGCAGGCGGATGAGCAGTTCGCCGAGCGCCACTTTTTCCGCTGCGTTCATCCCGGCGGCGGGTTCGTCCAGCGCCAGCAGCAGCGGATCCGTTGCCAGCGCGCGGGCAATCTCCAGACGGCGTTGATGACCATAGGCCAGATCGCAGGCGCGGTAGTGGGCGAACCTGGCAATGCCGGTGTACTCCAGCCAGTGCCAGGCCAGTTCCCGGGTCTGCCTCTCTTCTTCACGGGCGCGTTTGTGACGGCTCAGCGCGGCCCACAGGCCGTTACGGGTGCGCACGTGGCGACCCACCATCACGTTTTCCAGCACCGACATGTCGTTAAAGAGGCGCACGTTCTGAAACGTGCGGGCAATCCCGGCGGCGGTGACTTTTTCAATGTGCTTTGGGAAATAGGGCTTATCGGCAATCGAAAATTCACCGCTGTCCGCCGGATAAAGCCCGGTGATCAGGTTAAAACAGGTGGTTTTTCCCGCGCCGTTGGGGCCGATCAGCCCGTAGATCTCGCCTCTGTTCACGGTTATCGAAACGTCATCTACGGCAGTCAGCCCGCCGAAGCGTTTTGACATGTTGCGTACGGTTAACAGGCTCATGCTTTCACCTCCTTGTGGCGAACCGGCCAGATGCCTGAAGGACGCACCAGCATCACCAGCACCAGCGCCAGGCCGTAGAACAGCTGACGTAGCACTTCCGGGTCAATCAGTACCGTACCGAACAGCGCCTGCTGAACCGGCGCTGCCTGACTGCGCAGCAGTTCCGGCAGGGCGGTAAGCAGTATCGCGCCGAGGATCACGCCAGGAATGTGTCCCATACCGCCCAGCACCACCATCGCCAGCACGGCAATGGATTCCTGTAACGTGAAGGATTCCGGGGAGACAAAGCCCTGAAACGCGCCGAACAGGGCACCCGCCACGCCGCCAAAAGAGGCACCCATCGCAAAGGCCAGCAGCTTATAGTTACGCACGTTGATGCCCATCGCGCGCGCCACATCCTCATCTTCACGGATGGCGTGCCAGGCGCGACCAATGCGGGAATGCTGCAGGCGCAGGCAGACAAAAATAATCGCCACAATCACCAGCATCAGCAGGTAGTACCACAGCCAAAGCGCGGGCACGTTGAAACCAAACCAGTGGTATACGCCGCTAAACTTCAGGCCGAACAGGTTGAGCGTATCCACCCCGGTAATACCCTTCGCACCGTTGGTGATGTTCACCGGTCGGTCGAGGTTGCGCATCAGAATGCGGATAATTTCACCAAAGCCGAGGGTTACTATCGCGAGGTAGTCCCCGCGCAGCTTCAGCGTAGGAGCACCGAGTAAAATGCCGCAGACCGCCGCGACGAGTGCTGCCAGCGGAATAATCAGCAGATATGAGGTGTGCAGCCCGTCCGGGAACCAGACGCTGAGGACAGGAAATACCGCCAGCAGGTGTGGGGAGGCCATCAGTGCCGCGAGGTAGGCGCCGACCGCGTAAAAGGCGATAAAGCCCATGTCCAGCAGGCCGGTATAGCCCACCACAATGTTTAGCCCCAGCGCCAGCATGATGTAGAGCAGAGCGAAGTCGATAACGCGCACCCAGTAGTTGCCGCCAAGCTGCGTGGCCACCACGGGAGCAATCAGCAGCGCAAGGCAGAACAGGCTCATGCCTGACCAGAATTTGCGTGTCGTCGCTGGGGTCTGGAGTTGAAGTGTTGTCATGGTATTCCTTACGCCCTGTGCGCCACGCGCTCGCCCAGCAGGCCAGCCGGACGGAAGACCAGCACCAGAATCAGGACCATAAAGGCAAAGACATCCTGATAGTTGCTGCCAAAGACGCCGTGGGTGAGTTCCCCCAGATAACCTGCGCCCAGCGCTTCGATAATGCCGAGCAGGATCCCGCCAATCATTGCGCCACGAATGTTACCAATGCCTCCCAGCACGGCGGCGGTAAAGGCTTTGATTCCCGGCAAAAAGCCCATTGAGAAGCTGGCGTTGCCGTAGTTGCTGGCCATCATGACGCCTGCCAGCGCGGCAAATACGCCGCCAATGGCGAACGTCAGGGTAATAATGGCATTGGGGTTAACCCCCATCAGCGTGGCCACGCGCGGGTTTTCCGCCACGGCACGCATGCCGCGGCCCAGGCGGGTGTATTCCACCAGCAGCCATAGCCCGGTCATTACCGCAAGCGCCAGCGCCACGGTAACAATGCCGGTGACGGTCACAATGGCAGGGGGATGCTGTTCACTTCCTGACGTCACGGCGATCGGATCCATGGGCAGGATCTGCGGGAACATCAGCGGGTTGCGCGTCCAGATAATCATCGCCACGGTTTGCAGCAGGACCGAGACGCCGATACCCGAGATCAGCGGTGCCAGGCGTGGGGCGTTACGCAGTCGACGGTAGGCAAACCGCTCCACGGCCATTGCCAGCAGGGCGCAAACGGCCATGGCAATCACCAGGGCAACACCAAGCTGCAACAGCAGCGGCATGTGAGGAAAGGTGGTATTCAGGGCGTTAATGGCGGAAAGCGTGGTGAGCGCACCGACCATCAGAATATCGCCGTGAGCAAAGTTAATAATGCGCAAGATGCCATACACCATGGTATAGCCCAGCGCGATCAGCGCGTAGATGCTTCCCAGCATCACACCGTTGATCAGTTGTTGTATGAGTGTATCCAACGTCTGTACCCGCAAAGTGCTGTTTCTGTGGCTACCATCCGATAAATGAATTAAATTGTAAAATACACATATATTATTTCTTATGATAAACCGGCATTGCTTTATCTTAATGATTTATATAAAGATAATGTAATCGCGTTCCCGGCTAAAAAGCCTAAAGAAATCAACATATGAATAAAACAGAACAATCGGCAGATTTGTCCGCGTATGCAGACAGTCGCCTGGCAAACGATCCGCCGCTTCGGGCTGTCCGTGCCTTTGAGGCCATCGCCCGGCTGGGCAGCGTCACGCTGGCCGCGCAGGAGCTGGATATCTCTCCGTCGGCGGTAAGCCATCAGCTCAAGGTGCTTGAAGGGTATCTGCAAATGCCGCTGACGGAGCGTCAGGGGCGCAGGCTGGTGCTGAGCCAGCACGGACGTGAATATTACCGCTCGATCCGCGCGGCGTTTAACGTGCTGCGCCAGGCAACGGAGCACCTGGCGGAGCAGGCGCAAACGCGTCAGGTCACCATCAGCCTGATCCCGCTTTTTGGCATGGGGTGGTTCATTCCACGTTTACCTGCGTTCATGCGCGCCAATCCCCAAACCGAGATCAACGTGGTGTATGCCAACCACCGTAACTATCTGAGCGACGCGTCGGATATGTCGATTCGTTTTGGCAACGGGCAGTGGGCGGGCTATCAGAGTGAAAAGCTGATTTCCGGTCAGATGGTGCCGGTGTGCAGCCGTGCGTTTTTACGCATTCATGGCCATATCGATACGCCTGAGCAGTTGCTGCAAATGCCGCTCCTGCACGATGAAGAGCGTACGAGCTGGACGCAGTGGTTTTTGTTGCAGGGGGTAAAACGTCCACTCCGGCGCAGCGGCCCGCTGTTTGAAGACGGACTGTTGACGCTGGCGGGCGTACAGGCTGGTCTGGGCTGTGCGCTAATGCGTGAGCCGCTGATTGCGCCGTATCTTGAGAGCGGCGAGCTGGTGAAGATATTTGACTTACCCATTGATGACGGGCGCGACTATCACCTCTGCGTGCGTTCAGATTCAGAGATGACCGAGGACGGCAAGCTGCTGCAAACCTGGCTTCGTTGGGCTGCGAACGGAGAGTCGTCAGCCGGATAGGAAGATAAAAAAAGCCAGCTTGTTCAGCTGGCTTTTGTAGTGACAATATTTAGAACTGGTAGGTCAGACCCAGCGCCACGATGTTGTCGGTACCGATGCCTGCCTGGCGAGTGAACTTGTTGTCGTCGAGCAGGTTGATTTTGTAATCCACGTAGGTGGACATGTTTTTGTTAAAATAGTAGGTCGTGCCAACATCGATGTATTTAACCAGATCCTGGTCGCCGAAGTTTTCGATGTCTTTGCCTTTAGACTGCAGGTAAGCGATGGATGGACGCAGGCCAAAGTCGAACTGATACTGAGCCACAACTTCGAAGTTTTGCGCCTTGTTGGCAAAACCGTAAATGTCGGTACGCTTGTTGTTAGAAGTACCGAAGCGGGTTGCGTTATAGGTCTGAGAGTACTGCGCCGCGATGTAAACGTTGTTCGCGTCGTATTTCACACCACCGCTGTATACTTCAGCGCGGTCGCCTTCACCGTATACGCCAGCCGCATTCTGGTCAGCGGTACGACGGGAAGAGGACATTGCACCACCCACGCTGAAGCCTTCACCCAGATCGTAAGTCAGGGACGCGCCATAGCCGTCGCCGTTCTGGTTCAGCAGGCTGCGACCGCTGGTGTTTTCACCGCTTACGCTGCCGTTTTTGCCCTGGTACTGCAGAGCAAAGTTCAGGCCGTCAACCAGACCAAAGAAGTCCTGATTACGGTAGGTTGCAACGCCGTTTGCACGAGACTGCAGGAAGTTGTCTGCGCCGTAGGTGTCACCGCCGAATTCTGGCAGCACGTCGGTCCAGGAGGTCACGTCGTAAATCACGCCGTAGTTACGACCGTAATCGAATGAACCTGCTTCCGCGAACTTCAGACCTGCAAACGCCACACGCGTCCAGGACTGGTTGTCGCCTTCGTCTTTGTTGCCCTGAATCTGGTATTCCCACTGGCCGTAACCGGACAGCTGATCGTTAACCTGGGTTTCACCCTTGAAGCCGATACGCATGTAGGTTTTATCGCCATCTGCGCCTGCGTCATCAGAGAAATAGTGCAGACCTGTTACTTTACCGTACAGATCCAGCTTGTTACCGTCTTTGTTGTAAATTTCGGCAGCGTTAACAACGCCTGCTGCCAGCATGGAAGTGACTGCCACTGCAACTAATTTAAGTTTCATCTTAAATGTTCCTTATAATTTTTTTTGGGTATTTCCTGAACCACTTTGAACGATTTCTAAACGAGGCTGTTCGTCAATGGCATGCTATTCTTAAAAATCTCGTAGTCTTATTTCAATAATAAGTTTCAAAATATTAGAGATAATTTCAATTAGTGTGATCTCGATCGTGTGAAAAGGCGAATATTCAAACAAAGCGCCCGAATTTTATACGATTATTAATTATGTTATCTTCGGGACTATTGCCATCGCTATAATTTCTGTGAGTTTTAGTATATTAAGTTAGAATTCGGTATTCCCGATGCGTTGAGGGGGTGCTATTAGTTTTTTGGTTTAATAACAGTGAGTTTGGTGAGGGTTTGAACGTATATTGCGAATATTTGCATGGATGTGTCAGAATTGAATTATTACATTCAATGCTATCCATAGTGTTAATATTCATGGTTGACTAGTTTCATGTCGTTGTCAGTTTGTGTCAATTATCTTGTTGAGCGTTTACAGAAGGTGCCAAATATAAACCGAAATTAAACAGACATCCTATTATTAGGATGAATATTCTGAGGTGCGATCACACTTTAAATTTATGTTAATTATGTTGCCGGGTTGAAATTTACCCGGCCGTGCGAGAAAGCGTTATTTTCTTGTTGCGTACCAGCAGAGTAACGACCCGGCGCAGACCATCAGGGCGCCTTGCCAGAACGAGAATGAGAGGGGGGAACTCAGCACTGCGGCGGCAAGCGCGGCTGAAAGGACCGGGGTAAAATAGGATACGGCAGCCAGAACAGTGACGTTACCGTGCAGGATGCCAATATTCCATGCGGCGTATCCAAACCCAAGGGCAATGCCGCACATGACGAGTTTCACCACTACCGGAAGCGTGAACACCATCTCTGGCTGATCGCTCAGGACATATTTCACCCACAGACTCAGCGCGGTCAGCAAAACGAACAGGGTGATGCCGTTTTGTCCTTTCGCAAATTTGCTGGTGACCGTGCAGTAGGCGGCCCAGATAAATGCCCCGGCAAACGCCAGCGCGTAGCTCAGTGGGCTGGAAACGATATTGCGGGTTATTTCATCAAGATGTAAACCCTGTTCACCGCCCAATACCCAGCAGACGCCCAGCAGCGATATGACCAGGCCGGGGATCACCCACAGGGTAGATTTCTGTCCGTTGAACACAATGGCAAACACAATGGTCAGGCTTGGCCAAAGGTAATTCACCATACCGACTTCAATCGCCTGCGATCGCGTTGCGGCATAGCCCAGCGACAGCGCCAGGCATATTTCGTAGCTGACAAATAAAGCGCTACCCGCAATAAGATACCGCGGCGAGAACCGTCTGATATCAGGAAATCCTACCGTCACCAGACACAGTAATCCGCTGAGGGTGTAGATCATCGCCGCACCGCCTACCGGCCCCAGTCCCTCACTCACGCTGCGAATAAGGCCGACCATGGTGCTCCATAACAGTATTGCCGCCAACCCAATAAGCGTTGCCTTTTTTCTGTCCATTACTTCGCCATTGCAATAAAAATCAAAGGAAAAATGTATCGCATTACGTCTGTCGCTGTCGTGAATTATTCTCTTAAGCCGTTAATCAAAAAGGGGTAATGAAATGTTCCGGGGGTGACTATTAAGGGGGTGAAGACAGATGACCTTGATTTGACGCAAAAAAATCAGGGACTTTACTGCTAGTTTGCGGCGCGAAGTCTTATATGAACACGAGGACAACGATGGACGTCAGCCGCAGACAATTTTTTAAAATCTGCGCGGGCGGTATGGCCGGAACAACGGCAGCCATGCTGGGATTTGCTCCCAAAATGGCGCTGGCTCAGGCACGCAACTATAAGCTGCTGCGCGCGAAAGAGATCCGTAACACTTGCACATACTGCTCCGTAGGTTGTGGGCTTTTGATGTATAGCCTGGGCGATGGCGCGAAGAACGCCAGAGAAGCGATTTACCACATTGAAGGGGACCCGGATCATCCGGTGAGCCGCGGGGCGCTTTGCCCGAAAGGGGCGGGGCTGCTGGACTATGTTCACAGTGAAAATCGCCTGCGCTACCCGGAATACCGCGCGCCGGGTTCTGATAAATGGCAGCGAATCTCCTGGGATGAGGCCTTCTCCCGTATTGCCAAATTAATGAAAGCCGACCGCGACGCCAACTTTATTGAAAAGAACGCGCAGGGCGTAACGGTTAACCGCTGGCTTTCCACCGGGATGCTGTGCGCGTCTGCGGCAAGTAATGAAACCGGCATGCTGACGCAAAAATTTGTGCGCTCTCTCGGCATGCTGGCGGTAGACAACCAGGCGCGCGTCTGACACGGACCAACGGTAGCAAGTCTTGCTCCAACATTTGGTCGCGGTGCGATGACCAACCACTGGGTTGATATCAAAAACGCGAACGTCGTGGTGGTGATGGGCGGTAACGCCGCTGAAGCCCATCCGGTGGGGTTCCGCTGGGCGATGGAAGCGAAAAACAACAACGATGCGACGCTTATCGTCGTCGACCCGCGGTTTACGCGTACGGCATCGGTGGCCGATATCTATGCGCCAATCCGCTCCGGTACGGACATTACGTTCCTGTCCGGCGTGCTGCTGTACCTGATCGAAAACAACAACATTAACGCGGAATACGTTAAGCACTACACCAACGCGAACCTGTTGGTGCGGGATGACTTTGCCTTCGATGACGGACTGTTTAGCGGCTATGACGCCGAAAAACGCCAGTACGACAAAGCGTCCTGGAACTATCAGTTCGATGAAAACGGCTATGCGATGCGTGATGAAACCCTGACGCATCCGCGCTGCGTGTGGAACCTGCTGAAGCAGCACGTTTCCCGCTATACGCCGGACGTGGTGGAGAACATCTGCGGCACGCCGAAAGCGGACTTCCTGAAGGTGTGTGAAGTGCTGGCCTCCACCAGCGCCGCCGACAGAACCACCACGTTCCTGTACGCGCTGGGCTGGACGCAGCACACCGTGGGTGCGCAGAACATCCGCACCATGGCGATGATCCAGCTGCTGCTCGGCAACATGGGCATGGCGGGGGGCGGCGTGAACGCCCTGCGCGGTCACTCCAACATTCAGGGGCTCACCGACCTCGGACTGCTCTCGACCAGCCTGCCGGGCTACCTGACGCTGCCGTCTGAAAAGCAGACGGATCTGCAAAGCTATCTGGCGGCGAACACGCCAAAAGCAACGCTGCCGGACCAGGTGAACTACTGGAGCAACTATCCGAAGTTCTACGTCAGCCTGATGAAATCCTTCTACGGCGATGCGGCGCAGAAAGAGAACGACTGGGGCTTTGAGTGGCTGCCGAAGTGGGATCAGGCTTATGACGTCATCAAGTATTTCAACATGATGGATAAGGGCGACGTCACGGGATATATCTGCCAGGGCTTCAACCCGGTGGCCTCCTTCCCGGACAAGAACAAAGTCGTTCGCAGCCTGAGCAAGCTGAAGTACATGGTCGTTATCGATCCGCTGGTGACCGAGACCTCCACCTTCTGGCAGAACCACGGGGAATCAAACGATGTCGATCCGGCGTCGATTCAGACCGAAGTGTTCCGCCTGCCGTCCACCTGTTTTGCCGAAGAGGACGGCTCGATAGCCAACTCCGGCCGCTGGATGCAGTGGCACTGGAAAGGCCAGGACGCTCCGGGTGAAGCGCGTAACGACGGCGAAATCCTTGCCGGGATTTACCATCGCCTGCGCGAGATGTACCGCACCGAAGGCGGCAAAGGCGCTGAGCCGCTGCTGAAGATGAGCTGGAGCTACAAGCAGCCGGATCGTCCCGAGTCTGAAGAAGTAGCGAAAGAGAACAACGGCATGGCGCTGGCGGATCTCTATGATGCTAACGGCAATCTGGTGGCGAAGAAAGGCCAACTGCTGAACAGCTTCGCGCTGCTGCGCGACGACGGCACGACGGCGTCGTCCTGCTGGATCTACACCGGCAGCTGGACGGAGCAGGGTAACCAGATGGCCAACCGTGACAACGCTGACCCTTCCGGGCTGGGCAATACGCTGGGCTGGGCATGGGCGTGGCCGCTGAACCGTCGCGTGCTGTACAACCGCGCGTCTGCAGACGTAAACGGCAAGCCGTGGGATCCGAAGCGCATGCTGATCCAGTGGAACGGGGCGAAATGGACGGGGAACGATATCCCGGACTACAACACCGCCGCGCCGGGCAGCAACACCGGGCCGTTTATCATGCAGCCGGAAGGGCTGGGACGCCTGTTTGCGCTCAACAAGCTGGCGGAAGGGCCGTTCCCGGAGCACTACGAGCCGATGGAAACGCCACTGGGGACCAACCCGCTGCACCCGAACGTGGTCTCCAGCCCGGTGGTGCGTATCTACGAAGACGACGTCCTGCGCTTAGGTAAAAAGGACAAATTCCCGTACGTGGGTACGACCTACCGCCTGACCGAGCATTTCCATACCTGGACCAAGCACGCGCGGCTTAACGCCATCGCGCAGCCGGAACAGTTTGTGGAGATCAGCGAGACGCTGGCGAAGGCGAAAGGTATTGCCAACGGCGACCGCGTGAAGGTGAGCAGCAAGCGCGGCTTTATTCGCGCGGTGGCGGTGGTGACCCGTCGTTTGCAAAGTCTGAACGTGCATGGTCAGCAGGTGGAAACCGTCGGTATCCCGCTTCACTGGGGCTTTGAAGGCGTGGCGCAGAAAGGCTACATCGCCAATACCCTGACGCCAAACGTCGGCGATTCCAACTCGCAAACGCCGGAATACAAAGCGTTTCTGGTCAACATCGAGAAAGCGTAAGGAGCGATTCAATGGCGATGGAAACACAAGACATTATCAAACGCTCCGCGACTAACCCGATAACGCCCGCGCCTCGCGCGCGGGACTACAAGGCAGAAGTCGCCAAGCTTATCGACGTCTCCTCCTGCGTGGGCTGCAAGGCCTGCCAGGTAGCGTGCTCAGAGTGGAACGATATCCGCGATGAGGTCGGGCACTGCGTGGGTGTCTACGACAATCCGGCGGATCTGAGCGCCAAATCCTGGACGGTGATGCGTTTTAGCGAAACCGACCAGAACGGCAGGCTGGAGTGGCTGATCCGCAAAGATGGCTGCATGCACTGTGAAGATCCGGGCTGCCTGAAGGCGTGCCCTTCAGCGGGCGCGATTATTCAGTACGCCAACGGAATCGTCGACTTCCAGCAGGACAACTGCATCGGCTGTGGCTACTGCATCGCGGGTTGTCCGTTTAATATTCCGCGCCTCAATAAAGAGGATAACCGGGTATACAAATGCACCCTGTGCGTGGACCGCGTCAGCGTCGGGCAGGAGCCTGCCTGCGTCAAGACCTGTCCCACCGGGGCGATCCACTTCGGCACCAAGAAAGAGATGCTGGACGTGGCGCAGGCGCGCGTCGATAAGCTGAAAGCGCGCGGCTACGACAAGGCGGGCATTTACAACCCACAGGGCGTGGGCGGTACGCACGTGATGTACGTGCTGCACCATAACGACCAGCCGGAGCTGTACCACAACCTGCCGAAGGATCCGGCGATCGATACCTCGATCAACCTGTGGAAAGGGGCACTTAAACCGCTCTCTGCGGCGGGCTTTATCGCCACCTTTGCGGGGCTCATTTATCACTACATCGGTATTGGGCCAAACAAAGAGGTGGATGACGACGAGGAGGAGCATCATGAGTAAGTCGAAAATGATTGTGCGCACGAAGTTTATCGACCGCGCCTGTCACTGGACGGTGGTGATCTGCTTCTTCCTGGTGGCGGTGTCGGGGATTTCATTCTTCTTCCCGACGCTGCAGTGGCTGACCGAAACCTTCGGTACGCCGCAGATGGGGCGCATTTTGCACCCGTTCTTCGGCGTGCTGATCTTCGTGGTGCTGATGTTTATGTTCGTGCGTTTTGTTCATCACAACATCCCGGACAAGCAGGATATCCCGTGGGTGAAAGGGATTGTTGAAGTCCTGAAAGGTAACGAGCATAAAGTGGCGAAGGTGGGCAAATACAACGCCGGCCAGAAGATGATGTTCTGGACCATCATGAGCATGATTTTTGTGCTGCTGGTGACCGGTGTCATTATCTGGCGTCCGTACTTTGCCCACTACTTCCCGATTCAGGTGGTGCGTTACGCGCTGCTTATCCACGCCACGTCGGCCATCATTTTGATCCACGCCATCCTGATCCATATGTATATGGCGTTCTGGGTGAAAGGGTCAATCAAAGGGATGATTGAAGGGAAGGTGAGCCGCCGCTGGGCGCAGAAGCATCATCCGCGCTGGTATCGTGATGTGGAGCGTCTGGAAGCGAAACAGGAAAGTACGGAAGGATTGAAGTGAGCCCTGCGCCGTCGGCTTTGCCCGGCGGCGCTGCGCTTGCGCGAGCAGGGAAAATGCCTGACCGGCTGGCGTCATGTGTTAGTCAATAAACGATCAATTGCCGCTATAACGTCATGACGTGCGTTGCGTAAATTACAAACAAAGTCTTTAGGATTTATTTTGTTGTTGTTAAGGTTAGTTATCATTGGCGAATAAATCAGAAACGTTTCAAAATCGATATTTACGCCTGGAGCCAGATGGCTCTACCATAACGGTAACTTATTATTTCTTGCGAGCGGTACGATGACGCGTGTGGCAAGGTCGTCATAGCAATCATCCTGAATAAGCATATAATAAGGCAGCTTGTCCCGTGTTGCGAATGATGTATTCCGATAAACATTAAATTGTCTTAGCATTAAAGCACCCTGAAAAACTCATCATCAGTAATGGTTCCATGTTTTTCTACAAACTCATTCATTGCCCGTATAAATGCACGATCTTCGTCTGATGGCTGATGCCGCCTGGTTGAGTTATGTTCTGCATGACACAAGGGCTTACGCGGTGCGATGTTCTGGCCCAGCTCTGTTTCTGTGGTATGTTTCATCGTTATCTCCTTTGTTGGTGCGGTCATTATCAACCGCAGCCAACAAAAAACAATACCGTTTCTCCTGGTAATATCTATTCTGCGAGGCGGCTTCCAGTTATATCAGAACCGCTCCTCCACATAGCGGAAAGGATATTTTGTGGGTTTGACTTTGCCGATTTTTCGTTTCGGTAAATCCACCTTGTCTACGTGTATTTCTTTATACGGGATCTGCGAAAGCAGGTGCGAAATAATATTCAGTCGCACGCGTTTTTTATCTTCTGAACGTGCCACAAACCACGGCGCCCATGCGGTATCGGTGGCTTCAAACATGGCGTCGCGCGCGAGGGTATACTCGTCCCACAGGTTAAAGGATTTAATATCCATCGGCGATAGCTTCCAGATCTTACGACCATCGTTAATACGGTCGCGCAGGCGACGCTCCTGCTCTTTAGGCGTCACCTCCAGCCAGTACTTCAGCAGGATAATTCCGGCATCGACCATCGCTTTTTCCATCACCGGTGCGCCATCCAAAAATTTCTCCACTTGTTCCTCCGTGCAGAACCCCATAACCCGCTCAACGCCCGCGCGGTTATACCAGCTGCGATCGAATATCACGATCTCGCCTGCCGAAGGCAGGTGCGGTACATAGCGCTGGAAGTAGAGCTGGCTTTTTTCTTTTTCAGTTGGGGCAGGGAGCGCAACAACGCGAAACACGCGAGGGCTGACGCGCTCGGTGATCGCTTTGATGGTGCCGCCTTTACCGGCACCGTCGCGTCCTTCAAAAACAATACACACCTTGAGTCCTTTGGCGACGACCCACTGCTGGAGCTTAACCAGTTCCACATGCAGGCGACGAAGCTCTTTTTCGTACTCTTTGGTCTTCAGCACGGGTTTAACCACGCTATCTACACTCGCTTTGGTCACGGTCACTGCTTTGGTTTTATTCTGTTTTGCGTTTCCCATGATAATCCTCATCTCCGGAACGTGTGATGTGCATAGAAGGAACTAACACTTTGAAGTGTAATGCTGACCTGCAACCTTCGCGGGAATTTTTGATATGTGTGTCTGATAAGCGTGTTTCTCTTCATCAGGGAACGAGGTAGAATGGTGAATGGTACTGTATGAATAAACAGGTGGTGTGATGGCATTGATTTTTGAGGGCGAAAAAATCGGTCGTACTCGTTTTACCGGCGAGAAAATAGAGAATGCGATCTTTCGTAACTGCGACTTTTCAGGCACGGATTTAACCAGCACGGAGTTTATCGGCTGTCAGTTCTATGACCGGGAAAGCCAGCAGGGCGCTAAGTTTACTCGGGCGCAGCTTAAAGATGCTATTTTCAAAAGCTGCGATTTATCGATGGCAGATTTCAGGCATTCGAATGCCTTAGGCATCGAAATCCGTGAATGCAGGGCGCAAGGGGCTGATTTTCGCGGTGCCAGTTTTATGAACATGATCACCACGCGTACCTGGTTTTGCAGTGCTTATATAACAAAAAGCAACTTGAGCTATGCCAATTTTTCGAAGGTGGTTCTGGAAAAATGCGAGTTGTGGGAAAACCGCTGGAACGGCGCGCAGATCCTGGGGGCAACTTTCAGTGGTTCGGATATGTCAGGCGGCGAGTTTTCTTCATTTGACTGGCGTGCAGCAAATTTCACACACTGCGATTTAACCAATTCGGAACTGGGTGAACTGGACGTGCGTGGCACTGATCTACAGGGCGTTAAGCTGGACAGTTATCAAGTGTCGCAAATTATGGAACGCCTTGGCATCGCGATTATCGGCTGACAATATTCACAGCGTGCACTGTATAAATGGATTAACGTGTCAGTCTGCCAGTTTGAACTGGCTCACCATACAAGATTATTCAATAATGCCCGCTGCGAGTGATTAACCCGTGGTTGAGGTATGAAAAAGACAATATTTTCGTTGGCGCTTGGCACATTTGGCCTGGGCATGGCCGAGTTTGGCATTATGGGCGTGTTAACCGAGCTGGCGCATGACACCGGTATTTCGATTCCCTCCGCCGGGAATATGATCTCGTTTTATGCCTTCGGCGTGGTGATTGGCGCCCCGATTATGGCGCTGTTCTCAGGCAAGTTCTCGTTAAAAACGACGCTGCTGTTTCTGGTTGCCCTGTGCGCGGTGGGGAACGCCCTGTTTACCTTTTCATCATCATATTTCTGGCTGGCGACGGGACGCTTAATTTCCGGTTTTCCGCACGGCGCGATTTTCGGCGTCGGGGCGATTATCCTCTCTAAAATTGCGCCGCCGGGGAAGGTGACGGTCGCAGTGGCGGGAATGATCGCCGGGATGACCGTGGCCAACCTGGTAGGCGTCCCTCTGGGTACCTGGCTGGGGCACCAGTTCAGCTGGCGTTATACCTTTTTCCTGATTGCGGTGTTCGACGCGCTGGTGATCCTCTCGGTTCTGCTCTGGGTGCCGGACATCCACGACACATCAGAAATCAAATTGACCGAGCAGTTCCACTTTCTGAAAAAACCAGAACCCTGGCTGATTTTTGCCGCCACCATGTTTGGCAACGCCGGGGTATTCGCGTGGTTCAGCTTCGTTAAACCGTTTATGGTCAACGTTTCAGGCTTCACCGAAGGCGTGATGACGATCATCATGATGCTGATGGGGCTTGGCATGGTGCTGGGCAACCTGTTGAGCGGCAAACTCTCGGGGCGTTTTAGCCCGCTGCGCATTGCGGCGACCACCGACATGGTGATTGTCGCCTCGCTGCTGCTGCTTTTCGCCTGTGGTGAACTCAAAACGGCCTCGCTGATCATGGGCTTTATCTGCTGTGCCGGGCTGTTCGCGCTCTCTGCGCCGCTGCAGATCCTGCTTCTGCAAAATGCGAAGGGTGGCGAAATGCTGGGGGCGGCAGGGGGGCAGATGGCGTTTAATCTCGGCAGCGCGATCGGGGCGTACTTTGGCGGGATGATGATTACCCTCGGCTTTAGCTGGCGCTACGTCACGCTGCCTGCGGCGATACTCTCGTTCTCTGCCATGAGCGCGCTGTTGATCTACGGTTACCTGTGGGCCAGACGGGCTCAGGCTAACGCGCGTGCGCTAGCCTGATTGAAGTCAGGCAAGCCAGGGCTCACCCAGGGTCAGCATCAGGCGGTTGGCCCAGGCGAAGAACGCGGCGGACTGCACCAGGTCAAGCTGGGCTAAGGTATCCAGCCCCTCTTTTTCCAGCGCGGCAAGGTGCAGCGGCGTGGCGGCAGGTGGGGTAACCGACAGCGCCGCTGCAAAATCGATTTCCGCCTGCCAGCGCGCAGATTGTCCCTCGTTCAGGGATTGTCCCGGACGCACGGCCAGCAGGGCCTCTACCGCCGGGTCATCCTTTGACAGCTGGCTGGCTTTGCGCGCATGGACAGATGCGCAGTAGATGCAGCCGTTAATTTTACTGGCAACCGTTGCCGCCAGCTCGCGCTCGGCGCGCGGCAATCCCCCCGGCGTATAAAAAATCCCTTTATCCGTTAGCGTACGCTGTTCAAGCACCGGCAGGTTGCGCCCCAGCAGGCGGAAATAGTCGGAATCGGTATGGCCAAATTTTGCAAGGATGGCAACCTCATCGTCACGAAAATCCGCCAGCGGTTTGGCAGCGATCCATGGCTCCCAGCCCAGTTCCTGCTGGGTGAAGGCGACGGGAGCCGCCTTTCCGGTAGCCGTGGTGGCGGTCGTGTGCCAGATGCCTGCCGCCACCGGCGCATCGCTTTTGGCGATGGGTTTGTCGTTCAGCAGCCGCAGTCCGGTGATGAGTCGGCTCTGGAAGCTGACAAACGCGATAAGCTGCGCCAGGGTCACGATGCCTTCCTTGCTCCATCCCGCCTGGGTCAGCGCTTTTAACGATGCCGGCGTGGCTTCGACGGGGGAGAAGGTCAGCAGCCGCGCGAAATTGAGCGCCGGGGTCAGGCGTTCAGAGGTCGGGTCGGCCAGGCCAAACCCCGCATAGTGCGCGGCCAGCGCCTCCGCGTTGTGCCACCTGGCGACTTTTGCCGCCACGGCGAAGCGCTCGTCCAGCGCAAAATCGCTATCCTGCTGGGTAAATAAGATTTCGTAGCTGCCCTGCGCGTGGCGAGTGGCGGCATCACGCGTGGCGCGCGCCTCTGCCAGAGGGGAACCGGGTTTAATTTCCGCCAGCTCGGCGAGAATGTCGTGACTTAATGACATAGGTATCTCCTCAATGGATATGGGGGGCAATATGTTCAGCGATCAGTTCGATGGAGCGCAGGGTGTCGCGATGGGTGGGCTCGACCGAATGGACCTGGAATGAGATGTCCGTGGCGCGCCGGAGAACGGAATCGGCCTGCAGCGAGCGCAGCACCGTCTCGGGCGAACCGATATGGGCGTCGAACTGGCGACGAAAATCGGTGACGGTGTCACCTTTAACCGCGTGCCCGGCGGCTCGATGCTGCTGGGCTTGTTTCGTGAGACCCGGTGTGGCGACCTTGAGCGCATAGTCGTCGCTGTCGGCGACGAATGCCGTACGGGAAGCCAGAATGCGCGGTGCGATACCGGCGGGCAGTGCCTCTAGGTAGGCATCCACAATCGGGTTCTGGATCGCGTCGAGCGTTAAATCCAACTGGTCTGCCGGGCGCGGCTGCGTGCGGGAGAGCATTAAACCGTGTCCGGCCTGCGCGGCGCGAACGGCACCGTCGACCGAAAAGGTGGCAATCCAGATACGGTCGGCCAGCTGTGGCGCAGGCGGGTAAAGGTGGTTATCCGGATGGGTGAGCGAATCCCCGCGCCAGGCGCTTTGAATCACATGCAAATGGTCGGCAAAGGCCGCGCCACGCGCCTCAAACGTCATGCCGAACGGCAGAAATGAGGTCGGTGTGCCGCCTGAACCAAAACCGACTTCAAGACGGCCATTGGCGAGTAAATCCAGCACGGCGGCATCTTCTGCGACGCGGAGCGGGTTTTCCATCGGCAGGGTAATGATGGCCGTACCCAGGCGGATGGTTTCGGTATGTGCGGCTACGTGTGCCAGAAACAGCAGCGGCGACGGCAGTCCGCCTTCAGTTTCGTGAAAGTGGTGCTGCGCAATCCAGGCGCTGTCAAAACCGTGGCGTTCGGCGTGGCGGATCTGTTCAGTTGCCAGACGATAGCGCTCCTTCGGCGTAGCGTCGTCAAGCAGGCGGGTGAAAAATCCCAGGCGTTTTCGCGTCATGCGAACTCCTCCGTAGCGGGTGAAAAATGGGGAATGGCGTCAATCAGCTCGCGGGTATAATCGTTCTGCGGCGATGCAAATAAGGTTCCGACGTCGCCGTGTTCGACTACCTGACCGCTGCGCAGCACCGTGACGCTGTGGGCGATCCGACGGACGGTAGAAAGATCGTGCGTGATGAACAGGTAGGTTAATCCCAGCTGCTGCTGCAGCTGCTGAAGCAGAGCCAGAATCTGCGCCTGCACGGTGACGTCCAGCGCCGAGGTGGCTTCGTCCAGCACCAGAATGGTCGGCTCGAGGATCAGCGCCCGGGCGATGGCCACGCGCTGACGCTGTCCGCCTGAAAGTTCCCGGGCGGTGCGGCCCAGGAGTTCGACGGGCAGGGCAACCCGCTGCGCCACGGTTTCCACCCGAGCCTTTCGCTCCGCCTTACCGAGGCGAGAAAAGTTCTTCAGGGGCTCTTCGATGATGTCAAACAGCGTCTGACGCGGGTCGAGAGAGGCAAACGGGTTCTGGTAGACAAACTGGATCTTCTGGCGCAGCTGACGACGGGCCTCGCGGCTGAGCGTGGTGGCATCAATATCATCAATAATGACCTGTCCGCTGTCGGCCTGTTCAAAACCCAGCAAAATACGGGCGAGGGTGGTCTTCCCGGAGCCGGATTCACCGACCAGCGCATGCGTGCTGCCGCGCCTGACGTCAAACGTCACCCGATCCAGCGCCTGAAGCTGATGACCTTTGCCCAACGAGAATCGTTTGCTGATGGCGCGGGCGCGAATGGCCGGTGACGCGAGCGGAAGACCTGATACCGGGGCAATGGTCAGGCGCTGGCCCTGGAGATCGCTCAGCAGCTGACGGGTGTAGGCGTGCTGCGGCGTACGGACAATATCGACGGTGCTGCCTTGCTCCTGAATTTCGCCATCGCGAAAAACCAGCAGCCTGTCCGCGCGCTGGGCGGCCAGGGCCAGATCGTGGGTGACAAACAGAACGGCAGTGCCCGATTCCCGCCGCAGGATATCCAGCAGATCGAGAATGCGTTTTTGCACCGTCACATCCAGTGCGCTGGTGGGCTCATCGGCAACGATCACGTCCGGGCGCAGGGCAATGGCGATGGCAATCAACACGCGCTGTTTCATCCCGCCGGAGAGCTGATGGGGATACTGCGTCATGCGCTGTTCGGGGTGGCTCAGGCCGACCTTTGTCAGCAGGGTGAGCACCTGCTCGTCGCGCTCGGCGCGGGTCACTTTCTGGTGTAGCTGAATAATCTCTCCGACCTGCGAGCCGATGGTCTTCACCGGATTGAGCGAATTACCCGGATCCTGCGGAACCAGGCTAATTCGCGCCCCGCGAAGGGTATCGAGACGTTTAGCGGACCACCGGCTAATCTCCTCGCCGTTGAGCACGATTTTTCCCGCATCGCGCCGGGCGTTATCCGCCAACAGGCCAATGATTGCCTGTGCCGTGGTCGTTTTGCCGGATCCGGATTCACCGACAAACGCCAGCATTTCCCCTCGCCCGAGCGTGAAGCTGACGTTATGCACCACCTCTCTCCACTGGCGTGCGGTGCGGTAGCTGATCGTCAAATTTTCCACTGAGAGAACGGTCATTAGCGACCTCCGCTGAACTGTTGGCTGATACGATTGGTGGCCAGCACCACGGCGATGACGACGACGCCGGGGAAGGTGGTTAACCACCAGGCGGTAGAGAGATAGTTACGGCCTTCGGCAATCAATAAGCCCCATTCCGGCACGGGCGGCGGGGTGCCGTAACCGAGAAAGCTCAGCGTGGAGAGCGCCAGGATGGCCTGACCAAACTGCAGCGTGGCAAAGGCGAGGACGGCGGTTAACGCGTTGGGCAGGATGTGTCGCCACAGCACGGCGAAAAACGTCCCGCCGCTGCCAAACGCCGCCTCGACATAATCCGTATGGCGGATGCGCACCACTTCACCGCGCGCGAGGCGGGCGAAGCTGGCAATGGAGGCAACGCCGACGGCAATCGCGGCGTTAACGGTGCCAAACCCGAGCAGAATAATGACCGTCAGCGAGAGCAGCAGAGACGGGATGGACAACAGCACGTCGACGACACGCATCAGCAGAGACTCGACGCGTCCGGCGAACGCCCCGGCGATAACCCCCAGGCCGGTGCCCACCACCAGCCCCATCGTGACGGCGGCGAGCGCCGCGCTAAGGGAGTGGGACGCACCATAAACAATACGGGTGTAAACATCGCGGCCAAGCTGATCGGTGCCGAGCCAGTGTTCCGCCTGAGGCGCCAGGCGCTGTGCGCCGGCGATGCCCTCAATCGGGCTGTAGTGGGTTAACAGGCCGGGCGCCACGGCGGCAAAAACGGCGATAATAATCACCGCCCATGCCAGCCACAGTCCGGGCTGCCATTCGACGCCCTGCCAGCTGGGGACGCGTTTTCGCGCCGCGGCTGCGTAATCGACAAGGCTCATGAAGCACCTCCTGAAAGGGGTTGCAGACGGGGATCCAGCAGCGGCATCAGCAGATCCACCAGCAGATTGATCAGGACAAAACCGAGGGCGGAAATCATCACGACCGCCTGAAGCACGGCGATATCCTGGTTATTCACCGCCTGCTGGGTCAGCTGTCCGAGCCCGCTGCGGCCAAAAACGGTTTCCGTGATCAGCGCCCCGGCAATCAGCTCGCCCAGCAGCAATCCGGCAATATTCAGGACCGGCAGCAGGGCGTTGCCGGTAACGTGACGCCACAGGACGGCGGTTTCACTCAGCCCTTTTGCCCGGGCGACGGCGACAAACGGCTGCGTCGCCACCTGGTCGAGGCTGCGCATCAGGATTTGTGCCAGCGGGGCGGAGATCGGGATCGCGACGGTCACGATCGGCAGGATCAGCCCCTGCAGCGGCGTCGGGTTAATCACCGGGATTAGCCGCAGCTGGAAAGAAAAGAGCTGGATGAGGGCAATCCCCAGCCAGAACGTCGGTAAAGAGATAAACAGGACCGGCAGCGACTGCAGGGTATTACTCAGCCAGCGCAGACCCGGCAGGCGCGACGCAAAGGCCAGCGCAAACGCCAGCAGGACTGCGAGTACAAACGCGGGCAGGGCGAGACTCAGGGTATCCGGCAGATTGCTGGCAATCAGCTCGCTGACCGGCACCCCGGCCTGTAACGAATAGCCGAAATCCCCGCGCAGCATCGCCAGCAGCGTATGGCCGTATTGCTGCCACAGCGGGCTGTCCGCGCCATAGGCCACGCGCATCTCCTCGATTTGCGCCGGGCTCAAGCCCAGGTCCGGGTTCTGAAATTTAATCAGCACCGCGTCGCCCGGCAGCACCTGGAGCAACACGAACGAGAGGGTAAAGGCGGCCCACAGTACCAGCAGCCCGTGCCCAAAGCGTTGAAGAAGTGCGTGGCGCATCGTCAGCTCCTCAGTGTTTCTCAATCCACGCGCCGTAGAACGACGGGCGGCCGACCGCTTCAAAATTGACGCCTTTCAGCCACGGCGCACCGGCAAAGACCTGCGGCTCTTCGAAAATTGGAATGACGTAGGCGTTGTCCAGCAGGTAGCGCTGGGCATCGCCGGTCAGCTGCAGGCGTTTTTGCGGATCGACTTCAGCAGAAATGTTCACCAGCAGTTCATTCAGCTTGTCGTCACGGAAGCTTTTGACCTTGTCGCTGGAGCCGCCTTTTTGCAGCAGCGCGTCGCGATTTGCGGGGTAGAACATGCTTTTCACCACGTCCGGATCGGCTCGGCCTACTTCGGAGACGGTTAACGGGGTTTTCAGCGGATCAAGGTTATCCAGCGTGCGGCTGCCTGCGTCACCGGCTTTAACGCTCAGCGCCACGCCCACCTGTCGCCACTGCTGGGCAACCAGCTGCAGCACCTCTTTATTTTGCGGCTGCGGCAGGGATTCATACACCGTCAGCGCCAGCCGCTGGCCGTCTTTGGCGCGGATCCCGTCGCCGCCCGCTTTCCAGCCCGCTTCGTCCAGCAGCTGGTTGGCTTTTGCCGGGTCAAAGGTCAATTTGTCGCTGAGGTCGACAAAGCCTGCGGCGGAATCGGCAATCACCGACTTCGCCTGCGGATAGTTGGCCGAGAAGAGGGTCTCGACCACCTGTTTTGCATTGGTGGCATGCAGCAGCGCCTGGCGTACGCGAATATCGGAGACCAGCGGGTTATCCGGGCGGAAGCTGATGCTGTCATTCACCCCGCGCGTCGGGGCGGCGTAGATTTTATAGCCCTGGTCTGTCGCCTGCTTTTCGTCATACGCCTGCACCTGACGAATAAAATCTGCCTGACCGGCCAGCAGGGCGCCGACGCGCACGCTGTCCTCCTGGGTCACGATAAACTTGATGCCGTCAAGATTGGCTGGACCCTGCTGCGCCAGGTTTTTCGGTCCCCACTGGTAGTCCTTACGCGCTTCCAGCGTCACTTCGCGACCCAGCTTCTCGTCCTTCACCACAAACGGGCCGGAGCCAATGATATGCCGGGCATCACCCAGCTCTTCAAAGTTGCGCTTCAGCGTGCTGAGTGAGACCAGGCCCGACCCGATTGTGGCGGTGCCCTGCAGGAACCCGGGCGACGGTTTTTTGAAGTAGAACTTCACGGTCAGCGGGTCGACCACTTCGCTGCGATCGTAGTTATTGATCACTTCTGACACCGGCAGGCGCTGCGCCTTGTTACCTAAGCCGTAGGTATCAAAGTTTTTCGCTACGGCGTTGGCGTCCAGCGGCGTGCCGTCGGAGAAGGTGATGCCGGGGCGAATTTTAAAGGTGTATTCGGTTTTATCGGCGTTGGTGGTCCAGCTTTCGGCTACCCACGGTTCCACCTGCAGCGTCTTTGGGTTCTGCCACGTCAGTTTGTCGGTGATCTGGTTCAGAATGCCGCCGTTCGGGTAAAAGCCACCGGCAGGCGGATAGAGGTTGGTGTGCGCCTGTTGCTCCAGATAAATCAGCGTGCCGCCTTTGACGGGCGCATCCGCGGACCAGGCTGCGGTTGTCGTCAGAATGAGCGCCGTCAGCAGCGGCAGACGAAATGGGGTTTGCATGGTGAATTCCTTTGTTATCTTCTTGTTAGCGTCGGATTCATCATCGGGCGCGGGGGAAAACAAGGGAACAAAGGAATTAAGATAAGGATTGCCGGAAAATGGCTATAAAAAAACCGCCCCTGTCAGGAGCGGTAATTGAACGGTGGGTGATTATGAACGCAGGTCAATCACCATACGGCCGCGGATCTGGCCCTGTTCCATCTCTTTAAAGATGGCGTTGATATCCTCGATCGGGCGCATCGTGACTTTCGGCACGACCTTGCCTTCAGCGGCGAACTGGAAGGCTTCCTGCAGATCCTGACGGGTACCGACCAGCGAACCCACCACCTGAATGCCGTCCAGCACCAGGCGAGGAATGTCGAGGCTCATCGCTTCCGGCGGCAGGCCAACGGCGACCACGCGGCCACCGGCACGCACGGCATCAACGGCTGAGTTGAAGGCGGCTTTTGCGACGGCAGTGACGACTGCGGCATGCGCGCCGCCGGTTTTCTCCTGCACAATTTTAGCGGCATCTTCGCTGCGGGAGTTGATGGTGAGATCCGCACCCATGCTGGCCGCCAGCTTCAGCTGTTCGTCGTTAACGTCAAGGGCGATGACTTTGGCGTTAAAGACGTTTTTGGCGTACTGCAGCGCGAGGTTGCCCAGCCCGCCCAGACCGTAAATCGCAATCCACTGGCCCGGTTTAATACCCGACACCTTCACTGCTTTATAGGTGGTGACGCCAGCGCAGGTGATGCTGCTGGCCGCCGCCGAATCCAGACCGTCCGGCACTTTTACCGCGTAATCCGCGGTAACGATGCACTCTTCCGCCATCCCGCCGTCGACGGAATAACCGGCGTTTTTCACGTCACGGCACAGGGTTTCGTTGCCGGTATTACAGTATTCGCAGTGGCCGCAGCCTTCAAAGAACCAGGCCACGCTTGCGCGGTCGCCGACTTTCAGCGACTTCACGCCAGGGCCGACTTCTTTTACGATACCAATCCCTTCATGGCCCAGGATAACCCCGGTTTTATCGCCGAAATCACCGTTCTTCACGTGGAGGTCGGTATGGCATACGCCACAGCACTCCATCTTCAGCAGGGCTTCCCCATGCTTTAGCGGGCGTAAGGTTTTTTCGGTAACGTTGACCTGGTGATCCTGAGTGACAACAGCAGCCTTCATGTGTATCTCCTTGTTCATGATAAGAATCTGCATAGCAGGTGTAGTACCTCTTAAGGATTAATACATTAGCCTGGTAATGCAAGGCTGCGGCAACATAATGTCATCATTTGATTCGATTTCAGATTAAGAATACGGCGTTCCTCTAATAATTAAGGGGGAAAATTCTGGCCCGGCGAGATGCTCGCCGGGCGCAGACTTACAGCTGTGCTTCTATCTCCTCTATCTCTTTACGCCATTGCGCCTGTAGCTGCGGCTTTTGATGCTTCGGCTTACGCGCCAGATCGTCTTCCAGCAGCGTTTCCAGCGCGACCAGCCGTTCGAGCAGATCGTCATACGGTGAGGATTGAACCGTCTCCGCATCCATGACTGGCGCGGCGGTGGTCACCAGCCCCGCGCTTTCACGCAGACGCTCAAACACCGCTTCTGCATCGTGCCACTCGCTCAGCTTTCCCTCTTCAATCAGCCAGAAACGGTTGCAGCTTTGGCTAATTAACTGACGATCGTGGCTGACCAGCAGCACGCCGCCTTCGAACTGCTGAAGGGTTTGCGCCAGCGCCTCTTTGCCTTCCATGTCCAGGTGGTTGGTCGGCTCATCCAGCATCAGCAGGCTATAGCGGGCGAGCGTCAGGCCTACGAACAGCAGGCGCGAGCGTTCACCACCGCTGAGCGTGCTGACCGTTTGCCCGTGACGCGCCCACGGGAAACCCGCGCTTATCAGTGCCATTTTGCGGTTCTGCGGATCCGGCGCGAAAGGCTCCAGCGCGTCGAGCAGCGTGGCGTTGTCCGGCAGCTGATTCAGCGTCTGGTCGTAATAGCCTGGCGACAAGCGCGGGTGGATTTTCAACCCACTGTCTGGGGACTCATCGGCAAACTGTTGCCAGATAAGCCTCATCAGCGACGATTTGCCGCAGCCGTTACGCCCGACAATCGCCACGCGATCGCCGCTTTTTAGCCGCGCCATGTCGATGTTAAACAGCGGCGGTAGCCCGGGCGCAGGCGGGACGCTAAGGTTTTCCATCTCCAGCAGACGGTCAGCCCGCAGCGCGTCGCCGCGCAGGGTTAACGTCCACTGGCTGCCTGCCGTGAGCGCCGTCTGGCTCTCCTTCAGCCGTTCGACCTGTTTTTCCATCTGTTTGGCTTTGCGGGCCAGGTCTTCGTTGTCGTAAACCTTGCCCCAGGTCGCCAGCCGCTTCGCGCTGGCGGTCACGCGGTCGATCTCCTTTTGCTCGGCCTTGTGGCGCTGGGCATCGCTTTCATCCTTTGCTTCAAGCGCCTTGCGGGCGGCCGTGCAGGGAAGGGCGAAGTAGTGAAGCGTTTTATCGCGCAGGATCCAGCTGCCGTTGGTGACGGCATCCAGCAGCTGTCTGTCATGCGAGACCAGTACAAAGCTGCCCGACCAGTTCTGTAGGAAGTGTTCCAGCCAGAGCATGGTCGGGAGGTCCAGGTGGTTGCTGGGTTCATCCAGCAGGAGCAGGTCCGGCTCGTGAATCAGCGCCCGCGCCAGCAGCAGGCGGGTGTGTTGCCCGCCGCTCAGCGTGGCGGATTGCAGCATCATATCCTGCGGCGTGAAGCCCATGCTCGCCAGCAGCGTTTCTGCTTTCCAGCGCAGGCTTTCCCGTTCAGTTGAGGGCAACTGGGCCAGGACGGCATCCAGCATCGTTAGCGGAAAAATAGCGTCCGGAAGATGTTGCTCCACGCGCGCCATCAGGCAGTGCCCGGCCAGTGCTACCGTTCCGGCGGCAGGGGAGTCCGTGCCGTCCAGCACCTTCAGCAGCGTACTTTTGCCGCAGCCGTTGTCGCCCAGCAGGCCAATGCGGTCGCCTTTTTTCAGCGTAAAGGAGAGTGAGTCGAAGAGCGTGCCAAACGCCGTATCAACGCGTAAAGATTGTGTAGTGAGTAAAGTGCTCATTGTTGCTTACCCAAGAGTTACAGGCATGTTTATGCCTCGTCAAACATCGCTGACGATAACTCAGTAAGCCCGAGAGAAGGGATTTCAGGGGTTGGTGTCTTCGCTCAAGCAGAAGTTATCGCAGCACGATACCGATAACGCTTGAGCTGGTGCGATCACCAAATGTATGTGAAACATTGAAAATTTCACGATACAGCATAATTGGCCTCCCTATATATTCAGTGGGTTAATGGATGAAAGGAGTGTAGCGGGGGAAAAGGGGTTTGGCTAGTGGGTGGGACGAATGTAATTCCCTCTCCTTTGGGAGAGGGTTAGGGTGAGGGGAACATACGGCTCTGGTGGTCATTCCGTTCACTTTATGTTCCTTGCTACTCTTTAACGATGTGACCGGTGAACGTGCCAGGGTGGCTCAGTCTGCACTGAACCCCTAAACCTGGACACTGCGATTTCATTGTTGCTCTGCCAGCGTCCGGTATTGTACCGGACTCATCCCGCCCGTTTTTAAACTGATTCGTTCGGTGTTGTAATAGCGAATATATCTGCCAATATCGCTTTCCAGTTCTTTCACTGAACTGTACTTTTTCCTGTAATACATCTCTACTTTCAGATGACTGAAGAAGTTTTCCATCACTGCATTATCCAGACAGTTACCCTTACGCGACATACTTTGTGTGATGCCCGCTTCAGCCAGCATTCTGCGCCATACAGGTGTTCGGTAAGCCCAGCCCTGATCGCTGTGTAGCATCGCGCCTTCTTTGTTTCTGCATGCTTTAAGCGCTTTTTTTAGCATCCTGCAGACCAGAGGTTGTGACTGACTGGTTGATGTTTGCCAGGCCACTATTTCATTATTGAACAGGTCCTGAAGGGCTGACAGGAACAGTTTTTGACCACCGGCACGGAACTCCGTCACGTCTGTGCACCACTTTATTCCACTGCATGCAGCAGTGAAGTTACGGGCAAGCAGATTATCTGAAGCCAGTCCGCCTCCAGCCATACAGGAACGGTATTTCCTTCGGCGTAACTGACATGTCAGGCCATACTTTTTCATCAATATGCGAACCGTTTTATGGTTCAGGATGAAGGCTTCATTACGCAGCGCCACCGTCATTCTTCGGTAGCCGTAGCGTTGTGCATTTCTCTGACTGATGGTGGACATAGCACTGACAGCAGATGCATACCGCTCCGACTGAGTGACAGGTCTGGAGAGCTGGTAATAATACGTGCTACGCGCCAGCCCTGCGGCACATAACAGGTAAACAAGTCGGTGGTCTGCAAGCAAACTCTGTATCACTCGCGTTTTTTCTGCTGTTCCCTGAGAGCGTTTTCCTCCCTCAGGGCTTTGAGCTTTTTTAAATATGCATTTTCCGCCCGCAGATATTCCAGCTCTCTCAGAAGTTCTGAGGGAGTCATCTCACTGAGCGGTCTGGAGTCAGGTATAAACTTTTTCTGTGACATAGCGGGCCCGGGTTTGGCTGTATTAAGCGCCTGTGCGCCTCCTTTCCGGTAACGTCTTGTCCAGTCGAGAATGAGCGATTCATTTGGAATGGCAAAGCGCGCTGAAGCTTCCGCATAGCTGCAACCGTGTTCAGTAACATAACGGATTACGCGGAGCCTGAAAGCTGAAGTATAGGCCCGTGCAGGACGGTCCTCCAGCCCGGCCTTTCCCTGACGCCTGTAAGCCCGTATCCAGCGGGTAAGAGGCGTCCGGCCAACACTGAACAGATGTGCTGTTTCTTTAATGCTCGACTCACCAGTCATGTAATGCTGTACAGCCGCAAGACGAATGTGAAAAGGATATCTCATCTGAACCTCCAGATTTTATGATCTGGTGTCCAGGATATGGGGTTCAGTGCAGTCGCCACCACCCTGGCGACCCGGGCTCCCGGCGGTAAATCGCCGCTTCGCGATGCCCTCAGCTTATTCCTTCAGGCTATCGGGTCGGGCATGAGCCTGCATCCCTGCAGGCCACGCCCTCTCGGCGCATCCCTGCGCCTCGCCCCGGCCTTACGGAAACGCTTCGGCGATTTACAGCCGGACCAGGGCGTCGCTGTAAGTCATTCATTTTCCTGAAGCAACATTCATCGCTTCCGGTAAAAAAATTACTGGGATTCCTGAGCCCACAGGGAGAGCCCCCGTAGGCCCGGTAAGCGAAGCGCCACCGGGCGATTGGGCCGCACTGCGTCTCCCGCAGGGAGTGGGAACGGTCAAAGCGAATTAAATCGAGGTACGGCGATAGCTACGGTATTCAGGCTTCCAGAAGTTGTCGTCGATGGCCTGCTGCAGCGCGTCGGCAGAGGTTTTCACCGCCACGCCCTGCTGCTGAGCCATTTTACCTACCGCAAACGCGATGGCGCGCGACACCTTGTGAATGTCTTTCAGTTCCGGCAGCACCAGCCCTTCTCCGTCATTGACCAGCGGAGAGTAACCCGCAAGGGTTTCGCTCGCCGACATCAGCATTTCGTCGGTAATGCGGGACGCGCCGGAGGCGATCACCCCCAGACCAATGCCCGGGAAGATGTACGAGTTGTTGCACTGGGCAATCGGATAGGTTTTATCCTTCCACACCACCGGATCGAACGGACTGCCGGTCGCAACCAGCGCGTTACCTTCGGTCCAGGCGATGATGTCCTGCGGCGTCGCTTCCACGCGGGAAGTCGGGTTAGACAGCGGCATCACGATAGGGCGCTCGCAGTGCTTGTGCATCTCGCGAATAATCTCTTCGGTAAAGAGACCGGTTTGCCCGGAAACGCCGATCAGAATATCCGGCTTCACGTTGCGCACTACGTCCAGCAGGGAAAGGACTTCGTTGTCGGTATCCCAGTTTTTCAGGTTTTCGCGCTTCTGCACCAGCTTGGTCTGGAACGGCAGCAGGTTTGGCATACCGTCGGTCAGGAGGCCGAAACGGTCAACCATAAAGACGCGGGAACGTGCCAGCTCTTCGCTTAACCCTTCGCGCTGCGTCTGGGCGATAATCTGCTCGGCAATACCGCAGCCCGCAGAGCCTGCGCCCAGGAAGACGATTTTCTGGTAGCTCAGCTGGCTGCCAGCTGCACGACTGGCGGCGATAAGCGTACCCACGGTCACGGATGCGGTACCCTGGATGTCGTCGTTAAAGGAGCAGATCTCATCTCGATAGCGGTTCAGCAGCGGCATCGCGTTTTTCTGCGCGAAGTCTTCAAACTGCAGCAGAACGTCCGGCCAGCGGTGCTTCACGGCCTGAATGAAATCGTCGACAAACTGATAGTACTCATCGTCGGTAATGCGCGGGTGGCGCCAGCCCATATAGAGCGGATCGTTGAGCAACTGCTGGTTGTTGGTGCCAACGTCCAGCACCACCGGCAGGGTATACGCCGGGCTGATGCCGCCGCAGGCAGTGTAGAGTGAGAGCTTACCGATGGGGATCCCCATCCCGCCAATGCCCTGGTCGCCAAGGCCGAGAATACGTTCGCCGTCGGTTACCACAATCACTTTGATATTGTGGTTCGGCACGTTCTGCAGAATATCGTCCATGTTGTGACGGTTCTGATAAGAGATGAATACCCCGCGGGAGCGACGGTAGATCTCGGAGAAACGCTCGCACGCCGCACCCACCGTTGGGGTGTAGATCACCGGCATCATCTCTTCGAGATGGTTCTGCACCAGGCGATAGAAGAGGGTTTCGTTGGTGTCCTGAATGTTACGCAGGTAGATGTGTTTGTCGATTTCGGTTTTGAAACCCTGGTACTGGATCCACGCGCGCTCTGCCTGTTCTTCAATGGTTTCAACCACTTCGGGCAGTAAGCCCAGCAGGTTAAAGCTGCTGCGCTCTTCCATGCTGAAGGCGCTGCCTTTGTTGAGCAGGGGGAACTCAAGTAAAACCGGTCCGGCGTATGGGATGTATAAGGAACGATGTTTTTTCAGTTTGTTGTCCATGTCACTCACTCTTTTTATGAAGATCCGTCCCTGACACTGCTGTTTGTCATCTTTCTGGCCTGTGCGATGGGATGCGGTCAGGCGGTATTATAAAGGAGCTAAATATTAATTACTGCAACACATAAACAAAAACACCATCGGGATTACCGATGGTGTTCTGGATCTCAGTCTGGAACTTACTTGCCCGCGTGGCGTTTTCTGCCGGTGGCGTGAGTGACCTGCGTTTCGTGGTCGCCTTCAATCACCACTTTGCGCTGATTAGAAAGCTTGTAGTTCAGTCCCAGAATATGGCGTGCCTGACGGTTCGATTTCATATTAACTCCTCAATCCTGTTGATAGTTTTAAGGACCAGTTTGCTTACGCAAACGAAATGTAACCCCTTAGGTTGCTGATCCAGCTTAGCAGGTTTTTACAAAGGTGCGTTTTGCCCGCTGACAACGTAGTTAATAGTTTGCTGGTAGATGTCACTGAGGATGTCATTATCTGTGGATTCCACCCACCTGGTCAGTTCCATCAAAATGTCATCTTCAGTCACAGCACCGTGCTCGGCGTGAAGACCCTGCGCAATCGCGTTAACGAGTTCAGGTTGTGCTGCTGCGGTATTAGCCGGGTAATAAGTAAACATGCTGCCTCCGTGTCGTTGTCTGTTTAATGGTACGGCTCGCAAAAAATTTAATTCACAAACAGAATGGCAAATATTTTCCCGGTTGTGGCTCAGATTCATCTTAGAAATAAAAATGACATAAGTGTATGCTTTTGTGTGCTTTTGAAATGTGGGGGTAAATTGAAGTGGCGTTGAGAAGATATTATAATGGTGCTCCTGCTATCACAAAAATATAGCAGGAGCAGAGTTTACATTACCACTTCATTTCGCCGGTATTCACCTTGGCGCTTAATTCCAGCGAGCTCTCTTCAGCCAGGTTCGGATACTGTTTTTTCAGGGTGCTGATGACGCCCGCAGAATCTTTATGAACGGATAAGGCCTTTTCAAAGCGCTGCAGATAGTCACGGGTAAAATCAATCGCACCCGCTCCGGCTGGCGGGGTACCCAGATAGTGACCCGGGATCACGCGCTCGGGTTTGTGCGCCGCCATATTTACCAGCGTTTCCTGCCACTGCTTACGGCTTGCCGCCGTCTGGGTGTCAGCCGTCCAGACGTGGATCCCCCAGGCTACCCCGGTGCCGCCGAGGATGGTTTTCGCTGACGGGATCCAGACATAGGCCGCGTAGCTGTCAGGCTGTTCGATATCGATCTTTTCCCCGTCCACCATAAACGTGGTGGAGGCGAGCACCTGCGGGACGACCAGCTCGGTTGGCGCGCCGTCTTTCATCTGCGGACCCCAGAAGGCGAGCTTGGCGTCTTTGGTGGCCTTGATGTGGTCAACCACGTGCTGCGTGGCCACCACTTTGGCGTTCGGGAAGGCTTTGACCAGCGGCTGCAGGCCAAAATAGAAATCCGGATCGCCGGAGGTGATCACAATCTTGTTCAGGGTCTTACCGCTTTGACGAATTTTCTCTACCAGCGCTTCGCCATCCTTCACGCTGAACTGCGCGTCAAACAGCACCGCTTCTTTCGGGCCGGAAACCAGCGTGGAGGAGACCGCGAAAATGCCTTTCTCCTGCGGGTTATAGGTATCAATGCTCAACGGCGCGGCAAAAACAGCCGGCGTGATAAGGGTGGAAAGCAGGGCAAGGTGAGTGAATTTCATGCTGTTGTCTCTGTTGTTCAGGAATGTCTCTATTGTACGGATATTCGCATTTGCCAGAATTCCTGAAACAGGACATGCTTAGTTTCATAAATCGAGCAAATGGAGCTTATATGGATCGCGTTATCGCCGCTCAGGTCTACAACCGGATATGCGAGCTGGGAAGCTTGAGCGCGGCGGCCCGCGCGCTGGGCATTTCCCGACCAATGGTGAGCCGCTACCTTGAACAAATGGAGAAGTGGGCGGGAACGCGGCTGGTAAACCGCTCCACGCGCAAGCTGACGCTGACCGCGGCAGGGGAAAAGGTGCTGCAAAAAACGCGGACGCTCTCGCAGATTTCGCAGGAAATTGAAGGCCAGTCGGAGAAAGATCTCCCGTCCGGCACGCTGCGGGTGGCCTGCGCGCACTTTACCGCCATGCACCTGATTGCGCCGGTGCTGCCCGGTCTGCTCTCGCGCTATCCGCAGCTGCGCATTGAGCTGGACGTGAATAACCACCCGGTCAGCCTGGTGGGAGAGCGCATTGACGTCGCCGTGCGCATTACGGATAACCCTGAACCCGGCATGATTGCCCGCCGGCTGGGGGAATGTCGCTCGGTGCTTTGCGCCTCGCCGGACTATCTGGCGCAGCACGGTACCCCCGTCAGCCCCGAAGAATTAGCGCAGCACAACTGCCTGCACTACAGCTTTTTCGCCGGGCAGTCCTGGCACTTCCTGACGCCGGAAGGGGAAAGCCTGAGCGTGGCCGTCAGCGGCAACCTGAGCGCCAGCATCTCTTCGCTGCTGATGGACGCGGCGGTTAAGCACTGCGGTATCGCCATGCTGCCGGAGCGCGAAGCGTCTGCCGCGCTGGAGCAGGGATTACTGGTGCCGGTACTGGCGGCCCTGGAGCCGAAACCGCTTGCCATCCATGGCATTTATCAGTCCCGTGAATACCAGCCTGCCGCGCTGCGTGTGTTCCTTGACGAACTTGCTCGTTACCTGGCTTAAGAGCGGGATGTGCAGGCGATTACTTTGCCTTTAGCCAGGGAGACGACGTGCTCCAGAATATAATATCGGCACCGAGATAACTTTCGCCGAAGCGGACAAATTCCGCTTTGGTAAAGGGCTTACCGGTCTGAGGATTCTTATAGGTCAGGGTCGGTTCCTGAACCGCCATGGCGATGAGCGGCAGCGTTTGTTTATTTTTATGGAAGAAGGGATAGGCATTCTTCATGTGTGCCTTGCGGTTGGGAACAATGTCCGGCCCCCCCAGGCCGACATTGTTAGCGCTGGCATACGCAAACAGACGCCCCATGTAGTTGTGGTCATTATCCCATTCGCACGGCCAGAAGTTAACATATTGCACCACGTGTGATTTCTGAAAAGCCTTTCGCGCAAAGGCCAGGTTTTCCATTTCTCCCGCAAAATAGCTGTCGCAGGTAAACCCGGCGGGCGGATTTTTTTCGTCGATATCAATCGCGGTTTCGGGCAGGTTTACCCCATATACCTCGCCATCAAAGCGCTTCGCGAGGGCGGCCAGCAGCGCCTGGTAGCGTTGGCGCACGGCAGGATCCCACTGACGCGCCACCCATCCAGAACCGACTGGCTTGCCTTCACCGGGGTTATCGAACTGCGGCGCAATCCCGCCGCTATATCGCTTATCGTGCATCAGATAGTCCGGCACGTAGCGGGCGTCCGGCTCAAAGAAACGATCCTGGATTTGAATAAAAAGCTTTTTTCGGGCGGCCTTAACGCGCGCCAGATCCTGTTCAATCCGCGAGAAGTCATAGTTGTCCTTCTCGGGCTCCAGCAAGCGCCAGTTGTAAACGATCTGCACGCCGCCGATATCGCTTCGCGCAACAAGCGGAAACGCCGCGTCGAGATCGCCCGAGCTGGTGTAGATAAAGTTCTCCGGCGTTTTCGCCAGTGAAGACAGCGACAGAGCCAGTGTGGTTACGGCAACGGCCATCCTGAATTTTAGCGCCATAGCATTATCCTTTTTGTCGGTACAGCAGGTGAAAGTCCTGGAATTGTCTGTGTTCCAGGGTGTGCCAGATGCGTAGTCTATACTTAACCCTTTGTAAGCCAAAAGGAGAGCAAGAATGACTATTCATAAGCACGGTTCGGCACACTGGTCTGGCGACATTAAGCGCGGTAAAGGGACGGTTTCCACCGAGAGCGGCGTTCTCAATCAGCAGCCTTATGGCTTTAACACCCGCTTTGAGGGTGAAAAGGGGACCAACCCGGAAGAGCTGATCGGCGCGGCACATGCGGCCTGTTTTTCGATGGCGCTGTCGCTGATGCTCGGCGAAGCGGGCTATACCGCTGACTCTATTGATACCACCGCGGACGTCTCTCTGGAAAAAACCGACGGCGGCTTTGCTATCACGAAGGTTGCCCTGAAAAGCAAGGTGACCGTTCCCGGCATCGCCCCGCAGCAGTTCGACGGTATTATTCAGAAAGCCAAAGCGGGCTGTCCGGTATCGCAGCTCCTGAAGGCTGAGATTACGCTGGACTATAAACTTAACTAATCCACAGCCGGGTTTACGCCCGGCTATCCCTCCGAACGGTAAAATATTATAATTAACTACGGCTAAACATAGTGCCATTAATTTCATTTGATATTATTAATTAATGAAATAATTTCTCGTTAGTCGTTTCATAAAATGACTCCCGCCAGTTTTTTTTAGTAAATGAACTTATCAATATATGATGTATCACGTTATTAGTCTGGCTTATTTATATCGTCACCCACCAATTATAATAGGGTGCAACCCTGAGCAGTGCGATTAGCTATTTATTGGCGGTTGCATTTTTGTTGTTATGACTATACTGGTACCGCAGTGATTAATACATCAATTCAAACGGTGAATGTCATGAAATATACAGTTCTTGCTTTTGGTTGTATTGCGGTACTTTCCAGTTTAAGTTCACTTTCCATGGCTGCAGAAACAAAAAAAACTGACGGAGCATCCGCGCCGAGACACGGCACGCTGGAAACCCCTCCTTCGCGGCAATACTATTGCTATATTCAAAAAGACTACGGTAGCGGCAGTGGCGGCATTAAAAATGCGGCCTGTAAGGCTGCGTATGAGGCTGCAGGCAATGAGAACTGGGAAAGAGAGAGACTGTTTGTAAACTGGAACGCGTATTCTCAAAATGCCCCTAAAGACCAATGGCAAACAAAAGTACCTGATGAGCAATTATGTTCAGCAGGTATTGAAAATTATAAAAGCATTAATTTGCCCAGCGCGGACTGGCACACTACTGAAGTGGAAGTAAAAGAGGGGCGCGTTGCGTTGGATTATAAAGCCAGTCAGATGCACGACCCCAGTGAGTTTACGGTATATTTAAGCAAGCCCGATTTTAATCCTGCTACCAGTAAGCTGAAATGGTCAGATTTACAGGAATCCCCCGATGTGAAATTTGTAGGTATTCCGGATGGGACGAAAGCCGTGCCCGGGCATTATAAACTGGATGTCAAATTACCGGAGGGTTATACCACAGGTAATAAGGCCATTATTTATATTGCATGGGCACGTCATGAGGATCCCGCCCGCGAGACTTTCTTCAGCTGCAGTGATGTTATTCTTAAAAAATAAAGCCGGGCGAAATTGCCGCATCATGCGGCAATTAACCCACACTGCGCCAGCAGCGGACGTCACGGCCCTCGTGAGAGGGCTGTAACGGCTGGGGACGCTCACACCCCTGCGTTGCCATCGGACAACGGTCGCGGAAGAAACAGCCTTCGGGCAGGCGGCGATTGCCGGGAAGCTCCGTTTTGCGTAAGGCCAGCATCTCATCCAGCGGTTCACCGGTGCGGGGAACAGAGTCGAGCAGCAGACGGGTGTAAGGATGGCGCGGCTCGCCAAGCACCTGCGCAGCGCTACCCAGCTCCACAATCTGCCCAAGGTACATCACCGCCACGCGGTCGCTCATGTGCCTGACCACCGAGACGTTATGTGAGATCAACACGTAGGTCAGATTACGCTGCTGTTGCAGGGTCACCAGCAGGTTGAGGATCTGCGCCTGCACGGAGATATCCAGCGCGCTGGTGGGTTCATCGAGCACGATGATATCCGGATCGGACGAGAGCGCCCGGGCGATGGCAATGCGCTGGCGCTGCCCGCCGGAGAAGGCGTGCGGAAGCCGGTCGAGATATTCCGGGCGAATGCCCACCTGCAGCGCCAGGTTTTCAGCCAGCTGACGGCGCTCGCGCTCGCTGCTGCGCTTTTGCACCCACACCGGCTCGGTGATAATGCGCCAGACCGGCAGGCGCGGGTCGAGCGAAGAGAGCGGATCCTGAAACACCATCTGCATGCCGCCCGCGTGGTGCGCCCGCTGGCAGGCGCCGGTGCTGGGCTTAAGCATGCCCATCAGCAGCTGGGCCAGCGTGCTTTTCCCGCAGCCGGATTCCCCGACAATGCCAAGCGTCTCTCCCCGACGGATCTCCAGGTCGAGCCCGTTGAGCGCATGGACCTGTTCCGTCACTCGACCCAGCCAGTTTTTGCGCGCCGCAAAGTTCACGTACACGCTATCCAGTTCCAGCAGGACATCAGACATGGTGTTTCTCCCGTTGTGGATACCAGCAGGCAGCCTGTTGGCCCTCAGCGCCAGTGGGCTGTAAGCGCGGCGTTTCGCTGCATTTCGCCCCAGCGGCAAAGCAGCGCTCGCGGAACGCGCATCCCTGCGGAAGCTGGCTGAGGTTGGGGACCGTGCCGGGGATGGCGGGAAGCGGGGCGCGCGGCTGGCCGTTTTCCGGCGCGCACTGCAGCAGGCCAATGGAATAGGGATGAACAGGCTGGTGGATCAGCGTTTGCGTGGCACCGCTCTCGATCACGCTGCCTGCATACATCACGTACATTCTGTCGCAGAGCTGGGACACCACGGCCATATCGTGGCTGATAAACAGCACCGAGGTGCCGCTGGCCCGCGCCTTGTGCTTCAGCAGGCGCAACACCTGTAGCTGGACGGTGACGTCCAGCGCGGTGGTCGGTTCGTCGGCGATAATCAGCTCCGGCTCGCAGGAGAAGGCAAGGGCGATCATCACCCGCTGGCGCATCCCGCCGGACAGTTCAAACGGATAGCGCGCCATGACCTGTTTCGCGTCCGGGATTTGCATCTCTTCCAGCAGGGTAATCGCCTTCTGCTGTGCCTCATGCCGGGAAAGCGGCTGATGCTGGCGGATCACCTCCACCATCTGTTTGCCAATTCGCCGCGTCGGGTTGAGGGCAGTCATCGGCTCCTGAAAAATCATCGAGACCTTTGCGCCGCGCCACTGGCGAAGCTGCTTCTCGGACGCCGTCAGGACGTTTTCGCCGAGTAACTTCACCTGACCATGATGAATGCGGTAGCTGCCCTCCGGCAGCAGGCGCATGGTGAGCATGGCGGTCACCGACTTCCCCGAACCGGATTCGCCCACCACGCCGACAATTTCACCCCTGCCGATCTCCAGCGAGACGTGGTTCAGCGCGTGGACCTCGCCGCGAAAAATCGGGAAGCTCAGGTGCAGGTCTTCAATCTTGAGTACCGGGTCGGTCATCACTGTTTCCCTCCCGATTTCGGATCCAGCAGATCGCGGATACCGTCGCCAAACAGGTTAAAGCCCACGGCGGTAATCAAAATCGCCGCACCGGGAAACGCGCAGTACCACCACTGGTCCAGGACGTAGTTACGGCCAACGGCCACCATCGCCCCCCATTCGGCGGTGGGCTGCTGCGCCCCCAGGCCAATAAACCCCAGCGTGGCGGCCATCAGGATGGCGCTGCCGATATCCAGCGACGCCTGCACAATCAGCGGCGGCAGGGCGTTGCGCAGGATATGCCAGCGGATCAAATGCCAGCGGGACGCGCCAAAGGTGCGGGCGGCCTGCACGTAGGTAAACTGGCGCACCACCAGGGTTTGCCCGCGCGCCAGCCGGACGTAAAACGGAATGCGGACAATCGCAATCGCCAGCATGGCGTTAAACAGGCTCGGCCCGAGCGCGGCGGCCAGCGCCATGGTCAGCACCAGGGAGGGAATCGAGAGCATAATGTCCATCACCCGCATGATGATGGCGTCGCCGCGCCCGCCGAGCACGCCGGACAGACAGCCCAGCAGCGAGCCAATGCCGCCCGCAATCACCACCACCGCCAGCCCGGCGGTAATCGACTGCTGGCTGCCCGCCAGCACGCGGCTGAACAGGTCGCGGCCCACCTCGTCGGTACCAAACCAGTGCTGCGCAGAAGGGGCCTGCAGGCGGGCGGTCAGATCCAGCGCGTTCGGGTCATGCGGGACTATCCAGGGTGAGGTCACCATCAGGAAGAGCATCGCCATCATAATGACGCCGCCAACGATCGTGAGCGGACTTTGACGCAGCATCCAGAACAGCTTTGCCCAGTTGATGCGTTGTCTGGCGGTTTTAACCGGGACGGGCGTTTCCTGCGTTAACATCATTCGGCACCTCCGCGCCCGATTCGCGGGTCAATCCACAGGTAAAGCAGATCGACCACCAGATTAACCAGCACGTAGGCTAGCGAAACAACGACGGCAAAGCCCATCACGGCAGGGAAATCGAGCGCCTGAATGGAGGTCACCACCCAGGCGCCCATGCCCGGCCAGGCAAAGACGGTTTCGGTCAGCACGGCGCCGTACAGCAGATCGCCCAGCGCCAGCCCGAGCACGGTAATGGACGGGATCATCGCATTGGGCAGGGCATAGCGCAGGACGATATACCAGCCGGGCAGGCCGCTGGCGCGGGCCGTGCGAATGTAGTCCTCGCTAAGCTGCTCCAGCATCGCGGAACGGACCTGACGCGCCACGATGCCCAGGTGAACAAACGCCAGCGTCAGCGAGGGCAAAATCAGGTGCTGCAGCGCATTGAAAAAGACCTCTCCGTTACCTTCCAGCAGTGCGTCCAGCAGATAAAAGCCGGTGACATGGGCAGGCGGGTCGAGCCAGTCGTCCAGCCTGCCGCCGCCCGGCAGGATCTGCAGGTGCCCGTAGAACAGGACAATGACGCCCAGACCGAGCCAGAAGGCCGGCGTGGAGATCCCGGTCATCGCCATTAAACGCACCAGGTGATCCAGCCAGCGGTTGCGGTAAACCGCCGACAAAATCCCCAGCGGCACGCCGATGACCAGCGCCAGTACCAGAGAACAAAAGGCCAGCTCCAGCGTGGCGGGGAAAAAGGCCTTCAGGTCTTCAGCGACCGGACGCCCGGTACGGATGGAGGTGCCTAAATCACCGTGGGCCAGGGCGTCCACGTAGCGGCCAAACTGTATATACAGCGGCTGATCCAGCCCTAACTGCTGGCGGATGTTCTGCACGATTTCGTCGCTGGCGCGATCGCCGGCCAGCAGACGGGCCGGATCGCCGGGGATCAGGTGTGAAATAATAAAAGTGATAATACAGACACCGGCCACCACCAGGAGTAACCCCCAGCAGCGCTGGCGCACGATGCTCCAGAACGTCATACACTTTCCCCCGGCGAGAACCGTTATTTACTCATGGTGGCGATGTTGAACACCTGCTCGAGCATTGGATTAAAGGTGAAGCCTTTGACCTCTTTGTTCATCGCCAGCTGGTAGTTCTTCTGGAACAGATAAACGTAGGCCGCCTCGTCGATGACCACCTTTTGCGCCTGCTGATAATCTTTGGTGCGTTCCGCCTGGTCGGTGGTTTTCAGCGCCGCCTGCAGCAGGGAATCGACCTCTTTGTTCTCATAGAACGACCGGTTGCCCGGCAGCCCTTTTTTGTCCGATTCGAACCAGTAGTTCATGAACATGTACGGGTCGGCAAAGTCCGGGCTCCAGTTGCCGATGGCAATGTCATAATCGCCTTTTCCGACGCGGTCGCGCATGGTGGCGTTGGCCAGTTTTTCCAGCTTGACGTTAATGCCGATCTTGCCAAGGCTGGCCTGCGTCGAGAGGGCGATAGGCTCCCAGTTCGGATCGTTGTCCGAGTAGAGGAAGGTCAGGCTGGCGGGCTTGTCTTTAACCTTCTCCAGCGCCGCTTTGGCTTTGGCCTCGTCAAAGCTGTACTGCATGGCCGTGGCGTCAAAGCCCCACATGCCTTCCGGGATCGGGCCGCGCATCTGCTTGCCGTTGCCGCTCAGAATGCCTTTCACCATCCCCTGATAGTCCGTCGCCCAGGAGACCGCGCGGCGTAAATCAACCTGATTGAGCGGCGCTTTGCTGTTGTTGAGATAGAGGTAAGTCACGCGCAGGGACGGGTATTCGGCGACGGCCACTTTCCCTTCCTGCTTCAGGGCCGCAAGCTGATCGACCGGAAGTGAGTCGGCAATGTCCAGGTCACCGCGGGAAAGCTGCAGACGACGCGATGCGCTCTCACCGATAATTTTTACTGAGACGCGCTTGAAGTGTGGCTTCTCACCCTGCCAGTGGGGGTTTGGCACCAGCACCAGCTGCTGGCCTTTCTGCCAGCTCTTCAGCATAAACGGTCCGGAGCCGGCGGTGTTTTGCGCCAGAAAACCGCGCGCATCGTCCGCGGCATTGGCCTTCAGCACCGTCGGGTTAATGATGGAGGCGCCGTCGTTTGCCAGGGTGTAGAGGAAAGGCGCGAACGGCTGGCTGAGGGTGAACTTCACCGTATGCTCATCAACGGCATCAATTTTGAGATCTTTCGGGAAGGCTTCGGACGGCCCCTGGCTGAGCTTCAGCAGGCGCTCAAAGGAGAGTTTGACCGCCTCGGCGGTGACCGGTGTGCCGTCGGAGAATTTGGCGTTATCCGCCAGGGTAAAGGTCCACTCTTTCTGGTCGTCGGACGCCTTCCAGCCCGTCGACAGATCGCCTTCCACCTCGGTAGAGCCTGGCTTGTACTTGACCAGACGCTGGTAGGACGGATAGGTGACGGTCCAGTCGTTGTTATCAATGGTGATGGCCGGATCGAGCGTTTGCGGGTCGGCGGCTTTACCGATCGCCAGCATGTCTTTCGGGACGGCAGCCAGCGCCAGCGGGGCACTCAGGGCCAGCGTGGCGGCGATCAGAGTCGAGATAAGCGATGTTTTCATGGCAGTGCTCCAGGTTTAAAGAGGGGTGTGCGTCAGTGGAAAACAGGCAAAACGGTCGTCAAGCAGCGGGTAGCTGGCGGCATTCGGCAGTTCAAAGTGCCACCATTCGCTGCTGATACCCACAAAACCGCCGCCAAACATGATGGCGTTCAACAGCAGACGGTTGCGCTGGGCGTGCGGCGGCACGGAGGGGTGATACGGATGCGATCGGTCATGCATTTCATCAAAACCGGCCCCCATATCCAGCACGGCGTTATGTTCATCCATCAGGGTCACGTCGATGGCCGTGCCGCGGCTGTGATTGGAGCCAATCGCCACGTCGACCACGTATTCCGGGTTCGGACAGGCATCCCATAGCTGGGCCTGCGCCTGCTGCGGCCGATAGGCGTCGTAGACCACCAGCTTCAGACCGGCCAGAGAGGCAATGCTGATGGCTTTTGCCAGGGCGGTGGCCGCGTCGGTATGCAGCAGGCACTGCGCCTCCTGATAGATCGGGCGGCCGGTGATGTTGTCGGCGGTGGCGTACTTCAGATCGATATGCAGCGTGGGAAACGTCTTCGCCACATCAATCAGTTCACTCTCTTCGGGCATAGCTCCGCTCCTTTAGCGTTCGAATTGACCAAACTCTTGTTGTAATTGTCGGTTTACCGCCAGACGCGCCGGGAGCGCCTCACCCAGCGCTTCCACCACGCCCGACAGCAGCAGGTTGAACAGACAGCTCACGGGAGCAAGTGAATCCCAGAAATGACCGGTATCGGTTTTCACCTGCAGTAAATCAATCGGGTAATCCCGCGCCCACGGGCACCAGATGTCGGTGATTAAGGCTAGCGGAATGCCTTTCTCGCTCGCGACGCGGCAGTACTGGCGGGCCATCGTGGAGTAGGTGCGCGTGTCGGTCAGCACGACATAAGGGTGCGCAAACCCGGAGTTCAGGGATTCCACCCAACTGCCGGAAGCGCCCTCCGAATAGCTCACGCGCGGGCGGAGGTATTCAAGGTGGCTGAAGAAGGCATTGGCAATCCCGCGCGTGGACTGGATCCCCAGCACAAACACCGCGTCCGCGTGGGCGAGGTTGTGCACCACCTGACGAAAGGCATCCGTTTGTGCCAGCTGGTACACCTGCGTGATGGCATCCACCTCCAGCGACAGAGCATGCTGAAGGCGGTTGGGCAGGGGGCGCTGCTGCTGCCAGGAGTCGAGGCGCTCGTTCATGCCCCAGGGCTGGTACGGATCGCGCAGGCTCTTTTTGGCATCCTCCAGGTTGCGGTACCCCAGCTTGCGCAGGAAGCGACCGACGGTAATTCCGCTGGTCCCGCTTGCCAGCCCGACGCTCTCCGCCGTTTCAAACGGGATTTGCGCGGCGTGCGCCAGCAGCCAGCTCCCGACCCGCTTTTCGCTGGGTGTCAGCTGGCTGAAGGTCGCTTCGATACGGCTCAACATCTCAGGTTTCGTCGTCATACCGCCTCGCTGTTAACAGGCTGTCAATGGCCGAAATTGTGTTACCTGGTTAACAATGCATGACGCGTGCCATGTTCACAGGCGGGTGAAAACCCGCTGCGCAGTAAACTTCATGCAATATTTGGTTAACCAATGATCAACATTTGTGCAGCGTAGTTCACTTTTGGTGCACTGTCTGACCGTGCAGGTATGAATTTGGTGAATACGTCAGCCTGTTCACATTTTTGATAAGATAGAAGCACTGAGAACATAAAAGGATCCCTCATGGCGAATTTGCCCTGGCGAGTCAGCGTGCGCCTGATCGCGCTTGCAAAGAAAACAGGAATGGTCGTGGGGATCGTTCTGGTCGTTCTGCTGGCGGTGCGGGTGTATCTCTCGCAGCAGGGGCCGGAACTGCATCTCTGGCATACCTGGCGGGCCGATGAGATGTCCGTGCGCGAGCTGGATAACGCCGACTTTGCCGGGTACCTCGCGCGGGAAAAGGCGATTTTCACCGATCTGGATAACGCGGTGACGGCGAAAACAGCGGGCGAGGAACAAACCCCGTTAAACCGCTATTACCGTCATAGCCTGGTGTGGCCCGGTCAGTTTGCCCCCGATGCCAACCGCTCCTTTGTGCTGATGCCAGCCGGCAAGCCCCTCGGCGCGGTGGTGCTGCTGCACGGGTTGACGGATTCGCCATACAGCGTCAGGCGCCTTGCCGTGAACTATCAGCAGCATGGCTTTGTGGCCGTAGTCCCGCGTCTTCCCGGACACGGCACCGCGCCCGGCGCGCTGACGGACGTTGACTGGGAAATGTGGCTGGCGGCCACGCGCCTTGCCGTACGGGAAGCCACGCGCCTGGCGGGTGAGGCTGTACCTCTGCATCTGGTGGGCTACTCTAACGGCGGGGCGCTGGCGATGAAATATGCCCTCGATGCGCTGGACGCGCCTGCGCTGCGCAAACCGCAGCAGGTGATCCTGCTCTCGCCTATGATCGGCGTGACGGCCTTTGCGCGCTTTGCCGGTTTCGCCGGGCTACCGGCGCTGCTGCCGGCATTTGCCAAAGCGGCCTGGCTGAATATCTCCCCGGAATATAATCCGTATAAATACAACTCTTTCCCGGTGAACGCCGCCCGCCAGTCGTGGCTGCTGACGAAGGCTCTGCAGGAGCAAATTGGCCGCGCGGCGCGGGAGCAACGGCTGGCGCAGTTCCCGCCGGTTCTGGCGTTCCAGTCGGTGATGGATTCTACGGTCAGCACTCGCGCGGTGGTCAGCGGCCTGTTTGACCAGCTTCCGGCAAACGGCAGCGAGCTGGTGATGTTCGATATCAACCAGGCGGCGAGCTTCCGTCCGCTCTTTAAACCGTCATCATGGACGGCCACCACGGCGCTGCTGCCGGTTGCGCAGAGACGTTACGGTGTCACGGTTATCACCAATGCGGACGAGCACAGTTTCTCGGCGGTAGCGAAAACAACTCCGGCAGGCAGCACCCGCGAGACGGTCGTGCCGCTTGCGCAGGCCTGGCCGCAGGATGTCTATTCCCTGTCGCACGTTGCCGTGCCTTTCCCGCCGGATGACGATCTCTATGGTCGCGAGCCTGGGGTGAAAAACCGCTATGGCATCAGCCTGGGGACGATTGCGCTCTGGGGCGAAACATCCGTATTGAGCGTTGGAAAAGAGGCGTTGATGCGGGTCACCTCGAACCCGTTCTACGACTACATGCAGGAAAGAATTAACAGCCGGATCGGGGACGCGAAAAAGTAACGTTCTCTTGTGGCGTGAATATGTTAGGTCGCATTGATTAAGTATGTTAAATAATAGCTTCAAGGCACCTCTCTCTCATCGGAACCCATTTTTGTGCTGACGACTTTGATTTACCGAAGCCAGTTGAATTTATCCCGCCCGTCCACCGAACTGCGGGAGCTGGTGGATCGCGCCACGGGCCGCAACACAAAACTGGATATCACCGGTGTCCTCCTGGCAAAAGGGAATGACGTTCTGCAAATCCTCGAAGGGTCGGAAGAGAGTGTGGTCAAACTGTTCCACACCATCCGTGAGGACAAGCGGCACAGTGGAGTGGTTGAACTGATGCGGGATTATGGCCCGCGCAGACGATTCGAAAACGTCGGGATGCTGCTGTTCGATCTGCAAACGCAGTCGCCGAAAGAGGTGCTGCAGTCGGTCCTGCATTACAGCAAGCTGGATAGCTATCTGACCTCCGACGATCGGGTGTTCAAATTTATTCAGACGTTTATCATGGGCAAACGTCCGGCCCCGTCGGGCGCGCGTTACACCCCTGAAAAATGGACGCTTTCACCCGAGGCGTTACCCTTTGGCGAACATCTGGGCCTGTTTACCGGACAAACCTGCCAGTTTGCGCTGCAGCCTATTGTCGAGCCCTCGGAAGGGAAGATCAGCTCCCTTGAAGCCCTTATCCGCGGCAACGACGGCGGCAGTCCGGAGCATTTCTTCAGCACTGTCGACCCGGACAACATCTACGAAGTTGATCTCCAGACGAAAGCGTATGCCTTTGCGCTGGCGGAAAAGCTGGGCATTGGCAGCCATAAAATCGCGGTAAACCTGCTGCCCATGTCGCTGGTGAATGTCCCCGGAGCAGTGAAATTTCTGGTCGATCAGATTAAACAACATGGGCTTCAGCCGGAGCAGGTGGTCATTGAAGTCACGGAAAACGAGATGATCTCCGGGTTTAACCAGTTTAACAGCGCCATCAAGCAGCTTCGCGGTGAGGGCGTGGGTCTGGCGATCGATGATTTTGGCTCCGGATATGCGGGGCTCTCGCTGCTGACCCGGTTCCAGCCGGATAAAATTAAGATCGACCGGGAGATTGTCAGCAATATCCACCTCAGCGGCCCGAAGCAGGCGATCGTGCGCTCCATCGTCAGCTGTTGCTCCGATCTTGAAATTACCCTGGTAGCCGAAGGCATCGAGAAAATAGAAGAGTGGTGCTGGCTCGAATCTGCCGGGATCCGCCGCTTCCAGGGCTTTCTGTTTGCCCGTCCGCAGATTAATGGCGTCGGTGATATTCACTGGCCGCACCTGGTGCGTTAAGTCAATTTTCCCTCCCGTTATTTCCCCTTTGTCCAGCCTGTGCTTAAATAGCTAAAACGGTTTAACATAGTTTAGCTGAGAGGGTTACATGAAAAAAATCTGGGTACTTGGCGATGCGGTAGTGGATTTGCTGCCCGATGGAGAAGGCAGATTACTGCAGTGTCCCGGCGGCGCACCGGCAAACGTCGCGGTCGGCATTGCCCGGCTGGGCGGCCAGAGCGCCTTTATCGGCAGGGTTGGCGACGATCCTTTTGGGCGTTTTATGTCTAAGACATTAGCCGACGAGCGGGTCGACGTGAAGTATATGCGCCTTGACCCGGCGCACCGCACCTCAACGGTGGTGGTCGATCTGGATGACCACGGCGAACGCTCGTTTACCTTTATGGTGCGCCCGAGCGCCGATCTGTTTCTGGAATCTGCCGATCTGCCGACGTTCAGCGCCGGGGAGTGGCTGCACGTCTGCTCCATCGCCTTAAGCGCCGAGCCGGGCCGTTCTGCGACCTTTCAGGCGATGGCCGCCATCCGGGAGGCGGGCGGTTACGTCAGTTTCGACCCCAATATTCGCCCGGACCTCTGGCCGGATGAGAACGAACTGCGTCGCTGCCTGGAGCAGGCCCTGCAGAGCGCAGACGTGGTGAAACTCTCTGTCGAAGAGCTGGCGTTTTTAACCGGAGATGTGCAGGTAAACGTCGGTCTGGACACGCTGATGGCGCGCTGCCCGGCGCGTCTGGTGCTGGTCACCCAGGGTAAAGAGGGGGTGATCGCCTGGCATGAGGGCACTGTGAAACATTATCCGGCCACCCCCGTTCAGTGTGTCGATACAACCGGCGCGGGCGACGCCTTCGTCGCGGGGCTACTCTACGGCCTGGCCGACGGTCAGGCACTGCCTCCGGTTATCGCGCTCGCCCAGCGCTGCGGCGCGCTGGCCACCACGGCCAAAGGGGCGATGACCGCGTTGCCCTGGCAGCACGACCTGTAATTTCTCCTCTCCTGGCCGCCATCCGGCGGCCTGAATTGTCGCCTCGATCACACTTACTAAATCGGTTTAGCAAAAAAGATTGCCGATCCAAAATCCAGAGGTTTAGTATCAGCAACCTAAACCGGTTTAGCAATTTAGCACGTTTAATGACTTCTTTTAGGGATGCGACAAAATGTATAAAAAACGCAGACTTGCCGTGATGATAGGCATGCTGGCCGGAAGTACCTCTGTTTTTGCCCAAACGGATATGACAAGTATCGAAGCGCGTCTTGCCGCAATGGAGCAGCGCCTCCAGGCGGCGGAAACGCGTGCGCAGGTGGCTGAGAAGCGCGCCACCGATGCAGAACAAAAAACGCAGCAGTTGGTTGCCGCCCAGCAGCAGGCGCAAACGACGACCCAGGAGGTGGCGCAGCGCACCACCGCGCTGGAGAAGAAGGCGGATCAGACCGGCGGGTTTGAGTTCCACGGCTATGCTCGTTCTGGCCTGCTGATGAACGATGCGGCTTCCAGCAGCAAAAGCGGTCCTTATCTGACCCCGGCCGGTGAAACCGGCGGTGCGGTAGGGCGTCTGGGTAACGAAGCCGATACCTACGTGGAGCTGAATCTGGAGCACAAGCAAACCCTGGACAACGGGGCGACCACACGCTTTAAAGCGATGCTGGCCGACGGTCAGAGAACCTATAACGACTGGTCAGCCGATACCAGCGATCTCAATATTCGCCAGGCTTTCGCGGAGCTGGGCAACCTGCCTGATTTTACCGGCGCGCTGAAGGGCAGCACCTTCTGGGCGGGTAAACGCTTTGACCGCGACAACTTTGACATTCACTGGCTGGATTCCGACGTGGTGTTCCTCGCCGGTACCGGCGGCGGCGTCTATGACGTGAAATGGAGCGATTCGCTGCGCAGCAACTTCTCCATTTATGGCCGCAACTTCGGCAGCGTGGAGCAGACCGACAACAACGTTCAGAACTATATCCTCAGCATGAACCACTTCGCCGGCCCGTTCCAGCTGATGGTGAGCGGCCTGCGGGCGAAAGATAACGACGACCGTAAAGATACCAATGGCGATCTCATCAAAACGGATGCCGCCAATACCGGCGTTCATGCCCTGGTGGGTTTGCATAATGACAGCTTCTACGGCCTGCGTGAAGGGACCGCCAAAACGGCGCTGCTTTATGGACATGGGCTGGGTGCGGAGGTGAAAAGCATCGGCTCCGACGGCGCACTGCTGTCTGAGGCGGATACCTGGCGCTTCGCAAGTTACGGTGTCACGCCGATCGGCGGTGGCTGGAGCGTTGCGCCAGCCGTACTGGCACAGAGCAGTAAAGATCGCTACGTCAAGGGCGATAGCTATGAGTGGGTAACGCTCAACACTCGCCTGATTAAAGAGGTGACGCAGAACTTCGCGCTGGCGTTTGAGGGAAGCTATCAGTACATGGATTTAAATCCGGAAGGTTATAAGGACCGCAACGCTGTGAACGGCAGTTTCTACAAGCTGACCTTTGCGCCAACGTTAAAAGCGAGCAAAATCGGCGATTTCTTCAGCCGTCCGGAGCTGCGCCTGTTTGCCACCTGGATGGACTGGAGCAGCAAACTGGATCATTACGCCAGCGATGATGCCTTTGGCAGCAGCGGCTTCAACGCCGGCGGGGAATGGAACTTTGGGGTCCAGATGGAAACCTGGTTTTAACCCATCACGCTCCCGCCTGGCGGGAGCGTTTCGCACATCATAAAAAGAAGTCAGGCAGAGGTATCTATGGATTTTAATCAAATCGCCCGCGAGCTTATTCCACTGCTCGGTGGCAAGGAAAATATCGCCAGCGCGGCGCACTGCGCAACGCGTCTTCGTCTGGTACTGGTCGATGACGCGCTGGCGGATCAGCAGGCTATCGGCAAGGTCGACGGCGTGAAAGGCTGCTTCCGTAACGCCGGGCAGATGCAGGTGATTTTTGGCACGGGCGTGGTTAACAAGGTGTACGCCGCGTTTATTCAGGCGGCGGGGATCAGCGAATCCAGCAAATCGGAAGCCGCGGACCTGGCGGCGCGCAAGCTCAACCCGTTCCAGCGCATTGCCCGTCTGCTCTCCAACATCTTTGTGCCGATCATTCCCGCGATTGTGGCGTCCGGTCTGCTGATGGGCCTGCTCGGCATGGTGAAAACCTACGGCTGGGTCAATGCGGATAACGCCATCTACATCATGCTGGACATGTGCAGCTCGGCGGCGTTTATCATTCTGCCTATTCTGATTGGCTTTACCGCCGCGCGCGAATTTGGCGGTAACCCGTACCTCGGCGCGACGCTGGGCGGGATTCTGACCCACCCGGCGCTGACCAACGCCTGGGGCGTGGCCTCTGGTTTCCACACCATGAACTTCTTCGGCCTTGAGATCGCGATGATTGGCTATCAGGGTACGGTATTCCCGGTGTTGCTGGCCGTCTGGTTTATGAGCATCGTGGAGAAAAACCTGCGCCGCGCGATCCCGGATGCGTTAGACCTGATCCTGACGCCGTTCCTCACCGTCGTTATCTCCGGATTTATCGCCTTGCTGATTATCGGTCCGGCGGGGCGCGCCTTAGGGGATGGCATCTCCTTCGTTCTGAGCACGCTGATCGCCCACGCTGGCTGGCTGGCCGGGCTGCTGTTCGGCGGGCTTTACTCGGTGATTGTGATCACCGGTATTCACCACAGTTTCCACGCGATTGAAGCCGGACTGCTGGGTAACCCGTCGATTGGCGTTAACTTCCTGCTGCCGATCTGGGCCATGGCGAACGTGGCGCAGGGCGGCGCCTGTCTGGCGGTGTGGTTCAAAACCAAAGATGCCAAAATCAAAGCCATTACCTTACCGTCGGCGTTTTCTGCGATGCTGGGCATCACCGAAGCGGCCATTTTTGGTATCAACCTGCGCTTCGTTAAGCCGTTTATCGCCGCGTTGATTGGCGGCGCGGTGGGCGGGGCCTGGGTGGTCTCCGTGCATGTGTACATGACCGCTGTCGGGCTGACCGCCATTCCGGGCATGGCCATCGTGCAGGCCAGCTCGCTGCTGAACTATATTATCGGCATGGTGATTGCCTTCGGCGTGGCGTTTACCGTCTCACTGCTGCTGAAATATAAAACGGACTCTGAATAATGACGTTGCCTTCCCGCTGGCCTGCGATCCTGCAGGCCGTTATGAAAGGTCAGCCACGGGCGCTGGCGGATAGCCACTATCCGCAGTGGCACCCCGCGCCGGTGACGGGGCTGATGAACGACCCGAACGGGTTTATCTGGTTTGCCGGCCGCTATCACCTGTTCTATCAGTGGAACCCGCTGGACTGCGAGCATCGCTTTAAGTGCTGGGGGCACTGGAGCTCTGCGGACCTGGTGCACTGGCGGCATGAGCCCCTGGCGCTGATGCCCGACGAAGCGTATGACCGCAACGGCTGCTACTCCGGTAGCGCCGTGGATAACCAGGGTGTTCTGACCCTGTGCTACACCGGAAACGTCAAGTTCGATGACGGCAGCCGCACCGCCTGGCAGTGCCTGGCCGTGGAGCAGCCGGACGGGACCTTCAGGAAGCTGGGGCCGGTGCTGGCGCTGCCGGAAGGCTACACCGGCCACGTGCGCGACCCGAAGGTGTGGCAGCACGACGGGGAGTGGTGCATGGTGCTCGGCGCGCAGGATGTGCAGAAGCGCGGCAAGGTGCTGCTATTTAAATCAGCCGATTTGCACGCCTGGACGTCCTGCGGGGAGATCGCCGGTCACGGGGTTAACGGCCTGACGGATGCGGGGTATATGTGGGAGTGTCCGGACCTGTTTGCCCTCGACGGGACACATGTCCTGATCTGCTGCCCGCAGGGGCTGGCGCGCGAGCCGCATCGCTACCTCAACACCTATCCGGCCACCTGGATGAGCGGGGCGTTTGACTATGCCAGCGCCGCATTCGATCACGGCGATCTGCACGAGCTGGACGCGGGGTTTGAGTTTTACGCGCCGCAAACGACGCTGGCGGAAGATGGACGCCGCATTCTGATCGGCTGGATGGGCGTACCGGACGGGGAAGAGATGCTTCAGCCCACCCGGGCGCACGGCTGGATGCACCAGATGACCTGCCCGCGCGAACTACACTATCGCGACGGCAGGCTCTGGCAGACCCCGGCGCGCGAGCTGACGGCGCTGCGTGAAGATGAGCAGTGCTGGCAGGGGCACGCCAGCGACGCGCCGGACCTGGACGCGACGCGCCTGGAGTTTGAGCTGGGCGCATCGCATGTGAATGTCGATTTTGGCGGTGCGCTGCGTCTCACGCTCGATGAGCAGGGTATACGCCTGGAACGCGCGAGCCTGAAAACCGGTGAAACGCTGACCCGCTACTGGCAGGGCGACGTCCGTCATTTACACGTTCTGTGCGACCGTTCCAGCGTCGAAATTTTCATCAATCACGGTGAAGGGGTGATGAGCAGCCGCTATTTTCCTGACCAACCGGCCCGGGTGCGATTCGAAGGTGCGTCCGATATCACATTACGCTACTGGTCGCTGCGCGCCTGCATGATAGAATGAGGGTTTTGGCAGCCGGATCTAAGTCGTTGTGAGAAAAACAAAACGCGTCACCATTAAAGACATCGCGGAGCTGGCGGGTGTGTCAAAAGCCACCGCCAGCCTGGTCCTGAACGGGCGCAGCAAAGAGCTTCGCGTGGCGGAAGAGACGCGCGAGCGCGTGCTGGCGATTGCAAAAGAGCACCACTATCAGCCCAGCATTCATGCCCGGTCGCTGCGGGATAACCGCAGCCACACCATTGGTCTGGTGGTCCCGGAGATCACCAACTACGGTTTTGCCGTTTTTTCTCATGAGCTGGAAACGCTGTGCCGCGAGGCGGGCGTTCAGCTGCTGATCTCCTGCAGCGATGAAAACCCGGGGCAGGAGACGGTGGTGGTGAACAACATGGTGGCGCGTCAGGTGGACGGGCTGATTGTGGCCTCCAGCATGCTTAACGATGCGGACTACCACAAGCTGAGCGAGCAGCTGCCCGTTGTCCTGTTTGACCGCCACATCAACGACAGCGCGCTGCCGCTGGTGATCACCGATTCCATCACCCCGACGACCGAACTGGTGGCGGACATTGCGCGCCAGCATCCTGATGAGTTCTACTTTCTCGGCGGCCAGCCCCGCCTGTCGCCCACGCGCGACCGCCTGGAAGGGTTTAAGCAAGGGCTGCGTGAGGCCGGTGTGGAGCTGCGCCCCGAGTGGATCATTCACGGCAACTATCACCCGAGCTCCGGATACGAGATGTTTGCTGAACTCTGCGCCCGTCTGGGTCGTCCGCCGAAAGCGCTCTTCGCCGCCGCCTGCGGGCTGCTGGAAGGGGTGCTGCGCTATATGGGCCAACATAACCTGCTGCAAAGCGATATCAGGTTAGCCAGTTTTGACGATCACTACCTCTACGATTCGCTGACGATCCCGGTGGATACCATTCGCCAGGACAACCGCCAGCTGGCGTGGCACTGCTTTGATTTGATTAGCAAATTGATCGAGGGAGAGACCCCGGAACCGTTGCAACGCAAGCTGTCTGCCACCCTGCAGCGGCGCTATAAGTGAGCAATATAGCCCGGACCGATACATCAATAACTTTAATTAATTTAAGTTTTGGAAGCGCCGATAACCATAAGGAATAATTCTCCTTGAGGTATTGGTTTATGTCGTTGAAAAAGTCATCCCTGATTGTCCTGTTCTCGCTGCTTTTCTTCTTTGTTGTCAGCACCGTCACCAGCGTTGGCCTCATCATTAAAAGTAATAATTCGCTGGATAACGTCAATAAAGAGATCCAGGTTGTGCTGTCCATTATTGACCCGATCAACCATAGCCGTACACTGCGCGTTCGGGTGATGGAATATGTGAAGATGGTGGAAGCGGGCAACGCGGCGGACGGCGCTGCAAAGCTTACCGCCGTGAAAGAGGCGCTGACCAAAGCGGACCACGCCTTTGCAGCCTTTATGGCGTCGCCGCGCCTGAGCGATGAAGCGTCGCTGGTCACTGCCTATCAGGACGCCTGGCAAAACTACCGCAATCAGGGGCTGGCGCCGCTGATCGATGCCGCCGAGGCGCACGATGTCGCCAAATTTAACGCGCTGATCCCGGAAGTCTCCCGCCTCGACCGCCAGTACGAGATCGTTCTCGACCAGGTCCTTTCCGTCCACCAGAAATACGCCAAAAGCCTGAACGAAGATGCGAGCAGTAACTTCGTCTCTGGTCTGGCGATCATTGCCGCTATCGCCAGCCTGTTTGTGGTGGTGATTGTCGCCGTCAGCCTGCTGATGAAGCGCTTTGTTTTTGCGCCGGTCAACCTGGCGCGCGAGCACTGCAGCCAGATTGCGGCAGGCAAGCTGGACATTCCGGTGCCGGTGAAGGGGAGTACAGGCAACGAAATCGACCATCTGATGGGCTCGATGGAGCAGATGCGTCAGGCGCTGCTGGCGACCATCGCCCAGGTGCGCGATGCGAGCCATACCGTAACGCACGCAGCCCAGGAGATTGCCTCCGGTAATATCGACCTGGCGTCACGCACCGAGCAGCAGGCTTCGGCGTTAACCCAGACGGCGGCCAGCATGGAAGAGCTGAGCGCGACGGTGGCGAACAATACCGATAACGTGTATCAGGCCGGGAAGCTGGTGCAGGACGCTGTGAAAAATGCCCACACCGGTGAAGCGGTGACCCGTGAAGTGATCGACACGATGAATACCATCGCAGCGAACTCGAAGCGCATTGAAGACATTACCAGCGTGATTAACAGCATCGCCTTCCAGACCAACATCCTGGCGCTGAACGCGGCGGTTGAAGCGGCGCGCGCCGGCACGCAGGGCCGCGGCTTTGCGGTCGTGGCCAGTGAAGTGCGCACCCTGGCGCAGAAAAGCGCAGTGGCGGCCAAGGACATCGAAAGCCTGATCGCGCAGTCGGTCTCCAGCGTGAAAAACGGTGCGGAGCTGGTGAGCCGCTCGGGCGAGGTGATTGACTCGATCATTTCGTCAGTGAATAAAGTGAATACGCTGATGGAGCAGATCTCCGTCGCCTCCGAAGAGCAGAGCCGCGGGATCAGCCAGGTCGGGCAGGCGGTGACCGAGATGGACGGCGTGACGCAGCAGAACGCCGCGCTGGTGCAGCAGTCCGCCGCGGCAGCGGCCTCGCTGGAAGAGCAGGCTCAGCAACTTTCGCGGAGTATTTCGAGTTTTAGTTTGCCGGTGCAGGCTTGATTTGAAGCGAGGCCCCTGAGAGGGCCTCGTCGTTTACTACTTCCACCACAATTCTATAATTCTGACAGTTTTCGGCGGTGATTTTTTACATTTGTAATTACTAACATGTTTTTTTGATTTGCTATGGATCGAGGTAGCTATTCGCACATGTAGTGAACATTTTTAGTGTTCGGCAGGTCTTTTTATTAATCTATTTTTCCGGAATATGTTTGTAATTTGCTCTGTCTGAAATTACATTCTAAATAAGCAACACAAAGCAATATAGCTGTAAAATATATGGAGCTAAAATGGGTAGGCTTTCAGTAATAACACCTTTCACAGGGGCATTATCGAAAGCCACCTTCTATAAAAGTGTTCGAAGGTGGTCTTTCACTTCTCTCTATGAGGTCTGATTTTGCATTGATAACTTATAATTTACGACATGAGTGCTGGCACGATTGAATTGGTATAATGAAAACCCCCACAGAACGCTAGTGATACAATAAATGTAAGATATAAGTTTTAGCATGTTTTTTCTACTATTTACAGACTGGATTTCTTTTTCAAGCCACCATATATACGACAATCTATCATCAAGTAGCTTCGTGCATGCTATAGAGAACATTGAGTCCTTAGCGATTGAGTTCGGGATACTCTTGCAATCCTCTTTACTGTGAACGGTGGCGTTATCAATGGATCTGTTGAGTGATGTTATGATCAGCTTTTCTTTAGAAAGGTAATAACTAAATTCCTTGTAGTCGATTTTGACGAATCCATCTACAATCTTGGTTTGCTCAATCCATGCATAATTTCCCATGCAAAATATAACCAACCCCATTAAAGAGGATAAGATTAATTTCTTTTTCGACATTTTTATGGTGATGTCTCCCCATGAACTGGTAAATAAAAACCATGATGGCTTTAACACCCCCTCATTTAACCCTCTTTGTATTAGTCGCGCGTCGCTTAGGTTGGTGGTGTTAATTCCATTTGTGATTTTGAATAGTTGGACATCAAACCATTTATCATCAAGTTCTTTCATTCTTACATCTGAGTAGCCAATTGCCAGGTAGCGAAAGACAAATCTTAGTAAATTAGACATTCCGTACGCTCTATTTACAATTAATATAAATATAGCGCCATATATAAAATAGATAATAAAATCTTTGTCTTTAAAAATATCAGAGAGCATTTTGGAGCCTCAAAATTAAGTGGTAACTCATAAATCGGCAGTTTTTAGTAAAACTTTAATACCTCGAATAGGATGTGATTTATGAGTTTTGTGCTATTTTATATAATCTTGCAGTATCATTACCTTATTATCATTGATCATGTTTGATAGAGGGGCAACATCGAAAATGGGAAAGCGCAAGAGTGCTTTGATTTATGTCCTGACCGTCATTATATTTTTGCTTATTATTCCTGAGATCATTCTGCGTATATGCACGCCCGAGCAGCTTGGGCGTATCAGCGACTTCACCAGTTTAGGTGGCTTGGTAAGTCCACTCTTATCCTTGCTCATCTTCCTCGCACTGGTGTCGATCATACTGGCTGTCATCGCCATCGCATTCGTTAAGCGAATCTTTCGCAAAAAATGATGGCCTGAAGGAGACTCATAGCGCCCGCCAGCTCTAACAGCTATGAGTCCAAATCCGACAGCACAAAAAATTTTATTCACCCCAGCAATATTTCCCTCCCTCATCCGTCTACCTCATCACACGCCATAATCAGTTACTGTAAACGAGGTAAACACCATGAGAGATTTTGATATGCACGGCAGAGGTCACGGGCGCGGATTTGGTCGCCACCGTATGGGCAAGGGGTTAGTCATCGGCGCGGTGATTTTCATCGTGCTCGGCCTGCTGGTGATGACCCTGTGGAACGCCTTGCTCCCGGCCATCCTCGGCGTGAAGGCCATCGGATTCTGGCAGGCACTGGGCATTCTGGTGCTGAGCCGCATTCTGTTCGGCGGGTTAGGTTTCCGCCCGGGGATGTTTGGCGCGCACCGCCGGATGCACGAGCGCTGGATGAATATGACGCCAGAACAGCGCGAGGCGTTTATTCAGCAGCGTCGCGAAGGGTTTGGTCGCCACGGACGCGGCCACTGCGGCTGGCATGGTCATCGTGACGATAAGCGCGAAGACGCCACGCCAAAAGCGCCGGACGCAGAGTGAGCGAGATGAAAGCCGGGGAGGCAGGCGGATCCATGCTGATGTCGGCGCTCAACGCCTGTCGCGCCCGGCTGAAAGCCTTCATTCGCGGACGGACGTCCGTTCGCGATGATGCCGACGACATTTTGCAGGAAGTGACGTATCAGCTGATGAAAGTGGAGCAGCCGGTCGAAAACGTCGCCGCCTGGCTGTTCCGCGCGGCGCGTAACGAGATGACCGACCGGGCGCGTAAAAAGCGCGAGGTGTCGCTCTCCGGCTATTTTACGGGCGAAGAGGACGACGGTTTCCCGGAAGACGAGCTGGCCGAAACCCTGTTCGGCGTACCGCACACGCCGGAGGAGGAGTACCTCAAGACGCTGCTGTGGGAAGAACTGGGGCAGGCGCTGTCTGAACTTCCTCCGCCGCAGCGGGAGGCGTTTGAAAAGACCGAACTCCACGGCTACAGCATTAAGGTGCTGGCAGAGGAGACCGGCGCCAGCGAACAGGCGCTGTTATCCCGCAAGCACAAGGCGGTGCTGTTTCTGCGCACGCGGCTGCGGGACGTCTATGACGCGCTGACGGGCGAATAGCGGCGGCAGACAAAACCTTACACTTCCGGCACTTGTAGATTCATCACTATCGTTTATGATCGGGTCGTCTTGTCACTCTGGAATGTTATGCGCAACCGTCAGCTCCTCGGAAAATGGCTTTTGATTATCACCTGTCTCGCGATGGCGCTTTGCCTCGTGCAGCGTGCGGTGATGCTCAACCATTTTTTACAGGGACTGGATCCGCAGATTTCACTGAGTGCAGATGCCCCGGCTCAAACCAGCAGCACTGAACAACCCGGCCCGTCGCCGTGTCAGCTGGGCGCACACTCGCTGCTTTGCGCGCAGCCGCTGTTCTTCGACGGCGCGCTGCCGGCCATTGTTATCTTCTTCGCGCTGCTGCAGCTGTTGACGCAAGGGCGGGCATTGGCTCCTGCGGAACAGCCCGTTCAGGCACCTCCTCCCCGAATACACCTTAAAAACTGCGTTTTCCGTGAATGAAAAACATCGTCACCACACGATAATTTTTCACTGTTCACGGAGTACAACATGGTTAACCTCTTCAGGGGATTCGTCTTCCTGTGGCTGTCCTGCATCGGCATTGTCCATGCGGCAGACACCGGCTGGCTGGTTTCCCCACAAAACGATCACGCCCGCATCCGCTTTCAGGCGGAGAGGGAACAAACGCACGTTAAAGGCCTGCTCACCGTTGAGCTAAAGCCCGGCTGGAAAACCTACTGGCGATCGCCGGGCGAGGGCGGCGTGGCGCCGAAAATCAGCTGGCCGGAAGGCGTAACGGACAGCTGGTCATGGCCGGTGCCGTCGCGCTTTGATATCTCCGGCATGACCACGCAGGGCTATCACGATAAGGTGACGATCCCGATGACGCTCGACGGGGTGACGGGCGACGCGCTCGACGGGACGCTGACGCTTTCTACCTGCAGCAACGTCTGCCTGCTGACGGACTACCCGCTGCATCTCGATTTTACCCAGTCGGTGGACGAGGGCTTCCGTAGCGAGTTCGAGCAGGCGATGCGCGCCGTGCCGGGCCCATCAGGCGTGTCGTCGGATCTTTCCGCGTGGCTTTCAGGCGACAAGCTGGTGATTACCGGCACCACGGACGGGGAATGGGACAATCCGGGGATCTACTTTGACCCGCTGGAGGGTGACATTCTGCCCGGCGAGCCGGTCATTAAACACGACGGCAATACCCTTCGGGTGACGGTACCCGTGACCGACGAGTGGGGCGATAAACCCGCCTCGCTGGCAGGCAAAAGGCTGTCGTTTGTGCTGACCAACGGCGAACGGGCGCAGCAAACCACCATGACCGTTGGGACCGCGCCCGAAGAGACCTCCGTACCGGACAGCACGGGAAAAATGGTGCTCTTTGCGCTGCTGGGCGGGCTGATCCTGAACCTGATGCCCTGCGTGCTGCCGGTGATGGGCATGAAGCTTAACAGCATCCTGCTGGCGGGATCGGACAGCCGCGCCATCAGGCTACGCTTTCTGGCCACCAGCGCCGGGATCCTCACCTCCTTTATGCTGCTGGCCGGGATGGTCACCGCGCTGAAGCTGGCCGGGGCGTCGCTGGGGTGGGGCATTCAGTTCCAGAACCCGTGGTTTATCGGCCTGATGGTCACCGTGACCTTCCTGTTTGCGCTGAATCTGTTTGGGACGTTTGAAATGCTGCTGCCTTCTTCTGCCGCAGGACGGCTGGCGACGGCAGGGGGAGCGGGGATCGGCGGCAGCTTCTGCGAAGGAATGTTCGCCACGCTGCTGGCGACGCCGTGCTCCGCGCCGTTCCTCGGTACGGCGGTTGCCTTTGCCCTTGGTGCGCCGCTGAACGCCCTGTGGCTCATCTTCCTGATGCTCGGCGTGGGCATGAGCCTGCCGTGGCTGTTCGTTGCCCTGGTACCGAAAACGGCGATGCTGCTGCCGAAACCCGGCCGCTGGATGAACACGCTCAAGGTCATCCTGGGTCTGATGATGCTGGTCTCAAGCCTCTGGCTGGCGACGCTGTTGAGCGTGCATCTGGGCGAGGCGGTCAGCCAGATCGTGATGCTGGCGCTGACTGCCGCAGCGCTGGTGCTGTTCGCGCTGAAGGGGCAAAAATCCTCACCCTTGTTCTGGCTGGTGGTCATCGCGCTGTCGGCGTTCGGCGGGTATCAGCTGCGCGGTCTGCTTAACGCGCCGCCTGACGCACCGGCACAAAACGTTGCGCAAACCATCCCGTGGCAGCCGCTCAGTGAAGAGGCCATTGAGCAGGCGCTGGCGCAGGGGAAACGGGTGTTTGTAGATATCTCGGCGGACTGGTGCGTGACGTGTAAGGTGAACGAGCACCGCGTACTCAGTCAGCCGGACGTTATTGCCGCGCTGCGCCAGCCGGACGTGGTGGCCCTGCGCGGAGACTGGAGCCAGCCGTCCGCGTTTATCGCGGATTTTCTGGCGAAGCGAAACCGTTACGCCATTCCGTTTAACGCGGTGTATGGCCCCGGCCTGTCTGAAGGGGAAATCCTCTCGCCGCTGCTGGACAAGCGCACCCTGGTCACCACTCTGAACAATGCAAAAGGCTAACGGTATGATGAAAAAACTCTTTATTACGCTGCTGCTCCTGCTGGCCCCGCTTCAGGTGTTTGCTGCCCAGCCGCTGACGGCGGACCAGGAGCAGCGTGCGCAGAAGATGATCGCTGACTTCCTGTTTAACGATCCGAACTCCCCGCGCATCGGCGCGAAAAACCCAAAGCTCACCCTGGTGGTGTTTACCGACTACAACTGCCCGTACTGTAAAAAATTCGATCCGTACCTGGAGAAGATTGTCGAAAAACACCCGGACGTGGCGGTGGTCTTTAAGTTTTTACCTTTCCGCTCGGAAAGTTCGCTGACCGCCGCGCGAGACGCCTTAACGCTCTGGCGAAAAGATCCCGGGCAGTTTATGAAGCTGAACCATGCCCTGATGGCGAAAAAGGGGTACCACGATGACGCCAGCATTCAGGAGGCGCAGAGGCGGGCGGGCGTGAGCGTGACGACGCCGGACGAGGAGAGTTTGCTGACGATCAGGCGCAGCCTCATTGTGGCGGAAAAAATGGGGATCCAGGGCACGCCTGCCACGCTTATCGGCGAGGGGCTGCTGCCCGGCTGGGTGCCGTACGAACAGTTCGACGAAATGGTCAGTGACGCACTGAAAAACCGCTAACCTGAAGGGGGCGAAATGCCCCCGACAAACCGGAGAGGGAAATGAAAAAATTACTGTTACTTTCGGCGCTGGCGACGTCAGGGCTGGTACAGGCGGCTGAAGCCATACCGGATGTGGTGAAGCACTTCAGCGAGCAGCAGAATATCAAAATCATCAAGAAGCTGGATGCGCCTGGCGGGGCGCCAGCCTGGCTTGGGCAGTATCAGGATATGGGCGTGACGCTCTTTCTCACGCCGGACGGCAAGCACGTGATCTCGGGATATCTTTATGATGACAAAGGGAAGAACCTTAGCGAAGGCTATTTCCAGAAAGAGATCTACGCCCCAATGGGACGCGAAATGTGGAAGAACCTCAACGCGGCGCATCCCCTGAAGGAAGGGGCGGATAACGCCCCGCGTAAAGTCTTTGTCTTTGCCGATCCGTTCTGCCCGTACTGCAAGCAGTTCTGGGCCGAAGCGCAGCCGTGGGTCAAGGCCGGTAAGGTTCAGCTCAATACGCTGCTGGTGGCGTTCCTCAACCCCAACAGCGGGCGTAACGCCTCAGCGATTCTGAATGCGAAAGATCCGGTTGCGGCCTGGCGCGAATACGAGCTCTCCGGCGGCAAAAAACTGCCCAAGCCTGAAGGGGACGCTTCTCGCGAAACGGTTGAGATCCTACAGAAACATCAGGCACTGATGGACAGCCTGGGCGCTAACGCCACGCCGGCCATTTACTATCTGAATGCGGAAAATGAGCTGCAGCAGGTGGTGGGAATGCCGGATGCTCAGCAGCTCGAGGCGATGTTCGGGCCGAAGCCGTAAAAAACAGGCAGAAACGGGCGTTTCTGCCTGGTAATCACTTAGCTACCCCAGCGTCCACGGAGGTAGTTTACCGCCTGCTGGGTCTGCGGCTGGTTCAGGTAATCTTCCCGGAACAGGATGGTGCCGTTGACGTTGGGCAGCGAATCGTTGAGGTCGAGCTGCTTTTTCAGCTCCGGCACGCCGCCCTGAACCGTCCAGTCCGGCTCGTTTCTCGACGGCTCGCCCACTTTATAGAACGCAATGCCAATATACAGGCGAGTATGGGTCGGCTTCACGACGTCGGCCCACCATTTGGTCAGCACGTCGTAGCGCGCGGCATCCCGGGAGAAGGGCCAGTAAATCTGCGGCGCGATGTAGTCCAGCAGGCCCTGCTGCACCCACTGACGCGTATCGGCGAAGGATTCATCATAGGCCGCGGCGCCGCGTGTGTCGGAGCCTGCCGGGTCAAAGGAGCGGTTACGCCATACCCCCGCCGGGCTGACGCCAAACTCAACGTCGGGCTTTGTCTGCTTGATCGCGCGGGAGACCTGGACGATCAGCTGCTGCGTGTTGTGCCTTCGCCAGTCGGCTTTTGAGGCAAATCCCTGGCCGTACTGCCGCCAGGTCTGCGAATCATTCAGCGCGGAGCCCGGCGATTCGGCATAGAAGTAATCATCAAACTGCACGCCATCTACCGGGTAGTTCGCCACCACTTCGGTCACCACTTTGGTTATCCAGTCCCGCACCTCGGGAATGCCCGGGTCAAGCACAAAGCGGTCGCCTGAGATGCGCACCCACTCCGGATGCTGAACATAGACGCTGGACGGGGTCTGATAGGCGGTCCGGTTTAGCGCGGCGATGGTGGTCGGCTTCGTGTTGGTCGACACGCGATAGGGGTTGAACCAGGCATGGACCTTCATGCCGCGCTTGTGCGCTTCATCGAGCATAAACTGCAGCGGGTCGTATCCCGGATACTCCCCGATGTTGCCCGTCAGCATATCCGACCACGGGAGAATCTTTGATGACCAGAGAGCCGTGCTGTCCGGCTTCACCTGGAAAAACACCGTGTTGATGCCGAGGTGCTTAAGGTTGTCGAGCTTTGCGATCAGCGCCTGCTTTTGCATCGCGATGCGCTGGTCCGCGCTGCGGCCATTCACCGAGGCCACCGGGGGCCAATCGAGACGTGAGACGGTCGCCAGCCAGATGCCGCGCATCGGCTCGTTTGCCTGCGGCGTCGGTTTGCTGACGGTGGGGAGAGGGGTAACCAGCGATTTCGGTGGTTTTGAGGAGCAACTCACAAGTAAAAGCGCGCAGGCAGCCAGCGCACCGATCCGTTTTACGTGTCGCGTCATTTGCGTATTAGCTCTTGATAATCCGACTGTTGGCCCAGGGATTAAAGGCGGGTGCCGCCTGCTCTGTATTTCCCTCATCGTTGAGGGAGTCCAGATACAGGGCTTCCACTTCCGCACGCGCCCACGGGGTGCGGCGCAGAAATTTCAGGCTCGATTTAATGCTGGGGTCTTTTCTGAAACAGTTAATTTTGATGCGGTCGCCCAACTCGCTCCAGCCATATTTCGCCACCAGGGCGTTGACCATCATCTCCAGCGTTACGCCATGCAAAGGATCTTTGGAAATATGTGCAGTCATAGGCGTCCGGATGTCTCGATTTTTAGGGGATTGGGGTAAACGCTGAAAGGGTACAAGAAAGCAGGGGAAGCGGCAATAACATCGAGATCCCCCTTTTTTGGGCATTAGCTCCTTCTAACTGTCTGTATAATCAATAGACTAACAATAAAAAACGGGTATACCGATGACGCATAATCAGGTGCTGGGAATCGATCTCGGCACAACGAACAGCGCGGTCAGTGTATGGCTTGAGGGGCGGCCAGTGCTGGTTACGAATAAATTTGGTGAGGTCCTGACACCTTCCGTCGTGGGGCTTGACGATGACGGTAATATTCTGATAGGTCGTTCCGCCCGGGATCGTTTACAAACTCACCCCCATCTCACGCATGCGAGCTTTAAACGTTTTATGGGGACAGACGTCCAGCTTCCGCTTGGACAGCGGCAATTTCGTGCGGAGGAGTTATCCGCTCTGCTGCTTCGCCAACTCAAAGACGATGCTGAAGTCTGGCTTGGTCAGGCCGTATCCGAAGCGATCATTACCGTTCCGGCTTACTTTAATGATGTACAACGCCGGGCAGTAAAAAATGCTGCGCGATTAGCAGGACTGAACGCAATCCGCCTGTTAAACGAACCTACAGCTGCATCTCTTGCGTTTGGATTACTGGAAAACCGCGAACAAAAATACCTTACGTTCGATCTTGGCGGCGGGACATTTGATGTTTCCATTATCGATATGTTTGAGAACGTGGTGGAAGTCCGTGCCAGCAGCGGTGATGTACGGTTAGGTGGAGATGATTTCTCTGAGGCTATTCTGCACTGGATGTTGCAACAATATCCTGCTCTCAACGCTGCTCCCGATACGGTGAGAGCCGAGCTGCTGGCAAAAGCAGAAAGCATGAAACTGACGCTTAGTCAGTATGCTGAGGCACAGGCAACGCTATTCTGGAATGATACTGAGTGGCATTGGTTAATGAATGAAGAGCAATTTGCTCAGTGCTGCAAACCGATTTTAAACCGGCTTCAGGCTCCTGTTCAGCAGGCCCTCCATGATGCGCGATTCTCAGTACACGATCTGGACCACATCCTGCTGGTAGGAGGGGCTACCCGTATGCCACTCGTACGCCAGACGGTCGCACGTCTTTTCGGCCGTTTCCCACGTCACGATCTTCATCCAGATGAAGCCGTAGCGCTTGGCGCGGGCGTTCAGGCGGGAATGGTCATGTCTGATGTAGCCGTTGAGGATATTATTCTCACGGACGTGATGCCTTTTTCTCTGGGGGTTGAAGTTGCCCGACGGAGTTTGGACCGTCTTGAGACGGGTTATTTCCTGCCACTCATCGAACGTAATACCTTTCTACCCGTGAGTAAGATGGAGACAGTCAATACCGTTGAAGATAATCAACGCACTGTCTTACTGAAGATTTACCAGGGGGAGGCGCGCAAAGTTCGCGATAATATTTTTCTGGGTGAAATGAGTATTGATGTTCCTCCAGCCCCGGCGGGAGAGGTCTCTCTGGATGTCCGCTTTACCTATACCCTCGATGGTTTGCTGGAAGTTGAATGCCAGTGCCAGGGAAACCCCGCCATCTCAAGGCTGATTATTGAGAAAGTGCCAGGGCAGATGAGCGATGAACACATTGCCGAGAGCCTGCAAAAGCTCGCTGCACTCAAAATCCATCCTCGCGATCGTAAGGAGAACGTCGCGCTGTTGGCTCGCAGTTCACGTCTGTATGAACGGCTTCTTGGGGACGAGCGTGTCTGCATTGACCGGCTTACAACAGAATTTGAGTGGGCTCTTGAGAGTCAGGAGCCGCAGCGGATTGAACGTTGCACACGTGAGGTTGAACTTTTTCTCAATCACTACGAAGGGGTCAGGTAGATGAGTATCTGGCAAATTCTTGATATTGCCCCTACAGAGGATGAATCGGAAATTCGGCGAGCCTATGCCCGCCAGTTAAAAAAGAATCGCCCTGATACCGACCCCACGGGTTACCAACGGCTGCGGGAAGCATTTGATGATGCAAAACGGTTAGCACAGCAAGGCAAAGAGAAGGGGCCGCAACCTGTTTTTGTCGATGAACCGGCAGCCATGGTTGATCGTCTGGAAGAAACTGACGAACGCGTGGCCGTTGTTTTACCAGAGCGTGAAGCGTTATACACGGAACAGGAAATATCGGCTCTGGCTTATAAGCTCGTCAACGAAGAGATAACAGGTATTGCTTATCTCAAGCGTCTCTCCGCCCGCATTAACGGGCGAGGAAGTCTTGAACAACAACGAATTTTCAGTCAACGTCTTGCCGCTGCACTGGCTGAACAGGATGGATTAACTGAAGCGCAACTTGATATCGTGGCGGAAACGCTGGACTGGCGGATAAATGATTACGACTTTAGCCATGTCATCCCGCTTGACGTTCAGCACGCCATCAATCATCAGATACGCCAGACTGAAATCCTCCGTGTCTGGCAGAAAATGGAGGCGGAAGGGAAGCATGGATCATGGCGGGAGAGGCTGGCTATTAAGTTGCTCAAAAGTGAACGTCAGAAGGTCCCATTTTGGATAAGATTAGTGCCGGGTCTTATTGAGGCAATGGCAGCACGATATCGATACCTACTGCACTTTTTCCCCGAAACGCTCGCCAGGCTGAATCCCGCCATTCAGCAGTTTCTGCAGAAACCCCGTTTAGGCATCACCTCGGCGGGTCTTTTCTTATTCGCATTCTGGGGCTTTCTTTTCAGCGCTATTTTACCCTCCACAGGGGGCATTAGCCTGGTCAGCACCATTACGATAGCCACACTTTTTTTCTACCTTTATTTCAGCGATATGGTGCTGATAGGTGCTCATTCCAGGCCCAGATTGCTCAGTGCTTTTTTGGGCATTGAGTTCCTGTTTTCACTCATCATTATTCAGTGGTTCTTTGGCGGACTCTATTTTGCTGCGCTTTCGGCCATTACTACACCCGGTCTGGGGCCACAGCTCCTGGTGACGGCGATCTTTTTGCTGCTGTCGGCGATAGCTGTATGGGCAGTATGGCCAGACCAGAAGGTACCGGCGATACGCTTGCCGGGAATTATCATGAGCAGGCTCTTTGCCAGTCCATGGCGGATCCTGGAGGTGATGAATTTCGCATGGTATGGCTTACTCTGGCTTTTCATTCATTACTTTATTTGCGCTGCAGTTATGGCGGCGCTGATTAATCAGTTTAGTGAGAGATGAACCAGGTATGACGCTCTCATAATAAAGGTCACTCGGGCTTAAGCCGGGTGACCTTTTTATGTTTGTCTGATGCTTATTTCTTATTAGCAAACAGCTCCGGCGCCCACGGACGCGGATCCACCTCCATAAACGGCGCGCGCTCGAAGCGGTCCTTCAGCGCCCACGGCACCGTGCAGTCGAAGATCGTCTTGCAGGAAATGCCGTTGCCGCGAATCGAGGTGCTGTAATCCGGCGACTGGGACGGATCCAGCTGGTGGCCGCGGATCCCCGGAATATTGGTGATGCTCACATCACCCTGCATGCGCGTCGTCATTGCCCACAGGATGTCGTCGCTGTCGAAAATATCTACGTCTTCGTCGACAAGAATAATGTTTTTCAGCTCCGAGTAAGTGGCCAGGGCGATAAGCGCCGCCTGGCCCTGGCGTCCTTCGTCTGACGGCTGGCGTTTTTTCACCTGCAGTATCCCGAGGAACTTACCGCCGCCCGCAGTATGGGCATAGACGTTTTGCAGGAATCCGGGAATTGCCTCTTCAACGGCATTACGGATGCTGGCCTCGGTCGGCAATCCGGCCAGCGTGGTATGTTCTTCCCCCGGCCCCACCAGCGTTTGCAGGATGGCGTGGTTTCGCATGGTCACGGCTTTCACTTTGATCACCGGCAGGGAGGGATTCGCCTCGCCGCAGTAGCCCGGGAACTCCGGCATCGCGTGGCCGGTGTTGGTATGCTGATCCTCTCTCACGCGCACGCCCGGAAGCAGTTCGCCCTCGATGATGATCTCCGCCCGCGCGATGGCTTTCTCTTTGACCGCCACGCCCTGCACCAGCTCGACCGGCTGCTGACGCAGCGCCCCGGCGACGCCCAGTTCGTTGTAGCCAAACGGCGTGGTGGGGGCCTCAAAGCACGCGCCGATATAGATGGCGGGATCGAGTCCCATGTTGATCGTCACCGGCAGCGGTTTTCCGGCATCCTCCGCTTTTTTGCGGAACACTTCGATGTGGCGCCCGGCGGCAAGGAACATGGAAAGCTCGTCGCGCTCCTGCACGCAGAGGCGGTGAATGGTGACATCCGTCAGCGAGCTGTCTTCCGGATCGCTTGCCAGCACCAGCCCCAGACAGAAGAACGGGCCAGCATCAATCGGCGTGTTGGTCGGAGCCGGAAGCAGCTTGCGCAGATCGAAGTCAGGATCGTCAGCGTAGAAGACCTGCTCCTGACAGGGGGCCTGTGTGGCCGGAACGACAACCGGCGCAACCGGCTTTTTCACCGCCTGGCCGACGTGTTTTGCCAGTTCAGAGGGCTCGCAGCCTAACAGAAGCGCCGCGCGCTCGCGGCTGGCGTGCATGCCCACCAGAATGCGGGAGTGCGGATAGCCCTTAATGCTGTTGAACATCATGGCCGGGCCCGTGCGGGTTGGGCGTTTGACCGTGCCGCCTGCGCCGATATGGCGATAGACGCCCGCCAGTTCCGCGTTGGGATCGACCGGACGATCGGTTTCAAGATACTGCCCTTCGTGGCGCTGCAGTAAGGCGATGGCGCTGCGGAGATCGTTAATCTTGTTTTCCATATTTTTCTCCCTTGGTTGAATACCTCCATTTTTATGGCAATGGCCAATAGCATCAATTGCATCATTACTGTTAATTTGATAAGTAAATTCATATCAATATAAGGAGGCGTCTCGTGCAGTTTCGTCAGATGCGCCACTTCATCGTCGTGGCCGAAGAGCTCCACATGCACCGGGCCGCCGAGCGTCTGAACATGGCGCAACCGGCGCTGAGCCAGCAGATAAAGGCCCTGGAAGAACGTTTAGGCGTCACGCTTTTCAGCCGGGCGAATCGCCGCTTAACCCTGACGCCCGCGGGCGAAGCATTCCTGGTAAAAGCCAGGCTTGCCATCTCGTTAACCGAGCAGGCGGTGCTGGACGCCAGGCAAACGGCAAGGGGCGAGCAGGGGGTGTTAAACCTCGGATGCGTGTCGAGCGCGATGTTCGACGGCAGGCTGCCCGCCGCGCTGCGCCAGATGCACAGCCGCTGGCCCGCCATTACCATGTCGCTGATGACGGGAAACGTGCAGACGCTCTACGCCGCCGTGCAGAGCAACCAGTTGGATGTGGCCATTATCCGCGCGCCGCTGCCGTCGCTGCCGGACGATCTGCAAAGTCGCCCGTTTACCTCGGAGAAAACGGTGCTGGCGCTATATCGTCAGCATCCCCTGGCCGGGTCCGCCGCACTGACGCTCTCGTCGGTGAAAGACGAAAAATGGATCTCCCTGCGCGACCCGGAGGGAATGGGGCTGGAACAGTATTTCTATGACGCCTGCAGCGGGGCGGGCTTTCAGCCGGACGTAGTGCAAAACGCGACCGACGTGCCTACGGTGATAAGCCTGGTTTCGGCAGGGTTTGGGCTGGCGCTGTTGCCCGCGTCGGCAAAGGCGGTGAGCGTCGAGAATGTGGTTTACGTGGACATTCTCGACCGGCTGCGGGAGAGCGAACTCACCCTGGTTTGCCACCGGATTATTCGCTCAGAAGTGCTTAAAAAGTTTCTGGTTACCCTCGATCACACCTGACGTCCGGCGGCCCGCAGCAGCTGTTCACGCAGCCAGGCATTTGCCGGATCCTGGCTGTTTTTCGGGTGCCAGTACATGTTGATGGTAATTGGCTGGAGCGGCAGCGGCGGTGGGAAAATATCCAGCGTGCTGGCGAACTGTCGCAGCATCCGTTCCGGCAGGGTACAGATCAGGTCGGTACCGGCAACAAGCGGTGGCGCCATGGCGTAGCTCTGGGTGGACATGGCGACGTGTCGCTGATAGCCCAGCCCGGCAAGGGTTTGGTCGACAAAGCCGGTAAACGGATCTCCCGCCGACGACACCACCAGATGGGAAAGCGCGCAGTAGCTTTCCAGATCTAACGGACCTGTTCCGCGCGGATGGCCTTTACGCTGGGCGGTGGCAAACGCGTCGTCGAGGAGTTTGCGCCTCACCCAGCCGTCATGAGCGCCCGCGCTCACGCCGATGTAGATGTCCACATCCCCGTTTTCCAGCTGCTGCGGCAGGTCAGCCATCTCCGGCAGGGCGAAGCGCAGGCGGATGCCGGGGGCGTCGGTTCCCACCTGGTTAAGTAGTTCGGTACCGAGCATCAGCGCCGGGTTCTCATGCAGCGCGATAACAAAGGTCCGGCTGCTGGTTTGCGCATCAAATGCCGTGGGGGCAAACATCGCGCTGATGCCGCGCAGTACGTTCGCCACCTGCGGCTTGAGCGCTTCCGCTCGCGGCGTGGGTAATACCCCGCGTCCATGCGGGGAGGGAATGAACAGCGGTTCGCCAAACAGCGAGCGCAGACGCGCGAGACGGGCAGACAGCGCGGGCTGGCTGATGCCCAGCCGCGCGGCCGCATGGGTGATGTTCCTGTCCTGAAGCAGGGCGTCCAGCGTCAGGAGCAGGTCTATATCCATGTCAGATATCCGCGTCATCGCTCTATTTCGCGCCGCTGGCGTCCCGGTTGGTATAGGTGACAGGGACCCAGGCATAGCCGCTGTTCTCGCCTTTTGTTACATAGCCGATGCCCGGGAAAGGCAGGTGCGGCGCGGCAATGAGATCTTTATTTTTCACAAAGTCAGCAAACGCGTGTTCGCGAACGCTTGCCGCTTTGTTCTGATCTTCATCGTAGGTAATGGTCACCGCAGGCTGCGGGAACTGAACAGCCGCGGCGTGAATGATGTCGCCGACAAAGGTGATCTTCTCGCCTTTGCTTGTCAGCGTGTAGAAGGCTGAACCCGGCGTATGGCCGGGATGAACCGTGCCGGTCAGCCCCGGGAGAATCTCCGATGTGCCGCTAAACGGCACCACTTTCCCCGCGTCAAGATAGGGCTTTAAGGTCTTCTGCGCGACGTCAAAGTAGTTCTTGCCGTAGCCGGTTTTCTTCTGATTGTCGTCGTTAAAGAAAAAGTCGATATCCGGTTTACCAACAAAAACGCGCGCGTTGCTGAACACCACCTTGCCATCTTTCACCAGGCCACCGGCATGATCGGAGTGGGCGTGGGTTAGCAGGACTTCAGTAATGTCCTCGGGTTTAATCCCCTGCGTGGCGAGGCTCTCAATCAGACGGCCGCCGTTGCCGGGGCCAAAGAGCTGGCCCGAGCCGGTATCCACCAGGATTTTATGTCCGGGCATCGCAATCAGGAACGCGTTGATGGACACCTCTGGCGGGTTGGTCTGGAAATTTTTCGCGAGCAGCGCATCAATGTTTTGCGGCGTTGTCCTGCGCAGCAGCTTGTGCAGATCCTGCGCGACGGTCCCGTCGGTAAACGAGGTGACCAGAACGTCGCCAACCTGAACGCTGTATCCGCCCGCCGGTTGTTTAACGACGTGCTGGGGCGTCTCTGCCGAGGCCTGGAGCGCAGGATAGAAAAGCAGTGAACTGGAAATCAGCGTGGAAAGAGCAAGTTTTTTCACGGTAAGCATACGAGTCTCCTTTGAAAGTGCTCATCTTACTGCTCCGTAAAATTATAAGAACCTGCCCAGAAATGATAGGACCTATAAACGGGATGGATAGCCAACAGAAGGGCCGGGAAGGCGGGGGATGCCTTTTCCGGCCCGTAAGACCCTATTTTTTCAGCGGTGCGTTCCAGCTATCCAGCGTGGCTTTGGACCAGGCGCCATAAGCGGCATTAGGCAGCACAATCCAGTCGTTGCCGAAGTGTTCGGCGCTGGCTTCAACCAGCTCACGCTGCTGCTCGCTCGGCTTTTTGTTTTTAAACTGCACGGCGAAATCCGGCAGGCTGTCGCCGAACAGCATCACGATCTGCTGTTTTTTGAGGATGCTCTGGCGACGCTCTTCCTTGCTGACCGTATCCAGCAGCACGCTTTCGTCAGACACCTGCGGCAGGCCGAGAGCGTTTAACGTCTTCAGCGTGTCGGCTTTATTTTCCTGCATACGATCCGAAACGTAGTAGATCCGGACCTTGCTCTGATTCACGTGGTCAAGAAACGCTTTCGCCCCCGGGATTAAGCCGGGTTTTCCCTGCTTCTCCCAGTCGCTCCAGGTGTCCCATTGTGTATAGTCGTGACACTGCTCCGCGTCGCGCACCAGCAGAGGGGTGTTATCCAGCACCGTTTCGTCGAGGTCCATCACCACGGCGTAATTTTCGGGCGTTTTCAGATCCTTTAACTTCTCGTTGAAACGCTCGGTGGCAAACCGATAGGTTTGCAGCTGCAGGGCCATAATCTCTGCCGATTTCTGCTGATAGCGCAGCGCCATTTCGTACGCTTTGGGTTCACACAGGTCGCGCCCGGCAGCCGTCGCGGTTGCCGCTGCACTCAAAACAGGTAATGCCAGCAGTAATGCCTTAGCCATTGAATTCACGCTTTTTTCCTCAACACCCTGGTTAAAATCCCGAAAGCGTAATGAAATTCAATGACAGAAATATGACGGCCGCGTCGCTAGACCAGCATGTAATACCAGAACAGGGCGACCTCGTCTTTTTCCGGCAAGGCGTTGTAGAGATAACGGTCGTATCCGCCCAGGGTAAATCCGTAGTGACGGTAAAACAGACAGGCAGAGACGTTCACATTTTGTGTTTCAAGCCGTAATCCCGGCGCGTTTACGCTGCGGGCCCAGACGTGGGCGGCGGCCATCAATTTTTGTGCGGCGCCGGTTCTGCGTTTTGTACGCTCAACGGCGATATAATCCACTGAGATAAATTTATTCCAGCCAATTGAAGCGGTAATAAATCCGGCTATTTCACCGTCATCCGTTTCCGCAACAAGAAATATGGCGTCCGGATTAACGCAGTGGTTTTCAAGCGTTTGAATGTCGAGTTCGTAGGTTTTTATCCAGGGCTCGGCGACGGCTTCGATATGCAAATCACAATGGCTAAAGGGCTCTCGCGCAATGTGGCTAATGGTGAAAGAAAAGTCACAACATTCAAGACGGACGAGGTCCGTATTTAATCCTTTTCGAATCTGCATAATTTTCCCGGTAGTGAGTTATTTCATAAAGAATAGACGAAGCGGTTAAATCCGCTGGGCTAACACACTTTTAATCCTGAACTAAGCTTGTACTTCGTTCCGCGTAAAATGTGGGTCATTCGAGGACAATGAATGGAATTCAGGACATTTCAAAAGCGGTGGGGTGCTGAGTTTATTTCCGATGACGTTGTACGTTTTCGCGTCTGGGCAGAAGGACAGAAAGAACTTACGCTACGTCTGGCCGCCGCCGACGTGCCGATGACGGCAACGGGCGACGGCTGGTTCCAGGCAGACGTCCCCGGCGTCACGCACGGTGCAGAATATCAGTTTGTTCTTCAGGACGGCATGGCGGTGCCCGATCCCGCCTCGCGGGCGCAAAAGGGCGACGTTAACGGCCCCTCGGTGGTGATCGATCCCCGACGCTACCAGCCGGTCAACCGCGACTGGGCAGGGCGTCCGTGGGAAGAGACGGTCATTTACGAACTGCACATGGGCACCTTTACCCCGGAGGGCACCTTCCGGGCGGCCATCGACAAGCTGCCGTATCTGGCAGAACTCGGGATTACCCAGCTTGAAGTGATGCCAGTCTCTCAGTTTGGCGGTTCCCGCGGCTGGGGGTATGACGGTGTGCTGCTGTATGCCCCACACTCAGCCTACGGTACGCCGGAGGATTTCCACGCGTTTATCGACGCCGCGCACGGGCTGGGGCTTTCGGTGGTGCTGGATATCGTGCTTAACCACTTCGGCCCGGAGGGGAACTATCTGCCTTTGCTGTCGCCCGCGTTTTTCGATGCACAGCGGATGACGCCGTGGGGCAACGGCATCGCCTACGAGCGCGAGCCGGTGAGGCAGTACATGACCGACGCGCCGCTCTACTGGTTGACGGAATACCGCCTTGACGGCCTGCGGTTTGATGCCATCGACCAGATAAAAGACGGCTCCGACACGCATATTCTCGAGGAGATTGCCACCAGGATCCGCGAGGCCATTCCGCACCGTCACGTTCACCTGACCACGGAAGACAGCCGCAACGTGATTTTCCTGCATCCGCGCGATGAACAAGGCAACGCGCCGCTGTTTACCGGCGAGTGGAACGATGACTTCCACAACGCCGCCCACGTGTTTGCCACCGGAGAGACGCACGCTTACTACCAGGACTTTGCCTTTGAGCCGGAGAAAAAGTTCGCCCGGGCGCTGGCGGAAGGCTTTGTCTACCAGGGCGAGGTATCTCTGCAAACCGGCGAGTCTCGCGGGGTGGAATGCCGCACGCAGCCGCCGCAGTTCTTCGTCGATTTTATTCAAAACCACGATCAGACTGGCAATCGCGCCCAGGGCGAGCGGCTTATCTCCCTGGCCGGTGCCGACAAGACGCGGGTGCTGCTTGCTGCGCTGCTGCTCTCCCCGCATATCCCTCTGCTGTTTATGGGCGAGGAGTTCGGTGAAACGCATCCATTTTTGTTCTTCACCGACTTTTACGGCGAACTGGCAAAGGCGGTGCGGGAAGGGCGCGCGAAAGAGTTTACCGGTCATGCCGGGCACGATGAAACCGTCCCGGACCCGAACGACGTGAACACGTTTATCCGCTCAAAGCTCGACTGGCATAAAGTCGCCACCGACGAGGGCAAGACGTGGCTGCGCTACACGCGCCACCTGCTGACGCTGCGCCATCGCTATATCGTTCCGCTTCTGCATCCGTGCGGCGCCGTTGAGGGCCATGTGCTCAAGACCGCGCCCGGCATGGTAGCGGTGTGCTGGCGCTTTCCGTCGGGGACGCTCTCTCTGGCGCTGAATATCGGCATTAAGCCCGTCGCGCTGCCCGCTCTGGCGGGGGAGACGCGTTTTGCCTCGCCGGAAGTCACCGACGTATTACCGCCGAACGGTATTGTCGTTCGCTTTGCTAATGGAGAAGCATCGTTATGATCCCTTCCGCCACGTACCGAATTCAGTTCCGTAACGGCATGACGTTTGACCGCGTTGTGGCGCTGGTGCCGTATCTGAAGGACCTCGGCATCAGCCACCTTTACGCGTCGCCCGTGTTCACTGCCACGACGGGGTCCACCCACGGCTATGACGTAACCAATCCGAATGAAATCGACCCCGCCATCGGCGGGCGGGAAGGATTTGACCGCATGGCCGCGGCGCTTAAGCAGGCCGGTATGGGGTTGATTCTGGACATAGTCCCCAACCATATGTCCACCTCGCTGGAAAACCTCTGGTGGCGCGACGTAATTGAATATGGCCAGCAGAGCCGCTATTTCCGCTACTTTGATATCGACGGGTCGCGACCGCTAACGCTGCCGTTCCTCGGCGACACCTTTGAGGCGGAGCTGGAGAAGGGGGCCATCACGCTAAAACGTGACCCTGTCACGAAAAAGGCCGCGCTGGTCTACTACGACGCGGAGTATCCGCTCAACCCGGGCACGTACAGCGAGGAGAAGAGCATTGCGGAACTGCACGACGCGCAAAGCTGGCGGCTGATGTCCTGGCGGGAAGCGCCGAAGCAGCTCTCGTGGCGGCGCTTCTTTGAGATCACCGGGCTGGTCGGCGTTCGGGTTGAAGATGATGCGGTCGTCGACGACACGCACCGGCTGATCCTTGAGCTGGTCCACGCGGGCGTGGTGGATGGTCTGCGCATTGACCATGTCGACGGCCTGGCGGATCCGCTGGGCTATCTGCAGCACCTGCGGCAGGCCACCGGGCCCGACTGCTACATTACGGTCGAAAAGATTCTCGCCAAAGGGGAACAGCTCCCCGCTGACTGGCCGGTATCCGGTACCACCGGGTACGAGTTTATCGCCTCGCTGGCGGAAGTGCTGGTCGACGACGATAGCCTGGGGCGTCTGGAGAAAATCCACGACGAGACGCTGGGCATCACGGTCGATCGCCACGCGGAACTTCGCGATGCCAAAGGCCTGATGGCCGATCGTAATTTTGAGGGTGAATTCACCACGCTGCTGAACCTTGCTGAGGATCTGGCACGCCGCAATGAGGTTGCGCTGCCGCGCGAGGAAATCCGCCACGCGCTGCGCGAACTGCTTATTGCGTTTCCGGTCTACCGCACCTATGGCACTCGCGAGGGGTTAACCCAGACGGACGTGGCGCTGCTTAACCGCGTGGTTGCCAGCGTGGAGACGTCGGAAGCGGCGCTCAGCCTGATCGTGCGCATTCTTACCGGCGACCTGCCGGAAGCGTGCTGCGACACCGCCGCGCTGTTCAGGACCCGCTTCCAGCAGCTCACCGGGCCGCTGATGGCGAAATCCGTTGAAGACACGCTGTTCTTCCGCCACAACCTGGAGCTGGCGCTCAATGAAGTGGGCGCCGACCCGACGCCGCGCGCGTTTTCATTATCCCGCTTCCACCAGGAAATGCGCATTCGTCTCGCCCGTCAGCCCGACGCGCTGCTGGGCACCTCCACGCACGATACCAAGCGCGGGGAAGATGCCCGGGCGCGTCTCTACACCCTGACGGAAGCCCCGGAATGGTGGGGGGAAAACCTGGCCCGCTGGCGGCAGATGAACCAGACCCAGGTGCGTTTTCTCAATGACGGTACCGCGCCGAACGCCGCCGATACCTGGATGATCTACCAGGCGCTGGCGGGCGTCTGGCCCGCCACGCTGTCACCGGACGACGCCGACGGGCTGAAATCACTGGAAGAACGTTTCCTTGGCTTCCTTGAGAAAGCGCTGCGCGAGGCGAAGCAGCGCACCGACTGGATCGACAGCAACGAGAGCTATGAGAGCGTGGTGCTGAGCTATGCACGGCACCTGCTTTCACCGGACAACACCCTGTTCCTGCACGATTTCAGCGAGGCGATGCAGCCCTTTATCCGCGCCGGGCTGATGAACAGCCTCAGCCAGACGGTGATCAAGCTGACGGCGCCCGGCGTCCCGGATATCTATCAGGGCAGCGAGGCGCTTAATTTTAGCCTTGTCGACCCGGATAACCGGCGGGAACCGGACTTTCCGGCCCTGGTGCAGCACCTCAGCGCGGCGGATGCCGGGGTGTTTGACAACCCGATATGCTGGCGTGACGGCAGGGTCAAACAGTTCGTTACCGCCACGCTGCTGCGGCTTAGACCGCACTACGACGCGCTTTTCCGCTATGGCGACTGGCTGCCGCTTAAGGTCACCGGCGATCGTGAGGATAACCTGATTGTCTATGCGCGCGTTAAGGACGGCGAGGCGCTGATTGTTGCCGTGCCGCGTCTGGTTTTTGACGTCACCGATAATCATCAGCTGTGGGTCAATACCACGGTCGCGTTACCCGACGAACTGGCCGGGAAGCGCTATCGGGATCTGTTCAGCGGCGAAAGCCGCATACTGCAAGAAACGCTGGCGTTAACGCCAGAAAAGGGATGTGTACTGGTTCTGCTTACCTGCGAATAATCGTGGAGAACGAAAATGGCAAAGGATACAACGTTTGAAATTCGGGCCGGTCATGGCCAGCAGTTGGGTGCGAATTATGACGGGAAAGGGGTCAACTTCGCGCTGTTCTCCGCTCACGCTGAGCGGGTGGAACTCTGTCTGTTTGACCCGTCCGGGAAAACCGAAATCGCCCGGCTGGAACTGTCGGAATATACCCATGAGGTCTGGCACGGCTATGTGCCCGACCTGAAGCCTGGGGCGCTGTACGGCTATCGCGTCTACGGCCCTTACGACCCGGAAAACGGTCATCGCTTCAACCCGCACAAGCTGCTTATCGACCCCTACGCCCGTGAACTGGTGGGCGATATCGACTGGAACGACGCCCATTTCGGCTATGAGCTGGGGCATGATGAACTGGATTTGAGCTTTGACACGCGGGACAGCGCGCCGTTCACGCCGAAAGGCAGGGTCATCGACCCGAATGCCTTTGACTGGCAGGACAGCAACCGGCCGAACGTGCCCTGGCCGCATACCGTTGTTTATGAGAGCCATGTGAAAGGCTTTACCCAGATGAACCCTGCCATTCCGCCCGAGCTGCGCGGCACGTTTGAAGGGATGGGACACAAAGCCTCGGTCGACTATATCAAAAGCCTGGGCATTACCTCGGTGGAGCTGCTGCCGGTTCACTGGTTCCCGGACGATCAGCATCTGCTTGACCGTGGCCTGAAGAACTTCTGGGGCTATAACACGCTGGGCTTTTTTGCCCCTGCGTCACGCTACTACGGCCCGGCGGGGATCCAGGGCTTTCGCGATATGGTGCGCGCCTATCATGACGCAGGCATCGAGGTGATTCTGGACGTGGTGTACAACCACACGGCGGAAGGGAACGAGCTTGGCCCGACGCTCTCGTTTAAGGGGATTGATAACTACAGCTATTACCGCACGCTTCCGGACCAGCACCGGTACTACATCAACGACACCGGGACGGGAAATACGGTCAACACCTCGCATCCGCGCGTGCTGCAGATGGTGATGGACTCCCTGCGCTACTGGGCGGAGTCGATGCACATTGACGGTTTTCGTTTCGATCTGGGGACGATTCTGGGCCGCGAGCCCGAAGGGTTTGACCCACGCGGCGGTTTTTTTGACGCCATGACTCAGGATCCGGTCTTATCCCGACTGAAGCTGATTGGTGAACCCTGGGATATCGGTCCCGGCGGCTATCAGGTGGGCGGATTCCCGCCAGGCTGGGGGGAGTGGAACGACAAATACCGCGACACCGTTCGCGAGTACTGGAAGGGGGACAACGTCTCCACGGACTTTGCCGCGCGGCTGCTCGGCTCCGGCGATCTGTACGATCTGCGCGGCCGTCGTCCGTGGGCCAGCGTCAACTTCATCACCGCCCATGACGGCTTTACGCTGAATGACCTGGTGTCGTACAACGAAAAGCATAACGCCGACAACGGCGAGGACAATAACGACGGGCATAACGATAATCGCTCGTACAACTATGGCGAAGAAGGGCCGACGGAGAACCCGGATATTATTGCTACCCGGGAGCGGCAGAAACGAAATTTCCTGACCACGCTGCTGTTCTCCCACGGCACGCCGATGCTGCTTGCCGGGGACGAGTTTGGCCGTACGCAGAAGGGGAACAACAACGGGTACTGCCAGGACAGTGAGATCTCATGGATCGACTGGAAGGGGCTGTCAGAAAATGAAGCCGCGCTGCGCGAGTTCACCCGGCGGTTGATTGCCCTGCGCGCGCAGCAGCCGCTGCTGCGTCGTGAGAGCTGGCGCGACGGGCTGGAGATCCGCTGGTTCAATGCCGGAGGCGGTCCGCAGCAGGCCGAGCAGTGGGACGAAGGCTCGACGCTTGGGGTCTCCATCAGCAGGCCGGATCTTCGGCAGGAGGACGGTATCTGGCACGACGTGCTGATGCTGTTCAACCCGTTTGAAGGCACCGTGCCGTTCCAGATCCCGCAGTTTGGCGAAGGGGGATGGGTGCTGGAGCTGTCTACGGCGGATGACGCTGCCACCGGGGCAGCGATCACCGAAACCGTAGAATATGAACTGGCCGGTCGCAGCATTACGCTGTTCCGACGACCTTAGTTACAGTGACGCCGCCGCCCGGGCGGCGGTGTCATACAGGGAGGAGATCGTGCGTAACAGCTGCGCGGTCTCACCAATCGACTTCCCGGCAATGCCGCTCTCCGCGTGGATCGCAATCAGACACGCTTCCCGCACGTCCCGGTATTTCATGCACAGCGCTTTCCCTTCCTCCGTGGTAGAGAAAAAGAGCTCTTTACCCGCTTTCTCGCTCGTCACGTAGCCTGCTTTGACCAGCTTTTTCAGCGCATAGGTCACCACGTGGGTATCTTCCACGTTGAGGACGAAGCAGATATCGGCCAGCTTTTTCTTGCGGTCGCGGTGGTTCACGTGATGCAGCAGCGAAACGTCAAAGGCGCCCATATCGGGCTCGCCGGCAGCCGTCATGCAGCGCACCATCCATTTGTTAAACGCGTTGCTGGTCATGATCAGCGCATATTCCAGCTCTGATAACTCCGCGCAGCGCTCGGATACCAGGTGGCGGGAAGAGACGATCCGGCCATCGTTGATATCGTCGCGATCGGGTGAAGCACTCTTTTCTGAGGTCATAACGTTCCTTAGCCAGAAATGTAAACTCATCGATAAAATAAGAACATTTTATTGATAATTTGTTTACATGTTTTTGAGGTTCAGATATAGCTTTTTAGCGCAGGTTTTGCGAAGCCTGCCAACAAAACACAACATCGCTCGCCGCAAATTAAAAAAATAGCCGTCGGCGCGCAACGCTCACTTTCAATAGGGTAAACGTTATGGACGGTACTACGCTGCTGCCGCTGATCGGGATACCGATCGTGGTTATTGGTTTTGCACTGCGCTTCAACCCGCTGCTGGTGGTCGTGGTGGCGGGGCTGGCGACGGGTCTGCTGGTCGGTATGGATTTCGGCATGCTGCTGGAGACCTTCGGCGAGAAGTTCGTCAATAGCCGATCGCTGGCCACCTTCATCCTGATCCTGCCGGTGATTGGTCTGCTGGAATATTACGGGCTTAAAGAGCGCGCCCAGGCCTGGGTGGCGAAGATCGCCAGCGCCACCTCAGCGCGTATTCTGATGCTCTATTTTGTCGCCCGTGAAGGTACCGCCGCGCTGGGCCTGATGTCGCTGGGCGGTCACGCCCAGACGGTGCGCCCGCTGCTGGCGCCGATGGCCGAAGGGGCGGCGCTGAATGAATATGGCGAGTTGCCGCAGCACATTCGCGACAAAATCAAAGCCCATGCCGCCGCGTGTGACAACATCGCGGTTTTCTTTGGGGAAGATATCTTTATTGCCTTCGGGGCGGTGCTGCTGATCGACGCGTTCCTGAAAGAGAATGGCATTCAGGGCATTGAACCGCTGCATATCGGCCTGTGGGCTATCCCAACCGCCATTGCGGCATTGATTATTCATATGACGCGCCTGCTGCGCCTCGATGCAAGTATCCGTCGCGACGTGATGGCCTGGCGTGCAGAGCAGGGTACGCAGGAGGCCGCGCAATGATGACGCTTATCACCATTAACCGCGTGTACTACCTGATTGGCTTTGTCGTGATGCTGCTGGTTGTGATGACCCTGCGCGATCGCGCCAATCCGAAGCGCTTTACCACCGCGCTGTTCTGGTTCTTGTTTGGCGGGATCTTCCTGTTTGGCGATCTGATGGTGCAGGAGTTGGGGAAATCACTGGCGTACCGGATTATCGGCGGTGGCGTTATCGTTATCGCGCTGCTGGCGGGTTTTGGTCTCGTCGGGAAAGGGCACTATAAAATGTCGACCGAGGAGGAGCGCGTCGCGTCGTCAAACCGGCTTAAAAACTGGCTGTTCCTGCCCGCGCTGATGATCCCGGTGGTGACGGTGCTGGGCACGTTATTCCTGAAGGGCGTTTCGGTCGGCGGCGTGTTTCTGCTCGATCAGAAGCAGCTCACCCTGGCGGCGCTGTGCGTGGCCTGCGTTGCGGCGATCCTCACCGGCTGGTGGCTGACCAAAGGCACACCGCTGCATGCCGTTCGTCAGTCCCGTCGTCTTGTCGATACTATCGGCTGGGCGGTGATCCTGCCGCAGATGCTGGCCATGCTCGGCGGCGTGTTCGTGGTGGCCAACACGGGCGACTCGGTGCAGAAAGTGGTGAGCCTGTTTGTGAACCCGGATAGCCGCTTCATGCTGGTGGTGATTTACTGTGTGGGTATGGCGCTGTTTACCATGATTATGGGTAATGCCTTTGCGGCCTTCCCGGTATTAAGTGCCGGTATCGCCTTGCCGTTTCTGATCAACGTGCATCACGGCAACCCTGCGCCGCTGCTGGCGATTGGCATGTACGCAGGCTACTGCGGCACGCTGATGACGCCGATGGCCGCGAACTTCAATATCGTTCCCGCCGCGCTGCTGGAGCTGAAAGACAAATATCAGGTGATCAAGATCCAGATCCCGACCGCGTTAACCCTGCTGGTGGTGAACGTGTTCTTAATGTATTTCCTCGTGTTTCGCTAAGGAGCTGTTATGGAATTAACGCAACATCAGGCCGACGCGTTTGCCCGCATGCCTTTGACCTATTTGCGCCAGGAATACCCGAACCACATCATGCACCTGCTGAATGATGATGGTGACGTTCTGCCGCCCCGCGAACTTCACCCGATTTTCTACGGCTGTTTCGACTGGCATTCGGCGGTGCACGGCTACTGGCTGCTGCTGCGCTGCGTGCGCCTCTATCCGGAATTACCGTGCCGGGACGCGATCGTCGCGCTTTTTGACGAGCACATGACCGAAGAGAACGTGGCGAAGGAGCTGGCCTATTTTAACGCGCCGTTCCGCGCCTCGTTTGAGCGCCCGTATGGTTACGGCTGGCTGCTGGCGCTGGCCCAGGAGCTGAAACAGTCGTCGCTGCCGCAGGCCGCAGGCTGGTACCGGATGCTGGAGCCGCTCACCCAGGATATTCGCAACCGGCTGGTGGATTATCTTGCTAAGCTGACCTATCCGATCCGCGTCGGGACGCACTACAACACCGCGTTTGCTCTCGCGCTGGCGCTCGATTACGGTCGCGCAGTGGGAGACAAGGCGCTTGAACAGGCGATTCTGGCGGCAGCGGAGCGGTTTTATCTCGCCGACACGCGCTATCCGGCACACTATGAACCCGGCGGAGACGAGTATATTTCCGGCGCGCTGACGGAGGCGCTGCTGATGAGCAAAGTGTCTGAAGATTTCCCGGCCTGGTTTGATGCGTTTCTGCCAGAGGTGGGCGCCGTTACGGCACTGATGAACCCGGCGGAGGTGAGCGACCGTACCGATCCGAAAATTGCCCATCTGGACGGGTTAAACCTCAGCCGCGCGTGGTGTATGAAGCACATTGCGAAAGCGCTTCCTGCCAGCCACCCGGCGCAACCGGCGTTGCGCGAGGCGGTGACGAAACATCTGGCCGCCAGCGTCGGGCATGTGGTCGGCAGCCACTATAGCGGCGGACACTGGCTGGCGAGCTTTGCACTGCTGGCGCTGGAGTAAACAAACGAGTCGTCTTTCTTGCCGGGTGGCGCTGCGCTTACCCGGCCTACATTGTGCAACGCTTGCCTGTAGACCGCGCAGGGCGCAGCCTAAACTTCTTTGATTTTTAATGCGATTAATACCGTGGTCGGATATTTTTCCGTCATTTCTCTGGAAACAGATATCTTTTTTACCATCGTAAAAGTGTACGATACGCGGCCATATACCCACAATGAATGGATGGTTAATGTGGCTGTTATACCTTTGTTACCTAAAGAAGGAATCGCACTTGTGTTGGCAAACATGAGGATTGCAAGAGCGCATGGTATGAGTAGAAACATGGCTATCCCTACAACCTATCTTTGGTTTTATCAAAAAGTAAGAAATAAGGGGCCGTGGGATTACAAGCAGGGACACCCTGAGTTAGCAAATTTTGGGAACTTCAATTATGGTTCGGCTGGTTATGCCGCCGGGATACCATCAAAAACGTTATTGATGGGGGCTGGATGGGCGCAGGAAAGAGCTAAAACCTCCAAAAAGAAATGGGGACACTGGTATCAAAAACCGCCTTATGGGGATGATCCTCACGATCAGTTTTGGATAAGGCAAGGTATCGAATATGCAAAGAAATACGGTTATTAAACGGCTTCATTTCTTACTCACAACGATTCTATTGCTCGTTGTTTGTGGGTTTCTGACATATCAATACTATTTTAATGCACCTCCTCACGATAGTTTTGTCAGCAAACAGAAACTCTCTGATGCCGTCACACTGTACATAACAAAGTATGATGATGGGGGCGCTACGGTGTCGGATGTTTACCGCTTCTATTTAGATAAAGACAACAGCGGGAACATTATGAAAGCCCTTGAAGATCGATCACCATTCCTTGAAGCCAATACAAGCAATGTTACTGCTTCAGCTTATGGGAGCACGGTAAATGTAAAAATCACGGGCAAGGTTTATTCATTCACTAATTCTGATCTGTTCTATGCAGATGGTGTAGCGATCATGCCTGTAATTAACCTCATAGCCAATGGAATAAGAGATTAATCAAAATAAGGAGTTATAGAAATGGCTGTACCAGTACACCTCTTTTTGAAAGACGATGGCGGAGCAATGATCCGTGGCGGTTCTGATGTTGCAGACCGTGAAGGAAGTATAGAGCTCAGGGATCTGATTCATAACCTGAGCATTCCAACAGATGATGCAACGGGTAAACTTACAGGTACAAGGCAACACTCAGCGTTCAGTTTAACAAAAGCAATTGATTCATCTTCACCCTATCTATATAAAGCAGTCGCTACAGGTCAGACGCTTCATAGTGCTGAATTAAAGTTCTACCACATCAATGATGCTGGTCAGGAAGTGGAATACTTCAACATTCTTATGGAAGGTGTGAAAGTCATTTCAATAACTCCAATAATGCATGATACAAGAGATTGTCCCGGTACAGGTCACATGGAAAATGTATCTTTGCGATATGCAAAAATCACATGGAAAATTCTGGACGGAAATATTCAGTACACTGATGCGTGGAACGAACGCCCTACAGCCTATGCGTAAAAACGAGCAGCGCCTCTCGGCGCTGCAATAGTTTACGCTGATGCCCGAACCGCAGGGCGCAGCCTGCTCAGGCTAAATAAGACCGATCCCGTTGAGGCAATCACCGCAATCCACAGCGCCAGATGCACGGCCCGGTCATCAAGCGTTTGATGACCTGACCCTGTAGTCACAGCCAGCAGCACCCCCACCACGGCGGCGCCGAGACACTGGCCGAATGTCCTCACAATCGACAACACGCCGGAGGCATAGCTGGCATATTCCCGCGCGACGTTAGCGAGCATTTCCCTGTTATTGGGGCTCTGGAAGCAGCCAAATCCCATACCGCAGACCAGGCTGCGCAGGCAGATATTCCAGACGGAAGGATTCTCCGGCAACGTGGCCAGCAGGACCAACCCACCGACAAAGACGATCAGCCCGAGGGTCGAGATCAGCGGCGCGGAAATTGTATCCGCCCATCGCCCGGCGTGCGGTGCAATCAGCACGATGCCAATCGGCCACGGGGTGAACAGCAGCGCGGAAACCACCGGGCTGTAGCCATACACGCTCTGAAACAGGAACGGCAGCGCGACGAACGTGATCCCCTGGCTCACAAACGACGCCAGCGAGGTCAGCGCGGCGAGGGTGAAGCGCCCGTTTCTGAACATCACCGGCGGCAGTAACGGATGTTGTGCGCGCCGAATCCGCCAGGTAAAGGCGAAGGCGCCGACCAGCGCGAGAACGCCCCAGCAGACGGCCTCCTGGTTAATGTGTTGCGTCACGTGCTGAAGGCTGTCGGCCAGCATGATCGCTGAACCTAACAGGACGGCGGAGAGCACGGCGCCCGGCGCGTCAAAGGGAGTGCGGTCAGCGGCCGATTCCCGCGGCAAGGCCCGCCATGCCAGCAGCAGGGCGATGCTGCCTGGAATAAGGTTAATGGCGAACAGCCATTGCCAGCTCAGGGCGTCCAGTATTGTTCCGCCGAGCACCGGGGCAATCGCCGTGCTGGAGGCGATAAGCAGGGCGTGCAGCCCCAGAATGCGGCCCAGCAGCCGGCCCGGAAAAACGGAGCGCAGGATCGCCGGGGCGATGCTCAGGGTCGCCGCACCGCCGATGCCCTGCAGAATTCGCATCCCGGTTAACATTTCCGGCGTTGTTGCCAGCGCGCAGCCGAGCGAGGTGAGCGTAAAGGTGGCAAGCCCGGCCAGAAAGATTGGGCGATAGCCCACGCGGGCTGCCAGCGCCGCGAAGATGGCCAACGTCATCGCCGCTGACAGCAGATAACCGTTGGCGAACCAGACCGCAACGTTCGCGGGGACCTGCATCGCTCTTGCCATGGAGGGGAGCGCGATGTTGATCATGGTACCGTCAAAAACGCCCATCAGCGTGGTGGTCATAACGGCGGCCATCACCCTGGCGCGTTCATGCCCGGGTAAACCATCATCGCCGGGCTGGTTTGAAAAGAGCGTCATCGTCGTTACTCCGAATAAGAATCGTGATGACGAAACTATAATCATGCGGTATACAGGGCGGAAGAAGCAACATTTGCACTTAATCATTGCACGTAACGCCATATCTGAGGAGCCATCGTGTCCGATCCTGACTTTAACCTTCTGGTTGCGCTCGACGTTTTGCTGGCAGAAGCCAGCGTGGCGGGCGCGGCGCGACGTTTGAGCCTGAGCACCTCCGCCATGAGCCGCACCCTGAGCCGGCTGCGGGAGGTGACCGGCGATCCGATCCTTGTGCGGGCCGGTCGTCACATGGTGTTGACGCCCTGGGCCGAAGCCACCCGGGACCGCGCCAGAAGCGCCGTGCATGAGGCGAGGGCGGTGCTGCAACCCTCCACCGACGCGATGAAGGTGGAAAGCCTCGAACGGCTGTTCACCATTCGGGCCAACGACGGTTTTGTGGTGGCGTTTGGGCCTCTGCTCATTGCTGCGGTGGCGAGCGTCGCGCCCGGGGTGTGCATCCGCTTCTCACCGAAACCGGAAAAAACGTCGCGCTACTTGCGTGAGGGACTTGTCGATCTGGAGATCGGCGTGCAGGGTAACATGGGGCCTGAAATACGGCTGCAAAGGCTCTTTCAGGATCGGTTTGTTGGCGCGGTGCGCAAGGGGCATCCGCTTTCAGAGCAGCCGGAGGTCAGCCTGAGTGACTATGTCGCCTGGGGCCATGTTGTGGCCTCACCGGACGGATCGCTGCACGGGTTTGTCGATGAGGCGCTGGCGGAGCGCGGGATGAAGCGCAAGGTCGCCAGCGTGGTGCCCGGCTTTCCGACGGCGTTATCCGTGGCGCTGGCCTCCGATCTGATTGCCATGGTGCCGGCGTTATATCTGCTCAATCAGGCGATGACCGAGCGCGTGCACGTCTTTGAACTGCCCTTTAAGACCCGGACCATAACGGTTTCACAGATGTGGCATCCGCGCATGGAGAGGGACCCGGCGCACCGGTGGCTCAGGGAAAAGGTCCTTGAGGTGTGCCGTGCTGTTTGCTGACGCTCAGAGCACTTTCCCCGGCACGGTGAGGATGAAGCGCGTCGACACCGCATCCGATTCCACGCGGACTTTTCCCTGATGTGCGGTGACAATGGACTTCACGATAGCAAGCCCAATCCCGCTGCCTTCGCCTTTACGCTGCCTGGACGGATCGACGCGATAAAAACGGTCAAACAGCTTCGGCAGATGCGCCGGCGGGATCGGCGTGCCGGGGTTTTCTGTCGCCAGCTCAACGTCGTTATCCTGTTTTCGCAGTGAGACCGTCACCGTTTTGCCCGCTGGCGTATAGCGCAGGGCGTTGGATAACAGATTATTTATGGCCCTTCTGAACATCTGCGGATCGCCTTCTATCAGGCAGGGCATCCCGTTAAACTTCAGCGCGATGTGACGTTCTTCCGCCCAGGCTTCGAAGAAATCAAACACTTTCATGACCTCGGCGCTTAAATCAAACATCACCCGGTCAGGGATGAGCTGATTGTTATCCGCCTGCGCCAGGAAAAGCATGTCGCTTACCATGCGGGTCATCCGGTTGTACTCTTCCAGGCTGGAGTACAACACATCCTCCAGCTCCTTCGGAGTGCGGTTCTGACTCAGCGCGATTTCCGTTTGCGTCACCAGGTTGGTGATGGGGGTTCTGATTTCGTGCGCGATGTCGGCGGAAAAGTTAGCCTGACGGGTAAAGACATCTTCAATCTTTTCGATCATCTGGTTGAAGGAGATGACCAGCTGCTCCAGCTCAACGGGTACTCGGGACGGCTCCAGTCGTGCATCCAGATTTTCAGAGGTGATGTTTTTTATGGCGTTGCTGACGTTACGCAGAGGCAAATGTCCCTGGCGCACCGCGATGCGAATGACAAGGATAATCAGCAGGCTGATAACCGCCGCAATCGCCAGGAGATTCTTTTTCAGCGCTTCAAGATAGTGGAGATGAAAATTAATGGAGAGCCCGATCAGCATGACGTAGTCCTGGGTTTTTCCCTGCAGCGTCGCCGTGCCTGAAGAGGCGATAATCCGGTAGGTTTCCATTTTCATGTCGGACCCGGCGTGCATGGGGTTGGCCGGGTCTTCTACCGTCCAGAGAAACACATCCTGTGCGCGACGGTGTTCGCTAAAGTTCGCCGTGTTCATTGCCGGGCGCAAAGCCGCCCCTTGCGCCGAGCTGAACAGGGTATTGCCCTGCGGATCCAGAAGCAGGACGGCCACGTTGCGGTAGCTGGCGATCGACTCTTTAATCTTGCTGATTTTCTTTTGATCGGGATCGGCCGGTGATTGCAGTATGCGGTGCATCGCAGTACTGATTTGCTGCAGATCGCTGATATCCTGCTCGGCGAAATGCTTTTCAACGGAATGGAGCATAAACCAGGTAAAGGCGAAAAAGGCCAGTATAGTGGAGAGACTGATAAGAAAGGTCAGCCGCAGGGCAAGAGAAAAGGGGCGCCGGGGAAGCTTAACGTGCATCCGGCACCTCCAGCATATAGCCCACGCCGCGCACCGTCTGGATCAGCTTCGGTTCAAAATCGTTATCGATTTTCGCGCGCAGCCGCTTTACCGCCACGTCAATCGCGTTTGTGTCGCTGTCAAAATTCATGTCCCACACCTGGGAGGCAATCAGGGAGCGGGGAAGCACTTCTCCCTGATGGCGCATGAAAAACTCCAGCAGGCTGAACTCTTTGCTGGTTAACAGGATGCGACTTCCGGCCCGGCTGACCTTTCTCGACACGAGGTCAACCGTCAGGTCAGCCACCTGAAGCTGGCTTTCCGCGATCACCGTATTTCCGCGTCTTAACAGCGTCCTTACCCTGGCGAGCAGCTCGGCAAAGGCGAAAGGCTTAATCAGATAATCATCCGCGCCCAGCTCCAGCCCTTTAACCCGATGTTCAATCGTACCGAGAGCCGTAAGTAACAGAATGGGCATCCCTTTGCCGGCAGAGCGGAGCATACGGACAATGTCCCAGCCGTTCACATCGGGCAGCATGATATCCAGAATCAGCAGATCGTATTCAGCGGTCATGGCGAGATGATAGCCGTTCAGGCCATTATCCGCGTGGTCCACAACAAACCCGGCTTCAGTCAGCCCCTTACACAGGTACTCACCGGTTTTCATTTCGTCTTCGACGATCAGTATTTTCATCATGCTCCCCAGAATGGCTGCTGATGACATTCTATGGCGCCCGCGACCGTTCACAATGACTTACGTTAAAAATGACAACATTGTCATTATCCTGTCACCCGTCAAACAGGATGTGTTCCGTAGAGTAGCCCTAAAAATACTCTGGACTTCATCTGGACCGTTATGTTCCTGTTAAAACGACTAAGCATCAGTACGGTATTTATCCTGGCAGGCTGTGTCTCGCTGGCCCCCGACTATCAGCGCCCGGCGTCACCGGTACCTCAGCAATTTTCAATCTCGCGCAACGGCCTGACGCCCGCGGTGGCGGGTTATCAGGACACCGGCTGGCGCACCTTTTTTGCCGACCCGCAGGTAGCGGGGCTGATTACGGAAGCCCTGAATAACAATCGCGATGTAAAAATGGCCGCCCTGAAGGTTGAAGAGGCGCGGGCGCAGTTCAACGTGACGGATGCAGACCGTTATCCTCAGCTGAATGCCTCTTCGGGTATCACGTACAGCGGCGGGCTTAAAAGTGACAAACCCACCACGCAGCAGTACGACGCGGGCCTTGCGCTTAGCTATGAACTCGACTTCTTCGGCAAGCTGAGGAACATGAGCGAGGCTGACCAACAAAACTATTTCGCCAGCGAAGAGGCCCGGCGCGCGGTGCATATCCTGCTCGTCTCTAACGTTTCTCAAAGCTATTTCAACCAGCAGCTGGCGTATAAACAGCTGCGTATTGCGCGGGAAACGCTGACAAATTACCAGCAGTCTTATGCGTTCGTTGAGCAGCAGCTGGTGACGGGCAGTACGAACGTCCTGGCGCTGGAGCAGGCCAGGGGACAGATCGAAAGCACGCAGGCAGATATTGCCAAACGAGAGGGAGAGCTGGCGCAGGCCAATAATGCCCTGCAGCTGGTCCTCGGCACGTATCGCGCGCTCCCGGGCGACAGCGGCATGAATGCCGGCGATGTCGCGCCAGTAAAACTGCCTCCCCATCTTTCCTCAGCGATACTGTTACAGCGCCCGGATATTATGGAGGCGGAGTACCAGCTTAAAGCGGCCGATGCGAATATCGGCGCCGCGCGTGCTGCCTTTTTCCCGTCCATATCACTAACCAGCGGGCTTTCCACAGGTAGTACGGAATTATCCAGCCTGTTCACGTCAGGGAGCGGGATGTGGAATTTTATTCCTAAAATCGAAATTCCCATTTTCAATGCGGGCAGGAATAAGGCCAACCTGAAGCTGGCTGAAATTCGCCAGCAGCAGTCGGTTGTGAATTACGAACAAAAAATTCAGTCCGCCTTCAAACAGGTTGCCGACGCGCTCGCGCTGCGGGACAGCATTAACCAGCAGCTTGCTGCGCAACAGCGGTATCTTGATTCGCTACGCATCACCCTGCAGCGGGCCAGAGGGTTATATTCCAGCGGGGCGGTCAGCTATATCGAAGTGCTTGATGCGGAACGTTCTCTTTTCTCCACGCAGAAAAATATTCTCGACCTTATTTATGCCCGGCAGGTTAATGAAATTAATCTCTTCACCGCGCTCGGCGGCGGGTGGGTCGAATAACGGTATTTAATTAAACAGGAAAATAAATATGCGCAATTCACTTAAGGCTATTGTATTCGGTGCGATCTCTATTGTGTTTTCTGCTGGCCTCCAGGCTGAAGTTCATCAGCACGAGGGAATGAGTGCTGCCAGCGAAGGGAGCTCAGAGCAGCTCATCACCGGGACCGGTATCGTGAAGGACATTGATCTCACAAATAAAAAAGTCACGATTTCTCATGAGGCCATCCCGGCGATTGGCTGGCCCGCGATGACCATGCGTTTCACCTTTATTCAGGCCGATGAGAGTATCAACGCCTTAAAGGTCGGCAGTCACGTTGATTTTTCGTTTGTTCAGCAGGGCAATATCTCTTTACTGAAGAGCATTAAATAGCGAGATACGGCATGGCCTCATTAAAAATAAAATATGCTGCCATGATAGTCAGCAGCCTGATTGCGGGAGGGCTGATATCGGTAACGGCATGGCAGGCTTTTCATTCGTCTGAAAAAACAGAAAACAGCGTCTCTGAAAGAAAGGTGCTTTTCTGGTATGACCCGATGAAGCCCGACGTTAAATTCGATAAGCCCGGTAAATCGCCGTTTATGGATATGGATCTGGTGCCGAAATATGCGGATGAAAATGACGATAAAAGCAGCACCGGAATACGTATCGACCCGACACAGGTTCAGAACCTGGGATTAAAAACGCAAAAGGTGACGCGCGGAACGCTGAATTATGCCCAGACGATCCCGGCCAACGTCAGCTATAACGACTATCAGTTTGTCATTGTGCAGGCGCGTGCGGAAGGGTTCGTGGAGAAAGTGTATCCGCTGACGACGGGCGATAAGGTGAAGAAAGGCACGCCGCTGATTGATATAACCATTCCGGACTGGGTCGAAGCGCAGAGCGAGTTTCTGCTGCTATCCGGCACCGGTGGAACGCCAACGCAAATAAAAGGTGTGCTGGAGCGTCTTCGCCTGGCCGGAATGCCGGATGACGATATTCAGAGGCTGCGTGCGACCCGAACGATCCAGACCCGGTTTACCATCAAGGCGCCTATCGACGGGGTGATCACGGCCTTTGACCTGCGTACCGGGATGAATATTTCCAAAGATAAGGTGGTGGCGCAAATTCAGGGAATGGATCCGGTCTGGATCAGCGCGGCAGTACCTGAATCCATCGCTTATCTGCTGAAAGATACCTCGCAGTTTGCTGTTTCCATACCGGCTTATCCGGATAAATCCTTCCCGGTTGAAAAGTGGAGCCTTCTGCCGAGCGTGGATCAAACCACCCGTACGCTGCAGGTGCGTCTGCAGGTCTCTAACAAGGATGAACTGCTGAAACCGGGCATGAATGCGTACCTGAAGCTAAATACCCAAAGCCAGGAAATGCTGTTGATCCCCTCCCAGGCCGTAATCGATACCGGCAAAGAACAGCGCGTTATTACCGTTGATGCGGACGGGAGTTTTGTGCCGAAAAGGATCCACGTTCTGCATGAAGCTCAGCAGCAGTCCGGCATTGGTAGCGGACTGGAAGAGGGAGAGTCGGTAGTGGTCAGCGGTCTGTTCCTGATTGACTCGGAGGCCAATATTACCGGCGCGCTGGAGCGCATGCGTCACGCTGAAACGGCTGACGGCGCGCATTCTGGCCATTAAGGAGACGATGATGATTGAATGGATTATCCGGCGGTCAGTCGCCAACCGTTTCCTGGTCATGATGGGGGCGCTCTTCCTCAGCGTCTGGGGGACATGGACCATCATCAACACCCCGGTCGATGCCTTGCCCGATCTGTCTGACGTTCAGGTGATTATCAAAACCAGCTATCCCGGCCAGGCTCCGCAGATTGTTGAAAACCAGGTGACCTATCCACTCACCACCACCATGCTGTCGGTTCCCGGCGCAAAGACCGTGCGCGGTTTTTCGCAGTTTGGTGATTCGTATGTCTATGTCATTTTTGAAGATGGTACCGATTTGTACTGGGCCCGTTCGCGCGTGCTGGAGTATCTGAACCAGGTTCAGGGCAAACTCCCTGCCGGTGTGAGCTCAGAGATCGGCCCTGATGCCACGGGCGTGGGCTGGATATTTGAGTATGCGCTGGTGGATCGCAGCGGAAAACACGATCTCGCCGAGTTACGCTCGTTGCAGGACTGGTTCCTGAAATTTGAACTGAAAACGATCCCGAACGTGGCTGAAGTGGCCTCCGTCGGCGGCGTGGTGAAGCAGTATCAGATCCAGGTCAATCCGTTAAAACTGGCTCAGTACGGCATTAGTCTGCCGGAGGTTAAGCAGGCCCTTGAGTCGTCTAACCAGGAGGCAGGGGGATCGTCAGTTGAAATGGCGGAAGCGGAGTATATGGTCCGGGCCAGCGGTTATCTGCAGACGATGGACGATTTCAATAACATCGTCCTGAAAACTGGCGAGAACGGGGTACCGATTTACCTTCGTGATGTTGCCCGCGTACAAACGGGGCCGGAAATGCGGCGCGGTATTGCCGAGCTGAACGGGCAGGGTGAAGTGGCGGGCGGCGTGGTGATCCTGCGTTCGGGCAAAAACGCGCGCGAGGTCATCACGGCGGTGAAAGATAAGCTGGAGACGCTGAAGGCCAGCCTGCCGGAAGGGGTTGAGATTGTGACTACCTACGATCGCAGCCAGCTCATCGATCGGGCAATCGACAACCTGAGTTCCAAGCTGCTCGAAGAGTTTATCGTGGTGGCCATCGTCTGCGCCCTGTTCCTGTGGCACGTTCGCTCGGCGCTGGTGGCGATTATCTCTCTGCCGCTTGGCCTGTGTATTGCCTTTATCGTCATGCGTTTCCAGGGACTGAACGCCAATATCATGTCGCTGGGAGGCATTGCCATTGCCGTCGGCGCGATGGTGGATGCCGCTATCGTGATGATTGAAAACGCGCACAAACGGCTGGAAGAGTGGGATCACCAGCATCCGGGAGAGCAGATTGATAACGCCACGCGCTGGAAGGTGATCACCAACGCCTCTGTCGAGGTTGGCCCCGCGCTGTTTATCAGCCTGCTGATTATCACCTTGTCCTTCATTCCTATCTTTACCCTTGAGGGTCAGGAAGGGCGGCTGTTTGGTCCGCTGGCCTTCACAAAAACGTACTCCATGGCGGGCGCGGCCGCGCTGGCCATCATTGTTATCCCCATCCTGATGGGATTCTGGATCCGGGGTAAAATCCCCGCAGAGACCAGTAACCCGTTGAACAGGCTACTGATTAAAGCCTATCATCCGCTACTGATTCGTGTGCTCCACTGGCCTAAAACAACCCTGTTGGCTGCGGCCTTATCCATCTTCACGGTGATCTGGCCCCTGAGCCAGGTGGGCGGCGAGTTCCTGCCAAAGATAAATGAAGGTGACCTGCTGTATATGCCGTCAACATTGCCGGGCGTCTCTCCGGCTGAAGCTGCCGCGCTGTTACAGACAACGGACAAGCTCATCAAAACCGTGCCTGAAGTGGCCTCGGTGTTTGGCAAAACCGGCAAGGCCGAAACGGCAACGGATTCCGCGCCGCTCGAAATGGTGGAAACCACCATTCAGCTCAAGCCTGAGGATCAGTGGCGGCCCGGCATGACGATTGACAAGATCGTTGACGAGCTAGACAAGACCGTTCGTTTGCCGGGCCTGGCGAACCTCTGGGTTCCGCCCATTCGTAACCGGATAGACATGCTTTCGACCGGGATCAAAAGCCCCATCGGTATCAAAGTGTCAGGTACCGTTCTGTCGGATATTGACGCCACGGCGCAGAGCATCGAGGCGGTAGCCAAAACGGTGCCGGGCGTGGTGTCTGCCCTGGCTGAACGTCTGGAGGGCGGGCGCTACATTGATGTCGATATCAACCGGGAAAAAGCCTCCCGCTACGGGATGACGGTGGGTGATGTGCAGCTCTTTGTCGCCTCGGCCATCGGCGGGGCGACGGTGGGTGAAACGGTGGAAGGCGTCGCCCGATACCCGATTAATATTCGCTATCCTCAGGACTACCGGAACAGCCCGAGCGCGTTGAAGCAGATGCCTGTCCTCACGCCGATGAAACAGCAGATCACGCTGGGCGATGTGGCGGATATCAACGTGGTTTCCGGCCCCACGATGCTAAAAACGGAGAATGCCCGACCTGCGAGCTGGATTTATATCGATGCCCGCGGCAGGGATATGGTGTCGGTGGTGAACGACATTAAAACGGCTATCAGTCAGAACGTAAAGCTGAGACCGGGTACCAGCGTCTCATTCTCCGGACAGTTTGAACTGCTCGAACACGCCAACAAGAAACTGAAGCTGATGGTGCCGATGACGGTGATGATCATCTTCATTCTGCTTTATCTGGCGTTCCGTCGCGTGGATGAAGCGTTGCTGATCCTGATGAGCTTGCCGTTCGCCCTGGTCGGAGGAATATGGTTCCTCTACTGGCAGGGCTTCCATATGTCTGTGGCAACCGGCACCGGTTTTATCGCTCTGGCCGGGGTAGCGGCAGAATTTGGGGTGGTCATGCTGATGTATTTGCGTCATGCCATTGAAGCGCACCCGGCGTTATCCCATCGGGAAACGTTCACCGAACAGGGGCTAGATGACGCTCTTTATCATGGCGCGGTGCTGCGCGTGCGGCCAAAGGCGATGACCGTCGCGGTGATTATTGCCGGTCTGCTGCCCATTCTGTGGGGTACCGGTGCCGGGTCAGAAGTCATGAGCCGGATAGCGGCGCCCATGATTGGCGGGATGATCACGGCTCCGCTGCTATCGCTGTTTATTATTCCTGCGGCGTATAAGTTAATTTGGTTGCGCAGGCATAAAAAACACATGTGATGAACATAAAGGACACTGAAAGGTGTCCTTTTTTTATTCTGCGCTGAACTAAAGGGGGAGGGAGATCGCCTCTGACAGAATTGTCATCAGCCCGTCACGCGATAAACAGGGGCTGTTTTTTATAATTAAATCATAAATAAGGCCCCATATGTCTGGCACTTTAACTTCGGAGATACAACCATGAAAAAGATCGTTTTATCTGTTATTGCCATCCTGGCAGTTTCTGCATCCAGCTGGGCTGCAGAGACCAACAATCGTGAACAGGCAGCAATGTCTCATGACATGATGCAAAGCAACACATCGGATTCGAGCCAGGGCATGGCGGAAATGCATAAGGAGATGATCAAAACCCGTCCATGCGGTACTAACGAAACAGCGACGTCGTTTTCCGAGATGAATGAACACGAGAAAGCGGCGATTGCACACGAGACGGCGAATAACGGCCAGTCTTCGGTCAGCCATCAGCAGCAGGCGCAACAACATCGTCGCCAGATGACAGAGAATTAATCCGCTGCGAAGCCTCTCGAGGCCGTAAACCCTCCATCGATCCTGCTGAAGTGTACCGTCTGCATGTGGTCGCGAAAATGGGCGGCACGGCAATTTGAAAACCCGCAGGTGACTCTGCGGGTTTTTTATTCCAGCCGAAAAAAGGTCGACAAATCAAAATTTAAAATATTTACATAATTAAGCTTTGGTTAATAAATAAATTAACCGTTAATGATTGCTTAATTGTTAGTTTAAAACGGAAGTGATTTTTCTTTGCCTTTTCTGGGTGAGGGGGTGTTTATTCTGATAATAATTAATCACTTGAGGTATTGCTCTGGATTAAGATGATATAGCCATCATTAATACTTTGCTTATGTCATTAAGTAGCGCATTGCACCATGTAACCCATGGTGCAGTAAAATGAAATTCCGTATTATTAAAGTCAGTTGCGGGAAATGATTGCACCACTCATATTTAAGAACGTTCTGATTTCCAGTTATTGCACCAGCCAAAATATAAAATATATCACAAGCAGCTTCTGCCAGATTGAAGTTGGTGGTTCTTTTTCTTTACAAATCCTTATGGAAATAAATGGATTCCAGAAACCATTTCAAAATAAATGGGGCGAACTCCGAAAAGCCAAATGAGTAGGATGACTAATATCGAGGCAATATCATGTCGAATCAAGAGACTATTGTTGGTGGCTGGACGGCTTATCATACGTTGACCGAAAAAGATTGGCAGGTATTTAAAGAAGCCATGGCGGGATTTGTTGGTGTGACGTATGAGCCGCAGGCCGTCTCAACGCAGTTAGTGGCCGGGACAAATTATCGCTTCAAGTGCCTTGCTTCAATTCCGCCTGCTTTAGTGGTGTGGGAGTCTATTGTTGAAATCTTCCAGCCTTTGCAGGGGGCTCCGCATATTGTCGGGATCACCCGAATCTGAACTTTCAATCAATACTGTGTCAATGCGTGATTTAGGAAAACATTCCAGGCTTTGACGGTCTTTTCGTAAATAAGTGATTTTTATTAAGTTGATTTTGCTTTAATCCACTTATTGAAAGAAGTCGTGAGATTAAAACGCGATTTCCTTGGTATGAAATGACCTGATTAGCCACGGTCAATATGTTTTATATTTAACTGAGTTCTAAGAGTTCACTCCGATCTTAGTAACGGAAAAGGTATTTAATAATGCTAAATCATATTCTACAGGCCGGCACTAATCCGTCGATTAACAGTAATAACATGAAAGCGAGTGCTGATGCCTCAACCACGGCAGCTGTGATCATTCAAAACTATGTTGGCACCATTTTAACACAGGCCGATCTCTCTCTGCCTGATATATTACCCGATCTACCGGAACATCAGGCAAAGGCCAGAGACCATGCCACATCCTGGCGTGATGTCATACAGCCGCAAATGATCTCAACCAATACGGATATTGTGAGCTTCTCTAACAATTTTGATTCCTATTATGATCCTTTGGTTAAGCTGGCGGTAAAAATACAGCAAAACCCTTCGGACACAGCATCAATTAATACTTTTAAACTGGGTGTTCAGCAACTTCAGGCGTTGGTCGCTCAAAAACAAACCGCTACGCATACCGTGGTTAATTCAGTGGGGGGGTTCCAGACCACGCTTGCCGAAGATGCCCGCAATTTCGCCAGTGATTTTTCGACGGCAGAGGCGGCATTAGCCGGTAAAGACGGGCAAATTGCCGCACTGGGGAAACAAATCGACGCTATTAATTCCGCCATGAGTAAAGACTTGACTATGATTGCAGCGGGTTCAACCGCCGCAGTAGTAGGGGGATTAATGATTGCCGTGGGGGCACTGGCGGAAATTGCGACCGCAGGTGTCAGTACCGCACTGATTGTCGGTGGATTGGTGGTCGTTGGAGCCGGTGCTGGTGTTGCCATTGCCGGGGGAGTTGACTATGCCAAGCAAACCAGCGCGCTCAGCACGGCCATTACGACCAGAACAAAACTACAACAACAGTATTCTGCCACCAAAAACGTGAATACGATTGTTCAGAACCTTTCAGGCCAGGCATCCGCTGCGGTTCAGGCCGCGGGTTCTTTACTGGCAGGTTGGCAGACGCTTGAACAGGACTTTATTGTCTTCCAGTCGGCGCTGACCAGCGCGACCCCCGATTTAGGTTATTTCCTGATCGCGCAACTCAATGCGGCGAAAGCGGACTGGGATGATGTTGGCAATCATGCCCGTAAACTCCTGGATTATGGTTCTTTACCGGTCAGCAACGCATCGGTTACCAGCGGTGGGATCCTGTTGCCTAACCCAACGGCGACGTTTGCACGGCTGGCTGCTGCATAGCGTTCATCAATCATCAATCAGGCCCGTGAGGGTCTGATTGTTTTAACAGACAAACCGGACGCATCGTTTCACGATGATGCCAATAAAAGACCCTTGTCTAAGGTTCAGAGTATGCCAGCATTAAAAGTCAGCTTTACTCAGGCATTAACGGCTCAACAAAATGTGCGTCAACAGATGAAGCTGGTCGCACAACAATTAGAACAGCTTCCGCCCATTAACGATCCGCAGATCTCCGACCTGAATGAAAATATTGTCTCCGTCCACAATCATGCGAATTATTATCTGTCTGACATTGTGGTGAAAATGGATTCGTTGTATTCCGAGGTTATCAGGTTTGGAGACGAGCTGGATTCTACGGTTGCTAACATCCGTTCTGAATTAAATGGTCCTGACGGACAGGGATATCTCACAAAAGCTCAGGGGCAGATTAAGCAATTACTCTCCGATAGCGCGCCGCTATCCGCCTCTCTGAATAATTTCAATGAGGTTGTTATTTCCTTTAATAATGACATTACGACGGACTCAAGGAACTTGCTAGCCGATCAGCAAAGGGCGCAACAGTTATTAGCTGCCGATCGGGCAAGATTAGAAGCTCTTAACGCTCAGCTGAATGCGCTGAATGCTGAGCTTGAAAGTAAAAAGCGGATGGAAATTATCATCGGCATTTTTACTCTTGGGATTGGCACCGCCATTATGGAATTAACAGGCTATGTGCAAAGCACAGAGCGGGCGATTGGTCAGGCGCAACAGGAAACGGAGAGGCTTTATCAGGAAATAGGACAGCTCGGCGCCACCAGTGATGCACTGAACGCATTGACCAAAGGAACCGCTATTTTGTGTGGCCTGACACAATCTCTTCAATATGGTTGGCAAACCGTGACGGCCGAGCTGTCGGAGGTCACCCAACAACAGGTGACTGCGGATTTTCTTATCGTCTCCGTTAATACCGTGCAGGCGAACTGGCAGGAAGTGATGCGCACCGTTGAGCAATTGCAGTAAGGCAAAAACCAATTAACGACTTTGAGGTTTTCATTATGATCATGCAAGCCATTGCAGCTGTGAAAAATGATACTGAATCATCATCAACCAATACCTTAATGACAGGTATTCAGGGCATTGGTGCTTCATCGATTGCTCAACAGACTTATGCGAGCACTGTATTATGTCAACCCAACATTCATTTAGATATTTTACCTGATCTTCCTGCACAGCAGGCTATTGCGCGCGATCAGGCGCAGGAATGGTTATCCTCGATTAATCCGGCGGCCATCTCTTCTCTGGTGAATGTGCGTAATTTTTCGAATCAGGTGGGGGCTTATGTCGATGCACTTCTTCCGGCGGCACAAAAATATGACATGGGGGATAAAAGCCAGCTTCCTTATATCCAGCAGGGCATCCAGCAGTTGCTTTTTCTTGCTCAGAAAAACGTCACTTCCACGGGGGTGTTTGTCGATAACGTCCAGGTTTATGTGAATGGGATCAACAGCAGTCAGAGCACATTTAAAGCGGCTAAAGAAATCGTGCAGACGCAAATTACCGGTGATAAAGGGGAAATATCGGCACTTCGGCAGAAGCTAAACGATCTGAATAAACAGATGGATGCAGATATTGTGCAGATTTCGGCGGGAGCGGTGAGCGACATTATAGGGATCGGCATGATTGTCATTGCGGCCACAACAATTATCGAAACCGGTGGGGCAACGCAAACGCTTCTGGCTGCCGGTATTACCCTGGTCGCGGGCGGAACGCTGGCGATGACCATAAGCTCTGCCGATATCGTCAAAGCGCAAAAAGAGTACAGCACAACGTTGACCAATCTCGTCGGGCTTGAATTGGAAGTGGCTGTTTTTGACACGGTTTATAACCAGTTGACGGCCAGTGAAAGACTTTCTCAGTCTGCCATTGATGCCGCTAAGCTGCTGGTCAACGGATGGCAGACCGTTGCTGATAGCTACCAGCAAACGCTGGCCGACCTGCAGCAGAGTTCAAAAGGGTATCTGGCACTGAGGCTGAGCGCGATGAAACGCCAGTGGCAACAGCTAGGCGATCAGGCGGGAAGCGTGATGCAGTTAGGGCCGCTGCCTTTTAATACTGTTCCCGCAAATGAACTGAAGTCGAGTGCATGAAAGGCGAAGAGCTGCCCGGCAACCGCCGGGCAGAAAAGCTTTTTAGAACAGGTATAGCGTCAGCACTGTTGGTTGAAGGTGGGTGGTACAAAACAGCGTAAGTTAACAATCAACGTGATTTAACTATTCTGGGTTTGAGGAATATACATAATTTACGACAGCACCAGAAACAGTATAACAAACTGTTTTAAATGGATATTAATCAAATGGCGATTCAAACTCACAGTTATGAACTCAGTTTTGGTTCATAACTGTGTTAAACGCTGTCCATAAATCACTCGATGTCACGTCTGTTGGTTCATGAACTGATCGTTCTAATTTTGTGATGTGCGTCAGGTTTTAGTGTTCAGTAATATTACCTTTTACTCGATGATCGATTGTTTAGCACCTCTCCGACAACCGGAGCAGCGGTAAATGCGTTTGGCCAGCCAGCATAGAAGGCGGCCTGGGTAACGATCTCACCAGCTTCCTCAACAGAAAGTCCATTATCCATTGCTCTATTGAGGTGATAGCCAATCTGCGCGCTCTGTCCGGATGCGATTAACGCGCTGACCGTAATCAGGCTTCTGTCGCGGGGTTTCAGCGCGGGTCTTTGCCAGAGATCCAGGAACAGTGGATCTGCAGTGAATTTAACCAGGCCCGGAGATATTGGGCCAACATTTTTTTCCACTGTCTCTGAACGCTGCTTTTCTGCTTCCTGATTGAGAGGAAGCAGGTCCGGAGAAGCGTCAGGAAGTGCATCTGCCGTGACGCCACGAGTTTCAAATACTGCTTTGGTCACGCTGACGGCTGACATTGCATTTGGCCAACCTGAGTAGAACGCCAGATGGGTAATGATTTCTGACAACTCCGCTGGCGTAACACCATTATCAAGGGCAATGTCTATATAGTGCTTAAGGTCGCCAGGCTGGTTTCTGGCAATTAGCATGGCGACGGTCACCATACTACGATCCCTGGGCGAGAGGGCATCGCGTGTCCACAGATCTTCAGTAATAGCTTCTCGACCAAAGCGCGCAAGAGCCGGTGAGACAGAACGAATATCAGCTTCAGAAATCGCTGAAGGTTCAATTTTCATCATAGTTTTACCTCTTGTTTCCTCAGCATTAGAAAAATCAGAAATAACAAGCGACATGGCCGCTGCTGCAATTACGCTTTTCATGTCAATCCTTACTGGTCAACGGTGCGGATCCTGTTTGATTCCGCCTTTGTTACGAAGAAATACCGGTTTTACCGGGATAGCGTCCTTACTGGTGCTCATATGCGCCGTTTGCCTGAGATAGTCACGGAAGTGTGGCGTTTGTCGGTGCAGTTGATACGCTTCCTCACTGGCGTAAATCTCATAGAAATACCAGCGGTTCGGAGTCTGCGAGTCTGTAGCGGAATACATGGCTAACACGCCTTTCTCTACTTTGAGTGACTCAGCCATTTCAGGCATGACGATGTTTTTAAATTCGGTCTGAAATTCAGGCTTTACCTCGACGATCACCAGATTATTAATGGTTCGCTCATTCGGTATGATGTGTTTGTCCCCCAGAAATTGGGGCTCCAGAGTGATTTTATTTTTCCAATCGATAATGTCAGGTGCCCGGGCAGCGAATGCCTTGTATGGTTCAGCATTTAGATGTTTGCGGTAAGCACTCTCGTTTTCATAGAGTTCGACCATGAATGCCTTATGTGGATTGTCGCTGCGGTGCAGGGCGTACATCGCCAGCGTACCTACTTCATGATCAACCGAAGCTGAAATCGTCTGTCTGGCTACGTCTGCAAAATCTTTGTCCCGATCGGGCCTGACGCCGAGCTCAAAGAGATTCATCACTCGCTTATCCGGCGCGTCCAGTTTTGTTGCAAAGACAGGGCTGCTTATCAGCATGCAAATTAAAAGCATAAGAGTCTTTTTCACGATGATCCTTTTACTGAAATGGCTGTTTAAGACGTTCTATAAGTTGGTGTTGGTAAGAAGGTAACCGATCGCTGCTGGCGCTCTCAAAGACCAGGGGAGGAAGCCACGTCATACCTGCATGCAGGGCGCTTGCCTTCATCGGTAAAAACACATCCGCAAGCGATACCCCGATCCTGCCGTCCGGCCCGTAAGTGGAGCTTCCCCCCGCAGCCGTACTGACAATAAACATCTCCTTTCCCTGCCAAAGACCGGGTCCGACACTTCCCCAGGTTTCATTCAGCCAGGCCTTCATCATTGGTGTAATGTTGAACCAGTGTGTAGGGAAGATAAAAACAACACGCCTGTTCTCACGCATCATTTTTCGCTCCGCGTCGCCATTAATCCGACGTGTGTCATAGCCATACAGCGTCTCAAGGTTGCGAACCGTCACGCCTTCCATACTCTCAGCGGCTTCCTGCAGCCCTTTTGTCAGAACTGAGCGTTCCGGATAAGGGTGAGAGACGATAACGAGCGTTTTAATGTCGGTCTTTTCACGGCTATGAGCATGACTAGCGGGCATGAGGAAGATAAAGGCAAACAAAAACAATGCTGCTGCTCTGCGCTGAAGTAACACCATCATAAACCTCCTTTGTCTTAACAGGACTGTAAAACGCTATGGTGTAACAGGAGCCAGTTCTGGCAATCCTTCTACGATATAGGTTCGCGAATTGCCGGCACGGTGTCGGATAGGAATGATCTTCTGGTATGCGGCCGAGCTATACCAGTCCTGGGCATTTTTGAGACTCTCAAACTTGATTACAACCAGTCTGCCCTGTGCTCCAAACCCTTCTTTAACATCGGGTTCACCTCCTCTGACGATGAAGCGTCCACCAAAAGGTCTGAAGGTAGATTCAACCTGAGCGCTGTACGGTTTGATAGCGTCAAGATCGGTCGCCTGAAACTCTGCGATGTAATAAGCAGGCGTTGCTGCCAGGGCTGACGCGAGCCCGGAGAGGGTGAAAAGAGTGGCTACCACTGTTTTAAAAATCATCCTTCCTCCTCATAAGCTTTCATGAAAGTGAATAAGGGCTACCGCGTCCAGACCTGCCTGGCGTCTTTCGTTTGCGGCGTGTTTTGCGCCATGATCCCCGTCAGAACGTGCGGCTGGTAGGTTTCTTCCAGAAACCGGATTTCCTCCGGGCTCAGTTGAAGATTTACGGCGTTTACCGCGCCATCGACGTGATCTTTTTTTGTGGCCCCTACGACAGGTGACGTGACTTTTGTCAGCAGCCAGGCGAGTGAGATTTCCGTCATGGACACCCTCTGTCGTTCAGCAAGCTCGGCGACGCGCTCGATAATGATCCGATCCTGTTCAGCCGTGCTGTCATATTTTCCGCGGGCATAGGCATCCTCGGTGGCTCGCCGCGTGTGGCCTTCTTTCCGGGCGAGACGGCCGCTGGCGAGCGCGCTATAGGGGGTCATGGCGATATCATCCTCAGCGCACAGACCGAAGAGCTCTCGTTCATGTTCACGCATAATCAGGTTGTAGTGGCTTTGCACGGAAACAAAGGGCGTCAGCCCTTCGCGTTCGGCAAGGACGTTCGCTTTCGCAAGCTGCCAGGCATAGCAATTGGAAATACCAATAGCGCGCACTTTGCCCGCAGTAACGGCGGCATGCAGCGCTTCAAGCACCTCGATAACCGGCGTGTTGTAATCCCAGATGTGGTAGATGTAGAGGTCGATGTAGTCCATCCCCAGATTCTGCAGGCTCTGATCGAGCGATCGGGCTATTGCCTCTTTTCCGCCGATCCCCGCGGCAATTTGCGCGGCGGTTCGCGGCAGAAACTTGGTGGCCAGCACCACGTCCTCGCGTTTAGCCATCTCCCGCAGCGCCCGGCCAACGTATCGCTCGCTGGAGCCGTTCTGATAGGCGATGGCGGTATCGTAAAAATTGATACCCTTTTCGAGACCGTAGCGGATGATGTCCCGGCTTGCTGTTTCGTCCAGCGTCCAGCGATGCTGGCCCGTTAACGGGTCGCCAAACCCCATACATCCCATACAGATGCGGGAGACCAGTAAGTCACTTTTACCGAGCCGGGTATACTGCATCGTTATTCTCCCTCTGGATTATTCACGACGGAATTGAGCAGATCGACAAGCCTTGAAGCGTGTTCCCGGGCAAGCGTTTTTTGCTGCGCGATTTTGTCGGCATCCCGGTCGGCATAGCTGATACCGCAGGTATAAACCGGCGCCAGCAGCTCAAGATTGCACAGTTTTGCCGTGGTCTCGAACGGAATAAGATACTCTTCAATGGCATGGCCAAAGAAACCGTCAGCGGTATAGAGCGCCTGTGGCGCCCCTGTAGTGAAGGAGAGGAGCAGCTTTTTACCGCCCAGTTTCGCCGTTGAGCCATGCGCGAAGCCGTGGACAAAGACCTCGTCCAGCCATTGTTTCATTAACCCGGGCAGCCCATACCAGGAAAAAGGAAACTGCCAGACAATCACATCGGCCCTGAGCAGGCTTTCCTGCTCCGCAGCGATATTGAATTTGCCGTCCGGATAGAGCCAGTCCAGACGACGAATTTCAGCATCGGGAAGGGCGGTCGCCACTTCATCAAGGATCGTGGCATTGGCGACGGAATGGGTAAGCTCAGGATGGCCTGAAACAATAAGGATATTTTTCATTTCAATGAGTTAAATATATTTGGTGAATGTTTAACCCAGTATAGAGTGACACCATTGTTTTTTTTAGAGCAGTAAAGACTCATTTACTTTTAGACAAAAACTAATAATGGTCGACTGTTCTCATTGTACCGGTCATCACGAACCCGTGAACTACGCCGTGATGCCCAGTAAACGTTCTGCATTGCGAAATGCGATGGCCTCTTTTTCAGCCTTGTTGACGGGCAGACTGTCGATAAAGGTTTTTACACCGTCCAGGGTCTGATAGGGATAATCGACGGAGAACAGGATCCTTTCTGCCCCCATTAACGCGTAGATAAACTGGAAGTGCGGCAGCGACAGCATACCTGACGGGGTAACGTAAACGTGCTCCTGGAAGGTTCTCGTTAGCGTGCGTGACAGACCCGTTGCAGCCAGTGGAAGGCTGTCATCAAGACGCTGCAGCCAGAAGGGCAGCATCTCCCCCCAGTGGCCACTGATTACCTGCAGGTGGGGATATTTATCAAATGCGCCCGATAACATAAGCCGTAACAAATGGATCCCGGCTTCGTGATGCCAGCCCCAGCCAAACATAGAGAGCCGGGCGTTGACCTCTGCGCTGAAGCCCGTGAAGTAGGCCTGTTGCACGCTTTTAAACGGTAATCCGGGATGAAGATAGAGTGGCACATTCAGTTTATTAAAGCGGGAAAGCAGGGAGTCATAGTCAGGATGATCGAGAAAGCATGAAGAGGGTCGGCCATTCAGAAGAGCCCCCTTAAACCCCAATTTTTCAACTGCGCGGACAAGCTCATTTTCAGCATCTTTCGGCTGTGCCCAGGGAAGTGTGGCAAATGCCGCGAAGCGATCCGGGTGATTTCTTACCGCCCCGGCAAGGCGATCGTTTGCCGCCGTATTTAATGTTACCGCTTCATCCTCGTGTGCCAGCTGGGGGAATCCGCCCACAGAGAGTATCTGCAGGGTAATTCCAGCCTCATCCATATCCCTGAGGCGGCGGCTTCCCAAATCAGCGCCTTTCACGTTTATCAGCGCATTCTTTTCTATCTGCGGCCGGCTTCGGTCAGGATTATGACCATCAGCGACGGTTTTCCCCCAGTCGCCAAGGAAAGGCGCCTGCTCAAGCGCAACAGGCATACACGCTCGCCCTAACTCGCTGTCGAGATAATGTTCTTCAAGGCAAATGATTTTCATATTCTCACCCTTCATACAAAGCAGTAAAAGTGATACAGATTAGGATCGCCCGGAACTGTCCTACGTGAATGTGATTCATGACAGTCTGTTCCGGATGGACTTTACACCATCGGTTTTTCCCAGGCGCCTCGTGTATCCACTCTGGTCTCTGCGGCGAGTTGTTCCAGCAGGATGATTTCCTCATCGCGTAACTGGATGTCTGAAGCGCAGGCGGCGTCCAGCACGTGATGGGCTTTAGTCGCACCAACGAGGGGAAGGGTACCTTTTGCAATAGCCCATGCGATGGCTATCTGTGCAACGCTGGCATTCCTTTCGGCTCCCATTTTTTTCATGGCGGCGGTTAATCTTTCAATCTGCGGCAGTACAGCGTTATAACTTTCGGCCCGGCCACTCCCGGCAGGCATGGGATGATTTGAATCATAACGACCACTGAGCGCGCCTTGCTCCAGGACCATGTAAGCAAAGAACGTGATGTTATTTTGTCGGCAATAATCAAGGATCCCGGCCTCTTCAGAGGCGCGATAAAGCAGGCTGTAATGATTCTGTACTGCACTGAGGGAATAACCGGAAGCGTTAAGGATTTCATTGGCGCGTCTGATTTGTGCCAGATTGTGGTTGGAAACACCTACGCGTTTTACCTTACCGCTTTGTAAAAGTGGGATCAGTCCTGGCGTCCATTTTTCGACGTCGAGGGGATTATGGATCCAGTAGATATCAATCGCGTCCACGCCCAGGCGTCCGAGGCTGGCCTCAAGCATATCGCTGACAGGCTGTGCAGACTGCTCGTTCGCAATCTGCGGCGTGAATTTGGTGGATAAAATCATATCCTCGCGGGGGAACTGACGGACTAATGTTCCCAGCGCTGCCTCGGAACTCCCCATGCCATATACTGCTGCGGTATCCCAGAGGTTGAGACCCTTACTCATGGCCGTGGTGAACACGTCTGCCATCTGAGTATCAGAAAGATGATTGCCGAAGACGGTGTCGCCACCGGCGAAACCTGTGCCCCAGGACCATGTGCCCAGCGCGACTGGAGGAAGAGTTTTCATATTCAGCTCCTGAAAAAAGGCCGGAACGTTGCTGACGTAAACCGGCCAAAGAGGGTGAGTAACGATGAAAGACAGATGAATGAATTAAGTTGGCTGGCGGAGGGCATTTAACAGCGCCACACCGACACCGTGCGCTGAAGCGGGATTCTGCCCCGTGATAAGGCGTCCGTCGGTAACCACGTTTTCAGACCAGTTCGGGGCTTCATGATGAAGCGCGCCATGCTCGCGGAGTGCAGTCTCAAGCAGGTAGGGAACCACATCTGTGGTGTGAACTTCTTCCTCTTCCTTGTTGGTAAAGGCCGCCACGTTTTTGCCTTTCACCAGGTATTCGCCGCTGCTGAGCTTTGCGTCAACCAGTGCCGCAGGCCCGTGGCAGACGGCTGAGACAATCCCATCACTTTCATACACTTCGCGGATAATACGCTGGGCATCATGGCTGTCGCGGAAATCCCACATGGTTCCATGCCCGCCCGCAAAGAAAACGGCGCTGTAATCGGAACCGTTCAGCTCAGATAACGCAGGCGTTGTGGCCAGGCGCTGCTGAAAATCGGTTTCGTTCCAGAACCAGGCGTTGACAGAGTCACTGAGGTCAAATCCATCCACCGGCGGCTGTCCCCCGCGAATGCTGGCTATCGTCGTTTTTAGTCCGGCATCTTCCAGTACTTTCAGCGGATGCGTCAGCTCAGCCAGGAAAAAACCGGTTGGTACACCGGATGCGCCTTTAATCGGATGACTGGAAACGACACACAGCACGGGTTTATCTGCAGGTTTCATATCGGGCCTCACTATTTATTTTTAAATTCAGCGGCAAAGAGATTTTCCCAGTTAATAAAGGAGCCAAGCGGAATGCACTCAAAGCTTAATAAGCCAGCTTTTGCCAGCGGGAATTCGGCCATTACGTTCATCGCTTCATCGACAGAGTCACATTCAAGAAAAATAGCGACGCCAGGTCTGTCCTGACGGAAGTAGATGTCGCGGATGAAGCCGGATTTATACAATCCCCAGGCGTGTAGCGCTTCAGCGTTAAGGTGTGGAGCATATTTTTCCAGCGATGCTCCAGGTTCGGGGATATCCAGACATAAAATTCGCATCATAGTCTCCTGAACTCAGGTCGTTGTAGAAAGAGATAAAAGTATAAGAGGCGAATTTCACGAATATTAGAGGAGCATTGACTTAAGCATCTTTAGACTGTACTTAATAATCTGGCGGAGATTGCTTTAGGAACACATTATGAATAACGCCCTGTATAACCAGATACGCATCTTTCAGAGCATTGCACGTGAGGGCAATATTTCGGCAGCCGCAAGAAAACTGGAAATTACGCCTCCCTCCGTCAGCAATGCGCTTAAGCTGCTGGAAGATCATATTGGCCATCCGCTTTTTGTGCGTACGACCCGCCGTATTGAGCTGACGGAAACCGGGCAGCTGTTGCTGGAACAGACCGCTGCGGCGGTGGAGTCGCTGGAACATTCGCTTGAAAGCATTCGCGACCAGAATCAGGAGCCCTCTGGTATCGTGCGAATCACGCTCTCGCGTTTTGCCTATCTGTTAATTCTTAAGCCTGCAATGGCGAAATTCTGTCAGCAATATCCGGGTATACAGCTTGAAATTTCGGTTTACGACGGTACCGTGAATGTTATTGAAGAGCGTTTTGATCTTGGGATCCGTTTTGGCGATATCCTCGAAGGTGGGGTGGTGGCGCGGCCGTTAATGAAACCCTTTCGTGAAGGGTTATATGCATCCTCAGCTTATATTAGCGAGCATGGAATGCCCGAGGTGCCGGCTGACCTCAGTCAACACAAGCTCATTGGCTACCGTTTTATCACTAACAACCGCATCCTTCCGTTGATTCTTAACGATCGCGGAGAGCAGTTGACGGTTGAGATGCCCGGGCAGTTAATCAGTAACGATATCGACGTTATGGCTGACGGGATCCGTAACGGGCTGGGAATTGGACGCTTGTTTGAACCCATCTGGCAGTTACAGCCTGACAGGGAGCACTTTATCCCCGTGATGGAGAGTTACTGGAAAACTTACCCGCCAGTCTATCTCTATTACCCCAAAAACGCGGGTAAAACGAAAAGAGTGAAGGCCCTGATTGATTTTCTTATATCCGCTACGGGGCGATAAAGACGATAACGCCTCGTTCAGTATGGCGACGCTATTTCACAACCCCAGCGGCCTGGCCTCCTGTATGAACTCAATCAGAAGGCGAAGCCCGGTCGGCAGTTGCCGGCGGCTTGAATAATAGATATGAAAACCTTCCTCCAGCGGGGACCATTCCGTAAGCACCAGGCGGAGCCGTCCATCTTTCACATAGGGTGCAACAAGAGGCTCCGGAAAATACATCAGGCCGGCTCCGCCTAAGACGGCCACAAGGCCCGTTTCAGCCTGATTGACCGTCACAGAGCCTGGCACAGTGATTTGGTACGTTTCGCCGTCTCGCTCAAGTTCCCAGCGATAAATCCGATCGTCGCCGAGACGATTGCTTATACAACGATGGTGTAATAAATCATCCGGATATTCAGGCGTTCCGTAGCGTTCAAGATAGTCGGGGGATGCTGCGATAACCCAGCGAATATCGGCAGATAAACGCCGGGCAACCATGTCTTCCGGGACCGTGCCACCATAGCGGATACCGGCATCGAAGCCCGCATCAGTGACGTCAACCATACGGTTGCTGGCCACAATATCGATTTCAATATCGGGATAGCGATCCATAAACGCGGGCATAACTGGCGCAAGCAAAAGATTGGCCGCTTCAACGGCAGCATTGATGCGGATACGTCCGGTAGGGGTATTACGATACCGGTTAAGCGATTCAAGCGCGCCTTCTATCTTGTCGAAAGGCTGAAGGACAGACTGAACCAGTTCTTCACCTGCAGCCGTAGGTGTAACGCTCTTGGTCGTGCGATTAAGGAGGCGAACCCCGAGCCGTGATTCCAGTCCCTTCAGGGCATGACTAAGCGCTGATGCACTGACACCTAATTCAATCGCCGCACGGCTGAAACTGCGATGACGTGCAATAGCCATGAAATAAATGAGATCGGCGACATCAGCTCTGCTTATTTGCATACAGAATCGTTTTCCTTGTGCGTTAAGGCGCGAATGTGTTGATACGGAAATGATATACACCATAGACCGATTAGCGCTAATCCGTTGCTGAATTTATTTCACAAGTCCATCCGCTCATCGCCTCTCACTGAACACGTTGTGCTTCGTTATTCTTGAAAATTATGCGCTCTGGCCGTCGGTCAGGGCGGAACATTCACCTAACGGAGCCGTGTATGAACTATACGCATCTTGGCCGCACCGGCCTGAAAGTCAGCCGCCTTTGTCTCGGAACCATGAATTTTGGTGACGTCACCGACGAGAAAACCAGCGCCCGCATTCTGGATGAAGCGCTTGAGGCGGGTATAAATTTCATTGATACAGCAGACGTGTATGGCACTGAACAATCACCCGATATCCAGCAAGGCTCGGGGCTGTCCGAAGAGATTATTGGTCGCTGGCTCCAGCAGGGGGGCCGCCGTGACCGTATTGTTCTGGCGACGAAAGTCTATCAGCCTATGGGGCCAGGTCCGAACGATCGCCGTCTTTCTGCTTATCATATTCGCAAGGGCTGCGAGGACAGTTTGCGACGGCTTAAGACGGACCATATTGACGTCTATCTGATGCATCACATCGATCGCTATACGCCATGGGAAGAGGTCTGGCAGGCCATGGAACTCCTTGTTCAGCAGGGAAAAGTGCTTTATATCGGTAGCAGCAATTTCGCGGGCTGGGACATTGCGACTGCGCAGTCAGTTGCCACGGCTCGTCATTCTCTGGGCCTGGTTACTGAGCAAAGTCTCTACAATCTGACTGCCCGGACTGTTGAGCTGGAGGTCATTCCCGCATGCCGCCATTTTGGCCTGGGAGTGATTCCCTGGAGCCCACTTGCAGGAGGGTTGCTTGGTGGCGCACTGAAAAAGATGGCAAGCGGGCGCCGTGCAAGGCCCGCGTTTGCCCGTCTAATTGAACAGCACCGTCCGCAGCTGGAAGCCTACGAAGGATTATGTGAGGACCTCGGCGAAACCCCTTCCGATGTGGCGCTTGCGTGGCTCCTGCAGAATCCTGTCGTTACTGCTCCACTTATCGGGCCTCGTACGGTCGAACAACTCCATCAGGCGCTTCACGCAACGACAATCACGCTATCAGACGACACCATGAGCTGTCTCGACGAAATCTGGCCCGGACCCGGAGGTGAAGCGCCCCAGGCTTATGCCTGGTAATGACTCAATTAGAATCCTTTCTTTGTTATAGGGAGTTTCAGTTTATGAGCAAGATGATGCATGACCAGCATTCTGCTTCCGTACCGGGCGCATTCGCGCCGGCACCGTATCCCTTTTCACATCAGTGACCGGGAATGAGTGGTCTGGGAGACCCGGCAACGCCGGGCCAGGGCAGGGTGTTAACAGTTCTGGATTGCTGAAGGCGGCGTGAGGGAAGGCGGCGTATCCGGAAGCGGGGGAATGATCCCGTCAACAGGGTGCGGCAGATAGTGTGCCTCGAGTTCCGTGATTTCTGCATCGCTAAGTGAAAAGTCCAGCGCGCTGATAGCCGTGGAAAGATGTTCTGGTTTCGTTGCGCCAATGATCGGTGCTGTGATGACGGATTTTGATAACAGCCAGGCAATTGCAACATGAGCTCTTGGCACAGCGTGCTTTTCGGCAATGCTGGCAACAACATCAATAACGGGCTTATCCAGAAGGGCTGCGTTCTCATACATTTTCAACGCAAAGGCATCGTTTTGCGTTCGTCGGGACGTGACACTCCAGTCGCGCGTGAGCCTGCCGCGTGCCATCGGACTCCAGGGGATCACACCAACGCCCTGGTCTTCACACAGGGGCAGCATCTCGCGCTCTTCTTCCCGGTAAAGCAGGTTATATTGCGGTTGCATCGTAATAAATCGGGACCAGCCGTTACGCTCTGCAGTATGCTGCATTTTTGCAAAGCGCCAGGCTTCCATAGATGATGCGCCGATATAACGTACTTTTCCTGATTTTACGAGGTCATGCAGAGCCTCCATGGTCTCTTCAACAGGCGTGGAGTGGTCAAAGCGGTGAATCTGAAAGAGATCCACATAATCCATACCTAAGCGCATCAGGCTATCGTCAATAGACTGAAAAATGGCCTTGCGGGAAAGAAACCCGGTATTGGGTGAGTTGCGCCACGGAAAGAAGGTCTTTGTCGCCACAACGATCTCATCGCGTCTGGCCATTTCTCTCAGCGCTTTTCCCGTGATCTCTTCTGAACTTCCGCCCGAGTAGATATTTGCGGTATCAAAAAAATTAATGCCAGCTTCAAGCGCCTGACGAATGAGCGGACGTGACGCCTTTTCATCCAGGGACCAGGGTTGAGGCAAACGTTCGGGGTCACCATAGCTCATACAACCGAGACAAAGACGGGAGACTTTCAAACCGCTACGACCCAGATTCACATACTTCATTCGGTGTTCCTTCTTTTATTGCCAGCAATTCTGTATGCGACAGGTTATTGCACTGGCATGAAGGGTACCAGCATGTGCTATCGAATGGTGCTGTGAGTTTTTCTCACAAATGGTTTGTCATCGACAGTGGATTTTATCGAGAAGGGAGGACACCAACGTCCTGATTTCTGTTGCTGCATGAGAGCACCATGGAGAATAGACCCACGAAGTCAATTTAACATAATATACATTATGCGCACCAATATGGAGTCAGGGAAAATCTGGAGTTTTGCGGACATCGTGTTGGCCTGGCTTCTGCAAGCGTCTACGCCGGCTATCTCACAGCGCGTCCAGCGCATGCCAGCTTAACGGTACTGTTCTTCCCAGGTTTACTTACCGTTTTTCCCTGTTGATATAAGCCTGTAAACCCTCTGCAAGAAAATCAAACACCGTTTTACAGGCCTGGCTGTGGCGTAAATCTTCATGCATCACCAGCCAGGTGTCGAGATGAAATGCAAAGAAATCAGGCATTATCCTCTGTAACGGCGGAGAAAAATCGGCCAGATGCACCTGGCACATACCGATACCTGCTCCGGCACGTATGAGGTTTAATTGTGCAATATCGCTGTCGGTTCGCACGGTAAACAGCTCGCGGTTTAGCTGTGGGTACTGTTTAAGTGCCTGTAAAATAAAGGGCGTCATACTATCGAAACCCACAAGCGTATGGGTGAATAACGCATCAATACTTTCCGGTGCTCCATGTCGTGACACATAGGCTGGCGCGGCATGCAGACCTATTTCAATCCTGCCCATCCGACGAGCAATCAGTTGCTCCTGCACCGGTGTGGTCATGCGTACAGCAATATCCGCTTTCCCGGTTCAGTAAATCCTGAACGCGGTTAGACAGAACCAGTTCAACGGTTATTTGCGGGTATGCCTCCTTTATTTGTGCAATCACTGGAGGCAGAACCTCAGTGCCGATGATTTCACTTGCGGCAACGCGCACCACGCCTCGTAATCCGGCTGCGCCGGAGCTGAAACTGGCAGCTGACCGCTCAATCATCATGGCCGTATTTTCCATCGCTTGTGCATGGCCCTTCAGCTCGACGGCTGCGTCCGTAGCCTGCAATCCTGTTTGTGAACGTGTAAATAAAACAAGGCCTAGGGCTGATTCCAGTGCTGCAATATGACGTCCGGCGGTTGGCTGGGTAATGGCAAGCCTGCGTGCGGCCCCTGACAGAGACCCTTCCCTCATCACGGCCAAAAATGTGCGATACCATTCCCACGGGATATTTAGCTTCATACAAAAATGCATACCTGCTGGCTTATATTATGCAATTACATTTAGCCCGTGCGGTCATTAAGATGTCAAGCAGATATCCAATAAGGGTCAGATGATGAAAAGCACAAATAAGGTACTAATACTGGGCGCAATGGGTGGGATCGGTGGCGAAATAGCCCGTAAATTGAACCGGGACGAATGGGATGTGCGTGCATTGCGCCGCTGCACTCCGCAAAATGCCGATCGCAACAATAGCATTTCGTGGATAAGCGGAGATGCGCTGAATGCTGAACAGGTTGAGGCGGCGGCGTCAGAATGCAGTGTGATTGTCCATGCCGTTAACCCGCCGGGTTATCGAAACTGGGAACAGCTCGTTTTGCCCATGCTGCATAACACCATCAGCGCAGCGGAGAAAAACGGTGCATTAATCGTTCTGCCGGGCACGATTTATAACTACGGTCCGGATGCTTTTCCCCTCTTACGCGAGGATTCCCCTCAGAATCCGGTTACTCGAAAAGGCGCCATACGCGCGCAAATGGAGCAGGAACTCGCAGCCTATGCACAGCGTGGCGGAAAGGTGCTGATTTTGCGGGCTGGAGACTTTTTTGGTCCCCATGCTGGCAACAACTGGTTTTCACAGGGACTGGTCAAACCGGGGCATCCACCGCAGGTCATTAAAAACCCCGGGAAAACCGGCGCAGGCCACCAGTGGGCTTATCTGCCGGATGTCGCCGAAACGCTCGCAGCACTGTTGGCGCGTCGGGATGAACTCGAACCGTTGGCCCGTTTCCATATGCGCGGGTATTGGGATCCTGATGGGACAGCGATGACCGCAGCCATAAAGCACGTCGCGGAACGTGCCGGTATTACGGCGAAGGTGAAGTCGTTTCCCTGGTGGCTTATCTCTGCGATGAGTCCCTTTAACACCACGCTGCATGAAATGCGGGAGATGCGTTATCTTTGGGAGCAGACAATAGAGATGGATAATTCAAAACTGATTGCCTTTTTAGGTCACGAACCGCAGACCCCTCTTAATGAGGCCGTACATTCCACATTAGTTGGTTTGGGCTGTATTTAACATAACCTGCTGTTTAGAAAGAGTTGAAAGATGTCTGATATACTTAAGCTTTTGAAAAACGCAGCCCTAATCAAATGGAAATTGAATTAAATAAAAGTGTTAAAGAGAGAATCTTCCATGCTGTCATTTTTGAGGTGACGGCCAACGTTATTATTGCCCTTTCACTTGCCTGGCTGATGAATGTGTCGGTACTCCAGTCAGGCTCGTTGTCCGTCATATCCGCACTTACCGCAACGGTCTGGAATTTTATTTTTAATAAGCTCTTTGATTCCCTGCAGAAAAAATACCAGTTTGAAAGAACATTTCTCATTCGTGCGATCCATGCGGTAGGTTTTGAAACGGGACTCATCATAACCTTAATGCCTGTCGCGATGATTATGCTGAATCTTACAATGACTGAGGCATTTTTTGTTGAGATTGGTCTTGTACTGTTTTTCCTGCCATACACGATGCTGTTTAACTGGCTTTACGACTATCTGCGCTGGACGTTTGTTGGACGTAAACGGTCTGTTATGTAGCGAGATATCAGTCACATTGACACGACTTTGATCATCTTCGACTCCACTCACCTCCTATACTCTTCATTTCTCTATCTCTTTTCAGGAGTCGATAATGTTTGATCATGTGAAATTCGGCGTCAGCGATTATGAAAAAAGTAAAACCTTCTTCCTCGAGGCGCTTCGCCCGCTTGGTGTAGAACTCATCGATGAAGGCACGCCGGAGTATGGTGTAGAAATGAGTTCCGGCGATGTTTCACTTTGCCTTTTCCATACAAATGACAAACCCGCGCCTCTGCATCTGGCGTTTGTGGCCAATACGCGTCAGCAGGTTGATGATTTTTACCATGCTGCACTGCGCGCCGGAGGACGTGATAACGGCGGGCCGGGGTTGAGATCATACGGTGAAAATTACTATGCCGCGTTTGTCATCTCGCCTGATGGTCATAATATCGAGGCGGTGTGCCATGCGCCGCAGAGTCTGTAGCGTCAGATGTCATTAAATATCTGTCATGCGTCTATTTGCACGATTGTGCACGAAAGTACTTCATTAAGTCACATTAATCCCGTAAGGTATGATCTGTAATCGTGCAGCTTCGTGCAATAACACTGACAGAGGTATTTATGACACAACAGTTGATTCTAATTGCCGGCCCCTACCGCAGCGGAACCGACGGCGTTCAGGCGCGCATTGATGAGAATCTGGCGCGTCTCGAAAGCGCAGCATTAGCCGTTTACCAGCGTGGTCACATTCCGATCATAGGTGAATGGCTTGCTTTGCCGTTGGCAAAGGCCGCTGGCTCGAAAACCGTTGGTGATGAAATCAGCGAAGCGATGCTCTACCCCGTTGCTCACCGGCTCATAGCTAAATGCGATGCAATTTATCGTATCGCCGGTGCATCTAAAGGTGCCGATATGGACATTGAGGTCGCCAGAAAATACGGCCTCAGGGTTTATACCGCGCTTGAGGACATTCCTGAGGCTTAAGGAAAACCGACAGCCATGCTGTGCTCTCAGGCTGGCTGTCAGACAGTATCACGATCTGAGGTTAACACGACGGATACCCCCTTTTCTGATACTGCGCGGATCCAGTCCTTATCGGTATTGTCTTCCACGACGATGGTATTCACCGATGACACATCACCAATCACAAACGAAGACGCTGTGTTGATCTTTTCCGGAGAAGCCAGAACAACAGTCTCCGCGGCTCTGCCGGAAAATGCACGTTTGATGCACGCCTCTTCGAAATCACCGGTCGTTAATCCAGCTTCAGGATGGATCCCGGTCACGCCCATAAAGAACAGGTCTGCATGAATATTTTCGATGCCTTCGATGGCCGCAGCGCCGACCGCAACGATAGAGTGTTTATACAAGCGACCGCCGATCAGAATCACTTCAATGGACGGATGATCGACAAGCCCCAGGGCAATGCTCGGGCTGTGCGTCACCACAGTGATACGAAGCTCGGGAGGGAGAAATGTAATCAGCTCCGACGTTGTCGTGCCACCATCGACGATCACCACCTGGCCTGATGAAATCAGCTGCGCGCCTTTGCGGGCCACCCTTTTTTTCGCATCCATTTTCACGGATTGCCGTTCAGCAAACGGAGCAATCGCGGAAGATGACGGCAGCGCGCCACCGTGAACCCGCTGCAAACGCCCTTCTCCCGCCAGCTCGCGCAGATCGCGCCGGATGGTGTCTTCAGAGACGTCAAAGAGAATGCTGAGCGCTTTTGACTGGACCTGACCTTCGGCACCGAGCTTTTCGAGGATCAATTGTTTTCGTTGACTGGTGAGCATCATGAATTCCTGAAATTGCATGTTCTATCTTGTAAATGCACGATAATGCTGTTTATGATAATTACTCTACGTAAGGAGGAACAAACGTGCAATCGAAACGTGCAGATGTGCGCATCATTAACAGTGAAACACTGTCAGATAACTGGTACGTCCTTAAAAAATACACCTTCGACCTGCAGCGACGTGATGGCGAATGGCAGCGGCAGCAGCGGGAAGTCTACGACCGTGGCAACGGCGCGACGATTTTGCTCTACAACCGTGATAAAAAGACGGTGATCCTGACTCGCCAGTTCCGCTTCCCCGTCTTTATCAACGGCCATGAGGACAATCTAATTGAAGCCGCTGCGGGGTTGCTGGACAACATGGATCCCGAGAGCCGCATCAAAGCAGAAGCGGAAGAAGAGACCGGATTTCACGTTTCACGCGTGCAGAAAATTTTTGAAGCCTATATGAGCCCGGGCTCCGTTACGGAAAAGCTCTATTTTTACCTTGCCGAGTACCAGCCGAGAGACAGAACCGGCGCTGGCGGTGGGATCAAGGCGGAAGGAGAAGATATCGACGTGCTGGAAATGACGCTTGAAGAGGCATTACGAGGCATTGAGACGGGTAAAATCGTCGACGGGAAAACCATCATGCTGCTTTATCATGTGGCCCTTAAAGGTATTCTGTAACCTACTGGTTTGAATCCTGATTTGAAGGTGCATGAGTTGGTACGCTTGTCCGTTACGCGGATGGAATGCGGGAAACCTCCTAAATTTTGCAGCCTACTATATTTAGTGAACGATTTCGAAATTCGATAAAATCATAAACATTTCCCTGAGTCATCTGCATTTACCATTCAAAAATGCCAAACGTTCACAAGGCTGCCTGCAGAGGTAGCCTGTCTTATCTGTTGACTGGATTAAAATGCGACTCGCTACAGATAACGAAGCATATTATACTTGCTCCTCCACTCGAACAGGAGGCAGCAACTCACGTGAAGGATACATATTACAACGACATAACGATCAATACGCTAATTCAGAGTGAGCTGGACGCGTTTTTTGAGGACTTCAAAGGGATCGTCTTTGCCTACGCTATTATGAACAAGAAAGATCCTTCACAGATGAGGATACTCAATAACAGTCCTGAGTGGTTTAATATCTACCTTGAAAGAAAATATCAGTTCATTGACCCTGTCATTATTCGGGCTTTGCGCTGTGTTGAAGACTTTTTCTGGGAAAGCGATGTCGTCCTGTCGGATGGTTATAACCTGACACGCATTTTCGACGAAAGCGTTCAGTATGATATATACCAGGGGCAGACTTTTCCTCTGCATGACTATCTGAATAATCTTGTTGTCTTATCCGTCATCAGTCCTAAGCATTCTGGTATTGACATAGAGAAATATCGGCCGCAATTTCTACGCTTCCTTGTTCAGTTACATCAGAAGACACTCAATCTGTATAGTCAGCATCAGCAGAAAAAGAATGTGTTCTTGTCGCCACGTGAGCGACAAATCCTCAAATGGGTCAGCGCCGGAAAAACCTATGCAGAAATTTCTGTTATTTTATCTATTGCTGAACGCACCGTTAAATTCCATATGGGCAATATAATGAAAAAACTCGGTGTGAATAATGCCAGACATGCAATAAAGCTTGGAACAGAACTCCGGTTACTGGACGACTGACCCTCAGACACTGGTTATAGATAGCGTAAATGCCCGAGCATTTCGCGAAGCCAGTGGCTGGATTTGTCTTTACTAATAATATCTTCAATAACGCGGGTGCTGGCAGGCATATAAATATAGTAAATAACCTCCCCTTTTTCAGAAACACCGCGCTGAATAACTTCAACTTTCCAGTTCGCATGCCGAAATATGGCATACATACCGCGACTGGCTACTGCGTACATTCCGTGATATTTATTCTTTATGCAATAAATATTCATTGCAAGAAACAATGCTTTACTGGCGGGCACGCCCTGCAAACTTGCAGAGTCTCGTGTTTCTTTATCTAAAAATAAACGACTCACTTCACAGCAGGGAACATCGGCTGGAAAAACAATGGGATTATCGAAATAATTGTGAAAGATTTCGCTTATCATTGTCGGCTGCGTTGAGTTAATAAATCGCGCGCCGCATAACAGCTGACCATCATACATACCCAGTAAGTATGTCGTGTTATGGGAATCAAATTGATCCTTTTCCATCCCTTCGACGCATTCCACTTTCCAGTCGAGTCGGTCCCGAAAGGTTTTTCTTCTGAGTCGGTAGAGTTCGTGCGCTAGTGCTGGGGGTAAATCATCGTAGTCGTGTAAAAAAAATTCAATGACAGAAATCATGCTCTTGTTCCTGATAATAACACCTGAAACTATCATCACCTGTCTTTTAGGACAGCTTTCATTGTGCCGCATATTCCCTATACTTAAAAAGTACCTGACCACGAAGTTCTCGCAAAACTAAGCGGTCAGGAGGTCAAAGACCTACGAAACACCAGGGATATACCCATCGATGATTATCTAATATTTAAAGTTTCGGGTACAGAGCATAAGAAGCACTTTGCCGATAAAATAATAAAAAACAATAATCATAAAGTAATTACAATAAAAACATTGCCCCTTAATCTTTTAAGGGGTAATATTTCCGATTGCTTATTTTTCCCACCTTCCCCTTCATTTTACAGAATCTGCTGACTTCATCCGCCCAAAACCCTGGCCGGTACCGCTTTGCAGGTATCTGCCTGTGCTATTCTTGCAGAATCATGCAAAACGGAGAATTGATGATGGCCGACTGGAACCCTTCTCTTTACCTGCAATTTGGCGCAGAAAGAACGCGTCCAGCCGCCGAATTGCTCGCCAGAATTCCTCTTGATGAAGCCGCTACTATCGCCGATCTGGGCTGTGGGCCAGGTAACAGCACGGCGCTGTTAAAGCATCGCTGGCCTTCTGCTCACATCACCGGCGTCGATAACTCCCCTGCCATGCTCGAGGAAGCACGCGCTGCCTTACCTGACTGCCACTTTGTTGAGGCCGATATCCGTCAGTACAAGCCTGGCCAGCCGCTGAGCCTGATTTATGCTAACGCGTCGCTGCAATGGGTTCCGGACCATTACGATCTCCTGCCTCATCTTGTCTCCCTGCTTAAGTTAAATGGCGTGCTGGCGATCCAGATGCCTGATAACTGGCTGGAACCCACCCATGTGGCGATGCGTGAAGTGGCGCTGGAGCAAGACTACCCGGACCGTGGCCGCGAACCTCTGCCGGGTATACATGCTTATTACGATATTCTCTCGGAGGCTGGCTGTGACGTGGATATCTGGCGGACAACCTATTATCACAAAATGAGCTCTCATCAGGCCATTATTGACTGGGTAAGCGCCACCGGCCTGCGCCCCTGGCTCCAGGAACTGAACGAGAGCGAGCAGAAACGTTTCCTGAAACGCTACCATGAACTGCTGGAAGAGCAGTATCCGCTTCAGGAAAACGGGCAGATACTGCTGGCTTTTCCTCGGTTGTTTATCGTGGCTCAACGCCAGCCCTGATCCGATTATAAGCGGGCTTCTTTGAGCAACTGCTGGATAACCTTTTCCTGCTGCGCATAATCACCCTCGCCAAAGGCGGTATAGCGCAGCTGCCCTTTGGCATCAAAGTAGTAATGCGCTGGCCAGTACTGGTTGCCGAACGCATTCCAGATTTGATAGTTGTTATCCGTCACAACCCGATACGGCAACTGCCATTTCGTTACTGCCTTTTGTACCGACGAAAGCGGTTTTTCCCAGGGGTATTCTGGGGTGTGAACCCCAATCACCACCAGGCCCTGCGACTGATACTTCGTGGCCCAGTCTCGCACATGCGGGAGCGTGTGCTGGCAGTTAACGCAATCCCACGTCCAGAAATCAATCAACACCACCTTCCCTCGTAATGCTTCAGACGTGACAGGGTCACCGTTAATCCACCCTGTTCCCCCGCTTAACGAAGGCAGCTGGCTGCTGGGCTCAGCGATCGCCACCGGCTGGAGCTTCACCGGCGCGGTTGTGGGTTTTGCCATATTTAAGAGCGCGGTCTCAAGACGGTCTGCGACGCCGTTAGCCCCTTTCAGCAGCGAGGTTATCCCCGTCGCGTTCAGGACGACTGCCGCTAACATTGCAACTCCTGCCCCCTGACGGAGCTTCGCCATCAGCGCAGACTTTGCCCTTAACGGTGTCATCAGCGTGCGGCTGCCGATAACGAGCAGGCCCAGCATCAGCGCGCATCCGCTGCCATAGGCAGCGAGCAGTGCGCCCGTGGCGATGGCCGAGTGGCCCGCGATATTAATGCTGAAAATAGCGCCCAGGATGGGGCCCGCGCAGGGAGACCAGAGTAGCCCGACCGCAAGCCCGGCCAGAAAAGCCGATGCCATTCCGCGCGTTTGCCCGCTTCGGGTGTTGAGAACATTTCCCGCGCTGACGGCCGGTCCCGCGATACGCTGGGCGAAAGACGGGAAAATTAAGGCCAGCGCGGCGGTGGCCAGAATGACGATGGCGATCCAGCGCCCAACAATGGTTGCCGCTGTTATCCACTCGCTGGCGACGGTGATGACCATCGCCACCAGGGTGAACATCACGACCATCCCGGCGAGCAGGGCCAGAATATGGCGTCGTTGCCCCTGGAAACCGGCGAACAGGAGTGGAATAACCGGGAGCGTACATGGGCTGAGCAGGCTTATCATCCCGCCCAGAAAAGCGATTACCAGAAACATAATGACCTCACATTACACGTCCTGCGACACTGCAGTGAGGCTATTTCATCGTGCGGATATGTTCAGGATATGTGTAAAAACGCTGGTTTTGTCTGGCTCTGTATCCCCACGCCGGGAGATACAGAGCGGTACAATTAACGGCGCGGCAGCGTAATGGCGACATCCAGTCCGCCCCCGGCTCGGTTCGCCAGCCTGAGTTTTCCTTCCAGCTGTGCGGTTAGCTGCGCGGCAATCGCCAGGCCGAGTCCTGTCCCGCCGGTATCGCGGTTACGCGAGGTTTCAACACGATAAAACGGCTGCAGAACCGCCTCCAGCTCGGCTTCGGGTATTCCCGGTCCGTCGTCCACAATATGAATCACCACCTCTTCGGCAGACGAATCATCAATGGCAATGACGGCACAGTTGCCGAACTTCAGGGCATTATCCAGTAGATTAGACATCACTCTACGAAGCGCCTGCGGACGCGTGACGATCGGCAAACGGACTTCGTTTGCCTGAAACTGCACGTTTTTACCAATGTCCTGATAATCGCTGGCGATGCTGTTGACCCAGGCGTTCAATTCCAGCTTCAGTGACGTCTCTTCCAGTGATTCTGATGACCGGGCATACGCAATACCCTCCCGCACCAGACGCGACATGTTATCAAGGTCGTTTAAGAGCTTGTCCCGCAGTTCAGGCTGCTCCGTCATTTCTACACGAAGCTTCATGCGGGTAATGGGCGTCTGGAGATCGTGAGAAATAGAGGCCAGGATCTGTGCGCGCTCCCTGAGATAAGACTGAATGCGCGCCTGCATGGCGTTGAAGGCATGGGCTGCGCGCTGCAGCTCCAGCGGCCCTTTCTCCGTCATTGGCGTGCTGGCCGCCGGATCAAGTGAATCCACCGCGCGGGTAAATTGTGAAAAAGGCCGAACCACCTGCCGCACGGCGATCCAGGAGCAGGCCGCCAGGAGCAGCAGCTGAAGGATGAGCACAACGGGTAACCAGCTGGCGACGGGCGGCATGCGCGGGATGAGGTCAATGGTCAGCGGCGAGCCGTCTCTTAACGTTAGATGCGCCTGGATATGTGAAATGGCGCCGGGAACGGCGGTGAAGCTGAGAGGATATTGTGCCGCGAGCGTCGCTTTTAAGGTTCGGATAGCATCCTGCGAACGCTTATCCGTCGGCGCTGCGCCGGGTTCCCCTGTGCCCAGAATATAGCGATAGTTACCCCGTTCAAGCCGCGGCAGCCAGGCGGCGCGTTCGCTGGCCGGTAAGCGGTCTAAAATGGCGACGCTGGTTGCGACGTCGTTTTCCAGATTACCGAGCATCACCGTGCGGGCGCTGTGCATGCGTTCAATCATGACCAGCGTCAGGCTCAGGGCGTTAGCCAGCAGCAAACCGGGCAGCACGACGATAAGCAAACGGGCCAGCAGCGAGCGTGGCCAGAGCGTCATTCGTTAACCTCTTTGATGGTCACCGGCATCGTAAAGACATAGCCTTCGCTGCGCACGGTTTTGATATAGGCGGGCGTGCGGGCATCTTCATTGAGACGCTGGCGAACCCGGCTCACCAGCAGGTCGACAGAACGTTCAAACAGCTCGGCGTCACGCCCCTGTGTCAGATTGAGCAATTGGTCACGGGTCAGCACGCGCTGCGGATGGTCCAGGAAAACGCGCAGCAGACGATACTCCGCCCCGCTGAGCGCCACAATCACCCCTTCCGGGTCGATTAAGTGGCGAGCGACGGTATCGAGCTGCCATTCACCGAACATCACCAGCCGCCCTGCTTCTGTCACCTGTAGATTGGGCGGCATCGTGCGAAAACGCCGTAAAATCGCTTTAATGCGTGCCAGAAGCTCACGCGCGACAAACGGCTTCACCACGTAGTCATCCGCACCCATCTCCAGACCCAGGATCCTGTCCGTCTCCTCATTGCGGGCCGTCAGCATCAGGATGGGCAGATCTTTATGTTTGCCGCTGCGTAGCTGCCGGCATAGCGTGAGACCGTCATCGCCGGGCATCATGACGTCCAGCACCACCAGGTCGATATGCTGTTTATCCAGTACGCTACGCATCTCTTTGCCGTTGGCCGCGCCCGTCGCGCGATAGCCAGACTTACCGAGATAATCGACAATCAGTTCACGAATATCTCTGTCGTCATCGACGACAAGGATGTGGTCAATATGTTCCACCGAACTCTCCAGACCGAAGGGTAACGTACTGAAAATAGCACATTTCACAGCTTATCCGCGTCGATAACTGCCTTGACGAAATCCTGCGGATCTTCCTGAGGCGGGTTGTGCCCTACGGTTGCGCCGAAGGTGCGGTGCTCATATTTGCCGGTAAATTTAGCCGCATAGACCTGCGGTGCCGGATGCGGCGCGCCGTTGTTGCCGCCTTCGATGGTGATCGTTGGTACGGTGATATTCGGCAGCGTGGCCAGTTTTTGCTCATAGCGGTCGTATTTGCGCTCGCCTTTTTCCAGCCCTAAACGCCAGCGATAATTACTGAGCGTCACCGCGACGTGGTCCGGGTTATCGAGGGATTTGGCGCTGGTGTTAAAGACCGCATCGCTAAATTTCCAGTCAGGTGAGGCCTGAGACCAGATTAAACGGGCGAAGTCATGCGTGTTTTTGGCATAGCCTTCAGCACCACGCGCGGTAGAGAAATAGAACTGATACCACCACTGCTGCTCCGCTTTTGGCGGCAACGGCTGTTTGCCAATCTGCTGGCTGCTGATGAGATACCCGCTCACTGAAACGAGTGACTTCACGCGCTCGGGCCACAGCGCCGCAACGATATCCGCCGTCCGGGCGCCCCAGTCATATCCTGCAAACACCGCCTGCCGGATATTCAGGGCATCCATCAGGTTGACGATGTCTTTCGCCATCGCCGAAGGCTGGCCGTTGCGCGGCGTTTTTGCTGACAGGAAACGCGTGGTGCCGTAGCCGCGCAGAGACGGCACAATGACCCGGTACCCTTTTGCCGCCAGTGCGGGTGCAACCTCGGCATAGCTGTGAATATCGTACGGCCAGCCGTGCAGTAAAATAACCGGCTGACCGTCTTTCGGACCAATGTCGACATAGCCGACATTCAGATCGCCGGCATTGATTTGCTGGGGATGGTCAAATGCTGCGGCGACGTTTGTGCCGGTGACTTCGGCCTGACAGGACATCACGGTGCCAAGTGAAACGGTCAGCGCAAGAGTTGAGTACGTGAGTTTGCTAAACATGTTGGTATCTCCGGTTGAGTACAATTCACGGGGATATAACAACACTGCAATGTATAGCGGATATGTGCGAAAGCGGGTTTATTGCAAGCCTGTGTATGTATCCGGGACGCTGATACAGTGTGATACAAACACAGGCGTTGTCGCCTTAAAGGGAGAGTCGGTAGCGGACGTAATCGTCAGCTTCGCCATATTTGTCATAGAGTTTACGCGCCGGGTTGTTCTCCCGGGTGACCCAGTACAGTTTCGACCACCCTTCGCGCTTGCCTTCCTCAATCAGAGCATCAATAAGCGCCTTACCTGCACCCGCTCCGCGTTCGTCGGCATCAACAAACAGATCTTCCAGGTAGCAGATGGGAGCCGTTGACCAGGTTCCTTCATGCAGAATGCACATCGCGAAACCGATGACCTTTTCGTCCTTCTCTACCACCCGGCAGAACATCTGGGAATGCGCTGATAGCGCCCTTTCCCACGTCGCTGCGGTGACGGATTCCTCGAGGTAGCAATCATAAAAATGGGTGTAACCATCCCACAGCGGTCGCCATTGGGAATAATCGTCTGCGCGTAGAGGTCTTACCGTGACAGCCATGTGTTCCTCACATTACAAATTGATCGCCATTTCGAAACAGCGTAAATCGACACCTGCCATACGCGAGTGATGATAGCTTTCGCTCAGCGTAACAAACCCCAGCTTCTGATAAAACGACTGGGCGTTAGGCGTCGCATCGAGCGTCAGGCGGGTTATACCCCGGCTACGGGCTTCCTGTTTGAGTGCCTCAATAATCCGGGTCGCCATGCCTTTACCGAAGGCTGCAGGCAAGGTGAAAATCGCCTCCAGGCAATGGGTATCCAGATCGAGATAGCCGGTTGCCGCAACATCGCCCTTTTCATCTTCCACCACATAAAAAGGGTATTCAATGATCATCTTCCGAAAGCGTTCGGGCATGAGATCGGGCGTCCAGCGCGCAATGACCTCTGCGTCGTAACTGGTTTTACAGCCGTGACGAATCGCCTGGTTGCGAATATTCCAGAGCGTTTCGGCTTCCTGTGGCTTAGCTTTTCGTAACGTCATATCACCTCTTTAACGGCTTTTTAGCCGCATTTCCCGTGCCTCTCTTTGCCATGCTGCAGGAGATCCTGGAAAACCCGTCCGGTTAAAAAACTTCATCAGAATATCGTCAGCGACTGAGTGGTAGTTTTGGTTGTAAAAAGTTACAACTCAACTAAAAAGAATGTGATAGAAGTGAAAATACCAGAACGCAAACAAAAGCATAACGCTTAAATATGGAGATCCGCGGATGACGATACCGACGCTCACGACAGAACGCCTGCTGCTAAAACCGCTGGTTGCCGAAGATGCGGCCCAGATTCAAAAGCTTTATCCGCGCTGGGAGATTGTCCGCTATATGGTCTCTTCCGTGCCCTGGCCCTACCCGGATAACGGTGCGGAAAACTATGTCAACAACGTGGCGCTGCCGGATATGGCGAAAGGGATTGCCTGGTTCTGGAGCATTCGTCGTCGCGAGGTGCCGGACGCGCTGATGGGTATTATCTGTCTGTACGACGTGGAAGATAACAACCGAGGATTCTGGTTGGCCCCGGAGTTTCAGGGCCAGGGATACATGCGCGAGGCCAGCATTGCCGCGACGGATTACTGGTTCAATACGCTAAACAAATCCGTATTACGCGCCCCGAAAGCCGCCGCCAACAGCCGCTCCCGGCGTATTTCAGACAGTAGCGGCATGCGGCTTATCAGAACGGAACAAAAAGCCTACGTCAGCGGTATGCTGGATTCTGAACTGTGGGAGATCACCCGCGACGAGTGGAACGCCCGTCAGGTCAGCTGATAATGCTTATCCGGCATCAGCCTTTCCGGAATGTTCTCTTCATCGTTCATCTGCAGCAGATCGCGTTCCATCATGTTGCAGATGGCGTCCAGCGGCAGATCGTTATTCTCAGTGCCGAACGGGTCTTCCAGCTCTTCCGCCAGGGTGTCCAGCGAGATAAAGGTGTAGGAGATCAGCGCCGAGACAAAGGGCGTCATGTAGTGCAGATCCACAACCAGCGCGAACGGCAGCATGATGCAGAACAGATACACCGTGCGGTGCAAAATCAGCGTATAGGCAAACGGTACCGGCGTTGTCGCAATGCGTTCGCACCCGGAAAGGACGATGGACATATCGTTCAGACGGTTGTTCAGACTGTGGAACAGGATGTCTGAGAGTTGCCCGTTACGCCGCCGCACGGCCAGCCACTCCCCCATGATCAGTAAAATACGGTTTGCCGGCGAGTTGGCGCTCATCACGTGACGTAAATCATCCGGAGCAAGATAGCGAGAGAGCTGCTCGGCGTTCAGCTCCCGCCGCAGGGTCATGCGCAGGCAGTTGGCAAAAGCAATCTGCAGGCGGACAAATTCACCCAGGTGCTTATCGTCAGGTAACGTGTTTTTTACCTCGCGAAACAGCGAGCGTGCCGCTATCATCAGCTGTCCCCAGAGCAGGCGAGCCTCAACGTAGCGTGAATAACATGCGTTGTTTCTGAAACCCAGAAAGATAGCGATCGCCACGCCGAGAATGCTAAATGGCGCCACGGTAAATTTGATGCCCAGCGAGGTGTACCACGGCAGCATCAGGATAACGGCGATAGAAAGCAGGAAGTTGAGCAGCAATCGGGTGTAGATTTTGGGAAGTACCGAACCGTGCCAGACAAAAATCAGTTGTAGCCAGTGCTGTTTAGGACGAACAATCATAGTGAGTTTCAGGAAAGAAAAGAGCGAAGCTATTAAACGTGATCCCCCTCACAGTTGCAAGCATGTTAACGAAACATTGAATTTTCTCGCCTGCTTAGCAATAACCGCACGGTGCTGCATCTGGTTTTAAAAAAAGGGGCAAATAGTATGTTGTAACTAAATAAAGGTGTCATTAAACCCGGCCGAAGCCGGGTCAACTAATTAGCAAAGGGATTTAACCGCTGCGCGCATTCCCTTCAGCAGAATGGCATCCAGGTCCAGGGTGACCTGGTCAACAAGACCGGCGACCTGCGTCAGATCCTGTTCCCAGTGCTCGCTCACGCTCAGCACAGACTGCACCAGGTCACGGGTACTCAGCTGCTGGTCGCGGTGCTGCGCCCAGAGCTGCTGATAACGTTGCAGCCAGAATGCGTCATCCTGCACCGGATAGTTCTCCCCGTTACGCTCCCCGCGATAAAACGCGATCAGCGCCGCTAAGGCAAACGTCAGACGCGCAGGCAGTTGTCCGCTTGCCTTCTGCCCTGCCAGCAGCTGCGGCAGGATGCGGGTGCGGTATTTGGTCATGCCGTTAAGCGCAATGGAAAGCAGCTGGTGTCGGATGTAGGGATTACGAAAACGCCCTGTTACCGCACTGGCGAATGATTCCAGCTCGTCACGCGGCAGATCGAGAACAGGAATGATCTCCTGATAAATCGCTTTTTCGACGAATGCGCAGATCTCTGCATCATTCATCGCCTCACCCACCGTATCCAGCCCGGCCTGGAAGGCGACCGGCACCAGCGCCGTATGCGCCCCGTTCAGAATGGCAACCTTGCGTTCTTTGTAGGGCCTGATGTCGTCGACAATCACTACATTTAACGGGTACTTATCCAGACGGAGTTCCTGAGCAAGGGATGCCGGCCCCTGGATAACGAACAGATAGAAATGTTCAGCCGTGTCAAGGAACCCATCGTGATAACCCAGCTCAGCTTCAAGTACAGCCGCTTCGTCGCGCGGGTAACCGGTCACGATACGGTCAACCAGCGTCGAGCAGAAGCTGTTTGCGTCATTTAGCCACCGGATAAAGGCCGCAGGCAGCGACCACTCCTGGGCATAGCGCAGGACGAGTTCACGCAGTGCATCACCGTTGTAGTCAATCAGTTCGCACGGAATGATGATCCAGCCTTTATCCGTTGCACCGTTGAAATGGTTAAAGCGCTCAAACAGCAGTCGCGTCAGCTTTGCCGGGTAGCTCGCAGCAGGGGCATCGTCGAATCTGTCACCCGCGTGGTAGCTAATACCCGCTTCGGTGGTGTTCGAGAAAACAAAACGCATATCCGGGTTGTGTGCCAGTTTCAGAAACGCGTCATAATCGTCGTAGACGCTGATTTCACGGTTAACCGAGCGGATAAGACGGCTCTCACTCACCGCGTCACCCTGCTCGTTCAGGCCGCGAATGATAGTGGTATACAAACCATCCTGAGTGCTCAGCGACGGCGGGAAGTCACTCTGAATAGGACGGACCATAACCACTCCGGCATTAAGATCGGTATGTTCATTTAACAGGTCAATTTGCCAGTCGACGAACGCACGCAGGAAATTGCCTTCACCAAACTGAATGATGCGTTCTGGGTATTGAGCACCGGGAAAATCACGACGGTTGAGCGTGTTCACAAGGGGGTTCCTTTTATGATTAGTCATACAGCCCGATAAGATTGGTACGATAACTTACCAAAACTTAACGACCGGGAACCCTGTTTTGATCAATACGTCGCGTAGTTGTACAAAATAATCATAAGAACTTATAAAATACAGACGTGGCCGTCATGGCGCCGTCCGGCATAAGGGCATAGCGCGGGATCTCCCCCACCTTTTGCCATCCGGCGCGCTGGTAGAACGTCTCGGCGCCGCTGCCGGTGGAGGTATCAAGTACCAGAACCGAAATGTTCCCGGCCCGAGCCTCAGCTTCAAGCGCTTCCATCAATGCCATCGCGGCACCTTTCCGGCGCGCTTTCTCGTGAACCAGCAGCTTCGCCACATCGGCACGATGCGGCTGGTTTTCCGGCTGGTCTGTGATTAACTGCACCGTTCCGATGACGCCGTCCTGCGGGTCGACACAGGCCAGCACGAGGCGCTCATTGCGCCCTACGCTTTCAGCAATGCCGCGCCAGAAAGAGCGGGCCTTCTCCAGGCTAAAGGGAAGCATAAAGCTGACGGATGCCCCGCCGTTCACACAATTTTCGAGGATCCCGGCTAGCGCATCAAGGTGGGTGAGAATTTCGTCTCGGGTGAGGTTTTTGATTTGCAGTGAGGTATTCATTGTTTTTCCTTACGTTGAATACCCTCACTGTGCATTTAACATCTTCTTAACGCAAACGGATCGGACATAGGCTTTTGTTATGTCACCGGGCGCGCTGGCGCTGCTGCTTCATGGCATACATCTTTTCATCGGCATCTTTTAACCACTGCTGCAGGTCGTTGCCGTTATGATCGAATTCACTTAGCCCCCATGAGAAGTGAAGCGACCAGGGGTGTAACCTGCGGGCGTTATAGTTTTCTACCTGCTCGACGAGATACTGCATGGCAATCCAGGCGCCCTGCTCATCCGTATCCGCGAACAGCACGGCGAACTCGTCCCCGCCAAAACGAACCAGCAGATCCGCTTCGCGGAAAGAGGCACGCATCAGTTGCGCCATGGCATTCAGCGCCTTATCCCCCTCTTCATGCCCGAAGCGATCGTTAATTTCCTTAAAGCGATCCAAATCCAGCCAGCCGAGCGTCAGCGGCTCTGCCCGGCGCCGGGCAACGGAAAGCGTGAAGCGCACGAGTTGATTAAAACCCCGACGGTTGAATAGCCCGGTTAATTCATCCGTGGTCGCCGCGCTGATGGCAGCAAATTCATCTTCCGCCAGCGCGCCAAGATCTCCCAGGACGGCGAGGTCGGCGGCAGAAAACTCCCGGGGAGCGTAATCAATCAGGCACAGCGAGCCAACGCTTGCGCCGTCACGCAGGCGCAGCGGGAAGCCCGCGTAAAACCGCACGCGAGGTTCACCGGCCACCAGCGGGTTATCCGCAAAACGATCGTCCTGAAGCATATCCCCTACCACCAGCGGCGCTTCGGTGAGGATCGTATGCCCACAAAATGAGATGTTACGCGGAACGGAGCCGGGTGCCTGACCATCAGCGGACTTAACGATTAGCGAATGCTCATCAATGAGATTGACCATCGCCAGCGGCACCTGGAAGAAGCGTTTTGCCAGACGCGTTAACCGGTCAAACGCCGGGGAACTGTCGATCTCAAGCAGACCGGATTCTCGTAGCGAGTTGAGTCTGTCTGTTTCATTTTCAGGGGTTGCAGGTGCTTTCATAATGTCTCCTGACGTAAAGCGTTACTAAAAGCGTAGCTTAAACAGAGGCATTGTCAGCGTTCTGACAGCCTGTTAAGTCGCTTACTATTCACGTCAATGCCTTATGACGATTAACGCAGCTATGTTTCACTCCCGGTGGGCGCGGCAATTTGCTCGTCCGCCACCCGGGCGCTGGTACGGTTTCGACCCGCTTTTTTTGAACGATAGAGATGATCGTCCGCTTCGGCCATGAGCTTGTTGAATACCTCGGTCAACTGCCATGACTCAGCCTTTCCACTGCCGAGGCCAATACTGACCGTCAGAAAGAGCGTCTGGTGACGCCATGTAAAAGGATGGCTGGCAACGGTGGAACGGATACGTTCAGCCAGTTCAAAACCGTGCTGCGCGTCGCCTGAATGAACCACCACAGCGAACTCTTCCCCGCCCATGCGCGCCACCATGCCGTCTTCGCCAACGACCTGCTGAACCTGTCGGGCAAACGACGCCAGCACGCGATCTCCACACTCGTGGCCGTAGTTATCATTAATGCTTTTGAAATAATCAATATCCAGCAGCATGACGGTCAAAAAACGGGTATGCCGGTACGTCTCTTCATGCTTTAACGCCTCATAAAGCCCGGAACGCGAGTAGACGTGCGTTAAAAAGTCATAATCCGCCCTCAGCGAAACCTGGCGGATCAGGGAATTAATCGCCGCCATGCTGACGGAGACCATCACCGGGCAGATCGCCATCGTGGCGATACCCAGCCGGGCTGAAAACATCATTGGCGTCGTAAACGGCGTCGCCACGGCAATGTTAATAATCGAGTTGGCGACCAAAATGATTTCAGTGGCACCCGTGATAAACGTCAGCAGACAGGTCGCAGGCAATGAGTAACGAACCGCACACCAGATAAGCGCTGGCAGAGGAAACGAGAGGCTCCCCGCTCCGCCAATCACCACCGACGCGACCACCGAGACGATCAGCGCCATCACCGGCAGCAGCTGCTCCAGACGTAACCTGAGATCACGCCCGGGCATACGTAACGTGAGCATACAGGGCACAACAAGCACGCCGGTTGAGAACTGCTCGCTAAACCAGTCGGCAAACAGCGGCCAGAAGGTGTGACTGTCAATCCCGACCGACCCCGCAGCGCCGAGCAAGGCACAAAGCAGCGCGGCAATCAGACAGTAGTTAAACAGGCGTAGCGCGTTAAGCGGATCGGGGGTTTTCTTCATCAGTCGCTTGTCGCGCTGGACCAGCACGGCGACGACGACAATAAAGATCATGTTAGACATATTGATCACCACTGAGGCTATACCCCAGTTGGTCGTCACCGCGTCGTACAACAGCATCGCGACATAGCATACCGCATAGTAATGCAGGCGATTCAGGTAAATATAGCGGGCGAAGATCCCTGCCATGACGCCATTCAGCGGCCAGAACAGCGACAGGGCCTCAACGAGCCGTAATTCCGCGCCCACAAAATAGAACAAGGTGGTGAGGATGAAGATCGTCGATGCATTTCGCAGCGGCGTGTCAGGCTGGAACGGCCTGAAAGCGGTAAGAGCAGAACGCATTAAATATCATTCCATATGAAAGCTTATGGCAATTATTGCGGTCGTCAGCATGATCGGGACTAACTTAGGATGCATCTATAACACAAATACCACTGGAGCATAACTCGTCAAATTTAGGCGTTCATCTGCAGCACCAGCCAGTGATGGATAACGCTGACGATATAATTTTGTTGCGGCGCGGTGAGCGTTACACCCTGTGGAATGTTATGCCATTTTGCCAGGCAGCCCCGACAACAGGTGGCGGTGGCATGCTGGGCGATAAACACCGGGTGACCGCGCATAGGCGTCTGTTTACCGTCATTTGCGGGTTGTGCAGGCGCAAGGCGCTTTTCGACAAAATCCGCGGCATGCTGGTCAATGGTTTCGGGACCTTTGTCCCAGCAGTACTGTCGTTCTTTATCGCCTAAACGAAAGCGCGAGCGAAATGTCGATCGCGCCAGACGGGAAAAGAGAGGATCCAGATCGGGCATCAGTATACTGAACGTCCCAGACGCTGGGTCAGTTTCTCCAGAACCGCCACGCCGGCAAGCGAATTTCCCGTTTCATCCAGCTCCGGGCTCCAGACGGCTATCGCCATTTCATGCGGCACAATCGCCACGACCCCGCCGCCAACGCCCGATTTAGCCGGAAGCCCAACGCGCCAGGCAAACTCGCCGGCGTTTTGATACATCCCGCTGGTGGCCATTAGCGCGTTAACCTGACGAGCCTGAAGCGGCGAAACGACTTCCTGATCAAGGTGCGGTGCGTGCCCCTGGTGCGCAAGGAACAGGAACGTCTGAGCCAGCTCAACGCAGCTCATTTTCAGGGCGCAGTAATGGAAGTAGTTTTGCAGGACGGTCGCCACGTCGTTGTGGAAATTACCGAAGGATTTCATCAGCCAGGCGATGGCCGCGTTACGGGCAGAGTGTTCAAACTCCGAGCGTGCCACAACCGTATCATAGGTAATGTCGTCAACGCCCGAGAGCTGACGCACAATCTCAAGCATTCGCTGACGTGGTGCGCTGAGGCGGCTTTGCAGCATATCGCAGACCACCAGCGCCCCGGCGTTGATAAAGGGATTTCGCGGTTTACCCTGTTCTATCTCGAGCTGAAGCAGCGAGTTAAAAGGCTGGCCGGACGGATCTTTGCCCACCCGCTGCCAGATCTCGTCTTCTTCATACTGGCGCATCGCCGCAACCAGACTGAGCACTTTCGAAATGGACTGGATGGAAAAACGTTCTGTTGCATCCCCTGCCTGGTATCGCTGTCCGTCGATAGTACAGATAGCAATGCCCAGCTTATTCCCGCTGACCGAGGCAAGGGCCGGAATATAGTCGGCAACCTTCCCCTTTCCAATTAACGGACGAACCTGCGCCAGAATCTCGTCCAACATCTCATTATGGATGACCGCAGCCACACTTTGCTCCTTGCCCTCAGGCTAAAACGGGCTGCGAGTATAACAGAGGCTTATGTATTGCGTCAGGCGCTAAGACGAAAACGCGAAACGGCCTGCAATAAAAGATCGGATTGCTTTTGCAGACGTTCAGAAGCATCTGAGGCGTCAGAGACCAGCAGGTCCGTCTGACGGGAGACCTGGTTCAGCGCCTGAAGCTGGCGGGTCATCTGGTGAATACTCTCTCCCTGGCTGAGGGTGGCGGTGGAGATCTCATTCAGCAAACTGCTTAAATTGCCCACCAGACCGGTGACCTGCTGCAGATTCTCTTCCATCAGGGTGACGGCACGGGAACCGTCTTCAATGCCCTGAACCGAGCGGTTGATCAGCTCCTGAATGGTCTGCGTCGAGTGGCTGCTCTTTCTGGCCAGCAATCCAACCTCCCGGGCGACGACGGCAAACCCGCGCCCCTGGTTTCCGGCATGGGCCGCCTCGATGGCCGCATTCAGCGCCAGGATGTTGGTCTGAAACGCCACGCTGTCGATCATCGCCACGATCCCGCGCATCTCAGACGATCGGTCGACGATCGCCTGCATGGACGCATTCACGGTCGACATCATCTGGTCTCCCCCCGCGGCGGCCTGACGCGCTTCATCCGCCCGCGAGCTGGCGAGTCTGGCATAGCCGGTATTCCCTTCCACATGGTTTTCCAGCGCCGCGATATGCGCCGTCACATCCTCAAGCTCTTTCGCCTGGCGTGCCGACTGCTGATACAGCTTCTGGTTACCCTGTGCCAGGGAGCTAATGTTCTCCACCATGGTCACCGTGGCATGGCTGACCTGCGTGACCAGCTGCTGCAGACCGTGCTGCATCGTGGCAATACTGTCGCTAAGCTGCCCTATCTCCCGGTTGAAGCGCATGACGTCCGGCGGCGTGCCGGAGAGATCCCCTGCCGCCAGCCGGTTGATATGCGCAATCAACCGACGCAGCGGCGTGATCACCCATCTGGACATGCCGAACCAGACGACAGCGGCGATGGCGAGCAACAGCACCGGCGCAAACAGGAACAACGTTTGCAATCCTGAGAGCTGTGCCATGAGGCTCTGACGCCCCTGCATGGCCTGCTTCTCGCTTGCCTGCTGATAGCGTGCATAGTTATCGTTAAAATCCGTCTGAAACGCCTGCGCCGGGACGGCAAAAAAAGCGTCGATGGTGTTGTCTTTTACCAGACCTTCAGCCTGCTCTTTAATCGCACCGTAGAAAAGCAGATAGCTGTTCACCAGGGCGTCATCTTTCGGCGGATTCAGCGCCAGCCAGGCCTTCCACGCCTGCTGAGAAACCGTCAGCGCCTTTTGCGCATCGTCCATCAGGCTATGCCAGCTTCCGTCGGAGCCGGTCTCTTTATCCTGCATAAACCAGACGCCGGACCGGTTAAGCAGATCGCTTGCCGCCAGCAGGGAAACACGGGCCAGATCCAGCTTGCTCTGCTGCTGCCAGGCCAGCAGATTTAGCTGCTCGTTGCGCTGGGCGTTGTTCAGGGAGGCGTTAAGCAGGAGTGACGAGGAGAGCTGCAGCGCGGAGAAAAGGCCAATGATGCAAAAGATGCCCGTCAACAGGCCAAAGTGACGCGGGGTGAGACGCTGCGCAATACGGCGAAAAATTTGCGTTAGGTTCATAATTAGCTTCATTTACAATGCGTTAGACGCGTGCGAGTCTACAAAATGAAAATGACAGAACCATGGCAGAATAATGACAACGGCCCTCACGACGAGGGCCGAAATTAAGGATTACACGCGATCCTTCCACACCGTCTGCACGTTACAGAACTCGTGCAAGCCAAAGTGGGAAAGCTCGCGGCCGAAACCGCTTTTCTTCACGCCACCAAAAGCCACGCGCGCATCGCTGGCGCTAAAGCCGTTGATAAACACGCCGCCGCACTCCAGCTCGCGGGAGAATTTATCCGCAAGCGCTGCGTCAGCGGTAAAGACAGTGGCGGACAGGCCAAAGTCGCTGTCGTTGGCAAGCATCAGGGCATGCTCCGCGTCTTTCGCGACGGTAATGGCCGCGACCGGACCAAACAGCTCCTGGCGGAACGCCGTCATCGACGGGGTGACATTCGCCAGCACGGTTGGCGCATAGTAATTCCCCTCGCCGCTGATTTTCTCACCGCCCAGCAGCAGCGTTGCACCTTCTGCCAGCGTCGCCTGCACCTGCTGATGCAGTTCATCGCGCAGATCAAAACGCGCCATCGGGCCCAGGTAGTTTTCTTCCTGGTCCGGAGCGCCCAGCTTCAGGGCAGCAACCGCATCAACAAAGCGTTGGGTAAAGGTATCCGCAATACCCTCTTCCACAATGAAGCGTTTTGCCGCCGCGCACACCTGCCCGGTATTCTGGTAGCGCCCCGCTACCGCCGCCTTCACGGCAAGATCCAGGTCGGCATCGTTGAGAACGATGAACGGGTCTGAGCCGCCCAGTTCAAGAACGCATTTTTTCAGCGCGGCTCCTGCCTGAGCACCAATGGCGGCCCCGGCACGCACGCTGCCGGTGACGGTCACCGCAGCAACACGACGATCGTTAATCGCCTGGCTGACGCCGTCATTGGTGGCGTTCACCCAGCCGAACACGCCTTCAGGGAAACCCGCATCCGCAAAGATCTGCCCTATAAGATCCGCAGAGCCGAGCACGTTGGGCGCATGTTTGAGCAGATAGCTGTTACCGGCCAGCAGAATTGGCACCGCGCCGCGCAGCACCTGCCAGAGCGGGAAGTTCCATGGCATCACCGCGAGAATCGGCCCCAGCGGGCGGTATTCAATGACCGCGTTGTGGTTTTCCACCAGCGTCGGCTCCGCACGCAGCATTGCCGGGCCGTGCTCGGCATACCAGTCGCACAGACCGGCGGACTTTGCCACTTCCGCTCGCGCCTGCAGGATGGGCTTGCCCATTTCACGGGAGATAATCTGCGCCATCTCTTCCGCGCGGTTTCGCAGCGCGGCGCCGAGATCCCGCAGCTTCTGCGCCCGGTGGGACACGCTTTCGCGTCGCCACTGGCGATAGCCCGCGTCGGACTGAGAAATCGCGCGTTCAACCTCTTCCGGCGTCGCCCAGGGATACGCAGCGAGGGTTTCACCCGTTGCCGGGTTAACAGAGAGGGCATGTGTAGCAGATGAATATTTCATGATGTTCTCCACGCATTTCGGTTGATTGATTGTGGCTCACTCTGCTATTTCTTAAAAATGAATAATACTAACCACCTTATTCACGAAACGAGAATGCCATGGACTTAACCCAGCTTGAAATGTTTAACGCCGTCGCGCTGACGGGCAGCATCACCCAGGCGGCGCAGAAGGTGCATCGCGTGCCGTCTAACCTGACGACCCGCATCCGCCAGCTGGAAGCCGATCTGGGCGTTGAGCTGTTTATTCGTGAAAACCAGCGTTTGCGCTTATCCCCGGCTGGCCATAACTTCCTGCGCTACAGCAGGCAGATCCTCGCCCTGGTGGATGAAGCGCGCATGGTTGTCGCGGGGGATGAGCCGCAGGGGTTATTTGCCCTCGGCGCGCTGGAAAGCACCGCCGCCGTGCGCATTCCTGAAACGCTGGCGCAGTTTAACCAGCGCTATCCGCGTATTCAGTTTGCCCTTTCTACCGGGCCTTCCGGGACGATGATTGATGGCGTACTGGAGGGAACCCTAAGCGCCGCCTTCGTCGACGGTCCGCTTTCGCACCCGGAGCTGGAAGGCATGCCGGTCTACCGGGAAGAGATGATGCTGGTCACGCCTGCCGGGCATGTGGAGGTGACGCGCGCCTCGCAGGTCAGCGGCAGCGACGTCTATGCCTTTCGCGCCAACTGCTCGTATCGCCGACACCTGGAGAGCTGGTTTCACGCTGACCGCGCCACGCCCGGCCGCATTCATGAGATGGAGTCCTATCACGGCATGCTCGCCTGCGTCATTGCGGGCGCGGGCATCGCGCTGATGCCGCGCTCGATGCTGGAGAGTATGCCGGGACATCATCAGGTTGAAGCCTGGCCGCTGGCGGAAAACTGGCGCTGGCTCACCACCTGGCTGGTATGGCGACGCGGGGCGATGACCCGCCAGCTGGAAGCCTTTATAGCGCTGCTAAACGAACGTCTTCAACCAGCGCCTTCTCCATAAACAGGCTGAGCGGGTCGTCAACGTACGGGGCAAACGCCGGGCGCAAATCGTATCCGCACTGTTCATAAAGACGCACCGCGGCATGCTGTTTGATGCCCGTCTCCAGCCTTACGGTATGACAATGACGGCTCAGAGCCTCATCTTCCAGGGCGGCCAGCAGCGTTTCGCCGAGATGCTGTCCGCGATGGGCCGGATCGATATAGACCCGCTTCATCTCGCCCGTACCGTCGCCGTTGAGCACGATAGCGCCACAGCCAACGGCCTGAAGCTGCTGGTCGCGAATGATCATCAGGATCAGCGAGGCTTCCGGCAGCGCAGCCAGATCGAGCAGATGATTACTTTCGGCGGGATAGAGTTCGCTCTGATAGCGGTCAAGCGCCGCGATCAGAGCGAGAATGTCCGGATGACGTGCAGATTCAGAGGTAATGGAATACATGGCAGGCTCCTTGCTTTTTTATGAGGCTAAATTTCAACATAGCGCAGGCCTGCCAGGGTGCTTCATAGTATTAACTTATGTCATGACGCCAGCGTCAACTGGACATCTAACGCCCTCAATCCGGCCTGTGTCGCTTCGTCCAGCCTGCTGTCCGTGACGATATCCGTCAGGGTATTAAGATGCGCCACGTTAAACAACGACCAGGCTCCGTACTTGGAACTGTCCGCCAGCAGTACGCGACGTTTTGCATTGGCAATCAGATCCCGCTTTAAGGCAGCCTTCTCTTCCGTTGGTGAGGTAATGCCGCGGGTGATATCCCATCCGTTACAGCTAACGAAAGCCACGTCTGGCCACACGTTCTGCAGCAAGCGACGCCCGTGCTCACCGATGCAGGACTGACTTGAATCATCAATACGCCCGCCAATTATCGTCACTTCAATCTGACGGAATTCCGAGAGAAACAGCGCAATGTGCAAGTCGCTGGTGATGACGCGAAGCGGCAGATGCGTAAGTTGGCGAGCGAGTTCAATCATCGTGGTGCCAGCATCGAGCACAATGGCGTCGCCCGCTTTAACAAAGCTTGCCGCCGCGCTGGCGATGGCATGTTTTTCTGCCAGACTGCGCTGCATTTTTTCATGCGTTGTGGGCTGGGAAGGAATAAACCGGTTAAGGGTAACGCCGCCATGGGTGCGGCTAATGACACCTTCCTGATCGAGCTTTATCAAATCCCTGCGGATCGTCGCCGGAGAGGCATCGGTAATTGCCACCAACTGATCCACCGTCACCAGATTGTGCCCTTTCAGGTAATCCATTATCTGCTCTAACCGGTTATATCCCTTCATATCATTCCCGTGTAATTTGCATAGCCAACTGGATAGACACCGTCATGCTCTCAGACTTCGCTTTGCCGGTCCAGGCAATATCGAATGCGGTACCGTGGTCCGCAGAGGTACGGATAAACGGCAAGCCGGCGGTGATATTCACCCCGTCATAAAAGCCGAGTAATTTTAGCGGAATATGCCCTTGATCGTGATACATCGCAACGACCATGTCATACATACCTTCGTGGCATTGCATAAATACCGTATCCGGTGGACACGGTCCGGTGACGTTTAACCCCTGCGCTTTCATCGCGTCGACAGCCGGGCCGACAATCTTGATCTCTTCATCGCCAAACAGGCCGTTTTCACCCGCATGCGGGTTAACGCCGGCAACCGCAATGCGCGGTTGTTGAAAGCCGACGCGTTTCAGGAATCTATCCGCAATCCCAATCACGGTTTTTACCCGATCCTGATTGAGCGTATCAAGGAATTTGCGCAACGCAATGTGGGTCGTGATGTGAATCACCTTCAGTTTGTCCGTATACAGCACCATGGCGTAATCTTTGCTGTCGGTCAGATGCGCCAGCAGCTCGGTATGACCCGGATAGAGATGCCCGGCCAGGTGCAGCGCCTCTTTATTCAGGGGAGCCGTTGCAATCGCCTTCACCTCACCCGCCATCGCCAGTTCGGTAGCACGCTTCACGCAGCGATAAGCCAGATCCCCGGCCTCAGCCTGAACGATACCCGGCTTCAGTGCATCAGGATCGGCCAGCGGTTCATCAAGCACGTTAATCACGCCAGCGGCAAAGCGCGCGCCGCTGACCGCGTCGATAGTGCGGATATCCGCCTGCCCGGTGATTCCTTTCTCAAGCACCCGCTGCAGCGTTCTGGCGCAGCCCACAACCACCACAGGTGCCCCTGACAACTCACCTTCGGTGAGGGATTTGATGATGATTTCCGGGCCAATGCCAGCCGGGTCACCCATGGTTACAGCAATAATTTTAGTCACTCAGTCTCTCCTCGATAAAATGCAACACCTCAAGCAGCGTCTCTTCGTTTCCGAAGCCCCCTGCTTTGGTCATTACCGGCTGCTGCCAGCCACAACCCAGAAATTTTCCGGCTGGCACGCACTGTGCGACGCACCCGGTAATCTCAAACCCCCGAGCATCCAGTGCCCTCGCGACAGCCATCGCCACGTCGCCACCGGAGACGTACAGCGCGTCAGGCGTCTGCGCCGCCAGCACCTGTCGGGTCAGTTCGCCTAAAAACGTACAAATTTTTTCGCCCAGGCCTGCGCGGGTGACGCGATACTGCTGGCAGAGTTGCTCGACCTGATGCCGGGCCTCGTGGCCCGCACAGGTATGCACAATGCAGTGATGGCCAGACTGAAGTACCTGCGCAATCTGTTCGAGATACCCGGACGTGTCTCCGCGCAGCGCGTCATTCACATCAATGAGTACCGACGAGACGTCCGCCTGGCTTACCGCCAGTGCAATCTGTCGTTGCGCGATCTCACTCATCGAGCCGACGACGGCCAGCAGTTGTTTACGCCGAACCGGGGCCAGATGACGGGCCAGCGCATCGCATAGTCCGGCAGAGCCCACCAGCAGCGGCCTCTGTGAGCAGGCCAACGCGGCATCGATAATGGCGTCCATCTCCTCATCGGTGTGCGCATCCACGATGAGCCATTCCGTTCCTCGGGCAAGTTCGGCAGTGAGCGTTTTCACGGTCACGCTTTTAGCGCTCACCCCGGTAAACAGGTCAGCAATAGCGGCAGACGGGACAGGCGTTTTGGGATCGCTGGCAAATTCGGTTTCATTCACCGGAACGCCGTTTACCAGACACCTGCCGTACCGCGTGATCCGCCCTGCTGACGGGTATGCCGGCGCCACGATCACCTGCCGCCTGCCGCTTAATGCCTTAAGAACCTGAGATTCGGCTCCTGCATTGCCACGCAACGTGGAATCCATCTTTTTAATGAGCCAGCGGGCATCCGCGATTTCAGCCCCGAGTGCGGCCACCCTTTCGGCCGCCTCCGATGCCTTCAGCGCCCGGGAATCGGTGTTAACGATCAGCACATCGCTCGCCTGGGTAAACGGTGTATGAAACGCCACGCTGACTTTTTTGCCACACAGCGCCAGGCTGACACCGGCATCATTTGCGCCGGTAAAGTCATCGGCGACGACCACGACCTCTCTGTTCACATTGCTCACTTTCATCCCCACTTCGGGTTAGCCTTTCCCGTTAATGATTATATTCAATCATGATTGATTATATGTGAGCAAGATCAAGTTAATCAGTTTGCGAATAAATTATAAATTTAGCCACACGATGACCATGAAGCGTCTTGCTTGAGCGAAATCAATCATGGATACAGAGACAGGAGAAAAGCGTGGTTACGATCAACAGCACCCTGATTAGCGGGGCGAATGCCATCGCCGCCATCAGGCCATTACTTACTGATAAAACGCAGATCCTGCTGGTGACGGACGGCAATATTGCGCGTCTGGAGGCAGCAAAGCAGATCCGCGCGATCCTCGAAGAGGACCAGCGCGGCGTCACGATTATCGACAATGTCCCGCCTGAACCCACCCATCACGACGTTAACCAACTGCTCTCGACGTTAAAGGGAACGTTTGGGCTGGTCGTCGGGCTCGGCGGCGGTAGCGTACTGGATGTAGCCAAACTGCTTTCAGTACTTTGTCACCCGCTTTCTCCAGGGCTGGACAACCTGCTCGCGGGCATAAAACCGGTGGCACGCATCGCGTCACTGCTGATCCCGGCCACTGCAGGAACCGGATCGGAAGCAACGCCGAATGCCATTCTGACCATACCAGAGCAAAGCACGAAAGTGGGCATCATCTCCCCCGTCCTGCTGCCCGATTACGTCGCCCTGCTGCCGGAGCTGACGACCAGCATGCCCGCACACATTGCCTCATCCACCGGGATTGATGCCCTGTGCCATCTGATTGAGTGTTTCACCTCAACGGTCGCTAATCCGGTTAGCGATAACGCCGCGCTGATGGGCCTGTCTAAGCTGCTCAACAACATTGAAACGGCCTGCGCCGAACCGGGCAATCTGCTGGCGAAGCTGGAGATGCTGTGGGCGTCTTACTACGGCGGGGTCGCCATTGCACATGCTGGCACGCACCTGGTTCACGCCCTGTCCTACCCGCTCGGCGGCAAATATCACCTGCCTCACGGGGTGGCCAACGCGATTCTGCTGGCGCCCTGCATGCGCGTGGTTCGTCCCCACTGCGTGACGAAATTTGCGCAAGTCTGGGATTTGGTGCCCGGCGCGGATACGTCGCTGTCAGACGAAGAAAAATCCCACGCGCTGGTGGAGTACTTTGCCGCGCTGGTCCGCAGACTCAGCATGCCGGATAACCTGGAGACACTGGGCGTACCGCGTGAAGATATCGCCTCCCTCAGTGATGCGGCCCTTAACGTTAAGCGGCTCATGAACAATGCACCCTGTCAGGTTAATCACGACGAGGTGCAGGCGATTTACCGGACACTGTTTCCCCAACATTAATAGCAAAGGAGTGTGTAATGCGTAACAACATCAGGGGCGTGCTAACGGCCGTTGTAACCCCCTTTGACACGGAAGGCGCGCTGAACCTGTCGGGCCTGAAACGACAGGTCGATCGTCAACTCAGTGCTGGCAACGGCATCTTCTGCGGCGGCACAAACGGCGAGTTCTTCGTGCTTAACGAAGAAGAAAAAATCGCCGTCACCCGCACCTGCGTGGAAACGGTGGCCGGCCGCGCACCGGTCGTGGCGCACATTGGGGAAATTTCGACCCGCGAAACCATCCGTCTGGGGAAACAGATCGCCTCGCTGGGCGTCGATGCCGTTTCCGTCATTACCCCTTACTTCGTTCCGCTGAAACAGTCTGAACTCGTCGCGCACTACACCGCTATCGCCGACGCGCTAGCCGTACCGGTATTTCTGTACAACATTCCAGCGCGTACCGGCAATACCATTGAACCCGCTACCGCACGCGCGCTGGCCGAACATCCCAACATCGTCGGTATTAAAGACAGTGCCGGGAGCTATGAAAGCCTGCGCGGATTCCTTAATGCGGTGAGGGACATGGACGGATTCGACGTGCTCAACGGCCCAGATTCGCTTATCCACCAGGGCTTCATCGACGGATGTTCGGCCTGCATTTCCGGGCTGGCAAACGTGGCGCCGACGGCCATCAACGCTATCTGGTCACGCTTTAACGCGGGTGATATTGACGGTTCCCGCCTTGCGCAGGAGAGCGTCACCCAACTGCGCACCGAACTGTACAACGTGGCGTTTTCCCCTGCCGCAGTCAAAAAAGCGCTGCAGATCATGGGGGAAGACGTCGGTGAGAGTCGATATGCCGTGGCATTTAGCGAGCAGCAGTGCCAACAGATACGCCGAATAGTGACAATGTCACTTAACTAAACGGCGTTGGTTTCGTCAATAAGAATACCGGGTACCCGAGGTGCCCAGGATTCACTCGCCCTGAAGAGAGGCAAAGATGAATAATTTTACCGCTGAAGATACCCTAATCATTGTGGGCATTGTTATTGCTTACATCCTTTTCACCACCTGGCTGACCTTCCGGATCCGCAGTAAAAATTCCGGCGATTTTATGGAAGGCTCCCGCGCGATGCCGGCGTTTATTGTCGGGATCCTGCTGATGTCCGAGTATATCGGTGCTAAATCCACCATCGGCACCGCACAGGCGGCGTTTGAAGACGGCTTTGCCGCGTCATGGTCGGTCATCGGGGCCGCGATTGGCTTCCCGCTCTTTGGCCTGTTGCTGGTAAAACGCATCTACAACACTGGGAAAATCACTATCTCGGGTGCGATTGCTGAAAAATACGGTAACAGCACCAAAAACATTATTTCTGTCATCATGATCTACGCCCTGCTGCTGGTTAACGTGGGGAATTACGTCAGCGGCGCAGCGGCTATTTCCACCGTACTGAAAGTCAACCTGCCCGTTGCCGCCTTCATTACGGCCATCGTCAGTACCTTCTACTTCGCCTTTGGCGGCATGAAGGGGGTAGCCTGGGTGACCGTACTGCACAGCGCACTGAAATACTTCGGTATCCTCGCTATCATGGGCTTTGCGCTCTCCAAAACCGGCGGCTTTACGCCAATGATTGAAAACATGCCGGCCTTCTACTGGACCTGGGACGGTAACATCGGTGCGTCGACCATTTTCGCCTGGCTCATCGGCACCATCGGCTCTATCTTCTGTACCCAGTTTGTAATCCAGGCAATCTCCTCCACCAAAGACGTGAAATCGGCCAAACGCTCTACCTGGGTCGCCTTCTTCTTCTGCCTGCCGATTGCGCTGGCCATTGCGGTGATTGGGGTGGCGGCAAAATACCTGCACCCGGAAATTAACAGCCTGTATGCAATGCCGATTTTCCTGCAGGACATGAACCCGTGGTTGGCCGGCCTGATCACCACCTCTCTGGTGGCGTCTATTTTCGTCAGCGTCAGTACCGTGGCGCTGGCTATCGCCTCCCTGGTGGTAAAAGACTTTTACGTGCCGATGCGCAACCCAACGCCCGATCAGGAGTTTAAGGCCACCCGCTGGATCTCCCTGCTGATTGGTTTCCTGCCGCTGATTTTTGTTCTGCTGGTACCTGAAGTCCTGAAGCTCTCGTTCTTTACCCGCGCCATTCGCCTGTCGATTTCCGTGGTGGCCGTTATTGCGTTTTACGCGCCGTTCTTCCGCAGCACCCGCGGTGCCAATGCGGGCCTGATTGGCGCCTGCGTCGTCACCTCCGCCTGGTATCTGCTGGGCGACCCTTTCGGCATCAACAATATGTACATTGCCTTGCTGACCCCTGCCGTCATCATGGCGATCGATCGCCTCATTCCGGGAAAAGCGCAGGGTAAAGCGCCAACCCCCGCTCAAAATAATGGAGTCTGATATGTCTGTAACCGTAACCCGCGACGGGATTGTTCGACCACAACAGGATGCGCACGTGCAAACCGCCATGCTGCCCTCCTCTTGCCCACAAAACCACGCGGCGAATCTGCTGCCGCTGCCGGATGGCTCGCTGATGTGCGTCTGGTTTGGCGGCACTCAGGAAGGCATTGCCGATATCTCCGTGTGGGGGTCACGCCTGGCACCGGGCAGCCAGCAGTGGAGTGATGCGGTAAAACTGTCGGACGATGCCACGCGTTCCGAACAGAACCCGGTTCTGTTCCTGGCCCCGGACAACGTCCTGTGGCTGCTGTGGACCGCGCAGATCTCAGGTAATCAGGATACGGCTATCGTTCGCTATCGCCAGTCCCGGGATCTTGGGAAAACCTGGGGGGAGATCGCTACCCTGCTCGATAAACCGGGCACGTTTATCCGCCAGCCGATTGTCGTGGTGGATAACGGTAACTGGCTGCTCCCGGTGTTTTATTGCCGTACCCAACCAGGTGAGAAATGGGTCGGAAACGACGATATCAGCGCGGTAAAAATATCCGGGGACGGCGGCAAAACGTGGCGCGATGTTGAGGTACCGGAAAGCCTCGGCTGCGTACATATGAATATTACCCGCCTGCTCAACGGCACACTGGTCGCCCTGTTCCGCAGCCGCTGGGCAGACAATATCTATTACAGCCAGTCAACGGATAACGGCGAAAGCTGGTCCGTACCGGAGCCCACGGAGCTCCCTAATAATAACTCCTCTATCCAGGTGACCACGCTTGCGGGCGGTGAACTCGCGCTGGTCTTTAACCCCATGAGCGCCGCCGGGGCGCGGGAACGTCGCGCCTCGTTATACGATGAAATTGACGATGGTGATGACCGCAAGGAGCCGGTTGTTACCCACGGTCGGACGGCCTTCTGGGGCGCACCGCGGGCGCCGATGACCGTCGCCATTTCGCCTGACGGCGGAAAAAGCTGGCCGTGGCAGCGTCATCTGGACGAGGGGGATGGTTACTGCATGACCAACAACTCTCTGGAAAAGCTGAACCGCGAATTCTCCTATCCCAGCATCAAACAGGGGCCCGATGGCGCTCTTCATATCGCGTACACATACTTCCGCCAGGCCATCAAATATGTGCGGGTGACATCGGAATGGGTTAAGGAGTCCATATGATTATCGGTCATCTCAACGCCCTGCCGCTGGCAGGGCTACCGTCGGCGTTGTACACCCTGCTATCCCGTCCGGACTGCACGCTGCAGGCGCTCAGCGAACGCGATGACGGGCGCTGGCAGCCGGAAAATGCAACCTGGTTTTGCCAGATTGGTCCGGCGCAGACGCAGCCACGTGCAGATCGGCATACGGAGTACCATCGCCAGTGGGCCGATATTCAGGTTGTCCTGGCAGGAGAAGAACATATTTATGCTGGCGCACGCCCCACTGGCAAGCCGGAGGACGAAGAGCATAAGCCGGATCTCTTTATTACTTCACCTGCTGAACACAGCGTCAGGATCAGTCTTGCCGCAGGAGACTTTGCGGTCTTTTGTCCTGGAGAACCCCACCAGGCGCTGTGCGCCGCAGAGGCGCCGCTGACCGTTCGCAAAGCGGTATTTAAAATTCCCCGAACGATGCTGGAGGTCTGACATGCGTCACGCCGTCGTCACCGGGGCCAGCTCCGGAATTGGTGAGGCCATCGTCAAGCGTTTACTGGCGGAAGGCTGGCAGGTCACCGGGCTCAGCCGCCGGGCAGTGATGCTGAATGCCCCTGGCTTCACGGGCCTGCGCGTGGATATCAGCGATCCTGCTGCGCTGTGCAGCGCCCTGCAAACCATCGCGACGCCCCAGGCGGTGATCCATGCTGCAGGGATGATGGCCGCTGCGCCCCTGGGCCAGCTCGAAAGCGATGTGAGCACCTCACTGTGGCAACTCCACGTCTGGGCCTGTGAGGCGTTGTTTAACCATTTTGCGCCCGCAATGGCCGCAGGTGGACGGTTTGTGGCGATTGGCAGCAGAACCTCTCGCGGTACAGCAAGACGATCGCAGTACGTTGCCACCAAAGCAGCGATGGTAGGGATGGTCAGAAGCTGGGCGGCGGAGCTGGCCCCGCGCGGGATCACCGCTAACGTGGTCGCGCCAGGGGCTACCCAAACGCCGATGCTCAGCGCACCGGGGAGAGAAACCTCGCCGCCGAAGTGTCCGCCAATCGGACGTCTGATCGCCCCAGAGGAGGTGGCAGGGTTGGTGAATTTCTTACTTAGCAATGAAGCCGCCGCCATCACCGGTCAGGAGATGGTGATATGCGGCGGCGCCTCACTCGGCTAGCGCAGGAAAACACGCCCTTTCAGATACAGGGTAGCCTGGCCGCCAATCAGCACGCGGTCGCCCTTAAGCTCACAGCGCAGATCCCCGCCACGGTGCGACACCTGGCGGGCATTGAGCGACGTTTTGCCCAGCTTTTCACTCCAGTACGGGATCAGCATGCTGTGGGCAGATCCGGTAACCGGATCTTCGGGCACCCCTTCGCCCGGGCAGAAAAAGCGGCTGACGAAATCATATTCTTCGCCTGGTGCCGTCACGCAGACCATTTTATCCAGCGGAAGCATGGCCCCGATATCCGGCGTTAACGCCTCCACCTGCTGCTGGCTCTCCAGCACCACCATGTAATCCCGACCCTCGCGCACCTCTTTTGCCGCCGTGATGCCCAGGGCGCTAAACAGCACCTCGGGAGGATTATCCACAACTTCCGTTGACCACGCGGGGAAGTTCAGCGTCAGCCAGTCGCCGCTGCGTTTAACCGTCAGCTCGCCCACGAAGCGGGTGGTGAAGGTGATTTCGGTATGCGGGTAGTCAAGGTATTCGAAAATGACGTGCGATGCGGCAAGCGTAGCGTGTCCGCAGAGGTTAATTTCATCCAGCGTGGTAAACCAGCGCAGCTCAAACCCACCGTCGGTGCGCACGAAAAAGGCGGTCTCAGACTGGTTATGCTGCTGCGCCATTTTGAGCAGCGTCTCGTCCGGCAGCCACTCTTCCAGAGGACATACCGCTGCGGCGTTGCCGCCAAAGGTTTTGTCGCTGAAGGCATCCACCAGATAAAAATCAATTTCCTGCATTGTCTCTTCCTCTCTTGTTATGGCTATTTAGCGCAGAAAAACTGTGCCTTTCAGATAAAGTGTGGCCTGTCCGCTCATCAGCACCCGCGAGCCTTTCAGCTCACAGCGCACATCGCCACCGCGCGCTGAAACCTGACGGGCAAACATCGTCGTTTTACCCAGCTTTTCGCTCCAGTACGGGATCAGCATGGTGTGCGCGGAGCCGGTGACCGGGTCCTCCGGGACGGAAACGCCCGGTGAGAAAAAGCGGCTGACAAAATCGTATTCCCCCTCACCGCGCGCCGTCACGCTCACCTTATGCTCGCCCGGCGTCATCGCCGAAAAGTGTGGAGCGAGGGCCTCGACCTGCTGGCGATTTTCAAGAACGATGACCCAGGCGCGCCCTTTCCGGGCTTCAACGTAGCGGCTGATACCCAGCGCCGAGAGCATCTCAGGCGGGGGCGTCTCTTCATGGGTTGGACATGCCGGGAAGTCCAGCGTCATCCACTCACCCTCCCGGCTGACCGTCAGGCGGCCAGAGGCGGTTTCAAAGTGGATCCGCGAATCCGGGTAATCCAGCTCGGTAAACAGCACGTGCGCGGCCGCCAGCGTAGCGTGGCCGCAGAGATTGACTTCGGTGAGCGTGGTAAACCAGCGGAGCTCAATGCCCCCTTTACTGCAGACGAAAAAAGCCGTTTCCGACTGATTATGCTGCTGCGCCATTTTCAGTAAGGTCTCATCGGGCAACCACGCTTTCAGCGGGCAAACGGCTGCCGGGTTGCCGCCGAACGAGGTATCGCTGAACGCATCTACCAGATAAAAATCAATCTCCTGCATTGTCTTACCGCCTGTTTTTATTATGTTGTTCTTTTATATTCAATGAAAACAGCGTTCCCGGCTACCGCTTTTATAAGGTAAATATTGAGATCTGCATCACATAATGGTTGAGTTTTCGCCGTTTGACGATTTAAGATCGTCTCCTCTTCTTTTCAGCAACGAATCTCCGACATCCCTATGACAACGAACACAGTTTCCCGCAGGGTTGCGTGGCTACGCGTGGTCACGCTGGCCATTGCCGCGTTTATTTTTAATACCACAGAATTTGTTCCGGTTGGGCTGTTGTCTGACATCGCTGAAAGTTTCCAGATGGAAACGGCTCAGGTGGGCATTATGTTGACCATCTACGCCTGGGTAGTGGCGCTGATGTCCCTGCCGTTTATGCTGCTGACCAGCCAGATGGAGCGGCGCAGGCTGCTGATCGGTCTGTTTGTCTTGTTCATTGCGAGCCACGTGCTGTCATTTATGGCGTGGAATTTTACGGTGCTGGTCATGAGCCGCATCGGTATCGCCTTTGCCCATGCGGTGTTCTGGTCGATCACCGCGTCGCTGGCGATTCGCCTGGCGCCGGCAGGGAAACGCGCGCAGGCGCTGAGCCTGATTGCTACCGGTACCGCACTGGCGATGGTGCTGGGTCTGCCGATTGGCCGCATCGTGGGGCAATACTTCGGCTGGCGTACGACCTTCTTCGCCATCGGTATGGGTGCGCTGGTTACGCTGATATGCCTGATTAAACTGCTGCCCGCGTTGCCGAGCGAACATTCCGGCTCGCTGAAAAGCCTGCCGCTGCTGATGCGTCGCCCAGCACTGCTGAGTATCTACCTGCTGACCGTCATTGTGGTGACGGCCCATTACACGGCGTATAGCTACATTGAACCGTTTGTGCAGATGGTAGCGGGCTTTAGCGCCAACTTTGCCACCGTCTTACTGTTGATCCTCGGCGGCGCGGGCATTGTTGGCAGCGTGCTGTTCGGCAAGCTGGGTAACCGGCACGCCTCCTTGCTGGTGAGCAGCGCCATCGGCCTGCTGCTGGCCTGCCTGCTGCTGCTGATGCCCGCCGCGGGCAGTGAAAGCCATCTGGCGATCCTCAGCCTGTTCTGGGGCGTGGCGATCATGATTATTGGTCTGGGCATGCAGGTGAAAGTGCTGGCCCTGGCGCCGGATGCAACGGACGTTGCCATGTCGCTGTTCTCCGGGATTTTCAATCTAGGGATTGGCGCGGGCGCGCTGGTGGGAAATCAGGTCATACTGCACGTGTCGATGTCGGCGATTGGCTATCTGGGGGCTATTCCGGCCCTGGTGGCGCTTGTCTGGTCGGTGCTCATCTTCCGTAAATGGCCGGTGGCGCTGGAGGAACAGGGGCAGCACGGGTGAGCCTTCTTGCCGGGTGGCGGCTTCGCCTTACCCGGCCTACAAAACCCGTAGGCCCGTGCAAGCGAAACGCCGCCGGGCAAGACATCAATGATAGGTCTTAATAATTTCCAGCACGCCGTTAATAATAAACTGCACGCCCATACAGACCAGTAAGAAGCCCATCAGACGGGAAATCGCCTCGATACCGCCCTTGCCTACCCAGCGCATAATGGCGCCAGAGCTGCGCAGCGACACCCACACGATAAGACCGATAATCGCAAAAATCAGCGGTGGCGCTACCGTCAGCACCCAGTCCGGGAAGGTTGCGCTGTCACGCACCGTCGACGCGGAGCTGATGATCATCGCAATGGTACCCGGCCCCGCCGTGCTCGGCATGGCAATCGGCACAAAGGCGATATTGGCACTCGGTTCGGTTTCCAGCTCTTCCGATTTGCTGGCCGCTTCCGGCGACTCATGCGCTTTTTGCGCCGGGAACAGCATGCGGAAACCAATAAAGGCCACAATCAGCCCCCCAGCGATACGCAGGCCCGGGATAGAAATCCCGAAGGTATTCATCACCACCTGTCCGGCGTAATAAGCCACCATCATGATGGCAAACACATACACCGAGGCCATCATCGACTGATGGTTGCGCTCGGCGCTATTCATATTCCCTGCCAGCCCGAGGAACAGCGCCACCGTCGTTAACGGGTTAGCCAACGGCAGCAAGACCACCAGCCCAAGGCTGATTGCTTTAATTAAATCCAACATAGTGCGTTGTTGTCCTTATCCATATTTAACACAGCAATTATAGGGTGAAAGTGTGACATTCAGCCATGGGTGCAACGTAACGATTATTTCCCTTCTGAAAAGATAACTGTCAGTTATCTATCTGATTTGAAAGACCTCAAAAAAAGTTCATGAAACGTTTTAGCAATTCGTGGCATCGGCTGACTCATTCAGTTGACTTATACTTGCCTGAGCAATAATATCTGCCGTGACTAATTACTTGCCAGGGCAACCATTGTGAAAAGCACCAGTGATATCTTTAACGACGTTGTTCCGCTGGGTCGTCTTATTCATATGGTCAATCAGAAAAAAGATCGCCTGCTCAATGACTACCTGTCACCGCTGGATATCACCGCAACACAGTTCAAAGTGCTGTGTTCCATTCGCTGCGAAGTGTGTATCACGCCGGTTGAGCTGAAAAAGGTGCTCTCTGTCGATCTGGGCGCGTTAACCCGCATGCTCGATCGTCTCGTCTGCAAAGGATGGATAGAACGAAGCCCTAACCCGAATGACAAACGCGGCGTACTGGTGAAGCTAACCAGCGATGGCGCGGACATGTGCGAGCAATGTCATCAATTAGTAGGACAAACACTGCATCAGGAACTAACAAAAAACTTAACGGCAGATGAAGTGGCAACCCTTGAGCTTTTGCTGAAGAAAATCCTGCCGTAAACAGAAAAAAGAGGTATGACGATGTCCAGACGCAATACTGACGCTATCACCATTCATAGCATTTTGGACTGGATCGAGGATAACCTGGAATCGCCGCTCTCCCTTGAAAAAGTGTCAGAGCGTTCGGGTTACTCCAAATGGCACCTGCAACGGATGTTCAAAAAAGAGACCGGTCATTCATTAGGTCAATATATTCGCAGCCGCAAGCTGACGGAAATTGCCCAGAAACTGAAAGAAAGCAATGAGCCGATCCTTTATCTGGCGGAGCGTTACGGATTTGAATCGCAGCAAACCCTGACGCGTACGTTCAAGAACTATTTTGACGTGCCGCCTCATAAGTACCGAATCACCAGCGTGCCGGGCGAATCCCGATACCTGTATCCGTTAAAACACTGTAGTTAATCATCGCCTGTAACAGACGTAACCGAGGAAATCATGAAAGTTATCGCCTCCGCCGCCCTCGCCTTGCTGGTGCTGTTCTCCAGCCAGACCTTCGCGGAGCAAACCCCTCGTGCAACGCAGCAAAATAATCCTGATACGATGATTTTGCCGTCAGCACATGACCAGTCGCCTTATGATTTCAACCACATGGGTGCTGGTAGCGACAAATCCGACGAATTAGGCGTGCCTTATTATAATCAGCACGGCCTCTGATTCGTTTTTGCCCCGCAGATGCGGGGCTTTTTTTATGCCTTTTCGCTTACCCGCGTCGTCCGACGAACCCGCAGACCAAACACGTTAATGTACAGCCCGGCCATGATCAGCACGGCGCCCAACAGCTGCAGCGCGCTTAGCGTTTCATCCAGCAATATCGCCGCACTGGCAAGTCCTACCACCGGCACCAGCAGGGATAACGGCGCGACGCGCCAGGTTTCATACCGTCCCAGCAGCGATCCCCAGATCCCGTAGCCCACAATGGTGGCGACAAAGGCCAGATAGACGAGAGACAGGATCGTGGTCATATCGATATCGACCAGACTGTTCAACATTACCGCCGGACCGTCCAGAATACTCGACGCCAGCAGAAACGGGATCACCGGGATCAGTGCGCTCCACACCACCAGCGACATCACCGCCGGGCGCGCCTCGTGCTGCATAATCAGCTTGTTGAAGATATTCCCGCAGGCCCAGCTCAGCCCCGCCGCCAGCGTCAACATAAACCCGAGCAGCGCCACATGCTGACCATTCAGGCTGGCCTCGATCAGCACCAGCACGCCGAACACCGCCAGGGTGATCCCCGCCAGCTGTTTGCCCTGCAGACGCTCGCCAAACACGAACGCCCCGAGAATAATGGTAAAGAACGCCTGCGCCTGTAACACCAGCGAGGCAAGACCCGCCGGCATGCCGAACTTGATGGCGCAGAAGAGAAACGCGAACTGGCCAAAGCTAATGGTCAGACCGTAGCCCAGCAGCAGTTTCAACGGGATCTTCGGGCGGGCGACAAAGAAGATGGCCGGAAAAGCGACCAGCATAAAACGTAAACCGGCCAGCATCAGCGGCGGCATGTTGTGCAGCCCCAGCTTAATGACCACAAAGTTGAGCCCCCATACTACGACCACCAGCAACGCCAGCAGCCCGTCTTTCCGCGTCATACCCAGCCCCTGAATTATTAATAATTTGTTAACACTTCAAGGTAACAGAAAAAAGTGCGCCGCGAGAAGATCATTATTTCTGGCAGGCAGCTGAAGCACTTAGGGATAAATCAGGTGCTATACAAGCCCCTTATGTCATGGTAATCCTGTTAACACACATCTAATAAAAGCATAAGCAACTGTCGGGCAGGAATATGAAACCATCTCTCAGGCGCTCAACCGCAGCGCTGCTGGCATCGTCATTGTTGTTAACCATTGGTCGAGGGGCAACGCTGCCGTTTATGACCATCTATCTCACGCGCGTCTACAGCATGAGCGTCGAGAATATTGGTTATGCCCTGACGATTGCGCTGACTATCGGCGTGGTGTTCAGCCTGGGGTTTGGCATTCTTGCCGATAAGTTTGATAAAAAACGCTACATGCTGATCGCCATCGTGGCCTTTATCGCCGGCTTTGTCGCGATCCCGCTGGTCGATAACGTCACGCTGGTGGTGCTGTTCTTTGCGCTGATCAACTGCGCCTATTCCGTCTTTTCGACGGTACTGAAGGCCTGGTTCTCCGACGTGCTCACCGCGAGCCAGAAAGCGCGCGTCTTCTCGCTGAACTACAGCTTCCTGAACATTGGCTGGACGATCGGACCGCCAATTGGCACCCTGCTGGTGATGTACAGCCTGCAACTGCCGTTCTGGCTGGCGGCCTTCTGCGCTGCCCTGCCGCTGGGCTTTATCCATTTCTTTGTGCAAAAAAGCGTGGCGCTGGATACTACCGAGGAGAAGACGCCCTGGCAGCCGTCGGTATTGCTGAAAGACCGCGCGCTGTTCTGGTACACGCTGTCTGGCCTGCTGGCCTCATACGTGGGCGGGTCGTTCGCGAGCTGTATTTCGCAATACGTTCTGGCCGCGCATGCGGACAGTGATTTCGCCGAAAAGGTGGTGGCCGTGGTGCTCCCGGTCAACGCCGCCGTGGTGGTGACGCTGCAATACGCGCTGGGCCGCAAAATCTCAGCCAGCAATATCCGCCCGCTGATGACCCTCGCCACCCTGTTTTTTATCGTGGGGCTGGGCGGCTTTATGCTCTCCGGAGAGAACCTGGTTTACTGGGGCATTGCTGCCGCCATCTTTACCCTGGGTGAGATTATCTATGCGCCGGGCGAATACATGCTGATCGACAACATTGCGCCACCGGGAATGAAGGCGAGCTATTTCTCCGCGCAGGCGCTGGGCTGGCTCGGCGCTGCGGCAAACCCGATGATCACCGGTATCATCCTGACCAACCTGCCGCACTGGTCCTTGTTTGTCATCATGATGGTCGCCATTGTTGTCGCATGGCTGATGATTTTGCGCGGGATGAGCGTGAAGGCGTGGTGCGAGTCGCCCAAAGCGGCGTAGCAAATGCAGGCCGGGTAAGGCGTAGCCGCCACCCGGCAATAAAGCATCAGTGGTGCAACATCTCCTCCACCACCTGCTCTTTATACATCTCGTTCGGGTAATAGGTCGGCCAGTTATCCATCTCTTTCAGCAGCGCCTCGTGGGAGGTATTGCCCATGAAAATATGGAAGTGCGAAGAGGCCTTCGGTCCGATGGTATGGTCGCTGAACTGCACGAACTTCGGCGCCTTGCTGCTGGCGTCCTTACACTCAAACAGATAGCGAACGCCTTTCTTACCTGACGCGTAGGTCAGAATTTTGTAGCCGCTGTAATCATAATGACAGCGGCTGACCGTTTTACCCTGATGGAACTCCATCACGTTATTTTCGATGCCGATGGCATCCACGTCCGTCGCATAACCCGTTCGGTAGTAGGCTTTCACCTCGTCAAAGGTTTTACTTTTGTCTTTCTGCGCTTTCTGTTTAAACACCGGATCGAGCGAACCATCAAGCAGGAACGGATAGACCGACTGCCAGGTCCCGTCCCAGTCAGACAGCGTTCTGTCCTTCACGTCTTTATCCTCAAACACACCGTTCGCCGCTTTCTGTTCCGCTTCAGCCATCTGATGGCCGTGCGAGTGAGCAAACAGCTGGCCGCTGACCAGCAGCGCCCCCAGAGTCATAGCAAATTTTCCAATATGTGCAGTCAACATAACACCCTCATTCCGTTTGATAAGAACGAGGATGTTATATTATAACATTTCAGATCGCAACCAGGCCGCGCACGCCCTCCTGCTCCATGTTCTCACCCCGTCCGCGCTGAATAATGGTGCCGCGCGACATGAGCAGATAGCTGTCTGCCAGCTCGGCGGCAAAGTCGTAAAATTGCTCAACCAGCAGGATCGCCATATCCCCCCGGTCAGCCAGGGTGCGGATCACCTGACCAATCTCTTTAATCACCGACGGCTGTATGCCTTCGGTCGGCTCATCCAGAATCAGCAGCTGCGGGCGGCTCGCCAGCGCGCGCCCAATCGCCAGCTGCTGCTGTTGCCCGCCGGAGAGATCGCCCCCGCGACGATGCTTCATCTCTTTAAGCACCGGGAACAGCTGCCAGATCTCTTCCGGCACCTGCTTCGCCTCACGGGCGGAAAATCGCGACAGCCCCAGCAGAAGGTTCTCTTCCACGGTCAGGCGCGAGAAAATCTCGCGCCCCTGCGGAACATACGCCACGCCAGTCTGCACCCGCTGATGCGGCCTGCTGTGGGTAATCTTTTTACCCTGCCAGATGACCTCCCCGGTTTTCGCCGGGATCAGCCCCATCAGACACTTCAGCAGCGTGGTTTTCCCCACGCCGTTGCGACCCAGCAGGCAGGTGACTTCGCCAGTGTTAGCCTCAAAGCTCACGCCGCGCAGGATATGGCTGCCGCCGTAATACTGATTCAGTTCGTTGACCTGTAACATTCCCTCTCCTTAACGTCCCAGATAGACCTCAATCACCTGCTCGTTGGCCTGAACTTCGCGAAGCGACCCTTCCGCCAGCACCCGCCCCTGATGCAGCACCGTCACATGGTCGGCGATGGTTTCAACAAAGCCCATATCGTGCTCCACCACCATCAGGGAGTGCTTGCCCGCCAGCGTTTTGAACAGCTCGGCGGTATATTCCGTTTCCGCGTCGGTCATCCCGGCGGCGGGTTCATCCAACAGCAGCAGATGCGGGTCCTGCACCAGCAGCATGCCGATCTCCAGAAACTGCTTTTGCCCGTGGGAAAGCAGCCCGGCGCGGCGGTCGCGCTCGCTGCTAAGGCGCAGCAAAACCAGCATCTCATCGATCCGGTCGCGCTGTTCACCGTTGAGCGTTGCCCGCAGGCTCGCCCAGACGGACTTATCGGTTTTCATGGCGATCTCCAGGTTTTCCCACACCGTCAGCGCTTCAAAAACGGTGGGTTTCTGGAATTTACGCCCGATCCCCTGGCGGGCAATGGCCGCAGGCTCCAGCGCGGTCAGATCGATGGACTGATCGTAAATCGCCCTGCCGCTCTTTGGACGCGTTTTGCCGGTGATGACGTCCATCAGCGTGGTTTTACCGGCTCCGTTGGGGCCAATCACGCAGCGCAGCTCACCCACGCCGATATTCAGCGAGAGATCGGTCAGGGCCTGAAAGCCATCAAAATTGACGTTAATGGCCTCAAGCTGAAGCACAGGGTCGGTCTGCTCGCGGTAACGATCGCCGGGCAACTGGCGGGTAAATAACCCTTCGGCTGGCTGCATTATTTATCTCCCTTTCGAAACAGACCATAGACGCCGCGCGGTAAAAACAGCGTGACGGCGATAAAAATCAACCCCAGAAACAGCTGCCAGTATTCCGGCATCGCGACGGTGAAGAAACTTTTCGCCCCGTTCACCAGCGCCGCGCCAATCACCGGTCCCACCAGCGTGCCACGCCCGCCCAGCGCCACCCAGATGGCCGCTTCTATTGAGTTCGTTGGTGACATTTCACCGGGGTTGATAATGCCCACCTGCGGCACGTACAGCGCCCCCGCCAGACCGCACAGCACGGCAGAGAGCGTCCATACCAGCAGCTTGAAGCCGCGCGGATCGTAGCCGCAAAACATCAGCCGATTTTCGGCATCACGAACCGCGGTCAGGATGCGGCCAAACTTGCTCTTCGACAGTGCAAATCCGGTGCCTAACGCCAGGATCAGCAACAGCACGGTGGCCAGAAACAGCGCGATACGGGTAGTCGTTTCCGTTACTGAAAACCCGAGCAGCGTGGTGAAGCCGGTAAAGCCGTTATTGCCGCCAAAGCCGGTTTCGTTGCGAAAGAACAGCAGCATCCCGGCATAGGTCAGCGCCTGGGTCATAATCGAGAAGTAGACCCCTTTGATCTTCGAGCTGAAGGCAAACCAGCCAAATACCAGCGCCAGCAGCCCCGGCACCAGCACAATCAGTACCAGCGCCCAGGCAAAATGCTGGGTGCCCCACCAGAACCACGGCAGTTCGCTCCAGGAGAGGAACGACATAAACGCGGGCAGACCGTCGCCCGCGGCCTGGCGCATCAGGTACATCCCCATCGCGTAGCCGCCCAGCGCGAAGAAGATCCCGTGCCCAAGCGACAGCATCCCGGCATAGCCCCACACCAGATCCAGCGCCACCGCAACGATGGCGTAGCAGAGGATCTTGCCAATCAGCGTCAGCATCCAGGTCGACAACGCTAGCGGATGCGTCGCAGGCAGTAAGGCGAAAAACGGCAATATCAGCAGACACACCACCAGCAGGCTGCCTGCAAGTTGCGTTGTGCGTGGCGCTTTGCGCGCCAGCGTTAAGGTCAGCGGCTGGCTCATCAGTCAATTACCCTCCCTTTCAGCGCAAACAGCCCCTGGGGGCGTTTCTGAATAAACAGCACGATCGCCACCAGAATCACGATCTTGCCCAGCACCGCCCCCATCTGCGGTTCAAGGATTTTATTAAAGATCCCCAGACCAAACGCCGCGGCCACGCTGCCTGCCAGCTGGCCTACGCCTCCAAGCACCACCACAAGGAAGGAGTCGATGATATAGCCCTGTCCCAGCTCCGGCCCGACGTTACCCAGCTGCGATAGCGCCACGCCGCCTAACCCCGCAATCCCTGAGCCAAGCCCGAACGCCAGCATATCGACGCGCCCTGTTGGTACCCCGCAGCAGGCGGCCATGCTGCGGTTTTGCGTCACCGCCCGCACGTTGAGCCCCAGACGGGTTTTATTCAGAATGAGCCAGGTGAAGAACAGCACCAGCAGCACGAAGCCCAGCACCACAATGCGGTTCCACGGCAGCGTCAGGTTGGCAAAAACCTGCACCCCGCCGGAGAGCCATGCCGGGTTCGCCACCTCGAGGTTCTGGGCGCCAAAGGTCATGCGCACCAACTGGATAAGCATCAGGCTGATGCCCCACGTCGCCAGCAGCGTTTCCAGCGGACGACCGTACAAATGACGAATCACGGTGCGCTCCAGCACCATTCCAATGCCCGCCGTCAGGCAGAACGCGACCGGCAGCGCGATAACGGGATAGAGCGCCAGCCACTGGGGCGCAAGCCCGGCCATCGCCTGCTGCACCATCCACGTGGCATACGCGCCCAGCATCAGCATTTCGCCGTGCGCCATATTGATGACCCCCAGCAGGCCGTAGGTGATGGCAAGCCCCAGCGCCGCCAGCAGCAGCACCGACCCCAGAGAAAGCCCCATAAACGCCTGGCCCAGCAGATCGCCCCACATCAGCCGATGCTGGATCTGGCTAAGACTCTCCTGCGCGGCAGCGCGAACCCCGGCATCCGGCTCTGTCTGTGCCTGGGTAAACGGGGTAAGTCTGGACTCCACGTCCGGATCGTCAGACTGCCCTAATAATTCAACAGCCTTGCGGCGCACCTCGGCCAGCGGGCTGGCTAGCTGGAGATTTGCCACCGCCAGCAGCAGCGCCTGACGCGCCACCGCGTCCGTTTCTTCGTTTACCCGCTTTTCCAGAAAAGCGAGCATCCCGGGCTGGGCATCCCGCTGAAGCTGACGTGCCGCCGATCGCCTTTCGGTGACGCTGTCACTCACCAGCTGATGCGTCGCGATGGCCGTGGCGGCCAGTACGCGCAGCCGGTTGGTCAGACGAACGGCTTTAGTTGGCCCTTCGGCCGCCTTTGCGTCACCGAGCGAGATCATTTGACCATTGCGCTGAGCAAAGGCGTGCTTTTGGGTGTCGGTATACAAATTTTCCTTTTGCAGCGCCTGCAGCAGCGGCAGCCTAACCGCGTCCGGCGCGGCAGCCCACTGCGTCAACAAATCCGCCTGCTGGCTGCGGCTGGCGGCAACAAAACGATCGGCATCCGATGCCTGCACCATCCCTGGCAGCAGTCCGGAAAGCCATACAAGAGCAATGAACAGGCGCATGGCGTTCATGACGTTTCTCCCTGCGGTGATGGCTTAGTTGCTGGCGGTTTTCATCGGCTGGTCGGGCTTTTTGTCATTCCCGGCGATGAACGGGCTCCACGGCTGGGCGCGTACCGGCTGTTCCGTCTGCCACACCACGTTGAACTGACCGTTGCCTTCGATTTCACCGATCATGACCGGCTTATGCAGATGGTGGTTGGTGGCATCCATGGTGAGCGTAAAGCCTGACGGCGCCTGAAAGGACTGACCGGCCATCGCCGCACGCACTTTATCCACGTCGGTAGTGCCCGCTTTTTCCACCGCCTGCGCCCACATATGAATCCCCACGTAAGTCGCTTCCATCGGGTCGTTGGTCACCACGGTGTCGGCGTTCGGCAGCTTATGCGCTTTGGCATAGGCTTTGTAATCCGCCACGAAGGCCTGGTTTGTCGGATTATCCACGGATTCAAAGTAGTTCCATGCCGCCAGGTTCCCCACCAGCGGTTTGGTGTCGATCCCGCGCAGCTCTTCTTCACCCACGGAGAACGCCACCACCGGCACGTCCGTCGCCTTCAGTCCCTGGTTAGCCAGCTCTTTGTAGAATGGCACGTTGGAATCGCCGTTGATGGTCGACACCACGGCGGTTTTGCCGCCCGCTGAGAATTTTTTGATATTGGCGACGATGGTCTGGTAGTCGCTATGGCCAAACGGGGTGTAAACCTCTTCGATGTCCTTATCCTCCACCCCTTTCGAATGCAGGAACGCGCGCAGGATCTTGTTGGTGGTGCGCGGATAGACGTAATCGGTTCCCAGCAGGAAGAAGCGTTTCGCCGCGCCGCCGTCTTCGCTCATCAGGTATTCCACCGCCGGGATCGCCTGCTGGTTCGGCGCCGCGCCGGTATAGAAGACGTTTGGCGACATCTCTTCGCCTTCATACTGCACCGGATAGAACAGCAGGCCGTTCAGCTCCTCAAAGACCGGCAGTACGGATTTGCGCGAAACAGACGTCCAGCAGCCGAATACCACAGCCACTTTATCCTGACTCAACAGCTGGCGCGCTTTCTCGGCAAACAGCGGCCAGTTTGAGGCCGGGTCCACCACCACCGGCTCCAGTTTCTTACCCAGCACGCCGCCTTTGGCGTTGATTTCATCAATCGTCATCAGGGCGACATCCTTCAGCGGAGTCTCGGAGATGGCCATCGTGCCGGAAAGAGAATGCATGATCCCCACTTTGATGGTATCGGCCGCCTGCGCGCCAAAACTCATGCCCATCGCCACGGCGGACGCGGATAACGCAAAGGCTTTTAATAAGGTACGACGCTGCATATTTTCACTCCTGAAAAAGAACGCTGTGCGAAAACGTCCGTTACGGCGTGGACGCGGAAATAAAAGTGTCAGCGAAGCAGGAGCAAAAAGGATGCCAGAATGGAGATAGCGCTATTTCTGGGAGGGGAACGCCGGATGTAAAGAGAACGTCTCAGAATGGCACAGCGCTGCACTTTTATAATGCAGCGCTGAGGAGGACGATTTTACCAGACTTCGCTGGCGATCTGCGTGACCAGACGGACTTTGTCCCACTGCTGGGTTTCGCTCAGGCTGTTACCCTCTTCGGTAGAGGCAAAGCCGCACTGCGGGCTGAGGCAGATCTGCTCTTTCGCCACGTATTTCGCCGCCTCTTCCAGACGAGCTTTAATTCCCTCCGGGTTTTCCAGCTCGCCGTTTTTCGTGGTAATCAGACCCAGCACCACCTGCTGCTTGCCCGGTCGAACAAAGCGTAATGGCGCGAAATCCCCGCTGCGGTCGTTATCATATTCAAGGAAGAACGCGTCAACGTTGACCGTCCCGAACAGCACTTCCGCCACCGGCTCATAGCCGCCTTCGGAGATCCAGGTGGAACGGAAGTTACCGCGACAGACGTGCAGCCCGATGGTCAGATCGTCCGGCTTGCCTTCCAGCGCCTTGTTCAGAACGCGGGCATAGATGCGCGCCAGCTCATCGGCATCATCGCCGCGCTCGCGGATTTGACGGCGCTGATCGTCCGAACAGAGATAGGCCCAGACGGTGTCATCCAGCTGCAGATAACGGCAGCCCGCGTCATAGAAAGCGCGGATGGCATCACGCCACGTGGTGGCCAGATCGTCGAAATAGACGTTCAGGTCCGGATACACTGTCGCATCAATGTCTTTGCGACCGCCGCGGAAATGCAGCACGCTCGGGCTGGGAATGGTCATTTTCGGTTGTGCGTTCCCGCTGATGCTTTTCAGATAGCGAAAGTCTTCCAGCATCGGATGCTCGCCAAAGCCCAGCTTGCCGGTGACGCGCACGCCGTGGGCTTTGGTTTGCACCCCGTTAAACTGGATGCCCTGCTGCGAATCGTAACGTTCAACGCCCTGCAGTCCGTCGAAGAAGTCGAAGTGCCACCAGGCACGACGAAACTCGCCGTCGGTGACCACGTGCAGGCCGCACGCACACTGCTGCTCAACGACATGGCGAATGGCCTCATCCTCTACCGCGCGAAGCTGTCCGGCATCGATTTCGCCGCTGGCGAACTTCAGGCGCGCCTGTTTGATGGCATCCGGGCGTAAAAAACTGCCGACTACATCGGCGCGGTACGGGGCGTGGTGTCGTTGCATGGAAATCTCCTCAGTCTGCCGACGGTAATTGCCAGCAGTGATAATTCATCATTTGAAGTTTTAGACTTCTGGATGTCTAAATGTCCAAAAACAATGTCATACCTCACCGGCGTCGGCAAACGAGAAAATTTCACGGGCATTGAAAAAAATTCATCTTCACAGCGCGGCGGCGGTTTCGCTGCTGGCAAAGGCGAACTTTTCATCTTCCCAGCCGGTGATCCCCCCGAGCATGATTTTGACCGGCAGCCCGAGGCGCGCCAGCTTGAGCGCGGCTCTGTCCGCGCCGTTACAGTGCGGCCCTGCGCAGTAGACAACGAACAGCGTGCCTTCAGGCCATTGAGCCATGCGCTCAGCGGTAATCTGGCTCCGCGGCAGATGCAATGCGCCAGGTACGTGACGACGGGCAAACTGCTCCGGGCTCCCCACCACATGCAGCAAAACAAAGTCCTGCTCATTATTGGCGATGGCATGATGCACATCGGCACAGTCGGTTTCGACGCTCAGGCGACGCAGAAAATGGGTAACAGCTTCCTGCGGCTCGGCAGCCGGAAATTCAGTAACATAGCTCATGATCCTTCCTCATCTTTGGCGTTTGTGTTAACACTACTCTATCCACAAATTCAGCCCGTGAATGCGCTCGCTTATGCCAGAAAACAGCAAAAAGATGACAAACTTAAGACAACTTGCCCGCCCGAAGGTGGTCGTGCTGGCGTATGACGGTCTGTGTACCTTTGAGTTTGGGGTGGCGGTGGAAATCTTCGGCCTGCCTCGCCCCGAGCTGGGCGACGAATGGTATCGTTTTGCCGTGGCGGGCGTGGACAGCGGTGAACTTCGGGCGACGGGCGGGATCCGCATCATTACCGATGGCGATATCTCCCTGCTTGAGTCCGCCGATCTGATTGTGGTTCCGGGCTGGCGGGGCCTGGACTCACCGGTTCCGGATGCGCTCTGCGGCGCATTGCGTCAGGCCAGTGTGCGCGGGTGTCAGCTACTCTCCATCTGCTCGGGTGTGTTTGTCCTGGCCGCTACGGGGCTGTTGAATGGACGTAAAGCCACGACTCACTGGCGCTACATTGATACGCTAAAAGCCCGTTACCCTGACATCGACGTGGTTGAGGATGTGCTCTACCAGGATGAGGGCGATATACTGACCTCCGCGGGCAGCGCGGCGGGGATCGATCTCTGCCTGCACGTTGTGCGTCGGGATTATGGCATGGAAACCGCCAACAGCGTGGCGCGTCGGCTGGTCATTCCCCCTCACAGGGATGGATCTCAGCCGCAGCAGCTGAGCCGCCCGGTGGCGCAGCTGCGGGAGAGTCAACGTCTCGGCCAGCTGTTTGATTTTCTGCACACGCATCTTATCGAAGCGCATAGCGTCGACTCGCTGGCGCGTCGGGTCGGAATGAGCCAGCGCACCTTTCTTCGCCGCTTCGAGGCGGCAACGGGAACGACGCCCGCACGCTGGTTGATCAATGAGCGCCTGCTGCGGGCGAAAGATTATCTGGAAAGCAGCCGGTTAAGCATCGACAGCATCGCTGAACAGACCGGGTTTGGTCAGGCATCGACATTGCGTCATCATTTTCGCCAGCAGTTCGCGCTCTCCCCGGCTCAGTATCGCAAACAATTTTCACGTACTGGTACCGCCCGCTGAGGCGTTAGTTTTATGGTTAATACGGAGCACCTGATGGTCACCACACACGTTTTCATCGCGGTCAGTCTTGATGGCTACATCGCCCGACAGAATGACGATATCGAGTGGCTGCTGCAGCGCGATGACCCGACTGAGGATCATGGCTATGCGGCGTTCATCGCGGACAAAGAGTGGATCGTGATGGGCCGGGGGAGCTACGAGAAGGTGCTGACTTTTGACACATGGCCGTATGATCGGCCCGTGCTGGTGCTTTCCCGACAGCTGGCCGATACGTCCGTGCCCGACGCGCTGAGGGGCAAAGTACAGTTTTCCGGCCGCACGCCAAAGGAGGTGCTCGACGATCTGGCGATGCAGAACGTCCATCGCGTCTATCTCGATGGTGGAAAGGTGATCCAGTCGTTCCTGCGCGAAGGACTGGTAGCGGATATGGTGATCACGAACGTTCCTGTTCTGCTCGGATCGGGAAAATCGCTGTTCGGCGCCCTGCCCGGAGATATCGATTTGACGCTGGTATCAAGCCGCAGCTTCCCTTCTGGCCTGGTGCAGTCACACTATCGACTGAAGCCATAAAACCACGGTAAACACTGAGCAAAAAAAACCGCCAAAAATGGCGGTAAATGCTTGCATGGATAGATTTGTATTTTGGTCTCTACGTCCCGACACTCCATGGCCGGGCTGCGGATCCCTTACAACCTAACACCTTTCATCTTAACGAACCCTAAACAGCGCTATTAACTTGCCTGGGTATTGATTTGCAAATAACGCATCAGACCCTGTTCAGCACTCTGTTTTGCGTCATCATTAATGGCTTCGAGATAAAATGATCGCGAGACACCATAAGGTGCTTTTTCAGACGGATACACCGCAAACTGGAATGTTTTCCCTCTCGTCCGATTAGTGCAATCTAATTCCCAACGCTGATCGTTAACTTTGGTGCTATTACAGACCACGCGCCCGTAATCGCTGGTTAAATATGAACCTACGCGAGTTTCTGCGGATTGAATATATTCAGGTGCATCATTACCAACATAATGAGCCCCCGCAGCGGCTCCTACTGCAACCACCAGAAGCGCAAGCGCCATTATTTTTTTCATTTAAGCAGACCCATTCCTTAGCCAGAGGTTGACTATTATATAGGATTTATCCTTAATGCAACTGTCCAATTGTGTACTAAAAATGGCGGTTTACAAATCGCAACAGATTTTTAGGAAATATCTTAGGTTGATTTTTGAACCACACTCTTTGACATTCTCTTTGCGCTAATTTGAACTTTTGAATAATAACACTAAAAAATAATCGGCATGATTATTCCGCAATATCATTCAACGGTGAATCCATGATCAAAAAAGGGTTATCTCTTATCATGCTGATCTGCGCGCTGTTTTCAGGCCAGCTTATGGCCGGGCACAAAGGACATGAATATTTATGGGTAAAGAACGTGGCGCATCAGCTTCGTCATGAAGCCGACAGCGATGAGTTGCGAAGCGCTGCGGAAGAGTCGGCGGAGGGTTTGCGCGAACACCACCTGTGGCAGAAATCGCGCAAACCGGACACGCACGTCAGGTAATTAACTGCCCTTGCGTTTTGGCAGGGTTTTCATCAGGTCGTCCGGACTGACGGATGCCACAATACTGCCGGGCTGCGGCATTTTGAAGATGTGGTTTTTCATCTTGCCAATCACATGCATTTCGCAAGGACGGCAGTCGAACTTAAGGGTCAGAACTTCGTCACCGTTTACCAGCTGCATTGGGGTGGCCTTCCAGCTCTTAATGTTCCCTTTCGCCTGCTTAGGACACAGGTTAAACGCAAAGCGGAGGCAATGCTTGGTGATCATCACCGGCACATCGCCCTTCTCTTCATGCGCTTCATAGGCCGCGTCGATCAGCTGCACGCCGTGGCGATGATAGAATTCACGTGCTTTATGGTTGTAAACGTTGGCGAGGAAGGACAAATGGGTGTCCGGGTATACTGGCGCAGGGACGGCTTCGGCTTTACGGCTACCGCGCGGATACTGCGCCAGGCGCGCGGCATCCAGCATCTCTGCCGTTTCGCGGCGGAACTGGTTCAGCAGGCTGTTCGGCACGAACAGCGCGTCCGGCAGATTCACGTCGATAGCGCGCGCGTAGTAAATCGTCTGGCCCAGCTTCGCCACGCCATCCTTCAGGCTGTTAAGCGCTTTTTCCGCGTTGTTTGCCACCTCGAAAAGACCATCGAGCGTATGCGTCACGCTGATGCCATCTTCACAGGTCATGGTCAGGATCAGCTGCTCTTCCCAGCCGCCCAGCTCAATATCCACGGCGATACGTCGTTCGCTGGAGGTTTTCAGCAGCGCCTGCTGCCAGTTATGATCGAGGTTACGGTTAAGCGCCGCGTTCGGTCGCGCCTTGTAGAGATCGGCCGGCATTTCATTCGGCCATACGCGGTAGCGGTTCTCGCCGGTTTTCTCGACCGTATTCGCACGGAAGCCCACGACTTCGCGCTTAATCATCACGTTAAGACCATCGCCGTTCGCCAGCGGCTCCGTCACTGCAACATCAAGGTGATCTTTCGCCACTTTCAGCACTTCGCCGACCGGTAAACCGATAAACTTCGGTGAGTCAAACGCACCGATATCCCCTTTACGGGCATTCACGAAATAGTCCGTGCTGCCGCGGTGGAACGTTTTGTCCGTCGACGGAATAAAGAAATGCTCGGTGCGGCCGGCCGACGCGCGCGCCAGGTCACCGCGATCCTCAATAATGGCGTCCAGCATCTGGCGATAGTGCGCGGTGATGTTCTTCACGTAGCTCATATCTTTATAGCGTCCTTCAATCTTGAAGGAACGCACGCCCGCGTCGATCAGCGCGCCCAGGTTGGCAGTCTGATCGTTATCCTTCATGGAGAGCAGGTGTTTTTCGAACGCCACGACGCGGCCCTGATCGTCTTTCAGGGTATACGGCAGACGGCAGGCTTGAGAGCAGTCACCGCGGTTGGCGCTGCGGCCAGTCTGGGCGTGGGAAATATTGCACTGACCGGAATAGGCCACGCACAGCGCGCCGTGGATAAAGAACTCGATCGTCGCGTCTGTCGCCTGATGAATATCGCGGATCTGATTCAGGTTCAGCTCGCGCGCGAGGACGATCTGTGAAAAGCCGACGTCGGAGAGAAATTTCGCCTTCTCGACCGTACGGATATCACACTGGGTACTGGCATGCAGCTCAATGGGGGGAATATCCAGCTCGAGCAGGCCCATGTCCTGAACAATCAGGGCATCCACCCCGGACTGGTAGAGATCGGTAATCAGACGTTGCGCAGGCTCCAGCTCATCATCATGAAGAATGGTGTTCAGGGTCACGAACACTTTCGCCCCGAAACGGTGGGCGAACGGCACCAGTTCAGCAATATCGCTCAGGCTGTTGCTGGCGTTATGGCGGGCACCAAAGCCAGGGCCGCCAATGTAGACGGCGTCAGCGCCATGAAGGATCGCTTCACGGGCTATGGCGGCGTCGCGGGCCGGGCTTAAAAGTTCAAGATGATGGGATTGCAGGCGCATACTTCGTCGTTATCCGTTATGGTCAAAATGGCGGCTATTGTAGTCAGAAGTATGCGTCAGCGAAACAGTTTTGCGTAGCCTCAGCGGGGATAATGAATCAGGGAGTGAAAATGCACCGTCCGGTCGCTGCTGTTGCGGTAGGCGTGCGGTTTATCGCCGGCAAAACGGACGCCCGAATCGGCAGAAATCGTCTGCCACTTGCCGTCAAGCTTCATCTCCAGCTCGCCGCTGACCACCACCACATGTTCAATCACTCCGGCCTCATGCGGCGTGGATTCACTCAGCGCGCCGGGTGCCAGGGTAATGGAGAAATAATCAAACCTGAGCGTCTCGTCCCACGGAAAGAGCGGCTTGACGACCATCGCCTGCTGCTGGGGGTCAAATACCGCCTGCTGGTCCGCCTCCGGCGTGATGAAGGCGGAAAACGGAACGTTCAGTCCCGTGGCAATTTTCCACAGCGTCGACACCGTCGGGCTGGATTCATTGCGCTCGATTTGCCCGAGCATGGCCTTTGACACGCCGGTCTCGTCTGCGAGCTTCGACAAACTCCAGCCGCGCGCCTGGCGCAGCGTTTTCAATGTGGTTGCAAGATGTCGTGTGATGTCCATGTTCCCTCCTGGTGACGACCAGCATACCACTTGTACGCTATAGCGCACAGTGCTACCTTATCCCGGACGCTATAACGCACAACGGAGTTTTCATGCGCCCTTCCTCTCACCTTGTTCCAGTCGCACTGGCTGGATTTGTCGCCGTGCTGGTCGGTTACGCCAGCTCGGCCGCCATCATCTGGCAGGCTGCCGCTGCGGCAGGCGCCAGCGCACAGCAGATTGCGGGCTGGATGACCGCGCTGGGAATTGGGATGGGCGTCAGCACGCTGGCGCTTTCCTGGTGGTACAAGGCGCCAGTCCTGACCGCCTGGTCGACGCCCGGCGCGGCGCTGCTGGCCACCAGCCTGCACGGCGTCACGCTGGCGGAAACCATCGGCGTGTTCATCTTTGCGAACGCGCTTATTTTGATCTGCGGCATTACCGGGCTCTTCGCCCTCCTGATGAAGCTGATCCCCCATTCGCTTGCTGCCGCTATGCTGGCGGGAGTATTGCTGCAGTTTGGCCTGCACGCGTTTGCGCATCTCGAAGGGCACTTTCTGCTGTGCGGCAGCATGATTGCGGCGTGGCTGATCGCAAAAGCGCTGGCGCCGCGCTATGCCATCGTCGTTACGCTGCTGGTCGGCGGTATTGTGGCCTGGGCGGGAGGTGACGTTGTCACCGATAGGCTCACGCTTTCTCTGGTGATGCCTGAGTTTATTGCGCCCGCCTTCACCTTCACAAGCCTGGTGAGTATTGGCGTGCCCTTCTTCCTGGTGACCATGGCCTCGCAAAATGCGCCGGGTTTCGCCACGATGAAGGCCTCCGGTTACCCGCTGGCGGTCTCACCGCTCATCATCGTCACGGGTGGACTGGCGCTGCTGTTTTCTCCGTTTGGCGTCTTTTCTATCTGCATTGCGGCCATTACTGCCGCTATTTGTCAAAGCCCGGATGCGCACCCGGATGCCGATAAACGCTGGCTGGCGGCCATCGCTGCCGGAGGGTTTTATCTGCTGGCGGGGATTTTCGGCGGCTCTATTACCGGGCTGATGGCCGCGTTGCCGCTTAGCTGGATCCAGACGCTCGCCGGTCTGGCGCTGCTGGGCACCATCAGCGGGAGTTTATATCAGGCATTAAGCCACGAAGCGGAGCGCGATGCGGCCATCGTTACATTCCTGATGACCGCGAGCGGCGTCACGATCCTGGGCATCGGTTCGGCATTCTGGGGGCTGGTCTTGGGCGGGGTGTGCTACGCCCTGTTTTCACGCGCTCGCCGCGCGTAGCTGCGAAGGCGTCATGCCCGTTGCGCTGCGAAAGCGGTTGCTGAAGTGGCTGGCGGAGTTAAACCCGCAGGTAAGTGCGATCTCCGTCAGCGGCGTCGAGGTGTGCTGGACGAGGGCTTTCGCTTTATCCATTCGCCTCTGCATCACGTACTGATGCGGCGCCAGCCCCGTCGACTGGCGGAACATGCGTGCAAAATGGTATTCGCTGAGGGCAGCCTGCGCCGCCAGTTCGGCCAGTGTCAGGGGCTGCCCGAGATTCTCTTCGATAAAGGCGAGGACGTTGCGCAGCACAAACGGCGACAACCCTCCCGTGACAACCGGCAGCTTCCACTGCACGTTTGAGTAGTTTTGCAGCAGATGGGTCAGCAGCAGCGTGGAGGCCGTGCTCAGAGTGAGCTGGTTGGCGTGCTGCTGCCAGTCGCAGCCCAGTAAAAACTGGCGATACAGCGTGGTAATCTTCGGGTCGCTACCAAAAATGCGCTCGTCCAGGGTCAGCGATAGCGGGCGCTTGTCCCAGATTTTCTCCCCCACGTCGCGCAGGTGTTCATCGGTGCAGTAGAGATGCACAAACGACAGGTCATCACGGATATCCCACGTCGATTCGCTCTCTTTGGGCATCAGGCAGAAACGGTCCGGCCCCCCACCGTTCTTCCAGCCGCCCGGCGTTTTTTGATAGCTTTCGTAGCCGTCCGCCACGTACAGGCTGAGGGTATGATGGTTGCTTTTTACCGTTATGGTATCGTGCTTGTTGTACCACGCTGCCAGCTGAATACCCGAATTCAGCGAGACGGTTTCCCGCAGGACCGCATTCTGTTGGCAAAGCGTTTCAAAGGTATCGTAAGCGTGAGACATAACCGTTAGCGCGTGATTGATCGGAATCTCAGTCTAAGAAGAGTTGTCTCCTGTTGCCAGTCCCCGTGGAAGAAAAAAGCGCAAGATTTTGCAAGTCACCCGCAAGCCGGTGAAAGCCCGTTACGCATCTCAGCGCCATACTGCGTGCTTTCGGGGTTTGAGAAGAGAAAAATATGAACGCATTACTCTATGGACTGGTGGTGGTCATCTGGGGAACCACATGGATTGCCATTTTTCTGCAGCAGGGTCCCGTGGCGGCGCCCGTCTCTATTTTCTGGCGTTTCGCCGTCGCCAGCCTCACGATGATGATGGTGTTAATCGCCCTGCGCCGCCTGCGCACGCTGGCGCTGCGGGATCACCTATATTGCATACTCCAGGGATGCTGCGTTTTCTGCTTTAACTTCTGGTGTTTTTACACCGCAGCCTCGCACATTAACACCGGGCTGGAATCGGTGATCTTCTCTATGGCCGTGCTCTATAACGCCATTAACAGCTTTATTTTCTTCGGGCAGCGCCCGCCCGCGCGTTTCTGGACGGCGGCGGCACTGGGGCTGGTTGGGATCATCACCCTCTTCTGGGACGATCTGCTGGCCAGCGGCTGGAGCGCGTCACTCCTGACCGGGATTGGGCTTTCCGCACTCGGTACCTACGGCTTCTCGCTGGGCAATATGATCAGCATGCGCCATCAGCGCAGAGGACTGGAAACCATGACCACCAACGCCTGGGCGATGCTCTATGGCACGCTGGTGATGGGCTGCATTGCCCTGTTCAGAGGCGATAGCTTTGTGCCGGAATGGACGGTGAGCTATCTCGGTGCGCTGGTGTATCTGGCTCTGTTTGGCTCGGTGATTGCTTTTGGTGCCTACTTCACGCTGGTGGGACGCATTGGTCCAGGCAAAGCGGCCTATAGCACGCTGCTCTTCCCGCTGGTGGCGCTCTCCATCTCCACGGTGTATGAAGGGTACGTCTGGCATATCAACGGTATCGTGGGGTTAGTGCTGATTCTGGGAGGAAATATGGTGATGTTTACCAAACCGGAAACCTGGTTCAGGCGCTTACGGATGGCATAAATAAAAAGGCCTGCATTACGCAGGCCGTTTTATTTTATTTTGCGGTCTTTTTCACATCAAACATGGTGGCATCCGTCGCCATGTCATCAACAACCTGCTTCAGCGTTGCAAAGGTCATTGGTGTGCTTTCGTTATTCAGCTCTTTACCTTCGCCTTTACGTACCACCTTCATGACCGGTTTATTGGTGGCCGCATCGATCAACTCGCCTTCAAAGAAGAGATGCGTATCCATGGTGCGGTGTCCGGTTGCCATCTGCGTCCCGGCAACCACCAGCGCAACAGGCACCACTTCATAGAACTGCAGCCCCTCTTTCTGCGAACTCACCCCGGTAATCGCGCCGCGGAAAATCAGGCTATGTTTACCCGGCGTGGTCACAACCGGCTTACGCGTACCAATCGCCGTTTTCATTTTGTTATTGGTGTAGTTCAACAGCTCATCAAGCGTTTTTTGACCAATTTGCGTGGTAGGTTTTGGCGTTGGATAATAGGTAATCGGTGTCCAGAGAATACTGTCGTAGTTAGCTTCATTATAAGAAGGGTCGACCCAACGCAGCGTTGGTTTACCCGTCGCAGACGTTGTCTGCTGCAAGCCTGAGTAGTCTTTTAAAAAGCCGGAGTATTGTTCTGGAGCGGCGACTTTTGAAGAACAGCCGGCCAACGCCAACAGACCAGTAAGCACTGCAACTTTAAAAAAAGTTTGAGTACGCATGATAGTTTTCCATGTTATCTGCAAGTATGCATTTGAAGTTATAGCAAAAGACTGGCGGGTTTGTTGTGACAAAAAATGATGCGGTGAGCACAAATTGCAAAAAGACTGCCCGGAGGCTCGCCGGGCAGTGAAAAATTACTGATTTATATCCAGTTGCCAGAACAGATGTTTGCCAAACGGATCGATTTCATAGCCCGTCACCTCCTTGCGCACCGGTTCGAAAATGGTTGAATGCGCAATCATCACCGCGGGCATCTGGTCATGCATCATCTGCTGAGCCTCTTTATACAGAGCCACGCGTTTATCGCGATCGGTCGTTGATTTTGCTTCCGCAATAATTTTATCAAAGGGTTTATAGCACCATTTCGCCGAATTTGAGCCGCCGTTTGCCGAGGTACAGGTAAACAGCGGACCAAAGAAGTTATCGGGATCGCCCGTTGCGGTCGTCCAGCCCATCAGCGCGGCCTGATGTTCGCCGCCCTTCACGCGCTTAAGGTATTCACCCCATTCGTAGGTGACGATTTTGGTCTGTACGCCAATTTTCGCCCAGTCGGCCTGAATCATCTCCGCCATGCGTTTCGCATTCGGATTGTACGGACGCTGCACAGGCATCGCCCACAGGTCGACGCTCACGCCACTGGCAAAACCGGCCTCTTTCAGCAGCGCTTTCGCCTTTTCAGGATCGTAGTCGTAATCCTTAAGCGCGCTGTCGGCGCTCCAGACGCCCGGCGGCAGCAGATTCTTCGCCACGGTGCCGGTACCGTGGAACACCGCATCAATAATCGCCGGTTTGTTGATGGCCATCGCCAGCGCCTGACGGACCTTCACGTTATCCAGCGGCGGCTTCTGCGTGTTGAACGCCAGGAAGCCGGTATTTAGCCCCGCCTTACTCATCAGATTGATGTCTTTGTTGGCCTTCATGCGCGGCAGATCGGCCGGGTTCGGGAACGGCATCACCTGACATTCGTTCTTCTCAATTTTGGCAAAACGCACGGAGGCATCCGGGGTGATGCTGAACACCAGCCTGTCCAGCTTCGATTTCCCCTGCCAGTAGTCGGCAAACGCAGTGAACAGGATCCGGGAGTCCTTCTGATACTGCGCCAGCTTAAACGGCCCGGTGCCGATGGGCTCCATATCCACCTTCTCCGGCGTGCCCGCTTTCAGCATCGCGTCGGCATACTCCGCTGAAAGGATTGAGGCAAAATACCAGGCCAGATCGGCGACAAACGGCGCTTCCGGGTGAGCCAGGGTAAAGCGCACGGTATGGTCATCGACTTTATCAATGGCGGTAATCAGGCTACCAAACTCCAGGCTTTCGAAGTTGGAGTAGCTGCCGTTAGAGACGTTGTGGTAAGGATGATTCACGTCTTTTTGCCGCATAAACGAGAAAATCACGTCGTCGGCGTTAAAGTCGCGAGTCGGCGTAAAGGATTTATTGCTCTGGAACTTCACGCCTTTACGCAGATGGAAGGTATAAACCTTGCCGTCGTCGCTCACCTCCCAGCGCTCCGCCAGGCTCGGCACCAGCTCCGTGGTACCGGGTTTGAAATCAACCAGACGGTTATAGACCGGCACGGCGCTGGCGTCCACGCTGGTTCCCGAGGTGTATAATTGAGGATTAAAGTTTTCCGGCGATCCTTCGGAACAATACACCAGCGTTTTCGCGGCAACGGCGGAACTGACCGTGAGTACAGCGAGTGCCAGCGCTATAGTTGTGAGTTTGCTTTTCATCATTTATTCCTGTCTTTTTAATTCGACGGCTAATTAATTCTTTTGCCATTTCATAAATAACATTAAAGTGATGTGGCAAACACCTGAAAAATAAATAAGGAATAAATCACTATGGGCTCGCCGCTTTCCAGACAATTAACGCACCGTTTTTTCCGCTATCTCGCGATCACCAGCCAGAGCGACCCTAAAGTCAAAACCCTGCCCTCAACGCCGGGCCAGCACGACATGGCGCGGGAGCTGGCGCAGGAGCTGGCACAGCTGGGGTTAGACGATATTGTGATTGATGAATTCGCCACGGTAACGGCGGTAAAAAAAGGTAACGTGCCCGGTGCGCCGCGCATCGGCTTTATTACCCATATTGATACCGTCGACGTGGGACTGTCACCGGATATTCATCCACAAATATTAACCTTTACCGGTGAAGATCTCTGTCTGAATAAAGAGAAAGACATCTGGCTGCGGGTTAAAGAGCATCCGGAAATTCTGGCTTATCCAAATGAGGAGATTATTTTCAGCGACGGTACCAGCGTATTGGGCGCCGATAATAAATCGGCGGTCACGGTGGTCATGACGGTGCTGGAAAACCTGACGGCGGAACATCAGCATGGGGATATCGTCGTGGCGTTTGTGCCTGACGAAGAGATCGGCCTGAACGGCGCCAAGGCGCTCGATCTAAAGCGCTTCGACGTCGACTTTGCCTGGACCATCGACTGCTGCGAGCTGGGGGAAATTGTCTACGAGAATTTTAATGCGGCAGCCGCGGAGATCCGTTTTACCGGCGTGACGGCGCACCCGATGTCCGCCAAAGGCGTGCTGGTGAATCCCCTGCTGATGGCGACTGACTACATCAACCATTTTGACCGCCAGCAAACGCCGGAGTGTACCGAAGGGCGTGAAGGATATATCTGGTTTAACGGCATTCAGGCCGGACAGAACGAGGCCGTGCTTAAGGCCAATATCCGCGACTTTGACAAGGACAGCTTTGCCGCCCGCAAGCAGCAGATTGCCGACGTGGCCGCGCTGATTGCCGCCCAACATCCAACAGCCAGAGTGGACTATCGCATTGAAGATACCTACAGCAATATCAGCAATGCGATTGGCGAAGACCGGCGCGCCATCGATCTGATGTTCGAGGCAATGGAATCGCTCGGCATTACGCCGAAACCGACGCCGATGCGCGGCGGCACCGACGGCGCGGCGCTCTCGGCTAAAGGGCTACTCACCCCGAACTTCTTCACCGGGGCGCATAATTTCCACTCGAAGTTTGAATTCCTGCCGCTGTCGTCGTTCGAGGCGTCTTACAAGACTGCGCTGCAGATCTGCCTGCTGGCCGCCCGTTAAGCGGGCTTGCGCGCCAGCATTGTGGCAAAGCGCAGCTTGATGCGGTTGCCGTTTTCATCGGTACGGTGCAGTTCGCCAACGTCTTCGTTGTATTTGAGCAACTCCCAGCCTTCGTAGTAGTTGCTCAGCTCACCGCTTTTAAACGCAAACGGGAAGCCGACGGTGCACGGGTAATCCGCCGTATCCATGGCGGCAACGATCAGGTTGTAACCCCCCGGCGTCGTGCAGCGCTGCATGTTGGCAATAAGGCCCGGGATGGTTTTTGACTCCAGGAACATCAGCACCACGGTGGAGAGAATGAAATCGTACTCGCCGTCAAAGCTCAGGTTGTTCAGATCCTTAATCGCGGTATGCAGATTAGCGATCCCTTCTTCCGCTTTGATGCGCTCGATATTGTCGATGCTCATCGGGTTCTTGTCCCACGCGGTCACATCGTACCCGTTGGCCGCAAGGTACAGGCTGTTACGGCCGTTGCCGCAGCCCAGATCGAGCGTTTTACCGGGCTTCACAATCTCCGCGCTGTACAGCACCTCTGAATGGGTACGGGTTAAGCCATATTTCTCTGTGAAGTAATTCTCATCGACGGTCATTGTTTTTCCTGCGTTCGCATAAAGTTAAAGTGCATTTTACATGCCATTTTAAGGCGTTTACCGTCTGGTTGCCAGCCGTTCTAAAACCGAAAAATTTGCTACGTTTAGTGAAGACGCATACCAGAGATCAAACGATGAAAAAATACAGGCTCAGCGATGAAACCCGCCTCTGGCAATGGAAAAACGGCGAAACCACCCACTCTGCGACGTTGCGGCAGATCGTCGCGACGGCGGACTTTAACGACGTGACGGCCGGCACAAAAGGCGGCTGGATTGACGATGAGCGCGCCCTCGCGCAGGACGGCGACTGCTGGATCTACGACGAAAACAGCGTGGTGTTCGCGGGGGCAACCGTGTCCGGCAACGCGCGCCTTACCCTTCCATGCATCATTAGCCATGACGCGCATATCGGCGACAGCTGCTGGCTGGACGGCGCGGAGGTCAGCCACGGGGCGCGTATAAGTGACAACGTCACCATTCAGCAGTCCTGCGTACGCGGCGAGTGTCATATCTACGGCGAAGCGCGCGTGCTGCATCACAGCGTGGTGATTGCTGCCAAAGGGTTAACGCCGGACCATGAACAGATCCTACAAATCTACGATAAGGCGACGGTCAGCCAGTCGCGCATTGTGCATCAGGCGCAAATCTACGGTGAGGCAATGGTTAATTTTGCCTTTGTTGAGCACCGGGCCGAAGTCTTCGACAACGCGATCCTCGAGGGTAACGACCTGAATAACGTCTGGGTGTGCGACTGCGCAAAGGTCTATGGTAACGCCCGCGTGATTGCCGGTTTTGACGACGATGCCATTCCGACGGTGCGCTACAGCTCGCAGATTGCGGAGAATGCCGTGGTGGAAGGAAACTGCATCATCAAGCACCACGTCCTGATTGGTGGTCAGGCGTGGCTGCGCGGCGGGCCGATCATGCTGGATGACAAAGTGGTGATCCAGGGACGCGCGCGCATCAGCGGTGATGTGCTTATCGAGCATCGGGTCGAAATCACCGATAACGCGGTCATTGAAGCCTTTGCCGGCGAGAGCATTCACCTGCGCGGCGAAAAAGTAATTAACGGCGACCAGCGCATCACCCGCACGCCGCTGCTGGGCGCGTTATAGGGTACAGATCCTGCCGTAGATATTCACATCGTCAAAGCGGCCATTCAGGTATTCCGCTTCCCGCAGGCACCCTTCCAGCGTAAAACCGTTACGCACGGCAACGCTGTTGCTGTGCTGATTCGCCACCCGACACTTGATCACAAAACGGCGGATCTCACCGCGTTCGACGTAGTAGCGCATAAATGCCTGCAGAGACCGGGAGAGAATGCCCTGCCCCTGGTGGGCTTCATCCAGCCAGTAGCCGATGTAGCCAGTTTTGTTGGTCGGTTCAATCGTGTTAAACGACAGCACGCCAACCAGCGCACCATCCTTGAAGATCATAAACATTTTGGCGTAGCCGCGCTGGTGCAGCATCTGGTTACTCTGCACGTTACGGCGGGTATCCTCTTCGCTGCCCACGTGCTGCGCCCAGTCAAAGGCGGTTTGCAGGAAGGTTTTGTTTTTGATGACGAGATTGTGCAGGTCGGTGGCGTAATGTTCTTCGACGGAACGCAGTTCGATGTGTTGTGAAACGGGAATGATTTCTGAAGACATGGTGCCTCTCAATTGCCGGGTGGCGCTAGCGCTTACCCGGCCTACAGTATCGAAACACAGGCCGGGTAAGCGTTAGCGCCACCCGGCACAAGGGTTAACGCATTACCCTGTCATCAACATACTGACGTTTATCCGGCGCTGGCGGGAAATACTGGTACAGCCAGGTTTCGCTGATGGCGTCGCCCTGGCAGCGCAGGAACAGGCGCATATCCACCGGCTCCGTCGAATCCGACGTTGGGTACCAGTCAAACAGAATGCGGTAGCCGTCAAACGGCTCAACGTAGAGGATCTCCACCTGCTTGGCTTCACCGCTGGAGAGCGTGATCACCGGCTCGATGCCTTTTGGCGCAGCGGCCTTCAGGTCGCCGCCGACAAAATCAATCGCAAAGCGACGGGCCCACACTTTCGGGTAGTTTTCGCCCGGTGCCCAGCCTTCCGGGAAGCCGCCCATGCCGGTACGGGTGGCATAGACGTTGGCCAGCGGGGAACGCACCGGCGGCATCGCGCTCCAGTAAAGGCGATATTTGAAGTCCAGCTCATCGCCCGCTTTGACAGCTTTTTCCGGCTGCCAGAAGCAGACCACGTTATCCAGCGTTTCACCGGTGGTCGGGATCTCCATCAGGCCAACCGCGCCTTTACCCCAGTCGTTACGCGGTTCAACCCACAGGCTCGGGCGTTTGTTATACCAGCCCATCACGTCCTGATAGTGCGAGAAATCGCGATCGAGCTGCAGCAGGCCGAACCCTTTCGGGTTTTTGTCCATATAGGCATTGAACTGCAGCTTCTGCGGGTTGTTCAGCGGACGACAGATCCACTCCCCGTTGCCGCGCCACATTGCCAGGCGGTCGGAGTCATGGATTTGCGGATGAATGGTGTCGCACATGCGGCGTTCGTTATTGCCGCAGCTGAACATGCTGGTCATCGGTGCGATGCCGAGCTGCTTGATGTCCTTACGCGCATAGAGATGGTTTTCCACCTCCATGATCACCTGGCTCTTCTCGCAGTGGATCACAAACTTATAGGCGCCGGTAATGCTCGGACTGTCGAGCAGCGTATAGACGGTAAAGGTTGTGTCGCCGGGTTTGACGGTTTCAAACCAGAAGGAGGTAAAGTCCGGGAACTCTTCCGGCGTGTCGGTAAAGGTATCTACCGCCAGACCGCGGGCAGAAAGGCCGTACTGGTAAGTGTCATCCACTGCGCGGAAATAGCTCGCGCCCAGGAAAGAGACGATATCGCGACGCGCCAGTTCAGGGGCCTTAAAGGCGCGGAAGCCCGCAAAGCCGAGATCGCTTTGCCCTTCCAGCTGTTTGGTATCCACACCCGTTTCGCCGTAGCTGAACAGCTCCGGGCGGAAGTGGATCTCGCGCGCCATAGCGGTGGACTGGTCCAGCGAGAACATCCGCACGCGGCGACGGAACCCCATCCCCATATGGAAGAACTGCACGTCCAGCTGACGCCCTTCAATGTTGTTCCACAGTGACTGTTTTTCATCGTAGCGGATAGCGTTGTACGCCTGCGGCGTCATCGTCGCCAGCGTCTCCGGCAGCGGACGCGGCGCGCCACCCCACGGGGTTTTCGCCAGGTCATGCGCCATGGATTGCAGTACGGAGAAGTCAAAACGACGGCTCTGGCCGTCAGCAATGTCAGAGTCGGCAGCATATGCCGCTTTGGAAAACAGGGAAGCAAGGCCGGATGTGCCGCTCAGGGCTGCCACTGCCAGCGAGCCTTTTAGAAAACGTCTGCGATTCATGCCTGGAAAAACGTCCTTATGGTCGTGTGAATGTGTTCCGCGCTCGGCGAAATGACGGCAAGAAAGAACGCACAGCCTAAACAAAAATGGTTAAGAATCCAATTGTTGGCCGGTGATTATCTGAACAAAGTGAGAAATATTTTCTGTCGACCAGAACGGCCTGAAAGTGGTGTAAAGAAAGCCTGGAAAATGTGTATAAAAATGCCCCGGCGCGACATCGTTCGCCGGGGCTAATGAGGCGGTTATTTTACGCTGACATCGATACCCGGGAAGTACTTATCAGCGAGTTTAGCGATCGTGCCGTCGGCACGTACTTTATCAATTGCGGCATCAAGCTGCTTTTTGGTAGCCTCGTCACCCTTACGCAACCCAAAACCGATCCCACTGCCGAGGATAGTGTCGTCAGACACCGGTTTGCCGATGAAGCCAAACCCTTTCCCCTGCGGCTTGCTGAGGAAACCTGCCTGCCCGGCCGCGGACATGACCAGCGAGGCGTCGATACGGCCATTCAGCAGATCGCCCCAGGCCATATTCTGATCTTTATAAGACACCACGGTGACACCCTGCTTTTCCCAGTGCTCTTTGGCATAGGTTTCCTGAATGGAACCCTGCAGCACGCCGATGGTTTTGCCCTTCAACCCTTCAGGCGTCGCCTCAACCGCCGTACCGGCCTTGCCGACCAGCTGTGACGGAATACGGTAGATTGGCTGGGTAAAATCAATGCTCTTGCGGCGCTGCTCAGTAATGTTCATCGCCGAGTTGATGGCGTCGAATTTCTTCGCCACCAGCCCCGGGATCAGCGCATCAAACGAGGTTTCCACCCAGCTGCACTTCAGCGCTGCCGCTTTGCAGATGGCATTCCCCAGCTCAACGTCAAACCCTTCCAGCTCGCCTGCCGCATTGCGGCTTTCAAACGGCGGATACTCTGCTTCCAGACCGTAACGCAGCTCGGACGCCGCGAAGGAGGAAAAGGTACACAGCAATCCCATGCCGACAACTAGCGCGCGTAATTTCATCTCATACTCCTTAGCGTGGTTTAACCCGACACAGGGCCTGGGCACCTGCCCGTAACGTCGCCTCATCTTTCGCAAAAGAGAGACGAATCAATTTATTATCCGTACCGTCCGCATAAAACGCCGACAGCGGAATGGTGGCAACACCGTACTCGACGATCAGCCGTTTCACCAGCTCGCTGTCGCGCTCGTCGCTGAACTGGCTGTAGTCCGCCAGCATGAAGAACGATCCGGCACTCGGCAGCAGCGTAAACGGCGAATCGGCCAGCAGGCTGTGCAGCAGATCGCGCTTACGCTGGTAAAACGCCGACAGCGACAGCCAGGTTTGCGGGTCGACCATATGCTCAGCAAACGCGTGCTGCATTGGCGTATCGGCAGAAAACATTAAAAATTGATGGACTTTACAAATCTCGTCCATCAGTACCGCCGGGGCAACACAGTAACCCACGCGCCACCCGGTGACGTGATAGGTTTTTCCGAAAGAGGAAATAATTACGCTACGCTCCGCCAGCTGCGGGTGCGTGGCCATCCCGTGGTGCGGTTCATTGTCAAAAACGACGTGTTCGTACACTTCGTCAGACAAAATAATGATGTCGGTATTGCGCGTCAGGGCCGCCAGCTGCTGCAGGTCATTGGCGGAGAAAACCTGACCGCTCGGGTTGTGCGGCGTATTGATGATAATCATGCGCGTGCGCGGGGTGATCGCGGCGCGAACCTCATCCCAGTTGACGGCAAAATCCGGCACGGTGAGCTTGATGGCAATCGGCGTTGCCCCCTGCAGACGGACAATCGGCGCGTAGCTATCAAATGACGGCTCAAAGTAGATCACCTCATCACCTGGATGCACCAGCCCGCTTATTGCCGAATAGAGCCCTTCGCTGGCGCTGGCGGTCACCAGCACCTCGCTGGCAGGGTCATACCGCGTGCCGTAGAGCGTGGCAATTTTATCGGCAATACGTTCTTTTAGCGGCTGCAGGCCGGTCATTGACGCATACTGGTTATGCCCCGCCTCCATTGCGCGGGTGACGCCCGCAATCAGCTTCGGGTCGCAGGAAAAATTCGGTGCGCCCTGAGAAAGGTTAATCGCGTTATGCTGCGCCGAGAGCTGGCCGATAACGGTAAAAATGGTGGTGCCCACATCGGGCAGTTTGGAGCGCGTTTGCACAGGCGTTCGTAAAGTCATCCTCTTTCCCTTCTCATGGACATTGCATAACTATTCAAACAACATCTGTGCTGTCGGGACAATCGAATTGTTGTCATAATAGCCATGAAAAAAATGCATATCTGAGGATTTTCCATGTCGCGCCGTTCGCTCCCGCTTAACGCCATCGACGCATTTTTAGTCACCGCGCGTCACCTGAATCTGACCCATGCCGCCGCAGAACTGTGTCTGACGCAGGGGGCCGTGAGCCGCAAGATTGCCTCCCTTGAGGCGTGGTTTGGCTTTCCGCTTTTTGAACGCCACGCGCGCGGGCTGCGCCTCTCACCGCAGGGCAGCGCTCTGCTTCCGGAGCTGCAGTCCGCTTTCGAGCAGCTGCTGTCCGTGGCCGACCAGGCCCGCAGCCAGCACACCGTGATCCGGCTCAAGGCCCCCACCTGCGCCATGCGCTGGCTGGTGCCGCGCCTGCTGGAGGTGGAGCGCGAGCATCCGGATCTGCAAATTGCGCTGACCACCACCACCGATCACAACGTCAATTTCAAAACCGAATCTTACGACGCGGCCATCGTGTTCGGCACGCACATGAGCGCAGGCGATCTGCTGTTCGAGGAGGCGCTCACCCCGGTGATAAGCCCGGTGCGGGCAGGAGCAGCGCTGGGCTCGCTGACGTTCCTGCACCCCACAAGGGATAAGACAGACTGGTCGCTGTGGCTGACGAAACAGGAAGGTCCGGGCTTTGTCATGCACAAAAATCAACACTTCGACACGATGGATCTCGCCATTACGGCCGCCATTCAGGGGCTGGGCGTTGCCATCGCCGACGAAACGCTGGTGGAAGAAGATGTCCGCGCGGGAAGGCTGCTACGGCCCTATGAAACCAGCATAAAAACCGGCGCAAGCTACCGGCTGGTGCTGCGCGAAACGCCAGGCGAGGAAAATGGACTGGCGGCGTTTCGCGCCTGTTTGCTTAATCGAGGCTGACGTGGTGCTTCATCACCCGTTTGAAGAGGCTCATGCGGGCGCGCATAAAGCGGTTTTCAAGCCTGAAAGCTGCATGTTTATTCACACCAATGCGTAACAGAACGTCCCGCCCTTTGCGACACGCGGGCCAGTGCGTCGGCCCGGGCAGGGTGTCGCGAAGCCCTGCGTATCGCGCGAAGCTCACCCAGTAATCCGCCACCTGGGCTGCAAACTGCAGATCCCGTTCGTTGACATACTGGCGTGAAGGCTCCACCTGGCCGAGGGTATCGAAGACGTAGGGCACTTCGTTGCCGTGCCAGGCGCCGTTGATATACGTGCCATGTTCCGCCTCGGCGACATAGTCAAACCAGTAACGCCAGCACAATCCACCCACGCGCTGCTGAGCCTGCATCACCACATAGCCCATCGTGGTGAACGCCATGTCGCGGCACACCTGTCTGCCCAACTCTTCATCGCCTTTCACGCCCGGATAGAGCAGCTTAATCAGCCCCAGCCCGAAGCGACGCTCCCGGCGAAGCTTCTGAATTTGCCCCGCGAGATCGATGCCAAACACCGCCATCACGCTGGCTTCATCGCTGTTGGAGCCAATCATCACCGGCACGGGATGCTGACGGGCGGCAAAAAAGACGTCCAGCATGGCTTCGGGCAGAACGCAATCCCCGACGATGGGCGCCGGGGCGACGTTCAGCGGTGCGGTTAACGGCCAGAACGCCTCCGGCGGAATGGCGCGCAGCTGCTCAGCAGTCGCCTTCTCCAGGCCAAAATGGGCGGCCAGCGCCTCCCCTTTTTGCAGCGCCTGTTCACGCGGCGTGTCCGGCAAGGTGTATCCGCTTTGCACTATCGCCTTATGGAATAATCCTGCTGCCAGCGGCGAGGCCAGCAGAGAGAGCACGCTGCGCGCGCCGGCAGATTCACCAAACAGGGTCACATTGTCTGGGTCGCCACCAAACCCGGCGATGTTCTCCCGCACCCATTCGAGGGCGGCGATTTGATCCAGCAGGGCAAAATTATGCACCACGCGCCCTTCCTCGCCTTCCAGCGCGGGATGGGCGAAAAAGCCGAGATGACCGAGACGGTAGTTGATCGTCACGACAACCACGCCGCGCGTGGCCAGCGCTTTGCCGTTATACGGCGGCAGGCCTCCGGCACCAATCGTAAACCCGCCCCCGTGCAGCCAGACCATAACCGGAAGCGCCCCGGTGCGCTCTTTGGGGGACCAGACGTTAAGGTAGAGACAATCTTCGGAAAACTGGCCCGGATCGCCGCCGCCTAACTCCTGACAATACTCGCTGCTTTGCCAGCTTGAGGGCGAGATAGCCGTAGCCTCGCGCAGGCCATCCCAGCGTTCAGGAGGCCGAGGTGAGCGCCAGCGCCACTCCCCCACGGGCGGTGCGGCGTAGGGAATACCGCACCAGACGTGGACATTTTCATCGGTTAAACCAGACAGTGCGCCCTGGCGCGTTTCAACCACAGGGGCGGAAGGATTTTGCATAACGACCTTATTTTTTCCATCACACCCCAGCAGAGTAACGATTTCAGAGCAAACCGCAACGCTGTTTGCTGCGGGTTTCAGCCTCCTGATAGAGCGCAAACTCGTCATACACCGGACAGCCCAGCGCGTCTTCAAACGCATCGCGGCTGGCGTTACCGTGGCTGCGGGCCTGGGTTTCGTTCCCGAGATTGGACTGGAAAATCCCCGCAGCACTGACCGGGAGGAAATCTTCGTAGGTGATCGGCTGGGCAACCACCCATCCGCGCTCAATCAGCGGCTGCGGATCGTCTCCCGGCCGGAACGCATGGCGATGCGCTTCACCCGCTGGCGTCAAACGATAGCGGAAATAGGCCAGCTCCTGACGGCGCATTAACAGCTCGCTGTCCGGGAAAGCGCCAAAGATCTCCCGCAAATGCAGCTGGTGCGTGAGGTTATCTTTACCGGTACCGGCCTGGGAAAGCAGACTATCGTACAGTTCCCGGCCTTTCGGCGTCAGCGCCACGCCGCGCTGCTCAATCTCACCGAAGCGCGCGGTGTGGGTACCCTTATGTTCCCCGGCAAACAGCACCGGCTCTTCCAGCGCCTTAAAGCTGGTTTGACGCAATAAGACGGGCACCTCGCGACGCGGCGGGCCTTCGATCAGTATTTTTGGCTCAATACCGTACTTCGGCATCAGCTCCTGCACCCGGTCAATGTCCAGCGTGCGCGGCGTGAGGTGGTTAATATGGCAGCCCGGGAAGCAGACCACGTCGGCAATCAGCCGATGCTCGTTGCTCAGGGCCAGATAGGTCTCCTGATCGACCGTAGCATGGCGGTGCCAGCGGAAGGTTTCCAACGCTTCCTGTACAAACTCGTGGGCCTGTGCGTCAGTAAAGTGCCCTTCCGACTCGTGGAGGTCGATCAGTTCCAGACAGCGGGGGGTAAAGATGTTCCGGTGAGAGAGGATCTCTGCGGCACGTTCGCGCAGCGCGACGTTTTCAATCAGCTCAAGGCGCAGCAGCGAGGTAAAGATACGAAACGGATTTCGACACAGCGCCGCATCATCGATCGGGCGAAACGCCGTTGAGTGGACCGGTACCCCCGCCTGAGAGAGATCGTAATAGCTGACCGGGTACATCCCCATAATGGCAAACATACGACGCAGGGTTGAAAGTTCCTGTGCCGTGCCGACGCGGATCGCCCCGTGACGCTCAACGTTCAGGCGCGCAAGCTCATCGGCGTTAGCGAGTTGTTCATGTAATAGTGGATTATTTTCCAGAACCGCCAGGTTTACGTCCGCAACCAGTTCGAGCAAGGTGCCATACTGCGGAACTTCCTGCTGGTACATCGCCGACATAGCCTGCGAAAAGTGTTCCCGAATGTCATCAGCCGTGATGGTGTTCGCCATGATGTCATGCCTCCAGTGAATATTACCTGGAGTGTAGAGAAACCCGTTCCTTCCGGGGGGAAGAATTTCTGATTTGTGATCTTAAGACGACAGTGGTCAAACCGTGTGCTACTGGCCCCCGAACGGATCCGAACGGAACCGCCCTTTCGACCTGAACGCTTTTATCCAGGATTTTCCTTATAATTATTTAGGGTTCCGCTTTCTAGCTATAAAGGAGTATTTTTTCTTTTTCTCCTGACTGCAAATTAATCAATTTGAGCACGCCATTATTTTTATCCTCACCTTTCAAATTTTTAGCTCGAAGTTAGGATTAATCTGAATGGTTGTTTACAAGCCCTTCCTGCCTATCCATATTTCCATTTTAAGCGAAGCGCAAATTTACAAATACTTAAAAATAACGCAACCGCAAATAGCAAAACGCATTTGACGGATGACGCACAGCGACTAGAGTTATTACTCGAACGACGAGTGATACGGAATATTTTCGTATCGTACTGACATAACCAATATATGACTATGAGGTTTAATATGGCAGAGCATCGTGGTGGTTCCGGTAATTTCGCTGAAGACCGTGAAAAAGCATCAGAAGCTGGACGTAAAGGTGGCCAGCACAGCGGTGGGAATTTCAAAAACGATCCGCAACGCGCATCTGAAGCGGGTAAGAAAGGGGGCCAGAACAGTCACGGCGGAGGCCGTAAATCTGATAACTCCTGATCTTATTTAAAACTCTTTTAATAAAACCTGAGAGCATGCTGCGGGCTAAATAGCTCGCAGTACCCTTTCTTTATTTTACCGGAGCGTAATTATTATGAATATGAAAAGTGTTGAGGATGTATTTATTCATCTTCTGTCGGATACCTACAGCGCAGAAAAGCAGCTTACCCGCGCGCTGAGCAAGCTCGCCCGCGCCGCGTCCAGCGAGAAGCTGAGCGCCGCTTTTACCGCACACCTGGAGGAAACGCAGGGTCAGATTGAACGTATTGACCAGATCGTCGAGCAGGAAGACGGTATTAAGATCAAACGCATGAAGTGCGTGGCGATGGAAGGCTTAATTGAAGAAGCCAACGAAGTCATCGAAAGTACGGAAAAAAATGAAGTGCGTGATGCCGCGTTAATTGCTGCTGCACAAAAAGTTGAGCATTACGAAATAGCCAGCTACGGTACCCTTGCCACATTAGCAGAACAACTGGGCTATAAAAAAGCCGTTAAACTTCTTGCCGAAACCCTGGAAGAAGAAAAAGAGACCGACCTTAAACTCACCGACCTGGCCGTTGGAAATATTAACCAAAAAGCGCAGAAATGACGCAATAATACAGGTTAAATAAAATGAGCATCAGTCCCAGGACAATTAAACGGTGCCATTTAACGGCAGCCATAATATGGTTCATTCTCGCCATCCCTTCCGTAATATGGTGGAAGAACAGCGTGCTGTGGGTCATTATCATCAGTATTTACGCCAATATTGTCGGCCATTTATCTGGCTACAGTGCCGCGCGTGCCGATCAGGCTGCTGAAAGTGAGACCAAATAAGCGAACCCTAATGAGGATACAATGATGAATCACGTAGAACACTACCATGACTGGCTACGCGATGCCCATGCGATGGAAAAGCAAGCCGAATCTATGCTGGAATCCATGGCCAGCCGTATCGATAATTATCCTGATGTTCGCGCCAGAATTGAACAGCATATTAATGAGACAAAACGGCAAATCACATTGCTGGAGGAAATCCTCGACCGTAATGATATTTCTCGTTCGGTCTTAAAAGACTCGATGAGCAAAATGGCGGCGCTGGGGCAATCCATCGGCGGCATGTTCCCTTCAGACGAAATCGTGAAGGGCTCGATCAGCGGCTATGTTTTCGAACAGTTTGAAATCGCCTGCTATACCTCCCTGCTGGCAGCGGCCAAAAAAGCCGGGGACACTGCTTCGATACCCGCTATTGAGACGATCCTCGCAGAAGAACGTGAAATGGCCGACTGGCTGATTCGCCATATCCCGCAAACGACGGAACAGTTCCTGCTGCGTTCAGACGCATCGGGTGTCGAAGCGAAAAAATAATCCACAGGAGAGTGCCTATGTTTCGACACGTCAAACAGCTGCAATATACGGTTCGCGTCGCCGAACCCAACCCCGGCCTTGTCAACCTTTTACTGGAACAGTTTGGCGGGCCGCAGGGTGAACTGGCCGCCGCCTGCCGCTACTTTACGCAAGGGTTGAGCGATGACGATCCGGGCCGCAAGGACATGCTGATGGATATCGCGACGGAGGAGTTAAGCCACCTCGAAATCATCGGTACCCTGGTCGGAATGCTGAATAAAGGTGCCAAAGGCGCGCTGGCGGAAGGGGTGGAAAATGAGGCCGAACTGTATCGCTCCATGACCGAAAACGGGAATGACAGCCACATCACCTCCCTGCTCTATGGCGGCGGTACCCCGCTCACTAACTCTGCGGGCGTACCCTGGACCGCGGCCTACGTCGATACCATCGGGGAGCCGACGGCGGACCTGCGCTCAAACGTGGCAGCGGAAGCCAGAGCGAAAATCATCTATGAACGGCTGATCAACGTGACCGACGATCCCGGCGTAAAGGACGCGCTGGCGTTTCTGATGACGCGTGAGGCGGCGCATCAGCTCTCCTTTGAGAAGGCGCTGCAGTCCATCCGTAATAACTTCCCGCCGGGGAAACTGCCGCCAGTCGAGGAATTCACCAACAAGTACTACAATATGTCAGAAGGTGGAGAGGTTCGCGGAAGCTGGAACAGCGATAAACACTTCGATCACGTTGAGTCCCCCCAGCCTGCGGTGGATGGCGGCGATGGCAGTGCCAGCGTCACGCTCACAACCGAGCAGGCAACCCTGGTCAAGGCGATGTCTGCCCGCACGAAATCCGATCCACATTCCGACCCGCTGACCGGTGCCGAGCTGGGTGCCGGTAAGACTAAACCGTAATCGGTTTGCCGGGCAGCCCTGAACTGCCCGGCAATTCGCGTGCCCCATCGTCTCAGAGGTACGGACCATGTTCGAACTCGATGCATTTCATCTGGCCAGAATTCAGTTCGCTTTTACCGTCTCGTTCCACATCCTGTTTCCCGCGATCACCATCGGTCTCGCCAGCTATCTGGTGGTGCTGGAGGGCATGTGGCTGCGCACCAAAAACGACGTCTGGCGTTCGCTATACCATTTCTGGCTTAAGATATTTGCCGTTAACTTCGGCATGGGCGTCGTTTCCGGGCTGGTGATGGCGTACCAGTTTGGCACCAACTGGAGCGGGTTCTCGCAGTTCGCGGGCAGTATTACCGGCCCACTCCTGACCTATGAGGTCTTAACCGCCTTCTTCCTGGAGGCCGGTTTCCTTGGCGTCATGATGTTCGGCTGGAATAAGGTCGGTCCCGGCCTGCACTTCTTTTCAACCTGCATGGTAGCGCTCGGCACGCTGATGTCGACCTTCTGGATCCTCGCCTCAAACAGCTGGATGCACACGCCGCAGGGCTTCACCATTGAGAATGGCCAGGTGATCCCGCAGGACTGGCTGGCCATCATCTTTAACCCCTCCTTCCCTTACCGCCTTATCCATATGGCTATCGCCGCGTTTCTCAGCAGTGCGCTGTTTGTCGGGGCATCGGGGGCATGGCATCTGCTGCGCGGTAACGATACGCCTGCCGTTCGCACCATGTTTTCCATGGCGATGTGGATGGCGCTGCTGGTCGCACCCATTCAGGCGGTGGTGGGCGATATGCACGGCCTGAACACGCTTGAGCATCAGCCGGCAAAAATTGCCGCCATTGAGGGCCACTGGGAAAATCCGCCCGGCGAGGCCACCCCGCTGCTGCTGTTTGGTCTGCCGGATATGGAGGAAGAGCGCACCAAATACGGACTGGAGATCCCCGCGCTCGGCAGCCTTATCCTGACGCACAGCCTGGATAAACAGGTCCCCGCGCTGAAAGACTTTCCAAAAGAGGATCGGCCAAATTCAACCATCGTTTTCTGGTCGTTCCGCGTGATGGTCGGGATGGGGCTGCTGATGATAACTCTCGGCCTGGTTAGCGTCTGGCTACGCTATCGTCATCGGCTTTACCAGTCGCGCCCGTTCCACTGGTTTGCCCTTTGCATGGGGCCTGCCGGGCTGCTGGCGCTGCTCGCCGGCTGGGTAACCACCGAAGTGGGCCGACAGCCGTGGGTGGTCTATGGTTATCTGCGCACCATCGACGCGGTATCGCTGCACAGCACCTTGCAGATGAGCATCAGCCTGCTGGCGTTCTTTGTTGTCTATTCTTCCGTGTTTGGCGTGGGCTATGTTTACCTCATCCGGCTGATTAAGAAAGGTCCACAGCCTGTCGATACGCTGACCTCAAACATCTCGGGCACGCCTGCCCGTCCGCTGTCTGCCGCTGAATCTGTTCCGGAAGAGGAGAGAATCTGATGGGCGTCGATATCTCTGTTATCTGGTTTGCCATCATCGTCTTTGCCACGCTGATGTACATCATCATGGATGGCTTTGATTTGGGCATCGGTCTGCTGTTTAACTTTGTGGGCGATGCGAAAGAGCGCGATGTGATGGTCAACAGCGTGGCGCCCGTCTGGGACGGCAACGAGACCTGGTTGGTGCTCGGCGGCGCGGGGCTGTTCGGCGCGTTTCCGCTGGCTTATGCGGTCATTATTGATGCGCTGACGATCCCCCTCACCGCGATGCTGATCGGTCTCATATTTCGCGGCGTCGCCTTCGAGTTCCGCTTCAAAGCCACGCCGTCGCACCGCAAATTCTGGGACTACTCCTTTGCCGGCGGCTCCCTGCTTGCCACCTTCAGCCAGGGCGTGGTGGTGGGGGCCGTGATCAACGGCTTTGACGTGGAGGGCCGACGTTTTGTCGGCTCTGCGCTGGACTGGCTCACCCCCTTCAACCTCTTCTGCGGCATCGGACTGGTCGTCGCCTACACGCTGCTGGGCACCACCTGGCTCATTATGAAAAGCGAAGGCGCGCTGCAGGTCCGCATGCGCGAGTTGACCCGCCACGTGCTGCTGGCGCTGATGGTGGTTATCGCGGTAGTCAGCATCTGGACGCCGCTCGGCTGGCAGTACGTGGCCGACCGCTGGTTTACCTTGCCCAACTTCTTCTGGTTCCTGCCGGTTCCTCTGCTGGTCGGGCTTTTCAGCGTGCTGATCTGGCGCCTGACCCGCAATCCGGACAGCCACTCTCGCCCTTTCCTGCTGACGTTGGGGCTTATTTTCCTCGGGTTTAGCGGGCTCGGCATCAGCCTCTGGCCGAACATTATTCCGCCGCGCATCACCCTGTGGGAAGCCGCGGCCCCGCCTGCCAGCCAGCTGTTTATGCTGGTAGGGACATTACTGATTATTCCGGTGATCCTGGTGTACACCGCCTGGAGCTACTACGTCTTTCGGGGAAAAGTTTCGGATACTGAAGGCTATCACTGAGGAACGCTATGACGGACTGGCATACACGAGCCATTATTTATCAGATTGATACCGCGCTATTTTATGATTTGAACGGCGATGGCTGCGGGGACATCGCCGGGATCGCGGCCAAGCTGCGCTACATTCGCCGGATGGGGGCGACGGTCATCTGGATCACCCCGTTTTACCTGACGCCCTTTCTCGATGAAGGCTACGACGTCAGCGACCATCTTCAGGTGGACCCCCGCTTCGGAAAACTGGCCGATATCATCGCCTTTATCGAACAGGCCCGCGAGCTTGGCATGCAGGTGATAATCGAGCTGCTGATCCAGCACACGTCGGACGCACATCCCTGGTTCCAGCAGGCGCGCCGCAACCCGGCGTCACCCTATCGTGATTATTACCTCTGGTCGGATAACGACGAGGACGATACGCCCCCCATGTTCCCCGGCGTGGAGAAGAGCATCTGGAGCTGGGACGACGAGGCGGGACAATACTACCGGCACATGTTTTATCGCCACGAGCCGGATCTGAACCTCACCTCGCCCGCGGTGCTGAAAGAGATTGAGAATATCATCCTCTTCTGGCTCAAGCTGGGCGTGTCGGGGTTTCGCCTCGATGCCGCCTCCCACCTGACCACGCAGGCGGGAAACGGTGATGAAAAAAAGGGCCTGTGGATCCTCGAGCATATGCGCCGTCTTATCGAACAGCGGAATCCGGACGCGATCCTGCTGGGTGAGGTGGACGTCGAGGTAGAGGCCTATCAGGACTACTTTGGCAATAATGACCGCCTGAATCTGGTGCTGAATTTCTGGCTCAACAAGTATTTCTACGTCAGCCTGGCCCGCAAAAGCGCCCGCCCGCTGCGCAATGCGGTGAAGAAGACGATCGTCCCGCCTGACGCCTGCTGTTTTGCCAACTGGCTGCGCAATCACGACGAGCTGGATCTTGAAGGTATCAGCCAGAAAGACAAACAGTTTGTCCTCGATACCTTCGCCCCTGATGAGGAGATGAACGTCTATCAGCGCGGGATCCGCCGCCGCCTGGCGCCGATGCTTAATGGCGATCGGAAGCGGCTGGCGTTCTGTCACGCGGTGCTGTTTTCCCTGCCGGGTGTCCCGGTGATGCGCTACGGCGACGAGATAGGTATGGGTGACGACCTGGAGCTGGAGGAGCGCTACGCCGTTCGCACCCCGATGCAGTGGGCGGGGTCACAAGGGGGCGGTTTCTCCGCGGCCGACCCTGAAAAATTTATCGCCCCGATTATCGACCATGGCCCTTACCGCTATCAGAAAGTCAACGTCGCCGATTCGCTGCTTCACCACAACTCGCTCCTGCACCGGATAATCGATATTGCCAATACCCGCTCGGAGTTCCCCGAAATTGCCGTTGCGCCTTTTCGACTTATCACAATCGATGATGACGCAGTGCTGGGGATCTATTACGAGACCGACGAGCGCAGCATCCTGACCTTCGTCAACTTTAGCGACCAGCCGGTGCAGTTCACCGCAAAAGGGATCCGCAACGCCACCTGGACCGCCTGTCTCGAGGACAAGCGCTACGATGACGCGCTGATTTGCGGTAAAACCGTTGAGCTCAGCCTTGGCGGCTACGGCTATCGCTGGTTCTGGACGCACCGTAGCGCGCTGCGCTGATTACGGTTTCCGGCGGGTTATCAGACGCGTCAGCACTATCCCTGCCACCGCGAGCGCGCCCAGCGCCACTTTACCCGGCATGCCGGAGGTGACGGACGGCGCGCAGGTTTTCGCCTCGTCAGTAAAGCGGCCATGGATTTTATGCAGATCGTTAACCGGCTGGTCGAGGTAGTCCCGGCGATCCGGCGCGTTCAGATCGTCGGTCATCTGGCCTTCCCAGGCTTTCCTGACCATCAGCCGGTCCAGAAAACCCGGGAAGAGAAACTGCCCGACAATCGACTGGATGGTGCTGCTGCCTACCCACAGCTCGCGAACCGGTTTTTGCGCCACCCTGAAGATAGCGCTCGCGGCCACCTCAGGCTCAAAGACCGGCGGCACTGGCCGCATCGCCCAGGCGAACTTATTCCTCGCCCATTCGAACTGCGGGGTATTGAGCCCCGGCATCTGCACCATCGAAAGCTGAACCCGGCTGTTCTCATGCATCAGTTCCGTACGCACCGCATCGGTAAACCCGCGGATCGCCGCTTTGGCACCACAATAGGCTGACTGCAATGGAATGGAACGGTAGGCCAGCGCGGACCCCACCTGGATAATCACGCCCCTGTCGCGCGGAACCATCAGTTCGAGAGCGGCGCGGGTGCCGTTCACGTAGCCGAGGTACGTCACCTCAGTCACGCGACGAAACTCGTCCGGCGTAAGGGTGCGAAACGGTGCCAGCACGGCCCCCATGGCGTTGTTGACCCAGACATCAATCGCGCCGAGGCGATACTCAATTTCGTTAGCGGCATCCACCACCGCCTGATTGTCGGCGACGTCAGCCTGCACGGCGTGCGCATTCACGCCGAAGCGGCGCAACTCTTCCTGGGTGGAGTGCAGGCTTGCCTCATCGCGGGCGATGAGGCCAACATCGTAACCTGCCTTTGCAAAGTGCAGCGCCGTGGCTTTTCCCACGCCCGCCGTCCCACCGGTAATCACTACGACCGCCATAGAACCTCCTCGTGAAATCAACCGTTATGCCCGTCCGACAATGCTGCCAGCAGCTCGGCCAGCGAGAAATGCACCGCTTTTTCCACCACGTCCTGACAGTCACCGGAGAAAAGCACGGTGCGAGTCTTCGTCTCGCCGCGGATGTTCCACGCAAAACAGACCGTCCCCGCCGCCGTGCCGTCGTCGCCCCCTTCCGGGCCTGCGTAGCCGCTGATGGCGATGCTGATATCCGCCTGGGCGATGTCGCGAATACTGGCAGCCATCTCGGTAACCGTCTGTTCACTGACGGCGGTATAGCGCGCGAGCGTTTCAGGGCGCACGCCGAGGATCCGCGTTTTGGCTTCGTCGCTGAACACGACTAGGCCGACATCATAAAATTCGGCGGTGTTTTCCTCAGCGCAAAGCGCCACTGAGAGCTTGCCGCCCGTGCAGGATTCCGCGGTGGTTAAGCGAAGTCCGAGATCGGTTAATTTGCTTGCCAGCTTTTTTGTTAGTTCACCCACGGTATAATTGTTGTCGTGAAAAAGATTGCTCATCTTTCCGCCTCTTATTTCTCGAAAGGAATGATCGAAATATGTCCATTGCGTTCAAGTATGGCATATTTAATATCGCTTATTTCTGTAATTCCATTATTTTGCCGGGCTGACACCAGAATATCATCGCAGGAGACATCCACTTTTTTCAGTTTGTCGGCTAACGGCACGCCGTTCTCAACCAGAATCACGGGAGTGCCATCCAGAATATTCTCAACCGGGGAAAAATATTTCTTCATCAGTCCAAATATAATATCTACCACCACCAGCGTGGTAATGGTAATCATCGCGCCGGTGACGGAAAAATCTTGTCCGAGAAGCGCCTGCTGAGTAGCTTCACTAATTATCAGGAGCAGAATGAGATCAAAGCTGGTCATCTGCAACAGCGCGCGACGTCCGGCCACTTTAAATACCACCATGAGGAACAGATAAATCGCCAGCGCGCGAAAGACCATATCCATATCAGCCTCCTACGGGTAAATGAATTGCCAGATGTTAATCTCCGGCTCGCTGTTGACGCGGATGACTGTGTTCCATTTACCGGCTCTGGAAGGCGTGCTGAAGAGTAACACAGAGAAGCTGTCTGACTTTTTCAGATTGTTATAGACAAAATAGAGGGTCTTCCCTCGGCTGAACATGCTGTCAGGCTGCGGCCAGACGCTGCCAGGCTCGTAAACCTCGCTGCTCTCGCTGGTCATGCTGAGGACATACTTTCCCTCTGTCTGCACCGGGAACGCCAGCTCCATTCGCGTTTCTGTCTCCCGCCGTCCAAAGCGTTCATAGTTTATGGTCAGTGATTTAGCGGAATTCATTTTGACCGTGTCGCTGACCATTCCGCTGGAAAACAGACCGGCAATCGCCGCGACGATAATAGCCAACAGAACAATAAAACCGACCTGACGAAACGCGTATTCAAACGTCAGCAAACGATAATGCTCATCTATCCCGGGTAACTTTTCATTTTCACGCTTCATGGTCATCGTCACCGTTTCGCTTATTATCCGATAAGTTTGATTTTTCACGCGAATGTTTTTAGGACTTATCACATTTGCCACATAAAGAAATAGCAACAATACTTAATAAGTCAAGACACCCAAAATGAAGGATATCGGATGAAATTATCACTTATTTCCGCTTTATTGATATTTCTGGTTCCAACCGCATGGGCTGATAATAACGGCGGGTTACAAAAAGGTGAAGCCCCGCCGCCACCGCACGCGCTTGATAGCGGATATCGCGGAACCGACGATGCGCGTATTATGACCATCGATCAGGCAAAACAAATGCACGACGGTGCGACAATTTCATTACGCGGTAATCTTATTGATGGTAGCGGCGATAAGTTTGTATTTCAGGATAAAACCGGAAAAATCGACGTTATTATTCCCCAAGCAGTTTTCGACGGCAGAACGGTAAAACCCGACCAGATGATCAGTATCAACGGCTCGCTTGATAAAAAATCATCTCCTGCCGTCGTCCGTGTTGATCGTTTGCAGAAATAATTCAGCGAAGCGTTAACGCTGCAGTTATCCATCAAATCTCACCCCTTGGCTTAAGGAGTCAGCTATGAGTGATACAAAACAACGTACGAACGCTTACCCGCAGCCCCCGTTCCCGGAACAGCCGCAAACGCCGCCGGGACTGGCATCCGAAATGCAGCCTGTACCCGACCACGGGGAAAAAAGCTATAAAGGACATGGCCGCCTTGCCGGCAAAAAAGCGCTGATTACCGGCGGAGACTCCGGTATTGGTCGCGCGGTTGCTATCGCCTATGCCCGTGAAGGTGCTGACGTTGCCATCAACTATCTGCCTGAAGAAGAAAAAGATGCCTCTGAGGTCATCGACCTGATCGAAGCGGAAGGTCGCAAGGCCGTCGCGCTGCCGGGGGATGTCCGGGACGAAACCTTCTGTCAGAATCTGGTCGAAGAAGCCGTGTCGAAACTGGGCGGGCTGGACATTCTGGTCAATAACGCGGGGCGTCAGCAGTTCCGTGAATCGCTTGAAGACCTGACCACCGAGGATTTTGACGCGACGTTTAAAACCAACGTCTATGCCCCTTTCTGGATCACCAAAGCGGCCCTGCGCCACCTGAAAGCCTCCTCCGTTATCATTAATACCTCCTCCGTTCAGGCGGTGAAGCCCAGCCCCGTTTTGCTGGACTACGCCCAGACAAAAGCCTGTCTGGCGGTATTTACCAAATCCTTAGCCAAACAGCTGGGTCCAAAAGGCATTCGCGTCAACGCGGTTGCCCCTGGGCCTTACTGGACGGTACTGCAGTCCAGCGGCGGGCAACCGATGGAAAAAGTAAAGGAGTTTGGCGGAGATACACCGCTGGGGCGTCCAGGTCAGCCCGTCGAGATTGCCCCGCTGTACGTCACGCTGGCCTCGGATGAATGTTCATTTACGTCCGGCCAGGTGTGGTGTTCTGACGGCGGTGACGGCGTGATCTAACCGCTTAACCCTTTCCCCTCAGTAATGAGCGATAAATGAACAAGGACGTTCGCTCTTATTCCCCTGCCGAAAAACATGTTGTAACTCAAACAGATCAAATGTTAAAAATATTTTGCTATCAGGTTATCAAAATTAAACAACTTAACTTGTCACCCGCATCGCTCTGTTTTTAACATCGCCTATGGAAAAAAATGGTCTGTTCAGTCAGCGCATACGCTTGCGCCATTTGCATACATTTGTGGCCGTCGCTCAACAGGGAACGCTGGGGCGTGCGGCTGAAACTCTTAACCTGAGCCAGCCTGCGCTCTCGAAAACCCTCAACGAGCTGGAACAGCTGACCGGTGCCCGTCTTTTTGACCGCGGGCGGCTGGGCGCACAGCTTACCATCGTGGGCGAACAGTTCCTTACGCACGCCGTTAAAGTGCTGGATGCGCTCAATACCGCGGGCCAGTCCCTGCATCGAAAAGAAGCGCAATCCAGTGAGGTGGTGCGCGTGGGCGCCTTGCCTACCGCAGCGCTGGGTATTCTTCCGCCGGTTATCGGCCAGTTCCACAAGCAGCAGCGGCATACCACAATTCAGGTAGCCACCATGAATAACACCATGCTGCTCGCGGGGCTGAAATCGGGCGAGCTGGATATCGGTATCGGTCGCATGTCCGACCCTGAACTGATGGGCGGTCTCAATTACGAACTGTTATTCCTGGAGTCCCTGAAGCTGGTGGTTCGTCCCAATCATCCCCTGCTGCAGGACACGGTGACGCTAAGCCGCGTTATGGAGTGGCCGGTAGTGGTGTGCCCGAAAGGGACCGTCCCCCGCCAGACCGCCGAATCCTTGCTGCAGATGCAGGGATGTACGCTCCCTTCAGGGTGTATCGAAACGCTGTCGGCCTCGCTTTCACGCCAGCTCACCCTGGATTATGACTACGTCTGGTTCGTTCCCTCCGGCGCGGTAAAAGATGATTTACGCCAGGGAACGCTGATCGCCCTGCCGATTACCTCCCCAGGTGCCGGCGAACCCATCGGCATTTTGACCCGGGTGGATACCCCCCTTTCCACGGGCGCACAGACGCTGCTGAGCGCTATCCGTAAATCAATGCCGGTATAACACCTTTTTCACCTCTCACCCTAACCCTCTCCCCTTAGGGGAGAGTGGACTAGCCCGTGCGTTAATCAATTAATGCGGAATAATTCATTAACAATTGCGTAAAACAATTTAACAGTTTTATCATAACGGCGAATTCACCAAATGGTTCGCAAATCATTTTATAAAACCGAATTCACTCGTATTAATCATTATTCCTCCCGCAATTATTACCCAACTGGTACATACCCGACGCTGCGGGGGATCGAAAGGAGAAAGACATGGCATTTGGCAGCGCGCCGCGCGGGATACCTCGTATTCTGCAGTGGCTTCTTGCCGGACTGATGATGCTCATAGGTCTGGCGGTCGGCGGGTTGGGCTTTAAGCTCGCCACCGTAGGCGGAAGTGGATACTTCCTGATCATGGGCGTGGTGATGGTGATTGCCGCGATCCTGATTTTCCTCAACCGCACCAGCGGGATCGTGCTTTACAGCATCGCATTTATTGTCTCGCTGTTCTGGGCGGTAAGCGATGCGGGCTGGGATTTCTGGCCGCTGTTCTCTCGCCTGTTTACCTTTGCCGTTCTGGCCTTCCTCTGCGCCATCGTCTGGCCTTTCCTGCGTGCTGCGAACCGCAGCGCCGCGAACAAGGCGCCCGCTTTTGGCGTCGCGGCCGTGCTCGCGGTGGCCATGCTGATCAGCCTGGGCTGGATGTTTAAGCCGCAAACCCTCGTGGCAGCGAACGAACCCGTGCCGGTGAAACCCGTCGCACCCGGCGAGCAGCAAAAGAACTGGGAGCACTGGGGCAACACAACCCACGGCGACCGTTTCGCCGCGCTGGACCAGATTAACAAGCAAAACGTCAGCTCGCTGAAGGTCGCGTGGGTTGCGCACACCGGCGATATTCCGCAGAGCAACGGCTCGGGTGCGGAAGATCAGAACACGCCTCTGCAGATTGGCGACACGCTGTATGTCTGTACGCCGTACAGTAAAGTGCTGGCGCTGGACGTGGATTCCGGTAAAGAAAAATGGCGTTATGATTCGAAAGCGACCGCGCCGAACTGGCAGCGCTGCCGCGGTCTGGGCTACTTTGAAGATCATGCAAACGTGACAGCGTCACAGACCGGGACATCACCAGCGGCATGCTCTCGCCGCCTGTTCCTGCCCACCACCGATGCCCGTCTGATTGCCATCAACGCGGATAACGGCAAGGTCTGCGAAGACTTTGGCGACCATGGCACCGTGGATCTGAGCGTCGGCATGGGCGAGATCAAGCCCGGGTATTATCAGCAGACCTCCACGCCGCTGGTTGCCGGGAACGTTGTTGTCGTCGGCGGTCGCGTCGCGGATAACTACTCTACCGGCGAACCGCCGGGCGTGGTGCGCGCCTACGACGTTCACACCGGTAAGCTGGCCTGGGCGTGGGATCCGGGTAATCCGAACCTGACCGGCCTGCCGCCGGAAGGCCAGACCTACACCCGTGGTACGCCGAACGTCTGGTCTGCGATGTCTTACGACGCCAAACTGAACCTGATCTACCTGCCAACCGGCAACGCCACCCCGGATTTCTGGGCGGGTGAGCGTACCGCGCTGGACGATAAGTACAGCTCCTCCATCGTCGCCGTCGACGCGACCACCGGTCAGGTGCGCTGGCATTTCCAGACCACCCACCACGATCTGTGGGATTTCGACCTGCCTTCCCAGCCGCTGCTGTACGATCTGCCAGACGGTAAAGGCGGCACCACGCCTGTGCTGGTGCAGACCAGCAAGCAGGGCATGATCTTCATGCTTAACCGCGAAACCGGCAAGCCGGTGGCGAAGGTGGAAGAACGCCCCGTTCCGGCGGGTAACGTTGAGGGTGAACGCTACTCCCCAACCCAGCCGTACTCCGTTGGCATGCCGATGATTGGCAACCAGACGCTGACCGAGTCCGACATGTGGGGCGCGACGCCTGTCGACCTGCTGCTGTGCCGCATCCAGTTTAAAGAGATGCGTCATCAGGGCGTCTTCACCCCGCCGGGCCTCGACCGTTCCCTGCAGTTCCCTGGCTCACTCGGCGGGATGAACTGGGGCAGCGTCTCCGTTGACCCGAACAACAGCCTGATGTTCGTCAACGATATGCGCCTGGGTCTGGCAAACTACATGGTACCGCGCGCGAACGTGGCGAAAAACGCCAGCGGCATCGAGATGGGAATTGTTCCAATGGACGGCACGCCGTTCGGCGCGATGCGTGAACGCTTCCTGTCACCGCTGGGCATTCCGTGTCAGAAGCCGCCGTTTGGCACCATGTCAGCCGTTGACCTGAAAACCGGCAAACTGGTGTGGCAGGTTCCTGTCGGCACGGTGGAAGATACCGGCCCGCTGGGTATTCGCATGCACATGCCAATCCCGATCGGTATGCCAACCCTGGGCGCGTCGCTCTCTACCCAGTCCGGCCTGCTGTTCTTTGCCGGTACCCAGGATTTCTACCTGCGCGCGTTTGATACCGCCACCGGGAAAGAGATCTGGAAAGACCGTCTGCCTGTCGGTAGCCAGTCCGGCCCGATGACCTACGTGTCGCCGAAAACCGGTAAGCAGTACATCATCATTAACGCCGGTGGCGCCCGCCAGTCGCCGGATCGCGGTGATTACGTTATCGCGTACGCGTTACCCGATAAGAAATAAGATGTGAAAAAGGGACCGAAAGGTCCCTTTTTTGTAGGTCAGTTTTTGTAGGTCGGGTAAGGCGAAGCCGCCACCCGACACAACACGCCACTCAGAACGTCTCCCAGTTATCCCCGGAAACCGTCGCCGCCGGGCGCAACGGTGCATTCTTCGCCACTGGCGCAGAGATCACCGCGCGGCCCGACTTTGCACCGTTCAACCGAAACGCGCCAACCGCCTCGGTCAGACGCGCGCCCTGTTCTTCCAGAGACGCCGCCGCCGCGGAGGCTTCTTCCACCAGCGAGGCGTTCTGCTGGGTCACTTTATCCATCTCAGAAATCGCCTGGCTCACCTGGACGATACCGCGACTCTGCTCATCGGACGCCGCGGCGATCTCCAGCATGATGTCGGTGACGCGTTTCACCGCTTCGACGATTTCATTCATGGTGTTACCGGCGGCAACAACCTCGCCGGAGCCCTGGTCGATCAGCGATACCGATTCGTTAATCAGGCTTTCGATCTCTTTTGCGGCATTCGCACTGCGGCTTGCCAGAGTGCGCACTTCACTTGCCACCACGGCAAATCCGCGCCCCTGTTCACCCGCACGTGCCGCTTCTACCGCCGCGTTAAGCGCCAGGATATTGGTCTGGAACGCAATGCTGTTAATCACTGCGGTAATCTCAGAGATCTTCTTCGAGCTGCTGGAGATATTGCCCATGGTTTTCACCACGCCGGAGACCATCTGGCCGCCGCGGCTGGCTTTACCGGAGGCATCTTCCGCCAGCTTGCTGGCATGATGGGCGTTATCGGCGTTCTGTTTCACCGTCGCGGTCAGCTGTTCCATGCTCGCGGCGGTCTGCTCAATGGCCGCAGCCTGCTGCTCAGTGCGCGAAGAGAGATCGGTGTTACCGGCTGAAATCTCGCTGGTGCCGCGGTAGATCTCCTCCGCCCCCTGACGTACGGTGCCCACGGTGTTTTCAAGCGAGTGCTGCATGGTTTGCAGATCGCGCGTCAGGCGGCCGATTTCGCTGCGCCCCGCCACGTCGTCCGGCATCGTCAGGTCGCCCTTAGCGATATTCTCGATACGTTTCGCTGCACGCTGCAGCGGATTGATTACCGTGCGGCGCAGCACGACAAAGGTCATCGCCGTCAGCACCAGCGCCAGCGCAAACGCGCCTACCATAAACATCAGGCCCAGCTGCGTGCGGCTGTGCGCCTGCGCCGTCAGCGCATTCGCACGGTCGGTACGGATCTTAATCGCCTTCAGCAGAACGGCGTTGTAAGCGTCATCCAGCGGGCGCGCCGTTTCGTTTTCGTGGTTGATGATCGCTTCGAACATGCCGTTTTTGGCAAATTTCACCATCGGCTGCATGCCCGCGATATAGGCGTCGTACCGCGCCTTGAGATCCTCATCCAGCGCTGCGCCCTCAGCGGTACGCACGGCACGATTCATATAGGCGGTAAAGCTCTCCTGGGACTGCTTAATACGCTTTTCAGCCTCGCTGATGTTCTGCTTCATCGCATCCATCTCCGCGATACGGCTTGCCGCACCGGCGTGGATCAGGTTGATACGCGCGGTTCGCAGATGGTTTGAGCTGTTCGACAGCCCCATACGCACCTGAATTTCGGAAGTGACATCCTGCTGATCGCGATCGGCCTGCAGCAGGAAATAACCCGCCAGACCCGAGCTCAAGGCAAACAGAAGAATAATGCCACCGAGAATGGAGGAAAACAGCGGAACCAGCCTGATGTGATGCAAGAAGCTCAGCTTACGCTGTGCCAGCATCGAAGTAGTGTTGTCCATGACCGTCGACTCTCTTATAGGTAAGATGCGTAAAAACACGCGTGTTAAATAGTCATCGGCACGGTGGGGATTTAGATTACGGCTAAAAACGCCGCACTGGTCACACTTTAGAGAAGATTATTAAAGAAACGCCAGCGGTGAAAAACCGCTGGCAGAAGAGTTACTTGTCGCCGAAATGAATAACGGTACGAATGGATTTTCCTTCGTGCATCAGATCGAACGCCTCGTTGATCTGCTCCAGCGGTAAACGGTGGGTGATGAACGGGTCGAGCTGGATCTTGCCGGCCATGGCATCTTCAACCATACCCGGAAGCTGGGTACGGCCCTTCACGCCGCCAAACGCCGAACCGCGCCACACGCGCCCGGTGACCAGCTGGAATGGACGGGTTTTAATCTCCTGACCCGCACCGGCCACGCCAATGATGATGCTCTCGCCCCAGCCTTTGTGGCAGCACTCCAGCGCGGAACGCATCACGTTGACGTTGCCGATACACTCGAAGCTGAAGTCAACGCCGCCGTCGGTCAGCTCTACGATGACGTCCTGAATCGGTTTTTCGTGATCTTTCGGGTTCACGAAATCGGTCGCGCCCATTTCACCCGCCAGCCTGAATTTCTCCGGGTTGGTGTCGACCGCGATGATACGACCGGCCTTCGCCTGCACCGCGCCCTGAATCACCGCCAGACCAATGCCGCCGAGACCGAACACCGCCACGGTATCGCCCTCTTTGACCTTTGCCGTGTTATGCACCGCGCCAATACCGGTGGTCACGCCGCAGCCCAGCAGGCAGACTTTATCCAGCGGCGCCTGCGGGTTTACCTTCGCCAGCGAGATCTCCGCGCAAACGGTGTATTCGCTGAAGGTGCTGGTGCCCATGTAGTGATAAACAGGCTCGCCGTTATAAGAGAAACGGGTAGTGCCGTCCGGCATCAGCCCTTTCCCCTGGGTGGCGCGCACCGCCTGGCAGAGGTTGGTTTTACCGGATTTACAGAACTTACACTCGCCGCATTCCGCCGTGTACAGCGGGATCACATGGTCCCCCGGTTTCAGGCTGGTCACGCCCTCACCCACTTCCACCACAATCCCGCCGCCTTCATGGCCGAGTACCGCCGGGAAGACACCTTCAGGATCGTCCCCCGACAGCGTAAACGCATCGGTATGGCACACGCCGGTATGGGTGATTTTGATCAGCACTTCGCCTTTCTTCGGCGGTGCCACGTCGATTTCAACGATTTTCAGCGGCTGGCCGGGACCAAATGCAACTGCAGCGCGAGATTTCATCATGTCTTCCCTTTTTGTCAGGTGTGTGGGTTTATTTTAGATAAGAGCGCAGCAAATGGCCGACTTCCGCCATGCGTACGGCTCGCTGATCCGGCGTAGTTTCCCCCGTTACCAGCTCGTCTTTGAGGTGAATTTCAACCATTTCGCCCATCAGGCCATTGGCAGCCCCGCGCACGGCGGCAATTTGCTGCAGGATGGCCAGACAGGGGTCACCCGACTCCAGCGCGCGTTCAAGGGCATCAACCTGGCCCCGAATGCGACGGACGCGGGTAAGAATACGTTTTTTATCTTCGGGTGAATGCGGCATACGCCCTCCTGATACTATAGGGGGGTATGGTATTTAACTTTCCTGTCGATGTAAACCTTCTGTTTTCGTTGCAACAGCAGCGTATCTACTGCATATCATCAACCAGGCAAATAAAACAACAAAAAGATATAAGACACTGAAATATATAACTTTTTAATGACATTATTTGCCTAACCGGATTGTAGCTTCCGTTGTTTAGTGACGATTTCATATACAACAGGAGTTAACACATGGCATGGAACAAACACGCAGCAGCCCTGCACGCACGCCAGAATGCGGGAACTTCATCGCAAAGACGCTGTGGAGAATTTACCCGTAAGGCAATACGTGCAGGTGGCGTGGATATTGGCAATGCACCTAACGCAAAGGACTATGGCAGTAACCTTGAACGAGCAGGTTTTCGAGTTTTAGGGCAAGGTGAAACGTTACAGGAAGGCGATGTGGTTGTTATTCAGCCCTATGATGGCGGTAATCCTGCGGGTCACATGGCAATTTATGACGGCACTACCTGGTACTCTGACTTCAGACAAAGAGATATGTGGGGTGGCCCGGGATATCGCTCCGCACGCCCTGCTTACAAAATTTACAGGAAAAGCTGATGCGTTACGTTCTCTTGATGTGCCTGTTACTGACGGGATGTTCAACACAAATGGATGCGCCGGAAAAACGTACTCATGACTTTTACAAGTTTTACCTCACTGCTTTCGTTACAGACAGCAAAGAAGATAATCTCGATTCACCAAAAATGCGTGACTATATTGCGCAAGACACACTCTCCCGACTGCAGAAAATTTCCTCTCTCTATGAACAAGAAATTATCGGTTCCGACTATTTTACCTATTCGCAGGACTATGCGGCTGAGTGGATCCCTGACCTAAGCGTAAGCAATGCGATTAACTCTGCGTCCGGGAAAGTTGTTAACGTTCAGTTGGGTGTGGGTAATGAGCGGAAACTGCAGCTAAAAGTGTATCTGCGCATAGAAGACGGTAAATGGAAAATTTATCGCGTCACCGATGCAAGCCATCATTTCGAACAGTATATTTTTGACGACAGGGCGATTGCTGCGGCACAACGATATGCGGCCAGTATAACTTCTCCATAATTAGCAAGATCGGTCAGGATTCTGGCCGTTCGCTGAGGCAAAGTGGGTCATCAGGAGGATGCAATGAACGATGCAATCAAAACGGCTTACCGCGAGCGCTTCACGATGGTGTGCGACTATATCGCCCGCCATCTCGATGAACCGCTCACGCTGGAGAAGCTCAGCGCGTTAGCCTGCTGTTCGCCTTATCATTTTCACCGGCAGTTTCTGGCATTTAGCGGTCAGCCTCTGTATCGCTATATCCAGTGGCTACGCCTGCGTCATGCGTCCTGGCGACTGGCGTTTAACCCTCAGGATAAGGTGATTGATATTGCGCTCAATGCCGGGTTCCAGAGCCCTGAATCGTTCAGTCGCGCCTTCAGAAATGCGTTTGGAAAAAGCCCGCGTCAGTTTCGGCAAAAGCCGGACTGGCTGAACTGGCACCAGCGCGTACCGAAAATGACCTTTCAGGAGCAAAAAACGATGGAAGTTAAGATTGTCGATTTCCCACAGACCCGAGTGGCAATGCTGCAGCACCGTGGCAGCCCGGATCGGGTTAATGACAGCGCGGCGACATTTATCGCCTGGCGTAAAACCACGGGCTTATCGCCAGTGCACGAAAGCAGCACGTTTGGCATTGCCTGGGATGACCCGGCAACTACGCCAGCAGACGCCTTTCGCTTCGATATCTGCGGCAGTATCGCTGAAGCGATACCAGAAAATGAATTTGGGGTTTCCAATGGTGAAATCGACGGCGGACGTTACGCCGTGGGGCGTCACACGGGTTCTCTGGATACCATTTCCGCCACGGTGTGGGCGATGTTTCGCGACTGGCTGCCGGCCAGCGGCGAAACGCTGCGCGATGCCCCGGTATTTTTCCACTACCTCAACTTTATTCACGAGGTGCCTGAACATGCGCTGCAAACGGATATCTACCTGCCGTTAAATTGACGATCCCTTGTTTACCACCTTATTTCCGTTTTATCACAAGCGCTGTTATATGCCTGACACAGGAACCGCACGCATTACATAAATTATATTAGGATCTGTTACTTATGGGCCACCCGCGCCTGCCGATTGCTTGCGGCAGGCGCTACCCCGCGGCTGCGCGATCTGTGCAAAAAATCAAACACACCTTTAGATAAATGCCACTTACTCTGACGTATGTTCCCAGGTAGTATTCAGAAACATGACGAATAAAGTCGCGACTTAATCGTCGCAGCACCTCTAATGCAGATAAGCCAACACGCGGAGATAAAATGCTGTTCATTTTCACAATGTTTATATTTTCACTGACGCTTTCATTTTCTCCTGGCCCCGTTAATATGGTAATTATATCGTCTGGGGCCGCTCACGGTTTTAGAAAGACCTTCTCATTTGTCTCCGGTGCAACAATAGGGTTTACGTTATTACTTATCTTTATTTGTTTCGGTTTTTACGCTGCAATCGAAAAATATCCTGTGTTTTTTCGGCATCTTAATATTGTCGGCTCTTTATTTATTATGTATTTGGGCTATAAAATAGCGTCTTCCCGGCCCGATATGTCATTAACAAAAACGGATGCACCCGGTTTTGTTCAGGGTTTTGTTATGCAATGGATCAACCCTAAGGCATGGACCGCGTGCGCCTCAGGGGCAGCGATGTTTTCCGAACCCTCAAACCCTGCGACAGCATTCGTCTTTGTAACGGTCTATTTTTTAGTCTGTTACCTGTCGCTATCCGCATGGGCATTAATGGGAGCAAAGGTGTCGGTGCTGCTCAGGAGCACACAGCAGATCCGTACGTTTAACGTGTTGATGGGCGGACTGTTGCTTATTACGGCGTGTTACATGCTCGCTTTAGCATTTTAAACTCGTTATAACATATGGGACTCAATCGCGTTATAAATATCATTAATCAATTTGTAGGCAATACTGCTGGTCGACATATTAGAAGGCCATACGGCATAGACTTTCAGCGGTTCTAATGACCAGTCAGGGAGTATTTCCTGCATGTCTCCACGCTTAACGTCCTCTTCGCTTAAATAACGGGGAGGTGCTGCGAGACCAATTTGTTGCCTGGCAAGCGCATAAGCGGCTTCGACATTATCTACATACACTTCAGGCGTATACGTTACGACAGCCACTTCCCCATTTTTATGGCGAAATTCCCGGCTATTCTGCCGCATATTGAGTCCAATCCATGGCAGTTGCGCCAGGTCATCAGGATGCGTAATCGTCGGGTAATGGCTGAGCAATTCCCGGGAAGCAACGACCTGGCGCGGCAGCACAAAAAGATGGCGTGCTTTCAGTGAACTGTCCGGAAGTTCGCCGATTCTAAATGCAACATCAATACCGTCAGCAATAATATCTCTGCGCGTATCACTGTAAGAGATATTCAGTAAAATGCCCGGATGTCGCTTTATAAAATCGGCCAGATGCCGGGTAAACGCACTCTTTAAAAAAACGGCAGGAAGTGAAACAGTAAGCTTATTCGCCGTTGATATCGAACGCTGCTTGAATTCAATGACCCCCTGCTCATACAGCGCCAGCATCGATTTAGCCGTTTCCAGCAAATTTGCGCCATCGTGAGTCAGAGAAAGTTTGCGGGTGTTTCTGTAAAGCAGCGCGCAGCCAAGATTTTTTTCCAGCTTTGATAAATGCGTGCTTGCCGTTGCGGTTGTAAGCCCTAACGCTTCTGCCCCACCTGAAATGGTTCCAGCTTCAGCAATCTTTGCAAACACTATCAGATAACGGATGTCATCAATCATTTATCGTCCTGTTGCGACGGCGTTCCTGCGAACTCCTCATTCAATCATAGAGTTACGATATCGTACTTTCCTCCACGGCCGCATCTCTTTTTGTAGTGAGAGCTTTATCGCCCTACCAATTTTAGTGTAAAACAATAAATGTTTATTGTTAAACGATAAACTCCAGGCTAGCCTGCACGCACTTCAACTTACTTTTTGCCTGGAGAGGCATCGAATGAAAAGAAGTCTGCTGTATGGCGTTTTGCTCGCGGGGATCGCGCTTTGCGCCCCCTTACACGGTGCGGAGCTGTCCGGTTACGCGGGTCTGGGCGTCGCGGTCAGTCCCGTTTATTCGGGATCGCGGCATTACGCACCCGAACCGCTACTGAAGGGCGGCCTGAGTCTGAAGAGTAAAGACTGGGGGCAATGGGATCTCTCCACGGAGGGGCTGGCATGGACATTTCACCCCGACGCCCCGTTTGCCGTGAGCCTGCTGCTGGCCTCTGATGAGGGGCGAAAAGAGACGGTTAACTATCCCTTCTCCGCTCGAAAAAACCGTGATCTCCAGGGAATGGGTGATATGGCCGACATGCTGATGGCGGGCGCGGAAATGCGTTATCAACGCGAGGACTGGACGATATGGCTGCGCGCGTTAAGTGCAACGCAAAAACACCGGTACGGTGGCGAGACGCAGCAGCTGGCGAGGACCGTGAACAGCGGCGTAAAGTCCACCCTCTGGCGCGGGCAGGACGTCGAATTTTCGGTCGCAGGTGACATCACCTGGGCGAACAGCGGCTATCAGCAGCGCCACTATGGCGTCACCGCGAACCAGTCTCAGCGCACCGGGTTTGAGGCGTATTCCCCATCTTCGGGTTTACAGGAAGCTGGAGTCGATAGCGAACTGGTCTGGCACATCAGTGAAAATCTGGCGGCTGGGGTGACCGGTCGCGCAGCCTGCCTGCTTGATGAAGCGGGTAAAAGCCCGCTGGTTAACAGCCGCATGCAGTACACCCTGTCATCAATGATCCAGTACGAGTTCTGAGGCGCAGACCATGAATAAACAGTATGTATACAACCGCAGGCGAGTGTTAGCCGCAGGGGTGGTTTTTGTGTCGCTGATTGCCGCAGGCATCTACCTGCAGCCGGGCGTCAGCACGCCGTCCCCGCGCCAGACGGGTGATGCAACCATCGTTTCGTTCCTGACGCCACTCCTCGGCGGTGCGCGCGGCAGCGTTGCCGTCGCACTTATCACGCCGAAAGGCGTGCAGTACGCCCTGTGGGACAGCGATTTTACAAAACAGTATGAAATCGCCAGCCTGACCAAAACCATGACCAGCTGCCTGCTGGTTGAGGCGCAGCGACGCGGCGAGGCGACTCCGCAAACCCGCGTCGGTGAACTTATTCCGGAGATCGCAGGCCCGGCGAGCGATATTACCCTGGCGCAGCTGGCTTCACATCGCTCCGGCCTGCCGCCGCTGGCGACGTCGTTACCCGAGAAAGTTCAGGTTATTAAGTCCATCATCCTGCGAGACAATTTCTGGGACTTCGATGAGGAGACATTAATAGACATGGTGAATAAAGCCAGCGTCGAACGCCCGGCCGGATTTGACTATTCCAACACCGGCTATGCGCTGCTGGGACTGGCGCTGGCGCGTGCATCGCATCAATCTTTTGCTGACCTCCTGCAAACGCGCGTATTCGCTCAGGCGCACATGACAGGTTCTGTCGTCGCCAGTGATACAACGCCCACCTCTTCCACGTTCAGCCGGGGTCGGTCCGCTTCCGGCCTGAGCGAAGCGCCGTGGATAATGCACGCATTTACCCCCGCCGGAGGCGTGCGTTCAACCATTGTCGACATGGCCCATTACGCTCAGTCGCTGCTGGCAGGACAGCTCGCATGGCGCGACGCAATGACGCCGCAGTTTGCAACTGACGATCCCGATTCACGCGTGGGCTATGGCTGGTTCACCACACGCATTCAGGGGCGCGATATCACCTGGCATGATGGTGAATCGTCGGGGTTCGCTTCAGCTATCGCCTTCGACCGACAGCGTAAAAGCGCCGTGGTGATCCTCTCCGACACCGCGTGGCCGGTGGTTGTCCCGGCCATGCGACTGCTATTAACCCAGTCATCTCATACAGCAGAGGCGCATCATGAACTGGATTGACATTCTCTGGGCGATACTGACCATTGTTTCGGCCCTGCTGTTTGGGCGCGGAACGTGGGCCGCGCAGTATAAACTTCGGCTGATGAACACAATGCTGACCGTTGGGCTCATTCTTTATTGCATGGAAATGATGCAGACCATCACCCATCTGAGCAGTTCAGGCTACCTGTTCAGAATGCTCACCTGGGTGATTCAGGCGTCTTATCTCGCCTTTTGCGTCTATCATGTGTGGCCAAAACCCTGGATGAAACGCGCCGCTAACTGGCTGAACGGCGGTAAGATTGCCATCGCGCTAATGCTTATGTCATGCTTGTGCGTGCTGGTCTTAAAATAATATGAAACACTCAGGAAGGTTCGATGTGAATGGTGCGAGGGGTAAACTCAGTCTGGTGTTCATCGCAGGGGTGCTGCCGCTATTTCTCATCCTGGTATTAATCGCCCCTTTGTGGATTTATTTCACCGACGAGTCGTTTTTTATTTCCACTCTGCTAAAGCTCGCCGAGGTTCAGAAAGACGATCTGGCTGTTGCAACGGTTTCGTCGCTGCGCCAGATACTCCTGCTGGCGATCCTTTATCTTCCGGCGGGGCTGTTTGCCTTTGCTGTCTGGCAGGGAATGAGCGTCACCCGGCAGGTTCGTCAAAAACAGATCCTCTCCCGGGCTCTGGCAAACTGCGTTCGCAAGATTGCCATCGCGATGTTAAGCCTTGGGATCGCACTGCCGGTCTGTCGCTTTTTGATCCCGCTGACGATCGCGTGGCCGGGACATTACTACCAGGTCACCCTTTTGCTTGGGGATTTTGTTCTGTTATTAACAGGCGGTTTGCTGCTGGTAACCTTTCACTCCCTGGTCGAAGGGATCAAAGCGGAAGAAGAAAATAAGGAGTTCATCTAATTATGGCTGTCGTGGTTCACCTGGACAAAATGCTGGTAGAGAAGAAAATGACGTCCAGAGCACTGGCAGCCTTTGTGGGGATCACTGAGCAAAACCTGTCGCTGCTCAAGTCCGGCAAGGTGAAAGGGATACGTTTTGATACGCTGGCGAAAATATGCGAGGCACTGCAGTGTCAACCGGGCGATATCCTCTCCTGGGAGCCGGACAGCCCGGAATGACGCGCCAACCCCTCGCTCTCTGTGCGAGCACCCCGCACAGAGATATATCCGAAAACCACCCTGTCAGGTGCTGAAATTAACCTTTCGTCTCTCACATCCGCAAAGAACGGCTATCCTTTAATTATCAACAAAAGGAGGCAAAAATGTCTGATATCGGTACTGATAAAAACACCCAGTTTGCTGAAGACAAAGCAAAAAATAAACTTGATGAACTTGCAGGTTCGGCGCAGCAGCAGTTTGGTGAGTTCGTTGATTCACCAAAGCATCAGGTAAAAGGTGCGGCAAAAAAATATGCCGCGCAGGCCAGCGATGCTGTTTCCGATGTTACTGAAGCGGTCAGAAATAACCCCCTCACCGGGCTCGTGGCAGCGGGTGCGGTCGGTATTGTTCTCGGCCTGTTGCTGGGTCGGAAATAATAAAAGGCCCTTCGGGGCTTTATTTTTTCTTAACTGAACAACCTGACCATGCGGTCTAACTCTTCCTCTTTTACAGCACGCGATAAATAATACCCCTGAAAGTTTTTGACGCCCAGCGCGACTAATTTCTCGAATTTCTCTTCACTATCAACCCCCTCTGCAATGCAGTCTGCCCCGGTCATGTCGCTATAAATCTGTATCGCTTTAATCAAGTTATAGTCATTGTCGTTTGCCACAAAATGCTCGACGATGTCCCGATCCAGTTTGAGTCCGTCAAAATGCACCTGGCGCACCGGGAACATGGTTTGGTGGTTAGAGAAACAGTCATCCAGAAACAATCGACACCCCGTATTGCGTAAATGCCGCATGGTTTCAGGGATCCTTTTGTCCTTCGTCACGTCAATATCTTCTGCAAATTCAAAGACCAGCTTTTCGGCCCACTGCGGTTTGAGCAGCATGCCGATGGCTTTTCTCGCCATATCTGGCAAGGCATTGCCGGAAGCCAGACGAGGCGGGATATTCACTGAAAAATAGTATTTCCCGTTATACTTATTAATTCCTGATACGGCGGCATGGATGACTAGCGCCGTTATTTTTAGCCATATTTCATAACTGGAAATATCCGTAAGAAAACTGGTTGGTTTGACAATCTTACCATTCTTATTCCAGCGAATGAGTATCTCAAACCCTACACCTTTTTTATCACGATCGGTAATAATCTGATAGGCAGGAAATATCTCTTTGTTATGCAACGCATTGAAGATTTCTGCTTCCTTATCCGTAAATTCCGTTTTTTGACTTCGCCGCTTAATACTTCCCTCCACTTTTAAATTGTGCGGATCGTGTAGCCATTGCTTAATTAACCTTAATTTCAGCACACCTTCCTTGCGGTGGGTGTAAACCGTTTTATTAGAGAGCCCCATTCTATCGCACATTTCTTTTACGGACATGCCGCGGTAGAAATTTAACAATACATCAATCTCTCTTTTTGTAAGCCATTTAATATTTTCATGTGGAGAAATATCCGTACTGCGTTCGCGTAATAAACGTGAGCGGTCTTTAAACCCGTTATGGTGGGTGTGAAAACAGGTTATTACATCTGAAACATGGGCTATACGAATTAATGACAATTGATAGCGGTTATTTAAAAGACTGCTAAGGGTGCGATACAACCAGCCATCCGGTATGTCACCATACAGGGTGACGCGTCGAATAACGGGGAGTGCATTGAGCACGAATGCCAGTCGCTTCAGGCTCTCCAGAAGATCGACAATACCTTTGCCGAGAAAAGCCACAATATGAGCATTCTGATTTATAAGGATATTTTGCAATTCCTGTTGGGAGACCTCATCCCCCTCAAAGTGAATATGCGTGGCCTGTACTCCGTACCTGCTAAGGATCTCGCGATATCCCTGGAATGTGAACGCGCAGGCTGAAACGACAAATTTTTGTTCATCGCACGCCCCATTTCTGAGAGAAACTTTGTGGATCATAACCTGCTCCTGGGCACCAAAAGCGCCGTTTCCATTTGTGAATAAATTAAATTTATTGCACACGTTGAGAACAGTAATTTTATCCTGGAGCCTCAGGGTAAGATACAGTTATCAGCCTGATTCACTGGAACATCTTTGCGTTAATCACCAGTTCGCAAATATACTTTTCTTTGCAAATAACAACGGCAAATATCTCATTCTCAGGGTATAATGAGAATTCCGAAAAAGAAGACTGAACACTTCATCTATCGGCTCATTAAAATACGAGAAAAATGCTATGGATAATCACATCTCATCCAGGGCCTTGCTACATCGAAGGGATGTTATAAAGAACAATCCGCGATTCGGTGAGGCAATATTAGAGCACTACACAATTAATGACACCATCTATAAAAAACAACCTCTTTTCTACAAGACAATGCTGCAGGAATCACGATTTAACATTATCCTCTCTATGTGTTGTTTTATTTTTGGAAATCAGGCGGAGTCAGTTTCAGAGATTAAAGATTTATGTTCTCGCTATAAGATAGCCAGCCCCAACAGCGTTATTGCGATCATTACGATACTGAGAACCACCGGGCGCATCAGGACCTGGCGCTGCACGGAAGACCGACGCAAAACGAGAATCGCGCCAACTGAAAAAGGCCTGAATGAACTTAAGCGTTATATGTCCGGCGCATTTTTGCCCGTCAGCATTCTTTACCCAACATTCAATATTAACGTGAACCTGCTGGATAATGATATTTTGAGAAATAACTTCTTCCGCCGCGCGGCAGAATATCTTTTTCGGGGATTAACGTTCAGGAAGGTGTTGCCTGAAGTGGGATTATTTATCGATAAAGATGGCGGACGTATGATTATGCTTTATCTTTACCTGCAGGCTATGAAAAATAAATCTGCCCATGGTGCCGTCATCGACTATTCAGCCAGCACGCTCGCAAAAGAATTTTTCGTTTCGCGTATCCACGTTAACCGGATTATCAAATCGGCTCAGGAGGCAGGCTACCTGAAAGATCGGGGTGATGGTCGGCTATCGATATACCCGGCGTTTATCGAACTCGTCGAAAATTATGCCGGGTTATATTTTGCCTATGTTACGCATTACATCAACGTAGTACCCAAAGAGCGACGCCACGCTAACAACGCGACGTCAACCGTATAATTCTCCAGGCGTTCGGTCTCCCGAACGCCCTTCACCTATCGTTCCCGCAGCGCCTCTTTTGCCTTATTCAGCGGTTTCAACAGATAATCCAGAATGGTTTTGCTGCCGGTTTTAATATCAACGGTAGCAATCATGCCCGGAAAGACCGGAAATTCCTGCCCTTGCTTATTGGTCAGATGGTTACTGTCGGTACGAATATAGACGCGATAATAGTAGACATCCCTTTTCACCTCATCCTGCAGGGTGTCCGGGGAAATCATGGTCACTTCCCCTTCCAGCCCACCGTAAATGGAGTAGTCATAGGCCGTCACTTTCACCAGCGCCTTCTGACCGGGATGGATAAACGCCACATCGCGCGGCGATATTTTCGCTTCGACCACCATCTGATCGTCAAGCGGGACCAGGCTCATCAGCTTGCCGTTCGGCGGGATAACGCCTCCCACGGTCGTGACGTCAATGTCCTTCACGATCCCACGAACCGGCGCATTGAAGGTCAGCCGGGTCAGGGAGTCCTCACGCCCTTTCATCACCGAACGCTGGGCTTCAATCTCCGCGTTGGCTTTCGCCAGCTCTTCACGGGCGCGAACGTAATACTGGTTTTTCATCTCGGTGATTTTGTTCTCAAGCTCATTTTTTTGACGCTCAAGACGCAGCACCTCAACCTTGCTGGCCGCCCCCTGGGTCACCAGCGGCCGGGTTAATGACAGCTCGCGCTGCACCAGCTCGGCACCCTGACGCAACCCGGCCAGCCCTTTTTCGAGACTCTCGCGCCGGGACTGGTAGAGTGCCGTTTCCTGTTTGACCAGCTCAACGTCGTCATCCAGCTCACCCGGAAACGCCAGTTCCGTGTCGTTCACCTCGGCCTTCAGGCGCGCAGCCGTGGCCATCGCCGCATTCAGACGAGACTCACTCTCCAGCACGCTCGACTCGGTTTTCGTCCGGTCTAGCTGCGCAAGCTGCTGGCCGCGTTCCACAATGTCGCCTTCGCGCACCATCAGGCTGTGGATAATGCCGCCTTCCAGGGACTGGATGACCTGCTCATGCGAAGACGGTATCACCTTGCCGCTGCCGGTCGTCACCTCATCAAGATGGAACAGGCTCGCCCAGGCGATAAACGCCGCCAGCAGGGCGAACAGCGACCATGCCACCAGCGACGAGCGCGGCAGGCGAGGCTCCTTCAGTCGGCTATTGAAACGGGAGAAATCATTCATGCCGCGCCCTCCTCGGCAACCGCCGCCGGCTTCATGGTCACGGTGCGCTGCGCTGTCTTTTGCGGCGCCATTCCGTGCTGGTGCAGGATGGCGTCGCGCGGGCCGTCCATCACCACCTTGCCGTTTTCCAGCACGATGATGCGGTCGACCAGGTCCAGGATCGGCAGGCGATGCGTCGCCACCACCAGCGTCCGGCGTTTACCCAGCCATGTGTGAAGATGCTGAATAAACTGCTTCTCGCTCATTTCGTCCAGCCAGGCCGTTGGCTCGTCCAGCAGCAGGATATTCGGCGAGGTGATCAGGGCACGCGCCAGCAGCAGCGCCTGACGCTGTCCGCCGGAGAGGCCAGCCCCGCCCTCGTTGATGATATAGTTCAGCCCCATTTTCTGTTTGCGCACAAACTCCAGCGCGCCGCTGTTAACCAGCGCCTGATGAATTTCGTCATCGGTCGCCAGCGGGTTCCCCATCAGGATGTTGTCCCGCACGGAGCCAAAGAACAGACGGGCCTGCTGGCTCAGCAGCTGCATGTCGCGACGCACGTCGGCCGGGTCGAGGTGATTGAGGGCAATATCATCCAGCAGAATGCTGCCCTGCTGCGGCTCCTGCATGCCCGCCAGAAGCTGTAACAGCGTGCTTTTACCGGAGCCATTACGTCCGAGCACCGCCACGCGCTCTCCGGCGCGGATCTGCAGCTTGCTGATGTTAAGTACGGTAAGTTTCTCTTCCTCGTCGTAATAAAACCCGACGTCCTCAAGCGCGTAGTCGCCGCGCAGGTGGGCCTTGTGCACCTTCTTGCCGTGCTGCGGATCGTCAATCGGCCGCTGCATCAGATCGTCCAGCCCCTTGCGGGCCACTTTTGCCGACTGCCAGCGCGAGAGCACGCCTGAGATCTGCGACAGCGGCGCAATGGTCCGTGACGCCAGAATCGAGGTACCCACCAGCGCACCGGTGGTCATGTCACCGCTGATGACCAGGTAACAGCCCACCAGCAGTACCACCGCATAGACGATGGACTGCACCTCCTGCGTCCACGTGAGCAGCAGGCCCGTCAGCCAGCGCTGCTTCATGCCGACGCTGGCGGCGACGTCGTTGGTGTTATTCCACTGGTTCTGGAAACGCTGCTCGGCGCGCATCAGCTTGATGTCTTCAATGCCCTGCACCGCTTCCACCAGCGTGGCGTTACGGATGGCGGATTCACGCATCCCTTCGCTGGAGAGTTTCCCCAGCGGGCGCTGCACCAGCAGGCCCGGAATAAGCAGCAGCGGAACCGCGAGCAGAACCACCAGCACCAGCGGGCCGCCAATCATCCACAGAATAAAGACGAACAGCAGGAAGAACGGCAGATCGGAGATAGCCGCAATGGTGGTGGAGGTGATGAGCTCCCGCACCGACTCCAGCTCGCGGATCTGCGCGATAAACGATCCGGTTGATTTGGATCGCGCGCCGTTTTTAATCCGCAGCGCGTGGGCAAACACGCGTTCAGAGATACGCAGGTCGGCGCGTTTGCCCACCACGTCAGAAATATGCACGCGCAGCATGCGCATGATGAATTCGAACACGATGGCAATCATCACGCCGCCAAACAGCACCCACAGCGTGGCTTCCGACTGCGACGGCACCACCCTGTCGTAGACCTGCATGGAGAAGACCATGCCGGAAAGCGCCAGCACGTTGGCCACCAGCGCCACCAGCATAATGTCGCTGTAGCGTCGCCAGTCCTTCAGCGCCAGCTGCCAGAACCAGTTTTTCTCATACGGTTTGATGTAGTCATCCACGCGGGCATCAGGCGTGGATTCGAGCGGGCGCAACACCATCAGCCCCTTTAGCCGCGCCCCGAGCTCGTCAGGCGTCAGCGTCGTCTCCAGCCCCGCGTCGCCGCTAAACTGCAGGCTGACGTTGCCTTCGCTGTCCATGCGGTTAATGACCGCGATTTGTCCGCCGGTGAATTCCGCCAGCAGCGGCAGACGCCACGGATCGAGGGATACCGCTTCAGCCGCCACCATACGCATCCCCAGCCCAAGCTGGCGCGCCATCTCCTCCAGCACCAGCTGGCGCGGAGACTGGCTTTCATGGTTAATCGTGACCCGAACATGCTCCGCTGAGAAATCCAGCCGATAATGTTTCGCGATGATAAGCATGCCCTGCAGCCAGGGTTCGTACTGTGGATGTGTCTTCATAATCTCCGGGTTAACGCAATTCGTGAAAAAGAAACGCCAAAAGGCCGCGAGGAGCTCTCCCCGCGGCGCTGGTTTACGCAATTAACAGCTGATGGTTCGCCAGCAGCGTCGCCAGATCCGTCTGCACGCCGTTCAGGGTCACCAGAGTGGTTGGCGAGAACTGGCCGCCTGTACCGTCCAGGTCAACCTGGATCTCGGTATTGCTGCCGTTCTGCACCACGCGGATGTAATCGCTGATATTGCCCGCGCTGCTGTCCAGCGTGGCCACGCCGTTCACGTAGCTCGCCGAGCCCGTGCCGGTATAGCCGCTGCCGGAGAGCAGATCGCGCAGGTCAATACGATCCGTGTCCGCGGTCCCTTCCCAGGTGCCGACCGTAAAGCCGTTCACCACGTCGTGACCGTTACCGCCCGTGGCATCCGAGGCGTTGATCAGCTTGTAGAGCAACGTATCGTGACCGCCGCTGCCGATGTTGAAGGTGTCGTTCCCGCCCCGACCTTCGAACTGGTTATCACCGCTGTTGCCGGTAATGACGTCGTCGAAGTTCGAGCCGTTGATCCCCTCAATGTTCAGCAGTCGTGACGTACCGAATCCGGTGTTCTGCGCGGTAGAAAGGCGCAAATCAACGGTTACGCCGGAGGTCGCATTGCGGTAATCCACCACGTCCATCCCACCGGTGTTGCTCCAGGTGTCATGGTCGGAATGGGTAGTCCAGCCGCCGGAACCGTTGTAGGTATAGGTGCCATCCTCTGCGATAAAGGTGTCGTTATACCCGGTTCCGGTAATGGTTCCGCTGTGGCCGCCGGTGGCCGCTTCGGCCGTCAGGACGTAGCCCTCTTTGCCGTTGCCCGCCTCCAGGCCGCTCCAGGTGACGTTATCCGACACGCCGTTGGTGATCTTCAGGATCTCGGCCGAGTAGGTTTCATTCGGATCCAGCCCGTAGAAGCTCACCAGCGCAGAGGTATCGTTCGAACCGATACCGGACTGGGCGTTGATGATCTGCGAGGCCACCAGTACGCCCGCGGCGTTGTACAGATTGACCGTATTGCCGTAGTAGGCGTTGATGCCCTCGCTGTCGACAATGTGCAGGTGCATCGCGGTGCCGTCAGCAATGGTTTTGCTGTTTTGTACCAGCACCACCTTGCCGTTCTGCTGAGAGACCAGCAGATCCTGCGCACCGTCCCAGTTGTAGTCCACTGCCGCCACGCCGGTGACGTTCGCCAGTCCGGAAGCCAGCTGGCTTGCAGTCCAGGTCGAGCCGTAACCGTTGTTGGTGAACAGCGTCGCCGTCTGCGAGCCGCCGTAGGTGCTGAGCTTGACGATGTCCATCTGCCCGTCACCGTTCCAGTCCACCGCCACCGACAGATACCCCGCCGTGGCGTTAGAGGCCTCGACCGCGCTCTTGGTGGTTGAGAGCTTCCCGGTACCGTCGTTGTAGTAGATCACCCCGCCGTTGTTGTTGTAGCTGCTGCCCAGGTACAGATCCATGTAGCCATCGCCGTTGAAGTCCGCCCACGTCATGGACGCCGCCGTGGTGGTATTCGAGGCGTTGGCCACAAACACGTTCGTCAGGTTCTGACCGATAGAGAGCGTGCCGTTACCGTTGTTGTTGATCACGGTTAACGAGTACGCGCCGCTGCGGTTGGTGTGCTGAACCACATCCACGGTGCCGTCATTGTTAATATCGACGCCGGAGATTTCACGCATGGTGGTGAACTGTCCCCAGAACCCCGCGCCGCCGTAAGTACCGTCAGGCGAGAGTACCCCGTTGTTGTTGATCAGATAGGTAATGGAGTCCGCGCCGGAGTCACCGTACGCCAGATCCAGATAGCCATCCCCGGTTTTGTCGTACGCAATCACGCCGCCGTACCAGATGGTGGTCCCCATCGCCAGCTGGCTGGCGTTATAGGTGCTGCCATCGTAGGTCCACATCACCTGCGTGGATCCTGAGTAGGTGGTCTCCGTGGCGAAAATGTCCTGCGTGCCGTTACGGTCAAAGTCGGCGGCGGTCTGGCTCACCACGTAATAGCCGCGGGTGTTGGTCAGGGTATTCCCGGCATAGGTCGAGCTATCGCTGCTGGAATAAGACTGGCCGTTAGCAATGATGTTCCACAGACCGCTGCTGTTCATGCCGAGGGTCATGGTGGAGTTGTTGCTGTTCCCCGCCGTGGTCGCCCAGTCGGTATTCACCGAAGTGGTGTCAATCACCAGGCTGCCGGTTGCCGTACCGGTGGTATTGCCGTTACCCGCGCTGCTCTTCACCTGCGCCGTCACGCTGTAGCTCGCCACGCTCAGCGCATCGCCGTCCGGGATCTGCAGATACCAGGTGTTGTGATCCGGATCGACCACCACCGCGCCGCCGGTCTGCGAGGTGTAGGTTTTGCCGTTCACCGTTACCACCAGGTATTCACCGTTCACCAGGTCAGCGGAGACGGTACCGGTGACGATCGGCGTGGTGTCCGACGTGGTCTGCGCGGTAATCGCCGCCGTGGTGGTCGGGATGCTGGTATCAACGTTCAGCACAAAGCCGTCAGACTCGGTGTAGTTACCGGCCCTGTCGGTGACGCGCACAATGTAGGTGTGGTTGCCGTCGCTCAGGCCGTTGTCCTGGAAGGACCAGCTTGCGCTGCCGTTCATGGTCACCTGACCGAGCAGGACCCCGTCACGATAGAGCTGCACAATTTCACCGTCGTCCGGGGCGCGGTTAAGCGTTCCGTTGATCAGCGGCGAGTTATCGTCCGTTGCCACCGCGCTGCCAAAGGTGCCCTGACGCTCGCCTTCACCGTCGGTATAGCTCACGACCGTGCCTACGGTGGTTGGCGGCGTGGTGTCCACCGTCACCACCTGAGAGGCGGTGGAGCCGACGTTGCCCGCCTGGTCGATAATCCGCACCTGGTAGGTGTAGTCTCCGTCAGGCAGATCGCGGGTATCGGTGTAGCTCCAGCGCTGGTTGGTGACCGCGGTATCAAGCCAGGTATTGCCGCCGTCCAGGCTTATCTGTACGCGCTCGTCGCTTGCCAGCGCGCTGCCCAGCGAACCGTTGATGGTCAGCGTGGTGTCCATGGTGATGAAATCACTCCCGGACTGGCCGGTATCTTCGCTGATGCTGTCGATGGTGACGCCGTACTGCGGCGCGTGGGTATCCACCGTCACCGCCTGCGCGGTGGTGGCCCCAACGTTCCCCGCCTGGTCAACGACCCGCACCTCGTAGTTATGGCTGCCGTCGGTCAGGGTACGCGTGTCGCTGTAGCTCCACTGCGTCCCGCTGACGGTGGCGTACACCCAGGTGCTGCCGCCGTCCATGCTCACCTGCACGTACTCACCCGCCCCTAACGCTGCGCCGAGCGTTCCGTGCAGCGTGTACGAGGTCGAACTGGTCAGGAAGTCGTTATTGTCGAATCCGGTATCCACGGTGATGTTATCCACGGTCACCGTAATCGCCGCATCCGGGGCGACCGTATCGACGGTCACCTGCTGATGGGCGCTGGCACCCACGTTGCCCGCCGCATCCACCACGCGAACGTAGTAGTCATAGGTCTGGTTACCCAGCGTGCGGCCATCGACGTAGTACCAGCTGTTGCCGGTGACGATGACGTTCTGCCAGGTCACGCCGCCGTCGATGCTGATCTGGGCGTATTCGCCGTCGGCCAGCGTCGCGCCGAGCGAGCCGTGCAGCGTCAGGGACGTATCGTTGGTGATAAAGTCGCTGCTGCTCAGGCCGGTATCGTCACTGATGCTGTCGATGGCGATGGTTTTGCTCGCGTCCGGCGCAACCGTATCAATGGTCACCACCTGGCTGGCGGTGGCGCTGATATTGCCCGCGTCGTCAATCACGCGCAGCTGGTAGTTGTAATCCCCGTCGGCCAGCGTGCGGCCATCAACATACGTCCAGCTCAGGCCGCTGACGCTGACGTCGGTCCAGGTGACGCCCCCGTCAAGGCTGATCTGCGCGTGGTCGCCGCTGCCCAGCGCCGCGCCGAGCGTCCCTTTCAGGCTGATCTGGTTGTCGCTGGTGATAAAGTCGCTGCCGGACAGGCCGGTATCCTGCGTAATGGAATCCACGGTAATGGTGGTTGCCGCAGGCTTCGTCAGGTCAATCACCACGTCCTGGCTGTCCGTGGCCCCCACGTTGCCCGCGTTATCAATCACGCGGACCTGGTACTGATACGTACCGTCCGTCAGGGTGCGGCCATCGGCGTAGCGCCAGGTGGTGCCGGTCACGGTCAGGTCGATCCAGGTGACGCCGCCGTCGAGGCTGATCTGCGCCTTCTCGTTATTGCCGAGCTGCGCGGTCAGCGAGCCGTTGACGACGACCTGGCTGTCGTTGGTGATGAAATCCGTTGCGCTCAGGCCGGTGTCGTTTTGCAGCGAATCAATAGCGATCCCCATCGACGGCGCGGTGAGATCCACCGTGACGGTATGGTTATCGCTGGCGCTGTTGCCGATGGTATTGCTGACCTGCGCGTTAATCACGTACGAGCCGCCGTCTGCCAGCGCGGTCACGTCAGCGCTTCCCACCGTGTAGCTCCAGGTACCGTCATTCTGCACGGTCGCCGTATAGGTTTTACCGTTCAGCGTGATGGTCACCGTCTGGCCTACAGGCGCGTCGGTGGTGCCGCTGATGACCAGCGGCGTGCCGTGCTCGGCGGCGTTGACGATATCGTCCTGCGCAAAGGTATTAATGGTGATGGTTGGGACATCGCCGTTCAGCGTCACGTCGTGCGTTGCGCTGCCCGGGTTGCCCGCCCTGTCGCTTACCGAAGCGGTGATGGTGTACTCCCCGTCGCTCAGGCCGAGGAAATCACGGCCCGGCACGAAGACCGACCACGATCCGTCCGCCCCGACGGTCGCCTGATAGCTGTGCCCGTTGAAGGAGACGGTCACCGTCTGGCCCTGTTCCGCCGTGGTCGTGCCACGGATGGTCTGGCCCGCCAGCTGCTCGGCGTTGTTGACGATATCGTCATCGGCCACGGTGCTGATGGTTACGGCTGGCGCGACGGTGTCTACCGTTAAGGTGTGCGTGGTCTGGCCGTTATTACCCGCTTTATCGTTGACCGAGGCGGTGACCGTCAGCGCGCCCTGGCTCAGCGCAGCCAGATCGGCTGCCGGCACGTCGAGCGTCCAGGTGCCGTCGCTGCCGACAAGCGCAGTGTAGGTTTTGCCGCCCAGCGTCACGGTAACGGTCTGACCCGCCTCCGCGCTGGAAGATCCGTGCACGGTCAGCGGCAGCTGGGCTTCCGCCGCGTTCAGCATGTCGTCAGCCGACAGCGTCGCAATGCTCACCACCGGCGCAGTGGTATCCACGCTGATGCCGTGCGTCGCCGACGCGCTGTTGCCCGCGCTGTCCTGCGCCGACACGGACACCTGATAGCGCGCGCCATCCGCCAGGGCGCCCACGTCGGCGGCCGGAACGGTGGTCGTCCAGCTGCCGTCGCTCTGGATGGTGGCCGTATAGCTCTTGCCGTTCAGCGTCACGGTAACCTGCGTCCCGCTGGCGAGCTGGGCGCTGGAGCCGTTAATCACCAGGGACGAACCGGCTTCAGCCGCGTTGATGACGTCGTCACCGCTAACGGTGTGCACCGTCAGCGCCACGGAGGCGGTGTTGACCACCACGTCATGGGTCTGGGTGCTGCTGTTGCCCGCGCTGTCGGTAATGGTCGCGCTGAGGGTCACGGTGCCGTCGTTCAGCGCGGAAATCACGCTGGCCGGGACGCCCACGCTCCAGTTGCCGCTGGCGTCAACGGTAGTGGTGTACTGGTTCGAACCGATGGTGATAACCACTTTATCGCCGACGCTCGCGCCGGTTGCCGTGCCGCTGACAATCTGCGCCTGCCCGTGCTCCACGCTGTTAATGACGTTATCGCCCGCGACAGCGTTAAAGCTGACGGTCGGCGGCGTGGTATCAAGCGTAATCGCTTTGCCCGCGCTGCCCGGGTTACCCGCGGCGTCGCTCACGCTGACCTGCACGGTGTAGCCGTTATCCGCCAGAGCGGTCAGATCGCTGCCCGGCACGTTCACGCTCCAGATACCGCCCTGCTGCACCTGGGCGGTATAGCTCTTACCGCCCAGCGTCACGGTGACCGTCTGCCCGACTTCCGCCGTGGTGGTGCCGGAAATGGCCACGCCCGCAGACGCTTCGCTGGCGTTAATCACGTTATCGCCAGCGACCGTATCAATGCTCACGGTTGGCGCAGTCGCGTCCACACTGTACTCGCGGCCCGCCGAGGCGCTGTTGCCGTGCGCGTTGGTGACGCTCACCTGCACGCTGGCGTCACCGTCCTTCAGGCCCGCGAGATCCGCAGACGGCACGGTGGCCGTCCAGTTGCCGTCAGCATCCACCTTCGCGGTGTACGTCTTGCCGCCGAAGGTAATGGTAACGGTCTGGTTTTCCTCCACGTTCGAGGTGCTGCCGGAGAGCACCAGTTCCGTACCTTTCTCCGCCGCGTTAATCACGTCGTCGGTGGCAATCGCATCGATGCTGATAGCCACCGCCGCCAGATCGACGGTCACGTCATGGCTGATGGTCACCGGGTTACCCGCCGCGCTCTGGCCTGCAACGGTCACGGTGACCGTACCTGCTGCGAAGGCCGCGACGTCTGCCGCCGGGATCGCCGCGCTCCAGGAACCGTCTGCCAGCACGGAGGCCGCATAAGTTTTGCCATTGACGGTCACGGTGAGCGTTGTGCCTGCCGCCAGCCCGTCGCTGGTGCCGGAGACGATCAGGTTTTGAGTATGTTCGATGCTGTTGATCACATCGTCGCCCGCCACGGTATCAACACGCAGGCCCGGCAGGTTAGCGTCGATCGCGATCTCGCGCTCGCCGGTCCCGGTATTACCATGGCCGTTGGTGACGGTTGCTGACACGGTCAAATCGCCATTGCCCAGCGCCGTCAGGACGGACTCCGGCACGTTCACGGACCAGGTCAGATCGCTCTGCACCGTCGCGGTGTATGTGTTGCCGCCAATGGTCACGGTGACGGTATTGCCCGCTTCCGCGTTCGTTACCTTGCCGCTGAGGGTCTGGCCCGCGGCCACTTCCGCCGCGTTAATGACGTTATCGCCCGCCACGGTGTTGATGGTGACGCCCGGCAGCGCGGTGTCCACCAGCAGGTTCGCGGTGTTGCTCACGCTGTTGCCCACGCCATTGGTCGCGGTCGCGCTCAGGGTGTAGTTGGCTTCGCCCAGGCTCGCCAGATCCGCCGCCGGGACCGTCAGGCTCCAGCTTCCGTCTGCCGCGGTCGTCGCCGTGTAGTTTTTGCCGTTCAGGGTCACGGTCACCACGGTGCCTTCCGCCAGGTTGGCGCTGGTGCCGCTGACGCTCAGATCCTGACCTTTTTCCACCGCGTTCAGCACGTTGTCACCGCTGATGGCGTTGAAGGCCACGGACGGCAGGCCGGTGTCAACGGTCACGTTATGGCTTCCGGTACCGGTATTGCCCGCCGCGTCGGTGACCGACGCCGTGACGGTTACGGTGCCGTCACTGAGGCCGGAAATCACGCTGGCCGGGACGCCGACGCTCCAGTTACCCGCCGCGTCCAGCACGGTGGTGTACGTCTGGCCGCCGATGGTGACGGTGACCTTATCGCCCGCGGCCACACCGGTGGCGGTGCCGCTGACGATGTGCGCCTGGCTGTGTTCTGCGAGGTTAATGACATCATCGCCCGCCACGGTATTGATGGTCACCGCAGGAACGGTCACGTCCACCGTCAGAGTGTGATCGGCCGACGCCGGGTTGCCCGCTTTGTCGCTGACGCTCGCCGTCACGATGACGCTGCCGTCGCCGAGCGCCGCCAGATCCGCCGCCGGAACGCTCAGTGTCCAGCTGCCGTCCGCGCCTGCGGTTGTGGTGTAGTCTTTGCCGTTCAGCGTCACGGTCACCGTCTGGCCCGCTTCGGCGGTGGTGGTGCCGGACACGGTCAGATCGGACTGCGCTTCTGCGGCATTCAGAATATCGTCAGCTGCAAGGGTATGAATGGTCACGGACGGCGCGGTCGTATCCACGCTGTACTCACGCCCCGCTGAGGCGCTGTTGCCGTTCACGTTGGTGACGCTCACCTGCACGCTGGCGTCGCCATCCTTGAGGTGGGCCAGATCCGCAGACGGTACGGTCCAGGTCCAGTTGCCGCTGTCGTCCACCGTGGTGGTGTAGATTTTGCCGTTCAGGCTGATGGTCACGGTTTGCCCGGCCTCCACGTGGGTGGTCGCACCGGACAGCACCAGATCCGCGCCCTTCTCCGCCGCGTTAATCACGTCGTCGGTCGCAATAGCATCGATGCTGATGGCAACGGTCGCCAGATCCAACGTCACATCGTGGCTGATGGTAATCGGGTTACCCGCTGAACTGTCGCCGGTAACGCTGATTTTGACGGTGCCTTCCGGCCACGCGCTCACGTCCGCTGCCGGAACAGCCGCGCTCCAGGTGCCGTCCGCCAGCACCGTGGCCGCATAGTCTTTACCGTTGACGGTGACGGTCAGCGCCGTGCCCGACGCCAGCCCGTCGCTGGAGCCGGTGACGATCAGGTTCTGCGCATGCTCAATGCTGTTGATGACGTTGTCGCCCGCCACGGTGTCCACGCGCAGGCCCGGCAGGTTAGCGTCGATAGCGATTTCGCGCTCGCCGGTGCCGGTGTTGCCGTGGCCGTTGGTGACGGTCGCCGTTACGCTCAGGCTGCCGTTGCCCAGCGCGGTCAGCACGTCAGACGGCACGTTCACGGACCAGGTCAGATCGTTCTGCACCGTCGCGGTATAGCTGTTGCCGCCAATGGTCACGGTCACGGTGTTGCCCGCTTCGGCATTCGCCACGGTGCCGCTCAGCGTCTGGCCTGCGGCCACTTCCGCCGCGTTAATGACGTTATCGCCCGCCACGGTGTTGATGTTGACCGTTGGCAGCGCGGTGTCCACCAGCAGGTTCGCGGTGTTGCTCACGCTGTTGCCCACGCCGTTGGTGGCGGTTGCGTTCAGGGTGTAGTTGGCCTGACCGAGACCGGCCAGATCCGCCGCCGGAACCGTCAGGCTCCAGGTGCCGTCTGCGGCGGTCGTCGCCGTGTAGTTTTTGCCGTTCAGGGTCACGGTCACCACGGTGCCTTCCGCCAGGTTGGCGCTGGTGCCGCTGACGCTCAGATCCTGACCTTTCTCCACCGCGTTCAGCACGTTGTCGCCGCTGATGGCGTTGAAGGCCACGGACGGCAGGCCGGTATCGACGGTCACGTCATGCGTGCCGGTGCCGGTATTGCCCGCCGCGTCGGTGACCGACGCCGTGACGGTCACGGTGCCGTCGCTGAGGCCGGAAATCACGCTGGCCGGGACGCCGACGCTCCAGTTGCCCGCCGCGTCCAGCACGGTGGTGTACGTCTGGCCGCCGATGGTGACGGTCACCTTATCTCCCGCTGCCGCGCCGGTGGCGGTGCCGCTGATGATGTGCGCCTGGCCGTGCTCAGCGATGTTAATCACGTCGTCGCCCGCCACGGTATTGATGGTCACCGCAGGCACGGTGATATCTACCGCCAGGTTGTGATCCACCGATGCCGGGTTGCCCGCCTTGTCGCTGACGCTTGCGGTGACGGTCACGCTGCCGTCCGTCAGGGCCGCAACATCGGCCGCCGGAACGTTCAGCGTCCAGCTGCCATCCGCGCTGACGGTTGTGGTGTAGTCTTTGCCGTTCAGCGATACGGTGACCGTCTGGCCCGCTTCGGCGGTACTGGTACCGGACACGGTCAGATCGCTCTTCGCTTCGGTGGCATTGAGAATGTCGTCCGTCGCCAGGGTGTTAATGGTCACGGACGGTGCGGTCGCGTCCACGCTGTACTCGCGGCCCGCCGAGGCGCTGTTGCCGTTCACGTTGGTGACGCTCACCTGCACGCTGGCGTCGCCGTCTTTCAGACCCGCCAGGTCGGCGGCTGGCACCGTGGTCGTCCATTTGCCGTCGGCGCCTACGGTCGCGGTGTAGCTCTTGCCGCCGAAGGTGATGGTAACGGTCTGGTTTTCCTCAACGTTTGAGGTCGCCCCGGAGAGCACCAGATCCGCGCCCTTCTCGGCGGCGTTAATCACGTCGTCTGCGGCAATCGCATCGATGCTGATGGCAACGGTCGCCAGGTCCACCGTCACATCATGGCTGATGGAGACCGGATTACCGGCGCTGCTCTGGCCTGCCACGGTCACGGTGACCGTGCCTGCATTCAGCGCACCCACGTCCGCAGCCGGGATCGCCGCGCGCCAGGTGCCGTCCGCCAGCACGGTCGCCGGATAGGTTTTGCCGTTGACGGTCACGGTCAGCGCCGCGCCCGCCGCCAGCCCGTCGCTGGTGCCGGTGATAATCAGGTTCTGCCCGTGTTCGATGCTGTTGATCACGTCGTCACCCGCCACGGTATCCACGCGCAGGCCCGGCAGGTTAGCGTCAATAGTGATATCGCGCTCAGCGGATCCGCTGTTGCCCACGCCGTTGGTCACGCTGGCCGACACCGTTAAATCGCCGTTACCCAGCGCGGTCAGCACGTCCGACGGCACGTTAACGGACCAGGTAAGATCGCTCTGCACCGTTGCGGTGTAGATATTACCGCCAATCGTCACGGTCACGGTATTGCCCGCTTCGGCATTCACCACCTTACCGCTGATGGTCTGGCCGGCTGCCAGCTCCGCCGCGTTAATGACGTCGTCGCCCGCAATGGTGTTGACGATCACGCCAGGCAGAACGGACTCCACGTTTACGGTGTGCGACGCGCTGGTGCTGTTACCGACGCTGTCCGTCGCCGAGGCGGTGACGGTATAAAGCGCCTCGCCCAACTGACCGACTTCGTTCGCCGGAACGGTGGTGGTCCATTTTCCGTTATCGTCCACCTGCGCGCTGTACGCTTTGCCGTTGAGCATTACGGTTACCACCGCGCCTGCCGCCAGGCCGGAGGCCGTACCGGTGATCGTCAGATCCTGGGTTTTCTCGGCATTGTTGATCACATCGTCACCGGAGACGGTGTCAATGGTCAGCCCCGGCGCGGTCAGGTTCACCTCCACGCCGTGCGTGGCGCTGTTGCTGTTGCCTGCTTTATCGGTCAGCGCTGCGGTAATAGCGTGATCCCCGGCGGCGAGCGCGGTGACGTCCGCCGCAGGCACGCCGACGCTCCAGTTTCCGGAGGCGTCCAGGGTGGCGGTGTAGGATTTGCCGTTGAGGGTAACGGTGACCACATCGCCCGCCGCCGCGCCGGTCACGGAACCGGTGACAATCAGGGCCTGCGCATGCTCGGCGCTGTTGATCACGTCGTCGTCGGAGACGGTGTGAATGGTCAGCTGTGGAACGGTGGTATCAACAAGCACGTCGCGATCCGCTGAGGCCGGGTTGCCCGCTTTATCCGATACGGCGGCGCTGATGGTGTAGTTGCCGTCGGTAATTGCGCCCATGTCAGCAGACGGCACGGTCACGCTCCAGCTGCCGTTCGCCTGTACGGTGGTGGCGTAGTCCACGCCGTTAAGGGTCACGGTGACGGTCTGTCCCGCTTCGGCGTTGGTCACGCCGTTAATCACCAGATCCTGCTGCGCTTCGGCCGCATTGATGATGTTGTTGTCGCTGACAATTTCAATAGACACCGTCGGCGCGGTGGCGTCCACGCTGTACTCGCGGCCCGCCGTGGCGCTGTTGCCGTTCACGTTGGTGACGCTCACCTGCACGCTGGCATCGCCGTCCTTCAGACTGCCCAAATCGGCAGACGGTACGGTCGCCGTCCAGTTGCCGCTGGCATCCACCGTCGCGGTGTACGACTTGCCGCCGAAGGTGATGGTAACGGTCTGGTTTTCTTCCACGTTGGTGGTCGAGCCGGACAGCACCAGGTCCGCGCCTTTCTCCGCCGCGTTAATCACGTCGTCGGTGGCAATCGGGTCAATGCTGATGGCAACCGTAGCGAGATCCACCTTCACGTCATGGCTGATGGAAACCGGGTTGCCCGCCGCGCTCTGGCCTTCCACGGTCACGGCGATCGTGCCCGCATTCAGCGCGCTGACGTCTGCCGCCGGAATGGCCGCCGTCCAGGTGCCGTCCACCAGTACGGTTGCCGCGTAGGTTTTGCCGTTGACGGTCACCGTCAGCGCCGCGCCCGTTGCCAGACCTTCGCTGGAGCCGGTGATAATCAGGTTCTGAGCGTGTTCAATGCTGTTGATCACGTCATCGCCCGCCACGGTATCGACGCGCAGGCCCGGCAGGTTGGCATCTATAACGATTTCGCGCTCGCCCGTTCCGGTGTTGCCGTGGCCGTTGGTGACGCTGGCTGACACCGTCAGATCGCCGTTACCGATGGCGGTTAAGACCGTGGACGGCACGTTGACCGACCAGCTCAGGTCGTCCTGAACCGTCGCGGTCCAGGTATTGCCACCGACTGAAACAGTGACAGTGTCACCGCTCGTCGCGCCGCTCACTTTGCCGCTCAGGGTCTGCCCGCTAGCCACTTCCGCCGCGTTAATGACATCGTCCGTGGCGACAGGGTTGATGGTGACCTGCGGCAGCGCGCTGTCTACCAGCACGCTGTGCCCGGTGCTCGCGCTGTTCCCCGCGCTGTCGGTCACGCTCGCCGTCACGGCGTAGCTCGCTTCGCCCAGCGCCGAGACGTTTGCCGCCGGAACGGTCACGCTCCAGTTCCCGCTCGCGTCGGCGGTGGCCGTATAGCTGATGCCGTTCAGGGTCACCGTAATGGTCGTGCCATCCGGCTGGTTACTGGTGCCGGACACCTGCAGATCCTGGCCTTTCTCAGTCGCGTTGATCACGTCGTCAACCGCCAGGGTATTAATGGCAATGACCGGCGCGGTCAGGGAGACGTCAAATTCGTGCGTCGCGGTGGTGCTGTTACCGGCTTTGTCGGTGAGGGTCGCAGAGATCGTCTGCTCGCCGTTTGCCAGCGCGCCCACGTCCGCCGCAGGAACGCCCACGCTCCAGTTGCCGGACGCGTCCAGCATAGCGGTGTAGTCTTTGCCGTTCAGGGTCACGGTGATCACGTCGCCCGCCTGCGCGCCCGTCACCTTACCGGAGACGATCAGCGCCTGGCCGTGCTCGGCAATATTCACGATGTCGTCGCCCGCAACGATGTTGAAGGTGATCTGCGGCACGGTGGTGTCGACCAGCACCGAGGAACCTGCGCTGGCCGGGTTACCTGCTTTGTCGGACACGGTCGCCGTGACCGCCGCGCTGCCGTCGGTGATGCCCGCCAGATCCGCCGCCGGAACGTCGAGCGTCCAGCTGCCGTCCGCCTGCACCTGCGCGGTGTACTGATTGCCGTTGAAGGTCACGGTGACCGTCTGGCCCGCTTCGGCAGTAGACGTCCCGCTCAGGGTCAGATCCTGCGCCGCCTCTGCCGCGTTCAGCATATTGTCATTGCTGATGGTGGTGATGGTCACCGTCGGCGCGGTGGTATCGACGCTGAATGCCTGCGCCGAAGACGCCGCGTTGCCGTTCACGTTGGTGACGCTGACCTGCACGCTGGCGTCACCGTCCTTCAGGGCACTCAGATCGGCAGCCGGAACGGTCCAGGTCCAGTCGCCGTTGCCATCCACCGTCGTGGTATAGGTTTTATCCGCAAAGGTGATGGTGACGGTCTGACCCGCTTCCACGTTGGACGTGGTGCCGGACAGCACGAGGTCCTCGCCTTTTTCCGCCTCGTTAAGCACGTTGTCGTCGGTCACGCTGCTGATGGTGATGGCGACCGGCGCGAGATCGACGTCCACGACGGTGCCGATGGTCACCGGGTTACCGGAGGCATCCTTCGCGCTTGCCTTGATATCCAGCGAGCCATCCGCCCACTGGGACACGTCCGCCGCCGGTACCGCTGCCTGCCAGGTGCCGTCGGCCAGCACCGTTGCGGAATACGCTTTGCCGTTAATGGTCACGGTGACGGCGCTGCCCGCCGCCAGATCGGTGCTGGTGCCGGAGACAATCAGATTCTGGGCGTGTTCGATGACGTTAATCACGTCGTCACCTGCGACCGTATCAATACGCAGTCCCGGAAGCTGGGCGTCGATGCTGAAGTCGAGAGAAGAAGAACCGGTATTACCGTGCGCGTTGGTCACGCTGGCCGATACGGTGAGATCGCCATTGCCGAGCGCGGTTAACTGGCTTTCGCTTAACGGCAGGCTCCAGGTGAGATCGTCCTGCACGGTAGCCGTGTAAGTCTGACCGCCGAGGATAATCGTGACAGTGTCACCTGGCGCCGCGTTCGTCACGTTACCGGACAGGGTTTGCCCTGCCGCCACTTCCGCCGCGTTAACGATATTGTCGCCCGCCAGCGTGTTGATCGTCACCACCGGCAGCCTGCTGTCCACCAGCACATCGTGTGAGGTTGAGGCGCTGTTGCCCACGATATCCGTGACGCTCGCCGTCACGGTGTAATGAGCTTCTCCCAGGGCGCTTACGGCCGAGGCCGGTACGGTCACGCTCCAGTTGCCGCTGGCGTCGGTGGTGGCGGTGTAGTTGATGCCGTTCAGGTTAACGGTGACGCGCGTGCCTTCCGGCTGGTTGCTGGTGCCGGAGAGCAGCAGATCTTCGCCCTTCTCGGTCGCATTGATTACGTCGTCCGCCGCCAGCGTGCTGATACCAATAACAGGCGTCACGGTATTCACCACCACATCCAGTGAACTGCTTCCGGTGTTGCCGGATCGGTCGGTCACGGAGACGTCGATGGTCCAGGTGCCGTCCGCCAGACCCTGCACGACGGGCGCCGGCAGGCCGAGGCTCCAGTTGCCCGCCGCATCCACCACGGTGGTGTAATCGACGCTGTTAATGGTGATAGTCACCAGGTCACCCGCTGCCGCACCGGTGACGGAGCCGCTCAGGATCTGCGCCTGTGAATGGGCGAGCTGGTTAATGGTATTGGTGCCGGTGACAAAGTCATTAATGGTCACCTGCGGTACAGTCGCATCCACCAGACCCACGCGATCGGCGCTGCTGGTGTTGCCCGCCACGTCGCTCACGGTTGCCGTCACGGTAACGATGCCGTCCGTCAGGGCACCGACGTCAGCCGCCGGGACGCTCAGCTGCCAGGTACCGTCCGTCTGGACCGTGGTCTGATACGTTTTGCCGTTCAGCGTCACGGTGACCGTCTGGCCGGGTTCCGCACTGCTGCTGCCGCTTAACAGTAAATCCTGCTGCGCTTCTGCCGCATTAATGATGTTGTCGGCGGTCAGGTTATCGAGCGTAATCGCCGGTGGCTGCGTATCCACCGTGACAACGCGCGCCGCGTCCGCGCTGTTGCCGCTGACGTTAGTGACGCTGACGCTCACCTGCGCGCGCCCGTCGGTCAGGGTTTCCATGGCGCTGGCGGGTACAGTCAGGCTCCAGGAGCCATCCTGCTGCACCTGCGCAGTAAAGGTCTGGTCAGCGAATTTCACCACAACGGTCTGCCCCGCTTCCACGCCCTGCGTCTGGCCGGAAAGGGTTAAATCACCGCCTTTTTCTGCCGCATTCAGCAGGTCGTCGCCGGAGACGGTATCAATGGTGACCGCCACGGCGTTCAGATCGAGTTCAATCGGGTGTTCAGCCGCAACGGGATTGCCCCAGGCATCTACCGCGCTGACGCTCACCGTCATGCCGCCCGCCGTCCAGGCCTGCAGGTCCGCCGCCGGAACGCCGATCTGCCAGTTGCCGCTGGCGTTAACCGCGGTAACGTACTCAACGTTGTTGATGGTGACGATAATCTGCGTGCCCGCGGCCAGATGGCTACTGGAGCCGGTGACGCTCAGATCCTGCTGCTGCTCAATGGCGTTGATCACGTCATCGCCGGAAATGGTGTTCACGCGCAGACCCGGCAGCTCCGCGTTGATATTGATATCACGCTCGCCGGTGCCGGTATTGCCGTGCCCGTTGGTCACCGACGCGGTGAAGGTTAAATCGCCGTCGCCGAACGCCTGAAGATCCGCTGATGGGATCTTCACGCTCCAGGTCAGATCGCTGCCAACCGTTGCGGTGTAGCTCTTGCCGCCTGCGGTGATGGAGACGGTATCGCCCGCCGCCGCGCCGGTAACGCGACCGCTGAGGGTTTGATCGACGCCCGCTTCGGCGTTATTGACCAGGTTGTCGCCCGCAAACGTATTGATGATGACCTGCGGAAGGACGGTATCCACCAGCAGATTTGCTTCGGCAGAACCGCTGTTACCCACGCTGTCGGTACCGCTGACGCTGACGGTGTAAAGGGTGTTTGCCAGATTCAGGACGTCGGAAACCGGCACCTGGACCGCCCAGATACCGTTTTCGACGGTGGCCTGATAGTTGACGTTGTTCAGCGTCACGGTGACGGTGGTGCCGTCCGGCAGGTTGCTGGTGCCGGTCAGGCTCAGCGGCTGCATCGCCTCCTGGGCATTCAGGACGTTATCCTGGCTGATGGCGTCAATCGTAAATTCTGGCGGATGTCCACTCAGCGTAATGTCGTGCGTGGCGCTGCCGGTGTTGCCTGCCGCGTCGGTCACGGAAACTGAAATCGTATGGTTGCCTTCGCCCAGCGCGCCCAGGACGGAAGCCGGAACGCCGACGCTCCAGCTGCCGTCCGCCAGCACCACGCCGGTGAAGGTCTGACCGCCAAGGGTTACGGTGACCACATCGCCCGCGGCGGCACCGCTCGCCTGGCCGGAAATAATGTGCGCCTGGCCCTGCTCGCTGATATTAAGGATATCGTCGCCCGCCACGGTATGGATGGTGATGACCGGCGCGACGGTATCCACCGTGAAATCTGCCGTCACGGACGAACCGTTGCCCGCTTTGTCGCTCACGTTAACCGTCAGGGTGTGATTACCCTCATTGAGCGCCTGCACGTCGCCCGCCTCCAGCGTGACGGACCAGGTGCCGTCGCTGCCCACCGTGGCGTTATAATTTTTACCGTTCAGGGTGACCGTGATGATCTGACCGGCTTCCGCATTCGTTTTACCGGTTAGCGTCAGCGGCTGATTATGCTCAGACGCATTAATGATGTTGTCCTGTGCGAGGGTATCGACAGAGAGGGTTGGCGCGGTGGTATCCACGCCAATCGTCTGGCTTCCGCTGACGGTGTTACCCGCCGCGTCTTTACCGCTCACGTTAACCGTCCAGGTACCGTCGCCCAGCGCCTGAGCGTCGGCCGCGGGTACGTTAACGCTCCACGCGCCGTCTGCCCCGACTTCAGCCGCGTAGGTTTTGCCGTTCAGCGTCACGGTAAGTTCGGTACCCTGCGCCAGATTCTTGCTGGCACCGGAGAGCGTAAAGCCCGCAGATTGCTCGCTGGCGTTCAGCACGTTATCGCCCGCCGTGGTGGCAAGCGTAATGGCGGCCTCGGCGGTCGAGACCGTCACGGTAATACTGCCCGCATCGGTGGTTTTACTGCCGTCGATCTGCACGACCGACCAGGTGTGCTCCCCGTCCGTCTGGGTCGGTAATATTACCGTCCACGTTCCGTCTTTACCGACCATGGTGCTGGCAATGGTGCTGCCGCTGCTGTCTTTGATCTGAATGGTCGCGCCCGGCTGACCGGTGCCGCTAAAGGTTGGGTTGCTGTCGTCCGTGATCTCGTTTGCACTCAGCACGCCCTGCTTGTCACCCGCTTTATCCGACAGCAAGAAGGTCGGCGTGGCGCTTTCAACTTCTTTGGTATTATCAATGACTTTTGTTTTAGTCTCGCCGTCACCGCCGTTTGCCAGCAGTGCCCCGATGGCACCGCCGCCTAACGCAGCTCCCGCAATCCAGCCCCACGGCGCGTCGCTTAAAACACTTTCCTGCTCGAGGAAAGGTTGAATGCTGCTAATCGGTGTGGCCTGCGCGGTTAACTCGGTCACCGCAACGCCTGACGCTTCCCCGGCATCGGCAAAAGAAATATGTGTCAGTTCCTGACGGTCGTTGAATACCAGTTCTGACTGGTTATGCGTCTCTGGATCTTCGACAAAATAGTTATTGCAGCGAATAACGCTGCCATCTTTCATATAAATGAGGAGGTCTTTCCCCTGGCGGACATAACGCGCCACATCCTGAGCAGAACCCTGGATTTCAATCACGCTCGGCGATGAAATAGAGACCGACAGATTTCCTTCGCCGGTTAATTTCGTTTTCTCCGCCGTTTTGCGAATGATGACATCAACAACCTTTACGTTACTCATTTCTTCTCCTTGCAGGTGTGCGGATCCCTGTGGATATGTCCACCAGACGGATGTAGCTATCCCTGGGAAAAAACACCCATTATTTTCAGACTTATTTTTGCGCAACACTGCGCGTCTTTTTTAACTCAAGTCAGGTAATTTTGCGGCAGCGTTTTTCTCTATTCCAATAAGCGGCATTAAATTATCAACCGCGGAAGCATAATTAATTGCCGAACTCCAGCCATCATACTCAGCGATTATTTTCGCTGATGTGGCCTGCCAGACATCCTGCTCAACGCTGAGCAAATCATTAATGCTCCGCTTGCTCAGGGTGTATTCATTTTTATAAACATCGCGGGCGCGCAGCGCATTTTCCAGCTGTTGCTTTCCGGCCTCCATTCTTCCCCGTGCACCGGCCCAGTCCGCCTGCGCGACGGAGGCTTTTTGCAGGACATCGAAACGCGCCTGATCGACCTGGGACGAGGCCATGGCCCGTGCGCCTTCCGCCTGCCGAACGCGAGCGGAAACCGCGCCCCCCTGATACAGCGGAGCATCGACATTGAGCTGTATCTGGTCGTCCCAGTATGAACGGTTGTCCGATTCATAACGGGTGCGCCCCCCTTTCAGGCTTAACGTCGGCCAGTGCTGGGACTTCGCCGTTTCCACGCCATACTGAGCCGAACGTTCCATGTTCTGCGCGGCCATCACAGCCGGTATTAACGAATAATCAATACGGTTGAGCGAATCTGGCTCAACCGCGAGGTTCGCAGGCACTGGCGAAAAGTTATCTGCCTGCATGCCGGTTAATACAGCAAGCCTTGCGCGGGCGCTGTTTAAGGCGGCGTGATACTGCGCGACCGTCGCCTGCATGCCGGCAATACGCGTGCGGGTCTGGAGCTCATCGGAGGTCGAACTCACGCCCGCGTCAGCGCGCAGCTTCGCCAGTTGCTCAACGTTTTTAAGCGCCAGGACATTCTCCTTTGCCGCCTGCAGCAGATCGGAATAGCGTTTGACCTCTACATAGCTCAGCGCTGTTTTTTCCGCCACGTCAGAGAGCGTGCCCATCAGCTGATAGCGGTAGCTATCACGCTGGGCGGAAGACTGGCTGATGCTGTTATTGGTCTTACCAAAATCGTACAGCAACTGCGTCAGGCTCAGCCCCCAGGCGGCGGAGTTCTTCAGCGACCCGCTGGAATCGGTGGTCTGGCTGTGCCCTGTACTTCCGTTCAACGATATTTGCGGCATCCAGCCGCTGCGCGCTTCATCTATTTGTGCCTGGCCAATACCTAATTGCGCGGCCTGCTGACTAATTGATGGATCGCGATCGATAGCAAAAAGAATACTTTCTTTTAAGGTTGTGGTTGCCACCGGGGCAATTCCCACCTGACTACTATTGGCGTACGCCGTATTTATGGCTAATGAAATGAATGCCAGTGCTGCTGTAAATCGGCGTAACATAGGCTTTCGTAATATCGTCATGTTATCTCCCTGACTCTGAGTGATACTCAAGCAAATACCCAAAAAGAGGTACAGATAATTAGACAAATATCTTATTAAGCTACCATGCTGAATTTTAGGTAATAATCCCCATACCCATTTCCATTGGAGATGAGATCTGCCTGCGTCTTATTTCAATTAAGAATTTACTTATTTCTTAAACTGGTTAGCAGCATAACAAAATGTGGTATAGCCCACTACACCCACAATGTTAATGTGGTGTTACAAGTAAGAAAAAACATGGGGTTTCTGGACAAAACTCTAAAAGTCTCCTTTCAGATGAAACATATAAACCTCCTGTTATCTAAGGAAAATTCTTAATTCTTTCTGTGCACATTTTTGCGTTAATTTCATAGCGGGTCAGACACAAAGATTTTCAAAGAAATGTCAATTTAAGTAACCAAAGGGGTATATTTAAAATTAAAAGCTTTTAAAAAACTAATTAAAGCAATTAAAAACTGCATTATTTTAATTTAACAGCATTTAAAACCACACAATGACAATACGTTGGTTACATAGCCCAAATCGTTAAATAAAACATAACAATAACATTGTGATTAACATTCAAAACGGCTTCCTTATACCTGCTTAATAAAATTTTAATAATCACCTATCTGAATCATCACACCGCTGTACATCGTCATGACCACAATCCTCTTCTCTCTGCGTCAAAATGCTGTATTATGCAAACTATTGCGACATTTTGCAGGAATGTACTCCCATGCACAAAACCGCTCGTCAACGCTACGTCCTGGATATCCTCAGCGAGCATGGCCAGGCCAGCATCACCGACCTGGCCGAAAAGCTGCAGGTTTCAGCCGATACTATCCGTCGGGATCTGACCGACCTGGAAAACCAGGGCCTTGCGCAGAAAAACCACGGCGGAGCCATCGCGCTCAACCTCTCCGCCATGAACCGTCAGGGCCGCAATACGCTGCTGCCAGAGACCAAACAGCGCCTGGGTAAACAGGTCGCACAGCGGGTTCCACCGGGTTCCACCCTGTTTCTGGATGCCGGAAGCACGGTGATGGCCGTCGCCACCTTTCTTCAGGGGCCGCTCACCGTCATTACCACATCGCTGGATATCGCCCAGAACTTTAGCGACCGGGAAGACGTTGAGTTGATCCTGCTCGGTGGAAAATGGGACCACAAGCAGCGCCTGTTTGCCGGCAGCGCCACACTGTCTTTACTGTCCCGCTATCGGGCAGATATCGCCATCCTCGGGGCATGCGCCATTCATGCCGAACTGGGGTTGAGCGCCGGTAAAGAAGCGGATGCCGAGGTTAAACGCGGGATGCTCGACGCCAGTCATGCGCACTGGATTGTCGCGGATCACCTGAAAATTAACCGCTGCGAGCCGTATCTGGTATCCGGGTTATCCAGTATTCAACAACTCTTTTTAGATCGTCCCTGGCCTGAGCTTGGGGACCATAGCGCACTGCAGGTCACGGTGTGCGCGAATTAACGTGGAGAAGGTCATGAGTAACGTTCAAACAATCAACATTGCGCTGATCGGGTATGGATTTGTCGGTAAAACCTTCCATGCCCCGCTGATCCAGTCTGTGGACGGGATTAAGCTGGCAGTGGTCTCTTCTCGTGATGAAGAGAAGGTTAAACGCGATCTGCCGGACGTACAGGTGGTGGCGACACCGGAAGAGGCCATTCAGCATCCTGATATCGATCTGGTGGTGATTGCCTCCCCCAATGCCACGCACGCCCCGCTGGCGACGCTGGCCCTGAACTCGGGTAAACACGTGGTCGTGGATAAGCCTTTCACCCTCGACATGCAGGAAGCCCGCGACCTGATTGCGCTGGCGGACGAAAAGCAGCTGCTGCTCTCCGTCTTCCATAACCGCCGCTGGGACAGCGATTTCCTCGGCATTAAGCAGATTATTGAGCAAGGCACGCTCGGCAAGGTTAAACACCTGGAGTCGCATATTGACCGCTTCCGCCCGGAAGTGCGCGTGCGCTGGCGCGAGCAGAACGTCCCCGGGAGCGGCTTGTGGTTTGACCTGGGCCCACATCTTATCGACCAGACGCTACAGCTCTTTGGCCTGCCGCAGTCCGTTCAGGGGAATATCGCGACGCTGCGCGACGGCGCAGAAATTAACGACTGGGCGCACGTGGTCTTAAACTACCCGGAGCATAAGGTGATTCTGCACGCCAGCATGCTGGTGGCTGGCGGTACGGCGCGCTTTACCGTCCACGGGGACAAAGGCAGCGTGGTGAAGGCCAGAATCGATCAGCAGGAAGCGCAGCTGCTCTCAGGGGTGATCCCGGGCAGTGAAACCTGGGGCGAAGACAGCGACAGTATGGTGTTCTTTGGGGCTGACGGTGCACCACAGACGATCCCAACCCCGAAAGGCGATCAGCGCCAGTATTACATCAACGTACGTGATGCGTTACGCGGGAAAATCACCAACCCTGTCCACCCTGTTGAGGCGCTGGCGGTCATGGCCGTGCTGGAAGCGGCGGTGAAGTCGTCGGAGACGGGGTCAACGCAGGCGCTGGCGTTAAGTGCCGAAGAGCGTGCTCTGTTGGGTTAAAAACAAGCCGGGTGGCGCTGCGCTTACCCGGCCTACGATTCAGAGCCGTTTGTAGGCCCGTGCAAGCGAAGCGCCGCCGGGCGAGAAGACTACGAACGCTTTTTCGGCATCATGCGCAGAAGAGTATTATCTTTCCAGAAATAGTGATGCATCAGCGCCGCCGCCGCGTGCAGGCCAATCACAAAATAGCCCAGGTTTGCCAGCGTCTCGTGCCACGCCTTCAGCGTATCCACCAGATCAAAATTGGACTCCGCCGCATGCGGCATCGCCAGGCCAAAGGCAAACCAGTCGCTGCCCCGGTTGTACATCATCACAATCCCGATCAGCGGCAGCGCAATAAACAGCAGATACACCACCAGATGCCCCAGATGAGACATCCCCGTCACCATCGCTTTTGGCTTCGGCTGAATCGGGGGCGCACGGAATTTCAGGCGAACCAGCAGACGCGTCACCATCAGCACCAGAATACCGATCCCGCATGACACGTGGATCATATTGATCGCCGGACGCGCGGTGCGCGGGAAGAAACCTTTGAACTCCATGGCGCAGTAGGCGACGATGATTAACAGAAACACCAGCCAGTGGATGCCGATTTGCAGGCTTGTATATTTAGTGCGCATGTGATTTCCCGATTAAAAACAGTTACCGCGCCAACATAATCCCCTTTCCTTAAAAATTCATTAACTTTTCTGTATGGTTTTTCAAATACTTCCTCCCGCATGAAGCATCTTCAATTGCCGCCCTGCCCGTGATGGTCTAAGCCTGGATGAGTTCAAACTGTCGCATCGACACGTTTACAGGAGAACACCATGAGTAAAATTGGCATTAACGGCTTTGGACGCATTGGGCGCCTTGTCCTGCGTCGCCTTCTTGAAACCCAGGACAGTAATACCGTCGTCGCCATCAACGACCTCACCTCCCCGAAAGTGCTGGCCTACCTGCTCAGACATGATTCCAACTACGGTGGCTTCCCGTGGAGCGTGGATTTCACCGAGGATGCGCTGATTGTTGACGGTAAAACCATTGCGGTGTACGCCGAAAAAGAGGCGAAGCACATTCCGTGGAAATCCGCCGGTGTGGATATCGTCGTGGAGTGCACCGGCTTTTATACCTCTGAAGAGAAATCACGGGCGCACCTGGATGCCGGCGCGAAGAAAGTGCTGATCTCCGCGCCTGCGGGTGACATGAAAACCATCGTCTACAGCGTGAATGACGACACCATTGACGCCAGTGATACCATCATCTCCGTCGCCTCCTGCACCACCAACTGCCTCGCCCCGCTGGCCAAAGCCCTGAACGATGCGTTTGAAATTAAGGTGGGCACCATGACCACCATTCACGCCTATACCGGTACGCAGGCGCTGGTGGATGGCCCGCGCGGGAAAGATCTTCGCGCCTCGCGGGCGGCGGCAGAGAATATCATTCCCCATACCACCGGTGCCGCCAAAGCCATTGGTCTGGTGATCCCTGCGCTCAGCGGTAAACTGAAAGGCCACGCGCAACGCGTGCCGGTTAAAACGGGTTCGGTAACCGAGCTGGTGGCCATTCTGGGCAAGAAAGTGACCGTTGAGGAGATCAACGCCGCGCTGAAAAAGGCGACGCAGGGCAATAAATCGTTCGGGTATACCGATGAAGAGATTGTGTCGTCCGATGTGATTGGCTCACATTATGGTTCGGTGTTTGACGCCACGCAGACGGAAGTGTCAGAAGCGGGAGAGCTGCAGCTGGTGAAAGCCGTCGCGTGGTATGACAACGAATATGGTTTCGTGACGCAGCTGGTGCGGACGCTGGATAAGTTTGCGGCGCTGTGATTCCCTCACCAAAGGCTGAGGGTTCCCAACAATAGAATGCCTGCACGGACGACCCCCTCTCCCTTGAGGGAGAGGGCTGGGGTGAGGGGGAACATACGGCTCTGGTGGTCATTCCGTTCACTTTATGTATCTTGCTACTCTGTAACGACACGACCTGTGAACGTGCCATGGCGGCTCAATCGCCGCCGCCCTGGCGACCCGGGCTCCCGGCGGTAAATCGCCGCTTCGCGGTACCCTCGGCTTATTCCTTCCGGCTTATCGGGTACGGGCGGAGGCAACGTCCCTGTAAAGCCCGCCCTCTCGGCGCATCCCTGCGCCTCGCCCCGGCCTGCAGGAAACGCCTCAGCGATTTACAGCCGGACCAGGGCGTCGCTGCAATTCATTCATTTTTCTTAAGCAACGTTCATCGCTTCGGGTTTAGAAATTACTGGGGGAACCCTCTCCCCAATGGGGCGAGGGAATTGTTCCGTGCTCAGCTGATTTTTCGCGCCACCTTCAGGACCGGGTCCTGCTGCAGCTGTCTCCATGCGGCGGTGACGGCCTCAGGGAATTCAACGTGCGTGATAAAATCCCGCCCGGCCGGGCCATAGCCGTTGGCGTCATCATACAGGCGCGGCAGTTCCCCCATAACCAGTGAAAGATAACGGTCAACGGGCCACAGGCCGGTGTTGCCCTCGCTGAATTCCACGCCCTCGTTACCGTTTTGCAGCGTCGGCGTAAACCCGGGATGGCTGACCCACTGCGGTGAAACGGGCTCATCCCGACAAACGCGGGCAAACGTCGCCATCGTGCGGCGCTGCATCGTGGGATCCTGTACCACCAGCACCCGCCCGCTCGTTCGATGGTGCTGCTTCAGCATGTTCCAGCTAAAGCGCGCGTTTTCACCGCAGTTGGTGGATTGATCCTCAACCCACAGATGCGCCTCGGGGATCTGCCAGAACGCCCGCGCAATGTCGGCGAGAATGCTGGCTTCCGCCCGCCCTTCGACTTGTAAGGTGTGATAACGCGGATGACTGCCGATAGCTGAATATAAAAACGCGGTTGAATGACCAATACCGCCGCTAATCAGAAGCGGGATGTTTCTCTGCGCGGCAATTCGACAGGCCGCCTCAATGGTCGGGATCACCGCGTTCCCTGCCAGGATCACCACATCGACGTCCAGGTGCTGGCGGCTGCCGCTCAGGTCGTCCTGCGCCAGCCATTCACCGACAGTATTAAAGGCCGCCAGCGTGGCATCCGGCAGGATGGGAAAATGGGTCTGTTCCATGATGAACTCCTTCTCTGTATCCCTTCAGGGTAGCGACTTCAGGTTCTCAACACAACGGCGACATCGGGCCGCTCTTTTTCCTTAAAATCCCCTTCACCATTTGATTAACATGCGTAAATCATATTCACTTGAATTATCATTTGCGGCAGACGTAGAATCGCTAGCCCGCTAATTATTCAACTATTTCTAAGGTAAACGACGTTATGCGCCTGCCCGAACGCGACCCTTATGCTCCTCGCGAGTGGCAGCCACATGAGAAACCCGCTCTGCTGGGTTCGCCCTCCACGCCCGAACACAGTACGCCAAAACGCATTGCCTACGGCGTCGTGGGCCTGCTGGTGTGCCTGACGGGGGCGCTGGGAAATGCGGTGGTGACCGCCAACCTGCAAAATCTGCAGGGGACCTTCGGGGCCTGGTCGACCGAAATCGCCTGGCTGCCCGCGGTCTACGTCATGACCAACATCTCTATCAACCTGCTGCTGGTCAAATTCCGCCAGCAGTACGGTCTGCGCGCCTTTACGGAAGGTTTTCTGGTGCTGTACGTGCTGGTCACCTTTTTCCACCTGTTCGTGAACGACCTCAGCTCGGCGCTGATGGTTCGCGCCGCGCACGGGATGGTAGCCGCCGCGCTCAGCTCGCTGGGGATTTACTATCAGATCCAGGCCTGGCCGGCGAAGCACCGCCTCAAGGCGCTGACCATCGGCATCACCGGATCGTCACTCGCCATCCCGCTGGCCCGCCTGTTTTCGACCGAACTGCTTCAGCTGGACGAGTGGCGCGGGCTCTATTTCTTCGAGCTGGGACTGGCGCTGATCTCCCTGGCCTGCGTCATCGCCTTAAAACTACCGCCGGGCGACCGGCGCAAGGTCTTTGAGAAAAAAGACTTCATCACCTTCTTTTTAATGGCCCCCGGGATGGCCCTGCTCTGCGCCGTGCTCTCCTTAGGCCGTCTTGACTGGTGGTTCGAGGCGCCGTGGATCGGCTGGTCGCTGGCGCTATCGCTGGTGCTGATTGTGGCTGCCATCGTCTTTGAACATAACCGTGCCAACCCGCTGCTGAACACCCGCTGGCTGTCGAGCGGCAGCATCGTCCGTCTGGGGCTGATCATGCTGCTGATCCGTGTCGTGCTGGCAGAGCAAAACACCGGCGTCATCGGCTGGCTGCAGTATGTGGGATTACAGAATGAGCAGATGACCTACCTGGCGTGGTCCATTTTCGCCGGGATCGTCTGCGGGATTGTCACCAGCTGTCTCACCATCAAGCCGACGAAACTGGCGTGGCCAATCATCACCTCTCTGGCCCTGATGATTGTTGCCTCGCTGCTGGACAGCCAGTCCAACAACCTGACCCGGCCGGATCAGCTGATGCTGAGCCAGTTCCTGCTGGGCTTCGGCAGCGCCTTCTTCCTGGCGCCCGCCATGCTGGCCGCCATTGGCGGGGTGATCGCCGACCCGCGCAACCTGGTCAGCTTCTCGGTGATGTTTGGCATGAGCCAGAACCTCGGCGGTCTGCTGGGCTCCGCGATCCTCGGCACCTTCCAGACCTGGCGCGAGAAGTACCACTCCAGCCTGCTGGCGGACCAGCTCACCACGCTCAACCCGCTGGTCAACGAGCGAATTCAGCTTTATACCCAAATGTACAAGAGCCTGATTGGCGACAGCGCGCTGCTGGGAACCCAGGCGATAACGCAGCTGCAAACGGTCACCGCGCTGGAGGCGAATATTCTGGCTTATAACGATACTTATCTGCTGACGGCGAGCATCGCTGCCGCCACGCTGGTCTGGATTTTATGGCGCTTGCTGCGCCTGCGCATCACTGCCCGTCTGGCGCTGAAGAACGCCACCGGCAACAAATAATTAAAATATTTCTGGAGAGTTTATGAGTCAGCAGGATGCCGCCAAAGAGCAGGCCAACACCCGCAAAAATGTGCGCATTGTTTCCGTTTTCACCGCCGCTGCCATCGGTATTGTCGGCGTACTGGTGATCCTTTATGCGTGGCAGCTGCCGCCGTTCACCCGCCACGCGCAGTTTACCGATAACGCCTACGTGCGCGGCCAGACGACGTTTATCAGCCCCCAGGTGAATGGCTATATCACCGAGGTGAAGGTTCAGGACTTTGTGCAGGTCAAAAAAGGCGACCTGCTGCTGCAGATTGATGACCGCATCTATCGTCAGCGCGTACATCAAGCCGAGGCACAGCTGGCGATGAAAATTGCCGCCCTCAATAACAACCTGCAGCAGCGTAAAAGCGCCGAAGCCGTCATCGCAAAAAATGACGCCGCGCTGAAAAACGCCCGCGCCCAGAGCCTGAAAACGCAGGCGGATTTAAAGCGGGTGAAAGAGCTGACTTCAGACGGCTCGCTCTCGATTCGCGAGCGCGACGCGGCGCTGGCCAGTGCCGCCCAGGGCAGCGCCGACATCGACCAGGCGAAAGCGGCGCTTGAGATGTCGCGTCAGGATCTGCAGACGGTGATTGTCAATCGCGGTGCGCTGGAGGCGGATGTTGAAAACGCAAAAGCGGCGCTGGAGCTGGCGCAGATTGACCTGCAGAACACCCGCATTGTGGCGCCGCGTGACGGCCAGCTCGGCCAGATCGCCGTGCGTCTCGGGGCGTATGTGACCGCCGGGACCCATCTCACCACCCTTGTGCCCCCTCAGCACTGGGTCATTGCCAATATTAAAGAGACCCAGCTTGCGGAACTGCGCGTCGGTCAGCCTGTCAAATTCACCGTCGATGCCCTGAACGACAAAGCGTATCAGGGCCGCGTGGAGAGCATTTCGCCTGCAACCGGGGTTGAATTCAGCGCCATCACGCCGGACAACGCCACCGGTAACTTTGTCAAAATCGCCCAGCGTATCCCGGTGCGCATCGAGGTGCTCGGCAAGCCAGAAGATTCCGCGCTGCTGCGTCCGGGTATGTCGGTACAGGTGACCATTGATACGCGGGAGGCGAAGTAATGATCCTTCGCCCGATAGCCGCGCTGGTGGCAGCGGTCATGCTGGCCGGATGCCAGTCCGTCGACGTCAAACCGGCGCAGCCGACGCTGCACATCCCCACCCAGTGGCGAGCTGACGCCGGCCCTGCCAGCCCGGCGGAGCAGCTCTGGTGGCGCAATTTCCATGACAACCATCTCAACCGCTATGTGGACCAGGCGCTGCAGAATAACGGCGACGTGCTGATCGCCCGCGAACGAATTAACGAGTATCAGGCGCGGGTCTTCGCGGCCGACGGCAGCCTGTTTCCTTCGCTTGACGCGGGCGTAACGGGGACGCGCGCCCGTTCGCAATCCGCCGCGACCGGGCTGCCGGTCTACGGCACGCTGTACAGAGGGAGCCTGACGGCGAGCTATGACGTTGATATCTGGGGCGTCAACCGCAGCACGGCCAATGCCGCCGAAGCCTCGCTGGAGGCGCAAAAAGCCGCCGCCGCTGCCGCGGATTTGACCGTCGCGTCTTCCGTTGCATCCGGCTATGTCACCCTGCTCTCGCTTGACGAACAGCTGCGCGTGACGGAGTCCACGCTGAAATCGCGCGAAGAGGCATTTAACCTCGCGAAACGTCAGTTTGAGACGGGCTACAGCTCGCGTCTGGAGCTGATGCAGTCGGATTCCGAATTGCGCTCAACGCGGGCGCAGGTGCCCGTGCTGCAGCACCAGATTGCGCAGCAGGAGAATGCCCTGAGCCTGCTGCTGGGAAGCAATCCCGGCGCGGTGGCACGCAGCGAAAGCTTTGCGGCGCTGACGCCGCTGACGCTGCCGTCGCAGCTGCCTTCTACGCTCCTGAATCGTCGACCGGATATCGTTCAGGCCGAACGCCAGCTGGTGGCGGCGGATGCCTCGCTCGCGGCGTCACGTGCCAGCCTGCTGCCGTCGTTCAACCTGACCGCCACCGGATCGGTTCAGGATCGCACCCTTTCAGGCCTGCTGGACAACCCGCTTCAGCTCTGGAGCGTCGGGGGCAGTATTCTCGCCCCGCTGCTGAACCGCCAGGCGCTGAATGCGCAGGTGGATATTTCTCAGTCCCAGCGGAACCAGGCGCTGTACGCCTATGAAAAAACCGTGCGTAACGCGTTTGCCGAAGTCAACAACAGCCTTGATGCGATAAGTCGCTATCAGGAACAGCTGACGGAACTGCTTGCCCAGCAGGATGTGGCCCAGGAGACGCTGCGCATTGCGCAGAATCGCTATCGCAACGGTTATTCCTCCTATCTTGACGTGCTGGACGCGCAGCGCACGCTGTTCTCGGTTCAGACCAGCGTGGTGCAGGTGAAAAATAACCTGCTGCTGGCGCAGATTGATTTGTATAAAGCGCTGGGCGGCGGCTGGGTCAGTGCCTGAAAACCTGCCCGGTGGCGCTTCGCTTACCGGGCCTACATTTCGCCCTGTAGGCCGGGTAAGGCGCAGCCGCCACCCGGCAATCCCTCCCAAGGAGTCAATCTATGCAACAACAATGGTCTGCAGTAGATAATTACATGATTTCTTCGCTTATTCCTGACGATGACGTACTTCATCAGGTACTGGAAAACAACAAACGCGCCGGGTTACCTGAACACGATGTCGCGGCCAATCAGGGGCAGCTGCTGGCGTTGTTCGTGCGCATGACGCAGGCAAGGCGCATTCTTGAGATTGGGACGCTGGGTGCCTATAGCTCAATCTGGATGGCGCGCGCCCTGCCGCCGGACGGAAAGCTGATTACGCTCGAGGCTGACCCGACGCATGCCGATGTTGCCCGCCAGAATATTCGCCTCGCGGGGCTGAACGATCGTATTGAGTTAATTGAAGGCCCGGCGCTTAACTCGCTGGAGAATTTCGGTGACGTTCCACCGTTCGACCTGATCTTTATCGATGCCGATAAGCCAAACAATCCCGGCTATCTGGAGTGGGCGCTGCACTATTCCCGTCCCGGCACGGTAATCATTGGCGATAACGTGGTGCGCGACGGCGAGGTCATTAACGGGCAAAGCGACGACGCGCGCGTGCTGGGCGTGCGTCGGTTTATCGAGATGATTGGGGATAACCCGCGCTTAACCGCCACCGCGCTGCAAACGGTGGGGGTTAAGGGATGGGATGGGTTTACGCTGGCAATGGTGAACGGGTGAAAAAATGTGCGGGCTGATGCCCTCTCCCACAGGGAGAGGGAGAAAACCGGGTTTTAACCGGAAATCTGCACCATCGCCTGCAGGATACGTTTATCCGAAATCGGATACGGCGTACCGAGCTGCTGGGCAAAGAAGCTGACGCGCAGCTCCTCGATCATCCAACGGATCTCCTGCACGTCTTCATCGTCGCGTCGCGCTGGCGGCAGCTTGTTGAGCCACTGCTGCCACGCCTGCTGCACGCTCTCCACTTTCAACATCTGCGCGCGATCGCGGTGCGGATCGACCGCCATTTTCTCCAGACGTTTTTCAATCGCCTGCAGATAGCGCAGCGTATCGCCCAGACGCTTAAAGCCGTTGCCGGTGACAAAGCCGCGATACACCAGCCCCGCCATCTGCGCCTTCACGTCCGACAGCCCCAGCGCCATGGTCATATCCACGCGCCCTTTCAGACGCTTGTTGATATTGAACACGGTGGTGAGGATCTGCTCGACCTGTTTGGCAATCTCCACCACGGTGTCGTTCAGCTCCGCGCGCACCTTTTCATGAAGCTGAGCAAAGCCCTCTTCCGTCCAGACCGGACCGCCCGCCTCGTGGATGAGTTTGTCCACGCCGCAGGAGATGCAGTCGTCAATCAGATCCAGCACCTTGCCGTACGGGTTAAAGTAGAGCCCCAGCTTGGCCTTGTTCGGCAGCTTCTCGTGCAGATACTTGATCGGCGACGGGATGTTGAGCAGCAGCAGGCGACGCAGCCCGCGCCACATCATCTGCTGCTGTTCCTGCGGGTTATCAAACAGTTTGATCGCCACGCTGTCGCGCTCGTCCACCAGCGCAGGCCAGGCTTTCACCTTATAGTTGCCGCGCTTCTGCTCGTAGCTTTCCGGAAGTTGGCCAAAGCTCCAGATGTGCAGCCCGCTCTGCTCGATACCGTCGTCCGCCACCGCAGAGAGCGTCTCCTGGACTTTGCCTTTCAGCGCCTCTTTCAGCTCGCTCAGGGAACGCCCTTCCAGCAGCTTTTTGTTTTTATCGTCCACCACGCGGAAGCTGATTTTCAGGTGATCGGGCACCTGATCCCAGTTCCAGTCGTCGCGGTCGATGGTCGTCCCGGTCATGCGGCGGAATTCACGTTCCAGCGCGTCCAGCAGCGGCAGCTCCAGCGGCGTAACGCGGCCTAAAAACGCTTCCGCGTAGTTTGGCGCAGGCACAAAGTTGCGGCGCACCGGTTTCGGCAGGGATTTGATCAGCGCAATCACCAGCTCGCGGCGCAGGCCGGGGATTTGCCACTCGAACCCGCTCTCGTCCACCTGGTTTAACAGCGGCAGCGGAATGTGGACGGTCACGCCGTCCGCGTCTGCCCCCGGCTCAAACTGATAGGTCAGACGCAGCTTGAGGTTGCCCTGATGCCAGAAGTTCGGGTAGTCGAGTTTGCTGACCGACTCCGCCCCCTCTTTAATCAGCATGCTCTTTTCGAAGTTGAGCAGGTCCGGCGTCTCTTTGCTGGCCTTCTTCCACCAGCTGTCGAAGTGGCGGGCGGAAATCACATCGTGACTGATGCGCTGGTCGTAAAACTCAAACAGCGCCTCATCATCCACCAGAATGTCGCGGCGGCGCGATTTATGCTCCAGCTCTTCCACTTCAGCACGCAGCTTCAGGTTTTCACGGAAGAAGGCGTGCCGCGTCTGCCAGTCACCCTCCACCAGCGCGTGGCGGATAAACAGCTCGCGGCACAGGGCCGGATCGATCTGACTGTAGTTGACCTTACGCGCGGCGACGACCGGCAGGCCGTAAACGGTCACTTTCTCGGTCGCCATCACCGCGCCCTGCGCGCGCTCCCAGTGCGGTTCACTGTACGAGCGTTTCAGCAGGTGCTGAGCCACCGGCTCCACCCATTCCGGATCGATACGCGCGGCAATGCGCCCCCACAAGCGGCTGGTTTCCACCAGCTCCGCAACCATGGTCCATTTCGGCGGCTTCCTGAACAAGCCGGAACCCGGGAAGATGGAGAAACGGGCGTTACGCGCGCCGGTATACTCCTGCTTCTCGGCGTCCTTCATCCCAATGTGGGACAGCAGGCCGGTCAGCAGCGCGATATGAATTTCGCGGTACTCCGCCGGTTCGCTGTTGACCGGAATGCCCAGCTCTTTCACCACCTGCCGAAGCTGGGTGTAGATATCCTGCCACTCGCGCACGCGCAGGTAGTTGAGGAAATCCACGCGGCACTGGCGGCGGAACTGGTTCGAGGAGAGCGTTTTCTGCTGCTCGCCGAGATAGTTCCACAGGTTCACGAAGGCGAGGAAATCGGACTCTTTGTCGTGGAAGCGACGGTGCTTTTCGTCCGACGCCTGCTGTTTGTCCATCGGACGCTCGCGCGGGTCCTGAATGGAGAGCGCCGAGGTAATGATCATCGCCTCGCGCACGCAGCCGTGCTTTTGCGCTTCCAGCACCATACGGGCCAGGCGCGGGTCGACCGGCAGCTGGCTAAGCTGGCGGCCCAGCGGCGTCAGCTTGTAGACCGTCGCCTGCTCGTCGGTGGTAATCGCCCCGAGTTCTTCCAGCAGACGCACGCCGTCCTGAATGTTGCGTTTATCCGGCGCTTCGACGAACGGAAACGCCGCGATGTCGCCCAGCCCCAGGGCGGTCATCTGCAGGATAACGGACGCCAGGTTGGTGCGCAGAATTTCCGGGTCGGTGAATTCCGGACGCGACAGGAAATCGTCTTCGGAATAGAGACGAATACAGATCCCTTCCGACACGCGCCCGCAGCGGCCCTTACGCTGGTTGGCGGACGCCTGCGAAACGGGCTCAATCGGCAGGCGCTGGACCTTGGTGCGGTAGCTGTAGCGGCTGATGCGCGCCGTACCCGGATCGATCACGTATTTAATGCCCGGCACGGTGAGCGAGGTTTCCGCCACGTTGGTCGCCAGGACGATGCGGCGTCCGCTGTGCGGCTGGAAGACGCGGTTCTGCTCGCTGTTTGACAGGCGGGCATACAGCGGCAGGATCTCGGTGTGGCGCAGGTCGCGCTTGCTGAGCGCATCGGCGGTATCGCGAATTTCGCGCTCGCCGCTCATGAAGATCAGAATGTCGCCCGCGCTTTCGTTACCCAGCTCGTCGACGGCATCGAAGATGGCCTGCAGTTGGTCGCGCTCGGTATCATCCGCCTCTTCAACAATCGGGCGATAGCGCACCTCGACCGGATAGGTACGACCAGAGACTTCGATAATCGGCGCATTGTTGAAGTGCTTCGAGAAGCGCTCCGGGTCGATGGTCGCGGAGGTGATGATAACTTTCAGATCCGGGCGACGCGGCAGCAGCTCTTTCAGGTAGCCGAGCAGGAAATCAATGTTCAGGCTACGCTCGTGCGCTTCGTCAATGATGATGGTGTCGTACTGCATCAGCAGGCGATCCTGCTGGATTTCCGCCAGCAGAATACCGTCGGTCATCAGCTTGACCATGGTGTTATCGCTAACGTGGTCGCTGAAGCGCACCTTGTAGCCGATGCAGCCGCCCGGCTCCGTCTGCAGCTCTTCGGCAATACGGTTGGCAACGGTGCGCGCCGCCAGACGACGCGGCTGGGTGTGGCCAATCAGGCCTTTTAGCCCGCGCCCGAGCTCCATACAGATTTTCGGCAGCTGGGTGGTTTTCCCCGAACCGGTTTCCCCCGCCACAATCACCACCTGGTGGTCGCGTACGGCCTCAAAAATGTCCTGTTTCTTCTGGCTGACGGGCAGGTTTTCCGGGTAGGTAATCGCCGGACGTGCGGCTTCACGCAGCACAACTTTCCCTGCCGCCTGTTCAATCTCTTTCGCCATCTCCTGGTAAATGGCCTGTTGTGCATCAGGATTTTTAACCTTCTTGACGCCGTGCAGACGGCGGGCGAAGCGCTGTTTGTCGCGCAGCGTCAGAGAATCAAGCTGTTGCAGGAGCATCGGGAAGGTGAATTTTTGTTGTTCTGTCATAGCGTTAAAGGGCAGTACACGCCCTGATAAACTCTCTTTTTAATGATTGCTATAGAGTACCACACTGACGCCTTTCGCGCCTTATTCAAAAAATTCGAACATAGGCTTCGATATATTGCGCTATCTCTGTGGCAGGATTGTGAATAGAGTGTCAACAAGCAACGGGGCAACCCCCTTCAATCAAATGCAACAACAGGAATCACCCATGAGCAAAGTATTAGTTTTGAAATCCAGTATTCTGGCAGGGTACTCTCAGTCTGGTCAGCTGTCTGATTACTTCGTTGAACAGTGGCGTGAACAGCATTCTGCTGACGAAATCACCGTGCGTGACCTGGCTGCAAACCCAATTCCTGTGCTGGACGGTGAGCTGGTTGGCGCGCTGCGCCCAAGCGATGCACCGCTGTCTCCGCGTCAGCAGGAAGCGCTGGCCCTGTCCGACGAACTGATTGCTGAGCTGCAGGCGCACGACGTTATCGTCATCAACGCCCCAATGTACAACTTCAACATCCCAACCCAGCTGAAGAACTACTTCGACCTGGTAGCGCGCGCTGGCGTAACCTTCCGTTACACCGAGAACGGCCCGGAAGGTCTGGTGAAAGGTAAACGTGCGATCGTCCTGACCAGCCGCGGTGGCATCCATAAAGATACCCCAACCGACCTGGTTGCGCCGTACCTGAGCCTGTTCCTGGGCTTCATCGGCATCACTGACGTGAACTTCGTGTTCGCGGAAGGTATCGCTTACGGTCCGGAAGTGGCGACCAAAGCGCAGACCGACGCGAAAGCCGCAATCGACAGCCTGGTTGCAGCGTAAGACTTCACCCTCTCACCGCCCGGTGGGAGGGTTTTTCTTTTCCCCGCTTTTCGTTATCATCCGCTCCCACTCTCCAGCCGGGCGGCCTGATGTCTGTAATCGTCGATAACTTTATTGCCCCACCTTGTCTCGATGAGATCGAAATTCTCTGGCAGGACGAGTATCTGCTGCTGATCGATAAGCCTTCCGGCCTGCTCAGCCTCTCGGGCAAAAATCCGCAAAACCTTGATTCCGTCCATTATCGTCTGGTTCAGACGTTCCCCGGCTGCACGCTGGTGCACCGTCTGGATTTTGGCACGTCCGGGCTGATGGTGGTTGCGCGCAATAAAGCCATCAACGCGGCGCTGTGCCAGCAGTTCAGCCAGCGCAGCGTGGAGAAAGCCTACAGCGCCCTGCTTTGCGGACATGTGGAAAATGACGAAGGTGTAATTGATGCGCCGATTGCCAAAGACCCGGCGCTGTTCCCGCTGATGTCGATCTGCGCCATCACCGGTAAACCCGCCCGCTCCCGCTATCGGGTTGTGGAACGGTTTTATCAGGGGACGGGGCTGCCGTTAACGCGGGTGAAACTGATCCCGGAGACCGGGCGAACCCATCAGCTGCGTATTCACTGCCAGCAGCTGGGGCACCCTATTCTGGGCTGCGATCTGTATGGCGGTCTTGACGTGCCGGGCGCTGAAGAAACGCCCCGGCTGATGCTGCATGCCAGCGAGCTGAACTTTATTCATCCCGTGAGCGGCGAGCCGGTTAACGCCCGTCACGCCGCCCCGTTCTGAATGCGGTTTACCACATCAAATCGTCAGGGATTTTGAAGTCCGCGTACGGATCGTCTTCGTCCTGCTCTTCCTGGCTGAGCGCGCTGTTTAACACGATGCTGTCGGCATCGCGCTGGGCAATTTTATCGGCCACCACTGCCGGAATGATCGCGTAGTCGCAGTCACCGTTAGCATTGAGCACCAGACGCGCAATCGCCAGACGGCCATTGATCAGCTGGGTCTGCGTTTGCTTATCGACTTCAATCTTTTTAATCAGCGTACCGTCGGTAAAGTTAAAGGTGATGTTGCCTTTCGCCACGGTGATGCGGTTCATCTCAATCAGCTGCTTCACCTGCGCCTTAAACTCTTTCGCCAGCACGGCCTGCTTCTGCTGCTCGCTCAGCAGCTTGTCACGCTCGATCTGCGCCTTCTTGTTCTCTTCGACCGCTTCACGGGCCTCACGCGCCTGAACGCGTGATTTCTTTGCCGTACGCTGCACTTTCGCCGCTTTCTTGCTGCTGACGAGGCCCGCTTTCAGCATCTGCTCTTGTAAGGTGAGTTTTGTCATGATTGTTTCTAAACCGGTTGGAAATTTTGGGGATTATAGCGGGAATTGAGGAAAGAGTGCGACATTAGCAGAATCGTATGCCGGGTAAGCGCAGCGACACCTCGCGCATTACACTTCATGAACTTCGCTCATGTTGCATTGAAATTAAGTCACTTCCCCTGCGCCGCGGGCTCAGGCATAAATTATGCATTGGTAACTTCTTAGCAACATGAACTTAGGATGCATAACCACAATGAGCAAAGCTTTCACATATAACCTTAAGCGCAGTTGCTTCGATGAGAATTACAACCCGTCAGAAAATACGCGTACGACCACTAACTTTGCCAACCTGGCCCGCGGGGAAAAACGTCAGGAGAACCTGCGCAATACGCTGGTGATGATCAACAACCGCTTCAACGCCTTAGCGCGCTGGGATAACCCAACCGCCGATCGCTACGCGGTAGAGCTTGAAATCATCTCTGTCGATTTGAACATTGGCGCGGAAAAACCGTTCCCGGCCATTGAGATATTGCAAACATATATTGTCGACAAGAAAAACAACCAGCGCATCCCCGGTATCGTCGGGAATAACTTCTCGTCTTACGTGCGGGATTATGATTTCAGCGTCCTGCTGCTGGAGCATAACAAGAACCAGCAGCACTTCAGCATTCCGGAAAAGTTTGGCGAGCTGCACGGCAATATTTTCCGCCACTTTGTGAACTCACCGGAATACAAAGAGAACTTCACAAAAGGACCGGTGATTTGCCTGAGCGTCTCCAGCAAAGATACCTATCGCCGCACCGGTAATCAGCACCCCGTGCTGGGCGTTGAGTATCAGCCGGATGGCGAATCGCTCACGGAGCAGTACTTCGCGAAGATGGGCCTGAGCGTGCGCTACTTCATGCCGGAACACAGCGTGGCGCCTTTCGCGTTCTTCTTTACCGGGGATTTGCTGAGCGACTACACCGATCTGGAACTGATTGCCACCATCAGCACGATGGAGACGTTCCAGAAGATCTATCGCCCGGAAATCTATAACGCCAACTCGGCGGCCGGACTGTGCTATCGACCGGATCTGAACCAGCAGGATCACTCCTTAACCAAAATTGTGTATGACCGGGAAGAGCGAAGCCGTCTGGCGATTGAACAGGGTCGATTTACTGAAGAGTACTTCATTAAGCCTTACAAACACATTCTTGAGCAGTGGTCTGATAACTACACGCTTTAATACATCAAAAAAGGTCTTTTATTATGAAAACATTGCTCCCGACTTCAACGGCTGGCAGCCTGCCTAAGCCGACCTGGCTTGCGCAACCTGAAACGCTGTGGTCACCCTGGAAATTGCAGGATCAGGAACTGCTGGCGGGCAAGCAGGATGCGCTGCGCCTGTCTCTGGATGAGCAGGTCCGTGCGGGAATCAATATCGTCAGCGACGGGGAACAGACCCGTCAGCACTTCGTCACCACCTTTATTGAACACCTGAGCGGCGTCGATTTTGAGAACCGCCAGACGGTGCGCATTCGTAACCGCTATGACGCCAGCGTGCCGACCGTGGTCTCCGCCGTCGCGCGCCAGAAACCGGTCTTCGTGGACGATGCTAAATATTTACGTCAGCTTACGGATAAGCCGATCAAATGGGCTCTGCCGGGGCCAATGACCATGATCGACACCCTTTACGACGCGCACTATAAAAGCCGCGAAAAGCTGGCCTGGGAATTCGCCAAAATCCTCAATCAGGAAGCGCGAGAGCTAGAGGCCGCAGGCGTGGATATTATCCAGTTTGATGAACCGGCGTTTAACGTCTTTTTTGATGAGGTCAACGACTGGGGTATCGCCGCGCTGGAGCGCGCCATTGAAGGGCTGAAGTGCGAGACCGCGGTACACATCTGCTACGGCTACGGCATCAAGGCCAATACCGACTGGAAAAAGACGCTCGGATCCGAGTGGCGCCAGTACGAAGAGGCCTTCCCTAAGCTGCAGACCTCTAACATCGACATCATCTCTCTGGAGTGCCACAACTCCCGCGTGCCGATGGATCTGCTGGAGCTGATCCGCGGCAAGAAAGTGATGGTTGGCGCGATTGACGTGGCAACCAACACGGTTGAAACGCCGGAGGAAGTGGCCGATACGCTGCGTAAAGCGCTGCAGTTTGTCGATGCCGACAAGCTATATCCGTCAACCAACTGCGGTATGGCTCCCCTCTCCCGTGAGGTCGCTAACGGAAAGCTGAAAGCACTTAGCGCTGGCGCAGAGATTATCCGCAAAGAGCTTGGCGCGTAATCCCCTTACGTTTGCCAGTACGGCGGCGTGCCAAAACGCTCGACGTAATAATCAATTACCGCCCTGACGTTCAGGGGCGGATGTCGGGCATCAGGATAGATCGCCGCAATAGCCTGCTGTTCCGTATTGATGGCACACTCCAGCGCGGGCAGGAACGGAATCAGCTCACCGCGCTGGAGCTGTTCACTCACCAACCAGTCCGGGAACAGCACAATCCCCATCCCGCCCAGCGCCGCAGCGAGTAACGCCTCCGCATTATTGGAGGTCATCAATGGCGTCACGGGATAGTGTATCCACGCCTCGCCCTTCCTGCGAAAGAGCCAGCGGTTTGGCCCTGACGATCCGCGATAGACAAGACAGTGATGACGGTTCAGATCGTCCGGTCCTTCAGGTGCACCGTGTTTACGCACGTAGTCCGGCGACGCGGCCAGATGATAAACCTGCTGCCCGAACACCCGCGCATGAAACGAGGAGTCCGTCAGCACGCCAATCCGAAAGATAACATCCGCCGCATCCCGATGGGGGTCGATAAAATCATCGGTCAGCGTCAGCTCTACGCTCAGGCGGGGATAGCGTTCCGACAGGCCGGGAAGTCCTGGGGCTATGTGCTTCTGGCCGAAAAACACCGGTCCGTTAATGCGGATCGCACCGGACGGTTCCACCGCACGCGCGTCCAGCTCCCGGCGCGCCTCTTCCAGGTTTTCCGCCATCGACCGGGCGTAGCGAACAAACAGATGACCGCTTTCCGTGGGAATGACGGCCCGCGTATTGCGATAGAAAAGCTGCTGCCCGAGCGCATCCTCAAGCTGGTGGATCACGCGCGATATCTGCGAGGCCGATATCCCCTGCCGCCGCGCCACGACGGAGAAGTTCTGCGCTTCATACACGTCGATAAAGATCAGCAGCGCGCGGATGTTGATGTTGCTGGCGTCAACCATTAATGCATTTCTCGCAAAGGTGTTTACTGCATTATGGCATTTTTCTCATTGAACAACCCACGTAATCTTCTTCGCCTGAAAACGGAGGAAGAAGAATGCAGTTTGTTTTGATTTTACTGGTGATTGCCGGCGGGATGGGCCTCTCCGTCGAGGCGGGACTGCTGGGACCGCTGGGGGGAAAGGTCGGGGATTTATGGGCGACGTTCAGCATTTTTGGCGTTGGCGCCGCGCTGACGTTTCTGCTGATGCTGTTTTTCAGCCCGCGCAACAGCCCGTCGTTTTTCGCACAGCCCGGCTGGCAGTTGCTCGGCGGCGTGCTCGGTCCGGTGTACGTGGTCATCCTTACCGTGGCGACCCCCGCTATCGGCATCGCAATGACCATGATTGGCATTCTGGCAGGTCAGGTCTTTAAAAGCCTGATCATCGATCACTTTGGTCTGCTGGGTACGCCGCACAGGAAGATAAACGCGAAACGCATTATTGCACTGGGGTTCATTATTGCGGCACTGGTTCTGGTGGCACAGGGGTAAACGTATGACACTGATTATGATTCTTCTGGCCGTCTGCGGCGGCGCGACGCTGAGCATTCAGGCCGCAATTAACGGACAGCTTGGCAGCAACGTGGGTGTCTTCAAAAGCGCGTTCCTGACGTTTTCCGTCGGCGCGCTGGTGACCGCCCTGCTCATTTTCTTCTTTGAGCCTAAGCAGGCGGTCACGCTGCTGGACGTGCCGAAATGGCAGCTTCTCGGGGCGATATTCGGCGTGCCCTATATCGTGATTATGGTACTCGCCGTACAGCGCATCGGCACCGCCGTCGCCACGGTGGCGGTGATCTTTGGCCAACTCGCCATGAGCATGCTGATTGATCACTTTGGCTGGCTGGGTAATCCCGCCATTTCGTTTTCAACGAGTCGTCTGGGGGCGGTAGTCTGCCTGGGGATTGCGCTTGTCTTTATTTACTCGGGTAGTAAAACCCGTTCTGCCGGGGCATGACATCACACCTTGCGGACACAGCGTAGACACGAAACAGTTCCCTCGCCCCTTTGGGGAGAGGGTTAGGGTGAGGGGGAACATACGGCTGTAGTGGTCATTCCGTTCACTTTATGTTCCTTGCTACTCTGTAACGACATGACCTGTGAACGTGCCAGGGTGGCTCAATCTGCACTGAACCCCATATCCTGGACACCAGATCATAAAATCTGGAGGTTCAGATGAGATATCCTTTTCACATTCGTCTTGCGGCTGTACAGCATTACATGACTGGTGAGTCGAGCATTAAAGAAACAGCACATCTGTTCAGTGTTGGCCGGACGCCTCTTACCCGCTGGATACGGGCTTACAGGCGTCAGGGAAAGGCCGGGCTGGAGGACCGTCCTGCACGGGCCTATACTTCAGCTTTCAGGCTCCGCGTAATCCGTTATGTTACTGAACACGGTTGCAGCTATGCGGAAGCTTCAGCGCGCTTTGCCATTCCAAATGAATCGCTCATTCTCGACTGGACAAGACGTTACCGGAAAGGAGGCGCACAGGCGCTTAATACAGCCAAACCCGGGCCCGCTATGTCACAGAAAAAGTTTATACCTGACTCCAGACCGCTCAGTGAGATGACTCCCTCAGAACTTCTGAGAGAGCTGGAATATCTGCGGGCGGAAAATGCATATTTAAAAAAGCTCAAAGCCCTGAGGGAGGAAAACGCTCTCAGGGAACAGCAGAAAAAACGCGAGTGATACAGAGTTTGCTTGCAGACCACCGACTTGTTTACCTGTTATGTGCCGCAGGGCTGGCGCGTAGCACGTATTATTACCAGCTCTCCAGACCTGTCACTCAGTCGGAGCGGTATGCATCTGCTGTCAGTGCTATGTCCACCATCAGTCAGAGAAATGCACAACGCTACGGCTACCGAAGAATGACGGTGGCGCTGCGTAATGAAGCCTTCATCCTGAACCATAAAACGGTTCGCATATTGATGAAAAAGTATGGCCTGACATGTCAGTTACGCCGAAGGAAATACCGTTCCTGTATGGCTGGAGGCGGACTGGCTTCAGATAATCTGCTTGCCCGTAACTTCACTGCTGCATGCAGTGGAATAAAGTGGTGCACAGACGTGACGGAGTTCCGTGCCGGTGGTCAAAAACTGTTCCTGTCAGCCCTTCAGGACCTGTTCAATAATGAAATAGTGGCCTGGCAAACATCAACCAGTCAGTCACAACCTCTGGTCTGCAGGATGCTAAAAAAAGCGCTTAAAGCATGCAGAAACAAAGAAGGCGCGATGCTACACAGCGATCAGGGCTGGGCTTACCGAACACCTGTATGGCGCAGAATGCTGGCTGAAGCGGGCATCACACAAAGTATGTCGCGTAAGGGTAACTGTCTGGATAATGCAGTGATGGAAAACTTCTTCAGTCATCTGAAAGTAGAGATGTATTACAGGAAAAAGTACAGTTCAGTGAAAGAACTGGAAAGCGATATTGGCAGATATATTCGCTATTACAACACCGAACGAATCAGTTTAAAAACGGGCGGGATGAGTCCGGTACAATACCGGACGCTGGCAGAGCAACAATGAAATCGCAGTGTCCAGGTTTAGGGGTTCAGTGCAATCGCCACCACCCTGGCGACCCGGGCTCCCGGCGGTAAATCGCCGCTTCGCGGTCCCTTCGGCTTATTCCTTCCGGCTTATCGGGGACGGGCGGAGGTAACATCCCTGTAAAGCCCGCCCTCTCGGCGCATCCATGCGCCTCGCCCCGGCCTGCAGGAAACGCCTCAGCGATTTACAGCCGGACCAGGTCATCGCTGCAAAATAATCATGTCATTTAAAAAATCCGAATCGCTTCTGGTTACAAATTGAGTGGGGATCCCTTATCCCTTGGTGAAAAACAGCGTCACCGTGGCGACGGTGACGCCCAGTTTCTTCATCTCGGTTTTATTAAACAGGTGCGTCTCATCCTGCAGGTACATCCAGTCGTCAAAGTTCAGCAGCCAGGTGCTGCCGTTGGCCTTCACGTTCATGCTGTAATGCCAGTTGAACGCGTTGCCTGCGGCCTGCCCCGTCGCTACCCCTTCGATATCCCCCGCCGTGCCCTCATAGCGATCGGTCCCCAGACGCCGGATATGCCAGACCCGCTGCTGCTTCTCACCGTCGTCGTAAACAAAATGTTCGTTGAGCATCAGCGTATCGCCGATAACGTCTCCGGCAATCTCCACGTGAAAACGTCGGATCTGCTTGCCGCTGCGATCCTGCACCATCCCCCACGCTTCGGTTTTTCCCTGGAAGTAATGGAAAATATCAAGCCGCGGCTGCTGCTGGCGGTACTCGGTCACCTCCGTGCTACAGCCCGCCAGCAGCATCGTCAATGCCAGCACCATCATCAGGAAACGTTTCATTTTTGGCCTCCGATTAACTGCTGACGCAGCTCAGGATATTGCGTACGGGGAGCCAGCCAGATGGCCAGAAAGCGGGTACTGAACGCTTCTGACTGGCGTGGTCCCAGGGGAATAAAGGTTTTCTGAAGGGGCGGATCGCGGTACCAGAACTGCCCCTGCTGGTCATCAAGGACAAACGCCAGCTGTGAGCCCGGTCGAACATCCGGCCACAGTGTCCGGAGCATCCGCAGCCAGGCTTCGCTTTGCGGTTCCTGCGCCAGGATCCCCTGCGCCTGCCACTGGTCGCGGGTCGCCTCGACCAGCTCATCGCGATCGATGTCGCGCGCATAGGTAATTATCAGCGCCTGATCCTGGTTCTCCCGACCGTAACGCCCGTCCGGCGTACGCAACTGGGAGGTGTAGACGGTGAACGGCCCCCAGGTGAGCGTGGCATCGCCCACCTTACGCCACGCCAGCCAGTCGGCGGCCTGGGTCGCGGGCATGGCGATTAGCCAAAGCAGCAAAATCGCAGCTCTCATTTTTGTCTCCCCATCAGCAGGTGGAAAAACAGCATCAACACCAGCCAGCCCGGCGCCATCCAGCTGACGACGATAAAGGTCGGCTCCAGAAATGTGATGGCATCCAGCCGCTCGCCAATCAGGTACGCCACCGGGCCTCCTACGGCCGCCAGCAGTGTCAGCAGCCACCCGGGCAACGTGGTGGTGCGCGTCAGCTGCGTCCAGACGGTGGCGAACATCAGCCACAGTGCCACCATCCATAGCGGCATCAGGGAGTCGCCCGTGAAGGCTATCAGTCCCGTCAGCGCCCAGAGCGTATCCAGCAAACTGCCCGCCGCGGCCAGCCCAATGGCGTAAAAACGGTATACAGACGGCAAGAGCAGGCATGCCAGGATCGCCAGCGTGAGCCAGATAATCAGGCCCTTTTCGCGAAAGAGCACCACCAGCGCCCAGTAAAGATCGAACGCGACGGCCAGCAGAAAGACCTGAAGATATCGTTTCATACGCGCTCGGCGGTCAGCTGCACCACGCTGATGGTGCGGGCGTTAAACCCGGCTTCGCAGTAGCCAAAGTAGTACAGCCACATGCGGCGAAACCGCTCATCAAAGCCGAGCTTTTCAATCTCCTGCCAGGCGTGGACAAAGCGCTGCCGCCAGTGGGCCAGCGTGCGGGCATAGTCGGGACCCATGTCGAACAGATTGCGCACCACGAAATCGGTGTGACGCGTCATCAGCTCGTTCATCGCGGTAATGCTCGGCAGGAAGCCGCCGGGAAAAATGTAGCGCTGGATAAAATCGACGCTTTTGCTGTAGTCGCGATAGCGCTGGTCCTGAATGGTGATGGCCTGAATAGCCATCCGTCCTCCCGGGCGCAGCCGCGCCTGACAGGTACGGAAGAACACGGGCAGATAGCGCTGCCCGACGGCTTCGATCATCTCTATCGAGACCAGCTTGTCGTACTGTCCGGTGAGGTCGCGATAGTCGCAGAGCAGCACCTCGACCCGATCCTGCAGCCCGGCGCGGGCGATCCGCTCGGTCGCCCAGACGTACTGCTCCTGCGATAGCGTGGTGGTGGTCACCCGACAGCCATAATGACGGGCCGCGTATTCCGCCATCGCGCCCCAGCCGGTGCCAATTTCCAGCAGATGATCGTCCGGCTTCAGCGCCAGCTGTTCGCACAACCGCGCCATTTTGGCCTGCTGAGCCGCAGTGAGATCCTGCTCGTCAGCGGTAAACAGCGCGCTGGAATAGAGCAGCTCCTTATCCAGAAAATGGGCGTAGAAGGTGTTACCCAGATCGTAATGAGCGGCAATATTTTCACGCGCCTGCGCGCGGGAGTTACGCCGCGTCCAGTGGCGTAGCCGCTCCAGCGGCCTGCCGAGCAGACGAAACCCGTTTTCGAGACGACCAAGCACCTCGCCGTTGAGCGCCAGAAGTTCCAGTAGCGGCGTGAGGTGCGTGGTTTCCCATTCGCCGTCCATCCAGGCTTCTGCCGCGGCAAGGCTCCCGCCCGTTAAGACGCGCCAGTAAACGCCGGGCGTAAGGATCTGCACGTCGGCATGCAGCGCGGAGGATGTCTCGCCAAAATGAAAGGTCTGCGCCCCTTCACGCAGCGTGAGCGAGCCGCCGCGAATGCCGCTTAACAGACGAAAAAGCAGCCAGCGCGCAAGGCGCACGTTGCGCGGGATATCGGGTTCTAACGCAAAGACGGGATCGGTCATGAGCGTTCACTCCTGCTGACGGGATGGTTATACAGCGGCACGCGCTTGAGCCACAGGCGCAGCGCCTGCCAGTAAATGGCGAAAACGGTTTTCAGGGTCATAAGCGGGATACGCAGGAGCAGCGAACGCAACGCAGGGCGAGTCAGAGGCTCCCGGCGCAGCGCCAGCGTGGCGTCGAACACCTTCGCCTCCTGATGATTTTCAATGTGCATATGCAGCGTGTTATCCGGGGCGTTGAAGCGCCAGTGGTAGATCATGTCCATCGGGTTGAAGGGGGAAACGTGAAACGCTTTTTCCGTGGGCTGGGCATGTTGCCCGTCGACCGCGTAATAATGACGCTCGTTCCACGGCGTGTTGCGAACCTCCGCCAGCACCCAGCGCAGGGTACCCTTCCCGTCATAGCAGTAGTAAAAGTTGACCGGATTGAAATGGAATCCGAAATAGCGCAGCTGCGTCAGGAGCATGACACGTCCGTCCGGACGTTCCCCGGTCAGGCTCTCCAGCCTGCTCAGCACGTTCTCTTTAAGCGGCGTGCCGAGTGGGTAGTCCGCGTCGTGGAACGAGGCGGCGGCAAAGCGATTGCGCCGCACGCCGACGGACGCCAGCAGCGGCAGCTCATCGAGATCCAGCCAGGCCATAAACACGCTGTAGCGAAACTCATGGGTTTTCGGCTGCAGGCGGCGGTGGCGTAAGACGCCGTGGTAAAGGCAGCTGTTCATCTCAGTTCCCCTCTCCGGCAGCTATCGCATTGACCACGTCCAGCGCGCTGCGCACGCCGTCTTCATGAAACCCGTTGTACCAGTAGGCCCCGCAGAACCAGCTCCGCCGATGGCCATTGATCTCGCCGCGCCGCGCCTGCGCCCGCCAGCTTTGCGGGTTAAACAGCGGATGTTCATAGACGAAGCGTTGCAGAACGAAGCGTTCATCCACCGGCGCGTCCGGGTTCAGGGTGACGCAGAACAGCGGACTGCCCGCAGGCAGCCCCTGCAGGATGTTCATGTTGTAGGTGACGCAGGCGCTGGCCTGCGCCTGCTCGCTCAGACGGTAGTTCCAGCTGGCCCAGGCGCGCGGCCGCACAGGCAGCCAGCGCGGATCGCTGTGTAAAACGACCTCGTTGCGCTGCCAACCGATATCACCCAGCACTTCGCGCTCGGCGGGCGTCGGGTCATCAAGCATCGCCAGAGCACTGGCGGAGTGGCAGGCAAAGATCACCTGGTCGAAGGTATGGCTGGCGTCGTCGAGCTGGAGGGTGACGCCATCCGCATGGCGTTTCACACGCTGCACCGGCGCGTTCAGGCGCAGCGTCAGGCGGTCGCCCAGCTTATCCAGCATGGCGCGGATATACTCCCGCGAGCCGCCCGGGACGACGTACCACTGCGGACGATGGGTGATATCCAGCAGGCCGTGGTGGTGAAAGAAACGCAGGAAGAGCGGCAGCGGGAAACGCTTCATCTCCTGCAGCGACGAGGACCAGATGGCGGCCCCCATCGGCAGAATGTAGTGGCGCGCAAAAAACGGCGTGAAGCCGTGCTGCTGCAAAAACGTCTGCAGCGTGGCGCTCGGGTCCACCTGCCCGTCCAGCGCCGCTTTCGCCAGGCGGTTAAAGCGAACGATCTCGCCCAGCAGCCGCCAGAATGCCGGATTCACCAGGTTTCGACGCTGGGCAAACAGCGATGTCAGGGTGTGTCCGTTGTACTCAAACCCCGTCGCGGGATTGTGTACCGAAAAGCTCATCTGCGTTTTTTGCCCGCTGATGCCCAGCTCGCTGAGCAGGCCCATAAAACGCGGATAGGTGCGATCGTTATAGACGATAAACCCGGTATCGATCGCGTATGTGCCCTGTGGCGTTGCCACGTCAACCGTTGCGGTATGGCCGCCCGGCGTGGCGCCTGCTTCAAACAGGGTTACCTGATGGTGCCCGGCCAGCCGCCAGGCGCAGGTCAGCCCGGCAATGCCGCTGCCGATAATCGCAATGTTCATGAACGCACCATCCTGCGCAGCAGCGCGCGCTGAAGAAACGCAGGCAGCCCGGAGAGCAGCCGCAAAATGAAGCCAAACCCGGACGGAAATGCAATATGCATTTTCCCAGCCGCCAGTCCGATACGGATCGCCTTGACCGCCTCGTCGACGGTCACCCTGCCCGGCATGGCAAAATCGTTTTTTTGCGTCAGGGGCGTATCGACAAAGCCCGGAGAGACAACCGTGACGGCAATCCCTTTTGGCTCCCAGTCCAGGCGCAAACTCTCGGCAAACCAGCTCAGCGCCGCTTTGGACGCGCCGTAGGCCTCTGCGCGGGGAAAAGGCAGCCAGTGAGCCATCGAACTCACCAGCACCACGCGGTTACCGGCAACCAGCTGCGGCTGGAGCGCCTCGAGGCAGTTCACCGGGCCAAGGAAATTGGTCGCCATCACCCGCTCCACCAGCGCCGCATCCACCACGCCCCGATCGAGGTATTCGCAGGTCCCGGCGCAGAGAATAATCAGGTCGGCGTAGCTGCCGGTCAGCGCCTGGCGACAGGCGTCCCTGTCCGTCATGTCGAAGAGGCGAACGGTGAGATTGGGGCAGGTCTGATGCAGCGCTTCCAGACGCGCCGGATCTCGCCCGCAGGCAATCACATGGTAGCCGTCAGCAGAGAAGGATTTCGCCAGCCCGGCGCCAATCCCAGAGCTTGCGCCGGTAATCAGCACCGTCTTCATGATTTCACCCTCCGCTTAACGCCGCGTACCGCCCAGCCCAGCAGAGGAAGATGTTCGTAGATCATCTCTCCCGCATCGTAGTAGTCCCGCTGACGCGTGATGAGATCGTTTTCCGTCTGCACCACTGAACATCCGGGCAGGTCGAGCGGTTCGCCCCCGGCAATGCGCGGATGCGACCAGTGCATCACCCAGGTGACAACAAACCGGTTCCCGCTGCACAGCGGCGGATCGATAGAAAAACGGCAGTTCTCAACGTTGGCCAGCAGATGGGTGAAGTAGCGCTGAAGCGCAGAGATACCGTTGTGCTCACCAAACGGATCGATAAGCGTGGCATTCGAATGATAAAGCCCCGCCAGCGCGGACGGCGGCTGGCTATCCAGTGCGGCGTAGTACTCGACAAACCGACTCACGACAGAGGGCAAAGTGCTCATGGGTCACATCCTGGCTGTAAACAACGTGGCGTAATCGCATAATTAAAACTTACACAATTAACGTTATTTGTCCAAGTTTGTGCAGATTTATTTTTTATTACCTATCAATATCAACAACTTGATAACTCAATAGTTTGACGGTTTTGTAGGCCGGGTAAGGCGTAGCCGCCACCCGGCTTTCACTTTCAGGATATCCTTAAGGCAAATTCGTCGGTCTTCTTCCAGGCTTATCCTTTTTATTCAAAAGGATGCCCGTATGAAACGTTTCTTCCTCTCCCTTTTCTCAAGCCCGGAATCCTTACTGCAGGTAATGAGTCAGCAGGAAATTATTGAAGCCGTGGAAGATGGCGATCGCATCATTATCGACCAGGACGGGAACGCCTCGGTGAACTACAAGAGCAACGAGGTGAGGCAGGATTTTCTGCGTCACGTCAACACGCTGAAGAGGGCCTGATATGGGAACGGCGATATTTATGGTGCTGATGGTATGCGGGTACTGGTACACCAGCCGCGACCTGTCGACCCGCTTTAAAATCAAGCGTTCCTTCGGCTGGGATGTCTATTTTCTCGTTGCGCTTTACGGCTGTATTTTCGTTCTGCAGGGTGTGATTGCTACCGGCCTGCTCTGGCTACTCTTGCTCGCCCTTTCCGCCGCCAACAACGCTTTTCACTTTGCCTCACCGAAATACACCGACTGGCAAATCGACTTTATGAACTGGAGCTTTTTAGGCATTCAGGCGCCGGTGGTCGTGATGCTGGCGTTTGCCATCCTGTTTTGTCTCTACCGTTCTAACTGGGCGGGCAGCGCCAGGCTGGACGGCGAGAACCGGAAAAAGCTCTACAAACGCCTGGCGCAGTCGAGCGGTATTGAACAGTTGCTGTACCAGTGTATGGAGCAAGGCGAGCTGGCGCAGGTCACGCTGCGCTCGAGGCGGATTTACGTGGGTATGATCCACACCGCGACGCTGGAATATGAAAAAACGGCCAACATCGTGCTGATCCCTATGTTGAGCGGGTACAGAGACGCGAAGACGATGAACTTTCGCATCGAGAATAATTACAGCAGGTGGTATGCGGAGCATGACATCACGCTCGACTCGGAACCCCGCAGCGCCATGTCATTCCGGAAGGTGATTTTACTCAATCAGATTGAGAGCCTCTCGCTGTTCGATCCCGCCAGTGCCAGCGCGCTATCGCTGGCACAGCATGACACGCTGTCTAAAGAGGCATCCCCATAATCCTGAGAATGCTCTGCTGTGAGGCGGTTTCGAAAAGGACGCTCTTAACGCAGAGCATGCCCTGCTTCTGGTAGAACCGGTACGCTCCCGCGTTCTGCTCAAGCACTTCCAGCCAGAGGTAGTCTTTCCCCCTGCTCCGGGCCATGTCTGCGATGTTGTTGAACATCACCTGACCATAGTTCTTGCCGGTTGCGGCGGGATCAAGGTAGAGCTTGTTGAGGAGAACACCCTTCTTGTCCGTTTCTGGAAGCATGGCTTCCCAGGTCACTTTCATGAATCCCACTGGCCGATCGGTCTCTGCAACATACCAGGAAACCGCGTTATCTTTCAGGCTCTGTTCAACTACAGAACGCGCGTACTCTCCGTGCAGAAAATCCTTCATCTCTGCCTCTGACACCCACAGATGCTGAAAATGGGCGGGATAGATGCGATATCCCAGCTCGCTTAACAGCGTTGAATCGGCCCCGGTGGCCTGTCGAATTCGAAGAGACATGGAGGGTATCCTTACTAACCGCTTTAGGTGTGATGCCGTGCGAAACGAGAAAGACAAAACAGTTACATTCTTGCCGCATATATTATTGCGGTGAACGACGTTAAGTACAGCCCGCATATTATGGATCTCGCCCGACACACCAAAACGGGTGGGTGAAAACCCTCACCCGATCGCGCTAGTCTGCCTGTGTTGAGTGGATGACCAGGACTTGCGATTAGAACGTATGGAAATTATTTTGATGCGGCATGGAGAACCCCATTACAGGGGGGCGCCAAGGGTCTCGTACAGGGAAATGACCGAATGGATCGACAGCTATAACCTCTCTTCGACGGGCAACGACAGGCCGCCTGAAAGGGCTCAAATTCAGGCGTACCGTGCGCTCACGTTTCTCAGCAGCCCTCTCCCGCGAGCCCTTTCATCGTTGAAAACGCTGGGGTGTGAACCGGGTTTAATTGATGAGGTTTTTCGGGAAGCAGAACTGCCGGTGTTCCGTATTCCGGGGTTACGGCTATCGCCTTTTTACTGGGCAGCGCTGTTTCGCGTTCTTTGGCTCTGCGGCCTGTCTGGCGAGGCAGAGTGCGTGAGCGTCGCAAAAAAACGTGCCGTTAAGGCGGCAGAAATCCTGGTGAATGTCGCGAAGGACTCTGACGGCCCCGTCTTGCTCATGGGGCACGGGATGATCAATCGGTTGATTGCGAAGGAACTGATCGCATCAGGCTGGAAAGAACAGACTTCCCCGGGTACCGGTTACTGGGGAGCGGGGGTTTACAGCCTTGTGTAATGGCACATACTGACGCCGAGGATGTTTTCATCCTCGGCGCCTGGGTCATAGCGTCTGGCCAAGAATAACGCGATCGAACAGACGGTCTCCCAACCAGAGACGCATACGGATGAGCATCTTTGCATACTTGCCGGCTGCATAGCGTGTACGCGGATGAGGGCTTTTAACGGCGCGTGCAACCACGTCCGCAATCACCTTCGGGTCGCTGCCTCTGCCATTTCCGTATGCATTTTTGACCGATTTAGCCACCTTCTCCACGAGGCGAGCGTAAGGGCCATTTGCTGAACGTTTAACTATATTGCCGCTGACCACATCACCAAAGCCTGTCTCGATTAAACCCGGTTCAACAATCACAACCTTAATGCCAAATTCAGCCACTTCAAGACGCAGACAGTCAGACCATCCCTCAAGCGCATGTTTCGTTGCGTGATACCAGGCTCCCAGAAGGGTGTAAATCTTACCCCCCATAGAGGTGATATTAATAATGTAACCGCTGCGTCTGGCACGCATGGCCGGGATCAGCAGTTGCGTAAGGCGGGCCGCACCAAACACGTTAACCTCAAACTGATAGCGAGCTTCATCAATACCGATCTCTTCTACCGGTCCATAGAGCCCAAAACCCGCGTTGTTGACCAGTACGTCAACCCCACCTGTCTGCGACATGATGGTATTCACGGCAACCACAATGTCTTCATCACGTGAGATATCCATACGCAGAGGGTACGCGCCAAGCTGGGCGAGATCGTGCATTTTCTCAACGCTACGGGCAGCAGCGTAAACCTGATAGCCATCCTGAATAAGACGACGGGCGATGGCTTTGCCCATACCTGACGATGCACCGGTGACCAGCGCAGTTTTTTTGTCCTGAGTAAACATAGATACCTCGGTAAGTAGACTGTGGCTAGTTTGCTCTCCTTTGACCTCATGTTAACTAGCGTATCGCGCCATATGACTCGCAAACTACGCCATCAGAGCGATACATACGCACGTGTTTACTCAAGACGCATGGCTGTCCTGGCCGCTTCTGGAGTCTGGCCCGTCCAGGTCATAAATGCGCGATAGAATGAGTTAGGATCTTCGAAACCCAGCAAAAACGCGATCTCATACCCGGAAAGACGCGTATTGCGAAGATAATGACGGGCCAGGTGTTCTCGACACGCGTTGACAAGGTTGCGAAAGTTTTCCCCTTCCTGCTCAAGCCTTCGCTGCAGCGTGCGTTTACTCATTCCCAGACGCTCAGCCGCTTTTTCAATAGTCGCTTCGTTACCGGGAATTAGCTCCAGGAGTACCGCTCGTACGCGCTCGGCGGTTGAAGCCCGTTCATTTAACTGACCGAGACGACGCTGCAGTTCCGGTTCAAATACCTGCCACATCCCCTCATTGACCGTTAAAAAGGGTCGAAGCGCATCGGCTGCGGAAAAGCTGATGGCGGGCTGTTCTCCGTATTGCACGTCAGCACCAAAGAAACGCGAAAAGTGGCTGTTCTGAACCGATGACGGTAGCGCAGAAACGCAGATCCGTAAGGGGTTAACCGGTTCGCGAGTTCCCAGCCGCAGAAGCTTGAGCAGGAAGCCCAGCTCTGCCACCTGGAGAAACGGCGGAATAGTTGTCGCAAAAAGCCAACGCGGTGAGACGGTAAGGTTGCCGTTTTGGTCGACCGTTGTCTCCAGAACCATGGGAGCAATAAGCTGTTTATATCTGGCCAGACGCTGGACAGCCTGCATCATATTGCTGCTACACAGTGCGGCAAAAAGGGGCGGATCAAACACATCCGCAGAGATCAACTCAATGAGCGGGACGGGAAAGGCAGGATCGTTCGTTTCAGCCTCCAGCGCGTTCCAGAAGCGAATGTATTCATTCGTATCGAGTCCGCGCGCTTTTTGCAAAAAGAGATCGTCAGGTAATCCTGCCCTGCGGAGAATGCGTTCTGGCTCAAGCCCCGCGTCTTTCAGCAGCGTTTTCCAGCTTATATCGAGAGCGAAAGTACGGTTAGAAGCCATTTACTCATTCCCGGTTGAAGGTTATGCAACGCTTAGCGTTATTGTTCATCGACGGATGAACGGGCGCTATGCAGTATGGTTGGCTGGCAGGTCACTGGGAAATTCAGTGAGTTAGCAATAAAGCAGAGCTCATGCGCGCGGTGATGAAGTGCCACAGCGCGATCGATATCATCCCCTGGGCGAAGCGTGATTTGAGGCTTCAGGACAATAGAGGTGAAACACCCCTTTTCTCCTTCGCACATCGTTCCTTCCGCCCGGTCAATATAGGTATAAACGCTTATCCCCGCTTCCGCGCAAAGATGCAAATACCATAATTTGTGACAGGCAGAGGCTGACGCGACAAGAAGATCTTCAGGATTCCAGCATGATGCATCCCCCAGAAATGCAGGGTCTGATGAACCTGAAATCGGAGATTTATCACCCGCCGTGATGTCATAAAGACGATCGTAGGCTTTATAGGATTCCGTCCCCCGACCTTTGTTCCCTTTCCACTCGACCTTAACCTGATAATGATGCTCACGACGGCTCATCTTGATGCTCCCGATAATGATATCCGATGGATTTTGCTGGCGATATTTGTTCGCAATCACCTGTCTCGACGTAAGCTATCAGATGGTATACCATTATTCCATATTTTCAGGAGAAACAGTATGCAGCTTAACGCCCTTTCGACCCCGGACGTGCTCGCCAGTGAATTAAGAAAGATGATAAACAGCGGTCGTCTGCGTGATGGAGAGAGGCTTGTTGAAAGGGATCTTGCCAGTCATTTTTCTGTCAGCCGAATCCCAATGAGAGAAGCAATCAGGCAGCTTGAACGCGATGGGCTGGTGGAAATTTTCAGGAACCGCGGCGCTGTTGTCAGAACGCTTTCTGTTGATGATCTGGATGAGATTTACTCCCTGCGTGCCTTACTGGAAGGGGAAGCCGTCTTTCAAAGCGTGAAAAACCTGAGCTCTGATACGCTGGCGAGGGCCGAACTTACGCATACGCTTCTCGCCAGAACGACTGAATTTGACATGCAGGGCACACTTAACCGGGAGTTCCACGATCTTGTCTACAGTGGGTGCAAAAACCAACGCCTGCTGAGGCTGATTAATGATACCCGCTATCAGATAGAGCGGTATGAATACCTTCAGCGAAAGCTCCTTTCCGCAACACCGGTTTTTCAGGATGACCATGCAGGTATCCTTACAGCCTGCAGGGAACGGGATGCCGGGAATGCACGAGCTGAAGTCGTGCGACATATTCATAGTGCCGGAGAAATGCTAAAAACGTTTATCAGCCGTCGCGACGAGGGTTAAGGGGAAATCCCATTAACCCGGCTAATGCCCGCTTCAACGGAGTGATGACATCATCCGTCTCCATGCCCATTTGCGCATGAATAATGGCACCGTCAATGAGCAGCATGATTTCATTGACGACGCGCTCATCAGCGATCTTCGTCAGCGACGCAATAATATTCTTTGTTTCGATTTTATGATCGCGGCATATCTCTTTTATTTCGCTTTCAATATCTTCCGATTTTGCCTCAGCGCTGGCATTAATAAATGCGCAGCCGTGGAACTCAGGCGAAATAAACCATTCGTAAAGCGTTGCCGATATCGCATCAGAAGGTATTTCACCTTCATCAAGATGTCGACGCAGCGTGGATTCAAACCAGCCAATCCATATTTCGTGCCGATAGCGCAGATAGGCGAGAATAAGTAAACTTTTACTCGGAAAATGGCGATAAAACGTCACCTTCGTCACCTTCGATGCTTTAATCAGCGTATCCACGCCCGTCGCCCTGAAGCCTGTGGAATAAAACAGATCGTGCGCCGTAAGTAATATCTTATCTCTGACGCTGATTTTGGTATCGTTGCCTGCGGATTCTGTTTTCACTTTTGGGTAGCCTCAAAACGGATGTTGACAGCGTTATTTTACAGGCATAGATTACCGCATGTAGACAGACCTGTCTACATCATATAACACTGAGGTAATCGCCATGAACACACGTCCTCCTTTACCGCCCTTCACGCGTGAAAGCGCCATCGAAAAAGTCAGACTGGCAGAAGATGGCTGGAACAGCCGCGACCCGGCGAAGGTCGCGCTGGCCTATACGCTGGATACCCAATGGCGCAACCGCGCGGAGTTCGCCACTAACCGTGAAGAAGCCCGGGCGTTTCTGGAGCGGAAATGGAAAAAAGAGCTGGACTATCGTCTGATTAAAGAGCTCTGGGCATTTACGGATAACCGGATCGCGGTGCGCTATGCCTATGAATGGCACGATGATTCCGGCAACTGGTTCCGCTCGTATGGCAATGAAAATTGGGAGTTTGAGCCGGACGGGTTGATGAAGCGCCGCTTTGCCTGCGTAAACGATATGCCGATAAAAGAATCCGAGCGGCTGTTCCACTGGCCGCTGGGCAGACGCCCGGACGATCACCCTTCGCTGAGCGATCTTGGCTTATAGGATTTTCGCATCACTCCGGGCCGCCCCGGAGTGGTGAATTTACAATGCGCCCAGCTGTTTCATCAGCGTCAGGTTGTCCTCAATATGCCAGTTAGCCGCAATCTTGCCGTCAGCGATCTCATAGATATCCGTGGCGATAAAATCTATTTTCTGCCCCTTTCCCTTCAGCTTGCCAAATGTCCCGGTGAATGTGCCGTGAAAATGTAAATGCGAGACCACGCGATTGCCTGAAATAATCATTTGCTCAACGTCGCAGCGTAAATCAGGCACGGCTGTACGAAACGCACGGGAGGCTAAAATAGCGCCTTCGGGACCTTGCTTACGACCTTCCGGAGGCGTTTTATCGATGAAATTCACTGCCAGCGCATCACGCGCCAGGGACTCTTCTCCCGTATTCCAGAACGTTGCATATTCTCTGGCAACGGCTTCATTCGCCCTTAATTGCGCCTGGGGCAGGCTATTATCAACAATAAGCTGTTTCGGTGGAAGCCATTCCAGCTGCGCCGAAAATGCGGTGCCGGACAGACCGGCAAGAATAAGCATCGCCACAGCTGGACGAAAACACGTCGTATATTTCATGATATTTCTCAATAGAGTATTACATTACCCGCAGTCGATTTCCTGCGGTTCAAATCCGCGAGGGTCAGTTAATTAACGCCCCGCCCTCAATATCAATGATCGACCCCGTGACAAAGGGATTATCAATGGCGAAAAGATACCCTTGCGCGATGTCCTCCGCCCTTCCCCAGGCTTTGGCTGGCAGGGTTTCCGCCGCACCGGCGAGCATTTTTTCCCGCGCGGCGGAGTCCATGCCCGCGTACGCCTCCGTGTCGGTCAGCCCCGGACTCACGACGTTGACGCGCAGCGGTGAAAGCTCTTTCGCCAGCACTTTTGTCGCGGCCTCAATCGCGGCATTCATCGTCGTTTTAACAATGGCGCCCGCCACGGTGCGACGCGCCACGAACCCGCTGGTGAACGTCAGCGTACCGCGGGGAGCGATGTTCCCGCTGAGATAGCGGGCGACATTGATGCTTCCCCAGAATTTTGTATCAAAGGCCAGCCTTGCAGCGCGGAGATCAAGCCCGGAAAGAAGCCCTCCCGGAGCCTGTGAACCTGCGGTAACGACGATATTATTGACCTCACCCAGCGTTTCACCGAGCGCGACAAGCTCTGCCTCACGGCTGATATCCAGCACGAGGGTGTGAACAGAGGCGGCGTGGGTGCTCAGCCGTTGCCGCGCAGCGTTCAGCTTCGCGCCGTCGCGGCCCGCAAGAATAATTTCCTCGCCTCGCCCGGCAAGCAGGCTGCCCACGGCGAAACCGATGCCGGACGCGCCGCCGATAATTAAGGTTTTACGGGTCATAACGTTTCCTCCTGCAGGATGTAAATGGGGTAATCGGTATAGCCCGTCGCGGTGCCGCCAAACAGCGTGGCGGGGTCGCGCACCTGGGCCAGAGGCAGCTGGTGCGCCAGCCGGTGCGGTAAATCCGGGTTGGCAATAAACGGTCGTCCGAAGGCAATCAAATCGGCATAGCCGGCAGCAAGGATCTTTTCCGCTTTTTCAAGGCCATAGTTACCCGCAACGATAAGGGTTCCGCTAAACGTCTCGCGAAGGGATCGACGGAACTGTTCAGGTACCTGCGGCGCATCGTCCCAGTCGGCTTCCGCCAGGTGGATGAAAGCAATACCTTTTTGCTCACACCAGGCCGCGAGCGCGAGAATGGCTTCCGTCACCTGCGGATCGTTCATCCCGCGCTGGGTAATAAACGGGGAAAGGCGAATGCCCGTACGCTCGCGGCCAATGGCCTCAGCAATGGCGCTTAACACCTCCTGAGCAAAGCGGATCCGGTTCGCCAGCGTGCCGCCGTACTCATCCGTGCGTTTATTGGATGTCTGACGCAGAAACTGGTCGATCAGATAGCCGTTTCCGCCGTGGATCTCCACGCCATCAAACCCGGCCTGGACGGCATTCAGTGCCGCCTGACGATAGTCCGCGACGATGCTGTGAATCTCCTTGCGCGAGAGCGTTCTCGGCTGCGGGCAGTCAACCATCTGGCCTTCCCCCTGTTCATTCACCACCCACACCTGCGCGTCCGGCGCCAGTGCTGACGGCGCAACGGGCTGACCATCCTGATGAAAACGGGCGTGCGACATTCGCCCCACGTGCCAGAGCTGAGAAAAAATAATCCCGCCCGCCTGATGCACGGCACCCGTCGTGAGCTGCCATCCTGAAACCTGCTCCGGCGAATGGATGCCGGGTGTCCATGAGTATCCCTGGCCCTGAGGCGAGATCTGCGTGGCTTCCGTGATGATTAATCCGGCGCTGGCCCGCTGCCGGTAATACTCTGCCATCAGCGTGGAGGGAATATTGCCCGGTTGAAGGGAGCGTGCGCGGGTCATCGGCGCCATGACGATACGGTTTTTCAGGTCTTGCTGCCCCAGCCTGTAGCGTTCAAAAAGTGAGGTACGTTGCATGTTTTCATCCCTTATGGTTTGGATGAAATCACTTTACAGACGGCATCTTGTTTTGATAATTACGCTAAAAGCAGATGCACTTTTCGGAAAATATGAATAATGGGCAAACTCGAAGACATGGCATTACTGGTTGAAGTGGCCGAGGCTGGCGGTCTTTCTGCCGCCGGACGACGCCTGTCGCTTTCCCCCGCCACCATGACGGCCAGGCTGAAGGCGATTGAGGAGCGTTACCAGACCCGTCTGTTTCACCGCTCAACGCGGTCCATCACGCTGACCCGCGCCGGGGAAGAGTTTTACCATGCCGCGCTGCGCGTGCTGGAGGAGGTGCATCACGCCGAGTCGTTACTGACGCAAAAAGAAGGCGTGCTCAGCGGCAACATTCGCCTTTCTGCCCCCTCGGACTTTGGCAGACAGTATCTTAGCCCCGCCGTCGTGGAATTCTCCCGATGCCATCCTGACGTTAAATTTTTCATCTCGCTAAAAGAACACGTTGAGGACCTGGTCGCTAACCGGTTGGATATGAGCGTGCGTTTCGGCAACCTGCCGGACAGCAGCCTTGTCGTCAGAAACATCCGCCCGAACCATCGGGTACTGGTCGCCTCCGGGGAGTACCTTAACGAACGCGGCATCCCCGCCACGTTTGCAGATTTGGCTCAGCATCAGTGCCTGGCACTTGAGTCTCAGGGTGTGGTGATGAACGAATGGCGCTTTGAAACCAATGGCGAAGAAAGCATTGTACGCGTAGAGCCTGCCATGGTGTGCGACGACGGAGCATTGCTTCGCCAGTGGGCGCTCAGCGGAGCTGGCATCGCGGGGAAATCGTGGTGGGATGTAAAAGACGATGTTGATACAGGCAGACTCACGGTACTGTTTGCCGACAGCTTCACCGGATTTAGTCGGTACGATCGCAAAGATGTCGGGCTGCAGTTTGTTTACCCGCAGCGTAAGCTGCAGCCGCTTCAGGTCACTGCGTTTAGCCAGTTTTTTCTCGACTGGCTAAGAGAGCATTAATTTGTCGCCAAAATAAGAGACAGCACGCATTTCGGTGACAACCTGAGGACTACCCTAAGAGCGGTTTTCAGGAGGAACAAAATATGAAAAAGCTTCTGATCTGTTGTTTGTTTGGTAATACCGCAAACTCTCTCGCCAAAAAGATGCAGTCTCTGGCAGAACGCGAAGGCTATCCGCTGATGATTAGCGCTGTTGGGCTGGATAACTTCGCCAGTGTCGCTCCCGCTTTCGATGGTTTCCTCGTCGCGCCGCACATTCAGTACAAACTCGATGAGATAAAAGAGACGGTGGGTAATACACGTTCAATCGCCATTATTGAGAGTCTGCCCTATGCGTCCCTGGACGCGAAGAAAGTACTGAATTTCGTGAAGGAGCAGATGCCTGAACTGGCTGCCTGATAGATAAGGCCGCATCGGTTTTGCGGCCTCCGCTCACCCACAGTTCAAAACTCGTCGATACAGGGTTGACCAACCTTATTAATCGCATTGATTATCCTGGCCCTGAGTTCAATTAACGCCGCTTCTTTCTCTTCCAGCTGCTGCAGCTTGCGGCGCAGGGACGCTTGTTTTTGCTCAGCGGTAAATTTGTCGTCAACCCAGACAGCTAAAACCTCTGAAATTTCAGCTAAGGTAAAGCCCAGCATTTTGGCATGCTTGATCATGTTTAAACGCTGTAAATCGACGGCGGAATAGACTTTGTAGTTATTGCTGCGATTGGGTTGCGGGATATTCTCTAATAGCCCTTGCCGCTCATAGTAACGCACCGTCTCTTTCGACAATCCCGTTTTCGCACACAGTTCACCAATTCGCATCGCGCCGCCCTCACCTTGTAAAAATCACGCTTGACCGTGTACCTAAGTGCACGGTTTATCCTGTGCGGCATACATTAGGGAAACGGGATTAAAAATATGAATTCTTTTGATTATACAGGAAAAACAGCGCTGGTTACCGGAGCGTCTTCGGGCATAGGTCGTGATTTCGCCAGGCAGCTCGCGGCCCGCGGCGTGGCCTTGATCCTGATCGCCCGCTCCGAGCCAAAGCTGCAGGCGCTTGCCGCAGAGTTAGTCAGAAAGCATGGCGTATCCATCACGATTATTGTGCAGGATTTAGTGAAACCGGAAGCCATTCCCCACATTGTGGAACGGCTTGAAACCTTAAGGCGTTGCCCCGACATTCTGATCAATTGCGCCGGGTTCGCCACCTATGGGCCATTCGAAAAGCTGTCTATCGACAGGCAGCGTGATGAGATAAACGTGAACTGCCTGGCCCCTGTGGAGCTGACGCACGCCATGCTGCCGGGAATGCTCCAGAAAGGCTCGGGGGTGATTATTAACGTGGCCTCAACGGCCGCGATGCAGCCGGATCCCTATATGGCGATTTATGGCGCAACCAAAGCCTTCCTGCTCTCGTTTTCGAATGCGCTGTGGGGTGAATATCGCTCAAAGGGCATCCGCGTTCTGGCGCTTTGCCCCGGCGCAACGGATACGGCCTTTTTTGATGTGGTGAATGCGGAGGAAGCCTCGGTAGGTAAAAGAATGCCCGCAGACAAGGTGGTCGCCCTGGCGCTAAAGGCCGTGGAGAGTAACCGTAGCACCCTGATTACCGGATGCGGTAACTGGCTTCTGGGGCAGCTACACCGGTTCGTGACGCGAAAGCGTCTGGTGCTCATCGTTGAAAAAATATTGCGTCCACGCTCGGCTTAAGCAAAAACGGCTCTGTTCAGTGCAAGGGAGTTGCGCTGAAATCCTCGCTTATCGCAGACAGATAGATGCCATAGTGCACGAAAAACAGTGATACACTTACCCCCACCTGGTTGATCGTCCCGTCTGAAGGGCGCATGATGAATGACGGTAACCAAAGTACGAAATGGTCACTCGTTGTTAATCGTAGCCTGTCACGCTAAGCTTAAATAATGACTAAAAATATGAACCCCCCATCAGCACGTGGTCCACTTGACCACGCTGTCAGAGAGCAAATCGTCGAAGCCGCTTTTGAGCACTTCGGTCACTACGGCTATGAAAAAACCACCGTCGCCGAGCTGGCTAAATCCATCGGTTTTTCTAAGTCCTACATTTATAAGTTTTTCGATTCCAAACAGGCTATCGGCGAGGTGATCTGCGCTAACCGCCTGGAGTTGATCATGGCGGCGGTGCTTTCCGCCATCAAGGATGCGCCGTCAGCAAGCGAAAAATTACGCCGTCTTTTCAAAGCGCTCACCGAAGCGGGAAGCGAGCTGTTTTTCCACGACCGTAAGCTGTACGACATTGCCGCCGTCGCCGCACGCGAGCAGTGGCCGTCGACAGAACGGTATGCAGAAAGCCTGATGAAGCTGATTGAGAGCATCATTATCGAAGGCAGGCAGGCCGGAGAGTTTGAGAGAAAAACGCCGCTGGACGAGGTCACACAGGCTATCCACATGGTGATGTGTCCTTTTATCAATCCCATCCAGCTACAGTACAACCTCGAAATGGCCCCCACCGCGGCGGTGCTTCTCTCTTCACTGATTTTAAGAAGCCTGGCCCCCTAAATTGTGACCATTGACATTTTTGGTCACTAGTCAGAGAATGCGGATACCGTCCTGTTACGTCAAAAAGGTTTCCCATGCTCAGGCTCACTTCAGCCCACGTTGCCGTTTGTCTCCTGCCGTTTGCCCTGGCGGCATGCGGCGATATTTCCGCGAGTGACGATCCGCGCACAAAGCCACCGCTCGTCAGATCCGCTTCCGTCGAGCTTGCGAACAATACCGCCCGCGCCTTCACGGGCGTTGTGGTCGCAAGAACGCAAAGCGATTTGGGTTTCAGGGTTCAGGGAAAAATCCTTGAGCGACTGGTTGATACGGGGCAGACAGTCAAACAGGGCCAGCCCTTACTGCGCCTGGATCCCGTTGACCTGAAATTACAGGCTCAGGCGCAGCAGCGCGCGGTAGATGCTGCCCAGGCGCGCGCGCGAAAAGCCTCCAGCGATGAAGCGCGCTATCGCGGCCTTGTGGCGTCCGGCGCCGTATCTGCCTCGGAATATGACCAGATCAAAGCGGCGGCCGATACGGCCAGGGCCGATCTCAGCGCCGCCCGGGCCCAGGCCAACGTGGCGCAAAACGCCACGGGCTATGCCGTACTGCTGGCGGATTCAGACGGTGTGGTCATGGAGACGCTCGCCGAGCCGGGTCAGGTCGTCAGTGCCGGACAGGTGGTGATCAGGCTCGCCAGAGCGGGACAACGCGAAGCCCTCGTGCAGCTTCCGGAAACGCTGCGCCCTGCCGTCGGCAGCGAGGCGCAGGCCACCCTTTATGGCAAAGAAGAAAACCCGGTCACCGCAACGCTGCGCCTGCTGTCTGACTCTGCCGATGCCGCGACCCGCACTTATGAAGCCCGATACGTGCTGGATGGACTGCTGGCAAACGCGCCGCTGGGGGCGACCGTCACGCTGAACATTCAGGACAATAAGGCGGAAGGTCAGGTCATGCAGGTTCCGCTGGCTTCACTCTATGATGCAGGAAAAGGTCCCGGCGTCTGGCGTATTTCCGCCCAGCCGGCAAAAGTCGCATGGACGCCCGTCAAGGTGCTGAGCGTGGGTGAAGATGCGGTGCAGGTTACGGGCGGCGTGAAGCCCGGTGAGAAAATTGTTGCGTTAGGCGCACATCTTCTGCACGAAGGTGAGGTCGTCAGGCTTGCTAAACAACGCAATGCCGCCCTGACGGAGAACACGCCATGAGCGGAAGCCGCTTCAACCTGTCAGCGCTGGCCGTCCGCGAACGTTCCATCACGCTGTTTCTGATCGTTCTGGTCACGATTGCCGGAATTTACGCCTTTTTTGGGCTCGGACGCGCGGAAGATCCGCCCTTCACGGTAAAGCAAATGACGGTGATAACCGTCTGGCCTGGCGCCACCGCGCAGGAGATCCAGGATCAGGTCGCCGAACCGCTGGAAAAGCGCCTGCAGGAGCTTAAATGGTACGACCGTACCGAAACCTATACCCGTCCCGGCATGGCGTTTATCACGTTGTCATTGCAGGACAAGACCCCGCCTGCCGAAGTGCAGGAGGAGTTCTATCAGGCGCGTAAGAAGCTTGGAGATGAATCTCAACGTCTTCCGGCGGGCGTCATCGGCCCGATGATCAATGACGAATTCTCGGATGTCACCTTTGCCCTCTTTGCCCTGAAAGCGAAAGGCGAACCGCAGCGACAGCTGGTACGTGATGCCGAAGGCCTGCGCCAGCAGCTTCTGCACGTTCCCGGCGTGAAGAAAGTGAACATTATCGGCGAACAGGCCGAGCGGATTTATATCTCCTTCTCCCATGACCGTCTGGCGACGATAGGGCTCTCACCCCAGGATATTTTCAATGCGCTCAACAGCCAGAACGCGTTAACCGCGGCGGGTTCCATTGAGACCCGAGGCGCGCAAATTTTTATCCGCCTGGACGGCGCGTTCGATGAACTGCAGAAAATCCGCGATACGCCTTTTGTTGCTCAGGGCAAAACGCTCAAGCTGTCCGACGTAGCAACGGTTGAGCGAGGCTACGAAGATCCCCCGACGATGCTGATACGTAATCAGCATGAACCCGCCCTTCTGCTGGGCATCGTGATGCGCGAAGGCTGGAACGGTCTGGAGCTGGGTAAAGCGCTGGATGCGGAAACGGCAAAAATCAATGATAGCCTGCCGCTTGGCATGTCCCTGACCAAAGTCACCGACCAGTCCGTGAATATTCGCTCGTCGGTCGATGAGTTCATGATTAAATTCTTCGTCGCCCTGCTTGTGGTCATGGTGGTGTGTTTTGTCAGCATGGGCTGGCGCGTGGGGGTGGTGGTTGCGGCGGCGGTCCCGCTGACGCTGGCGGTCGTCTTCGTGGTGATGGAAGCCGCGGGAATAAACTTTGACCGCGTGACATTGGGCTCCCTGATCCTCGCCCTCGGCCTGCTGGTTGACGATGCGATTATCGCTATCGAAATGATGGTGGTAAAAATGGAGGAAGGTTACGACAGAATCAAAGCCTCGGCCTTCGCCTGGAGCCATACCGCCGCGCCCATGCTGGCCGGAACCCTGGTGACGGCCATTGGCTTTATGCCGAATGGTTTTGCCCAGTCGACCGCCGGGGAATACACCAGCAATATGTTCTGGATTGTCGGCCTCGCCCTGATTGCATCGTGGTTTGTCGCGGTGGTGTTCACGCCCTATCTTGGGGTGAAGATCCTGCCGGCGATCCCCAAAGTAGAAGGAGGTCATGCCGCCATCTATAACACGCCTCGCTATAACCGTTTTCGCCAGCTGCTTGGCCGCGTTATCGCCAGGAAATGGCGGGTGGCCGGCGCTGTGGTCGCCATATTCATCCTGGCCGTGCTCGGCATGGGGCTGGTAAAAAAACAATTTTTCCCAACCTCCGATCGCCCGGAAGTGCTGGTTGAAGTGCAGATGCCCTACGGCACCTCGATAGCGCAAACCAGCGCCGCAACGGCAAAAATAGAAGCGTGGCTGGGTCAGCAGCCTGAAGCCAGAATTGTTACTGCTTATATTGGTCAGGGTTCGCCCCGCTTTTATCTGGCGATGGCGCCTGAACTGCCCGATCCGTCTTTTGCGAAGATCGTGATCCTGACGGACAGCGAGACGTCACGCGAGGCGCTCAAGATCCGGCTGAGAGAAGCTGTCGCCAACGGCCTTGCGCCTGAAGCGCGCGTGCGGGTAACCCAGCTGGTGTTTGGCCCTTACTCGCCCTTCCCGGTTGCCTGGCGCGTGACGGGTCCGGATGTCGAACAGGTGCATGACATCGCTGATAAGGTGAAAGCCGTGCTCCAGGCAAGCCCGATGATGAGAACCGTCAACACCGACTGGGGGTCACGCGTTCCCGTATTGCATTTCACCCTCGATCAAAACCGCCTGCAGGCGACAGGCTTAACCTCCAGTGCCGTTGCCGAGCAGCTTCAGTTCCTGCTCTCAGGTGTGCCCGTCACCTCCGTGCGGGAAGATATTCGCTCGGTAGAGGTGATTGGCCGCGCAGCGGGAGATATCCGTCTTGACCCGGCAAAAATCGAGGGCTTTACCCTTGTCGGCAATGCGGGACAGCGCGTTCCGCTGTCTCAAATCGGCAAGATTGAGATTGGTATGGAAGACCCAATCCTGCGTCGTCGCGATCGCACCCCGACGATAACCGTGCGGGGGGATATCGCTAACAATCTTCAGCCACCGGATGTGTCGGTCGCCATCATGAAGCAGCTCCAGCCGATCGTTGATGCGCTGCCGGCCGGATACCGTATCGACATGGCGGGTTCGATTGAGGAATCGGGCAAAGCCACGCAGGCCATGTTGCCGCTGTTCCCGATCATGATTGCCCTGACGCTGCTGATCATCATTTTGCAGGTGCGCTCAATCTCAGCGATGGTGATGGTGTTCTTAACCGCTCCGCTGGGGCTGATTGGCGTGGTGCCTGTACTGTTGATTTTCAATCAGCCGTTTGGCATCAACGCGCTGGTCGGTTTGATCGCCCTTTCCGGCATTCTAATGCGCAATACGCTGATCCTGATCGGTCAAATCGATCATAACCAGAAGGACGGTCTCGAGCCGTTCCAGGCGGTGGTTGAAGCGACGGTCCAGCGCGCACGCCCGGTCCTGCTGACCGCCATGGCCGCCGTGCTGGCGTTCATTCCCCTGACGCATTCGGTGTTCTGGGGCACGCTGGCTTACACGCTAATCGGCGGGACGCTGGGCGGGACGATCATCACGCTCGTCTTCCTGCCCGCGATGTATGCGATATGGTTCCGGATCCGCCCTGTGGAACAACGCGTGCAGCGCCCCGCAGAAAGCGTGTAAACTACCATGAGTAGATAACAGTTTTGAGGAAAGTATGGTTGTTAAGCGCTTAAGAAAAGAGGACCGCCGCGTGCAGCTGCTCGAGGTTGCACGCGGAATCGTTCGCCAGCAAGGCACGGAGGCATTGACGCTTGGCTACCTGGCCGAGCGGGCCAACGTGACCAAGCCTATCCCCTATGACCACTTTGGCGATCGTGAAGGGTTGCTGATGGCGCTGTACCAGGATTATAGCGATCGGCAGTTGGCGAAATTCCGTGAGACGCTGGCGGTCGACAGCAAAACGCTGGAAAAGACGATCCGCTTTTTCAGTGCCGCCTATATCGACTGCGCCATTACTGCCGGGCCTGAAACCGGGCCAATCGCGGCTGCGCTGTCCGGTTCCCACGCGTTGCAGACGTTTCGTGAGGCATGCGTGGCCGAATGTGCCGACTGCCTGCGTACCGCGCTTTCCCCTTTTATCGTCTTAAAAGGCGTTCAGGGGGAAGCGGTACTGACGGCCATCATTGGCGCGGCGGACGCGCTCAGCACCGCGGCGGGCAACGGTGTACTCGCCCGAAATATTGCGGAAGATATGCTCAGCGGCGCCATGACCGGCGTGCTGGAGACCTACGCGCATAGCACAAAATGATCGTCGGGGGCGGATTGACACCTAAGTTACCAATAGTAATATAGGTATCACTACTCCCCCATTTTGAGGTCGCTATGTCTGCTACACATGCCATTAATAACGCACTGATCGTGACGGCTCACCCTGTCGACAATTCGTTATCCCATTCGCTGGCAACCCATATTGCCGGAAAATTACGCGAGCAAGGTACGCAGGTTGAGATCGCAGATCTGCATGCTGAAGGGTTTAATCCGGCCATGTCTCGCGCCGACCTTGATTTGTATCACGGCGATCCGAGCGCCCTTCCCGACGATATTCTGCGCGAGCAGCAGCGCGTCGAGCGAGCGGATATGTTGGTGTTTGTCTTCCCCGTGTACTGGTGGTCGGTCCCCGCGCTGTTGAAAGGCTGGTTCGATCGTGTATTAACCCTGAACTGGGCGTATAAGGTGGCCGACGACGGACGGATTGTGGGCAACTTACGGGATGTTCCCGTCCGCCTGATTGCCACTGGCGGCAGCGATCTCACCGGATTTGATAAACACGGCTATTCGAAGGCGATTCAAACGCAGATTATCGAAGGTGTATTTGGCTTCTGCAGGTTGAAGAACGTCAAGCTCGATATCCTTTACCAGGCAGATACGGCGACGCCTGAGCAGGTTGAGGAATTCCTGAAAGGGCTCGGCAGTATTTAATATCATCCCGGCGCAACGCTAACGTTGCACCTACTGATGTTGGTGTATTGAAGAGAATCTCTCACCAGCGCTATAACTGTACGCGATAGTTACGCTAACAGCGAAATAAACAAAGGTCATTGCATGTATCAGTCAGTTCAGCCAACAACCACGCTCACCACCGGAACCTTCGGCGGCGTGAGTGTATCTGTAGCAAACGGCTGACAAACAGAACCTCAATCCCCGCCACTCTGGACGGGGAAATATCTCTCCGTTCACCACCCTCTGAATGGAGAAATAAAATGGTTTCGTCTGACAATGCACTCCTGGTTATCGACATGCAGCAGGGCCTCTTCCGGGGCCCGGTTTCCCCCTGTTCCGCCGATGCCGTTCTGGAAAATATCCGTTTGTTAATCACCCACGCGCGACGCGCGCAGGTGCCCCTCTTTTTTGCCCGCCATATTGGACCAGACGACTCCCCGCTCTCAGAGAAGGGTCCGTTAACACAGCTGATACCCGAGCTGGGCGTGAAGGAGCAGGATGTTGTTTTCACCAAGCGCTATCCCTGCTGTTTTAGGGATACGGTATTGCTACAAGAACTTAATCAGCGAGGTGTCAAACAGCTGGTCATTGCCGGGATGAAAACTGAGTTTTGCGTTGATACGACCTGTCGGGCCGCACCGGAGCTGGGGTTCAGGACGGTATTGATTTCTGATGCGCATACCACAATGGATAATGACTATTTATCCGCCAGCGACATTATTGCCCATCACAACAGCACTCTGGCAGGTCCGTTCGTGACACTGTCGACTGCCCGCGACTGGCATTTTAATAGGGCGAGTTGAGTTGGCGGGTTCGTCTCTCTCTCTTCCCCGGTGCGCCTTTGCGCGCCGGGAACATGAGAGCACAATTACAGGGTAAAACCACCGTCACCCACCTGTGCCTGGGCGTACCATTTCATCAGCTCCGCGCTACCAGGTGCGTTCTCAGCCGGTGACCATGGGGCGGTATCGTGCTCAGGAACGGGCTGGTAGCCACCGTGTTTTACCTCAAAAATAACACCGCCCTTATCCAGCGACAGCACGGCATGCCAGGTACCGGCATCCATCTCCAGCACTTTGCAGTCTTCACCTAACACCACGCGCTGGGTCACGTTACCGCTGTCATCAAAATTCAACACCAGAAAGCGACCGCTCAGCGCCGTCAGCAGTTCAAACGTGTGCGGGTGGCGATGGGGGCGAACATAGGTACCGGGTTCCATCGCGATGGCCAGGCGCTGCACCGGGTCGCTCAGCTCAGGGTGTAAATTGCGATGGGCGCGTAAGCGAGGAGAATTTGCAGCCTGCTCGCTTTGTTGCTGCAGGTCACTGAAAGTAATTTGTTTCATATACACCTTTGTGAATGGGGTCATCTGACGGCAACCCGATTGCCGCAAGACGTTATACCATCCTGAACGGTTGATGGGCGATGGCATTTGTGAAACAAATCGCTGCAACGTGAGGATGTGCGTGATTGCACTCCAAAGCGCAACATTGAGTAAAACTCACATTGATTCCCACTATTTATCGTTTTTCAAAAGTGACACCCCTGAAATACCATTCACTTATCCCTGGGATAAAAAAATAAATAATACAAAGCCTGTATGGAGCACCTATGACACTCGATGTTTTATTCCATGTAATTAACGTTATCTCGCCTCATAAATTTAGCGCCCAAGCAAATGTGCATGAGTTGATAACGTTACTTTCAACAGGAAAAGAAAGCTCAGAAGCGCTTTCACCTTTCATCCACCGACTGCACCTCCTCTCTTTCGCCCAAAGCAATCCGGGCAACGCCGAAGAGTTGCTCTCAGCGCATTTACCAAAAGAGGATGGGATCCTTCCGCTGCTTGACTTTGCGCAGTGGCCAAAGGTGCGTTACGCCGCGTCAGGCGAAGCTCAGACGCGTGAATCCGAGGATTATTTCCGTGAAATGACCTCGGCTGCCAATCTGTTACGCACTGCGCTGATCGATGCTGAACGCGCAAAAGGGACGCCTGCGCTTTATATTCTCGATAAATTACTTAACCTGAACAGCGCCCTGCCGAAAAGATATAAAAAGATGGCGAATATTCCCTACGCATAAATACGTTCAATATGCGGAATATCCCATAATAAATATTCCGCTATTTATTAAACCCGCTTTTGATTGTAATCAAGACAGACGATATCCAAAGAAGGCACCACCGGCGCGTTAAGGTTAAGCCACGCCAGCAGCCGTTCAATACTCTGTCCTCTGAGCGAATTTTTGGGCCAGACAAGGTAGTAACCGTCCCCTGTTGCTATCGCCTCCCTGAAAGGCAGCGCGAGCAGGCCGCTTTTCAGCACGTCGAGCGTGAGCCGGAGGTCGGCCATCGCCACGCCGTGTCCGTGCATGGCCGCAAGGCTTCCCTGCTCCAGGGTGTCGAACACGATTCCGCCGCTCATGTCGAGGCCGGGGAATAAGCCCGTCCTTTTCAGCCAGCGCTTCCAGTCCCGTCTGTCCGGCGACGGATGAATAAGATCGCAATCTGGAAGCGTATGCCGGGCAGACTCCAGCAAAGACGGAGTACAAACGGGAATAAGCCATTCGCTGAAGAGCAGCCTGCTTTCTGTTGACTCGCCGAAATAGCCGTTACCGAGGAGGATCGCACAATCGTAAGGCTCACGACTGAAATCAACGGTATCGAAGTCCATCCAGACGCTGGCAATTTCGATTTTGGGCTTCGCGTGGTTCTCGCGGAAGGATTTAAGCACATCCAGAAGCCATCGCATCGTCAGCGAGCTGGGTGCTTTAAGGCGCAGAAGGTGGTTTTCACTTTTGAATGCACGACAGGCCCACTCAATATTCGAGAAACTTTCGCTAAGCTGCCCGGCCAGAATACGTCCGGCATCGCTGACCTCCACTCTCGGCCCCTGTCGTTTAAACAATTCGCAATCGAACCACATTTCCAGCGTCTGGACATGCCTGCTGACCGCCCCCGGCGTGATATGGAGTGTTTCAGCCGCTTTGCTGAAGGAGTTCAGCCGTGCGGCAACTTCGAACGCGCGCAGCGCATACAGTGGCGGTAAAGACATACATTCCCTTTTTGTAAGGTGTAATCATGCAATTTTTGTATTATCGGCACACGGTGACGATTCATCCCATTCCTCTGCCGGAAACGCCAGCAGCAATTCCCTCAGCAGGGACTCAAGCTGCGCGTGCTGCGCGTCAGACAAGTTGCTCAGCAGCGCATTTTGCGTCTGTGTGTGCACGATCAGCGCCTGTTCGATACGCTCCTGCCCGTGCGGTGTCAGGCTTACGAGCGTGCTGCGCTTGTCATCCGGATCGGCAATTCGCCTGATAAGCCCTTGCTTTTCGAGATGGCTGAGCCGGTTCGTCATCGCCCCTGAGGTGATCAACAGCGATTTATACAGCTGTGTGGGGGAAAGGCAGTACGGCTCACCGGCGCGGCGCAGCGTGGCGAGCACGTCAAACTCGCCCTCGCGAAAACCAAACTGCGCCATCGCCTCCGCCCATTCTTTTCCCAGATGCTTCATCAGCCGGAGCATTCGGCCAAAAATTTTCATCGATGAGGCGTCCAGTTCCGGCATGGCACGGCTCCACTGGCCGACAACGAAGTCTACATGGTCTTTCATTTTCACCCCTGATGGTGTGGGTATTTATCCTGTTGTGCGGTACATCTTACGCAAAAACACATTTTATCTTAACGTTAAGATAAATGCTTGTGGCAATTTGCCCGGCCATTCACAACCGAAAAGGATCTCCTGTTGAAACGCACATCGCCTTTACTCTTCGCCGTTATCGCTTTTATCGTCGGGCTGAACCTGCGCCCCATTCTGGCCTCTGTCGGACCGTTGTTTTCCGTGCTGCAGCGCGAAGCGGGGCTAACGGCTACGCAATTTAGCCTGCTGACCACCCTGCCGGTCGCGATGATGGGACTGGCTGCCCTGTGTGGCCCCTGGCTTTTAGCCAGAGTTGGTGCCGTACGGGGAATTATGCTCGGGCTCTTCATCCTGCTTGTGGCCTGTTTATTACGCGGTTTTAGCGCCTCACCGGAGAGTCTTATGGGCACCGCGTTACTGGGCGGGGCCAGTATCGGCACGATCCAGGCCTTAATGCCTGCCCTGATAAAAAAGGAATATACGCAAACGGCCAGCACGGTAATGTCGCTATTCAGCACGGGCATTATGGCCGGTGCGGCAGTCGCTGCCGCCAGCGCCGAGCCGTTGTTTTCATGGCTGACGCTGAAGCCCGCGCTGGCAATGGCCGGGCTGTTAGCGCTGCTGGCGCTGATACTGTGGTTAACCCTGGTTAAGCATCCTCAGGGGGAAAAAACAGCCCCTGAAACCGTTACGCTCTCCTCCTCCCGTACGGCACTGCTGTTGCTCTTTTTCGGCGTGGGAACGGGAGCCTATACGCTGGTATTGGCCTGGCTGCCCCCGCTCTATATTCAGGCGGGATGGTCCGCACGCAGCAGCGGCTACATGCTGGCCTGGCTGACGTTAACCGAGGTTGTCGCAGGGTTTGCCGTCTCCGCGCTGATCGGTAAATTCCCCGACCGTCGCGTGCCGCTGATCGCCGTATTGCTGTTGCTGCTGGCGGGACTCCTGTGTCTGGTCTTTTCGCCGGGTACAACGCCGGTATTATCTACGCTACTGCTTGGCATCGGGATCGGCGCCCTCTTCCCGCTGTCGCTCATCGTCACGTTCGATCATGCGCGAACGCCCGCGCAGGCCGGGAAGTTACTGTCAAAAGTTCAGGGAGGTGGATACATGATCGCCGCGCTTATGCCGTTAATTGCGGGGATCGTTCGCGACAGTTCGGTCTCGCTGACCAGCGCATGGCTGATCATGAGTGCGGGAGTCGTGCTGCTGATCGTCATCGCGTTGAATTTTAAACCCGTCGTGGGCGTGCAGGCACGATGAATGCGATACCAGAATTGAGAGTCGTATTTCAGCCCGTCGTAATATAAATTCAGGGTGAATTTCACCTCACGCAGGAGTAGATATGTCGCAGACGTTAGCGGGAATGGATGTCTTGTTTGTCGCCGGGTTCGGGCCCATTTCTCGGGATACGGAGTCCAGCACCGCGTTTTATGTCCAGACACTCGGCCTTCCGCTGAAGCCGATGGAGGGGAATACCGATTATCTGCTCACTGAAGAGGGCCAGCTGGCAGGCGTGAAGCATTTTGCTGTCTGGCCGCTCGCACAGGCGGCTATGTCATGTTTTGGCGAAGAACAGTGGCCCGCAGAGCACCCGATACCGCAGGGATGGGTTGAATACGAAGTACAGGATATCGATTCTGCTACCCGTATTCTGAGTGAAAAAGGCTATCGGTTACTGGTGGCTAACCGTATGGAACCGTGGGGGCAAACCGTCACTCGCCTGCTCAGCCCGGAAGGCTTGCTTACCGGGCTGACGATTACGCCGTGGCTGCGGGGGTAATGGGGTTTTGCTTTGATAGCCTCAGGATAAAACAGTATCAATTATTTCTGGTCCATGCCGATACTGACAGAACGACCACCAGTTACTCATAATTAAAAAAGGATATCTGAGTTGAATAGAATGTCAGGAATCGCTGTTTTATCTTTAGTGCTGATGGGATGTAGTTCTGCGCCCTCAGAAAACAGCACTCAGTACCTAAAAACAGAAATGCAGTCGCCAGTTTCAGGGCCAACCTCAGTAACCGTAGCCGCAGACAGCCTTCTGAAAAAAGTAAATACTCGTAATGTGATACTGTACTCACTCCGTCCGTTGCCCGGGAAAGCAGTTACCTCTGAGCTGGACAGAAAATTTGCCGCAGCGACGATGTATATCGATTTGTCTCAAGGTAAAGCAAACAGAACAGCTGAGATCGGTGGTGAGATAAATTACTTTGATCAAGAGCTATACGTGAATGCACACTTGGCAGGAAACAGTGTCAGGACGATACAGGTTGCACCACAGACCATCCCGCTGACACTCAATAAGCCATTCTCGATCAATCTGCCACAGGGTATTCACTATTCCGTCATGCTGACGGACAGCCAGCCTTGAACATAGCTAAATCCTCTTAGTTGTGCTGATACTCGACACGGTTACGTGTCGGGTATGTAACCCATTCCGTGCATAAACGCATAAGGTTACATATGAGCGGAAATTGCCTGTTGCCACCAATGGCCCGGAAGCAAAAGGATGACTACCTCCAATTGCACTACGGAAATGGTGTATGTAGATGGCATAATTCGCGCCCAAGCAGCTTATTATTTGGACAGTCCACCATTCTACATTGTTCTGAATCAAACCCTCCGTGAGCGACTATGCTTAGGTAATGCTTCATTGCCTGAATCTCCTTAACCGAAGGTAAAACACCAGGCTCATCTACTTTTAAGGCGAATAATGGAGAAGGGTTCTCTTCTGGAGTGCACTCTATATACCATGACTGACCGCAGTCCAAACAGCAATACATAGATTGTGAGTAATCAAGCGATGGCTCGAAATGATCGCTTTCGGGTATTTCGAAGTAGTGATTAAGAAATAACTCCCGCTGAAACTGAAATTCCTGATTATGATATTCAAGTTCAACCACTGATGATGGAAGTTCACCGCAATTACACATAATCCTTACCATTGAGTTGAATAGCGTAGAGATCGTCCTGTGTCATGAAACGATAATCTGGGTTCTACAATGTGTCGGGTTAACACAGGACTCGAAAATCAGCATACAAACAAACACTTACATAACTCATACTAATACTCCCATTTCGGGAGCTTTTTGGACCCAATCTCTACAGAATGCACATACATATACTCTCTGAGCAAGATCACAGCCGGGATACCGCATCCCGAGTGCCGCCATGCGCGGTAATGAACATGGCGACGGCCGACCGACAATAAGATTCGATCTCGTTGTCGTCCTCTACTCTGGCCTTATCGAAGCGCGCGATAATCAGAAGGTCGGAGCCTTTGAAAAGTGCGGCAAACAAGCGAGCGGACTGAAGTGGATCGGGAACCCTCAGCAGCCCCTTCGCGTGCAACTGACGTAAAAGGGCTTCGATTTGGGCGATGACATGAGCGGGACCGGCTTCGTAATGGAGCTTACTTAACGATTTTTGATTCGTCTTGTCGGCCATGACCATGGCTTCGACGCTACTAACGTCGGGTCTCAACAGCGTGCGCAGCAGTAATGATCCCACCGCCATCAGCTGATCTTCAACCGAACCATCTACGCATTCAAGAATGGACTGTGGGGCAAACAACTGATGGCAACCCGCCACGATGGCCGCACTGAAAAGTGCTTCCTTGTTCTCGAAATGCCGATAGATGCTGAGTTTAGATATCTTCGCCCGCTGGGCGACCTTGTCCAAGGTCGTCGCCTGAAATCCCAATTCCACGAATAGCTCGGAAGCGGCCTCGACGATTGTCTGACCAAGCGCCTCATTGACAGGTCGACCCCGCCGGGCCGTTTTTTTTATATTGGTCACTATAAATACAGTCCTTGACAGTATCGTAATTTATTAATTACGATACTACACAGTTTCATAAATGTGCAAGGTGCGCCAGAACTGGCTCATCTCCTTACATCCTCAACACGGAACTCATCACCATGAATGACGTCATCATCATCGGAGGCAGCTTTGCCGGTCTTGCCGCCGCCCTGCAGCTTGGCCGTGCCCGTCGCAAGGTCACGGTCCTCGACACTGGCCGGCAACGCAATCGCTTTGCTGGCCGTTCACATGGCCTGCTCGGCCACGATCACAAGCCACCGCAAGATATCCTTGTCGAGGCACGGCAGCAACTGGCACGCTATCCAACGATCAAGTTGGTCAACGCGCGGGCCGAAAGCGTATCTGGCACCCTCGACGATTTCTGCGTCGTCACAGACGATAACGAAAGCCTGCGGGCGCGCCGCTTGATTTTGAGCTATGGCGTCGCTGACCAGATGCCTGATATTCCTGGCTTTGCTGAAGGCTGGGGGACGTCCATCATACCATGCCCCTACTGCGACGGCTTTGAAGTCGCCGACCAACACTGGGGCCTCGTCTGGTCTGGCCCGCAGTCGCACAATCAGGTCAGGCTCTTCCATGACTGGACAGACAGATTGACTGTCTTTGGCAACGGTCATGACATCACTCTCGACATACGGGCCGATCTGGCCGCCCGCCAGGTACCTATAGTTGATGGCAGGATCAGCGAAATCGAACCTTACGGGAGCCATAGTGCCACTATCAAGATCGAAACCGGCCCCGATGTGTCAGTCGATATTCTTTTCGCGCATCCGCGTACCAGACCGTCCGCAAGCCTGCATGACGTACTGGGCCTCTCCACGGTCAACACGCCGACCGGCATCGCACTCAAGACCGATGAACACCGTGAAACCAGCATACCAGGCATCTACGCCGCAGGTGACCTTGCCAACCCCGGTATCCCATCGGTTACTACGGCAGTATGGCAAGGCACGATGGCGGGTATCTTCGCTCAGCAGTCGATGCTCAGTTGAGTGCAAGCAGTATCTATCATCCAGCTCAATTCATAATAGACAGGAGCGCCACCATGGTCGCCATAAAACCATTTAAACCCCTGGATGAGAAATTTCCGTTTGACCGCCAACTTGGTATTGCGGCCGCGCCTCTCGTGCTCATCAACCTTTTCACGGTTGCAGATCCCTCCGACGAAATAGGCTTTCTGGATGCTTTCAAGGCGGCTGCCGAGGTCATAACGAAGCAACCGGGCTTCATTTCCATGCAACTCCACCGAGCGATCGGCGACAGTCCGAGTTACCTGAACTATGTAATGTGGGAATCCACCGAGGCGGTTCGTGCGGCCTTCACAGATCCGAATTCCTCGCGAAACTTCCAGCATATCCTTAATCCGTCTTAGCCAGCCCGCACCTGTTCCAGAAGGTCGTCGTCCCCGGCTTTTGCACGGCCTGACTCCGAAAATAATGATACTGACCTCCAATTTCCGCTCCTGGCATTTACCTGCCACAAGCCGACAAGGCATCTCAAGACACATATCAGTCTTGCAATGAAAGCACTTTTTCTGCTTTGCGTTGACAGATTAGCCAGTGCCTAGTTTATTAAAGCCAGGCATCCAGGCTTTGCATTTATTCAATGAGATCGTATCGTTAACCCGCTTTTAGCATTCGTCGAAGTTCATGGTCCATATATTCATCTACAGCACTGGCATCAATTCCACCGGCTTTGTACCAGACATGGAGCTCTTTAATCGCCAGCGTTCCAAACCTTGCCCAGCCAATGAGGTTCGTTCTCAGGAGGAACTGAATCATTTCTCCTCCTGAACGAAGTGCCGCATCGCCTGCATCCATCAAACACAAGGTTCCATGCGCAACCAGTAACATTCGCCTGAGTTCTGGGTTATTCGCAGAAGGGATACATTCACCCCAGACCTTCTTATGGTAGCAACGTTGTTTAACCGTCCAGGTGATCCGCACAAGCAGTTCAGTAATCAGAACAGGGATCGCCATCGCTAATCCATGCCGTAAGTCGTATCCCTTCTCAAAAACCTGGACGGCGACGGTAGCGAATGACTGGCGATGCTGACCAAATTCACCCACGTCAATAAACTGAAGTAATGAAAAGAAAGGTATAGGGATACCAGAGCCTCTTCCTTGCGCCCCGGAAGAGCCCGCCATATCAGAAAAAAGATGGCCCATCCAGTTTACGAAACCGCTGAATACCTTAGAGACAAGGTTATTCCCTTTAAGCTCAAAAGTTTCTGTATCTACGGAAACCAGTTTTCCGTCTGCCACAAAATGTGCCGTGCTGGTAAATTGATCAAGGATCGAGAAAAATAAACCGACTAAGTCCGGGGAGTGGGCAAGACTTTTAATATGGTGATTCTTCGTGTTCATCCTGAACAGACCGTCAACATCACCGCCATGCCGATGGTCATAGTTGACCTTGAATTTTCTCTCCAGAAAACCGATAGCGCTTTTTGTAGGATCACTCCCTTCTGCACCGCCTTTCCAGCCAAAGGCTGAGGCGAATTTCTCGACTGCACCGTCCACTGCATTATCTGCAAGCTGGGTCAGTTTTCCTTCACCAGGTGCGCCTACCAGAAAAATATCGATAAGCCCGCCAATAACGCCACAGGTGCCAGCGATCATGTAATCATATTTGTCGCAGTGGGCAGTCTTAAAAGTAAAGTCTTCCTGAATGCGTTTCTCCAGAGCAATTCTCTGAGTTGGGGACATCAGCGCGCTAAACGGATCGACAGTTAAATCGACATTATGCTTATGGGCATAGTGCGATACGGACTGGGAATAGGTTTCCCAGTCCATATCGCTGGTGAACGCTATTGTTTCTATCATCGACAGTTTACTGATACTGGACGATGACGGGGTCAAACCGGATTCAAGGTAATCGCTGAATTCACTGGAAACCGTTGTGTGGAAATTCTCATCAAACGTGACACCTGCGTGTTCCAGAACACCATCCATAGCGAAAATCATTTCATCTAAAGCAGCATTGGTATCAGTTTGCAAAGCGTTAAGTGCATCCAGAGCGGCATCAAGGTCACTTAATTGACTCTCGCTTTGTTCAAGCTGGTGCTTCTGCACCAGCAAGGCCGATACCTGAGTATCCGTTTTTTTCATTATGAGAATAATCCAGTCAATTTTCCTTTAATAACGTCCCCCGCTCTGAAATAGCCGATTCCTTCAAAGATGGCGGCAAGTTTTTCTAATTGCTGAGTAGCTGTGTCTTCTTTAATTTTACGTTTTTTCACTTCAACGGTCTTACCATCGTGTTGCTCTTCGACAATACATTCTTCATAGAATGAAAGAACAATATCATAGAATTGTTTTTTGATGGGTTCTCGGGTCAGAGAACTGAGTTTAGCCTCATCAAGGTAGATAGGGCACTTAAGTTTGAGTGCACTGTTTTGCATCTTATTCGATTTCTTATTCAATTCATCCGCCGCACCGGTCAATGCATTCATCATCTTCTGGAGCTTTTGAATTTTTTCACCTTGCCGATTGTGCGCATCCAGAGCGTCGTTAAACTTGCCAGAAATATAATTGAGATCATTAATTAACGCGGACAATGTGGATTGTGTCTGCTTGATGACTTCATTCAGCATCAGCTCCCGGCGCTTTGATTTATCCAGTTCATTAGCACCCGTAAGATGACGAATCCCTTTATAGGCCCCTACACCTAATAACACCGCAACACCAATACCCGTTGCCATACTTGAAAAGCCCAGCACGCCGCCAAGTCCAAGCGTTGCGAGGCCAGAAGTGATGCCCGCAGCGGACATACCGATAACAGAGCCAGAAAGATAGACAGCAGCAAGCGGCACACCTACCGCACCTGCTTTCGCCGTAAGTTCTTTCATGCTGCGTTTCAGCGCATCGTCGGAAAAATCTTCTCGTAACATCTTAAAATCTTGCTGAATAGCCATCACCGCAAGTTCTATTTCTTCGTCAGTTACGCCCAGCAGGGGTTGCACTTGCTGAAGAAATGGAAAGTTTTTATATTCACCGTCATTAACACTCATGAAAATGCTAATCAGGTCTTTAACAAGAGAGATTTTTATTGACTTGTTATGGCTAGGCACGCATTCCCGGTCAATAATCGCTATTAACTCTTCAACCGGCATTAGACTGGATTCTGCACCGATGTAACTACGCAGTATAAATCGGGATTCGGTCGTTAACTCAAGTCGGGTCATCAACAAGAGAATTTCGGCAAACTCTTTTTTATCAACCTGACCGTCATCTGAGAACGCCATGTTAACGATGATTTTGACGTAAGCCACTTTAAGAGCCTCTGACATTTCGGCAAGAGTGATGAGCTGATCTTCTTCTTTAAACTCATCAAAGTCACTAATGGTATGCTCAAGAATGTCGCTCAGCTTCTTATAGTTGCACTCCATCAAACTTTTGAGTGGTTTTATCTCGCCATTTTTTAGTTTAAGGGAGACAAATTCTGTTCGCTTTTCCTTGCCTTTATCATTTACGGTGACATCTTCTATATATTCTACGGCTTCAATATTGTTGTAGTATACGTCATAAGGACTTTCAAATGCTTCTTTTATAACCAGTTTTTCACCGGTAAAAACGATGCCATCTTTTGCACTACCAAATACCGTATTGTCATAAATGGCCAGCACAGCATTCAGGTTATCAGCGACATTGAATGCTTTAGCGACGTTATTCAGTTTTTTTTCAGGGATACCTGGAGCAACAAAAACGTTCTTACTTACTGAAGGTAAATTTTCCTTAAGGAAGGTATTGACGTTATTCACAACTTTCTCCTTATTCGTTGCAACGGATCGATGAATAATCGACCCTTTTTTTTACAATTTGTGATTATATCCATCTGGAGTGTCACATTTTGTCATTAGCTCATAGGTATATGAGTAAAAATACAAAGAGGAGTATGCCATCCGGACAAGTAGATCATTCACGCAATAGTCAAAAGTATAGGGTGCTGTTCTGCCGTTTGCGTGGCATAAACTGATAACATACTATTAACTAAATAACTTAAGCGAAACCTGATGTCATCATCACGAGATGCAGCGTGCTGCATTTGCGCATTCTACGGGCGTATTTAAGAACATGGAGGGAACAGAGATGCTGGTTAATTCCATTCACCAAAAAGCTCACCTCCCCAAAGCCTCCACAATTACCCCCTCCATTTTCTCGGGCGTAGTCATCGGTGCAAAACGCTTGAACGGTTTACCGTCGCGTCCGATTAGAAACTTAGTAAAGTTCCACTTAATCCGCTCGCCCAGCACGCCGGGCAGTTCGTTTTTCAGATAACGAAACAGCGGATGCGCTGCGTTACCATTAACCTCGACTTTCTCAAACATCGGGAAGCTCACGCCGTAGTTGATGTAACAGGTTTTCGAGATTTCGTCGGCGCCGCCGGGTTCCTGTTTGCCGAACTGGTTGCAGGGGAAGCCCAGCACGACTAATCCTTCATCGGCGTATTTCTTGTATAGCGCTTCAAGGCCACCGTACTGTGGCGTGAAGCCGCACTGGCTGGCGGTATTAACGACCAAAACCACCTTTCCGGCAAAGTCGGCCATAGAGATAAGCTGCCCATCCAGACGGGTGGCGGTAAGTTGATAAAAGCGAGTCATACTGAAATCCTCAAAACAGGCCGAAAAGTCACGGTAACCATCAACGAGCCGCCACCGTGTAGAAAGTTTACATTCACGCAGGCTATTTGTGATACATTCCTGGCGCGCCAATGACCACCACACTCGCTACCAGGTATGCAGAACATAACAAAAAAAATTATCTGGCTTCTGCTTACTCTCCCACTCCTCAGCGGTTGTGGCACGCTCTCGCAAATGTCCTCCCCGGAAGGTACTCAGGAACTTCTCACCCATGATTCACTGGATGGCGACGTTGACAGCGTGGTGCGTCACTACATGGCGCAAAAATCCGTTCCCGGGATGACGGTCGCGGTGATCCATAATCACGGCTCACCGCAGTTTTACACCTGGGGCGTAACCGATGCGGTCAATCGCTATCCGGTCAGGCCCAATACCCTGTTTGCGCTTGGCTCCCTCAGCAAAGGGATCACGGCGGAAGTGGTGGCTTGTCTGGTGAATGAAGGGCAACTGAACTGGAACGATAACCTGGCGACATTGCTTCCGCCGGGGACGCCGCTTAGCGTGGATGCACAAAAAATCACCCTGCTTGAACTGGTAACCCACACTTCCGGCCTGCCGCGTCAGAATATGGATGTTCCGATGCTTGGAAAATTCATCAGCTACTTAAGCACGGGCGATAATTTCTACGGTGAGCTGGATAGCGATAACGTGCTGCGCTACCTCGCCGACTGGCGAGCGCCAAAGAATAAAGTGCCGCAATACTCCAATACCGGCTACGCCCTGATCGGCTATATCCTGAAACACAAAACCGGCGAAGATATCCAGAGTTTAGCCTCGCGCTATATTTTCCATCCGCTGCAAATGGCTAACAGCAGCTTTACGCCCCGGCAGCTAAAAGGGTATCCACAGCGGGCGCTTGGCCACGCGGGCGATCAGCCGAAGTTTATCCCGCGCGGGCAGCTCACACCGGACTGGCATTTTTCCAACAACATGGTGGCGGCAGCGAGCTTATACAGTAACGCCGAAGATCTGGCGACCTATGCCCGCTATCACGTCTCAACGACCCACAATCCCTTGCTGGACAGCGTCTTTGCCGAAGTGAGAAATACCGATATTCAACGTCCCGACGGGGTACAGGGTATTGCCTGGACCACCGACTTTATCGGTCTGGAAAAAATCACCTATCAGGTCGGTTATATCGGCGGCTACTCCAGCTTTATCGGCTATGACAAAGAAAAAGGCAATGCGGTGGTGGTGCTGCAAAATACCTTTAACTGGAGTAATTACATTGGCATCGCGCTATTGATGGATATGGCGAAAAAAGACGGCCTTACCCCTACACCGCCGACTTCGGCCTTAAATTCTCATCAAACGTCAGCCGTTTCCGTTCAGGCTCAACCTCGCGCAGCGGCTCCACCTGGTGCATAGTGAGCTTGCAGCGTTCCACCAAAACCTGATACTCCCGCGTCCCCTGCTGCTTCCATGCCAGCTCCTGCTCGCTCAGCGCGCGAATCGCTTTGGCCGGGCTGCCGATAATCAAATGGTTAGCGGGCATCTCCGCTTTCGCCTTCACGAACGCCGCCGCGCCGACGATGCTGTTTTCGCCGATGACCGCCCCGTCCATCACCACCGCGTTCATGCCCACCAGCGCATTGCGGCGGATCACGCAGCCGTGAAGAATGGCGCTGTGGCCGATATGCCCATCCTCTTCCACCACTGTGTCCTGCTCCGGGAAGCCGTGCATCACGCAGTTATCCTGAATGTTGGCACCGTCTTTCACCACGATACGGCCAAAATCACCGCGCAGGCTGGCGTTAGGACCAACATAGACGCCTTTGCCCAGAATCACGTCGCCAATCAGCACTGCCGTTGGGTGAACGTAGCTCTCGTCGGGTACCACCGGCGTCAGACCATCAATTTGATAAACAGGCATCTTCACTCCTTATACGCTTGTAAGACCACCGAAGCGTTGATAGTAGAGCGCGCCGGGCACGGGCAGTTCGCCCACGGAGGTTTCGCCCTTCTCGCTGACAAACGCCAGGGCCCCCGGCGCGACACGCTGATAGATATTAATGCAGAGCTGTCGGGCGCTTTGCCCCGCCCAGTGCGCAGGCAGCAACTCTTCCGGCAGCAGCGGGTCTTTCAGCACCACGCGACGATAAAAATGAATCAGCAGCAGCTGGATCTGGAAACAACGTTCCGGCGTCAGCTCCTCCGGCGCGGCCTCTTTCAGCAGCGGTAGCAGCGGACGGAACGAGCTGATAAACGACTCGTACATCGCGTTTTGCTCGGTTAACTGCCAGCACTCTTCTACGCGTGAACGCAGCGCGGCGCGGGAGAGCGCCAGCGGCGAGTGGGCTTCAAAGAAAATCACGTTTTCCGCCACACCAGCATCGTGAAGCAGAGACTGCACGTCGGCCAGATGCTGCGACGGCGAGGCCATCAGGCTCGGTGCCAGCGTGCCAAACCCCTGCCAGATCAGCTGTTTTTTGACGTCGGCGAGGGTGGTTTTGTCCAGCCCTTCTGAGAGCAGCAATAGCCATTTTCCGTCCCAGGCGGGCAGTTCCGCACGGTAGATCTTATTCTCCGCACGGCGCGTCAGGCGCAGCCCCTTATCGCTCAGGCGGTAAAAGCTGCGTCGCCCGAGGCGGGAAACATCCAGCCAGCCCTCTTTGTTAAGGCGAAACAGCGCGGTGCGTACAAAGCGCTCTCCGAATCCCATCCCTTCCAGTAACGCGGCCAGGCTGCCGAGCCAAATCTCTCCGCCGCGATGGGAAAGCGCGTCACCGTATAACGAGGAGATAAGCGAGGTCCCGCTGACGGGAACGGAGCTGACCGCGTGCTGGATAAAGGCGTCGAGTTTATTCATGTGATTCATTCTGTTGTTATTTTTGTCCTGGATGAATCATAGCATAGGACCCTCACCCTGACCTTCTCCCCAGAGGGGAAAGGGGAAAAGACCGCACCGTACAGTCCCTTCTCCCCTTTGGGGAGAAGGTTAGGATGAGGGGTAAGGTGTTTTAACCGTTGGCCGCAACTTTACGCAGGTCAAACACCCGGCAGGCTTTCCCCTCTGAGCGCGGGATGCTGCCGCAGTTCACGATCGTCACGTCGGTGGAAATCCCCACCATCGACTTAATGCGGTGGCGCAGCTGGTGACACACCTGGCAACGCTGCTCGTGCGTCAGCGTGAGGCTGCTCTCTTTCAGCTCCACCTTCACGGAAAGTGAATCAAGATGCCCGCGACGGTTCACCTCCAGCTGGTAGTGTGGCGAAAGATGTTCGAACTTCACAATCTCCTCTTCCAGCTGCGACGGGAAGACGTTGACGCCGCGAATGATCAGCATATCGTCGCTGCGGCCGCTGATGCGGTCCATACGGCGCATGCTGCGCGCGGTTGCCGGGAGCAGACGCGTCAGGTCGCGGGTACGGTAGCGGATCACCGGCAGCGCCTCTTTGGTCAGCGTGGTGAACAGCAGTTCGCCCTGCTGACCGTCATCCAGCGGCGTGCCGTCGTTCGGGTTGACGATCTCCGGATAAAAGTGATCTTCCCAGATGGTCGGGCCGTCGACGGTTTCGATACACTCCATCGCCACGCCCGGCCCCATCACTTCGGAGAGGCCATAGATGTCCAGGGCGGTAATGCCTAAGCGTTTTTCAATTTCGCGACGCATGGCCTGCGTCCACGGCTCGGCACCGAAGACGCCCACGCGCAGGGAACAGGTGCTGGCATCGCCGCCCATCTGACGCTCCAGCTCTTCAATCAGGTTGAGGCAGTAGGATGGCGTCACCATGATCATGTCCGGCTGGAAATCGCGGATCAGCTGCGCCTGCTTCTCCGTCTGGCCGCCGGACATGGGGATCACCGTCGCGCCTAAACGCTCGGCGCCGTAGTGCGCCCCCAGCCCTCCGGTAAACAGGCCATAGCCATACGCCACGTGAATTTTGTCCTTCGCGCTGCCGCCCGCGGCGCGCAGGGAGCGAGCCACCAGGTTGGCCCAGTTGTCGATGTCACCCTGGGTGTAGCCGACAACCGTCGGTTTGCCGGTGGTGCCGGATGAGGCGTGAATGCGCACCACCTGCTCCATCGGCACGGCGAAGGTATCGAACGGATAATTATCCCGCAGGTCCTGCTTGGTGGTGCACGGGAACTTACGGATATCCGCCAGCTCTTTGAAATCGTCAGGATGAACGCCCGCGGCGTCAAACTTGCGTTTGTACATCGGCACGTTGCTGTAGGCGTGATGCAGCGTCCACTTCAGACGTTCGGTCTGCAGCGCCTGTAACTCGTCAAGGGAGGCCGTTTCAATCGGATCAAGCTTTGTTGTATTTGTCATTGTAGGGTACTCACATTGTTTTATGCTCAAACACGCTCAAGGATCATGGCAATGCCCTGACCCACACCGATGCACATCGTACACAGCGCGTAGCGCCCGCCGCGTCGGTGCAGTTCGTTACTCGCGGCCAGCGCCAGTCTGGCACCGCTCATGCCCAGCGGGTGGCCCAGCGCAATCGCGCCACCGTTCGGGTTGACGTGCGCAGCATCGTCCGGCAGGCCCAGCTGACGCAGCACGCCCAGCGCCTGCGCGGCGAAAGCTTCGTTAAGCTCGATCACGTCCATATCGTTAATGCTGAGTCCGGCGCGCTCCAGCACCTTGCGAGTGGCCGGTACCGGGCCGAGCCCCATCAGACGTGGCTCCACGCCCGCCGTCGCCATCGCCACGATCCGCGTGCGCGGGATTAACCCCTGAGCCAGCGCCATCTTCTCGCTGGCGACGATCAACGCCGCAGCGCCGTCGTTGACGCCGGAGGCATTTCCCGCCGTAACCACTCCGTTCTTACGGAACGGCGTTTTCAGACCGGCAAGCTGCTCGAGCGTGGTGTCCGCGCGCGGATGTTCATCCACGCTGAACGCTGTGACTGCCCCTTTTTTGCCCGGCACCAGCACCGGCACAATCTCCTGCGCCAGAACGCCGTTCTGCTGCGCCTGCGCGGTACGCTGCTGGCTGCGCAGCGCGAACGCGTCCTGATCGGTACGGCTGATTTTTAACAATTCAGCTACATTCTCTGCCGTTTCCGGCATACTGTCAGTTCCGAATTGCTGATGCATGAGCGGATTCACAAATCGCCAGCCGATGGTGGTATCGAAGATCTCCGCCTGACGCTGAAACGCGGCGGTGGCTTTGCCCATCACAAACGGCGCGCGGGACATCGACTCCACGCCGCCCGCGATCAGCAGGTCGCCGTCGCCCGCCTTAATGGTGCGCGCGGCAAAACCAATCGCGTCCAGCCCGGAACCGCACAGGCGGTTAAGGGTGGTCCCGGACACCGTCTGCGGCAGCCCGGCCAGCAGGGACGACATGCGCGCCACGTTGCGGTTATCTTCCCCGGCCTGGTTGGCACAGCCGAAAATCACGTCGTCAATCCGCTCCAGATCGAGCTGCGGGTAGCGGGCCAGCAGCGCGCGCAGCGGCACGGCACCGAGATCGTCGGTTCTGACTGCGGCAAGCGCGCCGCCGTAGCGCCCCACCGGGGTTCGAACGCCATCACAAATAAATGCGTCACGCATCTGTCTCTCCTGTCACGCTGCCGCCGATGCGGTGAGATTTTCCGCGAAAAAGGGCGACGGTTTTCTGTTGTTGGTTCTGGATTTCAATGTCATACACGCCGGTCAGCTTGCCCTGGTGCTTCACCCGCGCGGTGGCGGTGAGCGTGTCCCCGGCAAAGCCCGGACGCAGAAAATCAATCGAGCAGCCGGAGGCTACCGCCGCCAGCCCCTGGCTGTTGCAGGCGTAGGCAAAGGCGGTATCCGCCAGCGAAAAAAGCTGGCCGCCGTGGCAGGTTTTATGGCCGTTCAGCATCTGCGGGGTGATGGTCATGGTCACCACCGCGTAGCCCTCGTCCATCTCGACAATGTCCATCCCCATCGCCTGCGCGCAGGCGTCCCGTTCGTACATGGTGCGGGCGTTATGCCAGGCGTTATGACTCATAGCTACTCTCCAGAAGCGCGCGCTGGCGCAGCAGTGAACAGGGGCGATAGCGCTCTTCGCCATAATGACGCTGAAGGTTCTCCAGCAGCGTCAGCAGGCGCTGCCAGCCCAGGCGCTCGCCCCAGGCGATCGGCCCGCTCGGGTAGTTCACGCCGAGGCGCATAGCGGTATCGATGTCCTTCTCGCTGGCGACCCCTTTTTGCAGGGCATCCAGCGCCTCGTTGGCAATCATCGCCAGCGTGCGCCAGATCAGCAGGCCAGGGTAATCGGCAATTTGCACCACCCGATGCCCCTGCTGTTGCAGGTAGCGGATGGCTTTTTGCGTCGCGGTGTGCGGGTTGCTGGCGGCGGCGGCAATGACCGCCACGTCACGCTCAATGCGGTCCACCACCACCACCGGGCCGTTGAGCCGTAGCGCCAGCGCCTGCGCGGTCTCTCCCTGCGTTTCAACCAGATAGACATCATCTATTTCCGTGACACCGTCACGTATTTTTTCCACGCGCATCGGGCTATAGCTGTCGTTCACCGACTCAACCCACTGCACGTCAGGTTTGTCACCCTGCCAGTCGTAAACGCCTTTCCCGCTCTTTTTGCCCAGCCTTCCTGCCAGCACTAGCTCCTGCTGCACCAGCGAAGGCAGAAAACGACGCTCCTGCCAGAAGGCGTTAAATACCGAGCAGGTCACCGCAAAGTTCACGTCCTGACCAATCATGTCGGTCAGCTCCAGCGGCCCCATCGGGAAACCGCCGCCTTCCCGCAGGGCGGCATCAATCACCGCCGGCGGAGCGACCTGTTCCTCCAGCGCGCGCCAGGCTTCAGAATAGAACGGACGGGCGACGCGGTTGACGATGAATCCCGGCGTTGACTGGCAGCGAACGGGCTGTTTGCCCCAGTTCAGCGCCAGCTCGCACAGCGCGTCGGCCACTTCCGCAGAGGTCGCCAGCCCGCTGACCACCTCCACCAGCTTCATCACCGGCGCCGGGTTAAAGAAGTGCAGCCCTGCGACCCGCTCCGGGTGGTGGACGTCCGCCGCAATCGCCGTGACGGAGATGGAAGAGGTATTGCTGGTCAGCACCGTCTGCGGCGGGCAGATCTCAGCCAGTTGAGCAAACAGCGCCTTTTTCACCTCCAGACGCTCTGAGGCCGCTTCTATGACCAGATCGGCCGCGGAGAGCGCGTCGATATCCGTAACGGGAACCAGCCGGGCCAGGATCTGGCTCCCGGCATCGGCGGAGAGTTTTCCGCGCGTTACCCGGGAGGCCAGACGCTGGCGGATCCCGTCGATGGCGCGCGATATCGCATCGCTGGAGATGTCGTAGATCAGCACCTGATGACCGTGGCTGGCGGCGACTTCGGCAATCCCTGCGCCCATCGTGCCGCTGCCGATCACGGCGACAGTCCGTATATTCAGCATCTTATTTCCCCGTAAAGTTCGGCGCGCGCTTCGCCAGGAAGGCGCTAACGCCCTCGCGGTAATCGTCGCTGCGTCCGGCCAGACGCTGATAGTCGCGCTCCAGATCGAGCTGGTCGTCCAGGGTGTTGGTTTCTGCAGCGTTGATGGCCTGCTTGATCAGCCCCAGCCCGAAGGTCGGCTGCGACGCAAAATGCAGCGCCATCTGCTGCGCCGTGGTGGAGAGCTGCTCGTCATCCACCACCTGCCAGATCATCCCCCACGCCTGCGCCTGTTCGGCGCTGAGTTTGTCCCCGAGCAGCGCCAGCCCCATGGCGCGGGCGCGTCCCGCCACGCGCGGCAGTAGCCAGGTGCCGCCGCAGTCCGGCACCAGGCCGAGCTTGCTGAAGGCCATCACGAAGTTGGCGGAACGGGCCGCAATCACCATGTCACACCCCATCGCCAGCGTGGCCCCCGCACCTGCCGCCACGCCGTTAACGGCACAGATGACCGGTTTAGGCAGCTTTGCCAGGCGGCGAACCAGCGGGTTATAGAAGGTTTCAACGGACATCCCCAGATCCGGCGCCGGGCCGTTGGGGTCGACGTTGCGATCATTCAGATCCTGACCGGCACAGAAACCCCGTCCTGCCCCGGTGATCAGCAGACAGCGCACGGTGTCATCACGCTCGGCCTGTTTCAGGCACTCGGCCAGCTGCTGGTGCATCACGTCGTTAAAGCTGTTCAGACGCTCCGGACGGTTCAGCGTAATGGTCATCACGCCCTGTTCTACATGACTGAGAATAAATTCCACAATTAGCGTCCTTTAAAGTCGGGGGTGCGTTTTTGTAAGAAGGCGTCGATGCCTTCCCGGCGGTCTTCGGTGGCGGAAAGCAGCGTAAACAGCTGGCGCTCCTGCGCGAGCCCGGCCTGGAGCGGTACCTCCTGAGACTGGCGCAGCGCCTGTTTCGCCGCCTGCAGCGCCAGCGGCGAGTGGCGCGCCATCAGGGCCGCCTGCTTCAGGGCATACTCCAGCGTCAGCGCTGCCGGGAAAACATCGCTCACCAGCCCGGCGCTCAGCGCCTGCTGTGCAGTTATGCTCTCGCCCGTCAGCACCATTTTGCTGGCCAGGGATTTCCCGACGCTGCGAATCAGACGCTGGGTGCCGCCCGCGCCGGGCATAATGCCGAGCGTGATTTCCGGCAGGCCGAAACGGGCGTTGTCACCGGCAATCACCACGTCGCACAGCAGCGCCAGCTCGCAGCCCGCGCCCAGCGCGAAGCCGTTCACGGCGGCGATCAGCGGTTTGCTGAACGCGTTAATGCGTGCCCACAGCTGTGGGCGAATATCGTTCAGGGTGGCAGACAGGTCTTTTTCCGCCATTTCGTTGAGATCGGCCCCGGCGGCAAAGCAGCGCTCGTTGCCGTAAATCACGCAGACGGCGATGTCGGCATCCACGGCAGCGGCCTCAAGCTGTTCCGCAAGCTGGGTTAACAGCGCGTTGTTGAGGGCGTTTCGCGCCGCCGGACGGTTGAGCGTCAGCTGCAGCACGCGGCCATGACAGGTAGCAATAAGTTCGCTCATGCCATCCCCTTCGCGTCGAAGTCGACAATCACGTCGGCGGTTAACGGCAGCGACTGGCAGCTCAGCACATACCCGGCGGCCAGCTCGTCTGGCTCCAGGCTGTAGTTGGTCGCCATGTCCACTTTCCCGCGCAGCACTTTGCATTTACAGGTGGCGCAGACGCCGCCCTTGCAGGCATACGGCAGATCCGCGCCCTGACGCAGGGCGGCATCCAGGATACTTTCATCATCTGCCGTCAGGGTGATTTCACGGTCGCGCCCGTCCTGGCGAACGGTCACTTTCTGGCCTTCCGCCTGCACATGCACCGCGCGTTTAACGGAGATCCCCGGGGTGTTAAAGCGCTCAAGGTGAATGGATTTGTCCGGCATCCCCAGCGCCTTCAGCGTGGCTTCGGCGTCGTCCATCATCGCCGACGGGCCGCAGATAAAGGCCTCGTCATACTGGCGGAAGTTGATCAGGGTTTTAGCCAGCACCTGCAATTTTTCCCCGTCGATGCGGCCATAGAGCAGATCGCTGTCCAGCCGCTCCTGGCTGAAGATGGAGACCAGCTGCAGCCGCTGCGGGTATTTGTCCTTCAGGTCCGCCAGCGCCTGGCGGAACATCATGCTCTGGCTGCTGCGGTTGCCGTAGATAAGGGTGAAATGGCTGTTGGGCTCGGTCGCCAGCGTGGCGGAGATAATCGCCAGCATCGGGGTGATCCCGGAGCCTGCCGCAATCGCCAGGTAGTGGCCTTCGCGTTCGGCCTGCGGCTGGTAGCCAAACTGCCCCTGAGGAACCATCACCTCCAGGGCCATACCCGCTTTGATCTCATCCCGGGCATAGCGGGAAAAGCGCCCGCCGTCGATGGCTTTGACCGCTACGCTGATCTCGCCCGGGGCGGTACTCCGGCAGATGGAGTAGCAGCGGCGCAGCTCGTCCCCGCCAAGCGTCGTTTTTAACGTCAGGTGCTGGCCGGGACGGAATCGGTAGGCCTCCTGCAGCGCCTGCGGCACCGCAAAGGTGATGGTCACCGCGTCGCGGGTTTCGGGTTCCACTTTTGCCACTGTTAATGAATGAAACGTTGTCATGGCAGCCTCAAATACATTTGAAATAGTCGAAGGGCTCACGGCAGGTATTGCAGCGGTAGAGTGCTTTGCAGGCCGTCGAGCCAAATTCACTGATAAGCGAGGTGTCGGTGCTGGCGCAGCGCGGGCAGCTCACCTCCACCGGCGCGTGCGCGTGACAGCTATGCCCCACCGGCGGACTGATACCGTACGCCCGCAGGCGCTCGCGCGCGTCGGCGGTCATCCAGTCGGTGGTCCAGGCGGGTTCAAGCTGGAGCACAATGTGCACCGGGGTAAAGCCGTGCGCGGTCATCGCATCGCGGATCGCCCCCAGCAGGTGTTCCGTTGCAGGACAGCCCGAGTAGGTTGGCGTGAAGCCAATGACCCAGCCTTCCCCCTGCGCCTTCACGCTGCGCACCATGCCTAAATCGGTGATGGTTAACACCGGCACTTCCGGGTCCGGGATCTGGCTTAACAGCGCCCAGATCTGCGGAATTTGCGCGGGCGCGATGTCGACGAGGCGTTGCATAGCGTTCTCCTTTACCACTGCTGACCGGGATACGCGCGCTGGAGATACTGCATCTCCGCCAGCATCGGGCCCAGATGTTCGGTATGCAGCCCCTGCTTGCCCCCGGTGCGGTACGCCACCTCTGCGGGCACCTGCAGGCAGGCTTCATTCAGACCGGCATACACTTCGCTTTCCCACGGCTGGCGCAGCGTGCGCGGGTCAACCGCCACGCCGGACTGAATCAATTCCAGCTCAACGTCATCGGCCTCAAACAGCTCGGCCGTAAAACGCCACAGGCTGTCGATGGCCTGCTGCATTTTTTGCGCGGACGTTTCGGTCCCGTCGCCCAGACGCACCAGCCAGCCGCGGCTGAAGCGCAGGTGGTAGCGCGCCTCTTTAATCGCTTTGGCGGCAATCGCGGCAAGCTGGCCGTCGCGGCTTTGGGCCAGGCGTTCATACAGCGCCACGTTCCAGGCATCCATCAGGTACTGGCGGGCAATCGTGTCGGCGAAGCTGCCGTTCGGCTGCTCCACCAGCAGGACGTTGCGGAACTGGCGCTCGTCGCGGCCAAATGCCAGCGTGTCTTCATCGCCCTGGCCATCCAGCTCCGCGGCATAGGTCAGGAAATTGCGCGCCTGGCCCAGCAGGTCGAGACCGATATTGGCGAGTGCGAGGTCGATCTCCAGCTCCGGCGCGTGGCCGCACCAGGCGCCGAGACGCTGGGAGAGCACCAGACCGTTGTCGCCCAGACGCAGGGCATAGGCAGTCACTGAATTCATTCTTTGCCTCACATATGCTCGATGCCGTCAGGGATGGTGTAGAACGTCGGATGGCGGTAAACCTTGCTTTCCGCCGGGTCGAAGAACTCGCCGCGCTCTTCCGGCTGGGAGGCGACAATCTCGCTCGCCTTAACCACCCAGATAGAACAGCCTTCGCTGCGGCGGGTATAGGCATCACGCGCATTTTCCAGCGCCATGCGATCGTCGGCGGCATGCAGACTGCCCACGTGACGGTGGGATAACCCTTGTTTGCTGCGTACGAACACTTCGTACAGCGGCCAGTAGACATTGCTCATCGTGATTCCTCTTAAGCCACTTTGCGGGCGTGTTGTTTTTCCGCGTGCGCCAGTGCGGCTTCCCGCACCCACGCCCCCTCTTCCCAGGCTTTACGTTTGGCGGCCAGGCGTTCGTGGTTGCAGATGCCGCGCCCGTTGATGACCTCGTCAAACTCGTGCCAGTCGATTTCGCCGAAGTGATAATGGCCGCTCTCTTCATCAAAACGCAGGTCGGGATCGGGCACCGTCATGCCCAGCATCTCCACCTGCGGCACCGTGTTGTCGACAAAGCGCTGGCGCAGCTCGTCGTTGCCGAAGCGTTTGATTTTCCACGCCAGGCTGCGGGCGCTGTTCGGCGAATTGTCGTCGTTCGGCCCGAACATCATCAGCGCCGGCCACCAGAAGCGGTTGATGGCGTCCTGCAGCATCTGACGCTGGGCTTCACTGCCCTGCGCCAGCGCCATGCAGGCTTCAAAGCCCTGGCGCTGGTGGAAGCTCTCTTCTTTACAAATTTTCACCATCGCCCGGGCATAGGGACCGTAGGAGGTACGGCACAGCGCCACCTGGTTGACGATGGCCGCGCCGTCCACCAGCCAGCCGATCACGCCGATATCGGCCCAACTCAGGGTCGGATAGTTGAAGATGGAGGAGTACTTCATTTTGCCGTCGAGCATCTTCTGGTAGATGTCTTCCCGCGCGCAGCCCAGCGTTTCCGCCGCGCTGTAGAGGTAGAGCCCGTGTCCGGCTTCGTCCTGCACCTTCGCCAGCAGGATCGCCTTGCGGCGTAGCGTCGGGGCGCGGGTGATCCAGTTCCCTTCCGGCAGCATGCCGACAATTTCGGAGTGCGCATGTTGACCAATCTGGCGGATCAACGTTTTACGGTAGGCGTCAGGCATCCAGTCCTGAGGCTCAATCGCCGTCTCCTGCGCTATGCGCTGCTCAAACCGTTGTTCTTGCGTCACGTCATCACCTTTATGATTCGTTAGTTTGCAAATTAAAGCGTAATGTTGAATCACTTTGTTTTTTAAAAGTTACACAAAGGTTAAATATAACCCCAAGAATTGTTTCCTTGTTTTGTGATATCGCTCGCAAGGCTTTTACTGCAGGCGTACTGAACAGCGTCCTCGCGCGCCGTGTTTCGTCAGAGCGGATCACAATGTTAACAATTCATTAAAACTCAGCTTGATTTTTATGATTCATGATCAAACTATTAATGGGTAAATTACGTAACATTTGGAGATAAGCGATGCAGCAGTTAGCCAGCTTCTTATCCGGTACCTGGCAGTCTGGCCGGGGCCGTGAACGCACTATTCATCACGCCATCAGTGGCGAAGCGCTGTGGAGCGTGACCAGCGAAGGGCTGGACATGGCGGCCGCCCGTCGCTATGCGATTGAGCGCGGCGGCGAAGCGCTTCACGCGATGACCTTTATCGAACGCGCGGCCATGCTGAAGGCGGTGGCAAAGCACCTGCTTAGCGAGAAAGAGACGTTTTATGCCCTGTCCGCCCAGACCGGAGCGACGAAGGCGGACAGCTGGGTCGATATCGAAGGCGGGATCGGCACCCTCTTCACTTACGCCAGTCTGGGCAGCCGCGAGCTGCCGGATGACACCGTGTGGCCGGAAGACGAGCTGATCCCGCTCTCAAAAGAAGGCGGCTTTGCGGCGCGCCACGTCCTGACCTCCAAATCCGGCGTGGCGGTGCACATCAACGCCTTTAACTTCCCCTGCTGGGGGATGCTGGAAAAGCTGGCTCCAACCTGGCTTGCCGGCATGCCCGCCATCATCAAACCCGCTACCGCTACCGCGCAGGTGACGCAGGCGATGGTGAAATCCATCGTCGACAGCGGGCTGGTGCCGGACGGCGCCATCAGCCTGATCTGCGGCGGCGCCGGGGATCTGCTCGACCAGCTCGACAGCCAGGACGTGGTGACCTTTACCGGCTCCGCCAGCACCGGGCAAAGTCTGCGCGTGCACCCGAATATTGTGGCGAATTCCATTCCGTTCACCATGGAAGCCGACTCCCTGAACTGCTGCGTGCTGGGGGAAGACGTCACGCCGGAGCAGCCGGAATTTGCCCTGTTCATTCGGGAAGTGGTGCGCGAGATGACCGCCAAAGCCGGGCAGAAATGTACGGCCATTCGCCGCATTATCGTCCCGCAGAGCCAGATTGACGCCGTGAGCCAGGCGCTGGTTGCCCGGCTGGAAAAGGTGGTTGTGGGCGATCCGGCGCAGGAAGGGGTAAAGATGGGCGCGCTGGTCAACGCCGAACAGCGTGCGGACGTGCAGGAGAAAGTGGAGCAACTGATCGCCGCAGGCTGCCAGATCCGTCTGGGTGGCAAAGCGGATCTGCAGGCCGCGGGCGCGTTCTTCCCACCGACCCTGCTGTTCTGCCCGCAGCCGGATGAAACCCCGGCAGTGCACTCAACCGAAGCCTTTGGCCCGGTTGCGACGCTGATGCCGTATCGCAACGCACGCCACGCGATGCAGCTTGCCCGCGCGGGCGGCGGCAGCCTGGCGGGTACGCTGGTCACCGCAGACCTGGACACTGCCCGCCAGTTTATTCTCGGCGCGGCGCGCGCCCACGGGCGTATTCAGATCCTCAACGAGGAAGCCTCGAAAGAATCCACCGGGCACGGCTCCCCGCTGCCGCAGCTGGTGCACGGCGGCCCGGGGCGCGCGGGCGGCGGCGAAGAGCTGGGTGGTCTGCGCGCGGTGAAGCACTACCTGCAGCGCACCGCGATTCAGGGCAGTCCGACCATGCTGGCCGCCATCGGCAAACAATGGGTGCGTGGCGCAACGGTGCAAGAAGATCGCGTGCATCCGTTCCGCAAATACTTTGAGGAGCTGCAGCCGGGCGACAGCCTGCTGACGCCGCGCCGCACCCTGACGGAAGCAGACATCGTGAACTTTGCCTGCCTGAGCGGCGACCACTTCTACGCCCATATGGACAAGATCGGCGCGGCAGAGTCGATCTTTGGCGAGCGCGTGGTGCACGGCTACTTCCTGATTTCCGCCGCCGCGGGGCTGTTTGTTGATGCGGGCGTCGGGCCGGTGATTGCCAACTACGGCATGGAGAACCTGCGCTTTATCGAGCCGGTTAAACCGGGCGATACTATTCAGGTGCGTCTGACCTGCAAGCGTAAAACGCTGAAGAAACAGCGCACCGCCGAGGAAAGACCGACGGGCGTGGTGGAATGGGCGGTTGAGATCTTCAACCAGCACCAGCAGGCCGTGGCGCTCTACTCCATCCTGACGCTGGTGGCGCGCCAGCAGGGTGATTTCAGCTAAGTTCCCTGCTCCTCATCCTCTCCACAATGGCTGAGCGCTCTCAAGTAATGTGCAAGCAGAAGCAATAACGCTGCTTTTAGAATGGCTGAGGGCCTTCAGCGATGCCCTGGTCCGGCTGTAAATCGCTGAGGCGTTTGCCTTCCGGCCGGGGCGAGGCGCAGGGATGCGCCGAGAGGGCGGACTTTACAGGGATGTTACCTCCGCCCGTCCCCGATAAGCCGGAAGGAATAAGCCGAGGCACCGCGAAGCGGCGATTTACCGCCGGGAGCCCAGGTCGCCAGGGTGGTGGCGACTGCACTGAACCCCATATCCTGGACACCAGATCATAAAATCTGGAGGTTCAGATGAGATATCCTTTTCACATTCGTCTTGCGGCTGTACAGCATTACATGACTGGTGAGTCGAGCATTAAAGAAACAGCACATCTGTTCAGTGTTGGCCGGACGCCTCTTACCCGCTGGATACGGGCTTACAGGCGTCAGGGAAAGGCCGGGCTGGAGGACCGTCCTGCACGGGCCTATACTTCAGCTTTCAGGCTCCGCGTAATCCGTTATGTTACTGAACACGGTTGCAGCTATGCGGAAGCTTCAGCGCGCTTTGCCATTCCAAATGAATCGCTCATTCTCGACTGGACAAGACGTTACCGGAAAGGAGGCGCACAGGCGCTTAATACAGCCAAACCCGGGCCCGCTATGTCACAGAAAAAGTTTATACCTGACTCCAGACCGCTCAGTGAGATGACTCCCTCAGAACTTCTGAGAGAGCTGGAATATCTGCGGGCGGAAAATGCATATTTAAAAAAGCTCAAAGCCCTGAGGGAGGAAAACGCTCTCAGGGAACAGCAGAAAAAACGCGAGTGATACAGAGTTTGCTTGCAGACCACCGACTTGTTTACCTGTTATGTGCCGCAGGGCTGGCGCGTAGCACGTATTATTACCAGCTCTCCAGACCTGTCACTCAGTCGGAGCGGTATGCATCTGCTGTCAGTGCTATGTCCACCATCAGTCAGAGAAATGCACAACGCTACGGCTACCGAAGAATGACGGTGGCGCTGCGTAATGAAGCCTTCATCCTGAACCATAAAACGGTTCGCATATTGATGAAAAAGTATGGCCTGACATGTCAGTTACGCCGAAGGAAATACCGTTCCTGTATGGCTGGAGGCGGACTGGCTTCAGATAATCTGCTTGCCCGTAACTTCACTGCTGCATGCAGTGGAATAAAGTGGTGCACAGACGTGACGGAGTTCCGTGCCGGTGGTCAAAAACTGTTCCTGTCAGCCCTTCAGGACCTGTTCAATAATGAAATAGTGGCCTGGCAAACATCAACCAGTCAGTCACAACCTCTGGTCTGCAGGATGCTAAAAAAAGCGCTTAAAGCATGCAGAAACAAAGAAGGCGCGATGCTACACAGCGATCAGGGCTGGGCTTACCGAACACCTGTATGGCGCAGAATGCTGGCTGAAGCGGGCATCACACAAAGTATGTCGCGTAAGGGTAACTGTCTGGATAATGCAGTGATGGAAAACTTCTTCAGTCATCTGAAAGTAGAGATGTATTACAGGAAAAAGTACAGTTCAGTGAAAGAACTGGAAAGCGATATTGGCAGATATATTCGCTATTACAACACCGAACGAATCAGTTTAAAAACGGGCGGGATGAGTCCGGTACAATACCGGACGCTGGCAGAGCAACAATGAAATCGCAGTGTCCAGGTTTAGGGGTTCAGTGCAGACTGAGCCACCCTGGCACGTTCACAGGTCATGTCGTTACAGAGTAGCAAGGAACATAAAGTGAACGGAATGCCCACCAGTGCCGTATGTTCCCCCTCACCCCAGCCCTCTCCCTCAAGGGAGAGGGGGCCGTCTGTGCTGACATCATTTGTGGGGTTCCCTCAGCCTCAATGGGGAGGGGAAATGGCCCGGCATGTGATTTACCCCCGCTCTTTTTTTAACCTGGCAAGGCTGACAAATAATCTGGCAGATGCAGGCAAACGCTTTTCTCAGGCGCCTGTCAGGATAAGGCTGTCACAACACAATAAACACAACAAGATGAGGTCTACGATGGGAAGCAATTCTTCTTTTTCTGCCCGTAGAACGGCGCTGGCTATGGCCGTTGCGCTGTGTTGCGCCTGGCAATCCCCTGTTTTCGCCCACGGCAGTGAGGCGCATATGGTCCCGATGGACAAAACGCTGCAGGACTTTGGCGCCGACGTTCAGTGGGATGATTACGCACAGATGTTCACCATTGCAAAAGACGGCGCCTTTGTGAAGGTCAAACCGGGCGCTAAAACCGCCATCGTCAACGGTAAAACCCTCAAGCTCGAGGTGCCGGTGGTGATGAAAGGCAAAAAAGCCTTTATCTCTGACAGCTTCATCAACGATGTTTTCCAGTCCGGTCTTGACCAGACTTTCCAGGTTGAAAAACGCCCTCACCCGCTAAACGCGCTGACGGCGGACGAAATTAAGCAAGCCGTTGAGATTGTGAAAGCCTCGGCGGATTTTAAACCGAATACCCGCTTTACCCAGATTGCCCTTGCTGAGCCAGAGAAAGCCAAAGTGTGGGACTTTGTGCTTAACGGTACGGCGGTGGATGCCCCGCGTCAGGCGAAGATCGTGATGCTCGACGGAAAGCACGTTATCGAAAGCCTGGTGGATCTGAAGGATAAAAAAATCCTGCGCTGGGAGCCGGTGAAAGACGCGCACGGCATGGTGCTGCTGGATGATTTCACCGCGGTTCAGCAAATCATCAACGACAGCACGGAGTTTGCCGAGGTGCTTAAAAAACACGGCATCACCGACCCGAAAAAAGTGATTACCACGCCGCTGACCGTCGGCTATTTCGACGGTAAAGATGGCCTGAAGCAGGAAGATCGCCTGCTGAAGGTAGTGAGCTATCTGGACGTTGGCGACGGCAACTACTGGGCGCACCCGATTGAAAACCTGGTGGCCGTGGTCGATCTTGAGCAGAAGAAAATCCAGAAGATTGAGGAAGGCGCCGTTGTTCCGGTTCCGATGACGCCGCGTCCCTACGATGGCCGCGACCGTATAGAGACGCCTAAAAAACCGCTCGACATCATTGAGCCGGAAGGCAAGAACTACACCATCACCGGCGATATGGTGCACTGGCAGAACTGGGATTTCCACCTGAGCCTGGACTCCCGCGTCGGCCCGATGATCTCAACCGTCACCTATAACGACAACGGCAAAAAACGCCAGATTATGTATCAGGGGTCGCTCGGCGGCATGATCGTCCCTTACGGCGATCCGGACGTGGGCTGGTACTTTAAAGCCTATCTCGACTCCGGCGACTACGGTATGGGCACCCTGACCTCACCGCTGGTGCGCGGCAAAGACGTGCCGTCCAACGCCGTGATGCTCAATGAAACCATCCCGGATTACACCGGCGCGCCGATGGAGATCCCGCGCGCGATCGCCATTTTCGAACGCTACGCGGGGCCGGAATACAAGCATCAGGAGATGGGCCAGCCTAACGTCAGCACCGAGCGCCGCGAACTGGTGGTGCGCTGGGTGAGTACCGTGGGCAACTACGATTACATCTTCGACTGGGTGTTCCATGAAAATGGCACCATCGGGATTGACGCCGGTGCGACGGGTATCGAAGCGGTGAAAGGCGTACAGGCGAAAACCATGCACGACGCCACCGCCAAAGACGATACAAAATACGGCACGCTGATCGACCATAACATCGTGGGCACCACGCACCAGCACATCTACAATTTCCGTCTTGATATGGACGTGGACGGCATCAACAACAAGCTGGTGGCCATGGATCCGGAAGTGAAGCCGAATACCGCCGGTGGCCCGCGCACCAGCACCATGCAGATCAATCAGTACGATATTGATACCGAGCAGCAGGCGGCGCAGAAATTCGACCCGGGCACGATTCGCCTGCTGAGCAACACCCGCAAAGAAAACCGCATGGGCAACCCGGTTTCGTACCAGATTATCCCTTACGCAGGCGGCACGCACCCGGTGGCAACCGGCGCGAAATTTGCCCCGGACGAGTGGATTTACCATCGCCTGAGCTTTATGGACAAACAGCTGTGGGTGACCCGTTACCACCCGGATGAACTTTACCCGGAAGGAAAATTCCCGAACCGCTCCGTGCACGACACCGGGCTGGGTCAGTACAGCAAAGATAACGAGTCGCTCAACGATCAGGATGACGTGGTCTGGATGACCACCGGCACCACCCACGTGGCACGCGCGGAGGAGTGGCCGATCATGCCGACGGAATGGGTGCATACCCTCCTTAAACCGTGGAACTTCTTCGACGAGACGCCAACGCTCGGGAAAAAGAAAGACGAACAGAAATAAATAACGCACCGGGCGCAATGCCCGGTTTTTCATCTATTTACTTGCTGAATGCCTCTCCCCGATTATAGTTATTTCTACCTCGTTTATTTCCATTGCATTTCTTGAACCACTTTCAGCCAGGACACGAAGTTTCCACGAACGACGTAATACACCACTGAGAGGTTAGGATGAAATTCAATTTGATCGTCAGGAGTCTTGCTCTGGCTGGACTTGTTATTTCCGTTAGCTCCACCTATGCCGCAGAAGCCCCGAAGGATGCCACGGCCGCAACGCAACAAGCCAATAACGCCCTGTTTAATCAGCTTCCTTTCTCCGATAACACCGATTTTACGGACGCCCATAAAGGCTTTATTGCCCCTATTCCTCAGGAAATTATCAAAGGGGAACAAGGCAATATCATCTGGAACCCGCAGCAGTACTCCTTTATTAAAGAAGGCGATAAAGCCCCGGATTCCGTTAATCCCAGCTTATGGCGTCAATCTCAGCTGATTAATATCAGCGGCCTGTTTGAAGTGACCGACGGTATTTATCAAATTCGAAATCTTGATCTGTCGAATATGACCATCATCGAAGGGAAAGAAGGTATTACCGTGGTTGACCCGCTGGTGTCGGCAGAAACGGCGAAGGTCGGGATGGATCTCTATTTTAAACATCGCGGCAAGAAACCTGTTGTGGCCATCATTTATACCCACAGCCACGTTGACCACTATGGCGGGGTGCGCGGCGTGGTGGATGAAGCGGACGTGAAGTCCGGTAAAGTGAAGGTCTACGCCCCTGCCGGGTTTATGGAAGCGGCCGTTGCCGAGAATATCATGGCGGGTAATGTGATGAGCCGCCGCGCCAGCTATATGTATGGCAACCTGCTGAAGCCAGATGCCAAAGGTCAGGTGGGTGCCGGTCTTGGGACAACAACCTCCGCCGGGACGGTCACGCTGATTGCCCCGACCAATATTATCGAGAAAGATGGGCAGAAAGAGGTTATCGACGGCCTGACCTACGACTTTATGCTTGCGCCTGGCTCCGAAGCGCCATCGGAAATGCTCTGGTATATCGAAGAGAAAAAAGTCATTGAATCCGCAGAGGACGTGACCCACACCCTGCACAACACCTACTCGCTGCGCGGAGCGAAAATCCGCGAGCCGCTGCCGTGGTCGAAATACATTAACCAGGCGATTGTGCGCTGGGGTGATAAGGCCGAAATCATCATGGCACAACACCACTGGCCGACCTGGGGCAACGAAAACGTGGTCAAACTGCTGAAAAGCCAGCGTGACCTCTATCGTTACATTAACGACCAGACGCTGCGTATGGCGAACGAAGGGTTGACGCGCGACGAAATTGCCGCGAACTTCACGCTCCCGGACTCACTGGCCCATACCTGGGCGAACCGCGGCTATTACGGTTCGGTGAGCCATGACGTCAAAGCCACCTACGTGCTGTATCTGGGCTGGTTTGACGGCAACCCGGCGACGCTGGATGAGCTGCCGCCGGAAGAAGGCGCGAAGAAATTCGTTGAGTATATGGGCGGCGCGGATGCCATCCTGAACAAGGCGAAAACCGACTTCGACCAGGGGAACTATCGCTGGGTGGCGCAGGTGGTGAGTAAAGTGGTCTTTGCCGATCCAAACAATCAGGCGGCACGTAACCTGGAAGCGGATGCGCTGGAACAGCTTGGCTATCAAGCCGAATCCGGCCCGTGGCGTAACTTCTACCTGACCGGTGCGCAGGAGTTGCGTAACGGCGTGGTGAAAGGTCCAACGCCGAATACCGCTAGCCCGGATACGGTTCGCGCGATGACGCCAGAGATGTTCTTTGACTACCTGGCAGTCCATATCAATGGCCAGAAAGCCGGTGAGGCTAAATCTGTGTTTAACATTGATTTGGGCAGCGATGGCGGGAAGTACAAACTCGAGCTGGAAAATGGCGTGCTGAACCACACGGCGAACGCAGAAGCAAAAGATGCGGATGCGACGCTGACGCTCAACCGTGACACCCTGAATAAAATCATTCTCAAGGAAGTGACGCTGAAACAGGCTCAGGACAGCGGAAATGTCAAAATAAGTGGCGACAGCGCGAAACTTGATGCCATGCTTAGTTACATGGATAAGTTTGATTTCTGGTTTAACATTGTGACACCGTAACGGTGCATGCAAAAGGGCGGTTCGTCCGCCCTTTCCTGCTTCACGTGTTCGCCAGACAGGGTAAAAGCGTCAATGGAAAAAAGAAAAAAACCGACACTTGAACGGGCAACCTGGCCAACGCGCCATGCCATGGTCATGCACGGGCTGGCGATGAACCTGCCGTGGCTGGCCTTCGTCAATATCAGCTTCGCGGTGATGATCCTGCTGCGACACGTTCTGCTTAAGGCCAGCGATCCCCTTTATCCCCACTCGCCGCAGCTGACGAGAATGGTCGATGCCTCCATGCTCGGCATTATTATTCTCTCAGCCGCGCTGATCCTCATGGCCTGGCGGCGAATCGCCGGAATCAGCGTGGTGTTGTTTATCTGTAGCGCCATCTGGTCGGTCTCCAGCTTCTGGTTTATTACCCAGCTGCTGCTGCCTCACGTCTGGCCGCTGTGCGTCATTTTATTACTCGCCGGCTTAACGGCGCTCTATTTTTACCCCGAGGGGCTGCTCGCCTTTGTGCTCCCGCTCTGGATCACCCTGCCGATAGCAAGCTGGATACGGAACGATGGCCTCAACCTTCACTTCGTCGTCATCTGGAGCGTCTTTACGCTGATCCTGATCTGCGGGCGTTTCATTCTGTTGAGCTGGTTTGACGAGGCCTGGCGGCGTAATCAGCAGAATCAGCTGCTGATCTCCAGACTGGATGCGCTGGCGCATCAGGATCCGTTAACCAAAACCGCCAATCGCCGGAAAATGGAGGTGGTGCTGGAAAACGCGGTTGAGCAGAAGAAAACCTTCTCGGTGATCATGCTGGATATCGACTATTTCAAGCTCTACAACGACACCTACGGGCACCAGGCAGGCGACGACTGTCTGACCCGCGTGGCGCGGGTGCTGAAGCAGTCGGTGCGCACACCTGACGATGTGGTGTCGCGTTACGGCGGCGAGGAGTTCGTGGTCATCCTCTTCAATTGCCCGGAAAACATCGCGGAAAAGGTTGCCTTACGCATTCAGGACGGTCTGCGCGCGGAGTCCATACCACACAGCGCGTCAACCGTTAGCGACCATGTCACCGTGAGCATGGGGATTGCGAGCATGGCGGAGGGGTTAGCAGGCACCGAGATCATCGCCCGCGCCGATGCGGCGCTGTATCGGGCAAAGGAGGCCGGGCGGGATCGAGTATGCCGGTGAGAACGGCGGCTATTCCGCATGACGCTCGGCGATCCATTTGCGGTATTGACCGGGCGACATGCCCGTCACCCCCGTAAAAGCGCGCCTGAATGCCGTGTCGTCAGCGTAACCGCAAGCGCTGGCAATCTCCGTTATTGCGTACCCCGGTTGCTCCAGGAGACGCATTGCCTTTTCAATGCGCATGCGCGTCAAAAAGTTTTTAGGGCTTTCATTCATCTCCTCCGCCATTTTTCGGTGAAGGGTACGAGTGGTCATATTCAGCGCCCGGGCAAGCTGTTCTACGGTAATCGCCGGATTTTCATACCGGACGATATGTTCCGCTTTCATTATCATCGGATGGACTGAATTTAAAAAACCTGCTGGCGCGTAAACCTGCTGAGATAACGGCTGGCTGTCAGCCACGGCCATATCGGCCGTCAGACGCGCCAGCTTCTGCCCCGCGTGCAGACGGATGACATGCAGCGACAGGTCAACCCACGAGAGCGGGCCACCGGATGTGATAACCCGTGCGTCCTGCACCAGCGCTTTACCCCAGACAGGTTTGCTCAGCGGATAACGCTGGCGGAAAGTATGGTAAAGCCACCAGGTCGTCGTGCATGCCCGGCCATTGAGGATCCCCGCCTCGGCGAGAACCAACCCACCGGCACAGGCTCCCGCAAGCATCGCGCCTTTATCATACTGGCCGCGCAGCCATGCGCCAGCCTCGAGGACGGCCGCTGGCGAGACCGGGCGTTTCTGCTCGTCAAGCTTCATCCCGCAGGCAATCACGAGATCGAAGGTACCTCCGGTAACAAAGCTCGCTTCGGCCTCGATCGGCCGCCCCTGCGCGTCCGGGACAGGCTTTCCTTCCGCCGTGATGATGACCGCCTCAAAAGGCGAAATGCCCTCGCCGTCCGGCTGCTGAGCAATCACCTCGTTAGCCAGCCAGAACATGTCGCAGAGCCCAGCCACGGCGGATTTCATGCTTCCGGGTAACGCTAAAATGGCAATTCTCATGATTCAGGCCTGAGTAAAATGTCTGATTTCGTATGTTAACAGTCATTTCAGACACTACAAGCCTCTTTGTCCCTCTCGTTACACTGTGCCTCAACGTCTCTCAGGAAATTACGTCACGCTTATGAAACCGACACGCTTGCCCGTTCTTCTTTCTTTGCTTTGCATGGCTGCATCGCAGTCTGTGCAGGCGCGGATTAATAACATCATCCTCGTGCATGGTGCCTTTACTGATGGTTCCGTCTGGCAGGAGGTGATAGGCCGTTTGCAGACCCGGGGCTACCACGTCACGGCAGTGCAAAACCCTCTGACTTCGCTTGAAGAGGACGTCGCCGCCACAGAGCGTGTCATCGACCGTCAGCAAGGGGACGTAGTGCTTGTTGGCCACTCTTGGGCCGGCGCGGTCATCGCTCAGGCAGGCAATAACCCGAAGGTGAAAAAACTGGTTTTTCTCTCCGCCCTTGCCCCCGACAGCGGTGAATCGGTTACCTCTCTTCTTACCCACCTCAACGCCCCGATGGCCGACATGCGCCCGGATAAAAAAGGGTTAATCTGGCTGGACGATCCCGATGCCTATCAGCGCACGATGGCCAACGATCTGCCCCTCAAACGCGTAAAACTGCTGACGGCAACGCAGCAGCCTATCGCGGCAAGCGCCTTCAGCGAGAAGGTAGAACATGCAGCATGGCGTGAAAAACCCTCATGGTATCTGATAACCGAAGAGGATCGCGCCCTCTCTCCCGGTATCCAGCAGCAGCTCGCCGGCGCCATGAACGCCATCGTCCTGCGTATTAAGAGCAGCCATATGTCGATGATTTCCCACCCGGACGCCGTGAGTCAGTTTATCGAACAAGCAACCCAAACCGACGCAAAGGAAACAGAGAAATGAATATCCTGCATATAGATTCAAGTATTAACGGCGAATTCTCACTTTCACATCAGCTGACGGCAGAGGTGGTTCGCCAGATCGCGTCAGAGAAGGTGGTCTATCGCGACGTCGTTAAAACCCCCATCGCCCATCTCACCGGCACCGTTGCCGCTGGGTTCCGGCCGCTGCGGATAGCCACCGATGCGACGGCTGAAGATGTCCGCGAACACGCGCTGTCCGGGGAACTTGTGAACGAATTTCTCAATAGCGACCTCATCGTGATAGGTGCGCCTATGTATAACTTCTCCGTCTCAACTCAGCTTAAAGCCTGGTTAGATCGACTCGCCCAGCCGGGAAAAACCTTTAGCTATACCCCGACGGGCCCGGTGGGGCATGCGACCGGCAAAAGGATTATTGTCGTTTCAACCCGCGGCGGGATATATCACGGTACGCCAATCGAAGACATGGATTTTCAGGAGCGATACCTGCAGAAATTTTTTGGCTTTCTGGGCATCGACAGAGTGGAATTTGTCCGTGCTGAAGGGGCGACGCGCAGTGAAGAGGTCAGGGCTAAAGGCGTTGCGCAGGCGTTTGACGCTATTCCATCGGTCATTGCCGCAGCATTGAAATAGCCGCCGGGTTAAAGCCTGCCGGGTAACCGCAGCGTTACCCGGCAATGTTTTTAATACCGCACGCACACCGACTTGGTTTCACACCAGCCGTCCAGCCAGTCCGGACCAAAGTCACGCCCGGTACCGGACTGTTTCATGCCGCCGAACGGCAGGTTGGCGTCGATCAGCGTATGGCTGTTTACCCAGACGGTGCCCGCCTGCAGCCGGTCGGTATACTCCAGCGCCTTGCTGATATTTTGCGTCCAGACGCTGGCCGTCAGGCCATAGTCGCTGTCGTTTGCCAGCTGAAGCGCCTCTTCACCGTCGGCGACGCGCACCACGTTGACCACCGGGCCAAACACCTCTTCGCGGGTCAGGCGCAGCGAGGCATCCGGGTTCACCACCAGCGTAGGCGCAACGTAATAGCCTTTGCCTTCCGGCCCCCGGTTACCGACGATTAGCTCCGCGTTGCGCGACTTCGCCTCATCAAGGAAGGTCTGCACCTTGTCACAGTGGGCGCGCGACACCAGCGGGTTGATAAACGCCTCCGGCGACATGCCCGGCCCGACGCTCAGGGATTTCACCGCCTGCTCAAACCCGCTGACCAGCGTGTCAAACAGCGGCGCTTCAATATAGATGCGCGAGCTCGCCGCGCACACCTGCCCTTGGTTCAGGAAGCTGCCGGTCATCAGGCCTTCGATCACCCACGCCGGGTCGGCGTCTTTCAGTACAATAGCCGGGTTTTTCCCGCCCAGCTCCAGGGTCACGCCGGTTAGCGTGTCCGCCGCCGCACGGGCAATTTGCTTACCCGTCGCCGTTGAGCCGGTGAAGCTCACCTTTGCAATATGCGTATGCGAGGTCAGCGCTGCGCCACACACCGCGCCGCTCCCGGTCACCACGTTGAACACCCCGTCCGGGATGCCCGCTTCGCTGGCCAGTTCCGCTACGCGCAGCATGGTCAGCGGCGTGGTTTCTGACGGCTTGATGACAATAGAGCAGCCCGCGGCCAGCGCAGGCATCACTTTCCACATCCCGATCATCAGCGGGAAGTTCCAGGGCACAATTCCGGCCACCACGCCAACCGGCTCTTTACGCGTCCACGCCTGATAGCGGGCGCCCTGCGGCAGCGGGATGGAAAGGTCGAGGGTCTTACCCGTAATTTTGGTGGTCAGCCCGGCGGTATAGCGCATCCAGTTCAGGGTGCAGCTGACTTCAAACATGCGGGAAATGTTAATAGATTTCCCCTGCTCCAGCGTTTCAAGCTGGGCCAGCTCTTCGCTGTGCTGTTCCACCAGATCGGCGAAATGGAGCAGGATCCGCTCGCGCTCCGCCGGGAGTTTTCCGGCCCAGCTGCGGGCGACAAACGCGCGCCAGCCGGACATGACGGCACGGTCAACGTCGTCGACGCTGGCATCGGCAGTCGAGGCAATGACTTCGCCCGTGGCCGGGTTGTAGACGTTCAGCCGCTTTTCACTGTCCGACGCGGCCTGACGCCCTTCAATCCACAGGCCATGCTGTCGGTCTAAAAATTGTTGTACGGCAGGCTGAATGGCCACCTGTGATTCAGACATAGGATACTCCTTCGTTATTCTTCGCAGGGTGTTAATCCAGTCTAAGTGGGGTTTTGCATTCTCGCTTTTGTCTCTGTGACATTCGCTTTGCCACCTGTGACAGGCTCCGCAAATCGCGATAATTGCCGCTTATATCGCTGTTACCGGTGAGTGTTCTTTCCTATAGTCAGCCTCATAGCTCTGACAAAATGCAACACAAATGCAACAATGCAAAAACGTTGACGGTGCAGTGAGAGAAACGATGGCGTGTGCAAGCGAGCAGGAACAGTATCAGCAGTGGCTGGCGCAAATTAACCAGGTTTGCGGGCGTTTTAACGCGCAGCCCACCGAGGGGAAATTCTTCGGCGAGCTGGAGACCAGCTATGCGCGCAGCCTGAAGCTCAGCACCGTGACCGCAGGCGGCGTTAATCTGTTCCGCTCCCGTCAGGAGATTACACAGAGTAACGATGCCTGGTTCTATACCGTGTTTCAGCTTGAAGGCAGCGCGGAAATTGAACAGGATGACCGTCGCGCGCTACTCAGGACCGGTGATATCACGCTGATTGACGCGTCGCGTCCCTGTTCGATCAACTGGCGGGAAAAATCCCGCCAGATTTCGCTGCTGGTTCCCCGTCAGATTATTGAGCAGCAGTGTCGTTTCCAGGAGATAAGCTGCGCGACCGCCCTTTCCCGCACCTTGCCCACGGTACAACTGAGCCATCGCCTGCTGATGGAGAGCATGAGCAATGCCGACCTGAGTGACCGCGAAAGTGAAGCGGCGCTTGAGGCGATGATCTGTCTGCTGCGTCCCGCTTTCCAGCAGCGTGAAATCATTCAGCCGCGCAAGGAGCGCCAGTTCCAGCATGTGGTGGCGCTGATTGACGACCATATTCAGTCTGAATCGCTACGCCCGGAATGGATTGCCGCCGAGAGCGGTATGTCCGTGCGCAGCCTCTACCGCATGTTTGCCGAGAAAGGGCTGGTGGTGGCGCAGTACATCAAAAACCGTCGTCTGGATCTGTGCGCGCAGGTTCTGCGCGCAGCCGGTGATGATGAAAAGCTGGCGGGCATTGGCTACAGCTGGGGGTTCACCGACCATAGCCATTTCTCAACGGCGTTTAAGCAGCGTTTTGGCGTCTCGCCGGGGGAATACCGCAAGCGCTACCGCTAGCTACTTTTTAAGCCATTTTCCGTTAATGCCCTTCACGTATTCGCCAGGCTGCGCGCGGGCAACCAGTTTTTGACCTGCCATTTTGGCCACTTCATCGACCGGCAAATTATTGCTGTCAGCCAGCTTCTGGTAGTTTTCCGTGCGTGCCGCATTAATACGATTGACCAAAGCCAGCGTTTCCGCGTCCTGTTGAACCGGGGCAAGATAACCGCTGAGGGTTTCCCCCACGCGCCCCTGGGCCCGGGCATCGTTTAAGGTCAGCGCAGCTGCCTGCACGTTCATCCCCAGCGCCAGCAAAATCAGAGCTACTCGTTTCATGGCGTCCTCAGAACAGATCGCTGCGCGATTTCAGCAGGGTTTCAACGTCTTTATCGACCTTGATGTGGATCTCATGTTCGATTTTGACATTCATATTGATGGTAATCGGCTCCTTTGGCGCAGCGACTTCAATTCGCGGCGTACAGCCGGTCAGTAGCGCGGCAACGGCGACGGTGAGCGCACCAGCCATCTTATTCATTGTTGTTCCTCACTTTCCTTGCCAGTCGAACTGCGGGGAGCAGGTATCGCCGCATGTTGCTCAAACCAGGTTTGCAGGTTGTCCCCAAAACGCAGGCTGCGCCAGAGGGTAAAGACATTCTCGTCGTGGGTATAGTTCAGGTTGACGGAGCTGCTTTTGCCATCGACCCGGCTGGTCCCCTTGATGGTCGCCTGCATGGTTAATTCACCCAGGTTATCTAAATTGATTCTCGTCCACGAACGCGAAATTTCCATATAGCGGAGCCAGTTAATCGCGGCACCCGCAACCATATTATCTTTCACGATGGCGTCGGCCGTATCTTTGTCGATGCGTAGCGTCATGGGCCCCGGGTTGGTCAGCCAGCCATCTTTAATGATCCATTTTTCGTTGTCCAGCCAGAACGGCAGCGCCCCGCTCACCGGCCCTGACATGGCAAACTGCTTCGGGTTGACGGCGCTAATCAGCTCGCTCGAAGAGATATTGTCCACGCGCAGCAGGGCCGGATCGTGCTGCGGCATCCGCAACTGCTGCATGGTGATCTTCCCGCCGAGGGTTTCCACCTTCACGTTAGTGAGCAGCAGCGGATTGTCCTCCGTCCAGGGATAATCGCCCTGTAAATCCGCGGTAATGTTGCGCGCGGTCACCAGGTTTTCCACTTCGCCGATGCGCAACGTGACCGGACCGCGCGTGCCGAGGGACCAGGTTCCCTCGCTGAAGCGGAACGGCAGCACAAAGTCGACGCCGTTAATCTGGTTATCCGGCATCCAGGCGCTGCCGGATTTCAGCACGCCGTGCCCACCCGCTTCAAAGCCCTGATCGGCCGCCGCCGAGAAGGCGACCTGCGCATAAAGCTCCCCGTCGCGCAGCGTCATTTTCCAGTCCGGCGGGATCAACGGCTGGAATACGGTGAGGGACTGTTTCGGCCACCAGGCCTGCCCACGAAGGCGCACGCCATCCCAACGACCGTTCACCTGTACCGGACCGATTTTGTCCGCATGGAGGTCGCCCTTAAACTGAAAAATTGTCGGGTCGGTGCCGTCGACGCTGAAGGTCAGGACCGAGGGCGGCAACACGCTGCCGCCGGAGAAACGGGTTTGCCCGGCATTGAGCGACAGCGCGCCGCTGAAGGCCGGTTTTTCGGCATCGCGCAACCAGCGTACCGGCTGGTCCAGCACCAGACGCGGCTTGCTGACCTCCATCGTGCCGTACTGGAGCTTGTCAAAACCGGTGGAGAGCGCCGTCAGCTCAATAAGGTTGTCGCGCCACTCGCCTTTCCCGGCGACATCCCAGCGGGCATGCATCGGCGTAAAACCGCCTTTTCCCCAGTAGCGCCACTGCCACAGGCCGTTACCAGGTAAAAAGTCATTGGCCTGGCCGTCCAGGTGGAGTTCAAAATCACCCATCTCGTTTTCATGGGCGCGCAGAATCGCCTGTAAACGACCGTCCACGCCCTTCTGCGTCAGCTTCACGCCCGCCAGAGGCCAGCGGATTTCATCGATATCGAGCGAATTGATGATGCGCCCGCGCGAGCGGAGCAGCGCGCCCGGCTCAAAGGCCAGCTGCGGTTCATACAGGCTGCCGGTCAGCGTGGCGGGCAATTTGGCGTAAAGAATGAGATCGTTTTGCTTCGCCTCGCCGCTCAGATGCAGGGGCATTTCGCTGTTTTCCATACTGAGCCTGCCGGGCCCAATATTCAGTACCGCGTTGCCTTTCCCCGCATCGCCGTGCGTCAGCACATTCAGTCGTCCGGTCAGGGTGGTTTTCTCCAGCCCCTGCTGCCAGTTGTCTGCACGAAGGGACACCCGCCCGCTCAGCGGCATACCCGAGAGATCCCAGTTCCAGCGCCCGTCGCTGATGTTCAGCTGCTCCGCCGTGATCTGCCATGGCAGGTCGAGCAGCGGATCGGGATTGTCCCGCGCCATCACCACCAGCTGTCCCTGATTCTCTTCCCAGTCCAGATCGGCGTCGACCAGGGACGTTAACTGTGGCACGTTAAAGGTCGCCACCGCGTGGCCTTTCACCGGCACGCCGTCAGGAACCAGCGGCAAGATAAACTCGCCCACCAGCTTAATCGGCTGCGGCTGGTCCGGGAGCTGTACATCAAACTGGCTGACCGAGAGCGTTTGGCCGCGAAGCGTGCCTTTAATGCTGACCTGCTCGCCTTTATAGGCGATCTCCTGGCTGGACGGGGTCAGCGACGCATTAAGCTCACCCTGCCACTGCTGCCAGGGCGACAGCGTCAGACGGTGAACCGTAAGCCAGGTATTGGGCAATACCGCCTGCCACTGGGCCAGCGTTTTGGGAGCAACCGTTGACGGCGCGGACTGGGGAATTTTGCTCAGGCAAACGGAGTTAAGATCCAGCGCGCCGATATCCAGCTTCCAGCGGCTGGGATGTGACAGCGTCACGTTATCGATGCGGGCAATTTCGCAGTCTTCAACCAGATAGCGAAGATCGGGGATCACCAGCGCGTGGCGAGTCAGTTTCGGACTCTCTTCGAAAGCGATGCGCGTCCCGACGGGCAGCCAGATCCCGGCGAGCGTCGGTACCCACTGGGCGAGCGTCATCAGCAGCGTCAGCGGCAACAATATGAACAGCAGTAAAAGCGCAAGAGCGGCTTTGTATTTACCCTTCATGGGCAGTTAATATCCTGATTTAGCGAAAGAATTAAGCCGGCAGTGCCGATCATTGTCGCATGTTTAGCGGTTAAGGTGAAGTTAACGCCAAGATTAAGGATAGATGCTGTAAATAATATGCGGGAACTTTTTTGCTATGCGCAACCTCAAGAACATACTTTAGATTCAGTGGGTTACGCATAATTTCAGGCGCAAAAGCCGGAAGAGCTTTGTAATTAATACCGGTTCCTGGGCATTGCCAGCAGGTAAAGCATTGCGAATATTAATGACCCCCAATACACCGAGTCGTACCGCCAGGGATCAAAATCGATATGTAAAAAACCGCTAACAAACTCATAGCCGTTGGCAAAAACGTTAATCTGGATGGCTGCAATGGCTATCACAAACAGCGTATAGGCTATGAATAGAGGATATTTACGAAGCCTGTTGACCTTGAGTTTCCCCAGGTACAATAAGAAAAAAATGATAATAGATACAATAAAATAGCACACGGCAGGTAGAATCGGTGGGGTTAATGACAACTCGAACTGTTCCGACATAATTAATTCTCTTTAGCTATCTGGTACATCTGCCAACCTGTGACGCTTCCACTGGTTAAATCCAGAGCCATCGCTGTTTTAGAAGCCTCTTGCCATCCTCTGATATAATCAGATTCGATGTTGCGAAACAGACTCCAGGATTTTTCTCTCGGAGCCAGTACTCTCCTGCCCGCGCCATAGGCTGATAAAGAGATATCAACTACACCATAGACAATATCAGCTTCATTATTCCCATAGCCGAGCTTCGCTGCTGCGTAACGATAAGCATCTCTTAGCGTGCCAGACCTATCTTCACGATAGAGAAGATAGTATCCATTTTCATACATGTTGTTTAGCCCATGAGTAATCATAGGTGCACCATACGCAGCACAGGCAAGACCCAGCGAACCGACGCATAAACTAGCGCCTCCATACACTTGCGCCCCACCGGCAACGAAACCGATCTGTTTAAGCGCTAAAGTCGTCGTTGTTGTCCGATTTTTTTCAACAACAATGAATAATTTAGCCTTATTGAAGGTAAGTAAGTCATCTTGTTCCTTAAGATGATGTATCTGTTCATCAAGAACTTGAATCCCGCCTGACCAGGTCAAGCAATGCGATTCGATCTCCCTTCTCAAACGAGCAACAAGTTGTTGAGCTTCAAAAAACATGCCAGAGGTACCATACAGCAAATGCTTTGTGGCAATTCGCTGCGCAAGATTTTCAATCTCTGAGACTTTCTCCTCGAAATGACTTTTTTCCCGATTATGGTTGTACATTCGGTCTCCCTGTCATTTTTAAACAATAATGATAATACTACCTTTGATGTTAATACATTCAAAGAGCTACGCAATATCAATAACTACGCGTGGTCACGTTTTTAGGCATTGGTAAACCACTTGAGTCCCCCAATATTAAAACTAACAGACATGTCTCTGGTGTAACTCCCCCCTTAAGAAAGCGTTGGATATGAATATCATGGAGTTAGGGTGCACATATGCTCTAGAATAATTGATAGAACTTATTGAATTCAATAATATTTTAGAAATTGTAAGATAATTTTAATCATGCTAACGTGAATGCAAAATCACTGGAGAAAGTCTTATGAAACTCGCGGTATACAGCACAAAGCAGTACGACAAAAAGTATCTGCAACATGTTAACGAGGCTTACGGGTTTGAGCTTGAATTTTTCGACTTTCTGCTGTCCGAAAAAACCGCCAAAACGGCGCACGGCTGTGAAGGCGTCTGCATTTTCGTAAACGATGACGGCAGTCGTCCGGTGCTGGAAGAGTTGAAAAAACAGGGGGTGAAGTACATCGCCCTGCGCTGTGCGGGCTTTAACAACGTGGATCTCGACGCGGCGAAAGAGCTGGGTCTGAAGGTGGTTCGCGTTCCGGCGTACTCCCCGGAAGCGGTCGCGGAACATGCGATTGGCATGATGATGTCCCTCAACCGTCGTATTCACCGCGCTTATCAGCGCACCCGTGACGCCAACTTCTCGCTGGAAGGGCTGACCGGCTTTACCATGTACGGCAAAACCGCTGGCGTGATCGGTACCGGTAAAATTGGCGTGGCTACCCTGCGCATTCTGAAAGGCTTTGGCATGCGTCTGCTGGCATTCGATCCGTACCCAAGCGCCGCAGCACTGGATCTGGGCGTGGAGTACGTTGACCTGCCGACGCTGTTCTCACAGTCCGACGTGATCTCCCTGCACTGTCCGCTGACGCCGGAAAACTACCACCTGCTCAATCAGGCGGCGTTTGACCAGATGAAAGATGGCGTGATGATCATCAACACCAGCCGCGGCGGACTGGTTGACTCTCAGGCCGCAATCGAAGCGCTGAAAACCCAGAAAATTGGTGCGCTGGGGATGGACGTGTATGAGAACGAACGCGATCTGTTCTTTGAAGACAAGTCTAATGATGTCATCCAGGACGACGTGTTCCGTCGCCTCTCTGCCTGCCATAACGTCCTTTTTACCGGACATCAGGCGTTTCTGACTGCCGAAGCGCTGATCAGCATTTCGGAAACCACGCTGGGCAATCTTCAGCAGTTAGAAAAGGGTGAGCCGTGCCCTAACGAACTGGCTTAAGTGCTACGCCGGGTGGTGGCTAAGCCTCACCCGGCGCGTTTGTTTCCCAGCTGCGGTGCGCAACGCGCCACCAGATCAGGACGGCGGCCAGCGCAATCGCGCTCAGGACACTGAATGCCGTCGCAAACGAGTAATGACCGGCGATCGTCCCGGTTAACGCCGGGCTCATGGATGCCCCTACTCCCTGCATCAGCATCACCACACTCTGCCCGGCATTGACGTGCCCGCTTCCGCGCAGCAGCACCACAATAAACGATGGTACGACGACACCGAGGATCCCGGCGGCCAGGCCGTCGAGAATTTGTACCGGGATCATCATTAACGGCGCGTCCGTGGATGCCGCCAGCGCCGCGCGTACCGGCATGACCAGCAGCGCCAGCATAATTAAGCGCCAGTAGCCAAAATGTTCGATCCGGCGCGAAGCCCAGATGGCGACGGGGATCATCACGGCCTGCGAGATGATGACGGTACCCGCCGCGTACAAACCGGGGTTGATCGTGGCGGGTGCCGCAGCCACCCTCATGCTCAGCATCGGTAATAGCGCGGCGTTCGCCAGGTGGAACAGCAGCAGCGTCAGCCCGGTCACAAACAGCGCCCGGTTTTTCATCAGCATCGCAAAACCGGGGACCGGCAGGCTCGCTGAAGAGGACAGCCCGCGCGCCGCGTCGTTATCGATATCGCTGTTGCGAATGGCAAGCAGCGCACACAGCGTTAGCAGCGTGGTACAGGTCATCAGCAGGAAAATTCCGCCCACGCCCCAGTACCAGGCAATTCCGCCTGCAATCAGAGCGGTCATGAAATTGCCGCCGTGATTGAACGCCTCGTTTCTGCCCATCTGCGCGCTGAAGCCGCTCTGCCCGGTCAACCCCAGCGTAATCCCGGCGATCAATGGCCCGACAAATGCCGCACAGATACCGGTGACGATTTGCGACACGGCGACCACGGCGCTCTGCTGGCTAAACCAGAGCAGAAGCGTGCTTAGTGTGATCAGAATGCACAGCAGCGCGAGCACAGCACGCTTGTTGCGGGAGGTGTCGGTGATGAACCCCGCCGGCAGCGTGGCCAGTAACCCCGCCAGCCCGCCGGCCGTCATCAGGATGCCAATATCATCAGGGGTCCAGTGGCGTTCGGTCAGAAAAATACCGAGAAAAGGCCCCAGGCCATCGCGGACATCTGCAATGAAAAAACTTGTCAGGCATAACGCCCGCAGCGAACGAAGAGACATACATCCTGCCTTTGTCTGTTATCGCCTGTAAAAAAGGAAATGTAGTATACCGGGTATTTTTGAAAATCAGATGACGTCTTAAAAAATATGTCTTCCGAACTTAAACACTTCATAACGGACGTTGTTTTTTCACTTTACTCATTATCGACCCTGACTATACTGGCAATAAATTTTCACAGGAGTCCTTCGTTGGAAAGTTATTTTATCGTCGATACGAAGGTAAGCTGACGCGATTTTCTCGCTGCTTACCTTTACGGTGGGCAGCAATCCTCTTTACGTGATTGCATCCCAATACATTAAGAACGACCAAATTTGTGGGGCATCACGATGTTCATGTTTAACCATTCACTCTTTCCGCCACCCTCGCGCTGACATGCTTTGCGTTTTAACGGCGTCATACTGTGCTTAGTGAAGCACTGACGCCTATCGTTTAATCATGTTAACAGGCGACAGGCTGATGTTCCCTTATATCTCTCATCTGCTCGCAGCGATGCTGCTGGGCGCAATTATCGGCGCGGAAAGACAGTGGCGCCAGCGTATGGCCGGGCTTCGTACCAATGCACTGGTTGCGACGGGCGCTGCCGTGTTTATTTTAAGTTCCATCTCGACGTCACCCGATAGCCCGGGGCGCATTGCAGCGCAGATCGTCTCCGGAATAGGTTTCCTTGGCGCTGGCGTCATTATGCGTGAAGGAATGAATATTCGTGGTCTAAATACCGCCGCAACGCTATGGTGTTCGGCCGGAATTGGTGTGCTGTGCGGCTTAGGTCAATTCTGGAATGCCGGTATGGCCAGCGTGATTATCCTTTGTGCCAACATATTGCTTCGCGAAGCTGCGCAACGGATTAATCAACTGCCCGCGCTCCATGAAGGCGAAAAATGCTATGTCCTTAAAATCACCTGTAATGACGAGCATGAAGATGCGGTGCGGCAGAATATTGTCAACATGGCGAAAGAGTTGACGTTAAGTCTGAAAGCCATTTATTGCGATACGGCGCAAGCAGAAGGTAAAACTGAAATTCGGGCCGAGGTGATGACCCGTGAAGAATACCGGAAATTACTCGAGCTAATTATGGGTAATATTGGCGGGAATAAAATTATGGCTTCCGTAAGCTGTCACGCAATATGAATACGATACCGGGCATTGCGCCCGGTTGAAACTTTGCTGTTTTGCAGAAATGGGCAGTGTCGTGGGCCGATGAATCCCAGGATGTCCCGTTCAAAAGACGTTTTTTGTCACACTACTTTGACGAATTCAGAGGCAGGTTCGACCGGACGAATATCACATAACCGAAATTTGTCCCCGTTATGACAGCCTGCTCTCTGTTTTGCAGGAATTAACGGTCTAACCTGAGTTGTGCAAAAAACACTGAGGAGGGACACATGTACAACGCCATTTTGGTTCCCATTGATATTTCCGAGGATAGCCTGACGCACATGGTTATCCCTTTCGTTCAGGCACATACGGCACTTAACACGGCCAAAGTTCACTTTCTTACTGTTATTCCATCTCTTCCTTATTACTCATCATTAGGTTTGGCCTACTCCGTAGAAATGCCGAAGATGAAAGAATTCCAGCACGCGGCCTTAGCAAAACTGGATGAAATAGTTAAGCAATTCAAAATCCCTGCAGACAAGATACAGACGCATGCCGTGACGGGGTCTCCGAAGGATCAGATCCTTAAGCTCGCAGATACGATCGGCGCCGACCTGATCATCATCGCCTCCCATAAGCCGGACATTTCGACCTATCTGTTGGGCTCAAACGCTGCGGCAGTGGTTCGGCATGCGAAATGCCCTGTGCTGGTGGTAAGATAAAAAAACCGGGCGTAACGCCCGGTTTTTTAAGCCAACACCATGACCCCCTCCTGACAGATAGCTACACAGGAATATGAGCAGCTTCACAATGGCTGACCTGCCTTATCTGTTGACGCAAAGCGCAAATGGCGACTGCAGATTGCCAATCAGCCAGCCATTACCTGTAGGTTCAATCTTCAGCTGGCGAACGGTTCCCTCGGGAACAAAAAAGAAGCTGCTTTTAAAACTGTCATCATCAGCTGTATCACGCGGATTTTTAACGTAGCGCGTATCTGTAAGGGCAATCTCACCGGGCCTGTTCATCTCATAGCTAAAAAGAATTGTACGTGAGATGACATGAACACCTCGCGCTGACCGGATATTCCCCGACAGGACAGCCTGGCCATCGTGGTCTTCATCCAGACGGAAAATAAACTCCAGCGTAGCGACGAAATCAGGTTCATAGTGGTTATAACGTAAAATTGTGGAACAGTTAACACTTAACGCACTCTGTTTATGACGCATGTGAACGTAGAACCACACCGATAACGCCAGGATGAGGAGTAAAATTACGGCAGGGATCCCTGTTTTCTTATTGATTGCGTTCATAACCACTCCAGTAGTTATTCAGACAGGAGATGTAATTATTATTTTTTTGCGTGCATCGACTAATAAACGCCCTCCCCTTATTGCCGTACAGATAGGACTCTGAAACCTGATAGAGAAAAGATGTGCCTTCCAGACACTGAATATGACTTGAGTTAGCCAATTCTAAAAACAGTTCTTTTTTTTGCTCGGACAGGGATGCAGAGTTGCTCTGGACTGTATAGACAGGACAGGTGTCATAGTTAAACAAAAAATGGGGCTTAATCTGTTTTATTTCCATTAAGTCTTTCGACGGAATTACGAGACCTGACACAACTAAGGTAGCGCTGATTAAAAGCACAATCAGTGCCAGCGTATAATGAAGAGCCTTGTACTTACCCTCTAACGCAGTACGGCGGACTACTTTTAGTACTTCCGGCTCTTCAATTTCTTTGAGTCGCCCATCAGCAATCGTAGATTCAGTGATATCTCTGACGTCAATATCGCTGCTAAACATAAAGCCTACCCGAGGCACTGTGATAATACATTCATCCGTAATACCAAGCTGGATGAAGTGTTTTCTCAGTTCTGAGATGTATTTATTTAATGTGTGATTCGATGAGCGCAACCCATGAGCATCCCAGACGTTATCCAGGAGTTCATTCCGAGTCAGGACTTGACCATGCTTTTCGAGAAGGCATGTTAGTAGCCTGTTCATTGTCAGGGTCAGAATGACAGTAGAGCCCTCGTCTCCGGATGGCCATAAGGCACCATCTTCAGAACGATAAAAAACCCTATTATCAATCACGAAAACCATCTACGACTCCTTATCCATGATGGTATTTGAATGGATCCTCTCGTTTTTTCCAACCTTCGAAAACCCATTAACGTCTTGCAAGCATCGTAGCACAGGCAGGCGCGACGGCATCTCAAGCAGATATATAACCTGTAAAAGACATAACAAATAGAATATCGTCTTGTATTTTAATCAATCAACGATACAAGTATCTATCAAGCATTTCCGGTTGATAGGATTGTTCGCAGAAGTGAATGAGCAGATTCTTAATCTTCACGAGCAGCATCCGCGCTACTGCCATTCACGACCCGGGGGAAAGAAGTAATACCTCGGGTAGCGGATCCAGTAGATAAGGAGCGACATTATGATAAGCACCAAAATGCTCATGAAGGCAGAACGTTTCTTCATCAAAGCTCGTACATTGATTAGAGAAACAATCTTATCAGCGGAACTGACTGGTACTGAATTTGTTCCCTTCATTCAGCCGGTATGTAAGGGCGATAAGATCGTAGGCGGAGAGGTATTACTCAGAGTTCTCAAAGATGGGATTTACCAATCTCCCGAAAAATATCTTTCAGCAATGGAATCATGCGAGGTGATTAATGATGTCACTTGTAGCCTGATGTCTGATGTTAAAGCATTTTTTGAAGGCTATGAAGGAACTTTACCTGATGACTTTTATCTTTCATTCAATATCTGTGCGAGACAGTTGAACTCTTCAAGAGTTATTGAAGCAGTGACGAACTTTAAGAAAGTATTCGACGGACGCATTGCTGTCACGCTGGAAATTGTCGAACGCGGAACAATGAACCTGGACGACTTTGCGCTTGATGCTATGCAACAGCTTACTGAGTCAGGTGTGCGATTTGCGATCGATGATTTCGGCAGCGGGAGTTCGTGCCTTAAATATATTGAACATGCAGGTTTCTCAACAATCAAGATTGATAAATGCCTCACAATTGCGAGCAATGGATCATTAATCTATTCCGCGGTAATTGATTCCATTGTAACTCTTGCAGAACGATTACAAATTCATGTCATTGCTGAAGGTATAGAAGATAAAGAGCAACTGTCGCTTTTGAAAGATAAAGGAGTGAGTATTTTCCAGGGTTATCTATTTTCTAAACCGGTAAGCATGCGCGAGTTTTGCACGCACATATAACATTTTTCAATTGCATAAACACAGCAATTCGCAACCTGTCATGGAAAGCATTACTTAAATAAATGTAGTGCACTCAACCTATTTGTTACAGATTTAAAATTACCACCAAGGACAAAGTATATATGTCAGCTAACTTCCCAAACCCTCCAGAACTCCCGTCCTGCACAGGACCGGACGGAATTCTTTATGACTTTAACTATGGCGCGCGCGTTTTTCTTCCGGAAGGAAAATGGCACGTCATATTAATGGATGACGACAGTGGCAATATTCTTTTCAGTTGTGATTCAGAAGGCGGCTGGGTCATTAGTAATAAAAAATATTACGTCCGTTTCCGCATTCAGGTATTCCACCAGGGTTCGGCGAGCCCGATCCTGGATGAAACACTGGATATGAAGGACAAGCCCGTTGTTATCTTTTTCCCTACGGGCACGCTGGGCGACATGCTTGGGTGGTTCCATTATGCAGAGCGTTTTCGCCAGCTGCACCGCTGTCAGCTTGAGTGCGTTATGGGGCAGGAAATCATTGAACTGCTCAGCGCGCAATATCCCGAAATTACGTTCTCCACAAAGGAGAATCTACAAACGGTAAATCCTTACGCGTCCTGGTATGTAGGCCTCTTCTTTAAGGGTGATACCACACACCAACCGATCGATTTCAGGAAGGTCGGCTTCCACCGCAATGCCGGCTACATCCTGGGGGTTGACCCGCGTGAATGCCCTCCCCGCCTGAAGCTGGATGCGGAGCGAAAAATTGCGGAGCCATACGTCTGCATCGCCGCGCAGTCCACCAACCAGGCGAAGTACTGGAACAACGGCCATGGCTGGGCAGAGGTAGTTGCCCACCTTAAATCTCTGGGATACCGGGTGCTGTGCATTGACCGCCATGCGCATTACGGCCAGGGCTTCGTCTGGAATCACATTCCCCAGGGCGCCGAAGACTTTACGGGGAATATGCCGCTCCAGGAGCGTGTTGACCTGTTAAAGCATGCGAGCTTCTTTATCGGACTTGGCAGCGGACTGTCATGGCTTGCCTGGGCATCCGGTATCCCGGTGGTGTTAATCAGCGGATTCAGCCTCCCCAACAGCGAATTTTACACCCCCTGGCGGGTGTTTAGCAGTCACGGTTGTAACGGCTGCTGGGATGACACGTCCGTTGATTTTGACCACATAGATTTTTTGTGGTGTCCGCATCACAAGAACACCCCGCGTCAGTACGAGTGCACGAGTCTGATAACCGGCCGGCAGGTCATCGGCATGGTGGAGCGTCTGCATTCAGGATTAGTTGATAAGTAAGGGACATAGATATGAACAAGATATATACCACAGTCTGGTGCGAGTCGCGCCAGCAGTGGGTGGTAACCTCCGAGCTGGCGACCGGGTCCGGTCGTCCGAAGCTGACGCCGAAGAAAAGCGCACTGGCGTTACTGCTGGGCGCCGTGCTGCTGCCTTCAGGGCCGGTCATGGCTGTGGATTATGTGGGCGAGACGGTAACGGGTATACAGGGTATTCATTCAGGAGACAGGGCCATCTCCACCACCATTAATAGCGGTGGTAGTCAGTTCATCACTAGTGACGGTTATACCTCTGCTACCACCATCAACACGGGTGGCGCTCAGCTCGTTTCCAATGGCGGCTGGGCCTCTTTCACCACTATCAATAGCGGTGGCATTCAGCGTGTCTCCAGTGGCGGTTGGGCCAATGTCACCACCATTTATGGCAATGGCAACCAGCACATCTACGGTGGTGGTTGGGCCAATTCTACTACCATCCTTAGCGGTGGCTTTCAGCATATCTCAAATGGTGGTTCCGCCACTTATAGCACCGTCAGTAATGGCGGTGAACAGCGCATCTCTAGTGGTGGCTTGGCCGCCAATGCTACCCTCGACCGTGGTAATCAACACGTTTACAGAGGCGGCTCAGCCACCTCTACTACCATTAACAGCGGTGGTACTCAGTACATCTCAAGTGGCGGCCGGGCAACCTCTACTGACATTAAATTCGGTGGAAAGCAGCACGTTTCTAATGGCGGTGAAGCGGTTAATACCTCTATCGTTGGAATTGATGGCGAACAACACGTTTACAGTGGCGGCACTGCCATCGACACCACCATCAGTGGTGGTGCTCAGCACGTGTCCAGTGGCGGGTCTGCCACTAGTACCACCATTTATAGTGGTAATCAGCGCGTGTCCAGTGGCGGGTCGGCTACATCGACACGCATAATGAGCGGTGGTTCTCAGCTCATCTATAACGGCGGGGAAGCTACCTCTACCATCCTTGATGGCGGTAACCAGTTCGTCAGCGGAGGAACGGCCACCACCACTACTATAAATAGCGCTGGGGTCCAGCACGTCACTAATAGTGGCTTTACAATTTCTACAACCATAAACAGTGGTACTCAGAGCATCTTCAGTGGTGGCCAGGCCACTTCTACCACTATCAACAGCGGTGGTAGTCAGCACGTATCAATGGGTGGATTGGCCAGTAACACAACCATCAACACCTGGGGTTATCAATATGTCGATAACGGAGGTTCGGCGAATTCTACCACCATCGAAGGTGGTGGACAGTACATCCTCAGTGGCGGCTCAGCCACTACTGCTACCATCAATAGTGGAGGCTATCAGCACGTCGAGAGTGACGGTTCAGCAACCTCTACTACTATAAATGCTGATGGAGTTCAGTTGGTTTCTAGTGGCGGCTCGGCCACTGATACCACCATCAGCGATGGTTCTCAGTTCATCTCAAGTGGCGGGTCGGCCACTTCTACCACAATCACTAGAGGTCGTCAGTACGTCTACAATGGCGGCGCGGTCACTTCTACCACAATCAATAGCGGTGGTCACCAGCTTGTCGAGGGCTCGGCCATTTCTACCACAGTCAACAGCGGTGGTACTCAGAGTGTCTCCAGTGGCGGCTCGGCCACTGATACCACCATCAGCGATGGTTCTCAGTTCATCTCAAGTGGCGGGTCGGCCACTTCTACCACAATCAACAGCGGTGGTACTCAGAGCGTCTCCAGTGGCGGCTCGGCCACTGATACCACAATCAAACTCGGTGGTACTCAGAGCCTCCGCGGCTCGGCCACCTCTACTACCATTAGTGGCACTCAGTTCGTTTACACTGGTGGCTCGGCTTCCTATACCACCATCGGCGGTTTTGGCTCTCAACAACTATCCGGGGGGGTGGCAACCTCTACTACCATCAACAGCAGTGGTAGGCAGGTGCTCTCCGCCGGCGGCTCGGCTACTGAAACCACCATTAACAGCGGTGGTGAACAGAACATCTTTAATGGTGGCTCTGCCACCTCAACGATCATCAACAGCAGTGGTAAACAGAGTATCTTCAATGGTGGCGTGGCCACATCTACTACCATCGACCGCGGAGGTTATCAGCACGTCGAGGGGGGATCGGCTACTGGTACCAGTATCAGTGGTGGTTCTCAGCTCGTCTATAATGGCGGGAAGGCCAGTTCCACGAATATCGGTGGCGCATCCACCTCCTCGACCATCTACACAGGCTATCAGAACGTCTCAAGTGGCGGCTCGGTCATTGATACCACCATCAATGCCTGGGGCAAACAGAACGTCCTTGCTGGCGGAAAGGCAACCTCCACGACTATCAATAGTGGGGGATATCAGTACGTCTCCAGTGGTGGGCTGGTCACCTCTACTGACATTAATAGTGGTGGCCAGCAGTACGTCTCCAGTGGAGGTTCGGCAACGCACACCACCATCGTCCGCGGAGGGTATCAGTACGTCGAGGGCGGCTCTGCTACTGGTACCATTCTCGACGGTGGTTATCAGCACGTTTCCAGTGGCGGTTCAGCCACTGACACCACTATTGATGACTGGGGCTATCAGACCGTCTTCGCTGGCGGTGTAGCTACCTCTACCACTCTCAACAGTGGTGCCCGGCAGTACGTCTACAGTGGTGCCTCGGCGACCTCAACCACAATCAACAGTGCTGGCAGGCAGGACGTATCAAATGGCGGCAGAGCCACTTCTACTATCATCAACAGCGGTGGTGCTCAACACGTTTCCAGTGGTGGTGCTGCCTCAAGTACCACTATCAGCAGTGGCGGTAAACAGCACGTCTTGAGCGGTGGTTCGGCCACCTTAGCTATCATCAGCAGCGGCGGTAATCAACTCATATCCAGTGGCGGTACTGCTAACAGCACTACCATCTATATGTATGGAAGACAAAACGTTGAGAATGGAGGTACGGCAACTAATACCACTCTCAACAACATCGGCTGGCAGTACGTTTCCAGTGGTGGCTCGGCTACCTTTACCACAATCAACAGCGGCGGTGCTCAGTACGTCTCCGCTGGAGGCATCGCCACCTCTACTACAATCAACAGCGATGGGCAACAGAAGGTCTTCGGTACGGCCATCTCGACTACGGTCAGCAGCGGTGGTCAACAGAACATTGAAGGCGGTACTGCCACCCACACCACCATCGAGGGTGGTATTTTGAGGGTATACCAAGGCGGCGCGGCCACATCAACAATCATTAACAGTGGTACTCAGGATATCCACTATACCGGTTCAGCCATTTTTACGACTATCCACAATGGCGGGGAACAGAATGTCTATGGTGGTGGCACGACCACTGATACCACCATCAATGGCGGCCAGTCGTGGTTGCGATCCGGTGCAGTGGCCGACGGCGAAACCAGAGTGAGCGCCGGTGGCGAACTGTTGATGAACGCTGGCTCTCTCGCAACGGACGTAAACATTCAGGGAGGCACCCTCTCTGTTAACGACCTTTCCGATGCCACATCCGGCCAGACCACAGCTCAGGTCGGTAAGCTCACCATGGACAGCGGTAATGTCAACTTCCTGCGCAACAGCGATGGTGAATTTGCGAAGTTGACGATTACGGAGCTGAACGGTACCGGGAACTTCCTTCTGAACACCTCTCTTGCCGATCGTCAAGGCAACTTCGTTACTATCGATCAGGGTACTGGTCAGTTTGGTATTGCCGTTAATGACTCCGGCAAGGAGATATCTGACCACGATGACCTGACGCTAAACCTCATCCATGAGAAAGGCGGTGACATTGATTTTGAAATGGTCACGGCATCCGGGCGAAGCACCCGCTTCGTAGACGGCGGGACTTATATGTACACCCTGTACAGCCAGCAGGATAAGGACGGTCTCACCGGCGGTAACGTCTGGTACCTCGGCGCGATGGACGGTGACGGTGAGAACCCGGGCGGTGAGAACCCTGGCGGCGAGAACCCGGGCGGCGAGAACCCGGGCGGCGAGAACCCCGGCGGTGAGAACCCTGGCGGTGAAAACCCTGGCGGTGAAAACCCTGGCGGTGAAAACCCCGGCGGTGAAAACCCCGGCGGCGAGAACCCTGGCGGTGAAAACCCCGGCGGCGAGAACCCTGGCGGTGAGACCCCTGGCGGTGAGAACCCTGGCGGTGAGAACCCTGGCGGTGAGAACCCCGGCGGTGAGAACCCTGGCGGCGAGAACCCCGGCGGTGAGACCCCTGGCGGCGAGAACCCTGGCGGCGAGAACCCAGGCGGCGAGAACCCAGGCGGTGAGAACCCAGGCGGTGAGAATCCAGGCGGTGAGAACCCTGGCGGCGAGAACCCTGGCGGCGGTGACAACGGCAACGCGGGCGGTGACAACGGCAACGCGGGCGGTAACGGGAACGGCGGCAAGAAGCCGATGACCACCCCTGCAACCGATGCCATTCTGGCCATGTCCAATGCCGGTCTGAACGTTATCCACGGTGAGCTGGATGGCCTGCGCGCGTATCGCGCGAGTCTGGATAAAACCGGACCAGAAAGCAACGTATGGGGACACTATCTCGGCAGTAAAAGTGACATTGATACAAGCAATGGCGCGGCCTATCAGCTTAGCCAGAACGGTATGGAGATCGGCGCTGACACCAGGACAGACTTTGCGGGCGGCAGCCTCGTCACTGGCGCATTCATGTCCTTTAGCGATAACAAAGTGAAGCATGCCCGCGGCGGCACAAGCAAAATTGACAGCTACGGCCTCGGCCTGTATGCAACGTGGTTTGACGCCAGCGGGTTCTACGCTGACGGTGTTGTGAAAGGTAACCGTCTTAACAACAAACTGAGAGCGGTCATGACCAATGGCGGTAGAACCGGCGGTGACTGGAAGCAGTATGCACTCAGCACAGCCGTTGAAGGTGGTTATCAGTTCGATCTCAAAGATGACGTAAGCATCACGCCTTATGGGCGCCTGGCGTTTGTTCAGATGACCAGTGAGGATGTGAAACTCAGCAACGGCATGAAAGGTAATACGGGCTCACCGCGTTCTGTCACAGGTGAAGCCGGTGCGAAGCTTGCCGGGAAGTTCAATATTGGCTCGACTGAGTTCAAACCTTATCTGTCAGCTGCGGTCCTCCAGGAGTTTGCTAACTCAAACGAAGTCACGATCAATGAGCGCAATCGCTTTGGCAACAACGTCAAAGGCACATCAGGCAAGTACGGTCTGGGCGCTTCAGTCAACGTTGGTAAAGACGTAACCTTGTACGGTGAGGCTAATTATCGTCAGGGTAGCCAAATCGAAACACCGATCCAGGGTGTGGCAGGTGTCCGTATCGGATTCTGATGTTACCACAGGGGCCTTAGGGCCCCTTTTCACATTGTTCTGAGATGTTTTGGTTATGTTTATGCCTCACATAATTTTGACGAAAGATGTTTTCTTGAATAAAGCGCTGTCTGTCATCCTCCAGCAAGCGTCCCCCAGCAGAAAGGTTTGCGTCGTAGATATTGAATCATTCCGAAGCCTGGGTGCCATTTTCAACCTTCTGAAAAGAAAGAAACTCACTGAAAAGCATGAAATGATCTTCATCGGTGGCAAGGATGTCAGTTCAAGAGTTCTCGAACCGCTTGTGACAATCTACAGGAAATCGTGCTTTATGGAGTTTCGAAAGCAGCTTACGGGCGGTCAGACGTATTCATCAGAATATGCGTTGAACCACATCGCGCGCTGCAGAAGTCTGAGCATGCTTTCAGAACAGGAGAAAAAGACACTTTTCGCCCTGCTGGATACTGATGACACGGTTGCTGCTGCAAGAAAAATTTACCTGTCCCCCAAAACTGTCTATACCTACACCAATAATATTGGGCAAAAACTTAACCTGAATTCGATACTTCAGGTCAGGCAATTTATTCATTCTGAATTCGAATAGTCGTTGCGGGAAAAACAATAAAAACCGGGCGCGAAGCCCGGTTCTGTTATTTGCTAACGGCGGTTTTACGCGCTCAGCCCGCGATTCTCCAGCATCGGCTCAATCTTCGGATCGTGCCCGCGCCAGTTGCGATACAGTTCGGCTAAATCCGTGCTGTTACCACGGGACAAAATCGCCTCGCGGAATTTCTGCCCGTTTTCACGGGTCAGGCCGCCCTGTTCGACAAACCACTGGTAGCCATCGTCCGCCAGCATCTGCGTCCACAGGTAGGCGTAATACCCCGCCGCGTAGCCCCCGCCGAAGATATGGGCAAAATAGCTGCTGCGATAGCGCGGCGGTACGGCGGGCAGATCCAGTCCCTCTTTTTTCAACGCAGCCGCTTCAAAATCCTCCACGCTCGAAACGGCCTCACTGATGCCGTGCCAGTTCATGTCCAGCAGTGCGGCAGCCAGCAGTTCGGTCATGTCATAACCCTTGTTGAAATGGGTCGCGTTGAGCATGCTTTCCCGCAGCGCGTCCGGCATCGGCTCACCGGTTTCGTAATGGCGCGCATAATGGGTAAACACCTGTGGATGGCTGGCCCAGTGCTCGTTGATTTGCGACGGGAATTCAACAAAATCACGCGGCGTATTGGTGCCGGAAAGCGTGGCGAACCGCTGGCTGGCAAAGAGACCGTGCAGCGTATGGCCAAACTCGTGGAACAGGGTTATCACGTCATCCCAGGAGAGAAGCGCGACACCGCCATTCGCCGGTTTTTGGTAGTTACAGACGTTGTAGATCACCGGACGGGCAGCAAACTCGAAGGATTGCTCGACGAAATTCCCCATCCATGCCCCGCCCTGCTTGGAATCACGGGCAAAGAAGTCACCGTAAAACAGCGCCATGCCCTCACCGGTGTGGTCGAAAATTTCCCATACGCGGACGTCCGGGTGATACACCGGGATATCGAATCGTTCGACGAAGCGAATGCCAAACAACTGACTGGCTGCCCAGAATACGCCATCCTGCAGCACGGTATTGAGCGCAAAGTAGGGCCTGATCTGCGACTCATCAAGGGCATATTTTGCCTGGCGCACGCGCTCCGCATAAAAGGCCCAGTCCCAGGCCTGCACGGTGAAACCGCCCTGCTCGTCGTCGATGACTTTCTGAATATCGGCCTGCTCGCGTTCCGCACGGGCGCAGGCGGCAGGCACAATGCCGCGCATAAATTCCAGCGCGGCGGCTGGGGTTTTCGCCATCTGATCGGCGATGCTCCAGCTGGCGTAATCCTCAAAGCCCAGCAGACGGGCCTGTCGTGCACGTAGCGCCGTCAGACGCAGGATCAGCGCGCGGGTATCGTTTTCATCCCCTTTCTGGGTACGCGTCCAGCCTGCGTTGAACAGGTTTTCGCGCGTCTGACGATTGCGCAGCGCGGAAAGCGCGGGCTGCTGGGTGGTGTTCAAAAGCGGGATCAGCCAGCGATCGTTTAGCCCTCGCTCCGCGGCAGCCTGCGCCGCGTCAGCGATCTCACCGGCGCTGAGCCCGTCAAGCTGGTGCGCGTAATCCACCACCAGCCCACCCGTTTTATCGGCAGCCAGCAGACGCTGGTTAAACTGGCTGGTCAGGGAAGCCGCCTCGGTATTCAGCGCCTTCAGCTCGGCTTTTTCTGTCTCATTCAGACGCGCGCCGGCCAGAATAAACCGCTGATACGTCTCCTCGACCAGACGACGGGATTCGGCGTCCAGCGCGGCACGGTCCTGCCAGACGCTCTCCACGCGGGCGAACAGTACGTCATTCAGCCAGATGTCGTTTGCCAGCGCGGCAAGCTCGGTGGAGAACTGTTCCTCCAGCGCCTGTAAATACGGATTGGTGTGCGCGGAAGTCATGGCGAAGAACACGCTGCTGACGCGCGAGAGCAAAGCGCCGCTTTTCTCCAGCGCCAGCACGGTGTTAGTGAAGTCAGGCGCAGCGGCCTGAGAGACAATCGCGTCAATGTCCGCCCGCTTCTGGCGAAGGGCTTCATCGAAGGCCGGACGATAGTGGCTGTCGTTGATCTCATCAAAATGGGGGGCCTGGTAAGGCAGCAGGCTGATGTTAAAAAAGGGATTCGTGGCCGTCATCTTTCGCTCCTGAGTACGGGTATCCTCCCAGAGTAGGCCAGGCCGCCATCCCCTGCAACGCTGTCATACAAATGTTGCCTTAACGCACCCTCTGCGGCCGTGCTATGTTAGTACAACACAAAAAGCGTTGAGGAACAGTGAGATGATTATTTTAGTTACCGGGGCAACGGCAGGTTTTGGTGAAAGCATCACGCGTCGCTTCGTCGCCAACGGGCACAAGGTTATCGCGACCGGCCGCCGTCAGGAGCGTTTACAGGAGCTCAAAGACGAACTAGGCGACAGCATCCTGACCGCGCAGCTGGACGTGCGTAACCGCGCGGCGATCGAAGAGATGATTGCGAATCTGCCAGCAGAATGGCGCGCCATCGACGTGCTGGTCAACAATGCCGGTCTGGCGCTGGGCATGGAGCCTGCCCACAAAGCCAGCGTGGAAGACTGGGAAAACATGATCGACACCAACAACAAAGGGCTGGTCTATATGACCCGCGCGGTGCTGCCGGGCATGGTTGAGCGTAATCGTGGCCACATTATCAATATCGGTTCCACCGCCGGGAGCTGGCCTTACGCGGGCGGCAACGTGTATGGCGCGACGAAAGCGTTTGTGCGCCAGTTCAGCCTTAACCTGCGGACCGATCTGCACGGCACCGCCATCCGCGTCACCGACATCGAGCCGGGCCTGGTGGGTGGCACCGAGTTTTCCAACGTGCGTTTCAAAGGCGATGACGTGAAAGCAGACAAAACCTATGAAAACGCGAACGCCCTGACGCCGGAAGATGTCACCGAAACGGTCTGGTGGGTGGCGACGCTGCCAAAACACGTCAACATCAATACCGTAGAAATGATGCCAGTCAGCCAGAGTTTTGCCGGACTTAGCGTCCATCGTGGCTAAATCTACCCTTCCCGGCCTGCGGGCCGGGTCTGTTTCGGATTATAAAAGAATGGTAGTATGTTCGGGCTAACTCTCTGAGAAATGACAACTCATGGCCGCTGAATCGCAACTCAATCCCACCCAGCCCGTAAACCAGCAAATCTATCGCATTTTGCGACGTGATATTGTCCATTGTCTGATCCCACCGGGAACGCCGCTTTCAGAAAAAGAGGTCTCCGTGCGGTTTGACGTTTCCCGTCAGCCGGTGCGTGAAGCGTTTATTAAGCTTGCGGAAAACGGTCTGATTCAGATCCGCCCGCAGCGCGGCAGCTACGTGAACAAAATTTCACTCTCTCAGGTGCGCAACGGCTGTTTCGTTCGCCAGGCCATTGAGTGCGCGGTGGCGCGCCGTGCCGCAACGCTCATCAACGACAACCAGTGTTACCTGCTGGAGCAGAACCTGCATCAGCAGCGGATTGCGATTGACCGTAAGCAGCTGAATGACTTCTTCCAGCTTGATGATGAATTCCACCAGAAACTGGCGCAGATAGCCGATTGCCAGCTTGCCTGGGACACCATCGAGAACATCAAGGCCACCATTGACCGCGTGCGCTACATGAGCCTCGATCACGTCTCCCCGCCGGAAATGTTGCTCCGACAGCATCATGATATTTTCAGCGCGCTGGAAAAACGCGATGCGGACGCTGTGGAAAAAGCGATGACGCTGCATCTGCAGGAAATCAGCGAATCCGTGCAGTTGATTCGTCAGGAAAATAGCGAGTGGTTTAGCGAAGAGTAATTTTACGCCGCCCCCTTTCGGACGCGGCGATGGGTTTAGCGAACGACTAACACCGGAATTGTGGCGTAGCGCAGGATAGATTCCGCATTTGATCCCAGCAGATGGGTGGTGATGCCCGGATTTTTCGACCCGATGACAATCACGTCATATTCCCCTTCCTTGCTCAGCCTGATAATTTCATCGCGGACGTTGCCAAAGCGAACCAGGGTGTCAATTTTCTCCGGCGAGATATCGAACAGTCTTTTTAACGCGTTCATTTTCTTCCCGGATTCTTCAGTCATATATTCTTCGAACTTTTTAATATCGGCGTTAAATCCGCGCAGCAGGGACCGACTGCTGGCCGGCAGAATATTGACCAGGGTAATCGAGGCGCCCTCTGCCTTTGCAAGGTTTGCCGCGTGGCGAACCGCTTTGTCGCTCAAATCCATTTCAAACACATCAACAGGCATCAAAATCTTCTTATACATAAGCCTGACTCCTTATTCCAATGAAAGGGTTATTTCCTGTACCCAGAATGGCACCGGGAATATAAACCAACCCTCAACGCTTCCCTTTCGAAACTATCAATTAATGAAAATAACGGTCTGCTTTGTAAATTGCTGTCGTGAACCGTCAGTGCCCAACACAATAAAGAAAAAAGTGTGAGTTTGATCAAAAACAAAAACATGTGATGCAGACAGGCGTATTTATATGCTCCGTGAACGGCAACCCTGAAATAGCGCCGTAACGAACAGGTTAGAGAGGAGAAAATACCATGATGACATACGACCGTAACCGCAATGCAATCACCACCGGCAGCCGCGTCATGATTAGCGGCACGGGCAAAACTGGCGTGATTAAAGCGATCCACAGCGACGGGCTGGATGCCGCGCAGGTGCGCCGCAGCAAAACGGTTGAAGTGGAAGGATGCGAAGGTAAGTTCGAGCCGATTGAGCTGATTCGCCTGGGGATGCACTAAGCTGTGCGCAGACATGCCGCCGCGAACGGCGGCATGTGCTGAATTACCGTTGAGAGACGTATTGGGCCATGGTCGCTTTCGCGCCCTGTTGCAGCAGCGTCCGGTACGCGGTCATCACCGCATCAACAAAGACGGCTTCACGCGGTAACTCTTTGCCGAAGATGGCTTCGATGCCGAGCAGCGCCTTGACCCGGCTTTCCCCTTCCGCACTGCCCTTCACCGCCGCCTGAATCACCGCCAGCTGCGGATCGCTCACGTCAATAGCGTTACCCTGCTCGTCCACGCCGCCGACATAGCGCATCCACCCTGCCACGCCCAGCGCCAGAAGTGGGAAAGGTTTCTGATGCACCAGGTGCCAGCGCACGGAATCCAGCATACGCTGTGGGAGCTTCTGGCTGCCGTCCATCGCAATTTGCCAGGTCCGATGGCGCAGGGCCGGGTTGCTGTAGCGGGCAATCAGGAGATCGGCATAACGACCTAAATCAACGCCTTTGACCTTCAGCGTAGGCGCCTGCTCGTCAAGCATCAGCGCGTGCGCGGCGAGGCGGTAGTTCTTATCTTCCATACAGTCGTTGATATGCTGGTATCCAGCCAGATAGCCCAGATACGCCAGGAACGAGTGGCTGCCGTTGAGCATGCGCAGCTTCATCTCTTCAAACGGGATCACGTCCGACACCAGCTCGGCGCCAGCTTTTTCCCATTCCGGACGGCCCGCAACAAAGTTATCTTCGATCACCCACTGACGGAACGGTTCACAGGCTACTGCCGCCGGATCGCGAACGCCGGTCAGCCGTTCAATTTTATCCAGCGTTTCGGGGGTGACCGCGGGCACGATGCGATCCACCATGGTTGACGGGAAGGTGACGTTAGCCTCGATCCAGTCCGCCAGCTCACCGTCTACCGCACGGGCATACGCGCAGGTGACATTGCGCATCACGTGGCCGTTCTCCGGCATGTTGTCACAGGACATCACGCTAAACGCCGGCAGACCCGCCGCTTTGCGACGCGCCAGCGCTTCCACGATTACACCCGGCGCAGATTTCGGCTGGTGCGGGTTTTGCAGGTCGGCGACGATAAACGGGTGATCGAGCATCAGTTGCCCGGTCGCCGGTGAGTGGCAGTAGCCTTTCTCGGTGATGGTCAGCGAGACAATCGCCACCTGCGGTTCACACAGCGCTGCCAGCACCGTCTCCAGCCCGTCTACCTGCGCATGGAGGGCCTTTTTGACCACGCCCACCACGCGGGAGGTCCACGCATCGGCAGACATCTCCGCCACGGTATAGAGATTATCCTGCGCGTTCAGATCGGCAATCTGCTGCTCGCCGCCAATCAGGTTAACCTCACAGTAACCCCAGTCGCTGCCGTGATCAGCGGCGAGGATATCGGCATACACTGCCTGATGCGCCCGGTGAAATGCGCCAAAGCCTAAATGAACGATGCGTGCTTTAAGGCTGTCGCGATCGTACTGAGGCAGCGTCGCGTTGGCCTGTAATAAGGTATTTTCCATGATTAAGACTCGTTAATTAGAAAGCTGTGGTTCGCTGCCGCTCCTTCTGAAGCGGCTGCGCCTGCTGACTACACCAACTAGAATGGTAGTTGGGGTAAAAAAATAACTGCCATCAACCATACTGATACTGACGTTTGAGATTTTGATTTATATTAACTTTTGCTCATGTGGTGTGACATAAATATAAAGTTGTGTGATAAGTCACTCAAGATATAAACCATTAGCGCCGCGAGGAGATCGCGCCGTAACCCACACGCTCTTCTGGTGAGGACTCCGCTGCGTCTTGCGCCGCGCTCAAATCACGGTCGCGCACTTCCGGCATCAGGATCGCCGAGAGCAGCCCAATCACGGAATAGGCCACCAGCATGGCAACAATCGGCCACCAGGAGCCGGTCATATTGCAGAAGATCCCCGCCAGTACCGGACCAAAGCCCACAGCTACCAGACCGCCCGCCTCTTTCGAGATAGCCATACGGGTAAAGCGATTTCGCGAGCCAAACATCTCCGCCATGGTGATATTTTCCAGCGCGAACAGACCCAGAACGGCGAAGTTATGGATAACGATGATAGAGAGCATGATCGTCCCCGGCGCATAGCTCTTATCGACAATGATCGACAGCATCGGGTAGGCGAGCAGAATGGCGGAGATATTGAGAATAATGTACGGCAGACGGCGCCCTACTTTATCAGAAAGCCAGCCCAGCAGCGGGATGGAGATAAACCCGAGAATGGAGCTTATCATCAGCGCATCGGTAGGGATGGCCTTATCGAACAGCAGCGTCTGGACCAGATAGCCCGCGAGGAACGTCTGGATCAGACCCGAGTTGCCCGCCTGGCCGAAACGCAGGCCGGTCGCCAGCCAGAAGGATTTGCTTTTCACCATTGAACCGAGCGATGTGTCCGGCTGCACGGTTTGGGCATCGTTCACTTTCTCAAAGACCGGGCTCTCCTTGAGGTTCATACGCAACCAGATGGCAAAGATCATCACCACGACGCTGGCGAGGAACGGCACGCGCCAGCCCCAGGCGAGCAGCTCTTCACGGTCAAGGGCAAAGAACATGATGGCCCAGATCGCCGTGGCGCTCAGCGTCCCGCAGTTAGTGCCCATCGCCACCAGCGAGGAGATGATGCCGCGTTTCCCTTTCGGCGCGTACTCCGCCAGCATGGTCCCGGCTCCGGAAATCTCAGCCCCGGCCCCGAGCCCCTGAATAATGCGCAGCGTCACCAGCAGAACCGGGGCAAAAATCCCGATCTGCGCATAGGTCGGCAGGACGCCAATCAGCGTGGTGCAGATCCCCATCATGGTGATGGTGATGAACAGCACCTTCTTACGGCCAATGCTGTCGCCCATTCTGCCGAAGATAAAGGCGCCAACTATGCGCGCAATATAGCCTGCGCCGTAGGTCCCCATCGCCAGGATCAGCGCCATCGCGGCTGACTGTTCGGGGAAGAAGATCTCATGGAAGACCAGAGCTGCCCCCAGCGAGTAAAGCTGAAAGTCCATAAACTCCAGAGCGGTGCCGAGCCAGCCGGAAACGGCGGCTTTCACCAGATCGGCAGTGGATCGTTGCGGTTGTGCTTGTGTCATGATGGCTATCTCTGAAAGGTAAGATGCGAACCACATAGAGCCTGTCTGCGCAGGCCCTTAATCGCGTAAATGATTATTGGCCGAACGTGAGTAAGACTTTGCAGCACTGCCGCTGATCTTTCTCAAACAGTTCGATGGCGTCTGTTACGTGGTGATAGTCAAAAGTATGGGTGATCAGTTTTTCCGGGTCGATCAGTCCCCTCTTCAGCCAGTCGATGACGACCGGGAATTTGTTGGCATTGAGGCGCGAGGAGAAGATCGCCAGCTCTTTGCCGGTAATGCCCTGCTGAACAATCTGGCTCGGCTCGCTGGAGAAGCCCATCAGCACGATGCGCGCCGCCGGAGAGGCCAGGGTTATCGCTTCCTGCAAAATAGATGGATGGCAGGCGGCATCAATGATTAACGTCGGTTTGATGCCTTTTTCCTCCAGCGCGGCCTGCAGTGACTGCTCGCCGTTATTAAAGACCCAATCCGCGCCGCTGCGCCGGGCCATCTCAAGGCGCTCGTCTATGCGGTCTACCACGATAACCTGCTTGACCTTATAGACGCCTTTCAGCGCCTGCACGGTGACCAGCCCCATCGGGCCAGCGCCGTAAATCAGCGCGACGTCCTGTTCCGTCGGTTTCGCCTGCCCCGTTACGTTGGCGGCAATGGTAAAGGGCTCAACCATGACGGCGTGTCGGTCGGGAATGTCATCCGGGATAGGCCAGGCATTTTTAGCGGGCACTGCCGCATATTCGCTGAAGCCGCCGTCACGGTGAACCCCCAGCACCACCAGCGAGGTGCAGACGTTCGGTTTTCCGACGGAGCACGGGTAGCAATGCCCGCAGCTGATCACCGGGTCAACCGAGACGCGCTGGCCCAGACGGGCACTGTCTACGCCCTCGCCCACGGCGTCAATCACGCCAAAAAATTCGTGGCCGATCGTGCGTGGATACTTCGCAAACGGATTATGGCCGCGATAGATGTGGCTGTCCGAACCGCAGATCCCCGCCAGCGTGATTTTGACGCGGACGTCACCTGCGCCTGGCTCCGGGCGTGGCCGCTCTTCAATCACCAGTTCGTTCGGCTGTTGAATCACTACGCTTTTCATCGTTCGCTCCTCGTTTACCAGTTCCACAGCGTGCCGTCTTCAAGACGGGCTACCGGCAGATAGGCCGGATCGTAGGGGTATTTCGCTGCCAGTTTTTCATCAAACTCGATGCCCAGCCCCGGCTTGTCGCCCGGGTGCATATAGCCGTTATCAAAGCGCCAGCTGTGCGGGAAGACCTCCAGCATCTGTTCGGAATAGCCCATATACTCCTGGACGCCAAAGTTTGGCACCCACAGGTCGAAATGCAGCGCGGCGGCGTGGCAAACGGGCGAGAGATCCGACGGGCCGTGCGAGCCGGTGCGCACCTGATAAAGCGAGGCGAAGTCCGCGATGCGACGCATCCCGGTAATGCCGCCCGCGTGGGTAATGGTGGTGCGAATATAGTCGATAAGCTGCTCTTCGATGAGCTGCTTGCAGTCCCAGATGCTGTTAAACACTTCCCCCACCGCAATGGGCGTAACGGTATGCTGGCGGATCAGGCGGAAGCACGCCTGGTTTTCCGCAGGCGTTGGATCTTCCATCCAGAACATGCGGAATTCTTCGATGCTCTTGCCGAAGCGCGCCGCTTCGATTGGCGTCAGGCGGTGGTGCATGTCGTGCAGGAGATGTTCATTAAAGCCGAATTTACTGCGCACCGCGTCGAACAGCTTCGGCGTGAAATCGAGGTATTTTTCGGTGGACCACAGCTGCTCTTCCGGCCAGTCGCCTTTGGTCGCAGGCTCGTAGGCCAGCCCCTTCCCTTTGGCCATGCCGTAGGTGGTTTTCATGCCCGGCACGCCGCACTGCACGCGGATCGCCTTAAAGCCCATCTCTTTATGACGGGCGTAGTCTTCCAGCACGTCGTCAATGGTGTGCCCGGTGGTATGGCAGTAGACCATCACCCCTTCCCGGGAGGCGCCACCCAGCAGCTGGTAGAGCGGCATGTTGGCCGCCTTGGCTTTGATGTCCCACAGCGCCATGTCCACGGCGGAGATGGCCGACATGGTGACCGGGCCGCGACGCCAGTAGGCGCCCTTATAGAAAAATTGCCAGATGTCTTCGATGCGGTGCGCATCACGGCCAATCAGCTGGGGGCAAAGGTGATCCTTCAGGTACGAGGCAACGGAGAGCTCGCGCCCGTTTAGCGTAGCGTCACCGAGGCCGACAATCCCTTCATCGGTGGTGATTTTAAGGGTGACAAAGTTCCGCCCCGGGCAGGTAACAAACACGTCAGCCGCGACAATCTTCATAATTCCTTTCCTTACATCGTTCGTTGTGATGCTGGAAATTTACCCATCAACCCTACTACCATACAAGTATAATGATCATAAAATCAGCTAACGATCACAAAACCCGGGGACTCAGGCGCGCCCCCATCCCGCCACAATAATCAGCATACCGCACAGGGCAATCAGCGCCCCGGCCCAGTCGTATGCGCTGAGCTTGATGCCGTCCACCACGCGTAACCACAGCAGCGCAGTACACACATAAACACCACCGTAAGCCGCGTAAACGCGCCCACTGGCCGCCGGATGCAGCGTTAACAGCCAGACAAACAGGGCCAGCGCGACGCTTGCGGGAACGAGCAACAATACGGTTCCTCCCTTCTTCAGCCAGAGCCAGGGCAGGAAGCAGCCGATGATTTCGCATAGCGCGGTGGCAAAAAAAAGCAGCGTCGTTTTAAGCATATTTCACGTCAGGTGAGGATTTATTTAACCATCATACCTGATGATGCCCTTTACTTTTCCATACTTGCTCCGCGGGTATGCCGTCATTTCGCTTTAGTGTAGAATCTGTACGGGGTAACTTGATTATCTGCACCCATTTAAAAGGAAACGCTATGACCACATTAAGCAAACGCCTTTGTCTGACAGCCCTGCTGGCGCTGTCATCGTTCGCCTTTGCCGCCTCTGCGACAGCGGAAACCAGCAAGCTCGTTATTGAGTCTGGTGACAGCGCGCAAAGCCGCCAGAACGCCGCCATGGACAAAGAACAATGGAATGACACCCGTAACCTTCGTCAGAAGGTCAACAAACGTGCTGAAAAAGAGTGGGACAAAGAAGATGTCGCTTTTGACGCGCGCGATAAGTGTCAGCAAAGTGCAAACGTCAATGCCTACTGGGAGCCTAACACTCTGCGCTGCCTGGATCGCCGCACTGGCCGCACGGTAGCCCCGTAATGTCTGGATCCTGCGACGTTAAACTCCGTCCGCTGGAGCGTGAAGACCTTCGTTTCGTCCACCAGCTCGATAATAATGCCAGCGTGATGCGCTACTGGTTCGAAGAGCCTTACGAGGCGTTTGTCGAGCTGTCCGATCTCTACGATAAGCACATTCACGATCAGAGTGAACGTCGGTTTGTGGTGGAGTGTGAAGGCGAAAAAGCCGGTCTTGTTGAGCTGGTTGAAATCAACCACGTTCACCGTCGGGCGGAGTTCCAGATCATCATCTCCCCTGAGCATCAGGGAAAAGGCCTTGCCTCACAGGCAGCGAAGCTGGCAATGGATTACGGATTCAACGTTCTGAATCTCTACAAGCTTTACCTGATTGTGGACAAAGAGAACGAGAAAGCGATCCATATCTACCGCAAGCTGGGCTTTATGGTGGAAGGCGAGCTGATTCACGAGTTCTTTATAAACGGTGAATATCGCAATACCATTCGCATGTGCATCTTCCAGCATCAGCACCTGGCCGGGCACAAGCCGTCAGGCGCCAGCCTGCTGAGACCTACCGCGCAGTAACCTGCGCGGTTTTATTCTCAGTAATATTCAATCGTGTTCTTGATGGTGTACTTGCGCTCAACGGCGGGTTTGACGCTGTCGTCCGTGATCGTCAGATCGCAGCTCACCGGATTATTGTGTCGATCGTAATCGCAGCTCTGCTTGACGTTACCCAGCGGCTTGTCATTCAACATGCTCACCGCCGAGTAATCCATTCTTTTGCGAAGATCTTTAGACGGCGTCGACTGGACGGACAGATGCTGATCCCCGGAGACGGTGGTTTTGCCCAGCGGGTAGCCATCCGTATCGTAGCGATACTTCACTTCCATCTCTTTGCCGTGCGCCGCCACCACAAAACCGTTGTCGTCGGTATCCCACGTCACCCCGGCTGACGGCAGTTCGGCCAGCTGGCATTTCCCCTGGAGCTTCACTTTTCGCTGCTGGGTTTCTGCGTCAAGATAGTAATTGGCATCCAGCACCAGCGCCACTCCGGTGTTGGCCTCCAGGTCGTGCAGCTCCAGCGTATCGAAACACCCTTCCGTCGAGACGGTGCCGGTGACCCGTTTGGACACTTCGCCCTTCTCGTTGAACAGCGTCTGAGTAAAGTCTTTGACCGGGCCGCGCAGCGGATCAAAATCAAATTCGTTCGAAAAACTCGCCATCTCGGGCGTAAACGACAGCGGCGCGGAGCTGTTGTCGCACCCCACCAGTGTTGCTGCCAGTAGCGTTATCGCTGCGTATTTCTTCACATTTATTACCGTACAGGGAGATTATTCCCAATCATATTAGCAAATACAGTTGTTTACACGAAGCCTGCTAAAATTAATCTCTACACAGAGAAAAGGAGCTACAGATGAAACGGTTACCCTGGATTACCGCCCTGCTGTTAATGAGTGCCTCAACGGCCGCGCTGGCGGCACCGGATTCCTGCGAGCGTGTGAAAAGCGACATTCAGCAGAAGATTATCAACAACGGCGTGCCTGAGTCAGGCTTTACGCTGAGCATTGTGCCTAACGACCAGGCCGATCAGGCGGGCACGCAGGTGGTGGGCCACTGCGCCAACGACACCTTTAAAATTTTATACACCCGCACCGGCAGTGGTGCGGCAGCTGAACCTCAGTAATTGAGCTTCAATCCCCTTTGATTTGATAAGGATTAATATTTAGTCCCCCCAAATCAGTAACACTCACCCCATCATTAGCCCGGATATCATTTCGGGAAAAATAATACGCAATTATATACCCTAAATAATTCGAGTTGCAGGAAGGCGGCAAGGGAACGAATCCCCAGGAGCGTACATAAGTACGTGACTGGGGTGAGTGAGTGCAGCCAACGCACCTGCAACTTGAAGTATGACGGGTATAATGATGGGGTGAGCCATGTCCGATACTGAACATCACGGCGGAATTAGCCGTCGAACTCTCGTGAAATCTACCGCAATTGGTTCTCTGGCGCTTGCCGCTGGTGGGATCTCGCTTCCGTTTGGTCTTAAAAGCGCTGCCGCCGCGGTGAAGAACGCCGTCCAGCCGCCTGAAGATACCGTGGTGTGGGGCGCCTGCTCGGTCAACTGCGGCAGCCGCTGTGCGCTGCGTCTGCACGTACGTGACAATGAAGTGTACTGGGTCGAAACGGACAACACCGGCGAGGATATTTACGGTAACCATCAGGTGCGAGCCTGCCTGCGCGGACGTTCAATTCGCCGTCGTATCAATCACCCTGACCGTCTGAACTACCCGATGAAGCGCGTGGGCAAACGCGGTGAAGGCAAGTTCGAGCGCATAACATGGGATGAGGCACTGAACGCCATTACCGCCAGCCTGAAAGACGTGGCGGCCAAATACGGTAACGAAGCGGTGTACATTAACTATTCCTCCGGCATTGTCGGCGGCAATATCACCCGCTCCTCCCCTTACGCTTCGCTGGTGGCGCGCCTGATGAACTGCTACGGCGGTTTTCTGAGCCACTACGGCACCTACAGCACGGCGCAAATCGCCTGCGCGATGCCCTACACCTACGGCAGCAACGACGGTAACAGCACGTCCGACATCGAAAACACCAAACTGGTGGTCATGTTCGGCAATAACCCGGCGGAAACGCGCATGAGCGGCGGCGGGATTACGTACTATCTGGAACAGGCTCGCGAGCGGTCCAACGCCCGCATGATCGTCATCGACCCGCGCTATACCGATACGGCAGCCGGACGCGAGGATGAATGGATCCCGATCCGTCCGGGTACCGATGCCGCGCTGGTGGCGGGCATTGCCTGGGTGTTAATCGACGAAAACCTGGTCGACCAGCCGTTTCTGGATAAATACTGCGTTGGCTACGACGAAAAAACGCTGCCGGAAGGCGCACCCGCTAACGGTCACTACAAAGCGTATATTCTCGGCCAGGGTGATGACCACACGGCGAAAACGCCAGAGTGGGCCTCACGCATCACCGGCATTCCGGCGGATCGCATCGTTAAGCTTGCCCGCGAAATCGGCTCCGCGAAGCCGGCCTACATCTGTCAGGGCTGGGGACCACAGCGCCAGGCAAACGGCGAGCTGACGTCCCGCGCCATCGCCATGCTGCCTATTCTGACTGGGAACGTGGGGATTAACGGCGGTAACAGCGGCGCACGTGAGTCAACCTACACCATCACCATTGAACGTATGCCGCTGCCGGACAACCCGGTCAAAACGCAAATCTCCTGCTTCAGTTGGACGGACGCCATCGCCCGCGGGCCGGAGATGACCGCCCTGCGCGACGGCGTGCGCGGGAAAGATAAGCTGGACGTGCCGATTAAGTTCATCTGGAACTACGCGGGCAACACCATCATCAACCAGCACTCCGATATCAATAAAACCCACGAAATCCTGCAGGATGAAAGCAAGTGCGAGATGATCGTGGTCATCGATAACTTCATGACTTCGTCAGCGAAGTACGCCGATATCGTGCTGCCGGACCTGATGACCGTCGAGCAGGAAGACATCATTCCGAACGATTATGCTGGCAATATGGGCTATCTGATTTTCCTCCAGCCCGTGACCGCGCCGAAGTTTGAACGCAAGCCGATCTACTGGATCATGAGCGAAGTGGCGAAACGCCTCGGACCGGATATTCATCAGAAATTTACCGAAGGACGCACGCAGGAACAGTGGCTGCAGTACCTGTATGCCAAAATGCTCGAAAAAGACCCTCAACTGCCGTCCTATGACGAGCTGAAAAAAATGGGTATTTACAAGCGTAAAGATCCAAACGGCCACTTCGTGGCCTATAAAAAATTCCGCGAGAACCCGGAAGCCAATCCGCTGAAAACACCATCGGGCAAGATTGAAATATACTCCAGTAAGCTGGCGGAGATTGCGGCCACCTGGGAGCTGGAAAAAGATGAAACCATCAGCCCGCTGCCCGTCTACGCATCAACCTTCGACGGCTGGGACGCGCCCGAGCGTGCGCAGTTTCCGCTGCAGCTGTTTGGCTTCCACTTTAAGGCCCGTACCCACTCGAGCTACGGTAACGTCGACGTGCTGAAAGCGGCCTGCCGTCAGGAGGTCTGGCTTAATCCCGTCGATGCCGAAAAGCGCGGCATCAAGAACGGCGATACGGTGCGCGTCTTTAATCGTCGCGGCGAGGTGAGAATTGAAGCAAAAGTGACGCCGCGCATCATGCCCGGCGTGAGCGCCATGGGCCAGGGCGCCTGGCACGACGCCAATATGAGTGGCGATCGTATCGACTACGGCTCATGCATCAACACCCTGACCACGCACCGCCCTTCACCACTGGCGAAAGGCAACCCGCAGCACACCAATCTGGTACAGATCGAGAAGGTGTAGCGGGTGAATGGCTTGACCGTAGTTTATTCTATGGTTTGTATGATCGTTTAACACCGTCGCGCGGACACCCTCCGCGCGAACAAGGAAGATGTAATGAAAGACGTCTCACATCGTGAATCGTTCGCGTTCAGCGCCCGGGTGCTGGGTGCGCTGTTTTATTTCGCACCAGACAGCGAGCAGGCCGCGCCGCTGGTGCAGGCCCTCACTGCGGGCGAATGGGTTCAGGACTGGCCCCTGCCTTCGGAAACGCTGCGACCCGTAGCCGACACCTTTGCCGCGTCTGCCGACGAACCGCTGACGGACGCCTGGCAACGACTGTTTATTGGCCCTTACGCCCTGCCCGCTCCACCGTGGGGCTCCGTCTGGCTGGACCGCGAATCCGTGCTGTTTGGCGACTCGACCCTCGCGCTGCGCCAGTGGATGCGGGAGAACAATATCGCATTTGAAATGCAGCAGAATGAACCGGAAGATCACTTCGGGACATTACTGCTGCTGGCGGCATGGCTGGCCGAGAACGGCCGCGATGCGGAGTGCGCTCAACTTCTGGCGTGGCACCTGCTGCCGTGGAGCCCCCGCTTCCTGTCCGTGTTTGTCGACAACGCCGGGCATCCGTTTTATACCTCGCTGGGTAAGCTTGCGCAGCTGACGCTCGCGGACTGGCGATCCGGGCTCCTTATTCCGGTTGCGGAAAAGACGCTGTATCGCTAAGGGGTGTGGCTTGCTCGCGGTTGGCGGGCAAGCTTTAACCAGTTATCCCTCTCCACCAGATTCACTCGCACTCTCTTTGCTTTGAATGAACCGCAGTGCCAAATAGAGGTCTGGTGCCAGAATCATGTCATCGTCATTCATTGTTGGCCGACTGTCTTTAAACCAGCGTGTTAATTCCGTTTTTCTGCCCGCGAGGATTAATTTAATCTGTCGACCTTTCAGGTCACGCTTTAACTCATTAATGGTTGCCAGGACACTGATGTCTGAATAGGTGAAGCAGGCAACGGCATCAATCACCACCCATTTAGGCTGTAAAGCGGCACCATCAACCAGGTTCAATACCCGGCGTTTAAAATAAGCCACATTAAAATAGGTCAACGGTGAGTTAAATCGATACATCAGTACGCCCGGAACCATTTTAATATCGGTGGTATTCCCTAACGAGTGAATCATTCCATCTTCATCAGTGCCCAGCAGGTGCTCAGAGGGACGAAACACCGTACGAAGGAACTGTAACAGCCCAAGCAACACCGCAAGGCCGATCCCCTGGATAACGCCGATAATTAACACACAGCCAAAGGTGAAGAAAGCCAGGCGAAATGCCTGTTTATTTCTGCGCCTCAGGTTCCATAGCCCTCGTAAATCAATCAATGACCACGATGCATACATTAGAACAATACCTAACGCAGATACCGGAATATATTGTAATGGCTGAGTGAAAAATACCACGACGATACCGATGAGTAAGGCTGCAACCACGGAAACCAGCTGGCTTTTCCCACCAACGGAATCATTAACCGCGGTCCGGGAATCGGCTCCACTGATAGCAAACCCCTGAGATAAGCCAGACATAATGTTCGCAATACCCAGAGCCCGGAACTCAGCATCAGCATTAATTTCATAGCCATTTTTTGCGGCGAAACTGCGGGCGGTCAGCATCAGACTGACAAAACTCACCAGGGCCAGGTTCAGCGCCGGGATCACTAAATCACGCATCGGACCGGGCTGGAACGCCCCCCAGTGAACGACGGGTAAACCAGACTGGAAGCCATCCCCACCGATAGTGGCAATACCATACTGTTGCGCAGATGTCCCCCATACCAGTGCCGTTGTTATCACAATGGCAATTAAAGGTGCTGGCCACTGGCTGCGGTACGTTTTGATAACCATTAAAATAATTAACGTTATAAGCGATATTCCTATCGTTAATAAATGGCTGTCCGAAAGTCGGCCTGGCAAGGCTATTATTTTCTCAATAACCTGCGCTTCATCTAGCTTAATCCCAAAAACCTTGCCTAATTGCCCGACAATAATCGTCACAGCTACGCCATTCAGCAAACCCGTAAGAATGGGATGAGAAAGCAGATCGGCAAGTGCGCCCAGGCGAAATTTACTGGCAAGCAGGCACCACCCGCCCATCATCAATGTCATGATGATCGTCAGTTGCCAGTGCAGTTCGGGGTTACCTGCTGAGAGAGGAAACACGACGGCCGCAATCACCGCGCAGGTCGTGGCATCAGGGCCAACAATAAGCTGACGTGAAGAGCCAAACAGTGCATAAGCTATCATCGGTAAAATGCAGGAATACAGCCCTACTATTGCCCCAACCCCCGCCAGCTCAGCATAAGCAATAGCAACGGGTAGCGCGACAGCCGCAACGGATAACCCGGCTTTAACATCATGTTTTAGCCAGCTTTTATCGTAGGCTAACAAATTTTGTAGCCCTGGCATGTAGTTCAACAATAGCTTTCCGACCACGTTATTCTCCGGACATTAATATTACCCACGAAATGTTGGCACACTTTTATGTGAGGTTCTGGCTTTCAAATGCTCCGGACGGAGGCCCCGCCGCTCAGGTCCTATAAATGCTTAACCATTTTATTATTCTGACTGGTGTTAAACATAGTTCAAAAACGAACGGTTAGTCGGAGGTGGAACCGGCAGCCAGGTCGCCGACGTTATAACCCGTTATTGGTAGTTGAAAAGAGGTCATGAATTACGGAAGAATATTGAAACATTACTGAAGCTTAAATGGATTGCGGGGTAAGAAGTGGGAATGTCTCAAGCAGTAAAGAAAATCGCTATGATGGCTATACTGGTGAACCTGGCCGCGGGATGCGCGCCGCTACACCCTTCCGGTTGCCATAAGACCACGGCAACGGGTAATTGCGGTTCAGGACGCTGGGACGATCGGGATGAATGGGGCGCGCAGGCGCGGGCAATCAGGGCGGCAATAAACGCCGAAATTGAAGAGCCACAAAACTGGAAAGGGAAAAAATGCAGGTTGCATATGGAATTTGCTCAGGATGGCACACCTTTAAGCATCTCAACCAGTAACGGCAATAGAGCCTATTGCGAAGCGATAAAATCAGCCGCCCATAAAGCCAAATTCCCGGCCTTCAGCAATCCAGAAGTTTATAGAGATTTTCAAAAATCCGGCTTCGACATGCGCGGCTAGCATCATGATTATGTTTTGAATGGCGCGCTTTGCTCAAATCCGCCATGCTGCTTCAGGCCAGGTTCTCTTTATATCATGAGCGGATTTTTTGGTAGCTTCAGTAGGACTGTATTTCAGCATAATGCACCAGTCTGTAAGCATATTGGTGAACCTGTCCCCTGGATAGAGTAACTGACAACATTTCCTGGGCTGACATGCGTGCCGCTGACATCAACTATGAGAGCGATTGCATACTTCCGCTCCTCGATCCAAACTGACCTACTATTTCTCCAATGTCAGGTTTGTGCCAGGAGCGGACATCGTTAGTTTTTAACCCGAAGCCGGCTCAGTTGTCTTTGTTCAGTTGAGCCACAAAGGGCTGATTGCGGAACTTGTTCTGCCAGGGCATACCGTACCCTACGAGCAGATCATCATTCTCCATTTCATAAGCGTAATAACAGTGTGCAGGAATGGTTACGCGTCCGGGCTTAACGAAAAGGACCGCAACCGATACTGACTGTGGTTTATATTTTTCAGTCAGATGCTCCACAAGCCGTTTCATTGTTCCACCGGACTCGATCGCGTCATCGATAACGATCACATGTCGGCCCTCAATGCCGATATTATTATGGAAAACAATCTCTGACGCGTTATTGCGCTCACCGGGCGTGTGTGGGCAGGAAATATAATCCATTTCAAGATCAAAACTCAGCTTTCTGGTTAAGTCAGCAGTAAAAAATATCCCGCCCGGTACGACGGTAATAATCACAGCATCGCTGAAATCAGAATTAAGCCTGTCAGCAACAAGATTGACACCCTCAGCGATTGTGGATTCATCGAGAATACTTTTTCCAGCATGTGAACGTTTCATTTTAGTTACACTCCCTTACTGAATATGTTTTAACACTCTGGCGGGAACCCCACCGGCTACAACCCTGTCCGGAATATCACAGGTCACGACACTCCCGGCAGCAATAACAACATCATTGCCGATCTTTACTCCCGGAAGAATGACTGATTTCCCTCCTATCCAGACGCGGTCGCCGATGGTGACCGGCTGGACATATTCGATCCCGGTGCTTCGGTGGCCGGGGTCAACGGGATGGCTAACGGTATATATATTCACCTGCGGCCCTAGCTGCACATCATTCCCGATGATAACGTCAGTGAGATCAAGGATGACGCAGTCAACGTTACAGTAGAAATTCTTCCCCGCCCGAATGTTATACCCTCTGCTGCAGTGGAAAGGCGTGGTGACAGATACTCCTTCCCCACATTCAGGCAGCAACTCTTTCATCAATTGCAGGCGGGGATCCGTATGAGCGGGATCGGTGTGGTTAAAACGATGAAGGAGCGATTTTGTCCGCAAAGAATCCGCTTTTATGGCGGGTTCAGCAGGGAAAAAGTAATCCCCGTCTTTAAGACGGACACGTTCCACCCCGGTGTCAGCGCAGGACGGTAATTTCTCGTTCATTAATTCTGTTTCCTTCGTATGCAGCGTGGAGCGTTTCCTGCTACCGGTTTCGTCCGGATGAATGCTATCTCATGAAGTTGCCGGCAAACTCACTTCTGAAAAATACGGCCAGATCTTGTCGTGCCTCTCACAAAGTATCATAATCGAGCATAGTGTAAAGATGAAAACTGCCAGATCGAGCACGATCGAGCTGTTTTATATAATCAGGCCCCTTCTGAATCAGAAGTACTGGGCATGAGATTGCTTGTGAGGAAGCACGTAAATGAAACGAGTGGTTCTGTTTTCAGGTGGGAGCGCCTGTCGCTCCCTGAATAATGCTTTGTGCAGGGATGATATATCTCTGACCCGCGTCGTGCCCGCCTGGGACAGTGGCGGGAGTTCGAGATCCATCAGGCTGAGTCTCGATATGCTGTCCGTGGGAGATATCCGTCAGGCTCTGATGACGATGGCTCACGGGGAAAAACGGTCGGGAGATGTCGTGCGCATCTGTAACACGCGCTTATCTTCCGATCTGCTGTCGCAGGATGCGAGAGCAGAATTTACAGCCTATCTGGAGGGATACCACCCCGTACTTGAACGGCTGGAGCCCGGTCTCAGGGGCGCTATCGTAAATTACCTGAAGACCTTTGCTGCAGAAGCCGGGAATGACTTTGATTACCGTAATGGCAGTATCGGGAATTTTATTCTTTCCGGTGCTTATCTGGCACATAACAGGGATATCAACACAGCCATTTTTGTGTTCAAAAAGTTGTGCGACATTGCAGGTAACGTCTGGCCTTCTTCGCTCAATAACGATCTTATTCTGTCGGCAACCCTGAATGACGGGAAGGTTGTCTCTCCTCAGGATAAAATTACCAAACTCGCCGAATCAGATGCCTCAATAGGCATCAGAAATATCGACTTACGCACATCAGACGGGCACGCGGCAGGTGCCAATCCAGCCGTTCTGGAAGCCATCAGGGATGCCGATCTGATTGTATTCGGTCCAGGAAGCTTCTATACCAGCATTCTTCCTCATATCCAGGTAGACGGAATCACGTCAGCGATATCGCGTTCAGGATGCCCGGTGGTGTTTATCAGCAATATCCTTCAGTGCAGGGAGAGTCAGGGTCTTGGATTAAAGGAGATTGCAGAGCGTTTTGAACGGGAATGGAGAACCCGGACCTGCAATACGGAATTGCCGGATTTGTATCTCTTCGGTAACCGTCGGTTCCTTGCCATAGATAAATACGTTAACGGGTTTTCCTATCTGAGTGATGAGGTTAGCGAAGGCAGAGATTACCGCGTTGTACTGGATGAGTTTGAAGATGTATGGGAGCGGGGAAAACATGATGGTGCTGCTGTGGCAGCCAGACTGCTGGCGCTGACTCGTCATCCATAAACAATGACAGCGCCCGTAACCGGGTGCATGACAATCCTCCCTTCAGCAGGAGGCGAACTGTCAGAACGTTCTCAGAATAAGGTTTCCCCGAAATACCTTTGCGTCAGTGCCGGGGGCATTGTGAAACAAGGCTGCGGCTTTGTGTAACGCTTCCCTGATAAGTTCCGGGTAATTTATAACGACAACGTTGACATCCTGATGCTCAAGTACCGGATCGTAAATTTCATCAAACGTAATCAGTAAAGGAGACACCGGTATGTGCTGTTCGGACAGCATCTGTGAAACGCCATAATAGATTTCAGTATTGCAGGTAATGACGGCTGATACTGCCCTTTTTCCCGACAGGAGGCCTGACATAGCCATGCGCCCCGCCTGAAAATTCCTGGCGCAAGGAACCAGATGATATTTCGAACGAGGCAGTTTTAGCTTTCTGGCCGCATACCGGAACTGTTCAATAATTTCACAATCAGGGGTTCCAGTTGAAAAATCACCGAGGATGGCAATATCCTCCCGCTCATAGCGAGTTAACATCTCCACCAACCTGAGGATACACGGCTGATAATCCACCCAGATAGCATGACGCGGGTTCTGCCTTAACCGTTTATTGATCAGTATGATATCTGACGCAGATTGCTCAATAATCCGCCCCAGCTCCGCGCTGCCCATGGATACGCTCATGATCAATATCACCGCGCACTGCTGATTCTCCAGACGGGCAATACCCTGCCGTTCATCCTCAGCGTCAGCCCTGGCATCCGTAATAATCAGTTTCTTGTTATGCTCCTGCGCAAATTGCGTAGTGAGCCGGATAAGTTCAGGAAAATACCGCGTTTTATAGACAGCCTCACTGACCAGCAAACCAATATTTTCCGCAGACTGCACCGATAAACTCTGTGCCGTCTGGTTAATGGCATAACCCGTTTCAGCGATAACATCCATGACTCTTTTATGCGTGTCCGGGGACACAACGTTAGCGCCTGATAACACCCTTGATACTGTCGCGATAGAGACGCCCGCATGACGGGCGACATCAGTCATCTTAACCATAGTCATCATCCTGAATGGGGCCGCATCTGATACTTAAGTTTCCGCTGATAGTGCTGGGAATAAATAAAGCCAAAAGTCTTTCCGGTAGTCAGGCACCTGATTCGGCGGAGCAGGTTCTTCCTGCCATCACGCTTCTCGTTTTCAGAGTCATCAGGGAAACCAGGATCATCAGTACGCTGATACAGATAAAAGCTGTGGGTAATGTGCTGAAGTGGGCAACGTATCCGACGATGGCAGGCCCTGCCAGAACACCAAGGTAACCCATCGTTGTGACTGCCGGAATGGCCACCGCCGCGGGCATGGCAGCCTGTCGACCTGCAGCCGAGAACATGACAGGGACAATGTTGGCGCATCCCAGCCCCACTAACGCATATCCGACTAAAGATATTTTCCAGTCGGGTATAAACAGAACGAGCGCAAACCCGACGGCAGCGATAAGGGCCCCGGCAACCACAACAGGTATGGCTCCCAGCACGGTAATGACACGATCTCCAATCATTCTGGCAAAGGTCATTGCCAGCGCGAAAGTTGCGAAACCGAGTCCGCCGTTGGATTCGGCCACGCCCCGGATCTCCGTAAGGAAAACGGCACTCCAGTCAAGAACCGTGCCTTCAGCAAGAAAGACACTGAAGCAAATAATCCCCATCCACAGGACAATCCCTTTTGGCCTTGCAAAAGTGGGACCTTCCGCATGGCTGGATTCAGTTAGTAGCCCTTTATGACTTATTGTGAACAGCACGATCACCACTACCGAGATAAATGCCGTCGCGACAGAAACCGGTACACCCGTAGACAGGAGCACGGTCATGAGTCCGGCACCGGCAATTCCTCCGCAGCTGTACATACTGTGAAAGCCTGACATAAGCGGTTTACCGGCCTTTTTTTCCACGATAACAGACTGAATATTGATGGCACCGGCAGTAATACCAATCCCGGTACCAAATATCAGCAGTACTGCCGCCAGCAGCAACGGTGAGGCAATCAATGAGAGTAAAGGCAGTGAAAAAATAATGCTCCAGACGGACACCCGGATGACCTTTTTGCAGCTGTATTTTGCCGTCAGGTATCCTGTAAGTGGCATGGCCAGCAATGCACCGCCACCGAGACAAAGCAGAAGCGTACCTAATGTTGCTTCGTTTACGCCGGTATTGGCTCTGGCATAAGGCACCACCACAGCCCATGAAGATGTACTAAAGCCGGCGACAAACAAAATAAGTTTCGTACCCAAACGCTGATAGCGTTCCAGTGTTGAAATGGACATGAATTACCTTTATTTAGCTGAATTGAGCACTCTGAGGATTTCTGCATGAAGAACCGGCCCGGAGCTGGCCAGATACCCGGCATGTTGTCCGGACAATTCAGTCACACATCCCCCGGCATTTTTGACCAGCAGGATCAGGGGAGAGAGTGCACTCATCTTGTCGGGATGGATGATGCACAGATCGATGTAGCCGGCAGCCAGCATGGTCATTGCGTGGCACGGGTCACCCTGTCGGGTCATAAGCACACGGGAAGACAGGTTTTGAATGCCTTTCTGGGTAACCTCATTGAAAAAGTCATCTTCACTGACATGCATAATCGACTGATGCAACTGTATATTTCTTCTGGTGTTAAGACGAAACTGACCGAGAGGGCCAAAGGTCAGCGCCTCAGCGCCTTCGGCCCAGAAACGTTCCCGCGTGAATGGCCTGACAACCATACCTGCCACGCTTTTTCCCCGGTGAGACAACCCTGCGGAGACGCCTTTCGCCGGTAAGCCATGATCACTCAGTCGTTCAGTGGTAAATACATCGACAGACCAGACAAACTCATTCTCAGAAACATCCCGACTATGGTCATCCACCGCGTGTGCAGGGTATTCCGTCGAAATGTAGTCCTTCAGGGTATTCAGAACCCTGTCACTGCCCTCAGGATAGTGTTCGTTTTCCGAAACATCACGCCCTCCCTGTATTTTTGCGGCCACAACGTGTTCCTTCAAAATAAGATCTTCGGATAACGCAGCGAGTTGGTTCAGAAAACGCACATCAGGATTTGCTAACACGTTCAGGCCTCATCTTTCTGTACAGAGAGTTGACATGAGGATTGCTTATGCACGATCATGCTCTCTGATGCTTGATTTAGATAACTTCAGGAAAAAACATGCTCGATTATGCAACTTTCCCCGACCAACGACAAGAGCTCATTAAAGAATCTCTCCGGGAGACTGGCAGGGTGCTTGTGACCGAGTTAGCCAGTACCCTTAATGTATCTGAACATACAATTCGCCGTGATTTACATGAACTTAGCAAAGATGGGTTTTGTAAGAAGGTCTATGGTGGAGCGGTGATCACCATCCCTGAAGTGAGTGATTTTGATGTCAGAAAATCCCTGAACACCTCATCAAAGAGCAAGATCGCGCATAAATGTGCACAACTTGTGAAACCGGAAACCTGCATTTTTATCGATTCAGGAACGACCAATCTGGTCATGGCGGAGGCTCTTCCGGAAGACCTGAGCTTAACCGTGGTAACGAATTCGCCTGAAATAGCGACCGTACTTCTGAATAAACCGATGTGCGAAGTAATTATCCTTGGCGGGCAGATTCACAAGGGTGTGAACGGTTGTATCGGTTCCACGGCATTAGCTCAGATCCAGGGGATAAATTTTGATCAGGCTTTTATTGGTGGGTGCGCGATGGCCCCGGAATCGGGATTAACGGGTTACGACTACGCAGACTGTGAATTCAAAAAAGCCGTCATACATCAAAGCAGCGAAAACATTGTTGCTCTAACCGCAGAGAAAATGCCCGGTGTCGCAAGATATGTTGTGGCAAAAAGTACCGATATCGATGTCATTGTGACAGAGGAAAATACAGTAAAAGAATATGTGAATGCGTTTAAAGGTCTGGACATTCGTGTTCATCAGGTCTGAAAAGGTAAATTACTGCCTAAACAAAAAATGCAACTAATCAACACCGGAGCCCCAAAAATATGAAAATAACTGGAACAGCACAGGCAGAGTTTTTAGCTCTCCCGACCCACTCCCGGGCGAAGGTGATACATGCTATCGACAGATTTTTGAACGGCGATGATTTCACTACTCTGTTCAGAGTAGATGAGAATTTAACAGGGATTCAAACAGAAGGAGCAGGCATACAAAGAGTCATTTTCATTAGCAGAACTGTTGAAGATGGGGTAATTCTAGGCGTAACGATGAAGAAAAAGAAGCATTACAACCAGAATGACGCCGTAGCATTTTTGGCAGACCGACAGACCCCCTCAAAACCGGGTAACCATGAATGCTGGGATAATGTCAGAAAAGAGGCACTCACTGTAACAGCGGTAAAAAGCGGCCTTGAAAATGAAGTTTTAAAGGAAACCCTCCAAAAAACGCTGATGGAATGGCGCAGTATCGCTGGCCTGACGCGACAACAACTCGCTAATAAAATGGGTGTTTCTTACAAATACCTCTGCAGCATAGAAGCAAACCCATCCAGAGTGAGCATCACGACACTTTACCATTACGCCACGAAGTGTGGTGTCAAAAGCCCTCTCATTTATCTGTAAATAAGAAATACCAGAAGCATTTCATCAAAATGTAGGCCGGATCCATTTTTACCCAGAGAGTAACTCTCCACAGCTCTCGGTTCGGGAATTGTAATAACAGCCTGACCACCTTACAAAGCTACCCCGGACACAACATCACGGGCAATCATCTTCATTTCTCGTCTGCTTCTCGCTCACTGCGGACCTTAAGCACAGTCAGATCGTCCGCATCGAGCCAGAGGCAGTCTGCGCCAGCCGTGTTCTGAATTGAGATTACTCGTAGGGAACGCCCTATTACACGGCTGATTTAGTCACCGCTAAACATTCTAAATTTCATCCATGGAGAAACTATTGTTCCTTTGAATACTCATCTGTCTCCGAAGAATAATGCTGGCAAACACATGCCAGCTTATTCCCATCAGGATCGCGCAGGTAGGCAACATAAAAATCGGGACCGTACGCGGTTCGTGTACCCGGCGCGCCTTCATTCTTCCCGCCCGCAAGGAGGCCTGCCGCATGGAACCGTCTGACAAGGTCCGCGTTATCGGCACGGAATGCGAACATTGTCCCGTTTCCCGCCGTTGCGGGATGCCCGTCAAAAGGAGGGCAAATACAGAAGCTGAAACCCTCCTCCGGATTATTTTCATCTCCCCACATTGCCCAACCTTCTGTCCAGGCAGGCACACGTGAATAGCCAAGCACTCTAAAAACAGCGTCATAAAACGCCACGGAGCGCTGAAGGTCATTTGTACCTATAGTGATATATGTCAGCATTTTATCACACCCTCTTTGCCGTTTATCTGAGCGGACATTATACCTGGAGGCTGCTCTGCCGATGAAATAAAACTGTACTCAATAAACTATAGATTTATGTCTTATTTTGGAATGGATGTGGATATTATCATCCCCTCCGTGTTTGTCATTACAGCACAATGGAGCTTTAGATAAATCCGTCAAACACGTGTGCAGTGCTGTAACTATCAGCAAGGATAACCGCCCCGCCATCTCAACCGGAGCGGCTTATCTACACTGTTAGTGCGCGCTCAAAACTTTAAGCCACCACAGCCCACCATCAAAAACTGTACGTCACCTTCAAACTCCCCGTAGGGGACGTTTTACGATGCACAATCGGGCTATCCCCCGCATCCCCCGTCAACTGCGTCACGCCCGCTGAGGCAAGCACGCTCCAGCGCGAGGTGAGCTTGTGGGTCCAGTCCAGATTCATCGACCAGGCATAAATCCCGGCCCCGGCGTCATGTCGGGCAAAGCCTGATGCGGCCGACTGGGCGGCGTTGACCCCGTAATACGTCTGCATATACTTGTCGGATCCCCAACTGCCGGTCAGCGCCAGCGTCACCGCATTTGTTGGTGAGGTGTAGAACGGGCTGGAAATGCCGAAATGTACCGCTTCACCGTTGTCCCTTTCAGAAACCGGTACCTCAGCCTGCAGCTGTAGATGAAGCCAGTCGGTCACCTTGTACTCCAGCCCAGGCACAACAATAGCCGAGCCTTTTATCTCGCCCATCCCTCGCAGCTCGTCGCTGCCGGAGCTGATCGAATCGCTGCTCACGTCTTTATCTTTACGACCAACTCGATAGCTCAGCGCTGCGCTGTAATCCAGGTTACCAATGTTGTTGCCGTAACCGATCCCTCGCGTGGTGCCGATAAAGAAGCCATTTGCCATGGAATAATCCACTACCTGAGCCGCTGAGACGCGAGTTTTATCTGAACCCGAGTAGCGTGGCGCGACATCCACGCCGCCCCCCAGGGTTAAGACGTTTTCGTGACTCTGTTCTGCCGCCAGTACGGGCGTGGCCAGTAACGCCAGAACGACGCCCGGCGCGATGTTTTTCAGGCTGCGGCCCGAAAGTAAATGGGGGAACGTATGACGCAGTTCGATGTTTCTCATTACAGAAGCCCTTTTGGATTCAAATGATGACGATGCATGCGGTTAACCGCCAGAACGCCCATTTTGAATACTGACCCTAAGGTTCTGATGAGCCGAAAATGAAGAAACACTGAAGCGCGAGCAGATGCTGTAACCCGGACAGATTTCCTGATACCGTTTTTTTCTTAAGATGTTCTTCATTCACGGTTGATACAGTTACCAGTGTGAAAATTCTACTAATCGAAGACGACCTCGATCTCGGCAATGGCGTACGTATCGCCCTCTCAGATCAAGGATTTGACGTCATATGGGTACGCCGTAAAGAGGATGCGCTGCATCAGCTGGACGTCTGCGTGCCGGAACTTATTTTGCTCGACCTGGGACTGCCCGACGGCGATGGCATGAGCCTGATGACGCGTTTGCGTCAGCAGCTCAAGGGGATCCCGGTCATCATCCTGACGGCGCGAGGCACATTGCAGGATCGGCTGAGCGGGCTGGATGCCGGTGCGGATGACTATCTCGTCAAACCTTTTATTCTCGCCGAGCTGCTGGCGCGAGTCAGAGCCCTGGCGCGGCGCAGCTACGGTTTCGAGAATGAGGCGATAGAAATTCGAGGCCTATCTCTTCATGTCCCGACGCGTCGCGTGACGGTAAGTGCGCGCCATATCGATCTGACGGCCAGTGAATACGCGCTACTGGAAACGCTGATGCTGCGCGCTGACCGCGTAATTACGCGACGGTTTCTGGAAGAACGGATATTCGGCAACAAAGAGAACCTCAGTAATGCGCTCGACGTGCATATGGGGAATTTGCGGCGAAAGATCGGCGACGGCTATGTGCGAACGGTGCGGGGCGTCGGGTACGTCATTGATACCGTATCCATTCAGAAGGTGACCGGCTGATGCAAAACGTCTGGTATCACCTGAGACGCCCAACGCTGGTACGGCGAATTATTATCGCCCAGCTGCTGCTGCTTACCCTGCTGTGGTGTCTTTTTGTCACCTTCATTCTGTGGGAGGACCTGCGCAGTCCTCCTATCCTCACGGGCAGTAATACCTACGAAACCCTTTTTACCCTGGTCGAGCGTATGGACGGACGCCCGCAGGATCGCACCGCGGTGCTGGAAGCCTTCAGTAAGGCGCTGCGTGAAGGCTATGGCGGCGGGGACGATCCCGTGCTGTCGATTAACCTCATCGTTCGCAAGAATAATGCCGTTATATTTTCATCAAAAGGGGCACCTGGCGGAGTAGCAAACACCCGGCCCGGAGAACTGGAACACGTTCAGAGTGGAGGTCGCGTCTGGACCAGCCGCACCCTCAAATCCCCTCACTCCAATGTGGAGGTTACCCTTTTCACCCCAGCCAGCGGCTGGAACTTCTTTATCTATCTGAACTCACGTGGCTACTACATCCTGCCGCTGCTGGTTTGCTTCCCTTTTCTGCTGTTTCCCGCATGGCTGTCAATACGCATTGCGATGCGTCCCTGGAGTAAGGTGGTCAATGAAATTACGTTACGCACGCCTGACGATCTCTCCCCCTTAAAAGCCGTTCCCAGGCACAGGGAGCTTCGTCAGATGGTGGACGCGATCAATGACTTCCTTGCCAGAGTCCGTGAAAGCGCGGAAAGGGAACGGGTTTTCATTGCGGATGCCGCGCACGAGCTGCGTACCCCCCTCGCGGCGATGCGCATCAACGTGGAAGCGCTGCAGTCCTGGGTCATCAGCGAGAACCAGCAGGAGCTGCTTGCGGGAGTGATTCGCAGCAACAGCCGCGCCGCGCGTCTCGTCAACCAACTGCTGCTGATGATGCACAGTGAAGCGCGTATTGATACGGCTATGGAGCCCGTGCCGCTGACAACGCTTATTCAGGAACGAATGGCCGAGCTGGAGCCGCTAGCGTCTGCGCGCGACATTGAGCTGGAATTCTTCGCCGAGGATGAAATCTGGATCTCAGGCGTCAGGGAACGCCTGGTGTCGCTCATTGATAATCTTATTGAGAACGCCGTGAAGTACAGCCCCGAGGGCGGGCGGATTCAGGTCGATGTCCGTGTAGTAGATAGCTTCGCGCGGCTTCGCGTTTCAGATGCAGGACCCGGCATTCCGGTTGAACTGCGGGAGCGCGTGTTCGACCGCTTCTTCCGCGATCCCAATCAGGTGCAAAGCGGCAGCGGGCTAGGGCTTGCCATCGTCAAAGCGGTGGCGCAGCAACACAGCAGCAGCGTAAACCTGAGCACTTCCGCTGAAGGAGGCCTCATGGTGACGGTTGACTTCCCGAACCGCACGTTTAGCTAAAGCAGAACAGGGGGTTTGATCGCAAATGCCGCAGATTGCTTCAAAATAATTACCGTATTTGTTATATTGTTGTTTATTGCTTATTCACCTCTGCGGTGCCAAAAAGAATAAGATTCACCGCAACCCAGGACAGAGAAATGTTAGATTACCGCTTCCCGACAGCTTTGCAGATGGTTCTCAGCGTAGCGATGGCGGAGCAATTGGGTGAACGTTCAACGAGTGCGATTCTGGCCTACGGCCTGGAAGCGAACCCGAGCTTCATCCGCAAATTGATGGTTCCGCTGACGCGAGACGGCATTATCGTCTCAACGCTTGGACGTAACGGCTCCATTCATCTTGGTCGCCCACCGGAAGAGATCACCCTGCGCGATATCTACCTGTCGGTCATCGAAGATAAAAAGCTGTGGGCGTCGCGCCCTGACGTACCGGCCCGCTGCGTTGTCAGCGCGAACGCCTGCTGGTATTTCAAATCGATTTCCGAAGAAGCTGAGCAGGCGTCGTTAGCGGTACTGGCCCGCCATACCGTGGCAAGCGCCCTGGAAGCGGTCAAAAACGCCGACAGCAGCGGATGGGATCCGCTCCCCGACCTCATTGCCCAGTATCAAAAAACGTCATAACGTTTTATCTGATGCGAAAAAAAACCGCCTTCACTATGAAGGCGGTTTTTTATTATCTGCAATATCCCTAGGCAGGCAGAACTTCCCTTTCCTCTTTACCACGCGTCACTAACTTACGCAGCGTCACGTAAAACACCGGCGTCAGGAACAGACCAAACAGCGTCACGCCCAGCATCCCGGAGAAGACCGTGATCCCGGTGACGCCGCGCACTTCTGCACCCGCGCCGTGACCAAGGATCAGCGGAATGGTCCCGGCAATAAAGGCGATGGAGGTCATCACAATCGGGCGTAAACGCAGGCGGCACGCCTCCAGCGCGGCCTCCATGATGCCTTTGCCCTGAATTTCCAGCTCGCGGGCAAACTCCACGATAAGAATGGCGTTTTTACAGGCCAGCCCCATCAGCACCACCAGCCCTACCTGCACGAAGACGTTGTTATCGCCCCCGGTCAGCCAGACGCCAAACAGCGCGGACAGCATGGTCATCGGCACGATGAGGATCACCGCCAGCGGCAGCGTCCAGCTTTCATACAGCGCCGCCAGGACCAGGAACACCAGCAGCACCGCGACCGGGAAGACGATCAGCGCCGTATTCCCCTGGGTGGCCTGCTGGAAGCTCAGGTCCGTCCATTCAATGTTCATCCCGTTCGGCAGGATCTGCTTAGACATCGCGTCCAGCTGCGTCATCGCCTGCGCAGATGAAAGCACGCGCGGGTCGGCATCGCCAATCAGGTCCGCCGCCGGGTAACCGTTGTAGCGGATCACCGGATCCGGCCCGTAGGTGGTCGTGATGTTCACCATGCTGCCAATCGGCACCATTTCGCCCTGGCTGTTGCGGGTGCGCAGATTCGCAATATCTTCCACGCTGTCGCGGAACTGCCCGTCGGCCTGCGCCATCACGCGCCAGGTGCGCCCGAACTGGTTGAAGTCATTGACGTACGACGAGCCCAGATAGGTTTGCAGCGTACCGAAAAGATCGGTCAGCAATACGCCCTGCGCTTTCGCCTTATCGCGGTCAACCTGCACGTCCAGCTGCGGAACGTTAGCCTGGTAGGTTGAGATCGGGAAGTGCATTCCCGGCGTCTGCATAATCGCACCGGACATGGTGTTCACCGCGTTTTGCAGCGCGCCATAGCCCAGACCACCGCGATCCTGAATGTACAGGGAATAGCCCGACCCCTGACCCAGTCCTAAAATCGGCGGCGGCAGAATGGAGAAGCCAAAGCCCTGCTGGATTTGGGCGATTTTCGCGTTAATCTCCGCATTAATTTCCGCCGCACTATGTTTACGCTGGTCGAACGGCTTCAGGCCGAAGAAGACCGTCCCGGTATTCGGCGTATTGGTGAACTGCAGCGCGTTCAGCCCCGGAAACGCGACCGCGTAGTCCACGCCTTCGGTATTCATCCCGATTTCGCTCATTTTGCGGATCACCGCGTCGGTGCGGGCCAGCGAAGAGCCTTCCGGCATTTTCACGCCGCCGATCAGGTAAAGCTTGTCCTGCGTCGGAATAAACCCGCCGGGCACCGCTTTAAACATGACGCCTGCGGCACAGAGCAGCAGCAGATACACCACAAATACCGCGCCGCGTCGTCCCAGCGTTTTGCCCACCAGCCCCTGATAGCCGTTCGAGCTGCGGAGGAAGAAGCGGTTAAACGGACGGAAAATCCAGCCGAACAGACGATCGATAAGCCGGGTCGGGAAGTCTTTCGGCGCGCCGTGCGGTTTTAACAGCAGTGCCGCCAGCGCCGGAGAGAGCGTCAGCGAGTTAATGGCGGAGATGACCGTGGAAATCGCGATCGTCACCGCAAACTGCTTGTAGAACTGGCCGGTAACGCCCGACAGAAACGCCATCGGCACAAACACCGCACACAGCACCAGCGCGATAGCGATAATCGGCCCGGACACTTCGCGCATCGCCTGATGCGCCGCCGCAAGTGGAGCAAGCCCCTCTTCAATGTTTCGCTCGACGTTTTCCACCACCACGATGGCGTCGTCCACCACGATACCGATGGCCAGCACCAGCCCGAACAGGCTGAGGGTATTCAGCGAGAAGCCCAGCAGGTAGAGAATGCTGAAGGTACCCACCACCGACACCGGCACCGCGATCAGCGGAATGATCGACGCGCGCCAGGTTTGCAGGAACAGAATGACTACCAGCACCACCAGCACCACCGCTTCCAGCAGCGTTTGCACCACCGCACGGATCGAATCGCGCACAAAGACCGTCGGATCGTAAGGTGCCGCCCACTTCATGTCCGCCGGGAAGCGCGTGGACAGCTCGTCCATTTTCGCGCGCACCGCGTTAGACAGATCGATGGCGTTCGCCCCCGGCGACTGGAAGATACCAATCCCGACCGCGTCTTTATTGTTCAGCTGGGAACGCAGCGCATAGCTGCCAGAGCCCATTTCGATACGTGCCACGTCGCGCAGGCGGACGACCGTGCCATCCTGCGTTGTTTTCAGGACAATATTGCCGAACTCTTCTTCGGTATGCAGACGCCCCTGGGCGTTAATGGAGATCAGGAAATCGCTCTCTTTCGGCAGCGGCTCGGCGCCAAGCTGACCGGCGGAGACCTGTACGTTTTGCTCCTGCATCGCCGTGACCACGTCCGAGGCGGTCAGACCGCGCGCCGCCACTTTATTTGGGTCCAACCAGACGCGCATCGCGTATTCGCCGGAGCCGAAAATCTGGATCTGGCCGACGCCGGGCAGACGCGCCAGTTCGTCCTTCACCTTCAGCGTGGCGTAGTTACGCATATACAGGGAGTCGTACTTACCGTTAGGCGAAAACAGATGCACCACCAGCGTCAGCGTCGGGGACTGTTTCTGGGTGGTGATGCCCAGACGCCGCACATCTTCCGGCAGACGCGCTTCGGCCTGCGCGACGCGGTTTTGCACCTGAACCTGTGCCTGATCCGGATCGGTTCCCGGACGGAAGGTGACGGTAGTGACCAGCACGCCATCGGAACCCGCGACGGACTTCATGTACATCATGTTCTCAACGCCGTTGATCGCCTCTTCCAGCGGCGTCGCCACGGTCTCGGCAATCACTTTTGGGTTGGCGCCTGGGTACTCCGCACGCACCTGCACGCTTGGCGGCACGACGTCAGGATATTCGCTCACCGGCAGCAGCGGGATGGCGATTAACCCTGTGATAAAAATCAGAATCGACAGGACCGCGGCAAAAATCGGCCTGTCGATGAAAAAGCGGGAAAAGTCCATGGGTGGATTCTCAGGTCAAGGGATCAGTTGAGGGCGGCGCTGGCGGTCATGGCAACGGTTTTCGCGTTAACCGGCATGCCCGGCATAAACACTTTCTGTAAACCCTCGACGATGACTTTATCGCCAGGGTTCAGCCCCTGCCGCACGATGCGTAAACCGTCTGCCAGACGTCCCGGCGTGATGTCACGACGCTGCGCTTTCCCCTCTTTATCCACGATATAGACGTATTTACGATCCTGATCGGTCAGCACCGCTTTGTCGTCGACAAGCGTAGCTTTGAACTCGGCGCTGCCCGGCAGGCGTACGCGGGCAAACAGTCCCGGCGTGAACTGACGCTGCGCGTTATCCAGCAGCGCGCGCATACGGATGGTGCCGGTACCTGGCGACAGTTGGTTATCAAGGAAGTCCACTTTGCCCTGATGGGGATAGCCCTCCTCGCCCGTCAGGCCAATCTCAACCGGCAGCGCCGTATGATTGCTGGACGCCCCCTGCCCGCTGCGGGCCAGGTTTTGGTAGTGAAGGTAGGTTGACTCGTCCACGTCAAAGTAGACGTAAACGGTTTTCTGCGAGACCAGCGTGGTGAGGACGCTGGCGGTGTCGCCCGCAGTCACCAGGTTCCCGCTGGTGATCAGCGCCCGGCTGGCGCGACCATCGATAGGCGCGGTGACTTTGGTGAAGTCCAGGTTGAGCTGCGCGGCGTCCACTGCCGCCTGCGCGGCGCGAATATCGGCCTGCGCCTGAGTGGCGGCCGAACGACGCTGCTCCCACTCTTCACGGGAGACAACGTTGGTATTGACCAGCTTATCGGTACGGTTAGCCTCACTTTGCGCCAGGCTGGCCTGCGTTTTGGCTCTCGCCAGGTTCGCCTGCGCCTGTTCCAGCGCGGCGCGATAGGTTCGGTCATCAATCGTGAACAGCACCTCGCCCTTCTTCACTTCCTGGCCGTCGGTGTAATTCACTTTATCAATGTAGCCGGAAACGCGCGGACGTAGCTGAACGCTCTCCACCGCTTCAATCCGTCCGTTAAAGCTATCCCACTGGCTAATAGATTTCACCACCACGTCAGCAGCGCTGACGGCGGGCGCAGGCGGCGCGGCATTTTGCGCGACGCTGTTATCGCATCCGACGAGCAGCACGGAGAGCAACATTGCCCCCAGCGCGTTCAGATGAAAGTTACCCCAGGTTTTTTGCAGGCTCATTATTTTTATTCCAGTCATTATCGCCGCCGGGCAAGACGCAGCAGGAGGCACCGCGCCACTTCCTTTGTCCGGTGGCTGTCTCAAGGCCATTTGTGTCGTTCATCGCCACAAAACTGTAACAGTTGCGAGTACACTATCGCGGCGATTGTAGGAAGGCGCTTAACTAAGTGCAAGAATAATTGTTGCACTTTATGTGCTATTTGAGCGGATGTAAAAAGACCCGTTTCGCTCAGGGTTTTAAATGCAACAATAAAACTTGCAATTACTACAAAAACGCGCCACCTTTTAATGCAACAGACAAAGATACTTTTATACAAGCAGCGTGAGGGCAACCAGATGAACACTGGCGCATTTATGCATGATTTACTCGACTGGATCGACAACAACCTGGATAGCCGTCTGGACATTGAGTCCGTCGCCAGGCGTTCCGGCTACTCAAAATGGCACCTCCAGCGCCTGTTTAAAGAGCATACCGGCTATCCCCTCGCCGGGTATATTCGCGCGCAAAAGCTGCAAAAATCGGTTGAGCGCTTAACCCGCAGCGATGAACCGATTCTGAACGTGGCGATAGCACTTGGCTTTGACTCCCAGCAGTCCTTCAACCGCAGCTTTAAGCGTCAGTATGGTCAGGCGCCTGGGGCATGGCGACGGAGTTTGGGTGGCCCGGAAACGCAGCAGCTTCGCCAGTAATGCATATTTTGCTGCAACGTCGATCTGTTACTGCTATACTGTATATAAATACAGTATAGCGAGGTGCACGATGGCTGTTGAAACAAAATTTGTTGTCGTAAGAAAAGGTGAAGAGAAAATGACATTTGCCAGTAAGAAAGAGGCTGACGCTCACGACAAGCTGCTCGATATGGCAGACGCGTTCACCGACTGGCTGTTGCAAAGCGGAATGCAGATGGATGAAACGCAGGCTGAAAATCTTGGCCTGTATCTCGCCGAGCAGAAAGAGACCGTGCAGCATATTCTGCGTACCAGCAAGCTTCCCGATCTCAATGCTCCAGCTGTAGCGGATAAAACGGAATCCGATGCGGCTGACACGAAAAAAATCAGGGCTGTGAAAGCGGCCTGATTGTCAGAACAATCATCACTCATTTTGAACTATTCACCAGGCCCGGCAGCCAATTCCGGGCTCCCCCTTTGCCAGAGATTCCCTTCTTAATAATTGCTCTTTCATTCTTCAATGACAGTCATTGCACGTCATGCCTGCGATCGTTTTTAAACTGATGGTTTTATCAGGTATAAATATCACTGATGTCTTATGAAACATTTTAATAATTAAGGAATTAGCTGCAGTCCGTAGTGATCTTCTTCCTGGGATGAGATATAACCTGATGCGGAAATTAACATTCTTGTAACGTTGATAAGGCTAAACAAATGAAGCAGGTTGGTATTGTTGGTTGGCGAGGAATGGTCGGTTCTGTTTTATTACAGAGAATGGTCGAAGAGAACGACTTCGACGATATCTCAGCGCATTTTTACAGTACTTCAAGCCCCGGGGCCGCCGGTCCAGTCATTGGCGGCGTCAGCTACACACTCAAAGATGCTAATTCCATCAGTGACCTGGCCGAAATGGATATCATCATTACCTGTCAGGGCGGTGATTACACAAAAGCAATCTATCCTGCTTTGATTAATCGTGGCTGGCAAGGCTACTGGATTGACGCGGCCTCAGCACTACGGATGGATGAGAAAGCCTGCATTATTCTCGACCCCGTCAATCGCCCCACGATTGATCGTGCCGTTAAAGAGGGAATTAAACTTTTTGTCGGTGGCAACTGTTCCATCACGCTGAGTCTTATGGGGCTGGCTGGGTTGATTAAGGCTGACCTGATCGAATGGATGAGCGTTATGACCTATCAGTCTGCATCAGGTGCGGGGGCGCAATATGTCAGGGAATTAATTGTTCAAAGTGCCTGGATCAGTAAGCATTTGTCCTCTGATGAACTGGCATCATCAGGTTCAGTGCTGCCTTTAGTCAATAAAGTCAGTGCGTTAATTAACAGTGCTGACATGCCGATACAGAATTTCGGCGCACCTTTAATGGGCAGTATTATACCGTGGATTGACAGCGATTTGGGGGATGGTAATAGCCGTGAAGAGTGGAAAGGTGAAGCCGAAACAAACAAAATTCTTGGTTTGTCTCCTGGTGCGATCCCGGTAAATGGATTGTGTATTCGTGTTGGCGTGATACGCTGCCACAGCGCCGCAATCACCCTGAAGCTCAGGCGTGACGTCAGCGAAGAAGAATTCGCAGCGTTAGTGACGCATTCTCATCCCTGGGTTAACTATGTGCCCAATAACAAGGTTGAAAGCGTCAGTAAATTGACCCCGGCTTATATCAGCGGTTCGCTTCAGGTTGGTATTGGCCGTTACAAGAAGATGTCACTTAACAACGATCCAATATATTCGGTTCTGACGGTTGGCGATCAGCTATTGTGGGGCGCGGCGGAGCCCTTGCGCCGCATGTTGAATATTCTGCTGGGCAAAATCTAAGACATATTTTCTGAATAAAAGCATCTACTGAACAGGTGCTTTTATTGTATTGCCTCAGCGGGTTCGTGCCAACGCCGCCAAAATCATTTCACGCGCGTGACGCAATACCGATTTTATTTCGTCTGCCGGGATATCAGCGAGCCCCAGTCCGCGTAGCAGGAATATGCCTTCTACAGCGAGAAACGCGTGCCTGACATCGGCCATCTCCTCTCCAGCCTCGCGTAGTGGTTCGAGGAGTGAGCGATACAGGTTGCGAACGGGTTCCAGCATACCTGGCGCATGCACGAGAGCCGTGATAAGAAACGCCGCCATCTGTGTTACAGCATCCTCCTCCTCCAGCGCTTCCTCGATGTGCGCAAGAATTAATTCCCGTGGCCCTGCGGCGGTATCAATAAGACGCTGGCTGACTGCCTGCTGGAAACGCTTCACTTCTCGCTCAAGCACGGCGTATATCAGGCCATCCTTTGATGAAAAGGTATACACAAGGCCGCCTTTACTGATGCCAGCACGTTCCGCAACGGCATCCAGCGTAAATATCCGCCCTCCAGACTCAAGAATGATTCTTTCGGCAGCATCCAAAACGTGCTCTCTGTCGATCTCTTTTTTACGCGTCACAACTTCCCCTTGTCTTTTTCGACTGATCAGTCGCATAATGTTTTCGACTGGCCAGTCAGATTAGCACTGCGATCCTAGTACGACAAGATCGCTCCTGTAACTTTCCACCACTAAACACATATAAGGCAATGAAATGGAAGAGTGTTTACCATCTGCAGCCATCGCACACTTTGTCATGAAAGTGAAAAATATTGAGTCGAGTTACGATTTTTATCAGGGGTTAGGTCTTCGCGGATTCGACAAATTTCCAGGAATGGCAATCATCGAACTACGCGGCGGCACACATTTATTGTTAGCGGCAAAAGACGATCCAATGACTGATACGCTTCACGACAGCCGTGTCGGCCAGCGCTCTGATTTTATTTCCGAAAAAATTGATCTGATGATCGCGGGTCATTCCAGATCAGATCTTGAGAATTATCGAACCGGATTGATTGAAAAAGGGTATTCCCCTTTGGAAATTGCAGAAGGTTCGCTGTATGGACATTATTACTTCTCAATGCTGGACCCTGATGGCAATGGCGTGAGTTTCTATACCAGCCACTGTGACGATAAGCCTGTCTGACATATCGTCTGGGTTTTATAATAATACTGGCGCACCAGCTTATTGGCGCCGTTGTTCACCGCAGCCTGGTGGAAGTTACAGCAGGCTGCTTTGCGTTATCAACCATCGGAAATGATGTCCGCTGTTCGTTCACAGCAGACCTAACGTTATCTCCCCCCTCAACTTTCCCACAACACCCCGCCACAAAACCTGGTAGCTATACAAACACGCCAGACTGTTACGTTAATACCTGTTTACCCTATAAAGAGGAAACGCGCATGACCCCACATCCGCTACGCCAGATAATCGAATCCTGTGACCATGCCATCACCACCAAAAACTATGACGCGCTGATGGAGTATTACGCCGAAGACGCGGCTCTGGTGGTCAAGCCAGGCATGACGGTTAAAGGCAAAGAGAACATCCGCAGCGCGTTTATTGCCATCTCTGATTATTTTCAGGATCAGCTGATCGTCGAACAAGGGGAGATGCAGGTGATCGAAGGTGGCGGTAATGCCCTCGTTATCATGGAAACCGTTCTGCGTTTTCCTGATGGTCAGGGTGGAATAACAGAAATGTCGCGCCGCGCGACCTATGTTTTTCGACAGGAAAGCGATGGTCGCTGGCTTTGTACCATCGACAACTCTTACGGTACGTCGCTTCTGGATACCGGGAACCGATCGCGTTAATCACACTTTCAAAGGGGCGCTGCCGCCCCTCCACGCCTGCGCCCTTAATGTGTAGTGATGCGCGGTTCCTTCACAAACTCAGCCAGCAGCCACACCATATCGTGCAGCAGGCCTGTCAGTTCCTTCGCTACGTGAGCGGGCAGCGTTCCCCCCATCACCGCCTGTGTCAGCGCCAGAACGTAGTCCACCTGAGTCAGGGTGTCCTGCCAGCAGTCCGGCACGCAGGAGTTGATTTTCTCACCCATGATCAACTGTTCAATCAGGTATGGCGGAAGATCGGCATCGCAGAGCTCACGCAGCTTGCGCAGGGTCTGAAGGAGACGCTCGCACAGCGCAGTGCGGCTCGCGACATCATCGATTTCGACCAGCACGCTCACCAGCGCGGCGCAGTTGTCGGCGACGACAAACAGATCGGCATCAGCCGGAAGCGGCCGGGAGATAAGTTGCAGAATGACGTTTTCGTCAGATGGAAGATAAGTCAGGGTTGGGATAGTAGCCATGGTAAGGCATCCTCCGTGTATAAATTTGGGTGAACCACCCGATGAGTTCCTACGCTCGAGGGGGTAGCGCTGACAGAGGTAGGAATACCGCCCACAGAGAAAACGGCCAGCCTTGCGGCTGCTCCGTCAGCGCCACCGCAATTTTAACGAGATCGGCGCTGTCGCGACATATAAATATCGCTCTGTAGATGCGGGTTCCTACGCCCGATTGCGGATGTGCCGCAACGCAGGCACTTTACGACCCCGATCGGTCGAAGAAAAGACATAACCCTGAATTTCACGCGGTTAATTTGCGGTTTGCGAGGCGCCTTCCAGAATGTCAACGCCGCCCTAAATTTTAAGCGTATCAATCACCGCTCTAAGCGCAGGCGACACGTTGCGGTGCGGATAATAGAGGTACAGCCCGTCCATGCGCAGGCTATAGCGCTGCAACACCCGGATAAGCGTTCCGCGCTCCAGATCGTCAGCCACCAGCTCCACCGGGACATAGGCCAGCCCAAGCCCCAGCCTGGCGGCTTCGGCTTCCATGTAGCTGTCAGACAGCGCCCATTGCCCCTCTGGCCGATGGGTGATTTTTTTCCCGTCCTGCACCAGCTCCCACTGATAGTCACTACCGTCGGCAAGCTGGTAGGCAATGCACGGATGCGCCACTAAATCCGCAGGCGTCTGGGGAAAACCGTAGCGTCTGAAGTGTTCCGGGGCAGCCACTGCGGCCATTTCCATATTAGGCGTGATACGCACTGCAATCATTCCCTGCCCCACTTCCGGCCCCAGTCTGACACCCGCATCGAACCGCTCGGCGATAATGTCGACGAAGCGGCTTTCATTCATCAGTTCCAGCCTGATGTCCGGGTAACGCTGTTTAAAAATGGCGAGCTTTGGCAGCAGACATTTGTCGATAGCGTGCTGGCTGGCATTAATACGCACCGTGCCGGACGGCGTCTGACGATAGTGTGCCAGGGTCGCCAGGCCCGTATCGAGCGTATCGAACGCGGACTCGGCGGTCCGGTAAAGCTGTTCCCCGGCGTGGGTTAGCGACAGCTTGCGCGTGGTGCGGACCAGAAGCTGAACGCCCAACCGCTCCTCCAGCTCGCGAACCGAGCGGCTGATCCCGGATTGCGCCAGCCCAAGCCGCTGCGCAGCCGCCGTGAAGCTCCCCTCCCGTACCACCTGCATAAACAGGTACAGCTCATTGTAGTTTTCCCGCTTCGCCATCACGCCCCCAATTTATAACAATATGATATGAATCCTAGCAGCTTTCGGCCTCTAATCAGCACTATTTCTGCTAACTATAATGTCCGCAACACAACACCACAGGGTCTATTTTCATGAAAACATTCACCCAAAAACTGTCCGTTGCGATGCTGCTATGCGCATCATTAAGTGGAGTGACAACAATGAGTTATGCAGAAACCACCAACCCAAACGCACCCGTTTCGATGGTGACCACATGGGATAAAACCTTCGCCGAAAGTGACAAAGTCGATCACCGTAAGGTGTCCTTCCAGAACCGGTACGGAATCACCCTGGTAGGCGATCTGTATCTTCCTAAAAGCCGCGGTGACCGCAAGCTGGCGGCGATTGCGGTCAGCGGGCCGTTTGGCGCGGTCAAAGAGCAGTCCAGCGGCCTGTATGCGCAGACCCTGGCGGAGAATGGGTTTGTGACCCTGGCGTTCGATCCGTCCTATACGGGCGAAAGCGGTGGCCAGCCGCGCAACGTTGCGTCTCCGGATATCAACACCGAAGACTTTAGCGCGGCGGTGGATTTTCTGGGGTTACAGAAAGAGGTTGATCGTAACCGCATCGGTATTCTCGGCATCTGCGGCTGGGGCGGTATGGCACTGAATGCGGCCTCCATGGACACCCGCGTGAAAGCGGTCGCCACCAGCGTGATGTACGACATGAGCCGGGCGATGAGCCACGGCGTGGGCGACGGGAAAGATCGCTATTCAACGTCTGACCGCCGTGCCGTTCTGCAGTATCTGAACGCACAGCGCTGGAAAGATGCTGAGAACGGTACCTTCGCGCACGGCGGCCATGACATTTATGTCGATGAGAACGGCAAGGTGACGGCGGCTGAACGTATTCTGCCAGAGACGCTGCCAGCAGACCCGCATCCGGTACTGAAGGAGTTCTATGACTACTACCGCATGCCGCGTGGCTTCCACGCGCGTTCCGTCAACTCCACCGGCGCGTGGACCGCAACCACGCCATTATCCTTTATGAATATGCCGCTGCTGAGCTACGCCGGGGAAATTACTATCCCGACGCTTATCGTCACCGGTGAAAAAGCGCACTCCCGCTACTTTGCGGAGGATGCGTTTAAAGCGGTCGGCAGCAAGCAGAAGGAACTGGTGATTGTTCCGGGCGCAAACCATGTCGATCTCTACGACAATGCTGCCGGGAAGATCCCGTTCGGCCAGTTTGAACAGTTCTTCAAAACCAGCCTGAAATAAACCTCTCCGCCGCCCGTGTTGAGCGGGCGGCCCTTCGTGAAAGATGACTATGTCCACTCTGAACCCTGCCACCTCACAGAATGATGAACGCGCGCACTGGGGCGGTATTTTTGCCATGACCCTGTGCGTATTCGTCCTGATTGCTTCGGAATTTATGCCCGTCAGCCTGCTTACCCCTCTTGCCAGAGATCTGGGCGTTACGGAGGGGCTCGCTGGCCAGGGGATCGCCATCTCCGGCGCGCTGGCGGTTCTGACCAGCCTCTTCCTTTCCCGGCTTGCCGGGAATATGAACCGCAAACACCTTCTGCTGGGCATGACGCTCCTGATGGCGCTCTCGGGGATGATTATCGCTTTCGCCCAAAACTATCTGGTTTACATGACCGGCCGCGCGCTGATAGGTATCGCTATAGGCGGGTTCTGGTCCATGTCTGCCGCAACGGCCATTCGCCTCGTTCCGCAGCATCAGGTCTCTCGCGCGCTGGCGATATTCAACGGGGGGAATGCGCTGGCGACGGTAGTCGCCGCCCCGCTCGGGAGCTATCTCGGCGCCACCATTGGCTGGCGCGGCGCCTTCCTGTGCCTGGTTCCCGTGGCGATAGTGGCGTTCCTCTGGCAATGCTTTAACCTGCCCGATATGAACGGCAATAAAAATACAGCGTCACGTGCATCCGTCTTTGGGTTATTCCGCCAGCCGGTGGTTTCCATCGGTCTGCTGGCCTGCGGCCTGTTCTTTATGGGACAGTTTGCGCTGTTTACCTATGTGCGTCCGTTTCTCGAAACCGTCACGCAGGTCAGCCCCTCCGGCCTATCGCTGATTTTACTCACCATCGGCGTCGCGGGTTTTGTTGGCACACTGTTCGTTGCTCTGGTCCTGAACGCCGCGTTTTACCTGACGTTAATCGCTATTCCCCTGCTGATGGCCGTCATTGCAGGCGTATTGATACTGACCGGTCACAGCGTGTGGATCGTTGCCCTGCTGTTAGGCTTCTGGGGGATGCTGGCGACGGCGGCGCCAACGGGATGGTGGACATGGATTGCGCGAACGCTGCCGCAAGATGCCGAAGCCGGTGGCGGGTTAATGGTCGCCGTGATCCAGCTTTCTATTGCGCTGGGTTCAACGGCCGGTGGCCTCGTATTCGACCATCTCGGCTGGCAGAGCACGTTTGCATTGGGCGGCATGTTGCTCCTGGGCGCGGTTGTATTGACGCTTCTGCTTTCGCGTCGTCACAAATCACTCGCCGGATGATTTGTTGACGCTTTTCTTCACCACTGGTGTATTGTTTTTAAACGATTCATCACTCTGAAGAGAAGCGGCGGCATGATTAACATCCTCGGCAAAACCACCTCCATCAACGTGCGTAAAGTACTCTGGACCTGTGAAGAAGCAGGCCTCGCGTATCAACAGGAAGATTACGGCAGCGGTTTTGCCTCAACGGAAACGGATGCCTTCCGCGCCCTGAACCCCAACGCCATGGTGCCGGTGCTGATCGATGACGATTTCGTGCTGTGGGAGTCCAATTCCATTTGCCGTTATCTGGCGCGCAAGGCCGGACGTCACGATCTGCTGCCCGCAGAACCGCAGGCCTGCGCCAACGTTGAGCGCTGGATGGACTGGCAGGCAACCGAATTCAATAACGCCTGGCGCTATGTTTTCCCGGCGCTGGGGCGTAAAAACCCGGACTTTAACGACCCTGAGCGCATTGCGGCGGGAATAAAAGAGTGGAACCACTGCATCACCATTCTGGAAAACCAGCTGCAGCGCACCGGCGCCTTTGCGGCAGGCGAGACGTTTACCCTCGCGGACGTGGTGCTTGGGCTGTCGGTGAATCGCTGGAAAATGACGCCGTTTGATAAGCCAGACGTGCCCGCCATTGAGGCCTGGTTCGAGCGTCTTAACCAGCGCCCGGCGTTTTTGCGTCACGGCAATAACGGCATGGTGTAAAGTCTTCACGCCCCTGGCTTGAGCAAGGATATTTTATTTAATTACTTAACCCTGAAAGCCGTCAGAGGGAATAATAATTAAGCTATATCCTGGACAGCCCGTTGCACCGCTTTGCTAGCCTGACTATTCAGGCAAAGCTCAACCCGGAGGTATTCTTGCTGATTAGACTCAAGAAAGAACGAACGCATAAGGAGGATCGCCGGCTCGCTCTCTGGCTGGCGACCTCGGCAGGTTTGCTGAATGCCATCGCCCTCGGGGCATTCGGTTTTTTCCCCTCACATATGACCGGCAACACCTCACAGTTATCCAGCGAAGTCTCTTCCACTGACCTGAGCGATATCATTTTTTTCGGCTCGATTATTCTCTCCTTTGTCACAGGCGCCATTCTTGCCCGCATGATTGTAATATGGGGCATTATCCATAACGTCAGGCTGGTTTTTTGCCAGATCCTGTTTGTCGAGGGGATATTGCTGACCGGCGTCTCCTTCTACGAGATGTATTTTCATGCCCTCACCAGCAACCGCGAGATTATTCTTTTCCTGTGCGGCCTGATGGGCATTCACAACTCCACCTCCACGCAGCTTTCCGGTGGACGGGTGAGATCGACGCACATTACCGGCACGCTAACGGACGCGGGAATTTCCCTGGCCTCCGTAATGGTGGCGATGCTGCGCAGGGATTACTCCAAAGATACGGCGGCGCAAAAAAGTCAGCTGAAAACCCACTTAACCACCCTGTTTTCGTTTATTACGGGCGGTATCGCAGGGCTGCTGCTGTTCAGGTGGATCGGGTTTAACGCCATGCTGGCGCTCGGACTGATGCTTGCCGTGATCGCTATCGTTTCAATTATCACCGTCTCGACGCGGGTTCGACGGGTTCGCGCTACCGTCTGAGTGTTGCAACTGCCCCAGCAGGCGCTGCATGTTGTCGTCGCAGGAGATCCCCTCCGGCCGGTTGGTGATACTCGCGACCAGCGTCAGCAATTCCCTGCGGTTTTCCTCAAGCTGCTTTTGCATCGCTTCTATTTCGGCAATACGCGTCTTCAGGGACTGGATCAGTCCCTCATGATCCCAGCGCTGTTGCGGCTGCGGCAGAAAGCGGCGTATTTGCTCGAGTGAGAACCCGGTACGTTGCGCGCTGTCGATGATGTTCAGCAGCGCTGCCGTCTCTTGAGAATACGACCGGTAGCCGTTCCCCTGCCTGACAGGACGCGGCAGTAAACCTTCCGCCTCATAAAACCGAATACGCGACGGGGAAATACCCGTCATTTTCGACAGCTCGCCAATTTTCATTTCATCTGCTCTTACGCCTTGACCTTAAAGTTAACTTTAAGCTTAAACTTTTTATACGGTCAACCGGATCGTCATCTCATCAGGGAGCTCATATGCAAACTATTCTGGGTGCCAGCGGGCAAATCGCCCGTGAACTGACCCGCGAATTAAAACGCGCCTATACCGACGATATCAGGCTGGTCAGCCGCCATCCGCAGAAAGTCCACACCAGCGATATCACGGTTGCGGCCAATCTTCTGGATGCGCAGCAGACGCAGGAGGCGGTTAAAGGCAGCGACACAGTCTATTTTACCGCCGGTCTGCCGCCTGATTCCGCGCTGTGGGAGCGTCAGTTCCCAACCATGCTGGACAATGCCCTGGAGGCCACGCGAAAGGCTGGCGCAAGATTCGTCTATTTTGACAATACTTACATGTACCCCCAGAGTGATGTGCCACAAACTGAAGAGACGCGCTTTGCGCCCCGGGGACGGAAAGGCAACGTGCGTGCGCTGATGGCCAACCGGGTGCTTGCCGAAATGCAGCGGGGCGACATTCCCGTCCTCATTGGTCGGGCCCCGGAGTTCTACGGGCCTGAGCGAACGCAGAGCTTCACGAATATGCTCATTATCGACAGGCTGAAGCAGCACAAACGCCCGCGCGTTCCGGTACGTGACGATACGCTTCGCACCCTCATCTGGACGCCGGATGCCAGTCGCGCGCTTGCCCGGCTGGGCAATACGCCTGAGGCATACGGGCAGACGTGGCATTTGCCCTGCTGCGATGAAAGGCTGACGTATCAACAGTTTGTTACCCTCGCCTGCGATATCTTCGGCCAGAAGGCGGACTACGCCGTGCTGGGCGAGCTGGCCTTCGCCGCGACGGCGCTGTTTTCGCAGGGCGCGCGCGAAATGCGGGAGCTGTTGCCCAGATACGACGTTGATAACCTGTTTGATTCGACGAAGTTTAAGCGGCATTTTCCCGACTTTCCCGTCACTTCATACCGGCAGGGTCTTGAAAACATCTGGCAGGAATGGAGATCAAAAGCGCACAAAACAGCGTAAATGCACTGCCGCACCGACAGAGGTGCGGCCATTATTAGTGACAACGTCACTTTCACTTCTCGTCTTTAGGACTATTCTGCCTCTTCCTCAATCAGCCCTTACGCCATAAGGCTTAACCCGAGGTTATCACTGTTTTCATAGGGTTACTGATTTTAACCCTTCGCTGGAACCCTTCCCAAACGCTTGCTATAGGTGAAATACCCCTGCCGAAACATGGCATAACAACAGGCAACCGGTGGTTGCTATAACGCATGCGCACAGGGAGACACACCGCAATGCACCCATTACTCAAACGTTCGCTGCTGTTTGTCGGCGCCATTATTGTGGTCCTCGCCCTCCTCGTCTGGGGTATCGGGATGGAGACGATAAAGGCGCGTCAGGTTGACCTGATCTATCTCGGGCAACAGCATATGATTCTGGTTTTCTCGTCGATGTTTTTTGCCCTGCTGGTGGGTATTCCAGCCGGTATTCTGCTGAGCCGCCCGGCAGCGCGGGGTATCGCCGAATATGTGATGCAACTCTTCAACGTCGGCAACACGCTGCCGCCGCTGGCCGTTCTGGCGCTGGCGATGGTGGTGATTGGCATTGGCGATACGCCCGCCATCATCGCCCTGTTCCTCGCCTCGCTGCTGCCGATCGTGCGTAACACCTACGCCGGGCTGTGCTCAGTCCCGCCGTCGTTGCTGGAAGCGGCAAACGGCATCGGGATGACCAAATGGCAGCGTCTGCGTCAGGTTGAGCTGCCTGCCGCCTGGCCGGTCATGCTCTCGGGGATCCGCATCGCCACCGCCATTAACGTCGGTACCGCGCCGCTGGCATTCCTGATTGGCGCCAGCAGCTACGGCGAGCTGATTTTCCCCGGTATTTACCTGAACGATTTCCCGACCCTGATCCTCGGCGCGGCGGCCACCGCCCTGTTCGCCCTGATCCTCGATACCCTGCTGGCGGCGCTGGGTCGCGTGATGAGTCCACATCTCGCTCGATAACAATAACAAGGAGCTTTTATGAGACTGTTTTCCGGCCTGACGGCGCTGTGTGCCGCGGCGCTGTTCACCAGCCAGGCGATGGCGGCCCCGCTGATTCTGGCGACCAAGAGCTTTACCGAGCAGCACATTCTCTCGGCGATGACCGTGCAGTACCTGCAAAAGAAAGGATTCCAGGTTCAGCCGCAAACCAATATCGCCACGGTGATTTCCCGTAACGCAATGATCAACAAGCAGATTGATATGACCTGGGAGTACACCGGCACGTCGCTGATCATCTTTAACCACATCAACAAGCGCATGTCGCCAGAGGAGTCCTGGGAGACGGTGAAACGCCTGGACGCGAAGCACGGTCTGGTCTGGCTCAAGCCCGCCGATATGAACAACACCTATGCTTTCGCCATGCAGCGCAAGCGCGCCGAGGCGGAACACATCAACACCATGTCGGAGATGGTGGCGAAGATTGAGCAGATCCGTAAAACCAACCCGGATAAGAACTGGCTGCTGGGCTTAGACCTGGAGTTTGCCGGGCGCAGCGACGGCATGAAGCCACTTCAGGCGGCCTATAAGATGGAGCTGGACCGCCCGCAGATCCGTCAGATGGACCCCGGCCTGGTCTATAACGCCGTGCGCGACGGCTTCGTTGACGCCGGGCTGATTTATACCACCGATGGTCGCGTGAAGGGCTTCGACCTCAAGGTGCTGGAAGACGATAAAGGCTTCTTCCCAAGCTATGCGGTCACCCCGGTGGTGCGTAAGGACACGCTGGAGGCCAACCCCGGCCTGGAAGAGGCGCTCAACACCCTCTCGGCCCAGCTCAACAACGACGTTATCACCGAGCTGAACAAAAAGGTGGATATCGACCATCAGTCACCGCAGCAGGTCGCCCGCGATTTCCTGCGTAGCAAACAGCTGCTGTAGGAGGCGCTATGGAGACGATTCACTACATTCTGGACAACTGGGATTACCTCTTAACCCTGACGCTGCAGCATCTGTGGCTGGTGGCGCTGGCCGTGGGTTTAGCCATCATCATCGGCGTACCGCTGGGCATTCTGATTGTCCGCCACAGGTGGCTGGCAACGCCGGTGCTGGGGATAGCCACCATCGTGCTGACCATTCCGTCTATCGCCCTGTTTGGCCTGATGATCCCGCTGTTTTCGCTGATCGGTCAGGGGATTGGTGCCCTGCCCGCGATCACGGCGGTGTTTCTCTACTCGCTGCTGCCGATTGTGCGTAACACCCATACCGCGCTCGACAGCCTGCCGCCGGGCCTGCGTGAAGCCGGGCGCGGCATCGGCATGACCTTCTGGCAGCGCCTGCGCTGGGTCGAAATCCCGATGGCGCTGCCGGTGATTTTCGGCGGCATCCGTACCGCCGTGGTGATGAACATCGGCGTGATGGCGATTGCCGCGGTGATCGGCGCGGGCGGCCTGGGCCTGCTGCTGCTCAACGGCATCGGCGGAAGCGATATCCGCATGTTGATTGCGGGCGCGCTGATGATTTGTCTTTTAGCGATTGTGCTCGACTGGCTGCTGCACCGTCTGCAGGTGGTTCTGACTCCAAAGGGGATTCGATAATGATAAAACTGGAAAACCTCACCAAACACTTTTCACAGAAGCACGGCCAGACCTTTAAGGCCGTGGATAACGTCAACCTGAACGTGCCCGAAGGGGAAATGTGCGTCCTGCTCGGCCCGTCCGGCTGCGGGAAGACCACCACCCTGAAGATGATTAACCGCCTCATTACCCCCAGCAGCGGGACAATCCTGATTAACGGCGAAGACACCAGCGGGATGGACACCGTCACCCTGCGCCGCAACATCGGCTACGTGATCCAGCAGATTGGCCTGTTCCCGAACATGACCATCGAAGAGAACATTACCGTCGTGCCGCGCATGCTGGGCTGGGATAAAGCACGCTGTAAAACCCGTGCCGAAGAGCTGATGGATATGGTGGCGCTGGATCCGCATAAATTCCTCAACCGCTACCCGCGCGAGATGTCCGGCGGCCAGCAGCAGCGTATCGGCGTGATCCGCGCCCTGGCGGCGGATCCTCCGGTACTGCTGATGGATGAACCCTTCGGCGCGGTGGACCCGATCAACCGCGAGGTGATCCAGAACCAGTTCCTGGAGATGCAGCGCAAGCTGAAAAAAACCGTCATGCTGGTGAGCCACGATATCGACGAAGCCCTCAAGCTCGGCGACCGTATCGCGGTATTCCGTCAGGGGAAAATCGTGCAGTGCGCCAGCCCGGATGAACTGCTGGCGAAACCGGCGAACGAGTTTGTCGGCTCGTTTGTCGGTCAGGACCGCACCCTGAAGCGTCTGCTGCTGGTCTCGGCGGGCGACGTCACCGACCAGCAGCCGACCATTACGGTGCGGGGCTCTACGCCGCTCCCTGAAGCCTTTGCGACCATGGATGATAATGACATTCGTGCCATTACGGTGGTCGACGAGCACGGCAAACCGCTGGGCTTTGTGAAGCGTCGCGAAGCGCGAAACGCCAGCGGGACCTGCGCCGACATCCTGCATCCGTTCCGCATGACCGGTAAAGCGGAAGACAACCTACGCGTGGTGCTGTCACGCCTGTATGAGAGCAACACCAGCTGGATGCCGATCGTGGATGAGGACGGGCGCTACAACGGCGAGATTTCTCAGGACTATATTGCCGAGTATCTCAGTTCAGGGCGTACGCGCCGGGCGCTGAATATTCATAGCGAGAGCTAACCTTTCAGGCCGGGCATCGCCCGGCTTTTTCGCACGCATACCTTTTGCTAACCCCGCGATTTGCCGCCACAATATTGTATCTTTCCCGTTGACTCGCGACTCATGCAACGTCTTCATACGTACCCCGACATCCGCGCGATGTTTCGCCGACTGCTGATTGCTACCGTTACCGGCGTGCTGGCCGCGCTGGCCGTGGCGGTGTTCCGCCACAGCATGTACCTGCTGGAGTGGCTGCTTCTCAGCAACGACAGCGGCAGCCTGGTGAATGCCGCCGCGTCGCTCTCCCCCTGGCGGCGCGCGCTGACGCCTGCGCTGGGTGGTCTGGCCGCCGGGCTGCTGCTGTGGGGATGGCAGCGTCTGACCGCGCAGCGGCCTCATGCCCCCACCGACTACATGGAAGCGCTGGAGACCGGTGACGGCCAGTTTGACTACGGAGCCAGCCTGGTTAAATCCCTCGCCTCACTGCTGGTCGTTGCCAGCGGAAGCGCCATCGGGCGTGAAGGGGCGATGATCCTGCTTGCCGCCCTCGCCGCCTCCCTTTTCGCCCGGCGCTTTACGCCCAAATCCGAGTGGAAATTATGGATAGCCTGCGGTGCCGCCGCCGGGATGGCCAGCGCCTACCATGCTCCCTTAGCCGGAAGCCTGTTCATCGCTGAGATTCTGTTTGGCACCCTGATGCTGGCCTCGCTCGGGCCCGTGGTTATCGCGGCGGTGGTGGCGCTTCTCACCACGCAGCTTCTGGCGCCGGGTACCGGCACGCTCTACGCGGTCCATCTGAGCGGCATCCTCACCGCGGCCGATTATGCCCTGCTGGTCGCGATGGGGCTGGTGGCGGGTCTCTGCGGGCCGCTGCTGATGTGGCTGATGGCGTTCAGCCACGGTCTTTTCCTGCGCCTCAAGCTTTCGCCGCCGTGGCAATTAGCGCTGGGCGGTGCGATCGTCGGGCTGCTGTCTCTTCTGACGCCGAAGGTGTGGGGGAATGGCTACAGCGTGGTTCAGGCTTTTCTGCTCGCGCCGCCGCTGCTGTCGGTGATTGCCGGGGTGTTTATCTGCAAATTGCTGGCGGTACTGGCGAGCAGCGGATCGGGCGCGCCGGGCGGGGTGTTTACGCCCACGCTGTTTGTCGGTATGGCAACGGGGATGCTGTTCGCGCAGCTGTTCGCGCTGTGGCTGCCGGGTTCTGAAACGGCGATTCTGCTGGGGCTGGCAGGAATGGCAACGCTACTTGCCGCAACCACGCACGCGCCCATTATGTCGGCGCTGATGGTCTGTGAAATGACCGGACAGTATTTTTTACTGCCCGGCCTGCTGGTCGCCTGCGTGCTGGCGTCCGTATTGTCGCGGACGTTACGCCACGACTCTGTCTACGGTCAACACGCCACCGAGGGCAGAGAGATCGATGTACTGCGCTAGCTCGCGCTGCTCGGCGCGTGGCAGATAAGGCAGCTCGCCCACCAGCGGTCCGGGCAGTTTGGTGCTCAGCACGTCGATGATCTCCGCGTAGTGCGCCAGGCCCGGGTTAATGCGGTTTGCTACCCAGCCAACCAGCGGCAGGCCGTCATTGGCTATCGCCTGCGCCGTCAGCAGCGCGTGGTTGATGCACCCTTCCTGGATACCCACCACCATCACCACCGGAAGCTGCTCCTGCACAACCCATTCAGACAGCGGGCGCAAATCATTCATCAGGCTGCGCCAGCCGCCCGTCCCTTCAACTACCACGTGGTCAACCTTCTCGCTCAGGTTCGCCAGGCCGTCGGACAACAGGGGGTAATTAATCAGGCCGCTGTGCGCTACGCTGCTCTCCTCTTCGCTTAACGCGATGGGATTGACCGCGTGATAGGGCAACTCCAGTGACGAGACGCTTTGCAGCACCAGGGCGTCTTTATTGCGCAATCCCTCTGGCGTCTCTTTACTCCCTTTTGCGACCGGTTTGTACCCTGCCACGCGTTTACCGCTTGCTGCCAGCGCCTGCAGCAATGCGCGGGATACGACGGTCTTGCCGACAGAGGTATCTGTACCAGTAACAAAGAAACGCTTAAGCATGACTCACTCCACCTCTTGGGTATGCTTCGAAAATATAAACCAGGTAAATAATTCAGTGGAGGAAGTCTACGGGATGCATGCGCTACCCGGCTTGAGATAGCGCAATTTTTCTTACATCTGCGGAAAAGAGTTAACCCTGTAACAGGCGGATCAACAGCGAGCCGTTATACATGGCATCTTTGACCAGCGCCGCGCCAGCCATCGTACCCTGGTTGGAAAACTGGGTGCTTTCTACCGCAATGTTCCGGCTGTAGGCGGGAAGCGACTGCTGCTGAATACAGGCCGTAATCGCCGGGAAGAGGATCTCCGCCGCCTGGCTGAGCGGTGAGCCAATGAGGATTTTTTGCGGGTTGAAGAGGTTCACCATGATCGCCAGAATGCGGCCAACGTTATTCCCCACCCCGGTAATGATGTCCTTCGCCAGCAGATCCCCCTGACGCGCGGCGGCGCAGAGAGAATCCACCGTAAGGGGTTGTCCGTGCAGCGAGGAGCTCATGGACTGGCTGAGCCTGACCTGCGCCAGCTCCAGCACGCTTTCCACGCTGGCAATGGTCTCCAGACAGCCGTGGTTGCCGCAGTAGCAGCGCTTACCGTACGGGTCGACCTGGGTGTGGCCAATTTCCACCAGGCTGCTGCTTCCGGCGTGGAGAAGACGTCCGTCGGTAATCACCCCCGCCCCGACGTTATGGTCGATGACCACCTGAATCACATCCCGCGCGCCGCGGGACGCGCCGAACAGCGCCTCCGCCATCGTCCAGGCGCTGATGTCATGCTGAATATAGACCGGTACGCCGGTATGGTTTTTCAGCACTTCGCCCAGCGGCATCTCTTTGACATCGTCGTAAAACGGCATGCGGTGAACAATACCATTTTCGGTATCAATAATGCCCGGCATGGTGATGGCAATCGCCGTTAAGCGTTCAAGCCGCTGCTGATGGCGAATAAAGAAGCGATCGATGTGCGAGACAATCGCGTCGAGGAGCGGTTCCTCCGCGTTGAGCGGCAGTTCAAGGCGGTCCTCTACCACCAGCTTGCTGCTCAAATCGCGCAGCGCAAGGAAGATCTCGCCGCGGCTGATGCGCAGTGACAGGTAGTGCCATGCTTCCGTCTCAACCACCAGCCCGACTGCCGGACGGCCACGGCTGCCCGGCTCCTGAATTTCCGTCTCCTGAACCAGGTGCGCTTCCAGCATCTCGCGGACAATCTTGGTGATACTGGCAGGTGCCAGTTGTGCCAGGCGCGAAAGATCGATACGCGAAACCGGACCAAGCTGATCAATCAGGCGATACACCGCGCCAGCGTTGGTCTGCTTAATCTGATCGATATGCCCTGGCTGACTATCAGCAACCACCTCGTACTCCCTTATTTTCGAGCTTCGAAATAAACTGTTTGCTATGGTGAAGCACTTGCATGGCTGCCGTCAAATATTTACTTAGCCATGTGATTTACCGCACATTTTTGCCCCCTTTTCCCTGGAAATGCCGCCCGGCAGAGGCGCTTATTAACTGCTGCTTGAAGCGCTGTGCGGCATGGCTCTGCTCGCGGTGTTTTGACCAGACCAGCCACATTTCAGAAACGGCATCCTCTTCGGCAATGGTCACCCAGCGCATTTCGCGCAACTGGACCCGTTTAAAGGAGGCCGGAAGAATAGACACGCCCAGCCCGGCGGCGACCAGACCGATAATGGTCATCGCTTCCCCGACTTCCTGAGTAATGACCGGGGCAAGATCGTAGCGGCGCATCAGCCCCAGGATATCGTCATACAGACCCGTTCCGACCTGCGGGTCAAAAAAGACAAACGGCTCTTTTGCCAGCTCTGCCAGCGAAACCGCCGGACGCGACGCCAGCGGGTGATCGTGTGGGATCATGGCCATCAGCGGCTCGCGCAGGATCACCTCCCACGCCAGCGTATCCGGCAGCTGGGTGTTACGCATCAGTCCCAGATCCAGGGAACCTTCATTCAGCGGCGCAATCTGCTCGCGGGTATTGATCTCGCGCGTCTGAATATGAACATCCGGGAAATGGCGGCGGAATGACGAAAGGGTCTCCGAGACGGCACTGATAAACGGTGCCGACGAGGTAAACCCGATCCGCAGCTCTCCGGCTTCCCCGAGATAGAGCCGTTCTGCCCGGGCGGCGGCGTCCTCGACCATGCTCAGAATTTGTCGGCTGTCGTTCAGGAACTGCTTGCCCGCCGCCGTCAGGCTCACGCTGCGGTTGGTACGGGCCAGAAGGCGCGCCCCAACCTGCTGCTCCAGGATCTGAATCTGCTGGCTTAACGGGGGCTGAGAGATATTCAGCCGTGCCGCCGCGCGGCCAAAATGCAGCTCTTCGGCGACGGCGACAAAGTAGCGGAGATGACGCAGCTCGATATTCATATTTTTAAAGTATCATTTGAGATTATTAATATATTAGACAGAATATTTACATTTTCCTACCCTGAAGAGGTGGTCATACCCGTCACCAGAAATCACGGGGATGTTTAAGCAAGGAAACTGTGTGAGTCGTACAACTACTATTGATATCGATCCGGCAAGAGATATCAATGATTTACCCGCAGCACCGCAGCCGGTCCAGTTCATTAAACGTGGTACCCCCCAATTTATGCGCGTCACGCTGGCGCTCTTTTCCGCCGGTCTGGCGACCTTCGCCCTGCTCTATTGCGTTCAGCCGATCCTGCCCGTTCTCTCGCATGAATTTGGCGTATCGCCTGCCAGCAGCAGCGTTTCACTCTCTATTTCTACCGGCATGCTGGCGATTGGCCTGCTCTTTACCGGGCCGCTGTCCGACGCCATTGGCCGTAAACAGGTGATGGTGACCGCGCTGATGCTGGCGTCGGTCTGCACGTTACTCTCGACCATGATGACCAGCTGGCACGGTATTCTGGTGATGCGCGCGCTGATTGGGCTCTCGCTCAGCGGCGTGGCGGCGGTCGGGATGACCTATCTCAGCGAGGAGATTCACCCGAGCTTTGTTGCCTTCTCTATGGGGCTTTACATCAGCGGGAACTCGATTGGCGGAATGAGCGGACGCCTGCTGAGCGGGGTCTTTACGGACTTCTTTAGCTGGCGTATTGCGCTGGCGGTCATCGGGTGTTTTGCGCTGGCATCAGCCCTGATGTTCTGGAAAATTCTGCCGGAATCGCGTCATTTCCGCCCGACCTCTTTGCGCCCAAAAACGCTGTTTATCAACTTCCGCCTGCACTGGCGTGACAAAGGGCTGCCGCGCCTGTTTCTGGTCGGCTTCCTGCTGATGGGCTCCTTCGTCACGCTGTTCAACTATATTGGCTACCGCCTGATGCTCTCGCCATGGCATCTGAGCCAGGCGATTGTCGGTTTACTCTCGGTTGCTTATTTGACCGGTACGTGGAGTTCTCCGAAGGCCGGGGCGATGACCGCACGCTATGGACGCGGCCCGGTCATGCTGTTCTTCACGGCGGTGATGCTGGTCGGCCTGCTGCTGACGCTCTTCTCCTCCCTGTGGCTGATTTTTGCCGGCATGCTGCTCTTCTCCGCGGGGTTCTTCGCCGCCCACTCGGTCGCCAGCAGCTGGATTGGTCCGCGCGCGCGTCGCGCCAAAGGTCAGGCATCGTCTCTTTATCTGTTTAGCTATTACCTGGGGTCCAGCATCGCCGGGACGCTCGGCGGCGTGTTCTGGCATAACTACGGCTGGAACGGCGTGGGCGGGTTTATCGCGCTGATGCTGTGCGCGGCGCTGCTGGTGGGGGGAAGCCTGCATCAGCGTTTGAAATAAACATACGCTATCCCCCGCATGAGCGTGATTGTGCGGGGGATCGTTTCTAACGTTAGTTACGATTAATTATAAATTAAGAAAAATCAATAAATTATAACCATTTTGTGCATTTATCATCCCTCCATCTCTTTGTAAGCTTGTCGCCTCCATCCTAAGAAAAGAGGGATTTTAAAATGGCTATTCCAGGCAATATGTGGTTGTTCGATGATGGTGGTGCACTGATTAAAGGTGGTTGTGATGTGCAGCACAGGGAATACAGCATTGAGTTCAAGGGATTTCACCATAATCTTTCGACGCCAACCGATAACCTGACGGGTAAACCTACAGGTAAACGCATCCACTCCCCAATGATGATCGTAAAGGAATTCGATTACTCATCGCCCTATCTCTATAAAGCGGTCGCGACAGGTCAGGCTCTGCAAAAAGCCGAACTCAAGTTCTATAAGATTAATGACGCGGGTCTTGAAGCGGAGTACTTCAATATTCTTCTGGAAGGCGTGCGGATTGTTTCGGTATCACCTGCAATGGCCGCGCCGGGCGACAATAATAACAACCACCTCGAAACGGTTGAGTTGCACTATGAGAAAATTACGTGGAAACATAACGACGGCAATATCATTTTCTCTGACGCATGGAATGAACGGGCGACAGCGTAACTGGAGTACTGGTATGGATACTACGGAAGAGATTAACGGAACCTACTTCTACAGAGGCCATTCAAACGTCACTCCGGGGGAGTTACTTGAGATCATCTTTCTGGAAGAATTCTGTATGGAGTTGGGGATAGATGCCGTTTCAGGTGCGGCTATTTTGGGCGGACAACCATGGCTAGGTACTCGGGCTAAACCTAAAGGTGCAACCCTGGGGACAAGCGTTGTTTCAAAGTACGCCCGAATAATTTTACGGGACGCACGTCTCCCTTTCGGGATTAAAATTCCTACTCCCGTTGGAGTCAGAATGCAGCCCACTAACAAACTCGCAGCGGTAATTGGTCGTTACATCCCCTGGCTAGGATGGGCCTCGCTTGCAATGACTCTTCATCGAGTTTCAACGCGTACGCAAGAGAAATACAATTTGATTGCACGACCAAAAGACCGCATAGCGTGGACATCATTCTAATGAGCATCGTAGACGACGTGTTATTTATGTTTCGGGATGAAATTCCTGGTTATCTGGATAACGACTGGAAAGAAGTTCCTCTGGAACTGGATTCTGATTTATTCGATTCACCGGGCGATGACCTGCATGACGCATTAAACCGGTACGAAAAAGAGTTCAACGTCGATTTGTCTGGTGTGAACTGGTCTCGTTATTTTCCCTGGCAGAATACCCCATTGTTAGATCGCTGGTTTAAGCTGAAGCGGGAAGAAGTTGAAGCAAACCGCATCCCGTTGACCGTAAGAATGTTTGCAGAGTCGGCAAAAGCAGGCAAGTGGCTCTACGACTGACTCATAAGGGGCTTCGCGCCCCTTGTATCAAAAAATCGGGTGATCCGACTATCCAACTGGCCACTTTTTTTTGAGCAAATCACATTGAAAACAACACGAATATCGTGGCATATAATGAGAGAAAACCAGCTATGGAGAGTTACGATGTCTTGGGTATGTCCTCACTGCAATACAGCCGCTGTCATAAAAAATGAAGATATTGTCAAAGCAGCCTTAAATCTCGATTCTTCTGATGGTTTCTTAAAATATGAACTGCAAGGCATAACATGCCCTAACCCATCCTGCAAGAAGGCATCAATTCTTTTACGAACAGACGAACTGGCTAATTTGTTTGGGCAATTGACCACTGTTAGCCACACTGCACGATATAAACGCATTATACCGTCAGAACAAAAAGAACGAGCTAAAAAATATCCATCGTACATACCCACGCCAATTATTAGTGATTACCGAGAAGCGTGCTCCATTGCTGACCTTTCACCCAAGGCATCTGCCACCCTCTCAAGGCGTTGTTTGCAAGGCATGATTCGTGATTTTTGGGGTGTAACAGGTAAACCCAATCTTCATCAAGAAATCTTTGCTATTGAGGATATGGTTGACCCTGTTGTATGGCAGGCAATTTTAGATGTTAAAAGCATCGGTAATATTGGCGCTCACATGGAAAAGGACATCAACCTGATTTTAGATGTAAGCGCTGATGAAGCTGATCTTCTGATTGAGATGATTGAGATGCTGTTAGATGACTGGTACGTAGCCCGTTACGAAAAACAGCAGAAACTGCAACGCATCAAGGATATTGCTGCTGTTAAGGCTGAAGCGCGTAAAGGATGATGACATGAAAAAATTGACTCTGATGGTTTTGTGACTTTCTCAATCTTGCTTATCAGGCTTTTCACTTTTTATTTCAGCAGGTAACCTTGCTCAATCGAACATCTGAAAGGACTATCCAAAATGGGACATCTTAGCAACTTCACCAAAGTACAATTACGTCTTCAACCTTCAGGTTGCAGAGTTCCCGTGCCTGGCTCTACAGCTAAATGTGGCACACTCCAACCCGATATGGAAAGATGGCTATGTGATAAATGTCATGATGAGTGGTTAAGAACCATGCAAGATAAGGAGTTAGGTGGAAAATGAAAGAAACTGTCTATAACATCTTTTACTTTTCTCACGATGGATTGTTCATCACTCATGCAGGAATCGTCCCCCACGAACTGGAAGGAAATGACAATGAGAAGCTTGAATTCCTAAAACGCAGATTAGAAACTGACCTGGCTTCTTGTCGTTCATTTCATGATATCCATCCAGCAGTTCTGGATGGTGATAACAAGTTATCTCTTGCAAGGTATAACTCAAATTTAAGGATTGGCAATTCTCTCTTACCATTTGAGTTAGCCCTTGAGGCTTTAAATGCCCCCGCCTCTCCTTTAGCTATTGTGACGCCTGTTATTCACGGAAAATTACAGCCCCAAGTTCAGGTCTCTTTATCGGAACAACTGAGAAACAAGCATATGCCCAACCATAACATTGAGGGTGTGAAAACTCTGCCTGATTACCTTGATAGTTACATGAATGAAGAAGGTTTTCAAATAGCCAAGCTACTCAACGATGACCATATGAAGCCGATAAAGCTGCTTTTTAACAACAAGCATTACCTTGCAAGCTTCAAGTTGTTGATGTCTTTCATTGATACAATCGCCTATATCGAGTTCGGCAACACTAAAAAAGTATTTCAGAATTGGCTTGATACATATTCAACCATACAAAGCCTTGGGATTACGTCTGATGAACTGTATGAGTTAAGAAACTCGCTTCTCCATATGACTAATCTTAACTCGCACAAAGTCACACAAGGTAGAGAGCGTCGCCTTAGTATTGCCATCTGTAAGCGAGGACATCCAACTCAACAACATGATGGTATAGTCTATCTGAACTATACCGATTTCCTGTTCCTATTCGATGAAGCAGTAAAAAAATGGGTTGATAGTTACAACGGAAGTAATAAGCAATTAACATTCATTGAGCGGTATGATGAAGTGGTGAGGGATAATTACTAATCTCAATGTAGGGGCTTAATATCCCTTCACTGCATCACTGTGGTCTTATTTAAAGCCAGAAGCATTTGTTTCAATGGTTATCTGGTCTTATACACATGGTTTGACGCGGTGGTATGCGCATGACCGAGTATACGATATCGAACTGAGTCCGGTATCCGGATAACGCATCTTCAAGCTTACGAAAATCGTCCTGTTGTTAAGTTTCTTTCTCCTCAGATAACTATCCTTTGCAGAGCGGGTAAGATGAGTGCATGAAAAGTGCATGAATCACGTTACACTCCCTTAACACTCCCAAAACGATAAGGAAGAACAAGAATGGAAAAAACATCGGCTTATCAGGCTCTCACCCGCACCTTCCAGCGTCTCTCCCGCTTCTCGCACCTCTCCTCCATCGCCAGCTGGGACATGTTCACCATGATGCCGCCAGGCGGCAGCGCCGCGCGCGGCGAGGCGCTGGCGGAGATGAGCGTCCTGCAGCACCAGATCCTGACCGATAAAAAAGTCGGTGACCTGTTAGCGGCAGCGGCAGGAGAAGATCTGAATGACGTCGAGCAGGCCAACCTGCGCGAAATGACGCGCCACTACCAGCAGGCGACCCTGCTGCCCGAATCGCTGGTGGAAGCCAAATCGCTGGCGGGCAGTAAATGTGAACACGCCTGGCGTACCCAGCGTCCCGCCAACGACTGGAAAGGCTTTTCCGCCAACCTGAAAGAGGTAGTCAAACTCAGCCGCGAAGAGGCTCGCCTGCGGGCGGAAGCCAAAGGCTGTACGCCTTACGACGCACTGCTGGATATTTTTGAACCCGACATGACCAGCGCGCGTCTGGACATTCTGTTCGGCGATATGAAGTCCTGGCTACCGGACCTGCTGGCAAACGTGGTGGAAAAACAGGCTCAGCGCTCGTTCGTTCCCCCTCAGGGCCCCTTCCCGACGGCAACACAGCGTGAGCTGGGCCTGGAAGCCATGAAGATGCTTGGCTTCGATTTTAACGGCGGCCGCCTGGACGTGAGTGCGCACCCGTTCTGCGGCGGCGTCCCGGAAGACGTGCGTATCACCACGCGCTATGACGAAGATGAACTGCTCAGCGCGCTGTTTGGGGTGATCCACGAAACCGGACATGCCCGCTACGAACAAAACCTGCCGCGCGCGTGGGCAGGACAGCCAATTGCTCTGGCGCGTTCAACCGCGATCCATGAATCACAGAGCCTGTTCTTTGAAATGCAGCTGGGACGCAGTGAGGCCTTCCTCAAACATCTCCTCCCTGCGGTGCACGCCCGTTTTGGCAGCCAGGCGGCATTCAGCGAAGAGAACTTTATTGCCTGGAACCAGCGCGTGAAGCCGGGTTATATCCGCGTCGATGCGGACGAAGTGAGCTATCCGGCACACGTGGTGCTGCGCTATGAGATTGAACGTGCGCTGATCAACGGCGAGATCGAGGTGGACGATATTCCCACCCTGTGGGACGAGAAAATGCAGGCCTGGCTCGGGTTATCCACCAAAGACAACTACCGCAACGGCTGTATGCAGGATATCCACTGGACCGACGGCGGTTTTGGTTACTTCCCATCCTATACGCTGGGAGCCATGTATGCCGCGCAGCTGTTCCATGCCGCGAAAACGGCGCTTCCGGGTCTGCAGACATCGATCGCTGAAGGTGATTTTTCGGCGCTGTTTGACTGGCTGCGCCAGAACATCTGGCAGCACGGCAGCCGCTTCAGCACGTCGCAGTTAATCACCCAGGCGACGGGCGAGGATCTGAATATCCGTTACTTCCGCGAACATCTGACCTCGCGCTATTTGTAATCTGTTTGGCCGGGGGTGAGGGACCTCCAGTAAATTTTTTAAGCAGAAGCGATACACATTTTCGAAGCGTAATGATTTCCCCGCAGCGATGCCCTGGTCCGGCTGTAAATCGCTGAGGCGTTTGCCTTCCGGCCGGGGCGAGGCGCATGGATGCGCCGAGAGGGCGGGCTTTACAGGGACGTTACCTCCGCCCGTCCCCGATAAGCCGGAAGGAATAAGCCGAAGGTACCGCGCAGCGGCGATTTACCGCCGGGAGCCCGGGTTGCCAGGGCGGCGGCGATTGAGCCGCCATGGCACGTTCACAGGTTATGCCCCTACAGAGTAGCAAGGAACATAAAGTGAACGGAATGACCTCCACAGCCGTATGTCCCCCCTCACCCCAGCCCTCTCCCTCAAGGGAGAGGGAGTCGTTCGTGCAGAACCCCGGCAATGTACATATGGTTACACGCCGATACCAATCACTCACGGAAACCTCGAATTTACAGGGATATAGTTATTTCAACGGCCCCGCAGTGGGGTTAAATGAAAAACCAAATTCGAGGGTATGAGAATGAATAAAGTATTAGCTCTGGTTGTTGCCGCTGCTATGGGTCTGTCTTCTGCTGCATTTGCTGCTGACACTACCGCAACTGCTGCACCGGCTGCCGCACCTGCTGCAACCACCACCGCTGCCCCAGCAAAAGCGGTTCACCATAAGAAACATCACAAAGCTGCAGCGAAAAAAGAAGCCGCTGCACCTGCAACCGCAGCACCAACCGAGCAGAAAGCTCAGGCTGCCAAAAAGCACCACCACAAAAAAGCCGCTAAACCGGCTGTAGAGCAAAAAGCTCAGGCTGCTAAAAAGCATCACCACAAAAAAGCCGCTAAACCGGCTGTAGAGCAGAAAGCTCAGGCTGCTAAAAAGCATCACAAAAAAGCAGTAAAACACGAAGCTGCTAAACCAGCTGCACAGCCAGCTGCGTAAGAGTACAAGCTAAACCGTGCCCTTCGGGGCACGTTGGTAAACCGGCGCCGAACCGGAACAGGTTCCGCGCCGTTTTTTTTATCCGGAGGGCGTATGCTGCGACGCTATCGGTTTGAGCTGATTCTGATCCTGCTTATTTTATGCGCGCTCATCGCCAGCCATTTTTATCTTTCCTGATTGTAGCACGCTGATTTTACTCCCACTTTAGCGCTGTCCCGTCTATAGTATTTTCATAGGGTTCACTTTTAATAATCATAATTACCCCCACCAGAGTGTGATATGCGTAAATCTGTTGTGTTGTTACTGGGAACGTTTGGTCTTTTTTCTGGATTTTCACATGCGGATGATGGCGGTGATGACACCATTAGCGCGAAAGAGCTAAAGACGCTTTTTTTCGGTCATGACGATCGCACGCGCGTCGCCGATCCCACTCAGGCCCCCTGGGATGCTATAGGTCAACTGGAAACCGCCAGCGGTAACTTATGTACTGCGACGTTGATCACCCCGCAGCTTGCCCTGACGGCAGGCCACTGTCTGTTAACCCCACCAAACGGCAAGCCGGATAAAGCGGTTGCCCTGCGGTTTGTGTCGCAAAAAGGGACCTGGCGCTATGAAATCCACGGCATTGAAGGTCGGGTTGATCCCTCTCTTGGCAAACGCCTGAAACCGGATGGTGACGGCTGGATCGTGCCGCCGGGGGCTGCCTCATGGGACTTTGGCCTGATCGTTTTACGCTACCCGCCTTCAGGCATTACGCCGCTGCCGTTATTTGAGGGCGACAAAGCCGCACTCACCGCCGCGCTGAAAGCCGCCGACCGGAAGGTGACGCAATCGGGCTATCCTGTCGATCATCTGGATACGCTTTATACGCATACCGACTGTATTGTGACGGGCTGGGCGCAAACCAGCGTGCTCTCCCATCAGTGCGATACGTTACCGGGCGATAGCGGCTCACCGCTGATGTTGAAAACGGAAAACGGCTGGCAGCTGATCGGTGTGCAGAGCTCTGCCCCGGCGGCGAAAGACCGCTGGCGCGCCGATAACCGGGCCTTGTCCGTGACCGGTTTTCGCGACAAGCTGGAAGCGCTGGCGCAGCAGTAAATCAGCAGCGTCTAACCTTACGTAACGCTCTGACCGACTCAATCGGCATCGGCTGGCTGAACCAAAAACCCTGCAGTTGATCGCAGCCAGCCAGCCGCAGCAGTTTCATTTGCTTCTCGGTTTCCACCCCTTCTGCCACCACCGCCATGCCCAGCGCATTGGCGATCCGCACCGTGCCGCTCACCAGCGCGGCCGCCTGTTCATCGTGGTCCACCAGCCCGGCCAGGGATTTATCGATCTTGATGGTGTCGAAGTTAAAACGCCGCAAATAGCCAATGCTGGAATAACCGGTACCAAAATCATCCAGCGCCACCGCAGTGCCCAGCGCTTTAAGATTGGCTATCGCCATGCGGGCACGCTCAGGGTTTTCCAGCACATAGGACTCCGTGACCTCAAGCTGCAATCGGTGGGCCGGAAAACGGGTGGTCTCCAGCACGCTGGCCACTTTTTCTTCAAAGGCGGGATCGCGAAATTGCGCGGGGGAGATATTTACGGAGAGCTTTAAGTCGCCGTACGGCTGCAGATCCTGGCAGGCCCGCTGCAACACAAACTGGCCCAGCTTGTAAATCAGACCGCTGGTCTCCGCGATGGTGATAAAAATATCCGGCCCAAGCGGCCCGTCCGGACGACGCGGCCAGCGGACCAGCGCCTCGACGCTGCTCATTGTCTGGCTGTGGGCGTCAATAATCGGCTGATACCAGACATCAAACTCATCGCGTTCCAGACCGTCACGAATCTGATTTTCAATCGCCAGCTTGCGTTCCCGGACGCTGTTCAACTCCGCATCATAGTGGGTAATACGCCCTTTCCCGCTCATTTTGGCGTGATACATGGCAATATCGGCGCGGCGAAACAGTTCTGAGCTGTTGCATTCAGTCAGGGTTCCGCTGGCGATACCGATACTGGCCCCGATATGGATGGTGCGTTCCCCCAGTTGAACCGGGGTGGTGAGAAAATCCAGCACAGAAACGGCAAAGGCGGTAGCCAGCGCCTCTGCATCATCACCGCCGATGGTCATGGCAAATTCATCCCCGCCCATCCGCGCCAGCATCCCGCCCGGCGGCACGCGTTCACTCAGCGTTTTTGCAATCGCCACGATGAGATCGTCCCCCACGCTGTGACCATAGATATCATTCACATCCTTAAAACCATCGAGATCGATAAACACCACGCTTTTGACGTCGGTATCACCGCGTAAACGCACCCGATCCAGCGCCTCGATGAGCGCACGCCGGTTAGGCAAGTGGCTTAGCCAGTCCGTTCTGGCAACCAGACGCGCCTGGCTTTCTCCTCGCGCAAGCTTGTACAGCCCCACGCTGCTCACCAGAATAAAGAGCAGGATCAGGGCCGATGCCAGCACCACAATCTGCCTGATATCAGAAGATGCCGCCCGGGCGGCCTGCGCCCCCGGAAGCCGCGCCTGCCAGTTAAGATAGCCCAGCAGCTCCCCAGCCGAACTGCGCAGCGGCATACTCAGCTCGTTAATTTTTTCCGGCGTAAAGTGAAGGTTATCGATCTGAAAGGTCGCTCCCAGGTCGGATAAGATTCTGGCGTTCAGATGACGGGTGATCACCAGATAGCGGCGTGTTCCGTCGGTAACCTGTAATCTTCCGACCATCGGGCGAATCAACCCAATGCCCACAAAAGCGACGCCGCTGCGTGTTTTGCTGATCCCGGCATAGATATTTTTATCGCTTGATAAGTCGCGCGCGTGCTGAGCAATAAGGGCTTTCAGCCCCTTACCGAAAAAATCGAGATTCGTCTCCTGAAAGGGCTGACTTTTAAACGATCCCCAGATGACATTGAAATGCTCATCCAGCATGAAGGTCCCGTCATAGAGGTTATTGATTTTAAAGCCAGCACCCCAGGTGTTATACAACCAGTCGGTATCGAGCGTGGGACGGTAGGCCTCCCGCACCGCATCGTCCCAGACGGCGTTATCCAGCACCAGCGAGGAGACGCGATTAACCGAGGTCTGAATAGCCCCCTGCACGGAAAGCGCCGTACGGTGTTCATCAATTTCGTTGGTTTTGGTGCTGATAAGATGCAGGGAAAGATAGAGCAGTGCGACGATGGAGATGATTAAGCCGATCCCCGCCATGAAGACCATGGCAAACAACGTTCTCGCATTGGGAATATTGCGCCAGCTTAATGTGCGATACATCAGCCATCCTCTTCATGTTTTGCTTTTCTAAGCGTAATACAGGCAGCGAATTTCGCTGCCTGTAAATCATGGTTTGAGGTCTGTCAGGCGAGTTTTATCATGATCATGCCGGCAAGCAGCAAGATGAGCCCCATCCAGCCCTTGTTATTTAAACGCTGGCCGAAGAGCACCCAGCCTGCGGCCAGCGTGGCGGCGATACCAAAACCGCCCCACAGCGCATAGGCCACCGAAAGATCGATCCCTTTTACCGCCTGAGACAGGGCGCTGAACGCCCCCAGAACCGCGGCAATCGACATCAGGCCGTAGAGTTTACGGCGAAAACCATCGGAGAATTTCAGCAGAACGTTCGCCAGGATTTCCAGCACAATGGCGAGCCCCAGCCAGGCCGCATGAACCCATTCAAACTGTTGCATGGTTCTGCTCCTTCTGCTGTTTGCCAGGTTTTCGGGTACCGGATTTAATCAGCACAATACCCGCGACCAGCGTCGTTAACCCGGCGACCTTCATTGGTGTTAATGTTTCGTCAAATATCAGCACGCTGAACAGCGTAATCAACAAAATACCGATCCCTTCCCACAGTGCATACGCGACGCCCAGCGCAATTTTTTTCACCGCAAACGAGAGGAAAATATAAGAAAGCGAAATCATCACCAGCATCAAAATAAAACCGGTGTTGCCATCGCTGATGCTTGCCCACTTCATAGACAGCGTGCCGGTAATTTCAGCGATAATTGCCAGCGCTAATAGGATCCAGTAAAACATGTTTTTCTCCTGCTTGAGAATATAATCCATCGTGGCCCGCTGCGTGCAGCAAACCAAAAAATACGAATTGAAATCAGACAGCTAAGCGCTTAGCGCCAGCTCAGGCAGAAGAAATGACTATAGTGCGGTGCGCCAGTGTTGCTCACCAGAAAGCAGGCAGAAGGAGGTGGAGTATACAGCGGTATTGTTTGAAGAGTACGTCCTGAACATATTGTCCATAAAATTACAATTATCCGCGTTGTTGCTTCTCGTCTGTGCGGATGAAAATTGTCCTCGGTAGTTAAACACACCAAATTTGTACCATAAGCCAGGATTTTACTCAAAGTCTTTGCAATTCTTTACCCATCCCGTTTGATTTTGGTTAGTTTATTGCAATGCCTTTCACCTTTATTATAAATAAAAAGATTATTCCGGAGTCACCATGGCTAAACCCATCATTACCCTGAACGGGTTAAAAATTGTCATCATGCTGGGCATGCTGGTGATCATATTGACAGGCGTTCGTTTTGCCGCCGACATTATTGTGCCTTTTATTCTGTCCCTGTTTGTTGCAGTGATCCTTAATCCACTGGTACAGCGCATGACGCGGCTACGCATTCCGCGCGTGCTGGCCATCACGCTGCTTATCAGCATCATTATTGTGGCGATGGTCTTGCTGGTGGCGTATCTGGGGACCTCGCTAAACGAACTGGCGCGAACGCTGCCAAAATACCGCTCTTCGCTGGCGATACCGCTGCTGCAGCTTGAACCCTGGCTGCAGCGCGCGGGTATCGAAGTCTCGGTTGAGGAACTCCTGAAATATATCGACCCCAATGCGGCCATGACGATCGTCACCAGCCTGCTGGCACAGCTTTCCAATGCCATGACATCCATTTTCCTGCTGTTTTTAACGGTGGTGTTCATGCTGCTGGAGGTACCGCAGCTGCCGGCAAAACTGCAGCAGATGATGGTCCGTCCGGTTGAAGGGATGGGGGCGATTCAACGCGCGCTGGACAGCGTCTCCCGCTATCTGGTGCTGAAAACCGCCATTAGTCTGGTCACGGGCGGTGTCGTCTGGGTGATGCTTCTGGCGCTGGACGTTCGCTTTGCGTTTGTCTGGGGGTTGCTGGCGTTTGCGCTTAACTACATTCCCAACATCGGCTCCGTGCTGGCGGCGATCCCCCCTATCCTTCAGGTGCTGGTTTTCAGCGGGCTTTATGACGCGCTGATCCTGCTGGCCGGATACCTGGTCATCAATCTGGTGTTCGGTAACATTCTTGAGCCACGAATGATGGGGCGAGGGCTGGGACTTTCCACGCTGGTGGTCTTTTTGTCCCTGATATTCTGGGGCTGGCTGCTCGGGCCCGTTGGGATGCTGCTCTCCGTCCCGCTGACCATCATCGTCAAGATTGGCCTGGAACAGACGGCGGGCGGGCAAAGTATCGCCGTGCTGCTGAGCGATATGAGCCATCAATAGCGGTCAGTCCGCCATCGACAGGAGGGGCTTGCGGGTCCTTCCACCTTCGCGATACGTACCGATCGCTCTCTGCCATTCCGCCAGTGGATACACCGTGACGTCGCTGTACCCACTGTTGGGCAAATTAAGCCAGATGCGGTCAAACTCGGCGCGCCACGCCCCAGCGCTGAGCGCATCCAGACCGTTTCGGATATGGAACCACGCCACGCGCGGCACGGGCCGTTGCTGTCTGAAGGTTTGCCCGGAGAGCAGCCCGTAGCAAACAAACATGCCCTGCTCTGGCATCACGCTGAGGATCGCTTCCGCAAGCGGCCCGCCGGTGGCATCGTAGACGATATCGCTGCGGGCGGCGACGGTGCCGATTCTGTTTGCGTCATGCTGCGCGACGGGAATGATGCCCATCGCCTCCAGTCGTTCAACATGCACGGCAGAACGGTGAATGCCATACACCGCTTCCGCCCCCGCCTGACGCGCCCACTGCCCCAGCAGTATGGCGCAATCCGACCCGGCAGCCGTGAGCAGCACCCGCTTTCCACGAGGCGGGTAACGGGTCAGCATCATCTGCGCCGCTAGCGGGTTGATATAGGCCCGCGCGGCCAGATGTGCGTCGACGGTGTCCGGAACGGGTATCGCATACTCTGCCGGGCAATCCACATAGCGCTGCCAGGTGCCCTGACCGCGCAGCGGCAGGACGCGCTTACCCACCAGATGCTTAAACGAGGCGGGCGCCCCGGTGACAACGCCGACACCTTCATACCCCGCGACCGCCGGTAACGGGGTTCTGTGGCGGTAGGCGCCGGTAATGGGAATGAGATCGGACGCGTTCACCGGAGAAAACAGCATTCGCACGCGGAGATGACCCGGCGCAAGCGCCCCCAGCGGCGCGGTTTCAGGTTGCAGAACGGTTTCTGGCTCGCCAAAACGGCGATACCAGAGGGCCAGGTTTTCCATTACGATCTCACGGCTGCTAGCGGAACTACTCGCGCCAGCCCATTGCCGGTGCGACATGTTTGAGAACAGACTCAATCACGTGCGCATTATAATCCACACCCAGCTGGTTCGGTACGGTCAGTAAAAGCGTGTCCGCCTCGGCAATCGCCTCGTCCTTTTTCAGCTGTTCAACCAGCTTGTCCGGCTCCGCGGCATAGCTGCGGCCGAAGATGGCGCGCGTTTTCTCATCAAGATAACCCACGCTATCGCTGTCGTTGCGGCTGGCACCGAAATACATCCGGTCGCGGTCGTCCATCAGCGCAAAAATACTGCGGCTGACCGACACCCGCGGCTCGCGCGTATGCCCTGCCTCTTTCCAGGCCTGACGGTAAGCCCGAATCTGTTTTGCCTGCTGAATATGGAACGGCTCACCGGTTTCATCGTCCTTCAGCGTTGAGCTTTGCAGGTTCATTCCCAGCGTTGCCGCCCATACTGCCGTCGCATTGGAGCCGGCGCCCCACCAGATACGCTCGCGCAGCCCTTCAGAATACGGCTCCAGGCGCAGCAGCCCCGGCGGATTCGGGAACATTGGCTGCGGGTTCGGTTTGGCAAACCCTTCCCCACGCAGCACCTCAAGCAGCACCTCGGTATGACGACGCGCCATATCCGATTCGTTTTCCCCTTCCTGCGGGACATAGCCGAAATGACGCCAGCCATCGATGACCTGCTCCGGCGAGCCACGGCTGATGCCAAGCTGCAAACGACCGCCGGAAATCAGATCCGCCGCGCCCGCATCTTCGGCCATGTACATCGGATTTTCATAGCGCATATCGATCACGCCGGTGCCAATTTCGATGGTCTTCGTTTTTGCGCCAATGGCGGCCAGCAGAGGGAACGGCGAGCTAAGCTGTCGGGCAAAGTGGTGCACGCGGAAATAGGCGCCGTCTGCCCCCAGCTCTTCAGCCGCCACGGCTAAATCGATGGACTGCAGCAGCGTGTCTGCCGCCGAGCGCGCGCCGGACTGCGGTGAAGGCGTCCAGTGACCAAAGGATAAAAACCCGATCTTTTTCATAACCATGTGTCCTGATAATGCGTTGCGTTCTGTCCACTTTACGCATTACCCGGTAAGAATAAATGCCGTTTATTTAACGGAATGATTCAAATAAATTGACAGAATTGAGCGGGGCGTCATTACGCGCCATAATGGGATATAATATCCCCCATTTTTTTCATGGCAGGTAAAACCGGCAATGGCTCTGATCCCTAAAAACTACGCGCGGCTGGAAAGCGGCTATCGCGAAAAAGCATTAAAAATCTATCCATGGGTGTGTGGACGCTGCTCGCGCGAGTTCGTCTATTCCAATCTGCGTGAACTCACGGTTCACCATATCGATCACGACCATACCAACAACCCGGAAGATGGCAGCAACTGGGAGCTGTTGTGCCTGTTTTGCCACGATCACGAGCATTCGAAATACACCGAAGCGGATCAGTACGGCACCACCGTGGTCGCCGGGGAAGACGCGCAAAAAGACGTGGGCGTCGCCACGTTTAACCCGTTTGCCGATTTAAAGGCGATGATGGATAAGAAGAAGTAATCCTCTCTCCCCCCTCGCGCACATCGTGCTCTGCGAATTTAAAATGTCCAGGTGATCGCGGCGGTTGCAGACCCCTCGTTGCGCCGCATCACGATCGGGCTGTCATTCGCATGGTCGCTAAGCCAGGTATAGTCCGCGCTCAGGACCGTCCCCCAGTGAGCATCGAACTGATGGCTCCAGGTCAGGCTGGTGTCGACGCCATAAAATCCACCCGGCGCTGAATAGCGGCGATATCCGGTGCGGCGACTCTGCTGCTCGCTGACCCCATACCACGTATTCAGATAACGGCTGTCGCCAAACAGGGCCGCAGACTGCAAGGCGACCGTGTCCTGGTTATTTTGTAAAGGGATTAGCGTCACGGAGGCCTGATAGCTTGCCCCTTGGCTGTCCGTTAACGGCAGCGTCGCTTTGCCTTCCATACTCAGCCATGGCTCGGCCTGCCAGCCTACGGCAAGGCCGGTATTCAGGGTGGCATCAATGTCCCCCATCCCTTTCAGATTGTTTGCCCCCTCACGCCAGCCAGAATTTTTCTCAGCCCTTCCGAAGTCGTAGCCCAGCGTGTGTTCGAAATACCAACCACTGTCGTTTTGCAGGTCATATCCCACCCCTTTTTGCGCATCAATAAAGAAAGCGCCTTTACGACCCTGCAGTACCGGAACCACCTGCCACACCTGCTTGTCTGAGCCTGAGTAACGCGGGGCATACTGCCCTCCCAGCCCGACGGTTAAGGAATCGGACGCTGTGCCATCATCCGCCTGCACGCCAGACGTCACGACCAGCAGAAGCGGGACGGACATATACAGGACTTTTTTTATCGCTATCATACTGCTCTCCATACAGACGCTGGCGTCTCCTGAGACAGGGACAGCCACACAATGTTGGCGCAGTATGATTTGGCTGAATCAATGAATCGTCGGGATAGTGTTAAGAAATGGTCAAGGTGAACGGATGTTGTCCAGAAGAGTGCTGATTATTGAAGATGACGCCGATGCGGCTGGCGTGCTCGAAGCCTATTTACGGCGTGAAAATTACGACGTGACCATTACCGGGGACGGTCTTTCCGGGCTGGATATGGCGCAGCGGTGGAAGCCCGACCTCATTCTGCTGGACGTAATGCTGCCGGGGCTTAACGGCACCGAGGTGCTGGCGGGCCTGCGTCGTAAAAGCGATGTGCCGGTGATTATGGTTACGGCCATGGGGGATACTCCCGATCGCATTGGCGCCCTGCGTTACGGTGCCGATGATTACGTTGTGAAGCCTTATCATCCGGGCGAAGTGGTGGCGCGGGTGCAGGCGGTGCTGCGGCGCAGCAGTAAAAAAGAGACAGACGAAGCGATCCTTCGCTGGCAAACGCTGGAGGTGGATGTCGCCGCCATTGTTGCGAGCGTGGATAACGGCGACGACGCACCCGTGATGCTCGATCTTACGCCAACGGAATTCTCGCTTCTGGCCACGCTGCTGCGTTCTCCTGCGCACCCGTTCTCCCGCCAGTATTTACTGGAACACTGCTTGCCGGAAAGCGAGGCGCTGGAGCGCGTGGTGGACACCCATATTTATAACCTGCGTAAAAAACTCGAAGCGGTGGGTATTTCCGGCGTGCTGATCAACGTGCGCGGCGTGGGTTACAGGTTCAGACAGCCATGATAAAAAACCGACACGCCTCTCTGTGGCGCTGGATTTGCGCGCGCATTTTAGCGCTGGCCATCGGCAGCGTGATCGTCATTGCCACCTGCATGTGGCTGCGCTATGCGGTCCAGAACTACTGGATCATGGGCAGGATGCCGCCAGCGGTCCGGCAGGAGTTTCTTACGCTCAGCCAGAACCCGCAGGCCAACCCGGCCCGCTTCCACTCGATTGTGGACACCTGGTGGGGCCTGAGCTATTCCACGCCGTCCATCGCCTCAGCCGACTGGGTCACGGTAGCCCTGCTGGTGCTGGTAATGATCCCGTTTATTGTGGTGATGGGGCTAAAACACGCCCGCCCGCTGGCGCTACAGTTCAGCCGCCTTCGCGATGCGGCAAAGGATGTGGCCGACGGGCAGTTTGGCCGTCAGGCGGAACTTATCAAGGATGCACCGGCGGAAATGGTCAGCTTTGCGGCCGACTTTAACTCCATGACGGGACAACTCGCCCGCTATGAAAAAGAGCTCCGCGCCTCGCACGTTGCGATGGCGCACGAGCTGCGATCGCCCCTGACGGCCGCCATCGGGCGTCTGCAGGGCATGTTAGACGGCGTGTTTGATGCCAGCCCGGCGCAACTGGGCATGGTGATGAAACAGCTCCAGCACCTCAACCGCCTCACCGATGAACTCCACCTCCTCTCCCTGGCCGACGCGGGTAACCTTGTGCTGGAGGACCAGCCGTTCTGTCTGGATGAGCTGATTCAGGAGCGGGTTGCCTGGATCATGCCCCAGGCTGATGCGCATCATTTCCGGATAACGCTGCGTAATCCGCGCACCTGTCCCTTCAGAGGCGATGCGTTCCGTCTGGGACAGGTCGTTACCATCCTCATGGAAAATGCGCTACGCTACGGGCGCGATGGCGGCCATCTTGAGGTGGCGCTGCACTACGCCAGCGGTCATTACACCCTCGAATTTACCGATGACGGGCCGGGCGTATCGCACCAGTTTTTACCGGAAATGTTTAAACGCTTTAGCCGCGAGGAGCAGTCCCGCGCGCGGCATTCCGGCGGCAGCGGCCTCGGATTGTCCATCGCCCGGGCGATTTGTCAGGCGCATGGGGGTGAGATTAGCGCGTCACTACCGGAAACCGGCGGCCTCGCGGTGTGCATTTTGTTGCCCTGGCATCCGTCCGATAATGAAAATCTCCACTCTTGATAAAGCCTTGACAGAACATCGAATCTTTCTCGACGTAGCGCACATTTAATAACGCCATTCCCTTTATGGAGCGGCGTTATGTCAGACGAAATTTTTCTCTCCCTCCGCCACTGCCTGCATCATTTGTACGGCGTGGCGCGCACCCTTTCCTGGCTGCATTTTCTTCCCCTGGCCCTGCTTGCGCTGGCGATTTTTCCGCTGACCGGCTGCGGTGATAAACACGAAAACAAACCCAACCCTGTGCGAACGGTACGCTACGTCGTCGTTGGCACCGCCCACTCCCTTCCCGCGCTGGAAAGAACCGGTGAGATCCATGCCCACGATGAAACGACCCTGAGCTTTCGTACCGGGGGGCGGATACTGACGCGTAGCGTCGATATTGGTGACAGGGTCACCGCCGGACAGCTGCTGGCCACGCTTGACAATACGACCGGGCAAAACCAGCTCGACGGCGCTGAGGCCGATTATGAAAGCGCCAAAGCCTCAGCGCAGGTCGCCGCGCTTAACGTCAGTCGCATGCAAAAGCTCATGCCAACGGGTGCAATAGCCCGCACGCAGCTCGACAGCGCCCGTGCGGACTGGCTTGTCGCCCGCGCGCGCTTAAAAAGCAGCGAGGCCGCGTGGCGAAATGCCCGCGAAAGCCTCGGCTGGACGCACCTGTTCGCCCCACAAGCGGGCGTCATTACGGCCGTGAACGCCTCTGCGGGACAGGTTGTCAGCGACGGTCAGTCCGTGCTGACGCTGGCAACCGGGGAAGTCCGCGACGTGGTGTTTGATATTGCCGCGCCCGATACGATCCCGCCTCTGGATAAGGCGGTTTTGCAGGTTTCCCTGCTCAGCGCCCCGTCGGTACAGGCGTCTGCCCTACTGCGGGATATCACCCCGCAGGCCGATCCTCAGACCCGCACCTGGCGCGTCAGGGCCACCCTGCAAAACCCACCGGCGGCCATGGCGCTGGGTGCCAGCGTTACCGTCACGTTGCCATCGTCAGCCCCGCACGGGTACACCCTTCCCGCGTCCGCGCTGACCCGTGCCGGCGACAAACCGGCCGTTTTTGTGATTACCCCGCAGTCGCGGGCGCGGCTGCGCGTGGTGGTACCCGCGAGCTATACGGCCTCCTCCGTCATGATTGCCTCCGGCCTTGAGCCCGGCGACAGGGTGATTACGGCGGGCGTGAGCACATTGCGGTCCGGCGAGCCGGTGATGCCCGGAGAGGTTCAGCCATGAACACAGGACAGGAAGCCAAATTTAACCTCTCCGCCTGGGCGCTGAAGAACCAGCAGATGGTCAGCTTTTTCATGCTGCTGGTGATTGCGATGGGCGTGTTCTGCTATGAGAAGCTACCGCGTAACGAAGATCCGGCTTTCACCATTAAAACGGCCGTCGTCTCCGCGCAGTGGCCGGGAGCCTCCGTGACGGATACTACCCGCCTGCTGACCGATACGCTTGAAAAAAAGCTGCAGGAAACGCCCTGGCTGGACTATCTCGAAAGTGAAACCCGGGCCGGACGCACCGTTATCCACGTCAACCTCCGTGACGATACGCCCCCGCAAAGCGTGCCGGACATCTGGTATCAGGTTCGCAAAAAAATGCAGGACATCGCGCCGTCCCTGCCTGAAGGGGTGCAGGGTCCTGCCGTGGACGACGAGTTTGACGACACGTTCGGCACAATTTATGCCTTTATTCCCGAAGGTTTCACCCTGCGGGAGGTGCGGGATCGCGCAGAGACAATACGGCGCGAGCTGATGTCCCTGCCGGATATGGGCAAAATCATCCTGCTGGGCGAACAGCAGGAGCAGTGGGTTCTCGCCTTTTCTCCGGCGCGCCTGGCCGGTATGGGGCTGGATATTCAGGCGGTCGCCGACGCCCTCCGGGCGCAAAACGCGGTTGTTCCGGCAGGAACGATGCGTACCGGGCAGGAGAATATGGCGATAAAGGTCAGCGGGGCGCTCACGACCGAAGAGAGTTTACGGGCCGTCACGCTGCACATTAACAATCGCTATATTCCGCTGACCGACATTGCCACCGTCACCCGGGAAATCGCCGAGCCACCGGCCCCGGCCTACCGGGTGAACGGCAAACCGGCTATCGGGCTGGCGGTCTCGATGGCGCCGACAGGCAACATGCTGCGTTTCGGTGCTGCGCTGAACGCAAAAATGGCGACCCTCAGCGCCGGGCTGCCGCACGGTATCGAGATGGTAAAAGTCGCCGATCAGTCAGCGGTGGTAAGTGATGCGGTAAGCGGGTTTATCCGGGTGCTTATCGAAGCCGTTGTTATCGTGCTGGCGGTCTCATTTGTCTCGCTGGGTTTACGGGCCGGACTGGTGGTGGCGACGGCCATCCCCCTGGTGCTCGCCATGACGTTTGCCGGCATGATGCTCGCAGGCATCGGCCTTCAGCGTATCTCGCTCGGGGCGCTGATCATTGCCCTGGGCCTGCTGGTGGATGACGCCATGATCGCCGTCGAAACGATGGTCTCCCGGCTGGAAGCCGGGGATTCCCGTCGGCATGCGGCCACCCATGCATTCAAAACGACGGCCTTCCCGATGCTCACCGGTACCCTGGTGATGATTGCCGGCTTTATTCCCGTTGGTTTTGCAGCCTCCAGCGCCGGTGAATACTGCTTTTCCCTGTTTGCGGTGGTGCTCATCGCCCTGCTCTGTTCCTGGGCTGTCGCGATCCTGTTTTCGCCGTTGACGGGTACGTGGCTGCTGCCGGAAAAAGTCAGACATCACGCGGCGGGACCGGGAAGGATCGCGCGCGAGTACGGACGGCTTTTACGCCTGGCACTCCGCCACCGATTCTCCACCGTGCTGATTGCGCTTGCCGCGCTGGGGCTGTCAGCGTACGGCACGACGTTTATGCAGGGCGAGTTTTTCCCTGCCTCCGACAGGCCTGAACTGCTGGTCAGCCTGACGCTTCCGGCCAACGCCTCGCAGCCGGAAACCCTCAGAGAGGTGGAAAGGCTGGAAAAAGCGCTGGCCGACAACGGCAATATCGATCGCTTTTCGACCTACGTTGGCTCAGGCGCCATCCGTTTTTACCTGCCGATGGACGTGCTGCTGGAAAATGAAAATATCGCCCAGATGGTTGTGGTGGCTAAGGATCTTGAGGCGCGGGATCGTCTGCACGCACAGCTCAACACGATCCTGGCGACGCAGTTTAGCGACATCATCACGCGCGTGTCGCCCCTTGAACTGGGGCCCCCCGTCGGCTGGCCCATCAAATACCGGGTGAGCGGGCCGGATTATCTGCAGGTCCGGGCGTTTGCGAACCGACTCACGGACGCGATTGGCCGCTCCCCGTACTCACGCGACGTTAACCAGACGGCCGGAGAGCCGGAGAGGGTCATCACCCTTAAGGTGAATCAGACGGCGGCCAGAGCAGCGGGAATATCGTCAGAAAGTCTCGCCCGCACGCTGAATACCGTCTGGTCCGGCAGCGTTGTCACGTCCATCAGAGATAACGACCGCCTTGTCGACGTGGTGCTCCGGGCCACAGACAATGCGCGCCACAGCACCGCCACCCTCTCCTCACTCACGATTCAGGGGAACGACGGTAAAAAAATTCCGCTCAGCGCCGTCGCGACGCCGGTCTGGGGCGTGGACGATCCGGTCATCTGGCGTCGCCAGCGCGTGCCCTTTATCACGGTGCAAACCGACCTCGCCCCGGGGCTGAAGGCTGAAGCGGTATCCGCGGCGCTGCGTCCGACGGTGGATAAACTGCGCGCGAGCCTGCCCGCAGGTTACAGCATTGAAGAAGGCGGCGCGGTTGCCGAATCGGATAAGGGGAACAGCTCCGTCTTTACCGTTCTTCCGGTAACGCTGGTCATCATGCTGTTGCTGCTGATGCTTCAGCTGCGGCGATATTCCCGGATGATGCTGGCCCTCCTGATGGCACCGTTTGGTTTACCGGGGATCGTGCTGGCTATGCTGCCCGGCGGAACGCCGATGGGGTTTGTCGCGCTGCTGGGCGTCATCGCCCTGGCGGGGATGATCGTGCGGAACGCGGTGATATTGATTAGCGAGGTTGACAGCAATCTTGCTCAGGGGATGACAAACGATGCCGCGATTATGGCGGCTGCGGAACACCGGGCCAGACCCATCTGTCTGACCGCCTGTGCCGCCATTCTGGGCATGATCCCCATTTCTCACCAGGTCTTCTGGGGTCCAATGGCCTATGCCATCATCGGCGGGCTGCTGGTTGCGACGCTGGTGACGCTGACCGTGTTACCCGCGTCGTTTAGCCTGCTGTTACAGTGGGGCGCTCAGCGCAAAGCCACAGAAGATGAACTGCGCTGAGGCTCCACCGTTTCCCGGCTGATTACGCGGCAGTCAGTGCAAAACGGTCCTTCAGGACATGGCGGATTTCATCCTCCGCCAGCTGCCGCGTTTCAGTGCCGTTCGCGGTGATGGTTTTCAGCATATCGCCCAGTAAAATCTGACGTCCTTCCGGGCTGTGCTGCACCACCACCCGCTTCTGCACAAAGATCGCATCCGGGTGCGTGGAGTTAAGGTAGTTGGCCGGGACGAAATCAATCCATTCCTGAGGCGTGAGATCAAAGCCATATTGCCGGGCCCACTCTCCCTCCACCTTCGCCTCAAGCAGATATTCGCCCTCCGCACTGCGGCTCAGTCGGAACGTGTCGAAATCCTGCGTGATATCCACATCAAGCGTGTCCAGCGCCATCGGCGCACGAATGCCGTAGCTGCCGAACCCGAGGTCGCAAAGCCACTGTCGGCTCTCCACCTCGGCAATCAACGCCATATGGGTTTTCGGCCGCCGCGCGGGGTAGAACATCGGGCGCGCCGCCACGAAACGGTAAGGTATCCCTAACGCCGCCAGCGCCATGGCAAAAAGCCCGTTTACCTCGTAGCAGTAGCCGCCACGCCCCTGCGTTAACACCTTATCGGCAATGTCGTCTGGCGCCAGCGAGACAATTTTACCCGCCTGCACGTCCAGATTCTCAAAGGGAACGGAAAAGAGCTGATGACGCATCAGCGCATGCAGGGTGGCCGTATCGGCAGCCGCTGGTCCGGTGTAGTTTATGCGTTTGAAATAGGTGGAAATGTTGAAATTATCGCTGTGCATAATGCCTCCTTGTCCTGAACATGCCGGACACTATAGATGGCGCGCTTTATTGGCTGTATAGTCAGTTTTATCGAAAATTAGCCTGAACAGATACCCATGTCTGCCCCGTCCCAGTCGTCCCCACACTATCGCCGAATTGCCGAGATGCTGCGCCTCACGCTGACGTCTGGCGCGCTGCGCGCCGGTGACAGGATGATCTCCGCGCGTAAACTGGCCGAGCGCGAGCACGTTAGCCTTCCGACGGCGCTGGAGGCCCTTCGCTGCCTCGAGGCTGAAGGGCTGATCGTTGCGCGCCCGCGTTCAGGTTACTACATCCGCCAGACCAGCCTGCCACCGCGCGTGGAGCCCGCGCGCTCCCCGGCAGGCCCGGTCCACGTCACCCTGTCAGCCGTGGCCCGGTCGCTGTTCAGCAGTGCAGAAGCCCGACTGATCCCGCTGGGTGCCGCCCTGCCCGATCCCGCGTGGCTGCCAGGAGACGCGCTGCAGCGGGCGTTGCACTCTGCGGGCCGTCGTCTGGACGCGCATGGACAGAGCTACAGCCTGCCCCCGGGAAGAGCAGACCTACGAAGTAAGATTGCCGCGCGTTCTGCGCAATGGGGAGCCCGGTTCGGCGCGGACGATCTCATTATCACTTCGGGCGCGACGCAGGCGCTGCGCCTGGCACTTCGGGCCGTGTGTCAGCCAGGTGATGTGGTGGCAATTGAGCAGCCAGCCTACTTTGGCACGCTCCTGCTGCTGGAGGATTTAGGCCTGAAGGCCTTAGCGATCCCCACCGACCCTGTGGAAGGCCTGCTGCTGGAACCGCTGGCTGACGCCATTCGCTGCCATCGCCCCGCTGCCGTCCTGGCCTCACCCACCGTGCAAAACCCGTTGGGTGCCAGCATGCCCGTCGCACGCAAGCAGGAACTGGTTGCCCTGCTTGAAGAGGCAGAAATTCCGTTGATTGAGGACGATGTTTACGGAGATCTGGTCGGTGAGGGGCAACGTCCTCCGGCCTGCAAGGCGTTCGACCAGAGCGGGAATGTGATTTACTGCAGCTCCCTGTCTAAAACGCTTGCGCCGGGGTGGCGAATCGGCTGGATTGCCGCCGGACGCTATTATACGCAGGTCTTGCAGGCCCGCATGGCCGGAGATTGGGCCGGTGCGCCGCTGCTGGAAGCCGCGACGAGCGAGATGCTGGCAAGCGGCGACTACGACCGTCACCTGCGGCGGCTCAAGCGGCGTATCGCGGAGGGAATAGCCGCCGTCGTGGCGCGGGTCGAGGCCAGTTTTCCCCCCGGAACCCGCGTAAACGTACCCGCAGCCGGCTTTTTGTTGTGGGTAGAACTGCCTCAGCAGATCAACGCCCTGGAGGTGCATCGTCGCGCGCTGGCGCTGGGTATTGGCGTCAGCCCCGGTCCCCTGTTTTCTCCTGGCGCAGAACTCACGCACTTTCTGCGGCTAAACTGCGCAAACGAGCCGACGCCCCGCCTGCTCAATGCCGTAGGGCAGATTGGGACCCTATGCCATGAACTGGCCGTTTTCACACCAGACTCTCCAGCCACTCGGTAAATACCCGCACTTTGCGGGAGAGGTGACGGTGTGGGTAGAGCAGTGACAGCTTGCGGTCCGGCGAGCGATAGGCTGGCAAGACCTCAACCAGCAGGCCGCGGTCAATGTAAGGCTGGAGAAAGAGATTCATCCCCTGCATTATCCCCAGCCCGGCCAGGCCTGCCGCGATGTAGGCCTCGGAGTTATCCACCACAAGCTTTCCGGGTAAAGTCATCTCCGCGACGCCTTCTGGCGTGGTAAACGTCCACGGATGAATATGTCTGCTGCTGGTATTAATCCAGTTGATGGCCTGATGTTTGCGTAAATCATCCGGCGTTTCTGGCGTACCGTGTTTTGCCAGCCAGGCCGGGCTGGTGCAGGTCGTGATTTTGATGTTCCCGATTTTACGCGCGATATAATCGCCGTCGTCCAGCTCTCCCACCCGCAGCACGCAGTCCAGACCATCCCGCAGCATATCCCGACGGCGGTCAGAGCTGCTCAGAATGATGTCGATCTCAGGATGCTGACGATAAAAATCAGGCAGATTGGGTATCACCCGCAGCGTGGCAAAAGAGACCGGCATATCCACACGCAGCTGACCGTGTATTGCCCGGTCGGTACCAAACGACTCCAGTAATTCGTCCGCCTGCGCCAGCAGGGGTTTACTCTGGCGATAGAATGCTTCCCCATCCGGCGTCAGGCTAATTCGACGCGTTGTGCGCTGCAGGAGCCGCGTGCCGCTGTGTTGCTCCAGAAGCTGTAACGCTTTGGTGACTGCCGGACGATGGATCTGCAGATTCTCCGCAGCCTGGGTAAGACTGCCTGACTCGACAATTTCAATAAAAATTCGAATAGATTCAAAGAGATTTATTTGCATAAAGGATTTCAAACCGCGAACGGGATATTGTTATTGATTTTATAACAGTGATGAATCTTTTAGGCTATTTTTCCTAACAATATTGCACCCTACACTCTCCTCCATTCAAACGTAAGGGAGAGTCTGCTATGAAAAATAACCGTATCTGTCAGATCCTGGGTATCGAAAAGCCTGTTATTCAGGGGCCGTTATCCTGGCTTACCGATGCCCGTTTAGTTGCCGCGGTCAGCAATGCCGGCGGGCTCGGCGTGCTGGGACCCAATGCAGGCTTAACCGCCGACACCGCGGTCTCCACGCCGGAAGCGACAGCCGAAAAAATGCGCGAAGAAATTCGTAAAACCAAACGGCTGACCGAAAAACCGTTTGGCGTGAACCTGATCCCCACCGCCGTTAATGACGTCTGGACTGGACCAATTCTTAAGGTGGTGAAAGACGAAGGCGTCAGGGCCGTGGTGTATACGGGCTATGGGGAAGGCAGCATTATTCCCGCGCTGTTCAGCGAGTTAAAAGAGGCAGGGATCGCCATTATCTACCGCGACATCAATCCCACGCCGGAAAACACCCGTCTCGCAGAAGATCTGGGGGCAGACATTATCGTCGCCACCGGTTTTGATGAGGGCGGAACGTTACCCGCAACGGCGCTGGGCACCTTTTCCATCGTGCCGCTGATTGCCGATGCCGTGAAGCACATCCCGGTGATGGCCGCGGGCGGTATTACCGATAATCGCACCGCCAGAGCAGCACATGCGTTAGGTGCGGAAGGCGTGTTTGCCGGATCGGTCTTTATCAGTACCGAAGAAAGCCGCGTGCCGCAGGGGGTCAAAGAGAAAATTGTTGCCGCCAACGGCCTGGACTTACTGCTTTTTCGCACCGTGCCCCATTACTACCGCGCGCTTCCCGGCAAGCTGGCGGAAAAACTGGCATCGATGGATAAAGCAGGCGCAAGCAACGACGCGCTGGGCAAGGCGATGGGAGGATTACGGGGCCTGCGTCTGGGCATGCTGGAAAATAACACCGATGAAGGCTATATCGCGCTCGGCACGGGGATTGGGAACATCCGCAGCGTGAAAAGCGTGGCCGAGATCGTCAATCTGTTAGCGGTTGAGTAAGCCCTCGGCGTCCTGACGGTTATCAGGACGCCCTGTGTTCTCAGGGAATAATCCGCGCGGCTCTCAGCTGCGCAAACAGGCGGAAAAACATCTCATCGGTCGCCTGCATTTGCGTAAAGCCCGCCCTGCGCAGCTTGCTCCCGTCACCGAACATGTCGTAATCCCAGCTAAAGACAAAATCGGCAAACCGCCCGTCGCTTAGCTGCAAAATATCCGCTTCCACTAGCCGCTCTCCGGCAAGCTCGCGCCATACGCCGCGATAGTCGTTAAACAGCTGATGAAATGACAGCCTCACCGGCGGCGCAGAATCCAGTTCAAACCAGCGTGCGATGCGCGGCCACAGCTCGCTCCAGCGCCAGATATCGCCATTGTTTACGTTGAAGGCCTGATTCTGTGCCGCAGGTGACGTGGCGGCCCACAGCGTTGCCTCGGCCAGCAGCCCGGCGTCGGTATGGTCAACAATGCTGTGCCAGGTCTGTTCTGAACCGGGAAAACGCAGCGGTAAACCCAGCGCCTTACACAGGGAGGCGTACAGAGCGATGCTCAGCGCAAGATTCATGGCATTGCCCGGCACCGAGCTCCCCACCACGCCCGGCCTGATGGCATTCCAGTGCCAGCCTTTCCCCCGCTGAAACTGGCTGAGCCACGTGAGCTGCGCGGCGTTAAATTCGGCACCCGCTACGCCGGGATCGCTTTCCCGCGCCGGGGTTTTAAACGGCCCCAGATGCGCACCATAGACTTTGTAGCCCTGCATCAGGCTTACCGTCTGCAAAGTTGCCGCTGTTTCGAGGGTGCTGACCAGATTACGCAGCATGGTGACGTTCGGCTCAACCATGTCTGCCCAGTGCGCCGCGTTCGCCCAGGCGCTGTAAAAGATGTGGGTGACACCGTTCAGAGCGTGCAGCGCCCGTGCAGTGTCCTGCGCATCCAGTAAATCGACGTTCACCACGGGGATGCCGTCAGGATGAGACGCGGCATGGCGGCTAAGGCCGATCACCTCCCACTGATGTTGCAGGAGCGTATTGACCAGCTGTCTGCCGACAATGCCGCTGGCGCCCGCGACCAGGGCGACGTTGTGTTGCTGCATCTTGTTCATGGTGTTTCTCCGGAAAGGGTGACAGACGCAGTGTGATATATTATTTTTTCTGGAGATATCCCATGAAACCGATGGCACTTATAAGCAGAATCATTAAATGAATAATAAGCTCAATGCCATTTCTACCTTTCTGCGCGTCGCTGAAGCGGGCTCGTTTTCTGCGGCCGCCCGTCAGACCGGTATTAAGCAGTCCGCCGTCAGTCAACAGATCGCGGCGCTTGAGGAATCACTGGGTGTGGTACTGCTGCACCGTACGACGCGTAAGATGAAGCTGACCGAACAGGGTGAACGTTACCGGCGTGATATGCAGCTTGTGCTGGACGCCATGGGAGAAGCGGAGAGGCGTTTACATCCTGTCGATCATAGCGTTCAGGGACGCGTCCATGTCCAGTTACCGAGCGGCCTGGGGCAGATTTTTTTGCCGCATCTGCTGGCGCTGCAGCGTCTGCATCCCAAGCTGCAGCTGATGCTTTCCCTGGATGACCGCCTTGCCGATCTGGTGACGGAGGGCGTGGATGTCGCGATACGGCTGAGCAGTGAGCCCCCGCAGGCGCATGCGGCGCGCGTGCTGGGGCGTATTGAAACCAGGCTGTTTGCCGCCCCCGGCTTTCAGGCGGTACGCGCCGTCAGCGAGCTGGCGACGCTGCCACACGTGCGGTTCAGCGGCATTCCGCTGGGTGCTCCCCTGCGCCTGATGTCTGACGAGGAGACGGTCGAGGTCAACGTGAATACTGTTTTCCGTGCCAACACCAGCGACGCGCTGTTGCAGGCGCTAGAGTCCGGCATTGGTATCGGCGGCATGCAGCAGCCGCTCGTGACACGCGCGCTGCAAACCGGCACGCTGGTACCGGTGCTGCCCGACTGGCGGTTACCCGATCGCTTCCTCTATGCCGTCTATCCTGACGCCCGCTTTATTCCGCAGCGCGTCAGAAAGGTCGTCAGCGTGATTGAGCAGTTACTGCCTGAAATAATAAAGAAAAACTGATTGTTTCCGCCGTAAATCACGTGCATTTTTTAATCGCAAAGAATAGAGTGTTTTTACCGTATTCCCTCTTTCTGGAGCACGTATGCCGGATTACTGTTTTTTCCAAAAAGGCCCGAACCTCATTGCGATTGAGAGCGCAAACACCGATGCGGCCGCTCAGCTCATCGCTCAGGGGTTTGAAAAACAGTTTGAGGAGATCGGCGCTGCGGATGAAAAAGAGGCGCTTACCCGCCTTGCGGATATCCGTAAAAATAATGAGATCGATCGCCATAACTTCCTGGCCGGAGCGAGCGAAATGCCGCTGATCGGCGTGCTGGCGGCTGCGGCAACCTGGTTGATTCAAAAGAAATAACGCAACCATCCTCTACCTCGCCACCGGTAAATCCGCGTATCGCGTCGTATAGGCCGGTGACAACATTTCCCGCTTCATTGCCCACGGTTTCTCAATCCCCTGCCCGGCGAACCATATCTTCCCTTTGCCGGAGTGATTTACGCTGTCGATCATCTCCATCAGCGCCGCGCTGTTGGCGCGCAGACGATTATCGTCAAACAAATTAAGCTGGGCGACGCCGCTGCTGAAAAAATCCGCCAGCATGACCCCGGCCTTCATATAGCGATACCCGTCGAGCCATATCCGCCCCAGCGCCTCCGTGGCGGCGCGGATGATATCGCGCGAGTCATTGGTGGGCGTCATCAGGGTGACAGAAGCCTGATTGCCGTAATAAATTTCGTTGTCAGCGTGCGGGCTGGTGCGCACAAACACGCTGATAAAACGACAGTATTGATGCTCGCCGCGCAGTTTCTCTGCAGCGCGCTCCGCGTAGGCACAAATCGCCTGATGCATCTCTTCATATTGGGTAATGCGGTGTCCAAACGAACGGCTACAGATGATTTGCTGCTTCGTGGGGGTGTACTCTTCCAGGTCAAGGCAGGGCTCGCCGCGAAGCTCGCGCGCCGTGCGTTCCAGTACCACGTTGAAATGTTTGCGAATGACCCACGAGGAGGCCTCCGCCAGCTCCAGCGCCGTAGTAATCCCCATCGCGTTCAGTTTTTTCGTGATGCGCCGCCCTACCCCCCACACCTCCTCTACCGGCACCTTTGCCAGCAGTTTACGCTGCCGCTCGCGGCCTGAGAGATCGACCACGCCGCCGGTGCCCGCCCACCGCTTCGCCGCATAGTTGGCCAGCTTCGCCAGCGTTTTGGTCGGGGCAATACCGACGCCAACGGTTAAGCCCGTATTTTTATAGACCTGCGTGCGCATCTGGTGTCCGAACGCTTCCAGTGCAAGGCAGTTACCGATCCCTGAAACGTTCACGAACGCCTCGTCGATCGAGTAAATTTCTATGGCCGGAGCCAGATCCGTCAGCGTCTGCATCACCCGACTGCTGAGATCGGCATACAGCGCATAGTTCGAACTAAAGACGTAAACCCGCGACGGATAGCCCTTCTCTTTGAATTTAAAATAGGGCTCCCCCATTTTTATGCCGAACTGCTTTGCCTCCGGCGACAGTGAAATAATGCAGCCGTCGTTATTGGACACCACCACGATGGGCTTCCCCTGCAGATCGGGGCGAAATACCTTCTCGCAGGAGGCATAGAAGCTATTCACATCAACCAGCGCGAACATGTTTATGCGTTTTAAGCGTGTGGGTGACGACGCCGAAGATCTGCAGCTCCTCTTCGGACTGAAAGGTAATCGGCTGATAGCGGGCATTATGCGGCAGAAGTCTCAGAACCGGGCGGGTCTGTAGCTCTTTCACCGTAAACTCACCGGCGACCGACGCCACGACGATGTCCCCATGTTCGGCATTTAACGAACGATCGACCACCAGCAGATCGCCGTCACCGATCCCCGCGCCAATCATGGAGTCTCCACTCACCTTGATAAAATAGGTCGCACTGGGGTGTCTCACTGCCAACCGGTTAAGATCGAGACGATCTTCCACATAGTCCTGCGCCGGACTGGGGAAGCCACAGGCTACACGCTCTGCAAACAACGGTAATTCAATAGATTGGTTTGGATGATAAGAAAAGAGAGTGTCCATAATGCCTTTCTCGCCAGATACTGTATGTAAATACAGTATTACGGATTATGGCCAGGGATCAAGGTCATTTCCGGAGGCGAACCCAAACGCGTTGAAGTGTCAGAAGATTTAAAACGCGCAAAGCCCGGAAGCGCCCTTCCGGCTTTGCGCCTGTGACGATCAGTCCATCAGCGTACTCAATGTTTCCAGTGCGTCAGGCGGCAGCTGCAGTTCCCCTGCCGCGAGGTTTTGCCGCAGATGCGCCACGGAAGAGGTGCCTGGGATCAGCAGGATATTTGGGGAACGCTGCAGCAGCCATGCCAGCGCAACCTGCATTGGCGTTGCGCCCAGCGAGTCGGCGACAGCCTGCAGCCCGGAAGATTGCAGCGGCGTAAAGCCGCCCAGCGGGAAGAACGGTACATACGCAATCCCCTGCTGCGCCAGCAGATCCACCAGCGCGTCGTCACCCCGGTTCACAATGTTGTACATGTTCTGCACGCACACCACCGGCACCAGCTTCCGGGCTTCCGCAACCTGGGTTGCCGTGACGTTGCTCAGGCCAATATGCCGCACCAGCCCCTGCTGCTGTAATTCGGCAAGGGTGGAAAGCGGTTCAGCAATTGACCCTTCCGCCGGCCCGTGTGCGCTAAACATGATTCGCAGATTCACCACGTCCAGCACGTCCAGCTGCAGATTACGCAGGTTGTCATGCACCGCCTGCGTCAGTTCCTGCGCGGAAAAGGCCGGCAGCCAGGCGCCTTTGTCATCGCGACGGGCGCCGATCTTGGTGACGAGCGTCAGATCGTCCCGGTACGGGTGAAGCGCCTCGCGGATCAGCTGGTTAGTGACATGAGGGCCGTAAAAATCACTGGTATCAATGTGGTTCACCCCCGCCGCCACCGCTTCGCGCAGCACGTCCAGCGCGGCCTGCTTATCCTTCGGCGGCCCAAAGACGCCAGGCCCGGCCAGCTGCATCGCGCCGTAGCCCAGCCGTTTCACCGTCCGCGTCCCGAGCGCGTACGTCCCACTTTTATCAATGCTGCTCATGTTGACCTTCCTCATAAAAATGATCCGGATTTACAACAGGTTCCCTCAGGGAGCCCTTAGTTAAGCGCGAGTTAAATTAAAGTTTAAATTCTATACGACGATAGTATTGGTGTACCTCTGCATCCTTTCTAACGGACGACCGCTATGCTGAAAAATCTGCACGTGATTACCGGTATTATCTTTGCCCTCACCATATTCTGTCTGCTGCAAGTTGTCACGGGAGGGTTGTTCTACTCTGCCGTCAGTAACGATCGCCATAACTTCCAGAACTCCGGCGTGCTCAATGCCCAGCAGGAAAGCCTGAGCGACAGCGTGAACACGCTGGTGAAAACGCGCGTCACCGTCACCCGCGTGGCGATCCGCTATCTGAAAAACCAGCGTGACCCGGCTTCCCTGGCGGCGATCAATAAGCTGCTTGGCACCGCAGGCGACTCGCTGGCAAAAGCCGAAGCCTATAACAAAGAGTGGCAGAAACTGCCGCAGGTTAAGGGCCAGGAGGCGGCATTGACCGACGAGATGCAGAAATCCTGGAACCAGATGCACGAAGTGATGCGCTTATCGATTGAGTATCTGCGTGCCGACAACTATCAGGCCTATGGGGATCTGGACGCGCAGCAGGCGCAGGACGACATGGAAGCGGTCTATAACCGCTGGCGCGCCGAAAACAACACCCTGCTGAAGGCCGCAACCGAAGAGAACCAGAGCAGCTTCACGCAGATGCAGTGGACCCTGGCGGCAATTCTGCTGGCCGTTATCGCGGTTCTGGTGGTCATCTGGCAGGGTTTACAGCACCTGCTGTTAAAACCGCTCCACTCCATTATGAACCATATTCGCGCCATTGCAGGGGGCGACCTGACGCAGGATATCGCAATATCTGGCCGCAACGAGATGGGCCAGTTGGCCGCTGGCCTGCATGAGATGCAGCAGTCGCTGGTGACCACCGTCAGCGCCGTGCGCGGAAGCACCGATTCCATCTACACCGGCGCAGGCGAAATTGCCGCAGGAAGCAACGATCTGTCCGCCCGCACCGAGCAGCAGGCCGCCTCGCTGGAAGAGACTGCCGCCAGCATGGAAGAGCTGACTGCGACGGTTAAACAGAACTCCGATAACGCCCGTCAGGCCACGCTGTTGGCGAAAAATGCCTCTGAAACGGCCGCGCGCGGCGGTCACGTCGTGGATAACGTGGTTCGCACCATGAACGAAATCGCCGACAGTTCGCAGCAAATTGCGCATATTACCAGCGTGATCGACAGCATTGCGTTCCAGACGAACATTCTGGCGCTTAACGCCGCGGTGGAAGCGGCACGCGCCGGGGAACAGGGGCGTGGTTTTGCGGTTGTTGCTGGCGAAGTCCGTACGCTGGCGAGCCGCAGCGCGCAGGCGGCGAAAGAGATCAAAGGGCTTATCGAGAACTCCGTCAGCCGGGTGAATACCGGTTCTGAGCAGGTCAGCGAGGCGGGCACCACCATGAAGGAAATCGTCGCCGCCGTCACCCGCGTGACCGATATCATGGGTGAGATTTCATCGGCCTCTGACGAGCAGAGCCGCGGTATTGAGCAGGTGAGCCTGGCCGTTTCGCAGATGGACAGCGTGACGCAGCAAAACGCCGCGCTGGTGCAGGAGTCCGCCACGGCAGCAGCGGCGCTGGAAGATCAGTCCGAACAGCTGCGCCAGGCGGTAGCCGCGTTTCGTCTGAACGGCAAAGAAAGAGCGGTCGCTCCACGCCCGGCCAATCTGAAAACGCCACAGCTGCTGCGCCCGGCAACGACAAACGCCTCCACCGACAGCAACTGGGAAACGTTCTGAGTCTCAGGCGGGCGAGAATATCGCCCGCTAGCGGCTGCGCTTGGCGTGCCGCTCCCAGTTCTCCTGTTTTGCTTCATCGGATTTTCGCAGTGAAACGTAACATGCCCCGCTGCCGCCGTGATGCGGCAGCGCCACGCAGAAGGCCTGTACATCCTCGAACTCGGTTAACCAGCGCGCCAGGTAGCTGCGCACCACATTCGGATGCGAGTTCTGCTCCCGCCCTTTCCCGTGAATAATAATCAGGTTACGTAACCCGTCACGTCTGGCCTGGCAGATAAAAGAAAACAGCATCTGACGGCAGCGTTCGGCAGGCTGACGCAGGAGGTTTAAGCTGGCCTGGCGGGCATATTTACCCGAGCGCAGCTTATCGATAACGCCCTGCTGCACCCCTTCGCGCTGGAACGCCAGCGGTTCTTCCAGGGGAAGAAGGTCAAGAAAATCGAGCGTCAGGAAGTTATCCAGCTGTTCACTATCCACCTCCTGTCGCGTCCGCGTATTGCGGCTGGGCTGCCAGTGAATATCCGGGCCACGCTTCAGCGGCTGGACATCTTCCATGGCGTCAAGAAAAAAGGATTTGTCGTCAGGGTTCATGGATATCCTCCGGCTACAACTGAGGACGGTACTATACCTGCGCCCGAGACAGGCCTCAATCACCGTTACGGGCCGTCGTGTGCAACAAATATTAACCTGATGAATATATATAGTATTTATAAAATAAACTTAAATATGACTTAACTAAAATTTCAGCAAAGATGAAATAAGTGATTTGTGTTAAATTTTCGTAAAATCAAACACTCAACATCCTTTCATTTTGCGGGAAAGGTGTTATACCTAAATATACCTGCTTCATGGATATAATACTCAGGATTGGCGAAAGGACGCACTGCTGTGTGTACTGGAGGATCTGTCTGATGTCGGGCAGATCCTGTTTTTTTATTATCTGACTTTCACGCCACGATTATTTTCCTCGCTTCCCGCCTGAACTGTGTAATTAATGATTCAGCCAGGGGCGTCTGACGTGAATCGCGGCGCTGAATTAAATAATATGCTGCTTTTGGAAGCGATTCGACAACCGGCAGCATGACCAGGCGGTGCGCCAGCAGCGGGTCACACCCTAGCTCCTGCGGCAATATGCTTAGAAAATCACTTTGCGCAACCAGGCTAATACAGGAGGAAAAGGTTTCGCAGACAACGCCTATTCGCGGTATTTGCGAACGATCGCTAAATACCTCTTCTAATTGCTTGTAATAGCTTCCCCGCGGGGTCGGCATTGTCCAGTTATAATGCAGAAGTTCATTAATAGACGTTGCCCCCGTCGCCGGATGCCCTTCCCGACAAAATACCGCAAACGGTTTTTCGAAGAGCTTTTCAAACGTAAATTCCTGGTCGTAAGGCCCCTGATAATAGGTATTGATGGTGAAATCCAGTTCGCCCTGGCGTAATTCATTGATCATCGATACCAGCTGCCCTTCCATAATCCGCACCTTGACCTGCGGATGCTGCGCGTGAAAGCGGGTAATGACGGCGGGCATAAGCGTGCGTGAAACGCTGGCCCCCATCCCGATGTTGATCTGCCCGGCCAGCTCCCCCTGCCGCTGACGAATGTCATCCTGCGCCGCGCGCAGCTCTTCCAGAATCAACCTGGCGCGCTGGTAAAAACCCTCACCGCATTCCGTCAACGCGACGCCCTTACTCCTGCGCACGAAAAGCTGCGCCGCCATGCCCTCCTCCAGCTCTTTGATGGATTTGGTCAGCGCCGGCTGGGAAAGATTCAGCGTCCTGCTGGCACCGCGAATGCTGCCCTGACGCGCAACCTCAACAAACGCCCGGATTTGATGAAATTTAATCTGGAATGTCATAGCCCGACCGATAACCGTTGTTTATCAGAGTAAAGAAACTGTCATCTACTTTAATGGAAAGGGATGTGCGAGGGTAATTCCTGAACGGTTAAAACTGTGAAAAATCGGTTAGTGATAAGTAAAAACTATCACAGCGTGAAGCAGTTCACATATTTTAATGATGACAGGAACAGATATGGACACACTGGCACAGTACATCCAGACGTTAACCCCGCAGCTGAGCGCGTGGCGTCGTGATTTTCACCATTTCGCGGAATCCGGCTGGGTAGAGTTTCGTACCGCCGCGAAAGTCGCGGAAATCCTGGACTCGCTGGGTTACGAACTGGCGATGGGTCGCGACGTGGTCGATGCCGAAAGCCGGATGGGGCTGCCCGATGCCGCTACCCTGGCGCATGAGTTTGCCCGTGCGCGGGCGCAGGGCGCGCCTGAGAAATGGCTGGCGCCGTTTGAAGGCGGCTTTACCGGCATTGTGGCCACCCTGAATACCGGCCGCCCTGGTCCAACCCTGGCGTTTCGCGTGGACATGGACGCCCTTGATTTAAGCGAAGCGCTCGACGACAGCCATCGCCCGTTCCGCGACGGGTTTGCCTCCTGCAACGCAGGAATGATGCACGCCTGCGCGCACGACGGCCACACCACCATTGGTCTGGGGCTGGCGCAGGTGCTTAAGCAGAATGAAGCCCGGCTGAACGGCACCATCAAGCTGATCTTCCAGCCCGCCGAAGAAGGTACGCGCGGCGCGCGCGCCATGGTTGCCGCCGGGGCGCTGGATGACGTGGACTATTTCACGGCTATCCATATTGGTACTGGCGTCCCCGCCGGTACGGTAATCTGCGGCAGCGATAACTTTATGGCCACCACCAAGTTCGACGTGAGTTTTACCGGCGTGGCCGCACACGCGGGCGGTAAGCCGGAGGACGGTCGTAACGCCCTGCTCGCCGCCGCGCAGGCCGCCCTCGCCCTGCACAGCATCGCCCCGCACAGCGAAGGTGCCTCCCGGGTAAACGTCGGCGTGATGCAGGCGGGCAGCGGACGCAACGTGGTGCCCGCCAATGCTCTGATCAAAGTTGAAACCCGCGGCGAAACCGAAGTGATTAATCAGTACGTCTTTGAACGCGCGCAGGCAGTAATTACCGGCGCGGCGGCGCTCTACGGCGTGAGCACGGAGATGCGCCTGATGGGGGCAGCCACCTCCAGCGCGCCAACGCCGGCCTGGGTGGATTATCTGCGCGAACAGGCGAGCCAGGTTTCCGGGGTTGTTCACGCCATCGATAAGGTGAAGGCGCCAGCAGGCTCCGAAGACGCCACGCTGATGATGGCCCGCGTGCAGCAGAACGGCGGCATGGCGTCCTATATGGTGTTTGGCACGGATTTGAGCGCCGGACATCACAACGAAAAATTCGACTTCGATGAGCAGGTCATGCCTGTCGCCATCGAAACGCTGGCGCGAACTGCGCTTAATTTCCCGTGGACGCGAGGTGTGTAATGCAGGAGAACTACGCTTTTATTGCCGATGCGATCGATACGCGATGTCGGACGTTAACCGATATTGCCGACGCGATCTGGGATCGTCCCGAAACCCGCTTTGAAGAGTTCTGGTCCGCCGAACGGCTGGCCAGCGAGCTGGAAGCAGAAGGCTTCACGCTGACCCGCGAGGCAGGCGGCATCCCCAACGCGTTTATCGCCAGCTTCGGCAGCGGGAAACCGGTTATCGCCCTGCTGGGCGAGTACGACGCGCTGGCCGGATTAAGCCAGCAGGCACACTGCGCGACCGCGCAGACCGCCACGCCGGGAGCCAACGGACACGGCTGCGGGCATAACCTCTTAGGCACCGCGGCGCTGGCGGGCGCGGTGGCGGTGAAAAGCTGGCTGGAGCAGCATGGCGGCAGCGGAACGGTACGTTTTTACGGCTGTCCCGGCGAAGAAGGCGGCTCCGGGAAAACCTTTATGGTGCGCGAAGGGCTGTTTGATGACGTCGATGCCGCCGTCACCTGGCACCCGGAAGCCTTTGCCGGGATGTTTAACGTCAGCACGCTGGCGAATATTCAGGCCGCCTGGCGTTTTCACGGCGTGGCGGCGCACGCGGCCAACTCCCCTCACCTGGGACGCAGCGCGCTGGACGCCGTGACGCTGATGACCACCGGCACCAACTTCCTTAACGAACACATTATCGAGAAAGCGCGCGTCCATTACGCCATTACCGATACCGGCGGGATTTCGCCCAACGTGGTGCAGGCGCAGGCCGAGGTGCTGTACCTGATCCGCGCCCCGGAGATGGCGGATGCGCAGCAGATCTACGAGCGCATCGAGAAAATCGCCCAGGGCGCGGCGCTGATGACCGAAACCACCGTCGAATGCCGCTTTGATAAAGCCTGCTCCAGCTATCTGCCGAACCGCACGCTTGAGGCGGCGATGTATCGCGCCCTGCAGCACTACGGCACGCCGGAGTGGACCGACGAGGAGCGAGAGTTTGCCCGCGAGATCCGCGCCACGCTGACACCCAACGATCTGCAAAACAGCCTGAAAAATATTGCCGCTACGGGAGGTGAAGCGGGGAAAGCCTTTGCCCGTCGTCATCAGGCGACGCTGCTGGTGGATGAAGTCGCGCCCTACGCTATTACCGACAACGTGCTGGCGGGCTCAACGGACGTGGGCGACGTCAGCTGGAAAATGCCGGTCGCCCAGTGCTTCAGCCCCTGCTTTACCGTCGGCACACCGCTGCACACCTGGCAGCTGGTGTCCCAGGGGCGTACTTCCATTGCTCACAAAGGCATGCTGCTGGCCGGAAAAGTGATGGGTGCGACCGCGCTCAATCTGCTGCTGGACGCAGCGCTGCTGAACAAATGCCGTGAAGAGTTCGAACAACAATTACAAGAAAAACCGTACGCGTGTCCGATCCCACAGGGCGTGACACCGTCACCTTTAAAATAAAAAAACACAACAACACAACACTCCCGAGGAACGCCCATGAGTATGTCATCCATACCTTCGCATTCCCCATCCGGTAAGCTCTATGGCTGGGTTGAAAGGATCGGCAATAAAGTGCCGCACCCTTTCCTGCTGTTTATCTATCTGATTGTGATTTTGATGGTCGCCACCGCCGTGCTCTCCGCCTTTGACGTGAGCGTGCGCAGCCCGGCTGACGGCAGCCTGGTGGCGGTAAAGAACCTGCTCAGCGTTGACGGGCTGCACTGGTTTTTACCTAACGTCATCAAAAACTTCAGCGGTTTCGCCCCGCTGGGCGCCATTCTGGCGCTGGTGCTGGGCGCCGGGCTGGCAGAACGCGTTGGCCTGCTGCCCGCATTAATGGTGAAGATGGCTTCCCACGTCAGCGCGCGGTACGCGAGCTACATGGTGCTGTTTATCGCCTTCTTCAGCCATATCTCCTCCGACGCCGCGCTGGTGATCATGCCGCCGATGGGGGCGCTGATTTTCCTCGCCGTCGGTCGTCATCCCGTGGCGGGCCTGCTGTCGGCGATTGCGGGGGTGGGCTGCGGATTCACCGCTAACCTGCTGATCGTCACCACCGACGTGTTGCTCTCGGGCATCAGCACGGAGGCGGCAAAGGCCATTGATGCGGCCATGCACGTCAGCGTGATCGACAACTGGTACTTTATGGCAAGCTCGGTCATTGTCCTGACGATTGTCGGCGGGCTGATTACCGATAAGATCGTCGAGCCGCGCCTGGGCAAATGGGAAGGCCGTAGCGATGAAAAGCTGGAGACCCTGAGCAAAGAGCAGCGCTTCGGCCTGCGCGTGGCTGGCGTGGTCTCGCTGGCCTTTATCGCGCTGGTGGCGCTGATGGTGGTCCCGGAAAACGGCATATTGCGCGATCCGGTTAAACATACGGTCCTGCCGTCACCGTTTATTCAGGGCATTGTGCCGCTGATTATCCTCTTCTTCTTTGTCGTTTCGCTGGCCTACGGTATCGCTACCGGCAAAATCCGCCGTCAGGGCGATTTGCCGCAGCTGATGATCGAGCCAATGAAGGAGATGGCGGGCTTTATCGTGATGGTGTTCCCGCTGGCCCAGTTTGTGGCGATGTTTAACTGGAGCAACATGGGCAAGTTTATGGCCGTGGGCCTGACCGACGCGCTGGAGGCCGCCGGATTAAGCGGCGTACCGGCGTTTGTCGGCCTGGCGCTTCTGTCATCCCTGCTGTGCATGTTTATCGCCAGCGGCTCCGCCATCTGGTCGATTCTGGCCCCGATCTTCGTGCCGATGTTTATGATGCTGGGGTTCCACCCGGCTTTCGCGCAGATCCTGTTCCGCATCGCGGACTCTTCGGTTATTCCGCTGGCGCCAGTCTCGCCGTTTGTTCCGCTGTTTTTAGGCTTCCTGCAGCGCTATAAACCCGAGGCCAAACTGGGTACCTACTATTCGCTGGTTTTACCCTACCCGCTTATCTTTTTAGGGGTATGGCTGGTGATGCTGGTGGCATGGTATCTTGTCGGCCTGCCGATTGGACCGGGGATTTACCCGAGGCTGAACTAAAGGAATGAGGATGCTGAGATTACTCGAAGACAAGATTGCGACGCCGCTCGGGCCGCTGTGGGTGATCGCGGACGAGCAGTTCTGCCTGCGCGCCGTCGAATGGGAAGAGCACAGCGACCGCATGGAAGAACTGCTTGCGATTCACTACCGCTCACAGGGATATGAACGTATCCGCGCCACCAATCCGGGCGGGCTGAGCGACAAGCTTGCAGCGTACTTCGAAGGCGATCTCAGCATCATCGATACTCTGCCGACCGCCACGGCGGGCACGCCTTTTCAGCGCGAAGTGTGGCAGGCGCTACGTTCGATTCCGTGCGGGCAGGTCATGCATTACGGCCAGCTTGCGGAGCAGCTAGGCCGCGCAGGAGCAGCACGCGCAGTGGGTGCCGCGAACGGCTCTAACCCGGTGAGCATCGTGGTACCCTGCCATCGCGTCATTGGCCGTAACGGTACCATGACAGGCTATGCCGGTGGCGTGCAGCGAAAAGAGTGGCTGCTGCGTCACGAAGGGTATCTCTTGCTCTAGTTCCCAGGCTTTTTGTGCTTAATTTTCTACCGGTTAGGCTAAAAATCCATAATCAAGCTGTGGAATTTCAAGAAGATGGCGACACGTTGCCGTCTCTTGTCCTTATTGAGGGTTTGTCAGGCTTACGTACTTACCAAAAAGATGTTAAAATTGACCAATATCAATTAAGGCTTGAGCAAACCTATGATCCCGGAAAAGCGAATTATACGACGCATTCAGTCTGGCGGTTGTGCTATCCATTGCCAGGATTGCAGCATCAGCCAGCTCTGTATCCCGTTTACCCTGAATGAGCATGAACTCGATCAGCTTGATAATATCATCGAGCGCAAAAAGCCTATTCAGAAAGGGCAGACGCTGTTTAAAGCGGGAGACGAACTGAAATCGCTCTATGCTATCCGTTCTGGCACCATCAAGAGCTACACCATCACCGAACAGGGTGATGAGCAGATCACCGGCTTCCATCTGGCGGGCGACCTGGTGGGCTTTGATGCCATCGGCACGGGCCATCACCCGAGCTTTGCTCAGGCACTCGAAACCTCAATGGTTTGTGAAATCCCGTTTGAAACCCTGGACGATCTGTCCGGCAAGATGCCTAACCTGCGTCAGCAGATGATGCGTCTGATGAGCGGTGAGATCAAAGGCGATCAGGACATGATCCTGCTGCTTTCCAAAAAGAATGCAGAAGAGCGCCTGGCCGCGTTTATCTACAACCTCTCCCGCCGCTTCGCCGAGCGTGGCTTCTCGCCGCGTGAATTCCGTCTGACAATGACGCGTGGCGATATCGGTAACTACCTGGGTCTGACCGTGGAAACCATCAGCCGTCTGCTGGGTCGTTTCCAGAAAAGCGGGATGCTGGCCGTTAAAGGTAAATACATCACTATCGAAAACGGTGAAGCGCTGGCCGTTCTTGCCGGGCACGCCCGCAACGTGGCATAACTTTCCACCTGTTGATGACCAGACTGATAAATTCTTGTGATTTATTGGTCTGGTATAATCACTTTCGTTTCAAGATATTTTCACCGTAGTACGTCCCCACACAGCGCCCGAAAGGTTCTCGTTGAGGTTATGAATTGAGAGAAAGTTTGTTTTTCGTTTCAGTCGTGATCGCTTCAGTGACCTTTATCTTCATCTGGATCATGCTTGTCGGCCCGATGAAGGGGGAGGAAAAAACCTACGTTCAGGACTCCACGACCTTTGCGATAGCGGTGATGGTGCTGCTGTTTATTGCGTTTATCGCGGTGACGACCACAGTGCTTTTCCTCTGATATATTTTCATGAATTATTGATCTGGCAAAACCTCCCCTCTGTTTCATTCAGGATATATAGGTTACTCTTTTAATTACAGACTGTGGTGACAGTAGTAAGGAGACCTGTATGGCCAAGTATCAAAACATGCTGGTAGCTATCGATCCGAATCAGGACGATCAGCCAGCATTACGACGTGCTGTGTATTTGCATCAACGGATTGGTGGCAAAATCAAAGCGTTTTTGCCGATCTATGACTTCTCGTATGAGATGACCACCCTTCTGTCGCCTGACGAGCGCACCGCTATGCGTCAGGGCGTCATCAGCCAGCGTACCGCGTGGATCCGTGAACAGGCGAAGTATTACCTGGAAGCGGGTGTGCCCATTGATATTAAAGTGGTCTGGCATAACCGACCTTTCGAAGCCATCATCCAGGAGATTGTCGCCGGGGGGCACGACCTGCTGCTGAAGATGGCGCACCAGCACGACAAGCTGGAATCCGTGATCTTCACCCCGACCGACTGGCACTTGCTGCGTAAATGCCCTTGCCCGGTCTGGATGGTGAAAGACCAGCCGTGGCCTGAAGGCGGGAAAGCCGTTGTGGCGGTAAACCTCGCGAGCGAAGAGGATTACCACAATTCGCTGAACGAGAAGCTGGTGAAGGAGACCCTCCAGCTTGCCGATCAGGTGAATCATACCGAAGTGCATCTGGTGGGTGCCTATCCGGTCACCCCGATTAACATTGCCATTGAGCTGCCTGAATTTGACCCGAGCGTGTACAACGACGCGATCCGCGGTCAGCACCTGCTGGCCATGAAAGCGCTGCGCCAGAAATTCAGCATCGACGAGAAGATGACACACGTGGAAAAAGGGCTGCCTGAAGAGGTGATCCCGGACCTGGCGGAACACCTGCAGGCGGGGATTGTGGTGCTGGGCACCATTGGCCGGACCGGTATTTCTGCCGCCTTCCTCGGCAATACCGCCGAACAGGTAATCGACCATCTGCGCTGCGACCTGCTGGTCATTAAGCCGGATGAGTACCAGACGCCGGTTGAGCTGGACGATCCGGAAGACGATTAACCAGCAAGATGAAAAAAAACCGTCGGGGAACCGGCGGTTTTTTTTGCCGGGTGGCGGCTTCGCCTTACCCGGCCTACGGGTTTGGTAGGCCCGGTAAGCTTGCACCACCGGGCTTAACCCTGTCAGAGTGATTTCAGAATCGCATCCACGCTGGCTTTGGCATCGCCAAACAGCATGTGGGTGTTCTCTTTGAAGAACAGCGGGTTCTGAACCCCGGCATAGCCGGTATTCATGGAGCGTTTAAACACAATCACGTTCTGCGCCTTCCACACTTCCAGAACCGGCATACCGGCGATTGGGCTACCCGGATCGTCCTGTGCAGCAGGGTTAACGGTATCGTTGGCGCCAATGACCAGCACGGTGTCGGTGTCGGCGAAATCATCGTTGATCTCATCCATTTCCAGCACGATGTCGTAAGGCACTTTCGCTTCCGCCAGCAGCACGTTCATGTGGCCAGGCAGACGCCCTGCCACCGGGTGAATACCAAAGCGAACCTTAATGCCCCGCGCGCGCAGTTTCTCGGTGATTTCCGCCACCGGATACTGCGCCTGCGCCACCGCCATGCCGTAGCCCGGAGTGATGATCACGGAATGCGAGTTTTTCAGCATGTCTGCGGTATCTTCCGCAGAAATTTCACGGTGCTCACCCACTTCTTCATCCGCACTGGAAGAAGACCCATCGGTCCCGAAACCACCGGCGATAACGCTGATGAACGAACGGTTCATCGCCTTACACATGATGTAAGACAGGATCGCACCGGAAGAACCCACCAGCGCACCGGTGACGATCAGCAGGTCGTTGCTCAGCATAAAGCCTGCCGCCGCTGCCGCCCAACCGGAGTAGGAGTTCAGCATCGAGACAACCACCGGCATATCCGCACCGCCGATGGACGCCACCAGGTGCCAGCCGAACGCCAGCGCGATGATGGTCATGACCAGCAACGCCAGCACCTGCAGACCGACGCTTTCGGTACGCACGAAGACCACCAGCAGTACAAACGACACCACCAGCGCCGCCAGGTTCAGCTTATGACGGTTTGGCAGCATCAGCGGTTTAGAGGAGATCTTCCCGCGCAGTTTGCCAAACGCGACAATAGAACCAGTGAAGGTCACCGCACCGATGAAGATACCGAGGAACACTTCCGTCAGGTGGATGTTCACCAGAATCGGTTCCAGGCCCGGTTCGTGATACAGGTAGCTGTTGAAGCCCACCAGCACTGCCGCCAGACCCACGAAGCTGTGCAGAATAGCGACCAGCTCCGGCATCTCGGTCATTTCAACGCGTTTCGCGAGGCGAATACCAATCGCGCCGCCGATGATCATCGCTACCAGGATCCACGCCACGTTGCCGGTATCCGGCCCGAAGATGGTGGCTATCAGCGCAATCGCCATCCCGGCGATACCAAAGTTATTCCCCTGCTGAGACGTTTCGTGTTTGGAAAGCCCCGCCAGACTGAAAATAAACAGGATTGCAGCAACAATGTATGCGGCTGTCACTAATCCTCCAGACATATGCTACCCCTTAGCCTTTACGAAACATTTTCAGCATGCGCTGAGTCACGGTGAAACCACCGAAAATATTGATACTGGCGATCAGCACCGCGATAAAGCTCAGGAAGCTGATCCAGCCGCCGTGACCAATCTGCAGTAACGCCCCCACTACGATGATCCCGGAGATGGCGTTGGTTACCGACATCAGCGGCGTGTGCAGCGCATGGGAGACGTTCCACACCACGTAGTAGCCTACGACGCAAGAGAGCGCGAAGACGGTAAAGTGGCCGAGGAACTCTTTCGGTGCAACGTCAGCCAGCCAGCCGAACAGAATAATCACCAGCGCCATGATCGCGTATTTACGCCACGGAGAAGCCGGTTTGGCGGGTTCTTTTGGCGCGGGTGCCGCTTTCGCTGCCGCCTGAGGCTGAGCAGAAACCTGAATAGGCGGCGCAGGCCAGGTAATTTCACCTTCACGGACCACGGTGACGCCGCGCACCACCACATCGTCAAAATCGACGGTGATGTTGCCGTCTTTCTCTTTGCAAAGCAGCTTCAGCAGGTTGACGAGGTTAGTGCCGTAGAGCTGAGAAGACTGCGTTGGCAGACGGCCCGGCAGGTCGGTATAACCGATCACTTTCACGCCGTTAGCGGTCGTGGTCACCTGATTCGGTACGGTATATTCACAGTTACCGCCGTTTTGGGCGGCCAGGTCGACAATCACGCTGCCCGATTTCATGGAGTCAACCATCTCACGGGTAATCAGCTTCGGTGCCGGTTTACCGGGGATAAGCGCGGTGGTGACAATAATGTCGACATCTTTCGCCTGTGCAGCGAAGAGTTCCATTTCGGCTTTGATAAAGGCTTCGGACATCACCTTCGCGTAACCATCACCGCTGCCTGCCTCTTCCTTAAAGTCCAGTTCAAGGAATTCGGCCCCCATACTCTGAACCTGTTCCTTTACTTCAGGACGGGTGTCAAAGGCGCGTACGATAGCGCCCAGGCTGTTTGCCGCACCGATGGCGGCAAGGCCCGCTACGCCCGCACCAATCACCATCACTTTCGCCGGAGGGACTTTACCCGCGGCGGTGATTTGACCGGTAAAGAAGCGACCAAATTCGTGGGCCGCTTCAACAATGGCGCGGTAGCCGGCAATGTTTGCCATGGAGCTTAAGGCATCCAGCGACTGCGCGCGCGAAATGCGCGGCACGGAGTCCATCGCCATCACGGTCACGCCACGGGCCGCCAGCTTCTCCATCAGCTCCGGGTTTTGCGCAGGCCAGATGAAGCTCACCAGGGTCGTCCCCGGATTCAGCAGCGCAATTTCACTCTCTTCCGGTGCGTTGACCTTCAGAATTACCGGCGACTGCCAGACGTCAGCACCGTCGACCACTTCTGCGCCAGCCTGGATAAAGGCCTCGTCATCGAAACTCGCCAGTTTGCCTGCGCCGCTTTCGACCGCGACCGTAAAACCCAGTTTAAGCAGTTGCTCCACCGTTTTCGGTGTTGCCGCTACGCGGGTTTCATTGGCTAACCGTTCTTTTGGTACCCCAATACGCATAGTTTTCCCTTCCATCGGTTTTTGATGATGGTTTATCGATAAATGCCCGCGGTTTGTATCAATTTTCGCCATCGCGCGAGCGACGAGAGATGATTAACCCCGGAAAATAAAACAGTAACAAACTGTCTATAACCTACTGAAAATAGCGCCCGTGATCTACCGCCGGAAAACACTATTTCTTACTTTATCTGTGAAAAATAAGCGATCGGCGTCACTGACAGTGATATTTACCTTAAATTCATCGCCAGAACCGATAAATCGCGCAAACGAAGCGGTAAAAACATGATATAGCGCCATAAGAGAACAACTTGTTAACATTAAATTAACTTGTAAAAGTCATATGCTTTATCAGTTTTACTTGTCAAACGCGTGTTTTTTCAACATATCACTAAATGTTATCGAATAAGGTGATTCAGTAAGCACGGGCAGTGAAAAATGGCGCAGACAGCGACGGGTTTTAAATGCAATAATCGGGACCGTCTCAAATTAACAACAATACCAGTACATGGTTTGCGCAAGGCGAAGGATCATTTTTATGAAGCTTAAGAACACACTCCTGGCGTCCGCACTTCTTTCCGCGACCGCCCTGTCTGCGAATGCCGCAACAGAGTTAACGCCGGAGCAAGCGGCAGCGTTAAAACCTTTTGACCATACGGTCATTGTGGGTCGTTATAATTCTATTGGCGACGCCGTCGCCGCGGCATCAAAAGCTGCTGATAAAAACGGGGCTGCCTCGTTTTATGTCGTTGACCAGTCCGATTACGGCAACAGCGGTAACCAGCGCGTGACCATTGCGCTGTTCAAAGACAATGCGCCAAAAGCTGACGCACCGAAAAACCGCGTGATCAACGGTGTTGTTGAACTGCCGAAAGATCAGGCGATTGAGCTGGAACCTTACGACACTGTCACCGTTCAGGGCTTCTATCGCAGCCAGCCTGAAGTGAACGATGCCATCACCAAAGCCGCGAAAGAGAAAGGGGCCTACTCGTTCTTCATCGTGCGTCAGGTCGATGCTAACCAAGGTGGCAACCAGCGTATTACCGCGTTCATCTATAAAAAAGATGCGAAAAAACGTGTTCTGCAGAGCCCGGATGCCATCCCGGCGAATTCAGAAGCAGGTCGCGCGGCAATAGCAAAAGGCGGCGAAGAAGCGAAGAAAGTTGAAATTCCAGGCGTAGCAACGACGGCTGCCCCAAGCGCTGAAGTGGGCCGTTTCTTCGAAACGCAGTCCACGAAAGGTGGCCGCTATTCCGTTACGCTGCCGGACGGTACCAAAATTGAAGAGTTGAACAACGCCACTGCAGCGCAGATGGTGCCGTTCGACAGCATCAAGTTTACCGGCAACTACGGCAACATGACGGAAGTCTCTTACCAGGTCGCGAAGCGTGCGGCGAAGAAAGGGGCGAAGTACTACCACATCACCCGCCAGTGGCAGGAACGTGGTAACAACGTGACCATCAGCGCCGATCTGTACAAGTAACAAAATCGTTTACGAAAGGCGGCGCAATGCCGCCTTTTTTGTTACTTTTTTTTGAATTTCTGCCACACGTCATTGCATGCTTTCGTTACACTCCGTAAAATCCCGCGCCTTAGTGTGATCCACCATTTTTATGCGCCTGAGCGAAATAATTATTCTGGATTTTGACCTTTCATAACAGGAAGCCAATGGAAAAGAAACTTGGCCTGAGTGCTCTGACTGCACTCGTTTTAAGCTCAATGCTGGGTGCAGGCGTATTCAGTTTGCCGCAAAATATGGCGGCCGTCGCGAGCCCTTCCGCGCTCATCATTGGCTGGGGCATTACCGGTGTCGGAATACTGCTGCTGGCCTTCGCCATGCTGCTCCTCACTCGCATTCGCCCGGACCTGGACGGCGGCATTTTCACCTATGCCCGTGAAGGCTTCGGCGAGCTGATTGGCTTCTGTTCCGCATGGGGATACTGGCTGTGTGCCGTTATCGCCAACGTCTCCTATCTGGTGATCGTCTTCTCGGCGCTCAGTTTCTTTACCGATACGCCAGAGCTGCGTCTCTTTGGCGACGGGAATACCTGGCAGTCTATTGTGGGCGCCTCGGTGCTGCTGTGGTTCGTCCACTGGCTGGTATTACGCGGCGTACAAACGGCCGCCAGCATCAATCTGGTGGCGACGCTGGCGAAACTGGTTCCGCTCGGCCTGTTTATTGTTCTGGCCTTTATTGCGTTCCGTATGGACGTATTCAAGCTCGATTTCAGCGGCGTTGCGCTGGGCGTTCCCGTCTGGGAGCAGGTGAAAAACACGATGCTGATTACCCTGTGGGTGTTCATCGGTGTGGAAGGTGCGGTCGTGGTTTCTGCCCGTGCGCGGAATAAACGCGATGTGGGCCGCGCCACGCTGCTGGCCGTACTGGCCGCGCTCGGGGTCTATCTGCTGGTGACGCTGCTGTCGCTGGGCGTGGTGGCGCGTCCTGAGCTGGCGGAAATGCGTAACCCGTCAATGGCAGGCCTGATGGTGAAAATGCTCGGTCCCTGGGGCGATGTGGTGATTGCTGCAGGACTGATCGTCTCCGTCTGCGGCGCTTACCTGAGCTGGACCATCATGGCGGCTGAAGTGCCGTTCCTGGCCGCGACGCACAAGGCGTTTCCACGCCTGTTCGCCCGTCAAAACAAAAACAGCGCGCCATCGGCATCACTCTGGCTGACCAACATCAGCGTTCAGGTCTGCCTGGTGCTGATCTGGCTCACAGGCTCAGACTATAACACGCTGCTGACCATCGCCTCGGAGATGATTCTGGTACCCTATTTCTTAGTGGGTGCGTATCTGTTAAAAATTGCCACACGCCCGGCGCATTATGTCGTGGGTGTCGGAGCCTGTATTTACGGCCTGTGGTTGTTGTATGCTTCCGGGCCTATGCATCTGCTGCTGTCGGTAGTGCTGTACGCACCGGGTCTGCTGGTGTTTATCTACGCCCGCCGCACGCATCAGCTGGAGAATGCGCTGAAACGCCGTGAGATGGCATTAATTGGACTGCTACTGGTTGCTGCCCTGCCGGCAACCTGGATGTTAATGGGATAGCATCGCCTTTCCCATTGTTGAACTGTAAAGGAGAATACGATGGGAAATGCACCGCTTCGCCCAATACTGATTACCGGTGGAGGCCGCCGTATCGGCCTCGCTCTTGCCCATCACTTTCTCAACCTTCGCCATCCTGTCATTGTCAGCTACCGTACGGAATACCCGTCGATTGAAGGGTTACGCAAAGCCGGTGCTGTCTGCATTCAGGCTGATTTTTCAACCGATGAAGGCATTCTGGCTTTCGCGGAAGAGGTGAAGTCCACCACGATGGGGCTGCGCGCCGTGATCCATAACGCCAGCGCATGGCGTGCCGAAAAACCCGGTACGTCACTCAGCGAAACGCTCTCCGCCATGTTGCAGATCCACGTTAATACCCCTTATCTGCTCAACCACGCCCTGCAGGATCTGCTGCGCGGCCATGGGCATGCTGCGGGCGACATCATTCACTTCACTGATTATGTAGTGGAGCGCGGAAGCGACAAGCACATCGCCTACGCGGCCAGCAAAGCCGCGCTGGATAATATGACGCGCTCGTTTGCCCGCAAGCTTGCGCCCGAGGTGAAGGTGAACGCCATCGCCCCGGCGATGATTTTGTTTAACGAAAACGATGATGCGGAGTATCGCCAGCAGGCGCTGAATAAGTCGCTTATGAAAATCGCCCCGGGCGAGAAAGAGGTCATCGACCTTGTGGATTACCTGCTCACCAGCTGCTATGTCACCGGCAGAACCTTTGCCGTGGACGGCGGCCGTCCGCTGCGCTAGTGAAAGCGAATAACAGCCAGAATTACGGAACCGGCGTTAATTTTGAAAGATTAATGGAAGGTTAAGGTTCCGCGGTGTATGTTGGCTTTTTTCACGAAAACAGACGCTGTATGAATAAGATTGTTTATGTTGAAGACGAACCCGAAGTCGGGCAGTTGATCGCCGCCTATCTGGGTAAACATGATATGGACGTCATTGTTGAACCTCGCGGCGATCGTGCCGAAGAGGTGGTCGTCCGTGAAAACCCCGATCTGGTGCTGCTGGATATCATGTTGCCAGGCAAAGACGGCATGACGCTCTGCCGTGACCTGCGCGCCAGGTGGGAGGGCCCTATCGTCCTGCTCACCTCGCTGGACAGCGATATGAACCATATCTTGTCGCTGGAGATGGGTGCCAATGACTACATTCTGAAAACCACACCGCCTGCCGTCCTGCTCGCTCGCCTGCGCCTCCATTTGCGCCAGCACGCCAGCATCGAACGCGAAGCACCCGCGGCGTCTCTGACACCGCACAAAGCGATGCGCTTCGGTACGCTGTCTATTGACCCCATTAACCGTCAGGTGCTGCTCTCTGGCGAGCTTATCGCCCTCTCCACCGCAGATTTTGACCTGCTGTGGGAGCTGGCAACGCACGCCGGGCAAATCATGGACCGCGACGCGCTGCTGAAAAACCTGCGTGGCGTGAGCTATGACGGAATGGACCGCAGCGTTGACGTGGCGATTTCGCGTCTGCGCAAAAAGCTGCAGGATAACGCTACCGAGCCCTACCGCATTAAAACCGTGCGTAATAAGGGTTACCTGTTTGCCCCCCACGCCTGGGAAACCTGATTCCGTTAACCGGTTAGCATAACATGCGCGAAATGAAGGTATTACACAGTGATGCCCTCTCTTTCGCGCCTTTATTTATCCGTTTGCGCAACAATTAACTTGCTAAGCACGCGAACTATCCCATAATTAAACCTTCTACTGTCCTTTCTTCAGCTGGCACTGACCCGGCTACAACGCTTTCTCACCGTGAAGCTCTCACGAAACCTCTCCCATAAAATCTTGATATGAGGATTTAAGCCCATGAAATATGTATAGCTACAGTCAGGTTGAAGCCATCAAAACCAATCTTGAATGGATTGTTAATCAGGCAGCGCTTAGCCATGCCTCTCCCTCACGCGCCGATCGGAAAGCGCTCTTTGATCTCCTTGAACTCATCCAGTCTTACGAAATACTTCTGGATTTAATTAACAAATTTGGAACCGATGTGATTGATGTGCACATTGCGGAAGGACTGGCCGTAACGGAAACACTCATCGCCAAGGTAAAAAACAGCGCGAAAGCCATGTAACACGCTTCACAGACATGAAAATATCGGCGGGTTTCATGTATATTCTGCACAAAGCGTTTCTTCGGTGAGATCCAATGAAAAAGCTGTTTGTGCAGTTTTATCTTTTGCTGTTTGTCTGCTTCCTGGTCATGACCATGCTGGTCGGGCTGGTCTATAAATTCACCGCCGAACGTGCAGGCAGGCAGTCGCTGGACGACCTGATGAAAAGCTCGCTCTATCTGATGCGCAGCGAGCTAAGAGAGATCCCGCCGCACGACTGGGCGAAAACCCTGAAAGAGCTGGATCTGAATCTCTCGTTCGATTTACGCATCGAGCCCTTAAAAAATTTTGAGCTGGACCCACCCGCCATGCAGCGTCTGCGCGACGGGGACATCGTCGCGCTGGATGAGAAATACACCTTTATCCAGCGTATCCCGCGCAGCCATTACGTGCTGGCCGTCGGCCCGGTTCCCTATCTCTATTATCTGCACCAGATGCGCCTGCTGGACATGGCGCTGATGGCCTTTATCGCCATCTCGCTCGCGTTTCCGGTCTTTATCTGGATGCGCCCGCACTGGCAGGACATGCTGAAGCTGGAATCCGCTGCGCAGCGTTTTGGCGAGGGGCATTTTACCGAGCGCATTCACTTCGACAGCGGTTCCAGCTTTGAACGTCTGGGCGTGGCCTTTAACCAGATGGCCGATAACATCAATGCCCTGATCGCCAGTAAGAAGCAGTTGATCGACGGAATTGCGCACGAGCTGCGCACGCCGCTGGTGCGCCTGCGCTATCGTCTGGAGATGAGCGAAAATCTGACTGAAGCGGAGTCTCAGGCGCTTAACCGCGACATTGGCCAGCTTGAGGCGCTGATTGAGGAGCTGCTGACCTACGCGCGCCTCGATCGCCCGCAAAACGAGCTGAACCTCAGCACGCCAGATCTTCCTGCCTGGCTGCAAACCCACATTGATGACGTTCAGAGCGTGAACCCGCAGCGTACGCTGTTGACGCGCGTCACGCCGGGTGATTACGGCGCGCTCGATATGCGCCTGATGGAACGCGTGCTGGATAACCTGATGAACAACGCCATGCGCTACAGCGAAAGTACGCTACAGATTGGGCTGGATTTGCAGGGCAATCAGGCAAGCCTGACGGTGGAGGATGACGGCCCGGGGATAGCTCCGGAAGCGCGAGAAACCGTGTTTGAACCGTTTGTCCGTCTCGACCCCAGCCGCGATCGCGCTACTGGCGGATGTGGCCTGGGGCTGGCGATTGTCTACTCTATCGCGCAGGCAATGGGCGGCACGGTGCATTGCGAGGAGAGCGAGCTTGGCGGCGCGCGCTTCTGCTTTAGCTGGCCGGTATACCATAACATCGCCCTTCCCGTTCCTGTCTGACCTAAACCGCACGCTGGCCTGACCCGGCGTGCTGTGCTATATGATAAGTATGTTGTAACTAATGAGAGTGTTTATGGCGACTTACGATCTCCTCGAACGGCTGAACAGCACGTTTCGGGAAATAGAACACGAGCTCCTGACCCTGACCGAACGTTTGCAGACCTGCCGTCTGCTGGCCGCGCGCGTCTTTACCCTGCCCGAGGTAGCTAAAGGGGCAGAACACGACCCGCTGGACACCATCGAGGTTGAACAGCACATCGGCAGCGCCGCCCTTGAGCTGGCGCTGAAACACTATCGTCGCCTGTTTATCCAGCAGCAGTCTGAAAACCGCAGCAGTAAGGCGGCCGTGCGTCTGCCCGGCGTGATCTGCCTGCAAACCGATGCGACAACGCGCGAAGCGCTGGAAGCCCAGATTACCCATATCAACACCCTGAAAGCGGCATTTGAAAAGATCGTTACCGAAGAGTCCGGCCTCGCCCCTGCCGCCCGGTTTGAATGGGTGCACCGTCAGCTTCCTGGGTTAATTACCCTGAATGCCTATCGCACGCTGACGGTACTGCGTCACCCCGCTACGCTGCGCTTCGGCTGGGCAAATAAGCACATCATTAAAAACTTCACCCGGGATGAGATTCTGGCGCAGCTGGAAAAAAGTTTGAAGACGCCGCGCACCGTCGCACCGTGGTCGCGTGAGCAGTGGATTGAGCGCCTGGAGCAGGAGTACCACAGCATCGCCTCGCTACCGGTGGACACGCGCCTCAAGATAAAGCGCCCGGTGAAGGTGCAGCCTATCGCCCGTGTCTGGTATTCCGGTCAGCAAAAACAGGTTCAGTATGCCTGTCCGACGCCGCTGATTGCGCTCTTTGATGCCGATCAGGGGGCCATCGTGCCGGATATTGGAGAGCTTTTGAATTACGATGCGGACAATGTCCAGCACCGTTACAGGCCTCAGGCGCAGCCGCTGCAGCTGATTATTCCGCGGCTGCACCTGTATGTGGCGGGTTGATTATTTCTGGCTGCCGACCATCGCTTCCGGGCGAACCCAGGCGTCGAACTCCGCCTCCGTCAGATAGCCCAGCGCCAGGGCGGAGGCTTTCAGCGTCAGCCCCTCTTTATGCGCTTTTTTAGCGATCTCGGCGGCCTTGTCGTAGCCGATATGGGTATTCAGCGCCGTCACCAGCATCAGGGATTCATTGAGCAACTGGCTGATACGCTCGCGATTCGGCTCAATCCCTACCGCACAGTGCTCGTTAAAGCTCTCCATCCCGTCCGCCAGCAGCCGAATCGATTGCAGAACGTTGTGGATCACCATCGGGCGATAGACGTTCAGCTCGAAGTTGCCGGATGCACCGCCCAGGTTGACGGCCACGTCGTTGCCCAGTACCTGACAGCAGAGCATAGTCATGGCTTCACACTGGGTCGGGTTGACTTTACCCGGCATGATGGAGCTGCCCGGCTCATTTTCCGGAATGCTGATTTCACCAATGCCGCAGCGCGGCCCCGAGGCCAGCCAGCGCACGTCGTTGGCGATTTTCATTAATGATGCCGCCAGCCCTTTCAGCGCACCGTGGGTGTGGACCAGCGCATCGCAGGTCGCCAGCGCTTCGAACTTGTTGGGCGCCGTGACGAACGGCTGCCCGGAGATGTTTGCCAGCTCCTTCGCCACGCGCACCGCGTATTCTGGATGGGTGTTTAACCCGGTCCCGACCGCCGTCCCGCCGAGCGCCAGCTCCGCCAGGTGCGGCAGACTGTACTCAATATGCTTCAGGTTATGTTCCAGCATCGCCACCCAGCCGGAAATCTCCTGGCCGAGCGTCAGCGGCGTGGCGTCCTGCAGGTGCGTACGGCCAATTTTAACGATGTCGCGGAAGGCCTGCGCTTTCTCATTGAGCGTGGATTTCAGAACGTTGAGCTGCGGAATAAGCTGCTCGCGGATAGCAATCACCGCCGCCACGTGCATCGCCGTGGGGAAGACGTCGTTAGAGCTCTGGCTTTTGTTGACGTCATCGTTCGGATGGATCTTACGCTCCATGCCGCGCACGCCCCCCAGCAGTTCGCTTGCCCGGTTCGCCAGCACTTCGTTCATGTTCATGTTGCTTTGGGTGCCGGAACCTGTCTGCCAGATGGCGAGGGGGAATTCGTCGGGATGCTTGCCCGCCAGCACTTCGTCGGCGGCGTTGATGATGGCGGTCGCTTTGTCTGCCGTCAGCAGGCCTAAATCCTGGTTCACTTTCGCAGCTGCACGTTTGGTGAGCGCCAGCGCCTGAATCAGCGAGACGGGCATTTTTTCAGTCGAGATACGGAAATGCTCCAGCGAACGCTGGGTTTGCGCGCCCCATAGCTTGTCGGCCGGGACGTCGATGGCGCCCATCGAATCTTTCTCATGGCGTACCGTGGTCATTACTTTCTCCTTGATAACAAAAGAGGGATTGCTCACATGCTTAAGGGATAAGTATTGATGACTTCTGAGAAACGTTATGGCGCTTTGTGCGCTCTTTTTGGTGTCGGGTGGCGGCAGCGCCTTACCCGACCTACGAGAATGCAGGCCGGGTAAGCGTCAGCGCCACCCGGCAATTTACAGAATTACTTCACACACGCCGAACACTGGGACGACTGGATCTGCTTGAAGAAGTCGTTGCCTTTGTCATCCACGAGGATAAACGCCGGGAAATCTTCCACTTCAATTTTCCAGATCGCTTCCATACCCAGTTCCGGGTATTCCACGCACTCCAGGCTCTTGATGCTGCCCTGCGCCAGCACCGCTGCCGGGCCGCCGATACTGCCGAGGTAGAAGCCGCCGTGCTTGTGGCAGGCGTCCGTCACCTGCTGGCTGCGGTTACCTTTCGCCAGCATGATCATACTGCCGCCGTTAGCCTGCAACTGGTCAACGTACGAGTCCATACGCCCTGCCGTGGTTGGGCCTAACGAGCCAGAGGCGTAGCCTTCAGGCGTTTTAGCCGGGCCAGCGTAGTAGATCGGGTGATCTTTAATGTACTGCGGCAGCCCTTCGCCATTGTCCAGACGCTCTTTCAGCTTCGCGTGCGCGATGTCGCGCCCCACGATAATCGTGCCGTTCAGGGAGAGACGGGTCGAGACCGGATACTGCGAAAGCTGCGCCAGAATCTCTTTCATCGGACGGTTCAGGTCAACGCGAACCGCTTCACCCTCACCCGCTTTACGCAGCTCTTCCGGAATGTACTTGCCCGGGTTGTTTTCCAGTTTTTCGATCCACACGCCTTCGCGGTTGATCTTGGCCTTGATGTTGCGATCCGCAGAACAGGAGACGCCCATCCCGACCGGACAGGAGGCACCATGACGCGGCAGACGGATCACGCGCACGTCGTGGGCAAAGTATTTGCCACCAAACTGCGCGCCGAGACCCAAGTTACGCGCCTCTTCCAGCAGCTCCTGCTCAAGCTGTACGTCGCGGAACGCCTGGCCGTGCTCGTTACCTTCGGTAGGCAGGCCGTCGTAGTATTTGGTTGAGGCCAGCTTGACGGTTTTCAACGTGCTTTCAGCCGACGTACCGCCAATCACAAACGCGATATGGTACGGCGGGCACGCCGCGGTGCCGAGGGTGCGCATCTTCTCAACCAGGTAGTTCTTCAGCTTGCCCGGGGTGAGCAGCGCTTTGGTTTCCTGGTAGAGATAGGTTTTGTTGGCTGAACCGCCGCCTTTGGCGATACAGAGGAATTTGTACTCATCACCGTCGACGCTGTAGAGGTCAATCTGTGCTGGCAGGTTGGTGCCGGTGTTGACCTCTTTGTACATGTCCAGCGCGGCGTTTTGCGAATAGCGCAGGTTGTCTTCGGTGTAAGTGTTATAAACACCGTGCGCCAGCGCCGCTTCATCACCGCCGCCGGTCCAGACGCGCTGGCCTTTTTTACCGACGATGATCGCCGTACCGGTATCCTGACAGGTTGGCAGAATGCCTTTCGCGGCGATGTCTGAGTTACGCAGGAACTGCAGGGCAACGTATTTGTCGTTTTCGCTGGCTTCCGGGTCGCTCAGGATATCGGCCACCTGCTGCTGATGCGCAGGACGGAGCATAAACGAGGCGTCGTGGAAAGCGTGCTGCGCCAGTAGCGTCAGCGCCTGCGGATCGACTTTGAGGATCTCTTGTCCTTCAAACTCAGAAACGGAGACGTGATCGCGGGTTAACAGGTAATACTCGGTCTGATCCTTACTGAGGGGGAAAGGATCCTGATAATGGAAGGGTTTATTCGACATTGGTCTCTCACTTACTGCTTCGGTCTGTTTATTCAGGGCAGATGTTCCGCTGCCCGGCTTAAAAGCGAGTCAGCTTATCCTACACAATTTTTTAACAAAAACTGAGACTAGTACGACTTTTTACATCCACAGGTTACTTCCATGAGGTTTATTGCTTTAATACCCGGAGTTAATTCCACAATTGAATCAGGGCTTGATAATGCAAAAACTCATTAACTCAGTGCAAAACTACGCCTGGGGAAGTAAAACTGCGTTAACGGATCTCTACGGTATCGCCAACCCGGACAACCTGCCGATGGCAGAACTGTGGATGGGCGCGCACCCGAAGAGCAGCTCAAAAATTGAAGACGCCAACGGCCAGGTACGCAGCCTGCGCGACGTGATTGATGCCGATAAAGCCGCGCTGCTGGGTGACAAGGTCGCTCGCCGCTTCGGCGAACTGCCGTTCCTGTTTAAGGTGCTGTGCGCCGACCAGCCGCTCTCCATCCAGGTTCACCCGAACAAGCAAGCCTCTGAAATCGGCTTTGCGAAAGAGAACGCGGCGGGTATCCCGTTAGACGCCGCCGAGCGTAACTACAAAGATCCTAACCACAAGCCGGAGCTGGTGTTCGCGCTGACGCCGTTCCTGGCGATGAACGCGTTCCGCGAGTTTTCGGAGATCATTTCTCTGCTGCAACCGGTCGCGGGTGCCAACAAGGCTATCGCCCACTTCCTCGAAAACCCGAACGCCGACGCGCTGAGCCAGCTGTTTGCCAGCCTGCTGAATATGCAGGGTGAAGAGAAATCCCACGCACTGGCGGTACTGAAAGCCGCCCTGGACAGCCAGCAAGGTGAACCGTGGGAGACTATCCGTCTGATCTCGGAATTCTACCCGGACGACAGCGGCCTGTTCTCCCCTCTGCTGCTGAACGTGGTGAAGCTGAACCCGGGCGAGGCAATGTTCCTGTTCGCGGAAACCCCGCACGCCTACCTTCAGGGCGTAGCGCTGGAGGTGATGGCCAACTCCGATAACGTGCTGCGCGCGGGCCTGACGCCGAAATACATCGACATTCCTGAGCTGGTTGCCAACGTGAAGTTTGTGGCTAAACCTGCCGCGGAGCTGCTGACTCAGCCGGTGAAAAACGGCGCAGAGCTGGACTTCCCGATCCCGGTTGAGGATTTTGCCTTCTCCCTGCACGACCTGAACAGCGCCGAAACGTCGGTGGCTCAGGAGAGCGCGGCGATTCTGTTCTGCGTTGAAGGCGAAGCGACGCTGCGCAAAGGCGAACAGCGTCTGGTGCTTACGCCCGGTGAGTCAGCATTCGTTGCAGCCAATGAGTCCCCGGTCAGCGTGAGCGGCACCGGTCGCCTCGCGCGCGTTTTCAATAAGCTATACCCTAAATAATTCGAGTTGCATGAAGGCGGCGACGCAGCGAATCCCCAGGAGCGTACATAAGTACGTGACTGGGGTGAGCGAGGAAAGCCAACGCACAGGCAACTTGAAGTATGACGGGTATTAGGGACTTACTGATTTTTTTAACAACTCTTGCTAAGCTAGTTGCAGGCTTAATATCTCCAGGCGGTTTTTACCGCCTGGTTTCATTTTAGGGATAGTCGCAATGAAAAAATCGGTCGTAGCGGTAGGAGTGATTGTAGCGTTAGGCGTGGTCTGGACGGGTGCCTCCTGGTTTACCGGGAAACAGCTGGAAGGCCGTCTGGCTGAGATGGTGGCGCAGGCTAACGGAGAGATTAAGCGCAGCGCGCCGGAAGCAGGTCTGGAACTGAGCTACCAGAACTATCACCGCGGTGTGTTTACCAGCCGTATGCAGCTGGTGGTGAAGCCGGTTGCCGGTGCTGAAAACGGCTGGCTGAAACCGGGCCAGAGCGTGGTGCTGGACGAAGTGGTGAGCCACGGCCCATTCCCGATGGCGCAGCTGAAGTCCTTTAACCTGATCCCGTCGATGGCGTCCGTTCATACCGTGCTGGTGAATAACGACGTCACCAAACCGCTGTTTGACCTGGCAAAGAATGAATCGCCTTTCGACATTAATACCCGAATTAGCTATGCCGGTGACACCAGTTCCGATATTGCGCTGAAAGCGCTGAACTACGAGAAAGAGAATGAAAAAGTCGCCTTCAGCGGCGGCCACTTCAAACTCGATGCTGACCGCGACGGAAACGTGTTCTCCCTGACGGGTGAAGCGGAGAGCGGCCTGGTCAATGCCGTGAACGAATATAACCAAAAAGTTCAGCTCACCTTCAGCAACCTGAAAGCCGACGGCAACAGCCGAATGACCGATTTCCAGGAGCGTATCGGCGATCAAAAACTGTCTCTCGATAAAGTCGCCATTGCGGTTGAAGGGAAAGAGATGGCCGTGCTGGAAGGCATGGACGTCAACGGCAAATCCGACGTTTCCAAAGACGGTAAGAGCATCAATACCCAGCTGGATTACACGCTGAAGAGCCTGAAAGTACAGAATCAGGATCTGGGCACCGGCAAACTGTCGCTGAAGATCGGCAATATCGACGGCCAGGCGTGGCACGAGTTTAGCCAGAAATACAGTAAAGAGAGCCAGGCGCTGCTGACCGATACCGCGCTGCAGCAGAACCCGGAAGTGTACCAGCAGCAGGCGATGGCGGTGCTGTTCAACAACCTGCCAATCCTGCTGAAAGGCGAGCCGGTGATAACCGTTGCGCCACTGAGCTGGAAAAACAGCAAAGGCGAAACCAGCTTCAACCTGTCTCTGTTCCTGAAAGATCCGGCCACCGCCACGGGTGAACCGCAGACGCTGGCGCAGGAAGTGGATCGCAGCGTGAAGTCACTCGACAGCAAGCTGACCATCCCGATGGATATGGCGACCGAGTTTATGACCCAGATTGCGAAGCTGGAAGGCTACGGCGATGAAGATGCCGGCAAGCTGGCGAACCAGCAGGTGAAAGGTCTGGCGGCAATGGGCCAGATGTTCCGCATCACCAAAGTGGAAAACAACACGATTTCCACCAGCCTGCAGTACGCCAACGGCCAGGTCACGCTCAACGGCGACAAGATGCCGCTGGAAGACTTCGTCGGCATGTTCGGTATGCCTGCTCTGGGGATGCCGGAACCGGCTGAACCGGCAGCGCCAGCCGAACCGGCGGCACCGCAGCAGTAAACGTCAAAACCCCTCGCATGAGGGGTTTTTTATTGCCGGGTGGCGCTGACGCTTACCCGGCCTACGATTCAGAGCCGTTGTAGGCCCGTGCAAGCGCAGCGCCGCCAGGCGATGTGCAGCGGAGATTATTTCACCGTCACCAGCCGCGCTGCCACAATCTGGTGCCCGGCCTGCACATCCGCATTGTCGATGCGCTGCATAATCCTGTCCGCCAGGGTGTAACCCATCTCCCGCGCTGGGGTGGTTGCCCAGACGATCGGCAGGTCGTCGAGGGCGTTTTCCCCGACGTCGGCGAACGCCCCCAGCGCCACCTGGTGGCCGAAGAAGGTTTCCACCCCGCCCTCGCCGCTCTGACGCCCGGCGCGGATCAGGCCAAACCAGGCGCCCATAGCGATCACATCGTTATAGCAAATCACGGCGCTGATCGTCGGGCTGCTTCGCAGCAGCGCGCCTATCGCTTCCGCCGCCATCTTCTGGCTGGATTCACACTCCACGACCCACTCGCTGTGGAACGGCAGGCCGAATTTAATCAGCGTCGCGCAGTAGCCGCCTACCCGCTCGGCGCGGGTCAGGGACGAGCTTTTACCGCCCAGCCAGGCAATGCGCTGATGCCCGCGACGAATAAGATGCTCGGTCAGCATTTGCGCGGCCTGCATGTTATCCGGGCGTAGCGTATCGGCTTCGTCGAGGTAGCTGGCGCGCGAGGCAAACACCAGCGGCACGCCTTTTTCGGCGGCGCGCTCGCACAGTTCGCTGCCCACGCCCGATGCCCCGGCGACGATCACCCCGTCCACACCCTGATTCAGCAGCATATCGAGCCGGGAAAGCAGCTGATCGGCCTCGCGACCGCCGTGCAGCAGAAAGACCATCCGCCCCTGCGCTTCAAGCGCTTCGGTTAATCCAGCCGTCAGCTCCGCATAGAAAGGTGACGTCAGGTCGCGAACAATCAGGCCAATCACCCCGCTTTGCCCGCCGCGCAGCGCCGACGCCTGACGGTTACGCACAAAGCCCAGCTGTTCAACCGCCTCGTTCACCCGCTGACCGGTGGCAGGAGAGATTCGCCCCTTCCCACTTAGCACCAGAGAAACGGTGCTGACGGAAACGCCCGCCGCAAGCGCGACATCGTTGATGGTGATTTTTTTCGCTACAGCCATGTGTCGGCGTGACTCCCTGAAATGAGATCGGTAAAACGTTTTATCAATACGTTATCTTTATACTACCAGTCAAAGCCTGAGAATGTGATTTAGCGCGCACTAAACTTTGATAAAACGTTTTATCTTCTCGCGGCATTGAAGCAGACAAACTGATTTTAACAATAAAGGAGTCGTTTTATGACGGCGAAAGCAGCACAAAAAATATCGCTGTGGGAATTTTTCCAGCAACTGGGTAAAACCTTTATGCTGCCCGTGGCACTCCTCTCGTTCTGCGGGATCATGCTCGGGATCGGCAGCTCGCTAAGCAGTAAAGACGTCATCACGCTGATCCCGTTCCTCGGTACCCCCGTGCTGCAGGCGATCTTTATCTGGATGAGTAAAGTCGGCTCCTTTGCGTTTAGCTTCCTGCCCGTCATGTTCTGTATCGCTATCCCGCTGGGCCTGGCGCGCGAAAATAAAGGCGTCGCGGCGTTTGCCGGTTTTGTGGGTTACGCGGTGATGAACCTCGCGGTTAACTTCTGGCTGACCGCGAAAGGCATTCTGCCGACCACCGACGCTGCCGTGCTGAAAGCTAACAACATTCAGAGCGTGATTGGTATCCAGTCTATTGATACCGGGATCCTCGGGGCGGTGATCGCCGGGGTGATTATCTGGATGCTGCACGAGCGCTTTCACAATATCCGTCTGCCGGATGCCCTGGCCTTCTTCGGCGGCACCCGCTTCGTGCCGATTATCACCCTGGTGGTGATGGGCCTGTTTGGTCTGATCATTCCGCTGATCTGGCCGGTCTTTGCGCTGGGCATCAACGGTATTGGCCGCATCATTAACGGCGCGGGAGATTTCGGTCCGATGATCTTCGGCACCGGCGAGCGTCTGCTCCTGCCGTTTGGCCTGCAGCATATCCTGGTGGCCCTGATTCGCTTCACCGAAGCGGGCGGGACGATGGAGGTGTGCGGTCACGACGTGAGCGGTGCGCTGACCATCTTCCAGGCGCAGCTGAGCTGCCCGACCACCCACGGCTTCTCCGAAAGCGCCACCCGCTTCCTGTCTCAGGGTAAAATGCCTGCCTTCCTCGGCGGCCTGCCGGGTGCCGCCCTGGCGATGTACCACTGCGCACGTCCGGAAAACCGTCATAAAATTAAAGGCCTGCTGATTTCCGGCGTGATCGCCTGCGTCGTAGGCGGTACCACCGAGCCAATCGAGTTCCTGTTCCTGTTCGTTGCGCCGGTGCTGTATCTGATTCACGCTGTACTGACCGGTCTGGGCTTTACCGTGATGGCGGTGCTGGGCGTCACTATCGGCAACACCGACGGCAACGTCATCGACTTCGTGGTGTTCGGGATCCTGCACGGTCTCTCCACCAAGTGGTATCTGGTCCCGGTCGTGGCGGCAATCTGGTTCGTGGTGTACTACGGGATCTTCCGCTTCGCCATCACCCGCTTTAACCTGAAAACGCCAGGCCGCGATACCGATACGGCCACCAGCGTTGAACAGGCGGTTGCCGGTACCGTGGGCAAATCCGGCTACAACACCCCTGCCATTCTGGCGGCGCTGGGCGGTGCGGATAACATCACCTCGCTGGATAACTGCATTACCCGCCTGCGTTTGTCGGTGGCGGATATGTCAAAAGTGGATACCAACGCCCTGAAAGCCAACCGGGCCATTGGCGTGGTACAGTTAAATCAGCACAATTTGCAGGTGGTCATCGGCCCGCAGGTACAGTCGGTGAAGGATGAGCTGGCTACCCTGATGCGAACAGTAGAAGCCTGATGCCTCAGCCCCCTCTCATGAGGGGGTTTTACTTTAAGGATTAACGTCATGTTTGATTTCTCTACCGTCGTGGATCGACACGGCACCTGGTGTACGCAGTGGGACTACGTCGCCGACCGCTTTGGCGCGGCCGACCTGCTGCCCTTCACCATCTCGGATATGGATTTCGCCACCGCGCCCTGCATAACCGACGCGCTGCAACAGCGCATTCATCACGGCGTGTTTGGCTATAGCCGCTGGAAGAACGACGAGTTTCTCGCCGCCATCGCGCACTGGTTCCAGCAGCGCTTTAACAGCCGGATTGATACTGAAAGCGTGGTTTATGGTCCCTCCGTCATCTACATGGTTTCTGAACTGATACGCCTCTGGTCATACCCCGGCGACGGCGTGGTGGTGCACACCCCGGCATACGATGCGTTTTATAAAGCCATAGAGGGCAACGCGCGTCGTGTTGTTGCGGTTGAGATGGAAAAGCAGGCTGCAGGCTGGCAGGGCAATATGGTGGCCCTCGAAGCGGCGCTGGCGAAACCGGAAAACAAAATTTTACTGCTGTGCAGCCCGCAAAACCCGACCGGCAAGGTCTGGACGCGGGATGAACTGACACAGATGGCGGAACTGTGCGAGCGCTATGACGTGGCGGTTATCAGCGATGAAATCCATATGGACATGGTGTGGGGAGAGCATCGTCACACGCCGTGGAACGCGGTGGCGCGCGGCAAATGGGCGCTTCTCACCTCCGGCTCGAAAAGCTTTAATATTCCGGCGCTGACGGGTGCTTACGGCCTGATTGGCGATGAAGAGAGCCGTAACGGTTACCTCAGCGCGCTAAAAGGCCGGGACGGACTCTCTTCCCCTTCCGTGCTGGCACTGACGGCGCATATCGCCGCCTATCAGCAGGGGGAGCCGTGGCTGGATGCCCTGCGGGGTTATCTCGAAGATAATTTGTTGTATATCGCGCAGGAAGTAAACCGCGCTTTTCCGAAACTGAACTGGCAGCCGCCCGAAGCGACCTATCTGGCCTGGATCGATCTGCGCCCGCTGAACATTGACGATCGGACGCTGCAAAAAGTGCTGATCGAGCAGCAAAAGGTCGCCATCATGCCGGGATATACCTACGGCAAAGAAGGAAATGGCTTTGTTCGCCTGAATGCGGGCTGCCCGCGCAGCAAGCTGGAACAAGGCGTGCAACGCCTCATTGCCGGGATTAACACGCTCCTGTAATCAATTTGCGCAACGGAATATTCCCTTGCGCAAATAGCTTTTTACCCCGTTTTGTTTTTATAATATGGCGCACTTTAACCAGAAAAGAGTGCGACCATGATTGATACACGCCTGCCTTTAACTGATATTCATCGTCACCTTGACGGTAACATTCGTGCCCAAACCATCCTCGATCTTGGCCGCCAGTTCAATTTAACGCTTCCTGCTCAGACCCTTGAGTCCTTGATCCCTCACGTACAGGTGACCTCTAATGAACCGGACCTGGTCAGCTTCCTGAGCAAACTCGACTGGGGCGTGAAGATGCTGGCGTCGCTGGATGCCTGCCGCCGCGTGGCGTTTGAGAACATCGAAGATGCAGCCCGCAACGGCCTGCACTACGTCGAGCTGCGCTTCTCGCCGGGCTATATGGCGATGACCCACAACCTGCCCGTTGCAGGCGTGGTGGAAGCCGTCATTGAAGGTGTGCGCGAAGGGTGTAAAACCTTCGACGTTCAGGCTCGGCTGATCGGCATCATGAGCCGTACGTTCGGTGAAGCCGCCTGCCTGCAGGAGCTGGAAGCGCTGCTGGCCCATCGCGATGCCATCACCGCCGTCGACCTCGCCGGCGACGAGCTGGGCTTCCCGGGCAGCCTGTTCCTCTCCCACTTCAACCGCGCGCGCGATGCCGGCTGGCACATTACCGTCCATGCGGGTGAAGCGGCTGGCCCGGAAAGCATCTGGCAGGCCATCCGCGAGCTGGGCGCCGAGCGTATCGGTCACGGCGTGAAGGCGGTCGAAGATCGCGCCCTGATGGATTTCCTGGCGGAGCAGCGTATCGGGATTGAGTCGTGCCTGACGTCTAACATTCAGACCAGCACCGTGGCGACGCTGGCGCATCACCCGCTAAAAACGTTCCTCGAGCACGGCGTGCTGGCCTCGCTGAACACTGACGACCCGGCGGTTCAGGGCGTGGATATTATCCACGAGTACAACATCGCCGCACCGCAGGCGGGTCTGAGCCGCGAGCAGATCCGTCAGGCGCAGATCAACGGGCTGGAAATTGCCTTCCTGACGCCTGCTGAGAAGCAGGCGCTGCGGGATAAGGTGGCAACCGCGTAAACCCTTTTGCCGGGTGGCGGCTACGCCTTACCCGGCCTACAACTACAAAATATTAAAAAATTATGCCAGACAGAGCGTCGCGCGATGTTTGGCAGATTCGATGCCCAACTCAATCAGCTCCATAATCTGAATCGCCTGGCTGGCCGGAACCGGATTTTCTCCCGTGCCGTTCAGCGCATCGCGGATAGCGGCATAATACGCCGGATAATTCCCCGGTATCGTCAGCAAGGTCTCCTCGACCAGCTCCTCGCCTTCGACCCGCGTTACCACGCCGTCGCGCATATCATAGCCCCAGTCTTCCTGCGGCAGACGTTCACCGTTTTTAAGCCTGTCTTCCTGCGGATCGAGACCAAACTTCACGTAGCTCCCGCGCGTACCGTGAATGATATAGCGGGCCGATTCTGCGGCAGCGACCATCGTGCCGTGCAGCACAATTCGCCGCTGCGGGTAACTGAGCACCGCGTGGAAGTAATCGGTTGTCTGCGCGCCGGGCCTGAGCTGGGCGAGATCGACCGTCATGCTCACCGGCAGACCAAAAAGATTGACGACCTGATCCAGCAGATGCGGGGCTAAATCGTACCAGATGCCGCTGCCCGGACCGGCCTGTTCGCGCCAGCGGTTTCTCACCTGCGGACGAAAGCGGTCAAAGTGCGATTCAAAAAAGAGGATCTCCCCTAGCGTGCCTTCACTGAGAAGCCTTTTTACCGTCAGAAAGTCGCTGTCCCAGCGGCGGTTATGGAACACCGACATCAGCCTGCCCAGACTCCTTGCCAGCGCATCCAGCTCGCGTGCCTGTGACAGCGTCACGGTGAAGGGCTTATCGACCACTACGTGCTTACCGGCTTCCAGCGCGGCCTTTGCCAGCGGAAAGTGGGTGTCGTTCGGCGTGGGGATGACGATTAAATCAATATTCGGATCGTTGAAAAGGTGTTTAGGTTCAGAGACAACCGGCACGGAAGGCCAGTCGACATGGACTTTAGCGGCATCGCTGCTGGATACCGCCGCCAGCACCATCCCCGGCGTCCCGGCTATCAGAGGCGCATGAAACGTTTTGCTCGCGTACCCGTAGCCGATAAGCCCGACGCGGATATTATCACTCATAGTGCCATCCTCTTTTATGACGTTCTTATTTCACACTGGCTAACCTGGCATGAGCACAGATTAATAATGTGCCCTATGACTTAAAATAGCAGGTTGTACGGGTTGTTTTTGTTACATAGTATTAACCTACTGATTTTGTTTAAGGGAACCGTTCCCAAAGCGCTTGCCGTCAGGGAGACGTCACTGTAACATTTGCGCCCTGTCTTTATGGATAAAGTACAATTACGCATTATGACGTCAATTATTAATCGAATCATTGAATTAGCGGGATGGATTGTCCTTGGAGTTTCGGTCATTTTGCTGGGCGTCGCCAGCCATATCGATAACTACCAGCCGCCGGAGCCTGTCACCATCGCCCAACCCAAGTAACCGGTTACTGCAATAAAGAGTGACATAATATGTCAGTTTCGTATTGCCAGCCCTGGTGAACACGGTTAACCTTCTCTTCCAGGCATCGTCTGATGCCTTAATTTCAGCAAAGAAAACTCCTAATTTCGTCGCGTTACCTGAGTGGGCTGTTTACGTCTTTATTAATCCGTTTATTATTCGACCGAATTACCTTAACTGGTATTACTCACTTTTATATGGAAACTTATTAATATGACAGTTCAGGACTATTTATTAAAATTTCGCAAGATCAATTCGCTTGAGAGCCTGGAAAAACTGTTTGACCATCTGAACTACACCCTGTCGGATAATCAGGACATCATTAATATGTATCGCGCCGCAGACCATCGCCGCGCGGAGCTGGTTTCCGGTGGTCGTTTGTTCAACGTCGGTGAAGTGCCTAAGTCTGTATGGCGTTACGTTTTATAAGAAAGTAGCCATCCGCGCGAAATGTTATATACTCTCCGCCCTGCAAACTGGCTGTACAACATTTCGCGCAGATTATGGGAGAGTTCATGACCGCAACGCCTGGAGAACGCATTGGAGGCTGGTTAATCGCCCCACTGGCATGGCTGCTGGTTGCCTTATTAAGCGCATCGCTTGCGCTGCTGCTGTATACCACCGCACTGATTACCCCTCACGCCATCCAGACCCTGATGTCGCAAAGCGTGCTGAATATTGCTTTGTGGTTTGTGTCGTTCGTTTTCGCGATTGGAATGTGGTACTACACGCTGTGGCTGACCATCGCCTTCTTTAAGCGCCGCAAGAGTGTGCCTAAGCACTACATTATCTGGCTGCTGATTTCGGTCCTGCTGGCGGTGAAAGCGTTTGCCTTTTCGCCCGTATCAGACGCGCTGGCCGTTCGTCAGCTGCTATTCCCGTTGCTGGCTGCGGCGCTGCTGGTGCCCTATTTCAAACGTTCGACGCGGGTGAAAAACACCTTCGTGAACCCGTAATAACCCTACAGATAACCTGTTGTCGCCTGCGTCGGTTTGTCCGATAATAGGCGGCTTTTTTATTTCAGGCTAAATAATGACCGATTACTTACTGCTCTTTGTCGGCACCGTGCTGGTTAACAACTTCGTTCTGGTGAAGTTCCTTGGCCTGTGTCCGTTTATGGGCGTTTCCAAAAAGCTGGAAACAGCAATGGGTATGGGGCTGGCGACGACCTTCGTGATGACGCTGGCGTCCATCTGCGCGTGGTGGATCGATACCTGGATCCTCATCCCGCTGGGATTAACCTATCTTCGTACGCTGGCCTTTATTCTGGTTATCGCGGTGGTGGTGCAATTTACCGAAATGGTGGTGCGTAAAACCAGCCCGGCGCTTTATCGCCTGCTGGGTATCTTCCTGCCGCTGATCACCACCAACTGTGCGGTTCTCGGCGTAGCGCTGCTGAACATCAACCTTGGCCATAACTTTATGCAGTCGGCGCTGTATGGTTTCTCTGCGGCAGTCGGTTTCTCTCTGGTGATGGTGCTGTTCGCCTCCATTCGCGAGCGCCTGGCAGCAGCGGATATCCCTGCGCCCTTCCGCGGTAACGCGATTGCGCTGGTGACCGCAGGTTTAATGTCTCTGGCCTTTATGGGCTTTAGTGGTCTGGTGAAGTTGTAATGAATGCTATCTGGATTGCCATCGCCTCTATCAGCGTTCTGGGGTTGGTGTTTGGCCTTATCCTGGGCTACGCCTCCCGCCGTTTTGCGGTAGAGGACGATCCCGTTGTAGAAAAAATTGATGAGCTTCTGCCACAAAGCCAGTGCGGGCAGTGCGGCTACCCCGGCTGCCGCCCTTATGCCGAAGCGGTAGGGGTTCAGGGTGAAAAAATTAACCGCTGTGCGCCCGGTGGCGAAGCGGTGATGTTGAAAATTGCGGCCCTGCTTAACGTTGACCCGCAGCCTGTTGACGGCGATGCGGACGTGCAGGAGTCGGTCCGCGCGCTGGCCGTGATCGACGAAGCCAACTGTATCGGCTGCACCAAATGTATTCAGGCCTGCCCGGTTGACGCCATTGTGGGCGCAACCCGCGCCATGCACACCGTCGTGGCGGACCTGTGCACCGGCTGTAACCTCTGCGTAGCCCCCTGCCCGACGCAATGTATCGAGCTGCGCCCGGTTGAAACGACTACCGAAAGCTGGAAGTGGGATCTTCAAGCCATTCCGGTTCGCAATATTCCTGTGGAACAACATGCTTAAGTTATTTTCTGCTTTCAGAAAAGAGAAGATTTGGGACTTTGACGGCGGTATTCATCCACCGGAGATGAAAACCCAGTCTAACGGCACGCCGCTGCGTCAAATTCCGCTGGCGACCCGTTTCGTTATGCCGCTCAAGCAGCACATCGGCGCGGAGGGTGAGCTGTGCGTGAAAGAAGGTGATACCGTCCTTCGCGGTCAGCCGCTGACCTTTGGTCGCGGACGTATGCTGCCGGTGCACGCCCCCACCTCCGGTAAGGTGGTCGCTATCGCCCCTCATACGGTGGCTCATCCGTCCGCGCTCTCAGAGCTGAGCGTGATTATTGAAGCCGACGGCGAAGACCGCTGGATTGACCGTGACGGCTGGAGCGATTACCGCGCCCACAGTCGCGAAGCGCTTATCGAGCGCATTCATCAGTTCGGCGTTGCTGGTCTGGGTGGTGCAGGCTTCCCGACCGGTGTCAAACTCCGCGGCGGTGGTGATAACATTCAGACGTTGATTATTAACGCCGCCGAGTGCGAGCCGTATATCACCGCCGATGATCGTCTGATGCAGGACTGCGCCGCCCAGGTGGTGGAAGGTATCCGCATCCTCGCGCACATTCTGCAGCCGCGGGAAGTGCTGATCGGTATCGAAGACAATAAACCGCAGGCTATTTCAATGCTGCGCGCCGTGCTGGCGGGCAGTCACGATATTAGCCTGCGCGTTATCCCGACCAAGTACCCTTCCGGCGGCGCAAAACAGCTGACGCAAATTCTCACCGGCAAGCAGGTCCCGCATGGCGGACGCTCTTCGGATATCGGCGTGCTGATGCAAAACGTCGGCACCGCTTACGCCGTGAAGCGCGCGGTGATTGACGGCGAACCGTTAACCGAGCGCGTGGTGACGCTGACCGGGGAATCAATTTCTCGTCCGGGCAACGTCTGGGCGCGTCTGGGTACGCCGGTGCGTCATCTGCTGGAACAGGCTGAGTTTTGCCCGGGCAGCGACCAGATGGTGATCATGGGCGGCCCGCTGATGGGCTTTACCCTGCCGTGGCTGGACGTTCCGGTAGTGAAAATCACCAACTGTCTGCTCGCGCCTTCTCCGACCGAAATGGGCGAGGAGCAGGAAGAGAAAGGCTGCATCCGCTGCAGCGCCTGCGCCGACGCCTGCCCGGCGGATCTGCTGCCGCAGCAGCTCTACTGGTACAGCAAAGGCCAGCTGCACGACAAGGCGAAAGCCCATAACCTGGCCGACTGCATTGAATGCGGTGCCTGCGCCTGGGTATGCCCTAGCAACATTCCTCTGGTGCAGTATTTCCGCCAGGAGAAGGCTGAAATTTATGCCATCTCCATGGAAGAAAAACGCGCGGCAGAAGCCAAAGCGCGCTTCGAAGCGCGCCAGGCGCGACTGGAACGCGAAAAAATCGCCCGTCAGGAGCGCCATAAGCAGGCCGCCGTTCAGCCTGCCGAGAAAGATCAGGATGCGATTAACGCCGCACTGGCGCGCGTTCGCGAGAAAAAAGCCACTGCGGCGCAGCCTGTGGTGATCCCGGCTGGCGAGAAGCCGGACAACAGCGAAGCGATTGCCGCGCGTGAAGCACGTAAGGCCGCAGCGCGCGCCCGTCAGGCTGAAAAAGCGCAAACGGTCCAGGCAGAGGCGGAGATCGACCCGCGTAAAGCCGCCGTTGAGGCAGCGATTGCCCGGGCCAAAGCCCGCAAAGCCGGTGAGCAAAATGTAGTGGTCGAGCAGGAAGCCGTCGACCCTCGCAAAGCGGCCGTCGAAGCGGCGATTGCCCGTGCTAAAGCGCGCAAAACGGCGCAGCAGACACAAACCGCAGAACCCGAAGCGCCGGTCGACCCGCGTAAAGCCGCCGTCGAAGCGGCAATTGCCCGCGCTAAAGCCCGTAAAGCGGCGCAGCAGGATGAGCAACCGCAGGCCGCCAACGATGACCCGCGTAAGGCCGCCGTCGCCGCCGCCATTGCGCGCGTTCAGGCGAAGAAAGCCGCACAGCAAGCAGTTAACGAGGATTAAATGGTTTTCAGAATCGCAAGCTCCCCTTACACCCACAATCAGCGCCAGACATCGCGCATCATGATGCTGGTCTGCCTGGCGGCGCTGCCGGGCATTGCCGTTCAGTGCTGGTTTTTCGGCTGGGGAACCCTGTTCCAGATAATCCTGGGCTGCGCCAGCGCCCTGGCGGCGGAAGCGCTTGTCCTTAAGCTGCGCAAGGCGGCTGTCTCGCGCATTCTTGCCGATAACTCCGCGCTGTTGACCGGCCTGCTGCTGGCCATCAGTATCCCACCGTTCGCCCCATGGTGGATGGTGGTCCTGGGTACCGTGTTTGCGGTGATCATTGCCAAACAGCTGTACGGCGGGCTCGGCCATAACCCGTTCAACCCGGCGATGATTGGCTACGTGGTGCTGCTGATCTCCTTCCCGGTACAGATGACCAGCTGGCTGCCTCCGCATGAGATTGCGGCCACGGTTCCGGGCTTTATGGATGCCCTGCACGTGATCTTTACCGGCCATACGGCGCTCGGTGCGGATATGAACGCGCTGCGCATAGGCGTGGACGGTATCAGCCAGGCGACGCCTCTCGATACCTTTAAAACATCCCTGCATGCCGGGCACAGCGTTGAGCAGATCATGAAATCCGCGATCTACAGCGGCATGCTGGCGGGTGCAGGCTGGCAGTGGGTCAACCTGGCGTATCTGCTGGGCGGCCTGTTCCTGCTGCAGCAGAAAGCCATCCGCTGGCATATTCCGGTCAGCTTCCTCGTGACGCTGGCGGTTTGCGCCACGCTGGGCTGGGTCTTCTCGCCTGAATCACTGGCCAGCCCGCAGATGCATTTGCTCTCCGGTGCGACCATGCTGGGTGCCTTCTTTATCCTGACGGATCCGGTGACGGCGTCCACGACTAACCGTGGACGTCTGATCTTCGGCGCGCTGGCGGGCCTGCTGGTATGGCTCATCCGCAGCTTTGGCGGCTACCCGGACGGCGTGGCCTTTGCCGTCCTGCTTGCCAACATAACCGTTCCGCTCATCGACTATTACACGCGTCCACGCGTGTACGGTCATCGCTAAGGGTTTCGCCATGTTAAAAACGATGCAAAAACACGGCGTCACGCTGGCTGTCTTCGCCGCGGTCCTGACGGGGCTGACAGCACTGGTTAATGCGCTGACCAAAACGACCATCGAAGAACAGGCCTCGAAGCAGCAAAAGGCGCTGTTCGATCAGGTGATCCCGTCCGATTTCTACGATAATGACCTGCAAAAAAGCTGCTTTGTGGTAGACGCGCCGCAGCTTGGGAAAGGCCCGCACCGCCTCTTTATCGCCCGCAAAGGGGATAAACCGGTCGGCGCAGTGATGGAAGCGACGGCGCCTGACGGCTATTCCGGCGCCATTCAGCTGCTTGTGGGCAGCGATTTCTCCGGCACCATACTGGGCACCCGCGTGACGGAGCACCATGAGACGCCGGGTCTTGGCGATAAAATTGAAACCCGTCTGAGCGACTGGATTTTGCACTTTGCCGGTAAAGTGATCCATGGCGAAGGTGACACCGCGTTTGCAGTGAAGAAAGATGGCGGCGAGTTCGACCAGTTCACCGGGGCGACCATCACCCCACGTGCGGTGGTGAATGCCGTAAAACGAGCCGGGCTGTATGCTGAAACGCTGCCCGCGCAAATCAACAATCTTCCGGCCTGTGAGGAGTAATCATGAGCCAGGTTAAAGAGGTTATTGTCCAGGGGTTGTGGAAGAACAACTCCGCGCTGGTACAGCTTCTGGGCATGTGCCCACTGCTGGCGGTAACGTCCACCGCCACCAACGCGCTCGGTCTGGGTCTGGCAACCACGCTGGTATTGACCCTGACCAACCTCTCCATCTCTGCCCTGCGCCGCTGGACGCCGTCGGAAATTCGTATTCCGATTTACGTCATGATCATTGCGTCGGTGGTCAGTATCGTTCAGATGCTGATTAACGCCTACGCGTTTGGCCTGTACCAGTCGCTCGGGATCTTTATTCCCCTTATCGTCACCAACTGTATCGTTGTCGGGCGCGCGGAAGCCTTCGCGGTGAAAAACAGCCCCGCCATGTCGGCGCTGGATGGGTTTTCCATTGGCATGGGTGCCACATGCGCCATGTTCGTGCTGGGCTCGCTGCGCGAGATCCTCGGTAACGGTACGCTGTTTGACGGCGCAGATGCGCTGCTCGGCGGCTGGGCCAAAGCGCTGCGCGTTGAAGTGTTCCACACCGATACGCCATTCCTGCTGGCGATGCTGCCGCCCGGCGCGTTTATTGGCCTTGGCATGATGCTGGCGATAAAATACCTGATTGATGAAAAACGTAAGCGCCGCGCGGCTGAGCGTAGCGTTCTGGAAGGGACACCCGAGAAGGCTTCATGAATAAAGAAAAGCGCATTGCGATCCTGACCCGTCTGCGGGACGAGAACCCGCACCCGACGACGGAGCTGAATTTTACCTCCCCGTTTGAGCTGCTGATCGCGGTGTTGCTTTCTGCACAGGCGACCGACGTGAGCGTCAATAAAGCCACTGCCCTGCTCTATCCGGTCGCCAATACGCCGAAGGCCATGCTGGAGCTGGGCGTGGAAGGCGTGAAGTCGTATATCAAAACCATCGGCCTGTTTAACAGCAAAGCCGAGAACGTCATCAAGACCTGCCGGATCCTGCTGGAACAGCACGGAGGCGAAGTACCGGAGGACCGCGCTGCGCTGGAAGCCTTACCGGGCGTGGGGCGTAAGACCGCAAACGTGGTGCTTAACACTGCGTTTGGCTGGCCCACTATCGCCGTGGATACGCATATATTTCGCGTGTCTAACCGGACCAACTTCGCGCCAGGCAAAAACGTCGAGCAGGTCGAAGAGAAGCTGCTGAAAGTGGTTCCGGCAGAATTTAAGGTGGATTGCCATCACTGGCTGATTCTGCACGGCCGATATACCTGTATTGCCCGCAAGCCTCGCTGCGGCTCCTGCATTATTGAAGATCTCTGCGAATACAAAGAAAAAGTGTATCCCTGACCACCCCAATCCCATATTAAAGGAAGGGCTATCGAATGCTCTTCTTTTGGCCGTTACTTGTCCGTCTTTCGCTTACTCTGACCTGTCACTTGTTCGGTTGTTTAACGCTCAAACAGGTTAATACTTTTTTCATAGCCAAAAATTTCTATACATCTGTGATCGCGATCACCCTGATAACTTCATGTTGAATTTTTGTTGTCAAAATCGGCCTAAACCCTTTGTCTGACAACATACTCACCTCCTGTAACCGAAGATAAGACCAGCTATTTTTCAGAATATGGGCTATATCACTGCGTAAAGCGACGAATAGCAGAACATATCGCCAAAAGCCGATCCGGACGGGTCATTACCAGTCGAAAAAACTACCTTTACTCATCGTATGAAATTTAACGCTGAATAACATTTGCATGAACCAACGATTATACCACTCCAGATATATGTAACAGATTATTACAAACGTATTGCCAGACGGGGCAGGATAGTGAACATTACCCGCCGTTTCTCCTCCCAATATAACTATAAGGCGTATGGACTACGGCCATCACGCTATGAACACCCCCATTAATATGGGATGTAAAAAAAGAGGTATATGTGTCTACTGCAAACAATAAACCAACAGATGAAAGCGTGAGTCTTAACGCTTTTAAACAACCTAAAGCGTTCTATCTCATCTTCTCTATCGAGTTATGGGAGCGTTTTGGTTATTACGGCCTGCAAGGGATCATGGCGGTTTACCTGGTAAAACAGCTGGGTATGTCCGAAGCCGATTCCATCACGCTGTTCTCTTCCTTCAGTGCTCTGGTGTACGGTCTGGTCGCGATTGGCGGCTGGCTGGGCGATAAAGTCCTCGGGACTAAACGCGTCATCATGCTGGGCGCCATTGTCCTGGCGATTGGCTATGGTCTGGTTGCATGGTCAGGGCATGATGCCGCTGTCGTGTATATGGGTATGGCGACGATTGCCGTCGGTAATGGTCTGTTCAAAGCGAACCCGTCCTCTCTGCTTTCGACCTGCTACAACAAAGACGATCCGCGCCTGGACGGTGCATTTACCATGTACTACATGTCCATCAACATCGGTTCGTTCTTCTCTATGCTGGCAACTCCATGGCTCGCGGCGAAATTCGGCTGGAGCGTGGCATTTGCACTGAGCTTCGTGGGTATGTTGATCACCGTGGTGAACTTCCTGTTCTGCCGCAGCTGGGTCAAAGACTACGGTTCAAAACCTGACTTCGAGCCTGTGCATATGGGCAAACTGCTGGCCACCATCGTGGGCGTTGTTGTCCTCGCGGCCATCGCCACCTGGCTGCTGCACAACCAGGGTATCGCACGTGCCGTTCTGGGCGTGGTTGCGCTGGGTATCGTGGTCATCTTTGCAAAAGAAGCATTCGCCATGCAGGGTGCGGCCCGTCGCAAGATGATTGTGGCGTTCATTCTGATGCTGGAAGCGATTATCTTCTTCGTGCTGTACAGCCAGATGCCAACTTCACTGAACTTCTTCGCCATCCGTAACGTAGAGCACTCCATTCTGGGTATCGCGTTTGAACCTGAGCAGTTCCAGGCACTGAACCCGTTCTGGATCATGATTGGTTCCCCAATTCTGGCTGCTATCTATAACAAGATGGGTGACCGTCTGCCGATGCCGCACAAGTTTGCGCTGGGTATGGTGCTGTGTTCTGGTGCCTTCCTGGTACTGCCACTGGGTACCAAATTTGCGTCCGACGCAGGTATCGTTTCCGTTAACTGGCTGATCCTGAGCTACGCGCTGCAGTCTATCGGCGAGCTGATGATCTCCGGCCTGGGACTGGCCATGGTTGCGCAGCTGGTTCCTCAGCGTCTGATGGGCTTCATCATGGGTAGCTGGTTCCTGACCACTGCCGGTGCGGCAATCATCGCGGGTAAGATTGCTAACCTTATGGCTGTTCCGGAAAATGTAACCGATCCACTGCTTTCCCTGAACGTCTACGGTACCGTGTTCATGCAGATTGGTATCGCGACTGCGGTAATTGCCGCTCTGATGCTGCTGACAGCGCCGAAACTGAACCGTATGACTCAGGACGACGACAAGACCGCTAAAGCGACAAACACCGCTACCGCCTGATTTCCGTGAGAAACGACTGACCAGAAGCCGCTAATGCATTAGCGGCTTTTTTTTTATCCGTTTGCGCACTAACATAGCTGAAACCTCAGCAAAAAGGAGTTACCGATGAAACTGTTCTACAAACCGGGTGCGTGCTCTCTTGCTTCCCATATCACCCTGCGCGAGAGCGGCAAAGATTTCACGCTGGATGGCGTTGACCTGATGAAAAAACGTCTGGAAAACGGCGATGATTTTCTTGCCATCAACCCGAAAGGACAAGTTCCGGCGCTCTTGCTGGACGACGGTACTCTGCTGACTGAAGGCGTGGCGATTATGCAGTTCCTGGCCGATAGCGTACCCGATCGCCATCTGCTGGCGCCGGTCAGTACCATTTCGCGTTATAAGACGCTGGAATGGCTAAACTACATTGCCACCGAGCTGCACAAAGGCTTTACCCCCCTGTTCCGCCCGGATACGCCGGAAGAGTTCAAACCGACCCTGCGCGCCCTTCTTGAGAAAAAGTTGCAGTATGTTAACGCGTCGCTGAAAGACGATCAGTGGATTGCAGGTTCGCGCTTCACGATTGCCGACGCATACCTGTTCACCGTGCTGCGCTGGGCGCGCGCGGTTAAGCTTAACCTGGAAGGGTTAGACCATATTGCAGCGTATATGAAACGCGTGGCAGAGCGTCCTGCGGTGGCTGCAGCGCTGAAAGCGGAAGGGTTGAATTAACCGAGCAGACTGTGTTGCCGGGTGGCGCTGACGCTTACCCGGCCTACGAATTCCGTAGGCCCGTGCAAGCGCAGCGCCGCCGGGCGGTGTTTAAAGCTGGGTTGCGCTGAAATAGTGCTCCGGCTTCGCGATACGATCCTGTGCCGCGACCACTTGCAGTTCATATTCCTGCATCTCTTTCGTCGCAATCATGATTTCGTACACCGCCGCAGTAACATGCTCGAGCGCGTCGCGCATTGTCGCCCCTTGCAGTAATTTCACCAGCAGCAGACCGCTGGTGACATCTCCGACCCCAACCGGCTGGCGCTGGCCAAAATCCACCAGCGGACGGCTGATATGCCAGGCATCCTCTTTCGTCACCAGCAGCATCTCAAAACGGTCCTGGCTCATCGCTGCGCGCGCAAGGTGTTTTACCAGCACAACGTCAGGCCCCAGCGCGATAAGCTCGCGGGACGCGCTTACGGCCTCTTCTACGCTGTTAACCGGACGCTCGCAGAGAATTTCGAGTTCGACCAGGTTTGGCGCAATGATATCGCTGGCGGGCAGCGCGTGACGGACGTGAAACTCTGCAACGCCTGGCGCCACGATGCAGCCTTTCTCCGGATGGCCCATGACGGGGTCGCAGAAGTATTTTGCCGACGGGTTTGCGGCTTTCACCTGGCGCACGATACCGAGGATATGCTCCCCCTGCTCCGCTGAGCCGAGGTAACCGCTCAGCACGGCGTCACAGCGTTTGAGCTGGTCGATATCGGCAATACCCTGCACAACCTCAGTGAGATGCGAAGGCGGCATCACGCAGCCGGTCCATTTGCCGTATTGCGTGTGGTTAGAGAATTGCACGGTATTAAGGGGCCAGACGTTGACGCCGAGGCGACGCATCGGGAATTCCGCGGCGCTATTGCCCGCGTGTCCAAAAACAACGTGGGACTGAATGGCGAGGATGTTCTTCATTTTTTTCTTACCAAACCCTGAAAAAACAAAAGGGGCGTGGTTTCCCACGCCCCTGAAGACTGTTAATTACTTCCAGCAGACAAGGCAGTAATTTTTCTTGCCGCGACGCAGCAGCGTGTAGCGACCATACAGACGATCGCCGTCAACGAAGGTGTATTCCGGGTCGGCCTGCTTCTCACCGTTGATGGTGATAGCGTTAGACGCGATGGTTTTACGCGCCTGACCGCGGGAAGGCTGGAGCTCGGAGTCCACCAGCGCCTGCATCAGGTCAGCCCCTTTTTCCATCTCAACCATCGGCACACCGTCCTGCGCCAGCTGTTCGAAGTCCGCTTCGCTCAAATCGCTCAGGGTACCGTTGAACAGGCTTGCGGTAATGCGTTTTGCCGCGGCCAGACCTTCTTCACCGTGAACCAGTTTGGTCACTTCGTCCGCCAGCACGTACTGAGCGCGCGGTGCTTTACCGCTGTTCTTGTCTTCTTCTTCCAGCGCGTTGATCTCTTCAATGTCCATAAAGGTGAAGAACTTCAGGAAGCGGTAAACATCGGCATCCGCCGTGTTGATCCAGAACTGGTAGAACTTGTACGGGCTGGTTTTCTTCGGATCGAGCCACACCGCGCCGCCTTCGGTTTTACCGAATTTGGTGCCGTCGGCTTTGGTGATCAGCGGAACAGTCAGACCAAAGACCTGATTCTGGTGCAGGCGACGGGTCAGGTCGATACCGGAGGTGATGTTACCCCACTGATCGGAACCGCCAATCTGCAGGGAAACGCCGTGCAGTTTGTTCAGGCAGGCAAAGTCATACCCCTGCAGCAGGTTGTAGGAGAACTCGGTAAAGGAGATACCCTGGTCGTCGCGGTTCAGACGCTGCTTCACGGCCTCTTTGTTAATCATCTGGTTAACAGAGAAGTGCTTGCCGATATCACGCAGGAAGGTCAGCACGTTCATGCTGCCAAACCAGTCGTAGTTGTTCGCGGCAATGGCGGCATTATCACCACAGTTGAAGTCGAGGAACGGTGCAACCTGTTTGCGGATCTTATCTACCCACTCCTGCACGGTATCTTCGGTATTCAGTTTACGCTCAGCGGCTTTAAAGCTTGGGTCACCAATCAGACCGGTCGCGCCACCCACCAGGGCAACAGGCTTATGGCCCGCCATCTGGAAGCGTTTCAGGCATAACAATGGAACAAGATGCCCCAAATGCAAGCTGTCAGCGGTGGGATCGAAGCCGCAATAGAGCGCGATCGGGCCTTGCGCCAGTCGCTCTGCTAACGCTTCCTCATCCGTCACCTGGGCCACGAGGCCCCGCTCTTGCAATTGTTTAATCAAGTTACTGCTTGCCATCAAATTCTCCATGTATAAACGACTGCACCTTTGCCGGTACACGACTTTTCGCCTGATGCGAAAGGACCATAGAATAAAGCGCAAGCGCGGTGTGCGCTAGCGCTTAAATCAACAAATTTCGGGGATTACGGTGCCAGTCTGTCGATTTTCCAGCCGCCATTGTCGCGCTGGTATAAAAAGCGGTCGTGCAGGCGGTGTTCGCCCCCCTGCCAGAACTCCATCTGCTCAATCGGGATACGGAAACCGCCCCAGAAACTTGGCAGGGGAATTTCACCCTGCTGGAACTTCTGCTTCAGCTCCAGGAATTTACTTTCCAGCACGCCGCGGGCGGAAATTCGGCTGGATTGTTTTGATACCCAGGCGCCAATCTGGCTGTCACGCGGGCGGCTGTGGAAATACTTCACCACTTCCAGCGTCGAGAGACGTTCCGCTTTGCCGGTGACCATCACCTGACGCTCCAGCATATGCCACGGGAACAGCAGGCTGATACGCGGATTGTTTTCCAGATGGTGCGCTTTGCGGCTGCCGAGGTTGGTGTAGAACACCAGTCCTTTCTCGTCATAATGCTTGAGCAATACGATGCGCTGATACGGTTGACCGTTTTCATCCACCGTCGCGACGACCATGGCCGTGGGGTCGGCCAGTTTCGCTTCGCAGGCCTGTTTCAGCCAGCGTTCAAAAAGCACGAGGGGTTCAGCGGGAAGATCCTGGCGACGCAGGCCGCCTTTGGTGTATTCACGGCGCAGATGCGCAATTTGCTGCAGTTCGTCGTTATCTGACATGGCGTTAGCTGACATTGAGAGTAGGTGGCGCTATTGTGCGCCGCCCCTGTAAAAATCTCAACGCTTCGGGTTTTCGAGCTGGCAATTGTTCAGCACAATACGGTCGCGTTTGTAGACCGTGGCGCTGTCGCCTTTCGACCAGAAGACGTAGATACCGTCGGAGTAACGTGCGCCGGAGGCCGACATACCCTGCTTCAGCGTCAGCAATTTATTGTCGTAAACAAAGCTGGCCTCCTGACGTGGATTATTCAGCTTCACGGTCAACGGTTTTTCGTCGCAGCGATACTCCAGCGTGTCGGTCTGCATGCGCTCAAGGAACTGGTTATAGACGCTGCATCCTGACAGCAACAAAGGGGCGGCAATAAGAAGAAGTTTTTTCATGGGCGTATTCCGAAGACTTTCCTGGTCCTGGAGGGCATGGCTGCCCCCCTGTTTCGTTCCATTCTAACGACGACGCGCCGCGCTGAATTTCAGTTAACTCTGATTATGACGAGGATTGGCCGGGAAAATCGCCCCAAGGACGCTCGCTTCACGCGCACCGGTTACCGACGGCAAGTTGCCCGGCAGTCCGGCAATGGTGCGCCAGGCGAGCCAGGCGAAGGCCAGCGCCTCCATATCATCACCGCTGATGCCGGCCTCATCGGTCGTGGTCACTTCGGTACCCGGCAGCAGCCCGGCAAGACGCGCCATCACCAGCGGGTTGCGGCTTCCTCCGCCGCACACCAGCAGGCGCTCACATCCACCGCTGAGCAGAACCTGTTCGGAGATCGACACGGCCGTGAGCTCGGCAAGCGTCGCCTGGACATCCTGCGGCGCAAGCGCCGGGAATGGCGCCAGCTGACGCTCAAGCCAGCCCAGGTTGAAGTATTCACGCCCCGTGCTCTTAGGGGCCGGCAGAGCAAAATAAGGATCGCTTAGCATCGACTGCAGCAGCGGTAGAATCACTTTCCCCCCGCTCGCCCACTCCGCGTTTTTATCATACGCTTGGCCGCACTGACGCCAGATCCAGGCATCCATTAACATATTGCCCGGTCCGGTATCGTAGCCGCGGACCGGCTGTCCCGGGATAAGCATCGACAGATTGGCGATCCCACCAATGTTGAGCACCATGCGCCGCTCTGAAGGGTGCGCCAGTAACGCCTGATGGAACGCGGGCACCAGCGGCGCGCCCTGTCCGCCAAGGGCGATATCGCGACGACGGAAATCGCCTACTACCGTCACGCCCGTCTTCGCCACAATCTGGTTGTTATCGCCGATTTGCAGAGTATGCGGGGCCTCTCCGATGGGCTCATGCCAGACCGTTTGTCCGTGACACCCGATGGCCACCACATCCTGCGGGCGAAGATGTTCTTTTTGCATCAAAGCCTGCACCGCATCCGCAAACAGCGCCCCCAGGCGAACATCAAGTTGTCCAAGCTGGGAAAGGGTCAGCTGCTGCCCCTGACAGATACTCAGAATATCCTCTTTCAGTGAAATGGGGATTGGCCAGGTCAGGCTCGCCTGCTGTGCCACCATATTTTCGTCAATGGCGGCCAGAACGACATCTACCCCATCCAGACTGGTGCCTGACATCACACCAATGTAGCGACCCGATTTCATGCGCTTTCCTTACGTTGCGTGGGCTAAGGATATCCACTCAACCATAAACGGCGCCGCTTTGCCATCCGGCAATAATATTTTTTAACAATGTCAGACGGGTAACACAGGCGGACCCTGTTTATGTCTCGTTAAGTCAAATTCAAGTACAATTTTCCTATTGTTAATGCAAAGATATGAACTATGGCTCCTTATGCCATATAATTTAGCCATAACGGATGCCCTCAATCGGGCGTTTTTGGTGAACAGGAGATTCAAATGATTTTACGTGTACTGGGCGTTTCGCTGATTGGTTTAACTCTGGCTGGCTGTGTGAATGACAGTTCACTTTCTGGCGACGTTTACAGCGCTTCTGAAGCGAAACAGGTTCAGAACGTGACTTACGGTACCGTTGTTAACGCACGCCCTGTACAGATTCAGGGTGGCGATGAAAACAACGTGATGGGCGCAATTGGCGGTGCCGTCCTGGGTGGTTTCCTGGGTAATACCGTCGGCGGCGGCACGGGTCGCTCTCTGGCAACAGCCGCAGGTGCCGTTGCGGGTGGCGTAGCCGGCCAGGGCGTTCAGGGTGCGATGAACAAAACTCAGGGCGTAGAGCTGGAAATCCGTAAAGACGACGGCAGCACGATCATGGTTGTTCAGAAACAGGGCAGCACTCGCTTCTCTGCAGGCCAGCGCGTTGTGCTGGCGAGCAACGGAAGCCAGGTGACCGTTTCCCCACGTTAATTAAAAGTGGATGTGGTCCTCGGGCCACATCCATTTACAATATATATCACTCTCACAAATATAATTACAAAATACATTCACCTCATCAATTATTAATCACGCCTTATATTGTTTCTGCGCAAAGTATTTATTGCACTAATTGATTAGACTCTTCGCAACTACCTTCTCTTTATTCATTATAATTTGTAAAAATTCTATGCTTGCGAATCGTCGCGCTCTAACGAGCCGTTATATTACGTTCTGTCTCGGTTGCCTTGTTGTTATCGGGATATTACACGCGCTGTTTTTAAAACTCGTTGAATGGGTTCCGTCCTTTTCACCGCTTTTATTCCCTACGCTCACCATTTTTCTTCTGGTGTTTCACCTGTTTATTGCCTGTTTTATGGCGATGAAATACTGGTGTGACAAAAGACGGTTGTATCTGGTCGCAATCGCCTTTGCCTTTGCCGGGTCCGCACTGCTGATGGTCGGAACGCTGACCAGCTTCCCCGCCTGGCTGGATCTCTATCAGTTCAACGTCGTGAACTACAACGATGCGATGATCTACTATATGTTCCGCCACTTTTTAATGGCGGTGCTGTTTATCGTGGCAGCAATACTCTATCCCATGCGCGATTACCCTCTTTCACGGCTGGCGCATATCTCAATTGTGAGCGGCGCGTCTCTTTTTACCGCCTGTGCAGTGGGACTGGCCTGGATATATTCCAGCCACTCGCCCTTGTTATCCATTGACCTGGTTGATAATGAAACCCGGCAGTTTATGGTCCTCTGGAGCCATTGCATTAATATATCTTTAATTGTTTTCTGGGTGATAACATTAGTAGCGCTGATGTTTGTCACGCGCGTGCGCAATTTATTCTGGGTAGGCGGAAATTTTCTTTGCGTTTGCTATATCGTCACGCTTTCAATGCTGTTAGCGGGTGGACATGCCGAAGATATCTCCTGGTACCGCGCCCGGTTATTTGAAACTGTCGCCACGCTGCTGATTATTTTTGTTCTGCTTTACGATGTCTTCAGACTGTATCGCGACTCGCACGTAAAATATCAGCAGTCCTATCAGAACTCGATCCGCGACCCGCTCACACGCCTTTATAACCGCAGCTATTTTTATGAATCGTTAAACCAGGCGCTGGATATCGCCAGACCCAATCGCCCCGTTTCCGTCATCGTCAGCGATCTCGATCGCTTCAAGCGTATTAACGACACCTACGGACATCTCCAGGGCGATAAAGTCCTGCAGTTTGTCGCCAACCTGCTAATGGATTCCGTGCGCCCGCAGGACATCGCGGCCCGTATCGGCGGTGAGGAGTTTGTGCTGATGCTGGCCAACACGTCGTCAGACTCCGCGTACCAGGTGGCCGAGCGCATACGCCTGAAGCTAAGCAGCTTTGATAAAACCAGCAGCGGCGGTCAGTTGCCGGAGCCCATCACCATCAGTATGGGGGTGTTTACGGCAACGTCATCAACGATAACCGCAGAAACGTGCGTGGAAAGTGCCGACAAGGCGATGTATGAAGCGAAGGAGACGGGTCGTAACCGTGTGGTCGTCTTTAAGTAAAAAAAGGCCTTGCTGCTGCAAGGCCTTAGTGTTTGTCAGTCTCGCGACTGCAGTTCATGGATGTTTTGCTCAAGGCGCCCAATGAGGCTGATGAGCATTTCCAGCTCCGCCGGTGAAACACCAGACAGGATTTCACCGCGCGTCCTGGTAATCACGGCTTCCATTTCCGTGATGATAGGCGCCGCTTTTTCGGTGAGTTTAATCCGTTTCGCACGACGATCGCTCGCGCAGGTTTGCCGCGAGATCAACCCCTTTTCTTCCAGCTGGTCAAGCGTGCGCACCAGCGACGGTTGCTCAATGCCTATCGCTTTTGCCAGTTGAATTTGCGACTGATCGGGCGGCAGCTGATGAATGTTGTGCAGCGTGACCCAATGCGTCTGTGTGAGTTCCAGAGGTTTCAGGCGATGGTCAATCAGAGCACGCCAGACGCGTACCAACCTTGCCAGATCAGAACCTAATGGCGATTCCAATTTCATCTCCTTATAATTAGCTTGCTAAGTTATTATACTGATTTTAGAATAGTGTGCAGCATTTGTATTGCCAAAACAAATGCAATACTGCATTCATCGAACTTAAAAGTATGACTTACACTGAATTGTGATGCTTCATCATACTATGACAAGCCAACGCGGCATTCTGTTCACTGCAAAGGATTTCTGCCCGTGACGTTTTTTCATCGCTCAGAGGGGTTACCCCTACAGGATCTGATCTTCGGTGCGTCAGTCTACTTTCCCCCCTTGTTTAAGGCCGTGCTGGTGGGCTTTATTCTCTGGCTCATCGCGCATCGTCTGCTTCGCGACTGGATGTATTCCGGCGAAATCTGGCATCCCATGCTGATGGATCTTTCCCTGTTTGCCCTCTCCGTATGTCTGGGCCTTGCTGTCTTGATGGTGTGGTGACTATGCCTCTGAAAACGCTGAAATACTTTTCCACCCTGTTTGTCCTCGCCCTCGCGCTGGTTGCGGGCTGGTGGATGTGGAATTTTTATATGCAGTCGCCCTGGACGCGTGACGGCAAAGTTCGCGCTGAACAGGTCAGCATCACCCCTCAGGTGTCAGGAAGTATCACGACGCTACTGGTTAAGGATAACCAGTTCGTCAAAAAGGGAGATGTTTTATTCCGAATTGACGACACCCCGTACCACATTGCGATTCTGAACGCCGAGGCGCAGCTGGCGAAAGCCCAGTCTGACCTGGCAAAGGCCAACAACGAGGCCAACCGCCGCCGTCACCTGTCGCAAAACTACATCTCAGCGGAAGATTTAGACACCGCGAATATCAACGTTAAGGCCATGCAGGCGAGCGTCAACGTGGCGGAGGCGACGCTGAAGCAGGCGCAGTGGCAACTGACCCAAACCGTGATTACGGCACCGGTCGATGGATGGGTGACCAACCTCTCCGCCCGCGTGGGTAACTACGCCACTACCGGCCAGCCGGTTTTTGCCCTCGTCGACAGCCACTCCTTCTACGTCGTGGGCTATTTTGAAGAGACCAAGCTTCGCCATATTCGCGAGGGATCCCCCGCCGCGATTACGCTTTACAGCGGCTCGAGAAAGTTACAGGGTCACGTATCCAGCATTGGCCGCGCCATTTACGATCAAAGCGTTGAAACGGATTCCGGCCTGGTGCCGGACATTAAGCCGAACGTACCCTGGGTGCGCCTGGCCCAGCGCGTTCCGGTTCGCGTAGAATTTGACCGTTTACCGCAGGACATTACCCTGGTCTCCGGCACCACCTGCACCGTCTCCATCGGAAACCGGTGATGAAGCTGCCGGCACTCTCCTGGCACAACACCCCGTGGATGAAAGCGACGCGTCCCCAGTGGCGCTACGCGCTGCGTAACGGCATTGCCATGTGCCTGGCGCTGACCGTCGCCTACTACCTGAACCTGGATGAACCCTACTGGGCGATGACGTCTGCCGCAGTGGTGAGTTTTCCTACGGTCGGCGGGGTGATCAGTAAGAGTCTTGGACGCATCGCCGGCAGCCTGCTGGGTGCCACGGCGGCGTTAATTATCGCCGGCCATACGCTGAACGATCCGTGGCTGTTCCTGCTGAGCATGGCGGCGTGGCTGGGGTGCTGTACCTGGGCCTGCGCCCATTTTACCAATAACGTCGCCTACGCTTTCCAGCTGGCGGGCTATACCGCCGCCATTATCGCCTTCCCGGTCGTCAACGTACTCGACACCACCGAGCTGTGGGACATCGCGCAGGCGCGCGTCTGCGAAGTCATTGTCGGGATCCTCAGCGGCGGCTTCATGATGATGATCCTCCCCAGCACCTCCGACGGCACCGCGCTCATCACCGCCCTCAAGACCATGCACACCCGGCTGCTTGAGCACGCGAGCCTGCTGTGGCAACCGGATACCAGCGATGAGATCCGCCTCGCGCATGAAAAGGTGATCGGGCAGATCCTGACCATGAATCTATTGCGTATTCAGGCGTTCTGGAGCCACTACCGCTTTCGTCGTCAGAACACCCTGCTAAATTATTTACTGCACCAGCAGCTGCGTATGACCAGCGCCATCTCCAGCCTGCGCCGGATGCTGCTCAACTGGCCGACGCCGCCGGAAAACACCCGTGCCGTCATCGAAACGCTGCTCGCGGCCCTTGCGCGCCCGGATGCGGACATCTACACCGTTGCGAAGATCATCGCCCCGCTCGCCCCGGTTGATGAATACGACTATCGCCATCGCGCCTTCTGGCAGCGTCTGAATTACTTTTGCCGACTGTACCTGCGCAGCAGCCGCTGGATTAACGCGGTTGAGAATGCCACGCCGGTCACGGAGTTCAACGTGCCCGGGAGCCCGGCTCTCGCCCGCCATACCGACTACCTCGAAGCGCTGTGGAGCGGTTTTCGCACCTTCTGCGCGCTGATGTTGGTGGGGGCGTGGAGCATCACCACGCAGTGGGAGTCCGGTACGGCGGCCCTGACGCTTGCCGCCATCAGCTGCGTGCTTTACTCCGTCGCGGCCTCGCCGTTCAACTCGCTGACGCTGCTGCTGCGCACCCTGGTGCTGCTGTCATTGTTCAGTTTTGTGGTGAAGTTTAGCCTGATGGTGCAGATAAGCGATCTGTGGCAGTTCCTGCTGTTTTTGTTTCCCCTGTTAACCACCATGCAGCTTCTTAAGCTGCAAATGCCAAAACAGGCGGGCCTCTGGGGACAGCTGATTGTCTTTATGGGCTCGTTTATCTCCGTGACCAATCCGCCGGCTTACGATTACGCCGATTTTCTCAATGACAACCTGGCGAAAATCCTTGGCGTGGGGCTGGCATGGCTGGCTTTCGCGGTATTGCGTCCCGGCTCCGATGCCCGCAAGAGCCGCAGGCATATCCGGGAGTTACGCCGGGGGTTTGTAGACCAGCTCAGCCGTAAACCGCATCTGGGTGAAAACGAGTATGAATCGCTGGTGTATCACCACGTCAGCCAGCTGAATAACAGCCAGGACGCGCTGTCCCGACGCTGGCTGCTGCGCTGGGGCGTGGTGCTATTGAACTGCTCGCACGTGGTCTGGCAGCTTCGTGCGTGGGAAACGCGTTCCGATCCACTGTCGCAGGTTCGTGATGTGTGTATTTCCCTGCTGCGCGATGTAATGAGCGAGCGCGGTGTCCAGCAGCGGCCGCTGGCAGCCACGCTAAATGAACTGCAGCGGATCTGCGATACGCTTGCACGACATCATCTGCCCGCAGCCCGTGATTTGGCCTCGATAATCTGGCGGCTGCACTGCTCGCTGTCGCAGCTGGAGCAGGCCCCACCGCCGGGAACGATTGGGGATCAGATCACGCCGCAGGCATAGCGTGCCCCGCCGCCGCCAAGCGGTTTAGGTTGATCGGACATATTGTCGCCGCCAACATGGATCATCAGCGCTTTGCCTTTGACTTCATCCAGCTTTTTCAGACGCGGCGCGACAACGGGATCGGTGGCTTTACCGTCGTTATTGACCACCAGCACGGGCAGATCGCCTAAATGCCCCATTCCATCCGGGCCTTCATGCTTGCCAGTATGCTGCGGATCGAGGTGACCCCCTGCCGCTTCTGCTGCCGACGCTTTGCCCTCTTTTAATGCGGGCTGACAGCTGCCTTTGGCGTGAACATGGAAACCATGCTCACCGGGAGGGAGTGCTTTGAGGTTGGGAGCGAACTCCAGCCCTTTGTCGGTTTCCGTGATTTTCACCGTACCGATGGACTGACCCACACCCTGAGAGGTGACGAGATTCATTTCCACTTCGTCGCTGGCTGCCTGCGCCCCTGCGCAAACAACCAGCGTGACCATTGCCAGAGCAAAACGCTTCATAATGACCTCCGCGGGTTATTTTTTGCCCCTTAAGTGTATACCAGAGGCAAAGATTTCACCGGAAAGTCACCTTCTGGCGGTTTATGGCACGTCGTAGCCCAGCGCGGCTTTGCGGATGCGGAACCACTGCTGGCGGGTCATCTGCAGCTCTTCAGCGGCCAGCGCAGATCGCACGCGTTCAATCTTGCCGGAACCGATAATGGGCAGCGGTTTTGACGGCAGACACAGGATCCACGCGTAAACCACCTGCTCGATGCTCTCCGCGTTCAGCTCGCGGGCGATGGTTTCAAGCTCGTTGCGCAGCGGCTGGAATTCATCATCATTAAACAGGCGTCCGCCACCCAGGCACGACCAGGCCATCGGGCGAATGCGCAGCTGTTGCAGCTGGTCGAGCGTGCCATCCAGCAGCAGCGGCTGGTGTACCGGGGAGATCTCAACCTGGTTGGTAGCGAGGGTAAACGGCAGACGAGACTGAAGTAGCGCAAACTGTGCCGGGGTAAAGTTGGAAACGCCAAAGTGACGCACTTTCCCACTCTGATGCAGGTTCAGGAAGGCTTCCGCCACCTCATCGGCATCCATCAGCGGATCCGGACGGTGGATTAACAGCAGGTCGATACGATCGGTCGCCAGATTGACCAGCGACTGCTCGGCGCTCTTGATGATATGCGCGCTGTCGGTGATGTAATGACCGAGGGCGTGTTCTGGTTTTGCCGTGGTGGCAATTCCACACTTCGTGACGATCTCCATGCGATCGCGCAGTGCCGGGACCAGCTTGAGCGCCTCGCCGAACGCGGCCTCGCACTGATAACCGCCGTAAATATCCGCATGGTCGACCGTGGTGACGCCCAGATCGATATGCTCTTCAATAAAGCTCGCCAGCTGGAGGGGGGACATATTCCAGTCCATCAGGCGCCAGTAGCCCATCACAAAACGGGAGAATTCTGGCCCCTGGGGGGCAAGGGTAATTCGCTGAACCATAACATTTTCCTCAAGGACGTGATGTCATGAGTATACGCAATTACCGTGTTAAAAAAGTGAAGGTTGCTGGGGTTCTTCGGTCTCACCGGCTTTGTTTGCGCGTATTTTGCGCAGAAGACGCTGACGGCAGAGGCGTAATACCTCCTGCTTCTGCGTGTCGCTAAAGTTTTGCCAGTTAAAACGCTCATCGCGGGTACGCATGCACCCGCGGCAATATCCGCGTTCATCCACCTGACAAATCCCCCGGCACGGGCTCTGGATGGGGAAAAACTCCAGCTGCTCTGCCACACTCACCTCCAGATAACCACTCTCACCTACAGTGAAGACGCTAAACGCGCCACGTGCAAGGCCTGTACCACAGATTTGTGGCATTAAGGTTTCACTAATCTTCCCTCTTTATACTCGGCCCATCATGATAATGACAGGTTCATCGATCGATGTGGTTAATCAAAAAGTTACAATGTAACGACATTAAATTTACTCTGGGCTGTGCACTCTTCTTTACGCTAATCAACGGGCTGTTTATCCAGCACAGCTGGGCCATTATTGCCCCTGCCCATCTGCACGACATCCTCTTTGCCGCCTCCGTACCGCTGGTGCTGTTTTGCGGTTGGGTGATTGTTTTTAGCCTGCTTAATATCCCCTATATCCGTAAGCCGCTGCTGATCGTTTTAACGATCGGTTGCGCCGCGGCAACTTACTTTATGTATACCTACGGCGCGGTGATCGATCAGAACATGATTGTGAACGTGTTCGAAACTAACTCTCAGGAAGCGACGGCCCTGGTGACCCCGCAGATGATTCTGTGGATTGTCATCGCTGGCCTCGTGCCTTCCGTGGTGCTGGCGTTGACCCGCATTCGTACCGGAAAATGGTGGTATGCGCTGCTGACGCGTGTGGCCGCGATGCTCGGCGCTCTGCTGGTGATTATCCTGATTGCCGCGCTGTTTTATAAAGACTACGCGTCGCTGTTCCGCAACAACAAAAGCATCGTCAAAATGGTCACCCCGGCGAACTATGTCAGCGCCGTGGTGAAGTACAGCAAAATGCGCTGGTTTGCTGGCGATCAAACGCTGGTGCGTATTGGTGAAGATGCCCATAAAGGGCCACTGATTACCGGTCAACAAAAGAAAACCGTTCTGGTACTGGTCGTTGGGGAAGCCTCTCGCGCGGCGAACTACTCCCTTAATGGTTACGATCGTGAAACGAACCCGGAGCTGAAAAAGCAGGATGTGATTAACTTCCCGCAGGCTTCCTCATGCGGCACCGAAACCGCGGTTTCCGTTCCGTGCATGTTCTCCGGCATGACGCGCAGCAAATACGATGCCGACCTGGCTCACCATCGCGAGGGGCTGCTCGACGTGCTCAAGCATGCGGGTGTCAACCTGCTGTGGCGCGACAACGACGGCGGCTGTAAAGGCGCCTGCGATCGCGTGCCCCATACCGACATGACACAGTGGAATCTGGATCAGTTCTGCAAAGACAAATCCTGTATTGATGATGTGAATTTCTACCGTCTGGACAACGTGCTGGATGGTCTGAAGCAGGACACGGTACTGGTTATCCACCTGATGGGAAGTCATGGTCCGGCGTACTATCGCCGCTACCCGGACAACTTCCGTAAATTCACCCCAACCTGCGACACCAATGAGATTCAGGATTGCGATCATCAGGCGCTGATGAATACCTATGATAACACTATCCTCTACACCGACAGCATGGTCAGCAAAACCATTGATGCGCTGAAAGCCCGTCAGGCGAGCATGAACACCGCGCTGATTTATCTCTCCGATCACGGTGAATCACTGGGTGAAAGCGGTATTTATCTGCACGGTACACCGTACATGCTGGCGCCGGAGCAGCAAACGCATATTCCATTTATGTTCTGGCTGTCACCGGATTACGCGAAAAACTTTGGCATCAACGAACAGTGTTTGCGTGACCATGCAGCAAAAAATGCGGTTTCTCAGGACAATTTGTTCTCGACCGTGCTGGGTATGATGGACGTGAAATCAACGGTTTATCAACAGCAGCTGGATATACTGAGCGCATGTCGTCAGTAAACTCGCTTGCATTAGACCGAACGGTCTATTAGAGTGCGGCCATGAGCAGAAATACTGAACACGATACCCGCGAACATCTACTGGCGACCGGCGAGCAACTTTGTATGCATCGCGGGTTTACCGGTATGGGGTTGAGCGAGTTATTAAAAACCGCTGAGGTACCGAAAGGGTCGTTTTATCACTACTTTCGGTCCAAAGAGGCCTTCGGCGTAGCGATGCTGGAGCGTCATTATGCTGGCTACCACCAGCGTCTGGCGACCCACTTTGCATCGGATGAAGGTAACTACCGGGATCGTGTTCTGAACTACTATCAGGAAACGCTGAACCAGTTCTGTCAGCAGGGCATTATCAGCGGTTGTCTGACCGTTAAACTGTCTGCAGAAGTGTGCGATCTTTCTGAAGATATGCGCACAGCGATGGATAAAGGTGCCCGCGGCGTGATCGCCCTGCTGGCTCAGGCGCTGGAAAAAGGCCGCGACGAAAAAACGCTGGCCTTTACCGGCGACCCCTTGATGCAGTCTCAGGTGCTCTATTCCCTCTGGTTAGGGGCCAACCTGCAGGCAAAAATTTCGCGCAGTGCCGTGCCGCTGGAAAGCGCGCTGGCACATGTGAAAAACAGCATTACTGCGCCTGACGTATAATGGGCGCTTTTTATTTACCTTATTACTAGTCGACTGGTCTACTCAGGAGTCTTTATGTCAGCTGAAAAACTGTTTACCCCATTGAAAGTGGGTGCCGTCACGGCGCCAAACCGCGTGTTCATGGCTCCGCTGACCCGTCTGCGCAGCATTGAGCCGGGTGACATCCCAACCCCACTGATGGGTGAATACTATCGTCAGCGCGCAAGCTCTGGCCTGATCATCACCGAAGCCACGCAGATTTCTGCTCAGGCTAAGGGTTATGCGGGTGCGCCGGGTCTTCACAGCCCGGAACAGATCGCCGCATGGCAGAAAATCACCGCGGGCGTCCACGCTGAAGAAGGTCGCATTGCGGTCCAGCTGTGGCATACCGGTCGTATCTCTCACAGCAGCATTCAGCCTGGCGGCCAGGCACCGGTCTCCGCTTCGGCCCTGAGCGCCAATACCCGTACGTCCCTGCGCGATGAAAACGGCAATGCGATCCGCGTGGATACCTCTATGCCGCGTGCGCTGGAGCTGGACGAAATCCCGGGGACTGTTAACGACTTCCGCCAGGCCGTGGCAAACGCCCGTGAAGCCGGGTTTGACCTGATTGAGCTGCACTCCGCGCATGGCTATCTGCTGCACCAGTTCCTGTCGCCGTCGTCTAACCATCGCACCGACCAGTACGGCGGCAGCGTCGAAAACCGTGCCCGTCTGGTGCTGGAAGTGGTGGATGCGGTATGCAAGGAGTGGAGCCCGGACCGTATCGGCATTCGCGTTTCCCCAATCGGGTCTTTCCAGAACGTCGACAACGGCCCGAACGAGGAAGCGGATGCTCTGTACCTGATCGAAGAACTGGCTAAACGTGGCATCGCTTATCTGCACATGTCCGAGCCTGACTGGGCCGGCGGTAAGCCTTACACGGATGCTTTCCGTCAGAAAGTGCGCGAGCGCTTCCACGGCGTGATCATCGGTGCAGGCGCCTATACCCCGGAGAAAGCCGAAGACCTGATCGGCAAAGGGCTGATTGATGCTGTCGCGTTTGGCCGCGACTACATCGCCAACCCGGACCTGGTTGCTCGTCTGCAGAAAAAAGCAGCGCTCAACCCGCAGCGCCCGGAAAGCTTCTACGGCGGCGGCGCGGAAGGCTACACCGACTACCCTTCTTTGTAATCTCGCCATTGTTCATTGATAGCGGCGATGCTTCGCCGCTATACTAAAACATCGTTTCTGTTCAAAAAGACAGTCTATTTCATTGGTTAATGAGGAAATTATGCGCCTACTTCACACCATGCTGCGCGTTGGCGACCTGCAACGTTCTATCGATTTCTACACTAACGTCCTGGGCATGAAGCTGCTGCGCACCAGCGAAAACCCGGAATACAAATACTCGCTGGCGTTCGTGGGTTACGGCCCGGAAACGGATGAAGCGGTGATCGAGCTGACCTACAACTGGGGCGTTGACAGCTATGAGCTGGGCACGGCCTACGGCCACATCGCGCTGGAAGTGGACAACGCGGCCGAAGCGTGTGAGCGCATCCGCAGCAACGGCGGTAACGTCACGCGCGAAGCGGGTCCGGTAAAAGGTGGCACCACCGTGATTGCGTTTGTCGAAGATCCGGACGGTTACAAAATCGAGCTGATTGAAGCCAAAGACGCCGGTCGCGGTCTGGGCAACTGATCCCTCAGGGCGCAACGTGCGCCCGTAGTTTTACTGCATCCCCCCGCAAAATTTGCCATAATGCGCTCTGCTTTTTCCCCATGTAAGAGACCCTGATGTCCGATAACGCTCAATTTAGCGGTCTGTGCGACCGTTTTCGTGGTTTTTATCCCGTTGTCATTGATGTAGAAACAGCCGGATTTAACGCTAAAACCGATGCGCTGCTCGAAATTGCCGCCATCACGCTGAAGATGGATGAACAGGGCTGGCTTACACCGGACACCACGCTGCATTTCCACGTTGAACCTTTCGAAGGGGCAAACTTACAGCCGGAAGCGCTGGCGTTTAACGGTATCGATCCGCATAACCCGCTGCGTGGTGCAGTAAGTGAATATGACGCGCTGCACGCCATTTTTAAAATGGTGCGTAAAGGCATGAAAGAGAGTAACTGCAGCCGCGCCATTATGGTGGCCCATAACGCCACCTTCGATCACAGCTTTACCATGGCCGCCGCCGAGCGCGCGTCGCTTAAACGCAACCCCTTCCATCCTTTTGTCACCTTCGACACCGCCGCGCTGAGCGGCCTGGCGCTGGGACAAACGGTGCTATCAAAGGCCTGTATTACGGCGGGCATTCCGTTCGACGGCACGCAGGCGCACTCCGCGCTGTATGACACGGAGCGTACCGCAGAGCTGTTCTGTGAGATCGTCAACCGCTGGAAGCGTCTGGGCGGCTGGCCGCTGCCGATGGGTGATGAGGACGAGCACCAATCGTAGGTCGGGTAAGCGCAGCGCCACCCGACAAAAAAAAGCGACCATATAGCGGGTCGCTTTTTTTATTTGCGCAGAGAAAATTACTCTGCGTCCGGCTCTTCCGTTTTGTACTTCGCTGCCGTCTCTTTGATCAGCTGCTGCAGTTCGCCGCGCTGATACATTTCAATCAGGATATCGCAGCCGCCAACCAGTTCACCGTCTACCCACAGCTGTGGGAACGTCGGCCAGTTCGCGTACTTCGGCAGTTCAGCGCGGATGTCAGGGTTCTGCAGGATATCAACGTAAGCAAAACGCTCACCACAGGCAGACAGCGCCTGAACCGCTTGCGCGGAGAAGCCGCAGCTTGGCAGCTTTGGAGAACCTTTCATATACAGCAGAATCGGGTTTTCAGCGATCTGGCGCTGGATTTTTTCAATAGTGGTGCTCATGTCTTGCTTCCTTTAACTTCTGTTACGGCATTCGTCTGACATTGTAGCGGTTCAGACTGGCATCGGAAAATAACATTTTTGTCACGTTTATACATTCTACTCCGAGTCAGGAAAAGTTGCATTGCAAATGGTGTTTACCCTGCGGCGGTCAGGGTTTTGCTTAGGGAATGGGCAAATGAGCGACAGAACGATGAATTTTTTTGCACTTGCTTACGAAACACGATTGTAGATTGAAAAATGCTATTAACTTTCTGGCTTTTTATAGATTAGAATCGACGGGCTTTGTAAATCACACGCGGGTATTATTGATGACCTGCATTTATCAGGGGACTGCCCAGTGGCGCGGATAAATAAAATCTCGATCACGCTCTGTGCTTTACTGTTTACTTCACTCACTTTCACGCCAGTGGCAAACGCCTCTCAGCAGGCGCTGCATTCTGCTGTACAAAAAAACCATCTGGTGAAAGCCACAGAACGTAAGAAAAAAACCACCGCTAAGAACGACAAGAAAAAAACACCGGCTCAGACGAAACAGACCGCTTCCAGCAAGACGAAAACCAAACCTTCCCGTACTGCCCACTCCGCCAAAAGTAAAGCTTCGCAAACCGCCGCTAACCTTGTTACTGAAAAATGCATCACGCGTAAAGGCCACAAGGCGAAATGCACGAAGGTCACGAAAATAGCGGAAGTGCATAAGGTGCGCGTACAGAAAGCGCAAAAAACCGCGATGAACAAACTGATGGGGCAGATTGGCAAACCCTATCACTGGGGTGGCAGCTCGCCGCGTACCGGCTTTGACTGCAGCGGCCTCGTCTATTACGCCTATAAAGATCTGGTCAAGTTCCGCATTCCTCGTACCGCTAATGAGATGTACCACCTGCGCGATGCCTCACCGGTTGACCGCGGTGAGCTGGAAAACGGCGATCTGGTGTTCTTCCGCACTCAGGGTCGCGGCACGGCTGACCACGTCGGCGTCTATGTCGGTAACGGAAAATTCATCCAGTCACCGCGTAGCGGCCAGGATATTCAGATCACCTCTCTCAGTGAAGACTACTGGGTACGCCATTACGTCGGCGCACGTCGCGTGATGACGCCGAAAACCATTCGCTAACCCCTGCCCTGCCACACCCGTGGCAGGGTAAGTTCCTCTTTTGCATACCCTTTCAATTTGCTATCCTGTCCTTGTTGTCTGTGTGGTTATTGGCAACGCAAAATACAATAAGGAGAGAAGCAATGTCGTTCGAATTACCTGCACTACCGTATGCAAAAGACGCCCTGGCACCGCATATTTCTGCGGAAACCCTGGAATATCATTACGGCAAGCATCACCAGACGTACGTCACTAACCTGAACAATCTGATCAAGGGCACCGATTTTGAAGGCAAAACGCTGGAAGAGATCGTCCGCAGTTCAGAGGGTGGCGTATTCAACAACGCGGCTCAGGTGTGGAACCACACCTTCTACTGGCACTGCCTGGCGCCAAACGCCGGTGGCGAACCTGTCGGTGAACTGGCTACCGCTATCAACGCCGCCTTTGGCAGCTTCGCGGATTTCAAAGCGAAATTTACCGATGCAGCCATCAAGAACTTCGGTTCGGGCTGGACGTGGCTGGTTAAAGAGGCGGATGGCAAACTGGCTATCGTGTCCACCTCTAACGCAGGCACTCCGCTGACCACCAGCGCTAAGCCGCTGATGACCGTGGACGTATGGGAACACGCTTACTACATTGATTACCGCAACGCGCGCCCGAACTACCTGGAGCACTTCTGGGCACTGGTTAACTGGGACTTTGTGGCGAAGAACTTCGCCGCGTAAGAGACACGCAGAAGGGTTCGCCCTTCTGCGTTTTTGGTTTATTCCGCAGCGCAGGCTGCTTCAGGCTGTTTACGACCCGACATCATCACCAGCAGCAGGCCGAGCGCGGCAATAATCGCCCCCATCACCGGCACAAAGCTGTACCCCAGTCCCCCTGAAATCACGGCCCCACCGGCCGCCGCACCGAGCGCATTGCCCAGGTTGAAGGCGCCGATGTTGACCGACGATGAGAGGCCCGGCGCTTCATGCGCAACACGCATCACGCGCATCTGCAGCGGCGGCACCACGGCAAAGGTGGCGGCTCCCCAGACGACCATCGCGATCGCGGCGCCAAACTCATTACGCGCCAGCCACGGAATGGCAATCATGATGACAATCAGCAGGGTTAAGAAGCCCTTCAGCGTGCCGCTTACGGAACGGTCGGCAAATTTCCCACCGAGATAGTTGCCAATCGAGAAGCCCACGCCAATCAGTACCAGCATCGCGGTCACAAAGAGAGGCGTTGCGTGGGTGATGTCATGCAATACCGGTGAAATATAGGTGTAGAGGGTAAACATCGCCCCTGCCCCCAGCACGGTGGTGAGCAGCGCGGAGAGCACCTGCGGGCGCATCAGCACCGACAGCTCTCTGCGCACGTCAGGACGTTCACCCGCGCTGCCTTTCGGCAGGGAGAAGAACAACGCCACCATTGCGACCACGCCCAGTCCAGCCGTCGCCAGGAATGACATCCGCCAGCCAATAACCTCGCCCAACCAGGTTGCCGCAGGCACCCCGCCAATGTTAGCAATCGTTAGCCCCATAAACATGGTGGCTACGGCGCTGGCCTGCTTATGTTTTGGCACCACGCTGGCAGCCACGACCGATCCCAGCCCGAAGAACGCGCCGTGGTTAAGGCTGGTCAGAATGCGTGACAGCAGCAGCGTGGTGTAGTCCGGCGCAATGGCCGAAAGCACGTTGCCCAGGGTGAAAATCGCCATCAGGAAAATCAGCGCATTGCGGCGCGCGCGGTGCGAAAGGAGAAGCGTCATCAGCGGCGCCCCCACCATCACGCCGATAGCATAGGCGCTGATTAACATCCCTGCCGCAGGGATCGAGACGTCCACGCCGCGGGCGATGACGGGCAGTAACCCCATCGGGGAGAATTCAGTGGTGCCAATCCCAAAAGCGCCAATCGCCAGGGCCAGCAGGGGAAAATTGATTTTCATGCGTCAACTCCGGATGCCGTGTCATGTGGTGACACAGAACAAAGAAGCGGAAAGCATGACATCAATCACAAAAAATGAGAAGTTAACAAAATGGCAAAAGATTTTTGCCAGAGAAGTAACAATCGGGTCGATCGGGAGGGAGAAGACTCTCCCTCCGCGTAAATCAGTGCAGCGCAGCCGTCAGACCGGCCGCGACAATCAGAGCCAGCACAATAACGGTGGTGAACAGCGAAAACTTCAGATCGGAACTCATCAATTTTTCTCCTTTTAATCCCCCCACGAAAAGTGAGCCTGCTCATTTTTGCATAATTTACGTCAAAAATCTTCCTGGATTTAGGCTGATAAACACTTTACCTCTTCCCCTTTTCATCAAGATAGGACAAAATTCCACGCTAAATTTATTAGCGTACCGGCCATTGACCCCCTCCTGACGTCCCGTGTCGTTTTCCCGGCGTGCCGCAATTCAAGATTGCGTGATAAGGGTGAGAGAAGGCAAACGTTTACCTTCAAGTTTTTCAGGAGCTTAGGATATGGTCTGGAGTGACATTTAATGGCAACAATTAAAGACGTAGCAAAACGCGCAAACGTTTCCACTACAACCGTATCACATGTAATTAACAAAACCCGCTTTGTGGCGGAAGAGACGCGCAACGCCGTCTGGGCAGCGATCAAAGAGCTGCACTATTCGCCAAGTGCGGTTGCGCGCAGCCTCAAGGTTAATCACACCAAGTCCATTGGATTGCTGGCCACCAGCAGTGAAGCGGCCTATTTTGCCGAGATCATTGAAGCGGTTGAGAAAAACTGCTTCCAGAAAGGTTATACCCTGATTCTGGGCAACGCGTGGAACAGCATTGAAAAACAGCGCGCCTACCTGTCGATGATGGCGCAAAAGCGCGTTGATGGCCTGCTGGTAATGTGTTCCGAGTACCCGGAATCCGTGCTGTCGATGCTCGAAGAGTATCGCCATATTCCCATGGTGGTCATGGACTGGGGTGAAGCGCGCGCGGATTTCACTGATTCCGTTATCGATAACGCTTTTGAAGGCGGCTATATGGCCGGTCGTTATCTGATCGAACGCGGTCACCGCGAGATTGGCGTGATCCCCGGTCCGCTGGAGCGCAACACCGGCGCGGGCCGTCTGGCCGGTTTTATGAAAGCGATGGAAGAAGCGCTGATCAACGTGCCGGAAAACTGGATTGTGCAGGGCGACTTTGAGCCGGAGTCGGGCTACCGCGCAATGCAGCAGATCGTCTCCCAGCCACACCGTCCGACCGCCGTTTTCTGCGGGGGTGACATCATGGCAATGGGCGCGCTCTGCGCTGCCGACGAGCTGGGTCTGCGCGTACCGCAGGATATTTCCGTGATCGGGTATGACAACGTGCGTAACGCGCGTTTCTTCACGCCAGCGTTGACCACCATTCATCAGCCGAAAGATTCGCTGGGCGAAACGGCCTTCAATATGCTGATGGACAGGATCGTCAACAAACGTGAAGAGTCGCAGTCCATTGAAGTTCACCCGCGTCTTATCGAACGCCGTTCCGTTGCGGACGGTCCGTTCCGCGATTACCGTCGTTAATCGCTTTACGGGGCCAGCTATGCTGGCTCCCGTAACCATTCCCGATTTAGCGTTTCGCTGTCTCCCAGATAATCCAGCAGCCAGGCCATCGCAGGCGAGACATCACTTTGCTGCCAGGTCAGGCAGCAGGCCGCATCCGGGAACGGATTCTCCAGCGTCAGCTCAACCCACTCTCCGGTATCGATGCGCGGACGCGCGAAATGAACGGGCACCATCGCGACGCACAGTCCGGCGCTGAGGCACGTCGCCGACGATTCCCAGTCAGGGGCTACCACCCGCCGCTGGTTGTCCAGAAGCCAGGTGATACGCTTGGGCAATGAACGGGAGGTATCCTCCAGCACCAGCGACGGCCAGTTGCGCAGCGTATCATCGCTGAGCGGCCCCTCCATCACCGCCAGCGGATGATCGCTTGCCACCACGCACTTCCAGCTCAGCATGCCCATATCGCGAAAGGCGTAACGTCCCCCGACCGGGATCGCCTGCGTGGCCCCGATTGCCATCTCTGCCCTGCCGTCCGCCAGCGCATCCCAGACGCCGTTGAACACCTCCTGCGAGACCCGCAGCTCGACATCTGAAAAATGACGATAGAAATCGACGATCATCTGCCGGGTACGTTCCGGCTTAACGATGTTATCCACCGCGATGGAAAGATGCCCCCGCCAGCCGTTAGCGATCTGCTGACACTGTTCGCGGGTGATCTGCATTTTTTTGATAACAGAACGCCCTTCCTTCAAAAACCACGCCCCGGCGGGCGTTAATTCCACATCACGATGGCGCCGCTCAAACAGCGGAACCGCCAGCCACTCCTCCAGCTGACGCACCGTGTAGCTGATGGCCGAAGGGACGCGGTGCAACTCCTGCGCTGCACCGCTAAAGCTGCCGTTACGCGCGACAGCATCGACCACTTCAAGAGAATAATCTGACCACATTTTCTGCCTGCAAAAAATTTGAATGCACCCGCCAAATATTAGCGTTTCACAAGCGGCTTTGCACTCCCTACACTCTGCGCCAACGTACACCTGCCTCCTCAGGAGAATAAGAGAATGCAACCCAGGAAAGGATTTTTAGTCTGGCTCGGCGGCTTAAGCGTGCTGGGCTTTTTGGCCACCGACATGTACCTGCCCGCGTTTGCCGCCATGCAGGAAGATTTGCAAACCCCTGCGGCGGCCATCAGCGCCAGCCTGAGCCTGTTCCTTGCCGGTTTCGCTTTCGCGCAGCTGCTGTGGGGACCGCTCTCGGATCGCTTTGGTCGTAAACCGGTACTGCTGCTGGGTCTGGCCATTTTTGCCGTGGGCTGCCTGGGGATGCTGTGGGTGCGCGATGCCACCTGGCTGCTGGTGCTGCGCTTTATTCAGGCCGTGGGCGTCTGTGCTGCGGCGGTGACCTGGCAGGCACTGGTGACCGACTACTATCCGGCTAACCGCACAAACCGTATTTTCGCCACCATTATGCCGCTGGTGGGTCTTTCCCCTGCCCTGGCTCCGCTGCTGGGCAGCTGGATCCTCGCGCACTTTGACTGGCAGGCCATTTTTGCCACGCTGTTTGCCATCACGCTGGTGCTGATGCTGCCAGCGTTTGCCCTTAAGCCCGCGCATAAAAAAGAGGCGCATGCGGATGCGAAGCCGATTACCTTCACCTCCCTGCTGAGCGCCAAAGCATATCGCGGCAATGTCCTGATTTACGCCGCCTGTTCGGCCAGCTTCTTCGCGTGGCTTACCGGCTCGCCGTTCATTCTGCACGATATGGGCTACAGCCCGGCGGCCATCGGTTTGAGCTATGTTCCGCAGACTATCGCCTTCCTGGTGGGCGGGTACGGCTGTCGCGCGGCGCTGCAAAAATGGGAAGGTCAGCAGATGCTGCCATGGCTGCTGGTGCTGTATGCGCTGAGCGTCATCGGCACCTGGGCCGTCGGGTTTATTCCGGGCGCGGGCCTGGCTGAAATTTTGATCCCCTTCTGCGTCATGGCCGTGGCGAACGGGGCGATTTACCCGATCGTGGTGGCACAAGCGTTACGCCCGTTCCCGCAGGCGACAGGCCGCGCCGCCGCGCTGCAAAATACCCTGCAGTTGGGTCTGTGCTTCCTGGCAAGCCTGGTGGTCTCGGCGCTGATTGCGACGCCACTGTTAACCACCACCAGCGTGATGCTGGTCACCGTTGCGCTGGCGGTGATGGGCTATCGCATGCAGGCCTCCGCGCAGCGTGAGCAGGATAGCGGCGCTCAGGTGGAAACCTCGCATGCCTGATTGCGCCAGAAATCATGTTACATTTCAGTGATTAGGTTGCTAACAATTTTCTATTGAATCACCAAATTTTGAGGCCTATACTAAATTTGGTTCGATTAAATACGATAAATATTAAGTGTTAACGGGAGCCGGAGTGCTCCCGTTTTACCATGGAAGGCATTTCGGCAAGGGTTATCTCCCTTCCTCTGTTCTACGTCGGATATTAGCCTCGCGGTATTTACCGTGAGATTTCTCACAAACCAAAAAAAGCGTCTACGCTGTTTGAAGGTTCTGATCACATCAGGGTGATGGAGAAGCTATGAGTTCATCGTGTATAGAAGAAGTCAGCGTTCCGGACGATAACTGGTCCCGGATCGTCAGTGAACTGTTAGGTCGAGCAGGCATCACTATCAATGGATCATCGCCATCCGATCCTCAGGTTAAACATCCCGACTTTTTTAAACGCGTATTGCGGGAGGGATCGTTAGGCCTGGGAGAAAGTTATATGGACGGCTGGTGGGAGTGCGAACGTCTGGATACCTTTTTTGCCAGCGTGCTGCGTGCCGGTCTGGAAAACCAACTCCCGCGCAATCTGAAAGACACCCTGCGTGTCGCCTCTGCCCGACTGTTCAATCTGCAAAGTAAAAAACGCGCGTGGATCGTCGGCAAAGAGCATTACGATCTCGGCAATGACCTGTTCAGCCGTATGCTGGACCCGTTCATGCAGTACTCCTGCGCCTACTGGAAAGACGCGTCGACGCTTGAGGAAGCACAGCAGGCAAAGCTGCGTCTGATTAGCGAGAAGCTGCAGCTACAGCCCGGCATGCGCGTGCTGGATATCGGCTGCGGCTGGGGTGGGCTGGCGTATTTTATGGCGAAGCACTATGGCGTCAGCGTAGTGGGCGTCACGATTTCAGCGGAACAGCAAAAAATGGCGCGGGAGCGCTGCCAGGGTCTCGATGTGGATATCCGGCTGCAGGATTACCGTGATCTGAATGAACAGTTTGACCGGGTCGTTTCCGTCGGCATGTTCGAGCACGTCGGGCCGAAAAACTACGACACCTATTTTGAGGTGGTGGATCGTAATCTGAAACCGGACGGCATCTTCCTGCTGCACACCATCGGCTCTAAGCGGACCGACAATAACGTTGACCCGTGGATCAATAAATACATCTTTCCGAATGGCTGTTTACCGTCCGTTCGCCAGATTGCCAACGCCAGCGAATCCCATTTTGTGATGGAAGACTGGCATAACTTTGGCGCGGATTACGACACCACGTTGATGGCATGGCATGCGCGTTTTCAGGAGACCTGGCCTGAGATTGCGGACAACTATTCTGAACGATTCAAACGGATGTTTAGCTATTATCTGAATGCCTGCGCGGGGGCGTTTCGCGCACGGGATATTCAGCTCTGGCAGGTGGTATTCAGCCGTGGGATTGAACACGGACTGCGTGTCGCTCGCTAAAAAAATAACCCCGGATATCCGGGGTTATTTTTTATTCTTCTTCAGTGGTCTTTATTATTGCGGCTTCTTTTGCTGCCAGCACGCGCTCAACCGTATCCACCACCGCCTGGGTTTGCGGATCGATTTCGATATTCACGCTATGCCCCAGTTTTTTGGTGCCCAGCGTGGTGCGCTGCAGCGTTTCAGGAATTAAATGCACGCAAAAACGCGTTGGCGTCACTTCCCCCACCGTCAGGCTAATCCCATCGATGCCAATAAATCCTTTATAGAGGATGTATTTCATTAATGACGGATCCTGCATTTTAAACCAGATTTGACGGTTATTTTCCGAGGTCACGATTTTTGCCACTTCAGCGGTGGTCATGATGTGGCCGGACATCAGGTGGCCGCCAATCTCATCGCTGAACTTCGCCGCGCGTTCAACGTTGACGGTATCGCCCACCGCCAGCTCGCCCAGGTTGGTGATGCGCAGCGTCTCTTTCATTAAATCAAAGCTAATCTGGTTGCCGTTAATTTCGGTCACGGTCAGGCAGCAGCCGTTATGCGCAATCGACGCACCGGTTTCAATGCCCTCAAGCATATATTCCGGCAGCTCAACAACATGAGTACGGAAATTAGGTTTTTCATCAATGGACACCACTTTGGCGGTGCCCTGCACAATACCAGTAAACATGCTTACAACTCCTGTTTTTTCCGGACGGTGGTGACACCGTTTAATCCCACCACAATAACAGTTGGAAAAACAGGTTGCCAGCGGAGCGCATTTTCTGGCGATTTTTTCACTAGATAAATAGCTAAAGCCCGCTACAATAGCTGGCACCCCCCTGCATTTTCTTCTCGCTGCCCGTTTCGGCGGCTTTTTTAGTCTCTCAAATAACTACAAAATAAAGGTGTTCACGTGCAGAAGTACATGAATGAAGCGCGCCAGTTATTGGCACTGGCTATACCAGTGATCATCGCGCAAGTGGCCCAGACCGCAATGGGATTTGTGGATACGGTAATGGCAGGTGGCTACAGCGCCACCGATATGGCGGCCGTGGCTATCGGTACGTCAATCTGGCTTCCGGCCATCCTGTTCGGCCACGGTCTGCTGCTCGCACTCACGCCTGTTATCGCTCAGCTCAATGGCTCGGGTCGTCGCGAGCGCATTGCCCATCAGGTCCGTCAGGGGTTCTGGCTGGCAGGGTTTGTCTCCGTGCTGATCATGGTCGTGCTCTGGAACGCGGGCCATATCATCCGCGCTATGCATAACATTGACCCGGCCCTGGCGGATAAAGCCGTGGGCTATCTGCGTGCCCTGCTTTGGGGTGCGCCCGGCTACCTCTTTTTCCAGGTAGCGCGTAACCAGTGTGAAGGTCTGGCGAAAACCAAGCCCGGGATGGTGATGGGTTTTATCGGGTTGCTGGTCAACATCCCGGTTAACTATATCTTTATCTACGGTCATTTCGGGATGCCGGAACTGGGCGGCGTCGGCTGCGGCGTGGCGACAGCAGCCGTTTACTGGGTGATGTTCTTCTCGATGCTTACCTTCGTGAAGCACGCCCGCTCCATGCGCGACATTCGCAACGAGAACAGATTCAGCACGCCGGACTGGAGCATCATGACGCGTCTGGTGCAGTTAGGGTTGCCGATTGCCCTTGCGCTGTTCTTTGAGGTGACCCTGTTTGCCGTGGTTGCCCTGCTGGTCTCCCCGCTGGGCATTGTGAACGTGGCCGGGCACCAGATTGCGCTGAACTTCAGCTCCCTGATGTTCGTCCTGCCAATGTCGCTGGCCGCGGCAGTGACGATTCGCGTGGGCTTCCGCCTGGGACAAGGTTCGACGCTCGATGCGCAAACCGCCGCGCGGACCGGACTGGGCGTCGGCGTCTGCATGGCCATTTGCACAGCGCTTTTCACCGTGGCGCTGCGCGAGCAGATTGCCCTGCTCTATAACGACAATCCGGAGGTCGTCACGCTGGCATCGCACCTGATGCTGCTGGCTGCGATTTACCAGATTTCGGACTCCATCCAGGTGATTGGCAGCGGCGTGCTGCGCGGTTATAAAGACACGCGCTCCATTTTCTTTATCACCTTCATCGCCTACTGGGTGCTGGGTCTGCCGTGTGGTTATATTCTGGCCCTGACCGACCTTGTGGTTGACCGCATGGGACCGGCGGGGTTCTGGATGGGCTTTATCATCGGCCTGACGTCGGCGGCGATTATGATGATGATGCGCATGCGCTTCCTGCAGCGCCAGCCATCAACGGTCATTTTGCAACGCGCTGCCCGTTAAATACGCAGTAGCCGCCACCCGGCGGCTACTTTCTCTTCACTTTGCGCGGTAATACAGCAATCGCGTGAAATCAGAGAGAAAATTGCATTTTCCCTCTTGCCACCTCGGTGCTGTGCCGCTAATATTCGTCCCCGTTGTCACCGACAACACGTTGCGTTCATAGCTCAGTTGGTTAGAGCACCACCTTGACATGGTGGGGGTCGTTGGTTCGAGTCCAATTGAACGCACCATTCTGCGTCCGTAGCTCAGTTGGTTAGAGCACCACCTTGACATGGTGGGGGTCGGTGGTTCGAGTCCACTCGGACGCACCATTTCAGTCCTGAAATGGTGCAAATCCTCTTCTGATAGCCTGAATTTTCCTAATCCTTCATTTTCATTACTGTTCTCCTGCTACGCTTTTCTCATGGAAAAAAGAGAGGACAACCGTCGATGAAGAAAATCGCCATTATCGGTTCCGGCCCAACAGGGATTTATACCTTTTACGCCCTTCTTAAAAACCCGCAGCCGCTTTCGGTCTCCGTCTTTGAACAAAGTGATGAAGCGGGCGTGGGTATGCCCTATAACGACGACGATAACTCTCGTCTGATGCTGGCAAATATCGCAAGTATTGAAATCCCGCCCATTTTTATGACCTACCTCGACTGGCTCAAGGGCCAGAGCGAATCCCATCTGGCACGCTTCAAGGTTGATAAAGCCCGCCTGCATAACCGACAGTTCCTGCCCCGGATCCTGCTGGGTGAGTATTTCCGCGACAGCTTTCGGTCCATCGTAAAAGAGGCGAAAAAACGGGGATTTCAGGTTGATGTCCATAAATCCGCCCAGGTCACCGATATCGTGCCCTCGAAAGAAGGCGTTACGCTTTCCGTCAACGGCAGCGCCTTTCCTGAACGCTTCGACCTCGCGGTTATCGCCACCGGCCACGTCTGGCCAGAGGAGGATGAAGCCACGCGCACGTTCTTCCCCAGCCCATGGTCCGGTCTGATGGACGCCAGTATTCCTCCCTGTCGCGTCGGTATTATGGGGACATCGTTAAGCGGTCTCGACGCGGCCATGGCGGTCGTAATGCAGCACGGTGCGTTTCGCGATGATAAATTTGTGCTGAATAAAGGCAGCGAGGCGCTGAAGATTGTCCTGATGTCCCGGACTGGCATTCTGCCGGAAGCCGATTTTTACTGCCCTATTCCTTACGAGCCGCTGTCGATATTGACCGAACGCGTGGTGGAAAGCGAGATTGCCAAAGGACCGGATGGCCTGCTCGATCGTATCTTTGTCCTGATGGTCAAAGAGCTTCAGCTTGCCGATCCGGAGTGGTGCGAAAAAATGTCTCTGCATACGCTGAATGCGGACACCCTTCGTGAGGCCTGGTTTGAGGATCGTAAACGGCACGGTCCCTTTACCTGGGCGGAAGATAACCTGAAAGAAGTTGAGAAAAATAAACGCGAACGCCGTACCGTGGCCTGGCGCTATACCGTGCTTCGGCTGCATGAAGTGGTTCAGGAGATCGTTCCCCATCTCAGCGATCGAGACGTTGAACGCTTCAAACAGGGGCTGGCTCGGGTATTTATCGACAACTATGCCGCCATCCCTCCGCAGTCTATCCGCAGGCTGCTCGCGCTTCGCGAAGCCGGCATCATCAGCGTGGCCGCGCTCGGTGACGACTACACGCTCGACGTTGGCAGCGATCGAACGGTGATAACCACACAAGAGACCGTTTACCGCTTCGACGTTTTTATTGATGCGCGCGGGCAAAAGCCGCTCAAAACGAAAGATCTGCCCTTCCCGACGCTGCGAAAACAGCTGGAAGCGACCGGCGATGAGATACCCGATATCGGCGAGGATTACACCTTAAAAGCGCCAGACACCGTTCGCGGGCGTATCGCCTTCGGTGCGATACCGTGGCTGATGCACGATCGTCCCTTCGTTCAGGGGCTGGCGGAGTGTGCAGAGATTGCAGAGGCGATGGCGCAAGCGGCGGAAAAACCCGCGTCGGGGGTGCGGCAGAGATTGCCCTATTTTGAAAACTGACAGGGCATCCGTGCCCTGCTGTCGCGGATTACTCGAAGAAGACTTCCGGGTTTTCCGACAGCGAAACGAAGGTTTTCGTCTCTTTATTCAGGGCGAGGATTTCGCCGCTTTCAATGTCGTACACCCAGCCGTGCAGTCGGATGGAGTTATTACGCAGGCCCACCGCGACGGAAGGATGGGTCTTAATGTTGCTCAGTTGCGCAAACACGTTCTCCTGCACCATCGCATTGACCTTATCGATCGGCTTATCCCAGGTTTTTTTCTCCACCACGGCTTTCGCCGCGTCGGAATAGCGCAGCCAGTGTGACACGGCAGGCATCGGCTCCAGGTTCGCGTTATCGGCAATCGCCTTCATCGCGCCACAGTTGGAGTGACCACAAATCACGATATCCGTGACGCCCAGCGCCACGACGGCGTATTCGATGGTAGCGGACACACCGCCTGGCTCCGGTCCGAACGGCGGCACGATGTTGCCAGCATTACGAATGACAAAGAGTTGTCCTGGCTCTTGCTGGGTGACAAGTTCCGGGACCAGACGGCTGTCGGAGCATGAGATGAACAGCGCTTTGGGATTCTGGCTGGACGCTAAACTGCGGAAGAGTTCTTTACGTTGCGGGAAAATCTCTTTTTGAAAGCTGAGAAAACCTTCAATGATATGTTGCATAGCAATGTCTCTTTTATCTGTTTTAGTTTAGGTATGATCGAGATCACACTCGTAAAGTTTACCCATCGTGGTTTACTTCAGACAAGCAATATATTTCTGGCCCGAGCGCTGCACAATTTCGTCCGCGTTAGCGAGGATGTTCTGCCCTTCGAACGCGCCGTACAGACGTTCAAACGTTCTGCCTTCCAGATGATTCACGACCGACGCCACGGTGCGGGCCGGCAGCGGAAGATAGTTCGGGTAGCTCCACATAAACGAGACGGCGTCTTTACCCGGCGTGACCTGCAGAATATCGCCCGCCAGCAGTACCCCGTCCCCCTCCTGCCAGTGCAGCACCGTTCCCCCGGCAAAATGCCCCCCCAGACGCAGCAAGGTGACTGACGGGAAAATCTCCAGCGCATCCCCCTCCCAGAAATGAATGGCCGGGCTGTCGCGCATCACCCACTCGCTGTCGCTGGCGTGCAGGTACACCGGCGCATCAAACGCCGCAGCCCACTCCTGCATCGTGGTGTAATAGTGCGGATGTGAAATCGCAATCGCGCTGATGCCGCCGAGGGCGGTAATGAGCGTTTTGGTTGCGGGGTCGAGGTTGGCGATACAGTCCCAGAGAATATTGCCGTGGGGCGTTTGCAGCAGCAGCGCCCGCTGATTGATCGCAAACGCCGGGACCGTTTTGATCCCAAACAATCGCGGCTCCAGCTGCTGCCATTTGTTGCTATGCGTGGCGGTGACGGTATCGAGATCGGCCCACGCCTGCCCCGTGATGGGTACATACTGGCGTTCATCCTCGCAGATCGGGCATTTCTCAGGCTGTGTATCGTAAGCCGTTCCGCAGGTTTTACAGAGTGTAATCATGTGCTCTCCTCAGCGATAAAGCACTGAGTATGGCAGGGATTATCCTTATGTGCTGCGAGGTACATTGCTGGCTTTTTTTGCCCTATACTGTGCCAGTATCGAAAACTGAACAGAGCAGGTGCAACATGGAAATTGATCTCGATAATTTAGTCTTTAACGGTCTGGATGAAGCAGAAGAGCGTAATGCGGAACGTCTGGACGACGCGGATAAAAAAGCGCAGGCGATTGTCGCCGACGACGACTGCGGCGACGCCTGCAAGATCTGATTAAAAAGCACCGGCAAGCCGGTGCTTTTTTTTATTTTTTTAACCCGTCGATAGCCGCCTGCGCGCAGGCTTCATCAAGATGACCGCCCGGCGCACCGCCGATACCAATTGCCCCGATTGTTTCATCGCCCTCTTTCACCGGCAAGCCCCCCGCCAGCAGCAGGAAACCCGGAATGTCACGCATGTTTTGCGCACCGGCGTTGCTCTGCGCCGCTTCCATCACCTTACCGGACGCATTCTTTGCGCTAAGCGCCGTATAAGCTTTCATTTCGCTGGCTTTTACCGTGTGAGGACCGGCATTGTCCGTGCGCTGTACCGCTTTCACCACGCCCGCGCGGTCAACAACGGTGACGGTCACCTGATAATTTTTTGCCGTACAGGCCTGAATGGCGGAGGTTGCCAGCGCATTCGCCTGCGCCAGTGAGAGATTCTTTTGATTCAGCGTATCGGCCTGTGCCGCCAGACTCAGGCTACCCGCGGCCAGTGCCGCAACCATCATTATTTTTTTCATCGCACTTCCTCGCGTGTTGAGAGACACCCAGAGGTTACTCAGCCGCACGATGAAACGGTATTCGGTTGATTACGCACTCATCCTGGTAGTTTTACGGATTGCAATTTATCGTATTCCCGGATTGCCTGGACTAAGCTATTGACGCCAAGCCGGGTAAATGCCGATGCGCGGTGCGCCTCTACCGTACGCGGCGAGAGGTTCAACCGGGCAGCCACCTCTTTGTTGCTGAGCCCTTTCATCAACTCACCCAGCACCTCATGCTCACGCGCGGTCAACTGCGCGAAACGCGCCGCGATCCGGGTTGTTTCCTGCCAGTCGGCAAAGCGGCGCTGGCTCTCCTCGAAGGCCAGGCCCACGGTTTCGATAAGCTTGTCGGCATCCAGCGGCTTGGTAAAAAACTCAAAGACGCCGTTACGGAATGCCCGGCGGCAGGCGTCAACCGAACCGTGTCCGGTCATGATTATCACCGGCAGCAGGGGCCAGGGCCATTGGCCCTCTTCAAGCCAGGCGAGTCCGCCTTTACCCGGCATCCGCATATCCAGCAGCATACAGCCCACCAGCGCGGTCTCACGCGCATGGGCAGCGGTAAAAGCATCGACGCTTTCAAACGTTCTGACCGGCCAGCCCATGCCTGAAAGCAAAAACGCCATCGACTCCCTGATGGATTCATCGTCATCAATCAGCCAGACTGTCTTATCCATCCGTAGCCTCCTTTCCGTGCATCAGTTGTAGTTTGATCTGCGCTCCGCCCTGCGGAGCATTACCCAACGTAATCGATCCATTCATTCGTGTCATCAATGACTCCGTTAAGGTCATCCCCAGCCCGATTCCCTCCTCTCTGCCGCTGTAAAACGGCATGAAGGCATTTTGTAACGCCTCCGGGCTAAAGCCTGGACCACCGTCAGTCACGGTAATCAGGATACCGCGCGCATTTTTATGACTTTCAATCTTTACCCAGCCAGCTGCAGAGGCCTGCTGCGCCTGAATCGCATTGCTGAGCAAATTATGCAGCACCTGCTCCAGCCAGAGACGATCGGCCAGAACGGTTGTCGCCCCCGGGGCAAACATATGGCTGACCGTGATATGTTCGGCCCTGCGCTCATGCTCAAGCAGGTTCACCACCTGTAGCCAGCACTGTGCCAGGTCAGTTTCGCGCAGGGATACTTTCTCCTGCACTACGTGTTCGCGAAAGCGGGTCAGCAAGGCGCTAATTCGCTGCATTTGCGTCAGCGCGGCCACTAACGCCTGCGACACCGCGGGCCCGTTGTCCTGCTGCAGCTGGCGTTGCGCCCCCTGGATCCACGTCTGTGCGGCGGTAAGCGGCTGGTTAATCTCATGCACGATACCGGCGGTGATCTCTCCCAGGGTATTCAGTCTGGCGTGCTGGTAATAGAGCGCCCTTTGCTCGGCCTCTTTCCGCGCTTTGCGCTGCCAGAGCACCACGCTCGCCAGCGCAATCACTATCCCCCAACCGATAAACAAGATGGGATACATCAACCCGTTAACGGCGAGCCAGTCTGGCCGGGAATCGGCTTCCAGCGTAAAAGGTTGAGTATGCTGCGGGAAAGCACGTTGCCAGTGCCAGAAGGCATCAGACGCTGGCTCGTCGCCGTTTGGCATAAAACGGATCCCGAGATGAGTAAAGGGATGGTGCGCATTCAGGATCGGGCCGAGGTCCACCAGCACGCGGATCTGACGCCAGGGATTGTAAAGCCAGTACTGTATCTCGTGGGCAGGTTCAACCCGTGGCGCATCAAGCGGGCGTCCGGAGGTCTTTTCCAGGGCAAGAAGCTGAGGGAATTTTTTGCGCAGGGTGGCAATATCTTCATCGCCATTCAGAAGTGGCAATACGGACTCATTTTGCGTCAGTACCGCGCTTAACTCAGAGAAGAGTGCTGCAAACTCGCGATCGTGCTCCCAGAACTGGCGGCGAATTTGCTCGGCATAGAGCAGGACACCGCTGATGAGGCAGACTATCGTCCAGACAATAATGCCGCGCTTTAAAAAGGGGTTCTTCATTCCGTTAACTGAGCAGACTCAACCATCTGTCAACATTAACAGCTATCCGGCGTCAGAACAAAATGCAGCACACCTCGTTCCAGTACGTTTCGCGCGTGCGGCGCAGTTCAGCGTGACGTTTTATCATGGAACCACTCCGGGTCAATGTTGGCAACGTCTACGCCATACAGGCTGGCGACAGGCAGTATTGACTCAAGAACACGTTGCGCGCTGTTCTCCGCATTCACTGGTCGGGTCGCAAAAAACCGCCGTAACGTGCTGATCCACTTTTTCATCGTCTTACCCTCTCTCGCCGTGTCTGACCTCAGTTAAGCACTCAAATGCCGCGCGGGTGAAATACCAAAATCCACTGTCCATGTGCAGGATTTGCAAATAGCCTCCCGTTCTTTTCACGCTTCATTAACACCTTGTTCACTAATGCTTTTTTGCTCAAAGCAAAGAACGATTTCTTATTTGGCGATAGCTTTCGCTTATGGGAGCGTAGCGGGGTAAAACAAAAACAACGGGATGGCGTATGACTATGGCAGCAAACATGAAAGGGTTTACCAAACGGACACTGGTTCTGGGATTACTGGCGGCGGGGAGCCTGCTTTCAGCGCAGGCACAGGCCGATCAGCTGGCGGATATTAAGGCCGCAGGGGTGGTGAAAGTGGCCACGTTTGACGCCAACCCGCCGTTTGGCTCGATTGATGCCAAAACGCACGAGATCGTGGGTTACGACGTGGACTTCGCCAAAGCGCTGGCAAAATCGCTCGGCGTGAAGCTTGAACTGGTTGCCACCAATCCGGCCAACCGTATTCCGCTGCTGCAGTCCGGGAAAGCAGACCTGATCGTGGCAGATATCACCATCACCCCGGAACGCGCGCAGGTGATTGATTTCTCGACGCCTTACTTCGTCACCGGCCAGCAGTTCCTCGTTCCGGTGAAATCACCGGACAAGCTCGATGACTATAGCCGGGCGCGCATTGGCGCGGTCAAAGGCACGACGGGCGAGCAGGCGCTGCACCAGCGTTTCCCGCAATCCCGCGTCCTCTCTTATGACGACATTCCCCTGGCGCTGACCGCGCTGCGCAATGGCAACGTCCAGGCCATTACCCAGGACAGCACCATTCTGGCCGGTCTGCTGGCGCAGGCACCGGATAAAGCGAACTTCAAAATCCTGCCCGATCTGCTGAGCAAAGAAGAGATTGGCGTTGGGGTGAAAAAAGGTGAAACGGCGCTGCTGAAGGCCGTTAACGACGAGCTGGTTAATCTCGAGAAGAACGGTCAGGCAGCAAAAATCTACGATGTCTGGTTTGGCCCAAACACGCCTGCCCCGCAGCCTCGCGCCTTTAAAATAGAAGCCAGATAATTATGCTCTCAGGTTTATTTTCACACTCCGCGGCCGGTGCCGCGGATTTTTCACATCTGGAACAGGCCAGCGTCGAGTTTCGTCATGTGGACAAACGCTACGGTGACCATCAGGTTTTAAACGACATTAATCTCACCATCACGCCCGGTGAAGTGGTCGCCATCCTCGGCCCGTCGGGTTCCGGTAAATCCACCCTGATTCGTCTCATCAACCAGCTTGAAACCCTTAGCGGCGGGGAGATTCTGGTCGATAACAAGCCTACCGGAAAGCTCTCCGGTACCGGGCTGCGTCAGCTGCGCAGCCGCGTGGGGTTTGTGTTCCAGCAGTTCAATCTTTACGCCCATCTCACCGCCAGCCAGAACATCACCCTGGCCCTGGAGCACGTTCACGGCTGGAAGCCACAGCCTGCCCAGGCGCGCGCGCTGGCCCTGCTGGAGAAGGTCGGGATGCTGGAAAAAGCCCATCATTTTCCGGCAGAGCTTTCCGGCGGGCAGCAGCAGCGCGTCGCGATTGCCCGTGCCCTGGCCTCTTCACCGCAAATCATCCTGTTCGATGAGCCCACCTCGGCGCTGGATCCGGAGATGATTGGTGAAGTGCTGTTTGTGATGAAAGCCCTCGCCCACAGCGGGATCACGATGATTGTCGTAACCCATGAGATGCAGTTCGCCCGGGAAATTGCCGACAGAGTCGTCTTTATCGACGGGGGGCAAATTCTGGAAATTGCGCCGCCGGCGCAATTTTTCAGTCGGCCCTCGCATCCGCGCGCGCAGCGGTTCCTGCAAAAGGTGCTCAACCCGCTGCATCAGGAGCATCTGTAATGCCCGCGCTCGACTGGCAGGGGGTACTGACCGGACAGCCTCTGCAGTGGATACTCTCCGGATTCCTCACCACCCTGTGGGTAACGCTTGCCGGGATGATGCTGGCCAGCCTGCTCGCATTGATCTTTATGCTTCTGCGCCTTTCCGGTGGACGCCTCGGGAACGCGGTCGTTAGCAGCTGGGTGTCGCTGTTTCGCAATACGCCGCTGCTGGTGCAGCTGCTGTTCTGGTATTTTGCCGCCTGGAACGGTCTACCGCAGGCGTTCCGCGACGCGGTGAACGCGGATCACAGCTGGTCAATTCTGCCCGGCGACGTCTGGTGGTTTACACCCGAATTTTTATGTTCTGCCTGGGGGTTGGGTGTCTTTACCTCGGCGTTTTTAATTGAAGAGGTGGAGTCGGGCTTACGTTCCGTGCCTGCCGGACAGCGGGAGGCAGCGCTCGCTCAGGGATTCTCCGCGTGGCGTTTGTTTCGTTACATCCTGCTGCCGCAGGGGCTGGCCAACGCCTGGCAGCCGGTCGTTGGCCAGTACCTTAATCTGATGAAGCTCTCCTCGCTCGCCAGCGGGATTGGCTTCGCCGAGCTGACCTATCAGGTCAGGCAGATTGAGAGCTATAACGCGCACGCGCTGGAAGCATTTACCTTCGGAACCGCACTTTATCTGCTGACCGGCCTGGTCATGGGGATGGTGCTGGTTCGCATTGGACCTGAAGCGAAACGTAAACGCCTAAACGTCGCCACCTCAGGGAGTGAAAAACATGATTGCCGGACTTAATGTCATCACCGATAACCTCGATTATCTGCTGTGGGGACGCGCGGCAACGGGTGAACCGGGGGGCGTATTGCTCTCGTTGATGATGGCGATTGGGGCCGCCGTCATTGCTCTGCCCGGTGGGATAGTGCTCGCGTGTCTGGCCTGGCGCTTTACCGGGCTCGTGCGCAAGACCCTCTTTTTGTGGGCAGAGCTGATTCGCGGTATCCCGCTCATCTTCGTAATTTTCTGGATGTGGTATCTCCTGCCGCTCATTACCGGGGGCGATCTGCCGGGGGCGCTGACCGTCACGCTGGCGCTGGCCTGGTTTACGGCGGCTACCGTAATGCACTCGGTACTGGCCGGACTTAATGCGCTACCCTCCGGGCAGTACGAAGCCGCACTGTCACAGGGATTCAGCACGCAGCAAACCCTGTGGCGCGTGCTGCTGCCGCAGGCGCTGAGGAATATTCTGCCGTCGCTGGTGGGAATTTTTATCAGCCTGCTGAAGGATACGTCGCTGGCGTTTATCGTGAACGTACCGGAACTGACCACGGTGGCGGGACAGGTCAACAACCGGGTGCAAATCTACCCGGCGGCCATTTTTATCTTTACGGGCGTGGTCTACTACCTGCTCTGCTGCTCGCTCGAGCAGCTTGCGAAGCGCTGGCGCTTTACCCGGCCAGCGCTTTAACCACCGTTTCCATCGCTTCGGTTGTCAATTCACTGCGTTTCACGCGCTGGTTCGCCAGCGCGGTACGCAGGACTCCGGCAATGACAATATGCTTTGGCTCCTGCCCTAAATCACGCATCTCAAGCACCACCTTCCCGACCACCCGGCACATCTCCTGGTACAGCGCTTCATCTTTGGTCACATTACCCATCGTCATCACTCCATTGCCTGTTAAACGTTGAGCTTAAATGATTCTCCAGCCGGATACAAAAAAGAAGCCCGGCGAGAGACTCGCCGGGCTTCATCTGTAAAATCAGTAAATTAGTTGTTTACTGGAATGACCGCGCCTTTGTACTTGGTGCGGATCCAGTCCTGAATCTCTTTTGAGTGCAGCACGTTCACCAGCGCGACGATGTCTTTCTTCTTCTCGTCACCGCGATGCACGGTGATGATGTTGGCATACGGGTTGTTTTCACCGCTCTCAACCGCAATCGGGTCGTGAACCGGATCCAGACCCGCGTCAATCGCATAGTTGGCGTTAATCACCACCGCGTCGCCTTCGTTGTTGTTGTACATCTGCGGCAGCAGAGACGCTTCAACGTTAGGCGTGAACTTCAGCTTTTTCGGGTTCTCGACGATATCGCTGATGCGCGCGGTCACTTTATCGATGCCCGGCTTCAGCTTGATCACGCCCTCTTTTTCGAAGATAGAGAGAATACGCCCCTCTTCAGAAACCGCGTCACGCATGATGATTTTGCCGCCTTCCGGCAGGTCTTTCAGCGACTTGTATTTTTTGGAGTAGATGCCGATTGGCTCAATGTGGATCGCGCCCGCACTGACAAAATCGTAGTCTTTATCGCCCGCATGATCTTTCAGCACGCTGTTCAGGTAAGGAATGTGCTGGAAATAGTTCGCGTCGATGTCATGACCCGCCAGCGCGGTGTTCGGCAGAATGTAGTCCTGGAATGGTTTAATCTCCAGGTCGATCCCCTGCTTCGCCAGAATCGGCTTTGCCTGCTCCAGAATTTCGGCGTGCGGCGTGTTGGATGCGCCCACGGTCAGGGTGTCAGCCCAGGAAGCGAAGCTCAGGGCGCTCAGGGTTGCGGCAGCGATCAGTGTCAGTGTCTTTTTCATGATGTGGTTCCTGTGTGTATTTATTAGCGTTTATCTAACAGTGAAGTAATGACATCGCCGCAGAACTGGATAATGAAAACGATGATTAAAATGGTCACCGTTGCCACCAGCGTGACGTCACCATGGTTGCGCTGGAATCCTTCCAGATAAGCCAGATTTCCCAAACCACCGGCGCCAATCACCCCCGCCATTGCGCTGTAGCTCACCAGCGCAATGAGCGTCACCGTAATACCAGATACCAGTGCAGGTGATGATTCCGGCAGTAAAACCCGAAACACTAACGTGTTCAGTCGTGCGCCCATCGAGCGCGTTGCTTCTATGACGCCTTTATCCACTTCACGCAGGGCGATCTCCACCAGGCGTGCGTAGAACGGTGCGGCACCCACAATCAGCGCCGGCAGCGCCGCGTTGGCACCAAGGATGGTGCCGACGACGGTCTTGGTGAACGGGATCAGCAGGACAATCAGAATGATGAACGGAATCGAGCGGAACACGTTCACCACAATCGAAATGACGCTGTAGACCGTGCGGTTGTGGAACAGCCCGCCGCGCGCGGTTAAAAACAGCGCCAGACCCAGCACGATACCCAGTACAAAAGTCGCCACGCCGGACAGCGCGGTCATGTACAGCGTCTCCAGCGTCGCCGCCCAGAGCTGGTCCCACTTGAGATGCGGAAAGAGATCCTCAGCCATGTTTAATCACCTCGCCTTCAATATCGCTGTGCTTCAGGTCGGCGAGGATATTGTTCAGTTGTTCATCGGATGCCACGACATGTACCCAGAGCTGGCCAAACACGCCGTGGGCGGTTTGCGTCATTTTCCCGTGCAGGATGTTAAACGGCAGGCCATAGCGCAGGGTCAGTTCACCCACGATCGGCTTATGCGTGCTGTGCCCGGTAAAGGTCAGTCTGATGACCGTACCTTCCAGATCGTTTGCCAGTTCGGTATTGAACGTTTCTTCTTCAGCGTACTGGCTCACCTGACGGACAAACTGCTGCGTAATCGGCTGCTGCGGATGGGTAAAGACGCTCAGCACGTCGCCCTCTTCCACGACTTTACCGTTCTCCATCACCGCCACGCGGTCGCAGATTTTGCGCACCACATGCATCTCGTGCGTGATCAGCACGATGGTCAATTTGAACCGGCGGTTAATATCCAGCAGCAGATCGAGGATCTGATCGGTGGTCTGCGGGTCAAGCGCGGACGTGGCTTCATCGCACAGCAGCACATCCGGGTTATTGGCCAGCGCGCGGGCAATGCCGACGCGCTGCTTTTGCCCGCCGCTCAGCTGTGACGGATAAGCATTCTCGCGACCATTCAGGCCGACCAGCTCCACCAGCTCGGCGACGCGGGCGGTGATTTTTGCTTTCGGCACGCCGGCAATCTGCATCGAGAACGCAATATTCTCGCTGACCGTGCGCGACCACAGCAGGTTGAAGTGCTGAAACACCATGCTGATTTTCAGGCGCGCCTGACGCAGCGCTTCACCTTTTGCCGCCGAAATGTCCTGTCCATTAATGGTGACGCTACCGGCGCTGGGTTTTTCCAGGCCGTTGAGCAGACGAATCAGCGTGCTTTTACCTGCCCCGCTGTAACCGATAATCCCGTATATCTGTCCCTGTGCTATCGTCAAATTGACGTTATCAACGGCTGTGAGTGCCACCTTTCCGTTGTCAAAAACCTTCGAAATATTGCTCAGTACAATCATTCTTATTCATTATCCGTGCCGCCCATGGCGGTTTAGCAGTATGGATGTCCAAACGATAGTAAACAGGCGTTATCAGCTTTTAAATGAACAAAAAAGAATTTGTTATAACTTTCGGAAATAAACAGCGGATTTACCGGGTGGGATGCATTTAGACCAATTTCAGCAATGATTATCTGCCGGATGCATATCTGCTGGCGAATGCCTGCGAAAAACGGTCATTTTTTCAGCATTTCATGCCAATATAGCCATCCTCACATCCAGACAACTTTACGTCTTGCTGTCCTGACTTCCAAAAATGACATTTATATTCCTTTCTGATCTAAAGAGCAGTGAATGGTTCTTTATTGAGAAAATTTCACCGCCCTATCATCCCGTCATGACATCCAGAAAGGAAAACATCATGACGATTTATCACTCCGTCACTGAACTGATTGGTCGTACCCCGCTGATCCAGCTGCATAAGCTTGATACCGGTCCCTGCTCGCTGTTCCTGAAGCTGGAGAACCAGAATCCGGGCGGTTCGATTAAGGATCGCGTTGCGCTGTCGATGATTAACGAAGCGGAGCGCACCGGGCAGCTGCAGCCGGGCGGCACGATTATTGAGGCCACGGCGGGCAATACCGGCCTCGGTCTGGCCCTGATCGCCGCCCAGAAAGGCTACTCGCTGATCCTGGTGGTGCCGGACAAAATGAGCCGCGAGAAGATTTTCCACCTGCGGGCGCTGGGTGCCCAGGTGGTACTGACCCGCTCCGACGTCAACAAGGGCCATCCTGCCTATTACCAGGATTACGCCCAGCGTCTGGCGAACGAACTGCCCGGCGCGTTTTACATCGACCAGTTCAATAACGAAGCCAACCCGCTGGCGCACCGCACCACCACGGCGCCGGAACTGTATGAACAGCTTGACGGCAAAATCGATGCCATCGTGGTGGGCGTCGGCTCAGGCGGCACGTTGGGCGGCCTGCAGGCATGGTTCGCCGAGCACTCTCCGCACACGGAGTTTGTCCTGGCTGATCCGGCCGGTTCCGTTCTGGCCGACCAGGTGGAGACCGGACGCTACCACGATGCGGGCTCCTGGCTGGTTGAGGGTATTGGCGAAGACTTTATTCCGCCGCTGGCCCACATTGAAGGGGTGAATCGCGCCTGGCGCATTACCGATCGCGAAGCGTTTACCACCGCGCGCGAGCTGCTGAAAACGGAAGGCATTCTGGCGGGCTCCTCCAGCGGCACGCTGCTGGCGGCCGCGCTGAAGTATTGCCAGGCGCAGACCGCGCCGAAGCGCGTGGTGACCTTCGCCTGTGACAGCGGCAATAAATATCTCTCGAAGATGTTCAACGATGACTGGATGCGACAGCAGGGACTCATCACGCGCCCCCAGGCCGGCGATCTCTCTGACTACATTGCCCTGCGCCACGATGAAGGCGCCACCGTCACCGCCGCCCCGGACGACACGCTCTCCATCGTCCTGGCACGGATGCGCCTGTATGACATCTCCCAGTTGCCGGTGCTGGAGAACGGCAAGGTGGTGGGCATTATCGACGAGTGGGATCTCCTGCGGCACATCGGCGGCGACGGCGATCGCTTCGCGCTTCCGGTGACGGCAGCCATGACGCGTCAGGTCGAATTCCTGGATAAACACGCGCCGGAAAGCGCCCTGAACGCCATCTTCGACCGCGGTCTGGTGGCCGTGATTAATGACAACGACCGTTTTCTCGGTCTGATTACGCGCAGCGACGTTCTGACCGCCTGGCGCAACCGTCTACAGCAATAAAGGAATCAATGATGAAAAATCTGGCCACCCTCAGCGTACACAGCGGTGAATTCAACGACCAGCACGGCGCCGTCATGCCGCCGATTTACGCCACATCGACTTTTGCGCAACCCGCGCCCGGCGAGCATACCGGATATGAGTACTCCCGCAGCGGCAACCCTACCCGCCATGCGCTGGAAACGGCGATTGCCGAACTGGAAGGCGGCACGCGCGGCTACGCCTTTGCCTCCGGTCTGGCGGCCATCTCCACGGTGCTCGAACTGCTGGATAAAGACAGCCACATCGTTGCCATTGATGACGTATACGGCGGCACATACCGTCTGATCGAGAACGTGCGCAAGCGCAGCACCGGCCTGCAGGTCAGCTGGGTTAAACCGGACGACTTAGCCGGGCTTGAGGCCGCCATTCGCCCGGATACCCGCATGGTGTGGGTCGAGACGCCAACCAACCCGCTGCTGAAGCTGGCGGATCTGGCGGCCATCGCGGCAATCGCCCGTCGTCATAACGTCATCAGCGTGGCGGATAACACCTTCGCGTCGCCGGTGATCCATCGTCCGCTGGAGTCGGGTTTCGACATTGTGGTGCACTCCGCCACCAAATACCTGAACGGCCATTCTGACGTGGTGGCCGGGCTGGCGATTGTCGGGGACAACAAGGAACTGGCGGATAAGCTGGGCTATCTGCAAAACGCGGTGGGCGGCGTACTGGATCCGTTCAGCAGCTTCCTGACGCTGCGCGGTATTCGCACGCTTGCGTTGAGGGTCGAAAAGCACAGCACCAACGCGCTGGCGATTGCGCAATGGCTCGATCAGCATCCTCTGGTCGAAAAGGTGTTCTATCCCGGCCTGGAATCACATCCGCAATATCAGCTTGCCCGTACGCAGATGGCCCTGCCCGGCGGGATGATTTCTGTCGTGGTCAAAGGCGATGCGCAACGCGCCACCGAGGTGATTCGCAACCTGAAGCTGTTTACCCTCGCGGAAAGCCTGGGCGGCGTGGAGAGTCTGGTGAGCCAACCTTACAGCATGACGCACGCCTCGATTCCGCTGGAGCAACGTCTGGCAAACGGCATTGTGCCGCAGCTGATCCGTCTGTCAGTCGGGATTGAAGATCCCAAAGACCTGATTGCCGACCTCAGCCAGGCGCTGCAGAAATAAGCAAATGGCGGCAGGTCCCTCACCTGCCGCCACAAGTTGTCATCATGGCTTAACGCCTTGATAACAATATTATGAGAAACAGCACAGATTATTTCTGAAACACCGTTTCCATTTTCCTTTTATCTTAAAATCAGCGTATAATGCGCGCCAAATCCCTGGTGAATGGTTTCAGCGCTTGGAATACAAAAAACAACGTACAACTTCTCCACTCCTTCGTTGGGCTGTCACTCAGGCACACTTTCTTCTGCACGCTCATTTGATGTCTCCTATCCTTAGTGCGTGTCATATACTCTTTTGCAACACAGGTTTGACTCCGCGGCAGTGCGCCCCCGGAGCGAGATTTCCATATCCTTCCCAACTTAAAGACTAAGACTGTCATGAAAAAGACGAAAATTGTTTGTACTATCGGCCCGAAAACCGAATCTGAAGAGATGCTGACCAAAATGCTGGACGCCGGCATGAACGTGATGCGTCTGAACTTCTCCCACGGTGATTATGCAGAACACGGTCAGCGTATCCAGAACTTGCGCAACGTAATGAGCAAGACCGGTAAAAAAGCCGCGATCCTGCTGGATACCAAAGGTCCAGAAATCCGTACCATCAAACTGGAAGGCGGTAACGACGTCTCTCTGAAAGCGGGCCAGACCTTCACCTTCACCACCGACAAAACTGTTGTCGGCAACAGCGAAATCGTTGCAGTGACCTACGAAGGCTTCACCAGCGATCTGTCCGTCGGTAACACCGTGCTGGTAGACGATGGTCTGATCGGTATGGAAGTCACCGCGATCGAAGGCAACAAAGTTATCTGTAAAGTGCTGAACAACGGCGACCTGGGCGAAAACAAAGGCGTTAACCTGCCGGGCGTTTCCATCGCGCTGCCAGCACTGGCTGAAAAAGACAAACAGGACCTGATCTTCGGTTGCGAGCAAGGCGTTGACTTCGTTGCTGCCTCCTTCATCCGTAAGCGCTCCGACGTGGTTGAAATTCGTGAGCACCTGAAAGCCCACGGCGGCGAGAAGATCCAGATCATCTCCAAAATTGAAAACCAGGAAGGCCTGAACAACTTCGACGAAATCCTCGAAGCGTCTGACGGCATCATGGTTGCACGTGGCGACCTGGGCGTAGAAATCCCGGTCGAAGAAGTGATCTTCGCGCAGAAGATGATGATCGAGAAATGTGTGCGCGCGCGTAAAGTGGTTATCACCGCAACGCAGATGCTGGACTCCATGATCAAAAACCCACGCCCAACCCGCGCTGAAGCAGGCGACGTGGCAAACGCCATCCTCGACGGTACTGATGCCGTTATGCTGTCCGGCGAATCCGCGAAAGGTAAATATCCGCTGGAAGCGGTGTCCATCATGGCCACCATCTGCGAACGTACCGACCGCGTTATGAAAAGCCGTCTGGACTACAACAACGACAGCCGCAAACTGCGCATCACCGAAGCAGTATGCCGCGGTGCTGTAGAAACGGCTGAGAAACTGGAAGCACCACTGATCGTGGTTGCCACCCAGGGCGGTAAATCTGCTCGCGCGGTGCGTAAATACTTCCCGGATGCGACTATCCTGGCACTGACCACCAACGAAACCACTGCCCGTCAGCTGGTGCTGAGCAAAGGCGTGATCCCTCACCTGGTGAAAGAGATCGCGTCTACGGATGATTTCTACCGTCTGGGTAAAGAAGTGGCGCTGGAGCTGGTGGATCGTGGTCTGGCACAGAAAGGTGACGTTGTGGTCATGGTTTCTGGTGCGCTGGTACCAAGCGGAACCACCAATACTGCATCTGTTCACGTGCTGTAATAATTCCCGAACGAATTAATTTTGATAAAAAGCGCCCGCCGGGCGCTTTTTTTATTCCTCGCATTAGCCAAAGTCATTCAAATTGCAAATCGGGTTTTTCTATTTAATTGCGAATTATCTAAGATGAATCCGATGATAAATGCCTTTTTTTACTTAGATTTTTGCCTGAAAAGGGCTGATTCGATGCTTCTTTGAGCGAACGATCAAAAATAGGTGTATTCCCATCAAAAAAATATTCTCAACCCAAAAAACTTTGTGTAATACTTGTAACGCTACATGGAGATTAACTCAATCTAGAGGGTATTAATAATGAATCGTACTAAACTGGTACTGGGCGCGGTAATCCTGGGTTCTACTCTGCTGGCTGGTTGCTCCAGCAACGCTAAAATCGATCAGCTGTCTTCTGACGTTCAGACTCTGAACGCTAAAGTTGACCAGCTGAGCAACGACGTGAACGCAATGCGTTCCGACGTTCAGGCTGCTAAAGACGACGCAGCTCGCGCTAACCAGCGTCTGGACAACCAGGCTACTAAATACCGTAAGTAATAGTACCTGTTAATAAAATGGCGCACATTGTGCGCCATTTTTTTTGCCTGCGTCAAACCACTACTGCGTCACCTTCTCCCCTTCATCTTCCGCTACCGCTGCGGACATCCGACTGTTCTGCACCGACAACACGCTATTGCTGGCTGACGGGCCGCTGCCTGACGACACGATAACCGGGATCCCGGCGCGGCGTGACAGGGCTTTATCAATCAGCGCCTTGTCGCTTCCCGCCTGAGAAACAAAGGTCGCAAAGTCTGCGGAATGGGTAATGGGCGAGACCTGCGGGTTTTCTCCCTCAGCCTGCGCCAGCGGGCGGTGGACTTCAATATAGCGTTTACCATCCGGCTCCACGGAGAACTTAACGGGTTCATTGATAATCTGTACCCGCGTGCCCACCCGCACCTGTTCGAACAGGGCTTTAATGTCCGGGGCATTCATCCGCATACAGCCGGAGCTGACCCGCAGGCCGACGCTGTCCGGTGCGCTGGTGCCGTGGATGAGATATTCCCCATTGCCCACGCCTAAACGCAGTGCGAAGCGTCCCAGAGGGTTATTTGGCCCGGCAGGCACCACCGGAGGTAATTTAATTCCCTGCTCCAGAGAGCGTGCTCTGATGCCCGGCGTAGGTGTCCAGGTGGGATTCGGGATTTTCTGGCTCACGCGCGTGGTCGTGACCGGCGTTTCCAGCCCCAGCTGTCCGATGCCGAGCGGGAAGACCTGAACGATGTTTTCTCCCGGCGGGAAGTAGTAGAGCCGAAGCTCTGCGAGGTTAACCACAATGCCCTCGCGCGGCGTGTCCGGCAGCAGCATCTGCGACGGGATGGTAATCACGGTTCCCGGCGCAGGGTTTACCGGCGCAATGGTATTGTTCGTTTCCAGGATCACCTGTGCCGCCGTATTAAACCGGCGGGCGATGGTCTGCAGCTTATTATCCCCTTCCTGTATCGTGTAGGTTTGATTTTGCCCAATCAGACGACTGCCTGCGGGCGGCAACGGATAGTCCATCGCGCGGGCCGAATTAAGGGCGCCGAGCGAACTGAGGAGTAATAGAGTTATTAGAGACGCGCGCTTCATGCTGAGATTCCTTATTCACTGACAGAACGCCAGAAAGCTGAAAAACCAGCGAGGCGGGAACCACCTCGCGAAACAGAATGAATGCTGTTCTGTAAGTCTAGCTAAGGATTGCAGCTTTGGCGCGGATGGCGCGAATCATCGCTTCCAGTCCCTGGGAACGAGACGGGGTGAGGTGTTGGGTCAGAGCCATTTTTTCAAACCACGGGCGGACATCAAACGCGACAATATCCTGCGCCGACATCCGGTGATAAAGAATAAAGACGACCGCAATAAGCCCTTTTACAATGGCCGCATCGCTGTCGCCGTGCAGTTCGATAGTGCCGTCATCCGACTGCGCCATCACAATCCACACCTGGCTCTGACAGCCCTGAATACTGTTCTCCGGGGTGTGCGCCTCTTCGCTGAGCGGCGGCAAGCGCTGTCCCAGCTCAATGATATAGAGATACTTCTCTTCCCAGTTTGCGCAACGCGAGAAGTTACGCAGCAGTTTATCTTTGTCCGGCAGTTCCGCCATCTTTCGCCTCTCCGTTAGCCCAGCAGCTGATGAATGCGCTTAAGCCCCGCCACCAGCCTGTCGACCTCTTCCGTTGTGTTGTACATCACCAGCGACGCGCGGCACATTGCCGGTACCTGGTAAAACGCCATCAGCGGCATGGCGCAGTGGTGCCCGGTACGGACCGCCACGCCGTAGTTATCGAGGAAACTGCCCACGTCATAGGCGTGATGTTTCCCGAGATTGAACGCGATCACCCCTTGCCGGTCGGCAGGCCCGTAGAGGGTCAGATCCGGCACGCTGGCAAGCTCCTCAAGCGCATAGTGCATCAGCAGCTGTTCGTACTCCTGAATGCTATCAAGGCCGATTGAGGAGACATAAGAAATCGCCGCCCCTAAACCGATAATCCCACCGGTGTTGGGCGTGCCCGCCTCAAAACGCCACGGCGCGCGCGCATAGGTGGTGCCTTCCGTCAGACTGACGGTGGCGATCATCGACCCGCCCCCTTCCCACGGCGGCATCGCCTGCAGGATATCTTCTTTCACATACAGCACGCCAATCCCGGTCGGCCCGTAGAGCTTGTGGCCTGAAAAGACGTAGAAATCGCAGTCCAGCGCCTGGACGTCAATCGCGTGGTGCATCACCGCCTGGGCGCCGTCAATCAGCACCTTCGCGCCCGCATGGTGGGCCTTTTCGACGATCTCCGCCACCGGGTTTTCCGTCCCCAGCACGTTGGAGACCTGGGTGACCGCCACCAGCCGCGTTTTATCGTCAAGCAATGCGTCTAGCTGCTCGAGCTGCAGCGTCCCGTCGGCATTTAACGGGATCACCCGCAGCTGCGCACCCACGCGCTCGCAGAGCATCTGCCACGGCACGATATTGGCGTGGTGCTCCATCTGGGTGATGATGATGTTATCCCCCCCGTGGACCTGAGCGTTGCCCCAGCTGTTAGCGACAAGGTTAATCCCTTCAGTGGTCCCGCGAACAAAGACCAGTTCTTCCGGCGAGCGGGCGTTAAGGAAGGCGGCAATCTGCGTGCGCACGTTTTCCATCCGCTGGGTCGCCTCGGCGCTCAGGGTATGAATACCGCGATGCACGGCGGCATAGCCGTGGCGATAAAACTCGGCTTCGGCATCCACCACCTGATTCGGCTTCTGCGCGCTGGCCGCGCTGTCCAGGTAGGCCAGCGGCAGACCGTTTACTTCACGGGTCAGAACCGGGAAATCTGCCCGTACTTTCTCGACGGGAAAACTCATGCTTCGCCTCCAGGCAGGCGCTGACCTATCCGATCCAGCACCTGCAGTTTTAACTGACCATCGTGCAGCGCTTCCGTCAGTTCGGCGGCAAACGCGTAGATAATCATTTTCTGCGCCGCCTGCTGATCGATGCCGCGCGAGCGCAGGTAGAACATCTGCTCGTCGTCGATTCGCCCGACCGTCGCACCGTGGCTGCATTTCACGTCGTCGGCGTAGATCTCCAGCTGCGGTTTAGTGTCCACTTCCGCAAGGCGGCCTAACAGCAGATTATTGTTGGTCATCTGCCCGTCGGTTTTAATAGCGTGCTGCGCCACGTTAATCAGTCCGTTAAACACCGCGCGGCCTTTATCACTGACGATGGTTTTGTGCAGCTGGCGGCTGTTGCAGTAGCCTTTGTTGTGCTCCAGCCAGGTCCGCGTGTCGCACACTTCCGATTTAACCGGCATCGCCAGGCTGTTGATGCGCAGCGTGGTGTTTTCACCGTTAAGCTGCGTGCTGGTATTGTGGCGCAGCACCGCCCCGCCGAGCAGGAAGCTGTGGCTGTACGCCGCGGCATCCTGACCCAGGACAATGTCGTTATGGGCAAAGTGGTGGCTCTGCGCATTCTCAAACGCCAGCTTGACATGATGAAGCTGCGCATTCGCGGCAACATTCATCGTTAGACGCGATCCGGTAAAGTGACGCGTCTCATTGAGGCTGACGTAATGTTCGATGACCGTGGCCTCCGCCCCCTCCGCCAGCTCCAGATGGTGGCGATAGTGCGCAGTATTGATTTCATCGCCGTTCAGCCCCTGAGTGATGTGCATCAGCAGCAGCGGTTTTGCCGGACGCTGGTTACGCTTCACGCGGATGTGCGTCACGCTGCGGGCCAGACTCTCGGTCAGGTGCAGGAAGATCTCAGGCTGAACCGGGGCGCTCAGGCGCTGGCGATCGTCGTTTATCTCAATCTCAAAGCCGCTCTCCTGAACCGTGTCGCTCAGTTCCGGACGGAACTGACCGTCGACGAACACCAGTCGCAGGGCATCGACACGCAAGGCCAGCGCGTCGCGCTGTGCTGGGGTGAGATCCGCCAGACGAGTCACAAACTCGGCGTTCAGAAGGCCATCAAGCGGGGTGTATTTCCAGTTCTCGTGCTTACGCGTCGGCAACCCGAGACGCAGCATTTGCTGGAGATGCTGCTGCGCCTGCTCGGAGCGCGTGCCCCCCTGGGCTTCAAACAGCCGGTGCCACTGCTGGAGCGCATTACTGCTGTTCGGTAAGCCAGCCATAACCCTGCTCCTCCAGTTGTTTAACCAGCGTGAAATCACCGGATTTCACAATACGTCCCTGGTAAAGCACGTGGACGTAATCCGGCTTGATGTAGTCCAGAATGCGCTGGTAGTGGGTGACGATAATAAACGAGCGCTTGCCGTCGCGCAGGGAGTTCACTCCGTCAGCGACAATCTTCAGGGCATCGATGTCCAGACCGGAGTCGGTCTCATCCAGAATGCACAGCTCGGGTTCCAGAACCGCCATCTGCAGAATATCGTTACGCTTTTTCTCACCGCCGGAAAAACCAACGTTCACCGAGCGGGTCAGCAGATCTTCCGGCATTTTCAGCAGCTTAATCTTCTCTTCCATCAGATCCTGGAAGTCGAAGCGGTCCAGCGCCTCCAGCCCGCGATACTTACGCACCGCATTCAGCGCCGTCTGCAGGAAGAACTGGTTGCTGACGCCCGGAATTTCGACCGGGTACTGGAAGGCCATAAAGATGCCCTCGCCCGCACGATCTTCCGGCGACATCTCCAGCAGATCTTTGCCGTTAAACTCGACCGAGCCGTGGGTCACCTCATAATCTTCGCGCCCCGCCAGCGTTGCAGAAAGCGTACTTTTCCCGGAACCGTTCGGCCCCATGATGGCGTGGACCTCCCCCGGCTTGACGTCAAAATTGAGGCCACGCAGGATGGCTTTGTCTTCTACGCTGACCTGTAAATCTTTAATGCTTAACATGTGCTTTCCTTAACCGACGCTGTGTTCAAGACTAATGGCGAGGAGTTTCTGGGCTTCAACGGCAAATTCCAGCGGCAGTTCAGAGAACACATCCTTACAGAAGCCGTTAACGATCATCGAGATGGCGTCTTCTTCGCTGATCCCGCGCTGCAGGCAGTAGAAGAGCTGATCTTCTCCTATCCGCGACGTGGTCGCCTCGTGTTCAAGCTGGGCCGTGTTATTACGGCATTCGACGTACGGGAAGGTATGCGCCCCGCAATCTGCGCCAATCAGCATCGAGTCACACTGGGTGAAGTTTCGCGCATTGGTGGCCGTCGGCATGATTTTCACCAGCCCGCGATAGCTGTTCTGGCTGTGACCGGCGGAGATGCCTTTCGAGATAATGGTCGATTTGGTGTTTTTACCAATGTGGATCATCTTGGTGCCGGTATCGGCCTGCTGATGGCCGCTGGTGAGCGCCACCGAGTAAAACTCGCCGATGGAGTTATCCCCGCGCAGAATGCAGCTCGGGTATTTCCAGGTGATGGCCGAGCCGGTTTCGGACTGGGTCCACGACATCTTGCTGTTTTCGCCTTCACAGAGCGCGCGCTTGGTGACGAAGTTCAGAATACCGCCGGTATTGCCGTCGCCCGGGAACCAGTTTTGCACCGTGGAGTATTTCACCTCGGCATCTTTGTGGATGATGACCTCCACCACCGCCGCGTGCAGCTGGTAGCTGTCGCGGACCGGGGCGGAGCACCCTTCAATGTAGCTGACGTAGCTGCCTTCATCTGCGACCAGAATCGTGCGTTCGAACTGGCCGGTTTTTTCGGCATTGATGCGGAAATAGGTGGAAAGCTCCATCGGACAGCGCACGCCTTTCGGCACGTAGATAAAGGTGCCATCCGAGGCCACCGCCGCGTTAAGCGCTGCAAAGAAGTTATCGTTTGAAGGCACTACGGTCCCGATGTACTTTTTCACCAGTTCCGGATGATCGTGAATCGCTTCGCCGAAGGAGCAGAAAATGATCCCCTGCTCTGCCAGCTTCTCGCGGTAGGTGGTCGCCACCGAGACGGAGTCGAAAATGGCGTCCACCGCCACCTCTTTCCCTTCGCGCACGGGCACGCCCAGCTGATTAAAGGCTTCTTCCACCTCTTTGCTGAGGAAGCTGTTCTCCGCGCCGGTTTGCTGCACCGCGCCGGGCTGCGAGGCGCAGGTGTCGTCACAGCTGCCGCAGGAGGGCGCAGAGTAGTAGCTGTAATCCTGATAGTTCAGCTTGTCATAATGTGCTTTCAGCCAGTGCGGCTCTTCCATCTCCAGCCAGGCACGGAAGGCGCTCAGGCGAAACTCCAGCATCCACTCCGGCTCATTACGTTTCGCCGAGATCGCCCGCACGACATCTTCATTGATGCCTTTTGCCAGCTCATCGGTCTGCAGCTGGGTGAAGAACCCCTCTTTATAGTTGAGGTGCCCACCGCTCCAGGTATTTACTTCACTCGTTGCTTCAGTATTACGAGACATAGTTCCGCCTATACCCCAAAGCTTTCGCCGCAGCCGCATTCGTTCTGGGCTTTCGGGTTATGAAATTTGAATAACTGGTTTAAGCCTTCGCGGACGTAGTCCACTTCGGTGCCGTCAATAAACGGCATGGCCTGCAGCGCGACGTACAGTTTCGCGCCGTCGGTCTCGAATACCAGGTCATCTTTCTCGGGTTCGGTGACGGTATCGAGCACGTAACCAAAACCTGCGCAGCCGGTCTGTTTGACACCCAAACGCACGCCGAGGATCTCGGGCTTTTTCGCCACCAGCTCGTGAATATGTGCCGCCGCCGCTGGCGTGAGCGTTAACCCGCGCCAGGCAAAATCGGCTGGATTAAAGGTTTCTGAATGCAGTTCCATAGGTCCACCTCATCTGATAAGCCATCAGGGCATAACACCATGTTAGTGATAACGATTATCACTTCAACCCTCTATCAGCAGGGGCATTCGGTTAAACCGCCCTTTTTGCCTACTTTTATTAAGCATAGACCCTGTGGCAGGATGCAGGCAGGATGGATTTAATTGTTCAATGCATTGATTAATAATGCATTTCGTTGTGGCATTTTTGACGGAGAGGAGAAAAGTAAAATATGCATCGGAAATGCCTATTTTTGAGATAGCTACTTTGATTGCCGCAAACTCAATTTAACAGATGCGATTTGGCACGCTGTAGAAGGCCTACGCTTCAGTTGCGCAGCAGGAAAGCGCTTCTCAGCAATAGACAGACTGATAATGCGAGTCTTTTTCTGAAAATCATTCACTCACTCTGGATCACATTATTAATCGCTGTAGCATTAACCATACACTTTTAATGGAAATAAGGTGGCATATGCCATTACAGGGAAAGATGATTCTGAACGGTGCAGATTACGCGCCTTTCGATCTGTATGGGGTAGGCGTGTTCATGGCGCACTCCGGGTTGGGGGCCAACAGAAACAATGCCAGTTGCGGACATGTCGCCAATACTGGCCCTATTCCCCCAGGGAAATACTGGATTGTAGATCGCAGGGAGGGTAACTGGTTTTCACAAAAAAAAGAGGAGATTCACGATGAAGCTAACAGATTTATTGGCCGAAATGCTTTTGGTAAATCTGACTGGTTTGCTTTGTGGCGTGATGACTGGGGCATAGATGACTACACATGGATAGAAAGTGTAAAGCGTGGAAATTTCCGACTACACCCCGGCACAGTTTCAAAAGGATGCATAACTATCGCCAACATGTCTGATTTTACGATGATTCATAACGCGCTAATGAATACATCGCTTATTCAGGTTCCATGCATGCGGTCACTCATGGCGCGAGGCTGGGTAGAGGTAGTAGCGGGTGGCTACATTAAAAAACCTTGCTCGTAGGGCAAGTAAAATTATTTACTTTCTCATTTTATTACTCGCTCTTGGTCATATGCTACCAGGCCCGGAGTTATATATTAACTATGATGTAGCCAGAACAACAGCAATCATTATAGCCGGAAATGAAAATGCAGAATCAATGTATGATGCCTATTCACTTATTGACTGGCTTACAATGCTAATTATCGCTACCCCTCTCTATATTTTAACAATGAAGTTAATCAAAAAGTTAAGGAGACAATAAAATGCCTATACCTCCCTATATGTGGCTTAAAGACGATGGCGGTGCAGATATCAAAGGATCTGTTGATGTACAAGATCGTGAAGGTAGTATTGAAATTATCGGTCTGAGCCACGGTATAAATTTACCCGTTGACAGCGCAAACGGCAAAATCACCGGCACCCGCCAGCACTCATCCATGATGATCGAGAAAGAAGTTGATAGCTCTACGCCATATCTTTACAAGGCTGCAGCAACTGGGCAGACGCTGAAAAGCGCAGAAATAAGGTTTTATCACATCAATGATGCAGGTCAGGAGGTTTGCTACTACACCGTTCTTATGGAGAATGTGAAATTAACTGGCGTCCACTGTAGCGTTCCGAATATTAAGCTGGCGGGGAACGATAAAATGAATCACATAGAAAGTGTCAGCATTCAATATGAAAAAATCACCTGGAGAATTCTTGACGGTAATATTCAATTTTCAGATGCATGGAATGAGCGCCATACTCGCTGAGTATTAATAAGGGGACACCGTCCCCTATTGAACAAGTTTCCGACAGCAAAGCCCCCAGAAAAAAGCAGATGCCGTTTAAAATTAGCCGGGTAAATCTCATCCGCAGGAATAATGCCTATTCTTAAGATAGCTTTTTGCAAGGAAAGTGACAAAGACAAAAAAAGGCCTTCAAGGCCTCTTACACTCAGTGATGAAATGATACAGCAAACCCCTGCTCACGCCAGTGGTCAAGCTGTTCCTGCTGGCGAGGCGTTGGGGATTTCCCCGTCCAGACAAAGATTTTTTGCCCCGGGAAGAGTTCAGGACGCGGCGAGTCAATGGGCTCTGCCAGCACGTCAATGTGCCAGCCCTTTTGCGACAGGCGCGCGGCTTCCAGCCACAGGTGGGTGCGGTCATCACACTCCCAGCCAATCAGGAGCGCGTCTTTGCCGGCTTTTTTGCGGGACTCCGCCAGGCTTGCAATCGCAAATTCGATCAGTACGCCGTCAAACAGGCTCGCCATGTGACGCACGGTATTTTGATCCTGGTTCATACGCTGACGGACGGGAGAGATAATATTGTCAATCAGCGCATCCATCGCGTGATCGCGGCGGAATTCACCTATTTTGGCCCGCAGCTTTGGAGGACTGGCGTATCGCAGAACGGTCATCATCTCTTCCTGGAACGAGACCCAGTTGCCCTGCGTCAGCACTTCCTTGTTTTCCAGCAAGGCTTTAACTTTTCCGACCGAAACGCCGCTTTTCATCAGGCGTTTGATCTCTTCAATGCGCAGGATATCTTCATCGTCAAACTGACGATGACCCCCTTCACTGCGCTGCGGCTTCAATAATCCATAACGGCGCTGCCAGGCACGCAGCGTAACGGGGTTGATACCGCATCGTTCGGCCACTTCGCCGATACTGTAATAGGCCATTAACTCCCTCACGCTCAGAACTTCCATACCTAACTGCACCAACCTTATCAGATTGTACACATCATTTGTATAACTAAGACCGCATTTTGAACGGGTGAACGGGGTTCTTTTCCATCCACCTGTTAATACATTGTTGTATAAAATTTGCCGTTCGTACAGTTAAGTCTGCCGGATTGCGTACAGCTTTATCCGAAGTCGAACTTTTTCTCCGGCCACGCAATCGCGGGAATACCCCCGTGTCTTGGGCTGGCAAAAAGATGTCCCTGGAACTGGGAAATCCCCGCGGACTCCAGCCACATCCACTCTTCCGCCTTCTCTACCCCAACAGCGCAGAACTGGATCTCAAGCGAGGAACAGCATTTGATAATCGCCTGAATAATGGCCTGTCGGGGGCCACTTTTATGCACGTTCGCGACCAGATCTCGATTAATCTTAATTCTGTCCGGCTGGAACTGGGCCAGCAGCTGCAGCCCGGCAAAACCGGCACCAAAGTGATCGATCGTCACGCTGATACCCGCGCTTTTTAGCTGCCTGACCGAATCCGTGAATTCATCAAAACGAGATATAGCTTCGCTCTCGGTAAACTCCACCACGATTTGTTCGGGTACAAACCCATTTGCCTCAATCGCGGTGAGCAGGAAATCCACGGCGTTGGGAATGTTGACCAGCGTCATGGGTAGCAGGTTCAGGGATAACGTCTGGTCCTGTAGCCCCAGCGCGCTGGCCATAGAAAGTGCCACCTGCTTGCTTTGCAAATCAGACGTGTAGACTTCTTCATGGGGGCGGCTGGCGAAATAGGCCCCCGGCGAGTCACCGTCAGGAGTGCGCAGAAGCGCCTCCCAGGAGACGACCTGCTGCATAAACGGATCGACTATCGGCTGGAACGCAAAACTACAATCCGCCCCTTTCGCAACCACCTCAGGCTGCGCGGAAAGGCGCGTTTCTTCGCGAACGAATTCCCAGGAATCCGCAGGCGGAAGTTCAAAATAGTTCGCTTTTTCCGTGGCCTCAACAAAGGTGCGGAAAAACTGCAGAGGGCGGTCGTTATAGGTCAACTGGTAGCGTGTCGTCCCCTTATTGAGCACCTGCTGCAGTACCTCGTCCCTGTCAAAGTGGCGCAAGTCAAAAAGCTCCATGCCCACGTTGCCAAAACGCCGGACAGGGCCGTGATCGCGCATTAACTCGACCACGTTATGGTGGCGCGGGTCGTTGCAGATCTGCTCATAGATAGCAGAAACCTGCTCCACCGGCCCTTCAAGCAATTGAAAAAAGTGTGTGCCGTTAAACAGCAAGATCCCCGTGACATTGGATTGCCGATTTTTACGATTTGCAGCAGCGACCATTGATTCCAGCGCTTTCACCGGAACGTCCTCGCAGATATGACTGCGGTAAATGATGGTTGTGAGCATGCTTTTCCTGGGGTTAGGGTTTTGGCCACAGTAGACGTGGGTAATTTTCACTTATAGCACATTAATTGCCTGACAAATAATTTACATCTCAATCATTTACGGCAGTTGATAGGACCGTTCTTCTCGATTGTATAACTTACCAGCGCCCGACATTTTTGTACAATATATCCTGTCACATTACCGATTCATGACAAGCTAGTAACCAACTGAAAATAAAGTAATTTATAAAATATATCATAAAAACATTAAAAATCTGTACATTTTATATGTACAGATTTAGGAATTGTGTATACCTTAATTGTAACGTTAGTGATTACAAAATTTTACAGGAGCGAAACATGCAGCAGAAAGGTTACGCCACAGATTCCGCATCAGCAATCGCACAGTACTTCGAAAAAGCCGCGCTCCCTACCCAGCAGGAGACGCTGGGCCAGGTGGTTGTAGAAATTCTCAGCGACGGGCGAAACCTTAATCGCAAATCGCTCTGTACCAAACTGCTCAGCCGCCTCGAAAAGGCCGATGGCCCGGAAGAGGAAGAGCATTACCACATGCTGCTTGGTCTGCTCTTCGAACGGTAACGTGATGAATAGCAGTGACGCAGACCGACTGATCGACACGCTTATCGGTGAAGCCGTTCTTTCTCTTCTGAAAGAGCGGGGGCCAGTGACAACCGAAGGATTGCTGCAGCGTCTGCGGGTAATGAAAGAGCATGAAAAGGATCCCCGGCGGCGGGAGACACTTGCGGTGGTGATTGCCGATATCGGCTCAAACAGCATCGCCTTTACACGTCGCAGAACCGCGCAAGGACGAACAAACAGAGAGGGACCTCTCAACGATAACCGAGACAATGTAGTGCCGTTATTTGGAAGTGGAAAACCGTCCGACCCCAAAAAAATACATTGACTGCAATTTAACAGCTACGGTGAGAACAAATGAGACAAAATATTCAGCTTCAACCCGAATACCATTCTGCTTTTTTAGACAGTGCGCTGTCGGAATATTTCCGTCACGCAGGCGATCGTTTTGCTGAAGAGTCCGCTGTTTTTTCTACTGCAGTACGCTGTGTTCTGGCCTCCGAAGGTCATCTGTCCAATAAAGCGATCATCCTCTGGCTCATTCAGACGCTGGAAGCCACTAACGACGTGGTTCAGGCGGATGTGATTCGTAAGACGCTGGAAATCGTGGTGGGTTACACGATGGACGATCTCTAAGTTCCTGCTCGCCACGCCCCTAACGTGTCATCGTCAAAACTGACGATCGGCCTGACGATGACACGCGTCTTTCCCCCTTAACACCCTGTAAAACCAGCAAAGCCAACCTGGCACGGTTCCTGCTTAACACCGTTTACGGGACTGGGTTTTCCAGTCAACTTTGCTTCATTTCTTAACAGGTCTGTTATTGATGAAAAAGATCGCCAGCGTCTGCCCCTACTGTGGTGCAGGCTGTAAATTAAACCTTGTCGTTGAAAATAACCGTATCATCCGTGCCGAAGCGGCAGAGGGCGTCACAAACCAGGGCACCCTGTGTCTGAAGGGCTTTTACGGCTGGGACTTCCTCAACGATACCCGTCTGCTCACCCCGCGCCTCACTCAGCCGATGATCCGCTACCACAAAGGCGAGGCTTTCACCCCCGTTACCTGGGAAGAGGCAATCCGCTATACCGCCCACAGGCTCAGCAGCATTAAAGCGCAGCACGGGCCTCGGTCGATCATGACCACCGGCTCCTCCCGCGGAACCGGCAATGAAACAAACTATGTGATGCAAAAATTTGCCCGCGCGGTGCTGAACACCAACAACGTGGACTGCTGCGCGCGCGTCTGTCATGGCCCTTCCGTGGCCGGTTTACAGGAAACGCTCGGCAACGGCGCCATGAGCAACTCCATCAACGATATTGAAAACTCAAAATGTCTGCTGGTGTTTGGCTATAACTGCGCGGACTCCCACCCTATCGTCGCCCGGCGCGTGCTGAAAGCGCGTGAAAACGGCGCGAAAATTATCGTTTGCGATCCGCGGCGCATCGAAACGGCGCGCATCGCCGACCAGCATCTGCAGCTGAAAAACGGCAGCAACATGGCGCTGGTGAACGCCTTCGGCTACGTGCTGCTGGAAGAGGAGTTATACGACAAAAGCTACGTGGCGCGCTTTACGGAGGGGCTGGAGGCCTACCGCCAGACGGTGAAAGACTATGCGCCGGAGAAGGTTGAGCATCTTACCGGCATTCCCGCCCGCGACGTTCGCCAGGCGATGCGCACCTTCGCGGCGGCCCCTTCCGCCACCGTGATGTGGGGTATGGGCGTGACCCAGTTTGGTCAGGCTGTGGATGTGGTCAGAGGGCTTTCCAGCCTGGCGCTGCTGACCGGTAACCTTGGCCGACCCGCCGTCGGCGTCGGGCCGGTGCGCGGTCAAAATAACGTCCAGGGTGCCTGCGACATGGGCGTACTGCCGAATATGTTCCCCGGCTATCAGGATGTGACCGATCCGGCGGTCAGGCAGAAGTTCGCCGACGCCTGGGGGATTGACGTCAATAAAATGGACGATCGCGTCGGGACGCGCATTACCGAGGTGCCTCATCTGGCGCTGGAAGGCAAGGTCAAGGCCTACTACATCATGGGGGAAGATCCGCTTCAGACCGAGGCCGATCTCGGTCTCGTTCGCAGCGGTTTTGAGGCGCTCGACTTTGTTGTGGTTCAGGACATCTTTATGACCAAAACGGCAGAAGTGGCGGACGTTCTGCTCCCTGCCACCTCCTGGGGTGAACACGGCGGCGTCTTTACCTGTGCCGATCGCGGGTTCCAGCGTTTTGGCAAAGCCATCGAGGCCAGCGGCAACGTGAAGCGCGACTGGGAGATCATCAGCCTGCTCGCCACCGAGATGGGCTACCCGATGCATTATGACTCCAACCAGCAGATCTGGGATGAGATGCGCGAGCTGTGCCCGCTCTTCTTCGGCGTGACGTATGAAAAAATGGGCGAGATGGGCCACGTGCAGTGGCCGTGCCCGACGCTGGATCATCCGGGCACGCCTTACCTGTACAAAGACAATCAGTTCGACACCCCGACCGGTAAAGGGCAGCTCTTTGCCGCACCGTGGCGCGCGCCGGCGGAAACCCCGGATGCAGATTTCCCGCTGGTGCTGTGTACGGTACGTGAGGTGGGACACTACTCCTGCCGCTCGATGACCGGGAACTGCGCTGCGCTGCAGAGCCTGGCCGACGAGCCGGGTCGGGTGCAAATGCACCCGGCCGATGCGGAAAATCTGGGCATTAAGGAGGGTCAACTGGTCTGGGTACGTTCACGTCGCGGCAAAGTGATTACCCGCGCCAGCATCAGCGAGCGTATCAACAAGGGTGCGGTTTATATGACCTATCAGTGGTGGATTGGCGCCTGCAACGAGCTGACCCAGGATAATCTCGATCCCATCTCCAAAACGCCGGAAACGAAGTACTGCGCGGTGCAGCTGGAGGCGATTGAGGACCAGCGCTGGGCGGAGGACTATGCCGCGTCGGCGTATCAGTCCATGAAATCGCGGCTGATTAACGCTGTGAATGTGTAAATAAAAAGAGGCTCACCTACGGTGAGCCTCTGACACATTGAGCGTTTACCCAATTAACAGCAGGCAGGATAAATCATCGCCCCCGTTGATTTTATCTATCGCAAAGTCCATGCGTGCATCAATGGTGCTATTGTGCATGGTCTTTTCTGAGAGGCTGGCGATGGTTTTCATCACCACCTGCTGGTCGATTTCACCCTGCATCGATCTTACGCTGAGAATGAATTTGAGATAGAAAAATTCCAGAACAATACGGTAAAACTGACGCATGATGGTGGCCGTATTTTTGCCGGGAAAATAACCGCTGTAAAGCTTGTACAACAGATAATTGCGCAACACGTAGGGTTCTGATAAACAGGAGTCCTCACACAATGCGTGCCACTGCTGATTAATCTTGTCGAATTTTGCTTCCAGTTCCGCAGCGTTGCCTGAACCCGCAACGTTCAAATACGAGGCAATTTGCTGATGCCCTTCAAGAATAAAACCGTCCCGGGCCGAATCCTTCGCCACGTTCGTTCCCATCACAGACAACGCCAGATATTTCATCGCGTTTGATTTAGCCAAATTACTGGAATCGATCAGCGATTTTCCGCATTGAAGTTCATGGCGTAAGGCTTCGTAGAAATTTTCTACTTCAGCAAATTTATTATGCAAATCAAAATTAACGTGTTGAAGACACAGAATAAACTGCGCCAGCGCCATCAAATTTTCTTCAATGTTACGCGAAGGTGACTGGATTAAATTCCACGCAAAAAGATGTATGACCTGCTGCGTCTGCGAAGCAGATTGACGCTGCCCAATCAGGTTCGTCTTATTGCCTGGCACGAGCTCATTTTTCTCCTGGAGCAGCATGGCATCCGGATCAAACAGGACGCGTCGAACCACTTCCGGACAGGAGAGCGTCATCGTATGGCGTGTCTCATCCCGGTACCGACTTGAGTTTCTGGGATAGGTGCTACAGGTTGGCGAAAGTGCCTCTTCCCCTAAATCGCGGTGTATCATGCAGAGTTTGTTTTCATCGATAAAAGGACACTCCCCTTTTTCGTTTAGCTTCACTCTGGAATAGTTGTTCTTACCCTTTCGCTGAAGGATAAGATTTTCTTTGGCGATAGCGGCAATTTCAGCATGCGGGGAAAAGATATATTTCTGATGGCTTTTCTTATCAATATTGATTGACCAGCCGCGACAACACGATATTAAGCACTCTGGCCCAACACACTGGAACTTAGAGACAAAAATCGGCTTGATGGTTTTATGAATTTGCATAGCGAAGGCGTCATTATATAAAGCACGAAAAGTAACATGACACCCCCGCTTTTCTAAAGGAGTATAACTGCACACATTTTTTTGTAATTCACACTATCAATGAAGATGTGAGATAGTCACCCACTCTGCCCGGATATCTGTTTCTCTCCACCATCCGGTGAATCAGGACCATCAGTTCAAAATCACTTCGCAGGTTAAATTTCTGCATCAACAGATACTTATGCGTAAACACCGTCTTATTGCTCATTTTTAGTACCCGGGCAATCTGCACAACAGAGAGTCCCTGGTAAAAATTCGCCATAATCCTTTTTTGTTGCGGTGAAAGTATTTTATGCTGGCATTCGGAGCAGCTTCTTTTCTCCGGGAGATAGCCGGATGATTGTGTTCGGTACCATGCGACGAACAGCACCTGACTTATCCAGTCAAGCGAGGCGCGACGCGAGATAAAAATAATATCCTGAAAACAGAGGGGTAAAGCTGAATAATAATGCTCATCATCAACTAACCCTATCACAATTCCTTTCTGGCGCGCCTGTAATTCAGGAAAGCAAATTAGCGTCTCCCCTTTACAGAGGGAGAGCACGATAATATCAGCAGCACCCACATTTTGATGGTTAAGCCCAACCGCAAAATGGATTTGCTGCTTAAAATTACGCACGAAGAAATCCACAAAAAAACGCTGCAACCCGCTGTAAAAAAACTGGTCTGTCTCTTGAATCAGAATATTCAACATAGCAAGTACCGATATCTGTCAGTCGCTGAGGATGGTCAACGCGCTGCCTTTTCAGTTGTATTGCATCGTCATCACAACGACAGCCCCGATACTGCCCGGTGTCGCGCCACCGCTGACAGCGTGAACCGAAGCCTGCATGGCCATCGTCGCAGTTCTGTCTGCCGCAATATTTTGCGTAAGGCTGGAACCTGTTCCCTTTAATATCCCCGCGCCTGCTTCACGCATGGCAACCGCCACGTTTGTTGCCGAGCCGCTGTTCATGTAGTAGTCCGCGCCGGCAATCGGGTCGGGATTACCGCTGAAGGTGACCGTGACGCTGCGGGTTCCCACGGGGCACTGGGTAAACATCAGGTTAAAAGGCACAGGTTCGGAAGACGATCCCGGGGTTGCCATATTGGATGCCTGAATATCGCCGAGATTAACATCCAGATTGTCATTCCCCCCGTTAAATACGCAGGGAGAAGCAACGATATTGCCGGTGACGCTGACGTTAACGCTATCCGCTGCAATAACATTACCGCTTATTATTGCCGCGATGAACGCTGCCGTGCGCATTATATTCATCATCATCCCCTTTACTGGTAGGTCAAATTTAAGGTTGCTGACGCATTTGCGGTGCCGGGTTCTACCGTCGTTTGCGTCTGGTAATAACGCGCCGTTAATGGGAACGCTTCCTGCCCCCCTGCCGCAAGCTTCAGCGGCAAACGCGCATTGAGGGTGAGAGGTGTACCGTTATAGAGCAACTGAACGCCAACCCCTTTCGCCGTGCCTGTATTACCCTGCCCCGTAAGCGCGAGCACGCTGGGTGTTGCAACGTCAGGATTCTGAATGCCGCTGAGTGATACGTTGACGTTAGCCCCCGCATCGCAGTTAAGCCCGAGATTTTGCGTATTTTGAGCGCCAGCCGGTGTGGTGCCTATCGTTGAGCCAAAAAGCGCGGCAGAAATATCGCCTATCGGAAATGTCAGTTGCGGTGTTGTAATATTGCAGGCCAGTACATTAATGGTTCCGCCCAGCAGGGTGGTCGTCAGGCCATCACGATAAACGCCGTCACTGCCCTGCAGCATCACTACCCCCAGCACGCCCGGCGTCAGCGACCCCGACGAGACCGGTCCGGTAACGATAAGTTCTATTTTACCGCCCCACCATTCGACATAACTTGCCTGCGCATTATAGGAAAAGGTATTGGCCGGGTTTTCAAAATAATTACCCGACGAAAAACGCACGCCTATACCGTTTACATTCGTGTCATAAACATGATTACCGTAAGCACTCGGTGTCGCATTCAAATACCGCATGCTAAAACCCAGCATTAATGGATTGGCACACCCCGTTAAATAGGAACCGGTTATTGTCGCGTTTCGCGAAAATAATACGGTTCCAACGGCCACGTCACGTTGAACCGTAATGGTGCCGATGGACAAAGTTGATTCCTGCGGCGTAATCGTCGTGCAGGTTCCTGCATGAGCACTGTTCCAGCCTGCGGCGATACACAGCAGGAATATGATGTTAATTAAGCGCATGTTAAAAAACCCTAAAGACAATTGACGTTAATTTCGGTAATTCCCCCCGCCGACGGCTGCGGGGAAAGCACGTAAGGTGCGCGGCATTGCCGTTCGCTTTCCGCTCCCCACGTGACGAAGACGGTTCCCTGAGTATCCAGGCCGGTGAGATAAGCCTGGCCTTTATCGCCAACAATAACGCTGCTGCCGTCGGCGCCCTTCAGGCTTGCCATCGCGCCAAAGGGAACAAACTGGCCGTTATGCAGTAAATTAAATAACACCCGCCGCCCCACCTTCGCCTTATAGTCGGCCAAAACGATCGCGCCACGCGTCGGCGTCACCGTCCGGGTATTAATATCCAGCTCAACATCATCCGGCAGACTTTCCGGGGCAAGGGTGATGTCATTTTTACGGTATACGGAGAGATTGCTGACCACCGTATATCCGCGGTAATCCGTTTTAACGCCCGCCTGATTGCGGATATCGACACCGTGTGCGCCCGGCGCGCTAATCAAAACATTGGTCTCGCCCAGGGGTTGCGAAAGCGTGATCCCCTCTCTGTGAGCAAGAATGCCCCCTTGCAGGCCGTAGTTAAGGCGCTCGCTGTTTTTATCGTAGCTGTAGCCCGCCGTCGCTTCGCCGTAGGTTCCCTTATAATCACCGTTCAGATTGCCCGTGTAGCCGACGCCGTCCGACCCAAAGCCTTGCTGCACGTTCCAGTTCAGGGCGTGGTTTTCCAGCGCTACGCCGTTCAGGCCGATGTTGTGGGTGGTGCCGTTATTCTTGCTGGCGCTCACGCCATAGTTAGCCCAGGTCTGCGGCAAAAACGTCTCCAGCGGGATACTGACGTTAAAGGCCAGCAGTTGATCTTTGTCGTACCGTTTATTGTTATCATATGAACCCGCACTGCCGTTTTTACTGTAGGTCCAGGTGAGTCCGTAACTGATGTTGTGCCAGTAGTTGTTGTAGCCCAGGCTGTATGACGCCATCGTTTTACCCGAATTCCGGTAGTCTTCACGGGCCGCGCTCAGCGTCAGCGAGCCAAGATTACCGCCCAGCGTCTGGCTCATCGTCAGCTCGGCCCGGTTGCGGCGTCGATCCTGAAGCGCGGAGCTGTCACCGTACGAATCAAGGATCTCCTGCATACCGTAGTAACCGCTGGTCGAGTAGCGGTAACCCGCAATCGAGAAATGGGTTCCGGTCCCCACAATGTTTTTGCTGTATCGCGCACGCCATGACTGACCGTTAGATTTCTCACCGCCCTGCGGGGTGGACCAGGCCTGAGTCATGTCCGCAGAAATGGCGCCGAAATCACCCATGTTTTTTCCAAGCCCGGTGGCGATCGACTGATATTTACTCGACTCCTGCAGCCCGCCATACAGCGTTAGCCCATACGGCAGACCATAGATCCCGGTGATTTGCCCGAAAGGTGTCTTATCGACGCTGCCGTTATAAGAACGGTATTGCCCTCCGGTCACTGCATACTTGAGCCGTCCTTCGCGCTGTAAAACCGGTAATGACGCGTACGGGAGGGTGAAATGTTGCTCACTGCCATCAGCCTCTTTAACGGTGACGTCCAGATCCCCGGCGCCGCCCGTGGGGTACATATCGGTAATCTCAAAAGCGCCTGGCGCCACGTAGGTCTGATAAATCTGATAGCCGTTCTGCCGCACCACCACCTGGGCATTGGTGCGCGCGATCCCCCGCACCACGGGTGCATAGCCTTTCAGCGAATCCGGGAGCATGTCATCATCCGAAGCCAGCTGTCCGCCGCGAAACGGCATACTGTCGAACACGTCGGCTGGCGCGGAGCTATCCCCCAGGGTGAGCTGCGCTTTGAGCGGAATAATGGCCCGCTGCGCATAGGTGTAGACGGTATCCCATTTGTCCTGACCGGTTTCATCCCTCGACCAGGTGGTGTAATTTCGCAGCCGCCACGGTCCAACGTTGAGACCCGGGCGCAGGTTGGCGTATTGACTGTTGCTGTTTTTACTGCCGTTTTGTTTTGCCCGGCTGTTTGCGCCGCTCAGGCTGTAATTCAACATGGCGGCGGCGATCCCTTCATCCCATAGCGCTGGCGAGACATACCCGCGTGCCGGCATATCAATGGCAGCCTGAGGAATGCTGACGATCAGTCGCTGCGCGGCAAACTGAAAATCCGTGCTGGCGTGAGGGATAGCCTGAAGGTTGACACAGGACGCGTCCTTACTGGCTAAGTCGGGAAAAAGCGCGGTTTTGACGCCCCATCTGTTGAGCTGTTCAATACTCAGACAAGGCTTAAGGCTATCGCCCTCTTCCCCACTTTTTACTGCGGTAAAATCAATATCGCTGGTCTCGATGAGTTGGTCGTCAAGGATAATGTCAACGTGGTATTTCCCTGGTGCCTGCGAACCTGATTCAAAAGCAGATAAATCAGCTTTACCCGTGCCCGGGTTGTCCAGTTCAACCAGCTCGGCGTTGAACGAATCACGGGCATAAACAGTCTGCATTGCATTTACCAGCGCAAAGGCGATACAGATCGCCAGACGCGCAGGCTGCATTTTTTTAGTTTTCGTTGCCATCATCATTAATCTGACCTGATATGAGGATCGCCGCTTTTGATGAATTAAAAGCTGGCCTGATACATTCTTCCGGGGCTGCCGTAATCATTAATGACTTTGAATGTAATGTGGTTACCATTGGCACCTGCGGGTAAGCTAAATACCGCCGTTGCACCCGGTGCCACCCAGGAGACCTCATCCAGTTTTTTATCACCGACGCTTATTTCATTAAAGTTGATGACATATTGCGTTGGATTGGTGACCATGAGCTTATTCCCGCTACGCGACCAGGTTAATTTATTCGCTTGTTCTTCCGGCGTTGTTCCCTTCAGACCTGACGGGCGATAAATAAGCTTGATGCGCGTTTTGACAGCAATTTGCAGTGAGTTTTCCTGTTTTGAGGCAGACGGTATGGCTTTAATATTCAGCCAGAAAAGACTTTCTTTATCCTGGGGTAGTGAACCCGAGAGTAAAATACGTTCAATGTTTTGCTGCCCGCCATCCAGTCGATATAAAGGCGGCGTTACAATAAAAGGTGCTTTATTAGCATTCCCCTCTGGCATGTCAACCCAGGACTGGATTAAATAAGGCACGCTATCAGCATTATTGATACTGATTGATGCCTCTTTTTTCCCACCATCAAAAATAACGCGGGTACCGCCAATAATGACCCCGGCATAAGCGTTCGAAAACGATGCTGTCAGGGCGGCCGATATGAGCAGGGCCTTGCTAATAAAATGCATGTTACACCTCTTGAAACACGGGGGCAGAGACTGCCCCCACGCAGAACGTCATGGAACCGAATCGTGTTCTGCTTAATGACTAGTTATAAACAACGGAGAAATTTGCCACGGAGTTTGCAGGACCTGCCGTCACCGATGCCGCCGTTGAAATATACTGCGCGTAGAAATTCAGCGTATTATCGGCGGTGCTGCTTAGCACATAGCTATAGCTGTTACTGCCGTGCAACGGCAGATCCGCTTTATCAGCGGTCATCAAATTAATAGCAACACCCGTTGCCGCACCGGCGACGGAGGTATCAATAGCAAGCAGATCGGCGTTAGTCAGATCGGGCGTACCGTCAAAACGGACTTTGGCACTGTTGACCGTAACCGGGCAGTTCTTCAGGACGATGTCGAATTTCGTTGCCGCAGTGCGGGAGCCTGTTGCCGGAAATTCTGTTTTATTGTAATCGCCTAATACCACCACCTGATTTTGAGAAGCAACCGCGACATCGCAGGCAGAATCCAGGATGTTACCGTTAAAATTAACGGTCCCTGCAGCAGCGAGTGCATTGCTCATCATTAAGGCAGAACCTGTCGCAACCATCGCTAAAATAATGTTCTTTTTCATAAGCTTCATTTTCCTGTTTACGGGATAACTTTATTTATTATTAAAACGTACGCAGCAGAAAGTTGATAAATAAATCGCAGTGGATTCATCTTCTTTTTAATTAACGCTATAAGGTCTTTCTGACTGGCTATTAAAATTTATATAATCATTTTGGTGAATACAACTTTTTGATGGTCTAGCTGTAGACTCTGATTTAACGTAATTTCAACATTTCTTTCAGGATACGCTTACGTCTTATTTCCTGGTCTATTAGTAGACTTGATCGTCTTTATGTTTTCATTCAAGGGGTTAGATATCAGATGCTCAACGGTCTACTTTTGGACCTTGCCGAAATATTCCCTGACTCCTTCATTTTTAAGATAATTCTCCAGGTAGATCAAAAAACGATCAGACCCGTAGTCGCTGTGAGGTATCTTATGAATACGCGTTTAACCACACCATTGAATAACCACGAATCAACCGTTCTGGGTTTAAAACCGTTTATCCATATAGATACCCTGATTAAATCAGTGCTACCTGCTGCGAACAGAATGGTCATCTGTCGGGGAGAAACCGTACATTATTATAAAGATGATGTGCGCCAGTGTTTTTTACTTCTCCAGGGAAGCGTGGCGCTTCATCGTCGCGGCGACGGCATTGTTTTAAACTCTGAATCAGCGCCTTTTATTCTTGGCGTCAGCAGTCAATTTTCTTCGGAGCATCTCTATGTCAGGGCCCTGGAGACGGCAGAAATCGCCCGCGTGTCGCTGGAGACGTTTAATCAGATTGTTGCGCAGCAGGATTTATGGGAGCACTTTTCAAAGCTGCTGATTTATACGGCCTCACGGGTGTATGAGCACTGCGCGCAAATATCGCAAATGTCTGCCTACGACATCATTCGCTTCCAGCTTGTTGAACTCATGCAGGAGCCCGATGCCATACGGAAAAATACGACGGCCGCCGCGTACATCAAAAGCAGGACGTATCTTTCACGTAGCGGAATTATGCGTATTCTGGCAGAACTGCGGACCGGGAAGTACATCACCATGGAACGTGGGGTGCTGCTTGACATTCACCATCTGCCGCGAAAATATTGATAGCCAGCGTGCCTGTACCCGGGAGAAGCGCTATAATTAGCCAGGTTATTTTTAAGGTTGTCGGCTGCCATGTCCCTTTCAGAAAAGTCTCAACGGGGTTTTCCCTACGCGCAAGAGCTTATTTCACACCTGTTGCCTGATTGCACAACGCGACATACCGCCCGAGGAGAGCGGCTGGACCTGCAAATTAACGGTCAGGGCATGTGCTATTTAATTCTCGAAGGAACCATCGCCATCTACAGAAGAAGCGATGACATGATGCTGTCTACGGCTCGCAGTCCAGCCGTGTTCGGCCTCGCCAACCTGACCGACATCTATTTCAATGATTATATTAAGACCGTCAGCCCTTGTCTGATAGGGACGCTCACCACCGAGCGGGTGAATGAAATTATCAAAGAGAAGGCGCTATGGGGACTGCTTTCTAAACAGCTCATCTTTGTGTATAGCCGTCTTTATAACAACGTGATGCCGCAGGGCGCGCCGACGGCGTATGAGATGATTCGCCAGCAGCTGGTCAAGCTGATGGAGGAAGATGAGAGTTATCGGCTCAGCGTGACGGCGGAAAGGTATATCAGGGAGAAAACCCAGCTCTCCCGCAGCGGCGTGATGCGCATTCTGGCGGATTTAAAAACCGGCGGATTCATCGAAATGGAAGAAGGCAGGCTCATCAAAATCAATAAACTCCCCGCCCGATACTGAATGTCAGGCACAAAAAAGGCCGCATTCGCGGCCCTTTTATTCTCATGTACTCAATGGACGTGAACGCCCAACCGCCAGGCAAAGTAGATCTCTTCTTTCAGCTCATTTGAAGAGAGCGCCAGCAAATCTGTAAATTCCAGCTCAAGCTGTTTCAGCTTTTTCAGGTACTGCGCCGGAGACAGGTTGCTCTTATCGCGACGTAAATATTCAATTGCCAGCTGTGTTGGGGTTATTTCAGTATCCATGATGTCCTCGCTTATGTACAAAACCTAACCAGTATACCACAACGTACTGGCTAGTTTTTGACCAAAGGCAAGACATCTGAAAACTTTACACAACCGCCGTGGTCAGCCGCGACGAGCAGCACAGGCGATCCTGCTCATCGAGGATATCTATTTGCCACACCTGATGGCGGCTTCCGGCGTGCAGCGCGCGGCAAACACCGCGCACGCGTCCGCTGCGCACCGAGCGAATGTGGTTAGCATTCACCTCAAGTCCGACAACCTTCTGCTCCCCTTCGGTGCAGAGATACCCCGCCACCGAGCCCAGCGTTTCGGCCAGCACGACGGACGCTCCGCCGTGCAATAAACCAAACGGCTGGTGGGTGCGGCTATCGACGGGCATGGTGGCCTCAATCTCATCGTCGCCAATGCGAATAAACTGGATATCCAGCAGCCCCACCATATTCCCCTCGCCCATGGCGTTCAGCGCCTGCAGCGTCACGGCACGTTTCCAGATCATCCAATTATCTCCAGTAAAGCCTGCAATGGGTGACGTACACCGTTGCCTTCTACCCGTTTTACCTGGCTGCGGCAGGAGTAACCCGTCGCCAGACAGCGGTTTCGCGGCAAACGCTGCATCGCCTGATGCCAGGACAGCTCATAGATGCCGAGCGAGTTGGCGTGGTTTTTCACTTCGTGTCCGTAGGTGCCGGCCATCCCACAGCAGCCTACGTTGACGCTTTCCAGCTTCGCACCGAAGCGGGCAAAAACAGACGCCCACTGTGCGGGGGCACCCGGCAGCGCGGTCACTTCCGTGCAGTGACCGAACAGATACCACGGTTCACCGCTGACATCCTGAACAGCCTTATCTTCCAGCGCCATCGGCAGCCACTCGTGCACCAGCATCACGTTGAAGTCGCCGCGCTTATCGCCCAGGGTCTGCTTGTATTCATCGCGATAGCACAGCACCAGCGCCGGATCGACGCCGACCATCGGTATCCCGAGTTGCGCCACGCGATTCAGGAAGTCAGACGTTTTCTGCGCGGTCTTCGCAAAGCGGTTCAGGAAACCTTTAATGTGCTGCGCCTTGCCATTCGGGGAGAACGGCAGCACAACCGGCTGGTAACCCACTTTCTCCGCCAGACGGACGAAATCGGCCACAACCTGCGCATCGTAGTAGCTGGTGAACGGATCCTGCACCACCAGCACCACCTTCGCTTTTTGCTCAGGCGTGAGTGCCTCCAGCTGCTCCAGGGTCATGTTCGCCGAGCGATGCCCGACGAGCTGGCGCTGCAGAGACGGTACCGACAGCAGCGGCAGATCGACCATGCCGATATGTTTTTCGGAGAGCTTGCGCACCAGCGGCTGGTTGATAAAGAAGTTGAAGGTCTTCGGCGCGCGCGCCATCAGCGGCGCGTAGCTTTCCACCGTCGCCACCAGATGGTCGCGCACCGGGCGGAGGTAGCGGGTGTGATACAGCTGCAGGAAGCGCGAGCGGAATTCCGGGACGTCGATTTTAATCGGGCACTGGGTGGAGCAGGCTTTACAGGCCAGACAGCCGGACATCGCCTCTTTCACCTCATGGGAGAAATCATACTCGCCCTTGTTGGCATGCCAGCTGTTGCGGGTGCGCTCAATCAGCGAGCGCAGGCTGGCCCGTTTTTCCGGCAGCTCCTGCTCCAGCCTCAGCGGATCCACCCCGCGGTCGGCCAGCAGACGCAGCCACTCGCGCACCAGCGTCGCCCGCCCTTTTGGCGAGTGGATACGGTTGCTGGTGATTTTCATCGACGGGCACATCGGGCTCTTCACATCAAAGTTGAAGCACAGGCCGTTACCGTTGCACTCCATCGCGCCGCGCCAGGAGGAGCGCACCGCAATCGGGATCTGCCTGTCGTACGTGCCGCGCTTGACGGCATCCACCTGCAGCATTGGCGCGTCCACGCCTTCAGGCGGGCAGATTTTGCCCGGGTTGAGGCGGTTATGCGGGTCGAAAGCCGCTTTCACCTTGCGCAGCTCCGCGTAGAGCTGTTCGCCGAAGAATGCCGGGCTGTATTCCGCGCGGAACCCTTTCCCGTGCTCTCCCCAGAGCAGACCGCCGTATTTGGCGGTTAAGGCCACCACGTCGTCGGAGATCTGCTTCATCAGGATCTCCTGCTGCGGGTCGCACATATCCAGCGCCGGACGCACGTGCAGTACCCCCGCATCGACGTGGCCGAACATGCCATAGCTCAGGCCGTGGCTGTCCAGCAGGGCGCGAAACTCGACAATATAATCCGCCAGATGTTCAGGCGGCACGCAGGTATCTTCGGCAAAGGGAATGGGCTTCGCCGCTCCTTTTGCATTGCCGAGCAGGCCCACGGCTTTTTTACGCATCGCATAGATACGCTCAATCCCGGCCAGATCGTTACAGAGCTGCCAGCCGATCACGCCGCCCTGGCCCTGCGCAATCAACTCATCCAGACGCTGGCAGAGCGTGGTGACCTGGCGCTCAATCAGCTCCGCATCATCGCCGGCAAACTCCACGATATTGAGACCGAGCATCTCTTTATCCGGCACGTCGGTAATCAGCTCGCTGACGGAGTGCCAGACAATGTCTTCCCTGGCCAGATTAAGCACTTTGGAGTCGACCGTTTCCACCGACAGCGCTTTCGCTTCCACCATAAACGGCGCATTGCGCAGCGCGGAGTCGAAGGAGTCATATTTCACGTTCACCAGACGACGCACCTTCGGCAAGCGGGTGATATCCAGCCGCGCCTCGGTGATAAACGCCAGCGTCCCTTCGGAGCCAGTCAGCACGCGGGTTAAATCAAACTGGGTCAGGTCGTCGTTAAAGACGTGACGCAGGTCGTACCCGGTCAGGAAGCGGTTTAGTTTGGGGAACTTATCGAGAATAAGCTGGCGGTTTTCGCGGCAGCGTTCCAGCACGGTACGATAGATGCGTCCGCTGGCGGTGTTATCTTTACCCAGCGTTTCCGCCAGTTCGACCGGCATCGGCTGGGTATCGAGGATATCGCCGCCCAGCAGAACGGCACGCACGCCCAGCACGTGATCGGAGGTTTTACCGTAGACCAGCGAGCCCTGACCGGAGGCATCCGTGTTGATCATCCCGCCAAGGGTCGCGCGGTTACTGGTGGAAAGCTCCGGGGCAAAAAAGTAGCCGTAAGGCTTGAGATACTGATTAAGCTGATCTTTGATAACGCCCGCTTCGACCCGCACCCACCCCTCTTCCGGGTTGATCTCAATGATGCGGTTCATATAGCGCGACATATCAACAATGATGCCCTGGTTCAGCGCCTGACCATTGGTCCCGGTGCCGCCGCCGCGCGGCGTAAAGACCAGTGAAGCAAAGCGCTCCTGCGTCGCCAGCCGGGCGATAAGCGCCACGTCGGCCGTTGAACGAGGAAAAACCACGGCATCGGGAAGAAGCTGGTAAATACTGTTATCGGTCGCCATCGTCAGCCTGTCGGCATAGTTCGTGGCGGTATCACCTGTAAAACCCTGTTGCTCCAGTGCTTGCAAAAAATTAAGCACCAGCTGAACGACGCCAGGTGCCTGAGAAATCTGTGGGATCATGACTGTCGACCCTAATTAGAGTTGTATGAAATCGTTTGCGTGTATCTTAAAAGTTTTATCACATTTTTTTCTTATAATCTCTGCTGAATTACAGGCAAAATCCGCCTGTCAAAAACCGCCGAGATCATCAATGATTAGAGAGACGCGGTTTTCCGTTCCCGCCAGTCGTACTGGCGTTCTTTTAAGGAAAGTTTCATTTATGGTCAATCTTCGCCAGCCCAGGGATGTTGCGCAAATATTGCTGTCGGTGCTGTTCCTGGCCCTCATGATTATTGCGTGTCTGTGGATTGTTCAACCCTTTATTCTCGGCTTCGCCTGGGCCGCGACCGTGGTCGTGGCCACGTGGCCTCTGCTGCTGCGCTTGCAGAAGCTGCTGTTCGGCCGTCGCGGGTTAGCCGTGCTGGTCATGACGCTTCTGCTGTTCCTGCTGTTTATTATCCCGATTGCCCTGCTGGTGAATAGCCTGGTGGATTCCAGTGGCCCGGTTATTCGCGCCATTAGCAGCGGCGACGTGACGCTGCCGGATCTGGCCTGGCTGAACAGCATTCCGGTGGTGGGTGCCAAGCTCTACAGCGGCTGGCATAGTCTGCTGGAGATGGGCGGCAGCGCGCTGATGGCAAAAGTCCGCCCGTACATTGGCACCACGACCACCTGGTTTGTCGGTCAGGCGGCACATATCGGCCGGTTTATGATGCACTGTACCCTGATGCTGCTCTTCAGCGCCCTGCTCTACTGGCGCGGCGAGCAGGTCGCTTTAGGCGTTCGTCACTTTGCCACCCGCCTGGCGGGCAAACGCGGTGATGCTGCGGTACTGCTGGCTGCGCAGGCCGTGCGCGCGGTGGCGCTGGGCGTGGTGGTCACCGCGCTGGTGCAGGCGGTGCTGGGCGGTATCGGTCTGGCGATTTCCGGCGTACCGTACGCCACCGTATTTACCGTTGTCATGCTGATGACCTGTCTTGCGCAACTGGGGCCGCTGCTGGTGCTGGTTCCCTGCATTATCTGGCTGTACTGGACGGGTGACACCACGTGGGGAACGGTGCTGCTGGTCTGGAGCTGCGTGGTCGGCACCATGGATAACGTCATTCGTCCGATCCTCATCCGCATGGGTGCAGACCTGCCGCTGATCCTGATCCTCTCCGGGGTCATTGGCGGTCTGATTGCCTTTGGCATGATTGGCCTGTTTATTGGCCCGGTTCTGCTCGCCGTTACCTGGCGCCTGTTCTCCGCCTGGGTGCATGAAATTCCGCCTCCGGGAACAGACCCGGACGTGATTTTGAGCGAACTGGAAGAGCTGGAAGAGAAGAACACGCATTAAGTTTTTTGCCGGGTGGCGCTAACGCTTACCCGGCCTACATTCCCCCTCACAATACTTTAACGATGCTAAAGTATTTATTCGTTGCACACTGGTCAGACCCGCCGTTTCTGCATTAAACCCGCGATTAACCTCAAGAAATCTTTACGCCTCTTTAACTATTGAGACGAATCTGATCGACGCTAAAGATCACAATGCCTACTATTAGCTCACGGTTATAAATCAACACCTTGATTTATAAGCATGGAAATCCCCTGAGTGAAACAACGAATTGCTGTGTGTAGTCTTTGCCCATCTCCCACGATGGGCTTTTTTTTATCCTGACTACGCGCGTGTCACCTTACAGGTACTGAGCATCCGCCACTCGGCAGGCAGCACGCGGGTTTCCCCGGTTACCCTGACCGTCACCCTCTCGCGGATATCCGCCGACGATGCGCCAACCTGCAGTTCAAACTCGCCCGGCTCAACGATGCGTTTCCCGTCCCGTCGGGTAAAGTTGAACATCTCAACCGGTAGCGTAAAGCTGAGCGTGGCGGTTTCGCCCGGCGAGAGCGTGACGCGCTGGAAGGCCTTCAGCTCCTGGAGCGGCCGAACCTGGGTGGCGACCTTATCCCTGACGTAAACCTGCACCACCTCGCTGCCGCTGCGTTCACCTGTATTGGTGATATCTACACTCAGCGTCACCTCGCCGTCGACCGGCGCGCTGCTTTCCGCTACGCGGGCAGCCCCCCAGCTAAACGTCGTCCAGCCGAGGCCGAAGCCAAACGGGTAACGCGAACCGAAGTGGAACGCAAACGGCGTGCCGCCGCTTTTGAGCTTGTGATTGTAGTAATACGGCATTGCCCCGGCGCTTTTCGGCACGCTCACCACCAGACGCCCCTGCGGCTCCGCCCGCCCCGTCAGCACGTCCGCAATCGCCCAGCCCCCTTCCTGCCCCGGCGCCCACGCCATCAGCAGCGCCGCGACGTTATCCTCCAGCCCCTGAAGGTTGTACGGACGCCCGCCGGTCATCACAACAATCACCGGCTTGCCCGTCGCTACAAGCGCCTCCAGCAGCTGTTGCTGCACGCCCGGCAGGTTCAGGGAGTCGGTGTCGGAACCTTCCCCCACGGTGCCGCTCTGGAACAGCCCGGCGAGATCGCCCACGCAGGCAACCACCACGTCACTCTCCTGCGCCGCGTTCACGGCCTCGGGGATCAATGCGGTACTCTGCGAGACCGGCGACTGCTGCATCGGTTTGCCGCCGCTGTCGCCCGGGAAGACCGGCGCGCCCGCCATCCGTTTCTCGATGATGTGGCACCCTTTGGCATAGCGGACGTTCGATGCCCCGAGATACTGCTCCAGCGCCGCGCGCGGGGTCGTGACCTGCAAGGTCTCTTCCACCATATCGCTGATGATCAGATGCACCGGGAAGCTATAGCCGCTGAGCAACGCCAGCGGATCGTCTGCCGTCGGCCCCACCACCGCCACGCGAGGTTTGCCGCCGAGCGGTAAAATGCCGTTGTTTTCCAGCAGCGTGACCGATTTTGTCGCCACTTCCCGCGCGGCCTGGCGGGTCAAATCATTTTGCAGATCGATACCGTTTTCATCCGCGTACGGCTTTTCAAACAGCCCCAGGCGGAATTTTTCCGTCAGCACGCGCGCCACGATGTCATCGACTTTCGCCATAGAGATCAGCCCGCGCTCTACCGCTTCCGCCAGATGGCGCGCGCAGTCGTCTTTTGGCAGCTCAACGTCCAGCCCGGCGTTGAATGCCAGCGCGGCGGATTCGGCCGCATCGTGGGAAATCCCGTGATGCTGGTGCAGCAGGCTGACGCCGCCGTAATCCGCCACAATAATCCCGTCGAATCCCCACTGTTCGCGCAGGACGGTAGTCAGCAGGAAGCTGTCGCTGTGCCCCGGCTGATTGTCGATATCGTGATAGGCCGGCATGACCGACCCGGCGTTTGCCAGCTTGACCGCCATTTCAAACGGCAGCAGGAAGGTATCGTTCAGCTCGCTGAACCCAAGGTGCACCGGGGCATGGTTGCGCGCGCCCTCGCTGAACGAGTGACCCACGTAATGTTTTAGGGTCGCCAGCAGGTCGCGCTTATCGCCCTGTAAGCCCTTCACGTAGGCGGTCGCCATCACCCCCACCAGCCACGGATCTTCGCCGAAGGTCTCTTCGGTACGCCCCCAGCGCACGTCGCGGGAAACGTCCAGCACCGGGGCCAGCCCCTGCTGGCAGCCGACGGATCGCGCCTCTTTACCGATCTGCTCTGCCGCACGCTGCACCAGTTCCGGATCCCAGGTAGAGCCGTAGTTCAGCGACGACGGGAACAGAGTGGCGTCTTTACACAGCAGCCCCACCAGACACTCTTCATGGAACAAGGCCGGAATGCCGAGGCGCGTCTCTTCCATCATCATCCGCTGCAGGCGGTTCGCGGCGCGCACGCCGGTTTTCGCATCAACGATGTGGGTGCCCAGCGGACGGGTGATCTGCCCGACGCCCAGCTTCAGCCGTTCGCTCAGCGCGGCCTGCTCGCTCACGCCGGCGAATTCATCGCTCAGATCGCTGCGCTCGCGGTGGTTGCCGTTTTCATCGAGGATCAGCCAGTACGCATGCATCTGGGCGAACTTCTCTTCCGGGGTCATACGCGCCAGTAAATCGGCGACGCGCTCGTGCACGGGACGTCCCGCGTCCTTATAGATAGCAGTCATATTTTACTCCTGTAGTGCGGAAGGTGTTGCCGGGCTGAGCTGCCCCGCGTCGGGTCTTACCTCACGCTTGCTGGCCAGCTCCCGGGCGATGGAATCCACCAGCCGGCTGTTGAGCTTGTAGATGGCAAGCAGCGCGACCATGCAGAGGAACAGCGCGCACGGGATAAGGGTGAACAGCGCGTTAATCGTAGAGAGTACGTGGGGTGCCTGAGTTGCCTGTCCCGGGGCGTAATCCACCATGCCAAGCACCCAGCCGACCACCGCGCCGCCCAGCGCCAGGCCGAATTTGATGGCAAACAGCGCGGTGGAGAAGACCAGCCCGTCCAGACGGCGGCCACTGCGGTGCTCTTCGTAGTCGACCACATCGGAAAACATGGTCCACTGCAGCGGCGTGGTCAGGTTTTGCACAAAGCTAAAGACAATGTTGAGGCCAAAAATCAGCCACACCTGTGAAGGCGGCAGGAAGAAAATCAGCGCGCCGAAAATGACGAAGGAAATAATGGTCCACTGATAGGCGCGTACGCGATCAAATTTCCCCAGCAGCCGTTCAGATAATAAAGCGCCGCTTAAGGAGGCGACCATTCCGGAAACAATAAAGGCAAAAACCAGATCCGGACGCAACAGCACGTAGTTCACGTAATACATCGTGGCGGAACCGCGCGTCACCACCGCCGTTAACAGCAAAATATTAAACAGGAACACAATACGCCACTGGCTGTTACCGGCCAGCAGTTTTAAATCGGTCAGCATGGAGCCGGAGGTATCATTGCGCGGCGAATAGCGCTCTCGGGTCATCAGGAAACAGCAGAAAAAGAGCACAATGCCCAGCAGCCCCATCAGGCTCATGGCATAGAAATAGCCTTTCTGCACGTTGCCCTGGCCTAACAATGAAACCAGCGGCAGGGCGATGACCGTCACAATCAACCCGCCGATAAACGACAGGCCAAAGCGCCACGACTGCAGGGAGTGACGCTCGCGCGGGTCTAACGTCAACGCGCCGGGCATGGCGCAGTAAGGCACGTTAATGGCGGAATAAATCAGGCTTAAGATCGCGTAGGTCAGGCAGGCATAAACGATTTTCGCCGTCGGTCCCACGTCCGGTACATAGAAAGTGATAAGGCAGCTTACGCCAAACGGAATGGCGAACCACAGCAACCAGGGACGGAAACGACCGTGACGCGTCTGGGTGCGATCCACCAGGGCGCCAATGCACGGGTCGACAAACGCATCGACCACGCGCACCACTAAAAACATGGTGCCCATAATCGCGGCGGGCAGCCCAAAAACGTCCGTATAGAAATAGGCGAGAAATAACGTTGCCGTTTGCCAGACCAGCGCGCTGGCCATATCACCTAAGCCATATCCTATTTTATCTTTGGTACGCAATACAGAGGAGAGTGTCATTGTTATTTGCCTTTTTATCAGGTTAAAACGTATTTCAACCAGTTGCGCATCATCTGAAGGGAAATGCGCATGTAAGGCTCAAGTATTAGCAACGGTTTGCGCGCCAACAATTGTCTAAATTGACAGGCAAATTATGATATTTGGTTTTTTACTTTATTTGTGATGGGGAGCAAATAAGAGGGGAAATAAAAAAGGCGAGGAATAATATCCTCGCCTTTTCGGGTCAGCGCGGCGTTACTTGTTCAGTTCCGCCAGGCTCAGCCAGGTTTGCACCACGGTGTCCGGGTTCAGGGACAGGCTATCAATCCCCTCTTCCATCAGCCATGCGGCAAAGTCTTCATGGTCGGATGGACCCTGACCACAAATCCCGACGTATTTACCCTGCTTCTTCGCCGCGCGGATGGACATAGAGAGCAGCGCTTTTACCGCCTCGTTACGCTCGTCGAACAGCTCGGAGACCACGCCGGAATCGCGGTCCAGACCCAGCGTCAGCTGCGTCATGTCGTTCGAACCGATAGAGAAGCCGTCGAAGTGCTCCAGGAACTGCTCGGCCAGCAGGGCGTTGGACGGAATTTCACACATCATGATGATCTTCAGCCCGTTCTCGCCGCGCTTCAGCCCCTGACGCGCCAGCTCGTCCACAACGGCTTTCGCCTGATCTACGGTACGTACGAACGGGATCATGATCTCCACGTTGGTCAGCCCCATGTCGTTGCGCACGCGCTTCACCGCCTCACACTCCAGCGCGAAGCAGTCGCGGAAGCTGTCGGACACGTAGCGTCCGGCCCCGCGGAAGCCCAGCATCGGGTTCTCTTCTTCCGGCTCGTAGCGCTCGCCGCCGACCAGGTTGGCGTATTCGTTAGACTTAAAGTCAGACAGACGCACGATCACGCGTTTCGGATAGAAGGCGGCACCCAGCGTCGCGATGCCTTCGGTCAGACGGCCGACGTAGAACTCTTTCGGCGAGTCGTAGCCTTTCATCATCTCGCGGATTTCGTTCTGCAGCTTCGGATCCTGATCGTCAAACTCCAGCAGCGCACGCGGGTGAACGCCGATCATACGGTTGATGATAAATTCCAGACGCGCCAGACCAACGCCTTCGTTCGGCAGGCAGGCGAAGTCAAACGCGCGGTCCGGGTTACCGACGTTCATCATGATCTTCAGCGGCAGGTCCGGCATGGTATCCACGCTTGAGCTCTTCACGCTGAAGTCGAGGATTTCGGCGTACACGTAGCCGGTATCGCCTTCGGCACAGGAGACGGTCACGTTCTGTCCGTCCTTCATGCGCTCGGTGGCGTCACCGCAGCCGACAACCGCAGGGATACCCAGCTCGCGGGCAATGATCGCCGCGTGACAGGTACGACCGCCGCGGTTGGTGACGATAGCCGCCGCTTTCTTCATGATCGGTTCCCAGTCCGGGTCGGTCATGTCGGTCACCAGCACGTCGCCTGGATCAATACGGTTCATCTCGCTGATGTCGTGGATCACTTTGACCGGACCGGCACCGATGCGGTGACCGATGGCACGGCCTTCCGCCACGATTTTGCCCTGCGCGTGCAGCGTATAACGCTCCATTACCTGACCGCGTGAGCGGACGGTTTCCGGACGCGCCTGCACGATAAACAGCTTGCCGGTGTTCCCGTCTTTCGCCCATTCGATATCCATCGGACGGCCGTAGTGTTTTTCAATCTGCACCGCCTGCTTCGCCAGCTCCTGTACTTCGGCGTCGGTCAGGGAGAAGCGGTCGCGCTGCTCCTGCGGTACATCTTCAATTTTAACCTGCTTGCCATGCTCCTGGGTCGGGGCATAGATCATGCGGATTTTTTTCGAGCCCATGGTGCGGCGCACCACCGACGGACGGCCAGCGGCCAGCGTAGGCTTGTGGACATAGAATTCGTCAGGGTTTACAGCGCCCTGCACGACCATCTCACCCAGCCCCCACGCGGAGGTGATAAACACCACCTGGTCGAAGCCGGATTCGGTATCAATGGAGAACATCACGCCGGATGAGCCCACGTCCGAGCGCACCATGCGCTGCACGCCAGCGGAGAGCGCCACGCCGCGATGGTCGTAGCCCTGGTGCACGCGATAGGAGATGGCACGGTCGTTGAACAGGGAAGCAAACACGTGCTTCACCGCCACCAGCACCGCATCGTAACCCTGGACGTTCAGGAAGGTTTCCTGCTGCCCGGCAAACGAGGCGTCCGGCATATCTTCTGCGGTCGCAGAGGAACGCACGGCAAAGGAGGCCTGCGCATCGTCAGCAGAGAGCTGGTTGTACGCGTCGTGAATGGCTTTTTCCAGTTCCGGCTGGAAAGGTGTGTCGATGATCCACTGGCGGATCTGCGCCCCGGCTTTGGCAAGCTCGGTGACGTCATCAATATCCGTTTTATCCAGCAGGTCGTAAATGCGCTGGTTAACACCGCTCTGGTCTAAAAACAGGTTAAAGGCATCGGCGGTGGTGGCAAACCCGTTCGGTACGGAGACACCCATACCCGACAGATTTGTAATCATTTCACCCAGGGAGGCATTTTTGCCCCCAACTCTGTCTACATCATTCATGCCGAGTTGGTTATACCAAAGCACCAGCGGTGACGAGCCATTGTTGGACATCGAAACAATCCTTTTGTGATATTTGATCGGAGTAAGTAACACCTGACTACGTATTTATACTGGCATATTTATTAGCGCTAAAAAAACGGTGAATCGTGTAAGCAATTTAAAATTTCAACTTTTCGGATACTTTCCCACCAGGCATTAACCCGATGATTCCTATATTTTCAGCCAGAAACCCCAAAAATAAAGTCGCTATTTGAAAAATGAAATCCACTTTTCAGGAAAATCAAAAACGCCGTTTCATTTATAATTAAGATAAGTTCTTTGCTGTGTAATTTACTTTTTTAATTTATGCTTTCAGACAATTAGGTCTGATATTCAGGGTGAGTAAAATGGATAGTGCTGTCGATCGCCACGTTTTTTATATTTCTGATGGTACGGCGATCACCGCCGAGGTCCTGGGCCACGCGGTGATGTCGCAGTTTCCCGTTTCGATTAACAGCATTACGCTGCCGTTTGTCGAAAACGAGAGCCGCGCCAAAGCGGTGAAGGACCAGATTGACGCCATCTACCAGCAGACCGGCGTCCGCCCGCTGGTGTTCTACTCGATCGTGATCCCCGAGATCCGCTCCATCATTCTGCAAAGTGAAGGCTTCTGCCAGGATATCGTGCAGGCGCTGGTGGCTCCGCTGCAAAGCGAACTTAAGCTCGATCCGACGCCTATTGCCCACCGTACCCACGGGCTGAACCCCGGCAACCTGACCAAGTACGACGCGCGTATCGCCGCCATTGACTACACCCTTGCACATGATGACGGTATCTCTCTGCGTAATCTCGACCAGGCGCAGGTGATCCTGCTTGGCGTGTCGCGCTGCGGCAAAACCCCGACCAGCCTCTATCTGGCGATGCAGTTTGGCATCCGCGCCGCAAACTACCCGTTTATCGCTGATGACATGGATAACCTGGTGCTGCCTGCCGCCCTTAAGCCGCTGCAGCACAAGCTGTTCGGCCTGACGATCAACCCTGAACGCCTTGCGGCTATCCGCGAAGAGCGCCGCGAGAACAGCCGCTACGCCTCTATGCGCCAGTGCCGTATGGAGGTCTCCGAAGTGGAAGCGTTGTACCGCAAAAACCAGATCCCGTGGCTGAACAGCACCAACTATTCGGTTGAAGAAATTGCCACCAAAATTCTCGACATCATGGGGCTTAACCGCCGCATGTACTAATATGCTAGTACATTAGCTCAGATTCAGGTATCATCATCTGCAACCACGGGGCGGTGTCGCCCCGAACTTGAAATCAGCAGGGATTGGTTTAAGGTGATGCCCATCACTTCCCGGTAGTCTGCCGATGAAGCAAAAATTTTCTGAGACATTCCATGAATAAAACCGATGAACTCCGCACTGCGCGCATTGACAGCCTTGTCACGCCGGCTGAACTGGCCCAGCGGCATCCTGTTTCCGCCGCCGTCGCGGAACACGTGACGGCTTCCCGCCGCCGCATTGAAAAAATCCTCAATGGTGAAGACAAACGTCTTCTGGTGGTGATTGGGCCTTGCTCCATCCACGATCTGGATGCCGCGATGGATTATGCAAAACGACTTCAGGGACTGCGGGATAAGTACCAGCATCGCCTTGAGATCGTCATGCGCACCTACTTTGAAAAACCGCGCACCGTGGTGGGCTGGAAAGGGCTGATTTCCGATCCTGACCTCAACGGCAGCTATCGCGTTAACCACGGTATCGAGCTGGCGCGGAAGCTGCTTTTACAGGTCAACGAGCTGGGCGTGCCGACGGCGACCGAGTTTCTCGATATGGTGACCGGGCAGTTTATCGCCGATCTGATCAGCTGGGGCGCGATTGGCGCACGCACCACCGAAAGCCAGATCCACCGTGAGATGGCCTCCGCCCTCTCCTGTCCGGTCGGCTTTAAAAACGGGACCGATGGCAACACCCGTATCGCGGTTGATGCCATCCGCGCAGCCCGTGCCAGCCACATGTTCCTGTCGCCGGACAAAAGCGGTCATATGACCATCTACCAGACCAGCGGTAACCCGTACGGGCACATCATTATGCGCGGCGGCAAGAAACCCAATTACCATGCCGAAGATATTGCGGCAGCCTGTGAAACGCTGGCCGAGTTCGATCTGCCGGAACATCTGGTGGTGGATTTCAGTCACGGCAACTGCCAGAAGCAGCATCGCCGCCAGCTGGACGTCTGCGACGAGATCTGCCAGCAGATCCGCAGCGGTTCAACCGCCGTTGCAGGGATTATGGCCGAGAGTTTTATCAAAGAAGGCACGCAGAAAATCGTTGCCGGACAGCAGATGGTGTACGGCCAGTCGATCACCGACCCGTGCCTGAGCTGGGAAGACAGCGAACTGCTGCTGGAGAAGCTAGCTGCTGCGGTAGATACGCGCTTCTGAAACCCTGCCGGGTGGCGCTGCGCTTACCCGGCCTACGATTCCTGCCGTTGTAGGCCCGGTAAGGCGAAGCCGCCACCGGGCTTTTCATTGCACAATATTGATCCTCTCACCCTTTTTTCACAAAAACGCTTGCCGTGAATTTGCAGTTTATTGATAATGATTATCATTGTTACATTGATTGTTATTTATAAACATTATGTCACGTACGGATAACAGCGCGGCAACGCCAGCAAAAACAGACACAGCACCAGCCCCTACCGAGCGTCGGATTGACAGCAAAACCCTGCTCGGCGATGAGGGCCGGGTCATTATCGAGCATGACGGTCAGCGCTATCTGCTGCGCCAGACCCATGCCGGAAAACTGATCCTCACAAAATAAACAACACAAAAAACTTCGCCAGCCACCCAGGTAAACCCCAGGCAGCCAGCGCTTTTCACTTCTTATGGAGAGTTGCTATGCCACACCTGCCTTCCGCATCTTTACGTCCGTCACTTCTGGCGCTGGCGATTGTCAGCACCCTGCCGGGCGTCGCGTTCGCCGCCACAGACGACATTACCGTCACCGCCACGGGCAACGCCCGCAGCGCCTTTGAAGCCCCCATGATGGTGAGCGTGATTGACGCCAGCGCGCCGGAGAAACAAACCGCCAGCTCGGCGGCCGACCTGCTACGTAACGTCCCCGGTCTGACGCTGGACGGCACCGGGCGCACCAACGGGCAGGACGTCAACCTGCGCGGATATGACCGTCGCGGCGTGCTGGTGCTGGTCGACGGCGTGCGCCAGGGCACCGATACCGGTCACCTGAACAGCACCTTCCTCGATCCGGCGCTGATTAAACGTATCGAAGTGGTTCGCGGCCCGTCGGCCCTGCTGTACGGCAGCGGCGCGCTGGGCGGCGTGATTTCCTACGATACCGCTGATGCGAAAGATCTGCTGGAGCCGGGTAAAAACAGCGGCTACCGCGTGTTTGGAACGGGCGCGACGGGCGATCATAGCCTCGGGATGGGGGCCAGCGCCTACGGCCGCACCGACACCCTGGACGGTCTGGTGGCCTGGTCCAGCCGGGATCGCGGTGACATCCGCCAGAGCGACGGAGCAACCGCCCCTAACGACGAATCCATCAACAACATGCTGGCGAAAGGCAGCTGGAAACTCGACCCAGCCCAGACCCTGAGCGGCTCCCTGCGCTACTACAATAACGCCGCTCAGGAGCCGAAAAACCCGCAAACTACCGGGGCGGACAGCAGCAACCCGATGACCGATCGCTCCACCATTCAGCGTGACGCGCAGGTGGGCTACCGCATCGCCCCGGAAGGTAACGACTGGCTGAACGCCGACGCGAAGGTCTACTGGTCCGAAGCGCGCATTAATGCCCAGAATATCGACAACAGCGGCGAGTTCCGCAAGCAGACCACCAAAGGCGGCAAGGTGGAAAACCGCACCCGCCTGTTCAGCGACACCGTTGCAGCACACCTTCTGACCTACGGCGGGGAATACTATCGTCAGGAGCAGCATCCGGGCGGGGCAACCACCGGCTTCCCGGACGCGAAAATCGACTTCAGCTCCGGCTGGCTGCAGGATGAGATCACCCTGCGCGATCTGCCTGTTACCCTGCTGGGCGGCACGCGCTATGACAACTACCGCGGCAGCAGCGACGGCTACAACGATGTGGATGCCGATAAGTGGTCTTCCCGCGCCGGGTTAACCGTCAGCCCAACCGACTGGCTGATGCTGTTTGGCTCTTACGCGCAGGCCTTCCGTGCGCCGACCATGGGCGAGATGTATAACGACGCCAAACACTTCTCCATTGGCCGCTTCTATACCAACTACTGGGTGCCGAACCCGAACCTGCGCCCGGAAACCAACGAAACGCAGGAGTTTGGTTTTGGCCTGCGCTTTGACGATCTGATGCTTGCCAACGATGCGCTGGAGTTTAAAGCCAGCTATTTCGATACCAAAGCCAAAGACTATATCTCCACCACCGTCAATTTCGCGGCGGCAACCACCATGTCTTATAACGTCCCGAACGCCAAAATCTGGGGCTGGGACATGATGGCAAAATACTCGGCCGACCTCTTCAGCCTCGACCTGGCCTATAACCGCACGCGCGGGAAAGACACCGATACGGGCGAGTACATCTCCAGCATCAACCCGGATACCGTCACCAGCAAGCTGGACGTTCCGGTGGCGCAAAGCGGGTTCTCCGTCGGCTGGATTGGGACCTTTGTCGATCGCTCTACGCATATCAGCAGCAGCTACAGCGAGCAGCCGGGCTATGCGGTCAGCGACTTCTATGTCAGCTACAAAGGCCAGGAGCGACTCAAAGGCGTGACCACCACGCTGGTACTCGGCAACGCCTTCGACAAAGCGTACTGGTCACCTCAGGGCATTCCGCAGGACGGTCGTAACGGCAAGATTTTCGTAAGCTATCAGTGGTAATTCCCTTCGGGGCAACTTTTCAGAAGGAAGAGACAATGAATCATTACACGCGCTGGCATGAGCTAAAAGAAGCCAATCCGGGTAAGTACGCGCGCGACGTCGCGGGGTTAATGAACATCAGTGAAGCAGAGCTGACCTTTGCCCGCGTGGGTCACGACGCCTGGCGACTGCGCGGTGACATCCGCGAGATCCTGGGCGCGCTGGAGGCGGTGGGCGAAACCAAATGTATCTGCCGCAACGACTACGCCGTTCACGAACAGGTCGGGAACTTCACCAACCAGCACCTGAACGGCCACGCCGGGCTGGTGCTGAACCCGCGCGCGCTGGATCTGCGCCTGTTCCTCAACCAGTGGGCGAGCGCGTTTCACATCAGTGAAGCCACCGCCCGCGGCGAGCGGCAGAGCATTCAGTTCTTCGACCACCAGGGCGATGCCCTGCTGAAGGTCTACGCCACGGATAACACCGACGTTTCCGCCTGGGGCGACGTGCTGACGCGCTTTATCTTTGCCGACAACCCGCCGCTGGCGTTGAAGATGGCCGATGCACCGGCTCATGCTGAAAACGCGGATGCCGTGCTGGTAGACAAAGAGTGGCGCGCCATGACCGACGTTCATCAGTTCTTCAACCTGCTCAAGCGCCATAACCTCAGCCGCCAGCAGGCGTTTCGCCTGGTGGGTGACGATCTGGCCTGCCGGGTAGAAAACACCGCGCTGGCGCAGCTGCTGGAAACGGCGCGCCGGGACGGTAACGAAATCATGGTCTTCGTAGGCAACCGCGGCTGCGTGCAGATTTTCACCGGCGCGGTGGAAAAGCTGACGCCGATGAAAGGCTGGCTGAACATCTTTAACCCAACCTTTACCCTGCATCTGCTTGAAGGCTCCATTGCGGAGACGTGGGTCACGCGCAAACCGACGGCTGACGGGCATGTCACCAGCCTGGAGCTGTTTGCCGCCGATGGAACGCAAATCGCCCAGCTGTACGGCCAGCGTACGGAAGGCGAACCGGAGCAGAGCCAGTGGCGCAGCCAGATTGACGCCTTAACGGCGAAAGGGCTGGCGGCATGAAACGGTGGCTTGCCCTGCTCAGCGCCCTGCCCCTGCTGGCGTCTGCTGCGCCGCAGGAGAAAATCGTTACCCTCGGCGGCGACGTCACTGAGATTGTCTACGCCCTCGGCGCAGCGTCTTCGCTGGTGGCCCGCGACAGCACCAGCCAGTGGCCGCAGGCGGCGAACGACCTGCCTGACGTGGGCTATCTGCGCCAGCTCAATGCGGAGGGGATTTTGTCCATGCGCCCCACGCTAGTGCTGGCCAGCGCCCAGGCGCAGCCGTCTCTGGCGCTAAAGCAGGTTGAGCAAAGCCACGTCCCGGTAATCGCTATTCCTGCCGGTAACGACCTGAACGTCATTGACGAAAAGGTGCGGATCGTCGCTGAAGCGACGCACCGCGAGGCCGAGGGGGAGGTCCTGCGCAGCACGCTGCGCCAGGCGCTGTCGGCGCTTCCCACGTCACCGCTCAATAAGCGGGTGCTGTTTATTCTCAACCACGGCGGGATGACCGCCATGGCTGCCGGACAACAGACCGGCGCGGACGCGGCCATTCGTGCGGCGGGTCTGCAGAACGCCATGCAGGGGTTCACCCGCTATCAGCCGCTGTCTCAGGAGGGCACAATCGCCAGCCAGCCTGACCTTGTGGTAATTTCGCAGGACGGGATCAACGCCCTTGGCGGTGAAGCGAATCTGTGGAAACTGCCAGGTCTGGCGCAAACCCCGGCAGGACGGAACAGGCAGGTGCTGGCAATTGACGATATGGCGCTGCTGGGCTTCAGCGTGCGAACGCCGGAAGCCATCCGGCAGCTGCGTGCCAAAGCGGAGCAACTGCCCTGATGTCCCGGCGGATAGCCTTATCGTTATGGATGCTGACCGCGATCCTGACCGTCATGACGCTCGCAGCGACCGGGGTCGGGGCATTACACCTGCCGGCCAGCCTGCTGTGGGACGGCAGCGACGAGGCGCTGCGTCAAATCTGGCTGACGATCCGCCTGCCTCGCGTGCTGCTGGCGCTGGCGATCGGCGGTTCACTGGCGCTGGCAGGCTGCGTGATGCAGGGGCTGTTCCGCAACCCGCTGGCGGACCCGGGCCTGCTCGGCATCAGCAGCGGCGCGGCGCTCGCCGTTGCGCTATGGGTGGTGCTTCCGCTCTCGCTGCCTGCCCTGGTAATGCTGTATGCCCCGATGCTGGCGGCGTTTCTCGGCGCGCTGGCCGCCACCTTCGTGATTTTCCTGCTCAGCCGGCAGCGTGACGCTTCCCTGTCGCGCCTGCTGCTGGTAGGGATTGCCATCAACGCCCTGTGCGGCGCGGCCGTCGGCGTGCTGTCATGGCTCAGCAATGATGCCCAGCTTCGCCAGCTTTCGCTCTGGGGAATGGGCAGCCTCGGCCAGGCGCAGTGGTCAACGCTGCTGGCCGTCGCGTCGCTGATGCTCCCCACCGCGCTGGCGATCTGGCGGCTGGCAGGCGCCCTGAATTTGCTGCAGCTGGGCGATGAAGAGGCGCACTACCTCGGCGTGGAGGTTGCCGCCGTGCAGCGGATCCTGCTGCTGTGCAGCGCCCTGCTGGTGGCCGCCGCCGTGGCGGTCAGCGGCGTGATCGGCTTTGTCGGCCTGGTGGTGCCGCACCTGGTGCGCATGTGGCTGGGGGCCGACCATCGGGCCGTGCTCCCCGGCTCGGTGCTGGCCGGTGCGCTACTCCTGCTGGTGGCCGATACGCTGGCGCGTAGCCTCGTCGCCCCGGCGGAAATGCCGGTTGGCTTATTGACCAGCCTTCTCGGCGCGCCATGGTTCCTGTGGCTTATCTTTCGTCGCGGAGGTGCGCATGGCTGAGCGCTACTGTGCAGAAAACCTTGTTTTTCGCGTCGGGCAGCGCACGCTGATTAACGACGTGTCGCTGACCTTATCTCAGGGCGAGCTGGTGGCGCTGATTGGCCCCAACGGCGCCGGAAAATCAACGCTGTTGCGGCTGCTGACCGGCTACCTTAAACCTGCGGGCGGACGGTGCAGCCTGGCGGGCACACCGCTTGCGGCCTGGCAGCCGGACAGGCTCTCCCGCTACCGGGCGGTGATGCGCCAGAACACGCAGCTCGGATTTGACTGGCCGGCTGAGGCGGTGGTCGGTATGGGGCGAGCGCCCTGGACCCGCACGCCAGAAGCGTCGGTTATTGAGGAGGTCATGGCCGTCACAGGCTGTTTACCGCTGGCGGGCAGGCGGTTTGCCGCACTCTCCGGCGGCGAGCAGCAGCGCATCCAGCTCGCCCGCGCGCTGGCTCAGCTCTGGTGCGACGGTGCGCCGCGCGGCTGGCTGTTCCTTGATGAACCCACCTCTGCGCTGGATCTCTATCACCAGCAGCATCTCCTGCGCCTGCTGAAATCCCTGACCAGCCGGGGACATCTGCACGTTTGCGCGGTGCTGCACGACCTCAACCTGGCGGCGCTGTGGGCGGACCGCATCCTGCTGCTGCACAGCGGCAGGATCGTGTCCCAGGGAGAGCCGGAAACCGTTTTGCAGGCCGATGCGCTGGCGCGCTGGTACGGCGCACAGGTTCACGTCGGCAGGCACCCGGCTCACGCCGCGCCGCAGGTGTTTCTTGCCCCTTAATCGGGCTGGTAAAAATCCTTCAGCGTTTCCAGCAGGGCATGCGCCGCTTTTGAAAGCTGCGTGTGCCCGGGATGGATCACCCCAATACACTTTTCAATGGGCGGGCTGTCCAGCGGAATACAGACCGCGCCCAGCGACGCCATCTGCGTCTTGCAGAGCGCCGGTACGGCGCTGCCGCCCAGCCCGCTTGCGACCATCCGCCCGACCGTCACCAGCTGATGGCTCTCCAGCGCGACGTCCAGCTTTCTGCCGCTTCGCGCCAGCTCCTCTTCCATCATCAGACGCACCGCAGAGGGGCGCTGCAGGGTGATGAAATCCAGCGTCAGCAGCGCTTCCCATGTCAGGCGCTTTTTGCCCGCCAGCGGGGAATCTTTCGGCACAATGGCAACAAACCGGTCGAGACCCAGCGGGGTAAACAGCAGGTTGTGCGTGGGCGCGGGCTCAAAGGCGATGCCCATCTCGACCCGCCCTTCCCGCACCATCTCAATCACCTGCTCGTTAATCACGTCATGCACGGTGACGTTGATCCCGGCATGGCGATCGCGAAACGCTTTTAGCACCTCGGGCAGAACATTCGCGGCAAACGACGGCATCGCCGCGACAGAGATTTTACCGCGCTGCAGGGTAAAGCACTGGTGCATTGCCTCTTCGACATTATCCCAGTCGGCAAGCAGCCGCCGCGCCATCGGCAAAAACGTCTCGCCCTCCTGCGTCAGCGCGACCTTGCGCGTGCTCCGCTGCAGCAGCGGTCCGCCCAGCGCGTCCTCCAGCGCTTTAATCGTCAGGCTCAGGGCCGGCTGGGAGAGATTCAGACGTTCGCTGGCGTGGGCGAAATTCAGAGTGTGAGCTACCGCTAAAAACGCGCGTAACTGTTTGACACTCATTCTCATTTTTCATCTCGTTAACTAATTGAAAAAATTTAGTTAACAGGAAATTAATAAAAAAACCAAATGAGTGGGTCACAAATTCAAAATTAACAAATGAGTTGCCGCCCCTAATGATACCGCCACGGTTAAGAGGAGGAATGACGATGGCGGGACTGGATAAGCGCGTCGACAGCTATGCGCAGGCGCTGGATGGGCTGACGGACGGGATGACTTTGCTGGCGGGCGGCTTCGGCCTGTGCGGGATTCCGGAGAACCTGATTGCAGAGGTCAGACGCCGTCAGGTGAAAGATCTGACTGTGGTATCAAACAACTGCGGCGTGGACGGTTTCGGTCTCGGGCTCCTGCTCGAAACGCGGCAGGTTCGCAAAGTGGTGGCCTCTTACGTCGGCGAGAACGCGCTGTTCGAGCGGCAGGTGCTGAGCGGTGAACTGGAGATTGAACTCACGCCTCAGGGCACGCTGGCGGAAAAGGTGCGCGCGGGCGGTGCAGGTATTCCGGCATTTTACACGGCCACCGGCTATGGCACGCCCGTGGCTGCCGGCAAAGACGTGCGCCAGTTTGCCGGTAAGCACTACATCCTCGAAGAGGCCATTACCGGTGATTTCGCGCTCATTAAAGGCTGGAAAGCGGACTGGTACGGCAACGTTGTCTATCGACATACCGCGCAAAACTTTAATCCGCTGATGGCAACGGCGGGCAGGATAACGGTCGTCGAGGTGGAAGAGATTGTTCCCCCGGGCGAGCTGCCCCCGTCGGCCATTCATACCCCGGGAATTTACGTCGACAGGCTGATTGTCGGCCAGTTTGAAAAACGCATTGAACAGCGCACGCTGCGCACGGAAGGAGTGTGACGATGTTAACCCGTGAACAGATGGCCATGCGCGTCGCCCGCGAGCTGCGCGACGGGTATTACGTCAACCTGGGGATTGGTATCCCTACCCTGGTGGCGAATTACATTCCGGACGGGATGGATGTGATGCTCCAGTCGGAAAACGGACTGCTGGGGATGGGGGCTTTTCCTGACGAGCAGAGCCTCGACGCCGACATGATCAACGCCGGTAAACAGACCGTGACCGCACGGACAGGCGCGGCCATTTTCGACTCGGCCCAGTCGTTTGCGATGATCCGCGGCGGCCATGTTGACCTGACCGTGCTGGGCGCGTTTGAGGTGGACGTCGAGGGCAATATCGCCTCGTGGATGATCCCCGGAAAGATGGTGAAGGGCATGGGCGGCGCGATGGATCTCGTCGCCGGGGCGCAGAACATCATTGTGGTAATGACCCACGCGTCAAAAAGCGGTGAGTCAAAGCTGCTGTCGCGCTGCACGCTGCCGCTCACGGGCGCGGGCTGCATCCGCCGGGTCTTAACCGACCTCGCGCTGCTCGAGATCGCGGACGGCGCGTTCATCCTGCGGGAATACGCCCCCGGCGTCAGTATCGACGACATTGCGGCTAAGACCGCCGGGAAATTAATTGTGGCGGACGACGTTCGCGAGATGCGCTTCAGCTGAGGACTTACGATGAAAGAGGTCATGATTGTCGGGGCAACGCGAACCCCCATTGGCAGTTTTCGCGGATCGCTATCTTCCCTTTCAGCGGTTGAGCTGGGGGCCATAGCGGTGAGTCGTCTGCTGGAGAACAGCGGTCTTCCAGCTGAGACGATAGATGAGGTGATTTTCGGTCAGGTGCTGTCGGCGGGATGCGGACAAAACCCTGCGCGCCAGACGGCCATCAACGCCGGATTGCCCGTCCGCACTCCAGCGACAACGGTCAACCTGGTCTGCGGTGCGGGCTTGAAAGCGGTGCAGCTCGCCGCGCAGGCGATCCGCTGCGGCGACGCGGATGTGGTTATCGCTGGCGGTCAGGAGAGCATGAGCAATGCCCCTTATCTGCTGGACGGCGCACGTTCAGGGCTGCGTTTTGGCCATACGGGCCTGCAGGACAGCATGATTACCGACGGTCTGTGGGACGCGTTCAACGATTACCACATGGGGATCACCGCTGAAAACGTCGCCCGTGAGAATGATATTTCCCGCGAGCAGCAGGACGCCTTTGCCGCCCGGTCGCAGCAAAAAGCGGCCGCCGCCATCGAAGCGGGTCGCTTTGACACCGAGATAGCGCCGGTGACGGTGAAACAGGGTAAAAAACCGCCGCTTATCGTCAGCCGTGACGAACAGCCCCGGCCAGGGACCAGCGCTGAGCAGCTTGCGCAGCTGCGCCCCGCCTTTTTGCAGGAGGAAGGCACGGTCACGGCGGGAAATGCCTCCACGCTCAACGACGGCGCCGCTGCGGTGCTGCTGATGAGTGGTGAAAAGGCGCGGGAGAGCGGGTTGCCGATCCTCGGTCGCATCGTGAGCTATGCCGTGACGGGCGTTGACCCGTCGGTGATGGGCATCGGTCCGGTCAGCGCCTGTCAGACCGCGCTGGCGCGGGCGGGCTGGACGCTCGATGACGTGGACCTCATTGAAGCCAATGAAGCCTTTGCCGCCCAGGCGCTGGCGGTGGGCAAGCAGCTCGGCTGGGATGCGCAAAAGGTGAACGTTAACGGCGGCGCTATCGCCCTCGGTCATCCGATTGGCGCCTCCGGCTGCCGCGTCCTCGTGACGCTGCTGCACGAAATGCAGCGCCGTGACGTTAAAAAAGGGCTCGTCACCCTGTGCGTAGGCGGCGGGCAAGGCATTGCCCTGACCGTTGAGCGTTAAACATCTCGTTGGTACCCGAATAATAATGACAGTGAGGAGTCGTGATGAGTGTATTAATTGCCCTGGCGGCGCTGGCGCTGCTGATGCTGGCGGCCTATCGCGGATACAGCGTGATTTTGTTTGCGCCGATTGCGGCGCTCGGCGCCGTGCTGCTGACCGACCCGGGCGCCGTCGGCCCGACGTTTACCGGCCTGTTTATGGAAAAAATGGTCGGCTTCGTCAAGCTCTACTTCCCGGTTTTCCTGCTGGGAGCGGTGTTTGGCAAACTGATTGAGCTTTCCGGTTTCTCACGGTCCATCGTCGCTGCGGCGATTCAGATCCTCGGCCGTCGCCACGCGATCCCGGTAATTGTTCTCGTGTGCGCGCTGTTAACCTACGGCGGCGTGTCGCTGTTCGTGGTGGCGTTTGCGGTTTATCCGTTCGCCGCGGAACTGTTCCGCCAGAGCGGCATCCCTAAACGGCTGATACCGGCCACCGTGGCGCTGGGGGCATTCTCATTTACCATGGATGCCCTGCCCGGCACGCCGCAGATCCAGAACATTATCCCCACCAGCTTCTTTGGTACCAACGCCTGGGCCGCGCCGTGGCTGGGGCTGATTGGCTCGCTGTTTATTATCTGTTTTGGCCTGCTCTGGCTGGAGCGCCAGCGTCGTAAGGCGCTCAGCAACAACGAGGGTTACGGCACGGAACTGAAAAATGAACCGGAAACGCCGGACAACATTAACCTCCCTCACCCGCTGATTGCTATCTCCCCGCTGCTGGTAGTGGGCATACTAAACCTGCTGTTTACCCGCTGGATCCCCGGCTGGTACGGCACAACCCACGAGCTTACGCTGCCAGGTCTGGCGAAACCGATTGTGACCGAGGTGGGCAAGATCACCGCCATCTGGGCCGTGGAAGCGGCGCTGATCTCCGGTATCGTGCTGGTGCTGATTTTTGGCTTTCGCAATATCCGGGGGCGTCTGGCTGAAGGCAGCCGGACCGCGGTGAGCGGTGCCATTCTGGCGGCGATGAATACCGCCTCGGAATACGGTTTCGGCGCGGTTATCGCCGCCCTGCCCGGTTTTCTGGTGTTATCCCACGCGCTAGCGGCCATTCCGAATCCGCTGCTGAATGAAGCCATCAGCGTGACGGTGCTTGCGGGGATCACCGGCTCGGCATCCGGCGGGATGAGTATTGCCCTCGCCGCCATGGCCGACTCGTTTGTCGCCGCCGCCCACGCCGCCAATATCCCGCTTGAGGTGCTGCACCGCGTGGCCTCAATGGCGAGCGGCGGTATGGATACGCTGCCCCATAACGGCGCGGTGATTACCCTGCTGGCGATTACCGGCCTGAGCCATCGCCAGGCCTACGGCGGCATTTTCGCTATCACCATCATTAAAAGTCTGGCAGTGCTTTTTGTCATTGCCGTGTTCTATCTGACCGGCATTGTGTAAGGAGAGAAAGATGAATCTGAACGGTAAGACCGTACTGGTGACAGGCTCGACCAGCGGCATTGGTCTGGGGATCGCCCGCGTGCTGGCGAAGGCCGGGGCGCAGCTGATCCTCAACGGTTTCGGCGACAGCGAATCAGCACGAGAAGAGATTGCGCAACTGGGCAAAAAGCCGGGCTATCACGATGCAGACCTGCGTGACGTGCTGCAAATTGAAGCCATGATGCGCTACGCCGAATCGCAGTTTGGCGGCGTGGACATTCTTGTCAACAATGCCGGGATACAGTATGTCGCCCCGGTTGACGCGTTTCCGGTGGAGAAATGGAACGACATTATCGCCATTAATCTCTCCTCGGTGTTTCATACCAGCCGGCTGGCGCTGCCCGCCATGCGCGAGAAAAACTGGGGGCGCATCATTAATATCGCCTCCGTTCACGGACTGGTCGCGTCAAAAGAGAAGTCGGCCTACGTGGCCGCCAAGCATGGCGTAGTGGGCTTTACGAAATCGCTGGCGCTGGAAACCGCGCGCACCGGCATTACCGCCAATACGATCTGTCCCGGCTGGGTGCTGACGCCTCTGGTGCAGCAGCAGATCGACAAACGTATCGCTGAGGGCGTACCGCCGGAGCAGGCTCGCGATCTGCTCCTTGCAGAAAAACAGCCTTCGGGTGAGTTTGTCACCCCGGAGCAGCTGGGCGAACTGGCGCTGTTTTTGTGTAGCGACATCGCCGTGAACGTTCGCGGCGCCGCGTGGAATATGGATGGCGGCTGGGTCGCGCAGTGATGTTCAGGCCGGGTTAGGCGACGCCGCCGCCCGGCAAAAATCGCTAGCTTGAGCAGCTGACCTCCAGCCGCTTGCCCCAGTCAGGCGGGCGGCTGACGTAGTCGTCGTCCCGATCGGCAAACGGCGTGCGCAACGCCACGTGCAGACGGTGTAACTCGTCGTACTCGCCCTGCTCTGCCTGCTCAATCGCCCGCTGCGCCAGCCAGTTGCGCAACACCATCGCGGGGTTCGTGGTGTTCATCTGCGTCTGGCGGGCGGCATCATCCACCTGCTCCTGCTGCAGCCGCGTGCGGTAGGATGCAAACCAGTCGTCAAACGCCTGTCTGTCAATAAACTCATCGCGCAGCGGCGAGGCGGCGCTGTACTGCTCCGTCTGCCCCAGCATCCGGAAGGTGCGCGTGTAATCGCTGCCCTCGCGCGCCATCAGGGCAAACAGGCCATTGAGGATGTCGTTATCGCCCTTCTCCTGCGTCACCAGCCCCAGCTTGTTGCGCATCAGCGTGCCATATTCCCGCAGTAAGATCTCCTGATAGCTGTCGAGGGCATCATTCAGGGCATCAACGTCGATAAACGGCGACAGGGTTTGTGCAAGCCGCTGCAGGTTCCACAGGCCCACCGCGGGCTGATTGTCAAAACTGTAGCGCCCCTGATAGTCGGAGTGGTTGCAGATGTACCCAGGCTGATAATCATCCAGGAAGCCAAAAGGACCGTAGTCAAAGGTCAACCCGAGAAGCGACATGTTGTCCGTATTCATCACGCCATGGGCAAAGCCTACCGTTTGCCAGCGGGCAATCAGGGTTGCGGTACGAGCCACCACGTCCCTGAACCAGAGAACGTATTTATCCGCCTCGTCCTGCAAATGTGCCCAGTGGTGACGAATGGCAAAGTCAGCCAGCTGGCGCACCTTTTCCGGCTCGCGACGATAGTAAAAATGCTCAAAATGACCGAAGCGCAAATGGCTTTGCGCGATACGCATTAGCATTGCACCCTTTTCCACGGTTTCACGCATAACCGGGGTATCGCTGGTCACGATCGACAGCGCGCGGGTGGTGGGGATACCCAGGGCATGCATCGCCTCGGAGCCCAGGCACTCGCGAATCGTTGAACGCAGTACCGCTCGCCCGTCGCCCATCCGCGAATAGGGAGTCAGGCCCGCGCCTTTCAGGTGCCAGTCAACCGTCTCCCCGTTGGGAAGCTGTTGTTCGCCGAGCAGGATCCCCCTGCCGTCGCCCAGCTGTCCCGCCCAGACGCCAAACTGATGTCCGCTATAGACCTGAGCCAGAGGCTGCATACCGGCAAGAAGCGTTTCACCGCCCCAGACGCCAGCGCCCTCTGAACGCTGAAACAGCTCAGGCGGAATAGCCAGTTCTTCAGCCAGCAAATCGTTATGCCAGATAAGGCGTGAATTGTGTAACGGTGTAGGTTTGAGTGCGGTGTAAAAGCCAGGCAACTCGTCATGCCAGTGAGCAGTAAAAGACAGGGTCATAAGTCCTCCTGCTTTTAGTGTAGAGGGTTTACCCGGACTTAAACACGGGCGAAAGCAAGGGTTATCGCTGCTGAACCAGCGTAGTGACGTGTTCTGCAGAGACGGCTGGCCAGAGAGCCCCCTGCATTGCACCAAAATTGAAGGACAAAACGCGTTGCAACAGGCCGTGGTCGTCAATGCCCGAGACAATCACTGACTGGCAGTGCGGCGTGATTTGCCAGAGGATTGCGCGCATAAAAGGCTCAAAAGAGAGCTCCAGGGCACGCTGCTGAATGAATCCTTTATCAAGAATGACCCGTTTAAATAATCCATCATAGACCGCTTTGAGCGAGGCGGCGCCTGCACCAAAGTTTGCCAGGACCAACGGGAAATGGATTGCCATTCTCGCCAGCTGCAGGTCGTCCTTTCCGTTATTTAAACCTGGATAATTCTCATTAACAGTAAACTCAAGAAACGGATAACGCTCAAGGATTGAAACAGCGTTTCCATTACTTAATAAAAATTCAACTATTGCAGGTGTAATATTGATCCATGCAATTAACTGATGCTGAATAAAAAACAGTTTACAGGTATCAAGCAATTGCAGTTTTTCGTCAAACAGCGCTAACTCTTCAGCCGCTGAAAGCCGAGGGATAACAAGCTCAGTGGGGATCCGCACATTGCTGCCGACGCCAGTAAAGTTAACCAGAATTTCTAAACCTTTCAGCTCACCTGCACTATTACGGGCAGGCAGAAGCAGCAGTTCAGACTGGTAAGCATTATCTAGCGTAATAATCATTGCACTCGCCCCGCATTAAAGATGAGAGAGGACATCCTGGAGCAATTGCCGACACAATTCCACTGTCTTGATTTTAATAAGATTAATTTCATTAGTTCCGTATTAATTTTCAGATTTATCCCTGAATCTAAAATAATTTTATCCTGGTTGCAGAATAATAGCCAGTTTTAGATAAAACAGACACATGCAGGATTCGCTAATTTTAGGTAAATTTAACTTTAAGCATCTTATTTGAGAAAAAACGGCATGATTTATTCTTACCATGCCGTCATAAGAGAAGTATCCGACAAAGACTATATACGTCGTGCCTGCCAGAAATTTTTACGCCAGTAAACATTATCAAGAGAGGAGCGCATCACCCCGCGACTGGTCGAGGCGTGAATGAACTGATTGTCTGTATCATATATGCCCACGTGAAGACCGCTTTCACCCGAACCAGTTTTGAAGAAAACCAGGTCTCCGGGGAGAAGATCGTCTTTATCAATTTCAGTGCCGATTTCTGCCTGCTTGCGCGTTTCGCGCGGAAGCTGTAAATCAAACTTATCGCGAAACGTCATCAGAACGAAGCCGGAGCAATCCACACCGCCGCGGCTCATGCCGCCGTAGCGATAAGGCGTGCCGCGCCAGTTGCTCAGCTGATCGTTAAGGCTGGCAATAACGGTGATCGAATCTGAAAGCCGTGGGTTAGGCGGCGGCGCACGATGGCTACTGCATCCCGCAAGAAAGAGTGTGGCCATCAGGAGAAACCAGAATCGCATTTTCAGACGAATCCTCTGCTTTTATTGTTCTTTTCGTAATTTAGCGTGCAATTGTGCTCACAGGCAAGAAACGGTTACACCTGCCCGGTAGAAATCAGCATCTTATGTCCTTCTATATCCAGCCTGCGGAACGACATGTTATACGCGCGGGCAAGATGGGGTGGCGTAAGAACCTGATCCCGCGCACCGCTGGCAATCATCTTTCCCTTCGAGAGCAGCCATACCCGGTGGGCATGACGCAGGGTGTGGTTGAGGTCATGGCTGCTCATCACCACGGCAATGCCTTTTCGGCTCAGGGTGCTTAACAGCGTATCCAGTGCCGCCTGCTGCGCCACGTCCAGGCCGCTCATGGGCTCATCGAGAAGCAGCATCCGCCCGTGAGGATTGCCGGCCGGGTGGATCTGAAGGATGACAGCCGCCAGGCGCACCCGCTGCCACTCTCCGCCGGAAAGCTGGCTGGCGTGCCGGGACAGTTTATCTTCCAGCCCCAGAGCCGCGGCCACGTCCGTCAGCAGTGACGTTTGTTGTTTGTCGTGCAAATGCAGCATCAGATAGTGCCAGACCGGCATCGCAAAGGGCGGCATCTGCTGCTGCACGAGGTAACTGCGCCGATGCGCCAGCGAGACCGGAGACCAGTCGGCGAGCGTATGCTCCAGCAGCGTTATCTGCCCTTCTCCGTCGGTCATGCCTGCCATCCGTGCCAGCAGCGTGCTCTTCCCCGCACCGTTTGGCCCAACAAGATGCAGAATTTCTCCCGCATTGACGGCACCGGATATCGCCTCCAGACGCCCCTTCTCGGCAACGTCCGTGAGCTGCATCAGCAACGACATTATTTCGCCAACGCCAGCTTGATCGATTCCATGAGGATCGGATCCTCAGGGGTCATATCCGGTGAAAAACGCTGAACGACCTGGCCGTCGCGACCAATCAGGAATTTTTCGAAGTTCCAGAGTATATCGTCCGGGTAAAGCGGCGCGCGGCCTTTGCTGGCCATGCGTTCATAAAAACCGCTTCCTTCCGGCGCAACGGCCTTCGGTGCGGCAGAGATCAGCTTCGCATACAGCGGATGGCGGTCTTCACCGTTGACATCGATTTTGCTGAACATCGGGAACGTCACGCCATAGGTGGTACTGCAGAAGGTTTTGATCTCCTCTTCGCTGCCCGGCTCCTGGCCGAGGAACTGGTTGCACGGGAAGCCCAGCACGGTGAAACCGTCTTTCTCCCAGGCCTTCTGAATGTTTTCCAGCTGCTCGTACTGCGGCGTCAGGCCACATTTGGATGCCACGTTGACGACAAGCAACACGTTGCCTTTGTAGCCTTCCAGCGTGGTTTTCTCGCCGTCAATGGTGGTCACTTCAGTATTCAGGATAGTTGACTGCATAGCATTCCCTCAGGTTGTCTTACGGCTAGTTGATTTAACGTCCAGCTTTTAATAGTAGCCAGATAAATACCGGGGCGCCCAGCGTGGCGGTCACCACGCCAATCGGCAGCTCTGCGGCCGTCAGGGCTAGCCGGGCGATGATATCGGCCACCAGCAGCGTGACGGCCCCGGCGACCGCCGAGGCCGGAAGCAGAGTCCGATGGTCCGTGAGCCCACACAGACGCAGCATGTGCGGAATAACCAGCCCGATAAAACCGATCGCGCCCGCCAGGGCCACGCTGACGCCAACCAGCCAGCCAATGACGATCACCAGCACATTACGCCAGAACCCAATCGGCATGCCGAGCTGGCGGGCAGAGGTTTCACCCAGCGCGAGCATATTCAGCGGCTGCGCCTGCAGGGCAGCCCACACGATGACCGGTACCAGCAGCGCCATCAGCCAGCCCTGGTGCCAGTCAACGCCCCCAAAGCCGCCCATCATCCAGTACATCAGCTGACGCAAGTCAAAAGATGTTGAGAAGTAAACCGCCCAGGTCATCAACGCGCTACAGATGATCCCCAGTGCCACGCCGGCAAGCAGCAGACGGCTGGTCGATAAGTGCCGTCTGGCGAAGCGAAGAAGGATCGCTGTGATCAGCAATGCGCCGAGAATAGCACTCAGGCTAATACTCCATCCGGAGAGTTCTCCCCCGCCCAGCATCACCGCCGCAATCAGCCCCACGCCCGCTCCGTTCGACACGCCAAGCAGCCCGGGTTCCGCCAGCGGATTATCAAACAGCGCCTGCATAATGGTGCCGCACAGCGCCAGCGCGGCACCCACCAGAACCACCGCGACGGTGCGCGGCAGGCGAATTTGCCAGACGAAGAGCTGCCCGTCCGGCCCCCACCAGCTTTCAGGCCCTATCCATCGGTCTCCGGCGCAGAGGCTCACGGCCGCGGCGACAATGAGCAATAGCACCAGCAAAAGCAGGCGACGCTTATCGGAACGGTGCTGGCGATGGGCATAATCAAGCATGTGTACGGTTTTAGTAGCGTGAGATGTAATTGATTTTACGGCGGGTTTGCCGGAGAGCGCAAAGAAAAAAGGCCGCGTGGGCGGCCTTTTTAGTTAGTTCATATTACTCTGCTTTGGGCGTTGCGTTTTCGACACGGCTTTTTAACTTCTGGCCGGGTCTGAAGGTCACCACGCGGCGGGCTGTAATGGGAATATCTTCCCCCGTCTTCGGGTTGCGGCCCGGACGTTGGTTTTTGTCTCGCAAATCAAAATTGCCAAAACCGGAGAGTTTTACCTGCTCACCATTTTCCAGAGCACGACGGATCTCTTCGAAAAACAGCTCTACCAGCTCTTTGGCATCCCGTTTGCTAAGCCCAAGCTTATCAAACAGATATTCTGACATTTCAGCTTTTGTAAGCGCCATAGGTTCAATCCCTCAATGATGCCTGGAATCGCTCTTTTAATGCCTCTACACATTTGGCGACGGTAGCGGCAATCTCCTCTTCTTCGAGTGTACGGCTGGTATCCTGAAGGATAAGGCTAATAGCGAGGCTCTTGAAACCTTCTGCTACGCCCTTGCCGCGGTACACGTCAAATAAGTTTACGCCAACTACCTGATTTACGCCAACTTTCTTACATTCGGCCAAAATATCTGCTGCGGGCACATTTTCCGCGACCACAACCGCGATATCACGGCGGTTTGCCGGGAAGCGGGAGACGTCCTGAGCCTGAGGAATAACGCGGTCAGCCACCGGGTTCCATTCCAGCTCGAACACGATGGTACGGCCGTTCAGGTCCAGCTTGCGCTCCAGCTCAGGGTGAACAACTCCAATAAAACCAACGCGTTTGCCGTCTAAATAGATAGCTGCGCTCTGGCCCGGATGCAGTGCCGGGATGGCTTCTGCGCGGAATTCAATTTCAGATAATTTACCGGTCAGATCCAGAATTGCTTCCAGATCGCCCTTCATATCGTAGAAATCAACCGTGCCTTTTGCCAGGTCCCAGTGCTCTTCATAGCGGTTGCCGCTGATGGCGCCAGCCAGCATGAGATCCTGACGGATGCCTAAATTTGCCTGATTATCCGGTACAAAGCGCAAACCGCTTTCGAAAATTCGCACGCGGTTTTGCTGACGATTCTGGTTATAAACGACAGTGCCCAGCAGGCCCGTCCACAGAGACAGACGCATCGCGGACATTTCGCTGGAGATTGGGCTTGGCAGGATCAGCGCCTCCTGGCCCGGGTGGATCAGCTGCTGCAGCTTTGGATCCACAAAGCTGTAGGTGATCACTTCCTGGTAGCCTTTGTCATTCAGCATGGTTTTCACACGCTTCAGGGACAGGTCGGCTTCACGGTGGGTGCCCATCACCAGACCTGCCTGGACAGGCTCGTCAGGGATGTTGTTATAGCCGTAAACGCGGGCCACTTCTTCCACCAGATCTTCTTCAATTTCCATGTCGAAACGCCATGATGGCGCAACGGCTTTCCACTCGTCCTGGCCTTCGGTCACTTCGCAGCCCAGACGCGTCAGGATGTCGGTCACCTGCGCATCGGCAACGTGATGGCCAATCAGGCGATCCAGCTTGCTGCGGCGCAGGGTAATGATGGCACGCTTCGGCAGGGTCGCTTCGTGGGTGACGTCGATAACCGGGCCTGCTTCACCACCGCAGATATCGATCAGCAGGCGAGTCGCACGTTCCATCGCTTTATACTGCAGCGCCGGGTCAACGCCGCGCTCGTAGCGGTGAGAGGCATCGGTATGCAGGCCGTGACGGCGTGCGCGACCGGTGATAGAGAGCGGGCTGAAGAACGCGCATTCCAGCAGGACGTTTTGCGTCTCGTCGTTCACGCCTGAATGCTCGCCCCCGAAGATACCGCCCATTGCCAGCGCTTTGCTGTGGTCAGCAATCACCAGGGTGTCGGCGTTCAGTTTCGCTTCGCTGCCGTCCAGCAGAACCAGGGTTTCACCCTCTTTCGCCATGCGCACAACGATGCCGCCGTCGATACGATCTTTATCGAACGCGTGCATTGGCTGGCCCAGCTCCAGCAGGACATAGTTAGTCACGTCAACCACAGCGTCGATAGAGCGGATACCGCAGCGGCGCAGCTTCTCTTTCATCCACAGCGGGGTTGGCGCTTTTACGTTAATGCCTTTCACCACGCGACCGAGGTAGCGCGGGCAGGCATCCGCAGCGTCAACCTGAATAGGCAGCACGTCACTGATGGTCGCTTCAACCGGCGCAACGTCCGGCGCATTCAGTTCGGTCTGGTTCAGCACGGCCACATCGCGCGCCACGCCGATGATACCTAAGCAGTCGGCACGGTTTGGCGTGACGCTGATTTCGATGGTGTTGTCATCAAGCTTCAGGTACTCACGGATATCGGTGCCAATTGGCGCATCCAGCGGCAGCTCAATGATGCCGTTGTGGTCGTCGGAAATACCCAGCTCGGAGAAGGAACACAGCATGCCTTCAGACGGCTCGCCGCGCAGCTTAGCCGCTTTAATTTTGAAATCGCCCGGCAGTACCGCACCGACGGTCGCCACGGCCACCTTCAGGCCCTGACGGCAGTTTGGCGCACCGCAGACGATATCCAGCAGACGGTCACCGCCCACGTTCACTTTTGTTACACGCAGTTTGTCAGCGTTAGGGTGCTGACCGCACTCTACCACTTCGCCGACGACCACGCCGTTGAATGCACCTGAAACCGGCTCAACGCCGTCCACTTCCAGACCCGCCATGGTGATCTGGTTAGAAAGCGCTTCGCTGTCCAGCGTGGTGTTCACCCACTCGCGTAACCACAGTTCACTGAATTTCATTGTTCTGTCCTGCCCTTATTTAAACTGTTTGAGGAAACGCAGATCGTTTTCGAAGAATGCACGTAAGTCGGTCACGCCGTAACGCAGCATAGTCAGACGCTCCATGCCCATGCCGAAGGCAAAGCCGGAGTAAACTTCCGGATCGATACCCACGTTGCGCAGCACGTTTGGATGCACCATGCCGCAGCCCAGCACTTCCAGCCATTTGCCGTTTTTACCCATCACGTCAACTTCTGCAGACGGTTCGGTGAACGGGAAGTAGGACGGACGGAAACGAACCTGCAGATCTTCCTCAAAGAAGTTGTTCAGGAAATCGTGCAGCGTGCCCTTCAGGTTGGTAAAGCTGATGTTTTTATCAACGATCAGACCTTCCATCTGGTGGAACATTGGGGTGTGGGTCTGATCGTAGTCGTTACGATAGACGCGGCCCGGCGCGATAATGCGAATTGGCGGCTCCTGATCCTTCATGGTACGGATCTGAACGCCGGAGGTCTGGGTACGCAGCAGACGCGTAGCGTCGAACCAGAAAGTGTCGTGGTCAGCGCGTGCCGGATGATGGCCAGGAATGTTCAGGGCGTCGAAGTTATGGTAATCATCTTCGATTTCCGGGCCAGTCGCCACGGTAAAGCCGAGCTCACCGAAGAAACTTTCAATGCGATCGATGGTGCGGGTAACCGGGTGCAGACCGCCGTTTTCGATACGGCGACCCGGCAAAGAAACGTCAATCGTCTCTGCGGCCAGACGCGCATTCAGCACCGCGCTTTCCAGCTCGGCTTTGCGCGCGTTCAGCGCCTGCTGTACCTGCTCTTTGGCTTCGTTAATCACCGCACCCGCTGCCGGGCGTTCTTCTGGCGGCAGCTCACGCAGGGTTGTCATTTGAAGGGTCAGGTGCCCTTTCTTCCCAAGATATTCGACGCGGACATTGTCTAACGCGGCAACATCTGAGGCCTGATTAATGGCGGCTGTTGCACTGGCAACCAGCTCTGCGAGATGTGACATGATTTTCCTCATTATGTCGGTGCAGACACCGATTTGGTGGAGTTATTCTCTCAAATTCAGGCACAAAAAAAGCCTCCATCGGGAGGCTTATCTGGCGCTGTTTTTCGTTTCATCTTTCACGCGCTAGCCTCCTGAAGTCAGGTGCTAAAGTAAAAGAAGAAGCGGAAAATAGCAGCATTCATGCTTGCGTTACCTTGTTGGGTAAAAACCGTTAAGACCTTATTGAAAAGCCTGGACGGATAAATGTCAATCTTCTGATGGTGTTAAATGAAAAGAGGGAGCAAAGCCCCCTCTTTCAACTGGCTTATGCCAGTGCTGCTTTCGCTTTTTCGACCAGAGCGGTGAACGCTACTTTGTCGAATACTGCGATGTCAGCCAGGATCTTACGGTCGATTTCAACAGAGGCTTTTTTCAGGCCGTTGATGAATTTGCTGTAAGAAATACCGTTCTGACGTGCTGCTGCGTTGATACGCGCAATCCACAGTTGACGGAACTGACGCTTACGCTGACGACGGTCACGGTAAGCGTACTGACCTGCTTTGATAACAGCCTGGAAGGCAACGCGGTAAACGCGTGAACGCGCACCGTAGTAGCCTTTAGCTTGTTTCAAAATTTTCTTGTGACGTGCACGTGCAATTACACCACGTTTTACGCGAGCCATATGTGCTCTCCTGTATCTATATTCTTAGTAAAAAATTAAACGTTAACGGCTTATGCGTACGGCAGGCACGCGATAACCAGACCCAGATCGCCTTTAGAAACGAGGCCTTTTGGACGCAGGTGACGTTTACGCTTAGTAGATTTTTTGGTCAGAATATGACGCAGGTTTGCGTGCTTACGCTTAAATCCACCACCACCGGTTTTTTTGAAGCGCTTAGCAGCACCGCGTACGGTCTTAATTTTTGGCATCTTAATAACTTCCACTTCGCATTGTTAAATAAACGAAACATAGGCGAACAAAACCTATGAAACCCGAAGGCTCCACAGATTTTGCTGCTTGAAGGCCTTACTGTTTCTTCTTAGGAGCGAGCACCATGATCATCTGGCGGCCTTCGATCTTCGTAGGGAAGGATTCGACTACTGCCAGTTCACTCAGATCGTCACGGACGCGGTTAAGCACTTCCATACCAATCTGTTGGTGGGCCATCTCACGACCGCGGAAACGCAGTGTGATCTTGGCCTTATCGCCATCTTCCAGAAAGCGAATCAGGCTGCGGAGTTTTACCTGATAATCGCCATCGTCGGTACCAGGACGGAATTTGATTTCCTTAACCTGGATAACTTTTTGCTTCTTCTTCTGTTCCTTAGAAGACTTACTCTTTTCATAAAGGAACTTGCCGTAGTCCATGATACGACAAACTGGCGGTTCGGCGTTAGGGCTGATTTCAACTAAATCTACTCCAGCTTCTTCAGCCTTTTCGATTGCTTCTCTCAGACTCACAATCCCCAGCTGCTCGCCTTCCAGACCTGTTAAGCGAACTTCCTGGGCGCGAATCTCGCCATTGATACGATTCGGACGTGCCGTTTGAACTCGTTTTCCGCCTTTAATACCTTATTCCTCCAGTTGTTGAAGACTGCGGCTGCGAATCTCTTGTTGCAGCTTCTCAATCACTTCACTTACGTCCAGGCTGCCCAGGTCTTTACCACGGCGGGTGCGAACGGCAACTTTGCCTGCTTCCACCTCTTTATCACCACAGACCAACATATACGGGACACGACGTAAAGTGTGCTCGCGGATTTTAAAGCCAATCTTCTCATTTCTCAAGTCTGCTTTTACGCGAATGCCCGCATTTTGTAGTTTCTGCGTCAATTCTTTAACGTAATCCGCCTGAGAATCGGTAATGTTCATCACCACGACCTGCACTGGCGCAAGCCAGGTTGGGAAGAAGCCGGCGAACTCTTCGGTCAGGATGCCGATGAAGCGCTCCAGAGAACCGAGAATTGCGCGGTGAATCATTACCGGTACCTGACGTTCGTTGTCTTCGCCAACATAAGAGGCGCTTAAACGCTGCGGCAGGGAGAAGTCCAGCTGTACAGTACCGCACTGCCATGCGCGATCGAGGCAGTCATACAGGGTAAATTCAATTTTCGGGCCGTAGAATGCGCCCTCGCCCAGTTGGTATTCGAACGGAATGCCGTTCTCTTCCAGCGCCACGGCGAGATCCGCTTCTGCGCGATCCCAGGTCTCATCGCTACCGATACGTTTTTCCGGACGCGTTGAGAGTTTGACCACGATCTTCTCGAAGCCAAAGGTGCTGTACATATCGTAGACCATACGAATACAGGCGTTAACTTCGTCACGGACCTGATCTTCAGTACAGAAGATATGCGCATCATCCTGCGTAAAGCCACGAACACGCATCAGACCGTGCAGCGCACCTGATGGCTCGTTACGGTGACAGCTACCGAACTCCGCCATACGCAGCGGCAGGTCGCGGTAGGATTTCAGACCCTGGTTGAAGATCTGAACGTGGCCCGGGCAGTTCATTGGCTTGATGCAGTATTCACGGTTCTCAGACGAGGTGGTGAACATCGCATCTTTGTAGTTGTCCCAGTGGCCGGTTTTTTCCCACAGCACACGGTCCATCATGAACGGGCCTTTCACTTCCTGATACTGGTACTCTTTCAGCTTGGAGCGTACGAAAGTTTCCAGTTCACGGAAGATAGTCCACCCGTCGTTATGCCAGAACACCATACCCGGCGCTTCTTCCTGCATGTGGTACAGGTCAAGCTGCTTGCCGATTTTACGGTGGTCACGCTTCGCCGCCTCTTCCAGACGAAGCAGGTACGCGTTCAGGGCTTTTTTATCGGCCCACGCGGTACCATAAATACGCTGCAACATCTTGTTGTTGCTGTCGCCACGCCAGTAGGCGCCTGCGATCTTCATCAGCTTAAAGTGATGACAGAAGCGCATGTTCGGCACGTGCGGTCCACGGCACATGTCGACGTATTCTTCGTGATGGTACAAGCCAGGCTTGTCATCATGCGAAATGTTTTCGTCAAGAATAGAGACCTTGTAGCTCTCGCCGCGCTTCACGAAGGTTTCACGCGCTTCGTGCCAGCTGACTTTCTTCTTGATGACGTCATAGTTGGTTTCGGCGAGCTCGTGCATGCGTTTTTCGAGCGCGTCGATATCTTCCTGAGTCAGGGTGTGGTCGAGGTCAACGTCGTAGTAGAAACCGTTGTCGATAACCGGACCGATCGCCATTTTGGTGTTTGGCCACAGCTGTTTGATGGCATGGCCTAACAGGTGCGCGCAGGAGTGACGAATGATCTCCAGACCTTCTTCGTCTTTCGCGGTGATGATGGCAAGCGTCGCATCGTTTTCGATCAGATCGGAGGCATCCACCAGCTCACCGTTCACACGGCCAGCGATAGTCGCTTTCGCGAGACCAGGACCAATGTCCAGGGCAACATCCATTGGGCTAACAGCACGGTCGAAATGGCGTTGACTGCCATCAGGAAGAGTAATTACAGGCATTTTATATCCTTATTTGCAGTGATGCCCCACACATAAGAGCATATACAAAGAAAATAATCGTGATTTGACAATAGATTACGACACCATCTGACCAACAATCGTCAAATTGGTTCGTCATCATTCACCTGCCGAATTCAGATTAATGTGGATTTACGGCAAGCGACGTAATGTTAACACTAACGCAAAGGAGATTGCACCCTCTGCGGCCAGATTGATGGGCTGGCACTTTCGTACGAATTTGCAGGTTGCTTCTCCCCTGCGCTCGCATTTCGAAGATGCTGAGCTACTCTTGAACAGGTCCTTAAACCCAAAGGTGCATACCATGAACGTATCCAGCAGAACGGTTGTGATATTGAATCTCCTTTCCGCCACAGGTTTATTGTTGATTCTCGCCGAACGATTCCACTGGTTCTGAGCCGAACCCTATGCTGGCATAACCCAATCGATCCCGAGAAGGGGCATATTTCGGCCCTGTTTGGTAGACTGTGGGTATCAACGAACAAGGATTAGGTTATGCCAACAAAACGATTTGCCGTAAAACACTGGAAAATGGTGCTGGTGCTGATTGCCATCTGCGGCGCAATGCTGCTACTCCGTTGGGCGGCAATGATTTGGGGCTAGGGGCGAAGACAGGTCATCAGAAGGGACGTCAAATAGCCACAGACAATAAACGGGCCGACATCAACATCGGCCCGCTTTTATTACATTCTGTAACCCAGTGAAACCGTGGTTCTGCGGTCGGTATGATCCGGCGCGGTTTCTGGTGGTGAAGAGTTCCAGGTCACGTTGTAGGCCACTTTCAGACCAAAGTGTTCGTTGATAGCCACGTTCAGCGCCGTCTCAGAGTTCAGCGTCGTGTCGTCGGCACCAAATACGGAAACACCCTGGGTAAATTTGGTGTTGTCAGTCATCTGCCAGGCATAGGTACCGGAAGCGTAACCGAGCGGTTGGGTTTTGGTATCGCCATTGGTGTACTCGTCATAACGCACACCCGGACCGAATTCAAAACGGAGGCTGTGTACCGGACCGTTCAGGAACTGGCGACCATAACCGGCGGTGAACACATCACGCTGGCGATAACCGTTGTAACGGTCGGTTAACCAGCTTGCCTGTCCAAACAGGTAGTCATAGTCGGTCATGTTGTAACGGCTACGTCCGCCTACCGCATATTTCTCGGAAGAACGTTCGTCATTAGCGGAAGTGTTGCTGGCATTACCCCACAGAGACCAGGCGGTGGTATTACCGTACCAGGTGAGCGTACTGTCCGCCGTCAGAGAAGAGCTTTTCGTGTTACCGGATTGTGCCAGGTACCCCGCGTTCAGGTTACCTTCAAACGGTTTTTTCGCGGTGGAGGGATCGTCCATGACAGTAAAAACGGAATCATCGGCGGTCGCGTTCATAGCCGCAAACACGCCACCCGCCAGCATCAGTGCAGCGGGCACTGTCTTTAAAAGCTTCATTTTATTAAGGAGTCCGTACAACAAAAAAAGAGACCACACGGTCCCGGAATCTTTCTTGAGGATCAATGACAAGGCGTCCAGAGAAAGGTAACAAATTATAAAAAGCCGCAAATAACATAGCAATGTTTTCTTATTTCATTTTTTGAATAAGAACGATCTCAAAAAGCGTTTTATTTTATATATCCCCCGCCTCACTTTTTGTCAGTATTCATATTTAAAATCATACTGTTATTTACATTGCCTTCCTGTCAAATGGTGCCAGGCTAATAAGAACCCATACTAAAAGGAGGTAATGATGGTTTCTATCTATACTCTGACGCTCTCCCCTTCCCTGGATTCCGCCACCCTGACGCCGCAGATTTACCCGGAAGGTAAATTGCGCTGTAGCGCCCCGGTATTTGAGCCCGGCGGCGGCGGGATCAACGTGGCGCGGGCTATTACCCACCTCGGCGGCAAAGCCACGGCAATTTTCCCCGCAGGCGGAGCCACCGGTGAACATCTGGTCTCTCTGCTGGCAGATGAACAGGTAGCCGTAGAGACCGTCGAGGCCAAAGACTGGACGCGGCAAAACCTGCATGTCCACGTGGAGTCCAGCGGCGAGCAGTACCGTTTTGTCATGCCGGGTGCGAAACTCAGCGATGACGAGTTTCGTCAGCTTGAAGAGAAAGTGCTGACGATAGAGAGCGGCGCGCTGCTGGTGGTAAGCGGCAGCCTGCCGCCCGGCGTCAGCACTGAAAAATTAACCGCGCTTATTCAGGCGGCGCAGCAACGCGGCATCCGCTGCATCGTTGACAGCAGCGGCGAGGCCCTGCAGGCGGCCTTAGTGCCGGGCAATCTTGAACTGGTCAAACCCAACCAGAAAGAGCTAAGCGCGCTGGTCAACCGCGACTTGACGCAGCCTGACGATGTGCGCACCGCCGCGCAGGAGCTGGTGCGCAGCGGCAAAGCGCGGCGCGTGGTGGTTTCCCTTGGTCCGCAGGGGGCACTGGCCGTCGATGAAACGTCGTCCGTTCAGGTTGTTCCACCGCCGATGAAGAGCCAGAGCACGGTTGGTGCGGGCGATAGCATGGTGGGCGCGATGACGCTAAAACTGGCGCAGGGCGCGTCTCTGCTGGAAATGACGCGCTACGGCGTGGCGGCGGGTAGCGCCGCAACTATCAATCAGGGCACGCGTCTCTGCTCACTTGCCGATACGCAAAAAATCGTCGATTACCTGTCCCGAAATTAACGCCTTTCCCCTTCGTCTTTACGGAGGGGAATGTCCGCTCTGAGTCGCCAAACGCAAACTATCGACTATGCTAAGAAAACTTCCATGATAACAATGAGGTGAATTATGAGCAGTGGTGACATCACACGTTACGTCGTGACCATCAACCTTCATGAAGCATCGCTGACCGAACTGAATGAGCTCAACAACGCCTTCACCCGGGCTAATTTTCTCCTCACCCTGACGGATGACGAGGGCAATATTCATGATTTAGGCACCCTGGCATTTGGTCTCATCGGCGCCCTGAGCCAGGAAGAGGTTCATGCGCTGGCCGCCAGTCTGGTAGAGAGCGTGACCGACAAGCCTGCCGAAATTGACGTGGATACATGGGAAAGCTGGCGGAAAAAAGAACAATAAGTGCGCTGTATGAATTTAAACCGCTCAGGTGTGCGTTAGTTCGTATTTTTTTACCGCAGTTATGCGCTAACTTTATGATCTGGCAGACAACATGGGAGAGACAACATGTGGCAGGCTATCAGTCATCTTTTACGTGAGCAGCTGGGTGAAGGTGAAATTGAACTGCGTAACGAACTGCCAGGCGGTGAGATCCACGCCGCGTGGCATTTACGCTACGCAGGACGCGATCTTTTCGTTAAGTGCGATGAGCGAGAGCTGCTTCCGATCTTTACCGCCGAAGCCGACCAGCTGGAGCTGTTGTCGCGCAGTAAAACGGTGACGGTCCCGCAGGTGCTGGCCGTCGGTAGCGACCGCGATTACAGTTTTCTGGTCATGGAATATCTCCCCGCCCGACCGCTGGATGCCCATAATGCGTTTATCCTCGGCCAACAGTTAGCGCGCCTCCATCAATGGAGCGACCAGCCGCAGTTTGGTCTCGATTTTGACAACGATCTCTCTACCACGCCACAGCCCAATGCCTGGCAGCGTCGCTGGTCGACATTTTTTGCCGAGCAGCGCATTGGCTGGCAGCTTGAGCTGGCCGCCGAGAAAGGGCTGGAATTTGGCAATATTGATGCCATCGTCGAGCACGTTCAACAGCGTCTGGCCTCCCACCAGCCCCAGGCGTCTCTGCTTCACGGCGATTTGTGGTCTGATAACTGCGCGCTGGGTCCCAACGGCCCCTACATCTTCGACCCGGCCTGCTACTGGGGTGACAGAGAGTGCGATCTTGCCATGCTGCCGCTTCATCCGGAGCAGCCACCGCAAATATACGACGGATACCAGTCTGTTTCCCCCCTGCCGCCCGGTTTCCTCGACCGCCAGCCGGTGTATCAGCTTTATACGCTGATGAACCGTGCCATTCTTTTTGGCGGAGAACACCTGGTTAACGCCCAGCGGGCACTCGAGCGTATGCTTGCCGCCTGAGACGCGCACGGGTGGCCTTGCCGCCACCCTTATCGCTTACAGAAAACCGAGCAGTGAGAAGAAGAAGTATCCCGCCACAATGATGATCACGGGAAGGATATAGAGCGGGAAAATTTGCAGGAAAATGGTGTGACGCGGCACAACAATGCGGGATTCGATCTGCTCCCGGCTCATGCCTTCCGGGCCTTTGGCCTGCTCCAGAATCAACTGATCCTCAACGCCTTCGCGTAAAAAGCGCGTCTGGCGGCTCATTCTCGCGCCAGAGGCCTGCAGTGCCAGCGCGACAAAGATCAGGGCGTATATCACCCAGAAGCCGATATTCAGCTGATGATGAAAATCCGGGGTGGGTGAGTTAAACCAGAAAACATTCAAAAATGGCGTATTAAAACGCATCATCTCAATCATGACATGAGCGAAATCAAGCATTACCGCACTGATACCCGGCTGTTTTTCGCTGTGATCGTACATAAATTTGAGTACAGAAATCAGCGTAGAAATGACGGCAGGAATAAAAATCACCCAGCCAGCAATACGTTTTAAGACCGCAATGCGTCCAGCTTGTTGATACGTCATCAGTTCCTCTTCATAAAGACGCGTTATTTGTGCCTAAGTCTACCTGCTGGCCATCAATTTCGCCCGCTCTTTAAAAGCAATATGCTAAATTGCAGATTGTGCTTAGCACGTATCGTCTGTCGAACACCCTGGATAAGGAGACGTTGTGATGTCGACACCGCGCCAAATTCTTGCCGCAATTTTTGACATGGATGGATTACTGATCGATTCCGAACCGCTGTGGGATCGCGCCGAACTGGATGTGATGGCCAGTCTGGGCGTCGATATCAGCCGCCGTAATGAACTACCCGATACGCTGGGCCTGCGCATCGATATGGTGGTTGACCTGTGGTTTGCCCAACAGCCGTGGGTGGGTCCCGATCGCAATGAGGTGACCGCACGCATTATCAGCCGCGCCATTTCTCTGGTGGAAGAGAGCCGGCCGCTGCTGCCCGGCGTACGTGAGGCTGTCGCGCTGTGTAAAGCCCAGGGGCTGAAGGTTGGCCTGGCTTCCGCTTCACCGCTGCATATGCTGGAAAAAGTGCTCACGATGTTTGAACTGCGCGACAGTTTTGACGCGCTGGCATCCGCTGAAAAATTGCCTTACAGCAAGCCGCACCCACAGGTCTATCTGGACTGTGCCGCTAAGCTCGGCCTGGATCCCCTCAGCTGCGTTGCGCTGGAAGATTCCGTTAACGGTATGGTGGCCTCTAAAGCCGCGCGGATGCGCTCCATTGTGGTGCCTGCGGAAGAAGGCCGCCACGATCCCCGGTTTGCGCTTGCCGACGTGAAGCTACATTCACTGGCAGAACTGACGGCGCGCCACCTGCAGGGCGGTTAACGCCCTCCTTCGGTTTGTGACAAACAGTTACACCGTCACCTCTTCCGCCTACTGTATAAAAACCCTATACTGTATGAATTGACAGTTTCGTGGGTTTTATCATGACGGCGGAAGGCCACCTGCTTTTTTCTATTGCGTGCGCAGTATTTGCCAAAAACGCTGAACTTACCCCCATGCTGGCACAGGGGGACTGGTGGCATATTGTCCCTTCCGCCGTATTGACCTGTCTGCTGCCCGACATCGACCACCCTAAATCCTTCCTCGGACAGCGTCTGAAATGGGTGTCGAAACCCATCGCCCGCGCGTTCGGCCACCGGGGGTTTACGCACAGCCTGCTGGCCGTGTTTGGCCTGCTGACGCTGTTCTATTTAAAAGTGCCTGAAAGCTGGATAGTCCCCGCCGATGCCATCCAGGGGATGGTGCTGGGCTATTTAAGCCATATTCTGGCCGATATGCTGACGCCTGCGGGCGTGCCGCTGCTATGGCCCTGCCGCTGGCGTTTCCGTTTTCCCATCCTCGCACCGCAGAAAGGTAACCAGCTTGAGCGGGTATTGTGCATGGCGCTGTTTGCTTACGCCGTCTGGATGCCGCAAACCTTGCCCGAAAACAGTGCAGTCCGCTGGTCTTCCCAGATGATTAATTCGCTGCAATTTCAGTTCAATCGCTTTATTCATCACCAGATTGAACAGTAAACCGACAAAATTATCCCATTTGTCATAACCCATTCCATTTGGATATAAGCGCTACATCACACTTCTGCTAACCTTCCGCCAACAGGATCGGTAAAAACCGACCCAATAATAAATCAGGAGAACGGGGATGAATTTTCCACTCATCGCGAACGTCGTTGCGTTCGTTATATTGCTATTGCTTCTCGCGCAGGCGCGCCACAAACAGTGGAGCCTGGCGAAAAAGGTGCTGGTTGGTCTGGCCATGGGTGTCGTATTTGGTCTGGCATTACAGGCAATTTATGGCTCCGATAATCCAGTTCTGAAAGATTCCATTCAGTGGTTCAACATTGTCGGTAACGGCTACGTCCAGCTGCTGCAGATGATCGTTATGCCGCTGGTGTTCGCCTCTATTCTGAGCGCCGTGGCCCGCCTGCATAACGCCACTCAGCTAGGAAAAATCAGTTTCCTGACCATTGGTACGCTGTTGTTCACCACGCTGATTGCCGCGCTGGTGGGTGTGCTGGTCACCAACTTGTTTGGCCTGACCGCAGAAGGTCTGGTTCAGGGTACCGCTGAAACGGCACGTCTTACCGCAATTCAGACCAACTATGTGGGTAAAGTAGCTGACCTGACCGTGCCGCAGATGGTGCTCTCCTTCATTCCGAAGAACCCGTTTGCTGACCTGACCGGTGCGAGCCCAACCTCGATCATCAGCGTGGTTATTTTCGCTGCGTTCCTGGGCGTCGCGGCGCTGAAGCTGCTGAAAGACGACGCGCCAAAAGGCGAACGTGTGCTGATCGCGATTGACACCCTGCAAAGCTGGGTGATGAAGCTGGTTCGTCTGGTTATGCAGCTCACCCCTTACGGTGTGCTGGCGCTGATGACCAAAGTGGTTGCCGGCTCTAACCTGCAGGACATCATTAAGCTGGGCAGCTTCGTTGTCGCCTCGTATCTCGGCCTGGGCATTATGTTCGTGGTGCACGGCATCCTGCTGGGCGTGAACGGCGTCAGCCCGCTGAAATACTTCCGTAAAGTCTGGCCGGTACTGACCTTTGCCTTCACCAGCCGTTCCAGCGCCGCGTCTATTCCGCTGAACGTTGAAGCGCAAACCCGTCGTCTGGGCGTGCCTGAATCCATCGCCAGCTTCTCTGCCTCCTTTGGTGCCACCATTGGTCAGAACGGCTGTGCGGGTCTGTACCCGGCGATGCTGGCCGTGATGGTCGCGCCGACGGTGGGTATCAACCCGCTGGATCCGGTATGGATCGCCACGCTGGTCGGGATTGTTACCGTAAGCTCCGCAGGCGTTGCGGGTGTTGGCGGTGGCGCAACCTTCGCCGCGCTGATTGTGCTGCCTGCGCTGGGTCTGCCCGTAACGCTGGTCGCCCTGCTGATCTCCGTTGAGCCGCTGATCGACATGGGTCGTACCGCGCTGAACGTGAGCGGCTCCATGACCGCCGGTACGCTGACCAGCCAGTGGCTGAAGCAGACCGACAAAGCGATTCTGGAAAGTGAAGACGACGCCGAGCTGGCGCACCGTTAATCACGGTAGAAATAAAAAAACCGCCATCAGGCGGTTTTTTTATGGCTGTTATTCTTCAACCTCTTCATCCTGGCGGATCTGCATCGCCCACCGCTGTGCGGACTCCGGCACCGTAAACGTGGGAGAGCGACGGAAATGTTCGCCGATCAGCACAAAGGCCACGTATTTCCCCCGCAGCAGCCAGACATCACGAAAGCCCTCCACTTTCAGGGCATGGTCAGGCGGCGCGGGCTCAACGCGGGGCACATAGCTAATAACCTGGCGGTTTTGTTGACGAAGAGGTTTCATAAGCGACGGATTCACTAAAGCAAAATTCTTGAAGCAGGAAAATTCTATGATAGCCGATCCTGCTGCCTTCCGTCGCGCTCCGAGTGGGTGAGATGGCTCCTTTCGCTAATCACGGCATGTGAAAACTCTTAGTTCGCGAACCATGTCGTGACATTGTTCTATCCTTAATAGGGTTTTTAGCAATGGATAAAGGAGAAGCGTGCAATGTCGAACAAAGATAAAACACATCAATCACCGATTCATGGCACTGAAGAATCTCAACCGGGTATGGACTCTCTCGCCCCTGCAGACGGCTCTCACCGCCCCTCCCCTGGCCCCTCCGCACCGGGCGAACAGCCTACCGCACCGGGAAGCATGAAATCGCCGGACACGGGAAACGAGAAGCTGAAATCTCTTGAGCCACACCGTAAAGGCGGCGAAGGTTTTGCGCTCACCACCAATCAGGGCGTGCGTATTGCTGACGATCAGAACTCCCTTCGCGCAGGCGTGCGCGGCCCAACTCTGCTGGAAGACTTTATCCTGCGGGAAAAAATCACCCATTTTGACCACGAGCGGATACCAGAACGCATCGTCCACGCGCGCGGTTCCGCGGCGCACGGCTACTTTCAGCCCTACAAGAGCCTGAAAGCGATCACCAAAGCGGATTTCCTCTCCGACCCGGATAAAATTACCCCGGTGTTTGTGCGTTTCTCCACCGTGCAGGGCGGCGCGGGGTCGGCAGATACCGTCCGGGATATCCGCGGCTTTGCCACCAAGTTTTATACCGAAGAGGGTATTTTCGATCTGGTGGGCAACAACACCCCGGTGTTTTTCATTCAGGACGCGCATAAATTTCCTGACTTTGTCCATGCGGTAAAACCGGAGCCCCACTGGGCCATACCGCAGGGACAAAGTGCGCACGACACCTTCTGGGACTATGTCTCCCTGCAGCCTGAAACCTTACACAACGTGATGTGGGCGATGTCAGACCGCGGCATTCCGCGCAGCTATCGCACCATGGAGGGGTTTGGCATCCATACCTTCCGTCTGATCAACGCCGAGGGGAAAGCCACGTTTGTCCGCTTCCACTGGAAGCCTGTCGCGGGTAAAGCCTCGCTGGTATGGGACGAGGCGCAAAAGCTGACGGGACGCGATCCGGACTTCCATCGCCGCGAGCTGTGGGAATCCATTGAAGCGGGCGACTTCCCGGAATACGAACTGGGCCTGCAGCTCATACCGGAAGAGGACGAATTTAAGTTCGATTTCGACCTTCTGGACCCGACGAAGCTGATCCCGGAAGAGCTGGTGCCGGTGCAGCTGGTGGGTAAAATGGTGCTCAACCGCAACCCGGATAATTTCTTTGCCGAAAACGAGCAGGCCGCGTTCCACCCGGGGCATATCGTGCCGGGGCTGGACTTCACCAACGATCCGCTCCTGCAGGGACGCCTGTTCTCCTATACCGATACGCAGATTAGCCGACTCGGCGGGCCGAACTTCCACGAAATTCCGATTAACCGCCCAACCTGCCCGTATCACAACTTCCAGCGCGACGGGATGCACCGTCAGGATATTGATACCAACCCGGCAAACTATGAGCCGAACTCCATTAACGATAACTGGCCGCGTGAAACGCCTCCCGGCCCGAAACGCGGTGGATTCGAATCGTATCAGGAGCGTATCGATGGCAATAAAATTCGCGAGCGCAGCCCCTCGTTCGGTGAGTATTACGCCCACCCTCGCCTGTTCTGGAACAGCCAGACGCCGATTGAGCAACAGCACATCATCGGCGGCTTCAGCTTTGAGCTGAGTAAAGTGGTGCGCACCTACATTCGCGAGCGCGTGGTCGATCAGCTGGCGCATATTGATATTCAGCTTGCCCAGAGCGTCGCGGATAACCTGGGCATTACACTGACCGACGAGCAGCGCAACCTTGCTCCGCCGAAAGAGGTTAACGGCGTGAAGAAAGATCCGTCGCTGAGCCTGTATGCCGTGCCGGGCGGCTCGATTAAAGGCCGCGTGGTCGCCATTCTGCTGAATGACAAAACCCGCGCCAGCGACGTGCTGGGGATTATGCAGGCGCTGAAGACTCAGGGCGTGCATGCCAAACTGCTCTATTCCCGCATGGGTGAAGTGACGGCTGACGATGGCTCAGTGCTGCCGGTGGCCGCAACCTTTGCCGGGGCGCCATCGCTGACCGTCGATGCGGTGATTGTGCCGTGCGGGGATATTGCCAGCCTGCTGACCAACGGGGACGCCGTCTATTATCTGCTGGAAGCCTATAAGCACCTGAAACCGATCGCGCTGTCCGGCGACGCGCGACAATTTAAAGCGCAGCTGAAGGTGACCGATCAGGGTGAAGACGGCATTGTCGAGGGAGATAACGTTGACGATGCCTTTATGACGAAGCTGTTTGATTTGCTCGCCGCGCACCGCGTCTGGTCGCGCAGCAGCAAGATCGATCAGATTCCGGCGTAAGAAAAGCCGGGTGGCGCTTGCGCTTACCCGGCCTACATTCGATTGGTTTTGTAGGCCCGGTAAGGCGAAGCCGCCACCGGGCTTTATCTCAAAGATCCCCAAACGTCCCCAACCGATACCCGCGCTCGGCAATCGCATACTTCAGCGACGCCGACGTCAGCACGTCCAGCTCCGCCAGGCGCGGCCAGCAGTAGGCGCTTTTCCGCACGGTGTTATCGACAAAAGCCGGATGCGCCATCACTTCTACCGACTTTTCCCCCCGCGCGGCGGAATCGTCCAGCACCTTCAGGAACAGCACTTCGTCGATCTCGTCGCCGTAAAATGCGCTGCTGAACCCCTCAGTGGTTGTCACGTCGCAGTCGGGCACGCCGCGCGCCTCCCTATCCACGCGCATCGCCACGCCTTTGCGCTGGGCAAACCCGGCGACAATCGGGAAAATCGCCGGGATCATATGCACGTGGTGATGGCTGTCGATATGCGTCGGCGCCTGACCAAACACATCAACGAAGCGGTTGAACTGACAGTCCAGCTCGCGGGCAATCTCTTCGAGCGGCAGAGCATCCTGCTCCGCCAGTTCCCAAATCCACTTTCCAAGCTGTCCGTCGCGCGTCAGGCCCGGCATTGGCGAAAGCGGCATCCCGAGCGTCAGCACAAAATGCATGCCGACGCCCAGCGCCGGCACCTCGCGGCTCAGCTGCGCCGCGTGTTCAACCGCCTCACCATTCACCAGTGCCGTGGTAGAGGTCACAACCCCCCGGCGACAGGCTTCAATAATGCCGTAGTTCTGGCCTTTCGAGAGACCAAAGTCATCAGCATTAACGATCAGCAGGTTTTCCATTGTGCGTCCTCTTAGTGGTGTTTGAACTTCAGCTTCTCGATCGTGGCGGCAAAATTCGGCAACCATTTTTCATGTGCCAGGATCATCTCGCTGGCCAGCTGCTCCGCATCGCGGTCTGAATGCACCAGCGGGCTGAGGTTCAGCGCCAGCAGAACATCATTGAGCTCGCCGCTCAGCGCCGCGTTGCTTGCCGCCACTTCAAAGCCCTTAATGGTGTGGATCAGGCCCATGACCTTATCATCGAAGTGGGTAATGCGTGGATGCGGTTTAGCGCCCTCGCGCCCCAGGATGCAGGTCATCTCGACGGCCCAGTCCGCCGGGATATTGTCGATATGACCGTGATGCGGCACGTTGACATAGTGTTCCGCCTGCTTGTCGTTGTAGATGGCGTTGATCACTTCACACGCCGCATCGGAGTAGTAGGCCCCGCCGCGCTGCTCCAGTTCTTTCGGTTTGACGTTCAGGTTCGGGTCTTTATACAAATCGAACAGCTGCTTCTCGACCTTCTGAACGATCTGCGCGCGCGCGCCGCCCTTATAGTACTCGCCCATTTCGATGGCCAGCATCTCTTTCTGCTTGAAGTAGTAAAGCAGGTACGAGCACGGGAGCAGGTTCAGCGAGCGGATCAGCCCTTCGCTGAACGGCAGGTCAAAGATGTTTTTCACGGATGCCGCCGTCAGGCGACCGGAAGCCACGCCGTCGAGGAGCTCGGCAAAGCGCGATTTTCCGTTCACGATGACATCTTTAATAAACACCATGTGGTTCAGGCCGAACAGATCGATGGAGAGATCGTCGCTGTCGGTCAGCGCCAGCACGTCGCGGATAAACATCTTCATGCCGATCGGAATGTTGCAGACGCCGATAAAACGTTTGAAGCCGGTATGACGATAGACCGCTTCAGTGACCATCCCGGCCGGGTTGGTGAAGTTAATCACCCACGCGTTCGGGCAGATCTCCTGCACGTCTTTGACGATGTCGAAAATGACCGGGATGGTACGCAGACCTTTAAACAGGCCGCCAGCGCCGTTGGTCTCCTGCCCCAGATAGCCGTGGCTCAGCGGAATACGCTCGTCCAGCTCGCGCGCCTTCAGCTGGCCAACGCGCAGCTGGGTGGTGACGAAATCCGCATCTTTCAGCGCCAGACGACGGTCCAGGGTTTTATGCACGGTCAAAGGCACGCCCGCTTTTTCCACCATGCGCTTGCACAGGTCGAAAATAATATTCAGCTTCTCCTGACCTTCCTCAACGTCCACCAGCCATAATTCGCTGACCGGTAATTCATGATAACGTTTCAGGAAACCTTCAAGTAGTTCCGGGGTATAGCTGCTGCCGCCACCAATGGTTACGACTTTTAATTTCTTCTGCATAATATCTCCCTTAGCGTATCAGGTTAATCGCCTGCAAGGTATAGCGTACTCTTCCCGCTATTTGGGCAAGCCATTAAAGCAATATTTGTGGCGGGTAATCCGCCGAAAGTTAATTCATTACCGTTAAATTCTTCCGGTAACTGTTCGGTGTGAATGACGTCAATTTTTTAAAGGTCTTAATAAACAGGCTGGGACTGCTGTATCCTGACTCGTACGCAATATCGGTGACAGAATAGTTGGTAATTTCCAGCTGTTTTTTGGCAAAGTTAATGCGGATTTCATTAATAATTTGCACGGGCGTTTTACGATAATAGCGCTGCGTTGCACGGGTCAGATATTCCTGGGATTTGCCCGACAGCGACACCATATTTTCCAGCGCATTTTCGCTGAACTGGCCTTTATCGTGCATCAGCTCAACGGTGCCGCGCAGCCATTGCGGAATATCATCCGTCACCTGCTGCTCTTCACGATGATGGCGCAGCCGGTTCATCACATAGAATGTCACCGTTTCAATAAACTCATCAAATTCATTGTCGCGGAAGTTAAGCGAAGCGATAACCGTCTCAATCCAGGTCATGAACTCGTTTTTGACCCGATAGACCTGGGAGGCAACGAAGCAGAACGGCACCAGCGGCAGATAGTGCTTCTCGAAGAAACGTCTGCTGACGCCCACGTTCAGAATGCGGGTGGCACCAAATTCGTAAAAGCTCTGGTGATAAGACCCCATCGGCAGGAAGACAAAATCCCCTCGCTCAAGCAGGACGCGCTTACCGTTGATCTCCTGGTAGTAGCGACCGGTCAGAACAATCGTGAACTCGTAGTAGTCATGCTGGTGCAGACCACTGGCGCTCTCCGTTTTGTTGTAGATAACCACATGAAAATTTTTGCCATTAAACAGCTGCTGTTCAAGTGCGGTTTTAATTTCCATCGTGCTGACCTCCTGCTGCTCAGTCTGACTTACTGCATCTTCTCGTGAAGCTCAATGAGCTCCGCCACCAGCTCACGCGCCAGCATCGAGGTCATCAGGTGATCCTGCGCGTGGACCAGCACCAGGCTGACCTTCATCTTCCCTTCGCCCTGATCGCTTTCAATCAGCTTTGTCTGCACCAGGTGCGCTTCATTCAGCGCCGTGCGGGACTGTTCCATCATGGTTTTCGCGGCGGCGAAATCCCCCTGCTTAGCCTGCTTCAGTGCGGCATAGGCCAGGCTGCGGGCCTGTCCGGAGTTGATGATAAGCCCCATCACCACTTCTTCAAGATCGTTCTCGGCGGCTTCGTCTGCGACAATACTATCCAAATCTAACATGTTTAAGCTCCTTGTGGCTGGCGCAGGCTTCCCCGCGCCGGTCAATCTTAGAATTTCAGTGAGAGGGCAATATCCTCTTCGCTCTCTTCTTCATCAATGATGGTGGCGGCTTTGTTGGCAATCGCCACGAATGGCATGTACAGCAGGGTGGCAATCCCGAGGTTGAATATCGCCAGCAGGAAGGCTGCGACGCTGCCGTTGGTGTTGAAGAAGGCGCCCAGACCTGCTGGCATGGTCCACGGTGCAATGTTGGTAATCGGTGGAATGATGCCCATGTAATACGCCGTCAGGGTGATAGCGGCCAGCAGCGGCTGAATCAGGATGAACGGAATGAACATTACCGGGTTCATGATGATTGGCAGACCGAACAGAATCGGTTCGTTAATCTGGAAGATGCCTGATGGCAGCGCCAGCTTCGCGACCTGACGGTAATCAGCACGACGAGAGACAATAAAGACCGCGATGATCAGACCCAAGGTCGCCCCGGTACCGCCCAGGAAGATATAGGAGTCAAGCATCGGCTTCGCCCACACATGGAAGGTTTTACCGGCTGCCAGCGCCGCGTCAACGGAGCCGTACTGCTGGTAAAGCGCAACGTTTTCCAGTGCCCAGGGGGTCATAATCCCGCTGTCCAGCGCGGCCAGTGCCAGTGAACCATGCACGCCAAAGAACCACAGCAGAGAGGTGAAAATCACATACGCCCAACCGACCACGCCACCCATCGACGCCAGCGGCGTAGAGATAGAGTCCATGATGATCTGGTGGAAGTTTGTGCCCCAGTGGGAGAGCGCCCAGGCGATAATCCCCATGATAGAGAGAATAATGAAGCCCGGAATCAACGCGGAAAATGAACGGGAAACGGAAGCCGGTACGCTATCCGGCAGGCGGATAACCCAGTTGCGACGGATAATAAAGGTGAACATTTCTGCCACCACCAGGCCGATAACAATACCGGAGATAATGTTGGCCCCACCCAGCCAGTTGGCACCGACGGCATAGGCTTCACCCACGCTGTAAGGCGTGACGGTCATAAAGGCAGCAACGGATAATAACCCGGCGGCCAGCGGATCGACTTTACGCTCTTCTGCCAGTGCCATCCCAATAAAGAAAGGCGCCATCAGCGACATAATCCCCAACGTACCGTTATAGACGTTGCCGCCGATGGCTTTAAAACCATTAAGGGTTTCAATAGTGGAAGCGTCTAACCTAATTCCTAATGAATAAAAGAAGGAACCTTCACCAAAGCTCAGAAAAACGTTGTTAATTAAAACGAACATGGCCCCGGCCAGCGTCAACGGCATTAATTTAATAAAACCGTTTTTGATGGCGTTAACGTGAGGCTGCTTTCCTATTTTAACAGCAAAAGGAAGGAGTACCTTTTCAAGTGAAGCGATGACTTTACTCATAGGAAAATACCCTTAAATGCCGTAACGCATGTTACGGCGTATTGTGTGTGAAATAACTCTTTGACGGGAAAAATAAAAATTAATTAGCAGCTTTTTTAATTGCTGCCACAGCAGCTTTAAGAACACCTAAACCATCAATCTTGCCGTACAGCCCCGAGTCGATCACTTCGACCGGTTTATTCGGTAACAGTCGTTGAATTTCGGGCAACATATAGGCAATTTGCGGCCCCAGTAAAACGACATCGGCTGTCTGGCCTTTTTCGCCCGCCAGCGTCTCTGGAAACGCTTCAATCACCACAGGGACTTCATACTTTTCAGCCTGCGCACGCATCTTTGACACCAGAAGCGAGGTTGACATGCCCGCTGAGCAGAACAGGTAGATATGTTTCTTTTCCATCGTGTTTTCCCTCTTGTATGACTACCTGCCATCGCGCTATCACTCGACTCGCTGTCCCGGCAGACAGGTAGCTTGCGTACTGTTGTTTATCGTTGGAGTGAGTATACGCAATGGTACAGACAGGGGATAATTCTGGATAGACTCAAATTGTCTCTCATTGACCTGGCTTGTTGACTCCCTTCACATTTCGGGCAAATAATTCGCGCAAAGAAATAAGATTTACGTATGCATAAAAAAACCGGCCCCTGGGCCGGTTTGTTAACATCCTCAGGCAAGGAGGGTTACTGCGCCTTAGGTGCCTGCGGATCGGTGTCGTATTCAGCACAGGTCTGATAGCCGGAGTTGATCACATGACCGGTATCATCCAGCGCGACAAAGTAGGTTTCTGCCTTACCATCACGTTGACCCAGGATATAGGTCTGGCAGGTCCCTTTCGCATGAATCATGGTTACTTCAGAAGAAGGTTTGCCGGCAATCGCGGCCACCTGCGAACGGGTCATCCCTTTTTTAACGTCTTTTACTACGGGCTGCGTAAACTGATCCTTGGTGCGATCGTAAGCCGTACACCCTGCCAGCATAGTCAGTACCGCCGCTGCGCTAAGAATTCCTGCTACGTTCTTGTTCATATTCCGTCCTCTTGTTTATCAGCGTGTTATATAAGCATGGGATAAAAAGTACTATTGTTCAACTTTGTGAGTTACGCCAGACGAATTTCGGAAAATTCTAATAAAACAACGATAACCTGCTAAATCGGCGCAAATTAGCGCACTCGAAACTGTGATCCTTGTCGTTTCTCGCCCAAAGGGTTAGTTTTAACAGCTAACACAATCTGTTTATGTACTGCATATGGAGGGCGTGATGGCTCTGCAACAAGAGATTATTCAGGCACTGGGCGCGAAGCCCACGGTAGATGCACATGAAGAGATCCGCCGCAGCGTGGATTTTTTAAAATCGTACTTAAAAAAGAACGCTTTCCTGAAATCCCTGGTGCTGGGCATCAGTGGCGGCCAGGACTCTACCCTGACCGGTAAACTCTGCCAGATGGCAATTTCAGAGCTTCGCGAAGAGACGGGCGATGAGACGCTGCAGTTTATCGCGGTGCGTCTTCCTTATGGCGTGCAGGCGGACGAGCAGGATTGCCAGGATGCCATTACCTTCATTCAGCCTGACCGCGTGCTGACCGTGAATATTAAGGGCTCGGTGCTGGCAAGCGAGCAGGCGCTTCGCGAAGCGGGCATTGAGCTGAGCGATTTTGTTCGCGGCAACGAAAAAGCCCGCGAGCGCATGAAAGCGCAGTACAGCATCGCCGGGATGACCAAAGGCGTCGTCGTCGGCACCGACCATGCGGCAGAAGCGATCACCGGTTTCTTCACCAAATACGGCGACGGCGGCACCGACATTAACCCTATCTTCCGTCTGAACAAGCGTCAGGGTAAGCAACTGCTGGCCGCGCTGGGCTGTCCTGAGCATCTGTATAAGAAAGCGCCGACAGCGGACCTTGAAGACGATCGCCCTTCCCTGCCGGATGAAGCGGCCCTTGGCGTCACCTACGACAACATTGATGATTATCTGGAAGGCAAAAAGCTGGATGAAGGTACCGCGAAAATCATCGTAGGCTGGTATCTGAAAACCGAGCACAAGCGTCGCCCACCGATTACGGTGTTTGACGACTTCTGGAAGAAATAAAAGCAAAACGGTAACCCCAGGTTACCGTTTTTAGTGTTTGCGCCCTCTCCCGTGGGAGAGGGTTGGGGTGAGGGCATCAGGCCGCACGTCATGGCCGGGTAGGTGTCGCCGCCACCCGGCTCTTTTTTAACCACCACACTCCTGCTACACTGTATACCTGAACAGTATATGGAGCAGTATGTGAGCAGGCGTCAATCCGCCCCGCGTCTTGAGTTTGAAGCGGCGGCTATCTACGAATATCCCGAGCACCTTCGCCCCTGGCTTGAGGCACTGCCTAAACAGCCGGGCGTGTACATCTTTCACGGCGAAAGCGACACTCTCCCGCTCTACATCGGCAAGAGCGTTAACATCCGCAGTCGGGTATTATCCCATCTTCGTACGCCGGACGAAGCCGCCATGCTGCGCCAGTCGCGACGCATTACCTGGTTCCAGACGGCCGGAGAAATGGGCGCGCTGTTGCTGGAGGCGCGGTTGATAAAAGAACAGCAGCCGCTGTTCAACAAGCGCCTGCGCCGCAACCGTCAGCTCTGCTCCCTGCAGATCAGCGAGGGCAAGCCGCAGGTCGTCTACGCGCGCGACGTTGATTTTTCTCATGCCCCGAATCTCTACGGGCTGTTCGCCAATAAACGAGCCGCACTTCAGGCGCTGCAGACGCTCGCGGACGAGCTCCAGCTTTGCTACAGCCTTTTAGGTCTGGAGGCAACCACCCGCGGACGCGCCTGTTTTCGATCCGCGCTGAAGCGCTGCGCCGGTGCCTGCTGCGGGAAAGAAAGCGTTGAGGCGCACCAGGCCCGCCTCCTCAGCGGTCTGGCAGCCATCAACGTGAACTGCTGGCCCTGGGAAAGCGCCGTTGCGCTCAAAGAGGTGGGCGAGACAATGACCCAGTATCACATCGTCAATAACTGGCTCTGGCTGGGCGCTGTCGACAACATCAACGACGCGGCAACCCTGCTGCGCACGCCCGCCGGATTTGACCACGATGGCTACAAAATTCTCTGTAAACCTGTCCTGGCCGGTAAGTTTGAGATCATTGAACTCAATGGCCTGGCAGCCATGTGATTTCGCTGAACAATAAGGTACCCTGAGCCTCCAGCAGACGCAGCGTATGGGTACCCTCCTCCCAGCTGGCGCCCTGATCGGCCGTCAGCAACTTATCGCCCAGCTGCCACGCCCCGCTTAACACAAACACCACGCCCCCGCGTGTGCCAAAGGTGGTAAAGGTACGGTCAGCCACGCGCACCTTCGCCCGGCAGCAGTCGCGGCGGGTCATGATGTTGAAGTCCATCGCCATCCGCCCATCGGACAGCAGCGCTTTCACCGGCAGGTCGCCGGCAAAGCTATAGGGCTGATGGTGCTTCAGGGTATGGAAGAACGCCTGACCGGCATCCAGGGTCACCTCCCCGCCTTCCAGCAAAGTAATCACCCGATCGACGCCGGGAAACGAGGAGAATTCGCCGTTGCTGGCGATAGTCGCGATACTGGCACGCCAGTGAAAATCCCTCGTCGCGGGAGGGAAGCAGCAAATCTCACGCGTTTCGCCAGCACCATTGCGCCAGAGGCTGACCGGCATCTTACGGATATCAAAGAACTCCATCACCACTCCTGAATGGCACAACCCGTGCCAGGGCAAGGATATTGCTATCGTTGCTGTCTTGATTGTTATCGTTGGGTATTCACAGAAACAGTATCGGCAGCAGAACGGGCAGGCCTTAGCGCAACGTTAATAAAAATGCTAACGCCATGACTCTACAAACATTCCCTGAAGCGACTACAGGAGGATACCGCGCTGGCGGCGGCAGGCAAGAGGGCAGGAAAGAAAAACCGCCGGTCCTGTCCACAGCGATTGCGCTTTTGTGGACAGGATCCCGGCGGTCTTAAGAGTGTGAACCGATTATTCGGTTGGTGCTGGCATTTTACCTTCCATCGCCGGACGTTCTGTCAGACGCTTCTCAAAATTCGCATTAAATTGTTTTTTCTGTTCCGGGGTCAGAATGTTGTAGATCTTGTTCTGAGTTTCCATGTGAGCCAGCATGCGGGCTTTGTGCTGCGCGGCCATTTTGTCAATCTGCGCTTCGGCTTTCGCCTTGTCGAAGCTGTCGCTGGCGATGATGTCATGCATCGCACGACGCTCTTCAAGCGGAGGACGTTTCATCTGGTCGCGTTCACCTTTTCTGATGTCGCGGATCTGCTGCTTCTGCGCATCCGTCAGGTTGAGATCCTTAAACATCATCATCTCGTTGTGCATACCCGGACCTTTATGATGCATCATCATTTTGCCTTCAGCAGGCGCGGCAGTGGTGGTGGTCGCAGTATCTGCGGCGAACGCCATGCTGGTAGCGCCCAGAGCCAGGGTAGAAGCAACAAACAGTGCAGTAAACTTACGCATAATTTATTTCCTTTCTTTCAGTTATTCTTCGGCGCTATGCCGTGTTGACGAGATTAACTTTACGAGGTTTATCGTCAATTAGTCAGAGCAACGGTAAAACAATGAAAGTGTAAAAAACAAATTTTCGCCAAATGTGGAGGAAATAAGGATAAAGCGTGGAGAGTTGCAACAAAAAATATTCAATGCGATGATTTTAAAGCGATTTAGAAGAATTATAACGGAGTGAAGGTGAATAATAAAGCAATTCACCAGGAATATTCTGCAAAACAAGCGCAAGCGCTTTAATCGTTAAGAAAAGTTTTTTACTTCCCCCTCCCGAATGATGAGAGGGGAAAGGTTCAGGATATTTTTTCCAGCATCAGCCCGGCCCGCAGGCCAAACGCGACGGTGGGGTTAGGGAATAAAACATACTCGGTGGTTTTCTGCACCTCGTAACGCTCCTCGCCATCCTCGGCCAGCAGCGCCCCTTTGCGAAACGGGGTGAAGTTCAGAGTATGCGCGGCCATATGCAGCAGGAAGGCATCGCTGCGGCGTGTGATCTGCTGTACGACCCGGTACCGCTCAACGGGCTGATGCGCGTGCTCGGGAGCCTTTCCTCCCAGCAGCGCCCGCAGGGCGAGATGCGTAGGCGCAAAGCGGGTGAGATCGTTCTGGCCAAACGGCAGCGCTTTCCCCAGCTCCAGCGTACAGGACAACGCACCAAAGTTCTCACTGGTGAAGTGCGTAAAGGTTCCGCCCGGCGACTGGTGAAATACCAGCGCCTCCAGCCCGGCGTCTCCCAGCCAGCTCAGGAAATCTTCCTCCCACGGCTGATTGCGCTGCGGCAGCACGCCGAAGCGAACATGGTAAGACGCGCGGATTGCCGTATGCAGATCCAGATGCCAGCGCACGGGCCCCGCAGCGGCAAAAAACGCGGTCACGACGCTCTCCAGCCACGCTGCCCGCGCCGTTTCATCGCTCTGCGGAAACTGCGACCAGCGCCCGCCGAACATGCGGTTAATGTCGCTGACCAAATACCGTTTGTTTTGCGCCAGCGCAGGGGGATTGCCGAGCACCACCAGCACGCGGCACGTCAGGGCGATCTCACCGCGATACAGCGCGTGCAGCAGCAGATCGACAATCTCAACGGGTGCCGTTTCATTCCCGTGAATGCCCGTTGAAAGCAGCAGCGAGAGATCGCTTTTTGCGGTCGGCGTCAGCTCAAGCACCCCGCGCCCCAGCCACCGCCAGCGAAATGAGGGGCCGTCCCCCTCTTTCTGTTCCGGCGTCTCATCGGCCAGGGTCAGCGCCAGTAAATTTTCCATATCCACTCCTTTAGCGCTGGAACGGGTAAACCGATCCCAGCTGCAGGATTGTCGATAACGCGTCCAGCGCCTCGCGTCCTTCACGCAGAAGCTGCGGGTCAACCAGATCCGCCTGCGTTAGCCGATCGCGATAGTAGCGATCGACCCAGTCATTCAGACGGGTAAAGAGCGTATCGTTCATCATGACCGCCGGGTTAACCGCCTGCATTTCGTCCTGGGTCAAGACCACGCGCAGACGTAAACAGGCTGGGCCACCGCCGTTAGCCATGCTTTCGCGCAGATCAAAAACGCGCAGTTCGTCAATCGGGTTATCGGCCTTCACCAGCTCAGTCAGGTAGCGCCACACGCCCTGATGATCCCGGGACTCCTGCGGCAGGACCAGCATCATGCTGCCGTCATCGCGGCTCAGCAGCTGGCTATTGAACAGATACGTTTCGACCGCGTCCTGCACGCTCACCGCCTCCGTTGGCACCTGAATTGCCGTGAAGCCGCGCACGCGCTCATGCAGCGTGGCGAGCAGCTTTTCCTGATGGGCAAACGCCTGCTCGTGGCAGAACAGCACCTGGCGGTTGGAAACGGCAATCACGTCGTTGTGGAACACGCCCTGGTCGATCACATGCGGGTTCTGCTGGGCAAAAATCACCTGGGAAGGATTGACCTGGTTCAGGCGGGCAACGGCCTGGCTGGCCGCCAGCGTCTGACGCGCAGGATAGCGGGTTGGCGCAGCGTGGCCCCCCTCTTCTCGTCCGTAGATAAACAGCTGCATGCCCGGGTCGCCATAATCGCCCCCCAGGCGGTTATGGTTGGCCGCGCCTTCGTCGCCAAACATCGCCACCTGCGGCAGGGCCTGATGCACCGCGAAATGGGCGTCATGGTTGAAAATGGCGCGCAGCACGCGCTCGGTGGTTTCCGCTTCGGTGGCGCGGTGGAATTTATTGTTCAGGTTCGCCACCGTCAGATGAACTTTGCCATCCAGCGTATCGGCTGACGGCGCGACGGTCGCGGCGTTGGCCACCCACATAGAGGAGGCCGAACTTGCCGCCGAGAGCAGGTGCGGCGTCTGCGTACCCGCTTTTTCAACCACCTGCTCATCGGTGCCGCTAAAGCCGAGCTGACGCAGCACCGCCACGTTCGGACGCTCCTGCGGCGGGATCACCGCCTGCGGGAAACCGGCATCCGCCAGCGCCTTCATTTTTAGCAGCCCCTGCTTCGCCGCCAGCTTCGGGTTCGAGACCTGAAAGCGGTGCTTCGTCGAGGCTTCATTACCAAAAGAGAGCCCGGCATAGTGGTGCGTCAGCCCCACCAGCCCGTCAAAGTTAACTTCACGCGCTTTCATGACGGTCCCCTCCGGTAAAGTCCAGCCCCGGATTCAGCGTCTCCGGCAGCGTCAGCGCCGGGGTTTCCAGGCTCGCCATCGGCCACGCACAGTAATCAGCGGCATACCACGCGCTGGCGCGATGGTTGCCCGACGCGCCCACGCCGCCGAACGGCGCGGTGCTCGCGGCCCCGGTCAGCGGTTTATTCCAGTTCACAATCCCGGCGCGTGCTTCCAGCAGCAGTTGTTCAAACTTCTCGCGATGCGGCGAAATCAGCCCGCTCGACAGGCCGTAGCGGGTGTTATTCGCCATCGCAATGGCCGCATCGAAGTCGTCATAGCGCCAGACGCACAGCAGCGGGCCAAAGACCTCTTCATCCGGCACGTTGCTCGCGCCGCTCATCTCAACGATGCCCGGCGTCAGCAGCGAGGTACCCGGCTGAACCTGCTTCGGCTCGAGCAGGGTTTTCGCGCCGCGCGCAACGTGGTCCTGCCAGGCCTTCAGCACGTTCAGCGCGGCCTGTTCGGAAATCAGCCCGCCGATAAACGGCTGCGGATCGGCATTCCACGCGGCAGGCACCAGACGCGCGCTCACTTCTACCAGACGCTTCAGGAAGGCATCCCCCTGCGCGCCCCGCTTCACCAGCAGGCGGCGGGCGCAGGTGCAGCGCTGTCCGGCGGTAATAAAGGCGGACTGAATCGTCAGGTGCACCGCGGCGTCGATATCATCCGGGTCTTCCACAATCAGCGGGTTGTTGCCGCCCATCTCCAGCGCCAGAATTTTTTCCGGCTGCCCCGCCAGCTGGCGGTGCAGCTGATAGCCCGTCCCGGCGCTGCCGGTAAACAGCAGGCCGTCGATATCGTTCAGCGCGCTCAGCGCCTGGCCGGTTTCACGTCCGCCCTGCACGAGGTTCAGCACGCCCGGCGGCAGGCCGGCCTGTTCCCACAGCTTAACCACCGCCTCGCCGATTAATGGCGTGAGCTCGCTCGGTTTGAAAATAACGGTATTGCCCGCCAGCAGCGCGGGAACAATGTGGCCATTCGGCAGATGCCCCGGGAAGTTGTACGGACCAAACACCGCCAGCACGCCGTGCGGACGGTGGCGCAGCGTGGCCGCGCCGTCCGGCATGTCGGTATGCTGTTCGCCGGTACGGGTATGGTACGCCTTGACCGAAATGGCGATTTTATTGATCATCGCCGTCACTTCGGTTGCCGCTTCCCAGCGTGGTTTACTGGTTTCAGACGCGATGATGCGCGTCAGTTCAGCCTTGTTTGCCTCCAGCAGCCCGGCAAACTTTTCAACAATTGCCTGGCGCACGGCGAAAGGCTGTTTTGCCCACGCCGGAAACGCACGGCGAGCGGCATGGCAGGCCTGTTCTACCTGCGCGGCGCTGGCGTCATGCCCCTTCCAGAGCACCTCTTTTCCAACCGGATTGGTCTTTACGCGCTGTTCGCCTTCGCCCGTGACCCAGTCACCGTTAATCCATAATGTCATGCTGTTTTCTCCTCAGGGCAGAGACGCACCAGGCGAACCTTATCGCCGGCGTTACATTTCAGGGCATCGAGCTCAGCAGCCGTCAGCACCAGACGTTCACATTTCGGGTTGGTTCGCACCAGCATGGCGCGGAAGTTGGCGTAATTTTCGTTCGCCACCAGGCATGCAGGCCAGTCGCCCGGCGCGGGCTGGCCTTCAGAGACCTCAACCAGCCGGCTTTTACGGATTGCGCGCACGCGGTCGATATCGCACTCAAGCGTAGGCCCGCCGTCAAAGATGTCGACATAGTTGCGGTAGCGGAAGCCTTCTTTCTCCAGCACCGCGCGGGCGGGGGCGGTTTGCGGATGCACTTCGCCGATCACCGCCTGCGCTTCCGGGCTGAGGAAATGGGTATAGATAGGATGCTTCGGCATCAGCTCGGCAATAAAAGCTTTCTGGCCGGTACCGCACAGGTAGTCCGCCCGGCTGAACTCCATCGAGAAGAAGCGCTCGCCCAGGCTCTCCCAGAACGGCGAGTAGCCGGTGTCGTCGATCACGCCGCGCATCTCTGCGACCACTTTTTCGTTAAAGCGATCGCGGAAGGCGGCCATAAACATAAAGCGCGATTTGGAGAGCAGATAGCCGTTGCCCTCTTTGCGCCACGCCGGGTCGAGGAACAGCGTGCACAGCTCGCTGGCCCCCGTGTGGTCATTGCAGAGAAACAGCGTGGGCAGCGCGTTATAGACGTTCAGCTCTTTCGAGGCGTGAACCATGGTGCCGACGCGGTAGTTGTACCACGGGTCGTTAAGCCCGACGGCCACTTCAATGGCGCAGATCCCTGCCACGGTTCCCGTGTCGGTGTCTTCCAGCACGAACACGTACCCCTGCTCGCTTTTTGGCAACGTCCCCTGCCAGGTTTGCAGGGCGCGCTCGATGCGCGCCGACAGCGTTTTTTCATCGGCAGGAAGCGAGGTCAGCCCGCCTCCCGTCTTACCGGCAAGCTGCATGAGCCCGGCGAGATCGCCACGCTCAACGGGACGGATGACCATCATGATGACACCCCGGATTTCACTTTTTCACACGCCTGCGCAAAACGGTCCAGACCGGTTTGCACCTCTTCCTCGCTGACGATCAGCGCAGGCGCAAAACGCACCACGTTGGCACCGGCAATCAGCACCATCACGCCCACTTTTGCCGCTTCCTGTGAAATAAGTTTAGCTTTCCCGGCAAACTCAGCGGTGAGTTCGCAGCCGATTAACAGCCCCAGACCGCGAATTTCTTTAAACAGCCCCGTTTTGCTGTTGATGGCATTCAGACGCTCGACAAACCAGTCGTGACGCTGCTTAACGCCTTTCAGCACCTCAGGGGTGTTAATGATATCGAGAACCTGTCCGGCAACGGCGGTAGCCAGCGGGTTGCCGCCGTAGGTGGTGCCGTGGGTGCCCACGGTCATTACGCTGGCGAATTTATCGGTGGTCAGCATCGCCCCAATCGGGAAGCCGCCGCCCAGCGCTTTGGCGGTCGAAAGCACGTCCGGCGTCACGCCGTAGTGCATATAGGCATACAGCTCGCCGGTGCGGCCCACGCCGGTCTGCACTTCGTCGAAAATCAGGACCGCATCGTGACGATCGCACAGCTCGCGCAGCCCCTGCAGGAAGGCTTTTTGCGCCGGAAGCACGCCGCCTTCGCCCTGCATCGGCTCGACGATCACCGCGCAGGTGGTATCGTTAATCAGCTCGCTGGCGGACTGCAGATCGTTATAGATGCCGTGGCGAATATCCGGCGGCAGCGGTGCGAAATCCTGCGAGTAGGAAGGCTGACCACCCGCGCTGACGGTAAAGAGCGTGCGCCCGTGGAAGGCATTTTTAAACGCCACGATGCCGCTCTTGTGGGTACCAAATTTATCGTGCGCATATTTGCGCGCCAGCTTCAGCGCCGCCTCGTTGGCTTCCGCCCCCGAGTTACAGAAAAAGACTTTTTCGGCGAACGTCGCGTCGATCAGTTTTTTGGCCAGGCGCAGCGCAGGCTCGTTGGTAAAGCCGTTGCCGGTATGCCAGAACTTCGCCGCCTGGTCGTTCAGCGCCTGACGCAGCGCCGGGTGCGCATGACCCAGCGCGTTGACCGCAATCCCACCTGCAAAGTCGATGTACTCTTTACCCTGCTGATCCCACAGGCGCGAGCCTTCCCCACGAACCGGAATAAAAGCCGCCGGAGCGTAAACCGGCATCATCCATTCATCGAAATTTTCACGCGTAATTGACAGAGACATAGCGACCTCATCCGGTAAATAAAAGGTTATTTGAATGTTAAATAATTGAGTGTTTGCACTGTGAATGTAGATTGCAGCCTTCGTGCCAGCCAGCGATTAAAATGCATAAACGGGTTGAGGGGACAGAATATCAATAAGTTACAATATGGAGTTATTCACTGTTCGTGCATAAAAAGTGAATATTTTTACGACAAGCGGCGCTTTGCCGCATGAAAATCAGAAAGAGTATGCACAGGCCAAATATAATTCTGGAATTGTGATCGCTCGCGAAATTTATCGGTCATTTACGCCCTGTTTGGGGGCGAAGCGCGTCAGAATGGTGCAAATATTGCACCACCGGCATTATCTGTCGCAGTTATTGGTCGAACCCGGTAACAGTTGACGCAAATTCTGCTACCATCCATGCACTATTCACCTTGCACTGGCAGCGACTATGAAATTTGTCTCTTTTAATATCAACGGCCTGCGTGCCCGTCCTCATCAGCTTGAAGCTATCGTTGAGCAACATCAGCCAGATGTGATCGGCCTGCAGGAGACAAAGGTTCACGACGACATGTTCCCCCTCGAAGAGGTGGCGAAACTCGGCTACAACGTCTTCTATCACGGTCAGAAAGGACACTATGGGGTCGCGCTGCTCACCAAAGCACCGCCGGTTTCCGTGCGTCGCGGCTTCCCTGGCGACGGTGAAGAAGCGCAGCGTCGCATCATCATGGCGGAAGTGCCTTCTGCGCTCGGGAATATCACGGTTATTAACGGGTATTTCCCGCAGGGTGAAAGCCGTGACCATGAAACCAAATTCCCGGCCAAAGCGAAGTTTTATCAGGATCTGCAGGACTTCCTGACAACCGAACTCAAAAAAGAGAATCCGGTGCTGATCATGGGCGACATGAACATTAGCCCGACGGATCTCGATATCGGTATTGGCGAAGAGAACCGCAAACGCTGGCTGCGTACCGGCAAATGCTCCTTCCTGCCGGAAGAGCGTGAGTGGATGGAGCGCCTGCTGGGCTGGGGCCTGGTGGATACCTTCCGCAATGCCAACCCGGAAACGCAGGATCGCTTCTCCTGGTTTGACTACCGCTCAAAAGGCTTTGACGACAACCGTGGCCTGCGTATAGACCTGCTGCTGGCCAGTTCGCCGCTGGCCGAACGCTGCATCGAAACCGGGATCGACTACGATATCCGCAGCATGGAAAAACCGTCCGACCACGCGCCGGTATGGGCTAAATTCAAGCTGTAATGACGCGTGAACATTCGAAAAATCGCTTTCCTGTGCGCCCTTCTGGGCGCATTTATTCTGACGTTTGTCATGCTTCCCCCGGGAACCCTCTCCCTGGAAGGGATTAAAACTCACCAGCAGGCGTTACTTTCCCATGTCGACCACGCGCCGCTGCGCAGCGCGCTGATCTTTTTTGCGCTCTATGTCGCGGTCTCCGCCCTGTCGATACCCGGCGCGGCGATCCTCACCCTGCTGGGCGGGGCGTTATTTCCCCTGTGGGAAGGCACCGCGCTGGTCTCGTTTGCCTCCACGCTCGGGGCCACGCTGGCCATGCTCGCCAGTCGTTATCTGCTGCGCGACGGGGTCCAGCGGCGGTTTGCTCAGCAGATGAAAACGGTGAACGCCGGTATGTCGCATGACGGCGCGGGCTATCTTTTTGCCCTGCGCCTGATGCCGCTGTTCCCGTTTTTTCTGGTGAATTTGCTGATGGGGCTGACCCGGATTGGCGTATTTCGCTACTGGTGGGTCAGCCAGGTCGCCATGCTGCCCGCGACGGTTGTCTTTCTGAACGCCGGGCGCGAGCTGGGAAAAGTGACCTCGCTGCGCGATATTTTGTCGCCGGGCATGATATTCGCCTTTACACTACTGGGGTTATTACCGCTGGTCACCCGCCGGCTGTTTTCCCGTTATCTCCCGTCTGCTAAAAAGTGAGGCATTATGCGCCGTGTGCGTTTTTGCGCGTTTCTGACCGGTCTGCTGCTGGCAGCCCCTCTCTCTGCCGCCGAAAGCTGGCACGCTATCCAACAACAGGCCAAAGACCAGACCGTCTGGTTTAACGCCTGGGGCGGCGATCCGGCGGTCAACCGCTACCTTGAGTGGGTCAGCGGTGAGATGCAAACGCACTATGCCATTACCCTCAAAATCGTCCCGCTGGCGGATGCCGCCGACGCGGTAAAACGTATTCAGACCGAAGCCGCCGCGGGGCGTAAGGCCAACGGCTCGGTCGACCTGCTGTGGGTCAACGGCGAAAACTTCCGCATGTTAAAAGAAGCGAACCTGCTACAAACCGGATGGGCGCAGACGCTGCCAAACTGGCGCTATGTCGATACCCGCAAGCCCGTTACGGAGGATTTTGCAATTCCCACAGACGGCGCGGAATCCCCGTGGGGCGGTGCGCAGCTGACCTTTATCGCCCGCAAAGCCAGCATGCCGACGCCGCCGGAGGATCCTCAGGCGCTGCTGGCTTACGCGCAGCAGCACCCGGGCAAGGTCAGCTATCCTCGCCCGCCCGATTTTACCGGCACGGCATTTCTTGAGCAGTTGCTTCTGACCCTCACCGATCGTCCTGAGGCGTTACAAAAAGCACCCGATGAAACGTTTGACCACGTTACCGCGCCGCTCTGGGCCTACCTCGATAAGCTGCACCCGCTGCTGTGGCGCGAAGGCAAAGACTTCCCCCCTTCACCTGCACGGATGGATGCCCTGCTTGCCCGCGGCAGTCTGAACCTGTCGCTGACATTTAACCCGGCCCATGTGCAGCAGAAAGTGGCGAGCAGCGAACTGCCCGCCGACAGCTACAGCTTTGGTTTCCAGAGCGGGATGCTCGGCAACGTCCATTTTGTGGCGATTCCGGCCAATGCCAGCGCGAGCGCGGGGGCGAAAGTGGTCGCTAATTTCCTGCTGTCACCGCGGGCGCAAATCCGCAAGGCCGACCCGGCCATATGGGGAGACCCAAGCGTACTGGATGCGAAAACACTGCCCGAAGGCGAAGCCAAACAGCTGCTCGCCCACATGCCGCAGGGGCTGCCGAAGGTGCTTGCAGAGCCGCAGTCCGCCTGGGTGAACGCGCTGGAGCAGGAATGGCTGCGTCGTTACGGCACCCGCTGAGCGGGCTTGTCTGGCTGGCGATGGCGGTGATTTATCTGCCGGTCCTGCCCGCTGGCGCCATGCTGCTTGCCCCGGCGTTTTCGGTGACAAACTGGCAGCGGCTGCTGAACGATCCGCAGCTACCTCAGGCGACCGTCGCCACGCTGGTCTCAACGCTCATCGCCACGCTGGGGGCGTTGCTGATTGCCCTTTTCCTCGTCAGCCTTCTGTGGCCCGGTAAGCGCTGGCGACGTCTTACGACCCGCCTGCCGTGGCTACTGGCGATCCCCCATGTGGCGTTCGCCACCGGCGCGTTACTGCTGTTTGCCGAGGGCGGTCTGTATTATCAGATCTGCACCGTCTGTTCTCCGCCGTTTGACCGCTACGGCGTCGGTCTGGGCCTGACGCTCGCGGTCAAAGAGAGTGCGTTTGTCCTGTGGGCCATTTACGCCGTCCTGCCGGAAAAACGGCTCGCACTGCAGAAGACCGTCCTGCAAACCTTTGGCTATGGGCGTTTTCAGACGCTCAGCTGGCTGATCCTTCCGGCGATTGCGCCCGTTCTCGGCGCGGTGATGCTGGCGGTGCTGGCGTGGTCGCTGTCGGTCGTGGACGTGGCGATCGTGCTCGGGCCCGGCAACCCGCCTACCCTGGCCGTGCTGGCCTGGCAGTGGCTGAGCCAGGGCGACGCCCAGCAGCAGGCAAAAGGGACGCTGCTGTGCCTGCTTCTCCTCGTGCTGCTGGCCGCGCTTGCCGCCCTGGGATACGGCCTCTGGAAGGCATGGGTTCGCACGTTTGCGGATTTCACCGGAACGCGTCCCCGGTCTCAGCTCGCCCTGCTTGAGCGGGCACTGAGCGGGTTCCTGCCCGCGTGCGGCGTGCTGTGCGCCGCGGTGCTGCTGATGCTGGCGCAACGGGAAGACGTTGGCCCGGTGGGGACCAGCCTGTCATTCGGTCTGCTTTCAGCCCTGATAGCCCTGGTCGTCGGCTTACTCTGGCTGGAATGGGGTCCGCAGCGCGGCGCGCTGTGGGTATGGTTACCGCTCGCCCTTCCGGCCCTCCCGCTCGTCACCGGCCAGTATGCGATTGCATTGCATCTGGGCGTCGACGGGCACTACGCCGCCGTGCTCTGGAGCCACCTCCTGTGGGTATTGCCGTGGACGCTGCTGGTGCTGCAACCCGCCTGGCGCAGGATCGATCCCCGTCTGCTCCTCACCGCCAGAACCCTCGGCTGGCGACGGGCCAAAGTCTTCTGCCTGGTGAAATGCCCCCTGCTGGTGCGCCCTGCGCTGCTGGCCTTTGCCACCGGTTTTTCCGTCAGCATGGCACAATACATGCCGACACTCTGGCTTGGCGCGGGGCGTTTCGCCACGCTGACCACCGAAACCGTCGCGCTCAGCAGCGGAGGCAGCATCCCGATTCTCGCTAACCGGGCGCTGGGATTACTGCTGGTCACGGGCACGGTGTTTGGTCTTGCCGCCCTGTTATCCCGGCTCGCGGGCCGCTACCGTCAAGGATTACGATAATGCTGAAGGTAAAAGATCTCACCATCGAACCGCTTTTCCGCGAGGTCAGTTTTTGCGTGCCCCGCGGGGAGATCGTCACCCTGATGGGGCCGTCCGGCAGCGGAAAATCGACCCTATTTGCGTGGATGGTCGGCGCGCTGTCAGACGATTTCCAGGCACGGGGCGAACTGTGGCTCGACGCGCGTCGCTGCGACGGACTTTCCGTGGAGTCCCGCGGGCTGGGTATTCTCTTTCAGGACGCGCTGCTGTTCGACCCGTTCAGCGTCGGGCAAAATTTGCTGCTGGCGCTGCCTGAACGGCTCGCCGGGCGCGCGCGTCGGGAAGTGGTCGAACAGGCGCTGGATTCCGCCGGGCTGAGCGGTCATTACGCCAGCGATCCGGCCACTCTTTCCGGCGGGGAGCGCGCCCGGGTCAGCCTGCTGCGGGCCCTACTCGCGGAGCCGCAGGCGCTGCTGCTGGACGAACCGTTCAGCCGCCTCGATAAAGCGTTGCGGGCCTCATTTCGGGCATGGGTGTTTGACGCCGTCCGCGCGCGCAATATTCCGGTGGTGCTGGTCACGCACGATGAAGACGATATTCCGCCCGGCGGCGAGCTGATTGAGATTTCTCGCTGGCAATAATGTGCTAACGCAATGTTTTCCGATTCGGGAGAGACGACAATGCCCCCCTCTTTTACTGACGTCAGGTTATTCGATGAAACGTGTTTCTCAACTGACCGCGCTGGCCCTGCTCTGCGGCCTCGCTTCTTTTTCCTCGCTGGCGGCTGATATGCCCAACGCCATCACGCTGTCTCAGCTTCAGGCGCAGCACGGCACGCCTGTCGACACCCGCGCCAGCGCGTTTTACAACGGCTGGCCGCAGACGCTCAGCGGCCCCTCCGGGCATGAACCCGCCGCACTCAACCTTGCTGCCGCCTGGCTTAGCGCCATGAGCGACGAGCAGATTGCGCTTTGGGCAAAACAACATCAGCTTACACCTGCAACGGCCATCGCCCTGTACGGCGACGAGAACGATAACCTGGCGGTGAAAGCCCGCCTGGAGAAAGCCGGTTACCGCCACGTTTCGCTGCTCAGCGACGCACTGCAGACCCCAGACCGCCTTCAGCGCCTGCCTCATTTTGAACAGCTGGTTTACCCGCAGTGGATCCACCGCCTCCAGCAGGGTAAACCCGTGACCGCCGCGCCGTCGGGTGACTGGAAAGTGATCGAAGCCGCCTGGGGCGCACCGAAGTTTTACCTGCTGAACCACATTCCCGGCGCGGGCTACATCGATACTAACGAAGTGGAAAGCGAGCCGCTGTGGAATAAAGTCTCCGACGACAAGCTGAAAGCGATGCTGGCGAAGCACGGGATCCGCCACGACACCACCGTCATCTTGTATGGTCGTGACGTTTACGCCGCCGCGCGCGTGGCGCAGATTATGCTGTATGCGGGCGTGAAGGATGTGCGTATTCTCGACGGCGGCTGGAAGGCGTGGTCAGATGCAGGCCTCCCGGTTGAGCGCGGCACGCCCGGCAAAGTGACGCCAGCCCCCGATTTCGGCGCGCCAATCCCCGGCCAGCCGCAGCTGATGGTCGATATGGAACAGGCGCGCGGGATGCTGCACCGTCAGGATGCCTCCCTGGTCAGCATTCGTTCGTGGCCGGAGTTCATCGGCGAAACCAGCGGCTACAGCTACATCAAGCCAAAAGGTGAAATAGCCGGTGCCCGCTGGGGTCATGCGGGCAGCGATGCTACCCACATGGAGGATTTCCATAACCCGGATGGCACCATGCGCAGTGCGGACGACATCGCCGCCCAGTGGAAGCGCTGGAATATTCTGCCGGAACAGCACGTCGCGTTTTACTGCGGCACCGGCTGGCGGGCGTCCGAAACCTTTATGTACGCCCGGGCGATGGGCTGGAAGAATATCGCCGTCTATGACGGCGGCTGGTACGAATGGAGCAGTCACCCGCAGAACCCGGTGACAACCGGTGAGCGCGGGCCAGAAAGCGCTCTCTAAGGGTTGAGTGACTTCAGCGTCACGTAGCCGCTCCAGACGCGCGTTGTGGTGGTCAGCCAGCACAGCGCGCCAAATACCCACGCGAATAGCGTGAAGTGCGCCGGGAAAAGACAGCACAGCACAAACAGCGCGATGGTCTCCGTCCCTTCCGTTAACCCGCCGATGTAATAAAACGACTTGTGCGCATAGCCGGGGTTGTCGATGTCGTGCTTCGCGGCCAGCGCCGCAAACGCCAGAAAACTGCTGCCGGTACCAATAAACGCAAACAGCAGCCAGGCGGCTGCCAGCGCATTCTCTGCGGGAGCAGCGAGCGCAAAGCCAAACGGCACCAGGGCGTAGAACAGAAAGTCGAGCGCGATATCGAGAAATCCTCCCGCATCGGTCAGCCCTCTGCGGCGCGCCAGCGCCCCGTCCAGACCGTCCAGCAGGCGGTTAAGCACGATGGCGACCAGCGCAGCAGGATACCAGCCGAGGGCCAGAAACGGCAGCGCCAGCACGCCAATGGCAAACCCGGTCAGGGTTAATCCGTCGGGCGTAATGCCCGGCCTGTCCAGCACGGAAACCAGACGATTCAGAACGGGCTTTACCCGCGGGTGCAGGTGACGGTCAAGCATGTGGCGTCTCATTAAACGTGGCGCACAGCCCCTGAGCCGGAATATCCAGCGCGGCGTTAAAGCGGGCGGAGAGATTCTGAAAGGCAATGAGCGCCGTCATCTCGGTGATGGCGTCATCCGTAAAGTGGCGCTTCAGCGCCGTTCTGATGGCCTCATCCGCCCGGGGCGGCGTGGCGGTCACCGCCTCGGCGTAGGCCAGCGCCGCGCGCTCCTGCTCGGTGAACAAGGCGGAACCCTGCCAGTCGCTCACGGCCTGCACCTTATCCAGCGCGCCGCAGCGCTCGGCCAGCCGCAGGCTGTTGGCATCAATACAGAAAGCGCAGTGGCAGAGCTGGGATACCCGCGTCATGAGCAGCGAGCGAAGCACGGGCGTCAGGCGCGCGCGACGACGCTCCAGAAAACCGACAAACAACGCCACCAGCCAGAACAGACGCGGCATGCGTCCCCACCAGCGAGTGGGATTCAGCACCGCGCCAAAATGCTTTTTCTGCATGGCGGCAATCGGTTTAAGGCTGGCGGGAAGGGATTCGATAGGGGCAACCCAGGCGGTGGTCTCTTTCACCTGATTCTCCTGATTACTGGACTCTGAGAAAGGGCACGATAATATGTCTTTTTTCGCTATCAATTATTGACGACCATGCTGAAAACACTCGATGTCGTTGCCGCTATCATCGAAAAAGACGACAAAATTTTACTGGCGCAGCGCCCTGCCCACGCCGACCAGCCGGGCATGTGGGAATTTGCAGGCGGTAAAGTCGAGGCGGGAGAAACCCAGCCCGAGGCGCTTATCCGCGAGCTGCGCGAAGAGTTGGGTATTGAAGCGCTGCCTGCGCAATATGTAGCAAGCCACCAGCGCGAAGTCTCGCAGCGGTTAATCAACCTGCACGCCTGGCACGTTCCTGCGTTTAGCGGCGAGCTCACGGCGCACTACCACAGCGCGCTGGCGTGGTGTACGCCGGAAGAGGCGTTTGGCTACGCCCTGGCCCCCGCGGATATTCCGCTGCTGGAAGCGTTTATTGTTTTACGCGACGCCAGACCAGCGGGTTCGTGCCGATAACGCGCTCGTCGCGCTGGCACTGCAACAGCACGCCGTCTGCTTTCACCACGGCCCCTTCCGAGTAGTTCTGATTCTGATAGATACAGCACTGATTGCAGGGCTGCACTGTTTGATTCTGGCCGCTGGAGCTAAACACTTCCGGCGGCACATTCACTTCCACATCCGGACGAATGCGGTCAGCCTGTGCGCCAGCAGTGAAGATCAGACATAACGCGGTGAGTAGATAACGGTTCATAGACACATCTTCCTGTTGTTCCTTGATAATGACTATAACGGTAAACCAGAGCGGAACCTTTAATTTATCTCTTCATCGCTTTTGGTTATGACACAGCACATGTCATTAATTTCCCTTTCGCCCTACATTTCTGCTTGCCACACAAAGCAGTACGGGTGGTATAGTCAAAAAAACAACACAAATCGCATAAGTAATACACATAAAATACGATAAGAGGTTCTTATATCTATGGATCAGACACGCTCTCTGGAAAGTTTCCTTGCCCATGTTCAGCAGCGCGACCCGCACCAGAGCGAGTTCGCGCAGGCCGTGCGTGAAGTGATGACCACCCTGTGGCCCTTCCTTGAACAAAACCCGCGCTATCGCCAGATGTCTTTGCTTGAACGCCTTGTCGAGCCAGAGCGCGTGATCCAGTTCCGCGTGACGTGGGTGGACGATCGCAACCAGGTGCAGGTTAACCGCGCGTGGCGCGTACAGTTTAACTCGGCCATCGGTCCGTTTAAGGGCGGCATGCGTTTCCATCCGTCCGTGAACCTGTCGATTCTGAAATTCCTCGGCTTCGAGCAGACCTTTAAAAACGCGCTGACCACGCTGCCCATGGGCGGCGGGAAAGGCGGCAGCGATTTCGACCCGAAAGGCAAAAGCGAAGGCGAAGTGATGCGTTTCTGCCAGGCACTGATGACCGAACTCTATCGCCATCTTGGTCCTGACACCGACGTGCCTGCCGGTGATATCGGCGTGGGCGGACGTGAAGTGGGCTTTATGGCCGGGATGATGAAAAAGCTCTCCAACAACAGCGCCTGCGTCTTTACCGGCAAAGGGTTGTCGTTTGGCGGGAGCCTGATCCGCCCGGAAGCGACCGGGTACGGCCTGGTTTACTTCACCGAAGCCATGCTCAAGCGTCACGGCTTAGGTTTCGAAGGTATGCGCGTCGCGGTGTCCGGCTCCGGTAACGTGGCGCAGTACGCAATTGAGAAAGCGATGCAGTTTGGCGCTCGCGTAGTGACCGCCTCTGATTCCAGCGGAACGGTGGTGGATGAAGCGGGCTTCACGGCAGAGAAGCTGGCGCGCCTGTGTGAAATCAAAGCCAGCCGCGATGGACGCGTAGCGGATTACGCCCGGGAGTTTGGCCTGACCTACCTCGAAGGTAAACAGCCGTGGGGCGTGCCGGTGGATATCGCCCTGCCGTGCGCCACGCAGAACGAGCTGGATGCTGAAGCCGCGCGCACGTTGATTAGCAACGGCGTAAAAGCGGTGGCCGAAGGGGCGAACATGCCGACCACCATCGACGCCACGAACCTGTTCCTTGAGGCAGGCGTGCTGTTTGCACCGGGCAAGGCCGCTAACGCCGGTGGCGTGGCAACCTCCGGCCTAGAGATGGCACAAAACGCCGCGCGTCTCGGCTGGAAGGCAGAAAAAGTGGATGCGCGCCTGCACCATATCATGCTGGATATTCACCACGCCTGCGTGGAGTACGGCGGTGAAGCGTCGCAAACCAACTACGTGCGCGGGGCGAATATCGCCGGATTCGTGAAGGTGGCGGATGCGATGATTGGGCAGGGTGTGATTTAAGGTTTATATCGTGCGGCCGGGTGCCCTCACCCCGGCCCTCTCCCACAGGGAGAGGGAGAAAACCGGGCGTATCAGGCCGCGCTCTTCTTCTTTTTAAACGGTTTCTTCGCACCCGCGCCTGGTGCAACCATCCCTCTGAAGCGCTTCACCGGCGTGCTGCGCGCCTGATCGATCAGCTGGTAAAGCGTCCCCACCAGCGGCTGCATAAAGTCCTGATAGCGGCACTGCTTCTCGCTGATCTGCGTCAGCACCGATTCCCAGTGCGCGGTCATGTCCGGCCTGGCGGCCAGCTCCGGCAGGGAATGAATCAGCGCGCGTCCCGGCTCGGTCGAATGGATATAGCGCCCCTTTTTCTCAAGAAAACCGCGCTTAAAGAGCAGCTCGATGATCCCCGCGCGGGTTGCTTCCGTACCCAGACCGTCGGTGGCGCGCAGGATCTTCTTCAGATCTTTATCCTGCACAAAGCGGGCGATCCCGGTCATCGCCGACAGCAGCGTCGCATCGGTGAAATGGCGCGGCGGCTGAGTCTGACGCTCAACCACTTCGCCCTTCTCGCACAGCAGTTCGTCATCTTTAGCAACCACCGGCAGCGGCGTGCCGTCGTTCTCCTCGTCACGCTCTTTGTTCCCCAGCAGCGTGCGCCAGCCTGCTTCTGCAAGGAAACGGGCTTTAGCAATAAATTTCCCTTTCGCGATTTCCAGTTCGATTACGCATTTGCGGAACACCGCGTCCGGGCAGAACTGCATCAGGTACTGACGGGCGATCAGGTTATAGACCTTCGCTTCGTTATCGGTCAGGTTGACGCTGCTGGCACGCGCCGTCGGGATAATCGCGTGGTGGGCGTCCACCTTTTTATCGTCCCAGCAGCGGTTATGGGTGTCCGGGTTCACCACCGGCTGCGGCAGGAGATCCGGCGCGTGCACGCTAATGGCGTTCATCACCGAATGGCGTCCCGCAAAGTGCTCTTCCGGCAGATAACGGCTATCCGAACGCGGATAAGTGATCAGCTTGTGGGTTTCATAGAGCTTCTGGCAGATATCCAGCACGTTCTGCGCGCTGAGGCCAAAGCGCTTCGCGGCCTCAATCTGCAGGGCCGACAGCGAGAACGGCAGCGGCGCGGGTTCTGATTCCCGTTTATCGTTATAGCTGGTGACGATGGCCGGCTGTCCGGTAATGCGGTTAACCACATGATCGGCCAGCGGACGATGGAGCAGGCGCCCCTCTTCATCCTGGTACGATTCGCAGGCATCGCTCGGCTGCCAGACGGCGGTAAAGCGTTCGTCTTTAGGCGTGACGATATGCGCTTTCACTTCAAAAAAATCTTTGGCGACGAAGTTCTCAATCTCTTCGTCACGACGCACGACCAGCCCCAGCACCGGCGTCTGCACGCGGCCCACGGAGAGCACGCCCTGATAGCCCGCGTTGCGCCCGAGGATAGTATAGGCGCGGGTCATATTGATACCGTACAGCCAGTCGGCACGGGCGCGGGCTAAAGCCGAGACGCACAGCGGAATAAACTCGCTGTTGGCGCGCAGGCGCGAAATGGCTCGCTCCACCGCCTGCGGGTTGAGGTCGTTGATCAGGCAGCGCTGCACCTGCTGGCGCTTTTCCGGCGCCAGCTCCAGATAGTCCAGCACCTCATCCACCAGCAGCTGCCCTTCCCTGTCCGGGTCACCCGCGTGCACGATTTCAGCCGCTTCATGCAAGAAGCGCTTGATCACGTTGAGCTGTTTGGTGACCGATGGTCGGGGCTGCAGGCGCCATTTTTCCGGCACGATGGGTAGATCGTTTAAATTCCAGCGGGCGTAGCGGCTGTCATAGACATCCGGCTGCGCCTGCTCAAGCAGGTGACCGATACACCAGGTGACCACCTGCCCGTTACCGCATTCGATAAAGCCGTCGCCTTTGCGATGCGGCTTAGGCAGCACGTCGGCGATGGCACGGGCCAGGCTCGGCTTTTCGGCAATAAACAACCGCATCGAATTAACGGATCTCTATCATCGGTCGGCCACCGCGCGCGGTCACCAGCTCGCCGATCGCCGTCAGGGTGATGCCGAACTCGGCGGCGGTAGCCTGAACGTCAGCTTCTGACTCCGGCGTCACCGCCAGCAGCAGGCCGCCGGAGGTTTGCGGATCGCACAGCAGGTTGCGCCACTCCTCAGGCATTTCGCCCATCAGGTGACCGTAGCTGGCGAAGTTGCGCTGGGTACCGCCCGGGACCGCGCCCTGAGCAATATACTCCTCCACGCCCGGCAGCTTCGGCACGTCCTGATACCAGATCTGCGCCTGCACGCCCGCGCCCTGACAGACTTCGGAGAGGTGTCCCAGCAGACCAAAACCGGTGACGTCGGTCATCGCCTTCACGCCGTCGATATTGGCGAATGCCGCACCGGCGAGGTTCATCTGACACATCACTTCCGTTGCCAGACCTTTGTGCTCCGGTTTCAGCAGGGACTTTTTCTCGGCGGTGGTCAGCACTCCAATGCCCAGCGGCTTGGTGAGGAACAGCTTGCAGCCCGCCTGCGCGGTGCTGTTGCGCTTCACGCGTTCGGTCGGCACCACGCCGGTGACGGCCAGGCCGAAGATCGGTTCAGGAGCATCAATAGAGTGACCACCGGCCAGCGCAATCCCCGCCTGCTGGCAGGCAAAACGGCCGCCATCAATCACTTCACGGGCCACTTCCGGCGGGATGGTGTTGATCGGCCAGCCCAGAATGGCAATCGCCATGATCGGCTTCCCCCCCATGGCGAAGATATCGCTGATGGCGTTGGTGGCCGCAATGCGACCGAAGTCGAACGGGTTGTCGACAATCGGCATAAAGAAGTCGGTGGTGCTGATAATGCTGGTGCCGTTACCTAAGTCATAAACTGCAGCATCGTCACGCGTTTCGTTGCCGACAAGCAGGTTCGGGTCGACAAACTTCGCCTGTTCACTGTGCAGGATGGTCTCCAGCACTTTCGGGGAAATTTTACAACCGCAACCGGCTCCGTGGCTGTACTGCGTTAAACGAATGGTTTGCTCGCTCATGGACGTCTCCTGTCATCTCAATCGCGCTATGGTAGCGCTCATTCCATAAAGAGGTAAGTATGACTGTCTGAATTCTGCGGCAGATGCTCAGAATCCAGACAGTTTAGCGTGCGTTCTCAGAAACGGCTGACGAAAGGCTTGGTGTCCGGCACGCTGATGGTGCTGGAGGCTTTAAGCTGCGGGGTACCGAGGTAGAGGAAGCCGACAATTTTGTCATGCTCACCGCAGCCAAAACCGTCCCGGACCGCCGGGCTTTCGGTCAGCGGGCCGGTGCGCCAGATGCCGTTGAAGCCTTGTGCGACGGCGGCCATTTGCATCGCCATCACCGCACAGCCTGCGGACATTTCCTGCTCCCAAACCGGCACCTTATGGTCGGCCTGGCATTTTGCCACGACGGTGACGATCATCGGCGCGCGGAACGGAGCATTGCGCGCCTTGTCGATCCCTTTCTCATCCTGCCCGGCGGCCACCGCCCCCTGCTCCAGCAGCTGACTGAAACGATCGCGGCCTTCGCCTTCAATTACAAAGAAGTGCCATGGCTGCAGTGTGCCATGATCGGGGGCACGCATGCCGGCACGCAGAATGTTCTCCAGCTGCTCGCCTGCCGGGGCAGGTTCGGCCAGACGGGAAGCGCTACGGCGGTTAACAAGCAGTTCGAGTGCGTCCATTGGTTAACTCCTTTCTTGAAATTTACTCACAAAATTAACACGGCGGCAGATTTTGTTACAGCCTGGCAGGCGATTCCTGCTGACAAGTGGCGGTTGGGTCATTACGATAACCCAACATTACCGTCCAGTGGCGACGGAAACAGTCATTTTCTGGTTAGGGAGAATACATGCGAACCCTTTGGCGAATCTTTGCCGGTTTCTTTAAATGGACGTGGAGACTGCTCAACTTCGTCCGCAACCTGGTGATGAACATCTTCTTCATCTTCCTGGTTCTGGTTTGCGCGGGCATCTGGATGCATATCAGTAACGCGAATCAGGCGCAGCATTCAACGCGCGGCGCGCTATTACTCGATATCACCGGCGTTATCGTTGATAAGCCGTCCACCAGCAGTCGCCTGAGCGTGATTGGTCGCCAGCTGTTTGGCGCAACCTCAGATCGTCTGCAGGAAAACTCCCTGTTTGATATCGTCGATACCATCCGCCAGGCCAAAAACGACCGTAACATCACAGGGATCGTGCTGGATCTGAAAGATTTTGCCGGAGGCGATCAGCCTTCAATGCAGTACATCGGTAAAGCGCTGCGCGAATTCCGCGACAGCGGCAAGCCAGTGATTGCCGTGGGCGACAGCTACAGCCAGGGGCAATATTATCTGGCGAGCTTCGCCAATAAGATCTGGCTCTCCCCGCAGGGTACGGTGGATCTTCACGGCTTTGCCACCAACGGCCTGTACTACAAATCGCTGCTCGACAAGCTGAAGGTCACCACCCACGTCTTCCGCGTCGGTACCTATAAATCCGCCGTTGAGCCGTTTATCCGCGACGATATGTCCCCTGCCGCCCGCGAAGCGGACAGCCGCTGGATTGGCGAGCTGTGGCAGAACTATCTGGGCACCGTTGCCGCCAACCGTCAGATTACGCCTGAGCAGGCGTTCCCTGGCGCGAAGGGCGTGCTGGAAGGCCTGCGTAAGGTTGACGGTGATACCGCGAAATATGCGCTGGATAACAAACTGGTTGATGCCCTGGGCACCAGCGCCGAGATTGAAAAATCCCTGAGCAAGCAGTTTGGCTGGAGCAAAGAGGATAAAAACTACAGCGCCATCAGCATGTATGATTACTCGACGAAAAAGCCGGATGACAGCGGTGACAGCGTCGCGGTGGTCTTTGCCAACGGTGCGATCATGGACGGTCAGGAGACCCCGGGGAACGTGGGCGGCGATACTACCGCGTCACAAATCCGCGATGCGCGCCTGGATCCGAAAGTGAAAGCGATTGTCCTGCGGGTCAACAGCCCTGGCGGTAGCGTCAGCGCCTCCGAGGTGATCCGCGCTGAACTGGCCGCGGCCCGCGCCGCCGGCAAGCCTATCGTCGTCTCAATGGGCGGAATGGCCGCCTCCGGGGGTTACTGGATCTCAACGCCAGCCAACTACATCGTGGCTAACCCAAGCACGCTGACCGGTTCGATTGGTATCTTCGGGGTGATCAACACCGTAGAGAACAGCCTGGATTCCCTGGGCGTGCATACCGATGGCGTAGCGACCTCTCCGCTGGCGGATGTGTCGGTGACCAAATCTCTGCCGCCGGAAGTCTCTGAGATGATGCAGCTCAGCATTGAGAACGGCTATAAACGCTTTATCACCCTGGTCGCAGACTCGCGTAAAAAAACGCCTGAGCAGATCGATCAGATTGCGCAGGGCCACGTCTGGACCGGTCAGGATGCGAAGAGCAACGGACTGGTGGACAGCCTGGGTGACTTCGATGACGCGGTGAAGAAAGCCGCCGAACTGGCGAAGCTGAAGCAGTGGCATATCGAGTATTACCAGGACGAACCGTCGTTCTTCGATATGGTCATGGACAGCATGTCCGGCTCGGTACGCGCCATGCTGCCGGAGGCGTTGCAGGCTTACCTGCCTGCGCCAGTCGCCACGGCGGCAAAAGCGATGAAGGCAGAAAGCGATAAGCTTGCGGCCTTTAACGATCCACAGAGTCGTTACGCGTTTTGCCTGACCTGCGCTAACGTCCGTTAAAAACCGTCCCCTCTTCCCGCGAAGAGGGGATTTTTTTCTTTTGAAGAACAAGAACTCACTACCATGCAGAAGAAATCGATTTATGTAGCCTACACTGGCGGTACCATCGGTATGCAGCGCTCCGAAAACGGCTATATCCCCGTCTCCGGCCACCTTCAGCGTCAGCTTGCGCTGATGCCAGAATTCCACCGTCCGGAAATGCCTGACTTTACTATCCACGAATACGAGCCGCTGATGGACTCCTCCGACATGACGCCGGAAGACTGGCAGCACATCGCGGATGACATTAAAGCCCATTACGACCAGTACGACGGCTTCGTGATCCTGCACGGTACCGACACCATGGCGTTTACCGCCTCGGCGCTCTCCTTCATGCTGGAGAACCTGAGCAAGCCGGTTATCGTCACCGGGTCGCAAATCCCGCTGGCGGAGCTGCGCTCCGACGGGCAGATCAACCTGCTGAACTCCCTGTACGTGGCGGCGAATTACCCGATCAACGAAGTGTCGCTGTTCTTTAATAACCGTCTGTATCGCGGCAACCGCACCACCAAAGCCCATGCCGACGGTTTTGACGCCTTCGCCTCCCCTAACCTGCAGCCGCTGCTGGAGGCCGGGATTCATATCCGTCGTCTGGGAACCCCTCCTGCGCCGAACACCGCCGGCGAGCTGATTGTGCATCCGATTACTCCGCAACCGATTGGCGTGGTCACCATCTATCCGGGTATCTCTGCGGACGTGGTGCGTAACTTCCTGCGCCAGCCAGTGAAGGCGCTGATCCTGCGCTCCTACGGCGTGGGCAATGCGCCGCAGAACGGTGAATTCCTGAAAGAGCTTCAGGAAGCCAGCGAGCGTGGAATTGTGGTGGTGAACCTGACCCAGTGTATGTCCGGTAAAGTGAATATGGGCGGCTATGCCACCGGCAACGCGCTGGCGCATGCGGGGGTGATCAGCGGTTTCGATATGACCGTTGAGGCAACGCTGACTAAACTTCACTATTTACTGAGTCAGGATCTGGACATTCAGTCCATTCGCAGCGCGATGATGCAAAACCTGCGCGGCGAACTGACGCCTGACGAATAAGGAGGTCTCATGAAGCAACGCGCCCTGCTCCTGGTCGATTTGCAAAATGATTTCTGCGCGGGCGGTGCGCTGGCCGTCGCTGAAGGTGACAGCACCGTTGACGTGGCCAACACGCTGATAGACTGGTGCAAAGCCCGCAGCGAAGCGGTTGTCGCAAGCCAGGACTGGCACCCGGCGAACCACGGCAGCTTTGCCAGCCAGCATAACGTCGAGCCTTTCACTCAGGGAGAGCTCGACGGGCTGGCGCAAACCTTCTGGCCGGATCACTGCGTACAGCAGACGGAAGGCGCGGCGCTGCATCCGCTCCTGAATCAGAAAGCCATCGACGCGGTGTTCCATAAAGGTGAAAACCCGGCTATCGACAGTTATAGCGCGTTTTTTGATAACGGGCATCGCCAGAAAACGGCGCTGGACGCGTGGTTACGTCATCACGAAATCACGAAGCTGATCGTGCTGGGGCTGGCAACGGACTACTGCGTGAAGTTCACCGTGCTGGATGCGCTCCAGTTAGGTTATACCGTCAGCGTCATCACCGACGGCTGCCGCGGGGTGAACATTCACCCGCAGGACAGCGCTCAGGCGTTTATGGATATGGCTGCGGAAGGCGCGACGCTGTATACGCTCGAAGACTGGCTGGAGACGCAGGCGTAAGCTTTTTAAGCCGGGTGGCGCTGACGCTTACCCGGCCTACCTTTCCCCGTAGGCCGGGTAAGGCGCAGCCGCCACCCGGCAATCCCCCTCTCCGATCCCCCATAAAGTGAACTCCCTCGCATCCTCAGCGAAGCGGCAATGCTATTCTCTTTAGGCTGTTTTTTCGCCACGCCTTTTCCGTGGCGTGGTTAATTTTATTAAGTCAAAGAGGAACTTGTATGAAACGTTTGCCCTTGCTGGCAGCATTACCCTTGCTTTGCGCGTCAGTTGCCTCCGCCAGTTCCATGATGTCCGTGGGCTACTTTAACGGAGGTGGCGATGTCACCGCCGGACCGGGTGGCGATATCAACAAACTGGACGTTCGCCAGATCACCCACCTGAACTACTCGTTTGGTCTGGTCTATAACGACGAAAAAGACGAAACCAACGCCGCGCTGAAAGATCCGGCTAAGCTGCATCAGATCTGGCTATCGCCAAAAGTGGCGTCCGATCTGGCCTTAATCCCCACTCTGCGTAAGCAAAACCCAAATCTTAAGGTCCTGCTCTCCATCGGCGGCTGGGGCGCGCGTGGCTTCTCAGGCGCAGCGGCAACCCAAGAGAGTCGCGCGGTGTTCATCCGCTCCGCGCAGGAGATTGTCGACAAATATGGTCTGGACGGGATCGACCTCGACTGGGAGTATCCGGTCAACGGCGCCTGGGGGCTGGTGGCCAGCACACCTGCCGACCGGGATAATTTTACCGCCCTGCTGAAGGAGATGCGCGACGCGTTCGGGCATAAAAAGCTGGTCACCATTGCGGTAGGCGCGAATGCGGAAAGTCCGAAAAGCTGGGTGGATGTCAAAGCTATCGCCCCCCTGCTCGACTACATCAACCTGATGACCTACGACATGGCGTACGGTACGCAGTATTTTAACGCCAACCTGTATGACTCCAGCACCTGGCCGACGGTGGCCGCCGCGGACAAATACAGCGTGGACTTTGTGGTGAACAACTATCTGGCCGCCGGACTGAAGCCGCAGCAGATGAATCTCGGGATTGGTTTCTATGGCCGCGTGCCGAAACGCGCCGTAGAGCCGGGGATCGACTGGACCAAACCGGATGCGCAAAAAAATCCGGTTACCCAGCCCTACTTCGGGCCGCAGGAGATTGGGTTATTCAAGTCACTCGGCTATGACCTGACCAAAGATACCTACGTGAAGTACAACGATATCGTCAAAAAGCTGCTGAACGATCCGCAGAAACGCTTTACTGAACACTGGGACGACCAGGCAAAGGTGCCGTGGCTCTCGGTGAAAGGTGCCGATGGCAGCGCGCTGTTTGCGATTTCTTATGAGAACCCGCGATCCGTGGCGATCAAAGCGGACTACATCAAAGAGAAAGGGCTCGCCGGAGCGATGTTCTGGGAGTACGGGGCTGATGACAACAATCAGTTAGCGAAACAGCTGGCGGAGTCGCTCGGGATCCCGCATAAGTAGTAAGACAATCAAGCCCTCTCCCCGTGGGAGAGGGTTGGATGAGGGCATCAACCCGCACCGTTATTGCATTTTCATCGTCGCAATCGGCTTCGGCGTGATGCCGAAGTCTTCTTTCAGCTCACGCTTGCTCTTCATCACCATCTGGCCCTGGGTGTCGATAGTCATGTGCTGCGCGTCGGTGTTATTGCGCGCCTGCCACAGCATCACCAGCTGCAGGCTGTTCTCTTTTTGCTCCGGGGTCAGCGCGACGCCATCGGGCCATTTTCCCAGCTCTACGGCGGTCACCAGACGCTGATAAATCTCCGGCGTCATACCGCTAATCATGTCATCAATATTCACAATCCCGCCCTTTCAAAGGAATAATTTGCTGAATCGTTTCTTCAACCCTTAATCTGGTCGCCATTCTCATCATCGGTGAAGCTCATTGAGGCTGAATTCACGCAGAAACGCTCGCCCGTGGGCTGAGGGCCATCCGGGAAGACGTGCCCAAGGTGCGCATCGCAGTTGCCGCAGCGAATTTCCGTGCGCACCATGCCGTGTGACGAGTCGGTCAGGTAGCGGATGGCCTCATCGCTCACCGGCTCGTAAAAGCTCGGCCAGCCGCAGCCAGAATCAAATTTCGTTTGTGAATTAAACAGCGGCGCATCACAGACCAGGCAGTGGTAGACGCCGTCCCGCTTGTTGTGCAGTAAACGCCCGGTGAACGGCGGTTCCGTCCCGTGATTCTGCGTCACGTAAAACTGCATTTCTGTGAGGTTTTTTTTCAAATCTTCAGGGTTACGTTGGTTCGACATATGCTTACATCTCGCTGTAGAAACAGACATCTTTTAACCCGGATTCTAACAAAACATTAACACCCTTGCGTGCACTTTTGATCTAAACTTATGTGTCGCGAAAAGGCGGTCAGGCAATTGTGATCATGCTCACATTTTTATCCTGCGAGGCCTTTAAAATCCCGGCGCAGCCCCCATATGGGTGCAAGCTCAAAGGGAAAGTGAGGCGAGTCAGTCGCACAAACGTTAGTCACAGGATTGATTTGTCGCAATGATTGACACGATTCCGCTTGACGCTGCGTAAGGTTTTTGTAATTTTACAGGCAACCTTTTATTCACTAACAAATAGCTGGTGGAATATATGACTATCAAAGTAGGTATCAACGGTTTTGGCCGTATCGGCCGTATTGTTTTCCGTGCTGCTCAGAAACGTTCTGACATCGAAATCGTTGGTATCAACGATCTCCTGGACGCTGAATACATGGCGTACATGCTGAAGTACGACTCAACTCACGGTCGTTTCGACGGCACCGTTGAAGTGAAAGACGGCCACCTGGTTGTTAATGGCAAAACCATCCGCGTTACTGCTGAAAAAGACCCAGCTAACCTGAAATGGAACGAAATCGGTGTTGACGTTGTTGCTGAAGCAACCGGTATCTTCCTGACCGACGAAACTGCACGTAAACACATCACTGCGGGTGCGAAGAAAGTTGTTCTGACTGGTCCTTCCAAAGACAACACCCCAATGTTCGTTCGTGGTGCAAACTTCGAAACTTACGCTGGCCAGGATATCGTGTCTAACGCATCCTGCACCACCAACTGCCTGGCACCGCTGGCTAAAGTTATCAACGACAACTTCGGCATCATCGAAGGTCTGATGACTACCGTTCACGCAACCACCGCTACTCAGAAAACCGTTGATGGCCCGTCTCACAAAGACTGGCGCGGCGGCCGTGGCGCGGCTCAGAACATCATCCCATCCTCTACCGGTGCTGCTAAAGCTGTAGGTAAAGTACTGCCAGAACTGAATGGCAAACTGACTGGTATGGCGTTCCGCGTTCCAACTCCTAACGTATCCGTTGTTGACCTGACCGTTCGTCTGGAAAAAGCTGCTTCTTATGAAGAAATTAAGAAAGCAATCAAAGCTGCTTCCGAAGGCGCAATGAAAGGCGTTCTGGGCTACACCGAAGACGACGTTGTATCTACCGATTTCAACGGCGAAGTGTGCACTTCCGTGTTCGATGCTAAAGCGGGTATCGCACTGAACGACAACTTCGTTAAACTGGTATCCTGGTACGACAACGAAACTGGCTACTCTAACAAAGTACTGGACCTGATCGCTCACATCTCCAAATAAGTTGAGATGAGTGCTTGATCCAAAAAGGCGACTTCGGTCGCCTTTTTTTATTTATAAGACAGAGGATTGCTTAATGATTAATAAAATTTTTGCACTTCCGGTAGTCGAACAGCTTACCCCTGTGCTCTCCCGCCGTCAGATTGACGGTGCCGACGTTATCGTCGTTGACCATCCGCGCGTTAAAGCCTCCGTGGCGCTGAACGGCGCCCACCTGCTCTCCTGGAAACCCGAAGGTGAAGCAGAGGGATTGTGGCTGAGCGATGCGACCTCTTTCAAAAAAGGGGCGGCGATTCGCGGCGGCGTACCGATCTGCTGGCCATGGTTCGGCCCGTCCGCCCAGCAGGGTTTACCGTCTCACGGTTTTGCCCGTAACCAGCAGTGGACCCTGAAAGCGCACAACGAAGATGACAACGGCGCCGTGCTGACCTTTGAGCTGCAGGCTAATGATGAAACCCGCGCCCTGTGGCCGCACGATTTCACCCTGTATGCCCGCTTTAAGCTGGGTAAAACCTGTGAAATCGAACTGGAAGCCCACGGTGAGTTTGAAACCACCGCAGCCCTGCACACCTACTTCAACGTGGGTGATATCGGCGCAGTGAAGGTGAGCGGCCTTGGCGATACCTTTATCGACAAAGTGGATAACGCCAAAGAAGGTAAACTGAGCGACGGTGTACAGACGTTCCCTGACCGTACCGACCGCGTCTACCTGCACCCGGAAGCGTGCAGCGTGATCCACGACGGCGCGCTGAACCGCGGCATTGAAGTGGTCCATCATCATCACAGCGACGTGGTGGGCTGGAACCCGGGCCCGGCGCTGTCCGTCAGCATGGCCGACATGACGGATGAAGGGTATAAAACGTTTGTCTGCGTGGAAACCGCCTGCGTGAGCACCCCGCAAAAAGCGAGCGACGAAAAACCGTCTCGTTTAGGGCAGACGATCCGCATTGTTAAGCGATAATTTTGCTGCACCACATTAAAGCAAACGGGGCGCACGCGCCCCGTTTTAATGCATCAATTGCACGATATTGGTGCGCAATCAGAACTTGTAGCTCACGCCGACAGAGAAAATACCTGCCCAGGATTTGTCGACCATCGGGCTATCCTTCACTTCGTCGCTCAGACGCTCATAGCGGCCGGTACCGTACACGCTCCAGTCGCCGAGGAAGTTATAGCTCGCGGTCAGCTCCAGGTACGGATCCCAGCCGTCATCTGCGCTGTAGCTCTTCAGACCACTGCGGCGGGACTCGTTTTTAGACACGCCATAGTAGTAGTCGTTGTAGTTCTCGCTGTTGTACTGCACACCAATACCCGGCGTCAGGGTCAGACCACCGTTGGTATAACGGTACAGCCACGCCAGATCCCAGATAAAGCCGTTGCTGTTATCGAGCGTATCGCCTGCCAGGGCCGTACGCAGGAAACCATACTGGGTGTTATGCACGTATGAGAGCCCGGCCATCATCGAGCTTTTGCGCTTGTCGAGCTGGCGAAGCGCGTGGCTGTCGCTGTCACCCGGCTTGAAGTGCGTCGGATCATAGTAGGCCATGATGGAGAGCTTATCGGCCGTATCGTTCCAGAGATAGTAGCCGCCGCCGAGCCCGCGGAACCAGACGTTATCGCCTTCATAGGTGATAACGGGAACAGGATAAACGTCACGGTCATACTGTTTGTACGGGCTGTTAATGACGCCAACACCCGCGCCAACCGTCCACTGACTTTCCGCCTGTGCGGTGTTCACTGCGGTCGCGGCAAGGATGCCTAATGCCAGAAGTTTGAGTTTGGTCACAATCCATTCTTTCCTGTAGTCAAATAATCAGCGGATGAAGTGTAACCGCCATTCCCGTACATCCCAAAATTTTTTGCCTGCTAATCAGTCTGATTAACCCATTATTTTTAACTTATCAGATGACAGCCTGCTTTCATTTATATGACCACTGAATGAAAAACGTGCATTTGTCTTATAACGACAGTGGAAATTTTTGGATGAGTTATTGATATGTCATTGAAAGTAGATTTTCTGGGCATGCAAGTTTTGCAAATGCCATCTACGCTTTAATTTAAGAAGAGTTTTCCTGAACACCTGCGGTTCTTAGCGTCTGACCTGGCACACAGGTTGCTGCTTTGGCAGTGAGGTGCGAGAGATTCTCTTCCGGGAGCCTCCACTACTCATACGAACGGCTCTTATCCTGTGCTAAAAAACGAAAGGACGGCATGCCATGAATATATTCGATCACTATCGCCAGCGCTATGAAGCTGCCAAGGACGAAGAGTTCACACTGCAGGAGTTTCTTACCATCTGTCGGCAAGATCGCAGTGCCTATGCCAATGCGGCAGAACGGCTATTGATGGCTATTGGTGAGCCAAACATGGTTGACACTGCCCTGGAGCCTCGGCTTTCCCGTCTCTTTTCGAATCGGGTGGTCGCCCGATACCCGGCGTTTGAAGAGTTCTATGGTATGGAAGATGCCATCGAACAGATTGTCTCCTATCTGAAGCATGCCGCTCAGGGTCTGGAAGAGAAGAAACAGATCCTCTATTTACTCGGCCCCGTGGGCGGCGGTAAATCCTCGCTGGCGGAACGCCTGAAGTCGCTGATGCAGCGCGTGCCTATCTATGTGCTGAGCGCCAACGGTGAACGCAGCCCGGTGAACGACCATCCGCTGTGCCTGTTCAATCCGCAGGAAGATGCGCAGATTCTGGACAAAGAGTATGGCATCCCGCGTCGCTATCTCGGCACCATCATGTCGCCGTGGGCGGCAAAACGCCTGCACGAGTTTGGTGGCGATATCACCAAATTCCGCGTGGTGAAAGTCTGGCCGTCTATCCTTGAACAGATCGCCATCGCCAAAACGGAACCTGGCGATGAGAACAACCAGGACATCTCGGCGCTGGTGGGTAAAGTCGACATCCGTAAGCTGGAAAACTTCGCGCAAAACGATCCGGATGCCTACGGTTACTCGGGCGCGCTGTGCCGCGCGAACCAGGGGATTATGGAGTTCGTCGAGATGTTTAAAGCGCCAATCAAGGTGCTGCATCCGCTGCTGACGGCGACTCAGGAAGGCAACTACAACGGGACGGAAGGTATCTCCGCCCTGCCGTTTAACGGGATTATTCTCGCCCACTCGAACGAATCTGAATGGGTGACCTTCCGTAATAACAAAAACAATGAGGCCTTCCTTGACCGCGTGTACATCGTCAAGGTGCCTTATTGCCTGCGGATCTCCGAAGAGATCAAAATTTACGAGAAACTGCTTAACCACAGTGAGCTGGTGCATGCCCCCTGCGCGCCCGGCACGCTGGAAACGCTGTCACGCTTCTCCATCCTTTCGCGTCTGAAAGAGCCGGAAAACTCCAGCATCTATTCGAAAATGCGCGTCTATGACGGTGAAAGCCTGAAAGATACCGACCCGAAAGCGAAGTCGTATCAGGAATACCGCGACTATGCCGGGGTTGATGAGGGGATGAACGGTCTGTCCACGCGTTTCGCGTTTAAGATCCTCTCCCGCGTCTTTAACTTCGACCATGCGGAAGTGGCGGCCAACCCGGTTCATCTGTTCTACGTGCTGGAACAGCAAATCGAGCGCGAGCAGTTCCCGCAGGAGCAGGCTGAACGCTACCTTGAGTTCCTCAAAGGTTACCTGATCCCGAAATACGCCGAGTTCATTGGCAAAGAGATCCAGACGGCCTACCTGGAATCCTATTCAGAGTACGGGCAGAACATTTTTGACCGTTATGTCACCTACGCTGACTTCTGGATCCAGGATCAGGAGTACCGCGACCCGGATACCGGCCAGCTGTTTGACCGTGAATCCCTGAACGCGGAGCTGGAAAAAATCGAGAAGCCTGCCGGGATCAGCAACCCGAAAGACTTCCGTAACGAGATTGTGAACTTCGTCCTGCGCGCCAGAGCGCATAACAACGGGCGCAATCCGAACTGGACCAGCTACGAGAAACTGCGCACGGTTATTGAGAAGAAAATGTTCTCCAATACCGAAGAGCTGCTGCCGGTGATCTCGTTTAACGCTAAAACCTCAACCGATGAACAGAAAAAACACGACGATTTTGTCGACCGTATGATGGAAAAAGGCTACACCCGCAAACAGGTCCGCCTGCTCTGCGAATGGTACCTGCGCGTGCGTAAATCGTCTTAAAACAAGTGCCCGGCGGCGGTTAGCGCCTGCCGGGCCTACAAAATGCAAGTTGGCAAATGCAGTACGGGGGGTATATGACCTGGTTTATTGACCGGCGTCTTAACGGCAAAAACAAGAGCACGGTGAACCGCCAGCGCTTCTTGCGTCGTTATAAAGCGCAAATTAAACAGTCTATCTCCGAGGCCATCAACAAACGCTCGGTGACCGACGTCGACAGCGGCGAATCTGTCTCCATCCCCACCGATGACATCAGCGAACCGATGTTTCATCAGGGGCGAGGCGGCCTGCGCCATCGCGTACACCCAGGTAATGACCACTTCGTTCAGAACGACAGAATTGAGCGCCCTCAGGGCGGCGGCGGCGGTGGTTCAGGAAGCGGTCAGGGACAGGCCAGCCAGGACGGTGAAGGCCAGGACGAATTTGTCTTCCAGATTTCGAAAGATGAATATCTCGACCTACTGTTTGAAGACCTGGCGCTGCCGAATCTGAAAAAGAATCAGCATCGTCAACTTAATGAATATAAAACCCATCGCGCGGGCTATACCGCCAACGGCGTGCCCGCCAATATCAGCGTCGTGCGTTCGTTGCAGAATTCGCTGGCGCGACGCACGGCCATGACGGCAGGCAAACGTCGCGAACTGCGCGAGCTGGAGAGCAGCCTGAAGGTGGTGGAAAACACGGAACCGGCGCAACTGCTGGAAGAGGAGCGCCTGCGTAAAGAGATTGCAGAGCTGAGGGCGAAGATCGAACGGGTACCGTTTATCGACACCTTCGACCTGCGCTACAAGAACTACGAAAAACGCCCTGAGCCCTCCAGCCAGGCGGTGATGTTCTGTCTGATGGACGTGTCCGGTTCGATGGACCAGGCCACCAAAGATATGGCGAAGCGTTTTTATATTCTGCTCTATCTGTTCCTGAGCAGAACCTATAAGAACGTGGAGGTGGTCTATATCCGCCACCACACTCAGGCGAAAGAGGTGGATGAGCATGAGTTCTTCTACTCGCAGGAGACCGGCGGGACCATCGTCTCAAGCGCCCTGAAGCTGATGGATGAAGTGGTGAAAGAGCGTTACGACCCGTCGCAGTGGAATATTTATGCCGCGCAGGCGTCGGACGGCGATAACTGGGCCGACGACTCACCGCTGTGTCACGAAATCCTGGCGAAGAAAATTCTGCCGGTGGTGCGTTACTACAGCTATATCGAAATCACCCGCCGTGCACACCAGACCCTGTGGCGGGAGTATGAACATCTGCAATCGATGTTCGATAATTTTGCCATGCAGCATATCCGTGACCAGGATGATATTTATCCGGTGTTCAGGGAGCTGTTCCACAAGCAATCTTCTACCAGCAACGCATAATCAAACAGCCAGCGAAAGCGCTGGCTGTTTTCTTTCGACCCCGTTCATCCCGTGCTAATGTAGAACGCTGCATACTGGATTATCACCGGGAAATCGTTATGACTGACGACGTTATTGGGGCAGGAACCCACCAGCAACTGATTACCTTACTCACCGAGCAGGGCGCGCGGTTTCGCGTCATGGAGCACGAGGCGGTCGGGAAATGTGAAGCGGTAAGTGAAATTCGCGGAACCGATCTGCGGCAAGGCGCCAAAGCCCTGGTCTGCAAGGTGAAGGGAAACGGCGTAAAAAAACACGTTCTGGCGATCCTCGCCGCCGATCTGCAGGCTGACCTGAGCCAGCTTGCCAGCCATTTTGGCGGGCTAAAGGCCTCCCTCGCCAGCCCGGCCGAGGTCGATACCCTGACCGCCTGCGTTTTCGGCGCTATCCCGCCCTTTAGCTTCCATCCTGATTTGGCGCTGGTTGCCGACCCGCTGCTGTTCGAGCGTTTTGACGAAATCGCGTTTAACGCTGGCCTGCTGGAGAAATCCGTGATTATGGATACCCAGGATTACCTGCGCATCGCCCGTCCTGAGCTGGTAACTTTCCATAAAGCGTAACTACAATGGCTGACGCCCTGTCAGCCTTTTCGTTCCAGAAACAGCACGGAGGCGACGAGAATAACGGCAATAGCGAAAAACGATGAGGAGATAATCAGCGTTTCCACAAACATGTGATCGTTCATGATGGCGACCCCTTTTGCGATATCTGCCTCCGTTTTAATCCGCGTAAATGACAAGGTTATGACAACAATAAAATCTTTTTAAAACTGTCCTGCGTCGCGTTTGCGCGTACAGTAAGCAGGTTAATTATTCTGGCAAGGATTCCCTATGTTTGACCCTACTCTGCTCATTCTTCTGGCACTCGCCGCGCTCGGCTTTGTCAGCCATAACACCACGGTCGCCATCTCGATTCTGGTGCTTATTATTGTTCGCGTGACCCCGTTAAATACCTTTTTCCCGTGGATAGAAAAACAAGGCCTCACCATCGGGATAATCATTTTAACCATCGGGGTAATGGCGCCCATCGCCAGCGGTACGCTTCCTGCATCAACCCTGCTGCACTCATTCGTAAACTGGAAATCGCTGGTGGCGATCGCGGTGGGGATTTTTGTGTCGTGGCTGGGCGGTCGCGGCGTCACGCTGATGAGCAGCCAGCCCTCGCTGGTGGCGGGTCTGCTGGTGGGCACCGTGCTGGGCGTGGCGCTCTTCCGCGGCGTGCCGGTCGGCCCGCTGATTGCGGCAGGCCTTGTCTCGCTGTTTATCGGGAAGTCGTAGTCAGGCTGGCCATATAACGCGCTGGCGTCTGGCCCAGTCCCTTTCTGAACATGGTGATAAACGCGGTGGTCGAGTCATAGCCCAGTGACTGGGCCACCTGCTGTACCGATTTCCCGCCGATCAGGTGCTGTAACGCCACGATCAGCTGCAGCTGGTGACGCCAGCGGCGAAAGCTTAAACCGGTCTCTTTCACCACCAGCCGCGCCAGGCTGCGTTCGCTCATGGCAAAATGGCTCGCCCACTGCGCCAGCGTCTGCCAGGCGGCGGGCTCTTCCGCCATCTTCTCGCTCATCAGTCGAATTTTAGGATGGGGCGAGACGGGCAGCTGCAGATGTTCCTGACGCTGGAGCGGCAGCTCGTCAAACAGCACGTCCACCAGGCGCGACGTGGTCGCAAGAGGAAGCTGCTCACGCGATTTTTCCGCCAGGGATAAAATCAGCTCCCGCACCAGAGGAGAGATTTTCAGGGTACAGCAGCGTTCGGGCAAGCTTGCCGCCCCCGGCTCAATAAATAAAAAGCAGAGCTGCGCGCCCGGCGTGGCTCTGTTGCTGTGCGGCATCTGGCCGGGGATCCAGACGGCGTACTGGGGCGGAACCATCAGCATCGCATTTTCCACTTCGCAGGTGATTGCGCCGCCAAGGGCCAGAATCAGCTGCCCCTTACGGTGATGATGCCGGGGAATATATTGTTCCTCCGCCACCACCTGAATGCGAAATGCGACGGCCGCATCGTACTGGCTATCAGGATCGTAGCCCTCCAGTCCCAGACCAATCATCAGCTTGTCCGATATTAGCGATAAACTGTCATTTTAGCCTGATTTCAACCGCTGAGAAAATCGGTATTGTGTGCCCTCGCTTGAACGTATGAGAACATAATGACTACTGCTATTCGCACCTCAGGAAAACACGGCGCGCTGTTGATTGCAGGCATCCTGATGATTGCCACTACGCTTCGCGTCACCTTTACCGGCGCAGCGCCGCTGCTCGACACTATTCGTCTTGATTATGGCTTAAGCACGGCGCAAACCGGTCTGCTGACCACCCTGCCTCTGCTGGCTTTCGCCCTTATCTCGCCGCTCGCCGCAGGCGTTGCCCGACGTATCGGCATGGAGCGCAGCCTGTTTATCTCCCTGCTGCTGATTTGCGCCGGAATTGCGGTTCGCTCTCTGCCTTCCGCCGCGCTGCTGTTCATCGGTACGGCAGTCATTGGCTGCGGTATTGCGCTCGGGAACGTGCTGTTACCCGGATTAATTAAGCGTGACTTTCCGGGCCAGGTGGCGAAGCTCACCGGTGCTTATTCCCTGACGATGGGCGTCTCGGCGGCGTTTGGTTCAGCGATGATTGTTCCCCTGGCGCAGGGGAACGCGGGCTGGCATGGCGCACTGCTGATGCTGATGGCGTTTCCGCTGGTCGCGCTGCTGCTCTGGTTACCCCAGTGGCGTCAGAAACACGTTGCAGCGGTAACGGGCGCTGGCGCGCTGCATAATCGCGCCATCTGGCGCTCGGCGCTCGCCTGGCAGGTGACGCTCTTTTTAGGGATTAACTCGCTGATTTACTACGTCATCATCGGCTGGCTGCCGGCGATACTGCTGAGCCACGGCTACAGCGAAGCGCAGGCCGGCTCGGTGCACGGACTGCTGCAGCTGGCCACGGCCGTGCCGGGGCTTGCCGTGCCGCTGATCCTCCACCGTCTGAAAGATCAGCGGGCCCTTGCAGGCGCAGTGGCGCTGCTGTGCGCGATAAGCGCGGCGGGATTATGGTTTACGCCAGGCATGGCGGTGATGTGGACGCTGGTGTTTGGCTTTGGCACAGGAGCAACGATGATCCTCGGCCTGACGTTCATCGGTCTGCGCGCCAGCTCCGCGCACCAGGCTGCGGCGCTGTCCGGCATGGCGCAGTCGATTGGCTATCTGCTCGCCGCCTGCGGCCCTCCGCTGATGGGGAAAATTCACGATAGCGCAGGAGACTGGCGGATCCCGCTTCTGGGCTGCGCCCTGGCCGCGGTGATAATGGCCCTCTGCGGCATCTTAGCCGGGCGAGACCGGGAGATCGCGCCCCGTTAAACAGTGTGGCAGACCCTCGGGTCTGCCTTTTTTAACCCCGGGCCGCGCGCAGCATCGCCTGCACCAGCACGACCGGACGTCCTTCCAGCGCACCACGCTCGTGCTGGAATAAGGTGATCACGAAGAACGGGTGCGTGACCAGTTCTGCGGCACGAATTTCTCCCTGGTCGTCCCAGCCCGTAACATGCATATCACCGCTTTCCAGCGCCTGCGCAAACGCCGGCGACACGCCATAGTTACAGTGATACCCCTCTTCAATTTCCGGTTTGCCGTACGCTTTGGCGATCAGCGTATTTTTGCGCAGTTCAATCGCATCGGTTTTTTCCACCAGCGAGCAGGTCAGCGGCGCAATCACCATGGTGCCTTCGGTATCCGTCTCAGCGTGTGCCGCATCAGCCCAGCCCAGCACGTTTCGGGCATACTCAATCAGCGCATGCTGGAACCCGCCGCAGGTGCCCAGGAACGGGATGCTGTTTTCACGGGCATAGCGCGCGGCGATAAAAGCGGCCTCGGTGTTTTTATAGGGGCTGGCGGGTACCAGCCAGATGGCATCGTAGCCCACCAGATCTTCAGGGCTTGTCAGCTCCGTGGTGGCAAGCCAGTCGTAATCGGCGGTGAGGTCAAGCACTGCGGCGGCGTCGTCGATGGCCAGCGGGATCGCCTGATGCGCAATTACACTGGGATTGTAATCGCCAACCAGCGCAATGCGCAGCGTCGTTTTAACCGGGAGGTGTTCCATGAAAGGTTCCTTATGCCAGAGTATTATCAGATAACATAAGGAACCTCAGACTACCGATCTTTTGCAATTATCACAATACCTTAAATTGGGAGGGTGGAATCATGATTCAATGCAAACGCGTGTACGAACAGGCAGGCCCTGACGATGGCTATCGGGTACTGGTGGACAGGCTGTGGCCGCGCGGTGTTAAGAAAACGGACCTCGCGTATGACGAATGGTGTAAAGCGCTCACGCCCTCAACTGAACTACGCAAGGCCTTTCATAGCGAAACCATTGATTTCGCCGCCTTCAGTCAGGCCTATCGGGAAGAGCTGGCGCAGCATGCTGACGAGGGCGTGCGTCTGGCAACGCTGGCGCACAGGCAGACCGTCACCCTGCTCTTTGCTGCCAAAAACACGGAGCAAAATCACGCCCTGGTATTAGCCGACTGGCTGCGCCACCTGTGATCAGCCGATCGCCAGCTCATCGAGGATTTGCGGCGCTTCATCGGGGGTGAGCGGCATCAGATGTTCGGCGCGGACAAACGCAAAGCCGTGCTGGTTGTCAAAGGCGTAGACATCCCCCGTCACCAGCCAGAGCGCGCGATCTGCGGTGGTCGGTAATTGCGTCATCACGCCGTTGACCGGGTTAACGAAGCGCAGGCCAGGCTGGCACAGGCCAAACAGCTCAACAGATTTACCAATATTTCGACGGCCTGACGCCGTGCGGGCACCCACGATCATCGCCATGCTGCCCGGTTTTAGCTGAAACATACTTCTCTCGCGGAAACGAACGCCAGAAACTGGCTAAGATTAATCCTAAAGAGAAGTGTATCGCAGGCGGTATCCGTCTGTCACCTGGTGGGTTGCGGATGATCGCGGCGATAGAGCGTCCATTCATCGATCACTTCGCCGCCCGGTAATTTGCACTCGGTGCGAACGCCCTGAGGACTTTGAACCGGGATCTGTTCCCCGCCTTTCTCCAGGCAGTAGACGGAGGCCGGGTTCGCCATACCGATAACGTGCGGCGGTTTCGGTGCATCGGGTGGCGTGGTTTTTGCGGTGCAGGCGGCCAGGGGAAGCGCCAGCGCCAGAAGCAGAAATCTCATCTCATTGATCCTTGTGACATCATGACAGCCTAAGGGTAACGGGTCATCGCCGCGTTCTCCATGATTTCTCCATTTTAACTGCACTTTTCAGCACTATAGTGTGGCATGTTCTCGATATGACCAGAGAACATCATTCCGTAATCAAGATGTCTTTGCCCCGGTCTCAACAACGGGGCTTTTTTTCTATCCTGCCGTCCGCTCCCTGAATATATTAAATTTTCTGTATTCATGTTTTACTATGCCTGAAGCCTAAAAACTCAGCATAACATGCAGATGCAGACGTCTTCTGCCTGGGAGTCATTCTACGTCATGTCGGATCTTATCCTCGCTCGCGTTTCAGAAACCCTTGCCACCGAGCAATCCCTTGAAAGCCTCGTTCGCCAGCTGCTGGAGATGCTGGAGATTGTCACCGACATGGAGTCGACCTACCTGACGAAGGTGGATATCGAGGCGCGGCTGCAGCACATCCTCTATGCCCGCAACAGCAAACAGATGACGATCCCGGAGGGGCTGAGCGTCCCATGGGATGAGACGCTGTGCAAACGCGCGCTGGACAGTGACACGATGTTCAGCAATGACGTGCCCGAACGCTGGCCCGAGTGTGAAGCTGCAAAAGCGCTTGGCATTACCACCTACATGAGTATTCCAGTCCATCTTGCGGATGGTTCACTTTACGGAACGCTCTGCGCCACCAGCACGGCCAGAAAGCCGCTGAGCGAGCGCGGTGAACAGGTTCTGAAGCTCTTCGCCGGGCTGATTGCCCAGTCCATTCAGAAAGAGTCGCTGGTGACCCAGCTTCGCGAAGCCAATGCGGCCCTCATCGCGCACTCCTATACGGATGCCCTTACCGGTTTACCCAACCGTCGCGCCATTTTTGAAGATCTGACCACCCTCTTTTCTCTGGCCCGGCACCTGAAGCGTAACGCCATCATCGCATTTATCGATCTGGATGATTTCAAGCTGATTAACGATCGTTACGGCCACGAGGCTGGCGACCAGTTTCTGATAGAAGTGGGCAAGCGTTTGACCGAAGAGAAACAGCAGGACGATATTATCGGTCGTCTGGGGGGGGATGAATTTCTGGTCGCGTCGCTGAGCCAGCCCCACCAGGACGGGGATAACGCGCAGCTTACGTTGCTCAAAACGCGCCTCAGCGCCTGCATCGCCGGCGAATACTGGCTGGGCAGCGTTCATATTATTTATCCGGGAGCCAGCTTCGGCGTTATCGAAGTGGACCCTGCCGCAACCGATCCTGACAGCGCGTTACGTGCTGCGGATGTGGCGATGTATCAGGATAAGAAAGGAAAAAGCAAAACACGCTTTCTCACTATGGATTAACCCCGTACACTCTACGGCGTTATTGAAACCGAAACAGGTGATGGTATGAGAATAGGGATCCTTTTCCCGGTCGTTATATTTATAACGGCGGTGGTTTTTTTAGCGTGGTTTTTTGTCGGCGGCTACGCGGCTCCGGGAGCATAAATGCGGAAGACAACCGTCATTATGCTGATCGTTGCCATTGCGGCGTTTGCCGGCACGCAGCTTGGCTGGTGGTAAACCCGATACGTAAAAAGGCCGCCATCCGGCAGCCTTTTTCATCGCTTTCAGAACTTAGCTTTTGATCTTTCTGTAGATAAACAGAACAACCAGCGCACCGATCACCGCGACGGCGAAACTGCCGAAGTTAAAGCCATCGACCTTGCCAAAACCGAACAGCGTACTGATCCAGCCGCCGACTACCGCACCGACAATACCCAGTATTACGGTGACGATAAACCCACCGCCATCTTTGCCCGGCATGATCCACTTCGCCAGAATACCCGCAATAAGCCCAAAGATAATCCAGGATAAAATTCCCATAACTTTCCTCTCTGTATGGTTTTTGTCATTAAATCAACGACACAAAAAAGAATAGCACAGGATCTGAGAAAGGAAATTTGTGATAAGCATCACTCTATGTGGTTTTTCTCCTGTCATACCCCAACAAACGCGTACCGGTTACGTCCCGCGCGTTTTGCCTGATAGAGCGCCTGGTCAGCGGCGATAATGATATTCTGCTGGCTGCCCGCGATGTCGACGGCACGTGCGGTAGAAATTCCGACGCTGACCGTTACCCGCCCAAAGGGGCTAAAGGCATGGACGATTTGCAGCGAGAACACGTTGCGAATAATCGTCTGGGCCAGACGAAGCGCTTCCTGGATGTCCGTATCAGGTAATATCAGCGCAAACTCCTCTCCGCCGTAGCGCGCCACGATCTGATTACCACGAGTAAGACTCTCCCTGAGACTGTTTCCCAGCAGCGCCAGACAGCGGTCCCCTTCCGGATGGCCGTAGTTATCGTTGTATTTTTTGAAGAAGTCCACGTCCACAATCAGTATCGAAATCGGTGCATCATGCGCGGCACAAAGCGCGATTTCCGAGAGGATTTTTTCATCAAAAATGCGACGGTTGTAAAGCCCGGTCAGCGCATCCTCAGAGGCGATAATCTTCAGCGCCTTGTTATCTCTGGTTTTTCTGGATAAGTCGGAATACAGGAAGTATGACGCGACGATGAGTATCGCCGTGAACACGAAAATGAGTACCGCCAGCTGAATCGCCTGCTTGCGCCAGGGTGCAAGGGCCTCATCAATGCTGACGGCCACGGTGGTGACCAGCCCGTAGCGTCTGTTTTTCTCATAGGCATAAATGCGTTCGATCTTATCAAACCGCGAAATGGAACTGGCTATCCCGGTATTTTGTACCTTGAGGTATTTCCTGAAGAGCGGTGAATCGGAAACAATCGTGCCAATATAGGTATTTTTAAAAGGATAACGGACCAGCAGCACGCCTGACTCTGTTGTTAAGCCAATGACGCCCGCGTGACCAATATTAATCTGCCCGTAGAGCGCGAGAAAATTCTCGATACCCAGGGTCACCACCACGACACCGTTAAATGCCCCGGTGTGGGTTTCAAGGCGCCGACTAATGGTGATGACCCATTTACCATTGGTTCTGCTGACTACGGGCTCGCCAATAAAAATCTGCTGATTTTTATTTTCCTTGTGATAGATAAAAAATGACCTGTCCGATCCTTTGTGTGGGCCCGTAAAAGTTTCGTGCAACGCGGTAAAGATATCGCCCTGAGCATCGTAAACAACCACATTATTAATCTGGGTAAGGAGATTATCCTGATTATTTATCATCCGTTGAATATGGGTCGCCTGCTGCGGGGTCATACCATAAATTTCGATTATGTCGGAAACGGTAGTAATTAACATTTCACTCTGGCGCATGATCCCCTCGGTGTAGACATCAAGGGTATGGCTCAGGTTAGCGACGCTGGTATTAATTTGCTGGATTGACTGCTGTCTGGACGTGGCAATTTGGACGGCAAGCGACAGCGAGATGATCAACGAGACAATGATGACGGTAATGGTTGTTGTGTAAAAAGTATTTTTCACATGCACGAGCTTTTCCACCTTATCACGCCTGACATCCCTGGCTGACAACTCTTGTCACTGTAACAAAGCTCAGGATAAGAGGAAAATGAATTGCACTTAAGCATGCAACAGAAGCTCGTCGTAATTTCGTTTTACAAACTTACCGTCTCCCGGGGCTTAGATAAAATGACTTTAATAAAATCGATATAGGAGACGGGCTTACCAAAATAATAACCCTGCAACAGCGTAATCTCATTACGGTTGAGATACTCCAGCTGCGCTTTCGTTTCTACGCCTTCAGCCACAATGCGTAATGAGAGTTTTTTCGCCAGGTCAATGACGCAGTCCAGCAGGATCGTTGAGTCTTTTTCATCTGAAACCCGGTTCACAAAGCTTTTATCAATTTTAATATAATCAATGGCAAGCGCATTAAGGCATGAAAGACCTGAATAGCCGGTACCAAAATCATCCAGTGCAATGACAAAACCGGCGTTATGCAGCATGTTAAGGTTTTCCACCAGGTGAGGATTATCGATCAGCGGCTCACGCTCGGTCACCTCGAGAACCAGTTTGACTTCTTTACCCTGAAACCCCTTCCCGAATACACGACAGTCACCGATGAAGGATGGCGCATTGATGTGTCTGGCGCTGATGTTCACCCCAATATGAAACCCGTCCGGGAGCTTAGGCAAAAGCGGCTTAAGCTGCATCACCACTTTCGCCATCAACCCTTTGGTTAGCGGAATAATCAAACCGCTACGTTCAGCAATCGGAATAAAGACATCCGGTGGAATAAAGCCTGACTTTGGATGCTTCCATCTTGCCAGGACTTCAACGCCATACAGCCCGCCGGTATCACCGTTCACGATCGGCTGGTAATACGGCACGATCTCCCCCTGCAAAATGGCCTTACGTAAGTCGTCTTCAAATGAGGTGCTTTTCCCCTTGTAACGGCGGATCAAAATGCCCACCGCCACCGATAGCACGAGAATCAGTAGTATCAGGCTCCATCCCTGTTGCAGTAGCCGCGTCAGGCTAAAAAAGGCAGGCGGTTGCCAGGCCAGACTAAAGGGGAATTGTGTAGATGCCGTAAGTAACCCCGTCCACGAGGCCGCTTTCCAGCCGGTGACATCACCGTTGCGCCCAAGCATGCTATTGCCGACAACCAACCCCAGATCAACGCCGTTTGATGCGTTCACGATGACGTCCTGCAAATGCGCATCACTGACGCTGACGATGACACGCCCTCCCGCGATGGGCATCTGGAAGACAAGCACCGGGACGCCGTTCACCAGTCGATTGCCGGGCAACAGCATTAATTTATGTTCAGGTAACGTCTCCGGATGCACAATCAATACGCCATTCCCGGGAAGGGAAGTACAGATGATTTTACCCTGCTGCTGGATCATGATGGCGCGCAGATGTGGTTTTAGCGCGGCTTCTGTCCCCAGCGCCAGCTGTCCGCTGCTGGTACACCCCTGCTCCGCAACGCGCTTCGCCGTGCTGGCCGCACTGACGGCTTCCGCCAGGATATTTTCTATTTTCTGGGTGCTTGCCATGGCGGTATGACTATTATTAGCCTTCGCCATCTGCCATAGCTGCCAGTTAATAATCAGAATGCCGCTCAGAAAAAGAAACAAGGCACTCAGAATAGGGATCATCACGTTGCGCACGATGATTTCCTTAATAGAAAAAACAAGCATGGATGTTCTGGAAGAAGAGCCTGTACTTACCCGGTATTGCTTATAACAATGAAAATAGCTTAGCTGAGAATTGTCTTAAAAAACTGATACTTTCGTATGAGTTCACCTGCCCGAATTTGATCACCTGACGTGATTATCAGGCTTGTGCCTTGCCCTGGCTGTGTTAAGATTTGTCAAATCAGGGAGCGGACAGGATAACTGGAAAATGAAAAAACTCGTTGCCGTTGCGATCGTTTCAACGCTCCTGGTCATCCTGTCTCTTTATGCGGTCAATGCTGTTATCGTGGGGCAGCAGAAGAGCAAACAGCGTGAGATATCCCTTACCCTATTACATTATTCGGAAGACCTGTCCCAAAGCATAGCGCTGGCCCTTAAAAGCATTACTACGCAGGGATGTGATAAAACCAGTCTTGATAGTTACAGACAAATAACGCTGAATAACTATTATTTCGACGATATTGGTTTTATCGAGAAGGGAAAAATAGTCTGTACTGCTTTTTGGGGTAAACTTGCAACGCCCGTAGCGCTTCCTGCGGAACTGCATAAAACGCCGAGAGGCTTTCTTCTGGCGCAGTTTTCCAGAAAAGATTTTTTCACGGGCAATGCGGCAATTTATAATAATATTATTATCTTCACCACTCGCTATGCTTACGATAAATTCACCCCGGTTACGGCAAGCTATTCCCTGAGTACCACCACCAAAGACTTCGGCAGAACCTTTTTTACGACCTCCCCTGAGCTAACACAGCAGAGCTGGCTGCATTCGTCGTTGTTTACCCTGACCCTGACGCAGTGCAGCGCCTTCTGGGACCTGTGCGTCATCGTGAAGCATCACGATGCAGGGCTGGCCTCGTTACCCCTGTTTATCTTTTCGTTTCTCACGGTCATACTCTTTTTTATCTGGGTCGCGATAACGTTATTTATCTTCCGTATCTATGAAGATCGTTTTTCTCTGGAACGTACGCTGATCAAGGCCGTCCTGACCAATACCATCAGCGTTAACTACCAGCCTATTATCCGCATTCACGATCAAAAAATCGTGGGTGTAGAAGTTCTGTCGCGATGGCGCGACCAAAAGCATGGGGACGTCTCTCCGGAGCTGTTTATCCCATTAATAAAAAAAATCGGTCTGTATAAAAAATATTATAATAATATTATCGAAAAATCCCTCTCAGAAATTGCCCCGCTGGCGATTAAACATCAGCTGATCGTCTCCATTAACGTTGGGCGGAAGGAAATTGAAGATGGGCAGTTCATTAACATTTTGCGTCGAGCGTGTTTAGCCAATCACTTTCCCCTTTCTCTGATGAAGGTCGAACTTTCTGAGAAAGCCGTTTCCACGGCAGATATCCTCGAGGGGTTCTGTCAGGAGCTCAAGTCGCTCGGCGTTAAAATATCAATAGATGATTTTGGCGTGCAAAATTCAAACCTCGCCCGCCTGTCGCTGCTTGAATATGATGAGATTAAAATCGATAAGTCACTGGTGGATGGCATCAGCGAACATTATAAGCAAAACATCTTTGCTATCTTCAGCGATGCCCTCGCGAAGTTGAATAAAACGCTTGTTTTCGAGGGCGTGGAAAATGAAATTCAGTATCGCTTTATCGCGAGCCGATATCCCGATGCGCTGATTCAGGGATGGTATTTTTCAAAAGCACTCACCCGGAGCGAGCTGGCGAAACGACTCACCGGCGTTGCACCGTAACCAGAAGCCTGGCATGACCTTTTTTTAGATTTGGCGTTTCCATTTTTTACGCAAAAACATATAGTCGTCACAATCAGATGGTAGATTCCCCGGAAACACACTCTTATTTTGGTTAAAAACGTGAAATTATCCTTACTTTTTCCAGTGGTACTCTTTTTTCTGACCGTGATTTTCGTGCTGTTTATCGACAAACCTGCTTCGCATATTCTGCGGAAAAAATGCATGTGGTCCGATAGCGTGATGCTGAGCTGTATCGCAAAGCATCAGCATAACGGTTTTTAAAGCAGACTATTCATTTCCCCACTGATTGAGGAAATTCGCAATATCATCAATACGACCCGCACGGATCCCGGCCTCAGCGGCCATCTCCTGCTGAGCCTCCTCGCTGATCTCCTCATTATTCGATAAACGGGTGAGCAGCAGCTGGAAATAATGTGCCAGCGCGTCGAGTTCTGACTCCGCAACTTGCTCTGCGGCTTCCGTCGCATACTCCTCAGCAATGTCATAATATTTCAGTGGGATATTGTTATTCATAACAGTCTCGTCTCTGGCCTTTAAGGGTAACGTCAAGAGTATATCGGACGCGTTATCTCAACCATAGCATTGCTTCAGATAAGTAACGCAAGCAGCGCAGCGAGTGCGGGCACGGCCTGTACATACAAAATTTTTCGACTGGCGGTGGCCGCGCCAAAAAGTCCGGCAATCAACACGCAGGCCAGGAAGAAGATGGCCACCTGACTCCCCTTTTCGCCGAGCCAGAGGCTCCAGAGCAGGCCGGCCGCCAGAAAACCGTTATACAGCCCCTGATTTGCAGCCAGCACGCGGGTGTCGCGCGCAAAGTCTGGACGCAGATTAAAGGCCTTGTGCCCTGTTTTGGTATTCCACAGGAACATTTCCAGCACAAGAATGTAGAGATGGATGAGTGCAACGACAGCGATAAGGACAGTGGCTAGCATCGTGTTGTCTCCCGCAGGCAGAGGCAAAAAAAACGGGAACCCTCAGGCCCCCGCTCTTGTTTAACCCAGAATCTGGATTACATGTTCGCGATAATCGCGTCGCCAAACTCTGAACATTTCAGCAGCTTAGCGCCTTCCATCAGACGTTCGAAATCGTAAGTTACGGTTTTCGCGTTGATCGCGCCTTCCATACCTTTAACGATCAGGTCTGCGGCTTCGAACCATTCCATGTGGCGCAGCATCATCTCTGCGGACAGGATGATAGAGCCTGGGTTCACTTTGTCCTGACCTGCGTATTTTGGCGCAGTACCGTGGGTCGCTTCGAACAGGGCGCACTCGTCACCGATGTTCGCGCCAGGGGCGATACCGATACCGCCAACCTGTGCTGCCAGAGCGTCAGAGATGTAGTCACCGTTCAGGTTCATACAGGCAATCACGTCGTATTCTGCAGGACGCAGCAGGATCTGCTGCAGGAACGCATCGGCGATCACATCTTTAATGATGATCTCTTTGCCGGTGTTCGGGTTCTTGATCTTCTGCCATGGGCCGCCGTCGATCAGCTCACCGCCGAACTCTTCTTTCGCCAACTGGTAACCCCAGTCTTTGAACGCGCCTTCGGTGAACTTCATGATGTTGCCTTTGTGAACCAGGGTCACAGAGTCACGGTCGTTGGTGATTGCATATTCGATGGCTGCACGCACCAGACGCTTGGTCCCTTCTTCGGAGCACGGCTTAATGCCGATACCGCAATGCTCAGGGAAGCGAATTTTCTTCACGCCCATCTCTTCGCGCAGGAATTTAATCACTTTTTCTGCGTCAGCAGAGTCCGCTTTCCATTCGATACCCGCGTAGATGTCTTCTGAGTTTTCGCGGAAGATAACCATATCGGTCAGTTCAGGGTGCTTAACCGGGCTAGGGGTGCCCTGATAGTAACGAACCGGACGCAGACACACGTACAGGTCCAGCTCTTGACGCAGTGCCACGTTCAGGGAACGGATACCGCCGCCAACTGGCGTCGTCAGTGGGCCTTTAATAGCAACGCGGTAGTCGCGGATCAGGTCCAGCGTTTCTGCTGGCAGCCAGACGTCCTGGCCATAAACTTGAGTAGATTTCTCACCGGTGTAAATTTCCATCCAGGAAATTTTACGCTCGCCTTTGTAGGCTTTCTCAACAGCGGCATCAACCACTTTCAGCATTGCCGGGGTAACGTCTACACCGATACCGTCACCTTCGATGAACGGGATAATCGGATTGTGAGGAACGTTAATCTTGCCGTTTTGCAGGGTGATCTTTTTACCTTCCGCCGGAACAACTACTTTGCTTTCCATTAACCTCTCCTTCGAGCGCTTCTGGTTGTTACTGATCTTATGTTAATAAATTGTAATGAGCCCTTCGATAGTACCTGATTGTCCTGCGCCATGAAAGGTCTTCGTTATTAGGCTATAATGCGGCAATTGATAACGCCTGAAAATACCATGAAGAAAACTTCTTTTACAAAACACCGGGTTGAGCGATTCAGCTCGCGACAAGCCGCCAGAAGACCGCAGGAAACCCAGCCGAAGCGGGTTATTTTGTTCAATAAACCCTACGATGTTTTGCCGCAGTTTACCGATGAAGCCGGGCGCAGCACGCTGAAGGACTATATACCTGTTCAGGGCGTCTACGCCGCGGGCCGTCTGGACCGCGACAGCGAAGGCCTTCTGGTCTTAACCAACGACGGCGCCTTGCAGGCGAAGCTCACGCAGCCCGGGAAACGCACCGGTAAAATTTACTTCGTACAGGTCGAAGGCGAGCCGGACGAAGAAACGCTGGAAAAATTACGCAGCGGCGTAACGCTGAACGACGGCCCCACCCTGCCCGCAGGTATTGAACGCGTGAATGAACCGGAGTGGCTGTGGCCGCGCAACCCGCCGATTCGCGAACGCAAATCCATTCCGACAAGCTGGCTCAAAATTACCCTTTATGAAGGCCGCAACCGCCAGGTTCGCCGCATGACCGCGCACGTCGGCTTCCCTACCCTGCGTCTGATTCGCTACGCCATGGGCAGCTACACGCTGGAAACGCTGGCAAACGGCGAATGGCGAGACGTTACCCCTTAAGGAGTCACTATGTTTAAACCTCATGTCACGGTTGCCTGCGTGGTCCACGCTAAGGGTAAATTCCTTGTTGTCGAAGAGAGCATTAACGGCAAAGCGCTGTGGAACCAGCCTGCCGGACACCTTGAAGCCAATGAGACCCTGCTGCAGGCCGCGAAACGCGAGCTGTGGGAAGAGACCGGCATTCACGCTGAACCCCAGCACTTCATCCGTATGCACCAGTGGATCGCGCCCGATCACACTCCGTTCCTGCGCTTTTTATTTGCCGTTGAGCTTAGCGAAACGTGCGCCACAGAGCCGCAGGATGACGATATCGACCGCTGTCTGTGGGTCACTGCCGACGAGATCCTGAACGCGCCAAACCTGCGCTCGCCGCTGGTTGCGGAAAGCATTCGCTGCTGGCAGTCTGCTGGCCGCTTACCGCTGGATGTCATCGGCGCATTTAACTGGCCGTTTACAGAGGGTGCCAATGGTGGGGGGGCGTGATAGAATACGCCGCCTTGAAGTTCAATGTCGTGAGTATTCCATGTCAGATAATAGCCAGAAAAAAGTGATCGTCGGCATGTCCGGCGGTGTCGATTCCTCCGTTTCCGCCTACCTGTTACAGCAACAGGGCTATAAGGTGGAGGGCCTGTTCATGAAGAACTGGGAGGAAGATGATGGCGAGGAATACTGCACCGCTGCTGCGGATCTCGCCGACGCGCAGGCCGTATGCGATAAGCTCGGGATTGAACTGCACACCGTTAACTTTGCCGCAGAATACTGGGACAACGTTTTTGAACTGTTCCTCGAAGAGTACAAAGCGGGCCGCACGCCGAACCCGGATATTCTGTGCAACAAAGAGATCAAATTTAAGGCCTTCCTCGAATTCGCTGCAGAAGATCTGGGCGCAGACTACATCGCGACCGGTCACTACGTGCGTCGTGCAGACGTGAATGGCAAAAGCCAGCTGCTGCGCGGTCTGGACGGCAATAAAGATCAAAGCTATTTCCTCTATACGCTGAGCCACGAGCAAATCGCCCAGAGCCTGTTCCCGGTCGGCGAGCTGGAAAAGCCGCAGGTGCGTAAAATCGCCGAAGAACTGGACCTGATCACCGCGAAGAAAAAAGACTCTACCGGCATCTGCTTCATTGGCGAGCGCAAATTCCGCGATTTCCTGGGACGTTACCTGCCCGCACAGCCGGGTAAAATTGTCACCGTCGACGGTGAAGAGATTGGCCAGCATCAAGGGCTGATGTACCACACGCTCGGCCAGCGTAAAGGCCTGGGTATCGGCGGAACCAAAGAAGGTAGCGAAGATCCGTGGTATGTTGTCGACAAAGACGTCGAAAACAATATTCTGGTTGTTGCCCAGGGTCACGATCATCCGCGTCTGATGTCCGTTGGCCTTATCGCCCAGCAGCTGCACTGGGTCGATCGTGAGCCGCTGAAAGGCACGCTGCGCTGCACGGTGAAAACCCGCTACCGCCAGACCGATATTCCTTGCACCATTACCGCGCTTGATGACGATCGCATTGACGTGCGCTTCGACGAGCCGGTCGCCGCCGTCACCCCGGGTCAGTCTGCTGTCTTCTACAGCGGTGAGATCTGCCTGGGCGGCGGGATCATTGAACAGCGCCTGCCGCTGCCTGCTGTTTAATACGATTGCACACATAAAGGAGACCGTGTGGCGAAGAACTACTATGACATCACCCTGGCACTGGCGGGAATTTGCCAGTCAGCCCGTCTGGTGCAACAGCTGGCGCATCAGGGTCATTGCGATGCTGACGCCCTGCACGTTTCACTCAACAGCGTTATCGATCTCAACCCCGGCTCGACCCTGGGTGTGTTCGGCGGCAGTGAAACCAATCTTCGTCTCGGTCTTGAAACCCTGCTTGGCGTGCTTAACGCCAGCAGCCGTCAGGGATTAAACGCGGAGCTGACCCGCTACACGTTGAGCCTGATGGTGCTGGAGCGTAAGCTGAGCGCAGCAAAAGGCGCGCTCAATACCCTGGGCGATCGTATTGCCGGGTTACAGCGTCAGCTCGACCATTTTGATCTGCAGTCCGACACGCTGCTCAGCGCCATGGCCGGCATTTATGTTGACGTTATCAGCCCATTGGGCCCGCGTATTCAGGTCACCGGTTCCCCTGCCGTGCTGCAAAGTCCGCAGGTACAGGCAAAAGTGCGTGCGTCCCTGCTGGCTGGGATCCGCGCCGCCGTGCTGTGGCATCAGGTTGGCGGTGGCCGCCTGCAGTTAATGTTTTCTCGTAATCGCCTGACCACTCAGGCAAAACAAATTCTTGCTCATTGTTAACCTCCCGGAGTTGCGAATTATGGAATTATCCTCACTGACCGCCGTATCCCCTGTCGATGGACGCTACGGCGATAAAGTCAGCGCGCTGCGCGGGATCTTCAGCGAATATGGTTTGCTGAAGTTCCGTGTTCAGGTTGAAGTACGCTGGCTGCAAAAGCTGGCCGCCCAGGCAGCAATCAAGGAAGTTCCTGCTTTTGACGAAAAGGCAAACGATTACCTTGATAAAATCGTTGCTGAGTTTAGCGAACAAGACGCCGCGCGCATTAAAACCATTGAACGCACTACCAACCACGACGTGAAGGCGGTTGAGTACTTCCTGAAAGAGAAAGTGGAAAGCGTCCCTGCGCTGCACGCCGTGTCTGAGTTCATTCACTTCGCCTGTACCTCCGAAGACATCAACAACCTGTCTCATGCGCTGATGCTCTCCACCGCGCGCAAAGAGGTGGTACTGCCTTACTGGCGTAAAATCATCGACGCGGTAAAAGCGCTGTCCGTGGAATACCGCGACATTCCGCTGCTCTCCCGTACCCACGGCCAGCCAGCCACTCCATCCACGATGGGTAAAGAGATGGCGAACGTCGCGTACCGTATGGAACGCCAGTACCGTCAGTTGGAGCAGGTTGAGATCCTCGGCAAAATCAACGGCGCGGTCGGTAACTATAACGCCCACATTGCCGCTTACCCGGAAGTGGACTGGCACCAGTTCAGCGAAGAGTTCGTGACCTCTCTGGGCATTCAGTGGAACCCGTACACCACCCAGATTGAGCCGCACGACTATATCGCCGAGCTGTTTGACTGCATCGCGCGCTTCAACACCATCCTGATCGACTTCGATCGTGACGTGTGGGGCTATATCGCCCTGAACCACTTCAAGCAGAAAACCATCGCCGGTGAAATCGGCTCTTCCACCATGCCGCACAAAGTAAACCCAATCGACTTCGAAAACTCCGAAGGCAACCTGGGCCTGGCGAATGCCGTGCTGCAGCATATGGCGAGCAAACTGCCGGTATCCCGCTGGCAGCGCGACCTGACCGACTCCACCGTACTGCGTAACCTGGGCGTGGGCATCGGCTACGCGCTGATCGCGTATCAGTCCACCCTGAAAGGCGTAAGCAAACTGGAAGTTAACCGTGACCGTCTGCTGGACGAACTGGATCACAACTGGGAAGTGCTGGCGGAGCCGATTCAGACCGTGATGCGTCGTTATGGCATCGAAAAACCGTACGAAAAACTGAAAGAGCTGACCCGCGGCAAACGCGTTGACGCCGAAGGCATGAAGCAGTTTATCGACGGTCTGGCGCTGCCGGAAGAAGAGAAAACGCGCCTGAAGGCGATGACTCCGGCGAACTACATTGGCCGCGCCATCACCATGGTCGACGAGCTGAAGTAACGCCCCTCTCCCCCTTTTCGCTCGAAAAGGGGGATGCTTTTCCCCGGTTTACTCAATGTTTATCCCCACAACAACATAATCAGCGTTAAACTATTCATACCAATTATTTAGGGAGAAGAGATGATGCGCGTACTGGTTGTTGAGGATAACGCATTGCTACGTCATCACCTGAAGGTTCAGCTTCAGGAGATGGGACATCAGGTGGACGATGCTGAAGATGCAAAAGAAGCCGATTATTATCTCAATGAACACCTGCCGGATATCGCCATTGTCGATTTAGGGTTGCCTGACGAAGACGGTCTGTCGTTAATTCGCCGCTGGCGCAGCCACGATGTCTCCCTGCCGGTCCTGGTGCTGACCGCCCGTGAAGGCTGGCAGGATAAGGTCGAAGTGCTCAGCGCGGGTGCAGATGATTACGTCACCAAGCCGTTCCATATTGAAGAGGTGGCGGCCCGCATGCAGGCACTGCTTCGTCGCAACAGCGGGCTGGCGTCTCAGGTTATCTCCATCCCGCCTTTCCAGGTCGACCTCTCCCGCCGGGAATTATCCATCAATGATGAAGTGATCAAGCTCACCGCCTTCGAATACACCATTATGGAGACGCTGATCCGTAACAATGGCAAAGTGGTGAGCAAAGATTCCTTAATGCTCCAGCTCTATCCTGATGCTGAACTGCGCGAGAGCCATACTATTGACGTGCTGATGGGACGTTTACGTAAGAAAATTCAGGCGCAATATCCACAGGATGTGATTACTACCGTCCGTGGCCAGGGCTACCTGTTCGAATTACGCTAAATGAGACGGATCTTGCGCCATATTTTGCCCCTCTCGCTGCGGGTGCGCTTTTTACTGGCAACGGCAGCCGTCGTGCTGGTGCTGTCGCTCTCCTACGGCATGGTGGCCCTGGTGGGCTACAGCGTCAGCTTTGATAAAACCACCTTTCGCCTGCTGCGTGGCGAAAGCAACCTGTTTTATACCCTGGCGAAGTGGGAAAACAATAAAATCACCGTCGAAATGCCGGAAAACCTCAATCAGCAGAGTCCCACGCTGGCCCTGATTTATAACGAAAAGGGGAAGCTACTGTGGGCGCAGCGTGATATCCCGTGGCTGGTCAAAAGCATTCGTCCGGACTGGCTCAAAACCAACGGTTTTCATGAAATTGAAGCCGATCTCAACACCACCAGTTCGCTGATCCGTGAAGATCGCTCCCTGCAGCAAAAGCTGAACGAGATCCGCGCCGACAACGCCGAAACGGAGATGACGCACTCCGTCGCGATTAACCTCTACCCGGCGACGCTGAACATGCCGCAGCTGACCATCGTGGTGATCGACACCATTCCGGTCGAGCTGAAGCGTTCTTATATGGTCTGGAGCTGGTTCATCTACGTTCTGGCGGCGAATCTGCTGCTGGTGATCCCGCTGCTGTGGGTGGCGGCGTGGTGGAGCTTGCGCCCCATTGAATCACTGGCGAAAGAAGTTCGTGAACTGGAAGAACATCATCGCGAGAAGCTGAACCCGGAAACAACCCGTGAGCTCACCAGCCTGGTGCGTAACCTCAATCGCCTGCTGAAAAGTGAACGCGAACGCTACGATAAATACCGTACCACCCTTACCGACCTGACCCACAGCCTGAAAACCCCGCTGGCCGTGATGCAAAGTACCCTGCGTTCAATGCGCAGTTCGAAGCTGAGCGTCGACGATGCCGAGCCGGTGATGCTGGAACAGATCAGCCGTATTTCACAGCAAATTGGCTATTACCTGCATCGCGCCAGCATGCGTTCAGGAAGCGCGCTTCTGAGCCGCGAGCTTCATCCGGTAGCGCCGCTTCTGGATAACCTCACGTCCGCCCTCAACAAGGTGTATCAGCGTAAAGGGGTGAACATCAGCCTCGATATCTCGCCAGAGATAAGCTTTGTGGGTGAAAAAAATGACTTCATGGAAGTCATGGGTAACCTGCTGGATAACGCCTGCAAATACTGTCTGGAGTTCGTGGAAGTGTCTGCACGTCAGACGGAAACTGAGCTGCATATCATCGTTGAGGATGATGGCCCGGGGATCCCGCGCAATAAACGTGACGTGGTGTTCGATCGCGGTCAGCGCGCCGATACGCTACGTCCAGGCCAGGGCGTAGGATTAGCCGTCGCGCGCGAGATTGTCGATCAGTACGACGGGAAAATCGAAACCAGCGAAAGCCTGCTGGGCGGCGCCAGAATGGAGGTCATTTTTGGCCGCCAGCAGCCCACATCGAACGATAGTTAACCCGTTATGTGAAAAATGCGAGGATCTCGCAGCCGGGGGGCTGAGCTTCCGTTATAATCCGAGTCAGTAAGAGCCTGCGGAATAAAAAAATATGGATTATCACTTAACACTTAACTGGCCCGAGTTTATTGAACGTTACTGGCAGAAACGCCCGGTGGTTCTGAAGCGCGGGTTCAGCAACTTTGTCGACCCCATCTCGCCTGACGAACTGGCCGGCCTGGCCATGGAAAACGAAGTCGACAGCCGTCTGGTCAGCCACCAGGACGGGAAATGGCAGGTTAGCCACGGTCCTTTCGAAAGTTACGATCACCTCGGTGAAAACAACTGGTCGCTGCTGGTGCAGGCGGTCAACCACTGGCACGAGCCAACGGCCGCCTTAATGCGTCCGTTCCGCGCCCTGCCCGACTGGCGCATGGACGATCTGATGATCTCCTTCTCCGTTCCTGGCGGTGGCGTCGGTCCGCATCTGGACCAGTACGACGTGTTTATTATTCAGGGTACGGGCCGCCGCCGCTGGCGCGTGGGCGAAAAAGTGCCAATGAAGCAGCACTGCCCGCATCCGGACCTGCTTCAGGTTGACCCGTTTGAAGGGATTATCGACGAAGAGCTGGAGCCGGGAGACATTCTCTACATTCCGCCGGGATTCCCTCACGAGGGCTACTCGCTGGAAAACTCACTCAACTACTCCGTAGGGTTCCGCGCGCCAAGCGGCCGCGAGATGATCAGCGGATTTGCCGACTACGTGCTGCAACGCGAGCTGGGCAGCTATCGTTACAGCGACCCTGATGTGCCTGCGCGCGAGCATCCGGCCGATATCCTGCCCGCAGAGCTGGATAAGCTGCGCGGCATGATGCTGGATCTGATTAACGAGCCGGAGCACTTCAAACAGTGGTTTGGCGAGTTTATCAGCCAGTCGCGTCACGAGCTGGACGTTGCGCCGCCGGAGCCGCCGTATCAGGCTGACGAGATTTATGATGCGCTCCAGCAGGGCGATAAGCTGGTACGTCTGGGCGGATTACGCGTGCTGCGCATTGGTGAGGACGTGTTCGTCAACGGAGAGAAGCTGGATTCACCGCACCGTCCGGCGCTGGAAGCTATTGCCAGCCACCTGGTGCTGACTGCCGACACCTTTGGTGATGCGCTGGAAGATCCATCCTTCCTCGCGATGCTTGCCGCGCTGGTCAACAGCGGGTACTGGTTCTTTGAGGACTGAGTCGTGATATTTGCCGGGTGGCGGCTTCGCCTTACCCGGCCTACGATCCGAATGTAGGCCCGGTAAGGCGAAGCCGCCACCGGGCGTTTTTATCTCCGCTCCCCCGCTGCAAAATCCTCGATCTCTCCCGCCCAATCCACCGGATACAACCCTTCAGCCACGTCCCGATGAAACGTTGAAAACGGCCAGTCGCTGACTTTACCCACATAGCCGTGCTTCACCGGATTGATGTAAATGTAATCAACATGCCGCCGGTAGTCCTCTTCGTTACGGATAGTGTGTTCCCAGAATCGTGGCTGCCAGATATGGCGCATGTCGATGTTGCGGCTGAACGTCTTTTTGATATCCCGCCAGCGGGCAGAAAAATCACTGTCGCCTTCCGGTAGGGTCCAGATACAGTGCATGTGTTCAGGCAAAATAACCCACGCGTTGATGATGAAGGGCTTAACACGCTTAACCGTTGAGGTGGCGGAACGCAGGCTATCGATATGGCGAGTAAGCAAATCGCTCTGACGATTTTGCAGGTTGACGGTAAAAAACCATGTGCCGCCGGGAACGTAGTGGCGACGGTAGTTTGACATGGGCGCTCCTTGCCTCAATGCCGGGTGGCGGCTTCGCCTTACCCGGCCTACGATCCGAATGTAGGCCCGGTAAGCGTAGCGCCACCGGGCGTTTTTTTAGCGTTTGGCGGTTAACTCCGCTATCCGCACAATCACCTTCACCGCTTTTTCCATCCCTTCCAGCGTCACAAACTCATGCTTGCCGTGGTAGTTATAGCCACCGGTAAACAGGTTCGGGCACGGCAGCCCCATAAACGACAGCTGAGAACCGTCGGTGCCGCCGCGAATCGGCTTCAGCTGCGGTTCAATATCGCAGTCGCGCATCGCCTGCTGGGCGATATCGAGAATATGCGGATGCGCCATCACCTTCTCGCGCATGTTGTAATAGCTGTCTTCGATGATGAGTTCAATGTAGCAATCAGGGTGTAATCCTTTACCCACCTTCTTGGCGATCTCCATCATCTTACGCTTGCGCGCCTCAAAGGCTTTGCGGTCGAAATCGCGGATGATGTAGTGCATCTGCGCGCTGTCCACGGTGCCTTTGATGCTGGTCAGGTGATAGAAACCTTCATACCCCTCGGTCTGTTCGGGGCTCTCTTCCGCCGGGACTTCCGCATGAATTCGCGATGCCAGCGACAGCGCGTTCACCATGACGCCTTTCGCCGAACCGGGGTGAACGTTGTTGCCAACAATTTTGATCGTCACTGAGGCAGCGTTGAAGTTTTCATACTCCAGCTCACCGACGCCGCCGCCGTCAACGGTATAGGCCCACTGCGCGTTAAAGGCCTCCACGTCGAAGTGCTTCGCCCCCTTGCCGACCTCTTCGTCCGGCGTAAAGGCCACGCGGATATCCCCGTGTGGGATGTTTTTCTCTTTCAGTACCGCCAGCGCGGTCATGATCTCCGCAATACCCGCTTTGTCATCCGCCCCCAGCAGCGTTTTGCCGTCGGTGGTGATCAGCGTCTGGCCCAGCAGCTGGTGCAGCACCGGGAACATGACTGGCGAGAGCACTTCGTCGCCAATGCCCAGCGCAATGTCGCCGCCGCGGTAGTTTTCCACAATCTGCGGGTTCACATGTTTACCGCTAAAATCCGGAGAGGTGTCGACATGGGAGATAAAGCCAATCGCCGGAATGTCACCCGGGACATTCGCCGGCAGCGTTCCCATCACAGTGCCTTTCTCGCTTAACGTGACGTTGACCAGCCCCATGGCGTCAAGCTGCTCTTTGAGCAGATTTAATAACTTCCACTGGCCTTCGGTGCTCGGCACCTGGCGAACACCCGGCTTAGATTGGGTATCCAGCGAAACGTACTGTAAAAAACGCTCAAGTAATTTATCCATGCAGTCACCCTCACTTTTTGTGACAACATTATCAATAAGCATCAAAACGCAAATATTGCGTCAGGTCACTTTTATCCCGCAAACGAGAATATTTTCCGTTTATATCGTTATGCGTTAGTAAATGTAGCTTATGAATCAGTGACAAGGATTGGCGATTGCAGGGGATTGCCGTAGAATGTCCGCCCTCATTACGAGTCACCAAGGTGGTTACACACAAACCCCGCTTCAGTCTGCTGCCTGAGGCGTCTATATGGGACAGCGCAAAAATTGAATACACAAACCCGTTCACCGCTGGTGAAACTGGAACGAATTCGTAAAAGTTTTGATGGCAAAGACGTCATTTCCGACCTCACTCTCACCATCAATGACGGTGAGTTTCTGACGCTGCTTGGCCCTTCCGGCTGCGGCAAAACAACCGTACTGCGCCTTATCGCCGGGCTGGAAAGCGTCGATAACGGCCATATCCATCTTGAAAACCAGGACATCACCCGGGTTCCTGCCGAAGATCGCCACGTCAATACTGTCTTTCAGAGCTATGCCCTCTTCCCGCACATGACCGTGTTTGAAAACGTGGCGTTCGGCCTGCGGATGCAAAAAACCCCGGCGAGCGAGATCGAACCGCGCGTCACCGACGCCCTGCGCATGGTACAGCTTGAGACGTTTGCCCAGCGTAAACCCCATCAGCTTTCCGGCGGCCAGCAGCAGCGCGTGGCCATCGCCCGCGCCGTGGTCAACAAGCCACGCCTGCTCCTGCTGGATGAATCCCTCTCGGCGCTGGATTACAAGCTGCGCAAGCAGATGCAGAATGAGCTCAAAGCCCTGCAGCGCAAGCTCGGCATTACCTTTGTCTTCGTCACCCACGATCAGGAAGAGGCCCTGACCATGTCCGACCGCATCGTGGTGATGCGTGACGGTAAAATCGAGCAGGACGGCACGCCGCGTGAAATCTACGAAGAGCCGAAGAATCTGTTTGTCGCCAGCTTCATTGGCGAGATCAATATCTTTGACGCCACGGTGATTGAGCGTCTGGACGACCAGCGTGTGCGCGCCAGCGTCGAAGGACGCGAGTGCAATATCACGGTGAATTTCCCCGTAGAAAAGGGACAAAAGCTCAACGTTCTGCTGCGCCCGGAAGATCTGCGCGTCGATGAAATTCACGGCAATACCGAGGCCGAAGGGTTAATCGGCTATATCCGCGAACGCAACTACAAAGGGATGACGCTGGAGTCTGTCGTCGAGCTGGAGAACGGCAAAATGGTGATGGTCAGCGAATTCTTCAACGAAGACGACCCTGACTTCGACCACTCTCTCGACCAGAAAATGGTTATCAACTGGGTAGAAAGCTGGGAGGTTGTGCTGGCTGATGAAGAACACAAGTAAGTTCCAGAATGTGGTGATTGCCACGATCGTCGGTTGGCTTGTGTTGTTTGTCTTTTTACCCAACCTGATGATCATTGCCACCAGCTTCCTGACCCGCGACGACGCAAGCTTCGTTTCGCTGGTCTTTACGCTGGACAACTACGCGCGCCTGCTCGATCCGCTCTATTTTGACGTGCTGCTGCACTCGCTCAATATGGCGCTGATTGCCACGATTGCCTGCCTGGTGCTGGGATATCCCTTCGCGTGGTTCCTCGCGGGCCTGCCGCAAAAGGTGCGGCCCCTGCTGCTGTTTTTACTGATTGTTCCCTTCTGGACGAACTCGCTCATCCGTATTTATGGTCTGAAGATTTTCCTCAGCACAAAGGGTTACCTGAATGAGTTTCTGCTGTGGCTGGGGGTGATTGATACGCCGATACGCATCATGTTTACCCCGAGCGCGGTGATTGTCGGCCTGGTCTATATCCTGCTGCCGTTTATGGTGATGCCGCTCTACTCCAGCATTGAGAAGCTGGATAAACCGCTACTGGAAGCGGCAAAGGATCTGGGTGCCAACAGGCTGCAGACCTTTATCCGTATCATTATTCCGCTGACGATGCCCGGTATTATTGCGGGCTGTTTGCTGGTGATGCTCCCGGCTATGGGCTTGTTCTACGTTTCTGACCTGATGGGCGGGGCGAAAAATCTGCTGATCGGTAACGTGATCAAGAGCCAGTTCCTGAACATTCGCGACTGGCCGTTCGGGTCCGCCACCAGCATCACGCTGACGGTGGTGATGGGTCTGATGCTGCTGGTCTACTGGCGCGCCTCACGGCTGCTGAATAAAAAGGTAGAACTCGAATGATCGGTCGACTGCTTCGCGGCGGTTTTATGACCGCCATTTACGCTTACCTGTATATCCCGATCATTATTTTGATCGTGAACTCGTTTAACAGCTCGCGCTTTGGGATTAACTGGCAGGGCTTTACCACCGACTGGTACAGCCTGCTGATGAACAATGACAGCCTGCTGCAGGCCGCTCAGCACTCTCTGACGATGGCGATCTTCTCCGCCACCTTCGCCACGCTGATTGGCTCGCTCACCGCCGTAGCGCTGTACCGCTATCGCTTTCGCGGCAAACCGTTCGTCAGCGGCATGCTGTTTGTGGTGATGATGTCACCGGACATCGTGATGGCGATTTCGCTGCTGGTGCTGTTTATGCTGCTGGGCGTTCAGCTTGGCTTCTGGTCGCTGCTGTTTTCCCATATCACCTTCTGCCTGCCGTTTGTGGTGGTGACCGTCTTTGCGCGCCTGAAAGGGTTCGACGTGCGCATGCTGGAGGCGGCGAAGGATCTGGGCGCCAGCGAGATGACCATCCTGCGCAAAATCATCCTGCCGCTGGCGATGCCCGCCGTGGCGGCCGGATGGCTGCTTAGCTTCACCCTGTCGATGGATGACGTTGTCGTGTCTTCCTTCGTGACCGGGCCGAGCTATGAAATTCTGCCGTTGAAGATCTATTCGATGGTGAAAGTCGGCGTCTCACCGGAGGTGAACGCGCTGGCGACCATTCTGCTGGTGTTTTCGCTGGTTCTGGTGATCGCCAGCCAGGTTATTGCTCGTGATAAAACAAAATCTCAGGGGACAATGAAATGAAAAAAATGCTCGCCGCTGCGGCGCTGGTGCTTGGCATGGGTGCCGCGCACGCTGATGACAGCAAAACGCTCTACTTCTACAACTGGACCGAGTATGTGCCGCCGGGCCTGCTGGAGCAGTTCACCAAAGAGACGGGCATCAAGGTGATCTACTCGACCTATGAGTCGAATGAAACCATGTATGCCAAGCTCAAAACCTACAAAGACGGCGCGTACGATCTGGTGGTTCCTTCCACCTACTTTGTCGACAAAATGCGCAAAGAGGGCATGATCCAGAAGATCGATAAAACAAAGCTAACTCATTTTTCAAACCTCGATCCGGAGATGCTCAACAAGCCGTTCGATCCGAATAACGACTATTCCATTCCGTATATCTGGGGGGCAACCGCGATTGGCGTTAACAGCGAGGCCGTCGATCCGAAAACGGTGACGAGCTGGGCCGACCTGTGGAAACCGGAGTACAAAGGCAGCCTGTTGTTAACCGACGACGCGCGTGAAGTGTTCCAGGTGGCGCTGCGCAAGCTGGGCTACTCGGGCAACACGACTGATCCAAAAGAGATTGAAGCGGCGTATACCGAGCTGAAAAAGCTGATGCCTAACGTGGCGGCGTTCAACTCTGATAACCCGGCTAACCCGTATATGGAAGGCGAAGTGAATCTGGGGATGGTGTGGAACGGCTCCGCGTATGTGGCCCGCCAGGCCGGTACGCCGCTTGAGGTGGTCTGGCCGAAAGAAGGCGGGATCTTCTGGATGGACAGTCTGTCGATTCCGGCCAACGCGAAAAACGTTGAAGGGGCGCTTAAGCTGATTAACTTCCTGCTGCGCCCGGACGTGGCGAAACAGGTTGCCGAGACGATTGGCTACCCGACGCCAAACCTCGCCGCGCGCAAGCTGCTGAAGCCGGAAGTGGCTAACGATAAATCGCTCTACCCGGATGCCGAAACCATTAGCAAAGGTGAATGGCAGAACGATGTCGGTGACGCCAGCCGCCTCTACGAAGAGTATTACCAGAAATTAAAAGCGGGCCGCTAACCGGTATCGCGTTCTTCCTCACGCCGCCTGCGCGGCGTGAGGGGGAATTAACTGACCGCATTCTCTCCTGCCCAGATCGTCGCCTTTCTCATCGCCTCCACCACCTCCTCATCCGACAGACCCAGCGCCTGACGAATCCGGGTCGCCTCGTCCCACTGCTGCTGTTCATAGTAACGGCAAAGGCTCACCATATCGGCTAGCCGTCCCTCCTGGTCGCACAGCGCGTTGCTCACGCTCTGCGGCACCGCAATTTGCTTCATTAACTCTGCCATCGGCAGCTCAAGGAGGGTATCGAGCAGAGAAAACAGGCCGCACATGAACGCATTTTCAGCCAGCGCCGGTTCTTTCATCGTCTCAGCTATCAGTTCACAGAACTTACCGCGCATCATACTCAACGGGTAAAGCTCGCTGACGGTATCATTGCCCGCACTGGCGAGGACCACGACGGCAACAAACCGTCTAAGCTGGTTTTCCCCGAGGTATCTGAGCACCTCACTCAGGGTTAACTTGCTGAAATTACAGGCGCCCACATGCTTAAACGCCGTATGCTTCATGTAGCGCATGATTTTATAAGAGAGCGTGAGATCGGTTTTTATCAACGACTCGACGATCCGAAAATCAGGCTTATTGCGTCCGACCTCCATTTGCAGCCTAAAAATCGCCAGCTGATTTTGCGACAGCCGTTTATATTTAATGACCTCCGGACGGCAGAAAAAATAACCCTGAAACAGCGAGAATCCCTCCTCCTTGTATTGGTTGAATTCCTCTTTAGTCTCAATTTTTTCAGCAAGATATTTAATATGTCCGGTCAGGTGTTTACGCGCTTTCAGATACGCTTTAATTTGCGCTAAGGTGTAATTTCTGACGTCGAATTTCAGGATTGAAATATAGGGTAAAAATGCATCCCATTCTGGTGCAAGGGTAAAATCATCAAGCGCAAACTGATAGCCATGCGCATTCATCTCCCTGACGGCCTGCAGCAGCTCGGCCCCTGGCACAGCATCTTCAAGGATCTCAATGACCACGCTCTCTTTATCCAGCGCTTCACCACTGCGGTCAATGACCATTCGCGACGGGAAATTAATAAACGACGTATGCGCCCCGGCGATGCGCTGGGACGGCACGCATAAAAACTGATCGGATATCATTCTGGACGTGGCATATTCCGCCGACACATCCGGAAAACGATTTGTCATCCCGTCTCTGAAGAGCAGCTCATAGGCCACCGTATTCATTTCAGGGTTAAAAATGGGTTGTCGCGCAATAAATCCGTACATATCCCATCCTCCTCTACCACTTAATATTTATTAGCATCCTCTTTCTACACGATGATAACGAGCATTATCGAGCGCTATTTTGATTGAATGCACAAAATAAAAGCATCCACACTAATTAACGGGATTTACTATTCTGGAATTTAAATTAAATATACCCGGCGCTCTACAGAAAGAAGGAAATATATCCGATAAGGAATATGTGCCTGCCCGACACGCACTACATTACGGGAGATGAGAATGAAAGACGCCATGGTCCGAAGATCTAAAATAAGAGTCAAGACGTTGATGCTATTGTCCATTTTCCTCACCGTGACGGTGGGCTTTACGGCAACGATCGGGTTTATGATGTGGCAGTGGATGGCGCAGCAGGAGGTGCTGGCCAAAAAACATATCCGCCAGATTGCCGAGGTGCAAGCTTTACAGGTCAGCAAACAGCTGGATTCTGCCCTGACTGCCGCCCGGGACATGGGCAACAGCGCGCTGGCGCTGCGCGAGGCGGGGGTATTCGATCGCCAGAGCCTGAACCAGCTGCTCATCAGCTATCTGTCGGCTCATCCCCAGTTTCTCTCTATGTCGATGGCCTTTGAGCCCAACGCGTTTGACGATAAAGATGCCGCCTTTGCCGGTCAGAGCGGTGAAGATCCTGCCGGACGCTACGCCCGCTACGTCGACCGCGACGCTACCGGCAAACCGGCCTTACACCTGCTGACGGACATCGAAACGCCCGGCAGCGGTGATTATTATCTGCTGCCGAAACAGCGGCATAAAGATGTGATCATCGAACCCTATATTTACCCCTACAACGGCGTGGACGTGATGCTCACCTCGATTGCCGCCCCCATCATGCGTGACGGTCAGTTTCTGGGCTCGGTCACCTCTGACTTCTCACTCGCCACGCTGCAATCGACGATCGGCGCGATTAAACCGTGGAACGGCACAGGCTACGCCCTGCTCCTCTCCGCGGGTAATAACGTGGTGTCCAGCCCGGACAAGCGCGCAGCAGGCAAGCCTTACGCCGGTCAGATTGCCGGTCATGACGTCACCCGGATAAACGATCCGCTGCTGAAGGAAGATGTGTTTATCACCTGGCAGGACATCGCCGTCGGTAATAGCCAGACGCCGTGGAAGCTCGCCATTATCACCCCGGTCAGCGAAGTGATGGCCGAAGCGCGCGCATTTTTGCTGAAAGCCATCATCCTGATGGTGTTAAGCATCGTGGCGGTTAGCCTGGTGATGGCGCAGATCTTTACCCGCAAAGTTGACCGTCCGGTGGGGGGTGAACCTTCGGAAGCCGCCGGGATCGCCCTGGCCGTCGCCCGGGGGGAGCTGAACAACACCATCCCGGTTCGCTCCGGAGATACCCACAGCATTTTTTATGCCCTGCACACCATGCAGATGCAGCTCAAGCGCATAGTCGACAATATCAGCGAAGCCAGCCATTCGGTGCACGGCGGGACCAGCGAAATTTCGGCGGGCAACCTTGATCTCGCCTCGCGAACCGAAGAACAGGCGGCGGCGATTGTTGAAACGGCAGCCAGCATGGAAGAGATTTCGGTCACGGTGAAGAATAACGCCGACAACGCCCACAAGGCGACGACGCTGACCGATCGCGCCGCGAGCCTCGCCGGGCATGGCGAAACGCTGGTGAACGACGTAGTCGTGGTGATTGGGGAGATTGACGAGAGCGCACGAAAGATCGGTGAGATTAACAGCATCGTCGATGGCATCGCCTTCCAGACCAATATCCTGGCGCTGAATGCGGCCGTTGAAGCAGCGCGTGCCGGCGAACAGGGGCGCGGTTTCGCGGTAGTCGCAGGTGAAGTGCGCAATCTTGCCCAGCGAAGCGCTAACGCGGCCAAAGAAATTTCCCAGCTGATTGCCGAGTCCTCAGGCCGCGTCAGTAAAGGCGTTGAGCTGGTCAATGAAACCGGCGTAATGATGAAGCAGGTAATTGAAGCGGTGTCGCACGTGCATCTGGTCATCAACGATATTGTTCAGGCGCTGGACGAGCAGAACCGCGGGATTAGCCAGGTCAGCACTGCCGTTAACCAGATGGACAGCACCACCCAGCAAAACGCCTCTCTGGTTCAGCAGATCTCAGCGGCGGCGCTCTCGCTGGACGAGCAGGCTAAATCGCTGGAGAAGACGCTGGCGTTCTTTCATTCTTAAATAAAAAGGCACCCGTCCAGCGGGTGCCTTTTCACGCGATTCGCGTTACAGACCTTTCAGCAGCTTGTCGACAAACGCCGGGACAACCGTGCTGGCCAGACCGTAGTGTTTCTCTTCAAACTCGCTGCCCACCTGGCTTGGCTCAAGGTTGAGTTCAACCGTATGCGCACCGTGCAGTCGCGCTTCGTGGACAAACCCCGCCGCCGGATAAACGTGGCCGGATGTGCCGATGGCGATAAACACGTCGGCCATCGCCAGCGCGCTGTAGATCTCATCCATTCCCAGCGGCATTTCGCCGAACCAGACCACGTGCGGTCGCAGGCGCGACGGGAACTGGCAGCAGTGGCACTTATCCTCCGGCAGCACGTCTTCTTTCCAGTCAAGCACCTGACCGCTCCAGGCGCAGCGAACCTTGAGCAGCTCACCGTGCATATGGATGATGTTCTTGTTGCCGGCCCGTTCGTGCAGGTTGTCGATATTCTGCGTTACCAGCAGAAAACGATCGCCCAGCGCCTCTTCCAGCTTCGCCAGCGCCAGATGCGCCGCATTAGGCGCAACGTCAGGCTGCTGAAGCTGACGACGGCGGGCGTTGTAAAACGCCTGCACGAGATCCGGGTCGCGGGCAAAACCTTCCGGCGTGGCGACATCCTCCACGCGGTGCTCTTCCCACAGCCCGTCCGCCGCGCGGAAGGTTCGAATTCCTGACTCGGCGGAGATCCCCGCCCCGGTCAGCACCACCACTCTGGGTTTATCCATCGCTTCTGGCATTATTCTGTCTCTGAAAAAGATCCGCTGGCGCAAGCGCTCACGTAAGCGGCGTTTGTTTTTGCGAAAACGGCTGAGTCGACCCTGGCGACGCGACAGCATAGAAACCTCGTAAACTAATCGGTGAGATGAAGGAATGCGGCTCCGCGCATCCCTCCTGCGTCCCCGTGTCGCGCGCGTTCAATACGCGGCACGCGGGCAACCGGCAATAAATGTCGGGGCAAACGCCCGGACAACCGTTCCGTAATCGCGGCAAAGTTTGAGAGCCCTCCCCCGATCACCAGCAGATCCGGGTCGACGATGGTGAGAATATTTCCCAGACACACCGCCAGCAGATCCAGATAGCGCTCGACGTGCTCACGCGCCTGCGCATCCCCTTGCTCCCACAGGGTAATGATTTGAGGGGCCTCAAGTTTCTGATGATAGAAGTGTTCGTAAAGCCATGCAAACCCGCGGCCTGAAAGGTAGTTCTCAATACAGCCGTGCTGGCCACAGCCGCAGCGGGTCAGCGGGAAATCACGCCCCACCACCTCGAGAGCATCCACCGGCAGGCGGATATGGCCAAACTCGCCAGTAATGTAGCTGCGGCCGGTGATGGGCTTACCGTTGACGACGATTCCCCCGCCGACGCCGGTACCGAGGATCAGCCCCATCACCAGCGGATAGCGACGGAATTCATCATCCCAGGCTTCAGAGAGCGCAAAGCAGTTGGCATCATTGTCTAAACGCACGTCGCGTTCAAGGAGGGCAGAGAGATCGGCGCGCAGCGGTTTACCGCTGGCGGCAGGCACGTTGGCCGCGTAAAGCGTACCGTCGTCGGTTTCCGGCATGCCCGGAATACCAATGCCGACGCTGCCTTTCACGCCGAAACGTTCATCCGCCTGCGCCACCAGCGCGGCAATGGCGGTTAAAAATTCGTCGTAGCTTTCGCGCGGCGTGGGAACGCGGGTTTCCCACTGCAGTTTGAGGTCTTTATCAAACACGCCGAGCGCAATCTTGGTGCCGCCAATATCAAATCCATAATACATAACGCATTCCTCTTTCGATCTGGCGACCCGAAAGCCGCTAGATCATGACGTAATTACTGGCCACTTAATACCCTCGCCGGATCAATTCGGCTTGCGCGACGCGCCGGATACCAGCTTGCCAGCAGACTCAGTAAAAGTGCTGTAAGCAGCACATAAAAAACGTCCAGCCAGTGCAGTTCAGACGGCAGGAAGTCAATAAAATAGATATCACCCGACAGGAACTGGTGACCAATAAGTTTTTCAATCCCGTTGATAATCGTCGTCAGCTGCAGGGAAACCACCACGCCAATCACCACGCCGCACAGGCTGCCGAACAGCCCCGCCAGCAAACCGTACCAGACGAAGATGGCGCGAATAAGACCGTCTTTCGCCCCCAGCGTACGCAGCACGGCGATGTCGCCGCTCTTGTCCTTGACCGCCATTACCAGCGTCGAGACGATATTAAAGCACGCCACACCAATCACCAGCACCATCGCCAGATACATAATGGCGCGGATCATCTGGATATCACGGTACATATACCCGTAAGTGCCAATCCAGCTTTTGATGTAGACATAGTTATTGGTCACGCTGCCCGCGTCGCGTACCAGCTTGTTGGCGTTAAAGACGTCGTTCACCTTAATGGCAATACCCGTCACGCTGTCGCCCATGTCGAGATACTGGCGCGCATCTTCCATCGGCACCATGGCGAAGCTGTGATCGAGCTGACCGCTCAATTGAAGAATACCGGTGACGTGCAGGCGCACGCGCTTAGGCTGCTGCAGTTTGTGGTCGGCGCTGGCGTTCGGGATCATGATTGACACCCAGTCGCCCTGCTTCACCTTCAGGGCATCGGCAACGCCTTTACCCATGATGATCTGCTGCTCGCCAGCCTTAAAGTTGGCCCACGCGCCGTTCTGTACATAGTTCGGCAGCGCGCTGAGACGCGCTTCCTGGACTGGGTTGACTCCTTTCACCTGAATGGCGCGCAGGTTTACCCCGCTCTCCACCAGCCCGGTAAAGTTAATATAGGGCGCGGCCGCGGCGATGCCCGGCACTTTTTCAACTTTGGCGAGCGCATCGCTCCAGTTCGTCCATGGCTGGTTAACCGGTTCGATCTCCCCGTGCGGCACGACCGCCAGAATGCGGTTATTCAGCTCGCGCTCGAAACCGTTCATCGCGCTTAAGCCGACAATCAGCACCGCCACGCCCAGCGCAATACCGATGGTCGAGATGACGGAGATCAGCGACACCATGCCGCCGCGACGGCGGCCGCGGCTAAAACGTAAACCGATGAGTAACGATAACGGTGACGCCATTACTCTGCTCCCATCAGGGTCAGTTCCGCGTTCAGATGGCCGTCGCGCATCTCAAGCTGACGCCCCATGCGTTTTGCCAGCTGCAGATCGTGGGTCACCACCAGAAACGCGGTGCCCTGCGAGGCGTTCAGCTCGCCCAGAAGCTGGAAAATACTGTCCGCATTGCGGGCGTCCAGGTTACCGGTAGGCTCATCCGCCAGCACCAGACGCGGGTTGTTGACCAGCGCACGGGCAATCGCCACGCGCTGACGCTCGCCGCCGGAAAGCTCAGAGGGACGATGGTTGCCGCGATGACCCAGCCCTACCGCTTTCAGCATGTCGCTGGCGCGAGCGTTAATTTCTGCCGGTTTCTTTTTGCCAATCAGCAGCGGCATCGCCACGTTTTCCAGCGCCGTGAAATCCGGCAGCAGGTGGTGAAACTGGTAGATAAAGCCCAGCTCGCGGTTGCGTAGCTCAGCCTTCGCCGCTGAGGACATTTTGCTCATCGGCTGGCCGGAGAAAATCACGTCGCCTTCGGTTGGCGTATCCAGCCCGCCCAGCAGATGCAGCAGCGTACTTTTGCCCGAGCCGGAGCTGCCGACAATCGCCATCATCTCGCCTTCACCCACGCTAAAGCTCACATTGTGCAGCACGTCGGTTTGCACAGTGCCTTCCTGATAGCGTTTGGACAGGTTGTCGCATTGCAACAGGATCTTATTCATAACGTAAAGCCTCAGCGGGTTGAGTGGCGGCGGCGCGCCAGGAAGGATAAAGCGTAGAAAGCAGCGCAATGGCCATCGCGGCCAGCGCAATACCGACCACCTGCAGCGGCTCGATAGCCACCGGCAGCGCCGCGCCGTCAAGCAGCGCGCCGATGATCGGCATTAAGTTATTGAGCTGGCTGGCAAGCAATGCCCCCAGCACGGCGCCGAGCAGCGCGCCGATGATACCGGCACTGGCCCCCTGCACCATAAACACCGCCATGATCTGGCGCGGCGTGAGCCCCTGGGTTTGCAGAATGGCAACTTCGCCCTGCTTCTCCATCACCATCAGGCCCAGCGAGGTAATGATGTTAAATGCGGCCACGGCCACGATCAGGCTCAGCAGCAGCCCCATCATGTTTTTTTCCATCCGCACGGCCTGGAACAATTCGCCTTTGCGCTCGCGCCAGTCCTGCCATTTGGTGCCGTTCGGCAGTTTTTGCTGGCTGAGGGTATCGACCTTCAGCGGTGCGTCGAGCCACAGGCGCCAGCCGGTGATATTCCCCGCCGGGTAGCGCATCAGGCGTGAAGCATCCTGAATGTTCACCAGCATCTGGTAGCCATCGACTTCGCTGTTGGCGGCAAAGGTACCAATCACGTTGAACAGGCGCTGGCTTGGCAGGCGCCCCATCGGCGTAAACTGGCTGGCAGAAGGCACCATCACGCGCAGCTGGTCGCCACGGTTGACGCCAAGCTGGCCGGCAAGCTGTTCACCCAGAATCACATTGTATTTTCCGGCTTCCAGATCGGTCTGCTTCACGTTAACCAGATATGGTGTCAGCGGATCGTTTTGCGCCGGGTCGATACCCAGCATCACGCCGACCGCCACGCTGCGGGCGCTTTGCAGCACCACGTCACCGGTGGTCAACGGCGCAACGCGCGTGACGCCCTGTAACTTCGCCGCGCTTTCCGGCAGCTGCTGCGGGTTAACCGAACCGTTAGTCGATGAGAGAACGGCCTGCGGCATCAGCCCCAGGATGTTATTTTGCAGCTCGCGCTCAAAGCCATTCATGACGGAAAGCACCGTCACCAGTGCCATCACGCCAAGCGTAATGCCAATAGTCGAAAGCCAGGAGACAAAGCGACCGAAGCGGTCCGCGGCGCGCCCACGCATGTAGCGTAAGCCTATGAAGAGTGCGACAGGTTGATACATGAAATCCGTCTGTTTGCTGATAGCAGACCCACGAGTATATAAGCGAATCCGTTAAGCGTAAATGACTGAAACAGTAAGCTTTGGTAATCATTTTTCCGAAAAATTCAGATAAATCAGGGTGCTATTGTCTGAATACTCACCTCGCAACCTCCACCTTTTCCGAAAAACCTCCTGATACAGACTGTTACCCATTACATCCTGGTGCCGTTTTACAACAATTGCTCGTTCGTTTATGGCAATAAGGTAGTGGCGAACAATGAAGCAAAAAGCATTATGGATTAACCAGATAAAAGGGCTGTGTATCTGCCTGGTGGTTATCTATCATTCGGTTATCACGTTTTATCCGCATCTGATCGGGCTGCAACACCCGCTCTCCGGCCTTCTCGCCAAATGCTGGGTCTATTTTAACCTCTATCTCGCACCGTTTCGTATGCCGGTCTTCTTCTTTATCTCCGGCTACCTGATCCGTCGTTATATCGACGAGGTGGACTGGCGAACCAGTCTCGACAAGCGGATCTGGAGCATTGTCTGGGTGCTGGCGCTGTGGGGTGTCCTGCAATGGCAGGCGCTGACCCACCTGAACGCCTGGCTGGCGCCCGAGCGTGAGCTTGCCACCTCGTCGAACGCGGCCTACGCCGACTCGCTCTCAGGATTTGTGCAAGGCATGCTCACCGCCAGCACCAGCCTGTGGTATCTGTATGCCCTGGTGGTCTACTTCACGCTGTGTAAACTGCTGAGCCGCTGGAAGCTGCCGGTACTGGGGCTGCTGGCGCTGGCAAGCATCGCGATCAACTTCCTGCCGCTGCCGTGGTGGGGAATGAACAGCGTGGTACGCAACATGATCTACTACAGCCTCGGGGCGTGGTATGGCGCAGCGCTGATGGCGTGGATGAAAAGCGTCAACCTGCGCCGCATCTGGCTGGCAACCGGCGCTTTCGCCGCCGTCTCCGTGGTGCTGTGGTTTGCTAACGTTCCGCTGCTGCTCTCATTGCTGTCGATTGTGTTGATCATGAAGCTGTTCTATAGCCTTGAGCAGCGCTATGCCGTTCACCCGAACAATCTGCTGAACGTGATTGGCTCAAACACCATTGCGATTTATACCACCCACCGCATCCTGATTGAGGCCTTTAGCCTGTTCCTGATCGGCGAGATGAATGCCGCTTACTGGCCGGTCTGGGCCGAGCTATCCCTAATTCTTGTCTATCCGTTTGCCAGCCTGCTGATCTGTACCCTGGCCGGACTCGGGGTGCGTAAGATCTCCACCGCGCTGTTTGGCGACGTTTTCTTCTCTCCTCCCGCTACGCTGACCCTGTCACCTTCAACGCGTTAATGCCCTCTCCGCCCCCGTTTCGGGGGCGTTTAGCCCTGCCGTGCGGTTACGATTTGCTTATGTAAAACGATCGAGGATAATAAAGACATTGCGTATCAGTGATATGCCCCAATACTGTTGGTATATCCATAAGAGACTCTGACATAGCCATGCCTGAACACTATCGTTATTCCTTACCTGTCAAAGCGGGCGACCAGCGCCAGCTGGGTGAACTCACGGGCGCGGCGTGCGCCACGCTGGTGGCGGAAATCGCCGAGCGTCATCCAGGCCCGGTGATTCTCGTTGCCCCGGATATGCAAAACGCCCTGCGCCTGCACGACGAAATTCGCCAGTTCACCGATAATCTGGTGTTCAGCCTGGCCGACTGGGAAACGCTGCCGTATGACAGCTTCTCTCCGCATCAGGAGATTATCTCCTCGCGCCTGTCGACGCTCTATCAACTCCCGACCATGCAGCGCGGCGTGCTGATTGTGCCAGTGAACACCCTGATGCAGCGCGTCTGTCCGCACAGCTATCTGCACGGTCACGCGCTGGTGATGAAAAAAGGCCAGCGCCTGTCCCGTGATGCCCTGCGCGCGCAGCTTGACGGGGCCGGCTATCGCCACGTCGACCAGGTGATGGAGCATGGGGAATACGCGACCCGCGGCGCGCTGCTCGACCTTTACCCGATGGGCAGCGACCAGCCGTATCGTCTGGACTTTTTCGATGATGAAATCGACAGCCTGCGCGTCTTCGACGCCGACACGCAGCGCACGCTGGAAGAAGTGGAGTCCATCAATTTACTGCCCGCGCATGAGTTCCCCACGGACAAAACCGCTATCGAACTGTTTCGCAGCCAGTGGCGCGATAAGTTCGAGGTGAAGCGCGACGCGGAACATATTTATCAGCAGGTCAGCAAAGGCACGCTGCCTGCCGGGATCGAATACTGGCAGCCGCTGTTCTTCAACGAGCCGCTCCCTGCCCTGTTCAGCTACTTCCCGGCGAATACGCTGATTGTTAATACCGGCGATATCGACGCCAGCGCCAGCCGCTTTGAAAGTGAAACCCGCGCGCGCTTCGAAAACCGGGGCGTTGACCCGATGCGCCCGCTGCTGCCGCCGGAAGCGCTGTGGCTGCGCACCGACGAGCTCAACGCCGAGCTGAAGCGCTGGCCGCGCATGCAGCTGAAAACCGATTCGCTTGCCGACAAGGCCGCCAACACCAACCTCGCCTTCCGGACGCTGCCGGACCTGGCCGTCCAGGCGCAGCAGAAATCCCCGCTGGATAATCTGCGCAAGTTTCTGGAGTCCTTTACCGGCCCGGTGGTGTTCTCCGTTGAGAGTGAAGGCCGCCGCGAAGCGTTAGGTGAGCTGCTGGGACGCATTAAGGTGGCGCCGAAGCGCATCCTGCGCCTGAGCGAAGCGACCGGAAACGGCCGTTACCTGATGATTGGCGCCGCCGAGCACGGTTTTATCGACACGCTCAACAACCTGGCGCTGATTTGCGAAAGCGACCTGCTGGGCGAGCGCGTCGCACGCCGCCGTCAGGACAGCCGTCGGACCATCAACCCGGACACGCTGATCCGCAACCTGGCCGAGCTGCACCCGGGCCAGCCGATTGTTCACCTGGAGCATGGCGTTGGACGCTATCAGGGGATGACCACGCTGGAAGCGGGCGGCATCAAAGGTGAATACCTGATGCTCACCTACGCCAACGACGCCAAACTGTATGTTCCGGTGTCGTCCCTGCATCTGATCAGCCGCTACGCGGGCGGTGCCGAAGAGAACGCGCCGCTGCACAAGTTGGGCGGCGATGCCTGGGCGCGCGCGCGCCAGAAGGCCGCGGAAAAAGTGCGCGACGTGGCCGCCGAGCTGCTGGATATTTACGCCCAGCGCGCGGCCAAAGAGGGCTTCGCCTTTAAGCATGATAAGGAACAGTACCAGCTGTTCTGCGACAGCTTCCCGTTTGAAACCACGCCGGATCAGGCTCAGGCCATCAACGCCGTGCTGAGCGACATGTGCCAGCCGCTGGCAATGGACCGCTTAGTCTGCGGCGACGTCGGCTTCGGTAAAACCGAAGTGGCGATGCGCGCCGCTTTCCTTGCGGTCGAAAACAACAAGCAGGTGGCGGTGCTGGTGCCGACCACCCTGCTCGCTCAGCAGCACTTCGACAACTTCCGCGACCGCTTCGCCAACTGGCCGGTTCGCATCGAGATGCTGTCGCGTTTTCGCAGCACCAAAGAACAGACCCAAATTCTGGAGCAGGCAAGCGAAGGCAAGATCGATATTCTGATCGGCACCCACAAGCTGCTGCAAAGCGACGTGAAGTGGAAAGATCTGGGGCTGCTGATCGTCGACGAAGAGCACCGCTTCGGGGTGCGTCATAAAGAGCGCATCAAAGCGATGCGCGCCGACGTCGATATCCTGACCCTGACCGCAACGCCAATACCGCGCACCCTGAACATGGCGATGAGCGGCATGCGCGATCTGTCGATTATTGCCACGCCGCCGGCGCGCCGTCTGGCGGTGAAAACCTTTGTCCGCGAGTACGATAATCTGGTGGTGCGTGAGGCCATTCTGCGTGAAGTGCTTCGTGGGGGGCAGGTCTACTACCTCTATAACGACGTGGAAAATATCCAGAAAGCGGCGGACAGGCTGGCGGAACTGGTACCGGAAGCGCGTATCGCTATCGGTCACGGGCAGATGCGCGAGCGCGAGCTGGAACGGGTGATGAACGACTTCCACCACCAGCGCTTTAACGTGCTGGTGTGCACCACCATCATCGAAACCGGGATCGACATTCCGACGGCAAACACCATCATCATTGAACGCGCGGATCACTTTGGTCTGGCGCAGCTTCACCAACTGCGCGGTCGCGTCGGGCGTTCACACCATCAGGCCTACGCCTGGCTGCTGACGCCGCATCCGAAAGCGATGACCACCGACGCGCAAAAGCGTCTGGAAGCCATCGCCTCGCTGGAAGACCTCGGCGCAGGCTTTGCGCTGGCCACGCACGATCTCGAGATCCGCGGTGCCGGCGAACTGCTGGGTGAAGACCAGAGCGGCTCGATGGAAACCATCGGCTTCTCGCTCTATATGGAGCTGCTGGAGAACGCGGTTGATGCCCTAAAGGCCGGACGCGAGCCGTCGCTGGAAGACCTCACCAGCCAGCAGACCGAGGTCGAGCTGCGTATGCCTTCCCTGCTGCCGGATGATTTCATTCCGGACGTGAATACCCGACTCTCATTCTACAAACGCATCGCCAGCGCGAAGAAGGAGAACGAGCTGGAAGAGATCAAGGTTGAGCTTATCGATCGCTTTGGTCTGCTGCCCGATGCGGCGAGAAATCTGCTGGATATCGCGAGACTGCGACAGCAGGCGCAGAAGCTGGGGATTCGCAAGCTCGAAGGCAATGAAAAAGGCGGCGTGATTGAATTCGCCGAGAAGAACCACGTCAACCCGATGTGGCTCATCGGTCTGCTGCAAAAACAGCCGCAGCATTTCCGTCTGGATGGCCCAACCCGTCTGAAATTTACCCAGGAGCTGACGGAGCGCAAAACCCGTATGGACTGGGTGCGTAACTTTATGCGTCAGCTGGAAGAGAACGCGATCGTATAACCTCCCTTCCCCCTGTTAGCCCAGCGCTACGGGGGGACAATTTACAAACTCTTTGCACTTCACCCGATCTTCCCGACATACCCATTCGCCATAATTATGTTTAACGCCTTATAAAACAATAACCTTATCATTTACATGGATTATGGTGATGATGACCTCTTCGCGTTTTACTCGCTGGTTAACCCTGTTTGCGCTGGCAGCCACCGTCGCGGTTGCGCTTCCTGCTCGCGCAAACACCTGGCCCCTTCCCCCTCCCGGCAGCAAGGTGGTAGGTGAAAACCGCTTTCATGTGGTTGAAAATAATGGCGGTTCTCTGGAAGCGATTGCCAAAAAATATAACGTCGGTTTTCTGGCTCTGCTGCAGGCGAACCCCGGCGTCGACCCTTACGTCCCGCGCGCGGGCAGCGTGTTGACTATCCCGCTACAGACGATCCTGCCGGACGCCCCGCGCGAGGGGATGGTGATAAACCTGGCCGAGCTGCGTCTGTACTATTACCCGCCGGGTAAAAATGAAGTGACCGTCTACCCGATTGGTATTGGTCAGCTGGGCGGCGACACCCTGACGCCGACGATGGTCACCACCGTCTCGGATAAACGCGCGAATCCAACCTGGACCCCGACGGCCAATATTCGTGCACGCTATAAAGCTCAGGGCATTGATCTTCCAGCTGTGGTGCCGGCAGGCCCGGATAACCCAATGGGACACCACGCGATCCGCCTGGCAGCCTACGGTGGCGTTTACCTGCTGCACGGCACGAATGCGGACTTTGGCATCGGCATGCGCGTCAGTTCCGGATGTATTCGTCTGCGCGATGACGATATCAAAACGCTGTTTAACGTCGTTACGCCGGGTACCAAAGTGAATATTATCAATACGCCGATTAAGGTTTCTGAGGAGCCGGGCGGCGTGCGGCTGGTCGAAATTCACCAGCCGCTATCGAAAAACATTGGCGATGATCCGCAGACGCTGCCCATTAACCTGAATGCCGCGATGGTAAGCTTCAAAACGAATGCGAATACCAACAGCGTGGTGATGGAGCGCGCGATGGAGGCCCGGTCAGGCATGCCGACCGATGTCACCCGGCATCACGATGTAATCCAGCAATCGATGTAATTCAGAAAGAAAAACGCCCTGCACATGTGCAGTAATGCCGTTCACTTAAGGCTCGCGTGACTTAAAGCTGAACGGTTATTTAGGCGATACATTAAGCACTGAACGATCGTATCGTCGGTGCTTTTTTTTCTGGCCGGATAAAGGCTTTAACATTTTGCCTCATTCCTTTCAAATGCTTAGGGATGTTTCCCGTCGCACCTTTTCCACAGCCCCGTACCTGGGACACCAGGATATCCCGGGTTCACAGTAGGTGGCAACGAGCTGCTGCTTAAACTCAAGAGAATAATCAGGGCAGCCTTTACGCCTGCCGGGAATCACATTTTTCTGCATATCTGACATTTTGATTCCCACCACTTATTTGGTGTACACCACGTTGTCGGATGCATCAGATTATGACCAGAAGCGAGATCCCAAACAGGCAGAAGCCGCACTAACGCTCATTCAAAAAATATCAAAGAACTGAAAGTTATTCACTCTACTATTTCAGACATGTAATGACAACGGGCACAAAGCCCGCTACATCTATCAATGATATATAACATAAGACATGGTTAAGACTGTACTCCCCAGATACATAGCCAATATCATTAAAAATGTCTTAAAGTCTGTAAAAAATTTCAGCGGCACACTAACAAAGTAATTCCGTCGAGAAGGGTTACGTATCGACATATATAACTGGTAGATTTCCGGAGAATCTTTCAATGACTGTAATTTATTGTGCGTACACCAGTGCTTTTTGTTTCTGTGATCAAAAGACAAATCAATATACACTGCCATTAACGCAAGCATCACACCTAAAGCCAAGCCATCATAATAAAATACAGCTTTGTGAGGTAAAATCAGAGCAATTAGTTCATTCATCATTACATTCCCATATGCTCACGAGCTTTATCACCATAAAACCAGGTAAAAAATGCCCCCACCACCAAAAACATAACTATACATAGAACAGCCATTATAATTAAAAACCAGCCGGATATAGATTTACCGCCATCACCAAAACTGCCAATGGTTATCATAATTCCAAAAAAGAACATCAACCCGGCGATCCCACAAACTTCCCACGGTGTCGTGTATCTTTTCTCCTGGGGATAATCAGGTTGGCGAGTTAACCGGGACGACAGAGCCGTCATTGAAAACCTGTTCTTTTCGGAAGCAGCCACCAGCTGATCGCCCTGCGCATACGTTACCGCATCGGCCGCCAGAGCCAGCATCAGCCAAGGATACCCGGCAGAATGCTCACCGAGCGACATTTCAAGCTCCAGCCGGTCCGGCACAGCTTTTTTCTCATCCAGCACTTCCAGCAGCGGGTACTTTTCTGTACGTGAAAGCCCGGTATACCAGATCTGTTTGGGTTTACTGACCGCTTCCGCACGCAGATAAACAGGTACTGTTTTTTCAACGTCCGTGACACCCGTCATCGGCTGATAAAGGTAAACCGGTTTTTCTCCTTCCGTTTTAACGTAGTAATTCGTGAGGAAAAGCGCGGTGACATTTTCCATCTGCTTCGACTCTTCTTCGTCAGAATGCAGATCGACACAGATAAGCAGGCGTTCAACGACGTATCCGTTCGTCTGCTTTATCCACTCCGTGATTTTCGTATAGTCCGGGCATTCAGGCAGAAATGTTATTTTCTTGGTAGCGATCGCTAAACGTTCAAGCACGCGCCTGAGCTCATCGCTACAGGATTCGTCCCCGTCTCGTACCCACACCAGCGCTTCAATCTGCCGGTACTGAGAAAGTTTTCCGACCATCGGCTCCAGGACGCGGATAATAGCCTGCCCGGCTCTCGTGAAATCGAAGGATTCTTCCAGTTCGATTTTCAACGGTATTTTAGCGGCCAGCGGAAACTCCCCCTCAAGTTTCAGCATACTCAGCGCCAGTTCCTTCGTTGCCTTTGGAGGCGTCAGTACAGACCAGCCAGCAAGGGTAATATTTCCCCTGGCGTAGCTGACAACCTTGTATTCCTGCTGGGCCGCAATCAGCAATCGCGTTTCCATGTAGTGCCTGAGCCCGTGATACACGGTAGAGAACACTTGTACGAACCCCGTCAGAAAAACAACCGGAATAACCACTGACTGGGCAAGAAAATCGAGATCGACATGCTTATTACCCGGCCATGTGACAGCCCGGACGCCCAGGCAGATAACCACGACGACCACATATAAGAGACATATCCACAGATAGGGGAAACGCTCTTCAAATTCATCCTGTTTGGAGAATAACCACCAGTTCATTAAACAACCCCCGCAGTGGGAAGCGTGGTGCGAATGGCACAGCCGCACGCCGCTTTACAACCATCCACGACCACACCGCGGCCGTTCATCGTCCAGGTCGGATGGCACTCGTTAATGGGGAACGTCCCCTTATGTTCGGGACACGTCACCTCATCCCCTTTCAGCGCGACAGGAAGGCCCATAAACTGCGCGCCTGACGCCTTAATTACCTTCCCACCGCTCACCAGCGGGTCATTCAGTCGAATTACGCCGTTCATCAGTATCCTTTCCTTCCTGCATCCATATCGCAGCGCATGTGATCCCAGCCCGTATAGCCCTTCACTTCCGGAACCTTATCGGGTTGATTCTGCCAATTGGTTTTAAGTTGCTCAGTAGAGCCTTCTAAACCTTGTTTAGTCATATACACCATTCCCCAAGGCCAGCCAGGTGAACGAGGTTCCACTTTCCCGCTTACCTTTTGCCCAGTTCCGTCGTCAACGGTATATTCAATCCCAGGACCACCAGCGGCAAGGCGCGGGTCGTCAAATGGCTTGGACGACATATACAGCCGGTGTTTGGTCTGCAAAAAACCCTGGTCGTTGACCACTGTGAAGGAAAGAACATCTTCCTGCTGTGGGGCATTCATTCCCTTAAGATCATTTTCACCAGGAGAATACTGCGCAACCTGCCAGGTTTGTCCGTAATCTTTTGAAATCCGAAAACCACTTACATCCCAGGTCGGAAGCGCAATGTAACGCTCTGAAGGATGAACATATCTTTTGGTAAAAATCCGGTAAAACTGACTAACAGATTCGGTATGAATACCCCGCTGAGTGTCTGTGTACCAGAGCTCCCCTTCGCAATTCCAGCCTTTCAATTCCAGATAACGATGGTCATCAAAGCGGTACACCACCTGCGTCGGCGGCTCTGAAGCCTTGCAACCTGCGGCCACCAGCAACAGCGCGGTCAGCAATGAATAAAATCCTTTCATGGCTATCTCCCTGCATCCATATTGCACTGCATATGGTCCCAGCCGGTATAATCTTTCACTTCCGGTACTTTATCGGGTAAGCCCTGATAGTTAGCCTTAAACTGGGCTGTATCCTCTTTCAGACCTTGTTTAGTTATGTAGTCCAGCCCCCATGCAGGGCCAGCATTGCTTGGCTCCAGCTTGCCGTTTACCTTACCTCCCATACCGTCATCCACGGTGTATTCAATCCCAGGACCACCGGGCTGAATGCGCGGGTCATCAAACGGTTTGGACGACATATACAGTCGATGTTTGGTCTGCAAAAAACCCTGATCGTTGACGACAGTGAAAGAAAGAACGTCTTCATAAGGAGGACCATCATCACCATTTGGCTCATTACGACCAGGTGCAATACCTACAGAACGCCAGGTTTGTCCGTAATCTTTAGAAACCATAAATCCACCGGCACCCCAGCCTGTTATTGCAATATATCGTTCTGACGGATGTATAAACTTGCGGGTAAATAATCGGTAATACTGACTGACTGGCTCCGTATGAATGCCTCGTTTGGTATCCGTATACCAGAGCTCGCCCTCGCAGTTCCAACCTTTCAGCTCCAGATAACGATGGTCATCAAAACGGTAAACTACCTGCGTCGGCGGTTCTTTCGCCTGACAACCGGAACTTATCAGTACCGCTGCTATGGCAATACCCGTTGTATATTTCAGACTCATATCTGTCTCCCTGTCATGATTCCCACCACGATTTTTGTTTCGCTATTCCCAAGTCGCTGTCAGATTTTGGCTTAGGCATATCCCATTGTAGATTTGCCACTTCCTGATTCCCGGCGGCCAGGTCGCGGGACGGCCTGACGGTTGTCGCGTTGTTAAACTGGTTTTCCACGCCGAACTCACCTTTAGGCAGAACATCATCGGGTTTATTCATAAACCATTTGGTCAAGGCTTCATTCAATTTACCTGAACGGTAATATTCTCTCGCATGTTGATTGCCATTCTGCGGGTCGCGCCAGTCTGCGCGGTGTAACAATCCTTCCCAGAACTTGCCGGCCTGATAGTCAAACGATTTGCACTGACCGATAGCCAGGTCGAACGCCATCGCGTGCGACGGTGCAAATTCACTCGCAACGATAGAAGAGTGCTGGCTGTAGCCTACCGGATCGGTTTTCTGCCACTCCTTTTCAAGTTCGTCTCGGGATTTAAGCCAGGTCAGCGTCAGCTGAGAAAAATCTCTCGTTCCCGTCACTTCACCGCGAATAACTTCATGCCCCCGGTCAAAACTTTCCACCTGCAGCTCATTCGGCGTTAATACATGACCCGGTTGCCAGCTGATACGCTGATAGTTACTAAGCGCATAGGTAGCCGATGCAGTGCGCGAAATGGTACTGGCTTTAGCTGAATAGGAAATGTAGGCATCCGGGCTGTTCGGATCGATATACGCGGTGTACGGTTTATCACTGGTCTTCGGATCGTTATCCGGATGGTTATCCTGCCCCATGAGTTTAAATATAAACGGCTCCGGCAGCTCTTCGCCGTTTATCACCACATCGCTGTACGAGTAGCCTGCGTTCATCACCGGCGTAGTGCTGAAATCGCCTTTCCGCTCCGGTGCCATCTTAAACGACTCTGTTTCCAGTCGCCCTACCCAGCGATGCTGGCAGAACACACGCTGACGCAGGTTCGGAATGCCAGAAGCCAACTTATCGGGAATCCCTCGCCAGCCGAATCCCTGGATGTTTTGTAAAGACACAGTGCCATCCTGCGGACACCAGTAGTTATAAACTTTGCCGTTATTATCACGACGATATCTGGCATCCTCGCGTAATGGGTTATCAGAAGACTTGCGTGATACACAGCTGGCTTCCATCGCCTGCATATCTGCCTCTGACAGCTCCCCGCCTTTGTACTGGGTGCCCATCAATGCACAAAAATGTTTAAACGTTTCCTGACGGGCAAACGCCGTCTGGTGATGACCGGGCTGGGCGTCTTCACTGAGACGACCTTCCAGCGAATACGGTGAGTGGTTCAGAATGGTGCAATTAACCGGATCAAAACCCTCCTGTTTGACCAGCATATTTGCCAGCATGGTGATAATCGTGCCCTGGCTGTGAGCCACTACATTAATAACATCCTTCCCGGTCACTGGATTTCGGCGGATAGTCAGGATCAAATCCGCTAGGCGCTGCGCGGCAAAGAATTGATAGATGCGGTGCGGGTTCGGAAAGATGGGGTGCGTGAAATCGCCGCCGTTCATGTGCAATGTGGCAAACCCTGCGGCGGCCAGCGCAGCGCCACCAGCCCCCGGACCCAGCATATCGGGAATGTTGGTTGTCGCATTGGCAAACGTCCCTCCACCTTTGGCAAAATTTGTATCGAGGGCGTTTTTGAAGTTGTCGTTCTGATACTTAAACGAGCCTTTGCCGTCGTTACCCAGTGCCGCTTTTTTCTTCTCGTCATTCTCCTGATAAGCATCAAACGGTATATTCGCCTGGCTACCCAACTTCGCCACTTCATCCCGGTATCGCTTCTGGTCTGCCTGGTAGTCTTCATGCGTAACAGGCTTATACCCCCAGTAGAACGGGATAACAGGCGAACGGCCAGGATGGGTAATTCTGTAATCACCCCATTCATGCACGTAAAAATCCTGACGATTAAGACGCTTACTCAGTCCCGCAAGAATGCCTTTTTCCTGGTTCTGGTAGGCCTCCCCGACGTCGTTTACCCCGTGAACGAGGATCACAATCCCCGGCATCGGACGCGGGACGCCCACACGGCGGGTCTGGGCCACCTCCCCCAGACTTTTGTGAACAGGAATATCACCTTCAGATATCACCCGTGGGGCATACGGGCTTTGTTTGGCTTCCGTCATTCCATTAACTCCATTTTGTAGGTATCCAGGTCGTCGGCATCGAGCAGCGATGAATGGCCGTTGCTGTCAGTTATGCCTTCCACCACTTTCCCGGCAGTACTGGTCAGCCTGAATTTTTTGTTTGCGAGAATCTGCTCCGGGTCGTCTCCGGCGTGCAGCTGGTAGCGGAGTTTAAACGCGCCCTGATTGAACGGCGGGACCGTGACCTGTGCGCTTTCCGGGCCGTCATACTTCAGATTTGGCCCTTTCAGTTCGATTCCCGTTGGCGAGAAGATGGTGACCAGTCCGTTCGGACTGACGCGTATTCCGCCACCGCCACAGACCAGCTGTATGCCCTGCTTGGCGCTGCCGTTCAGCTGTCCGTCGGTACTCGCCATCGTGAAATCCTTCAGCGAAAGCATATGCATTTCCCCGCGCTGGGCCTGCGTCGTGATATCCCCGGCACCGGCAATCATCTGAATGCCGAGCTTGCGGGCAAACAGCGAGAGTTTTTCCCCCACGGCCAGCGAGAATTTTTTCACCACGTTTACGCTGGTATCCTGGCCCGCCGTCACAATCACATCTTTCCCGGCAGACAGCTGCAAACTGTCCGGCGTGACGTGCGCCTGACCTTTGTCGGCATAGGTCAGCAGGCCCGCGCCGGTAAGGTTAGTCAGCGTCTGGCGCAGTTGACTTTGCTGATCGGTTTCCACATTACTGGCCCCGGCTGTCAGTGCGCTTTGTTGCAGCGTCATTGCCAGCGACAACGCTTTCTCCAGCTGCGCAATGGCGGCCGTCATATCCAGTTGCTTACCCGCAGCACGCGGTTGCGCCTCCGTGGTGATCATCACCCCTTTTGCGGCACGGAGCGCCATGTGATTGTCAGTGCGCGCTTCCACACCTTCACCGCGCTGCTTTCCCTCCGCGTCAACGAGGTGGCCAGCGCTGACCTGACTCTTGCCGTACTCCGTGGAAATCTTGATGTGTTCCTGACCGCGGCGGTCCTCCAGGCGGATTTTGTTCGAAGCAGCAGTGCGGATCACGTTGCGGGTGTCGTTGCGGTTTGTAACCAGATCAGGGTGTTTACCGTCATGCATGACATGCGCAATAAAGGGCCGGTCCGGATCGCCGCCTTCAAAGGCTACAGCCACCTCTGTGCCGTCCAGCAGCGGGAAATGAAAACCAAACACATCCCCGCCGTACGGTCTGCCCAGACGCATCAGCGCACTTTCAAATCCGTCACGTTTCTCGTCGAGGTCAAAATCAAACTTCACGCGGTATCGGCCCTGAGCATCGACTCCGGCGTACGTGTGATCCCGATTGATGGCCGCCACGCGACCGGGTACCGTACCGGCAATCACCGGTCGCGACAGATATTCCGGACGATAGCTGTAGCCGTTCAGATAAGGGATCCCCTTCAGGATGGCACGGTAGTGCTGTGCACGACTGCCGGAAAGCGTCATTGTGGTGACAAGAAAACCGTGTTTAAACCCGTCAGGAATATCCCCTGTCGGGTGGAACATCACACCCGGCAGCAGTGCCGGGTCACTGGTTGTCCCTCCCAGCACACTCTGTTTGTTCAGCAGGCGCTCATAGCGCAGGCGTGCGCAGAACGTGGCTGTTTCCGCCTCTTCACCGTAAAAATCGCCGTCCTCCAGATAATGATCGGCATAGTGATACTGTTTTCCGCTGGTTATCCCGTCGGGAATATCATTATCGAAAATGGTTTTATCCGCCTGTGGCGAAAATGGATTGCGGTAGTTATACGTACGCACCAGCACGCTTTCGGGAATGAGTTCGTATTGTTCTTCAAGCTCGGTAATGTATTCTTCATGGCTGGTCATGCCGGAATGGCGAACGTACGGCAGCTTCTTATCGTTGAAGATATAGCGGCGGCCACCGTCACCAAAGACAACCACCGTTTCGCCCTGTACCTTGTCATGGTTTTCAAAGCGGAACCAGATCCCCACCTCGGCCAGCAGACGGCGGATAAACTGGAGATCGGTTTCTTTCCACTGAATAATCATTTCACGGCTGGGGTAGCTGTGGCTCAACTGATCAAAATCGATGTTGTAACCCTGAAAACGCCCGCTCTCCTTCATCAGCTTCGTGACGAGCTCTGGCACTGTCACATTCATGTATACGGCCGAACGGTAATTCCGGTCCAGCAGCGCCAGATCATGCTCCAGCACACACTCGTAAAGGGCTTCATCGGCAGATGACTTCAGACGGGCAAACGACGTGATCACTCCGTTAATCTGGCGCACCGGCAGCCAGGGCTCCTGATTGTGCCAGTCAGATTTCGGATTCGGGGCACGCAGAATAAATTCCGCCCTCTGATTGAGGACATCGTTGACGGCAATGTTTGATGCCGGGCTGGTAAAACGGATGGTGTAGCGATAGGGCTTACTGAGTTCTTCTTCCCCGGTAAAAGAGTGAACATCCGGTAAAACAGATTTGCCTCGTGGAATATACAGTAAATAACGGTTTAACGTATCCTGTTGCTGAACAATGCCTGACGGTCCTTTCATCGCAAAATATCCATAATAAAGAATGACTGTTTATTAAAAAACAATACTCCCACAGACCATTGAATAAAATGTCATTCCGTAACACATCACAGAATGTTACAAAATACATATCATTCAGTTTAAAAATAAATAAAACAACAATATTCACACCATAAATAAATATGACCCGGAATAATACCCGACCCGTATATAACAATTCAGTCGGCAACAACAATATGGACAACGCGCTTTTCCTGTGAACGCATCATCAGATATTCAAGAACCGCCGTTGAAGGGTTATTTGGCCCTTTTTTCCTGCTATAAATCGCTCTTCCCTGGCGAACAGCAATAAATATTAAACCGGTTCGCCGCCTGATAAGAATATACGGTAGTTTCCGTAAGCGGAATTTTATCTGCCACCAGTATATGAGGATAAAATCCGTCCCGGTATCCAGGGTTCGCAGGAGGAGGCAAAGAGCCGCTGCTTAAATTCAAGAGAATAATCAGGGCAACTTTTTCGCCTGCCGCGAGTCACTTTTTTCCGCATATCTGACACTTTGATACCCACCACCTATTTGGTAGACACCACTTTGTTGGTTGCATCAGATTATGGCCAGACGACTCTCGCTGGACGCATACAAAGAGCGGGAAAAGGTATCCACGGACGGGTAAGCATCCATAACGAAGTCCATATCGTGTTCAGACGAAAAAAAATCCGGGCTCAGAGGGGCTGAACCCGGATTGTCTCTTACTGGCAGGATCGTTCAAGTGTTCTTAAACGATCGGCATTACTGCACATGTGCAGGGCGTTTTTTATTGCAGTGGCATAAATGAGGGTTTATGCCCGGCTTATTTGTAGATGACAGCCGTGCCGTGCAGGGTGTTAGGACCGGTCACAGAGGTGATGCGGTAAGATTTTGCACCCATCTCTTGCGCTTTTTGCGCCAGCTGATCTTCCAGTGAACCCAGGTTAGTCCCGGCAGACGCAGAGATCGTCCCGACTTTATGCTGATCGACCGGAGTGGACTGTACCTGTACAGCAGCAAAGCTTGCGAAAGAGAGTGAACTCAGGACAGCAGCAGCGATGAGGGTTTTTACGTTTTTCATGATGTTTACCTTTAGCAGATGAATTTGGAGGTCGTTATCTATTTAGTTAACGATCGATAGGTAAATCATAAATGTGATCCAGGTCACGCGTCAACATAATTTTATAACGACCATTAACTTAATTTTAAAGTTGTTATTTTTCATATAGATATGATTAATATATTTTTAAGCATTCAGCACTGGTGGTGGGTTGCGTTTATTTTTATAATGGTTATTCACCAAACCAACAGAGGACCAACGGCACATGACAACCGATGTCACGAGTTGTGCGAAGAAAAGCCGTGGCCGACCAAAAGTGTTTGACAGGGATGCAGCGCTTGATAAGGCCATGACTCTCTTCTGGCAACATGGGTATGAAGCAACCTCGCTTTCCGATCTGGTAGAAGCCACCGGAGCCAAAGCGCCGACGCTGTATGCCGAATTTACCAATAAAGAGGGGCTGTTCAGGGCAGTGCTGGACAGATACATTTCGCGCTTTGCGGCGAAACACGAAGCCCAGCTGTTCTGTGAAGAGAAAAGCGTCGAACAGGCGCTTCGCGACTATTTCACCGCCGTCGCGACCTGCTTCACCAGTAAAGAGACGCCTGCGGGCTGCTTTATGATTAACACCTCTGCCACCCTGGCGGCGTCCTCGAAAGAGATTGCCAATACGGTGAAATCGCGGCATGCCATGCAGGAAGAGACGCTCAGCGCATTTCTGGCTCAGCGCCAGCAGCGCGGTGAAATCCCTGCACAATGCAACCCTCAGCTGCTGGCGCAATACCTGAGCTGTATTTTGCAGGGGATGTCGATCAGCGCCCGTGAAGGGGCTACTCTGGAAAAACTGCAGAATATTAGCGAAACCACGCTGCGACTGTGGCCTGAGCTACTGAAAATCTGAAGCAAAAAAAAGCTCCTCAGCCTGAGCGCATGAGGAGCTAAATTCAGAGAACATCTTTTTTACACTTTGTTATTCAGAACCAACTGGCCATTTCCATCCAGTGGAATTTGCGTGCCCGGGTCTTTATCCATGCGGATTTTGCCCTGCTGATCGCCAATTTTGTACGTCACGTCATAGCCCAGCATTTTTTCCGACTTGTCATAGACGGTTTTGCAGCGTTGCTGAGTCGTGGTGTAAGTATCGTTATCCTGCATCGCGCCCTGTACCTGGTTACCGGCATAGCCGCCACCCAGCGCGCCGACCACGGTCGCCACATCTTTACCCCGGCCGCCGCCGAACTGGTGACCAATCACGCCACCCGCTACCGCGCCCAGAACAGAACCGGCAATGCGGTTTTCATCCTGCACCGGACGACGGTGCGTCACGGAGACGTTACGGCACTCCTGACGAGGCGTTTTTACCGTTTCTTTAATCGGTGTAGCAGAAACCACCTGCGCATACTGCGGGCCGCGATCTAATACGTTGAGACTGGCAACGGCAGCCACACCTAACGCAGCCGCGACGCCAATCCCTATACCCGCCAACATTGATTTATTCACGGGACTTCCTCCTTTGTTGCTATTGGTAACAATTTTGCAATGGAGGCATCGCTTCGCCAATAAGATAAAGGATCAAAAAAGGGGCGTTGAGAGGAGATATATTGTATTTAGGAGAACTCTTAAGCACTCAAACTGTGATCTACAGCATGAAATGCTAAAAACTCCCTCCGGAGGACCCGGAGGGAGTGAAAGATTAGTGCAGCTTCAGACGCGGACGGATCACGCGGTTGATTCTGCCCACCAGCATCATCAGCCCGGTTTTGAAGTAGCCGTGCAGCGCAATCTGGTGCATGCGGTACAGGGAGATATACACGAAGCGGGCAATGCGCCCTTCGACCATCATTGAGCCGCGCATCAGGTTGCCCATCAGGCTGCCGACGGTAGAGAAGTTTGACAGCGACACCAGTGAACCATGGTCTTTATAGACATAGGCTTTCATTGGCTTGCCTTTGTACTGCGCCAGAATGTTGTGCAGCACCAGGCTTGCCATCTGGTGAGCGGCCTGCGCGCGCGGCGGCACGAATCCACCTTCAGGACGCGCGCAGGAGGCACAGTCACCGATAGCAAAGATGTCAGGGTCGCGCGTGGTTTGCAGCGTTGGCTCGGTGACCAGCTGGTTAATACGGTTCGTTTCCAGACCGCCGATCTCTTTCATAAAGTCAGGCGCTTTGATACCTGCCGCCCAGACCATCAGATCCGCTTTGATATACTCGCCGTCTTTGGTGTGCAGGCCGCCTTCGTCGGCGCTGGTCACCATGGTCTGCGTCAACACCCGCACGCCCAGCTTGGTGAGCTCATTGTGTGCCGCACCGGAAATTCGCGGAGGCAGCGCAGGCAGGATGCGTTCACCGGCTTCAACCAGCGTGACGTTCAGCGCTTCGTTAGTTAACCCTTTGTAACCGTAGCTGTGCAGCTGTTTCACTGCATTGTGCAGCTCCGCAGACAGCTCAACGCCCGTCGCACCACCGCCGACAATGGCGATATTCACCTTACCGTTCGCACCCATATTGCTGGTGTACTTCAGGAACAGGTTCAGCATTTCCTGATGGAAACGACGCGCCTGGTGCGGGTTATCGAGGAAGATACAGTGCTCTTTCACGCCCGGCGTGTTGAAGTCGTTGGAGGTACTGCCCAGCGCCATGACCAGCGTGTCGTACGGCAGCTTGCGCTCAGGAACCAGCAGCTCCCCTTTTTCATCGCGCAACTCTGCCAGGGTGATGGTTTTGCTTTCACGGTTGATGTCCACCACCGAGCCCAGCTGGAACTGGAAATGGTGGTTGCGCGCGTGCGCCAGATAGCTGAGCGCGTCTACGCCCTCGTCCAGAGAACCGGTCGCCACTTCGTGCAGCAGCGGTTTCCACAGGTGGCTGTGGTTACGATCCACCAGCGTAATTTTGGCTTTTTTACCGCGACCCAGCTTCTTGCCCAGCTGTGTAGCCAGCTCCAGCCCGCCAGCACCACCGCCTACAATCACTATCTTTTTCAATGGCGTAGTCAACGTGACCCCCTCAAATTATTAACCAATTGTTAATTAAAAGTTATAAAAATAACCCTTAATTAACAACAAGTTACAGCACTGAAACCATTCAGGTGCATTGAGAATACCACGTCAGGCGCATTGGTCATACCAAAATTGATATGCATCAAGTTTTGATGGCTTAAAAGTAGACAATTCTGGTCAAAAAGAAAGCCCGGTACGCTTTCGCGGCCGGGCTTTGATGCCTGCGGATAAGGGATTAACCCAGCGTTTTAAACGCTTTGATACGCTGCAGATGCGGGGAGATGTTCTTGAACTTGTGGGTCTGTTCTTCGTCCCAGACGATCTCATAGTAATGATGCAGCAGTTCTGCTGCCCGATGGCTGTTGAGCGCTTCATCATTACGTGAAAGGATCACCAGGCAGCGGTCGCGGTTTTTCTCACGAAAATTGCTGACGCACTTGGTCGCAATATCGACATACTCTTCCGGGCGGTCAATTTTGCCTTCCATGTTCTCGTTCGGGAACAGGTTAGGATTGAACACCACCTGGCGAATGTCGCACAGGAAGCCAATCCGCTCCGCCCAGTAGCCACCCAGCCCCACGCCGCAAATCAGCGGGCGATCGTCGACGTTGAGCTGCAACATCTTGTCCACCTCTTTGAGCAGATGCTGCATATCATGCTTCGGATGGCGCGTGCTGTAGCTGATCAACCGTACATCCGGATCGATAAACTGCAGCTGCAGCACCTTCTCATGATTACCAGGACTGTTTGAGTCAAAACCGTGTAAATAGATGATCATCGTCTTCTCACCACGCTACGCCTTCCGGGAGGGTTTACAGGCTGGCTTTATGTGCCTGCCAGAGCTCATTCAGGTCTTCAAGCCGGGCGTTGACCGTCTTCCAGCGCGCCGAATCCATCAGCTCCTGACGGCTAAATGAACCTTTATGATACAATTGTGTAACACGCTCTGCATTGATCGGCGACAGGTTATCCAGCACGCTCACGGCACCTTTACGATTATTGCAGACCAGGATCATATCGCAACCTGCATCCAGCGACGCCTGACCGCGTTCAGCGTAGCTGCCCATAATCGCCGCCCCTTCCATCGATAAGTCGTCAGAGAAGATCACGCCATTGAACCCCAGCTCCTGACGCAGAACGGTTTTCAGCCAGTGCGGAGAGCCGCTGGCAGGGCGCGGATCAACGTCGCTGTAAATCACGTGCGCAGGCATAATGGCATCCAGCTTGTTGTCGGTGATCAGCGACCTGAACACCGACATATCTTTGGCGCGAATTTCCGCTTCCGGGCGCGGATCGCGCGGGGTCTCTTTGTGTGAGTCCGCCGTCACTGCGCCGTGACCCGGGAAGTGTTTCCCGGTGGTTTTCATTCCGGCATCGTGCATACCGTCGATAAACCGGGTCGCCATGGCCAGCGCAATACGCGGATCTTCATGGTATGAACGCTCGCCAATGGCGGCGCTGATATGCCCCACGTCCAGAACCGGGGCAAAACTGATGTCGATATCCATGGCGATCATTTCGCTGGCCATCAGCCAGCCGGCCTCCTGCGCCAGTTTCCCCCCCTCTTCCGTGCCTAACAGCGCGGCAAAAGACTGGGCAGCCGGCAGGCGGGTAAACCCTTCGCGAAAACGCTGCACGCGGCCGCCTTCCTGATCGACGGCGACCACCAGATGATTGCGCGACGCGGCGCGGATCTGACGCACCAGCTCACGCAGCTGCGCCGGATCGTGATAGTTGCGGGTAAACAGGATCAGGCCACCCACCAGCGGATGCGCCAGAATTTCACGCTCCTCCGCATCCAGCTCAAACCCTTCTACATCCAACATGACTGGACCCACATCCACCTCTCTTATCCTTTCGTTTGTAACTGACGCCAGGCATCGTCTGCCAGCGCAATAAAGTGTTTGTCTCTGGACTGCCGATAGCGCATTTCAAACCAGCCAGCCATTAACATGACGACCCAGGGTCGCCAGCATCTGACCTGACGCCTCAGCGCCTCGGGGTCAATATGTGCCACCTGGGCGTAGTCCCTGATGAGTATTTGCCGCGCGGCGTCACTCTCCGTCCAGACTGCCGCCAGCTCCAGCGCCACATCGCCATCTCCGGTATACTCCCAGTCGATAAGCCTGATGCCCGCTGGCGTATGAACAATATTCCCGGCATGAACATCCATGTGCAGCGGCGCGAGCCGAATCGGCTGCGGCTCGCCCGTTTTACGCAGCCGCTTGAGATGTGCCAGCCACATTGGGGTGCGTCTGCCAGGCTCGGCCTGCTGCCAGTAGCGTTCCAGCAGCGGGTATAACGTGATTCGCCATCCCAGACGTGGCTGCCGGTGCAGATGATACAGCATCGCCGCGAGCGCCGGCGTGTCCGGTAACGCGCTTTTAACGTCACCGTCCAGATAGTCGACGGCCATCCAGCCCTGTCTGAAAAAACGGGGGGCTGGCACGAGATCTGACGGAAGACGTCTCAGGGCACGAAACTGACGACGAAAATGGGAGGCAGGCGCGTAGGGATCGTGATTCTGCCGCAAGACCAGACGGTGTTCGCCCTGCGCTATAATGCAACTCGCGCCGCCAAGCCCGGAGTGGGCCTGCGGCGCGATAAGGCGGTATTGAGGAAAATAGCGCGTCAGAATCTCTTCACGCGTGCTGTCATTGTTGCGTAACCGCACCTTTACCTGACCAGATAATTTCGCCTGTCTGAACCAGCATCAGCTGCATCTGCAGGGCTGGGGTATTCACGTTACCGGTGGCGTTAGAGTAAAGCACATACTGTGCGCCAACGTTACGGGCAATGCCGATCGCCTTGCTGCGTGTGCCAAGGCTATCCTGCGGCGACAGGCCCAGCTGCTGTTTGGCTACCGCGAGCTGCTGAGCCGAGACCAGCGTAAACTTACCGTTGTTTGCCAGGGCGTTGCGCAGCGTTTCAGTCGCTTCGCCCGCGTTCAGCGAACCGTTGGTACGGTTGTTCACGCTATCAACCAGCAACACGCTACCTGCCGTCACGCCCTGTGCCTGCAGCATTTTGCCGACCATGGGCTGCATTGCGCCGTTCCAGTCGTAATGGCGCACGCGCGGCGTGGGCTGCGACGTCTGGTCCGGATGCTCAATCGGGCCAGGCTGCGCCGGTATAGACGGTACGGACGGCACGGTTGGCTGCGGCTGCGTTGGCTGTGTTGGCTGTTCTGTGCCCGGTTTCGCCTCTTCCACAGGCGCAGGCTGTTCAGTTCGGGTCACACACCCCGCCAGGAACAGCGCGAAAGCTGTCACGAGCGCATAGCGGCTCAAGTTTTTAATCAAGGTTCACCCCTCAGAGATAAAGATAAAGTCTCACCTTATGCGCACCCAGATAGTTGGCGCTGCCATAGAGCGTTACCGACGACCTGGCCGGAATGGTGACGCTGCGCGGCGCCTCCAGCGGATGCATTTCGAGACCTCTTACGTCATACCAGAAAAAACGGTAGTGGACCGTCACGGGTTCGTGTCTTTCATTAAAGAGCGTAGAGGAGGCAGATGAGTTGATTTCACTGATGGTCAGCGCGGGCTGTTGCGCCGTGATGCCCGCGGCAAGCACGGAGGATTCCATGACCAGCGTCTGTTCATCGTTCACGGGGATCGCCGGGCGCGTGCTGCACCCCACAATCATCATCGTCACTACCAGCGCTGCAATACGCCCTTTACGCATGTCAAAGACCTTTATGTGCCAGCATCGGCCCCAGAGGACGTCCACCCAGCAGATGCATGTGAATATGATACACTTCCTGGCCACCATGACGGTTGCAGTTCATGATCAGACGGTAACCGTCTTCTGCAATCCCTTCCTGTTCAGCGATTTTCGCGGCCACCGTCAGCATACGACCTAACGCCACTTCATGCTCGGTTTTTACGTCGTTTACAGTCGGAATCAGAATATTGGGAATGATAAGGATGTGCGTCGGGGCCTGAGGGGAAATGTCCCGGAAAGCCGTCACCAGTTCATCCTGATAGACGATATCCGACGGAATTTCGCGGCGGATAATTTTACTGAAAATCGTTTCTTCAGCCATGACCTTTTCCTTTTTTGTTTAATCTGGCGCAATGCGTCCGCTGTAAACACACTCCCGGGATCGGTGTGTGACACAATTCAAGAGTATGAGCGAGTTTCTCCTGTCCTTTCAACCTCCTCCCTCGATTTCTTTCCTGAATGTTCATCAGCTGAGTGAAGAGTGACCGCTTGCGCGTCTCAGTGGCGTTTTTTACGACACAAATAAAAAAGGCAGCCATTCGGCTGCCTTAGTCTCCCCAGGTCACAACTTAGTTGCTGCGGATGTACTCATCCATTTCGGTTTTCAGGTTATCGGATTTGGTACCGAAGATTGCCTGTACACCAGAACCTGCAACAACTACGCCCGCTGCGCCCAGTTTTTTCAGACCCGGCTGGTCTACTTTCGCGACGTCGGCAACGCTCACACGCAGACGAGTGATGCACGCGTCCAGGTTAGTGATGTTCTCTTTACCACCGAACGCAGCAACCAGTGCAGGAGCCATTTCGCTGGTCGCGCCAGCTTTGCTGTCTTCTGTCGCATCTTCACGGCCTGGGGTTTTCAGGTCCAGTGCTTTAATCAGCACGCGGAAGATGGTGTAGTACACAACTGCGTAGCACGCACCGACGATTGGGAACAGCCACAGTTTGCTGCTGTTACCGGACAGAACGATGAAGTCGATCAGGCCGTGAGAGAAGGACGTACCGTCACGCATACCCAGCAGAATACAGATTGGGAACGCCAGGCCCGCCAGAATCGCGTGGATAACGTACAGGATCGGCGCAACGAACATGAAGGAGAACTCGATCGGCTCGGTGATACCGGTCAGGAACGAGGTCAGCGCTGCGGAGATCATGATACCGCCCACTTTTGCACGGTTCTCTGGCTTCGCAGAGTGCCAGATAGCAATCGCCGCTGCAGGCAGACCGTACATTTTGAACAGGAAGCCACCAGACAGTTTACCTGCAGTTGGGTCACCCGCCATGTAACGTGGGATATCGCCGTGGAATACCTGGCCTGCTGCGTTGGTGAATTCACCAATCTGCATCTGGAATGGAACGTTCCAGATGTGGTGCAGACCGAATGGCACCAGGCAACGCTCGATGAAGCCGTAGATACCAAACGCCACAACCGGGTTCTGGTAAGCAGCCCACTGAGAGAAGGTCTGGATAGCGGAGCCGATTGGTGGCCAGATGAAGGACAGGATCACGCCAGTGAAAATCGCTGCCAGACCAGAGATGATCGGAACGAAACGCTTGCCCGCGAAGAAGCCCAGATACTCAGGCAGCTTGATGCGATAGAAGCGGTTGAACATATACGCTGCAATCGCACCGGAGATGATACCGCCCAGAACACCGGTGTCCGCCAGGTGTTTCGCGGCGATCTCTTCTGCCGGTAAATGCAGAACCAGCGGCGCAACCACAGCCATGGTTTTCACCATGATGCCGTAGGCAACCACTGCAGCCAGCGCAGAAACGCCGTCGTTATTGGTGAAGCCCAGAGCCACACCGATCGCGAAGATCAGCGGCATGTTAGCAAAGACAGAACCGCCTGCTTCGGCCATCACGTGGGAGACTACGGCTGGCAGCCAGCTGAAGTTAGCAGAACCGACACCCAGCAGGATACCTGCAATAGGCAGTACGGATACTGGCAGCATCAGCGATTTACCGACCTTTTGCAGGTTAGCAAATGCATTCTTAAACATAATTGAGAGTGCTCCTGAGTATTTGTGCTTTTTTTACGCTTTCACGCATTGGCCCGGGGGGAGTACCGTGCCGTGGACAGGACATCTAAGCGCCCTTTATTTATTACACAGAGTAAAATAATTCCCTCTGAGTTTGTTTGACGGCTATCACGTTTCAGCTTAAGGCGGTCGAAAAACTTTCAGTTATTTACAAAAAGCATGTCCGGATGTGTCTAAAAACACCCTCACCGCCCCAAATGAGGCGGTGAACTTTACTCGCTTTACTTATTAATTACGAGCCTAAAAAAAACAGGTGTATCAGACAGATTGCAGGCGGGCGGGGTCGATATGGAACAGCGTGGAGAAGTTTTCCGTCGTCACGCGGGCCAGCTCATCAATGCTGACGCCCTTCAGTACGGCCATGTATTCAGCCACATCTCTCGTCATAGCGGGCTGGTTCTCTTTACCGCGATGCGGTACCGGTGCGAGATACGGAGAGTCGGTCTCCACCAGAATGCGATCGAGCGGAACATAACGTGCAGCATCACGCAGCTGCTCAGCGTTACGGAACGTCACGATCCCCGAAAACGAGATATAAAACCCCAAATCAAGCAGCTTACCCGCCGTTTCTCTGTCTTCTGTGAAACAGTGTAGTACGCCACCGCAATCCGTCACGTTTTCTTCCCGGAGGATCGCCAGGGTATCCGCACGCGCGTCGCGGGTGTGGACGATAACCGGCTTGTTCAGCTCCCGGCCAATGCGAATATGGTTGCGGAAGGACTCCTGCTGACGCGGTTTGGTTTCCGGCGTGTAAAAGTAGTCCAGCCCGGTCTCGCCCATCGCCACCACGCCCTCTTCTGCTGCCAGTTGGCGCAGATCCTCAACGTCGTACGCCTCGTCCTGATTCAGCGGATGCACGCCGCAGGAGAACACCACGTTATCGCGAACGCCCACCAGCTCACGCATGGAGCGGTAGCCCGGCAGCGTGGTTGCCACCGCAAGACAGAATTTCACATCGCGGGCAGCGGCTTTTGCCAGCACGTCATCCACGTTTTTATGCAGGGATTGATAATCCAGGCCATCAAGATGGCAGTGTGAGTCGACTAAAAACATAATGTCTCTCTCAGAGATGGGAAACAGGCGGTGTGACGCCGGGTTGCAGGTAATGTTCGATACGCAGTAACTGGTCAGTCAGTAAAAGCTCGCGATTAAGGCCCGTCACGGTTAAAAGCTGTTCTCGGCTCTGGCAAATTTCATGAAGCATCGCATGAAGAATCGTCCCTGAGAGGCGGTTCGCCAGCGTATTCACCAGCGACCACGCATCCGGGTTGGTCAGAAGCGTTGCCCCTTGCTGAGTTTTGAGTGCATCCAGCAGCAACGAGGCCAGCCAGTGCAGACGCTCAACGACCCGATCGCTGTTAAGCGCAGGCAATACGCTTAGCCAGTCGTGGTTATTCAGTGCCGTTTCAACAGCCCGGCAGAGCGTTTCTCGCTCTGACCAGACGTCAGGCTGCAGTAATGCCAGCGCCGCCGCGGGCGCGCCGCTGCTCAGGCGCAAGGCGGTCAGCGCACTCTCAGGTGACGTTGTCACCTCACGCTCAAGCCAGCTCAGCGCCCACGATTCCTGGGGCACCGCCAGGTGATGAAGACGACAGCGGCTACGCAGCGTCGCCAGTAATCGTCCCGGGTCACGACACGAGAGGAAAAACCACGTTTTAACCGGCGGCTCTTCCAGGGTTTTCAGCAGGGCATTAGCCGCCGCCTCGGTAAGCTGTGTGGCGTCTTTAAGCCAGACCACTTTAGCGCCGCCCAGTCGCGCGTGCTCGTACAATTTTTCACTGACTTCCCGCACGGCATCGATGCCGAGCGCGCTTTTGCCCTTCTCAGGCTCAAGGGTGTAGTAGTCAGGATGCGTGCCCGCCTGCATCAGCTGACAGCCACGGCATTTACCACAGCTCTTGTGCCCTTCCGGCTGCTGACACATCAGAAAACGGGTGATGGCATAAATCAACGCATCATCACCCATCCCTGGCAATGCCTGAATCAGTAACGCATGATGCCCCCGACCCGCCTGATAGCTGCCGATCAGCTGTTCAAAGTGTGGGCGCAACCATGGATACCATTTCATGCCTGCTGCTCCTGCACCCACTGCGTAATGGTATGCTGAATGTCACGCGTGACGTCGTCCAGGGACTGCGTCGCATCGATGGTACAAATTGAGCTGTCCTGTGCGGCAAGTTCAAGATAGCGCGCACGGGTGCGGTTAAAGAAATCAAACGACTCTTGTTCAATGCGGTCCAGCTCACCGCGCGCGCGGGCACGCTTGAGGCCCACTTCCGGAGTCACATCCAGATAGAGCGTCAGGTCGGGGCGAAAATCCCCCAGTACGGCATTACGCAGCGTAGCCAGCATGGTCTGGTCGATACCACGTCCTCCGCCCTGATACGCCTGAGTCGACAGATCGTGACGGTCACCGATCACCCACTTGCCGCCGGCCAGGGCAGGTTTGATAACCGTCTCAACCAGCTGAACGCGCGCCGCGTAGAACATCAGCACTTCGGCTTTGTCAGTGATAACTTCGTCGCCGACGGATTTAATATCCAGCACCAGGCTGCGCAGCTTTTCAGCCAGCTGCGTGCCGCCCGGCTCGCGGGTAAATACCATGTCCGCCACGCCAAGCGCTTTTAGCGTATCCACCACCACGTTGCGGGCGGTAGTTTTACCCGCTCCTTCGAGTCCCTCAATGACAATGTATTTACTGCGCATTTTTTTCCTTAAGTGCCTTCAGATAGTCCTGAACAGAGCGATTGTGGCTGGCAAGGTTGGTGTTAAAGGTGTGTCCCCCTTTTCCATCAGCCACAAAATAGAGATACGGTGTTTTTGCCGGATGCGCGGCGGCTTTAAGCGACGCTTCGCTCGGCGTGGCAATCGGACCTGGCGGTAATCCGCTAATCACGTAGGTATTATACGCCGTTGGCGTCTCCAGATCTTTTCTTGAGATCTTGCCGGCATAGCTCTCGCCCATGCCGTAGATAACGGTAGGGTCGGTTTGCAGACGCATGCCGATGCGCAGACGGTTGATAAATACTGACGCCACTCGATCGCGCTCGGCGGCAACGGCGGTCTCTTTCTCGATAATTGAGGCCATGGTGACAAACTGGTTTTGATCTTTATACGGCAGCCCGTCCATTCGCCCTTCCCAGGCGGCATCCACGGCGGCGACCATTTTTTTGTGCGCCCGCTTAAGAATCGCCACATCAGTCGTGCCTGCGGTATACATCCAGGTATCCGGCCAGAACCAACCTTCCACCCACTCAGGATGCTCAAACTTGAGCACGTCGGCCACCGTCTGATAGCTGTCATCCTTCAGGGTATGCTTAATATAAGGCGCATCGCGCAGCTGTTTGAGGTAATCGCTCAGGCGCATCCCTTCCACAAATCGCAGGGGGAACTGGGCTTCCTTGCCGCTTTCCAGCAGCTGCAGCATCTCTCTGACGGTCATTCCCGGCGTAAAGCGATAGGTACCGGCTTTGAAATGTGACAGCTCAGGCTCCACGCGCAATAACCACTGGAATACCCGTGGACGATTGATAATCTTGTCGCCATAGAGCTGTTCCCCAAGCGCCAGGCGGCCGGTTCCCGCTTTCAGGGTAAAGATCGTTTCGTCTTTAACCAGGATCTTGCTGTCAGCCAGCTGGCGAACTTTCCATACGCCAGCTCCGCCAGCGACGCCCAGCGCAACGATGAGGATAAGGACAAAGCGCAACATTTTTTTCATGACTATCTGGTTTGCTCACATATCGGGGCTAAAAACTGAAACAGCTCGCGCGAAGACCAGCGTTGTTGGCCATACGCACGGACGGGTACAACAGGCATCAGCGCATTGCAGATGATGACTTCATCGGCAGTCTGTAGCGCGGCTTCTCCTGCGCTAACTTCGACAACGCGAAAGCCAGAGCGTGCCAGCTGTTGCAGACAAAACTGACGCATTAACCCATTTACGCCAGCGTGTTCCAGCGACGGAGTGAACACCTCTCCCCCCTGCCGCCAGAGTAAATTAGCCGCACAGCATTCCGTAATGAACCCTTCGCTGTCAAGAACCAGCGCCTCATCGGCGTCCGTCTGTTCAAGATGAGTACGAATGAGCACCTGCTCGAGGCGATTGAGATGCTTAAGCCCGGCCAGCATCGGGTTCCGTCCCAGTCGAACCGGGCTCAGCGTCAGCGTGACGCCGTCCTCTCGCCAGCGAGAATAATGCGCAGGATAAGCAGAAACGGAGAGAATACGCGTTGGGTTGATACACGATGCGGCGCTGTAGCCCCGGCCACCACTGCCGCGACTGATGATGACTTTGAGTACGCCGGTGTCCTTCCCGGTTGCCAGCTGGCACATTTCCTGGCGCAATATGTCCCAGTGCGTAAAGGGAATCATTAACTTTTCACAGCCATGCTGCAGACGTCGAATGTGCGCCTCCAGCAGGCAGACATCGCCATCCAGAATGCGCGCCGTCGTAAAGCAACCATCACCGAACTGTATCGCCCTGTCGCTGGCAGGCAGCGTGTCCTGCTCAAGGCCATTGATTAAAAACATGGTGGCTCCTTATGCGTGGGCATTTAGTCTGGCAGGATGTCATGCAGCCGACAAGAAGATTAGGCTTAATAAAAAAGGCCCGGCAAGCGGACCTTTTTAAAAGCTATCGGGACGTCAGGATCAGATCTTTTTGAAGATCAGAGAACCGTTGGTACCGCCGAAGCCGAAGGAGTTACACAGGGTGTACTCCATACCGCTAACCTGACGCGCTTCGTGAGGAACGAAGTCCAGATCGCAACCTTCATCCGGGTTATCCAGGTTGATGGTTGGCGGAACAGCCTGATCGCGCAGCGCAAGGATGGAGTAGATTGACTCTACTGCACCCGCCGCACCCAGCAGGTGACCGGTCATGGACTTCGTGGAGCTCACCATTACGCGGCTGGCAGATTCGCCGAAGATAGACTTAACCGCCTGAGCTTCAGCTTTATCGCCTGCTGGCGTAGAGGTGCCGTGCGCGTTCACGTAGCCAATTTGTGCTGGGGTAATACCCGCATCACGGATCGCGTTTTCCATCGCCAGCGCAGCACCTGCACCGTTCTCCGGAGGAGACGTCATGTGGTAAGCATCGCTGCTCATACCAAAGCCAACGACTTCAGCATAAATTTTCGCTCCGCGTTTTTTCGCGTGTTCGTACTCTTCCAGTACGATCATGCCCGCACCGTCACCCAGCACGAAGCCATCACGGTCTTTATCCCACGGACGGCTTGCCGCCTGTGGATTATCGTTGCGGGTAGAAAGCGCACGGGCCGCGCCGAAACCGCCGACACCCAGTGGAGTACTGGCTTTTTCAGCACCGCCGGCAACCATAGCATCTGCATCGCCGTACGCAATAATGCGCGCGGCCTGGCCGATGTTATGTACGCCAGACGTACAAGCGGTGGCGATAGAAATGCTTGGCCCACGCAGGCCGAACATGATGGTCAGGTGACCTGCCACCATATTAACAATCGTGGACGGAACGAAGAACGGACTGATCTTACGCGGGCCGCCATTCATCAGGGATGTATGGTTTTCCTCGATCAGGCCAAGACCGCCAATCCCGGAGCCGATAGCGGCGCCGATACGGGTTGCGTTCTCTTCCGTAATCACAAGGCCAGAATCCTGCATGGCCTGAACGCCAGCGACAATTCCATATTGAATGAAGGCATCCATCTTGCGCTGCTCTTTGCGCGAGATGATCTCTTCACAGTTAAAATCCTTTACTAAGCCAGCAAATTTCGTTGCATAGGCGCTAGTATCGAAATGGTCGATTAGGCTGATGCCGCTCTGACCGGCAAGGAGAGCTTTCCAGGTGGACTCTACGGTATTGCCGACAGGAGACAACATGCCAAGTCCGGTCACAACTACACGACGCTTAGACACGTTTGTCCTCCAGGGAGGGATAAAAAAAGAGATTCGTGGGACTAAAAAAGATAAAACTCAGGCGGTCGAATGACCGCCTGGAGATGTTCACTTACGCCTGGTGACCGTTGATGTAATCAATGGCAGCCTGAACGGTGGTGATCTTCTCAGCTTCTTCGTCCGGAATCTCAGTATCAAACTCTTCTTCCAGAGCCATTACCAGCTCAACGGTGTCAAGAGAATCTGCGCCCAGGTCTTCAACGAAGGAAGCGGAGTTCACAACTTCTTCCTGCTTAACGCCCAGCTGTTCGCCGATAATTTTCTTAACGCGTTCTTCGATAGTGCTCATACTCTTAAATTTCCTATCAAAACTCGCTTTCGCGATGGTTTTCGTAGTGTATAAAATGTTGAAAAATTTGCAACTAAATCCCGGCAGTTCGTACCACGATTTTACGTTATTTTGAGGCCATTCGCCCTAATAACGCAAATATTTTTCATCGTGGTTAAACCATATACATCCCGCCGTTGACGTGGAGGGTCTCACCAGTGATGTAACCCGCTTCGTCAGAGGCTAAAAATGCAACCGCACTGGCGATTTCTTTAGGGTCGCCAAGACGACCCGCCGGAACTGCCGCCAGCGTACCCGCACGCTGCTCATCAGTCAGCGCACGCGTCATGTCCGTTTCAATAAAGCCCGGAGCAACAACGTTTACCGTAATACCGCGGGACGCAACTTCACGCGCCAGCGACTTACTGAAACCAATCAGACCTGCTTTCGCCGCAGCGTAGTTAGCCTGACCAGCATTTCCCATGGTACCAACCACAGAACCGACAGTGATAATACGACCATGACGCTTTTTCATCATAGCGCGCATTACCGCTTTTGACAGACGGAATACAGATGACAGGTTGGTTTCGATGATATCGTTCCACTCGTCGTCTTTCATTCGCATTAACAGGTTATCGCGAGTGATCCCGGCATTGTTTACCAGAATATCCACTTCGCCAAACTCTGCGCGAATATTTTCCAGAACAGATTCGATAGATGCAGGTTCAGTCACATTCAGTACCAGACCTTTACCGTTTGCACCCAGATACTCGCTGATGGCCTGAGCGCCATTCTCGCTGGTTGCTGTACCAATCACCTTCGCGCCGCGCGCAACCAGTGTTTCAGCAATTGCACGCCCGATACCGCGGCTTGCGCCAGTGACCAGGGCGATTTTTCCTTCAAAACTCATGGTATTCCTCTTTTATTGCGAGAGTGCCGCTGACATCGCTTCCGGCTCGTTAATCGCCGAGGCTGTCAGGGTGTCAACAATACGTTTTGTCAGACCGGTGAGGACTTTCCCTGGGCCGACTTCATACAGATGCTCAACGCCCTGAGAGGCCATAAACTCAACGGTTTTGGTCCACTGTACCGGGCTGTAGAGCTGGCGAACCAGTGCATCACGGATAGCTTCTGGAGTGGTTTCGCATTTCACATCGACGTTGTTCACAACGGAAATCGTCGGTGCGTTAAACGTAATTTTTTCCAGCTCAACCGCCAGTTTCTCGGCGGCAGGCTTCATCAGCGCACAGTGAGACGGCACGCTGACCGGCAGCGGCAGCGCACGTTTAGCACCCGCCGCTTTACAGGCCGCACCTGCACGTTCAACCGCTTCTTTATGGCCGGCAATAACCACCTGGCCCGGCGAGTTGAAGTTAACCGGAGAGACCACCTGGCCTTCAGCAGATTCTTCACATGCTTTTGCAATTGCAGCGTCATCCAGACCGATGATGGCAGACATACCGCCCGTGCCTTCCGGCACCGCTTCCTGCATGAATTTGCCGCGCAGTTCCACCAGACGTACCGCGTCAGCAAACGCGATCACACCGGCACACACCAGCGCAGAGTATTCGCCCAGGCTGTGACCCGCGAGCAGCGCGGGGGCTTTACCGCCCTGCTGCTGCCAGACACGCCACAGCGCAACGGACGCGGTCAGCAGCGCGGGCTGGGTCTGCCAGGTTTTGTTCAGCTCGTCGGCCGGACCCTGCTGGGTCAGCGCCCATAAATCATAACCCAGTGCATCAGAAGCTTCACGGAAAGTCTCTTCAATGACCGGATAGGTTGCTGCCATTTCAGACAACATCCCAACGGTTTGAGAGCCCTGGCCCGGGAACACAAAAGCAAATTGCGTCATTTTTTATTCCTTATCCTAGAAACGAACCAGCGCGGAACCCCAGGTGAACCCGCCACCGAAGGCTTCAAGCAAGACCAGCTGGCCCCGTTTGATTCGTCCATCGCGTACCGCTTCATCAAATGCGCACGGTACCGACGCCGCAGAGGTGTTGCCATGACGATCCAGCGTCACCACAACGTTATCCATCGACATGCCCAGCTTTTTCGCGGTCGCGCTGATGATACGCAGGTTCGCCTGATGCGGCACCAGCCAGTCGAGCGCGGAGCGCTCAAGGTTATTCGCTTCCAGCGTTTCATCAACGATGTGCGCAAGCTCAGTCACCGCCACCTTGAACACCTCGTTCCCTGCCATTGTCAGGTAAATCGAGTTGTCCGGATTAACGCGATCGGCGTTAGGCAGGGTCAACAGTTCGCCGTAGCTGCCATCAGCATGCAGATGCGTCGAGATGATACCCGGCTCTTCGGACTGCCCCAGCAGCACCGCGCCCGCACCATCACCAAAAATAATGATCGTTCCACGATCGGTAGGATCGCAGGTACGTGCCAGCACGTCAGCACCGATCACCAGCGCATATTTAACGGCACCGGATTTCACGTACTGATCGGCAACGCTCAGCGCATAGGTGAAACCTGCGCACGCGGCAGCGACGTCAAACGCCGGACAGCCTTTAATGCCGAGCATGTTTTGCACCTGGCACGCCGCGCTTGGGAAAGCGTGCGTGGCAGACGTCGTGGCGACCACGATCAAACCAATCTGTTCTTTATCAATGCCCGCCATTTCGATAGCACGCTGTGCGGCTTCGTAACCCATGGTCGACACGGTTTCGTCTGGCGCGGCAATACGACGTTCACGGATACCTGTGCGCGTGACAATCCACTCGTCAGACGTATCTACCATTTTTTCCAGATCGGCGTTGGTACGCACCTGTTTTGGCAGGTAGCTGCCGGTACCTAAAATCTTCGTATACATGTACGCTCAGTCACTTTTAGCTAATACAGATTCCAGGCGAGCGGCAATCCGCTGAGGGACTTGTCGCTGCACCGCCTGCACTGCCTGTTCAATCGCGACAGCAAATGCTCGCTGATTGGCGGCGCCATGACTCTTAATCACGATGCCGCGCAATCCTAACAGACAGGCGCCATTATACTGGTCGGGGTTGAGGTGACTGAATCGCCGCGTCAGGCTCTTTTGTAACCAACGCTTCAATAAAATCAGCCACCAGGCGCTTTTTTTGCCTTCTCCCTGAGATTTCAGCAGAGAAAGAAACATGCGCACGACCCCTTCCATGGTCTTCAACGTTACGTTTCCGGTGAAGCCATCGCACACCAGAACATCCGTTTTCCCCGTCAACAACTCATTGGCTTCGAGATAACCAATATAGTTGATGGAGGGAACCTGTTTGAGCAATTCAGCCGCTTCGCGAATGCTGTCCAGGCCTTTGGTCTCTTCTTCACCAATGTTCAGTAACGCAACACGGGGAGTGTTGATCCCGACGACTTCTTCTGCCAGCACCGATCCCATCACGGCAAACTGAGCCAGCATAGTACTATCACAGTCGACGTTAGCGCCCAAATCGAGCACCACCGTCTTGCCCTTCTGCTGATGCGGTAACACCGTCACCAGCGCCGGACGCTCAATACCTTCAATAGGTTTGAGCAGTAATTTCGACAGCCCCATCAGCGCGCCGGTATTCCCCGCGCTGACGCAAGCCTGAGCTCGCCCTTCTTTCACCAGCTCCAGCGCTACCCGCATAGAGCTGCCACGACTATTGCGAATAGCCTGCGAAGGTCGGGCATCACTGGCAATAACTGACTGCGCAGGAATAATCTGCAGACGCGAACGTTGTTCAAAGTCAGCTTTTGCGAGTAATGGCGTGATTGCGTCGGGATTGCCGACTAAAAGAAGTGTGAGTTGCGAATTAGAATTCAGTGCCTGCAATGCTGCAGGCACTGTCACGGAAGGGCCAAAATCTCCCCCCATGACATCTAACGCCAGGGTTAGACGTGTCAAGGTATCGTCGCAGCCTGGTTCGGTAAATTCCCCGTTTGCACGGGGAAATCCTCACTAAGCCTAATCACGCTTGCGCGTGATTACTTAGTGATAACCTTGCGGCCGCGGTAGAAACCGTCAGCGGTGATGTGGTGACGCAGGTGTTTCTCACCAGAAGTCTTGTCTACAGACAGGCTGGTAACTGCAGTCAGCGCGTCATGGGAACGACGCATGCCACGTTTGGAACGGGTTGGTTTATTCTGTTGTACGGCCATGGACCTTACTCCTCAATTACTTACGCTTTAAGCTGGCTAATACGGCAAATGGGTTTGGTTTTTGCGCTTCATCAGGCAGTTCCCCAAAGACCATGTCCGCCTCGGACACTTCACAGTGTTCAGAATCATGCACCGGAACCACTGGCAAGGTGAGGATGATTTCATCTTCAACCAGAGCCAGAAGATCGATTTCACCGAATTCGTTAACCTCAATCGGCTCATACGCTTCCGGGAGTGCTTCAGCCTGTTCGTCAGAACGAACCGGACTGAAACAATACGTTGTGTGAACATGCTGTACAAACGGTTTCCCGCAACGCTGACACTCGAGCGTTACCGTCACCTTTACATCACCGGTTAAAACGGCGAGACGCTGGTTGTCGATAGCGAACGACATGGAGCATTCTACATCACTGTCCACACTGACTACGGATTCGGCAATACGCTCAGCCTGATCGGAAGTATAGATACCTTCATAATCGAGGCGTTTTTGAGCCGTACGAACCGGATCAAGAGTCAGGGGTAATTTTACCTTTTGCATAGGGCGCGCATATTAACTTTGTAACGTCATAGAGTCAAAGAAAAAGGCAACCAGAGCTGCCTTTTGCCAATTATTCGCACACATTGCGGCCTGTAGTTTAAAATGGCTGGCATCGATACGCTATATCTGGTGATAAAAATATGCCAAATCTCGTCCTTGCTTCCACGTCTCCCTACCGCCGAATGCTGCTGGAAAAGCTCGGGATCCCGTTTGAATGCGCCGCGCCAGAGGTTGATGAGACGCCACAGCCGGGCGAGTCACCGCGTCATCTGGTAACGCGTCTTGCTAAAGAGAAAGCGCAGTCGCTGGCCGCACGCTATCCTTCGCATTTGATTATAGGCTCCGATCAGGTTTGCGTGCTGGACGGCGAAATCACCGGCAAGCCCCATACGGAGGAGAACGCCTGCCAGCAGCTTCTGCGCGCGCGAGGCACTATCGTGACCTTTTATACGGGCCTGGCGCTCTATAACTCCGCCACCGGTCATCTGCAAACGGAGTGTGAACCGTTCGACGTACACTTCCGCCATCTCAGCGAGCAAGAGATTGTGGATTATGTGCGTCGGGAACGTCCGCTGAACTGTGCGGGGAGCTTTAAAAGTGAAGGATTGGGGATTGCGCTGTTTGACAAGCTGGACGGTCGCGATCCCAACACGTTGGTGGGGTTACCGCTGATTGCCTTGTGTCAGATGTTAAGACGGGAAGAGTGTAATCCGTTGACGGTGTGACCTTCGCCGGGTGGCGCTGCGATTGCATGGGCCTACTACACTGCGACCTGCTGCCCTCACCCCGGCCCTCTCCCACGGGGAGAGGGAGCAAACATTAAAAACGGCAACATTCGTTGCCGTTTTACGTTTACCTTAGCCGCGCAGAACTTTAAGACAGCGTTTCAACTGCTCATCCAGCGGCGCTTCAATACGGATGACTTCACCGGTATTCGGATGGGTAAACTTCAGTGCTGCCGCATGCAGGAAAAGACGCGACAGTCCCGTCCCCGCCAGCTGCTTATCAAACTCGCGGTCGCCATAGCGGTCATCAAAGGCGATGGGGTGCCCTGCAAACTGCGTATGCACGCGGATCTGGTGGGTACGACCAGTCACCGGACTGCAGCGCACCAGCGTGGCAAACTCATAGCGCTCTTCAACCTTAAAGCGCGTCTCAGACGGTTTCCCTTCCTGGCTCACGCGGACAATGCGTTCACCGCTTTGCAGAATGTTCTTCAGCAGCGGCGCCTGCACCACTTTTACATGGGACTGCCACTGACCGCGCACCAGCGCCAGATAGTCTTTCTGCATCCCTTTTTCACGCAGCTGTTCATGCAGCGAACGCAGCGCGGAACGCTTTTTCGCCACCAGCAGTACGCCTGAAGTGTCGCGGTCAAGACGGTGCACCAGCTCAAGGAAGCGCGCTTCCGGACGCAGGGCACGCAGCCCTTCAATCACGCCGAAGCTCAGACCGCTACCGCCATGGACTGCCGTTCCTGACGGTTTATTGAGCACCAGAATGTGGTCATCTTCGTAAAGGATGACGTCGCTCAGGGCAGCCACTTTCTGCAGTTTTGGTGAAACGGTCTCTTCTTCACGCTCTGCCACGCGCACCGGCGGAATACGCACTTCGTCACCGGCTTCGAGTTTGTACTCGGGCTTCACGCGTTTTTTGTTAACCCGCACCTCGCCCTTACGCAGGATGCGATAAATCATACTCTTTGGCACACCTTTCAGCTGGGTGCGCAAAAAGTTATCGATACGTTGCCCCGCGTCGTCTTCGGCGATGGCAACCATTTTTACGGCTGGAGTCTCTGTTTTCATGGGTGGCGATTCTAAATATCGTCAGCCAATAGCGCCACTCATTTTTCTATGCTTATATTTACTTTTATCCGGCCAGCTCCCCGTTTCGCGCAACCGATTTGGTGGTTATTAAACCAATCGCCATTCTGAAGTGAAGAAACTGTGAGTAACCGGGTGATAATTGGTAAAAGTCATCTTGCTATAACCCGGCGAGCAGTGGAATAATGAGGCTGTTTTCCGTGTTAAATCCTGGTTAAGTAAGGATGTTGACGGAATGACCAATTTTGTCTGACCGATCATCCACGCAGCAATGGCGTAAGACGTATTGATCTTTCAGGCAGTTAGCGGGCTGCGGGTTGCAGTACTTCCCGGTATAAGGATTGTTCTCTGGAGAGTTCTACCCAGGCAATTCCCCTGATAATTGCGCTGTGTTTCCGTATGAAATACAGGCAACCGACACTCTGCGCCTCTTAAGCGAGCGACAACCGTGAGGTTGGCGACGTGAACAGACACGAGGCCATCGGTTCATACCCCGGAAAGCGTCACCTTGCCCGCAGCTTTGTCGTCAATGTAAGAATAACGAGTAAGTTACGATGAAAAGAATGTTAATCAACGCAACTCAGCAAGAAGAGTTGCGTGTCGCCCTTGTGGATGGGCAGCGCCTGTACGATCTGGATATCGAAAGTCCTGGACACGAACAGAAAAAAGCGAACATTTACAAAGGTAAAATCACCCGCATTGAACCAAGCCTTGAAGCTGCATTTGTCGATTACGGTGCTGAGCGTCATGGTTTCCTCCCTCTGAAAGAAATCGCCCGCGAATATTTCCCTGCAAACTACAACGCCCATGGCCGACCAAACATCAAAGATGTTCTGCGTGAAGGTCAGGAAGTTATCGTTCAGATTGATAAAGAAGAGCGTGGCAACAAAGGTGCCGCACTGACCACCTTTATCAGCCTGGCAGGGAGCTATCTGGTGTTGATGCCTAACAACCCGCGTGCGGGTGGCATCTCTCGCCGTATCGAAGGTGATGACCGTACCGAGCTGAAAGAAGCGCTGGCAAGCCTCGAACTGCCTGATGGCATGGGTCTTATCGTGCGTACCGCGGGCGTGGGCAAATCAGCCGAAGCGCTGCAATGGGACCTGAGCTTCCGTCTGAAGCACTGGGAAGCCATCCAGAAAGCAGCGGAAAGCCGCCCTGCTCCGTTCCTGATCCACCAGGAAAGCAACGTGATCGTGCGTGCCTTCCGTGACTATCTGCGTCAGGACATAGGTGAGATTCTGATCGATAACCCGAAAGTGCTTGAACTGGCGCGCCAGCACATCGCCGCGCTGGGTCGTCCGGATTTCACCAGCAAAATTAAACTGTACACCGGTGAAATCCCGCTGTTCAGCCACTATCAGATCGAATCCCAGATTGAATCCGCCTTCCAGCGTGAAGTGCGTCTGCCGTCCGGCGGTTCTATCGTTATCGATACCACTGAAGCGCTGACCGCTATCGACATCAACTCCGCGCGTGCAACTCGCGGCGGCGATATCGAAGAGACCGCCTTCAACACCAACCTTGAAGCCGCTGATGAAATCGCCCGCCAGCTCCGCCTGCGCGATCTGGGTGGTCTGATTGTTATCGACTTCATCGACATGACCCCTGTTCGCCACCAGCGTGCGGTAGAAAACCGTCTGCGCGAAGCGGTGCGTCAGGACAGAGCGCGTATCCAGATTAGCCATATCTCACGCTTTGGCCTGCTGGAGATGTCCCGTCAGCGTCTGAGCCCGTCGCTGGGTGAGTCCAGCCATCACGTTTGCCCTCGCTGCTCCGGCACCGGTACCGTGCGTGATAACGAATCGCTGTCCCTCTCTATTCTGCGTCTGATTGAAGAAGAAGCGCTGAAAGAGAATACCAAAGAGGTGCACGCGATTGTTCCTGTGCCAATTGCCTCCTACCTGCTGAACGAAAAACGTGCTGCGGTAAGTGCTATTGAAGCGCGTCAGGGTGGCGTTCGCTGCATCATCGTGCCAAACGACCAGATGGAAACTCCGCACTATCACGTGCTGCGTGTCCGTAAAGGCGAAGAGACGTCCACGCTCAGCTATCTGCTGCCGAAGCTGCACGAAGAAGAGATGGCCCTGCCTTCCGATGAAGAGCCAGCCGAGCGCAAACTGCCTGAGCAGCCTGCGTTAGCGACCTTTATCATGCCAGAAGCCCCACCGGAAGCGGCCCTGGAAAAACCTGTGGCTAAACCTGAAGCGCAGAAACCAGCAGCAGCGAAAGCCCAGCCGGCGCAGCCGGGTCTGCTGAGCCGTTTCTTTGGCGCGCTGAAGAAGATGTTTGCTGAAGAAGAAGCTCAGCCAGAACAGCCGAAGGAAGAGCCAAAAGCGGCCAAGCCTGAACGCCAGCAGGACCGCCGTAAGCGTCAGAACAACCGCCGCGATCGTAACGACCGTAGCGATCGTAATGACCGCAGCGAGCGTCGTGACAACCGCGACAACCGTTCTGAAAATAACGAAGGTCGTGAGCAACGCGAAGACAACCGTCGCAACCGTCGCGAGAAACAGCAGCAGAATGTTGAAGATCGTGAAATTCGCCAGCAGGCGGGCGATGAGTCTGAGAAAAGCAAACAGCGTGACGACCAGCAGCCGCGCCGTGAACGCAACCGTCGCCGTAACGACGAGAAGCGTCAGGCACAGCAGGAAGTCAAAAACCTGAACCGCGAAGAGCCTGTTGAACAGCAGGACGGCGAGCAGGAAGAACGTACTCAGGTTATGCCGCGCCGTAAGCAGCGCCAGCTTGCTCAGAAAGTCCGCTTCGCCTCAGAAGCAACCGAAGAGTCAACCGTTGTCGCAGTTGAAACCCGCGAGAACGCAACCGGCACGCAGCTGGCGAAAGTTGATCTGCCAGCGGTCGTTGAAAACAACGTTGAGCAGGATGAAAACGGTGAAAACCGTGATAACGCCGGAATGCCGCGCCGTTCACGCCGTTCCCCACGTCATCTGCGCGTCAGCGGCCAGCGCCGTCGTCGCTATCGTGACGAGCGTTACCCAACTCAGTCGCCAATGCCGCTGACCATTGCCTGTGCTTCGCCAGAAATGGCTTCCGGCAAAGTCTGGATCCGCTACCCTGTTGCTCGCCCGGAGCAGGTTGTTGAAGAGCAACCTGTAACCGAAGAGGTGATTGCACCTGCGGCAGCGGTAGAAGACGTTGTGACTGAAGCGGCAACCGTGGTTGAACCTCAGGTTGTTGAAACGGAAGCACCTCAGGCAGTTGAAGTCGAAACCACTCATCCGGAAGTAATTGCCGCGCCGGTTGATGCCGCACCGCAGCTTATTGCTGAAGAAGATGTCGTGGTGGCTGAGGAAGTTGCTGAAGAAGCTGAACCTGTAGCCGCAGTGGAAGACACCGCTGAAGCTATCGTTGAAACCACCACTGAAGAAGTCGTTCAGGACGTTGAGATTGAGGTTGAGGTTGAACCGGTTGTTGAAGAACCGAAAGCGCCTGAAGTGAAACCTGAACCGGTTGTCTCTGCGCCAGCCGCTGCCCACGTGGCGACAGCACCGATGACCCGCGCTCCGGCGCCGGATTACGTGCCAGAAGCTCCGCGTCACAGTGACTGGGTACGCCCGGCATTCAGCTTCGATGGTAAAGGCGCTGCTGGCGGTCACAGTGCAACGCATCAGGCGACTGCACCGGCAACGCGTCCGCAGTCTGTCGAATAACGACGCTGAAAGTAAAAAGCCGACCTTAGGGTCGGCTTTTTTTATGGCTGCTGCACAGGCCTTCTCATCCCGGAGACCTCCGGCATGACCTGCCGCATCAGCTCCAGAAAACGCCGCAAGCGTGCCGGATAATAACGGGACCAGGGGTAAACCAGATGCACCGGCAGCGCCGCTGGCTGCCACTCCGGCAGCAAATGCACCAACCGCCCTTCCCGAATATCATCCTGTACCGTCCAGCTGGATACCACCGCCACACCGAGACCGGTGAGCACCGTATTGCGTGCGACATACAGGCTGTCGGTGCTGAGGCGTGGCGTAATAGCAATCCGCGCGGTGGTGGGCGAGGCATCATGAAATAGCTCCACGTGGCGCTGGTAGAAAGAGCTGATCGCTATCCAGGGAAACTGCTGCAAATCTTCCGGCGTATTCACCGCCGGGAAGCGGGCCAGCAGTGCCGGAGAGGCGACTACCGAGCGCGGCACTTCCGCCAGCAGCACGGATACGGTCGCCGGATCGACCTCCACGCCCACCCGAATAGCGCAGTCAAGGTTGTCGCCGAGGAAGTCCGCCGAGCGATCGTTGAGCATCCACTCAATCGAAAGCTGCGGATAGCGTTGCAAAAATTCGGTTACGGGTTTCAGAAGCTGATCCTGACCAAACGCGTGGGGTGCCCGCACCCGCAGCACGCCTACGGGCTCATCTTCCGTCTGCCCCACCTCATCTTCCAGCGCCAGCCAGCTGTCAATCACCCGACGAGCGTGCTGGTAGCAGCGTTCGCCATCATCCGTCAGCCGCGTCGTGTGGGTGGTGCGCAATATCAGGCGCACGCCCAGCATGGTCTCCAGCGACTGTAGCCGTCTGCTCACCGTGGCCTGGGTGGTGGCCAGCTGCCGTGCCGCCGCAGAGAGGGAACCCGCCTCCACTATCCGGACAAACGTCCGCATTAGCTCCACCCTGTCTATACGCTCAGCTCTTTTCATTGCATTTTCACTTATACGTTAAACGTATAAGCGTTTTACCACCGGGCCCGCTACCGTCGCAAGGCGTACTGATAAAAAATAGCCGCACACGACGAATGAGGAACAACTTATGAACACAACAACGACTCCCCATGCTGTAAGCCGCTGGGTGATTTTTATGCTGGCTCTGGGGGCCGGTTTCAGCGTGGCATCAATCTATTACGCGCAGCCCCTGCTGCCGCTGATGGGTGCCGATCTGCATCTGAGCATTGAAGGTATGGGTCTGGTCCCAACGTTAACTCAGGCAGGCTATGCGCTCGGTATCCTGTTCCTGCTTCCCCTGGGCGATCGCCACGACCGCAGGACGTTAATTCTGATTAAAAGCGCAGCGCTGGCGCTGTTTCTTCTCGGCTGTAGCCTGACCGGGCAGATCCATTCTCTGCTGCTGGCAAGCCTGCTCATCGGCATGGCCGGCACCATGGCACAGGATATCGTCCCTGCTGCGGCGATTCTTGCACCAGAAGGTAAACAGGGGAAAACCGTGGGCACGGTAATGACCGGGCTGCTGATGGGTATCTTATTATCAAGAACCGTGAGCGGCGTAGTGGGCGAAGCGTTTGGCTGGCGCGTCATGTACCAGCTGGCGGCGGCGAGCATTGCGTTCATCGGGGTGATGATGTGGTTTGTGCTTCCCCGTTTTGCCATTCACTCCACGCTGAGCTATCCCGCGCTGATGCGTTCAATGGAACATCTGTGGCGTCGTTATCCGGCGCTGCGCCGCGCGGCGCTGGCTCAGGGTTTTCTGTCGATTGCCTTCAGCGCCTTCTGGTCAACGCTCGCGGTCATGCTGCTGGAACGCTATCACCTTGGCAGTGCCGTAGCGGGTGGATTTGGTATTGCGGGTGCCGCCGGTGCATTAGCCGCCCCGCTGGCGGGTGGTCTGGCGGACAAACTGGGCGCAGGAAAAGTTACGCAGCTTGGTGCCGTCCTAGTGACCGTTTCATTCGCCTTGATGTTCCTGATGCCCGCGTTGAGCGTTCATGGACAGCTGATGCTGATCGCCGTCTCTGCCGTCGGGTTTGACCTGGGTCTGCAGTCCAGCCTGGTCGCTCACCAAAACCTGGTGTACAGCCTTGAACCGCAGGCGCGTGGTCGTCTCAATGCCCTGCTCTTTACGGTGGTCTTTATCGGGATGGCGCTGGGCTCCGCGTTAGGCAGCAATATCTACTCGCTGGCTGGCTGGACGGGTGTGGTCGCTCTGTCGACAGTCAGTGGCGCCATTGCGCTGACCATCCGTCTGATAGAAAGCGCGCGTGTCGCCTCCGTACCGGCAGAGGCCGCATAAAAAAAATGCCCAATCCAGACGGATTGGGCAGTAAAACATGCCCAGTTTCAAGACATGTTCCAAGAGGTCAAGATGTTATTTGTTCAGCTGGAACAGAGACATGCCCTGCATATCGCTAAACGCTTTATAAGACGCCTGCAAGGCCGCCTGCTGCATGGTGTAAGAGGAAATCGCTTCGTTCCAGTCGACATCTACCAGATCACTCATCTGCTTAGTCTGACCCAGGGCGCGGTCATCTCCCAGCGTATCGAGTTTTTCCAGTTCGTTCATCTTGGTTCCCACATCCGCAACGACCGTCAGGACGTTGTTCTGGGCGTTTTTGATGCCGATCTGCGCATTGGCAATCACCTGGTTTTGCGCCGTTGCGGCAGCCGGATCGTTCTCAATCGGTGTCTTCAGGGACGCAATGGCAGAATCCAGGATTTTGAACATGTTGGTCTGGCCATATCCACCGCCCGGCAGCTGTTCCGCATTACTGGTAATGCTTTCGAAAATTTGCTGTCCGGTATGGCTAATGGTCATATTTCGCGCCGTATCAACCTGCTGCGAGATGGCCTCTGCGCCGCCGTTATAATCTCCGGTCACGGCATCAAACGGTGCGCTCTCGGTTTTGTATCCCGCAAAGATAAAGCGACCATTGCCATCCGTCGTGTTGGCCAGGTTCATCAGCTGATCGCGGATCCCCTGGATATCGGTCGCCAGAGAAAGGCGGTCGTCATCGCTTAATGTGCCGTTCGACGCGTAAACTAACTTCTCGCGCACGCTTGAGATTGCGGTGTTCACCTGGGTTAACACGTTATCTTCCAGCGAGACCTTCTGCGTTGCAAAGGTACGCGCAAGCGCGAACTGGCTGTTTTGCGACTGAGATTGCGACAGAACGATGGCCTGCGACGCGGCGATAGGATCGTCCGAAGGACGGTTAACGCGCTTACCGGTGGACATTTGCTCACCGTAGCTCAGCCATCTGCTCTGGGAGTCAGTGATCCCGCGCATGTTCTGCTCATACATCATCTGGGTGCTAATACGCATTATTCACCTCAACCTTAACGAATGTTGATAATTGCATCGAAGAGCGTACTGGCAGTCTGGAGAACCTGGGCGTTCGCTAGGTAATACTGCTGATAACGCTGCAAATTGCCATACTCTTCGTCGAGGTTTACCCCAGAGATGGTCTGCTGCTGCTTGATTAACTGCGTTTCCACATTGGCTTTCGTCTGGCTGCTCACCTTCAGTGACGCCGTGGTGCTACCGACGGTACTGACGAGAGAGGCATACGCATCGTTGAAGGTTTTATTTCCACCCACCACTTTGCCATTTTGCAGATCGAGCAGTTTCTGGCCGTTACGGTTGTCACTTTCGCCGCCGTTCTGTACCGACGCCATCGCCAGTTTGGACTCGTCGCTGATCGCCAGATCCATGTTCATGATGACGTTGGAAACCGGCTTCACGGTGAAACTGTCTTTGGTATTTGCCGTACCGCTCACGTTGACGTTAAGGCCATCAAACGACAGATTACCGCTGGCATCCGGGCTCATCGTAAAGCTGGTTTTGTCTGATGTGCGGGTGACCGTCCAGTCAGTGCCGTTAAACTGCAGCTTATAGTCAGTCGCCTGGACCTGTTTGCTGTCCGCCACAGAGGCCGTAACAACCGCCGATCCGCCGTTCTTGCTGTTGGACAGCACCGCAGGAGAACCAAAGTTGAACAGCTTACCGCCCGCATCACCGTTTGCATCAAAACCAGCTTCATGCTGCGTGTTCATCGCATCGGCAAAGGCCAGCGCCATCTGGTTCAGAGTGTTACGCGCTTTATCCAGATCTTCATTACGGAAGGTCAGTAAACCGCCTAAAGAACCGGTGGTGATAAATTTCTCGGGGATCTCAATATTACCCGCCACGTCATCGACGTAGGCGATGGTCGTACGCGCCGGATCGGCGCTGGACTTCACCGCAGCCAGCTGGCTGGCTTTGCTGCCCTGCACCAGGCTGTAACCATTGCCGAGAGAGATATTAAACGTGCCGCTATCCTGTACGGAGACTTCCACGCCCACGATTTTGTTCAGTTCAGTCACGAGCTGATCGCGCTGGTCGAGCAGGTCGTTAGGCGATGCGCCCGCACCGACGCCGGTCAAACGAGAAATCTGATCGTTCAGATTCGCAATCTGCGTCGCGTAGTTGTTGATCTGAGATACGCTGCTTGAGATGGCGGTATTGACCTGCGTATCCTGGTCACGAAGATACTGATCGTTGGTTTTAAACTGATTGACCAGACCGCCCGCTTTCCCCAGCACCGTCTGACGTGCAGCCGGATCTTCCGCGTTGCTCACCAGCGTTTGCAGACTCTTGAAGAAATCCTGCAGGGTGGTAGAGAGCGAGTTGGTGGTATCGGAGAGCACATCGTCAATTTTTGACATCTGCTGATAGCGCGTCGTCAGACCGCTGCTCTGCGTCTGCGCGGCGCGCAGCTGGTTGGTGATGAAGGCGTCATACTCACGCTGGACACCGGAGACATACACCCCGTTACCCACCCAGCCACCGCCGGTCAGCGTGCTGTTAGATGCGCCCAGCACCGTGGTCTGGCGGGTGTAACCTGCCACGTTATAGCTTGAAATATTATTACTGACGGTATTGAGTGCCGACTGAGCAGCACTGAGGCCACTCATGGCGCTGTTAATCAAACTGGACATGGGGGTTCCTTTTATACGTTCAGACACGAGTCCTGATGAAGGTTATCGGCAACCTCCACCGGGACTTGAGAACTTTCAGAACAGATTTTCGATATCTGTGCTATAGGCTTTGCTGACCTTCTCGCCCATGGATTTCAGCTGCTGGATCATGCTGGTGAGCTTACGTGCATAGTTCGGGTCAGTCGCGTAGCCCGCGTTTTGCAGCGCCTGAGCACCCTGCTCCGCCGTCGCCGCCTGCGTAACGGCGGTATAACGCGGATTTCGGCTCAGCAGGCCGACATAATCGGACAAGGCTTCCAGATAAGAGCTGTAGACGCGGAATTTGGCTTTGACCTTCACCGCCGCACCGTTCTCGTATTCGGTGGTCGTGATCTCCGTTGTCGGCCCTTTCCAGCTGGAGGTGGCCTTCACGCCGAAGATGTTGAAGCTCGGCTCGCCGTTTTCCTTGCGGATCTGACGCTGACCCCAGCCCGACTCCAGCGCGGCCTGCGCCAGAATCAGGTGATGCGGCACGCCGCTCTGTTCGCTGGCAAGACGCGCAGGCAGAGAAAGCTGCGCCAGGAAGTCTTTGCTGTCACCGGAGAGCGGCTCATCGCCGCTGCTCGTGGCTTTTGGCATCGCTTTACGCACCAGCTGCGTCAGGGCCTGGTTCTGATAGCTGGTCACCGTTTCCAGGTCGAACTTCATCGGCACCTGCTGCGGCTGCTCCTGAGGCTGAATGCCCTGCGCGGCTTCGGTCTGTTTGACAATCATGTCAGCCAGACCGAGGCCTTTACCCGCAGTCATCTGCTGCGCAATCTGCTGGTCATACATGCTGGTGTAGAGACGCGTTGAATCACTGCTGAACATCCCATCTTTCGGCAGGGTTTCACGCATGCTTTTCAGCATCATCTGTACAAACATCCCTTCCACCTGGCGGGCGACCGGGCGGATGTTCGCCGCCGGGTCTTTACCTGCTTTGGTTTTCAGTTCGTTGAGCGACTGGGCGTCCCAGGCTGCACTGGTCAACAGTTTGCTATCGGTCAGCATTAGATGATTTCCAGTTTGGCGCGCAGGCAGCCCGCGCTTTGCATCGATTGCAGGATGGACATCAGATCCATCGGCGTTGCCCCCAGGGCGTTCAGGGCACGCACCACGCTGTTCAGGTTGGCGCTGGAGCGAACGCTTTGCAGTGACCCGCCGCTCTGACGCATATCAATTTGCGTTTGCGGCGTCACCACCGTCTGACCGCCACCAAATGGCGTAGTCGGCTGGCTCACGTTCGCGGAGCGGTTTACCGTCACGGAGAGGTTCCCCTGCGCTACGGCGCAGCTGTCGAGCGACACTTCCCGGTTCATGACCACCGAGCCGGTACGGGAGTTGATGATCACCTTCGCATCCTGGACCGGAACGTTCACTTCCATATTCTGGATGTCTGCCAGCATGCGCACCTGGTTGCTGCTGCCGGTGGAGGTACGGATTTGCACGGTGCGCGCATCGAGTGCCGTTGCATTACCGTAGCCGCGGCTGCGGTTGATGGTATCGGCAATCTGCTGCGCCATCGTGAAGTCTTCATTATTGAGCTGCAGGTTAATGGTATTGCCCGCGCCAAACTGAGTCGGCAGTTCACGCTCAATGATCGCCCCGTTGGTGATACGTCCGCCGTTCAGCTGGTTCACCTGCACGCTGCTTCCACCTGCGGATGCTCCCGCACCGCCGACCAGAATGTTCCCCTGCGCCAGCGCATAGACCTGGCTGTCGACGCCTTTCAGCGGGGTCATCAGCAGCGTACCGCCGCGCAGGCTTTTGGCGTTACCCATTGAGGAGACCACCACGTCAATGGTTTGTCCCTGGCGCGCAAACGCCGGGTAGGACGCGGTGACCATTACTGCCGCCACGTTTTTCAGCTGCATGTTAGTTCCCGCCGGCACGGTAATGCCGAGCTGGGAAAGCATGTTGTTCAGGCTTTGGGTGGTGAACGGCGTCTGGGTCGTCTGGTCACCGGTACCATCCAGACCCACCACCAGACCGTAGCCAATCAGGGAGTTTTCACGTACGCCCTGAACGCTGGTGAGGTCGCGAATACGGTCAGCCTGGGCAAACGTTGCCACCAGCGCAAGCGCCACGGCGAAGATCGATTTAAACATGGGTCACCTCGCTTACATCGGCGATAAATTAAGGAAGAAGCGCTGCAGCCAACCCATATTTTGCGCTTCATTGATATAGCCGTTACCGACGTACTCAATGCGCGCATCCGCCACCTGGGTGGACGGAACGGTGTTGGTGCCGCTGATGGTGCGAGGGTTAACCACGCCCGAGAAGCGAATGAATTCAGTGCCCTGGTTGATGGCGATCTGTTTTTCACCCACAACATGTAAGTTGCCGTTAACCAGTACCTGGTCAACCGTGACCGTCAGCGTACCGCTGAAGGTGTTGCTGGCGTTCGCGCCGCCTTTGCCGTTAAAGGTATTACCGCCGGACGCGTTCACATCAGCACGCGCGTTGCCGAACAGCCCTTCGAGATAGCGTGGCACGGTATCGAAGCCAAAATTGGTTTTGCCATCGCGGCTGGCATTCGCCGACGAACTCTTGCTCGCGCTGACGTTTTCCTGCAGCACAATGGTCAATGTATCGCCGACGTTACGCGGACGGCGATCTTCAAACAGCGGCTGATAGCCGTAATTAATCGGCTGCGCGGTCTGGAAAATGGAGCCGTTTACCACTGGCGCAGGGCCAGGAACGGGCTGGGCAGTCGTCGCACCCTGGACCAATGGTTTGGACGGGATCAAAGCACACCCGCTGAGGGTGACAGCCAGAACAGTCAGTATCGGATAACGAAACGCCGCGTTTTTTTGCATTGCCTTCATCTTCGAAAACAGGGAGCCGGCGCGGCGTTTACCGCACCGGGCTACACCTTAGAGTTGCGTCAGTTTCTGCAGCATCTGGTCGGTCGTCGACACTGCTTTACTGTTAATTTCATACGCGCGCTGAACCTGGATCATATTCACCAGCTCTTCCGCCACGTTCACGTTGGAGGTTTCAACATAGCCCTGGTACAGCAGGCCCGCACCGTTCAGGCCTGGGGTGCTCTCATTTGGCGTACCGGAGGATTGCGTTTCGGTGTAGAGGTTCTCACCAATGCTTTCCAGACCGGTATCGTTCATGAAGGTGGTCAGGTTGAGCTGCCCAACCTGAACCGGCGCGGCCTGTCCCTGCTGGGTCACGCTGACCACACCGTCACGTCCGATGGTGATGCTCAGGGCGTTGGCCGGGATGGTGATCGCAGGCTGGACCTGGAAACCGCCCGCCGTCACCAGCTGGCCGTTCTGATCGACCTGGAACGAACCGTCGCGGGTATAAGCAGAGGTACCGTCAGGCAGCTGCACCTGGAAGAAGCCCTGCCCTTTGATTGCCACGTCTTTACTGTTGTTGGTCTGAGACAGGTTGCCCTGACTGTGCAGACGCTCGGTGGCCACCGGGCGAACACCGGTACCGATCTGCAGGCCCGAAGGCAGCGTCGTCTGTTCAGAAGACTGCGCCCCCGGCTGGCGGATGGTTTGATAAAGCAAATCTTCGAAAACGGCGCGCTGACGCTTGAAACCATTGGTGCTCACGTTTGCCAGGTTGTTGGCAATCACATCCATATTGGTTTGCTGGGCGTCCAGGCCTGTTTTCGCGATCCATAAAGAACTGATCATAAGGAGTCCTGTTAACTCATAGCCAGAAGTTGGTTAGCCTTGCCCGCGTTTTCATCCACGCTGCTGATGATCTTCATCTGCATTTCAAAACGGCGGGCGCTGGCGATCATGTCGGTCATGGCTTCGACCGGCTTGACGTTACTGCCTTCCAGAACGCCGGACATCACGCGGATGCTCGGATCGGCCTGTAACGTGGCACCACGCGTCGCCTGCGCCGCCTGGGTCAGACGGAACATGCCGTCATCGCCACGCTGCACCTCTTTGCCTTCCGCCTTAACCAGCTTCAGACGTCCGACGGGCGCAACGGTGTTGGCCGGGTCACCTGGGTTCAGCGCCGAAATGGTGCCGTCCGCGGCGATAGTCAGCTCAGAACCTTCCGGCACGGTCAGCGGACCCGCTTCCCCCATCACCGGATGCCCCTGAATCGTCAGCTGGCCCGTCGCGCTCACCTGGATGTTACCGTTACGGGTATAGCCTTCGCTGCCGTCGGCCGTTTGCACCGCCAGCCAGCCGTCCTGCTGCAGGGCAACATCCAGCGGGCGTGAGGTATAGTCCATCTGCCCAGGCGTCATATCTGCGCCAGGGGTCGATGCCGTCACCAGCGTACGGGTTGGCAGAGAAAGCCCTTCTACCGGCACCGCGCGCAGCGCATTAAGCTGCGCGCGAAAGCCCGGCGTTGAGGCATTTGCCAGGTTGCTGGCGGTAACGGCCTGCTGATTGAGCGTCTGGCTTGCCGCGCCCATCGCGGTATATATTGCGTGATCCATTGCGCTTTCCTGTTAGCCGCTTAACGCAGGTTAACCAGCGTGTTGAGGATCTGATCCTGGGTTTTGATGGTCTGCGCGTTCGACTGATAGTTACGCTGCGCGACAATCATGTTCACCAGTTCTTTACTCATATCCACGTTGGAGGCTTCCAGCGCGCCGTTGGTCAGCTTGCCGAAGTTACCGGTGCCTGCGGTACCCAGCAGCGCCACGCCGGAGGACTGGGAGGCAGACCAGACGTTGTCGCCTTCTGATTTCAGACCTTCGTTGTTGGCGAAGTTTGCCAGCACGATCTGACCCAGAACCTGAGACTGTTCGTTAGAGTAGCTTCCCACCACGGTGCCATCGTCGTTGATCTGGTAGCTCACCAGATCGCCTGGCTTGTAGCCGTTCTGATTGGTTGCCACCACGCTGTTCGCACCGGTGTTCTGCTGCATGGAGTTCAGGAAACTCAGGGAGAAGGTCGCCGCCGTTGCACCGCTGACGGAGCCCGTGGTGATGTTAATGGCCGGCGTGGCGTTTGGCGTTGCGCTCAGCACACCCGCAGCGTCGTAGTTATAGACACCTGCCAGGTTACCGTTCGCATCAAAGTTCATCTGCGCCGCTTTGGCCGCTGTAGAACCCGCAACGCTGCCGTCCTGAGTGTAAAGATCCCATTTATTGTCAGCCGTCTTCACGTAGTAGACGTACATGTTATGGGCGTTACCCTGGCTGTCGAATACGGTCACGGTCCCTTTTTTGTTATAGGTGTCCGGGTTGGTCGCATCGAAAGGGGCCGTTTGAACAGGGTCGGTTGAGTTCAGGTTGATCTGCTGCGTCGCGGTGGTGGTCGATTTTGCCGCCATCAGGGTATTCGGGATAGTAATCGCCTGAGGGTTCGCACCGGTCTGAACGGTAGGCGGCGTACCCGCTACCGGGTAGCCCGTCAGCTGCATGCCCTGCATGTTCACCAGCGTACGGTTTTCGTCCAGCTTGAACTGACCGTTACGGCTGTAGAACACAGAGCCGTTGGAATCAACCATACGGAAGAAACCGTTCTGGCTGATGGCAACGTCCAGACCACGACCGGTGTTGGTGGTGGTGCCGTCGCTAAAGTCCTGAGTGATGCCCGCAACCTTCACGCCCAGACCCACTTTGGAACCGGCAAACATGTCTGCAAATGATGCAGAACCGGATTTAAAACCATAGGTCGCGGAGTTGGCGATGTTGTTGCCAATGACGTCCAGGTTGGTGGCCGCAGCATTCAGGCCGCTGACCGCTTGAGAAAAGGCCATGACTTACTCCTGATAAGTGATAAGGCTTAGATAATCTGCCGAACTTCGTCGAGTGTGGTGGAACCCGAGGTTCCCAAATCCAGTTTGTTGCCGTCGCTTCCTTTAATCACGCCCTGGACCAGCGCGAACTGCAGCGGCTGCGCTACCAGCTGGGTTGTCCCGTTGCTGGCGCTGATCGCTACTTTGTAGGAACCGTTTGGTGCTTTCGTGCCGTCGGTCAGGCTGCCATCCCAGGTAAAGGTGTGAACGCCCGCCTTCAGCTCACCGATATCAATGGTGCGCACGACCGTGCCGTTGCTGTCGGTAATGGTTGCGGTAACTTTCTCCGCCGCCTGCTGCAACTCAACGCCAAACGGCGTGGTCGTCGTGGTGGTATTGCCGTCGGTGGTGCTGGTGCCTGCCAGAATCGTGGTCCCCGGGATCATCACCCCGTGGCCAATCAGGCTTGCCGCCTGCAGAGACTGGGCGCTGTTAATCTGCCCAGAGACGGAACCGAGGGTGGTGTTCAGTTTCTCAATGCCGCTCACGGTGCTGATCTGCGCAAGCTGCGTGGTCAGTTCGTTGTTCTGCATTGGGTTGGTGGGATCCTGGTTCTTAAGCTGCGCCACCAGCAGCGTCAGAAAGCTGCCCTGAAGATCGGCGGCGTTACTCCCCGTCAGGGAGTTAGAACCCGTCGTACTCTTTGTGTTGTTAACACCCGAGTTCGTAGGATCATTCACATTTACGGCGATGGACATGCATGTCTCCTTTACTGGCCGAGAGTGAGTGTTTTGAGCATCATGCTCTTCACGGTATTAAGCACTTCGACGTTGGCCTGGTAGCTACGGGAAGCCGACATGGAGTTCACCATCTCACCCACCACATCCACGTTTGGCATCTTCACGTATCCGCTGGCATCCGCGAGCGGGTTACCCGGCTCATACACCAGCCTGTCAGGCGCCTGGCTCTCTACCACATCAGACACCTTCACGCCGCCCGTCGCCGCGCCCGGCGCAGCATCGACCTGAAAGACAACCTGTTTGGCACGATAAGGCTGGCCATCGGGTCCGGTGACGCTGTCGGCGTTTGCCAGGTTACTGGCAGCCACGTTCAGGCGTTTGGACTGCGCGGTTAACGCCGAACCGGCGATATCAAAAATATTCAGCAAGGCCATCTATCAGTTCCCCCCCTGCAGGACGTTCATCATGCCTTTGATTTGTCCGCCGAGTACGGTCAGACCCGTCTGGTATTTCAGGCTGTTGTCGGCAAACTGGGTACGCTCCCGGTCCATATCCACGGTGTTACCGTCGAGTGAGGGCTGATCGGGAATGCGGTAAAGTAAATCGGTCGCTGGCGCGGTCATCGCCTGAGCAGGAATATGGCGAGAGGATGTCATGGCAAGTGCAACACCCGTTCCTTCGGCACGTCCACGCTCCATCACCTTTTTGAGTTCACTGGAAAAATCAATATCGCGCGCCTGAAACCCCGGGGTATCGGCGTTAGCGATGTTGGCGGCTAAAATCTCCTGCCGCTGGGCGCGTAAATTGAGCGCTTCCTGCTGAAAACGTAACGCGGCGTCGAGTTTATCGAGCATGTCTCCTCCGCTGATGGCAAAATTTCAGTTCACAGCTTAAATCTCACCCGGTCTCCCCTATCGACGGAATAAGCGCAAAATGCGTCGCTATTTATTGCGTTGATGCAAAACCACTGCAGGTAGAATTCATTCAACTCTGGAAACGGTGGAACTTGCGATGCAAACGTTAAAACGTGGCCTGATGGCAATTTTCTGGCTGTTTAGCCCGCTGGTGCAGGCTGAAGGCTTACAGGATCAGTTGACGGCTTTCTTTGCTGAGAAGCTGGCAGGCTTTAGCGATGACGTTACCGTTACCGTGCGCACGCCACCGAATCTGTACCCGACGTGTGACCAGCCTTCGTTCAGCGTGGTGGGGTTCACAAAGCTTTGGGGAAATGTGAACGTGCTGGCACGCTGCGCCAACGAAAAACGCTATTTACAGGTTGCAGTTCAGGCGACGGGCAATTATGTTGTCGCCGCCGTGCCCATTGCGCGCGGCAGCGTACTGCAGACGAACAGCGTGACGTTAAAACGCGGCCGTCTGGATCAACTGCCTCCACGCACCATGCTGGAAATAAACCAGGCACAGGACGCCGTCAGCCTGCGTGATGTTGCACCAGGCCAGCCGATACAGCTCTCAATGCTGCGCCAGGCATGGCGGATAAAAGCGGGCCAGCAGGTGATGGTGGTGGCCAACGGAGAGGGCTTTAGTATCAACAGTGAAGGGAAAGCGTTAAACAATGCCGCGGTGGCGCAAAACATCCGCGTCAGAATGTCCTCAGGCCAGGTGGTGAGCGGAACCGTCGATTCTGATGGGAATATTCTGATTAACCTATAATCTTTTTAAAGATTTCGCGGCGCGTGCCGATAAATATTCCACTAATGATGATGTCAGGCGCAAACGCCGCGAACCCTCGATGAGGACAACACTATGAGCATTGATCGTACATCAGCCCTGAAGCCGGTAAGCGCTGTACAACCTCGCGAAACGAATGACACTCCTGCGCAGAAAACGCGTCTGGAAAAACCGTCAACGTCCAACAGCACCAGCGTGACCCTGAGCGATGCGCAGGCGAAACTGATGCAGCCAGGCACCAACGATATCAATATGGAACGTGTTGAAGCGCTGAAAACGGCTATTCGTAACGGTGAACTGAAAATGGATACCAGCAAGATCGCTGATGCCCTGATTCAGGAAGCACAGAGTTTCTTACAGAGTAACTAACCGTATGAGTCGACTGTCAGAAATACTGGATCAAATGACGGTTGTCCTGAACGACCTGAAAACGGTAATGGACGCTGAACAACAGCATCTCTCTTCCGGTCACATCAACGGCAGCGCGCTGCAGCGTATTACTGAAGATAAGAGTTCGCTTCTGGCGACGCTGGATTATCTGGAGCAACAACGCCGCGCTGAGCAGGATCCGAAGCGCAGCGCCAATGACGATATTATTGAGCGCTGGCAGACCATTACCGAAAAAACCCAGCACCTGCGCGATCTTAACCAGCATAACGGCTGGCTACTGGAAGGTCAGATTGAGCGTAATCAGCAGGCACTTGAGGTGTTGAAACCGCATAAAGAAACCGGACTGTACGGTGCGGATGGTCAGACAGCGACTGCGCGTATTGCGGGTGTGAAAAAGATTTCGATTTGACGCATCAGCGACAAATCATGCAGTGGGGAGCACCATAAGGTGAACTCCCCTTTTGGCGTTTATGCCGTCCGGCGGGCAAACTCTTTCACTTTAAAGCCCAGCACCGCGAGCGTGGCAAAGTACGCCACCACCCCGACGCCCACCACGGCCATCAGCCGCATCAGACGGTAGGGCATGGTGCCCTGAGACCACTCCGGCATCACGTACATCATGCCGAGCAGCGCGGCAGACATCACCAGTACCGCAACGATCAGACGCACCAGGAAACTTCCCCAGCCCGGCTGCGGTGTAAAAATATCCTGCTTGCGCAGCTGCCAGTACAGCAGTCCGGCATTCAGACAGGCCGCCAGACCAATCGATAATGACAGGCCCGCATGCTTCAGCGGACCAATAAACGCCAGGTTCATCAGCTGCGTCATAATCAGCGTCACAATGGCAATTTTCACCGGCGTTTTGATGTCCTGACGCGAGTAGAACCCGGGCGCCAGCACCTTGACGACGATCAGCCCCATCAATCCGACCGAGTAGGCAATCAGCGCGCGTTGGGTCATGGCGGCATCAAAGGCGGTGAATTTCCCGTACTGGAAGAGCGACACCGTCAGCGGTTTGGCCAGAATACCCAGCGCCACCGCGCTTGGCAGGGCCAGCAGGAAGCAGAGACGTAACCCCCAGTCCATCAGGCGGCAATACTCATCATGATTACCGCTGGCAAAACTTTTCGACAGCGACGGCAGCAGGATGGTCCCCAGCGCCACGCCCAGCACTCCGGACGGGAACTCCATCAGACGGTCGGCGTAGTACATCCAGGAAACCGAGCCGGACACGAGGAACGAGGCAAAGATGGTATTGATAATCAGCGAGATCTGGCTGACGGAGACGCCGAGAATGGCGGGCCCCATCTGCTTGATGACGCGCATCGCCCCGGCATCTTTGAGGTTGATGCGCGGCAGCACCAGCATGCCGATTTTTTTCAGATGCGGCAGCTGATACGCCAGCTGCAGCACGCCGCCCACGGTCACCGCCCAGGCCAGCGCCAGTACCGGCGGGTTGAAGTGCGGCGCAGCGAACAGGGCAAAGCCGATCATGCTGACGTTAAGGAACGTCGGCGCAAACGCCGGTACAGAGAAGCGGTTCCAGGTATTCAGGATCGCCCCCACCAGCGAGGCCAGCGAGATGAGCAGAATATAGGGGAAAGTAATGCGCAGCAGCTGCGAGGTCAGCGCAAATTTGTCGGCCGTATCGGCAAAACCGGGCGCGGTCACCATAATCACCCACGGCGCGGCCAGCATCCCGAGTACCGTCACCACCGCCAAAGCCAGCGTCAGCAGCCCGGAGACATAAGAAACAAAGACGCGCGTCGCGTCTTCACCCTGCTTGCTTTTATATTCCGCCAGGATAGGCACGAATGCCTGGGAAAACGCCCCTTCAGCAAAAATACGACGCAGCAGGTTCGGCAACTTGAACGCGACGAAAAAGGCGTCCGTGGCCATCCCTGCACCAAATACCCTTGCCACAATGGCGTCGCGCGCAAAACCCAGCACGCGGGAAAACATGGTCATCGAGCTGACGGCCGCCAGCGATTTTAATAAGTTCATTAACGTGAATTTCCAGAACCATACGGATTTGTGAGCCGGGTAAGCGTAAGCGCCACCCGGCAAAGCCAACAAGCGGCGCTTAGTCTAACCGGATTTCAACGAATTACTATCCGCAGATGTTACAGCGAGTTATTCGCTCATGGCCTCGCGCCAGAGCCTTTCCACAATGCGCTGCGCCATAATGGCCTGCTCACCGGACGTTTCAGGAACCGTCTGATTTTGCACGCAGGTGATAAAGTGACGGGCACAACCGGCAAAACCGCGCTGTTCAAGCGTGCTCTGCCAGCCAGGGGCAGGTAGCGTCACCACGCCGCTGCCCTTCTCTTCCCGCCATTCACGCATGTCGGTTATTTCGTACAACGCGCCGTCGGTGACGGCCTGGACGGATTCACGCTGACTCCCCGCACGACGATGCATGCTGGTGGTGATCTGCAGATGGTCAATCGCGAAATGATGTTCGGCGTAGACCATTTCACCCTGCTCGTTCGTCAGTAGCGTGCCACTTTGCAGCTGTGCATTGTCGCTGGCGAGCCACAGCGCCGTATCCACAACGTGCAGATAATCATCCAGAAGGGTGAAGCGCAGATCGTTTGGCCCAATGCTGTCGGTACGGTGCTTATCCATCCGCAGCGAGGCGAGCGTGCCCGACTGCGCCTTCAGCTGTTGATAAAGCGGCGCAAAGCGGCGGTTGAAGCCCACCATCAGCGTCAGTTTTTTGCGCGCGGCCAGCTCAATCAGCCGTTCGGCATCCTGAACATTTTCAGCCAGCGGTTTATCCACGCAGACGTGAACCCCCAAATTGAGCAGCTCGCTCACCACCTGATAGTGGGTTGCCGTTGAGGTATGCACAAAAACCGCATCACACTCGCGGGCCAGATCCTGCAGGGAGGCAGCATACGGCATGCGCCAGGTTTCGCAGATACGTTCTGCCTTTTCTCGGGTGGGTGACCATGCCCCTTGCAGGGTCCAGTCCGTCGCCGCACCTAAAACAGGCAGCCAGGCTTTTTGCGCGATGCCGCCCAGCCCCACCACGCCTACGCGTAATTTTTTCACCGTCAGTCTCCCAAATGTGCCAGCAACGCATCCAGACGCTGTTTCAGCCCAGCGACCTCGTCTTCCAGCGCCTCTACGCGGGCAACCAAATCATCATCTCCAGCACTAATATCGGTTGCGCTGGATTTAACTGAAATATCAACTTCACCACTGAACAGATGCATATAGCGGCTTTCGCGTTTTCCCGGCTCTCGCGCCAGACGCACCACGTAAGGGCCGTCTTCACGCGCGGCTAGCCCTTCCAGGGTCTGCTCGACCTCCTGCATATCGCTGAACTCATGCATACGGGAAGCGCGCGTGCGCAGCTCTCCCGGTGTCTGCGCCCCGCGCAGCAGCAGCGTGGTGATGACCGCCACTTCTGCACTGCTCAGCTTCAGGTCGCCAAATTCGGAGTTACAAAAGCGCTGTTCGTATTTGGTCACGCGGTTGCCGAAGCCGCTGACGGTGCGCAGATGGTGGCGTTTTACCAATGCATCGAGCACGTCCTGAACCTCATGCTCGCTGAGGTTCATCACCGGCTCGCGGTTGGTCTTCTGGTTGCAGGCCATGGTCACGGCGTTGACGGAGAGCGGATACTGCTCCGGCGTGGTGACCTGTTTTTCGAGTAAGCACCCAATCACGCGCGCTTCTGTACCGTTTAGCTGATACTTCATCTTTTCTCCTTAACGACCTGCGGTCCAGTCCCGGGTGGTTAATGCCGTCAGAACGTGGTCGCGCCACTCTCCGTCTATCAACAGATAGTCTTTGGCGTAACCCTCTTTCTCGAACCCTAAACGCGCCAGCAAATTGCCGCTGCGCTGATTATGCGGCATATAGTTCGCCATGATGCGATGGATATGCTGCGTGCGTTGCATATAGCGGATCGCCACCGTTAACGCCTCGTACATCAGCCCCTGCCCCTGCCATTTCTGACCGATGGAGTAGCCAAGGTAGCAGGCGTGAAACGATCCCCGCACCACGTTTGAAAAATTGGCGATCCCGATAATCTCTTTCTCTTCAGGATCCAGCAGCGCGAAATAAAACGCGCTGCCCTGCTTGTGAAATTCCGTAATCATGCTTAGGCGCGCCTGCCAGCCGGAAGGGTAACAATGGCTCTCATCCCGAACGGGTTCCCAGGGTTTTAAAAACTGGCGATTCTCGGCGTAATAATCCGCCAGACGCCAGGCATCACGCTCATGCACCAGACGAACGACCAGCCTGTCCGTTGTCAGACGCACTTTTGGCACATTACTGCGATAGCCAAACATCGATACCACTCCTTCCCGTCACTTCTGCTTACCCATTAGCTTTACTATACCTGCGCCTGCGCCGTCTGTGAAAACAGTGACATACCATTTTGCCCTCTTTTCACACTTTTCGATGAGAACTCTCTATCAAAGCACCCTTTTGATAAAAAAATATTGTCGCGTTCAGGGGTGGGAAAAAACGCGGCGACACCGCAGAATGTTAGCGTGCTCACCATCTTATTTTCCCTGGAGGGAAAATGTCCCGCGTATCACAGGCCAGGAGCCTGGGTAAATATTTCCTGCTCGTCGATAACATGCTGGTCGTGCTCGGCTTTTTTGTCGTTTTCCCGCTGATATCGATTCGCTTTGTCGATCAAATGGGCTGGGCGGCATTAATGGTCGGCATTGCTCTGGGATTACGCCAGTTTGTCCAGCAGGGGCTGGGCGTCTTTGGCGGGGCCATTGCCGACCGCTTTGGCGCTAAACCGATGATCGTGACCGGTATGCTGCTGCGCGCGGCAGGCTTTGCCACGATGGCGGTCGCCCAGGAGCCGTGGCTGCTCTGGTTCTCCTGTTTCCTCTCCGGTATCGGGGGCACGCTGTTCGATCCGCCACGCACCGCGCTGGTGGTGAAGCTTATTCGCCCGCAGCACCGCGGCCGTTTCTTCTCGATTCTGATGATGCAGGACAGCGCCGGGGCGGTTGTCGGCGCCCTGCTGGGAAGCTGGCTGCTGCAGTACGACTTCCGTCTGGTCTGCGCGGCTGGGGCGGTGCTCTTTATTCTGTGCGCGCTGTTTAATGGCCTGTTCCTGCCCGCCTGGAAACTGTCGACGGTCAAAGCACCTGTCCGGGAAGGGCTTGGCCGCGTCCTGCGCGACAAACGTTTTGTCACCTATGTGCTGACCCTGACGGGCTACTACATGCTGGCTGTGCAGGTCATGCTGATGCTGCCGATCATGGTTAACGACATTGCTGGCACGCCTGCTGCTGTTAAATGGATGTACGCCATCGAAGCCTGCCTGTCGTTAACGCTGCTTTATCCGATTGCCCGCTGGAGCGAACGGCGTTTTCGTCTGGAGCATCGCCTGATGGCCGGGCTGTTCCTGATGACGCTGAGCATGATGCCAATCGGCCTGGTGAACTCTCTCCAGCAGCTGTTTACCCTGATTTGCACCTTCTATATAGGGTCGATCATCGCCGAGCCTGCCCGTGAAACGCTGAGCGCCTCCCTTGCGGATGCGCGTGCGCGCGGCAGCTATATGGGTTTCAGCCGGCTGGGGCTGGCGCTTGGCGGCGCATTAGGTTACGCCGGAGGCGGCTGGTTGTTTGATGCCGGCAAAGCGTTAAACCAGCCCGAACTCCCGTGGATGATGCTCGGCGTGGTGGGCTTTATGACGCTCCTTGCCCTGTGGTGGCAGTTCAGCCAGAAACGCAGCGCGAGCGGCATGCTCGAGCCTGGCGCGTAGCCTTTCCCTCGGGCGGGAGTCCCTCCCGCCCCACTTCTCAGTTTTTTCTGCTGGTTTCTGCCCATTCACGCTGACATACTGGCGTAACAGGACAGAAGCGCCGATTTTTCGTTGAGGAACACTATGAAGAAAATCGTCTTTGCCGCTGCATTAGTTGTCAGCGGTCTGCTGGTTGGCTGTAACCAGCTCACGCAATATACCGTCAGTGAACAGGAAATTAATCAGGCGCTGGAAAAACATAACAATTTTTCTAAAGACATTGGCGTGCCGGGGCTGGCGGACGCGCATATCGTGCTCACGAATCTGACCAGCCAGATCGGACGTGAAGAGCCAAACAAAGTCACCCTGGCCGGTGACGCGGATCTTGATATGTCCTCCCTCTTTGGCAATCAGAAAGCCAACATCAAGCTCAAGCTGAAGGCACTTCCCATTTTCAACAAAGAGAAAGGGGCGATTTTCCTCCAGGAGATGGAAGTCGTCGATGCGCAGGTGTCGCCGGACAAGATGGCGCCGGTTCTGCAAACCCTGATGCCCTATCTCAACCAGTCGCTGCGTAATTATTTCAACCAGCAGCCCGCGTACGTCTTAAGCGAAGATAAAAGCAAGGGCGAAGCCCTGGCGAAAAAATACGCAAAAGGCATAGAGGTTAAGCCGGGTGAAATCATCATTCCTTTCACCGATTAACCTGAAGGGCGCTGCGGCGCCCTTTTTTTTACGGAAAAGTGTGCAAACGAAAACGTTTCCGCTTATGATTTGTGTCCGGCAAAAACAGCCATCCTTATGACTGATTCCTGACAAGCCGGAGCTTCCATGACTGCACAACCCCAGGTTCTTAAAATCCGCCGCCCTGACGACTGGCATATCCATCTGCGTGATGGCGATATGCTGAAAACCGTCGTGCCTTATACCAGCGAAATTTATGGCCGCGCGATTGTCATGCCTAACCTGGTTCCACCAGTCACCACCGTCGATGCCGCGATAGCCTATCGCCAGCGCATCCTGGATGCCGTGCCTGCGGGACACGATTTTACCCCGTTGATGACCTGCTATCTGACCGACTCGCTGGACCCGAACGAAGTGGAGCGTGGGTTTAACGAAGGCGTATTTACGGCGGCGAAACTCTACCCGGCGAATGCCACCACCAACTCCAGCCACGGCGTCACCAGCATTGATGCCATCATGCCGGTTCTGGAGCGCATGCAGAAACTGGGCATGCCGCTGCTGGTCCATGGTGAAGTCACGCATGCCGAAATTGACATCTTTGACCGTGAAGCCCGGTTTATCGAGACCGTGATGGAGCCTCTGCGCCAGCGCCTGCCCGCGCTTAAAGTGGTCTTTGAGCATATCACCACCAAAGACGCGGCAGAGTACGTGCGCGACGGCAACGATCTTATCGCCGCCACCATTACGCCGCAGCACCTGATGTTTAACCGTAACCACATGCTGGTGGGCGGGGTGCGCCCTCACCTGTACTGCCTGCCGATTCTCAAGCGCAACATCCACCAGCAGGCGCTGCGCGAGCTGGTTGCCAGCGGGTTCTCCCGCGCGTTCCTCGGCACCGATTCCGCGCCTCACGCCCGCCACCGTAAAGAGGCAAGCTGCGGCTGCGCAGGCTGCTTCAACGCCCCAACGGCGCTTGCCAGCTACGCGACCGTATTTGAAGAGATGAACGCGCTGGAACATTTCGAAGCGTTCTGCTCCCTTAATGGCCCGCGCTTCTACGGCCTGCCGGTCAACGACAGCTTCATCGAACTGGAGCGTAAAGCGAGCCACGTTGAGGAGTCCATTGCGCTGACGGATGACACGCTGATCCCCTTCCTGGCGGGCGAAACCGTTAACTGGACGGTAAAACGTTAAAAAATCAATGCCCCTTGTTGTCAAACCGATAATATACCTGTATAAATAAACAGTATATTACACAGGGGGCATTTATGCGTATTGAAGTCACCATAGCCAAAACAACTGTTCTGCCTGCCGGCGCACTTGATGCACTGGCAGGCGAATTATCCCGCCGTATTAACAACACCTTTCCCGACAACGCGGGTGCCGTAACGGTGCGTTACGCCGCGGCGAACAACCTCTCCGTCATTGGTGCGGCGAAAGAAGATAAAGATCGCATCAGCGAAATCCTGCAGGAAACGTGGGAAAGCGCAGACGACTGGTTTATCACAGATTAATACTGCTCCCTCATTGTGTTTTTTTGCCGGGTCGCCCCGGCTTTTTTTTGTCTAAAAATACGGTAAGTTCAAATTAATTCGGCATCTTCTTTAAGAATCGTGAACAAGATGGTGTTTTATTGTTCGAACAATCCTAAAAAGCAGAAAAATGTGTTGCCACCTGTTTATTTTTCCCTTCGGAACCCTTATTACTTGGTATACTGAAGATGCTTTCAGAAAAACATGCATTGAACCTCAAAGCCGTTGTCTTCTAACACGCATTAAGGGGGTTATAATGGAAAAGAATAGTGAAGTGATCCAGACCCATCCACTTGTTGGCTGGGATATCAGTACCGTAGATAGCTACGATGCGCTGATGCTGCGTTTGCACTACCAGACCCCGAATCAACTCAACCGTGAAGAAGCGGAAGTTGGACAGACGCTGTGGCTAACAACAGACGTCGCCCGTCAGTTTATTTCTATTTTAGAGGCAGGTATTGCAAAAATAGAATCTGGCGACTATCAGGAAAATGAGTATAAACGGCACTAAGCTTATGCCCACTTTTCTCTCTACAGGCACCCTCGCGGTGCCTTATTTATTTCTCCCTTGTCTAACTCCGCGTTGTTAATTACTCTGCTAACAAAACGTCAGTTTATGAGATGCATATGAGATACGACTTAATCATTATTGGTAGCGGCTCCGTGGGTTCCGCTGCCGGTTATTACGCAACACAGGCAGGTCTGAAGGTCCTGATGATCGATGCTCACCTCCCTCCCCATGCGGAAGGCAGCCATCATGGCGATACCCGCCTCATGCGCCATGCGTATGGAGAAGGCGAGCGCTATGTCCCGCTGGTGCTTCGCGCCCAGACGCTGTGGGATGAACTGGCGAAACAGACCGAAGAGCGTATTTTCGAGCGTACCGGGGTTATCAACCTTGGTCCGGCTCATTCGGAATTTCTTGCCGGCGTCGAGCGCAGCGCGAAAGCCTTTAATCTGGACGTTGAGAAGCTGGACGCAACGGGCATAACCGCGCGCTGGCCTGAAATTAGCGTCCAGGACGATTATATTGGCCTCTTTGAAGCCCACTCCGGCGTACTGCATTGTGAAACAGCGATCAAAACCTGGGTCGACCTTGCCGCGAAAGCTGGCTGTGCACAGCTGTTTAACTGTCCGGTGGAGGCCATCACCCATGACGAGAATGGCGTCACGGTAACGACCCTTGACGGCGACTATTCAGCCTCCCGCCTGCTCGTCAGCGCAGGAACCTGGGTCACTCGCCTGCTGCCGGAGCTGCCGATCCAACCGGTGCGCAAGGTCTTCTCCTGGTTCCAGTCAGATGGGCGCTACAGCGCGCAGAATAAATTCCCGGCCTTCACCGGGGAATTACCGAATGGCGATCAGTTCTACGGTTTCCCTTCCGAGAAAGACGCGCTGAAAATTGGTAAACACAACGGGGGCCAGGCGATCACCTCCCCTGAAGAGCGTAAGCCTTTCGGCGCCTTTCCTCAGGATGGTTCGGAAGCCTTCTCATTCCTGCGGAATATTCTTCCGGGCGTCGGTGGCTTGCTGTATGGCGCGGCCTGTACCTACGACAACACGCCGGATGAAGACTTCATCATTGATACGCTGCCCGGGCATGACAACACCCTGCTAATCACCGGGCTGAGCGGCCACGGCTTTAAATTCGCTTCCGTGCTGGGTGAAATCGCCGCACAGTTTGCTCAGGGTATCACGCCGCAGTTTGATCTGACGCCCTTCTCACTCTCGCGTTTTAACGGATAATCCACACGGGCTCCGGACGTCCCGGGGCCCGTTTCATTCACACTGCATTACGGGGCGTTATGCGCAGGATCGTTAGCTTTCTGATGAATAATATTCGCGAGCATTTTATGCTCTATCTCTTATTGTGGGCGCTGTTGGCCATTATTGATTTTGTTTACATTGTATTTTACTGAAAAGCCTTACTGACAATAATTGACGTTAATTTATCTTTATTGAAACTCACCATTTCGCTTGCACGAAGAGATTGAATTAGCGTTAGCGATCCTTTTCAAAATTGCTGAAATAAATAAAATAAAAATCAATAGACAATTATTTCAGTTGCAATATCCCGCCTTCCCGTTCATTTTTACTTTCCGGTTAATTTGAAAATGGACATTCTGATGCAATTGCGTAACTCCTCCCGGCGCTACGGAATAATATCCATAAGTTTGCACTGGATATTTGCTCTTGCCGTCTACGGTATGTTTGGACTTGGGCTCTGGATGGTCACGCTCAGCTATTACGATGGCTGGTATCACCAGGCACCGGAGTTACATAAAAGCATTGGTGTCCTGCTGATGCTGGGCCTGGTTTTCCGCGTGATCTGGCGACATATTTCCCCACCGCCTGCCGCGCCGAAGACCCACAGCAAATTTACCCGCGTCAGTGCAGTCGCCGCGCATATTGCGCTCTATGCGCTGCTCTTCGCCATTCTGATTAGCGGATACCTTATCTCGACGGCGGACGGTAAGCCGATTAGCGTCTTTGGCCTTTTTGACGTCCCGGCAACGCTCAGCGATGCGGGCGCTCAGGCTGACACCGCAGGGGTCGTACACCTCTGGCTTGCGTGGAGCGTCGTGATCCTGTCCGTACTGCACGGGCTCGCCGCCCTCAAACACCATTTTATTGATAAAGACGATACGCTAAAGCGCATGCTTGGCCGCTCGTCAGTTGACTCTGGAGCATAAAATGAAAAAACACCTGCTGGGTATCGCCCTGGGTTCTCTGTTATTCACCACCGGTTCCGCCGTGGCGGCTGATTATAAAATTGATAAAGAGGGCCAGCACGCTTTCGTCAATTTCCGTATTCAGCATCTGGGATACAGCTGGCTGTACGGTACCTTTAAGGATTTTGACGGCACATTCACCTTTGACGAGAAAAATCCTGCCGCCGACAAGGTCAACGTGACCATTAATACTAACAGCGTTGATACCAATCATGCTGAACGTGATAAACATCTGCGCAGTGGGGAATTTCTCAATGTCGGGAAATACCCACAGGCTACTTTCACCTCCACGGAAGTGAAAAAAGACGGTGATAAGCTGAATATTACCGGCAACCTGACGCTTAACGGCGTAACAAAACCGGTCACGCTGGAGGCTAAATTATTGGGTCAGGGTGACGATCCGTGGGGCGGTAAACGCGCAGGATTTGAAGCAGCGGGTAAAATTCATCTGAAAGATTTTAATATCACAACGGATTTAGGCCCGGCGTCTCAGGACGTGGAGCTGATTATTTCCGTTGAAGGTGTACAGCAGAAATCATAATAGATTCGCCCGGCAGGCTTTTGCCGTGCCGGGCGTTATTATCATTCCGGGTCAGGGATACCCAGTTTGGTATTCAGACGGCCGCGTGATTTATTGAAAATCTTGTTGCCGTTTTCACGTCCTGCACGACGGCGACGCTGCTCTTCTTCCGGCAGGATGCTCTCTTCGCTGCACAATTCGCTACAGCAGCCGTTAAACTTCTCGGCACAGGCCGGGCACTGAATAAACAGCAGATGGCACCCGTCGTTTTTGCAGTTGGTATGGGTATCGCACGGCGCGCCGCACTGGTGGCACTGGGCAATAACGTCTTCCGAGATACGCTCACCCATACGCTCGTCAAAGACAAAGTTTTTTCCGATAAAGCGTACCGGTAAACCCTGTTCACGGGCTCGGCGGGCATACTCGATAATGCCGCCTTCAATATGCCAGACCTTATTAAAGCCGTTGTGCTTCATCCACGCGCTGGCTTTCTCACAGCGGATACCGCCGGTGCAGTACATAACGATCTTTTTATCTTTATGTTCCTGCATCATCTCAACCGCTTTGGGCAGCTGCTCGCGGAAGGTGTCGGCCGGGATTTCCATCGCGTTCTCGAAATGCCCCACTTCGTACTCATAGTGGTTACGCATATCAATGAACACGGCATCCGGATCGTCCAGCATCGCATTCACTTCCGCAGCCTTCAGATATTCGCCGACATCCGCCGGGTTAAACTCAGGATCGTCGATACCGTCCGCCACGATGCGTTCACGCACCTTCATGCGCAGCACCCAGAAGGATTTCCCGTCATCATCCAGGGCAATGTTCAGGCGTAAGCCGTCGAGGGCCGGATCGAAGTGATAAAGAACGTCGCGGAAAGCGCTGACTTTGCTTTCCGGTACGCTAATCTGCGCGTTGATGCCTTCACGGGCAAGGTAGACGCGTCCGAAGACGTTCAGGGCCGTGAACGCCTGATAAAGCGCATCGCGGGTTGCCTGCGGATCGTTGATCGTGAAGTATTTGTAGAAAGAGATGGTGGTGCGCGGTTCGGTTTCAGCCAACATACGCGCTTTTAACATCTCATTCGACACGCGGTTGTGTAACACTGGCATGGTGTACAGTCCTGGAATCGTTAGAGAGAATGAAAAATCGGTCGGCATCATATAGCAAATAAAACCAATTTACATCCACACAATTTACGCTACATTTCACACACCCTGATTAATCAGGCTTAACAATTGCTGTATTCGTGCACGCTTCGAAAGCAGATATTTTGGCTACGTCTAAAAAAATGAGACACTAGCAAAACAGGACGTTTGAACACAGGAAAGACATGACCCAGTTACCAAAATTTACTGCCGCCCTTTTGCATCCCCGCTATTGGTTGACCTGGCTTGGCATTGGCTTTTTATGGCTCCTGGTACAGCTTCCCTACCCTGTAATTTTTCGGTTGGGTAAATTTCTGGGCCGTTTTGCGCAGCTGTTTATGAAGCGTCGCGCCAAAATCGCGTACCGCAATCTTGAGCTCTGTTTTCCGCAGATGAGCGAGACAGATCGTCACGATATGGTTTCGAAGAATTTCGAATCCGTCGGGATGGGGCTTATGGAAACCGGTATGGCGTGGTTCTGGCCGGACAAACGCATGGCCCGCTGGAGTGAGGTGACGGGAACTGGCATGGAGCCTGTGCATACGCTTCAGGCCAACCAGACGGGCGTTCTGCTGATCGGCGTCCATTTCCTGACGCTGGAAATCGGGGCGCGCATGTTCGGCATGCAGGCGCCCGGCATTGGCGTTTATCGTCCTAACGATAACCCGGTCATCGATTTAATCCAGACTAACGGCCGCATGCGCTCCAACAAAAGCATGATCGACCGAAAAGATCTGAAGGGCATGATTCGCGCACTGAAATCCGGTGAAGTGGTCTGGTATGCTCCCGACCACGACTATGGCCCGCAGGCCAGCGTATTTGTCCCCTTCTTCGCCGTTGACGAGGCCGCCACAACCACCGGTACCTGGATGCTGGCGCGGATGTCCAAAGCTGCCATCGTGCCTTTTGTTCCTCGCCGTAAACCGGATGGTTCAGGCTACGAGCTGATGATGCTGGAGCCGGAACTCGCACCGCCGCTTGACGATGCAGAAACCACCGCGCGCTGGATGAACAGCGTTGTGGAGAAGTGCATCATGCTCGCCCCGGAGCAGTATATGTGGCTGCACCGCCGTTTTAAAACGCGCCCACAAGGTACGCCGTCCCGCTATTAATCCTCATGCGGTCCTCAGGGCCGCATGCTGTTTTAGCTTTAAAAGCTCCCCCTCATTGCGGCAATCATAACCCAGGCGCATAATTAGCAGGCTTATTACTTCATGCTTCAGGTGCTCAGCACCTCATTATGCGGATTGTTATGTCACCCTCAGATGCCCCCATAAACTGGAAGCGTAACCTCACGGTTGCGTGGCTTGGCTGTTTTCTTACCGGCGCGGCGTTTAGCCTGGTCATGCCCTTCCTGCCGCTCTACGTCGAACAGCTGGGCGTGACGGGTCACAGCGCGCTCAATATGTGGTCCGGCCTGGTATTCAGCATCACGTTCCTGTTTTCTGCGATAGCTTCGCCCTTCTGGGGCGGACTTGCCGATCGCAAGGGACGTAAAATCATGCTGCTGCGTTCGGCGCTGGGGATGGCCATTATCATGGCGCTGATGGGCGTGGCGCAAAACGTCTGGCAGTTCCTGATCCTGCGCGCACTGCTGGGCCTGCTGGGAGGCTTTATTCCCAATGCCAATGCCCTGATTGCCACACAAATTCCCCGCCATAAGAGCGGCTGGGCGCTGGGCACGCTCTCAACCGGCGGCGTGAGCGGTGCCCTACTGGGGCCACTGGCCGGTGGACTCCTGGCCGATAGCTATGGCCTGCGCCCGGTCTTTTTCATCACCGCCAGCGTGCTGTTCCTGTGCTTTATCGTCACCCTGCTTTGTATTCGGGAAAACTTCACGCCTGTCGCCAAAAAAGAGATGCTCCACGCCAGGGAGGTGCTGACCTCGCTTAAAAATCCCAGACTGGTGCTGAGCCTGTTCGTGACGACAATGATTATTCAGATAGCTACCGGGTCGATTGCCCCTATTCTGACGCTCTACGTTCGCGACCTGGCGGGTAACGTCAGCAATATTGCGTTCATCAGCGGGCTGATCGCCTCCGTACCCGGCGTGGCGGCGCTGCTGAGTGCCCCGAGGCTGGGAAAACTGGGGGACCGGGTGGGTCCGGAAAAAATCCTGATCTGCGCGCTGGTGATTTCCGTCCTGCTGCTTATCCCGATGTCGATGGTGCAAACGCCATGGCAGCTGGGCGTCCTGCGCTTTTTGCTGGGTGCCGCCGACGGTGCGTTGCTGCCCGCCGTACAGACCCTGCTGGTCTACAACTCCACGAACCAGATTGCCGGGCGTATTTTCAGCTATAACCAGTCATTCCGGGATATTGGTAACGTCACCGGACCGCTGCTCGGGGCCGGGATCTCCGCCAGCTTCGGTTTTCGCGCCGTCTTTATCGTGACGGCGGGCGTCGTGTTGTTCAATGCCATTTATTCGTGGTTCAGTTTATCCCGCGCGCTACGGCCCGTGACGGAATAAGACGAACGCCTGAAGCTTATTTTCGCATTCATACTTGCAGAATCTTATATTCAGCTATTCTTTCCCTGAAACCTTCTGGAAAACAGGGAGACACCAATGACCATGTACGCCACGCTGGAAGCAGCGTAAAGTAAAATACATACATGTTTTATGTCATTACATTTACGGTCTTAAGTACGTACTTTAGCCTTTGGCTGTATCAGTCCGTCCTGTCAGAATCCCCGGGTTCGTTTTAAACACGCATCGCCTATAACCTTATGGTTCATACGACATTGAAAGATCCCTATAAGGGGTGTATATTCTCACAAGCTGTTCATCCAAACAGTACGCAAAGATAAGGAAATGTAATGGCAGATAATTCAGAATCTTTTGCAACAATAGAACAAATTACTTCACGCCCTAATTTTTCTTCTGATTTAGAAATTACTGTTAATAGTTTTCGTTCTCTTGTAGGACGCTATCATCTTAGCGAGAGTGTGAAATGCCAGGTTAAAACCGAGCATGGGAACTGTGGTCAAAAACATCAGCATGGATATCTTGGTGTTGATGATACTGGACATGAAGGTTTAATCGGAGGCATTTGTGGGGACAAGTACTTTGGTGAGCACACGCAATATATACAGGAAAGAAATCGTATTGATGCTGAACTTGATAGGCGTGAGAGCATTGAAAGATTAACTTCCTATAAAGATAATTTTTTATCCTTATCTTCAACGTATGCTAATTTATTGAAAGAAACTCAGAACATAAGAAATTTAACCGATTATTTATATAAAGGCTTTCCTGACATAGTACTTACTTATCTTTATCAAGCCCAAAGAACACAAAATTGGGATTTATATATTGATGTGTTGCGTCATACTCGTGGTGAAAAGGGAATGACGAGTAATTGGTATATTGAAAAACTCTGTACTTTTCCACCCTTGCCATCTCAACAAGAAATTAAAAGTTTGGTAGGGAAAATTGAGAGCTTGCAATCTATTTTCAACGAGGCCTGTTCAAAAAAATTAGATGAACTTGGAACGCCAAAATTGAAAAGTTACGTGAAAAGCATTTCCGAATTCGCAGAATTAGAGACTTCTTTTAACAAACTTCACAAAAACACTGAAGACTTCATTAGAAAAGAAAACATCTTTAATCTATATTATGCCTGTGCAAATACTAAGGACAAATATAGTACTATCAAAACAATTTTATACCTTATGAAGAATTCAAATCCAACTGATGCATCAGTTAGAAAAAAATGTGATGAGATTGAAGCTGCAACAAGAAAAAGATTTGATAATTGTGAAATCCGATACAACAAAAAAGTAATGAAGTTTAAGAAAAATAGCTTAGGTTAAGCATAAAAGCCCCTGATGGGGCTTTTTATTTTTCATCAAAAATAATCATTAATACTTGTGGTAGTAAAGTACTTATATTTTAGTGCTCAACTTGTTCTATAAAAGTAAAAACATTTAGATTTTTACCCATTAGCTCTTCCAAACAATTATTCAAATCTTCTTTTAATCTAATAATTTCAGGTATTAATTTAAAACCGGCTTCAACAATAGGATTTTTTGATATATTGAAAGTAAGAGCAGTATGCCCTTTACTTTCATCATCGTTATAAACACTGAGATTCCACATTCCAAATATAACGTCAATGAATGTAAGCAACTCATGTTCCTTAACGATAATGAGCTTCATTAGTTTCTCAATTCCCTCAACTAAAGGCTTATGATTTTCTTTAACATCCCATGATAATAATTTTAAATATTCTAAATCAGAGGCAAACTCAGTGTAAATTTCATTTTCTTTTTTTATAAACCGCACGTAATTAGAAACCATCTTTTTTATTTGGATGACATCTTTATAGGTTGAAATCTCTTTATTTTTGAAAGATTCAAACCAAATTTTAAAAACACCCATATGCATTGCTGGAACAAAATTAAGTCGAACTTCAAACAAATATACTGAAAGTATTTTTATACATTTATCAATCACTTTGTCTTTAGTCGCATCACGTTTCCATTTTCTCGCAAAAACTAAGCCGAGAATGGCCGCAATTGCCATTATAGTATTTGCTATGGCACTTATAGAATCAGAATACTTATCATTTTTAATAAAACAAAGCACAAATATCATACCTAAGAAGAAAGCTATGATAACAACTTTATTCACTCGCAGGAACTCAACTACCCTATTAAAGATATTTTTGCTTATCATAATAAAGACCATTGAAGACATCGACTTAGAAAGTTTATCAGGAGCCATTAGTACTTTTCAAGGAAATTATTTAGTTCCCCCCAACCATAATCAATAGTACTTGCATCAATTGCCCTAACGGTACTTGAATAACCACAATACCGAAAGCATCCAGTACTGGTACTATGATCCAGTTATAGAGAATGATTAGGGTGATCACAAATCCAAGAGCATTACGCCAGTGGAAAGTAACCTTTTCGATCTCTTCTTTGTTGGTTTCTATCTGTCCTTCAGCATTCGTTTTCTGCACTTCCTGTTCTATCGTTTTACGTTTTAGAAAGAAGTCCACACCTTTTGTTAGTAGTTCTACTATCACACCAATCATAATTAGTCCTTATTGTATTTGGCAAACACAAGAAAATACGCGATGACCTTTGTAGATGTGGTTATAAGATAGTAGTACCTGCACGTCTATTTTATCTTTTAGCAACTCCACCATTAGTACATCACCATCACTTACGTTAGGTTTTGTATGATGATGAAAGCTGTATACGACTAAATCACCTTTTGTTTTATCTACCTTCTTTTTTATGAGCTTACTTCCAGATAGTGCTTTATCATATGGTATGGTTACACTTACTGGTTGGATTGTCTGAAAAGAAAAATCTGTTAGTACAGAATGATCATAACATGGGAAATTTTCTAAGTTATCCATCTTAATTCCTCCAACGGTAATCAAACGTACCGCGTAATGTTCTTAATTGTTCTATTACTTTTTTCTCGGTTTCATCGTAGAAATCAAACAATGGTTTTCTACCTACGGAACCATAGTAACCAATGACCCTCTTTTCACGTGCCAGTTTAGGATTACGTTTAGAGGATTTCTTGGTAGTATCGATCAAGTACGTATTGCCGTTCTTGCTCTTTACCTTTTTGTATTTATCACTCTGTGTTCTTGAACGTAGCTGTGTAATGTTCCCCTGCTTCGTTAACTTAGCATTCTTATACGGAATAATTTTACCTTCGTTAACGTGTCTGTAAGCAGGATCAAGAATGTACTTCAAGTATGAGGTCTGGTTAGGTAGTACTATGATCTGGTTTACGGTCTTGTAGTCACTAATCTTTTTAAAATTAAAGTACATACTCTTACCAGTAAACGGTACACCACCACCTGCTACTTCATTATCTACTTTACGTTGCATATGTTGGGTAACTATACGCATGCGGTTACTTAGTTCTTTTTTGAACTCTTGCCCTATCGCTGGGCTGTTGTTGTTTATAAAACGCCTCATATCATTTGGGCTATTGCCTCTACGCCATGCCATAAATCATCCTTAATTTAGTAATTCATATAATGATTGAAGGATTCCACGTATACGTACTGCATCCTTTCCACTTGGCAAACGTGCCTTATGCATAACGGAAAGATTAATATTTCCCGTTTTCAATCCCTGATTAATGATAAGTGCTGTTTCTACAAATAGTGTTTCTTTCATTGATGGAAAAGCCCACAAAATGGTACGAGTATAATCTAAGTCATCTTCTATCTTTTGATTAACTATCTTTGAACTTGAACTGTACTCACGCCATCCATTTTCAACTGAATTAGCTTTGAGTTTCTTAACGTCCTTAACTCTCTTATACATCTGTTTACTACCTATATAAAAGGTACTGTCTTCAAACTGGAACAAGTACACGAATCCTACATAACTACCGTTTGTTAATTCTTCCTCACTCCAATCATCATTGTAATTCCATTGCTTCATATAAATACCCTAAGATAATTGTTATAAGGTATTTATTTAATGGATTTAAAAAACAGGCTAATTAGCTATGAGGGATCAATTGCCTATCAAACTAAAGTTGGGTATTTTAAGAATGGTAAATTTTGGACATATAAAGATAGTCTTGGTTATCCAACTATTGGGTACGGTCGACTACTAAAACCTGGTGAATCATATCCAAACGGTATTACACCAGAACAAGCCGAACGGATGTTAGAAGAAGATATCAGTACTGCTAAGTCTGCTGTTTGCTCATTAGAATTAGATTTGCCTCCTGACTGGCAGGACTTCATGATCATTATGGTCTTTCAACTTGGCCTATCAGGTACTTTAAAGTTCAGAAAGATGATTCAAGCCTTACGTGATAAAAACTATAAAGAAGCGATTGTACAGGCTAAAGATTCACTCTGGTACAGACAAACTAAATCACGAGTAGATCAGATGATTGCAGAACTCACCAACAAATAAAAAAGGGGCAATTTAGCCCCTTTTATTTTTTAGCGTTTCAAGCATTGTAATTACACGCTCAATTTTAATATCAAGCATATGTACACTATCTTCTAAGTTTTTTAATGTCTTCTTCATTTGATCTTGTTCCTGCTCAAGCGAAGTTAGAGACTGATCCATCAAAGCAACTTTCGTTTCAACGGTAGAAATACGTGCATCTAATTCGTCTGAGTCAGATGTAAAATCCCTATAAACAGTCCAGCACAATACTAAAGCTGAAACAATCAATGAACCAATCGTTAAGATGTCCATTTATATTCCTATGTATTATATTTGGTAATAGTATTTATTACGCATTATATAAAGGTTGATCACCAGCACGATATAAGAATGAAGACCAGTTAGCAGGAACATTAAGTGAAGCAATGCCACTACGTGAAGTTGTACACATCACATAGATATAGTTCCAATTTCCACGACCAACAGGCGGTACATATATAGAATTTAATCTGAACGATGTAGAACTACCGCCATTACCAGCATCATAATAGAACAAGTTAGTTAAACCAATTCCATCACCACCCATACGAATATAGAAGTATTGACGTTCATATGAGGTCAAGCTAATTGATAAATCACTATCAAAGTAACGTGCGAAATCTTCACCACGAATACGCAACGCTACATAGTGTTGGTTAGCTACTGGATCTAATGCGGCCTGACCACCTGAAACAGTACGTGAACCAAAGATAAACGGTACAGGGTTGATACCCGTCGATTGTGGACGGCAAATATCCCCTACGATACGTGCGGCACTCAAAGTACCAAGAATGTTACAGTTTTCATTGATAGTAACGTTATTGAGCACCCCACTATTCGCAAAAATCGTACCGCGAATAGTAGCGTTTCCAAAGTTGGCTGTACCGTTCTTGTTAATCATCCAACCATTCGTACCATCCCAATTACTGGATTGTATCTGCTGACTTATCTTCGCTGAGTCAATTTCACCATTCATGATATGTGCATTACGAATAGCGGCATTGGCAATCTTAGTATTATCAATTGCAGCGTTTTGAATCTTGGCGGTTGTCACTGATAAGTTGTTAATTTGGGCTGTATTAATACTCGCATCAGCTATAACCGCTGAATTAAGAAATACTTTTCCATTTTGAACAACAAGTGGATAAACCCTGTCTGATAGTTTGGCACTATCCGTACTGATAACACTAAAGCGATCCGCCATTACGGTAAACACTGATGTTTTTTCATCTGCGGCTAAAGCAATGCCCGTTACGTTACCGTTGTTTGATACCTGTAGCTGCCAGCGTGAACCAAGTTCATCTACGATCTGTTTCTCAACAATACCAGTAGCCGTATCACTATTTAGAAGACTATCAATAACATCTTCGTTCAATTTGCTGTATGGAACCTTCGTATTTTGGTTAAAGCCGATAGTAGGCGACCATACCAATTCATCCTGTCCGAAAACGTCATAGGCTGCTACACGTGCGAACCATGAACCATCTTCAATACCAAACGATGCTGAATAGCGGTTAGCACTGCTAAAGTACTTCGATCCTGAGCTAAACCCCTCATCAAGTGCGATTTGTAGAACGATTCCCGCATAATCCGGTACGTTTGATTCAGTCCAGTCGATGAACACAGAATCATAACCACTCTTCAAATTGATACCTAACAATTGTGGGTGTTGTGGGTTACTAACTTCAATCTGAACTTCTTCACTATAGATACCTGTACCCCAACCATGAGCGATGATCCCAAACACGCGGTAACGGCTAAGGCCATCACTGGTATTCATTGAATATGAGTACGTCCAGTTGCTTGTAGTGGTGTAGTACGATGTGATGTAGTTCCTGTATCGGTCATACACACGAATTTCATAATGTTTAAAGAAATCAGCAAATGTTTTACCATTTACGGCAATGTTAGCCTGATCATCCCAACGTAAAATGAAATCTTGAGCATAAGTCTGGTTTAAACCTGCATCATCATTCACCATATCAAGATTAGTAATCTTCGGTAATGCGAATATAACTTGTGGTGTTTGATTATATATAGCTACTAATTCCGATGAATAACCTAATGTGTTATACGCCTCAATAGCAAAATCGTACTGTACACCATATAACAGATTTAATATCTCAAAACTCGTAGAGTACTGCCCTACGTTACCAATGCTGATCCAAACACTGGAATCACTGCGTTTATAACGAATCTTATAACCACGTACAGTTGTATCCTGTGATAAATCCCATGTTAATAGAACGGTGTTACCTGATGCCGTTGCCCCTAACCGTTGAGCCTGTAGGTTACTTGGCGGTTCTACGTATGTTGGGTTAGGTAGATTAGTCAAACCTTCCTGGGGGAATTGTCCCGGATCTTTTCCTTGATATATACCATCATCATATGAAATCGCGGTGATCTGGATAATACCTGCTTTATCAACGGTCATTGGTACAGTACGTTGAATACATCTGTACTTGTTATTACTAAATCCAGCTTCTTTAAAATCAATAGTAAACACATCATATACTTTCATATCTGTTACATAGGTATTGAAAGTAATTGTGTTCGTAATGTACTTAGATTTTAGTAATTCAATGTTACTAAGAATAGCAAGCTGATTTTTATCCTGTACCCAAAGATAGTTTAAATCCTTCTTGATAATATAACCATCTTTAGCAATGGATGCGTTACCGATGGCATCACTTGGATAACGGATAATATCTTGCGAATAGTCATTACCTGGGTTTGTATAGGTACTGTCCATTGTATTAAAATAGTCAGACTTAGAACCCGTTGTGATATTCACACTGCCAATAATATTTGTTTCATCAAAATGTACACTTGGAATATCTGGAGCATCAACGGTTAGATAGTACTTACCGTTTGATTCATAAAGTACACCCCCAAATGTTTGTAGAATATTTTCAATGTTTTCCTTAAAGGATTTATCATATTGAATATTACCATTGGAATAGAAATGATTCTGAGCACAATAGTTTGCCATATTACGGAAACTGGTAATATCAATATCATTAGGATCAAGGCCGAATCCAAACTCTGTATTAGTGATAAAGTCATATAGTTGGCTTGGAGGGTTTGAACTTGGTTTACGTACATTATCAGTTAAGTCATAGATCATACGTCCACGCATTTCTACCGATAACGTATAGTTCTGGTTCGTTAGAATCCCATCAATCAATGAATCGTTGGTTTTCTTGATTACGGTACAGATCTGTACAAGACCATCACCACGCATGTTGTCAGTCCATTGACTACCGCCATATTGACGGGCAAGCGTCATAGAACCGCCGTAGGACGGCTTACCGAAACGTACCTCAATCTGTAGGTACTTACGGTACTTCTCAATCATCATTGAGGTAGGTACGATCCCTTCTATGGTGATGTACGCACCATCCATGAGTACCGGAGCATTATCAAAATAGATCTGCTTGATTACGCCTTGCGACTGTTCCCCTGGTACTTGCCCGATTTCACCGATACTGATCGCGTGAACCGTACATAACTGGTTTGAAGTACCTTTATAGACGTTCTGCCATACAACGATTGAGCCTAACTTGTTATAGGCTACCTCTGTTGCGTTGCGGTTAGAACCGCCATAGCTTATGGGAATCCCGGTACTTGGCGATGTAGATCGGGCGTTATTACTTCCTGTACTTGGGTACGATACCCCCATTTGGCCTACATTCATCATCTGTGATGAACTAATGTAAGATAGTGCTGCTGTACCAATACCGATAGCAATGACTGCTGCTAAAGCTAAACCTGCCGAATACGCGGCTGCGGCCGCACTGGCTCCTGCTAAAAGAGCTACACCAATTGCTGCTAAAGCCATAATTATTCCCCTTTAAATCTGTATATTTTGTCTTTTTTATTTGGGATATATTGAGAAACGATATAGTTAGATTTATCTTCTGATAAAATTACAACTTTCCCACGCCAATAAACTGTACTGTGACCTGATGAAATAACAATATCCCCATCAAGTGGCTCACTTACTAATTGGCCTTTATCTTTACACAATAGATGTAGAGTAGAATAACTACAGTTTGCTTTTGCGTATTTTCTACCTGCTGTTGGTGTTGTGTATTTCTGATAGATTTCATCACGGTAATTACTACCTGTAATCATATCAATTACTGTTAGCACCATGATATGACAATCATTAGTACCGTACACTAAAGGTTCACCAACTAAACCACTTAGGTACTCTGTTATAAATCCGTTTTTCATTATTTCTTACTACTCTTCCAGAATTGCTCTGAACTATTTAGTATTCCGATTAGGTCAAAGAACTTATCACCAGTGTGTAATGATTGGTGTACTGATGTGCTTGATAACAAGCGTTGTGTTTGGTCTAACTTCTTCCACAATGAATTTAGATTTACTGTTGTTTCATTTGTTATATTACCTGCTGTGTTGTTAAAGTCAGAACTAAAGTAATCAATGTAACCACTAAACATACGATAGGCATATAGAATGCCCCCTGTAGCTGGATTAACTATACCCATCCAGATATTAACTTTGGCATCATTCCATAATCCTCTTAACGCCATCGATAGATAATCCTGGCTTACATTACTTACTTTCAAAGAAGTACCGTTATTGTTGATTTGTGTTTTTTCAACATAGTTTGCAAATGATGAATCAAGGAAATCAGGAACGGACTTATAGTTAATTCCATTATAGTTCTGATCGGCAATGGCATCAGTTAGATATATGTTACTTCCAGTAGGTGGAAGTACATCTATTAGTTTTACCATAACACCACATTGGTATAGTTCTTTTTCTGTTAGTACGGTTTTGTTATCGCCTCGTGTAAGATTCCAGTACGCGACGAGATCCGCATTAGTTAGTACATTACTTGGAATTGACATAAATTAACCTCTAATGTTTTCGGTTGCATTTATTGTCACTTCCATAATATTTGTACTTGGCATCTGATATGCTGCGTTCTGTGGTGTAAGAATAAATGAACCTTGAATATTGTCATATTTCATTACTTCCCCAAGTTGGATGTTTTTGATTAATCCAGGGAAGATAGTAATTAAGTTGCCAGTGTTGGCTATGATTCGGTATAGTTTTTTGTGTCCGTTGAATTGAACTAACGTACCAACTTCAAGTGTATTAGCATTAACGGCAATGGATGTTGTCCCCGCCGCCCTTGCTGCTGTTGCCTGTACTTGTGATGTTTGAGTACCGTTGTATGTACTCCACCATCCAAGAGGCATAGAGAACGGTTTGCCCTGACCATATAAAGCGTAGAAGTTAGCGAGTTCAGCACGGTTCATCTTGTTCAATGTAACTTTAAAACTTAGGGTATAGTACTGCGAACCAACAACACGTGTAATAGTTTCACCTGTCCATGTTTGGTTTTGGTATTGCGGTATATTATCCGTCAACATGAACTCACTAATAAGTGTGTTATTTAACATATTATTATTCCTTTAATAGTTAGCCCACAATCCATGTGGGCTATATGATATTTATACGTTATTCTTCTGAGATTTACGTGTTGCCTGAACGATAGTATCAGCGTGTTTATCACACATCTTTTGGAAATCTGAATCAGAAATTTGACCATTACTATTAATAATTAACGGTGCATCAATCTTAATATCACCTGATTTACTACCATCCTGATTACTCAAGTATTTTGTTAAATCCTGGTTTAGTGATTTACCTACTACACGTTCCCCTTTTTCAAGATTGTATGTACCAGTACTTGGTAGTGAATCCCAACCATCATGGGCTTGCCCCTGGATAGCTGTACCTTTGATAGTACGGACAATGGAAGCACCCTGAGCTGCTACTTGTAGACCTGCTGCGATCCCCATAGGCCAACCAAGTTTGATAGCTTCGGATATACCCTGCTGGATGTTGATCACTGCCTGAGCAATAGCAATACCTTTACTTACGGCAAAAGCTGCCTTAGCCGCTGCTGATGATTCACCAAATACACCAGCCATGATATCCGCTACGTTACCTGCTCCCGTTTGCCACATCCCTAAAGTACTGGTTAGTGCGTCTGCGGTTAATCGGCCACGTTTCATATCGGCGTTGGCCTGAATCGCTGTTAGCTGATCCTGGTACTCCTGGAAACCAAGTACTTTGGCATCATATAGAGCCTTAGCCCCATCTTTGTTCTCTTGTTCTTCGGTGTTGATGTTCTGGTTCTGTACCGGATCTGGCGAAAAGTTTAATGGGTTCTTGTACCCTAAGCCCTGACTAACCGTGTCATTCATCCAGGTAGTACCCGCTGCCGCTGCTCGTGCCTTAGCATCTGCTGTTGCATTAGGATCGTTAGCAATGGCGGCAATGTTCTGTGCCTGTTTGAGTCTGTTAGTTTCAGAAAGCATCTGATCAACCATGTCTTTGTACTTGGTTTTACGGCTTTCATATTGCTTGGATAACATATCTGTAATTTCAGATTCAGTACTTCCTGCTAATTTACCTGCTTCACGTATACGCTTTTCAATCTGGTCTTGTTCATAGTTAAAACGAGTAATACGTATTTGAGCTTCATTAGTACCGATTTGTGATAGCGTCTGTTCTAATAGTGCCTTTGCTCTTTTCGTTTGTTCATTAAGTTTGTCTTGTGCGGCTTGTGCTTTCTTGGCTGCTGCATCATCTTTCTTAGCTTTGTCTTCACGTGCTTTATCTTCATCGGCTGTTAGGCTTTTTACTAACTTCTCACGGTTAGCTTTATACCCTTCATCAAGTTTAGCGAGATCGGCATTCATTGCCGCTTGATCACCCTTATAAGCACGTACTAAAGAATCTTTAATAGTTGCTCGTAATTGTGCATGAGTTGCGTCAAGGGTATCAATCTGTGCCTGTATTTTTTGTTTTGCTGAAAGATAAGGTTTTAAAGCTGTATCAATAACACTTCTATCTGAGCCTTTATTGTATTCTTCTTTCTGTTTATCAAGTAGGTTATGTGCCGCATCAAGGTTTGCTAATAAGCTTGCAAAGGTTTTATTATTTTCCTCTTGTTGTTTTTGCTGATCAGCTACTATCTGAGAACCATAAATTGAAGAATTTTTTAGTATCTGCTGTTGAAACTGCTGTTGGTATTGTTGAGTAGCCTGAACACCTTCTTTACTAACTGCTGCTGCCGCTGCATTAACAGGTTTACTATTAATAATTTTCGTCATTAAGTCGAGAATTTCAGCAAGGTTCTGTGCGATAGGTGCAAGCGTTGAGTTCTTCCAGGTATCCCATGCTCTGGATAAATTATTAGTTGCAGCCCTGTATTCTTCAAATTGTCGTGATTGTTCTGCGGTTAGTTGAATAGATTCATTAGCAAGACTGTTTTGGTACTCTTGTTCACTATTGAACTCTCGGTATATAGTCATGCGTTTTGACGCGTCGTTTGCAACTGTTTCCATCATGTTTACTATCTGGGACTGACTGAATCCCATTTGTTTAGCCTGATAGTAAATCTTAGCAATAATATCTTCACCGTTTTCTGCTGCTTTCTGTAACTCGAACATATTCAACTTCAATGGTTGAATTACGTCAGTTAACATAGAACCAGCATTATTAGTTATGGCATCGCCCAACTTATCCTTACTATCCTTAATTTGGTCGGCGACGTTATCCATAGTAAGACCGACGGCGGCGAACATATTAGTGGCTTGTTGAATCTGTAATATCCCCGACTGTGATAGTGAAGCTGCCTGAAAGACTTCAAACGCCTTTTCTGATTGTTCCTGTACTTTTGCCATAGTTGCAGCAATGGCGATACCTGCGACCCCTACAGCACCAGCGAAACCAGACATAGCTTTAGAGGTAGTAGAAAGGCCAGTATTGATACCACCAAATACTCCACCTGCCTGATCACCAAAGTTACCTATATCATTGGCTGCATTTTTTAGTGATCTTTGTAATCCTGATTCATCACCAGTGATTTCAAAGATCATTGATTGTCTATTGTTATTTGCCATTAGGCTTTACTCCCATCCAATTTAGCATGTTTGCTTTTTGTTGTTCTGCGATCTTCTTCTCCCTCTCTGCATGTTGTTCAGCTAAGGTTTTATTTGAAATAATATTCAGTGAGTCGAGTTCATAGATATTAAATTTAGGTATATCTTCTTTCTTGATGTTGCCAGTACTTAACCAAATTGCCTGTAGTAGTTCGGTATGCCTGATTTGCTCTATCTGTGAGGATTCAGGATCAACGATTTCTTTAAAAACTAATAGGTAGTAGAAAAGCAAAACGGGCATAGTGCAGAGTTCATCCACACTACACCCGTGTTTATACAATAAAGATAGTGATAGTTTGAGAATCGGATCGCGTCTTACTTTCCCTCTACATCCTCAACATTAAAGGATTTAGCGAAAACGTTTCCAATTTCAGCATTCAATTTTAGTTGTACAGTAAGATCTACTTTTGCTTCAACTTGTTCAGGTGAATCAAAAATCTGTTTACCGTCCTCATCAACTACACAATAGAAAATTGCCTTATATGGATCGGCACATTCTGTATGTTGGGTAATGGAAGGTAGTTTGATATACACAGTACATTCTGGTGTTAGTTCTACTTGTGTTAGTTTCACACCAATAGTATTCATTAGATTAGAAAAATCCATTTTGTTTTATCCTTTTAGTTGGTTTGTAGTATTTAGTAATTAAGCACCAGTTACTTCACCAACTGCGATTGGAGCACCAGTTACAGATACAACGAAATCCCGAGTAACTACACCATCAAAATCACCGTTCACTACATCTGAGCTCACGTAACCATTTACAATACTGTAATAGGCAGGACCGTCTTGATCTGCAATGTTTTGGAAATAGGTTACTTTAACTTGCATTAATTTTTGTGAAGCTGCTGCTGATGCAAGTAGTTCCTGACCTGTTGAACCTGGTTTCCAGTTAACAGTCAGTGTTAGATCTGGAACACTACGAGAACCAAGTAATTTCTTAGCGTACTGTTGACCGAAAGTGTTTACGCTAACAACATTAGATTCTGCACCTGCTGCTGCGGGGAACGCACCAACTTCTTCAACAACGGTAAAAGTAGTTGCCTGACCGCCATTAGCTGGAGCTTCTGCGATTTCAACTTTGACATTATTACCAATAAAAATAGAATTAAAAGCCATTTTATTATTCCTTTAAATTTAGGGATAACGATCCTTGCTATCCCTTTCATATATTATTTATGTATGTAGGTTGTAGTACTTCATATATAAAGTTAAACCTCTTAGTAATTCACCTGTATAGAAACCAAAGTACATTGAATTGTTTTGGCTTGTTGTAGGTGTGCCACTTCTAATGGCTGGCGACCATGCTCCATTCATCACGTGATTAGCACTAATTACATCGTAGTTTTGTTGTATCTCTGCAAAGAGCAAATCAAGTAATTCATGATCTGGATAACCTGCAATTGCCATCATAGAAGCACCTGCAAGCCATAGCCCTGACATATGACCAGTAAAGCCATCATAGATAACTTCGCCATTATCTTTAAATCGTGTTGGTGCGTGGCCATCGTTGTTTTTCATGAACCACTTTAGGTAATTCATCCAGTTCTTACAGTACGTAAGTATGTTCTGTGGAATGGTGTAATCACCACGTTGATAGAGTTCATGTACTACATCACAACCTGCAAAGAACGCACGAGGTTCATAACCTGACCACGCTTCAGCGTGCCAATGTTGCATGATGAATACGTCTGGTTGTTCACCATCAGGTAAGTACGCTAATGCGTCCTGACGGTTCCACACAAACGCCTGTGCACACGGGCCTGGTACAGTAGGATGAAACTTGTTCGTGAACCAGTTCTGAGCATCACATAAGAACCTCATACTGTTATTTAATCTGGTTTCATCAATTGCAGTACCCTGAAAGCACCATATAGCAGGTAGTTGATACCCTGGGTATGGAAGTCCACGCCAGCCAGAATACAACTGAGCATACGGGTCTGTGATGTTACTGAAGGGTATCAAGCCTGGTGTGTATGCGAGACTATCAAGCATGTACTGCTTGATCACACAATCGCCTAAGCGGGCTGTATACCCGTTTCCGGTACTGTCATTGAACGTAAGACTTAGCAGTACTGAATAGTCACCCGTACCGCCATCATCATAGAGTGCTGGTAGGTCATTAATGCAGTACCAGTCAATACGACCGCTAACGCCATCAACCGGATCGGTATCAAGTAGTAACGTAAACTCTTTACGTGCGGCAAGTGTTGGTTGTCCTGGCTGTTCATCACCTTCTTGATGATCAGGTTGATATGAACTTAATTTAAAATCTAAGACTGAAAATGTTTGTGTAAACCATGCACCATTACTTGCAGGTAACATAGCCCACCAACGCCAACCAAGATCATCAATAATACGGATGTTAAAATCATCAGCATAAGTACGGTATGTGAAAGAAACTAAATCCTGTTCTTCTTTATTGAAAATCCAGAAACCTACTGTAGAACTACCGTCACTATCCATAGTACTTGTTATGACGTTATCATAGTACTTACCAGCAATACCGCTTTGATATTCAAGTTTAGTTACGGTGTTATCACCATAATCAGAAATCATACGCATATCTGCGGTTAAGTACTGTCCACCATCTGGTTTAGCAATTCGTGTAAAGTGGTTCATTGGTATACTCATTGCCTGAATACTGCCATCTTTTTTAGTGATTGGCAGACCGCAACGATATTTAATTGCACCTTCTTCTGTTTTAGTTTTATTCACAGTTAATGCAACTGCAAGACTTAATGCAGCCCCAGAGGTATCTACACCACCATATTCAACATAAAAATTGCTACTATTATTAAATTTGAACCAGATTGATTGTTGTTCAAGTGTGGTTTGTGCTGATGCATTTTGATTTATTACAATATATCCATCAGCATCACGCGAGTAAGTAGCGGTCTGATTACTTGGATAGAAATAATCATATGAGATACCATCTGTAAATGGTGTTGTTGCTGCGGTAGATTTACGGAAGAACTTATCGAATTTATCTATATCAGAGTACCCAATACAGGTCATCAATGAGTTTTGCCAGGCTAACCAGTACTTACGCTCACTTGTGATATCCCATAGTAGTTTTGCCGCCTGACAGAACCACAATTCAGCATCTGATGCATTATCTGCGAAATCAAAGGAACCATAGTTATCAATCGGTACATGTACTGGCCTGTTGTGCCAACGTTCATTACGCCCCATCAGATAACCGCCATGTTCTACGGGGTTACGTGTTGCATAGTTGAAGCGGTAATTACCGTTGATGGAAGTATCCTTGAGCTGGACTGTACCGATCTGGCTTGTTAGCCCTTCTGCCAGTACATCACCATTGCTATCTACTTTGCGGCCTGTTCGGTCAACGATCCAATCAACATCGTATGTTGGTGCTTTGGTTTTCCAGTCAACCGAACCTTCTGAATCCCACGCATATACAGTAGCGTTTACCTGATTCCAGCCTAAAGAAGCACGTTCAGGAAAAGCGAACCATACAGCATCGAGGTACTCACCATAGTTTGGTGCACCGTGCGGTATCTGTGTCTGTCCGTTTGTCCATGTAAACAGTACTCCCTTGAAGCCTCCATGAGTTGGGTACTCTGGATCTAATGGATAGTGTGCCAGTACCGGAGCTTTGCCGTTACATATCCAGTTACAGCGTAATGAACCATCAGGTGGATCTGGAAACGCTACCCCTCTGTAGAACGCATTGTGATACCCGTTAAAGTAGTTCTTTGCCAGTTCCAGATAGTGGGGTTCTTTGGTTGCCTGATATGCGTATATTGCACCTAAAATTGCTAATGACTGCCCTTCTGTTGTTGCGTCACCATCAGGTTGTGCTTCCCATCCAGTTTCCGCTATAAAGTGCCTGTTATTTGCAAGTACTTTATCTGGATTAAAAACAAAATGTTCAGTTTTGTTATCGTTAGTTAAGCCTGTATTACGTTCTAAAAATTTCAAATGCCCTTCTAACATTTGAAGGGCATTATCTATGTTACCTTTTCTAATCATTAATGAAGATCCGCCATTAGTAATGAGCCGTACCAGGTACTACCCCCATCTATTGACGCGAATTGAAAAACATCAACTGAATCTTTAGTGAAGGTTAATACTGGAGTACGCCCATATGACCATTTAACATTCGAAGGCCATTCTATTTTATTAGCACCTGTGCCTTGCGTCAGATATACCGTGATAGCTTGACTGTTCTTAGTACTACCGCTTGCATTGATAATACTTAATTGAGTACTTGCAGATGTAAGTGTTGCTGCAAATACTCTTTTCCCATCAGACATATCAAGACCAAGTGTGTCTGTTACGGTATTTAGTACTAACAAATCTTGAGTGATAGTAACCTTAGTATCAATGTTTGCCTGTAGTGCTGCATTCTTTACATCAATCTGTGCTTTCGAATAAGCACCAACATCATTATAGTTTAGTGATACATTAGAACTTAATGGATAACCGTTAACAGTAGTAATACGTAGTGCAAAGAGATCATTTGCCTGAGTACGTGAATATACGTCACTAATATCTGCGGCTAACAATTGAATGTTTGTACCAGATAATGGCTTGTTATTGATTAAGAACGTCTTTGGAACGAAAGTACTATTACTATAACTTAGGCTTGCCATATCCGTTAACTGTGCTGCCGTTAGAGTAATATTACCTGTTAATGCTAATCCATTTACTGTAGTAGCTTTTGCTACAAAGTTTGTATTAACCTGAGTCTGTGAATATACATCTAAAATATCGGCTGCTACCAGGTTCAACACTGTACCTGATAGTGCGTGTCCGTTTAACTGAAAGACTTTAGGAACATAGCTGTTATCGGTTTGCGTTTTTGAGTACACATCAGATATATCCGCTGCTACAAGAGTGATGTTTCCGCTTAATGGCTTGCCATTGATGGTACGGGTAATCGGTATGTAGTTATTGAGATCTGTAGCCGCTGCTGCACCAAGTTCTGACAAAGTAGGCTTATCGGCAGTGGTATAGACCTTGTACCATGCACCAGTACTTGCTGATGAGAAGTTACGGAAATTCAGTACCGGCGTACCGGATTTGTTCATTACCAGTTGAGTACCGTTCGAACCGTCAAGGTTAGTGATACCCAACATATCTACGCCTGATGGTGAGTTCACCGCTGGGATCTTAACGAATGAGTTACCGTCTCGACCTTGATAGCTTGGGAACTCTACCCCGTTAGAACCAACGCCCCAATCACCACGGTTAAGCGGTACTACAGACTCATCAAGGATACCTGCTGCAACCTGTGATTCTGGTGTGAATACATACGAGCGAGTAACAACGGTATCCATATCTGATGAGTCAGATACTTTGGATAGATAGCCGTTGTACATCACATAGTTTACTGATGTATCGTTAGTACCTTCATCAAGCATTTCAACCTTAACCTGTACTAACTGCTGAGAGTCAACAAATGCATCCAGTACAACGTTTTCACCTGGTACATAGTTAACTGCAATAGTCATATCACCGTATGAAATATCACCCGCTACTTTCGAGGTGAAAGTACTATCATATGTTTCTACAGTTGAAATTGTTGTTGTTTCACTAAAACTTGGAAATCCTGAAAGGTTTTCTACTTGAACAAAAGCATGGGCATTTGGATCAACATTAGTTGTATCGGTGTTAATCCATACCGTAGTTAAATTCCCTAAAAAAGTTTGAGCCATTATTATTCCCCATAGCTAAAAGATAGAGTTTGTGTGTGTACATAAGCGGTTTCCGTTGCTTCGGCTTGAGAAGTCATTAGGCTATCTTCAATACGCACATTGAATAATGGCATTGGAAGCTGCTGGTTTAGGTCATTAAAGAAACCAGGCGTATAAATTGCTTCAAGTATTTTTTCAATTTCATCGGATGCTTCTTTATATGATTGTCCGACAGACACAAACTCAACACGAAATTCACATAAATTTCTTATAGTTGATGGCACAATTTGATTATTAATGACTGTGTTTGCTTTAGATACTTGAGTACGTTGTACAGAAGAATCACCAATATAAACTACAGTAATATCATCTACTGATGCTTTTGATGGAAAGTGTAAATTAGTAACTGGAGAGAGTTTATTAATTAAGTACTTTCTGATTTTATAGTCTGCCGTGAACATATTATATTTCCTCTTCTAAATCGACTTTGCGAATATAGTGATAATTAGAGATACCGCTTGTATCATCATCTATCCTATTTACTACGTATTCGATGCTATCGATTTTGAAAGTGCTATTTAGTTTGATACCTGACTTAGCACTAAAATATGTCACGGTAGTTTGACTATCATCGAAAAAAAGCTCGTCTTGTTCGAAAATAGCGGTAATCGTTATTGATACACCATCTTGAACAATGACGAGCTTTTCACCAAAAGCATTAAGTAGTGACTCTGATTGTGAGTTACTAAAAAATGCTCTCATTTTATTTCACCATTAAGCGGATTTGATTTTTAGGTTTACAAAACCTTCTTCATGAGCAATAGCGGTTGCTAAGTACTGGAAGCTGCGGAAAACAGTAATTTGTGCTGCACGGTGAGTAGTTGTATCTACGTCAATTTCCTGACCTTCTGACCAATTCGCAATAATTAGATTACGGAAGTCACCGATGATCACAGAATCGACATCTACAAAAGTACTTTCAACAACACGAACTTCATCGTTTAGCCACATATCGAAACGATGACCTTCAACCATAGTCACGGCTGAGGTGTTATTTAATACGGCGGTTTGACGTAGCTTAGCTAAAGTACTTGGATGCATTACCGCTACGCAAGAACGAACGTCAACGTTAGCAGTACCAAGAGCTTCAATAGCTTTCTGTACATCAGCTTCAGTCATTTTACCGATCGCTGCGGTCGTAACTACTGGAATCGTTGACTGTAGTGAATCAAAGATCTTGGATTCGAGGCCATTAGCCGCATAGCGGATTAGAGCATCCTGAACAAAGGTTGCTGCGGTATCAGAACTTAGCATGAGCTGCTTAGTTACAGGTACTGCACCAGCAAACATCTTTGGTGATAGCTTGATAGAATCAAAATTCGCGATTGTATCTTCAACTGCATCACCTTCTTCATAGAATTTGAAGTTACCTGGTGCCGCTGGAGTTAGACCAGTAAGGCGAGGAATACTAAGAACGCCACGGTAAGCAAGACCAGAATAGATAGTTGGATTTAGGCTTCCAAGAATGGACTGAGCCAATAGAGCGGTTAGATAAGAATCCGCATATACGGTTTTTACTGTTCCTGCTGCTGTCTGAGTATCGGTAGCAAGAGCACGGGAAAAATCCATTTTGAAACCGCGTTGGCCTTTTTCGAGTTCAGCTTTTACAGAATCAAAGTTATCATCGTTGATACTACGGATTAGTTCACCAATTACATTTTTATTCATATTATTAACATCCTTGTTAATTAGATTTGTTTCTTTATTTAGGGATCTGGTTTGAACTTCCTGTTTAAACTGTTCAACTGTCACACCTGATTTAATTGCTTCAGAACCATCTACCTTGAAAAGTTCTGCAATAGCGGTTAACTCACGAATTCTAATTTCGTCAGATTCACCTTTATTTAGTGCTGCACGTTCCTGTGCTTCTACTTCAACAATTTCAGTACTGTCCTGTACTTCTACTGTTTTAGTTTCTTCTACTGCTTCTGAACTTTCCTGTACTTCAACATGTTCATCAGATTCAGTACTTTCTTTTACTTCTTCTTCGATTTGTTCAACTACATCATCAGTACGTAGTTCTTCTTGTTGGTTTTCAATATCCATTTGTTCACCTTCACTAAGTTGAATTTCATTTGTATTTAGTGAACGTGAAACACCAACATAATCATCTGCGGGAACAGATACGCTACTTACTTCATATGGCGACCAAAGATCTACAATTAGGTTTTCACCTTCGATATGATAAGATTCAATATTGTATCCAACGGAAATTTTGGTACGGATACCTTCCTGAATCATTGTAAAAATAGTTTCTGCTTCTTGAATTGAAGATAGTTTTACAGTCGCACGACATACATTATCGCTGTCTACTCTCGCATCTAATACAATTCCAACATGACGGGTAAAGTCATGTTCAATTAGTAATGGAGCACCATTTAGCATACGAGTTAGGTTAACGGAATCAGGCGTACATTTAAGGATTTCGTTCAGTACACCAATACCTTCACCAAAATCACGTTTAACAGGTGTTTCACTTGCAAAAGCGATCTCAATGGTTCGATTTTCTACATCAATAGCGTTATTAATTTTCTGTAGGTTTAGTTCCCTCGTTAGTTGTTTCTTCATCCTGAATAACTTCCTGTTTATTATTAATTGTTTTAGCTTCCTCTAATTCAATTTCCTTCTGTACTTGATATGGGTCATAACCAAATTCAGAAACAACCATAGAACGACTCTTGATCTTGTTATCAATCATTAGTACTTGGGTTTGTACGTCTTTGAGAGGATCAAGGGATTCCACAAATTCACTAATATATTTAGCATTTACTAATTTATCGAAATCACTAAATTTCAGATTTAAACTCTGATTACGTAACATTTCTGCTTTAAGCCAGCGTGCGTATATTGGTTTTAATACAAACGTGGTTAATGCATTAGTACGTGTCTTGAAAGTCTGACGTTGTAGGCGGTCTGTTAGTTTTGCTGCTGAGAATGAAGCATTTGCGGTAGAACCGCTTAATGATTGCTCTGTGATACCAAGAGACATAGCAATTTGTTGCATCTGAGTATCTACAAACTCTGTGATTCCATCAGTAGCCCCGTTTGGGTTAACACTCGTTACGTTTTGTCCTGGTTGAAGTTCTACTAAAGCACCGCTTTGTAAGCTGTCATTTTCGTAGTAATCAGGTTCGTACCCTTTCATAAAATCAATATCTTCATCACTACCTGCTGAGTTAGTAATGAAAGCCATTGCAGAGGCTGATAGTTTCTTAGATATGATTGCTGCCTTAATAAAGGCTTCAAGATCTTTTAATAAAGTAGTACCTGCAATGATATCCGGTATGCCACGCTCTTGATTAGGGTAGTCCTGGATCATTAGATGAAGCATGTTTGATGCAGGAATTACTTCATAATCACCTGTTTGATACGTATATGTAGAAGGATTCAAACGAGTTACATAGTACTCAATTACTTTCCCATATCGATCAAAATGAATACCATTAGAAACATATGAACCATCATCAAAAATTCGGTTTCCAGTAGTCGGTATTCGCATAGTGTCGATAAGTTCAAACTTCACAGTACCGTTCACTTCATGACAAATAATGAACGCTTCACCATCAATACTACGAGTACGTTCCACTAAACGCTGAAAAGCCGCTAAATCCATCTTACCATTCATACTAAATGCTTCTGGATTATCTGCGTATTTGTAGAATAGCTGCTCAAGTTCTTCGTTAATAACTAAGTTTTCTTCATTATCATCATGAAGATTAACATCAGGACGGATATAGAGACCTGATGCACCCGTTACGCCATCACTGTTAACCTGAAAGTACTTTTTAGCAATTCCATTATTCAAACTTAGTTCACGTGACTTAGCGACTAAGGTAGGTAATGTCATATTGATGATACTATTAATATTTCCTGCTGAATTACCTGCTGCAAACCCAAAACTGATGATTGGTGATTGTGAGTTAGTACGAATCTCTTTTAGTTCACGTTTTAATGCATTATCTGTAAGTTGTTTACGTTCAAACTGTGGTTTAGGTACTTGTTCAGGCTCATCAATTTTTTTCTTTTTCCAGAACATTAGTTACCCCTGTTAAAAGTTGTTATTGATTTAATCGGATTACCAGAAGAAAGCCCCCTCATACGTGCTAATTCTTGGTTAGCAAGTTTTGTATAGTGAGTGCGGAGTTTTAGTAATGCGTCCATAGATTCTGTAGTTAGGCTTTTATTGTTGATGCTCTGAGTGATTACACCACCGCTCTGTACTTTAGACTCTATAACAATATTTATTTCATCAATGATAGATAGGTATTGATTGTATTTATTTGCTGTCGCAGTTGGATCTACTATCTGAAAGGTACGTACAGCAAATGTTTTATCATTGATAATTGCCGTATATGCACCTGATTTCCAGATTGAAGTATCAATTACAGAATATGGATAGGTATATGTAATTTTGATCCCATCCACATCTACTATATCTACTTTAGAATCTGCGGCAAAACTAAACACAATGCTTTCACCTTTGATAATATCTGAGGTGAAATCAACGCTGCGTGTTGCCATGTTTATTCCTTATTCATTAAACCAATTTCTTCTCCCCATACGCCTTTTACGTTGTTTACGTACTGGAACATGTTCTATAGGTGTATCATTAGTTTGTATTTCTTCATTGTATTTAGTTTTAGCTATATTGGCGTTGTAGTTCCTTAGTTTTTTATAGGCATCAACACCCAATTTATTTAACATATATTCAAAGCTAATTAGGCAATAGTTGAGCGTATCAAGCATTTCGTTACGATCATCTTTTGAACCAGTACGTTTCACCCAAACAAGTTGACCACCTTTCATTACTCGCTTTTCACTGGTGTACTGAAGGAATGCATCATCTGGTAATGAATGGCTAAAATGGATTCTCTTACCTTCATGTGCTTCATCGTTCATAGCTGCGTTAAGTAGCTTCCTGATACGGTTCTTCCCTTCGTTAACGTTAAGTAGCATGAACTTATAACCACCCGATGTACTTTCTTTGTATAGAGGAATGGTTGTACGCCCATCACCCTTGATAGGTTTGTATATCTCGTTACCTGTTTTATTACAGTATCGGTAGATGGTATTGGTTGCAGCACCATTAGAACTATCTACCCATACCTGAAGTACTCGTAGAGGTGTTCCATTTTTCGTTTTTAGCTTTGTATTATTTATAAAACTTTGTAATTCTGCATATGCTGGCGAATCATATTTATTACAATCGACTGCATAGAAGCTACGATGATCGAGTACATAATAATTCTTTTCCGATATGCCAACTAAAGTACATTCCAGGCGGTCTAATTGTTGGTCAACCGCATATGCTAAACCAACACAATCATTAGGTATGTTATGTATATCAATATCAAAATCGCGTAGTTGTTCCAGTAGAGTTAAATCGTGTTCTACGTTTTCTTTATCTATGTAGGGTTCGCCTAATGCGTTGTTCACAAAACGCATATGGTCAAAGTTCTTAAACGCTTCTGCAAAATCCTGTACCAACTTGCGGATCGACGAAACCGGAGAGTACAAACGTGATATGTGATAGCCCCTAACATCCTTAATTTCTGGATGTGTAGCGATCCAACGTCCTTGTGATACTGCTCTTACACGTTCGGCTTCTGTGTACTGGTGTTTACAGTGCGGGCATTCAAGATAGGCAGTATCGGCATCAGGGATAGAACGGCGGCCACCGTCTATTACTTTCCATTTGAATTTAACGTTTTTCCATATCAGGCGTTGTTCATCACCACATTCAGGGCAAGGTACGTGAAAGTACCTCTGATCGCTCATAGCAAATTCCTGGCATATGGGATCATCAGGTACTAACGGTGTAGAACACATCATGATTAGTGAATCACGGAATGATTCACAGCGTTGCGATACGAGGGCGATTGGATTACCCTCATCGCCATCAGTTAATACACCGGAAATTTCATCACAAAATACTCTCTTCGCCGTGAGGCCACGTAGGGTGCTTGGGCTTGAGAGACTTACGAAATAGTTGAAAGTACCAACGGTTGTTTCCTGTGTAGTGGCATCATTCGTTTTCGTCTTGTCTGATTTGCTCGTGATTAGTTTTGAAAGTGATGGTGTTAGCTGGATAGTTGGATCGTACTTACCATTCTTATACTTCTTCACTGTATTTGCTGTTGTACCAGCAATTACCATGTTTGATGGATCATGTTGAAGAAAGTACAGGGATGCACCAGTAACTATTGTTGTTTTTAGTAACTGTGCCGAACTCATTAGTACTACCTTGCGTACCCCTGGTTCTATAATTGAATCTAACGGTTGTTTCTGAAATTCGTACAAACGCATTGGTGAGCCTTGTAACTCACCATCGCAGAATTTAAGATTCTTCTCTACCCATTCACTCGGTCTGATCTTCTCTGGCGGTAGTATGTTTTTCACCGCCTGATTCAATATCGTTATTAATTTCCTCTGATTCTGAAAATCCATTTTCATATTCATCTTCCTCGTACTCATAATTTCCAATATCTCTGAGTACTTCATCAATTTTATCTTTTAGCGTTTCCCTCAATTGGTTTGCATCTTCACTTGCAAAGAGTTCTACATAAGTTGTGTTTGGAATACTACGCAACATGTTCTTTAGTTGAAGTAAGTAACTTGAAAGTGAGTCAGTTACATAATCCACTTCTACTAAGTTTCTTCTTTTTAGATCAGCTTCCATTTCTTCAATGTCTGCTTTAGCTTTTGCTAATCGTAATTGTTCACGCTGAGTTTCTTCTTTTAAATCTGTTTGTCCTCTCAATGGTGTTAGTACATTATCTTGTACCCATTGATAGATCTCATCGTCTGTTCCATCTATATCTAAACCTTTTGCTTTCCAATCACGGCTAACTGTTGCAGGATCGTATCCGTAGATTTTTGCTAATTGTAAGTACGTCATATTTCCTCGTATTGTGAATGAATTAGGTTTAAAACCTCCTATATCTTATTTATAGGGTGCGGCGAAACTACGCGGTCTTTAAGAAGTTCAGGAAGAACCTATTTTTGTTTATTTACTATTTTTGGTGATTGAACAATTTAAGTACTTTATGATAATCTTTTCTATCTACACACATATGAGGTTGATTTTATGCTCGCTTATATCTTTAAATTATTTGAGCTGTTTTTAAAGTTACCAAAACCTGTACAAATACAAATTATAAATGCTATTGTTGCTACTTTTGATAATGTGTTTAAACGTTTCCGTAGCACAAAGAGTAAAGAGGATTTCAAGACAGCAACAGAAGAAGCGGTAACACCTCAACAATGGCAGGGTACGTCAGCCGCTGTAAGTTCTTTTATACCTTCACTATACTCTCAAAAGAAAAAAGATGAGTTCGCTAACTCTGTCATTCAGTTAGTTAAAAGCGAAGGGTTCTTAAATGAATTAAGTAAACGGATTAACAACATCCAAACTGACGATGAAGAAAGCTACGTTGCTTTATGTTCTGTCGAAACAAAGAAACTTATCATCGAAATGATGGATAAAAAATAACTCGTTAGCCCACTTTGTGTGGGCTAAGATTTAGATGAAATCACGTTTACCAATATCCCACTGTCTATACGTTATCGGTTCAGGTGTACCCGTGTATTCCTTGATACCAGCTACCTCTGCAAAAAAAGCCAACTTATTCAGGTTATCTCCTACAGAAGCGTATACTACACCAATATCTTTACATATTACGTTATGTTCAAATGGTATGTTCTTGAACAAACCTGGTTCTAATATATTACCATGTATACGGTTTACTAAATCCCCTTCACGTTTCTCATATAAAGTAGTTTCTTCTGTTCCTGAATGATTAAGTCGACCATATGACCACCGAATCCAACGTAATGAGCTATCATAATTGTATACATGAATAATAATATCATTACACCCATCATTTAATATATGTGCAATGTATGTATCATGCCATGCTTCATAACCTTCAACTTTACCGTGAGGTAATTTTGGCTTATCGATCTTATGTACTGGTATAGTACTGTCAAGTTCAAACATGATAGCCCCCCCTAATTCATAGTCAAAACTATTCCAGTACGGACAAAATGCTATTGGCTCATCAGTTTCATACCATTGTCCATTATTATCAATAAAACCATAATAGCGATGATTATTACCATTTATGCTGAAAGGTTCTTGACGAAAGTAAGCTACTATTTTTGAGCGACAACGAATAACTACGCCATTCTGATAAGTTGTTGCTGTAGAGTGTAGTTGTGAATAAAGCATAGAATTACCTTTTTGTTTGTATTATGAAGTTCAGAAAAAAACGCCTTAACATTTTATTTTAGCTACTGCTGATTCAGTGAGAGTGAATATAATCAGTGGAAATGATGAATGCAAATACTTTTGAATTGATTTATTACGCAAATCTAATTCACCATTGTTTTATAAAGGAAAAAATATTTAGATTAATAACTTAAAATCAAAGTGATATATGTTTACTGGCAGTACTTATTATGAATTATCTTTTTATTTCCACTTTGAATATACTTTACTTGTAAATCAATACTTCCAGAAGAACTAATTAGTTATTCTAAAAATAACTTAACATCAATCTAATTCATAATTACTTTGTACTTGAGAAATAAAAAAAGCCCTGTATGTTCTAACCATACAGAGCTTAGACTAAACACAGTACTATATATCTATCTATGCCCATCAAATTCAAGAAACAACTACTTCTTCTCTATAACAGCATTTGTACCTTAGAGAAGTTCACTGAACGGTAGAGGTAGCCTTGAACGGCTGTTACTCCAGCATCACGTAGTACTGGTAGTTCTTGCCGCTGCTCTACTCCCTCAACGATCACATACGGGCAGTACTTCATGATGTTCTTCATCAGTACGTTGAATGTAGGTTTCTGTACTTCCTGACGGTAGAAAGCCCTATCAAGTTTGACCGCCTCATAGCAACCAGTAGAAAGTGCTGCTGTATTCGCAAAGCCTGATCCAAGATCATCAAGGAACAGGCGATAGCCAACGTTTAACAGTGTTTTAAGTACTGGATGATTGATACCGAGTTCAAGCCCTTCAAAGTTCTCTGATATCTCAAGCCTGATGAAATCCATTTTATCCAATAGCTGAATAATCTCCCTGTCAAACACACATAGCCGTGCCTGTATCGTATCAACGTTAACGGTACAGAAAAGCCGGTGCTCTCTGAACCATGACGCATGAACTTCTACAGTCTCTAATTGTTGTTTCAGTAGTTCCTTCTTCCCTTCGACCGTCATAGCCATGATGAAGTACTTACTATTCAGTACTGGCAGATCTTCATGATGGAAGCGGGTTAACATTTCACATCCTACGAGCTGGCCTGATGTAGTCATGATTGGTTCTGCTATGAAGGTTGTATTGCTCATCCCTGCTTATCTCTAAAATTGGTTAATTATCAATTATTGATCGTTTTCAGATATCAATGAAAGACTAACCACACTAAAGATAATCACTTAACTCATTGAAAATGATCATTTTTATTTGTTTTTTAGTGTTTTGTCTTGAATGATACGAATATACTGTATAAATTTACAGTAGTTATACATGAGCGGAGGGCTAAGAAATGAGCAATAAGAACGGTTATGATCCATCCAAACGTAGAGGGGTTCACCAGTTCTCCAACAACGGGGTATGGTTCACGGTCTGCTATCGTGGAAGTGCTCTTGAGCAATTCAAGTTTGGTGATCGGGTGATATTTGAAGGTTCTTTAGGCGGGGTGTTCTGGCTGGGAACGGTTGAAAGGGATTGTTTTGTACTGATTAGCGAAACGCCATTTAAAGAGGTTTTGGACGCTGTGAGTTACCTACATGCTGAACAACGTGTGATTGAACAACATGGTGATGATTGGTTTTGTGGACAAGAAGAACTACCGTTCTAAGTTCACGCCACACCTACGCAAACAAACCATAACCCCATTGTAGGCGTAGCGTGAAACCGGAGTGTACGTTATTCGGTGATTAATGGTAAAGTGATTGCATTACCTTTTATGATTTTAGGAACATCCTTCGATGGACTGTAGAAAAGCAAATATTGCTCTTATAACAATTGTCTCTGCGTTATTAATTATTTCATGCTTAGTACTTATAAAGTTTCTTTTTTCTGGTAATGAAGGTTTCGAGTGGGGTTCGGTTAGTGACTGGTTTAGTTCTATTGCCAATATCATTATGGCAGGGGCAGCCCTTTATGCAGCATGGAACGCTAAAAATTGGTTTCAAACTAAAATAAAGGAAAATGCATTAAATCAAGTTACTAAATTCTGGACTAATTGCGATCTTTTTTCGTTGGAAATGCTGAAAACATATGAAAATGTACGGAACCTCAATAATACTGAACCAGAATGTGACCCTCCAAATTTTCCTCATTTAGTAACAACAGAAAAAGAAGTCATAGATCAACTGCAAATAAAATTAACAGCTTTGGAAAACGAATTACAATCACTTACCTTTTGGAAAGTATCACCAAAAGATGATACTATTTTCAAAAATTATTTCATCAAAAATCAAAAAGCGTTGGCAACTTTGAGAAATGCAATAGGGTTTGATGTAAATGATATTTCTGAACGATATCATTACAATATCAACTATGGGAAAACATTAGTTGATACTTTTAAAGATTTAATCAAAACACATGCATCCTTAAAAAAGGACATGAATAATCTTTTCCATTTCTCTAATTAGAATCTACAACATTTAACAAGCGGTGGAGTACCTTCACCGCTATAACTAATACTTCAATATACGGATTTACAATGGCTTCATTAAAGTACTCATCCTTTCGCTCTTTAATGGTTAAGTACTGGAACGGATCACCCAAATCCCTTACCCTCGAATCGCGTGTTTCCATCTGCAAACCATCAGAACCATTAGTTTCTATACGTACTTCCTCTGTAACATACAGAAAATAGTATGATCCATCATCATATGTGTTAAATTCCATTCTTATCATTTCGTAAATCCTATAGTGGGTTAGTACTGCTAACCTTTCTATATATTTACTGCTTTCCGCTCAATTTTACTTACATACTAAACTCTTTGCAGTAATGATAGTCTCATCAGTTAGTGAAGCATTGAATAACTCATCGTTCCCCATGTTCAGTAGTTCATCAATGACATATTGTTTGATAGCAAATACTGGACATGGCTGATTTCCGCTTGGATAAAATTGAAACTTAAATTCTTGTACTGGCTGGACGGTTATCACATTGCCAATCACTTCATAAACAAAACCCTTAATAATATATTTTTCCATAAACTCACCTCATCTATTGTTGATGTATTTATTCTTAGAGCCAGTAATTAAGTACAAAAAAAATACCCTCACCATATGCAGTGAGGGTACTTAATAAAATAGGGGATTAGCGTTTGGCCTGAAACTTTCTGAAGAGTAAGCGGATGATTACAAACATGACAATTGCATAGATCAGTACAGCTACAATTATTGCGGTGAATCTAATCGGATCAGCATCTGCTTCATATGGCTCGCTTAGCATGGAACCAAACACACTATATGCTTTATCCATAAACCATATGGTTAGACCGTTTAGGGGTTTACCGAAGCTCGATAACCATCCCGATAGAACCACACATATGACGAACAAGGCTATATTAACGTTTCTTACAGTTCGCATAGTCGCTACTCCCTTGTACATCAACATAACCATAGGCCATTAATCCACTTCTGGAACCAGGTACTTTCACTTTCTTAGTGCGTAGTAGCTGAGTACGCACAGTGTAGAAATCAGGACGGTTCGCAAAGGTAATACACCCTTCACTGACCCCTGACCCATCCGGCCTGAGTGGATGTAAACGGAAACCACCACGAGCAACACCATTAACATGAATACTGTCTGTCATGGTTTGTGCGTTGAACAAGGCGAACCATTCAGAGTGATCATTACCACCGTAGAGATCAACGCCCCATGCTCGTATCTGGTTCACTATTGATCCGGTTGGCCTGTCTACTATCCAGTACCTTCCTGGAGGTATGGCACTATTAGGCATAAACGCACAATTGGGATCATTGGTATATGGGTTCTGCCCACTGAATACCGAGAAAGTTCCTATTCCATAGACGTGTAATTTGGCATAGCCATTTTTATCAATGTCGTCGTATGTCATCCTCATTATTTGCATTTTGTTTTCCCTGCTGTTTGCATATGACGATTCTAACATATGCCATTTAAACAATCAGCCTCCTAAATGTAGTAAGTCTAAAAACCAACTTAAATTATCATATTCCGTATGAGACTTTCTAATTCACTCGTATTTTTTAGCTATCTTTATTTTCGATAGGTTATGCATCTTTAGAAAACCTTGCAATAAGATTTTTTGAATTAGGAATTTCATGCTCTTTCCCTTCAACATCCAATACGGTAATGTTTTCTAACTCATAAGCATTTCCATCATCATCTGTAATTACTAAATCCCTGAACTCTATTTGAAACATTTCTCTTTGCTTTTCTTTTAGTATAAATCCTTTTTTTTCATAACTATGTCTGGTATTATTCCCTTCGTAATGGCATAAAATCCCTTCTAATACAGCATCACGCCTGCCAACATTCAGAACTGTCACTTCAATTTTATAAGCCTTTTCGTAAACCGGTTCGTATACAACTCGACCTGAAATTTTCAATCTCGATCTATCATGCCATGCTGTTCTACCTGAAAAAAATAAGGAAGTACATGCTATGATAAATGAAAGCACTGAAAACAAATCTTTATATTTAGCTGCTACTGTTAATATACTCATTTTTTCTCAACTATTAATTTTAATGTTTCTAAACTTAAGACTTCACTTCCCCTATGTATCATTGCATGACAGTTAGGACAAAGGGGAACCATATCCTCAATCGGGTTTACCACATAGTTCTCACCTACTGTATGTAGTGGTTTGATATGATGAACGTGTATAAATCCTTTACCGTGTTCACCATAGACTTTCTCAAAGTCAAATCCACAACACATGCATGAAGTTCCATGATGGTCAATACAAGCCTGTCGTGCTTTTGGATCACGCTCGTAGGAGTTTACTGTAACTTGCTTTTTTGCACCTTCAGCGTAGTTTTCAGGTGAGGTAATTTCGTCAGGAAACGGATTAGGTAAAAAGTCAGCATACCAAACAGTACCTTCTTTTCGAAGGTAACGCTTTTCAAGTTTAGGGGTGAAACGTTTGATAACAGCTACATCTCTATCCTCATCGTTTCGCCCCTGCTCCATATCAAACGTGAAAAGATCATAACCTTCAGCTATCAACTGGATGTGTTCAATAGCTTGAATGTACCCCAGATTTTTTCTTGTCCTACCATCAACTACTTTGGTTTTCCACCGCTCCCTTAGTATGACTGATCTTTCTTGCTCTTTCTGAACATCCCAAGCACCAAAGATCACCATTTTCTTGTCGTGATTAACAAATGACCAACTCCATGTCCAATTTTTACATGTCGCACCATGCGACTGGATGAATTGTTTTCTGTTCATGTTATTCCTCTCTTAAGTACCTCTTTGTACACAAAAATTGCACACTTGATCCAGTACTTTATGTAGTTATCAAATGGCATCATATGACCGGAGCGAGAGGGGTTAAACTGGCGGGGCATTTCGGACTTACCAATTCACTTTAGGTACTTCACTTGCTGTACTAACACCTATCGAGCAAAGCGAGAAGAAACGCCTTCCGTCTTTTCGAGTACAGCGAGAAAAACGGAACGTTTCTAACCAATACTACGAGGAGTTCACGACGAGTAGTATTCGTGACGCAGTCACAGTTTCATTGAATACTGATAGAGAAAGAAATACATGGAATGAAATGGAATGGATTTCGTATCTCTATACTTAGTTGCCGTATTGATGGTAGAACGCGGGTTTCAGGGGCTTTTTCTGCCGTAATACGGCATGGATATATGCCGTAATATGCCGTAATAAGGCACAATTAACGCAAGCTCTTTAAGTACTCAATCATGTCATCAATAAAGTTACCTTGTTTTTGTAGTTCTAATAGCTTACCAACTTCTTTATACGTTAGCGTTCTTTGTCCATATGCTGGTGCTGGTAGTGCGTCAGGGTGCTCCATCAAGTACTGCTCTATTCGTTTTGCTGCATCCGTTATCGCTGCCCCGTAGTACCTAATCATACGTTCTTTTACTTGTTTCTTATTCTGTTTTATTTTAATAAGATTGATAGTTTTGAATAGTAAATCATTTCGTATTTCATCTTCATTACTCAATACTGTAAACACATCGTATACACTAATCTTATCCCTCACATTCAGTTTAGCTACTGAATCCTTCATAATGTTTTTGATATCTTCACATGGGATATCTTTGTATAGCTTGTACTGGCTTATTAGTGCTTTTATGTTTCTATTATCAAAACTTGAATAGGTTTTTGCCATGATAAATACTCCTGTATAAATGTAATTAATAGATGGCCTGTAGTGATTCCACCCACTACAGGCCATTTGTATTTTATTGCCCTGCTTTTTTTATAATCCTTGTATAAGCTTGACGTGATACTGAACGATTCCAAAGATTATTAAAATAGTTTGTTATTCCAATCAATGAGTACTTGCCAGTTTTGTAAGTACTAATAATCTCTTCTTTCTCTTCTTTTGTAAAACGAATACAAGGCTTTCTTTTTTTGATTTTTGCAATATTATTTTTCTGAGTAATCCATTGTAAATTACTAACTTCATTGTTTAATGGATTATCATCAATATGATCAACTACTAATTTCAACGATTGATTGCGTGGTATAAATGCTTCGGCTACAAGACGATGAACCTCAATAACTTTACTACCATATCCTTTTACAGATAATGATACTTTATAATACCCATTCGATTTACTTAATGAGTTTTTAAGTTTTCTATTTGTCTTAGTATTAAAAACTTCACCATCAGAGCTTACTATGTAGTTTTCATATTGTGTGTTTTTCCATTGTTTCATTTGAACTTCCTTTTATAATTAACGCGTCAATTCCTTTGATCGCGTTTCTCACATCTACTTGGCCTGTGAGAGTTAGCCCTTTTTTAGAATGATGTGTTGGTTTAGTAAGTACTGAAAAGCACTTGCGAGTGATACACGCTCGCATACCCCACTCTTAGATAGCTCCTGTAGAGCGATAAGTTGAGCGTCAGTTAATCTCACGGTCACACAATTAGTTTTTACATCCTTTTTTTTGGTTTTCATTTGTTTTTCCTTATTAAATGATTTCGATTTCGTAATAGATCCCATGTAAAAAGAACCCTACGGCGTAGGGTATCTTTTCAATGGAAGGATAGATGAGTCACAATCTATATATTATTTATTATTATTCTTCGAAACATGCGAGATATGTGAAGACATTTTTAGTATAGGATTTTTTTCAAAATCGTTTCACGGGTTTTTAAATCGTTATTGTTGATTCAATCTGGAAGTATTGAAGAAGTTGAGAGAAAACATTAAGTACATGGTACTTATATTTTATCATGTTATTTTTTCCGTTTCAGGTAGTTCCTAACCCATCTATTTATTACCGGTATCTTCAAAGGTAGAGTAATGATACATAACACCATAAAGATGATTGAACAGACTATGTACATGGGGAAAATAACTAAAATGTAAAGAATGGCTGCGAATACTTCTATTAGAAAATTCATTTGAGGTTCCTTTTTTTATCTTTTAGATATTTATTCGGAACCTTCAAAAAGGTGCTAAAATGATGGGGATTTGGAACACTCTCAACTATAGAATTATTAATACACTATAAATCTTGAGTGCTCGAATCTCACAAAGACTTGTTATAACTGTCGATACAGTTCAACCTTAAGATATGCCACTTAGTCGATCCATTCAATCATATCTTCATTAAGCACAAAACTAAAAGTATCAGGTTCTCGACCAACCATCATTACATTGATGTAATGCAAAAGATCATTTATGCTTTTCTTTCTACTTGCATACAATACCCATACATCACCGTTTGACTCTACTCTGAATACCATTTCCTTGTCTTCTTTGACGATATAAGTTCGTTCATTGTTCTTTTGATAAATACTGATTTCACTTAACAGTGCCCCATTGTTATCGGTTAATAGTAGATGCTTAAGTATGTCTTTATGATAAGTGATATCATATGAATAATAAGCACCTATGTAACTTGAGTCAGTTCTTAAACATTTAATTGAGGCTACTACTTTTGATATATTCTCATTTGTTTTTCTTCTAAGGACAGTGTTATCTTGATTTGAAATTTCACCGATATCATAATTATATGAAAGCCGAACTACTTCACTTGCATTTTCGATTGAGTTAATTTTTGCGATCAAGTCTTCTTTTTCTATATTTCTTTTCCTTTTAAATTCCATTATTGCAAACAATTCTTCTTCATCATTAGCACTTTTAATCTTTTCATTAAGCTCTAATAATTTGTTGTTGGTTTGTTGAAGAAGATTTTTTAGGGTATCCACGGAATTATTTTGTGTTTTATCCCCATAAATATCATCCAGTTCCAACCCTTTTATATGTTCTAATAAAACTTTTTCCGTAACGCTGTACCTTAGCATCTTTGAATTGCACTTTTCATCTTTAGTACGTTGTCTATAGCAACGTAAGTACTGCCCCCCATTAGACATACTCTGAACGATCATAGGACTACCGCACTCATAGCATTTAGTTAGGCCGTTAAATAAATTCCGTTGTTTTGTTGTAGTACTTCTTTGCTTTTTATTTGAAACATTCCTATCCATCAATGATTGGACTTTTAGAAAAAGATCATCATCAACAACTACCGGATAGATACGTTTAGCATTATCATTCGCTTCTTTCTTGATCTTTAAATTCTCTAAAATTCGTTTTTCGGCTTCATTAGTACTTTCATTAATTTTTTTGGGTATGGTTTTGTACTTACCCACAAGAAAGCCATTAAGACGACGATCACGTAATTTGTTATATACAGTGACAGTGTTCCAACCTTTGCCGTTGTACCTGTTACCTTCATCATTGAGTACCTTAACGATATGAGTCACCCCGTACCCATCACGATACATCTGAAAGATTCGTTTAATAGTTTCTACTTTGTGATAGTCAATCTCATATGACAGTTTATCAGTACTGAGCGACAACCAATCTGGTGTGTTGTTGTTAAGAGCTACCCCATTTGCTAAAGATGCTTCTTTACGATGCTTCCATGACTTCATACTAATACGTGCTTTTCGCTTCGATTCCTGGTGAGCACGTTCAATACTTGTGGATAATGCAGATAACTTGTGATCGAGCTTATAGCTGTAAATTTGCCCCGTTTCAACTTCAACAATATCAATGTTACGTTTGATCAGGAAAGTAAACTCATCGATTGCATCATAGCCCTGCTTTCTGGAGAACCGATCAACGGACTCAATCAACAGACAACCTTCAGTAATCTCTCCTGACCTTACACGTTCCTTGAACCGCCCCAATGATCCCTTCGTGAAGTTGTGTCCGGCGTAGCCTGACAATCCTTTATCACTGTCCAGTACTTCATGATTGCTTGGATCAAGCTGATACCCTAATTCAGCGGGTAGTTTAGCGTTTTCGAGGAAGTCTAATACTGTACTAATCTGGCGATCTAAGCCAAAAGCATCAACCTGCTGCAAGCTCGATACCCTACTATAGATGTAGGCTTTGACAGTTCGCATTCATGCACCTATACATTTGATAAACATAATCATTGAGGAACTCATTATGTCCGATAAAGAATATGTATTCTATAGTACGCTGGAAGAAGCTATTGATGCCGCTCGTGAAGAGTTCCTCGCCGACAACCCCGGCGTTGAAGAAGAAGATGCTGACGTGCAACAGCTTAATATCCAGAAATACGTTCTGCAGGATGGGGATATTATGTGGCAGGCCGAATTCTTTGCCGATGAAGGTGAAGAAGGGGAATGTTTGCCGATATTGAGCGGTGAAGGTGCGCAGGCCGTCTTCGATGGCAACTATGACGAAATCGAACTTCGGCAGGAATGGCTGGAAGAGAACACCCTACACGAGTGGGATGAGGGCGAGTTTCAGCTCGAGCCGCCGCTGGATACGGAAGAAGGTCAAACCGCAGCCGATGAGTGGGACGAGCGTTAATTTACGCTATTCGTAAGGGCCATGGCTGGCATCAATTGGCAGCAACAGCGTGTCGAAAATCAGCGAGAACGGCAGATCGAGCACGGTGAGGTAGCGCCATGCGGAATCACGGAGATCCCATTTCACGCCAGGGTAATACTGATTTCCGTGGCCCTGCCCTGGAATGGTGCGACTGATGATACTGCCGCAGCCGCTGAGCAGGCATGCCATCAGTACGACGATGATTATTTTCATGAGTAACCTCTAAAAAAATACCGGCAATTAAGCCGGTATTTTATTTGGCGGATGGCGCTTCGCTTATCCGCCCTACTTAAAAACTTACTTCGCCTTCAGTGCAAGCGGATTCAGCTTCACGTCCTTATAGTAGTTCACCCACGAAGAGTATTTCTCCGGAGCGGACCACACGCGGTAGTGAAGACGCGCCATTGTCACCGGGTCGCTCAACAGCACCAGTCGACGGTCGCGGTTGAGTTTTTCCGGGGTCTCGTTAAGCGCCTGCTCAACGTGACGATCGCGGGCAATCTCCAGCACCTGGCTGGCACGGTGGCGCGCAGTGGCCATCGCCGTTGCCAGGGCGTTGAATGACGGGTTAAACACGGCGTGCATAAAGCCGTCATCCAGCGTGCGATTGCGGTTCTGCTCGAGATAACGATCGGTATCCACCAGCACCTGCGGCGGGGAATACTCTTCCGGGATCAGGAACAGTTTCCAGCGTTTGGTCCGCAGCCCCACCGTCGAACGGCTGGAGATCACGGACACAAACGGCGACAGGATCAGCGAGAAGACAATCGGCGCCAGCCAGAACAGGAAACGCAGATCCAGCCAGGCCATTCCGGCCGCCCACACCAGACCCAGCAGCAGCTGTGAACCGTGGCGCATAAAGGCTTCGCTCCACGGCGTGGAGTCGTCATCACGCTGCGGCGAGTTCCAGACCACTTCCCAGCCCAGGAACGCACTGACCACAAATACGGTGTGGAACAGCATACGCACCGGTGCCAGCAACACGGAGAACAGCACTTCCAGCAGCAGTGAAAGGGTCACGCGGAAGAAACCGCCGTACTCTTTCGAGCCTTTGCACCAGATCAGGATGATACTGAGCAGCTTAGGCAGGAACAGCAGCACCATGGTGGAGGCAAACAGCGCAATCGCCAGCTCCGGACGCCACTGCGGCCACACCGGGAACAGCTGGCGCGGTTGCAGGAAGTATTGCGGCTCCGTCAGGGCATGGACGACCTGCAGCGCAGTGGAGAGCGCAAGGAACATAAACCACAGCGGTGCGGAGAGATAAGACATCACGCCCGTCAGGAACACCGCACGGTGAACCGGGTGCATCCCTTTAACAAGGAACAGACGGAAGTTCATCAGGTTACCGTGACACCAGCGGCGGTCACGCTTAAGCTCGTCCAGCAGGTTTGGCGGCAGCTCTTCGTACGATCCCGGCAGGTCGTAGGCAATCCAGACGCCCCAACCAGCACGACGCATCAGAGCCGCTTCCACGAAGTCATGCGACAGAATAGAACCGGCAAACGAACCCTCACCCGGCAGCGGCGCCAGCGCACAGTGCTCAATGAACGGCTTCACGCGGATGATGGCGTTGTGACCCCAGTAGTGGGATTCACCCAGCTGCCAGAAGTGCAGGCCCGCCGTGAACAGCGGCCCGTAAACACGGGTGGCGAACTGCTGGCAGCGCGCGTAAAGGGTGTCCATGCCGGACGCTTTCGGCGAGGACTGAATGATACCCGCGTTAGGGTTGGCTTCCATCAGACGCACCAGACCGCTCAGGCAGTCACCGCTCATGACGGAGTCCGCATCCAGCACCACCATATAGCTGTACTGGTTACCCCAGCGACGGCAGAAGTCATCGATGTTACCGCTTTTACGCTTCACACGGCGGCGGCGACGGCGGTAGAAGATCTGCCCTTCGCCCTGCACTTCTGCAATCAGCTCCATCCACGCTTTTTGTTCTGCAACGCAGATATCCGGATTGTAGCTGTCGCTCAGGATGTAAACGTCAAAATGCTCCGCGTTGCCGGTCGCCTTTACGGACTCCCAGGTCGCACGCAGGCCCGCAAATACGCGGTCAACGTCTTCGTTACAGATAGGCATAATCAGCGCGGTACGGTGCTCGGGATTGAGGGGTTCATCCCCGACCGTTGACGCCGAAATGCTGTATTTGTCACGCCCCATCAGCAGCTGCAGGAAGCCCATCAGCGCGGTCCAGAAACCGGCCGAGACCCAGCAGAAGAGAATCGCGAACAGCAGAAGGATGCCGCTCTGCAGAATATACGGCAGCAGCTGCATGAAGGAGACCCAGAGATCCTGGCCCATCATGTCCGTCGGGTTGATGAACGCCCAGCCCTGATAAGGCAGGATGGTTTTCATGTACCAGGTCGCGACGACCGTCTGCGCCAGCGTCAGAAGCAGCAGGATATAGCGACGGATGGTCCCCACGGTACGCCATTTCTGTTCGGACGCCTGCTCTTCTTTTGTCAGGCGCGACAGATAGCGCGGCGTAACATCACGCCCGCGCAGGCGATCCCAGAAGCGGCCCACCGGGTTGGTGCGCCATGGATCGGGGAACATTGAGGAACGCGTGGCCTTCGGCATCGCCTGAAGCTGATCGCGCCCTTCATCGTCTTTAATCAACTGCCCTTCCGCCAGCGAGTCCGGCCAGGCCTGCTCCAGACGCGCCTTGACTGACCCGAGCGGCGTATCATCATCACGGGAAAACTGACGATGTTCACCATCCAGCGCGGTGTGAACCGCGCGGATGTCGCTCTTAGGCAGTGCCGCTTTTTCGATATCCGTCAGCGGCATGGCATCAATATATTCAGATGTATTATTCATTGGCAGGTAGCTGATAGCTCCAGGTTTCACTCAGCGGCTGATCGTTACTGACCAGCGCAGCACGCATTTCAGTGGTCTGTTTCGGATCTTTCACTTTCACGCGCAGGGTCAGACGCCAGCCTTTGGTTACCGGGTTGTAACGCACGGTATTCTCAACGATTTCACCGTTATCACCGATGCTGGCCTGAGCGGCAACGGCGGTGTCCGGCGACAGTTTCTTCATATCCTGGCCGGTGAAGTCCACGACAAACGCCACGGTCCCGTCAGGCTGACGGATAAGATTTGACTGCTTCACATCACCCGTTGAGCGGCGAGTCTGCATCACATACGCGTTATCCGGCGCATGCAGCTTATCTTCGTCGCGGCTGAAGGTAATGGTGTACTTGAAGTTCATCTCTTTACCGGCTTCCGGCAGCTGATCCGGTGTCCAGTAAGCGACGATGTTATCGTTGGTTTCGTCGTTGGTTGGAATTTCTACCAGCTCGACTTTACCTTTACCCCAGTCACCGTTTGGCGTGACCCAGGCGCTTGGACGCTGGTCATAGCGATCGTCCAAATCTTCAAAGCGGGAGAACTGACGACCACGCTGCAGCAGACCGAAACCTTGCGGGTTTTCCATTGCGAAGCTGCTAACCGCCAGATGTTTCGGGTTATTCAGCGGACGCCAGATCCACTCACCGTTACCGGCATGAATAGACAGACCGTTGGAGTCATGCAGTTCCGGGCGGAAGTTGGTTGCCGGAGACGGCTGGTTCGGCCCAAACAGGAACATGCTGGTCAGTGGCGCAACGCCCAGTTTGCCTACTTTGTCACGCAGGTAAACCTTGGACTGCACGTCAACCACCGTGTCACGACCCGGCATAATCACAAAGCGATAGGCGCCGGTTGCACGCGGGGAATCCAGCAGCGCATAAATGGTCAGACGTTTGTCCGTTGGTTTTGGACGCTCAATCCAGAACTCACGGAAACGTGGGAACTCTTCACCTGATGGCAGCGCGGTATCAATAGCCAGACCACGCGCAGAAAGCCCGTATACCTGCCCCGCGCCAATGACGCGGAAATAGCTGGCACCCAGCATGCTGACGATTTCGTCGTTTTTATCTTTGCTGTTGATCGGGTAAAGCACCTTGAAGCCTGCGAAGCCCAGGTCTTTCACCGTATCTTTATCGTGTTGCACATTGCCAAAATTGAAGTAATCCGGGCTGTACTTAATCTTACGAACCGCTGTCGCCGTCACTTCATTGATGGCAACAGGCGTGTCGAAGTACATACCCTGATGATAAAATTCAAGCTTGAACGGGGTTTTGATATTGCTCCAGTACGCTTTATCGTGATTGAACTGGATCTGCTGATAGTCCGCATACTTCATGTCGCGGAAAACGGAGGGCAAGTTACTTTTCGGCGCTTCGTAGCTCTTGCCTGCCATCGATTTTGCCTGTTTTGCGACATCGTCGATGTTAAAGGCCAGTGCCGATGAGGTATACAGTGACAACACCACTGCAGCACCCAACCAACGCATTTTCATCATCTGTGGTTTATGTTTCATAATAAGTAAGCACTTCCCCCTTTGTGTGCTTATATCGATCCGATCCATTTTAATGGAAACTCAGGCAATCCGACAACATTATCACTGCTTTGTTCAGCTGCTGGCTCAGGGATTAAGCAAATGAAAGAACCCGCTATTCACTTTGCGTGCTTATCCTGGAGACAGGGTGTCGGTCTTGGTGTAGGGTTGCCTTCGAATGTAACCATTATGAGTCTTAGGGATAAGACGAAAAGTCTGAGAATGCACAACGTTATATGAGCACAACACCAACAGAACGTGAATATTTCCTCGACTCGATCCGGGCATGGCTGATGCTATTGGGGATCCCCTTTCACATTTCACTGATTTACTCCAGCCACACCTGGCACGTGAATAGCCAGATGCCCTCCTGGTGGCTGACGCTGTTTAATGACTTAATTCACGCCTTCCGTATGCAGGTGTTTTTTGTCATATCCGGCTATTTCTCTTACATGCTGTTTCTGCGATACCCGCTCAAGCGCTGGTGGAAAGTGCGCGTAGAGCGCGTGGGGATCCCCATGCTGACCGCCATTCCGCTGCTGACGCTGCCCCAGTTCATTATGTTGCAGTACGTGAAGGGTAAAGCGGAGAACTGGCCGAATCTGACGCTGTATGAAAAGTACAACACGCTGGTCTGGGAGCTGGTGTCTCACCTGTGGTTCCTGCTGGTCCTGGTGGTGCTCACCACGGTGAGTCTGTTGATTTTCAGCCGCCTGCGCCACCATCTGAGTACGAAGGCCGACGTCTTTTTCGCCAACGTTACGATGGGCAAACTGTCAGTGCTCTTCTTGCTGTTGGGGATTGCCTATGCCGCCGTGCGACGGACCCTGCTTATCGTCTACCCGCCGATTTTGAGCGACGGGTTATTTAATTTTGTGGTGATGCAGTCGCTGTTCTACATTCCGTTCTTTTTAATCGGCGCGCTGGCGTTTATTCATCCGAAGCTTAAATCGCTGTTTGTCACCCCGTCACCGTGGTGCGCGCTGGGAGCCACCCTCGCGTTCGCGGCCTATCTGCTGAATCAGCGCTACGGAAGCGGCGACGCCTGGATGTATGAAACGGAAAGCGTGATCACGATGCTGCTGGGCCTGTGGATGGTGAACGTAGTATTCGCGCTGGGCCACCGTTTGCTGAACTTTAAGTCCCACCGCGTGACTTACTTCGTTAATGCTTCGCTGTTTATCTATCTGGTGCATCACCCGTTGACGCTTTTCTTCGGGGCTTACATCACACCGCACATCGCCTCCAACACGCTGGGCTTCTTTACCGGGCTGGTGTTCGTTGTGGGGGTGGCGATCGTACTCTACGAAATCCATCTGCGGATCCCGCTTCTGCGTTTCCTCTTTTCAGGAAAACCGCAGGCGAAAGCCTCTTAGAACACGCGGCGCACCAGATGCGCCGCGTTTGTTTCAGCTTTCCAGCTCTTGTCTGCGCTGAGTCAGAAGCCGCTGATAAAGATGCGTGGTGTCGTCGTCGAAACAGACAAAAATCACCTTCTCCGGCAGCGGTTTTAACGACAGGTAGCGGTAAACGGTTTCTACGGCGATCGTTGCGGCGGCGGCCTTAGGGTAACCATACACCCCGGTGCTGATGGCCGGGAACGCCATCGTTTTATAGCCGTTGTCGGCGGCCAGCCGCAGACAGTTCCGGTAAGCCTCTTCCAGAATACTCGCTTCGTGCTGGTCCCCGCCATGCCAGACGGGCCCTACGGCATGAATAACCGCTCTGGCAGGCAGATTGCCCGCAAGCGTAATCACCGCGTGACCGGGAGGACATTCGCCCTGCTGTTGCCGCACGGTTTTACAGGCTTCCAGCAGCTGCGGTCCGGCAGCCCGGTGGATAGCCCCGTCCACGCCGCCTCCCCCCATCAGGGAGGGATTGGCCGCATTGACGATAACGTCGACGTGCATGGTCGTAATATCGCCATGAATAATGTCAATTTGCGGTTTCATAAAGCCCCTCTGCAACCCGCCTTTTTCTTAAGTGTATCGCAGAGGAGACCGGGAGAAAAAACTATCAGAAAAAAACCTCTTCCACCGCAGGGCGGGAGAGTGCGCATTAGCGATACTGGATTTCGACAACCGCGAGCGTTTTTTCAGGGTTAAGGTATTTCATATTGAGCGTCGCCAGGTTTGAGTCGCTCACTTTCCCGTTAAGCGCCTCTTCATAGCTCACCATACGCGTTTGCATACGGTTATTATCTGGACATGACATTGCAAACTGTTGCTTCTGGGGAGTGACTTCACAGGGGTCTGCAACAATGGCACCGCGAAAATGAATGACACCACCGTTAACAACTGTGGCCGAATAAGCCGGGATACTCAAAGCAGAGACGACCAGACCCAGGCCTGCCGCGAGTCGAGCAAAATAGTTGTTCATTATAGGTACTCCTCAATGAAAATCGTCCATGAGGGGTAAACGCGCTTCATTTATTACGGCAAACGAAGTCTCACGTTAAGGAACATAACGACCAGGTCCCTGATATCAGCATAGCTCAACGGCACAGACCCGCCACATTCGCAACATATTGATTTCATGAATATTTAGATCGAACTTCCCGCTGGTGACCACTGTTGTGATAAATGAAGCGATTTTCCATCTGAAACGGTGACCACGATTTTTACCGTGTCTCCTGCGTTAATATTTAAACTCAGGCGCATTAAATCAATCGTCTGATTAGCGGGTATAAAAAGGGTATTTTGCTGTCGGGACGAACTTTGTCCCCCCTGCCCTTCCCGAACAGAAACAATTTGAACCTGACAATCACACGATTGCGCCAAAGTGACCTGCGGAATAATGGTGGTCATATTTTCCTGTTGCGACGTTTTGAAGGTTATCTGGCTGGAAAGCGCGGCGAGTAGAATTAAGGTATTCATGATGAACTCCCGAAAAAAAACAGGGCTGATGCCCTGTTTTTTGTAGCACAGATTTCAGTATCAGTACTGATGAGCTGTCGCGTGGTTACCAAAACCGATCTGGGTAACGTTAACAGTTGAGTTGGACGCAGTCTGGTCTACGAGTGCACCGTTAAAGCCGCCGGTCTGGCTAACATTCATGACGGATTTTTTACTGTTCCACTGATCAAGTGTCGCACTGTTGCCAAATCCTTTCTGGGTCAGGTTGATTTTACTGTCATCAGAACCCTGACCAACGTCAGCACCGTTACCGCCACCTTTCTGGCTAATATTCAGCACGGAATTTCTGGCGTCTGTCTGCAGAGCAACCGCGGAGTTACCGCCACCGTCCTGATAAATATTCAGGGTTGAATTAGGGCCACTGTATCCACCGTGACCATGTCCATGACCCCAACCGCCCTGATTAATAGAACCCGCCATAGCACTACCAGAAACTACGATTGCTGCAAGTGCTGCCACTTTGATAAATTTCATGGTAAACCCCCATCGGATTGATTAAAGTCGTCGCGAAAGCGCTAATGTTGAATAACGTTAATAGCCATTTGCGACTGTTTCTGCACTACAACTGCGGTTTTCTGCGTACCGTACTGCGTAATATTTGCTCTATTACCCGACCCTTTCTGGATAATTTTCGCGCTATTACCGTATCCATCTTGCGTAATACCTGCATCATTCGCGTTACCGCTCTGATCGATCCAGGCTAAATTGTAACTCCCTGATTGATCAACCCTCGCTCTGTTGCCTGCCCCATCCTGGGAAACAATGGATAAGAGTCTTGAACCGTCCTGGCGAACCTCAGCGTTATTGAAAACGCCCTGTTGACCAATAATGGCTGCCTGATTTAGTGATGAAAGACTTAATTCGTTAACCGCAAAATTATATTCAGAATTTGCCAAATCTGAATTCGCTGCGGCTACAAATCCAGGCGCACCCAGTAATGTAAACATCATAATTAACGATGCGTTTTTCATGTTGTCACCCTGGACCTGGCTATTTAATCACTCCATGTTTAAACGACTCGTATTGTGTTAACGCGTCGTTACGGTGAAGAGTATGTCCGCTGAAACATTTTAAATATCTCACCCGCGTGGCTTATTTTTATTTATCGGGTCACCACAAAGTCGTAATTTGCATCAAAAATCACTTTAATCAGGCCAGCTTATATTTTTTATTAAAGGTGTGTTGCGAAAGGGTTGTACAACGAGACGAAGGCTGTCCACGCTTCCTCCCGGGTTGTTTAAACGTAACGGCAGGAGAACATTTTTCTCATCGCGTGACACGGAGCTTCTTTTCTTAAGCCAGACAGTCGCTCATTCTCGGGCTTAGAAATCATCTGAAACTCATACTTAATTACTGCTTTACAAAAATAACAAATAACATTAAAAATCAAATAATTAAAAATATTTGTATGATTTTTAAAATCTGTGCACATCTATTTAGGTGTACAACTTTCTCATCAATTATTGCCATTACAAACAACCTAATTTCACAAATTAATATTGATTTTTACATCCTGTTACATGTTTAACACTTGCTTTAAACTTCGTAAAAGCTAGATTGAAATTAGATGTACGAAATTGGTTTTATATTTACCTCCCTGTGGAGGTTATGGTCTGATTCTACACACAGCAGTGCAACATCTGTCAGTACTTCTGGTGTCCTCTTTTAAACAGGAGGACAGCTGTCAGGTGCCAAAATAAAGTGGGGTTTCATCATGTATAATGAAGTCCATAGTTTACATGGTCATACATTACTGTTGATCACAAAACCTTCTTTGCAAGCGACAGCATTATTACAACATTTAAAGCAATCTTTATCACTGAACGGGAAATTGCATAATATTCAACGTTCTTTTGATGATATTGCACCTGGCAGCATCATTCTTTTCGATATGATGGAAGCTGATAAAAAGCTTATCCATTACTGGCAGGATATTTTAAGCAGGAAAAACAATAATATCCGCGTGCTATTGTTGAATACGCCTGATGAATATCCTTTCAGAGATATTGAAAGCTGGCCGCATATCAATGGCGTGTTCTACGTCACGGAAGAAGAAGACCGGGTGGTAGAGGGGCTGCAAGGTATATTGCGCGGAGAGTGTTATTTTTCGCAAAAGCTTGCCAGCTATCTCATCACACACTCCGGAAATTATCGCTATAACAGCACAGAGTCAGCACTGCTCACGCACCGTGAGAAAGAGATCCTGAATAAGTTACGCATTGGTGCTTCAAATATTGAAATCGCCCGTTCGTTATTTATCAGCGAAAATACGGTAAAGACGCACCTTTATAATCTTTTCAAGAAGATAGCTGTGAAAAACCGAACTCAGGCGGTTTCGTGGGCAAACGATAACCTCAGGCGTTAATCACATGAAGCGCACGTTGAGTTGGATCGCCGCAGCGAGTTTCCTGCTCGCTGCTGGGAATCTGAAGGCCGTCGAGGTCGAAGTTCCCGGATTGTTAACAGACCACACTGTCTCATCGGTCGGGCACAGTTTTTACCGTGCCTTCAGCGACAAATGGGACAGCACCTACACGGGTAATATAACAATCAACGAGCGGCCCAGTGCACGATGGGGAAGTTGGATAACAATAACGGCTAATCAGTACGTTATTTATCAAACGTTTTTATTCCCGACCAAAATAGACTTCGATAAAAACGTAGTCTTAGCACTGGCACAATCAGAAGACGCTATTAATCGCCTGCAAATAGATAAAGCCCTATTAAGCACCAGCGATTTAGCAAAAGACGAGTTCTAGCGAACCGATATGCGGAGGCTGTCATGCGTATTGCATATGCAGTTGTTTCGATAATGCTGATCACACCCATCAGCTGGGCCGGAAACATGACGTTTCAGTTCCGTAACCCTAACTTTGGCGGTAACCCTAACAACGGTGCGTTCCTGCTGAATGAAGCTCAGGCGCAAAACTCCTATAAGGACCCTAGCTTAAAGGATTTTAGCATTGATACCCCATCCGCCCTGGACAACTTCACGCAGGCTATCCAGTCGCAGATTTTAGGCGGGTTACTGACCAACATTAATACCGGTAAACCCGGCCGAATGGTGACCAACGATTTTATCGTTGATATCGCCAACACGGACGGACAGCTACAGCTGAACGTGACCGATCGTAAAACCGGAAGGATCTCCACCATTCAGGTTTCCGGTCTTCAAAGTAATTCAACTGACTTTTAAACAATAGCTAAATAAGGACAACGATCATGCAGCGCTTCCTGATATTTGTTGCAGTGTGCTTATTGAGCGGTTGTTTAACTGCTCCACCTAAAGAAGCTGCAAAACCAACATTAATGCCTCGGGCCCAGAGTTATCGTGATTTAACGCATTTACCTGCTCCAACGGGGAAAATATTTGTCTCCGTATACAATATTCAGGATGAAACCGGGCAATTCAAACCTTACCCGGCAAGTAACTTCTCCACGGCAGTGCCGCAGAGCGCCACCGCGATGCTGGTTACCGCGCTCAAGGATTCGCACTGGTTTATTCCGCTGGAACGTCAGGGTCTTCAGAACCTGTTGAATGAACGAAAAATCATTCGTGCCGCACAGGAAAATGGTACCGTCGCGGCGAATAACCGCACGCCTCTGGAATCTCTGGCGGCAGCGAACGTAATGATTGAAGGATCGATTATTGGTTACGAAAGTAACGTTAAATCGGGTGGTGCGGGCGCGCGGTACTTCGGTATCGGTGCGGATACCCAGTACCAGCTTGACCAGATCGCCGTTAACCTGCGTGTGGTCAACGTCAGTACAGGCGAAGTGCTCTCTTCAGTGAACACCAGCAAAACCATTCTGTCTTATGAAGTTCAGGCTGGGGTATTCCGCTTCATCGATTACCAGCGTTTACTGGAAGGTGAAATTGGCTACACCTCTAACGAGCCGGTCATGATGTGTCTGATGTCAGCCATTGAAACCGGCGTGATCTACTTAATCAACGACGGTATCGACCGCGGGCTGTGGGATCTGCAAAACAAAGCAGACGTGCAGAACCCGATACTGGTGAAATACCGCGATATGTCAGTCCCTCCGGAATCCTGACAGGAAGCGCATAAAAAAGGCGAGATGATTATCTCGCCTTTTTTTATTCACTCACTGCCGTGATGTTTTGCGCTTTTTCCCGCCGCGACGCCAGCCATAAGCCGCTGTTTTTCATGGCATAGCCAAACAGCAACCCCAGCGCCAGTGAAGGGACCACCAGCTTCCAGTCACCCTGCCCTGCAAAGGTCGCGCACGCCCCCATAAAGGTTCCCGGCACAAATGAAAGCAGCAGATGCTTAGCCTGGATGCACATTAAAAAGGCGACGACGCCCGTCATGATATACCCCAGCAACTCCAGATGCGGTGCCAGCGCGCTGCCTTTCATGATCACCAGCGCCCAGATAACGCCGCTCATCAGCGTGCAGCCTGAGATAAAGAGCCCTTTGACTCCCCCCTGCGGACAGGCGAAATAGGCGGTACAGCCGAGGAATCCGGCCCAGCTGAGCAATCCGAGAGACACGGCTACCCATCCCCAGAGCCCGGAGAGAATACCTGTCGTTATTGCGATACAAAGTAATATGTTCATGGCGCGCATCTTAGCAGAAGCGCACCATAGAAATGAGATCATCAGCACATTACATGCAAAATGAATTGATGAGTTGCATAATTTATGTGACTTAAATCACTCTTCGTTCTCTTCTTCCAGCTCATCCCACATTGCCGCGATAGCGTCGCGGGTCAGCGGCGCCAGCGTTCTCCAGAATGGCGAGGTGGCATGCGCTTCAACTTTACCCAGGAACATCCCGACCCACGGCAGCAGGTACCTTTCGAACAAGGTTTCAATGGCTTCGTTCTCATCATCACCGGCGTTATCTTCGATCCAGGACGCTGCCAGCAGCAGCGTACCGATATGATCGGCTGGCGTATCGCTCAGCGGCATACCGCGGGTGGAGAGGAAAGCACGGACTTCCGCTTCCGTCGCCCCTTCCTGCCAGGCAGAACGGTATGGCGAAACGCGGCACTCATCGCCGACAAACAGCGCATTGTAGTCGGTCGCAATCTGCTGCATGTCGCAGCTTTTTTGCAGACGTTCCAGTAAATCATCCTGTTCCAGCGGCCAGTTCTGCGCCAGTTTACCTTCACGAATTAACGTAAAAAGTGGCACCAGCAGCGGGTCTTGCGGCTGGCGATAATAGAGCGTACCCAGCACGCGGCAGAGGATGGAAAACTCGTTCATTTTTTTTATTCCATTACACAATTAAAGATCGGCAAATTCGGCAATCGGTTCCATTCCGCGCGACTCGAGGAAATCGAGCATGCGGCGTGGGGTCACGTTCAGGATTTGCGCTTCCGGGAAGTTAACATCATTCAGCACTTTCAGGCACTCGCTGAAATCACCCAGCGTAAACGCGGTATGAGAGTCTGAGCCCAACGCCACCATGCCACCCGCATCACGCACGGCGGCCGCCACGGCGCGACAGTTGTCTTCGCTGCCCTTACGCGAGTGAACAAAGGAGGAGTTATTAATCTCCAGCGCCACGCGGTGTTTTGCTGCCGCCTGCGCGACAGCCTGAATATCAATCGGATACTTCGGGTTACCGGGGTGGCTGATAATGTGCACATTGCCGCTGGCAATAGTGGCAATCATCGCCGCGGTGTTGGTCTCTTTATCCTGAGGCGGGAAAACCGGCTCATGAAAACCGGCGAGGATAAGGTCCAGAGACGTCAGCATCGGGCCGGTGCAGTCGATCTCACCGTCGATATTTTTGATGTTCGCCTCAATGCCGCGCAGTATCCCAATGCCGTCCACCAGACGTGGCCAGATCCGCATATTCACAAAATGCCAGTAGTGCGGGGCATCCGCCATGTCCGGACCATGATCGGTGATCGCGAACAGCTTAATACCTTTAAGCTTCGCCTGGGCGATATAATCATGGAGGTTGCTGTACGCGTGGGTGCTGGCGACGGTGTGCATATGCAGGTCAACGGGATACATCTCTTACTCCTCTGCGGTTTTTCCAAAGGATAGCAGTTATCAGCGGCGAATATTAGCAAAAACCCGGCGAACGCCGGGTTTCTCTCAGTAGCCGCGCTGCCTGTCGACCTGCCCGGTGACCGCATGACCCTTTTCCATTTCGCTGATGGTATGGGATATGTAGGCCACCGCTTCTGCCGGACGCGTCACGGCAGCCACATGTGGCGTCATCGCGACGCGCGGGTGCTTCCACAGCGGGCTTTCCCCGGGGAGCGGTTCACGGCTATAGACATCCAGCATAGCGCCTTTTAGCTTTCCGCTGTCCAGAGCCTTCAGTAGATCGCCTTCCACAACATGGACTCCGCGCGCCAGGTTCATCAGGTAGCTCTGATCGACGAGCTGATTGAGCAAGGTTTCATTGATGATCCCTACCGTTTCCGCCGTGTTTGGCAGCAGGTTGATCAGCACGCGCGTGCCGTTCAGAAAGGCCGGAAGCTCATCCGTTCCGGCAAAGCTCTCTACGCCCGGATAGTCCTTACGGCTGCGGCTCCAGCAGCGCAGCGGGAAGCCCCACGGAGCGAGAGCTTCAGCCACTTTTGAGCCCAGCACGCCCGCACCGAGGATGCCGATCGTAAAGTCTTCGCGACGGTACTCAGGCAGCGGCTCCCAGTGGGCCTGCTGTTTAAAGGCCTGATAGTCATCAAAGCGGCGGAACCAGTGCAGCACCTGGCTCACGGCATATTCCTGCATTTGCTGGCCCATTCCGGTATCTTCGAGACGGAACAGAGGGATCTCTTCCGGCAGCATTTCAGGGTGTGCCTTCAGTTTGCTCAGAATGGAATCCACCCCAGCTCCCAGGGCAAAAACGGCCTTTAGCTTGCGACCCTGGAGCATTTCGACCGGAGGATGCCAGACCAGCGCATAGTCAGCATGTTCATTATCGCCACGCTTCCACTCGCGAACGCGTGCGCCGGGTAACGCCGCCGTAAGCGCCTTGATCCAGTATGACGTATCAAACGTGGGGTGATAGAAGAGTATATCCATAGTTATTCCTGCCTTTTATTGCGCTGTTTTGTTTTCATTTTCAAGTGGATTGCCAGCATAACAAATTTATTGCGTAACTGTGTTGCTGATAAAAAAGACGCTTTCAGCACATTTAAGAATCATGTTGCCTGAAGTTTGTCTAAACGCGCTAAATTACTGAAAAAGTGGGTTGACGGCCGTTCGGCTTTTCCTTACATTAGCGCCCGTCCCGGCAACAACGGGATGACAATATGGTGAGGTGTCCGAGTGGCTGAAGGAGCACGCCTGGAAAGTGTGTATACGGCAACGTATCGGGGGTTCGAATCCCCCCCTCACCGCCATATTCGAGATGAGAGCTCGTACGAAAGTACGGGCTTTTTTCTTTTATATTCTCCGAAAGGGGGGATTCGAACCTTGAAACTCCCTGCGCTCTTTATGTCGGGTGGCGCTACGCTTACCCGACCTACAAAAAGCTACTCTTCCACCATCTTCGCATACTCTTCAGTCAGAAAATCCACCAGCGTCCTGACCGACGGCAGCATGCCGCGCCGCGAAGGATAAACCGCGTGAATCACTTCCCGTCGGGGTTCCCACGCGTCCAGCACCCGTACCAGTTCCCCTGACGCAAGCTGATCCTTCACCATTAATATCGGCAACTGTACAACGCCCACGCCCGCCATCGCCGCTTCCCGCAGTGCCAGCATGTCGGTGGTAATAAAGCGCGGTGCGTAGTGGATCTCCGCTTTCACCCCTTCTGGCCCACTGAGCTCCCATTTATGCACCTGTTTACCGGCCCCCATACTTAATCCAGGCCATTCATTGAGCTCGGAAGGCATTCGCGGTTTACCCATACGTTCAATCAACTGCGGACTTGCCACCAGGCAATGCCCCCTGTCAGCCAGCACCCTTAAGACCAGATCGCTGTCATCAAACGGACGCGGACGCACGCGGATAGCGACATCAATACCTTCGCCAACAAGATCGACCCGACGATTGGTGGCCTCAAGCTGGAGATTAATCCTGGGGTAGCGCGCCATAAACCGCGCCAGCATCGGTCCCACGTGGACGTGCAGTAACGTGACGGGACAGGTGATCCTGACGACGCCGCGCGGCTCAGCCTGCAGCGCAGCAACGGCCTCCTCTGCCGCTTCTGCTTCTATCAGCATGGCCTTACAGTGCTGATAGAAAGTGTGCCCCACTTCCGTCACCGTAAACTGCCGCGTCGTGCGCTGTATCAACCGTACGCCAAGCCGCTCCTCGAGCTGCGCGATCCTGCGGCTCAGTTTGGACTTGGGTTGGTCAAGCGCCCTTCCCGCCGCCGCAAACCCCCCGTAGTCCACCACCTTCACAAACCAGACGAAGTCATTGAGATCCTGCATAAGTCCTCATTGTTCTATTTTCGGAACAGTGAATGCCATTTTCACTATCTACCGGGATATTAACCCTGAATATAAGCTAATTACATCAACAGAACATCAGGAGTTAATCATGAAAAACGTAACAGGCGTTTATACCGCTCCTCGTCAGCACTGGGTTGGCGATGGTTTCCCGGTCCGTTCAATGTTCTCTTATCAAACCCACGGCGAGCCGCTGAGTCCGTTCCTGCTGCTGGACTACGCAGGCCCGTACACCTTTCCGGCAGATGGTGCGAAACGCGGCGTAGGCCAGCATCCTCACCGGGGTTTTGAAACGGTCACTATCGTCTATTCCGGTGAAGTGGAGCATCGCGACTCCACGGGTAAAGGCGGTGTGATTGGCCCCGGCGACGTGCAGTGGATGACCGCAGGCGCAGGTATTTTGCACGAGGAGTTCCACTCAAGCGCGTTCTCGCAGAAAGGCGGAGAACTGAAAATGATGCAGCTTTGGGTCAACCTCCCTGCGAAAGACAAGATGGCCGCACCGGGCTACCAGAGCATCACGAAAGCCGACATCCCGGTGGTGACGCTGCCTGACAACGGTGGAACGCTGCGGGTTATTGCCGGTCGCTACGACACGGTTACCGGCCCGGCGCACACCTTCTCACCGCTCAACGTCTGGGACATCGCGCTGAACCAGGGAAGCCATCTGACGCTCAATCAGCCCGAAGGCTGGAGCACCGCGCTGGTGGTACTTGAGGGCAGCATCACGGTGAACGGTACCACTCAGGCAGGTGAAGCCCAGTTGGTCGTACTGAGTCAGGAAGGCGACAAACTGCACCTGGAGGCGAACAGCGATGCAAAAGTGCTGCTGATGGCCGGCGAGCCGCTGAATGAACCCATCGTGGGCTATGGCCCATTTGTGATGAACAGTAAAAGCGAAATCAACGAAGCCATTCGTGATTTCAACTCCGGCCGCTTCGGCCAGATCTGAACGTAATAAAGGAGAAGAAGATGTCTACACCTGCGAATTTTAATGGCACCCGTCCGGTTATTGATGTGAACGATGCGGTGATGTTGCTTATCGATCACCAGAGCGGTCTGTTCCAGACCGTCGGAGATATGCCAATGCCAGAGTTGCGCGCTCGTGCGGCAGCGTTAGCGAAGATCGCGACCCTGGCGAAGATCCCGGTGATCACCACCGCGTCCGTTCCACAGGGACCGAACGGACCGCTTATCCCGGAGATCCACGCCAACGCGCCGCATGCGCAATATGTTGCCCGTAAAGGTGAAATCAACGCCTGGGATAACCCGGAGTTCGTGGCTGCGGTAAAAGCCACCGGGCGCAAAACGTTGATTATCGCGGGCACTATCACCAGCGTCTGCATGGCCTTCCCGTCAATTAGCGCGGTGGCGGACGGGTATAAAGTATTTGCGGTGATTGATGCCTCCGGCACCTACAGCAAGATGGCGCAGGAGATCACCCTGGCGCGCGTGGTGCAGGCCGGTGTGGTTCCGATGGATACGGCGGCGGTGGCCTCTGAGATCCAGCGAACCTGGAACCGTGAGGACGCGGCGGAGTGGGCTGAGGTATACACCCACATCTTCCCTGCTTACCAGTTGCTGATCGAAAGCTACGGCAAAGCACAGGAAGTGGTTAAAAACAGCGAAGTGCTCGATTCTCAGCGTTAATAACCCGTGCTGCGACAAGAGCTGATTAAGGCTTAACCGAACGCACACGAATACAGAAAATCTGCTTGACCGTTTTAGCGCAACTCCCTATAGTAGCGCCCCGTTGCCCCCCAAGCGGTCAGGCAGCAAAACAATATGGTGAGGTGTCCGAGTGGCTGAAGGAGCACGCCTGGAAAGTGTGTATACGGCAACGTATCGGGGGTTCGAATCCCCCCCTCACCGCCATATTTGAAGAAGAGCTCGCATGAAAATGCGGGCTTTTTTCTTTTGGATCGCACCTGGGGGTTCGAACCTTGAGACTCCCTGCGCTCTTTATGCCTGGTGGCGCTGCGCTTACCAGGCCTACGGGTATTGTAGGTCGGGTAAGCGCAGCGCCACCCGACACATGTCCGCACAAAAAACAAAGCCCGGTTTCCCGGGCCTTGAACACAACAGCAAACTCAATAATACGCTTGCAGCGTGCGCTGGCAGAGCGCCGAACGCACGCAGTCCTCTTTGGTGAAGCGTACCACCCCAATCATCTCATCTTCCTCAAAACGTGACATGGCGTCGCTCAGCCCGGATTTCACGCCGGATGGCAGGTCACACTGGGTAATATCGCCGTTAACGATAACCGTCACGTTCTCCCCGAGGCGCGTTAAAAACATCTTCATTTGCGCAGCGGTCACGTTCTGAGCCTCGTCAAGAATGACGACCGCATTTTCAAATGTACGTCCGCGCATATAGGCGAACGGCGCGATTTCCACCTTGCCAATCTCTGGTCGCAGGCAGTACTGCATGAAGGATGCGCCCAGCCGCTTCACCAGCACGTCATAGACGGGCCTGAAGTACGGGGCAAACTTCTCCGAAATATCTCCGGGCAAGAAGCCGAGATCTTCATCAGCCTGCAGTACCGGACGGGTAACAATGATTCTTTCCACGTCCTTATGGATCAGCGCTTCCGCCGCTTTGGCTGCACTAATCCAGGTTTTCCCGCATCCGGCTTCACCGGTAGCAAAGATGAGCTGTTTACTCTCGATAGCATTCAGGTAGTGCGCCTGAGCCTCATTGCGCGCCACAATTGGAGAATTATCACGGCTGTCTCGGGCCATGCCAATTGCTTCTACGCCACTCATCTGCACAAGCGAGGTGACCGATTCTTCTTCACGCTGTTTATGGCTACGTGAATCCCGTCTCAGCACACGTTTTGCTTCGCGACGAGCTTTGATCACTGCTTTTTGTCTTCCCATGGATAGCACCTTGAGTTGTTGGTATTCATCACACGCGCCAGCTTCGGCACGATTATGCGCACGAACATCAGAGGGTTGGCTTCCTTGTAAGCCATTGCTTGCTTTATCGGATGACGATACGGAACAGCTACGCGCACCGTTCTGCACGTCGGTCGAATCAGATTCTTGAGGAAGGGGGGAGAATTTAGTGGTGAGGAAATCGCTGCCGGAGTCTGAGCCTCCGCGCCGGGTGCTGCGGTTGTTATGTTTACCTTGTCCAGTACAGGACGCAACCATTCGCGATCTCCATAGTGATTCAGCATCACTGCCGGGAACTACCGCTGTCTTATCTTAAGTACATCAGGAGTTATCACAAATGCAACATTTATTTTACCTGAATGCAACTTTTAAGACTGCACCTGCAGTGGATTCAGTCTTATATAGAAATATTACAGAAATATAACAACAAGATAGTCATATGAAAAAATAATGTCCCCGCGAACTATCGCAGGGACGATTATCAGGCTTCGATCAGCCCTTGAGCGAGGTACGCGTTACTGTCGCGCGCCCCTGGCAGGGCAAAGAAATAGCCGCCGCCGATAGGTTTAATGTACTCTTCCAGCGCTTCACCGTTCAGACGCTTCTGAACCGTCAGGAAACCTTTCTCCAGATCGTGCTGATAACAGACGAACAGCAGCCCCATATCGAGCTGACCGGAGTTGGTCACGCCGAGCGAGTAGCTGTAGCCCCGACGCATCATCAGGCTCGATTGCGTCTCTTTGGTGCGCGGATTGGCCAGACGAATATGGCTGTCCAGCGCAATTACATCGCCATTGGGATCGCGGGCGTAGTCAGGCACATCATGCTCGTTCTTCATGCCGAGCGGAGCCCCGCTTTGCTTATCCCGACCAAAGATTGTCTGCTGCTCCTTGAGCGGTGTGCGGTCCCAGAACTCCACGTGGAACTGAATAATCCGCACCGCCTGATAGCTTCCACCCACCGCCCATGCCGGTTCGCCCTGATCGGCAGTGACCCACACCACCTCCTTCATGAGCGCGCCATCGTGGCTGTCCGGGTTGGCCGTACCGTCCTTAAAGCCCAACAGGTTCACCGGGGTCTCTTTCCCTTTGCTGCGGGCGGCGTGGTCCGAGATAAATCCTTCCCGCTTCCAGCGCACGCTCAGCAGATCCGGCGTGTGCTTGATGATGTCGCGCAGGGCGTGGATCACCGTGTCCTGGGTATTAGCACAAATTTGCAGGAGCAGGTCGCCGTGACACAGCGCCGCATCCAGGGAGTCATTCGGGAAACGCGTCATTTTTTGCAGCGCCTTCGGCTTCTGTTTTGCCAGCCCATAGCGCGCGTCAAATAGCGATTCACCGAGCGAAACGGTAATGGTCAGGTTATCCGGGGCAATAAACGGCCCCAGAATGCCGGAGTCCATTGGCGGCAGACGCGGGTTCGGCGTATCGGGCGCCGGTCCACCGGCGGTAAGAAACGCGATGCGCGTCGTCAGCAGGCGGAACAGGCGTTCCAGATCGGCTTTATCGCTGGCCAGCGAATCAAAGGCCACCAGCATCATAGACGCCTGCTGCGGCGTCAGGATGCCCGACTGATGCTCGCCATAAAACGGCTGCGTCTCCATGCGGGCATTGGGTGACAGCGTGCCGGGCGCGCTTTGCGGTTTCGCCGCATGCGCCACCGGACAGCCACCGGCCAGAGCAAGCGCGCCCCCCAGCGCCCCTACCCCTTTTAACAACCGACGACGTGAAGGCTCAACCACGTCGTTCTCGCTATGCTTATTCATCGTGCTTAGTCCAGACCCAGTACGCCACGCAGCAGAGAGAGATCTTCCGCCAGGGCGGTAATCGGGCCTTTCAGCGCATTACGGTCGGCATCGGTCAGCTTGTCGTAGGTTTCAAACCCGTCTTTGGTGCGGTACTTCGCCAGAATGGTGTCGACCTTTTTGAAGTTGGCATCCACTTTGGCCAGCAGTTCGCCGTTCTCTTTCTGCAGCTGAGGACGCAGCAGGTTAACAATTTTCTGCGCGCCGTCGACGTTGGCCTGGAAGTCCCACAGATCGGTATGACTGTAGCGATCCTCTTCGCCGCTGATTTTGCTGGCGGCCACTTCTTCAATCAGCCCGGCCGCGCCGCCCACCACTTTTGACGGCGGGAAGGCCAGCTCGCTGATGCGCTTTTGCAGTTCCAGCACGTCGCTGTTCAGCTGGTCGGCATACTTCTCCATCCCTTTGGCAGAATTATCGCCGAACAGGGCTTTCTCCAGACGGTGGAAGCCGGTGAATTTCGGATCGGCGGCTTTCTGCTCGAAATCATCTTCGCGGGCATCAATGCTGCCATCAAGGTCAGAGAACAGCTCGGCGATCGGCTCGATGCGCTCGTAGTGCTGACGGGTTGGCGCATAGAGGGATTTCGCTTTTTCGATATCACCGGCCTTCACCGCATCGGTAAAGGCTTTGGTTGCCGTCGCCAGGTCCGCCGTCTCTTTCGTGACGTAGGCTTTATACGCGGTAATCGCATCGCCCAGGCTCAGCACCGCAGCGCCTTTCGCCGCATCGGCCGTCGCTTCACCTTTGACGATCAGCTTCCCTTTAGGGTTGGTCAGCAGACCGCAGGTCATCTCATACTCGCCCGGCTGCAGGTTGGCGGTCATCTTCTGGCTGAAGCCAGGGGCGATATTTTCACGCTCTTCCACCACCAGAACGCCTTTCAGGATCTCCCACTCCAGCGCCTTCTGGCTGTGGTTCTGAATAATAAACTGGGTTTTTCCGCTGTTCACCGTGAGGGTCATCGGCTCACACTGCTTGTCGTTGACGGTGACCTTAACCTGTGGAACATCCGCGCCCCAGGCGGAGAATGCAGAAGCGAACAGCGCGGCAATGCCTGCGCATAACGCACTACGACGGAACTGAATTGCCATGACTCTTCCCTTTAAAAGTATGTTGTAACTAAATCAACTATTACGGCGCAACGCGCGACGCCTGCGTGCCGGTACGCAGCGGCATAGCGAACAGCACCAGCGCCGGAACCAGATAAATAAAGTACATCGCCACTTCGCTGACGCTCGGCGTTTCCTGATAGCCGAAGATACCTTCGAGCAGGGTGCCGGTCAGAGAGTGCGTGGAGAGGACGTTGCTGAGGTCGAACGCCACGTCCTGGAAGTGGTTCCACAGGCCCGCTTCATGGAAGGCGCGAATCGCCCCTGCCGCCAGACCTGCGGCCACCAGCAGAATAAACAGGCTGGTCCACTTGAAGAAGGCGCCCAGGTTCAGGCGGATACCGCCCCAGTACAGCAGGAAACCGAGCACCACGGCCGTGGCGAGGCCCAGCATGGCCCCCAGCGGCGGCCAGATCCCCACATCCTGCTGAAACGCCGCCAGCAGGAAGAAAACAGACTCCAGCCCTTCGCGCGCGACGGCGAAAAAGACCATCATAATGAGCGCCCAGCCGTGGTTATTGCCCTTTTGCAGCGCGTTATCCACCGCCTGCTCCAGCTGCACCTTCACGTTACGGGAGACTTTACGCATCCAGAACACCATCCAGGTGAGGATCACCACCGCAATCACGGCGACGATACCCTCAAACAGCTCCTGCTCTTTCTGCGGAAACTCGCCGGTGGTTTCGTTGATGAGAATACCGAGGCCCAGGCAGAGCGCCGCGGCAAGGAATACCCCGACCCACATGACGCCAATCCAGCGCCCGCGCTGGGTTCGCTTCAGATAACTGGCGATGAGGCTCACGATAAGGGCGGCTTCGAGCCCTTCACGTAACATAATGAGAAATGGAACAAACATGCCGACACCTTAAATGTTTATCGAGGTCAACTGATGCAAAGAAAGGTAAATTCTTGTGATAGTGATTATCATTACGGCAGAAAGAAACACAAGCGAAATGTGCGGTGTTTTGATAACGAGTTGTAAACGCCCAGCCTGATAATAGTTTCAGGTGTTATCGTTAAGTTTATAAGTTATAACGAAAATGCCCATTTACGCTGATTCAGGGCTGTGGCTAAATAACCGCCTCAAACACCTGGTGAAATTAAATTATGTTTAAAATTGTCCATTTCCTGCTGGCGCTGGTCATTATTCTCGCGCTTGCCTGGCTGGTGAGTTTCGACCGCCGAAAAATTCGCATTCGTTTTGTTTTACAGCTGATTGTCATAGAAATTGCTCTGGCGTTCTTTTTCCTGCACGCCGAAAGCGGGTTATTCCTGATTAAATACGTCTCAGGATTTTTTGAGTCGCTGCTCAAATTTGCCGGTGAAGGTACCAATTTCGTCTTTGGCGGCATGGGAGAAAAAGGGCTGGCGTTCATTTTCCTCGGCGTACTTTGCCCGATTATTTTTATTTCCGCGCTGATTGGTATTCTTCAGCACTGGCGGATCCTGCCGATTTTTATTCGGGTAATCGGTACGCTGCTGTCAAAACTGAACGGTATGGGCAAGCTGGAATCTTTTAACGCGGTGAGTTCGCTGATCCTCGGTCAGTCGGAAAACTTCATTGCCTACAAAGGCGTGCTGGGCGATCTCTCCTCTCGTCGTCTCTTCACCATGGCAGCCACGGCCATGTCGACGGTCTCCCTGTCAATTGTCGGGGCATATATGACCATGCTCGACGCTAAATTTGTCGTCGCGGCGCTGATTCTGAACATGTTCAGCACCTTTATTATTCTCACGGTCATCAACCCGACGCGACCGGAAGCGGAGCCGGATATCAAACTGGAAAAACTGCATGAATCGCAGAGCTTCTTCGAGATGCTTGGCGAGTATATTCTGGCCGGTTTTAAAGTGGCGATGATTATACTGGCGATGCTGATTGGTTTTATCGCGCTTATTAGTGCCGTTAACGCCCTCTTCTCCAGCGTATTTGGCATGAGCTTCCAGCAAATCCTCGGCTATGTATTTTATCCCCTGGCATGGCTGGTAGGGATTCCTCTGAGCGATGCCTTAAACGCGGGCAGCATTATGGCAACCAAGCTGGTGGCGAATGAATTTGTGGCGATGATTGAGCTGCAAAAAATAGCGCACCAGATGTCCCCGCGCGGGCTGGGCATTTTATCCGTATTCCTGGTGTCGTTCGCGAACTTCGCCTCCATCGGCATCGTGGCCGGGGCGATTAAGGGCCTGAACGAGCAGCAGGGTAACGTGGTGTCGCGGTTTGGTCTGCGTCTGGTGTACGGTGCGACCCTGGTGAGCCTGCTGTCGGCGAGCTTTGCGGGGTTGGTGCTGTAAGTTTTGTGCCGTTTGTGCCCGGCGGCGCTTCGCTTGCGCGGGCCTACGATACAACAACGGCGGGTTATCCCGCCGTTTTCATTAAAACTGCACGCACACCGGCTGATCGACACGCATTACCGACTCCTGCGCGAAGCGTGACTTATAAATCCCGCGCAACGCTTCGATGTTCTTCTCGCTCTGCGCATCTTTACCGTGGATTAGCATCAACGCCTTGCTCGGTTCACGCGCCACTTTCCCGTCGTTCCCCAGCCACTGCCCGCGGGCATCAAACACCGTTAAGCCATCGCGGAAACGCGGCGTCACGTCCTGGTCAACAAACTGCTGCCATTCGTTGCTGGTGATCTGCGCCCCGGCAGGACGGTTTAAGCCGAAATAGAGCGTGGTTTGCTGCATCTGGTTATCCGCTTTGCAGGTTTCTACCGCCGCATGTTGCGATGGCGCGTTGCAGCCCGCCAGCATCAATAATGCCGCCGCCATTAACCCTGTTTTGATTGTCATGCTTCGCTATCCTCATTGTTATAAGTGCAGCGATATCAACGTAAATTGCAGAATTTAGCAAGAGAGGTTTATTCCCTCTCCCCTTTGGGGAGAGGGTTAGGGTGAGGGGAGAATTATTCCGGCTGCAGCTTAGACGGCGGTGCGGAGTGGTAGTGCGCGTCTGCTTCCGCAAAGCGTTTCTGCATGGAGGCAGACGGTGCTTTACCCAGCAGGCTGAAGACCACGATACCGATGCTGCCGAAGATGAAGCCTGGGATGATTTCGTACAGGCCCAGCCACGCGAACTGTTTCCAGACGATAACGGTCAGCGCACCGATAATCATTCCCGCCAGCGCGCCGTTACGGGTCATACGTGACCACATGACGGAGAACAGCACGACCGGACCAAACGCCGCACCAAAGCCCGCCCACGCGTAGCTCACGAGACCCAGCACGCGGTTTTCCGGGTTGGCCGCCAGCGCGATGGCAATCAGCGCCACCACCAGCACCATAAAGCGCCCTACCCACACCAGCTCTTTCTGGCTCGCGTTTTTACGCAGGAAGGCTTTGTAGAGGTCTTCGGTGATCGCACTGGAGCAGACCAGCAGCTGGCAGCTCAGGGTGGACATTACCGCCGCCAGGATCGCGGAGAGCAGAATACCGGCAATCCACGGGTTAAACAGAATCTGCGCCAGCTCGATAAACACGCGCTCGGCGTTCTGGTTTACCGCGCCCGCCTGCGCCGGGTTATTGCTGAAGTAGGCAATACCGAAGAAGCCGACCGCACACGCGCCCGCCAGACACAGAATCATCCACGTCATACTGATGCGGCGCGCATGAACGATGGTGTGGTGAGAATCCGCCGCCATAAAGCGCGCCAGAATGTGCGGCTGACCGAAGTAGCCCAGACCCCAGCCCATCAGGGAGACGATAGCGACGAAGTTCAGCCCTTTCAGCATGTCGACGTTTTCGATGCTCTTCTGCTTGATCACTTCCAGCGAATCGCCAAAGCCGCCAACGGTGAAAATCACAATCACCGGGGTCAGGATCAGGGCGAAGATCATCAGGCTCGCCTGCACGGTGTCGGTCCAGCTGACGGCCAGGAAGCCGCCCACGAAGGTATAGAGGATGGTCGCCGCAGCACCGGCCCACAGGGCGGTTTCGTAGCTCATGCCGAAGGTGCTTTCGAACAGGCGCGCACCGGCCACGATGCCGGAGGCACAGTAGATGGTGAAGAACACCAGGATCACCACCGCCGAGATAATACGCAGCACGCGGCTGTTATCTTCAAAGCGTCCGGTGAAGTAGTCCGGCAGCGTCAGGGCGTTGTTGTTGGCCTCGGTGTGCACGCGCAGACGGCCTGCCACTAGCTTCCAGTTGATCCATGCACCGACGGTCAGACCGATGGCAATCCAGCTTTCCGAGATACCGGAGATGAAAATCGCACCTGGCAGCCCCATCAGCAGCCAGCCGCTCATGTCGGAAGCGCCCGCAGAGAGTGCGGTCACCATTGGGCCTAAACTGCGTCCGCCCAGAATGTAGTCGTCAAAGTTCTTTGTTGAACGCCATGCCAAAAACCCTATCAGGATCATGCCAAATATATAAACGAGAAATGTCACCAGCATCGGTGTGCTAATAGCCATTCAAATTCTCCAAAAGTGTCGAGCGACAACCGTCCGGGTTGCCTTGTTATATGATCACCGGAACGTGGTGACGGTATCTTGTGTTTCGGTGAGGCGCGCTATCCTGCCGTATGCGCCCTCCGCTGACAAACGATTTAACACTGCATTTACATCAATTTCATCCCCGGCTTGATACGAGTTTCCTATAGGTTGCACTCGCTCACGCTTTTACGGGTTGCACCTTTTAAAAGTGTTAACTCCCGCATAAAAACAGGCTTCCCGGGACAAAGGCAGCACGTTTTTCCAGCTAACCATCCGTTAACAATTCATTCATTTCCCGGGTTGCAAACCAGGTCACATTTAACACGGTTGCACAAAGTTGCAACATGGTGGATATTTCACGCTAACGACCAAACACGATGAAAGCACAACAGGAGCTTTGGCATGGGTATGACCACCATGGGGGTTAAGCTGGATGACGCAACCCGCGAACGGATTAAGACCGCAGCAACCCGCATTGACCGCACGCCGCACTGGTTAATTAAGCAGGCGATTTTTAACTATCTCGAAAGACTCGAGAGCGACGAGGGGCTGCCGGAGCTGCCTGCCCTGCTCGCCGGTGCAGCGAACGAAAGCGAGGAAGCGCCAGCCGCTGGCGACGAGAGCCATCAGCCGTTCCTTGAATTTGCCGAGCAGATCCTGCCGCAGTCCGTCAGCCGTGCCGCCATCACCGGCGCGTACCGTCGCGCCGAAACCGACGCCGTGCCGATGCTGCTGGAGCAGGCTCGCCTGCCGGAAGCCGTTGCCGCCCAGGCGCACAGCCTGGCGTACCAGCTGGCTGACAAACTGCGTAACCAGAAGACCGCCACCGGCCGCGCCGGGATGGTTCAGGGTCTGCTTCAGGAGTTCTCCCTTTCCTCACAGGAAGGCGTGGCGCTGATGTGCCTGGCGGAAGCGCTGCTGCGTATTCCGGATAAAGCCACCCGCGACGCGCTGATCCGCGACAAGATCAGCAACGGTAACTGGCATTCCCACATTGGCCGCAGCCCGTCGCTGTTCGTCAACGCGGCGACCTGGGGCCTGCTATTTACCGGCAAGCTGGTCTCGACCCATAACGAAGCCAACCTGTCACGCTCCCTGAACCGCATCATCGGCAAGAGCGGCGAGCCGCTGATCCGCAAAGGTGTGGACATGGCAATGCGCCTGATGGGCGAGCAGTTCGTCACCGGGGAAACCATTGCCGAAGCGCTGGCGAACGCCCGCAAGCTGGAAGATAAAGGTTTCCGCTACTCATACGACATGCTCGGCGAAGCGGCCCTGACCGCCGCCGACGCGCAGGCCTATATGGTCTCTTACCAGCAGGCGATCCACGCCATCGGTAAAGCGTCCAACGGTCGCGGTATTTATGAAGGCCCGGGCATCTCGATTAAGCTTTCCGCCCTGCACCCGCGCTACAGCCGCGCGCAGTACGACCGGGTGATGGAAGAGCTCTACCCGCGCCTGAAGTCCCTGACTCTGCTGGCGCGCCAGTATGACATCGGCATCAACATCGACGCCGAAGAGGCCGACCGTCTGGAGATCTCCCTCGACCTGCTGGAAAAACTGTGCTTCGAGCCGGAGCTGGCGGGCTGGAACGGCATCGGCTTCGTTATCCAGGCCTACCAGAAGCGCTGCCCGTTCGTCATTGATTACCTGATTGACCTGGCCAGCCGCAGCCGCCGTCGCCTGATGATCCGTCTGGTGAAAGGGGCCTACTGGGACAGCGAAATCAAACGCGCCCAGATGGAAGGGCTGGAAGGCTATCCGGTCTATACCCGCAAGGTCTATACCGACGTCTCTTACCTCGCCTGCGCGAAAAAGCTGCTCGGCGTGCCGAACCTGATCTATCCGCAGTTCGCTACCCACAACGCCCACACCCTGGCGGCAATCTACAGCCTGGCCGGGCAGAACTACTACCCGGGCCAGTACGAATTCCAGTGCCTGCACGGCATGGGTGAACCGCTGTATGAGCAGGTGACCGGTAAAGTGGCGGACGGCAAGCTGAACCGCCCGTGCCGTATCTATGCTCCGGTGGGTACCCACGAAACCCTGCTGGCATACCTGGTGCGTCGCCTGCTGGAAAACGGCGCGAACACCTCCTTCGTTAACCGCATCGCTGACACCACCCTGCCGCTGGACGAGCTGGTGGCCGACCCGGTGCAGGCCGTAGAGAAGATGGCGGCCCAGGAAGGCCAGATTGGTCTGCCGCATCCGAAGATTGCCCTGCCGCGCGAGCTGTACGGCAAAGGCCGCGTTAACTCGGCGGGCCTGGATCTCGCCAACGAACACCGTCTGGCATCCCTCTCCTCTGCCCTGCTCAACAGCGCATTGCAGAAGTGGCAGGCCAAACCGATGCTGGAGCAGCCCGCTGCTGACGGCGACATGCAGCCTGTTATCAACCCGGCAGAGCCAAAAGATATCGTCGGCTACGTGCGTGAAGCCACCGATGCGGAAGTGGATCAGGCGCTGGACAGCGCGGTGAATAACGCCCCTATCTGGTTCGCCACGCCGCCACAGGAGCGTGCCGCCATTCTGGAGCGCGCGGCGGTGCTGATGGAAGATCAGATGCAGTCGCTCATCGGTATTCTGGTGCGCGAAGCGGGTAAAACCTTCAGTAACGCCATCGCCGAAGTGCGCGAGGCGGTCGACTTCCTGCACTACTACGCCGGTCAGGTGCGCGATGATTTCGACAACGAAACCCACCGTCCGCTCGGTCCGGTCGTCTGTATCAGCCCGTGGAACTTCCCGCTGGCGATCTTCACCGGCCAGATTGCCGCCGCGCTTGCCGCAGGCAACAGCGTGCTGGCAAAACCGGCAGAGCAGACCCCGCTGATTGCCGCGCAGGGCATCAACATTCTTCTGGAAGCCGGTGTACCGGCGGGCGTGGTCCAGCTGCTGCCGGGCCGCGGTGAAACCGTGGGCGCCAAACTGACCTCTGATAACCGCGTGCGCGGCGTGATGTTTACCGGTTCGACCGAAGTGGCCTCGCTGCTGCAGCGCAACATTGCCACCCGTCTGGATGCGCAGGGGCGTCCTACGCCGCTCATCGCGGAAACCGGCGGCATGAACGCCATGATCGTTGACTCCTCCGCCCTCACCGAGCAGGTGGTGGTTGACGTGCTAGCCTCCGCCTTCGACAGCGCCGGTCAGCGCTGCTCCGCCCTGCGCGTGCTGTGCCTGCAGGACGACGTGGCGGACCACACGCTGAAGATGCTGCGCGGCGCGATGGCCGAATGCCGTATGGGCAACCCGGGCCGTCTCACCACCGACATCGGGCCGGTGATCGACGCGGAAGCCAAAGCCAACATCGAAAACCACATTCAGACCATGCGCGCGAAAGGCCGTCCGGTGTTCCAGGCGGTGCGTGAAAACAGCGAAGATACCCGCGAGTGGCGTACCGGCACCTTTGTGCCGCCTACGCTTATCGAGCTGGCGAGCTTCGACGAGCTGAAAAAAGAGGTCTTCGGTCCGGTACTGCACGTGGTGCGCTACAACCGTAACAACCTCAACGAGCTGGTTGAGCAGATCAACGCCTCCGGCTATGGCCTGACGCTCGGCGTACATACCCGTATCGACGAGACCATCGCGCAGGTCACCGGCAGCGCCAAAGTGGGCAACCTGTACGTTAACCGCAACATGGTTGGCGCGGTCGTGGGCGTGCAGCCGTTCGGCGGTGAAGGCCTCTCCGGCACCGGCCCGAAAGCGGGCGGTCCGCTCTACCTGTACCGTCTGCTGGCGAACCGTCCTGAGAACGCACTGGGCGTCACCCTGGCACGTCAGGATGCGGAATATCCGGTCGATGCACAGCTGAAAACCGTGCTGACGCAGCCGCTGGAGGCCCTGATCGCCTGGGCGGAGAAACGTCCTGTACTGCGTGCCGTTGCGCAGCAGTACGGCGAGCTGGCACAGGCCGGTACGCAGCGTCTGCTGCCGGGGCCGACCGGCGAGCGCAACACCTGGACGCTGATGCCGCGCGAGCGCGTACTGTGCGTGGCCGATAACGAGCAGGACGCGCTGGTGCAGCTGGCTGCCGCGATGGCAACCGGTTGTGAAGTGCTGTGGCCGGACGATGCGCTGCATCGCGATCTCGCCAAACAGCTGCCGAAAGCGGTCTCGGCCCGCATTCACTTCGCGAAAGCCGATGCGCTGATGACGCAGCCGTTTGATGCGGTGATTTATCACGGTGATTCCGACCAGCTACGCGAACTCTGCGAGCAGGTGGCGGCCCGCAGCGGGGCAATTGTTTCGGTGCAGGGCTTCGCGCGCGGGGAAACCAACCTGCTGCTGGAACGCCTGTATGTAGAGCGCTCTCTCAGCGTCAATACCGCGGCAGCAGGCGGTAACGCCAGCCTGATGACCATCGGTTAATCGTGTAAACTTTCCCCGGTGGCGCTACGCTTACCGGGGCTACAAAACAACCGTAGGCCGGATAAGCGCAGCGCATCCGGCTTTTTTACACGGAGGGGATGATGAAAAGAGTATTTCTCGCAGGCGCAGCGCTGCTGCTGAGCGCTAGCGCGCTGGCCGACGAGTGCGACAAAGCGACTACCCAGCTTGAGCTGAATACCTGTAGCGCGCAGCAGTACCAGACTGCCGATAAAAAGCTCAACCAGACCTATCAGGCCGCCATCAAGCGTGCGGCTGCCCCCCAGCGCGAGCTGCTGAAAAAGGCGCAGCAGGCGTGGATTGCCCTGCGCGACGCGGACTGTGCGTTTATCGGTTCGGGGACGGAAGGCGGGAGCGTCCAGCCAATGATTGTTAACCAGTGCCTGGCGGAAAAAACCGTGGAGCGCGAAGCGTTTCTGGCCTCGCTGATGCAGTGCGAAGAGGGCGACTTAAGCTGCCCTCTCCCACCGGGGAACTAACGCAGGCGGATCCCTTCGATAATCATCCGCTGCACGTTTTCCAGGGTGCTGTGGAAAAACGCTTCGTCCTGGAGCGTTTTTCCAGTCACCGCCTCGACCTGGGCCGCAAAGTCAGCGTAATGCTGGGTGGAGGCCCAAATCATAAAGATCAGATGATGCGGATCGACCGGAGCCAGTTTTCCGCTGGCCACCCATCCGGCGATAATGGCCGACTTATCGTCCACCAGCTGTTTTAAATCTCCGGTTAATTCCGCCTGCAACAGCGGCGCCCCCTGCAGCATCTCAAGACAAAACAGTCGTGAAGCCTGCGGGTAATCGCGCGACACCTCCAGCTTCAGGCGAATGTACTCTTTGATCGCCACCAGCGGGGCCAGCTCTTCGCGGAACGCTTTCAGCGGCGCCAGCCAGATATCGAGGATCTGCTGCATCACCGCGACATAGAGCGCCTCTTTCGACGGGTAGTAGTAGAGCAGATTGGTTTTGGATACCCCGGACTGCTCCGCCACCTGCTCCAGGCGCGTGCCGTGAATACCAAACTGCGAAAAGGTCTCCAGCGCCGCGCTGAGGATCGCCTGTTTCTTAGCGCTCACCGCCTGCGAACGTTTACCTGGTGTTTTCACTGCGCCTTGTGTCATTCCCGCTCTCCTTATTCTGCGTTGCCCTCAGCATAGCAAAACCCCCGTCTCGCCACGACATCCTGCACTCCGATCGCGCATGAATGCCTGTTTTCTGTGCAATGTTTTTGACCAGTTAGTCCACATTTAGCCGCATCAATCCACCAACTTCTGATTAACACATTAATAACACAGCCATTTTCAAAACTGGCACTGCCTTTGCAAAAACACCGTTACACCTGCGACGTAATGAAGAGAGGTTCGTGATGAAAATTGGCGTATTTGTACCCATCGGCAACAACGGCTGGCTTATCTCGACCACTGCACCGCAATACATGCCGACCTTTGAGCTGAATAAAGCCATCGTGCAGAAAGCGGAACACTACCATTTCGACTTTGCGCTTTCGATGATCAAGCTGCGCGGCTTTGGCGGCAAAACCGAATTCTGGGACCACAACCTGGAGTCCTTCACCCTGATGGCCGGGCTGGCCGCGGTCACCTCGCGGATCCAAATCTACGCCACCGCCGCCACCCTCACCTTGCCCCCGGCGATCGTGGCGCGCATGGCCTCCACCATCGACTCCATCTCCGGCGGGCGCTTTGGCGTCAACCTGGTCACCGGCTGGCAAAAACCGGAGTACGAGCAGATGGGGCTCTGGCCAGGGGACGATTACTTCTCGCGTCGCTACGACTACCTGACCGAGTACGTGCAGGTGCTGCGCGATCTGTGGGGTACCGGCAAAAGCGATTTCAAGGGTGACTTCTTCACCATGAACGACTGCCGCGTCAGCCCGCAGCCGTCGGTGCCGATGAAGGTGATTTGCGCCGGGCAGAGCGACGCGGGAATGGAATTCTCGGCGAAATACGCCGACTTTAACTTCTGCTTCGGTAAAGGTGTAAACACGCCTGCCGCCTTCGCTCCGACCGCCGCGCGCATGAAAGAAGCCGCCGACAAAACCGGGCGCGACGTGGGCTCCTACGTGCTGTTTATGTTGATTGCCGACGAAACCGACGACGCCGCGCGCGCGAAATGGGAACGCTATAAGGACGGCGCCGACGAGGAAGCCCTGAGCTGGCTCACCGAGCAGAGCCAGAAGGATACCCGCTCCGGGGCGGATACCAACGTTCGTCAGATGGCCGACCCGACCTCCGCCGTCAATATCAACATGGGCACCCTGGTCGGCTCGTACGCCAGTGTTGCGAGAATGCTCGATGAAGTGGCGGCCGTTCCCGGGGCGGAAGGCGTCCTGCTGACCTTCGATGACTTCCTCACCGGCGTGGAGACCTTCGGCGAGCGCATCCAGCCGCTGATGCAGTGCCGCGCCCACATTCCTGCCGTCACGAAGGAGGTGGCGTAATGACAACCCTTAACGCACGCCCGGAAGCCATCACCTTTGCGCCGGAGCAGAGCGCGCTGATCGTGGTGGACATGCAAAACGCCTACGCCAGCCAGGGCGGCTATCTGGATCTGGCGGGGTTCGACGTCTCCGCCACCCGACCGGTGATTGAGAACATTAAAACCGCCGTCGCCGCCGCGCGCGCCGCGGGCATGCTCATCATCTGGTTCCAGAACGGCTGGGACGATCAGTACGTCGAGGCCGGCGGCCCCGGCTCGCCCAACTTCCACAAGTCGAACGCCCTGAAAACCATGCGTAAACGGCCCGAACTGCAGGGCAAACTGCTGGCGAAGGGCGGCTGGGATTATCAGCTGGTGGATGAACTGGTCCCGCAGGCGGGTGATATCGTCCTGCCGAAACCGCGCTACAGCGGCTTTTTCAACACGCCGCTCGACAGCCTGCTGCGCAGCCGGGGCATTCGCCACCTGGTCTTCACCGGCATTGCCACCAACGTTTGCGTGGAGTCGACCCTGCGCGACGGCTTTTTCCTCGAGTATTTCGGCGTGGTGCTGGAAGACGCGACCCATCAGGCCGGGCCGGATTTCGCCCAGAAGGCGGCCCTGTTCAATATCGAAACCTTTTTTGGCTGGGTCAGTAACGTTGCGGATTTCTGCGATGCCCTGAATCCCCCGCTCGCCCGTATCGCCTGAGGAGACACACGATGCCGAAATCCGTAATTATCCCGCCGGGCACCAGCACGCCCATCGCCCCGTTTGTCCCCGGCACCCTTGCCGACGGCGTGGTGTATGTCTCCGGCACGCTGCCGTTTGATAAAGACAACAACGTGGTGTTTATCAACGACCCAAAGGCGCAAACCCGCCACGTGCTGGAGACGATCAAAACCGTGATCGAAACGGCGGGTGGCACGATGGAGGATGTGACCTTCAACAGCATCTTTATCACCGACTGGAAAAACTACGCCGCGATTAATGAAATCTACGCGGAGTTCTTCCCCGGCGATAAACCGGCCCGTTTCTGCATTCAGTGCGGGCTGGTGAAGCCGGACGCGCTGGTTGAAATCGCCACCGTTGCGCACATCGCGAAGTGAGGCGGCCATGAAACTCTCCGTCTCACCGCCCCCGTATGAGGGTGCGCCCGTGGTGGTCCTTATTTCCGGTCTCGGCGGCAGCGGCAGCTACTGGCTGCCCCAGCTGGCCGCGATGGAACCGGAGTATCAGGTGGTGTGCTATGACCAGCGCGGAACGGGCAATAACCCCGACGCCCTGCCGGAAGGCTACAGCCTGGCACAGATGGCGGACGAACTGGCCCAGGCGCTGGCAGAGGCCGGGATCGCGCGCTACAGCATCGTCGGCCACGCGCTGGGGGCGCTGGTCGGCCTGCAGCTGGCCCTCGACAGGCCCGACGCCCTCACCGCGCTGGTGTGCGTCAACGGCTGGCTGACCCTCAACGCCCACACCCGTCGCTGCTTTCAGATCCGCGAGCGCCTGCTGCATTACGGTGGCCCGCAGGCGTGGGTTGAGGCGCAGCCGCTGTTTCTCTACCCGGCAGACTGGATGGCCGCTCGCGCCCCCCGTCTCGAGGCCGAAGAGGCCCTGGCGCTGGCCCACTTTCAGGGAAAAACCAACCTGCTGCACCGGCTCAGCGCCCTGAAAAAGGCCGATTTCAGCCGCCACGCCGCACGCATCCGCTGCCCGGTCCAGATCATCTGTTCCGCCGACGACATGCTGGTGCCCTCTGTCTGCTCGTGTGAGCTGCAGGCAGCGATCCCGCACAGCCACAGCGCGGTGATGCGCCAGGGCGGACATGCCTGCAACGTCACCGAGCCGGACACCTTTAACACCCTGCTGCTGAACGGGCTGGCCAGCCTGCTGCACAGTCATGAACACGCTTTATAAGGAGCTGTAATGAGCGAAGCCATTAATCCCACCGCGCTGGAAACGCTGTTCACCGGCGCCCGCACCCATAACGGCTGGCAGGATATTGCCGTCAGCGACGAGACGCTGCGCGAAATCTACGACCTGATGAAATGGGGGCCAACCTCCGCCAACTGCTCCCCGGCACGAATTGTGTTTGTGCGAAGCGCGGAGGGAAAAGAGAAGCTGCGCCCGGCGCTCTCCAGCGGTAACCTGGAGAAAACGCTCACCGCTCCGGTCACGGCGATTGTCGCCTGGGACAGTGAATTCTACGAGCGCCTGCCTGAACTGTTCCCGCACGGCGATGCCAGAAGCTGGTTTACCGCAAGCCCCGCACTGGCGGAAGAGACCGCCTTTCGCAACAGCTCGCTGCAGGCCGGCTACCTGATTTTCGCCTGTCGCGCGCTGGGGCTGGACACCGGCCCGATGTCGGGCTTTGACCGACAAAAGGTCGACGAGGCCTTTTTCACCGGCACGACGCTTAAAAGCAATCTGCTGATCAACATTGGCTACGGCGACCCGGGCAAACTTTACGGCCGCCTGCCGCGCCTGACCTTCGACGATGCCTGCGGGCTGGCGTAAGGAGCGATGATGACGACACCGGATAAACAAACCTTTCGCGATGCCATGGCCTGCGTCGGCGCGGCGGTGAATATCATCACCACCGACGGTCCCGCGGGGATGGCAGGCTTCACCGCCAGCGCGGTGTGCAGCGTCACGGATTCCCCGCCCACCCTGCTGGTGTGCCTGAACCGCGGCGCGTCCGTCTGGCCAACGTTCAGCGAAAACCGCACGCTGTGCGTGAATACCCTGAGCGCCGGGCAGGAGCCGCTCTCAAACCTGTTTGGCGGCAAAACGCCGATGGAAGAACGCTTCGCCGCCGCCCGCTGGCAGAGGGGCGACACCGGCTGCCCGCGTCTGGAGGATGCGCTGGCCTCGTTTGACTGCCGCATCAGCCAGGTGGTGAGCGTCGGTACCCATGACATTCTGTTTTGCGACATTGTTTCGATTATTCGCCACCCCGCGCCGCAAGGTCTGGTGTGGTTTGACCGCAGCTACCACGCGCTTATGCGCCCCGCCTGTTAACCCGCTTTAAGGAGACAGACCATGTTCGGATTTCCCCATTGGCAGTTGAAATCGACCTCCACAGAAGCAGGCGTGGTCGCGCCGGATGAACGCCTCCCGCTCGGGCAGACGATGGTGATGGGCGTCCAGCATGCGGTTGCGATGTTTGGCGCCACGGTGCTGATGCCGATGCTGATGGGGCTCGATCCCAACCTCTCGATTCTGATGTCGGGTATCGGCACCCTGCTGTTCTTTTTTGTCACCGGCGGGCGCGTGCCCAGCTATCTGGGATCCAGCGCCGCCTTTGTCGGCGTGGTTATCGCCACCACCGGGTTTAACGGCCAAGGGATCAACCCCAACCTGAGCGTGGCCCTCGGCGGCATCATCGCCTGCGGTCTGGTGTATACCCTGATTGGTCTGGTAGTGATGAAGATTGGCACGCGCTGGATCGAGCGCATGATGCCCCCGGTCGTGACGGGCGCCGTGGTGATGGCGATTGGCCTGAACCTCGCCCCGATTGCGGTCAGAAGCGTCTCCGCCTCGCCGTTTGAAAGCTGGATGGCGGTGATCACCGTGCTGTGCATCGGCCTGGTGGCGGTGTTCACGCGAGGCATGATCCAGCGGCTGCTGATTCTGGTCGGGCTGATTGTTGCCTGTCTGGTGTATGCCCTGCTGGCGAACGTTTTTGGTCTCGGCAAGCCGGTGGATTTTACGCTGCTGCATCAGGCCGCCTGGTTCGGCCTGCCGAAAGTGACCTCGCCCACCTTTAACACCCAGGCGATGATGCTTATCGCACCGGTGGCGGTGATCCTGGTGGCAGAGAACTTAGGTCACCTGAAGGCGGTCGCGGGAATGACCGGGCGCAGCATGGATCCGTACATGGGCCGCGCGTTCGTCGGTGACGGGCTGGCAACCATGCTCTCCGGTTCCGTGGGCGGCAGCGGCGTCACCACCTATGCCGAAAACATCGGCGTAATGGCGGTGACCAAAGTCTACTCGACGCTGGTCTTCGTGGCGGCGGCGGTAATGGCGATGCTGCTCGGCTTCTCACCGAAATTCGGCGCGCTGATCCACACCATTCCGTCACCGGTTATCGGCGGGGCATCGATTGTTGTGTTTGGGCTGATCGCCGTGGCCGGCGCGCGCATCTGGGTGCAGCATCGGGTCGATCTCAGCCAGAACGGTAACCTGATTATGGTGGCCGTCACGCTGGTGCTGGGTGCGGGCGATTTTGCCCTGACGCTGGGCGGCTTTACGATCGGCGGGATTGGCACAGCGACCTTCGGCGCGATCCTGCTTAACGCCCTGCTGAGCCGCCGGAAAGGGGATGAAACGCAAGGAGAAGCCATCAGCCCCTCCACCTGAAATAAATGCCGCTTTCTTGCCGGGTGACGCTACGCTTACCCGGCCTACATGCCTGTTGTAGGCCCGCGCAAGCGAAGCGCCGCCGGGCAAAACGGGCAGCGCGCTGCTAGCGATCTGCCCCTTGTTCTACGCCCAACCCGGCAATCGCCTTACGTCGTTTTTTTAACTTCAACTCGCTCACCAGCACCCCGGCGACAATAAACGCTGCGCCCACCAGGGCCAGCAGCGGCAGACGTTCCCCGGCCAGTCGCCCGAAAATGCCCGCCCAGACCGGTTCACCGGTATAAATCACCGTCGCGCGGGTTGGCGATACGCTGCGCTGCGCCCAGTTCATGGTGACCTGGATAATGGCGCTGAAGATACCCAGCCCCAGTGCGACCACCACCAGACCGGTGGACATCGGCGGTATGGACTCGCCTGCCGGAACCATCGTCGCAAACGCCACCAGCGACGCGGTAGCGAGCTGTACTACCGTAACCCGCTTGACGTCCACCTTGCCCGCCCAGGCGCTAATCAAAATAATTTCCGCCGCAATGGCAATCGCCCCAATCAGGGTGATGATTTCGCCTGGCCCCAGCGCCAGGAGGTTGTTTTCCGGCCCGGCCAGTAAGATCAGACCGATAAACGCCAGCACGATGCCAATACAGGACATCAGACCGGGCAGCCGCCCCAGGCACAGCCACTGCAATAGCGGCACCAGCGGCACATACATCGCGGTGATAAACGCGGATTTGCTGCTGGAGATGGTCTGCAATCCCCACGTCTGCAGGCTGTAGCCCATCGCTATCGCGACACCAATGGCCACGCCGGCTTTCAGCTCTTTGAGCGTCAGACCCCGCAGCGTGTTAAGCGAAATCAGCCCTACGGCAAGCGCCGCCGTCGCAAAGCGCAGACCAACGAAGAAGAACGGATCGCTGAGGGTCACCGCGTACTGAACGGCCAGAAACGTCCCGCCCCAGAACATGGTGATGAGAATGAGGATGGCTTCCTGCGGTTTTACGGAGAATTTAAAGCGTGAGACAGACATGCGGCACCAGCAAGTGAGAACAATTCTGTAGTGTGCGTTGCCTTTGGTTACAGTTCAATGTTGCAGAAATAAAAAAACCGCCGGGAGATCCCGGCGGCAGGGGTTCAACCCGGCGTGTTACTTACTGCTGCTGCCGTGGCTGTTTTTACCCCCTTTCTTGCCAGCTTCAGATGCGCGTTGCGGGTCATTCTTGAAGTTGCCCCCGCTATGCTGGCCACCTTTACGGCCTGCTTCTGATGCTCTTTCACGGTCTTCTGCGAAATTACCTGAACCACCACGATGGTTTGCCATCTCTAACCTCCAGAATGTGAAACATTAGACATCATATTGCATTCAGTAAAAGAGGATTCTTTCACCTCGCAACACAAGGGCAGAGCCTTTATCTGTGCTGCGTGAAACTAAGCTTAGTGGAATGCCGCTATCCGGCAAGCCGCAGGTAATATTCTGCAACATGAACTCAGCCTTTCGGGTGAGATGACGCGACGGGGATGCATAAACCTTTCTTATCATTTTAAAAATCCGCACCGGGAAAGTTGTATCATTTTGCTACAAAGTCATTTTTCTACGCATGTTGTTATAAATCAAATAAATGGCGTTCATTTTTGCAGTCTGGCTGTGATGACATATCTTTAAAAGAACGCAGCGATCCGCTGTCAGAAAAACCAACGAGGAGTGATGCAAAATGGCAAAAGTTCTGGTGCTCTATTATTCCATGTATGGACACATTGAAACCATGGCTCACGCGGTAGCAGAAGGTGCAAACAGGGTTGATGGCGTTGAGGTTGTGGTCAAACGCGTACCGGAAACCATGCAGGCGGAAGCCTTCCTGAAAGCCGGGGGTAAAACACAAAACGCCCCGGTCGCCACCCCGCAGGAGCTGGCGGATTATGATGCCATTATCTTCGGCACCCCGACCCGCTTCGGCAATATGTCGGGCCAGATGCGCACCTTCCTCGATCAAACCGGCGGACTTTGGGCATCCGGGGCGCTTTACGGCAAACTCGCGAGTGTATTCAGCTCTACCGGGACCGGCGGCGGCCAGGAGCAGACGATTACCTCAACCTGGACTACCCTTGCTCATCACGGGATGGTGATTGTGCCGATTGGCTACGGCGCACAGGAGCTGTTTGACGTTTCCCAGGTGCGCGGCGGTACGCCGTACGGCGCAACCACCATTGCCGGTGGGGATGGCTCACGTCAGCCAAGCAATGAAGAACTGTCTATTGCCCGCTATCAGGGTGAATATGTCGCGGGTCTGGCCAAAAAACTGAACGGCTAATACCCAACAGGAGGACAAGCATGCCAACTCAAGAATCCAAAGCTCACCACGTGGGCGAATGGGCAAGTTTACGCAACACCTCTCCGGAGATTGCCGAAGCTATCTTTGAAGTCGCGAAGTACGATGAAAAGCTGGCCGAGCAGATTTGGGAGGAAGGTAACGATGAGGTGCTGGTGCGCGCCTTCGAAAAAACGGACAAAGACTCGCTCTTCTGGGGCGAGCAAACCATAGAACGTAAAAACGTCTAAGCGTTTCCCCCCGCTATCACGCGGGGGGTTCTCTTTTATTTCGCCGCGTTATTCATCACCGCATTGAATTTGTCGACAGGACAGAAGCCGTTCGCATCTACCGGGCAGCCCTTCAGCTCCAGCGTCACGCGCTGCGCCGGAGACTGCAGCGACAGCACGCTGGCGTTACGCAGCTGCTCTGAGCTCTGGTAGACATACTCAATTTTCATCAGCTCCTGGTTGGCATTTTTGTCGTGCCAGCGCTGGAAGACAATTTTGCCGCCAATCGGGGTGCGCTCCTGCTGGTCGTGCAGCTGATAGGGTTTGAAATCCAGGGCGGTGAGCAGGGAAGCAATGTTCGAATCATGCCCCACCAGCAGGGTGATCTTAGGTGCTTTCGCCTGGTCGGTAACCAGGGTTTTATCGATATATTTCACCAGCGGCTTCGCCACGTTTTGCGCCACCTCGGTGGAGGTAAACAGCGAATCCTGATAGCCGTTCTTCAGCTTCGACAGCACGCGCCACTGCTGGTCGGTCTTGATTTCACCCCAGGCGACCTGGTCGGCCGGGAAGCCTTCGTAATATTGCAGCGTGAACGCATCCACCAGCGAGTTACCCACCTTCAGCGGCCCGGATACGCCAGGCTCTTTTTCATAGTCGGCGCTGAAGGTATCTTTCGCATCCGCCAGCGAGCAGACTTTTTTCTCCTTGCACGACGGCGAGTCGGCGTAGTTTGTCATCTGCTCCAGCAGCTTGTAGCTGTCTGCGAGCTGCATTTTCTGCCGCTCGGCCTCCATCGCCTTCAGCGCTTTTTCGCGGAATTCAGGTGAGTTGTCGGTAATCACCGGATTGAAGGTCGGATCCATGGTGCCCATTTTTTCCTGATGGTGCACAGGAACGTCGCAGCCCGGGAACGCGCCGGTGATAAAGAACTGTGCGGTGGCGACGGTACGTTGCAGGCTGTTGGCATAAGCGTAAACGCTATCCGCCGCTGGACATTCTCCCGTCTTCACTATCCCCTGCTGCGCCAGCCACTCGCGCATGTAATGGCCCATATACACTTCCAGCACGCCGCCTTTGGTGGTGAGCTGGCCGCCCGGCACTTCCCATTCCGGCCACTGTTTCGGCGTGGACTGCTCCAGCACGCTGCCGTTGTTGGCGAGCGGCGCGCGCAGGTTATGGCGACTCATGATTAAAACTTGCTCCAGCTGATACCCTTCCGGCGTCTCTTGCGCCTGCACGCCAAACGTTGCTGAAATGGAACCGGCGACTGCCAGCGCGAGTAGTGCTTTTCTCATCCCTAATTCCTCACTCGTTTTAAAATGTCGCGCTCAGTGTGACAGATTCGTCACAATTTTCCGGGAAGCATTTCTCAAACTGATGATTAACGTGCTTACGGTGGGTACGGATTAGTTTTATAATAAAACCACACCCTGCTGGAGAATTCGCTGTGAAACGTACCCGCCTTGAAGAGAGCACCTGCCCCGTCGCCCGTTCGCTGGATATCATCGGCGACTGGTGGTCGCTGCTGATTGTTCGCGATGCGCTGCGCGGGATTAAACGCTTCGGCGAGTTCCAGAAAAGCCTCGGTATCGCGAAAAACATGCTGACCACGCGGCTAAAACTGCTGGTTGATGAAGGCATCCTCCGGCTTCAGCCCGCATCCGACGGCAGCGCCTGGCAGGAATACGTCCTGACCGAAAAGGGGCGCGCCCTGCAAACCGTGCTGGTTGCCCTGTCCCAGTGGGGGAATGAATTTTTGTTTGCTGAAAACGAATGCGGCACCGTGCTGGTCGATTCCGAACAGCGCAAACCCCTGCGCAAACTGGCGCTTATCGCCGACGATGGGCGCGAACTGACGCCTGAAGAGATCGTGGCTAAACTCCCCTCCTGACCGTTCCCGACGGCAAAAGCACAAAATGATCGCCAATATGGTTGCATTATAAAACCAAATAGCAGAGAGTTAATTCAGTTTCATCTTGAAACCAAATAACCCACTTTGCTTTGAGGTAACACACGATGACTACGCAAATCACCACCGCCCTGATCACGGGTGCCTCCTCCGGGATTGGCGCCGTTTATGCCGATCGTCTTGCCGCGCGCGGTGCCAACCTGGTGCTGGTCGCTCGCCGCGAAGATCGCCTGAAAACCCTCGCCGCCGACCTGCGCGCGCGCTATGGCGTGGCCGTCGATATTCTGGTGGCCGATCTTACCGATGAAGCCGGGATCCGCGCCGTGGAAGAGGAACTGCGCAGCAATGCCGCCATTGATACGCTCATCAACAACGCGGGCACCGCGCAAATGGCACCGTTCCTCGCGGGCGAGGTAGCGCAGCATCAGGCCATTAACACCCTGAACACCACGGCGCTGATGCGTTTGACCTACGCCATCCTGCCCCGTCTGGCGCAGAATAACCGCGGCACGCTGATCAATATCGCGTCCGTGCTGGCCCTGCACGTCCGGGCGGGCAGCGCGCTCTACAGCGCCACTAAGGCGTGGGTACTGAGCTTTACCCGTGGGTTACAGGAAGAATTTGCCGACAGCAGCGTGCGTATTCAGGCCGTACTGCCCGCCGCCACCGCAACGGAAATCTGGAGCCATTCAGGCGTCACGGTGGACGATCTGCCGGAAGGATCGGTAATGACCACCGACGATATGGTGGATGCGTCGCTGGCGGGTCTGGATCAGGGCGAACCGATCACCATCCCGCCGATGCATGATGCAGGCCTGTGGGAGCGCTACGAAGCGGCGCGCCTTGAGCTGTTTAGCAGCGCACGCACCGGCATTCCGGCACCGCGCTACGTAAAACAGTAGCCTAACGCTGGAGCTGGTCGCCGTACTCGCTCATCCAGGCGGCCAGCGGCGAGAGTGCATCCTGCAGGGTTAACCCCAGCCCGGTGATCTGATACTCCACGCGCGGCGGGATCTCCGGGTAGACCGTCCGCGTCACCAGCCCGCGCTGTTCAAACAGGCGCAGCTGCTTCGTCAGCTCTTTCTGGGTGATGGGTGCAGCCGCCCGCAGCAGGTCGCCAAAGCGTACGGGCGTATTAAAGACAATCAGGCGATAGAGAATGGGGATCGCCCATTTGCCGGAAATCAGGTTCACAAACTGCGTCATCGGGCAGGTATTCGCCTCAGATTTTTTTTCACAGCACTCCTCCAGCATTTCTGCCATAGCACACCTCTTGCCTCTTTAGTATCCATTTGGTACCTGGTTTCCTTTCGATACTAACGTTTCTATAGTGCTTTCTCCAGAGACATTTCAGGAGAAGAACATGGGTCGTTTAACCGATAAGTATACGTTGATTACCGGCGGCACCAGCGGCATCGGTCTTGCCACCGCGCAGGCGTTTATCGCCGAAGGGGCGCGCGTCGCCGTGACCGGACGCAACCCGGACACCCTCGCCGAAGCAGAGCGCATTCTGGGCGATAAGGCCTGGGTGATCCCAACCGATGCGGGCGATATCGCGTCGCAGAAAGCGCTGGCGGAAACCCTCGCCGCCCGCTGGCCGCGCCTGGACGCGGTGTTTCTCAACGCCGGCGACGTAACGCACGCGCCGCTGGAAGCCTGGCAGGAGGATGCGTGGGATCGCCTGATGGGCATCAACCTGAAGGGACCGTTCTTTTTAATCCAGGCGCTGCTGCCGCTGCTGAATAACCCGTCGTCGGTGATCCTCTGCGGCTCCGTGAGCGCGCGCATCGGCCTGCCCACCAGCAGCGTGTATGCCGCGAGCAAGGCCGCCCTGCTGTCGCTGGCGCGCACGCTGTCGGCGGAGCTGCTGCCGCGCGGGATCCGCGTCAACGGCCTGAGCCCCGGCCCGGTGGAAACCCCAGCCTTTACGAAAACGGGCTTAAGCGACGAGGCGCTTAACGCGATGATGGCGGAGATCATCAAGCTGGTGCCGCTTGGCAGAATGGGCTCGACGACGGAGCTGGCAAAAGCCGCGCTCTATCTGGCCTCCGACGAGTCGAGCTACACGGTGGGAACGGAGTTGCTGGTGGACGGCGGAATGGGGAGCCTGTAACTCAAAAGGCGCTGATGCCGGTGACGATGCCGACATACAGCGCCGCCCATACGCAGGCGGAAATCAGGCTGACGGCGTAGACCTTTGCTGCATTCAGCCTGAGCATCCCCGCCGCCAGCGGGACGATGTAACGCAACACCGCCAGAAATCGCGACGTAAACAGCACGATGACACCGTTCTTTTGCAGCTGGTGCTGTACCCGCAAGAACTTGTCGGCATGCTTTGAGGTAAAACGCGTGACCAGCCGGGTGTGCCCCATCATCTGGCCGATATGGTAGTTCAGCACCGAACCCGCCGTTGCCCCCATCACCACGGCCAGCCACGCCAGCGCAGGATGCATGCTCGCCTGGCTGACGGTCATGCCCGCCAGCAGCATCACCGAGGCGGGCGGCAGCACGGAGGAGATCAGCACCGTCGACTTGCTCAGCGCCATCATAAATAACAGCGCGAACAGATGTGCCGGATACAGCGCAAAATGATTCAGCAGATTATCAAACCACGCCATTTTCCTCTCCTCCGTTGATTATATAATCCTCCATTAGAAATGAATGACCTTAAATAAACCATCAACGCTTTATTAAATAAGATTCTCCTAAACCGTTCTTAAACATTATTTAATTTCCCGAGCGGCAATATCAAATAAGCGTATTATTTCCCTCGTTTTACAACGATCTCGTTATGGCGAGGCTCCTGTACAAATACACGTTATCGCTCTGGTAGGTTCGAGAGAATCGACACAGGGTAAAACAGGCACTGTCGAATCAAGGCTTTGTCAGTATAACTTCCCTCACGGGATACGGTGTACAGTGCTGAACCCAGGACGTGGGGATCTCCTCTTCGACATGCCCTGTCTTGCTCGCCCCTGAGAGATTTTATTATTCAAAGGGAATTCACTATGTCTTACGCTATTCACAACCAAAACCTGGCATTCAATGACAGCGCGATCGCGCAATATATGAATACCGATTTTATTGTCCTCGATATTTCATTATGCGTGGCGCTGGCGCGCGAGCAATTTTTCGAAAAATTAAAAGACGACGATATTCCGTCTCATATTTTTATTGAGGACAATGGCCGCCTGGCGGGCATGATTGCCGTGCGTAAATTGCTGCAGACCGTCGACACGGTACAGCCGGTGAAATCGCTGATGATTTCGCAGTTTTTGCAGGTCAAACCGGAGGATGAACGTGCCGACGTTGCCGGGCTGCTGGCGCACGGCGGCGCGGACGTGGTTCCCGTGGTCACCCACGGCAAGCTCGTCGGCTGTCTGACCGAGCGCGAAATCGCCCATCTGCTGGAGGATGACGTCACCGAAGATGCTCAGCTTCAGGGGGCGACGCTGCCGCTGGAGAAGCCCTATCTGGACACCAGCCCGTATAGCCTGTGGAAAAAACGCTCCGTCTGGCTGCTGCTGCTGTTTGTCGCGGAGGCCTACACCAGCTCGGTGATCCAGCATTTTGAAGAGGCGCTGGAGTCCGCCATCGCGCTGGCGTTTTTTATTCCGCTGCTGATCGGCACGGGCGGCAACAGCGGGACGCAGATCACCTCCACCCTGGTGCGCGCCATGGCGCTGGGGGAAGTGCGTTTGCGCGACGTTGGCCGCGTGCTGCGTAAAGAGATGACCACCTCGCTGATGATTGCCGCCACGCTGGGTCTGGCCGGATGCATTCGTGCCTGGATGATGGGGATTGGGCTGGAAATCACGCTTATCGTCAGCCTGACGCTGGTATGCATTACGCTGTGGAGTGCGATTGTCTCGTCCGTGATTCCAATGGTGCTCAAGCGCTGCGGCATCGACCCGGCGGTCGTCTCCGCGCCGTTTATCGCGACGCTTATCGACGGTACCGGGCTGATTATCTACTTCAAAATTGCCCAGTACACGCTGGGGCTGGAGTAAGCTTGCGAGCACCTCATTCACGCACGTGATTGAGGTGCTCACTTCGCTACGCATCGCCGAGCTGATGCGCGATCTCACGCAGCTGCTGGGCAAGCGCCTGCAGGTTTTTCCCTTTCTCCCCTTTCGGCCCGGTGGACTGACGCACCACCAGACGGGCAGGTAAAATCGAGGACATGCGCTGGACACTCTCTTCACCGCTGTCGAGAATGCGGCGCACCGCCTCTTTACCCTGCAGATCTAAATCCAGCGATACCGTCGTCAGCGCCGGGTAGAAGAATGAGCTTTCATAGGTGTCATCGTAGCCAATCACCGACTTCTCGCCCGGAATTGAAATCTGCTGCTGATGGAACGCGCTCAGCACGCCGAGCGCCATCTGGTCGTTCGCCACCAGCACGGCGGTAAACTGCGCCGTTTCCCGCAGCATTTGCAACGCTCCCGAATAACCGCTTTGCGCATCCCAGTTGCCGCGAATGACCGATGCTGGCTCCAGACCGTAGCCCTTCAGGGTCTCGATCCAGCTTTTCAGCCTCAGCTGCGCCGACACGGAAGACGCCGGCCCCGCCAGCAGGGCAATGTCGCGATGCCCCAGCTCGTAAAGATATTTGACGCTGGCGCGGGTGCCGTCCGCCGGATTAAACGAAACGTTAAACACGGAACTGTACGGGTCAACGTCGAGGAACAGGCAGACAATGTCGTCGTTGTCGGCGGCGATTTTCTGCGCCGCTTCAGCCTCCAGCGGCACGTTGATGATCACTTTGCTCACCAGCTGGGATTTCAGCTCGTTGATGGAATCCTGGATGCTGTGGTTGACGTTCTCATCAATCATTGAGATCAGTACCTGGTAGCCTTCCACATTGGCATAGCGTTTCACCGCCGCCGCAACCTGCGAAGGCGCGTGCAGCGCCAGCGAAATGGTCACCAGCCCAACGGTCTGGCTCTGCTTGCCCACCAGCTGCTGAGCCAGTCGGTTGGGTACATACCGCAATAATTCTATGGATTTCTCCACCTTGATGCGCGTGGCGTCGGATACATTGGCAGATTTATTCAGTACCCTGGACACGGTCTGATAGGAGACGCCCGCATGGCGTGCCACGTCCTCTAACGTTGCGCTTTTCGACTTCATGGTCCGGTTCCTTATGTTGTTATGCGCTGATTGTAACAGGGGTGCTGAAAAAAAACGCTTACCACCCTCTCGCCGTGGGCACAACACCATCAAAAAGTATTACGCTCACAATGCCATAATTTGTGTCCAATCTCATTACTCGTAACAAAATTGTCTATTTTATTTGCAGTTAATCACACATTTCGGATCGTGTAATTGCCAGTTAACGGGTTTAGGCATTTTATGACAGCGGATTTGTGAACGTATTACAAAACAATAAGAGGGTTACAATGAACACGACGATCCGCTCTGTATCTGTTGCGTTGGCTGCCGCGCTGGCATCGCCTTCGCTGTTTGCAGCGTCTTCAGTACCGATTGATTTTCATGGATATCTTCGCTCCGGCGTGGGCGTCTCACGGGATGGTGGGATGGAGGAGTGGCAAAAAAACAAAATTGGCCGTCTGGGTAACGAGGCCGACACCTACGGCGAGCTGGAGCTGGGCTCCGAGGTATACAAAAAGAACGACGTCAGTTTCTATCTCGACAGCATGGTGAGCATGGTCTCAGACGGCTCCAACGACAATGAAACCACCTTAGATGACGATGCCCAGTTCGGCCTGCGCCAGCTTAACCTGCAGATCAAGGGGCTGATCCCCGGGGATCCCAATGCGGTGATTTGGGGCGGTAAGCGCTACTACCAGCGCCATGACCTGCACATCATTGATACCAAATACTGGAATATTTCGGGCTCCGGTGCGGGTATCGAGAACTACACGCTTGGCCCGGGCGCAGTCTCCGTTGCGTGGATCCGCGGCGATGCCAACGACGTGGACTACCGCGTGGATGGCGACAGCGACGTTAACATCAACTACATCGACCTTCGCTATGCGGGCTGGAAGCCGTGGGCGGGCGCGTGGACGGAAGTGGGTATTGATTACGCCATGCCAAACCCGACCAACAAGCAGAAAGAGTACGGCGGGCTGTACGAGGCCGATAACGGCGTAATGGTCACCGGTGAGATCAGCCAGGATATGTTTGGCGGCTATAACAAGCTGGTGCTGCAGTACGCCAATAAAGGTCTGGCCCAGAACATGGTGTCACAGGGTGGGGGCTGGTACGACATGTGGAACTACGTGAACGACGCCACCGGCTACCGCGTGATTAACACCGGCTTAATTCCGATTACCGACAAGTTCTCCTTTAACCACGTTCTGACATGGGGCTCGGCAGACGACACCACGCAGTACACGGACAAATCACGCCTGGTATCGCTGGTGGGGCGCGCGCAGTATCAGTTCACCGAGTACGTGCGTCTGATTGGCGAAGTGGGCGGATTCTACCAGGAAGATACTTATACCGACGGCACTAAGTACAAGCAGAGCGGCGAGAAGTACACCCTCGCGCTGGGCCTGGCAGACGGTCCTGAGTTTATGTCACGTCCTGAACTGCGCGTGTTCGCCTCCTATCTGAATGACTCCGAAAAAGGGCAATCCTTCGAGGATGGCACGGCCAACAATACCTGGAACTTCGGTGTGCAGGTCGAGGCCTGGTGGTAAGTCTTAATTTATAATTTGCGTTAATCGTTATCGTATCTCCAGCAACCTGCAGTCTATTTTACTGCTTTGGGATAGCCATTACTTTGGCTATCCCTTTTTTATATTTACTGATTAAAATGTTCGTCTAATAATTTCCGTAATGTATCAGACTGCCTGCCGAATATAGCGTGCACCTGCTGGCCGATAATAATCACCCCCAGCGCCCCCTCATTCTGTATCGCCTGGGAATCGACCTTATTTAAATCTTTTACCGTCACGCGCAGGCGGGTAATACAGGCTTCGACGTGCTCGATATTATCGTCGCCGCCAAATGCCGGAATTAAACGCTGGGTAATTTGACTGTCCATAATACGCCTCTCTGTTATGCAGATAAAAAAATGCCTGCTCGGGGAGCAGGCGTTTTGTGCTTTGTTGCCGGGTGGCGCTGCGCTTACCCGGCCTACGGGTTTTGTAGGCCCGTGCAAGCGCAGCGCCGCCGGGCGGTTCTTACGCTTTACGCCTGAGCACCCGACAGTCCCAGGGGAGCAGCACGACATCGCCCGCAGCGGCGGCATCGGTCATGCAGTCGGTATACCCCTGCGGCAGCGTGATGAGCTGCTGCTGGGCCGTGTAGTTCTGCACAAACACCCAGGCGGTTTCGCCATCCGTGCGCGCCGTCGCGACCACGCCCGGCGGGAAATCCCCCTCGACCGCGCGCGGCAGCGCCAGCTCGTCGATAATCCCGGCAAAGAAATCGCGCTGGAACGGCAGATCGTTACGCGACGCCACGTGCCACGCCTTGCCTTTGCCAAAGCGGTTGACCGTCACCGCAGGGCGACCTGCGTAGAAATCATCCCGGTAGGTCGCCAGCGCCTGCGCGGATTCAGTATGGATCAGCTCGCACAGATGCCTGACCTGATACGGCCCCTGCAGGCCCGCCGCATTGCCCGCCAGCCCCTGAACCAGGTTTCGCTCCCCCTCGCCCAGGCAGTCAATCTCTTCCGCCCAGATGCCGAGGAGCTTGCGCAGCGGGCCCGGGAAACCGCCGAGGTGGCAGAGATCGGTCTCATCCACTACCCCGCTCCAGTAGGTCGTCACCAGATGCCCGCCCGCGGCCACAAAGGCTTCCGCCCGCTCGGCGAAACCTTCGCGCACCATGTAGAGCATGGGGGCAATCACCAGCGCGTAGCGGCTCAGATCGCCGTCAGCGTCGATGACGTCGACCGCGATGCCCTTTTCCCAGAACGGACGATAGTGTTCGTTGACGGTTTTTTCGTACTCCAGCCCCATGTTGCGCGGGCCTTCGGCATCGTCCAGCGCCCAGCGGTTTTGCTGGTCAAAGATAATGGCCACGCGCGCGTCGGTGCGGCACCCCACCACCTCAGGCAGACGGGCCAGCATCTCCCCCAGACGCGTCACTTCGCGCCCGACGCGGGTATCAAGATGCCCCACGTGATCGATAATCGCACCGTGGAATTTCTCCACCGACCCGCGGCTCTTACGCCACTGGAAGTACTGCACCGAATCCGCCCCGTGCGCCACCGCCTGAACAGAGGAGAGAATATGCATCCCCGGCTTTTTCAGCTTGCTGGTCGGCTGCCAGTTGGTGGTGCTCGGCGTGGACTCCATCAGCACAAAGGGTTTACCGCCCTTCAGGCTGCGCATCATGTCGTGGTACATGGCGGTATAGCAGGCCAGCTGCGTTTCGTCTTTCTCCTTGTGCCACATCGGGTAGCTGTCCCAGGAGATGAAGTCGATCGCTTTCGCCAGCTGCCAGTAGTCATAATCGTAGAAATACTCCATAAAGTTGGTCGTTACCGGCAGGTCGGCATTGGCGGCCTTCAGCGGCGCCACTTCATGCTGGCAAAAATCGGTGACCTGCGCGGTATTGAAGCGGCGCCAGTCGAGATTCAGGCCGTGAATCGACACTTCCCCCTGCGGCGCGGGGGACTCAATTTGCGACCAGTCGGTGTAGGTATGGCTCCAGAAGGTGCTCCACCACGCATGGTTCAGCGCGTCGAGGGTTTTGTAGCGCGCCTTTAGCCAGTCGCGGAAGCGTTCCTGGCACAGGCTACAGTGGCATTCGCCGCCGTACTCATTGGAGATATGCCAGCCCAGCACCGCCGGATGATGCGAATAACGCGCCGCCAGCAGGCTGTTAATTTTCATCGTCTTTTCGCGGTAAACCGGAGACGACATGCAGTGGTTGTGACGCCCGCCGTGCAGCGCGGGGACGCGGTTGCGTCCGACGCGCAGCACTTCAGGATATTTTTGCGACATCCATGCCGGACGCGCGCCGCTCGGCGTAGCGAGAAATATATGAATGCCCGCCGCATAGAGTTTTTCAATAATGCTGTCCAGCCAGGCAAAATCATATTCCCCTTCCTGAGGCTCCAGTTTCGCCCAGCTAAATATCCCCACCGACATGACATTACATTTCGCCTGCTGCATCATGGCGATATCTTTTTCAATAATACCGGGGTAATTCTCCCATTGCTCCGGGTTATAGTCGGCGCCATGCAATAACGCCGCGACCTTTGGACTTAAAGGCGCAAATTTATTCATATTTAAAACGTCCTGAATGAAGATAAAAACTAGTTAAATACCGTGATTGACGGCAGCACTTTGCCCTGGCAATCAAATAACGCCTGATTCTCACGGGCATTACCCTCTTTCCACTCGTCATGGATATATTTCATGCCGGTTTTGGTGGCCCACGTGGTGCCCGGAACGGCAATCCAGGTCGGTTCCCAGTAAAAGATGCCCTTGCCGCGACGGTCAGGCACATCAATCACGGACTGCATTAAATCGTGAATATAGTCGTACTGACCCTGAACGGTGCCGGGATAGCCGCCGTCCTTTTCCTCTTTAGCCTGGAAGCTGTTCTCGGCGTTATCGCAGTTCTCCAGCGTATAGCCATAGGCCGCTTCCACCACAATCACGTCTTTGTTATAGCGCCTGCTGATGTCATCCATGTTGGTCTTCAGCGCGCTAATCGGGCCGTTCCAGTAGGTGTACATCGACAGGCCGATGATATCGAACGGCACGCCGCGCTTCGTGATTTCATCAAACCACCAGCGGAAGGTGTCATTTTTGGTGCCTTCAGCCAGATGCAGCATGATTTTCACCTGCTCGCCGTCGGTCAGGTTCTCCTTCAGTCCACCAATCGCGGCGTTGAGCAGCCCGGCCAGGCGGTCGAATTCGCCGCCGCCCTGCCCCCAGCTTTTCCCTTCCGGCCACAGCATGCCGCCGTTAATTTCGTTTCCTATCTGCACCATGTCCGGCAATACGCCCTCTTTCTTAAAGCGGGCAATCGTGTCGCGGGTGTAGTCATGAATTGCCGTTTTCAGCTGCGGGTAGCCCATCTTCTCCCAGGCTTTTGGCTTAAACTGTTTGCCCGGATCGGTCCAGAAGTCGCTGTAGTGGAAATCGAGCAGCAGCTTGAGGCCCTGCGCCTTTACGCGCTTCGCCAGCGCGAGGGTGTTTTCGAGATTATTACTGCCGCCGCCGTAGGTGTTGCCGTCGGCATCCTGCGGGTCAACCCACAGGCGCAGGCGCACGGTGTTCACCCCGTTAGCCTTCAGGATCGCAATCGCGTCCTGCTGCTGGCCGCTGTTGTTATAAAATTTGGCGCCGTGCTGTTCCGCTTCCAGCAGCGTCGAAATATCCGCGCCCTTGATAAAGTCCGCGGGCATGGCGTTAAAAGGACGCGTTTTCACCCCGTCCGCCGCAAACGCGCTCGCGGCAAGGCCGCAGGAGAGGCAAACGGCAAGTAAAGCAGGTTTGAGTCTTTTCATGATTATCCTTTGGTACTCCCGGAGGTCAGGCCGGAGACGAAGTATTTTTGTAATGCCAGATAGAGGATCGCTACCGGCACCGCAATCAACACCGCGCCTGCCGCGTAGGTGGTGTAGCTGGCACCCATTTTTTGCGCCACCAGGTTATAGAGCCCGATGGGTAAGGTGTATTTGTCCGGGGTGCGCAGAATCGTGCTGGAGAGGATGAAATCCCCCAGCGGCCCGGTGAAGGAGAACAGCGCCACCACCGCCACAATCGGCTTCGAAAGCGGCATGATAATTTCGATGAAAATCCGGAAATTACTGGCCCCGTCCATGCGCGCGGATTCATCCAGATCTTTCGGGATGGCGTCGAGGTAACCTTTCATCAGGTAGGTATTCATCGGGATCATGCCGCCCACGTAGATCAGCACCAGCGCCAGATGGCTGTTGATGAGGCCCAAAAGCTGCGACAGCACGAAAATGGCAATCAGCGCCGAGAACTGGGGGATCATCTGCAGGAGCAGGAACAGCATCAGCCCGTTCTGGCGTCCCTTAAAGCGAAAGCGCGAAAAGGCATAGGCGGTAAAGCTGACGCTGATGAGGGTCAGTACCATGGTCAGGAAGCTGATTTTCATCGAGTTCCAGTACCAGGTCATGTAGTTCACCTGGCCGTTAAACAGGTCGGCATAGTGCTGCACCGAAAAGTTCTCAGGAATAATTGAGGAGCTGAGCAGGCTATTACCCGCGTTAAACGACGCGCCGACCGTCCACACCAGCGGGTAGATGATAATCGTCGACACCAGCACGATAACCAGCCAGGAGAGCGAGAGGCGTACCCACTTCTCACGTTTAATACTTTGTGATTGAGCCATTGTTACGTCCCTTACGCCATGTCGTCGTTTTTGAAAGATTTGGTGGCGCGGAACTGCCACAGCGCCAGACCGACGACAAAGATCGACAGCAGGATAGTGATGGTCGCCGCAATCGCGTACTGCGACGACGACATGGTGAGCTTGTAGATCCACGACACCAGGATATCTGTCCCACCCGCATTGGACCCCACCACCGCTGGTCCGCCGTTATTGAACAGGTAGATGATGTTGAAGTTATTGAAGTTGAAGGTGTATTGGGTAATCAGTATTGGCGCAATGGAATAAAGCACCAGCGGCAGCGTGATGGTGCGCAGCTTGGTCGCACTGCTGGCCCCGTCCATGGTGGCGGCTTCGTACAGATCGTCAGGGATCGCCTGCAGCACGCCGGTGGTCATAGCAAAAACAAACGGGAAGCCGAGCCAGGTCTGCATCAGGATCAGCGCCGTTTTGGTCCAGAACGGATCGGTCATCCAGGCTTTCGGCGCAATGCCGAAGAAGGCCAGAATGGCGTTGTTTATCACACCGAAAGAGTCATTGAACATTCCGGCAAACACCAGAATGGTGACAAAACCCGGCACCGCCCACGGCAGAATGAAAATGGTGCGGATAAGCGGCTTAAAGCGCAGGTCTTTCTGGTTCACCAGGATAGCCAGCAGCACGCCCACGGTACATTGCAGCGTGGTGGCGAGCAGCGTCCAAACCACCGTCCACTGCAGGACGTCGAAGAAGGTTGAGCGCCAGATGGAGAGCGTGAAAATATTGACGAAGTTCTTAAACCCAACCCAATCCACCAGCTTAGCCGGCGGCGTGTGGTAAAGATTGTAGTTAGTAAAGGCGATGGCAAAACCGAACAGGATCGGGAAAACCACCACAAACACCAGCAGAATAAAGCCCGGCGTGATCATCAGATACGGAAAGCCGTCGCTTAGCAGCATCTGATACTGCTTACGCACGCTGTTTAGCCCCAGCCCTTCATCACGTTTTCGACCGTTAACCCAGGCATCGCGCATCGACAGGTAATACACCATCACGCCAAAGGCGGCGATCAGTACGCTAATGATCCCTTCTGCCAGCAGGAAGATGGAGTTATCCCGCGGCACTTCCTCCCCCAGCGTCACCAGCCCCCAAAGCCCTTCGCGCAGGAAATCGGCAAAAACGCCGATAAAACTGGCCAGCAGCACCAGGAAGATAACGCCCTTCAGCCACTGGCGGTGATAGAACTGGCCGAAGCCGGGGATGACCGCCAGCAGCAGGCCGGTCCAGGCGTGACGCCCGGCCCCGTGCGGTCTGGCAAAATTTTCCGGGATGATACTCACAGACAACTCCTTTCAATAAAACGGGAGAGTGGCCTCCCGTTCTGCGACGTCAGAAAATTACTGGTTGCTGGCCTGCATGGCTTCGATTTGCATCTGGACCTGTTTCTCTGCGCCGTCCAGCGCGGCTTTGGGATCCTGTTTGCCGGTCAGGCTCAGCTCCAGCGCGGCGTTGGCCGGCCCCCAGACTTCGCCCATTTCAGGGATACCCGGCATGGCGGTGGCTCGCGCGGCCTGCACCGCAACGGCGCTCGCCTTCTCGTCGTTCTTGATTACCGGATCGTCGATCATTGCGGTCAGCGGCGGGATCTCCCGCGTGGCCACGTAGCGGGTTTTCACGTACTGCGGCTTGTTGATGAATTCGATAAATTTCTGCGCCAGCGCTTTGTCCTTGCTCCAGGTGGAAACGACGTAGCCTTTCACGCCGAGGAAGGAGCTCATTGGCTTGCCGTCCGGCAGCGTGGGCAGCGGCGCCACGCCGTAGTTGATGCCTGCCGCTTCATAAGGCTGGAACGCCCACGGGCCGTTGATGACGGCTGCCGCTTTCTTTTCGGTAAACAGGGAGTCGATTGCGTTCAGGCCGTTGTCGCCGACTATCCCGGCAGGGAAAATCTCGTCAGCGTAGAATTTTTTCAGGTACGTCACGGCTTCTACCGCGCCCGGCTTGTTCAGGCCGACGTCGCTGGCGTTATAGCCGCCTTTATCGTTTTGACCGAAGATGTAGCCTCCCATCGGGGAGATCGCGCCCCAGCTGTAGTAAATCTGATCGAACTTGGCGAGCAGACCGTACTGGTTTTTTGCGCGCTGCTGTTTAGAAAAGTCATACCAGTCCTGCAGCGAGTTGAGCGGCTTGTCGATGAGATCTTTGTTGTAGATCAGCACCAGCGTCTCAACCGCTTTCGGCACGCCGTAGAGGGCGTTATCCATTTTGAAGGCGTTAATCGAGGCCGGGGTGTACTGTTCGGTCTGCTTATTGTCCAGATTCAGGGGGGTCAATAACCCTTGTACGACGGCGCCGCCCAGCTGATCGTTAGGAATGACCAGCACGTCCGGGCCAATGCCTGCCGGGCCGTCCAGGCGCAGTTTTTCCAGCTGCTGTGCGTAAGGGGTTTCCTGCACGTTGACCTTAACGTCGTACTGTTTTTCAAAGTCCGCGACCGCATCTTTAATACCGGACGACTTCTTGATGTCTTCCCAGACGTTAAGCTGCGCGGTAGCGTGAGCCTGAACCGCGAGCGTAGAGAGGATCAGAGCAGCGAGTATGTTCTTTTTCATTATCAACCTCATGTGAAGGTATAACAATTTTATGGTTGTTATTGCATCTAACGCCCTACAAACCCCGCTATACATCCTGTTAAAACTGGCGCTGTACGTATGACATCAAATGCCTTTGGTTGGCTATACGCTACCCTTCACATCATGATAACTCTACATAAAACTGCAAGTTGTGTGATCGTCATAACATTAATGGAATATCTGTATAGGGCGCATGAATGCTGGAAGTTATAGTCAAGGCAGACAAATTGCACCGTCCGGCCACGTTGAACGTGATTGTTATACGTAAAACATACCCGGCGGTTTACCTGGGGAACACTGATGTCGAACATACAATTGAGGAATGTCACCAAGCGCTTTGGCGACACCGTCACGCTCCACAACGTTAATCTTGATATAGAGGACGGTGAGTTTGCCGTATTCGTCGGGCCTTCCGGCTGTGGCAAATCCACGATGCTGCGCATGATTGCCGGGCTGGAGGAGATAAGCGAGGGTGAAGTGCTGATCGGTAACGAGGTGATGAACGACATCGCCCCTTCCCACCGGGGGGTGGCGATGGTCTTTCAGTCCTACGCGCTCTATCCGCACATGACGGTGGCCGAAAACATGGGCTACGGGCTGAAGGTGAATAAAGTGCCGAAAGATCAGATCCGCCATCAGGTCGAGATGGTCGCCAAAACGCTGCAGCTTTCTCACCTGCTGGACCGCAAGCCCAAACAGCTCTCCGGCGGCCAGCGCCAGCGCGTCGCGATTGGCCGCGCTATCGTGCGTAACCCGCGCGTCTTTATGTTCGATGAGCCGCTTTCCAACCTGGATGCCGAACTGCGCGTGGAGATGCGCCTGCACCTCGCTCGCCTGCACCAGGAGCTGAAAACCACCATGGTGTATGTCACCCACGACCAGATTGAGGCCATGACGCTGGCCGATAAAATTGTGGTGATGAACTATGGCAAAGTGGAGCAGATGGGCGCGCCAATGGATCTCTACTACAAGCCGGTGAACAGGTTCGTGGCCGGTTTTATCGGTTCGCCGAAGATGAACTTCATGCCGGCCACGGTTGAAGCCTGGCAGCCGGGCGCGTTGACGGTGAGACTATCGCAGCAGAAGTCACTGACGCTCGCCGTGACCACCACGCCGCTGCAGCCGGGCAGTCAGGTCACGCTGGGCATCCGTCCGGAACATTTAACCACTGACCTTCGCCTGGGCACGCCGCTGGAGTTTCACTGCGAAGTGGTTGAACGACTCGGGAACAACACCTATCTCTTTGGCCAGTGCTACGGCCACGACAACGTCAAAATCTTGCTGCCGGGCGACGTTAAGTTCGCCCCGTGGCAGAAGATAGACGTGGCCTTCGACGATCGCCACTGCATGGTCTTTGACGAGCAGGATGTCCGGGTGAGCGCGGATATCGAAGATGCGGTGCGTTCGGTGGCTTAACGCGCGCCACCGTCAGCCAGCTTTCTCACCGCCCGCCCAAACGCCTCAATCGCCAGGGCAACATCGTCAGCCATCACCGATTCCGCCGGATGGTGGCTGATGCCCCCTTTGCAACGCACAAACAGCATGCCGACCGGCCAGCGTTCTGCCAGGGCGATGGTGTCATGCCCGGCGCCGCTCGGCAGCGATAATGAGCGCCCCTGCACCGACTCAACGGCCTGTCCCAGCAGATCCTGCAAACGCGCATCGCACGGCGTGGCGGCGATCCGGTAAAACTCCTCGGCGCTGAAGCGCAGACCGCGACGCGCGGCAATCGCCTGCGCCTGCGCCAACAGTTCAGCGAGCAGCGCGTCAAGCGGGGCATCCTGCGGGCCGCGAATATCCAGCGAGAGCGCAACCTCGCCAGGGATCACGTTGACCGCGCCGGGCACGCAGCGCAGCTCACCGACCGTCGCCACCCGGTTGCCGCCCTGCTGTCGGGTGGTGTTTTCGATCAGCACCATCCACTCGGCGGCGGCGGCCAGGGCATCCTTGCGGTGATTCATCGGCACGGTACCCGCATGCCCGGCCTCGCCGGTGAAGCGGCAGCTGAGGCGGCGCGCGCCGTTGATGGCTTCTACCACGCCCAGCGCCAGCCCTTCCTGCTCCAGACAGGGTCCCTGTTCGATGTGCAGCTCCAGGCAGGCGCTGAAATCGTCCTGATGACGTGCCGCGAGCGCCACGCGGGCAGGATCGAGCCCCGCCTGCACCATCGCCTGCGCCACGCTGATGCCCTGAGCATCGCACGTCTCCAGCCAGCCCTGCGGCCAGGTGCCGGTGATGCCCCGGCTGCCCAACAGGGTGATCCCAAAACGGGTTCCCTCTTCGTCGCCAAAGCCGACAATTTCTATGGCCTGCGCCAGATGCAGACCCTGCTGGTGCAGGCTGTCCACCACCTCAATGGCGGTGAGCACCCCGAGCATGCCGTCGTAGCGCCCGGCGTTGCGTACGGTGTCCAGATGCGAGCCAAGCAGCACCGCCTGGGCTCCCTCCTGTGCCCCTTCGTAGCGTCCACAGATATTGCCCACGCTGTCCTGCCAGACGGTCATGCCCGCCTGGCGCATCCACTCTCCAACCAGCTGGTTGGCCTGCAGATGCTGCGCCGAGAGGTATACCCTTGTCAGCGCATCCGGGGTTTCGCTGATGGCGGCCAGCGCGTCGGCGCGCGCCATCACCCGTTCTGCCGCCGGGCTCATTGCGGCGTCTCGCGGCGATAGTGGTCCCACGCGGCCTGCATGGCGGCCCCCTGCGTGGTGGTGAATTTGAGGTAGTTCAGCACCGACTCCAGCGCGCTCAGGGTGGTCATCACGCAGTCCTTACGCGCGTTATAGCCCATGGTGCCAATGCGCCACACTTTGCCGTGCAGCGGGCCAAACGAGGTGCCGATTTCAATCCCGAAATCCTCCAGCATCAGCTTACGCACCTGGTCGCCGTTGACGCCCTGCGGGATCACCACCCCCAGCACGTTGTTCATCTTGTGCTTCAGGTCGCCGAAGGTCTCCAGCCCCATCGCCTGAATGCCCTTCAGCAGCGCATCGCCGTGCAGCCTGTGGCGGGCGATGCCGTTATCCAGCCCTTCCTGCAGGATCAGCCGCGCGCATTCGCGGGCGCCAAACAGCGCGGTGGTGGCTTCGGTGTGGTGGTTCAGGCGCTCCGGCCCCCAGTAGTCCATCACCATGCCGAGATCGAAGTAGTTGGAGTAGATCATCTCCTCGTCGCCGTCGCGGTGGGCGTCGGTGCGAATGCCCTCCTCCACGCACTTGCGGCGGCGGATCGCCTCTTCCATCCGCGCGCTCAGGGTGATCGGCGACGTGCCCGACGGGCCGCCGAGGCATTTCTGCATCCCGGCCGAAACGGCATCCAGCCCCCAGGCGTCGGTCTCCAGCGCGTTGCCGCCGAGCGACGCGGTGGCATCGGTGTAAAACAGCACGTCGTAGCGGCGGCAGATGGCGCCCAGCTCCGCGAGCGGCTGCAGCATGGTGGTGGAGGTGTCGCCCTGCACGGTCAGCAGCAGGCGCGGACGAATACGCTTAATCGCATCCTCCACCTGGTCCGGGGTAAACACCTCGCCCCACGGCACCTCGATGGTATGCACCTCCGCGCGGCAACGGCGGGCAATTTCGCACAGCAGATGGCCAAAGCGGCCAAAGACCGGCACCAGCACCTTATCTCCCGGGCGAATGGCGGAGACCAGAATGGCCTCAATTCCCGCGCGGGAGGTGCCGTCCACCAGCATCGTCCAGCGGTTTTCGGTGCGGAACACCCCGCGGTAGAGCGCCATCACCTCGTTCATGTAGTGGGTCATGGCCGGATCGTACTGGCCGATCAGCTGGCTCGACATGGCGCGCAGCACGCGCGGGTCGGCGTTGATCGGGCCGGGCCCCATCAGCAGGCGCTGGGGCGGGTTGATTTGCGGAAAGCGTGCGATATCCATTGTTAAGTCCTTATCAGTTGAGGCCGCGCACGGAGGAGATGAACTGCTTCAGTTCCGTGGTCTGCGGGTTGGCGAACAGCGTTTTGCTGTCGCCCTGCTCCCAGACTTTCCCCTGGTGCATAAACACCACGCGGTCGCCCACTTCGCGGGCAAAATTCATTTCATGGGTAACCAGTATGAGCGTCATCCCCTCGGCCGCCAGCTGCTCCAGCACTTTGAGCACTTCGCCCACCAGCTCCGGATCCAGCGCGGAGGTGATCTCGTCGCAGAGTAACACTTTCGGCGACATCGCCAGCGCGCGGGCAATCGCCACGCGCTGCTGCTGGCCGCCGGAGAGGCTCGACGGGTAGTAATCCAGACGATCGCCGAGGCCAACCTTCTCCAGCATCTGCTGCGCCAGCGCCCGGCATTCGGCGGCGCTTTTCTTCAGCACCCGACGCGGGGCGAGCATCACGTTCTCCAGCGCCGTCATGTGCGGGAACAGGTTGAAGCTCTGGAACACCATCCCGACCGAGCGGCTGATTTCACGCGCCTGGGAATCCCGATCGGTAATGGTCATGCCGCCCAGCTTGATGCTGCCGTCCTGATAGCCTTCCAGTCCGTTGATGCAGCGCAGCAGCGTGCTTTTGCCCGATCCGCTGCGCCCGATAATGGAGATCACCTGGCCCATGTCGATATCCAGATCGACGCCCTTGAGCACGTGGTTATCGCCGTAGTACTTCTGCACCTGATTAATGGTGATGAGAGGCATTGAATTTCGTCTCCAGATAGCGGCTGTAGCGCGACAGCGGATAGCACAGAATAAAGTAGCCGAGCGCCACCAGCGCAAAGACCTTAAACGGCTGATAGGTCACGTTGGTCAGCATGGTCCCGGCCTTGGTCAGCTCGATAAAGCCGATAATCGACGCCAGCGCGGTGCCTTTGATCACCTGCACGGCAAAGCCGACCGTCGGCGCAATGCCGATGCGCAGCGCCTGCGGGACGACCACGCGAAACAGGGTCTGGCCAAAGGTCAGCCCCAGACAGCGCGACGCTTCCCACTGCCCTTTTGGCAAGGCGAGAATACTGCCAAACCAGATGTCGAGCAGAAACGCGCTGGTGTAGAAGGTTAACGCCAGCGAGGCGGCGGTCCACGGCGAGACGTCGATGCCGAACAGCGCCACGCCAAAGAAGGCCAGGAACAGCTGCATCAGCAGCGGCGTGCCCTGAAACAGCTCAATATAGCCGCGAATAATGCGCTTCACCGTGCGCCCGCCCGTCAGGCGCAGCAGCAGGAGCGGCAGCGTCACCGCCGCCCCGCCGACAAACGCCACCAGCGACAGCAGCACCGTCCAGCGCCCGGCCAGCAGCAGATTGCGAATAATGTCCCAGTCGGTAAAGGTGGTCATCATGCCTGCACCCCCAGCCATTTCCGTCCTGCCGCCATCATCAGCTGGCGCAGGGTAATAGACAGCGCTAAGTAAATCCCGGTTGTCACCAGATAGACCTCAAAGCTTAAAAACGTTCTGGACTGGATCAGGTTGGCGGCGAAGGTCAGCTCTTCATAGGAGACCTGCGACACCACCGACGAGCCGAGCATCACGATGATGCACTGGCTCACCAGCGCCGGGTAGATGCGCTGCAGCGCGGGCGGCAGCACCACGCGAATAAAGGTCTGCAGGCGGGTCAGCCCCAGCACGCGACCGGCCTCCCACTGCCCTTTCGGCGTGACCTGAATGCCCGCGCGAATAATCTCGGTGCTGTAGGCGCCCAGGTTCACCACCATGGCCAGCAGTGCCGCTTCCCCCGCCGTCATCTTCAGCCCCAGATTCGGCAGGCCGAAGACGATGAAAAATAGCTGCACCACAAACGGCGTGTTGCGGATAATTTCCACGTATGCGCCCCAGATGCGGCTGAACCAGGTCGTGCGTCCGCTGCGGATCGCCGCCCCGAAAATCCCCGTTGCCAGCCCGCCGACGGTGGCCATCACCGTCAGCTGAACGGTGACCCACATCCCGGCCAGCAGCTCCGGCCAGTGCGGCCAGAGGGCTGAAAAATCAAGTTGCTCAGTCATCGGCTCAGGCGCCAAGGTTTGCCGGCAGCGGGGCCTTCAGCCATTGCTCAGACAGGCCGTTCAGCGTGCCGTCCTTGATGCCCTGCTCAATCAGCGCATCCACTTTTGCCTTCAGGGCCGGTTCGTTCTTCTTCAGGCCAATAAAGCACGGCGAGTCTTTCAGCATAAAGCTCGGCACCGGGGCTTTCGCCGCGTTCTGGCGCGAAATGGCCGCCACCACGAGGTTGCCGGTCGCCACGTACTGCACCTGTCCGGAGAGGTAAGCGGAGAGCGTAGTGTTGTTGTCTTCGTAGCGCTTCACCTCCGCGTCTTTCGGCGCCAGGCCGGTCAGCACCATGTCCTCCACCGCCCCGCGCGTCACGCCGATGGTTTTTCCGCTGAGCGCGGCGGCATCCTTCAGTTCAGCCCCTTTCGGACCAAACACGCCGAGGAAGAACGGCGCGTAGGCGCGGCTGAAGTCGATTACCTTCTCGCGCTCCGGGTTTTTACCGAGGCTGGAAATGACCAGGTCCACCTTGTCGGTTTGCAGGTACGGCACGCGGTTGGCGCTGGTCACCGGCACCAGCTGCAGCTTGAGCTTCATCTGTTGGGCCAGGTAGCGCGCCATATCGATGTCGTAGCCCTGCGGCTGCAGATCGGTCCCCACCGAGCCAAACGGCGGGAAGTCCTGCGGCACGGCAATGCGAATGGTGCCGCGCTTCTCGATATCCTGAAGCTGGTCAGCCTTTGCCGGCAGCTGTGTGAAGAGGCATGCGGCCCCGGCCAGTGCAATCAACAATTTTTTCATGGTGCTTCCCCGTAACGTTAACATGAAACAAAAGATTCTTTGAATGTGATTTTGCAACTAATGTGCCAGATAAGGCGAAGCGGGGAATTTTCTCTTAAAGCCTGATAAAACGTGGACGGGGCGAAAATACTCTCTATTTTCGCCCCGTTCAATTGCACCATTTCAATGCAAAGCACCAGCCTGATGCCCCATTATCGCTGTTCGAGTTCGTCCAGCTGCTGGTAGAGGGAGGCAATCTCGTGAATGCGCGGACGGCCTTTATCGAGAATTTCATGCAGGAAGGCGTTCGCCAGCAGGTTGATCAGACTGTTGACCGAGGAGTAGCTGTCATAGGCCGAGACGCTGTCCAGCGGGGCGCAGAGCTGCCAGCTCGCCAGCGGGAACAGGCTGTGCGCCTGCGGCTCGCACATCAGCAGCACCGGAATACCGCTGCTCTGAAGCTGCTGCATCAGCGGGCGGATAATGCGCGGGCGGCGGCGGAAGGCCATCATCACCACCAGATCGTCCGGCGTTAAATCCACCAGCTCCTCGCCCAGGCTCTGCCCCGGCTGCGGCAGGACCAGCACCTGACCGCGCGCCTGCAGCAGCTGCTGGCGCAGGTGCAGCGCCGCCGGATAGGCGTTACGCATGCCGATAATGACGATGCGCCGCGCCTTAACCATGCAGGCCATGGCGTCGGCAAACTGCTGCGCGTCGAGGGCATTGACCCACTGGGTCAGGTTCGCCATCTCCTGCTTATAGTGACGCGCCAGCAGCGTATTGCCCTGCACCGCATCGCGGTTATCGGTGAGCGGCATCCCGCTCTGGCGCAGGGTGCGCAGCTCGTCGCGCATGTCTTTATATTTCTCATAGCCCAGACGCTTAAACAGACGGCTGACCGTGGCTTTCGACACCCCACTCAGCTGCGCCAGCTCGGCGCTGTTGTAGCTAATGAGATCGTCAAAATGGTCGAAAATAAAGTCCGCCACCCGCTGCTCCTGCGGCGACAGCGACGGGTACTGTGCTTTCAGACGTTCATCCAGTTGTTCCATAGCGCCTCTGTAACTTTTGTTTCATCACATTTTGCCTTTCATTCTACCTTTCATTATACGTGCCAGTTTACTGAAACTTTTCTTTCAGAACTGGAACAGCTTTTGCAGCACCTTGTGACCTTCAGGGTTACGAGGATTCCTCATGCAAAGTAATGTCTCCACACACGGTATGGCGGTTGCGCCCCACCACCTCGCCAGCCAGAGCGCGCTGGCCGTGCTGCGCGAAGGCGGCAACGCGATAGAGGCAATGGTCGCGGCGGCGGCCACCATCGCCGTGGTTTACCCACATATGAACGGGCTGGGCGGCGATGGCTTCTGGCTTATCGTGCCGCCGGAAGGCGAACCTGTCGCCATTGATGCCAGCGGCGCGGCGGGATCGCGCGCGACGCTGGCCGCCTACGACGGGCTCACGCAGATCCCCCATCGCGGCCCCCGTGCGGCGCTAACCGTCGCTGGCACGGTGAGCGGCTGGGACGAGGCGCTGAAGGTCTCGCGCGAGATGACCGACAGGGCGCTGCCGCTGGCTCGCCTGCTGGCCGACGCCATTGACTATGCGCAAAACGGCACGCCGGTCACGGCCTCTCAGGCCCACGCCACGGCCAGTAAATTCGACGAGCTGAAGGATGTTCCCGGCTTCGCGGAAACCTGGCTGGTGGACGGCAAGCCGCCGCAGGTCGGGAGCCGTTTTTATCAGCCCGCCATGGCCACGACCCTCACGCGCCTGGTGGAGGACGGCCTGGACAGCTTTTATCGCGGCCCGCTGGCGGAAGTCCTGGCGCGCGGCATGGAGACGCTGGATCTCCCCGTGACGCTGGCCGATCTCAACGCCCACGCCGCCCGACGCACCGCGCCGCTGAAGCTGCAGCATCAGCAGGGGGAGATCTTTAACCACGCCCCGCCGACGCAGGGGCTGGTCTCGCTGGCGATACTCGGCATTACCGACCGCCTGAATATGGCGGAAGCCGACGACGCCGAAACCCTTCACCGCATTGTTGAAGCCACCAAGCTGGCCTTTGGCCTGCGGGATGCCCACATCACCGACCCGCGCGCGCTGAAAACCGATATTCAGGGTCTGCTGGATCCCGCCGCCCTGCAGGCGCTTGCCGACAGGGTTGACGACGGCCGCGCCGCGCCGTGGGGAGCCGGCAAAGGCCCCGGCGATACGGTGTGGATGGGGGTAATGGATAAAAGCGGGCTCGCCGTGTCGTTTATCCAGAGTATCTATCACGAGTTCGGCAGCGGCGTGGTGCTGCCCGATACCGGCATCGTCTGGCAGAACCGGGGCGCATCGTTCAGTCTCGATCCCGCCCATCTTCTGGCCCTCGCGCCGGGCAAACAGCCGTTCCACACCCTGAACCCGGCGGCGGCGCGTTTGAAGGACGGTCGCGTGATGGTCTACGGATCGATGGGCGGCGACGGGCAGCCGCAAACCCAGGCCGCGCTCTTTACCCGCTACGTTGTTCAGGGCGTCCCCCTGCAGGAGAGCATCACCCGCCCGCGCTGGCTGCTGGGACGTACCTGGGGACAAACCTCGGACACCTTAAAGCTTGAAGGGCGTTTTTCACCCGAGACGGTCGCGCGCCTGCAGGTACTCGGTCACGAGGTGGAGCTTTTCCCTGACTTTAGTGAAGCCATGGGCCACGCGGGTGCCATTGTTCGCCACCCCAACGGGCTGTTCGAAGGGGCATTTGACCCGCGCAGCAACGGCGCGACCGCCGGATTCTGAGGAGAAAAAAATGACGATACACCAACCCGACTGGCAGGCCTATCTGGCGCAAATGGAAACCGTACTCGGCGTTGAGCTGGATGACGCCCGGCGCGCCGAGCTGCAGCTGCAGTTCAGCCGCATTGCCAGCATGGCCGCCCCGCTGATGGCGCTGCCGCTCGACGACCGTCTGGAGATTGCAGGAGTGTATAAAGCATGAGGCTACACGAGATGAGTATCGGCGCGATCCAGCATGCGCTGAACGCAGGCGAGCTGAGCGCGAGCGAGATTGCCCGCCAGACGCTGGAGGGGATTGCGCGCGTTAACCCGCAGATCAACGCCTGGACCGCCGTGACGGAAGCACGCATGCTCGCCGAAGCCGAGAACATCGACACTCTGCGCCGCGAGAAGCGCCCTCTGCCGCCGCTGGCGGGCGTGCCCTACGCGGTGAAAAACCTGTTCGACGTTGCCGGCCACACCACTCTCGCCGGGGCCGAGCTGTTCAGCCAGCGCCCTGCTGCCGCCGCTGACAGTTTCGCGGTGCGCCAGCTGCGCAGCGCGGGCGGGCTGCTGACCGGGATGGTGAATATGGACGCCTACGCCTACGGCTTTACCACCGAAAACAGCCACTACGGCACGACGCGTAACCCGCACGACCAGGCGCGGATTGCGGGTGGTTCGTCCGGCGGCTCAGCCGCCGCCGTGGCCGCCGGGCTGGTGCACTTCTCGCTCGGCACCGACACCAACGGCTCAATTCGCGTTCCGGCCTCCCTGTGCGGCATCTATGGCCTGAAGCCCACCTTTGGCCGCCTGTCGCGATCCGGCAGCCATCCGTTTGTCGCAAGCCTGGATCATATCGGCCCCTTTGCCCGCCGCGTGTGCGACCTGGCGTCCGTGTACGACGCGCTGCAGGGGCGGGACAGCAGCGACGGTTTTCAGGCAGAGAGCTCCCGCGAGCAGACGCGCCCCCTGCTCGATCGCGGGCTTGACGGCCTGCGCTGCGCGGTGCTCGGCGGCTACTTCACCACCTGGTGCGACACGGACGCCAGAGACGCCGTGGCGCGGGTGGCGAAGGCGCTCGACGTGCAGGATGAGCTGCAGTTCCCGGACGCCGAGCTGGCGCGCTCTGCGGCGTTTATCATCAGCGCCTCGGAAGGGGGAAACCAGTACCTGCCCGCGCTTCGCCGCGAGCCCGAGCGCTTTGAGCCGCACTCCCGCGAACGCCTGCTGGCCGGGGCGATGATCCCCTCCGCCTGGTACATTCAGGCCCAGCGGTTTCGCGCTCACGCCCGGCAGGCGTTTAAAACCCTGTTCGCGCAGGCCGACGTGCTGATCGCCCCGGCCACCCCGCGCAGCGCCACGCTGGCGGGCGAGCAGACCATGGAAATTAACGGTCAGCTGCTGCCCATTCGCGCCAGCATGGGGATGCTGACTCAGCCAATTTCGTTTTTGGGCCTACCCGTGACCACCGTTCCGCTGCGTACCGCGCAGGGTGCGCCTATCGGCCTGCAACTGATTGCCGCGCCGTTTAACGAGCAGGCCTGCCTGCGCGTCGCGCGGGTTCTGGAGGAGAGCGGCATCACCGATGCCCGTCCGGCGGAGATAGCAGCATGATGAATCACGATGATATTAACCTCCCGTGGGTGGTTGCCGAGGTGACGGCCGCGTTTTACCGCTATGAGGACGCGCTGGTGAGCAACAACGTTGCGGTGCTGGACGAGCTGTTCTGGCACGACAAAAACACGGTGCGGCTGGGGGCGGGTGAAAACCTGTACGGGATTGATGAAATCCGCGCCTTTCGTGCGGCGCGCCCCGCCGCCGGGCTGCAGCGGACGCTGCGCCACACCGTCATCACCACCTTCGGAGAGGATTATGCCGTGTGCAGCACCGAGTTTACACGGGAGAGCACGGAACGCATTGGCCGCCAGCAGCAGACGTGGGTACGGTTTGCCTATGGGTGGCGGATCGTGGCAGCGCAGGTGAGTTTGATGTCGTAGGCCGGGTAAGGCGCAGCCGCCACCCGGCAAAACACGGCTCAATTACTTCTGAAACGGATGCACCTCCCGCCAGTGGTCGGCAATCTGCTGGCGGGTACAGACCCACACCCGCTCGTGCTGCTGCACATAATCCAGGAACCGCTGCAGCGCGCGAAAACGCCCCGGTCGCCCCAGCAGGCGGCAGTGCATGCCGATGGACATCATCTTCGGGGCGCTTTCCCCCTCTTCGTACAGCACGTCAAAACTGTCCTTCAGGTACGTATAAAACTGCTCGGCGGTGTTAAACCCCTGAGCGGTGGCGAAGCGCATGTCGTTCGCATCCAGCGTATAGGGCACAATCAGGTGCGGTTTGCGGGCGCCGTCGCCGCAGACCACTTCCGTCCAGAAGGGCAAATCGTCGCCGTAGTAGTCGCTGTCGTAGTCGAAGCCGCCGTGCTCCACCACCAGCTGGCGGGTGTTGGGACTGTCGCGCCCGGTGTACCAGCCCGTCGGCGGCTTGCCGAACAGGTCGGTCAGCACCTGTACCGCTTTGTGCAGGTGTTCGCGCTCCTGTTGGATATCCATGTGCTGATAGTGGATCCAGCGCCAGCCGTGGCTGACCACGTCGTAATCAGCCGCCTTGATTGCCTCGACGATCTCCGGGTGACGCGCCAGCGCCATCGCCACGCCGAAGACCGTCAGCGGCAGGCCGCGTTTCTCAAATTCATTGTGGATCCGCCAGAACCCGGCGCGGCTGCCGTATTCGTAGAGGGAGTCCATCGACATGTGTCTGTCCGGGTAGCTGGCCGCGCCGATGATGTCCGACAGGAACTGCTCGGAACCGGCATCGCCGTGCAGAACGTGGTTTTCCGCCCCTTCTTCGTAATTGAGCACAAACTGCACGGCGATGCGCGCCTGATTCGGCCACCGCGCGTGCGGCGGGTTGCCCGCGTAGCCGCGCAGATCCCGCGGATAATCCTGTTCGAAATGCCCCATTGCCACCCCCAAAAATTAAAATGAATTCAATGCCTGAAAATGCCCGCTTAACGCTTTGTTCTCCGGGAACGCCAGATCCCCGTGCTTGCTGGTCGACAACCCCAGCGCCACCAGCGATTCCACCATCTTCACCGCCGCGCTGACACCGTCGATCACCGGCACGCGCAGCTCGCGGGTCAGCTCCTGCGCCAGCGTCGCCATGCCGCCGCAGCCCAGCACGATGGCGCCGCAGCCGTCCTCTTTCAGCGCCTGTATACAGCGCGCGCGCACTTTTTCCTGCGCCAGACCGCTACCGTCTTCCAGCGCCAGTACCGGAAGGTCGATGGCGTGCAGCGCCGCGCAATGGTCCTGAAAGCCATACTGGTGCAGCAGATGACGGGCAATAATCAGCGTGCGCGGCAGCGTGGTGACCACCGAAAAGCGCGTCGCGACCAGCGTCGCCATATGCATAGCGGCTTCGGCGATGCCGATAACCGGCCCCTGCGCCAGCTCGCGCGCCGCCAGCAGGCCCGGATCGCCAAAGCAGGCGATCACGTGACCGTTCACGCCCTGCTCCCTGCCTTTTTTGATCTGCTCCAGGACACCAACGGCGGCGATGGCCTCATCAAAGTGGCCTTCTATAGACGGCACGCCCGCGCTCGGGCAGACCGCGAGGATCTCCGTCCCGGGGGCTGCCACCGCGCGGGCCGCCGCGCCGATGGTTTCCGTCATCGCGAGGCTGGTGTTGGGGTTGATCACTTGTATACAGACAGACATTACGACTCCTTGTGGCCGGCAAACAGCCGGGCAAAATCAGGCAGGCACTCGCCCGCCCGCTCGAAGCAGAGGCTGGCGACAATATGTTCAAAATGGTGCATTAGGGCATCGCTTAATGGCTCAAGCGCTTTCTGGCGCAGCAGATCCACCAGCTTTTCGTGATCGTTGCAGCGGCAACCCTGACGCCACGGCGCGCCCCAGGTGGCGATCACCAGCGACGAGCGCTGGCTCAGGCCGGTCACCATCTCAGTGAGTACCTGGTTGCCGGAGATGGCCTGCAGCTGAATGTGGAAATTGGCGGAGTGGCGAATCGCCGCCGGACCGTCATAGGCCTCGTGCGCCTGCTGTTCCTGGCGAATAATGGTCTCCAGCGCGGCAAGATGCGGCGGCTGGCAGTGCGCCAGCACGTCCGGCAGGTTGGCGACCTCCAGCAGGGCGCGGGTGCGAAAGATGTGCTGCGCCTCTTCCACCGTCGGGCTGGCGACGTGTGCACCACGCTTGGGCGTCAGGGTGACCATTTGCACAGCGGCGAGTCGTTGAAGCACCTTGCGGATGCCCGTGCGGCTCACGCCAAAGACCTCGGCCAGCGCCTCTTCCGGCAGTTTGCTCCCCGGCAGCAGCTGGTGTTCGACAATCGCGGTCATCAGCGCCTGAAAGATCGATTCGTCTTTGTCATGCAGGTCTGGCGCGGTCTGCAGGGCGTTTATGTTGTTCATTTACCACTCCGAATTTTACTTTCCGTTATCGAATCGTATACATAAAAATAAAATATTGCATACAAGATTTATTATTTTGGCCTGGATCCTGCAACACCGTTTGCACTCCCACTTAACGGGTTTTCATTCACAGGAGCAGGTTTCATGCCAAACAGTCAAAACGCGCAGCAGGGTACGGCCGCTGATTCCGGTGCAGTTTACAGCCCACGTCTTTGCAATGAGGATCTGGCACCGACGCGTGACCAGAACTGGAGCTGGTACAACATCTTTTCGTTCTGGATGTCGGACGTTCACAGCATGGGGGGTTATGTTGTCGCCGCGAGCTTCTTTACGCTCGGGCTGGCAAGCTGGCAGGTGCTGCTCTGCCTGCTGGTGGGGATTTGCATCGTGCAGCTGTGCGCCAACCTGGTGGCCAAACCGAGCCAGATGGCGGGCGTGCCCTACGCGGTGATCAGCCGTCAGGCGTTTGGCGTCTTCGGGGCCAATATTCCAGCGGTGATCCGCGGGCTTATCGCCTTTGCGTGGTACGGGATTCAGACCTATCTCGCCGCCAACGCGCTGATGCTGGTGGCGCTGAAGTTCTGGCCGTCGCTCTCTTCGCTCACCACCGGCGCGTTCCTGGGCCTGTCGCATCTGGGCTGGATCTGCTTTGCCATTATGTGGGTCCTGCAGGCGATGGTCTTCTGGCACGGCATGAGCGCCATCAAGCGCTTTATTGATATCGCCGGTCCGGCGGTCTATGTGGTGATGCTGGCCCTCGCCGGCTGGATTGTATACAAGACCGGTTTTGACGGGATCTCCTTTACCCTCGCCAGCAAATCCCTGAGCGCGGGCGAGCAGACCTGGCAGATGATCACCGCCACGGCGCTGGTGGTCTCCTACTTCTCTGGCCCGCTGCTCAACTTTGGTGATTTCTCCCGCTACGGCAAAAGCATGGGTGAGATCCGCCGCGGCAACCGCTGGGGGCTGCCGTTTAACTTCCTGCTGTTCTCCATCGTCACCGTGGTGATTGTCTCCGGCACCCAGTCGCTGTTTGGCCGCATGATCACCGACCCGATTGAGACCGTCAGCCGCGTGGGCAACGATCTGGCCGTGGCGATTGGCCTGCTGACGATGATCACCGCCACCATCGGGATCAACATCGTGGCGAACTTCGTCTCGCCGGCATTTGATTTCTCGAACTGCTCGCCGCAGAAGATCAGCTTCCGCACCGGGGGCATGATTGCCGCCGTCGGCTCGATCCTGCTCACCCCGTGGAACCTGTTCAACTCGCCGGAGCTTATCCACTACACCCTGGACGTGCTCGGGGCGTTTATCGGCCCGCTGTTCGGCATTCTGATTGCCGACTTCTACCTGATTAAGCGCGGCAAGGTGTCGGTCGACGATCTGTTCGACGACACGCCAAAGGGCAAATACTGGTACCGCAACGGCTTTAACCCGAAAGCCATTGGGGCGCTGATCCCGTCCGTTGCCGTGGGCCTGATCATCAGCTTTATCCCGGCCCTGCATGAGGTGGCGAACTTCAGCTGGTTTATCGGCGTCTTCCTGGGCGGCGTCACCTACCGCTGGCTGGCGCGGGAAGAGCGCGAGACGGCAGGCGCGACGTCGTTCAGCTCCCGCGTGGCGACGCAAAAAGAGTAACCCCTCCCTCCGGCCGCAGCGTATCTGCGGCCCGTTCATTCTGGCACCGTTCTTGCTGAGCCTTCTTACCCCCGCTACGCAAACACGAAGGCAGGAACCATGATGGAATACCAGACTGCGATACGCGGTGCATTTTTTGATATTGCCCGGGTCTGCGACAGCGCAGACGCTATTGCCGAGCACGCGCGCTACCTTGAGGACGGACTGCTGTTTATCCAGAATGGAAAAATTCTGGCACAGATGCCGTGGCAGGAGGGCGAGCAGTATCTTGACCCGCACATAGGCTATACCGACCTGCGCGGCAGGCTGCTGCTGCCCGGTTTTGTTGACACCCACGTCCACTATCCGCAAACGGAGATGATCGGCGCCTTCGGCGAACAGCTGCTGGAGTGGCTGACCACCTACACCTTCCCGGTGGAGAGCCAGTTTTCCGATGAAGCCTACGCGAAAGAGATCGCCGAATTTTTCATACAGCAGCTGGTGAGCAACGGCACCACCACCGCACTGGTGTTTTGCACGCTGCATCCGGAATCGGTCGAGGCGCTGTTTACCGAGGCCCTGCGCCTGAACATGCGCCTTATCGCCGGAAAGGTGATGATGGACAGACACACGCCGGACTACCTGAGTGAAGACGCGAAGCAGAGCTACCGACAGACGCGGGCGCTGATCCAGCGCTGGCATCACCGTGGACGCCTGGGCTACGCCATTACGCCGCGCTTTGCCCCGACCTCATCCCCCGAGCTGCTTGCGGCGGTCAGCCTGCTCAGAGAGGAGTTTCCGGATACCTGGCTGCAGACCCATCTGAGCGAAAACCCCAACGAAGTGGCCTGGGTAAGCGACCTCTGGCCGGAGCACGAGCGCTATCTGGACGTGTATCACCACTACGGCCTGACCGGCGAGCGCAGCGTGTTTGCCCACGCGATTCACCTTCACCACAGCGAGTGGCAGTGCCTGCATGACACCGGCTCGGCGGTGGCGTTTTGCCCCACCTCTAACCTGTTTCTCGGCAGCGGGCTGTTTCGCCTGCCCGCCTGCTGGCAGCACAGGGTGCGGATGGGCATCGGCACCGACGTCGGGGCGGGCACGACCTTCAGCATGCTGCGCACCCTGGGGGAAGCCTACAAGGTGGGCCAGCTTCAGAGCTACCGCCTGCGCGCCAGCGAGGCCTTTTATCACGCCACGCTGGGCGGCGCGCACGCTCTCCGGCTGGACGATAAGATTGGCAACTTCACGCCCGGCAAAGAGGCGGATTTCGTGGTTATCGACCCCGACGTAACGCCGCTGCAGCGCCTGCGCAATCGCCGCTGTCAGGATATCTACGAGCAGCTCTTTGTGCTGATGACCCTCGGCGACGAGCGCAACATCAGCGAGACCTGGGTCAACGGCGAGCGGGTATGGTCAACTGCCCCGGTAGGTTGACCACCCGCCGGGCGCAATCACAAACGGCAGATGAAAATGCTCGTCTGCCGTTTCTCCCGTCACAAAATCAATTTGCGCGCAGGGGTAGAGCGTGTCGCGACCGGTTTCGCGAAACCACGCGCCGATCTCCGCCACCAGCCGATAGTGGCCCGCGGGCAGAGAGGGAACGAACGCGGCGATGCGCCCCTGGGCGTTGGTCACCCCCGTGGCCAGCGTCTTCCCGTCCTGTTGCAGATGAACCGTTACGCCCTCTGCGGGTTTGCCCGTCGAAATATCAAGAATATGGGTGCTGAGTGTGCTCATTCGCTAATGACTCCTTCCAGCCGTAGCAGCGTAATTTCCCGCAGCTGTTCCAGCGCGGCACGGATTTCCTGCGCGTCACTGTTTTCCAGCCGCGCGTGCAGGGCCTGTAATATCTCCTCGCCGCTGCGGCCCTTCGCGCGGATCAGAAAGACGCGCCCAAAGCGGGCCTCGTAGCGGGCATTGCCTTCACGCAGCGCCTGCGCAAGGGCGGCATCGCGATCGTTCACCGCTCCCTGCTCCTGCCGCGACAGCGCCGCCTCCGCCCGCCCGCCCGCGGGCTTTTCCCCGATGCGCGGATGGGCGCTCAATGCTTGCGTTAATGCTGCTTCATCCCAGCGTTGCGCCAGGGCCTGCGCCGCAATGAACAAGGCTTCCCGGCTCGAATAAGGCCGTCCGTCAACCAACGCGTCGGCCCAGCCGGGTATCGCCACGCAGGGCTGAAGCAGCGTAAGAGCGTCTTTCTCAGGAAGCTGATTGAAGTCGTGCAGTGCGATCATAGGTTCTCCTTGATTATCCTCCTCCGGCTTATTGCACAAACTACGCCACTCTTGAAGCAGACGTGAAACAGTCGATTCCGGATGGCTGACCAGGAAATTTTTGATTCAAAAAAAGGCACGCTCACCGCGTTTGCGCACCTTAGCAGTGCAAACCTCTCACTCACAACGCCGTTTTCGCCACTCTGCAGCCTGGTACGCAAATTGCTGAACATCTTTACACCCTGCAAAAGGAGAGAAGCATGAGAGCAATCGTTATTGGTGCGGGTATTGGCGGCCTGAGCGCCGCCGTCGCGCTGAAAAAAGCGGGCATCGACTGTACCGTATTTGAAGCCGTAAAGGAGATCAGGCCCGTCGGGGCGGCCATCTCCATCTGGCCTAACGGCGTGAAATGCATGCAGCACCTCGGCATGGGCGACATCATCGAGACCTACGGCGGACCGATGCGTTTTATGGCCTATAAGGATTACCGGCGCGGCGATACCCTGACCCGCTTTAGCCTTGCTCCGCTGGTTGAGCGTACCGGCGGGCGTCCCTGCCCCGTCTCGCGCGCTGAGCTTCAGCGCGAAATGCTGGACTTCTGGGGGCGCGACAAAGTGCAGTTCGGCAAGCGCGTCGAACGCGTAAATGAAGACGACTCGGGCGTGAGCGTGACCTTCACCGACGGTACCACGGCATCCGGCGATTTCCTGATTGCCGCCGACGGCAGCCACTCGGCGGTTCGCCCGTACGTGCTGGGGTATACCCCCGAGCGCCGCTACGCGGGCTACGTGAACTGGAACGGGCTGGTGAAGATTGACGAAGAGATCGCCCCGGCGCACCAGTGGACCACCTTCGTTGGCGAAGGCAAGCGCGTGTCGCTGATGCCCGTCTCCGGCGGACGCTTTTACTTCTTTTTTGACGTGCCGCTCCCTGCGGGACTGGCGGAGGATCGCACCACCCTGCGCGCAGACCTCACGGGCTACTTCCGCGGCTGGGCGCCGCCTGTGCAGACGCTTATCGCCGCGCTGGATCCTGACACCACCAACCGCATTGAGATCCACGACATCGAGCCATTCGACAGCCTGGTGCGCGGCAACGTCGCGCTGCTCGGCGATGCCGCTCACAGCACCACGCCGGATATCGGCCAGGGCGGCTGTGCGGCCATGGAAGATGCGGTAGTGCTGGGGGAATGCCTGCGTGAAAACCACAGCATCACGCTGGCGCTGCGGCAGTACGAGGCGCTGCGCTGCGACCGGGTGCGCGACCTGGTGCTGAAGGCGCGTAAGCGCTGCGACGTCACCCACGGGAAAGACATGGCGTTGACGCAGGCCTGGTATCAGGAGCTTCGAGAGGAGACCGGAGAGCGCATCATCAACGGTCTGTGCGAGACCATTCAGGGCGGCCCGTTAGGCTGAACGTAAGAGGGACAACGATGAAAAGAGAACCGACTCCACCCGCCCACTGCACGTTTGAGCCAGAGGACTGGCTGCGTCTGGCGAAATGCTGGCATCCGGTCGCGCGCGCCTGCGACGTCGGTCCGGCGCCGGTCAAAGCGACGCTACTGGATGAACAGCTGGTGATTTACCGGATTAACGACCAGGTCGTGGTCGCCCGTGACGTTTGCCCGCACCGCGGCGTGCCGCTGACGCTCGGCTTTCACGACGAGCACGGGATTATCTGCCCCTATCACGGCTTACGCTTTGGGGAGGACGGGCGCTGCAACCGTATTCCCTCCAGCCCCGACCAGCCCGTTCCGGCGAAGCTTAACCTGATTAACTACGCCGTGGAGGAGCGCTTCGGCCTGATCTGGACCTGCCTGGCCTTTGACCCGGAAAACCCCGTGCCGCTGCCCGCCATGCCGCACTGGGATGACGACGGATTTCAGCAGATTAACTGCCCGGCGTTTGAGGTGAATGGCTTTGCCGGGCGACAGGTGGAGGGGTTTCTGGACGTGGCGCACTTTGCGTGGATCCACACCGATACCTTTGCCGATCCCAATAATCAGCTTGTGCCCGCCTATCAGCCGCAGGAGACGCCGTTCGGCTTCGTGGCGGATTACTGGAGTTCAGTGAGCAACTATCCCGCCAGTTCCCCCGTGCAGGCGCCAGAAGGCTTCCAGTGGCTTCGACATTTTGAAATGCATCTGCCGTTTACCGCCACCCTGACCATTCATTTTCCGGGAGCGTCGAGACTGGTGATCATGAACGCCGCCTCGCCGGTGTCATCGCGCGTGACCCGCATGTTCGCCCCTATCGCCCGTAATTTTGACCTGCATATACCGGTGGAGGATGTGCATGCCTTCAATCTGCGCATTTTTGAAGAGGACCGTCTGATGGTCGAAACCCAGCGCCCGGAAAGCCTGCCGCTGGACCTGACCCTGGAAGCCCATATTCCCGCCGATAAAAGCTCAATTGCCTACCGTCGGGGACTGAAGAAGATGGGCTTTGGCGAATTTTTCCTGGTATGACGGAGGCCGCTATGCTGAGCGTAATTGTTGACGGGCTGTGGCGCGAGGGCGACAAAAGCCTCGCCGTCAGGCTGGTGGCTGAAGACGGCGAAGCGCTGCCGCCGTGGCAGCCCGGCGCGCACATTGATGTCCACCTGCCCTGCGGCGTGGTGCGCCAGTATTCCCTGACCGGGGGCTGTGAGGAAGAGGGCTATCTTATCTGCGTGGGGCGGGAACCCGCCTCGCGCGGCGGGTCGCGCTATGTTCACGAGACGCTGCGTCCCGGGCAGAGGCTGACGATCTCGGCCCCGCGCAATCTGTTTCCGCTTGGTCAGGCAGAGCGGGTATTGCTGCTGGCGGCGGGGATTGGCATTACGCCGCTGTATGCAATGGCCCTGCAGCTGAAGGCGGCCGGAACGCCGTTTACGCTGCACTATTACGTCAGAAACCGGGAAAGCGCGGCGTTTGCGCGCGAACTCTCCCGGCTCGGTGAGTGCCTCATTCATACCACCAGCCCGCGCACAGCGCTGGCAGAGCATCTCCCCATGCCTGAAGCGGGTTTGCGAGCCTGGGTCTGCGGACCTGCGGGGTTTATGGAAAAAGTGCGTGAGGTCGCCAAGGCGAAGGGATGGGATGACGCCCATCTTCACAGCGAGGCGTTTCAGCCCGCCGCCCCTGCCGCAGGCGGTGTCGCGGGCGAGATCTTTACGGTCAAGCTGGCCTCCACCGGGGAGCGCTGGCCGGTGCCTGCGGATAAGACCATCGCCCGGGTGTTACAGGAAAACGGTGTAGACGTACCGCTGTCCTGTGAAATGGGGATCTGCGGCGCGTGCCTGACGCCGGTGATTGACGGCGTGGTGGATCACCGGGACAGCGTTCAGTCGGAGGCGGAAAAAAGCGCAGCGGACCAGCAGGTGGCGCTGTGCTGTTCGCGGAGCCATTCCGGGGAGCTGGTGATAGCCCTCTAGAATGAAAAACCCTGCGATATTGCTATCGCAGGGTTATCGAATTTGGCACAACCCTTAACCTTTTCTTTATTACTGCGTACGCCCTCTCCCTTATCAAATATGTCATGACCCTCTTTATTCCTGAAACAAATAATTAGCACACCGGTAACAAGAAATAGAATTACGCACAATAATGACGCCAATTCCTAAAATAAAACAAATCGACCTCAAATCACTCCCCTCTTTACGGTCATTTATGATGGCTTATCGTGTTTTAAATATTTCCAGCAAGGCAAATATACTATACCGGTTATTTTCCGCGCCCGATATTATCGCGACGGAAACAATGAAACCCAGGAAGTATAAATGAAATGATTTATTTGAATGGCACAGGGCATGTTTCCTGTTCACCATGGGCGGTAGCGTGGGGCGAAGGTTACAGGAGCCGTTATGACTGAAGCTATCACTATGTTTTTAATAGCCTTAACCGCCTTACTTATCGTTCAACCTTTGGCCAAAAAATACCGTCTGGTGGATAAGCCTGGGGGCCGCAAACAGCATAATGGCGACATCCCTTTAATTGGCGGCATTTCACTGTATTGCGGGATAATTATATTTCATTTACTGCACATCGATGTTACCCCGTTTATCGACGCAAGTCTCGGCGCATACATTGTCGGTATTTCTTTATTGCTGGCAGTCGGTATCGCGGATGATTATTACGATCTCCCGGTTACACCGCGAATACTGGCGCAGGCGTTAGCTGCACTTGTTATTATCCTTGATGATGTCTACCTCAATACGTTTGGGTTTGTCCTCGGTGAGTATGAGTTTTTGCTGGGCTCGGCTGGATATGTGATCACACTGCTGGCCGGATGGGCGGCAATCAACGCGTTCAATATGATTGATGGGATTGACGGGCTGTTAGGCTCTGTTTCCATTGTCATATTTGCAGCGCTCATGCTCTCCTTCCTGTCTGCTGGTGCAGAGCAGCCCGCGTTGTGGTGTCTGCTGATGATAATGGCTCTGCTTCCTTACCTGATCAGCAATTTTGGCCTGGCGGGCGCAAAGGTCTTTATGGGCGATGCCGGAAGTATGGTTATCGGTTTTACCCTGCTTTGGCTAATTCTGAATGCCAGCCAGGGTCGTAATGCCATCATGGCACCGGTGACTGCACTCTGGATTATCGCCCTGCCGCTGATGGATATGGTCACCGTGATGATCCGCCGCCTGCGCCGTCGGCAAAGCCCGTTTCATGCTGACCGCGATCACCTGCACCATATTTTATTACGCTGCGGTTTGACGAGTCGCCAGACTGTCTTTGTGATGGTCCTGCTCACCGCCACGCTGGCCGGAATGGGGCTGACGCTGGCAACGTTTGGCGCCACAGAAAGTGTGTCCATGACCCTGTATATTGCCATTTTCGGTATTTACGTGTTGATGAATAACGCATTGCAGCAGCGGAATCCCGATCCGCAAGCCCATGCCGTCCGGGAATAACATCGGCCACGTAAGCCTGCAGCCATAAGTCCTCATGTTTTGTTATTCAAAGCGTGCCTGCCGCGCTTTGACCTCCTTTGAAGAATTGAGTTTTCACTATGATGACCGTTAAGTTTGGGGCGATAGCCCTGTCTGCTGTACTGCTCAGCGGATGCACCCTCACGCCCGGCAGTCACCTGTCGACCTCAGGCAAAACCATTATTAATGCGAATGACGCCAGCGCAGATATTAGCGACAAAGTGAACGTCTATCGCGTCACACCCAAATTAATTGAATCGCTGAAACCGTCTCCGGTTGTCGCTCGCCCAAATACCGATCTGGCCGACGAGATCCGCCGCTACGAATATCGCATTGGCGTCGGCGACGTCTTAATGGTCACGGTGTGGGATCACCCGGAGCTCACCACACCTGCCGGGCAATATCGCAGCGCCTCTGACACCGGGAACTGGGTAAAGTCCGACGGATCTATTTTTTACCCGTACGCAGGCAAGATCAAAGTCGCGGGCCGAACGCTGGCCCAGGTACGCGACGAATTAACCCGAAAACTGGCAACCTTTATTGAGTCGCCACAGGTAGACGTCAACGTTGCCGCCTTCCGGTCGCAAAAGGCCTACATCACCGGTGAAGTGACCCGCTCCGGTCAGCAGGCGATCACCAATATTCCGCTGACTATCATGGATGCCATTAACCAGGCGGGCGGTCTGGCCGAAGGTGCCGACTGGAATAACGCTGTGCTGACGCACAATGGTAAAGATGAGCGAATCTCGCTTCAGGCGCTGATGAAAAACGGCGATTTGCAGCAAAACCGTCTGCTTTATAACGGCGACATCCTTTTCGTGCCCCGCAACGACGATCTGAAAGTGTTCGTGATGGGCGAAGTGAAAAAGCAAGCCACCCTGAAGATGGACCGTAGCGGGATGACGTTGACCGAGGCACTGGGCAACGCCGAAGGCATCGACCAGATGAGCGCCGACGCAACCGGCATTTTTGTCATTCGCTCAACCGGCGGTAAAGATGCCAACGGCAAGCTGGCCAACGTCTATCAGCTCAATATTTCCGACGCCACCGCTCTGGTGATGGGAACGGAATTCAAACTTCAACCTTATGACGTTGTGTATGTCACCACGGCGCCAGTCACCCGCTGGAACCGCGTGTTAAGCCAGTTGGTCCCTACCATTTCCGGTATCAACGATATGACCAATACCGCCCGAATGATTAAGCAGTGGTAACTATGTTTGACTCAATTTTAGTCGTTTGCATTGGCAATATTTGTCGCTCCCCGACCGGGGAGCGGTTATTACGCCGGGCTCTTCCGGATAAGAAAATTGATTCTGCCGGATTAGGTGCGCTGGTGGGAAAAGAAGCCGACGCTACCGCAACGGACGTCGCGGCAGCGCATGGCGTATCGCTTGGCGGGCATCGCGGACAGGCGTTCACCTCCGAACTCGCCAGGCAGTACGACCTGATTCTGGTCATGGAAAAATCCCACCTTGAGCGGATTAAAAGAAGCTATCCGGAAGTGAGCGGGAAAGCGATGCTCTTCGGCCACTGGCAGGATCAGCTTGAAATTGCCGATCCCTACAAAAAAAGCCGCGAAATGTTTGAACTGGTTTATAAGCAGCTGGCTCAGGGCGCCGCACGCTGGGAGTTGGCTTTGAATAAGAACAGAAGAGAGATTCGATAACGTGTCTGACTCATACCACATTTCAAAGAACGCCAGCGAGAAAGAGAAGCTACTGAGCCTGGCCGACGTCATCGGCATTCTGCGCGATGGCAAATGGAAGATTACCGCCATTACGTCCATTTTCAGCCTGGTAAGCGTGGCGTATGTCTTTATGGCGACGCCGATTTATCAGGCAACAGCATTAGTCCAGGTTGAAAAAGATGCTGGCAAAAGCATTTTCAGCCAGTTGTCGGATGCAATACCGGGTGGCAAACAGGAATCGCAGCCGCAAATTGGCCTGTTGCAATCGCGAATGGTCCTGGGTCAGACGGTGGACGATTTACATCTCGATACCGCCGTACAGGAAAAGCACTTCCCGGTCATCGGCAAAGCGATAGCCAACCTGTTGGGGACTCGGGACGGCACTATTAGCGTGGAAAATCTGACCGTCCCGGAAGACTTTTTAGATATCCCACTTCCGCTTACCGTGACGTCTTCACACACCTATCAAATCGAGATCGACGGCACGGCATACACTGGCAAAACCGGAGAACATTTTTCTCAAAATGGCATCAGCTTTGTTATCAGGGACATTCATGCCGACGAAGGAACGGACTTTACGCTGACTAAGCTCGACAAGCTGACAGCCGTGAATCAGCTCCTGAATAGTTTCACTGCAAAAGATATGGGTAACGACAGCGGCATGCTGCAGCTGGCTTATCGCGGAGAAGATAAAAAGAAAACGGCGGAGATCTTAAGAAGCATCAGCAACAATTACCTGAAGCAGAATATTGAGCGCAAATCAGAAGAAGCGGCCAAAAGTCTGGAATTCCTTAAAGAGCAGCTTCCGCTGGTACTGAACAATCTGAATAAAGCCGAGAATATCCTGCATCAGTTCCGTCAGAAAAATGATTCTGTCGATTTATCGCTGGAGGCCAAATCCATTCTGGAGACGGCCGTCGGCATTGAGGCACAAATTAATGAGCTGACTTTCAAAGAAGCCGAAATATCAAAACTTTACACTCGCGATCACCCGGCCTATCGCACCCTTCTGGAACAAAAAGCGGTGCTGACTCAGGAACGCGATAAGCTTAATGGGCGCATTAGCGCTATGCCGAAGACGCAGCAGGAAGTTCTGAGCCTGACCCGTGACGTTCAGGCCGGCCAGGAAGTCTACATGCAGCTTCTGAGCAAACAGCAGGAGCTGAACATCAACAAGGCCAGCGCTATTGGCAGCGTGCGAATCATTGACCACGCAGTCACTGAGAAAAAGCCCGTCGCGCCCGTTAAGCCATTGATTGTTTTAATCAGCTTTATGCTCGGTCTGTTTGCGTCTGTCACCTACTGCATTTTCCGCAAGTTGTTGCACACCGGCATTGAAAACAGCGAACAAATTGAAAACTTAGGGGTGAACGTTTACGCCACCATACCGGTATCAAAATGGCTGAGTAATAAAAACCAGACTATAACCCGAAGTAAACGAGAGCATATGCGCTCCGTGCATTTGCTTGCCAGAGATAATCCTTCAGACCTGGCCGTTGAGGCGATGCGCAGCCTGAGGACCAGCCTTCACTTTGCGATGATGCAGGCCAAAAACAACATTTTGCTGATTTCAGGGGCGACGCCAGAAGCCGGTAAAACATTTGTCAGCTGTAACCTTGCGACAGTGATTGCGCAATCCGGAAAACGCGTGTTGCTAATTGATGCTGATTTACGAAAAGGCCAAATGCATCACGTTCTGGGTCGTGGGATCGATCACGGTGTTTCCGAAATCCTGCATAGCACGAGCGAATATGAAAAGGTTATTCAGAAGACTGATATCGAAAGCCTCGATTTCATCTCGCGCGGCCATATTCCTCCAAATCCATCGGAGTTGCTCATGACCGAAGCGTTCGCGAACCTGATGGAGTGGGCACAGGATCACTATGATGTGGTGATTGTCGATACTCCTCCAGTATTAGCGGTGAGTGATGCTTGTGTCACCGCAAAATACGCTGGTACCGTTATGCTTGTTACTCGTTTCCAGAAAAACTCGATAAAAGAAGTTGAAGTTTCAGTGAAACGCTTCGTACAAAACGATATTACCGTCAACGGTGTAATCCTGAATGGTGTAGAAAAAACAGCAAGCAACGCTTATGAGTATAACGCTTACTCGTATAGCTAGTCAGATTTCTCTGTTATATACCGCTCACAGCAATAAAAGACCTGGATAACGCAATGACCATTTATTTTGTAATAATACTCACGGCGGGTATTTTAGGCTATATCTACGATAAAATAGATAAAGACGCTCGAGCGGTAATGAACGCCCTCTTCACTCTTTACTTTACGTTAATCATTGGATTGAGAGACAAGGTGGGGGTCGACTGGTATAACTATGTCAGAATGTATAACAGGTTCAATTCCGATCCATGGCGTTATGATACACATGAACTTCTTTATAAACTAGTCAACATACTCGGTTTTCATTCTGATATAGGGTTTGGCTTTGTTATATTCGTTACATCTGCTATTTTCATCATGGCCATAATAAAAGGGGCAGAAACAGCAGAAATAAACCCTTATTATTTTTTTGCCTTAAGCGGCGGTTATATTTTTGTTATGGCGGGAGTGAACTATATTCGCCAGGGTGTTGCACTGGCCGTTATGGTTATCGCATTCGCTCATCTTCTAAATGGTGAGAAGATAAAATTCTTTATCTACACTTTACTGGCCGGGTTGTTTCATACATCGGCGATGCTTTTAGTTTTCTTTGCCATTATAGATTTTAACTTACTTTTTATTATCCCCGGATTAATATCATTGCTGGGTATTATCCTCTACCTACCAATAGACCGGTATGAAAATTACATTACCTCTAATATGGAAAGTGCAGGTCTGTATCTGCGCGTTGCCTATCTCATTGCGCCAGTGCTGTACTTATTATTCAGTTATGCTGACTGGAAAGAGCAAAGTCGCTTAACAAAAAGAATATATCTGGCTTGTATTAGCTCCCCTCTGGTTATGCTGATGTTAGCATTGATAAGCAGTACAATAGCTGACAGGGTTTCATATTATTTCATCGTTCTTGTTACGCTTGTAACACTGCAGATTTCCATTAAAAATAAAAATAATAGTGCCACAATGTATTTAATCATGACATTCCTGATTTCAGTATCGTCACTGTCTGTATGGGTGGTCAAAAGCAGATACATCCCTGATTATATTTATCATGGCTATATTGCTGAATGGCTTTCATAATGAACACACTCTAGATTAAATTTAATACGCCATCTATTTCAGCAGGAAAACCAAAGAAAACATGAAAAAAATCAATCGTAAATCAGAAGAAAAAATAAAACTTTCCATCATCATGCCTGCATATAACGTCGAACGATATGTCAGAGATTCATTGATAAGTGTTTGTAAACAACTGCCTGACTACGCTGAACTGATAATTATCAACGATGGTTCCACGGATAATACTGATGAAAGGATTTTAGAAACCATATCGAAGTATAAAAATAAAAACATATCCTATTTATTACAAGATAATCACGGAATAGCGTTTACCAGAAACGAAGGTGTGAAACATGCTAGTGGTGAATACATTACATTCATAGACAGTGATGATTTTTGGAGTGATGATTACATTGAGGTAATGTCCACGCCATTGCAAGAAGGCTACGACATCATTGAGTATGGGGTTAATAGATTTATTATCGACAAAGATGAAATAGTTACCACTGTTAAAATACACCATTTAAATTTACCTGGAGATGATAAGCTAGAGCGAGTTTTCAGACTATCAAGATGGTTCACATTCTCAAGAGCATATAAAAAAGAACTATGGGAAAATATAAAATTCCCTACTGGTCGCAGATATGAAGATATAGCAATCATTCCTGTAATATATATGAGAGCTAGCAGCATTAAAACGCTCGAAAATGCCCTAATTTATTACAGAGACAACCCTGCCAGCATTGTAAACAACGTTAATGATAGCGATACCAATGACATAATACATGCCATAAATCACATCCATAAATATTTCGCAAAATACCACAGGGAAAAGATGCACCTATGTTCATTAACTATTATTCGAATTGCTGTATCTTTAAAGATAATGTATCAAAAACTTAATCGAAGCAGCAGAAATAATGAATTTAAAAAAATTTTATACGCTATTGCCAGAGATATTAATTACAAAAAAATCAAGCCATCTGATTTTAAAAGACTTGTTTATCTTTTATTGCCGCAAACATTGTGCAACTTGATTTTATACCTCAACAATAAATTAATCTTAATAAAAAATAGAAAATCAACCCCCTAATTGACTTAATTGTTTTCGTGTAACTGGGAATAATGATATCAGTAAATGTCAAATAATAAACGCGTGCTCGCTAACACCATTTTTTTAGCAACAAGAGTTATCATCACGATATTAATATCATTCTACACAACCAGAATAATACTAAGTGAATTGGGTACGCAAGCATATGGCCTTTTTAGCGTTATCTTTAGCGTCGTAACCTTTTTCACATTTTTAACCGGTTCATTCAGCGAATCTATCCAAAGGTATTTTTCTGTAGCAATAGGGAGACAATCTGATAACGCTCTAAAAAATACATTTGCAAATGCCGCATTAATTTGCGCAACCCTGGCATTCATCATCGTCATAATTCTGTATTCCATTAGAGAATATATTACACAATACGTTCTAAATATACCGACATCATCAATAGAAGAAGGTAATACACTCTTCGCTATTGCGTTGGCTTCAGTATTTATTTCTACTTTACAAGTCCCGCTTAGTGCATTGGTTTTAGCAAATGAAAACATGTCTTTTTATGCATACCTTACTGTTTTTGAATCCGTTGCGAAGTTGTCGCTATCTCTGGTGCTAACGTTAATCTCCTCCGAGAAAGTGTTAGTATACTCTGCATTATTATTACTGAGCAGTTTGATTATATTTATTATATATGCAGGATATTGTTTTAAGATGTTCACCACGACCATGACGGGAGGGAAACCAAGCTGGAAGATTGTTTCTGAGCTATCTGCATTCTCACTGTGGAATACATTTGGAAATTTTGCCTATGCGTGTCGCTCTCAAGGAATTATTATATGTATCAACCTGTTTTTTGCTGTCACTGTCAATGCGGCCTATGCTTTAGCAAATATTATTTCTCACGCTATTAATTCCCTGGCCCAGTCTTTAACTACAGCTATAAAGCCGCAAATTGTTAAAGCCTATGCGGAAGAGAATACTCAACGATATAATGCAATGATATATTTCGGTTCAAAGTACGCATTCATGTTTCTGTTTACTTTGTGTAGCCCAGTCTTATTTAAAACCCATGATATTCTTTCTTTATGGCTTACAAATGTGCCGGCTTATACTGTCTGGTTTGTAAGACTTCTGATCATCGTTACTCTCATTGACAGTTTTTCCTCCAGTTTGATCGCCGGAATGCAGGCCACTGGCCACATTAGAGTTTACCAGTTCGTTGTTGGCACGTTGATTTGTTTAAACTTGCCTGTTATATATCATCTATTTAAAGCAGGTTTATCTGTTTATTTTTTATTTTTACCGTTGATTTCTATCTCCATTTTAAATTTTTTCCTGCGCGTTTATTTTTTATCAAAATCATCTAACTTTGATGCGATTTTGTATCTAAAAACTGTTATTGCCAAATGCTTATTACCTGCATTCATATCCGTTATCGCAGGTCTGTTTATAGATAACGGTTTTACTGGAGCCAGCACTTTGTTTGTTTTTTTATCTGCAGCCATGCATTCATTGCTGACTTTTTTAATATTTGCCATTCTGGCAATAACAAAAGAAGAAAAAAAATGGGTGCTAACTCACTTTTTTCAGAGAACGTTATGAGTATTAACACAATTATTAATCAAAACCTGTGTGTTGGCTGTGGCCTCTGCATATCAGAATCTACTACTTCCAATTCAGAAATGATCTGGAATAAAGACGGTTTTCTTGAGCCAAATTTAATATTCAGAGAGCAGGTAAAAGACCAGCCTGTAGACCGGGTATGTCCATTTAGTTTAACTAATGGCAAAGAGTTAGACGAAGATCACCTCGCTATTGAATTTTTAAAAACATCAGTTGCATCCGATGAAAAAATCGGATTGTACAACAATTTATATGTTGGCTACTCGTTGAAGTACAGGCATACCTCTTCATCAGGTGGCATTGCAACGTATATATTTGAGCAACTTCTCAAGAAAAAAATTGTTAATAATATATTCGTTGTCGCGGAACGTAATGGACGGTATGAATATCAATTATTCAATGATGTTAATGAGATAAGCAATATCTCAAAAACCCGATATTACCCCGTAACCCTGGCCTCTCTCTTTACAACGTTAAAAACAATAGAAGGCACTGTTGCTATCTCTGGTGTGGCATGTTTCATTAAAGCAATAAGATTGAAGCAACATTTTGACCCTGAACTCAAAGAGAAAATCCCTTTTCTTACAGGGATCATATGTGGTGGACTCAAAAGCCGATATTACAGTGATTACCTTGCTCAAAATTCAGGCTGCGTTGACGAGTATATCCATCCAGAATACAGAGTCAAAAATATCAAGAGTTACGCGCTAGATTATAGTTTCTCCTGCAAAGATAGAAGTAACAAACGCGAATACAGTGTCGCCATGCGGAGTTTAGGCGACATGTGGGGTAGTGGGTTATTTAAATCAAATGCCTGTGACTTTTGTGATGACGTCACTACTGAGCTTGCTGATATCTCTCTCGGTGATGCATGGCTCAAGCCTTACGATTCAGATGGCGCAGGGAATAATATCATTATCGCCAGAAGTCAGCTTGCTGATGATCTTTTAATAGCCGGAGTAGATGCAGGCGAGCTTAATTTAAATCTGGCAACATTAGATCAAATAAAAAAGTCACAGAAAGGTAGTTTTAATCATCGACACAGTGGTTTGTATTATCGCCTTCAGGATGCAAAAAAGCGAGGTATATCTGCTCCTCAAAAGAGAGCTCGCTTTATAAAAAAACAGCATGCCATCAATAATCTGGTCCAAAAACTCCGAATGATGGTACGTGCAAAAAGTCTTAATATATGGTATGAAAACCCAACACTCGCCTCATTTAACAACAAACTCAATCCTTATCTTTATGTTTTACGCAAAACCACAAGTATTAACCACAGGATAAATCGTTTTTATAAAATCATTGGTATTAAGAAATGAAGATCGCTATTTTGACCCAACCCCTGCGAACAAATTATGGTGGTAATCTGCAAGCATTTGCTTTGCAATATATTCTCCGAGAACATGGATATACACCATTAACAATTAATTATCGAAAAAGACCATCCAGGATGTACTCCGTCAGACCAGTGCTGTCCAGGATCAAAAGAACATTATTAAGGCGAAAGAGAATATATCCATTCTCAGACTCAGAAAATTGTGTTATCAGTCAACATCACAATTCATTCATTCGTGAAAATGTTAATTACTCACCGGTCTTGTATTGCGTAAAACAATTAAGGGATTACTTTAAAAATAATAGTTTTCATTCCGTCATCGTTGGAAGTGATCAGACATGGCGACCAAAGTACTCACCCCGAATCGATACTTTTTTCCTCGATTTCCTGAAGAAAAATCAACATATACGCAAGCTGTCTTATGCGGCTTCTTTTGGTACAGATGAATGGGAGTTCAACCCACTGCAGACAATCCGTTTTTCCTCTCTGCTTAAACAATTCGATTTTGTTTCCGTCAGAGAAGAATCTGCTGTCTCACTTTGTGAAAAAAAATTGAACACTAAAGCTATCCACGTTCTGGACCCGACTTTGCTGCTCGACAAAAGTGTGTACCTGAACTTTCTCCAGGACGAAACCAATACAAATAACGAGGGTGAATTATTTTATTATTGCTTAGACAAAACTCGGGATAAAAATGAATTTATTGAAAACGTAGCAGCACGCCTTGGAGCGAAAACATTTACCGCCTACCCGAAAAAGACAATAAAAAACACCCATTTAATTGATGACCTTGATAATTATATCTACCCGTCAGTTAATGAATGGCTGTGTGGATTCCATAAAGCAAGCTTTATCATTACAGATTCTTTTCATGGAACAGTATTCTCAATAATCTTCAACAAACCTTTTATTGCTATCGCTAATGAAGAACGTGGTAAAGCTAGATTTACGTCACTGTTAAAACTCTTTAACCTGGAACATTGTTTAGTCACTGATGTAAAAAAGGCCCCTCTCTCCATTATTAATGAAGGCATTGACTATCATTCTGTCAATCAAAAACTTAGTGAATTAAGAGAAATATCTTTACGGCATTTAATCGATAACATCGAAGCAAAAAAATAGCCTGTTTCTTCACTCTCAATCACCACATAAATAATATTTCCTCACATATTTTTAGCGATGTTCTTTTTTAACCTTTAAAGGATTTTTATGCGTATTAGTCTGGTCACCACAGGGTTACAGATGGGAGGTGCCGAAAAACAAGTTTGCGATCTTGCAGATGAGTTATCCTCCCATGGACACAACATTCAGCTCATCTCACTTTCCGGCAAAACTATTCTTCGCCCCCAAAATAAATCAGTTGAGTTCGTTGAACTTTCGATGAAGCGAAATCCTTTTTCCTTCCTCATGGTTTACTTTAAGGCCCGGAAGAAAATCATTGATTTTCTTCCAGACATCGTACACAGCCATATGGTACATGCCAATATTTTTTCCCGATTACTTAGAATCTTAACACCGATACCTAAGCTAATCTCCACTTCCCATAATTCCTACGAAGGAAACTCGCTTCGGGCCTTTATCTGTCGTATAACCGATCCTTTATCAACGATCTCAACCAATGTCAGTCAGGAAGCGACTGACAGTATTATCAAACGTGGAAGCGTCAACAAAAATAAAGTCACGACCATTCACAACGGTATCAACGTCGAAAACTTCCGTTTTAGTGAACTTAGCAGGGAAAAATTACGCCGCGAGATGGGTCTTGACCAGCAAACACCTTTGTTACTTTCCGTCGGCAGACTTGCTCCAGCAAAAGATTATCCCAACTTATTACGCGCTTTTGCCGCTATCAAAGGCAGAACACCAGTCGAGCCGCAGTTAGCCATTATCGGCGGCGGCGCACTAGAAGCTGAACTGAAAGCGCTGGCAATCGAGCTTGGCGTTGCTAACCGTGTGCACTGGCCTGGTATCAAAACTAACGTTAACGAATGGATGAGCGCAGCAGACATTTTTGTCCTGTCTTCAGCCTGGGAAGGGTTTGGTCTTGTCGTGGCTGAAGCAATGTGCGCTGAAAGAGTGGTGGTAGCAACTGATTGCGGAGGAATAAAAGAAGTGTTGGACGGCAATGGCTTTTTAGTTCCTCCCCACTCTTCCACAGACCTGGCCGAGGCAATTAGCACGGCGCTGGAGCTTTCTCCTGAAGAAGCTCGACAAATGGGCAAAGCTTCCCGAGACCACGTTGAACAACATTTCTCGATGAGTGCTATTACTCAAAAATGGATTGCATTATATCGCTCTCTTTAACCACCACAGAAATACCTCTGACTAAACTGCAGTTAAATCATGAATAATATTGCCATTACGGCCAACACAAGTTGGTATATTTATAATTTCAGAAAAAACACGATTATTGAACTCCTTAAAAGAGGAATCAATGTTCATGTTATATCCCCTTTCGATGACTATACGGATAAACTCCGTGCGTTAGGCTGCCTGGTGCATGATATAAAAATTGACGGGCGGGGAATGAACCCCATTACTGATGCCTGTACGTGTCTTAGTTTCTTGCGTTTGTTTCTAAAAATAAAACCACAAACGATTTTAAACTTCACTCCCAAAAACAATATTTATAGTTCGCTTGCGGCAGCACCACTCAGTATCCCTGTCATTAATAACATCGCCGGACTGGGTCATGCATTTATTAGCGATGGTTTTTTAAACAAAATCGTTCGCGCACTCTATAAAATAAGCCAAAGGAAAGCAGCGTATATTTTCTTCCAGAACGAAGAAGATATGGCTATTTTCCGTAAGCATCATATTGGCACAGCGGCGATTAAAAAAAGAATACCGGGTTCAGGTGCCGATCTCACACGTTTTTCTTTCACGCCAGTGCAGAAAAAAAAGACCATCAAGTTCCTTCTGTCGGCCAGAATGCTGAAGGAAAAAGGCATTTATTTGTTTGCCGATGCAGCACGGCATTTTAAACAAAAATACGGCAATAAAGTCGACTTCTCCCTTTTAGGTTTTTGCGATGCTCAACACCCTTCGGGCGTGAACATCGATGAAATCAATACCTGGGTTGAAGAAGGCATTATCAATTATCTGGGCGTGACGGATAAGGTCGAAAACGTACTCAAAGACGTTCACTGCGTGGTCCTGCCCTCTTATTACCGGGAAGGTGTGCCCAGGTCGCTGCTTGAGGCCGGCGCTATGGGTAAACCGATCATCACGACGGACAACGTCGGCTGCCGTGAAACCGTTGTGGACGGATTTAACGGCTATCTCTGTGAACCAGGCTGTCTGACAAGCCTGGTTGAAGCTATCGAAAAAATTATTACGTCGACTGAACACGAGCTTGCTCAGTTAGGAAAAAATAGCCGTAAGCATATTGCCAGCCATTTTGATGAAGCCATCGTCATCAATAAATATTTATCATCCATCAGTCAGGTGACCCGGCATCGCAGCACGTTACTTATTCAACCTTAGAGTTAAACGATTATGAAAATTGCCATCGCCGGTACAGGCTACGTTGGACTGTCCAACGGTATTCTGCTTGCTCAGCATTATGAAGTTGTCGCCCTTGATATCCTTCAGCATAAAGTTGATTTACTGAACGAGAAGAAATCGCCGATCATCGATCATGATATTGAGCAGTATTTAAAAAATAAGAATCTGAACTTTCGGGCAACAACCGATAAACACGACGCCTACCGTAATGCTGACTTCGTGATTATTGCGACACCGACAGATTACGACCCAGAGACAAACTACTTTAATACCGCCTCCGTAGAGGCGGTGATTAAAGATGTCGTCACCATTAACCCGCAGGCGGTGATGGTTATTAAGTCTACCGTTCCAGTGGGGTACACACGGCACATCAAGGCGTCGCTGGGGGTTCAAAACATCCTCTTCTCACCGGAGTTTTTGCGTGAAGGGCGAGCCCTGCACGATAACCTTTACCCATCGCGAATTGTCGTAGGTGAACGTTCCGAACGCGCCTCACTCTTCGCCAGCCTGCTGCTTGAAGGCGCGGTTGAAAAACACTGTCCAGTGATTTTCACGGACTCGACGGAAGCCGAAGCCATAAAGCTCTTTGCCAACACCTACCTGGCGATGCGCGTCGCCTACTTTAATGAGCTCGATAGCTATGCCGAAACTCACGGTCTCAACACACGTCAGATTATTGAGGGCGTGTGTCTGGATCCTCGCATCGGCCATCACTATAACAACCCGTCATTTGGCTACGGCGGCTACTGCTTACCCAAGGACACAAAACAGCTTCTGGCCAACTACCGTGATGTACCTAACAAGCTTATCGGCGCGATCGTCGAGGCTAACAGCACGCGTAAAGATTTTGTTGCCGAAGCTATTCTCCGTCGTTCACCGAAACGCGTGGGCATATACCGCTTGATTATGAAAGCCGACTCGGACAATTTCCGCGCGTCCTCCATTCAGGGCATTATGAAGCGCATTAAAGCTAAAGGCGTTGAGGTTGTTATTTACGAGCCAGCGCTGAAGGAAAATGAATTTTTCCATTCCCGGGTGATTAACGATCTCAATAAATTTAAGAACAGCGCCGATGTCATTATATCCAACCGTATGGCCGATGAGCTCATCGATGTACAAAGTAAAGTCTATACGCGCGATATTTTTGGCGATAACTGAAAACATGCATCCCTGAAAGTATTTACCTACAAACATCCACCGTTTGAGGTTCCCCTTATTTCTCTGCACGGCAATTATTTGCCCTTTGAGGAATACATCACTGTCATAACCAATAAGGAAATAACATGAAATTTGTTAAATTATCTGCTCTGCTGATTTGTGCCCTGTCCGCACCTATGGCTTCTTTTGCCGCAGTCGAAACCGCTGCGGTGGGTAGCACAACAGGCACTGCCGCGGGCTCGTCTGCTGCCGCAGCGGGCATGGCGACCGGTACAGCCGTTGCCGTAGGTGCCGGCGTCGTGGGTGCCGTCGCTATCGCGGCCGTTGCAGCAAGCGACAGCAGCAACGGTAGCGGCAACACGGGAACCACCACGTCTACGCGTTAATTACAATACCTTCATGGGGCTCCTCTGAGCCCCATTTTTCCTGTTTCTCTGTAAAGTCTATTATGTACAAAAAATTCTGTCTGGCCGGTACGGTAATACTTATCAGCGCGTGCAGCCAGCATCGCCCAGGGATCCTCTCCCAGACGATTATCCAGTCTCTTTCCTCCCAGGATGCCTTCATCGACCGTGCTAAGGTCGACCAGGTGCCGTATGCCTCGATGGCACTCACCGTTGCCGATGGTCCGCAGGCGTTTATCGTGCTCGCCTGGAATGAGAACAACACCCAAAAGTGGCTGACCGCGGATGCAAAAATGATCGCCACGCGCAATGGACGCCTCATAAAAACCCTCGGCTTCAGCGCTAATCTGTTGAGCCTGGAGAGCAACGCGCCCGATCCGCTCGCGGCTCCGCTCACCGTTCAGGAAGGCCTGCGATGGCATGCGCAGGCACGGTGGCAGGAGAATGGATTCTTTGCAGCCAACATAACGTCGCGATTCTCATGGGCGGGCTCGCAGGACTTTACCGTAACGGGCGTGACGCGTCGCTACCGCGTGCTGGAAGAAGTCATGACGGCTGATACCGACGGGACGACCTGGAAACAGCGTTACTGGGTCGACCCAGAATCCGGCCGCATCGTGCACAGCAAGCAAATTCTGCATCCTCATGGCCAGACGTGGTCCCTTACCCTGCTTAAACCGTATTCCTGATGAAAATAAACCTTATCCTTGCCGCCACGCTTCTGGCTGCGGCTCCGCTGGGCTACGGCCAGGGGAAAATCGCGCTCATTTGCCAGCCAGCCTGCGCCGCGGCTGAAGTCACCGCCGATAGCCTGAGCGAGCTGGTAACCCATCCAGCACTCCCCAAAAACATCGACTGGAAGAGCGCACGCCTTTCCACACCGGCAAACGATGCTGAGCAGCAGTTTCGTCAGCAGCAGATTCTGAAGGCACTCACTTCAGCAGCGCAGGAATTACAGGACCAGGGCGATACGCGCCAGGCCCAGCGTGTCGCACGGTTAAGCCAGCGTCTCCAGGGGCTGAATATCATTGGCGGCTTTGCGTTGCAGCTGGATCCTGACTGGGTGCGCCTGAAACCTGAGCACTCAGTCAGACTCCAGGGTAGCTATCGGTTGTACCTCCGCACGTTCCCGGCGCAAAACCTGACAATATGGAACGGCAGCCTCGAGAACACGCCGTGGATTGCCGGCCAGCAAACAACCACCCTGACGGCAGCAGATCGGCGGCAGCCCGGTATCGACCCGGATCATGTCGTGGTCATCGCGCCGGACGGTACTGTCACAACGGTACCAACCGGCTACTGGAATCGCCGGTACCATGAACCGCAGCCCGGAGGCCAAATCTGGCTGAACCTGCAGCTCGACGCATTATCACCGCACTATCAGACACTGAACCAACGTATCGTTCAGTTGCTGAGCCAACGGACTGACAAACCATGAAATTCACCCCTCTTAGCTACAGCATCGCGCTGTTATTTAGCGGCATCAGCACGGTTGCCAGCGCAGATATCGGCACACCACGGTATCTTCCCTATGTCTCCCCTTCCCAGTCCGACTTTGGCGGTGTGGGATTGCTGCAAACCCCGACCGCGCGAATGGCCCCGTCAGGGGAATTCAGCCTGAATTATCGGGATAATGACCAGTATCGGTTCTGGGCCCTGTCACTGCAGCTCATGCCGTGGCTGGAAACCACGATTCGTTATACTGATGTTCGCACCAGACAGTACGGTGATAAAAATTTTAGCGGCGATCAAACGTACAAAGACAAAGCCATCGACCTCAAAGCCCGGCTGTGGCAGGAGACGCGCTGGACGCCCGATATTTCGCTGGGGTTTCGGGATATTGGTGGCACAGGACTCTTTGATAGTGAATATCTGGTTGCCAGCAAAGCCGCCGGCCCCTTCGATTTCACGGTGGGTGCAGGCTGGGGCTACCTCGCCAACAGCGGCAACATCGCTAACCCATTTTGCCGGGCAAGCAACCGTTTTTGCCAGCGTAGCGAAAGCTACAGTGGCCGCGGCGGCTCGGTTGATGCCGATCGCTTTTTCCACGGCCCGACAGCGATGTTCGGCGGCGTGGAGTACCAGACGCCCTGGCAACCTCTGCGCATCAAAGCTGAATATGATTCCAACGACTATCGTAACGATCGGGCCGGTCGGCTAAAGCAAGACTCACCGGTGAACGTCGGGGTGTTGTACCGTTTGAACGACTGGAGTGACCTCTCCGTTGGCTACGAGCGTGGAAATACCTTAACCTTCGGTATCACGCTCAACACCAATTTCGAAACGCTGCGCAGTCAGGCATATATCCCCCCCAAACCGGCCTACCGTCCTTCGGAACAACCGGCAAACTTTGCCCCTCATACCGCCGCTACCCAGTTAACGGCCCTGCGCGATAATGCCGGTTTTTCTTCTCCGCGCATCGCGCGCGTGGGTGATACCGTGTACGTCACAGGCGAGCAGACCGACTATCGCAATCGCGCTGAAGGCGTGGATCGCGCTAACCGCATCATAATGAACGCCCTGCCGGCGGGCACCCGTGAGATTATCATCACGGAAGAGCGTGATAATATCCCGATGGCATGCTACCACAGCGAAACGTCATCCCTCGCAGATGTTATGCGCGGCATGCCGCCTGGCGTCCCGGAGCCCCAGAATGTGAACAGGGTAGATGAGCCGAAGCAACCTGCATTCGCACAAGCGGGCTATGCCCTGGAAAAATCCCCCTGGCAGTTCAGCTGGTCGCCGGTGCTTAACCAGTCCTTTGGCGGGCCTGAGTCGTTCTATATGTACCAGATTGCCCTGAGCGGCAGCGCCAGCTATCAGATTTCCGATAACTGGAAAGTCGGTGGCGTGGGCTTACTCAATCTTCACAATAACTACGACAAATTCAACTACACCGCCCCTCCTGCTGACAGCCATATCCCGCAGGTCAGAACCCATATTCGTTCTTACGTCAGCACCAGCGATATCTATCTGAACAATTTACAGCTGACGCATACCAGTGCACTGGGCAACGGCTGGTACATGCAAAACTACGGCGGCTATCTTGAAATGATGTTTGCTGGCGTCGGCAGCGAAGTGCTCTATCGCCCCCTGAAAAAGCAGTGGGCCGTCGGAGCCGACATCAACCGGGTGAAACAGCGGGACTGGAACGATCCGATGAAAATGGCGGATTACAGCGTCACGACCGGACAGGTGACCGGGTACTGGCAGCCATGGTTTGCCGATGAGTTTTTGTTGAAGGCGAGCGTTGGGCGTTATCTCGCTGGCGACAAAGGCGGAACGCTGGATATTTCGCGGCGCTTCGCCAGCGGCATAACGGTCGGAGCCTATGCCACCCTCACCAACGTCTCGTCTCATGACTATGGTGAAGGCAGCTTTACCAAAGGCTTCTATATTTCTGTTCCCCTGGACTTGATGAGTACACGCCCTACCAACACCCGCGCGAAACTCAACTGGGAACCGCTGACCCGAGATGGCGGACAGCCTTTGCAAAAACGTTATTCTCTGTATGACCTCACCGGGGCCAGAGGCCTGGATTAATCCTTACCGTCTTCCCACCATAAATATCCTCCGGCACAGCCGGAGGTTTTTCAGATATGCCAGTAAGGCTTTGTTATCAGACGCGTCCTGGCTGCCACGCATAATCAATATGGCTGGCCTGCTCGCGCGACAACGCGTCATCGCCCTGCAATCGCGCCACCAGGGTAAAGGCGAAATCAAATACTTTACCCAGCCCACGGCCGCTCAGCAGATTGCCGTCTTCCACCACGTCGGCATCGACGTAGATGCCATCGCTGACGGTTTTCCACAGATCGCCGGAGCAGACATAACGACGTCCCTTCAGCAGTCCATTGCCGCCCAGCACGCGGGCAGCGGCGGAGCAAATCGGGCAGATATATTTGCCCGCTTCATCGTGGCGGCGGACGAAAGCAATGACCTCCGCGCTTTTTGCCAGGCTAACGCTGCCTTGCGGGCCGCCCGGTAACACCACGGCGTCAAAGGTCCGATCAAAGCTGGCCTTCAGGGTGCTGTCCGCAACCATTGAGATGGCGTGATAGCTCACCACTTCGCGACGCTCGCCGCAGGCAATCGTCTGCACCGTAATATTCAGGCGGCGCAGGATATCGATAGTGACGATCGCTTCCCCCTCTTCAAAACCGGGGGCTAATAGCACGGCTACGCTTTTCATTTTGCTCTCCATTGCTTCAGGGTTACCAGTACGGGTGCCAAATCTGTCGGAGCCGCGCCAGCAGCTCAAGATAGAAATAGTCCCCCCAGCTACAGCACTGATCGACCCCCTTACCGCTGCCCATATGATAAACCGAGTGCTGCAGCAGCCCTTCGGTCGGATCGTCGTCATGAGCAAGGTAGTTATCGGTCAGCGACAGCGCGATACGCAGCGCCATCTCTTCATAATATGCACGGTTTGCGTCGAGCGTCGGCAGCGCCTTAACCAGCTCCAGCAGGCCACAGGCGGCAATCGCCGCCGCTGAACTGTCGCGCACGGCGTCGGTACCGAGCAGCGCCAGATCCCAGTGGCAAACATCATCTTCCGGCAGACGGTTGAGGAAGTAATGCGCCAGGCTGCGCGACAGCTCAACCATCTGCTTATCGCCGGTGTGCTGATAGCTGAGCAGGAAGCCGTAAATGCCCCATGCCTGGCCGCGCGACCAGCACGAGGTATCGCTGTAGCCCTGATGGGTGTTGCCAAAGCGCGGCTCGCCCGTCTGCACGTCCATATAGTAGGTGTGATAAGTCGAGGCATCTTCACGCACGATATAATTCGCTGCCTGTCCTGCGTGCGCCGTCGCCGCCTGCGCATAGCGCGGATCCCCGGTCTGTTCGCTGGCCCAGTACAGCAGCGGCAGGTTCATATTGCAGTCGATGATCATTCTTCCCTGCTGCTCCGGGTCGTTTAAATCACCCCACGCCTGAATAATGTTGGCCGTCGGATTAAAGCGCTCCATCAGGCGATCGGCAGCCAGCAGCGCCGACTGACGAGCGGCTTCGTTGCCGGTGAGCCGCCAGGCGCTTATGCAGGAGAGCGAATAGAGGAACCCGAGATCGTGCGTGGCGGTGTCGATGCGCTGCTCAATACGCCGGGCGAACGACTGTAAATAGCGCTCTGCGGCTTCGCGATAGTGCGCTTTGCCGGTCATCTCCCACGCCAGCCACAGCTGGCCAGGCCAAAAGCTGGTGGTCCACTCCACGTTATCGGTGCGCGGCCAGACCCCCTTCTCACAGGCCTCTCCGGGGAACTTATCGCCGAAGGCGACAATATTTTTGTCGAGCTTGCGCGTGACGCGGGTTAACGCCGCTTCCAGCTTCTGGCTCAGTGCCAGGCGATCGACCTGATGCAGTTCGATTGGCCGCAGCGCTTCGGTGATAACAGATTTGGTCATAACAACTCCTGAATTAATGTTTGGCCGGTTCAACCGGGGCGGTATCTAAAGCCGGAGCAAAGGATCGTGAGTCATCGCGCGTCGACTGACAGCGCGACAGCGTAAAGGCGGAAATCAGCGTAAATACCAGGGCGCAGCAGCCCATCAGCAGATAGGTATGCTCAAAGCCAATCCTGTCGTACAGATAGCCGGCAGGTGGAGCGACCACAATCGAACCCACGTAAATCATCGCCTGGTAGCCCAGCAGGTACATCGTGGCGTTAACCCGACGATGGAAATGTTCCGCGATGTATTTGAAGACCGAGATGAGCAGCAGCGCGATCTCGACGCCATAAAACGGTTTGATGATGGAGATAACAATCGGGTCGCTGGTCAGCCCGGAGGCGATCAGCCGCGCTCCGACCACACAGCCGCAGAACAGCAGGCCGCGCTTGGCGCCGTAGCGGTTCACCAGCCACGGGATAAACATCATCATCACGAACTCCATCCCCGACTGGACAGTGCTCAGGTAGCCGTACCAGGCATTACCCTGCTCTTTGGTGGCGAAGAACGACACGAAGTAGCGCGGGAACTGCTGTTCAGCGATAAACATCATCCACGCCACCCCGGCGACGTAGAGGCTGAACATCCAGAACTTGCGGTTTTTCAGCAGCATCAGCACATCGGCGAAGACGATCTTATTTGCGGAAATAACGCTGTTATTGCGCAGCTGCTCATCGCCGATTTTGAGGCTAATCAGCACCAGCAGCATCAGTACCGAGGTCCCGCTGCTGAGCAGAAAATTGGCCAGCGGGGTGACGTTAAACAACAGCCCGGAGACCGACGCCGCCATCGCCCAGCCCAATGACCCCCACATTCTGATGCGGCCAAACTCCAGCCCGTACAGGCGGCTAAAGCGGTCGGCATAAGATTCAGACGCCGCCACGCCAGCGTACCAGCCCAGGCTCAGATACAGCGCGCCGATGATAATCCCCGCCATCGCATGGCTTTGCAGCAGCGGCTGGTACACCAGCGCGAAGAACGGCGCCATCAGCGCGGAAATGGCGCAGACAAAATAGAGCAGCCATTTGCTCATACCTATTTTGTCCATGATGTAGCCGTACACTGGTTTCAGAACCACCGCGAAGACACCGTTGATGGCGAACACGCTGCCGATGGTGACGCTATCGAGGCCCACTTTCTGGCTCAGCCACAGGGCGTACAGGCCAAAGCTGGATGACCACGTGAAGAAGTAAAGGAAAATAAAGGTACTCATTTTGTACTGCGCGGCGCGTACGGACGATGATGTGCTCATAGCGATGCCTCCGGAGCCAGAACGAGCGTCGTTTCTTGTCGTGCCGTCACGAAGCGTACCGCGTCATCGCTAATGAAGGCCTGCGGGCAATGTTGCGGTTCGAAGTCGGCGGCATTTCCCGCCCACACCGCGCTGATTAACATATGCGTGCCGGGGTCAAGCTCGCCGCGCAGCACCGGCACCGCCGCGCGCTCGGCGAACAGCAGATTACTGTTTGGCGGCGTCACCACCGTCTCGCCGCGGCGAGCGTGCGGATGTAGACAGAAAATGGTTGAGACATCCCGGGCACTGCGTAACCAGCAGGCACCGTCACTCTCGTGTACCTGCGGCTGCGGGCGGTTCGCCAGGCTAAAGCCACCCTCCGCGCAGTCCAGCGCGCGCCGGGTATTGATGCGATGGACGCGTAGCTGCCAGTCGCCCAGCGCCAGCAGCCAGCTCTCAATCTCCACGTCGCGCCACGGCAGCCAACGGCTGTAAATGGTGCCGTCAGCGGTAACCACGTGCTGGCATTCGCGGCGGCCACGCCAGTAGTTATCCTTTTCGGCCAGCAGCAGCATCGAATCGGGCGAGGCATGGTTCAGGCCGTAGCGCCCGCGTTCGATGGTGAAGCCAAAGCGGGTGGAATAGGCAAATTTGCAGTATTTCGCTTCGGTATTCACGAAGTTGTTCAGCTCCAGCTGGCCGGAGGTCAGCATCCACAGGTGATCGGCCTGATGCACTACCACCTGATCCGCGTGGGCTATCGTGTGCCGGGCGGGCAACGGCGGCAGCGGCAACTCGGCCGCCTGCCAGAAAGCATCTCCCTCATCTAATGCCAGCACCAGCAGGGTCTTCAGGCCCCAGTACGGTGAACCCGGCGCGTTGTAGTCTTCCGCCATCGCCAGATTCGGGTAGCTGTAACCGACGCTGAGTACGCCGTCGCGGTCGAATATCGGCTGCTTGAGCCACCAGCGCAGATGACGCAGAACGATGCCCTTCATCACGCCGGGCGAAAAGACCTCCAGCCCGGCGAAGGCCGCCGCACTCCAGAACGCCGCCTCGGCAAAGCGGTAGGTCAGGCTACGGCCAAACGGGATCGCCGCGCCGTCTTCGGCAAAGAAATGGATGAAGTCAGAGGAGAAACGCGCGGCCCGGTGACGCAGCGTTGCACAACGCTGTGGATCGACCCCGGCCATGAGCTTCGCGTAAATCAGGCCATAGAAGTGGAAGCCCATCGAGATGTAATAGTCGCGCGGTCGGCCCGGACCATCAGAGTACCAGCCATCGCCGAGGTAGTAGTGCTCCATGGCAGCAAAATGATCTTCCAGCGCCTGCGGGTTGGTCGGCATGCCGCAATAATGGAAGCCGACCTGCACCAGAATCGGGAAGAAGTGCCAGTTGTTATCGGGGATTTCCTGGGTCTCGCACTGCTTTAGCCAGCGCCATAAATTCTCTTTCTCCGTCTCAGTGAAGTGTGCCAGTACGGTTTCACCCGCCAGCGCCAGCAGCAGCCCGTAGGCCGCCATCTCGACGATTCGCTGATCGTAAGGCCCGACGTCTCCCCAGTAATCGGCATGCTGCGGATCGGTGCCGTTTTTTATCGCCTGTAAATAGAAAGAGAAGTGCTGCGGCTCGCTGCCGCCAGCCAACAGCGGCGTCACGCCCCACAGCAGGCGGGAAAACGTTTCCATGCTCGCCACCTGCTGGCCGTAGTGAGCGGTAAAGTTCGCTAAATCAATGCGGCTGGCGTCTTTTTTAAACCAGGGCGACACCGCATTCAGCATGTCGTTAACCAGCCGTAACACCTCTTCCCGGCTTGTCAGTGGATTATCCAGATGAATATTTTCAGGTTGCACAGGGTCCTCCCGCATTACACGAGGGTAGAGATAAGTTATTGTTATTAGGCTTTTTAAAGCCACGAGCGCGACGTCTGAATGAAGAGTAACTGCTTTTATTCCCGGCGCTGAGTGAGCAGACTCACAAAATTAAACCGCCATTTCATTTTTGCTGGATTTTGTCGAACGCGAGGGGGATAAATTACAAATGATGGCCTAAAAATTTAAATCTGTTGTCCTGGAGGTAATATGGGTGAAACGCAGCTGCTGGAACGGATTACGCTCGATCGGCAGGCCATTTCTTTTAACCGCATGTCCACCACCAGCGCAATTTACTACCACTGGCATCAATGCGTTGAATTGCTCTATATCTCCAGCGGCTACGGCATCGTGGTGGTGGATAATCAGCACTACACCGCCCGTCCGGGGCGATTATTTATCTTCCCGCCCTTCCGTTTGCACAAAGTGCAGGTCGATCATAGCGATAAGAATCCCTATCACCGCACCACCATGCACATTGAGCAATCGGTGGTCGAAAGTGCGCTCGGCGCCTTCCCACGCCATCAGGCCCGGTTCGCCGCGCTGGCCGCCAGCAATCTGCCTGCGCAAATCTACGATCTCAGCGAGCACGCGGCGTTTATCGAAAGGATCCTTGAACAGTTTCAGCGCCTGGAGGGCAGCGAGCAGACCGAGGCCTGCGAGGTGGCCTTTCTGATGATGCAGCTCATGACGTTTCTGCCCGAGCAGCCGCAGCCCTACCCGCCGCGCCAGCAGACCGTCGCCTCGCGGATTATGAGCTGGGTCGAAGCCCACTATGCCAGCAAGTTTTCACTCGACCAGCTAGCCCACGACCTGGGGCTTTCGCGCAGCTATACCTCACGCATTTTTCGCCAGCAGACCGGCGGTAGCATCCACGAATATTTGCTGACCCGGCGGATAAAAAGCAGCTGCGAGCTGTTGCGGTACAGCGATGAGCCAATTGACGCTATTGCGCTGGCAGTCGGGTTTAGCGAGGTGACCTATTTCATTACCTGCTTTAAAAAGATGATGCGTCAGACGCCGCTGCAGTATCGACGTCGTATCCGCTGCACCAGAATGCCCTGTTAAGGGGGTGTTGACCACTGGCCCAAAGCTGGACGCTTTCCGGCGTCCAGCCTGGCTGGGGTTTTTGCCTTTCCGTCATGCCGGAACGGGCAACTCAATGCCGCTTTGCGCCAGTTGCCCCATCTCGCAGTACATTGCGCAGGCCGCGCTGACGATAGACATTGCCAGCGCGGCACCGCTCCCTTCGCCAAGACGCATGTCAAGATGGATAAACGGCGCCAGCCCAAGGTGCTCCAGCGCGCGCCTGGCCCCCTTTTCGGCGGAAAAATGAGAGGGAATACAGTAGTTCTTCACTTCTGGCGCAATCTGACAGGCGGCGATGGCGGCGGCATACGAGAGAAAACCGTCTAACACCACGGGCAGTCCGCATGCGCCAGCGCCCAATATCACCCCGGTCATGCCCACCAGGTCATAGCCGCCGACTTTGGCCAGCACATCAACCGCATCGCGCGCATCCGGTTGGTTTATGCGTATCGCCTGCCGGACGATGGTTTCCTTATGCTGCACCCGGTCCTGCGGCAAATTGGCTCCAATCCCCACCACATCATGCGGATCGCTGTCGGTCAGCACGCTGATGATTGCCGAGGCCGGCGTCGTATTGGCAATACCCAGCTCGCCTACGCCAAAGACGGAGATCCCCTCCTGCGCGCGTTTTTTAACGAGGCTGGCACTCGCCAGCAGCAGGTCCTCGGCATCCTGACGGCTCATCGCCGGACCCTGAGCGATATTCCCGCAGCCACGCGAGAGTTTAAGGCTGAGCATATTGTCGATAGGCTCGCCGTCAATACCGATGTCAACGGGCAGTACCGACGTCTGGCTATTGCGGGCCAGCACGCACACTCCGGTCAACCCCTTTTGCATATTGACGGCCTGAAGCCAGGTCACCACTTTCGGCGTTACGGCCACGCCTTCATCAAACACGCCATGGTCGGCGCACATGACGATAATCTCTTTTTGCAGATTATCGAGCCTGTCGATGCCCCACATTCCCGAAAGCTGTATTGCCAGACTTTCCAGCCGACCCAGGCTGTTTGTCGGCTTTATTAAGCCATCAACATGCCTTGAGGCCGCCTGAATCTTCTGTTTATCAAGCGGTCTGATGGCCGCCGCCAGCGCCTTCACTGTCCCCATCCTCATCACCCTCACTCTTCTGTTTGCCAAACGCTTCTGCCATTAAATACCCGTAACACCCAATGCCCGCCCCGATTTTCAACGACCGTGTAGGCATCGTGACTGAACGGGAAATGCCACATCGCCGCCACGGGCATCCCTAACCAGGTTGCCAGCAGCAGGCTCAGCACGCCCTGATGCGCCACAATGAGCATGTCTTCGCGCTGCTGCAGCTGACTCATCTCATCCGCCGCCGCCCTGACGCGCGCGGCGAAATGCGGGAAGGCCTCGCCACCGTCTGGCGTTGCGTTTTGCCAGTCATCCATCCAGCGCTGCCACGACGCGGGACTTTCTTTTTCGATGTCGCTGAAGTGACGCATCTCCCATTCGCCAAAATCCAGCTCGTTAAGCCGCGCATCGACGTGGACATCATGGGCTGTCGGCACGATAAGCCGCGCCGTTTGCTGCGAACGCTGCAGCGCGCTGACGCGCGCGTGCTCGAACGCGACCCCGGACAGGTACCCGGCAACACGCTGGCTTTGGGCAATGCCCTGCGGCGAGAGCGCCAGATCGGTACTCCCGTAAAATACGCCGCTGATGTTAGCGGCTGTTTGACCGTGACGAACCAGAAAAAGACGCATACATCAGACCCACAGTAGCGACAGCAGGAAGACCATTTCGCCGATCTCCTCCATCGCGCCCAGGGTATCCCCCGTCAGCCCGTTCAGTCGGCGGCTTAAAAATGTCTTTACCGCGTTGACGACAATCCAGGTGATGACGCTGGCGATAAGCCCGTGCGCCCCGGCCAATAGCCCCACGAGCGCCACGCCGATGCAGAGGGTGATGACCGTCTCTTTGCCGCTGATATGGCCGAGATAGGCGTTTGCCATTCCAGCCCCTTCGCGCGCATAGCGCTGCCGGTACATGGCCAACACCATTGCCGTTCGCCCGACGATCGGCGCGCAGACCAGCAGCGCAAACAGGGTATTAACCGGAAGGTGGGCCAGGGAAATTACCGCAGCGACTTTGATAAGAATGCAGAATACGATGGCCAGACCGCCGTAGGTTCCCAACCGGCTATCGCGCATAATCTCCAGCATCCGTTCGCGGGTGCGGGCAGAAAAGACGCCATCGCAGGTGTCCGCCAGACCGTCCAGATGAAACCCGCCGGTCAGCAGCACCAGCGCCAGAACCCAGGCGACCGCGCCGATATAGATCCCACCGCCGGTCTGGCTCACCGCCAGATAGCCCAGGGCAGCCAGCACGCCAACGATCAGGCCCACTACCGGGAACCAGGGGACGCCACGGCCATACTGCGAAAATTCAACGCCGTCGCTCCACTTTTGCGGCACCGGAATGCGGGTAATGAATCCTAGCGTCGCCCACAACGTTTTTAACGGCATTTAATCTTTACTCCAATTCCCGAGACAACCAGCCACACTTCCTGCGCCGCCTGCGCCAGCCTTTGGTTCGCGCGCCCGGCAATATCGACAAAATGACGCGCCAGCCGATTCTCTGGCGTGATGCTCATCCCCAGCTCATTGGTCACAATATAAACCGGCGCCGCCGACTGCTGGCAGGCCGCAATCAGGTCGTCCACCTGCTGTTGCAGCACCGCCTCAAGCGCGGAAAAATCGAGGGTCTCCGGCGACGCGCCGCCGCTGGCGTCATAGAGCAGGTTTGACAGCAGGGTGGTGACGCATTCCAGAACCACACCTTCGCCCGGCTGCACCTGGTGGCGAATCACGTCGCCCAGATCGCGATACCCTTCCCAGGTTCGCCAGTGCGCAGGACGCTGGGCGCGGTGCTTGTCAACGCGCAGCACCATCTCTTCATCGGTAATCACCGACGTCGCGATATACAGCACGCGCTCGCACTGCTGCGCCGCCAGCTGTTCGACGTGCGCACTTTTCCCGCTGCGCGCGCCTCCGGTGACCAAAATCATGCGCCTTCCTCCTGATGCTCCCGCATTATTTGATAGATCTTTTTAATATCAATATGTTCTCTCATCGCGCTCGCCAGGATATCCAACTGTTGCGCTTTCCAGGCGGCGTAATCTACCGCAACGTCTAAGGGCGCCAGTCCTTTGCGCTGGCGCAAGCCGTCCACCATCGCGCGCGTGAAGGCATCGTTATCGAATAACCCGTGGAGATAGGTCCCTATCACCTGCCCGTCAGCGCTGATGGCACCGTCCGCGATGCGCTCGCCCTCTTTTTCCAGAAACAGCGCCGGGCTACCGTCGGATGTCAGTTGGGTCTCTCCCATATGGATCTCGTAGCCCTGTACCTTAATGCCCGCTGCCGACTTAAGCCACGCCGGGAGCGCCGACGCCATCTGCGCCGAGACCTGCGTCGTGGTTTTTCGCTGCGCGAAGCGGGTCACGGTATGGAGCAGACCCAGCCCCGGCTGGGTTCCCAGCCCCGACTCCACCTCATCAATGATGGTGTCGCCAAGCATCTGGTAGCCGCCGCAAATGCCCATGACGGGCACGTTCTGCTGGTGGGACTGGAGCACCGCGTGCGCCATGCCGCTTTCCCGCAGCCAGGCCAGATCGCCAAGCGTATTTTTACTGCCCGGGAGAATCACGAGATCGGCCCCCGCCAGCTCCTGGGGATAACGGACATAGCGCACGCGAACATCGGGCTGCGCCGCCAGGGCGTTAAAATCGGTGAAGTTGGAGATATGCGGTACCTGCACCACGGCAATGTCGATATCGCGCTGGGCCGTTCGCAGGTATTTTCCCTTTTGCAGCGCCACGCCGTCTTCATCTTCCAGATCCACATCCAGCCATGGCATCACGCCCAGCACCGGCACGCCGGTCAGGTTTTCTATCTGCTCAATACCCGAGTAAAGCAGCGCAACATCGCCACGAAATTTATTGATGATGACCCCTTTCACCCGCGCCCGCTCGCGATCGTGCAAAAGCGCCAGCGTGCCGTAGATGGCGGCAAACACGCCGCCTCTGTCAATGTCCGCCACGAGGATCACCGGGCACTGCGCCATTTCGGCCATCCCCATGTTGACGATATCGCGATCGCGCAGGTTAATCTCCGCCGGGCTGCCCGCGCCTTCCAGCACCACCACGTCATACTCTCCGGCCAGGCTGTTATAGACGTCTCGGATCTGCTCCCGCAGGCGCGGTTTGTACTCGTGGTAGCTGACCGCGTCCATATCGGTTGCCACCTGCCCCATCAGCACCACCTGCGCTTTACGATCGCTGGTCGGTTTTAACAGCACCGGATTCATCCGTACGTCCGGCGTTATCCCCGCCGCCTGAGCCTGAAAAATCTGCGCGCGGCCCATCTCTTTTCCCTCCGGCGTAATACCGGAGTTGAGCGCCATATTCTGCGACTTAAACGGTGCGGTACGTAGGCCATCCTGATAAAAAATCCGGCACAGCCCCGCCACCAGGACGCTTTTACCCACGTCAGAAGCGGTGCCCTGCAACATAATTGCCTGCGTCATGAGGCCTCCTTCATTACGTTTTTTTGTCGCATACGGCTGAAAAATTCATCTTCGGTTTTACATAACGGCAGGCCAAGCTGCGCGTGCAGCTTGACGAGCCAGGGCTGCGTTAATCCGGCCCGTTCAATCAGTTCGCCGCGGGCAAAGACCTCACCCGGCGCGCCGTGCGCCAGCACTTCTCCCTGACGCAGCACGTAGACGGCATCGCTCACTTCGTATATCAGGTCAATATCATGACTGGAGATCACCACGTGGTTCCCCTGCGCCACAATGCGCCTGATGATCTCGATCATCTGCGTGCGTCCTGAAGGATCAAGCCCGGCCGTGGGCTCGTCCAGCAGAAGATAGCGGGCGCCCAGCACCAGCGCCCCGGCAATGGCGACGCGCTTCTTTTGCCCGTGGCTCAGGCACTGGATCGGCTGCTGGCGAAAACGCTGCGCGTCAACCAGCGTCAGCGCATCGTCGACGCGCCGTGCAATCTCCGGTTCCGCCACGCCCAGATTGCGCAGGCTGAAGGCGATGTCGCTATCAATATCGGTATAAAAGATCTGCTGATCGGGATCCTGAAACACCGTTGCCACCTGCTGGCGGAGCGCCAGCAGTCCGCGCTTGCTGTAGCCCAGCGGCTTCCCCTGCCACAGCACCGCACCCTGCTGCGGCTTCAGCAGGCCGCTCAGGTTCATAAATAACGTCGACTTTCCGCAGCCGTTAGCTCCGACCAGCCCGGTGACCGGATGGGTCGAAAAATCCAGCGTCAGCCCTTTGAGCACCTGCGCCTCCTGATAGCGAAACCAGAGATCGGCGGTGGTAAGCATGGTGCGATTCCTTACAGGGGAAAATCACCCTGGTAGAGTTTAATATCCAGCGTGGTCGCCATCTGCTGATAGCGAATCAGCACCCGGGTAAACAGCAAACCAACCAGCATCGCCAGCGAGCGATAGCCTTTTGGCAGGCTACGATAGCCAAAACGCAGCGTCTGCGCGCGGTGAATTGCCAGCGCTTCGTCTAACAGAATAAAAATAAAGCGCCAGGTCAGCAGGATCTGCTCGGTAAGCAGGCGCGGCACGCGCGCCCGCTTAAGCAGCACAATCAGCTGCGGAAACGGCAGGTTCAGCACCAGCCAGAAGGTCGCCGCCAGCGCGGCAAGGCTGCGCCAGAAGGTTTCATTGGCGGCAGTCAGCCCGGACGCGGTTATCCCCAACCAGTAGTGCCCCACCGGGACGCCTGCCGCCAGCGTGTTCGGGTCACGGGTGACGCTAAAGAGGATCGTCAGCACGCCGACCAGCAGAAAGCCAAACGGCAGCGCCATCCAGCGGCACCAGCGCCAGAAGGTCATCCGCAGCAGCCAGCAGGTCAGTCCCGCCGTCAACGCCAGGACGATCCCCTGCCCCAGCGGCGGCAGCGCAAACGCCAGCGTCATCAGCGCCAGCCAGAGCAGAAACTTGCGTTCCGGCGCAACGTGAGCCCAGCGGCTCTGATAGCTTAGCCTGTCAAGCCCGGTCATCACGGCGCTGTCTGCCTTTGGTGTAGCCCAAAATATAGAAAATCACCGCTGCGCCAATGGAGCCCTGGAGCGTAAACAGCAGGCTTTCAATTTCGCCGCTGGCGGGTTCATAGAGCGGCGTGAACCACGGCGTGTAATGCGGCGCCACAACCTGAATTTGATTTTCGGCTTCACCATCCGAGCCGCCAAATTCCCCCCCGTGATCGATAAAAAATGGCAGTACGATCAGAGCAAGCACCATCGCCAACAGCATCAGCGTCTTTTTCATCTCAGTGTCCTTGTGCGGTAATCAGCTGACGTTTGGTCAACTGGTCATAAATCATGACGGTTAACAGTCCCTCCGCGATGGCGATGGGGATCTGCGTCAGGCAGAAAATGCCCATGAATTTCACAATCGACCCCGTTGCACCTGTCGCCGGGTCCGGGAACGCCGCGCCAAGCTGGACTGAGGTGACAAAATAGGTCACCAGATCCGCCAGCATCGCGCACAAAAATACCCCGACGTCACGACGGAGCCCGGCACGGCAGGCCATTTTCCACACCATGTACCCGACAACCGGCCCAATCACCGCCATCGACATGCCGTTCGCGCCAAGCGTGGTTAACCCGCCGTGCGCCAGCAGCAGCGCCTGAAACAGCAGCACGATGGCGCCGAGAATGGCGACGACGCCCGGCCCGAACAGAATCACGGCGAGCCCCACGCCGGTCGGATGCGAGCAACTGCCGGTCACCGAGGGGATCTTCAGCGCCGACAGCACGAAAATAAACGCCCCGCACAGCGCCAGCAGCACTTTCTGGTGGCTATCCTCCTGCACGATACGGCGCAGGCGCACCAGTCCATACCACAGACACGGTAAGAAGATCAGCCACCACGCCAGCGCCCACATGGGTGGTAAAAAGCCTTCCATGATGTGCATCGCGAACGCCTGCTCCGGCACCACCATCAGCAATAGCGCCGCCGCCAGGCCACTTAATGACAGCTGTTTAAGCTGTTGTTCGAGTTTCATTGCGCATACTCCCACTGTTTGTTGACCAGAATGGTCGAGAAATAGGGTAACGGCTGGTCGTCAGCAACCTCATCCAGATGCCGCCAGCACTGCTCGCCGGGGAGCGTGGCTTCTGACATCATCAGCGCGCAGTTCAGCAGCCCGGCCTGCGTCAGCAGCGCTTTGATGCGCGCAAACCGGCCATAGACCTTCATCAGCACCAGGCTGTCGTGCTGCTGCAGCGCCTGCGCAATCTCCGCTTCCGGCGCGGTGCATGCGATCACCGCCAGCGACTGCTGTTCCATCGCCAGCGGCGTTTTGGACCGCGCGGCAATCGCGGCAAACGACGTCACGCCGGGCACAATCTCCAGCCAGTCCGGGCTGCCGATGCGCTGAAGTAAGAACACCCAGGTACTGAACAGCATCGCGTCGCCCAGGGTGATAAAGCCAACCAGCTTTCCGTTGTTCACCTCCGTTACTAACGCGTCGGCCACCGCATCCCACACCGCCTCCTTTTCAGCGCTGTCGGCGCTCATGGGAAAGTGGCAGCAGCGGATTTCAGTCTGCTCACCGACATATTCACGAACGATAGAAAGCGCCAGACTGTCGCCCCCTTTTCGTCCCGCCGGGGCGTAGAGAATATCCAGCGAACCGAGGATCCGTGAGGCGCGCACGGTGATAAGGTCAGACGCGCCCGGCCCGGTACTGAGGGCGTACAGTTTGCCGCTCATGCTGCCTCCTCCATCGCCACGCTCAGCGCCTGCTGTAAATGGGCGACGAACATCGCGCGCACCGCCGGGTTTTCGCCCAGCCCGCTCAGCCACGGCGTTGCCGGGATCCCGGCAGCGTTAAACAGCGTCTTCCAGGAGTCCTCGTCATCAGAGGCCATATCGTTAATGGCGTGATCGCCCGCCACCAGCATCAGCGGCATCAGATGCACGGCGGTGACGCCTTGTTTACAGAGGCTCTCAATCAGGATGTCGACTTCCGGATAGCTCTCCACCGCGCCGACGCGGGCCGGGAAGCCCTGGGCCATCATCATGTGGTCGAGGCAGGCATAGGCCGCAAAGGCGTGATGGCTGGCGCCGTGGCCCATAAACACCACTTTTTCCGTGGCCCCAAGCGTCGGCATCTGCTGTTGCAAGGCGCACATCAGCTGCGCGTAATCGTCGTGGCTGCTCAGCAGCGGTACCCCCAGCGTCAGGCGGGTAAACAGCGGGCGCAGGCTCTGCACTTCACGGACGATTTTCTCGTACTCATCGCCGTTGATGATGTGCAGGGACTGGATCGCCACCTCCTGGTATCCCTGAGCCGCAAGCTTTTTCAGCGCCTGCAGGGGCGTATCGATCTCAATGCCGTCACGCTGTTTGAGCTTGCGAATGATCATCCCGGAGGTGAATGCCCGAAACAGCTCGCGGTCAGGGCAGCTTTCCGCCAGCGCACGCTCGCAGGCCACAATGTTTTTCTCGCAGGTATCGTGGTAGCTGGTACCAAAGCTGACCACCAGAAGCGCCTTTTTCATCTCTAACTCCTTAATCAGCGGCCAGCCAGCGGGCTAAGCGCCCGGCGAATGCGGCCTGACTTTCCAGTAACTCCTCTCCCGTCACCAGCGGCGCCGGGCGTGTAATCACGATGCAGGGGATGCCCGCATCCAGACAGGGTTGAACCTTTTCCCGATAGCCGCCTTCCGCACCGGACGCTTTGGTGATCATCACGTCAGCCCGGCACTGGCGATAAAACGCCGCGTTAAATTCAGCGCTGAATGGCCCGCACATCGCGAAGATCTCGGTAACGCCAAAGCCAAGCCCGACGCATTGCTCAAGGACCTCGGGCACCGGCAGCACCCGGGCCAGCAGCGTTTTCTCCGGCAGCCCGGCGCGCCAGCGCGCCAGATCTTTACTGCCGGTGGTCAACAGCACGCGTTCGCCCAGCCGCCGCGCGATGTCGCAGGCCTCTTCTATGCCCGGCACGCTGTAGAGCAGCGGATGCGTCAGCTCGCTGAGCTGTTCGGGGCGCTGATAGCGGCTAAGCAACACGCCCACCGTTTCACAGGCCGCCAGGATGTTGCGGCTGACCACCTCAGCGTAGGGATGCGATGCGTCAATCACCCAGCGGGTCCTGTTTTGCGCAAGCCAGTCAACCATCTGCTGCGGCTCCAGGCGGCCACAGCGCACCCGGCCGTTAATGTCGCCCGCCAGTCGCTGCCCGGTGGCCGTCGCCACCGACAGGGTGTAGGCCACGCCGGCCGCATCCAGCTGCTGGCAGATCCCGCGGGCATCGCTGGTGCCGCCCATGACCAGCACGTCGCCATAGTTCACAGCACATAGCCCCGGGGTGTGATCATCAGCCCCTCCTGCACATAGGTGGCCTTATTTCCGACGATCACCAGGCTTGTCATATCGACCGGCTCAAAGTCCATGTCGCCCAGCGTGGTCAGCCACTTCTCCTGCTTTTTGCGCCCGGCAGACTTCACTACCCCTACCGGCGTTTGCGGGCTTTTGCTGGCGGACAGCAGCTCAAACGCCCGTGCCAGATGGCCCTCGCGACCCCGGCTGCGCGGGTTATAGAAGCAGATGACGAAGTCCGCTTCTCCCGCAGCAACAATGCGTTTTTCAATGACCGGCCACGGCGTCAGCAGATCGCTTAAGCTGATGTGGCAAAAATCGTGCATCAGCGGCGCGCCAAGCAGAGAAGCGGCGGCGATACTGGCCGTCATCCCGGGGATCAGGCGAACCTCAACGTCCAGCTTCTGTTTGCTGACCAGTTCCAGCACCAGCCCCGCCATGCCATAAATACCGGCGTCGCCGCTGCTGATAAGCGCGACGTTATGCCCGGCCTGCGCCAGCTCGATCGCCGCCTGACAGCGTTCAATCTCTTTGCACATCCCGGTTTTGATCACCTGTTTGTCGCCGGTGAAGGCCTTCACCAGATGGGTATAGGTTTTGTAGCCAACGATGATTTCTGCCGCCTGCAGCGCGTCTACGGCTTCCATGGTCATCATGGCCTGCGAGCCCGGGCCGATTCCAATTACGGTTAACATCAGTGTGAAACTCCCAAAGTGATAGTGACGCCCTGTTCGCGCAGGGTTTCTCCTCGTAGTTGTCCATGGCTCAGCAGCCACGCTGCCGGTCCCGAGACGCTCCCCACCCCAACCGTCTGGCGTACAAACGGTGAAGTCGGAAAGCGGTGTTCGTGCTCACGCAGCGCGTCAGCGGTAAAGGTTTCAAACGGCACACCCCAGCAGGCGGCAAGCTGAAGCAGGCCCGCTTCGTCTTTTTTAAGGGAGACGCTGCCAATCGCTTTCAGCGCCAGCGGGTCGAACTGCTGCGCCGCAAGCTGTCGCATCAACAGGGTCGCCAGCAGCGGATACGGCGTGTCGCGTCGACAGCCGATGCCCGCCACGACCCGCTGGGGAACCAGCGTCCAGTGCGGTAACGGCAGTTCCGGCATCGTGTTGCGCAGCGTAATACACACCAGCGCATCCAGTTCCGGGAGGTGCTGCAGGTCGCTCACGGTGATAAACCCGCGCCGATCGCACCGGCTGACGTCGTCGTCGAGTTCCGCATCCCACCACAGCCCTACCCGCTGATGGCTCACCAGCATCTGGTTGACGATTTTCACCGTCGTTCGGAAATCGCGCATTCGGGCATTCAGCTGGAAGGCAAGGGTATCCAGCGCGGCCATCTCGTTGACGTCCGTGGCGGTGGTAATCACCGGATCCGCCCCCAGCATTTCCGCCAGATAGCGGGTCAGCGCATTCGCCCCGCCAGCATGGCCGGAAAGCAGGCTAATCACGTGCTGCCCACGCTCGTCGATCACCACCACCGCCGGGTCGCTCAGCTTGTCGTGGATGAGTGGCGCCAGAACGCGCACCGCAATGCCGGTGGCGCCGATAAAAATCAGCGCCGGGTAGCGCGTGAACGCCTCGCGCACCGCCGGGGCAAAGCCGCCGTCGAAGGAGATAAAGCCCTCTTCCCGCAGGCCCTCGCTGGTAAAGCAGGTGACCGGCAGCATTGCCGCCAGACGCTTCGCCAGCCGCACGCCGCCCGGCGTCAGGCAAAACAGCGCGATGGGCTCAGGCTTTACGGTATTCATGGCTAAAATCCGCGGCATAGAGTTTTGAGTAGTGATACTCCTCGCCCAGGAACTTCCCGACCAGAATGAGCGCCGTTTTGCGGATCCCCGCCTCGCGTACTTTGTCGGCGATATCCGCCAGCGTGCCGCGGACGGTGTGGCTTTCCGGCCAGGTCGCTTTATAAATGACGGCAACGGGCGTGGTGGCCGGATAACCGCCTTCAATCAGGCGTTCCGCCACCCGGTGAATACGCTGGACCGAGAGATAAATCGCCATGGAGGTCTGATGGCTGGCAAATGACTCCAGCTGTTCACGCGCCGGCACCGGCGTGCGGCCTTCGAGGCGGGTAATAATCAGGCTCTGTGAGACTTCAGGCACGGTGTATTCCACCCCAAGCTCCGCCGCGGCGCCGAGGAAAGCGCTGACGCCGGGCACCACCTGCCAGGCAATGCCGCGTTTGGTCAGCTCTTCGCCCTGCTCGCGGACGGAGCCGTAGAGCGAGACATCGCCGGTCTGCAGACGTACCACCGTTTTTCCGGCCTTCACGCCCGCCGCCATCAGGTCGATTATCTGTTCTAAATGGAGTTCCGCGCTGTCGTGGCATTCGGCTCCCTGCGGGCAATACGCCAGCAGTTCGGTATTGATCAGCGAACCGGCATAGATAACCACCTGCGCCTGCTGCAGCAGCCGGTAGCCCTTGAGCGTGATAAGCTCACGGTCACCGGGACCGGCACCGACAAACCACACGCAACGGGAATCAAACGTCTCAGACATGGTGTTCTTCCTTCTGACAGGCGATAACAAAAACGGGATTATTCGGTTTGAAATAGTGACCGCTGCCGAGCGGGGTCAGCGCGGAGACCTGCATTTGCAGGCAATCAATGTTCTGGACGCCGATCTGCTGCAGATGGGCCAGCGCGGTAGTGAGGTTTTCCTGCAGGATAAACGTCATCACCAAACGTCCGCCGGGATGTAGCTGGCGCAGGGACCAGTCGATAAGCGAGGTCAGATGGCCGCCGCTGCCGCCCATAAAGACCGCATCGGCCTTATCCGCCACGGGTAAGGGCGCAACGCCCGGCAAAATCGCGATATTGCGACAGGCAAAATGCTGGCGATTTTCCGCAAGCAGCTGCAGAGCCGCAGGGTTACGCTCTATGGCCGTCACGTGCAGCGAGGGAAACAGCAGCGCCGCCTCTATCGACACGCTCCCGGTTCCCGCACCGACGTCAATCAGGTGGCTGGCGCGATGCAGCTCGAGCTTCGTGAGGGCCAGCGCGCGTACCGCCTCTTTGGTCATCGGCACCGTTTCGCCGCGCAGAAACAGTTCATCTTTCATCGAGGATCACCACCGCATTCATCTCATAGTCGGCACTGACCTCACTGACGGGCAGCCAGTGGATCCGTTCATTTTCCATCGCCAGGTTTTCACCAATCACCATCCAGCGATGGCCCTTCCCGCGCGCCACCAGCTGCGCGGCAATCTCTTTCGGCCCGCACTGGCTATCGGTGACCATCGCCACTTTGCGATGCCGTGCCAGCTCGTCAACGTTCACGCTGCGGCCATGGCTGCTGGTGAGCCACATCTCATTCATATCAATGCCCGCCTGCGCGCACAGGTACTGCACCGCGCTGATACCAGGAATAATGCGCACGCGCGCCATACCGAAATGCGCCACCATCCGCGATCCGATGCCGTAAAAGAGCGGATCGCCGGAGGCCACAATCACCACCTTTTTCTCCTGACGCGCCTCAACCCAGGCCAGCAGCGCCGGAATGTTGGCCCCCAGGACAAACGTCTCGCCGCAAAACGCCGGGAACTGCAGCAGATGGCGTTTTCCGCCGACCAGCGCATCGGCGCGATCGATAGCTTCACGCGCGGCGGGCGTCATCAGGCGCAATCCCGCAGGCCCCATTCCCACGACCGTTAACATTGCAGCGCCCGGGCAATCGCCTCGACCGGGCGGTTGCTGCCCAGCACCTGGTTATCAAAGGAAAACAGAATGGCGTCACAGGTCGGCGGATTTTTGGTAAAGCGCAGCATCTGCATTACGCGCAGGCAGATCCGTTCGGCGAGATGGCTGTAAAGCGCCTGAAAACCCCAGGTTTCGATGTGTTCCATCGCCGCTTCGGTGGTATCGCACTCGCTGACGACGGTGAGTAATTCCAGCGGCGCACCGAGCAGCGCCAGATGCGCCACCAGCGTTTCCATGCGCGCATCGGCGATATGGCTGTGGGTGTGGAATATCCCGGCGGCAATTTTGATGAGCTTGCCGGGATGGCCGACCAGCACTATCTGGCGAAACCCCAGCCGCACCGCCTCTTCGATCATGTAGCCGACAAAGTTGCTCATGGTGACCACGACATCTTGATCAATGCCCATCTGCTCGCGCACAAAGCGCTCGCCATGATTGCCCGGCACCAGCACGACCCGCTCCAGCCCGGCCGCGCGTTTAATCTCCAGCTCCAGAGAAAGCGAGCGTTTCCAGCTCTCCTCTGACATCGGCGTGACAATGCCGGTGGTGCCGATGATCGAAATACCGCCCAGGATCCCGAGGCGTGAGTTGTAGGTTTTCTGCGCACGCTCTTCGCCTTCAGGGGCGAAGATTTCCACGTTGGCCCCGCGCGTCGGGCCAATCGCCTCGCGCACGGCGGACTCAATGGTGTGACGCGGCGTGCGGTTGATCGCCGCGCTGCCGATAGCCAGGCCAATGCCTTTGCGCGTCACGGTCCCCACGCCTTCGCCGCCCGCCAGCGTAATCTCACCGCTGTCGTTGAGCGTCACACGGGCGAAAATCAGCATGCCGTGGGTGGCGTCAACGTCATCACCGCCGTCTTTGCGGATGGCCGCAATCGCCTGCTGCCCTTCAATGTGCGGCGATTCCACGTTCAGACACAGCGTGACGCCGGAGGGTGTCACAATGGAGACCTGATGAATCAGGTGCTGGCGCAGCACCATCAGTGCGGCGACTTTCGCTGCCGCGGTCGCACAGGAGCCGGTGGTGTAGCCTTTACGTAATGCCTTCCCGTTATGCCATACCGGGGCATCGAAGGTGGAATCGCTCATCGCGCCCCCTGCAGGTAATAGAGCATGGCGTTCACAATCGCCGCCGCCACATTGCTGCCGCCTTTGCGCCCGAGTGCCGCAATCGCGGGCAGATGGCTGTGCGTCAGCGCCTCTTTCGATTCCGCCGCCCCCACAAACCCCACCGGGACGCCCACCACGCCGCTGACGGCAACATCATGCTCAAGCAGGCGAAACAGCGCCGTGGGCGCATTGCCAAAGACAAAGATCTTCTCGCTCTCTTCCGTCACCGCGATATCCACGGCCGCCATCGAGCGGGTGATTCCCTGGGCCTTTGCCTGCGCCACCACCCGCGGGTCGCTGATATAGCAGCGGCATTCGCCCCCGAATGTGGACAGCAGCGTTTTGTTGATCCCGGAGAGCGCCATCGTGGTATCGGTATAGATAACGGACGGGCGACGGAGCGCCGCGCAAAGCTGCTCCAGCGCGTCATCTGAAAACCAGAGAATATCCAGCCAGTCAAAATCTGCGGTGGTATGGATCACCCGCTTGACGATCGCCTCATGCAGCGGGCTGGCGAACCGGTACTCCGGCCGCGTTTCGCGAACGATCTCGCCAATGATGTCGAAACTTTTGGCTTCAATCGCCTGGGGTTGCTGGATGTATTGCATTTTTTACTCTCCTCAGGCCACGCCAGCCATCAGCCAGCGTGCTGCGATAAACAGCGCCAGCGCCAGGGTGGAGGAAACCCACATCAGTCGAATCGTTCGGGAAATGTCGTCTACCGCAATCGGGCGCAGCGCGTCGCCGATCCACGGCTTTTCCACGCGCTGGCCAAAATAGGTGTTGGGTCCGCCAAGCCGGATGCCCAGCGCACCGGCAACCGTCGCTTCAGCCCACGCGCAGTTGGGGCTGCTGTGGTTATAGCGGTCGCGCCAGCCGACGCGCAGCGCGCGGGAGGGATCCTCGCGGCATAGCCACGCCGCAACGCTCAGCAAGAGCCAGCTCAGGCGCGCGGGGATAGCGTTCGCCACGTCATCCATACGGGCGCTGACCATGCCGATCGCGCGGTATTTTTCATGCTTGTAGCCCACCATTGAATCGAGGGTATTCACCGCCTTATAGGCCATCGCCAGCGGCGCACCGCCCAGCAGGAGGAAGAACAGCGGGGCGATAACGCCGTCGACCGTGTTCTCCGCGACGGTCTCCACCACCGCCCGGTTGATCTGTTCCGGCTGAAGCTGAGAGGTATCGCGCCCCACTATCCAGGAGAGCTTTTCGCGGCTTTCATCAAGGTCGCCTGCCCGCAGCGGGCGTTCAACGTCCTGCGCGGCGTTTGCCAGACTGCGCCCGGCCAGCACGGTAAACATCATCCACACCTCAATCGCCCAGCCCAGCCAGGGATGCACCCACCGTCCGAACGCCAGCACGCCCCAGGCTATGCCCCAGGTCAGCCCCACGACGGCCAGCCACATGACGCCGCCGCCAATGCGTAACGCCGCGTCGCTATGGCAGCAGCGGCGAACACCCCGCTGCACCGCATTGATCAGGTTGCCTATCCAGCGCACCGGATGCGGCCAGCGTTGCGGGTCGCCGATGATGACATCGAGCAACCACGCGACGCACCATGCCATCAGGGTCATAGCGCCCCCCTCGCCGCCGTCAGCCAGCGGCTGAGCATCATGGGGCGTTGGGCAAAGTGGAGGTGCAGGTAGCTTGCGAACGTGTTGCCAACCTGCCAGCCACCCGCCCATTCCTGCATCGTCACGCCATCGCGCACTTTGCGGCACGCCAGTACCGCAGGGGTTTGGGGGGAGAAATCGGAATAGTGAAACTCATGCCCACGCAGCACCTCCCCGCTATCGGCCAGCAGCGTGGGCTGGCGCGCCTGCGCCTCACAATAGCCAAAACGGGTCAGCCGTTTACCCATCCTGCTGTGGCCGGGGATAATATTGGCCATCCGGTGGGTGACCCCCTCGCTATCTTCCAGCGTGCTGCCGAGGTACATCAGCCCACCGCACTCGGCGTAGATCGCCACCCCGCACCGATGCGCCTCCCGCAGGCTGGCGAGCATCGCGGTGTTTTCCGCAAGCTGTGCCGCATGCAGCTCCGGGTAACCGCCCCCGAGCCAGACCATCTGGCAGTCAGGTAAGCGGCTATCGCGCAGCGGGCTAAAGCGGATAATGTCGACCCCGGAACGTTCAAGCAGCGTGATGTTATCCGGGTAATAGAAGTTGAAGGCCTCGTCATCGGCCATCGCGAGCGTTAACCCGCGCCCGGCGTCCCCGTCAGGGCGCACGGGCCAGGCGCCCTGCGGCAGCGACGCCATCTGGCTGAGCGCGAGAAGTTGTTCGATATCCAGCGTACGTTCGAGAATGGCGGCAAAATTTTGCCAGGTCTGCGGGTCCGCGGCCGACTCCCGGGCGGTGACCAACCCAAGATGGCGCTCGGGCAAACCGACGCCCTCAACGTGCGGCACATAGCCCAGGACGGGTAGCGTGCAGTAGTGCTCAATGGCCGTTTTGAGCAGCTGATAATGTGATTCGCTGTTGACGCGATTGACAATCACCCCGGCAATATTGAGGGTAGGATCGAACCGCTGAAAGCCCATTACGGTCGCGGCAATCGACGTAGATACCGCCTTGCCGTCCACCAGCAGAACCACCGGACAGCCCAGCTGTTTTGCCATCGCGGCGGTGCTGCAATAGTTCGGATCGGTGCCGTAGCCGTCATACAGCCCCATCACGCCTTCAATGACCGCGATATCCGCCTGCTGCATATGCTCGCAAAACAGCGCGTTGAGTATTGGCTCAGGAAGCATGAAGCTGTCGAGGTTGCGGGAGGAGGTGCCGCTGACTTTGGTATGCCAGCCGGTATCAAGATAGTCAGGGCCCACTTTATACGGCTGGACGCGTAATCCACGCTGTTTTAACAGACTCAACAGGCCAAGCGTCACCGTGGTTTTACCACAACCGCTTCCGGTACCTGCCAGAACAAACGCGTACTGCTTTGCCGCCATGACCCCGATCCTGTCCAGGGTGGTTGGGAGGTATAGATACACGTCGTCCCAGTCTTTCGACTGTATGATGCATCAGTACAACCCACTTCCCACCGAAGTTGTTGAACGTTCCCGACAGGCAGGTCTTCTGGCTTAGCGTCTTCCTCGCCCGTCCTTCCCAATCTCGCGATCAGTGGTCATTACGGGGTCGTCAGCATCACAGCAGCGGGGGCTGCGGGGGATTGTCACCCCCTTCCCTGCCACAAATGTGGCAAAACCTGTCGGCTTACATTATGAGAAAGAGTTCGTTCTCAAAACAGCAATGCTATTTACGGCGTTTCAATTCACCTTAGGCAATTACTTAACCGCAAATGAAAACCATGCTGAGTAAAACGTGGCGCCAGAATAATTGACGCCTTTCTCAATAACTCAACGTTTTATCACAAAAAATAAAAAGCAAAGATAATCACGCTTAAAATCTCAATATTTATTGTTCTATGACAAGTTATTGCACTACTTGATATTTTTTCATTTTATTGTGATCAAAATTCATCAGGATATTAAAGCCCGGCAAAAACATAATATTGCTGTTCAACGTAAGTCAGTGTGATTTCATTGATGCATTACGCGTTCAGCAGGTTCGCAGAATAATATGGAGGCTATAATTTGCGGTATATCAAGGTAAGAGGAATATCCTCATGACACTATGCTCCAGAAATTTCTGACCAGTAAGGTGGAAACGTGGCTGTTGCGCAATGCCCCGCGTCGTGCGGTGAGCTTATCCAGGGCTGGATTTTGGACAGTGAGAAGCTGGTCTCCTGCCCTGTCGAATGGTACAGCACCGTTGAGGTGAGCCACGGCTCACCCGTGGCGGATGAACGCCCGCTGTCGCGCGCGATGGTCGAGCGATTGTTGCAGCACTGGCACTACCCGGCGCAGCTAAGCCAGGATATCCGCATTGACGTGCACTCGACCATCCCGGTTGCCAAAGGGATGGCCAGCAGCACCGCGGATATTGCCGCCACCGCCGTCGCCACCGCCCACCATCTGGGGCGTCAGCTCGACGAAAGCACGCTGGCAACGCTTTGCGTTTCGCTCGAACCCACCGACAGCACCGTGTTTCGCCAGTTGACCCTTTTCGACCATAACGACGCTTCCACGCAGATCGCCTGCAACGCCCAGCCCGCTCTCGACCTGCTCGTTCTGGAAAGTCCGCAAACGCTGCGTACGGCAGATTACCACCGCATCCCGCGTCAGGCGGGGCTACTGGCCGGTGCGCCAGCGCTGAAAAGCGCGTGGGAAAAAGTCCAGGAGTCCTGCATAACGCAAAACCCTTATCGGATGGGCGAAGCGGCCACCCTCAGCGCCATTGCCAGCCAGACGCTGTTGCCTAAACCGGATTTTGACGCACTGCTCTCACTGGTGGAGGAGTGCGGTATTTACGGGGTGAACGTGGCGCACAGCGGTAGCGTCGTGGGTCTGATGTTGGACAGAAATAAAGACGATGTCGATTATGTGAAATGGCTGCTGGTAAAAAAACAGCTCACCCGCCACTGGCCTGAACAACACCTGCTGCGGATGGTAAAAGGCGGCGTGACGCTACTCTGACAGCAGCCAGTGCTGAATGAGCCACTCAACCTGCTGCCTGACCTCTTGCTCGTGCTCCTGCGCTAAAGCCTGCTGCAGCGGAGCATGCCGGAAGAACGCGGCCCAAAATGCACGCTTGCGCTCCCGGTCACCGCAAGCGCGATTAATCCGTTCACGCAGCGTCCCCGCCAGCCGCACGCTTTCCCGCATGCCCGGAGGAAGGTGGGCGGCGACATGCGCTTTGAGGATCTTGCTGTACACCGGCGCGTTGCCCCCGCAGCTCAGCGCAATAATGACCGGCGAATGGTCGATGATGGCCGGTGAGATAAAGGTGGCAGCAGAAGGGTCGTCCGTGACATTGCAAAAGATACGCTCCGCGCTGGCGGCCGCGGCGACCTGACGGTTCACCTGCGGATCGCTGGTCGCGGCAATGACCAGCCAGCACGATTGCAGATACTGCGGCGAAAACATCACCGGAAACCACTCGATGTCACCGCTCGCGTGCAGGCTGGCGAGTTCCGGCGTCAGGGTGGGCGCAACCAGATGCAGCACAGCCCCGGCGGCCAGCAGCCCCTTCGCCTTATGCGTCGCCACCTGCCCGCCACCGACGATCAGGCAGCGTTTCCCCTTCAGGTTGCAAAAAATCGGGAAATAGTCCATCGCCTTAGCCTTGTAAAACGTGAGTCAGCGCGTCAATAAACCGGCGGTTCTCCGCCTCGGTACGCACGGCAATCCGGTAGTAGTCGCGATCGAGCCCTGGATAGTTTTCGCAGTGGCGGATAAGGATGTGATGGCCGAGCAGCGCCGCCTTCAGGTCGAAACCCGGACGCAGACAGCGGAAGAAAATAAAGTTGGCCTGCGGCTTCCAGACCGCCAGCGATGAAAAGCGCGCCATCGCCTGCCACAGGAAATCCCGCTCCCGGGCGATAAAGGCGTGGCTGCGAGCAATATAGTCCTCATCCGACAGCAAATGTTGCCCCACAAGCGCCGAGAAGGCATTCACGGACCAGGGCTCACGGGTGCGTTTCAGCTGGCGAATGGTTTGCGTATTGCCGCTCAGCAGATACCCAAGGCGCAGCCCGGGAATAGCAAAAAACTTGGTCAGGGATCGCAGCAGGTAAAGATAGCGTGCCTCCGCCAGCCGCGGCGCCAGCGTGGAGCCCTGCGGCAGAAAATCGATGAACGCCTCATCCACAATCAGCGCAATCTGCAGCGATTCGCACAGCGAGGCCAGCCGGTCGAGAAGACCGGCATCAGGCATGAGTCCGGTAGGGTTGTTTGGCGTCGCGATGAACAGGCAATCGGGCCTGTGCGCGCGAACGGCGTCCAGTATGGAAACATCCACCTGGAACCCGTTCTGCTCACTCAGCGCATGGTCAATTATCTCGCAACCCTGCTGCTGTAATGCCCGGCGATATTCGGCGAAGCCCGGTACCAGCAGCATCGCCCGGCGAGGGGCAAGCGTTCGCACCAGGCCATAGATCAGCTCCGTTTCGCCATTCCCGGCAATCGTCTGGTCATAGTCACACTGACTGGCGCTGGCCAGCGCCTGATGAAGATGGCGGTATTCAACGTCCGGGTACTGCATGATGATATCCAGATGGGACACAATGAGCGACCTGACGCGATCGGGCAGCCCTAACGGATTGATGTTCGCGCTAAAGTCCACCAGCAGCTCGGGATCGATCCCCAACTGCAGCCCCGTTTCCAGAACGTTACCACCATGCTCACTCATTCGTTTCACTCGTCCATTTCGAAAATGTCAGGATAACATCAGACAACAACCTGATTCAGCGCGATATGTGATGCGGTAAATGCCAGTATCTCCTGCAGGCTGACCACCTCACCAATGACGATAAGCGCCGGAGCATGCAGTTTTTGACGTTCAACCTCGAGGTGAATATCGGTCAGCGTACCTTTGGCGATCTGCTGACGAGACTGGCTGGCATACATTACCACCGCCACCGGCGTTTCAGCGGACATGCCTCCCTCGATGAGCTGCTGGCAGATTTCCGTCAGCCGCGTCATTCCCATCAGAACGATCAGCGTTCCGTTGATTTGCGCCAGGGCATGCCAGTTTTGCGGGTCGTTCCCCTGGCACATATGACCGGTCACAATATGAAAGCTGGAGGCGTAATGACGGTGCGTGACCGGGATCCCGGCATAGGCCAGTCCGCCAATTGCGGAACTGATCCCCGGCACAATTTCGAACGTCAGGCCGTCTTTCGCCAGCTGCTCGGCCTCTTCGCCCCCGCGGCCAAAAACGTAGGGGTCCCCGCCTTTCAGGCGCACCACCTGCCGCCCTTCCCCGGCATGCTTGACCAGCAGGGCATTGATTTGTTCCTGAGGCACCGGATGATGGCTTGGGGTTTTACCGACATCAATAATCAGACAGCCTGCCGGAGCCTGAGCCAGAAGTTCAGGGTTTACCAGGCGATCGTGAACAATCACCTCCGCATGGCGGATACAGTGCAGACCTTTTACCGTAATCAAAGACGCATCGCCAGGCCCTGCCCCTACAAGCCAAACCTTCCCTTTACTCATCGTTATATCCTCAGATTAAATATTTAAAGACGCAAGAAAGCGGGTAATTAAAATTAGTGCTGAATTATACATCCCCTCCACACGTCAAAAATTTGATGTATTTATCACTCTTTCTTAATTTTACGAATGGCGTTTATGACCAATATCAATAAAACAGTGAATACCGCCTTCCCTCTGCCATTACGACATTATTGCTTTGGTCATCATGCTAAAAAAAACATATAAATCGCCTTCAGCAATAAAACAGGCGCGCGATCACAAATATTAAAACGGTTTTGTCAGCGACGTTTACAGATAAATATCAACCCTAAAATAAAGCGCACACAAGTAACTGATATGAAACACGTTTCAATGCGACATCATTACCATCATCATTTTTGGAAGGATTTTTTGAAAATAGATCAATTGCATCCACTTCGTCTTCAAAACACACTCCAACACCATTAACAGACCCAATGTACATTAACCGTTTTTAATACCCATTTTATTTTCACTATCAGCCCTACAGAGGATTACCCATGAAAAAATCAACACTTGTTATTGGCGTCATTGGTGCTGACTGCCATGCGGTAGGCAATAAAGTTCTGGATCGTGTTTTTACTTCCCATGATTTTCACGTCATCAATCTTGGTGTGATGGTGAGCCAGGATGAATATATTGATGCGGCCATCGAAACGGGTGCTGATGCTATTGTCGTTTCATCCATCTACGGCCATGGCGACATCGACTGCCTGGGGCTGCGCGAGCGCTGCATCGAACGCGGTATCGGCGACATTCTGCTTTTTGTTGGCGGTAACCTTGTGGTGGGTAAGCACGATTTCGCCGATGTCGAAGCCAAATTCAAAGAGATGGGTTTCAACCGCGTGTTCGCTCCGAGCCACGACCTGGAAGACGTCTGTCAGCTGATGGCGAACGATATACAACAGCGTCAGCGCGTTGAAGAGCTCTGTCTTGAAGAGGGCTTCTGATGCAAATCGTCTCAGTCGACATTGGCTCGACGTGGACCAAAGCCGCACTCTTCACGCCGGAGGGTGATGCGTTAACGTTGGTCAACCACGTTCTGACCCCGACGACGACCCACCATCTGGCGGAGGGTTTCTTTACCAGCCTGAACCAGGTGCTAAACGTTGCCGATGCGCGACCGTTGCTGAACAGCGGGGACGTTACGCTGAAATACTCGTCGTCGGCGAAAGGCGGGCTCGCCGTTGCCGCAATGGGTCTGGTGCCGTCAATAACCCTGGAATCAGCCAAAGTCACCGCCCATTCAGCGGGTGCCAAAATCGCCCAGTACTACTCGTACAAACTGAACCGTCACGATATCCAGGCGCTGGAGGACTCCCCGCCGGACATTCTGCTGTTCACGGGCGGTACGGACGGCGGCGAAGAGAGCTACGGACTGGCCAATGCCCGCGCGCTGGCTGCGTCAACGCTGGACTGCGCCATTATTTACGCCGGAAATCGCGATATTCAGGACGACGTGCAGGCCATTCTTGGCCACAAAGATCTGATCGTGGTCGACAACGTTTTGCCTGACCTCGATCACCCGAATCCGTATGCCGCCCGCAAGGCTATCTGCGATGTCTTTCTCTCCCGCATCGTGAAGGGGAAAGGGCTGGACGTTATCGTCGGGGAAACTGGCGAAGAGCCGATGCCCACGCCGTGGACCGTCTACGAGCTGGTGAAAGCGATCAGCGATGTCGACAGCGCGTGGAAAGAATTCATGCTGATCGACATGGGCGGAGCCACCACCGACGTCTATTCCGCCAGCGCCAACATGCTCTCCCCGGATACCGTCCTGCACGGCGTGCCTGAGCCGTTTGTGAAACGCACCGTAGAGGGCGACCTCGGCATGCGCGTCTCGGCGGTGGTGGTTGGCGAAAGTACGCAGGAACTGGTGAACGCGGTGTTCGCCCACCAGCCTCAGCGCAGGGAAGCGTTCTATGGCTATCTGCGCCATCTGGTCGCGCATCCGGACTACCTCCCTGCTACCGAAGAAGAAAAGCATTTCGACACGCTGCTGGCCGGGCTGTGCGTGGGGTACGCCAGCGAGCGCCATGCCGGCACCAAAAAACAGGTCTGTACCTGCGTAGGCAACGTCGATTTGCAGATGGGGCGCGATCTGACCACCGTGCGCAAAGTGGTGGGTTCCGGAGGATGGCTCTCCCGCGCCAGCCAGTTCGACATTCACCGCTGGCTGAAGTACCGCGAGCTGGACGACAGCAGCAGACGCGTTCTTTTACCCGGGCAGTTTGACTATTACCGCGATGCAAAAGGTCTGCTTCCTCTGCTGGCGAACGTCGCCAGGCTGGACCCGCAGGCGGCGGCTCGCACCAGTATTCAATGTTTAACCCTATAAAACCTAAGGCAGCAACGAATGGAACTTCGAAATAAAAAGCTAACCCATGACGAATTCATGACTGAGCGGCAACAGGTCTTGCAGACCTGGCAAACCGGCAAGGACGTTGAGAACTTCGAAGATGGCGTGAAGTACCAGCAAACCATTCCTGAGCAAAAACGCTTTTCTCACGCCCTACTGAAGGCGGACCAGGAAGGTAAAACCCTGAGCCAGCCGCGCGCAGGCGTAGCGCTGATGGATGAACATATCGCCCTGCTCAAAACGCTGCAGGAAGATTGCGATTTGCTGCCCAGCACCATCGATGCCTACACCCGTCTGAATCGCTATGAAGAGGCGGCGGTAGGGATTCAAAAATCCATCGAAGCGGGCACCTCCAAACTTAACGGCTTACCGGTCGTCAACCACGGCGTCGCCGCCTGCCGCCGCATGACTGAAGCGCTGGAGAAACCGATTCAGGTACGTCACGGCACGCCGGATGCGCGCCTGCTGGCGGAGATCGCGATGGCCAGCGGCTTTACCAGCTATGAAGGCGGCGGTATCTCCTACAACATTCCGTACGCCAAGCGCGTCACTCTGGAAAAATCTATCCGCGACTGGCAGTACTGCGACCGCCTGATGGGCCTGTACGAGGAGAACGGCATTCGCATTAACCGTGAACCGTTTGGCCCGCTGACCGGCACCCTGATCCCGCCGTTTGTGTCCCACTCGGTGGCGATTATCGAAGGTCTGCTGGCGCTGGAACAGGGCGTGAAGTCAATTACCGTCGGCTACGGCCAGGTCGGTAGCCTGACGCAGGATATCGCCGCGATTCAGGCTCTGCGCGAGCTGTCCCACGAATATTTCCACAACCACGGCTTTGACGATTACGAGCTGAGTACCGTCTTCCACCAGTGGATGGGCGGCTTCCCGGAAGATGAGTCGAAAGCGTTTGCCATTATCTCCTGGGGCGCAGCGGTTGCCGGTATGTCCGGGGCGACCAAAGTGATCACCAAGAGCCCGCACGAGGCGTTCGGTATTCCGACCGCCGCCGCAAACGCCCAGGGGCTGAAGGCCTCGCGTCAGATGCTCAACATGGTCAGCGATCAGAAATTCCCGCCGTGCGCCGCCGTCGAGCAGGAAGTCGAGCTTATTAAGAGCGAAGTCCGCGCCGTGCTGAAGAAAGTCTTCGAACTGGGCAACGGCGATGTCGCGCGCGGGACGGTGCTGGCGTTTGAAGCGGGCGTGCTGGACGTACCGTTCGCCCCTGCCTCCTGCAACGCAGGCAAAATTCTGCCGGTGCGTGATAACGCCGGTGCCATTCGCGTGCTGGAAGCCGGTGCGGTTCCGCTGCCGAAAGATATCCTCGCCCTGCATCACGATTACGTCGCCGAGCGCGCGCGTTTTGAAGGCCGTAAGCCCTCATTCCAGATGGTTGTTGATGACATCAACGCGGTATCCCACAGTAAATTAATAGGAAGACCATAATGAAAATTAAGCAGGCCCTTTTCACCGCAGGCTACTCCTCGTTCTATTTCGACGATCAGCAGGCCATCAAAAACGGCGCCGGTCATGACGGGTTTATCTATACCGGCAATCCGGTAACGCCTGGATTTACGTCCGTTCGTCAGGCGGGTGAATGCGTATCCGTACAGCTGATTCTGGAAAACGGCGCGGTGGCGGTGGGCGATTGTGCAGCGGTGCAATATTCAGGGGCAGGCGGTCGTGATCCGCTGTTCCTGGCTGAACACTTCATTCCGTTCCTCAACGATCACATCAAGCCGCTGCTGGAAGGCCGTGACGTTGACCGGTTCCTGACGAATGCCCGTTTCTTTGACGAACTGCGTATAGACGGCCATCTGCTGCATACCGCCGTACGCTATGGTCTTTCGCAGGCGCTGCTCGACGCGGCGGCACTGGCGACCGGCCGTCTGAAAACGGAAGTCGTGTGTGATGAATGGCAGCTACCGTGCGTTCCGGAGGCCATTCCGTTATTTGGTCAGAGCGGCGACGACCGCTATATCGCCGTCGACAAGATGATCCTCAAAGGCGTTGACGTACTGCCACATGCGCTTATCAACAACGTGGAAGAGAAGCTGGGCCTGAAAGGGGAAAAACTGCGGGAGTATGTGCGCTGGTTATCCGACCGCATCCTGAGCCTGCGCACCAGCCCGCGCTATCGCCCGACGCTGCACATTGACGTGTACGGCACCATCGGTCTGATTTTCGATATGGATCCGGTACGTTGCGCCGCCTATATCGCCAGCCTCGAAAAAGAAGCCCAGGGCCTGCCGCTGTACATTGAAGGGCCGGTGGATGCGGGTAACAAGCCGGATCAGATCCGCCTGCTGACCGCCATCACCCACGAGCTGATGCGTCTGGGTTCCGGCGTGAAAATCGTTGCCGATGAGTGGTGTAACACCTATCAGGACATTGTGGACTTCACCGATGCGGGCAGCTGCAACATGGTGCAGATTAAAACCCCGGACCTGGGCGGTATTCACAACATCGTTGATGCGGTGCTGTATTGCAACAAGCACGGCATGGAAGCCTATCAGGGCGGTACCTGTAACGAAACGGAAATCAGCGCCCGCACCTGCGTGCACGTGGCCCTCGCCGCTCGCCCGATGCGCATGCTGATCAAACCGGGCATGGGCTTCGATGAAGGTCTTAACATCGTGTTTAACGAAATGAACCGCACCATCGCACTGTTGCAGACTAAGGATTAAAAGATGGCACGTACATTTAAGATCTTATCGCCAACGGCTATCCTGGGCTATGGCTTCCCGGAAGAGAGCTTTCGGAAGGCCATGGAAGCGTCGCCGGATCTTATTGCGGTCGACGCAGGCTCTTCCGACCCTGGCCCCCACTACCTGGGGGCAGGTAAGCCTTTCACCGACCGGGCGGGGGTAAAACGCGATCTGCGCTATATGATCGTGGCTGGCGTTAAGCACAACATTCCGGTGGTGATCGGTACCGCCGGTGGGTCCGGCGCCGCGCCTCATCTGGAGTGGTGCCGCCAGATAATCCTTGAGATTGCTCAGGAAGAGAAACTCTCATTCTCCATGGCGCTGATCCCGTCGGATGTCGATAAAGCCACCGTGCATCAGGCGCTGGATGACGGGAAAATCACCGCCCTGGATTTCGTCCCGGAACTGACCCACGAGGCTATCGAAGAGAGCACCTATATCGTGGCACAGATGGGTATCGAGCCTTTCCAGCGGGCGCTGGCGGCCGGGGCGCAGGTGGTGCTGGGCGGACGGGCGTACGATCCGGCCTGCTTTGCCGCGCTGCCCATCATGCAGGGCTTCGATGAAGGTCTGGCTCTGCACTGCGGTAAGATCCTCGAGTGCGCGGCGATTGCCGCTACGCCGGGGTCCGGCTCCGACTGCGCGATGGGCATCATTGACGATAACGGCTTTACGCTGAAAACGTTTAATCCGAAGCGTAAATTCACCGAAACGTCTGCGGCGGCGCACACCCTGTACGAGAAATCTGACCCGTACTTCCTGCCGGGGCCGGGCGGCGTTCTGAACCTGAAAGGGTGCAGCTTCAAAGCGGTCAACGAGGGCGAAGTGTACGTCAGCGGTTCCCGCCACGAAGAAACGCCGTACGCGCTGAAGCTGGAAGGCGCCCGCCGGGTCGGCTTCCGCTGCCTGACCATTGCCGGTACGCGCGACCCGATCATGATTGCCGGGATCGATAATATCCTCGAAGAAGTGCAGGTCAGCGTGAAGCGCAACCTCTCGCTGAATGACGACAGCATCCGCATGACGTTCCACCTGTACGGAAAGAATGGCGTGATGGGCAACCATGAGCCGATGCAGTCCGCCGGGCACGAACTGGGTATTTTGCTGGACGTAGTGGCCCCCACCCAGGATATCGCCAACAGCGTCTGTTCGCTGGTGCGCTCTACCCTGCTGCACTACGGCTATGAAAACCGGATCGCAACAGCGGGCAACCTCGCGTTCCCGTTCTCCCCTTCCGACATTCAGAGCGGCCCGGTGTATGAGTTCTCAATCTACCACCTGATCGAAGCGAGCGACGCGCTGCGTTTTGATTTCCACCTCGAGCAGGTCACGCCAGAAGGAGTTCAGTTATGAAACAGGGTATTTGCTCACTGGCGCAGGTCATTCGTTCTAAAAACGCCGGACCGTATGAGCTGGTTCTGGATATTTTATTTAAAACGCGTGAAGACTATCAGCGGGTAAAAGCCTCGGAGCAATTAACGCCGCAGCTTATTGCCCGTTTATATAACGTTAAGCCTGACTTTATTCATCGCATTATCTGGTTCGATCCGGCCAATGCGGTCAAAATCGTCATGCCTCGCGATATTATCTCCGGCAACGTCGGTGACAATGATGTCTATGGTGCCCAGCAGCATGCACCGTTATTAAGTATCGAGTTTGATCTGTAACACTACAAATACAACAACGTCCATTGGGATATAGATATTTGCTGTATCACTGTATTCCAGATAATTCATGCGGTTGGTCACAACAAACGTGCGTCTGAGCAGTTCATCAGGGCTCAGGCGCACGCGACCCTACACATTAACCAACCTTTATCCGATGGAGTAAACATGAAAAAAATAAGCTTAACGAAAATGATCATATTAGGTTTGATACTCGGCATGATTGCCGGGGTGGTCATTAATAATATGGCATCAGCAGATACAGCAAAAACGTACGCACAGGATATCTCTATTTTCACTACCATATTCTTACGCATGGTGAAAATGATTATCGCCCCGCTGGTCATTTCCACCCTGGTGGTTGGCATAGCCAAAATGGGTGATGCTAAAACGCTTGGCCGTATATTCTCCAAAACCTTTTTCCTCTTTATTTGCGCCTCGCTGCTGTCCATCGCCCTGGGGCTGGTTATCGTCAACATCTTCCAGCCTGGCGCAGGCATTAACTTTGTCCCCCATGACGCCGGGGCCGTTGCGGCCGTTCAGTCCGAGCCGTTCACGCTGAAAGTGTTTATCTCTCACGCGGTACCGACCAGCATCGTTGATGCGATGGCCCGCAACGAGATTCTACAAATCGTGGTGTTCTCGATTTTCCTCGGCTGCAGCCTGGCAGCCATTGGTGAGAAAGCCGACCCCATCATTAAGGTGCTCGACTCTCTGGTGCATGTGATGCTGAAGCTGACGGGTTACGTCATGCTGTTTGCACCGCTGACCGTATTTGCCGCGATCTCCGGACTGATTGCCGAACGCGGTCTGGGCGTGATGGTCAGCGCCGGTATTTTCATGGGTGAGTTCTACATGACGCTCGGCCTGCTGTGGGCGATTCTGATTGGCCTGTCCACGATGATTGTCGGTCCGTGCATCAGTCGTCTGACTAAAGCGATTCTCGAACCTGCGCTGCTGGCCTTTACGACCTCAAGTTCAGAAGCGGCTTTCCCGGGCACGCTGAACAAACTGGAAAAATTCGGCGTCTCCTCCAGGATTGCCAGCTTTGTCCTGCCCATCGGCTACTCCTTTAACCTGGTCGGCTCAATGGCCTACTGCTCGTTTGCGACCGTGTTTATCGCCCAGGCGTGCAACATCGAACTGAGCATTGGCGAGCAGATCACCATGCTGCTGATCCTGATGCTGACCTCTAAAGGGATGGCGGGCGTGCCGCGCGCATCGATGGTGGTTATTGCCGCCACGCTCAACCAGTTCAACATTCCGGAAGCGGGTCTGATTCTGCTGATGGGCGTCGATCCGTTCCTCGACATGGGCCGTTCCGCCACCAACGTGATGAGTAACGCAATGGGGGCCGCTATCGTCGGTCGCTGGGAAGGCGAGCACTTCGGCGCCGGCTGCCGCGGCAAGGTTCCGGCCAAAGAAAGCACTGCTTCAGAAACTGAAATCGCCATGTATTGATTACAAAGGCCAACCGTGGTTGGCCTTTCGTCTTCCGATGTACAGGAAAGCCCCATGAAGATAAACATTTTCGGCGTCAGCCTTTTATCCGTCAGCCTGATGTTTAGCGCTGCCACGCTGGCGCAAACCGCGCCGGACTATGCGCAGCTGCTTGAACAGGCTCACCAAAAATTCAAAGGTAATCATGAGGGGAAGGTCGCCGACTACATCCCTGCCCTGGCGACCTATAGCCCCGACAATTTCGCCATCACCCTCGCCACGGTCGACGGCAAGATTTACCAGGTTGGCGACGTGAAAAAAGCGTTTCCAATGGAGTCGCTGAGCAAGGTTTTCACCCTGGCGCTGGCGATGGAGCAGCGCGGTCCGCAGGAGGTGCTGGATAAACTCGGCGCCAGTGCGACCGGTCTGCCCTTCAACTCCGGTTTAGCCATTGAACTGAACAAAGGTGCGCCGGAAAACCCGCTGGTGAATGCGGGGGCGATGAGCACGGTTAGCCTGATTGAGGCGAAAGATAAGACCGACCGCTGGAACACGATCCTCAATAACCTGAACGCGTGGGCCGATGCCTCGCTGACCGTCAACGAGCCGGTGTTCAAATCGGAAATGGAGACCAATCAGCATAACCAGGCGCTGGCGATGCTGATGGCCTCCTATAACAGCTTTTATGGCGATACCCGTGAAGCCGTCGAAATCTACACCCGCCAGTGTTCCGTAGACATCACCGTTGAGCAGCTCGCCAAAATGGGCGCGGTGCTGGCGAACAAGGGCAAATCGCCTTTCAACGGTAAGCAACTGCTGAATGAACGCTACGTGCCGCAGGTTCTGGCGGAAATGGCGATTGCCGGGCTGTACGACGGCAGCGGCAAATGGCTGTACACCGTTGGGATCCCGGCGAAGAGCGGCGTCGGCGGCGGCATGGTTGCCATCGTGCCCGGTCAATACGCCATCGCGGTCTACTCGCCACCGCTGGATGCCGCCGGGAATAGCGTCCGCGCCCAGCAGACGATTGCGTATGTTGCCGGGGCGACGCAGGCCAGCCTCTTTTTAGCCCATTGACTGTGATTTTGTCAGCCGGGCGCGGCAGCTGCGCCAGCGCCCGGCAAAAACAACCACAAAGTGAGAAGTACTATGTCTAAACCATTTGTCTGGCAGGAACTGTTTGTTCAGAGTAACGATACGACGGAATATGAACTCCTCAGCACACAGCACGTTACGGTGACGGAGTTAGAGGGCGAGGAGATCATTAAGGTGGCGCCTGAGGCATTGACCCTGTTGGCCCAGCAGGCCTTTTATGAAGCCTCATTTTTCCTGCGCGCCGGACATTTAACGCAGATAGCCAGCATCCTGCACGACCCGCAGGCCAGCAGTAACGATAAGTATGTCGCCCTGCAGCTGCTGCGCAACGCCGAAGTGTCGGCAAAAGGCGTCCTGCCAAACTGTCAGGATACCGGCACGGCCACCGTTGTGGCGAGCAAAGGCCAGCACGTCTGGACCGGCGGTGATGATGCCGAAGCGCTGAGCAAAGGGATTTATACCACCTTTAGCGAGTGTAACCTGCGCTACTCGCAAAACGCACCGCTGGACATGTATACCGAGGTTAATACCCAAACCAACCTGCCGGCGCAGATAGACATCAGTGCGACGCCGGGGAGCGAATATCGCTTCCTGTTTGTCAATAAAGGCGGCGGATCGGCTAACAAAGCCGCGCTGTTCCAGGAAACGAAATCGATTCTGCAGCCGGAGAAGCTCACCGCGTTCCTGATCGAGAAGATGAAGTCGCTCGGTACCGCGGCCTGTCCACCGTATCACATTGCCTTTGTGGTCGGCGGCCTCTCTGCCGACCAGGCGCTGAAGGTGGCGAAGCTGGCCTCAACAAAATATTATGACAACCTGCCCACCAGCGGGAACGAGCTGGGCCAGGCGTTCCGCGATACGGCGCTGGAAGCCACGCTGCTCAACGCCAGCCGCGAATTCGGCATCGGTGCCCAGTTTGGCGGCAAGTATTTCGCGCACGATATTCGCGTCATCCGCCTGCCGCGTCACGGCGGCTCCTGCCCTGTCGCCATGGCGCTCTCCTGCTCCGCCGACCGCAATATCAAAGCGAAAATCAACAAGCACGGTATCTGGCTGGAGAAGCTGGAACATAACCCAGGGAAATATATCCCCGACGCCAGCCGTGAGGAACACGACGCCCGAACCGTACAGATCAACCTGAACCGCCCGCTTCGCGAGATCCTGCGCGATATGTCTGCCCTGCCGATCGGCACCCGGCTGTCGTTAAGCGGCCCTATCGTGGTCGCACGCGATATTGTTCACGCAAAAATCAAAGCCCGGCTGGATAACGGCGAGCCGATGCCGGAGTACATGAAAAACCATATCGTCTATTACGCCGGTCCGGCGAAAACACCGGAGAATCAGGCCTGCGGCTCCCTCGGTCCGACCACCGGCGGGCGCATGGACGGCTACGTCGATGCTTTCCAGGCCGCGGGCGGAAGCCTGATCATGCTTTCCAAGGGCAACCGCAGCCAGCAGGTTACCGATGCCTGCCATAAGCACGGCGGCTTCAACCTCGGCAGCATCGGCGGTGCGGCGGCGCTGCTGGCGCAGCAGTATGTGAAAAGCCTGCGCTGCCTTGAGTATCCCGAACTGGGCATGGAGGCGGTATGGATGATGGAGGTCGAGAATCTGCCCGCCTTTGTGCTGGTTGACGACAAAGGGAATAATTTCTTCAGCCAGTTTGAGCAGCAGCATCGCTGTGCATCCTGCCCTGCCGGACATTAAGGAGCCACTATGGAAGCGCGAGCTAACGCAGAAAAACACCGCCAACGACAGCAAAAGCGCAAAGAGCAGGTTGATATCCGCGTGGCGGCGGCAACAGAGAAGAAAGGCATTCTGATCGTCTTCACCGGCAACGGAAAAGGCAAGTCCACCGCCGCCTTCGGTACGGCGACGCGTGCCGTCGGCCACGGTAAAACCGTTGGCGTCGCGCAGTTTATTAAAGGCCAGTGGGATAATGGTGAATACAACACCCTGCATCCGCTCGGCGTCGAATTCCACATTATGGGCACCGGCTTTACCTGGGAGACACAAAACCGGGAGACGGATATTCAGGCCGCAACGGCGGTGTGGCAGGAGAGCAAGCGCATGCTGGCTGACCCGAGTTACGACCTTGTGGTTCTGGATGAGCTCACCTATATGCTGGCTTATCACTATCTGGATACTCAGGAGGTGATCGCGGCAGTTGAGAACCGTCCGGCGCAGCAGACCGTGATCGTCACCGGACGCGGCTGTCACTCGCAGTTACTGGCGCTTGCCGACACGGTCAGCGAAATGCGCCCGGTAAAACACGCATTTGACAGCGGTATTCAGGCGCAGGAGGGCATTGACTGGTAAGCGTGTCGGTACCGGATGGCGCGCCGCACTGCCGCCATCCGGTGTTATTACGCGGCAGGCGATACCACTGATTTTTGTAATAGCCACTCGCGGAAAGTTTGTAACGGCAGGGACTGAGCCTTTTCCTCCCGCCACGTCATGATGAAGCGGTTGCCGGTGCGGATAGGAACATCACAGGGGATCACCATCTCGCCGCAGTCCAGGTCATGCTGGATGGCGAAGCGGGGAAGCAGCGCGACCCCAAGATTCGATCGTACTGCGGCAATCAGCATCGAGAGGAGGTCAAAACGCGGGCCAAGATTCACGTCCGGACTGGTGATACCGGACAGCGCAAACCACTCCTGCCAGCCATTGATGCGAGTGCTTTGGTGTAACAGCGGAAACTCACTGAGCAGCTCTTCAACCCCCAGCTTCTGCTCCGCGCTGGGGAGCAAGCTTCGGCTGCAGACCGGCAGGATCTCCTCTTCAAATAAATAATCAACCTCCGACCACGGAGGACAAAAATCGGCGCGCATAATAGCCGCATCGTATTCGCGATTTAAAAAATCGCCGATATTGGCCAGCGAGTGAATGTTAACAATAATATCAGGATTTAATTTATTAAACTCCCATAAATTAGGGATCAGCCAATGCGTACTGAAGGTGGGATTTACCGCCAGCTCCACAACCTGAACGGCAGGCTGCCAGGACATTATCATATTTGTATCGCGTTCCAGCTTATTAAGCGTCTCTTTGACGATATTCAAATAATGCTTGCCTGCTGCATTCAGAAAAATCCGCTTTTTGGCATGATTGAATAATGAGGTGTGTAAAAACTCCTCCAGGGCCGTCACCTGTCTGAACACTGCACTCTGCGTTAACGCCAGCTCTTCTGCCGCGCGGGTATAGCTTTCGTGACGCGCCACAACTTCGAACGTCACCAGCAACTCGCTCTTGGGGATTTTTCCTCTCATCATGTCTTCCATTCATGGTGGGTAACAGTAATTTTTTGAAGCGAATAAACCCTGCTTCAGAACGATACCGCCATTATATTTTAGTTATGCTCTGTCGGCAGTGATCCACACCATGATTTAATCAGTTTTGCGCGTCAGGCCAAACTACTTGCAGAAAATGAAATGAAACATGAAAGATTATTAAGAACCTGTTCTCTTTTGTGCCTCGTGTAATGGAGACAGCGTCTTATTATATGAAAAATCATATGGCCATTAAAAACAGGAATAGCATAGGGCTGGACGTTAAAAAATATAAAACAAAACGTTGTGCTAAAAATAGAACAGGGTTCTGTGTACGTCTTTTGATCACCGGCGCACCCGCGTGACGGATGCCAGAGCACCGTTCCAGCGCCTCTTCAGCACGCAAGCAGAAACCGGCTCAAAACAAAAAACCCAGATCGCATAACGATCTGGGTTTCGAATTTGGCGGAAGCGTAGAGATTCGAACTCTAGAACCCTTTCGGGTCGCCGGTTTTCAAGACCGGTGCCTTCAACCGCTCGGCCACGCTTCCAAAGTGAGGCGCACTATAAACATCTATTAGCGCCTTGTAAAGCAGGAATTTTTCTATTTTTAGCCACCGGCGTTTGACTGCGCAAAAATCACCCAGACGCTTACCGCGCATCGGTCTCTGCTCCCTTGTACATACCGTTACACAGCAACGCTCATCCTTTTAAATCGCTCTGGTATAGAATGCCACAAAAATAGACGGCCATTTGTTGTGTAATTGTTATAAATCTGAGTACCGACAGATTTTAGAAATTACTGCCATGCAGTGTTACTGGTTGATGATGAAAATCAAAAATACGCTTTGCTTACATATCCTGATGGCGACTCTGGCCATTTTGTTCCTGTGTGTTCACCCGCTGGTGACGAGCTTCGATCCGCCCCTTACCTTCCAGCCGCTGATTAAATCAATGGAGGGCACGCCGAAAGAACAAGCGGAAAAAATTGCGACTATTTCCCATGCCTTACAAGGTAATGCGATTTTCTTCATTGGCGCGTCTGAGGTTGCCACCTCAGAAGATGAACATTACGCTGTATATAATTACTTTAATAAGCAATTGCACACACCCGTTGTGGCGTATGGCGATGCGTTTGTCGATGACGAAACGCAGTTTTTACTGTTCTCACGTTTTAAAAATAGCCTTAACGCAAACAGTAAAGTTGTTTTACTTCTGGCACCTGACAGCTTTTACTCAAAAGGGCTGCCACCGGCTATCTATGCCGATAATTTCCCCGGTTCTATTTTTAATCCGCTGATGAAGGACCCGCAGGCGCGCCCGCTGCTGGTTAATTATTTAAAGCATATTAATAGTAAAGAGATAAGCCATTTAACCTTTGGCCAAATGCGCGTCTTTGGCTGGCACCCCGATCTGATATGGGACGAGGTGAGTTTCCAGTTTGCGAACGTCTGTACCATGATAAAAAACGACTGGCTGGCGCTGCTCAACGTCACGCCCCAGACGGTACAGCCGTGGCCGCAGCAGCCCACTGCCCACATTACCCCTGACTGGGATAAAGAGCTGGCGAACGCGCGCGAGTTAAATAAAAAACGCCAGCAGAGCGCGGCCACGCTGTGGATGGACAAAACGATTTACGAAGAGGACGGTACGCGGCAGCAGTGGGATGACACGCCGGTCGTGCCTGCGCAAATCGCCGCGTTCAGTAAAACCGTCCAGCTGCTGAAGGAACGTCACGTGCAGGTCATTGCTATCGTCGACCCGGTTAACCCCTGGGCGCTTTACAATACCGATACCTTCCGCCCGGTTGATAAGCAAATTAAAACCATTCTGGAAAAAAACCAGATCCCTTATTTAGATATGTACGCCATGCCTTATCAGAATGGCTGGAACTGGGATCGTTTGCATCCTTCCGAACTGGCCTGGGTTCCTATGATTCGCTTTATTGCACAGAGCTTTAAATAATGAAAATCGCGATCCGTCTTTTTTTCCTTTATCTCCTGCTGGCGATCACTATCGTCGCGTGGACCTCTGTCGATGACAGCATGAGTATGCAGCTGCATTTTGAATATCAAAAGTTCTGAGGCCGAATGATGTATAGCTCAGGAATGTTTTTTGTCTATTTGTTTTCATCCGCTCTGGTGTTTGCGCTGGTCAATCGCGTATTACGTCATCGCCTGACTTATTTATCGGCCTTATCTGTCCTGGCTGCATTAGGCTGGGGCTATATTTTTCAGGGTGATTACCGTGTTCCCGCGGTCGTTTTTATCAGTTTTTACCTTGTCGCCGCGTTAAAAGAAAAAGGATGGTTAAAAACCTGGCAAGCTATTGTATTAACGCTGCTTCCTTTATTTTTAGTGAAATTGCACGTTAATCATCATCTCGGCATGATCGGCCTCTCTTTTATGACGTTCCGCGCAGTAGACGTGCTGCTCTATCGCAGTAAAAAAGAAGGCCAGAATTTCCTGCACTATTTCTGCTATCTGTTTATGCCCTTTATCATCCTGGCAGGCCCGATGTACCGTTGGCGGACATGGATGAGTGACGTCAGCAAGCCCGTGTTTGCCCTTAACCGTGAACAGTTTTTGGTCGCGTTAGAGCAAATCATTACCGGCATTATCCAGAAGTTCCTGTTTGCCATGCTGGTTGATTCACTTGTCGTGCAGCCCTGGAGCCATAAGCCGTTTACGCTGACCGTGGGCGTGGTGATGTCGATTGCCTATAGCGCCTACCTCTACTTTGATTTTGCGGGCTACAGCAATATGGCCATCGGTGCGGGCCGCCTGTTTGGGTTGAACATTCCGGCAAACTTCAATATGCCCCTTCTGGCAAAGAACCCGCAGGACTTCTGGCGCCGCTTCCACATCAGTTTGTCTGAATGGCTGCGCGATGTGGTCTTTATGCCCGTCTATATGAACCTGATGAAGTTCAACTTTTTCCGTCAGAACAAAACGCTGGCGCAAAATATCGGTATTTTTTGCACCCTGTTCTGCATGGGGGCATGGAATGGCCTGGAACGCCATTACGTCATCAGCGGCGCGCTGTTTGGCGCGATTTCCGTTACTCATAACATGCTGCTGTGGTCAGCCAAGCGCAGCCCGGCATTGCACCGCGGTTTGCAGTATCCGGCCGTTGCGTTTTTAGGGAGAATTCTGACGCTGGGAAGCGCCGCGGGATCCCTTTACATCTTTAGTGGAATGTCACCTCTATGAAAAATCACTCCGATCTTCAGGAACTGCAGGATTTCTTACGTGCGGCATTATGCGATCCCGCCTCCCCGCAGCAACTGGCCATCAGCGGCAGCGACGAAGCCTTAAGCTGGCTACAGCTTTCTGCTGCCGTGACGGACTGGGCACAGCGCTATCAGCGTTGCCAGCCTGTTGCCGGTACGCCGGTCGTCTTGTACGGACACCAGCAGGCCGAGTTCGCCGTGGCGATTTATAGCTGTCTGCTGCACAACATTCCGTACATCCCGGTGGACTGCATCTACCCACAGGAGCGCCTGCGGGAGATCTGCCATCTGGCCAATGCCCCTTACTATTACGACGTCGCGACCCGGCAGTTCATCGCCACGGGTGAACCAGGCAAGGTGCTGGAGGAGCAGGATCTGGCCTATATCATGTTTACCTCAGGCAGCACCGGCAAGCCTAAAGGGGTGCAGATTGGGCGTGAAAGCGTATGGCACTTCATGAAATGGGTCAGCCAGGACTTTTCGCTGCCGGAAAAACCGGTGCTGATGAACCACGCGGTGTTCAGTTTTGACCTCTCCCTGATCCCTTTGCTGGCGAATCTGGCGATGGGCGGACACATTGTGCTGAACGCCAAAGAGGATATTCAGAAAGAGAACTGGCTGGAGCGACTGAAAAGCAACGCGGTCTCCGCCTGGGTTTCCACCCCCTCTTTTGCATACCAGCAGCTGCTTTCCCCGCAGTTCAACAGCGAGTATTTGCCTGCGCTCAACGTCTTTATCTTCATTGGTGAAGTGTTAAATAAGGCGCTGGTTAAACAGCTGCGCCGCCGTTTCCCGCAGGCCAAAATCATCAACTCCTATGGCCCGACGGAAGCGACCATCGCAACAACTGTCGTTGAAATCACGGATGAGATCCTGAACAGCGACAGCGCCGTGCTGCCGGTGGGAGTCATGATGCCTGAGAGCAGAATGGAAATTTCCGCTGAGGGCGAGCTGATTATCTGGGGTAAAAACGTCATGCGCGGCTACCTCGGCCTGCCGCAGGAGAACGCAGAAAAATTACTCCGTCGGGAAAATGAAGCATTTCGCGGCTACCGGACAGGGGATCTGGGCTATGAAGCGGGGCTTATCTATTGCCAGGGCCGCAACGATAGCCAGGTCAAACTGAATGGCTACCGTATTGAAATCAATGAGATTGAAAACCGCCTGCTGGCCATGTCCGGTATCAACGAAGCGGTGGTTCTGCCGCTGATGAAATCCTGCGGCAGCGTGCTGCGCATTGCCGCGTTCTGCGTGACGGATATGGCGCCGGATACCATCAAAACGTCGCTGTCGAAGGTGGTTCCGCACTATATGGTGCCTTCACAAATTATCGTAAAAGATGCTTTGCCGCTGAATCCTAACGGCAAAATTGACCGCAAGCTGCTGGACGCTTACGCCCGCACAAATTAATGACTCCAGGAAAAATTATGGAACAAGAAATTCTCGCCCTGTTCGAAAAAGTGTTATCCCGTAAGGTGGGCTTTCACGATGAACTGATTGAATCCGACATTCTCGACTCCATCCTGGCAGTCGATATGGTGCTGGAAGTTCAGGACGTTTATGGCTGTATGATCCCGCCAACTGACGTGGCGACGGTGCTGAAGACCCCGGCGGACCTGGCCCGCTATATTGAAGAAAACCGCTAAACGCCCCTGCTGTTAATCCTGTCCTGAAGGCTCTGGCGCATCGCGCCAGAGCCCAGACGCAAAATGAATATCCATCACCGGAATTAAACCAACCGCTTTTGTGATTTCTCCTACACTTTAGGGGTCGTGTTGTTCTTAACAGAGGAGTCTGCAGTATGGCATTCGTAACCACGAAAGACGGCGTCAACATTTACTACAAAGACTGGGGCCCAAAAGAGGCCCAACCGATTGTTTTCCACCACGGCTGGCCGCTAAGTGCCGATGACTGGGATAACCAGATGCTCTTCTTCCTTGCAGAAGGCTATCGCGTTATCGCTATCGATCGCCGCGGACATGGACGATCGGACCAGGTGAGTGAAGGCCACGATATGGATCATTATGCGGCCGATGCGTCAGCCGTGGTTGAAAGCCTGGATCTGCGTAATGCCGTGCACGTCGGCCACTCCACCGGGGGCGGCCAGGTCGCCCGCTATGTTGCGCGGTATGGACAACCACAGGGGCGCGTCGCCAAAGCGGTGCTCGTGAGCGCCGTCCCGCCTCTGATGGTCAAAACGGAGACGAATCCCGGCGGAACTCCCATCGAGGTCTTCGACGACTTCCGCAAAGCGCTGGCGGCTAACCGCGCCCAGTTTTACCTCGACGTTGCCAGCGGTCCTTTCTACGGCTTTAATCGCGATGGCGCGGACGTTTCACAGGGCACGATCCAGAACTGGTGGCGTCAGGGGATGATCGGGAGCGCCAAGGCCCACTACGAGGGGATTAAGGCGTTTTCAGAGACCGACCAGACGGAAGATTTGAAAACCATCACGGTTCCTGTTCTGGTGTTGCAGGGCGATGACGATCAGGTCGTGCCGTATAAAAATGCTGCCCTGCTGCAGGACAAGCTGCTGGCGAACAGCGTGCTGAAAATTTATCCGGGCTTCCCGCACGGGATGCATACCACCCATGCGGATACCATCAACGCGGACATTCTGGCTTTTATTCGCTCATAACGCCGCGTTTCTTGCCGGGTGGCGCTGCGCTTACCCGGCCTACATTCCGCCACGATATCCCGTTCAATGCATGAACGCCACCCGAGGGTGGCGTTGTTTATTCTGCTCAGCGATTATCCAGCTGGGCGCGAACGTTGTTCAGCCCGGTGGTGTTGATGCGGTAAGGCTGCCCGTTCACGGAACGGATCAGCTTTTTGGTGCGGAGTTTTTTAAAGACGCTGAGCGTACAGTCGCTCAGCACCAGCCCTTCGCGGGTGTAGCACTCAACGGACGTGACGCGGCCAGAACTGTCGCGGACGTGCACAATACGTCCACCTTTGGCGAGAACGTGTAAGGTACGTTGTTCCTGACGGGATAAATTCATACTGGAGAACCTGTGTAATCATCATGCGTAAAAACGAGCCCACACCCGCAGGTGCGTGCGTAAGGTTTAAGCGCAGCGATAACCAGTCCGTCCTGAAAAGGGCGGGAAGCTGATTATCTGATGAAAACATTCTCCAGCATCAAAGCCTCAGTAAGAGATGAAAAGGTATTTATGGGGTGAATGATAACGCGAGTTTTTTACAGGGGAATAGCGGGAAGTTAAAAGTGTGAACGGGATCGGTCCGTAAAATCGTCTTTCGTCAATTTTACTGCCAGACTGAACCCCTTTACTGAACACCGTCTGGAGCTCCTCTTATGCCTGATAACTATACCGTGGTTGAAACCGTCCCCACTGCAGAAGCGTTTTGCCGGCTGCGCGAAATCTCGGGTCTTAGCCCTCGCCCGCTGGAAGCGGCACAAAAAGCGCTGCCCGGCAGCTGCTATGGCATGCATATAGTGTTTCAGGGAAAACCGGTCGGTATGGGGCGCATCGTGGGGGATGGTGCGTTGAATTTTGATATTGTCGACGTCGCGGTTGATCCGCTTCATCAGGGGAAAGGGCTAGGCAGAATCATTATGGAAACGCTTGTTGCCTGGCTGGATAACCATGCCTGCAAAGGTGCCTACGTTTGTTTAATGGCGGATGTTCCTGAGCTTTATGCAAAATTTGGTTTTACGCTCGTGCGCCCGTCAAGCGAAGGGATGGCCAGAGTCTGGTGAAGGGCAAATCCGCGTTAAGACAAAAAGAAAAACCCCAGGTTAACGAGTAACCTGGGGTTTATATCTGGCGGAAGCGCAGAGATTCGAACTCTGGAACCCTTTCGGGTCGCCGGTTTTCAAGACCGGTGCCTTCAACCGCTCGGCCACACTTCCTAAGTGAGGCGAACTATAAACACCTCACCGCGTGCTGTAAAGAGTGGCAGCACTCGTTCGCTGTAAAAATAGTCAAAACGTGTTTAATCGGTTGAACTGACGACACATCGACGATTTTATCAGCACAGGCTTAGTGTTTTTTGATGTACATGTCTTTCGTGTAATAGTACCCGAGCTTATCCGGCGTAAATCCACCGACCCACGGTTTAACCAGGTGCGTGCGGACATAGTGATAAACCGGAATGGCAGGCACATCGCGCCCCAGTAGATCTTCCGCCTGCTGGTAGTACTTACCCCGCTCTTCCGCTGTTTTGGCTTTTGCGGCATTGAGCAGCGCCTGGTCATATTCCGGATTGCTGTACTGGCTGGTGTTTTCGCTGTCGCCGGTGCGGAAGTTGTTCAGGAAGGTCGCCGCATCGTCGTAATCGGCAATCCACGCGTACCGCACCGCATCAAAATTGTGGGTGTGCATGGTATCCAGCATGGTTTTCCACTCCTGATTTTGCAGCTTCGCGTCCACGCCGAGGTTTTTCTTCCACATGGAGCTGGCCGCAATCGCGATGCGCTGGTGCGATTCAGAGGTGTTATAGAGCAGGTTGAAGCTCAGAGGATGGCTGGCATTATATCCGGCCTCGTTCAGCAGCTTTTTCGCCTCCGCGATGCGCTTGTCCAGCGGCCAACTGGCGTAATCCGGGTTCTGGAGCTTAACGCCGCCAATATCCGGCTGGCTGATGAGCCACGCCGGGCGCTGCCCCTGCCCTAATACTTTTCCGGCAATGATGTCTTTATCGAGCGCCATGTTCAGCGCCTTGCGCACGCGCGCGTCGTTGAACGGCGGACGGGTGGTATTGAATTCGTAGTAATAGGTCGCAAGCTGAGGTGAAACGTCCAGCTGGCTGCCCAGGGTTTTCTTGAGCTGGGCAAACTGGTTAATCGGCACCGTGTAGACAATGTCAATTTCGCCCGCTTTATAGCGGTTCACATCCGAGGCCTCGGAGGTGATAGGCAGATACGTCACCTTGTTAATCACGGTATGGTCATTATCCCAGTAGCGCGGGTTGCGCTCCGCCACGATGCGTTCGTTGACCACCCACTGGGACAGCTTATACGCCCCGCTGCTGACGAAATGTTCCGGCTTGGTCCACTTGTCGCCAAAGCGGCCAATCAGCACTTTATCCACCGGCACCAGCGACGGGTGCGCCAGCATGGCCAGGAATGCCGCATTAGGCTGCGTCAATGTGACTTCCAGCGTGGTGTCGTTTATCGCTTTCACGCCCAGCGTATCGGGAGCTTTTTTCCCCTGCGCAATATCCGCACCATTCACAATGTGCATGTTGCCTGGATAGCTGGCATACGGAGAAGCGGTTTTAGGATCAACCAGACGCTGCCAGCTCCAGACTACATCTTCCGCGGTGATGGCAGTGCCGTCGCTCCAGGTGATGCCCGGGCGCAGATGGAACGTCCAGACGGTGTTGTCCTTGTTCTCCCATTTTTCCGCCAGTCGGGGCTGGACTTCTCCTGCAGGAGAGACGCTGACCAGCCCTTCGAATAAATCACTGATAATATTGAATTCGACATCGCTTTCGACTTTGTGTGGGTCGAGCGAAGCCGGTTCACTGCCGTTATTCCTGACCAGTTCCTGCTTATCGGCCAGCGCGGTTCCTGCCGGCACGTTAGCCGCCCAGGATGCCGTGCTGGCGCACAGGATCCCGGCGGTAAGTAAAGAGAGCGTAAAGTGAGTGCGTGTTTGTGGTTTCATTTCCTTCGCCTTATTGTCTGTTTTATGACGATCCGGAAATAACTCTTAGCGCTCGAACGGTAATAACGCAATATTTTTCAGTAACCTATAAGAGCTTGATCTGGTAAATACTTTCAAACCGCTGTTCATACTGGTGAAATGAACTTTCGCAGAAGAAACAACCACCTCTGGCGCTAAGGTGCTGAGTAAAGATGGGTAAAACCACTTTGAGTCTGGCGCGCCGTTTCCTATTCTTTCCGTTAATTACATCTGTCATAAGAGAGTGACTCATGGATCGTATAATTACTTCTTCGCGCGACCGCACGTCGCTACTCAGCACCCACAAGGTGCTGCGCAATACCTATTTCATGCTTAGCCTGACTCTGGCGTTTTCGGCGATCACCGCCACCGCCAGCACCGTGCTGATGCTGCCGTCTCCGGGGCTGATCCTGACCCTGGTGGGCATGTATGGTCTGATGTTCCTGACCTACAAAACCGCTGACAAACCGGTCGGTATTCTGTCTGCGTTTGCCTTCACCGGCTTCCTGGGCTACATCCTGGGGCCGATCCTGAACGCGTATCTGTCTGCCGGTATGGGTGACCTTATCGGCATGGCGCTGGGCGGTACCGCGCTGGTGTTCTTCTGCTGCTCGGCCTACGTGCTGACCACCCGTAAGGACATGTCCTTCCTCGGCGGTATGCTGATGGCGGGTGTGGTAGTTGTGCTGGTGGGTATGGTGGCAAACATCTTCCTGCAGCTGCCTGCCCTGCATCTGGCGATCAGCGCCGTGTTTATTCTGATTTCTTCCGGCGCGATCCTGTTTGAAACCAGCAACATCATTCGCGGCGGTGAGACGAACTATATCCGCGCCACCGTGAGCCTCTATGTGTCGCTGTACAACATCTTCGTCAGCCTGTTGAGCATCCTGGGCTTCGCCAGTCGCGATTAAACCACCGCGCTGTGAACCTGGCCCCGCTTATGCGGGGCTTTGTTTTTTGGTACACTGCTGCGGTTTTTGACTGACGCGTGAATGACTATGTTGAGTTTTGAAGGCAAAGAGATCGAGACCGATAACGACGGTTATCTGAAAGAGAGTGGCCAGTGGAGCGAAGCGCTGGCAAAAGTGATTGCTGAGAAAGAAGGGATTACCCTCACCCCCGAACACTGGGAGGTGGTGCGTTTTGTCCGCGAGTTCTACCTCGAATTCAACACCTCTCCGGCCATCCGCATGCTGGTCAAAGCCATGGCCAATAAGTTCGGTGAAGAGAAAGGCAACAGCCGCTATCTGTATCGTCTGTTCCCGAAAGGCCCGGCAAAACAGGCCACCAAAATTGCCGGCCTGCCTAAACCGGTGAAGTGTATTTAATAACGAATACCGAAGTTCATATATTCCCGGCCGGGTTGATGCGGTTCCGTTAAGACCTTATCAACCCGTGCGCTGCGCGGCCCACCCGCTTTCAGCCACGCCACCAGCTTGTCGACCTGCTCCGCTTCGCCGCAGGCGACCACCTCAACGCTGCCGTCGTCCATGTTGCGCGCGTATCCCGTTAGTCCAAGCTCAATTGCTTCGCGCTGGGTGCTGTAGCGAAATCCGACCCCCTGAACGACGCCGTGAACCCAGGCGATGGTGCAGACTTTAGACATATTTCTTCTCCTTAACGTAGCGTTTTCGGTAAACAGCCGTAGTGTTGCCGGAAACGGGCGGTGAAACGAGAGCTGGAAAGATACCCACATTGTAATGCGATTTCGCCAATCGGTAATCGGGTTGACTGTAGCTGTGACAAAGCAACGGCCATCCTCACCTCCTCCACAATCTGGCGAAAACTCTGTGACTCCTCGCGTAACCGCCTGCGCAGCGTCGGTACGCTTAAGGCCAGACGGCTGGCGACGTCCTGCGCGCTCCAGGCTCTGGCGGGCGACAGCATAATGAACTGCCGCACCTGCTCGGTCAGGTTACTGTTTCGCTCAATAAGCAGCGGACCTGCCACGCCGTCATGCAGCAAGGCCAGCAACAGACCGAAGGCCTGATGCTTTTGTAACGCCTCCGGTAAATCCTGACGCACGGCGTGTAGCAGGTTATCCCACATAAACGCCAGCCCCTCGCTCAGCGGCGCGCAGAGCGAATGCAACGTCGTGCGCGGCCAGGATTTCAGGTAATGCGCTTTAAACTCGGCAACGATCTCCGGAGATAACATGAGCAAGTCCGATCGAAACATGCCGTTCGCGGGCTGATTGATAATCTCCATCACCGTATTGGCAGGGATAATGATGAGTTGATCCCGTGTCGCCTCCAGGCGGTTATCGTCCTGAACAATCACCTTACTGCCGTGAGTGATATGACAAATAGCCGGAAAGAAGAGTTTAACCTGGTGCAGGCGATGCATTTTGCTGGCAGTCACTTCACCCGCAGTAAGATGTTTATGTCTAAAATGGAACTCCTGCACCCGGCCATCCTTATCTGCTGTAGGTTGCTGTTAACTGAGCCTTTGCCAGAACGTGACTATTGATCATAAAACCGACCAGCGCGCCGCTGGCATTTTTGTCGACGGGCAGTTTATCCACATCCAGCGCCCAGACGGTCACCTGATAGCGGTGAGGCTTGTCCCCGGCAGGTGGACATGCGCCGCCGAATCCAGAATAGCCGAAATCATTGCGCCCCTGCACCACGCCGGCAGGTAATTTCTCGCCGTTCGGGTTACCGGCATCAGCGGGCAGCGTCATTGTATTCGCCGGTATATTGGCTACGGTCCAGTGCCACCAGCCGCTGCCGGTGGGCGCATCAGGGTCATAGACCGTAACGGCAAAACTTTTTGTACCGGCGGGCGGATTTTTCCATGCCAGCTGGGGAGAGGTATTCCCACCATGGCAGCCAAATCCCTCAAATACCTGCTGCTGCGCCAACCGCCGATCGCCGGAAATATCCCGGCTGGTCATGCTGAAAGACGTTGCTGCGAAAACCTGAAAACTCATTGCCGTCAGAGCGGCTATTGTGATGACACTGCGCTTTTTCATGGGTGCTTCCTCTGCTGAACTGGAGGCCCTACTGTAAAGCCTGCTGCAATGCCGTAATGTGCCTAAGCGATTCGATTTTGTGCCGAAACGCTCAACGGCATCCGCAGATGATTGCGCCTTGCTGAATGTGGTAATCTACGCGCCATTTCCCTGAAATCGACAGAACAGCAAATTATGAGTGTACGTTTAGTGTTAGCCAAAGGGCGCGAGAAATCATTACTGCGCCGTCATCCCTGGGTCTTTTCCGGCGCGGTTGCCCGTATGGAAGGCAAAGCCAGCCTCGGTGAAACCATTGATATCGTTGACCATCAGGGGAAATGGTTAGCGCGAGGCGCTTACTCGCCAGCGTCCCAAATCCGCGCGCGCGTCTGGACCTTCGATAAAGACGAAACCATCGACATCGACTTCTTCGTGCATCGTCTGCAGCAGGCGCAGCAGTGGCGTGAGTGGCTGGCAAAACGCGACGGGCTGGACAGCTACCGCCTGATTGCTGGTGAGTCCGACGGTCTGCCGGGCGTGACCATCGATCGTTTCGGTAACTTCCTGGTGCTGCAGCTCCTGAGCGCCGGAGCGGAATACCAGCGTGCCGCGCTGATTAGCGCGCTGCAAACGCTGTTCCCACAGTGCGCCATTTACGACCGCAGCGATGTGGCGGTGCGCAAAAAAGAGGGCATGGAGCTGACGCAGGGTCCGGTCACGGGTGAACTGCCGCCTGCCCTGCTGCCGATTGAAGAGCACGGCATGAAGCTGCTGGTGGATATTCAGGGCGGGCACAAAACCGGTTACTACCTCGACCAGCGCGACAGCCGTCTGGCTACGCGTCAGTACGTTGCCGACAAACGCGTGCTGAACTGCTTCTCCTATACCGGCGGTTTTGCCGTTTCGGCACTGATGGGCGGCTGTGCCCAGGTGGTGAGCGTGGACACCTCACAGGAAGCGCTCGACGTGGCAAAACAGAACGTCGAGCTGAATAAGCTGGATCTGAGCAAAGCGGAGTTTGTGCGTGATGACGTCTTCAAGCTGCTGCGTAAATATCGCGACCAGGGCGAGAAGTTCGACGTCATCGTGATGGATCCACCCAAGTTTGTGGAAAACAAAAGCCAGCTGATGGGCGCGTGCCGTGGGTATAAAGATATCAACATGCTGGCTATCCAGCTGCTGAATCCGGGCGGGATTCTCCTCACCTTCTCTTGCTCAGGCCTGATGACCACAGATTTATTTCAGAAAATCATCGCCGATGCCGCAATAGATGCTGGCCGTGATGTACAATTTATAGAGCAGTTCCGTCAGGCAGCCGATCACCCCGTGATTGCTACCTACCCGGAAGGACTGTATCTGAAAGGGTTTGCCTGTCGCGTCATGTAACTTGAAAAGAGAAATATTGCCCGCACATAACGTGTAAGTCGTATTTCCCGGGAGGTGACTATGATTGCCAGCAAATTCGGTATCGGCCAGCAGGTCCGCCACACTTTGCTCGGGTATTTGGGTGTGGTCGTGGATATCGACCCGGAGTATTCCCTTGATGAACCGTCAGCAGACGAGCTGGCGGTGAATGCAGAGCTTCGCGCCGCGCCCTGGTACCATGTGGTGATGGAAGGTGATGATGGACAACCCGTTCACACCTATCTTGCTGAAGCGCAGCTGAGCAGCGAGCTGCAGGAAGAGCATCCGGAGCAACCCACTATGGATGAACTTGCTCAGACTATCCGCAAACAGTTACAGGCTCCGCGCCTGCGGAACTAAGCGTGTAAAAAAAGCCCGATGAACGGGCTTTTTTTTATTACTTCGCCAGCCCCAGGCGGGGGATGTCGATCGCCGGACAGCGATCCATGACGACGTTTAACCCCGCATCCCGCGCCAGCACCGCAGCCTGCTCGTTAATCACGCCCAGCTGCATCCACAGCGTTTTCGCCCCGACGGCGATAGCGTCCTGCGCCACTTCCCACGCCGCCTCGGAGTTTCGGAAGACATCAACCATATCAATTTTTTCCGGCACGTCAGCGAGCGTGGCATAACCCTGCTGGCCCAGTAAGGTTTTCCCCGCCACTTTTGGCGAGACCGGGATGACGTGATAGCCCTGATCGAGAAGGTATTTCATTACCCGATAGCTTGGACGATCGGGTTTATCGCTCGCGCCCACCAGCGCAATGGTACGCGTGGATGTCAGAATCTCGGCAATATCGTTCTCTTTCATGGTTTTTCTCCTGGCTTTTTTAAAAGTGTACGCCAAACCGCACATCTCAACCATCCATCCCATACCGATGCATGAGGGCAAAACGGCGAAATATGTCTATATGTTAGTAAACATGATTCTCGAAAAATTTAGATACATTAATGCGGCGACAGGATTTCTGACGGGAGCCTTCTATGAAAACCGGTATTGCCACTGCTCTGATTGCGTTAGTGATGCCGGTCTGCGTTTTTGCTACCACGCTCCGGCTCTCTACCGATATTGATCTCCTGGTACTGGACGGAAAAAAGGTCTCCAGTTCGTTATTGCGCGGTGCGGACAGCATCGAGCTGGATAACGGGCCGCATCAGCTGGTATTCCGGGTGGAAAAATCGATCGGTCTGGCGAATCACGAGCAAAGGATGTATATCTCGCCGCCGCTGATCGTCAGCTTTAATACCCGGCAAATCAGTCAGGTCAATATTACCCTGCCTCGGCTTGAAACGGAGAAAGAATCGGCGGCCTTCGACGCGTCTCCCCGCATTGAACTTCTGGACGGGGATGCGATGCCGATTCCGGTGAAGCTGGATATTCTGGCGCTGACGACCTCACCAAAAGGTCCGGACTACGAGGCCGCGACCCAGACCTATAACAAAGCGGGTAAACGCGCGTCGCTTCCTCAGTTTGCCACCATGATGGCTGACGACAGCACGCTGCTTTCCGGCGTCTCTGAACTGGACGTCATTCCTCCCCAGTCCCAGACCCTGACGGAACAGCGCCTAAAATTCTGGTTCCAGCAGGCCGATCCCGACACGCGGGCCCGGTTTTTACAGTGGGCAAAACAACAACCTTCATCATAAGCCACATTTTTTACGCCTTTCTCTTGCAGCGTCAGACGGTTCCCGTCATCGTGTAGGCAGTTAACCTGATGGATATGATTATGGAACTGACAACACGCACGCTACCTGAACGCAAACACATTGCACTGGTGGCGCACGATCACTGTAAACAAATGCTGCTTAACTGGGTTCGCCGCCATCAGTCTTCGCTGGAAAAGCACGCCCTGTCGGCGACCGGTACCACCGGTAACCTGATCCAGCGCGAAACGGGTCTGCAGGTGAATGCCATGCTGAGCGGCCCGATGGGCGGCGATCAGCAGGTCGGCGCGCAGATCTCCGAAGGGAAGATTGATGTGCTGATCTTCTTCTGGGACCCGCTGAACGCGGTTCCGCACGACCCGGATGTCAAAGCCCTGCTGCGTCTGGCGACGGTGTGGAATATTCCGGTGGCGACAAACCTGTCGACGGCGGATTTCATCATCGAATCGCCGCAGTTTAACTCGCCGGTTGATATCCTTATTCCGGACTATCAGCGTTATCTTTCCGACAGATTGAAGTAGCTTTTTTGCCGGGTGGCGGCTACGCCTTACCCGGCCTACAAAACCTTGCCTGACGTCGTTATGGTTTACGCGCTACCGGCACATCAATACTCTTCAGGATATCGACAAACACGGATGGCTCCTCTTTATTGAACAGCAGCCACACGCGATGGCGCGCGCGGGTCATAGCCACATACAGCAAACGCCGCTCTTCGGCATCCGGGAAGTCTTCCGGCACCGGCAGCAAGGCCTGTTCCATTACCGACTCGCGGGCCGGAGCCGGGAAACCGTCGCTGCCCTCTTTCAGCCCCATGACAATCACATAGTCGGCCTGCTGCCCTTTGCTGGCGTGAATCGTCATAAATTCAAGCTGCAGCTTCGGCCAGCGGGTGGCCGCCTTTTCCAGCGCCTCGGGTTTGAGATGATGGTAACGCGCCAGCACCAGGATACGCTCATCGGGCTTCGCATAGCCGCTGAGCTTGTCCAGCAGCGGTTCCAGCTGATCGTCCGCCAGCAGGGTCACGGCTTTTTTATCCCCTGGCCGCAGGCTATTGAGCGGCTTTGCCAGCTGATGCGGGTTCTGCTGGATAAAGCGGTTGGCGATTTCACCAATCCGTGAATTGAAGCGGTAGGTCGTGTCCAGATCGCTGCGATCGCCTTCGCCAAAATAGTGGTGGAATGCGGTCGTCAGCGAAAGCTGTGCCCCGCTGAAGCGATAGATGGCCTGCCAGTCATCCCCCACCGCAAACAGAGAGGTATGCTTATTTTGCGCCCGCAGCGCTGAGAGCAACGCTGCACGCTGCGGAGAGATGTCCTGGAACTCGTCCACCAGAATATGTTTCCACGGGCTGACAAAACGTCCCTTCTCAAGAATGATGATGGCCTGATGGATCAGGCCGGAGAAATCAACGGCATTTTCCGCTTTCAGCGCGGTTTTCCAGGCTTTCAGTAGCGGAGCCATCAGCTTGACCCGCTTCGAAAACAGATCGCGGATCGCCTCCGGCGCGCTTTCAATCATCTCTGCCTGCGATCCACCGTGCATTCGCATCAGGCTGACCCAGCGGTCAAGTCGCGAACCCAGCCGACGCGCCAGCTTATCATCCTGCCAGAAGCTACCCTCTGGCACGTCCCAGCTGAGCTCCTCCTCCAGCCACTGACGCCACCCTTTTGCCTGCGCCTTTTTCTCACTGCACTGCTGGCGCCACGTTTTGATGAACAGCGCCTGACGCGCCTGCGCGTCGTTTTCCAGCTTACTGATGGAAGGTACTTTTTTACTGCCCTGCTGAATAATATGCAGCGCAAGGGCATGAAAGGTTCTGGCCGTGATATCCCGGGTGTGCAGGCGTTCCTGGATACGTTCGTCCATCTCCTGGGCAGCCTTGCGGCCAAAAGCCAGAAGCAGAATTTGATCGGCTACCGCTTCCCCGGTCGTCAGCAGCCAGCCGGCACGCGCCACCAGCACCGATGTTTTACCACTACCGGCCCCCGCCAGCACCAGCAGCGACTGCTCGCCGTTGACCACCGCGCGCGCCTGGGCCGGATTGAGCGGTGACGATTCCACCGTACTGAAAAAGTCGGCATATTGGGTGAGCATGGCGTCCGTCCAGGCCTGATTATGGGCGAGACGGCTTTTATCCTTATCATTCAGCCAGGCCTGACACTGGCGCCAGGCGTCGCGACAGTTGTCAAACTCGTCGAGACGCGTCACGGAGAGCGGCAGCGCCGAGAGTGCCTGTCGGATCTTTTGCTGCAGCCCGGCGGTCTGCTGACGGGTCAGCCACGCGTGTTGCGCGTTGCTTTGCGCGATATCGTCCAGCACCTGCTGGAGCACCTGGGCGGCAATCACGCTCATATCCTGGCTCCACTGCTGCCAGAGCGCGTTCAGGTGATGGTGGAAACGCTGAGTTTCCGCCCACTCGGTGCCGTGAAGACGCACGACTTTATCGTCAGGGAGAACGAACTCCAGCTCGCCCCACACCAGCCCGCGTTTGCAGTGGATAGCCAGAAGCTGATTAAACGGAATAAGGTATTCGTGGCGTTCCCCGGAGACTTTCACCCCGGCATTAAGGAGAACCACCCGGTCGTATGGGTGTTGCGCCAGACGTTTGCCTAACGACGTTGCTTTCAGTTCCATGTTCCGCCAAATCCACGAAGAGATAATTTACCTGACAGTGTAACTGCCAGTTTTAAGGTGCTCCAGCCTAAAAAAACGTTACAATCATTGGGCGTTAATTTTATCGAAAGGAAGTGAGGGTTTATGCGTACCGTTCTGAATGTGTTGAATTTTGTGCTGGGCGGTTTTGCCACCACCCTTTCCTGGCTTTTTGCCACGCTGGTGAGTATCGTCCTGATTTTTACGCTCCCCCTGACCCGCTCCTGCTGGGAAATCACAAAACTCTCCTTAATCCCCTACGGGAATGAAGCCATCCACGTTGACGAGCTGAATCCGGAGAACAAAAACGCCCTGATGAATACGGGCGGAACCCTGCTGAACATTCTGTGGCTCATTTTCTTCGGCTGGTGGCTCTGCATCATGCATATTTTTGCCGGTATTGCACAGTGCATCACGATTATTGGTATTCCGGTGGGGATCGCGAACTTTAAGATCGCCGCTATCGCCCTTTGGCCCGTCGGTCGCAGGGTTGTTCCGGTAGAAGTGGCCCAGGCGGCGCGTGAAGCAAACGCTCGTCGTCGTTTTCAGTAAATAAGGACTGGCCGCATTTATGCTAAGCCCACTGCTTCGCCGTTATACCTGGAACAGCACCTGGCTTTATAACGTCAGGATATTCATCGCGCTTTGCGGCACGGTTGCTCTGCCCTGGTGGCTGAATGATGTCAAACTCACTATTCCGCTCACGCTGGGAGTGGTGGCCGGGGCGCTGGCGGACCTGGACGATCGTCTGGCCGGGCGTTTGCGTAATCTGGTTATTACGCTTATCTGCTTTTTTATTGCGTCAGCGTCCGTTGAGCTGCTTTTCCCCTGGCCATGGCTGTTTGCCCTGGGTCTTACCCTCTCAACCAGCGGGTTTATTTTGCTGGGTGGCCTTGGGCAGCGCTATGCCACCATCGCTTTTGGTGCATTGCTGATCGCCATCTACACTATGCTGGGCGTTTCCCTGTACGACCAGTGGTACCAGCAGCCGGTTCTGCTGTTGCTGGGTGCCATCTGGTATAACCTGCTGACGCTAACCGGTCATCTGATCTTCCCGGTTCGCCCTCTGCAGGATAACCTTGCCCGCAGCTTTGAGCAGTTAGCCCACTATCTGGAACTGAAATCCCGGCTGTTCGACCCGGATATCGAGGAAGAAAGCCAGGCTCCGCTCTACGATCTGGCGCTGGCAAACGGCCAGTTGGTTGCCACCCTTAACCAGACAAAAGCCTCTCTACTTACCCGTCTGCGTGGCGATCGCGGTCAGCGCGGAACGCGAAGGACCTTACACTACTATTTTGCCGCCCAGGATATTCATGAACGTGCCAGCTCCTCGCACGTTCAGTATGCCGCCCTGCGCGAGAAGTTCCGCTACAGCGACGTGATGTTCCGCTTCCAGCGCCTGCTCTCCATGCAGTCTCAGGCGTGTCAGCGGCTCTCGCGCTCCATTCTGCTGCGCACGCCCTATCAGCATGATCCCCGCTTTGAACGGGTATTCAGCCACCTTGATGCGGCGCTCGACCGCGTTCAGGCCAGCGGAACGTCACCGGAACACATCAAAGCGCTGGGCTTTCTGCTGAACAACCTGCGGGCGATTGATGCACAGCTGGCGACCATTGAGTCCGAACAGGCGATGGCACTGCCGGGCAGTGAGGTTGAAAACCAGCTTGCTGATGACAGCGTGCACGGCGTTAGCGATATGTGGCTACGCCTGAGCCGCAACTTTACGCCGGAGTCGGCTCTCTTTCGCCACGCGGTGAGAATGTCGCTGGTGCTGTGCGTGGGGTATGCCTTTATTCAGATAACCGGACTGCACCACGGCTACTGGATCCTGCTCACCAGCCTGTTCGTCTGCCAGCCAAACTATAACGCCACCCGACATCGTCTTGCGCTGCGTATTATCGGTACGCTGGTTGGCGTCGCGATCGGCCTTCCGGTGCTCTATTTCGTGCCTTCCGTCGAAGGTCAATTGATTCTGATCGTGATCACCGGCGTGCTGTTCTTCGCGTTTCGCAACGTGCAGTATGCCCACGCCACCATGTTCATCACGCTGCTGGTGCTGCTCTGCTTTAACCTGCTGGGTGAAGGGTTTGAAGTCGCCCTGCCCCGCGTGATCGATACCCTGATTGGCTGCGCGATTGCCTGGGCCGCGGTCAGCTTTATCTGGCCGGACTGGCGTTTCCGCAATTTGCCGCGCGTGGTCGACAGGGCGATGAATGCCAACTGTCGATACCTTGACGCTATCCTGGAGCAGTACCACCAGGGGCGCGATAACCGCCTGGCTTACCGGATAGCACGTCGTGATGCGCACAACAGTGATGCAGAACTGGCCTCCGTTGTCTCTAACATGTCAACGGAGCCTCGCGCCACGGCGGAAATTCGTGAGACCGCGTTCCGCCTGCTCTGCCTGAACCATACGTTCACCAGCTATATTTCGACGCTGGGTGCCCACCGTGAGAAGCTCACCAACCCGGGTATTCTCAACCTGCTCGATGACGCCGTCTGTTATGTCGATGACGCGCTTCATCACCGCCCAGCCGATGAGCCGCGCGTACAACAGGCGCTGAATGAACTGGCGCAACGCATTGCGCATCTTGACCCGGGAAACGACAGCAAAGCGCCGCTGGTTCTTCAGCAGATAGGCCTGCTTATCGCTCTGCTGCCTGAAATTTGCCGGCTGCAACAGCAAATCGCTACCTGGAGGAGTGATTCTCCTGTGGCTCAGGCAGCGCATTAAACCACTCCGTCAGCTCCCGGCGAATGCCTGCCGGGAGTGCCGCCTCATGCAGCCCCTCGATAGCCCCTTCGAGTGCGAAGAGGACTTTAATACTGAGCGCTTTATTTTTCGCCCGCATCTTCAGCCAGCTGGCTCTGGCGCCCAGCGCCCGCAGCGTTTCCTCATTAGTGATACCGGCTTCAAAAAGCAAGACTTCAAGCTGAAAGGTCAGGTTTGGTAGATCCTTGAGTCGGTTTCGTTGGTGGCGCTGATAGCGCTCTTTTCTTGCCGCACTGAGCGCAAACGAGGAGAGCTGAAGCAACCGCTCCCTGTCCTGCCATAATCCGTCATCCACACGATAATAGTTAAGCAGCACCGGGCGGCCTCGCTTCATCAACGTCAAAAATGAGGAGGCATTCTTTACACAGTATTTCGCACTCTCCTCACAAGCCCGAAGATAAAGCTCGCCATCAGACACCATGGCAAAAACCGCATCATCCACCGCCAGGGTGTAGCCGCCAAACAGCGCGCGATGATGAATCTCGCCCAACGGGGAGAGGTATTCCTGGGATTTATAAATCCGTTCATAAGATATCTTTTTCATGATATTTCCCTTCAAAATCATAAAGTAACAACGAAATTTCTTACTAGCGGATCCGTTAGCAGGAAAATAGGCAACTTATCGCCGTTGAGCAAGATGATTTTTCCAGGGGCATCAAGATTGAATGAATTTTGCGAGTCGCTTTCCGAAAATGAGGTTGATCTTTATGCATACAGGGGTTACTGTATATTCATACAGTAACTACAGGGCTGGAATGAATATGCACACTTCAGGCTATGCAAATCGCGCAATCTCTCTCTCTTCTGCCGCAGGCAATGTCGCGCAGAATTCCGTCGAGCGTGTTTCCACAGGGCTTATCAGTGAAGTGGTTTATCGTGAAGACCAGCCCCTGTTGACGCAACTTCTGTTGTTGCCGTTATTACAACAGCTTGGTCAGCAATCGCGCTGGCAGCTTTGGCTCACCCCTCAGCAAAAACTGAGCCGTGAGTGGGTTCAGTCCGCTGGCCTTCCGCTGACCAAGGTCATGCAGATTAATCAGCTCTCGCCGTGCGATACCGTTGAGTCGATGATCCGCGCGTTACGCACCGGAAATTACAGCGTGGTAATTGGATGGTTATCAGAAGAATTGACGGAAGAGGAACATTTCCGTCTGACTGAAGCCGCTGAAGAAGGGAGTGCGATCGGGTTCATTATGCGTCCGGTTCGTTCGGATTCTTACCGCAGAGGACAACTTTCTGGGCTAAAAATTCACTCAAATTTGTATCATTGAGTGAAATTAAGATTTTTCCTGGAATTTTTTTCGACCACAAGATGGCACTAAAGTTCCCGGTCTGAAAATTGCGGCAAGGCTTGTCTGGTGCGGTTCTCCTTCATTTTATTGCACAAAATTCGTTCTAAAAATGTTAAATAATCGGTATACGGAACTTTTTTTTTCATATGCCTGACAGACTTCACACTTGTAAGTTTTCAGCTACGTTGTAGACTTTACATCGCCAGGGGTGCTCGGCCTAAGCCGAAGATATCGGTAGATTTATATTTGACCACGCCCCCCGGTGAAGGATTTAACCGTGATTCTCTCTTGAGACTTTCATGGCGAATTTTGGATGATAACGAGGCGCAAAAAATGAAAAAGACAGCTATCGCGATTGCAGTGGCACTGGCTGGCTTCGCTACCGTAGCGCAGGCCGCTCCGAAAGATAATACCTGGTATGCAGGTGGTAAACTGGGCTGGTCTCAGTTCCACGACACCGGCTGGTACAACAGCAGCCTGAACAATGATGGCCCTACTCACGAGAGCCAGCTTGGTGCAGGTGCGTTCGGTGGCTATCAGGTTAACCCGTATGTTGGTTTTGAAATGGGTTACGACTGGTTAGGTCGTATGCCATACAAAGGCGACACCATCAACGGCGCTTTCAAAGCACAGGGCGTTCAGCTGACCGCTAAACTGGGCTACCCAATCACTGACGATCTGGACGTGTACACCCGTCTGGGCGGCATGGTATGGCGCGCAGACTCCAGCAACAACATCGCTGGTGACAACCATGATACCGGTGTTTCCCCAGTATTCGCTGGTGGCGTTGAGTGGGCTATGACCCGTGACATCGCTACCCGTCTGGAATACCAGTGGGTTAACAACATCGGCGACGGCAACACCGTTGGTGTTCGTCCAGACAACGGCATGCTGAGCGTAGGTGTTTCCTACCGTTTCGGCCAGCAGGAAGAAGCAGCACCAGTTGTTGCTCCAGCGCCGGCTCCAGCTCCAGAAGTACAGACCAAGCACTTCACTCTGAAGTCTGACGTTCTGTTCAACTTCAACAAAGCGACTCTGAAACCAGAAGGTCAGCAGGCACTGGATCAGCTGTACTCTCAGCTGAGCAACCTGGATCCTAAAGACGGTTCTGTAGTGGTTCTGGGCTTCACCGACCGTATCGGTTCTGACGCTTACAACCAGAAACTGTCTGAGAAACGTGCTCAGTCTGTTGTTGATTACCTGATCTCTAAAGGTATCCCAGCTAACAAGATCTCCCCACGTGGTATGGGCGAATCTAACCCAGTTACTGGCAACACCTGTGACAACGTGAAAGCTCGCGCTGCACTGATCGACTGCCTGGCTCCAGATCGTCGCGTAGAGATCGAAGTTAAAGGCATCAAAGACGTTGTAACTCAGCCAGCGGCATAAGTTATCGTCTTATAAAAAAACCCCGCAATGCGGGGTTTTTTATTGTCTGAAGAAAAGAAAAATCTATTTTTTACCCAACAGAGCCTGAAGGTCGTTCTTCAGCGTCGACATCTGGTTGGCGTACTTCTCTTTATGTTCGGCATCCTCAATCAGCTGCACGATGGTTTCGGACAGCGTTTTGCCCCGTCGTTGCGCCAGCCCGGCCAGGCGCTGCCAGACAACAAATTCCAGGTCGATTGATTTTTTGCGAGTGTGCTGATGCTCAGCATTAAAATGCCGTTTGCGTCGCGCGCGGATCGTTTGCTTCATCCGGTTTAACAACGCAGGATTGATGTGTTTCTCAATCCAGCCGTTAACCTGTACCGGTTCATTTTCGAGGGTCAGCAAAATATCCACGGCTTCTTGCGCAGCGCTGGCTTCGATGTAGCAGGTGATCAGCTCCCCTTCACGGTGCTTTTTGACCAGGTACTTCCATTTCCAGCCGCTTTCGAGATTTTCCAGTTGTTGATATTTCATTGCGATCTCAGTGTTACCACGTAACTCTGTTCAGAATATCAGTTTTTTAGCAATCTGCTGAAAAGAAATCATATCCTGTGAGTGAATGCAGCCAATCGCCCTGTCGAAATACCCAATCCTGCTTGGGTACAGCCCCCCGCTTACGGTATACTCCACGCTTTTACATCTGACTAAAAAACATCAACTTTGACCATTACGAAACTTGCATGGCGTGACCTTGTTCCGGATACCGAAAGTTATCAGGAACTGTTTGCACAGCCCGAACTCGCAAAAGAACACGAATTCATCCTTAGCGATACGCAGCCCCGTTTGCATTACGCGCTGGAGCAGGTCTTAAGCCCATGGGCAACTGCACCTTTCATGCTGCTCAAAGCCCCGGAAGAAGCGGAATACCTGACGTTGTTCGGGGATGCCGTGCGTCAGTTAAAGCCGGAAGCGAACGCCGTTTTTGGCGGCCAGTATCGTATCGCGGGACATGATGTCACTTTCGAACCGGCGGCACAGGCCGACGGCCATTTTGCCGCTAAGGGCGAGGTGATTACCGCTAACTGGGTTGAGGCTGAACAACTCTTTGGTTGTCTGCGCCAGTTTAACGGCGAGCTTTCGCTGCAGCCTGGGCTGGTACATCGCGCAAATGGCGGTGTTCTGATCATCTCACTGCGTACCCTGCTCTCGCAGCCGCTGCTGTGGATGCGTCTGAAAACCATCGTGCGCCAGCAGCGTTTCGACTGGGTCGGCTACGATGAGTCTCGTCCTCTGCCCGTCTCTGTTCCGTCTATGCCGCTGTCGCTGACCGTCGTGCTGACGGGCGACCGTGAATCGCTGGCGGACTTCCAGGAAATGGAGCCGGAACTGGCTGAGCAGGCCGTGTATAGTGAATACGAAGACAACATCCAGATTGCTGATGCCGACGATATGGCGCAGTGGTGCCAGTGGGTGATGGCCGTTGCTGAACGTTCTGCGCTGCCAACCCCTGCGGCTGACGCGTGGCCGGGCTTAATCCGCGAAGCGGTACGCTACACCGGTGACCAGGAAACGCTGCCGCTTTGCCCGCTCTGGATCGGCAAACAGCTGCGTGAAGTGGGTGTGATCAGCGGTGACGGGGCGTTCACCGGTGAACAGCTCACTCAGATGCTGGCTCAGCGTGAGTGGCGAGAAGGCTATCTTGCTGACCGTATGCAGGATGAAATTCTGCTCGAACAAATTCTGGTGGAAACCGAAGGCGAACGCGTCGGGCAGATTAACGCCCTGTCTGTGATTGAATTTCCTGGCCATCCGCGAGCATTCGGGGAGCCATCACGTATCAGCTGCGTTGTGCACATTGGCGATGGCGAGTTCACCGATATTGAACGGAAAGCCGAGCTGGGCGGAAACATTCATGCCAAAGGCATGATGATCATGCAGGCGTTTTTGATGTCAGAGCTGCAGCTTGAGCAGCAGATCCCCTTCTCCGCCTCGCTGACGTTTGAGCAGTCCTACAGCGAAGTGGATGGCGACAGTGCCTCTATGGCCGAGCTGTGCGCCTTAATCAGCGCCCTGGCGGAAGTGCCCATCAATCAGAACATCGCGATCACCGGTTCGGTGGACCAGTTCGGCCGCGCCCAGCCAGTGGGAGGCCTCAACGAGAAAATTGAAGGCTTCTTCTCTATCTGTCAGCAGCGCAGTTTAAACGGCAAGCAGGGTGTGATTATCCCGGCTCCCAACGCACGCCATTTAAGCCTCAGTCAGGAGATTCTGGATGCGGTGGAACAAGAGCAGTTCGCTATCTGGGCCATCGAAGGGATTGAGGATGCACTACCCTTACTGACAAACCTGGTATGGGACGGCGAAGGGCAAACCACCCTGATGCAAACTATCCAGGAGCGCATTGCTCAGGCGACACAGCAGGATGCTCGTCATCGTTATCCATGGCCGTTACGCTGGCTGGGCTGGTTTAGTTCGAACTGATCGGACTTGTTCAGCGTACACGTGTTAGCTATCCTGCGTCCTTCACTAAAATAAGGCTTACTGAGAACATGGTAGATAAACGCGAATCCTATACAAAAGAAGATCTTCTTGCCTCTGGTCGCGGCGAACTGTTTGGCGCAAAAGGCCCACAGTTACCGGCCCCGAACATGCTGATGATGGACCGTGTCGTGAAAATGACCGAAACCGGCGGCAACTTCGATAAGGGTTACGTAGAAGCAGAACTCGATATCAACCCGGACCTGTGGTTCTTCGGTTGCCACTTTATTGGCGATCCGGTAATGCCTGGCTGTCTGGGCCTGGATGCCATGTGGCAGCTGGTTGGCTTCTATCTGGGCTGGCTGGGCGGCGAAGGTAAAGGCCGCGCACTGGGCGTGGGCGAAGTCAAATTCACTGGCCAGGTTCTGCCTACAGCGAAGAAAGTGACCTATCGTATTCACTTCAAGCGCATCGTTAACCGCCGCCTGATTATGGGCCTGGCAGATGGCGAAGTGCTGGTCGACGGGCGTCTGATCTATAGCGCAAGCGACCTGAAAGTTGGCCTGTTCCAGGATACTTCTGCGTTCTGATTGTACTTTTCGCACTCCCGGAAAGGCGAAACCTCCGCAATGCGGAGGTTTCTTTTTTGAAAGAGACGTTATCAGGCTATGAGTGCCCTGTCGCCGATGGCTTCTCGCCAGCCTCCAAGCCATTGTGACCTTTGATTTATCGTCTGATAAGGACACATTTCTTTAGAACGTCCAGCGATGCCGGCCTGATAACCACGTTGATGAGCCCGTTCCAGGCGATCTCGTTTCTGTCTCTTCATGCCTCGTTTCCCTCATTCTTTTGTCTGGTGGAAAGAAAACAGTGTCTGCACTCAATGTACAGGCACAGATAACGAATACCCCGAATTAGCCCCATCGTCAATGTTCAAAATTCATACGGGTGTCATATTTGTGAGCTACCTGGAAGTTCATTTGTACAAAAATTGTGATGCAGCACAAGTAACAAACTGAAGTGAAAACGAAAAAAAAACCGCAATCAGCGAGATGCCAACTGCGGTTTTTGATGATGAATTTTACTTATGGCAGCCGGGAAATTTCCCTCGCGATGCTGGCCGACTCCTGTGCCCAACCCTGAGCCAGGACTTTCACCATTTCGTCATAGCCATCTTTCTGCTGCTTCAGCTCCAGATGGAAAGGACGCTTAATCAGCTGTCCCTGATGATTCAGCAACCACTCCCCGCTGATCACCACCGCACCATCATAACGGCCGTGGAAGCCCGTTACGGTAACGTTCAGCGTATCCTGGTCATTACCCAACGGCTGCGACGCGACAACCCAACCCGGTAGCTGACTGCCCAGATTGGCCACCAGCGTGTTGCGCAGCTGTTGATCCAACGGGCTGGCCCACAGGTTGTTCGTCGCAATCACGTATTTAACGTCGCTGGTCTGATAGACCACGCCGTTTCCTGCCAGATAATCCGGCACCGCAACCTGCTCAACCCACAGCTGACGGTTTCCCTGGCTGGCCGTGCTTTGCCCACCGCTGTGGGTCGCCACAGGCAGCTGATAGTAGCTTTTATTATCTACTCCTGAACTGCACGCCGTTAACAGCAGAGCACCAATCATCAATAGCCACTTTTTCATTCTTTTGCCCTCTTCGGCTCAGGATCCTTTTTATCTTTCGCTTCGAACACCAGCGCATTGCTCTTCTCGTTGAGCGTTTTCAGCACCGGCTGCAGTTCACGTAAGACCTGATCAAGACGCTGCATATCTGCCACCATCTTGTTGTAGGCCGCTGAACCCGGCTGGAAGCCCTGCATACTGCGGTTCAGCTCACGCAGCGTTTTCTGCATGTCCTGCGGAAGCTGCTGCATGCTCTGGCTCGCCGTAATCTTATTGATGTTATCCAGCGTGGTTTGCAGACGCTGCATTGTCTCCTGGCTCTGATGTAACGACCCGGTCGCCGCTTCAATCATCGGGTTCAGTGGCAGATTGTTGATCTTATCCAGCGTCTCCATCAGACGCTGCTGGATCTGCGCCAGGCCGCTGCTCACCGTTGGGATGATCTTATAGCCACCGAATTCACGAATACCGGTAATCGGCGGTGCTTTCGGGTAGAAGTCCATATCCACATACAGCGCACCGGTCACCAGGTTACCCGTCTTCAACGATCCACGCAGGCCGCGTTCCATCAGTTGAGAAATATGGGCAGCAATATCCTGATTTTCGCCAATCTGGTTTAGCAGACGCTCCGGCTCAATGCGGATCAGCACCGGAATACGATAGTCATCATCCAGCATCTGGCTCAGGCCCGGGACGAAGAACGGAACTTGTCCAACCGTACCGAGACGAATACCGCGGAACTCAACAGGTGCCCCCGGCTGCAGACCGCGGACAGAATCTTTGAAGAACATCAGGAAGTCGACGTGATCGGTATAGAGCGCATCCTGAATGCTTTTTTGATCGTCAAAGAGACGGAAAGCGGTGTTCTCTGCAACCGGCTGGCCCAAATCCAGGCCCTCCGGCACATCAAAACTTACGCCGCCGCCAAACAGCGTGGTCAGCGAACCCATTTCAACGCGCATACCTGCCGAGGTCAGATCCACCGCGATCCCGCTGTCTTTCCAGAAACGGACATTGCTGGTGACCAGCCGATCGTTTGGCGCATTGATAAAGAGCTGATAGCTGATCGCGCGTTTCTGCGGATCAAACGTGCTTTTCTCAACCGATCCCACGCGGTAGCCGCGGAACAGGACCGGGTCGCCCGCCGTAAGCTGACCTGCTTTTTTACTGTCGAGGATCACGCGGATACCCTTGGCATCAGGTGGTGCAAGCGGCGGGGAATCCAGAAGCTGGTATTTGGCTGGCTGGTTACCCTTAGCGCCGGGCTGCAGCTCAATGTAAGCGCCCGAAAGCAGCGTCCCTAAGCCGCTGATTCCCTCACGCCCCACCTGCGGCTTAACGACCCAGAAAACGGAATCGCCGTGCAGCAGTTTTTCCATGCCGGCATTAAGGCGCGCCTTGATCTCCACATGGGTTAAATCGTCGGTCAGGGTTGCACTTTCCACCACGCCCACATCCACACTTCGGCTTTTGATAGTCGTTTTACCGCCCTCAATCCCCTCGGCATTGGTGGTTATCAGCGTGACTTCCGGTCCCTGATGGCTGTAATGATAAAACAGGATCCATGCACCGATCAGCGCAGTCACGATGGGAAAAATCCACACCGGCGACCAGTTTTTGACCTTCTGCACTTTCGCCTCTCCACTCTTATTTTCCATGCTCTTACTCTTCCTCATGGCTTGATTCAGGCTCACGATCCCACGATAAACGAGGGTCGAAGGTCATGGCCGCAAACATGGTCATAATCACGACCAGTGCAAACATTAAAGCCCCCATCGCGGGATAAATACTCATCAAACCGCCCATCCGCACCAGTGCAGAGAGAACGGCGATGACAAACACGTCAATCATTGACCAGCGTCCGACAAACTCGACCACTTCATAAATCAGGTGCATGCGTTCGCTATCGCGTTTTCCATGCCCTTTCGCATCCCAACAGAGCCAGGCAATGGCAATCATTTTTAAGGTGGGCACCATAATACTGGCGATAAAGATGACGCCGGCGACCGGATAAGAACCTTCGCCCCAGAGCAGTATCACCCCGGCGAGGATTGTCGAGGGCATTTTGTCACCGAGCAAATCGGTGATCATGATCGGCAGAATATTGGCTGGCAGATACAGCATGATGGATGTAACCAGCAGCGCCATCGTCCACTGAAGGCTATTTTTACGGCGTACGTGCCCTTTCGTTTCGCAGCGCGGACAAACGTCGAGATCGGCAGGCAGCACGGCGGTACAGCACGGGCACGAGCGAAGCCCCTGACGAATACCGGGTACGCCGACCTTCACCGTCTGTGCAAGCGTCGGCGCTGGCGCGATATCGTCCCACGCCCAGCGCCTGTCCACGCACTGGAAGGCGCGCAGCTGCAGAACGCAGTACAGACACCAGGGAATAAAGCTGCTGCCAATCCCCACGTCGCCGTATGCCATGAGCTTCACGAAGCTGACCAGAATCCCCGCCAGAAAAATCTCGGCCATCCCCCAGCTTTTTAGCTGAAAAAGGATACGCGCCAGTCGGATTTTCAGCGGTGCCGGCATCCTGACGCGGTTCACCAGCAAAAGGATGACGACCAGACAAAAAGCCGGGACTATCTGGACAAACAGGAGAAAAAAGGTACCGAGGCTGGCGTAATCTTCCGAGAACATCACGCCCGGGATTTCAAGCAAATCTACCTGGCTGGTGATCCCCCCCACCTTCATATAGATGAAGGGGAAGAGATTGGAGAGCAGCAGCATGAACAATGCTGCCAACGCGTAAGCAGTGGGACGCTGCCGCGGCGCGTCCCACTCAGTTGTCAACGTCGCACCGCAACGTGGACACAGGGCTTTATGTCCGTGACCAAGCTCTGGCAACGCCACGAGCATATCGCATTGCGAGCATAAAATATGCCTGTCGGCATGGTGCTGGTCACACATATGTTATCCCTGTTTATGCGCCGTTTTTCAGAGACTCAAGGTACTCCCAGCGCTCAAATGCTTCTTCCAGGGCTTTTTCAGCCGCGGACATTTCTGACAGTACTTTCTGAGTATAGTCATGCGATTGAGTAAAGAATGACGCATCAGCAACCTGTTTTTGCAGATCCTCAAGCGCGGCTTCCAGCTCTTCAAGACGCTGCGGTAGCCCCTCCAGTTCGCGCTGCAGGTTATAGCTTAGTTTAGCCGAGGTTTTCTTGACAGTTTCTGCTTTTGTTACAGCAGGTTCAGAACTTATTTTGGACTTTGACTGTTTCTGCGCCAGAGACTGCAATTGCTGCCCTTTTGCATCATGATAACCGCCTACGTATTGTCCAATTCGCCCTTCACCTTCGAAGATCCAGCACTCGGTCACGGTGTTATCCACGAACTGACGATCGTGGCTGACCAGCATCACGGTACCCTGATAGCCGTCAATCAGCTCTTCGAGCAATTCCAGCGTTTCGACGTCCAGGTCGTTCGTCGGTTCATCGAGGATGAGCAGGTTGCTTGGCTTCAGGAACAGGCGCGCCAGCAGCAGACGATTTCGCTCACCGCCGGACAGCGCGCGCACCGGCGTCATGGCGCGTTTCGGATGGAACAGGAAGTCCTGCAGGTAGCCCAGCACGTGGCGAGGCTTGCCGTTCACCATCACTTCCTGCTTACCTTCGGCGAGGTTGTCCATCACCGTACGGTCCGGATCCAGCTCCGCGCGGTGCTGGTCGAAGTAGGCGACCTCCAGCTTGGTCCCGCAGTGAATACGTCCGCTGTCGGCCTGCAGCTGGCCCAGCATCAGTTTCAGCAGCGTGGTTTTACCGCAGCCGTTCGGGCCGATGAGCGCAATTTTATCGCCACGCTGCACCTGCGCGGAGAAATCGTTCACCAGCACTTTACCGTCAACCTGATAGTTGACGTTTTCCATTTCGAAGACAATCTTGCCGGAACGGGAAGCCTCTTCTACCTGCATTTTGGCGCTGCCCATCACTTCACGGCGTTCGCTGCGCTCGCGACGCATCGCCTTCAGGGCACGTACGCGGCCTTCGTTACGGGTACGGCGGGCTTTGATGCCCTGGCGGATCCAGACCTCTTCCTGCGCCAGCTTGCGGTCGAACTCGGCATTCTGCAGCTCTTCCACGCGCAGGTTTTCTTCTTTCTCCAGCAGATACGTATCGTAATCGCCGGGATAGGTCACCAGCTTGCCGCGGTCGAGGTCGACAATGCGCGTCGCCATGTTGCGAATAAACGAACGGTCATGCGAGATAAAGATGATGGTGCCGCTGAAGGTTTTCAGGAAACCTTCCAGCCAGTCGATCGCTTCGATATCCAGGTGGTTGGTCGGTTCGTCCAGCAGCAGCACCTTCGGCCCGCTGACCAGCGCGCGGCCCAGAGCCGCTTTACGCAGCCAGCCGCCGGAGAGCGCCGACAGCTCCATATCGGGTTCCAGACCGAGCTGCGCCAGTACTTCATTAATGCGGTTTTCAAGCTGCCACAGACCGTGGTGATCGAGCATCTCCTGCACTTTCGCCAGTTCGTTGAGGTTTTTGTCGCTCGGATCGGTCATCACCAGATGCGAAATCTCGTGATAGCGCTTCAGGTATTCAGCCTGCTCGGAGATCCCTTCCGCCACGAAATCGTAAACGCTGCCGGTCACGTGACGCGGTGGATCCTGCTGCAGGCGGGAGACAATCAGATCCTGCTCGTAAACAATACGCCCGTCATCCAGACCCTGTTCACGGTTGAGGATTTTCATCAGCGTGGATTTACCCGCGCCGTTACGGCCCACCAGACAGACGCGCTCGTTATCTTCGATGTGCAGTTCTGCATTGTCGAGAAGCGGTGAGTCGCTGAAAGAGAGCCACGCGCCGTGCATACTAATTAAAGACATTTATTTTTCCTTTCAGACCGCGGTAATCAACCAGCAGTTATGGATTTGACGGTTACGGGCAAAGTCCTGAGACAGCGTTTTTTGGCTGATTTCTTGTGCTTTCAGTCCCAGGGCTGCTAAGCCGTCATGATCCATACGGAAGCCGCGTTTGTTGTTCGAGAACATAATGGTGCCGCCTTTGCGCAGCAGGCGCTTCAGGTCGGTCATCAGGCGCAGGTGATCGCGTTGTACATCAAAGCTATCTTCCATACGCTTGGAGTTGGAGAAGGTCGGCGGATCGATAAAGATCAGGTCAAACTGCTCGTCGGTGTCGCGCAGCCAGCCCAGCACGTCAGCCTGCATTAGGCGATGCTGACGTCCGGTTAAGCCGTTAAGACGAAGGTTGCGCTCCGCCCATTCCAGATAGGTGCGGGACATATCCACCGTGGTGGTGCTGCGCGCGCCGCCCAGACCGGCATGCACGCTGGCGCTGCCGGTATAGGAGAAGAGATTCAGGAAGTCCTTGCCTTTACTCATCTGGCCCAGCATGCGGCGGGCGATACGGTGGTCGAGGAACAGACCGGTATCCAGATAGTCGGTCAGGTTGACCCACAGGCGCGCGTTGTATTCGCCCACTTCGATAAAGTCGCCCTTCTCGCCCATCTTCTGGTACTGATTTTTGCCTTTCTGACGTTCACGCGTTTTCAGCACCAGCTTGTTTGGGGCAATACCCAGCACGGCGATGGTGGCGGCAATGACGTCCAGCATGCGCTGACGCGCTTTTTGCGCATCAATGGTTTTCGGCGGCGCATATTCCTGAATCACCACCCAGTCCGCGTAGCGGTCAACCGCCACGTTGTACTCCGGCAGGTCGGCATCGTACAGGCGATAGCATTCAATGCCCTCCTGCTTCGCCCACTTCTCAAATTTCTTCAGGTTCTTGCGCAGGCGGTTGGCGTAATCTTCCGCCACGCCGGACGGCTTGCTGTCGGCCGCCTTCTCCGCCAGATGGTAGTTTTTCTGCACGCAGTCCAGCGGGCCGTTTTTCGCTTTAAACTGGCGATCGGCGCGCAGCTGCAGGCAGCTCAGCAGTTCCGGCGAGGCGCTGAACAGAGACAGGTTCCAGCCGCCGAAGTGGTCCTTCATATTGCGGCCCAGCAGGCTGTGCAGGGCAATCAGCGCAGGCTCGCTGTCCAGACGCTCGCCGTATGGGGGGTTGCTGATCACGGTACCGTACGGGCCTTTTGGCAACGGGTTGGTCAGGTTCGCCACGTCTTTCACTTCGAAGGTGACCAGCTCGCCGATACCAGCGCGACGGGCGTTGCTGCGCGCGCGTTCAATGACGCGCGGGTCGCTGTCCGAACCATAAAAGTGGGAGGTGTACTCTGCCAGGCCTTTGCGTGCGCGGGTTTGCGCGTCGTCTTTGACCTCTTTCCAGAGCGCTTCATCGTGCTGTGCCCAGCCTTTAAAGCCCCAGTGACCGCGATGCAGGCCCGGCGCACGATCGGTTGCCAGCATGGCCGCCTCAATCAGCAACGTACCGGAACCACACATCGGATCGAGCAGCGGCGTACCCGGCTGCCAGCCGGAGCGCATCACAATGGCGGCCGCCAGCGTTTCTTTAATTGGCGCCATACCGGTACGATCGCGGTAGCCGCGCAGATGCAGCCCTGCACCGCTCATATCGAGAGAGATGCTCGCCGTGTCACCGTTCAGCCAGACGTTAATACGCAGATCGGGGTTTTCACGATCGACGTTCGGACGTTCCTTATTTTTACGCGTGAAGCAGTCCACAATGGCGTCTTTTACGCGCAGGGCACCGTACTGGCTGTTGCGGATCTCGTCGTTCACGCCGTTGAAATGCACCGCAAAGGTGGCATTCGGGGTAAAGATCTCTGTCCAGTCGATCATCTGTACGCCGGTATAGAGGTCAAGGTCGCTATAAACCTTGCACTCCTTCATCGGCAGCATGATGCGCGACGCCAGGCGACTCCACATCAGGCTCTGGTAAATAAGCCGCGTGTCGCCCTCAAAATGGACACCACCCTGAACCACCTGGCACTCTTGTGCGCCCAGGCTTTCCAGTTCAGTTTTTAACAGCTCTTCCAGCCCACGGGCCGTACTGGCAAACAGAGAATTCATATCGTCACTTTTACTCTTAGAAAATTGTCGCGCATTATAGCTAATATGGCGTGTATGTCATAAAGTTGAAGGCTTATTTTCATTTGTGGGAGTGTGCAGTGGCGACGTTATCCAGGCTTTTTATTCATCCGGTGAAATCCATGCGCGGAATCGGCGTCTCTCACGCGCTGGCCGACATGAGCGGATTCGCCTTCGATCGTATTTTTATGGTCACCGAGCCTGACGGTACGTTCATTACCGCACGCCAGTTCCCTCAGATGGTTCGCTTTACCCCTTCCCCGCTTCACGACGGTTTGCACCTGACCGCGCCGGACGGTTCCAGCGCGGTGATTCGCTTTGCGGATTTTGCGCCCGTCGATGTGCCAACGGAAGTGTGGGGCAACCATTTTACCGCGCGCATCGCCCCGGATGAGATTAACCGCTGGCTGAGCGGCTTCTTCTCCCGCGACGTGCAGCTGCGCTGGGTTGGGCCTGAACTGACGCGACGCGTGAAGCGCCACGACGCCGTTCCCCTCTCCTTCGCCGATGGCTTCCCGTTCCTGCTGACTAACGAAGCCTCGCTGCGTGATTTACAACGCCGCTGCAAAGCCAGCGTTCAGATGGAACAGTTTCGTCCGAACCTGGTGGTGACCGGTGTCGACGCCTGGGACGAAGACACCTGGAAAGTGATCCGCATTGGCAGCGTCATCTTTGATGTCGTAAAACCCTGTAGCCGCTGCATTTTCACCACGGTGAGCCCGGAGAAAGGCCAGAAGCACCCTTCCGGCGAACCGCTGAAGACGCTGCAGTCATTCCGCACCGCGCAGGACAACGGCGATGTGGATTTCGGCCAGAACCTGATCCCGCGCTCCAGCGGTGCAATCCGCGTTGGTGATGAGGTAGAGATCCTTGCCCGAGGGTCTGCAAGAGTGTACGGCTCAGGTCAGGAAGAAGAAATGGTCGACGTTGTGACGAATGTCGCCTCTGCGGTAGATATTCACTGGCAGGGAAACATCATCCGTGGCAACAACCAGCAGGTATTACTGGAGCAACTGGAGCAGGCAGGTATTCGCGTCCCCTATTCCTGTCGCGCAGGCATTTGCGGATGCTGCCGCATCAGGCTGGTGGATGGCGAAGTAAGTGCGTTGAAAAAATCGGCAATTGGAAATGACGGCACAATTCTGTGCTGTAGCTGCATACCGAAAACGTCCGTACAGCTGGAAGCTTAAACCGCCTGTTCGAGGCTGAAAGAATCTACGCGCAGCTGTGGCTTCAGCCTGTCGTTCATCACTTTAATGGCATCGCCAAGCTGCATCGTCCGCCCGGCAATGGTTACGCCGGGCTGGGCCAGCAGGCAGAGCGCAGCATTTTCACCAGGCTCAACCACCAGCAGGCTTACCTCTTCTGCGGTATCGCTCAGATTGACGCTCGCCGCGTCACCTGTTGCCGGGGTCCAGTTCATACCGTGCGGCAGGAAATGCCAGCTTTTCGGCATTTGCGGTTTCAGGAAGCGGATAGCCACTAGCGCATTTAATACCAGCTCGGCACGCTGCTCTTTAGAAAGCACCAGATCGCGGCATTTTTCTTCGAAAGAGAAATAAAGCGCCGCATCGTCAACGCAAAAGCCCGACGGGGAAAACGCGTCCGGGGTTAACATTCGGCGGGCGAAACGAGAGCGAAACAACATGCCATTGGCTAAATCGAGCATCATTCGATCATGCTCGTCGCAAAAATACCAGCGCCAGTTATCGTCAGGTTTAATTCGCATGTTTCTCTCCCGTCCCCGAAACGTCCTGTACTAAAAATGTCCTGATCGCCGCTTCGTTTATAACACCATTAATAAAAGACTATAATGTCTAAATAAGCAACAGTGACGGAATATAAAACAACCAGGGCTGGAAATAAAGCCCTGGTTGTCTGATTAAGAGAAAAGATTAGATATGAGTAACGATTTCTTTAATCAGCGGTGGTCCTTTAAAAATAAAGCCGGAATAGATTTGCACCAGTGACGCACCCGCCGCCATCTTCTCGCGCGCAGCAATCACGGAGTCGATGCCACCGACGCCAATAATCGGCAGGCGTCCTTTTAATTCCGCAGACAGGGCGCGAATAATCTCGGTGCTTTTTAATTGTACCGGACGTCCGCTTAACCCACCCGCTTCGTCACAGTTTTTCATTCCCTGCACGAGGGAGCGATCGAGGGTGGTATTGGTTGCAATCACACCATCAATATTATGGCGAACTAAACTGTCGGCAACCTGGATCAATTCTTCGGCAGAAAGATCCGGGGCGATCTTAACCGCGACCGGAACATATTTATGGTGGATCGTCTGGAGTTCATTTTGCTTATTTTTAATGGCACTCAGAAGATCGTCCAGCGCTTCGCCATATTGTAAGGAGCGCAACCCCGGAGTATTGGGTGAAGAAATATTCACCGCAATATAACCGGCATAGGCGTAGACTTTTTCCATACAAATCAGATAGTCATCTTTACCCTGCTCGACCGGCGTGTCTTTATTTTTGCCGATATTGATGCCCAGAATTCCGTCAAAGTGGGCTTTTTTAACGTTCTCAACAAGGTGATCAACGCCAAGGTTATTAAAGCCCATGCGGTTGATCAGCCCTTCGGCTTCAACCAGGCGGAACAGTCGCGGCTTGTCATTTCCCGGCTGCGGGCGCGGCGTGACGGTCCCGATTTCAATGGAGCCAAAGCCCATCGCGCCCAGGGCATCGATACACTCGCCATTTTTGTCCAGACCAGCCGCCAGACCCAGCGGGTTTTTAAAGGTCAGACCCATGCACTGCACAGGTTTTACCGGGACATGCTGACGCACCAGCGCGGCCAGCGGCGTTCCGGTAATACGACGTAATTGCTGCATTGTAAATTCATGAGCGCGCTCAGGGTCGAGCTGGAAAAGAGCTTTACGAACGAAGGGGTAGTACATGAACTCTCCTGGATTCCCGGTGTGCAAACCGGGAGGGGATTATGGGCGATCCACGCGCGAAAGGGAATTGACCTGCGGCAAAAAATCAGCGTAAAACGCAATCGTTTACCTCCCTGTCTATTTCTTATGCACTTTTTCGCATTTTAATTGCAGATAAATCATTTAGTGGAATAACCGCGCGGTGTCACACTCCTTAAAATTGTTATGAATGTTAGATAAAAGCAAACAATTAGTTATAAGGAGGAAGTATGCGCGTCATTACCCTGGCCGGAAGTCCACGATTCCCTTCGCGCTCCAGCGCCCTGCTGGAATATGCCCGCGAAAAACTCAATGCCCTGGATGTGGAAGTGTGCCACTGGAACCTGCATAACTTCGAACCTGAAGATCTGCTTTATGCCCGTTTCGACAGCCCTGCGCTTAAAACGCTCATCGAGCAGCTTAACGGCGCTGACGGCCTAATTGTGGCAACGCCCATTTATAAAGCCTCTTTTTCCGGGGCGCTGAAAACGCTGCTCGATCTGCTTCCGGAACGTGCCCTGGACGGCAAAGTCGTGCTGCCCCTGGCAACGGGCGGTACGGTTGCCCATTTACTGGCCGTGGATTATGCCCTGAAGCCGGTGCTGAACGCATTGAAAGCGCAGGAGATCCTCCACGGCGTTTTCGCCGATGACTCCCAGGTTATCGATTATCAACATAAACCTCATTTTACGCCGAACCTGCAAACCCGCCTCGATACTGCCCTGGAAACCTTCTGGCATGCTCTGCACCGCAGGGATATCCAGGCGCCGGCGTTTGGTCAGCCTCAAGGAGTCGCACATGTTTAAAACATTAACCCGTATCGGCCTGGCAGGTCTGATGGCGCTTTCCTCGCTGGCCCATGCCGCAGAAACGGCTCCGGACAGTTTACGCATTGGCTATCAGAAAGGCAGCGTCAGCATGGTGCTGGCGAAAAGCCACCAGCTTCTGGAAAAACGCTTCCCGGACACCAAATTCTCCTGGGTGGAGTTCCCGGCTGGCCCGCAGATGCTGGAGGCCCTGAACGTCGGCAGTATCGATCTCGGCAGTACGGGTGATATTCCGCCGATATTCGCCCAGGCGGCGGGAGCGGACCTCGTCTATGTTGGCGTTGAGCCGCCCAAACCGAAGGCCGAAGTGATTCTGGTGCCAGAAAACAGCGACATTAAAAGCGTCGCCGATCTTAAAGGGCATAAAGTTGCTTTCCAGAAAGGTTCCAGCTCACACAACCTGCTGCTGCGTGCCCTGCAAGAAGCCGGACTCAAGTTCACTGACATTCAACCTGTTTACCTGACGCCTGCCGACGCGCGCGCCGCATTCCAGCAGAAGAACGTTGATGCCTGGGCCATCTGGGATCCGTACTACTCCGCCGCATTACTGCAGGGCGGCGTTCGCGTGCTGAAAGACGGCACCACGCTGAAGCAGACCGGTTCGTTCTATCTGGCCGCGCGTCCTTATGCGGAAAAGAACGGCGCATTTATTCAGGGCGTACTGGATACCTTTACCCAGGCCGATGCGCTGACCCAGACCCAGCGCCAGGAGAGCATTACCCTGCTGGCGAAAACCATGGGCTTACCTGAGCCGGTGATCGCGAGCTATCTCAACCACCGTCCACCGACCACCATCACGCCCGTGGACGCCCACGTCGCCGCGCTTCAGCAACAAACGGCTGACCTTTTCTATCAAAACCACCTGGTGCCGAAACAGGTCACTATTCGCGAACGCATCTGGCAGCCCGCAGGCAAAGAAGGAGCTAAATCATGAGTCTGAATCTTTTCTGGTTTTTACCCACCCACGGTGATGGACACTATCTTGGTACAGAAGAGGGTTCGCGCCCGGTTGACCACGGCTACCTGCAGCAGATTGCGCAGGCGGCGGACCGAATCGGTTTCACCGGGGTGCTTATCCCGACCGGACGTTCATGTGAAGATGCCTGGCTCGTGGCCGCGTCGATGATCCCGGTCACCCAGCGTCTGAAGTTCCTGGTTGCGTTACGCCCGAGCGTTGTCTCCCCCACCGTGGCGGCGCGTCAGGCGGCAACGCTGGACAGACTATCCAACGGCCGCGCCCTGTTTAACCTGGTGACGGGCAGCGATCCGCAGGAGCTGGCGGGCGATGGGGTATTTCTCGACCATACCGAGCGCTATGAAGCCTCCGCCGAGTTCACCCGCGTCTGGCGACGTCTGCTGGAAGGTGAAACCGTTACCTTTGAAGGCAAGCATATCCACGTTCGCGACGCGAAACTCTACTTCCCGCCGGTGCAGCAGCCGCGCCCGCCGCTCTATTTTGGCGGATCGTCGGATGTGGCCCAGGATCTGGCGGCAGAGCAGGTCGATCTCTATCTGACCTGGGGCGAACCGCCTGAGCTGGTGAAAGAAAAAATTGCCCAGGTCCGGGCTAAGGCGGCCGCCCATGGCCGCAAGGTGCGCTTCGGCATTCGCCTGCATGTGATTGTTCGCGAAACCAATGAAGAAGCCTGGCAGGCGGCGGACCGCCTGATTTCGCATCTGGATGATGAAACGATCGCCAGAGCCCAGGCCGCATTTGCCAAAACCGACTCCGTCGGACAGCACCGAATGGCGTCCCTGCACAACGGCAAGCGCGAGAACCTGGAGATCAGCCCGAACCTGTGGGCGGGCGTCGGCCTGGTACGTGGCGGTGCGGGCACAGCGCTGGTCGGCGACGGCCCGACCGTGGCCGCGCGAATTAATGAATACGCCGAGCTGGGCATCGACAGCTTTATTCTCTCCGGCTATCCGCATCTGGAAGAGGCGTACAAGGTGGGCGAGCTGTTATTCCCGCATCTGGATGTCGCCATTCCGGAAATTCCACAGCCGCAGCGGCTTCAGCTTCAGGGCGAAGCCGTGGCGAACGAGTTTATTCCACGCAAAGCCGCACAGAGCTAAGGAGTGACCATGTCTGCCACCTCACAAAAATGGCTGCTGCGCGCCGCGCCGTGGTTTTTACCCGTCGGCATTGTGGCACTCTGGCAGCTCGCGTCGTCCACCGGCTGGCTGTCGAGCCGTATTCTGCCCTCCCCGGAGGGCGTTGTAGAAGCGTTCTGGTCGCTGAGCGTGAGCGGTGAGCTGTGGCAGCATCTGGCGATCAGCTCCTGGCGCGCCGTGATTGGGTTTTCCATCGGCGGCAGCATCGGTCTGGTTCTGGGCCTGATCAGTGGCCTTTCCCGCTGGGGCGAGCGGCTGCTGGATACCTCTATTCAGATGCTGCGCAACGTGCCGCATCTGGCGCTGATCCCGCTGGTTATCCTGTGGTTTGGGATTGATGAGAGCGCCAAGATCTTCCTCGTGGCGCTGGGCACATTGTTCCCGATCTACATCAACACCTGGCACGGGATCCGCAATATCGATCGCGGTTTGGTGGAGATGGCGCGCAGCTACGGCTTATCGGGTTTTTCTCTCTTTATACACGTGATCCTGCCGGGCGCCCTGCCCTCCATTATGGTCGGGGTGCGTTTCGCGCTCGGCCTGATGTGGCTGACGCTGATTGTGGCGGAGACCATCTCAGCCAACTCTGGGATTGGTTACCTGGCGATGAACGCCCGCGAATTCCTGCAAACGGACGTGGTGGTGGTTGCCATCATTCTGTATGCCCTGCTCGGCAAACTCGCCGACGTTAGCGCCCAGTGGCTGGAGCGCAGCTGGCTGCGCTGGAACCCGGCCTACACCCTTCAGGAGGCGAAAGCATGAATACTGCACGACTGAACCAGGGAACACCGTTACTGCTGAACGGCGTGACCAAACGCTACGGCGAAAACACCATTCTTAACGGGCTGGATCTGCATATTCCCGCCGGACAATTTGTGGCCGTTGTCGGGCGCAGCGGGGGCGGCAAGAGTACCCTGCTAAGGCTGCTGGCCGGACTGGAAGCCCCCAACGGCGGCGACATTCTGGCAGGAACAACGCCGCTTTCGAATATTCAGGACGATACCCGCATGATGTTTCAGGACGCGCGGCTGCTGCCGTGGAAAACGGTTATCGACAATGTCGGGCTCGGTCTTAAGGGCAACTGGCGGGATGAAGCCCGCCAGGCACTGGCCGCCGTTGGGCTGGAAAATCGAGCCGATGAATGGCCTGCCGCCCTCTCGGGTGGGCAGAAGCAGCGCGTAGCGCTGGCGCGGGCGTTGATTCACCGTCCTGGCCTGCTGTTGCTTGATGAACCGCTCGGCGCGCTCGACGCCCTGACGCGAATCGAAATGCAGGATTTGATTGGATCCCTGTGGCAGGCGCACGGCTTTACGGTACTGCTGGTGACGCATGACGTGAGCGAAGCCGTCGCGATGGCGGACCGGGTGCTGTTAATAGAGGACGGGAAAATAGGTCTGGATCTGACGGTGGATCTTCCGCGGCCTCGTCGCGTGGGCTCAGCAAGACTGGCGGAGCTCGAAGCTGAGGTATTAGATCGAGTGATGAAGCGCGGGAGCATAGAGTTACAGCGAGCTAAGGCTAATGCCTGATGCCCTCACCCGGCCCTCTCCCACGGGGAGAGGGAGGGTTAACTTATATTACGCTAACGCTTTAGCAATCTTCTCGTACAAATCGCCAGACAGATTTTCCAGCCCTTTCAGCTGCTCAAGCGCGGCACGCATCTTCGCCTGACGCTTCGCATCGTAACGCTTCAGACGGATCAGCGGCTCAATCAGGCGCGACGCCACCTGCGGGTTACGGCTGTTCAGCTCGGTCAGCATTTCCACCATGAACTGATAACCGCTGCCGTCTTCGGCGTGGAACGCCGCCGGGTTGCTGCTGGCAAACGCGCCAATCAGCGAACGCACGCGGTTTGGGTTGCTCAGGGTAAAGGAACGATGCTTCAGCAGGCTGCGTACGTTGCTGAGTGCATCGGCCGCCGGGCTGGTCGCCTGCAGGATGAACCACTTGTCCATCACCAGGCCATCCTGATGCCACTTGTCGTCGTACTCCTGCATCAGCGCATCGCGGCACGGCAGTTCGGCGGCAACGCTTGCACCCAGCGCGGCCAGGGCGTCGGTCATGTTATCCGCCTCGTGATACTGCTTGCTCACCAGGGTGTTCGCCAGCTCGGTTTCACCAAACGCCAGATAGCGCAGGCAGGTGTTGCGCAGAGAACGTTTACCAATGTCCGCGTGCTCAACGCGATAAGCGTCAAGCTTGTTGGCGTTATAAATGGCGAGGAACTCGTCCGCCAGTTCAGCAGCCAGCGTACGGGTCAGCGCTTCACGCACCGCCACGATCGCGATCGGATCGATAATCTCGAACAACTCGGCGATTTCAGTCGCTGACGGCAGGGTCAGAATTTCAGCGGCGAGCGCCGGGTCAATCTTCTCATCCAGCAGGATCGCGCGGAACGCGTCAGCTACGTGAACAGGCAGCGACAGCGGCTGGCCCTGCTGATGACGGTTTACGTTGAGCTTGATGTAGGTCGCCAGCAGGCTTTGCGCCGCATCCCAGCGGGAGAAGTCGTTACGCGCGTGACGCATCAGGAACGTCAGTTGCTGATCGCTCCACTTGTACTCCAGCTTCACCGGCGCGGAGAATTCACACAGCAGCGCAGGCACCGGCTGGAAATAGACGTTATCGAAGATAAAGGTCTGCTCGGCCTGGGTCACGTTCAGCACGTGGTGTACCGGGTGGCCGCCCTTCTGCAGTGGAATGACTTTGCCTTCGTTATCGTACAGCTCAATGCTGAACGGAATATGCAGCGGGTATTTCTCTTCCTGCTCTGCCGTCGGCGGCGTGCGCTGGCTGATGGTCAGCGTGTACTGCTCGGTTTCCGGATTGTAGTCGTCTTTGACGGTAACAATCGGCGTACCGGCCTGGCTGTACCAGCGGCGGAAGTGAGAGAGATCGACATTAGAGGCATCTTCCATTGCCTGCACAAAATCGTCGCAGGTGGCCGCGCTGCCGTCATGACGCTCAAAGTACAGCTGCATCCCTTTCTGGAAGTTCTCTTCCCCCAGCAGGGTGTGGATCATGCGGATAATTTCGGCGCCCTTCTCGTACACCGTCAGGGTGTAGAAGTTGTTCATCTCGATGACTTTATCCGGACGGATCGGGTGCGCCATTGGGCTGGCATCTTCCGCAAACTGCAGGCCGCGCATGGTACGCACATTGTTGATGCGGTTTACCGCGCGTGAACCCAGATCGGAGCTGAACTCCTGGTCACGGAAGACGGTCAGGCCCTCTTTCAGGCTGAGCTGGAACCAGTCGCGGCAGGTGACGCGGTTGCCGGTCCAGTTGTGAAAATATTCGTGGCCGATGACGCGTTCGATATCGAGGTAGTCTTTGTCCGTTGCGGTATCGGTACGCGCCAGCACGTATTTGGAGTTAAAGACGTTCAGGCCTTTATTCTCCATTGCGCCCATGTTGAAGAAATCGACGGCGACGATCATATAGATGTCGAGATCATATTCGAGGCCGAAGCGCTCCTCGTCCCACTTCATGGAGTTGATGAGGGAGGTCATCGCCCACGGCGCGCGGTCAAGGTTGCCGCGGTCCACAAACAGCTCCAGCGCCACCTCACGGCCTGAGCGCGTTTTGAAGGTGTCACGCAGCACGTCGAAGTCCCCCGCCACCAGCGCAAACAGGTAGCACGGTTTCGGGAACGGATCCTGCCACTGCACCCAGTGACGGCCATTCTCCAGCTCGCCTTCACCTACGCGGTTACCGTTGGAGAGCAGGAAGGGATAGAGGGTTTTATCGGCGATGATTTTGGTGGTGAAGCGCGCCAGGACGTCCGGGCGGTCAAGATACCAGGTAATGTGGCGGAACCCTTCCGCTTCACACTGGGTACACAGCGCCACGCCTGACTGATAAAGCCCTTCCAGCGCGGTGTTGGCGGCCGGGCTGATTTCATTCACGATGCGCAGCGTAAACTGTTCCGGCAGGTTGTCGATGACCAGCTGGTTGTTTTCTTCTTTATAGTCTGACCAGGCTTCATCATTAATATGCAGGGAGACCAGCGTCAGGTCTTCACCATCCAGACGCAGCGGCACCGCAGTTGCGCTGTGGCGCGTCACCTTGCTTACCGCCGTGACAACGGTTTTAGTGGCATCCAGGTCAAAAGTCAGATCGATTTCGCTAATCAGGTAATCCGGCGCACGGTAGTCGTGGCGGTATTTGGCTTGTGGCTGTTGTGTCATAGAAAACCTTATGCATCGTTTGTCGAGTAACGTTTCAATATATTCCTGTTGCGCAAAACGCGCTATGCAGAATGTTCATCTTTTCAGGGTCAAAACCTTTTTTTGCTACATTTGTATAACACGGGGCACAAAATGCCCTCGACCATAAAACGCGCTTATGTTGTGATCGGGGTTCAATAAATCACTAAACAAGGTATACTCCGGAGTTGTTTATTGTACTAAACGCTCCTGTGAGAGGATGCTACTGCGCAACTATGACTCAATTCGCTTCTCCAGTTCTGCATACGTTGCTGGATACCGACGCGTATAAACTGCATATGCAGCAAGCCGTTTTCCACCATTACTATGACGTTCATGTCGCGGCGGAATTCCGCTGCCGTGGCGACGACTTGCTCGGTATCTACGCAGACGCCATTCGTGAACAGGTCAATGCTATGCAGCATCTGACGCTGCAGGACGAGGAATATCAGTGGCTTTCTGGCCTGCCTTTCTTCAAAGCCGACTACCTGAACTGGCTGCGCGATTTCCGCTATAAGCCGGAGCAGGTCACCGTGCTTAACGATAACGGCAAGCTGGATATTCGCCTTGAAGGTCCGTGGCGGGAAGTGATCATGTGGGAAGTGCCGCTTCTGGCGGTGATCAGCGAACTGGCTCACCGCTACCGTTCGCCGGAAACGGGCGTCGAGCAGGCGGTCGCCGCGCTGGAAAATAAACTCACTGCCTTCTCCACGCTGACCGAAGGGTTAGACATGTCCCGCTTCCGCCTGATGGACTTTGGCACCCGTCGTCGTTTCTCGCGCGACGTTCAGGAGGCCATCGTTAAACGTCTGCAGCAGGAACCGTGGTTCGTGGGCACCAGTAACTACGATCTGGCGCGTCGCCTCAGCCTGACGCCAATGGGTACCCAGGCGCACGAGTGGTTCCAGGCGCATCAGCAGATCAGCCCCGATCTGGCTAACAGCCAGCGCGCGGCACTGGCCGCATGGCTTGAGGAGTACCCGAATCAACTCGGGATCGCCCTCACCGACTGTATTACGATGGATGCCTTCCTGCGCGACTTTGGTCCCGAGTTCGCTGAACGTTACCAGGGATTACGCCACGACTCCGGGGATCCGGTTGAATGGGGCGAGAAGGCCATTGCCCATTACGAGAAACTCGGCATTGATCCGATGAGCAAGGTGCTGGTCTTCTCCGATAATCTCGACCTGGCGAAAGCAGTCGAACTCTATCGCCATTTCAACACCCGGGTGAACCTGAGCTTCGGCATTGGTACCCGTTTGACCTGCGATATTCCTCAGGTAAAACCTCTGAATATTGTCATCAAACTGGTGGAATGTAACGGCAAGCCGGTGGCGAAGCTCTCCGACAGCCCGGGCAAAACCATCTGCCATGACAAAGCGTTTGTTCGCGCGTTGCGCAAAGCCTTCGATCTTCCTCAGATCAAAAAAGCCAGTTAAGCGCTTACGGGAGCCTTTATGGCTCCCCTCTTCTTATTTATTTCTTAATTCTTCTCTTTTGACTGCGAAATTTACTTGTCTGATAGCGGATGGCAGGTAACATAGATATCCCCCCATAAGGGTGGACAAGTGTTTATTTTTTCCGACTATTAACAGAGAGAATATTATGAGCGTTGTGCCTGTAGCCGACGTACTCCAGGGCCGTGTCGCCGTTGACCAACAGGTCACCGTGCGCGGATGGGTGCGTACCCGCCGAGATTCTAAAGCTGGCATCTCCTTCCTTGCCGTCTATGACGGTTCCTGCTTTGATCCTGTACAGGCCGTCATTAATAATTCTCTGCCCAATTACAATGATGACGTTCTGCGCCTGACGACGGGCTGTTCCGTTATTGTCACCGGCGTGGTTGTGGCATCCCCCGGCCAGGGTCAGAGTTTCGAAATTCAGGCCTCAGCCATTGAAGTCACCGGCTGGGTTGAAGATCCAGATACCTACCCGATGGCAGCAAAACGTCACAGCATTGAATACCTGCGTGAAGTGGCGCACCTGCGTCCACGTACCAACCTGATTGGTGCGGTGGCGCGCGTGCGTCATACGCTGGCGCAGGCGCTGCATCGTTTCTTCGACGAGCAGGGTTACTTCTGGGTGTCTACCCCGCTGATCACCGCGTCCGACACAGAAGGTGCGGGTGAGATGTTCCGCGTCTCGACGCTGGACATGGAAAACCTGCCGCGCACGCCGGAAGGTAAAGTGGACTATGACAAAGACTTCTTTGGTAAAGAAGCTTTCCTGACGGTATCTGGTCAGCTCAACGGCGAAACGTACGCCTGTGCGCTGTCTAAGATCTACACCTTTGGCCCAACCTTCCGTGCCGAAAACTCCAACACCAGCCGTCACCTGGCGGAATTCTGGATGCTGGAGCCGGAAGTGGCGTTCGCCGACCTGGACGATGTTGCGGGTCTGGCGGAAGCGATGCTGAAGTACGTGTTCAAAGCGGTGCTGGAAGAGCGTCCTGACGACATGAAATTCTTCGCCGAGCGCGTAGACAGCGATGCTGTGGCGCGTCTGGAGCGTTTTGTTTCTGCCGACTTTGCGCAGGTGGACTATACCGACGCGGTGGCGATCCTCGAGAAATGCGGTGAGACTTTCGAGAACCCGGTTTACTGGGGCGTTGACCTGGCGTCTGAGCACGAACGCTATCTGGCCGAGAAACATTTCAAAGCGCCGGTTGTCGTTAAAAACTACCCGAAAGACATTAAGGCCTTCTATATGCGCCTTAACGAAGACGGTAAAACCGTGGCAGCGATGGACGTCCTGGCGCCGGGCATTGGTGAAATCATCGGTGGCTCTCAGCGTGAAGAGCGTCTTGACGTGCTGGACGCGCGTATGGAAGAGATGGGGCTCAACCCAGCTGACTACAGCTGGTACCGCGATCTGCGTCGTTACGGTACCGTACCGCACGCCGGTTTTGGTCTCGGCTTCGAGCGTCTGATCGCCTACGTTACCGGCGTTCAGAACGTTCGCGACGTGATTCCATTCCCACGTACACCACGTAACGCAAGCTTCTAATCGGTAAAAACTAAAATGGCCAGCCTGTGCTGGCCATTATTTTATTCTGCATTGTCAGTTTTCGTCAGCGTAAAGTCAGCATCTTTAAACCTTCACCCCGTCACAACCACTACCTGTTACGTTTTGTTTCCGCGAAATATCCAGCCACAAAAAATAAACCCCATTCTTATTGCGATTATTACATCCTCAAGCGATAGCACAAATTTCAACCACTTTTTCAGCCGTCCAGAAGTCTTTTTGGGGTCATAAGAAAAACAGAGTCGTTTAACGTCTGTTTATATGAATCGCCTTTATCTCAATTAATCATAAGCAATTCATATATATAGGATAGGTTTTGTTGTTTAATTCGCCAGAGCGCTCTGAAGTTTGAGGTGGTTCACAAAGTTCCCAAAAATACACATTTGGTTACACATATTTTCTTTCGGTTACTTAATCTTGAGAATTGTAGCACTTTCAGGCTAGCGAAACGCTTCGCCGAATGGAAAGATGCCTGTCAGATACATAAAGACACCAAACTCTCATCAATAGTTCCGGAAATATTTATTGACAGAATTTATTGACGGCAGTGGCGAGTGTCATAAAAAAACCAATGAGGGTAATAAATAATGATGAAGCGCAATATTCTGGCAGTGGTAATCCCTGCCCTGCTGGTAGCCGGTGCAGCTAACGCTGCAGAAATCTATAACAAGAACGGCAACAAACTTGATCTGTACGGAAAAGTTAATGCTGAGCGTGACTTCGTTACCAATGGCGATAACACCAACAACTCAGACTCAACCTACGCACAGATCGGTTTCAAAGGCGAAACTCAGATCAACGACCAACTGACCGGTTATGGTCAGTGGGAATACCGTGCACTGGCCAGTTCTGCGGAAGGTGAACAGTCTGCAAACAACTCTACTCGTACTCGTCTGGCATTCGCTGGCCTGAAAATGGCTGACGCTGGCAGCCTCGACTACGGCCGTAACTACGGCATCGTATACGATGTAGAATCCTACACCGACATGGCGCCAACCTGGTCCGGCGAAACATGGGGCGGCGGCAATGTTGATAACTACATGACCAGCCGTTCTACTGGCCTGCTGACCTACCGTAATAACGATTTCTTTGGTCTGGTTGATGGTCTGAGCTTCGGCCTCCAGTACCAGGCTAAAAACGAACGCGCTGACCTGCGTCGTGCGAATGGCGACGGTGTTGGTTACTCTGTAGCTTATGACTTCGGCAGTGGCTTTGCTCTGACTGGCGCGTACAGCAATGCTAACCGTACTCTTGACCAGAAGGCCGATGGTAAAGGCGACAAAGCCGAAGCATGGGCAATTGGCGGTAAATACGATGCAAACAGCCTGTATCTGGCTGCTGTATACGCAGAAACCCGCAATTTGAGCCTCCTGGCTAACACCACCGGTTCCAACACCCCTGATGCTTCTGGTGACGTGTTCAACGTAGCGAACAAAACCCAGAACTTCGAAGTTATCGCTCAGTACCAGTTCGACTTCGGTCTGCGTCCATCCCTGTCCTACGTCCAGAGTAAAGGTAAAAACCTGAACACTGTATCTGGCGGCGATGCAGATCTGGCTAAATACGTTGAAGTTGGCGCTACTTACTACTTCAACAAAAACTTCAACGTGTCTGCTGATTACCGCATCAACCTGATCGACGAAGATCAGGCCAAGCGCACTGGCGGCGGCTGGGTTGGTACCGACGACCAGGTTGGTCTGGCTGCTGTTTACCAGTTCTAATCAGAACACCACTTTGTTATATGCTTAATGAACAGGGCTTCGGCCCTGTTTTTTTATGCGTGACAGAAAATAATGGCGACTTTTGAAAAGCCGCACGCTTTTCGTCGCAAACGGTTGGCATTTTGTAAATCTACCGTTAACCTGATAGCGGATTTCACTTCTGTAATCACAATGGAACTTCGTCATGTTTGAGAACATTACCGCCGCTCCTGCCGACCCTATTCTGGGCCTGGCCGATCTGTTTCGTGCCGACGACCGCCCTGGCAAAATCAACCTGGGTATTGGTGTATATAAAGATGAAACCGGCAAAACTCCGGTACTGACCAGCGTTAAGAAAGCCGAGCAGTATCTGCTGGAAAACGAAACCACCAAAAACTACCTCGGTATTGATGGTATCCCTGAATTTGGTCGCTGCACCCAGGAGCTGCTGTTCGGTAAAGGCAGTGCAATTGTGAGTGACAAACGTGCCCGTACAGCACAGACTCCGGGCGGTACCGGTGCGCTGCGCGTGGCGGCGGATTTCCTTGCGAAAAACACCTCTGTTAAGCGTGTCTGGGTGAGCAACCCAAGCTGGCCGAACCACAAGAGCGTGTTTAACTCTGCGGGTCTGGAAGTGCGTGAATACGCCTACTACGACGCGGCAAACCACTCTCTGGACTTTGACGGCCTGCTGGCGAGCCTCGGCGAAGCGCAGGCAGGTGACGTGGTGCTGTTCCACGGCTGCTGCCACAACCCAACCGGTATCGATCCGACGCTTGAGCAGTGGCAACACCTGGCGAAGCTGTCCGTAGAGAAAGGCTGGCTGCCGCTGTTTGACTTTGCCTACCAGGGCTTCGCCCGTGGTCTGGAAGAAGATGCCGAAGGCCTGCGCGCGTTCGCAGCCGTGCATCAGGAGCTGATTGTCGCCAGCTCTTATTCCAAGAACTTCGGTCTGTACAATGAGCGTGTGGGTGCCTGTACGCTGGTTGCTGCTAACGAAGAGACCGTCGATCGTGCGTTCAGCCAGATGAAATCGGTTATCCGCGCTAACTACTCTAACCCACCGGCACACGGTGCGTCTGTTGTTGCCACTATCCTGAGCAACGATGCGCTGCGCGCTATCTGGGAACAAGAGCTGAACGATATGCGCCAGCGTATTCAGCGCATGCGCCTGCTGTTTGTGAACACCCTGGCTGAGAAAGGCGCAGACCGCGACTTCAGCTTTATCATCAAACAGAACGGCATGTTCTCGTTCAGCGGCCTGACCAAAGAGCAGGTTCTGCGTCTGCGTGAAGAGTTTGGCGTATACGCCGTGGCCTCTGGCCGCGTGAACGTTGCAGGCATGACGCCTGACAACATGGCGCCACTGTGCGAAGCGATTGTCGCCGTACTGTAATTTGCGCCCATAAAAAAAGCCTGCGTTATGCAGGCTTTTTTTTATTCGGGTTACCAGACAGGCATTTCATCCTGAAGGAACGGGTTATGGAGCCGTTCATAGCCCAGCGTCGACATCGGACCGTGTCCAGGAATAAACGTCACATCATCACCCAGCGGCAATAGCTTCTGTTTAATCGACTGAATCAGTTGCCCGTGATCGCCGCGAGGAAAATCACTGCGTCCTACGCCGCCTTTGAAAATCACATCGCCGGAAATCAGCAGACGAGACTGGTCATCAAAGAAGGCAATATGGCCTGGCGTATGTCCAGGACAATGCAACACCTGTAAAGTCACATTCCCTACGTTAACGCGCTCTCCTTCGTTCAGCCAGCGATCGGGCGTCAGGGGCTGACACTCATCAAGGCCAAACATGCGGCTTTGGGCGGGTAACCCCTGCAGCCAGAACTCATCTTCTTTTTCCGGACCAATCACCGGCACACCATAATGTTGTGCCAGTTCTGCCGCTGCGCCAACATGGTCAAGGTGACCATGCGTCAGCAATATTTGCATCAGCGTGACACCGCTGTCAGCGACTTCCTGCTTGATTTTCTCAGCGTCGCCACCGGGATCGACAAGCGCGGCCAGTTTAGTTTGTTCGCACCAGATGAGTGAACAATTCTGGGAGAACGCGGTAACCGGAATAATACGATAGTTCATACTGCTCCTGTGTTTCGTTATTACCAGTGCCGAACCGGACCGGTATCAATATGTACAAAGTTGCTGCTGGGGTAATATCCTACACCACCTGCGCGCATAGATAACGCAGCTTTGCGAATATTGGCTAACGAAACGCCTTCAATATGGAAATCCATTGCCTGTCCCTTCGTGTGATAGCTTTTTTTCGCTACCCCGCGACTGTGGGCGCGCAGTTCATTGTTGGTATCAATCGAGCGATAGCCAGAAATGAGCTGCACCGGCTTGCTGGTGCCCAGCAGGCCCTGAAGGCGGAAAATCTGATCAAACAGTCCTGGATCGATGGCTTTTATTTTATTCGCGCGGAAATCACGGAAAAAATGGTTAAGTCTTGCTAATTCATCCTGAATATAGCCTCTGCCATCGAAAAACTCCGCTTTTAGCGACTCACCGGTATGAAGATTGTTGAGCGTTAAAACTCGCGGACGAGGTGTCGAGAGGGTGGCAAATGCTGGCGTCGGCAGGATGGCCGCTGCGCCGAGCGCAACGCCACCTAACGCCAGCAGTTTGCGGCGATTAGCGTCAAATTTGTCCATGATAATCAGGTCTACAGGTAAAAGAAATCGTAATATGCTTAGCGCACGAAGGGCACCATAACTGGCAAAACCAGGTACGTCAAGGCGCCCAACCCCAGTGAATACGCGGCTTGCAGCGATATAGCCGCTTATTCACCATAACTTACGACAATCATTTTTCCCGAACTGCTTCATTTACCTGATTAATTGTTCCGCTTTTGGCAAAATTTGTGCGCCGGATCGCGCGGTGAGATCATAATTGTAAATATCTGTGCGATACTGGGTACGCCCGTCCTCACCCACAAACGCCGTCAGATAGTAAAGATTGACCGGAATATTGTGGCGAATATTAACGTAACGCGTATCCCCCTGCTTCAGGGCATCCGAAATACGCGTATCGTTCCAGCCCGCATCCTGAAGCAGCATATTGGCCAGCTCCGAGGCTTTGTTCACGCGCACGCAGCCAGAACTCAGCGCGCGGGTATCTTTCTGGAACAAGTTGTGGTTCGGCGTATCGTGCAGATAGATAGCTTCTGAACTCGGCATATTGAATTTGTAGCGCCCTAAAGAGTTATGCGCCCCGGGAGCCTGCTGGAAACGGAACGGCAGATTTGACGCTGTGATCGTCGACCAGTCGACCATATAAGGATCGATGGCCTCTTTACTGTTCCATCCACGCATCACCGTATAGCCATGACGTTCCAGATAACCCGGGTCGTTCCAGACCTTCGGCAGAATGTCTTTTCGCGCCAGAGTCGGCGGCACGTTCCACGGTGGGTTTACCACCACGTTATTCAGCGCGCTGCTCATCATCGGTGTTTTACGATCCGGACGCCCGACAATCACGCGCGATGCCAGTTTTTCGCTACCGTCCTGGTAATAGACCAGGGAATACGCCGGAATGTTAACCATAATCCCGGTAGAGAGCGTTCCCGGCAGCAAGCGCAAACGCTGGATATTGAGCGCCAGCACCCCTGCCCGCTGCGCAGGCGATACGTTCAGCCAGTCACGCGTCGTCTGGCCAATGACGCCATCGGCCCCCAGCCCCTGAGCGGCCTGGAATTGCTTAACAGCCGCAACCAGCTCGCGATCGTAAGCCGCGGGTTTGCTGCTCAGGACATCGGCTTTCTTCTCTTTCACGGGAGCTGACGGGCTGACGGCGACGTTTTGTGGATCATCACCCGGGAGAGCAATCTTTGGCCCGCCTTCCAGAATACCGGAACGCACCAGGATCTCGCGCAGGGCGGGCACATCGCTGCTCCACTGCCCCGGACGCAGCGTCGCGGTACCGCGCATTTGCGGCCACGGACGCGTGTCCCCCACTAGCGCGAGGAGCGACTGGTGCAGAGTGGCATATTGTGGGTGCGTCGGTGCCAGGCTGGCGATAAAGCGCGGCAGTTCGCCATTATCCAGCGCTAGCTGCCATTGATTAATCACCGATAGCGCTGGCGTCGCCAGTTTGTAAGGTTTATCGCTGTACAGCCAGCGGTTGCCATTGACAGGAATACCCGCCACGAACTGCAGGTAGCCCATCATGGCATCGGAAAGCACCACGTCCCGCGCCTGCCCGGTGACGGCAGGATCGGTTAACAGCTCAACCCATTTTGTAAACTGCGGCTGAAACCCTGCAATCGCGACCTCCGCCAGCTGTTGCTGGAAGGCGCGCACGGCATCGCGGTTTTCCCACATCGGTTTCATATCGCGGGCAGCATAGAGGAGCGTGAGCTGATTGATATAGACAGGCGTGTAGCCTGACGGCAGCCCTGACTGCAGCTGCTGACTGAGCGATTCGGCGTCGATGCCTTCCGGCAGCGGTTTAATACCGGCCATGACAGCCGTCGCCGGAGACTGGTCCAGCGGCTGGGACAACGACGTAGGCTGTGCGCCTGTCGTTGCCGAGCTGTCAGTCGGCACAATTTCAGGCTCGTCGGCCTGGGCGGTTAACAGTGGAGCAAACATCACTGCCAGGCATAAACTTAGCGCCGACAGCTGACGACCACATTCTTTCTTAAGCAACATCCCTTGCCCCCTGTTTTCACGACATGCCCATCACGTTGGGGCTTTCTTTCATTATAGGTAGACGGCTAAGCTGTTGCCTTACCTTATGTAAAGAAGTTTAAAGATAACGCAGCCCTAAGCACAAGTTAAGTTTAAAAAAAAAGCGGCGCCAGGGCGCCGCTTCGGGTCAGAAGATACTTCAGGAAGCGTCGGCTGTGGTTTCCGGCAATGACTCTGGCGGCTGCGGCGCAAAGCCACGCAGCCCCACAACGTGAACGTGTTCGCTGTTCTGGAACACTTTACGCACCAGTTTGTAGGTAGTGCCTTTCTCGGGGCTGATGTTCTCCGGCGCCGCAATAATGAGCTGCATATCGAGACGTTCGCAAAGCTCGAACAGCGTGGCTATGGAGCGGGCATCAAGACGCGCCGCCTCATCCAGGAACAGCAGTCGGCATGGCGAGATGTCTTTGCCGCGCAGACGGCGCGCTTCATCTTCCCAGCTCTGGACAACCATCACCAGAATTGACATCCCGGTACCGATCGCTTCACCGGTAGAGAGCGCCCCGGATTCCGCACGCAGCCAGCCGTCTGAGCCACGGTTTACCTCTACCTCCATTTCCAGGTAGTTACGGTAATCCAGCAGCTCTTCACCGATGGTTTGCGGCGTACGCTGGCCCATATCAATCTGTGGATTCAGGCGCTGATACAGCTTCGCCAGCGCTTCGGAGAAGGTCAGACGGTTGCTGTTGAACAGATCCTGATGCTGCTCGTGCTGCTCAGACAGCACTTCCAGCAGCGTCGCGTGGGCTTCACGCACGTTGACGTTGAGGCGCACGCTGTTCACCTGACCAAACGACACGCTCTGCAGGCCCTGGTTCAACTGGCGGATACGGTTCTGTTCGCGCTGAATGGTTTTACGAATAATATTCGCTACGCTGCGGGAGCTGATCGCCAGCTTCTGCTCGCGGGAGGTCAGCTCCTCCGTCAGGCGACCCAGCTCGATTTCCATCTGTTCGATGGCCTCGACCGGATCGTCAGTACGGATGATGTCCTGACGAATACGTTCGCGCAGGTGCTGGTAAACCGCTACGAAGAACTGGATTTTACGTTCCGGACGTTTTGGATCTTCCGACATACGCAGCACGTCGCGCAGGTGTTCGTTATCCGCCACCGCCAGACGCAGCGCACCCAATGCCTTATCCGACATGGAACGCAGTTCGTCGGCTGAGAGATATGCCAGTTCACGGCGGTGCAGACGACGCTCAACGTTATTGTCTTTCACCATGCGCATCACCGCGCACCAGCCCGCCTTCGCGGTCACAACCTGCTCACGCATCTCAAAGTAGTCGCGCTCCAGCTTGCGCAGGCGACGGGTCAGGTTATCCATTTCCGCTTCGCAGAAGGTCAGCGCTTTTTCCAGCTGATTACGACGCGCACGGTTATTGCTGAGCTGCGAATGCAGCTCGTCACGACGAATACGCGCGCGCTCTTCTGCCCCGCTGTCGGCACGCACGCCGATGTCCTGAAGCTCTTTCTGCAGATCGTTTAACAGCTCTTTCTTGGTGTCGAAGGAGCTTTTCAGCGAGGCCAGCACCTGGTTGTACTGGTTCAGTTGAGCGGAGTGGCTGCGCATAGCTTCACGGGCGCGAGTACGTTCCGCTTCCGCCTGCTCAAGGCGCTGACGCAGCTTTTCGTTCAGGTCGCTGTTACCGCTCAGCATTTCTGCCGAATCGGAGTAGCCAAAGTGGGCCCGACGCTGCACCACTTCCGTCAGGGCAAACGCCTGCTGACGCGCTTCGCGCTGCACCTGCTGCGACCAGGCATAATCTTCTTTTAACTGCTCGAACTGTTCCGGGTCGCTCTGCAGAACAGACACGACGGGCTCCAGCTTCGCCAGCTGATTGCCGTGCTGCTGAACGAAACGCGCGGCTTCCTGCGCTTCATCCAGACGCTCCTGGATCTCGTCCACGCGATCGGCCAGCGTGTCATCCGCCAGCAGATTCAGGCGCGGAAGAATGCGGTTAAGGGCCGCGACGCCCTCTTTCGCCTGCTCGAACTGGACGCGGCTCTGCTGGTTGTCGCTTTCATGACTGGCAATCGCCCGCTCCAGCTCGCCACGGCGGGTATTGAGCTTGCGAATTTCCGCTTCCGGGTCAGCTTCAAAGGCCACGGCCAGATGGCTGCCGATAAAGCGGCTGAACGCCTGGTGCAGACGCTGGGTTTTCTGCACGTCAAACGACAGCGTCGCGAAACGTTCAGACAGCGTTTCACGCTCGGCGTGCAGGCTTTCGATGCGGCTTTCGCGCGCGGCGCGGCCAAACAGCGGCAGCTCAGGGAAGCGGGAATAACGCCACTGACGGTCGGCGATTTTCACCACCACCGCTTTTTCCAGCTCGTCGACGCTGAAGACGCTGTCATCGAACGACTGCGGATCCCCTTCGATCAGGTAGAGATCCTCCGGGCAATCTTCCAGGCCGGCAAGCTGCTCAGAAATCAGCGACAGATCCGGAACCACAATCGCGTTACGGGATGGACCGTACAGCGCGGAGAAGTATGGCGCGTCGTCCAGACCGACATCGTCGTAAATCTCGGACAGCAGCACGCCGCCAAAACGCTCCGCCAGGGCATTGAGGCGCGGGTCTTCCGCACCGCCCGGCTGGCTTAAGCGTTCAATTTCTTCGTCGACTTCACGCTTGCGCGTGCCGACTTCGTCACGCTCAACAATGGCTTCGCGCTCGCGCTCCAGCAGCTGCTGCAGGTATTCGGTCACTTCCTGGCTGGATTCGAACTGCTCGCCGCACTGTTCGCTGAGCTGATTCAGGCTGCTTTGAGCCGCCAGCCAGACCGGCGCTCGTTGCAAGAGCGTCTTCGAACGGGACTGAATCTGCTCCAGCTCCTGACGCAGCGTCATACGCTGTTCGCTGGCGTTTGATACGGTATCGGACAGGGCCGCGATACGCGCTTCCAGCTCCTGATGCAGGGCCTCAAGCTCGTCGAAATCGTAATTTTTTCCCTGACGCTTGCAGAATTCCACCAGAAGACGCTCGGCCTCCTGCTGCTCGCGCAAGCGCTGTTCCAGCTCGTTCAGACGCATCCGCAGCGGCTGAACCTGTTCGGCCAGATGGCGCTGGTTCACACCGTCGCGCAGCAGTTCACGGGCAACGTCCCAGGCTTCGTTACGCGCCAGCGGGCCGTTAATTGCGACCACCAGCTGATAAGCCTGCTCAAACTGGCTGTGCGCCGTTTGCGCGACGCTCATTTTCTGTTCGAGGGAGAGCAGCTTCTCGGTGGCTTCCTGTTCTTTGGCCTGGAAGGTATCCAGCCACTCGTCGGCGCTATCCGGCGTCAGGTCAGGCAGATGGCACAGCTCTTTCGCACGCTGTAATGCCTGCAATGCCTGGGTGTACTGAATCGCTCGTGTCTGCTGCACGTCAAGTGCCTGCTGGTAATCGGCAAGCTGGCTTTTCAGCTCATCCACTTCCAGCTCGGCCGCTTCGGCACGGGCTTCGTTCTCTTCCTGCATGTCGGCGGCTTCGGCCACCACTTCATTTTGCTCTTCGAGACGAATTTGCAGCTCGTCGAGATCCGCTTCATAGCGCTCGATTTTTTCCTGCTGACGCAGCGCAGTCTGCACCAGGTTCAGGTGATCGCTGGCGGCCTGGTAATCGGCTTCCAGGTCGCCTTCTGCACCGTTGTGCTCACCCAGCTCGCGCGCCATTTCGACGTGCTTGTACTGCTCGGCCACCAGCTGTTTACGGGAGGTAAACAGCTCGCGGCGATATTCTAATGCCTGATCGAGATGCACGCGTCGCTCGTTGGCGTGACGCATGTAGTCCGCCGCCACGTAGTTGGTGGCTTCGCTGATCAGGTGTTTAAACAGGTCGCGGTCAGACTGGGTAACGCGAATCGCTTCCAGCGTCATGCGGTTTTCACGCAGCGCCGCTTCCATATCCTGGAAAGCCTTACGCACGCCGCTGTTTTCCGGCAGCAGGTAGTCGCGCAGGGAGCGGGTGATGGCGCTGGAGATACCGCCATACAGAGACGCTTCGATCAGGCGGTAGTATTTGCTACGGTCTGATGCCGAGCGCAGACGACGCGCTACCACGCCCAGATCGAACATCAGAGCGTGGTAGTCGGTAATCGAGTTGAACTGTTTGAACTGTACGCCTTCGATCGCTTCGAGCTTATCTTTCAGCTCCTGCAGCGTCAGCACACGCGCCTGACGTTCGTTCAGTGTTTCCGTCAGCAGCGCCGTTGGCTGCACGGACGTTGGCAGCCCCTGGATCGCAAACGGTTTGATATCCACTTTACGGTCGCGACCGGCAACCTGCTGCAGGCGTACGCCCACCACCACACGCTGATGACGGGAGTTAATGACGTCCAGAACCGAATAACAGACGCCGGCCTTCAGCTTCCCGTGCAGGCCTTTATCACGGGAACCGCTTGTGGCCCCCGCTTCGGTGGTGTTACGGAAGTGAAGCAGCGTCAGGTCAGGGATCAGCGCCGTGACAAAGGCCGCCATGGTGGTGGATTTACCCGCTCCGTTACCGCCGGAGAGCGTCGTGACCAGCTCATCCAGATCGAACGTTCGGGCAAAGAAGCCGTTCCAGTTAATCAGCGTCAGTGAGCGAAATTTACCGCGTTCAATCATTACTCTTCCTCCCCGCTATCCGGCAGATTCTCTTCATGCTCATCATTGAGCTGCAAATGGTTTTCCACCGGCATCGCTTCACCGTCGCGGATCATGCGAAGCTGCGCTTCACGCGCGTCATCGCCCGCACGCACGTCGGCGCCAAAGCGGAAGACAGATTCCGTGATGCGGAATTTGCTGCTGTCGTGGCCCATAAACCAGACCATCCCCAGGCGACGCAGACGGTTCAGGGAAGAGCGAACCTTTTCCTGTAATTTCTGACGGTCAAGATCCGACCCCGTGGAGCGGTTGTTCACCAGCTTGAGCAGTTTGCTCTCATCTGCCAGCGTCAACAGCTCGTCGTAAAGTTCCTGCTGGGTGAAGATCCCTTCATTCGCCAGACGTTCCGGGCTGAGATAGAGGTAGCAAAGAATTTTGCCAACCATCATATCCAGCTCCGAGAGCACGGAACGCGGAATCAGCGTCGTGGAGCGTGGACGCAGGTAGAAAAAACCTTCCGGCGCGCGAATAAGCTCCACGTTGTAGCGTGCGTAAAACTCTTCCAGGTACTCCTGGAAGTCCATCAAAAAGGCGTGATTATCCAGCTCGTCTAAGCCAATGTGACGACCGGCACGCAGCTGGCTGTCCAGCGCCGGAAATAACGGATTCGCCAGCGCCTGTGCCAGCTTAACTGGCATCACTTGTTCAATATTTGTCAATGACATGCGCCTGTACCTTGGCTCCGTAATCGTTAATTGGCTGCCACTTCGGCGGCAGTCCGGTGAAATCTGCTTGCGCGACGCCCAGGCGCACCGCCTGGTCTACCACAATGCGGGCAACGTCGAAGTGGCGCGCGCGCGGATATTGCGCCAGATAGTCGCGCACCACGAGCCCAAGATCCAGCGGCACTTGTCTGGTTTTGTAGACAGCGAGCTGTTCTTCGATCATCGCCGCAAGCTGCTCGCGAATTTCGTTAAATTCTTCGTATTCCAGATCCGGTGGCAGTTCACCGGTCACCTCTTCATCGCGGAGCGCCATCTCTTCGTCGCGCATATCCAGCAGACGATCGGCATTGGCGTAGGTCAGCGCCCACGGCGCATCGAAATAGGTCTGCACCGACTGACGCAGACGCTGGGCAAAGACGCGGTTTTTATCCATATCAATCGCGGTACGGATAAATTTATGCACGTGTCGGTCGTAGCCGATCCACAGGTCGATCGACTGCTGGCCCCAGCTGATAATGCGGTCGAGTTTGCTCTGCAGATCGAATACCAGACGGTCGATAAAATGCAGATCGTCATGCGCCAGCGTCGCGTCCTGGATGCGCAGCAGGTTAGCCTGCAGCTTGTCCCCTGCGGCTTCCAGCGTATCCTGGAGTTCGCGCAGTGTGCCGGAGGTTTCTGACAGCAGAAGTTCACAGCTGGAGATAGCCGCTCGCCAGTCTTTATTCAGCAACTGCGCGATATCGTCTTTCACCTGCTGCTGCTGTTCGTCCATCAGGCGCTGGGTGAGATCGATACTGTCGAAGATTTCGGCCACCGAATATTTCAGCGGCGCGTAGACGTTACGGTGCCAGTGGAATTCGTCACCGTTTTCATCCGCCGCGTCGGCGGCGCGCTTAAGCTCACCCGCCACGATCGACAGCTGCATGGAAAGACGCAGCGTGGAAAATTCACGCTGGCGAATATAGTAATCGGTGATGCCGATGCCCAGCGGCGTCAGGCGATAGATGGCGTTTCCTTCCGCCTGCTCGCTGGTAAAGCGGTTCAGCAGACGTTGACGCACCATATCGTTGATCGCGTTGTTGGCACGCACGCTAATGGTTTCGCTGGTTTGCTCAAACGCATCACTGACGTGGCGGAACGCATCCACCAGTTCACCCTCGCTCATTTCACCATCCAGCCGCTCGCCGTTCAGCGTGGCGACCGCCAGCAGGAAAGAGAGTCTGTCTACCGGCAGCGAGATGGAGAAATCGTTTTTCCTGGCCCAGGCAACCAGTTCGGGGACTGTCTGGGAAAATTCACTCATAGGTTATCCTTGCATCTGCGGCTTGTGCGCGGTGACGTGAATATAGCGGCCAAGGCTGACAAAAGGCTCCTGACGGCAATACCGCGTTTCCAATTCTGTTAAGGTGTCAAAACAGTCACGCTGTTTGTGTTTTTCACGCAGATAATCATGAAACACCCTGACGCCCGTCTTCCCGACAATCTGCCAGCCAATCGCTTCCAGCCAGCCATAAACCTGCTGTGGATCGCGCGGATAGTCCGGGGAAAGCGTGCGCTTTTTCTTTTTGGGCATCCCGACCTGAACATAGTCGAAGTTTCCCGCAACCATGTTGTGCATCAGGAAGCCGTTAGCATTGTAGAACATCAGCGACAGCGTGCCGCCCGGGCGCAACATCGACCACAGGGTTTGTAACACGCTTTGCGGATCGGCAACCCACTCCAGCACCGCATGAAACAATATCAGATCAACCTGGGTTTCCAAATGCTGCGCGATGTCCTGAGCGGCGCATTGTATAAAATGCATGTTGTCGCTCACACCTTTCTCTTCTGCCGCACGCGTCGCGCGGGCGACCATTTCAGCAGAAAGATCGCAAAGCGTGACGTGATGGCCGCGCTCGGCCATTTTTATCGCCGTCTGCCCTTCACCGCCACCAGCGTCCAGCACGCGCAACGTTTGACCGCCAAAGGTAGCCAGAATGGTGTCCAGATCCTGCCAGAGGATCGTCTGACGGAGCTGCCCTTTCGTGGTGCCATAAATGTTGCGCGAAAACTTTTCCGCGATGTCATCAAAATTGCGATCCCGCATTGGGAGAGTTCCACTCGCTAACTGCAAAACCGCTATTTTGTCACACCCGCGCGGAGAATGAACCTCTCTGGTGTAATATCACCGGTAATCACCTGCTATATGGTCAAAAAAGGAACCAAAAAGGATGCTTTTTACCCTTAAGAAATACATTGGAGGGATGATGCTTCCCCTTCCGCTGCTGCTCATCATCATCGCGCTGGGGCTGGCGCTGGTGTGGTTCAGTCGCTTTCAGAAGAGTGGCAAAACGCTTATCACGCTCGGCTGGTTTATCCTGCTGCTGTTGAGCCTGCAACCAGTCGCGGATGGTTTGTTACGCCCCATCGAAAACAAGTACCCGACATGGCAGGGAAATCAGAAAGTGGCGTACATCGTGGTACTGGGAGGCGGATATACCTGGGATCCTGACTGGGCCCCCAGTTCAAACCTGATCAACAACAGCCTACCACGGCTAAACGAAGGCATTCGCCTGTGGCTGGCGAATCCAGGATCAAAAATGATCTTCACCGGCGCGGCGGCCAAAACGAACCCGGTGAGTACGGCTGAAGCGGGCGCCAGAGTCGCGGAATCGCTCGGTGTGCCACGTTCCTCCATCATCACCCTGGACAGCCCAAAAGATACCGAAGAAGAGGCTGTCGCAGTGAAGCAGGCAATTGGCGATGTTCCGTTCTTGCTGGTGACCTCCGCCTCGCACCTGCCACGCGCGATGATTTTCTTTGAGAAGCAAGGCCTGCACCCGCTTCCCGCACCGGCAAACCAGATGGCTATCGACGCGCCGCTCAACCCGTGGGAACGGGCGATACCGTCCCCGGCGTGGCTGATGCATAGCGATCGCGTCGGTTATGAGACGCTCGGACGCCTCTGGCAGTGGCTGAAAGGATCGTCAGGCGAGCCAGGGCAGGAGTGATTTTGTTGCCAGATCGAAGTTTGCGCGATTAAAACGTCCGGTATTGACCAGCTGCGCAACTTCGTCCCAGAGCAGATAAAGCCAGCGCCGCCAGAGAAACGCTTCTGCAACGGGCGCGCGTTGAAGGTAATGCCACAATAAACCTTCCGCCGCCCCGCTGTCGCTGAGCCTGAACAGCTCGTATTCGCGCGGAGCCCAGAGCATGATCCCCGGCCCCAGCATCGCCAGAAGCTGATCGCTGCGGGAGTCTTTGAGCATGCTGCGCAGGGTGAAATTACCGTGGATTAGCACGCAGTTGTCATTAAAACCGTCGAACAGCGCCGGTAAACACTCGCGGGTGCGAAACAGAATTCGCTTATCCTGCATGGTTAAACCGGTATTGTTGAACTGGTTAAGCGTCCCCCACAGAACCTCAACCCGCTGGCGATACCACAGCGGCCACAGGTTTTCCTGAGTGCTGTCGACCGGACCGACAAGTCCGCGGCTATCCTGACGGTGCCAGGCGAGCAGCGCCTCGACAATCTGATCTTTTAACTGCTCCCAGCGCTCCGGCGTGCGCGCGGGCGCTTCAACGGGCACGCCGCGCAAGCGCTCAATCAGCAGCACATCCGGGCCGGGATGTTCCTCATGGGTCATCACACCGTACACCGTCGGCATACGGACGGTTCCCTCCCGCGCCAGCATCGACATTTTCCAGGCAAGCTGCCTGGCCACACCCGGTGAGGTGAAACTTCTGGCCATCAGCGGCATTGGGTTGCCCTGACTGTCATACAACGACCAAAGCGCGGTATCGACCTTTTCACTCACGCATTCGACACGGCTTAATTTCTCACCCAGCAGATGGCTAAGTTCGGCACGCAGCTGTTCCATATGAGATTACCCCCATTAAGACTACTGCTTTTATAATGAGCGTCCTGAAGGAAGATGTCACCCGGAAGAGATCAATTAGGGAAAAGAAAGGGAAATTAACGAGGAGAGGAACATCCCCCCGTCAGGAGGGATGCAGGCGGTATTAGCGCAACTCAGCGCGAACGCGCTCAAGATCTTCCGGCGTGTCAACGCCCGTACCAGGCACTTCGCTGGCAACGGCAACGTGAATTTTTTCGCCATACCAGAGCACGCGAAGCTGCTCCAGCATTTCGATATGCTCCAGCGGACTCGGTGCCCAGGTCACATATCGACGAATAAAACCGGCCCGATAGCCGTAGATCCCTATATGACGCAGGAAGGTATCACCGATGGTCTCTTTAGAGAGCGCAAAGCGATCGCGATCCCACGGGATCGTGGCGCGGGAGAAATAGAGCGCATAGCCTTCGGCATCCATGACCACCTTCACCGCATTCGGGTTGAAAGCCTCTTCCGCATGGTGAACAGGCACCGCGAGCGTCGCCATACCGACCTGACGCTGCGCCAGGTTTTCTGCCACCTGACGGATAATCACCGCCGGGATCATCGGCTCGTCACCCTGCACGTTAACGATGACCGTATCATCACTAAAACCACATTTCTCAACCACTTCCGCCAGACGCTCGGTGCCGGACTGGTGATCGGCGCGGGTCATGCATACCTCACCGCCTGCCGCCTCAACCGCACGGGCGACGTCGGGATGATCGGTTGCAACAATCACGCGGTCGGCACCGGATTCCCTTGCACGCTCAAGGACATGCACAATCATTGGCTTGCCGTTGATATCCACCAGCGGTTTACCCGGCAGACGCGTAGACGCGTAGCGCGCAGGAATAATGACAACAAAACTCATGGTTTGCTCTCTTCTGCCACCAGTGAACGCGCTTCATTTTCCAGCAGTACCGGAATGCCGTCACGCAGCGGGAAAGCCAGGCTGTCCAGCTTGCAAATCAGCTCCTGTTTGTCCTGGCTGTAGTAGAGTTTGCCGTTGCATACCGGGCAGGCAATAATTTCAAGTAAACGGTGATCCATAGTTCCTCCGTATGGGTAATCGCTAAAGCTTAACACATTCCCTTTTCAGGGCGTGCCTGTTTCCCAGCCACTTCGACAGGACGTAAACAGTCCGTCGGGTACCCGTCCCAGCGTCACGTCGTCGGCACCCTGCCAGCGCGCGAATTCGCTAATGGCGGACGTTAATCCTTTTTCCAGGCTCGCCGTCACCCTGACGCCCTCTTGCAGATAAAGCGCAATGATTTCAAGCGTGCCGGTCTTGCGGTGCATTTTGGCGTCCATGCGCCCGACCAGCTGTCCCTTATGCAGCAGCGGTAAAACAAAGTAACCATACTGGCGCTTTGGGGCCGGGGTATAACATTCCAGCCGGTAGCTGAAATCAAAGAGCTGCTCGGCGCGTTTTCTGTCCCAGACAACCGGGTCGAAAGGCGACAATACCGCGCTGTGGGTTGCCTGAAGTTTCCCCTCCAGAGCCTGAGGCAATAACGGGAGGAGATCCGCATGCAGCCACATTTCGCCCAGCGTTTCCACCGTGACGGGGATGACGCGCTGTTCGCGTTGCCACATGTCCAGCAGCGGTTTTAGCGCGGGCTGACGCAGGCGATAATAATCTGCCAGCCACTGCGCGCGAAAAATCCCCAGGCTTCGGGCGCTGTTCTCCAGCATAACGGCCTCGGCCGCCTCCAGGGTAAGCAGGTCGCGCTCGTCGTCCCAGTGCGGCATCACGCGATGCGTCAGGTCGTAGACGCGCTGAAAATTACGCCGTTCAATCACCATGACTTTGCCAGAGGTAAACAGCCCTTCGAGATGACGTTTGTGCGGCTTCCACTCCCACCAGCCGCTTGTACCCTTGCGCGGGTGTTCAAAATCGGCGGAGCGTACGGGACCGTTTTCCTGAATATGCGCGATAAGCTGCTCAATTTCGGCCGCATGTTCCTGCATCCACGCCTGTCGGTATTTCCAGCCCATCTTTTCCGGGGCAAGCATACGGTGGCGAACCAGGGCAAAATCGCTGCGGGGCAGGAAGCAGGCTTCGTGCGCCCAGTACTCCATTAACTCCCCCTTGCTGAGCGCCTCATCCAGCCACTGAGAAGGATAACTCCCCAGGCGGCTAAACAGGACCAGGTAAGGGCTGCGGGCCACAATGTTAATGGTGTCGATTTGCAGTAGCGACATGCGCTGAACGGTCGAGAGAATATCGGCAGGCTGCGCGCGGCGGCGGGGCTTTTTGAGCAGCCCCTGCGCGGCAAGGTGTAAATGACGTGCGGCTGAAAGCGAGAGTTGCGGTAAAGACATGCGTTTTCCTGTCAGTCAAAGCGCCACCAGAACCGCGTAAGCCTTTACTGCACCAACGCAATCAGTTCCTTGAGCAATTGTTCCGGCTGCTCGCCGCTGAGTTCAGCGTCAACCGGCAGATACCACCAGTTATCTTTCGCAAAGGCACGGCATTTCACCGCATCTTTTTCGGTCATGATCAGCGCCTGTCCGGGTACGGTCAGGGCGTCTACCTGCCCTTCCACCAGCGCCTGATGGTCGGCCAACGGAACGCGTTTTTCCAGCCGGGCACCACACTGTTCCAGCGTCGTAAAGAAGCGTGGCGGATGGCCAATCCCCGCCATCGCCACCAGTGAAGGCAGCTCCGCAACCGACCGGCGTTCCCCCGTCACCAGGTTGATCGCCAGACCCGGCTGAAGATGCATCGGGATTTCACCCGCATTTGCCTCCCCCCCGTTCACGATCACCGCATCAACGGACTTAAGACGCGAAGCGCGTTCGCGCATGGGGCCAGCCGGCAGCCACCAGCCGTTACCAAAACGGCGAACGCCGTCGATGACCACAATCTCTTTATCACGCGCCAGGGCGTAATGCTGCAGGCCATCGTCAGTGATAATGATTTGCACCGCGTGTTCGGCAAGCAGTGCCTGAACGGCGTCGCTGCGCACCGGGGAGACCGCAACCGGTGCGCCGGTACGCTGAAAAATCAATACCGGTTCATCACCCGCTTCGGCGGTCGTGGTTTCCGCCGTCAGCAGCAGCGGATAACGCGCCGCTTTACCACCATATCCGCGCGATACCACCCCCGGGCGGATGCCGCGTTTTTGCAATTGCTCCACCAGCCAGATCACCACCGGCGTTTTACCGTTGCCACCCGCCGTAAGATTACCGACAACCACAACCGGAACCGGCGCGCGCCAGGCACGCTTCAGCCCCAGACGGTAAAGCAGACGGATTGTGCCGCTCACCAGGCCGTATAGCCAGGAGAGCGGCAAAAGCAGCAGCCACAGCGGGGATTTACCGGACCAGATGCGTGCAATCATTCGCCAAACTGCATCTTATGAAGCTGGGCGTAAACGCCGCGGTGTTCCAGCAAATCAGCATGGCTTCCGCGTTCAACAATGATGCCGTCCTCAACCACGACGATTTCGTCAGCCTGCTCGATAGTCGACAGGCGGTGCGCAATCACCAGCGAGGTACGGTTCTTTTGCAGTTCATCCAGTGCCGACTGAATAGCGCGTTCAGATTCCGTATCCAGCGCCGAAGTCGCTTCGTCCAGAATCAGAATCGGGCTGTCGCGCAGCAGCGCACGCGCAATGGCGATACGCTGACGCTGACCACCGGAGAGCAGTACCCCATTCTCACCGATTATCGTATCCAGACCGTTATCCATCTTGTTGATAAAGTCCATTGCGTAGGCCATCCGCGCGGCGTTCTCAATCTGCTCGCGGCTGTACTCATCTGTGCGCGCATAGGCAATGTTGTTAGCCACGGTATCGTTGAACAGGTGCACGTTCTGGGAAACCAGCGCCACCTGATTACGCAGCGACTGCAGGGTATATTCCCGCAGGTCATGACCGTCTAACAGGATCTCACCTTCGTTAATATCGTAGAAACGGGTGATCAGGCTGGCAATGGTCGATTTACCCGAGCCGGAACGCCCCACCAGCGCCACAGTTTTACCCGCCGGAATGGACAGATTGATATTACGCAGCGCCGGCGTTTCACGACCAGGATAGGCGAAGGTAACGTTGCGGAATTCGACATCGCCACGGGCGCGCTCAATTTCGCGTGTACCTTCGTCTTTTTCCTGCTCGGAATCCAGAATGCTGAACAACGTCTGGCAGGCGGCCATCCCGCGCTGGAACTGGGCATTGACGTTCGTCAGTGATTTCAGCGGACGCATCAGGGCGATCATAGAGGAGAAGACCACTGTGATGGTACCCGCCGTCAGCGTCTCCATGACGCTCGGGAAGCTTGCCGCATACAGGACGAATGCCAGAGCCAGGGAGGCAATCAGCTGAATAATCGGGTCAGAGATGGAAGAGGCCGAGACCATTTTCATCCCCTGCAGACGCATTTTGTTGCTGACTTTGTCAAAGCGGTGGGTTTCGACTTCCTGACCGCCAAAAATCAGGACTTCTTTGTGTCCTTTCAGCATCTGTTCCGCGCTGGTCGTTACCTGTCCCATCGTGTTCTGCATATTCTTACTGATATTGCGGAAGCGCTTTGAGACGACGCGGATAGCAATAGAAACTATCGGCGCCAGAACGATGAGGATGATCGACAGCTGCCAGCTGTAATAGAACATCATTGCGAACAGGCCAATGATCGATGCGCCCTCACGCACGACGGTGATCAGTGCGCTTGATGACGAGGAGGCAACCTGCTCGGAGTCGTAGGTAATACGGGATAGCAGCGTCCCGGTAGACTGCTTATCAAAGAATGAGACCGGCATCCCCATCATGTGACTGAACAGGCGACGGCGCATGGTCATCACCACTTTCCCGGATACCCAGGAAATACAGTAGCTGGAGATATAGCTGGTGATGCCGCGCAAGATCATCAGTCCGATAACCACCAGAGGCATCCATAGCAACACTGAGCGATCCGTTTTACCAAAACCGTCGTCCAGTAACGGTTTGAGAAGCGATAGCATAAAAGTATCGCTGGCTGCGTTGAGGATTAACGCTACTCCCGCCACGATCAGGCCTGTTTTAAAGGGCGCAATCATCGGCCAGAGTCGGCGGAAGGTTTGCCACGTGGAGAGATCTTTGTCGTTATGCATTCAAAAAACCAGCATTCGTTGAAATAGCCGCATATTCTACCCGTTATCGACGGGCGCGCCAAACCACTGATGATACCAAACGGGTAAAAATTGCTCTCGCAAGCGCCGGATTTGCCAGTGATGTTGCGAGAATGTCACCGATATTTGTCCAGAATGGGGAGTATCGTGCCAGATATACCCCTCTTTTCGATAACGTCGGACAACTTTTGCCGACGGGAATCGCCATGCGTTATACCGTGCCGCTGAATCCAGAGCGATCTCGCCTTCCACCCGCTCTACCAGCGGCAATGAAGACGAGGTATTACTGCCATGATGGGGCACCTGTATGAGCGTGGACGTCAGATAACGCCAGTAATGGCTAAGCATAGCCTGTTCCGCTTGCGCTTCAATGTCCCCTGTGAGCAGAACACTCTGCTCGCCGTCGCCCACCTTTACCACGCAGGAACGGTTGTTTCCCTGAGCCGGGTAATTTTCAGGGGGCCAGTGGACGCTGAAGGTGAGTCCCTGCCATTGCCATCTCTGCCCGCGAAAACAGGGACGATGTCCCGACTGGCGCAAGGGGCTTCTTACCCACACGTCAGGCCACGTTTTTTGCAACGATGCGAGGCCTCCCGCATGGTCGAGGTGTTCATGACTGAGAATTACGCCTTCAGGCCGCAGATGATGCCAGCGCAGCCACGGAATAATTAACCGCTGCGCGCTATCCCCGCCCGGCCAGGCGAGCCCGGTATCATAGAGAATGGCTTTCCCCTGCCGTTCAATAACCATCGCCAGCCCCTGCCCCACGTCCAGCATATGCAGCGTCCAGCTCTCGCTTTTTGCCGTTCGCCAGAGAGGAAATGCCAGTAAGACGCTTCCTGCAAGACAAACGGCAGGAAGGGTTTTCCATGCGCGAAAACGCCAGGCAATGATGCTCAACCACGGCAGTAATGTCATGTATTGCCAGCGTTGGTCGACACTCTGCCAGCCATCAGGCAGGCGCATGAGGAGCCAGAACAACCCCGCCAGTGACTTATCGGCTGCGAACCAGACGACGCTTTCCAGTGCCGCCAGCGGCAGCAGATGAAGCAGCATACCGAGCAGGATCAGCGGCACGGAGACAAACGTCACCAGGGGAACGGCGAAGAGATTCGCGACCAGGGAGGAGATACTGAAGCCATGGAAAATCAGGACCTGTAACGGCATGAGCAACATCAGCATGCCGACCTGCAGATGGATCAGGTTTAGTAGCGGCCGTATACGTCGTGCCCGGTGCCAGTCAGGAAGAGGCAGCCACTGGAACCAGAAAATCAGCGCGGCGACGGCAAATGCGGACAGGGCCAGACTCTGCGAAAGTACGGCTAGGGGATCGCTTATGAGGATCGCCGCGATACAGCACACCCATACCTGCCAGGGAGACCATTGACGGGCAGCGATTCGCAATATGGCAAGCACAGCAAGCGCGATGGCCGTTCGTAGCGCAGGAGGTTGCAGACCGGTAAGCCAGGCGTAGAAAGCGGCAAAGCACAACCCGGCCAGGAGAGGCATCTGCCAGTGGACCCGGTGGCTGGGTAATAAAAACTGGAGCCCACGTGCGAGTAACCAGACGAGGGATGCCGCCAGCGCGATATGCAGACCCGAAATCGCCATCAAATGCAGCGTGCCGGTTTCACGCATCAGGTCTTTTATTTCCCGGGGAACATCCAGACGTTCTCCCATTCCCAGTCCGAGGATAACCGCCCCCCAGCGGTAAGCCGAAAGTCGGTTCTGCAGTGACATCAGGTATTGCGCTCGCAGGCTGCAGCGGCCATCGACGAGTTCAGCGCGGGTGAAGCGCCCGCTTAGCGTTTGATGTTGGGCAAAAGCGCTGCGCTGAGAATCATATCCTCCTTCGTTCAGTTCGCCATGGGCAGGCCTGAGCCTGAGCGTCATGGTCCAGCGCTGACCGGCGCACGATTTCTGGGGCAGATAATTGCCATACAGCGTTACGCCGGTGGAGGCCCACCAGCGCTTGCCATCGACGCTGCGAATGTTTCCCTGATGCAGAGTAGCGCCGTCGGTCGCGGTGAGCTCTACCTCAGCCTGCACAGCTCCTGTTGTTAAATGCTGCATCGGCCAGACGCTCTCCTGCGCGGCCAGAATGCCCCACGCACAAAATAACAGCGTAATACCAGCATACTTCACTCGATGGTTTTGCCATGCAGCAAGGACTATCCCGCCAGCCACCATGACCCACACGGTGTAAGGTGATGGCAGTTCAGGTAACCAGAGTAACGGAACTATCGCCAGAATGGCGCAGACGCTAAGCGCGGGAATTCCCATTGCTTCCTCCCTGTTTCAGGGTGGCAGTATGCAAGCAGGTTGAGCGGGTCGTCAGGTGTGAAGGATGCGATTTACAGCAAGCGCAGCAAGGTATTTAACGGGTTGCAGAAAACGAAACGAAAAATGCGGGACACATTCAGAATGAAAGCGACAGAGACAAAAAAAGCACCCGCAGGTGCTTTCTTTCGAACCCAGTTTAACCGGCTGGCTAAACTCAGTTGCCGTAAATATTGGCGCGATCGCGCAGTTCTTTACCCGGCTTAAAGTGTGGAACGTACTTACCTTCCAGCTCGACTTTATCGCCAGTTTTCGGGTTACGCCCGGTACGTGGAGCACGATAGTGCAGAGAAAAACTACCGAAACCGCGGATTTCAATGCGCTCGCCCTGGGCAAGAGTGGAGGCCATATGCTCCAGCATCTCTTTTACGGCATCTTCCACTGCCTTGGCAGGGATATGCGGTTGCTGACTGGCAAGTCTTTCAATCAATTCTGACTTGGTCATGATTCCTCCGGTTCCTTTCAAACCAATTAGCTGAACAGCTCATTAAACAAGGGCGGCCGTAGCCGCCCTTTGTTATTGATTACAGGACGAATCCTGCAATCTGTCAAGTTTGCTCCTCATCCTTCGCGCTGTAAATGCGTTACAGCGCAAATGATGCTGAGAACCTGATATTACTCGCCTTTAGCTGCTTTGAAAGCTTCAGCCATTGCGTTGTTAGAGAAGTTTGCATCTTCCTGTTTGTTAACAGTTGCGATTGCATCTTTCTCATCAGCTTCGTCTTTAGCACGAACAGACAGGCTGATTGCACGGTTCTTACGGTCAACACCGGTGAACTTAGCTTCAACGTCGTCGCCTACGTTCAGAACCAGAGTGGCATCTTCAACGCGGTCACGTGAAGCTTCAGAAGCGCGCAGGTAACCTTCAACGCCGTCAGCCAGTTCTACGGTTGCGCCTTTAGCGTCAACTGCAGTTACTTTACCGTTTACGATTGCGCCTTTCTTGTTCAGTGCAACCCAGTTGTTGAACGGATCTTCTGCGAGCTGTTTAACGCCCAGGGAGATACGCTCACGCTCTGCGTCAACCTGCAGAACAACTGCAGCGATTTCGTCGCCTTTTTTGTATTCACGAACTGCTTCTTCGCCTGCAACGTTCCAGGAGATGTCAGACAGGTGAACCAGGCCATCGATGCCGCCGTCCAGGCCGATGAAGATACCGAAGTCAGTGATAGACTTGATTTTACCTTCAACACGGTCGCCCTTGTTGTGGGTTTCCGCGAACTGCTGCCATGGGTTGTTTTTGCACTGTTTCAGGCCCAGGGAGATACGACGACGTTCTTCGTCGATATCCAGAACCATCACTTCCACTACATCACCAACGTTAACAACTTTGGATGGGTGGATGTTTTTGTTGGTCCAGTCCATTTCGGAAACGTGCACCAGACCTTCAACGCCTTCTTCGATTTCAACGAAGCAGCCGTAGTCAGTCAGGTTGGTTACGCGACCAGTCAGTTTAGTACCTTCTGGGTAACGCTTAGCGATAGCTACCCATGGATCTTCGCCCAGCTGTTTCAGGCCGAGGGATACACGAGTACGCTCGCGGTCGAACTTCAGCACTTTAACAGTGATTTCGTCGCCCACGTTCACGATTTCGCTTGGGTGCTTAACGCGTTTCCACGCCATGTCGGTGATGTGCAGCAGGCCATCAACGCCGCCCAGGTCAACGAATGCGCCGTAGTCAGTGAGGTTCTTAACGATACCTTTGACTTCCATGCCTTCCTGCAGGTTTTCCAGCAGCTGATCGCGTTCTGCGCTGTTTTCGGATTCGATAACGGCACGACGGGAAACAACAACGTTGTTACGCTTCTGGTCCAGCTTGATTACTTTGAACTCAAGCTCTTTGCCTTCCAGGTGCAGAGTGTCACGAACTGGACGAACGTCTACCAGAGAACCTGGCAGGAACGCACGAATACCATTCAGCTCAACAGTGAAGCCACCTTTAACTTTGCCGTTGATAACACCGACCACAGTTTCAGCTTCTTCGTAAGCTTTTTCCAGCGTGATCCATGCTTCGTGACGTTTCGCTTTCTCACGAGAAAGCAGGGTTTCACCGAAGCCGTCTTCTACTGCGTCCAGAGCAACGTCAACTTCGTCGCCAACCTGGATTTCCAGCTCGCCCTGGGCGTTTTTGAACTGCTCTGCCGGAATGGCGGACTCAGATTTCAGACCGGCGTCAACCAGTACTACGTCTTTGTCGATAGCAACAACAACACCGCGAACGATGGAACCCGGGCGGGTTTCGATTTCTTTTAAGGATTCTTCAAACAGTTGAGCAAAAGATTCAGTCATGTTTAATCTTCAGGTTAATATTAACGTCCACCTGGCTCCGTGCCGGATGGGGTTGTTTCACATACCCGCCGTCAATCCATTGCAGCGGGGGTACTGCTAAATCGGTCGCGATTACGCGAGTGCCAGTTTTTGGCGCGCATATTGTAGCGCTTTTTCAATCACTTGCTCAATAGTTAAACTGGTTGAATCCAGAACTAATGCATCTTCTGCTGGAACAAGTGGGGCGACGGCGCGGTTACGATCGCGGTCATCGCGCTCTTTTATCTCGGATAAAAGGCGATCAAAGTTAACACTAAACCCCTTTTCCTGCAACTGAAGCATGCGGCGTTGCGCACGTTCTTCCGAAGAGGCGTCAAGGAAAATTTTCACAGGTGCATCAGGGAAGACCACGGTTCCCATATCACGTCCGTCCGCGATCAGACCCGGGGCTTCACGAAACGCGCGCTGACGACGCAACAGCGCCTCGCGAACGCGCGGGAAGGCCGCGACCTGCGAGGCCGCATTCGCCACTTCCTGAGTACGGATTTCCCCGCTCACGTCTTCCCCTTCAAGGATGACTTCCAGGTTGCCATCGGTTGACACGAAGCGCACATCCAGATGCGCAGCCAGCGGAACCAGCGCCTCTTCAGACGCGACATCCACGTGATGATGCAGCGCGGCCAGCGCCAGCACGCGATAGATTGCTCCCGAATCTAAAAGATGCCATTGCAATGCTTCCGCCATCGCTTTGCACAGAGTCCCTTTCCCTGCGCCACTCGGCCCATCAATGGTGATTACCGGGGCAATTGCCGTCATCTTTTTCTCCTTAAATAAGGCATACCGTTTACATGAACGCCGCGCATTATACGCGCCAACGTGCGCAACTGTTACCTTTGCGTGCAAATTACGGAATGATTGAAGCAGAGTGTAGAAGAAATGAGCGGAGGTGTTCGTAATGAAGCGTAAGCAAATGCCGCATCGGGCGATGCGGCAAGGCGTTATCAGGCCAACGTGCTAATGCGTGCCAGCTGTTCGAAGTAGTCCGGGAAGGTTTTCGCGGTACATTTCGGGTCAAGGATCGTGACAGGCGTATCTGACAGCGCCACCAGCGAGAAGCACATCGCCATACGGTGATCGTTGTAGGTTCCGATTTCCGCAAACTGCAGTTTTGCAGGAGGCGTGACGCGAATGTAGTCTTCGCCCTCTTCCACCTCGGCACCGACTTTTCGCAGCTCTGTCGCCATCGCGAACAGGCGGTCCGTCTCTTTTACGCGCCAGTTGTAGATGTTACGCAGCGTGGTGGTGCCTTTGGCGAACAGCGCCGCCGTGGCAATGGTCATCGCCGCATCCGGGATATGGTTCATGTCCATGTCGATGGCGTTCAGCTCACCGTGGGTACAGGAGATAAAGTCATCGCCCCAGGTGACAATGGCGCCCATTTTTTCCAGCACGTCCGCAAAACGGATATCGCCCTGCACGCTGTTACGGCCAATACCGGTCACTTTTACCGTTCCGCCCTTAATCGCACCCGCGGCCAGGAAGTAGGACGCGGATGACGCATCCCCTTCAACCAGGTAGTTGCCCGGAGACTGGTACTGCTGTGCCCCGCGCACCACGAAGCGCTGATAAGACTGGTTTTCTACCTCAACACCGAAGGTTTTCATCAGGTGCAGCGTGATATCAATGTACGGTTTGGAGACCAGCTCGCCTTTAATCGTGATAACTGTATCCTGCGGGGCCAGCGGCGCGGTCATCAGCAGTGCCGTCAGGAACTGGCTGGAGACGCTGCCGTCAACCTCGACGTGACCGCCGGTAAAACCGCCGCGCAGACGCAGTGGCGGATAGTTTTCCTGCTCCAGATAGTCAATCTGCGCGCCGCCCTGACGCAGGGCATCCACCAGGTGACCAATCGGGCGCTCTTTCATGCGCGGCTCGCCGGTCAGCACAATATTGTTGCTTCCCAGGCACAGGGCCGCCGCCAGCGGACGCATCGCGGTACCCGCGTTACCCAGAAAAAGCTCAAGCTCTTCACCCGAGCGCAGCGCGCCGCCGTTGCCGGTCACTTCGCAGCGGGTACGATCGTCGGAGAGAGTGTAATGAACGCCCAACGCTTTCAGCGCATTGAGCATATGGCGCACGTCATCGCTGTCCAGCAGGTTTGTAAGGACGGTGGTGCCGTTTGCCAGAGCTGCCAGCAGCAGAGCGCGGTTCGAGACACTTTTTGAACCAGGCAGATTAATGGTGCCATCTACCCGCGCGATAGGTTGTAACGTCAGGGATTCCATGAAAACTAAACTCTCAACTCAACATAATAAAAACCCCGCAGGGGCGCTGCGGGGGTGAAAAACAGCAAATTAACCGTGACGACGTTCGAAGTCGATCATGAAATCCGTCAGGGCTTTAACGCCTTCCAGCGGCATCGCGTTATAGATGGAGGCACGCATGCCGCCAACGACACGGTGACCTTTGAGCGCATGCAGACCTGCCGCGAAGGACTCTTCCAGGAACACTTTGTCCAGGTTGCTGTCCGCCAGCTGGAACGGTACGTTCATGCGGGAACGGTTAGCGTTCGCTACATCGTTGCGGTAGAAATCGCTCTTGTCGATCACGCCATACAGCAGTTCAGCTTTCTGCTGATTTACTTTGTCCATCTGCGCCACGCCGCCGTTTTGCTTCAGCCATTTGAAGACCAGGCCGGAGAGGTACCAGGCAAACGTCGGTGGGGTGTTGAACATAGAATCGTTGTCGTTCAGCACGGTGTAATCAAGAATCGACGGGCAGGATTTATGTGCTTTACCCAGCAGATCTTCACGCACGACGACGATAGTCAAACCGGCCGGACCGATATTTTTCTGCGCGCCCGCATAGATAACGCCGTAGCGGCTGACATCAATTGGGGCAGACAGAATGCTGGAGGAGAAGTCGGCGGCAACCACGACATCGCTGCCGAAGTCTGGCGTCTCGTCGATGGCAATCCCGTCAATGGTTTCGTTCGGGCAGTAGTGCAGATACGCTGCATTATCAGAAAGCTGCCACTCGCGCATTGGCTTCACAGCGCGGAGACCGTCAACGGTCACTTTGGCGTCGATCACATTCGGCGTGCAGTATTTATACGCTTCTTTAATGGCGCTTGCTGCCCAGTAACCCGCATCAACGTAGTCAGCCGTCGTTTTGTCACCGAGGATATTCAGCGGAATACCCGCAAACTGGCCGCGTCCACCGCCGTGACAGAACAATACTTTGTAGTTCGAGGGAATATTCAGCAGATCGCGAAAATCCTTTTCTGCCTCTTCTGCCACCTGAATAAACTCTTTACCCCGGTGGCTGATTTCCATCACCGACGTACCGAGACCGTTCCAGTCACAAAGTTCCTGTTGAGCCTGTTTAAGCACGTCTGCCGGTAACATTGCCGGACCTGAACTGAAATTAAAGACTTGAGCCATTTCCCCTCACCACGCTAAAAGCCATAAGTTATAACTGTGGATATCGGTTTTATCATTCAGTGACACGCGCCGCAATGTCTAAAACTTATGACCCGTGAAATGTGCCCCACGTCACACAAAACAATCTGCCGCCTCGTTAAGACAAAACCGACAAAATGGCTGTCAGGTGATGCGTTTGGCCCGGCTAACCTTCGTCCATTCCGGATTTGCACAGCGGGGGCATAATTGACGATCCCCCGGCTGCATCGCGACGACATGGCTACATCTCACGCAGGCATACTCGCCTGACTCAGGTACGGTTCTGAAACGCTCGACCAGCATATCCGGCAGGATACACAGTCCCGGCTTCACCTCGTCGTCAGAATAGTAATAAACGCTGATCTGCCCGTTGGTTTCCATGATCGCCAGACGCACCTGCCCGAGCTGTTCAACGCTGTTCAGGCGTAGCTCCATAAAGAACTCAAACTCGGTCATATTGGCGCTTTGTACATTTTCCCAGGCCAGCTGTCCGTCCTCGACGATAACGACCGGCTTCCCTTCAAGCAGATCTTCCAGCTTTTCACTTTTCGACATCAGCCACATGACAAGACGGTAAAGTAGCGCCAGTGAGACAAAAACGATAAACACCGGCACCATCGGCACATCATCATAGAAGGCGACGTCCCCCGCCGCGGAACCCAGCGTCAGAATAATCAACACCTCAAAGAGCGACATCTGCCTTACGCCGCGACGACCGGTGATTTTAAGAAACAGGAAGACAAGTACGAAGGTATACAGGCTGCGCAGCGCCACTTCGCCCAGAAATTCAGGAGGAACTTTATCAAACGCCATCCGCTGGAGATCAAATGCTTTCATTTTTCTATGCCTTAACAGTCAGTTACTGCCACTAAGCATAGTCCAGCCATTTATTTTCGCCGAAGATAGCACCCGTCACGCAAAACCCGTATCATTGCGCGCTTTACGTACGATAAAAGTGACCGCCATGACTCAAACGTTTATCCCCGGCAAAGACGCCGCCCTGGAAGATTCCATCGCTCGCTTCCAGCAGAAACTGACCGACCTGGGTTTTAACATCGAAGAAGCCTCCTGGCTCAATCCGGTGCCTCATGTCTGGTCCGTGCATATTCGCGACAAAGAGTGTGCCCTGTGCTTTACCAACGGTAAAGGCGCGACAAAAAAAGCGGCACTGGCCTCTGCGCTGGGTGAGTATTTTGAGCGTCTGTCCACCAACTATTTCTTCGCTGACTTCTGGCTGGGCGAGACCATCGCTAACGGCCCGTTCGTTCACTATCCAAATGAAAAATGGTTCCCGTTGACCGAAGATGACGAACTGCCGAAAGGTATTCTCGACGCTCGCCTGCGTGCCTTCTACGATCCGGACAACGAACTGACCGCCAGCATGCTGATCGATCTGCAGTCCGGTAACGAGGATCGCGGTATCTGCGCCCTGCCGTTTACCCGTCAGTCTGACGAGCAGACCGTCTATATCCCGATGAACATCGTCGGCAACCTGTATGTGTCCAACGGTATGTCCGCCGGTAATACCCGCAATGAAGCGCGCGTGCAGGGTCTGTCTGAAGTCTTTGAACGTCACATCAAAAACCGCATCATCGCTGAATCCATCAGCCTGCCTGAAATTCCGGCAGACGTGCTGGCACGCTACCCGGGCGTAGTGGAGTCCATCGCCAAGCTGGAAGCAGAAGGTTTCCCAATCTTTGCCTATGACGGCTCTCTGGGCGGTAAGTACCCGGTCATCTGCGTCGTGCTGTTTAACCCAACCAACGGCACCTGCTTCGCCTCCTTCGGCGCGCACCCGGACTTCGGCGTGGCGCTGGAGCGTACCGTTACCGAGCTGCTGCAGGGCCGTAGCCTGAAAGATCTCGACGTGTTTACGCCGCCAACGTTTGACGACGAAGAAGTGGCCGAGCATACCAACCTTGAAACCCACTTCATCGATTCCAGCGGCTTAATTTCCTGGGATATGTTCAAGCAGGACGCCGACTATCCGTTCGTGGACTGGAGCTTTGCCGGAACCACGGAAGAAGAGTTCGCTACGCTGATGGCGATCTTCAATGCGGAAGATCAGGAAGTGTACATTGCCGATTACGAGCATCTTGGCGTCTACGCGTGCCGCATTATTGTTCCGGGCATGTCCGACATCTACCCTGCTGAAGATCTTTGGCTGGCGAATAACAGCATGGGTGCGCACCTGCGCGAAACGCTGCTGGCACTGCCGGGCAGCGAATGGGAGAAAGAAGATTATCTGAACCTGATCGCTCAACTGGACGAAGAAGGCCACGATGACTTCACCCGCGTACGCGAACTGCTGGGTCTGGCGACCGGTAAAGACAACGGCTGGTATACCCTGCGTATCGGTGAGCTGAAAGCAATGCTGGCCCTGGCGGGTGGCGATTTGGATCAGGCTCTGGCCTGGACCGAGTGGACCATGGAATTCAACCAGTCGGTCTTCTCTGCCGAGCGCACCAATTATTACCGCTGCCTGCAAACCCTGCTGCTGCTTGCACAGGAAGAGGATCGCGAACCGCTGCAATACCTGAATGCTTTCGTGCGCATGTACGGCGCTGAAGCCGTAGAAGCAGCCAGCGCGGCCCTGAGCGGCGAAGCGCCGTTCTATGGCCTGCAGGCTGTTGATAGCGATCTGAAAGCCTTCCCGGCGCATCAGTCGCTGCTGAAGGCCTACGAAAAGCTGCAGAAAGCTAAAGCCGCTTACTGGTCAAAATAAGCGCATATAACATTACCAGCAGTAGGCGTATTCAATCGTCTGGGCTATATTACGGGGCAATTTCATTGCCCCGTTTTTTATTTTCTTCGGCAATGATTGTTGATTGTAATAATAAAGTTAAATACGGGTAAATATAATAATATTGATCTGGGCTTTACTGTTACTTTTTATGGTTAATACTCCATATTAATTAACTGCTTCAGAGGTGGCTGAACGAAAAAATTCAACTCTTTTCATAACTTTTAAAATTTATTTTTATACGGATAATCAAATACTTACTCCGCATTTGTCGTAAAACCATACACACTGCGGGCCTATAAGCCAGGCGAGATATGATCTATATCAATTTCTCTTCTATAATGCTTTGTTAGTATCTCGTCGCCGACTTAATAAAGAGAGAGTTAGTGTGAAAGCTGACAACCCTTTTGATCTTTTACTCCCCGCTGCAATGGCTAAAGTTGCCGAAGAAGCGGGTGTCTATAAAGCAACGAAACACCCGATGAAGACGTTCTATCTGGCGATCACGGCTGGTGTGTTCATCTCTATCGCTTTCGTCTTCTATATCACCGCCACCACCGGTACTGCCGGAATGCCTTTCGGCATGGCCAAACTGATTGGCGGCATTTGCTTCTCACTGGGTCTGATTCTCTGCGTCATCTGCGGCGCCGACCTCTTCACCTCAACGGTGCTGATTGTCGTGGCCAAGGCCAGCGGAAGAATTACCTGGGGTCAGCTGGCACGTAACTGGCTTAACGTCTACGTGGGTAACCTGGTTGGCTGTCTGCTCTTTGTTTTGTTGATGTGGCTTTCTGGCGAGTACATGACCGCCAACGGTGGCTGGGGCCTTAACGTCCTGCAAACCGCCGACCACAAAATGCACCACACATTTATCGAAGCCGTTGCTCTCGGCATCCTCGCTAACCTGATGGTCTGCCTGGCTGTATGGATGAGCTACTCGGGTCGTAGCCTGATGGACAAAGCCTTAATTATGGTTCTGCCGGTTGCGATGTTCGTTGCCAGCGGCTTTGAGCACAGTATCGCGAATATGTTCATGATCCCAATGGGCATTGTTATCCGCGACTTTGCGAGCCCGGAGTTCTGGACCGCAGTTGGTTCATCCCCGGAAAGTTTCTCTCACCTGACTATTATGAATTTCATTACTGATAACCTGATCCCTGTCACTATCGGGAACATTATCGGTGGGGGTCTGTTAGTTGGGTTGACATACTGGGTCATTTACCTGCGTGGCGATGATCATCATTGATGGTTTTCTCAGGCAGTAAATAAAAAATCCACTTAAGAAGGTAGGTGTTACATGTCCGAGCTTAATGAAAAGTTAGCCACAGCCTGGGAAGGTTTTGCGAAAGGTGACTGGCAGAATGAAGTAAACGTACGTGACTTCATTCAGAAAAACTATACCCCGTATGAAGGTGACGAATCCTTCCTGGCTGGCGCAACTGACGCGACCACCAAGCTGTGGGACAGCGTAATGGAAGGCGTTAAACTGGAAAACCGCACTCACGCGCCAGTTGATTTTGACACCTCCGTTGCTTCCACCATCACTTCTCACGATGCTGGCTATATCAACAAAGCCCTTGAGAAAATCGTTGGTCTGCAGACTGAAGCACCACTGAAACGCGCAATCATCCCGTTCGGTGGCATCAAAATGGTTGAAGGTTCCTGCAAAGCGTATAACCGCGAGCTGGACCCAATGCTGAAAAAAATCTTCACCGAATACCGCAAAACCCACAACCAGGGTGTATTCGATGTTTACACCAAAGACATTCTGAACTGCCGTAAATCTGGCGTTCTGACTGGTCTGCCAGATGCGTATGGCCGTGGCCGTATCATCGGTGACTACCGTCGCGTTGCGCTGTACGGTATCGACTTCCTGATGAAAGACAAATACGCTCAGTTCGTGTCTCTGCAGTCCGATCTGGAAAACGGCGTAAACCTGGAAGCGACTATCCGTCTGCGTGAAGAAATCGCTGAACAGCACCGCGCGCTGGGTCAGATCAAAGAGATGGCGGCTAAATATGGCTGCGATATCTCTGGTCCTGCTACCAACGCTCAGGAAGCTATCCAGTGGACCTACTTCGGCTACCTGGCCGCAGTTAAGTCTCAGAACGGTGCAGCAATGTCCTTCGGTCGCGTATCCACCTTCCTGGATGCGTACATCGAGCGTGATATCAAAGCAGGCAAAATCACCGAGCAAGACGCTCAGGAAATGATTGACCACCTGGTCATGAAACTGCGTATGGTTCGCTTCCTGCGTACTCCAGAATACGATGAGCTGTTCTCCGGTGACCCAATCTGGGCAACTGAATCCATCGGCGGTATGGGCGTTGACGGCCGTACTCTGGTAACCAAAAACAGCTTCCGCTTCCTGAACACCCTGTACACCATGGGTCCTTCTCCGGAGCCGAACATCACCGTTCTGTGGTCTGAAAAACTGCCTCTGAACTTCAAGAAATTCGCCGCTAAAGTGTCTATCGATACCTCTTCTCTGCAGTACGAGAACGATGACCTGATGCGTCCGGACTTCAACAACGACGATTACGCTATCGCTTGCTGCGTAAGCCCAATGGTTGTTGGTAAACAAATGCAGTTCTTCGGTGCGCGTGCAAACCTGGCGAAAACCATGCTGTACGCAATCAACGGCGGTGTTGATGAAAAACTGAAAATGCAGGTTGGTCCTAAGTCTGAGCCGATCAAAGGCGACGTTCTGAACTTCGATGAAGTCATGGACCGCATGGATCACTTCATGGACTGGCTGGCTAAACAGTACGTCACTGCACTGAACGTTATCCACTACATGCACGACAAGTACAGCTACGAAGCCTCTCTGATGGCGCTGCACGACCGTGACGTTATCCGCACCATGGCGTGTGGTATCGCTGGTCTGTCCGTTGCTGCTGACTCCCTGTCTGCAATCAAATATGCGAAAGTTAAACCAATTCGTGACGAAGACGGCCTGGCTGTAGACTTCGAAATCGAAGGTGAATATCCGCAGTTTGGTAACAACGACTCTCGCGTTGATGACATGGCGGTTGACCTGGTAGAACGTTTCATGAAGAAAATTCAGAAACTGACTACCTACCGTAACGCTATCCCGACTCAGTCTGTTCTGACCATCACCTCTAACGTTGTGTATGGTAAGAAAACCGGTAACACCCCAGACGGTCGTCGTGCTGGCGCGCCATTCGGCCCAGGTGCTAACCCAATGCACGGTCGTGACCAGAAAGGTGCGGTTGCCTCTCTGACCTCCGTTGCTAAACTGCCGTTTGCTTACGCGAAAGATGGTATCTCTTACACCTTCTCTATCGTGCCAAACGCGCTGGGTAAAGACGACGAAGTGCGTAAAACTAACCTCGCGGGTCTGATGGATGGTTACTTCCACCACGAAGCGTCCATCGAAGGTGGTCAGCACCTGAACGTGAACGTTATGAACCGTGAAATGCTGCTCGACGCGATGGAACACCCTGAGAAATATCCTCAGCTGACCATCCGCGTATCTGGCTACGCAGTACGTTTTAACTCCCTGACTAAAGAACAGCAGCAGGACGTTATCACCCGTACTTTCACTCAGTCCATGTAAGTGGAATTGACTGAAATCACGCGTTAACAAGCGTACAATAAAGGCTCCACGTCAGTGGGGCCTTTTTAGCACCCTCTCCACCTCAGTCTCTTTTGTCCGCTATCTATACTGAATGGATAACAGCCAAAACAGACTTAACACAGCCGGCTTTGAGCTGTGCATACACAGGCCCGGGACGGGCCGATGATGGAGATATCACCGCAATGTCAACTATTGGTCGTATTCACTCCTTTGAATCCTGTGGCACCGTCGATGGCCCGGGTATCCGCTTTATCACCTTTTTCCAGGGCTGCCTGATGCGCTGCCTGTACTGCCATAACCGTGACACCTGGGACACGCACGGCGGTAAAGAAGTCACCGTCGACGATCTGATGAAAGAGGTGGTGACCTATCGCCACTTTATGAACGCCTCCGGCGGCGGCGTCACCGCATCCGGCGGTGAAGCCATTCTGCAGGCTGAATTTGTCCGCGACTGGTTCCGCGCCTGCCGCAAAGAAGGCATTCATACCTGTCTCGATACCAACGGCTTTGTACGTCGCTACGATCCGGTTATCGACGAGCTGCTCGAAGTGACCGATCTGGTGATGCTCGATCTCAAACAGATGAACGATGAGATCCACCAGAACCTCGTTGGTGTTTCAAACCACCGCACGCTGGAATTTGCCAAATACATTGCCGATAAAGGCATTAAAACCTGGATCCGCTACGTGGTGGTGCCTGGCTGGTCAGACGACGACGACTCCGCGCACCGCCTCGGGGAATTTACCCGCGATATGGGCAACGTCGAGAAAATCGAGCTTCTGCCCTATCACGAGCTGGGTAAACATAAGTGGGTAGCAATGGGTGAAGAGTACAAACTCGATGGCGTGAAGCCGCCGAAAAAAGAGACGATGGAACGCGTCAAAGGTATTCTTGAACAGTACGGTCACAAAGTGATGTATTAAAGAAAAGGCCCGGTAAAAACCGGGCCTTTTTATATTCTATTTAAAGACGCCGTTAATAACGGCCGTCACAATCGCAGTACTCAGCGCAATTAAGACCAGGTCGTCACCCACTACGCGCCATTCATAGCCGGGATAGGAAGGAAGCTGGTCCAGCATTGAGGCCGGCACGGCCTTCTTCGCAATACCTGGAGGCAGTGGTTTACCGCGCGCCAGGTTTTTTGCGATCCCCGGAGGCAGAGACTTATAGCCCGTTAAGCCGTAATTCACGGCCAGATGGCGGGCATGATCGAAGCTCACGCGAGCATCAACGTCATTACCGACATCTTTGCTGTTTTTGAAGTTCTTATCCGATTTACCAGGGTTATCCTGACCGTTATTTTGCTTATTACCATGGTTACCAGCATTACCAGAATTCCCGTTACCATGATTGCCGCTGTTACCCTGTCCGCCTCCGTTTCCGTGACCATTGCCGTTCCCGTTGCCAGGATTAGCCATGACCGGAGCCGTTGCAAACGTTAAAGACAACACTACGGCCAGTGCGGTAGTGGAAAAACGACGAATAGACATGATTGCTGCCTTATTGTGGTAGGAGTCACCTGAATTATCGTCCGGCACAATAAACAAACAATAAGTAAAACTCTGAGTTGTGGTGGGGACAAAAAAGCCTGTCATCGACAGACTTTTAATTCATCAGGCATGAGCCACAGGCGTTGGGTGCTCTCCCGCTTTGCGCAGCAGCATTAAAAGATAAATAAACGATACGCTGGCGATCATGATAAACAATAAATTATCAGAGTAATTCTGCATCAGCATCGCGGTAAACGTCGGCCCTAATAAACTGCCGATGGTATAGCTCAGTAACAGCGCCTGGTTCATTGCCACCAGCTGGTGATGTTCTACTTTCTCACAGGCCCAGGCCATCGCAACCGGATAGAGCGTAAAGCCGGCGGCCCCGAGAATAAACAGCGCAGGCGCCATCGCGGCGTTGCTGAGCATGGCAAGACAGCCCATGATCACCACGAAGACCTGAACGCGCAGCACCAGCAGACGACCGAAACGATCCGCCAGACGGCCAATCGGCCACTGCCCGACAATACCCGCGCTTACCATGACCGCCATCCAGAAGCCAATTCCGGAATCGCTGACGCCCTGATGATTAAGATAGAGCGGCATCAGGCCATAGAGCGAGCCCAGTACAATCCCCGAGATAATGCAGCCGTTAACGCCCAGACGCGCCTGACGGAGTCTGAGCATTGGCCAGACGTGTGTCGCTTCCTGATGCTCGCTGTTCTGGTTCACAATGCGCGTAAAGAGCAGCGGCAGGATCGCGGCCAGCACCATGCCCGTTACCCACGGCAGAACGCTCATCAGGTCGGTTGGCAGCTTGCTGACCATCAGTTGTCCCAGCACGGTGCCGACGTAGTAAACCATCATATAGGCCGCCAGCAGCCGACCGCGGTTGCGGGTGGTGCCGCTGCACATGAGCGCACTTTCAACCACCACCCAAATCATCGCGCAGCCTACGCCAGCGATAAAGCGCCATGCCATCCAGCTCCAGAAGCCGACCATCAGGCCAAGCCCGGCACACCCGGCGGCGAAAATCAGCGATGCCAGATAATAGCTGCGATTAAAGCCAAAGCGCTTAATCAGGCTCCCGGTCACCAGCGTACCCAGCAGGTTCCCGGTAAAAAAGGACGAGCTGACCATACCCACCTGCCAGGTCGGTAAGTTTTCATGGGCGAGCCACAGCGGGACGAGCGTATTTAACACTGCGATCGCCAGGGTCAACAGAAGCAGGCCACAGAGCAACAGCAGCACTGGCCGGGTATAGGTGGTCATGGATTAAAAACCGTGAGGAAGTTCAGATTTCGTGCGCATCATGCCACTGGCAAAAACAAAGTCAATCCACTGATTTAGCCGCCTCGCACAATATGTTCCCTGTCGATTTAAAAAACTTATCCTGCTAATGCCACGCCTGCTATAGATATTAATTATGTCTCTGTTTTCATTTATTAATGGGCAAAATTAAAACAAAACGACAGTCGAAAAATTTCATGATCGAAAAAAGCAAAAGCCGGGCACTCAGGCCCGGCTTGATATAACCCAATACACCGTTAACTGGCGACAGCCATACCTACGGTCATATGCAACCCGTAGAACACGCCGCGACCAATCAGCTCACCCGCCAGTACCAGCACAAAAGCCAGTGACAGCAGCGGTAGCGCAGGCTGATAACCTTTGAGCTGAGGGGCAATCCAGAATACCAGCGCGGCGACCAGCAGAACGATACGCCAGGCCATCAGAGAACCGTAGTCCGGCACCAGGGCAGAGGCCTGCTGGATAGAGCTGTGAATGGTTGCCAGTTCAGAACCCTGCATCAGGGCGACCATCGCACTCACTACCAGCGCCAGCAGCGAAACAGCGGGCAGCAAACGCATTGCCCACCCGTCTACGCCCGCCACGCGCAGCAGCAGGTAGCCCAGCAGCGGCCCGCCGATAAACATCGTCAGGAAGAAGCTCATCGGCGTCCAGACGCTGTACCAGGTTGGAACGGTATCGATAGTGTTATAGACACGCACCATCATCCACACGAACACCACGCCCAGCACCATGGTCACGATCAGCCACAGGCTGCGCAGACCCGCAGGTAATTTCTTCAGCACGGCCAGCAGCCAGCCTAGCCCACCGACGGCAAAGAAAATTGCCCCGCTGGCAATCTCATTACTCAGTGACGAGGCCCCCACGCGGTTCAGAGAATTGAACGCGCGCATTGGTGAACCGAGGTGCAGCGTAGAAGCAATAAAGCCAAGCCCCATCAGTACCCACAGGCCAAACATGCTCAGTACCAGACGCTGCTGCTGTTCAGCATTGAGATTACCCTTCAACAGCGCCATCGCGAGCACAATGAAGCCACCCGCCACGCACTGACCAAAGACCGTGAAGATCATCAGCGGCCATTCATGCCATCCACTTCCCATCTCACACCTCCTTCGGATTTGCCAGGTAGCCGGTGGTGTCACCTGTAGGACGGCTGTTGGCGTTAGGTTTAATCACAATACTTGGCTTCGTGAAGTGCGCAGACGGCAGCGGCGCCACGGCGGCAAGCTGACCATGTTTTTGACGCAGCTCTTCAATAGGACCAAAGTCCAGCGCGCGCAGCGGACAAGACTCGACGCAAATCGGCTTTTTGCCATCCGCTACGCGGGTGTGGCAGCCATCGCATTTGGTCATATGGCCTTTAGCGGCATTGTACTGTGGCGCGCCATACGGACAGGCCATATGGCAGTAGCGGCAGCCGATACAGACATCTTCATCCACTACCACAAAACCGTCTTCGCGCTTGTGCATCGCTCCGCTCGGGCAGACCTTGGTACAGGCCGGATCTTCACAGTGGTTACAGGCAATCGACAGGTAGTACGCAAAGACGTTCTGATGCCAGACGCCGTTATCTTCCTGCCAGTCACCTCCGGCGTATTCGTAGATGCGGCGGAAACTGACGTCCGGGGTTAGGTCTTTGTAATCTTTACAGGCCAGCTCGCAGGTTTTGCACCCGGTGCAACGGCTGGAATCAATAAAAAATCCATACTGGGTTGTCATCGGCTACTCCTTAAACCTTTTCAACCTGGACAAGGTTTGTGTGGGATGGGTTGCCCTTCGCCAGCGGCGACGGACGCTGCGTGGTCAGCACGTTAATACTGCCCGCCTGGTCGATGCGGTTGGCATCAGGGCTGTACCAGGCCCCTTCCCCCAGCGCCACCACGCCTGGCATCATGCGCGGCGTCACTTTGGCCTCAATGTGCACCTCGCCGCGACCGTTGAAGATGCGTACGCGATCGCCATTGCTGATGCCGCGCGCTTTCGCATCCATCGGGTTGATCCACATCTCCTGACGGCAGGCGGCTTTCAGCACGTCGACGTTGCCGTAGGTGGAGTGCACGCGCGCTTTGTAGTGGAAACCGGTCAGCTGCAGCGGGAATTTCGCCGTCAGCGGATCGTTGTAGTTTTCAAAGCCCGGCGTGTAGATCGGCAGCGGATCGATGACGTCCCCTTCCGGCAGCTCCCACGTTGACGCAATGTTTGCCAGTGCTTCGGAGTAGATTTCGATTTTGCCCGACGGCGTGGTCAGAGGGTTCGCCTGCGGATCTTCACGGAACGCTTTGTACGCCACGTGGTGCCCTTCCGGATCGCGCTGTTTGTACATCCCCTGCTTGCGGAAGGTATCAAAGTCCGGCAGGTCAGGAATCGCCTTACGGGAGAGTTCATGCAGATGGCGCATCCACCCTTCCTGAGTACGTCCCTCGGTAAACTGCTGCTCAACGCCAAGACGTTTCGCCAGCTCAGAGGTCATCTCATAAATGGTTTTGCACTCAAAGCGCGGTTTAATCGCCTGGTCGGTAAAGATCACGTAGGACATGTTGCCGCAGGAGGCGTCCAGCGCGAAATCCATCTGCTCAGAGGCGGTGCAGTCCGGCAGCAGGATATCGGCATATTTTGCCGAGGAGGTCATGTGGCAGTCGATCACTACAATCATCTCGCACTTCTTGTCATCCTGCAGGATTTCATGGGTGCGGTTGATTTCTGAATGCTGGTTGATGAGACAGTTACCGGCATAGTTCCAGATCATCTTGATCGGCACGTCCAGCTTGTCTTTGCCGCGTACGCCGTCGCGCAGGGCGGTCATTTCCGGACCCCGTTCGATCGCATCGGTCCACATAAACATGGAGATGCTGGTCTGAACCGGGTTATCCAGCGTCGGCATACGTTCGAACGGCACTTCATATGAGCCTTCACGCGCGCCGGTGTTACCGCCGTGAATGCCGACGTTGCCGGTCAGAATGGAGAGCATGGAGATGGCTCGGGTCGCGATTTCACCGTTCGCATGACGCTGCGGCCCCCAGCCCTGGCTGATGTAGGCCGGTTTGGCTGAGCCAATCTCACGCGCAAGCTGAACGATACGCTCTGGCGGGATGCCGGTGATGGTGGACGCCCATTCCGGCGTTTTTGCTACACCATCGCTGCCCTGACCGAGGATATACGCCTTGTAGTGACCGTTAGCCGGCGCGCTGGCGGGCAGGGTTTTCTCGTCATAGCCGACGCAGTATTTATCCAGGAAAGGTTGATCGACAAGGTTTTCGGTGATCATCACCCACGCCAGCGCCGAGACCAGCGCCGCATCAGTGCCCGGACGAATGGGGATCCACTCATCTTCGCGTCCGGCACCGGTGTCGGTATAGCGCGGATCGATGATGATCATGCGGGCATTGGATTTAGCGCGAGCCTGTTCGAGGTAGTAGGTTACTCCGCCACCGCTCATGCGGGTTTCACCCGGGTTGTTACCGAACAGCACGACCAGCTTACTGTTTTCGATATCGGACGGGCTGTTGCCGTCAGCCCAGCCGCCGTAGGTGTAGTTCAACCCTGCCGCGATCTGCGCCGAGGAGTAGTCGCCATAGTGATTGAGATAACCGCCGCAGCAGTTCATCAGGCGCGCCACCAGCGTTTTACCCGGTGGCCAGGAGCGGGTCAGCGTGCCGCCAAGCGTCCCGGTACCGTAGTTCAGGTAGATAGATTCATTACCGTACTCTTTAATCAAACGCTGCATGTTGGTGGCGATGATGTCGTAGGCTTCGTCCCAGCTAATTCGCTCGAACTTCCCTTCCCCGCGCTTACCGACGCGCTTCATCGGGTATTTCAAGCGGTCCGGATTATAGACACGACGACGCATGGAGCGACCACGCAGGCAGGCACGGACCTGATGTAACCCTTCGTAATTATCGTCCCCGGTATTGTCGGTTTCGACATATTTAATTTCACCATCCACCACATGCATACGTAGCGGACAACGGCTACCGCAGTTGACGGTACAGGCACTCCACACCACTTTTTCCGGCGAAGTGGCCGGAGACAGAGCCTCTGCCGCCGACGCCAGTCGGGTAAAGGGGAGCGTGAAGGCACTGCTGGCTACGGCCAGGCCGCCTATGGCCGTGGTTTTCATCAACCCACGGCGAGTGACCTCGGCAGCCATTAATGCTTCAGGCGCGTTGATTTTCATAGAGACTCACTTTGGTTGCTCACAAAGAAAAGAGAGGCGGTGCATACCGCTATGTAGTTTTATATATAACGAATGTCTTCGTTATCAGCTTTTTGTGCTGACTTTCATTCGGAGGAGTATTACTACTTTAGAGGGAGAGGTTATTGCTTCGTATCAAATCAAAGGCATAAAAAAAGCGCCCTGAGGCGCTTTTTTGTTTTAAGACAAATATTAGCCGATGTACTGCTGGCCTTTCATGTATGGACGCAGCACTTCAGGGATCTCAATACGACCGTCTGCCTGCTGGTAGTTTTCCAGCACGGCAACCAGCGTACGGCCTACAGCCAGACCAGAACCGTTCAGGGTATGCACCAGACGGGTTTTCTTGTCAGATTTGCTGCGGCAGCGAGCCTGCATGCGGCGCGCCTGGAAATCCCAGACGTTAGAGCAGGAGGAAATTTCACGGTAGGTGTTCTGCGCGGGCACCCACACTTCCAGATCGAAGGTCTTGCAGGCGCCAAAGCCCATATCACCGGTACACAGCGCCATACGACGGTACGGCAGACCCAGCAGCTCCAGCACTTTCTCAGCGTGGCCGGTCATCTCTTCCAGCGCGTCCATGGACTCTTCAGGACGAACGATCTGCACCATCTCAACTTTGTCGAACTGGTGCATACGGATCAGACCGCGCGTGTCGCGACCGTAAGAACCGGCTTCAGAACGGAAGCACGGAGAGTGCGCCGTCAGTTTGATTGGCAGGTCGTCTTCGTCGATGATCTCATCACGCACGAGGTTAGTCAGCGGCACCTCCGCGGTTGGGATCAGCGCGTAGTTGCTGCTGTCTGCTTCCTCGTCCAGCGGACGGGTATGGAACAGATCGCCGGCAAATTTCGGCAGCTGGCCCGTACCGTACAGCGTATCGTGGTTAACCAGATACGGTACGTAGGTTTCGCTGTAACCGTGCTGCTCGGTGTGCAGATCCAGCATGAACTGCGCCAGCGCACGGTGCAGATGGGCAATCTGGCCTTTCATCACCACGAAGCGAGAACCGGTCAGCTTAACCGCTGCCGCAAAGTCCAGGCCCGCGTGCATTTCGCCCAGCGTCACGTGATCGCGCACCTCGAAGTCAAACTCACGAGGCGTGCCCCAGCGTTTCACTTCAACGTTGTCGTTTTCATCTTTGCCGACAGGCACGCTGTCGTCAGGAATATTCGGGATAGCCAGGGCAATATCACGAATCTCGGCCTGAAGAACGTCCAGCTCAGCTTTCGCCTGATCCAGTTCTTCACCCAGTTTGTTCACTTCCAGGCGTAATGGCTCAATATCTTCCCCGCGCGCTTTCGCCTGGCCGATGGATTTCGATCGAGAGTTACGCTCTGCCTGCAGATTTTCAGTTTGTACCTGCAGAACTTTACGACGCTCTTCAAGAGCGCGCAGCTTATCTACATCCAGCTTAAAGCCCCGGCGTGCCAGTTTTTCAGCGACTGCGTCTGGCTCATTACGCAGCAGATTGGGATCGAGCATGCTTATCCTGTGCTTATCGAATTAAAATAGGAAAATGTGACCACAGCCTGCGGCCACAAGGATACATTGCCAACATTACCGCAACGATTGAACTAACGGTAGCGTTTTATAGGGCTATTTTGATCCTGTCCGGCGAGCCAGGTGAGCTTTTCACCAATCTTGCCTTCAAGACCTCTGTTTGTGGGGCGATAATAGCGCGTTTGTGCCATCTCCTGCGGGAAATATTCCTCCCCGGCAGCGTAGGCATTGGGTTCGTCGTGAGCGTAGCGATACTCCTGCCCGTAACCCATCTCTTTCATCAGCTTGGTCGGCGCGTTACGCAGATGAACCGGCACATCGTAGTCCGGGCGTTCGCGCGCGTCGGACATCGCCGCTTTGAAGGCGGTATAAACCGCATTGCTTTTCGGCGCGCAGGCCAGATAGACAATCGCCTGCGCTATGGCACGTTCGCCTTCCGCGGGTCCAACGCGGGTGAAGCAGTCCCAGGCCGACAGCGCGACCTGCATGGCGCGAGGATCGGCATTGCCGACATCTTCTGATGCAATCGCCAGGCAGCGACGCGCGACGTATAACGGATCGCCGCCCGCAGTGATAATGCGCGCGTACCAGTAAAGCGCCGCATCCGGCGCGCTGCCGCGCACGGACTTATGCAGCGCCGAGATCAGGTCGTAAAAACGGTCGCCTTTGTTATCGAAACGCGCGCTGCGCTCCCCGGCAATTTCGGTGAGCAGCTCCTGCTTCAGCACCCGCTTCCCGGCATCGTCAACTTCGGCCATATCGGCCATCATTTCCAGCGTATTCAGCGCCCGACGCGCATCGCCGTTGACCAGCTCGGCAATCGCACGACGCGTGTCGTCAGGCAGAACGATATCCTGCCCGCCGTAGCCCCGCGCTTTGTCGTCCATCGCCTGAGTAAGAACCTTTTCGATATCCTCGGTCGTCAGCGATTTGAGCAGGTAAACGCGCGCGCGGGAAAGCAGCGCCGAGTTCAGCTCAAACGACGGGTTTTCGGTGGTCGCGCCGATGAAGAAGATCGTGCCGTCTTCAATATGCGGCAGGAAGGCATCCTGCTGGCTCTTGTTGAAGCGGTGGACTTCGTCCACGAAGAGGATGGTGCGCCGCCCGGCATTGCGGTTCTGCCGCGCACGCTCGATCGCCTCACGGATCTCTTTCACACCGGAGGTGACCGCCGAGATGCGTTCGACGTCCGCGTTGGCATAACGGGCGATTACTTCTGCAAGCGTGGTCTTGCCGGTGCCAGGAGGCCCCCAGAGGATCATGGAGTGAAGATGCCCGGCCTCAATGGCGCGCGGCAATGGCTTACCGGCAGCCAGCAAGTGTTGCTGGCCGATGTACTGCGCTAAATTTTCTGGCCGCATGCGAGCGGCCAGAGGTTGAAACGCATTATCTGAAAAATCGAGCGACAGATTGCCCACTCACGCCTCTTACTTATTGCGTTGGTCGTCCACCGTTACGCCCTTCGGCGGGGTAAAGGTGAATTTCGATGCATCAACGGCGCCGTTCTGCTGAGATTTAAGCTGGTAGCTGCTGCGCTGATCGTCCTGCTCAACCGCGCCGAACTGATTAATGGTACCGTTGGTGCTTACGTTAATGGTGAACTGCTTCAGGTTGCCGTTGCTACCTTTCGGCGTCAGGACAAACTCGTCACCCGTCTGTTTAATATTGTACTGCTGCCAGTCGCTGGCCTGGTTACGGGCAATCAGCATAAACGGCGTATTGCTGGTGGCATCCTTCAGCCAGGTCGCCGTAGCCTGCTCAACGAACGGGTTGAAGAACCATAAGGTTTTGCCGTCAGACACCAGGATGCTCTCATCCGGCTGGGTCATGTGCCAGTTGAACAGATTCGGGCGTTTTACCCACAAATCTCCCTGGCCTTCCTGCACCGCGTTGCCGCTGCCGTCAGTCACTTTTTGCGTGAAGCTGGCGTGGAAGCTGCTTACTTTATCCAGTCGGCTTTTAAGGTCGCTGGCTGCATCAGCCCAGACGCTGCTGGCGACAAAACTGGTGAGTAATGCACAGGCGATGGCGATTTTTTTCATTGTTATTCCTTAAAATACGTCTTCCCGATATGGGGTTTCCGTCTTCTATTCTGGACCTGCCCGAAGGCAGGCGACAGAAGAAAATGCTTAATTTTGGCTGATTTACCCTTCTTTGCAATCGCTGAAGGTTAATCAAACGGCGGCGGTGCCAGCACCTCGCGGTTACCGTTATGCCCCTGCTCGCTCACAATGCCCTGCGCTTCCATCTGCTCGATGATACGCGCCGCGCGGTTATAGCCGATGCGGAACTGACGCTGCACCCCAGAGATGGACGCTTTGCGTTTTTCGGTAACGAAGCTAACCGCCTGATCGAATAACGGATCCAGCTCTTCGCCGCCGTCGAAGCCACCGCCGCCGCCTTCGCTTTCCGTATCGCTGGTGATGCCGTCAACATATTGTGGACGACCGCGCGCTTTCCAGTCCTGCACGACGGCGTGAACTTCCTCATCGCGGACGAACGCACCGTGGACACGCACCGGAGAGGTGGAGTTCGGGCCGGAATAGAGCATGTCACCCATACCCAGCAGCGACTCTGCGCCGCCCTGGTCAAGAATGGTACGGGAGTCAATTTTACTTGATACGGTAAAGGCGATACGCGTCGGAATGTTCGCTTTGATAAGGCCGGTAATAACGTCCACGGAAGGACGCTGGGTCGCCAGCACAAGGTGAATACCGGCCGCACGCGCTTTCTGCGCCAGACGGGCAATCAACTCTTCCACCTTCTTACCGACGGTCATCATCAGGTCAGCGAATTCATCGACCAGCACGACGATATAAGGCAGTTTTTCCAGCACCGGATGCTGGGCATCCATGCTGTCACCCGGTTTCCAGTAAGGATCCGGAATCGGACGTCCCATGCGCACCGCCTGGGCGATTTTCTCGTTATAACCGGCCAGGTTACGCACGCCCAGCGCAGACATCAGCTTGTAGCGGCGTTCCATCTCATTGACGCTCCAGCGCAGGGCGTTGGCAGCATCTTTCATGTCGGTCACAACTTCGGTCAGCAGATGCGGGATGCCTTCATAGACCGACAGTTCGAGCATTTTCGGGTCGATCATGATGAAACGCACATCTTCCGGCTGCGCTTTATACAGCATGCTGAGGATCATGGCGTTCACACCGACAGACTTACCGGAACCGGTAGTACCCGCGACCAGCAGGTGAGGCATTTTCGCGAGATCTGCCACCACCGGATCACCCGCAATATCTTTACCCAGCACCACGGTCAGCGGGGATGGGTTATCGCGGAATTTGGTGTTATCCAGCACTTCACGCAGGTAGACGGTTTGACGCTTCTTGTTCGGCAGCTCCAGGCCAACGTAAGGCTTGCCCGGAATCACTTCCACCACACGTACCGCCACGGTCGACAGAGAACGCGCCAGGTCGCGGGACAGGTTGGAAATGCGCGCGGCTTTAACGCCAGGCGCCAGATTCAGTTCAAAACGGGTGATAACAGGACCCGGCGAGTAGTTCACCACGTCCGCCTTGATGCGGAAGTCAGCCAGACGGGCTTCGACCAGACGCGCCATTTGTTCGAGCGCGAAGGTATCGACCGGTTCCACTTCTGACGGCGGCGGCGTTAACAGATCCAGAGACGGCAGCGGCGTGCTTGGACGCTGCAGCGGACGGCTGTCACCGTTACGCATCAGCAGCGGGTGAATCAGGCTCTCCTGCGGCTGAGGCACAGGCTGCTGGAACTGCGGCGGCTGTGGTGCCTGCTGCGGTTGCGCATACGGCTGCTGAACAGGTTGTTGAGGCTGCGAGTATGTCTGTGATGCTGGCTGCTGGCGCACAGGCTCTGCTTCCGGCATCACGCTCGGGGTAAATAAAGGCTCGCTCGGGCCATCATCCACCAGATCCTTCATCGGCGAGAATTCAAAATCAGACAGCGAGAACGGGTTTGCACCCGCTGGTTGCTCACCGGAATAGCGCTGCTGCTGGGTGGCGGCAAACTGGCGCGCCAGTTCTGCTTCTGCCGCGTCCTCTTCATCTTCCAGCATCGGTTCATCGTGCTGGTATTCTTCACCGTAGCGCTGATTCTGCTGCGCAGCGAACTGGCGGGCCAGCTCGTCCTGCTGCATTTCATCGGCGTCATCTTCGTAGTCAGACTCGCGCGCTTTCTCTTCAGCCATACGCTGGGAAGGCAGCTTGATACCGTAGGAGGCAAGCTCTCGGCGGGTTGGAACGCGAACGCGGTTAGGGCGAGGCAGTTGCGGACCAATTCCCTCCTTCACCTGAGGGCGTGGCGCGCCCCCTGTTGCCAGACTAAAGACAGGTGCAGCCGCGGCAGCGGCCGCAGTAGCCTGCTTCACACTTTCCGCTACCGGTGCGACTGCAGGCGTCGGGTCGATCGGTGGAACGGAAACAGAAGGCGCTTTCGTCACCGGCTCCTGCACCGGTTCAGGCACCGGCTGGTACCAGGCAGCCAGCTGCTCGCGTTCACGCGCACGACGCTCTTCGACTTCTTCGAAATAGTACAGCGGTGGGCGGGCGGGCTTCACCTCTTCCACGATTTCAGGTTCAGGCTGCGGCTCAACATAAGGCTGCACAGGTTCAACCGGTTCAGGCACATACTCCTGATAAGGTTGGGCCACCGGCTGTTCATCGTACGGGTAATTTTGCGGTTCATACGCAGGCTGCGGCGGCTGATAAGGCTGCTGCCACTGCTCCTGCTGAACAGGGACGTAGCTTTCAGGTTCAGGCGCGATAACGGGCTCCGGCGTGTGAACACCGGGCGCAGTCTGCCAGTCAACCTGCGGCTGCTGAATAACGGATTCCGGCGGCGAAACCGGCGCGGATGACATCACAGCGTCGACCGGCGCGGCATACGCCTGCGCAGCGGTCGTCGCGGCGGCTGCTGCCGCAACCGGCTCGGTAACCGAGTGGCCATTTAACAGCGGATCGTATTCGTCGAAGTCACCCGGCATGGCCCGGCTGCCGGAGAAGAGCACATCGTCAGGATCGACGGCGACACCCGCCGCGCGATACGCCACCTGCTCGTCTTCATCCATGCGTTTACCGGAGAAGAGCGCCGCATCGGTTTTACGGCCAAGCGGGTTGGCAAATTTCTCAGCAACACGCTGACGACGCGCCAGCGCGCCGCGCAGAATACGCGCACGACGAGACTCGCGACGCTGCACAGGCGCGTCATCTTCCTCTTCCTCTTCGTACTCGTCTTCATCAACCCACGTATCGTCACGACGGGTACGGTTGCTGGCGAAGGTCAGAATAGTGAGGATAAAACTGCCGATTTTCTCGGCAATGCTCACCCAGGACCAGCCGGTAAACAATGTCAGCCCGGCCGCCCAGATGCAGAGCAATGCGAGCGTGCCGCCGCTGCTGTGCAGCATCGGCTGTAGCGCAGAGCTCAACAAACTGCCGATCACCCCGCCCGAGGCGAAGTACCAGATATCATCCGCATTAATCGCTGCCAGCCCGCACGAGGTGAGGATCAGCGCCAGCGCGCCAATCAGGCGCAGCGACACGGCGAAATAGTCGATGTAATCATCGTTCTGACGATGACGCCACGCAAACCAGCATCCGCCAATGATAATGACGGGAAGGGTATAGGCCATCACACCGAAAATGAAAAACAGCGTGTCCGCAAGCCAGGCACCGGGGACACCGCCTAAATTATGGATAGGCTCATGCCATGCAGTTTGTGACCAGCTGGGATCCGAGGGGTTGAAACTGAGTAAGGCTGCCATCAGCCAGATGGCAAAAAGGGCAATAACAATCAGCAAAGCCTCGAGGAGACGACGTCCGCTGCTTAGCTTCGATAGTGTGACTTCTTTGTCTTCAGTGTATTCCTGGCTCAAGAAAGGCTCTCCAGGTATCAGGCATATCCTGCCTGTTTGCTAAAACGGACAACAGTGCCGGGACTCCCCGGCACTGTTGCTGTATGGATTAACAGGAGTGTAATCAAACTACGCTGATTTTGCACCTGTTCCGTGTTAGCGCGTCTTAATAACCAGACGATTGCTCTGTTTGACCTCTTCCATCACCACATAGGTACGGGTGTCGTTCACGCCTGGCAGACGCAGCAGGGTTTCACCCAGCAGCTTACGGTAGGCGGACATATCAGGCACACGGGTTTTCAACAGGTAGTCGAAATCACCGGATACCAGGTGACACTCTTGAATTTCTTCAAGTTTCTGTACAGCGGCGTTAAATTGCTCAAACACATCCGGCGCACCACGATTCAGAGTAATCTCAACAAATACCAGAAGTGAGGCATCCAGATAATGCGGGTTCAGCAGAGCAGTATAGCCCTGAATGAAACCCTGTCTTTCCAGTCGGCGCACACGCTCAAGGCACGGCGTCGGGGAAAGTCCCACACGTTTTGAAAGCTCGACGTTGGAAATACGCCCATCCTTTTGCAATTCATTAAGAATGTTACGATCGATACGGTCGAGATCTTTGCCAGGGCGCTTCTTGCTATCTACCATTATTATTGTCTCTCTGTATTCCTTCCCTACTCCTGCCTGGACCCTGTGCACATCACTGTTCAGAGCCTGTACCCGTTAGTCATCACATCGCCTGATTATGTATTAGACGCGATGCGGATTCGGGTTCTGTTGGTAAGAAGACCGTTGCCCGAAGGCAGTCACCGACATCACGTATGGCGTCTGTCCACGCCATGCGTAGATTTCACTGACCCGGTAAAAATGGCATTTACGTGCATGCCTATGCGGCATACGGTTAACACGGTTTTTTCTTCTTCCTTGAATGTTTTCGCAAAAGCGCAGGGGATTGTCAAAGCAAAACATCGTTTTTTAGTACAACATGCCGGATATTCATTGCGGCAGGGTATTAATCCTCATTTTATTGCCTTACAAACGACCGGTTTTCAGGAGAAAGCGTGATGTTATCGCGCGCTATTCATCGTCCGTGGCTATTACACAGATTGATATCAAAATTGCTGCGCTCTTTTTTTACGACAACAAATTCCCTACAATCCAGCCAAATGTCTGCCAACAACAATGGGGATCTCATGGGCACGGCCAAACACAGTAAGCTGCTAATCCTTGGTTCTGGACCTGCGGGATATACCGCGGCGGTCTATGCTGCACGCGCTAACCTGCACCCGGTACTCATCACCGGCATGGAAAAAGGCGGTCAGCTGACCACCACCACCGAAGTGGAAAACTGGCCAGGGGACCCGAACGACCTGACCGGGCCGCTGCTGATGGAGCGTATGCACGAGCATGCTGCTAAATTCGAAACCGAAATTTTGTTCGATCACATCAATAAGGTCGATCTGCAGAACCGTCCGTTCCGCCTGACGGGCGACAGCGGCGAATACACCTGTGACGCGCTGATCATCGCCACCGGCGCCTCTGCCCGTTACCTCGGTCTGCCATCCGAAGAAGCGTTCAAAGGCCGCGGCGTTTCTGCCTGCGCAACCTGCGACGGTTTCTTCTACCGCAATCAGAAAGTCGCGGTCATCGGCGGCGGCAACACCGCCGTGGAAGAAGCGCTCTACCTGGCGAACATTGCCTCTGAGGTGCATCTGATCCACCGTCGCGACACCTTCCGCGCGGAGAAGATCCTGATCAAACGCCTGATGGATAAAGTGGCAAGCGGCAACATCGTGCTGCACACCAACCGTACCCTGGAAGAGGTGACGGGCGACCAGATGGGCGTTGCCGGTCTGCGTATCCGTGATACCCAGAACACCGATAACGTCGAAACGCTGGAAGTGGCGGGTCTGTTTGTGGCCATCGGTCACAGCCCGAACACCGCGATCTTCGACGGTCAGCTGGAGCTGGAAAACGGCTACATCAAAGTGCAGTCCGGCATTCACGGTAACGCGACCCAGACCAGCATCCCGGGCGTGTTCGCGGCCGGCGACGTGATGGACCATATTTACCGTCAGGCGATCACCTCTGCGGGCACCGGCTGTATGGCCGCGCTGGACGCTGAACGCTACCTCGATGGGCTGGCTGAACAAGGTAAATAATCTTTACAAGTCAGTAACAAACGTAAATAAAGGCGGCGATAAGTCGCCTTTATTGTCTCCCCGTTGTAACATTGCGCTGCCCAATTTCTAATAACGTCACCTGCAAAGTACGCAATGGAAAAAACCCGTCAACAAGAGTTAACACGCTGGCTGAAACAGCAAAGCGTTATTTCCCGCCGCTGGCTTACGATCTCCCGTCTCCTGGGGTTCGTTAGCGGCCTGTTGATTGTTGCCCAGGCATGGCTGCTGGCCCGCATTCTTAATCACATGATCATGGAGAACATTCCACGCGAAGCGCTCCTGCTGCCCTTTATTGTCCTGATCCTGATTTTTATCCTGCGCGCCTGGGTGGTGTGGCTGCGTGAGCGCGTCGGTTTTCACGCCGGACAGCACATCCGCTACGAGATCCGCCGTCAGGTGCTCGACAGGCTTCAGGAAGCCGGGCCCGCGTGGATCCTGGGTAAACCAGCCGGTAGCTGGGCGACGCTGATCCTTGAGCAGATTGACGATATGCACGACTACTATGCGCGCTATCTGCCGCAGATGGCCCTTGCCGTCTTCGTTCCGCTGCTGATCGTGATCGCCATCTTCCCGGTGAACTGGATGGCTGCACTGATTCTGATGGGCACCGCCCCGCTGATCCCACTGTTTATGGCGCTGGTCGGGATGGGGGCTGCGGATGCCAACCGCCGTAACTTCCTGGCACTGGGTCGCCTGAGCGGCCATTTCCTCGATCGTCTGCGCGGCATGGAGACGTTACGCATTTTTGGCCGCGGTGAAGCGGAAACCGAAAACATTCGCCAGGCGTCACAGGACTTCCGTCAGCGCACCATGGAAGTGTTACGCCTCGCCTTCTTGTCTTCCGGCGTACTGGAATTCTTTACCTCTCTGTCGATTGCCCTCGTGGCGGTCTACTTCGGGTTCTCCTACCTCGGCGCGCTGGATTTCGGCCATTACGGCACGGCGGTGACCCTTTCTGCCGGGTTCCTGGCGCTGATCCTGGCCCCGGAGTTTTTCCAGCCGCTTCGCGATCTGGGGACCTTCTATCACGCCAAAGCCCAGGCGGTTGGCGCAGCCGATAGCCTGAAAACGTTCCTGGAAACGCCGCTGGCACACCCGGAGCGCGGTGACGTGACGCTGAATGCTAAAGAGCCCGTGACCATCGAAGCGCAGGACTTTTCCATTCTGTCACCCGAAGGCAAAGTGCTTGCGGGTCCGCTGAACTTTACCTTACCTGCCGGACAACGCGTGGTGCTCGTCGGCACCAGCGGTTCCGGGAAAAGTTCTCTGCTGAATGCGCTATCCGGATTTATGGCCTATACGGGTTCACTGCGGATCAACAGAACCGAACTGCGTAACCTCGATCCTGACGCCTGGCGTAAACAGCTCAGCTGGGTGGGCCAAAACCCGCAGCTTCCCGCCGCTACGCTGCGTGAAAACGTCCTGCTGGCGCGCCCGGATGCGCGTGAAGATGAACTGCAATCGGTACTCGACCGCGCCTGGGTCAGCGAGTTTCTGCCGCTGCTCCCGCAAGGGGTAGATACCGTGGTCGGTGACCAGTCCGCCGGGCTGTCGGTCGGACAGGCGCAGCGTGTGGCCGTTGCCCGCGCGTTGTTGAATCCTTGCCAGCTGATGCTGCTGGATGAGCCCGCCGCCAGCCTGGATGCCCACAGCGAGCAGCGCGTAATGGAAGCCCTGAACGCCGCCTCCCGGCAGCAAACTACCCTGATGGTCACCCATCAGCTGGAAGGCATTGCCGACTGGGACCAGATCTGGGTCATGGAGAACGGCCGTATTGTTGAGCAAGGCGATTACGCCTCTCTCGTTGCCGCGCAGGGACCGTTTGCCGCCCTGCTGGCGAACCGTCAGGAGGACATCTGATGCGTGCTCTGCTGCCTTATCTTGCGCTCTATAAACGCCACAAATGGATGCTGACGCTGGGGATTGTGCTGGCCATTGTCACGCTGCTCGCCAGCATCGGCCTGCTCACGCTTTCCGGCTGGTTCCTGTCGGCCTCGGCCGTCGCGGGGTTCGCCGGATTATACAGCTTCAACTACATGCTTCCGGCTGCCGGGGTTCGCGGTACCGCCATCACCCGTACTGCCGGACGCTATTTCGAACGGCTGGTCAGCCACGACGCCACTTTCCGCGTGCTGCAGCACCTGCGTATCTATACCTTTAGCAAACTGCTGCCCCTCTCCCCTGCCGGGCTGGCGCGTTTTCGTCAGGGCGAGTTGCTTAACCGCGTGGTGGCGGATGTCGACACGCTGGATCACCTTTACCTGCGCGTGATTTCCCCGATCGTGGGCGCGTTTGTGGTGATTGTGGTGGTCACGCTGGGGCTGTCTGTTCTGGATGTTCCCGTGGCGCTGACGCTGGGCGGGATCATGCTGCTGACGCTCATCATTTTGCCGCCGCTGTTTTACCGCGCCGGGAAATCCACCGGGGAAAACCTGACGCGTCTGCGCGGGGACTACCGTCAGCAGCTAACCTCCTGGCTTCAGGGGCAGGCTGAGCTGACCATTTTTGGTGCCAGCAAGCGCTACCGCGCGCGGATGGAAAGTACGGAGCTGAACTGGCATGAGGCCCAGCGCCGCCAGTCGGAGCTGACGGCCTTCTCTCAGGCGCTGATGATGCTGATCGGCGGCGTGGCGGTGATAGCCATGCTGTGGCTGGCCTCCGGCGATGTCGGGGGAAATTCACAGCCGGGTCCTCTTATTGCCCTTTTCGTCTTCTGCGCGCTGGCGGCGTTTGAAGCGCTGGCCCCGGTGACGGGCGCCTTCCAGCATCTGGGTCAGGTCATCGCCTCTGCCCTGCGCATCACCCAGATTGCGGAGCAGGAGCCTGAAGTTACGTTCAGTGCCGGGCAAACCGCTGTTCCAGAGCAGGTTGCGCTAACGCTGGAAGATGTCACCTTCGCCTACGACAAACAGGCGCAGAACGCGCTGGACGGTATCAACCTTTCTGTTAAGGCAGGACAGCGGATTGCGATCCTCGGCCGTACCGGCTGCGGTAAATCGACGCTGCTGCAGTTGCTGACCCGCGCCTGGGATCCGCAGCGCGGTCAGATCCGTTTTAATAATACGTTGCTGACTGATTTTAGCGAGCAGGCCCTGCGCAAGACCGTGAGCGTCGTTCCACAGCGCGTGCATCTGTTTAGCGCCACGCTGCGCGATAACCTGCTGCTGGCCGCGCCAGAGGCCTCTGATGATGCGCTTTGCACCATGCTGGAGCAGGTCGGACTGCAAAAGCTGCTTGAGGACGAGGGATTGAACAGCTGGCTGGGCGAAGGTGGCCGTCAGCTCTCCGGCGGTGAGCTGCGCCGTCTGGCCATTGCGCGCGCGCTGCTGCACGATGCGCCGCTGATGCTGCTCGACGAGCCCACCGAAGGGCTGGACGCCACAACCGAAAGCCAAATCCTTGATTTACTGGCGAATGTTATGACCGGCAAAACCGTGCTGATGGTCACGCACCGCCTGCGCGGACTGGCGAGCTTTGATCGGATAATTGTGATGGACAACGGACACATTATTGAGCAAGGTAGTCACGCAGAGCTGTTGGCGAAACAGGGTCGCTACTACCAGTTTAAACAGCGTCTGTAGACTATATTTGTAGCGTCCTCACTCGCGTACTGGAGTTTTGCTGTCATGCGCCTGGTCCAGCTTTCTCGTCATAACATCGCGTTCCCTTCTCCGGAAGGGGCTCTGCGTGAGCCCAACGGGCTGCTGGCCCTCGGTGGTGACCTCAGTCCCGCTCGACTATTAATGGCGTACCAGCGCGGTATATTCCCCTGGTTTTCCCCTGGCGATCCGATTTTATGGTGGTCTCCCGATCCGCGTGCCGTGCTGTGGCCAGGGCAGTTTCACGTGAGCCGCAGCATGAAGCGTTTCCATGCGAAATCACCTTACCGCGTCACCCTCAACCACGCCTTTGGTCAGGTCATTGAAGGCTGTGCTGAAGACCGTTATGAAGGGACATGGATAACCCGCGATATCATTACCGCCTACCACCAGCTCCATGAGCTTGGCTACGCCCACTCCATCGAGGTATGGGAAGGCGGAGCACTCGTCGGCGGCATGTACGGCGTGGCGCAGGGGACACTGTTTTGCGGCGAGTCGATGTTCTCTCGTGCTGTTAACGCCTCGAAAACTGCACTGCTGGTCTTCTGCGAGGCGTTTGCCCAGCACGGCGGACGCCTGATCGATTGTCAGGTGCTCAACGAGCACACGGCCTCCCTGGGTGCTATTGAAATCCCGCGACGCCAGTACATCGAACAGCTTGATGCCAGCCGTCAGGAGAAACTCCCGCGCGACTTCTGGATACCGAGAACGCTCTTTATGCCCAATGCCTAAATGTTTTCCGCATATTTTTTGTGAGGGTGTTATAATTACGCCGCAGAGTAGCTTCTGCCTGTTGCCCCGCCGCCGTTTGGGACCCTCGCTTCAGATAACGTCCTGACGTTTATCCTGTCGTCTCCCCTTTACGAATGCGCTTCCTGTTCGGTTGTACCGTGACGCTTGGGCAATGCGCCGAAACTGTTTTGCTGCGTTTTAATCGCGCAATTCTTTACTTAATTGATGAATTTCGGCATTATCTTGCCGGTTCAAAACTTGGTAGTGATACCCCAGAGGATTAGATGGCCAAAGAAGACAATATTGAAATGCAGGGTACCGTACTTGATACGTTACCTAATACCATGTTTCGCGTAGAGCTGGAAAACGGTCACGTGGTAACTGCGCACATCTCCGGTAAAATGCGCAAAAACTACATCCGCATTTTGACGGGCGACAAAGTGACTGTTGAACTGACCCCGTACGACCTGAGCAAAGGCCGCATTGTCTTCCGTAGTCGCTAATTGTTTTCGCCTGTAATGGCAGATGAATATTTAAAAGGTCGGGATTATCCCGGCCTTTTTTATTTATGGCGTTAGTGTTGCTGCGTCGGAAGATGTATTGTCATCCATGGTTGTACAGGAGCGATTAAATCTCCTGCCATAGAATGCGCCATGTCGTGAAGTAATCCCGTAAGATGCGGCAACATATCGCGGTCAAAATGCGACACCAGCAGCACGTGGTTTAACGCCCGGCAGTAGTCACATTTCGTTTCTGTATCTTCCAGCAACCACTCTTTTTGCAGCGGTTGTTCCGCTTCATCCCCAAATTCCACCACCTGAAAATCACGCATGGATTCCGTGAGGCCGGTTTTCACCTCTTCCAGATAAGCCCCGAGGCAACGGCAAACGGGCTGCGTTTGGGGGAGTGATTTGCAGTCGAGGAGGATTTCGGTGAGCAGTTTGCAGCGCTCGGCGAGGGTGGGGAGATCGGGGTTGAGGGAGAGTTCGCTGTAAAGTTGGGCGAAATTATTAATATCAGTCATATGTGATCCTTTATGCACGTAAGATGGTTTGTGCACACTTTCAGGACGCCAATCCCGGCACCTGATTTTGCAGGTGCGCCGCCATTTTATTACTGTGGATTTATCCAGCAACTGACTTCGAAAGAAACTGGAAAGCGCCTCGCAAAATTCCTCTGCGGCCTGTTACCCTCACCCCAGTCCTCTCCCACGGGGAGAGGGAGAAAACAAAAAAAACGGCAACCGAAGTTGCCGTTTTGCTTTTATCTTACAACTCAGTGAGCCGCTTCCGGCTTGTGCTTCGCCGCACTCTGGAAATCGTACGTCAGTTCGTTCTTCGCCTGGTCCAGCGCCACGGTCACCTGGCCGCCGTCCACCAGCGAGCCAAACAGCAGTTCGTTCGCCAGCGGTTTCTTCAGGTTGTCCTGAATCACGCGCGCCATCGGACGGGCACCCATCGCACGGTCGTAGCCTTTCTCGGCCAGCCAGTTGCGGGCCTCCTGGCTCACTTCCAGCGACACGCCTTTCTGATCCAGCTGAACCTGCAGCTCGACGATGAACTTGTCCACCACCTGATGGATCACCTCGGTAGACAGGTGATCGAACCAGATAATGTTGTCCAGACGGTTACGGAACTCCGGCGTGAAGATCTTCTTGATCTCCTCCATCGCATCGGTGCTGTTATCCTGGTGGATCAGGCCGATGGATTTACGCTCGGTTTCACGTACACCGGCGTTGGTGGTCATCACCAGCACCACGTTGCGGAAGTCCGCCTTGCGCCCGTTGTTGTCAGTCAGCGTCCCGTTGTCCATCACCTGCAGCAGGATGTTGAACACGTCCGGGTGCGCCTTCTCGATTTCATCGAGCAGCAGGACCGCGTGCGGATGCTTGATCACCGCGTCGGTGAGCAGGCCGCCCTGGTCAAAGCCCACGTAGCCCGGAGGCGCACCAATCAAACGGCTGACGGTGTGACGCTCCATATACTCGGACATATCAAAGCGCAGCAGCTCAATGCCCAGCGCTTTGGAGAGCTGAACCGTTACCTCGGTTTTCCCCACGCCGGTCGGGCCGGCAAACAGGAAGGAACCGACAGGCTTGTGGTCATGCCCCAGTCCGGCACGGGCCATCTTGATCGCTTCGGTTAAGGCCTCGATGGCTTTATCCTGACCAAAGACCAGCATTTTCAGGCGATTGCCGAGGGTGCGCAGCGTGTCGCGGTCGCTCTGAGAGACGCTCTTCTCAGGGATACGCGCGATGCGGGCCACCACGGACTCAATATCCGCCACGTTAACGGTTTTCTTACGCTTGCTGGCCGGCATCAGACGCGCACGCGCACCTGCCTCGTCAATCACGTCAATCGCCTTATCCGGCAGATGACGATCGTTGATGTATTTCACCGCCAGCTCCACCGCCGCACGGACCGCTTTCGCGGTGTAACGCACGTCGTGGTGCGCTTCGTACTTCGGCTTCAGGCCGTTGATGATCTGCACCGTTTCCTCGACGGACGGTTCGGTCACGTCGATTTTCTGGAAGCGGCGCGCCAGCGCACGGTCTTTCTCAAAGATGTTGCTGAACTCCTGGTAGGTCGTGGAGCCAATCACGCGGATCTTGCCGCTGGAGAGCAGCGGTTTGATCAGGTTAGCCGCATCCACCTGGCCACCGGAGGCCGCACCCGCGCCGATGATGGTGTGGATCTCATCAATAAACAGGATGCTGTTGGTGTCCTGCTCCAGCTGTTTTAACAGCGCCTTGAAGCGTTTTTCAAAATCACCGCGGTATTTGGTGCCCGCCAGCAGCGAGCCGATATCCAGCGAGTAGATGGTGCAGTCGGCAATCACTTCCGGCACGTCGCCCTGCACAATGCGCCAGGCAAGACCCTCGGCAATCGCGGTTTTACCCACGCCTGATTCCCCCACCAGCAGCGGGTTGTTCTTGCGGCGACGGCACAGCACCTGGATCGCGCGCTCCAGCTCTTTATCGCGACCAATCAGCGGGTCGATACCGCCAACGCGAGCAAGCTGGTTAAGGTTGGTGGTGAAGTTTTCCATACGATCCTCCCCGCCTGCTTGCTCTTCATTGTTATTGACCTGATTGCTGGAATCCGATGCCTGGTTAGGCTCGTCTTTGCGCGTTCCGTGAGAAATAAAGTTAACCACATCGAGGCGGCTGACTTCATGTTTGCGCAACAGGTAGGCAGCCTGTGACTCCTGCTCGCTGAAGATGGCGACTAAGACGTTTGCGCCAGTCACTTCGCTACGTCCGGAAGACTGGACGTGGAATACCGCGCGCTGCAGCACGCGCTGGAAGCTGAGCGTCGGCTGCGTGTCGCGCTCTTCTTCACTGGCTGGCAGCACCGGTGTGGTTTGTTCGATGAAGGCTTCGAGTTCCTGACGTAGCGCCACCAGATCCACGGAGCAGGCTTCCAGCGCTTCGCGGGCAGATGGGTTGCTAAGCAGTGCGAGCAGTAAATGCTCGACGGTCATAAACTCATGTCGGTGCTCACGCGCTCTGGCGAAAGCCATGTTTAAACTGAGTTCCAGTTCTTGATTGAGCATAGGCACCTCCCCCAATTTTATGCCTTATCAGGCCTTTTCCAGCGTACACAGCAACGGATGCTCGTTCTCCCTCGCATAGTCGTTCACCATCGCTACTTTGGTTTCCGCCACTTCGGCTGTGAAGATGCCGCAGATAGCTTTGCCACGATAATGAACGGTAAGCATCAGTTGCGTTGCACGTTCTACATCATAAGAAAAGAACTTTTGTAGCACGTCAATAACAAATTCCATCGGCGTGTAATCATCGTTCATTAACATAACTTTATACATAGATGGCGGTTTTAGCGCGTCGCGCACTTTATCTTCCGCCAGCTGGTCAAAATCCAGCCAATCGTTGGTCTTACCCATTATGCATAACCACTTTGAATCTACCTCAGATGTTAGATAACAATCATCTATTACTGTCATCCGCGATGTCTGTCACAAACTATTGCAATAGCGTTAACTGCTTCAAACTTTGGTTGATTATTGTCCCATCTCCAGCGCCAAACGCTTGACGACTTCTTTCGTTTCTCTAAATTGTACAAGCGTGAGATGGCGAGGTTTTGAACAGCCCCCACTCCACCACCGGTTCATTCCATCTTAACTTATAAGATTTACGAAGGATGTCGAAGCATGGAAATGGGTACTGTTAAGTGGTTCAACAACGCCAAAGGGTTTGGCTTCATCTGCCCCGAAGGCGGCGGCGAGGATATCTTCGCTCACTATTCCACCATTCAGATGGATGGTTACAGAACGCTCAAAGCCGGGCAGTCCGTCCGGTTCGATGTACACCAGGGACCAAAAGGCAATCATGCAAGCCTAATCGTACCCGTTGAAGCAGAGACGGTTGCATAGCTCTCTGTTTTATTGTGTACATCCCGCAGTCAAAATGCCAGCCCGATCGGCTGGCATTTTTATTTTCGGGTTATTCCCGAGCCAGCGCGTCCACCGGATCCAGCCGCGCCGCATTGCGGGCGGGCAACCAGCCAAACAAAATGCCGGTAAAGGTCGAACACAAAAATGCGGTAATAATGGCAACCGGCGAGAAGCCAATCTCCCAGCCGGGTAAAAAGAGCTGGAGTGCAAACGCGATCATCATCGAGAGCGCAATGCCCATCGCCCCGCCGACCAGACACACCAGCACGGCTTCAATCAAAAACTGCTGCAGCACGTCACTGGCGCGGGCCCCGACCGCCATGCGGATGCCGATCTCCCGGGTGCGTTCCGTTACCGACACCAGCATGATGTTCATCACCCCGATGCCGCCGACGACCAGCGAAATCACCGCCACCAGCGTGAGGAACAGCTGAAGAGTACGTGTGGTCTTTTCCGCCGTTTTCAAGAGGCCGTCCATATTCCAGGTGAAGAAATCTTTCTTCCCGTGGCGCAGGATTAACAGCCGCTCAAGCTGCTGTTCGGCGAGCGCACTGTCGTAGCCCTCCTTCACGCGCACGGTGATGGAGTTGAGCCAGGACTGCCCCATAATCCGCCCGGAGATGGTGGTGTAGGGCAGCCAGACGCGCAGGATCTTGCTGCTGCCAAACATCGACTGTTTCTCTTCCGCCACGCCGATGACCGTGGCAGGCATGTTGCCGACCAGGATCACTTCGCCTACCACGTTGACTTTATTGGGGAAGAGCTGCCTGCGCGAGTTCGCGTCCAGCACCACCACCTGCGCCCTGCCCGCCAGCTGTTCGGCGTTAAAGGTAGCGCCTTCACTGAAGGTCATGCCGTAGACGTTGAAATAGTCTCCGCTAACGCCGTTCGCACTGGCGGCAACGTCGACATTGCCCACACGCAGGCGCAGGTTCTGCGACACCGCAGGCGTGGCGGAGTTGACCCACGGCTGCTTCTGAATGGCCGCGAGATCGTCGTATTTCAGCGCCTGCTGATACTGTGGCTCGTCGTCGCCAAAGTCTTTGCCGGGATAGACGTCAATGGTATTGGTGCCGATGGCGCGGATATCTGCCAGCACCAGCTGCTTGGCCGCGTCGCCCACCACCACAATCGACACCACCGAGGCGATACCGATGATGATGCCGAGCATCGTCAACAGGGTACGCATTTTGTTGGCCGCCATCGCCAGCCAGGCCATGGTCAGCGCTTCACGAAAGCCGCTGGAAAACTGCCCCCAGCCGGTTGATGCCGGAAGCACTTCTTTCGGCGCCGCTGCTCTGGACTCGCGCGGCGGCGGATTGCTGACCAGTTCGCCGTCGTGGATCTCAATAATGCGTTCCGCCTGCGCCGCCACCTGCGGATCGTGGGTAACAATGATGACCGTGTGCCCCTGATCGCGAAGCTGATGGAGGATCGCCATCACCTCTTCGCCGGAATGGCTGTCGAGCGCGCCGGTCGGCTCATCTGCGAGGATCACCTGCCCGCCGTTCATCAGGGCGCGGGCAATACTCACACGCTGCTGCTGGCCGCCGGAAAGCTGCGAGGGCTGGTACTCCACCCGCTCTGCCAGCCCCAGACGCGTCAGCAGCATCTGCGCGCGCTCGAGGCGTTTTTTACGCTCGACGCCCGCATAGACCGCAGGTACTTCCACGTTCTGCGCGGCATTGAGGTGAGAAAGCAGATGGTAACGCTGGAAGATAAAGCCGAAGTGCTCCCGGCGCAGCTTCGCCAGCGCGTCGCTATCCAGCGTGGAGACATCCGTCCCGGCCACGCGATAGGTACCGCTGGTGGGTTTATCCAGGCAGCCGAGAATGTTCATCAGTGTCGATTTACCGGAACCCGATGCGCCGACAATCGCCACCATCTCGCCCGCTTCCACGCGCAGGGAGATGCCTTTCAGCACCTCCACCGGGCCATCGCCGGAGGGATAGCTGCGACGAATGTTATTCAGCTCAAGCAGCGCCGTCATTTGGCGGCTCCGGGCAGGCTTTCGCTGACAACAACCTCCTCGCCCTCTTCCAGCCCTTTCACCACCACCACATCAGTGTCGTTGCGCGCGCCAATCACAACCTCGCGTTCGCGCGTCTCCCCGTTGCGCAGCACTTTCACTTTATAACGGCTATCCCCGGCGGATTCGCCGAGCGCAGAGAGCGGAATGGTCAGCACGTTCTTCACGCCGGTCAGCTGGATATGCACCTGTGCGGTCATGTCCAGACGCAGCACGCCCTGCGGGTTTGGCACTTCAAAACGGGCATAGTAGAAGATAGCGTCGTTCACTTTTTCCGGCGTCGGCAGAATATCTTTCAGCACGCCTTCGTAACGCGTCTGCGGATCGCCCAGTACCGTAAACCAGGCGTTCTGCCCCGGCTTAAGATGGATCACATCCGCCTCTGAGACCTGGGCTTTGACCAGCATGGTGCTCATGTCCGCCAGCGTCAGAATGTTTGGCGCCTGCTGCGCGGCAATCACCGTCTGCCCCTGCAGCGTGGTGATCTGAGTGACCTCACCGGCCATCGGCGCCACGATCTGGGTGTAATCGAGATTGGTTTTCGCCGTATCCAGCGAGGCCTGATTGCGTTTGATTTGCGCGTCAATCGTGCCAATCTGCGCCTGTTTCACCGCCAGTTCAGTGGTGGCGGTATCTAAATCCTGCTTCGAGATCGCCTGGGTTTTGGCCAGCGCCTGCTGACGGGTCAGCGTCACCTGGGCCAGGTTACGTTCTGCCAGCGCCTGCGCACGCTGCGCGCGCAGTTCCATCAGCGTGGCTTCCACCTCGCGGATCTGGTTCTCAGCCTGCTCTGGATCGATAACGCCGAGTAGCTGGCCTTTTTTCACCTTGTCGCCAATCTCAACCGACAGCGTTTTCAGCTGGCCGCTGACCTGAGCGCCGACGTCAACCTTGCGCAGCGCGTCAAGCTTGCCCGTCGCGAGGACGTTTTGCTGCAGTTCGCCCGGGCGAACAATCAGTGTCTGATACTGTGGCACCGGCGCGTTCAGCACCTGCCAAAGCCAGTATCCACCGGCTAAAACCACGACCGCCAGTAGCAGAAACAGCGTTCTGCGTTTTCCCTTGAGGTTCATAAATATTCCAAATAAATGTTCTGGCAATGATAAGTGTTGATTCTAACTAAACGCCCCTTCAACGAAAGCCCTGTTCTCCGAAATCGTCCTAATTTGTTTACGAGATGTTGACATTTCTCCTGCTGAAATAGCGATATTCCAAAAGGATCAGGATCTACCATGTCTTCTATCATCGATACATCGCTTTCAAACCTGCCGCAGCCAAAATCCGGCTGGCAGCTCTTCAAAAACCTGGCTTTCGGTGAGATCGCACCCGGGCTGGCATGGGAAAAAACCGCCTATCGACGCAAGTTCATTCTGCGTTCACTGGCGACACCGCTCAGCACCGCTCGCCTGCTGTCTGATCTTGCGAAACATCCGCACCTGATGCAAATGCTCCAGGTTCAGCCAGGGCTGCCCTGTCGCCTTCATCGTCCGTGGTTAACGGTCAATATGGATCGACAGCGTGTGCTGGAATCGCTGTCCTGGCACTATCAGATGATGTGCCGCCAGCTGCCGGCGACGCTCATTAATGGTTACCTTTCAAAGCCGGGCGTGGCCCTGCTGACCTTAACCGGAAAAGATGAACAGCAATTTACCGTCCGCCTGTGTGCCGACGCGTTTATGGATAAAGAGGGAGAAGCTACCCTCGTTTTCTGTGACAGTCAAAATACGGCGCTGGCGGAGATGACCTTTACGCTATGCCAGTTTGAGGGAAAATCGACGCTGTTCATTGGCGGTTTGCAAGGGGCAAAAGCGCATGTTCCCCATGAGCTGATCCAGGGAGCGACGAAAGCCTGCCATGGTCTGTTCCCGAAACGTCTCCTGGTCGAGGCCGCCATGGCCCTCGGCGCCGCGTTCCCAGTAGAGCAGATTATCGCCGTCAGTAACGATACCCATATTTATCGCAGCTGGCGCTACCGCAAGAAAAAAGAGGGGAAGCTGTTGGCCGATTACGACAGTTTCTGGATCTCTATCGGCGGTGAAAAACAGGACAACGGTAACTTTATGCTGCCGCTCGTCATGCCGCGTAAACCGATGGAAGAGATCGCCAGCAAAAAACGTTCCGAATATCGCCGCCGCTACGCGCTGCTGGATAGCCTGATTCAGCAGGTGAAACAGGCGACCCAACGCTAATCCGCTTTTCCGCGTGCCAGCCACAGCACGCGGGAAAACATCTTCCGCAGCAGGGTCGGTACCGCCTCTACGCCCCGTCTCCCCGCTTCCGTCGCCACTTCAATGGCTAAATCCGGTTTTGACGAACGATGAATGGCTTTGGCGATCACGCGCCGCATGTTCATCGGGACATCGACCGGCACCATGGCAATGCGGTGGAAGACGTCATCGAACCCCTGACGATACATAAAGTGTTCCATGTCCATCGCAGGGAGCATGGTTAAATGGTCGCGCTCTTCCTCACGCTCGTTATTCAGCAGGCTGCGTACGGTGGAGGCATATTTTTTGCCCGCCTCATCACCGTCGACCAGAACGTGCCACTCGATCCCCATCCGGCGAGCAAATTTTATCAGCGGCTTTAGTCCCGACTGGGCGAATTCAATCACCTTAATGCCTTCCGCATCAAAATGGTGGCCGCACTGGCGCGCCAGTTCGTTGATAACCCAGGTTTCCGTTTCCCCCTCCACCAGCAGCCAGCAGCGGGCAAAGAGCGACGACGCGCGGTTAAAGCGAATATGAAACGCGATGCGTCGCCCGTCTTCCGCGTTCAAACCACCCGGCCCAAGCCGGAAAGCGGAGACGCGGGAGGACTCACGGACCAGACGACAGACGTGTTCTACCGGCGTCAGCGATAATAATTCACCGGAATTAGTGGTCGTAATGCGCTGGAGCGGCAGCAGATTCAGCAGATGCCATGCCACGGAGAGCATGATGGGATGCAGCCGCGTTTCCGGGTCTTCCACCAGCAGCAGCGGCCGGGCGTCCCGGTCAAGACGAACGGTGCCTTTGGCCTGCAGAAGCGTTGAAAACAGCCCCAGCAAAATCACCCGATGGGTACGACCGCCGGGCCGGTCGATCATCCGGTTAATGATGTCGAGGTAACGCCAGCTGCGCTGCTCATCATGAGAACGGCGGCGCATCAGACGATGACGCGACTCAGAGGTTCCCTGCTCGGAAAAATAGTGCTCCAGGAGTTGCACCATTGCGGACAACCCCTGACGAATTTGACCATCGGTCAGATTTTGCGGACGCGATACCAGCTCTCTTGCCAGAAAATCCAGCTCGCGGGCGGTGACTTCCACGTCCGGCATATTGGGTACGGTACCGTTACGAATACGCCGCATAAAACGCGCATCGCGCAGGCGTAACACCGGCGTCAGGCGAATCAGGTGGCGGGCCAGATCGTCGATATTGTCAAGCGGGATCGGGTTGGCTTTCTCATCGAGAAAATCACGCAGGGTGAGTACCCCCTCGTTCTCCGCCATCTCCCCTTCCAGCCGATAGAAAATCCGGTGGAAACCGTCATCGCACGGCACCCAGCAGGGTGAAAGCGGGCGGAAGCGACGCACGCGATGACGTCCGGGCTCGGATTCGCGGAACGTCAGGATGATATGCAGGTGCTTCTCGCGCCCCGTCACGTCGCCAGGCGGGAACCAGAAATCGTCGCGAACAAAGTGATACAGATCGTCTTCGGGCGAAAGCAGCAATGTCAGCGCATCCAGCAGGCTGGACTTACCCCACGCGTTCTCGCCGATCAGGACGTTGTTCTGCTCCAGCTGCAGCGACAGACGGTTAATACCGCGAAACCCGACAATTTCCACACGTTCGAGAAGCATAAATCCCCCGACAAATGATCACTTTTTCCTTCAAGTTATCAGCAGTATAGCGGGAGGCGTTCTGTCACGACAGCACAACATTCACCCTTGCGAGAATTAGTCTATGCTCTATTTACCGCTAATTTGAACAAGGATTGACATCGCATTGCCTAAAATCAAACCAACAGAATTTATTTAAGTGGCGAAGGGGTGTTGTTATTTTTTAGAATAGAGACTCTTTGAGTCGTCATCCCTTTATGACGATATATCCCGCGCGCGGGAAAGCGTGCGGATAATTATTTTGAGGTGGTTATGTTTAGAAAATTAGCGGCAGAATGCTTTGGTACATTCTGGCTGGTATTTGGTGGCTGCGGTAGCGCCGTTCTGGCAGCAGCATTCCCGGAATTGGGTATTGGTTTTGTCGGCGTCGCGCTGGCGTTTGGTTTAACCGTATTAACCATGGCGTTTGCCGTGGGACATATTTCCGGTGGTCATTTTAACCCGGCAGTGACATTAGGTTTATGGGCGGGCGGCCGTTTCCCGGCGAAAGACGTGATTGGCTACATCGTGGCGCAGGTGGTTGGCGGTATTATTGCAGCTGGCGTTCTGTACGTGATTGCCAGCGGTAAAGCCGGGTTCGACGCGACGGCCAGCGGCTTTGCCTCTAACGGCTTCGGCGAACACTCTCCGGGGGGTTACTCCATGCTGTCTGCCATCGTGATTGAAATTGTGCTGACCGCCGGCTTCCTGCTGGTGATCCACGGCGCAACGGACAAACACGCGCCAGCCGGTTTTGCCCCGATTGCGATTGGCCTGGCGCTGACGCTTATCCATCTGATTTCGATTCCGGTCACCAACACCTCCGTTAACCCGGCACGCAGCACCGCCGTCGCCATCTTCCAGGGCGGCTGGGCGCTTCAACAGCTGTGGCTGTTCTGGGTGATGCCAATTATCGGCGGTATCCTGGGCGGCGTGCTGTACCGCACCCTGCTGGAAAAACGCGATTAATCGAGCGCGGTGTCGGGTGGCGCTAACGCTTACCCGACCTACGTTAGAGTGCACTTTGTAGGCCGGGTAAGGCGTAGCCGCCACCCGGCTTTTTTATTGCTCCTTTACCTGACAGCCTTTATTGGGTAGTGTCTCTGGCGCTCAACAGATACTCAAAAGGACCGGCTGTTCATGTTTTCAGGACTCCTCATTATTCTGCTGCCCCTGATTGTGGGCTACCTTATCCCGCTGCATCAGGAATCTGCATTACGGCTTATCAACCGTTTTCTCAGCTGGATTGTTTACGTTATTCTTTTCTTTATGGGGATAAGCCTGGCATTCCTGGATAACCTGTCGGCGAATTTACTCTCCATCCTCCATTATTCTGTCGTCACCGTGGTGGTTATTTTACTGTGCAATATTGCCGCTCTGCTGTGGCTGGAACGCACTATTCCATGGAAAAATCACCATCATCAGGAAAAACTCCCTTCACGAATTGCCATGGCACTGGAATCATTAAAACTGTGCGGCGTCGTGGTGCTCGGTTTTCTTCTTGGGCTGACCGGTTGGGCATTTTTACAGCACGCGACAGAGGCCAGCGAATATACGCTTATCTTCCTGCTGTTCCTGATCGGTATTCAGCTGCGAAATAATGGCATGACCCTGAAGCAAATTGTCCTCAACCGTCGGGGAATGATGGTCGCCGTCATTGTTGTCGTCAGCTCCATGGTGGCGGGCGTCATTAACGCCTTTATTCTCGATCTGCCGCTGAAAACCGGCCTGGCGATGGCGTCAGGTTTTGGCTGGTACTCCCTCTCCGGTATTCTGCTGACCGAATCATTCGGCCCGGTGATCGGCAGCGCCGCCTTCTTTAACGATCTGGCGCGAGAGCTGATTGCCATCATGCTGATCCCAAGCCTGGTTCGCCGCAGTCGTTCCACCGCGCTGGGCCTGTGCGGCGCAACGTCGATGGACTTTACCCTGCCGGTACTACAGCGCTCCGGGGGGCTGGAGATGGTGCCCGCGGCTATCGTACACGGCTTTATTTTAAGCCTGCTGGTTCCTGTTCTGATGGCCTTCTTCTCTGCCTGATACTTCTTTGGCGGTAGGTTTCCTGCCGCCAAAATTGCGCTAAATCAATCTCCCTCTATTTTGTAGCAGAAAGCCCTTTTCACCGTTCTGGCACAAGCATAACCTTAAACATGTATATCAAATATAACTTTAACAGGTGTGATTATGTTTTGTGTGCAATGTGAACAAACCATCCGTACCCCGGCAGGCAATGGCTGCTCTTACGCACAGGGTATGTGCGGCAAAACCGCAGAAACATCTGACCTGCAGGACTTGCTGATTGCGGCCCTGCAAGGCCTTTCCGCCTGGGCGTTCAAGGCCCGCGAATACGGTATTGTCGACCACTACGTCGACAGCTTCGCCCCGCGCGCCTTCTTCTCCACGCTGACCAACGTTAACTTCGACTCTCCGCGCATTGTCGGCTATGCCCGCGAAGCGATTGCCCTGCGTGAAGCGCTGAAAGCGCAGTGCCTGAAGGCGGACGCCAGCGCCCGCGTGGAAAACCCGATGTCAGAACTTCAGCTGGTCAGCGACGATCTCGGAGATCTCCAGCGTCAGGCGGCAGAATTCACCCCGAATAAAGACAAGGCGGCGATTGGCGAGAACATTCTCGGCCTGCGCCTGCTATGCCTGTACGGCCTGAAAGGCGCGGCGGCCTATATGGAACACGCGCACGTGCTCGGGCAATACGACAATGACATCTACACCCAGTACCACAAAATCATGGCGTGGCTGGGCACCTGGCCTGCTGATATGAATGCCCTGCTTGAGTGCTCAATGGAAATCGGCCAGATGAACTTCCGCGTGATGAGCATCCTGGATGCCGGTGAAACCAGCACCTACGGCCACCCGACGCCGACGCAGGTCAACGTCAAGGCGACCGAAGGCAAGTGCATCCTGATTTCCGGTCACGACCTGAAAGATCTCTACAATCTGCTGAAGCAAACCGAAGGCACCGGCGTTAACGTCTATACCCACGGTGAAATGCTGCCCGCGCACGGCTACCCGGAGCTGCGTAAATTTAAGCATCTGATTGGTAACTACGGCAGCGGCTGGCAGAACCAGCAGGTGGAGTTCGCCCGCTTCCCGGGCCCTATCGTGATGACCTCTAACTGCATCATCGACCCTACCGTCGGCGCGTATGACGACCGCATCTGGACCCGCAGCATCGTCGGCTGGCCGGGTGTGAGCCATCTTGAAGGTGACGATTTCGGTCCGGTTATCGCCCAGGCGCAGCAGATGGCGGGCTTCCCGTACAGCGAGATCCCGCACCTGATCACCGTCGGCTTTGGTCGTGAAACCCTGCTGGGTGCCGCTGATTCGCTGATCGACCTCGTCAGCCGTCAAAAGCTGCGCCACATCTTCCTCGTTGGCGGCTGCGACGGCGCGCGCGGCGAGCGTAACTACTTCACCGATTTCGCCACCCGCGTGCCGGAAGACTGCCTGATCCTGACCCTGGCGTGCGGCAAATACCGTTTCAACAAGCTGGACTTCGGCGACATCGAAGGCCTGCCGCGCCTGATCGATGCGGGCCAGTGTAACGATGCTTACTCGGCCATCATTCTGGCGGTCACGCTGGCGGAGAAACTGGGCTGCGGCGTGAACGACCTGCCGCTGTCGCTGGTGCTCTCATGGTTTGAGCAGAAAGCGATTGTCATCCTGCTGACCCTGCTCTCTCTCGGCGTCACCAACATCGTGACCGGCCCGACCGCGCCTGGCTTCCTGACGCCGGACCTGCTGGCGGTGCTGAACGAGAAATTCGGTCTGCGTTCCGTGACCAACGTTGAAGATGATATGAAGCAGCTGCTGAGCGCGTAAGGAGTAACTCATGACCATGCCAACCCCACAATGTCCGTGGCGGATGCAGGTTCATCACATCCATCAGGAGACGCCGGATGTGTGGACGCTGTCGCTGCTGTGCCATGACTACTATCCGTACCGTGCAGGTCAATATGCGCTGGTTAGCGTTCGCCATTCGGCAGACACCCTGCGCGCCTACACCCTTTCTTCCACGCCGGGCGTGAGCGAGTACATCACGCTTACCGTCCGTCGCATTGAAGGCGGAGCCGGTTCAGAATGGCTGACCCGGGACGTGAAGCGCGGGGATTATATCTGGCTGTCCGATGCGCAGGGTGAATTCACCTGTGACGACAAAGCGGAAGAGAAATTCCTGCTGCTGGCGGCGGGCTGTGGCGTAACGCCGATTATGTCGATGCGCCGCTGGCTGGCAAAAAATCGCCCGCAGGCTGACGTGCAGGCGATCTTCAGCGTACGTTCACCGAAAGATGTCATTTTTGCCGATGAGTGGCGGAATTATCCGGTAACGCTGGTGGCGGAGCACAACGCGACCCACGGCTTTGTGCCCGGTCGCCTGAGCCGCGAGCTGCTGCAAAGCGTGCCGGATATGGCAAACCGTACCGTGATGACCTGCGGTCCGGCGCCGTACATGGATAGCGTGGAAAAAGAGGTGAAAGCGCTTGGCGTGACCCGCTTCTTCAAAGAGCAGTTCTTCACGCCGGTGGCGGAAGCGGCAACCAGCGGCGTTAAGTTCACCAAACTGCAGCCTGCGCAGACCTTCTTTGGCCGCGTGGGGACCACGCTGCTGGAGGCGCTGGAAAGCAACCATGTACCGGTGGCGGCGGCCTGCCGTGCCGGGGTCTGCGGCTGCTGTAAAACGAAAGTAGTTTCCGGGGAGTACACCGTCACCAGCACCATGACGCTGTCCGACGCGGAAATTGCCGAGGGTTACGTGCTGGCATGTTCATGCCATCCGCAGGGGGATTTGGTCCTCGCATAAACAATAAACGTTCGTAGGCCCGGTAAGCGTCAGCGCCACCGGGCTTTTTGTCGGGTGGCACTGCGTTTACCCGACCTACAACAACCCTACCGCCACGCCGGACCTTTCCCTACCGCAAAGCGCCCTGCCCCTAAAAACGCGACGGCCAGCGAGCCGATAAAGAAGTACACCAGGCTTTCAATCGCCCATGCGCCTACCTTATCAAGGGCGAGCGTTTCCCCCATTCCCACCATCAGCCACGCCACAATCATCGTAAACGCCAGCACCAGCGCAGCCGGGCGCGTAAAGAGCCCAACAATAATCAGGATCGGTGCCACCACTTCGCCAACCAACACGCCGTAGGCAATAAACCCCGGCAGCCCTTTCTCCACCAGCATGCCGCTGATAAAGCCCACCCCACCAAACAGCTTGTGCAGACCGTGAAAAAGCATCAGTCCGCCGACGGCAAGTCGTAACAAGAGTTTGCCAAGATCGTCGCACGATAGCTTTTCATTAACAGCAATTAACAATGATTTAACCATTTGAAATGATTCCTGTTTTCACCGAGGTATTGCCAGATTATGCCGAATAATTGCGCGTGAAAAGCACCTTTTAATTAGGGGGAAATGACGGGCAATACGGAGACTTTCTTCTAAGCTTGTAAGCGATATCACAAAAAGGAGACGGACAACCATGAAACAAACCGTGGCTGCATATATTGCGAAAACGCTCGAACAGGCTGGCGTGAAACGTATCTGGGGCGTAACCGGCGATTCCCTGAACGGACTTAGCGACAGCCTCAACAAGATGAAGACCATCGAATGGATGCCCACCCGCCATGAAGAGGTTGCCGCCTTCGCCGCAGGCGCTGAAGCGCAGCTTACCGGTGAACTGGCCGTCTGCGCCGGATCCTGCGGGCCGGGTAACCTGCATCTGATCAACGGGCTGTTCGACTGTCACCGTAACCACGTGCCGGTGCTGGCGATTGCCGCTCATATCCCCTCTTCCGAAATCGGCAGCGGCTATTTTCAGGAGACGCATCCGCAGGAGCTGTTCCGTGAATGCAGCCACTATTGCGAGCTGGTTTCATCCCCGGAGCAGATCCCGCAGGTGCTGGCGATCGCCATGCGCAAGGCCGTGCTGAACCGCGGCGTTTCGGTGGTCGTTATCCCGGGCGATGTAGCCCTCAAGGCCGCACCGGAAAGTGCCAGCACCCACTGGTATCACGCTCCGCAGCCGGTGGTGACGCCAGCCGAGGAGGAGCTGAAAAAGCTGGCACAGCTGCTGCGTTACGCCAGCAATATCGCCCTGATGTGCGGCAGCGGCTGCGCGGGGGCGCACAAGGAGCTGCTTGAATTTGCCGGTAAGCTGAAATCCCCGATTGTCCACGCCCTGCGCGGCAAAGAGCACGTCGAGTACGACAACCCTTACGATGTGGGGATGACCGGGCTGATCGGTTTCTCCAGCGGCTTCCACACCATGATGAACGCCGACACGCTGGTCCTGCTCGGCACCCAGTTCCCGTACCGCGCGTTCTACCCGACGGATGCGAAAATCATCCAGATTGATATCAACCCGGCCAGCATCGGCGCGCACAGCAAGGTCGATATGGCGCTGGTGGGCGACATTAAATCCACCCTTGCCGCCCTGCTGCCGCTGCTGGAAGAGAAAACCGACCGCAAGTTCCTTGATAAGGCGTTGAGCGACTATCGCGATGCGCGTAAGGGGCTGGACGATCTCGCCAAACCGAGCGACAAAGCCATTCACCCGCAGTATCTGGCGCAGCAGATCAGCCATTTCGCGGACGACGATGCCATCTTTACCTGCGACGTGGGCACGCCAACCGTCTGGGCCGCTCGCTATCTGAAGATGAACGGCAAGCGCCGCCTGCTCGGCTCGTTCAACCACGGCTCGATGGCCAACGCCATGCCGCAGGCGCTGGGCGCAAAAGCGACAGCGCCGGAGCGTCAGGTAGTGGCGATGTGCGGCGACGGCGGGTTTAGTATGCTGATGGGGGATTTCCTGTCGGTGATGCAGATGAAGCTCCCGCTGAAAATTGTGGTCTTCAACAACAGCGTGCTGGGCTTCGTGGCGATGGAGATGAAGGCTGGCGGATATCTGACGGACGGCACCGAGCTGCACGATACCAACTTCGCGCGTATCGCCGAGGCCTGTGGCATCACCGGTATTCGCGTGGAGAAAGCCTCCGAGGTGGATGAAGCCCTGCAGCGAGCCTTTTCCATCGACGGTCCGGTGCTGGTGGATGTCGTCGTCGCCAAAGAGGAGCTGGCGATCCCGCCGCAGATCAAGCTTGAGCAGGCCAAAGGCTTTAGCCTCTATATGCTGCGCGCGATCATCAGCGGGCGCGGTGACGAGGTGATCGAACTGGCAAAAACCAACTGGCTCAGGTAAAACATCTGGCATCGCCTTTTTAATAATAAGGACATGCCATGATCGATTTACGCAGTGATACCGTAACCCGCCCGAGCCGCGCCATGCTCGAAGAGATGATGGCCGCCCCGGTCGGGGACGACGTCTACGGTGACGATCCGACGGTAAACGAACTGCAGCGCTATGCCGCAGAGCTCAGCGGAAAAGAGGCCGCCCTGTTCCTGCCAACCGGTACGCAGGCTAACCTCGTGGCGCTGCTCAGCCACTGCGAGCGCGGTGAAGAGTACATCGTGGGCCAGGGCGCGCATAACTACCTCTACGAAGCCGGCGGTGCCGCGGTGCTCGGCAGCATTCAGCCGCAGCCGATTGACGCCGCGCCGGACGGCACCCTGCCGCTCGATAAGGTCGCGGCGAAAATCAAAGCCGACGATATTCACTTCGCCCGCACCCGGCTGCTCAGCCTTGAAAACACCCACAACGGCAAAGTGCTGCCGCGCGAATACCTGAAATCCGCATGGGAGTTTACCCGCGAGCGCAGGCTCGGCCTGCACGTGGACGGCGCGCGCATCTTCAACGCCGTGGTGGCGTACGGCTGCGAGCTGAAAGAGATTACGCAATACTGCGACTCGTTCACCATCTGCCTCTCTAAAGGGCTGGGCACGCCAGTGGGTTCCCTGCTGGTGGGCAATGCGGACTACATCAAGCGCGCGAACCGCTGGCGCAAAATGACCGGCGGCGGCATGCGTCAGGCGGGTATTCTGGCGGCGGCCGGGCTGTATGCCCTGAAAAACAACGTGGCGCGCCTGAAGGACGATCACGACAACGCCGCGTGGATGGCGGCTCAGCTGCGCGAGATTGGCGCCGACGTGATGCGCCACGACACTAACATGCTGTTCGTCCGCGTGGGCGAGGATCGCGCCGCAGCGCTGGGGGAATTTATGAAAGCCCGTGGCGTGCTGATCAACGCCTCACCTGTCGTACGTCTGGTAATGCACCTCGACGTGAACCGCGAGCAGTTGGCCGACGTAGTGAAACACTGGCAGGCGTTTTTACAGCGATAAGGAGCATCACGTGCCGCAACGCATTCTGGTGCTCGGCGCCAGCGGATATATCGGTCAGCATCTCACCGCGGCGTTAAGCCAGCAGGGACACCGGGTGCTGGCAGCGGCACGCAACACGGAGCGCCTGCAAAAGCTCAGTTTACCTGGCGTCACCTGCCACAACGTTGATCTCAACTGGCCGAAGGAGCTTCCCGCGCTGCTGGAAGGGGTGGACACGCTTTACTACCTGGTGCACAGCATGGGCGAAGGCGGGGATTTTATCGCCCACGAGCGTCAGGTGGCGATGAACGTCCGCGATGCTCTTCTGCAAACGCCGGTGAAACAGGTGATTTTTTTAAGCTCGCTCCAGGCGCCCGAACATGAGCAATCCGATCACCTGCGCGCCCGCCAGCTGACGGCTGAAACCCTGCGCGGCGCTGCTATTCCCGTCACCGAACTGCGCGCCGGAATTATCGTCGGCGCGGGCTCCGCCGCCTTCGAAGTGATGCGTGATATGGTGTATAACCTGCCGGTGCTCACGCCGCCGCGCTGGGTCCGTTCTCGCACCACGCCGATTGCGCTGGAGAACCTGCTGCATTATCTGGTGGCATTGCTGGATCACCCAACCGACCAGCACCGCGTGCTGGAGGCCGCCGGGCCTGAAGTCCTGAGCTATCAGGAGCAGTTCGAACATTTCATGCGCGTCAGCGGCCGCCGCCGCTGGCTGATCCCCATCCCCTTTCCAACCCGCTGGATCTCGGTGTGGTTTTTGAACGTGATCACCTCCGTGCCGCCGACGACCGCCAAAGCGCTGATCCAGGGGCTGAAGCACGATCTGCTGGCGGACGATCGCGCGCTGCGGGCACTCATACCCCAGGACCTGATCCGCTTTGACGATGCCGTACGTAATACGCTGAAAGAGGAAGAGCAACTGGTGAACTCCAGCGACTGGGGCTACGACGCCCAGGCGTTTGCCCGCTGGCGTCCGGAGTACGGCTATTATCCGAAACAGGCGGGCTGCACGGTGAAAACCCACGCCAGTCTGGCCGCGCTGTGGGAGGTGGTGAACCAGATTGGCGGCAAAGACGGTTATTTCTTCGGCAATATCCTCTGGCAAACGCGCGGGGCAATGGATCTGCTGGTGGGGCACAGGCTGGCAAAAGGCCGCCCGGCACGCCCGTATCTTGAGGTGGGCGATGCGGTTGACAGCTGGAAGGTGATCATCGTCGAGCCGGAAAAACAGCTGGCGCTGCTGTTCGGTATGAAGGCGCCGGGGCTGGGACGACTCTGCTTTACGCTGAAGGACAAAGGCGACCATCGGGAGCTGGACGTCCGCGCCTGGTGGCATCCACACGGAATGCCGGGACTGTTCTACTGGCTGTTGATGATCCCTGCCCACCTGTTTATCTTCCGGGGAATGGCGAAACGCATTGCGCAACGGGCAGAACAAAAGACGGAAAAGATATAAATAAAACTCTCTTTCTTTCACCTTTCCCATTGCATAGCGCCGTAATTCACGAAAGAATGCGCACGAAATTCTTTTCAACACAGTGGATAGCTATGAAGGTACTGGTTACCGGGGCGACCAGCGGCTTAGGCCGAAATGCGGTCGAATTTCTGCGCAATAAAGGCATCAGCGTCAGGGCTACCGGTCGCAACGAAGCGATGGGTAAACTGCTGCAAAAAATGGGCGCAGAGTTCGTCCATGCTGACCTGACGGAGCTGGTCTCCTCTCAGGCAAAGGTGATGCTCGCCGGTATCGACACGCTATGGCACTGTTCCAGTTTTACCTCCCCGTGGGGGACCCAGGAAGCCTTCGATCTCGCCAACGTGCGCGCCACCCGTCGTCTGGGTGAATGGGCCGTTGCCTGGGGCGTGCGTAACTTTATTCATATCTCGTCACCGTCACTCTATTTCGACTATCACCACCATCGTGACGTGCAGGAAGATTTCCGCCCTGCTCGCTTTGCCTGTGAATTTGCCCGCAGCAAGGCGGCCAGCGAAGAGGTGATTGACCTGCTGGCGCAGTCAAACCCGCATACCCGCTTTACGGTCCTGCGTCCGCAGAGCCTGTTCGGGCCGCACGACAAGGTGTTTATTCCCCGTCTGGCGCAGATGATGCACCACTACGGCAGCGTGCTGCTGCCGCGCGGCGGCGATGCGCTGGTGGATATGACCTATTACGAAAACGCCGTTCACGCTATGTGGCTGGCAAGCCAGCCGGACTGCGATAAGCTGATCTCCGGTCGCGCCTACAACATCACTAACGGCGAACCGTGCACGCTGCGCAGCATTGTGCAGCGGCTGATTGACGAACTGCAGATCGACTGCCGTATCCGTTCTGTTCCCTACCCGATGCTGGATATGATCGCCCGCAGCATGGAGCGCTTTGGCAGTAAATCGGCCAAAGAGCCTGCGCTGACGCATTACGGCGTCTCTAAACTCAACTTTGACTTCACGCTGGATATTTCGCGGGCGGAGAATGAGCTGGGGTATAAACCGGTTGTGACGCTGGATGAAGGGATTATGCGCACGGCGGCGTGGCTGCGGGATCACGGGAAGCTTCATCGCTAGCCTTTTTGCCCGGTGGCGGCTTCGCCTTACCGGGCCTACAACTGCACCGTATTGTTCCCTCGCCCCTTTGGGGAGAGGGTTAGGGTGAGGGGAAAGAGCAAACACTAAAACGGCAACCTTTCGGTTGCCGTTTGCTTTTACAGTGCCGTCCAGGCATCAGCCCATGCCAGACCTGCGCCTGGTTCATAGTATGCCGGGGCGTTGTTACACCAGCCGCTGTACGGGAACGGTTTGCACTGGAACAGTTTACCGTGGTTGTTCACGATATCACCTGCCTTGTACTTGCTGTTCGCGCTCCACGCGGCGTAAGAGCCGGAAGTGCCTTCGTCCTGAGACGGTGCCGCTTTCGCCTTCACGTTCAGAAGGTAAGAGGTGGTGCTGCTCAGTTCGCCATCGCTAACGGTCAGACTCACTTCAATCTGCTGTGCCGTGGCGGATTCTGGCGCCCTGAAGGTCACAACCGCTTTGTCCTGACCGGTCACGGTCTGACCATCCTGTGAACGCCAGGTGTAGGTCAGCTTGTTACCGTCGGCGTCTGTGGAGCCTTCCGCGCTCAGAGAGACCTGCGCACCGGCTTCAACGGCGCCAATTGGACCCGCAATATGCGCGACCGGGGCGTGGTTCACCGCCACCGGCTCAGCCGGGGTTTCATCCGGCGTCGGCGCTGGCGCTGGCGCTGGCGCCGGCGTTTCATCTTCTGCTGGCGTCGGCGCTGGCGTTACCGGGGTTTCGTCCGGGGTGGTGGCAGAGCCATCGTCGTTCACGATGTTGACGTTAAAGAACTTCTGCACACACTTGCTGTAGTCACCCTCTTTAAAGGCGCTGAACGGCGTCTGGTAGCCCACCAGCTGGCAGGAGTAGGTCTGGCCAGTTGGGGTATCCGCGCTCCATCCCCAGTCCTGTTCCCAGTAAATCTTCAGGGCACCGGCACCGCCTTCATCGAACTGCTTCATGTTAGCGCAGCCCAGCACTTCGTTCGCCGGAACGGGCACTTTCAGGTAGTTCGCGAACTCTTTGTAGTACTTGATACGGTTTTGCGACTGGGCAATTTCAGTCGGGCCGCCGCACTCAACGCCGCCGTTGATGATCTGTGTGGTCACGCCGAAGCCAGGGACCAGACCGTTGGCTTTATCGTGAGCGTTCGGCTGCCAGGTGCCGTCGATAACCTGCAGCATGCTTGGTTTTGGCGGCTGCGGGTAGGCGAAGAAGAAGATCGCGCTCGCCAGGTTCAGCCAGGTGTCCGCCACCAGCTCAGGTTTATCGAGCAGGGTACGCACGTCGCCGTACATCGCTTCAGAGAACGGACCGTAGTTGTAGTTGTAGGACAGCTGCTTCGCACCGCGACCGAAGTAGCTCAGGAAGTCGCCGTCTTTATCTTTACCGCACGGCCAGGTCTGCCCCTGCCAGACGTCAGGGTTACATTCGCCGTTATAACCGCCCTTCTGGCCTTCGCTCCAGCCCATTTCACGCACGTGAACCAGCGCCTGACGCCATTCGGCCTCCGGACGCCAGCTCTCGTGGCCGCCGGTTTCCTGGGCAAAGTGGGCAAACATGGTAGCCAGCTCTTTACGGCAGATGGCGTCGCTGTCGCGACCGTCATTGTAGGTCTTACACAGCGCCGGGAATTTACCTACCGCCTTCAGGAAGTTGCTGTAGGTATACGCCTGCGCGCGCAGTGGGAAGAGATATTCCCAGTCGCTGGCCTTCACGATCCCTTCCACGCGCTTCACGTTTTCAGGGTTCGCCGCGCGGCCTGGCTCAATCATTTCAACCTGAGCGTTGTCCAGAGTCTGGATGGTCTCTTTCACCGAGGCCATCAGCGGGAAGCTGGTCAGTTCTTTTTCCTTCTTCGCCAGATCGCTGGCTTTCATGGTGTACGGCTCACTGGGGGTCGCTTGCAGCGAGGCAGCCTGCGCCATAAACGGTGCGACGCATGCGCCGGCAACGAGTACACTCAGTAACGTCCTTTTGTTCATTTCTGTATTCCTGTTAATAGAAGTTAAATTATAAAATCCCGGCTTATGTATTAATCCGTTAATAAATAAACCACAGACAGCTGTTTTCACTTTTCGAAGAACACCCTCGGGAATTCTTCAAAAATAAAAAACCTTAATAACGTGCCGCTAATTTCAATTGCTGATATTTCGCCCAGACTTTATGGGCATATTTCATGCGTTGCGGATAATTCTCTTTTTTTAACCCGGCGTTATACGCGCCTACCGCCTCCCAGTTATAGCCATAAACCTTAATCATCCCGGACAGGATGGAAGCGCCGACCATGATGGAGGTACAGGGCTCGGTCATCAGCCGGTATTCATCGATCCCCCTGCTCTCAAGCTGCGCAAAATGGGAGCTGTTAATTTGCATTAGCCCAACATCACGGGTGCCGTCATGGTTTTGACCAACCGCGTACGGGTTCATGCCGGATTCAACGTTGGCGATGGCATATAATAAGTACGGATCGACATGATAATAATGCGCCGCTTTATCCCAACAGTTTGCCAGCGCGCTTTGGCTTATTATCAATAACAACAACATTACCTTTTTCATGTTTACCTGCTGTAAGCGTCTGTGATTTCTCCTTAGCAACATCCTGTAAAATGAATTTTGAATCACTCACCACCCCAAAAGGGTGGTGAGTGATTACTGGGCTATATTATTTGCAGTCTGTTGATGGGCCTTCTTTCACCCATACATCGCTCTTAGCCGGGTTATCACCGCGGGTCCACCATTTGGCACGGTAAACGTTGCCCTGGTAGGTTGTGGTTTCGCCGCCGTTGTAGACCAGGTCAGAACGCCAGTTCATCTTCACATTGCTGACCAGCTCCCAGGCATCCACACCGAAGCCAGGCTGGTTGCCCTGGGTCCAGTACTTCGCTTTCCACACCAGATGGTCGAAGCTTACGGTATCGCCATTGTTGTAAATTTTGCTGGCATCCCACGCGGCATATTTGCTGGCGTTAGCATCGACAGGCGCGTCGCAGCTACCGGTTGCAGTGCCTTCATCAGATGGCGGAGTCACCTCATCAGACGGAGGGGTAACCTCGTCAGCAGGTGGGGTCACCTCATCAGCCGGCGGCGTAACCTCAGCCGGTTTCGGATTCACGGTAACCTGCACGTTAGACTGCACGCTGGTTTTACCATCACCGACAACGACGCTCAGCGTGTAAGTAGACGTTGAAGTCACCTCTGGCGCAGTGATGGTCACGTTCGCGCTATCGGTTCCGGTTGCGTGCATATCCGCCGGAATGCTCCAGGCGTAGGTCAGCGCGTCGCCGTCAGGATCCGCCGCCTGCGCATGCAGAGCATAGGTTTCTCCCGCCTGCAGCGTTACCGCTTCCATCTGATTGACTACCGGCGCCTGGTTCGCTTTTGGCGCTTTGTTCACGACCTGCACATCAATTGCGTTGCTCAGGCCTTTCGCATCCGTTACCGTCAGGCGGAACGCCAGGGTCTGGTCGCTGGTCACGGCCGCAACGTTGAAGGTCGCTTTAGCTTTGGTGCTGTTGGTGAGGGTCACCGATGGACCAGAAATCTGGGTCCACTTGTAGGTGATAGCATCGCCATCCGGGTCGGTAGAGGCAGAGCCATCCAGCGTAACGGTTGCCGGGCCTGAGACGTTCTGATCGGAAGAGGACGCAATTGGCGCATGGTTAGTCACCACCGGATCAACCGGGGTAGCGCTGCCCAGCAGGCTTTCGTTCATCGCGTTCAGGATATCGCCGTTGTCAGCATCAATAGACCAGGAGAACAGACCACCTAGTTTGTTGGCCAGGACGTATTTGCCTTTCGCGGCCGCGGAGCGGGCATCTTCATAGGAGATCAGATCACCCGTTGATTTGTTGAAGACGTAAGGCGCTTCTGCAGTCGCGTCGTAGCCATACTCCCAACCCGGCTTGCCTTTGTACTCATTTACGATCTGGCGATAGTCGACAACACCCGGTTCCCAGGTGCCTTTCACCATACCGGTTGCAGTACCGGTGAATGGATTATCGCCGGTGTAGCCGTGCACACCGGTCCAGCCACGGCCATACATACCTGTACCCACGACGATCTTACCTGGCTGTACACCCTGCTGAAGCAGCGCATTCACGCCGTTTTCGGTGGTGTAGTTGGTATCTGGTCGCCATGACGGTGCACGCAGTGCGGCCTGGTGGCCCAGGTCGGTGTTGCTCCAGCCGCCGTAGAAGTCATAGCTCATCAGGAAGATATGATCGAGATACTGCTGAGCGGTGGTGTAATCCACATCCTCAACTTTATCTTTACCAGCGCCAATGGCGCTGGTCAGCTCGTAGGAACGGCCCGTTTCGCTTGACAGTTCATTGAGCATCGCACGGAGATCGTGCATCAGCGCAGTGTAGGTCGCTTTATCCTGCTGCGGATTACCGAGATTTTCATTCACACCGCCGCCGCCAGGGAATTCCCAGTCGATATCCACACCGTCAAAGAACTTCCAGGTTTGCAGGAAATCTTTTACAGACGATACAAAGCGAGCGCGGATCGCAGGATCGCCCATGTGGAAGAACGGATCGGACAAGGTCCAGCCACCGATGGATGGCAGGACTTTCAGGCCGGGATGCGCTTTTTTCAGCGCCATCAGCTGGCCGAAGTTCCCTTTATAGGGGTCATCCCATCCAGACACGCCAGCCTGCGGTTTTTGCAGGGCTGCCCATGGGTCGTGGATAGCCACGGTATAGTCCGGGCGGCCCGCACAATCACGCTGCAATACGGCGAAGCTGTTACCACCTTCAACGGTTTTCAGACCATCGTTGATGCCATCGCCACCGCAGATTGGAATAAAGCCGTAGAGGATGTGGTTCAGGTTAGCGGCAGGGATTTTATCAACCGGGAAGTTACGGCCGTATACGCCCCACTCAGGGAAATAGGCCCCGACGACCTTATCGGTATGCTCAGAGAAGGTTTTATTGTTCTCTTTCATGGTTGTATTCAGCGGCAGCAGATGGCTGCCGTCGGTGTCCGCCACAATAATCAGCTTGCTGGCACTTTTGGTACAGCCGCTGGCGTTACACAACTCAACCTGTTCCTGGTAACGGCCACCTTTTTTCACTTTAAACGTCGCGGAGCCGGAAGCGCTACCGGCCCCGGTCCAGACAGGGGTGCCATCAAGCAGAACTTTTGCAGACGTTGGCGCAGCGCCACTCCAGACATTCCACTCAACTTTCACATCCACGCCATCTTTATGCACTTTGACAAGGCTGTTGTAGTCCTGAGCCGCCTGGTCTACCTCTACCAGCGCAAATTTATCATTGCCGCTGCTGATAGTCGGTGTACCCGGTGCTGCTGCAAATGCGGAGCCGGATGCCGCCGCAATGAAGAGCGCCAGATATTTAGGCTTCATAAATTTCATTTTTATTTCCTGATAAATTTATTCGTGACGTTAATAATCCATGTCTTCCTTGAGAGCATGGAATCTATTTGCATAATGCGTATTTAACTGACCTTACAACCGTGACAAGAAAATATTTTTCTGCGTTGTATTCCTCCATAAAAAGATACAAGCCAAAATTCCGTATAGCTTATATCCCTTACGATACACTGGGCGCAAAGAGACGTCCTGCTCTTACACCGTCGAAAAAATTGACAAAAAAACTTGACCGAAATATTTAAAATATGAAAGCAAACTGCTGCCCAATAAACACCACTATTCCAGCAAATGAGAGATAGGGTCCGAAAGCAATAATGAGGTTATTTTTATTTAAGATATTCAGGATGAAATAACCGACAATACCGCTTAAGGCGGCGACTAATACCAGCGTGGGTAACGCCTGCCAGCCGCACCAGGCCCCCAAAGCCGCCAGCAGCTTAAAATCGCCATAACCCAGCCCTTCCCGCCCGGTACAAAGCCGAAATGCCCAGTAGAGCAGCCAAAGAGAGAGATAACCTGCCACGGCGCCAAAAAGCGCATCGCGTAGCGGCATCGTATGGTCAAACGTATGGAGCAACAGGCCAGCCCACAGCAGAGGCTGCGTCAGGCAATCCGGCAGCAGCTGATGCCGCCAGTCGATCAAGGCCAGAGGCAACAAGAACGCCGCCAGTACCCACAGGGAGAACAAGGCCTGTACGTTTGGCATACACCAGGCGGTGACGCCGAAAAACAGCGCGGAAAAAAGTTCGATCAAAAATATCCTCAATGGGATACCCACGCCGCAGCGGCTACAACGTCCTCTCAGGAGAAGCCAGCTGACCAGCGGAATATTCTCCCAGGCGGCCAGGGTGTGCTGACAGGCCGGGCAGTGCGACGCCGGAAAAAGCAAATTGCCGCCCCCCTCTTCGTCCATCACCATGCCCGGTACGCGCTCGGCGACGACGCCCAGAAAGCTCCCCACAATGCCGCCCAGAATCGCACTCATCAGCGGGAACCCCACCGGGTAAACCTCCCGCATCAGCGCGAAGGTGTTCATGCGGCTTTGCTCCAGGTAAGCTGGACTTCCGCTTTTACATCACTGAGGTGATCGACCGGCGTGAGGTTCATTTTTTGCAGCCTGACGCCGGAGGTCTGGTTAATTTCCCGCAGCCAGCTCTTTAATTCGTAGACGTTAACGCGATTCACGACGAACGATAAGGTTTGTCCATCCTGACGCACATCCGTCAGGGGAAGATTAATTTCCTGCGCGCTACTCTCCACCACCGTACGCGGATTATCCGTTTTGACCAACTGAACCTGGAGATGGTTTTTATCTATCTCACTGCGCATCCAGTTCAGCGTCTCTTTTTGTCTGCTCAGCGTGGCTTTACTGTTCAGAATCATATTATCCAGCGGGATCATGCCTGCGTAATAAACGGCCGCCCCCGCCAGGGCAACGGCACATATTTTTATAATGACTTTTTCCCTGGTGCTGTAATTCTGATAACGAGATTTAAGCTGCGCGATTCGCTCTTTCATTTATATTTCCCTGCGATCATGGCGGTATAAGGTGCAGCGGTGGAAACAGGCTGCAGGGTAAAATCAAAATTTTCCCCCGCCTGATCCACAAACGTCTGCAACGCGGTTTGGTTTTGCGCACTGACGCTCAGCGTCAGCGTGTTCTGTTGGGCGTCGTATTCCAGCAGATCGATTTCCATCGCCGGCACGGCCTGCCTGGCTTTCTCCAGCGCTTCAAGCTGCAAAAATACCCCTTTGGTCTGCTTTTTCATGTTTTGACCAAAGTGGTATTTGATGTTGGTCTGCTGGCGCATACTCGGAAAATGGTGCTGATAAACCTGAGCGATCTCCTGCTGTATAGCATTCTCCTGCTGCACCAGCATCCAGGCCATGGCGACGCGCGGGCCGAGCAACAGGCCGAGAGACAGCAGACCCGCTGCGGCCATTGCCGCTTTGATGCCTTTCGGGGCCTTACCCGAGCCCGCTTTCGCGCTGAATTCACCGTGCATGATATTCACGCGGCAGGTTTGCCACTGCGGCTGGATCAGTACCAGCGGATGCTGCCAGGGCTGCAGGAGGTCAACGTCAACCCCTTCAGGCTGCGCGCCGTAGCAGCACACCTCGCCCTCGCCCGCTTTTTGCATCAGCAGCGGCAGCAGGCTGGCCTCCATCTCCCCGGCGGTGTGGGGGGATAAACGCAGCCAGTAGCTTTCATCCTGCTTGACCAGCGTACTTCCTCCCTCTGCCACCGGCAGCAGCCAGGCATCCGGCAACGCCTGGATCACCTTCATTCCTGCAGCCTGAAAACGGGTTAACCATCCGCGCAGCAGTTCGGCATCAATCGCCACCGCATCGACCTCGGTGCCCTTTTTGTTGAGCACCGTCCAGTGAAGATTATCCACGTCACCAATCAGCGTCTCTTCCGCCATCCACGAGAATGCCGTCGCCTGCGAGGCAACTTTCTTCGGCAGCGTAAAGTGGCGGAAGATCATGTTGCTGGCAGGCAGCAGCAGGCAAACGCGTGCCGCCAGGGGATGGTTAATCAGCGCATCCAGGCTCTCCAGCACCTCAACCTGCTGGCTACCGGAGACACACCACATTATTTTCCCGCCCTCGCGGCTGTCGGGACGAACAAAAAGGACCTGTTTCATAGCGTTCTACTTTTCTTATTCAATCATTCGGTAACGGCGCTGCCACGTCACGATCTCACCGGCTTCGTTATTGACCTGAAGCTGGCTCACCACGCGAAGCGTTAATTCATCGGTATTGCCGGTATAATTGACGCGGAAATACCGGCTGTTAATGGAGAGATAGTCGGCCACCTGCGGAAGGTCGTCTTTTAACTGGGGGAAGGCCTGCTCCAGCGCTTTGCTGAAGGTTTCCATACTCTCCCAGCCGGTTTCAGGACGCGATTCAATCAGGCGAACGGCATCATCTTCATTGAGTTTTCCCGGGAACAGCGCGGCCAGTAAGGCGGCCTGCTCCGGTTTCAGGGTATTCACATCCACCTTGCTGGCGGCGTCCGGCAGCGCGCACAGCAGCTTGCTCACCTTCGGGTAAGCGGCAGCCGGGAACGCGGGCAGCAGCGTGATCTCCGCAATGGTGCGCATCATCTGGTTCGCCGGTTGGCGAGCGGGCACCACGCCAGCCCAGGCATCGGTCTCAGTGCCCTCTTTGGCCGTCGTCGTGTCGCCATCGAGATAGTCCACCAGTTGCAGATACACCTCTTCCGCATTGGTCTGGCTCAGGCCGCTCTCCGTCAGAAGCTGTTCAACAATCTGCTCTCTGCGGGGCTTTTCCGGCACCGCTGGGAGGTTTTGCCCCTGCGCAACGTTCTCGACCGCCAGCAGGTTGTTGACGTTAAAGCAGTCCTGCGCGTCTTCCACCTGGCCGACCACCGTGTAGTCTTCGCCCCGGGTTTCCAGCGGCTGATGCCAGTCGCCGTCGGGGGAGAGCGCTTTGCTTTCCCCGCTGGCGTCGGCCTGCAGCCGGTCCTTCGCCACCTTTTCCTGGGCCTGCATCGCCCAGCGCAGCTGCTGCTGGCTTACCTGGTAATGCGTTTTTTGCAGGTTGCGGCAGAACTGCTGGCTGATTTTGGCAGCCAGCGCCGACATCATCACCAGCAGGATCAGCACCACCAGAAGGGCTACGCCTTTCTGTTTACGCAATGCACTCATGATTTTGCTTCCGGTGGCGGTACGGGTGCGTTTTCAGGTGCAGCCGCTTCAGGCAGATCGCCCGGCGTCGTAAAGACCCAGCGCCAGGTATCGCCATTTTCCATGGTCAACGTCAGCTCCACGCCGTCCGGCAGATGCGCCGGGTCGCTCCAGCTTTTCTGCCAGCCCTGACGGTAAAAACGCCACTGCAGGGATTTCACGTTGCTGACAATCGGCACCTCGTCGGGTTTCGCGTCCGCCGGGCCGTCAATCACCGGCCAGACGTCGCGATACAGACGCCCTTCTTCCAGCCGCCAGCGCACGCGCTCCAGCTGGACCGTGCCGCTCACGCCGTTCAGCGTGGTCAGCTCAAGCGCATCGTCCACCTGACGGAACAGATCCGGCTCGTTGCGCGGCGCGCGTGCCTGCAGCTGGTAGAAATCACGTTCCATCAGGCTCCAGGCGCGCTGCAGCTGATTAAGCTTCGCCGCGCTGGCGTCGGTGGCCGAACTGGTGCGCATCGCCCCGTCCAGAATTTGCCAGGCCAGGGTGCTGATCACCGCAAAGATGGTCAGGGCAATCATGATCTCCAGCAGGGTAAAACCGTGCTGGCGTCGGGTTCTCTTCACTGGCTCTCTCCTGGCCCAACGATCTGCAGCGAAATAACCGGCTGGCTGTCGTCGCCTTCCGCATACACGCGAATCGCGTTAGCCCAGCCCTTGTCGGCGGTTTTGACCCGCTGCTTGCGCCAGTTCCACCCGCGCCCGCCCATGATTTCCGTTCCCTGCTCCTCAGCATCCGGGAAGTCGGTTTTCGCGAGCTGCGCTTCCGCCAGCTGGTTCTCGGCCACCCAACTGGCCTGCAGCGTGTCGGCCAGCCCGTGGGTAAAACGCACGTTCAGGGAGACCGAGTTCATCAGCGCCAGCGCGGCGGTGGAGAAGATGACCAGCGCGACCATCACCTCCAGCAGCGTCATCCCGTTCTGCTTAACCTTGCCTTTAGTCATCGTTCTCTACCGATACCGGGGCCGCGCCCTGCGACACCACGCGGAAATGGTGCTGTTTGTCGTAGCTTTGCAGCGTCAGCGTAAAGCGGCCAATCTCACCGTCCGGCAGAAAAAGGATCTGAGGATCAGCCTCGACGGTGGCCGCCAGGCGCTGGGGCGACAGCGATACATGCATCTCCTGCGGAAAATCGCCTTTGGTGGTAATTCGTCCGGCAGATAAAGGCACCCAGTGACGCACGCCATTTTTATCGTCGAGCGTGACCAGCTGATATTTATCGGTGGTGATTACCAGCCCGACGATATTTCCGTCCATTACCGCGCGGTCTGAACCATAATCAACAAGGGCTTTTAATTGTTGGCCAAATATATCCGCACCGCTGCGTGAGGGTATTGTTGACACCACCATCATGGCGCAACTGGCAAATATCACCAGCGCCAGAATAATTTCCAGCAACGTAAAGCCGCGTTGATTTTTCATTATTTCTCTTTCTTATCCAGCGACCAGTTCGTAATATCATCGGCGGTATTGGCTTCACCGTCCGGACCGGCAGAGAAGACGTCAACTGCGCCGTGTTCGCCCGGGCTGACGAGCAGATAATCGTTTCCCCACGGGTCCTGCGGCAGGCGGCGAATATAGCCGTCAGCGCGGTAGCCGTTCGGGATGGGTGCGATTTCAGGCTTGGTCACCAGCGCCTGCAGGCCCTGCTCTGTTGTCGGGTAGCGGTGGTTATCGAGCTTATACATATCCAGCGAGCCTTCGAGCGCGACAATATCGCTGGTCGCTTTTTGCGTATCCGCTTTTTCTTTATTGCCCATTAAGTTTGGCACCACCATACTCGCTAAAACGCCGAGAATAACGATCACCACCATTAATTCGAGCAAGGTGAAGCCCGCCTGGCGAGCCAGGTTTTTACGTTTTATAGCCATGATTTAACCTACCATATTATTAAGTTGCAGAAGCGGCTGTAATATTGACAGCACGATAAATAAAACAATCGTCGCCATGGAGACCACCAGCGCCGGTTCAAATACCGACAGCGTTAACGTAATTCGATGCTGTAATGCCGACTCCTGGTTTTCCGCCGCGCGGTCCATTAAGTTGCCTAATTCGCCGCTCTCTTCGCCGGAGGCGATCATGTACAGCATGGTTGGCGGGAATAATTTCGCCTGTTCAAGCGCGGCATATAACGACGCCCCCTGGCGCACGGTATCGGCGGCCTGCTCCAGCACCTGCCGGGCGTAGAGGTTTTCGATACCGTCCATCGCGATATACATCCCTTCAAGCAGCGGCACGCTGCTGGCCTGCAGAATACTCAGGGTTCGGATATAGCGGGCGCTGTTGATGGCGCAGACCAGCTTTTTAATCGGCGAGCCGTTCACCAGCCAGCTGTGCCAGCGAAAGCGGTTTTTGGCATTTCTGAGCCAGGTCTTAAAGCCGATAAACCCACCGGCCAGGATCCCGACAATATAGATGCCGTACGCCTGCAGGAAATCGCTCACCGCGATCAGCGTGCGGGTGGTGATCGGCAGCTGCTGCTTCATGTGGGTGAACTGCTCGATCACCTGCGGGACCACCGCCACCAGCAGAATGCCGATCACCGCGATGGCCACCACCGTCAGGGTAATCGGGTAGACCATCGCCTGCGTCAGCTTGCTTTTCATCTTCTGACGCTGCTCGTTGTACTCCGCCAGCTTCTCCAGCACGTCACCGAGGTGGCCGGTTTTTTCACCGGCCATCACCAGCGTGCAGTAGAGCTTGTCGAAGGTGCGCGGGAACTGGCTGAAGGCGTCAAACAGCGTGTGCCCTTCCACCACCTTTTCACGGATCTCCACCACCATCGCCGCCAGCTTTTTGTCCTCCGTCTGCTTCGAGATGGCCTTCAGCGCACTTTCCAGCGGCAGCGCGGCGTTGACCAGCGTGGAGAGCTGGCGGGTAAACATCGACAGCACCGGCGTGGAGAGCTTAGCCCCGGTCTTTGCTTTCCCGGACACCGCCGCCTCGCGGGTTTCGGTGATGCTGACGGGCATTAGCTTTTGTTCGCGAAGCCACTGGCGAACCTGCTTTTGCCCCTCGGCCTGCAGCGTACCGCGCCGGGTTTTGCCCGCCGCATCCGTTGCCGTCCAGGCGTAGAAGGCCATTATTCATCCCCCCCGCGCTCGGCGGTGACGCGCATCACCTCTTCCAGAGAGGTGATGCCGCTAATCACCTTCAGCAGCCCGTTTTCGCGCAGGCTGTAGGCCTGCTTAAAGAGCTGCGTTTCGATGGACATTTCGTCCTTATCTTCATGGATCGCGCGGCGCATGGTGCTGTCCACCACCAGAAATTCATGAATACCGGCACGGCCCTGATAGCCGCTCTGGCGGCAGTGCTCGCAGCCCACCGCGCGATAGATCGCTTTCGGCGGCGTATCCATGAAGCTGAACAGCGCCTTTTCATTGTCATCCAGCGGACTGGTGATCCGGCAGTGGCTACACAGCCGACGCACCAGACGCTGGGCAATGACACCGAGCAACGATGAACCGATTAAAAACGACTCCAGCCCCATATCCCGCAGGCGGGTTATCGCCCCGGCGGCGCTGTTGGTGTGCAGCGTAGACATGACCAGGTGACCGGTAAGCGAGGCCTGTACCGCAATTTGCGCGGTTTCGCCGTCGCGAATTTCTCCGATCATCACCACATCCGGGTCCTGACGCAGAATGGCGCGCAGCCCGCGGGCAAAGGTCATGTCCACGCGCGGGTTAACCTGCGTCTGCCCCACCCCTTCCAGCTCGTATTCAATCGGGTCTTCAACGGTCAGGATGTTGCGCTCATGACCGTTCAGCGCCGAGAGAATGGCGTACAGGGTGGTACTTTTACCGGAACCTGTCGGCCCGGTGACCAGGATAATGCCGTGCGGGCGGTCAATCAGCTCTTTTAACTTCTCCAGCTCTTCATCAATCAGGCCCAGCTTGTTGATGTCGGGCTTCAGGTTGCTTTTATCGAGCAGGCGCATGACCACGCGCTCGCCGTACTGGGACGGAATGGTCGAGACGCGCACGTCGATGGCCTTGCGGCCGATGCGCAGAGAGATACGGCCATCCTGCGGCAGGCGCTTCTCGGCGATGTCCAGTTTCGACATGACCTTGATGCGCGACACCAGCAGCGGTGCCAGCTTACGCGCCGGCTGCAGCACCGGGCGCAGCACGCCGTCAACGCGGAAGCGAATGCTCAGCGTGCGCTCGAAGGTTTCGATATGAATATCCGACGCGCCGTCCTTCACCGCCTCGCCGAGAATGGCGTTGATCAGGCGGATCACCGGCGAGTTCTCGTCGTTATCAAGCAGGTCTTCGTTATCCGGGATCTCCTCGGTTAACGCCATCAGGTCGATATCCGCGTCCATATCATCCACCAGCTGCTGCGAAACGCCGCTGCTCTGCTGCCAGATTTTGGCCAGCAGCTCGTCAAAGGCTTCAGATGTCAGGGTCACCGGGACGAACGCGCGTCCCAGCACCCGGCGCACCTCCAGCAGTGCTAACGCCGGGGTGTTATCACGGATATAGACGTCGTTGTTGTAAAACAGAACGCCGTTATCTTTTGCGTAGCTGCTGCTACACAGGGTTTTAGTCAGTTCGTCCACGGTGCCCTCGCCGCCTTAGTGTTTAAACGGATTGCGCGGTGTGCTGGCGCTGGTTTTTACCGGCGCGGCGCTGGCGTCGACGGGAAACGCGGGCAGTACCGCGTTATCCGTTGGTTCGATAATGCCGAGCTTTTTCTCTTCCACGCGCTGCTGCTGGCGGGCGCGGATCTGGTCATATTTCTCTTTCGACGCCGCGCTGTAGTTGTCGTCGTCGCGCAGCACGGTGGTATGGATAAACACCATCAGATTGCGTTTAGACGTATCCTGCGAGGTATAGCGGAACAGCTGGCCGACCAGCGGGATATCGCCCAGCAGCGGCACTTTGGAGACCGATTGTTTGGTGACGTTCTCCATCAGGCCGCCGAGCACCACCGTCTGCCCGCTGTGCACCATCACTTCGTTGTTGATGGTACGGGTGTTGAAGGTTGGGCCGAGGCTGGCATCTTCCGTCGCGCTGTTGTCGACGCTGGAGACTTCCTGCTCAATCTTCAGGTGGATCATGTCGCCATCGTTGATTTGCGGCACAATTTTCAGCTTGGTCCCGACCGTCTTGCGCTCAACGGAGTTAAAGACGTTGTCGCCACTGGTGGTCTGGGAGCCGGAAAGCACCGGCACGTCCTGACCGACGTTGAACGACGCCTCTTTGTTATCCAGCGTGACCACGCTTGGCGTGGAGAGAATATCGTTTTTGCCGTCGGTGGAGAGCGCGGTCATCAGCGCCCCGAAATCGCCGTTAAAGAAGCCGGTCGCAAGGCCGGTGAAGCTCGCCCCCTTCATGGTGCCGTTTTTAATCTGGCTGATTGGCAGGCCGGTGGAGCCGAACTGCACGCCGCCGTGCTTGCTGGTCCACTGCACGCCGAGATCCAGGCCGTTACCGTCCTGCACTTCAGCAATGATCGCTTCCACCAGCACCTGTGGACGACGGATGTCGAGCTTGTCGATCACCTTCTCAAGGGAGTTCATCACGTTAGGCTGAGCGGTGATCACCAGCGAGTTGGTGGCCTCGTCGGCGGTAATGTTCAGATCGCTGGACGCGGTGGCGGTTTTCGCCTTCGGCGTACTGGCCTTGTCCTTCAGCTGTTCACCTATCCCGGTCAGAACCGGCACCACCTTCGTGGCGCTGGCATATTTGAGGTAGAAGACGCGGGTATTCCCCTCGTTGTTCTGCTCGCGGTCCAGCTGATGGATCAGAGAGCGGGTACGCATGCGCGCATCTTCCGAGCCGCTGATCACCAGGCTGTTGGTTTCATCATCCGCCACCACTTTAGTGGCCAGCTGCGGCGCGTTCTGCCCCTTCTGCTCTTCGTTGTTGAGGTTGTTCAACATGTCAGAGAGCTCTTTGGCAGAGGCAAAGCGCAGCGGCACGATCTCGCGGCGCTGAATCCCGTCTTTGTCCACGCGCTGAACCAGATCCACCAGGCGGTTCACCACCGAGGCTTTACCGGTCAACAGCAGCACGTTGGACGGCTCAAAGTGCACCACGTTGCCGATGCCGGTGGCATCGTTGAGCTGGCGCAGCAGCGGGGCAAGTTCACGTACCGGCACATTTTCCATGCGCACGACGCGGGTGATGATCTCATCACCTTTACCCGGGTTTTTGCTGTCTGCCAGCGGCGCGCCGGCGGTACGGGCCACGCTGGAACGCACTACTTTAATCATGCCGTTGTCCATCGGGATCACCGACAGGCCGTACAGATCCAGCACGCTCAGGAAGAACTGGTAATACTCATCTTCCGTCAGCACGTTGTAGGTTCGCACCGACACCGAGCCCTGCACGGACGGATCGACGAGTATGGTTTTATTCAGATTGCGGCCTACCGTATCGATAAACTCGCGGATATCGGTATTTTTAAAGCTCGCGCTAAAGTTGGCTGCAAGCAGCGAACTTGAATATAACGACAATGCGGTCAGCGCCACGCACGCCCAGGGAAATTTCTTCATGTCTGTACACTTGTTAATTGTTTAGAACATTAACCCGAATATTTTCAAGGTGAGCGTGACGTCTGACGACGACCTCCGCCTCTTTCATTTTCGACCAGTTGGCAATAATACTTTTTGCCTTTGCTTCATCGGTCATATCGACAGAATTCACTTTTACCGCCACATCACCTTTTTCCAGCCCTGAATGGCTGTAGAAGGAAGAGGCATTCCTTGGATTAATGTTGTAGCCTTCCAGCTGGCCCTTTTCGATTAACGGCTTTAACACCAGATAATCATTCAGATGCACACTTTCCGCGCCTGCATCTTTCGTCGATTTGCTTACCGGGCCGCTGTCAACGCCGCCCTTAAAATAATCAGGTTTATTTAATGCCAGTACCTGCGTAGCACCTTCGTAATTAACCACCACATTGTCTTTGTTAATTTCCTGAATATAGGCATCGTTAAAACCGGTCAGCGGCTCGCCTTCACGGTAGCTCTTCTGACCACCCGGCGTTTTGATCACGGCGAAAGAAAGCCAGGCGTCATCGCTGCGCACAATACCTTCGATCTCCGCTGCCAGCGGGGCTTTCGCGGCGGCTGGCAGGTTGTCCTGACGCACGGCCGCCGTGAAAAGGGTGAATGTCTTTTTATCACGACGCGTTTTCAGCGGCTGCGCATCAGCGTTAGCCAACTTATTCGTAACTTTTTTATAATCTTTAAACGTCAGATACCCTTGCTGGCCGCAAAAAATTAACAGCACAAACATAATGCAAGGCGTTATCCACCGTGACAGAAATGAAAACCTCATTTTTCATCTTTCCTTTAGCAAAGCGAAAATAAGCAGCGTCGCGCTGCGCCAATATGTGAGCAAAGCGTAATTTCCCGCTGTAAAAACGACCACTCACTTTGCCGCTAACTTTCATACAGAAAAATATTGACCGCATAAAATCCAGATGTTAGGGCTCACTGGCAGGATATTTTTACCCTGTGCGCAAATTGACCACCCTATAGCGTTGCTTTACTTTCTCGTCCTGTTGCTATTCCTAATCAGAGACGGTAAGTCGTTATGTATCAGAGCCACTTTAATTTTAAAAACCCGCCCTTTCGGAAAATAACCGGGTTATCCGGGGATTTTCTGGTGCCTTATCATCAGGATGTGTTCAACCTGCTGAAAGAGAAAACCCAACAGGCGGGGATTATTGGGCTCTTTGCTGACGATGCCCCGCTGCTGGGCCAGTTCAGCGACGCCCTGAAATCCGCTAATCCTGGCGTTTTTGCCATCAACGCGTTTCCAAAACTGAGTGCCAGTAGCCTGCTGTATAAACTCAACCCGGGAACGAAAGAGAGCAAAAACCGGCTTCAGGCGGTGGATACCATCCTGCATCAGTGGCAAGGGGGAAAAACCAGGACGAAAGTGCTGGTGATTAGCCACACCGAAGCCATGAAGGACACCTGTCAGGAGGTGCTGGCTATGCTGCTGACGCGCGCCCAGGAGCTGGGGTTTTGCCTCTCCATCGTGCTGATGGGCGCAGCGGGTCAGGAAGCCGTCCTGATGCAGCAGCCCGAGCTGCGTGAATATACACATACCCGTCACAGCCTGCGTCCTCTTACCTGTCGGGAATCTCTCCGCTACGTTGAGGCGCAGTGTGAAGAGCACGGGTGCGAGAGCTCACCGTTAACCCCGGCGCGCGTGCGCAAGATGCATACGCTGACCAGGGGGAATATCAGCAAGCTGAACGAGCTGGCCCACCTGTCGATGCTCGCCGCCTGGACCGAGCGTGCGCATCAGGTCAGTCCGCGTCATTTACGTCTGGCCTCCGGCGAGACGCTGCCTGCGAAAAAACACGGTAAGCGCCTGGCTACCGTCGGTTTATTCACATCCGTGCTGTTTGCCGCCTGCGGCTGGTATTTGACCTCCTCGATCGGTGCAAAACTTCCGGTTCAGCTCCCGGTGCCTGCCAGCTGGAAACAGCAGACGCCACATGTTCAGGCCCCGATGGTGCCGGTTATCGACAATGAAATGGTCAATCAGCCGGATGCCATGCATCAGCTCTATCTGATGTGGGGATATGACGCCTCAGCGGACGATGCCCTGTGTCAAAACGCCGAGAAGGTGAACCTGATGTGCAGGCAGGGTAACGCCTCACCGGACGCGCTGGCGCAGGAAGGGTATCCGTGGGTAAGTGAACTGAAAACCGGCAACCACCTCAATTATGCCGTGGTCGCCCGCGTCGGGGATAACTCACTCGACCTGCTGATGAACAACCGTACCTGGCAGGTAAGCCGCAGCTGGTTTAACCAGCATGCCACCGGCAACTTTACCCAATTGCACCGCCTGACGCCGGAAGGTAAAGACGTCATCAGCGCCGCCAGCGATGCGAAGGACATGGGTTGGCTTGACCAGCAGCTGAGCGTAGCCCTTAACCAGCCGGAAACCCATTCCCGGACCTGGACAACGGAGATGATGAAACGCACCCGCGAGTTCCAGCAAAAAATGCATCTGCATGTGGATGGCATTCCAGGGGAAGATACATTGATGCAGTTAATGCGTGAAACCCATTCCACGCCGAGCGTGCTGATCCAGACCACCCCGAAAATGCAGGAGAAGAAAGCCTGATGTCTACCCTCTGTCTTGCGGCCCAGCGCAGCTACGCTACCGGGGAGGCGGTCTGGTTTTCGTATCGCCTCCCCAGCCTGAGAAAAATCGTCGGCAACGCCTTTTTATGGATGTTGGGTCTGTGCGTCATGTTGACGGCGGGCGTGTACGCGCATACTTACTGGAATCTGCGTCATCCTGCGCCGGAACCGGTAACAAAAGCGAGCGTCGCGAAACCTGAAACGCAGCTTTCTGATATGCACTACGTGTATGTGAGCAAGCCGTTCCCGCATCCACATCCGAAACCCGCACCGGTGCAGGCTGACATCCCTGCCATGCAGGATCTGCCGATTAACAGCGACGATGCCGACTGGCAGCAAGCGCCCGACGGCGCGGAACCGCACGATACGTCGCGGGATACGTTACCCGGCACCGAAGCGCATGATGTCGCGCCCGCCAGTACAGGCAGTGAGGATGCTTCTTTAACCGAGTTGTTTAAGCAGGCGTTAAAAGAACAGGAGCAAGATTATTCGCAAGGCAAAATTCCCGCGCCACCGGTGGATGAAACGCAGGATAATTCGCAGATGAGAGTGCAACGTAACGTGGGATCCCGATCTCCTTTAAGTGAAAAAGGAGATCGGCTGGAATAGTTAGTATTTTTCAGGCAATGTGGTCAGATTAAGGAGTCGACCTTTTTCCACCACAATATATTGACCTTTTTTGAGGTCGGAGAGGATTTTAATGATGGTACTGCGCGCCAGATTGGTATATTCCTGAATATAATCGTAAATATTGATATCACGCTGATGATGAACAATCAGCTCATTAATCTCGTATAAAAACTCGCGCACTACAGAATAAGCGCTGCGGGCAACCAGCACATCGTCACGTTTGCTCAGCATGCAGATGTACCAGGCCAGCACTTTGGTGAGTTCAGGCCATAAATTGTTATCGGTCATCAGCTGCGCGAAGACCTCTTTTTTGATTGAGCGCACCACAGCGTTAGCGCGAATGAGGCCGTACATATGGGTTGCGTTATAGTACATCGACGAGAGGCCAAAAATGCACTGGCCCGTTACCGTGAACATACACAGTTCGTCGGATTCGCGTCGGAATTCAACTTCACCGCTGACGATAATATGAATATATTGTGAATCGGACGTGGAGAGTTTCTGCCATTTCTTTAAGATCTTCTCTTCAAAACCTGATGTAGCAGAAATAATGGCTTCCATTTCATATTGCGGACGTAATTTTTTTGCATAGATGCTTAACATTGTTATACCCGATTTAAGATGTGAAATTTAAAAATGCAGGCATAGGGCAAAAAAGCCTTAAGCCCTGAATATGTTCCTGTGAAATTCTCAATGAGAGAAATAAAGAATAAATGCGATATATTTATTTGCTATATTAATTAGCAAGCTATGTGTCTATCTTAAATCCGGATAATTTTAAGTCAATTAACTAAAAATGAATTGAGTTTGTACTTAAGATTAATCTGAAGAAAATCAGAATACGTTAAGACATTCGGAGTAGTCCGAAGGATTACCCCTGCCCGTACTTCTCCAGAAGCGCTTCGGCAATGGCCATCGTTTCGACGTCCGCAATACCGTTCCACAGGTCAGGCCGGAAATGCATCTGGAACGCCGTGATGATGCGCTTTTGCTGCGCAGGGGTGCTGTCAACCGGCACCTCATAGCCATACCGCGCGAGGAGATCGAGTAATGCCCCGGTCTCCACCTGCTGATAGCGCGGACGCCCGTTAATATAGAACGCGACGCGCGCCGGATCGGGCCAGGCGCCAATGCCCTGCTGAGCAAGTTGTCGCCACGGGAACAGCGGGCCGGGATCGTCTTTGCGCTGCGGCGCGATGTCCGAATGGGCCACCACGTTTTCAGGTTTGATGTTGTAGCGGGTAATAATATCTTTGGCGAGTGGCACCAGCGCCGCAATTTGGGCAGGCTCAAACGGGGTAAAGCGCTTAACGCCCGACGTTTTTTGCCAGCCGCGGTTCTCCAGCTCAATGCCGACAGACGTATCATTGATGCGGTTTGTGCCGCGCCAGAAGCTAATGCCCGCATGCCAGGCCAGTTCGCTCTCGGGCACCAGTTGCCAGATGCGCGGCTTACCGTCCGGTGCCGGGGGTTTAGCCGGGATCAAATAGTGAGAGCTGACGTTCTTATCCGTCAGCGTGGCCAGCGAGCTGTCAAAATCATCCGCGGTGTAGTGGATAACCAGCACCTTGATGCGCGGGTAAGCCGCCTGAGCCTGATGACGCGTATCCAGCTCGTAGGCACCTTTATCGATGATTCCCTTTTCCGCGGCACACCCTGCCAGCAGCAGCGCCAGCAGGATTGTGGCAAACGAACGCCTCATCGGAGGGTTTTCACCGCCGTACCGCTCACGCTCACCATCAGCATGCTGGCATCTTTCCCGACCGTTTCGTAGTCGATATCAATCCCGACGACCGCATCCGCGCCGAGGGCTTCCGCCTGCTCGCCGAGCTCTTTAAAGGCGATTTCGCGCGCTTTGCGCAGCTCTTTTTCGTATGCACCCGAGCGGCCACCCACGATATCGCGGATACCGGCAAAAAAGTCACGGAAGATATTGGCGCCGAGAATCGCTTCGCCGGTGACCACGCCGCAGTACTCGGTAATTGTCTGCCCTTCCAGGGTTGGCGTTGTTGAAAACTGCATGGTTTCTCTCCTTCTTTAGCGTTCAATGCCTTAGGCACAGCATTATCGGTTCGTTACGCTATGATTGAAAGGATAGTTAATAAATAAGGAAATCAACATGCGCTATTCTGCTTTAACACTTTTCGTGCCCTGCGCGCTGGTGCTCAGCGCCTGTACCACCACGGTCACGCCAGCCTTTAAGGATATCGGTACCCGCAGCGGCCCCTGCATAGAGGGCGGCCCGGACACCGTGGCGCAACAGTTCTATGATTATCGCATTCAGCACCGCAGCAACGATCTCACCGGCCTGCGCCCGTATCTGAGCGATGGCCTGGCAAAACTGCTTAACGACGCCACCCGCGATCCGCAGCATAACGCCCTGCTGAAATCCGATCCGTTCTCCAGCCGCACCACGCTACCGGACAGCGCCGAAGTGGCGAGCGCGTCAACCATCCCGAATACGGACGCCCGTAATATTCCGCTGCGCGTGAAGCTGACGCAGGGAACCCAAACCTGGCAGGATGAAGTGCTGATGATCCGTGAAGGTCAATGCTGGGCAGTGGACGACGTACGCTACGTGGGCGGCAGCGTTCATGCCCCGGCAGGCACGCTTCGCCAGTCGATTGAGAATCGCTAAATCCGCCGATATTCCCTGGTAACCCCCGTAAAATGTGCGGCATTTCATGCGGAATGCCGACATTTATACTCGCCGACCTTGCCGTTCGCTATTTTGTGCTATGTTTAAGAGGAAACACGGGTTATATTTAACTTTTAACGCAGAAATATTGCATAACTATTCTGTCAACGGTACTATCTGCGGCCTCAATTGCTATAGATTGCCTGGATGAGTAAAGACTGCCCCGATGAGTATTAAACTAAACGGCATTAACTGCTTCTACGGCGCACACCAGGCGCTGTTTGACATCACGCTGAACTGCCCGGAAGGCGAAACGCTGGTTTTGCTTGGCCCAAGCGGTGCAGGCAAAAGCTCCCTTCTGCGTGTCCTTAATCTGCTTGAAATGCCCCGTTCAGGTACGCTGGCGATTGCCGGTAACCATTTTGATTTCGCGAAGACGCCGTCTGATAAAGCGATTCGTGAGCTGCGTCAAAACGTCGGCATGGTCTTCCAGCAATACAATCTCTGGCCGCACCTGACCGTCCTGCAAAACCTGATTGAAGCCCCGTGCCGCGTGCTGGGGTTAAGCAAGGATCAGGCGATCGCGCGCGCCGAAAAGCTGCTGGACCGCCTGCGTCTCAAGCCCTACAGCGACCGCTATCCGCTGCATCTTTCTGGTGGTCAGCAGCAGCGTGTGGCCATTGCCCGTGCGCTGATGATGGAGCCTGCGGTGCTGCTGTTTGATGAACCCACCGCGGCGCTGGATCCGGAAATCACCGCCCAGATCGTGAGCATCATCCGCGAGCTGGCGGAAACCAACATTACGCAGGTCATCGTCACCCATGAAGTGGAAGTGGCGCGTAAAACCGCCAGCCGTGTGGTCTACATGGAAAACGGCTATATCGTTGAGCAAGGTGATGCGAGCTGCTTCGCGAACCCGCAAACCGATGCCTTCAAAAACTATTTATCTCATTGATTGTGTCAGGGGAAATATAATGAAAAAAGTATTACTTGCCGTGCTGCTTGCTGGCGTTACCCTTTCCGCTACCGCAGCCCAGACCATTCGTTTTGCCACGGAAGCCTCTTACCCTCCGTTTGAGTCCATCGACGCGAACAACAAAATTGTGGGCTTCGACGTGGACCTGGCTAACGCCCTGTGTAAAGAGATCGATGCGACCTGTACCTTCAGCAACCAGGCGTTTGACAGCCTGATCCCAAGCCTGAAGTTCCGCCGTATCGACGCCGTGATGGCCGGTATGGATATCACCCCGGAGCGTGAAAAGCAGGTGCTGTTCACCACCCCTTACTACGACAACTCCGCCCTGTTCATTGGTCAGAAAGGTAAATTCACCTCTGTCGATCAGCTGAAAGGCAAAAAAGTCGGCGTGCAGAACGGCACCACGCACCAGAAATTCATTACGGATAAGCATCCGGAAATCACCACCGTTCCGTATGACAGCTACCAGAACGCGAAGCTGGATCTGCAAAATGGCCGTATCGACGGCGTTTTCGGTGATACCGCGGTCGTGACCGAGTGGCTGAAAGCCAACGACAAGCTGGCGCCAGTGGGCGACAAAGTGACCGATAAGGATTACTTCGGTACCGGTCTGGGGATTGCCGTTCGTCAGGGCAACACTGAGCTGCAGCAGAAATTCAACGCTGCGCTGGAAAAAGTGAAGAAAGACGGCACCTACGAAACCATCTACAAAAAATGGTTCCAGAAGTAATTCCTGATGAATGAAATTTTTCCTTTAGCAAGCGCCGCCGGGATGACCGTCGGCCTTGCCGTTTGCGCACTGATTATCGGCCTCGTGCTGGCGATGTTCTTTGCGGTGTGGGAATCCGCGAAATGGTTCCCCGTCGCCTGGACAGGCTCCGCGCTGGTCACCGTGCTGCGTGGGCTACCGGAAATTCTGGTGGTCCTGTTTATCTATTTCGGTTCCTCACAGCTGCTGCTTACGCTGTCGGACGGCTTCACCCTCAATCTCGGCTTTGCGCAGATCCCGGTGCAGATGCAGATTGATAACTTCGACGTCAGCCCGTTCCTGTGCGGCGTGATTGCTCTCTCCCTGCTCTACTCCGCGTACGCGTCGCAAACCCTGCGCGGTGCGCTGAAAGCCGTGCCGCAGGGACAATGGGAGTCGGGTCAGGCGTTAGGGTTGTCGAAATCCGCCATCTTTTTCCGTCTGGTGATGCCGCAGATGTGGCGTCATGCCTTGCCGGGGCTCGGCAACCAGTGGCTGGTGCTGCTGAAAGATACCGCGCTGGTGAGCCTGATAAGCGTTAACGATTTGATGCTGCAAACCAAAAGCATCGCCACCCGTACCCAGGAGCCGTTTACCTGGTACATTGTGGCGGCGGCGATCTACCTGGTGATCACGTTGCTCAGTCAGTACATCCTCAAGCGTATTGACCTGCGAGCGACGCGCTTTGAACGGAGACCAGGCTGATGCTTGAATATTTCCCCGAGTTGATGAAAGGGCTGCACACCAGCCTGACGCTGACCGTGGCGTCCATTATCGTGGCGCTGGTCCTGGCCCTTATCTTCACCATCATCCTGACGCTGAAAACGCCGGTGCTGGTGTGGATTGTGCGCGGTTACATCACCCTGTTCACCGGTACGCCGCTGCTGGTGCAGATCTTCCTGATTTACTACGGCCCGGGCCAGTTCCCGTCGCTGCAGGACTATCCGGTTATCTGGCATCTGCTCTCTGAGCCGTGGCTGTGTGCCCTGATTGCCCTTTCGCTGAACAGCGCGGCCTATACCACCCAACTGTTCTACGGGGCGATCCGCGCCATTCCGGAAGGCCAGTGGCAGTCCTGCGGGGCGCTGGGCATGAGCAAGAAAGACACGCTGGCAATCCTGCTGCCGTACGCCTTTAAGCGCGCCCTCTCCTCCTATTCCAACGAAGTGGTGCTGGTGTTCAAAAGTACCTCGCTGGCCTACACCATCACCCTGATGGAAGTGATGGGTCACGGACAGCTGCTGTATGGACGCACCTATGACGTAATGGTGTTCGGCGCGGCGGGCGTGGTGTACCTGGTGGTGAACGGTCTGCTGACGCTGATGATGCGCCTGATCGAGCGTAAAGCGTTAGCGTTTGAGCGCAGAAATTAACCACGCGAATGCATAAAACGGTATTCATAAAGCGGGTAACCTGATGGGTTATCCGCTTTTTTTTGCGATAAAAATAATACTTAATCATTTTTATTGCATATAAATTCATTAACTGGCATTGTACATCCAGGCCGCAGACACGGCGCATCAATAAGACAGACGGGAGCATTACAATGAAAAAGTTAGTTCTGGCCGCATTACTCGCCACCTTCGCCGCTGGCGCATCCGCTGCGGATAAAATCAATTTCGGCGTCTCCGCCACCTATCCGCCGTTTGAATCGCTGGATGCCAGCAACCAGATCGTTGGTTTCGATATCGACCTGGCGAAAGCGCTGTGCAAACAAATGCAGGCCGACTGCACCTTTACCAACCATGCTTTCGACAGCCTGATCCCGTCGCTGAAGTTCAAAAAATACGATGCGGTGATCTCCGGGATGGACATCACGCCTGAGCGCAGCAAGCAGGTCGCGTTCACCGACCCGTACTACGCCAACTCGGCGGTGGTGATTGCGAAGAAAGGCGCTTATACCTCTTTCGATCAGCTGAAAGGCAAACGCATCGGGATGGAAAACGGCACCACGCATCAGAAATACCTGCAGGACAAACATCCGGAAGTGAAAACCGTGGCCTATGACAGCTACCAGAACGCGATTATCGACCTCAAAAATGGCCGTATCGACGGCGTCTTCGGCGACACCGCCGTGGTGAACGAATGGCTGAAAACCAACCCGCAGCTGGGCACCGCAACGGAAAAAGTGACCGATCCACAGTACTTCGGTACGGGCCTCGGCATCGCGGTACGTCCGGATAACAAAGCCCTGCTGGAAAAACTGAACGGCGCGCTGAAAGCGATTAAAGCGGACGGTACGTACCAGAAAATCAGCGAGCAGTGGTTCCCGCAGTAACCTTTTTTGCCGGGTGACCTGGCCTACGGGGGTGGTAGTCTGTAGGCCGGGTAAGGCGAAGCCGCCACCCGGCAATTTCTCAAAGCGGCACAAAGAACCTGAACCGTGCCCCGCTCACCGACTCCATCAGCCTGATCCCACCGCCGTGCAGCTCCAGCATCCGTTTCACGATTAACAGCCCCAACCCGCCGCGATTCTCCCGCGAGGCCTGGGTATTGAGCGCCGACGGCCGCTGGAACAGATCGTCGCGCAGCGAGGCATCCACGCCCGTTCCGTTGTCAGCCACTTCGACCTGCAGCCGTTCATTCTCCTGCCAGACCGCCAGACGAATTTCCCCGCCAGCTGGCGTATGGCGCATCGCGTTATCGAGCAGGTTGGTCACCACGCGTTCGATCATCGACACATCGGCGTTTATCAGCGGCAGCGGCCCCGGCACGTCAATATGCAGATTGACCTCTCGCGTGCGGGCGGTGAGCTCAAACTTCTGCGCCACGTCGGAAATCAGCTCTCCCATCGCGAACCGCTCGCGCTGGGGTTTAATACCGCCGTGTTCAAGGCGCGCCAGCTCAAACAGCTGCTGCGAAAGATGCCGGACTTTTTGCCCCTGACGCAGCGCGGTGGCGAGATACTGCTGGTGCTCCTGCGGCGTCAGAGTGGCGGATTTGAGCGACAGGGTTTCGAGATAGCCCAGCAGCGAGGTCAGCGGCGTGCGGAGATCGTGCGAAATATTGGCGATAAACTCCCGGCGCTGGCGATCGCTGTCGGCCAGCTGATCCCACTGGCGGGTGATTTTGCACGCCAGCTCGATAAAGCTGTTGCGCAGGATTGCCACTTCATCTTTTGCCGCCGCGTCTGGCGTCTGTGCCGCCAGCAGCCTGATTGCGCTTATGCTGTCCTGCTCCAGCCCGGCGACCTCCACCGTCAGCTGTTTGACCGGACGCGTGACCCAGTACCAGACCAGCAGCCCTGCCAGCAGCCCAAACAGCGCGACCCACAGCAGTGACCACAGGACGGTACTCCACAGCGCCTTGTGCCAGGCCATTTCTGCCAGGGCGTTTGACTCCTCGCCCTGCAAGATAATGTACAGATAGCCTTTCAGCTCGCCGTCCTGCCGCAGCGGCGTGGCGCTAAAGACTTTTTGATTTTGACTGCGTGGATCGTCCCCCAGTACCGGCATGGCGGTGCCGCTCAGGAAGCTCTGCACCGGCGCCAGGTCGATTTTTTGCCGCTGAATATGGCCCGGCGGTGCGGCATCGGCGAGGATATCGCCGTCAGGAGAGATAACGTAGAGCTCAACGCTCGGATTAAAGGTCATCAGCCGGCCAAACAGCGGTTTCAGCGCGCTGCGGTCGACCCGGCCCTGCGCGTCCAGAATCGGTTCGCGCTGGACGATCTGCTGCGCCAGCCCACCCGACAAACGCTGCACCATCGCGTTACCGTACTGCATGCTGCTGTAGAGCTGTACCGCGCAGGCGACGGTGGCGCAGAGCATCATCAGCAGGATGAAGAGCAGCGTCAGGCGCTGGCTCAGGCTAAAGCGACGCATCATGCTGCGGCTCCGCAAATTTGTAGCCCTTGCCCCAGACGGTGCGAATGATCTCCGGCTCGGCGGCGTCCTTCTCAATCTTGATGCGCAGGCGGTTGATATGGGTGTTAACGGTGTGTTCGTAGCCCTCGTGCTGGTAGCCCCAGACCTGCTCCAGCAGCGCCAGACGGGAAAACACCTCGCCGGGATGACGGGCAAAGAAGTACAGCAGCTCGAACTCGCGCGGGGTGAGGTCCACCACCTGGCCGTGAAGCAGCACGCTGCGCGCCAGCGGATCGATGGTCAGCCCGTGGGCCTGAATGTGTCCGTCGGTTTGCGCCTGCCCCATCGCCTGCTGGCGACGAAACAGCGCTTTGATGCGCGCAATCAGCTCCTGCACGGAGAACGGCTTAGCCAGATAGTCGTCGGCGCCGGTTTCCAGCCCGGCGATGCGGTCGGTTTCGCTGCTGCGGGCGCTGATGATGATCACCGGCAGGTAGCGCGTCATCTGACGGATGCGGCGGCAAATCTCCAGACCGTCAACGTTGGGCAGCATCAGGTCGAGGATAACCGCATCCCACGGCTGTTTTTCAAGACGCTGCAGGGCGTTGCCCCCGTCGGGCTCGTGGGTGATGGCGTAGCCTTCGTCTTCTAAATTGAGTTGCAGAAGCGCCGCGATATCGTGGTCGTCTTCCACCAGCAGGATCTGCTTCATGGGTAAGCCTTCAATCATTTCTTATGAGGTAAGCTTACCTGATTTCGCCGGGATGAAGAGTTCACATTTTGTTTAAGATTTTACGAGCAACGTCAGCACTTCATAGTGCGCGGTATGCGGGAACATATCAAAAAGCTGAACGCGTTCAATGCGATAGCCCGGTAGGTGCGCAATGTCTTTCGCCATGGTCTGCGCGTTGCAGCTGGAATAGATGATGTACTCTGGCGCCATCTGGCTCAGGTAGTCGCACAGCGCATTGCCGATGCCGCGGCGCGGCGGGTTGACCAGCACCAGCTCAGGCACGTTGCCCTGGCCGGTCGCGAACTGCGTGGAGTCCAGCGCCTGGAAGTGCAGATTCGTTAACCCCAGTTCGGCGGCGGACTGTTTCGCGCAGGCAATCGCTTCGGCAGAGATCTCAATCCCGGTGAGCTGCATCTCCGGCGTCGCGCAGTGCAGCCCAAAGCCGCCCACGCCGCAGAAGAGATCCCACATATGCTGGATGTTTAACGCGCGAACCCAGTCGCGGGCGGTGGCGTACAGGCTGCTTGCCACGGTCGGGTTCGTCTGGAAGAAGCTTTGCGGGCGGATCCACAGCGGTACGCCGTTGAAATTTTCGGCCAGCGCGTGCTGGTCGGTGAAGAAAATCTCTTTATCCCCTTCCATAATCGCCATATGCACCGGCTGAATATTCGCCGTAATGACCTTTAGCTGCGGGAGTTGCGCCTGCAGCCACGGCAGCGCCGCGCGAAGCTGCGCCAGCTTGGTTTCAGAGCGCAGCACAAAGCGCAGCATCATGCCGCCGTCTTTCTGGCTTTCCGTCAGCAGAAGGTACTTCAGCTCGCCGCGCTTGCGGGCTACGCTGTAGGGCGTTAACCCCGCCCGCGCGATAAACGGCTTAAGCGCCGCAAAGACCGGCGCAAAGGAGGCGGGATACAGCGGGCAGTCGGTTAAGTCTTCCGGCGTGCCGTCGCGGTGCAGCATCCCCAGCAGCGGTTTTTCAACGCTGCCGCTGACCACCATTTTGGCTTTATTACGGAAACCCTGCTCCGGGCCGCTGACGGGTGCGCACCATTCGCCCACCGCGTGCGCTGCCAGCAGCTGTTGCAGGTCGGCCATTTTGGCGGTGAGTTGTTGAGAGACCGGCTGTTCTATCCACTGACAGGAGCGGCAGCGTCCGGCGTCATAGAGTGCGCACTGCATATGAAAACCTTAAGAATCACGAGGGCTGCGATTATACACATTATTGCAGGCGGAAGAACCGCCGACTGGAAGCCGGAACGAAGAGTAGAAAGAGCACCAGCATGTCCGGCAGTTTTTGCATAAACAGCGCGCGCAGGATCTCGCGTTTGGATTCACCGGCAATGCTGAACAGCTCCGGGTAGCCATACCCCAGCGAGGCGGCCCACAGATAGCTCGCCGCGGTAATCTGCGTCAGCAGATAGACCCAGCGCGCCCAGTTGCGCCCTTTGACCAGCGAAAACGCGCAGTAGATCTCGATAAACACCAGCACCAGGCTGCTCAAAAAGACCAGCGTAAGATTCCACGTCTGCACGCTGCGGTGAATGAATTCACCGATGCCGCGCACGCCCAGGGTATTCAGAATCATCAGCACGTCCAGGCAGCGGATCATAATAATGGCGAGCGCCGCCACCTGAACCAGTGCAGGTACGTTAGGACGCGCGTGCGTAATACGTGATTTTTTTAATAATCCCAATGTTTTACTTCCCTGAAAAACAGTGCCGCGTCATGCGCGGCACATCACTGGAAATTTTAAATCCTTCAGCCGCGTCTTGCACGCTGGATATCGCGCACGCGCTGTTTTTCCGCGCGCGCCATCAAATACCAGGCGATAAATCCGACAATTCCGACCACGCCGAGGATGATAGAGGCCAGGGCGTTGATCTCCGGGTTGACCCCCATACGCACGCTGGAGAAGACCAGCATCGGCAGCGTCGTCGCGCCCGGGCCGGAGACAAAGCTGGCGATAACCAGATCGTCCAGCGACAGCGTAAACGCCAGCAGCCAGCCGGAGATCACCGCCGGCATAATCATCGGCAGGGTGATGATGAAAAAGACCTTCAGCGGCGTCGCGCCAAGATCCATCGCCGCCTCTTCAATGGAGCGATCCAGCTCGCGCAGGCGCGAGGAGATCACCACCGCCACGTAGGCCGTACAGAAGGTGACATGCGCCAGCCAGATGGTGAGCATACCGCGATCCGCCGGCCAGCCGATGGCGTGTGCCAGGGCCACGAACAGCAGCAGCAGCGCGAGACCGGTGATCACGTCCGGCATGACCAGCGGCGCGGTGATCATAAAGGCGAAGCCGTTCGAGCCGCGAAAACGCCCGAAGCGCACCATCACCAGCGCGGCGATCGTGCCCAGCACCGACGCCATGGTCGCCGCCAGCGCCGCAATGGTCAGGCTCAACCCCACCGCGCTCATCATCGCATCATCGTGGAACAGCTCGCTGTACCAGCGCGTCGACCAGCCTGCCCAGACCGTCACCAGTTTGGAGCTGTTAAACGAGTAGATCACCAGCATCAGCATCGGCGCATACAGGAAGGTAAAGCCGATGACCAGGATCGCAATTCGCCACGGGGAGCGCACTACCGGTAAGTTGTTCATCCGTGGTCTCCCATCTGTTTCTGCTGATGCTTGTGGAACCACATGATCGGCACGATCAGCAGCAGGAGCATCACAATCGCCACCGCCGAGGCCACCGGCCAGTCGCGGTTATTGAAGAACTCCTGCCACAGCACGCGGCCAATCATGATGCTGTCCGGGCCGCCAAGCAGTTCCGGGATCACAAACTCCCCGACCGCCGGGATAAAGACCAGCATTGACCCGGCGATGATGCCGCCTTTGGTCAGCGGGACAATGACGCTGAAGAAGGTTTTTAAAGGACGCGCGCCGAGATCGAGCGACGCTTCCACCAGCGAATAATCAATACGCGTCAGCGCCGTGTAGATCGGCAGCACCATAAACGGCAGATAGGCGTACACAATGCCGATATAGACCGCGAGGTTGGTGTGCAGGATGGTCAGCGGCTGATCGATAACCCCGAGCCACATGAGAAAGTTATTCAGCACGCCGTTGTTTTTCAGGATCCCCATCCAGGCGTAAACGCGGATCAGGAACGAGGTCCACGACGGCAGGATCACCAGCAGCAGCAGGATGTTACGCGTCGACGGCTTGCTGTGCGCCACCGCCCACGCCAGCGGGTAGCCCATCACCAGACAGCAGAGCGTCGAGATCGCCGCCACCTGCAGCGACTGCAGATAGGCTTCGAAATAGAGCGGGTCGTCGGTGAGCTGCAGGAAGTTGCCGAGATTAAGCGTCAGCGTCAGCTGCCCGTCGGCCCAGTCCAGCAGGTTGGTATAGGGCGGGATCGCCCGCGCCATTTCCGCCAGGCTTATCTTGAAAACAATCAGGAACGGCAGTAGGAACAGCAGGATCAGCCACACGTACGGCATGGCGATCACCAGCTTGCGGCCGTGTTTCATCTGCATGCGCGTCAGTAAACCGGCAATGGCACCCGGCTTTTCTACGCGGGCTGGAGGTTCAAGTGTGCTCATGATCGCTCCTTATACCGTCAGCACGACGCAACTGTCAGCGTCCCAGCACAGGCGCACTTCGTCGCCCCAGGTCGGCTGCCCCTTGCGATAGCGATGTTCGTTCTGCAGCTGCGCGCTGAGCATCTGCCCACTTTTCAGGCGCACGTGGTAGATGGACAGATCGCCCAGATAGGCAATGTGCACCACTTCGCCGACGGCAAAATTATAGCCATCGGCAGGCGGATCCTCACAGAGCATGATTTTCTCCGGACGCAGCGCGACGTAGACCGGCACGTTATCCACCACCGAGTTATCAGGATCGACCTTAAGCGGATGCTGCAGCCCGGGCGATTCGATAACCAGGCCATCCTCCTGACGATCTTTCAGCAGCCCTTCGAAGACGTTAACCGAGCCAATGAACTCCGCGCTGTAACGGGTGGTCGGATGCTCATAAATCTCTTCCGGCTCGCCAATCTGCACGAACTTGCCGCGGTTCATGATCGCGATACGTCCGGCCATGGTCATGGCTTCTTCCTGGTCGTGGGTCACCATCACGCAGGTCACCCCCACGCGCTCGAGGATATCGACCACTTCGAGCTGCATACGGTCGCGCAGTTTTTTATCCAGCGCGCCCATCGGTTCATCGAGCAGCAAGAGTTTCGGGCGTTTTGCCAGGCTGCGGGCCAGGGCCACGCGCTGGCGCTGGCCGCCGGAGAGCTGGTGCGGCTTACGCTTCGCGAACTCCTGCATGTGTACCAGGCTCAGCATCTCGGCCACGCGCGCGGTAATTTCCGCTTTCGGCAGTTTGTCCTGCTTCAGGCCAAAGGCGATGTTCTGCTCCACCGTCATGTGCGGGAACAGCGCGTAAGACTGGAACATCATGTTAATCGGGCGCTGATACGGCGGCACGCTGGAGAGATCCACGCCATCAAGCATGATCTGCCCGGCAGTGGGCTGTTCAAAACCGGCCAGCATACGCAGCAGGGTCGATTTACCGCAGCCAGAGGCCCCCAGAAGGGCAAAAATTTCGCCTTTATAGATCGTCAGGCTGACGTCGTCCACGGCATGCTGGCCATCGAAAGATTTGGTGAGGTTACGTATTTCAAGAAGCGGGGTCAGCGCTTTACGGACTTTCGCCTGCGGGCGGGGGATCGCGTCATTCACGGGGTGTTCTCCGGTAGAGATCAAATCATGGTGCAGGCGCACCAGAACGGTGCGCCTGTTGCCGGGGGCGCTTCGCTTGCCCGGCCTGTGACTCACGGTAACTTATTTACCGCTTTTCACCTTGGTCCACGCGCGGGTACGCACGCGGTCGATTTTTGGATCCTGTACTTTCAGGGTGAAGAGCTTGGCGAACACATCCGCTGGCGGATAGATAGCCGGGTTATTGCGGATTTCTTCGCTCACCAGCGGCACGGAGGCCTTGTTACCGTTCGCGTAGTAAACGTGGTCGCTGATGTGGGCGATCACGTCAGGACGCATCAGGTAGTTGAGGAACTGATACGCTTCGTCTTTGTTTTTAGCGTCAGTCGGCATCGCGAAGACGTCAAAGAAGGCCAGCGCCCCCTCCTTCGGAATGAAGTAAGAGACGTTCACGCCGTTTTTCGCCTCTTTCGCGCGGTTAGCCGCCTGCCATACGTCCCCTGCCCAGCCGATCGCGACGCAGATGTCGCCGTTCGCCAGGTCGTTAATGTACTGGGACGAGTGGAAGTAACGAATGTTTGGACGCAGCTTCAGCAGCAGATCGGTCGCCGGGCCGGTGTAATCATCGGCTTTACTGCTGTTCGGGTCTTTACCCAGGTAGTTCAGCACGGTGGCGAAAATCTCTTCCGGCGCATCGAGGAAGGAGACACCGCAGCTTTTCAGCTTCTCAAGGTTTTCCGGCTTCAGCACCACGTCCCAGCTGTCCAGCTTCACGTCCGGGCCCAGCACCGCTTTGACTTTATCAACGTTGTAGCCGATACCGGTAGTCGCCCACAGGTAAGGCATGGCGTATTTGTTGTCCGGGTCATGCTTAGCCACCAGCTTCAGCACTTCCGGATCGAGGTTTTTCCAGTTCGGTAACTTGCTCTTGTCCAGCGGCTGGAAGACGCCTGCCGTCAGCTGACGCTCCAGGAAGCTTGCGGAAGGCACCACGAGGTCAAACCCGGTGCTGCCCGCCATCAGTTTTCCTTCCAGCACTTCGTTGGAATCGAACACGTCATAGACCACTTTAATGCCGGTCTCTTTTTCAAAATTTGCCACCGTGTCCGGCGCAATATAGTCAGACCAGTTATAAACGTGCAGCGTTTTTTGTTCCGCAGCGAGCGTGCCGGCAGAGACGGCCATCAGAGCACCCGCAACCAGACCCGATAACCATTTTTTATTCAAGGCGATCATAGTGTTATTCCTTCTGAAAGCTCGTTAACAAACGAACTAAAACTGTGCAATCTGAAGATATGCAATAATCATGCATAGTTTGTCGCTCTGCCCAAAATAAAAAGAAACCTCTTTACCCGGCAGTTTCCGCTCGCTTTTTTAAGCATCGCAAGAATAACTGTAGCCCGTGTCCCCGGCTATAGCCCAGACGAAAAAACGCCTTTTATCAATTTTTTATGCAGTTTATGTCTACGTGATAAGCCGAAACGGCCTTCAGGGAGGTGAATAATTCTTTAAAGAAAGGTTAAAAGCAGCAGAAAAAATGGCCTTCTGCAGCCGCCATGGCAGCGACTGCGCAAAAGTCAGACAGGCTTAGTGAAGAAAATTGGGAGATGCATCATTATTCTCTGCATCATCTTCCGCGCTATACAGCAGATGGTGTGCATTGGCTTCCATCATCACCATCGAAATTTGCTCTTCGCTCAAGCGCATAAACCAGGCGAACTGGTTGAACGACAGCCCTGCCCCGGAGAATAAAGACTGGCAAACGACCAGTTTTGGCAGATTATCATCCTGAATGTCGAGAAATGCCTTCACCGTCAAAGAACTGGCATTGATGGCCGACAGGTCGGAGGCCAGCGCCAGCAGCGCGGACGGCTTCACTTCGGCCAGCGCGGAGAAAAGGATCACGTCGTTAATGAGATCGATTTTGGCATCGAAAATGCCGTCGAAATTCTGCATATGAGGCAGATGCAGCGCCTGGCAGGAATCGCATTCGAAGAACGTAATTCCGGCATCATCAAGCCATTGACGTAACGTATCCAGTGTAGGTACGACCTGTAAATCCATCGCGATGCAGCCTCTTTAATAAAAACTTCGCATAGGGTACTCAAAAAGCGCGCGGTAATCCATTTAACCACCCGTTTTCAGACAGTAGCCCGGCGTGGCATGACGCTCGATCCATGAGATCATTTTACCCGCAATATCGACACCTGTGGTTTTTTCCACGCCTTCCAGCCCGGGCGAGGCGTTCACCTCCATGACCAGCGGCCCGCGCGTCGCGCGCAGAAGATCTACACCCGCCACGTCCAGCCCCAGGGTTTGCGCCGCTTTGACGGCAATTTCCCGTTCGCGATCGCTGATATCGGCTACATGCGCGACGCCGCCGCGGTGAAGATTAGAGCGGAAATCACCCTCTTTGGCCTGACGCTCAATGGCCGCTACCACCTCGTTTCCCACGACGAAGCAGCGGATGTCACGTCCTTTGGCCTCTTCAATATACTCCTGCACCAGAATGTGGGCATTCAGCCCGCGGAAGGCGTCAATCACGCTCTCCGCTGCCTGACGCGTCTCCGCCAGTACCACGCCAATGCCCTGGGTGCCTTCCACCAGCTTGATCACCAAAGGGACGCCGCCCACCATGTCGATCAGATCGCTGGTGTCGTCCGGTGAATGGGCAATCCCCGTGACGGGGAGATCGATCCCCTGACGAGCAAGGAGCTGCAGCGAGCGCAGCTTGTCGCGGGCGCGGGAAATAGCAACGGATTCGTTGAGCGGATAGCTGCCCAGCATCTCGAACTGGCGCAGCGCGGCGGTGCCGTAGTAGGTAATCTGGGAGCCGATGCGGGGGATGACCGCATCGAAATGCGGCAGCTTGCGGCCTTTGTAGTGAATCGACGAGGCGGCCGGGTCGATGTTCATGTAGCAGGACATCGGGTCGAGGATCTCAACCTGATGCCCGCGTTTCGCCGCCGCTTCTCGCAGGCGCTTACATGAATAGAGCGTTCCATCCCGGGACAATATGGCAATTTTCAACCTGCACCTCTCTGAAGACATGGAAAAAGCCTGCGTATCATATACGCAGGCAGGCACAGGATAAATGGACTATCGCGTCGCCCAGCCCTGTTTGTGCAGATAATCAAGAATAAACGGGCGATTTTCTTTAATGATGGTGCGACGAATATGGTCGGTCCAGGTATCACGACGGTTATTGCTGCCGCGCGTCATGTAGTAGTTCGCCAGCTCTTCATCGTATTGATTCAGGACATCCTGATCGACCGGCTGGTAGTGGTTTTCATGCACCAGCATCGTCGCAGGAATGCGCGGCTTCAGATCCGGGTTATCCGCAGGCCAGCCGAGGCACAGGCCGAACAGCGGCAGCACGTGTTTTGGCAGCTTCAGCAGCTCGGTCACGCTTTCGATGTTATTGCGCAGGCCGCCGATGTAGACACCGCCTAACCCCAGCGACTCCGCCGCCGTGAAGGCGTTTTGCGCCATCAGCGCGGTATCCACCACGCCCAGCAGCAGCTGTTCGGCCAGCCCCAGCTCGGCCTCAGGGCAGATCTGCAGATGACGGTTAAAGTCGGCGCAGAACACCCAGAACTCCGCTGCCTGCGCCACATGCTTCTGCCCGCCGGTCAGCGTCACCAGTTGCTCACGCATGGCCGGGTCGGTGATGCGGATAATGGAGGTGCACTGCAGGAAGCTCGAGCTCGAGGTCGCCCTGGCGCTGTCAATAATCGCGGCACGCTGCGCCTCGGTAATCGGCTCATCGGTGAAGTGGCGAATGGAACGGTGGGAACGGAGCAGGTCAATCGTAGGTGTCATCTTGTCTCTCTTTGTCGTGCTTAATACGTATTGCAGCCAGTATAGGCAATGATCTGCGCGATGTAATTGGCGAAACATAGCCTGACTGTATCAAAGCGACAGGCGAAACCTTCTTTAATGGCGGCAGGTTATCGGGCACTATATGTCCTATTCGCCGTCAGGCTTGTTTTTTGAGGAGAGAGAAATGTTTGCAGTAATTTTTGGTCGTCCAGGGTGCCCTTACTGTGTGCGCGCGAAAGAGCTGGCTGAGAAACTGACCGAAGAGCGCGATGACTTCAACTTCCGCTACGTGGATATCCACGCGGAAGGCATCACCAAAGCGGATCTCGAAAAAACCGTCGGCAAGCCGGTTGAAACCGTACCGCAGATCTTCCTCGATCAGAAACACATCGGCGGCTGCACTGACTTTGAAGCTTACGCCAAAGAGCATCTGGGCCTGTTTGCTGCCCAGTAATGAAATGAAAGGACGCCCTCACCGAGAGGGCGTTTTTATTTGTGGTGCCGTCGGTGCTGAAGCAGACTGCGCAAAAATAAGTAGCAGAGCGCGCCAAGGGCGCACCAGAATACGGCGCTCATCAACCATGCCAGCTCCTGCCAGAAACTCCGCGTTGATATATAGAGCAAGCGCATCAGCAGCAAACAGAGCGGCGCGGCCAGCATGGCGCCCAGCAGCGGCTTCACCACCTCCCCTTTACGGGAGAGAAAACTGGCAGCAGCCCCCGGCAGCGTAAAAAAGAGCAGCCCCAGCTCCGGATGACCCGACGCCCTGAATGCCCCTTTCACGTTAAAAGCAAGTGACATGCATACGACCGTGAACAGCAAAAAGCAGCTGATCACCCCCGCCCAGTTTCGTTTAGTGTTCAAACTATCCTCCTGACTTATCTCTATCAAATACACTTTCGTCGGGTAGACGCCCAGTCAGATAAAGCAATGCGGCAATCCTTGCCAAAGTACGCACAGGGTGATGCGATAATCAGTAGCTGTCAGTAGCTAATGCGATTAAACTACACGCCAGCTAATGTTTTAGGGAATAAAGCAGGAAACAGGGAGCGTTAACGCCTTTCCCTGACCCAGAAAACAGTAGCCCAAAAAGTCCTTTCATTCAACAACTTACTGGTAAACAAGAAGTTAGCCTCCGTGAATATAAACGTCGCAGACTTGTTAAATGGGAATTACATCCTGTTATTATTTGTGGTACTGGCGCTGGGCCTTTGCCTGGGTAAATTGCGCCTGGGTTCAGTTCAACTTGGTAATTCCATTGGCGTTTTAGTCGTCTCCTTATTATTAGGCCAGCAGCACTTCAGCATTAACACGGACGCGCTCAACTTAGGTTTTATGCTGTTTATTTTTTGTGTTGGCGTGGAAGCGGGACCGAACTTTTTTTCAATTTTCTTCCGCGACGGCAAAAATTATCTGATGCTGGCGCTGGTGATGGTCGGCAGCGCGCTGCTGATCGCGTTAGGGCTGGGTAAACTGTTTGGCTGGGATATCGGGTTAACGGCCGGTATGCTGGCAGGCTCCATGACCTCCACCCCCGTGCTCGTGGGTGCCGGTGATACCCTGCGCCATTCCGGCATGGCCGGCGCGCAGCTTTCTACCGCACTCGACCACCTGAGTCTTGGCTATGCCCTGACCTATCTGATTGGTCTGGTGAGCCTGATCGTTGGCGCACGCTACCTGCCAAAACTGCAGCATCAGGATCTGCAGACCAGCGCCCAGCAAATCGCCCGCGAACGCGGTCTGGATACCGATTCCAAACGTAAAGTCTATCTCCCGGTGATCCGCGCCTATCGCGTCGGGCCAGAGCTGGTGGCATGGGCTGACGGCAAAAATCTGCGCGAGCTGGGGATTTACCGCCAGACGGGCTGCTACATCGAACGTATCCGCCGCAACGGCATTCTGGCGAACCCGGACGGCGACGCGGTGCTGCAGATGGGCGACGACATCGCGCTGGTGGGTTACCCGGATGCCCACGCCCGTCTCGACCCGAGCTTCCGTAACGGCAAAGAGGTGTTCGACCGCGACCTGCTCGACATGCGCATCGTCACCGAAGAGATCGTGGTGAAAAACCATAACGCCGTGGGCCGCCGTCTGGCGCAGCTGAAGCTGACCGACCACGGCTGCTTCCTCAACCGCGTGATCCGCAGCCAGATTGAGATGCCTATCGACGACAACGTGGTGCTCAACAAAGGCGACGTGCTGCAGGTCAGCGGCGACGCCCGCCGCGTGAAAACCGTGGCCGACCGCATCGGCTTTATCTCGATTCACAGCCAGGTCACCGACCTGCTGGCCTTCTGCGCCTTCTTTATCGTTGGCCTGATGATCGGGATGATCACCTTCCAGTTCAGCAACTTCAGTTTCGGCATCGGTAACGCCGCCGGGCTGCTGTTCGCCGGGATCATGCTGGGCTTCCTGCGAGCCAACCACCCAACCTTCGGCTATATTCCGCAGGGCGCGCTGAACATGGTGAAAGAGTTCGGTCTGATGGTCTTTATGGCGGGCGTGGGCTTAAGCGCGGGCAGCGGGATTGGTCACAGCCTCGGCGCCGTCGGCTGGCAGATGTTGGTTTCCGGACTTATCGTCAGCCTGGTACCGGTCGTTATCTGTTTCCTGTTCGGTGCCTACGTGCTGCGCATGAACCGCGCCCTGCTCTTCGGGGCGATGATGGGGGCGCGTACCTGTGCTCCAGCGATGGAAATCATCAGCGATACTGCGCGCAGCAACATCCCGGCGCTGGGCTATGCGGGCACCTATGCTATCGCTAACGTGCTGCTGACGCTGGCGGGTACGCTGATTATCATCATCTGGCCAGGACTCGGATAACTCCTAAGAATGCGCGTGATGGAAAATATTTTTGTTACGCGCAGAACTTTTTTATCAGGGGGCAGTCATAACTAGTGCCACTGCTTTTCTTTGATGTCCCCAATTTGTGGAGCCCATCAACCCCGCCGTTTTGGTTCAAGGTTGATGGGTTTTTTGTTGTCTGCTATTTTATCCCTTATGAAACCGCGAGTTAGTTGAATCCATTGCTTTCAATGGCGACAAAATGGCGGCAAAAGATTTCAGCGTTTTCCATTCTCTATGTTTTTTATCGAACCAGTTCAACGGTGAAAGAGTGGATCTCGCTTATCATTTAGATATTGCTTAACTTAGACGACGGATTTGGACACTCGTGACCAAAAGCAGCAGTTACTGTTCTGTTTTTATCCAACCCTCGTAATTTCGTTAAGTTAACATAACTTTTTTTTAACAACTCACGAATGGTAGAGAATTTTTATGCAAGATAGCCCAGTTATCAAGCTACGTGACGCAAGAAGTTCTTGCTGGTCAATCATGGCTACAGTTTCAGCAAAAGATTATTTAGAGTTAGTCGAGGCATCCTATGCTAATGATGGTGGTTTAGATGGACAGCGACCAGCGATTAAATCAAAGACTGGTCTTAAAATAAGAAATAGATTAGTAAGAGACATTAAGGATGGTGCTGTTATTCCCCCCGTTGTTATTGGTGTCGTATGTACCAGGGATGATTATGATCTTTTGAGCGAAATCAATAATTCTAACGAATTGATCTGTGAGATAAAAAATAAAAACCTTGAAGTTAGTATTATTGACGGAATGCAAAGGACAACTGCACTCAAAGAAGCTAACGCGCAAGATAGTTTAGTTAGAGTTGAAATATGGATTTCAGAAAAAGTTGACACTCTGATTTATAGAATGCTTGTACTTAACACAGGACAGGTACCTTGGGATCTAAAAAGGCAATTAGATGTATTATATAAACAATTAATAACAAAAGTTAATGAAAGTGTGGGGAGCATTAGAATAATAACAGTGGGGGATAACTCCAGGAGAACTCAAGCTGGCACCTATAAAAGCTCACGAGTAGTCGAATTATTTTTAGCTTTTACATCTCGTTCAATAGATGTTGATATTAAAGATAAAATGGCGGAAGAGTTTTCAAAAATTGATATTACCGATGCTGCTTCAGATGCTGATTACTTCCCTCTTTTCTTAGATGCCATTAGATTGTTGGTTAATTTAGACGAGAAATTTGACAAAGTCACAAGGACAGATATTGACGCTGAGGAGGAACCTAGAATTAAATCAGGAAGAGACATATTCACATCAGCGCCCGGTTCTATCGGTTTTATTGTAGCTGTAGCCGAATATACTCTTGGTTATTCAGGTTTTGATTATGATTTAAATGAAGCAAAAAATAAGATGGAAGATTTGAAATCCAGAATGGATAAGCTTATTGCTTATATGGATAGTTTGAATAGTATTCAGTTAAATGAATTTGTAGACATACAAACACTAAATGAAGTTCTTTCGACAAGAACTAGAACTAGCCGGATTGGTGAATTAGAACGAAGCTATTATCTTAAAGCTTTTACTACCTTGTTTAAGCACGTTGAAGCTGTTATCGAAAATAATAGTATGTACCCATGTTGGCGAGTGATTTAATATGGCTGAAATGACTGATCTTAGTGGCCTGACTAAGAACGCAATGAATTACATGACAAACCAGTTTACAAGATGGTTTAATTCTAACTCAGGTGTTAATGCAGTCGAAAGAGTTATAGTCGTCCCCTGCGACCCTCAAGATCAAACAACTTTTAGGCCGCTAGCCCTTGAAGGTCGCGATTTTTTTAAAAATTGTCAGTGGGGAATTGCACTTCACAAAGACGATTATTATATTCTACAATTATTTTCTAATGATAAAGAATTCTTTATTTATTGGAATAAAGGCTTTGAATATAAAGACTCAACACATATGTATGCTGGTGTTGTAGAGGATGATTGTCACTTTTTATCACATTTAGTATTCTATACAGAGTTTAACATACAACCGTCAGGTCAGTTAAATTTAATTTTATCTGGTGAATATGTTTTCGAAGAAGAGTTAACTCAATTTCTTCCAAACCTTTTAACTCTTAGCCTTGAAAAACAATATACGAACGAAAAAACAGAGTTAAAAATCATAAGAGTTCTACTACACGTAGAACTACTTGATAAGAAGCATGAAGCTATACATGATAAAATTTTAGAGTTAGCTTTATCTTTACCGGAAGAATATCATGACTGGCTTTACTTCGAATTAATAAGGGCCATTCGGGCGAAAAAGCAAGATAGTATGTTTTTATGTCTCTATAAAATGCTTGAATTCTTCTTTCCATTGAAAAATGTTTTCAATTTTTCCGAACGCATCAATTTCGAAGGCTCCCCTATACAACTTTTAGAGCATTGCAGGAATGAACTGAATTGGAATGTTAATCATAATTATGGTCTGAGAGCAGCCAAGGAATATGCAAGTCATAACTTTTGCTCGTATCTTGGAATTGATACATCAGGTCTAGACGTTCTTCCTGAAGATGATAGAACGAAAAAAATTGACCAGTTAAAATCAGATGGGCTCGAAAGGCTAGCATTATTAAGACATTCTTTAACTCATCAGAACTTCAAAGACTCGGACATTAAGGAGGAAGAGATATCAAAATCGATTACTGCCACAATAATATTCTTGACAGAGTCATTCAAGGAATATGCACGTATTTTAGCTAAATAATAATAAGACAAGGATGTTTTACTTACCAACCATCCTTGTTTTTAAATACTATTCATCGACTACATTAATAATTTAATCTCTGTGAAATCAACCAATGGCTTGAACGAGTATGTCATCATGGCATACATATACACTATGGCTCTCAAGTCAAAAGAAATTGTTGGGCTCAAGGTGACTGAACGGAAACTCTGACAGGTTATTGTCATGTTTTTTCGGCGGCGCGGTATTTTTACTTCGATTCATCCAGTGCTCATATGCTGCTTTCAACGGTATAAGCCAGAACGGAAAGGGAACGGATGGCATCACGGGCACGATCAAGAATTTGTGTGCGGCGCGCGGCGGTCATGTGCTCAGTTGAAACGGCTTCCCCAGCGATCGCACCCACGTTTGCAGTGGCACTTAATGCGCAAAACTGCATGTTCGCTTCAGTGGCATTATTGACCGGAACGGATGGGAGGCAGTTAATCTGCCCCAGCATCCCATCCAATAAACGCGCATCTTCGGTATAATCGGTGATCGCCAGCAGCTCGTCACAGGTCAGGCGGTGCGGTTGAATCGGGTTCAACTTATTGCGCAGGATTTGCGGACGCATACCAACGGCAGCGGCCACTTCTTCCAGATTGTGCGACTGCGCAAACGCTCGGCAAGCTGCATCAAAATGTGCATGTTTGGAAGTTTGATAATCAAACATAGTATTATCCCTCGTAAGATTCCAAAATCGAACCAAGCATTTAACGAATTTCCAGATTGCACTCAGACAAAGCATCGACCGTCATTGCGACCAAGTTAATCATCACTTTTTCGCGTTTTTTATCTTTCCTTAACCTGTGCCGCAGAAGACGTCCATCTGCCAACATGTCATTGATTGTATCGATGGATAAACCGGTTAGTTCGCTGTAACGCTCAATTGTCACGTGTGGAGTTGCAATTGAGATTGAAATATGTCGATTCATGTAGCAAGATCCCAAATTGCCTTGCTTGTGGAGAGCAAGGGTTAAATGTGTTGAAGCGTGTAGATTGCAAAAGCAAACTCTGAAACGAAGATTAAGATCGCTTTTGGAATCTGTCAATCAAAATTAGATTCCCCCTGGAGTACTCATGGATTTCAATAGCGGCGGAAGACAAGCCATAGAACGTTTAGTCGAAGCGTATGGCTTTTCGACAAGACAAGCCCTGGCAGACCATTTGAAGGTTTCGAAAAGCACGCTTGCAACGCGATATATGAGAGACATTTTTCCCTCAGATTGGGTCATCACTTGCGCATTAGAAACCGGAGCATCTTTAGAATGGTTGACTACCGGGAATGGTTCAAAATTTGAACACTATAAAAGTGATGTTATTACTCTTGAAAAGAAGAAAATCATTGATGGTAATCTTTTCCCTGCTGGTAATGTCTTTTTCGATAAAGTAATTCTCCCAACGAATTTTAATAAGGTTATTATTATTGAAGATTCATCAATACTTTATATTGTTGAAGAAAATGATTTAGAACTTCATGACGGTATGTGGTTAGTAAACATGGATGGATTGTACAGCGTCAGGCATGTTGCGCGCATTGCTGGAAACAAGATTAGAATTTCGAATGATACGCTATCCTTCGATTGCGACAAGGATGCAATTCAGCTCGCCGGAAGTATTATTAAAACTATATCCTGAGGTGAAAAATGGAAGAACGCATATTTAAAATCATTGAAATAATTTTAACCTACGCATCTTGGCCGATATTAATTGGCTTACTTTGTTTCATCTTTCGAACGCAATTATCAAGTCTTTTAGATAAAATTATTGGTTCAAGAAACCTGAAAATATCGACTCCTGTAGGTAATTTTGAAGGCGAGTTTGATGTACCCACTAACTTACAAGTTGAGGTACGCCCAATAGATACAGAAAAATTAGACGAGAAAGAAGAAAAAGAAAAACCATCCAACTGGTGGTTTTTAGACGTTACTGAAGCTTTAGATGAAAACGATGAAGATAAGGCAAAATTAATTTTTGAAACATTTATAAAAGAAAACAAAGATAGTATTAATTATAATTTTGAACATTCATTCTTCCTTTTCAGACTTTATGAGCATAACCATTCAGAAACATTATTGAGTGAAATTTATAAAAAAATTGAAGCCAGTAATATCTACAATGACAAAAAAGATTATATAAATGCCTATATAATGTGTCTTGACTACACAGGTCAATATAAACGAGCAATACAATTTCTAATCAAGGAAATAGAAAAAACATCTGAAATGAAGGATAAAATAACCTTATCAATACGTTTATCAAGGTTATACATTACGGATTTAGATAATTTAAATGCTCGCAAAACAATTTTAAATACAATAAGCAAAGCTTTAGATAACAAAAATGAAAACCTTGATGATGATTTATATCATTGCTATGTTCAATTAGCTGCTATCGAAAGTGCTGATGGTAATAAAGTACATGAATCATTATGTCTTGATAAAGCCCTTGAATATAACCCAACAAATAAAGAAACACTTTTTTCGTCAGCATTCACCTCAATTGACTCTCCGCTTGATAGTATTCAGATCGCTAACTACAAACAGTTACTTAATCTTGAACCCGAACATTCTGCAGCGCTTAACAACTTAGGAGTAACAGCGCAAAATTTAAATTTAAAAGGTATCGCAACTAATTTATGGGCATCCTCAAGCCATACAGGATTTTCCTTAGCCAAGGTTAATCTCGGTTTCGTTTTGTTAGAGTGTGGCTATCTTAAAGCTGCTGAGGAATTGGCGAATGAAGCATTAAAAGCTGAGAAACCGCATGAGAATGTCCATCAACTGCTTATGAAAATTAGCAAAGAAAAAGTTAGCGAAGAGAAGAAATGGAAAGACGCAATAACTTACTCGAAGAAGATCCAAAAAGACCTGAGGAATTACGTCCACTATTATTACAGTGAACGCAGTACCATTCCATCCAACGATATTTGGCTCGATGAAAGTGGAATGGAGGTAAAGCTATTAGTTACAGAATCAATGTATAAATTCGTATGGCTTCATGAGGCCTTTGATATTAATTATACATCTTCAAACATCAATGGCACTCTTAATGGATTTTATTCAAAAAAGAAAAAAGAGGACTCTCATTCAACGACCCTTCTATCACTGAATCCTAAGACGGTATCAGGGCAATGCTATGGATATTTTGACATTAAAAATAATTGCCTGATTATTTTCTCAGCAAAAGTACAAGATGAAATTTATACCGTCCTAAAACCGAAAGATTAAGCATGCAAATGTTTGTTCTACAAATAACAAACATTTACACTGTACATTCATACAGGTAAAATAACCTCTTACAGTGTAGGAGGTTTGCTTTGTCAATTCGTAAATTAAGTAGTGGTAAATGGATATGTGAATGTTATCCATTTGGTAGAAGTGGACGGCGTGTGCGTAAACAATTCGCTACTAAAGGCGAAGCTAGCGCTTTTGAACGCCACATGATGGCTGAGACTGAGGCTAAACCTTGGTTGGGTGAATCAGTGGACCGTCGAACTCTGAGGGACGTTGTTGAACTCTGGTTCAAACTGCACGGCAAATCCCTAGCCGCTGGCGAACATGTTTACGATAAGCTGGTCCTGATGGTCGATGCACTCGGAAACCCTCTCGCTACTGATCTCAGCTCAAAATTATTCGCACATTACCGTGACAAACGCCTGACGGGTGAAATCTACTTTAGCGAGAAGTGGAAGAAAGGAGCCAGCCCGGTAACTGTAAACCTTGAACAAAGCTACCTGAGCGGTGTTTTTAGTGAGCTGGCCCGACTTGGAGAATGGACTGCACCGAACCCGCTGGAAAATATGCGTAAGTTCACTATTGCCGAAAAGGAAATGGCCTGGCTAACGCATGAACAAATTACAGAGCTTCTGTACGACTGCCAACGCCAAAGTGTCCTCCTCGCTCTGGTCGTTAAGATCTGCTTGAGTACCGGTGCGCGCTGGCGCGAAGCGGTGAATTTAACTCGCTCCCAGGTCACAAAGTACCGAATCACATTTGTAAGGACCAAAGGCAAAAAGAACCGCAGCATTCTATCAGCAAAGAGCTATATGAGGAAATCATAGCCTTGGACGGATTCAGATTCTTTACTGACTGCTATTTCCAGTTTTTATCAGTAATGGATAAGACCTCTATCGTACTCCCGCGCGGGCAGCTCACCCACGTCCTGCGCCATACATTCGCAGCACACTTCATGATGTCCGGCGGGAACATTCTTGCCCTTCAGAAAATTCTAGGCTACCACGACATAAAAATGACCATGCGCTATGCTCACTTGGCTCCCGATCACCTTGAAACCGCCCTGCGCTTTAACCCGTTAGCTATTTTGCCAAGTGGCGACAAAGTGGCGGCAGCGGTTGGCAGTAGCCCGTAATCGCCACTCCTTACCACCAATATAACTTATTGATAATCTTACAAATCGTTGTTTTCACTAACCCGTTTACATAAATGGTTTTTTTGTTGCCTGAAAATTACCACTCTGTAAATTAATGCTTTATGCCTCCAGGTTCCCCTGCATAGCGACATCGTCACGGCAGAACTTTTATATAGCTGCAACAGATAATAAAAAACCAGCCAGCGGCGGGTCTGTATCAGTCAGCTAATTGTTCCTGCAATTCTTTCGGATTTTGGAACGCGCCACTCAGTATTGAACTCATCGATTCGCACTTAAAGCTCCCGATAAATCGTATTTAGATTAAAAAATATCAGGTCATTATCCTAAAAATCCCCTGCTTTTCATAAACATGATCTGCTTTGAACTTCCATATTAGTTACAGGCATACGCTGGAGCGGATAGAAACGCTATGGAGGGGACAGGAATGCAGTTTTCAGGTTCAGTAATAGCAATACCGGTCTTAGGGAATGAAGCAAAAGATCGCACAATTGAACTGAAGTGCGAGGTCAGTAAGCATGTACCATTCTGAAGAGATCATCCGCCAGCTTCAGAGCCAAAAGATACTGGCAATGAAGCTGGACCAGGCGGTACGCGCGGTAGGTGAAGAAGTAAAGAGCCAGCTGAGTAATATAGGTGCCGGTGCCCAACGCCTGCTGTACTACACCTCCTGCTTTACTGATGAATATTACGATGTATGCACCCGACAAAACCTGGAGGACGCTCGCTTCCGAAAGGGCATATTCCATCTCGTTTCTCGCTGGAACATCGTCTTTGACCTAATCAACACGTACGTTGAGGGGCTGATTAAGGATTATTCCCCGGCAGAATTATCAGCGATACAGCATGCTCTAATGCGCGCTAACGTTTATATATCCACCAGCACGCTAACCTCGTATTCATTCTCTGCAGGCGTCGCATCGACTGTTTGCCTCTATGTGACCCTTCCACCCTCAGGGTTAAAAGTCGTTTCAGGATTAACGGGCGCGGCTATTGGCGGGCTGGGGGTATACGGGGTTGTGCAAAAAGCTGCTGACAGCGCTCATCGCCTGCAAGTGATGCATCCAGCCTACTATCAAGCGTTATACCTGCGAGAGCTGGAGATGATGTATTTCCTGGTGGAGCCTGCGTTTATGCGCGCAGGCGTGCTAACCCAACAGTGGACTGATAGTCAAAGCCCTTATGATGCTGCTGACACGATCCTGAAGCTCATGGGCAGGCACTAATGGGCTTTCTAAGACGCTGGCTCAAATCTCAGGCCCAGTTTTTCTTCTGGACTTATATACCCATCATCCTCGCGTTCATTTTTGGCTATGTCCTTGACGTTTACTTCCCTGAGGTTAGCCAGGGATTCATCCTCCTGTTTTACCTGGTCACACTGGGGCTGGCTTACTGGATATGGCATTGAGGACCATAAAAGCTTCACGTTTACTAATAAGGAAATGACATGTCTACACCCGCACATCTCTGGCTTGAGGACGAGAACGGCTCACCAATTGTTGGTAGCTGCATGATGCCCACCCGTAATGGCTCCATAGAACTGAAATCGTTCTCCCATGGCGTAACCATTCCGGTTGACCCAAGCTGGGGCAAGCTCACCGGCACGCGCGTCCATCGCCCTATTACGATAGTCAAAGAATTTGATCAGACTACCCCACTTCTTTACCGAGCCGTGTGCGAAGGGCGAGTGATGAAGAAGGGGATTATTAAGATGTACCGTATTCTGGAGTCCGGTATCGAGGCCGAATATTTCAATATCGTTATGGAAAACGTTAAGTTCACGACAGTGGCCCCCTTCCTGACCCCTAACGGGATGAGCAGCACCCATCTTGAAACGCTCGAATTGCGTTATGAAGCCATCTCATGGAAGTACACGGAGGGGAATATCATTTACCGTGACACCTGGAACGATCGCTGTTGCGCCTGAGCGCAGAAGAGTGTTGAAAGTGAGCAGATAAAAAGAAACCGTTCCAGGGGACGGTTTCGTTCCCATGACGGTCAGGATTGCTCCGGGCAAGCCATAAAGACTATTTTGACCTTCTACAAGCCCTCCATGAGTTTTTCTATCCTTCCTGCTTTTTCCTCTTCTCTCGCCAGCCATAAACACATATGATTTAATACATATGATAAAAGACATTCAGGATGACCGAATGCTCCACCCACTCCACCTCTTCAAAACCCTCTCCGACGAAACGCGGCTCGCCATCGTCGTGCTGCTCCGTGAAGCGGGCGAACTGTGCGTCTGCGATCTCTGCGCCGCCACCGCCGAATCTCAGCCGAAGGTCTCCCGCCACATGGCCCTGCTCCGCGAGTCCGGGCTGGTGATCGACCGTCGCGAGGGCAAATGGGTCCATTACCGTCTCTCTCCCAACATGCCTGCATGGGCGGCAACCGTTATCGACACCAGTTGGAACTGCCTGCGGGAAGAGACGCGTCTGAAGCTGAAAAACCGACTTCCGGGCTCGTGCTAACCCAAACATATTCATAAAAACAGATATAACGGAGTAAACAATGTTTCTGGCAGGGGCTATTTTTCTGTTTACGCTGGTACTGGTCATCTGGCAACCCAAAGGACTGAGTATCGGCTGGAGCGCGACCATCGGCGCCGTGCTGGCGCTATTCAGCGGTGTGATCCACGTTAATGATATTCCGGTAGTGTGGAATATCGTCTGGAACGCCACGGCAACGTTCATTGCCGTCATCATCATCAGCCTGCTGCTGGATGAGTCCGGCTTTTTCGAGTGGGCGGCGCTGCACGTCGCCCGCTGGGGGAACGGTAGCGGACGATTGCTATTTACCTGGATTATCCTTCTGGGCGCAGCCGTCGCGGCGCTGTTTGCCAATGACGGTGCGGCGCTGATCCTGACGCCTATCGTTATCGCCATGCTGCTGGCGCTAGGGTTCAGCAAGCAGGCCACGCTGGCGTTTGTAATGGCGGCAGGTTTTATCGCCGATACCGCCAGCCTGCCGCTGATTGTGTCCAACCTGGTCAACATCGTGTCGGCAGATTTCTTTAAGCTGGGGTTCAGCGAATATGCTTCGGTGATGATCCCGGTAGATATCGCCGCGATTGCCGCAACGCTGGTGATGCTCCATCTGTTCTTTCGCAAGGAAATTCCGCCGGAATATGACCTGGCAAAACTCCGCGAGCCCGCCCGGGCCATTCACGACCTCCCGACGTTCAGAACGGGCTGGATCGTCCTGCTGCTTCTGCTCGTCGGTTTCTTCGTGCTGGAGCCTCTGGGTATTCCGGTCAGCGCCATTGCGACCATCGGCGCGCTGATTTTATTCGCTGTCGCAAAACGCGGACATGCGATAAACACCGGAAAAGTGCTGCGCGGCGCACCGTGGCAGATCGTCATCTTCTCGCTGGGGATGTATCTGGTGGTGTATGGCCTGCGCAATGCCGGGCTGACGGAATATCTCTCAGGCGTGCTGAATAGCCTGGCCGGACACGGATTATGGGCCGCCACGCTGGGAACCGGGTTCATCACCGCATTTCTGTCATCCATAATGAACAATATGCCCACGGTGCTGATTGGCGCGCTCTCCATTGACGGCAGCACGGCAACGGGGTTGATCAAGGACGCGATGATTTACGCCAACGTGATTGGCTGCGATCTGGGGCCGAAAATCACGCCTATCGGCAGCCTCGCCACCCTGCTCTGGCTCCACGTGCTGGCGCAGAAAAACATGACGATTACCTGGGGCTACTATTTCCGGACGGGCATCATCATGACGCTGCCGGTCCTGTTTGTGACGCTCGCCGCGCTGGCGCTACGTCTCTCCTTCACACTGTAATGAGCCACTGATATGAGCCACATCACCATTTACCACAACCCGGCCTGCGGAACCTCGCGCAACACGCTGGAGATGATCCGCAACAGCGGCACGGAGCCAGAGATTATCCTCTATCTGGAAACCCCGCCTTCGCGCGATAAGCTGACCACCCTGATTGCCGATATGGGCATTTCGGTGCGGGATCTGCTGCGTAAAAACGTGGAGCCCTATGAGCAGCTCGGACTTGCCGACGATAGCTTCACCGACGACCAGCTTATCGATTTTATGCTGCAACACCCGATCCTGATTAATCGTCCGATCGTGGTCACGCCGCTGGGCACCCGCCTGTGCCGCCCGTCTGAAGTCGTTCTCGATATTCTGCCGGACGCGCAAAAAGGAGCGTTTACGAAAGAGGATGGCGAAGCCGTCGTAGACGCCGGCGGGAAAAAAATCTCGCCAAAGTAACCCATTGATAATGGCACGGTAAGATCTGCCAACCGCATGCCCCACCCAACGGTTGAGTTGCATCCGCCGAAACCCGGCACATACTTTTGAGGGTTAAGTCTGGTGAGGGTATGCGGGTATGGACTTTAAAAACAAAACCGCCGTCATCTTCGGCGGCAGCGGCGCTATCGGCAGCGCAACTGCGCACGCTCTGGCGCGTGAAGGAGCGGATGTATACCTTGCCGCACGTGACCACGCCAGGCTGGAGCAGGTCGCCAGCCGTATTCGCGCAGCGGGCGGTTCTGCCAGCACGTTTATTTTCGATGCGCTTGAGGAGTCCTCGCAGCTCCCGGACCTTGCCCGCATTGATATCGTCGTCAACGCCACGGGCTTTATGCACGATCAGGGTAAACGCCTTGAGGCGTTAACGCTCGGCGAGTTCAGGCAGGGTTTCGACCCTTTCCTGGCCGCGTACTTTAACATTGCGAAAGCCGTGTCGCCCTTTATGGGCGGCGAGCATGGCGGGACCATAATTACCGTCGTCGCCCCCGCCGCAAACATGGCGATGGCGGGCCACCTCGGGCATATCGTCGGCTGCGCGGGTATGGAAGCCTTGACCCGGGCGCTTGCGGCTGAGCTGGGGACTCAAAATATTCGTGTGCTGTGTCTGCGTTCGCACGCGATAGCCGATGCGGTGCAGGCGGGTTCGTATGTGGGTGCCATTTTCGCCGCCAAGGCGCAGGCGATGGGGATAACGGTTGAGCAATTTCTCGGCAGTGCCGCGCAAAGTATCCTGACGCATCGCCTGCCGACGCTGGCACAGGTGGCAGATACAATTACGTTTCTGGCATCAGATGCGGCAGGTGTTATCACGGGAACTACCGTCAATATGACCGCGGGCGCAACCTAGCCTCTGCCCTCGCCCGCAATCCTCCCCACCATCGCCCGGATCTCTTCGCGGGATAGCGGCGTCCGGTCGGTCACGTAGTGCAGCGTCATCCCTTCGATAAAGGCATCCAGCGCGCGGGTGGTGACCGGGTCGAACCACTGCTCCAGCGTGGTCTGGCTCATCTTCATCCAGTCCTGCATCACCGTTTTGAGCGCCGCGCTGCGGTGCATAAAGGCGTAGAGCTGGTACATCAGCGCCATGTTGTGCGGCGTGGTCACCTGCGAGCTGTGGATCAGCGTAGTGATGGATTCGCACGCCATCTCCGGCCCGGTGACGCCGGCAAAGAAATCCCGGTACTGCTGCGACATCTGCCGGGTAAACCACGTGAAGGCCTCCTCCAGCAGCGGCTCCATGCCGTCGAAATAGTAGGTCATCGACCCCAGCGGCACGCCCGCACAGGTGGCGATTTTACGGTGCGTGACGGCGTGGATCCCGTGCTCGGCAATGGTATCGAGCGTTGCCTGCAGGATCTTCTCCCGGCGATGCGGATCGTTCGGTGGTCTGCTCATAAATTCCTCACGTGGTTTGTGTACAAATGTACACAAACTTGCTAGTGTTGTCGCTATTGTTGTACTTCTGGTGCTACCCCAATGACGCTGACCTCTCCCCGTAAAGCCCTGCAGCTCCGCCTGTGGGCGCTGTTTATGTTCTTCTTCATTCCCGGCCTGCTGATGGCCTCCTGGGCCACGCGCACCCCCGCCATTCGCGATATTTTGTCCGTTTCTACCGCTGAGATGGGCATCGTGCTGTTTGGCCTGTCGATAGGCTCCATGAGCGGCATTCTCTGCTCTGCCTGGCTGGTTAAGCGCTTCGGTACGCGGGCGGTGATCCGCACTACCATGTGCTTCGCGGTGTTCGGGATGATCGTGCTGAGCGTGGCGCTGTGGTTTGCCTCACCGGTGCTCTTCGCCCTGGGCCTGACGGTATTTGGCGGTAGCTTCGGTTCTGCAGAAGTTGCCATCAACGTTGAAGGGGCGGCGGTCGAACGTGAGATGAACAAAACCGTGCTGCCGATGATGCACGGCTTTTACAGCCTCGGCACGCTGGCCGGTGCCGGCGTGGGGATGGCGCTGACGGCCACCGGCGTGAGCGCCAATCTGCATATTCTGCTGGCGGCGCTGGTGTGCATCATTCCGATCCTGACCGGCATCCGGGCCATCCCGGACGGTACCGGCAAAAACTCCGCTGACGAACATCACTCGGCCGAAAAAGGGCTGCCCTTCTACCGCGACTTCCAGCTGATGCTGATCGGCGTGGTGGTGCTGGCGATGGCGTTCGCGGAAGGGTCTGCCAACGACTGGCTGCCGCTGCTGATGGTGGACGGCCACGGCTTTAGCCCGACCTCCGGCTCGCTGATCTACGCCGGGTTTACGCTGGGGATGACCGTGGGTCGCTTCACCGGCGGCTGGTTTATCGACCGCTACAGCCGCGTGGCGGTAGTACGCGCCAGCGCCCTGCTGGGCGGTCTGGGCATCGCGATGATCATCTTTGTGGATGTGGACTGGATTGCCGGCGTCTCGGTGATCCTCTGGGGACTGGGTGCGTCGCTCGGCTTCCCGCTGACCATTTCAGCCGCCAGCGACACCGGCCCGGATGCCCCGACGCGCGTCAGCGTGGTGGCAACCACGGGCTATCTCGCCTTCCTGGTCGGGCCGCCGCTGCTCGGCTTCCTCGGTGAGCACTACGGACTGCGCAGCGCCATGCTGGTGGTGTTAGGGTTGGTGATCGTCGCGGCACTGGTGGCGCGCGCGGTGGCAAAGCCGGAAACGAATCAAACGACACTGGAGAAGGGATATGGGCGTTAAACTGATCGCCGTCGACATGGATGGTACTTTTCTGAGCGATGCCAAGACCTATAATCGCCCGCGCTTTCTGGCGCAGTACGCCCGCATGAAGGCGCAAGGCATTCGCTTTGTGGTCGCCAGCGGCAACCAGTACTACCAGTTAATCTCCTTTTTCCCGGAGATTGCGCATGAGATTGCGTTCGTCGCCGAGAACGGCGGCTGGGTCGTGAGCGAAGGAGAAGATGTCTTTAACGGTGAACTGTCGAGAGCCCATTTCGACACGGTCGCGAACGTGTTAAGCGACGTGCCGGGTATTGAGATCATCGCCTGCGGGAAGAGCAGCGCCTACACGCTGAAATGCTATGACGAGGGCTTTAAGCATATCGCGGCGAAGTACTACCACCGCCTCGAAATGGTCAGCGATTTCGACAACCTGAACGATATTTTCTTCAAGTTCGGACTTAACGTTTCTGACGATGAAATTCCGCGGATTCAGGCGCTGCTGCATGAAAAGCTGAGCGACATCATGGTGCCCGTCACCACCGGTCACGGCAGTATCGACCTGATCATCCCCGGCGTGCATAAAGCCAACGGTCTGCGGATCCTGCAAAAGCGCTGGGGCATTGACGACAGCGACGTGGTGGCCTTTGGGGACAGCGGTAACGACGTGGAGATGCTGCGTCAGTCCGGGTTCAGCTTTGCGATGGCGAATGCCAGACCGCATATCAAAGCGGCGGCACGTTTTGAAGCGCCGCACAATAACGATGAAGGCGTGCTGGATGTGATTGATAAGGTGCTGGAAGGGGAGGCGCCGTTTAATTGACCGCGTGCGGTCTGGTGCCCTCACCCTGACCCTCTCCCACTGGGAGAGGGAATAAAGATCACGGCTGCAGGGCGTTCCCGACGCGTTTGTCCTTCAGGAACACCACCATCAGTCCAACCCACAGCACGCCGTTGGCGAGGTTAAACAGGCTGAACAGCCCGTTGCCTCCCATCGCGTAGGCATGCTTGCTCACCTCGATACCGACGGTAAAAATCAGCATCTGCAGCATCCCCATCGCCGCTGACACCGTACCTTTACTCATCTCGCTGGCAAACAGAGTCAGGCGCACCAGCCCGGCGTTCGCCACGCCAATCCCGAAGGCGTAAATGCTCAGCCCTGCAGTCATCCATAGGTAAGCGTGGGATGACGCGACGGTCGCCACCGCTGCCAGAATCAGCCCTGCCGCAATCGGCCAGCCACCCATGATAATCAGTGAACGCACGGTGCGTCGTGACGTCAGACGTGCCAGCACCAGGTTGCCGATAATCAGCGCGCCAAAGATCGGCACCTGCAGCAGACCATACTCATAGCTGCTGAGCTTTTCACCGCTGATGATAATAACCGGCGACTGCGCGATCCACGCCAGCAGCGGCAGGCTAACGAACCCGGTCGCCAGCGCGCCCGCCACAAAGCGGCCATTCTTCAGCACTTCTTTGTAATCCCGACCCAGCTCTTTCAGCGAGAGTTTCTCGCCGATGCGGGTGGCCGTTTCCGGCATCGCCCGGTGCAGGCCAAAGAACGCGAAGGCGGCGAGAAGCGCAAAGAGCACAAACATCCCTTCCCAGGGCGCAACGTGCACCCACGCGGCCCCCACCAGCGGCCCGAGCAAGGGAGCGATAAGCGCCACGTTCGCCATCAGCGCGGTAATTTTGATGCACACCGCCTCTTCAAACGACTCCTGAATGGCGGCATACCCCACGGCGCCGATAAAGCACAGGCTCACCCCCTGCAGGAAGCGCAGCAGGGTAAATTGTTCAATGTTTTGCGCCAGCAGCGTGGCAAGACAGGTGACGATAAACCACACCACGCCCGTCAGCATCACCGGACGACGGCCAATACGATCCGACAGCGGACCTAACAGCCACTGCAAAAACATGCCGCCGGCCAGATAGGCGGTCATGGAGGTCGGTACCCACTCAATTCCCGCGTTGTACTGCGCCACTACGGCCAGCATACCGGGCTGGATCATATCGTTGCCGATATAGGTAGAAAATTCGTAGAGCACCAGACACAGAGGGAAAAGCAACGCCTGACGACCCAGACGTGAACCAGAAGAAGAACGGTTTAACATGCAATCTCTTTATAATGACAAAATCGCGACGAGTTTAATGAAATGCCGCAGCCCGAGATAGTGATTTATCGAGGATAAACAGAAATAAAGCACATATCGTCTTCGTTTAAGGTTTCCTTAAGTTGACAGATTTATGATAGCCCCATTACTCGTCAACGACCCCAAATTATGGCACTCACTTCCAGCCGTTCAGAATTGTCTAACTTACAGACAAATAAGACAAAACGACTTTACCGCTTGCCGGGCCGCTTTTATGGTTATCAGCTTTTCGTACTGGTCGTCCTTGCCGTGCTTTTCACGTGGTTATCACGCAATGAAGCGCTCGACAGATGGATCACCGGTTTTTGGTATGACGCGGCAACGCAAAGCTTTCCGCTGCAGAAAGATCATCTGCTGGATCTGCTGAACCACCGTCTGGCGAAGTACATTGCCATCGCCTTAGGTGCCGTGGCGCTGTTTTACGGCGCTTACAAGCGTAACGCAAGGCTGGTTACGGCAGCGCTGCTGATGGGCGTTGGCGCGCTGGTGGTAGGCGTGCTGAAAAGCGTGAGCCATCACAGCTGCCCATGGGATCTGGTGGAATATGGCGGTAAGGCCGTCTCTTATCCCCTGTTTAGCGCCGTCCCTGCTGACAGCGGTCCGGGGCGCTGTTTCCCCGGCGGTCACGCCTCCAGCGGTTTCATGGTGATGGGGCTGTTTTTTGCCTTCTGGCGCGAGCGTCCGCGTCTCGCCTGGTCCGTCGTCGCGCTGGGCGTGGTGTTAGGTCTGGTGATGGGCTACGGCCAGATCATGCGCGGGGCGCATTTTTTCTCTCACAACCTGTGGGCTGGGTGGTGGGTCTGGTTTTCTCAGGTGGTGGTCTACGGCCTTATTTCCACCCGGTTTGCTAAAGAGTGATAACGCTATGTTAGAGAATCTGAATTATCAGCTGTTTTATCTGATCAACGCCACCCCGGCCTCGCCTGAGTGGGCGATCGATTTTGCCACCTTTCTGGCAAAAGATCTGATCAGCATCGTGCCAGCGCTGGCCGCCATCCTCTGGCTGTGGGGACCTCGTAGCCAGGTGAAAGCGCAGCGCCAGCTGGTGATCAAAGTGGCGATGGCGCTGGGCGTGAGCGTTCTGGTGAGCTTCGTACTGGGTCATGTGTTCCCGCACGCCCGCCCTTTTGTTGCCCACGTGGGCTATACCTTCCTGCACCACGCGCCGGATGACTCGTTCCCGAGCGATCACGGCACGGTGATCTTTACCTTCGCGCTGGCTTTCCTGTTCTGGCATCGCCTGTGGTCTGGTGCGGTCCTGATGGTTGCAGCCCTGGCAATCGCCTGGTCTCGCGTTTATCTGGGCGTCCACTGGCCGCTGGATATGGTGGGCGGTTTCCTGGTCGGGCTGATTGGCTGCGTGAGCGCGGCTATCCTGTGGAGTCTCATTGGTGAGGCGCTCTATAGCGGGCTCTCTACCCTCTATCGCGCCATTTTCGCTATCCCGATCCGCAAAGGCTGGATACGTGACTAACCCCGACCTGACAGGTTACACTTGAACCCCCGCCCTGCGGGGGTTCACTTTTTTATCCCGAGGAACTATGGAAACACGTCGCGATGACCGCATTGCTCAGCTGCTACAGGCGCTGAAGCGCAGCGATAAGCTGCATCTTAAGGAAGCCGCCAACCTCCTCGGCGTCTCAGAGATGACCATTCGTCGGGATCTGAACAGCGAGAGCGCGCCCGTCGTGCTGCTGGGCGGGTATATTGTGCTTGAGCCGCGCAGCGCCAGCCATTATCTGATCAGCGACCAGAAGACGCGCCTGGTGGAAGAGAAACGCAAAGCCGCGCGGCTTGCGGCCTCACTGGTGCAGCCGCACCAGACGCTGTTTTTTGACTGCGGTACCACTACGCCGTGGATTATCGAGGCCATCGACAGCAGCATTCCTTTTACCGCCGTCTGCTACTCCCTGAACACCTTTCTGGCGCTTCAGGAGAAACCCGAGTGCCGGGTGATCCTCTGCGGCGGCGAGTTTCACGCCAGTAATGCGATCTTTAAGCCGCTCAACCTGCAGGACACGCTCAGCAATCTCTGCCCGGATATCGCGTTTTATTCCGCCGCGGGCGTCAACGTGCGTCAGGGCGCGACCTGCTTTAATCTGGAAGAGCTGCCGGTGAAGCACTGGGCGTTGAGCGCCGCGCAGTACCATGTGCTGGTGGTCGATCACAGCAAGTTTGGTAAGGTGCGTTCGGCAAGAATGGGCGAGCTTGCGCAGTTCGATGCCATCGTCAGCGATTGCCGCCCGGACGACGAGATCGTGGCCCACGCGAAGGCGCAGCAGGTGAAGTTGATGTATTAAACGGGGTGCGGTCTGATGCCCTCACCCCGGCCCTCTCCCACAGGGAGAGGGAGAAAACGCATCGAGGTTAGCTAAACCAGCTGCCAAACCACCCGTGGAATTTCATCATCACGAAATCCCACATCCGGCTGAAGAAGCCACCCTCTTCCACCGCTTCCATCACAATCAGCGGACGCTGTTCAATCGACTTACCGTTGAGCTGGAAATCAATCGTCCCGACCACCTGGCCTTTTTTCAGCGGCGCGGTGAGCTGCGGGTCGGTCAGGGTGTAGCTGGCTTTCAGGTTTTTCAGCTGACCTCGCGGAATGGTCACCGAGCCCGCCTCACCCGCGCCCAGGTTCACTTCGCTCTTGTCACCAAACCAGACGCGCTGGCTGACGAACGTGGCATCCGGTTTAATCGGCGTCACGGTTTCATAGAAGCGGAAGCCCCAGGTCAGCAGTTTTTCTGACTCATTAAAGCGAATACGGTCGGTTTTGGTGCCCAGCACCACCGAAATCAGGCGCATATCGCCCTGGGTCGCGGAGGCCACAAGGTTATAACCTGCACCCGCCGTGGTGCCGGTTTTCATCCCGTCCACATTGACGTTGCTGCTCCACAGCAGGCGGTTGCGGTTCGGCTGGCGGATTTTGTTGAAGGTAAACTCTTTCTCTTTGTGGATCGCGTATTCATCCGGCACGTCGTGGATCAGCGCTTTCCCGAGCAGCGCCATGTCGCGCGCGGTACTGAACTGTCCCGGCGAATCCAGACCGTGAACCGTTTTAAAGGTCGTATTGGTCAGGCCCAGCTTTTGCGCGTAGCCATTCATCAAACCAATGAAAGAATCCTGGCTGCCGGCAACATAATCGGCCAGCGCGATGCACGCATCATTTCCCGACTGAATAATTACCCCTTTGTTCAGATCGGAAACGGAAACCTGATCGCCCGGCTTCAGGAACATCACCGATGACCCGCGCAGCGCCGGGTTGCCGGTCGCCCACGCGTCCTTACCGATGGTTACCATATCGTCCAGCTTGATCTTGCCCGCTTTTAACGCCTGGCCCACCACATAGCTGGTCATGATTTTGGTCAGGCTTGCCGGATCGAGTTTCTCATCCGCATTCCCTTCCGCCAGCACTTTACCGCTGGAATAATCCATCAGGATCCAGGCGCGCGCATCCACAGGCGGCGCTTCGGGCGCAGCCTGTTCAGCTGCGTAGAGCGTTGGTGCAAACAGGAAAAGAAGCGCAGAGCCGGTCGCCAGGCTGCGCAGAGAAGTCATTTTACGCGTCATAAATGCCACCCGAGTGTCCATTCAAAAATTACGTCACATCACCGTGTCGCAAGAAGCGATGAGTAATAGCGCACTAAAACCGTTAAAGAAACCCAACGAGGGTAAAGTTATTAAAGTTTATGCAATAACATTCAGATACGCTTTGATTAAGACGATTTTTTTGTCTTCTGTTGCGTAATTGTTAGGTTTATCTCACCATGGCGAAAGGCTGACTCGGATTCACATCTCATCGGGAGTAAATATGATTACGCTGTGGGGCAGGAATAATTCGACCAACGTTAAGAAAGTGCTCTGGACGCTGGAAGAGCTGGATTTACCGTTCAATCAAATCATGGCTGGCATGTCGTTCGGCGTAAACAAAGAGGCCGACTATCTGGCCATGAACCCGAACGGCCTGGTGCCGCTGCTGCGCGATGATGAAACAGACGCGACGCTATGGGAGTCCAACACCATTGTGCGTTACCTCGCCGCGCAGTACGGTCAGGGCCGCCTGTGGGTTGAAAACCCGGCCCGGCGCGCTCAGGGCGAAAAGTGGATGGACTGGGCAAACCAGACGTTATCCCCGACCCACCGCGTGATCCTGATGGGGCTTATCCGCACACCGGAAGCTGAACGCGACTATCCCGCAATTCACGCCGCGCAGGATGCCTGCGAAAATCTGTTTGCGATGATGGATGACGAGCTGGCGAAGCACGCCTGGTTCTCCGGCGAGGCGTTCGGCACAGGCGATATCGCCGTGGCGCCGTTCGTCTGGAACCTGACCAACATGGGCCTGAAGTGGACGCCGCGCCCTCACCTTGAGCGCTGGCTTAAACAGCTGAGCGATCGCCCGGCGTACCGCAACGTGGTGATGATCCCGGTCACCTGATTACGCTCCGGACGGGCTGACTTTCAACAGCTGCCCGTCCGTCTCGTCGGTCAGGACATACAGATACCCATCCGGCCCGACCCGCACATCGCGAATACGCTGGTCCCGGTCGCCCAGAATGCGCCCGTCCTCCGTCACCTTGTTTCCCTCCACGCTCAGCACGATCACGTCCTTCTCCTTCAGCGCCCCAATAAACAGCTTGTTTTTCCACTGCGGGAAAACGTCGCTGTTGTAGAACGCCATGCCGCTCACCGCGGGTGAGACTTTCCAGACGAACAGCGGCTTCTCGGTACCCTCAACGTGCTCGCCTTTGGCTTCCGGTATTTTCAGGCCGCTGTAGTTAATGCCGTGCGTCGCCAGCGGCCAGCCGTAGTTTTTGCCTTTCTCCGGAATGTTGATCTCATCTCCGCCGCGCGGTCCGTGCTCGTTCAGCCAGAGCGTGTCGCTCCAGGGGTTCATCGCCATCCCCTGCGGGTTGCGAATGCCGTAAGACCAGATTTCGGGCCGCGCGCCGGGGGTATTCACAAAGGGGTTATCCGGCGGGACTTTCCCGTCTTCGGTGAGGCGCACCACTTTACCCTGCAATTTATCCAGATCCTGCGCCGTCGGACGCTGGTTGTTCTCGCCGAGTCCGATAAAGAGAGAACCTTTGCCGTCGAACACCAGCCGCCCACCAAAATGGTTCCCGGTGGAGAGTTTCGGCATCTGGCGGAACACCACCTGGAAGGCTTCAATGCGCGTAAGATCGTCGCTTAACCGGCCATAGCCCACCGCCGTTCCGGCTTTGCCATCACTCCCTGCTTCGGCGAAGCTCAGCCAGATGCGGCGTGATTTTTCAAAATCCGGGGCGAGGACCACGTCCAGCAATCCTCCCTGACCGTTTGCCCAGACCTTCGGCACGCCGATAATCGGATCGGACAACCCTTTTCCGGCCTGCCAGCGTTTGAGCTGACCGTCCTTCAGGGTCACCAGCAGGCCTTTATTGTCCGGCAGAAACGCCAGAGACCAGGGGTGATCGAGTTTATTTTGCAGCACCTCGACCTTGACCGCCTCTGGCGCAGCAAGAAGCGAAAATGGAATGAATAACGCAGGCAGGAAAATCAGCGAGGATCGAGGCATAACGCGCTCCTTTATCGGCATATGGCATAAAGGTTAGCCACTGCATCCGGGCGCGTTACCACTTTTACAAAAGCTTAATCAGAAGGGGGAGTTGCCTCCCCCGGGATCAGTGCTGTTCAAGCTGTTTGTGCTCGTTCAGACACATGATGCATAGAGAGAGCGTTGTCAGGCAGTTTTCAAGCTTCTCCGCGTTTACGGCGATAAAGTTCGGGCAGTCGTGGCGTCCGTTCATCAGACACACCCCTGCAATGGAGAGCACCTCGGCGGCGCGGCGCAGCGCTATTTCTTCACTTTCGCCGCCGTTCGCCTTCAGGGTCGGTGCTTTTTCACGCATGAAATTACACAGTTCAAACAGGTTATCACGCAGATGTTCGCTTTCGCTGACTGACATATACCCTTTTGCCTTCCTCAATTGCAGGTACGCGGCCAGGTCGATTCGGGCGTTGATCAGCTTGTTCAGCAGATCGCGTTTAAGTCTGTCAACGGTCATGCTCTTTCCTCCTCTGTCAGCCATGGTGCATAGTCAGGATAAGTTCATTTTTTGTACAGTTTAATGCCTGGGATCAATTTTTATTAACTGATTAACATAATTTACAATGTTACAACCTCACGTGCAGCGAAGCGCGTTACGGGGAGCTATGCTACTTTTTTATTAGGCTGAATGGCTTGCAAAATCGCACTCGCAGAGGTGAGTATGGCAGCACTCCCGGTGTCTGAAAAAATATGTTCTCTCTCTAAGGTAGACCTGAATCTTCTCACCATCTTTTGCTTAATCTATAGCGTAGGAAGCATTTCTAAGGTTGCCGATATGCTGGACATATCCGCTTCTGCTGTCAGCCAGTCGCTGCGAAAACTGCGTGAAATGATGGGGGACAACCTCTTTGTCCGCAGCGGCAACATCCTGCTGCCGACGGTGTTTTCAGATGAGCTTTACGATAATACAATCTCGATAATCGACAGGCTCTCCACCCTTCTGCCTGACTCAGCCCCCTCACGTAAGAAGCGCGTGACGCTTTATACAGAATCCTTTATTTCTCCGCTGGTGGTACCGGAATTAACGGAAAAGCTCCTTGAAACGAATTCAGACATTAGTCTGCTGCATCGCACTGAAGACCTGAATGAACAAAAAACCACTGAACTGCTGAACATGCGTCAGGCTGATGTGGTGTTCTCTACGTTCTCAGTGGAAAACAGCAACATCCGATGTCAGAAGGTGTGCGATATAGACCTGGTGCTTGTCGCCGCGCAGGATAACCCGCTTTATGGCAGTACTATCGATGAAGAGCTGTTCAGAAATGCCAGCCTGGTGGGCTATAACACTAAAAACGAAAAAATTATTTATTACCGCAGCATCGCTGATAAAAAATTCCGCTCCAGCGAACGCTGTTTACTCACCACCTCGTTTGCTTCCATTCTGATCATTATCGCCAAAACTCCATGTCTGGGGATTATTCCCGAGCGCGCCTTTGCCACTTACTCAGAGATGTACAAACTCAGACGAGTTGGCACCCCGTTCCCGTTACCGAAATTCAGCATTTACTCCTCATACCGAAAAGAGAGCAATAAATTGCTCTCTACTGTGCTGGATGACCTGCTGGTCCCGACAACTTAGCGGCGCGTTTCAGTTCTGATTTAATTTTTCGCGGATTTAGCCCTGTTGCGACAGCAATATCGGTTAGCTTGACGCCGTGCGCATAAAGGGTTTTAGCCATAGCGACTTTGGACTGGACATACATATCTTTCATTAAGGATCTCACAAGTCATGTTGACAGGGTGAAAGATATCTTTTGATGATTTTTTAGCCAATTAGCATCGCTTAAAGCCGGGATAAGTAATTCTAAACAGTGTTGCTAAGCAAAGCGGTTGATCCAAACCTGCTGAGATCGCCACAGACCTGTATAAATCCCCCGCGATACGCTGTAAAATCCCGCCCTGATAACTCCATAATTGATGAATTTTTAACCTATGAGCAATGTTACGCACCAGCCGAAAATCGGCTTCGTCTCCCTGGGCTGCCCGAAAAACCTGGTGGATTCAGAACGCATCCTGACCGAACTGCGCACCGAGGGCTATGACGTGGTGCCAAGCTACGACAACGCCGATATGGTGATCGTTAACACCTGCGGGTTTATCGACAGCGCGGTTCAGGAGTCACTGGAAGCCATCGGTGAAGCCCTGACGGAAAACGGCAAAGTGATCGTGACCGGCTGTCTGGGCGCGAAAGAAGACCAGATCCGCGAAGTGCACCCGAAGGTGCTGGAGATCACCGGCCCGCACAGCTACGAGCAGGTGTTGCAACATGTTCATCACTACGTGCCAAAACCCAAGCACAACCCGTTCCTCAGCCTCGTGCCGGAACAGGGCGTGAAGCTGACGCCGCGTCACTACGCGTACCTGAAAATTTCCGAAGGCTGCAACCATCGCTGCACCTTCTGCATCATCCCGTCCATGCGTGGCGATCTGGTGAGCCGTCCCATTGGTGAAGTGCTGGCGGAAGCTAAACGTCTGGCCGACGCGGGCGTGAAGGAGCTGCTGGTCATCTCCCAGGACACCTCGGCCTACGGTGTAGACGTTAAACACCGCTCCGGTTTCCACAACGGCGAGCCGGTGAAAACCAGCATGGTGGGCCTGTGCGAGCAGCTGTCCAAACTCGGTATCTGGACGCGTCTGCACTACGTCTACCCGTACCCGCACGTTGACGACGTGATCCCGCTGATGGCGGAAGGCAAGATTCTGCCGTACCTGGATATCCCACTGCAGCACGCCAGCCCGCGCATTCTGAAGCTGATGAAGCGCCCTGGGTCCGTTGACCGCCAGCTGGCGCGCATCAAGCAGTGGCGCGAGATCTGCCCGGATCTGACCCTGCGATCCACTTTCATCGTCGGCTTCCCGGGTGAAACCGAAGAAGACTTCCAGATGCTGCTCGACTTCCTGAAAGAAGCGCGTCTGGACCGCGTTGGCTGCTTCAAGTACAGCCCGGTAGAAGGCGCAACCGCCAACGAGCTGGCGGACCAGGTGCCGGAAGAGGTGAAAGAAGAGCGCTGGAACCGCTTCATGCAGCTGCAGCAGCAGATCTCTGCTGAGCGTCTGCAGGAAAAAGTGGGCCGCGAGATTATGGTTATCATCGACGAAGTGGATGAAGAAGGCGCGATTGGCCGCAGCATGGCGGACGCCCCTGAAATCGACGGTGCGGTGTACCTGAACGGCGAAACCAGCGTTAAGCCGGGTGATATTATTCGCGTGAAGGTTGAAAACGCGGATGAGTATGACCTGTGGGGTAGCCGGATTTAATCTCCCCCCTCTGTAGTAGGCCGGGTAAGGCGTAGCCGCCACCCGGCACTCTACTCCCGTTTATCTTCCCAGCGCGTTCTCCATCGTCGCCACCATTTTGTTATCAATGCGGAAAAACGCCACCGTCACCGCCAGCAGCAAATGCAGTACGCCAGGAATAACCGTGGACAACAGCGTTATCCCGGCCAGTGAAGCGGTCGTTTGATTTTCCTGCCCCGACTGATACGACACCACCATTAGCGTCACGCTAACGATAACGCCTGCCACCGCCCATGCCAGTTTGACGAAGAATAAATTAAAGGCAAAGTTCATTCCCGACGAGCGACGCCCCGATTTCCATTCACCATACGTATCGGCAAAAGTGACCAGCGTAAAATGCATCGGTAGAATAAACCCCAGTACCACGCAGCAGACAAAAACCAGCCCCAGCCACAGCGTCGCGGCATCGCCCGGCACAAACCACACGGCGAAGTGCGCCAGCCCCAGTAAGATGTTCACCCACAGGTAGATTTTGCGGATCTCAAAAATGCGGGTGAAATATTGCACCAGTACAGAGCCGATAATCCCCCCAAGCGTCGCCAGGCCAAAGAAGAACGAGGTATAAGTCGCGTCACCGTGTAAAACATAGGTGATGAAATACATCGCTGCGCCGCCCTTGGTGTTGAAAATACTGATAATCAGCAGCGACATTACAAAGGTCAACAACAGCTGATCATTATGGCGAATGCTTTTCAGACTCTCTTTAAGATTAAACGTATGCTGTGTTTTCGCGGCAACGCGCTCTTTCACGCCATAAAAACAGCATAAGAACATAATGACGGCAAATACTGACAACACGCCGACGCCAAATTGATAACCCCGCGCCTGAGCGTCTCCGCCAAAATATTTCACCATTATCGGCAGCCCCACCGACACAGCAAAACCGGCGACCCCGCACAGGGCGAAACGCCACGACTGACAGGACACCAGCTCCAGGGGGTTGGCGGTTATTTTGGTGATCAATGCGCAATAAGGCACATTATTCAGCGAGTAGAGCACCGATAGCGCAAAATAGGTCAGTACGGCGTAGACGATTTTCCAGTGATAAGCCAAATCAGGCACGCTAAAGGTCAGGAAGGCAATTAACCCGAGCGGGACTGACGTCCATAAAATAAAGGGGCGAAATTGCCCCATTTTCGTTGATGTGCGGTCAGCAACAATACCGATTAACGGATCGGAGACGGCATCAATGACCCTCAGCACCAGAAATAATGTGCCGACAATCGCTGGCGTCAGGCCAAATATATCGGTATAGAAAAAGGTCAGAAAGTTTGAAATCAGGCCGGTGACGATTGTGCCGCCCGCGTCTCCTAAGCCATAGCTGATTTTCTCTCTGACGGATAACCGGGCAGACGCGCTGGCGATAACAGCGGAATGGCTCGCTTGCGATAACTCACTCATTTTCCATCTCCCTGATTTGAGCCAGAATGGTTTGCACCTCCGCGCCTTTTCTGACAAACAGTGGCAACACCGAGAGCGGTGCAGGCACCCTGACATGCGCCCCGCCCTGATAATATTCACCCGAGTTCACATCCAGCCAGACCTCATCGGCTGGCAGCCAGACGCTGCGCGCGGTGTCACCCGCATACACCACTGGCGCCACCAGAATATCGGCACCAAACATGTATTGATCGGTGATATCCCAACTGCCCGGCTGACGTGCGTAGTGGTAAGACATCGGCCGCATTAACGGTTCCCCGGTCTCGTGCGCCTGCTGCATTAAGGTACGGAGATAGGGACGCAGTGCCTCCCGCAGGGCAGCGTAGCGTTTAAGCTGAGCAAATACCGCGCTGCCGAAGCTCCACAGCTCATTGCCCGCGCCGGTATTGCACTGGGCAATCCCATCCCGCCACGGGATATCAGGCTCCGTTATCGGGTCACGATGGCCGTGCATCCGCAATACCGGGCTAAATACCGCCCACTGGAACCAGCGGATCAGCAGCTCATGGAATGCCGGGTCGTTAACGTTCCCACCGTGAAAACCGCCAATATCCGTCGTCCACCACGGAATACCCGCCATGCCCATATTCAGACCGGCGCAAATCTGGTTACGCATGGATTCAAAAGAAGAATGAATATCCCCCGACCACACCAGCGCGCCATAGCGCTGACTTCCGGCCCACGCGCAGCGTACCAGGCTTACGGGATCCTTTTGACCTGCCTCGCGCAAACCATCATAAAATGCCTGGGTATAGTGCAGTGGATAGATATTTCCCACCTCCAGCGTATTGCCGAGGTGATAGCGGTAATTATCAAAATCGTAAACGCCGTATTCTGGCTCCGCTTCGTCAAGCCAGAAAAGATTCACGCCCCGATCGAAATAGTTTTTCTTGCACACCTGCCAGACATATTTTCGAGCCTGCGGATGCGTTGGGTCTAAAAATCGTGTATTACCGAGGAAATCGAAATTAATATTGAGCCCTTTACGGGTATTCACTAAATATCCGCGCTCATTCATGACGGCATAATTTTCACTGCGCACATCCACCGTCGGCCAAACCGAGACCATTAATTCGGTGCCCATTTCGCGCAGTTCAGCAGTCATAGCGGCCGGGTCTGGCCATTCACGTTCATCAAACCGCCAGTCGCCCTGCACCGGCCAGTGGAAGAAATCGGCGACAATCACCGCAAGGGGGATCCCTTCGTCACGGTAGCGCCGGGCGACGGTCAGCAGCTCTTCCTGAGTACGATAGCGCAGCTTAGACTGCCACAGTCCCAGCGCAAATTCCGGCATCATGGGCGGTTTTCCGGTCGCCGCGGCGTACTGACGAATAATGTCTGCGGGCGTGTCGCCAGCGGTTATCCAGTAATCAATACGCGCCGCTGCTTTGGCGCTCCAGCGGGTTTCGTTATGGGCAAATACCGCCTCCCCGATAGCCGGATTATTCCATAAAAAACCATAGCCCAGGCTCGATACCATAAACGGCACGCTGGCCTGCGAGTTGCGCTGCGCCAGCTCCACGGAGCAGCCTTTTAAATTAATAAACGATTGCTGATACTGCCCCATGCCGACGATTTTTTCATTCACCTGACTTTCGAACCTGACCGTCACTTCGAAGGCATCGCCTGCCAGGGGGTTGCACTCCCGACCGGATATTTTCAGCGCACTAATTTTCTTTTGCGGCTGCTCACCCGCATTCCAGAAATGTTCACCATTATCACGCTGCCGCCAGAGCTCTTCCAGCAAACATTCTCCGTGCTGATTGTAAAAAGCCGTCCGCCCTTGCCTGTCGACACGGGCACGAATATTGCCGTTAATCATCGTCACCTCCCCTTCCCCTTGCAGGAATTGAGGTTTGACAGGAGGCTGCGCTAATAATGCGTGTTCGTCTGGATGAATATCATCAGGAAGCCATCCAGACGTTACCCTGAGACTATTTTCACCCCACGGCACAATTTTTAAATACTGACCATTCCACACCCAGTAAATGGCGTCATCTTTTATCTGCAATGTATTCATATTTACCTCATAGAGATGCCAGGCATGATTCCGGAAACGTTTCCGATCCTGGTTAAGATTCCATGAAGTGTCAATTCAGAAAAGAGATAAAGAATTTCAAAATAACATTTATGTGATCGCCGCTTTACTTTTAGCGGTTTTTAACCATGCTATGATATATTATTGAGAATATTATCGCAGATAGATAAATTGAGCAGGACACGGTATATATTTAGCAAGTTAGTCCATGCCTAACACAAAGGAAAGCAATGAATATCAAGGCATTAGCGAAAAAACTAAATCTCTCTATCGCGACCGTTTCTCGTGCACTGAACAATCATCCGGAAGTCAGCGCTGCCACACAAAAAAGGGTCCGCGAAGCCGCCAGCCTCTATGGTTATTTACCCAATGCCGCAGGCCGTAATTTACGAAAAGGGAAAGTGAATACTGTTGCGCTACTATTGCCTTCAGGCGAGGGTGATAATTTTTATACCGCGTCTTTTTTTATGCGCGTCGCCGCCAGCCTGCAGCGCCATCTGCGCCAGCAGGATATTGATACCATTCTCCATCTTGCCCTTGATGAAAACGACGAGCGACTTTGGTTGCGAAAAATCATTGAGCAGCGTAAAGCGGATGCCGTGATCCTCACGAACACAACGCTAAACGATCCGCGAATTGAGTACCTCTATCAGCATGACTTTCCTTTCGCCACGCTGGGACGAAGTGAAACGCTTGAAGGCAACTTTAACTGGGTCGACCTCGATTTTGAACATGTTGCTGAAATAGCGGTTGAACGCGCTCGGCTTGCGGGTTATCAGCATGTCGCGCTGGTCACGCTGGGTGACCAAAGTACGCAAGGCGAGATTTTTGCGCAGGCCTGGCGCAAGGCGCTTCGCGCGCGCGGCCTGACCGTCAACGACGAGTATCTTTTCTGCGGTGAGATCAGCGAAGCCTCGGGATTTGAAGCACTTCGCCACTTTCACAACCTTGCCACTCCACCCGATTACGTCGTGTTCCTGAGCGATCTCCAGCTACTCGGCGCCAGCGCTTACTGCCAGCAAAACCACTGGACGGTTCCCTTTTTTGCCGGGGTCTTTAGCAGTGATATGTCGTCATTTCTGCCCACAAAACCCACCGGATTTGACATCCCCTATCAGCAGTTGGGAACCGACCTGGCCCTTGCCGTACTCAATGCGATGCAGAGAGGCTCTACACCCTTGTGTGCATTGCCGCCGCTAACGTTGGTTGAAGGTCGGAAGCATGTGATGCGCTGAGGTGAGATCCACCAGGAAGGTATCTCTACCCCTTAATCCTCGGATCCAGCGCGTCGCGCAGCCCGTCACCTAACAAGTTAAACGCCAGCACGGTCAGGAAAATCGCCAGACTCGGGAAGATCGCCACGTGCGGCGCAATCACCATATCTGCCCTCGCCTCGTTCAGCATCGCGCCCCACTCCGGCGTTGGAGGCTGAGCCCCTAACCCCAGAAACGACAGGCTGGCCGCCGAGATAATCGACACGCCGATACGCATGGTGAAATAGACCACGATGGACGACACCGTCCCCGGCAGAATATGGCTGAAAAGAATGGTGGCGTCGCTGGCCCCCATACTGCGGGCCGACTCGATAAAGGTCTGCTGTTTCAGCACCAGCGTGTTGCCGCGCACCAGACGGGCAAACGCCGGAATCGAAAACACCGCGACCGCAATGATGACGTTTGCCATGCCGCTGCCCATGATCGCCACCACGGCAATTGCCAGCAAAATGCCGGGAAAAGCAAACAGCACGTCGCAGATGCGCATGATGATGCGATCCCACCAGCCTTCGTAATACCCGGCAACGAGACCCAGTACGGTCCCGATGGCCGCGCCGATCAGCACCGCGAACACCCCGGCGGCAAGCGAGATCTGCGCCCCCACCAGCACGCGGCTAAAGATATCGCGACCGAGGGAGTCCACGCCGAACCAGTGCAGCATCGACGGTCCGTCGTTCAGACGGTCGTAGTCAAAATAGTTTTCCGCATCAAACGGTGCCACCCACGGCGCAATCACCGCCACCGCAATCAGCAGCAGCACAAACAGCCCCGCGGTCATCGCGACCGGCTGACGGCGAAAACGCCGCCAGAATTCAGACCACGGGGTGCGGACGTGGTCCGGTTTTAGCCCCGGCATCGCGTTTAAAACGGCCTGACGTCGCCAGTTCAACAATCGCATCTTACTTGTACCTGATGGCCGGGTTAATGGCGGCATAGAGCACGTCCACCACTAAGTTGATAAGAATAAACTCCAGCGAAAAAAGCAGGACTTCCGCCTGAATCACCGGGTAGTCGCGCATCTCGACGGAATCGACCAGCAGGCGTCCCAGCCCCGGCCAGTTGAAGACCTTTTCCACGACGATAGAGCCGCCCAGCAGGAAGCCAAACTGCAGTCCCATCATCGTCACCACCGGGATCATCGCATTGCGGAACCCGTGCTTGAGAATGACCCACTTCTCGCTGACCCCTTTCGCCCGCGCGGTGCGAATATAATCTTCGCTCAGCACGTCAACGAACGAGGCGCGGGTAAAGCGGGCCATCACCGCCGACACGGCAGCCCCCAGCGTCATGGAAGGCAGAATGTAATGCTTCCAGGTATCGGCCCCGACGGTCGGCAGCCAGCCCAGTTCGACGGAGAAGATCTGCATCAGCAGCATCCCCAGCGCGAACGCCGGGAAGGAGATGCCGGTCACCGCCAGCGCCATGCCGAGCTTGTCCGGCCAGCGGTTGCGCCAGACGGCCGCGACAATCCCGGCGCCCAGCCCAAACACGACCGCCCAGCTCATGCTGGCAATCGTCAACCAGAACGTCGGCATAAAACGGCTGGCAATCTCCTCCGACACCGGACGACGCGACACCATCGAGATACCAAAATCGCCCTGCAGAACGTTGCAGATATAATGGATGAACTGCATATACAGCGGCTGGTCGAGGCCAAGCTGCTTACGCACCAGCTCAATGACGGTGGCATCCGCTTCAGGCCCGGCAACCAGACGCGCCGGATCGCCCGGCAGCATATGGACAAACAAAAACACAAGGACCGCCACAATCAGCAGCGTCGGGATAAGCCCCAGCAGGCGTTTACACACATAATTCAGCATGAGGTTTATTTTAAATCCGCATCGTCAAAGCTAAAGCCCGTATCCGGCATAATGTAGAACCCGGTCAACGCTTTATTATGGGCTGACACCAGTTTCTCCACCACCAGCGGCACCCACGGCGACTCTTTCCAGATAATGTCCTGCGCGTCCTTGTAGAGACGTGCTTTCTCTTCCGGCTTGGTGGTTTTCAGGGCATCGGCCAGGTCTTTGTCCACCTGCGGATTGCTGTAAAACGCGGTGTTGAACAGGGTTGGCGGCCAGTTCTGCGAGGCAAACAGCGGCGACAGCGCCCAGTCTGCTTCACCGGTCGAGGCCGACCAGCCGGTATAGAACATCCGCACGCCGCTCTCTTTCTGCCCTTTGCCCTCCACCTCTGCCGCACGCTGTCCGGCATCCATCGCGGTCACCTGCGCCTTGATGCCGACCTGCGCCAGCTGCTGCTGGGTAAACTGCAGCACCTTCTGAGCGGTACTGTGATTATGCGAGGACCACAGCGTGGTGCTGAAGCCGTTCGGGAAGCCCGCCTCTTTCAGCAGCTCGCGCGCTTTGACCGGATCGTACGGCCACGGCTGATAGCTTTGCGCATAGGCGATAGCCGGCGGCAGCACGCCGGTGGCCGGAGTGGCATAGCCCGCAAAGGCGACCTTCACCAGCGCCTGACGGTTAATGGCGTAGTTGATGGCCTCACGCACCTTCGGGTTATCGAACGGCTTTTGCGTGACGTTCATGCTGATGTAACGCTGCATGATCGACGGGCTGGCGACCAGCTCCAGCTTGCTGTTTTTCTGCAGAATGGCGGCCTGCTCATACGGGATCGGGAAGGCAAACTGCGCCTCGCCGGTTTGCAGCATCGCCGCGCGGGTGTTGTTGTCCACCACCGGTCGCCAGGTGATGGTATCGAGCTTCGGCAGCCCCTGCTGCCAGTATCCGGCGAATTTCTTCACCTTCACAAAATCGGTCTGGTTCCAGGTGAGCAGCTCGTACGGACCGGTGCCAACAGGGTGGAAGCCGATCTCCTTGCCGTATTTCTTCAGCGCGGCAGGGGAAATCATCGCCGTTGCCGGATGCGCCAGAATATTGATAAACGCGGAGAACGGCTCTTTCAGGGTGATTTTTACCGTTGCCGGGTCGACCACCTCGGTGCTGGCGATATTTTTATACAGGTTATAGCGCTTGAGGCTATTTTCCGGATTGCTGGCGCGATCGAGGTTAACCTTCACCGCCTCCGCATTGAAATCTGTCCCATCCTGGAACTTCACGCCGGTCCTGAGCTTGATGGTATACACCAGTCCGTCGTCGGACACGGTGTACCCCTCCGCCAGCACGTTTTTGAGCTTCATCTCTTTATCCAGGCCAAACAGGCCCTGGTAGAACGATTTCGCCACCGCCTGAGAGAGCGTGTCGTTGGCGTCATATGGATCGAGCGTGGTGAAATTGGAGCCGACGGCGACCACCACATCTTTGGCAGCGAACGCGGGGGCAGTGGCCAGGGCTGCCGTCACGCTCGCGGCTAACAACCATCTACGCGCTACAAATGTAACCATTGTGTTCTCCTGCCTGTTGAAAGTTATAACCGCGAAAAGGCATTGTCCTGACGCGGGGGAGCCACGAAATGACCCGGACTGACCTCGCGCAGCGTCACGCGCTCCACGGCCTCGCCACGCTTACGAATATTGCTCGGCATTTCATCCTGCAGCAGCACACGCTGGCCGTGACGATGCGCGGGATCGGCAACCGGGACCGCCGCGATGAGCTTGCGGGTGTACGGGTGCTGCGGGTTCTCAAACACCGCTCTTCGCGGACCAATTTCCACGATTTGCCCCATAAACATCACCGCCACGCGATGGCTGATGCGCTCGACCACCGCCATGTCGTGCGAGATAAACAGAAAGGCAATGCCCATATCCCGCTGTAAATCCAGCAATAAGTTGATGATCTGCGCCCGGATAGAGACATCCAGCGCCGAGACGGACTCATCGGCAATCACCACTTTCGGGTTTAGCGCCAGCGCGCGGGCGATGCAGATACGCTGCCGCTGTCCGCCGGAAAACTCGTGCGGATAACGCCAGGCATGCTCCGGCTTCAGGCCGACGCGCTCCAGCAGCCAGGCCACGCGACGCTGTGCCGCTTCGCCGTCGAGCAGGTTATGTACCCGCAGCGGCTCCATGATCGAATACCCCACCGTATGGCGCGGGTCGAGGGAGGCATACGGATCCTGGAAAATAAACTGAATATCCCGCCGCACCGCCTGCAGCCTGCTGTCCGGAAGGGTATCAATGCGCTCGCCGTTAAAGGTAATGCTGCCTTCCTGTGATTCCACCAGACGGAGCAACGCGCGTCCGGTGGTAGATTTACCGCAGCCGGACTCCCCCACCAGCGCCAGCGTTTCACCCGGCCAGAGATCGAAACTGACGTTTTCCACCGCGTGCACTTCGCGCTTCACCCGGTTCAGTACGCCGCTGCGCAGCGGAAAGCGGGTGACCAGATCGCGCACTTCCAGAATGGGCTTACCCGACACCACGGTGTCCTGTTCGCGCTCATCCTCCTGCTGCTCAGACGCCTCGAGAGAAATCAGGGGGAAGCGGCGCGGCAAATCGCTGCCGTTCATCGCCCCCAGACGCGGAACCGCCGCCAGCAGCGCTTTGGTGTAAGGATGCACGGGCGCGTGAAAAATCTGCTCAACCGTGCCGGTTTCCACCGCGCTGCCCTTATGCATCACCAGTACGCGATCGGCGATATCGGCGACCACGCCCATATCGTGGGTGATGAAAATCACCCCCATCTCCATCTCCTGCTGCAGGACTTTGATGAGCTGCAGGATCTGCGCCTGAATCGTCACGTCCAGCGCCGTCGTTGGTTCGTCGGCAATCAGCACTGCGGGACGGCAGGAGAGCGCCATGGCAATCATCACCCGCTGGCGCATGCCGCCGGAAAGCTGATGCGGATAGCGCCCCAGAATGGCCTGCGCCTCCGGAATGCGCACCAGCTCCAGCATCCGTCGGGCCTCTTTGAGCGCTTCATCGCCGCTCAGCCCCTGATGCAGGCGGATGGACTCGGCAATTTGCTCCCCGACCGGGAACACCGGGTTCAGGGAGGTCATTGGCTCCTGGAAGATCATCGCAATATCCGCCCCGCGCACGCTCTGCATCTGCGAACCGCTTAGCTCATTTAAATCAATGACCTGACGATTACGGCGGCGCAGGAGCATTTTCTCGCTGCTGATTTGCCCGCCCGTCTGTTCCAGCAGGCGCATCAGCGCCAGCGCGGTGACCGATTTCCCGGAGCCGGACTCGCCAACAATCGCCAGCGTCTCGCCGCGCCTGAGCGTGAACGATAAATTCTGTACTGCGGGGATGAACTGCCGCTCTTCCTGAAACGCAATATTGAGCTGATGGACAGCCAGCACTTCGCGGTTGTCCAGTTCTTCACTGTGCGGCACGCGCTGCCCCCTTATTCACGATAGATACCCGTGCTCGGTTCATCACCGGCATAGCCCCAGGCGCGATACATACCTTCGCTGTTGAACGGCAGTGCCACGTTGCCCTCACGATCCACCGCAATGAGTCCGCCGACGCCGCCCAGGGCAGGCAGTTTTTCCATCACCACGCGCTCGCAGGCCTCGCTCAGGCTTAAACCGCCGTAATCCATCAGCGCGGTGATGTCGTAGGCCGCGAGGGCGCGGATAAACACTTCCCCGGTTCCGGTACACGACACCGCCGCCGTCGCGTTATTGGCATAGCAGCCAGCGCCCGGCAGCGGGCTATCGCCGACGCGTCCGGGCAGCTTGTTGGTCATCCCGCCCGTTGACGTCGCCGCCGCGAGGTTCCCGGCTTTATCGAGCGCCACCGCGCCGACCGTGCCCATTTTGGTGGTTTCATCAAGCGGCGCACTGTGGTCAAGCTGCGTCATGCCCGCCGAACGGGCTTCCAGCAGCTGCTGATAGCGCGCTTCCGTGGAAAACAGATCCGGCGATACCGGCTCCATTCCGTGTTCGAAGGCAAACCTCTCCGCCCCCGCGCCCGTCAGCAGCACGTGCGGGCTCTCTTCCATCACCAGACGCGCGGCCAGCACCGGGTTACGCAGGTGGCTGACGCCTGCCACGGCCCCCGCTTTCAGGGTGACGCCGTCCATCACGCAGGCATCCAGCTCGTGCGTTTCATCCCGGGTAAAGACCGAACCGATCCCCGCATTAAATAACGGGCACTCTTCCAGCAGGCGCACCGCCTCGGTGACCACGTCCAGCGCGCTTTCGCCCGCTTCCAGCATTCTCTGGCCCGTTTCCACAATGGCGTACAGCGCGTCGATGTAGCGTTTTTCCTGCTCAGGCGTGAGCTGTGCTCGGGTGATTGCCCCGGCCCCGCCATGAATTGCGATTACCGCCTTAACCATTCGCATCACCCGTTAGCCTGTTTTGCGGCTTTTTCTATAAATATCATTATCGTCGACGAAACTTCAGATGATTTTTGAATATAGAAAGACGTAACAGTGATGTAAAGCGTGCACCCTTCGGTCATACAGTTAGCCGCACTTTTCTGCCATAATGGACGCTTTCGTTGTTACTCCGCAGGAGCCCACCATGGATTTTACCGCCGGACTGATGCCGCTTGAGACGGCACTCACGCAGATGCTTGACCGAGTTTCCCCGCTGCATGACGTTGAGACGCTGCCCCTCGTGCGCTGTTTTGGCCGTATTGCCGCGCGCGATATCGTCTCTCCGCTTAACGTGCCGGGGTTTGATAACTCCGCGATGGACGGTTACGCGGTACGCCTGGCGGATCTCCAGACGGGTAACGCCCTGCCGGTGGCGGGTAAAGCCTTTGCGGGTCAGCCGTTTAGCGGTGAATGGCCTGCGGGCACCTGCGTGCGCATCATGACCGGCGCACCGGTTCCGGCAGGCTGCGACGCCGTGGTGATGCAGGAAGAGACCGAACAGACCAACGACGGCGTGCGTTTTACCGCGAACGTTAAAGCGGGCCAGAACATCCGCCGTACCGGCGAGGACATTACCCTCGGCGCGACGGTCTTTGCTGCCGGACAGAAGCTGACGGTGGCGGAGCTGCCGGTCCTGGCCTCGCTCGGTATCGCGGACATCGACGTTATCCGTAAAGTGCGCGTCGCCGTTTTCTCCACCGGCGACGAGCTACAGCTTCCGGGGCAGCCGCTGCAGGACGGCCAGATTTACGATACCAACCGCCTGGCGGTACACCTGATGCTGGAGCAGCTGGGCTGCGAAGTGATTAACCTCGGCATCATTCCTGACGATCCGGAAAAACTGCGCGCCGCGTTTATCGAGGCGGATAACGCAGCCGACGTGGTCATCAGCTCCGGCGGCGTCTCCGTGGGCGAAGCGGATTACACCAAAACCATCCTCGAGGAGCTGGGTGAAATCGCCTTCTGGAAGCTGGCGATCAAGCCGGGCAAGCCGTTCGCGTTTGGCAAGCTTTCACACAGCTGGTTCTGCGGCCTGCCGGGTAACCCGGTCTCGGCGGCACTCACCTTCTACCAGCTGGTGATCCCGCTGCTGGCGAAGCTTTCCGGCAACAATGCTAACCCGCTGCCGGAACGCCAGCGCGTTCGTGCCGCCACGCGCCTGAAAAAATCACCGGGCCGCCTCGATTTCCAGCGCGGCATTCTGGCGCGCAACGCGGACGGCGAGCTCGAAGTGAGCACCACCGGGCACCAGGGATCGCACATTTTCAGCTCCTTCACTCTGGGCAACTGCTTCATCGTGCTGGAGCGCGAGCGCGGTAACGTGGAAGCAGGCGAGTGGGTTGAGGTCGAGCGCTTTAACCACCTGTTCGGAGGCTGACATGACGGTGGAGCTGAGCGACCCGGAGATGATGCGCTACAACCGCCAGATTGTGCTGCGCGGGTTTGATTTCGAGGGCCAGGAAGCGCTCAAGGCAGCCAGCGTGCTGGTTGTCGGTCTGGGCGGTCTGGGCTGCGCCGCCGCGCAGTATCTTGCCGCAGCGGGCGTGGGAAAAATGACGCTGCTGGATTTCGATACCGTATCGGTCTCGAACCTGCAACGCCAGACGCTGCACAGCGACGCGACGGTGGGCCAGCCGAAAGTGGAATCCGCCAGGGCTGTGCTGGCGCGCCTCAACCCCCACGTTCAGTTCACGTTGATTGACGCAATGCTGGATGACGACGCGCTCTCCGCGCAGATTGCGCAGCATGACCTGGTGCTGGACTGCACGGATAACGTCGCCGTCCGCAACCAGCTCAATGCGGGCTGTTTTGCCCACAAAACCCCGCTGGTCTCCGGCGCGGCAATCCGCATGGAGGGGCAAATCAGCGTCTTCACGTACGCCGAGGGTGAACCCTGCTACCGCTGCCTGAGCCGTCTGTTTGGCGAGAATGCGCTGACCTGCGTTGAGGCGGGCGTGATGGCGCCGCTCGTCGGCGTGATTGGCTCATTGCAGGCAATGGAAGCGATCAAAGTGCTGGCGAACTACGGCACGCCCGCAGCGGGGAAAATCGTGATATATGACGCGATGACCTGCCAGTTCCGCGAGATGAAGCTGATGCGTAACCCGGGGTGTGAGGTGTGTAGTCACTAAAAAGTCGGGTGGCGGCTTCGCCTTACCCGACCTACAACGGCTCGAACGTAGGCCGGGTAAGCGCCAGCGCCACCCGGCAACAGTATCAGATCGACGTCCTTCCAAATGCCCCCTGCCAGTCCTGCTCAAACTTCACGATCGCCGCATCCACTGCCGGAGAAGTAATAAACTGCTGCGCCACGTCCAGCGGCAGCGTGATGGACTCGCACCCAGCCAGCAGGCAGTCCAGCGCCTGACGCGGGGTTTTAAAGCTCGCGGCCAGCACCTTTGACTGCGGGGCATGCAGCGTCAGCAGCTGCTGTAATTCAACCACGGTCTGGATCCCGTCCCCGCCCTGCGCGTCCACGCGGTTAACGTAAGGCGCCACATACTCGGCACCCGCCAGCGCGGAGAGCATCCCCTGCGCGGCGCCGTACACCGCCGTGCCCAGCGTCGGGATGCCTTCCGCTTTCAGCATCTTGATTGCTGCCAGCCCCTCTGCGGTCACCGGCACTTTCACCACCAGATCGTTAATGATGGCGCGCAGCTTGCGCGCGTCCTCCACCATCCCTTCGGCGGTGGTCGCCATCACCTGGGCGAACAGGCGGCCTTTACCGCCCAGCGCGTCGTGCAGCTCTGGCAGTAACACGTCCAGCGGCGTTTTACCTGCCGCCACAATGCTTGGGTTGGTGGTCACGCCCGCCAGCGGGAAGATACGCGCCAGCTTTTTAACTGCCGCAACGTCAGATGTGTCGAGATAAAGTTCCATGATGTCACCCTCAAAATTAGCCTGCACTTACCCTATCACGACAAAACCTACTCAAGAGTTGACCTGCATCAAGATAACTTTCATTCGAAAGTCATTTAATCTTCATATGCAATACGAGAGGCGAAATCATGATCTTCAATATTCAGCGTTACTCTACCCACGATGGCCCCGGTATCCGAACCGTGGTGTTCCTGAAAGGCTGCTCGCTGGGCTGTCGCTGGTGCCAGAACCCGGAAAGCCGCTCCCGCAGCCGGGACGTGCTGTTTGATGCGCGCCTGTGTCTGGACGGCTGCGACCTGTGCCAGCAGGCGGCACCGGACTGTATCGAACGCGCGCTGAATGGCCTGGTCATCCACCGCGAAAAGCTGAATGAAGAGACGCTTAATGCCCTTACCGATTGCTGCCCGACGCAGGCGCTGACCGTCTGCGGTGAAGAGCAGCAGGTCGAGGAGATCATGGCGACCGTACGGCGCGATAAACCCTTCTACGACCGCAGCGGCGGCGGGATCACCCTCTCCGGCGGCGAGCCGTTTATGAACCCCGAGCTGGCGCACGCCCTGTTTAAAGCCAGCCATGACCAGGGTATCCACACCGCCGTCGAAACCTGCCTTCACGTGCCGTGGCACTATATCGAGCCTTCATTACCTTACGTCGATCTGTTCCTCGCCGACCTGAAGCACGTCGACGGAGAGGTGTTCAAACAGTGGACGGACGGTTCGGCTAAGCGCATCCTGGACAACCTGAAACGCCTGGCCGCCGCCGGGAAAACGATCACCATCCGCGTGCCGCTGATCCAGGGCTTTAACGCGGATGAAGCCTCGATCACCGCCATTACCAACTTCGCCGCCGATGAGCTCGGCGTCGACGATATTCATTTTCTGCCATATCACACGCTGGGCATGAACAAATACACCCTGCTCGGCCAATCCTACTCTGCCCCTGACAAACCGCTGGATAACCCTGCCCTGCTGGACTTCGCGCAGCAGTACGCCTGCCAGAAAGGGTTAACCGCAACCTTACGAGGATAAACTTATGACGACCCTGAATCTCAACACCCTCAGCGAGCGCATTAAGGCGCACAAAACGGCGCTGGTGCATATCGTTAAGCCGCCGGTCTGTACTGAGCGCGCGCAGCATTACACCGAAATGTACCAGCAGCACATGGACAAGCCGATCCCGGTCCGTCGCGCCCTGGCGCTGGCCCATCACCTGGCCGAGCGTACCATCTGGATCAAACACGACGAGCTGATTATCGGTAACCAGGCCAGCGAAGTGCGCGCCGCACCGATTTTCCCGGAATACACCGTCTCCTGGATTGAGAAAGAGATCGACGACCTGGCGGATCGCCCGGGCGCGGGCTTTGCGGTGAGCGAAGAGAACAAGCGCGTACTGCATGAGATCTGCCCGTGGTGGCGCGGCCAGACGGTGCAGGACCGCTGCTACGGCATGTTCACCGACGAGCAGAAAGGCCTGCTGGAAACCGGCATTATCAAAGCCGAAGGCAACATGACTTCCGGCGACGCGCACCTGGCGGTGAACTTCCCACTGGTGCTGGAGAAAGGTCTCGACGGCCTGCGCGCCAAAGTGGCCGAGCGCCGCTCGCGCATCAACCTGACGGTGCTGGAAGACCTGCACGGCGATCAGTTCCTGAAGGCAATTGATATCGTGCTGGAAGCGGTGAGCCTGCACATCAAACGCTTCGCCGTTCTGGCGCGCGAGATGGCCTCAACCGAAACCCGCGAAAGCCGCCGCGACGAGCTGCTGGCGATGGCGGAAAACTGCGACATCATTGCCCACGAGCCGCCAAAAACCTTCTGGCAGGCGCTGCAGCTGTGCTACTTCATTCAGCTGATCCTGCAGATTGAGTCCAACGGCCACTCCGTCTCCTTCGCGCGTATGGACCAGTATCTCTATCCGTACTACCGCCGCGACGTGGAGCTGAACCAGAGCCTGGATCGCGAACACGCCATCGAGCTGCTGCACAGCTGCTGGCTGAAGCTGCTGGAAGTGAACAAGATCCGCTCCGGCTCGCACTCCAAGGCTTCCGCCGGTAGCCCGCTGTACCAGAACGTCACCATCGGCGGCCAGAAGCTGGTCAACGGTGAGCCGATGGACGCGGTGAACCCGCTCTCGTACGCGATTCTGGAATCCTGCGGTCGTCTGCGCTCCACCCAGCCGAACCTGAGCGTGCGCTATCACGCGGGCATGAGCAACGACTTCCTCGACGCCTGCGTGCAGGTGATCCGCTGCGGGTTCGGGATGCCGGCATTCAACAACGACGAAATCGTGATCCCGGAATTCATCAAGCTCGGCGTTGAGCGCGACGACGCCTACGACTACGCGGCCATCGGCTGCATCGAAACCGCGGTGGGCGGCAAGTGGGGCTATCGCTGCACCGGCATGAGCTTTATCAACTTCGCCCGCGTCATGCTGGCGGCGCTGGAAGGCGGGCGCGACGCCACCAGCGGCAAGGTATTCCTGCCGCAGGAAAAAGCGCTTTCTGCCGGTAACTTCGACAATTTCGACGAGGTGATGGCGGCGTGGGATACCCAGATCCGCTACTACACCCGTAAATCCATCGAGATTGAGTACGTGGTCGACACCATGCTGGAGGAGAACGTCCACGATATTCTCTGCTCGGCGCTGGTGGACGACTGCATCGAGCGCGCGAAAAGCATCAAGCAGGGCGGCGCGAAGTATGACTGGGTCTCCGGCCTGCAGGTGGGCATCGCCAACCTCGGCAACAGCCTGGCGGCGGTGAAGAAGCTGGTGTTCGAACAGGGCGTCATTGGCCAGCAACAGCTGGCGGCCGCCCTGGCGGATGACTTCGACGGGCTGACCCACGAGCAGCTGCGTCAGCGCCTGATCAATGGCGCGCCGAAGTACGGCAACGACGACGACAGCGTGGATATGCTGCTGACGCGCGCCTATCAGACCTACATTGAAGAGCTGAAGCAGTACCATAACCCGCGCTACGGCCGCGGCCCGATTGGCGGTAACTACTACGCGGGCACCTCCTCGATTTCCGCAAACGTGCCGTTTGGCGCGGCGACGATGGCCACCCCGGACGGACGTAAGGCGCACACCCCGCTGGCGGAAGGGGCAAGCCCGGCTTCCGGTACCGACCACCTGGGTCCAACGGCGGTGATCGGCTCGGTGGGTAAACTGCCTACCGAGGCGATTCTCGGCGGCGTGCTGCTGAACCAGAAGCTGAACCCGTCAACGCTGGAAAACGACAGCGATCGCCAGAAGCTGATGGTGCTGCTGCGCACCTTCTTCGAGGTGCATAAGGGCTGGCATATTCAGTACAACATCGTCTCCCGCGACACGCTGCTGGAGGCGAAGAAACACCCTGACCAGTATCGTGACCTGGTGGTGCGCGTCGCGGGCTACTCGGCGTTCTTCACCGCCCTGTCGCCGGATGCGCAGGATGATATTATTGCCCGTACTGAGCATACGCTGTAAAAAAACGCCCGGTGGCGCTGCGCTTACCGGGCCTACAGAGTCTCCCCGTAGGCCGGGTAAGGCGAAGCCGCCACCCGGCTTTCTGACTTTCATTCGAAATTAAATTTGTGCTCCCCGTCACCTTGTTATTAGAATGTTTCAAAACGCAGTGACCCAGGAGCACAGTATGACCGTTAAAGTTATCGTCACCGATATGGACGGAACTTTTCTTGATGATGCCAAGCAGTACGATCGTGACCGCTTCCAGGCACAGTTTGAGCAGCTTAAAGCCCGCGACATTGAATTCGTTGTCGCCAGCGGCAATCAGTATTACCAGCTCATCTCCTTCTTTCCGGAGCTGGAAGACAGGATCTCCTTCGTGGCGGAAAACGGCGCGCTGGTGTTCGATCGCGGGGAGCAAATTTTTCACGGCGAGCTGACCCGCCATGAATCGCAGATCGTCATTGGCGAGCTGCTGAAAGATAAAGGGCTGAACTTCGTGGCCTGCGGGCTGGAGAGTGCCTACGTGAGCGACAAAGCCCCTGAAGCGTTCGTGGCGCTGATGTCAAAGCACTACCACCGCTTAAAGCGCATCAGCGATTACCGCGAAATTGACGACGTGCTGTTTAAGTTCTCCCTGAACCTGCCGGACAGCGATATCCCTAATCTGGTGGATAAGCTGCACGTCTCCCTGGACGGCATCATGAAGCCCGTCACCAGCGGCTTTGGTTTTGTGGATTTGATTATCCCCGGCCTGCACAAAGCCAACGGCATCAGCCGTCTGCTGAAGCGCTGGAAAATCTCCCCGCAGGAGTGCGTAGCCATTGGCGACAGCGGCAACGATGCCGAGATGCTGAAGCTGGTGAAATATTCCTTTGCGATGGGCAACGCGGCGGAAAGCATCAAAGAAATCAGCCGCTACAGCACCGACGACAACAACCATCAGGGCGCGCTCAACGTCATTCAGGCCGTGCTCGACAACCATTCCCCGTTCGACGCCTGATCCTCTCCTCGCCGGAGCCTGGCTCCGGCTTCTCACTCTTTTTCCGTCCTGTGGCTTGCGTCAAGTTTTTAAACTTGCATTAACTTAATTTTAACTTAAAGTATCACTTGTAGACATTTTTACTTTCGAATGAAAGATGCGAGGCAGTTATGACCTTTACCAGTGAAACTTTACCGGCAGATCACAAAGCGGCAATCCGTCAGTTGAAACGTGAGCTGCGCGCGCAGATCGGCGACGTGCAGGCGGTGTTTAACAAGCTCAGCGATAAAATTGCCACCCGCGTGGCGGAAATCAACGCCCTTAAAAACAAAGGCGAATCCGTCTGGCCAGCGATCCCATTTGCGGACGTGAAAAACGGCACCATTACCGACGCACAGCGCGAAGCCGTTAAGCGCCGCGGCTGCGCGGTGATTAAAGGTCATTTCCCGCGCGAGCAGGCACTGGCGTGGGATCAGTCGATGCTCGACTACCTCGATCTGAACAAGTTTGACGAGGTGTACAAAGGGCCAGGCGATAACTTCTTTGGTACCCTGACTGCCTCCCGTCCGGAGATTTACCCGATCTACTGGTCGCAGGCACAGATGCAGGCGCGCCAGAGCGAAGAGATGGCGCAGGTGCAGTCGTTCCTGAACCGTTTATGGACATTCGAGAGCAACGGCAAACAGTGGTTTGACCCGGACGTGAGCGTGATTTATCCGGACCGTATCCGCCGCCGTCCGCCGGGAACCACCTCGAAAGGACTGGGCGCGCATACCGACTCCGGCGCACTGGAGCGCTGGCTGCTTCCAGCTTATCAGCAGGTCTTTGCCCGCGTGTTTGACGGCAACGTCGAGAAGTACGATCCGTGGAACGCCGCGCACCGTACCGAAGTGGAAGAGTACACCGTCGATAACACCACCAAATGCTCGGTGTTCCGCACCTTCCAGGGGTGGACGGCGCTGTCGGACATGATCCCCGGCCAGGGGCTGCTGCACGTGGTGCCCATCCCGGAAGCGATGGCGTACATTCTGCTGCGTCCGCTGCTGGACGACGTGCCGGAAGACGAGCTGTGCGGTGTGGCGCCGGGGCGCGTGCTGCCGGTTTCCGAGAAGTGGCACCCGCTGCTCATCGAGGCATTAAGCAGCATTCCGGCACTCGAGGCAGGCGATTCCGTGTGGTGGCACTGCGATGTGATCCACTCCGTCGCGCCGGTGGACAATCAGCAGGGCTGGGGCAACGTGATGTACATTCCCGCCGCACCGATGTGCGAGAAAAACCTCGCCTATGCGAAGAAGGTGAAGGAAGCGCTGGAGACCGGCGCGTCGCCGGGGGATTTCCCGCGCGAAGATTATGAAAAGAGCTGGCAGGACCGCTTTACCGTGGCCGATCTCAACATCCACGGCAAGCGCGCGCTGGGCATGGTCTAACTGTCGTACAGCCCTTCCCGCTCCACGGCGGTGCGTCGTTTCCCCTGACGTATCCGCCGTACGGATCCCCGCACGGTCAGCGTGCCGTTAAGCAGCAACGTCCCCACCGGCGCGTCCGGGCGCATGAGCCGCTGCTGGAGCATATATACCGCTTCTGTTCCGAGCTCGTCGCGGGGAACGTGCACGGCCGTTAATGGAACATCCTGGATCGCCGCCAGGTTAAACCCGTCGATGCTCATCACCGAGACGTCCTGCGGCACGCGCAGACCGTGGTTTTGTAATGCGCTGATGGTGCCCGCCGCCATAAAGTCGCCGCCGACCAGAAACGCGGTAGGTAAATCTTTCCCCTGCACTTCGCTGAGCCAGCTGCTGACCGCCTGTTCCGTTTCGCGCGCGCTGAAGCTGGGCACCACCAGCAGATCGCGTTTATCGCTGAACGTCAGGTTATGGGACTGCCACGCGTCGCGGATCCCCGACAGGCGCAGCTCCATGGTGTAGCGACGCAGGCATAGCACGTTCATCACCTCACGGTGTCCCATCTCGAACAGGTATTCCGCCGCCCGCTCGCCAATGGCGCGGTGATCCGGCGCAACGGCAGGCAGACGCATGTGCCGGTCGCGGCAGTTAATCAGCATGCAGGGTTTACCCACATCTACCGCCAGATCGTGAATATGGGGATCGTCAATGCCGAGAAGGATTGCCGCCTGAGTATCCGGCTCATTCATGCGCGCCAGAAAAAGCTGGGCGTCGCTGTCGTTCTCTTCCAGCGCGCAGTAGCGCAGGCGCACATCATGGGATGCCAGGCCTTTACTCACGCTCTGGATCACGCGGTAGTAAAAGATGTCGGACCGCTCGTCGAAGGCGCGCTGGGGGGCAAAAACCACCAGGCTATTGAGCAGCAGCCGTCCCGCCGCCATGCCCTCCATCACCCCCAGCTCCCGCGCGCACGCCAGCACCTTTGTGCGCGCTTTTTCGCTGGTATTCGCTTTCCCTGCCAGCACCCGAGACACAGTGCTGATCGAGAGCTGCGTACGAGCGGCGATTTCGGTGATTTTTAGCCTTTTGTCCATTTTGTGATCTGGCTCCATTTGCGAAATGAAAAAATTTTCATAGCGTATCCGTCAGGCAATAACTGACATAAATGCCATCATGCCAGAGTGGTTGAGTCAGTTATGAGAAATTTTGCACAAAATCCACTATTGCCCACTCATTTTCTCCCTTAAGGTGAACTTGTCACACAACTTCCATACTAGTTGTATACCAACTTAAGCAGTTTAAACGGATAGAAATCAAAGGCATAAAAATCTGTGTGACACCTGAACCTCCGTCCCCTTACCGTCCGTCTTGTGGAGAGTAAAATGAGTCAGGACATCAATAACACCGTTGCGACAAGCAAAACCCGTCGCGTCATCAAGAACCTGCGCTGGTACGTGCTGGTGCTGTTCTTACTTGGCGTCACCGTTAACTACATCACCCGAAATTCGTTAGGCATTCTTGCCCCCGAGCTGAAAGAGAGCCTCGGGATCACCACCGAGCAATACTCCTGGATCGTTGGCGCGTTCCAGATCGCCTACACCATTTTCCAGCCCCTCTGCGGGTGGTTGATTGACGTGATCGGCCTGAAGATTGGCTTTATGGTCTGCGCCGGGATCTGGGCGCTGATGTGTATTTTCCACGCGGGCGCCGGAAGCTGGCTGCACCTGGCTATTTTGCGCTTCTTTATGGGTGCCTCTGAGGCCGCCGCTACCCCGGCTAACGCCAAAACCATCGGTGAGTGGTTCCCGAAATCAGAACGACCTGTTGCCGCCGGCTGGGCGGGCGTGGGCTTCTCCATCGGCGCGATGCTGGCTCCGCCAATCATCTACTTTGCTCACGCCTCGTTTGGCTGGCAGGGGGCGTTTATGTTTACCGGCGTGCTGGCGCTGGTGTGGGTGATCCTGTGGTGGGCGTTCTACCATAACCCGGAGCAGCACCCGAACCTGAGCAAGGACGAGCTGGCGTTTATCAAGCAGGATAACGAACCGCCTGCCGTCAAACTGCCCTTCCTGACCGCGCTGAAAACCGTCTCGAAAAACAAACGCTTCTACGGTATCGCCATCCCGGCCTTTATGGCGGAACCCGCCTGGGCGGTGCTGAGCTTCTGGGTGCCGCTGTACCTCGCCAAAGAGCACGGCATGGACCTGAAGCAGATTGCGATGTTTGCCTGGCTGCCGTTCCTCGCCGCCGACCTCGGCAGCGTGGCGAGCGGCTACCTGACGCGTCTGTACACCCGACTGTTCGGCTGCTCCCGCGTTAACTCGGTCGTCGCCAGCTCCGTAACCGGCGCGTTCCTGATGATCTCGCTGGCCATCGTGGCCATTACCCGCGACCCGTATATCACCATCGTGCTGATCTCCATCGGCGGCTTCGGGCACCAGATCATCTCCTGCATGCTGAGCGCCCTGGTCGTGGAGTCGTTCGACAAAGGCCAGATGGCGACCGTCAACGGCATGCGCGGCTCGGCGGCGTGGATCGCCAGTTTCCTGTTCTCGCTGTTAATCGGTGTGACCGCCGACAAAATCGGCTTTAACCCGCTCTTTATCGCCATGGGCTTCTTTGACCTGATTGGCGCTGTCTTCCTGGTAGCATTTATTGCTGAACGTCGCGCCAAGCGCGCCTGATAGTGGATGTATTGCATATGAAAACCCTGAAAAACTGGACCGTTGATATACAGTCGGCAAACCATCTGGAACTGCTGGTCGATAACCAGCACCGCCTGTGCCTGTACGTGCTGGAAGAGAACCTGTTCCGCGTGCTGATTAAGCGCAAAGGCGAGCTGGCGCTGGACCGCACCTGGAGTATCGCTCCGGAAAAAGACGTGCCCTGGGAAGGCCGCCGTCGTGACGACATAAGCGGTTTCTCCTGCCCGGCCTGGAACCTGACTCAGCAAGGTGAGACGCTAACCGTGGCAACCGAACAGCTGCGCGTGACCGTCCACCAGCCGCTGTGGCTGGAGTGGCACTACCGCAATGAGGCGGGCGAATGGCTGCCGCTGGTCAATGACCGCCCCACCAGCGCCTACCTGCTGAACGCCCACGGCGACGGCGTAGCGCACTATCTCAGCCGTCGCAAGGACGAGCGTTTCTACGGCCTGGGCGAAAAAGCGGGCGATCTGCAGCGCAACGGTAAACGCTATGAGATGCGCAACCTCGACGCAATGGGGTACAACGCGGCCAGCACCGACCCGCTCTACAAGCACATCCCGTTCACCATCGCCCGCCGCGACGACGTGAGCTACGGCCTGTTCTACGACAACCTGAGCAGCTGCTGGCTGGATCTGGGTAACGAAATCGACAACTACCACACCGCCTATCGCCGCTGGCAGGCGGAAGCGGGCGATATCGACTACTACATCTTTACCGGCAAGCGCGTGCTGGACGTCACCAAGGCCTTTGTGCGCCTCACCGGGAAAACGCTGTTCGGACCGAAGTGGAGCCTGGGCTACAGCGGCTCGACCATGCACTACACCGACGCGCCGGACGCGCAAAACCAGCTGATGAACTTCATCCGACTGTGTGAAGAACACGCCATTCCGTGCGACTCGTTCCAGCTCTCCTCCGGCTATACCTCCATCAACGGCAAGCGCTACGTCTTCAACTGGAACTATGACAAAGTGCCGCAGCCGAAGGTAATGAGCCAGGCGTTCCACGACGCGGGATTGAAGCTGGCCGCCAACATCAAGCCGTGCCTGCTGCAGGATCATCCTCGCTATAACGAAGTGGCGGAGAGCGGCCTGTTCATTCGTGATTCAGAAACCGATGCACCCGAACGTTCCAGCTTCTGGGATGACGAAGGCTCGCACCTCGACTTTACCAACCCGCAGACGGTGCAGTGGTGGCAGAACGGCGTCACCACGCAGCTGCTGGAGATGGGCATCGACTCCACCTGGAACGACAACAACGAATATGAAGTGTGGGACGGGGAAGCGCGCTGCTTTGGCTTCGGTAAGGAGATCGCCATCAAGCACATTCGCCCGGTGATGCCGCTGCTGATGATGCGCGCCTCGCTGGAAGCGCAGCAGCGCTTTGCGCCGGAAAAACGCCCGTATCTGATCTCCCGCTCCGGCTGCGCCGGGATGCAGCGCTACGTTCAGACCTGGAGCGGCGACAACCGCACCAACTGGGACACGCTGCGCTATAACATCCGCATGGGGCTGGGCATGAGCCTGTCGGGGCTGTTCAACGTCGGCCACGACGTCGGCGGTTTCTCCGGCGACAAACCGGACGCCGAGCTGTTCGTGCGCTGGGTGCAGAACGGCGTGATGCATCCGCGCTTTACCATTCACTCGTGGAACGACGATCGCACCGTGAACGAGCCGTGGATGTACCCGGGCGTCACGCCTGCCATTCGCGGCGCGATTGAGCTGCGCTACCGCCTGCTGCCGTATCTCTACACCCTGCTCTGGCAGGCGCACGCCGACGACGAGCCGATGCTGCGCCCGACCTTCCTCGATCACGAGCACGATGCGCAGACCTTCGAAGAGTGCGATGACTTCCTGCTGGGCCGCGACCTGCTGGTCGCCAGCGTGGTCGAAGCCGGGCAGCGCGAGCGACGCGTCTGGCTGCCGGATAACGACACCGGCTGGTATGATTTTTACACCCACGCGTGGTTCGCTGGCGGTCAGTCCATCGTTCTCGACGCGCCGCTGGAAAAACTGCCGCTGCTGGTGCGCGCCGGAGCCGGTCTGCCGCTCAGCGAGCGCATCACGCATGTGAGTACCGAAAAAGATACGACCCGCGAACTGAAGCTGTTCCCGGTGAAGGGCGTCGGCACAACCTCGGGCATGCTGTTTGAAGACGACGGCGAAAGCTGGGGATACCAGAACGGCAATGCGCTGTGGGTGGAATGGGAAATGGTGTGCGATGGCGCAACCATCAACCTGAAGGTGAATGCGCGCGGGGATTATCGTCCGGCGTGGAAGGCGCTGAAGGTGTCGTTACCGGCGGGGGAAAAACGTACGCTGCGGGTGAACGGGGTTGAAAGGAGTGAGTGGGTGCTCTGAACATTGCCGGGTGGCGGCTTCGCCTTACCCGGCCTACAAAGTCACCCGTAGGCCCGGTAAGCGAAGCGCCACCGGGCTTTTTTTTAGCCGTCGATACCTTTGCTGCGCAGGTAATCTTCGTAGTTACCGGTGAAGTCCACCACGCGCTCTGGCGTAATTTCGATCACGCGGGTCGCCAGCGAGCTGACAAACTCACGGTCGTGAGAGACGAAGATCAGCGTGCCCTGGTACATCTCCAGCGCCATGTTCAGAGATTCGATAGATTCCATGTCCAGGTGGTTAGTCGGTTCGTCCATCACCAGGATGTTTGGTTTTTCCATCATCAGCTTGCCGAACAGCATGCGGCCTTTCTCACCACCGGAGAGCACTTTAGCCGGCTTTTTGATGTCGTCCTGGCTGAACAGCAGACGACCCAGAATGCTGCGCACCGCCTGCTCGTCGTCGCCTTCCTGCTTCCACTGGCTCATCCAGTCAAAGACGGTCAGGTCATTTTCGAACTCGTACTCATGGTCCTGCGCGTAATAACCAATCTGCGCGTTTTCGGACCATTTCACGGTGCCGTTGTCCGGCTGCAGTTCGCCGACCAGGGTTTTCAGCATGGTGGATTTACCCACGCCGTTAGCGCCCAGAATGGCAATCTTCTCGCCCACTTCCAGCAGCAGGTTGAAGTTTTTAAACAGCGGGCCTTCATCGAAGCCTTTGGTAAGGGCTTCCACTTCCAGCGCGTTACGGAACAGCTTCTTGTCCTGCTCGAAGCGGATGAACGGGTTCTGACGGCTGGAGGCTTTAACCTCTTCCAGCTTGATTTTATCAATCTGACGCGCGCGCGAGGTTGCCTGACGCGACTTAGAGGCGTTGGCGCTGAAGCGGCTGACGAAGGACTGCAGGTCAGCAATCTGCGCTTTCTTCTTGGCGTTATCCGCCAGCAGACGCTCGCGCGCCTGGGTGGCCGCCGTCATGTACTCGTCGTAGTTGCCCGGATACACGCGCAGCTCGCCGTAGTCCAGATCCGCCATGTGGGTGCAGACCATGTTCAGGAAGTGACGGTCGTGCGAGATGATGATCATGGTGCTGTCGCGATCGTTCAGCGTCTGCTCCAGCCAGCGGATGGTGTCGATGTCCAGGTTGTTCGTCGGTTCGTCGAGCAGCAGGATGTCCGGGTTAGAGAACAGCGCCTGAGCCAGCAGCACACGCAGCTTCCAGCCTGGCGCGACTTCGCTCATCGGGCCGTAATGCTGTTCAACCGGAATGCCCACGCCCAGCAGCAGCTCGCCCGCGCGCGCTTCCGCAGAGTAGCCGTCCATCTCGCCGTACTGCGTTTCCAGGTCGGCCACTTTATAGCCGTCTTCTTCGCTCATTTCGGCCAGCGCATAGATGCGATCGCGCTCCTGCTTCACTTCCCACAGCTCCGCGTGCCCCATGATCACGGTGTCGAGCACGGTGAACTCTTCGAAGGCGAACTGATCCTGACGCAGCTTACCGATGCGCTCGTTCGGATCGAGCGACACGTTGCCAAGGGTCGGCTCCAGATCGCCGCCGAGGATCTTCATAAAGGTGGATTTTCCGCTACCGTTGGCACCAATCAGGCCGTAACGGTTGCCGCCGCCAAATTTGACGGAAATGTTTTCGAACAGCGGCTTACTGCCAAACTGCATAGTGACGTTGCTGGTAACTAACACGGGGAGATTCCTGCGAAAAGTGTGATAAACACGGCATTATGCCACAATTCCGAATTGAGATCCCGCGTTGCAACCATCCACTAAACTTTAACAAAATCGAAAAAAATGTGATTTCGTACACATCTGAATTCCCTGTGAGCGGGAATGCACATATAATGCGCTCCCATCACAGATTCAGACTTATCAACTCATCGCCTGAATGGCTTAGATACCTCGCACAACATGAACATGAAATTAACAGCGCTTTTTGCGGCGGCGTTAGCCGTAGTAGGTTTTTGTAAGACCGCGTCTGCGGTGACGTATCCCCTGCCGACCGACGGAAGCCGTCTGGTGGGTCAAAACCAGGTGGTGACGGTTCCTGAAGGTAACTCTCAGCCGCTGGAGTATTTCGCTGCGCAGTACCAGCTGGGCCTGTCTAACATGCTGGAAGCGAACCCGGGCGTTGACCCGTATCTGCCAAAAGCGGGTACCGTGCTGAATATTCCTCAGCAGCTGATCCTGCCGGATACCGTTCATGAAGGTATCGTGATTAACAGCGCCGAAATGCGTCTGTATTACTACCCGAAAGGCACCAACACCGTGATCGTGCTGCCAATCGGTATCGGCCAGCTGGGTAAAGACACCCCGCTGAACTGGACCACCAAAGTTGAGCGTAAGAAAGCGGGCCCGACCTGGACGCCGACCGCCAAAATGCACGCAGAATACATTGCGGCGGGCGAACCGCTGCCAGCCGTTGTACCGGCAGGCCCGGATAACCCAATGGGTCTGTACGCGCTGTACATTGGTCGTCTGTATGCGATCCACGGCACCAACGCCAACTTCGGTATCGGCCTGCGCGTGAGCCACGGCTGCGTGCGCCTGCGTAACGACGACATCAAGTTCCTGTTCGAAAACGTGCCGGTCGGTACGCGCGTGCAGTTCATCAACGAACCGGTGAAAGCAACGTCTGAACCAGACGGCAGCCGCTACATCGAAGTGCACAACCCGCTGTCCACCAGCGAAGACCAGATCAACAACAACGAAGTCGTTCCTGTTACGCTGAACAGCGCGGTGCAGGCGGTGACGTCTCAGCCAGACGTCGAAACGACGATTGTTGACCAGGCCGTGCAGAACCGCTCCGGTATGCCGGTGCGTTTGAACTGATAAAGAAGCATTAAAAAAGCGGGCCTCGTTGCCCGCTTTTTTTTACCCGTTATTCACGATCACGATCCCGCCGTGGTCGTAGCGATAGTGGCAGTGGGCATACTCCAGCGGCGTGCCATCCTCCAGATAAATCACCTGCTCCACCTCCAGCACCGGATCGGTTTCCTCGCAGATCAGATGTTCTCTGTCCAGCGCGCTGGGCTTAAGCGCCCGCACCACCCGGTACGACCCCATAATTTTCAGCCCCAGCGTTTCCTGAACGTACTGGAACACTGAAGCTTCAAGATGGTTTTTCGTCAGGCCCGGGACCAGATTCATCGGCATCACCGTGGAATCCAGCGACATCGGTTCACCGTTCAGCAAACGGAGTCGAATAAAGTCATAGATCGGCGCATCGGCGTTAATCATCAGCGACGCCTGCTCTTTTTCATTCGGAAAGCGCAGCTCGAAATGCACCACCTGGCTCGTGACCGTGCCCAGATGTGCCCAGGTTTTGGTCGCGCCAAAGTAGTCGCTGCCGGAGAGATCCCACTGCGAGAGCTGGAGGAAGTTTTTACGGATGAACGTGCCCTGGCCCTGACGGGTATAGACCAGACCTTCGACGATCAGCTGGCGCATCGCCTGCTGAATGGTCATCCGGCTGGAGTTGAACTCCGCCGCCAGCGCAAACTGGTCCGGCAGCGGTTCGTTGGCGGCGTACTGCTGGCTGATAATGCGTTTCTTAATTTCCCGCGCTATGGTGATGTACTTCGCCGCCATCGTCCTTCCTTTCTGTTAGTTTTCTATCCCGCTGTTTTTCAAGGCCACTCGCTCGGCAATTTTGAGGAAAGGCAGGTAGAAGAATACACCAAATACGATGATTGCCAACTGCACCACCACCGCCCGCCAGTCCCCCGCCGTGGCCAGCCAGGCGCTCAGGATCGGCGGCGTGGTCCACGGGATCATCACCACGCAGCGCGACATTAACCCCAGCGTGGTACAGAGCCAGGCGAAATAAATGCCGATGGCGGGCAGCAGCACGAATGGGATCATCAGCGGCAGGTTAAACACGATCGGCAGGCCAAAAATCACCGGCTCGTTGATATTAAACAGGCCCGGCGCCAGCGAGAGACGCGCCACCTGCTTCGCCGACTGCTGGCGCGAGAAGATAAATATCGCAATCAGTAGCGAGATCGTGCTGCCCGTGCCGCCTACCATGCCGAACGTCGGCACGAAGATATTGTTGATGATGTGCGGAATGGGCTGACCGTTGGCGAAGGCCAGCATGTTTTCGTTGGTATTGATCAGCAGGAACGGCTCCAGCACCACGCTGTTGACCACCGACTGATGAATACCGAGCGTGAACAGGAAGTTGCCGAAGCTGTAGATGAAAATCGTCCCCGGCAGGCTGGTGTTGATCAGCCGCAGCGGCTGCTGGATGAAGGTCGTAATGAGATGGATCAGATCCGTATGCAGCACGTTTGCCAGCACCGCCGCCAGCACCGCAAACAGGGAGAGCGTGAGGATGGTCGGGATCAGCGCGGTAAAAGATTTGCTCACCGCCGGAGGCACGTTTTCCCCCAGCGAAATGTGCAGCGCCTTCAGGCGCGAAATAGCGATAAACACTTCCGTTGAGAGCAGCCCAATCAGCACCCCGGCGAAAATCCCGGTGGAGCCGATATTGGCGAACGTCAGCACCTGGGTGACGTTCACCGTGGTATCGCTGCCGACGGGCATAATCTGCAATCGCATCGGCATCATGATGATGAAGCTGCTGACGGCGATAACCACTGCCGAGACCGGATTGTCGAAATCTTTGTTGCGCGCCAGCGACCAGGCGATCATCGGCGCCAGCAGCAGCGCGGCAATGTTCAGCGTGCCGTTTATAATCGCCTCGCCCCACACTTTGAAGTGTGCCAGCGTATCGCCGTGAAAAATCCACGGAAACACCACGTTGTTCACCAGCACCGCCAGACCGGCGAGGATGAAAATCGGCATCACCGTGGCGAAGGCGTCGCGCAGGGAGCGCAGGTGCACCTGGTTTGCCAGGCGCGCCGAAAACTCGACAAATTTATCGACAAAGGACTGCATGTGCGGTGTGATTTTTGTTTCAGACATAGCGGAGTGTTCCCATCAATCAGTCACAAAAACGGCCCAGCAGCGTACGGCTTACATCTCGCGTCCGTTGGTATGGATAACCTGTTTTAACCACGCGTAGCTCTTCTTCGGCACGCGCTTCAGGTCTTTCAGGTCGTGGTTTTCCCGGTTGACATAGACCACGCCGTAGCGCTTACGCATGTCGCCCTGGGAGCTGAGAATGTCGATCAATCCCCAGCCGAGGTAGCCAATGACCTCTGCCCCGTCCTCGAACATCGCCGCTTTCATGGCCTCGATGTGCGCCCGGTGATAGTCGATGCGGTAGGTGTCCTCAATCGGGTTCACGCCGTCCCATGACTCAATCACCCCAATGCCGTTCTCGATCGGGAACACCGGCAGGCGCCAGTCGTTGGCGTAGCGGGTGATGATGGTGCGGAAGCCCAGCGGATCGATCTGCCAGTTCCACTCGGTGGCCTTCAGGTACGGGTTATTTTTCTCGCCGTGCAGCAGGTAATAGTTCACCGGCGTGCCTTCCGGAATCGCATCGCTGTCCAGCGTTTTGCTGGCGTAATAGCTGAAGGCCATATAGTCGTTCTTTGTACGAGCGAACAGCGCCAGGTCCTCGGCGCGGTAGATATCACCAAAGCCCTCCTGTTCCACCACCGCCATCACCGCCGGGCTGTAGCCTTGCCCTGCGAAGACGCGCAGCAGGTTCTGGTTGAGAAACTCGTCATACTGCTGGGCGCAGAAGATATCGCGCGGTTTGCAGGTAGCCGGGTAGATCAGCTGGTGCGCCAGCATGCCTCCCATCAGCTGGCCCGGTCTGGTCTGGTGCAGGTATTCGGTCAGCGCCATGTGCGCCACCATCGTATGGTGCTGCAGCTCATACAGCTCGCGCAGGGTTTTCTCGCCTTTCATATAGCCGGAAATACGGAACGCTTCCGGCATATGGAAGATGTTCTGCTCGTTGAAGGTCAACCAGTACTTCACGCGGTCGCCATAACAGTCGATCATCTTTTTGCCATAGCGGATAAAGGCGTCCATTACGCGGCGGTCGTTGAAGCCGTTGTACTCCTGCGCCAGCGCCAGCGGCATGTCGAAATGGTACAGGCAGATCATCGGCTCGATGCCGCGGGCGATCAGATCGTCAATAAAGCGGTCGTAAAATGCGATGCCTTCGTCGTTGAACGGGCCGTCACCCTGCGGGCAGACGCGGCTCCATGAGATCTGGAAGCGGTAGCAGTTCATGCCCAGATCCTGCATCAGATCGAAATCTTCCCTGTAGCGGTGGTAGGAGTCGGTCGCCACTTTCCAGTCGGACACGTTTTCCCCGGCTTCACGAATGTCATACACCGACATCCCCTTCCCGCCTTCGTTCCAGGCTCCTTCCGTCTGCATGCTGGAGACCGAGTTGCCCCATAAAAAGTTGGCCGGTAGCTGATGGTTCATGTTTTCTCCCTATATGACTAGTCATTTAAAATTTCATGTCTAGTCATATAGGCGATGATGAAAAGAGGATCAAAGAGGAGGATCGTTTTTTGTGAGCAAGGCGGGAAAAAAAGCCCCGGTAAGCGATGCACTCCCGGGGCAAGAAGGGTTACTGTTGCGCGAGCTGATTACGGCGATACTCTCCCTGACGCTCCAGCATCCAGCCAGGATATTCCCGCGGCAGCGCGCTGACCGCATCCAGCTGTTTAAGCTCGTCTTCGCTGAGAAGGATCCCGGTGGCGGCAATGTTGTCGTCCAGCTGTTCAACGCGTTTCGCGCCAATGATGACGCTGGTCACCGCTTTTTGATGTAGCAGCCACGCCAGCGCGATTTGCGCGACGGATACGCCCTTGCTTTCGGCGATAGTGCGCATCACGTCCACGCAGTCGAAGGCGCGATCTTTATTCACCGGCGGGAAGTCAAACTCCAGACGACGACCACCGGCTTCGCTCTGCCCGTCGCGACCATATTTTCCGCTCAGCAGACCGCCCGCCAGCGGGCTCCAGACCATCAGCCCGACGCCTTCGCTCTGCATCATTGGCACCAGCTCACGCTCAAGATCGCGTCCGGCGATGGTGTAATACGCCTGGAGGGATGCGAAACGCGCCAGCCCGAGACGCTCGGAAATGCCCAGCGCTTTGGCAATCTGCCACGCCGCCCAGTTGGAAACGCCGATGTAGCGCACGTGGCCGTGCTGCACCAGGTTATCCAGCGCATACAGCGTCTCCTCAATCGGCGTGGCCGGGTCGAAACCGTGAAGCTGATAGAGATCGATATGATCGAGCTGCAGGCGGCGCAGGCTCTCCTTCACGCTGCTGATGATGTGATAGCGCGAGCTGCCGCGCGAGTTCACCCCGGCGGTACCCGTTTCGCCGAATACCTTGGTCGCGACCACCACGTTCTCGCGCGGGATTTTCAGGTTTTTCAGCGCCTGCCCGAGGATCGTCTCCGAGCGCCCTTCCGAATAGACGTCGGCGGTATCGATAAAGTTAATGCCCGCATCCAGCGCGCGGCCCACCAGCTGCTCAGCTTCGTTTTGCTTAAGCTGGCCAATCTTGCCCCACATGCCGTCTTCGCCACCGAAGGTCATGGTGCCGAGGCACAGTTCAGAAACAAACAGTCCGGTGTTGCCCAGTTTTTGATAACGCATAAGATAATCCTCGCATGTCGTTTAAGGGGTACCCGATAGTTATACCCGCCCCTCAGCGATCGCGAATGTGGCGTTCCTGTCCGTTTCTTGCCCAATCCTCTGAATATTTATCCGCGCGGGGCGTCGCCAAAGACGCTGTAGTCCGGTAATTGCACCTGCTGATACGGCTCCCAGCCGCCGCCGAGCGCCTTGTAGAGCGCCACCAGATCGAGCGCGCTCTGCACCTGCGCCTGCGCGCGCTGCTGCTGGGCCTGCGCCAGCTGACGCTGGGCGTCCAGCACGTCGATAAAGCTGGCGATCCCCTGGCGGTAGCTGTCGCTTGCCAGGTCAAACGCGTTTTGCAGCGCATCGATCGTTTTCGCCAGCCCCGCTTCACGCTGCTGGTCGGTGCGATAGCTCACCAGCGCATTTTCGACATCACCAAGCGCGGTGAGCACCGTCTGACGATAGTCCAGCACCGCCGCACCCTGCTGCGCGCGCGCCACCTTCACGCTGGAGACCAGTCGACCGCCCTGGAAGATGGGAATGGAGACCTGCGGGCCAAAGCTGTAGAAGTGGCTGCTCCAGTCGGTCAGCCAGTTGGTTTCGCTGTTGCGCAGGCCAAACTGCCCGGAGAGGGTAAAGCTCGGGAACAGCTCCGCCACCGAGACGCCGATTTGAGCCGTGGCGGCATGAAGGTTCGCCTCCGCTTCGCGCACGTCCGGACGGCGGCGCGCCAGCGTCGACGGAATGCCGGTTTGCACAATATCCGGCAGCGCGGGCATCGGCTGCACGCTTTGCAGTTCCGCATCCAGCGCCCCCGGCGGCTTGCCGAGCAGGATCGCCAGGCCGTTCATCGCCTGCCGCTCCTGCGCCTGATATTGCGGAAGCTGTGCTTCAAGGTTGCCTAACTGCGCCCGGGCGTTTTCCACATCCATCTGCGGCGACAGCCCGCCGCGCTGGCGGCTCTCGGTCAGATCCAGCGTCTGCTGCGCGCTTTTAATCTGGGTGTTCAGCGTGGCGATAATGCTCTGCGCCCCGCGCAGCTGGAGCCACGCGCGCGCCACTTCCGCCTCCAGCGACACCAGCGCGTCGTTACGCTGCTCGATAGCCGCTTTCTGCTGCGCTTCGGCGGCTTCCACCTGACGGCGCACCTTGCCCCACAGGTCGATTTCCCACTGGGCGTCGAAGCTGCCCTGGTAGAGGTTGATCGGCTGCGTCAGCGGTCCCAGCGCGCCCTTGAGAGCGGGATCGATGCTATCCACCTGGTCGTAAACGCCGTGAGATTTTAGCTCTCCTTCCAGCCCGAGCTGCTGGCGCGTCGCCTGCAGATTGCCGTTCACCGACGGATAAAACGCCCCGCCCGCCTGGTTAATCTGTTCGCGCGCTCCGGCGATGCGCAGCACCGTTTGCTGCAGCGTCAGGTTCCCGGCGATGGCGCGTTCAACCAGGCTGTCGAGCTGCGGCGAGCCGAAGGTCTTCCACCAGCGCGGGTTGGTCGCGGCGGAGGTCGTCTGCGATTTCACCGCGCTGTCGCCCTTATCGTTCCAGTGCGTGACGGCAGGTGGCGCGGGCTGCTGGTAGTCCGGCCCGACGGCGCAGCCCACCAGCAGCATCATTATCATCAGGGGGTGTAAACGTCTGTGTATCATCAATGTGCTCCTGCACTCCCCTCGCTCTTAACCGGCGAGAGCAACAAACAAAACGGAATCAATAGCAAGGCCACCGCGCTCAGAATGGTGAAGACGTCGATGTAGGCCAGGAAGCGCGACTGCTCAATCATCGTCTGGTACATACGCCCGGTGGCGATGCCGGTGGGATCGCCCACCTGGGTGGTGAAGTTCTGGATCGCCTGCGCGCTTTCGCGTATCGCCTGCTGAAACTGCTCGTTAAACGGCGAGGCGTGGTACGCAAGGTGCGCGCTGTGCGCCTGCGAGCGCTCGGTAATCGCCGCCGTCGACAGCGAGATCCCGACCGAGCCCGCCACGTTGCGGAACATGGTGAACAGCGCCGCCGCATCGGCGTTCAGCCGCCTTGGTATCGAGATAAAGGCAATGGTAGTCAGCGGCACAAACAGGAACCCCAGCCCCAGCGACTGGGCGCTGCGGAACAACACCAGGGTTTCGAAGTCGATATCCGGGGTCAGCGTGCGCGACCAGAAGAACGACACCGCCAGGCAGGTAAAGCCAAAGGCGATAATCCAGCGCGTTTGCACCACCGGCATCAGCTTCAGCACCAGCGGAATGGTCAGCACAATTAGCACCGCTCCGGGCGACAGCACCAGCCCGGACCAGGTGGCGGTATAGCCCAGGTCCTGCTGCGCCAGCTGCGGGATCACCACCGAACTGCCGTACAAAATCATCGCCATCCCCGCCATCAGCAGGCTGGAGATGGCAAAGTTACGGTCCTTCATGCAGTGCAGATCCACCACCGGTTTTCTGGCATACATCAGCCAGTAAACCGCACCAATGATGCCGATCAGCGTTAATACCGCGAAAGTGCGGGTAAAGTTCGAGTTAAACCAGTCTTCGTCTTCTCCCCGGTCGAGCATCACCTGCAGACAGCCCAGCCCCAGGGCGATCAGGCCGATCCCCGTCCAGTCGATGGTCAGCTTCTCTTTAGACTTGCTCTCCCACGGCGGATCTTCCAGCAGCTGGTAGATCGCCAGCACCGTGACAATCCCCACCGGGATGTTGATAAAGAACACCCAGCGCCAGGAGTAGTTGTCGGTGATCCAGCCCCCCAGCGTCGGACCGAGGACCGGCGCAACGATAATCGCGATGGACGAGAGCCCAAAGGCTTTGCCCCTGTCTTCGGGCTTGAAGTAGTCGAGCAGCACCGACTGCTGCGTGGGCTGAAGCCCGCCGCCAAAGAAGCCCTGCATCACGCGGAACAAGATGATCTGCCACAGCTCGGTGGCGATCCCGCACAGGAACGAGCAGACGGTGAACATGACGATGCAGATCAGGAAGAACTGCTTGCGGCCGAAGACCCGGCTCAGAAACGCCGAGATGGGCAGCACGATGCCGTTCGCGACCAGATAGCTGGTTAACACCCAGGTGGATTCGTCGTAGCTGGACGAGAGCGAACCCGCCACATGGGGCAGCGCCACGTTGACGATGGTGGTGTCCAGAATTTCCATAAACACCGCCAGGGTGACGACAATCGCCACCGCCCACGGGTTGCTGGCGGGCTTCCAGCTGTCGTGGCTGTGGTCCGTCATTCCACCGTCACCTTCGGCGCAACCGAGAGCCCCAGCGGCAGCGGTTTGTTCGGATCGAGCCCCTTATCAATCACGATTTTCACCGGCACGCGCTGCACAATTTTGACGAAGTTACCGGTGGCATTTTCTGCCGGGAAGGCGGAGAAGCGCGAGCCGCTGCCCTGCTGGATGCTGTCAACGTGGCCCTCGAGCGCCATATCCGGCCACGCGTCGACGGACACGGTGACCTTATCGCCGGGCTTCATGCGCTCAAGCTGGGACTCTTTGAAGTTCGCCACCACCCACACGTTTGGCGAAACCAGGGAGAACAGCGCCGTTCCCGCCTGCACCAGCGTGCCGGGCTGCACGTTGCGTTTGGTGACAAACCCGTCGAACGGGGCGCGGACTTCGGTGTAAGAGAGGTTCAGATTAGCCGTTTCCAGCTGCGCTTTCGCCTGATCGACCTGACGCTCGCGCGCTTCAACGTTGGTTTCCTGCTGGCGGATTTGCAACTGTACCTGTTCCGCTACTTCCAGCTGCGCCTGGGCGCTGGCCAGCCCCGCCTGCGCGCTGCGCAGCTGAGCGTTCGCGGAATCAATACTTTGCTGGGTGGTTGCCCGCGGGTCGACGCCGCGCTGGCGACGGTACTCCGCCTGCGCGTTCGCCAGATCGGCCTGCGCTTTCAGCACCTGCGCTTTGGCTTCGTCACGCTGGGCGGGATACTGCACTTTTGAGAGCGCCAGCTGTGCCTGAGCCTGATGCAGCTGCGCGATAGCCAGCCCAAGCTGGGCCTGGGCCTGATCGCGCTGGGCGGTGGTATCACGCGGGTCGATGACCACCAGCAGATCGCCCTTTTTCACGCGCTGGTTATCACGCACGCGCAGCTCGGTGACGTAGCCCGCCGTTTTGGGGGCAATCGTCACCACGTCGCCGTCGGTAAAGGCGTCGTCGGTCGTCTCTTCGTTACGGGTTAAAAACCACCAGACCAGCGCCACGACGACCATCACCACCACGACAATGCCGAGGATAATTAACGGTTTTTTGCCCGGGCGCTTACGCGCATTATTGTTTTTGTCCTGCTCGTCAGCAGGCGGGTTTTGATCTTCAGCCATAGGTCAGCAACGGTCCTGTCAGTGAGCGGCATCACACTATGCCGTTCACTAAAGCTAGGACGTTGCTATACGTTTGCCAGGAAAAACTGACAAATTGCGCACTATATGAGAAGGAATAGTCCGAAACCGATCGCCGCGGCCCAAACCAGCATCGGAATAGACCAGACGTGGAAACGCCACCAGATACGACGGTCGTTGGCCATACGCAGGGCAATCAGGTTGGCCAGCGAGCCGGGCAACAGCCCAAACCCGCCGATATTCACCGCCCAGGCCAGGAGCGTATCCGGCGGAACGTAGTTGAGCAGCAGAATGGTGGACGGCACGTTGCTGATAAACTGCGACAGGCCAATCGCCGTTAGCCACAATCCCGGCTGAGACAGCGTGCTGACGCTATGCAGCACGTTCTGCAGCACCGGAAGCTGGATGAGAAGATGCACATCAATAAACATCGCCATAAAGACCAGCAGCAGCGTCCAGTCCACGCTCACCAGCACGCGCCGCGCCAGAACGACAAACCCTGCGGCAACGAGCAGGACGCCCGCCAGCTCATATTTCAGCTCCAGCGCGAACAGAAAGACGATGTATAACCCGAGGCAGCTCCACACCAGACGCGGCTGCCACTGCGGGCCCGTGGTGCCGCTGTGGTACTGCAGTTTTTTATCCGGGAAGGCAAACCAGCAGACCGCCAGCAGGGACAGCATCATCACCAGCGCCAGCGGGGCCATCTGCCAGGTAAAGGCGGCAAACGACAGGCCGGAACGGCCCCAGAGCAGGATATTTTGCGGGTTGCCGATAGGCGTCAACAGAGAACCGGCGTTAACGGCGAGCGCTTCAAAGATAATCAGACGACTGACCGGAATTTCACAGAGCTTACGCAGCGTGAGCGTGAGCGGCACGATGATAAATAGCGCCACATCGTTGGTCAGAAACGTCGACAGCACCGCGGCGGAGAACACCATAAACAGGGACAGCCTGCGTTCGGTGGCAAACCGGCGCACCATTTTACGTCCCAGAACGTCAAAATAGCCGCTCAGCTCGACCCCTTTGGTGAGCATCATCAGGCCGCTCAGGGTAATGATGGTGCGCCAGTCAATCGCGGCGGGCCAGGCGTGTGGGGCAAACGGCACAAAGAGGCTTAACGCTGCGCCAATGAGTAATAACAGATGGAAGAAACGATCGCGTGCCAGGGCCTGCAGTCCAGGGATTTTCATTCAGCGGAGGGACCATATTTAAGCGTAAATTCACGAAATTTCACCAGCGTCTCTTCGCTAACGTGGTGTTCCATTCCTTCCGCATCCCGGCGGGCGATCTCCGGGCTGACGCCCAGCACCAGTAAAAAATTCTCGACAAGCTGATGGCGCTCGCGGCTCTCCTGCGCGAGTTTCTCCCCCTCCGGCGTCAGAAAAACACCGCGCCAGGGGATCATTTCAATTAAGCCCACGGAGGCCAGGCGTTTTAACATTTTAGCGACAGTTGGCTGTGAAACCCCCAGCCTGGCGGCCATATCGACCTGGCGCGCTTCACCAACCTCACGGATCAGATCGGAAATGAGTTCAACATAATCATCAATCAGTTCACGCCGGTGCGCTTCACGGACCTGGCGAAAACCTTCGACATGTTCTTCAACATTCACCAGTTGCGTCGTTTTCCTCATTGTCGGATGACCTGCGCGACGGTTCATTGTACTTCCTCAGTGGGGTGACGCTTCCAGCGCCCGGTTTCGAGAGCGCACATTGTAAACCATAGCTCCGCAAGCACAAAAAATTAACGAAATAGCCATAGCTATACAATATAGCCTGTGCTATATCTGTATGTAATGCAGTCACCCTTCACGGATCGAAGGGATCAAAACTCAGGAGGTCTTATGAACGAATTCAAGAGGTGCATGACCGTGTTTACCCACTCTCCTTTTAAAGTGCGCTTAATGCTGTTGAACATGCTGTGCGATATGTTTAACAACAAACCGCATCAGGACGACAAACCTTCCCACTAAGCGGCGTTGCGGTACGCCGCTTCATTTTTCCGTCACAATCTCGCTCTAAACTGGCTTCCAGCCGCCTTATTCCCGATCTTTTTTACGGATTTGCAATCCCCTTCGCAAAACATCTGCTTAGCAACTGTTGATATTATTTAGCGCTCGCACTATCTTCTTGCAGCCCTGCACAATTTGCGGCTCGCTGAAGCGGACCCTCATTCCCTCTCCACGCACTGTCAGGCAGGTTATGACCCTTGACGCCAGGGTGAGCACATGGCGTTTTCATCCATGATAGTGACCTATGAATGTAACCCTGATAGATACCGTTGTGACCCGCAGCCGGGCCTTAAGCCCGTGGACGGGTTTTTACTTTTTGCAGTCATTACTGATTAACTTTGCGCTGGGTTATCCCTTTAGTCTGCTTTACGCGGTGGCGTTCACCTGCGTTCTGCATTTGCTGTGGCGATCCGCACCGCGCGTGCAAAAAGCGTTAATCGGCATCTGTTCGCTGGTTGCTGCACTCTATTTCCCGTTTGGTCAGGCTTACGGCGCGCCAAACTTTAATACCCTGCTGGCGCTGCACTCGACCAATATGGAAGAGTCAACGGAGATCCTGACGATCTTCCCGTGGTACAGCTACGTGGTCGGGATCTTTATCTTCGCGCTGGGCGTTATCGCCATCCGCCGTCAGTCGGGCGAGAAAAAATCCTGGGGTAAGATCGAAATACTCTGTCTGGTGTTCAGCATTGCCGTGGCCTTTGTCGCTCCCATCCAGAATATTCCCTGGGACGGTAAGCTAAGGCTCAGCAATATCGGTTATCCGGTTTTCCGCTTCGTGAAAGACGTCGTTGTAAACAATAAAGAGGTTCTCGACGAACAGGCGCGCATGGCTGAGCTTTCCAATATGAAAGACACCTGGAACGTGCTGGCCGTTAAGCCGAAATATCACACCTATGTGGTGGTGATTGGCGAAAGCGCGCGTCGCGATGCGATGGGAGCGTTTGGCGGTCACTGGAATAACACACCGTTTGCCAGTTCAGTCAAAGGCACGCTGTTTACCGATTATGTCGCGGCCAGCGGCTCGACGCAGAAATCGCTCGGCCTGACCCTTAACCGGGTGGTGGATGGCAAACCGCAGTATCAGGATAATTTCGTCACCCTGGCAAACCGTGCGGGTTTTCAGACGTGGTGGTTCTCTAATCAGGGGCAAATTGGCGAATACGATACGGCCATCGCCAGTATCGCCAAACGCGCTGACGAAGTGCAGTTCCTGAAAAATGGCGATTTCGAAGCCGACAAAAACACCAAAGACGAAGCGCTGTTGAAAATGACAGCACAGGTCTTCGCCACCCCGCGCACCCAGCCTCAGCTGATCGTCCTGCACCTGATGGGGTCGCACCCGCAGGCCTGCGATCGGACCGGTGGGAAGTACTCGGAGTTTGTGCAGTCCAAAGAGACGTCCTGCTATCTCTACACCATGACGCAAACCGACGACCTGCTGAGCAAACTGTACGATCAGCTACGCAATACGGGCGACAGCTTCTCCATGGTCTATTTCTCGGATCACGGCCTGGCGTTTAAAGAGCGTGGTAAAGAGGTGCAGTACCTGGCGCACGATGACAAGTTCCAGCAGAACTTCCAGGTGCCGTTTATGGTGCTGTCGAGTGATGATAAAACGCATCGCGTCATTAAAGCGCGTCGTTCAGCAAATGATTTCCTGCAGTTCTTCTCACAGTGGACCGGGATTAAGGCTGAGCAGATAAAAAATGCTTACCCGTTTGTCTCTAACAAGAAAGCTTCCCCAGTGTACGTTACCAACTTCAAGTTACAGAAAGTTGACTACAACCATCTGGGTACGGATATTTTTGATATTAAGAATAAGTAATTGCCGTCTCGTGCGGACCGATGCCCTCACCCTGGCCCTCTCCCACGGGGAGAGGGAACAAACACTAAAAACGGCAACCTAAGGTTGCCGTTTTGCTTTTCTCTTCGACAAAAAAAAATCCGCCACATTGGGCGGATTTTTTATTTAATCACCGAAGTGATTAGAAGCGGTAACCTACGCCAGCGATCCAGGTGCCAACGTCAACGTTGCGGATACGGCTCTGCTCATAGGAGAAGTCCAGAGCAACGTCCTGGATTGGGTTGAACTGCAGGCCTGCGCCATAGGAGAAGCCATAGTCGCTGTTGCTTGCAGTGCGGTTCAGACCCTGGTTTTCGGTCTGCTGGAATTTACCGTAGCCAACACCTACAACACCGTAGATGCTCGCCCAGTCATTCAGACGGTAAGCCGGGCCCGCGGTGATACCGTAGTACTGGCCTTTGTTGTATGCGCCGTTTTCAGAACGATCTTTCTCGGTGTAGGTGAAAGAACCGATCACGCCCAGTGGGTTGTTATCCTGCTCGTAGCGATACTTCAGGTTGAAACCGTTAGCTTTGTTCATCACGCCCTGATAGTCGCTCTGAGCGTAACCACCAGTAACAGTAGAAGTAGCAGCTACAGCGGTACCTGCGGAAACAGCCAGTACAGCGGCCAGTGCTGAAAGACATGCAATTTTTTTCATAACCACCTCAAATGTGATCCAAGTAAGTCCGTAAGTTTTAAATATATCAAAAAAATTTGCGAAACTCTTTGTGATTCGTGATGTCTAATGAAACCTTTCCTGTAACAGAACGTTTCCAGCGTCAGCTATCTCTTTCAAATCACATGCAATTTTCACTACTAAATGCGCATAGTGCGCGCCTGCGCAGTTACATTCATCCAGATTATTCCTAATCTGACAGGCGATAAATCCACCAGCGCTTAACCATTTTACGGATTTGACGTGGTTTTTTTTCAACAGCGCCTCAACCGTAGCCGCATATTTCCTTTACACTGCAACTTTTACCTCATTTGACATAAGCTGACAGGAGAAAGGATGCCTGGGTTATCCCGCACGTCGTCGGTCTGGTTGCCGGTCGCAGTCATACTCATTGCCATGTTGTCCATTCAAAGCGGTGCTTCGCTTGCAAAATCGCTTTTTCCGCTGGTCGGTGCGCCTGGGGTAACAGCCCTGCGTATCGTCCTGGGCACGGCGATACTGGTGGTTATTTTCAAACCCTGGCGTCTGCGATTCAAAAAGGAGCAGCGTTTACCGCTGCTGTTTTATGGACTCTCCCTGGGGGCAATGAACTACCTGTTCTACCTCTCTATTCAGACGATACCGCTGGGGATCGCCGTCGCGCTGGAGTTTACCGGCCCGCTGGCGGTGGCGCTTTTCTCCTCGCGACGTCCGGTCGATTTTATCTGGGTCGTGTTAGCCGTACTGGGGTTGTGGTTCCTGCTGCCGCTGGGCAAGAGTGTTTCTGAGATTGATCTGACGGGCGCAGCGCTGGCGCTGGGTGCAGGCGCCTGCTGGGCCGTCTATATACTTACGGGCCAGCGTGCAGGAGAAGAGCACGGTCCGGCGACCGTCGCGTTGGGGTCACTGATCGCTGCTATCGTCTTTGTGCCCATCGGCATGGCGCAAGCGACCGAATCTATCTGGCAATGGTCCGTCATGCCCATCGGGCTGGCGGTCGCGATCCTCTCTACCGCACTTCCCTATTCTCTGGAGATGATTGCCCTGACGCGTCTGCCGACGCGCATATTTGGCACCCTGATGAGCATGGAGCCTGCGCTAGCCGCCATTTCCGGGATGGTGTTTCTCGGCGAAACCCTGACATTGACCCAGACGCTGGCGCTCTGCTCGATTATCGCGGCATCAATGGGCTCGACGCTCACCATGCGCCCTGAACCTAAAGTGGAGAAAGTGGATATCCGCTAAGCCCATATATTCTGCATGGCTTCCATGCCATGCAGAATAAAGGCCAGAAAGACTGTCGTTATAATTTTTTACACACTTTACCCTATTTTCAAAATATCCCTCTGGGTTTACATTCCCAGCCAGTAATTAAGATTGATCTGTATCAATTTTAAAATTATAGATTAATTTCAATGAGTTAAATTCTCAACCTCCTTCTCGCTATTATACCGATAGGCACAGCCAAACCGCAGGGAAAAAATCCGGTGCTATACTTAGTTCCGTAATTACCTGGGACATAAACATCAAGAGGATATGAGATTATGAGTACCGCTAAACTGGTGAAAACGAAAGCGTCTAATCTGCTTTATACCCGTAACGATGTATCGGACAGCGACAAAAAAGCAACCATTGAGTTGCTGAATCGCCAGGTGATCCAGTTCATCGATCTTTCGCTGATCACCAAACAGGCCCACTGGAATATGCGCGGTGCAAACTTTATTGCCGTTCATGAAATGCTGGATGGCTTCCGCACAGCACTGGTGACCCACCTCGATACGATGGCTGAACGTGCCGTTCAGCTAGGCGGCGTGGCGCTGGGTACCACGCAGGTGATCAACAGCAAAACGCCACTGAAGAGTTATCCGCTGGATATCCATACCGTTCAGGATCACCTGAAAGAGCTGGCCGACCGCTACGCGATTGTGGCAAATAATGTGCGCAAAGCGATTGGCGAAGCCAAAGACGAAGATACTGCAGACATCTTCACCGCCGCGTCCCGCGACCTGGATCAATTCCTGTGGTTTATCGAATCTAACATCGAATAATTCATACGAATTTTCTATCAAACCCTCGCCCTCCGGTGAGGGTTTTGCACATCTATGGTGCACAGTTTTTGTCTGCACACCTGCAAAAGTGAACGAAATGTAATAATCACCTCACACAACCGTTAACGGAAGATTGTTTTTTCGTCATAATTTACGCTAAATATCTCCCCGTCAGTTGAGCCAAACGAAGCGCACCAAAACAGTGCTCCACTTTGGTGCAATAAAACCTCATTGCCCCATTTAATGTGCAATGTATGACATCATCCCCTTTGCAAAACAATAGCTTGTAAAGTTGGCACGATTTTTTCATTGTGCCACCTGTTCTCGCAGGGGATCGCCCCGTGGATATAAAAGGAAATGCTATGAAGTCTGTATTAAAAGTTTCACTGGCTGCACTTACCCTGGCTTTTGCGGTGTCCTCTCAGGCTGCCGACAAACTGGTTGTGGCGACCGACACGGCGTTCGTTCCGTTTGAATTCAAACAGGGTGATAAATACGTTGGTTTTGATGTGGATCTGTGGGCCGCAGTCGCAAAAGAACTCAAACTGGATTACACCCTGAAGCCGATGGACTTCAGCGGCATCATCCCGGCACTGCAAACCAAGAACGTTGATCTGGCGCTGGCGGGCATCACCATTACCGATGAACGTAAAAAAGCGATCGACTTCTCTGACGGCTACTACAAAAGCGGCCTGCTGGTGATGGTCAAAGCCGATAATAACGACGTAAAAAGCGTGAAAGATCTCGACGGCAAAGTGGTGGCAGTGAAGAGCGGCACCGGTTCGGTTGATTACGCGAAAGCAAATATCAAAACCAAAGACCTGCGTCAGTTCCCGAACATCGACAACGCGTACATGGAACTCGGCACCAACCGTGCTGATGCGGTTCTGCACGACACGCCGAACATCCTGTACTTCATCAAAACCGCGGGCAACGGCAAGTTCAAAGCGGTTGGTGAGTCTCTGGAAGCCCAGCAGTACGGTATCGCGTTCCCGAAAGGCAGCGACGACCTGCGCACGAAAGTTAACGGCGCGCTGAAAACGCTGAAAGAGAACGGCACCTATAACGAAATCTACAAAAAATGGTTCGGTACCGAGCCTAAATAATAAGACGTAACAATGACGTTCACTCGGGGGCGACCTTTCGCCCCTGCTATTTTTGAAACACGGTAACAGTAACAGGAAATTATCATGCAGTTTGACTGGAGCGCCATCTGGCCTGCCATTCCTATCTTGCTTGAAGGCGCTAAAATGACCCTGTGGATTTCGGTCCTGGGTCTGGTTGGTGGGTTGATTATCGGTCTTGTCGCCGGTTTCGCTCGCACCTACGGCGGCTGGATTGCAAACCACATCGCACTGGTTTTCATCGAAGTGATCCGCGGCACCCCAATTGTCGTACAGGTCATGTTCATCTACTTCGCCCTGCCAATGGCGTTCACCGACCTGCGCATCGATCCGTTCAGCGCAGCCGTCGTCACCATTATGATCAACTCAGGCGCTTACATTGCGGAAATCACCCGCGGTGCGGTGCTGTCGATTCATAAAGGTTTCAGTGAAGCCGGTCTGGCGCTAGGTCTTTCTCGTCGCGAAACGATCCGCCACGTTATTCTGCCGCTGGCACTGCGTCGCATGCTGCCACCGCTCGGTAACCAGTGGATCATCAGCATTAAAGATACGTCGCTGTTCATTGTTATCGGCGTGGCCGAGCTGACCCGTCAGGGTCAGGAGATCATTGCTGGCAACTTCCGTGCGCTGGAAATCTGGAGTGCGGTAGCCGTTGTCTACCTGATCATTACTCTGGTTCTGAGCTTCGTTCTGCGTCGTCTTGAAAGAAGGATGAAAATCCTGTGATTGAATTTAAAAACGTTTCCAAGCACTTTGGCCCAACCCAGGTGCTGCACAATATTGATCTGAACATTAAACAGGGTGAAGTGGTGGTGATTATTGGGCCATCCGGCTCCGGTAAATCCACCCTGCTGCGCTGCATCAACAAGCTGGAAGAGATCACCAGCGGCGACCTTATCGTCGACGGTCTGAAGGTGAACGACCCGAAAGTGGATGACCGTCTGATTCGTCAGGAAGCGGGCATGGTGTTCCAGCAGTTCTACCTGTTCCCGCACCTGACGGCGCTGGAGAACGTGATGTTTGGCCCCCTGCGCGTGCGCGGCGCCAACAAAGCGGCGGCAGAAGCGCTGGCCAAAGATCTGCTGGCGAAAGTCGGCCTGGCTGAACGCGCGCACCACTACCCTTCTGAGCTGTCCGGTGGTCAACAACAGCGCGTGGCGATTGCCCGCGCGCTGGCGGTCAAACCGAAAATGATGCTGTTTGATGAGCCTACGTCCGCACTCGACCCCGAGCTGCGCCACGAGGTGCTGAAGGTCATGCAGGATCTGGCAGAAGAAGGGATGACGATGGTGATCGTGACCCACGAAATCGGCTTCGCTGAAAAAGTGGCGTCCCGCCTGATCTTTATTGATAAAGGCCGTATCGCGGAAGACGGTAACCCGCAGGAATTAATTGCGAACCCGCCGAGCCCGCGTCTGCAGGAGTTCCTGCAGCACGTCTCCTGATCCATCGCTTTACGCTAAAGCCGGGCTTGCCCGGCTTTTTTACGCCAGATTGTTCCCAAAAATCCCCCTCCGCGTCCCGACTTCTATACTTATCATTTTGTTCGACATTTTCACCGGAGGACGCCGTGCCGTGGATCCTGTTGCTGTTGATTAGCCTGTTTAGTGCGCCATCGTTCGCCGTCGCGATCCCCGGCGTGACCACCGGAACAACCGCCAGCCAGCAAAATACGCCACCACCGGAACCCGATGTCGAACAGAAAAAAGCCGCCTACAGCGCCCTCGCCGACGTCCTTGAGAACGACACCTCCCGGCAGGAACTTATTGGTCAGCTGCGGAAAGTGGCCGCCACGCCGCCGCAGGAGCCGGTGCCTGTCATCACCCCTCCCCAGGTGGAGGAACAAAAAACGGTGCTGGAAAATGTCACCGACGTGAGCCGGCACTATGGGGAAGCGCTCTCCTCGCGCTTTGCTCAGCTCTACCGCAATCTGATTGGCTCGCCGCATAAGCCGTTTAACCCACAAACGTTTACCGCCGCCGCCACGCAGTTCCTGATGCTGGCCGGTTCAGTATTTCTTTTTTACTGGCTGGTACGCCTGTGCGCGTGGCCGCTCTATCGCAAAATGGGGCAATGGGGACGCAGAAAGAATCAGCAGAAAAGCAGCTGGCTGCACCTGCCGTTGATGATAGCCTCAGCGTTTATCATCGATTTACTGCTGCTTGCGTTGACGCTGTTCTTAGGCCAGATGTTGGCCGACAGGCTGAACGCGGACAACAAAACCATCGCCTTCCAGCAGTCGCTTTTCCTGAACGCCTTTGCCCTGATTGAGTTCTTCAAAGCGCTGCTGCGGTTACTTTTTTGTCCGCACGTGCCTGAACTGCGTCCTTTCTCCATTCGGGATGAGAGCGCGAAGTACTGGGCGCTGCGTCTGAGCGTGCTCAGCGGGTTGATTGGCTACGGTCTGCTGGTTGCCGTGCCGATCATCTCCAACCAGGTGAACGTCCAGTTCGGGGCGCTGGCAAACGTCATTATCATGATCTGCATTACCGTCTGGTCGCTGTATCTGATCTTCCACAATAAAAAAACCATTACCCAAAGCCTGCTGAATCTGGCCGATCGCTCCCTTTCGTTCTTTAGCCTGTTTATCCGCGCTTTCGCCCTGGTGTGGCACTGGCTGGCAAGCGCCTACTTCATCGTATTGTGCTTCTTCTCGCTGTTCGACCCGGGCAATAGCCTGAAATTCATGATGGGGGCGACGTTCAAAAGCCTGGCCATTATCGGTATCGCGGCGTTTGTGTCGGGGCTGCTGTCGCGCTGGATCTCGAAAACCATCACCCTGTCGCCGCAGGTACAGCGTAATTACCCGGAGCTGCAAAAACGGGTGAACGGCTGGATGTCGGTATCGCTCAAAGTGGCGCGCATTCTCACCGTCTGCGTGGCGATTATGCTGCTCCTGAATGCGTGGAGCCTGTTTGATTTCTGGAACTGGCTGCACAACGGTGCGGGTGAAAAAACGGTCGACATCCTGATTCGCATCGCGCTGATTTTGTTCTTCTCCGCCGTCGGCTGGACGCTGCTGGCGAGCCTTATCGAGAACCGTCTGGTGTCCGATATTCACGGCCGTCCCCTGCCCAGCGCGCGGGCAAGAACGCTGTTAACCCTGTTCCGTAACGCGCTGGCGGTGATTATCAGCACCATCACCATCATGATTGTGCTGTCGGAAATCGGGGTGAATATCGCCCCGCTGCTGGCCGGTGCCGGTGCCCTGGGCCTGGCGATCTCCTTCGGGTCGCAAACGCTGGTGAAGGATATTATTACCGGCATCTTTATCCAGTTTGAGAACGGGATGAACACGGGCGATCTGGTGACCATCGGACCGTTAACCGGCACCGTGGAGAGGATGTCCATCCGCTCGGTGGGCGTGCGCCAGGACACCGGGGCGTACCACATCATTCCCTGGTCTTCGATCACCACCTTCGCCAACTTTGTGCGCGGCATTGGTTCAGTTGTAGCGAACTACGATGTGGATCGTCACGAGGATGCCGATAAAGCGAAGCAGGCGCTGCGCGATGCGGTAGAAGAGCTGATGCAGATGGAGGATATTCGCGGGCTGGTGATTGGCGAGCCGTCATTCGCCGGCATCGTCGGACTGACGAACACGGCGTTTACCCTGCGTGTGTCGTTCACCACCCAGCCGCTGAAGCAGTGGACGGTGCGCTTTGCGCTCGACAGCATGGTGAAAAAACACTTCGATCTGGCGAACGTGCGGATGCCGGTCCAGACCTATCAGGTACTACCGCCGCCCGCAGCGCCGCTCCCACCGCAGGAGCCGACGCTGTAGCCTCGTTGCCGGGTGGCGGCTTCGCCTTACCCGGCCTGCGACGGAGTGCTATTTGCGACGTTTGTTATTGTCCATAAACGTCCAGGCGATAAAGCGGCTTTGCTTCTGGCCCTGCGCCATCTCTTTTTTCACCACTTTTACGGCACCCGCTTCCGTGAGCGCGCGGTAGAGTGGCGGCAGGTTATCTCCGCGGGAAACCAGCGTCGTGAACCACTTCACCTGACGGCCAAACTGTTTGCTTTCCGCAATCATGCGCAGGATAAACGCCACTTCGCCCCCTTCACACCAGAGCTCCTGCTGCTGACCGCCGAAGTTCAGCGCGGCGTCTTCAGCCTGACCCAGATTGCGGCGCTTGCGCTCGCTGCCCGCGCGGGCCGATGCCGCCGAATCATGGAACGGCGGATTGCACATCGTGGCGTCATAGCTTTCGTTTTTGTGAATAATGCCGTTGAAGATCGACACCGCCTCTTTCTGACGACGCAGGCGAATGGCGCGGCTCAACCCAGGATTCGCGCTGATAATCGCCTGGGCGCTGGCAAAGGCCTCGGCACCGATTTCGCTTCCGGTAAAGCGCCAGTGGTATTCATGCGCGCCGATCAGCGGGTAAATCAGATTCGCCCCGGTGCCAATATCCAGAATGGTGGCCTGCTGCGGAACAACGCCCTCATTGCCCTCGGCAAGAAGATCGGCAAGGTGATGCACGTAATCCGCGCGGCCCGGCACAGGTGGACAGAGAAAGCCTTCCGGAATATCCCAGTGAGCCACACCGTAAAAATGCGCCAGTAGAGCTTTGTTCAACATTTTAACCGCCTGCGGGTCAGCAAAGTTGACCGAGGGCTCTCCCGCTGGGGTCTGAACCAGGTAGTCCTGCAGCGGCGGGCAGCTCAGGCATAACGCATTCATGTCGTAGCGGCTGCGGTGGCGATTTCGCGGGTGCAATCCCGGCTTTTGGGCAGTCATGGCATTCTCCTTTAAACAGCGGCGTAAGATACCCTTTGCTGGCCCAACGGTAAATCTTTCTCTGCGTCGCTCAAAAAAACGCCATAAATCAAAGACCTTTATGTCTATGATCTGTCAGCGAATTGTCAATTTATATCGTTCAAAAAATAAGCAGATCATCATCAAATATTTGCGCTAAGTCACACTCATCAGGCTTCTAAACTTAAAGGGAATCACCTGCTGTTTCCTCATGAGGATGTGATTATGAAAAAGTATCTGACCCTTGCTATTATCGCTGGCGTCCTGGCAACTGCTTCATTCTCTGCCATGGCCGTTCAGTCACTGACCCAGAGTAACGACACCAGCCAACTCCGTCCTGCAGGCACCGTTTCGGTTAGCCGTGCCAGCAACCTTGACGATCTGCAAGATAAACTGGCTGAAAAAGCCCGCCAGGAAGGTGCAAAAGGATTCGTGGTGAACTCCGCTGGCGGAGATAACCATATGTACGGCACAGCGACCATTTATAAATAATCTGCTTTTTTCCCCAGACTGCATCTGACCACCGGATGCAGTTCTCTTCCCCCTCGCCTTGACTGTTCGTTTTTTAACCCCATATTAAAAGCAGGGCTGAAACCGATATCAGGAGGGCATAATGGCTTCCGGCTGGGCAAATGACGACGCTGTTAACGAACAGATCAACAGTACTATTGAAGATGCGGTTGCGCGCGCCCGCGGTGAAATTCCGCGCGGCGAAAGCTTAACGGAATGCGAAGAATGCGGAGAACCCATTCCGGAGGCGCGCCGGAAAGCCATCCCCGGCGTAAGGCTTTGCATCTCCTGCCAGCAGCATAAAGATTCAAAAAACTCATCGCATTCGGGATATAATCGCAGAGGTTCGAAAGACAGCCAGTTACGTTGACTTTCCTTTACCTAAGTTAACCCCGCAGGCCCTTACCTTTACGCTCACGATTTTTAACGAACCGCGTGGCAAAATGTGCCCTTCATTTCGCTTCTGTAAAGCGCATCAACAAGAAGTGTAAATCGCCAGTTTGAATTTATTAATATTCAATAAGTTATTTGTCATTCAATTTTTTTGAGTAACCACGTCAATTCTCTTCGATTTTATCCCTCGTAAAAAACCGTGATACTTATCACATCGACGGAACATCGTCCCCTTAACAGAAACACCTGCGAGAGATTAATTATGAAAACCATCAAATATGCTGTAGCTGCTGTTGCCCTGTCCGCTCTGTCTTTCGGCGCTTTCGCCGTAGAGCCAGTCTCTTCAACTCAGGCACAAAACATGAATAAAGTCGGTGTGGTGAGTGCTGATGGCGCGACCACGCTGGACGGTCTGGAAGCCAAACTGGCTGAGAAAGCCGCTGCTGCCGGTGCAAGCGGATACACCATTACCTCCGCTAACGGCAATAACAAGCTGAGCGGTACCGCGGTTATCTACAAATAATCGCCTGAACGAATGCTGTCCCCTCGCCAAACCCTCTGGTGAGCTGCTCCAACCCTCATTGACCCTGTTGTTTGTTACCCTTGCTTGCCCGTCCGCCACTGGACGGGCTTTTTTTTAGTTAAAAAGACTGCGCCACGCGTGCCAGCCCGGCTTCTACCGTGTCCACTTCACCGGTTGCCAGCAAACAGCAGGCCATCTGCAACTTGATCGAATACGGAACAGGAACTTTTCCGGCAAGGCACTGCTCAATCCAGTGGGCTGTAGTATGGGGATCTTTTGCCTCAGGCAATATCACACCGCTATTTTCCTCTCCGCGTTCCAGAATGGCGCGCGTACCTGCAGAATCAATCAGCATCACCTGCGGGCAACGCTGTGGGTTCGCATAAACCTCACCTTCCGTGCCGTGCATCAGTAACGCCCTTCCACCAATAGCCGCAAAGAACTGACCCACACGCGCCACGTATTCCGGGTGCGAGACGCTGGAAAGACGAAGGGCGGCATCTTCGCCAAACGGTGTGGCCAGTTTCGCCAGCGTGTGCGCACTGTTGCGCACGCCCATGCGCCAGCGCATATCGAGCTGCTTTTCAAGTGGCGGGCAAAGTGTGCCAACCGGGATATAAACGGGCTGATGGCCATCCAGCTTCGCCTGCGCCTGACCGGCATGACGCGTTGGCTCGATGCCCAGCATCCCGAAAATGGTTTCCGTCAGTACGCGAGTGGGGTCTTCACTCACCCCGTGCACCACCACCGGGAACCCCAGCTTATGTAATAAAATAGCAAGAAGCGGGGTTAAATTTGCCTGCTTGCGCGCGCCGTTGTAGCTCGGGATTACGATCGGCATGGGCTTTGCCACAGGCGGCGTTAAGCGCAGCGTTTGCGCCTGCATGGCTTCATAGAACCCGCGCATCTCCGCCTCACCCTCTCCTTTGATACGCAGCGCGATCAGAATGCCCCCCATTTCCAGGTCGGGGACGTCGCCCTCAAGCATGCGGGTGTAAAGTGCACGCGCGGTTTCATGGTCCAGATCGCGGGCATGATTTTTCCCACGCCCTACCTCTTTGATAATTTTGCGGTAATCCACGACTTCTCTCCTGACAACATCATCTTGTTAACAATATAGCCCTGATGATTGCCCGGCCGTTAGTGTTTTATCCCCTAACCCAATGCTCTGTTTTAATGAAAAAAAATATATACAAGCAATTTTTCAATTATTTGTGATTTCTGTAGAAGATTCTTAGACATGTATTTTTTGATTAAATAACCAGCGGAAAGTCTTCCAGGGTCAACGGTGAAAACGTCCAGGCAACGTTCGCACCAGTCACATATCAGGATTCACTATGAACAAGGTTGCTTTAGGTTTATTCATCGCCGCAGCGGTGGGATGTTCTGCATCCGCATTTGCGGCAACAAACGGTGAAGGGCAGATCAATTTCACCGGAGAAATTATTGATTCAGCGTGTCAGGTGGTTAATGGGTTAAGTAACCCGTTAAACGTTCAGTTAGGTAAAGTCTCTAAAACGGTATTTACCGGGGCAGGCTCTACCAGCACGTTAACGAAGTTCGATATTCAGTTAAAAGACTGTCCGGAAACCGTTACCTCTGCAGCGATTAACTTCGGCGGAACGCCGGATGCGAATAACAACGCAACGCTGGCATTAACGCCGGATGTGGATGCGGCAACGGGTGTCGCTATTCAGCTGGTTGACGCTTCTGAGCAGCCGGTGAGTCTGTACACCCCTTCTCAGCAATATCCGTTAGCCTCCGGTACAGCAGTTAACGACCTGATATTCGGCGCGCGTTATATTCAAACCGGGGCCGCGATTACCGCAGGTCCGGCTAACTCCGTTTCGACCTTCACCGTTATCTATAACTGATATTATCAATCCTGAGATATTAACGCGGTTATACACGTTAATATCTCTTATCTTATTGAGAAATATTTATGCGCCACGGTTATTTACTGAGCACGCTTTTACTGGCGGCCACTACTGCACATGCAGGTGTCATTATTAATGGCACACGTCTGGTCTACCAGGGAGAGAAAAAGGAATCGTCTCTTGGTCTTTCAAACCCAGATGCAACGGATTATCTGGTACAGTCCTGGGTCGACTCTGGCGGTAAAAACCTGGCCAAAGCGCCGTTCCTGATCACCCCACCTCTTTTCCGTCTGGATGCGAAAGAAGATAACGTTCTGCGCGTTGTACGTACGGGCGGAAATTTACCGGAAGACAGGGAATCTCTGTACTGGTTAAATATTAAAGCGATCCCATCATCAAAGCACGTCGAAGGTGTGAATACGCTACAAATTGCCATTAATACGCGTATTAAATTGCTTTATCGCCCGTCAGCAGTACAAGGCAGACCAGAAGAGGTGGCCGATAAGCTTGAATGGCGCCGTGAAGGTAATGAACTGGTGGTGAATAACCCCACGCCTTTCTTTATGAACTTCCAAACCGTCACGCTGAACGGTCATAAAGTAACAAAAGCCACCTGGGCGGTCCCGAAAACGGAAACGCATTTTGCCTTGCCTGGCAATATCGGAGGCTCAACCGTCACGTATTCCATTATTACTGATTACGGCAGCATCAGCCATACCTGGTCGAAAGCCGTTCGTTAATACTATCCCCCGGTAATAAAATAATCATGTACAGCCATAAAAAGCCGTTCACCTGCCGAATTTCATCACTGCTGGTCATTCTCTGTGGCCTGGCACTGGCGATCTTTGCGCAGCAGGTTATGGCTGATGATTATTTTAACCCCGCACTGCTGGATATTGATAATCCGCAACAGGGTAAGACCGATCTGTCGGTTTACGAAAAAGGGCCAGGGCAGGCACCGGGGAAATATCAGGTCGCTATTTTTATTAATAATAATAAAATTGATACCCGCGACGTCACGTTCACATTGCAAAAAGGTTCACACGGCAGCAGTTCACTTCAGCCCTGCTTTAGCCTGAATGATTTAAAAAGCCTTGGGATCAAAACCCAAAAATATCCGGCGCTGATGGCAAAAGGCCAGTGTGCCGATTTAACCGCCATCCCGGCAGCCTCCACGTCTTTTCACGTTCGCAATCAGCAGCTGCTGCTCAGTATCCCTCAACTGGCCCTGGGCCAGGTTCCACGCGGCTATATCGACCCGAAAGAATTCGACGAGGGGATCACCGCAGGTATTCTCAACTACAGCGCGACTGCCAGCCAGAGCCATGCGCGACAGTCGGGCGAGCAGAATAACAGCAGCCAGTACATTAACCTGCGTCCCGGGTTTAACGTTGGCGCCTGGCTCGTACGCAACTACTCCACGTGGAATCGCAGCACCCAGGGCAAGGAAGAGCAGCAAAAATTCTCTTCCGTTTATACCTATGCCCAGCGCGATATCGTGGCGATGAAAAGCGACCTCACCGTTGGACAAAGCTCTTCGCCTTCTGATGTTTTTGACAGCGTACCCTACACCGGCGTGGAGCTTAAATCCGACAGCGACATGCTGCCGGACAGCGAAAAAGGCTATGCGCCCATTATTCGCGGCACCGCACACAGCAATGCGCTGGTGATGGTTCGCCAGAACGGCTACGTCATTTATCATAACACGGTCGCCCCCGGCGCGTTTGAAATTAACGACCTTTACCCCACCGGCAGCAGCGGCGATCTGCAGGTCACCGTGAAAGAGACCGACGGCAGCGAAAGCCATTTCGTGGTGCCATATGCCTCTGTACCGGTACTGCAGCGCGAAAAAAACCTGCGCTACAGCGTGACCGCAGGGCGGTACCGTTCCTACGACAAAGACGTCGAGAAAACTCCGTTTGCCCAGGGCAGCGCGATTTACGGCCTGCCCTTTGGTTTTACCGCTTACGGCGGCATACAGCAGAGCAGCCACTATCAGTCCCAGGCGCTCGGCGCCGGGAAAAACATGGGCGATTTAGGGGCGTTCTCCATCGACGTCACCCGCGCAAAGGCCCTGCTGAAAAAGCAGCAGGCCAGCAAAGGCCAGTCCTGGCGCGTGCGCTACAGCAAAGATTTTGCCGGTTCAGGCACCAACTTCTCGCTCGCGGGCTATCGCTACAACAGCAAAGGGTTTTACACCCTTGAAGACACCATGGAGTCATATACCCGCTCTGACGACTGGTCTGCCCCCCAGCAGCGCCGCGCCCGAACCGAGGCCACCATCGACCAGACGCTGCCCGAAGGCTGGGGGTCCGTCACCCTGAGCATGGTGAAAGAGACTTACTGGAGCCAGAACCAGGACATGACCTCCATGAGCGTCAGCTACAACAACAGCTGGCACGGGGTGAGCTACAGCCTGAGCTACAGCATGAACAAGAACACCCAGGACAGCGATGAAAACGGCGACGAAGTGACGAACGACAACCAGTTCTCGCTGAGCGTCTCCGTGCCGCTGGACCACTGGATGCATAACACCTGGGCCACCTACAACCTGAACAATACCAAAGACGGTACCACGCAGAATATCGGCCTGAACGGCACGGCGCTGAAGGAAGACAACCTGAACTGGAATATTCAGGAAGGGCTGAGCAGTACCGGCAGCGGTAACTCCACCAGCATGAACGCCGATTACAAAGCGACCTATGGCGAAGTGAGCGCAGGCGTCAGTCAGGATAAATATCAGCAGACCGTGAACGTCGGTTTGCAGGGCGGCGTGGTTGCCCATGCGAACGGCATCACCCTGAGCCAGCCGCTCGGTGAGACCATCGCGCTGGTGAAGGCGCCGGGAACGCACGGGACGCATATCACCAACCAGACGGGCGTTGAGACCGATTTCCGCGGCTACACCGTCGTGCCATTCGTCACCGCGTATCGCCATAACACCATTGCGCTGGATACCGAAACGCTGCCGGATGATGCCGACGTGACGCACGCGGCGCAGGTCGTCACCCCAACGCGGGGAGCGGTGGTGCGCGCCAGCTTTAACACCCGCGTGGGCAATCGCGTGCTGATGACGCTCACGCACAACGGTAAACCGCTGCCCTTCGGCGCGACGGTGAGCACTGAGGATAAGGACAGCGAATTTATCGTTGGCTCAGATGGCCAAACGTACCTCTCCGGCCTCCCCGCGCGCGGAAAACTCTCCGTTGCGTGGGGTGACAATGCCAGCGAACAATGCAACGCGCAGTACGCGCTGGCTGAAGAGAGAGATAAATCCGGCATTATTACCGCTGCCGCAACATGTCAGTAATACACTGGCTGAGACGTAAGATGATGCAAATCGTTAAACAGAGTTTTTTATTGTTAGTGCTGGGAATATCCGCATTATTCATGCCGTACGCGAAAGCGTCATGCACGTCACCGGATATGCCAAAGATGATTGATGTGGCCTCCATATCGGTACCCACCTCGCTGGCCGTTGGCGCGACCATTCCGGGTTCAGAGCAGACGGTACACGTTGCCGGAAATTGCTCCAGTACCTACAGCCCGGGGATGGAAATAGTGGCTTGCTATTATGGTTCCGGTTCAGAAATACCGGGCCTGCCGGGCGTGTACGACTCTGGTGTCGCCGGGATTGGTATCGCCCTGATGAACGATCAGGGGCAACGCATCCAGGGGGCCGGTGGCGTCCACTGTGATTCCCGGAATACGCCGGTGGGATATCTCTCTTCAGATGGACAGCTCTCGTTCAATTTTGACGTAACTCTGGAGCTGGTGAAAACCAGCTCCACTGTGTCCTCAGGTTCGCTTTCTCAGGCTCAGACGGAGTTTGGGCTTGGCGTTTACAATCAGGAGGGCATAGGCAGTCCGAACACCATTTCCTATTCGGGTAACGTCACGTTCAACGAAGTCACCTGCTCCGTTTCGCCGAAAAGCCTTACCGTAACGCTGGGCGATTTCCCGGTCAGCGACTTCACCGGGACAGGGACCCTGACGTCGTCTCAGACGTTCGACGTTACCGTCAACTGCAACGACACCGTGCAGCCCGAAGTCATGGTTTCCAGCGCAAACGGTTATGAAACAGATTTTCCCGGCGTCATCAAACTCACTCAGGAGAACGGCGTGGCAACCGGTGTAGGGGTACGCATGTTGTTCGATGGCGAAGTCGCCGAGTTTGATACCTACAAAAATACGGCGGCCATCGCACAAGCAAACGTTCCGCTGGCGATCCCGTTTGAGGTCGCATATCAACAAACGGCAGCCAGCGTCACCCCCGGCACAGCAAACAGCATTGCCACGATTACGTTGGGATATAAATGAAAAAAATCACCTTACTGCTACTGGCAGGCCTTCTCACGCAGGCGAATGCCGATGAGATCGCGATCCAGATGAGAGGCAATATCATCGCCAATACCTGCTCGGTAGACAGCGCCAGCCAGAATTTGACCGTTAACCTGGGACAAGCCGCCTCCAGCGATTTTAAGGATGTGGGGGATACCGGGGAGTGGAAGAATTTTGATCTTACGCTGTCCAAATGCCCGTCCACCACCACACTCGCCACCGCGACCTTTAACGGCCAGGCGGACAGCGCACACCCGACGAAATTTGCCAGCACGGGCAGCGCCGGCGGGCTGGCGCTGGAGCTGGCAGACCGCCTGGATCGCATTACGATAGCCCCGCAGGCGAGCTTCAGCGCCCTGGTTAATCAAAGCGATCATACCGTCGACTTCCCACTCGCCGCACGCTACTACGCCACCTCCATGCCGGTGAGTGCGGGGACGTTCAGCAGCGTGGTGCAGGTGACCTTCACTTACCAGTAGGACCGCGCCCCTTAGCACGGATGCTTTTCCTGCGCCCGGCGGTCAGTGTCGCCGGGCGTTTTTTTACCTCGGGCACCTCTGGCTGTTCAATCGGAAAGATCGGCAGCGCGTTCAACAGTCGTTGGCCGTAGTTTTTGGTGAGGAGACGCTTGTCATAAATCACCACCTCCCCCCAGCAGCCGTGGCTACGGATCAGACGCCCGACCTGCTGAATAAGGTTAAACGACGCCGCAGGTAAACTCTGCACCTCAAACGGATAGCGATTGAGGCTTTTCAGCCATTCACCTTCGGTGATGACGACCGGGCTGTCGATGGGCGGGAAGGCAATTTTATGGATATGCACCTGCGTCAGGTAATCGCCCTTCAAATCCAGACCTTCCGCGAAGGATTGTAATCCCACCAGCACGCTGCGCTCGCCGTTATCGATACGTTTGCGGTGAGTTTCCACCAGCCGGTAGCGCGGCTGATCGCCCTGCACCAGCAGCAATAAACGCAGATCGGTGACGTGTTCCAGGAAGCGCTGCATCGCGCGCCCGCTGGCAAACAGCACCAGCATGCCGGGGTACTTTTTACTCTCGACCTGTTCGCGGAAGTAGGCCGCCATCTCCGCAATGTGCTGCTCCTCGTTGTCGATGAGCGGCTCGAATTTCATACGCGGGATCACCAGCTTGCCCTGCTCGCAGTGGTTAAACGGCGAGTCCAGCGCCACGAAGCGGTCGCCCGCTTTCTCTTTAAGCCCGCTCATCTCCTGCAGCCTTGAGAAACTGTTCAGGGAACGCAGCGTGGCAGAGGTGACCACCACGTGCGGTACGCTGCGCCAGATCAGCTTTTCCAGCTGATCGGCCACGCGGATGCCCACGCAGTGGAAAAAGAGGTGCACCTGCCCGTCCCGCACTTCGCGGGTGGCCCATTTGGTGACCGGCGCGCCGGACGCCTGCGCCATCGAGGCGAGCCGCCAGAGCTTGCTCTGCGCTTCGAACATGCCCAGCGCGCGGTTCATCTGCAGCAGGATGCGGTGCAGACGCACCACGTCATGCGAGCCGGTTTTCTCGCTCAGATCGTTTAAGAACATCTCCGCCAGCCCGCGCAGCTTTTCCAGATGCTTCGCCAGCTGCTGGCAGATCTCCATCACCTCGTCCGGCAGCTCGCCCATCGCAAAGCGGTGTTCCGCCTCCTGGGTTGCAGGAAGATAAAGATTCAGGATGTTGTTCAGGGACGAGATAAGGCTGTAAACCTCTTCGCAGTGGTCGCTCAGACGCTCGGGCACCGCCAGCGGCGGCGTGGTTTTCGGGCGAAACTGCTCCATGCAGGTAGCGACAAGCTTGCAGAAGAGATCGAGCTGCAGGCGGAACCAGGGGGCGGTAATTTCCGCGCTCATCTCCAGCGCGTCCCGCGCCACGTCCGGCAGATGGTGGCCTTCGTCGAGCACCAGCAGCAGGTTTTTCGGCTCCGGCAGCACCGCTTCGCTCTCCAGCGCCGCCATCACCAGCGCGTGGTTAGCCACCACCACTTCGGCTTCCTGAATTTCGCGCCGGGCGACAAAGAACGGGCACTCGCGGTAGTAGTGACAGTTACGGTTCAGGCAGCTCGCTTTATCGGTGCTAAGCCTGCGCCATAAGTCGTCGCTGATGGCCTGGCTGGTGTGATCCCGCAGGCCGTCCCACTTATAGCCGTCGAGCTCGGCTTTGAGTTTTGCACACTGCTCCTGCTCGGCCATATTGTTTGGCGTCAGCTCGTCATCCAGAAACGCGAGCAGATCCTGTTGATTCGGCTCGCTGCTGGCCAGCGCCGCCAGGTTACGCGGGCACACGTAACGCCCGCGACCAAAGGCGGCCGTAAACCGCAGGTCGGGGATGATTTTACGCAGCAGCGGTAAATCTTTGCTGAAGATCTGATCCTGCAGCGCCACGTTGGCGGTGCTGACCACCAGCGTTTTGCCCTCTTCCCGCGCAATGGCAATGCCGGGAATGAGATACGACAAGGTTTTCCCGACGCCGGTCGGGGCTTCAATCGCCAGATGTCGCCCGTCGTCCCCGGCGAGCGTTTTTGCCACGTCAGCAATCATCTGCCGCTGCGGCGCTCGGGGGATAAAGTCGGGGATCTGCTGTTGTAGCGCCTTATACCAGGTGCCAATTTGCGCTTTCAGCGCCGCGGTTAAAGCCATCGGAAAACCTGAAATACTGTATAAACAGCCACTATTGTGGCACTTTCTCTTCGCTGCCGCAAAAAGAAAAGCCCGGCTTTACGACCGGGCTTCCAGATTACTGCGGGTTAGCAGGTTTACGCGGGCGGCGTCGACGCTGCCCTTCCCCTGCCGGTTTCCCTTCGCCGCTGCGCCACGGGTTTTCACCCGCCGGTTTGCTGTCGTTGTTGCGACGCGGCGGTTTGCCGGATGATTTCGGTGCGCCGCCTTCGGCACGACGCGGCTGCTGACCGCGACCGCCGCCACCCTGGCCACGTCCACCACCGCCCTGACGACCGTTCTGAATCGGCTCGGCTTTGATTGACGGATCCACTTCGTAGCCCGGGGTTTCGATGCGCGGGATCTCTTTCTTCAGCAGACGTTCGATGTCGCGCAACAGCTTGTGCTCGTCCACGCAGACCAGCGAAAGCGCTTCACCGGTTGCCGCTGCACGGCCGGTACGGCCGATACGGTGAACGTAGTCTTCCGGCACGTTTGGCAGCTCGTAGTTCACCACGTGCGGCAGCTCTTCAATGTCGAGGCCACGGGCGGCGATGTCGGTCGCCACCAGCACGCGGATGTCGCCAGATTTGAAGTCCGCCAGCGCACGGGTACGCGCGCCCTGGCTCTTGTTACCGTGAATGGCGGCGCTGCGGATGCCGTCTTTATTCAGCTGTTCTGCCAGGTGGTTGGCGCCGTGCTTGGTGCGGGTAAAGACCAGCACCTGCTGCCAGTTCCCCTGACCGATCATCTGGGAGAGCAGTTCGCGCTTACGCTTTTTATCAACAAAGTGAACGTGCTGGGTCACCTGCTCAGAGGCGGTGTTGCGACGCGCCACTTCCACTTCCAGCGGGTTATGCAGCAGCTTTTCCGCCAGCGCCTTGATCTCGTCGGAGAAGGTCGCGGAGAAGAGCAGGTTCTGACGACGCGGCGGCAGCTTGGCCAGCACGCGTCGAATATCGTGAATAAAGCCCATGTCGAGCATGCGGTCGGCTTCGTCCAGCACCAGAATTTCAATGCTATCGAGCTTCACCGCGTTCTGGTGTTCCAGATCCAGCAGACGACCCGGCGTTGCCACCAGTACGTCGACGCCGCCGCGCAGCTTCATCATCTGCGGGTTGATGCTGACGCCGCCGAACACCACCAGCGAGCGAATGTTGAGATAGCGGCTATAGTCACGCACGTTCTCACCAATCTGCGCCGCCAGCTCGCGAGTTGGGGTGAGGATCAGCGCACGAACCGGACGGCGGCCTTTGGCGTGCGGCTGATTTTTTACCAGCAGCTCTAACAGCGGCAGCGTAAAGCCCGCGGTTTTACCGGTGCCGGTCTGGGCGCTGGCCATCAGGTCACGGCCCTGAAGAACGGCAGGAATAGCCTGCTGCTGGATTGGGGTTGGCTCAACGTAGCCCTGCTCTGCGATCGCGCGCAGAATTTCCGGGTTCAGGCCAAGGGAATCAAAAGACATAAAAACTCCGAACCGCCCCGACCATCACAGGTGTAGTTTTCAGGGAGATATAACGAATAGGAGAGGACAAAAACCACAATGTCGCGAAGGAGCGGAGTGTAGCAGCTTTTGTGACGTGGCGCATAAAATATCCCTCCGCATTCCCTCGACGTTAGCGTGAATCAGGCATAATCTTAATCAATCGATTGATTAATTCTTAATGCCGCTATGAATACAACCCCGACGACATCAAAAGGTGAACAGGCCAAAAACCAGCTTATTGCCGCCGCGCTGGCGCAGTTTGGTGAGTACGGGCTGCATGCAACCACGCGCGATATTGCGGCGCTGGCCGGGCAGAACATTGCGGCGATTACCTACTATTTTGGCTCAAAAGAGGATTTATACCTCGCCTGCGCCGAGTGGATCGCCGATTTTATCGGCACGCAGTTTCACCCGCACGTTGAGGAAGCCACCGCGCTGCTCGGCCAGCCGTCGCCCGATCGCGCCGCCGTTCGCCAGCTTATTCTCAATGCCTGCCACGATATGATCCGCCTGCTGACGCACGACGATACGCTCAACCTGAGCAAGTTTATCTCCCGCGAGCAGCTCTCCCCAACTGCCGCCTACCAGCGGGTACACGATCGGGTGATTGAGCCGATGCACACCCACCTGACCCGGCTGATCGCCGCCTATACCGGGCGCGATGCCAGTGATACCGAGACAATTTTGCATACCCACGCCCTGCTGGGTGAAATTCTTGCCTTCCGTCTGGGCAGGGAAACCATCCTGTTACGCACCGGCTGGACACAATTTGATGAGGATAAAGCCGCGCAGATTAGCCAGGTCATCGCCTGTCATCTCGATCTAATCCTGCAAGGCTTAACGCAAAGGAGCCTGAAGTCATGAAAAAACCTGTCGCCATCGTTCTGGTGGTTGTTGTTTTGCTTGCCGCCGGAGTCGGTGGATGGCTGTGGTATCAGAGCCATCAGGATAAAGGCCTGACGCTGTACGGTAACGTGGATATTCGCACGGTGAACATGAGCTTCCGCGTGGGCGGACGTCTCGCCTCGCTGAGCGTTGACGAAGGCGATGCCATTAAAACCGGGCAGACGCTGGGGATGCTGGATAAAGCGCCCTATGAGAATGCGCTGCTGCAGGCCAAAGCAGGCGTGTCCGTCGCCCAGGCACAATATGACCTGATGCTGGCAGGCTATCGCGACGAAGAGATCGCCCAGGCCGCCGCCGCCGTTAAACAGGCGCAGGCCGCCTATGACTACGCGCAGAATTTCTACGCCCGTCAGCAGGGGCTGTGGAAAAGCCGCACCATTTCCGCTAACGATCTGGAAAATGCGCGCTCGTCCCGCGACCAGGCGCAGGCAACGCTGAAATCCGCGCAGGATAAATTAAGCCAATACCACACCGGTAACCGCCCGCAGGATATCGCCCAGGCGAAAGCCAGCCTTGAACAGGCGCAGGCGCAGCTGGCCCAGGCGGAGCTGGATCTGCACGATACCACGCTCATCGCACCGTCTGACGGCACGCTGATGACCCGCGCCGTGGAGCCGGGCAGCATGCTCAGCGCGGGCAGCACCGTGTTGACCCTCTCCCTGACCCGCCCGGTGTGGGTGCGCGCCTACATTGATGAGACGAATCTCGGCCAGATGCAGCCGGGCCGCGAGCTGCTGCTCTATACCGACGGTCGCCCGGACAAGCCGTATCACGGCAAAGTGGGCTTTGTCTCCCCTACCGCCGAATTCACGCCGAAAACAGTAGAAACACCGGACCTGCGTACCGACCTGGTGTATCGCCTGCGCATCATCGTGACCGATGCGGATGACGCGCTGCGTCAGGGCATGCCCGTCACCGTAAAAGTGAACGGCGGGGAACGACATGAATGACGCGGTTATTCAGCTCAACAATCTGGTTAAACGCTTTAAGGGGATGGATAAGCCCGCGGTCGCACCGCTGAACTGTACCATCCAGAAAGGCTATGTGACCGGGCTGGTCGGCCCGGACGGCGCGGGGAAAACCACGCTGATGCGGATGCTGGCCGGGCTGCTGAAGCCGGATGAAGGATCGGCCCGCGTGCTCGGCCTTGACCCGATAAAAGATGACGGCGCGCTCCACGCCATGCTCGGCTATATGCCGCAGAAGTTTGGCCTGTACGAAGACCTGACGGTAATGGAAAACCTGAACCTGTACGCCGACCTGCGCAGCGTCACCGGCGAAACGCGACAGAAAACCTTCGCCCGCCTGCTGGAATTTACCTCCCTCGGCCCGTTCACCGACCAGCTGGCGGGCAAACTCTCCGGCGGGATGAAGCAGAAGCTGGGGCTGGCCTGTACGCTGGTGGGCGAACCAAAGGTGCTGCTGCTGGACGAGCCCGGCGTCGGCGTTGACCCGATTTCCCGCCGCGAATTGTGGCAGATGGTGCACGAGCTGGCGGGCGACGGGATGCTGATCCTCTGGAGCACCTCCTACCTCGACGAAGCGGAGCAGTGCCGGGACGTGCTGCTGATGAACGAAGGCGAACTGCTTTATCAGGGAGAGCCGACGACGCTGACGCAGAGCATGGCCGGGCGCAGCTTCCTGCTGCACAGCACGCAGGCGTCCAACCGCACGCTGCTGCAGCGAGTGCTCAAGCTGCCGCAGGTCAGCGACGGGATGATTCAGGGCCGCTCGGTGCGGGTGATCCTCAAAAAAGAGGCCACCGTCGACGATATTCGCCATGCGCCCGGCATGCCTGAGATCGACATGGAAGAGACGGCGCCGCGTTTCGAAGATGCGTTTATTGACCTGCTGGGCGGCGCGGGGACGTCAGAGTCGCCGCTTGGCGCCATTCTGCACACGGTGGAAGGCACGCCGGGCGAAACGGTCATTGAAGCCAAATCCCTCACCAAAAAGTTCGGGGATTTCGCCGCCACCGACAACGTTAATTTTGCGGTGAAGCGCGGGGAGATTTTTGGCCTGCTCGGGCCGAACGGTGCGGGAAAATCGACCACCTTTAAGATGATGTGCGGCCTGCTGGTGCCGACGTCCGGCAAGGCGCTGGTACTGGACATGGACCTGAAGGTCAGCTCCGGCAAGGCGCGCCAGCATCTGGGCTATATGGCGCAGAAATTCTCCCTGTATGGCAACCTGACGGTCGAGCAAAATCTGCGCTTTTTCTCCGGCGTGTACGGCCTGCGCGGGCGGGCGCAGAACGACAAAATCCGCCGCATGAGCGACGCCTTCGGGTTAACCAACATTGCCTCCCACGCCACCGACGAGCTGCCGCTCGGCTTTAAGCAGCGGCTGGCGCTGGCCTGCTCGCTGATGCACGAGCCGGATATTCTGTTTCTGGATGAACCGACCTCGGGCGTTGATCCTCTCACCCGCCGCGAGTTCTGGCTGCATATCAACAGCATGGTGGAAAAAGGGGTGACCGTAATGGTAACCACCCACTTCATGGACGAGGCGGAGTACTGCGACCGCATCGGGCTGGTGTATCGCGGTAAGCTGATTGCCCACGGTACCCCGGACGACCTGAAAAACCAGGCCGCCGACGAGGAGGTCCCGGACCCGACCATGGAGCAGGCGTTTATCACCCTCATCCACGACTGGGATAAGGAGAATGCCCATGCGCAGTAATGCCCTTTCCTGGCGCCGGGTGCGCGCGCTGTGCATTAAAGAGACGCGGCAGATCGTGCGTGACCCCAGCAGCTGGCTGATTGCGGTGGTGATCCCCCTGCTGCTGCTGTTTATCTTTGGCTACGGCATTAATCTGGACTCCAGCAAGCTCCGGGTCGGGATTTTGCTGGAACAGCAGAGCGAAGAGGCGCTGGACTTCACCCACGCCATGACCGGATCGCCCTATATTGACGCCACCATCAGCGACAGCCGTCAGGAATTGATCCAGAAGATGCAGGCCGGGAAAATTCGCGGTCTGATCGTCATTCCGGTGGATTTCGCCGCCAATATGGCGCGGGCAAATACCGATGCGCCGATCCAGGTGATCACCGACGGCAGCGAGCCGAACACCGCGAACTTCGTGCAGGGCTATGCGGAGGGGATCTGGCAGCTCTGGCAGATGCAGCGGGCGGAAGACCGGGGCGAGACGTTCAACCCGCTGATTGACGTGCAGACGCGCTACTGGTTTAACCCCGCCGCCATCAGCCAGCATTTTATTATTCCGGGCGCGGTGACCATCATCATGACGGTCATTGGCGCGATTCTGACCTCGCTGGTCATCGCCCGCGAGTGGGAGCGCGGCACCATGGAGGCGCTGCTTTCAACCGAAGTGACGCGCGTCGAGCTGCTGCTGTGCAAGCTTATTCCCTACTACTTCCTCGGTATGCTGGCGATGCTGCTCTGCATGCTGGTGTCCGTCTTTATCCTCGGCGTGCCGTATCGCGGCTCGCTGGTGGTGCTGTTCTTTATCACCAGCCTGTTTTTACTCAGCACGCTGGGGATGGGGCTACTCATATCCACCATCACCCGCAACCAGTTCAACGCCGCCCAGGTGGCCCTCAACGCCGCCTTTTTGCCGTCGATTATGCTGTCCGGGTTTATCTTCCAGATAGACAGTATGCCTGCGGTGATCCGCGCCGTGACCTACATCATCCCGGCGCGCTACTTTGTAAGCACGCTGCAAAGCCTGTTCCTGGCAGGGAATATTCCGGTGGTGCTGATTATCAACACCCTGTTTTTACTGGCGTCAGCGGCGATGTTTATCGGGTTGACGTGGATGAAAACCAAACGGCGGTTAGATTAAGGAGCGCGCATGTTTTACCGTTTATGGACGTTAATACGCAAAGAGCTGCAATCCCTGCTGCGCGAGCCGCAAACCCGCGCCATTCTGGTTTTGCCGGTGCTGATCCAGGTACTGCTGTTCCCGTTTGCCGCCACCCTTGAGGTGACCAACGCCACCATCGCCATTTACAACGAAGACAACGGCAAACACGCCGTTGAGCTAACGCAGCGCTTTGCCCGCGCGAAAGCCTTTACCCACATCCTGCTGCTAAAAAGCCCGCAGGAGATCCAGCCCACTATCGACACGCAAAAAGCGCTGCTGCTGGTACGGTTCCCGGCGGATTTCTCCCGCAATCTGGATACCTTCCAGACCGCGCCGATGCAGTTGATCCTCGACGGACGTAACTCCAACAGCGCCCAGATAGCGGCCAACTATCTGCAGCAGGTGGTGAAGGATTACCAGCAGGAGCTGATGGACGGCAAACCGAAGCCTAACAACAGCGAACTGGTGGTGCGCAACTGGTACAACCCGAATCTGGACTACAAGTGGTTTGTGGTGCCGTCGCTGATCGCCATGATCACCACCATCGGGGTGATGATCGTGACCTCCCTCTCCGTCGCCCGCGAGCGCGAACAGGGCACGCTGGATCAGCTGCTGGTCTCCCCGCTTGCTACCTGGCAGATTTTCGTCGGTAAAGCGGTTCCGGCGCTGATCGTCGCGACCTTCCAGGCCACCATCGTGCTGGGCGTGGGAATATTTGCTTACCAGATCCCGTTCGCCGGTTCGCTGGCACTGTTTTACTTCACGATGGTGATTTACGGGCTGTCGCTGGTGGGGTTCGGGCTGTTGATCTCGGCGCTCTGCTCAACGCAGCAGCAGGCGTTTATCGGGGTATTCGTCTTTATGATGCCCGCGATTTTGCTCTCGGGGTATGTTTCTCCCGTCGAGAACATGCCGGTATGGCTACAGGATCTGACGTGGGTAAATCCGATTCGGCACTTTACGGACATCACCAAACAAATCTATCTGAAGGATGCGAGTCTGGATATTGTCTGGGGAAGTTTGTGGCCGCTACTGGTGATTGCGGCCACGACGGGCTCAGTGGCGTACGCGATGTTTAGACGCAACATTGCGTAGCTTTTTCTCTTTGGTCAGCAATGAGACGACCGCAGGCCCTGCGAGGATAGCCATACCCGCCAGGGCCAGCAGCAGGTTGTTTTGCAGCACGCGTGACAGCAGCCACAGGACGATCATCGCCGCACCAAAATACCAGGTGGTGGTGAGCTCTTCGAGCACATCACCCACCTCGCGCCAGCGTGCTTCATGGTGGCGCTGTAAGAACAGCATCGACAGCACGGTGACGCCGTAAAGGACGCATAGCCCCAGGCCAACATGCACCAGCGTGCCGCTCATCCAGCCCATCACCAGTACGGCCACGACCAGTAAATGCAACATTATCTGCCAGCAACTCAGGCCAGTTGCGACACGAACACGTTGTTGCCACTTCATGGCTTCTCTCCTGAAGGATTTTTCTCTGCTTAATCAGACTACCGCACTTTACGGAAAATTCCGTAACGCCGCATCTTTTTGTGACGCCGACTACACTTTATTTTCATTGGGATAGTCACTCAGGAAGGAGCTTATGACGAAAAAAATGCAGCATTTCTCGCTTAAAGTGCTGACGATAAACATTCATAAAGGCTTCACAGCATTTAATCGCCGCTTCATTTTACCGGAGCTGCGCGACGCGGTTCGCACCGTCAGCGCGGATATTGTCTGCCTGCAGGAGGTGATGGGCGCACACGAAGTGCATCCGCTTCACTTTGAGAACTGGCCCGACACGCCGCACTATGAATTTCTGGCCGACACCATGTGGAGTGATTACGCCTACGGCCGCAATGCGGTCTATCCGGAAGGGCATCACGGCAACGCGGTGCTGTCCCGTTATCCCATAGAACATTACGAAAACCGCGACGTTTCCGTCGGGGAGAGCGAAAAACGCGGCCTGCTTTACTGCCGCGTTACCCCGCCCGATCTTGAGCTGCCCATCCATGTCGGCTGTGTTCATCTGGGCCTGCGCGAAGCCCATCGTCAGGCGCAGCTGAAAATGCTGGCCGAATGGGCCAACGCGCTTCCCGAAGGTGAACCGGTGGTAGTGGCGGGCGATTTCAACGACTGGCGACAGCGGGCAAACCATCCGTTAAAGGTAGAGGCCGGACTGGAGGAAATTTTCACCCGGGCGAACGGCAGACCTGCGCGCACGTTTCCGGTCCGTTTCCCGCTGCTGCGGCTTGACCGCATCTACGTAAAAAATGCCCATGCCAGCAGCCCGACCGCCCTGGCGCTCCTCAACTGGCGGCATCTTTCCGACCATGCCCCGCTCAGCGCGGAGATCCACCTATGAAATGTTCCTGGCAGGAGGGCAACCGGATCACGCTGCTGGTCAACGGGGACGAGTATTACCCGGCCGTGTTTAAGGCGATTGATCACGCTCAGCAGAAGGTGATCCTCGAAACCTTTATCTGGTTCGAAGACAACGTTGGCAAGCAGCTGCACAGCGTGCTGCTGCGCGCCGCCCAGCGCGGGGTGAAAATTGAAGTGCTGCTGGATGGCTACGGCTCGCCGGATCTCAGCGATACGTTTGTGAATGAGTTGACCGCCGCGGGGGTGGTGTTCCGCTACTACGATCCCGGCCCTCGCCTGTTCGGTATGCGTACCAACCTTTTCCGCCGGATGCATCGCAAAATTGTGGTGGTGGATGAGACGGTGGCGTTTGTCGGCGGCATTAACTACTCCGCTGAGCATATGTCCGACTACGGCCCGGAAGCGAAGCAGGATTACGCGATTCGCATTGAAGGCCCGGTGGTACAGGACATCTTGCTGTTTGAGCTGGAGAACCTGCCGGGGAAAGAGGCCGTTCGCCGCTGGTGGAAACGCCGTCATCGCCCGGAAGAGAACCGGAAGCCCGGCGAAGCGCAGGCCCTTTTCGTCTGGCGCGACAACGGCGAGCACCGGGACGATATTGAACGTCATTATCTCAAGATGCTGGCCAACGCGAAGCGTGAAGTGATCATCGCTAACGCCTACTTTTTCCCGGGCTATCGTCTGCTGCATGCCATGCGCAATGCCGCCCGACGCGGCGTGCGCGTGAAGCTGATTGTGCAGGGCGAGCCGGACATGCCGATCGTTAAAGTCGGGGCGCGGCTGCTGTATAACTATCTGGTGAAGGGCGGCGTCCAGATCTACGAATATCGCCGCCGACCGCTGCACGGCAAAGTCGCGCTGATGGACGATCACTGGGCCACCGTGGGCTCCAGCAACCTTGATCCGCTGAGCTTATCGCTCAACCTTGAAGCCAACCTGATCATCCACGATCGCCAGTTTAATCAGACCCTGCGGGATAACCTGCAGGCGTTGATCGTTAACGACTGCGTGCGCGTGGATGAGTCCATGGTTCCCAAACGCACCTGGTGGAACCTGGGCATCAGCGTGGTGGTGTTCCACTTTCTGCGGCATTTCCCGGCGATGGTCGGCTGGCTGCCGGCGCATACGCCGAAGCTGGCGCAGGTGGACCCGCCGGTACAACCCGAAATGGAAACCCAGGACCGCATAGAAGCGGAAGATGGAGGCAAACCCTGATGTCGAAATCGCATCCACGCTGGCGGCTGGCAAAAAAGATCCTGACCTGGTTGTTTTTTATTGCGGTCGCGGTTCTGCTGGTGGTCTACGCACAGAAAGTTGACTGGGAAGAGGTGTGGAAGGTCATCCGCAACTATAACCGGATGGTGCTGCTGGGCGCTGTGGGGCTGGTTATCGTGAGCTACCTGATGTACGGCTGCTATGACCTGCTGGGCCGCGCTTACTGCGGCCACAAGCTGGCCAAACGTCAGGTAATGCTGGTGTCATTTATCTGCTACGCCTTTAACCTGACGCTGAGTACCTGGGTCGGCGGCATTGGCATGCGCTATCGCCTTTATTCGCGCCTTGGCCTGCCGGGCGGAACCATCACGCGCATTTTCTCGTTAAGCATCACCACTAACTGGCTGGGCTATATTCTGCTCGGCGGGGTGATATTCACCATCGGCGTGGTGCAGCTCCCCGCGCACTGGTATATCGACGAGGCAACGCTGCGCATTCTGGGCATCGTACTGCTGCTGATTATCGCCGTTTATCTATGGGCCTGCGCCTTTGCCAGACGCCGACATATGACCATTAAAGGGCAAAAGCTGGTCCTGCCCTCGTGGAAGTTTGCGGTGCTGCAGATGGCGGTTTCCAGCGCTAACTGGATGGCGATGGGAGCCATCATCTGGCTGCTGATTGGCGAGGACGTAAACTACTTCTTCGTGCTGGGCGTGCTGCTGGTGAGCAGTATTGCGGGCGTGATTGTGCATATTCCGGCGGGGATCGGCGTGCTGGAGGCGGTGTTTATTGCCCTGCTGGCCGGGGAGCATGTTTCTCAGGGAACGATTATCGCCGCCCTGCTGGCGTACCGCTTGCTGTATTACTTCCTGCCGCTGGCGCTGGCAACGATCTGCTATCTGGTGCTGGAAAGTCGGGCGAAAAAGCTGCGCGCGAAGAATGAGAGGATGTTGGCGAAGTGAATAAGTCGGGTGGCGGCTTCGCCTTACCCGACCTACGGTTCGCGCTTCGTAGGCCGGGTAAGGCGAAGCCGCCACCCGGCAAAGCAACCTTAACGACGGTTGCCGAAAATACGCAGCAGCATCAGGAACAGGTTGATGAAGTCCAGATACAGCGTCAGCGCGCCCAGGATCGAATATTTGCGCAGGTTTGAACTGTCGCGCACGTCAATCTGCTCGCCGATGTTTTTCAGCTTCTGGGTGTCATACGCCGTCAATCCAACGAAGATCACCACCCCGATGTAGGTCACGGCCCACATCAGCGCTTCGCTCTTCAGCCACAGGTTCACCAGCGACGCCAGCACAATCCCGATCAGCCCCATAAACAGCATACTGCCGAAGCCGCTCAGATCGCGCTTCGTGGTGTAACCGTACAGGCTCATCGCACCGAACATCCCGCCGGTGACCACGAAGGTGCTGGCAATGGATGAGTAGGTGTAAACGATAAAGATGCTGGAAAGCGTCAGCCCCGTTAGTGCCGAATAGAGCATAAACAGGGTCGTTGCCATGCCGGCACTCAGCTTTTGCACCAGACCGGAAAGCACAAACACCAGCGCCAGCTGCGCGATAATCAGCCCAAAGAAGGTGATCTTACTGGAGAAGATAAACATCATCAGTTCAGGCGTGTTCGCCGCATACCACGCGATAAACGCGGTAAGCAGCAGGCCAACCGTCATCCAGCCGTACACCTGAGCCATATACGTCTGCAGGCCGCTACGGGTCTGCTGTACTATTGAATCGGAACGCGGAAATCGGTCCATGATTCACTCCTGATTAAGATTAAGTAGACACACACGTTAAGATTAACACATCCACGTAAACCGACTACCAACGGCTGGCGGCTTGTTTATCGCTGTCGCGAGATTCTACCCAGCGGTCACCTTCCGGCGTGGCTTCGCGCTTCCAGAACGGCGCTCTGGTTTTGAGGTAATCCATAATGAACTCCCCTGCCGCAAACGCGCTGCCGCGGTGCGCGCTGGTCACCCCGACGAAGACAATCTCCTCGCCGGGCCACATCTCGCCGATGCGGTGAATTACCGTGATGCGGCCGAGCGGCCAGCGGCCCCGCGCCTCGTCCACAATCTCCGCCAGCGACTTCTCCGTCATGCCGGGATAATGCTCCAGCGTCAGGGCCTTCACGCTGTCGCCGAGGTTGTGGTTGCGCACCTTGCCAGTAAAGGTCACGACCGCGCCGTCTTCATCGCGTTCCGCCAGCCAGCTGTATTCGGTCCCCACGTTAAAACGCCCGGGGCTCACCAGAATGCGGGTTTCAGCCATCTTACCCCCCCGTTACCGGCGGGAAGAAAGCCACTTCATCCCCTTCGGCCAGCGGGTGGGTGAATTCCACCAGCGTCTGGTTAACGGCGGCCAGCAGCTTGCCTTCGTCCAGCGCCAGCGCCCAGCGGTCGCTTTGTGCCGCCAGATGCGCGCGCAGGGCAGCAACGTTTTCAAAAGACGCATCCAGCGTCAGGCTGTCGGTATTCACCAGCTCGCGCACCTGCGCAAAAAAGAGCACCTTAATCATGGCTATCCACCTTAAAATCACCGGATTTTCCGCCGCTTTTTGCCAGCAGGCGAACCGGGCCAATCACCATATCTTTCTGCACCGCTTTGCACATGTCGTAGATGGTCAGCGCGGCAACGGAGGCCGCCGTCAGCGCCTCCATCTCCACGCCGGTTTTGCCGGTTAAGCGGCACAGCGATTCAATCCGCACCCGATTGTGCTCCGGCTGGGCCTGCAGGTTCACCTCCACCTTGCTCAGCATCAGCGGATGGCACAGCGGGATGAGATCCCAGGTGCGCTTGGCGGCCTGAATCCCCGCGATGCGCGCGGTGGCAAAGACATCACCCTTGTGATGGCTGCCGTCGATAATCATCGCCAGCGTCTCTGGCAACATGGTGACGAACGCTTCCGCGCGCGCCTCGCGCACCGTTTCGGCTTTGGCGGAAACATCCACCATATGCGCTTCACCGGCGGCGTTAATGTGGGTCAGTTGTGACATAGCTTATTTCTTTAAATGGGGATGGAAATTACACGGACGGGTACGGGCATCCAGCTGCGGGGCGATGATGTTTTCCCACGCGGTGCGGCAGGCTTTGGTCGAGCCCGGCATGGCGAAAATCAGGGTTTTGTTCGCCACACCCGCCACGGCGCGCGACTGCAGCGTGGAGGTACCAATCTCTTCAAAGGAGAGCATGCGGAACACTTCGCCGAAGCCTTCCACTTCACGGTCAAACAGCGGGATCAGCGCTTCGGGCGCCTGGTCGCCTGGGGTAAAACCGGTGCCGCCGGTAATCAACACCACCTGCACCTCATCGCTGGCGATCCACTGCGAGACCTGCGCGCGAATGGCGTAGCGGTTCTCCTTCACGATCGCTTTATCGACGATGCGATGCCCCGCGTCATGGGCCGCCTCGCGCAGCCAGTGGCCGGAGGTATCATCCTCTTCGCCACGACGGTCGGAAACGGTAAGGATAGCAATGCGTGTCGGGATAAATTCTGCGCTGACCTGACTCATTTTCTGTTTCCTTCTTAAGCCTGATTACCCGCCGATGTAGGACAGGTTCTGAGTAATGCCGGTATTGCCCTGATGCAGGAAGTGGGTCTGTTTTTTATGCGTCAGCGCTTCAGAAATGCGTGCTTCAAGCGCGTCCTGCTGCGCATCGTCTTCCAGCAGATCGCGAAGGTCTACGCCGCCGTCACCAAACAGGCAAAGATGGAGCTTGCCCACGGAGGAGACGCGCAGGCGGTTGCAGCTGGCGCAGAAATCTTTCTCGTAAGGCATGATAAGCCCGATCTCGCCTTCGTAATCAGGATGGCAGAAGACCTGCGCCGGGCCGTCGCTGCGCTGGCGGATCTGGTGGATCCAGCCGCGTTTTAGCAGCGCGTCGCGCAGCACCATGCCGGAGATGTGATGGCGGCGGAACAGCTCGCTGCCCTCGCCGGTTTCCATCAGCTCAATAAAACGCAGCTGAATGGGACGGGATTTGATCCACGCCAGGAAGGTATCGAGCTGGTGATGGTTTACATCACGCATCAGCACCGTGTTGACTTTGACTTTTTCGAAGCCGGCCGCAAATGCTGCATCGATACCGTCCATGACCTGCTGGAATTTATCCTGGCCGGTAATGGCGTGGAACTGGCGGGCGTCCAGACTATCTACGCTGACGTTGATGGCGGTTAAGCCCGCATCGCGCCAGGTCGCCACGTCGCGCACCATGCGGTAACCGTTGGTGGTCACCGCAATCTGGCGGATACGTTCGTTTTCATGTACGGCGGCAATGATGTCGGGGAAATCGCGGCGCAGCGAGGGTTCGCCGCCGGTCAGACGCACTTTTTCGGTGCCGAGCTCAGAGAAGGCGCGCGTGACGCGGCGCACTTCGTCCACGGAGAGAAAGCCGTTATTGGTGACGCTGCCCGGTTTGTAGCCATCGGGCAGGCAGTAGGTGCAACGGAAGTTGCACACATCGGTAATCGACAGACGTAAGTAATAAAACTTACGCGCGAAAGCATCAGTAAGTTGTGAAGCCATGTACACCTTTCCAGATCGGGAGGCACAGTCATTTCTTTCTGTACCCTGGTGGCAAATTCGCCACGGCCAGAGCGCCATATCTTTCGACACAGGCACAAGGGCTAGAGTGTATGTTTTCAATTTAGAAAACGTGGTTAGGGCGATAGTAGCGCGGAAATTCTGACGGCGCCATTATCGCTTTTCGCTATATAATTAAGTATATAGCGAGTCATTCGTCCATTTTCGCTACAGAATACCTAAAAACCGCATTTTCACATTGATATACGTCATTTTGCATCGGGTGAGGCATCGTCTTTTAGGGGTAGTTAGGTTACTGTTACGCGATCGAACGTGATAAGGAATACGTATGCGCAATCGCACTTTTGCGGATCTTGACCGAGTGGTCGCTCTTGGCGGAGGACACGGCTTAGGCCGGGTTATGTCCTCTTTGTCGTCACTGGGCTCAAGGCTGACAGGGATAGTGACCACCACCGATAACGGCGGCTCAACCGGGCGCATTCGTCGTGCCGAAGGCGGCATTGCCTGGGGAGATATGCGCAACTGCCTGAATCAGTTAATTACCGAGCCGAGCGTCGCGTCGGCGATGTTTGAGTACCGTTTTGGCGGTAATGGCGAACTTTCCGGGCATAACCTCGGAAATCTGATGTTAAAGGCGCTGGATCACCTGAGCGTACGGCCTCTCGAAGCCATCAACTTAATCCGTAATCTGCTCAAAGTGGACGCATTCCTGATCCCCATGTCTGAACAACCGGTTGACTTGATGGCCATCGACGCCGAAGGGCATGAAGTTTACGGCGAGGTGAATATTGACCAGCTCCTTCTGCCGCCAACGGAGTTGATGACCTATCCGAGCGTGCCCGCCACGCGTGAAGCGGTAGAGGCAATCGGGGAAGCGGATCTTATCCTGATCGGTCCAGGCAGTTTTTATACCAGCCTGATGCCCATTCTGCTGGTGAAAGAGCTGGCGCAGGCGCTGCGCCGCACCCCGGCGCCGATGGTTTACATCGGTAATCTGGGACGTGAACTGAGCCCGGCGGCGGCGAGCCTGTCGCTGGCGGACAAGCTTGAATTAATGGAGCATTACGTCGGCAAGAAAATCATTGACGGCGTAGTCGTGGGACCAAAAGTGGATGTGTCAGGGATTGGCAATCGTCTGGTGGTGCAGGAGCCGCTGGAGGCCTCAGACATCAAGTATCGCCACGACCGCCATCTGCTGCGCGAGGCGCTGGAGAAGGCGATTCAGGCGCTGGGTTAGCAAAAACCCCCCGGTGGCGCTGCGCTTACCGGGGCTACAAAAGACGCTAACCCCGTAGGCCCGGTAAGCGCAGCGCCACCGGGCAAAACCGTCTCACGATGCCGCGATAAACAGATCCCGCAGCTGATGAAGCTGGTCGCGGATCTGCGCCGCCTCTTCGAACTCCAGGTTCTGCGCGTGCTGCATCATCTGACCTTCCAGCTCGTGGATTTTCTGCTGCAGCGCTTTCGGCGTCAGCACGACGGTATCTTCTTCCACCACTGAACGCGCCTTGCCGCGGCCTTTCGCTTTGGTTTTGGCAATGTTCTGACCCAGCGCCAGAATATCCACCACCTTCTTGTTCAGACCCTGCGGCGTAATGCCGTGTTCTTCGTTGTAGCGCTGCTGTTTCTCGCGGCGGCGCTCCGTTTCACCAATCGCTTTCGCCATCGACGGGGTAATTTTGTCACCGTACAGAATCGCTTTACCGTTGACGTTACGCGCCGCACGACCGATGGTCTGGATCAGGGAGCGTTCAGAACGCAGGAAGCCCTCTTTGTCCGCATCGAGAATCGCCACCAGCGAGACCTCCGGCATATCGAGACCTTCTCGCAGCAGGTTAATCCCTACCAGCACGTCAAACTCGCCCAGACGCAGGTCGCGGATAATCTCCATGCGCTCCACGGTATCGATATCCGAGTGCAGATAACGCACCTTCTCACCGTGCTCTTCGAGATACTCGGTCAGGTCTTCCGCCATACGCTTGGTGAGCGTGGTCACCAGCACGCGCTCGTTGATGGCGGAACGCGCGCGAATTTCCGAAAGCAGGTCGTCCACCTGGGTGGCCACCGGACGCACCTCGATAACCGGATCCAACAGTCCGGTCGGACGCACCACCTGGTCAACCACCTCATCGCCCGATTTTTCCAGCTCGTAGTTGCCCGGCGTGGCCGAGACGTAGATGGTTTGTGGCGCGAGCGCCTCAAACTCTTCAAACTTCATCGGACGGTTATCCAGCGCCGACGGCAGGCGGAATCCGTACTCCACCAGCGTCTCTTTACGCGCGCGGTCACCGCGGTACATCCCGCCGATCTGCGGGATCGTAACGTGGGATTCGTCGATCACCAGCAAACCGTCAGCCGGAAGGTAGTCAAACAGCGTCGGCGGCGGCTCGCCCGGCCCGCGCCCGGAGAGGAAGCGGGAGTAGTTTTCGATGCCGGAGCAGTAGCCCAGCTCGTTCATCATCTCAAGGTCAAACTGGGTGCGCTGGCTCAGGCGCTGCTCTTCCAGCAGCTTATTGTTCGCCAGCAGCACCTTACGGCGCTCGGCCAGCTCCACTTTGATCTCTTCCATCGCCTGCACGATACGCTCGCGCGGCGTCACGTAGTGCGTTTTCGGGTAGATGGTGAAGCGCTGGATCACCGACTCAACGTGTCCGGTCAGCGGGTCGAAGAGCGACAGGCGTTCAACCTCTTCGTCGAACAGCTCGACGCGCAGTGCCATATCGTCCGATTCCGCCGGGAAGATGTCGATCACCTCACCGCGTACGCGGAAGGTGCCGCGCTGGAACGCCTGATCGTTACGGGCATACTGCAGCTCAGCCAGACGACGGACGATGGCGCGCTGGTCGATGATCATCCCCTGCGTCAGGTGCAGCATCATCTTGAGATAAAGATCCGGATCGCCCAGGCCGTAGATCGCGGAAACCGATGCGACAACGACCACATCGCGACGCTCCAGAAGCGCCTTAGTGGCCGACAGACGCATCTGCTCGATGTGTTCGTTCACCGAGGCATCTTTCTCAATGAAGGTGTCAGAGCTCGGTACATAAGCTTCAGGCTGGTAGTAATCGTAGTAGGAGACGAAATACTCCACGGCGTTTTCCGGGAAGAACTCTTTCATCTCGCCGTAAAGCTGTGCGGCCAGGGTTTTATTGGGTGCCAGCACCATCGTGGGGCGCTGGAGATCCGCAATCACGTTGGCGATGGTGAACGTTTTACCCGAGCCGGTTACCCCCAGCAGCGTCTGGTGCGCCAGCCCATCTTCCAGCCCTTCTTCCAGACGACGGATCGCCTCAGGCTGATCGCCAGATGGACGGAAAGCAGAATTCAATTTGAACGGTTTACTCATGGGCGACAACCTGATGACGTTATAAGCGGCAGGTGAGTAATTTTACTCCTTGTTGCCAGGAATGCCAGTAAAAAACACTGGATGAAAAACCAGTAGCATGTCAGGATATTTAGAGTAGCGCCTGAATGATTAGCGCGATAGCGACCAAAATTTGGACTGTGACAATATAAAACACCAGTCAGGTCAGGTTATCCCCAGAACTTTTTCTTTTTTAACATTTGTCAAGCCAGGTAATGATAGTTTTGTGGCAACGGGTGACACTTTCATGACGGGAATTGCTTTTATCTAAGCAATTAAATAATAAACGATATTTTCTAAAGCCGCGTTTCGCGTCAATTTGGGCGTAAGCCGCGTCTTCTCTCGCTTATCGCGTGTTTTCTAACTCTAATGCACATGGTTATCCACAGGAATAGTGGATAACTGCTTCCAGCCCATGCAGACTGGCGCTCGGCAAATTCCCGGATTTTCCCACGAGACGGCGGTAAAAAATTTTTATAGCTATTTTTTGCTGATTAACAGTTGCGTCATTCATAACCAACCGATGCGATCTTGCTCACATTTTCAGCATTTCGGGTTCTGCACCACAACTCAACACCGCCAGCACCGTCGATGTGCAATCCCTTTTTTTCTCACCCCCTCTCCGGTGACTTATTCCTAAAAAAGCCGGTTTTTTAAACGCTTTTCGGTTTCTGGCAGGGGTTTTGCAGATTCAAACCCGAGCCTCACCTACACACATTTTTAAGGAGAGAAAGATGTTGAGTCTGCGTGCTGTGAATCAGTTTTACGGAAGCCAACATACGCTATGGAACGTGAATTTGGATTTTCCGCAAGGGATGTGTACAGGCGTCGTTGGCCTGCCGGGAATGGGAAAAACCACCCTGATGAATTGCATCGCCGGGAGAGTGCCCGTCGAAAGTGGTAGCATCATCTGGCATGAGGCAGGCGCGCCGCCGCGCGATTTGCTTAACCTGCCGCCAGAACAGCGTTCAGGAACGGAGATAGGCTATGTCCCGCAGGACAGGCGGATCTTCTCCCAGCTAACGATCGAGGAAAACCTGCATATCGCCATGCGGGCGATGGGGAAACCCAACCCGGAAGCGAAAAATGACGTTTACGACCTGTTTCCGGCGCTCTACGCATTGCGACAGACCCGCGCCAACACGCTCTCTCCGGACGACCAGTACCAGCTGGCGCTGGCTAATGCGCTGGTGAACCGTCCTCACCTGCTGATCCTCGATGAGCCCCTGCACGGCGCAGGACACAGCTTCGCCCAGAAGCTGGGGCAGCTGCTGGTGCGCTTAAACCGGGAGTTAGGTATGACGGTGCTGTTAGCGGAGCAGCAGCTGTCGTTTATCCGCCGGGTGGCGGACCGTTTCTGTATGCTCTATCGCGGGCGTAACGTGGCGCAGGGCCACGTTAACGAACTGGATGACGAGCTTATCGCGCACTGGATGTCGCGGGAAGCAAGACGCTGAGATCGAGATAACGCCCGGTTTCGGCATTTTCCGCGCCGTCAGCAAGCCAGGGAATTTCCCCGAGGCACGGGGCGGGAAGGACGCGCCTGAGCGTCGCCAGATACTCCTGGTGTCGTTTCCCCGGCGCAACCACGTCGTTGGCTATCCAGCCCGCCAGACGCAGCCCGGCCTGCTGTATGGCCTGCGCGGTCAGCATGGCGTGATTGATACAGCCCAGCTTAACGCCGACGACCAGAATGACCGGAAGCTGCTCGGCCTGCACCCAGTCAGCAAACGTCTGCGTGTCCGAAAGCGGCGTAAACCAGCCGCCAGCCCCTTCCACCAGCACCCAGTCGGCCTGGCTTTCCAGCGCCCGTAACCCGGCTGAAAGCACGGCGAAATCAATCGGACGACCTTCGTCAGCGCTGATGATGTGCGGCGAGGTCGGCTCGGCAAAGGTGTACGGATTGACCGCTGAATAGGCGAGTTCACGCGTGCTGTTACGCTGGAGCGCCAGCGCGTCGGTGTTGCGTAACCCTTCCGCCGTCATCTCGCTGCCGGAAGCAACAGGCTTATATCCGGCGGTGTTTTTTCCGAGCTTTCGTGCCGCCTGCAGCAGCGCAGAGCTGGCAACCGTTTTGCCCACTTCCGTATCCGTTCCGGTGACAAAATAACGTTCAGTCACGTTCGATAATCCCATGAAAAAGTTGATAAGAGAGCGGGAAATGCCCCCGCTGCTGAGGCCAGGCCAGCTCCAGGCGCTGCAGCTGTCCCCGGGTCAGCGGTTTTTTCTCCCGTCCGGCATGCAGGTGCGTGGCGCCGATGCCCTTCAGCGAGCGCATGGCGCTGAACGCATCGCTAAAATTGAGGGTGATGGTCTGTACCGTGCTGCGATAGCGCCAGCCTGCCAGCGCCTGCGTCACCTGGTCATGCGATAAAAAACGGTTAGCGTGCGGCTGCTCATCCACCGCTTTCCACGCCTGATTCAGCTCCGGCAGCGAACTCTCCAGCAAGGTAGTAAAGGCCACCTTCCCGCCCGGTCGCGCCATGCGATAAAGCTCGCGTAAGGCCTGCGGCAGGCTGCTGCACCACTGGACCGCCAGATGGCTCCAGACCAGATCGAACTGCGCATCCGCCAGCGGGATCGCCTCGATATCGGCCAGCAGATAGCGATCCGCTGCCTGCCGCTGACGCGCCTCGTCGAGCATCTGCTCTGAGAGGTCGATAGCCGTGACCTGGCTTCCCGCCCCGCGCCAGTAGCGGCTGTTGCTGCCCGGACCACAGCCGGCGTCCAGCACCTGCGGAAAACGGCTCTCGCCAAGCGCGGCCAGAAGCCCCTGCGCGCTCAGACGCTGCAGCTCATCGTGCTGTGAATAGCTCTGCGCGGCACGACCAAATGCCGCCGCGACGGCCCGTTTATCCACCGGCAACATGGAGCGCCTCCAGCAACGTCTCAATATCCTGTCGTTCATGCGCCGCCGTCAGGGTTAAGCGCAGCCGCGCGGTACCCGGCGGGACCGTTGGCGGGCGGATGGCGGTCACCCACATGCCGCGCTGGCGCAGCGCCTGTGCCAGCGCCAGCGCGCGGCCGTTTTCACCGACAATCACCGGCTGGATAGCGCTCTGCGAATCGGTGCTGCGGAAGGGCAGCGCCGCGAGTCCCTGACGGAAGCGGGCGATATGCTCTGCCAGACGCTGGCGACGTTCATCCCCTTCTGCGCTGCGGATCACCGCCAGCGATGCAGACAGCGCCACGGCCTGCGCCGGGGGCATGCTGGTGCTGTAAATCAGGTGTCGGGCAAACTGCAGCAGATAGTCGGCGACGGATTCGCTGCACAGCACGGCGGCGCCGCTGACGCCAAAACCTTTGCCGAAGGTGACAATCAGCAGCTCCGGCTTCACGTTTTGCTGATACGCGCTCCCGCGCCCTTCGTCGCCCATTACGCCAATGCCGTGGGCATCGTCCACCAGCAGCCAGGCGTTTTGCCGTTTGGCGGTATCGTGCAGCGCGGCAAGCGGCGCGCTGTCGCCGTCCATGCTGAATACCCCTTCCGTGACCGCCAGCTGTTGTCCGTCGCAGGGTTTATCCAACAGCGCAGCAAGCTGTCCCGCGTCGTTATGAGCAAAGCGGCGCAGCTGCGCCGGGCTTAAATGTGCCGCCTCCAGCAGGGAGGCGTGACTTAAGCGGTCGGCGACAATGCGGTCCTCTTTTTCCATCAGGGCAGTAATCACCGCCTGGTTGGCGGCAAAGCCGGAGATAAACAACAGCGCGCGCGGGTAGCCGAGCCAGTCAGCCAGTTCCTCTTCCAGCGCATGATGCGCTGTGGTGTATCCGCTGACGTGTCCCGAGCCGCCGCTGCCCACGCCAAACCGCTCAGCGCCCTGCTGCCAGGCGCGGATAATGGCCGGATGCTGGCTCAGCCCGAGATAGTCGTTGCTGGAGAAATTGCAGAACCGCTGGCCTTCACGGGTAAGAAAACGGCCCGCGCCGTTTTCCACCACCCTGCGAACGCGAAATGCCTCTGCCGCCCGACGGTCGTCAAGCGCAGAGTTGATACGTGCCTGCCAGGTCATACGGCTGCCGCGTTGTAGAACTGGTCGGTGTCAGCGTTGAAAATCTGCTGCTCCAGCTGCTGCTGTTGCTCGTTATCGCCCGTCAGCACCTCGGTCTGATGCGGGTTAAGCCCCAGCTTGCGGAACAGCTGAACGTCTTTGTCCTCTTCCGGGTTCGGCGTGGTCAGCAGCTTGCAGCCGTAGAAGATGGAGTTGGCTCCGGCCATAAAGCACATGGCCTGGGTCTGCTCGTTCATCTGCTCGCGACCGGCAGAGAGGCGCACGAAAGAGGTTGGCATCATGATGCGCGCCACCGCGATGGTGCGAATAAAATCAAACGCATCCACGTCGTCGTTGTCCGCCAGCGGAGTGCCCTTGACCTTCACCAGCATGTTGATCGGCACGCTTTCCGGCGGGGTCGGCAGGTTAGCCAGCTGCAGCAGCAGGCCCGCGCGGTCTTTCACCGTTTCGCCTAAGCCCACGATACCGCCGGAGCACACTTTGATTCCGGCATCACGCACTTTATCCAGCGTATCCAGACGCTCCTGGTAGGTACGCGTGGTGATGATGTTGCCGTAAAACTCCGGAGAGGTGTCGAGGTTGTGGTTGTAGTAGTCCAGCCCCGCCGCCGAGAGGCGCTGCGCCTGCTCGTCGTTCAGCGTGCCGAGCGTCATACAGGCTTCGAGGCCCATCTCCTTCACGCCTTTTACCATCTGCTCCAGGTAAGGCATGTCGCGATCGTGCGGGTTCTTCCACGCCGCGCCCATGCAGAAGCGGGTCGAGCCGGCGTTTTTCGCCTTGCGCGCCGAATCGAGTACCTGCTCAACTTCCATCAGCCGTTCGGATTCCAGGCCGGTTTTGTAGCGCGCGCTCTGCGGGCAATATTTGCAGTCTTCAGGGCAGGCACCGGTTTTGATCGACAGCAGCGTGCTGACCTGAACATGGCGAGGATCGAAGTGCTGACGATGCACCTGTTGGGCTTCGAACATCAGCTCAAGGAAAGGTTTATTGAATAATTCAGTGACTTGCGACATCGTCCAGCGTGCGTGGTGAGCCATGGGGCTTCTCCAAAGGGTTTTGTTAATTTTCGGTTCGGTTTATACTCGTAAACCTAAAACTTTTCAAAATGGTTTACAAGTCGATTATGACCCAGGACGATCTCGCCTTCGACAAGCAGCATATCTGGCACCCTTATACCTCCACGACTCGCCCCCTTCCCGTCTATCCGGTGGCCTCCGCCCACGGCTGCGAGCTGCATCTCGCCAGCGGCGAACAGCTCGTTGACGGGATGTCCTCCTGGTGGGCGGCCATTCACGGGTACAACCACCCGCGCCTGAATGCGGCGATGAAGGCGCAGATTGACCAGATGTCGCACGTGATGTTCGGCGGGATCACCCATCAGCCCGCGGTGGATTTATGCCGTCGCCTGGTGGCGATGACGCCTGAATCGCTGGAGTGCGTGTTCCTGGCGGATTCCGGCTCCGTGGCGGTGGAAGTGGCGATGAAAATGGCGCTGCAGTACTGGCACGCCAAAGGCGAAACGCGCCAGCGGTTCCTCACCTTCCGCAACGGCTATCACGGGGATACCTTCGGGGCGATGTCGGTATGCGATCCGGACAACTCCATGCACAGCCTGTGGAAGGGCTATCTGCCGGAAAACCTGTTTGCCCCGGCTCCCCAGAGCCGCTTCGACGGCGAGTGGAACGAGATGGACATGGTCGGCTTCGCGCGGCTGATGGCGGCGCATCGTCACGAGATTGCTGCCGTCATTCTTGAACCGATCGTGCAGGGCGCGGGCGGGATGCGGATGTACCACCCGGAATGGCTGAAGCGTATTCGCAGGATGTGCGACCGCGAGGGCATTCTGCTGATTGCCGATGAGATCGCCACCGGCTTTGGCCGCACCGGCAAGCTGTTTGCCTGCGAACATGCGGGTATCGCCCCGGATATTCTGTGCCTCGGCAAAGCGCTGACCGGCGGCACCATGACGCTCTCCGCCACGCTCACGACCCGCCAGGTCGCCGACACCATCAGCGACGGCGAAGCGGGCTGCTTTATGCACGGTCCGACGTTTATGGGTAATCCTCTCGCCTGCGCCGTCGCAAGCGAAAGCCTCGCCATTCTGGAGAGCGGCGAGTGGCAGACGCAGGTTGCGGCGATTGAAGCGCAGCTGAAAGCGGAGCTGAGCGCCGCCTCGGGGGCGAATTTCGTGGCGGACGTGCGGGTGCTGGGCGCCATCGGGGTGATTGAAACCACCCATCCGGTGAATATGGCGGCGCTACAGCGCTTCTTCGTGGACCAGGGCGTGTGGGTGCGGCCTTTCGGCAAGCTTATCTACCTGATGCCGCCGTACAGCATTACGTCGGAGCAGCTGCGTAAATTAACCGATGCGGTCGTAACAGCCGTTAACATTCCCGCGCATTTCACGATTTAACCCTATGCATTACACTTGCTGAACGAGCGATCAACGAGGGTAAACCGTATGAAAATCATCAGCAAAGATCTGCGCGACGGCGAAAAACTGCCGGAGCGTCACGTTTTCAACGGCATGGGGTATCAGGGAGACAATATCTCCCCACACCTGGCGTGGGACGAGGTTCCGGCAGGCACCAAAAGCTTTGTCGTGACCTGCTACGACCCGGATGCGCCTACCGGCTCCGGCTGGTGGCACTGGATTGTGGCGAACCTGCCTGCCGACACGCGCGTCCTGCCGCAGGGTTCCGGTTCAGACCTGGTTGCCCTGCCTGAAGGTGCCATTCAGACGCGCACTGACTTCGGTAAAGCGGGCTACGGTGGCGCGGCGCCGCCAAAAGGGGAAACCCACCGCTATATCTTCACGGTGCACGCGCTGGATGTGGAGAAGATTGAGGTCGATGAAGGGACGAGCGGCGCGATGGTCGGGTTTAACGTGCATTTCCATACGCTGGGGAGCGCGTCGATTACGGCGATGTATTCGTAATAGTGCGGGCTGATGCCCTCTCCCACAGGGAGAGGGAGAAAACCTGGCAATTCCCTCTCCCTGTGGGAGAGGGTTAGGGTGAGGGTAAAAATCACAGCACCGAAGGTAACAGCCCCACCAGCCGCCCTTCTTCCAGAAGCTGCATCGCCTTATCAATATCCGGCGCAAAGAAGCGATCGTCATCGTAATGCGATACATGCTCGCGCAGCGCATGACGCGCCTGCTCCAGCAGCGGGCTGGATTTTAGCCCTTCACGCAGATCGATACCCTGACTTGCCGCCAGCCATTCCACCGCCAGCACGCCGCGGGTGTTGGAGGCCATTTCCCAGAGACGACGCCCGGCAGCCGGTGCCATCGAAACGTGATCTTCCTGGTTTGCAGACGTTGGCAGGCTGTCCACGCTGTGCGGGTGCGACAGGGCTTTGTTCTCGCTTGCCAGCGCTGCGGCCGTCACCTGAGCAATCATAAAGCCCGAGTTAACCCCGCCGTTACGCACCAGGAACGGTGGCAGCTGGGACATATGTTTATCCATCATCAGCGCGATACGGCGCTCGGACAACGCGCCGACTTCGGCAATCGCCAGGGCGATATTATCCGCCGCCATCGCTACCGGCTCGGCGTGGAAGTTACCGCCGGAGACCACCTCGTTTTCCTGAGCGAACACCAGCGGGTTATCGGACACCGCGTTGGCCTCCACCAGCAGCACCTCCGCCGCCTGACGCAGCTGCGTCAGGCACGCGCCCATCACCTGCGGCTGGCAGCGCAGGGAATACGGATCCTGCACCTTTTCGCAGTTATGGTGTGAATCGGCAATTTCGCTGGTGTCGGTAAGCACGTGACGGTACATCGCGGCGGCATCAATCTGCCCGCGCTGACCGCGCACCTCGTGGATGCGGGCATCGAACGGGCGACGCGAGCCCAGCACGGCTTCGGTGGTCAGCGCGCCGCACACCACCGCCGAGGCAAACAGATCTTCCGCTTCAAACAGGCCGCGCAGCGCGAAAGCGGTCGATGCCTGCGTGCCGTTCAGCAGTGCCAGCCCCTCTTTCGCCGCCAGCGTAATGGGTGTTAAGCCGGCTTTTTTCAGCGCCTCTTTCGCAGGCAGCCACTCACCCTGCCAGCGCGCTTTGCCTTCGCCCAGCAGCAGCAGCGACATGTGCGCCAGCGGGGCAAGATCGCCGGATGCCCCAACAGAACCTTTTGCCGGGATCCACGGATAGACTTCCGCATTGACCAGCGCCATCAGAGCCTGAATGACGCTCAGGCGAATGCCGGAGAAGCCGCGCGCCAGGCTGTTGATTTTGAGGACCATCATCAGACGGACAATCTCATCGTCAAGCGGCTGGCCGACGCCCGCCGCGTGCGACAGCACCAGCGAACGCTGTAAGTTTTCCAGATCGTGCGTCGCGATGCGGGTCTGCGCCAGCAGCCCAAAGCCGGTGTTAATCCCGTAGGCGGTGCGCCCTTCGGCCACAATGGCTTCCACACAGGCAACGCTGTCATTAATGGCCGCGTGCGCGCTTTCATCAAGCGAAAGGGTGACCGGTTTACGCCAGACGTTACGCAGCTGTTTGAGCGCCAGCGAGCCGGGAGTGAGTGTTAATGCGTTCATTCATGCTTTCCTTGTGTGGCAGGGATCATCGGCAGGTTAAGGCCCTGCTCTTTGGCACAGTCAATGGCAATCTCATAACCCGCATCCGCGTGACGCATCACGCCGGTTGCCGGGTCGTTGTGGAGTACGCGAGCGATACGCGCGGCGGCTTCATCGGTTCCGTCGCAGACGATGACCATCCCGGAATGCTGGGAGAAGCCCATCCCCACGCCGCCGCCGTGGTGCAGCGATACCCAGGTCGCGCCGCTGGCGGTATTGAGCAGAGCGTTCAGCAGCGGCCAGTCGGAGACCGCATCCGAGCCGTCGCGCATGGCTTCGGTTTCGCGGTTCGGGCTGGCGACGGAGCCGGAGTCCAGGTGGTCGCGGCCAATGACGATCGGCGCGGAAACTTCACCGCTGCGCACCATTTCGTTGAAGGCCAGACCGAGTTTTTGCCGCCACTCCAGCCCTACCCAGCAGATACGCGCCGGCAGGCCCTGGAAGTTAATGCGCTCGCGGGCCATGTCCAGCCAGCGGTGCAGGTGTTCGTCGTCGGCGACGATCTCCTTCACTTTGGCGTCGGTTTTGTAGATATCCTCCGGGTCACCGGACAGGGCAACCCAGCGGAACGGACCGATGCCGCGGCAGAACAGCGGGCGAATATAGGCAGGAACGAAGCCCGGGAAGTCGAAGGCGTTATTCACGCCCATCTCTTTCGCCATCTGGCGAATGTTATTGCCGTAATCAAAGGTCGGAATGCCCATCTTGCTGAAGGCCAGCATCGCGGAGACGTGTTCCGCCATGGAGCGCTTCGCGGCAAGCACCGTGCCTTCCGGATCGGTTTCCGCTTTTTGCTGGTAGGCTTCCCACGTCCAGCCTTTTGGCAGGTAACCGTGCAGAGGGTCATGGGCGCTGGTCTGGTCGGTGACCAGATCCGGACGCACGCCGCGGGCGACGAGCTGCGGGAGAATGTCCGCCGCGTTGCCGCACAGGGCAATCGACACCGCTTTGCCTTCAGACGTGTATTTTTTGATGCGCGCCAGCGCATCGTCCAGATCGGTTGCCTGTTCGTCGACGTAACGGGTACGCAGACGGAAATCAATGCGGCTCTGCTGGCACTCAATGTTCAGCGAGCACGCGCCGGCAAGCGTGGCGGCCAGCGGCTGCGCGCCGCCCATCCCACCGAGACCCGCGGTCAGTACCCAGCGGCCTTTGAGCGAGCCGTTATAGTGCTGGCGACCGGCTTCCACGAAGGTTTCGTAGGTGCCCTGCACAATCCCCTGGCTGCCGATATAGATCCAGCTACCCGCGGTCATCTGGCCATACATCGCCAGCCCTTTTGCATCCAGTTCGTTGAAGTGTTCCCAGGTGGCCCAGTGCGGCACGAGGTTAGAGTTGGCGATCAGCACGCGCGGCGCGTTTTTGTGCGTTTTGAACACGCCCACCGGCTTGCCGGACTGCACCAGCAGGGTTTCGTCGTGTTCGAGTTCGGTCAGGGATTTTACAATTGCGTCATAGCATTCCCAGTTGCGCGCGGCGCGGCCTATGCCGCCGTAGACCACCAGCTCGTGGGGGTTCTCCGCCACCTCAGGATCAAGGTTGTTCATCAACATACGCAGCGGGGCTTCGGTGAGCCAGCTTTTGGCGGTGAGAGTGGTGCCGCGCGCGGCGCGGACATCCTGCTGGCGGTATTTACCTGACGACATTGTGTGCTCCTCATACGGGACAGTGATGCATTTAGATATACTTGTATAGACAAGCACACACAAGGTCAGTTTTAACAAAAAAGATACAATTTTGTTATATTGCGTTAGCTATCACGCTTTTAAAACTTATGACATAAAGTGGCCCTGCAGCCGGTAACGGTTCCCCGGGAAAAGCAGTCGGGCATGCGACACAATGTGCGACGAGGACCAGGTTCGACGGCGGATCAGCAGGCACGGATCATGCTCTTTAATTCGCAACCGTTCACACTCCTGCGGCGTGGCGAGCACGGCCTCCACAATGTGCTCCCCTTCCGTCAGCGGTGCGACGAGCGAGAGATAGGCGTGCGGCGTCGTCTGGGTGTAATCCTGGTTCAGATAGTCCGGTATCCGTTCAGCGTTCACGCAGCGATCTTCAATCTGCACCGGAATGTCGTTCTCAAAATGCACCATAACCGAGTGGAAGATCCGGCTACCTTCTTTGACATTCAGCTCTACCGCCTGCTCGGCGCTGGCCTGGGTCTCTTCGAGCACCAGTACCTCACAGCGGTGCTGGTGATTACGCGAGGTTATCTCATCGGCAATACTGCGGATTTCAAACAGGGCGGATTGCCCTTTCGGTTCCGCCACAAATGTCCCCACGCCCTGCAGGCGCACCAGAAGCCCTTCGTCGGTCAACTCGCGCAGCGCCCGGTTGACGGTCATCCGGCTAAAACCAAACTGCGCCACCAGCTCGGCCTCCGAGGGAATGCGATCGTGCGGCCGCCAGACGCCGGTGGCGATTTTTTCGCTGATCGCCTGCTTCACTTTTTCGTAGAAAGGCGCGGGAGGGCTCGACTGCGGCAGAGGTGAGCGTGAAAACATCGTAACTCCTTGAATAGTGTTATGCCCACCAGTGAGCAATTTGCCAGGCCAGACGGGCGGCAAGCTTTGCGCCCTGTCCGTCCCGATCGTACTGCGGGTTAAACTCTACCAGATCGGCGGCCTGTAGCTTACCGCTACGGCAGATTTGTTCGATAACCGGCAGAAGATCCAGTGCCGGTATGCCTAACGCAGCCGGAGCGGAAACAGCAGGCATTTCGCTGGCGGGCAGGACGTCCAGATCGATCGTCAGGTAGATACGGTCAGCCTGCGCCAGCACTTTTTCCAGCGAAGATAGCGCATCGCGCCTGAAATGGAGATCTTCCACCAGCGTGACGTTCAGGCGTTCAGCCTCATCCCACAGCGCCTGCGTGTTCGCCGCCCGGCTCACGCCAAAGCAGGCGTACTGAAATGCCCGCCCGCGCTCATCGCAGTAATGCGCCAGCTGACGAAACGGGGTGCCGGACGTGGCATGGTCGGCCTTGCGCAGGTCAAGATGCGCATCAAGGTTGATCACCGCCACGCGCTCGTTAGGGAACGCGTCAAGAACGCCCCGACCATGTGCCCAGGCGGTTTCGTGCCCACCGCCAAAAACCAGCGTACGCATTCCGGACTGCTGACAGGCCGTAACGGCATCGCTTAACGCCTGCTGTGCCGCTTCCAGCTCGTCGCCTTCAACGTAAACCGAGCCCATATCCGCCAGCCGATCGTGTCCCTGATGGCTTGCCATATTCGCCAGCGCCTTTCGCAGCATATCAGGCGCCTGCACGGCGCCGGGCCTGCCCTGATTGCGTTTTACCCCTGCATCACATTCAAAGCCTATCAGCGCAATGCCGGATGAAAGCGGCGTGAACTGCCCCTGCTGCCGTATCGTCTGGAAAATGCGCGTCGCATTGCTGGCCTCGGCGCTGTCGTCGCGCCCCTGCCAGACCGTTTCGGCTACGGGCCGCCATAACCTCATACTGCCTCCCCACGGAAAATACGTTGATACAGCGGATTGCGTCCCGGCTCGTAGACCATCTCAACCGGATGGTGAGCATCCCAGACGATAAAATCGGCGACAAACCCGGCCCGCAGCTGTCCGTGGGTTGCACCACGCCCCAGCGCCTGCGCCGCGTGTCGCGTGACGCCAGCCCAGGCCTCTTCCGGCGTCAGGCCAAACTGGACGCAGGCCATGTTCATCGCCAGGTGCAGGCTGGCAAACGGGCTGGTGCCGGGGTTATAGTCGGTCGCGACCGCCATCGGCACGCCCTGTTTTCTGAGCTGTTCAACCGGCGGACGCTGGCGCTCCTGCAGAAAATAGAACGCCCCCGGCAACAGGACCGCAACCGTGCTGCTTTCCGCCATCGCCTGAACGCCTGCGTCGTCAAGATATTCGATATGATCGGCGGAGAGTCCCTTATACCGGCTGACCAGCGCCGCACCGCCCTGATTCGACAGCTGTTCGACATGTCCTTTCACCGGGATGCCGAGCGCGGTTGCCGCCTGAAAGAGGCGCTCGGTTTGCGACGGCGTAAAGCCGACGTTTTCGCAGAACACGTCTACTGCTTCATATAACTCTTTTTGCCACAGCGCGGGCAATATCTGCTCACAGACCAGCGTGAGATACGCATCGGGATCCTGTCGGTATTCCGGCGGAACCGCATGGGCCGCCAGCAGCGTTGGGCTGATATCGATCGGATTATTGAGGCTCAGCTGGCGGGCTACCTGCAGCATCTTCTCTTCGGCCTCGGGGTTTAGACCGTATCCCGACTTGATTTCAACCGTAGTGACGCCTTCATTCATCAGTCGCTGAAGCCGCTGCTGCGCCAGCTTAAGCAGGGTTTCGGGTGAGCTGCTGCGCGTCGCCGTCACGGTCGCGTTAATCCCGCCCCCCTGGGCGCTGATGGTTTGATAAGAGACGCCGTTCAGACGCTGCTCCCACTCCGCCGCGCGATCGCCGCCAAACACCAGGTGGGTATGGCAGTCAATCAGGCCAGGCGTGACCAGACGCCCCTGGAGATCGACACAGTGAGGGTGTCCGGCAGGAATGTCAGATTCAGGGATCACGGCCAGAAGGGTGTGGCCGCGCACGACCAGGGCATGTTGCTCTTTCAGTCCATAGGGCGCAGAGACGTCCGGCACCATCGTCGCCAGTCGCGCATTTCGCCATATTACATCGTCGGGATGAATCTGCTGCATGGGCATTCCACTTGTCATAGGTTGTATAGACATTTATTTTCATCTGTTGCCTGCTGTCAACCGACTTTGTGGAAAATGTTATTTATTTGTGATCACTTACCTGCGGCTCCGGGGCTAAAAATGCAACTTTTACCCTTTTTATCTTCCCGTTTCGCTCAACTTAGTATAAAAAAGCAGGCTATTTCGTCTATCCCGTAAAGACTTGCATACCCAGGAGCTTCACCTTGAACATTTCCAGGATTTCCCGTCTGGCGTTAGCACTCGCCTTTGGCGTGACCTTATCCGCATGCAGTTCAACTCCACCGGATCAGCGACCTTCTGAGCAGGTTGCGCCCGGTACCGCCTCCCGCCCGATTTTGTCCGCTGATGAAGCGAAGAACTTCGACCGTGCGCACTACTTCTCAGCGATGGATCCTAACGCTGCACCGTGGACACCGTCGTCTATTAACCTGCCTAAACAGCCTGACTTCGTGGTAGGCCCGGCGGGTGCGCAGGGCGTAACGCATACCTCTATTCAGGCTGCGGTTGATGCTGCCATCACTAAACACAGCGCGTCTCGCCAGTACATCGCGATCCTGCCAGGTGAATATGAAGGTACCGTGTATGTTCCGGCCGCACCAGGCAGCATTACGCTTTACGGTCTGGGCGAAAAAGCTATCGACGTAAAAATTGGCCTGGCGATTGATTCCGAAATCGACAGCAACACCTGGCGTCACCTGGTGAACCCGGCCGGTAAATATATGCCGGGTAAACCGGCGTGGTACATGTTTGATAACTGCCAGAGCAAGCGTTCCGCCACCATTGGCGTGATGTGTTCAGCGGTGTTCTGGTCTCAGAATAACGGTCTGCAGCTGCAGAACCTGACCATCCAGAATACCCTGGGCGACAGCGTTGATGCCGGTAACCACCAGGCCGTTGCGCTGCGTAGCGATGGTGACCAGGTGCAGATTAACAACGTCAACATTCTGGGCCGTCAGAACACCTTCTTCGTGACCAACAGCGGCGTGCAGAACGCCCTGCAGAATAACCGCCTGACCCGTACCCTGGTGACCAACAGCTACGTTGAAGGTGACGTGGATCTGGTGTCCGGTCGCGGCGCGGTGGTGTTTGATAACACCGATTTCCGCGTGGTGAACTCACGTACTCAGCAGGAAGGTTACGTGTTTGCTCCGGCAACCCAGTCTAACCTCTTCTACGGCTTCCTGGCCGTGAACAGCCGCTTTAATGCTGCCGGTGACGGCGTGGCGCAGCTGGGACGTTCCCTGGACGTGGACTCTGCCACTAACGGCCAGGTCGTGATCCGCGACAGCGTGATCAACGAAGGCTTCAACATGGCGAAGCCGTGGGCTGATGCAGCAATCTCCAAACGTCTGTTCTCCGGCAATACCGGTGCGATGGATGATAAAGGGAACGTGCAGCGCAACCTGAACGACGCTAACTTCAACCGCATGTGGGAATACAACAACCGCGGTCTGGGTAGCAAAGTGGTTGCTGAGCCGAAGCAGTAATAAGATGAGAGTAAAAGGGGGAGTTTAATCCCCCTTTTTACTGCGACTGAATGCGTCAGGCTCCAAACTTAAGATACGCATCCAATAGTTGCATAATCGCAACCATGAGTTGCAGGAACAGAATTGCCCATTCCACACCGCTCATACGCCACTCCTTTGGTATAGAGCACTTCTCCCCTGATTTACCTTTCCGCTGCCTGTCACCAGAGGTGTGTTGGTTATGTTTTGATGTGCTCCGCAGTTTAGGCACTGTCGGCACCACCCGACAGCCAGGACTGAATACGGATCCTGAATTGCGGAACTGCAACACATCAAGCCAACGGACAGAATGATATCAAATCACTACTGTACATAAAAACAGATAAGGTCAGTTTAGGAATTTATAAAGAAAATGCCTCTAAACAACTGATTATTTTAAAAATAACAACCGATAATCATTCTGTGTTCTTTGTCCTTCGTTGACGATGAGTTTACTTCACCTTGAGTCGACATTATGATAACCATGTTGGTTACGTTTTGATGTGCTCACCCGGCAACCACCGGGCATAAAAAAACCTCGCGTTCGCGAGGTTTTTTGTTTTAGCCGCTTAGTGAGCGTTTACCACGACCCACATTGGCCCCTGGCCTACGGCGTAGCGCCCTTTCTCTTCCAGCAGACCCTGCTCGCCTTTAATTTCATACAGCGCGATGTGGTGGGATTTCTGCCCCGCCGCAATCAGGTATTTGCCGCTGTGATCGATATTAAAGCCGCGCGGCTGAGTTTCCGTCGGCTGGAAGCCTTCAACCGCCAGCACGCTGCCGTCTTCGGAAACGCTAAACACGGTAATCAGGCTGGAGGTACGGTCACAGGCGTACAGATGACGGCCATCTGGCGTAATGTGAATATCCGCCGCCCAGCGGGTATCGGAGAAGTCAGACGGCATCATGTCCAGCGTCTGCACGCACTCAATCTGGCCGTTAGGATCTTTCAGCTCCCAGACGTCCACTGAGCTGTTCAGTTCGTTCACCACGTAGGCGTACTGCTGGTTCGGATGGAAGACCATATGGCGCGGACCTGCGCCTTCAACGGTAGTCACTTCGGCAGGATTCTGCGCCACCAGGTGACCATCGTCGCTCAGGGTGAACAGGCAGATACGATCCTGCTTCAGCGCAGGCACCCACAACGTGCGGTTATCCGGAGAGATATTCGCCGAGTGGCAGCCTTCAAGCCCTTCCACCACGTCCACGGTGTCGACCGGAATACCATTTTCCAGACGCGTTACGCTGACGCAGCCCGCGTTATAAGAGCCGCTGAAGACAAAGTTGCCTTTACGATCGGTAGAGATATGGGTTGGGCTGCCCGGCAGCGGGGCTTCGGCAGTGTACGTCAGCGCGCCATCGTCCGGAGAAATGCGATAGGCCAGCACACGGAACTCCGGGCGCACACCCACGTACAAGAAACGTTTATCCGGGCTGATGACCATCGGTTGCACCTGGCCTGGCACATCAACAACCTGCACCAGCGTGAGTGTCCCTTCGGTATTTAAACGCCAGACGTGGATCTGCTGGCTTTCAGGACTGGCGGTATAAACGGTTTGTTTCATGAATATTCACTCCTCACTGCGCATGAAAGTAGTTAACTTTTGACGGTGAATGCTGAATTGTCGACAGGAGTTTTGAAGCATTCGCCTCTCGGTGTACCATCCCATCAAAACGTAAATTCAATATTAACCCGGGAAAACAGATGACCTCGCGTGTGATTGCTCTGGATTTAGACGGTACCTTACTGACGCCGCAAAAAACCCTTCTCCCCTCTTCTCTGGAAGCGCTTAAACGCGCACAGGAAGCGGGATATCAACTCCTTATCGTAACGGGTCGACATCACGTTGCCATTCACCCTTTTTATCAGGCACTGGCGTTAGATACACCTGCAATTTGTTGTAATGGCACCTATTTGTATGATTATCAGGCAAAAAAGGTTTTAGCCTCCGACCCGCTGCCGGTTCCCCAGGCGCTGCAATTGATTGATCTGCTGGATGAGCATGCCGTTCACGGCCTGATGTACGTGGATAACGCGATGGTGTACGAGCGCCCAACCGGCCATGTGGTGCGCACCAGCAACTGGGCGTTGTCCCTGCCTGAAGCGCAGCGTCCGGTCTTTACTCAGGTATCTTCACTGCGTCAGGCGGCCCAGGACGTTGAGGCTATCTGGAAATTCGCCCTGACGGATGAAGACACGACCAAACTGAATACCTTTGCAAAACACGTGGAACAGACGCTGGGTCTGGAGTGCGAATGGTCCTGGCATGACCAGGTGGACATTGCCCGTAAAGGCAACAGCAAAGGCAAGCGTCTGACGCAGTTTGTGGAATCAAAAGGCTGGTCGATGCGGGATGTGATCGCCTTCGGCGACAACTACAACGACATCAGCATGCTGGAAGCCGCCGGTACCGGCGTGGCGATGGGCAATGCCGACGACGCGGTCAAAGCGCGTGCTAACGTGGTGATCGGCGACAACACCACCGACAGCATCGCGCAGTACATTTATACCCACCTGTTGTAATCAGGCGGTAATCGAGACGCTCTTAATTTGCGCGTAAAGCCACAGGCCGGGTTTGATCCCTAACTCATCCCTGGCCCACGGGCTGATGCGCGCCCAGAGCGTTCTGCTTCCCACTTCAAGCTTCACTTCCACCTGCCCGTTATCATCAAAACACTCCGCGACTTTGGCGCGCAGAATATTTCGAATACTGGTTTGCAGCGGCGGTTGCAGCACCAGCGAAACGTCCGACGCCTGAATGCGAATTCGCAGTACGGACTGTAACGGTTTATCAATCTTATTGACCCAAAGATGCTGATCACCCAGCGCCAGGGCGGTCATCGCATAGTGCGGGTGGTGTTCCAGCACGTTCACTTTCAGGATGCTGCTCTGCTGTTCCCGGGGTAACCACGGGTGCATTACGCTGCTGCCCCACACCTCTTCCAGGTTGCCGAAGGCCTTGACGCGGCCCTCTTCCAGCACCAGCACCTTGTCGGCGAGATGCAGGATCTCATCCAGCGAATGGCTGACGTAGAGCATCGGAATATTAATTTCCCGCGTCAGGCGCTGTAGATAAGGCAGAAGTTCACGTTTACGCGGAATATCCAGCGAGGCCAGCGGTTCGTCGAGCAGCAGCAGTTCGGGTGCGGTCAGCAACGCGCGGCCAATCGCCACGCGCTGTTTTTCTCCGCCGGAAAGCGAGGAAGGCAGCCTGTCGAGCAGAGGTTCAATGCCTAAAAGCGTCACCAGCTTATCAAACTGCCCGGCCATGCTTTTCGCCATGCCGTAACGCAGGTTGCCGCGCACGCTGTAGTGCGGGAATAAGCGCGCGTCCTGGAAAACATAGCCGATGCGGCGCTTATCCGGCGAGAGGTAAACTTTATTCTCCACGTCATTCAGGACGCGGTCATTCAGGACAATACGGCCTGACTGCGGGCGGGTCAGACCGCTGATGGCATTAATCAGCGACGTTTTTCCCGCCCCCGACACGCCGAAGATGGCGGTGATGCCGCTTGCCGGCAGCGTCTCGTTAAGCGTCAGGGTATGGTTTCCCAGCGTCTGGGTGAAATGGAGTTCCAGCATGCTTATTTCCCCATCCGCTCACGGCTGAGCCGCGCCAGCCATTCAGACACCATTAGCGATGCCAGCGCCAGCACAATTGAAATAATACACAGACGCGCCGCCGCGCCTTCACCGCCCGGCGTTTGAATCAGAGTATACATCGCCGACGGGATGGTTCGCGTCTCGCCGGGGATGTTCGACACAAACGTGATGGTCGCGCCAAACTCGCCCAGCGAGCGGGCGAAGGCCAGCACCGTGCCAACAATAATGCCGGGTAACGTCAGGGGTAGCGTGATGGTGAAAAAGACGCGCCAGCGGCCTGCCCCCAGCGTACGCGCCGCCTGTTCAAGCTTTATGTCCACGCCTTCCAGCGCGAGGCGTATCGCCCTCACCATCAGCGGGAATGACATCACCGCCGCCGCCAGTACCGCACCGCGCCAGCTAAACGCAAACGTCAGCCCAAACCAGTCGTAGAGCTTCTCGCCGATAAAACCGCGCCGCCCCATCGAAATCAGCAGCAGGTAACCGACCACCACGGGCGGCAAAACGAGCGGAAGATGAAGCACGCTGTCGAGCAGCGTTTTGCCGGGAAACTGACAGCGAACCAGTAACCAGGCAAAGAAGATCCCAAAGGGCAAACTCAGCGCAACCGCCAGGGAAGAGACTTTAAGGCTCAGCAGAACAGCCTGCCATTCAGGATCGGTCAATATCATCAGTGAGTCGTAAATCCGTAACGTTTAAAGATTGCGGACGCTTCCGGCCCCTTCAGGTAATCGCGGAAGGCCGTCACGGTCGCATTTTTATGTCCATCAACAATCGCAACAGGATATTCCACTTTCTTGTGGGAGTCTTCCGGGAACGTTGCCACCACTTTCACACCCTTACTGGCAACAGCATCAGAGCCATACACAATGCCCAGCGGGGCTTCGTTGCGTTCCACCAGCGCCAGCGCGCCGCGGACATCTTCCGCCGGAGCCAGCTTCGGCGACAATGTCTCCCATGCCCCCAGCTTTTGCAGCGCTTCTTTGGCATAAATACCGGCCGGAACGTGCTCCGGATCGCCCACCGCCAGACGGCCACCGTTCAGCAGGCTCGTCCAGTTGGTCTCTTTGTTGATGGTAATGTCCGCCTGGGCGCTGGCTTTTGGCGCCACGACAACCAGGCTATTCCCCAGCAGCGTTTCGCGGGTTGTCGCATCAATCGCTTTCTTCTCCACCGCGTAATCCATCCACTTCTGATCGGCGGAGATGAACAAATCCGCCGGTGCGCCCGCTTCTATCTGGCGCGCCAGCGTCGAGGAAGAGGCAAAAGAGGAGACCACCTCGACGTTTTTCTCTTTTTTATACGCCGCCGCGATATCCTGCAGCGCGTTGGTCAGTGATGCCGCCGCAAAGACCGTGATTTTACCCTCGTCCGCCAGCGCGTGTCCGGTAAGTGAAAGCGTCAGCGTTGCCCCTGCGAAAAGGCGTACCCAGGTACGTGCCATTTTTAACTCCTGTGAGTAGCGTTATATACATATTAATATAACGGTAACGTCAGGGAGATCCCAGCGTTAAATCGTACCGCTGAAGAGGTAAACCGGTGTGATACGTTAAATATTATCGGCGAAAACGGGAAAATCTTGAGAGCAAAACGCCCGGACAAGCCGGGCGTTTTGTGGGGAATCAATGCTGCTTTTTAGCCTGGTCTCTGTGACCAATGTTCGAAAAGACGTTGAACACTTCACCCAGGCCGTAGATGGCACCGAGGATGATGGCCATCACTACTGGTACCATGATCACGGCGAATACCAGACTTTTCAACAACTCTAACATGGTTTTCTCCAGATATTGTGAATAGCTTATTCTACCCTTTCAAGTGAGAAAAACATCCCCTTTTGTGCGGTACCCTTTGCGCCCTGCACCATTTGGGTCACAATACTCTTTTTGCCAGGACACTGTTATGCAGGCCGAAATTCTTCTCACACTCCGACTTCAGCAAAAGCTGTTCGCCGATCCGCGACGTATCGCCCTGCTTAAACAAATAGAACAAACAGGCTCGATTAGCCAGGGGGCGAAAAACGCGGGCATCAGCTATAAAAGCGCCTGGGACGCCATCAACGAGATGAACACCCTGAGCGAACAGCCGCTGGTAGACAGAGCCACGGGCGGCAAAGGCGGCGGCGGTGCAATCGTGACACGTTACGGTCAGCGCCTTATTCAGCTTTACGATCTGCTGGCCCGGATCCAGCAAAAAGCGTTTGATGTGTTGAGCGACGACGACGACGTTCCGCTGGACAGTTTGCTGGCCGCCATTTCCCGCTTCTCGTTACAAACCAGCGCCCGCAACCAGTGGTTTGGCACGGTGACGGCGCGCGATAATCTCCAGGTACAGCAGCATATTGAAATCCTGCTTGCCGATGGGACTACCCGTCTGAAAGCCGCCATAACGGCGCAGAGTGCAGAGCGCCTTGAGCTGGACGAAGGGAAAGAGGTGCTGGTGCTGCTGAAAGCACCGTGGGTCAATATCACGCGCGATCCCGACACCGCAAAGGCAGCAGATAACCAGCTGCAGGGCGAAATTAGCCATATCGAACGCGGCCAGGCGCAGTGCGAAGTGCTGATGACCCTGGCAGACGGGCAACGGCTTTGCGCGACAATACCGCTTAGCGAGGCGGACGGTTTAGAAGAAGGTACTGTCGTCACCGCCTGGTTCAACGCAGATCGGGTGATTATCGCCACATTGTGCTGAGCACATTGACAATCGCGCCGACAGTGCGTATCCCTGATATCTATTGCTGCAAAAACAGGGATAAATCATGTCATCATTGCATATTTCGCAAGGCACGTTTCGTCTTAGCGATACCCGAACGCTGACGATTGCTGATTTGACGATACGCGCGGGTGAAAGCTGGGCGTTTGTCGGCACTAACGGCAGCGGTAAATCTGCGCTGGCCCGCGCGCTGGCCGGCGAGCTCAACCTCCTCAAGGGCGAATACCAGAGCACCTTTACGCGCCTGACGCGCCTGTCGTTTGAACAACTGCAAAAGCTGGTCAGCGACGAGTGGCAGCGCAACAACACCGATTTACTCAGCCCTGGCGAAGACGATACCGGCCGTACGACGGCAGAAATTATTCAGGATGAGGTGAAAGACCCCGCCCGCTGTCAGCGCCTGGCAGAACGGTTCGGTATCACCGCCCTGCTGAACCGGCGCTTTAAATACCTTTCGACCGGCGAGACGCGGAAAACGCTGCTTTGTCAGGCGCTGATGAGCGAGCCTGACCTTCTTATTCTGGACGAACCGTTCGACGGTCTTGACGTGCAGTCCCGTGCGCAGCTTGCGGCTCTGCTGGAGTCGCTTAATCGGCAGGGATATACCCTGGTGCTGGTCCTTAACCGCTTCGATGAAATTCCGGACTTTATCAAGCACGCGGGCGTACTGGCCGACTGTAACCTGACCGAGACTGGCGAAAAAACCGCACTGCTTAAGCAGGCGCTCATTGCCCAGCTCGCGCATAGCGAACAGCTCGACGGTATTACTCTTCCGGAACCTGACGCCCCTTCGGCCCGCCATGCGCTTGACCCCCACCAGCCGCGCATCGTGCTGCGGGATGGGATGGTCTCTTATGACGATCGCCCGATCCTTAACCGTCTAAGCTGGACGGTCAATCCAGGCGAGCACTGGCAGATTGTCGGCCCTAACGGCGCGGGAAAATCAACGCTGCTTAGCCTGATCACCGGCGATCACCCGCAGGGCTATAGCAACGATCTGACGCTGTTCGGTCGGCGTCGCGGCAGCGGCGAAACCATCTGGGATATTAAAAAACATATCGGCTATGTCAGCAGCAGCCTGCATCTGGATTACCGGGTCAGTACCACGGTACGCAACGTGATCCTCTCCGGCTATTTTGATTCCATCGGTATTTATCAGGCTGTGTCGGACAAACAGCACAAGCTGGCCCAGCAGTGGCTGGATATCCTGGGCATGGACAACCGGGTCGCTGACGCACCGTTTCATAGTCTGTCTTGGGGGCAGCAGCGTCTGGCCCTGATCGTTCGCGCGCTGGTAAAACACCCTACGCTGCTGATCCTCGACGAACCGCTGCAGGGACTCGATCCGCTGAACCGACAGCTTATCCGCCGCTTTGTGGACGTGCTGATTAGCGAAGGTGAAACGCAGCTGCTTTTCGTTTCACACCATGCCGAAGATGCCCCCTCCTGCATCACCCATCGGCTGGAGTTTGTTCCGGACGGTGAGCAGTATCGTTATCTGCAAAGCAAAATCGATTAACTCCCGGAGGGCACCGCCCTCCGTTTTTCAGATAACCTGCACTAAGACATTGCTATCCCGTTGATCTACAATGCCCCACAGCGGCTGATAATCGGACTTTAAAAACAGTGTAAACGATTCCACTATTTTATCCCATGTCACACTTTTCGCGTCTCTGTTATGCTATGGTTATTACATACCATAAGCCCAATGGAGCGAAATATGCGAGTTCTGGTAACAGGTGGTAGCGGTTACATAGGTAGTCATACCTGCGTGCAACTGCTGCAAAACGGTCACGACGTCATCATCCTCGACAACCTGTGCAACAGTAAGCGCAGCGTGCTGCCTGTGATTGAACGTCTTGGCGGTAAACAACCGACTTTTGTAGAAGGCGACATCCGCAACGAAGCGCTGATGACCGAGATCCTTCACGACCACGCCATCGAAGCGGTGATCCACTTCGCAGGTCTGAAAGCGGTCGGTGAATCCGTTGCGAAACCGCTCGAGTATTACGACAACAACGTCAACGGTACTCTGCGTCTCATCTCCGCCATGCGTGCGGCCAACGTCAAAAACTTCATCTTTAGCTCTTCGGCTACCGTCTACGGCGATCAGCCCAAAATCCCTTACGTTGAAAGCTTCCCAACCGGGACACCGCAAAGCCCGTACGGCAAGAGCAAACTGATGGTGGAGCAGATCCTGACCGACCTGCAAAAAGCCCAGCCGGAGTGGAGCATCGCGCTGCTGCGCTACTTCAACCCGGTCGGCGCGCATCCGTCCGGCGATATGGGTGAAGATCCGCAGGGCATCCCGAACAACCTGATGCCGTATATCGCGCAGGTTGCCGTGGGTCGCCGCGACTCGCTGGCGATTTTTGGCAATGACTACCCTACCGAAGACGGCACCGGCGTGCGTGACTACATCCACGTCATGGATCTGGCCGACGGCCACGTTGCCGCGATGCAGCAGCTGGCCAACAAGCCGGGCGTGCATATTTACAACCTCGGCGCCGGGGTCGGCAGCAGCGTGCTGGACGTGGTTAACGCCTTCAGCAAAGCCTGCGGTAAACCGGTGAGCTACCACTTCGCGCCGCGTCGTGATGGCGATCTGCCTGCTTACTGGGCCGATGCCACCAAAGCCGACAAAGAGCTTAACTGGCGTGTGACGCGCACGCTTGATGAAATGGCACAGGATACCTGGCACTGGCAGTCACGCCACCCGCAGGGCTATCCGGACTAAGGATCCGTCATGACGCAATTTAATCCCGTCGATCATCCGCATCGTCGCTTTAACCCGTTAAGCGGGCAATGGATTTTGGTTTCTCCGCATCGCGCCAAGCGCCCCTGGCAGGGGGCGCAGGAAACGCCTGCGATACAAACGCTGCCACAGCACGACCCGGACTGCTTCCTCTGTCCGGGCAACACGCGCGTCACCGGGGATAAAAACCCGGACTACAAAGGCACCTTCGTCTTCACCAACGATTTTGCCGCCCTGATGACCGACACCCCGGACGCACCGGAAAGCCACGATCCACTGATGCGCTGCGAAAGCGCGCGCGGTACCAGCCGCGTGATCTGCTTCTCCCCCGACCACAGCAAAACGCTGCCGGAGCTGAGCGTTGAGGCACTGAAAGAGGTGGTAAGCACCTGGCAGGCGCAAACCGCCGAGCTGGGTCAAACTTACCCGTGGGTGCAGGTATTCGAAAACAAAGGCGCGGCTATGGGCTGCTCCAACCCGCATCCGCACGGCCAGGTCTGGGCGAACAGCTTCCTGCCTAACGAAGCCGAGCGTGAAGACCGTCTGCAAAAAGCGTATTACGCGGAAAACGGTTCCCCAATGCTGGTCGATTACACCCGCCGTGAGCTGGCCGACGGCAGCCGCACCGTGGTGGAAACCGAACACTGGCTGGCCGTCGTGCCTTACTGGGCAGCCTGGCCGTTTGAAACGCTGCTGCTGCCGAAAGCGCACGTACAGCGCATCACCGAACTCAGCGACGCGCAGCGCGACGACCTTGCCCTGGCGCTGAAAAAGCTGACCAGCCGTTACGACAACCTGTTCCAGTGCTCCTTCCCGTACTCCATGGGCTGGCACGGTGCCCCGTTTAACGGGGAAGAGAATCAACACTGGCAGCTGCACGCCCATTTCTATCCGCCGCTGCTGCGCTCTGCGACGGTGCGTAAATTTATGGTGGGCTATGAAATGCTGGCGGAAACCCAGCGTGACCTGACGGCTGAACAGGCAGCAGAACGTCTGCGTGCCGTTAGCGACGTCCACTATCGCGAATCAGGAGTCTAAAAAATGAGTCTGAAAGATAAAACACAATCCCTGTTTGCTGAGAAATTTGGCTACCCTGCCACCCACGTTATCCAGGCCCCTGGCCGCGTCAACCTGATTGGTGAACACACCGACTATAACGACGGTTTCGTCCTGCCGTGCGCCATCGATTACCAGACCGTCATCAGCTGTGCGAAGCGCGACGACCGCCAGGTTCGCGTGATTGCGGCGGATTACGGTAATGAAACGGACGCGTTTTCCCTCGATGCCCCGATTGTGACACACGACAGCCAGCAGTGGTCAAACTACGTGCGCGGCGTGGTGAAGCATCTGCAGAAGCGTAACAAAAACTTTGGCGGCGCAGATTTAGTGATCAGCGGCAACGTGCCGCAGGGTGCGGGCTTAAGCTCCTCTGCTTCTCTGGAAGTCGCCGTGGGTACGGTGTTCCAGCAGCTTTATCATTTACCGCTGGATGGCGCGCAAATCGCCCTGAATGGTCAGGAAGCTGAAAACCAGTTCGTAGGCTGTAACTGCGGCATTATGGACCAGCTGATCTCCGCGCTGGGCAAAAAAGAGCACGCGCTGCTGATCGACTGCCGCTCGCTGGGCACTAAAGCCGTTCCCCTGCCAAAAGGCGCGGCTGTGGTAATCATCAACAGTAACTTTAAGCGCACGCTGGTGGGCAGCGAGTACAACACCCGCCGCCAACAGTGCGAAACCGGTGCCCGCTTCTTCCAGCAGCCTGCCCTGCGCGACGTAACGCTTAATGAATTTAACAAAGTGGCGCACGAGCTGGATCCGGTCGTCGCCAGGCGCGTTCGTCACGTGCTGACGGAAAATGCCCGTACCGTTGAAGCCGCCTCCGCGCTGGCGAAAGGTGACCTGAAACGTATGGGTGAGCTGATGGCGGAATCTCACGCCTCCATGCGCGATGATTTTGAGATCACCGTTCCGCAAATCGACACCCTGGTGGACATCGTCAAAGCCACCATCGGCGATAAAGGTGGCGTGCGCATGACGGGCGGCGGTTTTGGCGGCTGCATCGTTGCGCTGGTGCCTGAAGAGCTGGTTCCTGCCGTACAGGATGCCGTGGCGAAGCAGTACGAAGCAAAAACGGGTATCAAAGAAACCTTCTATGTTTGCAAAGCATCACAAGGAGCCGGACAGTGCTAAACGAAACGCCTACCCTCGCACCGGATGGTCTGCCGTATCGCCTGTTAACCCTGCGCAACCGCGCAGGGATGGTCGTTACGGTGATGGACTGGGGTGCTACCCTTCTTTCTGCCCGCGTACCGATGCCTGACGGCAGCGTGCGCGAGACTCTGCTGGGCTGCGCCTCGCCTGAGCAGTACGTCAATCAGTCCGCCTATCTGGGCGCGTCCGTTGGGCGCTATGCTAACCGCATCGCGAAGAGCCGTTTTGAGCTCGACGGCGTGCAGTACGCCCTGCTTCCAAGCCAGGGTGAGAACCAGCTGCACGGCGGACCGGACGGGTTTGATAAACGCCGCTGGAAGATTGTTCGTCAAAACGACGGGGAAGTGCTGTTCTCGCTGGATTCGCCTGATGGGGATCAGGGGTTCCCGGGGAATCTTATCGCGTCCGCGCGCTTTACGCTGACCGACGACAACCGTATCGCCATTGAATACCGTGCGACGGTCGACAAGCCGTGTCCGGTCAACCTGACCAATCACGCGTACTTTAATCTGGACGGTAACCAGTGCGACGTGCGTAACCACAGGCTGCAGATCCTGGCGGATGCCTGGCTGCCGGTTGACGAGATGGGTATTCCGCATCAGGGCCTCAAAGACGTGAGCGGCACCAGCTTTGACTTCCGCAGCGCGAAAACGATCGCCCAGGATTTCCTGAGCGATGACGATCAGCGCAAGGTGAAAGGCTACGACCACGCGTTCCTGCTACAGGCCAAAGGTGATGTGAAACAACCTGCCGCGCAGGTCTGGTCTGCGGATGAGAAGCTGCAGATGACGGTGTATACCACTGCCCCTGCCCTGCAGTTCTACTCAGGTAACTATCTCGGCGGCACAACGGCGCGCGAACACGAAGAGTATAGCGACTGGCAAGGCCTGGCGCTGGAGAGCGAGTTCCTGCCGGACAGCCCGAACCATCCGGAATGGCCGCAGCCGGACTGCGTGCTGCGCCCGGGTAAAGAGTACGTTAGCGTCACAGAGTATCATTTTATTCCGCATTGATTTCCAGCCCTCCCATCGGAGGGCTTTTTTCTGCGCGCCTTGCTGAAAATAGCGCCGATCGCAGACAAAATCATAACCCTGGATTCACAAGCATCTTACACTCAGAGACTATTTTCGCTATGGTTAGGGTTAAGCGTTGCTGGTGGCACGGCCACGGCAATATAATGAGAATTGTTATCATTCTAAAAATGCTTGAGGAGTAAGAGATGGCTATAACTAAGCTGGTCCTGGTGCGTCACGGCGAAAGCCAGTGGAACAACGAAAACCGCTTTACCGGTTGGTACGACGTTGATCTGTCTGAGAAAGGCGTAAGCGAAGCAAAAGCAGCAGGTAAACTGCTGAAGGAAGAAGGCTTCAGCTTTGATTTTGCTTACACCTCTGTGCTGAAACGTGCCATCCACACCCTGTGGAACGTGCTGGACGAACTGGATCAGGCCTGGCTGCCGGTTGAGAAGTCCTGGAAACTGAACGAACGTCACTACGGTGCGCTGCAGGGCCTGAACAAAGCGGAAACCGCTGAGAAATACGGCGACGAGCAGGTTAAACAGTGGCGTCGCGGCTTCGCAATCACCCCGCCAGAGCTGACCAAAGATGACGAGCGCTACCCGGGCCACGACCCGCGTTACGCGAAGCTGACCGACGCTGAGCTGCCAACCACCGAGAGCCTGGCGCTGACCATCGACCGCGTTGTGCCTTACTGGAACGAAACCATTCTGCCACGCCTGAAAAGCGGCGAGCGCGTGATCATCGCGGCTCACGGTAACTCCCTGCGCGCGCTGGTGAAATACCTGGACAACATGGGTGAAGACGAAATCCTCGAACTGAACATCCCAACTGGCGTACCGCTGGTGTATGAGTTCGACGAAAACTTCAAGCCAATCAAACACTACTATCTGGGTAACGCGGAAGAGATCGCTGCGAAAGCAGCGGCTGTCGCGAACCAGGGTAAAGCGAAGTAATTTTCGCCAGACATAAAAAAAGCGCGGAGCCTTCCGCGCTTTTTTATTTGTGCCTGATAATTCAGCCGCGACGCGCTTTTACCGCATTCGCCAGCTGACGCAGGATGGTATCGGTATCCTCCCAGCCGATGCAGGCATCGGTCACGCTTTTGCCATACACCAGCGGTTCGCTGCCTTCCAGATTTTGGTTACCTTCAACCAGATGGCTTTCGATCATCACCCCAATCACCGCCTTCTCACCGCCGGCAATCTGCTGACAGACATCTGCACCCACTTCCATCTGCTTTTTAAACTGCTTGCTGGAGTTGGCGTGGCTGAAATCGATCATCACCTGCGGTGGCAGCCCGGCTTTTTCCAGCCCGACCTTCACTTCTGCCACGTGTTTTGCGCTATAGTTCGGCTCTTTACCGCCGCGCAGAATGATATGGCAGTCACCGTTACCGCTGGTGTTAACGATGGCGGAATGACCCCATTTGGTCACCGACAGGAAGCAGTGCGGTGCACCTGCAGCATTGATAGCGTCAATGGCGACCTTGATGGTGCCGTCAGTGCCGTTTTTGAAGCCCACCGGGCAAGAGAGACCGGACGCCAGCTCGCGGTGCACCTGAGATTCAGTGGTACGGGCACCAATTGCGCCCCAGCTCATCAGGTCTGCCAGGTATTGTGGCGTAATCATGTCCAGGAATTCACCGGCCGCAGGCAGGCCGCTGTCGTTGATCTCCAGCAGCAGCTTGCGTGCAATACGCAGACCGTCGTTGATCTGGAAGCTGTTATCCATATGCGGATCGTTAATGAGCCCTTTCCAGCCCACAGTGGTGCGCGGTTTTTCAAAGTAGACGCGCATGACGATTTCAAGCTCGTCCTTCAGCTCTTCACGGAGGGTGAGCAGACGGGCTGCGTACTCTTTCGCGGCTGCAGGATCGTGAATGGAGCACGGGCCAATCACCACCAGAAGACGATCGTCATTACCTTTCAGGATCTTATGGATCGCTTTACGAGCATGAGAAACCGTGTTTGCGGCATTTTTAGTGGCGGGGAATTTCTCAAGGAGCGCTACAGGAGGTAATAACTCATTGATCTCTTTGATGCGTAAATCGTCGTTCTGATAATTCATTTTCTTTCCAGCTCTGCCATATCTTTAGTAATGAAAGCAATCCTTTCAATCTATCTTGTCGACCAGGAAGTGTAAACACGGTTTTACACTTCACGCAGATAATTCCTGGAATTCGCCTAAAAATCGCCACAAAATAGCGAAAAATGAGATCTAACCTAAGCTTTTTAACTGTAACAACCAATTTTACACGCTTAAACGCGATTCCCTACTGACGTAAGTCCGTAAGGCGGAATCTTTCGCCTCTGAAAAAGATGCACTGTTGGAGAATGTTATCCAGCGTAACGACAAGAACAGGAGCACCATGATGAAAATGACAAAACTGGCAACCCTCTTCCTGACCGCCACACTCACTCTGGCCAGCGGCAGCGTCCTGGCCGCGGAAACGGGCACATCAGACAGCAACGGGGATGCGAATGCGGCTGCGGCAGCAGGCCAGCCAGCCCCGGATGCGAAACAGAATATCGCCCCGAATAATGTCGACAACAACCAGATCAATACCGGGAACACCAACACCGGCGGCACGATGCTGCATCCCAACGGCAGCGCTTCCGGCACCATGAATCATGACAATATGAGTTCGGATGAGGTTCATAAGAACTCGATGTGTAAGGACGGCAAATGCCCGGACCCTAACGACAAAGTGGGTAACGGCGCCAATACCAAAACTGATGGCACCACCCAGTAATTTGTTATGAACCCTCAGAAAAAGGAGAGCCCAGGCTCTCCTTTCTTTTTGGAGTAAGCTATTAAAAACGCTACACTAAAAACAATAACACTTCAGGAAAGCAGACATGGCGCACTCCCATTCCCACTCGCATTCTCCCGGCAACGACAACGCTAAACGACTGATGCTGGCCTTTGGCGTCACGGCAACGTTTATGGTTATCGAGGTCATTGGCGGCCTGGTTTCCGGCTCTCTGGCGCTTCTGGCCGATGCCGGACATATGCTGACCGATGCCGCCGCGCTGCTCTTCGCCCTGCTGGCGGTGCAGTTCGCGCGTCGTCCACCAAATGCGCGCCACACATTCGGCTGGCTGAGGCTGACCACCCTGGCCGCGTTTGTTAACGCCATTGCGCTAGTGGTCATTACCGTGCTTATCGTCTGGGAGGCCGTACAGCGCTTCCGGCATCCTCAGCCGATCGCCGGAGCGACCATGATGGTGATTGCCGTGGCGGGGCTGCTGGCGAATATCCTGGCCTTCTGGATTCTGCACCGCGGCAGCGGGGAAAAGAACCTCAACGTGCGCGCGGCGGCGCTGCATGTTCTGGGGGATTTACTCGGTTCCGTCGGGGCGATTGTCGCCGCGCTGGTGATCCTCTACACCGGCTGGACACCTGTCGATCCGATTCTGTCCGTGCTGGTGTCGTGTCTGGTCTTACGCAGTGCCTGGCGGCTGTTGAAGGAGAGCGTGAATGAACTGCTTGAAGGGGCTCCAGCATCCATGGACATTGATGAGCTGAAGCGTAACCTGCGCCGTTCAGTCCCGGAAGTCCGCAATGTGCATCATGTGCACGTCTGGCTGGTGGGGGAAAAACCGGTCATGACGCTGCACGTCCAGGTGATCCCGCCTCACGACCACGATGCGCTGCTGGAACGCATCCAGCATTTTCTTGAGCATCACTACGAAATTGGCCACTCCACCATCCAGATGGAGTATCAGCCCTGTAACGGGCCGGACTGCCACCTTAACGAGGCGCAGTCCGGACATTCACATCATCATCACCACTAGCTGGAAAGCGCGTGAGAGCCTCGCTCACGCGCGCTGTTAATCCACATCCGGCTGCCGTTCAGCGCAATGAAGGTCAGCAGCAGATATTCCAGCGACATCGCATAGACGCCCTGCAGGGCGAAGATCGCCACGCTGATCACGTTGATGATGACCCACAGCAGCCAGTTCTCAACATATTTACGGGTCATCAGGATCATCGCCGCAATCGACAGCACCATCATGCAGGAATCCCAGAACGGGAAAGCATCCGGCTGCAGCTCTGGCATCGTCACGTTCAGGCCGATACCGGACATGACCGAAACGGCGACGCGGGTCAGGAACGCAAACACCGGGTTGATGTAGACGGTCATTAAGCCAATGGCCACCACGCAGGCGACAAACCAGGCGATGGCTTTTGGCAAGGGCAGCCAGCGGATCTGCAGCTCTGCCTCCTGCTGGCTGTTCTGACGCGACCACGCGTACCAGCCGTAGATATTAGCGGCGAAGAAGAACAGCTGTAAAAGCAGGCTGGCGTAAAGCTGGATCTGGAAGAAGATAATCGCAAACAGCGTGACGTTAATCAGCCCGAAAGCATAGTTGCTGATCTTCTCCAGGCTTGCCAGCCAGATACAGAGTAAACCCGCCAGCGTGCCAACGGCCTCAATCCATGACAGGTCATAGCCACCTGCACCAATCGGTATATGAACCAGAATGTTATGTGTGCTAAAAAAATCCATCTTTTCTCCGCGGCGTGTTGAATTAAGTACGTAGTGTAGCCGCAAAATCCAGCATGCGGTTAAGCGGAATCAACGCACCTTCACGCAGAGCGGCATCCACATGGATTTCATGTGCTGCACCGCCTGTCTCGAGCCCTTCGGCAATGGCCTTCAGGCCGTTCATCGCCATCCACGGGCAATGGGCACAGCTGCGACACGTTGCGCCCTCACCCGCCGTTGGCGCTTCAAGGAGCTCTTTCTCCGGCACGGCCTGCTGCATCTTATAGAAGATACCGCGATCGGTCGCCACGATGAGCTGCTTGTGAGGCAACGTCCTTGCCGCGTTGATAAGCTGGCTGGTTGAGCCCACGGCATCCGCCATGTCGACAATTGACTGCGGTGACTCAGGGTGAACAAGAATGGCGGCGTCAGGATAAAGTGCCTTCATGCGCGCCAGCGCCTGAGTTTTGAATTCGTCGTGCACAATGCAGGCGCCCTGCCAGCAGAGAACGTCAGCCCCCGTCTGCTTCTGGACATAATTTCCAAGATGACGGTCAGGCGCCCAGATAATTTTCTCTCCCAGGCTGTCCAGATGTTCAATCAGCTCAACGGCGATGCTCGACGTGACTACCCAGTCGGCCCGCGCTTTTACCGCCGCAGAGGTGTTGGCGTAAACCACCACGGTCCGATCAGGGTGGGCGTCACAGAAGGCCGTGAATTCGTCAATCGGACAGCCCAGATCCAGCGAACACTCTGCATTAAGCGTGGGCATCAGAATGGTTTTTTCAGGGCTCAGGATCTTTGCCGTTTCGCCCATAAAACGCACGCCAGCAACCAGTAGCGTGGAAGCGGGATGTCGTGCACCGAAGCGTGCCATCTCCAGTGAGTCAGAAATGCAGCCTCCGGTCTCTTCAGCCAGCTGCTGAATTTCCGGGTCGGTGTAGTAATGGGCCACCATTACCGCATCGCGCTCTTTAAGAAGACGTTTGATCTTCTCGCGGTAGAATTGCTTTTCATCCTGGCTCAGCGGGACAGGCTTTGGCGGAAACGGATAGATTGCGGCTTCAGGATCAAACATCACACTCATTATGGCTTCTCGTTTTACTGGCTTAACAATATTGCCTTTCTTTTGCCTGACATAGCAAAACGCGTGGCAATTGTGTTTTGTATACTAAACAAGATAGCGAATCTGGAGTGAAAAGTCACCGGGAATAGATGGGCGGAGCATTTGTTGTACCGCAGATAGCAAAAAGGCGCCTTTAGGGCGCCTTTTTACACTGGTGGGTCGTGCAGGATTCGAACCTGCGACCAATTGATTAAAAGTCAACTGCTCTACCAACTGAGCTAACGACCCCTTGCGGGATTTTTTTCTTCGAAGTGGTGGGTCGTGCAGGATTCGAACCTGCGACCAATTGATTAAAAGTCAACTGCTCTACCAACTGAGCTAACGACCCATTCGGGTGCTGACTTCGAAGATTTTTACTCGGTACCACCGGAGAGTGGTGGGTCGTGCAGGATGACTCGGCTTCGCCTCGCCCTTCGGGCCGTTGCTAAAGCAACGTTATCCTTCACGTTTAATATCTGAGTAAGATATTAAAATTGGTGGGTCGTGCAGGATTCGAACCTGCGACCAATTGATTAAAAGTCAACTGCTCTACCAACTGAGCTAACGACCCGAGTGGTGGGTGATGACGGGCTCGAACCGCCGACCCCCTCCGTGTAAAGGAGATGCTCTACCAACTGAGCTAATCACCCACTCTGTACTGCCGGTATGCGTTAAGTGGTGGGTCGTGCAGGATTCGAACCTGCGACCAATTGATTAAAAGTCAACTGCTCTACCAACTGAGCTAACGACCCACTTTTACGCTGTTTTCACGTTGTTTGATATCCCGTGGCAACGGCGGCATATATTACTGATTTAAGAATTCAGCGCAACAAAAATTTCGATGAAGATCACTTAACTGCTTACGAATCATGCTGCACGACCAGAAATAACGCGATTTCTGGTCATGCGATAATCATCCCATCGAATTCAGACGTTTTTGCGCCTGCTTAGCACCTTCGGTACCCGGGAATTTAGAGACCACCTGCTGATAAACCGCTTTGGCTTTCGCAGTGTCGCCTTTGTCCTGCATGATGACGCCCACTTTGTACATCGCATCAGGCGCTTTTGGCGATTTCGGGTAGTTTTTTACCACGGAGGCAAAATAAAACGCCGCATCGTCCTTTTTACCCTTGTTGTAATTCAGCTGACCGAGCCAGTAATTCGCATTTGGCTGATAAGTGGAATCAGGGTATTTCTTAACAAAATTCTGAAACGCAACGAGCGCGTCATCCTGACGAGATTGATCCTGCACCAGGGCAATGGCCGCGTTGTAGTCCGTATTCGCGTCACCGCTCTGTACAGGCGCACCTGTTGAAGCAGAAGCATCCGCAGCCGGAGCTGATGTCGCTGCACCGCTCTGATCGCCCGCGGCTGGCTGTGCTTGTGCTGCACCACCACCGCTGCTCAGGCTATCCATCTGCAGCAAAATCTGCTTCTGACGTTCCACAACCTGGTTAAGCTGATACTGGCTTTCCTGAATCTGCCCACGGAGAGCGTCAATATCATTCTGGTTATCGGAGAGCTGTTGCTGGAGTTGGGTTAAAAGCTGGCTGTGAGCGTTAGAAATACGCTCGAGTTGAGTGACCCGGTCTTCTACCGAGCCTGAGCCGACACTACTGATTGGTGCCTGAGCAAAAGCGGCCCAGGGGGCCGCTATTCCAACCAGTAACGACAGACTCAACAGATGATGTCTGAAGTTACTGCTCATGCAATTCTCTTAGTAAACCAGTACGGCACGACGGTTTTTGGAGTAAGCCGCTTCGTCGTGACCCAGTACTGCAGGTTTTTCTTTACCGTAAGAAACGATGGAGATCTGGTCAGCAGAAACGCCTTTACCCTGCAGGTACATTTTAACAGCGTTAGCACGACGTTCACCCAGGGAGATGTTGTACTCTGGAGTACCACGTTCGTCCGCGTGACCTTCTACGGTGACTTTGTAAGATGGGTTGCTACGCAGGAAGTTAGCGTGCGCATCCAGCATCGCAGCGAAGTCAGAACGGATGTCGTATTTATCCAGATCGAAGTAAACGATGTTGTTCTGCTGCAGCTGCTGCATCTGAAGACGCGCTTGCTCTTCAGAAGACATGTTGCCATTGCCGTTCGCGTCCATACCGGTGCCGGCACCCATCATGCCTTCGCCGCTCTGGTCATTGCTTGCGTTCTTGTTAGAAGAACACGCTGCGATTGCCATTACAGGCAGAGCGATCATCAGCCCCTTCAGCATTTTGTTCAGTTGCATTTCTATGATTCCTTTAGTAATCAATTAATTATTATTTACAGATACGGCGACCAGGCAGGAGATTTTACCTGTCCATCAGTTGCCGGAATACGCGCTTTGAAACGCCCATCTGTAGAAACCAGATTCAGCACAGATCCCATCCCCTGAGAAGAGCTGTAGATTACCATCGTGCCGTTAGGTGCCAGACTTGGCGTTTCATCCAGGAACGTTGACGACAGAACTTGAACGCCACCCGCTACCAGATCTTGTTTGGCAATGTGCTGCTGCCCGCCGTTGGAGCTCACCATTACCATAAATTTACCGTCGCTGCTCACGTCTGAGTTCTGGTTCTGCGAACCTTCCCAGGTAATACGCTGCGGAGCACCGCCGTTGATGTTGACTTTGTAGATTTGTGGACGGCCAGCCTGGTCAGAGGTAAACGCCAGGTTTTGACTGTCCGGGAACCATGAAGGTTCGGTGTTGTTGCTGCGACCGTCGGTCACCTGACGGATCTGGCCAGAGCCAATGTCCATCACGTACAGATTCAGGCTACCGGTTTTTGACAGCGCAAACGCCAGTTTAGAACCGTCCGGAGAGAACGAAGGCGCACCGTTGTGACGTGGGAAAGATGCTACCTGACGAACAGCACCGTTTGCCAGCGTCTGGATAACCAGTGCTGAACGGCCACTTTCGAAGGTGACATAGGCCAGTTTAGAACCGTCCGGAGACCAGGCTGGAGACATCAGCGGCTGTGAAGAACGTTTCACCAGGAACTGGTTGTAGCCGTCGTAGTCAGATACGCGCAGCTCATACGGGAACTGACCACCGTTGGTCTGCACCACATAAGCAATACGGGTACGGAACGCACCTTTAATGCCGGTCAGTTTTTCGAATACCGCATCGCTGGCAGCGTGAGCCGCGTAGCGCAGGTACTGCTTAGTGACCTTGTAAGAGTTCTGAGCCAGAACGGTACCCGGTGCACCGCCGGTATCCACCAGCTGCCAGGCCACGTTGTAAGAGCCGTCCGGGTTAGGCGTAACCTGACCCACAACCACGGCATCAATACCCAGTGCAGACCATGCTGCAGGCTGTACTTCCTGCGCGCTACCCGGCTGCTGAGGCAGACGAGAACGATCTAACGGGTTGAATTTACCGCTGTTACGCAGGTCAGCCGCCACGATGCCACCGGCATCTTCAGGTGCAGCGCCAGGACCGGCCCACTGGAACGGAACAACACCGATTGGGCGTGCCGAGTCCACCCCCTGGGTGATCTCGATACGTACTTCTGCGTGCAGTACTGCTGCCCACAGCATTAAAAAACCAAATGCTACACGTAATGCCTGCTTCATCATATCTCCCTTATCCGGGTAACCTTACCCACGATAATTTAGCAGAATGTTAACAAACTCAAATAGACAAAACTACCCGAACCCTGTGACTAAACCTGGTCTATTTTTCCCCGTTTGCACGGGGAAAATGTAACTTAAGGTTTGAAGTCCAGCGGCGCATTTTTGAAGACTTCGTAAACTGCCTGAGACGGCGGTTTCGGCATCTTCGCCTGACGCGCTGCAGCCAGGGCCGCAGTACATAAAGCCGGGTCGCCACCTTCCGACTTGATATCCAGCAGCATGCCGTCCGGAGCCAGCTTTATACGCAACGTACACGTTTTACCGGTATAGGAAGACGCATCATAGAATCGGCTTTCAATAGCGGATTTAATCTGCGCGGCATAACCGTTGATTTCAGCCCCGGTCGCACCGTTACTCTTAGTGTTACCACTTCCGGTCGGCGCTGCGTTGTTTCCTTTCGCCCCACCACCCGTTTTCGGTGCATTCTTACCGGAGCTCAAATCGCCCAGCAGATCGTCAACCCCTGCGGCGGCAGCGGCTTTTTCAGCTGCGGCAGCCTTTTTAGCAGCCGCTTTTTCAGCTGCGGCTTTCTTATCGGCAGCGGCCTTCTCAGCTGCAGCTTTTTTATCAGCAGCGGCTTTTTCCGCGGCAGCTGCTTTTTCTGCTGCCGCTTTCTCAGCAGCAGCCGCTTTCTTAGCGGCCTCGGCAGCAGCTTTCTTCTCTGCGTCCTGAGCGGCTTTCTTCGCGGCTTCCGCTTCAGCTTTCTTCTGAGCATCAGCAGCGGCTTTCTTCGCGGCTTCCGCTTCGGCTTTCTTCTGCGCATCAGCAGCGGCTTTCTTCGCGGCTTCCGCTTCAGCTTTCTTCTGAGCATCTGCAGCGGCTTTCTTCGCCGCTTCTGCTTCAGCTTTCTTCTGAGCATCAGCAGCGGCTTTCTTCGCCGCTTCTGCCGCTAATTTTGCCTGGGCATCAGCCTGTGCTTTCGCGTCCGCTGCGGCTTTTGCTGCCGCCTCTTCCGCCTGCTTTTGCTGTTCCTGTGCTTTCTTCGCGGCCTCTTCGGCTTGTTTCTGCTGTTCCGCCTGCTCTTTCGCAGCTTCCTGCGCCTGCAAACGTTCTTTCTCAAGCTGCTTCAGACGTTCCTGCTCTGCGGCCTGCTTTTCACGCAGCTCTTCCGCCTGCTGTTGCGACTGTTTTTCACGCTGCTCTTCAGCCCGTTTGGCACTCGCCTTCTGCTGTTGTTCGCGATTATAGTTCTGTACTACCGCACCGGGATCCACCATCACGGCGTCAATGGAAGACCCTCCACCGCCGCCGGCTGATGCATCAATATGCTCGTCGAACGAACTCCAGATCAGCGCTGCAAAGAGAATAACGTGCAGCACTGCGGAGACGATTATCGCTCGCTTAAGCTTGTCGTTCTGTTCGGTTGCCTTTGACACTATCGGTTCCCAAAAACTACGCGGATGATCAAATAGGTTGGGTCATTAAGCCAACTGACTTAACACCCGCACTATGTAGCAAGTTCAGCGCTTTAATAATTTCATCGTAGGGTACGTCTTTCGCGCCACCGATTAAGAAGACCGTTTTCGGATTTGACTCCAGGCGACGCTGCGCTTCAGCAATCACCTGCTCAGGCGGCAGCTGATCCATACGATCTTTCTCTACCACGACGCTGTATTGCCCTACGCCGGAAACCTCAATGATAACCGGAGGATCGTCATTGGTGCTCACCGCCTGTGATTCTGTCGCATCCGGCAGATCCACTTCCACGCTCTGGGTAATGATTGGCGCTGTCGCCATGAAGATCAGCAGCAGTACCAACAGGACGTCCAGCAGTGGAACGATATTGATTTCGGACTTGAGCTCGCGACGACCTCGTCCACGCGATCTGGCCATGGTTTACCCCTTGTTGCTCTCGGTGCTGGTAAACGCCTGACGGTGCAGAATCGCAGTGAACTCTTCCATAAAGTTGTCGTAGTTCAGTTCCAGTTTGTTCACACGCTGGTTCAGACGGTTGTAAGCCATAACCGCCGGAATTGCCGCAAACAGACCGATAGCGGTCGCAATCAGTGCTTCAGCGATACCCGGTGCAACCATCTGCAACGTCGCCTGCTTCACCGCGCCCAGCGCGATAAAGGCGTGCATGATCCCCCACACGGTACCAAACAGGCCGATATACGGGCTGATGGAACCGACAGTACCGAGGAATGGAATGTGCGTTTCAAGGTTTTCCAGCTCGCGGTTCATAGAGATGCGCATCGCACGCGAGGCACCTTCCACCACCGCTTCCGGCGCATGATTGTTTGCACGATGCAGACGGGCAAACTCTTTGAAACCGCTATAAAAAATTTGCTCGGAGCCTGTAAGGTTTTCACGGCGTCCCTGGCTTTCCTGATACAGACGAGAAAGCTCAATACCCGACCAGAACTTATCTTCAAACGCTTCGGCTTCACGGCCAGCGGCATTGAGGATACGCGTTCTCTGGATGATGATGGCCCAGGATGCGATTGAAAAACCAATCAAAATCAACATGATAAGTTTAACCAGAAGGCTTGCCTTCAGGAACAAATCAAGGATATTCATGTCAGTCACTGCTTAAACTCCGCGACAATAGACTTAGGAAGCGCACGAGGCTTCATTATGGTTGGATCAACACAAACAATCAGTACTTCAGCTGAGTTCAGTACGGTATTCTCTGCGTTGACTATCCGCTGCGTGAAAACCAGTGAGGTCCCGCGCATTGATGTAATTTCAGTTTGGACTTCGAGCATATCGTCGAGTCTGGCAGGCGCAAAATACTCAAGCGTCATCTTGCGAACCACGAAGGCAACTCGCTCAGCCAACAGTACCTGTTGACTAAAGTGATGATGGCGCAGCATCTCTGTGCGTGCCCGTTCATAAAAAGCAACGTAGCTGGCGTGGTAAACCACACCACCGGCATCGGTATCTTCGTAATAGACACGAACCGGCCATCGAAACAGCGTTGTATTCACTTTACATCCCGGTAATGCAACAAAAGTTAATGCTTTTAAACTTCGCTACTATACGCGCGGGAAAGAGGGTTGGGAATGGGGGAAAGTAAACGGAGAGTAAATTTTTATGGGCTCGGGTAAGCCCATAACGTTAACGGACATTTCTTATTCAGAAGAAGAAGAAAATCAAACCGGCGAGAAGCACCAGATCGGCAATCAGCGGGCAAAAAATTCCCTGCCAGTGAACGGCTTTCGGACGAAAGCCCACGCCGTGGATCACACCTGCACACACCGCCCACATAATGAGGAAGCCGTGCCAGATTTCAAGCTCGCTGGTTTTCGCTGCAAAGCGCGAAGGGTCCCAGAAGATACAACCTGCCAGCAGTAATGCCATCACTAAAGAAAGCGCCCGTAACGGGCGCTTGTCCATTACCGCGTAAAGTTTCGCGATAATATTCATCAGTGTTTTTCTTCACCCGCTTTGGTCGCTTCTACGTGCTCAAGCGCCAGGGCAGTGATGACACCAAATGCACAGGCAAGAAGCGTCCCTAAAATCCATGCGAAATACCACATATTCAGCTCCTTACTTAGTACATAGAGTGGGTGTTGCTTTCGATATGTTCTTTCGTGATGCGACCGAACATTTTCCAGTAACACCAGATGGTGTAGGCCAGAACGATCGGAACGAACACGCAAGCAACATACGTCATCAGGTTCAGCGTCATATGGCTGGACGTTGCATCCCACATGGTCAGGCTAGCATTCAGCATGGTGCTGGATGGCATGACGAATGGGAACATCGCAATACCCGCCGTCAGGATAATGCACGCCAGGGTCAGTGATGAGAACACGAACGCCAGCGCACCTTTCTCCAGACGAGACGTCAACACGGTCAGCAGCGGCAGCAATACGCCCAGCGCCGGGATAGCCCACAGTGCAGGGGTATTGTTAAAGTTCACCAGCCATGCACCTGCCTGACGCGCCACTTCTTTGGTCAGCGGATTAGACGGCGCAGTATGGTTAATCGCAGACGTCACCACGTAGCCATCAATACCGTACACCACCCACACACCGGCCAGTGCGAAGCAGACCAGCGTGACCAGCGCAGCGACCTGAGCCGTCGCGCGAGAACGCAGGTGCAGTTCACCAACCGTACGCATCTGCAGGTAGGTTGCGCCCTGAGTGATGATCATCGCCACGCTCACCACGCCGGCCAGCAGACCAAACGGATTCAGCAGCTGGAAGAAGTTACCGGTGTAGTAAAGACGCATGTACTCGTCCAGGTGGAACGGTACGCCCTGCAGCAGGTTACCGAACGCCACGCCGATCACCAGCGGTGGAACGAAGCTACCGATGAAGATGCCCCAGTCCCACATGTTGCGCCAGCGGGTGTCTTCAATCTTGGAACGGTAGTCGAAACCGACCGGACGGAAGAATAAAGAAGCCAGCACCAGAATCATCGCCACGTAGAAGCCGGAGAACGCAGCCGCGTAGACCATCGGCCAGGCAGCGAACAGCGCGCCGCCTGCGGTGATCAGCCACACCTGGTTACCGTCCCAGTGAGGGGCGATGGAGTTGATCATGATTCGACGCTCGGTGTCATTACGACCGAGGAAACGGGTGAGCATCCCCACCCCCATGTCGAAACCATCCGTGACGGCGAAACCAATCAGCAGAACGCCGATCAACAGCCACCAGATAAAACGCAATACTTCATAATCGATCATTTGATGACTCCTGTCTTAGCGTGCCGGCTGAGTAGTCGCAGTGGACTGCTCGTAGTGATAGCGACCGGTTTTCAGGCTGCTTGGGCCAAGGCGCGCGAACTTGAACATCAGGAACAGTTCAGCTACCAGGAACAGGGTGTACAGACCACAAATCAGCAGCATGGAGAAGATCAGGTCGCCCGCTGTCAGGGAGGAGTTCGCTACCGCCGTTGGCAGTACCTCACCAATCGCCCATGGCTGACGGCCATACTCCGCCACAAACCAGCCGGATTCGATTGCGATCCACGGCAGTGGAATACCGTACAGCGCAGTGCGCAGCAGCCATTTTTTCTCGCCGATGCGGTTGCGAATCACGGACCAGAAGGACGCCGCAATGATCAGCAGCATGATGATGCCGCAGCCCACCATGATACGGAATGCGAAGTACAGAGGCGCAACGCGTGGAATCGAGTCTTTGGTTGCCATCTGGATCTGTGCTTCTGTCGCATCAGACACGTTCGGGGTATAGCGCTTCAGCAGCAGACCGTAACCCAGATCTTTCTTCACGTTGTTGAACTGATCGCGAACGGCCTGGTCGGTAGAACCGGCACGCAGCTGTTCCAGCAGCGAGTAGGCTTTCATACCGTTACGGATACGCTCTTCGTGCTGAACCATCAGCTCTTTCAGCCCCGTCACCTGCTTATCAACAGAACGGGTGGCGATGATACCCAGCGCGTAAGGGATCTGAATCGCGAAGTGGTTTTGCTGCGCGTCCTGATCCGGAATACCAAACAGCGTAAAGGCCGCAGGCGCCGGTTGGGTTTCCCATTCGGCTTCGATAGCGGCCAGTTTGGTTTTCTGCACGTCACCCATTTCGTAGCCGGATTCATCACCCAGAACGATAACAGAGAGGATAGCCGCCATACCGAAGCTTGCCGCGATAGCAAAGGAGCGCTTCGCAAACGCGAAGTCACGACCGCGCAGCATGTAGTAAGAACTGATACCCAGGATAAACATTGCGCCGCACACATAGCCAGAAGCGACGGTGTGGACGAATTTAACCTGCGCAACCGGGTTCAGGACCAGCTCGGCAAAGCTGACCATCTCCATACGCATGGTTTCGAAGTTGAAATCAGACGCGATCGGGTTCTGCATCCAGCCGTTCGCCACCAGGATCCACAGCGCGGACAGGTTCGAACCTAATGCCACCAGCCAGGTCACCGCCATATGCTGGACTTTACCCAGACGGTCCCAACCGAAGAAGAACAGACCTACAAAGGTGGATTCGAGGAAGAATGCCATCAGACCTTCAATGGCCAGCGGCGCACCGAAGATATCCCCTACATAGTGGGAATAGTAAGACCAGTTAGTCCCGAACTGGAACTCCATGGTCAGACCGGTTGCCACGCCCAGTGCGAAGTTGATACCAAACAACTTGCCCCAGAACTTGGTCATATCTTTATAAATCTGTTTGCCGGAGAGAACGTATACCGTTTCCATGATGGCCAGCAGGAACGCCATACCGAGCGTCAGTGGCACAAACAGGAAGTGGTACATCGCGGTCAAGGCAAACTGTAAGCGCGACAGTTCGACTATATCTAACATCATGACTCCTTGCTCATCGCATGAAGACTCCGAGAGTGAACCCCGTCAGAGAGAGATCCACACGCATGCCCCAATACAAATTATTCGCATCCTTGTCGTCGTTATTACCCTGAAGGAGGATAAAAACGATGACGTGAGGTTACAAATACGTTAATAAAAAACTCAAATTGATCCCGCAAATATAATACGCTGCAAAACCCTTACAATAAACAGGTTTTTATTGAATCACATTTACGTTTTTCGACGGTGATCAATTTATAGCAAAATTACCACTTTTCGGCCATTTTGATCGCGGACAATTTAGCGCTTTTCAGTGTCTTTTTCCAAGGATTAAACTTTGATTTAAATCAAAAACAACCACTGATGTTAACCATGTTTAATCATGGTAAGAATGGTAAAAACCATGTTAACGATATGTGCATACAAAGATGGAGTTAGTTATCGAAGACGGGAAAAAATATAAACAGAAGTGATTTTAATTAACGCTAAAGAAAGCACCATTTCGACGCGGGACAAACAATAAAGCGTAGTCGGGCCAGAATATTTTTCCATTGCATTTATGCAACCCTTCAAAATTACATTTAATTTACTTTTGGCACCCCATAAGTTAACACCACTGTGTGACTATTTAATGAAAAAAGGCCGCCTTCTCTGCAGCCTTTTTTGTATCACGGGTTCAGGCGATAAGAATACTAAAGGTTCGCGACTGCCCCGGCCTGAATGCCCCGACAATGCCCTCTTCTTCACACCGCTCCATTATCCGTTCGTTCATGTCCGTTTCGCGCCACCGTTTCACCGTCGGATTAATGGATAACGTCGTGTCACAGGCGCTGGACGCCGAAGGGTTGAACAGTCGGAGAATGAGCTCATCACGATCTTCAGCCTTTTTGAGCGTACTGAGCACGCATCCCGTTGGCGAAAGCGCTAACAGACTGTAATTTTCCGGCGTGATAAACGACGCGCGATTCAGTTTCATCGCATCCCAGGGAATTTTGTTATAGCACTGCACCGGCGTTAACCACGATTTAGCCTGTTGTGCGACGCCTGCGTTTTCCGGCGCGCCACTAAAGCTGAAGAGGCTAAAGCGACAGGCTAACAGCCCGCGCACCTGAGAGTCAGGAACAGGCATTTTGATCCCCGAAGGTCTGCCTGGACGCAACAGCAAATCCTCTTTCCCGAGCAGCCCCACGCCACGCAACAAGGTTATGGCGAATGCTTTTTGGTCATTGCCCATCACTTCAAACTCGCGCAGTCCCTCGGTGAAGAGCGCCAGCCCGTTTCGCTTTTCCTGCAGGACGGCATAGTTGAGTAAATTCCAGACGGGAACCGGCGCTTCTTTCCAGCCCTCCTCCTCCCAGCTCGCCATCGCCGCGTCCTGCACCGGGCGAATGATCGAGCCAAACTGCGTATCCGCTAACACTTCCGTTGTCATAAACGGGGTTGGGATCAACACGCGAACGCGGTGGTCGTCGGCCTGGTTATCGAGATGTACGGCCACATCGATACGCCTGCTGTTATGGCTAAGCGTGACGTCAAACTCCACGCTGAGAGAGCCGTTTCGCTGGCGCGTCGCGCGTTCAGCCAGATTAGCCGGAACGGCGATACGATGGCGGATAGCCGCCCTGCTCTGCCAGCCTTCATGCGTGACCTCAACCTCATATTCGCCCTGCGCTGAAGTGAGTCTCCACTCTTCCCGAGAAGGCGAGTAGTCGTACTCGTCGCCATCATCCGAACTCTCTTCGATTTCCAGTACGCGGTCATAAATAAGCCCGCTTTCTTTGTCGCGCAGGCGCAGCGTGCCGTCGTCATTTAAGTCAATCTGCCAGAAGGCATTTTCAAGTAAGGATTCGATGTTTTTCACCGCAGAAATCCTCTTCTCGGCCACATTCGGTTCGATAAACAGAGTACGGTAGCCCATCGACGGCAGTATCTGGCTGAGCTGAATATCAAACTCCATAAAAGGCTCGTAATTGCCGTAATGGACAATCTGCCGGTCAATGAGCCCCGGGTCGAGCTCGCGCGCGCTGCGAATGAAATAGGGGATCTCGTTGCCTTTTTCATCGCGCAGTCGGAACTGGCTGGCCCGCAGCCGAATCGTGGTGTTCATCACCTCTTCACGCGGCCAGGGCATCAGGTTGAACATCACCAGCTTATCGGCGTCGCTTTGCGGCATGTTGTCGACGATCTTGCGCATATAGAAGCGCGCGAGGTTGTCTGCCATGTCCTCAGCCAGTTCAAAGCGGGAGACAATCTCGCGGTGCACCTTATCGCTGCAGCAGCAGCCGATGCTGTCGTGAGCGTGGTTTTTGAGGATCTCTTTCCACATCTTCTCCAGCAGGCCGTGGTGGTAGTCGAAGCCCAGCGTCCAGGCAAGCGCCGCCAGCGGCTCGAGGATATTGACAATTTTGTTCTCGATACGCGCATGGGCGATTTTAATGTCCATGCGCGTGGAGCCGATGGTCCGGTGAACGCGCATATATTTCCCGTCGATAAACTCCCCTTTTAGCGTCGCCAGCTCATCGCGGTGCGCGTCGATATAATCAAACACCTCTTCGAACCGGCTCATCACAAATTGACGCTGGGGATAGATTTCGCGAAGCTTATCCATCACCGCGAAAATGTTCTGCTGCAGCGGCATCTGGTCGTGACCGTTGGGCAGCAAAATCTCTTTGGTGACGGAGGCGTTTTCCAGGACCTCGAAATAGCTGTCGAGCCGTTTTCGCAGCCCCGCTTCGTCCTCCGGTAAGTACTTACCAATCGCGTAGCCCAGCGGCAGTACCTGCGCAGTCACTTCGCTACCGTCCTGGCTCTGCCAGAGAAATTCGGTTTTATCGGTTCCGTGTCGTTCCGAGCAGCCGCGCCAGAACATCGTGCGGGTAATGCCAAACCCGTTATAGATATGCGGAAGCTGGCCGGACATACCAAACGAATCCGGCAGATAACCGATCTTCATCGGCTCGCCGAACGCCATACAGTCGCGCATGCCGTACATCAGGTTGCGGACAATCGACTCGCCGCTGACAATCGTGGTATCGGTCTGGGTATACCAGGGGCCGATAATCAGCTTTCCGCGCGCCACAAGCGCTTTCACCCGCGAGCGGTTTTCGGGCACGACGGCAAAATAATCCTCCAGCACCGCCGTCTGTCCATCGAGGACATAATATTTATACTCGTCATCCTGCTCCAGACGGGTCAGGATCTCTTCCATATTATTGACCAGAAGAATACGCGACTCTTCGGTGGTGAAGTACCACTCACGGTCCCAGTGCATATGCGGCGTGATATGAACGCGAGATACAGCTTTCATCTTCGTTTCCTGTTTGTGCATTGTTACGGTATGGCGTCTTCAGTGACGTAGTTGCCCTTTTTCACCGCCTGGCGTCGCCAGAGCAGCAGAATAAAGGTGGAGATAGCGGTACCCACCAGCGCCGCGCCAAACCAGCCCGCCGCCGCAACCACACCGCTCAACCCGGCATCGTGAAGTAAAAAGAGAGAGAAAATACCGGCCCCCGGCGTAGACAAGCCGATCCCCATCGCACCGACAATCGCGCCTGTTACCATGGAGCCGAGTACAAATGAGCCAATAACGCGAAGCGGATCTTCAATCGCCATCGGAATCGCCCCTTCGGTGATGCCCGCGAGGCCGAGCAGCCAGGTGGATTTACCGGTTTCAATTTCAAAGGGTTTAAACAGTTTCGGGGCCAGCAACGTTGACGCCGTGACGGTGAAGGCCGACACCATTTTGACGGAGGCAAAAATGGCATAGGGACCGTATACCCCGTTCGCCATCGCCCCAAGGCAGAACGCGTAGGAGGCTTTGTTGACCGGGCCACCCAAATCGAATGAGCACATAAACCCGAGGATCGCCCCGAGAAGCAGCGCATTCGCGCCGGACAGACCGTTAAGCCAGACGGTGAGCGTGTTATTGAGCCAGGCCACCGGTTCGCCGATCACAAACAACATCAGGCTGCCCGCGCCCAGCACGCCAATCACCGGATAGAGATAAAAAGTCAGAAAGCCGTTGTAGCGGCTACTGAGCCGGATGTGGTTTTTCACCCAGCGCATCAGGTAGCCCGCGATCAGCCCGCCGACGATAGCGCCGAGAAAACCAGAGCCGATCATATTGGCAGCCAGACCAGCCGCAAAGCCCGGGGTCAGCGCGGGTTTATCCGCCAGCGAGTAAGCGGTATAGGCTGCCAGAACAGGCACCATCAAAATGCCAAGCATGCCGCCGCCAAGCTTGCGGTACATCCACAACCACGAGTTTTCCTGGTCAAACAGGTGCTGCAGGCCAAGGATTTGCGCCAGCAGTACCGATACGGCCAGCACCGTACCGCCGGCGACAATCAGCGGCACCGCAAAGGAGATGCCGCTCAGAAGCGCCTGCTTGAGTTCAGTTTTAACGCTCTTTTTCGTTTCGGTATCGACCTGCGCATGACGCGCATCGGTGGAGGGCTTTAGCGCCAGCGCGCGCTCAATCAGCGCTTCAGCATGGCGCAGGGGTTCCGCGACGGGTACGGAAATGGCGGGGATCCCCTGAAAGCGCTCGCTCTCTTTGATCGCCACTTCTGCGGCAAAAATGCACGCTTTCGCCTCCTGCAACTGCTGGGCAGTAATGCGCCCTTCAATGCCGTTCGCCCCCTGCTTTTCGACCACCACGTTGACGCCGAGCTTACGTCCCGCTTTTTCCAGGTACTCAGCTGCCATATAGGTATGGGCAATCCCGGCCGGACAGGCGGTAACACAGATGACGGTTGGTGCATTCACCAATGTGGCAACCTCGTCTTCCTGCGAGATACCATTTAGCGCATCAAGCAGATCCTCCGCCGTCGCTGCAGCCATAACGCGTTCCCGGAGGGCATCATCAGCCAGGCGAGACGTCAGCGCCGTCAGCACCTGGATATGCGTGGATCCCGCTTCAGCAGGCGGAATGGCAAGCAGGACGATTAGCTCAACGTTTTCAGGGCCGTCCACCCCCTCCCACTCCAGCGGTTCGCTTAGCGTAGCAACCGCAAAAGCCGCTTCGATCACCACGCTCGATTTACCATGGGGGACAGCGAGCCCTTCACCCAGTGCGGTTGGCCCCTGCGATTCACGACGGTAGACCTCCGCCAGAAATGCATCGCCATCTGTGATTTTGCCCAGCGCCACCAGCCGCATCGCAAGCTGGCGAATGGCCTCATCACGGCTGGCATAGTGCGCCTGCACGCAGACAGCACTGGTGTGGGTCAAAGTCGTCAGGTTCATAAGATCCTCACACATAAGTTGTTATTGTCTGGCGGCAATTGTGGCAGGTCACACAATACATTTATGTGATCACTTTCACTAACAATGCAAATTTGTATTTAATTTGTATTATTTACAAATCTTAAGTGGGAGGCATAATTCCATGAAAAGGTATTAGAAAGGCAGATTCGATGAGTAACAAACCGATGTACCGGCAAATAGCCGATGCGCTTCGCGAGAAAATCAGTGCGGGAGAGTTAAAACCTGGCGATGCGTTACCGACCGAGTCCAGCCTTCAGGAGGCATTCAACGTGAGTCGCGTCACGGTGAGACAGGCGCTGAAGCTGCTTACGGAAGAGCAGATAGTCGAGAGCATTCAGGGCAGCGGCACCTACGTAAAAGAAGAGCGCGTCAATTACGATATTTACCAGCTCACCGGGTTTTACGAAAAACTGGCGGACCGGAACGTGGATACCCACAGTGAGGTGAGCATTTTCGAAGTGCTGAAAGCCGATGCAAAACTTGCCGAAAAGCTGAATCTCTCTCCTGACGATAAAGTCTGGCACGTCAAACGCGTCCGCTTTATCAAACAAAAACCGGTAAATCTGGAAGAAACGTGGATGCCGCTAGCCCTGTTCCCCGACCTCACCTGGGAAGTGATGGAGAATTCGAAATACCACTACGTTGAGCAGATCAAAAAGCTGGTTATCGATCGCAGCGAGCAGGAGTTGGTGCCAGTCATGCCGTCAGAGGAAGCGATTGCCGCGCTGTCGCTCGATCCGGCAAAGCCGATCCTGGAAAAAGTCTCCCGCGGGTTTCTCAAGGACGGACGGGTATTTGAATACAGCCGCAACGTGTTCAATACCGACGATTACAAGTTCACGCTTGTCGCCAGACGCAGGCAATAAAAAAGGCCGCTTTACAGCGGCCAACCATGTCGAAACGGACATTTTTATACTTCAACGCCCCCCTTTCGGGGAGCAGAGAGGACTTACTTAATGATGGATTTCAGTGCTTCGCCGATATCCGCCAGGCTGCGAACGGTTTTCACGCCTGCGGCTTCCAGCGCTGCGAATTTCTCATCAGCCGTACCCTTACCACCGGCGATGATCGCGCCTGCGTGACCCATACGCTTGCCTTTCGGCGCAGTCACACCCGCGATGTAACCCACAACTGGCTTGGTCACGTGTTCTTTGATGTAAGCAGCCGCTTCTTCTTCCGCGCTACCACCGATCTCACCGATCATCACGATCGCTTCGGTCTGTGGATCTTCCTGGAACATCTTCAGGATATCGATGAAGTTAGAGCCCGGGATCGGGTCACCGCCGATGCCCACACAGGTGGACTGGCCGAAACCGTAGTCGGTGGTCTGCTTAACCGCTTCATAGGTCAGGGTACCGGAACGGGACACGATGCCCACTTTGCCCGGCTTGTGAATGTGGCCCGGCATGATGCCGATTTTGCATTCGCCCGGGGTGATAACGCCTGGGCAGTTCGGGCCGATCATACGCACACCTGCTTCATCCAGCTTCACCTTCACGGTCAGCATATCCAGCGTCGGGATGCCTTCTGTGATGGTGATGATCAGTTTGATGCCTGCGTCGATCGCTTCCAGAATAGAGTCTTTGCAGAACGGAGCCGGAACGTAGATCACGGTCGCGGTTGCGCCCGTCGCTTCTACGGCTTCACGCACGGTGTTGAACACCGGCAGGCCCAGGTGGGTGGTGCCGCCTTTACCTGGCGTTACGCCGCCAACCATCTGTGTGCCGTAAGCAATCGCCTGTTCGGAGTGGAAAGTCCCCTGGCTACCGGTGAAGCCCTGGCAGATAACCTTGGTATCTTTATTAATTAAAACTGACATTATTTCCCCTCCACTGCGGCAACAACCTGCTGAGCTGCATCCGTCAGACTTTTCGCTGCAATAATATTCAGGCCGCTGTCAGCCAGTTTTTTCGCGCCGAGTTCAGCGTTGTTACCTTCCAGACGCACAACAACCGGAACGTTAACACCCACTTCTTCTACCGCACCGATGATACCGTCGGCGATCAGGTCGCAACGGACGATACCGCCGAAGATGTTAACCAGAACGGCCTTCACGTTGTCGTCGGAGAGAATGATTTTGAACGCTTCGGTTACGCGCTCTTTGGTTGCGCCACCGCCCACGTCGAGGAAGTTTGCTGGCTCACCGCCGTGCAGCTTAACGATGTCCATGGTGCCCATCGCCAGGCCCGCACCGTTAACCATGCAGCCGATGTTGCCGTCCAGCGCCACGTAGTTCAGCTCCCACTGTGCAGCCTGCGCTTCACGCGGATCTTCCTGGGACTGATCGCGCATTTCGCGCAGATCCGGCTGGCGGAACAGCGCGTTGCCGTCAGCGCCCAGCTTGCCGTCGAGGCAGATCAGGTCGCCCTGGGTGGTGATCACCAGCGGGTTAATCTCGATCAGCGCCAGATCGCGCTCCAGGAAGATGGTTGCCAGACCCATGAAGATCTTGGTGAACTGCTGAACCAGTTTACCTTCCAGACCCAGTTTGAACGCCAGCTCGCGACCCTGGTAAGGCATTGGGCCCGCCAGCGGATCGATAGCCACTTTGTGGATCAGGTGCGGGGTCTCTTCCGCCACTTTTTCGATTTCCACGCCGCCTTCGGTAGACGCCATGAACACCACGCGACGGGAGCTACGGTCAACAACCGCGCCCAGGTACAGTTCTTTCGCGATGTCGGTCGCCGCTTCAACCAGGATCTGGTTAACCGGCTGGCCGTTCGCGTCTGTCTGGTAGGTCACCAGACGCTTGCCGAGCCAATGTTCAGCAAACGCACGAATCTCTTCTTTACTCTTAACAACCTTCACACCGCCCGCTTTACCACGGCCACCAGCGTGAACCTGACACTTAACTACCCACGGGCCGGAACCGATTTTAGATGCAGCTTCTTCTGCTTCACGCGGGGTAGTACAGGCATAACCCACCGGAGCCGGTAAGCCATACCGGGCAAACAGCTGTTTGGCCTGATATTCATGTAAGTTCATGTGTTCTATCCATCCTTCAGGGTAATCGTTATCTTCAAACCTGTAGACCGGCGCAGTCTGTGTGCCGGATGGCGCTACGCTTATCCGGCCTACAGGGCAGGTGATGCTAAATAGTCACTAGACGTCCAGCAGCAGACGCGTTGGATCTTCCAGCAGCTCTTTAATCGCTACCAGGAAGCCCACGGACTCGCGGCCGTCGATCAGGCGGTGGTCGTAAGAGAGCGCCAGATACATCATCGGCAGGATCTCAACTTTACCGTCTACCGCCATCGGGCGATCTTTAATGGCATGCATACCCAGGATCGCGCTCTGCGGCGGGTTAATGATCGGGGTAGACATCAGCGAGCCGAATACACCGCCGTTGGTAATGGTGAAGTTACCGCCGGTCAGATCGTCTACGGTCAGCTTGCCGTCGCGGCCTTTAACAGCCAGCTCTTTAATGTTTTTCTCGATGTCAGCCATCCCCAGGGTATCCACATCACGCAGAACTGGCGTTACCAGGCCACGTGGGGTAGAAACCGCCATGCTGACGTCGAAATAGTTGTGGTAAACCACGTCATCGCCATCGATAGACGCGTTCACTTCCGGGTAGCGTTTCAGCGCTTCAACTACCGCTTTCACGTAGAAGGACATAAAGCCCAGACGGATACCGTGACGTTTTTCAAACGCGTCACCGTACTGCTTACGCAGGTCCATGATTGGCTTCATGTTCACTTCGTTGAAGGTGGTCAGCATCGCGGTGGAGTTTTTCGCTTCCAGCAGACGCTCGGCCACGCGCTTACGCAGGCGAGTCATCGGCACGCGTTTTTCGCTGCGGGCGCCCAGAGCAGGCTGAGCTGCTGGTGCTGCCGCAGGGGCTTTCGCTTCTGCCTGAGCAGGCGCTTTCGCCAGGTGTTTGTCGATGTCTTCGCGGGTCAGACGACCGCCCACACCGGTGCCTTTGATGGCTGCCGGGTCAAGGCTGTGTTCAGCCAGCAGGCGACGGATCGCCGGGCTGAGGGCGTCGTTAGACTGTTCTTCCAGAGAAGCCTGCTGGCGCTGAGCCGGCGTAGAGGCTTTCTCTTCAGACTTCGCGCTGGACTCTTTGCCCGCGCTGTTGCCTTCACGCAGGCGACCCAGGATCTGACGAGAGGTGACGGTGGTACCTTCATCTTCCAGCACCGCGTCCAGAACGCCATCCGCCGAAGCCGGTACTTCCAGTACCACTTTGTCAGTTTCGATTTCTACCAGCACTTCATCGCGCTTAACGGCATCGCCTGGTTTTTTGTGCCAGGTAGCGACGGTCGCATCTGCTACGGATTCAGGCAGGTCGGGAACAAGAATATCTACGCTACTCATTTTGTATCCTTTAATTAATCGACGTTCAGCGCGTCATTGACCAGATCTTGTTGCTGCTTCTGGTGAACGGACATATACCCTACCGCCGGAGAGGCGGAGGCCGGGCGACCTGCATAACGCAGGGCTGACCCAAATGGAATCACTTCACGGAAATGATGCTGGCTGCAGTACCATGCGCCCTGGTTGAGCGGCTCTTCCTGGCACCAGACAAAATCATGTACGTGAGCATATTGTTTCAGCACTTCCTGCATCGCCTGATGCGGGAACGGATAAAGCTGTTCGATACGCACGATGGCGACATCTTTCTGATCGTTCTTGCGGCGCTGTTCCAGCAGGTCGTAATAAACCTTACCAGAACACATCACCACACGCTTCACGCCCTGCGGATCCAGCTCGTCAATTTCGCCAATGGCCGGCTGGAAGGTACCGTTCGCCAGTTCTTCCAGACTGGACACCGCCAGCGGATGACGCAGCAGGGATTTCGGCGACATCACCACCAGCGGACGGCGCATACCGCGCAGCGCCTGACGACGCAGCATGTGGTACACCTGAGCCGGAGTAGACGGCACGCAGACCTGCATGTTCTGCTCGGCGCAGAGCTGCAGATAACGTTCCAGACGCGCGGAGGAGTGCTCCGGACCCTGTCCTTCATAACCGTGCGGCAGCAGCATTACCAGGCCACACATACGGCCCCACTTCTGCTCGCCGGAGGAGATGAACTGGTCGATAACCACCTGCGCGCCGTTGGCGAAGTCACCAAACTGCGCTTCCCAGATGGTCAGGGTGCGTGGTTCAGCGGTGGCGTAGCCGTATTCGAAGGCCAGTACCGCTTCTTCAGACAGCACGGAGTCCCAGACCTTGAACTGGCCCTGACCGTTGTGCACGTGCTGCAGCGGGGTGTAGGTTGAACCGTTGGACTGGTTGTGAACAACCGCGTGACGGTGGAAGAAGGTCCCACGGCCCGCATCTTCACCGGACAGACGAACAGGAATGCCTTCGTCAACCAGCGTTGCGTAAGCCAGCGTTTCCGCGCCGCCCCAGTCGAACAGCTTCTCGCCTGCCGCCATGGACTGACGGTCAGCGTAGATTTTCTGCACGCGAGACTGCATCTCGATAGCGTCCGGTACGGTGCTGATGCGTTTAGCCAGCTCCTGCAGGCGCTTCATCTCAACCTTGTTCGGGTAGCTCTCATCCCACTCGTGGTTGAGGTACGGAGACCAGGTAAAGGAGTGCATGTTCATCGGACGCAGCTCTTTCACCACGCATTCACCCGCATCCAGCGCGTCGCGGTAGAGGTTGACCATTTCGGTCGCATCTTCCAGCGTCGCCACTTTGTCGCTCTCCAGCTTGTCAGCATAGATTTTGCGAGGGGTCGGGTGTTTTTTGATTTTCTGGTACATCAGCGGCTGGGTTGCACTTGGCTCATCCGCTTCGTTGTGGCCATGACGGCGGTAGCAGAAGAGGTCAATGAACACATCGCGTTTAAAGGTATTACGGAAGTCCAGCGCCAGACGGGTAACGAAAGCAACGGCTTCCGGGTCATCCGCGTTAACGTGGAAGATCGGCGCCTGTACCATCTTACCGATGTCGGTGCAGTACGGGGTAGAACGCGCATCCAGCGGGTTAGAGGTGGTGAAGCCCACCTGGTTGTTAATCACGATGCGAACGGTACCGCCCACTTCGTAACCACGCGCTTTCGACATGTTCAGGGTTTCCTGAACCACGCCCTGCCCTGTTACCGCCGCATCACCGTGGATGGTGATTGGCAGCACTTTATTGCTGCTTGGCTCGTCCAGACGATCCAGACGCGCACGTACGGAACCGATAACCACCGGGCTGACGATTTCCAGGTGTGACGGGTTAAACGCCAGCGCCAGGTGAACCAGACCGCCTTCGGTTTCGATATCAGACGAGAAGCCCATGTGGTACTTCACGTCGCCGGTGCCGAGGTGTTCTTTATGTTTGCCCGCGAATTCGTCGAACAGGTCCTGTGGTTTTTTACCCAGCACGTTGACCAGTACGTTCAGACGACCGCGGTGCGCCATACCCAGTACCACTTCACGGGTACCGCTCTTGCCTGCGTGACGAATCAGCTCTTTCAGCATCGGTACCAGCGCGTCGCCGCCTTCCAGCGAGAAGCGTTTTGCGCCCGGGAATTTCGCGCCCAGATAGCGCTCAAGCCCTTCCGCTGCGGTCAGTTCGTTCAGGAAGCGTTTTTTCTCGTCAGCTGAGAAGGTCGCGTGGCCCGCTACGGATTCGATGCGCTGCTGGATCCAGCGTTTCTCTTCGGTAGAGGTAATGTGCATGTATTCCGCGCCGATGGAGCCGCAGTAGGTTTGCTTGAGCGCGTCAATCAGATCGCCCAGCTTCATCGTGTCTTTGCCGATGGCAAAGGAACCTACGTTAAAGCTTTCCTGGAAATCGGCCTCGGTCAGATCGTGATACGCCGGATCGAGATCGGCCACACGGTCTTGTTTCCACAGTCCCAGCGGATCGAGATTCGCATGCTGGTGACCGCGGAAGCGATAAGCGTTGATAAGCTGCAGGACTTTAACCTGCTTCGCATTGGTGTCAGGGTCGGAAATCGCAGAAGAGTAACGTGAGGCATCCTTCGCCAGACGACGGAAATAATCACGTGTTTTGGAATGGAATTGATCCGGTTTGACCCCTGTGCCAGGCAACTGCTGGAACATGGAACGCCAGTTTGCGTCCACTGAGTCAGGATCGGTTAAGAAGTCTTCATAGAGCTGTTCTATCCAGCTCTGGTTCGCACCAGAGAGGTAAGAAGAGTCCAGCCAGGCTTTCATTGCGCCGTTCTGCATCGTGATCCCTTAAGCATTTTTATGCTTACTTTCGCCGTAGAAACTACCACGCACACCGCGTGTACGTGCCGGGGTTCACCTGCGAGCTCTTTTCATTTGGCCCGCGAAGGAACCTTTAGAAACTGTCTGGACTTCAGGGTAGTACAGGGCAGTTTTTAAAGGTTTCTGCATTTTGCCCGGTGGCGCTACGCTTACCGGGCCTACAGTTTCGTAGGCCGGATAAGCGCAGCGCCATCCGGCAAATTTACTTACGCACTGCGCTGCAGCAGCATCGACTTAATATGGCCGATGGCGCGCGTCGGGTTCAGCCCCTTCGGACACACACTGACGCAGTTCATGATGCTATGGCAGCGGAATACGCTGAAAGCGTCACTCAGTCCTTCCAGACGGCTGTCGGTTTCGGTGTCGCGGCTATCGATCAGGAAGCGATAGGCAGCCAGCAGACCGGCCGGGCCGATAAACTTGTCCGGGTTCCACCAGAACGACGGGCAGGACGTTGAACAGCATGCGCAGAGAATACACTCGTACAACCCATCGAGTTTTTCACGCTGCTCTGGAGACTGTAAGTGCTCGCGAGCGGGTGGATTTTGCCCATTATTCAATAAGTAAGGCTTAATCTTCTCATATTGTGCATAGAATTGCCCCATGTCTACCACCAAATCACGCACAACCGGCAGGCCTGGCAGAGGACGGATAACAATTTTCTGACCAGGACGCTGCAGCGCTGAAATTGGCGTGATGCAGGCCAGGCCATTTTTGCCGTTCATGTTCACCCCGTCAGAGCCACAAACCCCTTCACGGCAGGAGCGGCGGAACGACAGCGTTGGATCTTTTTCTTTCAGCTGGATTAAGGCATCCAGCAGCATCATGTCGCGACCTTCTTCCGCTTCCAGGGTGTAGTCCTGCATGCGCGGAGCGTCATCAACATCCGGGTTATAACGATAAACTGAGAATTCGAGTTTCATTATCCTGTCTCCGCATTAGTAAGTACGAATCTTCGGCGGGAACGCCGGACGCAGTTTCGGTTCCATATTGACGCTACGACGCGTCATGGTTTCCGACTCTGGCAGATACAGGGAATGGCACAGCCAGTTTTCGTCATCACGCTCCGGGAAGTCGAAGCGGCTATGCGCGCCACGGCTTTCGGTACGGAAATTTGCCGACATTGCCGTCGCGAACGCGGTTTCCATCAGGTTATCCAGCTCCAGGCACTCAACGCGCTGGGTGTTGAACTCGCTGGAGGTGTCGTCCAGACGGGCATTTTTGAGACGCTCGCGGATAGCTTTCAGCTGCTCAAGGCCTTTGGCCATCGCATCGCCTTCACGGAATACCGAGAAGTTGTGCTGCATGCACTCCTGCAGCGCTTTACGGATTTCCACCGGATCTTCGCCGTTACGGTTACCGTTCCAGCGGTTGAGGCGCTCAAGAGAGGCATCAATTTCGTCGTCGGTTGCGTCACGCAGCGCGCCCTGCTCGGCAATAGATTCCTGCAGATGCAGACCCACTGCGCGACCAAACACTACCAGGTCCAGCAGGGAGTTGCCGCCCAGACGGTTTGCACCATGTACGGATACGCAGGCAATTTCGCCTACCGCGAACAGACCAGGAATAACCACGTCTTCGCCCTGCTCGTTCACGGTCAGCGCCTGACCGGTCACTTTGGTCGGAATACCGCCCATCATGTAGTGGCAGGTTGGGATAACCGGAATCGGCTCTTTCACCGGGTCGACGTGTGCAAAGGTGCGGGAGAGTTCCAGGATGCCCGGCAGACGGGATTCCAGCACTTCTTTACCCAGATGGTCGAGTTTCAGCTTCGCGTGTGGACCCCATGGGCCATCACAGCCGCGGCCTTCACGGATTTCGATCATGATGGAACGCGCCACCACGTCACGACCCGCCAGGTCTTTCGCATTCGGGGCATAACGCTCCATAAAGCGCTCGCCGTGTTTGTTCAGCAGGTAACCACCTTCACCGCGGCAACCTTCTGTTACCAGAACGCCCGCACCGGCGATACCGGTTGGGTGGAACTGCCACATCTCCATATCCTGCACCGGCACGCCCGCACGGATAGCCATACCGACACCGTCACCGGTGTTGATGTGGGCGTTAGTGGTGGACTGATAGATACGGCCTGCGCCGCCGGTCGCCAGCACGGTCGCGCGGGCTTTGAAGTAAACCACTTCACCGGTTTCGATGCACAGCGCGGTACAGCCAACAATTGCGCCATCGGCGTTTTTCACCAGATCCAGTGCATACCACTCGGAGAAGATAGTGGTGTGGTTTTTCAGGTTCTGCTGATACAGGGTATGCAGCAGCGCATGACCGGTACGGTCAGCCGCCGCCGCGGTACGTGCCGCCTGCTCGCCGCCGAAGTTTTTCGACTGGCCACCAAACGGACGCTGATAGATAGTGCCATTTTCCAGACGGGAGAACGGCAGACCCATATGGTCCAGCTCCAGAATCGCTTCCGGGCCGGTTTTACACATATATTCGATGGCATCCTGGTCGCCGATGTAGTCGGAACCTTTTACCGTGTCATACATGTGCCATTCCCAGTTGTCTTCATGGGAGTTACCCAGCGCAACGGTGATACCGCCCTGCGCAGACACGGTGTGGGAACGGGTCGGGAATACTTTAGAGAGCAGCGCACAGGTCTGGCCGCTCTGGGAAATTTGCAGTGCGGCACGCATACCTGCGCCACCGGCACCAATCACAACAGCATCAAATTCTCTGACTGGCAGTTTCATTACACACCCCACACCACAACGAATCCATAAATAACGTAAACCACCAGTGCAACCACAATGGCCAGCTGCAGCGGGAGGCGAATCGCCAGCGGTTTAACGTAATCGGTCAACACCTGCCACATACCAATCCAGGCATGAATAAGGATGGAGAACAGAGCCAGCAGGGTGAACACTTTGGTGAAGGCGGATCCGAAGAACCCACTCCAGATTTCCCACGTCAGCGTGCCGCTGGTCGCGAAGAAACCGATCATATAGATGATGTAAAGGGTGAGAACGATGGCGGTAGCACGGACCAGGATGAAGTCATGTACGCCGTTGCGTCCTAATGCGGAGGCGTTGCTTACCATACGAGAACTCCTGCGAGAAGTGAAAGCACGACTGTAATCACAAATGAAATGTTAGCGGAGCGTTTCCCGGCTTCGAACGTTTCTTCCAGGTAGCCGAAGTCCATCAGCATATGGCGAACACCCACAACGACGTGGTACGCCAGCGCGGTCAGAATGCCCCACATGATGAATTTCACGAAGAAGCTGTTCATGATGGCAGAGGCCTGGAGGAATCCTTCAGGGGAAGAGAGGCTGGTGCCCAGTAACCACAGCAAAATACCGACCGCCACAAACGTAATCACACCAGAAACACGGTGCAGAATGGACGCTATTGCTGTTACAGGGAACCGGATCGTTTTGAGATCCAGATTGACAGGTCTTTGTTTTTTCACATTTCTTATCATGAATAACGCCCACATGCTGTTCTTATTGTTTCCTTCCTCCGGACTGCGATGCGGGTCAAGCAGCGTTCCTTTTCTATAACTGCGCGTCATGCAAAACATTGCTTCCAGATGCTAAAACGACACGTTACAACGCTGGGTGGCTCGGGATTGCAGGGTGTTCCGGAGACCTGGCGGCAGTATAGGCCGTTCACAAAATCATTACAATTAACCTACATACAGTTTGTCGGGTTTTCTCTGGAACAGTGATCAGGGTCACGATAACAACATCTTTTTAATTTTTAATCATCTGATTTGACAAATGTTAAACAATATTGTTACAAACGTCATCAGAAAAGGCATATAATGCGCAAAAGTTATGAGGTCTCACTTTCACCTGACAAATAGTTATGTAACAGTGTGATGGTATTGACCGAAGTTATCAGGACAGTTATTAGTGATATACAGGTTTGAATAATTCGGACTGCAAAAACGCTGATTTGCTGTTGTTTCACTGATATTTCATTCGTTTACCTGCAAGGCGCCATAGCTCTGTACCCTGGTTTGTCCTCGTGAGCTGAGCGGTAAGCCAAATAACAATCTGGTAACGGTGATTTACAGCTGAAAGCAAATCCGGTGAAGCGCAGTCTTAAGCATAAGGCGCTAAGGAGACCGTAAATGGCTGATACAAAGGCAACGCTCACCCTAAATGGTGACACTGCTATTGAACTGGATGTGCTAAAAGGCACGCTCGGTCAGGATGTTATTGATATCCGTACGCTGGGTTCTAAAGGTGTGTTCACCTTTGACCCTGGATTTACCTCTACCGCATCTTGCGAATCCAAAATCACCTACATTGACGGTGACGAAGGTATCCTGCTCCATCGCGGCTTCCCCATCGATCAGTTAGCCACCGAATCCAACTATCTGGAAGTGTGCTACATCCTGCTGAACGGCGAAAAACCGACGCAGGCCCAGTACGATGAATTCAAAACCACCGTGACCCGTCACACCATGATCCATGAGCAGATTACCCGTCTGTTCCATGCGTTCCGTCGTGACTCTCACCCAATGGCGGTGATGTGCGGGATTACCGGTGCGCTGGCGGCGTTCTACCACGACTCCCTTGACGTGAATAACCCGCGTCACCGTGATATCGCGGCGTTCCGCCTGCTGTCCAAAATGCCTACCATGGCGGCGATGTGCTACAAATATTCCATCGGCCAGCCGTTTGTGTATCCGCGCAACGACCTCTCCTACGCGGGTAACTTCCTGCGCATGATGTTCTCCACGCCGTGCGAAGAGTACGAAGTGAACCCGGTACTGGAACGTGCGATGGACCGTATTCTGATCCTGCACGCTGACCACGAACAGAACGCCTCTACCTCTACCGTCCGTACCGCGGGCTCTTCAGGCGCGAACCCGTTCGCCTGTATCGCTGCGGGTATCGCCTCCCTGTGGGGACCGGCGCACGGCGGCGCGAACGAAGCGGCACTGAAGATGCTGGAAGAGATCAGCACCGTTGAGCACATTCCTGAGTTCGTGCGTCGTGCGAAAGACAAGAATGACTCCTTCCGCCTGATGGGCTTCGGTCACCGTGTTTACAAAAACTACGACCCGCGCGCCACCGTCATGCGTGAGACCTGCCACGAAGTGCTGAAAGAGCTGGGCACCAAAGATGACCTGCTGGAAGTGGCGATGGAGCTGGAACACATCGCGCTGAACGACCCGTACTTCATCGAGAAGAAACTGTACCCGAACGTCGATTTCTACTCTGGCATTATTCTGAAAGCGATGGGCATTCCGTCTTCCATGTTCACCGTCATCTTCGCCATGGCCCGTACCGTAGGCTGGATTGCGCACTGGAACGAAATGCACAGCGAAGGCATGAAAATCGCCCGTCCTCGTCAGCTGTATACCGGCTACGAGCAGCGTGATTTTAAGTCTGACCTGAAGCGCTAAAAGTTAAGCCCGGTGGCGCTCACGCTTACCGGGCCTACAAGTGTGAAACGTAGGCCGGGTAAGGCGTAGCCGCCACCCGGCTTTTTTACATCTGGCACCCGGGACACCAGTAAAACGGTCGTGAAGAGAGAGTGGTTCTCTCAATAATGCCACCACACCTTTCGCATTTCTTTCCCGCCCGATGAAACACCTTGAACCGGAACAGCGCCCCGTGATGCTTGTTCTCATCCACCACGCCGCGCGTGTTGTACGACAGCCGCGGAATATCCAGCAGCGCGTGGGATAACGCCTCCAGCTGTTCATCATTCAGTTGGGACGCTTTGTGCTGCGGCGCCAGCCCGACTTCCCAGAGGATCTCCACCCGCAGGTAGTTGCCGAGCCCGGCCAGAAACGCCTGGTCAAGGAACAGGCCGGAAAACTGCCGGTTACGGAATTTAGGTGATAACAGCCGGGCCTTCACATCGCTCGCCGTCAGGCGCATGTCCAGCACGTCCGGCCCGACCCGCTGCAGAAACGGGTGCGTCAGCAGTTGCTCCGGCGTTAACATTTCGATATCCGACGCGCTGTAAAGCAGGATCGCTTTATCCGCCGTTTGCAGCCTGACGCGCAGCACGCGGGTGGTTTGCGGCTGCTCGTCCGCCTCCACCACGCGCCAGACGCCGTAAAGCTGGTTATGGCTATATAACGTCAGGTTATGGGAAAAATGCGTGAGCAACGCTTTGCCGCGCGTTTCAATATGGGTCACCGTCTGCCCCACCAGCTGTGATTCAAACGGTTTTAGCTGAGGAAAAGCAAACCAGACATGCGTCAACGGTTTGCCCTTTATCGCCGCCTCCAGGCTATCCGCCGCGCGGCGGATCTCCGGACCTTCTGGCATGTTATTGTCCTTTCATGATTATTCTGCGCTGACCAGAATGCCCTCTTCAGAGAACGCCGCCCGCAAGCGGCGCGCGAACTGGAGCGCATGCTCGCCGTCGCCGTGTAAACACACCGTATCAGCCTGAACGTGCGCCGATGTGCCATCCACGGCGGTCACTCGCCCGGCGCGCACCATCTCCAGCGTCTGCGCCAGCGCTTGACCTTCGTCCGTTATCAACGCACCAGCTTGTGTACGCGGTACAAGACTGCCATCGGGTTGATAACCCCGGTCGGCAAAGACCTCCTGCCGCGTGGTTAACCCCAGAAGCTCGCCGGCGCGAATAAGCTCGCTGCCTGCCAGCCCCACAAGGATCAGCTGCGGGTTACAATCGCGTACCGCGCGAGCAATCGCTTCCGCCAGCGCCGGTTCTTTTGCCGCCTGGTTATAGAGCATGCCGTGCGGCTTCACGTGGCGCATGACACCGTTCTCAGCGCGTACCATCGCCTCCAGCGCGCCGATCTGGTAGAGCACCTGAGCGTAGACCGTATCCGGCGGCAGATCCATCGCCGTGCGGCCAAAGTTTTCCCGGTCAGGGAAGCTCGGATGAGCGCCAATCGCGACGCCGTTTTTGATGGCATTACGCACGCTCTCCAGCATGGTTTGCGCATCGCCCGCGTGAAAGCCACAGGCGATGTTGACTGAGGTGACAAGCGTCATCAGCGCCGCATCGGCGCTGCTGCCCTCGCCCAGATCGGCATTCAAATCAATCTTTACCATCAAGCCTCCACGCCAGCTGTTCGAGATAACGCTGCTGATCCTGCCGCGCCTTCAGCGCCTCTTCCAGTGAACACTGCACGAAGTGAATCGGCTGCCCGAGAGGAATTTGTGCCAGATGGTAGCGATCGGCTTCAATGATGCAGGCAATTCGCGGGTAACCGCCGGTCGTCTGCGCGTCGTTCATTAACACGATCGGTTGCCCGTTGCCTGGAACCTGAATAACCCCAGGCAGTAAACCGTGGGAGAGCAGTTCCCGGTCCGTCGTGCGGGTCAGCGGTTGCCCCTGAAGACGGTAGCCCATGCGGTTACTCTGCGGACTGAGCTTCCACGGCGAGCGCCAGAAGGACTCTTTGGAAGCCTCGTCAAACTCATGATATTCCGGCCCCGGTAAGGCGCGGATCTGGTTTCCCCACAGCAGCTGTTTTACGCCCTGCGCGGTCGAGAAATGGCGTGCCGAGGGCTTGATTGCCAGCCGATCGCCGTCGCGCAGCAAACGCCCTTCATGACCGCCGATCCCGGCTTTCTGATCGGTACTGGATGAGCCCAGCACCTCAGGCACGTCGATGCCGCCCGCCACTGCGAGATAGCTACGTACACCGTGCAAAGGACGCTTTAAGGTCAGACGCTGTCCGGCTTTCGCCCGCAGCCGCCAGCCGGTCCAGACCGCTTTACCATCCAGCGTCGCGTCACACCCTGCGCCAGTTAAGGCAAACCAGGTCTCCTGACTAAACTCAATGACGCACTGGCCGAGCGTAATTTCGAGCGCGGCCGTATTGCCGGGGTTGCCCACCAGCACGTTAGCAATCTCCAGCGCAGGCCTGTCCAGCGCGCCACAATAGCTCACGCCAGACTGGCGCATACCAAAGCGGCCCGCATCCTGTACGGAGGTATAAAGCCCGGCGCGAATAAGCGTTAACATACCCCCTCCTTCTGCGGGATAAAGCGAAGGGTATCGCCGGGACGCAGGAGTATTGGCGTCTCCAGCCCCGGGTCAAATAAGGGTGTGGTGGTATGCCCAATAAGCTGCCAGCCGCCGGGCGATGTCAGCGGATAAACGCCAGTCTGCTCGCCGCCGATAGCCACCGTCCCCGCCGGTACGCTCAGGCGCGGTTCGGCACGACGTGGCGTATGCAGCTGAGGGGATAATCCGCCCAGATACGGGAATCCGGGCTGAAACCCCAGGAACCAGACCACGTAGTCAACCGAGCTGTGCAGCTCAACAACCTGCTTTGCTGTTAAACCACAGTGGTCCGCCACCACGCCAAGATCCGGTCCCCCCGTACCGCCATACACGACCGGGATCTCGATGGCACGCGATTCCGGCTCCAGCGCCTCACTCTCTTCCCACCAGCGCTGCAAACGTTCGATGGCATCCAGCGCCAGCGTATGCGGGCTACGCAGCACCACGGTGATGTTATTCATCCCCGGAATGGCTTCAACCACTTCCGGCAGATCGACCAGACGCTGGGTTAGCCGCCAGATACGCTTTTGCGTGGCAAGGGTCACCGGCGGCTCGAGCTCCAGAACCACTGCCGTTTCTCCCAGAAGATAACAACGCGCTCGCTGCACTCAGGCACCTCTCATCAGGCCGGGTTATGGATATCAATAAAGGTCACATCCAGATCGGTATTTTCCGTCAGCCACTCGCTGAGGGCGCGAATGCCGCCGCGCTCGGTGGCATGATGGCCTGCCGCGTAAAAATGCAGACCCTGCTCACGCGCCGAATGAATAGTCTGCTCGGACACCTCGCCGGTGATAAAAGCATCGACGCCAAAACGCGCGGCGCTGTCGATAAAGCCCTGCCCGCCTCCGGTGCACCAGGCCACACGCTTCACCGTATCCGGGCCGGTATCACCGCTCCATAGCGGACGACGCCCCAGGCGCGCTTCAATCCACGAGGCCAGCTCCAGCCCCGGAACAGGCATCGCCAGTTCGCCCCACGGCACCAGCGGCTCAATTTCGCCCAACACGGTAATGCCCAGTAGCTGCGCCAGCTGGACGTTGTTACCGAGCTCCGGGTGCGCATCCAGCGGCAGGTGGTAACCGTACAGGTTAATGTCATTTGCCAGCAGCGTTTTCAGGCGGTTGCGCTTCATGCCGCGAATAATCGGCGATTCGTTTTTCCAGAAGTAACCGTGATGGACAATCACCGCATCAGCGTTCTGACGGACCGCCTCGTCCAGCAGCGCCTGGCTTGCCGTGACGCCGGTGATAATTTTTTGCACCGTTTCGCGTCCTTCGACCTGGAGCCCGTTCGGGCCGTAATCGCTGAAGGAGGCGCTGTTCAGTTTTTCGTTAATCAGGCGTTCCAGTTCGCTGTTTTTCATCATCACTCTCTTATGCTTTGCGGGCCGCTTCGTACGCAGCCAGCGTGGCGACACGCGCCTGTTTATGATCGACAATCGGACGGGGATAATTCAGTTTTACACGCTGTTTATCCGCCCATGCCCACGGTTCGTGGATCGCTTTAGCCGGTATCTCTTTAAGTTCAGGGACCCAGCGGCGGATAAACTCGCCGTCCTCATCAAATTTTTGTCCCTGAGTGGTTGGATTAAAAATCCGGAAATAGGGAGCCGCATCGGTGCCCGTTGAGGCTGCCCACTGCCAGCCGCCGTTATTCGCGGCAAGATCGCCATCGATCAGCTGAGAGATAAAATAGCGCTCTCCGATACGCCAGTCGATAAGCAGATCCTTCACCAGAAAGCTGGCGGTAATCATTCGCAGGCGGTTGTGCATCCACCCGGTCTCATTGAGCTGACGCATCGCGGCATCGACTATCGGATAGCCCGTCTGCCCTGTTTGCCAGGCCTGTAAAAGTGCCTCGTCGTGCTGCCATTTTACGTTGTCGGTCCAGGGAATGAACGGACGATGCTTACAGAGATCGGGATGATACGTCATCAGATGGCGATAAAACTCACGCCAGATCAGTTCATTCAGCCAGACGGACCCAGCGCCGCCCTCCAGCGCCTGCGGCTGCTCAGCCAGCAGACGATGTAAACACTGGCGAGGAGAGATCGCGCCCAGTGCCAGACAGGCCGACAGGCGGCTGGTGCCCTCGATGGCGGGAAAATCCCGCCGCGCGTCGTAGTTGGCCGCATCCTGTTTGCAGAACTGGCGCAGTTGGGCGATGGCTGCTTTCTCATCGGCGGGGAACAGCGCTTTATCAAACGGCTGCTGAGGATAATCGAACGTCAGTTCAGGCAGGTCCTTCAGGGGTTCGCCCCTCGCGGCAGGCGCGGCAACGCACTCCGGCAACGCCTCTTTCAGACGTTTGATAAAGGCATTTTTAAACGGTGTGAAAACTTTATACATCTCACTGTTGCCGGTCATCACGCTGCCCGGCGCCAGCATCACGCTGTCATCAAATCCTTCACAGACCACATCCTGCAGCTCCTTCTCCAGCTGACGGTCGCGCTGCTGCTCGTTGAATTCGTACTGATAGTTGTAAAAAAGATGCGTAACGTTGTGCTGCTTACAGGTCTCCTGCACCGTCTGCAGCTGTGCGGCAAAATCACTCACCTCTTTATAGAGAAGCGGTATGCCTTTTCCAGCAAGCGAATGCTGCAGTTCGGTCAGATACGCACGCAGCAAGGCCGCCTGGCGTGGCGCCATATCATGCTGCCGCCACTGCCCGGGCGTAGCCACAAACAGAGCCAGTACGTTAGCGTCTTTGGCGCGGCAGGCCGCCGCGAGGGCGATATTGTCATGTACGCGCAGATCCGCGCGAAACCAAACCAGATGGGTGGGCATAAAACTCCAGGCTATTGTCCATTATGTCCGTAAGGGCATGCTGTAAAAGGAAAAAGCATGCATTGAACTACTTTGCCATGAAGTGTAGACGGGATGAAATAAAAAAGGCCGTGCGAGATGGCGGAAAGGGACGCTGCATAGTAGTTGGCCCTGGCGTAAAACGTAATCCACCGAAAAGGTTTTTAAGAATATATTTAGGGAGTTGCAGTTTGATTACTTAAGGACCCGAGATATTCTTTTAAGCCTCTGACGAGGGCTTGAAAACCACCCAACGGACCGCGAATCCCGAGGGACAAAAAAACCGCCACATTACTGTTGGCGGTTTTTTTATTGCTGTGTGTAGTCTTAGTAAAAATCGCAGGTCGCTTTCTCGGCCTGATCCATCCACACCGGCTTCTCGCTGGTTTTCGCCCAGACGCGGTGCAGATAGCTATAAAAACGTGCACGATCTTTCCAGAACAGCATCACCGGCAGAGCCAGCACGCCAGCCACTACGGCGAAAGCGCGGCGCATGAACACGATATGAGCCGGATACTCTTTATAAAGATCCATATTTTTCTCCCCTATAGTTGGCCGGAAACGTCATCCGGAAAATTCAAAATCTGTGACCTGGCTAAAATAATATCGCTTTGTTTGTAATTTTACTACTCATCCGACCACTTATTTTCGTCCGTTTAGCAAAAATTTACACTCACACCGTAATTAAGTTACAAAAAAGTTAACGATTTACTTATCAATAGTTAAATTGTGGGCTTTGCCATTTTTATACTTTTTTTACACCCGCCTTCTCCATTTTTGCGAAATCTTTGCGCCAGAAATCCTACCGTTAGTACAACAACGAAAGTCACCCGGAGGTGGATTGTGAGTGCAGGTCTTATTGCCGGCATCGTGCTGGTGTTCCTGTTATTGGGTTATCTGGTTTATGCCCTGATTAATGCGGAGGCATTCTGATGGCTGCTCAGGCGTTTTTGCTTATTGCCAGTTTCTTGGTGGTGTTGTTCGTGCTGGCAAGGCCACTGGGCTCGGGGCTGGCACGGCTAATCAATAACGTTCCCCTGCCCGGCACGGGAAGCGTTGAAAAAGGGATCTGGCGCGTACTGGGAATAGACGATCGGGAGATGAACTGGCGTGACTATCTGATCGCCATTCTGCTGCTGAATATCGTTGGTCTCATTGCGCTTTTTGCCATGCTGATGTTGCAGGGCATTCTGCCGCTGAATCCGCAACAGTTACCGGGCCTGTCCTGGCATCTTGCGCTGAACACGGCTGTCAGTTTTGTCACCAACACCAACTGGCAGTCCTATTCCGGTGAAACCACACTCAGCTACTTCAGCCAGATGGTCGGGTTAACCGTGCAGAACTTCCTCTCTGCCGCGAGCGGTATTGCGGTGATCTTCGCGCTGACGCGTGCGTTTGCGCGCCAGAAAGTGAGCACGCTGGGTAACGCATGGGTGGATCTGACGCGCATTACGCTGTGGATCCTGCTGCCGATTGCGCTGCTGATCGCGCTGTTCTTTATTCAGCAGGGCACCCTGCAAAACCTGATGCCTTACACGCCTTATACCTCGCTGGAAGGCGCAAAACAGCTCCTGCCGATGGGGCCAGTGGCGTCGCAGGAAGCCATCAAAATGCTCGGGACGAACGGCGGGGGCTTCTTCAACGCCAACTCCTCGCACCCGTTTGAAAACCCTACCGCCCTGACCAATTTTGTGCAGATGCTGGCGATTTTTCTGATCCCCGCCGCGCTCTGCTTTGCCTTTGGCGACGTGGTCAACGATCGCCGTCAGGGGCGCACCCTGCTCTGGACCATGTCACTTATCTTCGTGGTCTGTGTTGCGCTGGTGATGTGGGCCGAATGGCAGGGTAATCCGCACTTCCTGACAATGGGTGCCGACAGCGCAATCAACATGGAAGGTAAAGAGAGCCGCTTTGGCATTCTCGCCAGCAGCCTGTATGCGGTGGTCACCACGGCTGCCTCGTGCGGGGCGGTCAACGCCATGCACGATTCCTTTACGGCGCTGGGTGGCATGATCCCGATGTGGCTGATGCAGATTGGCGAAGTGGTGTTTGGCGGCGTGGGCTCCGGTCTTTACGGCATGCTGCTGTTCGTGCTGCTGGCGGTGTTTATTGCCGGTCTGATGATTGGCCGCACCCCGGAATATCTTGGTAAAAAAATCGACGTTCGCGAGATGAAATTAACCGCTCTGGCGATTCTGGTCACTCCGGCGCTTGTTCTGCTCGGCACCGCGCTGGCTCTGATGACCGAGGCCGGGTGCAGCGGCATCTTTAACCCTGGCATTCACGGTTTCAGTGAAGTGCTGTATGCCGTCTCCTCTGCCGCCAACAACAACGGCAGCGCCTTTGCAGGCTTAAGCGCCAACTCACCGTTCTGGAACTGCCTGCTGGCGTTCTGCATGTTTGTGGGTCGCTTCGGGATCATTGTGCCGGTTATGGCGATTGCCGGATCGCTGGTGAACAAAAAAATCCAACCGACCACCACCGGGACGTTACCGACCCACGGCGCGCTGTTTATCGGCCTGCTGACGGGCACCGTGTTACTGGTCGGCGCCCTGACCTTTATCCCCGCCCTCGCGTTAGGCCCGGTCGCGGAATACCTCTCTTTACGCTGATTTTGCGGAGAAATTGTCATGAGTCGTAAACAACTGGCCCTGTTCGAACCGTCCTTAGTTCGTCAGGCGCTCATGGATGCGGTGAAAAAGCTGAGCCCGCGCGTGCAGTGGCACAACCCGGTGATGTTTATTGTCTGGGCGGGAAGCGTCCTGACCACCGGCCTGGCGATTGCCATGGGAACGGGCCACATGCCGGGGAATGCGATGTTTACCGGTGCCATCAGCCTGTGGCTGTGGTTTACCGTGCTGTTCGCCAATTTTGCGGAAGCGCTGGCGGAAGGCCGGAGTAAAGCTCAGGCCAACAGCCTGAAAGGGGTGAAAAAAACCGCCTTCGCGCGCAAGCTACGTGAACCGAAATACGGCGCGCAGATGGACCATGTTCCGGCGGATGAACTGCGTAAAGGCGATGTGGTGCTGGTGGAAGCCGGTGACATCATCCCTTGCGACGGCGAAGTCATTGAAGGGGGCGCATCGGTGGATGAAAGCGCCATCACCGGCGAATCCGCGCCGGTGATCCGTGAGTCCGGCGGCGATTTCGCCTCCGTGACGGGCGGGACGCGCATTCTCTCCGACTGGCTGGTGATCCAGTGCAGCGTTAACCCGGGTGAAACCTTCCTCGACCGGATGATCGCCATGGTGGAAGGCGCCCAGCGTCGTAAAACGCCAAACGAAATTGCCCTGACCATCCTGCTGGTGGCCCTGACCATCGTCTTCCTGCTGGCAACCGCGACGCTGTGGCCATTCTCTGCCTATGGCGGTACCGCGGTCACCGTCACGGTACTGGTGGCGCTGCTGGTTTGTCTGATCCCAACCACCATTGGCGGCCTGCTGTCGGCCATCGGCGTGGCCGGCATGAGCCGTATGCTCGGTGCCAACGTTATCGCCACCAGCGGGCGTGCGGTGGAAGCTGCCGGTGACGTGGACGTCTTGCTGCTGGATAAAACCGGGACCATCACCCTCGGTAACCGTCAGGCGTCAGATTTCTTACCCGCCCCGGGCGTGGATGAAAAAACGCTGGCAGATGCCGCGCAGCTCTCATCCCTTGCCGATGAAACCCCGGAAGGCCGCAGTATCGTGATCCTCGCCAAGCAGCGCTTTAACCTGCGCCAGCGCGACGTTCAGAGCCTGCACGCCACGTTCGTGCCCTTCACGGCGCAAACCCGCATGAGCGGCATTAACATTCAGGATCGCATGATCCGTAAAGGCTCGGTTGACGCCATCCGCCGCCACATCGAGGCTAACAACGGTCACTTCCCGCCGGAAGTGGACAGCCTGGTCGAAAGCGTGGCCCGTCAGGGGGCGACGCCGCTGGTGGTGGCAGAAGGGGCCCATGTGCTGGGGGTGATTGCGCTGAAGGATATCGTCAAAGGCGGTATCAAGGAGCGCTTTGCCCAGCTGCGTAAGATGGGGATCAAAACGGTAATGATCACCGGGGATAACCGTCTTACCGCCGCGGCGATTGCCGCCGAAGCGGGCGTGGATGATTTCCTTTCCGAAGCCACACCGGAAGCCAAGCTGGCACTGATTCGTCAGTATCAGGCGGAAGGCCGTCTGGTGGCGATGACGGGTGACGGGACCAACGATGCCCCTGCCCTGGCGCAGGCCGACGTGGCGGTGGCAATGAACTCCGGTACCCAGGCGGCAAAAGAGGCGGGCAATATGGTCGACCTCGACTCTAACCCGACCAAGCTGATCGAAGTGGTACACATCGGCAAGCAGATGCTGATGACGCGCGGGTCGCTGACCACGTTCAGTATCGCCAACGACGTGGCGAAGTATTTCGCCATCATTCCGGCCGCGTTTGCCGCGACCTATCCGCAGTTAAACGCCCTGAACGTGATGCACCTGCACTCTCCGGCCTCGGCCATTCTGAGCGCAGTCATCTTTAACGCCCTGATTATTGTCTTCCTGATCCCGCTGGCGCTGAAAGGCGTGAGCTATAAGCCGCTCACGGCGGCCGCCATGCTGCGCCGTAACCTGTGGATTTACGGCCTGGGCGGACTGGTGGTGCCCTTCGTCGGTATCAAGGTTATCGACCTGCTGTTGACGCTGTTCGGCCTGGTTTAAAAGGTGATTCAAATGACAATGTTACGTCCCGCTATACTTCTGTTTATTCTGCTGTCTCTCATTACCGGCGGGCTGTACCCGCTGGTGACCACCGCGCTGGGCCAGTGGTGGTTTAAGGATCAGGCTAACGGCTCGCTGATACTGCAAAACGGTGAAAACCGCGGTTCTCGCCTGATTGGTCAGAACTTTACGGATGCCCGCTACTTCCAGGGACGCCCTTCCGCCACTGCCGAAAGCCCGTATAATCCGATGGCATCCGGCGGCAGCAACCTGGCGGGCAGCAACCCGGAGCTGGACAAAGCCGTCGCTGAGCGCGTGGCAGCCCTGCGCGCCGCGAATCCGCAGGCCAGCCGGGAAGTACCCGTGGAGCTGGTGACCGCCTCGGCCAGCGGGCTGGACTACAGCCTGACGCCGGCAGCCGTGGCATGGCAGATCCCGCGCGTCGCCGCCGCCCGCCAGCTAACCGTCGAACAGGTGAGCCAGCTGGTTGCAGAGCACACGCAAAAGCCGCTGGTCAGCTTCATCGGCATGCCCGTGGTAAATATTGTTGAGCTGAATCTGGCGCTGGACGCGCTAAGGAAAAACTAAATGACCGACGAGCCCATGCGCCCGGATCCGGACAGGCTGCTTGAACAGACGGCTGAAGCCCATCGTGGCAAACTGAAAATTTTCTTCGGCGCCTGCGCGGGCGTCGGGAAAACCTTCGCCATGCTGACGGAAGCCCAGCGGCTTCGGGCGCAGGGGCTCGATATTTTGATCGGCGTGGTTGAAACCCACGGACGTAAAGAGACGGCATCGCTGCTGAAGGGGCTGGCTACCCAGCCGCCCCGCCGCATCAGCCATCGCGGTCGGTTAGTCACCGAATTCGATCTCGATGCCGCCCTCGCCCGCCGTCCCGCCCTTATCCTGATGGACGAACTGGCGCACAGCAATGCGCCAGGCTCACGCCACCCAAAACGCTGGCAGGATGTTGAAGAGCTACTTGAAGCCGGTATCGATGTGTTCACCACGGTTAACGTTCAGCATCTTGAAAGCCTGAACGACGTGGTCAGCGGCGTGACCGGCATTCAGGTGCGCGAGACGGTGCCCGACCCCTTCTTTGATTCCGCGGATGAGGTGGTGCTGGTCGACCTGCCCCCCGATGATTTGCGCCAGCGCCTGCACGAAGGCAAAGTCTATATCGCCGGCCAGGCCGAGCGCGCCATCGAACATTTCTTCCGTAAAGGTAACCTGATAGCCCTGCGCGAGCTGGCCCTGCGCCGAACCGCCGACCGGGTGGACGATCAGATGCGCGCCTGGCGCGACCTGCAGGGCCAGGAACGCGTCTGGCACACGCGGGATGCCATCCTGCTGTGCGTCGGCCACGGCAGCGGTAATGAAAAGCTTGTCCGCACCGCCGCGCGCCTCGCTGCCAAATTTGGCAGCGTCTGGCATGCGGTGTATGTCGAAACGCCGCAGCTGCACGCGCTGCCCGAAAACCAGCGTCGCGCGATCCTGAGTTCGCTGCGCCTGGCGCAGGAGCTGGGTGCCGAAACCGCGACGCTTTCCGATCCGCAGGAAGATAAAGCCATTCTGCGCTACGCGCGCGAGCACAACCTGGGGAAAATCGTCATTGGCCGTCGCCAGCATCGCCGCTGGTTTAGCCGCGAATCCTTTGCCGACAAGCTGGCTCGTCGTGCGCCGGATCTGGATCTGGTGATCGTGGCGCTGGATGACAAACCTACCCCCTTACCGAATCGCGCGCCGGACAGCCGCACCTTCAGCGATAAATGGCGCATTCAGCTTCGCGGCTGTCTTGTCGCCGTCGTGCTCTGCGCCCTGATTACCGTCATTGCCAGCCAGTGGCTGATTGCGTTTGATGCCGCCAACCTGGTGATGATCTACCTTCTTGGCGTGGTGGTGGTGGCGCTCTTTTACGGGCGCTGGCCGTCGGTACTGGCGACGGTTGTCAACGTCATCAGCTTCGATCTGTTCTTTATTGCTCCCCGCGGGACGCTCGCCGTCTCGGACGTACAATACATTCTCACCTTTGCGGTGATGCTCACCGTCGGGCTGGTGATCGGGAATCTGACGGCGGGCGTACGCTACCAGGCACGCATCGCCCGCTATCGCGAACAGCGTACGCGCCATCTCTACGAGATGTCGAAATCGCTGGCGGTGGGCCGTACGCCGCTGGATATCGTGCAGACCAGCGAGCAATTTATTCGCTCGACGTTTCATGCCAGCAACCTGATTTTACTCCCGGATGAACACGGTAAGCTGCGCCCGCTGACCTCGGCCACCGGCATGACGCCCTGGGACGAAGCCATCGCGCGCTGGAGCTTTGACAAAGGCTTACCGGCGGGCGCAGGGACCGACACCCTCCCCGGCGTGCCCTATCAAATTCTGCCGCTGCGCAGTGCCGATAAAAATCAGGGGCTGGTCATCGTAGAGCCTTCCAACCTGCGCCAGCTGATGATCCCCGAACAGCAGCGTTTACTGGAGACGTTTACACTGCTGGTTGCCAGCGCGCTGGAACGACTGGCCCTCACCGCCAGCGAGGAACAGGCCCGTCTGGCGAGCGAGCGTGAAAGCATTCGTAACTCGCTGCTGGCGGCGCTCTCGCACGATCTGCGTACCCCGCTCACCGTCCTGTTTGGTCAGTCAGAAATCCTGACGCTGGACCTGGCGGCGGAAGGCTCTAAACACGCCCTTCAGGCCAGCGAGATCCGCCAGCATGTGCTGAATACCACGCGCCTGGTGAATAACCTGCTCGATATGGCGCGTATCCAGTCAGGCGGTTTTAACCTCAAAAAAGAGTGGCTCACGCTGGAAGAGGTGGTGGGCAGCGCCCTGAAAATGCTCGAACCCGGCCTGGGTGGACGACATATCGCGCTGAACATGCCCGAGCCTCTGACGTTAATTCACGTCGACGGTCCGCTGTTTGAGCGGGTGCTGATCAACCTGCTGGAGAACGCCGGCAAATATGCGGGCTCCAGCGCCCGGATTGGGGTGGATGCGACGGTGGACGATGGTACGCTTCGTCTTGACGTCTGGGATACTGGCCCCGGCATCCCAGCCGGGCAGGAGCTGGCTATTTTCGAAAAATTCGCACGCGGCAATAAGGAGTCGGCCATTCCAGGCGTCGGGCTGGGGCTGGCGATTTGCCAGGCGATCATTGACGTCCATGGCGGGACCATTTCCGCAGAGAATCGTCCGGAAGGCGGCGCGCGGTTTTGTGTTACACTTCCTCTGGAAACCCCGCCAGAACTTAATGAATTACCAGAGGATTTGTGATCAACGTTCTGATTGTTGAAGATGAGATCGCCATTAGCCGTTTTCTGCGCGCTGCGCTGGAAGGAGACGGCCTGCGCGTTCATGATGCGGGTACGCTTCAGCGGGGTTTAATTGAAGCCGCTACCCGCAAGCCGGACCTGGTGATCCTCGATCTTGGCCTACCGGACGGTGACGGCATCGATTTTATCCGGGAAGTCCGTCAGTGGAGCCAGATGCCGATCCTCGTGCTCTCCGCCCGTACTGAAGAGACGGATAAAATCGCGGCGCTGGATGCCGGGGCGGATGACTATCTGATTAAACCTTTTGGGATCGGCGAACTACAGGCCCGCCTTCGCGTGGCGCTGCGTCGCCACAGCGCAACCACGCCTGCTGACCCAACCTACACGTTTGGGGATATCCGGGTTGACCTGGCCGCGCGGCGCATTGTGCGCGGCGATGAGGAGATTCACCTCACGCCGATAGAATTTCGCCTGCTCGCCGTACTGCTCAACAACCACGGTAAGGTACTCACCCAACGCCAACTGTTAAGTCAGGTGTGGGGACCCAACGCTGTGGAACATAGTCATTATTTACGCATATATATGGGACATCTTCGTCAGAAACTCGAAGTCGACCCCGCTCGCCCTCGCCATCTATTAACTGAAACCGGTATCGGTTATCGGTTTATGCTTTGAATAACTATTCATTTTATTTCTAAATAAAACTCAATCCCTCAGAAAACATTTCAAAAATAACCCATACGTTATTTTTACGGGTTATTTTTGCTCATTTAAAACATTGATAACACAACCCATTAACGCACCATCAACAAATCAGAATTTTGATCTGCGATATTCATCTAAAACGAATATTTATTTCTGATTTGATCGATTATCGGTGATCTACCTCACGGTTAATCGCCTTTTCCTGGATAAAATGACCATGCTTTCAATTACTGAAAGGAAAATGAATCATGGAAAACAACAATCGCTTAATGCCCCATATAAGGCGGACAACACATATCATGATGTTTGCCCACCGAAACTGCTTTGACTTTCATCTCTTTAATGCCCGGTAGTCCTTCGACTTCTGGCGCACTCGCTTACAGGTCATCCTGAAACATCTTATTTTACGGGCTTTTGCCTGTGAACCCGTGCGCTCATTCATCTTGATTCAGACTCATCCGCACCGAGCGGACTGAATTTCAATCATCAAAAAAGCAATTCACTGATTTAAATCAGCGGCCACCCTTTGCTTTTTTTCCGGAAAATTATCGATTTCTTTCTTGCAAGAAATCGAGGGACGTTTATTACCTAAAATAAAGAGAGAAAGATGAAAAGTTTAAAAATCGCAGCCAGCCGTGCCTGTCCGGATTGCTTTACCACCCAGCGTGAACTGGTGGATGTCCGCGCTTCTGATTATATTGATGTTGCCGCCATTGTTCTGGCGGTCACGGATATTGCCAGCGGTATCCTGGACGAAATAGAAGCCACCGGTTTTGGCATTCCTGTTTTTGTCGCGACGCATAAAGAAGAGATCATTCCGGCAGACTATTTATCGCGCATTCATGGCGTATTTGAGTATTCAGACACCAGCAACGACTTTTATGGACGCCAGCTGGAAGCAGCGGCCCTGAAGTACGAAACCCAACTGCGCCCGCCGTTTTTCCGCGCCCTGGTCGACTACGTGAAGCAGGGCAACAGCGCGTTTGACTGCCCGGGGCATCAGGGCGGCCAGTTCTTCCGCCGCCATCCAGCCGGTAATCAGTTCGTTGATTTCTTTGGCGAGACGCTTTTCCGCTCCGATCTGTGTAACGCTGACGTCGCAATGGGCGATCTGCTGATTCACGAGGGCGCGCCGTGCATTGCGCAGCAACATGCGGCGAAGGTCTTTAATGCCGATAAGACCTACTTCGTGCTGAACGGCACCTCGTCATCCAACAAAGTGGTGCTTAACGCCCTGCTCACCCCGGGCGACCTGGTACTCTTCGACCGTAACAACCACAAATCTAACCATCACGGTGCCCTCCTCCAGGCAGGCGCAACGCCGGTCTATCTCGAAACCGCGCGTAACCCGTACGGCTTCATTGGTGGCATTGACGCCCACTGCTTTGAAGAGAGTTATCTACGAGAGCTGGTGGCAGAGGTGGCGCCGGGCCGTGCACGCGATGCGCGTCCGTTCCGTCTGGCGGTGATCCAACTGGGTACCTACGATGGCACCATCTATAACGCCCGTCAGGTAGTGGATAAGATTGGGCACCTGTGTGATTACATCCTGTTTGACTCGGCCTGGGTGGGTTACGAGCAGTTTATTCCGATGATGGCCGACTGCTCGCCGCTGCTGCTGGAGCTGAACGAAAACGATCCGGGGATTTTGGTTACCCAGTCCGTGCATAAACAGCAGGCAGGCTTCTCCCAGACCTCGCAAATTCACAAGAAAGACAGCCACATCAAAGGCCAGCAGCGCTATGTCCCGCATAAGCGGCTGAATAATGCCTTTATGATGCACGCCTCCACCAGCCCGTTCTATCCGCTGTTTGCCGCGCTGGACATTAACGCCCGTATGCATGAAGGCCAGAGCGGCCGCAACATGTGGATGGACTGCGTGGTGAACGGTATCGAAGCGCGCAAGCTGATCCTGGAGAACTGCCAGTATCTGCGTCCCTTCGTGCCGGAGACGGTGGATGGCCGTCCGTGGGAAAGCTGGGACACGGCGGAGATTGCAACCGATCTGCGCTTCTTCCACTTCGTACCGGGTGAAAACTGGCACGCTTTTGAAGGCTACGCAGAGCATCAGTATTTTATCGACCCGTGCAAGCTCCTGCTGACCACGCCGGGCATTAACGCCCGCACCGGGGAGTATGACGACTTCGGCGTGCCCGCCACTATCCTTGCCAACTTCCTGCGTGAAAACGGCATCGTGCCGGAAAAATGCGATCTCAACTCGATCCTGTTCCTGCTCACGCCTGCGGAAGATATGGGCAAACTTCAACAGTTGGTGGCCCAGTTGGTGCGCTTCGAGAAACTGCTCGAGAGCGATGTTCCGCTGAAAGAGGTCCTGCCTTCTCTCTACAAACAGCATCCGGAACGTTACGCGGATTACACCCTGCGCCAGATCTGCCAGGAGATGCATGACCTGTACGCCCGTCACAACGTGAAACAACTGCAGAAAGAGATGTTCCGCAAGTCTCACTTCCCACGCGTGATGATGAACCCGCAGGACGCGAACTACGCCTATCTGCGCGGTGAAGTTGAGCTGGTCTCCCTGCGCGACGCGGAAGGCCGCATCGCCGCCGAAGGCGCACTTCCTTATCCGCCGGGGGTGCTGTGTGTTGTCCCAGGGGAAGTCTGGGGCGGTTCCGTACTGCGCTACTTTGCCGCCCTGGAAGAAGGCATCAACCTTCTGCCGGGCTTCGCGCCGGAGCTGCAGGGTGTGTACGTCGAGGAGTGTGAGGGCCGCAAACAGGTTCGCTGTAATGTCATCAAACAACCCGCCGCTCAGCCCGCGCTGCTGAAAGGAGAGAAATTATGAGTAAGTCCAATAAGATGGGCGTGGTGCAGCTGACCATCCTCACCATGGTGAACATGATGGGCTCCGGGATTATCATGCTGCCCACCAAGCTTGCAGAGGTGGGTACCATCTCTATTATCTCCTGGCTGGTGACGGCAGTCGGTTCAATGGCACTGGCGTGGGCGTTCGCCAAATGCGGGATGTTCAGCCGTAAGTCAGGCGGGATGGGGGGCTATGCCGAATACGCTTTTGGCAAGTCGGGCAACTTTATGGCCAACTACACCTACGGCGTGTCGCTGCTGATCGCCAACGTGGCGATTGCCATCTCCGCGGTGGGTTACGGTACGGAGCTGTTCGGCGCGACGCTCAGCCCGGTACAAATTGGGCTGGCGACCATCGGGGTTCTGTGGATCTGCACCGTGGCTAACTTTGGCGGCGCGCGTATCACCGGACAGCTCTCCAGCATTACCGTCTGGGGCGTGATTATCCCGGTTGTCGGCCTGTGCATCATCGGCTGGTTCTGGTTCAGCCCGACGCTGTACGCCAATTCCTGGAACCCGCACCATGTGCCGTTCTTTACCGCTGTGGGCTCTTCTATCGCCATGACGCTCTGGGCTTTCCTGGGGCTGGAATCCGCCTGCGCGAACGCGGAAGTGGTGGAGAATCCTGAAAAGAACGTGCCGATTGCGGTCCTTGGCGGAACGCTGGGCGCGGCGGTGATCTATATCGTCTCGACTAACGTGATTGCGGGCATCGTACCGAATATGGATCTGGCTAACTCCACGGCGCCGTTCGGGCTGGCCTTCGCGCAGATGTTCACGCCGGAAGTCGGGAAAGTGATCATGGGTCTGATGGTGATGTCCTGCTGCGGTTCACTCCTTGGGTGGCAGTTCACCATCGCACAGGTGTTTAAATCCTCCGCTGATGAAGGTTACTTCCCAAAAATCTTCTCCCGCGTGACCAAAGCGGATGCGCCGGTGCAGGGCATGCTGGCGATTGTTATCTTCCAGAGCGGATTGTCGCTGATGACCATTAGCCCGTCGCTGAACAGCCAGTTCAACGTGCTGGTCAACCTGGCGGTCGTGACAAATATCATTCCGTATATTCTGTCGATGGCGGCGCTGGTGATTATTCAGAAAGTCGCGAAGGTGGATCCGCGCAAAGCGCGTGCGGCGAATATCGTGGCGCTGATTGGGGCAATCTACAGCTTCTACGCGCTCTACTCATCCGGCCAGGAAGCGATGCTGTATGGCGCGATGGTGACCTTTATGGGCTGGACGCTGTACGGTCTGGTGTCACCACGGTTTGAATTGAAGAATAAGCACAGTTAGGTAAAAGCAAAACGGCAACCCAAGGGTTGCCGTTTTTATTGTTTTCTCCCTCTCCCTGTGGGAGAGGGCCGGGGTGAGGGCATCAGCCCGCACACAAACCGCACTTACGCGTTTTTCAGCACTTCGCTGACAATCTCTACCGCTTCTTTCTCAATCTGCTGACGGTGCTCAGCGCCGAGGAAACTTTCGCAATAGATTTTATACGCATCTTCCGTACCGGATGGACGCGCGGCAAACCAGCCGTTTTCGGTCATCACTTTCAGCCCACCAATGGAGGCACCGTTGCCCGGTGCCGCCGTCAGACGTGCGGTGATCGGATCGCCCGCCAGGGTGCTTGCGCTGACCATCTCCGGAGAGAGTTTGGACAGGGCCGCTTTCTGAGCTGACGTCGCGCTGGCCTGAATACGGTTATAGCTTGGTGCACCAAAGCGTGCCGCCAGATCATTGTAATGTTCCTGCGGGTTTTTACCGGTGACCGCGGTGATTTCCGCCGCCAGCAGGCACATGATGATGCCGTCTTTATCGGTTGACCATGGCGTGCCGTCGAAACGCAGGAAAGAGGCCCCCGCGCTCTCTTCACCACCGAAACCAAAGCTGCCGTCGTGCAGACCGTCAACGAACCATTTGAAGCCCACCGGCACTTCCACCAGCTTGCGGCCCAGCGCCTCGACCACGCGATCGATCATCGCCGAGGAAACCAGCGTTTTACCGACGGCCACCTCTTTGCCCCACTGCGGACGGTGCTGGAACAGGTAGTTGATCGCCACAGCCAGATAGTGGTTCGGGTTCATCAGCCCGGCAGGGGTGACGATACCGTGACGGTCATAATCCGGGTCGTTCGCAAACGCCAGATCGAATTTATCACGCAGCGCCAGCAGGCCCGCCATTGCGCACTCGGAAGAGCAGTCCATGCGGATCGCGCCGTCTTTATCCAGGTGCATAAAGCGGAAGGTCTGATCGACGTGATCGTTCACGATGGTCAGATCCAGCTTGTAATGCTCGGCGATACGCTTCCAGTATTCGATACCAGAGCCGCCCAGCGGATCCACGCCCAGCTTCAGGCCAGCTTTCTGAATGGCCGCCATATCGACGATATCCGCCAGACCTTCCACGAACGGCTGAACCAGATCCTGCTCTTTTACGTGGCCGGACGCCATGGCCGCATCCAGAGAGATGCGCTTCACGCCTTTCAGACCGTCGGCCAGCAAGGCGTTCGCACGATCTTCAACCACTTTGGTGACGTTGGTGTCGGCCGGGCCACCGTTAGGCGGGTTGTATTTGATGCCACCGTCTTCCGGCGGGTTGTGGGATGGCGTGATAACGATACCGTCAGCCAGCGCGCCACCTTTTTTGTTGTGTACCAGGATAGCGTTAGAGACCGCAGGTGTTGGGGTGAAGCCATTGTTCTCCTGAACAATGACATCGACGCCGTTTGCAGCCAGCACTTCCACAACAGAGATGAACGCCGGTTCAGACAGGGCATGGGTATCTTTCCCCACGTAGCACGGACCGGTAACGCCGTTTTTAGCGCGCTCTTCCGCAATGGCCTGAGCAATGGCCAGAATGTGCGGTTCGTTAAAGCTGTGGCGCGCCGCGCTGCCGCGGTGACCAGATGTACCAAACTTCACTGCGTGTTCTGCGTTGCCCACGACCGGCTTCAGCACGTAATACTGCGCGGTCAGCTGAGCGACGTTAATCAAATCGCTTTGTTGTGCAGGTTGGCCTGCACGGCTGTGATTTGCCATTACCGGGTCCTTCTGATGCAAGGGTTAAATTGTACCGCAAACCTTTTCAATCAATTCCGCCGGGAACTGCATGGACTGCATGATGTGTTCAATCATGCTGCACTTGCGGCCCGTATTGGTATTGGTGATCACCCAGTATGGGGTGCCAGGAACATGTTTGGGTTTGGTTTGATTGCCATTTTGCAGCAGCGTCTGCTCGTCGCCCGCGAAATAGACGCGAGTACGACCGTGCAGCGACTCGGTCGCTTCAGCAAACGCTTTGTTATCCAGTGAATAAAGTGTAGACAGCACCAGCATAAAGCGGTTAACCGCCTTTTTCTGCTCCGCGTATTCATCGGAGAGCAGCAGCTCGCGCATCGCGCGCACTTTATCTTTTGCCGGCGTCACGGCAGGTTTTGCTTGTGCAACAACGCTTGGCTGAGACACGACATCTTTGGTGACTGGGGTAGCAGGCTGTGAAGCGGCGGAAATTTTAAGCATACGCCGTAAAATGTCGGACGCGCTCTCCCCGATATGCCGCGTCTGGCTGGCAATATACTGATAGAGTTCGTCATCAACTTCGATTGTTTTCATCTTAATCCAGTGCGATATCTTATCTGAATACAAGTCATTGGGATTATAAGGTCAAATCCCAACAGCGGATAGCGTCAAACCAGGTTGGCGGCAAAAGTCAGATTAAACTGGAACCTTGCAGCCGGGCGGCAGAATGGTCAACATGATACCCTAACCTGACATACGTAAAAAAAGAACTTTGCCATGAAATTGAATACCCGAGCGCAAACTGCACAATCGCCGAACAATAATTCTCCCATCGTACTGGTTCACGGGCTTTTTGGCAGCCTGGATAACCTGGGCGTGCTGGCACGCGATCTGGTTACCGACCACGATATTTTACAGGTCGATATGCGCAATCACGGTCTTTCCGGGCGTTCCGACGAGATGACCTACGCGGCGATGGCGCAGGATCTGCTGGATACGCTGGATGCACATAGCCTGCAGAAGGTAACGCTGATCGGGCATTCAATGGGTGGTAAAGCGGTGATGGCCCTAACGGCACTGGCCCCGGACCGTATTAGCGGCCTGGTGGTAATTGACGTCGCGCCCGTGGATTATGACGTCCGTCGTCACGACGAGATTTTTGCCGCCATTAATGCGGTCACAGAAGCGGGTGTCGCGACACGCCAACAGGCGGCTGCCGTCATGCGTGAGCATCTTGATGAAGAAGGCGTCGTGCAGTTCCTGCTGAAGTCGTTTGTTGACGGACAATGGCGTTTTAACGTGCCGGTGCTCTGGGACCAGTACAACAACATCGTGGGCTGGAAAACCGTCCCCGCCTGGCCGCACCCTACCCTCTTTATTCGCGGCGGAAACTCGCCTTACGTAACCGACGCGTACCGCGACACGCTGCTGGCCCAATTCCCGCAGGCTCGCGCCCACGTTATTGCCGGTGCCGGGCACTGGGTGCATGCGGAAAAACCTGACGCCGTGCTGCGCGCCATTCGCCGCTATCTTGCTGATACTGCAAATTGATTAAAAAGAAAGCGACTGGAAGGCTGCAGGCGTCCAGTCGTTGGCGTGCCGTTTTTGGTGATGTATGATGGCGCGCTTATCGCCCGGGCATTAGCAGGGCGGCGTGTTTCCCCCGAAGTCTCAGAATCATGGCCAAAGAACAAACGGACCGTACGACACTAGATCTGTTCGCGAATGAGCGTCGCCCGGGACGACCCAAGACGAATCCGCTTTCGCGCGATGAACAGCTGCGTATCAATAAACGCAACCAGCTTAAACGCGATAAAAATCGTGGGCTTAAGCGTGTCGAACTGAAGCTTAACGCCGACGCCGTCGATGCGCTGAACGAGCTGGCCGACGCGCGAAATATCAGCCGCAGCGAACTCATTGAAGAGATGTTGATCGCGCAGCTTGAGACGTTACGCGGCCAGGCATAAGTCTGAAAATCCTCTTTATCACCCTTTTCATGTAGCACAGAGTGCAGTCCTGCGCGATAGCTGTTTCCGCAGGGTTGCCAGTTCTGCTATTATTGCCCTTATCCGTGGCCGAATTGCGCCACCATACTATTAAGTTTCAAGAGGTTATTTTACTCATGGCAATCATCGGCATTTTCTTTGGCAGTGATACCGGCAATACCGAAAATATCGCAAAAAACATTCAAAAACAGCTCGGTAAAGACGTTGCTGATGTGCATGACATCGCCAAGAGCAGCAAAGAAGATCTGGAAGGCTATGACATTCTGCTGCTGGGTATCCCAACCTGGTACTACGGTGAAGCCCAGTGCGACTGGGATGATTTCTTCCCGACGCTGGAAGAAGTCGACTTCAACGGTAAGCTGGTCGCCCTGTTTGGCTGTGGCGATCAGGAAGACTACGCCGAATACTTCTGTGACGCGCTGGGCACCATCCGCGACATCATTGAGCCGAATGGCGCGGTTATTGTAGGCCACTGGCCGACCGCCGGTTACCACTTCGAAGCGTCTAAAGGCCTGGCCGATGACGATCACTTCGTGGGGCTGGCCATCGATGAAGACCGTCAGCCAGAACTGACCGCCGAGCGTGTTGAGAAGTGGGTGAAGCAGATCCGTGAAGAACTGCACCTGGACGATATTCTGAACGCCTGATTTTTTCGCGGCGCAACCGCGGTTGCGCCCATGCCCCAGGTCAAACCGATTAAATTAATCGCTACAATCTTTTAACTTTTTCGCCCAGACCTGTACAATGTCTCCCTGATAAAATGTGGTTTTCCATTGAGCAAGTTTGTTGGTGATACCCCATTTTTATAAGCATATTTTGCCTGAGACTTGCAGTTTTCATTTAGCCATGGCAGTTCTATAATGAGACGCATTATCCCAGGTGCATTTTCTGTCACTTCCTACAGAAGTGAATCGTTTAGCAACAGGACAGATTCCGCATGACTGACAACAATACCGCATTAAAGAAGGCTGGCCTGAAAGTTACGCTTCCTCGGTTAAAAATCCTTGAAGTGCTTCAGGGTCCAGACAATCACCATGTCAGTGCGGAAGACCTTTATAAACGTCTTATCGACATGGGTGAAGAGATTGGGCTGGCTACCGTCTATCGCGTGCTGAACCAGTTTGATGACGCGGGCATTGTTACCCGTCATAATTTTGAAGGCGGTAAATCTGTTTTCGAACTGACCCAGCAGCAGCACCACGATCACCTGATCTGCCTCGATTGCGGCAAGGTCATTGAATTCAGCGATGATTCCATCGAATCACGCCAGCGTGAAATCGCCGCGCGTCATGGCATCCGCCTGACCAACCACAGCCTGTACCTTTACGGTCATTGCGCTGAAGGCGATTGCCGCGAAGACGACCACGCGCACGACGCGAAATAAACAAGTGTTCATATTCTGAGCCAGCCGTAAGGTTGGCTTTTTTTTTGCCTAAAAAAATGCCCGGTAGCGCAGCGCCACCGGGCATGATAACAACGAGTTACTTACTGTTATTACTTCGAATTTCTTTCCAAATCTGGTCGCAACGCTTCGCCACTTCCTGATCGTTGCCGGTTTTACGCGCCTGGATACAGGCCTGGTAATCCATTACGCGGACATTTTCCTGCGTCGCGAACTGCTCATGCGCTTTCTCTTTCTTCAGCACGTTTAGCACGCTCTGGCAGGCTTCAATTTTCTCCGGCGAACCTTCCGCAGTATTAATGCAGGCGCTATACGCCTCCTTCAGGCGGGAGTCCTCTTTTGGTGCCTGAGTCTGAGCACACCCCACCAGCCCTGATGCCAGCAACGCGACAACTACGATTTTTTTCATCATATACAGTCTCCATACCGGCGGGACTCAGCCCGCCGGTGCGTTTATCAGAAGATGGTGAATGGGGCGATAACCATGAATTTCACGTCACGTTCATCCTGGAAGATGTTGCCGTAACCGCCCGCATAGCTCGGGATATCGGAGTGGTTGTCATACTGGGTGAAGTGCAGTTTGAACATCGTGCCTTTCGCGCGGCCATCCTGCAGGGTATAGATTGCATCCAGACTGTAGGAAGACTCTTTCAGACGATAGTTTGGATCGTAGTAAGCATCCGGTGTTGCCATGTCGGCAGGTTTTGCGTCCCAGGCGTAAGCGTAAGAAGCGCCCACCGCCCAGCCAGGCAGGTTCCAGTTTTTCAGATCGTACATTGCACCGAAGAAGACCGCTTTCTCGCCGTCGGCGTTGAAGTCTGAGCGGTTATCCCACCAGATATCAAGACGGCCGTTGGAGGAGGCGTAGGTCGGAGTCATACGCTGCAGGAAGTAGCCCTGCTGCCCTTCCGCCTTCACCCATGTGCCTTCCAGACGCAAATCAACCTGGCCAACCTTGTAGCCGAAGGTGAGTGCCTGCAGCCACGCGGTGCCGTCATAAATGTCATTGACCCCACCGTTACTGACTTTATCGCGCGTACCGTAGAACTGGTAGCTGGTACTCAGCGGGCTACCCGCGACATCAAACTTATAGCTGGCTTTGGCAAAGTACTGATCGATATAGCCTTGTGCCTGACCAAATGCCGCTTCAAGCACCAGATCGTTTTTGAAGTCGTATTTCGCGCCCAGCGAGTGCAGGTAATCGACTTTGGTTTTTTTATCGTTCTGGTAGAACTTGTCCATCTCGATATGCCACGGCGCTTTGTACTCGTTGGTCCACATATAGGAGAAGCTCAACGCACCCGCATCACCGTAGTCAAAGTTAGCTCCCGCTTCCGCACCCTGATAGGTACCCGGCATAAAGCTCCAGTGCGGTGCTAACAGGGTCTGGCCAGTAGGCTGAATATAACCGCCGCGCGCCCATACCGGACCGTATTTAAATTTCGCAGCGGCTTTGTAAAGGCTTATACCGCTCTTATCCCCGGACCAGTCTTCATCATAGGCTTTGTTGCTGGAGGAGAAGGCGATTTCGTTCGGGTGGCCGCTGTCGCCGTTTTCCGCCATTTCAATCGCGGTGAACGCAGCAATATCCAGACCGAACATATCCGCGGCATAGCCTGACTGGAAGTCCAGGTTGGCGTTCCAGGTGGAGTGAGAAAGGTTGGTTTTGTATTTATCTTCAGTGACGTCTTTACGGTCACGCTCACGCTGCCAGTAATAAATACCGCCCGTGAGGGTAGAATCTTCGATGAAACCCGCTGCTTTTGCCTCTGGCGCAATCACCAGGCCCGACATTGCTGTCACACCGGCAATAGCCAGCGCCAGCGCACTACGTTTGCCACTGAACGTACGCATAGATTATTCCTCTTTGACGAATTAAAACGCCTGAAACGGCGTAAATAAAAAAGACCAAATGGTCAGGGGTAGTTTTAAATACCCTCGAATTAACTACCGTCTTTAGGTTATTTTTCGCGACGCGAATTATCAATGCTTTTTAGCGGACAAAAGTCAGGATTATGACGAAGTGCACATAATTGGTAGTGCTTTGTAACATTTACGGGAAGGCGAGGAATGACGGGGAATTATCAGGTATTTCAGTGGGTAGACGTAGTATCTCTTTCCTTTTATGTAACATTTTTGATTTTCGCAATGGCACAAACTTTTTTTTAAAAAATAAGTAGCACCTCATTGACCTGATATTTTCATGACACCTCTTTAGGCCCTGGCTTAATACCCTGATCGTTAAATAAAAAAAACGCCGCACAGTGCGGCGTTTGTTTCTCATTGACCAGAGCAGCAATATTATTCGCCGATCTTCGTCCAGGTATCACGCAGACCTACAGTACGGTTAAATACTGGTTTTTCCGCGGTGCTGTAACGGCTGTCCAGGCAGAAGTAACCTTCACGTTCGAACTGGAACGCTTTGCCCGCTTCAGCGGCTTTCAGAGAAGGTTCCGCATAACCCTGCTTGATTACCAGCGATTCCGGGTTGATGGTCGCCAGGAAGTCTTCCGCCGCACCCGGGTTAGGCACGCTGAACAGACGATCGTACAGACGAATTTCTACCGGCAGCGCGTGGGATGCGCTCACCCAGTGGATAACGCCCTTCACTTTACGGCCGTCAGCAGGATCTTTGCTCAGCGTTTCAGCGTCATAAGAACAGAAGATGGTGGTGATATTCCCTTCCGCATCTTTTTCAACGCGCTCGGCTTTGATGACGTAAGCATTACGCAGACGCACTTCTTTACCCAGCACCAGACGCTTGTACTGCTTGTTGGCTTCTTCGCGGAAGTCAGCGCGGTCAATCCAGATCTCGCCGCTGAACGGCACGTCACGGCTTCCCATTTCCGGTTTGTTCGGATGGTTAGGCATGGAGACCAGCTCGCTTTCACCCTGCGGATAGTTTTCGATGACCAGTTTCACCGGGTCGATAACCGCCATCGCGCGCGGGGCGTTTTCGTTGAGATCTTCACGAATGCAGGATTCCAGGGAAGCCATCTCAATGGTGTTATCCTGCTTGGTCACGCCGATACGTTTGCAGAACTCACGAATAGACGCGGCAGTGTAACCACGACGACGCAGACCAGAAATGGTAGGCATACGCGGGTCATCCCAGCCCTCAACGTGCTTGTCGGTCACCAGCAGGTTCAGCTTACGCTTGGACATCACGGTGTATTCCAGATTCAGACGAGAGAACTCGTACTGGCGCGGATGCACAGGAATGGTGATGTTATCCAGCACCCAGTCGTACAGACGACGGTTGTCCTGGAACTCCAGCGTACACAGGGAGTGAGTAATACCTTCCAGCGCATCGCTGATGCAGTGGGTGAAGTCGTACATCGGGTAGATGCACCACTTGTTACCGGTCTGGTGGTGTTCTGCGAACTTGATGCGGTACAGCACCGGATCGCGCATCACGATGAACGGAGACGCCATGTCGATTTTGGCACGCAGGCACGCTTTGCCTTCTTCGAAGCCGCCGGCACGCATTTTTTCAAACAGCGCCAGGTTCTCTTCCACGCTGCGATCGCGGAACGGGCTGTTTTTGCCCGGCGCGGTCAGCGTACCGCGGTATTCGCGGATTTCGTCAGCAGACAGTTCGTCGACATACGCCAGACCTTTATTGATCAGTTCTACTGCATAGGCGTACAGCTGATCGAAATAGTCAGAGGAGTAGCAGATATCGCCAGACCAGTTGAAGCCCAGCCACTGCACGTCGTTCTTAATGGACTCAACGTATTCGATGTCTTCTTTTACTGGGTTGGTGTCATCGAAACGCAGGTTGCACTGGCCCTGGTAGTCCTGGGCAATGCCAAAGTTCAGGCAGATAGATTTTGCATGCCCGATGTGCAGGTAGCCGTTCGGCTCCGGCGGGAAACGGGTATGGATTGTGGTGTGCTTACCACTGGCCAGATCTTCATCGATGATCTGACGAATAAAGTTACTCGGGCGGGCTTCTGCCTCACTCATCGTGGATTCCTCAAAGCGTAAACAACGTATAACGGCGTATGATCTTATAAGCCGGACGTAGTGACAACCCTTAAAACGTCTCTGAAGAAAATAATGGGGGCATTTGCTGCAAAAAAAAGCGGCGGAGGATATCCCCCGCCGCTTAAGGCATGACTCTACTCAGGAGCGATTACTTGCCTTTAATCTCATACAGCGGTGTTTGACCCGCAACAACCTGACCTTTCGCCTGGATAACCAGACCGCTGAAGTCGTCAATGTTGCTGCAAACCACCGGGCTTATCATGGAGCGTGCGTTGGCGTTCAGGAAGTCCAGATCCATTTCCAGAATCGGCTGCCCTGCCACCACTTCAGCGCCCTCTTCCACCAGGCGAGTAAAGCCCTGACCGTTCAGCGCAACGGTATCGATACCCATATGGACAACGATCTCCGCACCATTTTCGGTTTCGAGGCAGAACGCGTGGTTGGTGTTGAAGATTTTCACGATGGTACCGGCCGCCGGAGACACAACGGTTTTTTCCGTTGGTTTCACCGCCACACCGTCACCGACCGCTTTGCTGGCGAAGGCTTCGTCAGGCACTTGCTCAATCGCAACGACTTCACCGGTTACCGGTGAAACCAGCGCGGCTACCGTTTTGGCGTTGGGTACTGCCTGCGGTTTTGCAGCCGCTGGCGCGGCGGCAGGTGCGGCAGAAGCTTCTGCTGCGGCTACCGGACCGGTGGTTTTCATGGCGTTAGCAATTTTCTCTGCCACGAAGCCAACGATAATCTGCACGCTGGTTTTGTTCAGGCGGATAACACCTGAAGCACCCAGACGTTTGGCCAGCGCTTCGTTCACCAGGGAAGAATCTTTCACGTTCAGACGCAGACGGGTGATACAGGCGTCGATACCGGTCAGGTTGTCAGAACCGCCAACAGCGGCGATGTATTGACGCGCCAGACCTGAAACGTCCTGATCCTGAGCACCGCTCACGTTCACATCCTGACCATCCGCTTCGCTACCGGCCACGGCCAGCTCACGACCCGGGGTCATCAGGTTGAATTTGGTGATAGTGAAACGGAACACCATGTAGTAGATCGCGAAGAACACCAGACCTTGTGGAATCAGCATCCACCAGTGGGTCGCCAGCGGGTTACGGGAAGAAAGCACCATATCCACCAGACCCGCACTGAAGCCGAAACCAGCAATCCAGTGCATGCTGGCAGCGATGAACACGGAGATACCGGTCAGGACAGCGTGGATCACATACAGAACTGGCGCCACGAACATGAAGGAGAACTCCAGCGGCTCGGTGATACCGGTGAAGAAGGCCGCGAACGCCCCCGCCATCATGATACCCAGCACTTTCGCTTTGTTCTCTGGACGCGCGCAGTGGTAGATAGCCAGCGCAGCTCCCGGCAGACCAAACATCATGATCGGGAAGAAGCCAGCCTGGTAACGACCGGTGATACCGACAACCGCTTTACCTGCTTCGATGGACTGTGCACCACCCAGGAAGTTAGGAATATCGTTAATACCGGCAACATCGAACCAGAATACAGAGTTCAGCGCGTGGTGCAGACCGACCGGGATCAGCAGACGGTTGAAGAACGCGTACACGCCCGCACCGACAGAACCCAGTTTCTGGATGTGCTCACCGAAGTTCACCAGACCGTCGAAGATCATCGGCCAGACGTACATCATGATGAACGCAACAACGATCATCACAAACGAGGTCAGGATGGGGACCAGACGGCGGCCGCTAAAGAAGGAGAGCGCTTTTGGCAGCTCTACGCTGCTGAAGCGGTTATACAGTTCAGCGGAGATGATACCCACAAGGATACCGACAAACTGGTTACTGATCTTACCAAATGCCGCCGGAACCTGGTCCGCCGGGATTTTTTGGATCATGGCCACCGCTGCCGGTGAGCAGAGAGTGGTTAACACAAGGAAACCGACAAAACCGGTCAGCGCAGCGGCGCCGTCTTTGTCTTTGGACATACCATAAGCCACACCAATAGCAAACAACACGGACATGTTGTCGATAATGGCAGAGCCCGACTTGATAAAGAACGCCGCCAGCGCGCTGGTATTACCCCAGCCGTTGGGGTCGATCCAGTAGCCGACACCCATCAGGATGGCTGCGGCAGGCAGCGTGGCGACCGGCACCATCAGTGCGCGACCAACCTTTTGTAAATAACCTAGAATACTCACTTTCTTCCCCCTATGAGACCCCGTTTAAGGCATGTTCTCAGCTCTGTTTTTTTATTGTGTCACGAACTATAGATACAGTTGATGATTCACTGGCATTGTGAGTGTGTGAAAAATTAATTCGTATCGCAAATTAAACGCGTACTTTTTGTGATTTTTGTCACCAAATATCGTTATTCACCCTCCCTTATACTGGCTAACAGCGAAAACTTATTTTATCATTCAAAAAATCAAGACGGATTGATCCGGCCTGAAAGTTTCCAGGTTACGCTTAAGTATCAGGTTCCGATAGCCATCCGCCCACTCTTCTACTTTAACTCTCGAGGTGAACAATGAGACTGATTCCCCTGGCAACTGCTGAACAAGTTGGTAAATGGGCCGCTCGCCATATCGTAAACCGCATTAACGCATTCAAGCCGACTGCCGATCGTCCTTTCGTTCTTGGACTTCCAACAGGCGGCACGCCGCTGACAGCCTATAAGGCGCTGGTTGAGATGCATAAAGCAGGCCAGGTTAGCTTCAAACATGTTGTCACCTTCAATATGGATGAATACGTTGGCTTACCGAAAGACCACCCGGAAAGCTACCATAGCTTTATGCACCGCAATTTCTTTGATCACGTTGATATTCCATCTGAAAATATTAACCTGCTGAATGGAAACGCGCCGGATATTGACGCAGAATGCCGTCAGTATGAAGAAAAAATCCGTTCTTACGGTAAGATCCACCTGTTCATGGGTGGTGTAGGTAATGATGGTCATATCGCGTTTAACGAACCGGCGTCATCTCTGGCTTCCCGCACCCGTATTAAAACGCTGACCCATGACACGCGCGTGGCAAACTCCCGCTTCTTTGACGGCGATGTTAACCAGGTTCCAAAATACGCCCTGACCGTAGGCGTAGGCACCCTGCTGGATGCCGAAGAAGTGATGATTCTGGTGCTGGGCGGCGTGAAAGCGCAGGCGCTCCAGGCTGCCGTTGAAGGCAACGTTAACCATATGTGGACCATCAGCTGCCTGCAGCTGCATCCGAAATCCGTCATCATCTGTGACGAACCGTCCACGATGGAGCTGAAGGTAAAAACGCTGAAATACTTCAACGAGTTAGAAGCCGAGAATATCAAAGGTCTGTAATTGAATAACCGCCTCTTCATCAGGAGGCGGACGCTTTTTTTAACCGGGGGTCGTTATGTACGCTTTAACCCACGGTCGGATTTATACCGGCCATGAAATTCTGGATGACCATGCGATTGTTATCGCTGATGGCCTGATTGAACGTGTTTGCCCGCTGGCAGAACTGCCGCCGGAGATTGAACAGCGCTCACTCAATGGAGCAGTAATCTCCCCCGGTTTCATCGACGTTCAGCTCAACGGCTGCGGCGGTGTGCAATTCAATGATACCGCCGAAGCGGTAACGGTCGAAACGCTGGAGATCATGCAAAAAGCCAATGAGAAATCGGGCTGCACCAGCTATCTGCCAACGCTCATTACCAGCAGTGATGACCTCATGAAGCAGGGTATCCGTGTGATGCGTGAATATCTGGCCAAACATCCTAATCAGGCGCTGGGTCTGCACCTTGAAGGGCCATGGCTGAACATGGTCAAGAAAGGAACACATAACCCGAATTACGTGCGTAAGCCTGATGCGGAGCTGGTTGACTACATGTGTGCCAACGCCGATGTGATCACCAAAGTGACGCTGGCACCTGAAATGACGGGTACGGATGTCATCAACAAACTTGCTGCCGCCGGGATTATCGTTTCAGCCGGTCACTCAAACGCGACGCTGAAAGAAGCGAAAGCCGGTTTCCGCGCGGGCATTACCTTTGCGACGCACCTTTACAACGCCATGCCGTATATCACAGGCCGTGAACCGGGTCTGGTCGGGGCGATTCTGGATGAGCCAGACGTCTACTGCGGTATTATTGCTGACGGCTTACACGTTGATTACACCAACATTCGCAACGCTAAGCGGCTGAAAGGTGACAAGCTTTGTCTGGTGACGGATGCCACTGCACCGGCAGGTGCAAATATTGAGCAGTTCATTTTTGCCGGTAAAACAATATACTACCGCAATGGACTGTGTGTGGATGAAAACGGTACGCTGAGTGGTTCCTCTTTGACCATGATTGAAGGGGTGCGTAACCTGGTTGAGCATTGCGGGATTGCGCTTGATGAAGTCCTGCGTATGGCAACCCTTTATCCGGCTCGCGCAATGGGCGTGGATAAACAGCTAGGCGGAATTGCACCAGGTATGGTTGCAAACCTGACGGCATTCACACACGATTATAAAATTATTAAGACCATCGTTAATGGTAACGAGGTCGTCACTGAGTAAGTAAAAGTATGACACCTGGCGGACAAGCTCAAATCGGTAATGTCGATCTCGTTAAACAACTTAACAGTGCGGCGGTATATCGCCTGATTGACCAACACGGACCCATCTCGCGAATTCAGATAGCCGAACAAAGCCAGCTTGCACCCGCCAGCGTGACAAAAATTACCCGCCAGCTTATTGAGCGCGGTCTGATCAAAGAAGTCGATCAGCAGGCCTCCACCGGAGGCCGTCGCGCCATCTCCATTATTACTGAAACCCGTAATTTTCAGGCAATTGGCGTCCGTCTGGGCCGTCATGACACCACGCTCACGCTATACGATCTGAGCAGTAAAGCCATCGCGGAAGAGCACTACCCTCTTCCGGAGCGCACCCAGGAGACGCTGGAGCATGCGCTGCTGAATACCATCGCGCAGTTTATTGAAAGCTGTCAGCGCAAGATCCGCGAACTCATCGCTATCTCCGTAATTCTGCCCGGTCTGGTCGACCCGGAAAGCGGCGTGATCCGCTATATGCCGCACATTCCGGTTGAAAACTGGGGGCTGGTCGATGCGCTGGAAAAGCGTTTTAAAGTGACCTGCTTTGTGGGCCACGATATTCGCTCGCTGGCGCTGGCGGAGCACTACTTTGGTGCGAGTCAGGACTGTGAAGACTCTATTCTGGTGCGCGTTCACCGCGGAACGGGCGCGGGCATTATCTCTAACGGCCGTATTTTTATTGGTCGCAACGGTAACGTCGGTGAGATTGGCCACATTCAGGTTGAGCCCCTTGGGGAGCGCTGCCACTGCGGCAATTTCGGCTGTCTTGAAACCATCGCCGCCAACACGGCCATCGAGCAGCGCGTTCGCCATCTACTTGAACAGGGTTACCAAAGCCGCGTCACGCTGGACGACTGCAAAATAGGCACCATCTGCAAAGCCGCTAATAAAGGCGACGCGCTGGCCTGTGAAGTAATCGAGCAGGTGGGGCGCCATCTGGGGAAAACTATCGCCATCGCCATTAACCTGTTTAACCCACAAAAAGTGGTGATCGCCGGTGAAATTGTGGAAGCGGAAAAGGTGCTGCTCCCCGCGATTGAAGGCTGTATTAACACCCAGGCGCTGAAAGCATTCCGCCAGAATCTTCCGGTGGTTCGTTCAAAGCTTGACCATCGCTCGGCGATTGGCGCGTTCGCGCTGGTCAAACGCGCCATGCTCAACGGAATTCTGCTGCAGCATTTGCTGGAAAGTTGATCGGACCTTATAGTAACGCCTTCTTTTTTTAATGTCGGACTGTCCATGACCATTAAGAATGTAATTTGTGATATCGACGGCGTGCTGATGCACGACAACGTTGCCGTGCCGGGTGCTGCGGAGTTTCTTCACCGCATCATCGACAAAGGAATGCCTCTGGTTCTTCTCACGAACTACCCTTCTCAGACCGGTCAGGATCTGGCAAACCGCTTTGCCACGGCGGGTGTCGACGTCCCGGACAGCGTGTTTTATACCTCGGCGATGGCCACGGCGGATTTTCTGAAGCGCCAGGAAGGGAAAAAAGCCTACGTGGTGGGTGAAGGTGCGCTGATCCATGAGCTATACAAAGCGGGCTTTACCATCACCGACGTCAACCCGGACTTTGTGATTGTTGGCGAAACGCGATCCTTTAACTGGGAGATGATGCATAAAGCTGCATACTTTGTCGCCAGCGGTGCGCGCTTTATCGCCACCAACCCGGATACCCACGGCCGCGGTTTTTATCCGGCCTGCGGCGCGCTGTGTGCCGGTATCGAAAAAATCTCTGGTCGTCAGCCGTTCGTTGTCGGGAAACCGAGCCCGTGGATCATTCGTGCCGCGCTAAACAAAATGCAGGCCCACTCTGAAGAAACCGTTATTGTCGGCGACAACCTGCGCACCGATATTCTGGCCGGTTTCCAGGCGGGTCTGGAGACAATTCTGGTCCTCTCTGGCGTCTCTCAGCTTGATGACATTGATTCGATGCCGTTCCGGCCAAGCTGGATTTACCCCTCCGTCGACGAAATCGACATTATCTGATTCCGAACCACGCCTCAGGGCGTGGTTTTTTATTTTCTCGCCTGTAAAACACAACTGCATCTAACGAAAAAGCACTTTCATTGCATAATCATCAATAAAAGCGCTCACGACATATGCATTTTTCACAGATCGGCAACCGCCATTGCACTATTTACGTTTTCACCCGTAAAACGCTTGCGCGCCCTGCCCCTTTGCGGCATTTTCATAAGCAAGCAACATTACAAAGCAACAGGGTTAACGGAGAAGGTTATGTGTTCAATTTTTGGCGTACTGGATATTAAAACTGACGCAGGCGAACTGCGTAAAAAGGCACTCGAACTGTCCCGCCTGATGCGCCATCGCGGACCGGACTGGTCAGGCGTTTACGCCAGTGACAAAGCGATTCTGGCTCACGAACGTCTGTCTATTGTTGACGTCAACGCCGGTGCACAGCCGCTGTATAACGAGAAAAAAACGCACGCGCTGGCTGTCAACGGTGAGATCTACAACCACCAGGCGCTGCGCGCCGAATACGGCGACCGCTACGCGTTCCAGACCGGTTCTGACTGTGAAGTGATCCTGGCGCTGTATCAGGAGAAAGGGCCTGAGTTCCTGGACGACCTGCAGGGCATGTTCGCCTTCGCGCTGTACGACAGCGAAAAAGACGCTTACCTGATTGGCCGCGACCATATCGGCATTATCCCGCTGTACATGGGCCACGATGAGCATGGCAACTTCTACGTTGCTTCTGAAATGAAAGCCCTGGTACCGGTCTGCCGCACCATCAAAGAGTTCCCGGCAGGCAGCTACCTGTGGAGCAAAGACGGCGAGATCCGTCAATATTACCAGCGTGACTGGTTCGATTTCGACGCGGTAAAAGACAACGTCACGGACAAAGCCGAGCTGCGTCAGGCGCTGGAAGATTCCGTGAAAAGTCACCTGATGTCCGACGTGCCGTACGGCGTGCTGCTCTCTGGCGGTCTGGACTCCTCCGTGATCTCCGCGATCACCAAGAAATTCGCGGCCCGTCGCGTGGAAGATCAGGAGCGCTCAGAAGCCTGGTGGCCACAGCTGCACTCCTTTGCCGTGGGCCTGGAAGGCGCACCTGACCTGAAAGCCGCGCAGGAAGTGGCAAACCACCTGGGGACCGTGCACCATGAAATTCATTTCACCGTGCAGGAAGGTCTGGATGCGATCCGCGATGTGATCTATCACATTGAAACCTATGACGTGACCACCATCCGCGCCTCGACCCCGATGTACCTGATGTCACGTAAGATCAAAGCGATGGGCATCAAGATGGTGCTCTCCGGTGAAGGTTCTGACGAAGTGTTTGGCGGCTACCTGTACTTCCACAAAGCGCCGAATGCCAAAGAGCTGCACGAAGAGACCGTGCGCAAACTGCAGGCGCTGCACATGTTCGACTGTGCGCGTGCCAACAAAGCGATGTCCGCCTGGGGCGTGGAAGCGCGCGTGCCGTTCCTGGATAAGAAATTCCTCGACGTGGCGATGCGCATCAACCCGCAGGACAAGATGTGCGGCAACGGTAAAATGGAAAAACATATCCTGCGTGAATGTTTTGAATCCTACCTGCCGGCGAGCGTGGCGTGGCGTCAGAAAGAGCAGTTCTCTGATGGCGTAGGTTATAGCTGGATCGACACCCTGAAAGAGGTCGCGGCGAAACAGGTTTCTGACCAACAGCTGGAAACCGCAAGCTTCCGCTTCCCGTACAACACGCCGGGTTCGAAAGAAGCGTATCTTTACCGTGAAATTTTTGAAGAATTGTTCCCGGTACCAAGCGCTGCGGAGTGTGTGCCGGGTGGCCCGTCCGTCGCCTGCTCGTCTGCCAAAGCGATCGAATGGGATGAATCGTTCAAATCCATGAACGATCCGTCAGGACGTGCGGTAGGCGTTCACCAGTCAGCCTACAAATAATCGCGTATTTCATCATCAGGCCCTGCGGGGCCTGATTTTTTTTGCCCCGCTTTTGCACAGCTAAAAACGATTAATAACCAATAATTGCCGAATATTCGGTCACGCTGTTCGCAACCTAACCAAACAGTCACATTCCGGCTATTTTCGTTGAAAAAGGTGTTGACGCTGCAAGGGTCTATACGCATAATGCGCCCCGCAACGCCGATAAGGTAACGCGAAAAAAGATGGCTACGTAGCTCAGTTGGTTAGAGCACATCACTCATAATGATGGGGTCACAGGTTCGAATCCCGTCGTAGCCACCATCTTTTTTGCGGGAGTGGCGAAATTGGTAGACGCACCAGATTTAGGTTCTGGCGCCGCAAGGTGTGCGAGTTCAAGTCTCGCCTCCCGCACCATTCCCGGGTAAGCGTTGCACGGATGGGGTATCGCCAAGCGGTAAGGCACCGGTTTTTGATACCGGCATTCCCTGGTTCGAATCCAGGTACCCCAGCCATATTTCTTCGATTTTGCGGTTCTCCGCGGTATTGGGGTATCGCCAAGCGGTAAGGCACCGGTTTTTGATACCGGCATTCCCTGGTTCGAATCCAGGTACCCCAGCCATCGAAGATTGCAGTACTGGCTACGTAGCTCAGTTGGTTAGAGCACATCACTCATAATGATGGGGTCACAGGTTCGAATCCCGTCGTAGCCACCAAATTTAGATTATCGATGTTGTTCGGTAATGAAAAAAATTGTTGGGGTATCGCCAAGCGGTAAGGCACCGGATTCTGATTCCGGCATTCCGAGGTTCGAATCCTCGTACCCCAGCCAATTTAAAAAAGTCGTTAAGCAGTTTGTTTAACGCAATTGGGGTGTCGCCAAGCGGTAAGGCTCTGGTTTCTGATACCAGCATTCCGGGGTTCGAATCCCTGCACCCCAGCCACTTAGTAACAAAAAAGCCCGCTCTGCGGGCTTTTTTGTTTTTGTACAGAATTGTGCTGCCTGATGCCCTCACCCTGGCCCTCTCCCACGGGGAGAGGGAAAAAAGTTTAGAGTCCGAGGGCGTACTTCAGGGCCTGACGCTTCAGACCACCGGCGCGTTCCGCTGCCATCAGGCCAATATTACGCAGAATGCGCACCGGGGCCAGGTCATTGCTGAACCCGGCATAGAACAGATCCATTCCCGATTGCATGATGAAATTGTCCGCCATACGCCGCGTCTGATAACGCTTTAGCACCTGATGGCTGGCCCAGTTTTCCGCGTGTCCGCGGACGCTGCCCAGCACATCCAGTAACGCATCGACGTCGCGATACCCCAGGTTCACGCCCTGCCCGGCCAGCGGATGAATGGTGTGTGCCGCATCGCCCACCAGCGCCAGCCCTTCACGGGCATACTGCAAAGCGTGACGGCGCGTGAGCGGAAACGCCCCTGCTGCGACCGGCGTAACGTTGCCCAGACGGCTCGGGAAGTGCAGGCGGATTTCCCGCTGCAATTGTTCCATTGAAAGCCCCTGCAGCTGGCGAATACGCGCCGGTTTGTCGTACCACACCAGCGACGCCCAATTATCAAACAGCGGTAAAAAGGCGTGCGGACCGTTCGGCGTAAAGTGCTGCCAGGTGCTTTCTCCCGGTTCATTCTCGCACTCAACGGTAATCAGCATGCAGGACTGCTCATACTGCCAGGCATGAACCCCGATACCCGCCATCTGTCTGACCTGCGAGTTAGCGCCGTCCGCCCCAACGACCAGCTTCACGGCCAGTTCATCGCCGCCGTCGAGCGTCAGTAGATAGCCGCTCTCGTGAGGATGCAGTGCCTTAATCGAGGCCGGAAAACGCAGCGTCACCTTCGGATGTGTCTCCAGCGCCTGCCAGAGCGCCAGCTGGAGCACGTTGTTTTCCACCATATAACCCAGGCGCGGCAGCTTCAGCTCAGCGGCATCAAACGCAACGTGGGCATTTTCCCACTCCCAGGTTTCAAGACGGCTGTAAGGATGGGCGCGCATTGCCAGCACCGCCTCCCAGACGCCCAGCCCGCGCAGCAGATCGACGGACGCTGCGCTGATCGCGGAAATGCGCACATCCGGTTTGCTGGCGGGATCGAAGGCCGGCGGAGCCGCCTGTTCGATTACCGTTACCTCAAATCCCTGCTGCGCCAGCCCCAGCGCCAGCGCGCCGCCGACCATACCGCCGCCGACAACGGCAACTTCGGTGTGTAGGAGTGTCATGGTCAATTTTCCTTATTGGAGAATCCCTTAAGTTTACCGGATTTTTGCGGTCCTGAGACACATAACCTTCATACTGGTCACAACCCCACCAAAGCATTACAATACGCGGCTTGCAATCCTGAGCTGAGCAAGTCGATGACTAAAAAACTCCATATAAAAACCTGGGGCTGTCAGATGAACGAATACGATTCATCCAAGATGGCCGATCTGCTGGATTCAACCCACGGATACCAGCTGACAGAAAATGTGAAAGAAGCGGACGTGCTGCTGCTGAACACCTGTTCGATTCGTGAAAAAGCGCAGGAAAAAGTCTTTCACGTGTTAGGCCGCTGGAAGCTTCTCAAGCGAAAAAATCCGGACCTGATCATCGGCGTGGGTGGCTGCGTTGCGTCGCAGGAAGGCAAGCTGATCCGCCAGAGAGCCCCGTATGTGGATATTGTCTTTGGCCCTCAGACCCTGCACCGCCTGCCCGAGATGATCAACCAGGTTCGCGGCAACCGCAGCCCGGTCGTTGACGTCAGCTTCCCGGAAATCGAAAAGTTTGACCGTCTGCCTGAGCCGCGCGCCGATGGCCCGACCGCCTTCGTCTCGATCATGGAAGGCTGCAACAAATACTGTACTTACTGCGTGGTACCGTACACCCGTGGTGAAGAGGTCAGCCGCCCGGCAGATGACATTCTGTTTGAAATCGCACAGCTTGCCGCGCAGGGCGTTCGCGAAGTGAACCTGCTGGGCCAGAACGTTAACGCCTGGCGCGGGGAAAACTACGACGGCACCACCGGCAGCTTTGCCGAACTGCTGCGTCTGGTGGCCGCGATTGACGGTATCGACCGCATTCGCTTTACCACCAGCCATCCGATGGAATTTACCGACGACATTATTGACGTCTATCGCGATACGCCAGAGCTGGTGAGCTTCCTGCACCTGCCGATTCAGTGCGGCTCTGACCGCGTGCTGAACCTGATGGGCCGCCCGCATACGGTGCTGGAGTACAAGTCCACCATCCGCAAGCTGCGTGAAGCGCGTCCGGATATCCAGATTAGCTCCGACTTTATCGTCGGCTTCCCTGGCGAAACCGCTGATGACTTCGAGCGCACCATGAAGCTCATCGGTGAAGTGAATTTTGACGTCAGCTACAGCTTCATCTTCTCTGCGCGTCCTGGAACACCTGCGGCCGATATGATTGACGATGTTCCGGAAGAAGAGAAGAAACAGCGTCTGTATATTCTGCAGGAGCGTATCCTTCAGCAGGCCAACGCCTGGAGCCGCCGCATGCTCGGCACCGTTCAGCGCATTCTGGTGGAAGGCACCTCACGCAAGAGCATTATGGAACTGTCCGGTCGTACCGAGAACAACCGCGTGGTGAACTTTGAAGGCACCCCGGATATGATCGGTAAATTCGTAGACGTCGAGATTGTCGAAGTGCTGACCAACTCGCTGCGCGCGAAGGTAGTCCGCACCGAGGACGAAATGGGCCTGCGCATTGCCGAGTCACCGGAATCCGTGATCTCGCGCACCCGAAAAGAAAACGATTCTGGCGTTGGGATTTACCAGCCTTAATCCTCATGGCCTGCCCTTCCGGCAGGCCTTGTATTTCCTCTCATCGTCCCCAATATCTTCCGCAACGCTTGCGCCTTTATTCTGTGGCGTGAATAATTTCGGTAATGACCGTTTTATTACGTCCTGTCGCAACGGATCGGTTAACCAATTAAAGAGGAACAGTTTGAACATAGATACGCGTGAAATTAGCCTTGAGCCAGCAGACAACGCTCGCCTGCTGAGCCTGTGCGGGCCGTTTGATGACAATATCAAACAACTGGAGCGACGTCTGGGTATCGAAATCAATCGTCGCGATAATCATTTCAAACTTACCGGACGCCCTATCTGCGTCAACGCCGCTGCGGATATTCTGCGTAGCCTGTATGTTGATACCGCCCCAATGCGCGGCGAAACGCAGGATATCGAACCGGAACAGATCCACCTCGCGATTAAAGAGGCGCGCGTGCTTGAGCAGAGCGCGGAGAGCGTCCCGGACTACGGCAAGGCCATTAACATCAAGACCAAACGTGGCGTCATTAAGCCGCGTACGCCAAACCAGGCGCAGTACATCGCCAATATCCTCGACCACGACATCACCTTCGGGGTGGGTCCGGCGGGGACGGGTAAAACCTATCTCGCCGTTGCCGCGGCGGTCGATGCGCTGGAACGCCAGGAGATCCGTCGAATTCTGCTGACCCGTCCGGCCGTTGAGGCGGGTGAAAAACTGGGCTTCCTGCCAGGCGATCTGAGCCAGAAGGTCGACCCGTATCTGCGTCCTTTATACGATGCGCTGTTCGAAATGCTGGGCTTTGAGAAGGTCGAGAAGCTCATTGAACGTAACGTTATCGAAGTTGCCCCGCTCGCCTACATGCGCGGCCGTACGCTGAATGATGCGTTCATCATTCTCGATGAGAGCCAGAACACCACCATTGAACAGATGAAGATGTTCCTGACGCGTATTGGCTTTAACTCGAAAGCGGTGATTACCGGCGACGTCACTCAGATTGACCTGCCGCGCAGCACCAAATCCGGCCTGCGCCACGCCATTGAGGTGCTGGCCGAGGTCGACGAAATCAGCTTTAACTTCTTCCACAGTGAAGACGTGGTACGCCACCCGGTGGTCGCGCGTATCGTTAATGCCTATGAAGCCTGGGAAGAGGCGGATCAGAAGCGTAAGGCCGAACTGGCCGCAGAACGTAAGCGCGAAGCGCAGGAGCAAGAACAGAAATGAGTCAGGTGATCCTCGATTTACAGCTGGCCTGTGAAGACAATTCCGGCATGCCAGATGAGGCACAGTTTCAGAAATGGCTGGATGCCGTTATTCCTCAGTTTCAGGAAGAATCAGAAGTTACGATTCGCCTGGTGGATGAAGCGGAAAGCCATGAGCTTAACCTGACCTATCGCGGGAAAGATAAGCCGACCAACGTGCTCTCTTTCCCGTTCGAAGCGCCGCCGGGCATCGAGATGCCGCTGCTGGGCGATCTGATCATCTGCCGTCAGGTGGTTGAGCAGGAAGCCAAAGAGCAGCAAAAGCCGCTTGAGGCCCACTGGGCGCATATGGTGGTACACGGCAGCCTGCATCTGCTCGGCTACGATCATATTGAAGACGACGAAGCGGAAGAGATGGAGTCCCTCGAGACAGAGATAATGCTTGCTCTGGGCTATGAGGATCCGTACATTGCCGAGAAAGAATAGTCCGTCACCTGACGGACTCCCCTGCCGCCACGAAAGGACATCGCGTGGCGGTAAACGTTGAACTAACAAGAGAACCCTTAACAAACGCCATGAGCGACGACAATTCACACAGTAGCGACACGACAACCAGTAAAAAGGGATTTTTCTCCCTCATTCTGAACCAGCTTTTCCACGGCGAACCGAAAAACCGTGATGAACTGCTGGAGCTGATTCGTGATTCCGGGCAGAACGACCTTATCGACGAAGATACGCGCGAAATGCTCGAAGGGGTTATGGACATCGCCGACCAGCGCGTTCGCGATATCATGATCCCCCGCTCGCAGATGATCACCCTGAAACGTAACCAGACGCTGGACGAGTGCCTCGATGTGATCATCGAATCCGCCCACTCGCGTTTCCCGGTCATCAGCGAAGACAAAGATCACATCGAAGGGATTTTGATGGCGAAAGATCTGCTGCCGTTTATGCGCAGCGATGCCGAAGCCTTCAGCATGGAAAAAGTGTTACGCCAGGCCGTGGTTGTGCCGGAAAGTAAACGTGTGGATCGGATGCTGAAAGAGTTTCGCTCTCAGCGTTACCACATGGCGATTGTTATTGATGAATTTGGTGGCGTTTCCGGTCTGGTCACGATCGAGGATATCCTTGAGCTGATCGTGGGCGAAATCGAAGACGAGTACGACGAAGAAGAAGATATCGACTTCCGTCAGCTTAGCCGCCACACCTGGACCGTGCGCGCGCTGGCCTCCATCGAAGACTTCAACGACGCCTTCGGAACCCACTTCAGCGATGAAGAGGTCGATACCATTGGCGGGCTGGTGATGCAGGCCTTTGGCCACCTCCCGGCGCGTGGAGAGACCGTTGACATCGACGGTTACCAGTTCAAAGTAGCCATGGCCGACAGCCGACGTATTATACAGGTTCACGTCAGAACGCCGGACGACTCACCGGTGCCAAAACTGGAAGATTAATGTAAATGGCATTTGCCCCATTGCTTGAACGCCAGCGCGTCCGTTTGCTGCTGGCGCTGTTACTCGGAGCCAGCGGTACGCTGGCTTTTTCTCCTTACGATATCTGGCCCGCGGCCATTCTCTCCCTGATGGGGCTTCAGGGTCTGACCCTGAACCGTCGTCCGGTACAGGCTGCCGCTATCGGCTACTTCTGGGGGCTGGGGCTGTTTGGCTCAGGCATCAACTGGGTTTATGTCAGCATCGCCCAGTTTGGCGGTATGCCTGGCCCGGTAAACGTCTTCCTGGTGGTACTGCTCGCCGCCTATCTCTCGCTCTATACCGGTCTGTTCGCCGGCATCCTTTCTCGCCTGTGGCCCAAAACCAACTGGCTGCGCGTCGCCATTGCCGCGCCGGTGGTCTGGCAGGTAACCGAGTTCCTGCGCGGTTGGGTGCTGACCGGCTTCCCGTGGCTGCAGTTCGGCTACAGCCAGATTGACGGCCCGCTGAAAGGCCTGGCACCGGTAATGGGTGTTGAAGCTATCAACTTCCTGCTGATGGTCGTGAGCGGCCTGCTGGTATTAGCGCTGGTCACGCGCGGCTGGAAACCGCTGGCTGTGGCGCTGGTGCTGTTCGCCCTGCCCTTCCCGCTGCGCTATATCCAGTGGTTCACGCCTGAGCCCGATCGCGCCATGCGGGTTTCCATGGTGCAGGGGAATATCCCGCAGTCCATGAAGTGGGACGAAAAAGAGCTGCTGAATACGCTGAAGATCTACGCCAACGCCACCGAAGAGGTGATGGGTAAATCGCAGCTGATTATCTGGCCGGAGTCTGCGATCCCCGATCTGGAAATTAACCAGCAGCCGTTCCTCAACATGATGAACGACCTGCTGCTGGCCCGCGGCAGCACGCTGATCACCGGGATTGTCGATGCGCGTCTGAATCAGCAGAACCGCTACGACACCTACAACACCATCATTACGCTCGGCAAAGACAGCGAATACAGCTACCACTCCACTGACCGATACAACAAGAACCACCTGGTGCCATTTGGTGAATTTGTGCCGCTGGAATCGATTCTGCGCCCGCTGGCCCCGTTCTTTGATTTGCCGATGTCCTCCTTCAGCCGCGGACCGTACGTTCAGCCTCAGCTGCACGCGCACGGCGCTGCCCTGACGCCGGCTATCTGCTACGAAATCATTCTCGGCGAGCAGGTGCGCGATAACTTCCGCCCGGATACTGACTATCTGCTGACCATCTCCAACGATGCCTGGTTTGGTAAGTCAATTGGCCCGTGGCAGCACTTCCAGATGGCACGTATGCGCTCCCTGGAGCTGGCGCGTCCGCTGCTGCGCAGCACCAACAACGGCATCACCGCCGTGATTGGTCCTCAGGGTGAAATTCAGGCGATGATCCCGCAGTTTACCCGTGAGGTACTGACCGCTAACGTCACGCCGACCACGGGACTGACGCCATACGCCCGTACAGGCAACTGGTCGCTGTGGATACTGACCGTGCTGTTCGGCTTTGGCGCGGTGCTGATGAGCCTGCGTCAGCGTCGTAAATAACCTTCCCTTCTGTTGCCGGGTGGCGCTGACGCTTACCCGGCAAATCCTCCCAAACTCCCATTCTGGCACGCCTATTGCTTTGTTTATTCAGGTAAACGCAGTTTGGCTTGATGTGCAACTTTGTCGCACCAGCGTAGATCATCGGTAGCACCGAAACGGTGCAACGGGAGATATTTGCCTCTGAATGGTGCGGCGCGCTTCGCAAAAATAAACAATAACGCAGCAAAATCTTTACATTAAGCCAGACTAAATGTTAACAAGCTTGCATAACACTGCACTCGCATTGCGCGAGATATAACAACATCACAATGGGTATCAATGCGTCGCTGGCGCTGATAAAAAAGGAGTTGGGTATGCAATTACGTAAACTGGCCACAGCAATGCTGGTTATGGGAATGTCTGCTGGCGTGGTTCACGCTGAAGATGCGCCTGCAGCAGGCAGCACTCTCGACAAGATTGCCAAAAACGGCGTCATCGTGGTCGGCCACCGTGAATCTTCTGTCCCGTTCTCTTACTACGACAACACGCAAAAAGTCGTGGGCTATTCACAGGATTACTCCAACGCTATCGTTGAAGCCGTGAAGAAAAAGCTGAACAAACCTGACCTGCAGGTGAAGCTGATCCCTATCACTTCACAAAACCGTATTCCACTGTTGCAAAACGGCACCTTTGACTTCGAGTGTGGCTCCACCACCAACAACCTTGAGCGTCAGAAACAGGCTGCCTTCTCGGACACCATCTTTGTCGTGGGCACCCGTCTGCTGACGAAGAAAGGCGGCGACATTAAAGACTTCGCTGATCTGAAAGGCAAAGCGGTTGTTGTCACCTCCGGTACCACCTCAGAAGTGCTGCTGCACAAGCTGAACGACGAGAAAAAAATGGATATGCGCATCATCAGCGCGAAAGACCATGGCGACTCCTTCCGTACCCTGGAAAGCGGTCGTGCCGTCGCGTTTATGATGGATGATGCCCTGCTGGCGGGCGAGCGTGCGAAAGCGAAGAAACCTGACAACTGGGATATCGTCGGCACCGCGCAGTCGAAAGAAGCCTACGGCTGTATGCTGCGTAAAGACGACCCGCAGTTCAAAAAGCTGATCGATGACACCATCGCTCAGGTGCAGACCTCCGGCGAAGCGGAAAAATGGTTCGACAAGTGGTTCAAGAACCCGATTCCACCAAAAAATCTCAACATGAATTTTGAACTGTCTGACGACATGAAAGCGCTGTTCAAATCTCCAAATGACAAGGCTCTTAACTAATTAGAACAACAGGGGCGGGATCTCCTGCCCTCTCGATTGTCGGGAAGCATGGACAGACTATACGTTGAGTGGTCGTTCCCCACTCAGCGCGAAAAATGAGCTTCTCACCAATCTTCGAGGGTAGCGCTGCTACCCTTTTTTTTCTGGAGTTTATTATGTCAATCGACTGGAACTGGGGCATATTCCTGCAACAAGCCCCGTTCGGCAACATCACCTATCTTGGCTGGCTGTGGAGCGGCTTTCAGGTCACCGTGGCATTATCGATAACGGCGTGGATCATCGCGTTTCTTGTCGGTTCTTTGTTCGGTATTCTGCGCACCGTCCCTAACCGTTTTCTTTCAACACTCGGCACCCTGTATGTGGAACTGTTCCGTAACGTTCCGCTGATCGTGCAATTCTTTACCTGGTATCTGGTTATCCCGGAACTGCTGCCGGAAAATATTGGCATGTGGTTCAAGTCGGAACTGGATCCGAACGTACAGTTCTTTGTCTCCTCCATGATGTGTCTGGGGCTGTTTACCGCTGCGCGCGTTTGCGAGCAGGTGCGTGCCGCCATTCAGTCATTGCCCCGTGGACAAAAAAATGCGGGTCTGGCGATGGGATTAACCCTGCCACAGACCTACCGCTACGTGCTGCTGCCTAACGCCTACCGCGTCATCGTTCCGCCGATGACCTCCGAGATGATGAACCTGGTGAAAAACTCGGCCATCGCCTCGACCATTGGCCTGGTCGATATGGCTGCGCAGGCGGGCAAGCTGCTGGATTACTCCGCTCACGCGTGGGAATCCTTCACCGCGATCACGCTCGCCTATGTTCTGATAAACGCTTTCATCATGCTGGTGATGAACCTGGTTGAACGCAAAATTCGCCTGCCGGGCAACATGGGGGGCAAATAATGTACGAATTTGACTGGAGTTCTATCGTTCCATCCATGCCTTACCTGCTTGATGGCCTGATGATTACCTTAAAAATCACCGTTATTGCCATCATCGTCGGTATCGTCTGGGGCACCCTGCTGGCCGTTATGCGCCTGTCGAGCTTCAAGCCGCTCGCCTGGTTCGCGACCGCCTACGTTAACGTGTTCCGCTCCATCCCGCTGGTGATGGTGCTGCTGTGGTTTTACCTGATCGTGCCCGGCTTCCTGCAGAACGTGCTGGGGCTGTCGCCGAAAACCGATATCCGTCTGATCTCGGCGATGGTAGCGTTCTCGATGTTTGAGGCCGCTTACTACTCAGAGATTATCCGAGCGGGCATTCAGAGTATCTCTCGCGGACAGTCCAGCGCCGCGCTGGCGCTGGGGATGACGCACTGGCAGTCCATGCAGCTCATTATTCTGCCGCAGGCGTTTCGCGCCATGGTTCCGCTCCTGCTGACCCAGGGTATCGTGCTGTTCCAGGATACCTCTCTGGTCTACGTGCTGAGCCTGGCAGACTTCTTCCGTACCGCGTCAACCATCGGTGAGCGTGATGGTACGCAGGTTGAGATGGTGCTCTTTGCGGGTGCGGTCTATTTTGTGATTAGTTTAAGCGCGTCGCTGTTGGTCAGCTGGCTGAAGAAAAGGACGGTATAATGATTTCCCTGAAAAATGTTTCTAAATGGTATGGGCACTTTCAGGTGCTGACCGACTGCTCCACCGAAGTGAAAAAAGGCGACGTGGTGGTAGTGTGCGGGCCGTCAGGTTCCGGTAAATCGACGCTGATCAAAACCGTCAACGGGCTGGAGCCAGTGCAGCAGGGTGAGATCGTCGTCAACGGTACTAAAGTCAACGACAAGAAAACCAACCTCGCCCAGCTTCGCTCTCACGTTGGCATGGTGTTCCAGCATTTTGAGCTGTTCCCTCACCTCTCTATTATTGAGAACCTGACGCTGGCGCAGGTAAAAGTGCTTAAGCGTGATAAAAAAGCGTCGCGCGAGAAAGGTCTGAAGCTCCTGGAACGCGTTGGGCTTTCTGCGCATGCCGATAAGTTCCCGGCGCAGCTTTCTGGTGGCCAACAGCAGCGTGTGGCGATCGCCCGCGCGCTGTGCATGGATCCGGTGGCCATGCTGTTTGATGAGCCCACGTCGGCGCTCGATCCAGAGATGATCAACGAAGTGCTGGACGTGATGGTCGAGTTGGCGCACGAAGGAATGACGATGATGGTGGTGACCCACGAAATGGGCTTTGCCCGTAAAGTGGCAAACCGCGTGATCTTTATGGACGAAGGGAAAATTGTCGAAGACTCGCCGAAAGAAGAGTTCTTCGCTAACCCGAAATCCGAGCGTGCGAAAGATTTCCTCGCGAAAATCCTGCACTAATCTTCCCGGTGCGCAATCTGCGGATTGCGCACTGCTTCACGCTTTCACTCACTTCCTCTCGTCGGCGTCACATTGCAGCGTTAACCTTGTCACATAATAACGCTACGTATGGAGAACGCTATGGCACAGCCTATTATTCTCGATTGCGATCCGGGTCATGATGACGCGATCGCGCTCGTCCTTGCACTTGCCTCCCCTGAACTCGACGTCAAAGCCGTCACCTCTTCTGCCGGAAACCAGACGCCGGATAAAACCCTGCGTAACGTTTTACGTATGCTGACGTTGCTCAAGCGCACCGATATTCCCGTCGCTGGTGGAGCCCTCAAGCCCCTGATGCGTGAATTAATTATCGCGGATAACGTGCATGGTGAAAGCGGGCTGGACGGTCCGGCGCTGCCTGAACCGGGCTTCACGCCGCAAAACTGCACCGCCGTGGAGCTGATGGCGAAGGTGCTGCGCGAGAGCGTGGAACCCGTGACGCTGGTGGCTACCGGGCCGCAAACCAACGTCGCGCTGCTGCTGAACAGCCACCCTGAACTGCACAGCAAAATAGCCCGTATCGTCATCATGGGCGGGGCCATGGGGCTGGGTAACTGGACCCCTGCGGCGGAGTTCAACATTTTTGTCGACCCGGAAGCAGCTGAGATTGTCTTCCAGTCCGGCTTACCGATTGCAATGGCGGGACTGGACGTTACCCATCGCGCGCAGATTATGGCGGACGATATTGAGCGCTTCCGTGCCGTTGGTAATCCGGTCGCGACAACCGTGGCCGAGCTGCTCGACTTCTTTATGGAGTATCACAAAGCCGAGAAATGGGGATTCCACGGCGCGCCCCTGCACGACCCGTGCACCATTGCCTGGCTGTTAAAGCCTGAGATATTCACCACGGTTGACCGCTGGGTTGGCGTGGAAACGCAGGGAAAATACACCCAGGGAATGACGGTGGTGGATTATTACTCGCTGACGGGGAATACGCCGAATACTACCGTGATGGTGGACATCGACCGGGAGGCGTTTGTAGATTTACTGGCGGAGAGACTGGCTTACTATAGTGCGGCCTGATGCCCTCACCCCGGCCCTCTCCCACGGGGAGAGGGAGCACACACTAAAAACGGCAACATGGTTGCCGTTTTGCTTTTACCTTGTGCGGCCTGATGCCCTCACCCCGGCCCTCTCCCACAGGGAGAGGGCGCAAACCTGCGCTTTTACCTAGGGCTCAAACGGACGACGCTGGAACTGATCGTGGCCGCATTTTGGGCACAGCGACAGAACCTCCGGCGTATACACCGCAATATGGTGGTGGCAATTCTCGCACACCAGATTTCCCAGCCCGACCACCTCGCCGCTGTGGTACACACCATGGTGGTTCAAATCCTGAAAGACCTCGCGCCACTCCAGCTGCGTTTTATCCGTAATATCGGCCAGCTCCTGCCACAGGCTCTCTTTAATCACCCGCATGAAAACGCTGTCCGTGACCTCCTCCTGGCTCTCCTGGTAGCTGCGCGCGAACTCTTCCAGATCGCGACGCACGGCGCGCGTTACCTCTTCCACTTCGGTTCGCGTTAACTCACCCGTTTGCGACACGCGGGCACGCGCCTGCTCCACCAGCGCATCGATATCGCGCTCGCCGTTACGCAGTCGTTCCGTCAGTGTCGCCACCAGTTCGCGGTAAAATTGAGCAACCTTGTTCATCATTTTGCCTCCCGGGTAAGTAACTATTTCTAATAATAGACCTTATTTCATCGCCGCTTTGTCAGGTGAAGCACAGACCCGGTAAATTCCTGCAAAGCGCATTTGTGCGAAAGGCTGTTTTGACGCGGGCGTTTGGGCTATGCTATGCGGATCTGAATGACCACATCCATTGGCTACATTTGTAGCTGTATTGAAAACAGGACCACTGGCTGCCATGCAAGAGCAATACCGCCCGGAAGAGATAGAATCAAAAGTCCAGCAACACTGGGACGAGAAGCGCACCTTTGAAGTAACCGAAGACGAGAGCAAAGAGAAGTATTACTGCCTGTCGATGCTTCCCTATCCTTCTGGTCGACTACACATGGGCCATGTGCGTAACTACACCATTGGCGATGTGATCGCACGTTACCAGCGCATGCTGGGCAAAAACGTTCTGCAGCCTATCGGCTGGGATGCGTTCGGTCTGCCTGCGGAAGGCGCGGCGGTCAAAAACAACACCGCACCGGCCCCGTGGACATACGACAATATCGCGTACATGAAAAACCAGCTCAAAATGCTGGGCTTTGGCTATGACTGGAGCCGCGAGCTGGCAACCTGTACCCCGGAATACTACCGCTGGGAGCAGAAGTTCTTCACCGAGCTGTACAAAAAAGGCCTGGTGTATAAGAAGACCTCTGCCGTTAACTGGTGTCCGAATGACCAGACCGTTCTCGCGAACGAACAGGTTATCGATGGCTGCTGCTGGCGCTGTGACACCAAAGTTGAGCGTAAAGAGATCCCACAGTGGTTTATCAAAATCACCGCTTACGCTGATGAGCTGCTGAACGATCTGGATAACCTCGACCACTGGCCAGATACCGTTAAGACCATGCAGCGCAACTGGATCGGCCGTTCTGAAGGCGTGGAGATTACCTTCAACGTTGAGAACTACGACCAGACTCTGACTGTCTACACCACCCGTCCGGACACCTTCATGGGCGCGACCTACCTGGCCGTGGCCGCAGGTCACCCGCTGGCGCAGAAAGCGGCAGAAAACAATCCGGAACTGGCTACCTTCATCGATGAGTGCCGCAACACCAAAGTGGCCGAAGCCGACATGGCAACGATGGAGAAAAAAGGCGTTGCGACAGGCTTCTATGCTAAGCATCCACTGACTGGCGAAGCGATCCCGGTCTGGGCAGCGAACTTCGTGCTGATGGAGTACGGTACAGGCGCGGTAATGGCTGTTCCGGGCCACGATCAGCGCGACTACGAGTTTGCCACCAAATACAACCTGCCGATTAAAGCCGTTATTCTGACCGCCGATGGTTCTGAACCAGACCTGTCCGAAAACGCGCTGACTGAAAAAGGCACCCTGTTCAACTCCGGTGAATTCAGTGGTCTGAGCTTCGAAGAAGGCTTCAACGCCATCGCCGATAAGCTGGCCTCCCTTGGCGTGGGTGAGCGTAAAGTTAACTTCCGTCTGCGCGACTGGGGCGTTTCCCGTCAGCGTTACTGGGGTGCGCCAATCCCGATGGTGACGCTGGAAGATGGCACCGTGATGCCAACGCCAGAAGATCAGCTGCCGGTGATCCTGCCGGAAGACGTCGTCATGGACGGCATCACCAGCCCGATCAAAGCCGATCCTGAGTGGGCAAAAACCACCGTCAACGGCCAGCCTGCGCTGCGTGAAACCGACACCTTTGACACCTTTATGGAGTCATCCTGGTACTATGCGCGCTACACCTGCCCGCAGTATCAGGAAGGTATGCTGGATTCCAAAGCGGCAAACTACTGGCTGCCGGTAGATATCTACATCGGTGGTATCGAACACGCCATCATGCACCTGCTCTACTTCCGCTTCTTCCACAAGCTGATGCGCGATGCGGGCATGGTGAACTCTGACGAACCTGCAAAACAGCTGCTGTGCCAGGGCATGGTGCTGGCGGATGCCTTCTATTACGTCGGTGCAAACGGCGAGCGTAACTGGGTGTCTCCGGTTGACGCGATCGTTGAACGCGACGAGAAGGGCCGTATCGTGAAGGCCAAAGACGCCGAAGGTCATGAGCTGGTCTACACCGGCATGAGCAAGATGTCTAAGTCGAAAAACAACGGTATCGACCCGCAGGTGATGGTTGAGCGTTACGGTGCAGATACCGTGCGTCTGTTCATGATGTTTGCTTCTCCGGCGGACATGACGCTGGAGTGGCAGGAGTCTGGCGTGGAAGGTGCAAACCGCTTCCTGAAACGCGTCTGGAAACTGGTTTACGAACACACTGCACTGGGCTATGCCCCGGCGCTGAATGCCGCCGCACTGACTGAAGATCAGCAGGCGCTGCGTCGCGATGTTCATAAAACGATTGCAAAAGTGACCGATGATATTGGTCGTCGTCAGACCTTCAATACCGCAATTGCGGCTATTATGGAACTGATGAACAAGCTGGCGAAGGCTTCGCAGGACGGCGAGCAGGATCGTGCTTTAATGCGTGAAGCGCTGCTGGCCGTTGTTCGCATGCTGAACCCGTTCACGCCGCACGTTAGCTTTACCCTGTGGCAGGAGCTGAAAGGCGAAGGCGATATCGACAACGCGCCGTGGCCGCAGGCTGACGAAGCCGCGATGGTGGAAAACACGACGCTGGTCGTGGTCCAGGTGAACGGCAAAGTCCGCGGTAAAATTACCGTGGCGGTCGATGCAACCGAAGAACAGGTTCGCGAGCGCGCGGGCCAGGAACCTCTGGTCGCTAAATATCTTGAGGGCGTTACCGTACGTAAAGTGATCTACGTACCGGGTAAACTGCTCAATCTGGTCGTTGGCTAAGCGCGGGAGGAAACGTGCGACAACTGGCAACAATACTCTTATCACTGGCGGTGCTTGTCACCGCTGGCTGTGGCTGGCACCTGCGCAATACCACGGCGGTGCCCGCTGAGATGAAAACGATGATGTTCGACTCATCAGATCCGAATGGTCCACTGAGCCGGGCAATTCGCAATCAGTTGCGTCTGAACGGCGTTGAGCTTGTTGAGAAACAGACGCTGCGCCAGGACATTCCATCTCTGCGTGTGACAGGAAGTGGTCTGTCGAGAGATACAGCGTCTATCTTCCAGGATGGCCGTACCGCAGAGTATCAAATGGTGTTGACGGTCAACGCGGCAGTTCTGATACCGGGTAAAGACATCTATCCGATCAGCACGAAAGTGTACCGTTCGTTCTTCGATAACCCGCAGACGGCGCTGGCAAAAGATGCCGAACAGCAGATTATCATCAACGAAATGTACGACAAGGCGGCGGAACAGCTGATCCGTAAACTGCCAAGTATTGCAGCGTCAACCAAACAAGGATCTGACATTGTTGATAAACCGGTTGATGGCACGCTTCCTGCTGCTAACTCTCTGGGTAAATGATGATCAGGCTGTATCCTGAACAACTCCGCGCGCAGCTCAATGAAGGGCTGCGCGCGGCGTATCTGCTTCTTGGAAACGATCCGTTATTGCTTCAGGAAAGCCTGGATGCCGTGCGGCATGCCGCCGCCGAGCAGGGCTTTGATGAACATCACACCGTCCAGCTGGATAACAACACCGACTGGAACGCCCTCTTCTCGCTCTGTCAGGCGATGAGCCTTTTCGCCTCGCGCCAGACAATTCAGATCCTGCTGCCGGAGAACGGCCCTAACGCGGCCATGAACGAGCAGCTCGCTACGCTGGTCAGCCTCTTACACAGCGATCTGCTCTTTATTGTGCGTGGCAACAAGCTGACCAAAGCGCAGGAAAACGCGGCCTGGTTTACCCAACTCGCGACCCACGCGGTGCTGGTCACCTGTCAGACGCCTGAGCAGGCACATCTGCCTAAATGGGTCGCCGCGAGAGCGAAACAGCACAACCTTCAGCTGGATGACGCGGCGAATCAACTGCTTTGCTACTGCTATGAAGGTAATCTGCTGGCCCTGGCGCAAGCGCTGGACAGACTCTCCCTGCTCTGGCCGGACGGCAAGCTGACCTTGCCGCGCGTCGAGCAGGCCGTTAACGACGCGGCGCACTTTACGCCGTTCCACTGGGTGGATGCACTACTGTCGGCGAAGAGCAAACGCGCCCTGCATATTCTGCAACAGCTGCGTCTTGAAGGGAGCGAACCCGTTATTCTGCTGCGAACCCTGCAGCGCGAATTACTGCTGCTGATTACGCTCAAGCGTCAGTCTGCCCATACGCCGCTGCGTTCGCTGTTTGATAAACACCGCGTGTGGCAAAATCGCCGGGCTTTGACCACCGAGGCCGTCAACCGCCTGAGTCATGAACAGCTTCGTCAGGCTGTACAGCTTCTGATGCGCGCTGAGCTCACGTTAAAACAAGATTACGGCCAGTCAGTCTGGGCGGAGCTGGAAAGCCTTTCTCTGCTGCTCTGCCACAAGGCGCTGGCAGACGTTTTTATTGATGGATAGTATGCATTCTTTACAGGCCTTGTATGGCGGCACCTTCGACCCGGTACATTACGGGCACCTGAAGCCGGTTGAAATTCTGGCGAATCTGATCGGCCTTCAGCGCGTCACCATCATGCCCAACAATGTCCCGCCCCATCGTCCACAGCCCGAGGCGACCAGCGAGCAGCGAAAAGCGATGCTCGCCCTTGCCATCGCAGATAAACCGCTCTTCCAACTTGATGAGCGTGAGCTGCGTCGCGACACGCCCTCCTGGACGTCACAGACGCTTCAGGAGTGGCGCGCAGAACAGGGTCCAGACCAGCCGCTGGCGTTTATTATCGGCCAGGATTCCCTGCTGAATTTACCCACATGGCATCAGTATGAAACCATTCTGGAGAACAGCCATCTCCTCGTCTGCCGCCGCCCTGGCTATCCTCTGACCATGCGTGAAGCGCAGTACCAGCAGTGGCTGGAAGATCATCTCACCGATAATGTTGAAGATCTTCACAATCGGCCTGCCGGGAAGATCTATCTGGCGGAAACGCCGTGGTTCGATATCTCTGCAACCCTCATACGTGAGCGTTTACAGCAGGGTTTAGCCTGTGACGATCTACTGCCAGCCCCGGTGCTGGCGTATATCCATACGCACGGGTTGTATCAGAAAAGCGCAGATGAATAGCCGGAGGGCATAAAAAGCGGCTTATTGTTTATCCTGCCTTGACAGGTTAAGCCATACTGTTATTCTCCGCTGCCAGACTTTCCCGCCGATCATTGCTTTACAGAAATTGTTTTACAAAAATGGCGATGCAATCTCAGGCAGAGGGTGGGATGATACCCGCCTTCAAAAGCCCGGTCGGAGACATTTGTCCCGACACAGGCGTGAGTTCAGGTATACTGTCTGGCTACGAATTCAACGTTTTACAATCTCATTCACCCCAGGGGGAAAACTTGCAGGGTAAAGCACTCCAGGATTTTGTTATTGACAAAATTGATGACCTGAAAGGTCAGGACATCATCGCTATCGACGTTAAGGGTAAATCCAGTATTACCGACTGCATGATCATCTGCACCGGTACATCTACGCGTCATGTTGTTTCGATTGCCGATCACGTGGTTCAGGAATCGCGTGCAGCAGGACTGTTGCCACTGGGTGTTGAAGGTGAAGCAACGGCTGACTGGGTGGTTGTCGACCTCGGCGATGTGATTGTCCACGTCATGCAGGACGAGAGCCGTCGCCTGTATGAGCTGGAAAAACTCTGGGGTTAATGCGTGAAGTTGCAGCTGGTCGCCGTCGGCACCAAAATGCCGGACTGGGTACAAACCGGTTTTACTGAATATCTGCGTCGTTTTCCAAAAGACATGCCGTTCGAACTGGTGGAAATTCCCGCCGGTAAGCGCGGCAAGAACGCGGATATCAAACGTATTCTCGATAAAGAGGGCGAACTGATGCTGGCTGCCGCAGGCAAAAACCGCATCGTCACCCTCGATATTCCAGGAAAACCCTGGGATACGCCGCAACTGGCGCACGAACTGGAGCGCTGGAAGCAGGATGGCCGTGACGTCAGTCTGTTGATTGGCGGTCCAGAAGGGTTATCCCCCGCCTGCAAAGCGGCGGCTGAACAAAGTTGGTCCCTCTCCGCGCTGACGCTTCCCCACCCGCTCGTTCGGGTACTGGTGGCAGAGAGCCTGTATCGCGCGTGGAGCATTACTACCAACCACCCCTATCACCGCGAGTAATGACTGACCAGGGTAGATTAAGCAGCGGATGAAACTACAGAATTCTTTTCGCGACTATACGGCTGAGTCCGCGCTGTTTGTGCGCCGGGCGCTGGTCGCCTTTACCGGGATTTTGCTGCTTACCGGCGTGCTGATCGCCAACCTTTATAATCTGCAAATTGTCCGCTTTACCGACTACCAGACGCGCTCAAACGAAAACCGTATCAAGCTGGTACCTATCGCCCCCAGCCGTGGCATTATTTACGATCGTAACGGCACGCCGCTGGCGTTAAACCGCACCATCTATCAAATCGAGATGATGCCGGAAAAAGTCGATAATGTTCAGGATACGCTGGAAGCGCTGAAAAGCGTTGTCGACCTTAACGATGACGATATCGCGGCCTTCAAAAAAGAGCGCTCCCGCTCTCACCGTTTCACCTCCATTCCGGTTAAAACCAACCTGACGGAAGTCCAGGTGGCCCGCTTTGCGGTAAACCAGTACCGCTTCCCCGGCGTGGAAGTGAAGGGTTATAAGCGTCGCTACTACCCCTACGGCTCCGCGCTGACGCATGTGATTGGCTACGTCTCCAAGATTAACGACAAAGACGTCGACCGCCTTGATAAAGACGGCAAGCTGGCAAACTACGCGGCAACGCACGATATCGGTAAGCTGGGAATCGAACGTTACTACGAAGACGTTTTGCACGGGCAAACCGGCTATGAAGAAGTTGAGGTTAACAACCGCGGCCGAGTGATCCGCCAGCTGAAAGAAGTGCCGCCTCAGGCGGGGCATGACGTCTATCTGACCCTCGACCTTAAGCTGCAGCAGTATATCGAAACCCTGCTGGCGGGCAGCCGTGCAGCCGTTGTGGTCACCGATCCTCGTACCGGCGGCATCCTGGCAATGGTTTCCATGCCTAGCTATGACCCGAACCTGTTCGTTGACGGCATTTCCAGTAAGGACTATTCCGGTCTGCTGAATGACCCGAACACGCCGCTGGTGAACCGTGCAACGCAAGGGGTTTATCCGCCGGCATCAACGGTTAAGCCGTACGTGGCGGTTTCTGCGCTGAGTGCCGGCGTCATTAACCGTAATACCAGCCTGTTTGACCCGGGCTGGTGGCAACTGCCTGGTTCAGATAAACGCTATCGTGACTGGAAAAAATGGGGCCACGGTCATCTGAACGTCACCAAATCGCTGGAAGAATCTGCGGATACCTTCTTCTATCAGGTGGCGTATGACATGGGGATCGACCGCCTGTCAGAGTGGATGAGCAAATTCGGTTACGGGCATTACACCGGCGTTGACCTTTCCGAAGAACGTTCTGGCAACATGCCAACGCGTGAATGGAAGCTGAAGCGCTTTAAAAAACCGTGGTATCAGGGTGACACCATTCCGGTGGGTATCGGCCAGGGCTACTGGACGGCAACACCGCTTCAGATGAACAAGGCCATGATGATCCTCATCAATGACGGCGTGGTAAAAGTGCCTCATCTGCTACAGAGCACGGTTGAAGACGGCAAAAAAGTGCCGTGGAACCAGCCGCACGAAGCCCCGGTGGGTGACATTCATTCCGGCTTCTGGGAAATTGCGAAAGACGGTATGTACGGCGTGGCAAACCGCCCGAACGGTACCGCGCATAAGTACTTCACCGGTACGCCGTACAAAGTGGCCGCGAAATCCGGTACTGCGCAGGTGTTCGGTCTGAAAGCCAACGAAACCTATAACGCGCACCGCATTGCTGAACGTCTGCGTGACCATAAGCTGATGACGGCGTTTGCCCCTTATGATAACCCGCAGGTCGCGGTGGCGATGATTCTGGAGAACGGCGGTGCCGGCCCAGCTGTAGGGACCATCATGCGCCAGATCCTTGACCACATTATGCTGGGTGATAACAACACCGAACTGCCGGCTGAAAACCCGGCCGCCGCTGCGGCGGAGGACCAATAATCATGACGGATAATCCAAATAAAAAATCGCTGTGGGACAAAATCCACATCGACCCAGCCATGCTGCTGATCCTGCTGGCCCTGCTGGTTTACAGCGCCCTGGTTATCTGGAGCGCCAGCGGCCAGGACATCGGCATGATGGAGCGCAAAATCGGCCAGATTGCCATGGGTCTGATCATTATGGTGGTAATGGCGCAGATCCCGCCGCGCGTCTACGAAGGCTGGGCGCCCTACCTCTACATCTTCTGTATTATTTTGCTGGTTGCGGTAGATGCGTTTGGCGCCATTTCAAAAGGGGCGCAGCGCTGGCTGGATTTGGGGATTGTCCGCTTCCAGCCTTCGGAGATTGCCAAAATCGCCGTGCCACTGATGGTGGCACGCTTTATCAACCGCGACGTCTGTCCGCCATCTCTGAAAAATACCGCTATCGCGCTGGTGCTGATTTTCCTGCCAACGCTGCTGGTTGCGGCACAGCCTGACCTGGGGACCTCAATCCTTATTGCCCTCTCCGGCCTGTTTGTCCTGTTCCTGTCGGGACTGAGCTGGCGCCTGATTGGTATCGCGGTGGTGCTGATTGCGGCGTTCATCCCTATCCTCTGGTTCTTCCTGATGCATGACTACCAGCGCCAGCGCGTCATGATGCTACTCGATCCGGAAACCGATCCGCTGGGCGCGGGCTATCATATTATTCAGTCCAAGATTGCGATTGGCTCCGGGGGCCTGCGCGGTAAAGGCTGGCTGCACGGTACGCAGTCGCAGCTGGAATTTTTACCGGAACGCCACACCGATTTTATCTTTGCTGTACTGGCGGAAGAGCTGGGGCTGGTTGGCATTCTGATACTTCTTGCGCTGTATGTCCTGCTGATCATGCGGGGATTGTGGATTGCAGCGCGTGCACAAACCACGTTTGGTCGCGTCATGGCTGGCGGGTTGATGCTGATTTTATTCGTTTATGTCTTCGTAAATATTGGTATGGTGAGTGGTATTCTGCCGGTGGTAGGCGTACCGCTGCCGCTGGTGAGTTACGGAGGCTCAGCACTGATCGTGTTGATGGCCGGGTTTGGTATCGTGATGTCGATCCATACCCACAGAAAAATGTTGTCAAAAAGCGTATAAAAATAAGGGGATCGGAATGCGTAAGCAGTGGCTGGGGATCTGCATCGCGGCAAGTTTACTTGCGGCCTGCACAAGTGATGATGGTCAGCAACAGGCAACCGTCGCGCCGCCGCAGCCTGCGGTGTGTAATGGCCCGATCGTTGAAATCAGCGGTGCCGATCCCGTTTATGAACCGCTGAATGCCAGTGCCAATCAGGATTACGAGCGCGACGGCAAAAGCTATAAAATTGTTCAGGATCCTTCCCGTTTCAGTCAGGCAGGCTTTGCCGCCATTTATGATGCCGAGCCAGGCAGTAACCTGACGGCTTCCGGGGAGGCGTTCGACCCAATGCAACTGACGGCGGCACACCCAACGCTGCCGATTCCGAGCTACGCCCGTATCACCAACCTGGCGAATGGCCGCATGATTGTCGTGCGTATCAACGACCGCGGCCCGTACGGGAATGACCGGGTGATCTCCCTCTCGCGCGCGTCTGCCGATCGCCTGAACACCTCCAACAACACCAAAGTCCGTATTGACCCGATTATCGTCGCGCAGGATGGTTCGCTCTCCGGACCGGGTACCGCGTGTACAACGGTGGCGAAACAGACCTATGCCCTTCCTGACCGCCCAAATCTTGACGGCGGAATGGGAAGCGTCTCGTCTCCGGCAGAGCCTGCTCAGCCGGGAGGAGAAATACGCCCGATCAGCAATGACACGCTGCAAAGCGAGGATGCTACCGGCGCGCCGGTAAAGAGTAGCGGCTTTCTTGGCGCACCGACGACCTTAGCCGCGGGCGTGCTGGAAGGCAGTGAACCCACTCCAGCCCCTGCCCCCGTCGCTGCGCCAGCGACCCAGCCGGCTCCCGTAACGGCGCCAGCGGCCACGCGAAGTGCGGCGGTGGCGGCTCCAGCAGCGGCCAGCGGAAGCTATGTGGTTCAGGTAGGCGCAGTGAGCGATCAGGCACGGGCCAAACAGTATCAACAGCGTCTGAGCCAGCAGTTTGGCGTACCAGGACGCGTTGAGCAGAACGGCGCGGTCTGGCGCATTCAGATGGGACCGTTTGCCAGCAAATCGCAGGCAGCCTCCCTGCAGCAGCGTCTGCAGAATGAAGCTCAACTTCAGTCATTTATCGCTGTTGCGAAATAATTAACCGGCGGTATCCGAATTGTCAGTTAGTGTAAAACACATTCACAAACTCATGCTTAAAGTCGGATGCCTGCCTGAATAGCATTTGCTATAGTAAGGCACTTTTTTTAATTCCATCACGGATGTCGTAGTTCTGACCATGAAGACCACTTTTTCTGCTCGTTTTGTGCAGCGCATGGCGCTGACCACGGCCCTTTGCGCGACTGCGCTCTCCGCAGCTCACGCCGATGACCTGAATATCAAGACCATGATCCCTGGCGTTCCGCAAATCGATGCGGAATCCTACATCCTGATCGATTACAACTCTGGCAAAGTGCTGGCAGAACAGAATGCCGATGCCCGCCGTGATCCGGCCAGCCTGACCAAAATGATGACCAGCTACGTTATCGGCCAGGCGATGAAGGCAGGTAAATTCAAAGAATCGGATCTGGTCACCATCGGTAACGATGCGTGGGCAACCGGGAACCCTGTCTTCAAAGGTTCCTCTCTGATGTTCCTGAAGCCGGGTATGCAGGTTCCTGTTTCCCAGCTGATTCGTGGTATCAACCTGCAGTCGGGTAACGATGCCTGCGTGGCGATGGCCGATTTCGCCGCCGGTAGCCAGGATGCCTTCGTGGGTCTGATGAACAGCTACGTTACCGCGCTGGGTCTGAAAAACAGCCACTTCCAGACCGTACACGGCCTGGACGCAGACGGTCAGTACAGCTCCGCACGTGATATGGCCCTGATTGGTCAGGCGCTGATCCGCGATGTCCCTAACGAATACTCTATCTACAAAGAAAAAGAGTTCACCTTCAACGGTATTCGTCAGACCAACCGTAACGGCCTGCTGTGGGATAACAGCCTGAACGTTGACGGCATTAAAACTGGCCACACCGACAAAGCGGGCTACAACCTGGTGGCCTCTGCTACTGAAGGTCAGATGCGTCTGATCTCTGCCGTGATGGGCGGCCGCACCTTTAAAGGTCGTGAAACAGAAAGCAAGAAGCTGCTGACCTGGGGCTTCCGTTTCTTCGAAACCGTGAATCCACTGAAAGCAGGCAAAGAGTTTGCGTCTGAACCCGTCTGGTTCGGTGACAACGACCGTGCTTCTCTCGGCGTTGATAAAGACCTCTACCTGACCATTCCGCGCGGTCGTATGAAGGATCTGAAAGCCAGCTACGTGCTGAACAGCACCGAGCTGCACGCTCCACTGCAGAAAAACCAGGTTGTAGGCACGATCAACTTCCAGCTGGATGGAAAAACGATCGATCAGCGTCCGCTGGTTGTCCTGCAAGAAATTCCTGAAGGCAATTTCTTCGGCAAAATCATTGATTACATTAAATTGATGTTCCACCACTGGTTTGGTTAAAAATTGAACACTTGAAAGTGTGATTTTGATCCCCATATACTAAGTATCCTGATAACTCCCACCTGACGTGGGAGTTATTATTTTTTGACGTTACGCCGGAGCTGACATGAAAACCAAACTTAACGAACTGCTTGAATTCCCTACCCCATTTACCTACAAAGTAATGGGTCTGGCGAAACCTGAGCTGGTTGATCAGGTGGTTGAAGTGGTACAGCGCCATGCGCCGGGTGACTACTCTCCGTCAGTAAAACCAAGCAGCAAGGGCAACTACCACTCGGTTTCTATCACCATCACTGCGACACACATTGAGCAGGTTGAGACGCTGTACGAAGAGCTCGGCAATATCGAAATCGTTCGTATGGTACTGTAGTCCCTTTGCGGTTACCCGGTTTGCCGGGTAACCCTTCTCCCCGCTGTGATATACTCCCCCCACACCTTTTGTCCCTCGTCTTCGGAGACGCAGTTTTGTATCAGGATAAAATTCTGGTCCGTCACCTCGGGCTGCAACCTTATGAGCCTGTCTCCCAGGCCATGCATGACTTCACCGATTCACGCGATGACAACACCCCAGATGAAATCTGGCTGGTCGAACACCTGCCGGTGTTCACGCAGGGTCAGGCGGGTAAAGCAGAACATCTATTAATGACGGGAGATATCCCGGTTATTCAGAGCGATCGCGGCGGTCAGGTCACGTACCATGGGCCCGGGCAGCAGGTGATGTACGTCCTGCTCAATCTGAAGCGCAGAAAGCTGGGCGTGCGTGAACTGGTCACTTTACTGGAACAAACCGTCGTCAACACGCTGGCGGAATATGGTATTGACGCGCATCCGCGTGCCGATGCGCCGGGCGTTTACGTTGGGGAAATGAAGATCTGCTCCCTGGGGCTGCGTATTCGAAAAGGCTGCTCATTCCATGGCCTGGCATTGAATATTAATATGGATCTCGCGCCGTTCCAGCGCATAAACCCCTGCGGCTACGCCGGCATGGAAATGACGCAAATGCGCCAGTGGGTAGAAGCCGCTACGCCCGAACATATTCGTCCCGTGCTTTTGAAGAACGTGTTAGCGCTACTTAACAATCCCCCACACGAATATATCCCTGCTTAATATATCGTACAACAGGGCTCGATAATTTGACGGGCCACTGTTTATTTACCGCTTTTGCACTTTACAATAAACCACAGATTCTATATTTTCGAAGCGCCCGAATATTACCGCTACATATTATTTAGCCTCCAGCAAGCTCGGCAAACACGGCATAAGTAACGTGAGCAATTATCACACAACTGTTTGCTTTTGATAAACAAGTGAAACAGAACCAACACTTTACGAATCTCTACAAGCATAATAAATAAATTCAACTATCATTCATATTGTGAATGTATACGGGGTGAAAGCGTGGAGTATAATAATTTACCAGCCAAACGACTGAATGAACCTGGTGGCGAAGACAAGCCGCAAATTTTTCGGACTTTACGTAATATTGATCTCAATTTACTGACTATTTTTGAGGCAGTATATGTCCATAAAGGTATCGTTAACGCTGCGAAAATTCTTAATCTCACGCCATCAGCAATAAGTCAGTCAATCCAAAAGCTACGCGCTATATTTCCTGACCCGTTATTTATCCGTAAGGGCCAGGGGGTAACGCCGACGGCTTACGCCACGCATCTCCACGAGTACATCAGCCAGGGGCTGGAGTCGATTCTGGGCGCACTGGATTTAACCGGGAGCTATGATAAGCAGAGAACCATCACCATCGGCTGCTCCCCTTCTGTGGGTGTGCTGGTGATGCCGGCGATCTTCCAGGCCGTGAAAGAGCATGCTCCGCAGCTCCTGCTTCGCAATGTGCCGCTCAATGAACCTGACATTCAGCTTGCCCAGTTCCAGACGGACCTGATTATTGAAAGCGGCAGCTTCAGTGCCAGAGCGCTGGGTCAAAATGTGCTCTATTCGGATAACCTGGTGCTGGTTTGCCGGCAGCAGCATCCGGTTCTCAGCGAACCGCTGACCATCGAAAACCTGCGCAACTACGACCACTCGTCTTTCATGACCGAAGGGCAGTCTAACCACGCCCTTCGTCAGCGTATTGATGAAATTTTCCCGGAACGTCAGATCAGCTTCAGCAGTTACAATATGTTTACCACCGCATCGCTGATCGGCAGCAGCGATATGCTGTGCGTTATGCCATCGCGCCTGTACAGCCTGCTACAAAAATGCTGGCCGCTGGAGAGCATTCCACTCAGTCAGCTTAATGCGGAATCAATCGAGATTTCACTGCATTACAACAAGCTGAGTTTACGCGACCCGGTTCTGGAAAACGTCATCCGTATTATCCGTCAGGCCTTCTGACAGGTTTAGCCAGCACAAGACCCTGCACCAGGCAGGGCGAAAGGCACAAAACAACAACTATTTTACAAATTGGCGATCTGGCAGGCTGCTTTAACGACCGTTTCAATGATATACTGCCTGTCGTTCGTTCAAAAATAGTTGATAAATACAACATTCCCTTGAATTGAAACGCTTTCCTTCGATATTCGCAACTGGAACACGCACGCTATGAGTAAACCCATTGTGATGGAACGCGGTGTTAAATACCGCGATGCCGATAAAATGGCCCTTATCCCGGTTAAAAACGTGGCTACAGAGCGCGAGGCGCTGTTAAGAAAACCGGAATGGATGAAAATCAAACTTCCGGCCGACTCTTCGCGTATCCAGGGGATCAAAGCGGCGATGCGCAAGAATGGCCTTCACTCCGTGTGTGAAGAAGCCTCTTGTCCGAACCTTGCTGAATGTTTCAATCACGGTACCGCGACGTTTATGATTCTGGGTGCTATCTGTACCCGCCGCTGCCCGTTCTGCGATGTTGCTCATGGCCGTCCAGTCGCACCTGATGCTAACGAACCCCAGAAACTGGCGCAGACCATTGCCGACATGGCGCTACGCTATGTGGTTATCACCTCCGTTGACCGTGACGATCTGCGTGACGGTGGTGCTCAGCACTTCGCCGACTGTATTACGGCCATTCGCGAGAAAAGCCCTAACATCAAAATCGAGACGCTGGTGCCTGACTTCCGTGGCCGTATGGACCGCGCGCTGGATATCCTGACCGCAACGCCGCCAGATGTGTTTAACCACAACCTGGAGAACGTGCCGCGTCTCTACCGTCAGGTCCGCCCGGGCGCTGACTATAACTGGTCTCTGAAACTGCTGGAGCGTTTCAAAGAAGCGCATCCGCATATTCCGACCAAGTCTGGTCTGATGGTGGGGCTGGGTGAAACCAATGAGGAAATCATTGAGGTGATGCGCGATCTTCGCCGCCACGGTGTGACCATGTTGACCCTGGGGCAGTATCTGCAGCCAAGCCGTCACCACCTGCCGGTACAGCGCTACGTTAGCCCGGACGAGTTCGATGAAATGAAAGCCGAAGCGATGGCGATGGGCTTCACCCACGCAGCCTGCGGCCCGTTCGTTCGCTCCTCATACCACGCCGATATGCAGGCAAAAGGCGAAGAAGTTAAATAATGCTGTAATATTCTTTTACAGTAATACAAAAAAACCGGCCTCATGAGCCGGTTTTTTTTTTCGCAAGCCCTCAGGCGTTGCTGTCACTCTTTGTGAGAAAGCTTGTCTGCCGGGACGTCATCCTCGGCGCTTTTCTTCGCCGCTGCATCATCGTCGTTCATCGCTTTCTTAAAGCCTTTGATGGCAGCCCCCAGGTCACCACCCAGCGTGCGTAACTTCTTGGTACCAAACAGCAGGACGACCAGTGCGGCAACCACCAGCAGTTTGGTAATACTAATCTCACCCATAGATACCTTCTTTACTTAAAACAGGCTGCATTCAGCGCCAAAACCTGATTGTATTAACGGTCATTTAGCGCGTGCACACAATAGCAATCTGTAACAAGGTGAATCAAGCATTGTTGAAAAAAACATCACAATAATTGCGGTGGCGCAAACCGACGATTGCGAAGAACAGGTAGTTGCTGACGTGCAAGCGTAATTCTGCCTACATTTATCTCCGCCACCAGCAAATCGGGCGCTTCCGCAGCGGCGGCGATCGTCACTCCCAGCGGATCGACCACCCTGCTTTGCCCGATGTTTTTCGTGCCGCATTCACCTGCGGCAACGACATAGCAGGTGGTATCCAGCGCGCGTGCCGCCAGCAGCGTTGCCCAGTGGTGCTCTTTCAACGGCCCGCGAACCCACGCTGCAGGCAGTACCAGCACGTCCGCTCCCTGTAGCGCCAGATGGAGCGCCAGTTCCGGAAAACGCAGGTCATAGCAGGTCATCAACCCAACCTTAAGTCCGTCAATCTCCAGAAGCGGTGGGATACTGTCTCCGGGGTCAACGCGCCGCGACTCCTGAATGCTGAACGCATCATAGAGATGGAGCTTGGCGTAGCGGGCGATAATAGCCCCGCCACGAATCGCCACCAGCGTATTCACTGCACGGCCCGGCGTGGAGGGGACATGGATCGTTAAGATCGTCGTCATCGTATTGCCCACGCTCTGGGCGAGCAGTTGCTGCAAGAATTCGCCGTCCAGAGACTGCGCGGACTTCACCGATAAATCCGGGTCATTATCATCCCTGGCCAGCAGCGCTTCGGGGAGAACCAGTAGCGACGCGCCTTTCTGCCGGGCCTGCTTCATCAGGTTGACGCACGTGAGCGCATTTTCATGCCAGTCAGGCGTGACCGCAAATTGCCCTACCGCAACATACATATTTGTCCCCTCATCATAAACGGCGTTAAACTCGCTTCTCTTACACATCAAATAGCAGGTATTTAGCGTGTTACAACTACTTTTAGCCGTTTTTATTGGTGGGGGAACGGGTAGCGTTGCGCGATGGTTTCTGAGTATGCGGTTTAATCCTCTGCATCAGGCGATTCCGATGGGGACACTGGCCGCTAACCTGATTGGTGCCTTTATCATTGGCATGGGTCTGGCCTGGTTTAACCGAATGACGCACATCGACCCGATGTGGAAGGTCCTGATTACGACGGGTTTCTGCGGCGGGTTAACCACCTTCTCGACGTTCTCCGCAGAAGTCGTGTTTCTCTTTCAGGAAGGCCGTATCGGCTGGGCACTCGCGAACATCGCGATTAACATGCTCGGCTCGTTTGCGATGACGGGGATCGCATTTTGGCTCTTTTCCACCGCAAGCACGCATTAACTGTCGAACCGTTAATGTTGGCTTAATTTTTCTCTGTCACTCTGAGTGCAGTACTGAACGAGGGTGACAGAATGAAACAGAGTCTGATGAGCGCAGGCATGGTGTTGTTGAGCGTGCTGATCGTTGCCAGCTTCCTGAAAATGTATCTGCTTGGCTGATTCAAAACGAAAAAAACCCGCTCAGGGAGCGGGTTTTGAAATTCTTGCTGACGCGTCTGAATTACAGAGCGATTACGTTAGCAGCAGAAGGGCCTTTGGCACCGTTAGTGATTTCGAACTCTACACGCTGACCTTCAGCCAGAGTTTTGAAACCATTAGACTGGATTGCAGAGAAGTGTACGAACACGTCTTTGCTGCCATCTTCAGGAGTAATGAAACCGAATCCTTTGGACTCATTAAACCACTTAACGTTACCTTTAATCTTAGACATCAAAATTACCTTTACATTAAAAAACGACACAAATGCTGTGTCGGTTACCAGTACATCAATTGTGGGACCTTTTGTCCAGCGGATCTTTGATAAAAAGTGACTAAAGTCGCGTTAATTTTCACTGGCAGATTTTTATCGTTTATGAATCAACGCCTGCGCGTTTTTTCACCACTATGTAACGTTTTGTCAGTTAAAACTGAAAACGCATCCAGGCGAAGTAAACGTTTCCGTTGTTGTACGTACCCGGGATGTAGGTCATCTGGAACGTTGCGGGGCCGTAGCCAATAGAGGCCAAAGGCAGCAGCACCGGGATCGGGATGTAGTTCCAGTTGTCACGTGCAGTGACCCCGGCGGTATAGCCCAAACCGACGTGGAAGTTCTCGTCCGCTAGCGGACGCCAGGTTTTCTCCCAACCATACCCCCCAATCGGCTCCCATTTATTAAACGAGTCTTTGAAGGCCATCAGATAGATGCCATGCCAGTTTCCCTTTTCGTCCCAGCGAGACTGACCAAAACCCGCGCCCCACGGACGCTCGTTGTATTTATCGGTTTTCTCTTTGTCGTAAGCAAAACGCGCATGCCACGTTATTGCCGGAACATAGAGATCATAATGTTCAGGTGCCGTCCAGGTCTGGGAAACATTATCCGTAAAGGTGGAGAACCAGCCTTTGTCCGTCGCGTTGCCTTCTGCCTGTGCAACAGAAGAAAACGTTAACTGCCCAAAAATAAACAACAAAACAGAGAAAAATGTATTACGTACGATCACAATGCAATTACCATTCTTAGTATTCGAGGCAAAGTTTACCATAAAATAGTTGAATCAAGGCTTAACGGCATCGGCGTTATTCCTAATTATTCGACCATTTTGCGGGAATATTCTTAAAGAAATCGGGGGATATGCTCGAATAAGCCCACAAGAGGTGTGACTTTTCCCATTTAGTGTTCGTAATCAGTGACATGCAAAACCATACAAAACATTAACAATTTGTTATCATTATTGGGACACATTGCGCTATTTCTGACGGTCAAGACCCTCATGGTATAAATGTATGGGCCATGGCAAAAACACGCTTGTTCTGTTCTCTAGTCGTCTGTTTATTGATTTTAATCAGCAAGAACAGGCCATTTATTCGGCACATTTCATCCTTCTTTTTTTATTGATTTTTTGTGCTCCATTGCAGCAGAGATACAGGGGAAATCATGCTTACGCTATTCGAACTCCTTATTGGAGTCGTCGTCATTGTCGGCGTCGCGCGCTACATCATTAAAGGCTACTCGGCCACGGGCGTATTATTTGTTGGCGGTTTAACGCTGTTGATTATCAGCGCACTGATGGGGCACCAGGTGTTACCTGCCAGCGCCACGAGCACCGGTTACACCGCTACAGATATTGTTGAATACATTAAAATATTGCTCATGAGCCGCGGCGGCGATCTGGGCATGATGATCATGATGCTGTGTGGTTTTGCGGCCTACATGACCCACATCGGCGCCAACGACATGGTCGTTAAACTTGCCTCCAAACCCCTGCAGTACATTAACTCGCCGTATCTGCTGATGGTCGCCGCCTATTTCCTCGCCTGCCTGATGTCGCTGGCCGTTTCGTCGGCTACCGGACTTGGCGTACTGCTGATGGCGACGCTGTTCCCGGTCATGGTGAACGTCGGTATCAGCCGCGGCGCGGCCGCAGCCATTTGCGCGTCTCCGGCAGCGATTATTCTCTCCCCGACCTCCGGTGACGTCGTGCTGGCGGCAAAGGCGGCGGAGATGTCGCTCATCGACTTCGCCTTTAAAACCACGCTGCCGATCTCCATTGTTGCCATTGTCGGCATGGGTATCGCGCATTTCTTCTGGCAGCGCTATCTCGATAAGAAAGAAAACATCAGCCATGAAATGATGGACGTGAGTGAAATCACCACCACCGCTCCCGCGTTTTATGCCATTCTGCCCTTCACGCCGATTATCGGGGTGCTGATTTTTGACGGCAAATGGGGTCCACAGCTGCACATCATCACCATTCTGGTTATCTGCATGCTGCTGGCTGCCGTGCTGGAATTTGTGCGTGGTTTTAATACGCAAAAGGTGTTCTCGGGTCTGGAAGTTGCCTATCGCGGTATGGCGGATGCCTTCGCTGGCGTGGTGATGCTGCTGGTGGCAGCGGGCGTTTTTGCCCAGGGTCTGAGCACCATCGGCTTTATCCAGAGCCTGATCTCGATCGCCACCTCGTTCGGATCGGCCAGTATTATCCTGATGCTGGTTCTGGTGGTGCTCACCATGCTGGCGGCGATGACCACGGGCTCCGGTAATGCGCCTTTCTACGCTTTCGTTGAGATGATCCCGAAACTGGCACACTCCTCCGGTATTAACCCGGCCTATCTCTCCATACCCATGCTGCAAGCGTCAAACCTGGGCCGTACCATCTCCCCGGTATCAGGCGTGGTGGTCGCCGTTGCCGGGATGGCGAAAATCTCACCATTCGAAGTGGTAAAACGTACCTCAGTGCCAGTGATGGTTGGCCTGATTATCGTGATTATCGCCACGGAAGTGCTGGTTCCCGGCGCGGCCTAAGCTAAATTAGGGATATCCAAAAAGCGCCTGCGGGCGCTTTTTATGCTTTAATAACCCTCAGAAATTAATCACGCTCATTCGATCAGGAAATCATATGTTCAGGAAGGATATCGTCATCCCGTCTGGCGCACTGGCGCTTGCACTCTGTATCTTCTCCGCACAGGCGGAACCGCTGAAGGCAACCCAGTATGGCGATTTCGATCGCTATGTGCTGGCTTTGTCCTGGCAAACCGGGTTTTGCCAGAGCATGGTTGAGCGCAACCGTAATGAACCTGACGAATGTCGCCTGCAAAAAGAGCGCGAGAATAAAGCCGATTTTCTGACCGTTCACGGGTTATGGCCCGGCCTGCCGAAATCTATTGCCTCACGCGGCGTGGATGACCGTCGATGGATGCGTTTTGGCTGCGCCACACGCCCCATTCCGAACATGCCGGAAGTGAAGGCCAGCCGCAAATGCGATGCCGCCGAAACCGGACTGTCGCTTTCCGCTGCCGCAAAGCTCAATGACGTGATGCCGGGCGCGGGCGGGAATTCCTGCCTGGAACGCTACGAATATGCCAAACATGGCGTCTGCTTTGGTTTTGACCCGGATGCCTATTTCGGCACGATGGTGCGGATGAATCAGGAAGTTAAAAACAGTGCGGTCGGAAAATTCCTCGCCGATAACTACGGGAAATCCGTCAATCGTAGTGATTTTGACAGTGCCGTGGCCAAAAGCTGGGGCAACGAGAACGTCAAAGCGTTCAAGCTGACCTGCAACGGCAATCCGGCGTATCTCACCGAGATGCAGGTTTCGCTGAAGGCAAACGCCATTAACAACCCGCTTTCTGCGACCTCGTTTGCCCCGCAGCCACATCCGGGTAACTGCGGAAGCCAATTCGTGATTGATAAAGCCGGTTACTGATCCGCGCCCGGGCGCACCATATCAAACCGGTTTTCATCGCTGATGCCATAGTACGCCGTCGGCCCACCCGCACGCAGGATGGGCTGCGCTTTCGCCGTCTGGTATATCCCCTCTTCCAGCAGCGTTTCGGCAATATGGATACCGACCACTTCCCCCAGCACCAGCCACGTGTCCACCGGCGTACCATCGGCACCGGTAAGCTGAATGCACTGCGACAGTCGACACTCAAAATTCACCGGGCTTTCTGCAACGCGTGGGGCGTTAACCAGCTGGCTGGCCGCTGGCGTGAGTCCGGCAAAGCTAAATTCATCCCGATCGTGGGGAAGCATCGCTGAGGTTTGGTTCATCGCCTGGGCAAGATCGCGCGTCGCCAGATTCCAGACAAACTCTTTTGTCTCAGTAATATTACGCACGCTGTCCTTCCAGCCGTTGCTGGAAAAGCCGATGATCGGTGGGCGATAGTTAAAGCAGTTAAAGAAGCTGTACGGCGCAAGGTTCAGCTGACCGGCCTTATCGCATGAGGAGATCCAGCCGATCGGACGTGGACCAATAATGGCGTTCAGCGGATCGTGCGGCAGGCCGTGTCCCTGAGACGGTTGATAGAAGTACATAGTGCTCTCTCGTTGGCGGGCAACGCCCGGATTCAGGACACTCAGCGTAACGTATTCCGCCAGGAATGAAGACTGAATAAATTTCAGCGAAAATTCATATGGACCATGAATGTGACTTTCATCACTTCAAACTTGCGCGCTCAGCCAGTATTATCGGGAGAGTTAAACCCTCGCTGCCAGACGGCGAGGGTTTTCTTTTGGATCAGTTTCTGCGTTAGACGCAGCATTAACGACATGGAGTAAAAAATGTCCAGACCTACCATTATCATCAATGAGCTCGACGCAGAACGTATCGACAGGCTGCTGGAAAAAGCGGAGTTCGCCTCGCTCCCCGTGGCCGACGCCCTGAATGAAGAACTCGACCGGGCACAGATGTGCACGCCTGAGACGATGCCGCATGACGTAGTCACCATGAACAGCCAGGTGAAATTCCGCAATCTGACCACCGGTGAAGAGCTGACCCGCACGCTGGTTTACCCGGCGCAGATGACCGACAGCAGCGCACAGCTTTCTGTGCTTGCGCCTGTGGGTGCCGCACTGCTGGGACTGCGTACGGGGGATACGATCCACTGGGAATTGCCGGGCGGCGCTTCGACCCATCTGGAAGTGCTGGAGCTGCTCTACCAGCCAGAAGCTGCAGGCGATTACCTGCGTTAATCTCTTCTGAATAAGCGCCTACCCGCTTTGCACAGAGGATGCCACCGCATCCTCTTTCCGCAAATTCACACGATTTTCCTATACCGCGCAAAATGGCCTTAATCCACGCTTAATCTGTTTTGGTGCCGCGGGGACGGTCATGAGTGAGATAGGCGTTATCACACTTATCTTTCTGATTTTTGTGGCGATTATCGTCACGGCCGTGCTCTATCTTGAACGCCACTGGTAAGCGAACATTTTCAGGCCACCCCACCCGGGAAGGCATTCACCAGGCCCTTAACGGTCTGCTCTGCGGCTTCGGGGGTCTCTGCGCCCGGGACCAGAATCACCTTCCGGCACTCCTCCTCCCGTTTTTCGAAAATCTTATAGGCGCGTTCCGCATCCGAAAGGGGGAGATAATGGGTCACGATCTCTTCCGGCGTAAGCAGCCCTTTTTCGATCAGCGGTAACAGTTCACCCAGCCAGGCATGGACGTGCGTCTGACCCATCTTAAACGTCAGCCCCTTATCAAAGGCATCGCCAAACAGGAAGCCATGGATAAACCCGGCGTACACGCCGGGTACGCTAACCACCCCACCGCGCCGCACGGCAGCAATGCATTGACGCAACGCTTTGCCGCTGCTGCCTTCAATTTTAAGATTGCTGAGGATCGTTTCCGTGGTGCTGCCTTTCGCTTCAAACCCGACCGCATCAATCACGGCGTCAACGCCGCGCTGGCCCGCTGTCTGCTCGATGATTTTTTCCGCGGCGTCGTTGTCATCATCAAAGTTGATGGGAATTGCGCCGTAACGGGCCTCGGCAAATCGCAACCGGTACGGGTGGTGATCGATAACAAAGATCTGCTCAGCCCCCAGCAGCCGCGCGCAGGCAATGGTCAGTAGCCCCACCGGCCCGGCGCCGAAAACGGCTACGCTTGAACCTTTTGCAATCAGCGCATTTTTTGCCGCCTGCCAGGCCGTGGGCAAAATGTCGGAAAGGAAAAGTGCTTTATCATCAGAAAGAAGCTGCGGGACTTTAAACGGTCCGACGTTCCCCTTCGGCACGCGAACGTATTCCGCCTGTCCCCCCGGTACACCGCCGTAGAGGTGGCTATAGCCAAACAGCGCGGCCGGCGCGGGGATTTGCTTTTTGTTCAGCGCGGCGCCCTGCCCGGCATTGGTATTCTCACAGGCCGCGTATTGCTGCAGACGACAGAAGAAACAGTCCCCGCAGGCGATGACAAAGGGGATCACCACGCGATCGCCTTTTTGCAAATTCTTTACCTCTGCACCGCACTCGACGATTTCCCCCATAAACTCATGGCCAAAAATATCGCCGTGCTGCACCTTCGGGATCTTTCCGCGATAGAGATGCAAATCGGAGCCGCAGATCGCCGTGGCCGTGACGCGCAGAATGATATCGTCGGGCTGTTCGATGATGGGGTCAGGGACATTCTCGACGCGAACATGGTGTGGACCGTGATACGTAAGTGCTTTCATGCGACCTCCGAAAGGTTCCAGGTAAGTCTATAAGGGTAGCTACCCCTGAAGGTCTGCCCCGTAATACGGTTCTTTTGAGATTTATCCTGGCGAGATAAGAAAACTGACGGGGCGCTTACAGAAACCATTAATATTTTGTGGTTGAATAAGTACAGCGTTTATAAACAAGGAGAAACGGGTATGTATCAGAGAATCATTATGCCGGTTGATGTTTTTGAGATGGAGTTGAGCGACAAGGCCGTTCGCCACGCGGAGTTCCTGGCGCAGCAGGACGGTGTCATCCATCTGTTGCACGTGCTCCCGGGCTCAGCCAGCCTGAGCCTGCACCGCTTCGCTGCCGATGTGCGCCGCTTCGAGGAGCATTTGCAGCATGAAGCGGAAACGCGTCTGCAAACCATGGTCAGCCACTTCAGTATTGACCCTTCACGGATCAAAACGCACGTCAGATTCGGCAGCGTACGTGATGCGGTAAATGAACTGGCGAACGAGTTGAAAGCAGACGTGGTGGTCATCGGTTCGCGCAACCCTTCCATTACCACACATCTGCTGGGCTCTAACGCCTCCAGCGTGATCCGCCACACACACATACCGGTGATGGTCGTCAGATAAAAAAAGAGGCCACCTTTCGGTGGCCTCTCGCTATTGCAGGTATCGTCTTACTTTCTTTTCTTATGCGGTTTTGGTGCGAATCAGATAGTCAAACGAACTCAGCGACGCCTTCGCCCCTTCGCCCGTGGCGATGATGATCTGTTTGTACGGCACGGTAGTACAGTCACCCGCCGCAAACACGCCCTTCACGCTGGTTTCACACTTCGCATCGATGATGATTTCGCCCATGCGGTTGCGCTCAATCGCGCCTTCCAGCCAGGTGGTGTTTGGCAGCAGACCAATCTGCACGAAGATCCCTGAAAGCTGAACGCTGTGAACGTCGCCGCTCACGCGGTCGCGGTATTCCAGACCGGTCACCTTGCTGCCGTCGCCCTTCACTTCCGTGGTCTGCGCGTTAAGGACGATGTCGACGTTTTTCAGGCTGCGCACTTTATCCTGCAGAACCTGGTCGGCCTTCATCTCTGGTGCGAACTCCAGAAGGGTGACGTGTTCAACAATCCCCGCCAGGTCGATAGCCGCTTCCACGCCGGAGTTACCTCCGCCGATCACCGCCACGCGTTTACCTTTAAACAGCGGGCCGTCGCAGTGCGGGCAGTAGGTCACGCCTTTGGTGCGATACTGATCTTCACCCGGGACGTTCATGTTGCGCCATTTCGCACCGGTGGCAATGATAATGCTGCGCGCTTTCAGCACCGCGCCGGACGCGGTTTCAATGTGGTGTAAACCACCCTCAACCGCAGCAGGTACCAGCCTGCTGGCGCTCTGGCTGTCGATCACGTCCACGTCGTAGTCGCTGACGTGCGCCTTCAGCGCCCCCGCCAGCTTCTGACCTTCGGTTTTCGGCACGGAGATATAGTTTTCAATGTCCACGGTATCCAGTACCTGGCCACCGAAACGCTCGCCCATCAGGCCAGTGCGGATCCCTTTACGCGCGGAGTACACTGCCGCCGCCGCGCCCGCCGGACCGGAACCGACGATCAGCACGTCGTAGGCATCGCGTTTGTTCAGCGCTTCTGCGGCACGTTTTTCGGCACCGGTATCCACTTTGGCGACGATTTCCGTCAGCGTCATACGACCCTGACCGAATTCCTGACCGTTCAGATACACCGCCGGAACGCCCATCACGTTGCGATCGGTGATTTCATTCTGGAAGGTACCGCCGTCAATCGCCGTGTGCTTAATGCGCGGGTTCAGGACCGACATCAGGTTCAGCGCCTGCACCACGTCCGGGCAGTTATGGCAAGAGAGCGAGTAATAAGTTTCAAACTCGAAATCGCCGTCGATATCGCGGATCTGCTCCAGCAGCGCCTGCGCCTCTTTCGACGGATGACCACCGGTCCACAGCAGCGCCAGCACCAGCGAGGTAAATTCGTGACCCAGCGGCGAGCCGGCAAAGCGCGGCCCCAGCTCAGAGCCTGGGTTAGTAATCAGGAAAGAAGGCTTACGGACGTTAAGCGAGTTATCTTCTTTGAAGGTCACTTTTGGCGACAGTTCGGCGATCTCAGCCAGCAGTTCCTTGATCTCTGCCGATTTCGCGCTGTCGTCCAGCGTGGCAATCAGCTCAACGGGTTTGGTCAGTTTCTCAAGATAGGCCTTGAGCTGGGTTTTCATATTAGTGTCGAGCATTATTCTTCCCTCTCTTAAAACGTCATCATGCAAGCTGCCTTTAACGGGCGGCCTGAATGCAACTTGCATCATGGTGCTGGAATGAAATGGGCGCGGGGAGCGCCCATTGATTGCCGGGTGGCACTTCGTTTACCCGGCCTACGATACTGTAGGCCTGTGCAAGCGCAGCGCCGCCAGACTTTACAGACTTAGATCTTGCCGACCAGGTCTAAGGATGGAGCGAGAGTCGCTTCGCCTTCTTTCCATTTCGCCGGGCACACTTCGCCTGGGTGAGAAGCCACGTACTGCGCTGCTTTCACTTTACGCAGCAGGTCAGACGCATCACGGCCGATACCTTCAGCGGTAACTTCGATAGCCTGGATAATACCCTGCGGGTCAACAACGAAGGTGGCGCGGTCAGCCAGGCCTTCATCTTCACGCATGTTGTCGAAGTTACGGGTCAGGGCGCCAGTCGGGTCGCCGATCATCGCGTATTTGATTTTTGCGATGGTTTCAGAGCTGCTGTGCCATGCTTTGTGGGTGAAGTGGGTATCGGTAGAGACAGAGTAAACGTCTACGCCCAGCTTCTGCAGTTCGTCATAATGGTCAGCCACGTCGCCCAGTTCGGTCGGGCAAACGAAGGTGAAGTCAGCCGGATAGAAGAAGAAGACGCTCCAGCGACCTTCGGTATCTTTCTCGGTTACTTCGATGAACTCACCGTTTTTGAACGCCTGGTTTTTGAAAGGTTTAATTTTAGTGTTAATCAAAGACATCTGTACTTCCTCCGTGTTTTCGTTGAGATGTAAGGTAACCAACTTTATCCATCGGGGCTAATGCGTATGCTTTATCAAATCAATCAGCCAAACCTTACAACGTCGACAAGACAACAAGGTGAACCTTTTACAGGAAAGCCTGAAAGTAAAAAGGCCGCCTCAACGGGCGGCCCTGATACCTGAATTCCCCGCAGGTACATTCAGTGCCAGCCGAAGCTGGCGTTGCGTTGCGCTCTACAACCCTTTATATCAAGGGGTAACAGCCCTTTGATTACACCACCCGTTCAGGAATTGGGCAATCCATAAGAGAGGTATTCCTGCCTATGGCTGTGATAGGTTTTGCCAAACACCATTTCGGGACGTTATAAATTTATTTTTATTATAAAAATACCTCAATATATAAATGACAATTGTTATTTAAAATGCTCACTCCAACATCTGAGATAAAATTATCTTAATGTTCCTTGAAGCACTATTTCAATAATCTGGCGTCATGATATATTAAGGTGAATTTAATTTAAATTTAAGAGGGTTAATCGAAAGGATTGTTAATGGTTAACTTCAAACTATAGTTATCAGTGATGTGATAACCCAGCATAGATGACAATCTCAGGACGAAACATGGCAAATCTCTACGACCTTAAAAAATTCGACCTCAACCTGCTGGTCATTTTTGAATGCATTTATCAACATCTGAGCATCAGTAAGGCGGCAGAGACGCTTTATATCACGCCCTCAGCGGTCAGCCAGTCACTGCAGCGTCTGCGCGGGCAGCTCAACGATCCGTTGTTTATCCGTTCAGGAAAGGGAATAACGCCCACGACGGTCGGCGTCAATCTGCATCATCATCTGGAACAAAACCTGAACCAGCTCGAGCAGACCATTAACATGATGCACAGCACCGGGCTGAAAAAAAACTTTGTCATTTATAGCCCGCAGTTTATGAGCACGAAAACGATGCTTGCGCCTATGAAGCTGCTGATGGATAAGTACAATTATTCCATTGAATTACATGATGTTTTTCTTGCTCCTGATTCAGCAGAAGATCTCTTAGCTTACCGAAAGGCTGACCTGATATTTTCTTTTGCCCCCTCTACAAGCCGCTCTATCGCCTGCAGTCTGTACTACAGACTCCCTTTTGTTCTTGTTTGCCGAAAGGGTCATCCTCGCGTTAGCGGAAAACCTACTCACGAAGAGATCCTCAATGAAGACTTTACCGCCTACCTGAGCGATGAAAGTAGCGTTAAAGAGTATCAGGAGAAAGCCGATAATCTTTTAACAGAACGAAATATCGTCTATCGAAGTGACTCTTTTATTTCTCTTTTGTCGATGATCAGTTCATCGGACCTCATTGGATTAGTGCCAACAGTCGCTTTTGAACAATATGGACAGGCACTTAATCTTCACAAAGTCGAAACAGACATTCAATTTCCCATCATTGATATTTACATGATGTATAATCGCTCCGCATTGCATAGCGCAGCCTTCGCAAGCTTTATTGAAGAAATAACCTTACCCTGAAACGGCATTGTGGTTCTCATACATAATGGGAGCCGCCAGTTTCAGAAACATACATCTCCGTTATAGAAATATTCGGTATAAACTTTGCACACCTCATTAATTATTGACTGATATCATTCTCACTCTAGTATTGACACTAACGTCTGGTATTTATTCCTCAGGATGAGAATAAACATGTCAATTTATAAGTACCCTCTTAATCAGGATGTTCTTTCTGCGGCTCGGGAACGAATAACATGGACTCTCGAAAATTTACCCAGGATCTGTGTCTCTTTCTCAGGAGGTAAAGACTCCACCACCATGCTGCACCTGGTTGCCCGGCAGGCGCGACAGATGAATATAAAAATAGACGTTCTCTTTATCGACTGGGAAGCGCAGTTTAGCCATACCATCACCCATGTTGAACGTATGCGCGAGTTATACAGCGATATCATCAGCCATTTCTGGTGGGTCGCGCTTCCCCTGACAACGCAAAATTCTCTGTCGCAATTTCAGCCGGAATGGCAATGCTGGGAACCCGGCACCCGATGGGTCCGCCAGCCCCCTGACGGTGCGATAACCGATCCCGCTTTTTTTCCCTTCTACCAGCCCGGCATGACGTTTGAAACTTTTGTTCGCAGCTTCTCCGACTGGTTCTCTCACAATCGCCCGGCGGCGGTGATGATTGGCATCCGCGCCGATGAATCTTACAACCGTTTTCTGGCTATCGCGTCGGCGCGTAAGCAGCGGTTTGCCGATGATAAACCCTGGACGACTGTCGCCCCTGGGGGGCATGCCTGGTATGTTTATCCCCTCTACGACTGGAAAACAGCCGATATCTGGACCTGGTTTGCCAAATCGGGATGTTGCTATAACCCGCTCTATGACCTGATGTTCCAGGCCGGCGTGCCGCCCCGCTATATGCGTATTTGTGAGCCCTTTGGTCCGGAGCAGCGTCAGGGATTATGGCTCTACCATGTTGTTGAGCCCGATCGCTGGGCGGCCATGTGCGAGCGCGTGAGCGGCGTACGCAGCGGAGGAATTTACGCCGGGCACGATAACCACTTTTATGGTCACCGGAAAATCCTGAAACCCGATCACCTCTGCTGGCGCGAATATGCCCTGCTGCTGCTCGACAGCATGCCGCAAAATACGGCTGAGCATTACCGCAATAAAATCGCCATTTACCTGCGCTGGTATCAGAAGAAAGGCATAGAGGATATTCCCGACACCCAGGACGGTGATATTGGTGCCAAAGACATTCCCTCATGGCGCCGTATTTGCAAGGTTATCCTTAATAACGACTACTGGTGCAGAGCGCTGTCGTTCAGCCCAAATAAACCCAAACATTATCAGCGCTACAGTGAAAGAGTGAAGGCGAAACGCAAGGAGTGGGGCATATTATGCGACAACGATTAATCACCGAGATCGAAACGTACCTTCAGTCTCTTCCCGAAGAGGATCGGATTAACGCCATCAATGCTTTTCGTGAAGCGATCCATCGAAACAGTCCTTTTCGTGAGCAACCGATAGACTGCGTGCTTTGGATCAAACAGGACGCGATTACCGCTAACGACTACAACCCCAATAACGTTGCCCCTCCAGAAAAACGGCTGCTCAGCAAGTCGCTGGAACTCGATGGATTCACCCAACCTATTGTCGTGACAGAAAGTGAACCGCAACATTACGAAATTGTGGATGGTTTCCACCGCCATGAAATCGGCAAAACTCGGGCGGTGTTGAAGCGTCAGCTCAGGGGATATCTCCCCGTCACCTGCCTGCGCCAGGATCGACAGGAAAAGCATGACCGTATGGCCGCCACGATCCGTCACAACCGGGCGCGGGGTCGGCACCAGATTAACGCCATGTCGGATATCGTGCGCGAACTGGCACAGCTCGGCTGGAACGATGAGCGAATTGGCAAAGAGCTGGGGATGGACAGCGACGAGGTGCTGCGCCTCAAGCAAATCAACGGCCTGCTGATGCTGTTTGCAGACCGTCGCTATTCCGATGCCTGGACGGTGAAATAATCAGAGCGTGTTCAGACGCTCTGCCGCCGCCAGCAGCGTCGATTCCTGCTTGGCAAAGCAAAGACGGATCAGCTTGTGCGGGAAGGGATCGGCGCAGAATACCGACAGTGGAATGGCGGCCACCCCCACCTCTTTTGTCAACCACTGGCAAAAGCTGACGTCGTCCAGATCGGAAATCGCGCTGTAGTCCGCGAGCAGGAAGTAGGTTCCTTCAGACGGCAAAATTTCCAGGCGGCTTTTACTCAGCGCCGTCACGAACAGATCCCGACGTTCACGGTAGAAACGCGGCAGCGCGCGATAATGCTCGGGCTCCGCGCGCAGCATATCCGCCAGCGCCAGCTGAGCCGGCGTGTTTACGGCAAACGTCAGGTACTGGTGCACCTTGCGCAGCTCAGCGCTAATGGCGGCCGGTGCGACGCAGTAGCCCACTTTCCAGCCGGTCATATGGTAGGTCTTACCGAACGACGAGACGGCGATAGCCCGCTCGCGAAGCTGCGGATGGGCCAGCACGCTGGCGTGTCCCTCTTCTGCAAAGCAGATGTGCTCGTAAACTTCATCGCTCAGCACGTAGATTTCACGTTCGGCAATCTCCTGCCACAGCGCGGCGAAATCGGCTTTCTGCCACACCGTCGCGGACGGGTTATGCGGGGTATTCAGGATCACCATACGGGTTTTGTCGCTCAGCAGCGCAGCAAACGCCTGCCAGTCAGGGCGGAAATGCGGTGGCTGTAACGCCACGCGTTTCACCACGCCGCCGGAGAGTTCAACCGCAGGCGCATAGCTGTCGTAGCTCGGGTCAAAGCAGATAACTTCATCGCCCGCACGCACCAGCGCGGTAATCGCCGCATACAGCGCTTCGGTCGCCCCTGCCGTCACCGTGATGTCGCTGTTGGCATCGGGCTTGTAGCCATACAGCTCAGCCGTTTTGTCCGCAATGGCTTCCCGCAGCGCCTGCACGCCCGTCATCGGCGCATACTGATTCGCCCCCTGCGCCACGTGGTACGCCAGACGCTCCTGCAGATAGGTCGGCCCGTCGAAATCCGGAAATCCCTGAGAAAGGTTAATGGCGTTGTGCTGCTGCGCCAGGGCGCTCATCTGCGTAAAGATAGTGGTACCGAGATTGGGAAGTTTACTTTGCGGAATCAATGGGTTAATGCTCATTGTGTTGTGCCTGCTTGTAATACTTTTGTTGCTGCCACTATAACACGATGTTAGTCTTTGGCAATCAAGACGCTTAGACGTCTAAACAATATGAATATTCCTGTCCGAGAGGGTAAAAGGAAAATGACAGACAACCTGCAACTCACGCATCTGGTCGACGCCTGCCGCTGGATTGGCGCCAAAGGCTGGGCACCCGCCACCGGAGGCAACATGTCGGTGCGTCAGGATGAACGCCTCTGCTGGCTCAGCGAATCCGGCAAAGACAAAGGCAGCCTGACGACGGAGGATTTTCTCCAGGTGGAGATCGCCACCAACCGCGCACCGTCTGGTCGTAAGCCATCAGCCGAAACGGGGCTACACACCCTTATCTATCGTCTGTTCCCGGAGGCCAACGCCGTCCTGCACGTTCATACGGTCAACGCCACGGTGCTCTCGCGTCTGGTCAAAGAAGCCGAGCTCAACATCAGCGGCTTTGAGATGCAAAAATCCCTCACCGGGCAGACCACGCATCTGGATACGGTGGCTATCCCGGTCTTCGATAACGATCAGGATATTGACGCCCTCGCCTCGCGAATCGCCCATTACGCGCAGGAACGCCCGCTTAATTATGGTTTTCTTCTGCGCGGTCATGGCTTAACCTGCTGGGGATGCGACGTGGCCGAAGCCCGCCGTCATCTGGAAGGACTGGAATTCCTGTTTGAATGTGAAATGCGTTTACGACAACTGGAGAGAGTATGATTCGCGCAATTGTGACGGATATTGAAGGCACCACCAGCGATATTCGTTTTGTCCATGATGTTTTGTTCCCCTACGCGCGTGAGCGGCTGGCGGCCTTCGTCACCGCGCAGCAGTACGCCGAGCCGGTCACATCCATTCTGGACAACCTGCGTGATGAAATCGGTAATCCGCACGCCAGCGTCAGCGAGCTTATCGACGCCCTGTTTGCCTTTATGGATGAAGACCGCAAATCTACCGCGCTAAAAGCGCTGCAGGGGATCATCTGGCACGACGGCTACGTTAACGGCGACTTTACCGGACATCTTTACCCGGACGTGCTGCCCGCGCTGGAAAAATGGAAAGCGCAAGGGATTGATCTCTATGTTTATTCCTCTGGCTCCGTTGCTGCGCAGAAACTGTTATTTGGCTACAGCGACGAAGGTGATATTACTCATCTGTTCAGCGGCTATTTCGACACCCACATCGGCGCCAAGCGCGAGGTGCAGTCGTATCAGAACATCGCGGCGCAAACGGGCATCGCCCCGTCGCAGATCCTGTTCCTCTCCGATATTCATCAGGAGCTGGACGCGGCTGAACAGGCAGGTTTTCGCACCCTGCAGCTGATTCGCGGCGATGATGACGGCGCAAGCCACCACCATCAGGTCCACCAGTTTGACGAGATTAACCCGGAGCAGATCCCTTCATGAGCGCATTGACTATTTATTCCGATAAAGACGCCAGTCAACACCAGTGGCACAGTACCGACGCCGCCGAGATTGCCCAACAGCTCAACGCGAAAGGCGTGCGGTTTGAACGCTGGGCGGCGGATCGCGATTTAGGACACGATCCCGCTCCTGAAGCCGTGATCGCGGCGTATCAACATGCGATCGACAAGCTGGTCGCAGAGAAGGGTTACCAGAGCTGGGACGTGATCAGCCTGCGCGCCGACAACCCGCAGAAAGAGGCGTTGCGCGCGAAGTTCCTGAACGAGCATACCCACGGCGAAGACGAAGTGCGCTTTTTCGTGGAAGGCGCAGGGCTGTTCTGCCTGCACATTGGCGATGAGGTGTATCAGGTGCTGTGCGAGAAAAACGACCTGATCTCCGTTCCTGCGGGCACGCCGCACTGGTTTGATATGGGCTCAGAGCCGAACTTTACCGCCATTCGTATTTTCGATAACCCGGAAGGCTGGGTGGCCCAGTTTACGGGTGATGCGATCGCGGATGCGTATCCACGGCTGGCATAGGTAAAAGCAAAACGGCAGCTATAGCTGCCGTTTTTAGTGTTTGCTCCCTCTCCCTGTGGGAGAGGGTCGGGGTGAGGGCATCAGGCCGCTCGAGCTTCAACGCTTCAATCCCTTCACATACTCCACCAGCTGATCCAGCACAATCCCCCACCCTTCGTGGAAGCCCATCTGCTCGTGCTGCTCGCGGATTTCCTCCGTGGGGTGACGCGCAATCGCCGTATAGCGCGTTTTGCCCTCCCCGACATCTTCCAGCAATAAAATCGCCGTCATAAACGGCTTCTCGACCGGTTTCCAGCCTTCGGTATAGCCGTCGGTAAAGACCAGCTTTTTCCCCGGGTCGATTTCAAGGAACACACCCCGGTTATCCATCCGCTGACCGTCCACCTCAAACACAGTGTTGAACCGTCCGCCCACGCGCAGATCGAGGTCGCATTCGGTCACCTTATGGGGAGCAGGAATGAAGAAGTTTTTGATGTGTTCGGGCGTAGTCCAGCAGAGCCACAGCAGGTCGCGCGGGGCATCCACCACGCGCTCCAGTTTTAAGTCTGTTTCAGGATCGAGCGTCACGATATTGTCCTCTCAGGGAAACCCCTTAAAGAATAGCCGGACTCAGGCGAATTTTCCGTTTGCCACCGCTTCCGGCGTGACCACACCCGTATCCAGCACCCAGCCGCTAACCAGCGAGGCTGGCGTAACGTCAAACGCCGGATTGTAGACCTGCGCGTTTTCCGGCGCCCACTGCACCGCGCCAAAGCTTCCGGCGACGCCCGTCACCTCGCTGGCGGCGCGCTGCTCAATCGGGATCGCGTCACCGTTCGGGCAGTCCGGATCGAGGGTCGTTTGCGGCGCGGCCACATAGAACGGAATGCCGTGGAATTTCGCCAGCACCGCCAGAGAATAGGTGCCGATCTTATTCGCCACGTCGCCGTTAGCCGCAATGCGGTCTGCGCCCACCCACACGGCATCCACCAGCCCTTTCGCCATCAGGCTGGCGGCCATGGAATCGGTAATCAGCTGATACGGCACGCCCAGTTCGCCAAGCTCCCACGCGGTCAGTCTGCCCCCCTGCAGCAGCGGACGGGTTTCATCCACCCAGACGTTGCTGACCTTGCCCTCCTGATGCGCGCGAGCAATCACGCCCAGCGCCGTACCGACGCCCGCCGTTGCCAGCCCGCCGGTGTTGCAGTGGGTCAGCAGGCGGCTGCCGGGCTTCACCAGCGCGCTGCCCGCTTGCGCAATGGCGTCACAGAGCCGTTTGTCTTCGTCGATCAGGCGCAGCGCCTCCGCGACCAGCGCCGGAACATACTCTTCCTGCCACAGCGCAATCTTCATGCGGTCAAGGTTGTTCATCAGGTTCACCGCCGTCGGGCGGGATGCGCGCAGGGTTTCCAGCGCCACCGCCAGCTCGTCACGGCTTTTGCCGTTTTCCGCCAGCAGCGCCAGCAGCAGACTTGCAGAGAGACCGATCAGCGGCGCGCCGCGCACCCGCAGGGCGTGAATATGCCCCACCAGCGCCTCTACCGTTGAGGCATCCAGCCAGCGTTTCTCCTGCGGAAGGGCCTGCTGGTCGAGAATAAAGAGCTGATTATCCGCTACCCGCAGGCTGGTCGTCTGTAATGTCTGCATGTCGTTAATTCCCTGTTGCGTTGTTGTAGCACATTGTGTCAGGATGAAATCCAGATGTATAGACGTCTACATGTCTTTATTAGCAAACCGTGAGGAGCAGGCCATGTCGCAATACCGTACCTTTACCGCTCAGGACGCCGTGGAGTATGCCAGGCAGTTTGGCGGCCTTGACGATCCTTCATCGCTGGTGGAGGCGCAGGAGGTAGGCGACGGCAACCTCAATCTGGTCTTTAAAATTTTCGACAGCACGGGCGTGAGCCGCATCATCGTTAAGCAGGCGCTGCCCTACGTGCGCTGCGTCGGCGAGTCCTGGCCGCTGACGCTGGACCGCGCCCGTCTGGAGGCGCAAACCCTGGTCGAGCACTACCGGCACAGCCCGCAGCACACGGTGAAAATCCACCACTTCGACCCGGAGCTGGCGGTGATGGTGATGGAAGATCTCTCCAGCCATCGCATCTGGCGCGGCGAGCTGATCGGCAACATTTACTACCCGCAGGCGGCGCGTCAGCTGGGTGAATACCTCGCGCACGCGCTGTTCCACACCAGCGATTTCTACCTGCACCCGCACGAGAAAAAAGCGCAGGTGGCAAAATTCATCAACCCGGCGATGTGCGAGATCACCGAAGATTTGTTCTTCAACGATCCGTACCAGATCCACGCGCGCAACAGCTACCCGGCCGAGCTGGAAAATGACGTCGCCGCCCTGCGCGACGACGCCCAGCTGAAAATTGCCGTGGCCTCCCTGAAGCACCGTTTCTTTTCTCAGGCGGAAGCCCTGCTGCACGGCGATATTCACAGCGGCTCGATTTTTGTGGCCGACGGCAGCCTGAAGGCCATCGACGCCGAGTTCGGCTATTTTGGGCCGATTGGCTTTGACGTCGGCACCGCAATCGGCAACCTGCTGCTCAACTTCTGCGGCCTGCCGGGGCATCTGGGCATTCGCGATGCCGCCGCCGCGCGCGAGCAGCGCCTGACCGATATTCAGGAACTGTGGAACACCTTCGCGGAACGCTTCCAGGCGCTGGCACACGAGAAAACACGCGACGCCGCGCTCGGCGCGCCGGGCTATGCCTCCGCATTCCTGAAAAAGGTCTGGCATGATGCCATCGGCTTCTGCGGCACCGAACTCATTCGCCGCAGCGTCGGGCTTTCCCACGTCGCGGATATCGACACCATTCAGGACGAGGCGATGCGCCACGAATGCCTTCGCCACGCGATAACGCTCGGCAAGGCGCTGATTGTGATTGCCGACCGTATCGACAGCGCGGAAGAGCTGGTGGCGCGGGTGCGGCAATATAGCTGAGTGCATTTGCCCGGTGGTGCTGCGCTTACAGGGCCTACGGGTGCAAAATGTAGGCCGGGTAAGGCGAAGCCGCCACCCGGCAAAAACTCACCCCAAATACTCAATCACCGACAGCCCACCGTTATAATCCGTGCTGTAGATAATCCCCTGCGCATCCACAAACACGTCACACGACTGGATCACCTGCGGGCGATTCGGGCGGGTATCCATCATTTTCTCCGGTGCAGCAGGCACCAGCGCGCCGGTTTCCACCGGACGATACGGATTGGAGATGTCATACGCGCGCACGCCCGCGTTCTGATACGTCGCAAAAATCAGCGTCGAGCTGACAAAGCTCCCCGGCCGGTTCTCGTGCAGGTTATGCGGCCCGAAATGCGCCCCTTTCGCCACGTAGTCAGTTTCGTCCGGCTGCGGGAAGGTAGAGATGCTGACCGGATTCGACGGCTCGCGAATATCAAACAGCCAGATCAGCTTCTCGCCGTCTTCCTGGTTATCCAGCACCGCTTCGTCCAGCACCACCAGTAGATCGCGGTCCGGCAGCGGCAGCGCGGTGTGCGTCCCGCCGCCAAACGGCGGACTCCAGTTACGGTGGCTAATCAGCTTCGGCTGGGTACGATCCTTCACGTCCAGCAGCGTCAGGCCGCCGTCGCGCCAGCTGCCGTACGCGGTATCCCCCGCGATAATCGCGTGGTGCAGGGCGTAGCGTTTCCCTTCCGGCCAGTTCGGCTTCTCACCTTCGGCCTGGTTCATCCCCGGCAGCCACCAGCGCCCGGCCACTTCGGGCTTACGCGGGTCCGCAAGATCGATGGTCAGAAAGATGTAGTCGGTAAAGCCATCGATCAGCGCCGACACGTACGCCCAGCGGCCGCCGACGTACCAGATGCGGTGAATGCCAATCCCGTTCAGCGACAGAAAGCCGATTTCGCGCGGCCTGTCCGGCGTGGAGATATCAAACACGCGCAGCCCGGCGCTCCAGCCTTTGTCCTGCACGTCGCTGACGGTCTCGCCCACCTGGCGGGTGTAGTAGACCTTTTCGTCGGCAAAGCGGGCATCGGCAAACAGATCCCGGGCGTTGATCACCAGCAGCAGGTCATCATGCGCCTGCAGGTGCACGTTCCAGGTGCCGGGCGGCGCGGGCACGTAGCCCGCCGCTTTCGGGTTCTTCGGATCGCGCACGTCGACAATCGAAAAGCCCTGCGACACCATATGGCCGATCCAGGCGAAACCGCGGTGCACCATCAGCTGCACGCCGTCCGGGCGACCGCCCTGGTCGCTATGACCAATCAGCCGCATATTGCGGCTGTATTCGGGAGGGGGTAAATGATTCACCGTTAGCTCCTGTTGGTTTTCCCCCTCTCCCCGTGGGAGAGGGCCGGGGTGAGGGCATCAGGCCGCACCTGATGCCACCCGGCTTGGTTTTATTTATTCTTCGCTTCCAGCGTCGCAAACCACGGCGCGATAAAATCTTCCGTCTGGCCCCAGCCCGGAATGATTTTCCCCAGCGACGCCACGTTCACCGCGCCCGGCTGGGCGGTCAGCAGCGCCTGCGGAATGGCCGCCGCTTTGAAATCGTAGGTCGCAGGCGTGGTTTCTCCGGCAATCTTGTTCGCCACCAGACGCACGTTGGTCGCGCCAATCAGCTTCGGATCCACCGCCACGCTCACCTTCCACGGGCTGCCCGGCTCGCGCATCAGCTGCAGATCCTGGTTGGAGATGTCGATGCTGTAGAGTTTGATCTCGGTACGGCCGTTCTCTTTCAGCGCCTTATACGCGCCCTGACTGAAGGCGTCCCAGGTGCCCCAGATGGCGTCGATCTTGCCTTTCGGGTATTTCGCCAGGATCGCGCCCACTTTGTTAGCGGTGTCGCCCTGCACGTCAGAGGAGACCGCGCCGATAGACTCCAGCTCTTTGATGTCCGGATACTGCTTTTGTAGCTCTTTATAGGCCGCCTGACGACGCTCCATCGGCGGGAAGCCCGCTACCCACAGCTTGACGATATTGGCCTTGCCGTTGAAATCTTTCGCTAGCTGGCCGAAGGAGAGATTCGTCAGGGAGGCGTCATCCTGCTGGGTGACGGTCACGCCCGGGATCTCGCCGTTAACGGCGGTATCAAAAACGGCGACTTTAATTCCGGCATCCACTGCCTTCTTCACCAGCGCGGTGGAGTAAGGATCGCGGCCCTGAGAAAGGATAATCCCGTCGTACTTCTGGCTGATAGCCTGGTTCACGAAGTCCTGGAATTTGGCGTCGTCCCCGTTGCTTAAAAAGGTGCTGACCTTAAAGCCAAGCTTCTTCCCTTCCTGAATGGCCCCGGCAATAAACTGCGTGGTGTTGTCGTCTGAGCCAAGGTTACGGATCACCGCGATGCGGATCGGGCCATCATGGTTGGCAATTGCCGCCGGAAGCGGCGCGGGCGTAGCCGCGAAGCCAGGCAGAGCGGTGAATAACCCTAATGCCACCAAAGAGAGTGCAATCTTTTTCATTTTTTATCCCGTTGTGTTGTCAGCGTTTTTGTATGTACGTAATCGCCAGCGCTACCGCGAGCACCAGCCCTTTTATAATGTCCATGGCGTAATACGGCACGGAGAGCATCACCAGCCCGTTCGACAGCACGCCGAGAATAACCGCCCCGACCAGGGTTCCCAGCGCGTTCGGCTTGCCGGACCCGGCCAGCGAGAAGCCAATCCACGCCGCCGCCACCGCATCCATCAGGTAACCGCCGCCCGCGTTTACCTGCGACGAGCCAATGCGCGAGGCCAGCAAAATCCCGCCCAGGCCCGCCAGCAGGGAGGCAATCACGTAGGCCGCCACCTTGTAGCGGGTGGTGCGAATCCCCGAGAGGCGCGCCGCTTCCGGGTTACCGCCGATGGCGTACATCCGACGACCGTGAGTGGTGAGCGATAGCCCCAGCTGCGCCAGAACCGTCACCACCAGCATGATGATCACAATCGTCGGCACCTGCCCCAGCAGGCTGAACGCCGCCGGAATGGTGCCTTCCGCCATGTCACCGCTCGGCAGCACCATGTTCTCGGTAATCGACCCGCCGTAGCTGTAGGTCATCGCCACGCCCTGGATCACAAACAGGCTGGCCAGCGTCGCGAGCATGTCCGGAATGCGCAGGATGACGATAAGAAAGGCGTTAAACAGCCCCACCAGCGTGCAGAGCGCGAGGGTGATCAGAATCGACTCGGTGGTACCAAAGCCGTGCCAGACGAACAGGGAAATCACCAGCGCATTCGCCAGTGAGGCGGTCGATCCCACGGAGAGATCGAACCCGCCAATGGTCAATGATATCGACACGCCAACGGCAATCACCGTCACAATGGCAATTGAGCGCAGAATATTGATGATGTTGTTCGGATCGAGGAAGCTGTCCGACGCCAGGCCAAAGACGGCCACCAGCGCGACGACGGTTAACAGCATGCCCCACTTGTAGAGAAAATCGAAAATCTGCTGACGGCCAGACGCCGTCGCGGTTACTGAAAGGGCCTTGCTCACGACGCCGTTCCTCCGGTTGAATAATAAAGTAGTGTCTCTTCACGGGCCTCGGCTCCGGCGATTTCCGCCACGATGCGCCCGTCCCACAGCACGCAGATGCGGTCGCACAGCCCGACCAGCTCGGCAAACTCGCCCGAGGCGTAAATGACCCCTTTGCCCTCGCGCGCCAGGCCGTCAATCAGCTGGAACAGATCGGTTTTGGCCTTCACGTCCACGCCTTTGGTTGGCTCGTCGAAGATCAGCACGCTCGCATCATTGCGCAGCCACTTGCCGATGGCGACCTTCTGCTGGTTGCCGCCGGAGAGACGTCGCAAAACCTGCCTGGGACCGCGGGCGCGCACGCCGACGCGAGCGATCACCTCCTCCGCCCAGCGCCACGCCTGACGATGGCCAAACAGGCTCCAGCGCGAGAAGCTGTTATCGGCGCACACGGCAAGGTTCATGCTCACCGGCTCGTCGATAAAAATGCCCTCTTTGCGCCGCTCCTCCGGCACCAGCGCCAGGCCGCGCAGCACCGAGTCGGCCGGGTCGCGAGGTTGCCAGGATTGGTGATTCAGCTCACCGCGCGCCACGCGGCTTTTGCTGGCGCCAAACAGCGCCTTGCAGAGTTCGGTTTTCCCCGCCCCCGCCAGCCCGGCAATCCCGAGAATTTCGCCTTTGCGCAGGTGCAGGGAGATATCTTTCAGCAGCGCGTCGTCATGCAGACCTTCCACCCGCAGCAGCGTTTCGTCGCCGTGCGGCGGCCGAGCGGGCGGGTAGATATCGCTCAGCACGTGGCCGAGCATCTTCTCGACGATCGCTTCGCCGCTGAGATTGGCCATTGGGCCGGACTCAATCAGCTTGCCGTCGCGCAGCACCGTCAGGGTGTCGCAGATGGCCTTCAGCTCGTGAATGCGGTGGGAGATAAACACCACCCCGATGCCCTGCTGCTTTAACCGTCTCACCACGCCAAACAGGCGCTCGCTCTCGTGCGCGTCCAGCGGCGCGGTGGGCTCATCAAGAATCAAAAAACGGCAGTGGTGGGACAAGGCGCGCGCCAGCAAAATCTGCTGCTTTTCGGCAAGCGTGCAGCTGTCGATGGAACGGCGTACGTCCAGAGAAACGTCCAGCTGTGCCAGCGCCTGTCTCGCCTGCTGGCGGATTGCACGCCAGCGGAAGCGATGCCCCGGCTGCGCCAGCTGGTCGAGCATGATATTTTCGGCAATGCTTAACCCCGGGATCAGCGCCACGTCCACCTCCTGCTGCACAAGGTGGATCCCCAGCCGTTTGGCGTCGAGCGGCTCGCGGATGCTTACCGGCTGGTTGTTAATGCTGATCTCACCCTCATAGTGGTCGTGCGTCCCGCACAGCACCGCCATCAGCGTCGATTTCCCCGCGCCGTTGGCGCCGGTCAGCGCATGTACCGATCCGCCGGTTAAGGTGAAGTTCACGCGCGACAGCGCCTGAAAGCCGGAAAAGGCCAGGCTGATACCGCGCATTTCAAGGCGACTGGAAACCATCCACGTAAATCCTTCATTACTCTTCTGATTTATCGAATTTTTCACAGCTCCGGTTGACTGACAACGAAGGAAAAGGCATAAGTTAAAGCGAAATATTATTAGCCATCCGGATGTCCAGACATAACATCGGGTTAGCGATTGCTAAAAAAGGACAACACCATGAGCAACACCGATATCCGCGTCGTGCCTGGCCCGGCGAACTACTTCTCCCATCCCGGAAGCCTTGCGTATCTGAATGACTTCTTTACCCCGGAACAGCTTTCCCGCGCGGTGTGGATCTACGGCGAGCGCGCTATCGACGGTGCGCGCCCTTTCCTGCCGGAGAGCTTTCACGCGCCGGGGGCGAAACACCTGCTGTTTAAAGGCCACTGCAGCGAGCGCGACGTCACCCATCTGGTGAACGAATCCGGCAGTGACGCCAGCGTGGTGATTGGCGTGGGCGGCGGTGCGGTACTGGATACCGTCAAGGCCGTGGCGCGTCGTCTGGGCGTGCCGTTCGTGGGCATCCCCACCATTGCCGCCACCTGCGCGGCGTGGACCCCGCTCTCCGTCTGGTACAACGATGCAGGTCAGGCGCTGCATTTTGAGATCTTCGACGACGCCAACTTCCTGGTGCTGGTGGAGCCGCAGATCGTCCTTAACGCCCCGGCGGAATACCTGCTGGCGGGTATCGGCGATACGCTGGCGAAGTGGTACGAAGCGGTTGTGTTGGCACCTGAGCCGGAGAACCTGCCGCTGACCGTGCGGCTGGGCATCAACGGCGCGCTGGCGATCCGCGACGTGCTGCTGGAGCACAGTGAGGAAGCGCTGGCCGACCAGCAGCGCGGCGAACAGACGCAGGCGTTCCAGGACGTGGTAGATGCGATTATCGCCGGCGGCGGGATGGTCGGCGGTCTGGGCGAACGCTATACCCGCGTGGCGGCGGCGCATGCGGTGCACAATGGTTTAACCGTGCTGCCGCAGACGGAAAAATACCTCCACGGTACCAAGGTGGCCTACGGCATTCTGGTGCAGAGCGCCCTGCTCGGCCAGGACGACGTGCTGGCGCAGCTGGTGACGGCGTACCAGCGCTTTAACCTGCCGACCACGCTTCGCGAGCTGGACGTCGACATCAATAACCGGGAAGCGCTGGATAAGGTCATCGCCCACACCCTGCGCCCGGTGGAGTCGATTCACTATCTACCGGTTGCGTTAACGCCTGACGTTCTGCGCGCCGCGTTTGAGAAAGTGGAATCCTTCAGCCGTTAATCGCGCCGACAGGCTATACCTAATGATGATTCTTTCTACTCTTGTAACGAGGTCATCATGCAGATCGATTTAACAGGTAAAAAGGCGCTGGTTACCGGTGCCAGCCGCGGGTTGGGTCGGGCTATTGCACTCTCGCTGGCGCGCGCCGGTGCGGATGTGATTATTACGTATGAAAAATCGGCCGATAAAGCCCAGGCGGTCGCCGATGAGATTAAGGCGCTGGGACGACACAGCGAAGCCGTGCAGGCGGACAGCGCCAGCGCGCAGGCGATTCAGGATGCCGTCACACATGCGGCACGTTCCCTTGGCGGGCTGGACATTCTGGTCAACAATGCCGGGATCGCGCGCGGCGGCCCGCTGGAGTCCATGACGCTGGCAGATATTGACGCCCTTATCAACGTCAACATCCGCGGCGTGGTGATCGCCATTCAGGAAGCGCTGGTGCACATGTCCGACGGCGGACGCATCATCAACATCGGCAGTTGTCTGGCAAACCGCGTGGCGATGCCGGGCATTGCCGTTTACTCGATGACCAAGTCTGCCCTTAACTCCCTCACCCGCGGTCTGGCCCGTGATTTAGGACCGCGCGGCATTACCGTAAACCTGGTGCACCCCGGCCCCACGAACAGCGATATGAACCCGGAAGACGGCGAACAGGCGGAAGCCCAGCGCCAGATGATTGCGGTCGGTCACTACGGCCAGCCGGAAGACATCGCGGCGGCGGTCACCTTCCTTGCTAGCCCGGCTGCCGGGCAGATCTCCGGTACCGGTCTGGACGTGGACGGTGGTTTGAACGCCTGATCGCACATTTCCTGCAAGCCTCTGTCGTCCGGCAGAGGCCTTCCCGAGCACCCTCGACGGTTCACGTTTTGCCGCTTTCTCCCGGTTTTTCTCCGCTCTACAGTACCCCATTAGAAATTCGGAATTTATCTAATAGTCTTATTATTTCCTTATATTCTGTGTGGGCGTACAGTGGAGGTACGGATGAAGATTGTCTGGTCCAATGGTGCAAAGAAGGCGTTTTCAAAGATTGACGAGCGGTATCAGCGACGCATTGAGGTAAAGCTTACTGAGCTGGATGACCGTTCAGCCCCCCGGCCCGATATCAAAAAAATATCGGCGACAGAAAATCATTTCCGGTTACGCGTTGGCGATTACCGCATCGTCTATACGCTTCGGGACGATCCCGATGACCATTGTTATGTTTTGGCCGTCAAGCGCAGAACTTCAACGACTTACCTGCATGAGGAGAGTGCCACCTATGGCTGTACAGCTAATCAAGGACGATAACGGGAAAACGCAGTACGCCGTTATTCCCTATCACGAATATTTTCGTATGCTCTTACAGATGTCAGAAATTGACGACGAAACCGATGACGATCTGGAGGATATTGAGGTCGAACACGATAGTCTGGATGACGTGGAATTGCCCGGAGAAGTGTGCAGCATCATGACCTGGCAGAACGTCAGCCTGCAGGCCGCATGGCGTATCCTGCGCGGGTTATCCCAGCAGGAGGTGGCGGATAAACTTGGCATTAGCCAGTCCGCCGTATCACAGCTGGAAGCGCTGGACTCCCGTCCGCAAAAACGCACCCGCGAAAAGCTGGCGGCGATCTACGGCTGTAAGCAGGAGCAGATCAGCCTCTATCTCCCGAAAGAGGGTTAACAGCACTTCGCCCCGCCCTTGCCGCCGTAGCGGGCGTCCTGGCGGTCACGGAAAAATTCTTCGTAGGTCATTGGCGTCTGGTCCGGATGGTTGACGCGCATATGCTCGACGTAGTTGTCGTAGTCCGGCACGCCAATCATCATTTTGGCGGCCTGGCCCAGGTACTTACCTGCTTTGGAAAGAGTGTCGAACATGATTCTGATCTCACAGGGAATGTAGGCCGGGTAAGGCGAAGCCGCCACCCGGCACAAAGGTTAGTGCGCCCCTTTCGCCTGGGTCACAATCTCTTCCAGGTTTTCAGGCATTGGCTCGTACGGCGTCTCTTTCGCCGTTGGCTTATCGTTTTTCAACGCCGCCAGCGCGGTCTTGAGAGAATACAACGCCAGCACCACGACCACCACCATAAAGAAGATAGTTAGCCCGGCGTCCAGACGGTTGTTAAACACCAGCTGCGACAGCTGCGACTCGGTGTACTGCGCCGGGATCTTGCCGCTGTCGATCATCGCCTGGAACTTGTTGGCGATTGCCAGGAAGCCCACCTTGTTGTCCGGGCTGAAGGCTTTCTGCCAGCCCGCCGTCAGGGTACAGATCAGCAGCCACGCGGTTGGGACTAATGCCACCCAGGCGTAACGCTGGCGCTTCATCTTGAACAGCACCACCGCGCAGAGCATCAGCGCCATGCCCGCCAGCATCTGGTTGGCGATACCGAACAGCGGCCACAGGGTGTTAATCCCGCCCAGCGGATCGACCACGCCCTGATGCAGGAAGTAGCCCCATGCCAGCACGCACAGTGCCGTCGCCAGCAGGTTAGCCGGGAGCGAATCTGTACGCTTCAGGTTCGGGGAGATCACCCCCAGCAGGTCCTGCAGCATAAAGCGCGCCGCACGGGTTCCCGCATCCACCGCCGTCAGGATAAACAGCGCCTCGAACAGGATGGCGAAGTGATACCAGAACGACACGTCCATCAGCCCGCCCAGCGCGCCGTGCAGGATGTAGGCCATGCCGACCGCCAGCGTCGGCGCCCCGCCCGCGCGGGAGATAATGGACTGCTCGCCCACTTCACTGGCAATGTTCGTCAACGTATCAGGAGTAATCGCAAAGCCCCATCCGCTCACCACCTGCGCGGCGGATGCCACCACGTCAACGGTTCCGGCAGGCGCCAGCACCGCCATCGGGCTGTTCATCGCGAAGTACACACCCGGATCGATAATGCAGGCCGAGACCAGCGCCATGATGGCGACGAAGGACTCCATCAGCATGCCGCCGTAGCCAATCAGGCAGGCCTGATTTTCATTCGCCAGCATCTTCGGCGTGGTGCCGGAGGCAATCAGCGCGTGGAAGCCCGACACCGCACCGCAGGCAATGGTAATAAACAGGAACGGGAACAGGTTACCGGTCCAGACCGGGCCGGTGCCGTCGATAAATTTGGTCAGCGCAGGCATGGTCAGGGTCGGGCGCATAATCAGAATGCCAATCGCCAGCCCGACAATGGTACCGATTTTCAGGAAGGTAGAGAGGTAGTCACGTGGAGCCAGCAGCAGCCACACCGGCAGCACCGCCGCCACAAAGCCGTAGCCCACCAGCATCCAGGTCAGCTGCACGCCGGTAAAGTCGAAGAACGGCGCCCAGGTCGGGCTTTCCGCCACCCAGCCGCCGGAGATAATGGCGAACACGAGGAATACCAGACCAATCACCGACACTTCACCAATGCGCCCCGGGCGCAGATAGCGAATGTAGATCCCCATGAACAGCGCCAGCGGAATGGTAAAGGCTACGGTATACGTTCCCCACGGGCTGTGGGTCAATGCTTTCACCACGATCATCGCCAGCACCGCGAGGATGATCACCATGATCATAAAGGTCGCCACCAGCGCAATCACCCCGGCGGTGGCCCCCATCTCCTCTTTCACCAGCTCACCCAGCGAACGTCCGTCGCGACGGGTGGAGACAAACAGCACCATAAAGTCCTGTACCGCCCCCGCCAGCACCACCCCGGCGAGGATCCAGATCATCCCCGGCAGGTAACCCATTTGCGCCGCCAGCACCGGCCCCACCAGCGGGCCTGCCCCGGCAATCGCCGCAAAATGGTGACCGAACAGCACTTTCTTGTCGGTCGGCACGTAGTCCAGCCCGTCGTTGTGGCGGACGGCTGGCGTCATGCGCGTCGCATCAACGCCTAACACGTTCTTTGCGATATAGCGGCCATAAAAACGATACGCGATCAGATAAATGCAGACGGAGGCGACAACGATCCAGAGCGCGTTGATCTGCTCCCCCCGGTTGAGGGCGATATAGCCCAGGGCAAAGGCTCCCACAACGGAGAGCCCTGCCCATGTAAGGTATTTCCCTGAGTTGTTCATAGTTGTTGTCCGTTGTTGTGAAACAGTGAGATGTTACATTTTGTTTCTAGAACAACAGGAAAAATTTAACAACTTTGAAACGCAATAATGCGTGGTCAAACCAGAGATTTACACCACAGTGTTAAGCCGATCACTTTCGCGACGTCCTCGGTCACACTTTTGCCTTTTTCAGCCAGACGCGGCCTTACGGAATGATTTGTATCATTTTTTTTGCTCATAACCTCGCCAGAATGATCCTGCGCAATCGCGTGCATACAAGGAAAAGGATATGAACAGTTCTGTACCTCAGGATCATAAGGTCGGGCCGGGCGCGTACTTCGCCCTGGCGTTTGCAGCCGTTTTCTTCTCCGGCCTGTTAGGCGGAAAAGAGTGGTACGGCGTCTTTGATTTCACCACCCTCAACGGCGCATTTGGCAAAGTGGTCAGCAAGGCCAGCCTGGATGACGGCACGTTAACCACAGCCAGCAGCGCCTTTCGCGGCACCGGCGGCAGCGGCGCGATGGACGGTTTTCTCTTCGCACTCGGTTTAATTCCCGCGGTGATGTTCGCGCTGGGGATGATCAACGTGCTGGAGCACTACGGCGCCCTGCGTGCCGCGCGCAAACTCTTAACTCCCCTGCTGCGCCCGCTGTTGGGGATCCCTGGCACCACCGGGCTGGCGCTGATTGGCAGCCTGCAAAGCACCGACGTGGGCGCGTCGCTGACCCGCAATCTGTCTGATGAAGGGCAAATCAGCGAAAAGGAGAAGGACGTTTTTGCCATGTTCCAGTTCTCCGCCGGGGCGATGATCACCAACTTTTTCTCTTCCGGGGCGATCCTCTTCACGCTGGTCGCCGTTGACGGCACGGCGGCGGTTCCCACGTCCATCGGGGCCTGTATCGCCGTCATGTTCATCATGAAAATCGTGGGCGCAAATCTGCTGCGATTGATCCTGTCCTTCACCCGTAAAGGAGACGCCGCATGAGTGCCCCACAGTCTAACCCCGTGATTACCGATGTCTTCGTCGAAGGCGCACGCAAGGGCTGGAGCATTGCCACCGGCAGCACCCTGCCCAACGTGGTGATGGCGTTTATCATCATCAAAGCGCTGGAAATTACCGGTGCCCTGAAAGGGCTGGGCATGATCTTCGCCCCATTGATGGGCCTGTTCGGCCTGCCGGGTGAGGCCGCCGCCGTGCTGATTGGCGGCTGGATGTCGATGGGCGGCGGGATCGGCGTCGCCATCGGCCTGTTTGATAAAGGCATTATCACCGGCGAGCACCTGGCGATCCTGGCGCCCGCCATCTATCTGATGGGCTCGCAGGTGCAGTATCTGGGCCGCATTCTGGGCGTGATCGGCACCCGCGCCAAACGTATCCCGCTGATGATCGCCATCTCGGTAGTCAACGCGTTTTTAGCCATGCTGCTGATGCGCATTATTCTCTGAACAGGACGTGAACATGAATCTTGACCACTATATTGAAGAGCTGAAAACCCTGGTGAACGTGGACTGCGGCACCCAGTCCATTGCGGGCGTTGCCGCCGTGGCAGGCATTATTCAGCAGCTCTGGCAGCGCGAGGGCTGGCACACCGAGCAGGTGAATCTGGGCAATAAGGTGGGCCCCGGCGTGTTCGTCAGCAACAAACCGCAGGCGGAACGCTTTGACGTGCTACTGGTCGGGCACCTGGATACCGTGTTTGCCCCCGGCACCGTCGCCGAGCGCCCGATGAGCGAGGACGATACCCGCCTGTACGGCCCCGGCGTGTCGGATATGAAGAGCGGACTTCTGAATATTTTGTGGGCGATGCGCGGGCTCGACGCCGCGGACAACGATCGTCTCGCGATTGCCGTGGCGATGAACCCGGACGAAGAGACCGGTTCGGTGCATTCCCACGAATGGATCGGCGAGCTGGCGAAGCGTTCCCGCTGCGTGCTGGTCTGCGAAGCCGCCCGCGCGGACGGCTCGCTGGTGAAAGCGCGTAAAGGGATGGCGGGCTATCACCTTACCTTTAGCGGCGTGGCGGCACACGCGGGTAACGACCCGGAGAAAGGCCGCTCGGCAATTACCGCCCTGGCAAACAGCGTCATCGCCATTAATGCGCTAACCGACTGGGATCGCGGCACCACGCTCAACGTCGGGGTGATTCACGGCGGCAGCGCGGCCAACGTGGTGGCGGATAACGCCGTAGCCGAACTCGACGTGCGTTTCTGGGAAAACGACGAATACGATCGTGTGAATCAGGCGCTGGAAGCATTATGTGAAAAGGGCTTTTTAGACGGCGTGACCACCACGCTTGCGCGGGTAAATCACAAACCGGCGATGGCAGCAAGCGTTGCGACTCAGGCCCTGATGCAGCAGGTTGAGGCTGCAGGAAAAGCGGAAGGTATCGACATTACCTGGCAGGCGGTCGGCGGCGGCAGCGACGCCAACCACACCGCCGCACTGGGCATCCCGACGCTCGACGGACTAGGGCCGATTGGCGCCGGGTTCCACAGCCCCGCGGAATGGCTGGATAAAGCGTCGATTGAGCCGAGAATTCGTCTGCTGAAGCGGGTGGTATCGATGCTGTAAACATTGCCCGGTGGCGCTTCGCTTACCGGGCCTACGTGTGAGGTGTAGGCCGGGTAAGGCGAAGCCGCCACCCGGCAATTCTGCACCGTTCAACCCAACACCATCGTACTCAACCGGCAGGTGCAGCACCGCCGCCCCTGCTCGTCGAAGACCACGATCTCCCAGCTCTGGCTGGAGCGCCCCAGATGCAGCGGCTGGCATACCCCGCGCACCTTACCGTGGGAGACCGCGCGGTGATGCGTGGCGTTCAGCTCCGTCCCCACCACGCTCTGCCCGTCGCGGGTCATCAGAAAACCGGCCATTGAGCCCAGCGTTTCCGCCAGCGCCGCCGAGGCCCCGCCGTGCAGCAGGCCAAACGGCTGGTGGGTACGCGCATCCACCGGCATCTCCGCTTCCAGCGTGTCGTCGCCGATACGGGTATAGACAATGCCGAGATGCGCCACCAGGGTGTTCAGGCTGGTCGCGTTCAGCTCCTCGAGCGGTATATGACGTTTCCAGATCATCTTACGCCCCCAGCGTGGAGCCGCCGTCCACCACAATATCCTGCAGGGTGATATGGCTGGCGGCATCGGATGCCAGGAACAGCACAGTGCTGGCAATCTCCTGCGGACGGGCGATTTTGCCCAGCGGAATGCCGAGCTTAAACTGCTCGCCGAAGCCGCGGATGCGCTGCTGCTCCGCATCGTCGCTTTTCCACAGGGTGCGCTGCATATCGGTGTCTGTTGAGCCCGGCGACACCAGATTACAGCGCACGCCGCTGCCTGCCAGCTCCAGCCCGACGGTCAGGGCCAGGCTTTTCAGCGCCGCTTTCGATGCGCCATAGGCGCTCATGCCGATGCGCGGCGTGTGCGCCGCATCGGACGCCACGGTAACAATCGCCCCGCCCTGCTGACGGCGGAACTGGCCCATGGTCAGTTGGAAGAGATTGAACGCGCCGCCGACGTTGACCGCGAAGGTCTGCTGCCAGTCCTCCTGCGAAAGCTGGTCCGTTGCCCCCATGCGCAGAATGCCCGCTGCGTTGACCAGCACGTCCAGCCGTTCGAGCGAAGCCAGCACGCGCCCGCACACCTCATGCACCTGCGCGACGTTCGCCACGTCCAGCGTTTCGGTGGCGAACGGGTAATCATCCTGCGGAAACGCCAGATCGAACCCGGTCACCTGCGCGCCGGCTTCGGCGAACGCCAGAGCCGTCGCGTAGCCAATCCCCTTCCCCGCGCCCGTCACCCAGACGGTTTTTCCGGTGAAATCCAGTCCCATCACTTCACCTCGCGGGAAAGCAGCGCCCACCAGGCGTCGATTGTTGGATTTTTTGCCAGCATCACGAAGTCGATATCGCCGTGTACTTTGCGCCAGCGGGCGGCCAGCGCCATCATGCGTACCGAGTCCAGGCCGTAGTCGATCAGGTTTTCGTCATCCATCGGCTCGTCGGACTCGTCCAGCAGCGGCAGGATCAGCTCGCGCAGCGCGGTTTTGGTCGCCGGAACGGACGGCAGCAGCTCGTCGGTCATTACCACGCGGCCCGAGCGTCCTGCCACGTAGTTCAGCGACATCAGATGCTCGTCACGGGTGAAGTCCGCCAGCGCGTCGGCAATGAAGAACGGCTTAATGTCGCGCATAAAGGCATCGGTGGCGGTGGTCATACAGCCGATGTGGGCGTACACACCGGTAATCAGCAGCTGGTTTCGTCCCGTCTCTTTCAGCATCTGCTCCAGCGGCGAGCGGTGAAACGCGCTGTAGCGCCACTTCACCAGCACCGTGTCCGCTTCGTCCGGTGTCAGCTCTGCGACGATGCGCTGCTGCTCCGGCGAGCGGGTCAGGCCCGGCCCCCACATGTCGTTCAGCAGGGCGCGGTCTTCGTCGCTCTGCTCTTTCGGCTGAGCGGTGTAGTACACCGGGATATTGTGCGCTTTACAGTAAGCGCGCAGTCTGGCGATATTCGCCACCACCTGCTGCATCATCGCGCTGTTTTCGCCCCAGAAGTTCAGGAAATATTCCTGCATATCGTGGATCAGCAGCGCTGCACGCTCGGGCTCAAACGCCCAGTTCACCTTGCTGGTCGGCAGCTCTGCGGCGGTGGGCAGCGCGTAAGCGGTTAATTTTGGAATGGCCATACTCTGTTCCTCAGCCCCGGGCGCGTTCAGCAAGCCACAGGCGCAACTGTTTCTTATCGACTTTGCCGACCGGCGTCAGAGGGAGCGCATCCACGCTCTCTACGCGATCCGGCAACTTGAATTCGGCGACGCCCTGCTCGCGCAGGAAGCGACGCACCTCGACCGCGCGCAGGGGCTGTTTCACCACCAGATACGCGCAGCTCTTCTCACCCAGCAGGCTATCCTCCATGCTCACCAGCGCGGCGTGGATCACCGCCTCATGGCGCAGCAGCAGGTTCTCGATCTCTTCGGCAGCAATCTTCTCGCCGCCGCGGTTGATCTGATCTTTCTCGCGCCCCTGCACGGTGATGTAGCCCTGCTCGTCAATGGCGATCAGATCCCCGGAGCAGTAAAAGCCGTCGGCGTCGAAGGCGCTGGCGTTGTGTTCCGGGCTGTTGAAATAGCCGCGGAAGGTATACGGACCGCGCGTCATCAGACGCCCGACTTCCCCGCGCGGCAGCGGGTTGCCGTGCTCGTCCGCCACCCACACTTCGTCGTCCGGACACATCGGGCGGCCCTGGGTGTTGATGATGCGCTCCGGCGCGTCGTCGAGCGCGGTGTAGTTCACCAGCCCTTCTGCCATGCCGAACACCTGCTGAAGCTGGCAGCCGATTTCTGCCGGAATGCGCGCCGCGAGCGTGGCGGAGAGGCGTGCGCCCCCCACCTGCAGCAGCTTCAGGGAGTTGAGCTGCGCGTTCCCCGCACCGTCGGCAATCGCCTGCAGCCAGAGGCTCACCGCCGGCGGGACCAGCGAGGTGACGTTAATCTGATGCTGTTCGATCAGCGGGAAGCAGAGCGTGGCGCTCGGATCGTTCGCCAGCACCACGCAGCCGCCCGCCGTGAAGACGCCCAGCGAGCCCGGCGAACTCATGGCGTAGTTATGCGCCGCGGGCAGCGCGTTCAGATATCGGGTATGCGCAGTGATACCGCAGATCTCGTTGCTGCGGCGAATGCTGTAGTCATAGTCGTTGTGCGTCCGCGGGATCAGCTTCGGCGTGCCGGTGCTGCCGCCGGAGAGCTGGAAGAAGGCCACTTCGTCGGCGGGCGTCGGGTTAGGGATGAAGTTGTCAGCTGGACACGCAATCGCCGCTTCCAGAGCGTAGTCACCCTTATCGCCGCGCAGGAGTACGACCCGTGCCGAGTGGTGCGCATCCACAAAGGCGTTGAGGAACTCATCGTCCGCGAACAGCGCGTGGTCGCGATCGGCAATCAGCACGGCGGGGTTGATCTGCTCCGCGTAGGCGTTCAGCTCGCTGCGCTGATGGCTAAAGAGCGCGTTGACCGGCGCGACGCCGATTTGCAGCAGCGCGAAGAAGGTGATGTAGAACTCGGCCACGTTGCCAAGCTGCACCAGCGCCGTCTCGCCGCGGTGCAGCCCCTGAGCCTGAAGGGCGGACGCCAGGTTGTTCACCGCCTGATTAAACGCGCGGTAGGTGATGTGCCGTTCGCCGTCGATTATCGCCACGGCATCGCTGTCCGCACGATCCGTCAGGATGTGGGTCAGCGGCAGATCCTGCCAGTAGCCTTTTTCGCGGTAGCGGCGGGCGAATTCCTCAGGCCAGCGGGTAAAAGGGATGGTCATGAGTCTTCCTTAGTGCAAACCAAACACGTTGAGCATGGTGGAGAGCTTCACGCCCGTCTCGCGCCACTCGCCCACCGGCGAGGAGGCAGGCACAATGCCCGCACCGGCAAACAGGCGAACGGTATTTTCGCGAAGACGCGCGCAGCGGATGGTCACCACCCACTCGCCGTTGCCTTCGCTGTCGCACCAGCCGACGATGCCGCCGAACAGCTCGCGGTCGAATGGCTCCAGCTCGGCGATCAGGTCTTTCGCCACCTGATGCGGGAAACCGCTCAGCGCCGGCGTCGGGTGCAGCAGACAGGCCAGCGTCAGGGCGTTTTCATTTTTACGCGCCTCGCCTTCTACCGGCGTTGCCAGATGCCACAGCGTCGGCGTGGTAATCAACTGAGGCGAATCCGGCATGCTGAGATGGTGGCTGCGCGGTGCCAGAATGGCCTTCATCGCCTGGGTCACCAGGTCGTGCTCGTGACGGTCCTTTTCGGAGGCCAGCAGCTTGTTGCCCGCTTCACGATCAAGCACGTCGTCCGGCTGACGGCGCGCGGAGCCTGCCAGCGGCAGCGAGCTAAAGTGCCCACCCTCTTTGCGCAGCAGCAGCTCCGGGCTGGCGCCCAGCAGCACGCCGCCGTCTTCCAGCGGCACGTGGAAGTTAAAGCTCGCCGGGTTCTGAGCGATCAGGCGCTCCATCAGCGCGCCGCTATCAATGAGTTTGTCCGTCGCGATATCAATCAGGCGCGACAGCACCACCTTGTTCACCTGCGGTGTGGCAGTGAGCGACGCGGCGCGGGCGACCATCTCTTCGAACACGGGCTGCGGCGGGATCTCGGTGCGTTGTTCCACCTTCAGCGCCTGCGAGCCTGAAAAATAGCGTGAAGACTGCTGACGCGCCGGACGGGAAAAGGTCTGCCAGCGTTGTGGAATAAACAGAGAGGATGGCTTGCGGGTATCGAACGGGATAGCCCCTACCATCACCGGATGGGCGATGCCGCTGGCCTTCGCGTTCTGGAAAGCCTGGGCTAATTTCTGCTGGAAACGGCCTGCCTGATCGTCGCCGCCAACGGCGGGTTCACTGAAGCGGGCAAAGCAGCCGGACGTGGTAAAGCTGCGGTAAGGCGACATAAAGAAAAAGCGGTCTGATTCGAGCGTGGTTGCGGTGTGCTGAACTTCCTCAGCCAGGGACGTATCCATATCATCCTCCTTAAAATGATAAAAGAAGCAATAATGATTATCATTTATATTTTCGTCGGCTAACCTAATCCCACATCGCTTCGCTGTCAACCGTCGGGCAAATAACTTGTGCGACAAAAGCTTGCATCCCTTCGCGGCAACCATGAAAATGAGAAGCATTATCCTCAACAAAAACAGGATGTCGCGCTGTGAAATTCCCCGCCGTATTTCGTATTACCCTGCTTTTACCTGGACTTATTGTTTTCGGACTTGCCTCAGCCGCTGCCGCCGACTGGCCGCGTCAGGTAACCGACAGCCGCGGCGTTCACACGCTTGAGAGCAAACCGACGCGCATTGTCTCCACCAGCGTGACCTTAACCGGCTCCCTGCTGGCGATTGACGCACCGGTCGTCGCCAGCGGCGCGACCACGCCGAATAACCGCGTGGCTGATGGGCAGGGCTTCCTGCGCCAGTGGGGTGATATCGCGAAGCAGCGCAAGGTAGCGCGGCTGTACATTGGCGAGCCCAGCGCTGAAGCGGTCGCCGCCCAGATGCCGGACCTGATTTTGATCAGCGCTACCGGCGGGGATTCCGCGCTGGCGCTGTACGATCAGCTCTCAGCTATCGCGCCGACGCTTATCATCAACTACGACGACAAGAGCTGGCAGGCGCTGCTGACCCAGCTGGGCACCATCACCGGACAGGAAAAGCAGGCCGCAGAGCGCATTGCCGCGTTTGATAAACAGCTCGCGCAGGTGAAACAGCAGATGAAGCTGCCGCCGCAGCCGGTGAACGCCATCGTCTACACCGCCGCCGCGCACAGCGCCAACCTGTGGACCGCGGAATCCGCACAGGGCAAGCTGCTGCACCAGCTGGGCTTTGCGCTGGCGGAGCTGCCTGCCGGATTGCAGACCTCAACTAGCCAGGGTAAGCGCCACGACATTATCCAGCTAGGCGGCGAAAACCTGGCGACGGGGCTGAACGGCGAAGGGCTGTTTGTGTTTGCCGGTGACGAGAAAGACGTGGAGGCGATTTACGCCAACCCGCTGCTGGCGCATCTGCCGTCGGTGAAAAACAAACGGGTTTGGGCATTGGGAACGGAGACGTTCCGCCTGGATTATTACAGCGCGATGTTGGTGTTGCAGCGTTTAGAGGCAATTTTCGGGTAATGCCTGCGCCCGGTGGCGCTTCGCTTACCGGGCCTACGGGTGCAAAATGTAGGCCGGGTAAGGCGCTGCCGCCACCCGGCAAATCACACCGGGGCACTCTCCTGCCTGAACCGCCGCAATTCCACCAACGCCACTAACAAAATCACGCCAACCATCGCTAACGTTAACCCGCTGCTGCTCGCCGACGCCACCGGAGTCATCATCGCCCCCAGCCCGCCGAGGATCGCCGCGCCGATGGCATCACCCGTCACGTTCTGCGCCGTCCACAGGCCGTTGATGCGCCCGAGCATCCCTTCCGGCGTCTGGGTCTGGATCAGGGTGTACTGCAACAGCGAGCTGATGGCGCTCAGCCAGCCAAAGATCACCAGACACAGCACGCCCAGCGCCCACACCGGCATCAGGCTAAAGAAGCCGATAGCGATAAACGAGGCCAGCGTGGCAAGCAGCATAATCAGCCCCGGACGCGCGCTCTGCGCCAGGTTGCCGCTGGTCAGCGCCCCGCAGGCCGCACCGAGCGGAATGGCGGCGTAGAGAATGCCAATCTCCGACGCGCTCATCTGCCACTCTCCCGCCAGCGCCGGGTACAGCACGCGCACGGCGCTCGCCATCGTCAGCAGGCCGCCGAGCAGCGCAATCCCGCCAATCAGCGGGTTGCTGAACAGAAAACGAATAGCGGCCATCAGCGATTTTAGCGGATGCTCGCGCGGCTGCGGCGGAGGCGGCAGCAGCGGCAGGCGCAGCAGGGTCAGCGTGGTGATAAAGGTCCCCACCGCCGCCAGCCCGTAGTTCCACGCCACGTTGCCGGTCGCCAGCAGCAGGCCACCTACCATCGGTGAAATCACCGAGCCGAGGCGCACGGTGAGCATGGTGATCGCCCCCGCCTGCATCAGGTTCTCGCGCCCGACCAGCGCGGGCGTCGCCGCCAGCAGCGCCGTCACGCCTAAGGAGGCAAAGAAACCGTCCCACAGCCCGAGGGCATAAATGGCGATCAGCGACGGCTCCGGAAGCATAGCGTTCAGACACAGCCCGATAAAGCCCACGCCGCAGGTGCCGCGCGCCAGCAGGATCAGCTTTTTACGCTCGTAGCGGTCCGCCAGCACGCCGCCGACCATCAGACCGATAAACATCGCCCCGCCGGTTAACGTCACCGATAACCCCACCAGCCAGCTGGAGTGGGTCATAGTCTGGATCTGTACCGGCACGGCCACGCCGAGCAGGCCGAGGGACAAAATGGAGATAAAGCGAGCGATAAAAACGGCGCGATACGCCGGGTGCGTTTTGAGCAGGCTGAGGTTGAGCAGCCAGGATTTTTGATTCATGACAAAGCCTTGAGTGTAATTCTACCCATTCCATGGGCGCACATGCTAACATAGCCAAATAAGATAGATAACGATAATCACTATCATTATCAAATCATGGATGTTGCTATGTCGTTTTCCTCTTCTTCGGTGCGCGCCGTTGCCGTGCCCGTTTTATTGCTGCTATTGAGCCTGGCGATTGCACTCAGCCTGCTGGTTGGCGCGAAGCCTCTGCCCGCGTCCGTTATCGTTGATGCGCTCTCCGGTACCTGCCAGAGCGCTGACTGCGTCATTGTGCTCGACGCCCGCTTGCCCCGCACCCTTGCCGGACTGCTGGCCGGTGGCGCGCTCGGCCTTGCCGGTGCCCTGATGCAAACCCTTACCCGTAACCCGCTGGCAGACCCCGGCATTCTCGGCGTTAACTCCGGCGCCAGCTTTGCCATCGTGCTCGGCGCGGCGCTGTTCGGGTTGACGTCGCCCTCTGAACAGCTGGTGATGGCCTTCTGCGGCGCTCTGGCCGCCTCGCTGGTCGTCGCCTTTACCGGCAGCCAGGGCGGCGGACAGCTGAGCCCGGTGCGCCTGACGCTGGCGGGCGTGGCGCTCGCGGCGGTGCTGGAAGGCTTATCCAACGGCATCGCCCTGCTGAACCCGGACGTTTACGACCAACTGCGCTTCTGGCAGGCCGGTTCGCTGGATATCCGCACTCTTGAAACCCTGAAAGTGGTGGCGATCCCGGTGATGATTGCCGCTGCCGTGGCGCTGTTTTTAAGCCGGTCGCTCAACAGCCTGAGCCTCGGCAGCGACACCGCGACCGCCCTCGGCAATCGCGTGGCGCGCACGCAGCTGACGGGCCTGCTGGCCATCACCGTACTGTGCGGCAGCGCGACCGCCGTGGTCGGCCCGATCGCCTTTATTGGCCTGATGATGCCGCACATGGCGCGCTGGCTGGTGGGGGCGGATCACCGCTGGTCGCTGCCGGTGACGCTGCTGGCCACCCCTGCCTTGCTGCTGTTTGCCGACGTGCTGGGCCGCCTGCTGGTGCCCGGCGAGCTGCGCGTCTCGGTGGTCAGCGCCTTTATCGGTGCGCCGGTGCTGATCTTCCTGGTACGACGCAGACGCGGAGGTGGCGCATGATGGCCCCGTCCCGGCGTTTAGTCGCCTGCGTCTCCCTGATGGTTATCGCCATTCTGCTGATGGCGGTCTGGAGCCTGCAAAACGGCGCGGTGACGCTCGATTTCACCCAGGTGTTTGACGTCCTCACCGGCAGCGCGCCGCGTAACATCACTCTGGTTGTCACCGAATGGCGACTGCCGCGCGTGGCGATGGCCATTCTGGTCGGCGCGGCGCTCGGCGTCAGCGGCGCGATTTTCCAGTCACTGATGCGCAACCCGCTCGGCAGCCCGGACGTGATGGGCCTCAATACCGGGGCCTGGAGCGGCGTGCTGGTGGCGATGGTGCTGTTCGGCCAGCACCTGACGGCCATCACCTTTACGGCGATGGCGGGCGGCATTCTGACGTCGCTGGTTATCTGGCTGTTGGCCTGGCGCAACGGTATCGACACCTTCCGGCTGATCATTATCGGTATCGGCGTACGTGCGATGCTGATGGCCTTTAATACCTGGCTGCTGCTGCAGGCCTCGCTGGAAACGGCGCTCTCCGCCGGGCTGTGGTACGCCGGTTCCCTCAACGGCCTGACGTGGGGCAAAACCTGGCCCGCCGCGCCGCTGATTGTGCTGATGTTTATCGGCGCGCTGCTGCTGGTGCGGCGTATGCGCCTGCTGGAAATGGGCGACGACAGCGCCTGCGCGCTGGGCGTGGGCGTCGAGCGCTCGCGCCTGATACTGATGCTGGTCGCCGTACTGCTGACCGCCGCCTCCACCGCGATTGCCGGGCCGATCTCGTTTATTGCCCTCGTCGCACCGCATATCGCACGACGTCTAAGCGGGACGGCGCGCTGGGGATTAACTCTGGCGGCGCTGTGCGGTGCGTTGCTGCTGCTGGCCGCCGATCTCTGCGCCCAGCGGCTGTTTATGCCTTACCAGCTTCCGGTGGGCGTGGTGACCGTCAGCCTCGGCGGTATTTACCTTATCGTCTTGCTCGTTCAGGAGTCTCGCAAGAAATGACAGATTCAACCACCCGCTTGCGCGGCGAAAACCTCACTCTTGGCTACGGCAAAAAAATCATTGCCCGTGACTTATCCGTTGCCATTCCGGACGGCCACTTCACGGCAATTATCGGGCCGAACGGCTGCGGCAAATCGACCCTGCTGCGCACCCTGAGCCGCCTGATGACGCCGGCTGAAGGCAGCGTATTCCTCGACGGGGAGCAGATCCAGCGTTTCGCCAGCAAAGAGGTGGCGCGGCGCATCGGGCTGCTAGCGCAAAACGCCACCACGCCGGGGGACATCACGGTGCAGGAGCTGGTCTCACGCGGACGCTATCCGCACCAGCCGCTGTTTACCCGCTGGCGTAAAGAGGACGACGTGGCAGTGAACCGCGCGATGCAGGCGACGGGGATTACCGATCTGGCCCAGCAGAGCGTAGACACCCTCTCCGGCGGACAGCGTCAGCGGGCGTGGATCGCGATGGTGCTGGCGCAGGAAACGTCGATCATGCTGCTGGACGAGCCGACGACCTGGCTCGACATCAGCCATCAGATTGACCTGCTGGAGCTGCTGAGCGAGCTGAACCGCTCGCAGGGGTATACCCTGGCAGCGGTGCTGCACGATTTAAACCAGGCGTGCCGCTACGCTACGCATCTGATTGCCTTGCGAGACGGTGAGATTGTGGCGCAGGGCGCGCCGAAAGAGATTGTGACGCCGGAGCTGATCGAGCGGATCTACGGCATGCGCTGCATGATTATTGACGATCCGGTGGCGGGCACACCGCTGGTGGTGCCGTTAGGTCGGCGGTAATTGCCGGGTGGCGGCTACGCCTTACCCGGCCTACACTCGGCTCCCGTAGGCCGGGTAAGGCGTAGCCGCCACCCGGCGCTTTTGACGTTACCCCAAAATATTCTTCAACACTGGCCCAATTTTCTCAAACGCCTGCGGTGAAATGATATCCACGTGGGCGCAGTCCTGACTGTACACCTCCAGTTCCGCCACCCACGGCGCCCAGGCGACCTGCGGATCCAGGGTTCGCGTGCGCTCGGCGACAAACAGCGTCGCTTTGCCGTCAAAGCGCGCGCTGTGCGCCGTGGTGAGCAGCCGCACCGCGTCGGCGTAGTTGCCCTCGATTGCGTTAAACAGCTCGCTGGAGCCCTGCCCCTGCTGGGCGGCGATAAACGCCTGCCGCTCGCGCTCGATTTCCGCCAGCACTTCCGGGTCCAGGCCGTTGGCCTCTTTCTCCGCCCAGTTCTGGGTTTCCGGCGGCCAGGTGTCCAGCAGGCCGAGGAAGGCCACCTCTTCAGCCAGCTCGCGCAGACGGGCGGCAATCCCTTGTGCCAGCGTACCGCCGAGGGAATAGCCGAACAGATAATACGGACCCTGCGGCTGCTGCTCCCGTAAGGTGTTCAGGTGATGGTCGATGACCCCATCCAGATCCGCACACTGCTGCATCGGCCCGTCCGGACGCGGCGACTGAACGCCGACGATTGACCAGCGCGGGCTGAGGTAGCGCGCCAGCACGCTAAACTGCCAGGCAAAGCCGGACGCCGGATGGAAGCAGAACAGCGTCGGGCCGTCGCTCTCGCGCAGCGGCAGAAGCGTTTCATACCCCAGACGCTGCGCCTGCTCGTCGCTCATCTGCGAGTCCAGCAGCGCGCCGAGCTTGCTCACCGTCGAGGCGACCATAATCTGCCCCGGCGTAACCTTGCGCTCGAACGCGCGGCTAAGCTGCGCCGCCAGACGCATTGCCAGCAGCGAGTGGCCGCCGAGGGCAAAGAAGTCGGCCTCAATGTCGTTCACCTCGCAGCCCAGCAGCGCGGCAAACGCCTGCGCGACGGCGATTTCGGTTTCGCTTTCCGGGGCCCGTCCGGACGTTTTACCGGTCAGCTCCGGCAGCGGCAGCGCCTTGCGATCCAGCTTGCCGTTGGCGCTCAGCGGCAGCGCGCTGATTTGCAGCAGCACCACCGGCACCATATGCGGCGGCAGCTGGGTTTTGAGCGATTCCAGCAGCGCGTCGCGGTCCAGCGGTAAGCCGGATTCAGAAACCACGTACCCCACCAGCTGGCGGGCATCGCCGCCCGTTGCCGCCGCCCGGTTGAACACGCAGGCGTGCGCCACGGCCTGGGCCACGTCCGGCAGCGAGAGCATCGCCCGGTCGATTTCACCCAGCTCGATGCGCTGGCCGCGAATTTTAAGCTGGTCGTCGCTGCGGCCCAGATATTCCACCGCGCCGTTATCCAGCCAGCGGGCAACGTCTCCGGTGCGGTACATCCGCTCGCCCGGCGCAAACGGGTCGGCGATAAAGCGGCTGGCGGTGAGGTCCGGACGGCCAAGATACCCCTGCGCCAGCTGAATGCCAGTGAGGTAGAGATCGCCCGCCACGCCGAACGGCACCGGGCGCATCATCACGTCCAGAATGCGCAGCCCCGTGTTCCACACCGGGAAGCCGATCGGCACGCTGTTGCCCTCCACCGCCGCCAGCTCGGGACCAAACGCCGGATACCAGCTCACGTCCACCGCCGCTTCCGTCGGGCCATAGAGGTTGTGCAGCGGCGCATGGGTCAACTGCTCCCACTCGCGGCACAGCGCCGTCGGCAGCGCTTCGCCGCTGCAGAACACCTGCTTAAGTGTTTTGCAGCTGTCGACGTTTTCCGGCGTCAGCGAGGCAACAAACGCCGCCAGCATCGACGGCACGAAGTGGGTGGTGGTCACGCCGTACCGGGTGAAGAAGCTCTGCATCGCCTGGGGATCGCGGTGCGCGTCCGGCTCGGCCATCACCAGCTTCGCCCCGGCGATAAACGGCCACCAGAACTCCCACACCGACACGTCAAAGCTGCACGGCGTTTTCTGCGCCACCACGTCCGTCGCGTCCAGCGGGTAATGATCCTGCATCCACTTCAGGCGGTTAACGATGGCGGTATGGCCGACCATGACCCCTTTAGGGCGCCCCGTCGAGCCGGAGGTAAAGATGATGTACGCCGTCTGCTCCGGCGTCGCCAGCCGCAGCGGCTCAGCACCCGCGGTCGGTAACAGTGTGTTGTAACTAAACGTCGTAATCGGCAGATCGCTAAAGCGCGGAAGCTGTTCGTCGGTAGTAATGAGCAGGGACGGCTTCGCGTCCTCAAGCATCATCCGCAGGCGGTCGTCCGGATAGCCGGTGTCGAGCGGCAGCCACGCGGCGCCCGCCTCCACAATGCCGTGCAATGCTAACGTCAGGAATACCGAGCGCGGCAGGGCCACCGCCACGCTGTCGCCCGGCTTCACGCCGCGCGCGCGCAGCAGGTTTGCCAGCGCGACGACCTGCTCACGCATCTGACGATAGCTGAGTTCAACGTGCGCATCCGCCAGCGCGGGCGCGTCCGGCGTTTTGCTCGCCTGCTCCGCCACCAGATCCGCGAGCGTGGTGGACGGCAGCGCCAGCCCGGTATCGTTGATGCGCGCCAGCTGCTGATACTCCTGCTCTGAAACGGTTTCCACTTCGCCACAGCGCAGGTCCGGATTAGCCGCAAACTGCCTCAGCATCGCGTTCAGACGCGCGACGTGTCGGGAAAGCGTCACTTCATCGTAGCGCTGCTTATTGGCGAGGATCTCAATGCTCAGCCCGCCCTGCTCGTCCGGGATCAGCGCCAGCTCAAGGTCGTTCACCGGGCCGGTTGCCAGCGTGTGGGTAATGGCCTCCACATCGTCGATATCCAGCTGATAGTCGAACACCTTGACGTTCAGCACCGGGCCAAACAGCGCTTCATCACCCGCCGCTTTCCCGCTGTCGCGCACGATCTGCTCGGCGTCATAGCGCTGGTGGCGGCGCATTTTTTTCAGCTGGTTCGCCAGGCGCAGCGCCAGCTCCGGCAGGCTCTCCTGTGGATCGATATTGACCGCCAGCGGCAGGACGTTAAGCACCGGCCCGGTCGCGGTGAGCGCCGCGGAACCCATGCGGCGCATAAAGATAAACCCGGCGGCGTAGTCCAGCCGTCCGGTCAGGCGGCCCAGCCAGAGCGTTACCAGCGCAAGCGCCAGGTCGGTACGCTGCGCCTGCCCTGCCGCCTGTGCAAGCTGGCTGAAGGCGCGGCCGTCGGCGGCGATTTTCAGGCGCAGGATATCCGTTGTCGCGGCTCGGCCCGGCAGCGGTGTGGAGGAGAGCGAGACCGGAGAAGGCAACTCCTTGCGCTGCTCTGCCCAGAAGGCACCGTCACGCTGGTACGCCTCGCTGTCGCGATAGCGCTGATACTCGTCCACCACCTCTTCAAACGGCGTAAACGGAGATGCGGGCGTAGGTTCGCCCTTTTCCCACGCGGCGTAAATCGCGGCGATCTGGCGGGTAATGGCCGGGAAACTGAAGCCATCCACCACCAGGTGATGATACCGTTGATACCAGTACCAGTGGTTTTCACCGACCTGAATCAGCTGCTGAAACGCCAGCGGCTGACCGCTGTCGACGCGCAGGTTCTGGTCAAGATCGGATTCCATCAGCGTCATGGCGTCGTCGTGAGAGTTAACGCGAACGATGGACGGCTCAGGCAGGATCGTGGACTCGTCCACCCACTGCCACACCTCGCCGTTCTCCTCGGCAAAACGCATCCGCAGGGTATCGGCCTGCATCATGCCTTCAGCAATCGCTTTTGCCAGCAGCGGCGCGTCGATATCGCCTTTCAGCTCGGTGTAGTGCGCCACGCTCCAGGCGTTTGGCAGCGTGGACAGCTGTTCCGCCATCCAGATCCCCGGCTGGGCGGCGACGAGAGGAAGACGGTTCATGCGCTTCCCTCCGCAAAATGGGACGGGACAAGCGTTTGCCAGTGCCCGACAAGCCACTGCTGGCACGCCTCCTGAGACTGTGCTTCACACACCACGTGCCACCCCGCCGGCAGTTCGCACTGCTGCGGCCACAGGCTGTACTGCCCCTGGTCGTTTTGCAAAATGGCGAACTGTCCCTGCGGATTATCGAAAGGATTGCTGAATTCCATACAGACTCCGTTAGTGAATTAGCGGCTGCCAGAGGGTCATCAGCCCCTGCGTCAGCCCACCGCGCCAGCAAAGCGCATCGTGTCCGCCGTCAACCTGACGCCAGATAACCGGTTGGTGCGTGTGCAGCTCGGCGTAAATCGCCTGATTCGCGCGGAAGATGAGCGGCTCGTTGCGCCCGGCTTCAAGAATGATGCGTAGCCCGCGAGGGGATATTTCACCGGCTTTAAGTTGTTCGATTAACAGCCCGTCCTGCTGCCCACCGCGGTGCGGCCACCAGAAGGATCCGGACTGGCTGAGCACACAGCCAAAACGCTGCGGCCAGTTCAGTGCCGCATAAAGGGAAGAGAGACCGCCAAAGCTCTGGCCTGCCACCACCGTACGGTCGGCGCGGTCGCTGAACGGCGCGTGTTTCTGGACAAGGGGGAGAAGTTCTTCCTGCACCGCCAGCCAGAAATCGGGATTGCACGGCAGCTCGCGGTTGCGATGCTCCATGTCGATAACATCGATTAAGACGTAGACCGCAGGCGGCAGTTTGCGCTCGCTGGTGAGCGACGCCAGCGCAGGCCAGACGGGCATGCTTTCGGCCCAGAACTGGCCGTCGAGCAGCACCGCCAGCGGGCGTTCCGGGCTATGATCCCCGCTGGTGAAAATCCAGACGCGGCGGCGGTTGTTCAGGCGCGCGCTTTCCCACTCAATGCAGACTGGCGGCTGATACGACGTATCGGGATGATTCCACCCCGGCTGAACGGGTGCTTCCGGCATTTCCAGCGCCGAGACGGCATGACCGCGCCCGCCGCGCCAGCTCTGCGGATTCAGCGGATCAGACACCGCGTGCGGCAGCAGTTTGCGCCAGCCTTCGCGCAGCGCCATGCGGTCCGGCTGCTGGCCTTCGAATACCGCGTCGGCAAAATCGTTTTCATTCACGGAGGGGATAAAACAGTAGCTTCCGCGCCACTCGGGGCTGAACTCGCCCTGCCACTGCCAGACGTCGGTATCGGGCATGCGTTCGAGGGACTGCGGGCGGGCATTTTGATGGTGATCGGTCACGCCGGTGACGTAGAGCCAGACGCGTTTGATCGGTGACGTTCTTTGCGTTCCTGCCGGGTCACGCCACCAGAACGTGACGCGGTAGTTTCCCTTTTCCGGCTTCCATTCAGGCCCGTTTTTCGACTGCCACCACGCTTCACTTCCCGTTGTTAACGCCGTCACCCTTATAACCTCATGTTTAACAGTCTTTTTTGTTTCAGAGCAAATTTTATTGATAATATTATTGATAACTATTTGCATTTGCAATAGCGTAGTGCCCGCGCTGTGGGAAGCGCTCATAAAACAACCACAAAAGCAGGACGTACAATGAATAAGAAGATTCACTCTCTGGCCTTGCTGGTCAATTTAGGGATTTACGGCGTCGCGCTGCCCGCTCTGGCAGACGACAACACCACCTCTGCGCAGCACGAAGACACGATGGTGATCACCGCCGCCGAGCAGAATCTGCAGGCGCCGGGGGTATCGACCATCACCGCCGATGAGATACGTAAAAACCCGCCCGCGCGGGACGTGGCTGAAATCATCCGCACCATGCCGGGCGTTAACCTGACCGGTAACTCCACCAGCGGCCAGCGCGGGAATAACCGTCAGATTGATATCCGCGGCATGGGGCCAGAAAACACCCTGATCCTGATCGACGGCAAGCCGGTGACCAGCCGAAACTCCATCCGTCTGGGCTGGCGCGGCGAGCGCGACACCCGCGGCGATACCGGCTGGGTGCCGCCGGAGATGATCGAGCGCATCGAAGTGATCCGCGGTCCGGCCGCCGCGCGCTACGGCAACGGCGCGGCAGGCGGCGTGGTGAACATCATCACCAAAAAATTCGACGACCAGTGGCACGGCTCCTGGAATACCTACCTGAATGCGCCTGAGCACAAGGATGAAGGTTCCACCAAACGCACCAACTTCAGCCTAAGCGGCCCGCTGGGCGGTGACTTCAGCTTCCGCATGTACGGCAATCTGGACAAAACCCAGGCCGACGCGTGGGACATCAACCAGGGTCACCAGTCTGACCGAACCGGTGCCTACGCCGACACGCTGCCCGCGGGCCGTGAAGGGGTGGAAAATAAAGACATCAACGGCGTGGTGCGCTGGGACTTTGCGCCGATGCAGTCTCTGGAATTTGAGGCGGGCTACAGCCGCCAGAATAACCTCTACGCCGGTGATACCCAGAACACCAACAACGACAACAGCTCCAGCGGTCTGGTGAAAAAGAACTACGGCAAAGAGACCAACCGCATCTATCGCCAGAACTTCGCGGTGACCTGGAACGGCGGCTGGGATAACGGCATTACCACCAGCAACTGGGCGCAGTACGAGCACACCCGCAACTCCCGTCTGGGAGAGGGGCTGGCGGGCGGTCTGGAAGGTCTGTTCAACAGTAATAAATTCACCGACACCGATCTGGCCGACGTGATGCTGCACAGTGAAATCAACCTGCCGATTGATTTCATCGTCAACCAAAACTTGACGCTCGGCACCGAGTGGAACCAGCAGCGCATGAAGGACTCGACCTCCTTCACCCAAACCCAGCAGGGCGGCGCGATCCCGGGAATGAGTAACGATCGCAGCCCTTATACCTCGGCAGAGATTTTCTCTCTGTTCGCCGAAAACAACATGGAGCTGACCGACAGCACCATGCTGACCCCTGCCCTGCGCTTCGACCATCACACCATCGTCGGCAACAACTGGAGCCCGTCACTTAACCTGTCGCAGGGTCTGGGGGATAACTTCACGCTGAAGATGGGGATCGCGCGTGCCTATAAGGCGCCGAGCCTGTACCAGACCAACCCGAACTACCTGCTCTACAGCAAAGGCCAGGGCTGCTACGCCAGCTCCGACGGCGTGGGCTGCTACATGATGGGTAACGACGACCTGAAGGCCGAAACCAGCATCAACAAAGAGATTGGTCTGGAGTGGAAGCGCGACGGCTGGCTGGCGGGCGTCACCTGGTTCCGCAACGACTACCGCGACAAGATTGAAGCGGGCTACGCGCCGATTGGTCACACCTCTTCCGGTAAAGTGCAGACCGATATCTACCAGTGGGAAAACGTGCCGAAGGCGGTGGTGGAAGGTCTGGAAGGCTCCCTGAACGTGCCGGTCAGCGACACGATTAACTGGACCAACAACATCACCTACATGCTGCAGAGCAAGAACAAGGAGACCGGTGACCGTCTGTCGATCATTCCGGAGTACACGCTGAACTCAACCCTGAGCTGGCAGGTGCATCAGGACGTGTCGCTCCAGTCGACCTTTACCTGGTACGGCAAGCAGCAGCCGAAGAAGTACAACTACAAAGGTCAGCCGGTGACCGGGTCTGAAAAAGACGAAGTCAGTCCGTACAGCATCGTTGGCCTGAGCGCGACGTGGGACATGACCAAAAACGTCAGCCTGACCGGCGGCGTGGACAACGTCTTCGACAAACGCCAGTGGCGCGCGGGTAATGCCCAGACAACCGGAAACACCACCACCGGTGCGTATATGTACGGTGCGGGTGCGTATACGTATAATGAACCGGGTCGTACCTGGTACATGAGCGTGAATACGCGTTTCTAGGTAAAAGCAAAACGGCAACCCCGTTGCCGTTTTTAGTGTTTGCTCCCTCTCCCCGTGGGAGAGGGCCGGGGTGAGGGCATCAGGCCGCACAACTCTGAAGGAAAAAACCATGCACACCACCCACAGCACATTTTCTCTCGCTAACCACACCGTTCACCACGTTACCTTCGACCCAACCACCTTCACCGACGCCGATCTCCTCTGGCTCCCCCACCACGCCGAGCTTTCAAACGCCGGGCGCAAACGCAAAGCCGAGCATCTGGCAGGCCGCATCGCCGCCGCGCATGCCTTACCTGACCACACCGTGCCCGGCATCGGCCCCAGCGGTGAACCTCTCTGGGCTGACGGCGTATCAGGGAGCATCACCCACTGCGGCACGCAGGCGATGGCGCTTGCCATCCGTCATCCAGATGCGCTTGTGGGTATTGATTGCGAAGCCATTCTTCCAGACCCTGAAGCCCGCGAAATCCAGGACGGCATCATTGATGCACAGGAAGCGATGTGCCTGAAGCGTTCGGGCTACCCCTTTGCGCTGGCGTTGACGCTTGCATTTAGCGCCAAAGAGAGTCTGTTTAAGGCGCTCTATCCGCGGGTGAAGATTTACATAGGTTTTGACTGTGCCCGCATAACAAGACTCAATGAGAAAACACTCACGCTGGCGCTGACCCACCCACAGGCTGAGTTTAAAGAAGGAACTCTATTTACACTTCACTGGCTGCTTCATGGCGACCACGCGATCACTTTGCTGTAACGCTCATCAGGTTTCGAAAATCTTCTTTCAGTCCCTATTTGATTTATTTCTCACAACGCAAAAAACGTTTTTTAGGAATATATCAATCTTCTTTTCCATTTAGACAGGAGTAGGATAAAAACCCAATAACCATACTATTAAAATGGATTTATAATGCCGGTAAATGAACGCATTATTCCCACCTCAGGAACCCCGATTAACCCAGGCGGTATCCGACAACTCACCATCGGTGAGATAGCCCTCGCGAAGACGCTTTACGGTTACAGTATCCATTATCATCTGGTGTGGGTACACAGGGAAAGTTATCTTCCTTTTAATCTCCAGCCTGTCGATATAGCGATGAGTCCCAATGGTGAAATGTGGTTTAGAGAAGAAACTTATTCACCTGATTTCTCATTAGAGGACGACTTAGTTAAGAAGCATAGATTTATGCATGAGATGATGCACGTCTGGCAAACACAAAAGGGAATGTTTGTCAGAACCAGAGGATTATTTTCCGGTATTGCTGACTACACTTATAGCTTAGATAAAGTAGATTTATTGCATTATGGGTTAGAGCAGCAAGCATCAATTGTAAGCGATTACTGGTTATTAAAATATTTTGGCCTGGACAAAAATCAGAGTTTATTACAATACCGAGATCTGCATCTTAAAGAAACGATCTATTACCTCCTGAATAAATACAAAACAGTTTTAAAAGGATTTCCCGGATGAAAAAACTGCTGTTTATTATTGGTATGTGTATTTCAATTACCGGTTGTCCCGGTGGTAAACGAGCCCCCATAACACGACTAACTTTTATTAACGGCAATCATATTTGTTTCAGCATAAATAAAAATGACATTTTGAAATATTACACAATTTATTCAAGCAAAGCCCATCAGATAAGCATAGTGACGGGTTCCGGATACGGTGATTTAAACCTTTCCTATCCTGATACCTGTATGAATATTAAATGGGAGAATGAAAATACTTACGTAATTCACTACGGCTTAAATGGCAAAGAATATGTACATCAGTTCGATATCGATAAAAATGGCAAGCTAATAAATTTAGGAGAACGATAATGTCACTACCCGCTTACCTATTTCTCTACGACGAGAACGGAATGCTCGTACAGGGCGAATGTATGACGCCAGGTCGAGAAGGTGCTATCGAAATCATGAATAGCAGCTATGGTGTAAAACAAGCCGTCGATAGTCATACCGGAAATATGACCGGAACACGACAGCATGGCCCGGTTACGCTGCATAAGCAATTAGATAAGGTAAGTCCTTACCTTGCCGTTGTCGCTTGCGAAGGAAGACGCCTGCAAAAAGCTATTATTAAATATTATGAAATCATTGAAGCGGGAGCAGAAAGAGAGATCTACACCATCACGCTTGATAGCGTTGTAATCTCATCTTTAGATTTTACGCATGTATACTATCCAGGCAGTTCTGCCCCTAACATGCATGAAGTAGTAGGCCTGCGATTTCGTGGCATTCAATGGAACTATGTTAAAGGCAATATTATTTATGATGATGCATGGATGAAACCTGCGCAGAAAGAAAAACAGAATGGTGAATATAAATAAAGGAAATATTGCCCTTCAGTCCCAAAGCAAATTTAACGCCTGATGGCGCTTCGCTTATCAGGCCTACGGCAAACCGGTTTTGTAGGCCGGGTAAGGCATCGCCGCCACCCGGCATGAAGGCAGCGGCGACGCCTTTTTACGTTCTTCAGTTCAAGGCTCAAACATCCGGGAACATCACGCTATTTCCCGGCGCTTCCCTGTGCAGATGGATAAAGTTCAGATGCCGTTCATACTGATCCAGAATGTCCGTAATCACCTGCTCCTTGCTGTAGTCCATCAAATCATTCCCCTGGCTTCCTTCCAGCAGGAAGGTCTCAAGCCGGTAGTAGGTCGACTTCCCGCTGCGTGCCCGATAGGTAAAACCGGGTACCGAGTACTGCTGCGGCCAGATCTGGTAGACAAAGTTCTGCTCGTCGCCCATGTGCACCAGCAGATCCAGGTGCCCCAGGGTCTCGCCCTCCTCCGGCGGCAGGTTTTTCAGCTCCACGTAAGCACCACGCAGCTTCAGCTCCTGGGCTACCTCTTCCATGGCGGGGAAGCAGACCGTCTCCATCATCTGTTTGGTGTAGCGCGTGCCCGGGTAGTTCATCAGGCGCGACAGACGTTTCTTCCAGCTCAGGCGGTCCTGCGCGCCCATCGGACGCGGCGCGGTGTCGCGGCTGGCGCTGACGCGGCGGTAATCTTCCACCTTGAGGGACTTATACAACCCGGCCATCACGAAGAAGATAACGAAGCTGAACGGCAGCCCCATGATCACCGTGGTGTTCTGCAGCGCAGAGATGCCGTTGGTCATCAGCATGCCGAGCGTCAGCAGGCCGATGGCGACGGACCAGAAGATGCGCAGCCAGTTCGGGGCATCGCTGTTGATGTCTTTGAGCTTCGAGGTGAAGTTGCCCAGCACCAGCGCGCCGGAATCCGCCGAGGTGACGTAAAACAGCAGGCCGGTAATGGTCGCCACGGAGGCGCTAAAGGTGAACGCCGGATACTGCGCCAGCAGGCTGTAGAAGCCTCGCTCCGGGTGCGCCATCGCTTCCTGCGCGAAAGTAGCATTGCCGTGGATAATCTCGTGCAGCGCGCTGTTGCCGAACACCGACAGCCACAGCAGGGTAAAGGTGAACGGGATGATCAGCGTGCCCATCACAAACTGGCGGATGGTGCGGCCACGCGAAATGCGCGCCAGGAACAGGCCGACAAACGGCGACCACGCGACCCACCACGCCCAGAAGAACAGCGTCCAGTTGTTCATCCACTCTACAGGGCGGTCGAAGGCGAAGCTGTTCAGCGTCATGCCCATAAAGCGGTTCACATAGTCGCCCACGTTGAGCACTAAGGCATTGAGCAGGAACGAGGTGTCGCCCATAAACAGCACGAACAGGATCAGGCCCAGCGCCAGCGCCACGTTCAGTTCGGAGAGCACGCGGATGCCCTTATCGACGCCCGACGTCACCGAGATGGTGGCGATAATGACGGAGAGCGCAATCAGCGCCGCTTTCGCCGCCATCGAATCCGGAATATCAAACAGCACGCTCAGCCCGTAGTTAAGCTGCACCACGCCAATCCCGAGCGTCGTCGCGATACCGAAGATGGTGCCGATCACCGCCGCAATGTCGACGCTGTGGCCGATCGGGCCGTTTATCTTTTTACCGAAAATCGGGTACAGCGCGGAGCGGATGGTGAGGGGCAAATTATAACGATAGCTAAAGTATCCCAGCGCCATGCCCATCAGGGCATACATCGACCAGCCGGTCAGGCCGTAGTGGAACAGCGTCCAGACCATCGCCTGGCGCGCGGCCTCCATCGTCTGCCCTGCCCCTTCCGGCGGCTGCATATACTGCGTGACGGGTTCGGCCACGGAGAAGAACATCAGGTCGATGCCGATGCCCGCGGCAAACAGCATTGCGGCCCAGCTCAGCAGGCTGAACTCGGGCTTTGACTGCTCTGGCCCGAGCTTCACCGAACCAAAGCGCGAGCAGGCAATGCAGACCACGAAGACGATATAGAGCGTCGCCGCCAGCAGGTAGTACCAGCCGAAGGTCTTCGACACCCAGTTCAGGGTGCGCCCAATCCACTCGGCAGAAAAATCGCGAAAGAAGATCGTTGTCAGGGAAAACAACAAAATCAGCCCGGCGGAGGTATAAAAAACGACCGGGTTGATTTTGTCTTTTTCTCTGTCCTGTGAAAGGTCTGTCATCCAGTATCCCCACTGTTTTTGTAACTATTAAAATCCAAATCCGCAACAATTAAGACACATTTTATATTGAACGTCCAATCAAAAACCGCTTTAATGGTTAACCAACGCTGATGAATGGAGTGGCAAAAATGCCCAAAGTGGGGATGCAGCCGATCCGGCGCAGGCAGCTTATCGACGCCACGCTGGAAGCAATAAATGAAGTGGGAATGCATGACGCGACGATCGCGCAGATCGCCCGTCGGGCGGGCGTTTCCACGGGGATCATCAGTCACTATTTCAAAGACAAAAACGGTCTGCTGGAAGCAACCATGCGCGATATCACCGGCCAGCTGCGCGACGCGGTATTGAGCCGCTTACGCGCCCTGCCGGACGCCAGCGCGGAGCAGCGCCTGCAGGCGATTGTAGGCGGCAATTTTGATGAAACCCAGACCAGCGGCGCGGCAATGAAGGCCTGGCTGGCCTTTTGGGCAAGCAGCATGCACCAGCCGATGCTCTACCGCCTGCAGCAGGTAAGCAGCCGCCGCCTGCTGTCGAACCTGGTGTACGAGTTTCGCCGCGAACTGCCGCGCGAACAGGCCGAAGAGGCGGGCTACGGCCTGGCGGCGCTGATCGACGGGCTGTGGCTGCGCGCCGCACTAAGCGGCAAGCCGCTGGATAAGACCCTGGCCCAGTCACTGACCAGCCACTTTATCAGCCAGCATTTACCGACCGAATAACCGAGGAGAATTTATGTCCCGAATGGCAGAACAGCAGCTTTATATCAGTGGTGGTTATACATCGGCCACCAGCGGTCGCACCTTCGAGACCATCAACCCGGCCAACGGTGAAGTCCTGGCGACCGTTCAGGCCGCCGGGCGCGAAGATGTCGATCGCGCCGTAGAAAGCGCAACGCGCGGGCAAAAAGTCTGGGCAGCGATGACCGCCATGGAGCGCTCTCGCATCCTGCGTCGCGCCGTCGACATCCTGCGCGAGCGCAACGACGATCTGGCAAAGCTGGAAACCCTCGACACCGGTAAAGCGTATTCCGAAACCTCAACCGTGGATATCGTCACCGGCGCGGACGTGCTGGAGTATTACGCGGGGCTGATCCCGGCGCTGGAAGGCAGCCAGATCCCCTTGCGCGAGACCTCATTCGTCTACACCCGCCGCGAGCCGCTGGGCGTGGTGGCGGGTATCGGGGCGTGGAACTACCCGATCCAGATCGCCCTGTGGAAATCGGCCCCGGCGCTGGCGGCGGGCAACGCGATGATCTTCAAGCCAAGCGAAGTGACGCCGCTTACCGCTCTGAAGCTTGCCGAGATCTACACCGAAGCGGGCCTGCCGGACGGCGTGTTTAACGTCCTGCCGGGCGTGGGCGCGGAGACCGGCCAGTACCTGACCGAGCATCCGGGCATCGCCAAAGTCTCCTTTACTGGCGGCGTCGCCAGCGGCAAAAAGGTGATGGCCAACTCGGCGGCCTCGTCCCTGAAAGAGGTGACGATGGAGCTGGGCGGTAAATCCCCGCTGATTATTTTCGACGACGCCGATCTGGATCTCGCGGCGGACATCGCCATGATGGCCAACTTCTTCAGCTCCGGCCAGGTGTGCACCAACGGCACCCGCGTGTTTGTTCCGGCCAAATTCAAAGCCGCGTTTGAGCAGAAAATCGTCGAGCGCGTGGGCCGCATCCGCGCGGGCGATCTGTTCGATGAAGCTACCAACTTTGGTCCGATGGTCAGCTTCCCGCACCGCGACAGCGTGATGCGCTACATCGCCAAAGGTAAAGAGGAAGGCGCGCGCGTGCTGTGCGGCGGCGACGCGCTGAAGGGCGAAGGCTTCGATAACGGCGCGTGGGTGGCCCCGACCGTGTTCACCGACTGCACCGACGAGATGACCATCGTGCGCGAAGAGATCTTCGGCCCGGTGATGTCCATCCTCACTTATGACACCGACGAAGAAGCGATTCGCCGCGCCAACGACACTGACTACGGGCTGGCGGCAGGCATCGTCACGGCCGACCTGAACCGCGCCCACGGCGCCATTCATCAGCTCGAAGCGGGCATCTGCTGGATCAACACCTGGGGTGAATCCGCCGCAGAGATGCCGGTCGGCGGCTACAAGCACTCCGGCATTGGCCGCGAGAACGGCGTCATGACGCTGCAGAGCTACACCCAGGTGAAGTCCATCCAGGTTGAGATGGGTAAATTCCAGTCCATATTTTAACCGGGAGGTTTATTTGCAATTTGACTACATCATTATCGGGGCCGGCTCTGCCGGCAACGTGCTGGCAACGCGACTGACTGAAGATCCTAACACCACTGTCCTGCTGCTTGAGGCAGGCGGGCCGGATTACCGCTTTGACTTCCGCACCCAGATGCCCGCCGCGCTGGCGTTCCCGCTGCAGGGTAAGCGCTACAACTGGGCATACGAAACCGAGCCTGAGCCGCACATGAACAACCGCCGCATGGAGTGCGGGCGCGGCAAAGGGCTGGGCGGCTCATCGCTGATCAACGGCATGTGCTACATCCGCGGTAACGCGATGGACCTCGACCACTGGGCAAAAGAGCCGGGTCTGGAGCACTGGAGCTACCTCAACTGCCTGCCCTACTACCGCAAGGCAGAGACCCGCGACGTGGGGCCGAATGACTACCACGGCGGCGACGGTCCGGTGAGCGTCACCACTTCGAAACCGGGCGTGAATCCGCTGTTTGAGGCAATGGTGGAGGCGGGCGTGCAGGCGGGTTATCCGCGCACCGACGATCTCAACGGCTACCAGCAGGAAGGCTTCGGCCCGATGGACCGCACGGTCACGCCGCAGGGCCGACGCGCCAGCACCGCGCGCGGCTATCTGGACCAGGCGAAACCGCGTCCGAACCTGACCATCCGCACCCATGCCATGACCGATCGCATTATCTTTGAGGGCAAGCGCGCGGTGGGCGTCGAGTGGCTGGAGGGTGAAAGCACCATCCCATCCAAAGCGACGGCAAATAAAGAAGTGCTGCTGAGCGCCGGGGCGATTGCCTCCCCGCAGATCCTCCAGCGCTCCGGCGTGGGCGACGCTGACATGCTCGCCGAGTTCGATATTCCGCTGGTGCACGATCTGCCCGGCGTGGGTGAAAACCTGCAGGATCACCTGGAGATGTACCTCCAGTACGAATGCAAAGAGCCGGTCTCCCTCTACCCTGCCCTGCAGTGGTGGAACCAGCCGAAGATTGGCGCCGAGTGGCTGTTTGGCGGTACCGGCGTGGGCGCGAGCAACCACTTCGAAGCGGGCGGGTTTATCCGCAGCCGCGAAGAGTTTGAATGGCCGAACATCCAGTACCACTTCCTGCCGGTGGCGATTAACTACAACGGCTCGAACGCGGTGAAAGAGCACGGCTTCCAGTGCCACGTCGGATCCATGCGCTCGCCGAGCCGCGGACACGTGCGCATCACGTCCCGCGATCCGCATCAGCATCCGGCGATCCTGTTCAACTATATGTCCCACGAGCAGGACTGGCAGGAGTTCCGCGACGCGATCCGTATCACCCGCGAGATCATGCACCAGCCGGCGCTGGACAAGTACCGGGGGCGCGAAATCAGCCCAGGTATCGAATGCCAGACCGACGAGCAACTGGACGAGTTCGTGCGCAACCACGCCGAAACCGCCTTCCATCCGTGCGGCACCTGCAAGATGGGCTATGACGAGATGGCGGTGGTTGACGGCGAAGGCCGCGTTCACGGACTGGAAGGGCTGCGCGTGGTGGATGCGTCGATTATGCCGCAGATCATTACCGGCAACCTGAACGCCACCACCATTATGATCGGCGAAAAGATTGCCGACGCCATTCGCGGACGCGAGCCGCTGGCGAAGAGCACGGCTGCGTATTATGTGGCGAACGGGGCACCTGTTCGTCGCTGAGGATATTTCCCCTCACCCTGGCCCTCTCCCCATAGGGGAGAGGGGATCCCCCTCTTCAAAAATTTATTTTTATTTACCTGCATCCAGTTTCCCCCCGCCTCTCGTATATGAGTCTGTGAGCAACCCCTTTGCTCCCCAATCCGAGGAAAGATGATGAAAAAGCTAACCCGTGTTGCATTCGTAACCAGCGCTTTACTCTTCTGTGCAGGCGCATCAGCCGCCATGACGTCAGGCTCCGTGATGGTGGGCGGAGCGGAAATGTTCCCGAGCAAAAATATTGTTGAAAACGCCATAAACTCGAAAGATCACACCACGCTGGTAGCCGCCGTCAAAGCGGCAGGACTGGTGGATACGCTTCAGAGCAAAGGGCCGTTCACCGTGTTTGCGCCGACCAATGCGGCGTTTGCGAAATTGCCTGCCGGCACGGTCGAGAACCTGGTCAAACCCGAAAACAAAGCCACGCTCACCAGCATCCTGACCTATCACGTGGTCGCCGGTAATTACGATATGAAAGCGCTGGAGCAGAAAATTAAACAGGGCGGCGGCCACGCGGAGCTGAAGACCGTTAACGGTCAGCCGCTGTGGATCATGAGCAACGGTCCGCACAATATTCAGCTTAAGGACGGTAAAGGCAATGTGGCGAACATTAGCACCTATGACGTTCATCAAAAAAACGGTGTGATCGATGTGATTGATACCGTCCTGATGCCTAAGTAGTTGTCTATACTTCGGAAGTGTGACGTTGCCTTCCGGGAAAAACATGGATAACGCGCTGGCTGAACAGCAACTGAAATTAATGCAGGCGGTCGCAAACGGCGATCGCCGTGCATTTGAACAACTTTATCGACTCACGTCGCCACACCTGTTTGCCGTCGCGCTGCGCATGCTGCGTGACCGCGCGTGGGCAGAAGAGATCCTTCACGACTGTTTTATCACCGTCTGGAGTAAAGCCGAAACCTACAACGCTGCACTGAGCTCCCCGATGACCTGGCTTACGCACATTGTGCGCAACCGCTGTATTGACTGGCTGCGCAGCGGGCAAACCCGCGCTGCCGACCGCGAGACGGCGTATAACGACGCGATTCTGCCTTGCGAGAACGATGAGCAGAATAACTGGCACGACGATGTGCAGGCAGAACGGCTCAGGCAGTGTCTCGAACATTTGAGCAGCGAACAGCGCCAGAGCATTACGCTCGCCTACTATCAGGGAATGTCTCACAGCGACATTGCCGACTGGCTCCAGCAGCCTCTGGGCTCGGTGAAAAGCTGGATACGTCGGGCAATGGACCATCTTCGGGAGTGTGTCGGGCTATGAATGACGCAGAAAAACGCGACGACATGCTGGCAGCAGAGTATGCCCTCGGCACGCTGCGGGGAGGAGCGCGGCTTCAGTTCCAGAAAAGGGTCCTCCATGAACCCGCTCTGGCCGCCCGCGTGGCGTACTGGCAGGACATGTTCAGCACACTGGATAGTCATCTTGTGCCCGTCCCTCCACCCGAGACGGTGTGGAAGAGAATCGCCCTCGATCTGCCGCCCAAAAAGCCTTTACGCAAAAGTCGGCCTTATGTCGGCTGGATGGCTGCGGCCTCCCTCGCCGCCCTGTCGGTCGTTGCCTGGTATGCCATCCGTACCCCGGAACTCGCTCCGCTGATGGTACTCAACGATACCCAACAGCACGGACAGTGGGTCGTCAGCGCGGACGCCAGCCGTCAACACCTGAGCATTGCCCCTCTTCGACCAACGGCCGTCGCGGCGCAACACAGCCTGCAGCTTTGGCTGATCCCAGGCGGGCAGGCGCCGGTATCCATGGGGCTGCTGCATAACGACATCCCCACACGCGTCACTCTCAGGAACACAACGCTTCCACCTGACGCCACGATAGCCATAAGCCTTGAACCAGAGGGCGGCTCGCCCACTGGACTTCCCACTGGCCCGGTGCTTTACAGTGGCAAATTGTAATCCTCAGGCCCTGTTCGCAGGGCCGCTATCGTGACCCCATTTCATTTATATACTATTATCGGTTACCTATAAGAATTAAATATTAAGCCTGTAATTAATTTAATTATAAAAAAACGACATTGACAGACTCTCCCGCACTCCATTAAGTTTTAAACGAACATCATTTTATTCCCGATACACAATATATCCAAAACCGCGTTAATGAATTTGTCATTATTCATTAACGCTTCTCTGCCTTTTATTTTTTGCATCACTCAATAGCGAGATAAGATCATGAATAATAGTGCAAACAAGGTTGTTGTCATTACCGGTGCCAGCAGCGGTATTGGTCAGGCGATTGCCCTCCATTTAGCGAATAACGCGTTTTCGCTGGTGCTGGTGGCGCGCCGTCTGGACAGAATTAATGCCCTGGTGGATCAGATTATTCAGCAAGGCGGCCAGGCTATTGCCGTCAAGGCCGATGTCACCCGTCAGGAAGAGGTTCAGCGCGCCATTGACGCTACCGTTGCCGCCTACCAGCGCGTGGATGTGCTGATCAACAACGCGGGCTTTATGGCTATCGCCCCCCTTAGCGAGCTGAAAACCGACGAATGGGACAAGATGATTGATACCAATCTGAAAGGGGTGCTGTACGGCATCGCTGCCGCTTTCCCGGTGTTCCAGCGTCAGGGCAGTGGGCATTTTATTAACGTTGCCTCCGTCGCGGGCATCAAGGTGCTGGCGCCTGGCGGCGTGGTGTACAGCGCCACGAAATTCGCCGTCCGCGCGCTGAGTGAAGGCTTACGTCAGGAAGCGGGTAAAACCCTCCGCACGACGCTTATTTCCCCCGGCGCCGTTGAAAGCGAACTGCAATTCGGTAGCTCTGACGAAGAGAGCAAAAAATTTCTCCATGAGTTTTATAAGCAGGCTATTCCGGCTGACGCGATTGCCCGCGCGGTTTTATTTGCCATAGAACAGCCTGGCGACGTTGATATTAATGAAATTGTTGTTCGTCCAACGCAGGAAGAATTTTAGCCGGCGTTAAATAATGCTGAATGAGGTGTCATTATGATTAAATCATTAACGTCCTTATCAGATCTCAATATGCGAACGGGTGCCGATATTCTCCTTGAAGTGCTGGAGAGTGAAGGCGTGGAATATATTTTTGGCAACCCCGGTACCACCGAGCTTCCACTCATTGATGCCCTGCTTCGCCATGAAAATATTCACTATATTCTGGCGCTTCAGGAGAGCACCGTGGTGGCGATTGCTGACGGCTATGCGAAAGCCTCCGGCAAAACGGGCTTTATCAATTTGCATACCGCCAGCGGTCTGGGGCACGGCATGGGGAATCTGATTAATTCGCGGATCATGAAAACCCCGCTGGTGGTCACCGTCGGACAGCAGGATACGCGGCACTACGTCCGCGACCCGCTGCTGTATGATGATATTGTTTCCATTGGCTCCCCGGTCATGAAATGGGCGCAGGAGGTCACCAGCGCCGACCAGCTCCCGGTGCTGGTACGCCGCGCGTTTCACGCTGCCAGCTATCCTCCGGCCGGTCCGGTGCTGCTCTCTCTGCCAATGAACGTGATGGAAGAGCTCAGCGACGCCGGGATACAAACGGCCTCTAAAGTGAACTACCACACCGTGGCGGGCTCGCTGGACGAACTGGCCGAAGAACTGAGCCAGGTTACGCCCGGCAGGATCATGATTGTGGCGGGGGATGAGGTGCACTCCAGCGGCTCGACGCAGGAGATTGTCCAGCTGGCGGAAGCGCTCAGCGCCCACGTCTACGGCTCCTCCTGGCCGCTGAATTTGCCTTTTCCCACTCAGCACGCGCTCTGGCGGGGCAATATGCCCACCACCGCCAGCGAAATCTCCAGCATCATTAACGCCTACGATGCCGTATTCATCATCGGCGGCAGAAGCCTGATCACCATTTTGTACAGCGAGGGCGAAGCCATTCCGGCGACCTGCGCGGTGTATCAGCTCTCGGCGGATATGCACGAGCTTGGCCGCACCTATGCCACTCGCCTTTCGGTGATGGGGGATATCAAGCTCTCCCTGCACGAACTGTTGCCGAAGCTTGAGCAGCGCCTGATCGCCAGCAGGCTGGTCCACCAGCGGATGCTGGTTGCGGCCCGCGACGAACGGGAGAAGGAGTGGCAGCAGCAGGAGGAACGTCTGGCCGCCGAGCGGCTACGCCCGGCGATCTCCCCGATGGTCGCAGCCTGGGAAGTCATCCGATCCATTCCGGCGGGTACCACCATCGTTGATGAGGCAATAGCGACCGCCAGGCATGTCCGCCGGTTCATCTCTGACCAGCAGCACCAGCGCTACTACTTTATGCGCGGCGGCGGACTGGGCTGGGGGATGCCTGCCTCAGTAGGGCACTCGCTGGGACGCGGACGGGAGCCGGTGGTCTGCCTGATAGGTGACGGAGCCTCCCTGTACTCGCCGCAGGCGCTCTGGACGGCGGCACACGAAAATCTGCCGGTCACCTTTATCGTCATGAATAACAGGGAGTACAACATCCTGAAAAACTTTATGAAGAGCCAGGCCGACTACAGCTCAACGCGGCTGGGGCGTTTTATCGGGATGGACCTGGTGAACCCGCATATCGATTTTCAGTCGCTGGCCACCGCCATGGGCGTCCACTGCTGCCGGGTAACCGAGGCTGCAGATATCGCCGAAGCGGTAGCGCGCGGGCTACAGTCAGGAAAAACCAACCTGATAGAAATCGCGATTTCCGCGGATTAGCCACGCGTTTACGCTGTACCCTACATAAAAAACTTATAACCGAAACGCCTCAAGACGCTTTATCTGACGCCCGTCGTCGTCAAAATTCTCCGTCGCCAGCCAGGCGCGCAGCTCCGCGTCTCTTTGCGGCCATTCGCCGTCAATAATAGAAAGCATATCGCTGTCGCGGTTGCGCCCTTTGCGCACCAGCTTCTGGCGCAGGCGCCCTTCCCAGACAAACCCCAGCCGCTCCGCCGCCCTGCGTGAGGCAACGTTCATCGAATCGCACTTCCACTCGAGGCGCCGGTAGCCGTGCTCAAACGCATTTTTCAGCAGCAGCCACACCGTTTCGGTGCCTATCCGGGTCCCTTTCATCTTGCGCGACCAGGTGACGTGCCCGATCTCCACCGACCCCAGCAGCCGCTCGTTGGCCATATAGCTCACCAGCCCCACCGCACGCTCGGTGCGTAAATCAATGACGGCAAACGGCACCAGCTCATCGTCCATCACCTTCGCCATGATCCAGTGCGCGGTGGCTTCCACGCTCGCTGGCTGCGTGCTGGCAAGCCACGTCCAGTCGCTGTCGTCGCCCAGCGCGTAGGCCTCATAGAGATCGGCCGCGTGGCGATCGGCGTCCAGCGGCTCCAGGCGGCAATACTGGCCGAGCAGCGGCGTGCGGGTTAATACGCGCGCGCCTTTCCAGTCGGGAACGATATCGTTAACGGTTTGACCATGTTGATTGATTTCGGGCACGGTGGTGACTCCCTGAAAGGTAAGGCATTTGTTATATCAGGTTAAAAAGCGCGCGAAAAGCAGCGTGTTTTAATAGCCCGAGCGCATGCGATATTCCCGGAAAGTATAAGTAAAGCTGAATTTCGACTTTGCGGAATGTCATAGTCGACCTAACTTAGCGGAGCATAAAACAATCACAATATATTCTTCTCAGGGATCGCTATGACGAAAAAACTGTTGCCGTTACTGGTGCTGGCTGCGCTCTCAGGCGCTACCCACGCCGCTACTCCGCCCAACACGCTGGTGGTTGCCCAGGGGCTTGATGACATCGTGAGCCTCGACCCGGCTGAAGCCAACGAGCTTTCCAGCATCCAGACCGTGCCGAGCCTGTACCAGCGTCTGGTCCAGCCGGACCGCGATAATCCGGAAAAAATCACGCCGATTCTGGCGGAAAGCTGGGAAGCGGACGCGGCAGCAAAAACCCTGACCATCAAGCTTAAACCCGATGCGAAATTCGCCTCCGGCAACCCGCTGCGCCCGGAAGACGTGATTTTCTCTTACACCCGCGCCGTGACGCTGAACAAATCCCCGGCCTTTATCCTCAACGTGCTGGGCTGGGACGCGAGCAACATCGCCAGCCAGCTAAAAAAGGTGGACGATCACACCCTCCAGCTGCACTGGACGGCGGACGTCAGCCCATCGGTGGCGCTGAATATTCTCTCCACGCCGATTGCCTCTATCGTCGATGAAAAGCAGGTCGCGGCAAACGTGAAGGATAATGACTTCGGCAACGCGTGGCTGAAAATGCACTCGGCGGGCAGCGGCGCGTTCAAAATGCGCGTCTATCAGCCGCATCAGGCTATCGTGCTGGAAGCTAACGACTCCGCGCCCGGCGGCGCGCCGAAGCTCAAAAGCATCATCATTAAAAACGTCCCCGATCCTGCTTCACGCCGCCTGCTGATCCAGCAGGGTGATGCGGACGTGGCGCGCGATCTGGGGGCCGATCAGATAAGCGCGCTCGACGGCAAGCCGGGCGTGAAGGTGCTGAGCATCCCGTCTGCGGAACAGAATTACCTGGTGTTTAACACCGGCAACAGCGCTAACCCGCTGCTGAATAACCCGGCCTTCTGGGAAGCGTCGCGCTGGCTGGTGGATTATGACGGCATCACTAAAAATCTGCTGAAAGGCCAGTACTTTGTTCATCAGAGCTTCCTGCCGGTCGGTCTGCCGGGCGCGCTGGAAGACAATCCGTTTAAATTTGACCCGGCAAAAGCGAAAGCCATTCTCGCCAAAGCGGGCATTAAGGACGCGCACTTCACGCTGGACGTGGAGAACAAGCCGCCGTTTATCACCATCGCCCAGTCGATGCAGGCGAGCTTTGCGCAGGGTGGCGTGAAGGTGGATCTGCTGCCTGCCGCCGGGAGCCAGGTCTATGCCCGCGTGCGCGCTAAGCAGCATCAGGCGGCGATTCGTCTGTGGATCCCGGACTACTTCGATGCGCACTCTAACGCCAGCGCCTTCGCGTGGAACGACGGGAAGTCCAGCACCGTGGCCGGCCTGAACGGCTGGAAAATCCCGGAGCTGAACAAGGCCACGCTGGCGGCGGTTGCCGAACCGGATCCGGCGAAGCGTCTGGATCTGTACAAGAAGATGCAGGAACAGCTGCAGCAGAGCTCGCCATACGTATTTGTCGATCAGGGCAAAACCCAGATCGTGGTGCGCGATAACGTGAAGGGGTATCAGCAGGGGCTGAACGCGGATATGGTCTGGTACGATCGCGTTACGAAGTAGCCCTTGTCTTTCTCCCTCTCCCGTGGGAGAGGGTTGGGGTGAGGGCAACATCGCGCAGCAGAGCCGCCTGTTTCCCCTCACCCCCGCCCTCTCCCAAGGGGAGAGGGGGTCGTCCGTGCATATTTTCAGGATAACGATTTTCCCATGCCACATCTTTCCACCCGCGTGCTCCAGGGCCTGCTGACCCTGCTGCTCACGCTCTTCGGACTGCTGCTCGTCACGTTTGCGCTGTCGGCGTTTTCACCGGTCGATCGCGTGCTGCAGATCGTCGGGGATCACGCCAGCCAGTCGACGTACGATCAGGTTCGCCACCAGCTTGGGCTGGATCGTTCCCTGCCCGTGCAGTTCTGGCACTACCTGCAAAACCTTGCCCACGGTGATTTGGGCACCGCCAGCGCCACCGGGCAGCCGGTGCTGCAGGATCTGCTGCACGCCTTCCCCGCCACGCTGGAGCTGGCAACGCTGGCGCTAATTATCGGCACGGTACTCGGCGTGATTGCGGGTGTGCTGTGCGCCCGCTACGCCGGTTCGCCACTGGACTTCGCCATCAGAACCCTCACCCTGCTCGGCAATTCGGTGCCGATCTTCTGGCTCGGCCTGCTGATGCTGGCCCTGTTCTACGCGAAGCTGCAGTGGAGCGCGGGTCCCGGCAGGTTGGATGATATCTGGCAGTTCACCGTCGAACCGCGTACCGGCTTTGCGCTGATAGATACCTGGCTTTCCGGCGACCGCGAGGCGTTTCGCAACGCCATCAGCCACCTGGTGCTGCCGGTGCTGCTGCTGGCCTATTACTCGCTGGCGAGCATTACCCGCCTGACGCGCTCCGCCTGCCTCGGCGAAATGAACAAAGAGTACATCCTGCTCGCCCGCGCCAAGGGAGCCGGGGAGATGACCATCCTGCTGCGCCACGTGCTGCCAAACATTCGCGGCACCCTGCTGACGGTGATCGCCCTCGCCTACACCAGCATGCTGGAAGGCGCGGTACTGACCGAAACCGTCTTCTCCTGGCCGGGGATCGGGCGCTACCTCACCACCGCCCTGTTCGCCGGAGACACCACCGCCATCATGGGCGGCACGCTGCTGATTGGCGTCTGCTTCGTGCTGATCAATAACCTTACCGACCTGCTCGTGCGGGCGACCTATCCCAGGGTGCGCTGATGCCGTTTTATCTTTTCTTATGCCGCCTGCGCCGCTCCCCTGCCGCGTTTTGCGGGCTGGTGGCCATCGCGCTGCTGGTGTTTATCGCCCTGTTCGCCCCCTGGCTCGCGCCGCTTGACCCGAACTGGCAGGACGCCGCCACGCGCTTACAGGCCCCGAACGGCCAGCACTGGCTGGGTACCGACAGCTACGGGCGCGACCTGCTCTCGCGCCTGATTTATGGCACCCGTCCGGCGCTCGGGCTGGTGGCGCTGGTTACCGTTATCACCCTGCCTGCCGGGCTGCTGGTGGGGATTTTGTCCGGCTACTACGGCGGCTGGATGGAGCGCATCCTGATGCGCTTCACCGACGTGGTGATGTCGATGCCGCGCCTGATCCTCGCCTTCGCGTTTGTGGCGATGCTCGGCCCGGGGCTGGTCAACGGCGCGCTGGCGCTGGCCTTAACCACCTGGCCTGCCTATGCGCGTCAGGCGCGGAGTGAAATTCAGCGTCTGCGCCACAGCGATTATCTGGCCGCCGCCGAGATGATGGGCATTCGCGGCCTGCGCCTGCTGGTCGGCCATATTCTGCCCCTGTGCCTGCCGTCCGCGATTGTGCGCCTGGCGCTGGATCTGGCGGGGATTATTCTGGCGGCCGCCGGGCTGGGCTTCCTCGGTCTTGGCGCACGTCCGCCCATGGCCGAATGGGGCGCGATGATTGCCGACGGCATGCAGGTCATTTTCGACCAGTGGTGGATTGCCGCCATTCCGGGCGGGGCGATTCTGTTTGCCAGCCTGGCCTTTAACCTGCTGGGCGACGGCCTGCGCGACGTACTGGAGCCACAGCATGACTGAACACCGCGTCATCGTCGATGCGCTGAATATCGACTACCCCGCCGCGCGCGTGGTCAACAACCTGAGCTTCACGCTTGGCAACGAACGGCTGGCGCTGGTGGGGGAATCCGGCTCCGGCAAGTCGATGTCCGCCCGCGCCCTGATGGGGCTGGTGCGTAAGCCCGGCATCGTAAGCGCTAACCGGCTTAACGTGCTCGGCAACGACCTCCTGACCCTGAGCCCCCGCCGCTGGCAGGCGCTGCGCGGCAACGGGATTGCGATGGTCCTGCAGGACCCGCGCTACGCCCTTAACCCCGTGAAAAGCGTCGCCGCCCAGCTTGATGAGGCGCTTACGCTGCATCAGCGGCTGCCGCGTTCAGAACGCCAGGCACGCATTCACGACATCATCCGCGCCGTCGGACTCAACGAACATGTCCTCCAGCGCTACCCCGGTGAGCTTTCCGGAGGCATGGGCCAGCGGGTGATGATTGCGATTGCGCTGATCAACAACCCGCAGGTGCTGATTGCCGACGAACCTACCTCCGCGCTGGACGCCCGCCTGCGTAGCCAGATCCTCGAACTGCTGGTGCAGCAGTGCGAAGAACGCCGGATGACGATGCTGTTAATCAGCCACGATCTGCCGCTGGTGGCGGAGCACTGCGACCGCGTGCTGGTGATGTATCAGGGCGAAAAGGTGGATGAGATGGCGGCAAGCCAACTCCCGCAGGCAACGCATCCGTACACGCGCACCCTGTGGACCTGTCGTCCAGACGCCAGTACCTATGGGCAGATGCTGCCAACGCTCGACCGTTCGCAGCCGTGGAAGGAGGCCGATAATGGCGCTCGTTGAAGTAAAGGATCTCCAGGTGAGCTTCGGGGAGAAAACGGCGGTGTCCGCCGCCAGCTTTGCCATCGAGAAAGGTGAAACCTTCAGCCTGATAGGTGAATCCGGCTGCGGCAAATCGACCCTTCTGCGCGTGCTGGCTGGGCTGCAGCGCGACTGGCGCGGCAGTATTGCACTGCTGGGAGAAGCGTTAACGCCAGGGCGACGTTTTGAAGGCGAGCTTCGCCGCAACGTGCAGATGGTGTTTCAGGATCCGTGGGCGTCGCTGCACCCGAACCACACCATTGCGCGCACGCTGTCGGAGCCGTTAAGCATCCATGGCGAGACGCAAATCGCGGAAAAGGTGGCCAATGCACTACACGAGGTGGGGCTTTCTGCCGACGCGGGTAAACGTTATCCGCATCAGCTTTCCGGCGGCCAGCGCCAGCGCGTGGCCATTGCCCGCGCGCTGCTGCTGCGCCCGCAGCTTCTGCTGCTGGACGAGCCGACCTCGGCGCTGGATATGTCGGTACAGGCGGAGATCCTGAACCTGCTCAACCGCCTGAAGGCCGAGCACGAGATGACCTATCTGCTGGTGAGTCACGATGCGGACGTGATTGCCCATATGTCCGACCGGGCGGCGTTTATGTCGCACGGGGAGATCCAGAAGGTGTTTGACCATGAGGCGATGTTACGGGGCGAGCACAGGATGGGGTAAACCGTGCGGCGGTGCCCGGTGGCGCGGCGCTTACCGGGCCTACGTTTCGTGCCGCGTTGAGTTTTTTTGTAGGCCGGGTAAGGCGTAGCCGCCACCCGGCAAAACGTTACTTCAGCAGCTTCACCGTGGCATCAATGTCGATCTCATCTTCGGTGAAGATCAGCGTCGTGTTCTGGAAGGTGGTGATTGCCAGCTTCTTCACCGTGCGCATTTCGCCCGGCTTTTTCTCGGATTTCGGCTTGATGCTGTTCATCAGCAGCCCCACCGACAGCACCGCATTCTCTTTGTCGATTTTGGTATCCGCGGGCTCTTCTTCGTTGAATACCACGAAGGATTTGATGGAGGTGAGCTTCACGCGCTCGCCCGCAATAAAGAGATGTTTGCTTTCCGGGATCACCTTCACCGCGTAGGCGGAAAGGCCTTTGTTGTTGGTGGTCGGCTCGAAGGTCACCGCGGCATCTTTCTTAATCAGATCGGGGTTCGCGACCTTAATCACATGAAAATAGCGGTTATCGCCGTTTTCATCTTTGATAAATCCAAAGCCTTTATCTTTAAACCACGTTGTGATTGTACCGTTCATCGCTGTTACCGCCTGTCAGATCGTAATGACTAAAGTTTTGCAGCGCGCAGTGTAATGCACAATGGCGGAGGAGACAAAAAAAAGCCCCTGCACGGGTGCAGGGGAAAACTCATGTCAGAGCTTATTAGAATTTAGTTGAACACCATCCCACCATCAATTAAGAGCGACTGGCCGGTCATGTAGTCGGAATCCGGCCCCGCCAGGTATGAGACGCAGGCGGCGACATCTTCCGGTTCGGACAGGCGGCCAAGCGTGATGCGTTTGGCAAAGGTTTCGGTCCCGTAGCCGAGCGGTTTACCCGCCGCCTCGGAGACCTGACGGTCAATCTCTGCCCACATCGGCGTTTTAACGATGCCCGGGCAGTAGGCGTTAACGGTTATCCCCAGCGGCGCGAGATCCCGTGCCGCGGTCTGGGTCAAGCCGCGCACCGCGAACTTGCTGGAACTATAGACCGCCAGCTCCGGGTTGCCGGTGTGGCCCGCCTGGGAGCAGGCGTTGATGATCTTGCCGCCGTGCCCCTCTTTGCGGAACGCGTCAATCGCGGCCTGGATCCCCCAGATCACCCCTTTCACGTTAATGTTGTAGACCTTGTCGACAATATCCGGCGTGATGGATTCAATTGGGGTAGACGGCGCAATCCCGGCGTTATTGACGATCACGTTGAATCCGCCCAGCGCGGTGCGGGCTTTCTCCACCGCCGCAAATACCTGTTCGCGGTCAGAGACATCCACCTTCACGGCGACGGCGTTCCCGCCGTTACGGATGATTTCATCGGCGACGGCTCTTGCCGTCTCAACGTTATAGTCGGCGATGGCGACGGCAAAGCCATCCTTCACCAGGCGAAGCGCGATCGCTTTACCAATCCCCTGGCCTGAGCCTGTTACGAGAGCAACTTTTTGCATTTCTCTGTCCTTATGTTGATTCACAAAATCTGGCTGAGATGGAGCTGGCCCATCAGCAGCGGGTTATCGCTGTAGTCGACGGGAATGGCCACCACGGCCGGGCCATCCACATCCATCGCCGCACGCAGCGTGGGTTCGAGCGCGTCGGCGCTCTCCACGGCAAAGCCTCTCGCGCCAAAGGCGTCGGCATAGACTTTGAAATCGACCGGGCCAAACTCGACGCCGGAAAGACGCTGGTATTTTTTCTCTTCCTGAATGGCAACCATGTTGTAGCCGTTATCCACCCAGACGATGTGCAGCACGTTAGCGTTGAGGCGCACCGCGGTTTCCAGCTCCATGCTCGACTGCAGGAAGCCGCCGTCACCGGAGACCGAAACCACCTTGCGGCTCGGGTTGACCAGCCACGCGCCAATGGCCCACGGCAGCGCGACGCCCATGGTCTGCTGACCGTTGGAGATCATCACCTGACGCGCCCGGAAGCTGTAGAGATAGCGGGCGATCCAGATGTGGAAGCTGCCCATGTCGACGGTGAGCGTCACGTCGTTATTCACGATGTCCTGCATGGCGCGCACGATGCGCAGCGGATGCAGGGCAAACTGGTTGAGCGAGGCGCCGCGACGATCGAGCAGATCGCGTTGATGCTGACGATCGACCAGAATTTCGGAGGCCCGCTGGCTTAGCTCAAGCTTATGGTCGATACGGTTAGCGAGCTGATTCAGCGTTTCGGCGATGTCCCCCACCAGCTCCAGATCCGGCACGTAGTTTCGTTCTTCATAGGCAGGCAGCACATCGATGTGCACCAGCGTGGCGTCGCCGCTGTTCCACATGGACGGCTCGTATTCCACCGGACTATAGCCGATGCAGATAATCAGATCCGCCAGATGGAGCAGCCGGTCGCCCGCCTGATTATTGAAGAGACCGACGCGTCCGGCGAAGCGGGTGAAGTGCTCCTGGTTCACCGCCCCGGCGGCCTGATAGGTGCTGGTAACCGGAATGCGGCTTTTCTCCAGCAGCTTGCGCAGCGCCGCACTGTTGGCTGGCTGGCTCGCCATCAGCCCCAGCAGGATGACCGGGTTTTTGGCCTTTTCGATAAGCTTCGCCACGTCGTTGATGGCGGATTCCGGTGCCGGCCCCATCAGCGCGGGACCGCTGGCGGGCAAAATTGCCCCCGTGGCGGGCTGGTCGACAATATCCTGCGGCAGGCTGACGAATGCGCCCCCCGGCCTGCCGTGCTCGGCGGCGCGAAACGCGTTGGAAACCACCTCAGCAATCGCGTCCGGCGCACTCACCTCCACGGCGTATTTGGTGACCGGGCTGAACATGGCGACGGTGTCCATGCTCTGGTGCACCAGCTTGGCTTTATCTGCCCGCTTCACCGCCCCGCCCAGCGCCACCACCGGGTCGCCTTCGCTGTTGGCGGTGGCGATGCCGGTGATCAGGTTGGAACAGCCCGGCCCGGAGGTCACCAGCGCCACCCCGGCCTTGCCGGTCAGACGCCCTACCGCCGCCGCCATAAACGCCGCGTTGGCTTCGTGACGCACCGGAATAATTTCGATGGAGGAATCCAGCAGGGAATCAAAGACCTTGTCGATTTTCGCCCCCGGGATCCCGAACACCTGCTTCACGCCCTGCGCTTCCAGCTGGCCAACAACCAAATCGGCGCCGTGCGCCCACTGACGTGACTGTTTCTCACTGTTCACGGTAGTTCTCCTGTTAGTTTTCGACGGCACGGATCGCCGCATCCAGATTGCTGGGGTGAAGGTTGGCCTGTAAAAAGGCGCTGTCGGCGGGCAGATCGATCATCAGCTTGTGAATTTCACCGAAGGTGAGGACGCCGCTCTCCAGCTGGTAGTCGAGCAGATGGCCCCCGCCCTGACGGTCGTCGGTGATGAAATGCTCGTGATAGCCCGCCACGTTGATGCCCTGCATATGCTGCGGCGTGCGGAACCCGACCAGCACACCCTCGCGCTGGTTAAAGCGGAACACCGGCTGGTCGTCCAGCACGTCGGTCATCGCGCGGTACGGCGGCTTCTGGCGCGGTACGGTGCGGGTGTGGGCGTGACGGAAGTTGCCGTCGATGCGCAGCGCGCAGAACAGGTTATCGGAGGGGATCTGCTGGTCGATGACGTCGTGGATCTGCTGACGGCTCACCGGCGCATTGAAGGTGATACGATACTGCGGCTGGAACCAGGTCATAACCGCGAACGGCGTTTTCTGCTCCGGCTTCGCGGCCCGGGCGCTGCCGTCGGCGCGCAGCTGGTACACCTGGCTGCTGAAGGCAATCATTTCGCCGTCCAGTTCGTTGAAGGTACCCAGACCAAAATCACCGTGTGCCAGCAGATCGGCGATGGTGGTCTCTCCTTCATACACGCCGCTTAACAGGGCGCTCATTAGCGATGTCTGATAGATCACGCTGTCAGGATGCTGGGCGGAGAACCCGCGCAGGGTCTCGCACAAACTGGCCTCACAGTCGCAGGCAGATGAATGCATCATCATGCTCTTCCTCTTCAACTTTATTTAGAAAGGTTAAATAAATGTTGACCCGATTCAGCAGAGAGTTCCAATATAGAAACCATGCTGGTTTGAGACGTTTTAGATATGGAACTTCGTTATCTGCGGTATTTTGTCGCGGTAGCACGCGAGCGACACTTCACCAGGGCGGCCGAAGCGCTGGGTATTTCACAACCTCCTCTGAGTCAGCAAATCAAACGGCTCGAAGAGGAAGTGGGTACGCCGTTGTTCAGACGTCTGACGCGGGGCGTGGAGCTGACCGAAGCGGGAGAAGCCTTCTACGAGGATGCCTGCAAGATCCTGGCGCTGAGCGATGCCGCGCTGGAGAAAGCCCGCGGCATCGCGCGCGGGCTGAACGGCAACCTGTCGATTGGCATCACCAGCTCCGACGCTTTTCATCCCAAAATCTTTACCCTGATTCGCCAGTTTCAGGTGCAGAACATGGCGGTGCAGGTTCACCAGGTGGAAGCCAATATGTCGTCGCTGACGACGATGCTAGCAGAGGGTGAACTGGATATCGCCTTCGTGCGCCTGCCGTGCGAGAGCAGCAAGGCGTTCGAGTTAAAAATCCTCGACCGGGAGCCGATGGTGGTGGCGCTGCATCGCGATCATCCGCTGGCGGCGTGCGATTCGCTGGCGTTAGAGCAGCTTCGGGAGACGCCGGTGGTGTTGTTCCCGCAGGAGGTCGCGCCGGGCCTGTATGACCGGGTTCACGGCTGCTGCGAGCGGGCCGGGATTGACGTGCAGCACGCGCTGCAGTCGTCGCAGCTTTCGTCCTCCCTGAGCATGGTCTCTGCAGGCGGCGGGTTCGCGCTGGTGCCGAAATCCATGGCGGCCATTTCGCCGCCGAATGTCACCTATCACACGCTGAGCTCACCGGAGCTTTATACCGACATCGCGCTCTGCTGGCGGCGGTTTGAACGTTCGCGGACGGTAAAGCGGTTTTTGACGATGCTGAGCGAAGGGTGACGGCAGTGTGGCTGTGCCCGGCGGCGCTTCGCTTGCACGGGCCTACGGTTCGTGTCGCTTTTCTTTTTTCTCTTGTAGGCCGGGTAAGGCGCAGCCGCCACCCGGCAAGTCAGCCTCCGACGTTAAATCCAGACATCGTTCTCTGCGGTGCGATCCCCGCCTTCGTGTCCGGTATTCAGGACCCCGCAAGGTTCTATCATCATCATTTTTACCGTCGTTTCAGCAGACGTTTTATGTTCAACGCCTTGTGGCACTACGTACATTTCCCCCTGATTGACGAGCACATGTCCGTCACGAAAATCAATACGTAACACGCCCTCGACCACGATGAATGCCTCATCGGTTTCAGGGTGCGCGTGCCATATAAAATCACCCGATATTTTGACGATTTTAAACTGATAGTCGTTCATCCGGGCGATGACTTTCGGCTGCCAGTGCGCGTCGAAGAGAGAAAATTTATTTTCTAAATTAACAGGTTGATACATGGAGACACTTCCTATGGTTGAGAAGCGTCCAGGATAGAATAAGGTCAGCGTGCCGGTCTTGAACGATCGTGCAAATCAGGCACGGCTGTTTTGGATGAATTTTTGCCAGCGTCCCGGAGAGATCCCTAACGTTTTTATAAACTGTCGTGTCATATGACTTTGATCGGAAAACCCCGCGGCAGCGGCAGCCTCAGCAAGCGACAAGCCTGCCTGAATTAGGCGTCGACAGTATTCAAGACGACGCATGGTCACATAGCGATAGGGACTCGTTCCATAAAGCGCACGAAAATCCCGGCTCAGGCTCCAGCGATCCCTGCCACTGACGGTGGATAAGGTATCCAGCGTAATGTTCTGAATGAATTCAGTGTGTATATATTCGCGCGCGCGCTCTGCGGATTGATAATCCACCTTGTTCCGGCGAAAACGTTGCCCTCCCACGATGGCCAGCGCGTGGGCGAGATCGTAGAGCGCATCGTCTTCTTCCAGCGTATCGACAGATTCTTCTGGCGCTTTTAACAGCGGTTCGGTCGCGGCAAAAAGCCGGGGATCGGATGAAATCCCGCCGGGAATAAATGGCAAAGGCTTTCCGCCCAGGATTTTTTGAATTAACGCCGGATCGATATACAGCATTCGATACTGGAATCCCTCTGTTGTTCCCGCTTCTCCATCATGCACTTCGTCCGGGTGCAGGGCCATCGTTCCGCCCGGAAGGCTATGTTGTTGACTCCCCCGATAGTGAAAACTCTGCACCCCGGACAAGGTCCGGCCTATGGCGTAAGTGTCATGGCGATGCGGCTCATAGCCATGGCCGCTGAAATACGCCTCAATGCGCTCTATTTTCCCGGGTTGTTGCGCCAGTCTGACCCAGTCTTTGTTGGCTTTTGCATTCGTCATAGATGACACCTGATGCCCTGTGAGGGTGAAACAACACCATAAACGCATAGGGTGCAGTTTGGAAAGTCGTCGCTGGCAACGCGGCAAGACCTTGCGCTAACGCGGGGGTCGGGGCCGGGACTCCGCTGAAGGTAAGGTGGTATAAACGGGACTTATCCGCCCTAACATTCGCCAGACCAGGAATGCGCAAAGCGCAGTGATGACGGCGAGGAGACGAAAGAGCCAGACATAGGCTGAATCATAACTTTCCCTGAGTAATGGATGAGAAAGTTCCGGCAAAAGAGCGGCGGCCCGTTCAATATTGCCACTTCCCAGCCATGAAGCGGCACTATCAATACTTTTTGACGCATAACCGGAGAGGTTCTTTCTAAGATTGAGCGCGTTCATTTCCACTAAAAATGCTGACACCATAGCAAGCGCAATGCCCTCTCCCGCAACGCGAACAGTATTAAACAGGCCTGCTGCCATACCGGATTTTTCGACAGGCACGGAGGAAATAGCCAGGCCATCCATCAGCCCCCATGGAAGCGCGGCGCCCGCACCGGTTAAAACCAGTGAAAACACTAAGAGGTTGCTACTGGTGCTCTGTAAAGCCTGCCCGAGAATAAGCAATCCGGCTGCGGATAACATGAGTCCTGCGGCAGAAACAGCCCCGGGATTAAACCACCGGGTCATTAAGGCGGCGAATGAGGGAACGATCAGCATCGGAGCCGTCAGTGCCATAAGATAAAACGCACTCTGTGTCTCGCTCAGGCCGTCACCGCCCATAAAATGCAGCGGGAGGATAATCAACAGTACAACATAGCAATAGCAGGTTGCTACCGGCAGCAACAAGACGCCGGCAAAACGCGGCTCGCGCACAAGAGATAAGTCGAATACAGGATTTTCGACGTTCAGGCAGCGCACTATAAACGTGATAAAAAGCAGTAAAGCGGTAGCAAACAGAGCAAGGTTGGAGAGGGATAAGAACCCCCAGACAGGCACCAGCATGACCCCCGCGGTAAACAGAACCAGCGCAGCGGTAAACAGCGCTAAGCCTGCGTAATCCACCTGTCGATTTTCACTTTTTTCCGACATGGGAATAAACAACGAGCCCACCAGCATGACCGTTCCGGAGATCAGCGCCATCAAGGCATATACCCACCGCCAGCCCAGAACATCAGTGATAAACCCAATAACCAGAGGGCCGAAGGCTAATCCTGTGCCAAACATCGTCCCCAGGATACTGAATGCCCGGGTTCGGGCAACGCCCTCATAGAGCTGAGCGAGCACAGCACTCCCGCCCGCTAAAGTCATCGCTGCTGCGATACCCTGTAGTGACCTGAGCACGCTGATTAAAAAGAGATTATTGGCCAAGAATATGAGCGAACTGCTGAGGCCAAAGATCAATAATCCCAGGATGAATACCCGTTTTCTGCCTGCTGCATCTGCCATTATGCCTGCTGACAGGAGAAAGCTACCGAAGGTCAGCATGAATCCATTCGTCAACCATGAGAGTGCCGCAGCGGAACCGCCCAGTGCATGGCTGATTGCAGGGGTGGTCACCACTCCACCGGTAAAACTGACCGGCAGCAGTATGGCCGCCACGAAAATTGAGGCGGCGGCGGGGCTTCCTGCAAGCCGGAGAAATGAAGTTATGAAAGAGCGCATCGGGTTATCCTGGTTCGCGAGAAATACGTGAACCATGTTATTGCGGACAATTAGCAAGATAAATAGACTGAAAATACCAACTGAATAGAGATAAAGTTGATAATCAATGGATAGTTTGACGTCACTCACCTCGTTTGTCAGGACCGCGGAAACGCTGAGTTTTGTTCAGGCAGCAAGATTGCTAGGCATTTCAGCGTCAGCCGTTGGCAAAAATGTTGCCAGGCTTGAACAAAAACTGGGCGTCAGGCTTTTCAATCGCAGCACCCGGAGCGTAAGCCTGACGGCAGAAGGAGCGGTATTACTGGTTCGTTGTCAGCAGATCCTGGAACAGTTGCAGGACGCGGAGGCCGAACTGACCCGCCATATTGCTCAACCTTCTGGCAAACTCAGGGTTTCTCTTCCGGTAACAGGCTATCGATTGCTGTTATCCCTTCTACCGTCCTTCACCCGCCGCTACCCAGCTATAGAGCTGGAGCTGGACTTCAGCGATCGGCTGGTAAACATCATTGATGAAGGGTTCGATGTGGCGATACGCAGCGGTGAAATTGCGGACTCCAGGCTCACATCGAAGAAGCTTGGTAGCTTCCGTTTTGTTCTCTGCGCCAGCCCCGCTTATCTGCTGGAGTATGGTTCACCGGCATCCCCGGAGGATTTAAACAACCATAAGTGCATTCTCTACCGCTTTCCCTCAACTGGGTTATTACAGCCCTGGGAGATGCAGTGTGCGGATGGGATAAGTAACTTCACACCGGTTTCTGTCTTAACCGCCAACAATATTGAAGCCATCATCCGCATGAGCACTGCGGGAATGGGCATCAGTTACGTTCCTGATTTTGTCGTGAGTGACGCACTGGAAAAGGGAGAGTTAAGAGAAGTTTTATCGGGTTCATGTATACGACAAGAGCAATTTTCTGCGCTGTGGGCAACCAGACGCCACCTTTCCCCGAGAATTCGCTGCTTTATTGATTTCATGTCTGAAAACGGGATCTAAAAGCCGTAATTGTTTTGTTGATGCACGCTTCGGTACTACGTTTTCCTGGTAATTGTCTGCCGCAAACCATCTGTTACTCTGGCTGTGCTCAAAGGATGACAAGGAAGAACAATGCTGAACCCCGGATTCGTTACCCGCAAAGCGCTTGCTCAGTGGCGGGATGTTCCTGCTTTTCTCCCCCAGTTCCAGTTTCATGAAAAACACCGAGCGGTCATTCATACTGCGCATCCTGAAAATATTCTGCCGTTGATTGCCAACATTGACGTCCGGCAAGATGCCGTGATTCGTCGGCTGATGTCTTTGCGGCAATTGCCGCAAAGATTTCTGCGCAATCAGCAGGCTAACTCAATCAGCAACTTTGGGTTGCACAGCTTTACGCTTTTGAAAAGCTCAGCCTCTGAGCTCAGCTACGGCTTAAAAGGCCAATTCTGGAGGACTGATTTCGGTCTGGAAAACGCACCGGATGCCATTGCTTTTCAGTCTCCAGCCGCGCCGGGCAGCGCAAAACTGTTGCTCCGCTACCAGGTATCGGAACTGGCGCCAGGTCAACATGAACTCTGTACGGAGACCTTCGTCTATTGTCCGGACAAACGTACTCACCTAAAAATGGCAGCCTACTGGCTGGCAATACGGGCCGGGAGCGGCTGGATCCGAAGAAGGACGCTGAAAGCGGTTAAGTCGAATATTGAAGGGCTGGAATGAGCGAGGAGCAGCGCTATGCTGCATAGAAAACAGTCTTACCTTTGGCCTTTATCATAATGATCATCAGATTAGTTTCGCGCATCTGATAACCCCCCTGTTCAGCTCCCCGTTGACTTATTCACTCTGTGTTTTCATCATCCGTTTCTGAGACAACGCGAACCCGTTCGGTCTGAGAAGATCGAACGTAAGTTGACGACAGCAGCGCTAACCTTAAAAAGCGGGACTATTTGCTATGAATCCAAGGGAAAATATTGTCAGTACATTCAGTGAGTTGTCTGCAGAATTACAGCGTGCTGCCGAGTTCTCTCTACAGAATACCAATCAGCTGGTCGTGCTATCGATGCGTGCCTTCGCCAGTGAAGCCGGTGTAAAACCCGCCACGCTGCTGCGGTTAGCGCAACGATTGGGTTACAACGGTTGGGGTGAACTCAAGAACGCATTCATTGATGAACTCGGACTGCGCAATGATACATATGTATCCAAAGCCGAGAAATTGATTGCCAAAGGCACTCAGCCGCAGCTGTATGAAGAGGTGTTTCAGGCGCATCAGGCAAATTTGGCTTTCACACAGCATGAAAACCATCAGGCCATGGAGCAGGCTGTATCGCTGCTGGACGCGGCTGAGAATGTCTATATTTGCGGCTTCCGGGCCAGTTTTCCTATCGCCTGGTCGCTGTTTTATGTCTATCGACTGTTCAATCGGCAAGCATCACTCATTGATGGTCTGGCGAGCAATATCGAGGTGTTCACCCGCGAATTAACAGCACAAGATTGCCTGTTACTCACCAGTTTTGCCCCCTATTCGCGTGAGTCGCTCGATGTCCTGCGCGCGGCCCAGCAGGCAGGCGCGACAATCGTCGCCATTACGGATTCTCCCGTCTCGCCATTAGCTCAGGCTGCCGATTGCACGCTGCTGTTTTCCATCGACAGCCCGTCGTTTTTTCCTTCCGTGGTGTCCGGTATGGGGCTCGCCGAGTGTTTACTGGCGATGCTGGTCGCGCGCCATGGTCGGGATGCAGTCAATAAAATCGAAAATGCTGAACGCTATCTTATCGACTCTGGTGCCTATGTGGTGCCCGGGAAACCCTGAAAAATAATTCATTTGCATCCGGCATAAGAAAACAGAATGCATTTGGATCAAAATGAAATTGACGTGATACAAATGGATCCTGCAAGATGCGCTTTATTAGCACAGCGTATTCAGGAGCAGGACCCGCATGACCCATATCATTCACCGCAGTCTACGCAACACGCCCGCCGTGGCGGTACGCGCCCAGGGGGCGTACATTTTTGATGCACAGGGAAAACAGTATCTGGATGCCTGCGGTGGCGCCGCCGTTTCCTGTTTAGGCCACGCGCATCCGGACGTTCTGGCTGCGATGCATCGCCAGATCGATCAACTGGCCTATGCCCACACCAGTTTTTTTACCAGCGACACCGTTGAACAGCTTGCTGAACAGCTGACGCGCACGGCACCTGGCGATCTTAACTATGCCTATTTCGTTTCGGGCGGCTCGGAAGCGGTCGAAACCGCGCTCAAGCTGGCGCGCCAGTATTTTGTTGAGATCGGCCAGCCGTCGCGCACCAAATTTATCGCCCGTAAGCAGAGCTATCACGGTAATACCCTTGGGGCGCTCGCGGTGGGAGGCAACGAATGGCGCCGCCGCCAGTTTGCCCCGTTGTTAATCGACGTTATCCGCGTTTCGGCCTGCAACGAGTATCGCGACCGCCGCGCTGACGAAACCCAGCAGCAATACACCACGCGTCTGCTCAACGAGCTGGAGCAAGCGATTATTGAGGCCGGTCCCGACACCATTATTGGTTTCTGTGCAGAAACCGTGGTGGGAGCCACCACCGGCGCCACGCCGCCTACCCCGGGCTATCTTAAAGGTGTACGCAACCTGTGTGATAAATACGGCATCCTCTATATCGCGGATGAAGTCATGTGCGGCATGGGACGCACCGGCACATTGCATGCGTTTGAACAGGATGATGTGGTGCCGGATTTGGTGACCATCGCGAAGGGGCTGGGGGGCGGCTATCAGCCGATTGGCGCAGTATTAGCGAGCGAGAAGATTGTCTCAGCGCTGCAGGCCGGTAGCGGTCTGTTCCAGCACGGGCACACCTACATTTGTCACGCGACCGCCGCGTCCGCAGCGCTGGCCGTGCAGCAGGTGATCGCGCGCGATAATTTGCTGCAGGCGGTCAGGCAACAGGGGGCTTACCTGCACAACGCATTGCGTGAAGTGCTGGGGGAATTACCGCATGTCGGTGATACGCGTGGAAGAGGCTTGTTTGCGGGCGTTGAGCTGGTACGCGATAAAGCCAGCAAAACCCCCTTCGATCCTGCCCTGAAACTGCACGCAGCAATCAAAGCAAACTGTATGTCACGTGGGCTGATGGTCTATCCAATGGGTGGAACGATTGACGGGCAGTATGGCGACCATATCCTGATCGCCCCCCCGTTTATTGTCACGCCTGGCCAGCTCGACTTTGTAGTGGACACGCTGAACACCGTCATTCGCGAAGAGACCGGCAAATTATGATCAATCGTTTACCCCCACTGGCGGAGCATGAATGGGACGACCAGCAGCGTGCTTTGGCCGAAGAGATAATCAATGGGCCCCGCGGTGCGCTGCTGCCACCTTTCGAGCCGCTGCTGCGCAGTCCCGAGCTGATGGCGCATGCGCAACGCATGGGCGAATACCTGCGTTATCGCAGCGCGCTGGGACAGCGCCTGTCGGAACTGGCGATTTTGATGACCGCGCGGCACTGGTCACAGCCTGTGGAGTGGGCGATTCATGCGCCGATAGCGCGCGAGAAAGGTATTTCTGCCGCGGCAGTGCAGGCGATTAATGAAAAGCGTCTTCCAGAGGATCTGCAGCCGGATGAATGGGCGGTCTATCACTTTTGCAAGGAGTTACAGGAGCAGCAGAAGGTCAGCGATGCCACCTGGCAGCACGCTATCACGCTGTGGGGCGAGAAAGGCGTGGTGGATCTGATCGGAATTAATGGTTATTACAGTTTTCTCTCGATGGTAATGAACGGCGCACAGACGCCGGTACCCGACACCCGGGATGAGATTATTCCCGCATAAGTATCGTTTTAATTTTGGCGCATGAAAGTGCGCCCTGCATATCAACTTTTTTATTTCCCCACCCTGCCGATATATTTCGCCGGGTGACATTCATGCACGCTACTTCACTGACGCCGAGGGTTATCATGTCTGGATTATTCACTAAATTAAAAGTTACGTTAGCACTGGTCGCTTGCTCCGCCAGTTTTGTGGCGGAAGCACAGGATAAATTAACGGTTGGCGTTGATACCGCGTTTGTCCCCTTTGAATTTAAACAAGGCGATAAATACGTCGGCTTTGATATTGATTTGTGGGATGCGATTGCTAAAAAAATGCACGTCAGCTACGAATTACGCCCGATGGACTTCGGGGGGCTGATTCCGGGTTTGCAATCACGTAATCTGGATGTCGCCATGGCGGGCATTACGATAACCGACGCGCGTAAACAGGTCGTCGATTTCAGCGACGGTTATTATGATGCTGATTTATTAATGGCGGTGAAAAGCAGCGATAATACCATTACTAAATTCAGCGATTTAGCAGGAAAGAAAGTGGGATTAAAGCAGGGAACGGCGGCGGCCAGCTTTATGAAAAGCAAATATAAGGCGAACTATGTCGAATTCCCGAATATCGATAACGCCTATCTTGATTTGCAGGCAGGTAACCTGGATGCCGTGGTGCATGATTCCCCCAACGTGCTCTATTACGTAAAAACGGCAGGTGATGGCAAAGTGAAATCGACCGGCGAGACTGACAGCATTCTGCCGCAGCACTACGGCTTTGCGATGCAGAAGAACAGCAGCCTGACGCCGAAGATCAACGCCGCGCTGCAGGCGTTACGTGCGGACGGCACTTACAGCAAGATTTACGTGAAGTGGTTTGCTAAACAGCCAAAATAATCCCGCCAGGTCGGAGCGATCCGACCTCGTTGCATCTTAACGGGTAACATATGAATTTCGACAGTAAATATATTTGGGAGTCCCTGCCGCTGTTGTTGCAAGGACTACAGCTGACGCTGATTATTTCATTATCAGGCTTATTGGGTGGTTTTGTTATTGGCCTGCTGGCGGGAACCTGCCGGGCGCTCGGAGGAAAAATATCAAAGACAGTCTCGTTAGTCTTTGTTGAGTTAATCCGCGGGACGCCTATTATGGTGCAAGTGATGTTTATTTACTTCGCACTGCCCATGGTGTTACCGATTCATATTGATCCGGTAACGGCGGCCATTACGACTATTGTGATTAACTCGGGTGCTTATATTGCAGAAATCACCCGAGGGGCGATCCTCTCGATTAATAAAGGTTTTAGAGAGGCCAGCCTGGCAATGGGATTATCTCAGCGCAGCACGCTATGGCACGTCATTATGCCGCTGGCATTACGCCGTATGATCCCTGCGTTAGGTAATCAGTGGATTATCAGTATTAAGGACACCTCGCTGTTTATTGTGATTGGTGTGGCGGAATTGACTCGTCAGGGGCAAGAAATTATTGCCGGTAATTTCCGCGCGCTGGAAGTCTGGACCGCAGTGGCAATGATTTATCTGCTGGTGACGCTGTGCCTGAGTTTCCTGCTGAAGCAACTGGAGAAGAGGATCCATATTTTATGAGCATGGTTGAATTTAGCGCAGTGTCGAAAAATTTCGGTGCCACTCAGGTGCTGCACGACATCAATTTAAAAATTGACGCCGGCGAAGTCGTGGTGATCATCGGCCCTTCCGGTTCGGGCAAATCGACGCTGCTGCGCTGCATTAACAAGCTGGAGGAAATTTCCTCTGGCACGCTGCTGGTAGCGGGAATGCATATTACCGATCCTCACGCTAACGAATGTGATATCCGCCGCGAAGCCGGGATGGTGTTTCAGCAGTTCCATCTGTTCCCCCATCTGACGGCGCTGGAGAATGTGATGTTTGGTCCGGTTCGCGTACGCAAACAGAGCAAAGCCGCCGCGCGGGAGCAGGCGCTGGCGCTACTGGACCGCGTTGGCTTACGCGAACGCGCCAGTCACTACCCATCAGAGCTCTCTGGCGGTCAGCAGCAACGCGTGGCCATTGCCAGAGCCCTGGCGGTGAAACCGAAAATGATGCTGTTCGATGAGCCAACCTCAGCGCTGGACCCCGAATTACGGCACGAGGTGCTGAAAGTTATGCGCTCGCTGGCCGAAGAAGGCATGACCATGGTGATTGTGACCCACGAAATCGGCTTCGCCCGGGATGTGGCATCCCGGCTCATCTTTATTGATGGCGGTACCATTGCCGAAGATGGTCCACCTGATATGCTGCTGAATAGCAGTCGCAATCCACGCCTGAAAGAATTTTTGCAACACGTATCCTGAACAGAAGTGAATGATAATACTATGAAAAAAATCGAAATTCGTGGTTCCGCTTTTGCAGTAGGTCAGGAACTTGGCGCCTTTGGCCGCGAGGCCTGGCATGCAAAACTCACGCAAACGGCGTTGTGGCAAACCGTTACCGCCATGAAAGACGCAGAACAGACCCGAAGCATGCGCTCGCTGGTCCAGTCACACTATCCCCTGATCTGGCAGGAGCTGGAGGGATTGGCCGAGGGTCTGGATGCACCGTTTGATGAGGTGTTTGCCTGGAACTGCCGCGGCGATCTGGTGCGCTCAACATCAGATGGCTGTACCACGGTAGCGGGAAGAACCGCAGAGGGGGAGCTGATTATCGCGCATAATGAAGACGGTTTCCCGCAGCTTCGCAATGACTGCGCCATCGTCAGCATCACCCCGGATGACGGCCTGGCGTTCACCAGTTTCGCTTATCCGGGATCGATTTGCGGACATACCTTCTCCGTAAACGAAAAGGGGGTGGTGAATACGGTGAATAACATTCGCGCTTTGCACCGTCCGGACGGAATGCCGCGCCAGGTATTAGCCCGCGCCGCGCTGAATGCCGCCACCTTAGATGAAGCCATCACCATACTGACCACAGGGCCACGCGCCGGTGCATTTCATCATACGGTGGGACAAATGGGAGACAGCCGGCTGTTTAGCGTGGAAGCGACGGGAACAGGCTGTTCCGTCACGCCGCTGCGGGAGGTTTTCGCCCATGCTAATCACCTTATCCACCCTCAGCTTGACGCGGTTGAGCAGGTGATCACTGAAAGCTCCCGGTCACGCCAGCAGCGGCTAAACGCCTGGCTGGAGACGCAATATCACCTTGATGGTGCGGCGGCATTGGGTATTCTTTCAGACCAGCATGATCCCGCACTCCCGATTTATCGTCTCTCGCCACACGACCCGGATGAAGAGAACACGCTGGCCACGGCCATTTTTACCCTGAGTACGTCGGAGATAAAATGGCAGATATTCACACACGATCGGCAAAAACCTGCTTTACAGTCTTACTGAGCCGCTTCCGCACGTAATGCGGCCTGCACCGCTGGACGGGCACTGATTTTATCCCTGTATGCCAGCAGCGCAGGCCAGGGGCTCAGCTCAATGGAGAAGAACTTGCACCACCCTAGTACGGTAAAAAGATAGGCATCTGCCACGCTGAAGGTCGATCCCGTCAAATAAGCGCGAGTGGAGAGCGTTTCCTCAAGAAAACTGAACCGCCTGAAGAGCTTCTCACGAAAAATGGATTTGACCTCTTCGGGCAACACGCGATTGAAAAGAGGAGCCGATCCCGCGTGTATTTCACTGGTGATAAAGTTAAGCCATTCCTGAAGCCGCACCCGCTCCCAGCTGTCTGCGCGCGGTGCCAGCCCCCTCTCCGGCTTGAGGTCAGCGAGGTATTGCAAAATCGCTGGCCCCTCGGTCAGGACATTTCCATCATCCCGTTCAAGCGCGGCGACATAGCCTTTAGGGTTAATGGTCAGGAAGTCGCGCCCGTCAGCGGTAAGCTTGCTCCTGTTGTCCACTTTAACCAGCTCAAACTCAATCGCCAGTTCGCGAAGCACGATATGGGGTGAGAGTGAACAGGTGTCCGGGGCGTAATAGAGTTTCATAATCTCTCCGTTAAAGCTGTGAGTGATAAACATTCGGTTTGCATTCACTGTGCTTAAAACCGTTATCTCTGTAAAATTAATGATTCATAAATTAACTATTAGCTGAGCTACTGATATCCATGATGAATCTGTTGCACTGGCGCCTGGTGGTTGCCGTGGCGGACGCCAGTAATATTTCGCGTGCCGCTGAAGAGGTCGGCATGACGCAGTCGGGTGCCAGCCAGGCGATCGCTCAGTTAGAGGCTTCATTAGGATTTGCGGTATTTACGCGTGAGCGACGCCACGTCGGTGTTACAGCCCTGGGCGAGCGGGTTGTCAAAGAGGCAAGAAGCATGCTGGCACGGCTGGACGCCATCCGCACGCTGGCGGATGAGAGCCGCGGGCTGAGTGGCGGGCGCATTCGACTTGCCAGTTTTCCGTCTGTGACGTCCACGCTTTTGCCGGGGCTGCTGCGGGACGTGAAGCGCCTGCATCCTGAAATAGAGGTGGTCGTACTGGAAGGTACGGACCAGGAGGTCGAAGAGTGGCTTGCGGCAGATACGGTTGATCTCGGCGTGGTCATGAACCCTGTTCCCGGACGCGCGGATGCGATCCTGGGGCAAGATGCATGGGTCGCGGTGCTGCCAGCCAACCACCGCCTGGCTCGCTATACACGCACGCGCGGCATCACCCTTGAGGAACTGGCAGACCAGCCCTTCGTACTCGCCACAGGCGGTTGTGCCGTCAATGGAAAAAGCCTGATGGAACAGGCAGGCTTGCAGTTGTCTGACGTGCAGGTGACCGTCCGCGACTGGATTAGCGCCTGCCTGCTGGTACGCGAAGGCTTGGGCGTCGCACTGATACCTGAATCCGCCCTGCCGGATGAATTACGCGGTTTGTGCATCGTGCCCGTGACGCCTTCGCTGTGCCGGGAGTTTGGGCTTGTTTGTTCCCTGGCGGGCAAAGCTTCCCGCGCGACGCAGACGTTATTAGAAGGATTGATCAAAATGAAAAAGTCTGCGTAAAGAGTAACCGCGGTACAAAATGTGCCCGGCGGCGCTGCGCTTGCGCGGGCCTACGGTTCGTGTCGCGGTGGGTTTGGTTGATGGTTTTGTAGGCCGGGTAGGCGTAGCCGCCACCCGGCAACGCCCTTCTGGAAGCCGCCTCGCAAACCCGCAAGCAACCTGATGTAATTCAGGGTAATCCCTTTTCATCCCTTGTTCGCGGTCGTAAAGTGCCTGCGTTGCGGCACATCCGTAACCGGGCGTAGGAACCCGTTAGCATAACATGACATTTTTTTGCACAACGAGGATGCTAAATGGCTACTACTCCTGAATTTTCTTACGCGCTCTCTGCGGAAAGCGCTGTTTGTCACCTCATCAACAATTCAATTTCCGAATCTGCGGATCTCTTCCAACTGGCCGATGCCTGTACTGCATATGTAAGCGTGCTGGTGGAAACTGACGACGAAGTGACATACACCACGCTCTGTAAGCGGTTGCTGGCTGCGCTGAAGCGACTACGGGAGTGCTGTGATGCTGAACTCCCGCCGTATCTGGTTGAACAGCTGATTGCGGGAGAAAAAATGGTTTCCTGCGTGCCGGACTGCTGGCAAGAGACGACGCTGCAGGTGGACTATGCCGTGGCGTTAACGCTGGCGGTGATGGGCGGAACACTGCCTGCGAGCGTGGCGAAAGAGCTGACCGGGCTGCTGCATGATATGGTCTGGCTAATGGCGGAGTTTGTGAAGGAGCCGTATATCGCGGCGCACTGAGGTGTGAGATGGGAGGCCGGAAAACTGTTGAGTAAGAAGCAGGAATTTCGGCCTTACGCAAAATACAATGTTGTTTGTTGAATGCCCCTTAAGAGCGAGAAACGGACGGTTCTCTACTGATTGAACCACAATCTGGTGAGGCGTCATATGTAGCTCAAATAACCGCTCATGAAAGTCTTTTTTTTGCCGATATAACATGGATGTTTATGTACTGAAGTTAAGTATGTTTCTTTATTGACTGTGATAAAGACATAGTTTTTATTAAATAGGGAATAATGATGATTAGAATTCTAGGGTTTATATTTTTGTTACTTACGGCAGGGTGTTCAACGCCTGGAAAACCAGCTTTCTATTATACCTGGACACAGTACAAAACCGGTGTTGAAGTGATGCTGGTCAACGAACCGCAGTACAAAGATGGTTTTGATGGAATTCTTCGCCTTGACGATAAAGGCAAATACGCAGTAATGGCTATATACAACGGTGGGGATATGTCGAGTCACTTCGGATATGTCACCAAGGACAGTCTCGAAAGTTGGATAACCATGTACACTGACTTTTTAAAATGGGATCCGCAAAATCCAGCGCAGCCGACAAAATTCACTATTCTGGATAATCTTTCGTGGACCCATAAAGACTACGATGTTGAGTATCGATTCGTGAACGGTAAAAAGCTATTTGTTATCAATAAGCACAGTACTGGAAACTGGTTTGTGGACTTCTCAGAGCTCTCCATGGATGAAGCCAATGTCGCAACGCTGACTAATGTCTATATCGATCTGAGACAGAAGCTGAAATAGCCAGTCAACAGCCCTCGACCGGGCCTCATTTGGAGGTTTTCCTTGACTGGCAGAGGTAATCTAATCGTCTGCATTGTACCTCTCCGGTGAATGCAATGCAGACTTAGCAATTTGCTAACGCATTGACTTGAAAATGTTTTCATATTGTTAACATTGCGTATGCGTTAGTTCTATTTTTTATATTTTGATAACATCAACTCTGTTAAAACCATCACCAGGACAACTTTTGACTCATTAGTGGGTTCTGTATCAAATTTTGTATGGAATAAATTACATAGATTAAATAACCCCATTTATGTTCCAGGGATTTTTTCTTTGAGATGTGTCGCAATATAAGCTTGTCTTCCAGAGTGAGAACTGGAAGTGAAAGGACAAGGTGTGTATAAATGAGGTGTTCTTTATATAACACTACTTGCTTATAGTGATGCAGTTGCATCTGCTGAAAAATTGATAGATGAGTAATTATAACGCCGGTGATCAGTCGGCACTCTGGCCTTTTCATCCGGCAATTATGTTCAGGCTACCACTCTGTCTGCAAAATTACCCGGTATGTCGGCTACGATTGTCATGCCCCATGATGCTCCAGCCAAAGTATCGGCGACAAAAGTTAAGGCATCTGCCTTTTATCTAAGGAATAAGTCATGTTTAAGCCTATAAATCATCCTGTCGCGTTTGCGCTAACACTAGTATATGCCTCGCTATTTACTCATGGTTCTCAGGCTGCAACGGCCTCGCCGTCATTAACGACATATAGCCAAAAAGCGACTGAAGCTCTGCCTAAATTGATGATCCTTGCTACCGGCGGTACCATTGCTGGACAGAGCACTGGTGAAGACTCCAGCTCTATCGGATACACATCCGGCGCCATCAGCCCAAGAGTATTGCTTGCAGCCGTTCCAGGATTGGATAAAAAAGCCCAGCTTAGTAGTGTCCAGGTCGCATCCATTGGTTCTCAGGACATGAATGATAAAATCTGGTTTGATCTTGCCCAAAAGATCGACGATCTGTTCAGTACAGGTGCCGCTGACGCTATTATTATTACCCATGGCACGGATACTCTTGAAGAAACAGCTTTTTTCCTCAGTCTGGTAATACATCACCCCCAACCTGTTATTATTACTGGAGCCATGCGACCGGCGACAGCAACTGGTGCAGATGGCCCTGCTAATTTGCTTGAATCTGTGAATGCTGCTGTGGACAAACAATCGAAGGGACGGGGAGTAATGATTGTGATGAATGACACTATCCAGTCACCGATTTGGTCCACGAAATCGGATACAACCGGAGTGGCTACTTTTCAGTCACCTTACGCCGGCCCACTGGGTTATGTCGATGCGGCAGAAGTTCATTATATTACCCCGGTGCCGGCAGAATCTCGTCTGTCTCTACAATTACCTGCGTCCCATAAACTTCCGCGGGTTGAGATCATTTATGCCCACAGTAATATGGACGATGTCCAAATCAACAATGCGGTGCGTGATGGTGCAAAAGGAATTATCCTCGCCGGCGTGGGAGACGGAAATACATCCGCCTCAGCGTTAGCCGCGCTCAAAGCAGCCCGGGAGCATGGACTTGTCGTGGTCCGCGCATCGCGCTCCTATACAGGAGCAGTAAAACGTAACGTGGAGGTCGATGATAACAAAGCCGGCTTTGTTGTTTCGTCGGGGCTGAATCCGGCAAAAGCACGGATCCTTACTCAGCTTCTGCTTGCAAACGGAAAGACTTCACCAGAAAACGTTCAGGCCGCATTCTGGTCTGTTACCGGCCATAAAAACTGACGTTAAAATACCCTTCGATAAGAGGCGTTTTCGATGCTTTTACAGATAATTTTTTTATCTGGGGAAACGCCTGTGAAATATGGTGATCGGGCGGTATACCATAACGCATAGACATGATCCGCGCATGTTCACGTTTGACAAAATCAAAATTGACGGCAGTTTTGTTAAAGATGCCGTCGTTCGGCCGGACTGTGTCGCTGTCGCTGAAGGTGTTGAAACTCAGGAGCAATTTGATCGTATCCTTGAGGAAGGTGTGCAGAGATACAGGGTTATTTTTACGCGCCTCCCGTTCCGTGCGAAAGAGACGTTATTGCCGTGGAAAGGTTAAACAAACTCAGAGCAGGTTCCCCTGCAGCGAATACGGAACATGGCTGCATCTGACTTCCATCCAGAGCTCAAACCCTTTCTTCTGATGGCCAAACTATCATAGAGGTACATCTAATCCCTTATCAAAGGCGATTTTTCAGGGGCGTTTGGGGTTGCAGACATTGTGAAGAGTGCGTGGGAAAAAGACGTCTCCCCAAGGGAGGAGACGTAAAGAATAAAATGCTAAACAACAACGCCATCACAGCGATAGATAATGTGTCGAAAACGGTTAAAACCAACGAAACCGTTTGCGTGGGTTATTTTCTCATAACCGGTCACCCTTAACAGCTACCAGAACGGGTAAAAACGACAGCTTGCATTTCCGTTATCCGGCCGCTGCAATATGTTGAAGCTGGTCTTGTTGCTTAAGCTCGTACTCGATAAATATGCCTGCTGAGGGGGCGAAATGTTCTGGCACTATGGTAGTGGCCGGTGAACTTTAGGCAGCTCGCTTTGAGCACTAAAAAAGTGCGGATAACGACATCCCTCCTCTCCGCACTAATTATTCCAGTGCATACCCACTTATCTGTCTTTTATCCCAAAGATGTGCTCATAGAATAATGGGACAATTAAAATTGAAATTATATTAAAGTTAATTATTTATGTGCAAAAAGACTATTCTTGCTATTGAGCAGTTCTCTGTCTAACGGTTCGATCCGGTTTCTGACGTCATCAATAGTGGCGAACGTCATTCTGTGCCCCCTTAAACTGCTTCGATAGGGCTCGCAGAGCGGAACTGATAAGCCTACTGAGATGAAGATCCGCTATGAGCGACAAGCTGACCGATAACCGGAAGAGAAACATTCTCGGCATTTAATTGATATTAAAGACATTATTCAGAAAGAATCATTGTAGATACCTCCAAATAATCCCACAATCATTTTTCCAATTTTTTGTGGATACTTTGACCCAGACCTAACATAATTTCAATTCCAAATGGTTAAAATTGATATGCGACCGAAACACCCTTATGTTTTATTTTTGTTTAAGGAGTTCCAGACTCTGCGAGTGATAAAACCCAAAATGAACTCGGTCAATTTTTGTCCGAACTGAATAAAGAATCAGACCGTGGCTCTGTTCTTATAGCTGCATCCATTTTCGATGAGTGGTTATCCGAAATCATCCAAGCTCATCTGTTGAATGACAAAGTAGCTAAGGGGCTACTGAATGGTGCAACAGCGCCACTATCATCTTTTGCTGCCAGGACAGGTTTAGCATATGCGTTAGGACTGATAATGGAACATGAATATAAAGAATTAAACACTCTGCGTAGAATTAGAAATGCTTTTGGGCATAGTTGGAATGGTGTTAGCTTCGATACACCCAAAATACAAAATCAATTGGAACAGTTACCTTGGCTTGGCCCCAAAGATGTTCCAAACACTCCCAAAGCAAAATTCATGTTCTTTGTTGCCATACTGCTTGCCGACTTGATGCACCGTAAACAACTAGTGGAAAGAGATAAGGTGACCTCTAAGATATGGGGTCACACTGCGCGCGGAAATTTAGTCGGAAAATCTACAAATTGTTAATCCAGTAAGTTTCTGGGTTATTGAAGACACCTTTTCAAAGCATTGTATGGTGTTCATAGTGTTCTACTCATATAGGTGTCTTGAATTAATATGGCTTTTGAATAAAATAGTATCTTGCGTTTACCTTTTTTAAGACAGCACTCAACTTTGTTTAAAGTGCAGTTAAGCAGACTAGTAAAATGGCTTTGGTTTGTAGATAAAATATTACTTTCCATTTTAAATTTATAGGATTCATAAAAATCATGAACTTTTTACAGCAATTTAAATGCCTTGTATGTGACACGATCATTGATACAAGAATAGGTATGTCAAATCGCGACATACAACCATTTCAATTTGCATGCCCAAAATGCGAGAATAATATATCTTTTACTCTTGGCGAGGGGGAACCAGTATTTAACGGTGCGGAAACTGTAGAAGACAATGACTTCGGCACAACAAATCCATTCATCGATTTGCATTTGGATTTTCCAGTAGGCTTTGGAAAATACGAAAAAGGAAAAACAGCATTCTTAAAAGCAACAAGAGAAATTGGTCATGAAAAATACTTAATGCTGAATGCTCGTTTGGATGGAATGAATTTTATTTATAAACATCGCGATAAATTACAGCGACTTATCACTCAATACAAACAAGAAAATTACAATACTTTCAGTAACCTAATGAAAGAATTACCTACCCTTAAAAAACCACGCTCGCTAAAAATACAAGATATTCTTTCAGCACTGTATACAGCAACATCTACAATGTCTTTTCCATTTACAATACATGCACATAATGCTGAAATTAGTGAAAAAATGCCGCAATTTCTACATTATATTCAGAAAAACCATCCAAAACAGCTAAACAATTTTTTAGATGATATTATTAAAAGTGGATTTCTGAAAAGCTTGCATTTTGATTGTTTAAGCTTATATCCAAAAATGCTCGATTTTGAACTCCCTTCACGCCCAGCGCTTTACTATGATTATGTTGAAAATGTAGATTTATCAATGATTCCTGCTCGAGTTTCTACTGCTGAATTTGATGACTGCAATAATTTCTACAAAGATTTATCTGAAGTATTTTCTAGGCAATTAATTATTGTGGCCGGATTGAATAATTTACTAAACCGCGGAGATCATAACACTTTTGATGATTCAGTAAAATTAAATAAAAAAGGCGAGTTGATAAAAGGATTTTCTAGCCTCAATGAATATGCAAACGTTGATTTAGGAACAAAGACAAGTGGATTGGATAATAGTTTTTACATAGTTGACCTCAATGCCTTAGACAATAAACTTCGAAATGGCATTGCACATTATAAATATGAGTATAGAGAGTCAACTCAGATTATAACCTACTATTACGCCAAGGAAGGAATGGAACGCACAAAATATAACGAACTTAGTTTCATGTCTTTTATGCGGAAGCTTTTGTTATTATTCCGCGAGGTGCACAGCATCAATCACATTATCAAAACATTATTTTTTTATTGTATTTTTATCGCTAAGAAGAAAATTTGAAAAAACAGTACTCCCCCTGTCCATGAGAGAACGGGGGATCTCTTGATTAAGAGTATTTATTGTCATTGTACGTTTCCTTTACTTCTAATTGAAGCAACTTTTACTTAGGGTTGGTACACTCAAGAATCTCCGATGGCGGTGGTAGCGGGCGACAAGCTTTGACAACTCACTCACATCACCAACTGACTGGCTTGCGCCACGTTGCTTGGTACATGATGATGTCAGCTTTGTCCGCTTCTGGCACAAAGCAGACATTCATACTCACATCTATCCCCCTCACTTTTCCCCCACCGCCACGCTCGCCGACAGCCCCGCCACCAGTTCAACCCCCTCCGGCAACCTGTCGATATGAATGCGCACCGGTACGCGCTGTGCCAGCCGCACCCAGCTAAAGGTAGGCTCGACGTCGGGCAGACCCAGCCCTCCCGTCTCGTCGTTGCTGTCCCCAATCCCATGCCCGATGCTCTCAACGTGCCCCGTGATGACCGGCTCGTATCCCATCAGCACAACCTGCGCGGCATCCCCAACGCGAATATGGCGCAGCTTGGTCTCTTCAAAGTACCCCACCACCCAGAAGCTGTGGGCATCGACGATGGCGACCTTTGTCTCTCCCGCCGTCGCGTAGTCTCCGGGCCGCAGCCGCAGGTGTGTAACGTACCCCGAAACCGGCGCACGGACGGTGGCGTGCGCCAGATTAAGCTCAGCCAGATCCAGCGCGGCCAGCGCGCCGTGATAATTGGCCGCCGCGACGTTCGCCGCGCTGCCGGTTTGCTGCAAATCCTCGCTGGAGATGGCGTTTTTAATCAGCGTGCGGCGATGGGCCGCGTCCTGGCGCATCAGCATCTCATGGCGTTTCGACTCCACATCAGCCTGCGCGCTTGCCACCGCCAGCTTGAGCCAGCGCGGATCGATGGTGTAAAGCACATCCCCCCGGTTCACCCACTGGTTATCCCGGACGGCCACGCTGATGACGGGCCCGGAGACGTCCGGCGCAATCTGCACCACATCCGCACGCACGCGCCCGTCGCGGGTCCACGGCGTTTCTGCGTAGTGTTTCCACATCATAAACGCCAGAAGCGTAGCCGCCGCGACGACGCTCAACGTCAGCGCATACCGAGCCAGTAAAGAGAGCAGTGATTTCATGACAATAACCCCAACGCGGTCAGACCCTGCATCAGCAGGAAAAAGGTGACAATCCAGGTTGAAACATCCATCAGCGGGCGAAACGGCAAGCGCCGGTAGCCCCTGCTAAGAGAGAAAAGCGCGACGAGGCTTAGCGTGCAGACCAGCGCCGCGAGGGCGACCGTCAGCAGCCCCGGGATAAAAACCCCGCCGATATTAAGATCGTTAACCATAGTCAGGTCCCCCTAGTGCACAGTGCAGATCCACCAGCCTGAAGATAAACTGGCGCGTATGTTCATCTGCCGCAGGCAGATGGCGCTCGATAAGGGTGACGATGCGTTCCCGTAAGGCGTCACGGTCTGCGTCGTTTATTCGATGAAAAAGTGCGTCAACCTCCCTGCCGGGCGGTGCGTCACTGCGGCGTAAATGCATGACCGACAACCCCAGACGCAGCGCGTGTAACAGCCGATCGAGCGCCTGCTCTGGCGCGCGCTCGCTGCGCTGCAGTCGCGGCAGCAACAGGGCGGTTCGGTCCATCATCAGGTTGATCCAGTGCGTTTCGTCAACCCGCAGCGTGCCCTTCACGCTGCGGCGAATGTCGCGCTGACAGAGGTTCAGCAGACGCGTGATGGCACCATCCGCCTGCACGGTTTGCAGCAGGCTCATGCTGATAACGGCAAAGCCGGTCGCGGCAAATAGCGCGATGGCGGTGTTGGCCGCAACGGCGAAGTCTCCGCTGTAGTGCGCCCCCAGCTCGCACAGAATGGGCAGCGTCAGGGTGATGCCCATCGCCATAAACGTGGTCGGTGGACGCGCCTGAAGCGACCCGGCCAGAAGATACGCAGGAGCCAGCACCGCCACCAGCACCGGGAAATCGCTCACCAGCGGCAGCAGCGCAAAGCTGTAGAACAGGCTAATCACCACGCCCCAGAACGAGCCAATGATGTATTTCACAATGTGGGGGGCCGGGGTGTCGAAGCTGCCAAACAGCGTGCAGCAGACCCCCAGGATAGACACCGCCGTACCGCCATCCGGCCATGCTGAGAAGATCCAGACCAGACAGCCGCTCAGGATAATAGCGAAAGCCCCCAGCGCCGTGCGGGCCGCGGTAAGAGGATCGCGGTGAAAAACGTAGCCTTTAGCCGCGCGGGTTTGCACCTCCCCAAAGACGGGTTTGGCGTGGAGGATGGCCCCGGAAAGGCGCTCGCACTGCTGCAGAAGAGCGATAGCCTCCGCGAGGTAGCGGATAAAACTGACCAGCCGCGCGTCGTCAAACGTCTGCGCCTGCGCGGCATACCGATCGATGAGAAGCGCACAGCGGAGCCGCAGCGCCTCTGCCGTACTGCTGAGGCTAGCGCCTTCACCGGCCACCCAGGCCTGAACATCCTCCAGCAAGGCCTGCACGTCGGCGGGCAGGGTTCCAGGCGTTGGCATGCGGTCGTGTAGTTCACAGTTTACGATAACGAGCCGCGCCAGCCGGTCATGAATCGCTTTTCTGGCCTGCCGCACCGGGGCGGAGAGGGCAAAATCGTACGGGATATGGTGGCTTATACCCTGCAGGAACTGCAGCGCCAGGGCCAGATGCAGCGGGCCGGAAGCCGCATCGGGCTTGCCCGCTAAGGTATCCGCCACCCGCTCGCGCGTGGCCTGTAGCGTCTGGGATAATTTAGCGTTGAACAGCCCTGATACCCGCGCGGGCAGCACGTAGCGGTGAATCAGTGCCGCGCAGAAAATCCCAATCGCGATCTCCTGCACGCGGACAATGGCGACGTTAAAGATGCAGCCGGGATCGGATACCGCGGGAAAACCAATCAGGCTCGCGGTGTAGCCCGCCAGCACAAAAGCATAGGCCCGGGGCGTGCGCTCCAGCAGGGAGAGCCACAGGCAGAATACGATCCAGCCCGTCAGCACCACGCTGCACAGGATCGGCGTATTCGCGAAGGTGGGCACAATCAGAACGGTCGCGCTGGCCCCGACAACCGTACCGGCCAGTCGGTAGAGGCTTCTGCTGAGCGATGCCCCGACCGACGTCTGCGACACGATGTAAACCGTAATAATCGCCCATGAGGGGCGTTCGAGGCCGATAGACAGCGCGAGGTAATAAGCGAGCATCGCCGCGGCGAAACTCTTCGCGGCGTAGATCAGCGCCCCCGCGTCGTTTTGCAGCGCGGCGGGCAGGCGCACGGGATAAGAGAAGACGTTTTTCATGCCGGAATTATTACCGGCTTGCAGACCCGCTTAAATACTCTATTCTGTCAAAAAATACCTAAATGTTGCCAGAATCGTGAAGCCTCAATCTGCTACTACGCTGTATGATCCCGACTCTACCGTCAGCCCGGCGGTAGCGCGTCATCTGGACTTCGTGGACTACGCCGCGGAAGTGCCGGTGCATAACCATCGGAAAGGACAGCTGATTATTGCCCGGTACGGTGCGGTCAGCTGTTACGCGGAGAATGACATCTGGATCGTGCCGCCAGACTGCGCCGTCTGGATCCCTGGGGGGATCCCGCACAGCGCCAAAGCGACCTGGAACGCGCATCTCAACTATCTGTTTATTGAGCCCGGCGCGGCGGCGCTGCCGGAGAGATGCTGCACGCTGGCGATCTCGCCGCTGATCAAGGAGCTGGTCGATCGCCTAACCCGCGAGGGCGTTGATTATCCGCCCGACGGCCATGTCGCCAGGCTAATCAGGGTCACGCTTGATGAGCTTGCCAGCATGCCGCAGCAGAAGCTGAGCCTGCCGGTCTCAACCGACCCGAAAATTCGCGCCATGGCCGACGCGCTGGTCAGCCGCCCTGAGGACCGAAGCACCCTTAAGGAGTGGGCGAAACGGCTTGCCCTCAGCGAGCGTTCGTTTGCACGCCTGATGCAGCGCGAGACCGGGCTGAGCTTCGGGCGATGGCGCCAGCAGCTGCACTTGATTATTGCCCTACGGGAGCTGGCAAGCGGCGTGCCGGTCCAGAACGTGGCGACAACGCTCGGGTACGAATCCGTGAACGCGTTTATCACCATGTTCCGAAAAGCGATGGGCAGCACGCCCGCCCATTACTTTGCCGAACGGAAAAACAGCGGCCGTTAACCCGGCCCCTCGCTCCCCGCCGCCAGCAGCGGCACCACCACGTCGCTGATGGGTACCGCAATGCCGTGTTTGCGGCCGTAGCGCTGGATCACGCCGTTGCGGATGTCCCACTCCATCGGGCGATCCGCCTGACGGTCAGCCAGAATAGACGTACCCAGGTCCTCAGGCGCACGCTGAAAGTTCGCCAGGATCTCCTGCGCCACGTCATCGTTCAGCTTCGCCCCTTCGGCGCGGGCGACGGTAAGCCCCTCGCGCAGGTAGGCCAGCGAAAGTTCGCTGATATCCTCGCGCCTGAACATCCCGGCGCGGCGGTTGGCCAGCACCATCAGCCCGGCGACCGCGTTTTGCAGCAGCTTGCGCCAGGCGACGGTGGCGAAATCTGCCGAGAGTGCAACTTCACAGCGCGTACCGCGAAGCGCCTCCACCACCCGCTGCGCCTGCGGCATGTCCGGCAGCGTCAGGCGCGGCTTCGCCCGCAGCCAGACGGAGGCATCCGGCTCGCGCTGCGCCTGCGGCATGTCCGGCAGCGTCAGGCGCGGCTTCGCCCGCAGCCAGACGGAGGCATCCGGCTCGCGCTGCGCCGGGAACCAGACCACCGACGGCAGCACCGTTGCGCCACTGACCAAAGGCTCAAGTTGAGCCTTCTGCTCTACGCCATTTTGCAGGGCGCAGACCACCGTATTTTCATCGCACAGCGCGCGCAGCCACCCGGCGCTGTCGGCGTTTTGCGTCGTTTTCACCGCGATAAAAACGAGGTCAACGGGACGCGCGATGGCTGTCGGATCGGTTAATACCGGACCGGGCACCACCGTTTCACCCTCATCGTGACGCAGGCGTAACGCCGCGTGTGCGGTCCGTCCGCAGAGCAGCGGCGTGCGGCCAGCGTCATGCAGTACTGCGGCAATGGTGGTGCCAATCGCACCGGGTCCTATCAGCGCAATGGTTGGATAGTCAGACATGAGTCACTCCCCTTTTGCTAAGCCTGCTATCAGTTATACCACCCTGAGACGAGTGCGCCACACCCGTTGTCTATACTCAACATTCACAGACAACGGAGTGCGCCATGCCTTTACCCGATTTCAAATCCTCTGAACCGTTCACCCTTGGCATCGAGCTCGAACTGCAGGTGGTTAACCCGCCGGGCTACGATCTGAGCCAGGACTCCTCCGCGCTCATCGCCGCCGTCAAAGACGACATCAAAGGCGGTGAGGTCAAACACGACATCACCGAAAGCATGCTCGAAATCGCCACCGGCGTGTGTCAGACCATCGATCAGGCGGCGGCACAATTCTCAGTGATGCAGCAGAGCATCCTGCGCGCGGCGGCGGAGCAGCATATCCAGATCTGCGGCGGCGGGACGCACCCGTTCCAGAAATGGCAGCGCCAGGAGGTGTGCGACGACGAGCGCTATAACGTCACGCTGGAGCGCTTTGGCTATCTGATTTTGCAGGCAACGGTATTCGGCCAGCATGTGCATGTCGGGTGCCGGACCGGGGATGACGCGATTTACCTGCTGCACGGCCTGTCGCGCTTCGTGCCGCATTTTATCGCCCTGGCGGCCGCCTCGCCGTATATGCAGGGCACCGACACGAAGTTCTCCTCGTCGCGGCTCAACATCTTTTCAGGGTTCCCGGATAACGGCCAGATGCCGTGGGTCAACAGCTGGCAGGAGTTCGAGGGGCTGTTCCGCCGCCTGAGTTCCACCAGCATGATCGACAGCATCAAGGATCTGCACTGGGATATTCGCCCCAGCCCGCATTTTGGCACCGTGGAGGTGCGGGTGATGGATACGCCGCTGACGCTCGGCCACGCGATTAACATCGCTGGGCTGATCCAGGCGACGTCCCACTGGCTGCTGACCACGCGGCCTTATAAGCATCAGGAAAAAGATTTTCTGCTGTACCGCTTTAACCGTTTTCAGGCGTGTCGCTACGGGCTGGAGGGGATCCTGACGGACGTGCACACCGGCGAGCACAAAACCGTGGCGGAAGATATCGCCTGGCTACTGGAGCAGGTTGCGCCGTCGGCCGAGAAGCTTGGCGCGACGAGCGCAATTAATGAAATTGCCCTGCTGTTAAAGCAGGGCAAGAGCGAGGCGCAGCGCATGCGGGAGTTTATCGCCGACGGCGGCTCGCTGATTTCTCTGGTGCAGAAGCACTGCGAGCTGTGGGCGACGAGTCCGTAAGGCCGTGGCCCCACTCGCGCAGGCGCTGGAACAGCACGAACAGCGCCGGGATGAACAGGATCCCCACCACGGTCGCCACCAGCATGCCGCTGAACACCGTGGTGCCGATGATGCGGCGGCTCTGGGCACCTGCCCCGGTCGCCAGCATCATGGGCAGAACGCCGATAATGAACGACACGGCGGTCATCATCACCGCCCGGAAACGGCGCGAGGCCCCTTCCCGCGCGGCATCGACAATCGCCATTCCGTCCATACGCCGCGCGCGGGCGAACTCGACGATAAGAATCGCGTTCTTGGCCGCTAACGCGATCAGCAATACCAGACCAATCTGCACGTACACGTCGTTGGCGTATCCGGCCATCCACAGCCAGACCAGCGCCCCGCCGATGGCGAACAGCACCGAGAGCATCACGCTCGCCGGGAGCGTCCAGCTCTCGTACTGGGCGACGAGGAACAGCCACGCCATCACCACCGCCGCCAGCACGATCCAGATCGCCTGATTGCCGGTCTGCTGCTCCTGGTACGACATGCCGCTCCAGGCGTAGTCGTATCCGGCCGGCAGGCTCTCCGCCAGAATCTCACCCATCACCGCCATCGCGGTGCTGCTGCTCACCCCAGCCGCTGCCGAGCCGCTCACCGACACCGACGGGAACTGGTTGTACTGCTGCAGGAACGGCGCGCCGACGGTTGGCGTGATGGTGACGAGGTTGCTCAGGCGCACCCGCTCGCCGCTGTTGCTGCGCACGAACAGCTCGCCGATCTGCTCCGCACGCTCGCGCCACTGCATCTCGTTCTGCATCACCACGTGGTAGACGCGGTTGTTAATGCTGAAATCCCCGGCGCGCGTGCCGCCAAAGGCGGTTTGCAGGCTGCTGAAGATGCGCGATACCGGCACGTCGAGACGCGCGGCGCGCTCGCGGTCAACGGTCAGCGTCAGCTGCGGCACGTTGCTGCTCCAGGTGGTGAACACGCGGCTCAGCTGCGGATGCTGGTTGGCTTTCGCCAGCACCTCGCGGGTGACGCGCTCCAGCTCCGCCGGGCTCTGCCCCGCCTGAGCCTGGATGCGCAGGTCAAAGCCGGAGGCGTTGCCCAGCCCCGGCAGCGTCGGCGGCGCGAAGGTCATGATGGTCGCTTCCGGCAGGGCCAGCAGTTGGCGCTGCAGGGTGCCCATCACCTCCTCCAGCGGCGGACGCTCGCTCCAGTCCTTCAGCATGATGGAGATAAACCCACCGTTGGAGGCGCTGGTGCCGTTGAGGATGTTAAATCCGGAGACCTGAATAACGTCCTCCACCGCCGGATTTTCGGCGATCAGCTCCCGCGCGGTGGTCATCACCGCTTCGGTGCGCTCCAGCGAAGCCGCTTCCGGCAGCTGAACGCTGGCGAAGAAGTAGCCCTGGTCCTCCTGTGGCAGGAAGCCTTTTGGCATCGACATAAAGCTGAACAGCACGACTGCCGCCGCGCCTGCGGTGGCCAGCAGCGCCAGCCACGGACGCAGGTTTAAGACATGCACGAGGCGGGTGTAGAAACCGCGCGTGGCATCCAGCCCGCGGTTGAAGACGCGATAAACGGCCGCCGGTTTCTCCGGGCGCGGACGCAGCAGCATCGCGCACAGCGCGGGTGTCAGGGTCAGCGCCACCAGGCTTGAGAGCGTCACGGCGGTGGAGAGCGTCACCGCGAACTGGCGGTAGAGTTCGCCGACAATGCCCGGCAGCAGCGCCACCGGCACAAATACCGCCAGCAGCACCAGCGTCGTCGCGATGACAGGCCCGGCGATCTGGCGCAGCGCCAGCGCGGTCGCCGCCGTGCGGCTCTGCCCTTCCGCCATCAGCGTTTCGACGCTCTCCACCACCACGATGGCGTCATCCACCACCATGGTCAGCGCCAGAATAATGGCGAACAGGCTCAGCGTGTTGGCGGAGTAGCCGAGCGTATAGAGCACCGCAAAGGTGCCCACCAGCGACACCGGAATGGCGAGGGCGACAATCAGCGTCGCGCGCCAGCTCTGCAGGAACAGGGAAACGACCACCACCACCGCCAGCATCGTCAGCGCCAGCGAGACGCCGATCTCTTTAATGGTCGCGGCGACAAAAGAGGTGGTGTCGAATTTCACCTCGTAGACCAGGTCATCCGGGAAGCGCGTCGAGAGGCGCTCCAGCTCCGCGCGCACCGCGTCGGCCACGCGCAGGGCGTTGGCGGACGGCGTCGGGTAGATACCGAGGTAGGCGGAATCGTGCCCGTTCAGCTGCGCGCCGGAGCTGTAGCTGCGCGAGCCGAGCTCGATGGTGGCGACGTCCTTCAGGCGCACCAGTTGGCCCATCTCCCCCGCGCGGATGATGATGTCGGCAAACTCGTCGGCCTGGCTTAAGCGCCCCAGCCCGTTGATGGTCAGGGTCTGCTGCTGGCCGTTAAACACCGGCGGCGTGCCCACCTGACCCGCCGCGCCCTGCACGTTCTGCTCGCGCAGCGCCTGCGCCACGTCGTCGGTGGTGACGTTCAGGGCGTTCATACGGTCCGGGCGCAGCCAGATGCGCATGCTGTAGTCGCGCGCGCCAAACATCTGCACCTGCCCCACGCCGGGCAGACGCGACAGCGCCTCGCGCACCTGGGTGCTGGCGTAGTTGCTGACGAACAGCGGCGTGTGGGTATTATTCGGTGAGTAAAGACTTACCCCCATCATCAGGTTGGTGGCCCGCTTGCGCACCTGCACGCCGTTTTGCTGCGCCTCGGTGGGCAGCTGCGCCACGGCCTGCGCCACGCGGTTCTGCACGTCGATGGCGGCGAGGTCCGGATCGGTGCCCGCCGCAAAAGTGATGTTCAGGCTGTACGTGCCTTCGTCCGAACTGGTGGACTCCATGTAGAGCATATGATCCACGCCGTTCAGCTGCGTCTCTAGCGGCGTGGCGATGGCCTCCGCCACGTCAGCGGAGCTGGCACCCGGCCAACTGGCAGAGACGTTCACCACCGGCGGCGTGATCTGCGGATACTGCTCCACCGGGATAATCTTCAGCGCAATGGCCCCCAGCAGGGTGATGACCAGCGCAATCACCATCGCGAAGCGCGGGCGTTTGATGAAAAACGTCAGCATGATGGCTCCTTAATTCAGTATCTGGACGGCAGCGCCGGGCTGCACGCGATGCGCGCCGTCAGTAATCGCTCGCTCACCGGGCTTCACGCCGGATGAAATCTGGAACTGCTGGCCAATCTGTCCGGCGACCTTCAGCGGGCGCATTTCGGCGTTGCCGTCGGCGTTAACCACCCAGGCAAAGAACCCGTCGCCGTTCTGCTGGACCGCGGCGGCAGGCAGGGTCAGCACCGGCTGCTCGCTTGCCGGTCGCAGGGTCACGTTTACGTTGCCTCCGGGCAGGAGCTGATGGCGCGGATTGGCAAACTCGGCGCGCAGCATCACGCTGGCGGTGCGCGGGTCGATGCGATTGTCCACGGAGGTCAGCTCACCGCTGACGCGCTGGCCGTTGCTGTCAATTAATGCCTGCCAGGCCTGCTTCATGGCGCTGATATCCGCATGCTGTCCGGCTTTGGTCGCAAACGCCCCCTCTTCCAGCGCAAAGGCGATGCGGATCGGATCGAGCTGCACGACCTCCACCAAAACGCCGCTCGCCGGGTTGACCAGGCTACCCACGTGGAAGCTGCTGTGCCCCACGCGGCCGTCAATCGGCGAGGTGATGCGGGTGTAGTTCAGGGTGACGCTGCGGGTGTCGAGGCGGGCTTTGGCCTGCTCCAGCGCGGCGCTCGCCACGTCCCGCTGCATGCGGGCATTGTCCACGTCGTGACGGCTGATGGCGTTGCTGCTGCCCAGGCTTTCAAAGCGGGAAAGCTGCTGCTGCGCCTGACGCAGCGTGGCTTCGGCGCTTTTCACTTCGGCCTGCGCCAGGCGCAGGGCGGCGCGCGGCTCGGCGTCGTCCAGCTCAAACAGCACGTCGCCTTTTTTCACGTACTGCCCGTCGCGGAAGTGGATTTGGGTAATCACGCCTTCCGTGCGGGCGCGCAGCTCAACGGTGTGGATGGCTTCGATGCGGCCCGGGATCTGGCGCTCGGCGGCATGGGCGGTCTGCTCCACGGTGGCGAAGCGAACGGGAATGGCGGCGAATGCGGGTTGCAGGGTGCAGGCGAGGAGCGCGAACAGGAGTGGGAATTTCATGGGAGTACCTCAGGGTTGTTGCCCTCACCCCGGCCCTCTCCCACAGGGAGAGGGAGGTCAGAGTCCCCTCTCCCCGTGGGAGAGGGTTAGGGTGAGGGCAAAAGGTTATGCAGCCTTACGGAACCTGCGGGTCAGTCGCTTCTCGATTTCGACGACGAAGAACATCACGCCTGCAACGGCCAGGGTCACAAACCAGTAGCGCAGCGGCAGGGCTTCGGTGCCGAACAGCATCTGCATAAACGGCAGGTAGATAATCGCCGCCTGGAGCAGGAACAGCACGCCCGTCACCAGCCAGATCCCTTTGTTCGCCAGCAGGCCGCGGTTCAGGGAGAACCCTTCGGTGTTGCGGCAGTTAATCATGTACACCCACTGGGCGCAGACCAGCATCTGCAGCAGCACGGTGCGGATGAACTCCGCGCTGTGGCCGCGCGGGGCCAGCCAGGCCTCCAGCGCAAAGGCGGCAATGGCAATCATGGTGCCGACGAAGGCCACGCGCCAGACGGCGTAGGCGTCCATCACGTGCTGCCCGGTCTGACGCGGCGGACGGCGCATGATGTTGCGCTCGGCGGCCTCAAAGGCCAGGCCGAAGGAGAGCGTGGCGGAGGTAGCCATGTTCATCCACAGAATCAGCACCGGCGTCAGCGGAATGATGTTTCCCGCCAGCAGCGCAATCACAATCAGCAGCCCCTGCGCCAGGTTGGTCGGCATGATGAACAGGATGGTCTTCTTCAGGTTGTCGTAAACGCGACGCCCCTCTTTCACCGCGCTGGCGATGGTGGCGAAGTTATCGTCCGTCAGGACCATATCCGCCGCCTCTTTGGTCACTTCCGTGCCCTTGATGCCCATCGCGATGCCCACGTCAGCCTGACGCAGCGCCGGGGCATCGTTCACGCCGTCACCGGTCATGCCGACGATTTCACCTTTGTCCTGCAGCGCTTTCACCAGGCGCAGCTTATGCTCCGGGCTGGTACGGGCGAAGATGTCATACTTCACCGCGGCGTCCGCCAGCGCGGCGTCGTCCATCTTCTCCAGCTCGTAGCCAGTGACCGCCTGCTCGCTGTTGGTGATTCCCAGCATCTGACCAATGCTCATCGCCGTCTGCGGGTGATCCCCGGTGATCATCTTCACGCGGATCCCCGCCTGCTGGCAGGCGTTAATCGCGTCAATCGCTTCCGGACGCGGCGGATCCATCATCCCGGCGATGCCAAGGAAGATCAGGCCGTGGCTCAGGTCATCGTGCGTTAGCTCCTGCTCGCCGTTCGCCGGCCTGAACGCCGCGGCGACCATGCGCAGCCCCTGACGCGCATAGCGCTCCATCTCGCTTTCCCAGTACGTGCGGTTGAAGGCTTCCGCACCGTGACGGGTCTGCTGCTGCGCACAGAGGGCGAAAATGACGTCCGGCGCGCCGGTGATCAGGATCTGCTCCTCACCGCCAATCTGGTAGTGGGTGCTCATGTACTTGTACTGCGAGTCGAACGGGATCTTGTTAACCAGCGTGGTCATCACCGGCTCAAGGCTGGCTTTCGCCGCCAGCACCTTCAGCGCGCCCTCGGTCGGCCCACCGGTGATGCCCCACAGCCCGCGATCGTCCTGAATCAGCTGGCTGTCGTTACACAGGTCGATGGTGCGCAGGTACTGCTCCAGCACGGTGCCCGGCTGGATCTGCACCGGCTCGTCGCTGCCTTCCAGGTATATGTTGCCCTCCGGCTCGTAGCTGTTACCGTCCACACGGTAGCAGGCGTCGGCGGTGATGATGGCTTTAGCCGTCATCTCATTCATGGTCAGGGTGCCGGTTTTATCCGAGCACACCACGGTCATCGCGCCCAGGGTTTCAACCGTCGGCAGCTTGCGGATAATCGCCCGCTTGCGCGCCATCGCCTGCACGCCCAGGGAGAGGATGATGGAGATAATTGCCGGCAGACCTTCCGGTACGGAGGCGACCGCCAGGCTAATCAGGGAGAGCAGCAGCTCGCCCATCGGGATCTCGCGGAACGCCAGGCTGAAGACAAACAGCGCGGCCATCATCGCCAGAATAATCGCGAAGATCGCTTTACCCAGCTTGTCCATCTGCACCAGCAGCGGTGTGCGGTGCTTTTCGATACCCGCCATCATCTGGTTGATGTGGCCGAGTTCCGTATCCTGACCGGTCGCGGTGACCACACCGACGCCGCCGCCCGCGCTGACTGTCGTCCCGGAGAAGACCATGTTGGTACGATCGCCCAGCGGTAATTCACCGCTCAGCGGATTAACGTGTTTATCCACCACGGTGGATTCACCGGTCAGAATCGCTTCTTCCACGCGTAAATTATGCGCTTCAATTAAACGCATATCCGCCGGAATACGATCCCCCGCGCGTAATACAATAATATCGCCCGGGACTATTTCAGTTGTGGGGATTGTTTCATGGTTACCGTTACGAATAACGCGCGCCTCGCTGGCGAGCATATTACGAATACTCTTCAGGGATTTTTCCGCGTTGCTTTCCTGAATATGGCCAATTAAGGCATTGATTACCGCCACGCCCAAAATAACCAGCGTATCCACCCAGTGGCCCATTACTGCCGTTAATACGGCGGCGGCCAGCAGGACATAAATCAGCACATCATTAAAATGGGCCAGGAAACGCAGCCAGGCGGGTTTGCCTTTTTTCTCCGGCAGCGCGTTCGGCCCTGATTTTTGCAGACGCGCCTGCGCCTCCGCACGATCCAGACCGCTGGCCTGGCTCTGCGCGTGTGCAAGCACCTGCTCTGCGGTCTGCTGGTATGCCAGCCCGCCGGAAGGCGGCATGTTTGGGGACAATTTTTTTTCGCTCATGGTATTTTTCCTTCAATATCCGGTGAACTGAAGCCTGAATTCCTTTCGGGCTTAAATAAATTCATTTTAAAGTCTTGCGGGTAAAATTGATCTACCGCAATATAATGGCTTCTCGGTTATTCAAAACTGATTAAAACTATTTCGATGAGCTGATTTTTACAAAATATTTCTAAACCAATACTAAACGAGGGGGAACCATGTGGGGTATTTATCGCGGGCGCAGACTGGTGTTATACGTTATCGCGGCCATTGTTATTGCCACGTTAATTGGTTATAGCACCTATACATTTGTAAAATTATTTTCCTGATGCGGACGTTTATTTACATAACGCGATATTAATATAAACGCCGGGTCGTATGTTGTTATTAATTCGCAGTAATAATGTCTTTGTTTTATTCAAAAAGGCCAGCGGGGCTGATATTGCTTTACGTTACAGAATGCCGGACAATGACATTTTTAACTGACGATTAACATTACGATGAAACACCCGTTAGAATCGCTGCTTACGGCGGGGGGCATTTTATTGCTGGCCCTGCTTTCGTGCCTGCTGCTCCCTGCGCCTTCGCTTGGGCTGGTGTTGGCGCAAAAGCTGGTTCAGACCTTTCACATGGTCGATCTTAACCAGCTCTACACCATTCTGTTCTGCGTGTGGTTTTTACTGCTCGGGGCGATTGAATTCTTCGTGCTGCGTTTCGTCTGGCGACGCTGGTTTTCACTCGCGTCCTGAGCCCATAAAAAAGCCGGGTGGCGGCTACGCCTTACCCGGCCTACACGCGACAGATTAATGTGTCTGGCTATGGTTCTCTTTACGGTACGCACCCGGCGGCTGGTTGAACGTACGGGTGAAGATACGGGTAAACGTCTGCTGCGAGTCAAACCCGTAGCGCAGGCAGATGTCGTACACCCGGGCGTCGGATTCTCGCAGATCGCGCGCCGCCAGCAGCAGCTTACGTTCACGGATATAACGTCCCAGGCTCTCCCCTTTGTACTGCATAAACAGCCGCTGCAGGTGCCACTTCGAGTAACCCGCGTGGCGGGCAATCTCTTCTATACGTAATGGCTGATGCAGATTGTCGTCGATCCATTCGACGATAGTGTCGATGACTTGAGCGGAAATGGTCATACTGCTGTCCCCCTCTGCTTCTCGCTTAAACATTATTCCCACCACGCACGAAAGGTTTGTGCGCTGTCGCTTACCCTGACGGGCTCGCCCAGTTCCGGCGTCAGCAGCCGATAATTTTTATCCTTGCTGGCTTTTGCCAGCTGGATCAGCGGATCGTTCCAGGCGTGTTTCGCCAGCACGAAGCGTCCGTTATGCCCGGGCACCACGGCTTTCGCGTTGAGATCCGCCGAGGCCTGCGCCGTTTCCTCCGGCAGCATGTGGATGTACTTCCAGTCCTGGTCGTACTGGCCGTTTTCCATAATGGCTAAATCCACCTCGCCAAACTGCTCTCCGATAGCCTTAAAGTGCGGGCCGTAACCGGAATCCCCGCTGTAATAAATCTTCTGATCTGGCGTGACGAACATAAAGCTGCCCCACAGGGTGCGATCGCGTTTAATGCCGCGCCCGGAGAAGTGACGTGCTGGCAGAACATGCACCGTCAATTCATCGCTGATGCGTACCGACTGGTTCCAGTCGCGCTCGTCAATAATCTCGGGCTTCATTCCCCAGTAGCGCAGGTGGGATCCCACGCCCAGCGGCGTCACCACGCGCTTCACCTTCGGCAGTAGCGCCCTGATGGTGGCGTAATCCAGATGATCGTAGTGATCGTGCGAGATAATCAGCAGGTCGATCGCCGGCATGCGTTCAGCGCGCCACGGATACTCGCCGGCAAAGGCCTTATTGAGGAACGAGAACGGCGCGGCATAGTTGCCAAGAACCGGGTCAATCAGGATGCGTTTGCCCGCGAGCTGCAGGTACCACGAGGAGTGACCGAGCCACACCAGGGTGTCCTGCTCCAGCGGCAGGCTCGCAAGATCGGTTTTCACCAGCGGAAGCGGCCGGGCCGGGCGGGCGTTTTCGGTTTTTTTGGTCAGAAATTCCCACATCGCGACCAGCATGTTTTTGTCACCGTTATAACCCGGCGTCGGCAACGTATTGTGGAATTTCCCCTCGCGATACTGAGGGGAGGCCTCCACTTCAGTGAGCTGCTCACCCTGCGGCGGCTGGCCGAATCCGGCATTCAGAACAAACGGTAAACTCGCGGCTGAAGCAATAATCATGATTAACACCACGCAGATGAAGAGAGGTTTTTTCATATCCTGACCCGAAAACGCGCCCCATCCGATAGCGTGCGCAGGGTAAACTTGATTATGAGTGAGTAAGCACTCATTATAGATATGATGATAAAGTCGTCAAGACGTTTTCGATCTTTGACATTCCGCGTTGCAGCGTGTCAAAGCACGTGTTTCAATCAGGGTTTTAACCATTGACAGGGGGAACAATTTAGTGGCACGTCCGAAGAGTGAAGATAAAAAACAGGCCTTACTGGAAGCCGCAACGGCGGCGTTTGCACAGTCAGGTATTGCCGCCTCAACGGCGCTCATTGCCCGTAAGGCGGGCGTCGCCGAAGGTACCCTGTTCCGCTACTTTGCTACGAAAGACGATCTGCTGAATGCCCTCTATGTGCATCTAAAGCAGGATCTCTGCCAGACCATGCTGGCGAACCTCGATCGCACCATCACGCTGCCTAAAGAACATACCCGCAATATCTGGAACAGCTATGTGGACTGGGGTATACGTAACCCCGTTTCTCATGCGGCGATCCGCCAGATTGGCGTCAGTGAAAAGCTGAGCGTCGAAACGGAACAGGCGGTGAAAGATATGTTCCCGGAACTCCATGAGCTGTGCCGCCGCTCGGTGCGCCCGGTGTTTATGTCGGATGAATTTAAAACGTTTGGCGATGCACTTTTCTTATCGCTGGCTGAAAGCACGATGGAATTTGCCACCCGCGATCCGTCCCGCGCCGTTGATTTTAAAGCGCTCGGCTTTGAGGTGATGTGGCGCGGGCTTGCGTATGAGGACGCCAATGGAGAGTAAAGCCTTACAGGAGCACGCTATGCATGTGGCCCTGGAACTGCCGTTCACCGAACACTGCTGGCCGTTCGGGCCGGAGTTTGACGTCTTCAAAGTGGGCGGAAAAATTTTCATGATTGTGGCCGTCGCGCACGGGCGGCCGCACGTCAGCCTGAAGTCAGACCCGGAGAAATCACTGTTAAACCAGCAGATCTACCGCGGGGTAGAACCCGGCTACCATCTGAGTAAAAAGCACTGGATTTCCCTTTACGGCACTGACGACGTGACGCCGGAACTGGTTACCGACCTCATTAATGACTCCTGGCATCTGGTGGTGGATAAGCTGCCGAAAAAAGACCAGAAGTGGATCCGGCCAGTCTGATTGTTCGTCTGAGACGAACAGATTAAGCGCTCGAATTGCACTTATCTTTTGCCGCTTCGCGCGGTAATCTGCTTTCCTTTCGCGCCCGCGAGCGGGCGAATTTCATCACCAGGAGTTGTTATGGATATCATTTCTGTCGCCCTGAAACGCCACTCCACCAAGGCGTTCGACGCAAGCAAAAAACTGACCGCGGAAGAAGCGGAAAAAATCAAAACCCTGCTGCAGTACAGCCCGTCCAGCACCAACTCCCAGCCGTGGCACTTCATTGTGGCCAGCACCGAGGAAGGAAAAGCGCGCGTGGCGAAATCCGCGGCGGGCACCTATGTGTTCAACGAACGCAAAATGCTGGATGCTTCTCACGTGGTGGTGTTCTGCGCGAAAACCGCGATGGACGATGCCTGGCTGGAACGCGTTGTCGATCAGGAAGAAGCTGACGGTCGCTTCAACACCCCGGAAGCCAAAGCCGCGAACCATAAGGGCCGTACCTACTTTGCCGACATGCACCGCGTGGATCTGAAGGATGACGACCAGTGGATGGCGAAGCAGGTTTACCTGAACGTCGGCAACTTCCTGCTGGGCGTGGGCGCAATGGGCCTGGACGCGGTACCGATTGAAGGTTTCGATGCCGCTATTCTCGACGAAGAGTTTGGCCTGAAAGAGAAGGGCTTCACCAGCCTGGTGGTGGTGCCGGTTGGGCATCACAGCGTGGAAGATTTCAACGCCACGCTGCCGAAATCTCGCCTGCCGCTGAGCACGATTGTGACTGAGTGCTAAACCTTACTGGCACGCTGGATCCCGGCGTGCCAGCCATCAATAAAGCGTGATCTGCGGATGCTTAACCCCACATACCAGCGCATATCGCGTTAACGTATCAAGGCTCGCCCGGGTGATATTGGCTTCCATTCGCGATACCGTTGGCGCGCTGACGCCCATTCGCTCTGCAACCTGAGCACGCGTCAGGCCAGCATGATTACGCCATTGTGCCAGCATCTCCTGCAAACGTTCTTTACGGGCTTCCGCATCAAAAGACGCCTTTACTTCCGCATCACTTAACAGCTCGGTTCTTAATTCGTCCCAGTCAATAATCTTCTTGCTCATCCAACATCTCCTGTTGTCTTTTCAGCGCCAGACGAATCTCAGCAGAGGGTGTTTTTTGCGTCTTTTTGATAAACACACGCAACAGGAAAATCGTCTTTTCCCGCTGGTACACATAGATCCCACGGCTATGGATCGCCCCAACGGTTCTGATTTCAAACAAACCATAGGGTAAGGGCTTGCTGTCTGGTTCTCGTAGTGCTGTCGGGTGAGTGCGTAATTTATCAAGTTGGCGAATCAGCTTCGCCTGTACCTCTGCTGGCAATGCGAGAATTTCTTCTCTGACGGCCTCATGAACGATAAGTCTGAACACGATTTTCATCCCTGATGATATTAGCATATAAGACAATTTGCATTAAAGGCTAATATTGCCTTTCATGACGCACTTTATACGCTTCAACCAGGCTAAACCGAAACCGTGCTTATTCCCTGAAAACCCCTCGCAAAAAAACTATTTCCCCTGCGCCGCCAGCCACGCCATCGCCCGCTCTCCTGCCTCATCTACCGGCAGATACACCAGCAGACGCGACCCGTTTCGCGGCGCGGAATACCAGTACATCTGCTGCAGCGTAAACTCCCCCAGTTCGGGATGGGTAAACAGCTTGAGCTGGTTCTCCACGCCGCGCACGTCGTTACGCTGGTGCCACAGGGTTTTAAACTCTTCGGACACCGCAAAGAAGCGCGCCAGTTTGGCCTCCCACAGCGGGTCACCCCGGTGCTCGGCCATCGCCGCGCGGAAATAGGAGACAAAGATGGGCAGCACGTCGTCGCGTCTGCCGAGGCGCGCGCGCCACGCCGGATGCGTGAGGAACAGGTAAATACAGTTGCGATCTTCCGGCGGGATTTCATTGAAATCCACCCCCATCAGGTGGCCGAAGCTGTCGTTCCACGCCACGATGTCGAAATTGGGCTTCTGGATGCTGGCAGGTTTTGGCAGCAGGGTGTCGAGCAGGCGGCGTGTGCCTTCGCTGATGCCCTCGCAGCAGACCGCCTGGGGTGCTTCACCCGGCGGCAAACCCGCTAATACAAACAGATGCCGGGCCTCGGTCGGGGTACATTGCAGCGCTTTTGCCACGGCCGCCATCACCGCGCTGGACGGATTGACGTCCCTGCCCTGCTCAAGCCAGGTGTACCAGGTTACGCCCACGTCAGCGAGCATCGCTACCTCTTCCCGACGCAGACCGGGCGTGCGGCGGCGACCGCTGCGCGGCAGGCCTAAGCGCTGCGGATCGAGGCTTTCACGCCGCGCGCGTAAAAATGCCCCCAGCTGTTTTCGGGTGTCATCCTGAAGTGAGACGACGGGTTCAGACATCAGCGCCATAAATCCCCCTGCATGGTAGTGCCAGTACCAGTATAAGCAAGAACTGGTACCCGTTTATCTGATGGTAGATGCTACGACCATCTGCTGAATGACGCAATGGAGTTACCATGAATACGTCAGTTGTTTCACCGGGTCGCGCTGGCCTGATATTGCTGTTAACCGGCCAGATGCTGCCGATGATTGATACCTCAATCACCAACGTGGCGCTGGACGCCATTACCCATTCACTGCACGCTACCGCCACCGAGCTGGAGCTGATCGTCGCGCTCTACGGCGTGGCCTTTGCCGTCTGCCTCGCGCTCGGCAGCAAGCTGGGGGATAATTTTGGCCGTCGCCGTCTGTTTATGTGGGGTGTGGCGAGCTTTGGTCTGGCCTCGCTGCTGTGCGGAATGGCGGGGAACATTGAACAGCTGCTCGCCGCGCGCATCGTTCAGGGCGCGGGTGCCGCACTGATCATGCCGCAAATTCTTGCCACGCTGCACGTGACGCTGAAAGGTACGGCGCATGCAAAAGCCATCAGCCTGTTCGGCGGCATCGGCGGGATTGCGTTTATCGTCGGGCAGATGGGCGGGGGCTGGCTGGTGTCGGCGGATATCGCCGGACTGGGCTGGCGTAACGCCTTCTTTATCAACGTGCCGATCTGTCTGGTGGTGCTGGCGCTGAGCCGCCGCTTCGTACCGGAAACCCGTCGCGAGACGCCGTCACGCATCGACTGGCCGGGTACCGTGTTGCTGGCCATCATGCTTTGCTGCCTGCTGTTCCCGATGGCGCTCGGCCCGCAGTGGCACTGGTCCTGGCCGCTGAAGGCGATGCTGCTAGCCCTTGTTCCGCTGGCCTGGCTGATGGCGCTGAATGCGCGCAAAAAAGAGCGTGAGAATGCCCACCCGCTGATCCCGCCGCGCCTGCTTGCGCTTCGCAGCGTTCGCTTTGGCATTCTGATTGCGATGCTCTTTTTCAGCGTCTGGTCCGGATTTATGTTCTGTATGGCACTGACCATGCAAACGGGTCTGGGGATGGCGCCGTGGCAGTCCGGGAACAGCTTTATCGCCCTTGGCGTGACCTACTTTGTTTCGGCGTGGTTCGCGCCGCGGCTGATTGCCCGCTACAGCACCAGCACCATCCTGCTGACGGGTCTGGCGATCCAGATTACCGGCCTGCTGGCGCTGATCGCCACGTTCCGCGTCTGGGGCATGGAGAATACCGCCCTGACGCTGGCACCCGCCACCGGACTGGTGGGCTACGGGCAGGCGCTGATCGTGAACAGCTTCTACCGCATCGGGATGCGCGACATTCAGCCTGACGACGCGGGGGCCGCGAGCGCTATTTTAAGCACGCTGCAGCAGGCCGCGCTGGGTCTTGGCCCGGCCATTTTTGGCGCAATTTTGCTGCACGCGCTGCAAAACCATCACGGGGATTACACCCAGGCGGTTAACGTCTTCCTGATGGTGGAAACGGCCATGATGGTGGTGCTGGCTCTGGCGACGCTGCGCATCCGCCATAGCCTGTGCCTGCCAGTGGTAAAGGTCTGCCAGGCCGTCAAATAAGTTCGTGAATTTGCATAATAGATCCGCAGCCGCCATTATGGGGCTGCAAAAATACAGGAGACGTTATGCAGGAATTGATTGCTCAGGTTGAAGAGTTAGGCATTGAAATTAATCACACCACCTCTTTAGTGATTATCTTTGGTATTATTTTTCTTACCGCCATCATCGTTCATTTTATTCTGCACAAAGGGGTGCTTCGCGCATTCGAAAAACGCGCGCAGGCCAGCAGCCATTTATGGCTGCAGATCATCACCCAGAATAAATTATTTCACCGTCTGGCCTTTACCCTGCAGGGGATAATTGTCAACGTCCAGGCGGTACTGTGGCTGCAAAAAGGCAGCGAAGCAGCGGAAATTCTCACTACCTGCGCCAGGCTGTGGGTAATGGTATATGCCCTGCTCTCCTTCTTCTCGCTGCTGGACGTGATTTTCAATCTGTCGCAGAAAATGGCCACCGCGTCACAGCTGCCGCTGAAAGGGATCTTCCAGGGCATCAAGCTGGTGAGCGCCATCCTGGTGGGGATATTGATTATCTCCCTGCTCATCGGCCAGTCCCCGGCGATTCTGATAAGCGGTCTGGGCGCCATGGCCGCCGTGCTGATGCTGGTGTTTAAAGACCCGATACTCGGACTTGTGGCGGGTATTCAGCTTTCCGCCAACGACATGCTCAAGCTCGGCGACTGGCTGGAGATGCCGAAATACGGCGCCAACGGCACGGTGACGGATATCGGCCTGACCACCGTGAAAGTACGCAATTTCGATAATACGATTACGACCATTCCGACATGGGCCCTGGTCTCCGACGCCTTTATCAACTGGAGCGGCATGTCTGCCTCCGGCGGGCGACGTATTAAGCGCAGCCTGAATATTGATACCACCAGTATTCATTTCCTCGACGAGCAGGAGCAGCAGAAACTCATTCAGGCGAAACTGCTGAAGCCTTATCTGGCCGCGCGTCATGAGGAAATTAACCTGTGGAATCAGCAGAACGGTGAAGGGGAATCGGTATTAAACCTGCGCAAGATGACCAATATCGGCACCTTCCGCGCCTACCTGAACGAATATCTGCGCAACCACCCGCGCATTCGCAAAGATATGACGCTGATGGTGCGCCAGCTAGCACCTGACGCGAATGGTTTGCCGATTGAAATATATGCCTTCACCAATACGGTGGTCTGGGCAGAATATGAGGAGATTCAGGCCGACATCTTCGACCATATTTTCGCGGTGGTGGATGAATTTGGGTTGCGTATTCACCAGTCCCCGACCGGGAACGATATTCGCGCCCTGTCGGGGATCATTGCCAGGTAATCTGTGTAGGCAACCGGGCGTGAAGGCAAGTGCGGTCTGGTGCCCTCACCCCGGCCCTCTCCCACAGGGAGAGGGTGAAAAACGTGCTACTTTTTGCGGGAAAGCTTAAACGTCACAAACAGGAAGATCACCCACACCGGCAGCAGCATCGCCGAAAGGCGCATCTCATCCATGGTGCACATCAGCACCAGAATTAGCCCCAGGAAAGCGATACAGATGTAGTTCCCTGCCGGGTAAAGCAGCGCTTTGAACTGCGTCTCGCGTCCCTTGCGGCGCATCGCGGCGCGGAATCGCAGGTGCGCCAGGCAGATCATGATCCAGTTCAGCAGCAGCGTGGCGACAACCAGCGCCATCAGCAGGCCAAAGGCCTCTTTCGGCAGCAGGTAGTTGATTAGCACTACCAGCGACGTAATGGCACCGGAAAGGAACAAGGAATTCACCGGCACGCCGCGACGGCTGACGCGGGTAAGGAACTTCGGCGCGTTGCCCTGCACGGAGAGGCCAAACAGCATACGGCTGTTGGAGTAAACGCCGCTGTTATAGACCGACAGAGACGCCACCAGAATGACAAAGTTCAGCGCCGAGGCGACCACGTTGCTGTTCAGATCGTGGAAAATCATCACGAACGGGCTGCTGTCGGATTTCACTTCCACCCATGGATAGAGCGCCAGCAGCACCACCAGCGAGCCGATGTAGAACAGCAGAATACGGTACACCACCTGGTTGACCGCTTTTGGAATGCTTTTATGCGGGTCGCGCGCTTCCGCGGCGGTGATGCCAATCAACTCTAATCCGCCGAAGGAGAACATGATCACTGCCAGCGAGAGGATCAGCCCTTTCCAGCCGGTCGCCAGGAAGCCGCCGTGCTGCCAGAGGTTATCGATCGTGGCGCGCTCGCCGCCGTGGCCGGAGAACAGCAGCCACAGGCCAAAGCCGATCATGCCGATAATCGCCAGCACCTTGATCAGCGCAAACCAGAACTCGGTTTCACCATACAGGCGGACGTTAACAAGGTTTACGGCGTTGATAATGATGAAGAAGGCCGCCGCCCAGATCCACGTCGGGACATCCGGCAGCCAGTACTGCATGTAGATGCCTGCGGCGGTCAGCTCCGCCATCCCCACCAGCACGAACATAACCCAGTAGTTCCAGCCGGACAGGAAGCCGGCAAACGGGCCCCAGTATTTATAAGCAAAGTGCGCGAAGGAGCCTGAAACCGGCTCTTCAACAACCATCTCGCCAAGCTGGCGCATGATCAGGAAGGCAATAATCCCGGCGATACCATACCCCAGCAGTACCGCCGGGCCCGCCATCTGAATAGCGGGGCCGATGCCAAGAAACAGCCCGGTACCGATCGCGCCGCCAAGGGCAATTAACTGAATATGTCGATTTTGCAAACCACGTTGCAGCGTCGGATTCTGATCCGACGAGGCTTCGGCGCTACCATGGCCTGAAGCGGATGACGCGTCTTTCACGTCCTACCCCTGTCTCTTTTTTAGAAGGGGCACGTTTTAACACTTCATGCTGGAGGTAGCAAGGGATTGGGGCATCCCAGCCCCGGATAACGAGATGGAACGCTTAGAATTCGTAGCCAACCGAGATCTTAAAGGTACGCGGTTCACCCTGCGTGATGTAAGTACCGGAATCGTCCACGCTGGCCCAGTAGTTTTCATTGGTCACGTTGTCGATGCCTGCGCGCACGGTCATCGGGTTTGCATTGTGGTTCACCGCGAAGCGATAGCGCATACCCAGATCCAGCGTGGTGTAGCTGTCCAGCTTTTTGGTGTTTGCCAGGTCAGCGTACTGCGCGCCGGAGTGGTTGACGCGGGCAGTGGCGGTCAGACCGTCAATCGGCTTGATGTCGTACTCTGCGCCCAGCACGGCGTAAAAGTTCGGAATACCGATCGCATCGTTCCCCTGATTGACGCCATTTTTGGTTTTGGTCAGCTCGGCCTGCAGCCAGGTGGCGCTGGCGTTGAGGCGCATCCCCAGCAGGGGCTCGCCAAAGACGTTCAGCTCCACGCCACGGTTACGCTGCTCGGCGTCAAGGCCGTAGTGGCCGCTGTCGTCGAGGATCGCCGACGGCATCTTGATTTCGAACAGCGCAAGCGATCCGCCCACGCGGCCAAAGTCCGCCTTCACGCCCACTTCGTTCTGCTTAGAGTGCACGATACCGGTGCTCTGGCCGTAGTTGGTGGCGGTATTAGGCGCGGTTTTGCCCGGCTGCAGCGCTTCGGTATGGTTAGCATAGAGGGAGATTTCCTCCCACGGCTTGTAGACCACGCCGTAGGTTGGCATCCAGCGGCTGCCGTCGAAGCCGTCTGCCGCGTTTTCCGCACCGGTAATTTTGTTATACCCGCGAATGACCACCTTCTGGTGGCGCGCGCCGGCGGTGAACAGCAGTTTGTCGTCCAGTACGCCCAGCGTATCGCTCAACAGCCAGCCTTGGGTACGGGTGCGTCCGCTGGTCAGCGGATCGCTGTATTTCCCGCCTGAGCCGTTGAGGTTGCTGCTGTCCGGCATATCCACGCCGGTATTGTGGTAGATGTTGGTCGTCGGGTTATCCTTCGTCGCCGACATTTTCCACGCGATTTTTTCGTTTTTGGTCATCGCCGAATAGCCGACGTTGACCTTATGCGAGACGAAACCGGTATTGAAATTACCGCGAATGCCCGCCATACCGCTGACGGAGTCGCTGATGCGGTTGGTATCAAGGCGGCTGACCGTTGCCTTGCCGCTTTTGTCCACCAGCTTCGGCGCGCTGTAGATCCCTTCCTCATGCGCATGCTGCGCGCCCAGGCCGGTATAGGCGGTCCAGCCGTCGGTGATGTCGTACTCGCTGCGCCACATCCCGAACTCGTTTTCGATGTTGCTGTAGGCCCACTTCTGCGAGAAGTTGCGATCGTTTTTCGGCGGCTCGGGCACGAAATCCACCGCCGAAATGTTGACGCTGGTTGGGCTACCGTGGAAGGTTTTCTTCTGATAGCCCAGATCAAGCGAGGTGCGGAAGCGGTCACCGCTGTAATCCAGGCCGGTAGAGAGCAGCGTGGTGCGGCGGCGATCGTTCGGTATGCCGGTTTCCCCTTCGCGATGGACCAGGTTCACCCGCGCGCCAAACTGGTCGTTGTCGCCGTAGCGACGACCCGCATCCAGCGTGGTGCCAATCTGAGAATCTGAGGTGTAGTCCACGCCCACTTTCGCCTGCGGGAGTTCGCCCGCGTGTTTTGGCTCAAGGTTGATCATCCCGCCCACGCCGGAGCTCGCCGCGCCGTTCATCAGGGCGTTTGCCCCTTTGAAGATCTCAATGCGCTCAACCATCTGGGTATCCACCACCTGGCGCGGCAGCACGCCGGACAGCCCGCCAAAGGTCATGTCGTCACCGTCGAACTTCAAGCCACGGATACGGTAGGTTTCCGCGCTGTTGCCGAATCCCTGGACGAACTGCACGCCCGCGTCGTTCGCGACGACATCGGCAATGGTTTTCGCCTGCTGATCTTCCACCAGCTTCGAGGTGTAGCTGATGATGTTGAACGGCACGTCCATGGCGTTCTGCTGGCCCAGCATCCCCATGCGCCCGCCATTCGCCATCTGCCCGTCAAGGAAGGCCGGTACCAACTGGTCGCCACCGGGTTTGAAATCGCTGGCTGGTGCAGCCTGGACAACGAGGGTGTCCTCTTTTTGATCGTCCGCCGCGAAGGCGGAATGCGTCACCGCGCCAACGGCGAGCGCCAACAGCGTGTTGTTTATTTTAGTGTTGTTCATCGTTAACTCATTTAAACGTGCGCGCAAAAATGACCCGTTGTCGGGCCTTAGAATGTGTTTATTGAAATGCAAATGAGAACTATACGCATTATACATGCATTAGCAAGTGTAACCGCGTTCATGAGGAGGTTTGGCGAGAAATGAGGGGAACAACCACCCCGTTGCGGGGGTGGCTGCAATGACGTTATTTTTTCTTGTAGATATTGGCCGTACCGTGAATTTTATTGTTGGTGTTCCCTGACGTGAGCACCAGGACATCTGCGCCTTTCTTATCGGCTTTCTCAATCAGTTCTTTTTTTGCATCATCAACCGATACCTCATTCGAGGTACTTACCGTACCGATTTTTTGATACTGAGACGCAACTTTCTTGAACTCATTTTTTGTCAGCAACTGAGCAGCAAAAGCATTGGTCGTAAACAGTAACGCCGTTCCCAACAAAATAGCAGTCGTCTTTTTCATAACCTTTTTTCCTTGAGATTAATCAGCAACTACGAAAAACCTCACGCATTGTGGTGAGGTTTTATGAGCATGGTAGAGAATCTCAGGAAATGCCATACGGTCGGGAAAATTCTTTTATAACAACCCGTTGCATGAAATTACTAACGAATATTAAGAATATTCGAATACCCGCGCGGTGCCAGCAATATCAATGCGTACCGCCGTGCCCGGGTTCCATCCTGGCTGGCTGACGGTCTTCAGAATCACGGGCTGTTGCTGCCCGGCTAATCCGAGGGTGAGCGTCGATAGCTGTCCGGTGAAATCCACATCAAGAATCGAGATCGGGCTTTCATGTGAGGCACATGCCGTCACGCGTAATTGTTCAGGGCGCATCATCACCCTGCCCTGTCCTGTCGCATGCGCGTTGTCCGTCGGCACTTCACCCAGCGCGCACACGGCATACCCGGCAGCGAGCTGCGCTGGCAGGATCACGGCGTCGCCAAGAAACAGCGCCGTCTCTTCGTCAACGGGACGGGTGTAAACCTCATAAGGCGTACCGACCTGTGTGAAGCATCCGGAGCGCATCACGGCAACCTGCGTGGCAAAGGACAACGCTTCGTTCTGATCGTGGGTGACCAGAATCGAGGCCACGCCCGCTTCTGCCAGCAGATCGGCCGTTGCCTTACGCGTCATGGCGCGCAGGCCGGTATCCAGCGCCGAGAACGGTTCATCCAGCAGCATCAGTGAAGGACGCTGGGCCAGCGCACGGGCAAGCGCCACGCGCTGCTGCTGTCCGCCGGAAATCTCGTGAGGCCAGTGCGTTGCCAGTTGCCTGTCCAGAGACACCATTTCCATCAGCGCCTCAACGCGCTGGCGTTTCTCATGGCGGGTGCCGTCCAGCCCCCAGGCAATGTTGTCTGCCACATTGAGGTGCGGGAACAGCGCCCCCTCCTGAGGTACAAAACCGATCCCGCGCTGGTGAGCAGGGACAAAACGGTTTTCATCAAACAGCGTTCTCCCCTGCATGACAATACGCCCGATGTCAGGCGTTTCGAAACCGGCAAGAATACGCAGCAGCGTGGTTTTCCCCGACCCGGACGGACCGACAATCGCCGTCCTGCTCCCCGGCGCAACGCTCAGGTTTAAGCTGTCGAGCACCTGCACATCAGAAAACGATTTAGAAATGGCGGTTAATTCAAGCATGTCATAGCCCTGCAATTTTTTTCGACTGCATATAGAGAATGGCGGTCAGCGGGAGTGAAATCAGGATCATCAGCATCGCGTAAGGCGCGGCGGCCACATAGTCAATTTCGCTGGTCAGCGCCCAGAATCCGGTGGAGAGCGTGCGCGTGCCCAGCGGAGAGAGCAACAGCGTGGCGGTCAACTCGTTGCTGACGCCGAGGAAAACCAGCGCGGCACCCGCCGCAGCACCAGGCGCGGCCAGCCGCATCGTGACGCTCCAGAGCGCCTTCGCGGGCGTGCTGCCCAGGCTGCGCGCCACGTTTTCCAGCTCGACCGGCGCCTGCGCAATCCCCGCCCGAAGGTTTATGAGCGCTCGGGGCATAAACATCAGCAGGTAGGCCAGGAACAGGGTAATTTCCGTCTGGTAAATGGGGCGGGCGTAATGAATGGTGACGGTGACCAGCGCCAGCGCCGTGACAATGCCCGGCAGTGAACTGGTGATATAGATGCACCCTTCCAGCATCCGGAAGATACGGTGCGGATAGCGGATACCGAGCCACGCGATGGGGATCACGCACGCCGTCGTCAGGAGCGCACCGCCCACGCCGAGCATCAGCGTCTGGCGCAGGGAGTGCCAGAGATCGGGACTCATCCAGTTTTGCACGCCGCCGAGCCAAATCCAGCGACACAGGACAATCAACGGCACGCCCAGCGCCAGCACGATCAGCACGATGAAAAACAGCTGGCCCAGCGCGGTAGCCGCAGGCTTCAGCGGCCAGCGTTTCTGTTCGCGCGCGGCCCCGGCGCCAATGCGCGCGTAGCGTGCTTTTCCGCGCGTTACGCCTTCCAGCACCAGAATAGCCAGACAGCACAAGGCCAGCACGCCCGCCAGCATGTTCGCCGCCGGGCCGCTGAAGGTAGACTGGAACTGGTCATAGATTGCCGTGGTGAAGGTATCAAAGCGGATCATCACGTACAGGCCATATTCCGCCAGCAGATGCAGCGCCACCAGCAGCGCGCCGCCGCAGATAGCCAGCTTGAGCTGAGGCAGCACCACGCGGAAAAAGACCCGCCAGGGCGGCGTGCCGAGCGATGCGGCGACATCTTCAAGCGTCGGGTCAAGACGACGCAGCACCGCCGCAACCGGCATATAGATAAACGGATAGTAGGCCAGAACGGAGAGGAACACGCCCGCAGAGAGCCCATGCATGGAAGGGACAACGCTCACCCAGGCATAGCTTTGCACAAACGCGGGGATCGCCAGCGGGGCGACCGCCAGTGCAGACCAGATCCCTCGCCCGGCAAGATCTGTGCGCTCGGTGAGCCAGGCTATCGCCACGCCCGTCACGATACACAGCGGAACCGCTAAAGCCGTCAGCCACAGCGTGTTGCTGAGTAGCTCAGCAACACGCGGGCGAAACACCAGCGCCTTAATGGTTTCCCAGCCGGTCTCAATGCCAATGGCAATGATAAAACCCAAAGGCAGAAGCGCCATTAATGAAAACAACACAGCTAACGCAACCATCGGCAGTGCAGGACGCCTGCGGGCAGGCTCCTGCACTCTGTTTTTTCCGATGTCGAGACTCAGACCAGACATAAGACGTTCACTTCACTCTCAGGATCACAGCAGACCGGCTTGCGTCATCAGCTCGATAACTTTTTTACTGTTGAGCGTTGAAGGTTCAACTTTCGGTGCATCAAGATCTTTCAGCGGGACCAGTTTCGGGTTTGAGGCCGCGTTTACGCCCACAGCGTATTCAAAGGCGTTGTTGGTACGCAGACTCTCCTGACCTTCTTTGCCGGTAATGTATTTGATGAAGGCCTGCGCCTGGGCTTTGTGCTTGCTGGACGCCAGCACGCCACCGCCAGAGAGGCTCACAAACGCGCCCGGATCCTGGTGTTTGAAGTAGTAGAGCTGAGTGTTTTTGCTGTTTTCACCGGTTTTGGACTGATCGACAAAGCGGTAGTAGTGATAAATCACGCCGCCATCAATCTGGCCGGCATTGACGGCTTTCATCACCGTGCTGTTGCCTTTATAGGCAACGAAATTGGCTTTCATCGCCTTAAGCCATTCCAGAGTGGCCTTTTCGCCTTTCAGAGCCAGCATCGCGCTCACGATGGCCTGGAAATCCGCGCCTGACGGTGATGCCGCCCAGCGGCCTTTCCACTCGGGTTTCGCCAGATCCATCAGCGACTTAGGAAGCTGCTGCTCGCTCAGTTTCGCAGGGTTATAGACGAATACCGTGCTGCGGGCGGCAATGCCGATCCAGCGACCGTGCGCCGGACGATACTCTGCCGGTACCTGCTTCAGGGTGTCTGCATCCAGCGGCGCAAACAGGTTAGCGTTATCCACCAGCACCATGGACGGTGAGTTTTCCGTCAGGAATACGTCGGCCGGCGATGCGCTGCCTTCCTGAACCAGCTGGTTACCCAGCTCGCTGTCATCACCATTGCGCAAAGTCACTTTAATGCCGGTTTCTTTGGTAAAACCGTCAACCCACGACTTCACCAGGTTTTCATGCTGCGCGTTATACACAACGATACCTTCGTTGTTATCTGCGGCAACTGATTGTGTGGAAAGGAAAAGGGATGACGACAACAAGGCAAGCGAGAAGCAGGACAGCAGGCGAGAATTCATGAACATATCCTTAATAGACCAACGGGAGTAACCACTCATAGCTTTGTGGGACAGGATTAAAGCATACAACAACGCTAATGATAATTAGTATCAATCCAGTTTACGCGTAAAAGTGTAAAATTTCATTATTGCGTGGTTTGAAATGATAAAAATCCAGATGGGAAAGATAGTTCAATTCAAAATTAAGAAAACCTTAAGACTGAACGGAAGAAGAATTCATTAGCCTTCTATTTATTATTGCGATATTTAATGCACAGATGAACAACTCTCCCGCCAGAGAAGCGGGAGAATGTAATGCGGTGTGTTATTTATCGATTAAATTAAAATCACCCTGGTTATATCTTTGCCCCTGAATATTGTCAGGCGTAAAGACATGGTCAACGAACTTAATATCAGAATCGGAAAGATTCAGGCTGACCGCCCCCGCATTATCCTGCAAATGCGCTATTTTTCGAGCCCCCGGAATAGGAACAATGTCATCTCCTTTACTCATCACCCATGCGAGGGCCAGCTGTGCGAGGGAACAGCGGTATTTATCCGCGACATCCTGTAGCTGGCCGAGCAGCTGTTGGTTTTTCTGCATCGCTGCTTTCTGGAAGCGAGGCAGGTTCCGCCGGAAATCATCCTCGCCAAAGCCTGAGCTGTCCGTGATTTTCCCGGTTAAAAATCCGCGACCCAGCGGACTGTAGGGCACAAACCCAACGCCCAGCTCGCGGCAAGCGTTGAGAATGCTTTCCTCCGGCTCGCGAGTCCAGAGCGAATATTCCGTTTGCACGGCGGTAATCGGATAAACTTTGCAGGCCCGGCGCAACGTTTCGGCTGAGACTTCTGAAAGCCCGATATGGCGAACTTTCCCTTCCTTGATTAAATCAGCCATTGTTCCCACAACGTCTTCAACAGGTACAGACGGGTCGACGCGGTGCTGATAAAGCAGATCGATAGTCTCGATATTGAGACGTTTAAGTGAACCTTCTACCGCTTCACGAATATGTTCAGGGCGGCTGTCAACACCAGCCATACGTTCAAGACCATGTCCGGAAGGAAGGATGCGAAAACCAAATTTTGTCGCAATCTGTACCTTGTCGCGAATGCCTTTAATCGCCTTCCCGACCAGGACTTCATTATCATAGGGGCCATAGACTTCCGCGGAATCAAGGAAGGTAACGCCCAAATCGACCGCAGCGTGAATGGTATTGATCGCCTCCGATTCTTCGGCGCCACCATAGGCAAAACTCATCCCCATACAACCCAACCCCAGCGCTGACACCTGGAATTTATCTTTTCCCAGATAACGTGATTTCATCTTATATTCCTGTTTTGATAAATGACAGGAAATATATACTTTCATTCTTAACGCATAACAATTAGTATATTTTTAATGCAGTATTTTATGAGAATTAACAATGAAAAATGCACCAGAATTACAACATATAGAAATATTACTTCTTATTGTAAAACACGGGAGTTTTCGTCAGGCCGCAAAAGAATTAAATGTTTCAGCGCCGACGTTAACTGTCGCCATAAATAATCTTGAAGAAAAACTTGGGGTTAGACTTTTGAATCGCTCCACCCGAAGCTTGTCTTTGACGGCCGTCGGTAAAGCGTTTCTTGATGACGTGACGCCCGTCCTGAATGACTACAGACGCGTCATTGATAATCTCAATGACCACAAAGAAAAGCCAGAAGGCGTCATCAAAGTCAACTTACCCCGGATCGTGGTTGATCTCTTTTTTCAAAGCCATTTCGTTACGTTCAAAAATGATTACCCGGGTATTACATTAGAGTTGTTCACCACTGACAGAAAAATCAATATTATCGACTCAGGTTTCGATGCCGGAATACGTTATACACAAGATGTTCCTAAAGATATGGTTGCCATTCCTTTTGGTGGCAAGATGGCTCTTATTCCCGTTGCCAGCCCCGATTTTCTGAAGAAATCAGGCACGCCTGACTCACCAAAAGATCTGGTCAATTTCAGGTGTATAAATCGCTGTTTTCCTGATGGAAAGCTGTATCGCTGGGAGTTTATGGATCCACAAGGGGAAAAAATGGAGGTATCTGTTAATGGCGATCTGGTTGTCGATTCAGACGCGGCAATGATCCAGGCTGCTGAATATGGGTTAGGGATTGCGTTTGTTTATGAGAATCTGGTTGAGGATAAAATTAGCGAAAACAAACTTGTCCGTTTGCTACCTGATTATACCTATCCCGCTGATAATTTTTGTGTTTACTACCCGAGCCGAAAACATCTGCCAGCACCGCTGAGAACCTTCATAGCGTGGGTGATGTCGACGAATAAAGACGTGCGTTGAGAGGAAATGGCACGCCCTGTAGGATTCGAACCTACGACCTACGGCTTAGAAGGCCGTTGCTCTATCCAACTGAGCTAAGGGCGCACTGAGAAGCGTGTGCTTCGCGGTGGTGAAACGCGAAGAATTATACGGTCAATGGCAGGTGAGTCAATGCCTTTTCCGCTTTCCTGGGCAATTACCGCTAGCCGATTGTAAATACGGCTATTTTCTCAACATTTCTCCCTGTTTCACCGTAAAATTTAGCGCTGCGAAAAGGCCTAGTTGCATTTAAGTAACGCCTGCTGTTTTCCTGAACGTCAGCTCGTCACACTAGAGTCAGGTATCCCGGCCGCCTGGAGGCTGACAGACAACAGGACAATGGAGTGACAGCGCAAAACCTGATCGATACGCCCCCCCGGTTACAGTACCTTTCTCAGGACATCGTCGGCATTAAGCTTGAGCCTATCGTCGCCCTCACCTCCTTGCGCCAGGTTGGCGTGGAGGTACTTAGCGTTCTGTCCGACACGCGTCACAGCGAGGACTTTTTTTGCGATCGGTCCGCTGAGTGGTCGATAACCCTGCTTGAAGCGCAGCTTGCCACGCTAAAAAATACGCCGCACGGACATAACCTTTTTATTAATCTGCCGATAACCGTCCTGACGGAGCCTGCGTCTTTTCAGCGACTTATCAAGTTACCTGGCGTGCCGCTCAATATTGAGATTGTCGACCTCGCGTCCTTTTTGGCGCTATCTGTCGCACAGAAGCAGCATGTGGTTCAGAATCTGCAGCAACTTAGCAGACAGGGACACGCTATCTGGCTGGATGACGTAGATGACGTCTTAGTGCAGTCGTTTTTATCCTGTCGACTCCCGTTAAGCGGCGTCAAAATAGATAAGGAAGCATTCTGGCGTTTACGCGACACCCCAGCGCTGAGGCAACTGGTTTCCCTTTGCTTTCAGCTGGCCGGGAAAGTGCTTATTGAAGGTATTGAGACTGAACGCGATCGTACCTGGGCACTGCAGGCAGGCGCAGACCTCGGCCAGGGATATTACTGGCCGTCCTGGACATGGCCGGAGGATTAAAACGCCATTTCCAGGAGGGAGACCATGCGAATGACAGTGCGCCGTTACCGGCGGCGGCGTACAGGAAGTGATGCACTGGGATTTACGCGCTCACCTTTTGCTCCCCCCTTTTTCGACCGACTCGAATTTTTGAGCCAGTCCATCAGCCAGCCCCGCAAAACAGACGCCCCTTTTATCCTTCTGGTGACGGAGGATCACTATCTGCGCACCGGCTTTCTCAACGGGCAGTTTCCTCTGAGCAGCTGCTGCGACTACGCCACGCTGGACGACGCCCTTATCGCGCAGACACAGTGGCCCTCCGCCCGTCTGGTCGTGGATATAGAAAGCCGGTCCACGGGGCTGCTGGAGAAACTGGATCAGTTGAGAAGGCATAGCCTGTTTCCTCCGTTCCTGACGCCCTGGCTGTTAGTCCGGGCCGATAATTACGACACCCGCCTCTTCTGCAAAGCGGCAGGTCCCTTTCATGTGCTCGAACGTCAACTGAACGCCGCCGCGCTCCAGCACAGCCTGCTGGATACCCGCCCCCCGCAGGGTTCCGACAAAGACTGGTTCTCACGCAATGAATGGCCCATCCTGCAGGAACTCTCACGGGGCAAGACGCTGCGTCAGATTGCCCTGATGCAGAATCGCCCCTATAGCCGCATTATCTATCGTCTCAGCTGCATCCTGGTGAAACTGGGGCTGAGTCATCGGCAGGAATTACTTCACCTTCTTAATAACCTCTCAGACTGCACATTTACACTCACGTCCTAACCCCTTATTTCCTAAAGCGGTTTAGGAATTTACTTACCAAATGCGTTACATAAATGTTAATTTTTAACAATAAAATCGAAATTATAACTATTCCTAATTTATGGGCGTAAACCTTGTGAAATGCCATAAATTGAATGAACGGCAGCACTTTCCTCCATCCGTTAAGTGAATGCAGATAGCGTTAACAAGATGATAATGATGTAAAAACAAGCAGCTTAGCGACAACGTCCAGGAGTAAAAAGCGAAGCGGGTAGCATGTTCTCCTGCGGAGCTGGCGCCGTTATCGTGGTCAACGCAAGCACTTTCGGATGAAGGTCTACCGGCCTGCGAGGGCAATTTTTAACCTCAGCGTCGTGGGTTCACCCGCAGAAATGATGTCTATTTTTGTTAACAATTGATCAACATACAGAGATATCTGTTATTTTTTGTTATTACATAAAGATGAAAATATGCGGTAAATGAGATAATAGGATATTTCCGCTAATTTTAAAAAAATAGTGATTCAGATCCAGAAGATAATACAAACCCATACGCGGATATTAATTTACAGGGTTTTCGGAAAAAACTTACCCTGTATAATAAGATGCGTACCAAATTTGAATAAGAAAAACCTTTTTGCCAACACCAGCCTAATGAGATGACCGCGCTGAGGCATAGTTCTTTTCATTACGTAAACAAGGATGCTTTCGCTCTTTCCAGGGAAATACTACGGTATAGGGATCTGCACATTATATCCTTCCGGCATTTCGAGAGTTTTACCAAACTCTGCATAACGCTTTTAACAATCTGAGGCATTAAAAATGAAACCGGCATCCGTTATCATTATGGACGAACATCCTATCGTCAGAATGTCGATAGAAGTCCTGCTACAGAAAAATAAGAATATCGCAGTCAAGCTCAAGTCTGGCGATAGCCATGAAGTCCTTGACTGTATCCGCAATCACCCTATCGATCTGGTGATCCTTGACATTGAACTCACGGGCACGGATGCTTTCTCTTTACTTAAGAGAATCAGAAACTTAAACAAAGAGATTAAGGTTCTGTTCCTCTCGTCTAAATCAGAGCTATTTTACGCGGGTCGCGCCATTCGCGCCGGGGCAAATGGCTTCGTCAGCAAACGGAAAGATTTGGGTGAGATCTACAACGCCGTAGAAATGATCCTGATGGGCTATTCCTTTTTCCCGTCGGAAACGCTGAACTTTATAAACCACCTGGGGTCAGGGAAAGGGATGGCAGTAGATATGCCATTATCGAATCGTGAGGTCACGGTATTACGGTATCTGGCGAATGGATTATCCAATAAGGAAATTGCTGAACAGCTACTATTAAGCAACAAAACTATTAGCGCGCATAAATCCAATATTTATTCCAAGCTGGGTGTGCAAAGCATCGTGGAATTAATTGATTACGCCAAAGCGCACGAACTGCTTTAACCTGAATTCACTCCCTGCAGCTTATCTGAGCTGCAGGGAGTGCGGTCAGTGCTAATTATAGTTAATCATAAAGGTGGCATCCGCATCGGCTCGTCCGGGCTGAGGATTATCTGCGGTGGCAATATAATTGGCATAAAACGACAATGTCGCATTCCCCTGCGCATCAACCGACACCGGCTGGCTGGCCTGCTGGAGAGCCAGACGCGTTTTATCTGCATCCCTGATCTCTACCGCGACATGACTTGCTGTACTGGCGTCATTGAGCGCCAGCAAACCGTTATTGCTCCCGTCAGCTTTACCCGAAAACGTAATGGACGCCGCGCCCGGCGGGCAGCCGGTCAGCTTCAGCGTAAATGGCATGGGCTGCGTGCGGCTTCCGGTGGTGCTGAGCTGTTTCGTGGGCCAGGTGCCCAGCGTGACGGTCTTGTCGCTGTCGCTGCCCTCGGCAACGCAGGTAAAATCGACGATATTGCCGTAGAGCCGAATGTTAATCTCGCCCAACGCGGTGTCCGCCTGAGCCTGTGTGCAAAGCGCAAAAAGCGCCACGGTGATAAAACGGATCCCGTTTCGCATATTGGCTCCTTAGTCGTAATCCACGCGCAAGTACCCGCGCGAGGTGAAACGCCCTTCCGCTGGCTTATTGCCCGTCACGCTCACCGGCCATACCCGGATCCCCACCTGCGCCTGCGCGCTGTCGTCAAGGCGGAACGGAATTTTGCTTGTCAGATTGTTAGGCGTGAGCGGCGCTCCGCTCTCGTTGGCAATGATGAACCCCACATCCGGGTTATCCGACACCAGCACATTATCAGAGACTTTTTCCGCCTCGACGCGCATCGTCAGCATGGCGTTCGCCTCCACGTTGGTGCATTTGATCGCAATGGTTTTGCTTTGCGATGAGACGCCCTCCGGCTTGTTACCCACGCCCGCCTTGCTGAACAAAGAGGCGCCAATGTCACCGAAATCAAACTCCACCACGTTACCGGCATTAATGGCACAGCTTTGCGGCACCTGAATGGTTCCGCTGTAGCTAATGGTATAGACCGGCGTGGTTAGCGGATCGGAGGAGGTAGTGGTGACGTAGACCCGGAACATGGTGGCACGCGGGATAACCACCATGTTGATAAAACGCCGGGTCACCTTAAGGCGGAAGACAAGGCTGGAGTCCTGAACGCCAAACGGTTTGTTTTTGGAGACGTTAGGATGACTCCCCATCTGGATATAGCTTTTTGGCGGGTAAAACACGCCAGCGTAGCTGTCCGTGATTTTCATGGCCCCGTCCAGATAGTCGTTCAGCTTCAGATACTGGTAGCCATCGCTGGTCCCGGTGATTGGATAATCCGTCACATAGCTGCGCTTGGTGGTGTTCCCGGTCGTGCCCTTCGGGCAGACGGCATTCACCCCTACCCACTGCGATTTTTCGCTGAGCGTTACGACCTGTCCAATCTGGTTATTCGAGCTATTAAATTTATCCGTCAGGTCGTAATGCACCTCCGTCGGCACGCCTTTCTCATTGACGCACACGGTAGCGAATGCGTTTGTCGCGGGCAGTAACGCCAGCAGCGACAAGGCAAAGATTTGGGTTTTAATCACAGCTGATCCCCTTAAGTGTGATTGCCTGTTGCAGGCTCTGTTCAGACAAGCTGTAAGGTGCGCGACACTGGGACTGCGCCCCGTCGCCCCACTGGATCAGCAGTTCGCCTTCCAGCGGCAGCCCACTCAGGTAAATTTGCCCGTCATCCCCCACCATGCTGGTGACACCGCTTCGGGTTTCACGGACCACCGCGCCGAACGGCACGGGCTGGTTACCGCGCATCACCGTCAGCAGAGCGCGTACGCCAATGCGGGTATCAAAGCTGGCGCGCACCAGCGCGCCTTTCGTCGGCACCACGCTGCTCACGTTGTTTTCGATATCGGTGTTGTTGCTCATGGTGTTGGTATCCAGCGCCACGCGGTTGTAGCGATAGACGGTGGCATACGGCATCACCGCGTAGCCTCGCCAGTCGGTTTTCACCCCGGTCTGGTTTTCAATGCTGACGCCTGATGCTCCCGGCGCTTTGATCAGCACGTTGGTGTCGCCCAGCGGCTGGCTGAAGGTCACGCCGTCGGCGTGTCCGACCACCCCGCCGGAGAGCTGCCAGTTGAGATCGTGCTGATCGTCGCTGTAGTTGTAGCCCACGCCCAATGTGCCGTAGGTCGCCTGCCAGTTGGCGCTGGCGCTTCCGCTTGCGCCGTTGGTGCTGGTGTGTCCCTGGGTCACGCTGTAGTTCAGGTTGCGGTCCTCCAGCAGCGTTCCGCTGACGCCGGTTTGCCAGCTTGTGTCGCCATCGCTGTTTCGACTGGCGGATGCCGTAGCGTAGGCGCGGTCAATCGCGCTGTCCCGGCGATAGCCCTGACGGGTAAAGAGGCTGAACGGCACGGAGACGTTAAATGACGCGATCCGATCGGTGCCGTCTATCCCAACAGATTTGTTCCACGACCACGAAACGGAGTAGTTGATCCCCTTCACGCCGCCCGCATAGCCCAACTGGTACCAGAGGTTCGTCTCATCGGTTCCCCAGTAGGTCTGCTCGCTACCGGAGATATAGACCGAGCCGTAGTCCCCCAGCGACTGAGATACGTTGAGCTGGAAGCGGCCTTTTTTATTCCACGTCAGGTTGTGATAACTCTGCACATCTGGCACATCGTTATCGTTCTGGCTATCGGCATACTGATAGCCTTCCATTGAGCGCCAGGCGACATCGTCGAGGGTGTAAAAGCCTTTTGTGGAGTAGCGGTAGCCCAGCAGCTGGAAGTTGGTGCCGAAGCCGTTAAGGGATTTCGCATAGAGGAAGCGCAGAGACTGCCCTTCATGCTTGCTGTCGTCCGCGAGCTGGCTGCGGGCGTGGGTGATATCGAGCGAGACCGCCCCCCAGTCACCCAGGTTTTTTCCGGCCCCGACGGCCACCGCGGTATAGCGTGACGCCAGCTGTGTCCCGCCGTAGAGCGTGTAACCGTTGGCAAGACCGGTAATCAGGGTTCCCTGGGTGAAGAACGGCGTATCCTGATCGCTGTTACCGCTGCGGTAATCCCCCGCGACGAGGTCGTACTTCCAGCGCCCTTCACGTTGTAGAAGCGGCACGGTGGAGTACGGCACGGTATAGCGCTGCTGGGTGCCGTCTTTCTCTTCGACCGTGACCTCCAGGTCACCGCTTGAGGAGGTCGGGTTAAGATCGGTAATGGCAAATGCGCCCGGCTGGACATAGCTTTGATAGATAACGTAGCCATTCTGGCGAACCACCACTTTGGCGGGCGTACGGGCGATCCCGCGCACGGTCGGCGCGTAGCCCTGCATGCTGTCCGGGTACATGCTGTCAGACGAGAAGAGCCGCCCGCCGCGGAACCCCATGCTGTCGAAAACGTCATTGCCGGTATTGCTGTCGCCCAGTACCAGTTCACTTTTCAGCGGGATAACGGTGCGCTGCGCCCAGGTGCCAATATTCTGCCACTCGCTGTGCCGCTGCCCGTTATTCTGCGTGTACCGCCATGCACCGTTGTTACGTAAACGCCAGGCGCCATAGTTCAACCCGCTTTGCAGGTTCAGATAATAGCTGTCGTCTTCGCTTCCCCGGTTACCGGTGAAGCTGTAGTTCACCAGCGCGGCGGGAATGCCTTCATCCCACTGTTCGGGCGGAATATACCCCCGGGCGCTGTTCTGCAACGCCACCTGCGGCAGGCTGACGTCCAGACGCTGTGAGGCAAAGTTGAATACCGTTTCGCTGCCGGGTATGGCCGTAGCCAGCGGAACGCAGGTCTCGCCCTGCACCTTAGCCAGCTCGGGAAACGCCGCAACGTTGACGCCAAAGCGGTCAAGCATCGCGCGCGTAATGCAGGCCGATAAACCGCCCGCCACCGGCGGCGTGTTCTCGGCCTGCTCAAAACGCACGTCCTGGGTACCGATAAACTCATCGTTGCGCCAGATATCCACGCGATAAACGCCGGGTGCCTGCTGATGTCCTTGTTCAAAACGCGACAAATCCGCCACGCTGGCGGTGTCGTCGGACAAAAAGGCCGGGTTGAAATAGCTTTCGCTCCAGCCAGCCTGCGGCCAGAGCGCAGCCATCAGCGCCAGCGCAACCGGGCAGTAACGTCTCTGGTGGTTTTTCATCGCCCTGACTCTGCTCACAGGTTGACGCTACGCGCCGGGGTGATGGCACCGTAGTCATTCACGCTCTGCCAGGAAAGCGTACCGCTAGCACCGGCTGGCAGCACCTGCTGAGCCGAGCTTTTCGGCGCAACCATCAGGTTATCCAGCTGCTGCCCGCCCAGCTTCAGATTGACGAGGGTGATGTAATACGGGGACGCGTTGCTGACTTTGAGGTGGTTACCCGCGCGTTCGAACCGCAGCTGGGAAAGCGCCTCTTCCGGCTGCATCGCCAGGTTGTTAGGGCGTACAAACAGCTTGATGCGTGAGAGGATCGCCAGCTGCAGCACGTTATTGTTTTCCGTTTTCGCTTTGTTCACTGACGGGATCGCTTTCACGTTCATGTAAAACAGCGATTCGCGGTCGGCAGGCAGCGCCGGCCCGGCGTAAATAATACGCAGCGTGTTTTCACTGTTCGGCTCGCTAACAAACAGGGGCGGCGTGACGGCAAAGGTTTTTTCTTTTTGCCCGTTCGCATTTTCGATCCACGCGTTAATTAAATAGCGTTCCTGTTTGTTGCTGTTGGTGATCGCCAGCGACGTTTGCTTCGCCTCTGCGGGATAAATAACACGCGTGGCCCCCAGCGCAATACCGCCGGATGCATTTGCGCAGGCAGAAACCATCATCAAAATAAACGATAAAAAAAGTCCTGGTTTAATTAGGGTATTCATCACAACCGTACCTTTAATAATGTGTTCGCAGGTGTTATGGATAAATCAACGTAAACCAGACATCCGACTGAATTTTGCCTGGCTCGAGATGTTCGGAAATAGCCCGATAGCGAGCGCTAAAATGGAACGCGAGCTCGCGGGTTTCGATCGGCAGCCAACTGATGGCCGTGGCGTTTGGGATAATCTGACGCTGCTGTTCGTCAAAGAGCGCCAGCCCGACGCCGCTGCTGACAGGTGTTTCACCCGGCCGCGATGTCGCCAGAAAGACCTGCGGATCCTCTGCGGGTGTGACGCCCTGAAACTGGATCCCCACGGTGCGCGAAACATCCACGCTGCAGTCCAGCAGCCGCACGGTGAAAGGCACATTCACCGTGGAAAAACTGCCCACGCCGGAAAATGAATTGGTTCGGTACTGCCCCATGTCGATGCGCATATTCTGGCTATCGGGCGCCACGGCGCAGCCGCCGTTCACCAGTTCACCCCGAAGATGAACCTTGCCACCTTCGATCACCACGGTATGCGCCGATGCCGGGCAAGCCATCGCAAGGGTTAACAGCAGTAGTGTTCCAGTCCTTGTCATCCTTCGTTCCTGGCAATAGCGTATGACGGGCCTCGTCCCTGAGGCCTGAACATCCCTGTGCGGAGGAATTACTCGTATTTCATTACGAAGGTGGCGTCAGCATTCGCCTGGCCCGGCTCGGTGGTGGCAGCCGTTGATTTATAACGCGCGGTGAACTTCAGGGTGTTGGTCCCTTCGATCAGCGTCTGCGCAGCAGAGAAGGTCGCACCGTCTGGGGTCAGAACGCTGGATTTGCTGTCGAGGATTTCGATACCCACACCTTTCGCGGTGTTGTCGTTGTTACCGGAGGTCACGGCCAGCAGGGTTTTGTCGGTTGGGTCGATCTGACCGGTGAACGCAACAGCTGCAGTTTTGGCAACCAGCGGATCGCAATCATTCAGTTCAATGTTGAATGGAATATTAGAGGTGGTGTCGCCCACTTTAGTAAATTTCGCGGTGCGATACTGACCCAGATTAACGGTCTGCTCGGAAGAATCCGTATTTACTGAACAAGCGGCATTAACCAGCTCACCTTTAAAATGTACGGTACCGCCATTTACGGAAACCGGCGCAGCAGGATCTGCTGCATTTGCGGCACCCGCAACCAGGGCCAAAGTTGCAATAACAGTAGAAGCAATGTTGCTGAGTTTCATGTCTATTCCTTTAAAATGTAAATAACCCTTCCCGCGAATAATCGGGAATAAGAAATACGTTCAATTGAGTAATTGAAAGCTTATTTCGGAGGAGACAAAGTAGCTCAGGAGGCGATTTTTAAATATGTCAAAACGCTGCCATTTCGCCAGGTCACATCCTAATCCCGCCTAAGAAATTGACCATCCCTTAAGAAGGGTTTTTGCGTCTTGCTGATAAAAACGCGTAAAGGGTGACTGACAGCGAGGCTCGCTTCTGACAAAATACACGCATCCCCCCCTTCAAACGTTACAGACGGAATCTTCTCTCTGATGGCAGCAAAGATTATTGACGGTAAAACGATTGCGCAGCAGGTGCGCTCTGAGGTCGCGGAAAAAGTGAAGGCGCGTAAAGCCGCCGGAAAACGCGCCCCCGGGCTGGCCGTTGTGCTGGTTGGCAGCAACCCGGCATCGCAGATTTATGTCGGCAGCAAGCGCAAAGCGTGTGAAGAGGTCGGCTTCGTCTCCCGCTCTTACGATTTGCCGGAAACCACCAGCGAAGCAGAACTGCTGGAACTTATTGACACTCTGAATGCCGATAAAGAGATCGACGGCATTCTGGTTCAGTTGCCGCTGCCAGCAGGTATCGACAACGTTAAGGTGCTGGAGCGTATCGCACCGGATAAAGACGTGGACGGTTTCCATCCGTACAACGTTGGCCGCCTGTGCCAGCGTGCGCCGCGTCTGCGCCCGTGCACCCCGCGCGGCATCGTGACGCTGCTGGAGCGTTATAACATCGACACCTACGGCCTGAACGCCGTGGTAATTGGTGCCTCTAACATCGTGGGCCGTCCGATGAGCATGGAGCTGCTGCTGGCCGGCTGCACCACCACCGTGACCCACCGCTTCACCAAGAACCTGCGTCATCACGTCGAAAATGCCGATCTGCTGATCGTCGCGGTCGGTAAGCCGGGCTTTATTCCGGGCGAGTGGATTAAAGAGGGTGCGATCGTCGTGGACGTCGGGATTAACCGTCTGGAAAACGGCAAAGTGGTTGGCGACGTGGTGTATGAAGATGCCGCCGCGCGCGCCTCTTACATTACCCCCGTACCGGGCGGCGTAGGTCCAATGACCGTCGCAACGCTGATTCAGAATACTTTGCAGGCATGCGAAGAATATCACGACGTAGAGGACGCGTAAGATGGCGACTTTTTCATTAGGTAAACATCCGCACGTTGAGCTGTGCGATCTGCTCAAGCTGGAAGGCTGGAGCGAAAGCGGCGCGCAGGCGAAAATCGTTATCGCCGACGGGCGGGTGAAAGTCGACGGCGTGGTAGAAACGCGCAAGCGCTGCAAGATTGTCGCGGGCCAGACCGTGAGCTTTGAAGGACAGAGCGTAACCGTTACGGCCTGAGCCCTTTGATGCCCGGTGGTGCTGCGCTTACCGGGCCTACGTACGGTCTCCGTTTGTAGGCCGGGTAAGGCGAAGCCGCCACCCGGCAATTTCTCTCACTATTCCCTCACACCCATCACGGTTATTTATCGATCCACTTCAAATAATCGCTATTTCATCTGTTGAAACGTGAAAATTCAGTTGCGCGTTTTTCACTCTTTGCCCACGATAAGTAGAACGTTCTACTAAAACGTTCTACTTACAATAACAGCGCCAAAAAAAGCGCTATTCGGGGGAAATCAGCATGAGTCTGATATCAGGGTTTGTTAAATCGCTGTCTAAGTTATCGATGATTGGTCGCGCCTTAATGCTGCCAATTTCACTGCTTCCCGCTGCGGGCCTGCTGCTGGCCTTCGGCGATAAGTTTCACCTGCCGCTGATGATGAACGCAGGCGGGGTTATTTTTGATAACCTGCCAATGCTGTTTGCCATTGGCTCCGCCGTGGGTCTGGCGTCAGAATCCGGCATCGCGGCGCTGTCTGCGGCCGTTTCGGTGTTTGTCACCAATATCACCATCAGCACCGTGCTGAGCATCACGCCGGAAATGGCCTCCCAGGGCGGGAAATACGCCATGGTGGTGGGCATTCCGACGCTGCAGATGGGCGTCTTTGGCGGCCTGATCTGCGGTATTCTCGCGGCCTGGTGCTATAACCGCTTCCACACCATGCAGCTGCCGGAGTTCCTGGGCTTCTTTTCCGGCAAGCGCTTCGTAGCGATTGCAACGGCGTTCCTCTCTTTCCTGATGGGGCTGCTGCTGCCGTACGTCTGGCAGCATATCCAGGCCGGTATCGACGCGCTCTCCGTGGTGGTGAACGGCGATAATCAGGCGGCATCGACCTTTATCTTCGGTCTGGTGGAACGTGCGCTGATCCCGCTCGGTCTGCACCATATCTGGTATCCGTCGTTCTGGTATTCGTTTGGCGATTACACCACCCAGGCAGGCCAGGTGATCCATGGCGACCAGACCATCTGGTTCAAGATGCTGGAAGAAGGGGTGAAATCCTTCAGCAGCGACACCTACCAGAACGCCGGCAAGTTCATGCAGGGTGAATTCCCGCTGATGCTGTTCGCGCTGCCTGCGGCGTGCCTGGCGATGTATCACGAAGCCCATACGAAGAATAAAAAAATCGCGGCCGGTATTCTCTTCTCCGCGGCGCTCACCTGCTTCCTGACCGGGATCACCGAACCGGTTGAGTTTACCTTTATCTTCGTGGCACCGATTCTGTACGTCTTTAACGCCATCATGGCGGGTCTGGCCTACATGACCATGTACCTGCTGCATGCGCATATCGCCAAGTCGTTCTCTGCGGGCTTTATCGACTATCTGTCATTCGGGATCCTGCCGTCGTTTAACGGCTACCAGACCCACTTCCTGAATGCCATTATCATCGGCATTCCAATGGGCCTGATTTATTACTTCACGTTCCGCTTTGTGATCCGTCGTTTCGACGTGAAAACGCCGGGCCGCACTGAAGTGACCGCCAACGCGGATGAGAAATCGGATTCCGAACTCGCGACCGAGATTATCACCCTGCTGGGCGGGGCGCATAACATCGACTCCGTCGGCGCCTGTATCACCCGTCTTCGCCTGGAAGTGACAAAAAGCGAGGTGGTGGATAAAGACGGCCTGAACGGACTCGGCGCGCGCGGCGTGGTCTTCGTCGGCGATAACGGTATTCAGGTGATTTTCGGTGCCAGAGCACAGTTTATCGCCCAGACCATGTCCACCATGATCGGCAAATAATAAGATGCCTGAGCGACACGTCTCCTGTACGCTGGGAGACGTGTTTTATCTGGCTGATAATCGGCAAATTTCAGGGAGCGGTTTTGAAGAAAGTCAGCATTATTGATGTCGCAAAGCACGCGGGTGTGTCAGTTTCAACCGTCTCGCTGGTGCTGCGCCAGAAAGGGAAAATCTCAGAGGCAACGATCGAGAAGGTCAACGCTGCCATCAATACGCTGGGCTATGTTCATAACGTTGCCGCTGCCAACCTCCGCGCCAATACGTCCAATCTGATTGGCCTGATCCTCCGTGACTTTAGCGACAGTTTCTCCATCAAGGTGATGGCGAGCATCGTTCAGGATCTTGAAAAACAGGGGTATATGGTTTTTCTCGGACAGCCCCAGAACGACCATGACCAACTTGAGCGCTGCCTGCTGTCGTTTAAGCAGCAGGGCGTCGCCGGGGTGATCTATCTGGCCTCGGATACCCGCACCTCTACCCTACCGGAACAGATTCGCCGCTGCCCGCTACCGCTGGTGGTGGTCTCTCAGTCGCTGCTGGATGAAAAATGCAATCTGGTGATGCGCGACAACCGTCAGGCGGCAAACCTGGCGGTGCGTTATCTTATCGAGCGCGGCCATCGCAATATCGCCTACATTGGTGGACGTGAAGGCTGCCTTATCCGCGAGCAGCGCCTGCTCGGTTTTCGCAGCGCGATGACGCAAAACGGGCTGGTCTGGCGCGATGAATACTCTCCGGCCTGCAGCGATGACACTCTGGCCGCGGGTTTCGCCACCCGCCAGCTGCTGGAAAAAAACAATACTATCACCGCCCTGCTCTGCCACTCGCCGGATGCCATGATCGGTTCAATCTCCGGTATTCATCAGGTCGGGCGTACGGTGGGTAAAGATGTGTTTTTAACACAGCAGGTCGCGCTGGTCGGTTTCGAAGATATGCTCCATGTTAACCTCACCTCGCCCTCGTTTACCTACGTCTCGTCCGCAAGCGAAGAGACGGGGCGTCAGGCTGCCGGGCTGATTATTCGCACGCTAAAGGAGCCGACGCTGCAAACCCAGCGCATTACGCTTTCCGGACAGCTTATCGCGCGCGAGTCGGCGTAAAATCAGAATTTCGCACAGGTTTTTTAGCGCGAGATGACTGCTATATTTCCATGATTTGCCATGGATAATCACAATGCCTACCGTCATTACACACGCTGCTGTTCCGCTTTGCCTGGGCCTGGGCCTGGGAACCAAAGTGATTCCTCCCCGCCTGCTGTTTGCCGGGATTGTTCTCGCCATGCTGCCGGACGCCGACGTGCTGGCGTTTAAGTTCGGCGTCGCGTACGGCAATATTTTCGGCCATCGCGGCTTTACCCACTCCCTGCTGTTTGCCTTTGCGGTGCCGATACTTTGCGTGCTGACTGGACGACGATGGTTCAGGGCCAGCCTGACGCGGTGCTGGCTGTTTTTAACGGTGTCATTGCTGTCGCACAGCCTGCTGGATTCGATTACTACAGGCGGGAAAGGCGTCGGCTGGCTGTGGCCGTGGTCAGATGAACGTTTTTTTGCGCCGTGGCAGGTGATTAAGGTCGCGCCGTTTGCGCTCTCACGCTATACCACGCCGTACGGGCATCAGGTGATTATTTCAGAACTGCTGTGGGTGTGGCTGCCGGGGGTTGTGCTGATGGGAATGTTGTGGTGGAAAAGAAGGTAAAAAAAAGCCGGGTGGCGGCTGCGCCTTACCCGGCCTACTTTTACCCGTAGGCCCGGTAAGCGTAAGCGCCACCGGGCGTTACAGACTTACTTACGGCGCCAGGTGGTGCCCTGCGGGCCGTCTTCCAGAATGATGCCCATCTCGGTCAGACGGTTACGCGCCGCATCGGCCGCCGCCCAGTCTTTCGCCTGACGCGCTTCCAGACGCGCTTTGATCAACGCTTCAATTTCCGCCACTTCGCCGTCGTCCGCCTGCGCACCGCTCTGCAGGAACACGTCCGGATCCTGCTCCAGCAGGCCGAGCACGGAAGAGATCTTACGCAGATGAGACGCCAGCGCATTCGCCGCCGCCATATCTTCTGACTTCAGGCGGTTCACTTCGCGCGCCATGTCGAACAGCACGGAGTAGGCTTCCGGGGTGTTGAAGTCGTCGTTCATCACCTCAACAAAGCGTGCTTCGAACGCTTCGCCGCCTGCCGCCGGAACAGACCTGTCGGTCCCGCGCAGCGCGGTGTACAGACGCTCCAGCGCCGAGCGCGCCTGCTTCAGGTTCTCTTCGCTGTAGTTCAGCTGGCTGCGATAGTGGCCGGACATCAGGAAGTAGCGCACGGTTTCCGCGTCGTAATACTTCAGCACGTCGCGCACGGTAAAGAAGTTACCCAGCGATTTCGACATCTTCTCGCGGTCAACCATTACCATCCCGGAGTGCATCCAGTAGTTCACGTACTCGCCGCCGTGGGCGCAGGTGGACTGCGCAATTTCGTTTTCGTGGTGCGGGAACATCAGGTCTGAACCGCCGCCGTGAATGTCGAAGTGCTTGCCCAGCTGTTTGCAGTTCATCGCGGAACACTCAATGTGCCAGCCCGGACGGCCTTCGCCCCACGGGGATGGCCAGCTTGGTTCGCCCTCTTTGGACATTTTCCACAGCACGAAGTCCATCGGGTTACGCTTCACGTCAACCACGTCAACGCGCGCGCCGGCCTGGAGCTGCTCCAGATCCTGACGGGAAAGCGAACCGTAGGTTGGGTCCGTCGGCACGGAGAACATCACGTCACCGTTGTCGGCCACGTAGGCATGACCGCGTGCGATCAGCTTTTCGGTGATCTCGATGATTTCGTGAATATGGTGGGTCGCGCGCGGCTCGCTGTCCGGACGCTGAATATTCAGGGCGTCGAAATCTTTGTGCATCTCGACGATCATGCGATCGACCAGCGCAACAAAGCTTTCGCCGTTCTCATTAGCGCGCTTGATGATTTTATCGTCGATGTCGGTGATATTACGCACGTATTTCAGGGTATAGCCCAGAAAACGCAGGTAGCGTGACACCACGTCAAAAGCGACAAAGGTACGGCCATGGCCAATGTGACAGAGATCGTAAACCGTAATACCACACACGTACATGCCGACTTCCCCGGCATGGATAGGTTTAAATTCCTCTTTTTGGCGCGTCATTGTATTAAAGATTTTTAACATCGAAGATTCCATATAAACACGTGTGTGGTTGAAAACCGGCTATTCTACCCGTAATTCAAACCCGAAGCAGCACACAATGCAAGGTGATCGCATCCTGTGGTTATGCTATAACAAGCCCCTATAGATGACCCGAACGCGGGTCGACGTACCACAATAACGGAACAGGATGCAAAAATGGTTACTTTCCACACTAATCATGGCGATATCGTAATCAAAACCTTTGATGACAAAGCGCCTGAAACAGTTAAAAACTTCCTGGACTACTGCCGCGAAGGTTTCTACAACAACACCATTTTCCACCGCGTGATCAACGGTTTTATGATCCAGGGCGGCGGTTTCGAACCTGGCATGAACCAGAAAGCCACTAAAGAGCCGATCAAGAACGAAGCGAACAACGGCCTGAAAAACACCCGCGGCACGCTGGCGATGGCGCGTACTCAGGCGCCTCACTCTGCTACTGCACAGTTCTTCATTAACGTGGCTGACAACGACTTCCTGAACTTCTCCGGCGAAAGCCTGCAGGGTTGGGGCTACTGCGTATTCGCAGAAGTGGTTGAAGGTATGGACGTGGTTGACAAGATCAAAGCCGTCTCTACTGGCCGCAGCGGTATGCACCAGGACGTTCCTAAAGAAGACGTTGTGATTACAAGCGTGACCGTCAGCGAGTAATTCGTGGCGACACTCTTTATTGCGGATCTGCATCTGCAAACAGAAGAACCGGCGATAACCGCCGGTTTTCTGCGTTTTTTACGCGGTGAAGCGAAAAGCGCCGATGCGCTGTACATCCTGGGCGACCTCTTTGAAGCCTGGATTGGCGACGACGACCCTAACCCGCTGCACCGTGAAATGGCTTCGGCCATTAAAGCGCTGGTGGATTCCGGCGTCCCCTGCTACTTCATTCACGGCAACCGTGATTTTCTGATCGGCAAGCGCTACGCCCGCGAAAGCGGCATGACGCTGCTGCCAGAAGAGCAGGTACTTAACCTTTATGGCCGCAAGGTGCTGATCATGCACGGCGACACGCTCTGCACTGACGATACCGGCTACCTGGCGTTTCGCGCCAAAGTCCACACCCCGTGGATCCAAACGCTGTTCCTCGCCCTGCCGCTGTTTATCCGCAACCGTATCGCCGCCAGAATGCGCGCGGGCAGTAAAGCCGCCAACAGCAGCAAATCCATGACCATCATGGACGTTAATCCTCAAGCGGTGGTCAACGTGATGGAAAAACATGGCGTGCAGTGGTTGATCCACGGGCATACTCATCGTCCTGACGTGCATTCCCTTATCGCCAACGGCGAACCGGCCCATCGCGTGGTGTTGGGTGCCTGGCACGCCGAGGGGTCGATGGTCAAAGTCACCCCGGAAGGCGTCGAACTGATCGCTTTTCCGTTTTAACGTTTTCTCGTCGTTTCGCTTATTTCTCAGCCACGCAACCGTTTTCCTTGCCCGTATAACATGCTATTCTCTGTGCCCTCGAAAGCAGTGTGTTTCGCACCACAGGAGTTTTAAGACGCATGTCTTCCCGCAATAATCCGGCGCGTGTCGCCATCGTGATGGGGTCCAAAAGCGACTGGGCTACCATGCAGTTCGCCGCCGAAATCTTTGAAATCCTGAATGTTCCGCACCACGTCGAAGTGGTCTCCGCGCACCGTACACCGGACAAACTGTTCAGCTTCGCCGAAAGCGCCGAAGAGAACGGTTATGAGGTGATCATTGCCGGTGCGGGCGGCGCAGCACACCTGCCGGGCATGATTGCCGCCAAAACCCTGGTGCCGGTTCTGGGCGTCCCGGTACAAAGCGCCGCGTTAAGCGGTGTGGATAGCCTCTACTCCATCGTCCAGATGCCGCGCGGTATTCCTGTCGGGACGCTGGCGATTGGCAAAGCGGGCGCGGCGAACGCTGCCCTGTTGGCCGCGCAGATCCTGGCGACGCACGATAAAGCGTTACATCAGCGTCTGGCGGAGTGGCGTAAAACCCAGACCGACGAAGTGCTGGATAATCCGGACCCGCGGGGTGCGGCATGAAGCAGGTTTGCGTCCTCGGTAACGGCCAGTTAGGCCGCATGCTGCGTCAGGCCGGTGAGCCGCTGGGTATTGCCGTCTGGCCCGTCGGGCTGGACGCTGAACCTGAAGCCGTACCGTTCCACCAGAGCGTGATCACCGCCGAGATCGAACGCTGGCCGGAAACCGCACTGACCCGCGAGCTGGCGCGTCATAACGCTTTCGTGAACCGCGACGTGTTCCCGATCATTGCCGACCGTCTGACGCAAAAGCAGCTGTTCGACAAACTCGGCCTGCCGACCGCGCCGTGGCAGCTCCTGTCCGATAAAAGCGAGTGGAATGATGTTTTCGCGATGCTGGGCGAGCTGGCCATCGTGAAGCGCCGCGTGGGCGGCTACGACGGCCGTGGCCAGTGGCGTCTGCGCGCAGACGACACTGCCGAGCTGCCGGACGACTGCTACGGCGAATGCATCGTTGAGCAGGGCATCAACTTTAGCGGTGAAGTGTCGCTGGTTGGCGCACGCGGGCACGACGGACATACCGTCTTTTATCCGCTGACGCATAACCTGCATCAGGACGGTATTCTGCGCACCAGCGTCGCCTTCCCGCACGCCAATGCTGAGCAGCAGGCGCAGGCAGAAGAGATGCTTTCTGCCATCATGCACGAACTCGGATATGTGGGCGTCATGGCGATGGAGTGCTTTATCACCCCGTCCGGTCTGCTGATCAACGAACTTGCGCCGCGCGTACACAACAGCGGCCACTGGACGCAAAACGGCGCGTCCATCAGCCAGTTCGAACTGCACCTGCGCGCGATCACCGACCTGCCGCTGCCGCAGCCGGTGGTGGACAGCCCGTCGGTGATGATCAACCTGATCGGCACCGATCTGAACTACGACTGGCTGAAGCTGCCGCTGGTGCATCTGCACTGGTATGACAAAGAGGTTCGCGCGGGTCGTAAGGTCGGTCACCTGAACCTGAACGACAGCGACACGGGCCGCCTGAGCGCCACCCTGGAAGCCATGATCCCTCTCCTGCCGCCGGAATATGCGAGCGGTATCGTCTGGGCACAGTCAAAGCTCAAGTAAGACATCTGCGCCGGGGAGTTGACCTTCCCCTTCCCCGGCGTACAATCCCCGCCCATTGCTGCTGAGTTTTCTTCTGGAATAACCATGAACGATGGAACGGACTATCGCGCGATCCTCGCGTCTGATACCCCTTTAATCGACGTTCGCGCGCCGATCGAATTTGCCCAGGGTGCGATGCCCGCCGCCATTAACCTGCCGTTGATGAATGACGACGAACGCGCCGCCGTCGGCACCTGCTATAAACGCCAGGGCCCCGAGGCCGCGCTGGCGCTTGGCCATAGCCTGGTGAACGGCGAGACGCGTGAGACACGCATCAACGCCTGGCGGGAAGCCAGCCTTGCCCATCCTGAGGGCTTTCTCTGCTGCGCGCGCGGCGGTCAGCGCTCGCATATCTCGCAGGCCTGGCTTAAAGAGGCTGGCATCGGCTACCCGCTGATCCGCGGCGGCTATAAGGCCCTGCGCCAGACGGCGATTCAGGTGACCATTGAGCAGTCGCAAAAGCCGATGGTGCTTATTGGCGGCTGTACCGGAAACGGTAAAACCCTGCTGGTGAAGCAGCACGCACAGGGCATCGATCTGGAAGGGCTGGCGCACCATCGCGGCTCGTCGTTTGGCCGCACGCTCACGCCGCAGCTTTCCCAGGCGAGCTTTGAAAACCACCTTGCGGTTGAGCTATTGAAAAAAGACGCCGCGCGCTGGGTGCTGGAAGATGAAGGCCGGATGATTGGCTCCAACCACCTGCCGGAGTGCCTGCGCGACCGCATGGTTGAAGCCCCTATCGTTGTCGTCGAAGACCCGTTTGACGTCCGCCTTGAGCGCCTGCGCGAAGAGTATTTCGACCATATGTGGGCAGATTTTTCTGCTGCCTACGGTGAAGAAGCGGGCTGGAAGGAGTACAGCGAGTACCTGCATCACGGCCTGTTCGCCATTCGCCGCCGCCTGGGGTTGCAGCGGTACGCAGAATTCACCGCGCTGTTAGATTCCGCGCTGCTGGAACAACAACGCTCTGGCTGCACGGACGCGCACTTCAGCTGGCTTGTGCCGCTCCTGAACGACTATTACGACCCGATGTACGGCTATCAGCTGGAGAAGAAAGCGGAGAAAATTGTGTATCGCGGGACGTACGAAGAAATTGCTGAGTGGCTAGAATACAACCATACTATATCGCCACACCATAAAATGTGATTAATTAAAAAATCGTTCACCTACTGCTTGAAGGATAAATGTATGTTATGTAGCATTACTAGAATAGATATTCCAATTCAATATTCTTTCAAAAGAGCCTGCATAGAACTTGACGGAAAAAGCTTAATTATCACAGGGAATAATGGTAGTGGTAAAACTAGTTTTATAAATCAAGTGTATAATCATCTACTTCAAAGTATTAACAATATAAACGAAAATGACATTGATTATGTCAAAAGACAATTAAAATCCGCAACAGACAATTTAAATAGAATTGGAAGGGATGATGGTTCTTATTCCCACTACACCTCTCAAAAAATAAAATATGAAAAAAGATTAAACGACCTATTAAATTTCAACATTGAAACAACTTCCAACGAAATAACAGAAATCCGTTCACTACTACGATTTCACAATGCAACAAGGCAGTCGAATATTCAATCACCTGTCGATGCTCCAAAGTACTCAACCCTTATGCAGAACCATCAGCATTTTGGTAACAATGTTGATGGAAGTAATATTTTCGAAAGTTATTTATTGAGTTTGAAAAAAAACCAAAGTTACGCGATTTCATTCGATGAGGATAAAGAAAAAGCTGCAAATATTGCGTTGTGGTTTGAAAAAATCCAAAGCGATTTACGTTCATTATTTGAGGACCATGATTTAATTTTAGATTTTGACACTAGCGATGAGAAATTTTATCTTATTCAAAAAGGTAAGGAAAAATATACTTTTCAAACTCTTTCTTCAGGTTACTCTTCCATACTGAGCATTTATACAGATCTCGTTATGCGTGTAGAGATGTGGGGGGTTACGCCAGATAATATTCAAGGAATAATTTTCATTGATGAGATAGATGCCCATCTACATGTATCATTACAAAAGCAAATCCTTCGTTTCTTTATGAAAGCCTTTCCTAAAGTACAATTTATTGTAACTACCCACTCACCATTTGTAGTAACCTCAGTAACAGAGGCTGTTATATACGACCTCAGTTCAAACGAACAAATTACAGATGTATCTTCCTACTCATATGGCATAGTTATGGAGGAATTATTTGGAGTTGCAACAGAATCTCACGCATTAACTGATAAGCTTCTAAACATAGAAAAACTTATAAATGATATAAATAACGATAACATTCAAGAAATAGATAAAGAAATTAGCTCGCTAGCTGTAGATCAAAGCAATATGAGTGAAGATGCCCAAGCTTTCCTTGATCGAGCAAAATTACAATTATTGAAAAGCAAAAAAAGAATACAAGGGTAAGGTGTAGCCATGTTTAATGTAAATAGAATATTACCTGCCCCTGCATCTCTAGCATCGCAACGACGTTATGATGGCGAAGATGTTTATATAGCGCTTGAACAATCATTCTATAAAAAGTGCTATATTTGTGAAACAAAATCACCATTAGATATTAATGTTGAACATTTCATCCCACACATGGGCGATATCAATAAGAAATTTGACTGGCGTAATCTTTATTTGGTCTGTTCAAGGTGCAATAACATCAAGCTTGCAAAATATAAAAATCTACTTGATTGTTGTAATGATAGTGTTTGGGAGAAAATAAAATTACTTCCAGGTTTTTCTCCTGGAGCAAAAAATTTTTTTATTGAAGCTATGACACATGATGCCGCTACAATTGAAACTGCGGCTTTACTTAATGATGTATATAATAATGATAAAACAATAAACAAACGTTTCACGGCGCGTTCGTTACGTTCAGATGTTGTTAAGATAACACACAGACTAACAAAATTAATGACAATATATTACGATGAGAACTCCACCGATTCTCAAAGAGAAGATTCCATCGAGGATATTAAAGTCATGATCAGACGTTCTTATCCATACTCAGCATTTAATCGCTGGATCATAAAAGATGATGCTGAACTGGATGAATTGCTATCTCCATTTATGGACTAATTTCAGTTGTATATCTAAAAGCCGGACTTGTTCCGGCTTTATCATATGCGTATGGTATTGTTTCCCTAAAGTTACATATGAAGATGTTATATCAAGGGACATATCCAACATTAGATCGTGTAATAATCCATTAAGAGATTTTTGCAGTGTATCGCTACAGTCAAATGAGGCTAGTACATGGTTTATTGCTTGGCAATATTCACATTGTAAACCTGAACTATCAAATACCCCCCCCAGAACCAAAGTTACAATTGCTTGACTCATCATTAATAATGATGAAATCAGCCATTGATAATTTCAATTCCTTACTCAAAACATCTAGATAAGCACCTAAGCATCTATAGATTGCTTTTGAACTCTGAGTTTTTTCATCATCCATGAGAATTTGAGTTAACAATTCACAACGTTCTATAAGATCTACTATTGAAATATCGCTAGATAATTCAGAATAAAAATGAATTGTAGCTTGCTGTACTGAAGTATAAGTTTCCATTTCTTAGCATCCGTTATGTTTACCTTGCGATGCCACCGTAAACGCCACATTTTGGAGGCAGAGTACCGGGTCATAACGGAAACCGGCGCTTCTAATGAAGCCCTCGTTCAGTCCACCATATCTTAAGTAAGCATTATATCCATAATGCCAAAAATAAGGTGAACGAAATCGAGGCGGCATGCACAAGCGCTCATGCCTACGTTATGTTTACAGGACGCCAATCCTGGCATCTGATTTTGCAGATGCGGAGACATTATAGATCTGTATTTTTGTACAGCTACAACTTCAGAAACAAACTGGAAAGCGCCTCGCAAATAAAAAAGCCGGGTGGCGGCTACGCCTTACCCGGCCTACTCGTGCATTTGTAGCCCCGGTAAGCGCAGCGCCACCGGGGAACAGACGACTTAGAAGTCGTAACGCAGACGCACCAGGTTCATGTCGCCCAGGTTGTCGGTGCTGGAGGTGAACACGTGTTCGTAGTCCACGCGGAAACCGTAATCCAGCTGGAAGCTGATACCCACGCCGTTGTCGATGCGCTGGTAGTTACGGCCGTTCACGTACTCAATGCGGTCACCCATGAAGTAAGGCTGGATGGATTTAACCGCGTACTGACCGACTGGGAATTTGTACCCTGCAAAGTATTCAATACCCCATGCATCACCGGCGAAGTAGTCGTTAACAGACACTTTTTTGGTGGTCAGGAAGTTCTGATACCAGCCGCCGCCTGCGGAGAAGGTCCAGTTGTCCGGGGTCCAGCTCAGCGCGGTACCGAGGATGTTCTGGTCGTAGGTTTTGCTGTCGCCGTTGTCCGGGTTACGCATGTCGGCGCGGGTGTAGTTCCACGCGGCGCCCCAGGTCAGATCGGTGGTCAGGTGGTAATCCAGACCCAGTGAACCGCCGCCTTTACGCTTGTAGCGCAGGCCGTTGCCCGGCAGGTATTCACTGTCTTCAAACAGGTAGGATGCATAAATATCAGCATCGCCCACGGTTTTCTTATATTTCAGCATCTGGCGTGAACGGTAAGAACCGTCGTAATCGCCGTTGATCCCGTTACCTGGCGCCTGAGCGATCATGTCGTAGTCCCAGATATCGGTTTTCGCGCCCACCACATCATAGTAAACGCTGTTCTGTTGACCGAAGGTCAGCGTACCCCAGGTGTCGCTCTTCAGACCGGTGTAGAGCATACGACGCGTGGTGTCGTGTGCGCCGTCGGCATAGTGGTGATCCCAGTTAAACTGCGCGGGAATATTGACACCCAGCTCGTAGTAGCTAATCCAGCTGATGTCATCAAACAGGTAGTAATCAGCCGCGAAACGGAAACGCGTGCCGCCGTCGAAGCCGTTACGCTTGTAGCTGTTTTTACCGTCGTCGCCGGTCATGTTCTGGAACTGAGGACGAATACTGCCGCCAACGGTGAAGTTCAGGCGGCTCAGCGGGTTACCCGCCTGAGGATCCTGCTTAAGAACGGTGATTTCCGCCTGAGAAGCGAAGGTCGTTAATGCCACTGCCGCGCCGATCGTTGCCGCCAGCGCTGATTTTTTTATAGTCATTATTTTTCCTTAATAGACACGCTGCTAAATATTTAGCGGGTGAATATTAACTGGAAATAATCGGGCTGTGTGGTCGGGTTTTTAATGTTTTGTGCTACTAAATGAGTGGGTATTATCACTTTGTGCTTTTTAAACACTACGCACCGGCATTTAAAACCGGTGCGTAACTTTCACCGTGCTAAATCAACTCGCGAACTGACGGAACAGGGCTTTGCCCTTTAACAGCCGCGTGCCGAGCCAGCCTCCGCAGAGAGAAAGCAGCACCGCGCCACAGAGAGGCAGAGTCAACCAGAGGCGCCAGTCAGGTTCCCACGGGAAGTCGAAGACCTTTGTCTGCAGCACCGCCAGCGCCGTTTCTGCGCCAATGGCTGCCACCAGACCCGCCACCAGCCCCAGCAGCGCAAACTCGCTCCAGAGCGTCATCCGCAGCAGCCGCTTTCCGGCCCCCAGCGTGCGGTAGACCACCAGCTCCTGATGGCGCTGGCGCATGCCCACCTGCACCTGGGCCAGCAGCAACAGCACGCCGCAGATCGTCACCAGCACCACCATGACCTCCAGCGCGCGGCTCACCTGCTCCAGAACCTGCCCTACCTGCTTCAGGATCGCCCCAATATCCAGCAGGCTGACCGTCGGAAATTCCCGGTTAAGCTGGGTCAGCATGCCGTTGCCGTTTTCCCAGCGGAAGCTGGTGAGCCAGCTCTGCGGCTGACCGTCCAGCGCCCCCTGCGGGAAGATAAAGAAGAAGTTGGGCCGCAGGCTTTCCCAGTCAACTTTACGCAGGCTGGTGACCTTCGCGGTAAAATCCTGGGTATCGCCGGTAAAGGTCACGCTGTCCCCAAGCTTCACGTTCAGGCGCGTCGCCAGCCCCTCCTCCATCGACACCTCTCCCGCTTTCGGCGGCCAGATGCCGGCGGTTATCGGGTTGTGGTCAGGGCGTTTCTCCTGCCAGGTCAGGTTCAGCTCGCGGTTCAGCGACTCGTCCTTGTTCCCCTCCGTTGGCTGCCCGTTGATCTGCGTCAGACGCGCGCGAACGATGGGATAGAACGACTCAGGGATAATGTGATGCTCCGACAGGAAACCCTTTAGCGGCGTGACCTGTTCTGGGGCAATGTTGATCAGGAAATAGTTCGGGCTTTCCGGGGGAAGCTGCTGCTGCCAGCGATCGAGCAGATCGCCGCGCAGCACTAAAAGCAGCGCCAGCAGCATAAACGACAGCGAAAAGGCCGACAGCTGGCTGAGCGTTGACCAGGGCTGATGCAGCAGGCGGTTGACCGCCAGGCGCACGGGCAGGGATTTTACCGTCACCTTTTTCAGGAGGTTAAGCAGTATCCAGCCCAGCACGCCGCACAGCAGCGCCAGCACAACCGCCCCGGCCAGTACCGCCCACAGCAGCGTGCTGCCGCCCATCAGCCACGCCAGCAGCCCCACCGCCACCGCAATAATCACCGGAAGGTAGAACTTCAGCGGCCAGACGTTCGCCACCACATCGCTGCGGAGCACGCGCAGCGGCTGCGTGGCGAGCAGCAGTCGGTAGGGGCGTAGCCCTACCAGCAGCGAAATGACCGTCATCGCGCCGATTGCCCATAGCCACGGCCAGAGGCTGGCCGGCGGCAATGCGGCCAGGAGCACCGGTTTCAGCATCACCATCAGCAGTTTTTCAAACAGCAGCCCCATTATTCCGCCGGTCAGCGCGGACAGGACCAGCAGCATCAGCCACTGACCGACAATCAGCTTGCGCAGCTGCGCCCTGCCCGCCCCCAGGGTTTTGAGGATCGCCACCAGGTCGTAGCGGCTGCGGCAGTAATGCCCCATTGCCACGGCCACCGCCGCCACCGCCAGCAGCAGGGTCAACAATGCCGACAGCAGCAGGAACTGCTGAGAGCGCTCCAGAGATTTACCCAGCGCCCCTTCGTCCTGCTCCAGCCCATACCAGCGGTGTTCCGGTTTGAGCTGCGGCAGAAGCCATTTTTCATATGCGTCAAGCTGGGCAGGCGTGCCGCCAAACTTATAGCGCCAGGTGACGCGGCTGCCCGGCTGTACCGCATGGGTGGCCGCGACATCCGCGGTGTTCATCAGCAGGCGCGGCGCAAGCTGGAACGGGTTAAACCCAGAGTCAGGTTCCTGTACCACCTCCCCGGCAATTTTGAGGGTGGCGTCGCCGACGTCGATACTGTCGCCGGGTTTCAGATTCAGCAGCGCCATCAGACGCGATGCCAGTAGCACCGTACCGGGCGTGGGCTTTAATCCCGGCGGGCGGGTCTGCAAGTCACCGTACATCGGGTAGATGTCATCGACGGCCTTGACGCTCGCCAGCTGCGGCGTGTCGCCCGCAAAGGTCATGGTCTGGAAGCTTACCTGCTCCCCCACCTTTAGCCCTTCTTTACGCGCTTCGTCAATCCAACCCGGCGGCACGGGGCGGGAGCTTTGCAGCGCCCGGTCCCCCGCCATAAACTCCCGGCTCTGCTGGCTGAGCCCCTTTTCCATGCGGTCGCTGACGCTGCCGAGCGCCAGCACGCAGGCCACCGCCAGGCTTAGCGCCAGCCAGACTATTAGCAGCGAGGGGGAACGCCATTCACGCCAGAACCAGCGGGTAATCATGCTTCCTCCTGAAGAACACCGTTGACCAGCCGCAGGCGGCGGTCGCAGCGGGCGGCGAGCTGCGGATCGTGGGTCACGAGGATCAGCGTAGTGCCGTGTTCGCGGTTGAGCGAAAACAGCAGGTCGGCAATCCTGTCGCCGGTTTTACGGTCAAGGTTGCCGGTAGGCTCATCGGCAAACAGCACCTCAGGGCGGCCGTTAAACGCGCGGGCCAGCGCCACGCGCTGCTGCTCACCGCCGGAAAGTTGGGCGGGAAGATGGTCGAGACGTTTACCCAGACCGAGCTGTTCCAGCAGCGCCTTCGCGTGAGCGCGGCTTTCACGGCTGTTTTCACCGCGCAACAGCGCCGGGAGCTCGACGTTTTCCAGCGCGTTCAGGGTCGGGATCAGCATAAAGGACTGAAAGACAAAACCCACGTGACGCGCGCGCAGCGCCGCCCGCGACTCTTCATCAAGCTGGTGCAGCGGCTGCCCGACAAGGTGGACCTCGCCGCTGCTGCCGTCGTCCAGACCGGCCAAAATCGCCAGCAGCGTGGACTTACCGGAACCGGATTCGCCAATCAGCGCGATGGTTTCAGCGCGTTTGACAACGAGTTCAACTCCAGTAAGGATGGAAAGCTCGTGTTCCCCCTGACCGACGGACTTCTTAAGATGATGAACTTCAACACTGTTTTCCGCTGGCATTTGCCCTTCCTGTTTTTGATTCTGATGACCTTCCGCGCGGCAGCAGCGGACACGTTACTGGTTCTTGGCGACAGCCTGAGCGCAGGCTATCGCATGGCGGCCAGCGCGGCCTGGCCCGCTCTGCTCAATGACAAATGGCAGAGCAAAACGTCTGTAATCAACGCCAGCATCAGCGGTGATACCTCGCAGCAGGGCCTGTCGCGCCTGCCTGCGCTGCTCAAACAGCATCAGCCGCGCTGGGTGCTGGTGGAGCTTGGCGGTAATGATGGCCTGCGCGGTTTCCAGCCTCAGCAAACGGAGAATACGCTGCGCACCATTTTGCAGGACATTAAGGCGGCAAACGCCCGGCCGCTGCTGATGCAAATTCGCCTGCCCGCCAACTACGGTCGTCGGTATAATGAGGCCTTTAGCGCGATCTACCCTAAGCTTGCCAAAGAGTTTGATATTCCGCTGCTGCCATTTTTCATGGAAGAGGTCTATCTCAAACCCCAGTGGATGCAAGACGACGGGATCCACCCCAATCGCGATGCGCAGCCGTTTATTGCCGACTGGATGGCAACGCGGCTGGCTCCTTTAGTTAAACATGACTCCTGATTAAGCGGAGATCCTGACAGGTAAAGTTATGCAAAAATCGGTCTTAATTACAGGATGTTCCAGTGGAATCGGTCTGGAAAGCGCGCTCGAATTGAAGCGCCAGGGGTTTCGGGTCCTGGCGGCCTGCCGCAAACCCGACGATGTCGAACGCATGAACGGGCTGGGCTTTACCGGTGTGCTGCTGGATATGGACTCACCGGAGAGCGTTGAGCGCGCCGCCGATGAAGTGATCGCACTGACCGACAATCGTCTGTACGGGCTCTTTAACAATGCCGGCTACGGCGTGTATGGACCGCTGGATACGCTCTCCCGCGAAACGCTGGAGAAGCAGTTTTCGACCAATTTCTTCGGCGTGCATCAGCTCACCATGCGCCTGCTTCCCGCCATGCTGCCCCACGGTGAGGGGCGCATCGTGATGACGTCTTCGGTGATGGGGCTGATTTCCACCCCGGGACGCGGCGCCTACGCCGCCAGCAAATATGCGCTGGAGGCCTGGTCCGACGCCCTGCGCATGGAGCTACGCCACAGCGGCATTAAGGTCAGCCTGATTGAACCCGGCCCAATTCGCACCCGCTTTACAGAAAACGTGAACCAGACGCAGGCGGATAAACCGGTCGAGAACCCCGGTATTGCCGCACGTTTTACCCTCGGGCCAGAGGCAGTGGTGGCCAAAGTGCGCCATGCTTTTGAGAGCGAACATCCCAAAATGCGCTATCCGGTGACGCTGGTCACCCATGCCGTAGGCTGGTTAAAACGCCTGCTGCCGGGCCGGATGATGGACAAAATTTTACACGGCTGAGTTGAAGCGACGACGCGCATCCCCATGTAAAGAACAAACCGACAAAAGAGAAAGCCGCATGTCCGTACAGAATATCGTCAATATTACAGAAGCTAACCTGCAACAGACCCTTGAACAGTCGATGACCAAACCGGTCCTGTTCTACTTCTGGTCTGAACGCAGCCAACACTGCCTGCAGCTGACGCCGGTACTGGAGAGCCTTGCCGCCCAGTACAACGGTCAGTTCATTCTCGCGAAGCTGGACTGCGACGCCGAGCCGATGGTGGCGTCCCAGTTTGGTCTGCGCGCCATTCCCACCGTCTATCTGTTCCAGAACGGCCAGCCTGTTGATGGCTTCCAGGGGCCGCAGCCGGAAGAGGCTATCCGCGCCCTGCTGGATAAAGTGCTGCCGCGCGAAGAAGAGCTGAAGGCGCAGGAAGGCATGGCGCTGATGCAGGAAGGCAAATACGACGAGGCGCTGCCGCTGCTCAAAGACGCATGGCAGCTGTCGAATCAAAACAGCCAGATTGGCCTGCTGCTGGCGGAAACGCAGATCGCCCTGCACCGTTCAGAAGACGCGGAAGCCGTACTCAAGACCGTTCCGCTGCAGGATCAGGATACCCGCTATCAGGGGCTGGTCGCACAAATTGAGCTGCTGAAACAGGCGGCGGACACCCCGGAAATTCAGCAGCTGCAGCAGCAGGTTGCCGACAACCCGGCGGACGCCGCGCTGGCAAGCCAGCTGGCGCTGCAGCTGCACCAGGTGGGGCGTAACGAAGAGGCGCTTGAGCTGCTGTTCAGCCATCTGCAAAAGGATCTCGCTGCCGCAGACGGTCAGGCGCGTAAGATGTTCCAGGAGATCCTGGCCGCGCTGGGCACCGGAGACGCACTGGCGTCGAAGTATCGTCGTCAGCTGTACGCGTTGCTCTACTAACAAAAAAATGCCCGGTGGCGCTAACGCTTACCGGGCCTACAAAACAGGCTTAACCCGTTTTCTTTAATTGCGTCACCACCAGCTGGTGACGTGCGTTGTAAAACTTCCGATAGGTCAGGTAGCAGGCAATGATGGTCGACAGGCTTGCCGTGGAAAGCAGCATAAACGTCACCATGATCTGATACTTAATCGCTTTTACCGGATCGATACCGGCAAAAATCAGCCCCGACATCATGCCCGGCAGGCTCACCAGCCCCACCGTTTTGGCGGAATCTACCGTTGGGATCAGCGATGACCGAATGCTCTCGCGAATCAGCCGCGCCGAGGCCACTTTTGGCGTTGCCCCCAGGCTTAGTTTCTCCTGCAGCTGCTGCTGTTCGCTGCTGAATCGCTGGCCAAGGTTGTTGTAACAGAGCCCAACGGCCACCATCGCGTTCCCCGCAATCATCCCGGAGATAGGGATAACCTGCATCGGCGTAAACTCAATCGAGCCGGAGAGCACCAGCACCGCCAGCGTGAGCGCCGTTCCGGTGGTAATGGCGATAAACGACGAGATAAACGCTTTATCAATGTATTTACTGCGTTTTTTCGCATTCCACGCCGCGTTAAAGCAGATAAAGAGCACCATCAGCAGCGTCAGCACCGCGTGGTTAACGTTGAAGATATACTTCAGCACATAGCCGACGATGATGAGCTGAATCACCGCGCGGCAGATGCTCCACACAATATCTTTTTCCAGCCCCAGCTTTTCGCGGTAGCTGACCACAATCGCAATCAATACCAGCACCATCGAAAAGGCCAGCGATTCGTTGGTAATGTTATGTTCACCCACGGTTTGCCTCCTGCATTTTTCCGCCGTGCGGCTGAAGCGTAATCACGTCATCCGCATGGGTTATTTCGTTAGCATCGTGCGTCACCCACAGCACGGCAATATTTTGCTCTCGGGCGTAGCGATGAATAATCTCGTTGACGTTGCGCTTGTTGACGTCATCCAGTGCGCTGGTGATTTCGTCAAGCAACAACACCTTCGGTAAAAACTGCAGGTTGCGGATCAGCGAGACGCGCTGCTTTTCTCCGCCCGACAGCGCGTTGATGGATTTGGTCAGCGTCTCCTGCGCCAGGCCAAAGCGGGCCAGATCCTGGATAAACTGTTCCGGCTCCGGCGTTTTATTGCGGATTTGCCACGGGAAAATCAGGTTGTCATAAACCGTATCGCCAAAAAGCGCTGGCGTTTGCACGCAATAGGAGACCTGCTGGCGATAGCTTTCCGGAGAGAGCGACGCGATATCCTGCCCTTCAAACAGAATGGTTCCCTCCGTCGGGCTGAGGAGTGAGGCCACCATCTTCAACAGCGTGCTTTTGCCGCAGCCTGAGGGGCCCGTGATTAATTTAAACTCGCCCGGCGACAGGCTAAACCCGACGTGCTGCAGGATCGTGTTTTCCCCGACCCGAAATCCGACATCCCTGAGAAGTAATACGTTTTTTTTATCGTTCATTGCGCTTCCGTTAACCGCTTTTTGTCATAACCGTCTGTAGCATAATCCTTTCGCCCGCACAGAGCGAATAGCCTCACGCTAAAGCAAGTGTTAAACTTTTTGTTTGTTATTTGTCACCACCATCACTACAGGAAGTATGCGACATGGCACATATCTTTTATGAGTTTCCTTCCCTGAAGCCTGGTGTTCCTGATGTCGAAACATTAATGGAAGTCATCAAATCGTCGGAACTCACGCGTTTTGTCATTGGTGCAGAGGTGGTGGATTTTGTTAAGAAGGCGCTCATCGTGAACACCACGATCGGCAGCTTCAAAAATTGCTATTTCGCCTTCGACAACGGGACACACTTCCTTGAATTTGACGGTAAGGGAAAATCAAAACGTTTCAATGACGTACCCGACTGGTTCATCTCTCCGGCTGAATTTTCACGCACCCAGTGGCTTATCAACCACAATCTTGCGGATGTAAAAGCCACTCAGTTCATTGACGTGCTGATGTCCTACCCGCTGAAAGAACGCCGCGCGCACTGTAATTTGTTATTTGGGCTGGAGCTGGAAAAGGTGAATGCGGTTCCGGCCGCAGCGTCAGCCGCAGGTAAAATCGGCAATAAGAACGGTAAAACCACCAAACCACGCGTGACCGATCTGGGATCGTTTGAATTGTTCCGTCAGTTCTTTGCACGTATGAAAACCGCCGTGCTGGCCGATGAGTTCCCCACCCTGCAGGTCCTGACGGGCATGGATAATCTGACAAAAGCGCCGCATAATTTGAAGCAGGGCATCAGAACCTGGTTTAAAGCCATCGCTGGCGACCTTCCCCCGAATAACAAACGCGTTGAGGCGGGTAATGCCGTACTGTTCTGCGCCCCCATTCGCGAACAGATCCAGCGTATCGAAGCGCTGGGGCTGGAGAATTACTACGAGGGATTATCGAAAGCCATTGCTGAAGCGGGTGATGGATTCATCTCTGACTTTACCTATACTTACGAGCAATAAACACACACTTTCACTCGTCACAGCATGCAAAACAGGAGGTTTTTATGCTTATCGTTGTTCCTGTCCTTATTTTCGTTGCGCTGGTTATCGTGGGCGCCGGCGTCAAAATTGTCCCTCAGGGTTATCAGTGGACCATTGAGCGTTTCGGTCGATACACCAACACACTCCAGCCAGGCTTAAGCCTGATTGTTCCCTTCATGGACAGAATTGGTCGCAAGATCAACATGATGGAGCAGGTTCTGGACATTCCGTCCCAGGAAGTGATCTCCAAGGATAACGCCAACGTCACCATCGACGCCGTCTGCTTTATTCAGGTGATTGATGCGCCAAAAGCGGCCTATGAGGTCAGCAACCTGGAGCTGGCGATTGTCAACCTGACGATGACCAACATCCGTACCGTGCTCGGCTCGATGGAGCTGGACGAGATGCTTTCCCAGCGCGACAGCATCAACACCCGCCTGCTGCACATTGTCGACGAGGCAACAAACCCGTGGGGGATCAAGGTCACCCGCATTGAGATCCGCGACGTACGCCCGCCGGCGGAGCTGATCGCCTCCATGAACGCCCAGATGAAGGCCGAGCGTACCAAGCGCGCCTATATTCTGGAAGCCGAAGGGGTGCGTCAGGCGGAGATCCTCAAAGCGGAAGGTGAAAAACAGTCGCAGATCCTGAAAGCGGAAGGCGATCGTCAGTCTGCATTCTTACAGGCTGAAGCGCGTGAACGTTCGGCCGAAGCGGAAGCCCGCGCCACCCAAATGGTGTCTGAGGCGATTGCCGCCGGTGATATCCAGGCCGTGAACTACTTTGTCGCGCAAAAATATACCGACGCGCTGAAAGAAATTGGTTCGGCGAACAACAGCAAAGTGGTGATGATGCCGCTGGATGCCAGCAGCCTGATGGGCTCTATCGCCGGTATTGCCGAACTGATCAAGGACAGCGGAAACGAGCGTAAAAAATGATTGAGCTGATCGTTGCACATCCTCATGCCTTCTGGCTAAGCCTCGGTGGCTTATTGCTGGCGGCGGAGATGCTGGGCGGCAACGGCTACCTGCTCTGGAGCGGTGTTGCCGCCGTCATTACGGGCCTTCTGGTCTGGATCCTTCCCCTGGAGTGGGCGTGGCAGGGCGCACTGTTTGCCGTGCTGACGCTGGTAGCCGCCTGGCTGTGGTGGCGCTGGCTCAACCGGCGGGTTAACGAGCAGAAACCACTGGACGCGCACCTTAACCAGCGCGGACAGCAAATAGTCGGCAAACGTTTTACGCTCGACACCGCCCTGGTAAACGGGCGGGGGCATATGCGGGTGGGCGACAGCTCGTGGCCGGTGGTGGCCGACGACGACCTCAGCGCCGGCACGCGGGTTGAGGTCATTGCGGTGGAAGGCATTACCCTGCGGGTGAAAGCCTGTTAGGCAGAGGCCTTACGATGGCAGCAGCCGGCAAGATTGTCGATTATCGGGCAGTCGGCGCTGTCATCCCCCGGACAGGATTCCGCGAGCTGCAGCAGCTGTTCGCGCATCGCCTGCAGCTCGGTGATATGACGTTCAATCTCGGCCACCTTTTCCAGCGTGCGTTTTTTCACGTCGGCGCTGTGACGCTTCGGATCGTTGAACAGGTTAACCAGCTCGCCGCACTCTTCCAGATTAAACCCGACCTGTCTTGCCTGGCGCAGTAGCGTCAGCTCATCAATATGCAGTTTCGTATAGCTACGGTAGCCGTTTTCGCTGCGCAGCGGCGGCGTGACCAGCCCCTTCTCTTCATAAAAGCGGATTGCCTTGCTGGTTAAGCCGGTTTTTTTTGCCACATCACTGATATTCACATTTCCCCCTTGACCTTCCCCTTGATGGAAGGTTTAACCTTCATAACAGTTAGTGAAAAGCGTTACTCCGGTCAACAACTGACCAAAATATTATACGGGAGTTTTGTTATGTCTCACACTATTGACCTGACGCTGGACGGCCTCTCCTGCGGTCACTGCGTCAAACGCGTTAAAGAAAGCCTGGAACAGCGCCCTGACGTTGAAAGCGCTGAGGTGACTATCGATCATGCCGCCGTGACCGGCAGCGCCAGCGCGGATGCGCTGATCGATACCATCAAGCAGGCCGGTTACGGGGCGGAGTTAAGCCACCCAAAGGCTAAACCGCTGGCAGAGTCATCATCCCCGTCGGAAGCACTGACAGCGGCCACTCCTGAGCTTCCGGTAGCTGATGATATTGATGACAGCCAACAGCTGCTGATCAACGGCATGAGCTGCGCCAGCTGCGTCTCCCGGGTACAAAACGCCTTGCAGGCCGTACCGGGCGTCGCGCAGGCACGGGTCAATCTTGCGGAGCGTACTGCGCTGGTGATGGGCAGTGCCTCCGCCGCAGATTTAGTGCAGGCCGTTGAGAAAGCGGGCTACGGGGCGGAGGCCATCGAAGATGATGCCGAGCGCCGCGAGCGCCAGCAGGAAACGGCTATCGCCACCATGAAGCGCTTCCGCTGGCAGGCCATCGTTGCCCTGCTGGTCGGTATTCCGGTGATGGTCTGGGGAATGATCGGAGACAACATGATGGTCACCGACGACAACCGCACCCTGTGGCTGGTGATTGGGCTGATTACCCTTGCGGTGATGGTGTTTGCAGGCGGACATTTCTATACCAGCGCCTGGAAAAGCCTGAAAAACCGCACCGCGACGATGGATACGCTGGTGGCGCTCGGTACCGGCGCAGCATGGCTCTATTCGATGAGCGTGAACGTCTGGCCCCAGTGGTTCCCGATGGAAGCGCGGCATCTCTATTATGAAGCCAGCGCGATGATTATCGGCCTGATTAACTTAGGTCATATGCTGGAAGCCCGCGCCCGTCAGCGCTCCTCGAAAGCGCTGGAAAGATTGCTCGATTTAACCCCACCGACGGCCCGCGTGGTCACGGACGAAGGGGAAAAGAGTGTTCCGCTGGCCGAGGTTCAGCCGGGCATGACGCTGCGTCTGACCACCGGCGACCGGGTTCCCGTTGACGGTAAGATAACCCAGGGCGAAGCCTGGCTGGATGAAGCGATGCTGACCGGGGAGCCTATCCCTCAGCAGAAATCAGACGGCGACGCCGTGCATGCCGGTACGGTCGTGCAGGACGGCAGCGTGCTGTTCACCGCCAGCGCCGTCGGCAGCCACACCACGCTGTCGCGTATTATCCGCATGGTGCGCCAGGCGCAGAGCAGCAAGCCGGAAATTGGCCAGCTTGCTGACAGAATCTCGGCCATTTTTGTGCCGGTGGTGGTTGGTATTGCCCTGCTGAGTGCGGCGATCTGGTATGTCTTCGGCCCCGCGCCGCAGATTGTTTATACCCTGGTGATCGCCACCACGGTACTGATCATCGCCTGTCCTTGCGCCCTTGGTCTGGCGACGCCGATGTCGATCATCTCCGGCGTAGGCCGCGCGGCCGAATTTGGCGTACTGGTGCGGGACGCGGACGCGCTGCAGCGAGCCAGCACCCTCGACACGCTGGTGTTTGATAAAACCGGCACGCTGACGGAAGGTAAACCGCAGGTGGTGGCCGTCCACACGGTCGGCATTACGGAAGAGAACGCGCTGCGCCTCGCCGCCGCGCTGGAGCAAGGCTCCAGCCATCCGCTGGCGCGCGCCATTCTCGATAAAGCGAGTGAGTCTGCCCTGCCGCAGGTCAGCAATTTCCGCACCCTACGCGGGCTCGGCGTCAGCGGTGAAGCAGAAGGCCACGTGCTGCTGCTGGGCAACCAGGCATTGCTCAATGAAAACGGTATTGATACCACCGCGCTGGAAAGCGAGCTGAAAGCGCAGGCGTCTCAGGGCGCCACGCCGGTTCTGCTGGCGGTGGATGGCAAAGCCGCCGCGCTGCTGGCCGTGCGCGATCCGCTTCGCCAGGACAGCGTGGACGCCCTGCAGCGCCTGCACCGTGCCGGCTACCGTCTGGTAATGCTGACCGGGGATAACCCGACCACCGCCAACGCCATCGCGAAAGAAGCCGGAATTGATGAGGTAATTGCGGGCGTACTGCCGGACGGTAAAGCGGACGCCATCAAGAAACTGCAAAGCCAGGGCCGTCAGGTGGCGATGGTCGGCGACGGCATCAACGATGCCCCGGCGCTGGCCCAGGCTGACGTGGGGATTGCGATGGGTGGCGGGAGCGATGTCGCCATTGAAACCGCTGCCATCACGCTGATGCGCCATAGCCTGATGGGCGTTGCCGACGCGCTGGCCATTTCAAAAGCCACGCTGCGCAACATGAAGCAGAACCTGCTGGGGGCGTTTATCTATAACTCACTCGGCATCCCGATTGCTGCCGGTATTTTGTGGCCGCTGACCGGCACGCTGCTTAACCCGGTGGTCGCGGGTGCGGCGATGGCGCTCTCCTCCATCACCGTGGTGAGCAACGCCAACCGCCTGCTGCGCTTTAAACCGAAGGATTGAACCTTGTACCCGTACGCGCTAGCATGAACCTTTCCGTTCATGGAGCGCGTATGGGTCTGTTTAATCGTATAAAAACATCGTTTCGCGCCCTATTTCCTCGCCGTTACGCCTGGCCCGGTCTGGATATCTCGCTTCCCGGCGGGCAACACCTGCACCTGGTCGGCAGCATCCATATGGGAACGCAGGATATGTCTCCCCTGCCACCCGGCCTGATCAAACTGCTGAAACACGCCGACGCGCTGGTCGTTGAAGCGGACATTTCGGGTCAGGAGTCACCGTTTGCCGGGCTCGAGAGCGATCTCACCCTGGCGGAGCGCCTGGATGAAACCCAGCTTGCGGAACTGACGCGGGTCGCGGATGAGACGGGCGTCTCGCTCTCTATGATTGACACCCTGCCGCTCTGGCAAATCGCGATGGTATTACAGGCTACGCAGGCGCAGCGTCTGGGCCTGCGCGGTGATTACGGCATTGATTACCAGCTGCTGAACGCGGCAAGGGCGCGTAGTTTGCCCATCATCGAGCTGGAGGGGACGGACAGCCAGATTGCGCTTCTGCGGCAGCTTCCCGACGACGGCTTGATGCTGCTGGATGATACGTTGACCCACTGGCACACCAACGCGCGCCTGCTGCAGACCATGATTGGCTGGTGGCTGGATGCGCCGCCTGAGGACGGTAAGCTGGCGTTACCGTCGACGTTCAGCGAATCGCTGTATGATGTGCTGATGAATGCGCGCAACAAAGCCTGGCGGCAGACGCTGCATGCTTTACCTGCCGGGCATTACGTGGTGGCGGTTGGGGCGTTACATTTGTACGGAGAAGGGAATTTGCCGTCACTGTTAAAATAAAAAAATGGCCAATATTTCTATTGGCCCGTCAAAGAGGAATTTCATCGTTTTTATTATGCCGAAGGAGACCTTCGGTTGAGCCGATTGTCGCTCAAAGTGACCATCACTGCCAATACTATTGCGCAAGATGGTGCTATTTTTTAGACAAACGTCAGGCGTATGCTGTTGGCATGATTTGTCTGTCGTAAGAAGGATAGCTATGACTCCCGCCGTTAAATTACTCGAAAAAAACAACATTTCTTTCCGGATCCACACTTACGATCACGATCCGAACGAGACCAACTTTGGTGATGAAGTGGTGCGCAAGCTGGGGCTGAATGCTGACCAGGTTTACAAAACGCTGCTGGTGGCGGTGAACGGCGATATGAAGCACCTCGCCGTCGCGGTGACTCCCGTGGCAGGACAGCTGGACCTTAAGAAAGTCGCCAAAGCGCTGGGGGCGAAGAAGGTGGATATGGCCGATCCGATGGTGGCGCAACGCACCACGGGCTACCTGGTGGGTGGGATCAGCCCGCTCGGACAGAAAAAACGCCTGCCGACGCTGATCGATGCACCCTCACAGGAATTTGAGACCATTTTTATATCCGGCGGCAAACGCGGGCTGGATATCGAGCTGGCGGCGGACGATCTGGCGAAAATGCTGGACGCGAAGTTTGCGGATATTGCCCGCCGGGATTGAGGAAATTGCCCGGTGGCGCTGCGCTTACCGGGCCTACGGTTCGGATGTAGGCCGGGTAAGGCGAAGCCGCCACCCGGCACAAAATCCCCGCACTACTGCCAGCTCACCTCACCTTTCGGCTCATAAGCATTCACGTCAATCGGTGAATTCTGCTCGATGAACTGCTTCAGCACTTCGGCATCGATAAAGCCGGTATTCACGTATCCCGGTTTATTATCAATATGCGGATAGCCGTCGCCGCCCGTGGCGTTGAAACTTAACGTCGCCAGACGGTACGTTTTAGCCGGGTCAACCGGTTCGCCTTTGATCTTCAGGTCGTTAAGCTTGCCGTCTTTCGCGACGAAGCTGACGTTAGCAAACTGCGGATAGGCCCCGGAATCTGGCTTCATCTGCGCCACGGCGGTCAGGTAGTCAATCACCTCTTTCCCACTCATGTCGGCATAGACCACCACGTTGCCGAACGGCTGTACCTTCAGCACGTCTTTATAGGTGATGTTTCCGCCTTCGATGGAATCACGAATGCCGCCGCCGCTCATTACGCCAAAGTCAGCGCCGGTGCGCGCTATTTGCGCCGCCAGCACCAGATGGCCCATGTTGGTCTGCACGAAGCGGACTTTGCTGCGGTCCCCTTCCAGGCGGCCATTGAGCGTGCCAATCTTCACGTCCAGCTGCGCCTTGCCTTTGTTCTGGAACGGCGTCAGCAGGGAGAGCATCTGCTGGTTCTCTGCAATCTCAGGCGTGTAAAGTACGCGCTCACTTTTCCCGTCCGGGTAGGTGACCTTCTTCTTCAGGTTGACCGGAATGAGTTGGTAGTGGACCAGCTTCATCTCGCCGTTACGGAACTCGAAATCTGCACGACCCACGTATTTGCCCCACTCGTGCGCCTGTACGATCCAGATACCGTTCTGACGGTCCGGCGCGCACGGCGTGCCCGGCACGTAGTCCACCTGCTTTTTGTTCTCCGAGGCCATACACACCGGATTCTGTGAGTGACCGCCCACAATCATTGCCAGCGAGCCTGCCGGCAGGCTGCGCGCCATCTCGACGTCGCCGGGCGCATTGGAGCCGTGCTCGCCGTTATCGTAATGGCCCATGTGGGTGGTGGCGATAATCACGTCCGGCTTTTCGTTTTGCTGCAGCTCCTGAATCACCAGCTTTGCTTCGTCTGCCGGTTTACGGAATTCGATATCGGTGAAGAACTCAGGGTTGCCAATTTTCGCCGTATCGTCAGTGGTTAGGCCGATGACCGCGATTTTCAGATCCTGACGCTTAAACAGCGCCCAGGGTTTAAACAGGCGTTCGCCGGTGCTTTTCTGATAAATATTGGCGGAGAGGAACGGGAATTTGGCCCATTTTTCCTGCTGACGCAGCACGGTCAGCGGATTATCAAACTCATGGTTACCGACTGCCATCGCGTCGTAGCCAATCAGATTCATGCCGCGAAAGTCGGGTTCGGCGTCCTGCAAATCGGATTCCGGCACGCCGGTATTAATATCACCGCCTGAGAGCAACAGTACGCTGCCGCCCTGAGCCGCCACCTCTTTGCGAATGCCATCCACCAGCGTTTTTTGTGCTGACAGGCCATATTCGCCGTATTCACTGCGCCAGAAGTGACCGTGGTGGTCGTTGGTATGCAGAATGGTAATTTTATAGGTTTTGTCTTTTTCATACGCCTGCGCGGGCAGGCTTACCAGCCCCCACGCCGCGATGAGCGCCAGCGCGACGCCCCGCTTCATTAACTTCATCTTCTCTCTCCCTGACCAATAGACAAAGGCAGAAATTACAGTGACTAATAAGAATAGACAAATAAGTTTTCATAATTGCGACTTTCTTCAAATGTCGCAGGCGGGTATGTTAGTTGGATAATAATTACACCCTGCATCTCTAATAACTAAAGACGTGGTACTTCTCTCTATGGCAATCAGTGAATCAACCCAGCCCGTTCCGGGCGCACCGGCGTCGCCGCCTGCATCGCGCACCTCCTTTAAAGTCTTAGGCGCAATCAGTCTCTCGCACCTGCTCAACGACATGATCCAGTCGTTGATTCTGGCGATTTATCCGCTACTGCAGTCTGAGTTCTCACTCACCTTCGTGCAGATCGGGATGATCACCCTGACCTTCCAGCTGGCTTCGTCGCTGCTGCAGCCGGTGGTGGGCTACTGGACGGATAAATACCCGATGCCGTGGTCGCTGCCGATTGGCATGTGCTTTACCTTAAGCGGGCTGGTGCTGCTGGCCATGGCCGGGAGTTTTGAAGCGGTGCTGATCGCCGCCGCGCTGGTGGGTACCGGCTCGTCCGTGTTCCATCCGGAGTCCTCGCGCGTGGCACGGATGGCGTCCGGTGGTCGTCACGGCCTGGCGCAGTCGCTTTTCCAGGTGGGCGGTAACTTTGGTAGCTCCCTGGGCCCATTGCTGGCGGCGGTGATCATCGCGCCGTATGGCAAAGGCAACGTGGCCTGGTTTGTACTGGCCGCACTGCTGGCGATTATCGTGCTGGCGCAAATCAGCCGCTGGTATGCCGCGCAGCATCGCGTGAACAAAGGGAAACCTAAAGTGAAGGTTATCAATCCCCTGCCGCGCAATAAGGTTATCCTGGCCGTCTCTGTGCTGCTGGTACTGATTTTCTCGAAATACTTCTATATGGCGAGCATCAGCAGCTATTACACCTTTTATCTGATGCAAAAATTCGGATTATCGGTACAAAACGCGCAGATCCATCTGTTTGCCTTCCTGTTCGCCGTCGCGGCCGGTACGGTCATTGGCGGGCCTGTGGGTGATAAGATTGGGCGTAAATATGTCATTTGGGGCTCTATCCTCGGCGTGGCGCCGTTTACCCTTATTTTGCCGTACGCGAGCCTTGAATGGACGGGGATTTTAACCGTGATTATTGGTTTTATCCTCGCTTCTGCGTTTTCCGCCATTCTGGTTTATGCCCAGGAGCTGCTGCCTGGCCGTATCGGTATGGTTTCCGGACTCTTTTTCGGTTTCGCCTTCGGCATGGGCGGGCTTGGCGCAGCGGTGTTAGGGATGGTTGCGGATCACACCAGCATCTTCCTGGTTTATAAAATCTGCGCTTTCCTGCCGCTTCTTGGGATGTTAACCATATTCCTGCCTGATAACCGGCATAAAGCCTGAATTACGGGTAGCCAAAGTTTTACTTTGGCTACCTGACACCCTGATGCCATAAGGGTTTCTTCTTCATCCCTTCTCTGAATTTATCAAAATGCGCTTTTTTACGTGCATATTGCTGTTTTATTCAAACTTCAACAATTATTCATAAACATAAGGGTAAAAATTGTCATAAACTATTACTCGGTTTTTTGGTTTTCGCCAAAAAGGAACACCCACAACGAAAGGAGACGGAATGCACCACGCCACACCGCTTATCACCACCATTGTTGGTGGACTTGTGCTCGCTTTTATCCTCGGCATGATTGCCAATAAACTGCGTATTTCTCCTCTTGTCGGCTATCTGCTGGCAGGTGTTCTGGCGGGACCGTTCACGCCAGGTTTCGTTGCGGATACCAAACTGGCACCTGAACTGGCGGAATTGGGCGTGATTCTGCTGATGTTTGGCGTCGGTCTGCATTTTTCCCTGAAGGATTTGATGGCGGTAAAGTCGATTGCCATACCGGGAGCGATCGCCCAGATAGGGGTGGCGACGCTGCTGGGGATGGCGCTTTCGGCCGTACTGGGCTGGTCGCTGATGACCGGCATCGTATTTGGGCTGTGTCTCTCAACCGCCAGTACCGTGGTGCTGCTGCGCGCGCTTGAGGAGAGACAGCTGATTGACAGCCAGCGCGGGCAGATCGCGATTGGCTGGCTGATTGTGGAAGACCTGGTCATGGTCCTGACGCTGGTACTCCTGCCTGCCGTCGCCGGGATGATGGAAAAAGACAACGTCGGCTTCGCCTCGCTGGCGCTGGATATGGGCATCACCATTGGTAAGGTTGTGGCGTTTATCGCCATCATGATGCTGGTGGGCCGCCGTCTGGTGCCGTGGATCATGTCCCGCAGCGCGGCGACCGGCTCACGCGAGCTGTTTACCCTCTCCGTGCTGGCGCTGGCGCTGGGCATCGCCTTTGGTGCCGTTGAGCTGTTTGATGTCTCCTTTGCCCTGGGGGCGTTCTTCGCCGGGATGGTGCTGAACGAGTCCGAGCTGAGCCACCGCGCGGCGCACGATACGCTACCGCTGCGCGATGCCTTCGCCGTGCTGTTCTTCGTCTCCGTCGGGATGCTGTTTGACCCGATGGTCCTGATCCATCAACCGCTGGCCGTGCTGGGCACGCTGGCGATCATCATCTTTGGTAAGTCGCTTGCCGCCTTCTTCCTGGTACGAATGTTCGGTCACTCTCCGCGTACGGCGCTAACCATCGCTGCCAGCCTGGCGCAGATCGGTGAGTTCGCCTTTATTCTGGCCGGTCTGGGCATGGCCCTGAATCTGCTGCCGCAGGCGGGGCAAAACCTGGTGCTGGCGGGGGCGATCCTCTCCATCATGCTGAACCCGGTGCTGTTTGCCCTGCTGGAAAAATACCTCGATAAAACCGAAACGCTGGAAGAGCAGACGCTCGAAGAGGCCATCGAAGAAGAGAAGCAGATCCCGGTTGATATTTGCAACCACGCTCTGCTGGTCGGCTTTGGCCGCGTGGGCAGCCTGCTCGGTGAAAAGCTGATGGCACAGGGCATTCCGCTGGTGGTGATTGAGACCTCGCGCACCCGCGTCGACGAGCTGCGCGAGCGCGGTATTCGTGCGGTGCTGGGCAATGCGGCGAACGAAGAGATCATGAATCTGGCGCATCTGGACTGCGCCCGCTGGCTGCTGCTGACCATTCCTAACGGCTATGAAGCGGGTGAGATTGTGGCTTCCGCACGCGCGAAGTGCCCAACAATTGAGATTATCGCCCGGGCGCACTATGACGACGAGGTGGAGTACATTACCGAGCGCGGTGCAGATAAGGTGGTGATGGGCGAGCGCGAGATTGCTAACACCATGCTGACGCTGCTGGAAAAACCGCCGGTTGAAGAGGCTGTGACGGGGTAAGTTTAGTGCGGTCTGATGCCCTCACCCTGGCCCTCTCCCACGGGGAGAGGGAACAAACATTAAAAAAGGCAACTTACGTTGCCTTTTTACATTTACCGATCCCAATAAGCCTCTTCGAGGCTGTCTTCCCGTTCCGGCAGGCCACGCGTTAAGCGGGGTGAGTGCTGGTTCAGTACCTGATAGCTCACGCGGTTGGCGTACTTACACACCTGCGCCAGCGACGAATAGGTCAGCCAGCTGAACTTGTGCTTGCTGGAGTTCGGCACGTTGGTTTTGTGGTAAGCGTTAGCGGTGATGTCGTGCAGCAGCGCGGCCAGCGCGCCGTCGCCCGCGCCGTTGGTGTTCATGATCTTCTCCGGCCCGCCCATATATGGCGCGATGTGAGAGTAGATCCGCAGCGGATTGATGCAATCCTGATGGCGCATACCGCGGCTGAACTCGTACTGGTTAAACTCGGCAATCGCGCCGGGCAGCAGCGGGTGCTGGGTCTTGCGTTTGCTCTCTTCCTCCGTGAAGCCGGCCATATACAGCCCAACCGGGCCCGCGGTGCAGAGCACCAGGTCCACCCAGTCCAGCGCTTTGTCAGACGCCAGCAGCGGATCGCTTTCGCCGGTCAGCGCTTCGGCCTCCTCTTCGTTCATCGCCAGAATCGAGACGTGCTCTTTCAGGAAGGCCTGCCACCACTCCGGGTTATCGGCGATAACGAATTTCGTGCCCAGCGTCAGAACGACCGGCACGTTGTATTTCTTCGCGTACTCAATCGCCTTCATGGTCGCTTCCGGCATGGGCTCACCCGGCTTGCAGCGCACCAGGTAGGAGGTCAGCACCAGCGCCGAGGCGCCCGCGATCACCTCTTCAGGAATACTCTCGGCGCGCAGCTTGTTCATGTGGCCAGGGCTGATGGCAAAGGTACGCTCCCCGGACTCGCCGATCAGCGTGAAGCAGCGGCCAATCGGCCCGTCAACGCCCTGCAGGTAGTTCAGATCGGTACGGCTGGAAGTGTTGCAGAGATAGCGGTAGGCATAGCCACCAATTTCGATATTGCTGCACATCACGCCGAGCAGTACCGAACGGTCGTCTGCCAGCACGGAGTAGTTATGCATGGTATTGCCGATGGTACCGCCGGCGAACTGATGGGTAATCAGGTTTTCGCGCACCAGCTCCTGGTACAGCGCTTCGGCAACGTCATCCTCAATCACCAGCGAGTGTCCGGCGCTCAGACCGTAACGGGCGACAAACGCATCATCCACTTTGGCTTCAATGTCCACCAGCGTCTGATCGATACCGACGACCCACGCCGCGCTGGTTTCATTTTCTGGCTGGATTTGCTGCAGGAGCGGATCGCGGGCATCGACGGGAAAGTAGTGTTTGGATTTGCGTTTACCGGGAAATTTCATGGTCTGAACTGTACGAAGAATATGGGCCGGGAATGGTAGCACAAACCCGGCCCGGAGTGCGATCAGCGGCTGTTCGTCACCAGCGAGACCATCATGTCGATATGCTCAGGCGAGTCGTTAAGCGCCGGAATGTACTCGTACTTTTCGCCGCCAGCCTCCAGGAAAAATTCCCGATTTTGCACCGCGATCTCCTCCAGCGTTTCCAGACAGTCTGCCGAGAAGCCCGGCGACATCACCTGAATATGCTTCACGCCCTTCTCGCCGAGCATTTTGAGAGTTTCATCGGTGTACGGCGTCAGCCACGGCTCGCGGCCGAAGCGCGACTGGAAGGTCATCATCACCTTCTCCGGCGGCAGGCCAAGGGCGGAAACCAGCTCGCGCGTGGTATCACGGCAGCGCTGGGGGTAATCATCCCCTTCGTTAGCGAAACGCTGCGGGATCCCGTGATAGGAAAGCAGCAGCAGATCCGGCTCGCCGTGCTTTTCAAACGACGCGCGCGCGCTGTTGGCAAGCGCCTTGATGTAGAGCTCGTTATCCGCGTAGTCGCGAATAAAGGTCACACCCGGAATGCGGCGGCGGGTCGCCAGAATGCGGGCCAGCTCGTCCCAGACGGCGGCCACCGTCGAGCAGGAGTATTGCGGGTAGAGCGCCAGCACGACGATATGGTCCACGCCCTGCGCCAGCAGGGATTCCACCGCACTTTCCAGGGAGGGTTTGCCGTAGCTCATACCGAGCGCAACGGGCATGTCCGGCAGGCGGGCGGCCAGCGCTTTTTCCTGACGACGGCTGTAAACCATCAGCGGTGAGCCCTCTTCCATCCACACGGACTGATAGAGTTTGGCGACGCGCGGAGAACGAATCGGCAGAATGACGCCACGCAGCAGCGGCCACCACAGCAGTCTCGGGAAATCCACGACGCGCGTGTCGCTTAAAAACTGTCGCAGGTAGCGTTTTACCGCGTCTGATGTAGGTGCTTCTGGGGTGCCCAGATTGGCAAGCAGGATGCCGGTTTTCGCCTGACTCATTCACGCCTCTTAACCATTTGATAGGTTGTCAATTGTAGCGGAAATGCGTTTAAACGAAACCCATTGCTGTAATAGGTAAGATGAGAATATTTCTCACCCGGAGGACCCGGGTGAGAGAAATGCAATTAGCCGAGGATTTTTTCCAGCTCTGCACGTACGTCAGCCACGGCTTTGGTGCCGTCAACTTTCGCGTATTTGGTGTTACCCGCCTGCGCTTCTTTGGTGTAGTAGCCGATCAGAGGCGCGGTCATCTGATGGTATTCCACCAGGCGCTTGCGCACGGTCTCTTCCTGATCGTCTTTACGGGTGGTCAGCTCTTCGCCGGTCACGTCGTCTTTGCCTTCAACCTTAGGTGGGTTGAATTTGATGTGGTAAACGCGGCCAGAAGCAGCGTGTACGCGACGGCCAACGATGCGGTCAACAATCAGCTCGTCCGGTACGTCGAACTCCAGAACGTAGTCCACGTTGATGCCCGCTTCTTTCATGGCGTCAGCCTGAGGAATGGTGCGTGGGAAGCCGTCCAGCAGGAAACCGTTACGGCAGTCTTCCTGAGCAATGCGCTCTTTGACCAGAGCAATCACCAGCTCGTCGGTCACCAGCTTGCCTGCGTCCATGATGTCTTTCGCCTGTTTACCCAGCTCGGAGCCAGATTTAACAGCGGCGCGCAGCATATCACCGGTGGAGATTTGCGGAATACCGTATTTCTCCATGATGAACTGAGCCTGAGTTCCTTTACCCGCGCCCGGAGCGCCAAGCAGAATAATACGCATTGCGAAAATCCCCTCAAAAGTCGTTTCAATTTTTCAAAAGCGCTAAACAATACCACCAGAACGGGCATCGCTCAAGGAAGGCAGGAAGGCTGAAACGGTTAATGGGGGGAGATTATTTGGGAGGGTGCGGTCTGGTGCCCTCACCCCGGCCCTCTCCCACGGGGAGAGGGAGAAGACCAGGGGAGGCGTGGTCAATTACGCCAGCAGCAGCGTATTCACACGTTTAATGAACAGGTTAGGATCTTCCAGCGTACCGCGCTCGGCCAGCAGGGACTGATCCAGCAGCAGTTCAACCCACTCGGCAAAGCGGGCGTCGTCCTGGGTATCCGCCGCGCGTTTCACCAGCGGATGATCCGGATTAAGCTCAAAGATATATTTCACTTCCGGCATCGCCTGGCCCGCCGCCGCGAACAGTTTCGCCATCTGAGTGCCCATTTCGTCGGCATCGGTGGTGACGATGGCTGGGGTGTCGGTCAGACGGTGCGTGAAACGCACCTCTTTCACACGGTCGCCCAGCAGGGTTTTCACGCGCTCAACGAACGGCTCCAGCGCCTTCTCAGCTTCTTTCGCGCTTTCGTCCACTTCATCCGCCAGCTTGTCGATGGACTCGTCGGCTTTGGCTACAGACTGGAAAGATTTACCGTCGAACTCGGTCAGGTAGTTCATCATCCACTCGTCGATGCGGTCAGAAAGCAGCAGCACTTCGATGCCTTTCTTGCGCAACAGCTCCAGGTGCGGGCTGCTCTTCGCCGCCGCGTAGCTGTCGGCGGTGATGTAGTAGATCTTCTCCTGCCCTTCTTTCATGCGGGAGACGTACTCTTCCAGCGACACGGTCTGCGCGGAGGAGTCGGTATGCGTTGAGGCGAAGCGCAGCAGTTTGGCGATGGTTTCAACGTTCGCGGTGTCTTCTGCCGGGCCTTCTTTCAGCACCAGGCCGAACTGTTTCCAGAAGGTCTGATATTTTTCCGCATCGTCTTTCGCCAGTTTTTCCAGCATCTGCAGCGCACGTTTGGTCAGGGCGTTGCGCAAGTTACGGGTGACGGTGCTGTCCTGCAGAATTTCACGGGAGACGTTGAGCGGCAGATCGTTAGAATCGATCAGGCCGCGCACAAAGCGCAGGTAGTTCGGCATGAACTGCTCGGCGTCGTCCATGATAAAGACGCGCTGCACGTACAGCTTCAGACCGTGCTTGTGATCGCGGTTCCACATGTCCCACGGCGCCTGTGCCGGGATGTACAGCAGGCTGGTGTACTCCTGCTTACCTTCCACACGGTTGTGGCTCCAGGTCAGCGGGTCGGTAAAATCGTGGGCGATGTGCTTGTAGAATTCGTTGTACTCGTCGTCTTTAATTTCAGACTTGTTGCGCGTCCACAGCGCCTGCGCCTTGTTGATTTTCTCCCAGGAAACCACGGTTTCGCCGTCTTTCTCTTCCTGTTTTTCAATCTCGACCGGCAGGGCAATGTGGTCGGAATATTTGCTGATGATGGAGCGCACGCGCCAGTCGTTCAGGAAATCGTCTTCGCCTTCGCGCAGGTGCAGGGTGATTTCGGTACCGCGATCCGCTTTGGTGATGTCATCAACGGTATATTCGCCTTCCCCTTTGGACTCCCACAGCACGCCGTTTTCAGCGCTGTCGCCCGCCGCACGGGTACGGACGGTGACTTTGTCCGCCACGATGAACGCCGAGTAGAAACCGACGCCGAACTGGCCGATGAGCTGGCTGTCTTTCGCCTGGTCCGAGCCCATGGACTCGAGGAACGCTTTGGTGCCGGATTTGGCGATGGTGCCGAGGTGGTCGATCACCTCGTCGCGGTTCATCCCGATGCCGTTATCGGCGATGGTCAGGGTGCGGTTCTCCTTATTGAACGAGACGCGCACGCGCAGCTCGCCGTCGCCTTCGTACAGATCCGGGTTAGACAGCGCGCGGAAGCGCAGCTTGTCCGCCGCGTCGGATGCGTTGGAAATCAGCTCACGCAGGAAAATTTCTTTGTTGGAATACAGGGAATGGATCATCAGGTGCAGAAGCTGTTTTACTTCTGACTGGAAACCACGGGTTTCTTGTCCTTTCATCTATGTCGACCTCAACAATGCCATTTAATGGGGTTTTAAAACGTTGAGTGAGAGATGGGGATAAGGGGGGAAATTTTCAAGCGGAGGCCGCGCGCGCAGCCTCCGTTTGGTCAGAAAATAATCTTGTGACGCCCGGCCAGAGAGTGCGACAGCGTGGTGCCGTCCACCATCTCCAGCTCGCCGCCCACCGGCACGCCATGGGCGATGCGGCTGGCGTCAACGCCGTACTGCGAGCACAGCTCGGCGATGTAGTTGGCGGTTGCCTCCCCTTCCACCGTCGGGTTGGTGGCGAGGATCACCTCTTTGATGGTTTCGGACTCAAGACGCTGTTCAAGGCGGTCAAGACCGATATCATCCGGACCAATGCCGTCCAGCGGGGAGAGATGCCCCATCAGCACGAAGTAGCGGCCGGAAAACTGCCCGGTTTGTTCGATGGCGTAGATGTCCGCCGGACTCTCCACCACGCAAATCTGACCGTTTTCCTGACGACGCGGGTTCGTACAGATGTTACACACGTCCTGCTCGGTAAAGGTACGGCAGTCCGCACAGTGACCAATTTCTGACATGGCGCGGGTCAAAGCCTGCGCCAGGCGCATCCCGCCGCTGCGGTCGCGCTGCAATAGCGTAAACGCCATGCGCTGCGCCGACTTCGGGCCAACGCCCGGCAGGCAGCGCAGTGCTTCCATTAACTGCGTGAGCAGCGGACTGGTTTGCATCAGAATGGCATCTTGAAGCCAGGCGGCAGCTGCATGCCGCTGGAAACAGAGGCCATTTTCTCTTTCTGAGTTTCGTCGATACGGCGAGCGGCATCGTTAAACGCGGCTGCAACCAGATCTTCCAGCATCTCTTTGTCGTCTTCGAGCAGGCTTGGGTCGATTTCCACGCGACGGCAGTTGTGCGCACCGTTGATGGTCACTTTGACCAGACCGGCACCGGACTCACCCGTGACTTCCAGCTGAGCGATCTCTTCCTGCATCTTCTGCATTTTTTCCTGCATCTGCTGAGCCTGCTTCATCAGGCCACCCAGACCGCCTTTTCCACCAAACATAGGCTTCTCTCTTTTTCACGTTTAAGGATTACAACCGTAAGTCAGACTCACGATCAAATGGGGCGAATACTCTCTTCATCCAGATCGGCGTCGAAGAACCGGCGCAGGGTCTGAATATTGTTATCCGCAATAATCGCCTCGCGCGCCTGCGCGAGCTTTTCTTCATAAATGGCCTGGCGCCACTCGAGCGGCGTTTTCACTGCCGGATTATCATCTTCAATGATAGTCAATTCAACCGGCGCGCCCTGTAATGTGGCGAGCGCCTCGGCCAGCGCCTTTTGCGCGCCAGGAGAATTGAGGTGTCGCTGGCCCGGACGCAGGTGCAGACGCACCTGATTGCCGTCCTGCTCTTTCCAGGCGTTCAGCGCGACCTGCTCCACCAGCTTCGGCAGCTGGAGTTTGCTGACCTCAGCGGCCCAGGCGTCGCGCGCAATGGACTCTTCGGCAAGCTTTGCGGAAAGCTCCGGCGTTTTCTCATGCTCCAGCGCCTTTTTCAGCGCTTTCGGCGTGGCGACCTCTTCCTTCACCTCTTCGGTGATGGTGGTTGCCTTCCAGCGGTAAGCCTCTTCTTTCACCGGGGCTTTCTGCTCGAGCGCGGACGGTGCCGGACGCGACTGTACGCGCTCCGTTACCGAGGCCAGTCGTTCAAGCGCGGCGTTGTTCACCGGCCGCGCTCTTCCTGGCGCTGCCGGTTCACTCTTTTTTGGTTTGGTTACTCCCTGCGCACGCTGCAGCTGGCTGCGTGCGGCAAGCACCGAACTGGTGGCATCCGACAGCGGTACGTTCTGCTGCGGCGGCGGTGTCGGCTGCGGTGGCACCTGCTGCGGCGACATCACCGCCGTAGGGGCGACCGGCGCGAAAGACTGCCGCGGCACTTCCGGCTCCGGCAATGGCATGCGCGGGTGGAACGCCAGCGCGCGCAGCAGCGTCATTTCAACGCCCATACGCGGATCCGGCGCGAACGGTAACTCTTTGCGGCCAATCAGCAGCGTCTGGTAGTACAGCTGCACGTCGGCAGGCGGCACGGTGCGGGCAAGCTCACGCATCCGCTGTTCAATGGTCGCCATATCCGCACCAATGGCGGAGGGAGAAAGCTGCAGCATAGCCACGCGGTGCAGCAGGCTGAGCATCTCAACCAGCAGCCCTTCCCACTCAATACCCCGGGCAGCGGCGGCATTCACCTGCGACATCACGCGTTCGCCGTTGGCGGCAATCATCGCTTCGATAAGCGACAGCGCCTGATCGTCATCCAGCGTGCCGAGCATGGTGCTGACCGCCTCGGTGGAGAGCTTGCCGTCACCGCTGGCAATCGCCTGGTCGGTCAGGCTGAGCGCATCACGCAGGCTGCCGTCCGCCGCGCGGGCCAGTAGCTGCAGGGCGCGCGGTTCGTGGACAATCTTCTCTTCATCAAGAATATGCTCGAGCTGCGCACGGATCTGCTCGACGTCCAGTGCCTTCAGGTGGAACTGCAGGCAGCGCGATAAAATCGTGACCGGCAGCTTTTGCGGATCGGTGGTCGCCAGCAGGAACTTCACGTGCGCGGGCGGCTCTTCCAGCGTCTTCAGCAGGGCGTTAAAGCTGTGGCGCGACAGCATGTGCACTTCATCGATCAGGTAGACCTTGAAGCGGCCGCGCGCCGGGGCGTACTGCACGTTGTCGAGCAGGTCGCGGGTATCTTCCACTTTGGTGCGCGAAGCGGCATCGATCTCGATCAGATCGACAAAACGCCCCTGCTCGATCTCCCGACAGTTATCACACACGCCGCACGGCGTGGCGGTGATCCCGGTTTCGCAGTTGAGACCTTTTGCCAGCAAACGGGCAATAGAGGTCTTACCGACGCCGCGGGTGCCGGAAAAAAGATAGGCGTGATGGATGCGACCTAGCGACAAGCCGTTCGCCAGGGCCGTCAGCACATGTTCCTGACCGACAACGTCAGCAAAGGTTTGTGGTCGCCATTTACGGGCTAACACCTGATAACTCATGGGCAGGCTCTGCAACGCTGGAAGGTGAATTTATGGAGGGGAATGCTATCACAACCTCACCCATTGAGCGAGGTTGTGAAAACCGGGATTAATGACCCGGGAAAGGCACCAGGCAATAGCTGGTAATACCCTGTTTTTCCAGGCGCTGTTCACCGCCGAGATCGAACAGGTTGATGATGAAGGCCGCGTCGGTCACTTCCCCACCCAGACGACGGATCAGCTTCACGGTCGCTTCAATGGTGCCGCCGGTTGCCAGCAGATCGTCGACCACCAGCACTTTGTCGCCAGGCTTGATCGCATCAACGTGGATCTCCAGCTGATCGGTGCCGTACTCCAGCTCGTAGCTTTCTGCGATGGTTTCACGCGGCAGCTTGCGCGGCTTACGCACCGGCACAAAACCCACGCCCATTGCCAGCGCAACCGGTGCGCCAAACAGGAAACCACGGGCTTCGGTACCTACTACTTTGGTGATCCCGGCGTTTTTATAACGCTCGACCAGCAGTTCAATGCTGAGTGCGTACGCTTTCGGGTCTTCCAGCAAGCTGGTGACATCACGGAAAAGAATGCCAGGCTTTGGATAGTCCTGGATGCTTTTGATGCTGTTTTTCAGATATTCAAGCTGCTGTGCAGTTGCGGTCATCGGTTTGTGCCTAAATAAAACAGTGTTACTCACAGCGCGCAACGAGTCGGCCAAGGCAACAATTGTTTAACCTTTGACCAGGCGCACCTGTGCTCGAAAACGGTCGAATTTACTGGCTGCGCGTGATAATTGCAACAGCCATGATGAGGCTTCAGTGCTTTTGTTGCTTTTCATCAACCACGGGGATCCGCCACATAAAGAAAAGCAGGCAGGTCAGGATCGCCAGCAGCAGAATACGTACCCACATCATTTTCACCAGCCATAATGAAATAGCGAAGGTGATGAGGATCACTGCGATCGCGCGCGGCTTCGCGCCGGGCGGCATGGCCCGGTGTTTTTGCCAGTGCCGCAGATAGCCGCCAAACCATGAGCGGTAGAGCAGCCAGTGGTGAAAACGCGGCGACGAGCGGGCGAAGCACCAGGCCGCCAGCAGGATAAATGGCGTGGTCGGCAGTAAGGGTAAAAACACACCCAGCGTGCCAAGCACTACCGCGAGCCAGCCAATGATGATTAAAATAGTACGCTTCATAATGCGAATCGTTATCAAACTGAACGGCTACTTTACCACTGGAGAGCGCCTTGAAAACAGCACTGCTTCTTGAGAGGCTGCAAAATCAGCTGATTGCTCTGCGGGAGCAGGCTATACCGCTAATGGGGCACGCCACGCTGAAGCCGCGCTTTGACCGACAGCTTTTTCGTACCCGCAGCACCGTCATTCAGGATTACCTGGCGGAAGCGCAGACGAATCTCGACGAGCTTCGCCATGCGGTTGAGAGTGAACAGCAGGAACAGGTGGCGTGGCTTGCGGCGCATCTCACCGAGCAGATCACCGCGCTGCATCGCGAAATCGCCGCCTGGCCGCTGCGCGCCTGGGACAGCGCCTCCCCGGGGCTCGGTAAATGGCAGCGCAAGCGGCTGGAGAACCAGGAGTTTGAACGCCGACTGTTTGAGATGAAGCGCGAACGCGAGGTGCGTCTGAACAACAGCGAAACGCTGGAAGAGCAGCAGCTATTGATGCGCGAGATTAGCGCGCTGGAAGGACGCATCGTCCGCTGCCGTCAGGCGCTGGATGAGATTGAGCGCGTCATTGAACGTTTGACCCGTTAACAGGACCCATACCCATGTCACTGGAAAATGCACCCGATGAGGTCAAGCTGGCCGTCGATTTGATTATGCTGCTGGAGAATCATGAGATCCCCACCGAAACGGTGCTTAAGGCGCTGGAGATTGTACGGCGGGATTTTGAGGGGAAACTTACCCCTCACTCTAACCCTCTCCCACAGGGAGAGGGAAGATAGATTAAGCCGGAGTCGGGTCGTCGCCCTTAATGTCGCGCTTCACTTCCGTATGCTCATCACCTTTCTCGTTACGCAGATGAACCTCAAGCTGGTTGAAGGCGATATTAATATCGTTTTCACGGCACAGACGATCGATAGAACGGTTAAGTTCATCCACCGTGTAGCTGCGGTCACGCAGTTCACGCACGTATAAACGCAGCTCGTGATCCAGCGTACTCGGCCCAAAGGTGGTGAAGAAGACCGCCGGAGCCGGATCGTGCATCACTTTCGGATGCTCAGACGCCGCCTTCAGCAGCACCTCTTTCACCTTATCCAGATCCGATCCATAGGCCACGCCCAGGCGGATCACCACGCGCGTCACCGTATCCGAGAGTGACCAGTTGATCAGACGCTCGGTCACGAACGCTTTGTTCGGGATGATCACCTCTTTGCGATCGAAGTCGGTGATGGTGGTGGCACGAATACGGATCTTGCTGACCGTACCGGAGAAGGTGCCGATAGTAACGGTATCGCCGATACGTACCGGACGTTCGAACAGGATGATCAGGCCGGAGACAAAGTTACCGAAGATCTCCTGCAGGCCAAAACCAAGACCGACCGAGAGGGCGGCCGCCAGCCACTGCAGTTTATCCCACGAGACGCCAAGCGAACCAAAGACCGTCATCGCCCCAACAATAATGATCACGTAGTTGAGGATCGTCGTAATGGCGTAGGACGCCCCCTGGCGAAGATTCAAACGTGACAGAAGCAGCACTTCGAGCAGGCCTGGCAGGTTGCGGATCAGCGCCCAGGCCACCACCGACGACACCAGCGCAAACAGCAGGCTGCCCATGGTCACGCTTTTCATGACCGCCGCGCCCGCTTCGGTGCCGTTGTATTGCCAGAGGGTAATACTGTCGAGATAGGCGAAAACGGTAATAAGATCGGACCAGATAGCCCAGAACATCACCGCAAACAGGGCGATCATCACCAGCATGGTGATACGCAGCGTCTGCTGGTTAACCTGCTCCAGCGCGATGGTCGGCTCTTCCTGTGGCTCCGCGCCTTCAGCCCCCTCTTTCACCTGATGCTGACGACGCGCAATGGCACGGCGATAGGCGATGCGGCGGGCCGCCACGCTCAGGCCGCGCAGTACGGTCTGATAGAGCAGGTTCCAGACGATCACCAGATAGACCGTTTCAATCCAGCGCCCGGACAGGCGCAGCGTGGTATAGAAGTAGCCCGTTGCCGTCAGCACCATCAGCGCCAGCGGAATGATCGCCAGCACGGTCACGGTGGCCAGACGGATATTGTGGGACTCTTTATCACGCCAGCTGTCGCGGCACATCGGCCACATCAGGATCGCAATCAACAGCAGGTTCAGCAGGATGACCAGTTGGCCCAGCACATCATCCATCAGATGCAGCGGGGAAAGCTCAGAGACAACCGACCAGAAGTGCAGCGGCAGGAGCGCCAGGCTGATGCGCACAATCTGGCGACGCCAGTGGCTGGTCAGCTGCGCAGGCATGTTGAAATGACGCACCGCCACGCCGTCTTTTTCCAGCACCTTCCAGCACACGCCAAACACCAGCCAGAACAGCGCCAGTTTTTTACTGAACGCCCACAGCAGATCGCTGACGTTGAGCTGCATGGTGAGCAGAATCAGGCCCACAGCCAGAATAATCAGGCACACCGGCAGGGCGCGGATGAGATCGATGAGAATCGCTTTTGGCGTATGGAGCTGGCTATCGTTGCGCAGCTGTCCCACTTCGGAGGCCAGCTTCGCCTGGTATTTTTTCAGCCAGCCCAGACGCCAGCGGATCAGGCCAGCAATCAGCAGCAGCGGTAATCCCGCCAGCAAGGCAATCGTCACCGCAGGCCAGGCTTTCTCCCAGTTCACGGTGATTTTCATGCTCTTGATCTGCGTTTTCAGCGTCTCAGGGAAGGATTTAATCCAGTCCCAGTCCATCGGTTTATTGCTGTTTACCCAGAAAATCTGCTGAGTCAGGATCTCCTGCAGACTTTTCGAGACGCTCACCAGCTGCTGCTGGTTGATTTGCAGGTTAATGGCCATCATCAGCTGGTTACCCAGCTGTTTGTTGAGCTGGTCCAGCAGCTCGCGACGCATATCGACGACCTGGAGCAGCGCGTCGTGCACTTCCGGGTTCACGTCGCTGGAATGCCCCTCTTCAATTTTGGCGACAAAGGTATCGCTCTGGAAAAGGGCATCGCGCTGCTGGTTGACGTCAAACTGTTCCAGACGCAAATCCGCGATGCGGTTGGTCATGTCTTCCAGCTCATCAGCGGACGGAAGCGTCTGCTGCTGCTGGTAGAGAATACGCGACAGCAGGAGGCTGCCCTTCAGGACCGCGATCTGCTCTTTGATGTTGCGCTCAGCCTGCAGCGCGCGATCCAGCCAGTTCTTCACTTTGATATTTTGCTGAACCAGTGAGTTACCCTTTTCCGTCGCCTGTATCAGGCGCTGGCTAAGCTGGTGGTTGGCGTCGAGCTCCTGTTTCACCAGCGGATTCGCCTGAATGCGGGCGGTCTCATCAGGCGATACGGCCTCCTGGGCGGTTTTTTCCGTCAGCGTCAGGCGCTTGCTGTTAACCGCCTCCTGCAACAGCTGAAGCTGGTGTTCAAGACGATTAATGTTGGCGGTGACGTAATCACGCTGTTTTTGCAGGGTGTCCTGCAGCACCGTATTCCCTTCCAGACTTTTTCGCTGCTGTTCAATCTGTGCATTGAGCAAGGTCTGCTGAACCAGCAGCAGGGTTTGCTGGGTCGGGCGCAGCGTTCCCTCTCCCACCGTCGTGCCGTTCAGACGGTTGCGGATCTGCTGCAGCTGCTGAGACGCGGAGTACATCAAGTTTTGCACGCGTTCCGGCTGGGTTTGCAGGGAGACAAGCTGGCTGTTATAGGTCGCGAGGTCGGACTGCGCGGTTTGCAGGTCGTCGAGCAGTTGAGCGACGCGCGACTCCAGCTGACGTAAAGAGAGCGTCGAGAGCGTCTTGCGCGTTTCGGTATCGTTATCGACGTCGCTCAGGGCGTTCAGTGATTCCGTCGCTTTGCGCATGTTTTCAGGAGCCTGCGCCACCTTCTGACGAAGCTGGGCGGTATCGGCTTTGACGCGTTCAATTTTATCCAGCGTTTCCAGCGTTTCCGTCAGATCCTGCTGGATGAGCTTATCCTGAGGAGAGAGCTCTTTTTGTTTGTTCAGCGCGTCGAGCTGCGACTGAACATCGCCACGCGAGGGAATGTCATTGCTGTTATCGGCGCGGGCCCAGGTCAGCGGCGCCGTGGCAAAGAAAAACAGCATCGCAAAGAGCAATGCAAAAACAGGATGTTGCGAGCGATTGATGGGCAGCATAGTTGTGAATGATGTCAGAAGATGACCGAAAATAGTCCGGCGTGAAGAATATCACGCTCGCCGGAAGCAGAATAGCGCGAACGTGAGCCTCTGAGATAAATCCTGGAAATGACTCAGGCAGTTAGCGATGGCGCGTCGCTGCGCAGCGACGGGCAGAGCTGTAGCATTTCCAGTAAAATCGCCACGTAGCTGCGGGCTTCCTCTTTGAGGTCAAAGGATTGCGGGGCAAACAGCCAGTTTTCCATCAGACCTGAAATGTAGCCGCGCATCAGGATAGCCGCCCGGCGGGTCAAGAGATTGGCCGGTAACAGCTTTGCCTGCATACACAGGTTCAGGTTCAGTTCGATACGGTCATAGCTTTCGAGGCTGAGGCTGCGTTGCGCCTGTTGCACCACCGCCATTTCGCCCACGAACTCGCATTTATGATAAATTATTTCCATCATTAATCTGCGACGTTCTTCAACTACCGTCGCTTCAAGGATATATACTAATATTTCTCTCATTACTGAGAGTGGATCATCAGGGAATTTTGCCCGATACTCACTCTCGAGATCGCTAATGCTGGACTCTGAAAGCTCCCAGATTTCACCGAACAGATCTGACTTATCTTTAAAATGCCAGTAAATCGCTCCCCGCGTCACACCGGCAGCCTGAGCAATTTGTGCCAGCGAGGTTGACGAAACACCCTGCTGAGAGAACAAACGTATTGCCACATCCAGAATGTGTTGTCGGGTTTCCAGCGCTTGTTGTTTAGTTTTTCGTGCCATAGGTGGGTGAATTTACAGGAGTCAGATTTACATACATTTGTGAATGTATGTACCATAGCATGACGATAATATAAACGCAGCAACGGGTTTTAGACTCAGGACCCTTGATCAATTTGAAATCGGACACTCGAGGTTTACATATGAACAAAAACAGAGGGTTAACGCCTCTGGCGGTCGTTCTGATGCTCTCAGGCAGCTTAGCGCTAACAGGATGTGACGACAAACCAGCTCAACAAGGAGCTCAGCAGGCGCCAGAAGTAGGCGTCGTGACGCTCAAATCTGAACCTCTACAAATCACCACCGAGTTACCAGGCCGTACAAATGCTTACCGCATTGCGGAAGTGCGTCCTCAGGTTAGTGGCATTATCCTGAAGCGTAACTTCACCGAAGGCGGTGATGTGAAGGCCGGTGAGTCTCTGTATCAGATTGATCCCGCAACCTATCAGGCAAATTATGAAAGCGCGAAAGGCGACCTGGCGAAAGCACAGGCCGCAGCCAAAATTGCCCAGCTGACGGTGAATCGTTATCAAAAACTGCTCGGTACCAAGTACATCAGCCAACAGGATTACGATACCGCCCTGGCAGATGCGCAGCAGGCTAACGCAGCCGTAGTGGCAGCCAAAGCGGCGGTCGAAACCGCGCGCATTAACCTGGCCTATACCAAAGTGACCTCCCCTATCAACGGTCGTATTGGTAAGTCTTCCGTCACGGAAGGGGCACTGGTGCAGAACGGTCAGACCACTGCGCTGGCGACCGTGCAGCAGCTTGATCCGATCTACGTTGACGTGACGCAGTCCAGCAATGATTTCCTGCGCCTGAAACAGGAGCTGGCTAACGGCACCCTGAAACAGGAAAACGGCAAAGCCAAAGTGGAGCTGATTACCAACGACGGTATCAAGTTCCCGCAGGAAGGTACGCTGGAATTCTCTGACGTGACGGTCGACCAGACCACCGGTTCCATCACCTTACGTGCGATTTTCCCGAACCCTGACAAAAACCTGCTGCCAGGTATGTTCGTTCGCGCGCGTCTGGAAGAAGGAACGAATCCAGCCGCCCTTCTGGTTCCACAGCAGGGTGTGACCCGTACGCCACGCGGCGATGCGAGCGCACTGGTTGTTGGAGCAGATGACAAAGTCGAAACGCGCAATATCACCGCCACCCAGGCGATTGGCGATAAATGGCTGGTGACGGAAGGTCTGAAAGATGGCGATCGCGTGATTGTTACTGGTTTGCAAAAAGTTCGTCCTGGCGCGCAGGTTAAAGCACAGGAAGTGAAATCTGACGATAAACAACAAGCTTCGGCCGCTGGCCAGTCAGAACAAACCAAGTCTTAACTTAAACAGGAGCCGTTAAGACATGCCTAATTTCTTTATCGATCGCCCCATATTTGCGTGGGTGATCGCCATTATCATCATGCTGGCCGGGGGACTTGCGATCCTGAAGCTGCCTGTCGCGCAATATCCAACGATTGCGCCACCGGCGGTGACCATCTCCGCAACCTACCCTGGGGCTGATGCGAAAACGGTGCAGGACACCGTCACTCAGGTTATCGAACAGAACATGAACGGTATCGATAACCTGATGTACATGTCCTCAAACAGTGACTCTACCGGTACAGTTCAGATCACCCTGACCTTCCAGTCAGGTACGGATGCTGACATTGCGCAGGTTCAGGTGCAGAACAAACTGCAGCTGGCGATGCCTTTGCTGCCGCAGGAAGTACAACAGCAGGGTGTGAGCGTCGAGAAATCGTCCAGCAGCTTCCTGATGGTTGTCGGCGTTATCAACACCAACGGCACCATGACGCAGGAGGATATTTCCGACTACGTGGGCGCCAATATGAAGGACGCCATCAGCCGTACTTCCGGTGTGGGTGACGTTCAGCTGTTCGGTTCTCAGTACGCAATGCGTATCTGGATGGATCCGAACAAACTGAACAACTTCCAGCTGACCCCGGTTGACGTGATCAATGCGATTAAAGCGCAGAACGCCCAGGTGGCAGCCGGTCAGCTAGGCGGTACGCCGCCGGTGAAAGGCCAGCAGCTTAACGCCTCGATCATCGCGCAGACCCGTCTGACCTCTGCCGATGAGTTCAGCAAAATTCTGCTGAAAGTGAATCAGGACGGTTCCCAGGTTCGCCTGCGCGACGTGGCAAAAGTAGAGCTGGGCGGTGAGAACTACGACATCATCGCGAAGTTTAACGGTAAACCGGCTTCCGGTCTGGGTATCAAACTGGCGACAGGCGCTAACGCCCTGGACACCGCCACGGCGATCCGCGCAGAGCTGAAGAAAATGGAACCGTTCTTCCCGTCAGGTCTGAAAATCGTTTACCCGTACGACACCACGCCGTTCGTCAAAATTTCGATTCACGAAGTGGTTAAAACGCTGGTAGAAGCGATCATCCTGGTGTTCCTGGTGATGTATCTGTTCCTGCAAAACTTCCGCGCGACGCTTATCCCAACGATTGCCGTGCCGGTTGTTCTGCTCGGGACCTTTGCGATCCTGTCGATATTTGGCTACTCGATAAACACCCTGACAATGTTCGGGATGGTGCTCGCCATCGGTCTGCTGGTGGATGACGCCATCGTCGTGGTAGAGAACGTCGAGCGCGTGATGGCGGAAGAAGGTCTTCCGCCAAAGGAAGCGACCCGTAAATCAATGGGCCAGATCCAGGGCGCGCTGGTCGGTATCGCGATGGTGCTGTCTGCGGTATTTATCCCGATGGCCTTCTTCGGGGGCTCTACCGGTGCGATTTACCGTCAGTTCTCGATTACCATCGTTTCCGCGATGGCGCTGTCGGTGCTGGTCGCGTTGATCCTGACGCCTGCGCTGTGTGCCACCATGCTGAAGCCGATTCAGAAAGGCGGTCACGGCGAGCATAAAGGGTTCTTCGGCTGGTTTAACCGCATGTTTGACAAGAGCACGCACCACTACACCGACAGCGTGGGCAACATCCTGCGCAGCACCGGTCGTTACCTGCTGCTCTATATCATCATCGTGGTGGGGATGGCGTTCCTGTTCGTTCGTCTGCCAAGCTCGTTCCTGCCGGATGAAGACCAGGGTGTGTTCCTGACAATGGCACAGCTTCCTGCGGGTGCGTCGCAAGAGCGTACCCAGAAAGTGCTGGATGAAGTGACGGATTACTACCTCACCAAAGAGAAAGACAACGTTGAATCCGTGTTTGCGGTTAACGGCTTTGGCTTTGCGGGTCGTGGTCAGAACACAGGTATTGCCTTCGTTTCTCTGAAAGACTGGTCTGAACGTCCGGGCGAAAAGAACAAGGTTGAAGCCATCACCGGCCGTGCAATGGGCACCTTCTCGCAGATTAAAGATGCGATGGTCTTCGCCTTTAACCTGCCAGCGATTGTTGAGCTGGGTACCGCGACCGGCTTCGACTTCCAGCTGATTGACCAGGGCGGTCTGGGTCACGAAAAACTGACGCAGGCACGTAACCAGCTGTTTGGCGAAGTGGCTAAGCACCCTGACCTGCTGGTCGGCGTGCGTCCAAACGGCCTGGAAGATACGCCGCAGTATAAAATCGACATCGACCAGGAGAAAGCCCAGGCGCTGGGCGTATCCATCAGTGACATTAATACCACGCTGGGCGCCGCCTGGGGCGGTAGCTACGTTAACGACTTCATCGACCGCGGTCGCGTGAAGAAAGTGTACGTGATGTCAGAGGCGCAATACCGTATGTTGCCAAACGATATCAACAGCTGGTTCGTGCGCGGCAGCAATGGTCAGATGGTACCGTTCTCGGCGTTCTCAACGTCACGCTGGGAATACGGTTCGCCGCGTCTGGAACGCTATAACGGTCTGCCATCGATGGAAATCCTGGGTCAGGCCGCGCCGGGCCGAAGCACCGGTGAAGCCATGAATCTGATGGAAGAGCTGGCGAGTAAACTGCCTTCGGGTATCGGCTACGACTGGACAGGTATGTCCTATCAGGAACGTCTGTCCGGAAACCAGGCCCCTGCCCTGTACGCGATTTCACTGATCGTCGTCTTCCTGTGTCTGGCAGCGCTGTACGAGAGCTGGTCAATTCCGTTCTCCGTTATGCTGGTGGTACCGCTTGGGGTTATCGGTGCGCTGCTTGCGGCAACGTTCCGCGGACTGACCAACGACGTGTACTTCCAGGTAGGCCTGCTGACAACCATTGGCTTGTCGGCGAAGAACGCGATACTTATCGTTGAATTCGCCAAAGATCTGATGGAGAAAGAAGGTAAAGGCCTTATTGAGGCGACGCTTGAGGCTGTTCGTATGCGTCTGCGCCCAATCCTGATGACATCACTGGCGTTTATCCTCGGCGTACTGCCGCTGGTTATCAGTTCCGGTGCTGGCTCCGGTGCGCAGAACGCGGTTGGTACAGGCGTTATGGGTGGTATGGTTACCGCAACCGTACTGGCTATCTTCTTCGTACCGGTGTTCTTCGTGGTGGTTCGCCGCCGCTTCAGCCGGAAGAATGAGGATATTGAGCACACGCATTCGGTAGAACCTCACTGATACCGGTTTCACATGATAAAAAGGCCGCATTAGCGGCCTTTTTCATTTTCAGAAAAAATCATAAATTACGCTTATTGTGGTTCTATTTATTTTCTGCCATCTTAAATAGACATATCATAATTAACTGATAACTTAATCGGTGAATTCAGGATTTTTTTAATTTCATTTCCCCGCTTAAGTTATTAGGAATATTCCTAATAAGAAGTTCTTACAAAGATAAGTCTGAATCTGAACTTTTCTCATCATTTTGCTAAGCCGATGAAACGTAAGGAAGCGATAAAGCACCCTCGTTAATTTGGATAAAAAAGTTGAGTCCGGGATGACCATTTGCGTACTTGCTCGCATGTGTGCGGTTTTATTTGTAATTTTTCGTAATCGCGCGATGAAATCCAGGAAGGAGTGGCTTATAGTTAGGTTATCAGGAACACAGCACTCATGTAGCTAAGTCAGTTGTATCCATCCCGACAATGATGTTCGGTGAGTAAGAAATCACTCAGAAGGGGATGCGCTATGGACGAGTACTCGCCAAAAAGGCATGATATCGCGCAGTTGAAATTTCTCTGCGAATCCTTGTACCATGACTGCCTTGCCAACCTTGATGAAAGCAACCATGGCTGGGTAAACGACCCAACGTCTGCTATCAATTTACAGTTGAATGAGCTGATAGAGCATATCGCAACCTTCGCACTTAATTATAAAATTAAGTACAATGAAGATAATAAGCTCATTGAGCAAATTGATGAATACCTGGACGACACCTTTATGTTGTTCAGCAGTTACGGCATTAACGCCCAGGATTTGCAAAAATGGCGTAAATCGGGGAACCGGCTATTCCGCTGTTTCGTCAACGTGAGCAGAGCTAACCCGGTTAGTCTTTCCTGTTAAAATTATTACAATTACTAAGGTGAATTTATGTCTGATAAACCACTCACAAAAGTCGATTATTTGATGCGCTTACGACGTTGTCAGTCAATTGACACGCTTGAGCGCGTCATTGAAAAGAATAAATACGAGCTTTCGGATAATGAGCTGGCGGTATTTTATTCAGCCGCTGACCATCGTCTTGCCGAGCTGACAATGAACAAGCTGTATGACAAAATCCCTACTTCTGTGTGGAAATTTGTCCGTTAATCTTTGAAGGGTGTCTGTAGAGTTCTACGCCTCGTTCTCAGTATTTACCTATCCCGTTATGCTCCCTGTGCCAAGGCCAGGTCTCCGTGTAAAACGTGTTTATCAGCAGCAATGTTGTGACGCCAGTCACATCGGCTTTTCGGGAACGTTCCCCTCCTGGCCTGTTCAGATTACCCTGCGGTAATCACATTCAGCGAGGTTTCCAATGAGCTTAGAAAAACAGAAGATGATTGCCGGTGAACATTATCGTCCCGGCGATGAGACGTTACGGGCCGACCGACTGCGGGCCCGCCATCTGGTCTATCGCTATAACCACACCGCACCTGATGAAAAAACAGAACGCCAGAACATTCTGGCGGAACTTCTGGGACAAAGCGAAGGCGCTTATATAGAACCGAGCTTCCGCTGCGACTATGGATATAACATTTATCTGGGCAAAAACTTTTACGCGAACTTCGACTGTGTAATGCTGGATGTCTGCCCTGTTCATATTGGCGATAACTGCATGCTCGCGCCGGGTGTTCATATTTATACGGCAACCCACCCGCTGGATGCGGAGGAACGCAATAGCGGCGTGGAGTTTGGAAAACCTGTCAGCATTGGCAATAACGTCTGGATTGGTGGCCGGGCGGTCATTAACCCTGGCGTCACCATTGGTGATAATGTCGTGGTGGCCTCCGGCGCCGTCGTGACGAAAGACGTCCCGGCTAACGTCGTCGTTGGCGGCAACCCGGCCAAAATCATTAAAACGTTGTGAGGTTACGGGGAGCCAACTGTTATGGTCTTTTAGCGCCAGACTGTTACTTTTTTCAGCCTGATGGCTCCCCTAAAATTGGCAGACACCCTGTATTGTCAACTCTCATGAAGGCAAAAAATGACCGAGATACAGCGCCTGCTTACCGCCACCATCGACGATCTTAACCTCCGCGAAAAGCGCGACAATCGCCCACGCTTTAGCATTAGCTTTATTCGCAAACATCCTGGACTGTTTGTCGCCATGTATGCCGCCTGGCTGGCGACGCTTATTGTAATGCTGACATCCGAAACGCTGGTGGACTCCGTCTGGCTGCTGGTTGTACTGTTTGTCGTCTTTAACGCCTTTTTCTTTTTCGACGTGAATCCGCGCTACCGTTACGAAGATATCGACGTGCTCGATTTCCGGGTCTGCTACAACGGCGAATGGTACAACACGCGTTTCGTGCCAGCGGAACTGATCGAAAACATCCTGCATTCTCCGGCGGTTGAAGCCGGGCAAAAAGAGAAACTGCAGAAAATGGTCTCCACCAAAGGACAGCTCTCTTTCTATGATGTCTTTAGCCTTTCCCGCCCTGCTGCTGCGTGATGAGCGCCTGCAGACGTCGGATCCCCGAGGCAAACTGAGAAGCAGAGGTATTGCCGTAACCTAAAACCAGACCGGTTTGCCCCTGCTTCGCCTCCAGGTAGTACCCGCTCAGTGCAGCGGGGGCCAGTTGAAACGCCCTCGCCTGCTCCACCAGTTTCTTGTCATCAATATTGTCTATCGCCAGCGTCAGATGCATCCCGCCTTCACCGGCCAGAATACGGTGCGGCGCATGAAGCTCTGCGCCCAGCTCCTCCCGCAGCTGGCGATAGCGTTTACGGTAGAGCCGACGCATGGCGGCAAGATGGCGAGCGTAATGACCGTCCTCAATGAACAGCGCCAGCGTGCGCTGTTCGGCACGGTGCCCACCGCGCAACAGCGAGCCGATGGCCGGGCGAGCCGCTTTCGCCAGCGCTGGCGGTAACACCATAAATCCCATCCGGAGCGACGGAAACAGCGTTTTACTGAACGTCCCCAGATACACAACGGGCGCATTGTTGACCATTCCCAGCATCGCCGGTACGGGCTCACCGGCATAACGGAACTCGCTGTCGTAATCATCTTCAATGATCCACGCGTTGTGCTGCCGGGCGAGCTCCAGCAGCGCCAGCCGCCGCCGCGCGCTGAGCACGCTCCCGTAAGGGAACTGGTGCGAAGGTGAGGTAAAAATCAGTGAGGGTGCAGGCGCATCCAGCCCTTCCCAGCACATACCCTCGTCATCAACCGGTATTCCCGTCATTGCCAGGCCGGTTTTAACAAACGCGCTTTTTGCGCCGCTATAACCGGGGTTTTCTACCCAGGCGACATCGCCAGGCTCGCTTAACAGCATCGTGCAGAGATTGACGCCTTCAAGCGCGCCTTCGGTTATCACAATCTGGCTGGCGTCGCAGTCAATACCCCGGGACAGGGCAAGATGTCGGGCAATCGCGGCCCGCAGCGACGGCTCGCCGGCCGGGTCGCCATACCCTAGCAGAGCATTTCCCTCCTCCCGCATCACGCGATCGTACAGTCGCCGCCACAGCGGCAGCGGAAAATAGTTGATGGCCGGCGTGCCTGGGGTAAACGCCAGAACAGGCGTGTCCCGGGGCACTGGCGCAGGTAGCAGCCCGACCCGTTTTGCGAGCGTGATGGCAGGGTCCGGCATTGTCCGGGTGACGGAACGGTGAGCTAACTGTGCCACCCGCGTTCCCTGGCGATTACGCTGCAAATACCCTTCGAGAGTGAGCTGGTCCAGCGCCGCATTGACGGTATTCCGGGAAAGTGAGAGCTGCTGGGCAAGCGTTCGCGAACCGGAAAGCTGGCTGCCGGATCGTAGCCTTCCGCACAGTATGGCCTCCCGCAGAGCAAGGTAGAGCGCGCGCTGGAGCGTCTCTTCTCCGCGTGTTTTCAGGGCTGCATGGAGCAAGGTATAAAATTCATCACCCGGTATATTCATCTCGTCTCCTCGTGGCACCATCAAAACATAGCGCAGTGGTTCTTTTTAAGGAACCAGCAATTCACTAGTCTGAAGCTCTTTTCAACGTCACGGAAATTAAAATGAAGACATTCAATCAGTTCGGACAGCCGGTGGGCGAAGCGCTTACCGACTGGCAACCCCGTCAGCACCCGTCCCGGGTGGTCCTTCAGGGTCACTATTGTCGGCTTGAGCCGCTGCGCGTGGAGCATGCACACGCGCTGTTCTCCGCCTATTCCCTGGCCGAAGATACCCGCAGCTGGACGTGGCTACTGCGTGAACCCGATGCCACCGCAGAGGAATTTGCCGAATGGGTGGCGAGCGTAAGTGAGTTATCCGATCCCATCCACTTTACCGTGATGGATAACCGGACTCAGTCCCCCGTTGGAACGCTGTCCCTGATGCGGATCGATCCTAAAAACGGGGTCGTGGAAGTGGGGCACGTTCACTTCTCGCCCCTGTTAAGCCGCACGCCCATGTCGACAGAGGCGCAATATCTGCTGATGCGGTATGTGTTCGATACCCTGGGCTACCGGCGTTATGAGTGGAAGTGCAATAGCCTGAACGAACCTTCTCGCAAAGCCGCCCTGCGCCTGGGTTTTCAGTTTGAGGGGCGTTTTCGCCAGGCGCTGGTGATAAAAGGCCATAACCGGGATACCGACTGGTTTTCGATTCTCGATAAAGAGTGGCCGACGCTGGCGAACGCCTTTGAACGCTGGCTTGCCACCGACAATTTTACTGCCGATGGCAAACAGAAAAGATCCCTGGAAAGCTGGCGAGAAACGCGCGTCTAGCGTCTTTTTTTACGTCCCTGAACCGCCTTAAAGCGCGGATTGGATTTGCAAATCACATACAAGCGTCCCTTGCGTTTGACTATCTGGCAATCCGGGTGACGCTGCTTTGCACTGCGTAATGAGTTAAGTACCTGCATGGTTAGCCCCGCTTCGCATTGAGAAAACCGCCAAAACGCTTGCGGAAGCGCGCTGCGCTACCGTCCGTGGAGAACGTTTTCTGCTTACCGGTATAAAACGGGTGCGATTTTGAAGAAACCTCGATGGTGATATACGGATATGTTTCACCGTCGAGTTCAATTTCGCGGTCGGTCTTAATGGTTGAGCCAACCTTGAAGTATTCATTCGCGCTGGTGTCGTGGAAGACCACGGTGCGATAGGCTGGATGGATATTGGGTTTCATCGTCAATCCTTTATGTTTTGTTATAACATAACAAAATAATATCCAGGACAGGTTCTAAAAACAACCCCTTCCTTCTGACGATATTTTCTGGTTTACCTGAGATAAAATGAAAACCAGGCCAGCCACGTGCTATAACTATATCATTTCGCGGTAAAATCTTTCTCTTCAGGCAGGGAACTCAGTGCTCAGGAACGGGTATACGAGGAAGGACACGACAGCATGAAAACCCGACATCTGGTCAGTCTGGTGACTGGCGTACTTATCTTTTCCGTGCTGGTCCCCATTTGCCTGAGCATCTGGCTGGCCCATCGCCAGGCGGAAGATAAATTTGTCGATGCGCTGGAAAACTATGCCTCACGCGTGCTGATACGCACCGACAAGGTCGTGGATCAGGCGAAAGAAGCGCTTAATCATCTGCAGGCCTTTGAGGGCGTGCCGTGCAGTCCGTTGCAGTTAAGGGAGATGCGACGGGTCGCTTTCTCGTGGCGATACGTTCAGGAAGTGATTTATATCGACAACCTCAGGCCGCTCTGCTCCTCTCTTGAGCAAACCAGCCATGCCGCCCCTTTCCCCCCGCCGATGCGCATTACCGAAGACGGTTACAGCGCATGGCTGACCACGCAAAACGATCTTGGGTTTCATCGCTACATGGCCGTGCTGGGGCAAGGTCATTACCTTGTCCTGGTCGATCCGGCCTCACTGGTGGATGTCATCCCTTTCGGCGAGATAGCGATTGATGCAGCCCTTGTAGGAAGCACAACACACCGTATCTTCGCCAGCAGTAATACACTCGATCCACATATCCGTGACATGATCAAAGGTCAGGAGATGACCAGCATACAGTACGACGGTTCAATGTACGTTATGAAGCCTGTACCTGAACTGGGATTTACCGTTGTCGCATGGGCTACGCTCAAACCGCTGGCGGAAACCTGGCACCGGCAGCTGCTTTTATGGCTCCCCTTCGGCGTCCTGATAAGCCTGCTTGCCGCGCTTTTTGTTCTGCGGATACTGCGTCGCATTCAGTCGCCGCGCAACCGCCTGCTTGACGCCATTAACAGCCGCGATTTTGTGATTCACTATCAGCCCATCGTGGCGCTGTGTAGCGGAAAAATTGTCGGCGCAGAAGCGCTGACGCGCTGGCCGCAGCCGGACGGAAGCAGCCTCTCGCCTGATATTTTTATTCCTCTTGCCGAGCAAACCGGGCTTATCTCCCAGCTGACGCAGCTCGTTATCGAAAAAGTGTTCGAGGATATGGGCAACTGGCTGCACCTTCACCCCGATCAGCATATCTCCATCAATCTCGCGCCTGCCGATTTGACCTCCGGCACGCTGCCGCCGCTGCTGAGTCACTTGCTGAACAAATGGAAGGTCCACCCGAGCCAAATCGCCCTTGAGGTCACCGAGCGCGGCTTTGCCGATCCCAAAATCAGCGCGCCGGCTATCGCCGCCTTCCGCCGTTCGGGACACCCAGTCTATATAGATGATTTTGGTACGGGCTATTCCAGCCTGAGCTATCTGCAGGATCTGGATGTCGACACGCTAAAAATTGATAAATCGTTCGTGGATGCGCTGGAGTACAAAAACGTGACGCCGCACATTATTGAAATGGCGAAGTCGCTGGAGCTGGCGATGGTTGCGGAAGGCGTCGAGACCGCCGGGCAGCTCGCCTGGCTGCACCAGCACGGCGTGCAGTACGGACAGGGCTGGTACTACAGCAAAGCGCTGCCGAAAATGGAATTTATCCTTTGGGCAGAGAATAACCTCGGCACGCATTCTACTTAAGATAGGATTTGATCACCTGCAGCACCACGCCAAGATCGGCTTCACGCTGCGCTTCTTCAGGTTCTTTCACCACATGATCGGTTAAATGCCCTTCGATCACCTGCATCATCATGCCGTTGACCGCCCCGCGGATCGCCGCCAGCTGCTGTAACACCTCGGCGCATTCGTGATCGCTGTTGAGCATTTTCTCCAGGGCATTACTCTGCCCCTGAATTTTCTTCAGGCGAGTCAGTAACATTTTCTTATCGCGAACGGTATGTGACATCTCTCTATCCCTTATTTTTGGCTTTTAAAGCATAACACGCTCTACTCCCCCTGAGTATTTTTCTACTGGGGGTAGTATTATCCTACTGGGGGGGAGTAGTATTTGCAGACATTTTCCACGCCGGAATCCCCCATGACCGATTTTGCTTCACTCCTGCAGCAGGGTAATGCCTGGCTGTTTGTTCCCAGCGCCATCCTGCTTGGCGCACTGCATGGCCTGGAACCGGGCCACTCAAAGACCATGATGGCCGCTTTTATCGTGGCCATCCGCGGCACGCTGAAACAGGCGGTACTGCTCGGCCTGGCGGCCACGCTCTCCCATACGGCAGTGGTCTGGCTCGTTGCTATGGCGGGATTATGGTTTGGTCGGGGCTGGGATGCGCATACGTCCGAACCCTGGTTCCAGCTGATCTCCGGGGTGTTGATCGTTGCGATCGCCCTGTGGATGGCGTGGCGAACCTGGAAAGAGAGCCAGCCGCACGATCATCATCACGACCATGATCACCATGACCACCATCATGATCATCATCACCATGAACATTCGCTAATTGAAGAAGAGTGGCAGGACGCCCACCAGCGCGCGCACGCGCAGGATATTAACCGCCGTTTTAGCGGTCAAAACGTCACCACCGGACAGATCGTCATGTTTGGCCTGACCGGCGGGCTTATCCCCTGCCCGGCGTCCATCACCGTTCTGCTGATCTGCCTGCAGCTGAAGCATTTTGCGCTCGGCGCGACGCTGGTATTTAGCTTCAGTATCGGTCTGGCGCTAACGCTGGTCGCTTCCGGCGCGATTGCCGCCTTGAGCCTCAAACATGCGACAAAACGCTGGCCCGGGTTTAGCGAATTTTCCCGTAAAGCGCCGTGGATCTCCGCAGCGCTGATTACCGTGGTAGGGATTTATATGAGCCTGCACGGTCTGAGCGGCATTCTGGCGTAAGCCTACGGCCACGCCCTGTGGCCGCCTCTCCTGGTCAGTTAAGGGTTCTGCTGCCAGCTGAAGGTATAGCGAAGCTGACGAGTCTGGAGGATGAATTCCGGTGAAACGCTGGGGCTCCAGGAATCGTCGCCGCCCACGCCCATATGGAACGCATCGAGGTTGAGCCAGCACCCCGGCTCTTCCCGCAGCAGATGATGATGGGTTGTCTCCCGCAGCTGCTGCTGGCTGTAGCGGCTCACCGAGAAATGGAACCTGCCATTCAGCTGATGCGTTCCCAGCACAAGTTCGCGGGTATCGCAGCGCAAACCATTTTCCGTCGGGAAGATATACGGCGTGTGCATGGCTCCGAGAGGTAATGTCCAGCGCCCCTGCTGCGCCGCCAGCTTTCTGTCCGGGTAGTTTTCATGCGGCCCCAGCCCCAGCCAGGAAACATTTTCCGGCGTTTCGGCGAGATGAACGCTCAGGCCAATCCGTGCAGGTTCCGGAATATCAGACGCCATATCGACCTGAATATCGCCGTGCAGATCGCCCCGATCGTCCACCCGCCAGACTTTACGGCTCAGGAACAGCGTTTTGCCATGATACTCCCCGACGTGGAGGGTGGTGACCACGACTTCGCCCGCATTCTGCTCTGCCTCACAGCGCAAAACGCGTAAAGTGAGATCGTACATGCCCGCCGCTTTCCAGCGTTCAACCCAGGCATTCGGATCGATCTGCGTCGCTTCACTCACGCCAATGTCGTTGTCCAGCGGCGCACGGCTGACGTTATCCGTCAGAGGTGAAAGCAGCGTTTCAACGCCATTTCGCCACCATTGGGTCAGGTTTCCGGATGCGCGATCGAACTGCCAGCGCTGTTGACCATGCGCGATCTCCAGGATGCGATCGCTTTGCGTTAACACCGGAGGCTCGCCCGCCGGGACTGGCGGAGCAATAAAGAGTGGAGCGGGAAGCAGCCACTGATCCCACGCGCAGCGGTGGTCTGCCGGTGACCACGGCGTTGCCCGCGGCTGGCGTACTTCAACATTCAGCCAGACTTCCCCCGGCTCGGCTTTCAATTCTGGCAGAGCGATCTCCAGACGCTGAGCGCCTCCAGGGGCTATCGCCAGCGTCACCTCGCCCGAAGCCAGCACCTCCCCGTCCCGGGCAACCGTCCAGCTCAGCACTTCGTTATCGGTGTGGCGGAACAGGTAGCCGCTTTGCACCTCAATCACCAGCGGAGAGGTGCTAACCCGCGTAAAGGTAAAGAACTGCTGGGCGCGCTGCGCCTCGTACAGCGCCGGGTGCGGCGTGCGATCGGGGAACACCAGCCCGTTAAGACAGAACTGTCGATCGTTCGGCTTATCGCCAAAATCCCCGCCGTATGCCCAGAACGTATTGCCCTCTTCATCTTGCTTCGTCAGAGCCTGATCGACCCAGTCCCAGACAAATCCCCCCTGCAACCGAGGGTGGCTGCGAAACGCCTGCCAGTATTTCGCGAACCCGCCGAAGCTGTTCCCCATCGCGTGGGCGTATTCGCAGAGGATCAGCGGGCGTGTTTCATCCGGCATGCCGATCCATTTTTTGATTGACCATTTAGGCACTGCCGGGAAGGGCTGATCCTGATCGACCCGGGCATACATCGGACAGACAATATCCGTCGCCGCCGTGTTCGCGCCGCCGCCTTCATACTGCACCGGACGCGTCGGATCCGTGGATTTCACCCAGCGATACAGCGCGTCGTGGTTTGCACCGTGCCCGGACTCATTGCCTAGCGACCAGATGATAATTGAGGGATGATTACGATCGCGCTGCACCATACGGGTCACGCGCTCGCTCATGGCGGGCAGCCAGCGCGGATCGTCAGCAAGGCGGCTCATCGGCACCATGCCGTGGGTTTCGATGTTGGCTTCGTCAACAACGTACAGCCCATAGCGATCGCAAAGCCGGTACCACAGCGGATGGTTCGGGTAGTGCGAGCAGCGCACGGCGTTGAAGTTGTGCTGCTTCATGATCTCAATATCGCGACGCATCGTCGCTTCGTCCATCACCTGGCCGTTTTCGGGATGATGCTCGTGCCGGTTAACCCCGCGGATCAGCAGCGGTTTTCCGTTGAGCTTCAGCAGGCCGTTGCTGATTTCAACGCGGCGGAAGCCGACATCGCACGCTTCCGTCTCCAGCACGCTGCCCTGCTCATCCAAAAGCGCAATCGTCAGGCGATAGAGTTCCGGGGTTTCCGCACTCCATAACGCGGGGGTTGTAACCGGGATCGCCGCCGTTAACCGCTCGGCCCAGTTGCCGCGTTCATCCACAATGGCAGAGCCTGACCGTTGGGTGGTGCCGCCACAGCGTTCACCGTTGCGCCATAGCGTTATCGCCACGTCGCACTCCGCGTAGTCAGCGCCTGTCAGCGAGACCTCGACTTTCAGCGTCGCGCGGTCCAGCTCCGCATTCAGATCGGTAACCACATGATAATCCGCAATGTGCGTCTCCGGCTTATGCAGCAAGGAGACATCGCGAAAAATGCCGCTCATGCGCCACATGTCCTGATCTTCCAGATAGCTGCCGTCGCACCAGCGCAAGACCATGACCGCCAGGCGGTTCTGCCCAGGGCGTAATGCCGCCGAGAGGTCAAATTCGGCGGGCAATCGACTGTCCTGGGAATAGCCTATCCACTGCCCATTGCACCACAGATGGAACGCCGAGTTCACGCCATCAAAAATAATTCGGGTTTGCCCGCTCTGCAGCCAGGCGTCATCCACATCGAATGTGAGCGAGTAACAACCGGTCGGGTTTTCCTGCGGCACAAAAGGCGGGTTGACGGGGATCGGGTAGGTGACATTGGTATAGATGGGCGTGTCGAACCCCTGCATCTGCCAGTTAGACGGCACGGGCATCGCAATGGGATCCGCGCAATCTTCTGTTACCCATGCCTGAGGAACCTGCTCCGGCGCTGAAAAGTAGCTAAACCGCCAGTTCCCGTTGAGGGAGCGCCTGCGGAGGGAAGCAGCGTCATCTCTGGCAGAAGATTCATTACGCCAGCTGTGCAACGGCGCGTGTGCGGCCAGACGGTTCCACTGGGTAACGCCGGGGTTTTCCCAGTCCCGACGGGCCAGGATGTCGCTGAGGGTCAGCGAAGGTGTATGAGACATATCAACCTCTTTGCGAAGCGCTCACAATTTTGGTTAACATGCCCTGGCACTCTACGACGGTAAAGCGCCCAATCGCAGGGTAGCGAGTCCGATCACAAAGTTTTATTTGCGGGCAAGCTGCTCGGCCAGGAGTGCCAGACTTCTGAGCTGCTGCGCCAGATCCTCGCGTTCGGCCTGCTGCGTCGCGCGTCGCGCGGTGGAATGACGGGTAACCAGCGTTACCGGCAGTTGAACCTGCCAGCACGTCTCGCCTTCGGTGGGGGCCAGCAGCCACTCCACGCTGCGCTCGCCCGCCTCGCGAAACGCCTGGCGAATGGTCGTCAGCGGCGGAGAAAACCAGGCGCTGTCAGCCGTATCGTCGAACCCAACCACCGATATCTGGCCCGGAACCGCTACCCCTTTTTCCGCACAGGCGCGCATCACCCCGAGCGCCATTTGATCGTTCGCCACCAGAATCGCGTCCGGTAATGTCGCCGCAGACAACAGCAGATGCCCCTTCTCATATCCGCTGGCCGCGCTCCAGTCACCGCAGGCCACCGCAGCGGCTTCAAGCCCTGCGAATGCCAGAGCGGCTTCCCATCCCGCCAGGCGCGCCCGTGCAGAGACCGAGCTCTCCGGTCCGCTCAGCAGTGCAATGCGCTGATGTCCCAGAGAAAGCAGATGCTCAACGCCCAGATGCGCCCCCTGCTCTGCGTCAAACACGAGGCTGTTTACCTGTGCTGAAGGCGAGACATCAAGGAACAGCACCGGAACAGGCGACGCCAGCGCCCTGAGCGCCTCGGCGTCAGGATCGTCGAGCGGCACATTCACCAGCAGCGCGTCCACCCGCTGCGCCAGCAGCGCCTGAAGCGCGGCCTGACACCGCTGCGGCTGCTCCACCATGGAGATAAGGACACTCGCCCCCTGTTCCGCCGCGCGGGATTTTACCGCCGACACAATTTGCGAGGGCGCATGCAGGGCCAGATCGGTGGTGATGAGTCCCAGCGTGCGGGTGCGTTTACCCGCCAGTTGCTGTGCCCGCAGGTTAGGAACGTAGTGCAGCTCCGCCATCGCCTGCTGCACCTTTTCCCGCGTGCGGGCAGACACATGTTCCGCGTCGTTAATGACGCGGGAAACGGTCTGATAAGAAACCCCCGCAAGGAGGGCGACATCATAGAGAGTGATCGCTTTCATGCATTGTGGCATCACGTGAGTCGTGGCCCATTATTGTGGCACAGCGACGCCGTTAAAACATGTGAGCGCTTCGCAAAATTAGACAACCCGCTCCGGCTGCACGATTTCAGCAACGCGCGGCTTCTGGCGGAACCAGGGCAGACAGAGCTGGATAAGCGGGCCAATGGTCAGGGCATACAGTACGGTTCCCACCCCAAACGTGCCGCCAAGCACGCACCCAATCAGCAGGACGGACACCTCAATGGAGGTGCGCACGCTGCGAATGGACCACCCCAGACGGGCATGAATGCCGGTCATCAGGCCGTCGCGTGGGCCAGGACCAAAACCTGCGCCAATGTACATGCTGGTCGCAATCGCGTTCATCACGATACCCGACACCAGGAAAGCGATGCGAACAGGTAACGAATCCAGTTCCGGAATAAGCGCCATGCTGGCGTCCGCCGCCAGACCGATACAAATCACGTTGCTGATGGTGCCCAGGCCCGGCATCTGGCGCAGGGGGATCCACAGCAGCAGCACCGCAGCACCGGTCACAATGATCACCGTCCCGATCGTCATCCCCAGCTGCATCCCCACCCCAAGGTGAAAAACATCCCAGGGATCGACACCCAAATCGGAACGAATAAACATTGCGGTGGAAAGGCCATACAGTCCTAAACCGACATAGAGTTGTAGCAGACGACGTACCATTTTTATCTTCTCCAGTGAACCAGGCTTTCATCCTGACCTAAAATGGCACTATGATTAATGTCCAGTTTTCAAATAGTGGACTGCATATGTCATCACGTCGCTTCGGAAGCCAGTCTCTGGTACGCCTTTTAGGCCACTGGCAGCAAGCCTCATCTCGTACCCCGCTCTGGCGACAGCTGGCCGACGCGTTGCGTCTGTTAATCCTTGATGGACGTCTGGCGCTGAATACACGGCTACCGGGCGAGCGTGAGCTGGCCTCCGCGCTGGACGTAAGCCGGACCACCATCAGCAGCGCCCTCGCCCATCTGCGCGAGGAGGGTTATCTTGAAAGCCGCCACGGTAGCGGGTCACGCGTGCTCCTCCCGGATACGCGCGCCGTTCCCACCCTTTCAGCGGCAAGTGCCGCACTGGATCTCTCTACTGCAGCCCTCAATGCCGGGCCGGAGATCCATCAGGCTTATGCCCATGCGCTCACGGCCATTACGCAGCATCTCTCGCTGACGGGCTACGATCAGCTTGGACTGCCTACGCTGCGGGAGGCCATCGCTGCGCGCTATACCGCGCGGGGTCTTCCCACCCGCGCAGACGAAGTGATGGTGGTCAATGGCGCCGTCAGCGGCTTTGCGCTGGTGCTGCGGATGATGACCGGGCCGGGGGATCGCGTCGTGGTCGATCACCCCACCTATCCGCTGGCGATTGCCGCCATTCAGGGAGCGCAGTGTCGGCCCGTGGGGGTGTCGCTACCGGAAATCGGCTGGGATACGGATGGCTTCGCGGCAACGCTTGCCCAGACGGCACCTCGCCTGGCGTATCTGATGCCTGATTTTCATAACCCCACCGGGCGCTGTATGGATATCACGACCCGTCGGGCCATCACGGATATTGCTGCCCAAACCCGCACGGCGCTGGTGGTGGATGAAACAATGGTGGATCTCTGGTTTGACGCGCCTCCCCCGCCACCGCTGGCCGCTTTTAACCCGCAGGCCACCGTCATCACCTTAGGTTCTGCCGGAAAAAGCTTCTGGGGAGGGCTGCGCCTTGGCTGGATCCGCGCCTCCTCGCGCACGATCGCCACGCTTGCCCAGACGCGGGATACTCTGGATTTAGGCTCGCCGCTGCTGGAACAGCTGGCGATGCTGTGGCTCATTAACAACAGCGAGACGTTTCTGCCCGCGCGCCGGAAGATGCTGGCGGAACGACGCGATCGATGCGGTGAACTGTTGCGCGAACATTTCCCGGACTGGAAATTCCATGAAGCGGAAGGCGGGCTCTCTTACTGGATTGAGCTGCCAGGCATGCTGGCGACACAGCTTGCCGCGCGGGCTGAGATTCTGGGGATCAATCTGGGAACCGGTACGCGGTTTGGTTTATCTGGCGCATTTGATCGCTATTTACGGATGCCCTTCTCGCTCGAATCGGCAGAGCTTGAACAGGCGTTGCTGAGGATCAAACCGCTATGGCTCGCCCTGAATAAAAACGTGCCATCGTTAAAACGCAGCGTGATCTAATATTAAAAATTTTGAAGCAGATCATAAAAAATAAAAACTGCTGACTGTCACGGATACAGTCAGCAGTTTTCACTAGTCAGGAGTTAATGCTGAGCAGGAATAGGAAAACCTTTCAGTGAAATAACGAAGTTTTCACCGTCTTTCTTTATTTTTGCGCCGGTATCACACCAGTCAGACGCAATACGAAAGAACTCATCACTTCCGACATTCCAGCCAAGACGTACATGCTTCACGTAGCCTGAACGCAACAGATCGCAGGCCTCTTTGTAGTCACTGGCAGTTGACAGTTGTTGTTTCATTTTCTCTTCTTCAGAAGTTTGCGTAGAGCTTTGATTTCTTTAGGAGTAAAAGGAGAAACACTCTCTTCTTCCGTGTGCTGATTATCAATATCCTCTTCCGATACTCCCGCCTCTTCTACTGCTTCGAACGCCAGCAGCAGCAGTTTCTCTGTCGTCACGCTTAAATTCTCGTTATTCACTTCCGCATAGTGGCGAAGTCTTTCTTTCAGCGCATCATCAATCTTAACGTTTAATACCGCTGTAGCCATGTTTGTCACTTCCCTTCGGAATAAGTACTTTATTTAATACACGAAGTTAACAATGTTATCCAGATATATATTTTTTTGAGGTATGGAAGAAAATAACCGTCCAATAATAAAATGACAGTCTATTATTACAGGTTTATGACAATAATATTTCAGCGCGATGAAATATATATTACACGATATAGGCATAATATTAGTATGGGATAGTAGTTTAAAGGGAGAGGTAAAGCAGGAAGATCGTATGAGGGCAGAAATGGGTGGGGGCCCTGCCAGCTACATCCCGGCACACACGTCGTCTGCCCTGGCTGCTTCCTTCCGGACCTGACCTGGTGAACAGAGTAGCGTTGCGGGAGAACCAACAGAGCCCCCATTGAGAGCGTTGATAACCAACGCGCTGGCGCATTATCCCTGTGCGAAGGCCCAATTGCAAGCCGCCAGGAACCGGATGCTGGTTTCTTGCGCAAACAGGCGCAGCAATCATGAAGATCCTGGTTTACCATAGCTTTCCAGAAACTCCCCACAGGTGAAGGTATGGACGAACACGACTCCTTTCCACAGCGCGTATGGCAAATCGTGGCCTCAATCCCGGAAGGCTATGTAACCACCTATGGTGATGTCGCACGCCTGGCCGGTTCACCGCGCGCGGCGCGACAGGTTGGAGGCGTCCTGAAACGGCTGCCGGAAGGCAGTACGTTGCCCTGGCATCGGGTGGTGAATCGTCATGGCGTCATCTCACTCACCGGGCCGGATCTCCAGCGTCAGCGTCAGGCGTTACTTTCAGAGGGGGTGCAGGTGTCAGGGTCGGGTCAGATCGATTTGCAGAAATTTCGCTGGGAATATTGACCCCTCTCCCGGAGGAGAGGGGCAATGCAGATATTACATCTGAGTCGGTGGGGTTGGCAGGGACGGCTGATTGGTCTGCGGCGCGACCGGCACTTCGGTCTGCTGCACAGGCACCAGGTTCAGGTCGATTTTGGTCCCACCGTTGTTAATCGCTTCCTGGACCGTATCGGTGATAAAGACCAGCTTACCGTTGATTGTTACCGCTGCGCTCAGCAGGATACGGGCGTTAGGCTGCACGTCCGACGGGTTATACGGCAACACGAAGCTAAACGGCGCCTGCTTGCCTTCAGTACGAACGGCACGCTGAGCCACGACTTTCGACGGTGCGTCGGCCAGGGAAGCATCAGACAGCGTCACGGTTAATACCGCATCCGGCGGCAGCGCAACTCTCTGTTTAATCCAGATGGTACCGGAAACGTTAGGCTGCTGAATGGATTGCTGCGAAAGGGTATTAATCCCGTTCGGGTCTGCTGCTGGCACTGGCACCTGGGCGCTCTTACCGGCACAGGCGGACAACGCCACCGCAATAGCTACACCACTTAGCATGGGCACGAGTTTCATTGAAGTCTCCTTATCAATGCACCAGCGGGATCGATCCCATCCGATGTCGTTTCAATCACATAACGTAGTTAAGTGTGGCACAACTCACTGATTAATGCCTGAAATCATCCTGATATTCAGATTATTCTACCCATCGGACCACTTTCATTTCTGCGTTATACTCAGCCTATCTTTCGCTACGGCGTTTATTGAGGACAACTATGAGTCAGGCACTGAACAATCTGCTGACATTACTGAACCTGGAAAAAATTGAGGAAGGACTCTTTCGCGGACAGAGCGAAGATTTAGGTTTACGCCAGGTCTTCGGGGGGCAAGTCGTCGGACAAGCTCTGTACGCAGCAAAGGAGACTGTCCCGGCAGACCGTCTGGTGCATTCGTTCCACAGCTACTTCTTACGCCCTGGCGATAGCGCGAAACCCATCGTGTATGACGTTGAAGTTCTGCGAGACGGCAACAGCTTCAGCGCGCGCCGCGTCGCGGCCATTCAGAACGGTAAGCCGATCTTTTACATGACCGCCTCTTTCCAGGCGCCAGAGCCGGGTTATGAGCATCAGAAAGTCATGCCCCCTGCCCCCTCGCCGGACGATCTCAAATCGGAGACGGATATCGCTCGTGCGCTGGCGCATCTGCTTCCGCCTCAGGTCAAAGAAAAGTTTCTCTGCGATAAACCGCTGGAGATCCGCCCGGTTGAGTTCCATAACCCGATGAAGGGCCACACCGCCGAGCCAAAGCGCCAGGTGTGGATCCGGGCTAACGGCACCGTGCCGGAAGATTTCCGAGTGCATCAGTATCTGCTGGGCTACGCGTCTGATTTCAACTTCCTGCCGGTGGCGCTGCAGCCGCACGGCGTCGGCTTCCTCGAAAAAGGGATGCAGGTCGCGACGATCGATCACTCGATGTGGTTCCACCGTCCCTTCAACATGAATGAGTGGCTGCTCTACAGCGTGGAGAGTACGTCGGCGTCGAGCGCTCGCGGGTTTGTGCGTGGGGAGTTTTATACCCAGGACGGCGTGCTGGTCGCTTCAACGGTGCAGGAAGGGGTAATGCGTAATCGCGGGTGATTATGTGCGGCCTGATGCCCTCACCCTGACCCTCTCCCACAGGGAGAGGGAATACACACTAAAAACGGCAACCTGAGGTTGCCGTTTTGCTGTTTATTAGGCGTTATACGCATTCTCGCCGTGGCTGTTGACGTCCAGACCTTCGCGTTCCTGCTCTTCAGGGACACGCAGACCGACGGTCATATCCGCCAGTTTGTAGCCAATGAAAGCGACAACGGCAGACCACACCACGGTGATAGCAATACTTTCCAGCTGCACCAGCACCTGATGAACCATAGTGACGCCTTCAGCGTAGCCCACACCACCCAGCGATTTCGCCGCGAAGATACCGGTCATGATACAGCCGACGATACCGCACACGCCGTGCACGCCAAACACATCGCATGGGTCATCCACGCGCAGCAGACGTTTCAGTGCAGTCACGCCCCACAGACCCGCCAGACCGGACACCAGGCCGACCAGCAGCGCACCGCCCACACCGACATAACCACATGCTGGGGTGATGCCAACCAGACCGGCGATGGCACCCGAACAGGCACCCAGCAAAGAAGGTTTACCGCGTACCGCCCACTCGCCAAATACCCAGGAGAGGATTGCACCCGCCGTGGCCACAACGGTGTTCACGAAGGCCAGCGCGGCGATTTCGTTTGCTGCACTTGCTGAGCCGGCGTTGAAGCCAAACCAGCCAAAGTAGAGGATAGCCGTACCGGTAAAGACCATCGGCAGGTTGTGCGGTTTAAACGCTTCTTTACCGAAGCCCACGCGTTTGCCAATCAGGTAGGCACCCACCAGACCCGCTACCGCGGCGTTGATGTGAACAACGGTACCGCCCGCAAAGTCCAGCGCACCATGCGTTGCCAGCAGACCGCCACCCCAGACCATGTGCGCAATCGGCACATAGGAGAGCGTCAGCCAGACCACCACGAAGATCAGGACCGCAGAGAAACGAATACGCTCGGCGAGCGCGCCCACAATCAGCCCGACGGTAATACAGGCGAAGGAGCCCTGGAACGCCACGTGAATATACTGATAGAAGCTGCCCATCAGCGCGGTCAGCTCAATATTTTTCAGCATCACCCAGTCGAAGTTACCAAAGAACGCGTTGCCCGTGCCGAACGCCAGCGAGTAACCGTAAACCACCCACAGCACGCAGACCAGTGCGAACGTCACGGCAACCTGCGTCAGCATGGAGAGAACGTTTTTGCCACGGATCAGGCCGCCGTAGAACAGCGCAATACCCGGAATGGACATGAACAGCACCAGCGCGGTGCTGATCATCATAAAGGCGTTATCGGCTTTGTCGACCACCGCAGGGGTAGCAGCCAGCGCCAGGCCCGGCAGCAGTGCCAGCGAACCCAGACCCGTTTTAAGTGTTGCTATCTTCATTTTCTCGATCCCTATCACTGTGTGCCAGGCGTTAATTACAGAGCCGCTTCGTCAGATTCGCCGGTACGAATGCGAATGACGCGCTGCAGTTCGGCAACGAAAATTTTGCCGTCGCCAATTTTGCCGGTATAGGCCGCTTTGCTAATGACATCAATGACTTCGTCAAGCTGATCGTCAGCAATCGCGACATCAATTTTTACTTTTGGCAGAAAGTTAACGCTGTATTCCGCCCCGCGATAAAGCTCGGCATGCCCCTTCTGACGACCAAAGCCTTTCACTTCGGTGACAGTCAGTCCCTGAATACCCATTGAAGACAACGCTTCGCGCACGTCTTCGAGTTTGAATGGTTTGATTACAACCGTAACCAGCTTCATAGATCCCCTCCAGTCAGAATTCGGTAATGGCCGCAGCTTACGCAGAAGGTATTGCAAGGGGTGTGCCAGAAATGAAAACGAAGGGGAACAACGGTGTGATGAGCGTTACACGGTTCTGTTAAACGCCCGGGTGAAAAAAAACGCACCATGCCGGTGCAGGGTGCGTTTCAGTTTTGCACCAACAGGAATGACTGTTAGCGCGCCGCCTCATTTTAGTGCATCAGGCGCTAAGCGACTCTTCATCACGCACGCTGGCGGCCAGCTCTTCGCCCGCCAGCTGCAGCTGGTACATCTGCCAGTAGCGCCCTTTTGCTTCCAGCAGCTCGCGGTGCGTACCGCGCTCAACGGCCTGTCCGCGATGCAGCACCAGAATGGTATCCGCATCGACGACGGTGGAAAGGCGGTGGGCAATCACCACCAGCGTCGTATGATCGCGTACCGCGGCCAGCGCCTGCTGGATAGCCTGCTCGGTGCCGGAGTCAATACTGGCCGTCGCTTCATCCAGAATCAGTATCTGCGGCGTTTCAATCAGCACCCGCGCCAGTGCCAGAAGCTGCTTTTGCCCGACAGAGAGATTGTTCCCCTGCTCGCCCAGCTTCGTGTTGATCCCGTCGCTGAACCCGCGCGCCAGCTCTGCCAGCTGCACTTTTTCCAGCACGTCCCAGACCTGCTCCTGGGTGTAGTCTCGCCCCAGGGTCACGTTGGCGTAGAAGGTATCGGCCAGAACGACCGGATCCTGCTGCACCATCGCAACGCCTTTGCGTAACACGGTGTGGCTGAGAGACGCAAGCGGGCGTCCGTCGAGGCGGATTTCACCTTGCTTGACCGGGTAATAGCCCATCAACAGGCTGGCAAGCGTGCTCTTACCACTGCCGGTATGCCCCACCAGCGCCACAAAACCGCGCGACGGAACGTCAAGCGTGATGTCCTGCAACACCAGGCGGTCTTCGCGATAGGCAAACGAGACGTTATCAAAGGCGATAGCCCCGCTTTGCAGAGGTCGCTCATCATTGCCGTAGGCCTGACGCGGCCGGTCCATCAGCTCAAAGACGCGCTCACCGGCGACGACCGCCTGTTGCAGCATCGATTGCTGCGTAGTGAGCTCGATCAGCGGCTCGTTGAGGCGTCCCAGATAGCTAATAAAAGCGTACAGCACGCCCACTTCAATCGTACCGTTTGAGCTCAGGCCAAAGAGCATCAGCAGCCCACACAGCACCAGCGCCGAGAAAAGGCTCAGCAGCGGTCGCAGCAGGAAACCGTCCAGGCGCAGCGTCTGCATACGCGCCATATAGTGCGAACGGCTGGCTTCGCCCATGCGTTCGCCAAAGCGCGCCTGCTGGCGGAACTGCTGGATGACGCTCATGCCGTTGATCACTTCGTTGAAGCCATCATTGATGTCAGCCAGGTAAGCGCGCACCCGACGCACAATCGGCGTGCTGTAGCGCTGGTAAATCACCATAACAATCAGCACCGCCGGGAAGATGGTGATCGCCACCAGCGCCATGCGCCAGTCGAGGCTGAACATCGCCACCAGCATCGCGCCAATCAGCGCCGCGCTGCGTAATACCGTCGCGACCACGGTGACGTACAGATCGCGGATCACCTCGGTATCGTTGGTCACGCGCGAAATCACCTGCCCGACCGGCTGGATATCAAACTCGCTGAGCGGCTGGCGAAGCGCCGCGTCCATCACGTCCGTACGCAGCTGCTGTACAACGCCCACGGCTGCACGGTTAAACAGCAGCGACTGAGCATAGTGCAACCCTGCCGCCGTCAGCTGTAAGCCGACGTAGGCCACGCCTAAACCCGCCACCAGACCCAGCGGTAGATAGCTTTTGGCGACCATGTTGTCGATAAAATAGCTGATGAGCAGCGGACCGCTCACCTCGGCAATTGCCGCAATCCAGAGTAAAAGCACGGCCACCGAGAGCGGTTTACGCCACGGCGAGCCGTAGGCCAGCAGACGTTTGAGCGTCGGCCACATCGTTCCGAGCTTACGCATTGGCGGCCTCCTCATCCTGCTCCGGCGCATCGTCCAGCGCCGCTTCAAGCTGTTGATAGCGGTACATATCGCGATACCAGCCCGGCTGCTCGGCCAGCGTTTCATGCTGCCCGCGCTGGGCAATGTGCCCGTGTTGTAAGACCAGAATTTCGCTGGCTTCGGTGAGCGCTGACAAACGGTGGGCGCTGATAATCACCGTGCGTCCGTCGCCCCACTGGCGCAGGTTATGCAGGATTTCGTGCTCGGTACGGCCATCCACGGCAGAAAGCGCATCATCCAGGATCAGGATTTCCGCATTCAGCAGCAGCGCGCGGGCAATGGAGATACGCTGTTTTTGCCCGCCGGACAGCATGACGCCGCGTTCCCCGACTTCGGTGTCGTAGCCCTGCGGCAGGCGCAAAATGTCATCATGTACGCTGGCTAAACGCGCCACATGCTCGATCTCTTCCTGCGTTGCTGCCGGGCACCCAAGCGCGATGTTGTTCGCCACGGTGTCAGAAAAAAGAAACGGCGCCTGGCTGACAACCGCCAGGCGACCACGCCACTCATCCAGCAGCAGGCTGGTGAGCGGAATATCATGGAAGCGAATATCGCCCTGCGTAACGTCAAAGTGGCGCTGGAGCAGCGACAGCACGGTACTTTTGCCGGATCCCGTCGGGCCGCAGATGCCCAGCATCTGGCCCGGCTGTAGGGTAAAGCTGACGTTCTCCAGTACCGGATGCTCCGTATGCGGATAGATAAACTGCCGGACGTCGACGGTCATGACGCCGCGCCCTTCAGGTACCGCGTCGCTGCCGTCAACGACCACCGGCGCTTCGGCCAGCATGGCGCGAATGCGGCTATAGGCGGCGCTGCCGCGCTCCACGATGTTAAACATCCAGGCCAGCGCCAACATCGGCCAGATCATGAGCCCCAGATACATCGCAAAACTGGTTAATTGCCCCAGGGTCAACGAGCCCTGCACCACCATCCAGCTGCCGCCGCCAATCGCCAAAAGGTTCGCCATGCCAATCGCGATATAAATGGTCGGGTCAAAGCGGGCGTCGATACGCGCGACGCGCATGTTTTTCGCTCCCGTGTCCGCCGCATCGGCCGCAAACAGCGCAGATTGCCGGTCTTCCAGGCCAAACGCTTTGATCATGCGAATGCTGGTCATGCTCTCCTGGGTGCGATCGTTCAGAGACGAAAACGCCGCCTGCGCCAGCTTAAAGCGCTCGTGCAGCTGTTCACCATAGCGATTGATCGCCAGCGCCATGATCGGCATCGGCAGAAGAGCGAGCAGGGTCAACTGCCAGCTGATCTGCGTGGACATCACGATCAGCACCGCGCAGCCCATCACCAACGAGTCCACCAGCGTCAGCACCCCTTCCCCGGCGGCAAAGACCACGCGATCGACATCGTTAGTGGCGCGGGCGATGAGATCCCCGGTACGGTGGCGCAGATAAAATTCAGGATGCTGTCGGCTCAGCTGGCGGTAAAAATCTTCACGCAGCTCAACGGCCAGCTGATAGGACGCACCAAACAGCAGCACGCGCCAGACGTAGCGCAGCAGATAAACAATGACCGCCGTCAGCACCAGCGTGCCGACCCACATCAACACCCGTGCGGTGGTGTAATGCTGTTCGGTGACGCCATCCACGACGTACCCCACCACTTTCGGCGGGATCAGCTGCAGGATGGCAATGATAATAAGCAGGGCTACTGCACCGAGGTAGCGTTGCCACTCCCGACGAAAGTACCAGCTTAATTGGGCAAATAATCGCACGCGGTTTGTTCCTGAAGGTATTTTACGAAGTTATTCAATAGGTAATGCTGTGGTGTATTTAATCTGTTCCATGGCGAAACTTGAGGTGACGTCCGACAAACCGGGTACGCTGTTCACCAGCCGCTTGTAGAAATCATCATAGCGCTTCATGTCGGCCACCTGGACGCGCATCAGGTAATCGTACTCGCCGGCCATGCGCCAGAAACCGAGCACCTCGGGCATCTCAGACACCTGAGTGACGAAGCGGCAATACCACTCGCTGCTGTGATGCTGGGTTTTAATCAACACAAATGCCGTCAGCCCAAGCCCCAGCTTTTCGGGATCTAATAACGCGACGCGCCCCAGAAGAATGCCGTCATCTTCCAGCTTCTTAAGACGCTTCCAGCACGGGGTGGTGGTCAGATTAACGGCATCTGCCAGCGCCTGCAAAGAGAGGGTACAGTCATTTTGCAGCAATGAAAGGAGCTTGCGGTCAATTTTATCTAGCATACCCACCTCATAGAGAAAATTTTTCTCCCTTCATTCTATTTTAAAGGCCAGATAGCAACAATTTTTTCTGTGCTTTTCGCTATGCTAGGCACAAAATGACAAACGGATAACGACGATGAATAGCACCTGGGTTAAACATGCGATCAGCGAAATCAATGCCGACTATCAGCGCTCGGCGGATACGCACCTGATTCGCCTTTCCCTGCCGGGATTTGACGGCATTCAGCTCTATCTGAAAGACGAAAGCACCCATCCTACCGGTAGCCTGAAGCATCGCCTGGCGCGCTCGCTGTTTTTATACGGTTTGTGTAACGGCTGGATCAAAGAAGGCACCACCATCATTGAATCCTCATCCGGTTCAACGGCGGTGTCCGAAGCCTATTTTGCCCGCCTGCTGGGCCTGCCGTTTATCGCGGTGATGCCGTCATGCACCGCAAAACGCAAAATCGAGCAGATCGAATTTTACGGCGGTCGCTGCCACTTTGTGGAAAGCGCCTGCGAAATCTACGCCGCCTCCGAAATGCTGGCCCGCGAGCTGAACGGCCACTACATGGACCAGTTCACCTTCGCCGAGCGCGCAACGGACTGGCGCGGCAATAACAACATTGCCGACAGTATCTTCCGCCAGATGACCCACGAACCGCATCCGGTTCCGTCGTATATTGTCATGAGCGCCGGTACCGGCGGCACCTCAGCCACGATCGGACGCTACATCCGCTGTCAGGGCTACGATACCCAGCTGATGGTGGTTGACCCGCAGAACTCCGTGTTCCTCGACTACTGGCAAAATCGCGATGCCAGTCTGCGCAGCCCGGTGGGCAGTAAAATTGAAGGGATTGGCCGCCCGCGCGTGGAGCCCTCTTTCATCCCCGACGTGGTGGACGAGATGATGCGCGTATCGGATGCCGCCAGCGTGGCAACGGCGCACTGGCTGGAAACGCAGCTTGGCCGCAAGGTGGGTGCCTCCACGGGCACAAATATGTGGGGCGCGCTGCAGCTTGCCGCACGTATGCGCGAAGAGGGTCGCACCGGTTCCATCGTCACGCTGCTGTGTGACAGCGGCGAGCGTTATCTTGAGACCTACTACAACGCGGAGTGGGTGCAGGCCAACATTGGCGACATCACGCCGTGGAAAGCGCAGATTGCGCAGCTTGTGAAATAAAAAAAAGCCAGACCGAAGTCTGGCTTGCTGGAAGGGTCTCACTATTCGGGGGAATATGGGAGGTTGTTGTTGTCCAGCCAATGCGTCAAAAAATGGGACACCGCTTCATTACGGCAGTGACCAATAACCGGCAGATGAGGAAGTTCTGCTTTCAGCTGCGCCATCGCATTCCCCATGATCAGACCGCGACCTACGCTGCCCAGCATTTCGCGGTCGTTCATGGCGTCACCAAACGCCATACACTCCTGCAGCGTTAAGCCCAGGTGGTCGCTCAGAACCGCCAGAGCGGAACCTTTGTTACAGCCCACCGGCAGCACTTCCAGGCAATCCACCGCCGAGAAGGTCAGGTGCGCCCGGTCGCCCAGCGCCTCATTCAGTTGAATCCGTAAGCGGCACAGATCGTCGTGATCGCCGCAGAAGCAGATCTTAGTTACCGCATGGGCGGGGATCCGACGCAGATCGATAAGCTGGTATTTAAAGCCGCTGTAAACATGCGCGTGCAATAATTCCGGGATGTCGCTTCCGGTAAACCAGCCCCGATCGTTAAAGACGTGGATGCTGGCCTGCGTGTCCCAGGTGCTGTGCAGCACGATGTCCGCCACTTCCGGGTTGAGATCCTGTCGGTGCAGCACGTCGCCTTCTACGGAGTGAATTCGCGTCCCGTTGCCGGTGATCAGAAAGGCGTCGAGGGAAAACGCCCCCAGCAGGTGGCGCATTTCCAGCACATGACGCCCGGTGGCAAACGTCAGGGTGACATTACGCTCGTGCAGGCGCTTCAGCGTGTTCAGGGTTTTTTCCCCTAAACGGTGATCCGGCATTAACAGCGTACCGTCCATATCAAATGCAGCGAGCCGAGCCATGATTACTCCCGAAATGTGATGCGGTTAACTTGTGCATCAGTATCGTGTGAGATATACGGAAGTAATAGTGAATAGATGATAATTATTGTTCCGGGTTTCTTATGCGCCAGCTCAATCGACTCAACCAGTATCACCGCCTGTGGCAGCCTTCCCTGGGTGCAACGCAACAGGTCACCATCAGCGAGCTGGCCGCCCGCTGTTTTTGTAGCGAGCGGCATGTCCGAACGCTGCTGCGTCAGGCCCAGGAGGCGGGCTGGCTGAGCTGGCGATCGCAGTCTGGCCGCGGTAAGCGGGGTGAGCTTACGTTCCATGTCACGCCGGAGTCACTGCGCAATGCGATGATGGAGGAGGCGCTGAAGAGCGGGCAGCAGCATAACGCGCTGGAACTGGCCCAGCTTGCCCCCGCAGAATTACGATCGTTGCTGCATCCGTTTTTAGGCGGGCAGTGGCAAAACGACACGCCAACGCTGCGTATCCCCTATTACCGCTCACTGGATCCGCTTCAGCCGGGTTTTTTACCTGGTCGGGCGGAGCAGCATCTTGCGGGACAGGTATTCTCCGGACTGACGCGATTTCACGGCAACAGCAGTGAACCCACGGGCGATCTCGCTCATCACTGGGAGGTGTCTACGGACGGTTTGCGCTGGCATTTTTATATACGTTCCACCTTACACTGGCATAACGGCGATAAGGTCGAAACCGGACAGCTTCAGCAAAGCCTGAATGCGCTTTTTGCCTTACCCGCCCTGCGTAAACTATTCCAGAGCGTCCTGCGCATTGACGTCACCCATCCCCAGTGTCTGACATTCACACTGCACCAGCCGGATTACTGGCTGGCACACCGCCTCGCCACCTACTGTAGTCGGCTTGCACATCCCGAACAGCCCCTGACGGGCTGCGGTCCCTTCCGACTCAGCGTGTATGAGCCGGATCTGGTTCGTCTGGAAAGCCACGAACAGTACCATCTCAGCCACCCGCTGCTTAAGGCTATCGAATACTGGATCACACCGTCGCTGTTTGACTATGGGCTGGGTACCAGCTGTCGCCATCCGGTGCAGATCGCCATTGGCGAGCCGGATGAACTGGAGAGTCTGCGCCTGGTGACGAACAGCACCAGTCTGGGCTTTTGTTATCTCACCCTGAAGCAAAGCCCGCGTCTGAGTGAAATGCAGGCACGACGGCTCATTAACATCATTCATCTCTCATCGCTTCTGCACACGCTTCCGCTCAACGAAGGGCTGATTACCCCAACAGAGGAGTTACTGCCAGGATGGGCAATCCCTCAGTGGTCGGATTTAACTCATGTCTCTCTGCCGACTAAGTTAACCCTGATTTACCATTTACCGGTTGAGTTACACACGATGGCGCGTCAGCTAAAACAGTATCTTGCGCAGCAGGGCTGCGAGCTAACGGTTATCTTTCACGACGCAAAAACCTGGGACGGATGCCAGCAACTGGCGGACGCGGACCTCATGATGGGTGACAGGCTGATTGGCGAAGCGCCGGAATATACGCTTGAACAGTGGCTGCGCTGTGATGCCCTATGGCCACACGTGCTTAGCGCACCGCAATATGCTCATCTGCAGGCCACCCTGGATGCGGTACAGGCCCAGGCCGACGAGCAGGCCAGACATGCCGGGCTCAGGGCCATTTTCTCCCGGCTCATGGAAAAGGCGGTGATCACCCCACTGTTCAATTATCAATACCAGATCAGCGCCCCGCCGGGAGTTAACGGCATACGCCTCAATACCCGCGGCTGGTTTGACTTTACCGAAGCCTGGCTGCCCGCCCCTAAATCGTGAAGAAGCTGGTCGCCGTCGTGGTCTGACGGTAACATAACGTTTTTACCGTAACAGTCGAGATGATTTATGAAACGTGCCGTCGTCGTGTTCAGCGGAGGACAAGACTCTACTACCTGCCTGGTTCAGGCTCTTCATCAGTACGATGAAGTTCACTGTGTGACTTTCGATTATGGTCAGCGTCATCGCGCTGAAATCGACGTTGCCCGTGAACTTGCCCTGAAACTGGGCGCACGCGCGCACAAGGTGCTGGACGTTACGCTGTTAAATGAGCTGGCCGTAAGCAGCCTCACCCGGGACAGTATTCCCGTCCCGGACTACGAACCTGATGCCAGCGGCATTCCGAATACCTTCGTGCCGGGTCGTAATATCCTCTTCCTGACCCTGACGGCGATCTACGCCTACCAGGTAAAAGCCGAAGCGGTGATCACGGGCGTGTGCGAGACCGACTTCTCCGGCTACCCCGACTGTCGTGATGAGTTCGTGAAAGCGTTAAACCACGCCGTCAATCTGGGGATGGCGAAAGAGACGCGCTTTGAAACCCCGCTGATGTGGCTGGATAAAGCCGAAACCTGGGCGCTGGCGGACTACTGGGGCAAGCTGGACCTTGTTCGCAGCGAAACACTTACCTGCTATAACGGTATCAAAGGCGACGGTTGCGGCCAGTGCGCGGCCTGTAATCTTCGCGCTAACGGGCTGAACCACTATCTGGCCGATAAAGCCGGCGTGATGGCCGTGATGCAGAAAAAGACCGGGCTTAAATAGGGCTATTTGACCGTGCTGTCGAACAGTTTCACACCGGCAGCACGGGTGACTTTCATCAGCGTTGTCAGCGTTGGGTTGCCGTTGTCTGATAAGGTTCGGTATAGCTGCTGGCGGGACAGACCTGCTTTGGTAGCGATTTCACCTATGCCACCGCGGGATTCGATAACACGTCTTAACGCGATTAAGTATGCAGGGATCCCCTGGTCTTCATAGATCTCTTCCAGGGCTGTTTGCAGATAACGCTGAGCGTAGGAAGGATTCTCCCGCAGCATTTTCACAACAGCATCATGGTGGTTAACGGAGCTCGAATATTTTCGTTCAGCGGCACTCATTGGAATGTCCTTTTGTTTGATGATCTTTCCAGTAATCTACTGCCAGTTGGATATCTGCTTTTTGGCTCTTTTTGTCACCACCGATCAGTAACAATAAAACCTGCCGATTCTCTACTGAAAAATAGATTCTGTAGCCGGGGCCACTGTCGACTCGCATCTCCCAAACACCTTCCCTGAGATACCTGTAATCGCCAAAATTACGTTTTATCGCAAGGTTAATCCGCATAAGGATCCGGAAAACCATATCCGGATCCTTTCGATTCATTCTGGCTACCCACTCTTCAAACGGCACTTTTCCGTCACGGGTCCGGTAACGTTCAACAACGTAGTCCCTGTCCATTATTCTATCCCTGAAAAACCCTGTTGTCTTTTATAAAAGACAAATTCCTACGCGATCATCAACTCCAGCTTTTCCCGCAATTCCCCTTCCAACGGCAGCGCTTTCTGCGTTTTCAGATCGATACAGACAAAAGTAATCAGCGCATCAGCCACCACCTGCCCTTCTGGATCGAGCGTCACCACCTGGCTTAGCACCCCGCTTTTGCCGTTGATCTGCTGCACCTGGCTGGTCACCGTGAGCACATCGCCCAGCACGGCCGGACGCCGGTAGTTGATATTGATATTGACGACCACAAACGCGATGTTGTGCGCGGTCAGCCACTGAAAACTTTCTCTATTTTCCAGCCCGTCCCAGCGCGCTTCTTCAAGAAACTCAAGATAGCGAGCGTTGTTCACATGCTGGTAAACGTCGAGATGAAAACCGCGTACTTTGATTTTTGTCTGCATAGCGCAATTGCCTTTACTGTTATTGTAGGATGAGAGGTCATAACTGGTATGACCTCTTTATCCTGGCAAAATTTTGCCGCAGTGCAAGAAATTGCGTAATTACAGCGTCAGGTGTGAGAGATTGCGCTCAACCAGTGCGCCCCCCATTCCCGGCACCTGTTTGAGATCGTCGACCGTTTTGAAAGGACCATACTCTTCGCGGTAGCTGACGATGGCCTGCGCTTTTTTCAGGCCGACGCCATTCATCACGCGGGCCAGATCTTCCGCCGAGGCCGAATTGATACTCACCCGCGTACCGTCATCATCCACGTTTTTACCGACGTCAGTCGCTTTGGTTTGCCCTTGCACCGGCGCGGCTGCGTCGGACTTGCTCTGCGTAGCCTGTGGTTTGGCGGCGGGCGTCGCCGCCAGCGCGCCCGCGCTCATCCCGGTGGTGGCAATAGCCAGCGTAATTAACAGTGCTTTGATTCCACATTTCATGCTGTTATCTCCTTGTTTGTTGACAGCCACGTCACGATAGCCGCCAGATAAACCCGGTACAAACAGCAGATTGCAGAAATGGAAAAGGCCGCGAAAGCGGCCTTTAGTTATTGCAGAGCGTTACGAAAATCTGCGAGCAGACACGTAATTACTGCTGCTGAGTCATCACATCACCCAGCTTGATTTTGGCTTCTTTACGCAGGTTGCTCATCATGGCTTCAAAGGCAATCTGAGCATTGTTCTGGGTAATCCCCTGAACCATCGCTTTCTTCTGCGCGTCTGGCAGGGTGCCGGCTTTCACTTCATCCAGCGCCAGCAGAACGACGTTCCCCTGCGCATCGGTGGTGGTACCGAAGCTTGGCTTGTCCTTCGCAGGCAGAGTCAGAGCAAACGCGGCCTGGCTGATTGGGTCCTGGCCGGTACGGCTCAGCGTTTTCGCTTCACCGAAGCTCAGGCCAGCCGCTTTCAGCGCGTCTTCTTTACCCGCTTTCAAATCAGACAGAATCTTCTCAGCATCCAGTTTCGCCTGCTGTTCCGCTTTGTTGTGCTTAACCTGGGCAACGACCTGATCCTTCACGTCCGCCAGCGGTTTGACCGCTTCTGGCTTGTGCTCGCTGACGCGCAACACAAACGCACGATCGCCGTCGACGGTAATGATGTCAGAGTTACTGCCCGGCGTGCCGTTCTCGCCCACCAGACCACCATTGAAGATGGCATCGGAAACCGGTTTAAAGTTCAGCTCTTCCGGCAGGTTGTCACGACCAAACCAGCCCGTCTCAACCGCCTTCACACCCGCCGCCTGCTCTGCACCCGCCAGAGATTCGTTGTCGTTGCTGGCAGCATCGCTCACCTTCTGCTGCAGCGCGTAGTAGGCATCCAGCGCTTTTTCCTGTTTCACTTTCGCCGCAATATCGTCGCGAACCTCAGCCAGAGGCTTGGTTTTCGCCACGGTGATGTCGTCCAGACGCACGACCAAGAAACCAACGGAAGACTTGATGACGCCAGAAAGTTGACCTTTATCTTTCAGACCGGCATTTTTCAGCTCATCCGGTGTAGTCGCGTCTTCCAGCCATCCCATATCACCGCCGTTTTTCGCAGAGATAATGTCGGTGGATTTCGCTTTCGCAACGGTCGCGAAATCAGCGCCTTTATTCAGCTCTTCCAGTACCGCTTTGGCATCAGCCTCGGTCTTCGTCTGAATCACGCTGTAGCGGTTACGCTGCGGCTGAGTGAACTGATCCTGATGCTGGTCGTAGTAAGACTGGATTTCCGCATCAGACGCGGTTTCCTGCAGCGCGGCAGCATCCAGCTTGATGTAGCTCACACGGAACTGCTCTGGAGAAACAAAGGAATTCTTGTTCTGCTCGTAGTAAGCGTTAACGTCAGCGTCGCTCACCTGCTGTTTCGCCGCCAGGGCGTTCACATCAATAGTCGCTTCGCGTACAACGCGCTGCTGCGCCACCAGCGCGGCCAGTTCGTCCGTTTCACCTTTGAGCATGAAATCGGTGCCCACAACGGCATTGATGAGCTGCTGGGTGGTCAGCTGATTACGCAGAGCCTGCGCGTACTGATCGGCCGTCATGCCCATCTGGTTGACGATGCTGTTATAACGCGCGTTGTCGAATTTACCGTTAGACTGGAAAGCCTGGGTGGAGAAGATGGCTTTTTTCACCTGCTCATCGCTGATGCCAAGGCCCAGTTTTTTGGCATACTGATCCAGAAGCGCTTCGTCGATAAGACGGTTCAGTGTCTGTTGGCGCAGGGTCTTCATGTACCCTTCGTTCGCCGCCAGTTCAGAGAATTGGTCGCCCAGCTGTTGCTGCATACGGTTACGTTCACCGGCAAAAGCATTCTCGAACTGACCACGGCTGATCTCCTGGCCATTCACTTTTGCGGCATAGTTTGCGCCACCGCCAATAAGGTAACTGCTCACGCCGGTCAATATGAACGACACGATAATGATACCGAAAATAATCTTGAGCACGAGACTGTTAGCAGCCGTGCGTAAGCTGTCCATCATGGTGTAACAACACTCCGCTGTAGGTGACTGGTTACCTGACGCTGACGGAAAATCCTGCCCGTCGCGCGTGAAGGTGTATTGTGACAAGAAAACGGGGCGATTGTCAGCCCACAACTCGCATAAACTCGCACAAATCAGGTCTGGACAAACAAAAAAGGCACATCAAATGATGCGCCCTTGTACTTTCCGGCTTCCCTGAAACGGGAAAGCAATCAGTTTACTGCGTCTTTCAGCGCTTTACCTGCACGGAAACCCGGCACTTTAGCAGCAGCAATGGTGATCTCTTTACCGGTCTGAGGGTTGCGGCCAGTACGGGCAGCACGCTCTTTAACAGCAAAAGTACCGAAGCCTACCAGTGCAACGTCGTCCCCAGCCTGCAGAGATTCAGTAACAGAAGCAATTAATGCATCTAAGGCACGTCCAGCTGCAGCTTTAGAAATATCAGCACCAGCAGCAATTTTGTCAATCAGTTGAGATTTATTCACTGTTCTCTTCCTCTCTTTATAATTTATATCGCGCCTGAATCCTTCACAACGCGACCGCGCAGCAGTTATATCAGGCCTGCCATGACCTTACAACACCCGTTGTTGATGGCTGACCTAATCAGCAATCTAAATTAGCTATACAAAAAAAGGCTGGCAAGTGCGAAATGACTTACCAGCCTTGTTTTTATTAACGCTCTTTGCGCGAGGTCACTATTTTGCGGTTACAACCTGCATTCCGGAGGGTTCATTCTGCAGTGCGAGACTAAGAACTTCCTCAATTCGCTTCACAGGATGAATCTGCAGATCGGCAATCACGTTGTCCGGAATCTCTTCCAGATCGCGTTTATTTTCGTAAGGGATCAATACGGTTTTGATCCCACCGCGGTGCGCCGCCAGCAGTTTTTCTTTTAAACCACCAATCGGCAGAACCTGACCACGCAGCGTGATTTCACCGGTCATTGCCACATCAGCACGCACCGGGTTCCCTGTCAGACAGGAAACCAGAGCGGTACACATGGCAATACCCGCGCTTGGACCATCTTTCGGCGTCGCCCCTTCAGGTACGTGCACGTGGATGTCGCGTTTTTCGTAGAAATCAGGGTTGATACCCAGTTTCTCCGCACGCGCACGCACCACGGTCAGCGCCGCCTGGATGGACTCCTGCATCACTTCACCCAGCGAGCCGGTGTAAGTCAGTTTGCCTTTACCTGGCACACAGGCGGTTTCGATGGTCAGCAGATCGCCACCCACTTCCGTCCATGCCAGGCCAGTCACCTGACCAACGCGGTTTTCGTTGTCCGCGCGACCGTAGTCGAAGCGCTGGACGCCCAGGTACGCGTGCAGATTGTCGCCGTTAATCACAATGTGTTTCAGACTCTTATCCAGCAGCAGCTGTTTCACCGCTTTACGACACAGTTTAGAGATTTCACGCTCAAGACTACGCACGCCCGCTTCACGGGTGTAGTAGCGAATGATGCCGATAATCGCGCTGTCCTCGACGGTCAGCTCGTTGGCTTTCAGCGCGTTACGCTCGATCTGTTTCGGCAGCAGGTGCTGCTTAGCAATGTTCAGCTTCTCATCTTCGGTATAACCGGAGAGACGGATCACTTCCATACGGTCCAGCAGCGGGGCCGGAATGTTCATGGAGTTGGAGGTCGCCACGAACATCACATCGCTCAGGTCGTAGTCCACTTCCAGGTAGTGATCGCTGAACGCCACGTTCTGTTCTGGATCAAGCACTTCCAGCAGTGCAGACGCAGGGTCGCCACGCATGTCCGACGACATCTTATCGATCTCATCGAGCAGGAACAGCGGGTTTTTAACCCCCACTTTTGCCATCTTCTGGATCAGTTTACCCGGCATAGAACCGATGTAGGTACGGCGGTGACCGCGGATTTCCGCCTCATCGCGTACGCCACCCAGCGCCATACGGATATACTTACGTCCGGTCGCTTTGGCGATGGACTGACCCAGAGAGGTTTTACCCACCCCCGGCGGTCCGACCAGGCACAGAATTGGGCCTTTGATTTTGTTTACACGGCTCTGTACCGCGAGGTACTCAAGAATGCGGTCTTTCACGCGTTCCAGGCCGTAGTGGTCGGTATCCAGGATTTCCTGCGCCTGACGCAGGTCTTTTTTGACCTTGCTGCGGGCGTTCCACGGAACCTGCACCATCCACTCAATGTAGCCGCGTACAACGGTCGCTTCAGCCGACATCGGAGACATCATTTTCAGCTTCTGCAGTTCTGCTTCGGCTTTCTCTTTCGCCTCTTTCGGCATCTTCGCCGCATCGATCTTACGCTTCAGCGCTTCGTTTTCGTCCGGCGCATCGTCCATCTCGCCCAGTTCTTTCTGAATGGCCTTCATTTGCTCATTCAGATAGTACTCACGCTGAGATTTCTCCATCTGCTTTTTCACGCGGTTGCGAATGCGCTTCTCAACCTGCAGCAGATCGATTTCAGACTCCATCATCGCCATCAGGTATTCCAGACGTTCGTTAACGTCGGACATTTCCAGCACGGACTGTTTGTCAGCCAGCTTCAGCGGCATATGGGCAGCGATGGTGTCCGCCAGACGTGCAGGATCGTCGATGCTGTTCAGCGACGTCAGCACTTCTGGTGGGATTTTCTTGTTCAGCTTGATATAGCCTTCAAACTGGCTAATCGCGGTGCGCACCAGCACTTCCTGCTCGCGCTCATCAAGCTCAGGCGAATCAAGGTACTCTGCCTTCGCAGAGAAGTGCTCGCCATCGTCTGACAGAGTGGTAATACGCGCACGCTGCAGCCCTTCTACCAGCACCTTCACGGTGCCGTCAGGCAGCTTCAGCATCTGCAAAATAGAGGCCACGGTCCCGACGGTGAAAAGATCGTTTACACCCGGCTCATCCGTTGATGCTTCTTTCTGCGCCACCAGCATGATTTTTTTATCATGATCCATAGCGGCTTCGAGGCAACGGATAGATTTTTCCCGCCCTACAAATAAGGGTATGACCATGTGCGGATAAACCACCACATCGCGCAACGGCAATACGGGGATTTCAATGCGTTCAGAACGCTCAGGATTCATAGAGCTCTCTCTTAGTTAGTGTCCGCCAGGTAAGCTGGTCATGTCACTGTGCTTCACATAACCATTAACATGTATCCAGTATATGGGGATGTTTCCCACACATTCAACGCTATGAATACGGAAAAAGTAAAGGGGAGATAAAATCCCCCCTTTTTGATTAACTGCTTGTATGATTTGGTGAATTATTCGCCAGATGCCTGCTGTGCTTCCGGTTTGCCGTAAATCAGCAACGGCTTGGTTTGACCGCTGATGACGGACTCGTCAATCACCACTTTCTCAACGTCTTCCATCGATGGCAGATCGTACATGGTGTCGAGCAGTGCCGCTTCAACGATAGAACGCAGGCCACGGGCGCCGGTTTTACGGATCATCGCTTTCTTGGCAATGGCATCCAGCGCTTCGTCGCGGAATTCCAGGTCAACGCCTTCCAGATTGAACAGCGCCTGATACTGCTTGGTCAGCGCATTTTTTGGCTCTTTCAGGATCTGGATCAGCGCATCTTCACTCAGCTCATTCAGCGTTGCCACAACCGGCAGACGGCCGATGAATTCAGGGATCAGACCGAATTTGATCAGATCTTCTGGTTCAACCTGAGACAGCAGTTCACCTTCGTTTGGTTTTTCGGACGTCGATTTCACCGTTGCGCCAAAACCAATGCCGGAGCCGGTTTCAACACGGTGGGAGATGACTTTATCCAGACCAGCGAACGCACCACCACAGATGAACAGGATCTTGGAGGTATCAACCTGCAGGAACTCCTGCTGAGGATGTTTACGACCACCCTGTGGCGGAACAGCGGCAACCGTACCTTCGATCAGCTTCAGCAGTGCCTGCTGTACGCCTTCACCCGATACGTCACGGGTAATGGACGGGTTGTCGGATTTACGAGAGATCTTGTCGATCTCATCGATGTAAACAATCCCACGCTGGGCTTTCTGTACGTCGTAATCGCATTTCTGCAGCAGTTTCTGGATGATGTTCTCAACATCCTCACCCACATAACCGGCCTCGGTCAGGGTGGTGGCATCCGCCATCGTGAACGGAACATCAAGCAGACGCGCCAGGGTTTCAGCCAGCAGCGTTTTACCGGAACCGGTTGGGCCGATCAGCAGAATGTTACTTTTACCCAGTTCTACGCCATTGCTGGTGTCGCCGTTACGCAGACGTTTGTAGTGGTTATAGACCGCTACCGCCAGCACTTTCTTGGCCTGCTCCTGTCCGATGACGTAGTCGTCAAGGTGATGACGAATTTCATGCGGCGTTGGCAGCGCGCTGCGCTCACGGTGCGGTGCGACTTCTTTAATCTCTTCGCGAATGATGTCGTTACATAAATCGACACATTCGTCGCAGATATACACGGACGGCCCGGCAATCAGTTTACGCACTTCATGCTGGCTTTTGCCGCAAAAAGAGCAGTACAGCAGTTTGCCCGAACCATCTTTGCGTTTATCTGTCATGAGTCCAAACCTCTTTTTAAGTTCTTTGTGCCGCACATGACGACGCAAATGCCAATCTAAGACGCAAGCTGCAATAAGCAGCGTGCCGCCCTACCTTAGTATAGCGGCACACTCGCGTCGCGGGCATCAATTACGATGGGTCAACACGGAGTCGACTAAGCCGTACTCAACTGCCTCTGGTGCAGAGAGGAAGCGATCGCGCTCGGTATCGCGCTCGATCTGCTCGAGTGGTTGACCCGTATGCTGCGCCATAAGTTCATTCATGCGCGCTTTTACTTTCAGAATTTCGCGGGCGTGGATTTCGATATCCGTCGCCTGCCCCTGGTAACCGCCCAGCGGCTGGTGAATCATCACGCGGGAATTTGGCAAGCAGAAACGCTTCCCTTTCGCCCCTGCTGTTAACAGGAACGCGCCCATAGATGCAGCCTGACCCATACAGATAGTGCTGACATCTGGCTTGATGAATTGCATGGTGTCATAAATGGACATCCCCGCTGTAATCACGCCCCCCGGGGAGTTGATGTACAGGTAAATGTCTTTTTCCGGGTTTTCCGCTTCCAGAAACAGCATCTGCGCCACGATCAGGTTAGCCATGTGGTCTTCCACCTGGCCGGTAAGAAAGATAACGCGTTCCTTGAGCAGACGGGAATAGATATCAAAAGATCGCTCACCACGTGAGGTCTGTTCAATAACCATTGGCACCAGAGCCATATGGGGTGCAAAGTTATCTCGTTCGCCACTGTATGACATTTCCGTCTCCTGGATCTAAATTGAAAACACCTGCTGTACTGATTGTAACCTTATGGACGGATTATCAGCCAGTCTCATTCATCGTGATTACGTACTTATGGGGTTCACAGTGCCCTATTTCAAGCATAACAACCTTTTGTTGTTACGCTAACACTGAAAGGGCGTTTTAGCACTCTTCCTGGGCTATTGGTGTGATAAAAAAAACCCGTCACCAAAAGGCAACGGGTTTTTGTTCAAACTTTAAACCGTTGGGGCGAAATTACGCCTGCTGGTTCATCAGTTCGTTGAAAGAGGTCGCTTTTTCGGACACTTTCGCTTTCGCCAGTACTGCTTCAACAGCCTGCTCTTCCAGGGCGACGTTGCGCATGTTGTCCATCAGCTCTTTGTTCTTACCGTAGAACTCGATCACTTCTGATGGATCTTCGTATGCAGAAGCCATCTCTTCGATCAGGCCTTTCACACGCTCTTCGTCAGCTTTCAGCTCGTGGGTACGAATCACTTCGCCCAGCAGCAGGCCAACAACTACGCGGCGTTTCGCTTGCTCTTCGAACAACTCGCGTGGCAGTTCCATCGCTTGCTGCTGGTTGCCACCGAAACGCTGTGCAGCCTGACGGCGCAGAACGTCGATTTCGCTGTCGATCAGGGCAGCTGGAACGTCGATGTCGTTGGCTTTCACCAGACCTTCGATCGCCTGAGATTTCACACGGTTACGCACCGCGCCGTTCAGTTCGCGTTCCATGTTCTTACGCACTTCGGTACGCAGACCCGCTACGGAACCATCTTCCACGCCGAAACGCTTGATGAATTCTTCAGTCAGTTCTGGCAGTTCGCGCTCTTCAACTTTCTTCAGGTTGATAGCGAACTTCGCTGCTTTCCCTTTCAGGTTTTCAGCGTGGTATTCTTCCGGGAAGGTCACGTCGATGGTGAACTCTTCGCCAGCCTTGTGGCCTTTGATACCGTCTTCGAAGCCTGGGATCATACGACCCTGGCCCATTGCCAGTACGAAGTCAGACGCTTTACCGCCTTCGAACTCTTCGCCGTCTACAGAACCGGTGAAGTCGATGGTGACACGGTCTTCAGCATCAACAGCGCCTTCTTTCTCTTTCCAGTTCGCCTGCTGCTTGCGCAGGGTATCCAGCATGCCGTCAACGTCTTCGTCAGTCACGGAAACAACTGGTTTTTCAACTTCGATAGATTCCAGACCTTTCAGCTCAACTTCCGGGTACACTTCGAACTCTACGGAGTAGGTGAAGTCTTCGCCCAGTTTGTATTCGCCTGGAACGTAGTTCGGCGCGCCGGCCGGATTGATTTTTTCTTTGATGATCGCATCAATAAAGTTACGGCTCATCAGTTCACCCAGCACATCCTGACGCACGGAAGCGCCATAACGCTGAGCAACAACATTCATTGGTACTTTGCCCTTGCGGAAGCCGTCAATACGTACTTTTTTTGCTACGTTGACCAGCTCGCTTTTCACAGCAGTTTCGATGCTGTCAGCAGCGATAGTAATCGTTACACGGCGGCCAAGGCCTTGAGTGGTTTCAACTGAAACTTGCATCTTGTTACCTCAAAAAAATCACAGTGCTCGGTCAACTCTGAATCTGTCTGTTATACCGGGATGCTCTCTTAGTGCAGATTCACATTCCCTGTCGCCAGAATCATCCCGAAGACATTCAATAAGACGCGGCATTATAGCGGCATCACTTAGGTGAGTCGAGAACGGTTGGGGCATGTTGCTGCGGCTTTTTTCACACTTTAAGGCTATTTTTAGCCTTAAAATCGCACCATCCGCTCAAAACTCAGACAAAACAAAACGGCCCGGAGGCCGTTTTGAGGAAATCTGTAAGCAACATACTGGAAAAGCTCCAGCCGTTGCAAATCCGATTTATCAGGCGATTGTGCCTGCTCCGCGACAGGGCGGTGATGCAAAAACCGTATCCTGCAAGCCTTCCCATTCCTTAATGGTGTAGGTATGCAGTGCCAGCGCATGTACGGTCGTGGAGAGTTCTTCCGTCAAGGTGCTGTAGATCAAGCGGTGTCGATTCAGGAAACGTTCTCCCGTGAAGCGATCGCTAACCAGAACCACTTTGAAGTGGCTTTCAGAACCTGCCGGCACGTTATGACGATAGCTTTCGTCGACGACTTCGAGGAACACAGGGTTGAACGCCGCCCTTAATTTATCTTCTATATGCTCACGTATCATCATGAAATTACTCCTCCGACAACGCCAGGATGTCACCCATCCCTTTAAATGTTAGCCGCTTTTACCGTTTCCATTACACCTTGACAACAAATATTTAGCTTTCGTCTGATTTTCTCATTCAAACGAATGAAGTTCACTGTGAGACTCATACGTTTTGTCATACACGGATTGGGAAAAACGGTGAACTGGTCAGTTTTCGGACAAGGCGATGAATTTACATGCGTTGACCACTTCCCCTCGCCGTTGGCGATGTTATGATGGCGGCAATTTTTCTCTTTATATGCTTACGATTCGTTGAGAACCCGAAAATGTTAAAAAAACTCTTCTTTCCGTTGGTAGCCCTTTTTATGCTGGCAGGCTGCGCTACCCCGCCTACCACTATTGATGTCTCACCAAAAATCACCCTGCCTCAGCAGGACCCAAGCCTGATGGGCGTCACCGTGAGCATTAACGGTGCCGATCAGCGTCAGGATCAAGCACTGGCAAAAGTGACCCGCGATAACCAGCAGGTTACCCTCACCGCGTCCCGCGACCTGCGCTTCCTGCTCCAGGAAGTGCTGGAGAAACAGATGACCGCTCGCGGCTACATGATTGGCCCAAGCGGCGCGGTTGATCTGCAGATCATCGTGAACAACCTGTATGCTGACGTGTCTCAGGGCAACGTGCGCTACAACATCGCGACCAAAGCGGATATCGCCATCATTGCCACCGCGAAGAATGGCAACAAGATGACCAAAAACTACCGCGCCAGCTACTCTGTTGAAGGTGCGTTCCAGGCCTCCAACCAGAACATTGCTAACGCCGTTAATAGCGTGCTGACCGACACCATCGCCGATATGGCGCAGGACACCAGCATTCACGACTTCATCAAGCAGAACGCGCGTTAATCCCGCTCGCTGACCCGGTGTATCACCGGGTCAGTTTTATAAGAACATGTCCAGCCATTACTTACGCATTTTCCAGCAACCGAAATCAGCGATTCTGCTGATCCTCGGCTTTGCCTCGGGTTTACCCCTCGCACTCACTTCCGGCACGCTTCAGGCGTGGATGACGGTTGAGAACATCGATCTGAAAACCATTGGCTTTTTCTCGCTTGTGGGTCAGGCCTATGTATTCAAGTTCCTGTGGTCTCCGGTCATGGATCGCTACACGCCGCCTTTCCTCGGGCGTCGTCGCGGCTGGCTGGTGATGACGCAGATCCTGCTGCTGCTGGCGATTGCGGCGATGGGTTTTCTTGAACCCACCACGCAGCTTCGCTGGATGGCGGCGCTTGCGGTGGTGATAGCCTTCTGTTCCGCCTCTCAGGATATCGTGTTCGACGCCTGGAAGACGGACGTGTTACCTGCGGAAGAGCGCGGCGCCGGTGCGGCAATCAGCGTGCTGGGCTATCGCCTCGGGATGCTGGTCTCCGGTGGGCTGGCGCTGTGGCTTGCCGACCGTTACCTCGGCTGGCAGGGCATGTACTGGCTGATGGCCGCCCTGCTGATCCCCTGCATTATCGCGACCTTATTGGCGCCCGAACCGAGTGACGTTATCCCGGTTCCCCGCTCGCTGGAGCAGGCCGTCGCCGAACCGCTTCGTGACTTCTTTGGCCGCAACAACGCCTGGCTGATCCTGTTGCTCATCGTCCTTTATAAGCTGGGCGATGCCTTTGCCATGAGCCTGACCACCACCTTCCTGATCCGCGGTGTCGGTTTTGACGCCGGTGAAGTGGGTGTGGTGAATAAAACGCTGGGGCTGTTTGCGACCATTGTCGGGGCATTATACGGTGGCGTGCTGATGCAGCGCCTGACGCTGTTCCGCGCGCTGCTGATTTTCGGCATCCTTCAGGGCGCCTCTAACGCAGGCTACTGGCTGCTGTCGATTACCGATAAACATACTATCAGCATGGCCGCGGCGGTGTTCTTCGAAAACCTCTGCGGCGGTATGGGCACAGCGGCGTTTGTCGCCCTGCTGATGACCCTGTGCAACAAGTCATTTTCCGCCACGCAGTTCGCTCTGCTCTCGGCGCTCTCTGCCGTAGGCCGCGTGTACGTTGGCCCGGTTGCCGGCTGGTTCGTGGAAGCTCACGGTTGGCCAACATTTTATCTCTTTTCGGTCGTGGCTGCCGTGCCGGGGATTTTATTGTTGCTGGTGTGTCGCCAGACGCTGGAATATACCCAGCGGACAGAACACTTTATGCCGCGCACCGAATATCACCGCGCCTACCGTTTTGCGTTACGTCTGTTAATGGTGGGCTGCCTTGCTCTGGCACTGTGGCTGGTGGTGCTCATTATTAATGCCAGCACGTCACTGGCACTCCCCTTCGAAGCCCTTCTGCTGGACGCAGGCGCCCTGCTGGCTATCGCCGGGATCCTGACCGGGGGCCTGCTCGATTTCATGGCCTTGCGTAAAACGCAGATGACCTGAAGAAAAATGCGAAAGGTTATTTCCCGTTGTAATCACTAACCGAAATTATAACGGCGAAATAGCCATCAACCGCAAAAAAAAATATTTGTTTTTTTGTGCGGGATAGGATTTGGAAATTATTGACTCCCATTCCAAAGCGCTATTTTTCATTAAACGATTCAGCATGCGAGAGTTTGATTTTTCGTTTTTTAGATGTCTTTTTATTGATAATTAATTGTTAATTTTTTGTTTATTTTCAACAATGGTTATACCAATTGTCCCTTTTAGGGTATGCTTGGGGGTCCTTTCGTTATAAAGCCCATGCCATGCGGCTTCGGTCATAAAAACCGACATAATTTGCAACACTTGTGACACGTGCGGCAGAACCCGGTAACACCTTCCTGACACAGGCCTAATGATGTTTACAGTAATGTAACCTTCCCGTAAAATGCCCGCACACTTTAAACGCCACCAGACTCCGTGGAATTGAGGTCGTTAAATGAGACTCGGGAAATACAATAAAAGTTTGGGATGGTTGTCATTATTCGCGGGCACTGTATTACTCAGTGGCTGCGATTCTGCACTACTAGACCCCAAAGGACAGATTGGACTGGAACAACGTTCACTGATATTGACGGCTTTTGGCCTGATGTTGATTGTGGTTATTCCTGCCATTTTGATGGCTGTTGGTTTCGCCTGGAAGTATCGTGCGAGCAATAAAGATGCGAAGTATAGCCCTAACTGGTCACACTCCAATAAAGTGGAAGCTGTGGTCTGGACGGTACCTATTCTGATCATCCTGTTCCTTGCCGTACTGACCTGGAAAACCACTCACGCACTTGAGCCAAGCAAACCGCTGGTTCACGATGAGAAACCTATTACCATTGAAGTGGTCTCCATGGACTGGAAATGGTTCTTCATCTATCCAGAGCAGGGTATTGCTACCGTGAATGAAATCGCCTTCCCGGCGAACACTCCGGTTCAGTTCAAAGTGACCTCCAACTCCGTAATGAACTCCTTCTTCATCCCACGTCTGGGTAGCCAGATTTACGCGATGGCCGGTATGCAGACCAATCTGCACCTGATCGCGAATGAAGCAGGCACCTATGATGGTATCTCCGCCAGCTATAGCGGCCCGGGCTTCTCAGGTATGAAGTTCAAAGCTATTGCGACGCCGGACCGTGCCGCTTTCGACCAGTGGGTTGAAAAAGCGAAGCAGTCTCCAAACACCATGTCTGACATGGCGGCGTTCGAAAAAGTGGCTGCACCTAGCGAATACAACAAGGTGGAGTACTTCTCTAATGTGAAACCAGATTTGTTCAAAGACGTTATTGGCAAATTTATGGATCACGGCAAGAGCATGGACATGACCCAGCCTGAAGGCGAGCACAGCGCGCATGAAGGTATGGAAGGCATGGACATGAGCCACGCGGAAACCGCTCACTAAGGGGCCGAGGAAGAAAATGTTCGGAAAATTGACACTGGATGCAGTGCCCTACCATGAACCGATTATCGTGGTTACGGTGGCTGCAATTATCATTGGTGGCGCGGCCTTACTGGCCCTGATCACTTACTTCGGTAAGTGGAGCTACCTGTGGAACGAGTGGCTGACTTCGGTTGACCACAAAAAACTCGGTATCATGTACTGCATCGTCGGTATCGTCATGTTAATTCGTGGCTTTGCGGATGCGATCATGATGCGTAGCCAGCAGGCACTCGCTTCTGCGGGTGAAGCCGGCTTCCTGCCGCCGCACCACTACGATCAGATCTTTACCGCTCACGGCGTTATCATGATCTTCTTCGTGGCGATGCCGCTGGTTATCGGTCTGATGAACGTTGTCGTTCCGCTGCAAATCGGCGCGCGCGATGTGGCGTTCCCGTTCCTGAACAACCTGAGCTTCTGGTTCACGGTTGTCGGCGTTATTCTGGTTAACCTGTCACTGGGTGTGGGCGAATTCGCGCAGACCGGCTGGCTGGCTTACCCGCCGCTGTCAGGAATTGAGTACAGTCCGGGCGTTGGCGTCGACTACTGGATTTGGGCGCTTCAGCTCTCCGGTGTCGGTACTACCCTGACCGGTATCAACTTCTTCGTGACCATTATCAAGATGCGTGCCCCTGGCATGACCATGTTCAAGATGCCGGTATTTACCTGGGCATCTCTGTGCGCCAACATCCTGATTATTGCATCCTTCCCAATTCTGACCGTCACCATCGCGCTGCTGACCCTGGACCGCTACCTGGGCACCCATTTCTTCACGAATGATATGGGTGGCAACATGATGATGTACATCAACCTGATTTGGGCCTGGGGTCACCCGGAAGTGTACATTCTGGTTCTGCCTGTGTTCGGTGTGTTCTCCGAAATCGCAGCAACCTTCTCGCGTAAACGTCTGTTTGGTTACACCTCTCTGGTGTGGGCAACCGTGTGTATTACCGTTCTGTCGTTCATCGTTTGGCTGCACCACTTCTTCACCATGGGTGCGGGCGCGAACGTAAACGCCTTCTTCGGTATCACCACTATGATTATCGCCATCCCTACCGGGGTGAAGATCTTCAACTGGCTGTTCACCATGTACCAGGGCCGTATCGTGTTCCACTCAGCGATGCTGTGGACCATCGGCTTCATCGTGACCTTCTCCGTAGGTGGGATGACCGGCGTACTGCTGGCGGTACCAGGTGCTGACTTCGTTCTGCACAACAGTCTGTTCCTGATTGCGCACTTCCATAACGTTATCATCGGTGGCGTGGTCTTCGGCTGCTTCGCTGGCGTAACCTACTGGTGGCCAAAAGCGTTCGGCTTCACGCTGAACGAGAAATGGGGTAAACGCGCGTTCTGGTTCTGGATCATCGGCTTCTTCGTAGCATTTATGCCGCTGTACGTGCTGGGCTTCATGGGTATGACCCGTCGTCTGAGCCAGCAGATCGATCCGCAGTTCCACCCAATGCTGATGGTTGCAGCGGGCGGTGCCGTGCTGATTGCCTGTGGTATCGCGTCTCAGCTGATTCAGTTCTACGTGTCTATTCGCGACCGCGACCAGAACCGTGACCTGACCGGTGACCCATGGGGTGGCCGTACGCTGGAGTGGGCAACCTCTTCTCCACCGCCTTTCTATAACTTTGCCATCGTGCCGCAGGTTCATGAACGCGACGCATTCTGGGAAATGAAAGAAAAAGGTGAAGCGTACAAGCAACCTGCTCATTACGAAGAGATCCACATGCCGAAAAACAGCGGTGCGGGCATCGTGATTGCCGCCTTCGCAACGGTATTTGGTTTCGCAATGATCTGGCACATCTGGTGGATGGCGATTGTTGGCTTCGCCGGCATCGTAATCAGCTGGATTGTGAAGAGCTTTGACGAGGACGTGGACTACTACGTACCAGTCCGTGAAGTTGAGAAGCTGGAAAATCAGCATTTCGACGAGATTTCTAAAGCGGGGCTGAAAAATGGCAACTGATACTCTGGCGCACTCAACTGCCCACGCGCATGAACATGCGCACCACGATACAGGACCGACCAAAGTCTTCGGTTTCTGGATCTACCTGATGAGCGACTGCATTCTGTTCTGCTGTCTGTTCGCGACCTATGCCGTTCTGGTGAACGGCACGGCGGGCGGCCCGGCAGGCAAGGATATCTTTGAACTGCCGTTCGTTCTGGTTGAAACCGCACTGCTGTTATTCAGCTCCATCACCTACGGCATGGCGGCTATCGCCATGTACAAAAACAACAAGAGCCAGGTTGTGTCCTGGCTGGCGTTGACCTGGTTGTTTGGTGCTGGATTTATCGGGATGGAAATCTATGAATTCCATCACCTGATTCTGGAAGGTTTCGGTCCGGATCGCAGTGGTTTCCTGTCCGCGTTCTTCGCGCTGGTAGGTACCCACGGTCTGCACGTCACCTCTGGTCTGATCTGGATGGCGGTACTGATGTTCCAGGTATCCCGTCGCGGCCTGACCAGCACTAACCGTACCCGTATCATGTGCCTGAGTCTGTTCTGGCACTTCCTGGACGTGGTGTGGATCTGTGTGTTCTCTGTTGTATATCTGATGGGGGCGATGTAATGAGTCATTCAAACGATCATGGCGCTTCCCACGGTAGCGTAAAAACCTACATGACAGGTTTCATCCTGTCGATCATCCTGACGGTGATCCCGTTCTGGATGGTGATGAGCGGTTCTGCGTCTAAGCCGGTTATTCTGGGTGCAATCCTGGTGACCGCGGTGATTCAGATTCTGGTGCATCTGGTTTGCTTCCTGCACATGAACACCAAGTCCGATGAAGGCTGGAATATGACCGCCTTTATCTTTACCGTGATTATCATCGCTATCCTGGTAGTCGGTTCCATCTGGATTATGTGGAACCTCAACTACAACATGATGGTTCACTAAGAGCGGCGAGTATGTTTAAGCAATACCTGCAAGTAACGAAACCAGGCATCATCTTTGGCAACCTGATCTCCGTGATCGGAGGGTTCCTGCTGGCCTCTAAGGGCAGCATTGATTACACCCTCTTTATCTATACGCTGGTCGGTGTGTCACTGGTTGTTGCGTCCGGTTGTGTATTTAACAACTACATCGACATGGATATCGACAAGAAGATGGAAAGGACCAAAAATCGGGTGCTGGTGAAAGGCCTGATCGCCCCTTCCGTCTCGCTGGTGTACGCCACCTTGCTGGGTATTGCTGGCTTTATGCTGCTGTGGTTTGGTGCTAACCCGCTGGCCTGCTGGCTGGGGGTGATGGGGTTCGTGGTGTATGTGGGCGTCTACAGCCTGTATATGAAACGCCACTCCGTCTACGGCACGCTGATTGGTTCTCTCTCCGGCGCTGCGCCGCCGGTGATTGGCTACTGCGCGGTCACGAACGAGTTCGACAGCGGTGCGCTGATCCTGCTGGCTATCTTTAGCCTGTGGCAGATGCCGCACTCTTATGCCATTGCGATTTTCCGCTTTAAGGATTATCAGGCAGCGAACATCCCGGTTCTGCCGGTCGTGAAAGGCATTTCGGTTGCCAAGAACCACATCACGCTGTACATCATCGCCTTTGCCGTGGCAACGCTGATGCTCTCTCTGGGTGGTTACGCTGGATATAAATATCTGGCGGTAGCGGCTGCGGTGAGCGTCTGGTGGCTCGGTATGGCGCTGCGCGGTTACAAAGTGGAAGATGACAAAGTCTGGGCGCGCAAACTGTTTGTGTTCTCGATTGTGGCCATCACCTCGCTGTCCGTGATGATGTCCGTGGACTTCATGGTGCCAGATTCACACAACCTGCTGACTTACGTCTGGTAAGCCACAACAGGTGAATAAAGGGGTGCTTCGGCACCCTTTTTTATTCACGGAATTTATTAATAACGCATGTAATATTTGTTAAATAACCCTTTATTTACCCCGCCCCTTCCCCGCACTACACTATGGCCTGCTTTTGAACTGAGGTGGTAATGAACGATTATAAAATGACGCCAGGCGAGCTTCGCGCGACCTGGGGCTTAGGGACTGTCTTCTCGCTACGGATGCTTGGCATGTTTATGGTCCTGCCTGTTCTGACCACGTACGGTATGGCGCTGCAGGGGGCCAGCGAGGCGCTAATTGGCCTCGCCATTGGCATTTATGGTCTGGCGCAGGCGGTGTTCCAGATCCCGTTTGGCCTGCTCTCTGACCGGGTGGGCCGAAAGCCGCTGATCGTCGGTGGGCTTCTGGTCTTTGTGCTCGGGAGCGTCATTGCCGCCCTCTCCCACTCCATCTGGGGAATTATTCTCGGCCGCGCCCTGCAGGGTTCCGGCGCGATTGCCGCTGCGGTGATGGCGCTGCTGTCAGACTTAACCCGCGAGCAGAACCGCACTAAAGCGATGGCATTCATCGGCGTGAGCTTTGGCGTGACGTTTGCGATTGCGATGGTGCTGGGCCCCATCATTACGCACACATTGGGTCTGCACGCGCTGTTCTGGATGATTGCCGTGCTGGCGACCATCGGTATTGCCTTAACCCTGTGGGTGGTTCCGGACAGCAAAAACCACGTCCTCAACCGTGAGTCGGGGATGGTAAAAGGCTGCTTCAGCAAAGTGATCGTCGAGCCGCGCCTGCTGAAGCTGAATTTTGGCATTATGTGTTTGCACATCCTGCTGATGTCGACCTTTGTTGCCCTGCCCGGCCAGCTTGCCGCAGCGGGTTTTCCGGCTGCTGAGCACTGGAAAATCTATCTGGTCACGATGCTGATTTCGTTTGTCTCCGTCGTGCCGTTCATCATCTACGCCGAAGTGAAGCGCAAAATGAAGCGCGTCTTCGTGGGCTGCGTGGCGGTCCTGCTGATTGCCGAGATCGTGCTCTGGGGTGCCGGCCCGCACTTCTGGGAGCTGATTGCCGGCGTGCAGCTGTTCTTCCTGGCCTTTAACCTGATGGAAGCGTTGCTCCCGTCGCTTATCAGCAAAGAGTCCCCCGCCGGGTATAAAGGTACCGCGATGGGCATCTACTCCACCAGCCAGTTCCTCGGCGTGGCGATCGGCGGCTCGCTTGGCGGCTGGGTGGACGGCCTGTTTGATTCACAAACCGTGTTTCTCGCCGGTGCGCTGTTGGCGACAGTCTGGCTGCTGGTCGCCAGCACCATGAAAGAGCCGCGCTACGTGAGCAGCCTGCGCGTGGAAATCCCGAATGACGTTGAGATTAGCGATGCGCTGAAACAGCGTCTGGAAGAAAAAGAAGGGGTCACAGAGGTGCTGATTGTCCCCGAAGAGCGCAGCGCTTACGTCAAAATAGACAGTAAAATGACCAACCGCTTCGAAGTTGAGCAGGCGCTCAACGCGTGAAAAAAAGCCCGGTTAAACCGGGCTTTTTACATTAATCGCGGAAGTTTTTAAACTGGAACGGTTGTCCCAGATCGCCGCCGCGCACCAGCGCCATCACGGACTGGAGGTCGTCGCGAGATTTCCCGGTGACGCGAATCTCTTCGCCCTGGATCTGCGCCTGCACCTTCAGCTTGCTGTCTTTGATGAGCTTCACAATCTTCTTCTGCACCGCGCTCTCAATGCCCTGCTTCAACTTGGCTTCCACAAACCAGTTCTTGCCGCTGTGCACAAACTCTTCCGGCACATCCAGAGACGTCCCTTCGATGCCGCGCTTTAACAGCTTGGCGCGCAGAATGTCGAGCAGCTGATTTACCTGGAAATCAGACTCGCTCAGCACCTTAATGGTCTTATTTGCGTCGTTCAGCTCAAACGACGCCTCAACGCCACGAAAATCGAAACGTGACTCTACTTCGCGGGTTGCGTTCTCAACGCCGTTGCGAACTTCCTGGATATCAACTTCGGAAACAATATCGAAAGATGGCATCTTTTCTTCTCCCTTCACTTTTGTTGCGTTGCATAATACCCGCTACGAGGCATAACTCAACAGAAGCTTAGCTGTATAATTAAGCTGTAACACCTGGCGCAGTTGCAGGTGAGGAGGAACAATGAAAATTACAGTGCTCGGATGTGGAGCCCTTGGTCAGCTGTGGCTGACCGCGCTGTGCAAGCACGGACATGAGGTTCAGGGCTGGCTGCGCGTGCCCCAGCCCTATTGCAGGGTAAACCTGATTGGTGAAGACGGAAGCATATTTAACGAATCCCTCACCGCGAACGATCCTGATTTCCTGGCGCAAAGTGACCTTTTACTGGTGACGCTCAAAGCGTGGCAGGTCTCAGACGCGGTAAAGACGCTGTCCGCCCAGCTCCCCCCCACTTCGCCCATACTGCTGCTGCATAACGGCATGGGGACACTTGACGAGCTGAAAAGCGTTCCGCAGCCCCTGCTGATGGCGACGACCACGCACGCTGCCCGTCGCGACGGTAACATCATCGTGCATGTCGCCAGCGGGGTGACGCACATTGGACCCGCCAGAACGCAGGATGGCGACTATAGCTATCTGGCCGATGTGCTGCAGAAGGTGCTGCCGGACGTGGCCTGGCATAACCATATTCGTCCTCAACTCTGGCGCAAGCTGGCCGTAAACTGCGTGATCAATCCGCTGACGGCGCTGTGGAACTGTCCGAACGGAGAGCTGAAAAATCATCCACAGGACGTTGCGGTGCTGTGTGCAGAAATCGCGGCGGTCGTTGAGCGGGAAGGCCTGCACACGTCGGCGGACGATTTGCGCTGTTATGTCGAGCAGGTCATTGAGAGCACGGCAGAAAACATCTCCTCGATGCTGCAGGATGTTCGGGCATTACGCCACACTGAGATCGACTACATCACCGGTTATCTGCTAAAACGCGCCCGCGCGCATGGCATCGCGGTGCCGGAAAACGCCCGTCTGTATGACCTGGTTAAACGTAAGGAGAGTGAATATGAGCGCGTCAGCCCTGATCTGCCTCGCCCCTGGTAGCGAAGAGATGGAAGCTGTCACCACCATTGATTTGATGGTGCGCGGCGGCATTAAGGTGACCACCGCCAGCGTCGCCAGCGACGGCAGCCTGGCGATTACCTGCTCGCGCGGCGTGAAGCTGCTCGCGGATGCCCCGCTCGTGCAGGTAGCCGACGGGGATTACGACATCATCGTTTTGCCCGGTGGCCTGAAAGGCGCGGAATGTTTTCGCGACAGCCCGCTGCTGGTCGAGACCGTGCGTCAGTTTCATTTATCCGGCCGTATCGTCGCCGCTATCTGTGCCGCCGCCGGCACGGTGCTGGTTCCGCACGATATCTTCCCTATCGGCAACATGACCGGCTTCCCGGGGCTTAAGGATACGATCCCGGATGAGCATTGGGTGGATAAACGCGTCGTCTGGGACCCGCGCGTCAACCTGCTGACCAGCCAGGGACCCGGCACCGCAATTGATTTTGGCTTAAAGATTATTGACCTGCTGGTCGGACGCGAGAAGGCGTACGAAGTTGCATCGTCGCTGGTGATGCCGGCGGGGATTTATAATTATTATGAAGAGTAGTGCATAAAAAAAGCCGGGTGGCGCGAGGTAAAAGCAAAACGGCAACCAAAGGTTGCCGTTTTTAATGTTTGCGCCCTCTCCCTGTGGGAGAGGGTCGGGGTGAGGGCATCAGGCCGCACGCTACGGACGATACACCTTCACATTCGCAAAGCCCTGTTCGCGCAGATACAGCGCCTGCAGGCGGCTCATCACCCCGCGCTCACACCACAGCAGGTACGTTTTGCTCTGGTCGAGATCGCCAAACTTGGTGCTCAGCTTGTAGAACGGCAGAGAAACCACGTCGACGCCTTCAACCTGCAGCGGCTTGTCATCCTGCTCGTCAATAGAGCGGATATCCAGAATCGCATCGTTAGCGCCGAAACCGCTCACGGTTTCCACTTCTACCACTTCCTGCTCGGTCTGCTGGGCAATCTCGCGGATATCAATGTTGGACGCTTCCGCCACCACTTTTTCCAGAATGCTGAAATCGAAGTGCTCTTCTTCCGCTTCGATCTTCGCCTTCACCGCTTTCACCGTTGGGCTTTTTGAGATCACGCCGCAGTATTCCGGCATGGTGCGGGCAAAATCTTCGGTGCCGATTTCGCGCGCCAGATCGATTATGTGCTCTTTGTCGTGGGAGATCAGCGGACGCAGGATCAGCGTATCAGACACGTTGTCGATCAGACGCAGGTTGGTCAGCGTCTGGCTGGAAACCTGGCCCAGCGCTTCGCCGGTGACCAGCGCCTGCACGCCGTAGCGTTCAGCCACTTTGGACGCCGCGCGCACCATCATGCGCTTCAGGATGACGCCCATCTGGCCGTCGTCTACTTTTTCGAGGATTTCGCCAACCACAGGTTCGAAGTTAATTGCCACGAAACGCACGCGGTGAGAGCTGCCGAAGCGGTTCCACAGGTAATGCGCGACCTGACGAACGCCGATCTCGTGCGCCGCGCCGCCCAGGTTGAAGAAGCAGTAGTGTACGCGGCAGCCGCGGCGCATCAGCATATAGCTGGAGACGCCGGAGTCGAAGCCGCCGGAGATCAGGGACAGGACGTCTTCCTGGGTGCCGATCGGGAAGCCGCCGATGCCTTCATAGCGCCCTTTCACCAGCAGCAGGCGATCGTTTTCGATCTCCAGATTGACGGTCACGTCCGGGTTGGTCAGGCGCACGCGCGCAGACTCGACGTGCTGGTTCAGACCGCCACCGACGTAACGCTCCACTTCAATGGAGCTGAACTCGTGCTTGCCGCGACGCTTTACGCGCACGCAGAAGGTTTTGCCTTCGATCTGGTCGCGGTACTGGACCAGCGCTTTCTCGAAGATGTCGTGCATATCGCTGAACGGGACATCTTCCACTTCCAGGATATGGTGGATACCCGGAATACGGGTCAGGGCGTCGCGAATATCCTGACGTTTGTTTTCGTCTTTGGCACGGACCTCAACGTGGTCCCAGTGGCGCACCACGGCGAGGGTTTCGTCGTAGTGCTTTAATACGTTTCGAATGTTCCCGGTGAGAATTTTAATAAAGCGCAAACGCACAGATTGGCTTTTGATGGTGATTTCAGGGAACAATTTAATGATAAACTTCATGGCGGCAATGTTTCTTAGGCAAGCGTATTAAGGCTTGTAATGGAAAAGAGTACAGCAGCCCACACCCGTGGCTGCATCCAGGCGCGCAAGTATACCACCATCGCGCCGCTCCTGTGCACATTGCGCGTTATTTGATAATTGCCCTGAGTCCGTTACCATGTCGGGGCTGAGAATATAAGAGTCAATTCACTATGCCGAAGAAGAACGACGCACCGGCCAGTTTCGAAACTGCGCTGAGTGAACTGGAGCAAATTGTTACCCGCCTTGAGAGCGGCGATCTCCCGCTGGAAGAGGCGCTCAACGAATTCGAGCGTGGCGTGCAGCTGGCGCGCCAGGGGCAGGTCAAGCTGCAGCAGGCCGAGCAGCGCGTGCAGATCTTGCTTTCCGACAGCGAAGACGCAAAAACCACGCCTTTCACACCGGACGCCGAGTAAATGGATTTTGCCAATGAGCTTCAGGCGCGTGTCGTACGCGCCAACGACGCCCTGCGCCGTTTTATCGCGCCACAGCCTTTTCAGAACACTCCACTGGTTGAAGCCATGCACTATGGCGCACTCTTGGGTGGAAAGCGCCTGCGCCCGTTCCTGGTGTACGCCACAGGCAATATGTTTGGCATCAGCGATAACACGCTGGACGCCCCGGCAGCCGCCGTTGAGTGCATCCATGCCTACTCGCTGATCCACGACGATCTCCCGGCCATGGACGACGACGATTTACGTCGGGGTCAACCCACCTGCCATATCAAGTTTGGCGAGGCGAATGCTATTCTGGCGGGTGATGCCCTGCAAACGCTGGCATTCTCGATTTTGAGCGACGCGCCGATGGCGGAAGTGGCTGACCGCGACCGCCTGGCGATGATCTCCGAGCTGGCAATGGCCAGCGGCGTGGCCGGCATGTGTGGCGGACAAGCGCTGGATCTTGAAGCGGAAGGACGTCAGGTTAATCTGGAACAGCTGGAGCGTATTCATCGCCATAAAACAGGGGCGTTGATCCGTTCCGCCGTTCGCCTGGGCGCGCTGAGCGCGGGTGAGCAAGGGCGCAAAGCCCTGCCGATTCTGGACAGATACGCAGAAAGTATCGGTCTGGCATTCCAGGTTCAGGATGACATTCTGGATGTGGTGGGCGATACTGCAACATTGGGTAAACGTCAGGGTGCGGACCAGCAGCTTGGCAAAAGTACCTACCCCGCCCTGCTGGGCCTTGAGCAAGCCCAACGTAAAGCCCGGGATCTGATTGACGATGCCCGCCAGTCGCTAAATGAACTGGCCGCACAATCGCTGGATACCTCGGCACTGGAAGCGCTAGCGGACTATATAATCCAGCGTGATAAATAAACTATATATCTCGATGAGCCTTTGATGAGTTTTGATATTGCCAAATACCCGACACTGGCGTTAGTTGACTCCACCCAGGAGTTACGTCTGCTGCCGAAAGAGAGCCTGCCGAAGCTGTGCGACGAGCTGCGTCGCTACCTGCTCGACAGCGTTAGCCGCTCCAGCGGCCATTTCGCCTCCGGGCTTGGCACGGTAGAGCTGACCGTGGCGCTGCACTATGTCTATAACACGCCGTTCGATCAGCTCATCTGGGACGTGGGCCACCAGGCTTATCCGCACAAAATTCTGACCGGACGTCGCGATAAAATTGGCACCATTCGTCAGAAAGGCGGCCTGCACCCGTTCCCGTGGCGCGGTGAGAGCGAGTACGACGTGCTGAGCGTCGGCCACTCCTCTACCTCCATTTCGGCGGGCATCGGGATTGCCGTTGCCGCCGAAAAAGAGAACAAGCAGCGCCGCACCGTCTGCGTGATTGGCGACGGTGCCATCACCGCCGGTATGGCCTTTGAGGCCATGAACCATGCGGGCGACATCAAACCGGACATGCTGGTTATCCTTAACGATAACGAAATGTCGATTTCCGAGAACGTCGGCGCGCTGAACAACCATCTGGCGCAGCTGCTCTCCGGCAAGCTTTACTCCTCGCTGCGTGAAGGCGGCAAGAAAGTCTTCTCCGGCGTGCCGCCGATCAAAGAGTTGCTCAAGCGTACCGAAGAACACATCAAAGGCATGGTCGTGCCGGGCACCCTGTTTGAAGAGCTGGGCTTTAACTATATCGGCCCGGTTGACGGCCATGACGTGCTCGGTCTGGTAACCACGCTCAAGAACATGCGCGACCTGAAAGGCCCGCAGTTCCTGCACATCATGACCAAAAAAGGGCGTGGCTACGAACCGGCGGAAAAAGATCCGATCACCTTCCACGCGGTACCGAAATTTGACCCGTCCAGCGGCTGTCTGCCAAAAAGCAGCGGCGGCATGCCGAGCTATTCAAAAATATTCGGCGACTGGCTGTGCGAAACCGCCGCGAAAGACAACAAGCTGATGTCGATCACCCCGGCCATGCGTGAAGGCTCCGGCATGGTGGAGTTCTCCAGAAAATACCCTGACCAGTATTTTGACGTTGCTATTGCCGAACAGCACGCGGTGACGTTTGCGGCGGGCCTGGCCATTGGCGGCTACAAGCCGGTTGTCGCGATCTATTCCACCTTCCTGCAGCGCGCCTACGATCAGGTGATCCACGACGTGGCGATTCAGAAGCTGCCGGTGCTGTTTGCTATCGATCGTGCAGGCATCGTCGGTGCCGACGGCCAGACGCACCAGGGCGCGTTTGACCTGTCGTTCCTGCGCTGTATTCCGGATATGGTCGTCATGACGCCAAGCGACGAGAACGAATGTCGTCAGATGCTGTTTACCGGCTACCACTATCAGGATGGCCCAAGCGCCGTTCGCTACCCGCGCGGCAATGCGGTGGGCGTTGAGCTCCAGCCGCTGGAAAAACTGCCGATCGGTAAAGGTCTGGTGAAGCGTCGCGGTGAAAAAGTGGCGATCCTGAACTTCGGCACGCTGATGCCAGAGGCGGCGAAAGCGGCTGAAGCGCTGAATGCCACCCTGGTGGACATGCGCTTTGTGAAACCGCTCGACGAATCGCTGATCCTGAGTATGGCGGAGACGCATGACGTGCTGGTCACGCTGGAAGAAAACGCCATTATGGGCGGCGCGGGCAGCGGCGTGAACGAGGTGCTGATGGCAAATCGTAAAGCCGTGCCGGTGCTAAACCTCGGCCTGCCGGATCATTTCATTCCTCAGGGTACCCAGGATGAAGCCCGTGCGGCGATTGGCCTGGACGCTGCCGGTATCGAAGCTAAAATCCGCCGCTGGCTGGACTGACCCCTTCCCCCTTTTCCGCTCCTGCTATGCTTAAACCTGGTGTTTAAACAGCAGGAGCGGAACCGTGCAATACACAACATTAGGAAAAACGGACCTTAAGGTTTCCCGACTTTGTCTGGGATGCATGACCTTTGGCGAACCCGATCGGGGAAACCACGCCTGGACGCTGCCGGAAGAGAGCAGCCGTCCGATTATCAAACGCGCCATCGAGGGCGGCATTAACTTCTTTGACACCGCCAACAGCTACTCCGACGGCAGCAGCGAGGAGATTGTTGGCCGCGCCCTGCGCGATTTTGCCCGTCGTGATGACATCGTCGTCGCCACCAAGGTCTACTATCCGGTAGGCGACCTGGCTGAGGGTCTTTCTCGCGCACAGATCCTGCGCTCCATTGATGACAGCCTCAGACGCCTGAACATGGATTACGTCGACCTGCTGCAAATTCACCGCTGGGATTACAACACGCCAGTCGAGGAGACGCTTGAAGCGCTGAACGACGTGGTCAAAGCCGGTAAAGCACGCTACATCGGTGCGTCGTCTATGCACGCGTCGCAGTTTGCTCAGGCGCTGGATCTCCAGGCGCAGCACGGCTGGGCGCGCTTCGTCACCATGCAGGATCACTACAACTTGATCTATCGTGAAGAAGAGCGCGAGATGTTGCCGCTGTGCCATCAGGAGGGCGTGGCGGTGATCCCGTGGAGCCCGCTGGCGCGCGGTCGACTGACCCGTCCGTGGGGAGAAACCACGGCCCGTCTGGTATCGGATGAAGTAGGAAAAAAACTTTATGGCGGAACGGAAGCCAGCGATGCGCTGATTGCCGAACGTTTAGCCGGGATCGCCGACGATACCGGGGCAACCCGCGCCCAGGTGGCGCTGGCCTGGCTGCTGGGTAAACGCGGCGTCGCGGCGCCGATTATCGGCACATCCCGGCAAGAGCAGCTTGACGAACTGCTGAATGCGGTGGATATCACGCTGACGCCGGAGCAGGTTGCCGAGCTTGAGACGCCGTATCAGCAGCATCCGGTGGTGGGGTTTAAGTAAACACTCGCCGGGTGGCGGCTTCGCCTTACCCGGCCTACGATCGCACCCTATTTGTAGGCCGGGTAAGCGCAGCGCCACCCGGCAATACAGAGCGCACAAACTTACGCGAAGTGATCGTACCCTTTCCAGTCCAGCGTAACCGGCTCACCGTCTTTCACAAACTTCAGCCCTTCACTCTCCGGCATGATCTGACCGATGCAGGTAAATTTCGCGCCGAGATGCGCTAACGCCACATCCAGCGTTCCGCGATTGAGCTCAGGCACCGTGAAGCACAGTTCGTAGTCTTCACCACCGGACAGCGCCCAGCGCAGGGCCTGCTCAGGCTCTACATGGCGAAGCAGTTGCTCAGACAGTGGGAACATGTCCAGGTCAACGCGCGCGCCGACGCCGCTGGCCTTCAGAATATGGCCGAGGTCTGAGATTAGCCCGTCAGAAAGATCGATAGCCGAGCTCGCCCGCTCGCGCAGCGCCTGGCCGTGCAAGATACGCGGTGTTGGCCGCAGATGGCGTTTTACCAGATATGCCGCATCATCAGCATCTTCAACCGTTAAACGGTTCTGAAGGATCGCCAGCCCTGCCGCGCTGTCGCCCGGCGTACCGGTCACGTAGATCCAGTCGCCTGGTTTTGCGCCTGAGCGCTTCAGCGCGCGGCCAAGCGGCACATAGCCGTGGATCGCCAGCGTCATCGACAGCGGACCGGCAGTGGTATCACCACCAATCAGCTGCATATCGTAGTAGCTAAGCTGCTCAAACAGCGCATCGCTAAAGGCTTCCAGCCAGGCTTCATCCACCTCTGGCAGGGTCAAAGCCAGCGTCAGCCACGCAGGATCGGCACCCATCGCCGCCAGATCGCTGACGTTCACCGCAAGCGCTTTATACGCCAGATCGGCAGGATCGATATCCGGTAAGAAATGACGGCCGCACACTAAGGTGTCGGTGCTGATTGCCAGCGTCTGTTTTTCGGGAATATTGAGAAGTGCACAGTCATCGCCAATGCCGGTTTCAACATCAAGACGAGAGGTTCTGACACGGTCGAAATAACGGGCAATCAGGGAGAATTCGCCGCATGCCATACGTTATGCCTCAGCAAATAAAAGAAAAAACCGGAGCCGCACTGCCCGTCAGGCAATGCAGGACTCCGGTTTGCGGATCACTTTTTGTGGGGACGGATCGCAGGTGCTGCTTTATCAAGTACGCCGTTTACAAACTTATGGCTGTCTTCAGCGCCGAAGGTTTTCGCCAGTTCGATCGCTTCGTTGATGGCCACTTTATACGGCACATCATCACGTTTAGACAGCTCAAACAGCGCAATACGCAACACTGCTTTTTCTACCTGGCCCAGCTCTTCGAGCAGACGGGACAGGTAAGGCTTCATCAGACCATCGAGATACGCGCTATTAGTCGCCACTCCCGACAGCAGTTCACGGAAGTACAGAACGTCAACGTCTTTCACGTCCTGTTCTGACAGGAACTGGTATTCAACATCAGAGATGTCGTTCTGGGACAACTGCCAGGAGTAAAGTGCCTGGACGGCACATTCACGGGCGCGGCGACGAGCAGCAGGTTTCACGGAATTCCCCTTACAAAAAAATCAGGCCTTGATGGCTTTCAATACATTGATCATTTCAAGCGCGGTCAGTGCAGCTTCTGCACCTTTGTTACCGGCTTTGGTGCCAGCACGTTCGATGGCTTGTTCAATACTTTCGGTGGTCAGCACGCCGAACGCGACAGGAATTTCAGCATCCTGCGCAACGTGTGCCAGACCGTTGCTTGCACCGCCCGCAACGTATTCGAAGTGCGCAGTGCCGCCACGAATAACGGTACCCAGTGCAATCACCGCGTCATATTTACCGGTTTTCGCCAGCGCGCCCGCCGCCAGTGGCAGTTCGTAAGCGCCTGGAACCCAAACAACGGTAATGTTGTCATCTTTAACCTGGCCGATACGTTTCAGGGCGTCAATAGCACCTTCCAGCAGGCTGTCGTTGATGAAGTTGTTGAAACGCGCAATGGTGATGGCGACGCGAGCGTCCGGGGTAGCTACAGCAGCTTCAATAATGTTCATACTCTTCCTTTACGGGTTCATTTGGCCCCGCAGGGGGGCGGATTTTATCATAATACTTTGCGCACTGCTTCCCTATTTCAGGAGCAATTACGCTGTCGTTAAGTGGAGGCAGACATCCGGACCTACCGGACGAATCTCGCTAAATTTGAGTTGCGGTGCGTCGGCCAGTTTTTCAAGGCCAGGCAGCACAAACAGGCCGCGCGCATCGTGACCTAACAGTTTAGGCGCAACGTAAACAATCAGTTCATCCACCAGTCCGGCCTGTAAGAGCGCACCGGCGAGCGTTGGCCCGGCTTCGACCCAGATGCTGTTCACCTGCTGCTTGCCGAGCAGCATCATCAGCACCACCAGATCCAGATGACCGTTATGCTCCGGCACCATAATGCTGCGCACGCCTTCCGGCCATTCGCGCGTATCTTCTTTAGTGCGGGCAATCCAGGTTTCACCCGGCTGCTGGACGATGCGGTGCTCCGGCGTCACCCGGTTCTGGCTATCAATGACAATACGCAGCGGCTGACGCAGGTTCTCCTGCGGGTAAAGCGCCTGGGTATCGGCATTCAGTTCGTCCCAGCGCACGGTCATAGCCGGATCGTCAGCCAGAACGGTTTCACTGCTGGTGAGAATAGCATGGCTTTGCGCGCGCAGACGTTGCACATCGCGCCTTGCCTGTGGCGACGTGATCCACTGGCTTTCGCCGTTTGCCATCGCCGTACGACCATCCAGCGAGGCGCCCAGCTTGAGCTGAATATACGGGAACCCCGTACGCATGCGCTTCAGAAAGCCTTTATTGAGCGCTTCCGCGTCCTGCATCATCAGGCCATGGCTGACGTCAATGCCTTCCTGCTGCAGACGATACAGACCGCGTCCGGCTACCTGCGGATTCGGATCCTGCATCGATGCGACCACACGCGAAACACCTGCCGCGATCAGCGCTTCGCAGCACGGCGGCGTACGCCCGTGATGGCTGCAGGGCTCCAGCGTGACGTAGGCCGTAGCACCGCGCGCCTTCTCGCCGGCCATGCGCAGCGCATGAACCTCAGCATGCGGTTCACCGGCACGATAGTGAAACCCCTCCCCCACGATCTCGCCATCTTTGACGATAACGCACCCGACGTTCGGGTTAGGATGGGTCGTAAAACGACCGCGCTGCGCCAGCTTCATGGCTCTCGCCATGTAAATCTCATCCTGCATGAGCTTAATCCTGTAAGCGGGCGATCTCTTCGCCAAACTCTTTGATATCTTCGAAACTGCGGTAGACCGAGGCGAAGCGGATATAGGCGACCTTATCGAGCTTTTTCAGCTGCTCCATCACCAGGTTGCCGATCATTTTGCTCGGCACTTCACGCTCACCCAAACCACGAAGGTAAGATTTTATGTGGTTTAACGCCATTTCAACGTCGTCCGCACTAACGGGACGTTTTTCCAGGGCCTTCAGCATCCCGCTGCGCAGTTTCTCTTCGTTAAACGGCTCGCGCACGTCGTTGCTTTTTACCACGCGCGGCATTACCAGCTCAGCAACCTCAAAGGTCGTGAAACGCTCGTTGCACACCAGACATTGCCGACGACGGCGTACGGATGACCCTTCGCCCACAAGACGAGAGTCGATGACTTTGGTATCCACAGCGGAGCAGAATGGGCAATGCATACGGTATCCCTGTTATCCGGTTAACTGATTTTCATTTTACCCTGATCTGGCCTGACAACAAAGGAAGAGCTTTTTGAGACAATGGATCTATGTCTGACACGATGATGCTGGCTACCATTAGGACGATCCGTTATTTCAAGGAAATAAACGCAATGACAAGACGTTACCTGAAAATTTTGCTGGTGGGGAGCCTCTTCACCCTTAGCGCCTGTGCACAGCAAACCGAAGTCCGTCAGATGAAACAGAGCGTGAATACGCTCAATACGGCGATGGACAAACTGAACAAAGAAACGGTGAAGATCACCCAGCAAAACGCGCTGAATGCTAAATCCAGCAGCGGGGTTTATCTGTTACCGGGGGCGAATACGCCTGCGCGTCTCAATAGTCAGATTGGCACGCTGAAAATGTCTCTGGTGAACGTGGCGGCAAATGCAAATGGTACTCGCGCAACATTACGCATCCAGGGAGAATCCAACGATCCGTTGCCAGCCTTCAGCGGCACCGTCGAATGGGGACAGATCCAGGGCACCACGGAGAGCTACCAGGAGGTGAATGTTAACCGTCAGCTGTTCACCGCACCGGCCAGCGTGCTGGCTCCGAGCGATGTTGACATTCCACTGCAGCTTAACGGACTGACTCCGGATCAGTTAGGTTTCATCCGCATTCACGATATCCAGCCCGCCGCTCAGTAACCCCTCTTTTAGCGGAGTGAAATGTCACTCCGCTAACATTTACATTTCGTATGGATTGGCAACATAAATGATTGCCGCTACAATCCCGGCCGTTTAAAGTACGCAAACGTGAACGCAATCGATTACGCGTGTGAGAGATATGTGAAACAACACATATTTTTGTGAGCAGGGATTCCTATAATAGGCACCGCAGAAACACGAAATATTTAGAAACGCAATTCGCGCATTTTTCACTCCCGGAAGGGAATTTCAATCAGTGGCATGATTATGAAAAAAACATTACTCGCAGCTGGCGCCGTGCTGGCACTTTCTTCCTCTTTCACTGTTAACGCAGCGGAAAACGATAAACCACAATACCTCTCCGACTGGTGGCACCAGAGCGTTAACGTGGTCGGCAGCTACCACACGCGTTTCGGACCACAGATTCGTAACGATACCTACCTGGAATATGAAGCGTTCGCCAAGAAAGACTGGTTTGATTTCTATGGCTACATGGATGCACCGGTCTTCTTCGGTGGTAACTCTCAGGCTAAAGGTATCTGGAACCACGGCTCCCCTCTGTTCATGGAAATCGAACCACGCTTCTCCATCGACAAGCTGACCGGCACCGATCTGAGCTTCGGCCCGTTCAAAGAGTGGTACTTCGCGAACAACTACATTTACGACATGGGCCGCAACGAGTCCGGTCGTCAGAGCACCTGGTATATGGGTCTGGGTACGGACATCGACACTGGCCTGCCAATGAGCCTGTCTCTGAACGTCTATGCCAAATATCAGTGGCAGAACTATGGCGCTGAAAACCAGAACGAATGGGATGGCTATCGTTTCAAAGTGAAATACTTTGTGCCAATCACCCAGCTGTGGGGCGGTAACCTGAGCTACATCGGCTTCACCAACTTCGACTGGGGTTCAGATCTGGGCGATAAGAGCGGTTACGCAGAGAACGGTATTAAGCAGCGTACCAATGACTCCATAGCCTCCAGCCACATCCTGGCGCTGAACTACGATCACTGGCATTACTCTGTTGTGGCACGTTACTGGCACAACGGCGGCCAGTGGAACGACGACGCTAAACTGGTATGGATGAACGAACACGTCCGTTCTACCGGTTGGGGTGGTTACCTGGTTGTGGGTTACAACTTCTAATCAGCGCGGGTTTCGCCCGGTGGCGCTACGCTTACCGGGCCTACGACCCAAATGTAGGCCGGGTAAGGCGTAGCCGCCACCCGGCTTTTTACTGCTTAACCTTCCGCAAAAAATCTGCCAGAGACCTGTCCGCACTTTCGCTAAACCGCCTTTCCGTAGTCACAATATTGAGACACCGGTCGAGCCGGAAACAGCGATAGTCATCGCGCCGTTCACACCACGCCGCCAGCAGCCAGCGCTCCCCCCAGAAGAACAGCCCCAGCGGCTGAACCTCACGATTAGACAACTGTCCTGCTTCATCACGGTAATGCAGCGCCAGCACCTGTTGGGCGGAAATCGCCTGATGAATCCTGTCAAAGTCGCTGCGGGAGTGGCTTTGCATGCAAAAATCCGGGGCGTAGATCCGCGTCTGCTCCGCCTTTCGACGACTCTCCTCGGGCAGGATAGCCAGCACCTTTTCCTGAGCCGACTCCAGCTCGCGCGACAGCGATTCGCCTCCCCAGGTTTTGAGCAGGCGAATCGCGACGATCAGCGCCTCAGATTCCTTATTTGTCAGCATCAGTGGCGGCAGGTCAAAACCCGACATCAGCCGATATCCGCTCCCTGCCTCACCTTCCACTGGCACACCGGAAAGCGACAGGTCGCGGATATCGCGGTAGACCGTGCGCTCGGACACGCCAAGCCGGTCCGCCAGATGCGCTGCCGTTGTCAGACGCCTGCCCCGCAGGATCTGCACAATCTGAAACAAACGGTCAGCGCGTCGGGTCATATCTTATTCCGTTCTCAGGCAGGTTGATGGAGGCCGACGCGGTTACCCTCGCTGTCGGTAAACAATGCGATAGTGCCAATGCCATGCGGCAGTTCCAGCGGGCCAAACACGCACTCGCCGCCCGCAGAGGCGATGCGATCGAGCGTGGCCGCCAGATTATCAGTATGCAGGTAAATAATAGCGCCCTGCAAAGACGGTGTAACGCCGTCAAATTTTGCCAGCGCCCCGCCGGTACCCGGATCCTCATGCGGGAAAACGGCCAGCTCAGCGCAGTCCATATTCTCGCGACGCAGCGCGAGCTGCATCACTGGCTCATAAAATTTGATAGCGCGATCCATATCCGTGACCGGAATTTCAAACCAGTTAATTACGCTTTTCATACATCCTCCTGACTCTTGTTTGGGTTCGAAAAGAGTCTACGACAGGGCTCCTGACAGCATACTGTCAGGAGTGTTTGTCAGGAGCAGATAAAAAAAATCCCGGTCAACAGACCGGGATTTCGATAACGCGCTAAACGTCGCTTTACGGCAGAATGGACGGCTGATCCGCCCCTTCTTTCTCAACTTTCTGCTGGAGCAGGTGCTCGCGCTTCATGCCGAGTTTCAGAGCCAGTGCAGACGCAACGTAGATAGACGATGCAGTACCGATGGTGACACCAATCAGCATGGTCAGCGAGAAGCCTTCCAGTACCGGACCACCGAAGAGGAACAGCATCAGGATCACCATCAATGTGGTACCAGATGTGATCAAGGTACGGTGCAGCGTCTGGGTCAACGACACGTTAAAGATTTCGTACGGCGTACCGCGACGGATCTTACGGAAGTTTTCACGGATACGGTCAGATACCACGATACTGTCATTCAGTGAGTAACCGATAACGGACATCAGGGATGCCACAATCGTCAGGTCAATCTCAATGTGGAACAGCGACAGTATGCCCATGGTGATCACCACGTCGTGCGCCAGGGCGATAACCACACCGGCCGCCAGTCGCCACTCAAAGCGGAAACCGACGTATACCAGGATGGAGATCAGCGCCACCAGCAGCGCCATCGCACCGGTCTGGGCCAGGTCAGCACCCACGCTTGGGCCGACGAACTCAATACGCTTAACCGCCGCGTTCTGGCTGGTTGTTTCGTTAATCACGCTAACAACCTTACTGCCCAGCTCCTGGCTGCCGTTAGCATCGTGCACCGGCGGCATACGCACCATGATGTCGCGGCTGCTGCCGAAGTTCTGCAGCAGCGGCTCTTCAAAGCCCGCTTTCTGCAGAGACAGGCGCATCTGGTCCATATCGACCGGTTTTTCCAGGGAGATCTCGATAACCGTACCACCGGTGAAATCGAGACCCCAGTTAAAGCCTTTCACGCCCATAATGACGATGGACAGAATCAGCAGGAAACCTGAAATGCCGAAGGCCCAGTAGTCCCAGCGCATAAAGTCCCAGACTTTACGGCCGTGGTTCAATTGTTCAACAGTATATTCCTGTGCCACAACGCACTCCTCAGATAGACAGCTTTTTGACGCGCTTGCCGCCGTACAGCAGGTTCACGATGGCACGGGTGCCGACAATAGCGGTAAACATTGACGTTGCGACACCGATACCGGTTGTAATCGCAAAGCCTTTGATCGCGCCAGTACCCACTGCATACAGGATAAGAACCTTAATCAGTGTTGTTACGTTCGCATCGAAGATGGAGCTGAACGCCCCTTTATAGCCTTCGTCAATCGCCTGCTGAATAGAGCGGCCGTTGCTCAACTCTTCTTTGATACGTTCGTTAATCAGTACGTTGGCGTCGACCGCCACCGCAAGGGTCAGGACGATACCCGCAATACCCGGCATGGTCAGCGTCGCCCCCGGCAGCAGGGACATAATGCCGATGATCAGCACCAGGTTGGCGATCAGCGCGGAGGTCGCAATCAGACCAAACTTCTTATAGAAGAAGATCATGAAGAGGATAGAGACCACCAGACCGGCCAGACACGCTTCCAGGCCCTGCTGGATGTTTTGCATCCCCAGAGTTGGACCAATGGTACGCTCTTCAACAATCTGAATTGGCGCAATCAGCGCACCGGCACGCAGCAGCAGGGAGAGCTGACGCGCTTCGTTCGGGTTGCTAATACCGGTAATACGGAAGCTGTTACCCAGACGAGACTGGATGTTGGCGATGTTAATCACCTCTTCCTCTTTCACCAGCACCGCACGACCATTTGCATCTTTCTTACCGCTGTCTTTGTACTCCACGAATAGGGTCGCCATCGGTTTACCGATGTTGTCCTTGGTGAAGTTAGACATGATGTTACCACCCGCGCTATCGAGCGAGATGTTAACCTGCGGCTGGTTGTATTCGTCCTGGCTCGACGTGGAGTCGGTGATGTGATCACCGGTCAGAATCACGCGTTTGTACAGCACAACTGGCTGACCTTCGCGAGTCTGTTTCACTTCGGAGTCACCCGGAATACGCCCTGCGGCTGCAGCGGACTGATCGACGTTAGAGTTCACCAGACGGAATTCCAGGGTTGCGGTCGCACCCAGAATCTCTTTCGCACGCGCAGTGTCCTGGATACCCGGCAGTTCAACCACGATACGGTCAGCACCCTGACGCTGTACCAGCGGCTCAGCCACGCCCAGTTGGTTTACACGGTTACGCAGAATGTTGATGTTCTGCTGAACGGCATATTCACGCGCTTCTTTCAGACGCGCATCGGTCATCACCGCGCGCAGCTGGTTACTGCCCTGAGAGGTGATTACCAGGTCACGGTGACGTTGGGTCAGGTAATCTACAGCCTGATCGCGCGCCGCACTGTCGCGGAACGTGATGCTCATGCCGTAGTTATCTTCTTTACGCACGGTGGTGTAAGCGATGCCTTTTTCACGCAGATCGCTGCGCAGGCTGTCGATATTCTGTTCCTGCAGCTTGCCGAGCGCGGTATCCATATCCACTTCCATCAGGAAGTGAACGCCGCCACGCAGGTCAAGACCGAGTTTCATTGGCTCTGCTTTCATCGCAGCCAGCCAACGCGGGGTTGCAGGGGCAAGGTTAAGCGCCACGACGTATTTGTCACCCAGCACGCCCATCAGCGCTTCGCGAGCGCGGAGCTGCGTGTCGGTGGTGTCGAAGCGAGCAAGAATTGCACCCTCTTCCAGAGCCACAGACTTAGCGGTAATTTTTTCTTCTTGTAACGTTTTCTGGACCTGGATCAGCGTTTGCTCACTGGCGGCGACACCGCGCGCGCCAGTGATTTGAACAGCCGGATCCTCACCATACAGGTTGGGAAGCGCGTACAGCAGGCCGACGAGAATCACGACGACCAGCATGATGTACTTCCACAAAGGATAACGGTTTAACACGGCAGTTCCCTTTGGGAAAAGTTGGGATTACAGCGCCTTCATGGTGCCTTTCGGCAGAACGGCAGCTACGAAGTCACGTTTGATGACCACTTCAGTGGTGTCGTTCAGGGCGATAGCAATGTAGCCGTTTTCAGCCACTTTGGTTACGCGACCGACCAGACCACCGTTAGTCAGTACTTCATCGCCTTTCGCAATGGAGTTCATCAGGTTTTTGTGCTCTTTGGTGCGCTTCTGCTGTGGACGCAGGATCATGAAGTAGAAGATCAGACCGAACACAACCAGCATCAGAATCAGAGACATCGGGCTGCCCTGCGCTGGAGCACCTGTTGCCGCTACCGCATCAGAAATAAAAAAGCTCATTCAAATTCCCTCATTATTAAAATTAATCAACGTTCAACGGTGGAACATCCCGCCCCTGACGTTGGTAGAAATCGGTCACGAAGCTCTCTAATTTACCCTCTTCGATAGCCTTACGTAAACCAGCCATTAAGCGCTGATAATAACGAAGATTATGAATGGTATTGAGACGCGCGCCCAAAATCTCGTTACAACGATCGAGATGATGCAGATACGCGCGAGAATAATTGCGACAGGTATAGCAATCGCACTCGGAATCGAGCGGGCTGGTGTCACTCTTATGCTTCGCGTTACGGATTTTCACCACGCCATCGGTAACGAACAAGTGGCCGTTACGCGCGTTGCGGGTTGGCATGACGCAGTCAAACATATCAATGCCGCGGCGTACGCCTTCAACCAGATCTTCTGGTTTACCCACGCCCATCAGGTATCGTGGTTTATCCGCCGGGATTTGCGGGCAGACATGTTCCAGAATACGGTGCATGTCTTCCTTCGGCTCACCCACAGCCAAACCGCCGACAGCGTAGCCATCAAAACCTATCTCTACCAGACCTTTAACAGAGATATCGCGTAAATCTTCGTAAACGCTGCCCTGGATAATGCCGAACAGCGCATTTTTGTTCTGCAGAGAGTCAAAACGCTCACGGCTACGCTTCGCCCAGCGCAGGGACATCTCCATAGAGCGTTTTGCGTAGTCCCAGTCCGCCGGGTACGGCGTACATTCGTCGAAGATCATCACAATGTCAGAGCCGAGATCGTACTGAATCTCCATCGACTTTTCGGGATCGAGGAAAATCGGATCGCCGTTGATCGGGTTACGGAAGTGTACACCCTGCTCGGTGATCTTGCGGATATCGCCCAGGCTGAAGACCTGGAAGCCACCGGAATCGGTCAGGATGGGGCCTTTCCACTGCATGAAATCGTGCAGATCGCCGTGGAGTTTCATGATCTCCTGACCCGGACGCAGCCACAGGTGGAAGGTGTTGCCGAGGATAATCTGTGCGCCAGTGGCTTCTACTTCTTCCGGCGTCATCCCTTTTACGGTGCCGTACGTGCCCACAGGCATAAACGCGGGGGTTTCCACCACGCCGCGATCAAACACCAGGCGACCGCGACGCGCGCGACCGTCGGTGGTATCGAGTTCAAATTTCATTTTTTCTCCGACGTCAGAAAAACAGTCCAACGTTGTAAAACGGTGCCGCGGACTTATTCCCCGACACGCTCATTCAAAGCCAGCGGATTGTACGTGATAAACATCGCGTCCCCGTAGCTAAAAAAGCGATATTTTTGTTCTACCGCAGACTTGTAGGCATTCATCGTATGCTGGTAGCCCGCGAACGCGGAGACCAGCATAATCAGCGTCGATTCAGGCAGATGGAAGTTGGTTACCAGCGCGTCAATCACTTTGTACTGATAGCCCGGGTAGATAAAGATCTGCGTATCGCCAAAGAACGGCTCGATAAGACCGTTTTTCGCCGCCTGCGCGGCGCTCTCCAGCGAGCGCACAGACGTCGTCCCGACCGCCACGACGCGACTACCGCGCGCTTTCGCCGCCAGCACCGCGTCCACTACGTCCTGAGGCACTTCAGCATACTCAGAGTGCATGATGTGGTCTTCAATGCTGTCCACGCGCACCGGCTGGAAGGTCCCCGCGCCGACGTGCAGCGTCACGAACGCCATCTCCACGCCCTTCGCACGCAGTTTCTCGAGAAGCGGCTCATCAAAATGCAGGCCTGCGGTCGGCGCAGCGACGGCACCTGGCTTCTGGCTGTAGACGGTCTGGTACAGCTCGCGATCGGCCTCTTCGTCCGGACGCTCAATATAGGGCGGCAGCGGCATGTGGCCGATGGCGTTCAGGATATCGAGCACCGTGCGCTCGTCGTCAAACGCCACCTCGAACAGCGCGTCGTGGCGCGCGGTCATGGTCGCCTTGATGCTCTCATCATCGCCCAGCAGCAGCTCCGCGCCCGGCTTCGGCGCCTTAGAAGCGCGAATATGTGCCAGAATACGTTTATCATCGAGCATACGTTCGACCAGCACTTCAATCTTACCGCCGCTGGCTTTACGGCCAAACAGGCGCGCCGGGATCACGCGGGTATTGTTAAAAACCAGCAGATCGCCAGGGTTGAGCTTGTCGAGCAAATCGGTGAAAGTACCGTGCGTCAGCTCGCCCGTTGGCCCATCCAGTGACAGTAAGCGACAGCTGCTGCGCTCAGGCATGGGATAGTGAGCAATCAGGGATTCAGGTAGTTCAAAGGAGAAATCGGCGACGCGCATGACGTATACTCGTGACTTAAAAACAGGCGGCATAGTCTAGTGCTCACACCCTTTTGCTGCAACAACTAGCCGCCCCCGGACAAATAAAACGCATGAATTTTCTCGCTCACCTGCATCTCGCGCACCTTGCTGACAGCTCCCTCTCGGGCAATTTGCTGGCCGATTTCGTACGCGGTAATCCCGCAGAGGACTACTCCCCTGAGGTTGTCGACGGGATTTTTATGCACCGCCGCATCGACGTGCTGACGGATAAGCTGCCGGAAGTGACGGAAGCCAAAGCCTGGTTCCGCCCTGAAACGCGCCGCGTTGCCCCGATCACACTCGACGTGATGTGGGATCACTTCCTGTCGCGCCACTGGGAACAGCTGTCACCGGAGATGCCGCTGCCGGCGTTTGTGCGCTATGCCCACCAGCAGGTCTCGATTATTCTGCCCGACTCGCCGCCGCGCTTTGTGAATCTGAATAACTATCTGTGGTCGGAACGCTGGCTGGAGCGCTATCGCGAGATGGACTTTATCCAGAACGTGTTGAACGGGATGGCCAGCCGTCGCCCGCGCCTGGATGCGCTGCGGGATTCCTGGTATGACCTGGATGAACATTACGATGCGCTGGAGGCCCGATTCTGGCAATTCTATCCGCGCATGATGGCGCAGGCGAAAAACAAACAACTTTGAATACACGTCATCCTTCAAGCTGCCTCTGCGTTGGCTACGTCTGCTCACCCCGGTCACTTACTTAAGTAAGCTCCCGGGGATTCCCAGCCTTGCCGCCTTGATGCAACTTGAATGATTTTGTGTATAAAAATGACATTGATAGGTAAAAGCTGGCGGAACGATTGTCACCACCTCTTTGTCTTATCCATGAACACTCTCTATACTGGCTCGCGTTGCGTTCCAAATAACCTTAGTATCTACAGGAGAATCATATGGTTCTGGTAACTCGTCCGGCTCCGGATTTTACAGCTGCAGCAGTTCTGGGCAACGGTGAAATCGTTGAAAACTTCAACTTCAAACAGCACACCAACGGTAAAGCGACCGTTCTGTTCTTCTGGCCAATGGACTTCACTTTCGTTTGCCCGTCTGAGCTGATCGCATTCGACAAACGTTATGAAGAATTCCAGAAGCGTGGCGTGGAAGTTGTTGGCGTCTCCTTCGACTCTGAATTTGTACACAACGCATGGCGTAACACCCCTGTCGACAAAGGCGGCATCGGTGCGGTGAAATACGCAATGGTTGCGGACATCAAACGCGAAATCCAGCAGGCTTACGGTATCGAACATCCGGACGCTGGCGTTGCGCTGCGCGGTTCCTTCCTGATCGACGCAAACGGCATCGTTCGTCACCAGGTTGTGAACGATCTGCCGCTGGGTCGTAACATCGACGAAATGCTGCGCATGGTTGACGCGCTGCAGTTCCACGAAGAGCACGGCGAAGTGTGCCCGGCTCAGTGGGAAAAAGGTAAAGAAGGTATGGCTGCTTCCCCAGACGGCGTGGCTAAATACCTGTCTGAGAACGTATCCAGCCTGTAATCGGCACGGTTTACGAAAAAGGCCCGCTTATGCGGGCTTTTTTTATGCCTTACCCTGCGTCTCTCGCCAAATGCGCCAGGCCATGCCCGCCAGCAGGATCACGCCCGCAATCAGCACGCCCCACACCAGCAGGGTGTTCATCCTGCTCTCTCGCTCGGCCGCAGAGGTGGCGGTCAGACGCCCTTCGCCGCCTAACGCAACATTATCCACAATGTCGGCCTGCGGCAGGTTCGCCATAGCATAGGTCTTGCGCAGGTCGGCTGGGATCAGCATGCCGGGCTCCACGCTGGCAGGCTTTGCGGCGCCATTACCCCAGGCGAGCACGTACGGCGCTTTCCCCTGGGCGTTGAACACCAGATCGTAGCGGTCACGATGTCCCGTGACGCTCGGCAGGTATTCTGGCAGACGCGCATTCAGCGTCGTGATTTTCACTGCCTGCACCAGGCCCCCGTTAAGCGAAACCGGTGGCGACGTTTTTCCCTCAAGACGGTAAAGGACCTCTTTTTTCAGGGGGTGCCATGCGTCTTTTTCCGTACTCCGCCACGCGATCTCCACGGGAAGGACGCCATCGCCATTCAGTGAGATGCTGACAGCACTCAGCGGCTGCGGGCGCGCCCAGCGCCACTGCGCTTCGCTTGTCGATAGCTGCTCCCCTTCCCCCTCAAGCTCGACCGCTTCCGGGGTCGCCTGGGCAGGTGCGATGATTGCGTTAACGCCGGTCAAGGTTATCCCCTGGCTCTGCGCGTTCAGCACCACCATGAGATAGCGATTCGCATCGGGAGATAAAACCGTATCGGTATCGATCCGATCGAGCTTAAGACGATCCTGGCCGCTGACGGCGTCAAGTAATGGCATATCCTCGCGCAGGGTATACCAGCGCTTAAGATCCTCGCTGTAATAGACCGACGCCGTTCCCTGCCACGGCGTCTGAGGAGAATTCCAGAGCAGCTGCAGCTGGGATATGGCCATCTCCCCCGTAGCCTGCTCCGGCAGGGCCAGCAGATAATGTTGCCCGGCTGCAGCAGCTTTTTGCCCCTCCAGCACAATCTCAACACCGTTTCCGGAGCGGAGCAGGATCTTATCGCTATCACCGGATCCTTGCGAAGCCGCAAGCGGCGAGGCATCCAGCGGGAAGAGGCGCAGCGCCGTGGATTGCACTGACGCCTGCGGACGCGTCGCGCTGACCAGGCTGAAGGGAACCGGCTCGCCCGACTGGTTAAAGACGCGGACATCATGCAGATCTGGCGACGTGCTTTGCTCATAGACGGCGAGCGGCAGCATCACCCGATACCACTTGGAAGGAACAGAGGTATCAAGTGAAAGACCAAAAGCATAGTCCCGGGGCGATTCCGTTTGTCCCTCGTCGCAAAACGCCGGGCCGGAAAGCGCCAGCAGCGCGGTACACGCTACCGCTTTCATCCATTTCATTTTTCATCTCCTGTTTTGGGCGGTAGCGGTGAGAAATACCCCACAATCAGAACCAGTATCGCCACGCCGATAAACGCTACCGCGCGCGACAAACCGCCTCCGCCCGCGCTGTCCACCAGCATCAGTTTAACCATTACCACACCCAGCAGCGCGGCACCGCAGAGCCACTCCTGCCGGGAAGCCCGACGGGTAGCATGGATCATGACCACCAGCGCGCTCAGCATCCAGAACAGGGCGAAGCTGGTCTGGATAAGCCGCGAATCCCACAGCGATGCCATATTCCAGGCCACGTCGCCGTACCAGGCCAGGGCGCGCATCAGCGCACCGTTAAGCCACCAGAAGCCAACCGCCATGAGCGCGACGGCAGGCCACGGGCGCGCTTGCGCAAGCCACGCCGGGTAGTAGCGATCCACCGCCCGATAAAAGACGACCAGCCCCAGCAACGCGAACGCAGCACCTTCCTCAAGCGGGTTCACCAGCGGCAGCCAGGTCTGACGATAGACCACGCCGTCCTGGAAATTGGTCACCACCAGCAATACCAGCAGCGCCACGACTACAGGAATCGGTGCCAGGCAGGCGTAGAGCGCAGGCCACTCCCGGAACGGCCATACGCGACGCCGTACCGCAGCAGAGAGCGCCATAATCACCCCGCCGCCTGCGGCCATCGCTAAACCGCTACCCCAGGCCGCCATGCCCCAGGGCAGAGACCGGGCAAACCAGTAAAGCTCGGCGGCCAGCGCCAGTAAAATCATCCAGAAGAGCGACAAATGCAGCCCCATTGCGATGCGTGGCAGGAGTCTTTCACCGTCGCGCCGCAGCAGTACCAGCGCGGCAGGAAGCGCAACGCACCAGGCCAGATTTGACCAGCCGGCGGAGACGATCTGCTGGTGCCAGAGCTGATAACCCACCATCAGCAGCATAACCGGCCACAGCAGCCATTTGCTGGCGTCCAGCTCTCTCCACGCCAGACGTGCGGCCACCTGCCGCCAGCCCCAGACCGACGCCGCCGTCAGCGCCAGCACGCCCGCCAGAATCGGTAATTCCTGCGTCAGCGCCAGCCGCGCTGCGCCCAATAGCGCCACGAGCCAGAACAGCAGCCCGCCAGCCAGCAGCGCCCAGCTGACCGGCAGGAAGAGAGTCCGCCACAGCCAGCCAGCCGCCAGCCAGCAAAGGCTGAGGATGGCGAAGATCAGCAGCAGACTCAGCGACGTAACGCCGTTCGTTTGTGCCCACAGCGCGCTGCCGAGCGCCAGCACCAGCAGCGCCGTCCCGCTATAGCTCATGCGACGCTGGTGCTGCTGCACGCCCAGCCAGAGGATACCCAGCCCTTCCAGCGCCCAGGCCATCGCCGTCCAGCGCGCTGACAGCGCCAGCGGAATGGCGAGCGTCGCGAACCCGCCGCCGATGGCCAGCGCCGCCATGACCAGCGGTCGTCCGAGGGAGGGATAGCGCCGCAGCGCAAGGAACGCGAGGGTAAGATAAAATGCGCCGTATCCCAGCGCACTCAGGGCCGGGCCATATTCCCAGTGCCGGGTCATGCCGTACTGCATCCCAAAACCGATTAGCGGCGGGGCAAACAGCAGCACGCCGTCAATAATCTGCTTCCCTTTCTCCTGCGCCCGCAGCGACAGCGCCACGCTCAGGACACCGAATATCAGCGTATTGGCAATCAGGAACAGCTGGCAGACCCAATAGTCTTCAGGCTGGTAGTCATTCAGCCCCCACATGCCGCCCACGCCGAACGTGAACAGCAGCCCGAGCAGGTTCAGCTCGCGCCAGTGCTGCCAGATGCTGATAGCGAGAATGCCGATAGACAGCAGAAGATAGAAAGAGAACAGCGCGACAAAACTGCCGCCCCCGGTAGACAAAAGCAGCGGCGCAAGATAGCCGCCGAGGCTCGCCAGCATGGCAAGGCTCAGCGCCTTCTGCAGCACCGCCAGCCCGACGCTCGCCGCGCAAATCACCACCAGCAGCGCAAAGGCCAGCGTCAACGGCAACATTTGCCAGAGCCGGAAGGCGCCAAACACCGTCAGGTAGAGCACGCCGGTCGCCCCGCCCTGGAGGATCAGCGCATAGACGCGCTGCCTGTGTCGCAGTCGCCACCCAACCGCCAGCAGAACAATGGCAAACAGCGCCGTTGCCACGAGGCGCAGCTCAAGCGGGAACAGGGAATGTTCCACGGTATAGCGCAGCAGGAATGAAAGACCAAGGAAAAGCAGCAGGATCCCAAGCTTCGCGAGCGGATTACCCTGCATAAACCAGCGCAGCAGCGACGTCAGGATGCCGCCAAAGGCAGAAGGCTGTTTTGCCGCAGGCGCCGGGGTCGGGGTCGGGGCAGGTTCTGCCACGGCAGCGGGAGTATCGGGGCGCCAGGGGTCGACAGGCGCGGGAGCGTCTGCAACCACCGTCGCGGTCACAGCCTCCGGCGCGGCGGTCTGCACCGGCTCCGGCGCGTCCTCAGGCACGCCGCGCTGCTCAAGCGCCTCAATGCGCTGGCGCAGCCGGGCAATCTCCTGTCGCGCCGCCGTACTTCGATTAAAGCCTATAACCGCAAGCACGGGTGCCACCACCAGCGCAAATACCAGGAACAAACAGCCAAGGATGTAAAGCTCGTCCATGTTTCCACCTTCACCGTAAACGATCCGTTAAGATTGACACAAATAGTTGCATTTGCGCCATCTTAAAAGGTGGAAACATTAACAGGTCTTAGCTGCCGGACCAGATCGTTGCGGATACCGCAGGCAGCGCCAGCACGCCGTCCTGTATCGTCGCCTTGCCCTCTTTATTCTTCCACGTCGCTACCTTCAGCAGCGGTGAATCATCCAGCACCACTTCGCAGGCCTCGCCCCGGTTGATGGCCACCAGCACGCGCTGCTGGTTATAGACGCGAGCAAATACCACCACGTTATCGTGGGCGTACACCACCTGACAGCCGCCGTAGCGCAGGGCGAGACTCTGCTTACGCAGCTTTGCCAGCCGCTGATACAGGCTGAACAGCACCTTGTCCTGTTTCGCTGGCTCCCACGGGAAGGTTTTGCGGCAGAACGGATCGTTATTGCCGTCCAGCCCCACCTCGTCTCCGTAGTAGATGCACGGTACGCCCGGCCAGGTGAAGAGCCAGGTCACCGCCAGCGGCAGACGCGCGACATCCTTGCCCAGCAGGGATTTAAAGCGCGCGGTATCGTGGCTATCGAGCTGGTTAAACATCCGCAGCTGCTGCTGATGCGACAGGCCGGCGCGGTAGTTCTCCATCCACGCCATGCAGGTTTCAGCGTCGATATGATTCGGATCGTAGGAGATATCGGTGTTAGCGAGGAATCCCCACAGCGGGAAGGTAAAGCCGCGATAGTTCATCGCCGCATCTTCCGCATCGTTCTGCAGCCACTGGCGCGCGTCGCCAAAGTGCTCGCCAAAGACGAACGCCTCCGGCTGGGCCGCTTTTGCCGAGCGCGTAATCCCGGCGACGTGCTGAAGGTTTTCCCGCGCCCCGCCCGCTTCGCCGAGCATATGCACCACGTCCAGGCGCCAGCCGTCCATATTCCACGGCGCCTTCAGCCAGTGACGCACGATGCTGTCTTCCCCGCCGTAAATCTCGTTCACAAGCGTTGGCGACTGGAAATCCAGCTTCGGCAGGCTCGGGTAGCCCAGCCAGTCCAGCGCACGGCCCTCCTCGTTAAAGCTGTACCAGTCGCGCTGCGGCGAATCCGGGTTATGACATGCCCCGCCCATCGACTGATTATGACGGTCAAACCAGGCGTGCGAATCTCCGCTGTGGTTGAACACGCCGTCCAGAATGAGGCGCATGCCTTCGTTTTGGGTGTTCTTACGCAGGCGCAGCAGCGCCTCGTCACCGCCAAACTGCGGGTCAACGTGGCGATAATCTTCGGTATCGTATTTGTGTACGCTCGGGGCCTTAAACACCGGGTTGAGATACAGCGCCGTCACGCCCAGTTTTTTCAGGTACGGCAGCTTTTCGCTGATACCGTCGAGATCGCCGCCGTAAAACGTCGATCCGCCCGCCTGCGCGGTTAATGGCTCGTCCCACGCTTTCAGGATAATGTCATGGCCCGCCGCATGATGGTGATAGACCTTATCCTGGTCGGCAGTGCGTTTTTCGCTGCGCGCAAAACGGTCCGGGAAAATCTGGTAAAAGACCTGGTCGTTAACCCACTGCGGGCCGTTATCCGGATAATCGACTGCAAACTGCTCCAGCCGTGCGGGCGGGAAACGGCTAAACCCCTGCGGGGTAAACCACAGCTGGCGGTTATTCCACAGCAGTTTGAAGCTGTAACGGCGGCGCGGCTGCCCGCTACGCAGGTCGATATTCGCCCGCCAGGCGGTGATCCCCGGCTGCGGCTGGCTGCGCAGCTTGTGCATTTTCAGCCCGGTCTCTTCGTTATCGATTTCGGCGCGGAGCGTCACGCGTTCAGGCTGATTTTCACCCGCCAGCCAGAGCGTAATCTCAAGGTTGTCTTTGTTTTGCTTAACAAATGGGGCAACCGGAAGGTGCCAGGCGTTTAACATCACGAATCCCCTTTGATGAAATTGACGTCACCTTGCCACAGGGTGGTTAAGGATAGCTCACCATGATGGGATTTATTGGGGGAGGAGGACGGGGGAGGAGTTTTTTTCGGGGGTAAAAGGGAGTGTAGGCCGGGTAAGCGCAGCGCCACCCGGCATTTTTACCTTACTGCGCTTCTGCCAGCTGACGGTCGCGGCGGCATTTAAACACCCAGCCCACCAGCAGCAGGACGATCCACGCGCAGCCCACGTACAGGGAAATGCGGGTATCCGGATGGTAGCCAATCAGGGCAATGATAAACACCAGGAAGATCAGCCCGACGACGGTCGTCGCAACGCCGCCCGGTACTTTGAACTTCAGCGCTTTCGCCTCATCCGGCGACAGGCGACGGCGGAAGGCAATCTGCGACAGCAGGATCATGATCCACACCCACACCGTCGCGAAGGTCGCCAGCGATGCAATCACCAGGAAGACGTTCTCCGGCATGATGTAGTTCAGGTAAACCGAGAACAGCAGCGCCACGGTCATCACCACAACGGTCACCCACGGCGTGCCGCGGCGTGAGGTTTTGGCGAACACCTTCGGCGCACTGCCCTGCTCCGCCATGCCGTGCAGCATACGGCCCACGCCAAAGACGTCACTGTTGATCGCGGAGAGCGACGCGGTCAGCACCACAAAGTTCAGAATGCTGGCGGCAAACGCAATCCCCATGTGCTGGAAGGTCAGAACAAACGGGCTACCGTTGGTACCCACCTGGTTCCACGGGTAAATGGACATGATCACAAACAGGGTGCCCACATAGAACACCAGAATACGCATTGGCACCGAGTTGATGGCGCGCGGAATAGACTTCTCCGGGTCTTTCGCTTCCCCGGCGGTAATACCGATAATCTCGATACCGCCGTAGGCGAACATGACCATCTGGAGCGACATGACCATGCCGAGCCAGCCGTTGCTGAAGAAGCCGCCGTTGCTCCAGAGGTTATGGATGCCGGTCGGCTGCCCGCCGTTGCCGATTCCCCAGATGATGATGCCAAAACCGGCCACAATCATGATGATGATGGTGGCGACCTTGAAGAAGGAGAACCAGAACTCCAGCTCGCCGAACACCTTCACGCTCATCAGGTTGACGGCGCAAATGATCAGCACCACGCTCAGCACCCATATCCAGTGCGGCACCGCCGGGAACCAGACGCCCATATAGATGCCAAACGCCGTCACGTCGGCAATCGCCACGATCAGGATTTCAAAGCAGTAGGTCCAGCCGGTGATAAACCCGGCCAGCGGGCCGAGGTTTTCCTGCGCGTAGCGGGAGAATGAGCTGGCAGACGGGTTGTGAACCGACATTTCGCCGAGGGCGCGCATGATGATATACGCCGCCACGCCGCCGATGATGTACGCCAGCAGCACGCTGGGACCGGCCATTTTGATGGCATCTGCCGAGCCATAAAAAAGACCGGTGCCGATAGCAGAGCCCAGCGCCATAAAGCGGATGTGGCGCGTGCTCAATCCACGTTTAAGTTTGTTAGTGCTTTCCATTTAAATCTTGCCATTCAACACGAAAAAAACAAAAAACCACGGGGCCTTAAGCCCCGTGGTTAAACAGTTTGTTGCCGTTGATTAATGGGCGTTCGATGCGACCTGACGCCCTGCAGCACGGTCCCAGATAATGGCCAGAACCAGTGCAACAACGGTAGGCATCAGCCAGGCCAGACCCTGCTCGGACAGCGGCAGACGCTGTGTCCATGCCGGCAGTATGTGCGCGAAAGCTGATGCTTTAATCCCGTCAAGGATACCAAAAATCAGGCTGATAAACATGGCTGGCGCAATAATTCGTGAAGAGTTGTTCCACCACGGGCGAGTAAAGCTCAACACCACCAGCACGATGCACGGCGGATAAATCGCCGTCAGCACCGGAATAGAGACCTGAATCAGGTGACTCAGACCGAGGTTTGACACCGCCATAGAGAAGATGCCGAGGATAAACACCAGGGTGCGGTAAGAGAGCGGCAGATACTGTGCAAAGAACTCTGCGCAGGCGCAGGTCAGGCCAACCGCGGTGACCAGACAGGCCAGGAAGATGAGCGCCGCCAGCAGCATACTGCCCGCACCGCCGAAGGTGTGCTGAACGTAGGCGTGCAGGATAGCCGCACCGTTGGCGTTCTGATCGACCAGCATGGCGCTGTCGGAGCCCAGACGGAACAGCGCCAGATACAGCAGCGTCAGACCCACACCGGCCATCAGGCCAGCCCAGATGGTATAGCGGGTCAGCAGGCGCGCTTCGGTCACACCGCGGGAACGCGCGGCGTTAACGATAACGATACCAAACACCATGGCACCCAGCGTATCCATCGTCAGGTAGCCGTTCACAAAGCCGTTAGAGAACGCGGCGTTTTTATAGGCGTCCATCGCATCGCTAATCGGGCCCGCTGGCCAGACCATGGCCGCTACCGCCAGAACAATCAGCGCCACAATTTTCAGCGGAGCCAGGAAGTTACCCACGGTATCCAGCAGTTTGCCCGGATAGAGGGAAACCAGAATCACGATCGCGAAATAGATCAGGCTGTAGATAAACAGCGGCATCGCGCCGTCACCGGTCAGGGGAGCAATACCCACTTCGAAGGACACGGTGGCCGTACGCGGGGTCGCAAACAGCGGGCCCACGGCCAGATAGCAGACGGTTGCCAGCAGAACGCCCGCCACTTTACCAATCGGGGTGCTAAGGCTATCCACACCGCCACCGACTTTCGCCAGCGCGACGACGGTGAGAACCGGCAGACCCACGGCAGTAATCAGGAAACCAAACGCGGCGGTCCAGACGTGTTCACCCGCCTGTAGGCCAACCATTGGAGGGAAAATGATGTTGCCTGCGCCAACGAACAGCGCAAATGTCATAAAGCCCAGCGCGATGATGTCACGCGATTTTAAGTGATGGGTCATAAAACCTTACTGCCTGTGGATGTGGTGTTGAAAACATTGAGATTTTCGATATCCCTGACGGGACGATACAGCCGAAAATTTGCTCAATTTCAGCGGGAAATGCTCCCGTCCTGGCGTGGAGAAGAATAGTTTTTCGATTTACCACGCAAATACAGTCGGTCTGACAGTATCTGGGGCGCAATTTAAACGCTTATAACGTTTAAAGGCAAGGTGGGATCGCAAAACCAGAACAATATGCCAGCATGAAAATACACATTAGAATAATACGCTGTTTATAAGAAAAACCCATGGCTAATCATGCGAACAAAAAACAGACAGCCGTATAAAATTCATCCGCGTTTCGCTTGACTGCAAAGCAAACGGGCCAGCGATGGCTGACCCGTGGAAAGGTAAAATGACACGCCTGCCGTCAGGCGATCTTTTTGGCAATTAATCGTTCCGGAATAACGAAACTGAAACGGGTTCCTTTACCCAGCGTACTCTGAATATCGAGACGGCTTTCGTGGTGATTCACCGCGTGTTTCACAATTGCCAGCCCCAGGCCGCTTCCGCCCGTCTGCCGGGATCGCGCTTTATCCACACGGTAAAAGCGCTCGGTCAGACGCGGAATATGCTCCGGCGCGATCCCCGGCCCATTGTCTTCCACGCTAAACTCCGCCCCCGTTGGGGCATGGTGCCAGCGCACCACTATATTTGTCCCCTCAGGCGTATGATTCACCGCGTTATACACCAGGTTGGAAATGGCGCTGCGCAGCTCATCTTCGCTGCCCAGCACCTTCAGCGTGTTGTCGACGTCAAAGGTCAGGTGGTGCTTTTTGTGGCTTAACGTCTGCGCTTCACGCTCCACGACCCGCAGCATCATCGGGACATCAATGGTGTCATTCAGCGCCAGCGTTGGCGCCGCTTCAATCTTCGAGAGCGTCAGCAGCTGCTTCACCAGCCCTTCCATCCGGTGCGTTTGCTCGCGCATGGTGTGCAGCGCTTTTTCACGCGGCGCGCCTTCCAGCGTTTGCTCCTGCATCATCTCCAGGTAGCCCTGCAGCACGGTCAACGGGGTTCGCAGTTCGTGACTGACGTTGGCGAAGAAGTTGCGACGCGCCCCTTCCAGCTGGTGCATCTGGGTGACATCGCGCGCCACCATCAGCCACTGCTTATCGCTGTAGGGCATCACGCGGATCTCCAGATGGCGACCATTATTGAGCTTCAGATTGTGCGGACGGGTAAAATCACGCTTTTTCAGGTACAGCGTAAACTCGGGATAGCGCAGAAGGTTGAGGATATTTTGACCGTTGTCATCCGGCCAGCGCAGGCCCAGCAGCTGTTGCGCCAGGCCGTTACACCAGAAGATCGTCCCTTCTTCGGTTGTCAGAATCACGGCATCCGGCAGCGACTCTGCACCGCTGCGGAAACGCTTAATCAGGCTTCCCAGCTCGCGGCGACGCTTTTTATTACGCATCTGCATCTGATGCAGACCGTACAGCAGCGGCTCCCAGCTGCCGCTTCCCGGCGGCGGCGTCATACTTCGGTCAACCCACAGCCACCAGGAGAGGCGCAGCAGGTTCCAGAAATGCCAGATCAGCAGCCCGGTGACCGACGCCAGCAGAAACCACGGCAGGTGTCCAAGAAAGGCCCCCAGAAGGAAGGCCGGAATACAGCATAAGATCAGTTCAAAGACGAGCCTTTTCCATGACAGACGTTCCAGCACGCGTCACACTCCTGTCATTGTTCAGAAACGGGTAGAAAAACGATAACCCGTGCCGCGGACCGTCTGCACCATGCGATCGTGGCCGCTCAGTTCCAGTGCTTTTCGCAGGCGGCGAATATGTACGTCAACCGTCCGGTCTTCGACATACACGTTAGTTCCCCAGACGTTATTCAGCAACTGCTCGCGGCTGTATACGCGTTCCGGGTGGGTCATAAAGAAGTGCAGGAGTTTAAATTCGGTAGGCCCCATGTCGAGGGGATTTTCACCGGTCATCACGCGGTGTGAGGTGGGATCAAGGCTCAGCCCCTGCATCTCAATCACCTCTTCCACCGCCATCGGCGAAATACGGCGCATCACGGCTTTAATGCGGGCGACCAGCTCTTTTGGGGAGAACGGTTTGGTAATGTAATCGTCCGCACCGGTCTCAAGACCGCGCACGCGATCCTCTTCTTCTCCGCGCGCCGTGAGCATCACAACCGGGATGTCGCGGGTCAGCGCTTCACGCTTCAGGTGTTTGATAAACTGCAGTCCGGAGCCGCCAGGCAACATCCAGTCCAGCAGAATCAGATCGGGCCAGGGTTCATTCAGCTGGTTCACTGCGCTGTCATAATCTTCCGCTTCAACCGGCTGGAAACCGTTTTGCTCGAGCACGAAGCACACCATTTCACGAATTGGAGCTTCATCTTCTACGACCAGAATACGTCTCGCCATACTTTGCCCTGTCTTATCTTATTTAAGTTACAAGTTTGTAATTCGGCGCCATTATGCGTCAGATTTATGACAGATTTATGAAAAACAGTACCACGATAACGGGCAAACCGTTGTTTTATTACAGCGGTTATTTTCCCTTCTCTGAACGTTTATAATCCTGCTTTCTCTTTTTTGCCACGGATCAGCTATGCGCATACTTCACACCTCGGACTGGCATCTGGGTCAAAATTTTTACAGCAAAAGCCGTGCGGCTGAACATGAAGCGTTCCTGAACTGGCTGCTGGAAACGGCCCGGACGCACGAGGTGGACGCGATTATTGTGGCGGGTGACATCTTTGATACCGGCTCGCCCCCCAGCTATGCGCGTGAGCTGTATAACCGCTTCGTGGTGAATCTGCAGCAAACCGGCTGTCACCTGGTGATTGTCGCCGGCAACCATGATTCCGTCGCCACGCTCAATGAATCCCGCGATATCCTGGCATTTCTCAATACCACCGTGGTCGCCAGCGCCGGGCACGCCCCACAGATCCTGAATAAACGCGACGGGTCGCCGGGGGCTGTGCTGTGTCCGATACCGTTTTTACGTCCGCGGGACATCGTGCAAAGCCAGGCGGGGCTGTCGGGTGCAGAAAAGCAGCAGCATCTCTTACAGGCCATCACAGACTATTACCACCAGCAGCACACCGAAGCCTGTGCCCTGCGGGGTGACCAGCCTATTCCGGTGATTGCGACCGGGCATCTCACCACCGTCGGGGCCAGTAAAAGTGACGCCGTGCGTGACATCTATATCGGCACGCTGGATGCCTTTCCGGCGCAGAACTTCCCGCCAGCCGACTACATTGCGCTCGGGCATATCCACCGCGCGCAGGTTATTGGCGGCAGCGAGCACATCCGCTACTGCGGCTCCCCCATTTCGCTCAGCTTTGACGAAACGGGCAAAGCCAAATCGGTGCATCTGGTGAGCTTTAGCGAGGGAAAACTCCGCGCCGTCGAGACGCTGGAAGTACCGGTCACCCAGCCGCTGGCGGTGCTGAAAGGCGATCTCGATGCCATCACCGCCCAGCTGGAACAATGGCGCGGTGTCGAACAAGATCCCCCCGTCTGGCTGGATATCGAAATCACCACCGATGACTACCTGCACGATATGCAGCGCAAAATTCAGGCGCTGACGGAGGATTTGCCCGTCGAAGTCTTACTGGTCCGCCGCAGCCGCGAGCAGCGCGAGAAAATTCTGTTAAGCGCTCAACGTGAAACGCTCAGTGAACTGCGGGTTGAAGAGGTGTTTGAACGCAGGCTCTCGCAGGAAGAGATTGACGACGCGAAGCGCGCAAGACTCAGCGAACTGTTCAGCCATACCCTGCATGCGCTCAATGATGAGGAAGAAAACGCATGAAAATTTTGAGCCTGCGCCTGAAAAATCTCAACTCACTCAAGGGCGAGTGGAAAATTGACTTTACCGCGGAGCCGTTTGCCAGCAACGGGCTGTTTGCCATCACCGGCGCGACCGGGGCAGGAAAAACTACCCTGCTCGACGCCATCTGTCTGGCGCTTTATCACGAAACGCCGCGACTGCAGAAGGTCTCTCAGGCGCAAAACGATCTGATGACCCGCGACACCGCCGAATGCCTGGCAGAAGTGGAGTTCGAGGTAAAAGGCACCGCCTATCGCGCCTTCTGGAGCCAGAACCGGGCGCGCAACCAGCCGGACGGGAACCTGCAGGCGCCGCGCGTGGAGCTGGCGCGCTGTGAAGATGGCAAAATCCTGGCCGACAAAGTGTCGGATAAGCTGGAGCAAACCGCCGCGCTTACCGGGCTGGACTACGGGCGCTTTACCCGCTCGATGCTGCTCTCACAGGGGCAGTTTGCCGCCTTCCTTAATGCCAAACCGAGCGATCGTGCCGAGCTGCTGGAAGAGCTGACCGGCACCGAGATCTACGGCCAGATTTCCGCCATGGTGTTTGAAAAACATAAAGCCGCCCGCAGCGTGCTTGAAAAGTGCGAGGCGCAGGCGGCGGGCGTCGTGCTATTGAGCGAAGAACAGCAGCAGCAGTTACAGCAAAGTTTGCAGGCACTTACTGACGAAGAGAAAACCCTGCTGGTTCAGCAGCAAAGCCAGCAGAAAGATTTTCAGTGGCTTACGCGTCATGATGAGCTCGTGCGCGAGCAACAGCGCGTCACCGCGATGCAGCAGCAGGCGCAACAGGCGCTGACGAACGCTGCGCCAGAGCTGGCAAAGCTCCAGCTTGCTCTGCCCGCCGCCCAGCTTCGACCGCTCTGGGAACATCAGCAGGAGCAAACCGCGCGTCTGGCACAGACACAGCAGCGAATTATCGAAGTAAATACTCGCTTACAAGCCAGAACCGCGCTGCGCTCACGTATCCGCAATACCGCCCTGCGTAACCACGAGCAGCTTCAGACCGAACTGACGGCGCTGGCGCAGTGGCTGGCGGAGCACGAGCGCTATCGGCTGCTGGGCCAGGAGATTGCCGGCTGGCGCGCCCAGTTCTCGCAGCTTAACCGCGATAAAACGCAGTTAGCCTCGCTTGCTGCGCGGATGAGTGAATTACGCAACAGGCTGGCTGAGATGCCGGAAAATGCGCTGACCCTGACGGCGGATGAGGTCAGTACGGCCATGGAGCAGCAGTCCCGGTCACGCACGCTGCGCCAGCGGCTAACGTCGCTGCATGCCCGCTATCAGCCGCTGCAAAAGCGCCTGCGCCAGAGCGGTGAAAGCGTGCAGAAGGCCCAGGCCGAACAAAATAAACTCAATGAAACGCTGACGCTGCGCCGCCAGCAGTACAAAGAGAAACACCAGCACTATCTGGACCTGAAGGCCCTGTGCGAACGCGAAGCGACGATTAAAGACCTGGAAAGCTATCGTGCCCGGCTTGAGGCCGGCAAACCCTGTCCGCTGTGCGGCTCCAGCGAGCATCCCGCCGTTGAGCAATACCAGTCGCTTGAGCTGACGGATAACCAGCGCCGCCGTGATGCCCTGGAAAAAGAGGTCGCCGCGCTTAAAGAGGAAGGCCTGCTGGTGCTGGGGCAAGTTAATGCCCTGACTCAGCAGATCCAGCGCGAGACAGACGAAGTTCAGACGCTCTCTCAGGAAGAGCAAGCACTCACTAAAGAGTGGATAGAGGCCTGTGCTTCCCTGAATATAGCGTTGAATATTCAGGAAGATATCACGCCATGGTTGAACGAACAGGAACAGTACGAGCGCCAGCTTTATCAGCTCAGCCAGCGTCTGACCCTGCAAAACCAGTTGAACGAGCAGGAAGCGCAGGAGCGACAGTATCAGCAGCAGCTGACTACCGCGCGCCAGGCGCTGGAACACGCCCTGCTCTCGCTATCACTCAACGTACCTGAAGACGGAAATGAAGCCGCCTGGCTGCACGCCCGCGAAGCGGAATTCTCGCAGTGGCAGGAGAAGCAAACGCAGCACGGCGTGCTTCAGGAACGCATAAACGCCCTGAAGCCGCTGCTCGACGCGCTTCCGGCAACGAACAGCGCAGACGCCGAACCGGTTATTCCTGATAACTGGCGCGACATCCACGACGAGTGCGTGTCGCTACAGAGCCAGCTGACCGCGCAACAACAGCAGGAGACGCTGGAGCAAGAGCGTCTGCAGCAGTCGCAGACGCAGTTCACCGCGGCGCTCTCGGCAAGCTGCTTTGCCGATCGGGACGCGTTCCTTGCCGCGCTGTTGGATGACGACGCTATTCGCCACCTCGAACAGCTGAAACAGTCGCTGGAAAGCCAGATACAGCAGGCCGCGGCCCTTTCCGGCCAGGCTAACCAGCAGCTGCAGGCTCATCTGGCGCTGCGGCCGGAAGGGCTCGACGCCGATGCACCTGCGCTGCAAAGCCAGCTGCAGCAGTTGGCGCAGCGGCTGCGCGAGAACACCACGCATCAGGGCGAGATCCGCCAGCAGCTTAAGCAGGACAGCGATAACCGTCAGCACCAGTTGGCGTTGATGCAGCAAATTGAAGAGACCGCGCGCCAGGCGGACGACTGGGGGTACCTGAACGCGCTGATCGGCTCCAGCACCGGCGACAAGTTCCGTAAGTTCGCCCAGGGGCTGACGCTGGACAATCTTGTCTGGCTCGCAAACCAGCAGCTTAACCGTCTGCACGGGCGTTATCTGCTGCAGCGTAAGGCCAGTGACGCGCTGGAGCTAGAAGTGGTCGATACCTGGCAGGCGGATGCGGTTCGCGATACCCGTACGCTCTCGGGCGGCGAAAGCTTCCTGGTCAGCCTGGCGCTGGCGCTGGCCCTTTCCGATCTGGTGAGTCATAAGACGCGGATCGATTCTCTGTTCCTGGATGAAGGGTTCGGCACGCTCGACAGTGAGACGCTGGATACCGCGCTGGATGCGCTCGACGCGCTGAACGCCACCGGGAAAACCATCGGCGTGATCAGCCACGTAGAGGCGATGAAAGAGCGTATTCCGGTGCAGATCAAGGTGAAAAAGATCAACGGCCTGGGGTATAGCAGGCTGGATAAGGTGTTTGCGGTGGAATGAATGGGGTGATCGTACGGTCTGATGCCCTCACCCTAACCCTCTCCCACAGGGAGAGGGTACAAACACCAAAAACAGCAACTTGAGTTGCTGTTTTGCTTTTACCTTGCCTCACCCTGGCCCTCTCCCATAGGGAGAGGGAATAAACGTTTATTCTGGCCATAACCACGCCGCGCCGCGCACGCCGCTGGAGTCCCCGTGCAGCGCTTTGCGGATCGGGGTTTCGCATTCACCGCCGAAGACCCACTGTTTCACCAGGTTCGGCACCGTGGCGTACAGCCGATCGACGTTGCTCATGCCGCCACCCAGCACTATCACGTCAGGATCGAGAATATTCACCACGTGGGCCAGCGATTTCGCCAGCCGCATTTCGTAGCGGCTAAGCGCCAGTTCGGCGACAGGATCCTGTTCTTCGACCAGACGCATGATTTCGTTGCCCTTGAGCGGCTGGCCGCTCAGACGGTGGTAGTCGGTCGCAAACCCGGTGCCGGAGATAAACGTCTCGATACAGCCTTGTTTTCCGCAGTAGCACGGAACTTCAGCGCGGTATTTAAGCTCGTCTTCATCCATCCACGGTAGCGGGTTGTGTCCCCACTCGCCCGCCGTGCCGTTGCCGCCGATATGGGCGCGCCCCCCGAACGCCACCCCCGCGCCGCAGCCGGTGCCGATAATAACGGCAAACACGGTCTGGGCACCCGCTGCCGCGCCGTCGATGGCCTCAGAGACCGCCAGGCAGTTGGCGTCGTTGGCCAGACGCACGTCCCGGTTCAGACGCGCGCTTAAATCTTTATCAAACGGCTGGCCGTTGAGCCAGGTGGAGTTAGCATTTTTAACCACGCCGGTATACGGCGAGATCGACCCCGGGATCCCCATCCCGACGCTGCCGGTTTGCCCAGTCGCCTGCTCTGCCATCTCGACCAGCCTGGCAATCGTCTCGATAGTCTGGTGATAATCATCGCGCGGCGTCGGCAGACGATGGCGAAACAGCTGCTCCCCCTGCTCGCTCAGTGCGATAACTTCTGTTTTGGTGCCGCCCAAATCGATCCCAATACGCACAAGACTCTCCTCATTATTTTGATTATCAACAGAGTAGAAGCACGCTTCCCGATTAGCAATGCAAGCGATGCGACAATTCGTTATCATGCCCGCTGATTTAACGACAAGGCCGTGGAAATTATCATGCTGTGGTTCAAAAATTTGATGGTTTACCGTCTCAGCCGCGACGTTTCGCTGCGTGCAGAAGAGATGGAAAAACAGTTAGCCGCTTATACCTTTTCCCCTTGCGGTAGCCAGGATATGGCGAAAACCGGTTGGGTTCCGCCAATGGGTTCACAAAGCGATGCACTGACCCACGCCAGCAGCACGGGTCAAATCATCGTCTGCGCCCGTAAAGAAGAGAAAATCCTGCCGACGCCGGTGGTTAAGCAGGCGCTCGAAGCGAAAATTTTCAAGCTGGAAGCCGAACAGGGCCGCAAGCTGAAAAAGACCGAAAAAGATTCGCTGAAAGACGAAGTGCTGCACTCCTTGCTGCCGCGCGCCTTCAGCCGCTTTAGCCAGACCATGATGTGGATCGATACCGTTAACGGGCTGATCATGGTGGACTGCGCCAGCGCCAAGAAAGCAGAAGATACGCTGGCCCTGCTGCGCAAAAGCATCGGCTCGTTACCGGTCGTGCCGCTGGCGCTGGAAACGCCAATTGAGTTAACGCTGACCGAATGGGTACGCAGCGGTGCTGCGGCACAGGGTTTCCAGATCCTTGATGAAGCCGAGCTGAAAGCCCTGCTGGAAGACGGTGGCGTGATCCGCGCGAAGAAGCAGGATCTGGTGAGCGACGAGATCGCCGTACACATCGAAGCGGGTAAAGTGGTGACCAAACTGGCGCTCGACTGGCAGCAGCGTATTCAGTTCGTGATGTGCGACGACGGCTCCGTGAAGCGTCTGAAGTTCTGCGATGAGCTGCGCGATCAGAACGAAGATATCGACAGGGAAGATTACGCCCAGCGTTTTGACGCGGACTTCATCCTGATGACCGGCGAGCTGGCCGCGTTGATTCAGAATCTGGTGGAAGGTCTCGGCGGCGAAGCGCAGAGATAACGGGCAAAACGTAGGCCGGGTAAGCGTTAGCGCCACCCGGCTAATTTTTTATTTCAGGTAGCGGCACAGATAAGAGGTAGGCTCAGCCACCTGCAAATGAAATTCGCTGTGGCCAGGGACGTTGAAAACTTGTCCGGCAGCGTAAACTTTCCATTCCGTTTCACCCGGCAGCAGGACGTTCAGCGCGCCGCTGACTACCGTCATTTCTTCCGCTTCCGCGGTGCCAAAGGTGTATTCCCCTTCCGCCATTACGCCGACACTGGCGCGGCCAGTGCTGCTGCTGGTAAAACCAATGGATTTCACTTTACCGGAAAAGTATTCGTTACTCTGAAGCATGAACTGGCCCTTATATTTTTAGATAAAAATTCACTATAGGGGCCATGCTCATCACCTGTCACGCAAAATCATTACATGAGGAGCTCCGAGGCCAGGCGAGCCATCAGAACGTTGGATAACAGCACCGGCACATCCAGCGCTTTTTGCAGCAAATCACGATGATGCTGGTGGAACCCCAGGCAGTCCAGGATCAAGACATCTGCCCCTCTCTCCAGCAGTTCCTTCCCGGCAGCAATGAGTTTAGCGTCACTGTCCCAGAACGGATTTGCCAGCGCATACAAGGGCACTTTTTCCAGCACGTGCCATTTTGCCTCCTGGTTATCCATGAGCTCCTCAATGGGGACAATCACCCCCACCTGATGACCATCAACGATAGAGGCCACCAGCGGCGGAATGATGCGCATCGGTTCCAGCAAAATCGCATTACGCGCCGTGAGACCTTTAATGGGGGCAGTACTCATCAGCAAAATAACGTCATAACCTTGATTATCGAGCACTTCTATCACGCCCTGCAGCGAGCGCTCGATTTTCTGGCGTGAAACGTGCGCCAGTTTACCGTCACTTAATAACGTCGCCAGGGGATCCTCCCCCGCCTCGACAGCGTAGTCTTCCATGACCTCTTCCCGACTCATCTTCCCCAGCAGGCTGAGATGCGTTATCTGTTGTTCAGATACGTGCTCGGTTAAGAGCGGTAACACTTCGCTTACAGGGACCACACCAATGGTGAGGATCGCCAACGTTGCCTTCATTTTTATCGCCTTCCATTACTCCAACATCGTGTACACAGGTACAGGCTCACTACGCTGCACAGTTCATTTTTTCAACAAAACAGCACCAAGCGTAGCAGGTGATCCCGACATCGAAATGTAAAGATCGCCTGCCGATACCGGAGTTACTTGTAATAACTAAATATTAACTCCTGCTTAACTTTCCCGATGAGTAAAAAGTGTGATTCAGGCACGATCCTGGAGCGTTTAGGAAAACATTCAGGTTATGTCGGGATCTTCATAGCGCCGTTTCGCATCCAGCGCTTCCTGCTCAGTCTCGTGTTCACTGATCAGCGAGTCCGGTTTTGGGTGATCCGCACGCAGTTGATACCAGGTCACGGTATGACCCGTATGGCCTTTTTCAACGGTAACAATGCGCGCTTCACGCGGATAGGGAGGTCTGGTTGGCATAGCTCATCCTTTTTTTATGTCTGAGCTATAAGTATAGACGCCGCTTAGCTGGCACACGCCAAACGCAGGGCGGTAATAATCTGAATCACAACGTCTTCGGGAGTGGCTGACGCATCCACCACGTGGTGAGCCGCTTCGCGGTATAACGCATCGCGTTCGGCCAGCACTTCACTCACCTCTTCGTTGAGTGGCCTGGAGGTCAGCGCAGGGCGTTGCCCCTCTTCCGGAAAAGCTTCCAGACGCCCTACCAGAGCCGACACCGGCGCACTGAGATAAATCACGATCCCCTTTTCGCGCATAAAGTGACGATTACACTCCGCCAGAACAATGCCACCCCCGGTCGCGATCACGGAAGACGGGGTAGTGACCGCTTTCAGTGCGGCGGTTTCGCGTGCGCGAAAGCTCTCCCATCCCTCTTGCTCAACAATCTCAGCGATGGTTTTTCCGGCCTCGGTTTGCAGCCAGTGGTCGGTATCAACAAACTGGCGATGACACACGCGTGCCAGCTCCAGGCCAACGGTGGTTTTCCCACAGCCGCGGGGGCCAACTAAAAAGATGGGTTGGGTCATGCCAGGTGTTCCCCTTGATGCCGAATGGCTGAAGAGTGTAAAGAAATAATTGCAGAAGATGTTTCGTTTACTTTACTGCAAAGCGGTACGGGATGACAACCCTGTGGAGGCCACACTGTACCACAAATTGACAATAATTATCATTACGCTGTGCGGCGCTTCACTTCCAGCAGCCATTTATCCAGTTCGGCAGCAAACTGCTGGCGATCGCGCTGTGACAGGCTATCCGGCCCACCGGTCTGCACGCCGCAGGCCCGCATCGTATCCATAAAATCGCGCATAGTGAGCTTCTCGCGAATGGTCGACGGCGAGTATCGCTCTCCGCGCGGATTGAGCGCCGCCGCCCCTTTCTCCAGGACTTCGGCAGCCAGCGGAATATCCGCCGTGATCACCAGATCCTCCGCGCTGCACAGGCGGACAATTTCGTTATCCGCTACGTCAAACCCGGCCGGCACGCGTAAAGAGCGGATGAAGCGCGAAGGCGGTACGCGAATATTCTGGTTCGCCACCAGCGTCAGCGGCATCTGAACGCGCTCGGCGGCGCGAAATAAAATCTCTTTAATCACATTCGGACACGCGTCCGCATCAACCCAAATCGCCATATTGTCTCCCCATAATGACTCTGTCGACTATTGTCGCCTGCATTTCGTTGTTAAGCTATCAATCAGAGAAAACAACGCATAATGACGGAGAATCGTGATGGACAAGAAAATCGGGTTTATCGGCTGCGGTAACATGGGCAAAGCCATCCTGGGCGGTCTGATCGCCAGCGGGCAGGTGCTGCCGGGTCAGATTTGGGTCTATACCCCGTCACCGGACAAGGTCGCCGCATTGCGCGATCAGTACGGGATCAACGCTGCCGAAAGCGCGCAGGAAGTGGCCCAGGTCGCCGATATCGTCTTTGGCGCCGTCAAGCCGAACATCATGATCAAAGTGCTGAGCGATATCACCTCCAGCCTGAACAAAGAGACGCTGGTCGTGTCGATTGCCGCGGGCGTCACGCTCGATCAGCTGGCGCGCGCGCTGGGTCACGATCGTAAAATCATCCGCGCGATGCCCAACACCCCTTCGCTGGTCAACGCCGGCATGACCTCCGTCACGCCTAACGCGCTGGTAACCACAGAAGAAGTGGCCGATGTGCTGAACATTTTCCGCTGCTTCGGTGAAGCTGAAGTGATTGCCGAATCGATGATCCATCCGGTGGTCGGCGTGAGTGGCTCAGCCCCTGCCTATGTTTTCATGTTTTTAGAAGCGATGGCCGACGCCGCCGTGCTTGGCGGAATGCCGCGCGCACAGGCGTATAAGTTCGCCGCGCAGGCCGTCATGGGCTCCGCCAAAATGGTGCTGGAAACCGGCAAACACCCGGGTGAACTGAAAGATATGGTCTGCTCCCCGGGCGGTACCACCATCGAAGCGGTGCGGGTGCTGGAAGAGCGCGGGTTCCGCTCGGCGGTCATTGAAGCGATGGCAAAATGCATGGAAAAATCAGAGAAGCTGAGTAAATCCTGATACTCTCCATCGGGCGTCAGGCCGCCACTTCGGTGCGGCCGCGCCCGGCATTTTTCGCCCTGTACAGCGCCACGTCAGCCGCCTTCAGCCATTCCCGATAATGTCCAAACTGCGGTCCCCAGGGGGCAACGCCTACGCTGATGCGCAGCGCTTCTTTTGGCGCGCACGGTAACGTCAGGTTTTCCAGCCGCTCATGCAACCGCGACATCACGGCGATGGCGCTTTCCGCTGCTGTCTGGGACATGATCACCGCAAACTCATCCCCACCAAACCGGCCGATAGCATCGCCTGACCGTACTGACCGCTGGAGCTGGCGCGTAATAGCAATGATCGCCTCGTCGCCCACGTCGTGCCCCCAGGTGTCGTTGATGTTTTTAAAGTGGTCGATATCAATCAGCAGTATCGTGGCGGTGCTGTGGTCGCGCCGACAATGCTCAAATTCATTTCGCAACAGCATTTCCCAGTGTCGGCGGTTAAAGACCCCGGTCATGCCGTCGCGGGTGCTCATCATTTCCAGCCGCAGCTTGTGCTCCGCAAGCCTGACGGCAGTGCGGTGGCTGAGCCAGGCAAACAGCATAGGATAAAATACGAGAACAGGCAGCGTTAAGCCCCACTCCACGGGGTCGGGGTTGAAAACGGCCACCTTCCCGACAAGCGGCAGCGTCACCAGCGCGGAGAGCAGCGTCAACGCGATCCCCGGGATGAACAGACGACAACCGCCGGAGCCCATCATATTCATCCCCACCATCATCACCAGCGCTGCCGTGGGTAACGCATTCATCCCCATTACGCCGATCCAGAGCCCGGCAATAATGGCATCTATTTTAAGATTGAAAGTTTCCTGCTGATGAGGTGACGTGGCCCGGCAGGATAGCTGCCAGGCGAAATGGGGCCAGACGAACGACCACCCCACCAGTAAAAGCCACCAGCCTCCGGGTAAAAAATGGGTGACCAGCATTCCCGCAACCGGGAAAAACATCGCCGCCAGCCCCACGGCGCGCGCCAGCCTAACTCGCCGGGCAAACTGAATGCCGGCGCGGTGAGGGTCATCCTGAGAAAGGGTTAAATTCCACTCTTCCCGAATGCGCTTTTTGTTGTAATACGTTTCATCATTCATCATTTTTGGGAATATTCTGAAACATTTTCCCAAATTATAGAGAGGGGGTCTGCGGGGAAAGTATGAAATTTCGGGTGAGCCGCCGGAGCCGCTCACCCGTTAGAACTACACTTTTTTCTTCAGGCAGGCACTCATGAACTTGCTGCGGTCGTCCCCTTTCAGGGACTGTTCGGTTGCCTTCGCATTACACTCGCGCATTTTTTGCTGCTGCGGGGTCAGGCTTTTTTCAGCTGGCTTCGCAGCGCCGTTTTTGAGGCAGTCGCTCATATAGGTCTTGCGAGCATCTCCCTTCAGACTCTGAGACGTCGCCTGTTGATTACAGGTGGTCATACGCTGCTGCTGCGGCGTTAACGTTTTCTCTTCCGCGTTCGCCGATGCGACCAGGAACAGGCCGGAGAGCAGAGTAACCAGTAATGTTGTTTTCATTGCACCATCCTTTTGTGAACATTCCCTGTAAGTCTGGTTCTTGACAGGAAAAAAACCAGCCGACAGATGTGATTTCCGCCGGGATTTTATCATTTCAGACCCAGCGCCGCCTTCATGGTGTAGAACAGATCCGTTTGATCGGTCAGGCCTACCACGTTGGCCGCATGCGGACCGTAGGCGGCAATGCGCAGTTGGGTGCCCGTGTGCTCCATGGACTCTTCTTCAGAGTTACCGTAGCTCATCACCATGACGGCGCCATCTTTGGTGTTCAGCGCCTGCGTCAGGCCAGGGGCTTTGGTATCTGGCGGAATGATCTGGCTGGCGTGCGCGTGGTCCGCGGTGACGATCACCAGGGTGTTACCGTCTTTTTTCGCGAACGCGAGCGCCTTCTGCACCGCTTCGTCCAGATCGACGGTTTCGCCAATCTGGCCGCACGGATTCGCGGCATGATCCTGTTTATCGATCGACGCGCCCTCAACCTGCAGGAAGAACCCTTTTTCGCTCTTGCTCAAAAGAGAGATCGCTTTATCGGTCATCGCCGCCAGCGTCGGTACGCTGTCCGTACGTTTCGGGTTCGGCGTACAGGTCACAGCAGGCTGATCGATGTTGCCGTGATACGAGGCTTTTGGTCCTTCCCAGCGCACGGGCATGTTGCCGTCAGAGAACAGCCCCAGCAGCGGCTTGTCCTGGTTCGCCTCGCTTATCGCCGCCAGAGAGCTGGCATCACTCACCAGCTGATAGCCGCGAGCCTGCGCCTGCTCGCGCAGCGTTTTGCCCTGCCACTCGCCCGCCGTCGCCGTTTCCGCGAAGGTTTTCGCGCCGCCGCCCAGGGTCACGTCAGGACGCGCGTTCAGCAGCTGTTCCGTAATCGAGCCTTTGCCGCCTTTTTCCAGCGCATTCGTTGGGCATTTTTCGCTGGTTACTGACGGGCCGTAGCACTTACGCGAGGTCACGTGCGCCACCAGCGCCGCGGGCGTTGCATCCTGGAGTTCAGCGGTGGAGACGTTGCCCGTCGCCAGGCCCGCCGCTTTTGCCATCTCCAGAAGGGTTTGATGATCTTTTTCGTGAATATCCACGCCCAGCGCACCATTATAGGTTTTCACGCCGGTGGACCACGCCGTGGCAGAGGCCGCGGAGTCCGTTACGTAATCCGGTTTACCGGTTTTTTTATCCAGCGCGTAATGGGTATATTGTCCGGTCAGCGGTAAGGCATCGATACCTTTAAAAAAGCCGCCCGCTCCCTCGGCATAATTTCGCGCCGCCGTGATTTCGGAATCGCCCATTCCATCGCCAATCAGCAGAATAATATTTTTCGCCGGCTTATCATTCAGCGAAGCGCGAATAGCGGCAGTTTGATCTTCTGATAAACGGCGCGCGCCGCCAGGCTGGGTGATATCCCCTTTTGCCGCACGATTATCCAGCACGCTGGTTTGCGTCGTATCAGCATAAATGGCAGGGGTAATTAACAGGGGAAGTAATGCAATGAAAAGTGCGCTCTGTTTCAATTTATTTTCTCCATGTACAAATACATAAAAATAAAAACAGAGCGACTATAGGCATCCTGCATGACAATTCTATGACACGTCGTTACGTCCTGTGACGGTTTAGCTGCGCGGATGCCTTAACAGCTTCTTTACGTACTGGTGGAGCATCTCGGCATCCTCAACCGGAACCTGCGATTCAGGCCTGACGCTGTCCAGCGCACCTTCCACGCTCTCTATCAACGCCTGTTGATCGGTTTTTGCCATTTGTCGCAGCAGCGCGGTGACAACAATTTCAAGCGCTTCGACCTGAGCCACCAGCTCTTTTGACTCTTCTTCCTTTTGTGCCAGCTTAACCAGCAATTCAGCAATGAGGTTTTTCATCGTGCCAGTTCCTTTTTCAGTTTTGTCTGACGTTATCACTCTGAATCCCTATTGCAAAGAGAAGAAATTAATTATGGTATGCAAAAGTGACACAGGAACAGAAATAAAGAGGTAGCGCCGTGATCGAAACGTTTTTCTATAAAAAGACGCCGCATTTTGTTATATAAAAATGCGGCGACCATAAGAATATATAATACATCTGCGAAATTGTTATCTCGCCGATTTGGCCTCCGCCATTTGTCTGCGGCGTCGCAGCGCAATAGCCAGCTGGATAATATTGATTAAAACAACAATCGCTGTCGCCGCAAATACCCAGCGAAAACCGGCCATCGCGGAAACGGATGCGCCAATAAGCGGACCGGCAACATTCCCCAGATACATAAATGACTGGTTATATCCAAAAATACGCCCCGTCACCTGGTCGCTGGAATATTTAACCAGCAGGGTCTGCACCGCAGGCAACATGGCGCCATCAGCAAACCCAAGCAGAAATCGCAATACGCCAAGCTGAAGCGGAGAGGTGACAAACGACATCGCGAAGAAGAGTACCACCGCAAAGATCAGCGTCGCCATCAGGATGCGCGCCGTGCCGATCCTGTCACCCAGTTTTCCCAGACGCGGCGCGGAAATCAGGGCGGATACGCCCGGCACGGCGGCAATCATGCCGCTCAGAAAAGCGATATTGGTGCTATCCGGCTCCATCGACTTGATAAACAGCGCCAGAATCGGACCGACCGAACCGTTACAAAGCTGGATCACCATGGTGGTCACAAACAGGCTGATCATCAGTCCCGGATAGGGCAGCGAGGCGAAGACAGCCTTGCCGCTCAGACGTTCAGATTTACTGATAACCGGACGGCCCCCCTCTTTAATCAGAAAGAGCGTCACCAGAAAACTGACCACCAGCAGAACCGCAGTGATGATAAATACCGCGCGTAGCCCGACGTGGTCCGCCAGAAAGCCCCCCAGGAGCGGACCGCCGATGACGCCGCTGATCTGCGCCGTGGAGAGCGTACTCAGCGCCCAGCCGCTACGCTCGCGCGGCACCTGAGAGGCGACCAGCGCCATGGCATTCGGAATGTACCCGGATGTCAGCCCCATCACCGCGCGCAGGAAAAACAGCTGCCAGACGTTGGTGGCGAAGGCCTGCAGCAGAATAGCAATCGCCATCCCGAGCGAGGCGCGCAGCAGCATCAGCTTTCGGCCTTTCCGATCCGCCAGGCTGCCCCACATCGGTGACACAATGGCGGAGACCAGAAACGTGACGCTGAACGTCAGACCGGACCACATGGAGAGCGCTTCATGCGAAGTCACCCCCAACTGCGAGACATACAGCGGCAGGAACGGCAGGATCTGGCTGATGGCCAACCCGGTGAAGAAGCAGCCGAACCAGACCGAGATGAGATTAACTTTCCAGGATTCCATAAAGAAATAGTCTTCATTTTTAGGCGAATTCGCCGTCAGATTAGCAAGTTACGCGTTTTGACGTCGCACCAGAGATGCGGCCTGACTGACTTTGGTGTTTTATCTTCCCAGTCATCATATTTGTGAAATAAGTCACAATTCATCCATTTTCTGGCGGAATATTATGCTTTACCGACAGAGTCCGAAACCGCGCATGCCCAGATGAAAATGGTTGGCATGCGCCGCGTTATACTCCGGCCCCAGGCCGTTTCCGTAGTAGCCGCAGCTCGCCGCCAGCATGGCCTTCAGCCATGGCTGCGTTGTTGCCGCCTTCCAACCGTTCAGCACCGTGACGCGTTCCCCGTTCGTCAGACGAAAAGCGGCGATATCCAGCGCCTCAGCCGTAGCATGTTCACTGCGTCGCGCGTCAGGGCGGTGGTAAATATTGCGGCAGGCAAAGCTGCCGAGATGATCGATACGCGCCAGGTCGCTGCTCGTATAGCGTTTTGTCAGCGGCCGGGCCTGCTGGCTGATAAAGAGGGCTGAGCTGAGCGCCAGCGGACAGCTGGCGAGAAAACTGCTGTTCAGGCCGACCGGACCGAAGTCACGCACGCGCACAACGTTGTTAAGCGGACACGCGCCGCCGCTGTCAGCCACCGGCTGGGTGCGGATGAGATCTCTTTGGTTAGCCTGCGAAAGCAGGCTCGCGCACGCCTCGGGGGTTAAGCGCCGAAGCTTATACTGGGTGATTCGGCCCGGCGGGTCGTCAAGCGTCAGCGGCATGAAAGGGTTGTAGTAAGGCGGCAACCAGCGGTAACCCACCGTTGCGATGGCCAAAATGATAAATACGGTCAGCAGCGTTTTTCCTTTCACTCTCCCCCCTCAACATTCCCCAAAACATTATGGCAGAAGGCCGCGAAACCCGCCGGGCATCGTGGTATGTTATTGGCTTTTCGTCAGACTGGAAGAGAGTGAGATGGCTAAGCAGCGCGTAGGTATTGTCTTTGGGGGAAAATCAGCGGAACACGAAGTGTCATTGCAATCGGCCAAAAATATCGTTGATGCGATCGATAAAAGCCGCTTCGACGTGGTGCTGCTGGGCATTGATAAACAGGGCCAGTGGCACGTTAACGATGCCAGCCAGTATCTGCTGAATGCTCACGATCCGGCACACATCGCCCTTAATCCTTCGGAAGTGAGCGTCGCCACCGTACCCGGCGTCGTGAAGGGGCAGCTTATCGACGCTGGCAATGCACAGGCTCTCGCCCAGATCGACGTTGTCTTCCCTATCGTTCACGGCACACTGGGGGAAGATGGTTCCCTGCAGGGAATGCTGCGCATGGCCAACCTGCCGTTCGTCGGCTCGGACGTACTCGGCTCTGCCGCATGCATGGACAAAGACGTGACCAAACGCCTGCTGCGCGATGCCGGGCTGAACATTGCGCCATTCGTGACCCTCACCCGCGCCAACCGCGACAAACACAGCTTCGCGCAAATTAGCGGAGAGCTGGGTCTGCCGCTGTTTGTGAAGCCTGCAAACCAGGGCTCCTCCGTGGGCGTCAGCAAAGTGACCAGCGAAGCTGAGTTCACGCAGGCCGTCCGCCTGGCGTTTGAGTTCGACCATAAAGTGGTGGTTGAGCAGGGTATTAAAGGCCGTGAAATTGAGTGCGCCGTGCTGGGCAACGATTTTCCACAGGCGAGCACCTGCGGAGAGGTGGTGTTAAACAGCGACTTCTACTCGTACGACACTAAATACATTGATGACAAAGGCGCCCAGGTTGTCGTGCCTGCGGATATCGATCCGGCGGTTAACGATAAGATCCGGGCGATCGCCATTCGCGCTTATCAGACGCTCGGCTGCTGCGGCATGGCGCGCGTGGATGTGTTCCTGACGCCGGAAAACGAGGTGGTGATCAATGAAATTAACACGCTGCCAGGGTTCACTAACATCAGCATGTATCCAAAGCTGTGGCAGGCAAGTGGCCTGAGCTACCCGGAATTGATCACCCGCCTGATCGAACTGGCGCTGGAGCGTCACGCCGCCGACAGCGCGCTTAAAAGTTCCGTAAACGGTTAATCGGCGCGCTTCGCCGACTCCGCCTCATCCGCTGTCGTCTCTTCAGGACGACGGCGGATAATCAACCCCGCCAGCCAGAAACTGATCACCCAGGTCACCAGCCCAACGGCATACGTTTGCCAGCCTTTTGCCTCAAACCCCAACAGGCCCACGACACCATTAAGAATAAAGATCAGCCCGATAGCGAAGGCGTAGTAGTGCCAGTCACGGCGTAGTTTGGACGTGAGCTTCATAACAACTCCGGCAGGAAAAAAAGACATCCTCTCACAGTTTTACGGCCAGGTCTGTGGCAGATACGGAAATTCTGAAACGCGACGCAATTTCAGTTAAGTCATGAAATTGTGATGTGCTGCAGAAATCAACAATCCAGGAGGATTCCGGCGCGTAAATTACCACGATTCTGATATTGACAAATGCGATGACCTGTCAAACTCACCCTGTACGAAGCGTATTAACAGAGCGATTTATCCGGAGGTCATCATGGCTGACTTTACATTGTCGAAACCGATTTTTGGCGGAAAACCAAAAACCTCCACGGCGGGTAATATCGCGTATGCCCTGTTTGTCCTGTTCTGCTTCTGGGCTGGCTCACAGCTGCTCAATATGCTGGTCCATGCGCCAGGCGTTTATGAACACCTGATGCAGGTACAGGATAACGGACGCCCGCGAGTTGAGATTGGCTTTGGCGTCAGCACCCTGTTCGGCCTGATTCCCTTCCTCGCGGGATGTATGATTCTGGGCGTGGTGGCATTAGCGCTGCGCTTTCGCCGTCGCCGTTAAAGCCCCATACAGCGAGCCCGGCGATCGTCCACGCGTTTTGCGAACCACGCGGTGGTCAGGTTACGCGTGATCTTCGGGCTTTCCAGCTGGATCCCCGGCAGGATAGCCCTCGGTAACGTTTTCCCGCTTTTCTGCTCTGCTAGCGCAAACACCTTCTTGTACAGATCCGTTTTCTCAAAGGCCAGGCTATCGCCTTTCTCAAGCTGACGGCGAATGTCGCTGTTGCTCAAACCAAGCGTTGTCGATAATTTCCGTACGGCAAGCTCAGTGCTTCCCGCCTCGCTGCTGCCGTAAGCGATGAGATCGCCGTCCAGCGCGAGCTTAACGCCGCTTGCGCGGCTGACCGCACTCTGGAATGCCGCATTACGACTGGCATACCAGCCGGCGTTAAAGTCGGCAAAGCGGTACAGCGGCTCATCGTAGTTCGCCGGGTAGTTCAGCAGGTGATACGTGCCGAACCACAGCCCGCCGCGCAGGGAGAAGACCTCCTGGCGCACCGTGCCGTCGATTTTCCACGGGTAGCCGTCGGTATGCTTCTCCGCGAACGCGATGCTTACCTGCATTGGGCCTCCGGTGTGGACCGGGTTCAGTGAGCCAAACAGCTTCTGCCCCATTGGGACCATGCTGATGAAATCATCAAAGATGGCGCTAAGCTGTTTTTCGGTTTTCACCGTATCCAGCCGCTCGCTGTAACTTTTGCCGTTCGGTGAGGTGATTTTAAGCGCGGTATGCACGAGGAACGCCGGGATGTGCATGGACTCCGCGCGGCGGTCGATCTCTTTCCAGGCAATTTTATTCAGCCCCGGCACAGCCGGGTCTGACTGGTACATCGACTCCTGCTGCGCCACCGCCAGCACCGAACAAATGTTCTCCTCGGTCGGCGCGATCTTTTGGCTTTCAAAGGTTTTTGCCAGCGCGTCTGCCCACGCATTGCGATCCTTCACGCTGGCGGGCATTTTCTGCCGCACAACGCTTGCCACATCGACGGGCTTCTCCCCCTTTTTGAGCGGAGCAGCCCCTTTTTCGGCACAGCCTGCCAGCACAAGAGCGGCCAGCAAGGACAACGGTAACGCGCGCGGTACGGCAAAAGACATAGCAACGTCCTGTATTAGCTAAATGTGTTGGTGACTTCCTGCAGGTCACGATCGTCCAGCTCGCGTTCAAAGCTGCGCAGACGTTTGTAGATAGACATCAGTTCTACCAGCGTGGTCCAGGAGCTGATCAGGTACTGGAACGACCCACGAACCTGACCGAAAACGTTGGTGATCTGCGTCATCAGACCGAGCGTAATCGTACCCGCAACAATCGACGGGAACAGCAGGAACAAACCGAAAACGTTATCCACCTGCAGATACAAAATACGGGCAATGTTGAAATACATATAGTGGAAGTAGAGTCGGAAGTAGTTACGGCGTACGGCGCCAAACAGCTCGCGGACGGTCGGCGGCGAGGCGCGGTTGGCATCATCTTCGCCGTAAACCAGCTCTTTACGGTACGCGGCTTCGACGCGTTGATTTTTAAACTCCAGCCCCGGCAGTTTGATCCCCACCACCGCCAGCAGGCCCGTTCCCATCAGCGACCAGACGATCGCGGCAATCACCAGACCATACGGAAGATGACCGACAATAGGCAGATCCGGCACGTGCGCAGAGAGCGTCACCAGCACCGGCAGGAAGGCAATCAGCGTCATGATGGCGTTGATAAAACTGACGCCCATGTCTTCAAGGGTGGAGGCAAAACGCATGGTGTCTTCCTGCACACGCTGCGCGGCGCCTTCGATATGGCGCAGATGCTGCCAGTGCGCCATATAATGTTCGTTCATCGCGGTACGCCAGCGGAAAACGTAGTGGCTGACGAAGAAGTTGTTCATCACGCCGATGATAACCGCAATCAGGGCAATGCCGAGGAAGATGCCAACTTCATGGTAGAACTGGTTGATGGTCACCTTATGCGGCGAGCTGAGCGCGGTCTGGATCAGATCGTAGAACGGCGCATACCAGGCGTTAACCGCCACGCCCACCTCCACGAGGAACCAGGTCACAAAGATAATCAGCGATGTACCGAGGATCGACCAGTACTGCCAGCGGTGCGGAGAATAGACAAACCAGAACAGTGCAAACAGCCCTACGCACACCGTGTAGTAGGCGTAAAACAGCAGGTAGCTCAGCGACCAGAAGCGCGCCGCGCTAATCGGCACCTCGCCTGTCGCCCCCGTGATGCGCGTCAGCCATGCGCCGCCGCCCGCCTGCCAGAAAATGACAGCGATCAGTGCCCAAATAAATGCCGACAGGAAAAAAGGCCCCGGCTTTGGGAAAAAAGACTTAAACATAATGCTTCCTTCTTGTTGTTATGGCTGTTGCTGTGTACAACACGTCACCACACGAAAAACCTGCCCGAGCCAGCCTCCTGGCTCAGGCAAAAAGGTCAGACCCGATCGTTAATTATTAGTTCGCTTTCCAATTTTCAAGAATTGTATCGGTGCGTTTCACCGCGAGAGGATTCGCCGGCGCAATGAAGTTACGCCAGACGTCGTTGTGATGGTTAATCAGGATCTGTGCTTCAGCAGCCGGGCGATTGGCTGTAGTATGGGCATCTTCCGCCACGGTGATGTGATAACCCCGGCTGACGCCGTTCTTAACCGTCGCATCGACGCAGTAATCGGTGGCGCAGCCGCAAATGACAAACTCGCGAATGCCCTGCTCACGCAGCAGCGCCTCAAGCGCGGTGTTGTAGAAGGCATCACAGGCGGTTTTGGTCACGTAAAGCGCGTCAGCAGGTTGATGGAGTTCAGGCAGTAGTGCAAACCCCTCACTCCCCTCTTCCAGGCCACCAGCCTCAGTATGCTGAATAAAAATCACCGTGTCGGCTGCCTGCGTAAGCTGGTTGATCAGAGAGACACACTTTTCACGCTGATGACGAGGGGTTTCAAATACCCCGTTCTGCATATCGACAACCATAACCACACGCTTCTCAGACATACCGTTCTCCGTAAGATTGAGTGAAACTGGTGCCTATCATAAGCCCGATGTCACAAAATGGGAGATGGCTCGTAAGTAAATTGTTCATATTTACCCATGGTTACGTTTTTCTCGCTATCGTTATGCAATTCGGGGCATTGCGCGGTTCCGATTAGTAGTATAAATACCCATTACTTTCCTCATTCACTTCATGGATGCTTTTCGTTGAAACGTTGTCTGCTCTCTTTTGCCGCGCTGTGTGCGGTGAGCTTTTCTACCGCCCAGGCAGCCCAACCGCTGACGGCACCCGTTTTAGCTTCAGATATTGCCGATCGCTACGCGAACCTTATCTATTACGGCAGCGGCGCGACCGGGATGGCGATGGTCGTCATCGACGGCAACCAGCGTGTGTTCCGCAGCTTTGGCGAAACGCGCCCGGGAAATAACGTTCACCCGCAGCTGGATTCCGTTATCCGCATCGCATCCTTAACCAAGCTGATGACCAGCGAAATGCTGGTGAAACTGCTCGACCAGGGCGTGGTGAAGCTTGACGATCCGCTCAGCAAATACGCGCCGCCAGGTGCCCGGGTCCCCACGTATCAGGGGACGCCGATCCGGCTTGTGAACCTTGCAACCCACACCAGCGCCCTGCCGCGTGAGCAGCCAGGCGGGGCGGCGCATCGTGACGTATTTGTCTGGCCAACGCGCGACCAGCGCTGGAGCTATCTGAGTACCGCCACGCTGAAAGCGGCACCGGGCTCGCAGGCCTCTTATTCAAACCTGGCGTTCGACCTGCTGGCGGATGCCCTCTCAACGGCGGCTGGCAAACCCTATACGCAGCTGTTTGAAGAGCAGATCACCCGTCCGCTCGGCATGAAAGACACCACGTTTACCCCGTCACCGGATCAGTGCCGTCGCCTGATGGTGGCAGAGAAAGGCGCCAGCCCCTGTAATAACACGCTCGCGGCTGTGGGCAGCGGCGGGGTTTACTCCACGCCTGGCGACATGATGCGCTGGATGCAGCAGTTCCTTTCTTCAGATTTCTACGCTCGCACCAGCCAGGCCGATCGCATGCAGACTCTGATTTATCAGCGTACTCAGCTGCACCGCGTCATCGGGATGGACGTGCCGGGTAAAGCCGATGCGCTCGGCATGGGGTGGGTCTATATGGCGCCGAAAAATGGGCGTCCGGGTATTATTCAGAAAACCGGCGGCGGCGGTGGATTCATCACCTATATGGCCATGATCCCGCAGTCAAACGTGGGCGCGTTTGTGGTGGTCACCCGCTCCCCGCATACGCGTTTCGTCAATATGAGTGACGGGATTAATAACCTGGTGGCAGAACTGAGCGCCAATAAAGCCCAGGTGCTCACCGCGTCTAACTGATCTTAATATTCCGTGGGCAAGCGGTTGATGCTGACCAGCTTGCCCCGGCTCATATTGATATAGTTACCTTGCCGCAGGGCAGCGAGAACCTCAGCAACCACTGAACGTGAAATACGCGTACTTTGTTGAATATGATTCATCACACCGATTTTTGAACGCAACGTTTCATCCCACTCCGCCATATTCAACAGCATGGCGCGGATCTGATGATAGGAATTATTTCCCACCAGCTGCATATCGCGTTTCTCAAGAATGTAGTTTATCCAGGATAACCAACCGAAGGCCTCTTTCCATAGCGCGTGCTGTTGTATAAGTTGACGGGTGGTTTCAGTGGGCAAATAAAAACCCGTGCAGGATGTTTTGGCTATCACTCTATATTCCTGACAGTGATTAATCATCACTGTGGACAAACCCAAAATAAACGGCGCTGTCGCGATGCCCACAAGCAGTTCATCTGAATGTCGATAGATTTCGATAACACCGGTTTGGAATACGATGGTACGGGGCTCATTACATTCACCGGATATAATTAATTGTTTTGGAGCAGATTTAAAAGGGGTACTGGCTGATTTCAAACACTGTTCGAGCCGGCGTAATTCAGAAAGTGGTTTCGCATTAACCTTCATGCAGACCTCAAGGCATCCGTATTTGTCGGTTCAATATTATTTTTATTACTTCTGTAAAAAGCGGGGGGAGGTAACACCTCCCCCCCGCTTTTATTTATTACCAGGTATATTTCACACCCAGGTTTGCGCCCCAGTTCTGATCAACGTCGCCGCCGCCCAGATAAGTGGCATCAGTGTAAGCACTGAAGTTCTTCGTGAAGCTGAACTGGGTGCCCAGCCCTACGCGCACAGCGGAGCCTTTAACGCCGTTATCAATGCTGTCACCGTTAATGTCGGCATTGTTATCAGCATCGTCATAGACCCAGGCCAGTTTGAAGTAAGGCGTCAGAGCCTGATCGCCGCCGTAGTTGAAGGTGTAACCCGCATCAACACCGAGTTCATAACGCAGGCTATCGTAAGATTGCCCATCCATGCGCATGTCATTGCTGAGGCGATAATCATCGCCAGACTGGAACAGGCCAGACACGGCTGCGTATGGTGTGACGTAGCCGGACAGGTTTGGTTTCCAGTCATAGCCCAGTTTCAGCCCAAAACCAACCGCGTCATTGGTGGTGTTGCCGTCAACATACTGGCCGTTGCTCATGTTAGCAGAGAGATCGCTGTTGAAGCGGGTGTAGCTCAGGGAGCTGTCGAGGAAAAGATCGTTCATGAACTTCGCAGACGCGTAGATCATCGCCGTCTGGCTGTCCTGATCGACCTGACCGGTACGATCGCTGATATCCCCCTTCGCGAAACCTGCCGCACCACCGACGATCCACTTCGCATTATTACCGTCAATCTGGGTATCCAGACCGACCATAATACCGCTCACGTCCTGATCGTAGCTAAGAACGCCATTGTCGCCGTCGAAGTTACCGCCGAAGTAACTCACCCACGCCCCGCCGTTATCCGCCAGGCCGTGACGGCTGTTGGTCAGACGCGTACCAACGGTATCCTGCTGCAGATTCCAGATGTTGGTGTTGGCAGAAGGGATGCTCAGCGCCATATTGGCGTAGTCGGTCAGCGCTTTCTGCTGGAGGACAACGGCGTCACCCTGCTGCTGCGCCTGGTAGGTGTAGGCACCTAAATCGGCTTTGTTTGCAGCAGTAAAGCTGGCTGCAGTATCCGCGTTATTGTCATAGACGCGAATAATCTCTTTGTTTTTGTAATCGGTGACGGAACCGGCTCCGGTCGCGTTGTCGATACGGACCTTGTAGTTACCGGCGACGTCACCGTTCACTGACAGATGGCCTTCAGAATTAATCGCCACAACGCCGTAGTCGTAATCGGCATTGTGCTTATCGTTGGTGATATAGCGTGCGTTGTTCAGATCGCTGTTCAGCACGTAATCACGGCTGGCAACGTTCAGCACACCACCATCGGTCAGTACCATATTGTGCGTATCAACCTGTCCCAACCCCAGCGCCAGCTCTGCACCGTTATCCACGGTGATGGTGTTGGCATACAGATCGGCCGTTTCTTCCGTCAGTGCCGCACGGCTATAGCTGTCCAGATACAGATGGTCGGTGGCCACGCCGCCGCTGTCGCCGATATTCAATGAGGAAGCATTAGTCAGGGTGATGGTATCCGCCAGCAGACCTGAGTTTTCAACATTGACCTGAGACTGGTTATTTACCGTCAGCGTGTCGATGTTAGACACCTTGCGGGTATCCCACTCGGAACCGTTATCCAGCGTGATGTTAAAGAGACCGCTCTGATACACCGCTTCGCCCGCAACATGTCCGTTGCTGTCATAGGTGGAGTCTGGCCAAATGCTGTTTGGGGACAGAGCGCTCCAGTCTACGTTGCTGTAGCCCAGGCCATACATCTGCGCCGTGCCGATAGCCTCGACGCTCGACTGCGCTGCACCAACCCATTTGCTGCCATTGGTCAGGGTAACGTCCAGCTTATCGGTACCGTCCCAGCCGTTGGTGGTTGGGTTATAGATACCGTCTGCACTGGTATCCGTTGCCGGATCGCCGTTCGGGTAGAAGTTGTTGTCGAAGGTACTGGAGAAAAGAATGTCTCCAGTCACGGTGGAGTGATCGAACGTGGCGCTGGTCTGCATCGCGTTATCAGACGCGCTGGCGGCCACAATCAGCGCCGCATCATCTGCCGCTGTCGCGTTGGTTTCACCATAGTCGCTCGGCTTCGCGGTTTGACCGTAGAATCCGCTGGTACCTAAATCGCTGTACGCACCAGAAGTCAGTACCGAATCTTTCACCAGTAGCGTGTCGGTAAAGACGTTGCTGCTGTTGGCTACGCCTTCAACACCGTCGTACGGGGTATTATCCAGCTCCTGATACCCCTGCGTCAGGGTAATACCCGCGACGTGAGAGTTATTCTGGATAACAATATCCGATTCAACATCCAGGGTAATTGCATTGCCCAACCCATAGGTATCAAGATAGTGGGTTTCGGTATTATCGCCATTTACCACATTGTAAGCATAATGCTCATAGGTGTCGTTAATGGTGGAGTGATCAACGGTCAGGCTAAAACGATCGTACTGAGAATGGGTCGTGCCGTCGGTGTCTATACTATCAGCACACGAGGTGGTCATACACTCAGAGGTAATCATGCCATTAATGGTACTGTTGGAAATGCTTAATGCATTAGCCCGACCATTGATACCATCATCCAGATAGTATGTTGAAATAATACCATTCACGGTGGATTTATTAATCACCGGATAAATATCACCGTCGTGGGTAACGTCTGAGTAATCCCAGTCGGCATAGCCATAATACCAGGGGGTGGACACTGTATTATCGTATCCGAAGGTATTATAAGTTGTACCGGAAATATCCTTCGCACTGGCCTGAGAAGCGATAGCCAGGGTGCAGGCTAATGCAAGTTGAGATACAACGAGTTTCTTTTTCCATGTTTGCATTGGGTCATCCCTCCTCAGGGACGTAAGCAAGTTTGTCCATCAATGAATTTGCAATATTTAATTGCGGAGGGAATTATGCAGTTTCATTTCGAAAAGGTTCAATGAATGTTTCCATTAAGTCCGTATCCAGACCAATAACACATCAAAAACAACAAACGCAGGGTTCACTCAAGATAAATATTATAAAAACAAAACGTTAAAATACAGACAAGCGAAGGAGAAATATATAACAACAAATAATAGATCATTTTTAATGATGCATCCCACTTAATATAGAAACAACACGAATACCTCACCCCCTATCAGTAATATACTAACCTGTATTAAATATTGATGAAATGAAACCTGACCTGCCGCATTTCGCAAAAAGCAAAATGCCCACTTTAGTAAAACACCCGTCTTCACTTTGAGGTACACTAGCCTTCTTTGTTCCACAAACATCAGGCATACCATGACCGATTTAATTGCACGCCCACGCCGCCTGCGCAAGTCACCTGCACTGCGCGCTATGTTTGAAGAGACAACCCTGACCTTAAACGATCTGGTGTTGCCGATTTTTGTCGAAGAAGAGATCGATGACTACAAAGCCATCGAAGCCATGCCGGGCGTCATGCGCATTCCGGAGAAATATCTGGCGCGTGAGATTGAACGCATCGCCAACGCGGGGATCCGCTCGGTGATGACCTTCGGCATCTCACACCATACCGATGCCACCGGCAGCGACGCGTGGAAAGAAGATGGCCTCGTCGCCCGCATGTCCCGCATCTGCAAAGAGACCGTGCCGGAAATGATCGTCATGTCCGATACCTGTTTCTGCGAATACACCTCACACGGCCACTGCGGCGTGCTGTGCGATCACGGCGTGGATAACGATGCCACCCTGCTGAACCTTGGCAAGCAGGCTGTCGTCGCGGCCGCGGCCGGTGCAGACTTCATCGCCCCATCTGCGGCAATGGACGGACAGGTTCAGGCGATTCGTCAGGCGCTGGACGCGGCGGGCTTTACCGACACCGCCATCATGTCTTACTCCACCAAATTCGCCTCCTCCTTCTACGGCCCGTTCCGTGAAGCGGCGGGCACGGCGCTGAAAGGCGATCGTAAAACCTATCAGATGAACCCGCTGAACCGCCGCGAAGCGATACGTGAATCCCTGCTTGATGAAGCCCAGGGCGCAGACTGCCTGATGGTGAAACCGGCTGGCGCGTACCTTGATATCCTGCGCGATATCCGCGAGCGCACCGAGCTGCCGCTGGGCGCTTATCAGGTGAGCGGTGAGTACGCGATGATCAAATTCGCCGCCCTGGCGGGTGCCATTGATGAAGAGAAAGTGATCCTGGAAAGCCTGGGGGCGATCAAACGCGCGGGCGCGGATCTGATCTTCAGCTACTTCGCGCTGGATCTGGCCGAGAAAAAAATCCTCCGCTAATCTTCACCAAACTGCAATACAACCGACATCTGCTCCTTCTACTGTCTTCGCAAGACGGCAGGAGGAGTAATCATGTTTAGCCTCGATAGCGTTCTCGACGATCTTTGGCCTCAGGCGAGGCCTGCACCCTGGCAAAAAAGTCTGTTAAAAAGACTGTTTTACGAAGACGAATTTCAGCAATTTGCCGCAGCACACCGCCACCTGAAAGGCCTGGATATGGTGGAGCAAGTTCTGGAACACCTTGATATTCTCTGCACCGTTTCCGCCCGCGATCTTGAACAAATCCCCGAACATGGCCCGCTGGTCATCATTGCCAACCACCCGACGGGTACGCTGGACGGACTGGCGCTGCTGTATGCCGTCTCCCGCGTGCGGCGCGATGTTAAAGTCGTGACCAACCGGATGCTGACCCACCTTGAGCCCCTCAGCTCGCTGTTTATTCCGGTGGACAATATGGGCGGCAGGACAGCGAAAACATCCCTGGTGCAGATGGAACAGCATCTGCAAAACGCGGGCGTGCTGATCTTCTTCCCGGCAGGCGAAGTGTCCCGCCCCACGCGCAAAGGTATTCGCGATAAAAAGTGGCACTCCGGCTTTATTAAACTCGCAGGCAAGCTGCGCGCCCCGCTGCTGCCGGTGCATATTCAGGCGCATAACAGCCTGCTCTTTTATGCCAGCACGCTGGTCTCCCCGACGCTGTCGATGCTGTTGCTGATGCAGCAGATGTTCCGCCGCCGCCATAGCCAGCTGCCGATCAAAATCGGCCAGCAGATTGCGTGGCATCACTGGCACAGCGCCACCCTTTCGTCGCGTGAGATGGCCGAGCAGTGCCGTCAGCACGTGATGCGTCTTGGCAAGGGAGTGCCCGGCGTCTTTAAAACCCAGTGCGCGATTGCCCGTCCGGAAGACCGGGCCACCCTGAAGCGCGCGCTGGCGCAGGCCGAATGTCTGGGCAAAACCAGCGACGGTAAAACCATCTATCTGTGGCAGCGTAACGGTCAGGAAGACGTCCCGCTGCTGCGCGAGCTGGGCCGCCTGCGCGAGATTGCCTTTCGCGCGGTGGAGGAAGGGAGCGGCAAACGCCGGGATACCGACAGCTACGACGATGATTATCTGCACCTGATCCTGTGGGATGAGGACGATCTGGAGATCGTCGGGGCCTATCGCTTTATGCCGACGGCCATGCAGATCAAAAAGCGCGGCGTTGAGGGGTTGTACAGCTATAGCCTCTTCCACTACGACGACAAAATGCAGGACGTGCTGGAGCACGGCATTGAGCTGGGGCGCAGCTTTATTCAGCCGCGCTACTGGGGGCGCCGCGGCCTGGACTATTTATGGTCCGGCATTGGGGCCTATCTGGCGCGTTATCCGCACTACCGCTACCTGTTTGGCCCGGTATCCATTTCCGGTGGCTTACCGCCTGCCGCGCGGGATCTGCTGGTCGCCTTTTACCGCCTGTGGTTCCCAGCGACGCATCCGCTTGCCGCCTCGCGCCAGCCGTATCCCGCCTCCCTGCCGGACGTGCTGGCGCAGTTTGGCGGCGTGGATTACGTGGACGATCTGACGAAGCTGAAGTCCCTGCTCGGCAATCTTGGCTGCGGTATTCCGCCGCTCTACAAGCAATATTCCGAGCTGTGCGAGCCCGGCGGCGTACAGTTTATTGATTTTGGCAGCGACCCGGCGTTCAACAACTGCGTTGACGGGCTGGTGCTGGTGGATTTGTGTTACCTGAAGGCGAATCGCTATCAGCGGTATATTGAGGCGCACCTTTAAATGTGCGGTATTTTGTTGGCCGGGTAAGGCGTAGCCGCCACCCGGCAATTGTGCACCGTTTTCGCCGGGTGGCGCTGCGCTTACCCGGCCTACGGGAGCGACGGGTTAAGGACGGTAAAACGGCTTATCGCCCAAAATCGTCGCCCGCTGCATAATCCGGCGCTGCGGCAGATAGTCCGCATTGGCATAATGCTGCGTTACGCGGTTATCCCAGATCGCCAGATCGTTCTCCTGCCAGCGCCAGCGCACCTGAAACTCCGGCTTGGTGATATGCGCAAACAGGAAACCTAACAGCGCCTCACTCTCTTTTTCCGTCACGTCCACGATGCGCGTGGTGAACCCTTCGTTCACAAACAGCGCCTGTTTGCCCGTCACCGGATGGGTCCGCACCACCGGGTGCAGCAGCGGAGGATGTTTCGCCACAGCCTCCTGCCAGCGCTGATGTTCCTCTTCCGTTTTACGGTACTTGTACTCCGGGAACGATTTTTTGAAGTCGTGCTCCGCCCGCAGCCCGCTCAGTAGCGTCCGGAACGGCGCGGAGAGCGCCTCATACGCCGCAATCCCGCTGGTCCACAGCGTATCGCCGCCGGTTTCCGGCAGCAGTTTCGCCGCCAGAATGGCTCCGGCAGGCGGCGTCTCGATAAAGGTCACGTCGGTGTGCCAGTTATCGTTATCCGGCGGGTTATCGTTGTGGGTGTCGAGGACGATAATCTCCTCCACCCCTTCCGCATGCGGATAGACCGGGTGGATATGCAGATCGCCAAAGCGCAGGGCCAGCGCGCGCTGCTGCTGCGGGGTGATCGCCTGCTCGCGCAGGAACACCACCTGATGGCGCAGCACCGCGTGGTACAGCTGCTCGAACTGGTTATCGCTCAGCGGACGGGTCACATCCAGGCCCGACACCTGTGCACCAATGTACGGCCCCAGCGGGGTGATGGTCAGACGTTCACTCATTGTATTTCTCCATGCCAGGGCGTCAGACGGCGCTGTAACGCGCGCAGCCCCAGTTCTAATCCGAAGGCGATCGCGGCGATCACCGCGATCCCTGCCAGCACCACGTCAGTCGCCAGGAACTCTCCCGCCGACTGCACCATAAACCCAAGGCCGCGCGTGGCCGCAATCAGCTCCGCCGCCACCAGCGTGGACCAGCCCACGCCAAGGCCGATGCGCAGCCCGGTTAAAATCTCCGGCAGCGCGCCCGGTAAAATCACGAACAGCAGCACCTGCGTACGGCTGGCTCCCAGCGACTGCGCCGCGCGGATCCGCACCTGCTGGGCGCTCTTCACGCCCGCCAGCGCCGACATGGCAACCGGGGCGAAAATCGCCAGATAGATCAGCAGGATTTTTGACGTTTCCCCGATGCCGAACCAGATCACCATCAGCGGCAGATAGGCCAGCGGCGGTACCGGGCGGTAAAGCTCAATCAGCGGGTCAAGGATGCCGCGCACCGTCGGGCTTAGGCCCATCGCGATCCCGACCGGTATCCCGATAATCACCGCCGCCAGCAGCGCCACCAGAATGCGCGCCAGGCTGGCACCTAAGTGCTGCCAGAGCGTGGCATCCATAAAGCCCTGCGGCCCGGCGATGGTAATGAGTTTGGCCAGCACCTGTCCCGGCGGCGGCAGAAACAGCGGGCTGACCCACTGCAGGGCAGCAACTGCCCACCACACCGCCAGCAGCACCAGCAGCGTACCGACGCTCAACGTGATTTGACGTGAGAAAGGCCAGCGCAGCGCCAGACGCGTGCGGCGCGTTTTTTCACTGAAGACGATGCTCATGAGAAGGCCTCCCGCTGTTCAAACACGCGGCTTAAAACGTACTCACGCTGTTCGATAAACAGCGGATCGGATTTGATGCTACGCACGGGTTCCCCCGCGACGTAGCGGCGGGCGAAATCCAGCGGCAAGCGCTCCAGCACGCGGCCCGGCCCCGGCGAGAGCAGCACCAGCTCGGTGGCCATAAACACCGCCTCTTCGATATCGTGGGTAATCAACAGCACCTGCTTGCCGGTCTCATGCCACAGGCGCAGGAGCAGGGTTTGCATCTGCTCGCGGGTGAAGGCGTCGAGCGCCCCGAACGGCTCGTCCAGCAGCAACAGCTGCGGATTCGCTGCCAGCGCGCGGGCAATCCCGACACGCTGTCGCTGGCCGCCGGAAAGCTGCCAGATATAGCGTTTTTCCGCCCCTTCCAGCCCCACTTTTTTCAGCATCGCCCGCGCGGTTCCCAGCCGCTGTTCACGATTGACGCCCGCAAGCTGCAGCCCAAACGCCACGTTTTCCTGCACGTTGCGCCACGGGAGCAGGCCTTCATTCTGGAAGACCACGCCGCGCTCGGCGCCGGGGCCTTCCACCTTTTTACCTTCCAGTTGAATGGTGCCATGCTGATAAGGGACAAACCCGGCGATCAGATTCAGCAGCGTGGTTTTTCCGCACCCGGACGGACCCAGCACCACCAGCAGTTCACCGCTGTCCAGCGTCAGGTTGATCTCCTCCAGCGCGGGTTTGCCACCGTAATCAGCAGACAGATTTGTAATATTCAGCATGGCGGACTCCTTATTTCACAAAACGATCGGTCACGTACTGGCTGTAATCCGTCGCTACCGCGGGCACTTTGCCCTGCTCTTTCAGGAAGGTGGCGGTATCAACAATCGCTTTGTTTACCGGCCCGGTCAGCTGCTGCACCTGCTGCGCGGGGGTCAGATAGGTATTGCCCTTCACCAGCCCCGGCACGTCCGCTTCCGGCACGCCGCTCAGGCGGGAGAGTTTTTCCAGGTTGGCGGGCTGCTTCAGCCATTCATCCGGGTTACTGATATACGGCTGCTGGGCGTCAATCGCGCTTTTCGCGAAGGCTTTCACCACCTCAGGATGTTTCTCGGCGAAGTCTTTACGCACGACCCACACGTCGAGCGTTGGCGCGCCCCACTGGCCCACCTTTTCGGAGTCGGTCAGCACGGTACCGTCTTTTTCCAGCTCGTTCACGGCCGGTGCCCATACATACGCCCCGTCAATGTCGCCGCGCTGCCAGGCCGCAATAATCGCTGGCGGCTGGAGGTTGATAATTTGTACCTGCCCCGGCTTGATGCCCCAGTGTTTGAGCGCCGCCAGCAGGCTGTAGTGGGTGGTCGAGATAAACGGCACGGCGATGCGTTTGCCGATCAGATCTTCCGGTTTGGTGATGTTTTTCTTCACCACCAGCGCTTCAGAGTTACCGAGCTGCGAAGCGAGCAGGAACACCTCGATCGGCACCTGCTGGCTGGCCGCGACCGCCAGCGGGCTGGAGCCGATATTGCCGATCTGCACGTCGCCGGAGGCTAACGCACGCACGACGGAGGCCCCGCTGTCGAACTTGCGCCAGTCGACTTTCGCGCCGCTCTCTTTGGCAAAGGTGTTGTCCGCCTGCGCGACTTTCGCCGGTTCCGCAGAAGTTTGATACGCGACGGTGACGTCCACCGCCTGTGCCTGAAATGCCCACAGCGCCAGTGCGCCGAGAAGTGTGATTCGCGATGAAATTGCCATAGTGCCTGCTCCCCTTGTTGTTATGAGGGCAGTATTTCCAACGCGGGAATTTTGATAAAGGAATAAAAATGAATCGCTCATAACGATTCGTTTTTAGATAAAAAGCGGGAAAGGATAGTTGGTTTTGTGCAGTTGTTTTTTTTCCCTCTCCCCGTGGGCTGAGGAATCCCCACAAAATAATGCCTGCACCGACGACCCCCTCTCCCTTGAGGGAGAGGGCTGGGGTGAGGGGGAACATACGGCTGTGGTGGTCATTCCGTTCACTTTATGTTTCTTGCTACTCTGTAAGGACATGACCGGTGAACGTGCCATGGCGGCTCAATCGCCGCCGCCCTGGCGACCCGGGCTCCCGGCGGTAAATCGCCGCTTCGCGGTGCCCTCAGCTTATTCCTTCAGGCTATCGGGTCGGGCATGAGCCTGCATCCCTGCAGGCCACGCCCTCTCGGCGCATCCCTGCGCCTCGCCCCGGCCTTACGGAAACGCTTCGGCGATTTACAGCCGGACCAGGGCGTCGCTGTAAGTTATTAATTTTTTTTGAAGCAACGTTCATCGCTTCAGGTAAAAAAATTACTGGGGATTCCTCAGCCCCGTGGGAGAGGGTCAGCGATCCGTAGGCCGGGTAAGGCGTAGCCGCCATCCGGCAAAGCACTCAGCGCTGCGCGTTCAGCTCAGCAATGTCTTTCGGCGTGGTCCGACAGCAGCCGCCAATCAGCTTCGCTCCGGCGTCCAGCCACTGGGGCAGATACCCTGCCAGCGTCTCGCACGCTTCGCCGTGGTGATGCCAGGTTTTGGTTACCGCGTCATAATGCTCGCCCGAGTTCGGGTAAACCACCAGCGGCAGCGACGTCAGGCTTTGCAGGTGCTTCAGCGCCGCCGTGGTGTTTTCCAGTGCGATGCAGTTAATGCCCAGCGCAACAATGTGCGGAGAGTCGGCCAGCGCGCTGACCACGTCACGCAGGGGCGTACCGTCGCTCAGGTGCTCGCTGTCCCGCAGGGTAAAGGAGAACCACGCCCGGGCGCGGGGATATTCAGACAGCAACGCCGCCAGCGCCTTAATCTCCTCAAAGGACGGTAGGGTTTCGCAGGCCAGCAGGTCAGCGCCCGCATCCAGCAGCGCTTCCACGCGCGGGCGATGGAAGTCGGTGAACGCTTCCGCACTGCGCACGTAGTCGCCGCGATACTCTGAGCCATCCGCCAGATAGGCGCCGTACGGCCCAACGGAGCCCGCCACCAGCAGCGTGCCCGCATGCGGATTTTCAGCCAGATACGCTTCGCGCGCCTTACGCGCCAGCTCCACGCTTCTGCCGATCAGCGCCCGGGACTGCGCCTCGTCCAGGCCGCGCGCCGCAAAACCCGCAGGCGTGGCCTGATAGCTGGCGGTGATCGCCACCTGCGCGCCCGCGCGATAGTAATCAAGATGCACTTCGCGGATAAGCTCCGGGTTTTCCATCAGCACTTTGGCAGACCAGAGGCTGTCTGCCAGGTTACAGCCGCGCGCTTCCAGCTCCGTCGCCATCGCGCCATCCAGCACCACAAACGGCTGCTTTTCAAGGAGGGCGGTAAGCGGATTATTCTGCGACATGTTCGGGCTCCTGCGATGTCATATTTCGGGTCAGATAGTAGGCACCATAACACAGGGCGACAAACGGAATCCCGCAATAAAGGGCAATGCGCTGGCTTGGGTCAAACCACAGGCCGACACAGGCCACCACGCAGAGGATAAAACCGAGCACCGGCACCAGCGGGTACCACGGCGCGCGGTACTGCAGCGCAGAGAGCGGCTGACCGGACTGCAGATGACGACGACGGAAAACGAAGTGCGACGCGCAGATGCTGATCCAAACCGCCACCACCGCAAAGCCAGAAATCGCCGAGAGCGCGACAAACACCGTGTCAGGCGCCACGACGCTTGAGAACAGCGCCAGCACGCCGCCGAGCATAGAAACCGACAGCGCCGTCAGCGGCACGCCGTTTTTGTTCACGCGGGCAAAGCAGCGCGGGAGCGTTTTCTCATTAGAGAGCGACCACAGCATGCGCCCGGAGGCGTACAGCCCGGAGTTCGCCGCCGAGAGGATCGCCGTCAAAATCACAAAGTTAAAGATATCCGCCGCGTAAGGAATACCGACCTTTTCAAATACCAGCACGAACGGGCTCTTTTCCACGCCCGCCTGCTGCATCGGGATCAGCGCCGCCAGCACAAACACGGTGCCGATAAAGAAGATAATCAGGCGCGCAATGGTGGTGCGGATCGCGACCGGAATCACCTTGTGCGGATTTTCCGTTTCTCCCGCCGCGATGCCGATAAGTTCGGTCCCGGAGAAGGCAAAGTTCACCGCCACCATGGTCATCAGGATCGGCAGTCCGCCGTGCGGGAACCAGCCCTCGGCGGTGATGTTGCTTAAGCCCGGCGCGGGTGAACCGTCCTGCATCGGGATAAAGCCAAAGACCGCCGCGCCGCCAAGAATAATGAAAGCGATGATGGTGATGACTTTCACCAGGGAGAACCAGAACTCGCCTTCCGCAAAGAAGCGCGTTGAGATGACGTTCAGGCCAAAAATCACCACGCAGAAGACCACGCACCACGCCCAGACGGGCACCTGCGGGAACCAGTACTGCATGCAGAACCCGGCGGCGGTAAAGCTCGACCCGAGCGCCACCGTCCAGGTGAGCCAGTAGAGCCACGCCACGGTGTAGCCCGTCGCCGGGCCAAGATAGCGGGCGGCATAGACGTGGAACGCGCCGGTTTCCGGCATCGCCACGGAGAGTTCGCCCAGACACTGCATCACCAGCCAGACCACCAGCGCGCCAATCAGGTACGCCAGCAGCGTGCCCGCCGCCCCGGTTGTGGAAATGATGTAGCCGGTATTGAAGAATAACCCTGTCCCAATCACGCCACCCAGCGAGAGCATGATCAGGTGGCGTGTTTTCATGGTGCGCTTAAGCTGCCCATTTTCTTGTTGTGTTTGCATATTACCTTCTATACGTATGGACATCTAAACATCCAAAGAAGGTGTGTTATACCGCGATTGTTAATAAAAAGCTAGATGACCAGACGCAAACGGGCGCGCCGCGCGCTGAGTCTGGGATGGGTTGTGAGAATCACATAGAGAATCGGACGCCAGGCCATAAGCACCTCCGCAAGCAGATACTTACAGCATGGTGCGGGATAAGGCGGTATTCGGTCAGTCGAAAGTGGTATCCGTAAAGCGCGAAGTCATACCGTAACACTGCCCGCAGGACGGGTAAGGCGCAGCCGCCACCCGATGCAAGGTTGGTAATTCTCACAATCAGTTCTATAGTCGACACAGTTTATGAGTAACCAGGACTGACTGATGCGCTTTAACGGACTGACTAAAGGTTTCTTTATTTTCATTCTCGCCCTTGTGACCTGGGCCTTCTTCGACGTGCTGTCGCCCTACTTCTCCGCGATACTGTGGGCCGCCATTCTGACCGTCATCTTCAACCCGGTAAAAAACAAGCTGCGCGCCGCGCTGGGGGATCGTAACGGGCTGGCCTCGCTGTTGACCATCGGTATTATCTGCCTGATCGTCTTTATTCCGCTGATGGTGATCCTCTCCTCGCTCGCCATTGAGCTGAACGTGGTTTACACCAAACTGCAGGAGAACAACACCCAGTTCCCGGAGGTGGTGGCAAGCATCTTCAACCACCTGCCTGACTGGGCCAGCGGCTTCCTCGCGGATCACAACCTGACCAACGCGGCGCAGATCCAGAAAAAACTCTCCGATGTCGCTCTGCAGGGCGGACAGTATCTCGCCGGTAGCGCGTTTCTGATTGGCAAGGGAACGTTTGGCTTTGCGATTAGCTTCGGCATCATGCTGTATCTGCTGTTCTTCCTGCTGAAAGACGGCCCGTATCTGGTGCGCCAGATCCTCGACTCCTTACCGCTGTCTGATTTCGCCAAGCAGCACCTGTTCGCCAAATTCGTCGGCGTGTCGCGCGCCACGGTAAAAGGGACGGCGGCAGTGGCCGTGGTTCAGGGCATACTCGGCGGGATTGCGTTTGCTATTGCGGGTATTGACGGCAGCGTGCTCTGGGGTGCGCTGATGGCGTTCCTCTCTCTGGTGCCCGCCATCGGCTCGGCGATTGTCTGGGTGCCCGCCGCCATCTTCCTGTTCGCCACGCACCAGATCTGGCAGGGGCTGTTTATTGTCGGCTTCTTCGTGATCGTCGTCGGGCTGGTGGACAACATTCTGCGCCCGCTGCTGGTGGGGAAAGACACCAAAATGCCGGACTACCTGATTCTGATCTCCACCCTCGGCGGCATGGAGCTGTACGGCATTAACGGCTTTGTGATTGGGCCACTCATCGCCGCGCTGTTTATCGCCTGCTGGAACCTCTTCTCAGGGCGCGATCACGAAGGTAACGCCGAAGAGCTGGACCCCGATTTCATCGAAGAAGGAAAAAATCCTCCAGATTTGTAAGGACGTGACGATAAAGACCACACCAGGCGGCGCTGTGCCGCCTTTTTTTTCGCCTTAAATCAGACGTTTTCTATAATTTGAAGAACGCCATCCTACTCATGTCGTAAAAGGATCATCTGGTGCGAATCGCGACGATAACCAACTGGGCCTATGGGGCCACGGTCTGCCTGACCATCGCCTCCGGCATCATCATGCTGATGGCGTCCGGTGCAGATACCCTCGAGCGTCAGGCCGTTGAACAACGGCAGAAATTTGATCAGCTGACGGAAGATATTGAAACCGATATCTGGGCGCAGTCTGATTTAGCACGGCTGTACGTCATCAAAAAAGATCCTCAGGTGCTCAAGGAATATAACCAGGCAGAAAACAGCCTGAAGCGCATCGAGCTTCGTCTGGAAAAACTGCGGGACAACGGCGCATCGGATGATGAGCTGTCCCTGCTGCGCGAAGGCATAAAAATCATCGATGAGCTGCAGGACGAACAGCAAACCGCCCTCGCCAGCCTTGAACGCGGAGAAGACGCCCAGGCCGTTGCTTTACTCTATGGTCAGCCCTATGAACAGGAGCTTGAGCGCGCGCAGAACCAGCTCGATCACTTCCGCCAGATACTCGATAAGCGCGTCATCGCCGCCGTTCAGGAGGCGACAAAAAAATCGAAAGCGCTGCGTACCGCCTCTGAGCTGACGGTCGGCCTGACCGCCCTGCTGTTCCTGTTTGTGCTCGGCTTTATATTGAAACGCCGCGTGCTGCGCCCCGTGGTGCGCCTGAGCGACGTGGTGCACCGCCTGGCATCCCAGGATTACGCGGTTGAAACGCCCAATTTCAACCAGATCGATGAGATAGGCGATATGGCCCAGGCCATCAGCATCTTCCGTGAAAACGGCCTGGCACGACAGCGTCTGGAAAAAGAGCGCGATGCCGACTGGGCCATCCGCGAGCTGCTGGCGCGCATGACCCAGCGGCTGCAGGGGTGTGAGAACTTTAACGATGTGATTAACGTGGCGGAGCTGTTTGCCCCCAATATCGCGCCGGGGATCGCGGGCCGGCTCTACGTCCTTGACCGCGAACCGTGGCAGATGCGCTGCGTCGCGCAGTGGCTTTCGCCGGTTGGTGAAGAGACGACGTTCCATCCGGACGAGTGCTGGGCCGTGCGACGCGGGCAAAGTCACCCGCCGGTGAACGGTGAGCCGGATATTGCCTGCTACCATCTTCCGGCATCCCAGGCGGAAAGCGCGCTTTGCGTGCCGCTTATCGCTCAGGGCGAGGCCATTGGCCTGCTCTCCTTCCAGAATATCACGGCGGACAATGCCCCTTCCCGCGCGTATCTGGAGCTGATGGCCGAGGCGCTCGGGCTGGCGCTGGCCAACCAGCGTCTGCGCGACGCGTTGCTGGAAAAAGCGTTGTTTGACCCGCTCACCGGCCTGCGTAATCGTCACCATCTGGAAGATACCCTGCAAACCCAAACGGCACAGGCGATACGCACTGGCGTGCCGTTAAGCTGCATGATGATTGATATCGACCACTTCAAGAGCATTAACGATCGGTTCGGCCATGAAGCGGGCGATCTGGTGATCAAAAGCGTGGCGTCAATTGTTCAGCGGGCCGCACATGACAACGGACTGGCATTCCGCTACGGCGGCGAGGAGTTTCTGGTGCTGCTTTCCGGTGCCGATGAAGCAGAAGCGTACGCCTGCGCGCAGAAGATTTACACCGGCGTGCATGAGCTGTCGATTCGCTACGGGCTGACCGAGATTGGGCCGGTGGACGTGTCGATTGGGATTGCCAGCTACCCACAGCATGCCCAGACCGACAACCTGCTGCGCGCTGCGGATGTGGCCTTGTACCGGGCAAAAGAGCTGGGACGCGCGCGGATTGTGAGTTTTGGGATGCTGGAGGCGGGTTAGCTATTATTTTCACGCCACTGCTTTACCATCTCATCTGTTACTTCATTTTTATAACAAATGGGAGCATAGCCTCCCGCCTTACTCCATGCGCTGCGTCTCCCGCAAGCGCTTCCGTTTCTGGCCCGGTTAAAAGGACAAGCGCATACTCCGGGATAAGATGCTATCGACTCTGCAATAACGTTCTCTTTAACCTGTTCACTGGAAACTGAACTGTTTTTTGCCATGGCGATGTCCGCTACAAAAAAGCAGCACACAGCACAAAGCACCATCAGGAACGGTCTTTTTTTCATTTTTGATTCGTTTTAAGGAGGGGGTGTACACAATAGGCGGCGAATGAAAGAGACATCATGATTTAAGTCAATAAATCTGTTCCGGCAGGGACAACGAACCTTACGCGTTCTCGCAAAAGGTGGACGCATTATGCACGTTCTCGCTCAGTTGGGTACAAGGCAGCTATTGCAGTTCCCCTGGGAATTTTAGCCTGCCGTGTTTTACTTCGCGCTTCACCGAAGTAACGCACGTTTGCAAAACGTAGACTGGGCCTTCGTTAATCAGAGGATGATAAAATGAAAACCCAGCAGGTCGATTTTGCTTCTTTGTATTTTGGTACACCGGTCGCCATTATCTCCAGCCAAAATCCTGACGGTTCAACCAACCTGAGCCCGGTCTCCTCGTGGTGGATCCTCGACCGGAATATCGTGTTCGGGCTTGGCACCTCCGGAAAGTGTTATGAAAATATCACGGGTAACCCCGATATTGTTCTGAACATCCCGGACAGCAGGCTCTGGCCGAATATTGAAGCTATCGCAAATAAAACGGGAAAAGCATCGCCACCGGAATGGAAGAAAAAGATGGGATATGTTTTTGAACAGGACAAATTTAGCTGCGGGAATTTCCATAAGGAAAAGGCGGTAACGATTAACTCGTTGAGAATTAAAGAGTGTCCTGTACAAATAGAGGCTAAGGTTGGCGGGATATCGCCCCTGACCGGTTCGCATGGGAACCTGGTGTCCGTTGATGCCACGATAACCTGCGTCCACATATCTGAGGCTTTATTAATTCGTACTCAGCGAGGGGTGAAATTTAATATGGGGAAATGGAACCCCCTCTATTATCTATTTCGCCACTATTTCTCGCTGGGTCACCGACTCGGTCACAACTTCCGACACGATGAGTAACCCGGCCTTTTTGACAGCGGAAAGGTTTAAACTTTTCGTGATATTCTTTCTTTACTCCCCTTAGTTCCTATACTCGAGCCATATTCGCCACTGTATTAACACCTGTCACGCGCAATACGTTGTGCATGACAGATGAAGATATTTTGTTCTGGAAAAACGTCTATGTCGAAACTGGATTTGAGGTCCAAAAAAACCTGGGGCGCGCTGGCAGCAATCGCCGTTGTCGCCGGTACATTAGCATCTGCTTTTGCATGGACAGCGGGCTGGCTTGGTTCACGCACGGTCAGCCAGGCACTGGTAGGGGAAACACCGAAACCCTTCCCGCCGGGTTTTCGCCGCGCGCATGGAAAAGGCATCTGCTTTGCCGGCACCTTTACGCCAAACGGCTCGGCGGTTTCTCTTTCTGCCTCCCGCCTCTTCTCGCAGCAGGAAGTGCCCGTGGTGGGTCGATTCTCTATTGGTACTGGCGATCCGCATGCCCCGGATAGTACGACCAAAACCCTGAGCATGGCGCTGCTGCTGAAGACAGATGACAAGCAACAATGGCGGATGGCGATGAACAACGAGCCTTTCTTCGCCACGCACAGCCCGGAAGGTTTTCTGGCCTTGCGAAAAGCCACGGCCGTTGATGCGGCCACCGGCAAACCGTATCCGCAGCGTCTGGCTGACTTTTTGAAAGCGTACCCGGAGGCGGAGAAATACCTTAAATGGGCGGCACAAAAACCTGCGCCCGGCAGCTTCGCGGGCGCGACGTTTTACAGCATTAACGCCTTTTACCTTGTGAACGCGCAGGGGGATCGCCAGGCCGTTCGCTGGATGATGCGTCCGCACGAGTCTTTCCTGTCGATAAGCGATGAGCAACGACAGAAAGCCGATGACAACTTCCTGTTCGAAAACCTGCGTCAGCGCCTGGCGCAGAAGCCACTCTACTGGGATTACGTTTTGCAGCTCGCACAACCGGGCGATCCGGTTGATGACCCATCCCAGCCATGGCCGGACGATCGCAAAAAGGTGGTAGCCGGTACGCTGGAAGTGACGCGGGTCGAAGCACAATCCACAGGCGCGTGCCGCGACGTTAACTTTGATCCTTCTGTCGTTCCTGCAGGCGTTGCGGTGTCTGATGATCCCATCTTAAACGCCCGCTCCGCTGCCTACTCCCACTCTTTCAGCCGCCGTGAGCGGGAAATCGGCTACGGCAAGGCCACCGAAGCCGTGCAAAAGCAGGAGGTAAAATGAGCTCAAATAAAGATATGCGAGCGCACGCGCCGCAGCATTTCAATACCCTGGCGCGAAGCCTGCACTGGCTGATGGCGGTGATGATCCTGGCCATGCTTTTCATCGGTGCCGCGATGATGACGTCGTTACATCACCGGATTTGGTTAATCGACCTCCACCGGCCGCTGGGTATCGCCATTTTACTGCTGGCACTGGTTCGTCTGGTCAACCGGCTCCTGAGCCGCACGCCCCCACTTCCTGCCGATTTGCCCGTCTGGCAGGTGCTTGCCGCAAAGGCATCACACTGGATGCTGTATGGGTTAATGCTGGCAATGCCTCTGCTGGGCTGGGCGCAGCTGTCGGCAGCGGGCCTGCCAATTGTCATGTTTGATGGCGTCAACCTGCCGGCGATTGTCCCGACCAGTCCAGCACTCTATGCCTGGTGCCACGACGCCCATAGCCTTCTGGCAAAGTTGCTTTTTGCCGTGGTGCTGGCCCATCTCTCCGCCGCACTCGTTCATGCGTGGATCTACCGGGACACAGTGTTTGCCAGCATGGCGAAAGGGGGTAAGTCGGCGTCAGCCATCCGGGATGACGTGAAGTAAGGCAAGCGGTAGGGGACACGCACAATCAGAATGTTCGTGTCCTCGCTTATCATCATCATCCTGAAACAGCGCACACAACCGGGGCGCGTATTTAGTCGCCAGATTCGCGCGCCAAAAAGCCACGGACACCCCGCAATTATCGTGGAAGATAATATCTCTCAATTAAAGCGATTATTTTTTAAACAGAAGAGCATTTATGCCCGCAATTTTAGCTTTTATCAAAAAGTTAAACGTCGCTCGAGTATCAAACACCCAGACACCCGCAACACCTAACTCGTTGATTAGAATGAGTTTACATCAATAAAAACGATAAAACCCCCTACTCCCCAACAAAATATATCAACTCGTGTGATATCTAAATTATAATTCTTATACTTCGGTTAAAAAGGTGGAGGCCAAAATGCGATTAACCCTACTGCTGTTATGCTGTCTGGTACAAAGTGTAACCTGGGCTGGCGACCTGCCAAAACCAGTTGGTAAACCCATTTTAACGATTTACGGTAATATAGAAAATACCAATGAAAATGGAAAAGCAGTGTTTGATCTCGCCAGTCTTGAAAAACTCGGAGTAGTGAGTTTCGAGACGACTTCCCCCTGGTATAACGGTCGTACGAAGTTTGAGGGTGTCCCCATGAGCAAGCTCATGGATTATGTGGGTGCAAAAGGTACGAACGTTAATGTTATTGCGCTCAATGATTACTCAACCGTCATCCCTCTCAGCGACTTTAAAAAATACAACGCCATCCTTGCCTTAAAGGTCAATGGCGAATATATGCGCATCCGCGATAAAGGCCCATCGTTCATTGTATACCCCTATGACAGTCTTCCTGAGTTGAATAATCAGATTTATTACTCACGATCAGCATGGCAGGTAAGCAAAATGAAGATTGAGTAGTCGTTCAGGAGAACATAATGAACAGGATACTGGTTGGTATCATTTTTTCTCTTTTTATCACGACAGGATATATTGCATACCTTGTTTATGATCGACAGCAGGAATTGCAAAAACTGACTCAATACACTGAGTCCTGGTCCGTGGCACAACTGGTATCAGAGTATTACCGTTTTGAATCATGGCTTGGTCTATACGCAACCGATACTGATGACGTTACGATAGACCAGGTCCGTATGCGCCTCGAAATTATGCTCAGTCAGGGCGATTTAATGAAGGGGGGCGATTTAGGTCGCTACATTAACAGCGATAAAACGCATCAGGAGCTCGCTTTACGCTTAGAAAACATACTCGCTTATCTGGATAGTCATCTTGAAAAAATGAGCCACCCGGAGTTACAGGCATACCTGACAAATATGCATGAGCTCGACGCACCGCTCAGCCAGCTGTCTGCAACAGCATTAACAAAAGATATTAACACTGTTAATGAATCCAACAACAAAATACAAATCCTGTATTATATTTATTCCGCACTTTCTTTGCTTCTGGTGATTTTAAGCTTTATTCTTGGCTTCTTAATGATCTACCAGAATAAAAACATTCTGAAAGCACACATGCAGGTTAAAAGCCTGGCTGACGAACTTCAAATATCAAAAGAAAAACTGCAAATTCAGAACTCGAAGCTGGAATATGATGTTTATCATGACTCCCTCACCGGCATGAAAAACCGCCTTTTCTTCTGGGACGATCTCAACAAAATTAATCTTCAGGCAGATAAAAACCACGTCCCCGTCACGGTGATGTTATTTGATTTAGACCGCTTCAAAGAGGTCAACGATACCTATGGCCATGATACGGGAGATTTGCTGCTGAATCAGGTATCCCGACGGCTGACCTCGATGAGCAGCGCAACGGATACGTTTTACCGTTTGGGCGGCGATGAATTCGCCCTTCTCTCCAGCGGACTCACGGAAACCGCCGCCGTTTCGCGCGCCAAAGAAATCAGCGATCATATCAGCCAGCCCTATACGATTAATAATCAGCTGATAAAAATTGCCACCTGCGTGGGCATCGTTTTATCTGATAATGAACGACGCTCTGATTATCTTTACAAATTTGCCGACCTGGCCCTCTACGAAGCGAAAAAAGAAGGTTCGCAGCAGATCAAAGTCTTCCGGCAGTGGATGCTGCAAAGACTGCAGGAAAGCAGGACCCTTGAACATGATATGGCTCTGGCGATCGATCACAATGAATTCGTTGTGTATTACCAGCCTATTGTCGATGCATTCAGCAATGAAATTTACGGCTATGAAGCGCTTATTCGCTGGATACACCCGGTGAAAGGGATACTCGCGCCAGATTATTTTATTTCCGTCGCTGAAAAAACGGGAATGATCAATGAGATCGGCAAGTCGGTGCTTGAGATGGCCTGCCGGGAAGCGGTGTCCTGGGCGGTGCCGGCCAGGATCTCGGTGAACGTCTCACCCGTTCAGCTAGGCACTAAATCGTTCACCACGATGGTACAGTCCATTCTGAAAGAGACGGGGCTACCGGCCAACCGACTTGAGTTAGAGGTAACAGAGTCTTCGCTCTTCAGTGACAGCAACATGCCGATCACTATTCTCAAAAAGCTCCGGGCACTGGGCGTAAAAATTTCCATCGATGATTTCGGAACGGGATATTCCTCGCTCTCGCGACTGAGTGAACTGAATTTTGATAAAATTAAAATCGACAAATCCTTTGTGAACCCGATATCCACGCAGGATGATGCCCTAAATATCGTTAAGTTGATTACCGGCATGGCGAAGAGCCTCAATATGCGGGTCATTGCAGAGGGTGTTGAAACCGAAGCGCAGCTTGAACGTCTTCAGGCGCTTGGCTGCGATCTCGTGCAGGGATACCTGTTCGGAAAACCACAGGCTGAGATTGACAGGAAGATTAGATACGGTTGAAATGGTTGTGCGGTTGTTTCTGGCCCAAAATCATGTAGACGATTGATAATCAAAGGTTAAACAATGAAAAAAACAGCCCCGGCCTATACGCCTGTTGATTTATCTCGTTGGCCAAGGAAGGAGCATTTTGAAGTCTTCCAGTCATTTGCTGAGTGCACAATTAACCAAACCGTTCTGATCGACATTACCGCGCTGCGAAAATATATCAAAGAGGTCGGCTGGAAGTTTTACCCCACTATCATTTTTCTCCTGTCTAACATCATGAACCGGCATCCGGAATTCCGTATGGCCATGAAGGACAATGAGCTCGTCGTCTGGAATGAAATTCATCCAAGCTATACGATTTTCCATCCCGAAACGGAGACGTTTTCGTCATTGTGGAGTCACTACGATGGCAATATTCATCACTTCCAGAACACGTATGCAGAAGATACGGCCCGCTATGGAAATAACCTTTCTTACTGGCCCAAGGAAGAGTCACGGGAAAATGTCTTTTTCGTGTCGTCGATTCCGTGGGTAACGTTTACGAACTTTAATATGAACATTGCGCATATGAAGAACTTCTTTTCGCCTATGTTCACGTTTGGAAAATACTACGAGCAGGATGGAAAAGTGCTGCTGCCGCTCGCGGTGCAGGTCCATCATTCGGTGTGCGATGGCTTCCATGTGGCAAGGATGTTTAATGAGTTGCAGGAGATGTGTGATGGTTTGTCGGGGCTGTCAGAGGAGAGGAATGGCTAATGAACAAGGGACAAATGTTGTTTATTTGATAGTCGGAAGACTACGTTTAAAGATGGTGCGATAATAGGAACGAAACATAAAGATTAACTCAATGTTTTTATAGTTATTATTTAATTCCAAGATCTAAGGCACCCCCAAAAGTACCCCCATAAAAATTCCTTACGGCCATAATAGTTAAAACCCATTCGCAGCAGTATGATTGTTGCAACACTTAAATGCTGAAGTTTATGTGACAACTGCCTTGCCTAGATTATGAATGTACAACCAGTATGAAAACTACTAATCGTCATAAAGGATAACGATGCCTAGAAGCCAATTGGTTAGTAGTGTAAATTTAAAATTTCTATTGAATCTGGAAAAACACAGTGGAGAATCATAAATGGTTGAACTTAAAGAAATAACTGATAAATATAACCCGCAATACATTAACTTACACCTCAACACACTTAAAGGTTTACATACATTTTCAATTCAATTTTTCAAAGATGTCGCAGATATATATGATACTTTTACAAGAGTTCGAAATATTGAACGCAATCCAATAGGATTTTCAATCAATGATGCTCCTATACTTGGTCTACTTGTTAGGATAACAAAGTTACTAAAAGAATGCGTAAAATATTATGAGCAAGATAATGCCGAAGTTATTTCAATTTTCGAACGCCCACTGATTGAAGCGACGACAATAAGTAGCTATCTAATGCTTAATACAGAAGAAGTAATAGAAGATTATAGAAAATGTTCCTATAAAGACCGATTACGAATACTGAGAGATTTAGAAAACGGCTCTCCTTTTTTTGACACTAAAGCAGGAAAAAGATTACTTGCCGCGGTAAAAGAAAAGATGGAGTTAGAAGGCTTAACTCCTAACGACTTTGAAAAACAGAAAAAAAACAGATGGAAACTGCAAGGAAAAAGTTTTAGGTCAATATTTTCAGAAATTGTGCATGATGATATATACCCAGCAACTTATGGCATAATGTCGGAATCAATTCATGGTTCATGGAATGAATCCATGGACTGGTGCTTAGTGCGAAATGAGGATGGAACCTTTTCGGCCTTTACGGATTATCATCCAGCAGATATAAGATTTTTGACACCAACGTTAACCTTTACGATCACCCCCTTCAAACTTTGGCTAGAGCGAATAGATGTTTACGATGGTTATATAAAAGATACGCTGGAATGGATAGAAAAAGTAAATAATACTCTTTTCCTCAAATTTGATGCCATTTATGAAGGCGAGTATAAAGCTAACGGTGGTAGATAAAAACTCTAAAGCGTGCTTTTGGATTTATTTACTTTTAGTAAAAGACTTACAAGCACGCCAATTAAAAGACATAAATCATTAAGAATACTTTTTCTTAATATTAAAAAGCATTCCTACTGGAGATTTTTTAACCTTATTGTTTTCTTCAACAATATTTTTTATAGACTTTGGAATATCTTTTAATTTAGGAACCTCTAACAATTGATCTGCTACAATTGTTGCTAAACCCCAAACGGGCGTTCCTGTTACGGCTGCAGTCACCTCAAGGGAACCAACAACAAGCCAAGAACCTATATCCGTCCCTGCGAACTTCCAATTTTTCTTGGTCAATTCACTTACATTTTCTTTATGTTGTTTAAAAGCAGAATCAATGTTACCAAAAATCTGTATTTTGCTCTTCGAGAAATCCTGTGGGCTAGATTGGATTATTTCATTGATGCCATCCCCTAAGATGTTGCGTATCTCATCCATCGCGCCTTGTTTCCTAAGTTCTATGAGAGAATGTGGAGGTATATTACCCAACCATTGCATCTCATTACGAGCAAGATCGCCCAAGCCTTTGACAATATGTAGTCCTTGAGTGTTTAATTCATTTTCTGCTCGATCAGCATCATATTCCATTTTCCACACAAGATATTGCCATGAAGTAGGCGCATCAATTATTGGCGTTCCATTCAATTGCCTTGATTTTACTAACAACTCATTGCTAACACTCATTCTACTAAATGATTGAGACGCCAATAGAATGCCCGGAGAGGAAATATAAGGCTTGTAATGTTTACTTTCTAAAGCTCGTTTTAATTGAGTCTCTACATTACCTTTCCAGTCAGTATCGAAAAGAACTCTGCTTACATCTTTAATTTCTGCTGCTGCTCTTTCAATCGTATCTAGAGAACTTCCGAAATCCATTAATTCATCAAAAGACTCAAAATTCCTGCCAAATAGTTTCCCAGCATGAATTAATGCATCCTGACGCCCAAGCATTCTAAAGAAATCTCTTTCATTTTCCTGTAAAACAGACAAATCTGGGAGAATGACTACAATCGGCGTTTCAAATTCGACACATGCTAAATCTTTATATTTGAGAATATTCATGGCATGTTTTACAAGATAGTAAATGCAATCTTCGTAAGAGTTATTCTCAAAAATAAATTTTGACCGTAAAAAAGGATCTGGCAGCACTATAGTATCTGTATAAATTCCGCATTTTGAAGCTATATTTTCATCATGAGCTGGAAATAGATCCCCCCCGAACACAGCCTTAATATTTCCGCGCATATCTTCTACATGAATATGTGCAATTTCTCCTACAGAACCCCAGAATTCATTTATTACCTCGAGAAAATCCCTAAACCCTCCTTTAAGATTATCCATAAAATCATTATTGCGAGTTAAGGCTCGTGCAACTTGATGTGGTGTTAATTCATTCCTTACCATTTCCTTATAAATTTCACCAAAATTCTTATCAATATAAGAAAAATAAGTCTTTTGTATTTCATTGAGAGATGTTTCTTTTTTCATCTCCTCTCTATCATGAACAGCAGTGATAGCCAAAGCCATAGAACGCACTGCGCCGTCTACAGTATTTAAATCTATTTCTCCATCAGGCCCATATCTTACTGCAAGCAAACTATCCTCTATGCTGAGTCCTTTTTGAATTACAATCTTACCCTCTTTAAATTTCTCCTGCAGTATCTTTAATCTCCTTCGCAGTCTTTTTTCGTAATCTTCTTCTTCTGCTTTTTTTTCTGCGTCGTTCATATAATCTCCAATGTTAACTATTATTAAAGATATATTTTTAACTTACTATTGCACGCTAAAAACTGGTCATGATTCAAGTGATAATTTTTAACAATCTCAGCCGCATACCCTTCTATTTTAAACCAGTCCACTAACCAAGATTATACTTAACATTTTATAATCTACATTGATGATAGTATCGATTTAATCATCAAATTTGACTGTTTGCATCAACTGTAACTTAGAGTGGGTATAGCGCCAACTCCCCCCGCTGGCGGTGCCGGTGAGTGACAGGTTTTGATAGATGCAACCAAGGAGCTGTACCTGAAGTTTTCTAGAGCGGTAGCCGTTGACACTTTCTTAGTAAGGCATAACAAACCATAATAGGCTGACACCTGCCCTGCTTCGCATCAGGATTAACAAACGCTAACAGCCAAGGCTCAACAAATCTCAACGCCAGCCCTTTACACTTCTGCTCTAGCTGCTGTTCTTGGGCGTCAGGATCCGTTAGGTTGGGTTGACACTTTTCCCAGTTTCTCGCGAAAAAGTGTCAAGTTTGAGGGGCTGGGGGGGGGTTACAGTTTTTCGCCGTCCAGCAGGCAGAGTGACATTAAACCAGTTTTGTTCCAGTCATCCAGCGTATCGGGGTGCATTGTGGCAACGTAAGCCAGCTCAGAACGAAGAAAACGTAAAGCGCCTGCTGCACGGTCTTTGCCATAGAAGCTGTGGGTTTCTTCATCCGGCCGGAAGAGAATCAGCAGTTGCTCTTCGGACTCGTGCTGAACATCAAAACCCAGCTCAGCGGCTGCTACCTCTATCCGCTGGTTTAACTCAATACAGTTTCTGGGGCAGAGCTGGACGAAGCTGGGGCCGTTCGCATACTCGCAGGGCGAAATACAAGGAAAAATGGACGACTGGGGATGGTACTGGATGAAAAGATGGTGCCGATAATAGGAGTCGAACCTACGACCTTCGCATTACGAATGCGCTGCTCTACCAACTGAGCTATATCGGCCCTGAGAGGCCGGTTACGAATGTAACCACGGGGCAAAAGGTTAGATCTATCCGGGTGATGCGTCAATGCCCTTTTGAATCAAACGGCTACTTTTGCATCACCCGTGATTATTTACGCACGAATCGTATCGTCGCCGAAGCCGATCCACTTGTACGTGGTCAGCGCTTCCAGCCCCATCGGACCGCGCGCATGCAGTTTCTGCGTGCTAACCGCCACCTCAGCGCCGAGCCCGAACTGGCCGCCGTCGGTGAAGCGGGTGGAGGCATTAACGTATACCGCAGAGGAATCCACTTCATTCACGAAGCGATCGGCATTGCGCAGCGTACGCGTCAGGATAGCATCAGAATGCTGCGTCCCATGCTCACGGATGTGTGCAATGGCGTCGTCAAGATCGCTCACGATTTTCACGTTCAGATCCAGTGACAGGAACTCATCGTCGTACTGCTCCGCGTTGACGGGAACAACATTAGCCGGGCCTTCCTGAAGCAGTGCGAGCGCACTGGCGTCAGCATGCAGCGTCACGCCGCTCTCTGCCATCTGTTTGCTCAGGGCCGGCAGGAAGGTGTTCGCAATATCCTGATGCACCAGCAGCGTTTCAACGGTGTTACAGGTGCTTGGACGCTGGGTCTTTGCGTTAACGATAATCTTCAGCGCCGGTGCAATCTCAGCGCTGTCGTCTACAACGATGTGACATACGCCGATACCGCCGGTGATCACCGGAATCGTCGACTGCTCGCGGCACAGCTTGTGCAGGCCCGCGCCGCCGCGTGGGATCAGCATGTCGATGTATTTGTCCATGCGCAGCATCTCGTTGACCAGCGCACGGTCCGGGCTCTCGATCGCCTGTACGGCACCCGCCGGTAAGCCACACTCCTCCAGCGCCTGCTGAATGACTTTCACCGCCGCGGCATTGGTGCGCCAGGTCTCTTTCCCACCGCGCAGAATTGCGGCGTTGCCGGTTTTCAGGCACAGGGAGGCGACATCCACCGTCACGTTTGGACGGGCTTCATAAATGACGCCGATAACGCCGAGCGGCACGCGGCGGCGCTCCAGGCGTAAACCGCTGTCGAGCAGCCCGCCGTCGATCACCTGCCCTACCGGGTCGGCCAGATTGCAGACCTGACGAACATCGTCGGCGATGCCTTTCAGGCGGGCCGGGGTCAGCGCCAGACGGTCGAGCATCGCTTCGCTCAGACCGTTGCGGCGCGCTTCCAGTATATCCTGTTCGTTGGCGAGCAAAATTTCCTGGGACTGTGATTCCAGATAATCAGCGATTTTTTCCAGCACGCGGTTTTTCTCGCGGCTGGAAAGGAGCGCCAGTTTGTAAGAGGCGGCCTTCGCGGCGGCGCCCATTTGTTCCAGCATGTTCTGGCTCCTTAACGAATAATCATGTCATCGCGATGTACGGCAACCGGGCCATATTCATAGCCCAGAATGGCGTCGATCTGCTGCGAATGGTGACCCGCGATGCGGCGCAGGGCATCGCTGTTATAGCGGCTTACGCCGTGGGCGATGTCCCGACCTTCGAGGTTACGGATACGGATCACTTCACCACGGGAGAAGTTGCCTGTCACGCTTTTAATTCCTTTAGGAAGTAATGAACTTCCTCGTTCCAGAATCGCGGCGGTTGCCCCTTCATCGACGACGAGTTCGCCCGCGGGCGGCGCGCCAAAAATCCAGCGTTTACGGTTTTCCAGCGGGGATTCCTGAGCGTGGAAGCGGGTGCCGACCGAGATGCCTTCCATCACGTCACCAATCACGCCTGGGCGGCTGCCCGCCGCAATGATGGTGTCGATACCGGCGCGGCATGCGACGTCAGCGGCCTGCAGCTTGGTCCCCATGCCGCCCGTTCCGAGGCCGGACACGCTGTCACCGGCGATGGCGCGCAGCGCATCGTCGATACCGTGAACGTCGGTAATCAGCTCGGCATCCGGGTTGGAGCGCGGATCGGCGGTGAACAGCCCCTGCTGATCGGTCAGAAGCAGTAATTTATCGGCACCGGCCAGAATGGCGGCCAGCGCAGAGAGGTTATCGTTATCGCCTACTTTGATTTCAGCGGTAGCAACGGCATCGTTCTCGTTAATGACCGGAACAATATTGTTGTCCAGCAGCGCGCGCAGGGTATCGCGGGCGTTCAGGAAGCGCTCTCTGTCTTCCATATCCGCACGCGTCAGCAGCATCTGCCCGACGTGGATGCCATAGATAGAGAACAGCTGTTCCCAGAGTTGAATGAGTCGGCTTTGCCCCACGGCGGCCAGCAGCTGTTTCGAAGCGATCGTCGCGGGGAGTTCGGGGTAACCCAGGTGTTCACGCCCGGCGGCAATCGCCCCGGAGGTCACAATCACAATACGATGCCCTGCGGCATGTAACTGAGCGCACTGACGTACAAGCTCAACAATGTGGGCGCGATTTAGGCGGCGCGATCCGCCTGTTAAAACACTGGTACCGAGTTTTACCACCAGCGTCTGGCTGTCACTCATGATTCTCTGCCGTTCAACGATAAGGGAAAGTAATGTCGAACGAACGTTTTAGCAGGAGTCAGCCCCGTTGCCAACTGCCTTAGCACATCGCGAAACACTTTGTTGCGCGGGATCAGGAAGCGTAGCGGGAGAATTTGACACTTTTATTACCGAAATAATAAATCACAGTTTTTTAAAATTATTCTTAGTTTGTCATAAAAGTTTCATTCCAGAACGATAAAACCCTTCCTGTTTTTTCACGGGACTTAAGCATGAGCTTATCGTCCAGCGAATTTTTTAGCGCGTTTATAAGACAGGATCGAAAATGAAAAAGAGCACTCTGGCATTAATGGTTATGGGCGTAGTGGCTTCTGCATCCGTTCACGCAGCTGAAGTTTATAATAAAGATGGTAATAAGCTGGACGTGTACGGCAAAGTGAAAGCCATGCACTACATCAGCGATGATGCCACCAAAGATGGCGATCAGACTTACGTTCGTTTCGGTTTTAAAGGCGAAACCCAGATTAACGATCAGCTGACGGGCTATGGCCGTTGGGAATCTGAATTTGCAGGTAACAAAGCCGAGAGCGACTCCTCTCAGAAAACCCGTCTGGCGTTCGCGGGCCTGAAGCTGAAAAACTTTGGTTCTCTGGATTACGGTCGTAACCTGGGTGCCCTGTATGACGTTGAAGCATGGACCGACATGTTCCCTGAGTTCGGCGGTGACTCTTCCGCGCAGACCGATAACTTCATGACCAAGCGTGCGACCGGTCTTGCTACCTACCGTAACACCGACTTCTTCGGCGCGGTTGACGGTCTGGACATGACCCTGCAGTACCAGGGCAAAAACGAAAACCGTGACGCCAAGAAACAGAACGGTGACGGTTTTGGTACCTCTCTGACCTATGACTTCGGCGGCAGCGATTTCGCCGTCAGCGGTGCTTACACCAACTCTGACCGCACCAATGCGCAGAACCTGTTGGCGCGTGGCCAGGGCCAGAAAGCAGAAGCCTGGGCAACCGGTCTGAAATATGACGCGAACGATATTTATCTGGCAGCGATGTATTCAGAAACCCGCAATATGACGCCAATTTCTGGCGGATTTGCAAATAAAGCGCAAAACTTTGAAGTGGTCGCACAATATCAGTTCGACTTTGGTCTGCGCCCGTCCCTGGGTTATGTCCAGTCTAAAGGCAAAGATATCGAAGGTATTGGTGACGAAGATCTGGTGAAATACATTGACGTTGGCGCGACCTATTACTTCAACAAAAATATGTCCACCTTTGTTGATTATAAAATCAACCAGATTGACGACAAAAATAAACTGGGCGTGAGCAGCGATGACATCGTTGCCGTGGGTATGACCTACCAGTTCTGATGATGCGAAATAAAAAAACCGGCCTCGTGCCGGTTTTTTTATTTCAGGGATTAATGCGGTCTGGTGCCCTCTCCCACGGGGAGAGGGAGAAAACCATCATTTTTTGTAGGCCGGGTAAGGCGAAGCCGCCACCCGGCGCTGGGACGCCATCAGGCAGTCAGCTTCACCGCTTCACTGGAAAAGTTATCTGCGGGCTCGAGCTTGAGATCCAGAGTCGCCAGCAGTGCACGAGCCTTATCATGGAACTCTTTTAGCGTATATTCCAGGCGGTCAATCACTTCCTGATCTTTAATAGAGGTGGCCTGCCAGTTGCCGTCTTTATTAAACAGGCCAAACTGGTAGCTATACGTAAAGCGTTTTTCCTCTGCTTCCATTTCCATCCACCAGCCCCAGAATTCACGTTTTTCGGGTGCAGGCTTCACGTTGACGCATACAGCCAGGCAGTCGAAAAAAAAGCGATTCTCTTCACACTGCTCTTCTCGAATATACGGGCCGAGAGCCATAAACTTCTTAATCAGTCTACTTTTCGGGTGTCCACTCGGTAACGTCATTGCGATCTCCTTTTGTGAAGCCACTGTTTTACCAAACCAGCAAAATTTAGCAATCTATTAACACAATCTCTGAGCGATCCAGCGCGTAATCTCTTTCAGCGCTTTATCGAAATTCTGATAGACCGGGCTGAACGGCACTTCTAGCAATTTGCCATCCGCAGATGACGACGTGATTAAGCGCGACTCTTCTTCCGGACTGAACGGATCGTTTTTCCAGAATCCCGACAGCATCGGCGTTGGGCAGCGACGTCCCAGCAACCCTTGCGTTTTTAACGAGTAGCGATTGAGCTCAACGCGCAGCGCTTCGTCTGATGCATCATGCATGCCAAGACGGCTGGCCAGCACATCAAGGTACATTTCAGGTACGCTCCCCTGGCGTGCAGGATCGCTGAGCAGGGCGTGAACGACCGGACCAAGGCAGGCGACGGCTTTCAGGCGAGAAGACTCAAGGTAAGCCAGACGCACCGCGACGTTTGCACCAAAGCGGAAGCCAAATGCCGCCACGCGGGTGTGGTCGACCCAAGGAATGTTTTCCAGCGCTTTTAGCGCATGCTGGTGCAGCAGGCTGGAATCCTGAGTCAGTTTCCATTTGGAGGAGAAGCCGATTGAGGGCATATCCAGCGTCAGCATCGCGATCCCTTTTGGTGCGAAGTAGCGCTCATACAGGCTGTAATAATCGATCTGCAACGAATCCAGCCCACCGCACATGAGGACGGTCGGGAACGGACCTTCACCTTCAGGCATATGCAGGAACCCGGTAATGGATGACCCACCCGGAATGGTAAACTCGAGTTCGCGCATCTGGCCCGGCAGGCGTTGAGCCGCCTCTTCATAGGCGCGATTCGCCAGCGCCTGTGCCTGCTCAGCCAGCTCATCACCTTTCAGATGTGGATACGCGGCAATGGCATAGAGATTGGCCGCATGCAGCCAGTGCTTGCCGCTGCGCGTGGCATCCTCTTCCTGGGTGGCTTTCTGCTGCCAGAGCATTGCCTGTTTAGACCACTCGTAGATCCAGTTTCCGCCGCGATAGCCCACTACCGTATCATAGAGTTCGCTGTCGGTACGCTCGGCTTCACTCATCACGATACGTGCCTGCACATCAAGGATTTCACGGGGATCGATACCGCGCCAGACCCACATCAGGCGGTTAATCATACGATACCAGTGGGGCACGTTTTTACCGTCTAACGCGGACTGGACGGCAGGCTGGGTCCCCGGATTAAAGCGACGCACCAGCGTCGACGTTTCAGGGTGTTTGAAACGGGGTTTGAAAAGTGTCTCGGTGAGATTCGCCTGCGTCATTGCGTTGCCTCCATGAATACGTCATATGAAGACTATTGTAACGCGTGGCAGGCCAAAAAGAACAACGCCCGGCATTGCCGGGCGTGTAAAGTTACGTACTGGGATTAACGGCCTGAAATCGGCGGTACGAAGACCACGCCCATATCCCATGGCTGTTCAATCCAGGTATCCTGCGGGATATCAATCACGTAATCGTCAACCAGCGGGCGGCCAGCAGGTTTCGCGAAGATAGTGACGAAATGGGCTTTCGGATACATTTCGCGGATAGCGACCGCAGTACCGCCGGTATCCACCAGGTCATCAATCACGATGAAACCTTCACCGTCGCCTTCCGCGCGTTTCAGCACGGTCAGCTCACGCTGGTTGTCATGGTCATAGCTGGAGATGCAAACGGTATCGACATGACGAATACCCAGCTCACGTGCCAGCAGCGCCCCCGGTACCAGACCGCCACGGCTGACGGCAATAATGCCTTTCCACTGTTCGGAAGGCATCAGACGCGCAGCCAGTTTGCGTGCGTGAATCTGCAACATGTCCCAGGTGACGACGTATTTTTCGCTCATGTGAAGTGTCCCAGCCTGTTTTTATACGGCTTAAAAAGTGTTCGAGGGGGAAATAGGTTGCGCGAGATTATAGAGATCTGGCGCACTAAAAACCAGTGTTTAGCGCCCTCTGCCTGTGTTTTTACATGCTTTATGCTACCAGCCAGCAGAGAAAGTGGTATTCTCAGTTTCATCTCGCAAGCCTGACTTGTGGTAACTATTAACCTGCTAACCCTGTGACCTGCAACCCTGTTTGCAGCGCCTCGACAAGGAGACTTATCGTGTCTGAACTGTCTCAACTATCTCCGCAGCCGCTGTGGGATATTTTTGCCAAAATCTGCTCCATTCCACACCCTTCCTACCATGAAGAACAGCTTGCCGAACATATTATGGGCTGGGCGAAGGAAAAAGGTCTGCATGCTGAACGCGACCAGGTTGGCAACATTCTGATCCGCAAACCCGCCACCGCAGGCATGGAAAACCGCAAACCGGTTGTGCTGCAGGCGCACCTGGACATGGTGCCACAGAAGAACAACGACACCGTTCACGACTTCACCAAAGACCCAATCCAGCCGTACATCGACGGCGACTGGGTGAAAGCACGCGGCACCACCCTGGGCGCGGATAACGGCATCGGTATGGCCTCTGCGCTGGCGGTACTGGCTGACGACAGCGTTGAGCACGGTCCACTGGAAGTGCTGCTGACCATGACCGAAGAAGCGGGCATGGACGGCGCGTTCGGTCTGCAGGCGAACTGGCTGCAGGCGGATATCCTGATCAACACCGACTCTGAAGAAGAAGGTGAGATCTACATGGGCTGCGCGGGCGGGATTGATTTCATCTCTACCCTGCCGCTGTCACGCGAAGCGATTCCTGCCGGTTTCCAGACCTTCAAGCTGACGCTGAAAGGGCTGAAGGGCGGCCACTCCGGCGGCGATATTCACCTGGGTTTGGGCAACGCCAACAAGCTGCTGGCGCGCTTCCTGGCAGGCCATGCGGCTGAGCTGGATCTGCGTCTGGTTGATTTCAACGGCGGTACCCTGCGCAACGCGATCCCACGCGAAGCCTTCGCCACAGTGGCAGTACCGGCGGCAAAAGCGGACGAGCTGAAAAAACTCTCCACCGTATACCTGGATATCCTGAAAAACGAACTGTCAGCGAAAGAGAAGAACCTGACCGTGGTGCTGGAATCCGTCTCCACGGATAAAGCCGCGCTGACCGCGAAGTCTCGTGACAACTTCGTTCAGCTGCTGAACGCGACGCCAAACGGCGTGATCCGCAACTCTGACGTGGCGAAAGGCGTGGTGGAAACCTCGCTGAACGTGGGCGTGGTGACCATGAGCGACGACAGCGCGGAAATCATCTGCCTGATCCGCTCCCTTATCGACAGCGGTAAAGAGTACGTGGTGAGCATGCTGGAATCGCTGGGTACGCTGGCGGGAGCAAAAACCTCTGCCAAAGGCAGCTACCCGGGCTGGCAGCCGGATGCAAGTTCTCCGGTGATGGCGCTGGTGCGTGAAACCTATCAGCGTCTGTTCAACAGCACCCCGAACATTCAGGTGATCCACGCCGGTCTGGAATGCGGTCTGTTCAAGAAGCCGTATCCGGACATGGACATGGTATCTATCGGGCCAACCATTACCGGTCCGCACTCGCCGGATGAGCAGGTTCATATCGAAAGCGTTGGTCACTACTGGACGCTGCTGACTGAACTGCTGAAAGCGATCCCCGTTAAGTAATACCCTCACCCTAGCCCTCTCCCAAAGGGAGAGGGTGAACAACGTAGGCCCGGTAAGCGTAGCGCACCGGGCTTTTTTACAATCCTAATACCAGCTGTCGCTCTAACTGCGGATCCAGCAGCGTGACGTGCAATCCCACCAGCCTTACTCCTCGCCCGCCTCGTCTTTCTTCCCATGCCTTTTTTGCCGTCGCGATAAGATCGTCTTTATTCAGTCGCGGCCAGACGTGTTCCTGCGTGGTCTGCTGGAAGTCATTGAATTTTAATTTGATACCCTGACGGGCAATCAGCAGGTCCGGCTTCACCTTGCTTAAGCGTCGCTCCAGCTCCGGGTAAAGCTGTTCCGTAATTATGGTTTCGCATTCGGACCAGTCATGAATATCTTCAATGAGGGTGCGCTCAACGCCGACGGATTTCCGCAGCCGTTCGCTGTTCACATCGCGATCGTCAATCCCCTGGCTGCGCTCCCACAGCACGCGGCCAAACTTCCCGAAGCGCTTGAGCAGCATGGCGAGGTCGCTTCGCTGCACGTCTTCGCAGGTCCGTAGCCCCATGCTTTCCAGCTTTGCGGCGGAGACTTTCCCGACGCCGGGGATTTTACCGAGCGGTAGCGTTTTCAAAAACGCAGGCACCTCTTCCGGCGTGATGACGTACTGGCCGTTGGGCTTATTTAAATCCGAAGCGATTTTGGCAAGGAATTTAACGGGCGCCACACCCGCCGATGCCGTCAGATTCAGCTCGTTGAAAATCGTCTGGCGGATCTCCTGCGCCATCAGCGTGGCGGAGCCGTGGCAGTGCACGCTGTCGGTCACATCCAGATAGGCTTCGTCCAGCGACAGCGGCTCTATTAGAGAGGTATAGCGGGAGAAGATTTCCCGAATATGAAGGGAAGCCTCTTTATAGGCGTCGAACCGCCCGGGCAGAAGCGTGAGATGAGGGCAAAGCTTTAAGGCCATCGCCGTCGGCATGGCGCTGCGCACGCCAAATTTGCGCGCAGGATAGTTGGCGGTGCTGATGACACCACGCTGAACGCGGCTGCCACCAATGGCGATGGGAATATCCCGCAGCGCCGGGTTGTCACGCATCTCCACTGCGGCAAAAAAGCAGTCCATATCGACATGGATTATTTTGCGCATAGTAAGCCCTCACTCATTACTGGATAAGTATACAGTAAATAAATGAGGATTGAGAAGTGTGCGTGGGAATTGTCGGGTGGCGGCTTCGCCTTACCCGACCTGGCAGATTAAATAATGCGCTGCTGCTCGCGCGCCATGCGTTTTTTGCGGGCGTCGCACGGTTCCGGGCAGTCGCACACCTTTTCCATCCCAATGGAGGAAATACCGCCGCAGCTGCCCTGAATGCTTTTCCGCTTAACGATCCAGCCTAACGACATGCCGAAGATGACAAGCACAAAAACCACAAAGGTTGCCAGAAACGTCAGCATCATCAGCCTCCAAAGTCATCAAGCATGATGTTCTCATCTTCAACGCCGAGATCTTTCAGCATCTTAATCACGGCGGCGTTCATAATCGGCGGACCACACATATAGAACTCGCAGTCCTCGGGCGCCGGGTGCTGTTTGAGATAGTTGTCATACAGCACGTTGTGGATGAACCCCGTATAGCCCGTCCAGTTATCTTCCGGCTGCGGATCGGAGAGCGCCACATGGAAGGTAAAGTTCGGGTTTTCACGCGCCAGCTGTTCAAACTCGTCGTCATAGAACATTTCGCGCAGCGAACGCGCCCCGTACCAGAAGCTGATTTTACGCTTGCTGCCGAGCCGCTTGAGCTGGTCAAAAATGTGCGAGCGCATCGGGGCCATACCGGCACCGCCGCCGATAAAGACCATTTCCGCGTCGGTATCTTTCGCGAAGAACTCCCCGAACGGACCGGAGATGGTCACCTTATCTCCCGGCTTCAGAGACCAGATGTATGACGACATCACGCCCGGCGGTGCATTCGACACATTCGGTGGCGGCGTGGCGATACGCACGTTGAGCATGATAATGCCCTTCTCTTCCGGATAGTTAGCCATCGAGTAAGCGCGCAGCGTCGGCTCTTTTACCTCGGATACAAAGCGGAAGAGATTGAATTTATCCCAATCGGCCCGGTACTCCTCAGGCACGTCGAAGTCCGCATAGGCCACGGTATGCTCAGGACACTCAATCTGAATGTATCCCCCGGCGCGGAACGGAACATCTTCCCCTTCCGGTACCCGCAGCTTCAGCTCTTTAATAAAGGTGGCTTTGTTATCATTAGAGATAACCTCGCACTCCCATTTTTTAACGCCGAAGATCTCTTCCGGCAGCTCAATTTTCATGTTCTGGCGCACCGCGACCTGGCAGGCCAGACGGCAGCCCTCTTTTGCCTCACGCTTAGTGATATGCGCCAGCTCGGTGGGCAGAATATCGCCACCGCCCTCTTTTACCGTCACGCGGCACTGCCCGCAGGAGCCGCCGCCGCCGCAGGCTGAGGAGACAAAAATACCGTTACCGGAGAGCGTGTTGAGCAGTTTATCTCCCGCAGGCGTGCGGATCTGATTCTGCGGATCGTCGTTAATATCAATCACCACGTCGCCGGAATTCACCAGCTTCGCCCGCGCCGCCAGAATGAGTCCTGACAGCACCAGTACAATCAGCGTGAACATCACCACGCCAAGGATAATTTCCATCTGTTAGCCCTTATAGCTGCACACCGGAGAAGGACATAAAGCCCAGCGCCATCAGCCCGGTGGTGATAAAGGTGATCCCTAAGCCACGCAGACCCGCAGGCACGTTGGCATATTTCATTTTCTCGCGGATCCCCGCCATGGTGACAATCGCCAGCATCCAGCCGATGCCGGAACCAAAACCGTACACCACGGATTCACTGAAGTTGTAATCACGCTGAACCATAAACGAGACGCCACCAAAGATGGCGCAGTTCACCGCGATCAGCGGCAGGAAGATCCCTAGCGCGTTGTACAGCGACGGGAAGTACTTATCGAGGATCATTTCGAGGATTTGCACCAGCGCTGCGATCACCCCGATAAAGGTGATGAAGTTCAGGAAGCTGAGATCAACCCCTTCCACCAGCGCGCCGTCCCGCAGCACGAAGTTGTACACCAGATTGTTAATCGGAACCGACAGCCCCAACACAACGGTGACCGCCACGCCCAGCCCAAATGCCGTGGAGACCTTTTTAGACACAGCAAGGAACGTGCACATGCCGAGGAAAAACGCGAGCGCCATGTTTTCAACAAACACCGCGCGCACAAACAAACTCAGGTAATGAGCCATCGTCGGTTACTCCTTTTCCTGCTGTTCTGGCTTCAGCGTACGAATCAGCCAGATCAGCAAACCGATAATGAAGAATGCGCTAGGGGCCAGCAGGAACAGGCCGTTTGGCAGATACCAGCCGCCGTTTTGCACCGTGTCCAGCACCGTGATGCCAAACAGCTTGCCGCTGCCAATCAGCTCGCGCAGGAACCCTACGGTCAGCAGGATCGCGCCGTAGCCCAGGCCGTTGCCGATACCGTCCATAAAGCTCGCCAGCGGCGGCATTTTCATGGCGTAGGCTTCCGCACGCCCCATGACAATACAGTTGGTGATAATCAGCCCGACAAACACCGAGAGCTGTTTGGAGGTTTCATAGGCGAAGGCGCGCAGCAGCTGATCGACCACGATCACCAGCGAGGCGATGATCGCCATCTGCACGATGATCCTCACGCTGTTGGGAATGTGGTGGCGGATCATCGAGATAAACATGCTCGAAAACGCCGTGACCAGCGTGACGGCCAGCGTCATCACCACCGCCGTTTCCAGCTTGGTCGTTACCGCCAGAGCTGAACAGACGCCCAGCACCTGCAGCGTGATCGGGTTATTGGCGAGCAGTGGGCCAATGAGCACCTTTTTCACTTCTTTCAGTTCATCGGTATCAGCCATTGTTCAGCGCTCCTTCACGTACGTTTTTCAGGAAAGGACCAAAGCCCAGCTCGCCCATCCAGAAATCAAAACTGTGCTGCACCCCGTTTGAGGTGAGCGTGGCGCCGGAAAGCCCGTCGACGGCGTAGTCGTCACCGGGACGTGCCGCCCCTTTCATCACCTTCAGCGCAGGCAGACCGTTATCGTCGAGCACTTTCTTGCCGACAAACTGTGCCCGCCAGTTAGGGTTTTCCACTTCACCGCCCAGCCCCGGCGTTTCGCCCTGGTCGTAATACGTAATGCCTTTGACCGTGCGGCCATCCGTATCCAGGGCCACAAAGGCATACATCATTGACCACAGGCCGTTGCCGTAGACAGGAAGCACCACTTCCTGAATGCGTTTTTGGGGGTCACGCACCAGGTAAATTTCGGCGAGATTACTGCGGCGCTTAATCCCAGCGGGATCTTGCGATGCCTCGAGCGTCACGCTCATCTGCGGATCTTTCAGCGCCAGCGCCTGGTTGAAGGTTGCCGGGTCTTTATCCAGCAGTTCACCCGTTTTTAAATCCACCAGCCGCGCGGAAATACGTTCGGCAAAGACGGCCGAAACGTCGTCTGCGCTCATTCCTTCCTGCATCAGCCCGGCCACGGCCAGAATGTTGCGCTGTTTATCCAGCGCGCGTTGCTCCTGCTGCAGAGGTTTTAACCCGACGGCAGAACCGGCCACGACGATGGAACAGACCAGACAGAGCACCAGCACCACCAGCAGCGTTTTGCTGATGCTGTCGTTATTTTTAACCTCAGCCACGCGCCTTCCTCCGCTTGATGTTGGCCCGCACCACCAGGTAGTCGAACAGCGGCGCAAACAGGTTGGCAAACAGAATGGCCAGCATCATCCCTTCCGGATACGCCGGGTTGACCACGCGGATCAGGACACACATCGCGCCAATGAGCACGCCATAGCTCCATTTACCTTTATCGGTAAACGAGGCCGAGACCGGGTCCGTCGCCATGAACATCATGCCGAACGCGAAGCCCCCCAGCACCAGATGCCAGTACCACGGCATGGAGAACATCGGGTTGGTAGTAGAACCAATAACGTTGAACAGGGTGGCGGTCAGCACCATGCCGATCATCACGCCCGCCACAATCCGCCAGGAGGCCACACGTCCGAAAAGAATGATCGCCCCGCCAAGCAAAATCATCAGCGTCGAGACTTCACCGATGGAGCCCGGAATGTTGCCAATAAAGGCATCAAACCAGGTGACTTGCTGACCCGTCGCGTTGTTCACCAGCGTTTCGCCACCGTGGGCTGCCCACTGTGAAAGCGGCGTCGCGCCGGAAAAACCGTCTGCCGCCGTCCAGACCAGGTCGCCCGAGATTTGCGCCGGATAGGCAAAGAAGAGGAACGCACGCCCAGCCAGCGCCGGGTTGAGGAAGTTCCGCCCGGTGCCGCCGAAGATCTCTTTGGCAATGACCACGCCAAAGCTAATGCCCAGCGCCGCCTGCCAGAGCGGTAAGGTGGGGGGGACAATCAGGGCAAACAGAATCGAGGTCACGAAGAAGCCTTCGTTGATCTCGTGTTTACGGATGATGGCAAACAGCACTTCCCAGAAGCCGCCCACGATAAATACCGTGAGGTAAATCGGCAGGAAGAACACCGCGCCCAGCGTCATCATGCTGATCCAACCCGCGTCTGCAGCGAAGCTCACCCCTAACGACTGGGCCAGACGGTAGTGCCAGTCAGACTGGAGCACCTGCGCCAGCTGCTGCGCATCGTACATGTGGTGCAGCGCCGGTATGCTCTGCAGGCCAACGTTGTACATCCCCCAGAACATCGCCGGGAAGACCGCAAACCACACCAGGATCATCATTCGCTTGAGGTCGATGGCGTCGCGAACGTGCGCCGCGCCTTTCGTCACCAGCCCCGGCGTGTAGAAAATGGTCGCCGTTGCTTCATACAGCGGGTAGTACTTTTTGAGCTTCCCTTCGGTAAAGTGCGGCTCAATTTTTTCAAAGAGGTGTTTTAAGCCCATCGGTTATCCTTCCTGCTCAATGCGGGTTAGCACCTCGCGCAATACCGGTCCATATTCGTATTTGCCCGGACAGACATAGGTACAGAGCGCCAGATCTTCTTCGTCCAGCTCCAGACAGCCCAGCGCCTGCGCGCTGTCGGTATCACCGGCGAGCAGATCGCGCAGCAGCATGGTCGGCAGAATATCCAGCGGCATGACGCGCTCGTAGTTACCAATCGGGACCATGGCGCGCTCGCCACCGTGCGTACTGGTCGAGAAGCTAAACAGCTTATTACGCAGGAAATGGCCCAGCGTGGTGCGGGTGACGGAATATTTTTCCGCACCGGGCAGCACCCAGCCGAACAGCTCTTTCTCACGCCCTTCCTGCACAATGCTGACCTGCAAATGGAAACGTCCCAGATACGCATGTGCATTGGCAGCATGGCGTCCGCTGAGGACCGAACCGGAAATCAGGCGGTTTTCACCCTCTTTGGTTTCCCCCACCAGCAGTTCATTGATATCTGCGCCCAGCAGCGTCTTCACCAGGCGCGGGTGTGCAGCCTGCGGCCCGCCGATGGCAACGATCCGTTCAGCGCAGAGTTCACCCGTCGTAAAAAGCTTACCGATGGCGATGACGTCCTGATAATTCAGATGCCAGACCCGTTTCGTCAGGCTTACCGGCTCAAGAAAGTGGATGTGCGTTCCGACCAGACCCGCCGGATGCGGGCCAGCAAACTCATTAAACGTGACCTGCCCCTGCGTATGCCCGCCAAGCTTGCCGCCGCCGGCCTGGCAAACGTGGACTTTCCCTGACGTGAGGCGGGTTAAAACGGTCAATCCGGCATCGAAGGCTTTGCGCTGTGCCAGGATAACCGGCTGCGGGTCCACGCTAAGCGGATTGGTGTCGATGGCCGTGACGAAAATCGCGGCCGGTTCCGTGCCCGGAACAGGGGATTTGCTGAAGGGACGCGTACGAAGCGCGGTCCATAAACCGGACGCCAGAAGCTGAGCCTGAACGGCGTCACGGCTCAACGACGCGAGGTCTGCGGCAACGTAATGGGCGAATTCACGCTGTTCGTTGCCTTCAATGCGGATAACCACCGACTGCAGAACGCGCCGTTCGCCACGGTTAATCGCCACAACGGTGCCGCTCGCGGGCGCCGTGAACACCACGCCGGGATTTTTTTTGTCCTCAAAGAGCGCCTGTCCTTTGATCACGCGATCGCCTTCCTGTACCAACATAGAAGGTCGCATTCCCAGGTAGTCGTCGCCCACAATGGCGACATGATGAACGCTTGCGCCTGTCGAAACGTGCTGCGCGGGCACGCCTGCAATCGGCAGATCAAGTCCTTTTTTTATTTTAAACATGTGGTTAGCAGGTTTCCATGAACAACAATCCAGTGGGCGCGAAGTGTAACATTTTCCCCTTCTCGCGGGCAGGGAATCCGCCGTCGCGCGCGCCAAATTGCGAGCTAATGCGCAAAGTTCCTGGAGCCATCGCGATTTTGATGGTTTATAAAGTAAAACTAATTTGTAAACTCACCGCCCGGCTCTTGCGAAAATCTATAGCGGTGCTAATGTGAGCGCTCCTAACAGAATAATCTGATTTCGGGTCTCTTTTGCCGTCCTGGCAAGTTGGTCATGGTTTTATCAAGGAACTAGTAGTATGCGTAAAATCGCATTGTTCATTGCGATGCTTCTGATTCCGTGCATGTCGTTTGCCGGACTGCTCAGCAGTAATAGCTCAACGACGCCGGTCAGCAAGGAATATAAACAGCAGTTAATGGGATCGCCGGTTTATATTCAAATCTTCAAGGAAGAACGCACTCTCGATCTGTTTGTGAAAATGGGCGAGACCTATCAGCTGCTTGATAGTTACAAAATTTGTAACTACTCCGGCGGGCTGGGGCCAAAACAGCGTCAGGGCGACTTCAAAAGTCCGGAAGGGTTCTACAACGTTCAGCGCAGCCAGCTCAAGCCTGACAGCCGCTTCTATAAAGCCATTAACATCGGCTTCCCGAATGCCTATGACCGTGCTCACGGTTATGAAGGTAAATACCTGATGATCCACGGTGCCTGCGTGTCTATCGGCTGTTATGCGATGACCGATTCCGGCATTGATGAGATATTCCAGTTCGTGACCGGCGCGCTGGTCTTTGGGCAGCCTAGCGTACAGGTCAGCATCTATCCGTTCCGCATGACGGACGCCAACATGGCGCGTCACAAGTACTCATACTACGCGGATTTCTGGAAACAGCTGAAGCCAGGTTACGACTACTTTGAGCAGACCCACAAGCCGCCGGTGGTCTCTATCGTAGATGGCCGTTACGTGGTCAGCAAACCGCTGAGCCACGAAGTCGTCCATCCACAGCTGGCGTCAAATTACACGGTCCCCGAGACAAAATAGTACCCACTCGCCTGGCATAATCTTTTGCCAGGTTTCGTTGCCCGTCAGCGGCTGCGTTGCAATGACTGTGACCACATCGTTCGGTGTGGTCTCCTTCTGAAAGTCTATCTCCACATCCTGATCGAGCAGCGTCGCCACGCCAAACGGCGCACGGCGGGTGATCCAGAACAGATTCGTCGAGCAGAACGCCATCACATAGCGGCCGTCAGAGAGCAGCATGTTGAACACGCCTTTTTCACGCAGTTCAGACGCCAGCGTCGCGATGTATTTGAACACGGCAGCCATGTTGCTGGGCGTGCGGGGATAGCGCTCCGTCAGCTTGTGCAGCAGCCAGCAGAACGCTTTTTCGCTATCCGTTTCGCCGACCGGGCGAAAATTGCCCGTCTCCAGCGACTTATAGCCCGTGAGTTGGCCGTTGTGCGCGTAGGTCCAGTTACGGCCCCACAGCTCGCGGGTAAACGGATGGGTATTTTCCAGCGCCACTTCGCCACGGTTAGCCTGACGGATGTGGGCGATCACCGAGCGGGACTTGATGGGGTAGTCCTGCACCAGTTTGGCAATCGGTGAGTTAAAGCTGGGCTGTGGATCTTTGAACGTGCGACACCCTTTGCCTTCGTAGAAGGTGATGCCCCAGCCGTCTTTATGCGGCCCGGTTCCTCCACCGCGCTGAACCAGCCCGGTGAAACTAAAGCAGATATCGGTTGGCACATTGGCGCTCATCCCGAGCAGTTCGCACATACGTCACCTCCACAACAGCGGGGGCAAGAGTGCCCCCAGCGAAGTCTTACTTAACCATCTCTTTTTCGATCAGCTGGATCAGGATGTGGATCACTTTGATGTGAATTTCCTGAATACGGTCAGCATAACCGAAGTGCGGAACGCGGATTTCAACATCCGCCGTACCGTCCATCTTACCGCCATCTTTACCCGTCAGGGTGATGACTTTCATCCCTTTTTCACGCGCGGCGGCGATCGCTTTGATCACGTTGCCGGAGTTGCCGGAGGTAGAAATCCCCAGCAGCACGTCGCCTTCACGGCCTACCGCTTCAACGTAGCGGGAGAAGATGTGGTCGTAACCGAAGTCGTTGCCTACGCAGGAGATGTGGCTCACGTCGGAAATCGCAATCGCCGGGTAGCCCGGGCGGTTTTCGCGATAGCGTCCGGTCAGCTCTTCTGCGAAGTGCATCGCGTCGCAGTGGGAACCGCCGTTACCGCATGAGAGCACTTTGCCACCGGCTTTGAAGCTGTCGGCCAGCAGGACCGCTGCGCGCTGAATAGCGTGAATATTGGCATCATCTTTCAGAAAGTTCGCCAGCGTTTCCGCCGCTTCGTTCAGTTCGTTACGAATAAGATCCTGGTACATGAGGATAATCCTTCAGTATTGATGAAATAACACAGTGGAGTGTACCGGATAGCGCGAAAAGCGAGAAGCTAAAGCCATGCGAATCGTCCGGCGTTTTGATTTTTTGTGCCGGCTAAAACACGAACAATGTGAACCAGGTTGTAATTATTTTGTAAACACATTGCTAAAGGAATTTACATCAACTACAACCATATCATCACAAGTGGTCAGACCTCCTACAAGCAAGGGAGCTTTTCTTTATGATGATTTTGAGCATTCTCGCAACCGTTGTTCTGCTCGGTGTGTTGTTCTATCACCGCGTAAGTTTATTCCTGAGCAGCCTGATTCTTCTGGCCTGGACGGCTGCGCTTGGCGTCGCAGGTCTCTGGAATATCTGGCTTTTAGTCCCTCTTGCCATCATTCTTCTGCCGTTTAACCTGGCACCGATGCGTAAATCCATGATCTCTGCGCCGGTGTTCAAGGGCTTCCGCAAAGTGATGCCGCCAATGTCGCGTACCGAGAAAGAAGCGATTGATGCGGGCACTACCTGGTGGGAAGGCGACCTGTTCCAGGGCAATCCGGACTGGAAAAAGCTGCATAACTACCCGCAGCCGCGCCTGACCGCTGAAGAACAGGCCTTTATTGACGGCCCGGTAGAAGAAGCCTGCCGTATGGCAAACGACTTTGCCATCACCCATGAAATGGCCGATCTGCCGCCAGAACTGTGGGCGTACCTGAAAGAGCATCGCTTCTTCGCGATGATCATCAAGAAAGAGTACGGCGGTCTGGAGTTCTCCGCTTACGCTCAGGCTCGCGTCCTGCAAAAGCTGGCAGGCGTTTCCGGGATCTTGGCGATTACCGTTGGCGTGCCTAACTCCTTAGGGCCGGGCGAACTGCTGCAGCATTACGGTACGGAAGAGCAAAAAGATCACTACCTGCCGCGTCTGGCACGCGGTCAGGAAATTCCGTGCTTCGCGCTGACCAGCCCGGAAGCAGGCTCCGATGCGGGCGCGATCCCGGATACCGGCGTGGTCTGCATGGGCGAGTGGCAGGGCGAGCAGGTGCTGGGCATGCGCCTGACCTGGAACAAGCGTTATATCACCCTGGCGCCTATCGCCACCGTGCTGGGTCTGGCCTTTAAGCTCTCTGACCCGGAAAAACTGCTGGGCGGCGAAGAAGATCTGGGCATTACCTGTGCGCTGATCCCAACTTCTACCCCAGGCGTCGAGATTGGTCGTCGTCACTTCCCGCTGAACGTGCCGTTCCAGAACGGTCCGACCCGCGGCCAGGATATCTTTGTGCCGATTGACTACATCATCGGCGGCCCGAAAATGGCCGGTCAGGGCTGGCGTATGCTGGTGGAATGTCTGTCGGTGGGCCGCGGCATTACCCTGCCGTCGAACTCAACCGGCGGTCTGAAGTCGGTCGCGATGGGGATTGGGGCTTACGCTCACATCCGTCGTCAGTTCAAAATCTCCATCGGCAAGATGGAAGGTATCGAAGAGCCGCTGGCGCGTATCGCGGGCAACGCCTACGTGATGGACGCCGCCGCCACGCTGATTACCTACGGCATTATGCTGGGCGAAAAACCGGCCGTACTGTCCGCGATTGTGAAGTACCACTGTACCCACCGCGCGCAGCAGTCAATTATTGACGCGATGGATATCGCGGGCGGTAAAGGCATTATGCTCGGCGAAGGCAACTTCCTGGCGCGCGGCTATCAGGGCGCACCGATTGCCATCACCGTGGAAGGGGCAAACATCCTGACCCGCAGCATGATGATCTTCGGTCAGGGCGCAATTCGCTGCCATCCTTACGTGCTGGAAGAGATGGCCGCCGCGCAGAACAACGACGTGGATGCCTTCGATAAGCTGCTGTTCAAACATATCGGTCACGTGGGCAGCAACAAGGTGCGCAGCTTCTGGCTGGGCCTGACGCGCGGTCTCACCAGCGCGACGCCGACCGGCGATGCGACCAAACGTTATTACCAGCATCTGAACCGTCTGAGCGCCAACCTGGCCCTGCTGTCTGACGTTTCCATGGCGGTGCTGGGCGGCAGCCTGAAGCGTCGCGAACGTATCTCTGCCCGTCTGGGCGATGTGCTGAGCCAGATCTTCCTGGCCTCTGCGGTCCTGAAACGCTACGACGACGAAGGCCGTCAGGAAGCGGATCTGCCGCTGGTGCACTGGGGCGTGCAGGATGCGATGTATCAGGCTGAACAGGCGATTGACGATCTGCTGGCGAACTTCCCGAACCGCTTTGTGGCTGGCGCCCTGCGCGTGGTGATCTTCCCGACCGGTCGTCACCACCTGGCGCCGTCCGACAAGCTGGACCACAAAGTGGCGAAGATCCTGCAGGTTCCGAGCGCAACCCGCTCCCGTATCGGTCGTGGTCAGTATCTGACGCCGACGCCGCATAACCCGGTGGGTCTGCTGGAAGAAGCGCTGCTGGACGTGATGGCTGCCGATCCGATTCACCAGAAGATCTGTAAACAGCTGGGCAAAAACCTGCCGTTTACCCGTCTGGACGAACTGGCAAAACAGGCACTCGCCGGTGGCATTATCAATAAAGATGAAGCCGCTCTGCTGGTGAAAGCCGAAGAGAGCCGTCTGCGCAGTATTAACGTGGATGATTTCGAACCGGACGAGCTGGCGACGCAGCCGGTAAAGCTGCCGGAGAAGCACCGTAAACCTGAAGCGGCGTAACGCGTTTCGCTTATACAAACCCCGCCTCGCGCGGGGTTTTTTATTGCCACATTTTCTCGTTATGTCGTGCTACAGTGTCAAAAAGTGGTCGTTTGAGGAGTCTGAATTGTGCCTGGTCTGAAGATTTCTATTTTGCAGCAACCTTTAGTGTGGATGGATGGCCCCGCCAACCTGCGCCACTTTGATCGTCAACTGGAAGACATTACCGGGCGTGATGTGATTGTCCTGCCGGAAATGTTCACCACCGGCTTCGCCATGGAAGCGGCACAGCAGTCAATGCCGCAGGATGAGGTGGTCGCCTGGATGCATGTCAAAGCGCAGCAGACTAATGCGCTGATCGCTGGCAGCGCCGCCCTGCAGACCGAACGCGGGCCGGTGAACCGCTTCCTGCTGGTGGAGCCGGAAGGGAAAGTGCATTTTTACGATAAACGCCACCTGTTCCGCATGGCGGATGAGCACCATCACTATGAAGCGGGTCACGAGCGCGTGGTGTTTGAGTGGCGCGGCTGGCGTATTCTGCCGCTGGTTTGCTACGACCTGCGTTTCCCGGTGTGGTCGCGTAACCGCAACGATTACGACCTGGCGCTGTATGTCGCCAACTGGCCTGCACCGCGCTCCCTGCACTGGCAGTCGCTGCTGGTGGCGCGCGCGATTGAGAACCAGGCGTACGTGGTGGGCTGTAACCGCGTGGGAACGGACGGCAACGGACATCACTACCGCGGCGACAGTCGGGTGGTGAATCCGCAGGGCGAGATCATCGCCACCGCCGAGCCGCACCAGGCGACGCGCATTGATGCGGAGCTGTCGTTAACGGCGCTGAAAGAGTACCGGGAGAAGTTTCCGGCGTGGCAGGATGCGGATCCGTTTAGCATCGGCTGAAATTTTCCCCTCACCCCGCCCCTCTCCCAAAGGGAGAGGGAGGATAAAACATTAACTCACCAGCGCCTGCCCGTCCTTGCGGCTTTCCGTCGCGGCCACGTAGTGCCCTTCCGGCAGGCGGTAAATCACCTGCGCACCGCCGAAGTTGTAGTCCTGAAGCGGATCTTCCACCACGATCTGATGCCCGCGCGCGCGCAGCGCGGCAATCGTGTTGCGATCGAACGTCGATTCAACGATCACCTCCCTGCCCTGCACCACGCGCCAGCGCGGGGCGTCGATTGCCGCCTGCGGGTTTTGCCCGTGCAACATGATGCGCAGCGCCATCTGCATGTGTCCCTGCGCCTGCATCGGGCCGCCCATCACGCCGAAGGACATCAGCGGCTGGCCGTTGCCGTCCATCGCAAAGCCCGGAATGATGGTGTGGAACGGACGCTTGCTGCCCGCCAGCGCGTTCGGGTGATTAGGATCCAGCACAAACCCACAGCCCCGGTTTTGCAGGCTGATCCCGGTATCCGGCACCACGATGCCTGAACCGAAGCCCATATAGTTGGACTGAATAAACGAGACCATCATCCCGCTGGCATCCGCGGTGCTGATGTAGACCGTGCCGCTCTGCGTCGGGGAACCGTAGACAAAATCAGAGGCGTTGTCGTGGTTAATCAGCGCCGCGCGCGACTTCAGGTAATGGTCGCTCAGCAGCTCTTTCGCCGCGAACGCCATGTGTTCTTCATCCGCCACGTAGCGGTCGAGATCCGCCAGCGCCAGCTTCATCGCCTCAATGGAGAGATGCAGAGACTGCACGGAATCCGGATGATGCTTCTCAATGCCGCACTGCTCAAGAATGCCGAGCGCAATCAGCGTGGCGATCCCCTGACCGTTAGGCGGTAGCTCCTGCACCGAACCGCCCGCGAAGTCGCGCGACAGCAGCTCGACCCAGTCCACGCGGTGGTTGGCCAGATCTTCAGCCGTCAGGTGCGCGCCATGTTCTTTGGCGAAGGCAGCAATTTTCTGCGCCAGCTCGCCGCGGTAAAAGGCTTCGCCGTTGGTGCGAGCAATCTGCTCCAGCGAGTTCGCCTGCGCCGGGTTACGGAAGATCTCCCCCACGCGCGGGGCGCGGCCTTCCGGCGCGAAGCAGGCGCTAAAGCCCGGCTGATCTTTCAGCTTGCTATAGCCGCGCTGCCACAGATGACCGATCAGAGGGGAGACCGGGAAACCGTTGCGCGCGTAGTCAATAGCAGGCTGCGCCAGGGTGGTAAACGGCAGCGTGCCGAAGCGTTCCGCCAGCGCGACCCAGCCGGATACCGCCCCCGGCACGGTCACCGCGTCCCAGCCAATTTCCGGCACCGCGGTTTTACCGGCAAACAGATCCGCATGCCAGCTCGCAGGCGAACGACCGGACGCGTTCAGGCCGTGCAGCTTTTCGCCGTCCCAGACGATGGCAAAGGCATCACTGCCAATCCCATTACCGGTCGGCTCGACCACCGTCAGCGCCATCGCGGTGGCAATGGCCGCATCCACGGCATTCCCGCCCAGCTGCAGCATCTTCATGCCCGCCTGCGCCGCCAGCGGCTGAGACGTCGCAACCGCGTTATGGCCCAGCATCGGCGGGCGTCGTGAAGCGTAACCGGACGTAAAATCAAGCGCTTTGGTCATCATGACTCCTTAGTCATGGCGCGGATCGAGCGCATCGCGCAGCCCGTCGCCGAGTAAATTAAAGCCCTGCACGGCAAGGAAAATCGCCACGCCGGGGAAAATGGACATCCACGGGGCCTGCTCAAGAAAACCTTTCGCGGTGTTGAGCATGGACCCCCAGGACGGATTGGGCGGCTGCTGTCCCAGCCCTAAAAACGACAGGCTGGCTTCAGCGATTATCGCCGAGGCAATCGCCAGCGTGGCCTGCACCAGGATCGGCGACATCACGTTGGGCAGGACGTATTTAATGATGATCCAGCGATCCGGCAGGCCAATCGCCCGCGCGCCGTCGATATACTCTTCGTTGCGAATGGCGATCACCTGGCCGCGCGTCAGGCGGGCAAAGATCGGCATCGCGGAAAGGCCGATGGCGATCATCGCGTTGGTCAGGCTTGGGCCCAAAAATGCCCCCAGCGCGATCGCCATGATCAGGAACGGACAGGCCAGCAGCGCCTCGATAAAGCGCGAGATCACGCCGTCCCACATCTTCTGGAAGTAGCCCGCCACCAGCCCCAGCGGCACGCCGATAACCACCGCAATAACGACCGACATACAGCCCGCCATCAGCGAGGTGCGAGCCCCCCAGATAATGCGGGATAAGATGTCGCGCCCCAGCTCGTCGGTGCCGAACCAGTACATCGCCGACGGCGCTTTGCGCACCGCCAGGAAGTTGGCTTTCACCGGGTCGAACGGGGCGATCCACGGCGCCAGCAGCGCCAACAGCACAAAGAACCCCACCACCACCGCGCCAATGACCGCGCTTTTATTGCCGAGGAATTTCTTCAGTACCCGGTTCTGCGCGCGCGGGAGTGCAGGCGTAACGGTTTGCGTCGTCAGTTCCGCCATGGTTAACCTCGCATTTTCGGGTTGATAAGGACGTAGAGCACGTCGGCCAGCAGGTTGAGCATCAGGAAGCCGATTGCCACGATCAGCACCACGCCCTGCACCACCGCGTAGTCACGGTTAAATACCGAGTCGACGATCATCTTGCCAAAGCCCGGAATGGTGAAAACCTGTTCGGTCAGCACCGCGCCGCCCAGCAGCTCGCCAAACAGCAGCGTGGTGAGGGTAATCACCGGCACCAGCGCGTTGCGAAACGCGTGCTTTAAGATCACCGCCTTCGGCAGCAGCCCCTTAGCGCGCGCGGTGCGGATGTAATCCGCCTTTAGCACCGCAATCATCGAGGCGCGGGTATGGCGCATCAGCGTTGCCGCGAGGCCCGTTCCGAGCACGGACGCGGGCAGCAGCAGCGTACGCAGGTTCTGGATCGGATCTTCACTGAACGGCACGTAGCCGGAGGCAGGTAGCCACTGCAGGTTTACCGAAAAGACCAGAATCAGCAGGATCCCCAGCCAGAAGTGCGGGATCGAGATCCCCGAGATCGCCACGAAGTTCGCCCCGTGATCGACCCAGCTGTTTTTGTTCACCGCCGCGAGGATCCCCATGCTGATGCCAAACACCAGCGCGATAATCATCGCCAGCAGCGACAGCTCCAGCGTGACCGGCAACTTGCTGGCAATCAGCTGCGTCACCGGCTCGTGCGTGCGTAAGGAGAAGCCCAGATCGCCCTGCAGCGCCCGCGTCAGCCAGTGGAAATACTGCATGGGGATCGGCGCATCGAGGTTCAGCTCCGCACGCAGCTGGGCGATGACCGCCGGATCGCGCTCCTCGCCAGCCATGGCGATCAGCGGGTCGCCGGGCAGCAGCTTTTGCAACCCGAACACCATCATGCTCACCAGCAGTAGCGTCGGGACGGCCAGCAGCAGACGTTTGCAAATCAATTCCAGCATGGGCTCTCCTCAGGACGGTTATTTCGTCAACGTCAAACCCGCCAGACGCACGATGCCGTCCGGGTAAGGCTTAAAGCCCTGCACGCTTTTATTCAGGCCAAAAATGCGCGGCTCGAAGTAGAGGTAGGCAATCGGCATGTCGGTTTGCAGCTGCTTCACCACCTTGTCGTACAGCGGCTGGCGCGCGGCCTGGTCGGTGCTCTGGCGCGCCTGGGTCAGCCATTCGTCAACCTGCGCGTTGCTGTAGCGGCCGTCGTTAAGGGTGCCTTTGCTGTTGATAAAGCCGTAGATGCTGCCGTCCGGATCCGGGCGTCCCGACCAGCCGGAGAAGCTCAGCTGATAGTCCCCGCTCTGCTGGCGATCCAGCAGCGTGGCGAATTCGGTCATCTGCAGGTTCAGGGTGAAGCCCGCCTCGGCCACCATCGCCTGCAGCACCTGTCCCACCTGCTGCGAGGTAGGGTTGTTCGGCACCAGCAGGTTGACGGTCAGCGGCGTGGTCACACCGGCGGCTTTCAGCAGCGCTTTGGCTTTGTCGACGTCACGCGGCGGGACCGGCAGGTTAACGTGATACGGGCTGACCGGTGAAAACGCCTGGTTGGCCGGGGTGTAGAGCCCTTCAAAGACCACCTGGTTTAGCGCATCGCGGTCGATAGCCTGCGAGAAGGCCTCGCGCACGCGGGCATCTTTGAACGGATCGTTAGCTGGCACCTTGCCGTTGTTGATGTTAAAGGTGATGCCCTGATAGCCCAGGCCCGTTACCTTCGCCAGCGCCAGCTTGCTGTCGGCTTCGACGGTTTTCACATCGCTGGCGGCGATGCCTTCGGTCAGGTCGAGATCGCCCGCACGCAGGTTCGCGAGACGCACGGAGGCATCCGGGATCGGCAGATAGATAATTTTGTCGAAGTGGTAGGCGTCTTTATTCCAGTAGTTGTCGAAGCGGGTCAGAACAATACGGTCCTGGGACACGCGGCTGTCGAATTTATACGGGCCGGAACAGACGGGATGGGCGGCAAAGTCAGGCTTTTTCGCCGCCTCGGGGGCCATCATCGCGCCCGCGCGGTCGGTGAGCTGCATCAGCAGCGCGGCATCGGGGGTCTTCAGGTGCAGCGCAATCTGCATCGGGCCGGTGACCTCGACCGATTCAACGGAGGAGATCTCGCTTTTACGCAGGGAGCCTTTCAGGGTCAGGGCGCGGTCGAGGTTGTATTTTGCCGCAGCGGCATCGAATTTCTCACCGTCGTGGAAGGTGACGCCTTCGCGCAGATTGAGCGTCAGGGTTTTACCGTCCGCACTCCACGCCCAGTCTTTGGCCAGACCGGGAACAACCTTCAGATTTTCATCCACGTCCACCAGCCTGTCGCACAGGGAGGCAAACACGAAGCGGCCATAGTAGGTGCGCGCCAGATGCGGGTCGAGCATGTCCGGGTCAGCGCCCAGGCCGATTCGCAGCACGCTTTCAGAATGGGCGGGCAGCGCCGCGCCAAGCAACATAACACTTCCCAGTACGGTCAAAAGAGAATTACGCATTGTCATTATCATGAGTTCCTTGGAGGAAGGGACGAGTGAGTGGCCGCGTGTTCAAACAGCGCGCGGCGGCGCAGAAAAGCGGCGGATGGCGGTGCAATCTGGATAACGCTGCGATCGCGGTTGATCTCCTGCCAGCGGTGGCAGGCAACCTGACGCCCGCCGTCGAGCACCTGATTAATCGGCTCGACCTGACGGCATTCGTCGGTGACGTACGGGCAACGGGTGTGGAAACGACAGCCGGACGGCGGGCTGGCAGGGTTCGGTAAGTCCCCCAGCAGCAGCGGCGCGTCGCGTTCAGCGCCCGGCTGCATCTGCGGCGCCGAGGCAATCAGCGCCTGCGTATAAGGATGCAGCGGCGCGTCAAATATCTCATCCACGGTGGCGAGCTCGACGATTTGCCCGAGGTACATGACCGCCACGCGGTCGCTCATGTGGCGGATCACCGCCAGACCATGGGCGACAATCACCATCGTCAGCCCAAGCTGGTGCTTCAGGCTTTCCAGCAAATTGACCACCTGCGCCTGAACGGAGACGTCCAGCGCGGATACCGGCTCATCGCCCAGCAGCAGCTTCGGTCCCGAGGCCAGCGCGCGCGCAATGCCGATACGCTGGCGCTGCCCGCCGGAAAACTCGTGCGGGTAGCGCCCGGCCCAGGCGGCGGGCAGGCCTACGGTTTTAAGTAACTCGGCAACGCGGTACTGGCGGTCCGCTTTCTTCATGTTCTGGTGCAGCCACAGCGGCTCGCCGACGATCTGCTCCACCGTCATGCGCGGGTTGAGCGAGGCGAAGGGATCCTGGAAGATAATCTGTAGCTCGCGCCGGAGCTGATTGAGGCGCGCCCCCGAGGCATGCGTGATCTCTTCCCCCTGGTAAAACACGCGCCCTTCGCTGGCGGCCAGCAGGCGCAGCAGCAGACGGCCAAGCGTGGATTTTCCGGAGCCGGACTCGCCGACGATCGCCAGCGTTTCGCCCGGCATCACGGCAAGCGAAACGCGATCGACTGCGGTGACAAACCGTGCCGGAGTAAAGAGTTTTTTGGGGCCGGGGAAAAGCTTGCTGAGGTCACGGGCTTCAAGAATGGGCGTGGTCATGCGATTTCTCCCAGGGCAATGTGCTGTTCGAGCGGCACGCGGAAGCAGGCGACCTGATGGCCCGCGCCGAGCGTGGCGAGCTGCGGTTTTTCATCATGGCAGCGCGTCTGCGCAAACGGGCAGCGGGTGGCAAAACGGCAGCCTTTCGGCATGGATTCCGGGAGCGGGACCGCGCCGGGAATGGTGGAGAGCTGGCCCTTGCGTGCGCCAAGAGAAGGAATCGAGCCCATCAGGCCGATGGTGTACGGGTGCTGCGGGTCGGCAAAAATAGCCTCCACGCTCCCCTGCTCCACCACCTGCCCGGCATACATCACGGCGACCTGCTGAGCGACTTCTGCCACCACGCCTAAATCGTGGGTGATCATCAGCACCGCCGTGCCGGTTTCCTCTTTTAAAGTGTTGAGCAAGGCGAGGATTTGCGCCTGGATGGTGACGTCGAGCGCGGTGGTGGGTTCGTCGGCAATCAGCAGTTTGGGATGGTTGATCAGCGCCATCGCAATCATCACGCGCTGGCGCATGCCGCCGGAAAGCTGGTGAGGGTAAGCCTTGAGACGCATCTCTGCCGCCGGGATCTGCACTTTCTCGAGGATCTGCAGCGCGACCCTCATCGCCTCTGCGCGTGAGACGTCCTGATGGCGCATAACCGCTTCACTCAGCTGATCCCCGAGCGTAAACGCCGGATTGAGCGAAGTCATCGGCTCCTGAAATATCATCGCCAGCTCGCTGCCGCGCAGATCGGCATATTCCCGCGGCGAGAGCTTGCGCAGATCGTGGCGGCGGAACTGCATCTCACCGCTGACGATCCGTGCGCTGGCGGGCAGTAACCCCATCAGCGCCAGTGAAGTGATACTTTTCCCGCAGCCGGACTCCCCCACCAGCGCCAGCGTTTCGCCTGCCCTGACGGTCAGAGAAATACCATCAAGCACGCTAACCGGCGAGCCAGCAAACGTAACGTTGAGGTTTTGCACTCGCAATACGGGCGTGGCGTCCTTAAAGGGTATTGTCGTCATGGCGTGAAGTCGTCCTCGAGGTGGATCGCCTGAATCAGGGCGGTTTGCAGGCTGAGCAGGTGTTCGCGCATGGCGGCCGCGGCTTCATTAGGCTGGCGATGGATAATCGCAGACATGATCTTATGGTGGTGGTCGTTATAGCTGTCGACACGTTCGGGGGTACGCGCCAGCTCGCGCAGATGCTGCCAGCCCGGTTCACGCCGCACGGCATCAATGGCATCAAACAGGCCGAGCATCAGACGGTTGCCCGCCGCCTCGGCAATCGCCCGGTGAAAGGCGCTATCCCACAGTTCGTTGAGATCGCGGTCGTCCGGGCTGACCTTATCGATGCGTTCCAGCATGCGCTGCATGAGCGCGAGGTTTTCCCTGGTGGCACGCAGTGCCGCAAGCCGGGCTAAGCCGGGTTCGAGCTGTAGACGAGCTTCCATCACTTCCAGAAGGTTGGTCTGCTGAACCAATCCCTGAAGGGCCAGCGGTTCAACAGGTGCCGCCGGACCAATAAAGGTCCCTTTGCCCTGCTTACGCCAGATGCGCCCCTCTTCTTCCAGCACGTCCAGCGCACGACGCACTTCACGTCGCCCTACGCCGAGAGTGTCCGACAGCTCACGTTCCGTGGGCAGCGGTATGCCTGGTGTTGACTCATGCTGGTTGATTAGCCCGCGCAGCTGCTCAAGCGCGGTGCTGGAATTGGCCAGAAACCGTGACGGTTTTTCCATATTGGTTCGCTCGCTTTCATCATAATTTTATTTTTATTAACGATAAGTTATTGATATGGAATGAAGCTTATCGTGCTAATGATTAAGCAATAACCAAACCAATACGCAATTGGTTCGGTTATTTTTTGGAAAGCGGGAGATAACCAAATGATTCTGCGTGAATTATTTTTACAGAAAGACACATTCTGACTGAGGTCTGAAGAGAGGAATGGTGGTTAAATGCACAACATCAGTGCAGATAACGCACTATATTTGTGCAATTGTTAATTAATTGCACCATAGATATTAACTTTTTGTTAACGATAATTGAGGGGATGAGATTACAGAATGCTGAAACGACGAAGGCCTGAATCATTTCTGATTCAGGCCTTCTGAATAGTGGCGGAACGGACGGGACTCGAACCCGCGACCCCCTGCGTGACAGGCAGGTATTCTAACCGACTGAACTACCGCTCCACTGTTCCCGTTTGGGGAACGAGGCGCATATTACGGTGCGCCTCCGATCTCGTCAACGCTTTTTCTCGCGTTTTGAATCGTTTGCTGCAAAAATCGCCCAAACGATGATTTTACAGGCATTCCGGCGTTTTTTCAGGCGCGCCACATACAGCTACCGCCCTTCTTCTGGACCAGATCAAGCCGGGATTCGTGGTTATGAAGCTCTTCATCACTGGCTAAAACAACCCGCAACCGGCTTGCCTGACGGACAACACGCTGAATGCCCGCTTCGCCTTGCGTCTGCTGGGATTCATTTTCCATACTGAACTTCATTGAGGTCTGCCCGCCGGTCATCGTCAGATAGACATCCGCCAGGATCTGGGCATCGAGCAACGCCCCGTGGAGCGTTCGTTTGGTATTGTCTATCTCGTAGCGCGAGCAGAGCGCATCCAGGCTGTTACGCTTGCCGGGAAACATCTTCCTTGCCAGCGCCAGGCTGTCCGTCACCTTACAGAAGGTGTTCGTCTTAGGGATATCACGATTAAGCTTGCTGAATTCATAATCCATAAAGCCGATATCGAACGAGGCGTTATGGATGACAAGCTCGGCACCCTTGATATATTCCAGGAACTCGTCAGCGACATCCGCAAACGTCGGCTTATCCAGCAAGAACTCATCGGCAATCCCGTGAACGCCGAACGCTTCCGGATCCACCAGCCGATCGGGTTTGAGGTAGACGTGGAAGTTGTTCCCCGTAAGACGACGGTTCACCACTTCAACGGCGCCGATCTCGATGATCTTATGCCCTTCGTAGTGCGCGCCGATCTGGTTCATACCGGTGGTTTCGGTATCGAGGACAATCTGGCGAGTAATTGCAGTGCTCATAGCGGTCATTTATGTCAGACTTATCGTTTTACTGAACGTTTCGAATACAGGAAGTCTACCAGAGATGCGTAAACAGGTAGAAATTTTCACCGATGGATCTTGTCTCGGTAACCCAGGACCCGGCGGTTACGGCGCGATTATGCGCTATCGCCAGCACGAAAAAACTTTTAGCGAAGGCTATTTTCTGACCACCAACAACCGGATGGAGTTGATGGCGGCCATCGTGGCGCTGGAGGCGTTAAAAGAACATTGTGACGTGGTGTTAAGCACCGACAGTCAGTACGTGCGCCAGGGGATTACCCAGTGGATCCATAACTGGAAAAAACGCGGCTGGAAAACCGCCGATAAGAAACCGGTCAAGAACGTCGATCTCTGGAAACGTCTTGATGCTGCGCTGGGCCAGCACCAGATTAAGTGGGAGTGGGTTAAAGGCCACGCAGGCCACCCGGAAAACGAACGCTGCGACGAACTGGCGCGTGCTGCGGCATCCAATCCCGCTCATGAAGATGCGGGCTATCAGCCCGACGTTTAATCGGTTTTTTTGTACTGCCGCGTGGCACCGACGGTCTGGCGGATGGGCGTTTTCGACTTGCTCTGCTTCATGGGGTTAAGCGTAAGGGGAATGGTTCGCTTACGCGCGACGATAAACTGCAAACAGCCCAACGCGGGGAGGTGGGTACTCAGTACAACGCCCCCCTGCCGCGCCCAGGGCAGCACCTGAAAACCACCGTAGCAGAGCACTTCAAAGTTCAGCAGCGAAAGCCAGTCGAGCTGGCGCATCATGGTGAACATCCGGCTGTTGTAAGGTGGGGCCCGGCGTAGTACCGGTACCAGCTTACGCAGGCCCATCAGGCTTAGCGGATTAAATCCGCTCAGTACCAGCCAGCCGTCATCAATCAGCACGCGATCGGCTTCGCGAAGCAGACGATGCGGATCGCTGCACCAGGGCAGCGTGTGGGCGAGCAAACAGGCATCAACGGATTTCTCTGCAAACGGCAGATGCAACGGGTCTGCTTTCACCTGAACCGGCGCTCCGCCGAGAGAGACGTTGACCTGATGTGAGATAGCGCAGCTTTCGGTATTGATTTCCGCGCTGAGATTGCCAATCTTAAGCAGGTGAAAGCCATACATCTTCGCGAGCCAGGGCTTCAGCTGTTGTTCTAACGCTTCGCGATAGTATTCACCCCAGGGCAATTCCGCCCAACGTTCCGGTGCTGCGACAGTCTGAGGTATCCTTGCCGGTTTCATCAAAACACCCGCCACGCTATAAGAGGTAATGTATGAATCTTATCAGTATTCCAGCCTTTGAGGACAATTACATCTGGGTTTTGGTTGACGACGATCGCCGATGCGTCATTGTCGATCCCGGAGAATCCGCCCCCGTTCTGCGCGCAATAAAAGAGAACGGCTGGGTGCCGGAAGCCATTCTGTTGACGCATCACCATCACGATCATACTGGCGGCGTGCCTGAACTGCGCGCTCATTTTCCGCATCTGGTGGTTTACGGACCGGCGGAGGCACAAGATAAGGGCGTCACGCAAGTAGTCGAAGAAGGCGAAACTATCCTCATACGCGAGTGGGAGTTTTCCGTATTTGCTACACCAGGTCACACTTTGGGACATCTGTGTTTCTACAGTAAACCTTATCTTTTTTGCGGCGACACGTTGTTCTCCGGAGGCTGCGGAAGACTGTTTGAAGGCACGCCAGCTCAAATGCACCAGTCTTTACAGAAGATTAATGCGTTACCCGATGACACCATTATTTGTTGCGCCCATGAGTATACATTAGGAAATATGAAGTTTGCCGTGAGCCTCTTACCCGAGGATCGGGCGATTCAGGATTATTATCACAAAGTGAAGGAGTTACGTGCAAAAGACCAAAAAACACTACCCGTAATTCTGAAAAATGAGCGCCAAATTAATTTATTTTTACGAACAGATAATATTGATTTAATTAATAAAATTAACCAAGAAACAAATTTGCAACAACCAGAACAGCGATTTGCATGGTTAAGGTCAAAGAAAGATAACTTCAGATAATTGCGGGTTGCCTTTTCAAAATTTCGCCGTTATTATCGCTCGTCTTTTAAGCAACTATTGACACACACATGAAGGCAAAAGCGATATTACTCGCCTCTGTCCTGCTTGTAGGTTGCCAGTCGCAGAACGGCAGCAACGTACAACAGCACGCACAGAGCCTTTCTGCAGCTGGTCAAGGGGAAGCAGGGAAGTTTGCAAGTTCGGCGCGCTGGATGGACGATGGAACATCTTTCGCGCAGGATCAAGACTTGTGGACCTCTATTGGCGACGAGCTAAAGATGGGAATTCCGGAAAATACCCGGATTCGCGAACAGAAACAGAAGTATTTAAGTAATAAGAGCTATCTCCACGATGTAACGTTACGGGCAGAGCCGTATATGTACTGGATAGCCGGGCAAGTTAAGAAACGTAACATGCCTATGGAGCTGGTACTCCTACCCATAGTGGAGAGCGCTTTTGACCCACACGCGACGTCTGGCGCCAATGCCGCAGGCATTTGGCAGATCATTCCGAGCACCGGGCGAAACTATGGTCTGAAACAGACCCGCAACTATGATGCGCGTCGCGATGTTGTCGCTTCAACGACAGCCGCTCTCGACATGATGCAACGTCTGAACAAGATGTTTGACGGTGACTGGCTGTTAACGGTCGCAGCATACAATAGCGGCGAAGGTCGTGTACTGAAGGCAATGAAAGCGAATAAAGCACGGGGTAAATCCACCGATTTTTGGTCGCTCTCACTGCCACAGGAAACAAAGATTTACGTACCGAAAATGCTGGCATTGAGCGATATTCTCAAGAACAGCAAGCGTTACGGTGTACAACTGCCAACACCAGACGAAAGTCGTGCACTGGCGCGTGTTCGCCTCAGCAATCCGGTTGATATTCAACAGGTTGCTGATATGACGGGTATGTCGGTAAGTAAATTGAAAACCTTTAATGCTGGCGTTAAAGGCTCAACCCTGGGGGCAAGTGGCCCGCAGTATGTAATGGTTCCGCAGAAACATGCTGAGCAGTTACGTGAGTCTTTAGCTTCGGGTGAAATCGCCGCCGTTCAGTCAACGCTGATCGCGGATGTCTCATCAGTTAACAGCCGCAGTTATAAGGTTCGTTCAGGTGATACGCTTTCGGGCATTGCGTCACGTCTTGGCGTGAATGCGAAAGATCTGCAGCAGTGGAATAACCTGCGCAGCTCCGGCCTGAAAGTGGGTCAGACTCTGACGGTAGGCGCAGGTAGCAGCGCACAGCGTCTCGCCAGCAACAGCGATAGCATTACCTATCGCGTGCGCAAGGGCGATTCACTGTCCAGTATCGCAAAACGACACGGCGTGAACATCAAGGATGTGATGCGCTGGAACAATGATACTGACAATCTGAAACCTGGCGACCAGCTAACGCTGTTTGTGAAGAACAGCGCGACGCCAGACTCCTGATAGCACGATCGAAAGATAAAAAGGCACCGATTCCCCTCGGTGCCTTTTTTGTTTATCCCGCTTTTTGCGCTTCAGCCATGATGGTATCGCTGGTAAACGAACCATCGTCCTGCAGTTCAAAGTATGCCTTTACCTCTGCGGACGCACTCTCCTGATACAGCCTGATTGCCTGGCTTAATGCTTCCGGGGTGCGCATACGCGCGATCCACGAGCTGAACTCAAGCGGTAAGCGGTCTGTAATCAACGCACGCGCGATCAGCCCCGCTTCAGTGATAAATGACAACCACTCACCGCTGGCGTAGTTTTGCACATGCGAGGTGTCGCGCAGCGCTTCCACCGTCTGCAGCCAGATATTGCGTACCGGATGTCCAGGAGACATCACATCCATAATAATGAAGATGCCGCCCGGCTTCAGAACACGTTTGACTTCGCGTAATGCCTGGCCAACATCATGCCAGTGGTGCGCGGAGTAACGGCTGATCACCACCTCAAACGACGCATCATCAAAAGGTAATGATTCGGCATAGCCCTGACGCGTATCAATGTTGTCCAGCCCCTTCGCTTTCGCCGCCTCAGCAACGACGTCCAGCATCTGGCTTGATAAGTCATACGCGGTAACGTGCGCGACATGCTGTGCAGCCGTAAAGCTGGCATGCCCTGCCCCGCAGCCTAAATCCAGCACGTGGGCCAGCGGGAATGCCGCCAGACGTTCACCGAGACGCACCAGATCGCGGCCAGAAGCATGCACGGCGCTGCTCAGATAGGCATTTGCCTGAGAACCAAACTGTTTTTCTACGTTGTCATGATGGGAGTGTGTTGTTGTCATCGTACTGTCCTTTGTGAGTGGAAAATAAAGGGCAGCACCCGCGCAGGCCTGCCCCACGGCAGACCTGACACACCATTATTTATCAGGTTTGCCGGGACTGAATTCAACTAGTAGAGGGTTATGATCCGAGGCGCGCGTCACCAGAACAGAGGCGTCATGCACGCTCAAACCACGATAGAAGACAAAGTCGAGAGGACGACCAAAGGCTTTTTTGCGCTGGTCATCGCTAAAACGAACTTCACGCAGCGACATTTCGCGCGCAAAGCGATACAGCGCATTCATGCGTGGACGGCTCCAGGCATTGAAATCGCCTGCCATAATAATGGGTCCGCTGTGATGCGCTATCTGATCGCCAATGGGAAGTAACTGCTTACTGTAGACATCCACGCCCAGGCTGAAGTTTACCGCGTGGATATTCACGACCATCAACATACGGGTATCCGGCAGCGGATAGACCGTCACCAGCGCCGATTTTGCCAGACGCAGAATAGGTTCACGTTCGCGCAGAGGACAGCAATAGACCGGATGTGCTGCTGAAAGCGTCATCACGCCTGAGGGGTGTTGTGGCAGAACAAATGCAGGCACCTGGTCGGCGGCAAGATAGTTCGTGGTGGCAAACCGGACCAGCTCAGGGGTGGTTTGCGCCTCCTGGAGCAGAACCAGATGGGCATCTTTGCCAAAATTCTTGAGGACCGATAACCACTCTGCACGCTGCTGCTTAAAGATATTCCACACCAGCACACGGATTTTTTCATCGCTGCTTAACGGAGTGCCGGCGGGTAATGCCTGGCTTATGCTCGCAAATGACCCCGGAGGCAAGATCCTCTCCGCGGGCATTCCGGCAACATAACGCATGGCATAGGTATTTTTTCGCACTTTTGGAAACAGCCTCTGTAACATGAACCAGCCCGGAAAACGGACTGGTTCTAATGTTATAGGGACTTTAGGTCATACTTTCAACGCAATTTCTGAGAAACCGCTTTCCAGTTTTGTAAGCAAGCACTTACTGTTTTTATCCCAGCGCGACACGAGCGGGTTTATCAAGACGTCCACTCAGGCCAATCAACAGGAAGGCGACCAGGACAATCACCGCGCCAATCCATGGAGTCTGAGTTAATCCAACATGCTCTACGGTTTGTCCGCCAATGATGGAGCCCAGCGCGATGCCGATATTAAATGCGGCAATGTTCAGACCCGATGCCACATCCACTGCATTTGGCGTATAGATCTCGGCTTTCTGGACAACGTAAACCTGAAGACCAGGCACATTACCAAAGGCAAAGATCCCCATGACCAGCACCGTGACCAGCGCGGCGTAGTGTAGCGAAGCCGTGAACTGGAAAATCATCAGCAGAACAACCAGGGCGGCGAAGATGAATTTCAGCGCCGGTACCGCACCATGCTTATCCGCAAGCTTGCCGCCCCAGATATTGCCAATCGCAACGGAAATACCGTATCCCAGCAAAATCCAGCTCACGGCATTGGGGGAGAAGCCTGCCAGGTCCTGCATCATCGGTGCCAGGAAGGTGAAGGCGGTGAATACGCCGCCATAGCCCAGTGCCGTGACCGCATAGATGATCAGTAAGCGCGGATGCGTGAGCACCTTCAACTGATCGCGCAGGCTGGAGCTGGCCCGGCCAGGAATATTCGACGGTACCAGCAGCAGACTGGTCACCAGGGCAATGACGCCCAGTAAGGAGACGGCCAGGAAAGTTTCACGCCAGCCGAAGTGCTGTCCGATAAACGTGCCCAGCGGTACGCCCGTAACGAGAGCAACGGTCAGTCCGCCAAACATGATCGCAATGGCAGACGCCGCTTTCTCTTTGGGTACCAGGCTGGTTGCAATAGTGGAACCAATCGAGAAGAACACCCCGTGTGCAAGGCCGGTCAACAGACGAGCGATGACCAGCGTGGTGTAGTCCGGTGCCTGCCAGGCCAACACGTTGCCGGCGGTGAACAGCACCATCAGCGCGACTAACAGCTGCTTACGCGGAAAACGTCCGGTCAGGGCCGTCAGCACGGGCGCACCGACGGCGACGCCCAGGGCGTAGATGGACACCAGCAGCCCGGCGGAGGGCAACGAGATCGCAAGCTGGTTAGCAATAGTGGGAACCAGCCCCACGATAACAAATTCGGTCGTGCCAATTGCAAAGGCACTGATCGTCAGGGCAAGAAGCGCCAGTGGCATAAAATACTCCGTATCATCAGGATTAAGATGACAGGCAGTATGCGCCAGTGCTTAAATAACAAAAATGGTCAAAATATCAATAGAATTTTGCGGGTGGTGCAACAATGAAAGCAACGTCAGAAGAGCTGACAATTTTTGTCGCCGTCGTTGAAAGCGGCAGCTTTAGCCGCGCGGCCGAACAGCTGGGACAGGCTAACTCAGCCATCAGCCGCTCGGTAAAAAAGCTGGAGATGAAGCTTGGGGTGAGTCTGCTCAATCGAACGACGCGGCAGCTGAGCCTGACGGAAGAAGGAGAGCGTTATTTTCGCCGCGTGCAGTCGGTACTGCAGGAGATGGCTGCAGCGGAGACGGAGATTATGGAGACCCGCAGCACGCCGCGTGGGTTACTGCGCATTGATGCGGCCACGCCGGTGGTGCTTCACTTTCTGATGCCGCTGATTAAACCTTTCCGCGAACGTTATCCGGAGATGACGCTCTCTCTGGTCTCCTCAGAGACGTTTATCAACCTCATCGAGCGTAAAGTGGATGTGGCTATCCGGGCAGGAACCCTGACCGATTCAAGCTTGCGTGCCCGCCCGCTGTTTGCCAGCTACCGCAAAATTATCGCATCACCAGAGTATATTGCTGAACATGGTAAACCGGAGACGGTTGAAGAACTGAAGCAGCATCTGTGCCTGGGCTTTACGGAGCCGGTGTCACTGAACACCTGGCCTGTCGCCTGTCATGATGGTCAACTTCATGAAATTACCTGCGGATTATCCTCAAACAGCGGGGAAACATTGAAGCAGCTATGCCTTACCGGGAATGGCATCGCCTGTTTATCGGATTACATGATTGATAAAGAAATTGCGCGCGGTGAACTTGTGGAGTTAATGGCCGATAAGCGTCTGCCGGTAGAGATGCCTTTTAGCGCGGTGTATTACAGTGACAGAGCGGTAAGCACGCGCATACGGGCCTTTATTGACTTCCTGAGTGAACATGTAAAAACAGCTCCCGGAGGAGCTGTGTGAGGGTTCAGGTTACAGAGGGTGGGTAAAACTTAATCCCAGTGAGGGGCTAAGCCTTCCGGGCTGACCAGGCGATCGTTGCACTCCAGGGCTGCGATCGCTTTTTTATCGTCAGCATCCAGGTGAAGATCCGTTGCTAACAGGTTGCTCGCCAGGTTTTCACGCTTAGTTGATGATGGGATCACGGCATAACCTTCCCCCATTGCCCATGCCAGAATCACCTGCGCGGCAGTCGCGCTATGTTTCTCAGCGATACGCGTAATCACTTCATCTTTCAGCGCTTTACCGTAGGCCAGCGTCATGTATGAGGTGATGTGGATCCCGTGCTGTTTTGCCCAGTCCACGACTTTGCGGTTTTGCAGGTATGGAGACAGTTCAATCTGGTTGGTCGCAATATTTTCTGCACCAACAGCAGCAATGGCTTTTTCCATCAGCGGAATGGTGAAGTTGGAGATCCCAATTTCGCGGGTTAAGCCCTGCTTTTTCGCTTCCAGCAGTGCCTGCATGAATTCTTCTACGGAGACGGCATCGTTTGGTGATGGCCAGTGGATCAGCGTCAGATCGACGTAGTCAGTACGCAGTTTTTTCAGGCTCTCTTTCAGGCTAGGGATAAGCTTGTCTTTGCTGAGATTCTCAATCCAGATTTTGGTGGTAATGAACAGCTCATTACGCGGTACACCGCTCTCTTCGAGAGCTTGTCCAACGGCAGCTTCGTTTTCATAGATCTGCGCCGTATCAACTGCGCGATAGCCCAGTTCGAGTGCGGTTTTCACTGATGCGATAACAACGTCGTCTTTCAGGCGGAATGTGCCCAGACCAAATGCAGGGAGAGTCATAATTTTCCTCAATCGTTATGTTCGTAAACTGAGGACGATTATCGCTGGCGGTGTTATAGAGAAAAAGATCGTAAAACGCAGAGGATTTTTGCTGATTTCGCAATAATTAAACGTCAGATAAGAAAAAAGCCCTGAGCGTTAACTCAGGGCTTTTAATAAGTGGCGGAACGGACGGGACTCGAACCCGCGACCCCCTGCGTGACAGGCAGGTATTCTAACCGACTGAACTACCGCTCCACCGAAGACTGCTTGTAACCACCGGATTAATGCACCGGCTTACTACTTAATTTGATGCCTGGCAGTTCCCTACTCTCACATGGGGAGACCCCACACTACCATCGGCGCTACGGCGTTTCACTTCTGAGTTCGGCATGGGGTCAGGTGGGACCACCGCGCTAAAGCCGCCAGGCAAATTCTGTTAATCTGTATCAAGGCTGAATTTTGATTGTTCGTCTCTTCGCCGAAACAGCTTCGGCGTTGTAAGGTTAAGCCTCACGGTTCATTAGTATCGGTTAGCTCAACGCATCGCTGCGCTTACACACCCGACCTATCAACGTCGTCGTCTTCAACGTTCCTTCAGGAGACTTAAAGTCTCAGGGAGAACTCATCTCGGGGCAAGTTTCGTGCTTAGATGCTTTCAGCACTTATCTTTTCCGCATTTAGCTACCGGGCAGTGCCATTGGCATGACAACCCGAACACCAGTGATGCGTCCACTCCGGTCCTCTCGTACTAGGAGCAGCCCCCCTCAATTCTCCAGCGCCCACGGCAGATAGGGACCGAACTGTCTCACGACGTTCTAAACCCAGCTCGCGTACCACTTTAAATGGCGAACAGCCATACCCTTGGGACCTACTTCAGCCCCAGGATGTGATGAGCCGACATCGAGGTGCCAAACACCGCCGTCGATATGAACTCTTGGGCGGTATCAGCCTGTTATCCCCGGAGTACCTTTTATCCGTTGAGCGATGGCCCTTCCATTCAGAACCACCGGATCACTATGACCTGCTTTCGCACCTGCTCGAGCCGTCACTCTCGCAGTCAAGCTAGCTTATGCCATTGCACTAACCTCCTGATGTCCGACCAGGATTAGCTAACCTTCGTGCTCCTCCGTTACTCTTTGGGAGGAGACCGCCCCAGTCAAACTACCCACCAGACACTGTCCGCAACCCGGATCACGGGTCTACGTTAGAACACCAGCCATTAAAGGGTGGTATTTCAAGGATGGCTCCACGCAGACTGGCGTCCACGCTTCAAAGCCTCCCACCTATCCTACACATCAAGGACCAGTGTTCAGTGTCAAGCTATAGTAAAGGTTCACGGGGTCTTTCCGTCTTGCCGCGGGTACACTGCATCTTCACAGCGAGTTCAATTTCACTGAGTCTCGGGTGGAGACAGCCTGGCCATCATTACGCCATTCGTGCAGGTCGGAACTTACCCGACAAGGAATTTCGCTACCTTAGGACCGTTATAGTTACGGCCGCCGTTTACCGGGGCTTCGATCAAGAGCTTCGCGTTGCCGCTAACCCCATCAATTAACCTTCCGGCACCGGGCAGGCGTCACACCGTATACGTCCACTTTCGTGTTTGCACAGTGCTGTGTTTTTAATAAACAGTTGCAGCCAGCTGGTATCTTCGACTGATTTCAGCTCCACCCGCAGGGGCTTCACCTACATATCAGCGTGCCTTCTCCCGAAGTTACGGCACCATTTTGCCTAGTTCCTTCACCCGAGTTCTCTCAAGCGCCTTGGTATTCTCTACCTGACCACCTGTGTCGGTTTGGGGTACGATTTGATGTTACCTGATGCTTAGAGGCTTTTCCTGGAAGCAGGGCATTTGTTACTTCAGCACCGTAGTGCCTCGTCATCACACCTCAGCGTTAAAAGGTACCGGATTTACCTGGAACCTCCGCCTACATGCTTAAACCGGGACAACCGTCGCCCGGCTAACATAGCCTTCTCCGTCCCCCCTTCGCAGTAACACCAAGTACAGGAATATTAACCTGTTTCCCATCGACTACGCCTTTCGGCCTCGCCTTAGGGGTCGACTCACCCTGCCCCGATTAACGTTGGACAGGAACCCTTGGTCTTCCGGCGAGCGGGCTTTTCACCCGCTTTATCGTTACTTATGTCAGCATTCGCACTTCTGATACCTCCAGCATGCCTCACAGCACACCTTCAACGGCTTACAGAACGCTCCCCTACCCAACAACACCTAAGTGTCGCTGCCGCAGCTTCGGTGCATGGTTTAGCCCCGTTACATCTTCCGCGCAGGCCGACTCGACCAGTGAGCTATTACGCTTTCTTTAAATGATGGCTGCTTCTAAGCCAACATCCTGGCTGTCTGTGCCTTCCCACATCGTTTCCCACTTAACCATGACTTTGGGACCTTAGCTGGCGGTCTGGGTTGTTTCCCTCTTCACGACGGACGTTAGCACCCGCCGTGTGTCTCCCGTGATAACATTCTTCGGTATTCGTAGTTTGCATCGGGTTGGTAAGCCGGGATGGCCCCCTAGCCGAAACAGTGCTCTACCCCCGAAGATGAGTTCACGAGGCGCTACCTAAATAGCTTTCGGGGAGAACCAGCTATCTCCCGGTTTGATTGGCCTTTCACCCCCAGCCACAAGTCATCCGCTAATTTTTCAACATTAGTCGGTTCGGTCCTCCAGTTAGTGTTACCCAACCTTCAACCTGCCCATGGCTAGATCACCGGGTTTCGGGTCTATACCCTGCAACTTAACGCCCAGTTAAGACTCGGTTTCCCTTCGGCTCCCCTATACGGTTAACCTTGCTACAGAATATAAGTCGCTGACCCATTATACAAAAGGTACGCAGTCACACCACGAAGGTGCTCCCACTGCTTGTACGTACACGGTTTCAGGTTCTTTTTCACTCCCCTCGCCGGGGTTCTTTTCGCCTTTCCCTCACGGTACTGGTTCACTATCGGTCAGTCAGGAGTATTTAGCCTTGGAGGATGGTCCCCCCATATTCAGACAGGATACCACGTGTCCCGCCCTACTCTTCGAGTTCACAACCTGTGTGTTTTCGTGTACGGGAGTATCACCCTGTACCCTGCGACTTTCCAGACGCTTCCACTAACACACAAGCTGATTCAGACTCTGGGCTGCTCCCCGTTCGCTCGCCGCTACTGGGGGAATCTCGGTTGATTTCTTTTCCTCGGGGTACTTAGATGTTTCAGTTCCCCCGGTTCGCCTCGTTAACCTATGTATTCAGTTAACGATAGTGCAACGAATTGCACTGGGTTTCCCCATTCGGACATCGCCGGGTCAAAGGTTCATATCACCTCGCCGGCGCTTTTCGCAGATTAGCACGTCCTTCATCGCCTCTGACTGCCAGGGCATCCACCGTGTACGCTTAGTCGCTTAACCTCACAACCCGAAGATGTTTCACTTCTGATTGCGAAAATTTGAGAGACTCGAACACACCTTAAAGATGTGTCGTTTCAATTTTCAGCTTGATCCAGATTTTTAAAGAGCAAAACTTCGCAGTGCACCTTTTCAGGTTCACTCTGAAGTTTTCTTGGGTTTGCAGTAAAAGATGGTGGAGCTATGCGGGATCGAACCGCAGACCTCCTGCGTGCAAAGCAGGCGCTCTCCCAGCTGAGCTATAGCCCCATCGTTTTGCAATCTCTGTACCGCTCATCCTTTAAAAGGAGTTTGGTAGGCCTGAGTGGACTTGAACCACCGACCTCACCCTTATCAGGGGTGCGCTCTAACCACCTGAGCTACAAGCCTGCAGAGATTTTTTACTGCTGTTTTTCATCAGACAATCTGTGTGAGCACTGCAAAGGCAGGTTCTTTAAGGTAAGGAGGTGATCCAACCGCAGGTTCCCCTACGGTTACCTTGTTACGACTTCACCCCAGTCATGAATCACAAAGTGGTAAGCGCCCTCCCGAAGGTTAAGCTACCTACTTCTTTTGCAACCCACTCCCATGGTGTGACGGGCGGTGTGTACAAGGCCCGGGAACGTATTCACCGTAGCATTCTGATCTACGATTACTAGCGATTCCGACTTCATGGAGTCGAGTTGCAGACTCCAATCCGGACTACGACGCACTTTATGAGGTCCGCTTGCTCTCGCGAGGTCGCTTCTCTTTGTATGCGCCATTGTAGCACGTGTGTAGCCCTACTCGTAAGGGCCATGATGACTTGACGTCATCCCCACCTTCCTCCAGTTTATCACTGGCAGTCTCCTTTGAGTTCCCGGCCGGACCGCTGGCAACAAAGGATAAGGGTTGCGCTCGTTGCGGGACTTAACCCAACATTTCACAACACGAGCTGACGACAGCCATGCAGCACCTGTCTCAGAGTTCCCGAAGGCACCAAAGCATCTCTGCTAAGTTCTCTGGATGTCAAGAGTAGGTAAGGTTCTTCGCGTTGCATCGAATTAAACCACATGCTCCACCGCTTGTGCGGGCCCCCGTCAATTCATTTGAGTTTTAACCTTGCGGCCGTACTCCCCAGGCGGTCGACTTAACGCGTTAGCTCCGGAAGCCACGCCTCAAGGGCACAACCTCCAAGTCGACATCGTTTACGGCGTGGACTACCAGGGTATCTAATCCTGTTTGCTCCCCACGCTTTCGCACCTGAGCGTCAGTCTTTGTCCAGGGGGCCGCCTTCGCCACCGGTATTCCTCCAGATCTCTACGCATTTCACCGCTACACCTGGAATTCTACCCCCCTCTACAAGACTCTAGCCTGCCAGTTTCGAATGCAGTTCCCAGGTTGAGCCCGGGGATTTCACATCCGACTTGACAGACCGCCTGCGTGCGCTTTACGCCCAGTAATTCCGATTAACGCTTGCACCCTCCGTATTACCGCGGCTGCTGGCACGGAGTTAGCCGGTGCTTCTTCTGCGGGTAACGTCAATCGCTGTGGTTATTAACCACAACGCCTTCCTCCCCGCTGAAAGTACTTTACAACCCGAAGGCCTTCTTCATACACGCGGCATGGCTGCATCAGGCTTGCGCCCATTGTGCAATATTCCCCACTGCTGCCTCCCGTAGGAGTCTGGACCGTGTCTCAGTTCCAGTGTGGCTGGTCATCCTCTCAGACCAGCTAGGGATCGTCGCCTAGGTGAGCCGTTACCCCACCTACTAGCTAATCCCATCTGGGCACATCTGATGGCAAGAGGCCCGAAGGTCCCCCTCTTTGGTCTTGCGACGTTATGCGGTATTAGCTACCGTTTCCAGTAGTTATCCCCCTCCATCAGGCAGTTTCCCAGACATTACTCACCCGTCCGCCACTCGTCACCCAAGAGCAAGCTCCCTGTGCTACCGCTCGACTTGCATGTGTTAGGCCTGCCGCCAGCGTTCAATCTGAGCCATGATCAAACTCTTCAATTTAAGTTTGATGCTCGTGAATTAAACTTCGTAATGAATTACGCATGTTCACTCAGAGACTTGGTATTCATTTTTCGTCCGAGGACGTTAAGAATCCATGTCACTTTGAGTGCCCACACAGATTGTCTGATAAATTGTTAAAGAGCAGTGCAACGCGGCTTTCGCTCACCGTTGCGAGGTGGCGTATATTACGCCTTCCTCTTTCAGAGTCAACCCGTTATTTCAGGATTTTTTCTCTTCAACCGACCGGGTTGTTTGTGAAGTGATTCACATCCGCCGTGTCGATGGAGGCGCATTATAGGGGGCCGCCGAGGAATGACAAGCGGAAAAATGCATTTTTATTTCAACCGCTCATCTTTTCGCCAAAAAGGCTATTTTTGGTGCTTTTTAATCTCTTTTGGCAGATCGGCCAGACTATTAATCACCCAATCCGCTGCATTTTCTGCTTCTGGCGTTACTGGCTTACCGGTGCGGACTAATATTTTGGTCCCTACACCCGCTGCTGCTGCTGCCTGCATATCTTCCAGTTTATCGCCCACCATATAAGAAGCAGACATATCAATGTGCAGGAACTCCTGCGCAGAGATGAACATCCCCGGATGCGGCTTACGGCAGTCGCAGGTCTGGCGATACGCTTCTACCGTTCCCTGCGGGTGGTGCGGACAATAATAGATGCCGTCGAGATCCACGCCGCGGTCGGCCAGCGACCAGTCCATCCATTCCGTCAGCGTCTCGAACTGCGCTTCGGTGAATTTACCGCGTGCAATACCGGACTGGTTCGTTACAACTACCAGCGCATAGCCCATCTCTTTCAGCTGGCGCATGGCATCTATTACGCCCTCGATAAACTCGAACTCATCAATCTCATGGACATAACCGTGATCCACATTAATAGTGCCGTCACGATCGAGAAAAATTGCGGGTACTGATTTTGCCACCGGTTTGCTCCTGAAAAAGGCATGTTCGACTAGTATCTCATGAATCGCAGCGCAATAAAGTGCTCATCGTACAGAGTTGGATTGATTTAGACGTCTGGATGCCTTAACATCCGTTTTGTTTACGGTCATCACCCGTATCTGGCAGAAGAAAATGCCACGGCTAACTTACATACGATAAAAATAATCTAATGATTAAACTTTCCAATATCACCAAAGTGTTCCAGCAGGGGAACCGAACCATTCAGGCGCTGAACAACGTCAGTCTGCATGTTCCTGCTGGTCAAATTTATGGCGTCATTGGCGCATCGGGTGCAGGTAAAAGCACGCTGATCCGTTGTGTTAACCTGCTTGAGCGCCCAACCCAGGGCAGCGTAGAAGTTGGCGGCCAGGAACTTACCGCCCTTTCAGAAAAAGAACTCACCAAGGCGCGTCGTCAGATTGGCATGATTTTCCAGCACTTTAACCTGCTGGCCTCCCGCACCGTGTTCGGCAACGTTGCCTTACCGCTTGAGCTGGATAACACGCCGAAAGAAGAAGTGAAGCGTCGCGTCACCGAGTTGCTCGACCTCGTGGGTCTGGGCGATAAACATGATAGCTACCCGGCAAATCTGTCCGGTGGGCAAAAACAGCGTGTGGCCATTGCCCGCGCGCTGGCAAGCAATCCTAAGGTACTGCTGTGTGATGAAGCCACCAGCGCACTGGATCCGGCCACCACGCGTTCGATTCTGGAACTGCTGAAAGACATTAACCGTCGCCTGGGCCTGACGATCCTCCTTATTACGCACGAGATGGACGTGGTGAAACGCATCTGCGACTGCGTGGCGGTCATCAGCAACGGTGAACTGATCGAGCAGGACACGGTAAGTGAAGTGTTCTCGCATCCGAAGACGCCGCTGGCACAGCAGTTCATCCAGTCCACCCTGCATCTGGATATTCCGGAAGATTATCTGGAGCGTTTGAAAACCGAACCTGCAACAGACAGCGTCCCGATGCTGCGCATGGAGTTCACCGGTCAGTCCGTTGACGCTCCCCTGCTTTCCGAAACCGCACGTCGCTTTAACGTGAACAACAACATCATCAGCGCGCAGATGGATTACGCCGGTGGCGTGAAGTTCGGCATCATGCTGACAGAAATGCACGGCACACAAGAAGAAACCCAGGCCGCGATTGCCTGGCTGCAAGAACATCATGTAAAAGTAGAGGTACTGGGTTATGTCTGAGCCGATGATGTGGCTGCTGGTTCGCGGCGTTTGGGAAACGCTGGCAATGACCTTTGTCTCTGGCTTCTTTGGTTTTGTGATTGGCCTGCCGGTCGGCGTATTGCTGTACGTGACGCGTCCGGGTCAAATCATTGAGAACGCGAAACTGTACCGTACGCTCTCTGCGCTGGTGAACATCTTCCGTTCAATCCCCTTCATTATTCTGCTGGTGTGGATGATTCCGTTTACCCGCGTGATCGTCGGAACGTCTATCGGTCTGCAGGCGGCCATCGTTCCGCTGACCGTGGGGGCTGCGCCGTTTATCGCCCGTATGGTGGAAAACGCCCTGCTGGAAATTCCAACCGGTTTGATCGAAGCTTCCCGCGCGATGGGCGCAACACCGATGCAGATCGTGCGCAAAGTCCTGCTCCCGGAAGCACTGCCAGGCCTGGTGAATGCGGCAACCATCACGCTCATCACGCTGGTCGGTTATTCGGCAATGGGTGGTGCAGTTGGCGCGGGCGGTTTAGGTCAGATTGGTTACCAGTACGGCTATATTGGATATAACGCTACCGTGATGAATACCGTTCTGGTATTGCTGGTTGTTCTGGTTTACTTAATCCAGTTCTCTGGCGATCGCATCGTCCGGACCGTTACTCACAAATAACGTTACACACAACACAAACTCTACGAGTTAAGGATAAAACATGGCGTTTAAATTAAAGACCTTTGCAGCAGTAGGCGCGCTGATCGGCTCTCTGGCACTGGTGGGTTGCGGTCAGGACGAAAAGGATCCAAACCACATTAAAGTGGGCGTTATCGTGGGTGCAGAACAGCAGGTTGCGGAAGTTGCTCAGAAAGTGGCAAAAGAGAAATATGGCCTGGACGTTGAGCTGGTGACCTTCAACGATTACGTTCTGCCGAACGAAGCGCTGAGCAAAGGCGATATCGACGCGAACGCCTTCCAGCATAAGCCATACCTGGACCAGCAGATCAAAGATCGTGGCTATAAACTGGTGGGTGTCGGTAACACCTTCGTTTATCCAATTGCCGGTTACTCTAAGAAAATTAAATCGCTGGACGAACTGCAGCCGGGCTCTCAGGTAGCCGTGCCTAACGACCCAACCAACCTTGGTCGTTCCCTGCTGCTGCTGCAGAAAGTGGGTCTGATCAAACTGAAAGACGGTGTTGGCCTGCTGCCAACCGTTCTGGATGTCACCGAGAACCCGAAAAATCTGAAAATTGTTGAACTGGAAGCGCCTCAGCTGCCACGTTCTCTGGACGATGCCCAGATTGCCCTGGCCGTTATCAACACTACTTACGCCAGCCAGATTGGCCTAACGCCAGCCAAAGACGGTATCTTCGTTGAAGATAAAGATTCCCCGTACGTTAACCTGATCGTGACTCGCGAAGACAATAAAGACGCGGAAAACGTGAAGAAATTCGTTCAGGCTTATCAGTCTGATGAAGTTTACCAGGAAGCCAACAAAGTGTTTAACGGTGGCGCTGTTAAAGGCTGGTAATCTCACCTCAGTGTAATATCATCAGGACGGGCTTATGCCCGTCTTGTCATTTGTGCAGTCAACTGATTCAATATCTGACGTTTTGATTATCCATTGAGGAAATATTATGCGTGCTTTACCGATCTGTCTTTTAGCACTCATGCTGAGCGGCTGTTCAATGCTAAGCAGATCTCCCGTTGAACCCGTTCAAAGCACGGCAACCCCGCCAAAAACAGAGCCTGCGAAACCAAAAGTGGTTCGCCCTGCGCCAGTTCGCATTATTACGAAAGCGGACGAACTCGTCGGTAAACCGTTCCGTGAACTGGGCGAAGTAAGCGGCGATTCCTGTCAGGCGACCAATCAGGACTCACCACCGAATATTCCGACAGCGCGTAAACGTATGCAGATCAATGCCGCAAAAATGAAAGCCAACGCGGTCCTGCTGCACAGCTGCGAAGTCACCAGCGGCACGCCGGGCTGCTACCGTCAGGCGGTTTGCATCGGTTCTGCGTTGAACATCACGGCGAAATGAGTGCATTTCAGTTCGAGCAGATAGGCGTTATCCACTCTCCCTATAAAGAGAAGTTCGCCGTCCCCCGCCAGCCCGGTCTTGTTACCAGCGGACGCGGTGAGCTTCACCTGATTGCGCCTTACAATCAGGCCGATGCGGTACGCGGGCTCGAGGCTTTCAGCCATTTATGGGTGGTATTCGTGTTTCACCAGACGATGGAAGGCGGCTGGCGTCCGACCGTGCGCCCTCCTCGTCTTGGCGGAAATGCGAGAATGGGGGTGTTTGCAACGCGCTCGACCTTCCGCCCAAATCCGGTTGGCATGTCGCTGGTTGAACTGAAAGGCATACGCTGCCAGAAAGATCGGGTGATACTGGAGTTAGGTAGCCTGGATCTGGTCGACGGCACGCCGGTTATCGACATCAAACCCTATTTGCCCTTCGCCGAAGCCCTCCCGGACGCGCGTGCAAGTTATGCTCAGGACGCACCGCAGGCGGACATGCCTGTTTATTTTACGCCTGAGATAACCGCGCAGCTCGGTCAACTGGAGAAACGCTATCCTCGCTTACGGGATTTCATCACCGAAGTTCTGGCACAGGACCCGCGTCCGGCCTACCGTAAAGAAGAGGAAGCAGGAAAATCATACGCCGTCTGGCTGCTGGATTTTAACGTTCGCTGGCGCGTCACTGGGGCAGGTTTTGAAGTGTTTGCCCTTGAACCCAGGTAATTTTGTTCTCCTCTCTTTTGGCATCTTTGCCACACTGGTAAACTAAACCACTTTTTTTGTGTCAGGCTGGTGTTTCAGCCTGTTCCAATCGTCGAAATGGAACCGTAACAACATGCGTACTAGCCAATATCTGCTCTCCACTCTGAAGGAGACGCCTGCCGACGCCGAAGTGATCAGCCATCAGCTGATGCTGCGCGCCGGGATGATCCGCAAGCTGGCCTCCGGGTTATACACCTGGCTGCCGACCGGCGTGCGCGTCCTGAAAAAAGTCGAAAACATCGTGCGTGAAGAGATGAACAACGCCGGTGCTATCGAGGTGTCCATGCCTGTGGTTCAGCCCGCTGACCTGTGGCAGGAGAGTGGCCGTTGGGAACAATATGGCCCAGAACTGCTGCGCTTCGTCGATCGCGGCGAGCGTCCGTTCGTTCTCGGCCCAACGCATGAAGAAGTCATTACCGACCTGATTCGTAATGAGCTGAGCTCTTACAAACAGCTGCCGCTGAACTTCTTCCAGATCCAGACCAAGTTCCGTGACGAAGTTCGCCCACGTTTCGGCGTCATGCGCTCTCGCGAATTCCTGATGAAAGATGCCTACTCTTTCCATACCTCTCAGGAATCCCTGCAAGAGACATACGACGCAATGTACGCGGCATACAGCAAAATCTTCTCCCGCATGGGTCTGGATTTCCGTGCTGTGCAGGCTGATACCGGCTCCATCGGCGGTAGCGCATCCCATGAGTTCCAGGTACTGGCGCAGAGCGGTGAAGACGATGTGATCTTCTCTGACTCTTCAGACTACGCGGCGAACATCGAATTTGCAGAAGCGCTGGCACCAAAAGAACCACGTGCTGCTGCAACGCAAGAGATGACGCTGGTTGATACGCCAAACGCGAAAACCATCGCCGAGCTGGTTGAGCAGTTCAACCTGCCAGTTGAAAAAACCGTTAAGACCCTGCTGGTGAAGTCCACCGAAGGGAGCGCTTATCCGCTGGTTGCCCTGCTGGTGCGTGGCGATCACGAGCTGAACGAAGTGAAAGCCGAGAAGCTGCCGCAGGTCGCCAGCCCGCTGACGTTCGCGACGGAAGCGGAAATCCGCGCTGTGGTGAATGCGGGTCCAGGTTCACTGGGTCCAGTCAATCTGCCGGTTCCGGTTGTTGTTGACCGTACGGTAGCCGCGATGAGCGACTTCTCCGCCGGTGCGAACATCGACGGTAAACATTACTTCGGCATCAACTGGGATCGCGACGTGGCGACGCCGGAAGTGGCTGACATCCGTAACGTGGTGGCAGGCGACCCAAGCCCGGACGGTCAGGGTACCCTGATGATCAAGCGCGGCATCGAAGTCGGTCACATCTTCCAGCTGGGCGATAAATACTCGCGCGCGCTGAACGCCGCCGTTCAGGGTGAAGATGGCCGTAACCAGATCCTGACCATGGGTTGCTATGGGATCGGGGTAACGCGCGTGGTAGCTGCCGCCATTGAGCAGAACTACGACGAGCGCGGCATCGTCTGGCCGGACAACATCGCACCGTTCCAGGTCGCTATTCTGCCAATGAACATGCATAAGTCTTACCGCGTGCAGGAGCTGGCCGAGAAGCTGTATGCCGAGCTGCGCGCTCAGGGTATCGAAGTGCTGATGGATGACCGTAAAGAGCGTCCGGGCGTGATGTTTGCCGATATGGAACTGATCGGTATCCCACACACCATTGTCATCGGCGACCGTAACCTCGACAGCGACGAGATTGAATACAAATACCGTCGCAGCGGCGAAAAACAGATGATCAAGACCGGCGACATTCTTGATTACCTGGTGAAAGCCATCAAAGGCTAAACAAAAAACCCCGCTCAGGCGGGGTTTTTTAATGGCGCTACGTCAGCTTATTTGCTGTTACAGTCTTTGCCCGCAATAAATTTCGCGTCTTTATCTGCCACCAGCGTTTTCACCATCTCTCCGCTATCCGGGTTTGGCTCCAGCGTAAAGTGGCCGTCAACCGTCAGCAATACCGGCTTGCTGTCATTGCCGCGCGCCACGGCGTAATCACGTTCAAGCTGCGCATTGTTTGCCACACTGATCTTCTTGCCGGTTGCGCAGTCGGTAAAGATCGCCGCATCCGCCATATAGAAGTACATCCCCCGCATTGCCATCGGTGTGGCAGGCAGGGCCGCTTTCACCGGGGCCAGCGTGTAATTGAACTGGGATTGAATAGGGTTTCCTTCGCGGTCGAGCATCTCCATGCTGTCACCTTTAGGACGGAACCAGGTTTTCTCACCGGTGGTATCGGTCAGGACCAGCTTCTCCGCCGTACGCGCCCATGTTCCATAAGTCGCAAAAGAAGAAGGCTCTTTCGCCCCCTGATAGCGCTGGTTCATTACCCAGGTACCGTCTTTTTGCAGGAACAGGGACGTTTCAATGCCTTCACAGTCCGCGCAAGGCAATACGCCACGCCAGCTCTGCTGCATCGGTTTTAATTCTTCCGTTTGCGTGGGTTGTAAAACCTGCGTTTCGGAGCGGTTGTTACACCCGAAAAGCGCAAACAGCGTACTCACTGCCAGCGCTGACCATAATGCTTTTTTCACAATGAATTCCTTATGAAAAGTGTGTTCCCTTTCGTCACTCTGTCGGGCGACGAACTTTACCGCGTAGTGCTTTCACTGTGGATTTTTGGGCCTTCGAGGACAAACGACGCTCTTTCGATGCGCGGGTTGGCCGCGTTGCCCGGCGGCTTTTTTGTACTGCCGTTAACTCTTTGATGACCGCCACCAGCCTGGCTATCGCCGCTTCCCGGTTGAGCTCCTGGCTACGGTACTCCTGGGCTTTAATCACAATCACACCATCGCTGGTGATCAGGTGGTGGCTGGCGGCAAGCAGACTTTCTTTATAATACTCTGGCAGGCTTGAGGCCCGAATGTCAAAACGCAAATGGATAGCCGTCGACGCCTTGTTCACGTGCTGCCCACCGGCCCCCTGTGCACGGATAGCGGTGATCTCCAGCTCGTTGTCCGGAATGCTGACGTTTCGGGACAAGACGATCATGAGGCCGGTTGCCACGCCGTCAAATGAATTTCCAGATTATTCTGAGAATCAGAAAGCCAGATTGCACCGTCCTGAATCGTAGCCTGCAATACCATGGTCCGGCTGGCAAACTCGCTCAGCTGCGCCAGCTGCTCATCATCCAGATACCAGACCGTAAGATTTTTAAACTGTCCACACTTGCTCTTGTTTTGCTGCCACCAGATCTCCGCAGCGCGCTGATTATACGCGAATAAGGCCACTTCAGCGGACTGGGTGCAGGCCTTCTTAATTCTGCGCTCGTCCGGCAGTCCGAGTTCGATCCACAAATCGATACCCAGATGATCGTTGCGCAGCCAGGCTTCAGGCTCGTCTTCTGCGCTTAAGCCACGGGTAAACTGCAGACGCTCGTCGGCATACTTTATCCACGCCAGCAGGCGCAGCATCATGCGCTCCTGGGTTTCGGAGGGGTGGCGTGCCAGCGTCAGCGAGGCGTCCAGGAACTGGTTGCGATCCAGATCGGCCACATTGACCACTGCTTTATAAATTGTCGCTTTCAGCGCCATGAGAGAACTCCATTCGAATCAGGCGCCCATTGTAGCGAAAACCGCGGCAAAAGGCTGTTATGGGGTGTTAAATACACCGCTATCAAGGCGCTGATATTGCTTAAATGAGTATGGTATAGTCACCTTGCTAAACCGAGTTTATCTTCGTAGGCTTAATGATATCTCACAGTAAGTCAGTGCGCTGGCGGGAGGGGATTTGAATAATTATTGTGAGTTAATTCGCAAACGGTATGCGGAAATCGCCAGCGGAGATCTGGGGTATGTCCCGGACGCGTTGGGCTGTGTATTGAAAGTGCTTAATGAAGTGGCCTCTGATGAGAGCCTTTCAGAGTCGGTCAGGGAAAAAGCAGCGTATGCTGCGGCGAATTTACTGGTGAGCGATTATGTCGATGAATGATACTTATCAACCCATCAATTGTGATGACTATGACAACCTCGAACTCGCCTGCCAGCATCATTTATTACTGACGCTGGAGCTAAAAGATGGCGAAGTGTTGAAGGCGAAAGCCAACGATCTGGTTTCACGTAAGAATGTGGAATACCTGATAGTAGAAGATGCCGGTGCGACGCGTGAGCTGCGTCTGGATAAAATAGCCAGCTTCAGCCACCCGCAAATCGGCACCGTCGTGGTGAGCGAATCCTGATGACACTAACGGGCAGCCAGGCTGCCCGTTACGCTTTCTGCCACTCAAACCTGACCCCCTCTTCCGCCCATCCCGCTTCCGTGATGAAAACCCCTGCCGCAGCGATAAGCGTTTCACCATAGAACAGCAGTGGCGTGGTGTCGCGCAGCCACGGTGGTACGTTGCACTCTTGCCATATTTTCTTCAGTTTCCGTCCGCCGTTGCGCCCGACGATGTGCAGCATGCCGCCAGCCTTAAAGCGCACGGTGACCGGTTCACCGGGCTCCGGCAGCCGCACATGACCAGACGGCAGGAGAGAGACGAGTCCAGCCTCAGCGGGCAATACCAGCGGTGCGTCAGGTGAAAGCCAGTCGAGCACCACATCGTTCAGTGAGGGCGTGGATTTTATCCACCAGAGTTCCCCTTTATAGCGTCTTACGTCAAAACCGTTCAGGTGGACGCACGGAGAAGCATCATCCCGCGCCAGCGCGACTTCGTCCCAGATACGGCTCAGCATCGCCCGCGACGGCATCGCAGCGTAATGAGAGGCCAGCCAGCGTCGTAGCAGCGCGGCGCGACGTACCGGGCTCATCGCTGTCAGCGGTGCAATGGCCAGCGCCCCGTCTTTAGAAATCAGTTCAGCCAGCTCGTCACTCAATAGCTCGTCCAGCAGAGTTTCCTGTTCGGCACACAGCATAGCGCTTCTTGCCGTCGCGTCGGCGAAATGCGGCCAGCGCTCGCTCAATAGCGGGAGGACGCGCAGACGCAGAAAGTTACGATCATACCCGTCATCCTGGTTGCTCTCATCTTCAATCCAGCTCAGCTGATGATCTCGCGCCCAGGCTTCAAGCGAGGCGCGCGTCTCGCCAAGCAGCGGACGCAGTAACGTTGTGCCGGCAAATACCGAACGCGCCGGCATGGCAGAAAGCCCCGCCGGTCCGCTTCCCCGCTTAAGCGCCAGCAGAAAGGTTTCACACTGATCGTCCAGATGCTGAGCCGTGACCAGCGCTTCTCCAGCACGTAATGCCCCAGCAAACGCGGCATAGCGGGCTTTACGCGCCTGCGCCTCAATGCCCAGCCCTTCCTCTACCAGCGTGACGCGCTCGACGAGGAGCGGGATCGCCCATGCCGCACACAAGGCTTCGCAGTGCGCCACCCACTCCTCTGCGTGAGGACTTAATCCGTGATGAACATGTATCGCCCGCAGCTGGACGTCAGGCTCCTGGTCGCGCCAACGCTTAAGACGATGGAGCAGAACGGTGGAATCCAGGCCACCGCTAAACCCCACCAGCAGCTGGCGGTACGGTGAAACGGCGTGTGCGATAGCGGGTAAGGTCATAGGGAATTACACATAAAAAATGCCCGAACTGAGCGGGCATTATCACACAGGACGAAGATTACTGCTGATAAAGCTCCAGCGGCAGGCCGTCCGGGTCGTTGAAAAAGGTAAAGCGCTTGTCGGTGAAAGGATCGACGCGGATCGCTTCACACGTCACGCCGTGCGCTTCCAGATGTTTGACTGCGCTATCCAGATCATCGACGCTGAAGGCAAGATGGCGCAGGCCACAGGCTTCCGGACGGGACGGACGCGCAGGCGGAAAAGGGAAAGAGAACAGTTCAATCACATATTGCCCGTTTAACGCCAGATCGCCCTTCCAGGAGTCGCGCTCTTCGCGGTAGGCCTCGCTCATGAGCGTAAAGCCCAGGATGTCGCAGTAGAAGGCCTTACTTTTCGCGTAATCGGTCGCAATGATCGCAATATGATGAACAGCTTTTAAACCCAGCATAGCTTCTCCTTTTTATGATGCCTGAACGTTACAACCGAAAACCCGCACCTTGCAAGCGGTCACCCTTATTTTAGGACTCGCACCCAGTAAACGCCGTTCTCATCGCGCTTCGCACCGTGAATATCCGTCTCAAAACCGGGATAGTGACGCCCTACCGAACAGAGCATCAGCAGGAAATCGAGCACGGCCCGACTCTCCTCGGTAATCATCTCTCCTGGCATCAGGAGCGGAACGCCCGGCGGGTAAGGCAGGATCATATTGGCCGATACGCGCCCAACCAGATTTTCCAGCTCAACGGTTTCGACCTCCCCTTTCACCTGGCGCTGCCAAGCCTTGTGCGGGGTTAATTTCATCTCCGGTAACACATCGAACGCCTGAAGCATCAGACGCGGCAGATCGTGCTGGCGGATCAATCTGTGGATCCCCTGGGCCAGATCCTGAATACGCATATTGCGATAGAAGTCAGGATCTTCCGCGTAGAGATCCGGCAGCATGTTCTTCACCCGCAGGTTAAGATCGTAGGCGCGCTTAAACTCCATCAGACCGCGCAACAACCCCATCGCCCGAGTTTTATCAATACCAATACTGAACAGGAACAGCAGGTTATAGGGGCCGGTTTTTTCCACCACCACGCCACGTTCATCAAGGAATTTCGCCACCAGCGCGGCCGGAATACCTTCCTCGCTCATCTTGCCCTGCTCATCCATGCCCGGCGTCAGAATTGTTACTTTTACCGGGTCGAGGAACATATGGTCGCTATCGGCATCCCGGAAGCCATGCCAGTCTTCGCCGGGCGAGACGGGCCAGCACTCCGCCTCATCAATCTCTTCCGGCTGCCAGATATCAAAGAACCAGCCGTCGGCTTCATCTTTCAGCCGCTGAACCTCTTTGCGGAAATGCAGCGCGCGCTCCACCGAACGGTTGATGAGACGTTTACCCGGGTTGCCGCGCAGCATCGCCGCGGCCGTTTCAATAGAGGCCACCAGCGGATAGCTCGGTGAAGTGGTAGTGTGCATCATAAAGGCTTCGTTGAACGTGTCTTCGTCGTACTCACCTTTGATGTGGATAAGCGAAGCCTGGGAAAATGCTGCCAGCATTTTGTGCGTCGACTGCGTTTCGAAGAATACTTTACCCGGCACGCGTTCACCGCTCATGCCGCTTTTACCTGCGTATATCGGGTGGAAGTTGGTATACGGTACCCATGCGGAATCAAAGTGGATAGACGGCACGTCCAGCGCCTTTTTGATCCAGTCTGTATTGTACAGCAGACCGTCATAGGTCGAGTTGGTGATCACCGCATGGACAGGCCAGTTCGCGCCTGGCACTGACGCGACCTTGCTTTCAATGGCTTCATGGGTGAACTCCCGGCGCGGAATGCCGCCAAGTATACCGAGCGCGTTACGCGTGGGTGACAACCAGAGCGGTACGACGTCGCTCATCATCAGCAGGTGAGCCAGCGATTTATGGCAGTTACGGTCAATCAGCAGGGTGCTGCCAGCAGGCGCGGCGTACATCCCGACGATTTTGTTCGAGGTCGAGGTGCCGTTGGTCACCATATAGCTCTGCTCTGCGCCAAAGGTGCGGGCGATATACTCTTCGGCTTCCAGATGCGGGCCGGTGTGATCCAGCAGAGAGCCTAATTCGGTGACTGAAATCGACACGTCCGCTTTCAGCGTGTTGCCACCAAAGAAATCATAGAACAGGCAGCCCACCGGGCTTTTTTGATAAGCCGTACCCGCCATATGACCCGGCGTACAGAAGGTATATTTCCCCTCCTTTACGTAGGTGAAAAGCGCCCGGGTAAACGGTGGAGTAATGTTATCGAGATATTCATTCGTGTATTGCTGAATTCGGGTCGCAATATCGTCCGCCACGCCGAGGGAATATTCAAAGAACCACAGCGCCATACGCATATCATTGGCGCTGACGTCCATGGTGGAGTGGGTATTAATAAACGCATACAGCGGGAGGTATTCGTTCAGCTTGTTGATGTCGCTGCACAGTTCGAGATCATATTCGTCCCAGTCGAAGATCACGCCGCAGATACGCGGGTTATGCTCGATGAACTTCAGCAGGTCGGCGCTGTTGTGCGGCCAGATCAGCTGATACCCGCGCGACTGCAGGGCTTGCTCCAGCTCCTTAATCGGCTCATCTTTATAAAAGACGCCGTGTGGCCCCATAACGGCAATGATATTCATGGGCTTCCTCCTTAAAAAACATTAGCTAAGCATAGTCCGGCTAAACCGCAGGTATAAAAAAAGCCGCAACAGTGTGCGGCTTTTCAGATAATTGTGAAGCTTACGCGTAACCGTAGGTCATCAGACGCTGGTAACGGCGGTTGAGCAGATCGTCTTTGCTCAGCACGTCCAGATCCGCCAGGTCAGCCAGCAGCTGCGCTTTCAGAGAAGCCGCCATTACTTCCGGCTTACGATGTGCACCACCCAGCGGTTCCGGGATGATGGAATCGATCAGCTTAAGCTCTTTCAGGCGTGGCGCAATAATGCCCATTGCTTCTGCAGCCAGCGGCGCTTTGTCGGCGCTTTTCCACAGAATGGACGCGCAGCCTTCAGGGGAGATAACGGAATAGGTGCTGTACTGCAGCATATTCACTTTATCGCCCACGCCAATCGCCAGCGCACCGCCGGAACCACCCTCGCCGATAACGGTACAGATGACCGGCACCTTCAGACGAGACATCTCGCGCAGGTTGCGCGCGATGGCTTCAGACTGACCGCGCTCTTCCGCGCCCACGCCAGGATATGCACCCGGGGTATCGATGAAGGTGATGATTGGCATGTTGAAACGCTCAGCCATCTCCATCAGACGCAGGGCTTTGCGGTAGCCTTCTGGGGCTGGCATACCAAAGTTACGACGGATTTTTTCTTTGGTTTCACGACCTTTCTGATGACCAATGATCATCACCGGGCGTCCGTCCAGACGCGCGATACCGCCAACGATAGCTTTATCGTCAGCGTATGCGCGATCGCCTGCCAGTTCGTCAAATTCGTCAAACGCCAGGCGGACATAATCCAGGGTGTACGGACGCTGTGGATGGCGAGCCAGCTGGGCCACCTGCCATGCGCCGAGATCGGCAAAGATTTTGCGCGTCAGCTCTACGCTTTTCTCGCGCAGACGATGCACTTCTTCGTCGATGTTAATATCCAGTTTTTCATCCTGACGGCTTACCGCTGTCAGAGAATCGATTTTCGCTTCCAGCTCAGCAATCGGCTGTTCGAAATCAAGGAAATTCAGACTCATAGTATTCCTGTATTAGTCAAACTCCAGTTCCACCTGCTCCGAACCAATGAGGCCACGGAGATCGTTCAGTAAACGATCGCTCGGAGAGACACGCCACGTTGCACCAAAGCGCAACCGCGCGCGTGCATCCGCCCTCTGATAGTAGAGATGTACTGGAATTGTCCCCGAGCGGTGGGGTTCCAGAGACTGACGGAGTCGGTTTAAAAGCTGGTCATCAATTTGCCTGTCCGTCAGCGAGATAGCAAGCCCGCGAGCATATTTTTCCCGGGCTTCGTCAATGTCCATCACTTCGCGGGCGGTCATTTTAAGCCCCCCACTGAAGTCATCAAAGCTGACCTGTCCGCTGACGATAAGTATGCGGTCTTTTTCCAGCAATTGCTGGTATTTATCCAGCGCGTCGGTGAACAACATCACCTCCAGACGCCCGGAACGGTCATCCAACGTACAGATGCCGATACGATTGCCGCGTTTGGTGACCATAACCCTTGCAGCAATCACGAGCCCCGCAGCCGTGGTGATTTTACCACGTTCTGTCGGATGCATGTCTTTAAGCCTGTGGCCGCCGACATAGCGCTCAATTTCTTTGATGTACTGGTTGATCGGGTGCCCCGTCAGGTACAAGCCTAACGTCTCACGCTCGCCATCCAGTACCACCTGTTCTGGCCACGGCTGGCAGTTGGAGTAAGATTGCTCGATCTGCTCCGGCTCTTCCGCCAGCACCCCGAACATATCCGCCTGACCAATGGCTTCCGCTTTTGCATGCTGATCCGCCGCTTTCAGCGCATCGCCGAGTGAATTCATCAGCGCGGCGCGGTGCGGCCCCAGCCGGTCAAACGCGCCGGACATGATCAGTTTTTCCAGCACGCGACGGTTCAGTTTTTTGGTATCGGTGCGGGCGCAAAGATCGAACAGCTCGCGGAAATACCCGCCGTTGTTACGCGCTTCAATGATCGCCTCGATCGGACCTTCACCCACGCCTTTGATCGCGCCGATCCCGTAAACGATCTCTCCGTCGTCGTTGACGTGGAAGTGGTAGAGACCCGAGTTAATGTCCGGCGGCAGGATCTTAAGCCCCATGCGCCAGCACTCGTCCACCAGGCCCACCACCTTCTCGGTGTTGTCCATATCGGCCGTCATTACCGCCGCCATAAATTCAGCAGGATAGTGCGCTTTCAGCCACAGCGTTTGGTATGACACCAAAGCATAGGCGGCAGAGTGGGATTTGTTAAATCCGTACCCGGCGAATTTCTCCACAAGGTCAAAGATCTTAATCGCCAGTTCACCATCAACGCCGTTTTTTCTCGCGCCTTCTTCGAAAGTACCTCGCTGCTTGGCCATCTCTTCCGGCTTTTTCTTACCCATTGCACGACGCAGCATGTCCGCGCCGCCGAGGGTATAGCCGGAAAGCACCTGGGCGATCTGCATAACCTGTTCCTGGTACAGGATGATGCCGTAGGTGGGCTCCAGCACCGGCTTCAGGCTTTCGTGCTGCCACTGAACGTCCGGGTAGGAAATCTCTTCGCGCCCGTGCTTACGGTCGATAAAGTTATCTACCATCCCTGACTGCAGCGGGCCCGGACGGAACAGGGCAACCAGCGCGATCATATCTTCGAAGCAGTCGGGCTGCAGGCGCTTAATCAGATCTTTCATGCCGCGCGATTCAAGCTGGAAGACGGCGGTGGTCTCCGAGCGCTGCAGCATGTCGAAACTTTTCTTGTCATCCAGCGGGATGGCCGCGATATCCAACGGCGGCTCGCCGTTCTTCTCGCGGCGGGCGTTGATCATCTCCAGCGCCCAGTTAATGATGGTCAACGTACGCAGACCAAGGAAGTCGAACTTCACCAGCCCGGCGTATTCTACGTCGTTCTTATCGAACTGGGTAACCGGGTGCTGGCCCGCTTCGTCGCAGTAGAGCGGCGCAAAGTCGGTAATTTTGGTCGGAGCGATAACTACGCCACCCGCATGCTTACCGGCGTTACGCGTGACGCCTTCCAGCTTGCGCGCCATGTCGATCAGCGCTTTGACTTCTTCGTCCGCTTCGTAGATTTCCGGCAGCTGTGGTTCAGCCTCAAAGGCTTTTGCCAGCGTCATGCCCGGATCGGGCGGTACCAGTTTAGAGATGCGATCGACAAACCCGTACGGGTGGCCCAGCACGCGGCCGACGTCACGGATAACCGCTTTCGCCGCCATCGTACCGAACGTAATAATCTGCGATACCGCATCACGGCCGTACATATCGGCGACGTGCTCGATCACCTGGTCACGTTTCTCCATGCAGAAGTCGACGTCAAAGTCGGGCATGGAAACACGTTCCGGGTTAAGGAAACGTTCGAACAGCAGGTCGAATTCCAGCGGATCGAGGTCGGTAATTTTAAGCGCATAGGCCACAAGCGACCCAGCACCGGAGCCTCGGCCCGGTCCGACCGGTACGCCGTTATCCTTCGACCACTGGATAAACTCCATGACGATCAGGAAGTAGCCCGGGAAGCCCATCTGGTTGATCACCTGGAGTTCAATGTCCAGGCGTTCATCGTACGGCGGCCGCTTTTCTTTGCGAACGGCCTCATCCGGGAACAGAAACTCCAGACGCTCTTCCAGACCTTCTTTTGATTTTGCGACCAGGAAATCTTCCGTGGTCATGTCTCCTGTCGGGAACTGCGGCAGGAAGTACTCGCCAAGGCGGACGGTAACGTTACAGCGCTTGGCAATCTCTACGCTGTTTTCCAGCGCTTCCGGGATATCGGAGAAGAGCTCACACATCTCCTCTTCGCTGCGCATGTACTGCTGCGATGAGTAGTTGCGCGGTCGTTTAGGATCGTCCAGCGTGAAGCCATCGTGGATCGCCACGCGAATTTCGTGCGCGTCAAAATCCCCCGGCTCAAGGAACCGCACATCGTTGGTAGCCACCACGGGCAACCCACGCTCTTCTGCAAGTGCCACAGCGGCATGAAGATAGTTCTCTTCGTCCTGACGGCCGGTGCGGATCAGCTCCAGATAATAACGATCCGGGAAATACTCTTCATAGAACGAGAGGCATTGATCCACCAGCGCGCTATTGCCGCGCAGCAGGCATTTGCCGACATCGCCCATACGGCCGCCGGAGATCAGCAGAAGCCCTTCGTTCAGCTCAGCCAGCCAGTCACGGTCGATCCACGGCCCCAGCGCACCGTATCCACGCTGGTAGGCTTTTGAGATAAGCAGAGTGAGGTTTTGATAGCCCGTGTTGTTCATCGCCAGCACGGAGATTTGCGTCATTTCATCGCCGATGAGATCGCTCTGCACATGAAAATCTGCGCCAACGATAGGCTTCATCCCCGCGCCATGCGCCGTTCCGTAGAACTTCACCAGGCCACACAGGTTGGTAAAATCGGTGATCGCCAGCGCGGGCATGCCAAGGGAGGCCGCCTTTTTTACCAGCGGCCCGGTCTTCGCCAGCCCATCGATCATGGAGTAGTCGCTATGCACCCGCAGGTGTACGAAACGTGGTTCAGCCATCTTCAGATTCCGCGTTACTTAATTGCTTGCGTATTGATTCAGGACACCCGTCCCAGCGCGCGCTTCACCGGGCCAAAGCTGCGACGGTGGTGTTCGGTTGCGCCATGTTCAGCCAGCCTTTCCAGATGGAAAGGTGTGGGATACCCCTTATGCTGGGCGAAACCATACTGAGGGTAAGTGAGGTCCAGCGCGGCCATTTCAGCGTCGCGCGTCACTTTGGCAATAATAGAAGCTGCGCTGATTTCTGCGACCCGGCTATCGCCTTTGACAACCGCCATTGAAGGCATGGGCAATGCGGGACAGCGGTTGCCGTCAATCAGGACATATTCCGGGGAAATTTTCAAACCCGCTACCGCACGCTGCATCGCCAGCATCGTGGCATGCAAAATATTCAGTTCGTCTATTTCATGCGGTTCAGCGCGCCCCAGGCTCCAGGCCAGCGCCTTCTCCTGAATCTCACTAAACAGCGCCAGCCGGCGCTTTTCAGACAATTTTTTTGAGTCGTTCAGCCCGATAATCGGGCGAGCCGGATCGAGGATCACCGCGGCGGTCACCACAGCCCCCACTAACGGACCACGACCCACTTCGTCCACGCCCGCCACAAGGCGAGTGTGAGGATAAACAAATTCCATCATTTTGCTAGCTCCAGCACCGCATCAGCCGCTTGCTCATCAGCATTACAGCGGATCAGTTGATGCAGTTCGCGGAAGGTGTCGTGCATCTGGTGGCTGGTCTTGCCGTTTGCCAGCAGCGGCAGCAGTGCATCGGCAAGCGCCTGCGGCTGGCACTCATCCTGCAATAGCTCTTTCACCAGTTCGCGCCCGGCAAGCAGGTTTGGCAGGGAGACATAATCCGTTTTCACCAGACGTTTTGCCAGCCAGAAGGTGAACGGCTTCATGCGGTAACCGACCACCATCGGGCATTTCGCCAGCATACATTCCAGGGCCGCCGTGCCGGAAGCCAGCAGTGCGGCATCGCTCGCATACATCGCTTCTCGCCCTTTCCCGTCCAGCAGACGGACGTGGAGATCCGGGGCGACTTCCGCTTTGATGCGCTCAAACTGCTCGCGGCGTTTGGCATTCACCAGCGGAACAACCACTTCAAGGTCGGGATAGCTCTGGCGAAGAATTTGCGCTGTTTTGAGGAAATCGGCGCTCAGCATCTCCACTTCTGCACCACGGCTGCCTGGCAGCAGTGCCAGACAATGCACATCATGGGGGATGCCCAGCACGTCGCGCGCCGCGTTTTTATCCGGATCCAATGGCATCGCATCCGCCATGGTATGACCGATAAAACGGCACGGAACATTAAATCTGTCGTAAAACGCTTTTTCGAAAGGCAGAAAAGCCAGCACCAGGTTGGTGGACCGTCCAATTTTGAAAACGCGTTTCTGTCGCCACGCCCAGACGGACGGACTGACGTAGTGAATGGTTTTTATGCCCTGCTTTTTCAGATTCCCTTCGAGGGTAATGTTGAAATCAGGTGCATCGATACCGACAAACACATCGGGTTTGAGTTCGGTAAAACGGCGGGTGAGATCGGCACGAATGTGCAGCAAACGGCGGAGCCGTCCCAGCACCTCAACGATGCCCATCACGGCCAGCTCTTCCATTTCATACCAGGCTTCACAGCCTTCGGCCTGCATCAGCGGGCCAGCAACGCCGACAAAGCGAGCGTTGGGTACACGCGCCTTAAGCGCGCGGATGAGACCTGCACCAAGAATATCGCCGGAGGTTTCTCCGGCGACCAGGGCTATCGTAAGCGGACGACTGTCGACCATTAACGAATCAGACCCCTTGTTGAACGGTCAAAGAATTCCATGAACGCGTTCACTTCCGGGTGCTTATTCGCCAGCTCGGCAATTTCCGGCTTCGCCTCTTCCAGCGTTTTACCGCTACGGTACAGCAGTTTGTACGCGTTGCGGATGGCAGTAATCGCTTCGCGGCTAAAACCACGACGCTTGAGGCCTTCGATGTTCACGCCAAACGGCGTGGCATGGTTGCCCTGCGCAATCACATATGGTGGGACGTCCTGCGCCACACCGGAGCAGCCGCCAACCATCACGTGCGCACCAATGATGCAGAACTGATGGACTGCGGTCATGCCGCCAATAATTGCGAAGTCATCAACCGATACGTGTCCTGCCAGCGTTGCGTTGTTGGCAAGAATACAGCGGTCACCCACGGTACAGTCGTGCGCGATATGCGCATTAACCATAAACAGGTTATCGCTGCCCACCTTCGTCAACCCACCACCCTGTACTGTTCCACGATGAATGGTGACGCTTTCGCGAATACGGTTACGATCGCCAATTTCCAGACGGGTCGACTCACCAGCATATTTCAGATCCTGGTTAACTTCGCCGATGGAGGCGAACTGATAGATCTCGTTATTGCAGCCAATGGTCGTATGACCATTCACGACAACGTGAGATTTCAGTACTGTACCCTCACCAATTTCGACATGGGGTCCAACAATACAAAACGGGCCAATGTGGACGTTAGCACCAATGATGGCACCGGTTTCCACAATCGCGGTAGGATGAATAAAGGCGGATTTATCAATCACGTATCAGGACTCCCGGCTACGAGCACACATCATCGTCGCTTCGCAAACAACTTTGCCGTCAACCAGTGCTACGCCTTTGAAGCGAGTCAGGCCACGACGCGTTTTTTCAAAAGTGACTTCCATGATCATCTGATCACCAGGCACGACAGGGCGCTTAAAGCGCGCTTCATCAATACCCGCGAAGTAATACAGCTCACCTGGCTCCAGTTTACCGACGCTTTTAAACGCCAGAATACCGGTAGCCTGAGCCATCGCTTCCAGAATCAACACACCCGGGAAGATAGGCTTACCAGGGAAGTGCCCCTGGAAGAACGGCTCGTTCACGGAAACATTTTTCACTGCGCGCAGAAAACGACCTTCTTCAAAATCCAGCACGCGGTCTACCAGCAGAAACGGGTAGCGGTGCGGCAGAAGTTCTAAAATCTCTTCAATATGCAGAGTATGAGTGTCAGTAGTCAAAATACTCTTCCTGTCAAAATGTACTGATAACAATAATAACACGGCCTGCCGGTTTATTAGAAAGCCGACAGGCCGGGAAAAATAGCGTTCAACGGATGACGCTTAGTCTTGTTGATCGATCTTACGCTCAAGGGACTTGAGGCGCTTGCTCATATCATCAATGTTCATCACCAGAGCTGCTGTTTTACGCCATACCTTGTTGGGCTGTAGCGGAATGCCAGAGGAATAAACGCCAGGTTCAGTGATAGGACGCATTACCATGCCCATTCCCGTCACGGTCACCTTGTCGCAGATTTCCATATGGCCATTAATCACGCTCGCACCGCCAATCATGCAATAACGGCCAATTTTCAGGCTGCCCGCCATGATGACGCCACCCGCAACCGCGGTATTGTCGCCAATCACAACGTTATGCGCAATCTGGCACTGGTTATCGATGATAACACCATTGCCAATGATCGTGTCGTCAAGCGCGCCACGGTCAATGGTGGTACAAGCGCCGATCTCCACGCGATCGCCAATAATAACGCGACCAAGCTGCGGGATCTTCACCCAGTTACCGCGATCGTTAGCGTAACCAAAGCCATCAGAACCAATCACGGTGCTGGACTGGACGAGGCAGTTTTCGCCAATTTCAACGTCATGATAAACGGACACATTGGCCCATAAACGGGTCCCTGCGCCGATTGTCGTATTTTTCCCAACGAAGCAGCCTGGGCCAATGACGACGTTATCGCCCAGCACAACGCCGGATTCGATAACCGCATTCGCCCCAACGGCGACGTTGTTACCCAGCCTGGCCGTCTCATCAATCGCTGCGCTGGCAGCAATGTTCTGGGCCGGTTGCGGCGTGGTATCAAGAATTTGAGCCATGCGTGCATACGTCAGGTAGGGGTTTTTCACTACCAGCGCGCTTACAGTGGCAAATGGAAGATCGTCCTGCGTCAGTACAACAGCTGACGCCTGGCATTGAGCCAGTTGCTCACGGTACTTAGGGCTTACCATGAAGGTAATCGTGCCAGCTTTAGCAGATTGCATGGACGCAACAGCGGTGATGACGATATCGCCATCACCGTGTAATTCTGCATCCAACTGCTGAGCTAAATCAGCCAGTCGAATTGAAGGCATTACTTATTTAACCTGTTTCAGAACATCAGCAGTGATGTCTTTAACATCTTTGCTGTTGAAAGCGACGGCGTTCGCATCAACAACCAGATCGATGCTCTGATCGGCAGCCACTGCTTTAACAGCGGTCTGAATGCGAGTCACCAGCTTGCCGCGTTCTTCGTTAGAACGACGCTGACGATCCTGCTCGAAAGCCTGCGCTTTCTGGGAGAACGCCTGGCGCTGAGCCATTACGTCTTTTTCCAGCTTGCTGCGGTCGCTTGCCTTCATGGTAGAACCATCACGCTGCAGACGCTGCATTTTGGACTGAAGATCGTTTTCCATACCCTGCAGTTCGCTTGCACGGCCTTTGAATTCGTTTTCCAGAGTCGCAGAAACACCTGTTTTCTGTGCAACCTGCTGGAACAAATTACCCATGTTGACGATTGCAATTTTGTCTGCTGCCTGAGCAGAAGTTGCCATCGCTAAACCGAGACCTGCAGCTAATAACCACTTTTTCACAATTAACTCCTTACCATCCCATTGGCACCAGAAGGTACCGTTCTTTGCGTGGCAAGGCGACCGTGTTACCGATCGCCAGTTGTCAGCGCTACACTGCCAACGCATTCCTTTGCAGCGGATTATTACCAGGTTTTACCAATGTTAAACTGGAATTGCTCCGACTTATCTCCATCATATTTCTTAAACGGCTGGGCGTAAGAGAAGACCAACGGTCCCAGCGGTGACATCCATTGTAATGCGATACCGGCAGACATGCGAATATTGCTCGGATCGCTGTAGTCAGGGACGCCAGCATCACGCATCTGTGCAGTATTCTGCCAGTTGGTATCCCATACGGTACCGGCATCCCAGAAGAAGGACGTACGGACCGAGTTCGCATATTTATCGCTGATAAACGGCGTTGGCGTGATGAACTCCAGGCTGGCAACGGCCATGGCGTTACCGCCCACCGCATCATTGGAGCTACAGACTTCCGAAGAGGAAGACTTATCACAGTTATCTTTGTCGTTCCCGCCGTAGTAAACCGCTTTCGGACCAATGTTGTTGGACTGGAAGCCACGAACGGTACTGGAACCACCGGCATAGAAGTTTTCATAGAACGGCAGTTCTTTGCCGCCTAAACCGTCGCCGTAGCCCCAGCGGGTACGACCCAGAACCACCCACTTATGATCGTCATCGATCGGGAAGTAGGACGCGGTATCCAGCGTCACCTTGTAGAACTCGTTATCGGAACCCGGCACGGTCACTTTACCGTTCAGGTTGACGCGAGAACCTTCCGTTGGGAAGTAACCACGGTCGAGACGGTTATAGGTCCAGCCGTAGTTAAAGGTGAAGTCATCCGCCGCGAAGCCATTGTCATTACCATTTTTACTGGTTGACTGGCCGATAGAGTCCAGATAACGCCACATCGCCACCTGCGGTTGCATGTTGGACAGGTCGTTATGCACGTAACCTAAGCCCGCACGCAGGGTGTTGTATTCGTTAACCGGGAAGCCAAGCGTACCGTCCACACCGTAACTCTTGTTGGTGTAAGAAGACAGATCCGCATCGTCTGCTTTAAAGTCGTTATAGAAGATACGACCGCCCAGGCTCACACCGTCTACGGTGAAGTATGGGTTAGTCACAGAGAACTCAGAGTAGGTCTGGTAGTCGTTTTTGGTGCCGTTAATCCCGACAGAGTAACCCGTACCCAGCCAGTTATCCTGCTGCACGCCGACCTGGAAGCTGACGCCGCTCTCGGTACCGTAGCCCACACCGAAGTTGAAGCTACCGGTGTTGCGCTCTTTCACTTTATAAACGACATCAACCTGATCCGGGCTGCCCGGTACGCGCTGGGTATCGGTATCCACCGTTTCAAAATAGCCCAGACGGTTCAGACGCTCTTTACCCTGATCAACAAGGTCGCTACCCAACCATGCGCCTTCCATCTGACGCATTTCGCGACGCAGAACGGAATCTTTGGAGGTGTCGTTACCGACGAAGCGGATCTTACGCACGTAGAAACGGTTGCCCGCGTCAACATTCACATGCAGCTTAACGGTTTTATCCGCGTCATTGATTTCAGGCTGAGTCTGTACGCGCGGATAGGCATAACCATAGCGGCCGAGCAGCTTCTTAATGCTGTCTTCCATTTTGGTTACCTTAGAACCGCTATACAGGTCGCCTGGCTGAATTTTGGTCAGCGATTCGATTTCAGCAGAATGCCCCGCCAGGTTACCACTCACCTCAACACCCGAAAGCTTGTACTGCTCGCCTTCAGTGATGTTGACCGTAATGTAGATCCCTTTCTTGTCCGGCGTCAGGCTTACCTGAGTCGAGTCGATGTTGAAACGCGCATAGCCACGATCGAGATAGTAGCTGCGCAGGGTTTCAAGGTCGCCCGCCAGTTTCTGTTTCTGGTATTTGCGATCGCCTACCACGTTCCACCATGGCACTTCATCGCGCAGCTGGAAGGTGGAGATCAGTTCGTCGGTGCTGAACGCATGGTTGCCGACAATGTTGATCTGCTGGATCTTCGCAGAAACACCTTCCTGGAAGACCAGCTTCAGGTCAACACGGTTGCGCGGAAGCGGAGTGACAACTGCTTTCACGCTGGCACTGTATTTACCGACGCTGTAGTAGAAGTCTTCCAGACCTTTTTCAATGTCTGAAAGGGTTGTGCGGTCCAGGGATTCCCCCACACGAACACCGGATGCTTCAAGGTTTTGCTTGAGCATGTCATCTTTCACCGACTTGTTACCGGAGAAAGTGATACTGGCGATCGTTGGACGTTCTTTTACCTGTACCAGCAGCGTATCACCATCGCGCAGGACGCGGACATCCTCAAAGTTGCCGGTGGCAAACAGAGCACGGATGGTGTTACTGATATCATCATCATTAACCGTATCGCCGGGGCGTACAGGCATACTGAGGAGGGCCGCACCAACGGCGACACGCTGGAGGCCTTCGAAATGAATGTCTTTCACTACGAACCCGTCAGCACCGTATACGGTGGCGCTGCTAAACAGCAGCGACGCTATGAGCAACTTTTTCATCGCCATCGTTATTATGCGTTCTTCCTAACACTCTCTTACAACCGAGAGAAATCATTGAAAAGTGCAAGCCCCATTAACAGCACCAGCAAAATCGAGCCAATGCGATAACTAAAGTCTTGAACTCGCTCGGATACCGGTCCGCCTTTTAGCTTTTCAATCGCTAAAAACAGCAGATGACCCCCGTCTAAAACGGGAAGCGGGAACAGGTTGATTATCCCAAGGTTCACGCTAATGAGCGCGAGGAACATGAGATAGTAAATCACCCCGAACTCCGCTGACATCCCAGCCCCCTGGGCAATCGAAATTGGCCCACTGAGGTTGTTCAGTTTCACATCACCGGTTATCAATTTCCCCAACATGTTGACCGTCAGCTTCATCAGTTGCCATGTTTTATCCGTGGCTTCAAGGATGGCGCTGAACGGCCCATACTGGCGTATTGTCTTGTACTCATCTGGCAGCGGGATCACTTTTGGCACAACGCCTGCAAACCCTTCTGCCTTTTTGCCGACCGACTTCGTGTCCGGGATCAGCGTCAGCGAAAGCGGACTGCCTTGCCTTTCAACTTCCAGCGCGAGAGACGTTCCCGGATTATCGCGCACCAGAGTAACAAAGGTCATCCACTCTGTTAATGGTTGACCATCGACTTTAACGATCCTGTCGCCCGCTTGCAAACCCGCTTTGCTCGCCGCCGAATTTGCCTGTACTTCGGCTAATACCGGCTCGATCTGCGCACCGCGTGGACGAATACCCAGCGCAGCGACGGGATCTTCTTTGTCTGGCTCGAAACGCCAGTGACGTAAATCGAGCACTTTGTCCTGACGTGCATCGGAACCAAACGGCGATACGCTGATGGTGGTCTGCGGATCGCCAATTTTGGCAACCAGCTGCAGTCGCACGGCATCCCAATCAGGGGTTTCGATGCCATCAATCGCTTTAAGTTCCATCCCGGATGTAATTTGCGCACTCGCCGCGATGGAGTTGGGAGCAATTTCTCCCACCACCGGACGCACGCCCGGGACGCCGATGATAAACACCAGCCAGTAAGCGAAAATCGCAAAAATGAAGTTGGCTACCGGTCCGGCAGCAATGATGGCGGCGCGTTGTCCAACGGTTTTATTGTTGAAAGCGCTGTGTCGCAGCTCAGGTGCGACAGGCTCGACGCGTTCGTCGAGCATTTTGACGTAGCCGCCCAGTGGGATAAGGGCGATGACAAATTCCGTGCCGTGGCGGTCGGTGCGCGTCCAGAGTGATTTGCCAAAACCGATGGAAAACCGCTCTACGCGCACGCCACAGCGGCGAGCAACCCAGAAATGGCCAAATTCATGCACGGTAATCAGTACACCCAGTGCAACTATGAACGCCGCCAGATTCCAGAGAATGCTCAGCATAAAACCTTCCGTTAAATCGTCCCGAATACCAGTAAAAGCAAACATGCAAACACTGGAACAGCCGCTGTCAGGCTATCAATGCGATCCAGTATACCGCCATGCCCTGGAATCAGGTGTCCGCTGTCCTTAATCCCTGCTTCACGCTTAAACATACTTTCGGTTAAATCACCGAGCACGGAGGCAAGCGCAGCAAAAATCGAGCACACCAGCAGTATTGACGGTGCCACTTCAAGATTCGCCCAGACGCCGTAGCCCCAGGAGATGATCGCTGCCGTAAACAGGCCGCCGATGAATCCTTGCCAGGTTTTGCCCGGAGAAACCTTCGGCGCCAGCTTATGTTTGCCAAACAGTTTACCAAACATATAGGCCCCGGAGTCAGCCCCCCAGACCAGAATCATCACATAAAGCAGCCAGATCGCACCGCTGTAGTGGTTTTCGTCGTAGTGCCAGGCGCGCAGCGCAACCATACCCCAGAAAAAAGGAATAATGGTGAGCAAACCAAAAATCAGTCGTAGCACTTTTGAATTACGCCATAACGCCGCGGAACCTGGATAAAAAAGAACCAGCAACAGCGCGGCAACCCACCAGACCAACGATATCCACAAGGAGCCGGCAACCAGGGGCTGATGAATATCATGGTGATATTCAGGCAACGTAAACAGCATTATGGCCAGGATAAAGCCACAAAGTACCGCGAGCCATACTCGCTGAGTGCGCGAGGTAAAGCCGCTAAACTGTCCCCATTCCCACGCGGCGAGCATGCACACCACCAGCGTGACAATAGCGAATCCCACCGGGGGCAGTAAAAACAGCGCCGCAATGACAATGGGTATTAATACAAAAGCGGAAATCAGGCGATACTTCAGCAAAAGCTACCCCCATCAGGCTTTGTCGCCACCAGGCTCGGTGCCGCCGAAACGACGCTCTCGATTGGCAAAGGCATGCAGCGCACCTTCAAAGTCTTGTTCATCAAAATCGGGCCAAAGAACATCCGTAAAGTAAAGTTCGGCATAGGCAATTTGCCATATCAAAAAGTTACTTATGCGATGTTCCCCCCCTGTCCTAATTACCAAATCCACAGGCGCCTGTTCATTCATGCAGATTTGCTTGCTCAGCGCCTCTTCATCAATTTGGTCGGGTCTCAACAGCCCTTCCTGAACCTGTTCGGCCAGATGCCGAACGCCCTGGATAATATCCCAGCGTCCGCCGTAATTCGCCGCAATATTCAGCGTCAGACCGGTATTATTTTCCGTCAGCGCTTCTGCTTTACGAATCCGTTCCTGCAAACGTGAGTTAAAACGACTGGTATCGCCAATGATACGCAGGCGGACGTTGTGGCGGTGCAGGCTTTTTACTTCGCTGTCTAGCGCCCACACAAACAATTCCATCAACGCAGTCACTTCCTGCAAAGGTCGATTCCAGTTTTCACTGCTAAAAGCATAGAGCGTTAACGCATCAATGCCGTTGTTGGCGGCAAAAGAAACGGCGCGACGAACGGATTTCGCCCCCGCTTTATGCCCAAAGGCTCGTATCTTCCCTTGTCTTTTCGCCCAGCGGCCATTGCCATCCATAATGATTGCTACATGACGGCAGCCATGAGCTGGCAAATTTTCGCTTATTGGTTGATTCGCAGACAACATAACGCGTTTTTTGTCCCTGAAAAGGATTTAACGGTACTCAGGAATACTGAAGCCTATACATAAAAAAGCCGTGTCAAACCACGGCTCACCTGACCACATTAAGTCAAATACCTGCGATCAGGTGGCGCAGACTATATCACTGAAGCCCAACGCTAACAAATAGCACGACGACTAGTGGTTGCTTTATCACCAGCTTGCGAGACGTGTCACCTGTTGACGCGCAATATTACGCGCAGCTGCATCCACCGCCAGCACCTCTTCCACGCTTTGTGGTTCGCGCAAATCCATCATCTCCAGTACCGATAAATTTAACGACGCGATATCGGTAAAACGAATTTGCTGATTCAGAAATGCCTCAACGGTAATTTCATTGGCTGCATTAAGTGCCGTCGTCGCCGCCTGCCCCTGGTCAAAGGCAGTCATCGCAAGCTTCAGACAAGGATAGCGGTCATAGTCCGGTTCACTGAACGTCAGGGAACTTAGCTTGCAGAAATCAAGCGGCTTCACGCCGGATTTCACTCGATTTGGCCACGCCATGGAATGGGCAATTGGCGTACGCATGTCCGGCTCGCCCAGCTGTGCCAGCACGCTGCCATCCTGATAACGCACCATCGAGTGAATCACCGATTGCGGGTGAATCAGTACTTCCATCTGTTTCGCTGACGCATTAAACAGCCAGCGCGCTTCAATGTATTCCAGACCTTTGTTCATCATGGTGGCAGAGTCAACGGAGATTTTACGCCCCATCGACCAGTTCGGATGACGGCACGCCTGATCCGGCGTCATGGCGCGCAGTTCAGACAGTGGCGTTTCACGGAACGGGCCACCAGACCCGGTAAGCAGAATAGACACCACGCCATTCTGCTCCAGGTCAGCGTACCCCAGGTTCTGTTGAAAAGGTTGCGGTAAACTCTGAAAAATCGCGTTGTGCTCGCTGTCGACCGGCAAAAGACGCGCGCCGCGCTGCTTCACCGCATCCATAAACAGGCGTCCACAGGTGACCAGCGACTCTTTATTGGCCAGCAGAACGTCCTTGCCGGCATCAATCGCGGCAAGCGTAGGCAATAACCCTGCCGCCCCGACGATGGCCGCCATCACCTGATCCACCTCATCCTGCGCCGCCATCTCGCAGGCCGCCTGTTGGCCGCTCAGCACCTCGGTTCGGCAGCCCTGTTCACGCAGCTGCGCTTTCAGCAGACGCGCGCTCTCTTCGTCATCCATCACCGCATAGCGGGGCGCAAACTCCAGGCACTGCTCGACCATTCGCTGCACATTCTTACCGGCCACCAGCGCTGTCACGGTGTAGAGTTCAGGATTATGGCGAACGACGTCGAGAGTGCTGCAACCGATAGAGCCGGTTGAGCCAAGGAGTGTTAAATGCTTCATGAGATGCCCGAAAAAAGTTAGACCAGATAAAAGCAAAACGCCGCCAGCAAGACCCGAAGTCCCTCTGAACGGCGTTTATCAGTGTACGACAGAAATCAGAACTGCATCAGTTCCGCTTCTTTATCTGCCAGCGCCGCATCAATTTTCTTGATGGCAGCGTCGGTCATTTTCTGAATGTCGTCCTGAGAACGACGATCGTCATCTTCACTGATCTCTTTTTCTTTCAGCAGCGCTTTTACTTTATCGTTCGCGTCGCGACGGACGTTACGCACGGATACACGACCCTGCTCAGCTTCGCCACGAACCACTTTGATCAGATCTTTACGACGCTCTTCCGTCAGTGGAGGCAGTGGAACGCGGATGTCAGAACCCGCAGAGCTTGGGTTCAGTCCGAGGTCAGAGGCCATGATCGCTTTCTCAACGGCCGGGCTCATAGAACGATCGAACACGTTGATTTTCAGCGTACGGGTATCTTCTACCGTTACGCTCGCCAGCTGACGCAGAGGGGTTGGCGTACCGTAGTATTCTACGATGATGCCATCCAGCAGGCTTGGGGAAGCACGGCCAGTACGGATTTTGCTGATTTGGGTTTTGAACGCTTCTACGCATTTTTCCATGCGTACTTCAGCATCTTTTCTGATGTCGTTAATCACGTTACGAATCCTTGAAAACTTGTCTCAGGCAGACTATCCGCCAGCACAGCGCTACAGGTGTGCTAAGTATAGTCGCGTTTAATTCATGACAACGCCAAAGGCGCGCCCGGGTAAGATACCACTACAAAATAAAGCGGAATCTTACCTGTATTTATCGTCAACGGAAATTATTCCGTGATCAAAGTGCCTTCTTTTTCGCCCATGACCACGCGACGCAGTGCGCCAGGCTTGTTCATGTTGAAGACACGGATCGGCAGTTTGTGGTCGCGAGCCAGCGTGAAGGCGGCAAGATCCATCACTTTCAGCTCTTTATCCAGCACTTCGCTGTAGCTCAGCTGATCGTACATGGTGGCAGAAGGATCTTTTGCCGGGTCGGCAGTAAACACGCCGTCTACTTTGGTCGCTTTCAGTACCACATCGGCTTCGATCTCGATACCGCGCAGGCAGGCAGCGGAATCGGTTGTAAAGAACGGGTTACCCGTACCGGCGGAGAGGATCACCACGCGGTTATTGCGCAGCAGGCTGATAGCTTCTGCCCAGCTGTAATTATCGCAAACGCCATTCAGGGGGATCGCGGACATCAGGCGGGCATTCACATAGGCGCGATGGAGCGCATCACGCATTGCCAGGCCATTCATCACGGTTGCCAGCATACCCATGTGGTCGCCCACAACGCGGTTCATCCCCGCTTTCGCCAGACCAGCACCACGGAAAAGGTTGCCACCGCCAATGACCACGCCAACCTGGATACCCAGTTCGACCAGTTCTTTGATTTCCTGTGCCATGCGATCAAGGATGCTTGCGTCAATACCGAAGCCTTCCGATCCCTGCAGCGCTTCGCCACTCAGCTTAAGCAGAATGCGTTTGTACACGGGTTTTGCATTGGTAGCCATGTTTCTTTCCTGAGACTGTCAACGATTAAGATGGGGGTTAATTCTGGCGACATGATATGCCGCAAATCAGCACAGCGATACTGGAGCCTGTCTGATTTCCTGTGACGGGTGACAAAAAGAAGCCGCCCTCAGGCGGCTCCTTTTCAATCATTAAGACTGCTTGGACATTGCAGCAACTTCTGCTGCGAAGTCAGTCTCAACTTTCTCGATGCCTTCGCCCACTTCGAAGCGGATGAAGCCAGTTACGTCAGCGTTGTGCTCTTTCAGCAGCTGAGCAACAGACTTGCTTGGATCCATAACGAATGGCTGGCCAGTCAGAGAAACTTCGCCGGTGAATTTCTTCATGCGGCCTTCAACCATTTTCTCTGCGATTTCTTTTGGTTTACCAGACTGCATCGCGATGTCCAGCTGAACCTGGTACTCTTTCTCTACCACTTCAGCAGACACGTCTTCTGGCTTAACAAATTCTGGCTTGCTTGCAGCGATGTGCATAGCCAGCTGTTTAACCAGCTCTTCGTCAGCGCCTTTAGCCGCAACCAGAACACCGATACGTGCACCGTGCTGGTAAGAGCCCAGAACGTCGCCTTCCAGAGAAGCAACGCGACGGATGTTGATGTTCTCACCGATTTTAGCAACCAGCGCAACACGTTCTTCTTCGAACTGTGCTTTCAGAACTTCAACGTCAGTGATTTTGCCAGCAACAGCTGCGTCCAGAACTTTGTTAGCAAATGCCTGGAAACCACCATCTTTAGCAACGAAGTCAGTCTGGCAGTTAACTTCCAGAATGATGCCGTAGGTGCCGTCGATTTTAGTGATGATCACGCCGTCAGCAGCAACGTTGCCTGCTTTTTTAGCTGCTTTGATCGCACCGGATTTACGCATGTTTTCGATTGCCAGCTCGATGTCGCCGTTCGCTTCAGTCAGCGCTTTTTTGCAATCCATCATGCCTGCGCCAGTACGCTCGCGCAGCTCTTTTACCAGGGATGCGGTAATTTCAGCCATTCTTAAATCCTCGGGAGATGTGAACTGCCCGGCCGGGGGCCAAACAGTGTAAATTGAAAAAAGGGGCCGGTAATGGGCCCCTATTCATACACGGTACTAATAAGGGGTAAAACCTTATTATTCAGCTTCTACGAAGCTTTCTTCCGCCTGAGAAGCCAGATCCTGGGAACGGCCTTCACGAACGGTAGCAGCTACAGCGCTCAGGTACAGGCTAACAGCACGGATTGCGTCGTCGTTACCCGGGATAACGAAGTCAACACCGTCCGGATCGGAGTTGGTATCAACGATAGCGAATACCGGGATACCCAGGTTGTTAGCTTCTTTGATTGCGATGTGCTCGTGGTCTGCATCGATTACGAACAGCGCGTCTGGCAGGCCGCCCATATCTTTGATACCGCCCAGGCTGTTTTCCAGCTTGTCCAGTTCACGAGTGCGCATCAGCGCTTCTTTCTTAGTCAGCTTGTCGAAAGTACCGTCCTGAGACTGGGTTTCCAGATCTTTCAGGCGTTTGATGGACTGACGAACAGTTTTCCAGTTGGTCAGCATGCCGCCCAACCAGCGATGGTTCACGAAGAACTGGTCGCAGCTGTTAGCAGCATCTTTCACAGCTTCGCTTGCAGCGCGCTTAGTACCAACGAACAGAATCTTACCTTTACGGGAAGAGATCTTGTTCAGCTCAGCCAGGGCTTCGTTGAACATTGGTACAGTTTTCTCAAGGTTGATGATGTGAACTTTGTTACGCGCGCCGAAGATGAAAGGCTTCATTTTCGGGTTCCAGTAACGGGTCTGGTGACCAAAGTGAACACCAGCCTTGAGCATGTCGCGCATGGAAACAGTTGCCATGTTTAAAACCTCTATATTGAAAGTTGGGGTTATGCCTCCACGTATCCCATATTACCGACCCCAAAGGGCACCCCGGAATATGTGCCGATACGTGTGTGTTGTTACACAAAGTGAGATTTGTCGCTTCCGTCCAGCCTGTGTATCTGAGATGGATCGGAAGTCCGGCGCGCTTTATACCACAAAACACGACCAGAAACCAACAGTTGTTGGCGGAGTGTGCTGTTAATGATTCTCAATTTGGCACGGGGTGTGCCTGACTGATACCATTGACGACACTTAGACTAGTATTGTCGAAAAAATCGACACCGATGGACAGATTACATGGCTATCTCTATTAAGACACCTGAAGAAATTGAAAAGATGCGCGTCGCCGGTCGTCTGGCCGCGGAAGTGCTGGAAATGATCGAGCCGTTCGTGAAGCCGGGCGTCAGCACTGGTGAACTGGACCGTATCTGTAACGACTATATCGTGAACGAGCAGCACGCGGTTTCCGCCTGCCTCGGCTACCACGGTTTCCCGAAATCCGTCTGCATCTCTATTAATGAAGTGGTGTGCCACGGCATCCCGGACGATGAAAAACTGCTGAAAGATGGCGACATCGTCAACATTGACGTGACCGTCATTAAAGACGAGTACCACGGTGACACCTCAAAAATGTTCATCGTTGGCAAGCCGACTATTCTTGGCGAGCGTCTGTGCAAAGTGACGCAAGAGAGCCTCTACCTGGCGCTGAAAATGGTTAAACCGGGTATTCGCCTGCGTACCATCGGTGCGGCAATCCAGAAGTTTGTGGAAGCAGAAGGCTTCTCCGTGGTGCGCGAGTACTGCGGTCACGGCATTGGTCGCGTCTTCCATGAAGAACCGCAGGTTCTGCACTATGATGCAGATGACGGCGGCGTGGTGCTGCAAAAAGGCATGACCTTTACCATTGAGCCGATGGTCAACGCGGGTGACTACCGCATCCGTACCATGAAAGACGGCTGGACGGTGAAAACCAAAGACAGAAGCTTGTCTGCGCAGTACGAGCATACTATTGTGGTAACAGACAACGGCTGCGAAATTATGACGTTGCGCAAGGATGACACCATCCCGGCGATACTGACGCACGACGAATGATAAAAAAGCCGGCAAATGCCGGCTTTTTTAATGGCTATAGCTTTTTCTTATGGGTGGCGCACGATGAGTAATCTTTTACCCGAACAGTATGCTAACACAGCACTTCCCACCCTTCCCGACCAGCCCGATAACCCGGGCGTCTGGCCGTCGCACGAGCTGACCTGCGCGCATATTAAAGCCCACATGGATGTTTTCCATCGCTGGCTGGGCAGCGCGTTCGACGCAGGCGTGTCGGCCGAGCAGCTCATTGAAGCGCGCACCGAATTTATCGACCAGCTTCTGCAGCGCCTGTGGATCGATTACGGGTTTGGGCAAATCAGTGATGTTGCGCTGGTTGCCGTCGGGGGCTATGGCCGCGGTGAGCTGCATCCGCTTTCCGATATCGATCTCCTGATCTTAAGCCGCAAAAAGCTGCCGGACGAACAGGCGCAAAAAATTGGCGAACTGCTGACGCTCCTCTGGGACGTGAAGCTGGAAGTCGGCCACAGCGTACGCACCCTGGAAGAGTGTCTGCTGGAAGGGTTATCGGACCTGACCGTCGCCACCAACCTGATTGAAACCCGCCTGCTGATTGGCGACGTCGCGCTGTTTCTGGAGCTGCAAAAGCATATCTTCAGCGACGGCTTCTGGCCGTCAGAAAAGTTCTTCGCCGCGAAGGTCGAGGAGCAAAACCAGCGCCACCAGCGCTACCACGGCACCAGCTATAACCTTGAACCCGATATTAAAAGCAGCCCCGGCGGCCTGCGCGACATCCATACCCTGCAGTGGGTCGCTCGCCGCCATTTTGGCGCCACCTCGATGGACGAGATGGTCGGCTTCGGCTTCTTAACCGAGGCAGAGCGTAACGAGCTGAACGAGTGCCTGCACCTGCTGTGGCGTATTCGATTCGCCCTGCATCTGGAAGTCACCCGCTACGATAACCGTCTGCTGTTTGACCGCCAGCTCAGCGTGGCTCAGCGCCTGAATTATCAGGGCGAAGGCAACGAGCCGGTTGAGCACATGATGAAGGATTTCTTCCGCGTCACCCGCCGGGTGACCGAGCTGAACCAGATGCTGCTGCAGCTGTTCGACGAGGCCATTCTGGCCCTGACGGCGGACGAAAAACCGCGCCCGATTGATGACGAATTCCAGCTGCGCGGCACGCTTATCGATCTGCGCGACGAAACGCTGTTCATCCGCGAGCCGGAAGCGATTCTGCGGATGTTCTATACCATGGTGCGCAACAGCACCATCACTGGGATCTACTCCACCACCCTGCGTCATCTGCGCCATGCGCGCCGTCATCTGACGGAGCCGCTGTGCTATATCCCGGAAGCGCGCTCGCTATTCCTGAGCATGCTCCGCCACCCGGGCGCCGTCAGTCGTGGGCTGCTGCCGATGCACCGCCACAGCGTGCTGTGGGCCTATATGCCGCAGTGGTCGCACATTGTCGGACAGATGCAGTTCGATCTGTTCCACGCCTACACGGTGGATGAACACACGATCCGCGTGATGCTCAAGCTGGAAAGCTTTGCAAAAGAAGAGACGCGCTCCCGCCATCCGCTGTGCGTGGAGCTATGGCCGCGCCTGACCCACCCGGAACTGATCCTGATTGCTGCCCTGTTCCACGATATCGCCAAAGGTCGCGGCGGCGATCATTCGGTGCTGGGCGCACAGGACGTACTGAAATTTGCCGAGCTGCACGGCCTGAACTCACGTGAAACGCAGCTGGTGGCCTGGCTGGTGCGTCATCACCTTCTGATGTCGGTTACCGCGCAGCGTCGTGACATTCAGGATCCTGAGGTGATCAAGCAGTTCGCGGAAGCGGTTCAGACGGAAAACCGTCTGCGCTATCTGGTCTGCCTGACGGTGGCCGATATCTGCGCCACCAACGAAACGCTGTGGAACAGCTGGAAGCAGAGCCTGCTGCGCGAGCTGTACTTCGCTACCGAAAAACAGCTGCGTCGCGGGATGCAAAACACCCCGGACATGCGCGAGCGCGTGCGTCATCACCAGCTGCAGGCGCTGGCGCTGCTGCGGATGGATAACATTGATGAAGAGGCGCTACACCAGATATGGGCCCGCTGCCGTGCCAACTATTTTGTCCGCCACAGCCCAAACCAGCTTGCGTGGCACGCGCGGCACCTGCTGAAGCACGACCTGTCCCAGCCAATGATTCTGCTGAGCCCTCAGGCTACCCGAGGCGGAACGGAGATTTTCATCTGGAGCCCGGACCGACCTTATCTGTTTGCTGCGGTCTGCGCCGAGCTGGACAGGCGAAACCTGAGCGTTCACGACGCGCAGATTTTCACCACCCGCGACGGCATGGCAATGGACACCTTTATCGTGCTGGAGCCGGACGGCAGCCCGCTGTCGTCGGACAGGCATGAAGGGATACGTTTTGGTCTGGAACAGGCGATTACCCAGCGCAGCTGGCAGCCCCCGCAGCCGCGTCGCCAGCCGGCGAAATTGCGCCACTTTACCGTCGATACCGAGGTCAACTTCCTGCCGACCCACACCGACCGTAAATCGTTCCTGGAGCTGATCGCGCTCGACCAGCCGGGGCTGCTCGCCCGCGTCGGCCAGGTTTTTGCCGATCTGGGAATTTCGCTCCATGGCGCCCGAATTACAACGATTGGCGAGCGAGTAGAAGATTTATTTATAATCGCGACAGCGGACCGGCGTGCCCTTAATAATGACCTGCAGCTTGAAGTGCAACAACGGTTGACAGCAGCCCTCAATCCAAACGATAAAGGGTGATATGTTTTTTAGTGAAATGGAAAGAGTAAACAATGCAGCAGTTACAGAACGTTATTGAGTCCGCTTTTGAGCGTCGCGCCGAGATTACCCCGGCAAATGTGGATACCGTGACCCGTGAAGCGGTAAACCAGGTGATTTCCCTGCTGGATTCCGGCGCGCTGCGCGTGGCAGAAAAAATCGACGGTCAGTGGGTCACTCATCAATGGCTGAAGAAAGCCGTGCTGCTCTCTTTCCGTATCAACGATAACCAGGTTATCGACGGAGCTGAAAGCCGCTACTTCGATAAAGTCCCTATGAAATTCGCTGACTACGACGAAGCGCGTTTCCAGAAAGAAGGCTTCCGCGTGGTGCCACCTGCGGCAGTGCGTCAGGGCGCTTTCATCGCACGTAATACCGTGCTGATGCCATCCTACGTGAACATCGGTGCCTACGTTGACGAAGGCACCATGGTTGACACCTGGGCGACGGTCGGTTCCTGCGCGCAGATCGGTAAAAACGTTCACCTGTCCGGCGGCGTGGGCATCGGTGGTGTTCTGGAGCCACTGCAGGCTAACCCGACCATCATCGAAGACAACTGCTTCATCGGCGCGCGCTCTGAAGTGGTTGAAGGGGTGATCGTTGAAGAAGGCTCCGTGATCTCCATGGGCGTTTACATCGGTCAGAGCACCCGCATTTATGACCGTGAAACCGGCGAAGTTCACTACGGTCGCGTTCCGGCGGGCTCCGTGGTGGTTTCCGGCAACCTGCCGTCTAAAGATGGCAAATACAGCCTGTACTGTGCGGTTATCGTGAAGAAAGTGGATGCGAAAACGCGCGGTAAAGTGGGCATCAACGAGTTGCTGCGCACCATCGATTAATCGGGTATAACAAAAAGCGGGGGCAACCCCGCTTTTTTTGTATCTGAGGGTGGCGAAAATAGATTTTTTCGTTAATTATTCAAAGGTTATGTTGAGATCAAGGGTACCGCTATGTACGATAATCTGAAAAGTCTGGGCATTACCAATCCTGATGAAATTGATCGTTACAGCCTCCGTCAGGAAGCCAATAACGATATTCTGAAAATCTATTTTCACAAGGACAAAGGAGAGTTTTTCGCCAAAAGCGTGAAGTTTAAATATCCACGCCAGCGTAAGACCGTTGTTGCAGACGGTGTAGGACAGGGATACAAAGAAGTACAGGAAATCAGCCCTAACCTGCGCTATGTGATCGATGAACTCGATCAGATCTGCCAGCGCGACCGCACCGAAGTCGATCTCAAGCGTAAGATCCTTGACGATCTGCGTCACCTTGAAAGCGTTGTGACCAATAAGATCAGCGAGATTGAAGCGGATCTTGAGAAGTTAACCCGCAACAAATAAGCCGTTTTATTGCCCGGTGGCGCTTCGCTTACCCGGCCTACGAACGCGTGTAGGCCGGGTAAGGCGAAGCCGCCACCCGGCAAACAGCATCATCTCTGCTCGTCCAGCTGCAGCGCCACATACAGCAGCAGCCTGTCGTCGAAATTCCCCAGATCCAGCCCCGTCAGCTCTGAAATTCGGTTTAACCGATACTCCAGGGTATTCCGGTGAATAAACAGCGCTTTTGACGTCGCCAGCGGCTGCACGTTATGACGGAACCATGCCTGCAGCGTCCGGCGCAGCAGGCCGTTATTGTCCATGGCTTTCAGACGCGCTAATGGCCGTGCCAGCTCATTGGCCTGCCAACCCCCGCGCAGGCTGTCGAGCAGCACCGGCAGCATCAGGTCCTGATAGAAATAGCTGCGGCTCTCCGGCATCCGCTGCTTGCCCACCATCATGGTGGTGCGCGCGGTACGCCAGGAGCGGGCGATGCTGCCCGGCCCGGTAAAGTAGTTGCCCAGCGCAACGCGAAAACGCAGCTGACCATTCTCCTTCATCCGGGAGATCAGCAGCTCCACGCGACGACGATGATCTTCCGCATCCCAGCGGCCGAACGCATTGAGCGCCGGTTTGAGTACCACCATTTCCGTCAGAGAAACGATCGCCACCAGGTTATCGCGCTCCGGCGTGGCCAGCGCATTTTGCAGCTGCTGCAGCTCGGCCATCGCGCTGTCTACGCCCAGCTGGCCGCTATCGACCTCAATCACCGCCACCACGCGCGGCTGGTTCAGATCGATCCCCAGACGCTGCGCCCATTCGCTGAGCGCGGGCGTGTGCTCTTCCGCCTGAATAAGGTTCATCACCAGCTCTTCACGCAGGCGGCTGTCCTGGGCAAGCAGGTGCATCAGGCGCGACTGCTCCAGCATCATCTCTGCCGTCATACAGACCAGCTCACCGTATTTTCGCAGTGACTCGGGCTCGCCGGTCAGGCCGATGACCCCCACAATCTCGCCTTCAAGGCGCAGCGGTAAATTGATGCCCTGACGGACGCCGTGCAGGTGTTTCGCTACCGCATCGTCGATATCCACGACCCGCCCCTGGGAAAGCACCAGCAGCGCACCTTCGTGCAATTCCCCAATACGCTCGCGATCGCCGCTGCCAATAATGCGCCCGCGGGCATCCATCACGTTGATATTGGTATCAATGATGCGCATGGTGCGCGCCACGATATCCTGCGCCATTTTGGTATCAAGATGCCAGCCAGCCATAGAACCCTCCCGTGAGCAGAGCTCAAGCATAGGGAAGTTCAGCGGCGGCTGCATTGTGCGAATGCACAAAGAGAGAGGGAGATGTATGGAGTTGTGGCAAGAATCACAGAAACGAAAAAGCCCCTGCGAACAGGGGCTTCAGAGGATTACTGCATCAGCAGATAAAGCGAAGTATCACCACGCTGGATATTCAGCGCCAGCACGGAAGGCTTGCTGTCGAGGATCTTGCGCAGTTCAGCGATGTTTTTCACCGGCTGCTGGTTAGCGCCCATGATCACATCGCCTTTTTTCAGGCCGATACGGGCTGCCGGTGAATTCGCTTTCACGTTGTTCACCACCACGCCTTTGTCTGCGCCTTTATTGCTCATCTCGGCACCTTCAATACCGCTAAAGATGGTGCTGGAATCCACCTGATTCTGGCTGCTCTGCTGCAGCTCCAGGCTCACGTTAACCGGCTTACCGTCGCGCAGCAGGCCGAGGGTCACTTTGCTGCCAATCGGCATTGAGCCCACTTCGGCACGCAGGGCGGCAAAGCTGCTGATCGGCTTACCGTTCAGGGAGGTGATCACATCCCCCGCTTTAATGCCCGCTTTCGCCGCGGAGGAGTTCGGCATCACCTGGCTGACGAATGCCCCGCGCTGGGCGTCAACTTTCATCGCCTTAGCCAGTTCGGAGTTCAGCTCAGTCCCGAGGATACCCAGCTCACCGCGTTTCACCTGGCCATACTGCACCATCTGCGCGGTCAGGTTTTTCACCATGTTACTTGGGATAGCAAAGCCGATCCCAATGTTGCCGCCGTCCGGTGCCAGGATCGCGGTGTTGATACCGATCAGCTCACCGTTCAGGTTCACCAGCGCACCGCCGGAGTTACCGCGGTTGATCGCCGCATCCGTCTGGATGAAGTTTTCATAGTTCTCGGCATTGAGGCCGCTACGACCCAGCGCAGAGACGATACCCGAGGTCACGGTTTCACCCAGGCCGAACGGGTTACCGATCGCCACGGTATAGTCGCCCACGCGCAGCGCGTCGGAGTCGGCAATTTTAATCGCCGTCAGGTTTTTCGGATCCTGGATCTGGATCAGCGCGATATCGGAGCGCGGGTCTTTACCCACCACTTTGGCGTCGAACTTACGGCCATCGCTCAGCTGAACCTTAATGCTGTTCGCGTTATCAACAACGTGGTTGTTAGTGACGACATAGCCTTTCGTTGCATCAATGATTACCCCCGAGCCAAGCGCCATGAATTTCTGCTGCTGGCCGCCGCCCTGGCTATCATCCCCGGCACCACCGCCCTGACAGAATGGAGAGCTCTGGAATGGCGAACCATCCTGGCAGAACGGCGAGTTGTCGCCGAAGAACTGCTGGAAGTTACGCGGCATACGCGGCGTATTGACGGTCGTACTGCCCTCAACGTTAATACTCACCACCGATGGCATCACTTTTTCGAGCATCGGTGCCAGGCTTGGCATCTGCTGCGCGGTTGCTGCCGACGACGCGGTCTCGGCTGCAGTAGCAGTCAGAGGAGACAGCGCTAAACCTAAACTCAGAGCCAGTGCACTCATTGCTAATGTGGTTTTTTTCATGTTTCTCAATCTCGATTTACAGGTAACGCAAAATTGCTGTGTAACTCAGATTCGTTTTATACCGCTTAGTTCCGGCGATAAGTTTATGGAAAAGGTAAAAATTTATTGGCCGTCTTTACAAAACTCCGGGATTATTCCACCGCCATAAGCTTGCGGTATTCATCCCAGGCATACAAATCCGTCATGCCGCTGATATAGTCCTGGATTAGACGACTGCGATAATAATATTCCATCACCGGCCATTGGGAAGAGTGGCGATCCAGCTTGCCAATCGCTTCGACATACGCCAGACGATGCCGGGTAGAGAGTTTCTGATAAAGCCGCGATTCGATAGGTATTCTGCGCACGCGCTCGTGTTCCACCAGCTCGCTGAACTCGTCGACCGACAGCTGGAGCAACGGGGAATAAATTTCCAGTAACCCACTGATTACCCGATAACCCTGCAGCTCTAACTGCTCGACATCCGGATGGCTAAATACATGCCGCATCGCCACATGTTTATAAAGCTCAAGGAGTTGACTGAAACTGCTGTCATCTTCCAGCAGCGCGTGGTTGAATTCCCCGCTGAAGATGAGCGGTAAATTATCAATAAAGCGCGACGCCGCATACGGCACCAGTTTATTTAATGTATTGACCCGCAAATACATAAAGAACTGGTCTTCTGTACTACGGCTTAATGTATTTGAGCGCGATTTTTCCCAGGCATTTTCGACAACCTGCGCAAACAGCGAGCCTTTTTCATGGGTACCCCAGGCCGCATAAAGATGCTGATAAAGCTCCTCAACGCTGAAGATTCTTTTCTCAACGGCATCTTCCAGATCGGCCACGCAATAGGAAATATCATCGGCGGCTTCCATAATCCAGGTCAATGGAAAGCGGCCGTTTGGCGTCAATGAAAGTTCTTTACGTAGCCGTTTAATATAGGCCTCTTCGGAAAGGTAATAGCCCGGTTTTTTCATTAAATAGCTGTGGGACGCGGGCGTATCTCCCATCCACCACGCGGGGCGGGTATATTTCAGAATGCAGCCGACCTGTGCCCAGGTCAGGTTCATGCGCATCAGGGAGTGGACCAGCCGGATCCCCTGCGCGTTGCCCTCGAAGTGACACAAATCCTGGCGCACTTTGCGACGCAGATCGTTCAGCCCCTCTTCGCCTTCACGCAGGCGTAAATCGCGTACGATGCAGCGGTCGTCGCTCAGCGGCTGGCTTACCGCATCCGAAGGGTAAAGCCGCTGCTTAAACCAGTCATTGATCGCCGCCTCACCAAAGTGGCCAAAAGGCGGGTTGCCGATGTCATGCATCAGGCAGGCCATCTCAACGATGCTCTCAAAAGGCCCCGTCAGCTCGTCCAGACCATAGGTTTCCAGTAAGCGCTGCTCTTTGAGACGGCTTAAAATCTCTTTGGCAATGTAGCGCCCGACCTGCTGCACCTCCATGGAGTGGGTTAAGCGCGTGCGCACCGCGGCGTTACGCTCAAGCGGAAAGACCTGGGTCTTTTGCTGCAGACGGCGGATGGCTGGCGAGTTAATGATCCGCCCGCGATCGCTTTCGAAGATACGCAGGATCTCATGTTCGCTCTTGTCGCCCTGCGGCGAACGGAAACGTCGGTGCCAGTTAATTTTGGTGCGAAAATCGATTGGTGCCATGTGCTCCCCCGCGTGAGAATGCGTTTCCCCTTAACCGCATGATAGACTATGCATCTTAACAAGGCACATCGCGAGTAAATCTATGAAAATCGGCATTATTGGTGCAATGGAAGAAGAAGTTACGCTGCTGCGTGACAAAATTGAGAACCGTCAGACCCTCTCTCTTGGTGGTTGTGAGATCTATACCGGCCAGCTGAACGGTGTTGACGTGGCTCTGCTGAAATCAGGCATCGGTAAAGTGGCAGCTGCGCTGGGTGCTACCCTGCTGCTTGAGCGCTGCAAGCCGGATGTGATCGTGAATACCGGCTCTGCGGGCGGCCTGGCGCCGACGCTGAAGGTGGGTGATATCGTTGTCTCCGACGAAGCGCGTTACCACGATGCTGACGTCACCGCGTTCGGTTACGAGTACGGTCAGCTCCCGGGCTGCCCTGCTGCTTTTAAAGCTGACGACAAACTGATTGCGGCGGCGGAGACCTGCATCGCAGAACTCAACCTCAACGCGGTACGCGGTCTGATTGTCAGCGGTGATGCGTTCATCAACGGCTCCGTTGGGCTGGCGAAAATCCGTCATAACTTCCCTCAGGCGGTTGCCGTTGAGATGGAAGCGACCGCGATTGCGCACGTTTGCCATAACTTCAGCGTACCGTTCGTGGTGGTTCGCGCCATCTCTGACGTGGCAGACCAGCAGTCCCACATCAGCTTCGACGAGTTCCTGACCGTTGCGGCAAAACAGTCCACCGTGATGGTGGAACGCCTGGTGCAGAATCTGGCACGTGGCTAAACATACCGTCAGGGCGCTGGCCGCCCTGCTTCTTCTCGCACCGCTGTGGCTCTATGCTGTACCGCGCGTGATTACACTCTCTCCCGCAAATACGGAACTGGCGTTTGCCGCCGGGATCACGCCCGTTGGCGTGAGTAGCTATTCGGATTATCCGCCGCAGGCCGCGGGAATTGAACAAGTCGCCACCTGGCAAGGGATGAACCTTGAGCGCATAGTGGCGCTTAAACCGGATCTCGTGCTGGCCTGGCGCGGCGGTAACGCCGAGCGGCAGGTCAACCAGCTCACCTCGCTTGGCATAAAAGTGATGTGGATTGATGCCGTCAGCATTGAGCAAGTCGCTCAGGCGCTACGCGCCCTGGCACCCTATAGCCCTACGCCCAAAAAAGCCGAGGCGGCGGCGAAACAGATGCTGAGCGACTATGCCGCGCTGAAATCCCGATACGATACCCCTGTTAAAAAGCGCATCTTCCTGCAGTTTGGCAGCCAGCCGCTGTTCACCACCGGAAAAGGGTCGATTCAGAACCAGGTGCTGGAAGTCTGTGGCGGTGAAAACATCTTTGCAGCCAGCCGGGTGCCGTGGCCCCAGGTTAGCCGTGAACAGGTCCTGGCGCGCCAGCCGCAGGCTATCGTCGTGGTCGGAAATGCGAGCGAAATTCCCAAAATTGAACAATTCTGGCAACGGCAGCTAAAAATACCGGTAATTCCCCTTAACAGCGACTGGTTTGAACGCGCCAGCCCGCGTATTATCCTCGCCGCAAAACAGCTCTGTGCCGCGCTGGCAGAGAGTCACTAACATAAGACCCTTTTCGAGGATTTAACGATGCTCGTTTATTGGCTGGATATTCTTGGCACAGCCGTTTTTGCTATCTCCGGCGTCCTGCTCGCCGGAAAACTACGCATGGATCCGTTTGGCGTGCTGGTGCTTGGGGTCGTGACCGCCGTCGGTGGCGGGACAATCCGCGATATGGCGCTGGCGAATGGCCCGGTGTTTTGGGTGAAAGATCCTACCGATCTGGTGGTCGCGATGGTCACCTGTCTGTTAACCATTGTGCTGGTTCGCCAGCCCCGCAGATTACCCAAATGGATATTGCCGGTACTGGATGCCGTCGGCCTGGCCGTGTTTGTCGGTATTGGCGTCAATAAGGCGTTTAATGCGGGTACCGGTCCAATGGTGGCAATCTGTATGGGCGTATTAACCGGCGTGGGCGGTGGGATCATTCGCGACATTCTGGCGCGTGAAGTACCGATGATCCTGCGTACTGAAATTTACGCAACGGCCTGTATCGCGGGGGGCATTGTCCACGCGACCGCGTACTACACGTTTGCACTTCCGCTGGAAAACGCCGCGATGCTGGGGATGGTCGTGACGCTGGTGATACGTTTAGCGGCGATACGCTGGCACCTGAAGCTGCCGACGTTTGCGCTGGATGACCGGTAAAAGCAAAACGGTAACCTGACGGTTACCGTTTTTAGTCTTTTCTCCCTCTCCCTGTGGGAGAGGGCCGGGGTGAGGGCAACAGCCCGCACCCTCTTAAATACTGAACGAAGAACCACACCCGCAGGTGCTTGTCGCGTTCGGGTTGGTCACCACAAAGCGCGAACCTTCCAGACCTTCGGTGTAATCCACCGAACCGCCCACCAGATATTGCAGGCTCATCGGGTCAACCACCAGCGCGACGCCCTGTTTCTCGATAGTCATATCGCCATCGTTAACCTGATCGTCAAAGGTAAAACCATACTGGAAGCCGCTGCAGCCGCCACCGGTAATATAGACGCGCAGTTTCAGATCCGGATTGTCTTCGTCTGCAATCAGGGTTTTCACTTTGTTGGCTGCTGCTTCGGTAAATTCCAGCGGCAACGCTACATCATCACTCATCATATGCTCCCATGAATACTGCTACTGCGATTGGGTAAAATTCACCCAATTCTTTGTGTCATTATCTAATACCCTGGTAATTCATTCAAGTATTCTGCACTGCGGCCCGTTCAGCCTCTTGTTTTGCCAGAGTACGCGCAAGGATGGTGGAGTATAGCGGCTTTCCACCCAGGAACTGGGCTAATAGTGTCGCGCCGAGACAGGTAATGATCATTGGCAAAATGAGCTGGTAATTGTCCGTCATCTCCAACACCAGCACGATCCCGGTCAACGGCGCACGCAGGGATGCGGCCAGCAGCGCTCCCATTCCGGCGATGGCAAAGGTCCCGGCGTCAAGATGATAGGCGGGAAAACCCACTTCAGCCGCCATACCAAACGCGGTGCCCAGCAAGGTCCCCAGCGCCAGCATCGGGGCAAATATCCCGCCGGGCGCGCCGGAGGAAAAACAGAGTACCGTCGTGATGACGCGGGAGATAAACATAAACAGCAGCAGACCCACGCTGAAATTCCCCGCCGCCGCAATGGGAATCAGCCCGAACCCGCCGCCTGCGGCATTCGGCTCGATAAACCCGAGCACGCCACACATTCCGCCCAGCAGACCGCCCATCAGCACCCATTTCGTGGTGTTCCCGCCGTGAATGCGCTGGAACATATCCTGAGCGCGCAGGATAAAGGTGTTAAACAGCGGCCCCACCACGCCAAAAATCATGCCGAGGATCAGGTAAAGCCACAGGGTGTTGACCGGCGCGTTGGTCAGTTTACCCACCTCAATGACCGCCCCTTCGCCGTTAAAGAGGCGAAAGACGATGCTCGACATAATGACGCCGGTAAACACCGCTTTAATGGAGATCAGGTTGTAGCGAAACTGCGCGCGCATCTCTTCGATAATGAACAAAATGCCCGCCAGCGGCGCGTTAAACGCCGCCGACAGCCCCGCCGCCGCACCGGTAGCCAGCAGCGTATGGCGCGCTTCGGCGCTTCGCATCCGAAACAGATCGCCCACCATGCGGCCGACGTTCCCCCCCAGCTGTACCGTGGGCCCTTCCCGGCCAAGTACCATGCCTGCGCCCAGCGTACCCATGCCGCCGATGAATTTAACCGGAATCACCCGCCACCAGCGCACCGGACGCAGCTCCTCCAGCGCACCTTCAATTTCCGGGATGCCAGACCCGCCCGCCTCCGGCGCGAATTTACGCACCAGAAAATACCCCACCATGGCAAACAGCGCAGACAGCCCGAATGCCCAAACCCAGACCAGCCATTCGCTATCGGCGAAACCGGCCACAGTGCCCACTCGCCAGTTGAGTACGGCATTAACCGCTTTTTCAAACGCCACGCCAATCAGCCCCGCGAGAGTCCCCACCACGGCAGCGGCCAGCAGGATCGCCAGCGGCGTTTTATCGCGATTGAGCAGCCGCCGAATACTGACCCGGTGCCGGGCGCGCGTAAACTGTTGTTCTTCAAAAGACGGAGAATCTGATTTCATGTCCTGTTCTTATTCGTCATACAAAAAGCCGCGAGGATTTTACCAGAGACTGCCCCACCGTCTCCTGAAAATTACTTAACAAATCTTAAAGCATTACCCGGCTAAAAATTTCATAACCTTCCCCGAATCACTTAGAATAGTGGGCTTAATCATTTTATACGAACCAGGAACGACGCCATGAGCAAGTCTGAAAACCTCTACAGTGCAGCCCGCGAGCTTATTCCGGGTGGCGTGAACTCACCTGTGCGCGCCTTCACCGGCGTGGGCGGTACGCCGCTGTTTATCGAACGTGCTGACGGCGCGTATCTGTATGATGTCGATGGCAAAGCCTATATCGATTATGTCGGCTCCTGGGGCCCGATGGTGCTGGGGCACAACCACCCGGCTATTCGTAATGCGGTGATTGAAGCTGCCCAGCGCGGCCTGAGTTTCGGCGCGCCAACCGAAATGGAAGTGAAAATGGCGGAGCTGGTGACCGAACTGGTGCCGACCATGGACATGGTGCGTATGGTGAACTCCGGTACCGAAGCCACCATGAGCGCCATCCGCCTGGCGCGCGGTTTTACCGGTCGCGATAAAATCATCAAATTCGAAGGCTGCTACCACGGCCATGCGGACTGCCTGCTGGTGAAAGCCGGTTCCGGCGCGCTGACGCTCGGCCAGCCAAACTCACCTGGCGTACCGGCCGATTTCGCGAAGCACACCCTGACCTGCACCTACAACGATCTTGCTACCGTTCGCGCGGCGTTCGAGCAGTATCCGCAGGAGATCGCCTGCATCATCGTTGAGCCGGTTGCGGGCAACATGAACTGCATCCCACCGCAGCCTGAATTCCTGCCGGGCCTGCGCGCCCTGTGCGACGAGTTCGGCGCGCTGCTGATCATCGATGAAGTGATGACCGGCTTCCGCGTAGCACTGGCGGGTGCCCAGTCTTACTACGGCGTTGAGCCGGACCTGACCTGCCTCGGCAAAATCATCGGCGGCGGCATGCCGGTCGGCGCATTCGGCGGTCGTAAGGACGTGATGGAAGCCCTGGCGCCAACCGGCCCGGTTTACCAGGCGGGCACGCTCTCCGGTAACCCCATCGCCATGGCCGCGGGCTTTGCCTGCCTGACCGAAGTGGCCCAGCCAGGCATTCACGAAACCCTGACCGACCTGACGACGCAGCTGGCAAACGGACTGCTTGAAGCGGCAGAGGAAGCCGGTATTCCGCTGGTGGTTAACCACGTGGGCGGCATGTTCGGGATTTTCTTCACCGATGCGAAAACCGTGACCTGCTATCAGGACGTGGTGAAGTGCGACGTTGAGCGCTTCAAGCGCTTCTTCCACCTGATGCTGGAAGAAGGCGTGTATCTGGCGCCGTCCGCGTTCGAAGCGGGCTTTATGTCCGTGGCGCACAGCGAAGAAGATATCAATAACACCATCGACGCGGCGCGTAAGGTGTTTGCGAAGCTCTAAGGTCATTGCCGGGTGGCGCTAACGCTTACCCGGCCTACGATGTTCTCCCTCTCCCTGTGGGAGAGGGCTGGGGTGAGGGCATCAGGCCGCACCTGACTACCGGCTCTGCTTTCTCAACAGATAAATAAAGTACGGCGCACCGATAAAGGTCGACAGCAGACCCGCCGGGATCTGGTACGGGAACAGCACCATTCTTCCGCACCAGTCTGCGAACACCAGCATCACCCCGCCCGTCAGGGCCGACATGACGATATGCGGCATCGTCCGGCGGAACCCCATCATTCTGGCAATGTGCGGCGCCATTAACCCCACAAAACTCAGCGGTCCAATCGTCAGGGTTGCCGTCGCCGTCAGGCACGCCGCCAGCAGCAGCAAGGCCACGCGCGCTGGTGTCAGCGCCATCCCCACCGCACGCGCGGTTTCGCCGCCGAGCGGCAGAATGGTCATCCAGCGGCGGCACAGCGGCACCATCGCCAGCAGCACGAGCATCACCATCCCGGACCAGACCACCTGGCTTCCGGTGGCGTTGTAGGTCGAGCCGGAAATCCAGGTCAGTATCTTCGCCATACGCGGATCGCCGCTTGCCTGCAGCATCATCAGCAGCATCGTAAACGCGGTGCTGAGCGCCATCCCGGCCAGCAGCATGCGGTGCGGTGAAAACCCACCGCGACCGGCGGCTATCAGGATAATCATCAGCGTGGCTGCCGCGCCGATACTGCCGGCAGGCATCAGCCAGCCAAACGCATTGCCCGGCACGAAGAACAGCATCAGCACCACGCCAAAGGCGGCGCCAGAGCTGATCCCAAGCACTTCCGGACTCGCCATCGGGTTGCCGGTCAGACGCTGAATGATGCACCCCGCCACCGCCAGCATCACCCCGGCGATCAGCGCAGCGACGATACGCGGCCAGCGCCACTGTAGCAGTTCATTGAGTAAATCACCCGTTGCCCAGTGCCAGCCCGCGGCATCGCGTCCAAATGAGAGCGCCGCGAACAAGGCGATAATCAGCACCGCCAGACCGGCAAGGCTAAACCAAAGCACCGACCGACGTTCAGCGTAGACTTTATCGCCCGCGTCCATCGCCGGTGCACTCATGCTGCGCAGCCGCGGGAGCAGCCACAGCAGCAGCGGCGCCCCGATAAGCGCGGTCACAGAGCCGGTGGAGACTTCCCGCCAGACCTGCGCCAGCCAGAGAATAAGCTGATCGGAAAGCCAGAGGATCAGCGCCCCAATCAGCGGCGCCAGCATCAGACGCGTCAGTAAACGACGCGCCCCGAGCATTTTCGCCAGCAGCGGCGCAAACAGGCCGATAAACCCGATGATGCCGACCGCGTTCACCAGCAGGGCGCTCAATACAATTGCCAGCGTCAACGCCGCCAGGCGAGCCAGCGACAGCGCCAGCCCCAGGTTGCGCGCCACGCCGTCATCCAGTCCCATCAGCGTAAGAGGACGCAGCAGCAGCAGCGTCAGCACAACACCGCCAGCCAGCTGCGGCCACAGGCGCTGCACCACGCTCCAGTCGGTCTGGGTCAGCGTGCCGGTGCTCCACAGGAACATGCTTTGCAGCTGATCGTGGTGGAACAGCACCAGCAGTTGGTTGATCGCCCCACAGTAGAGGCTCACCACCAGCCCGGCCAGGATAAGCGTTACTGGCGAAAGGCGCTTGCCCCAGGCCACGCCAAAGACCAGCGCACCCACCACGCACGCCCCCGCGAGTGCCGCAAACTGCGAGGTTAACGCACCCGGCAGCACCCACAGCGTGGTAATGGTGATCCCAAGCTGTGCGCCGGTCGCGACGCCGAGCGTGGTTGGCTCTGCCAGCGGGTTACGCAAAACCTGCTGGAACAGCACGCCCACCAGCCCTAAACCGGCGCCGACTAACAGGGAGATCGCCAGACGCGGCAGCAGGCTGTAGTGGAACAGCATCTGCTGAATATTGTCGATATCCGGCGAGGCCAGCGCGGCCCCCCACTGCGTGCGGGGTAACGCCGTCGAGAGGTTGAACCCGGTTAATACCAGCGCAACCAGCAAAAGCAGGGATAGCAGCAGCGCCGGGAAGCGGGCGATACGCGTACTCATGCTTTCCCTCCCAGCGCGTTATCCAGCACGCGGGCAAAATGCATGGCCGACAGCGTCGCGCCGTAGAACCAGACCGCCGGGGCGCGCTGGAAGCGCTGCGCACGCACAAATGGCATCGCCTGCCAGAGCGGCGTCGCCATCAGGGTTTGCATGGCGCGCTCGTTGCCGTGATCGAAGCACAGCACATCCACGTCGCGAAACGCCGCGAGACGATCGATACCCACGGCGGTACTGCCCCAGAACGTCATCTCCCCTTCCCAGGCATTACGAATGCCGAAGCTGTCGAGCACTTCCTGGAAGAGGCAGTTTTTACCGAAAACCAGCATATGGCGGGCATCCAGCAGCGTCACCATCAGCAGCGGACGATCGCCCCGGTGAGCAAATCGGGGCTTCAGGGAGTCGATCAGGGCATCAAATTCGTCGAGATGTTTTTTGGCCTCGACCTCGCGGTTGAGGAAACGCGCCATCTCGTTAATCGAATTTTTAGCCATGGCCAGCGGTTTTTTACCGTCACTGAAGGCGAATCCACGTCCGGGCGCGATGCGCGCCATGGTCTCCTCTGACGGACCGTAGCCCGCTGACCAGAACATGAACGAGGGTTTCATCTGGGTGAGCAGCTCGAGGTTTGGCTCCGTCCGCAGGCCGATGTCGATCACCGAGTCCGGCAGCTTCGGCTCGTTCACCCAGAGGTTATAGTTAGGAATGTCCGCCACGCCGTAGGGCGTGACGCCGAGCGCCATCATCAGCTCGACCGGCAGCCACTCCAGAGCGACTATGTGGTGCGGATCGACGGCAGCAGCACGCGCCGTATTCATTTTTAACAGCAGCGGTGAGAGCGCCATCGCCGTCAGCAGGCGACGGCGGCTAATGCGTGTGTTATCGAGCATCAGTAGACAAAGCTCACCGGTGCAGCCCCGGCCGGGTGAGGCAGAATACCCATAGGAATACCGTAAATATGTTCCAGCGTTTCGCTGCGCATCAGCTCTGCGGGTGTACCCTGGGCAATCATCTCGCCCCCGCGCAGCGCGACGAGGTAGTCACAATAACGCGCGGCCATGTTGATATCGTGCAGGACCGCAATGACCGTCAGACCACGCTGCTGGCTTAAGCGGTGCACCAGCGCCAGGACGTCGACCTGATGCGCGATATCCAGCGCAGAGGTCGGTTCATCCAGCAGCAGACAGCGGCTGTCCTGCGCCACCAGCATCGCAATCCACGCGCGCTGACGTTCGCCGCCGGACAGGCTATCCACCAGACGATGCGCCAGCGGCTTTAGCCCGACCAGCGCAATAGCCTCTTCCACTTTCTCTCTGTCGGCCACGCCAAATCGTCCAAGCGCCCCGTGCCACGGATAACGCCCAATCGCCACCAGCTCTCGCACCGTCATCCCCTCCGCCTGCGGCAGCTGCTGCGGCAGATAGGCCACTTTGCGGGCAAAGGCTTTACTGCTCCAGCTCTCCAGCGGTTGATCATCCAGCAGAATATCGCCTTCTGAAGGCGGCTGATGACGCCCCAGCATCTTGAGCAGCGTGGATTTACCTGAACCGTTGTGACCAATCAGGCCAGTGACTTTACCTGCGGGGAACGTCAGAGAGAGCGGATGCAGCAAGGTGCGCCCGGGTACGCGAAAGGAGAGATGGTTGAGCGTAAAGGTGGTGTCGGGTTGCGTTTGATTATCCTGCATATCAGCCAACTTAAATAAAAAGGGCACGGCGAACCGTGCCCGGACAGAGATTAGAAGCGGAAGGTCGCGGTAGCAACAACCTGACGTTCAGCACCCCAGAAGCAGCCGTAGGTGTTGAAGCAGCTGGCAACGTACTCACGATCGAACAGGTTGTTCACGTGCAGCGCCACGTTCGAGCCTGCCATGCCAACGCGTGCCAGATCGTATCTGACCAGCGCATCGACAACGGTGTAGCTGCCCACCTTGAAGGAGTTCGCCGGATCGCCATAGCTGGAACCCGTGTAACGCACGCCGGTACCCAGCGTCAGGCCAGACAGTGGGCCATCAAACATCGTGTAATCACCCCAAACGGATGCCATGTGTTTTGGCACCTGAGCTGGCGTGTTGCCTTTGTAGTTCGTATCGGTGGTGTATTCCGCATCGGTATAGGTATAGGAGCCGACGACGTTCACGCTTGCAGAGAGGGCCGCTTTCGCTTCCAGCTCTACGCCACGCGCGCGGATTTCACCGCCTTCAACGGAGAAGAAGGAGCCCGCCGGGTCCGCCATCAGGTTGTTGGTTTTGGTCAGCTGGTATACCGCACCGGTAACAACGATCGGACGATCGTTCGGTACGTATTTCACGCCCGCTTCGTACTGTTTGCCTTTGGAAGGGGAGAACAGTTTACCCTGGGCATCGGTCTGCGAAGCCGGTTCAAACGATTCGCTGTAGCTAAAGTACGGGGTGACACCGTTATCAAACAGGTAGTTAACGCCGCCGCGCCAGGTGAACTGGGTGTCATCACGTTTGGAAGTGGTGTTCGTCACGCGGTTGTAGGATTCCTGATCGGCCCAGTCATAACGGCCGCCCAGGGTTACCAGGACCTTATCCCACTGCGCCTGATCCTGAACGTAGAGTCCCGTCTGTTTCTGACGGTTAAGGATCTGATACGGGCCGGAGTTTGCCGGGTCTTTTGCACCAAAATCAAAATCGCTGTTCACCGGATGGTAGAGATCCAGCAGCGGAACAGAGTCGTCATAGCCAAACCAGGAGTTGATGTCGTTACGCATACGCATAAAGTCAACGCCGGTCAGCAGGATGTGGTCCACCTCACCCGTAGCGAATTTGCTCTGCAGCTGAGTATCAACGGTGAAGTTCTGCAGTTTTTCATTATCGACAACGTATTTACGCGCCAGATAATGGCCTTTATCCGATGGCGCTAGCGCCGCGCACTGCTTGTTGCCGCTGTTCGCCGGGTCGGTACAGACACCATAGCCGTATACGCTGTTTTGCGAAGTTTTGTTCTCAGCAAAGCGCAGGTTCTGGCGCACGGTAAAGGTATCGTTGAAGGCGTGGTCGAAGCTGTATCCCACCATTTTCTGGTTACGGGAGTAGGTGTTGTTCTTCGCGCCTTCGTTGAAGTTCGTCGGCAGACGATCGCCATTCGGCAGCGGATCAACCGTTCCCTCTTTTGGCAGCCAGCCGTAGTAGCCTGTCTCAGGCTCGTTCTGGAAGTATGAGAGGAACGTGAAGGTGGTTTTATCATCCGGACGCCAGGAGAAAGAAGGCGCGATGGCATAACGCTGCTCACCTTTGCCTTCCTGCTGTGAGTTGTTCGAACGTGCAACGCCCGTTAAGCGATAAGAGTAAACGCCGTCATCGTCGATCGCATCGCTGAAGTCAAAGCCGGTCTGAAACAGGCTGTCGGTGCCCATTTTAAACTGCACTTCTTTCAACGGCTCGGTCGTTGGGCGCTTGCTGACCATGTTCAGCAAGCCGCCAGGGCTGCTTTTGCCGTACAGAACTGAAACCGGGCCGCGCATGATCTCAGCACGCTCCAGCATATAAGGGTCAATCACCGCGTCGTTATAGAAGTTGCCTTGCATCTTCATACCGTCGAGGTAGTTATTCTGGGTCTGACCGTCGGCCGCGAAACCGCGAATGACCAGGTAGTCATAGGTGTTAGACGCGCCACGCGTACCCACCGCAACACCCGGCGTGTAGCTCAGGGCTTCTTTCACCGAGCGTGGCTGGTGCAGCGCCATCTCTTCAGCGGTCACCACGGAAATAGACTGAGGAACCTTTTGAATCGGAGTATCCGTCTTGGTCCCGGTCGCCGATTGCCGTGCAGCGATGGTCGCCGCCGGTCCCCAGGCACTCTCCTGTGCCGCAGGTGCTGCGGTTACCGTGATGGTTTCTTCTTTTTTCGGGGTTTCGGCCGCATGAGCATACGCGGACATGCCGGCAACCGCTATGGCGACGACGACCGCGAGTTTACGCAGCGACGTGTTCATTGGCTGAGCAGTATTGGAAAGCGCCATGATGTTTCTCTGATGGAAAAGTGAATGATAACGTAAACGAGAATTATTATTATGAGCGCCAGAATAATATGCGAAACGCGGGTTGCATAGCAAGCAGTAAGCAGCCCTACAAGATTTAAGGGTTTAAGAATTAACCAGATGAAAAGAGAGGGTTAATGAGGATAGCGAAATGATCGCGTATGACCCGTCAAAACGGGTCAAAGTGGCTTAGCGGTAGAAGACCTCAAAGGTGGCAACGGCGTTCACCTTTCCGGCTTTAACGTCGCCGGTTTTGATGTAGCGCGCCTGCAGGGGGATCTCCGCCACTTCATTGGCATGAGTGCTGCTGATGGCGGTATAAGTCTGGTCAAAGTTCAGCACGGTGTCCTTGTTATCCAGAATCTGGATCCCTACCCCGCTTGCGGCGCCGTCACCAGCGGCAATATCCAGAATATTTCCGTTCGTAACTCCCGTAGAGCCTGCGCTGGTAAACTGATAATCAATCTGAGTGCCTTCATGACAATCGGTAATTTCAATTTTAAAACCACCGTCCGTGAGGATATCGGAATACGGGCCGTCAAAATCACTGGCGTGAACAGTTTTCAGCGGCACATAGATATTTTTATCCACCAGATTACAGGTGTTGGTCTGAATATGAACGCTGGTGGGTGAAACGAGCAGTTGGGCAACCACGTCGCTGCCATACTTCTCTTCTGAAGTCAGGCGGGATGTATCAAGGTAGCCCTCTTCCACCTTCCCGGTGACCACCAGTTGCATCGCGGCATGAAAAACCGTGTCAAATGCTATTGCCCCCCCACCATAGCTGTAAAAGTGCATGGGGGTAATAATATCACTGGTGGTATAGGAGGTATTTCGATCCTGCGCCTGTGCCATACGGATGCCAATCCCGGGCACGTTGGTTTGATATACCCCTTCCAACACATCACTACGGGCATCGGCATCCGTCAGGCTGGTGTAACCTTTGTATTTATTGCCAACGGATGAACAGGTTATTTTAATTTCGCCACTATCCAGCGTCTGTTCAAAAACAATAGTACCCACTGCGGTATCTGGCTCGAGCTGCAGGCTGGCGGGTAGCTGAAAGATCATTGTCCCGGGATTGCCATCATGGGTGCAGGAGGATCCGGCGAAAGCAGGCTGCACAATGCCGAGCAGCGTCATAACGAGCATCGTAATACCTAACCGTTGGAGCGAAATTAACGTTTTCACCTGTCACCTTTGTCTAACGGCAAGTTACCGTGGTTTTATAAATGGAAGCCGCATTGTCTGCAGGAACGCTAAACGTACCGCGACATTGCTCCTCGCGCCCGTCTCCCCACTGGACGTTAAATGACACGACGTCTCGTAAGCCGGTCAGCCACACCTCACCATCGTCGCCTACAATGGCCGTGGTGTTATCCAGAGACACAATGGCGCCAAAGGGCACCGCTTTTCCCTGGTACAGCAGGGTAATCAGTGCTCTCATCCCAACTCTGGCGTCAAAATTCGCTGTCACCGCTGCGCCTTTCGTCGGCACGAGATCCTGGGTTGCAGCCTCTATCTCAATATCGTCCCGATCCTGTGTGTTCACGGTCACCGTGTTGTGACGGTAGGCGGTGAGCGTTGGCACAATGGCATTGCCAAACGCATCGGTGTAAATGCCCCGCCCGTTTTGCACTTTGACGTTGTCACCGCCTTTGATATGCACAATGGCGAAGGCATCCCGTACAGATTGCCCAAGCGTGACGCCATGTTTATGTGCGACGACAGATCCACGCGCACTGTAGTTCCACTGCTGGTTGCTGCCAGCATAGCTGTAACCTAACCCCACCTCTCCCGCCGAGCCACGGTAGCGGCCTGACACGCTTGCACCATAACCGGTGTTATTGCTGGTATAGCTCTGCTGCAGGTTGTAGCTGAGGTTATTGTTTTCCAGCGCGGTGCCGCCAATCCCTAACTGATGTGATGTGTAGCCGCCGCTGGCTGTATTTGCGCTATAGGTTGCCCAGGAATTTGGCAGCCAGTGGGAGAGCGGAATATTAACCGTCAGTGCCATCTGCCTGTCCTGCCCGGCATTTGGCGTCCGGGTCAGGTTATAACTGACCGACCAGGAGATATCACGCCAGCTTGAACTTAATCCGGCGCTTACGCTGCGTTCATGGCCATCCATATCCCAGTAGTTCTGCTGGTAGCCGTTGAGATAGGCGGAACCCCACTCCCCCAGACGCTGGGAGAGATTCACCTGCATTCGGCTGCGGCGGTTATTCGTTCGGCGGTAGGTATAGATCCCGTCATCAATCTGGCTATCGCGCTGGTCGATGGCTTCCTGGAAGGTATAAAACCCGGACGTGGAGTAGCGATAGCTGGCAAGCGTTACCGTTGTGTCCGTATCCGGGATATCTTTTGAGTATTGAGAGCGAACCGACAGGCCGCTGGCATCCGCACGGCCATCATCGAAGGCGGTACGCGCGGCAGTGACATCCACCGACGCCGAACCAAAACGGCCTAAATCAGCGCCGATACCCGCCAGCAAAGCATGATACAACGACGCCCCCAGCGCCCCCGTGTAAACCGTCACACCGTAAGGGAGCCCGTAGATCGCCGTGCCCTGCGCAAATGCAGGCTCCTCTTCTCCTTCGTTGCCCCGAAACGTCCCTGCCGCCAGGGCATATTTAAACGCGCCTTCACGCTGCAAAACAGGCACAGAGGCGCTGGCCTGAATAAAACTGTGCTCGCTGCCGTCCGCCTCTTCGACGGTGACTTCGAGATCGGCGCCGGAAGTTACCTGGCTTAAATCACGGATTTCAAACGGGCCGGGAGAGACATTGGTCTGATAAACGGTGTAACCGTTTTGCTTGATCGTAACTTTTGCGTCGCTGTTGGCTATCCCACGGACCACCGGAGCGAACCCCTGCTGGCTGCTCGGCAGCATGGAGGTATCGGTTTCCAGCTTCACGCCCGTCATTTGCACGCTATCAAAAAGTTCCCCGCTGGTGGCGGTCTGACCGATCTCCAGCTGGCTTTTCAGCGCCTTAATGTCTCGCTGCACACTTGTGCTGATGGCATCCCATCCGGATGAATCGCTCCAGGTGCTGCTGTTGCGAAGGCGCCATGCGCCAAGATTGATGCCGGAGTCCAGGCCAAGCCATGTCGATGAGGTTTTACCGGAATCAGTTTGCTGCTGTGACCCGCTCAACTGATAGCTGGCCCAGGCCGCTGACGCGCCATCGTCCCAGTATTTCGGGTTGATGGCGCCTGCCGCCGCCTGGTCACGATAAATCTGTGGAATGACCAGGTTCAGGGTCTGGTTATCCTGGTTGAAATCGTAGCGAGCCTGGTCAATAAAACGCGAGATATCATCAACCAGCACACCATCATCCAGGTCTTTCATATCCGGCAAGGTATCCACTTTGACACCCAAATCGCGCAGATCGGCTTTGGTTAACTGGGGAAGCAGCTGCTGTTTGTCGTCGGACAGCGCGAAAGCAAGGGTTCGCTTATCCAACACATCTTTACCCCACATAATGGTTGTCGGATAATTTCCGGCTAACAAGCTGTTGTTACCGATGAAATTCCTTAAGGTTGAGGTATTTTCCAGTGGCGTATCCAGTTCGAGAATACGCAGGTTAAACTCATCATCTGCACTCGCCGGCTGGCATAACGCTAGCAACGCTAACGTTAATCCGTTCAAAACCGTCCTGTAGAGTGAAGAAGATGACATAACATACCAACATGATGAGTTATAAGGCCTGTTGCTTCTGACGGGTTTGGGCACCAAAATCGCTGATTGCCGTCCAGCGAACCGTACCGCTTGCCCCCTTCGGCAAGGCAAATGCTTTCTCACTGAAAGGCGCGACCATCATTGAAATCGCACCGGGTGAATCTTTACTTTCCACGACCGGTACCGCTTTGCCCCCGACGGACAGCTCGCCAAAAGAGACATAAAATGGCGTCGGATTTTTCGCGATGAGCTGCGTTCCCTGCCGACGGAAGGTGACTTTCTCCCAGGCCTGCAGCGCGTCAGCTTCCTTCAGATTTGCCGGACGCCAGAACAGTTTGAGGCGTGTCTTCATCGCAAACTGAAGTGTGTTTTTCTCTTTCAACTCCGGTGTAATCGCTGATACGGATTTCACATTGGCCACAAACAGCGATTCCCGATCGCCCGGCAATGCGTTCTTATCACCGGTATAAATAATATGCAGGAGCGTCTGACGGTTTTCTTGCAGCTTATAAACAGGCGGAGTGATAACGAAAGGGGCTTTTGTATCATTCAGATAGCTGACCCAACTCTGAACCAAATAACGGGTATGCGGATCTTTATTTTTGAGGGCTATTTGTACCTCAGATTTATTGGAAGGGTAAATAATTCGGGTTCCCCCCAATACAATGCTGGCCTGAGCTGAACAGCAACTAATCAATAAACATCCACACAATATTTTTAAACATGAGTTCATAACATTATAAAATCCAATAAGGGCAGCCGGGATGGCTGCCCAAAGAGGCTTAGCGATACATTACCTCGAAGGTGGCTGAAGCCGAGTAATGGCCCGCCGTGGGTACCTCATCTCCAACCTGAATAACGTTCGCGGTATAATTGAATACTGAGGCGCTGGCACCAGTAGGGTCGTTCGCCACATCGGTTGAACTGTCTGGCACGGAACCGTTAAAGAGCACATCACCTTTGGCGCCATTGTTATTGGCAACCGTGATACCGACATTGGTCGCATTACCGGCACCAGACAGATCGTTTTGCAGGCGCTTATAGGCTGCATCCGTTGTGGTACCACTAAATTTCAGGTTGAGATTTGCAACCAGCGGGTCACATTTTGACACCTCAATTTTGAAATCTTTTGAAGTACCTATTTTTCCATCTGTCCCGTAATCGGAGGGATAGGTATCAGCAAACGTGACGGTCGATACCGTTGCACCTGAATCATCAACATTCACTTCACAGGTATCCGCGACAATTTTTCCGGCGAAATTAACCGTGCCAGAATCGCTTGCCATTACTGGCATCGCTAATGTTGCTAAAAGACTGGCGGAAACAAGAGTGTGCACAATCTGTTTTTTCATAAAATATTCCTTATTAAAGACCAATATACGCTTCCATTCCAGACTACAATATCGGGTCAGAACGTTAATTACGGTGAAATAAAAACTCAACTTTATTTCGTGGTCTTATTAAATCAGGATTTTCTCTACTCCGTCTACCGTGTAAAATTCAAAAAAAACGCACAACATCATTAACCAGCTGTTTTTAAACCACAAAAAATGCAATTAAATATTCTTAAATAGAATTTTATAAAAATTAAATTAAGGAAATCCATTCAACCCATGAATAATACATTCAAAAAAAAAAGCCGCTTCGAAATGAAGCGGCTTTATGTTTTAGCATGAAAATCAGTTTCCGCCGAACATATCCTTGATCCAGCCGGCTACGCCGTCGCTGTCTTTCTTCTCATTCTGCTGCTGCGACTGTTGTTGCGGCTGCTGCTGCGGTTGAGAGGACTGATCGAACGGGTTGCCCGTCGGCTGTTCAGGCTGGCTCTGCTGGCACAGTGAATCCGGGTTGGTTGTCCAGACCGGCAGGGTACGCATTCCGCCACCGCAGACAAAGTTACCGGAGCTGTCCACGCCCATATCCACGATATCTTCCGGCGCAACGAGGTTCAGCGGCACCGGTGACTGATTGGCCAGATAGCGCTGGTAAATCGACATCGCCCCGCTCGCCCCGTACAGTTTGGTCGGCTGGTTGTTGTCGCGGCCTACCCAGGTGATCACCACTTCGCGGCCATCAATACCGGCAAACCAGGTATCAACGTTGTTGTTGGTGGTCCCGGTTTTACCCGCCAGATGCAGACCCGGATACTTCGCCCCCAGCTGACGCCCGGTACCACGCTGGACAACCTGCTGCATGGTCCACAGCGTCATATAGGCCGCCTGAGCAGGAACGGCACGCTCGGCCTGCGGGAAGCTCTGATACAGCACGGAACCGTCTTCGGCAATAACCGAACGCAGGGCAGACAGCGGTGCGCGGTTACCGCCGCTGGCAATGGTCTGGAACGCCTGGGCGACTTCGATCGGGGTCAGGTTAAGCGCCCCGAGGATCATTGCCGGCACCGGGTGCAGCTGATCTTTCGATACGCCTAGTTTTTGCCAGGTGTCGACAATCGCTGGCAGTCCCAGCGACATGCCCAGGTTAACGGTTGGTACGTTCATGGAACGCGTTAACGCATCCACCAGCATCACCTGACCGCTGAACTGTTTATCATCGTTCTGCGGTGACCACACCTGGCCGTTAGGCTGGCGCAGGGAGATCGGCGCATCCGCAATCCAGGTATTCAGACGATACTGGTTTGGCTGGCTCAGGGCAGTGAGATAGGTCGCCGGTTTTGCCAGAGAACCGATCGATCGACGCGCCTGCATGGCACGGTTGTAGCCTGCAAACTGCGGCTCGGCACCGCCCACCATCGCGCGAACTTCGCCGGAGTTACGGTCAACCACCACCATCGCGGTTTCAAGATCGGAGAGCTTACGCTGTTTCTTCAGCGCCGGAATGCCTTCCACCGCCGCTTTTTCTGCCGCATCCTGCGCCACGGAGTCAAAGGTGGTGAAGATCTTCACGCCGGAGAGATCTTTGACCTTATCGCCAAGCTTGCTTTGCAGCTCCTGACGCACCAGCTGCATAAACGCAGGCTGAGGCGAAATCACACCGCCGCGCGGCTGAACGCCAAGCGGACGTGCGCTCAGCATGTCGTACAGCTCCTGGTCAATCACCTGCTGTTGTTGCAGCAGACGCAGCACCAGGTTACGACGCTCCAGCGCCAGTTTCGGGTTACGCCACGGGTTATAAATGGACGCCCCTTTCACCATGCCCACCAGCAGCGCCTGCTGATCCAGGCTCAGCTCCTCCACCGGACGACCAAAGTAGTACAGGCTCGCCAGCGGGAAGCCGCGGATTTCGTTATCGCCGCTCTGACCGAGATACACCTCGTTCATGTACAGTTCAAGGATGCGATCCTTGCTGTAGCGCGCATCCATCAGCACGGCCATGTAGGCTTCGTTCGCTTTACGCCAGTAAGAACGTTCGCTGGAGAGGAACAGGTTCTTCACCAGCTGCTGGGTCAGCGTACTCGCGCCCTGTACGGTACGGCCGGCAGTCAGGTTAGCCAGCACCGCACGACCAATCGAGTAGAGGCTAATGCCATCGTGCTCGTAGAAGTGGCGGTCTTCGGTTGCCAGCAGGGTATCGACCAGCAGATCCGGGAAGCCGTTACGCGCCACGAACAGGCGCTGCTCGCCGTTTGCTGACGAAAGCATGGTGATCAGACGCGGATCGAGACGGAAGAAACCGAACTGACGGTTGTTATCCATGTTCTCGATGGTATCCAGACGATCGCCGTCAAAGGTCAGACGCGCGCGCACCTGCCCCTCTTTGCTGTCCGGGAAATCAAACGGACGACGGATCATCTCAATGCTGTTGGACTGCACGGTAAATTCGCCAGGCCGCGTCATTTTTGACACCTGACGATACTGGGTGGCTTCGAGCAGTTTAACCATCTCGTTCTTCGTGATGGACATATCTGGCTCAAGGTTCACCATACGGCCATATACTGCCGCAGGTAACTGCCAGACTTTACCGTCGATACGGCTGCGGATCTTCTGATCCAGATACACGCCGTAAATCGCCATCAGCACGACAAAAACAATAAATAGCTTCAGCAGCAGCCAGAACCAGCCGCGCTTGCCCCGAGGCTTACGCCCTTTGCCTTTTCCATTACGCGGCATCGGTTCTTCATCCTCATCATCGTCTTCATAGTCATCGTCATAGTCCTCATCTCTGAGGCGACGACGGCTTACCTTTTCTTTCGCCGGACGCGTTGGTTTTCCCTTACGTCCTATTGGCTCGCGGTCATTCCCCGCCATGCTTTTTCTCCGCAACTTTCAGGCGCAAAGGCCAGATTTTCTTTTCTTCCACAGGCCTGTGAAAGAAGAAATCTCTCAAAATTAGTTCTCCCTCTCCCTGAGGGAGAGGGCTGGGGTGAGGGCATCAGGCCGCACATCCCTTTCAGGAATACTTCTTCGTCCGCCTCGTCGGCGCCGTATTCGCCGGATCGTCCGGCCAGACATGTTTGGGGTATCGCCCCTTCATCTCTTTTTGCACTTCACGGTAGCTTCCCGCCCAGAACGCCCCCAAATCTCGGGTGATTTGTAATGGACGATGCGCAGGCGACAGCAGCTCAAGCACTAACGGCACACGCCCTTCCGCAATGGACGGCGTGGTGGCCTCACCAAACATCTCCTGCATCCGAACCGCCAGCGCCGGCGGATTATCCTCATGATAACGGATGGCAATCCGGCTTCCGGTGGGCACAGTGTAATGCCCTGGCAGTTCACTATCCAGACGTTGACGTAATGACCAGTCCAGTAAATTCTGTAACGCGACCTTAACATCAAGGGCTTTCAGCGCCCGAAGCGAGTGAACACCGTGCATTTGCGGCAGCAGCCAGCGCTCCAGAGAGCCCAGCAATGTCTCATCATCGACTGCGGGCCAGGCATACTCCGGTAGCCAACGTGCGGCACAATGCAGGCGAAGACGATACTGTTCAGCCTCTGGTGACCAGTTCAGCACGCCTAATCCTTTTTCCCGAATGCCGTTCAGCATAGCCTGATGAAGCTCTTCTTCCGACGGCTTCGCCAGCGGCTTCGTCCCGAGGGTCAGTTTACCAATCTGGCTACGCCGAAACGCCTTCAGCGTGCCCTGGGCATCATCCCACTCAACGATGTCCGATTGCTGAAGCAGCTGCGGACAGGTACGGGTCAGGGCGTCAATATCTATGGCTATCGCCTGCAGGATACGCGCATCCGGGGAGTGACTCCCCTGCAGCAGGAGCGGCGCAATCAGCCACTCGTGACGCGTCAGCGCATCATCGCTGTCCAGCATCGCCCCCATGCCGTTTGCCAGCTGGTAGCGACCGTCCAGCCCGCGCCGACGCGCAATCCTGTCCGGAAACGCCTGCGCCAGCAGCCGGGGAATACTCTCACTGTCTGGTACGCCGCCGCGGCTGTTAAGCCGTTTACCGAGCTGCTGCGCCCGCTGCTGCCAGTTCCCCTGGTTGCGCGAAAACGCCTGCCCCAGATCGCTGCTGCCTCCGCGCGGCGGCTCCTCAAGAATAGCCGCCAGTTTAGCCGCCGTGGCAATTTCATCGTCCCCCAGCGCGGCCACCAGCATTGCGGCCAGACGCGGATCGTTGCCCAGTGCCGCCATTTTCTGGCCGCGCGCCGTCAGACGTTCGCCTTCCAGCGCGCCAAGCTGGGTCAGCAGATTGCGCGCAGCGGCGAGATTCACGGCAGGCGGAGAATCAAGCCAGGTAAGCTGTCCAGGATCCGGACAGCCCCACTGAAGCAGATCCATCACCAGGCCCGACAAATCACTTTGTAAAATTTCCGGCGTGCTTTGCTGTGCAGCGCGTTCAGCCTGTTCCGCGCTGGTCAAATGCAGGCAGATACCCGGCTCAAGACGCCCCGCGCGGCCCGCGCGCTGCACCATCGACGCCTGGCTAATGCGCTGCGTCAGAAGTTTAGTCAGCCCGGTACGCGGGTCAAAGCTTGCCACCCTCTCCTGGGCGCTATCCACCACCAGGCGAATCCCTTCAATGGTTAAACTGGTTTCAGCAATGTTGGTTGCCAGCACCACCTTGCGCTGCCCCACCGGGGCCGGAAGGATGGCTTTACGCTGATCCTGGAGCGACAGCGCGCCGTAAAGCGGACACAGCAGCACATCACCGCCTACGCGTGTAGAAAGCTGCTCCTGCACACGCTGGATCTCACCGACACCCGGCAAAAACAGCAGCAGGGAACCGGGCTCCTGGCGCAGCAGCTCAGCGGTAGCAATGGCGACCGCCTCGTCAAAACGCTGGTGGGAGGGAAGCGGTTGATAGCGGCGTTCTACCGGAAACGCCCGCCCTTCAGAGCTGATGACCGGTGCATCGGGTAGCGCCTGCCGTAGCCGCTCGTTATCCAGCGTGGCCGACATAATCAGCAGCCGGAGATCGTCACGCAGTCCCTGTTGCACATCCAGCAACAGCGCGAGGGCCAGATCCGCCTGCAGGCTGCGCTCGTGGAATTCATCCAGGATCACCAGCCCGACGCCGGTGAGTTCCGGATCGTTTTGCAGCATGCGGGTGAGAATACCCTCGGTGACCACTTCGAGGCGCGTGCTCGGCCCCACGCAGGTCTCGGCGCGCATCCGGTAACCTACCGTTTCGCCCGGCTTTTCATTCAGCAGTTCCGCCAGACGCTGCGCCACGTTGCGCGCGGCCAGCCTGCGCGGCTCCAGCAGGATAATTTTCCCGCTGATGTTCCCGTCTTTCAGAATCTGCAGCGGCAGCCAGGTGGACTTCCCCGCACCCGTCGGGGCATTCAGCAAAACCTGCGGGGCATGATGTAAGGCAGCGAGAAGGTCAGGAAGAACGACGGCGACCGGCAATGAGGACACTAACAGCTCCAGAGGGTTAACATTAGTCGGCGTACATTGTAGCATCGGCGCATATCATTACCGAGTCCTCCGTATGCCTGAGTCCAAACGGCTGTTTTTTGCCATTGAATTGCCCACCGCGATACAGCGTCAAATAGTTCGCTGGCGCGCCGAACGCTTCCCGCCGGAAGCCGGTCGCCCTGTCGCGGCGGCTAACCTGCACCTGACGCTGGCCTTTTTGGGCGACGTCAGTGCCGAAAAGCAGCGGGCGTTAGCCGCCATGGCCGGGCGTATTGCCCAGCCGGAATTTACGCTGCACCTCGACGACGCGGGTCAGTGGCTGCGTTCGCGCGTGGTCTGGCTGGGCACGCGCCAGCCACCGCGCGGATTATTGCAGCTGGCGAACATGCTGCGCGCGCAGGCGGCGCGCAGCGGCTGTTATCAGAGCCCACAGCCGTTTCATCCACATATCACGCTGCTGCGCGATGCCGGTCAGGCCGTTGCCATCCCGCCGCCGGGTTTTCACTGGGCTTTTCCGGTCAACGGATTCGCGCTTTACGAATCCGTCTTTGCACAGGGACGCACCCGCTATACGCCGCTACAGCGCTGGACGCTGGGCAACACCGAAAGGAATTCTGATGAAGTTTAGTCCCCCCCTGCAGCACGCTACGCTTATCCAACGCTACAAACGCTTCCTCGCCGACGTGATCACCCCCGAAGGGATACAGCTTACTCTGCACTGTCCCAATACCGGTGCCATGACGGGCTGTGCGACGCCGGGTGACAGGGTCTGGTATTCCACATCAGAAAATACTAAACGCAAATATGCCCATACCTGGGAAATGACCGAAACCCAAAACGGGGCATTTATTTGCGTTAACACCCTGCGCGCAAATCAATTGGTTAAGGAAGCACTGACCCATGGCACCATTCCTGAACTGGTCGGTTATGGCACGCATAAAAGTGAAGTGAAATATGGCGATGAAAGCAGCAGAATTGACTTCATGTTACAGGCGGAAGACAGGCCGGAGTGCTATATTGAAGTGAAATCAGTGACGTTAGCGGAGCAGGAAAATGGCTACTTCCCGGATGCGGTAACGCTACGTGGCCAGAAGCATCTGCGAGAGCTAATGAGTGTTGCGGCGGCGGGCAAACGCGCCGTATTGCTGTTTGCGGTGTTGCATTCAGCCATTGAACGTTTCTCCCCTGCCCGCCATATTGATCCTAAATACGCGCAATTGTTGAATGAGGCACAAAAGCAGGGGGTAGAGGTTTTCGCTTATAAAGCGGAACTTTCTGCCGATAATATGACTCTGAGATCCTCTCTTCCCATTGTCTTATAAGGGATTAGACGATTGACGATTAAGTGTTCTGGCCGCGTGCGCAAATACGCTTTTCCTCACAGGCTTGTCAAGTGTTACGTTTAGATAATTGCCATCCGGAAAAGCATCTGCTATTTATAGCGACCTGATTTTTCCCCCAACACGGGGATCGATAGTGCGTGTTAAGGAGAAGCAACATGCAAGAAGGGCAAAACCGTAAAACATCGTCCCTGAGTATTCTCGCCATCGCTGGGGTGGAGCCGTATCAAGAGAAGCCGGGCGAAGAGTATATGAACGAAGCCCAGCTGTCGCACTTCAAGCGTATTCTTGAAGCATGGCGTAATCAACTCAGGGATGAAGTCGATCGCACCGTTACTCATATGCAGGATGAAGCTGCTAACTTCCCGGATCCGGTAGACCGTGCCGCTCAGGAAGAAGAGTTCAGCCTCGAACTGCGTAACCGTGACCGCGAACGCAAACTGATCAAAAAGATCGAGAAAACGCTGAAAAAAGTCGAAGACGAAGATTTTGGCTACTGCGAATCCTGCGGTGTTGAAATCGGTATTCGTCGCCTGGAAGCGCGTCCAACCGCCGATCTGTGCATCGACTGTAAAACGCTGGCCGAAATCCGCGAAAAACAGATGGCCGGTTAATACCAGCGCTGTTTACACACTCTAAAGGCGGGAGTCTCTCCCGCCTTGTTACTGTTGATATGTCTGAATCACACTATATTGGGCGCTTCGCGCCATCTCCTTCCGGTGAATTACACTTCGGCTCATTAATTGCCGCGCTCGGCAGCTACCTGCAGGCTCACGCCCGCCAGGGAAAATGGCTCGTCCGCATTGAAGATATTGACCCTCCGCGTGAAGTTCCCGGTGCTGCAGAGACGATTCTGCGTCAGCTGGAACATTACGGTCTTCACTGGGATGACGAGGTGCTGTGGCAGTCAAAACGTCACGAGGCGTATCGGGAACGTCTGGCCTGGCTTCGCGCACAGAGGCTTTCCTATAACTGCACCTGCACCCGCGCGCGTATCCAGAGCGCAGGCGGCGTCTATGACGGCCACTGCCGCACGCTTAATCTTCCTCCGGAAAATGCTGCCGTGCGTATCAGGCAGCGCTCCCCGGTGACGCGCTTTACCGATTTACTCTCCGGTGAGATTCATGCCGATGAACGTCTGGCGCGTGAGGATTTTATTATTCACCGTCGCGATGGCCTGTTCGCCTATAACCTGGCCGTGGTGGTGGACGATCATTTCCAGGGCGTGACGGAAATTGTGCGCGGGGCGGATCTGGTCGAGCCGACCGTGCGACAAATCTCGCTGTATCACCAGTTTGGCTGGACGGCGCCGGACTACATTCATCTGCCGCTGGCGGTCAATGCGCAAGGCTTTAAATTGTCAAAGCAGAACCACGCCCCGGCCCTGCCAGACGGCGATCCGCGTCCTGTTTTGATCGACGCGCTGCGATTTCTCAACCAGAATGTAACCAACGAATGGCAGGATCTGCGTATTGACGAACTGCTGAAAATGGCCGTTGCCAACTGGACGCTCGCGGCAGTGCCAAAAATCCAGCATTCTCAAATGCGTTGCGCTGAGCTATGATTAGCCGCTTTTTTCATAACAAAACACACTACGAGGTGTACCATTTTTACCCGAGTCGCTAATTTTTGCCGTAAAGTGCTAAGCCGCGAAGAGAGCATGGCGAACGATGCTATTGCACAGCCACACATGTCGGTTATTCCGCGTGAGCAGCACACTATTTCCCGCAAAGATATCAGTGAAAATGCCCTCAAGGTGCTCTATCGTCTGAATAAAGCGGGCTACGAGGCCTATCTCGTGGGCGGTGGAGTGCGTGATTTACTGCTGGGCAAAAAACCAAAAGATTTCGACGTGACGACCAGCGCCACGCCTGAGCAGGTGCGCAAATTATTCCGTAACTGTCGTCTCGTTGGCCGCCGTTTCCGTCTGGCTCACGTGATGTTTGGGCCAGAAATTATCGAAGTGGCGACCTTCCGCGGGCACCACGAAGCGGGCGCGTCCGATCGCACTACGTCACAGCGCGGCCAGAACGGTATGCTGCTGCGCGACAATATCTTCGGCTCTATCGAAGAAGATGCCCAGCGTCGCGACTTTACCATCAATAGCCTTTATTACAGCGTGGCGGATTTCACCGTGCGCGATTACGTCGGCGGCATGCAGGACCTGAAAGAAGGTCTGATTCGTCTGATCGGCACGCCGGAAACGCGCTACCGTGAAGATCCCGTGCGTATGCTGCGCGCCGTGCGTTTCGCCGCCAAGCTGGATATGCGCATCAGCCCGGAAACGGCAGAGCCGATCCCGCGTCTGGCAACGCTGATTAACGACGTGCCGCCTGCCCGCCTGTTTGAAGAGGCTCTGAAGCTGCTGCAGGCCGGCCACGGCTTTGAAACCTATAATCTGCTGCGCGAATATAACCTGTTCCAGCCGCTGTTCCCGACCATTACCCGCTACTTCACCGAAAACGGTGACAGCCCAATGGAGCGGATGATTGCGCAGGTGCTGAAAAATACCGATACCCGCATTCGCAACGACATGCGCGTGAACCCGGCGTTCCTGTTTGCCGCGATGTTCTGGTATCCGCTGCTGGAAACGGCACAGCGTATTACCCAGGAGAGCGGGCTCGCCTATTACGATGCGTTCGCGCTGGCCGCCAACGACGTGCTGGACGAAGGCTGCCGCACGCTCGCCATTCCGAAACGGATTACCACCCTGGTGCGCGACATCTGGCAGCTTCAGCTGCGCATGTCCCGTCGTCAGGGCAAACGCGCCTGGAAGCTGATGGAGCATCCTAAATTCCGCGCTGCCTTCGATCTCCTGTCGCTGCGTGCTGAAATTGAACGCAACCAGGAGCTGCAGCGTCTGGCGCAGTGGTGGGCTGAATTCCAGGTCTCCGCCCCGCCGGAGCAGAAAGATATGCTTACCGGACTGGATGAAGAGCCGGAACCGCGTCGTCGTCATCGTCGTCCGCGCAAACGCGCGCCGCGTCGTGAAGGGACAGCATGACCCTCGCGTATATCGCCATCGGCAGCAATTTAGCCTCTCCGCTGGAGCAGGTGAATGCTGCCGTACAGGCGCTGGGCGAGATTCCGCAAAGCAAGATCGTGGCGGTCTCCTCGTTCTACCGCACGCCGCCGCTGGGGCCGCAGGATCAGCCCGATTATCTCAACGCTGCCGTGGTGCTTGAGACTGAACTGGGTCCAGAAGCGCTGCTGGACAATACCCAGCGCATCGAACTGCAGCAGGGTCGCGTTCGCAAAGCCGAACGCTGGGGACCGCGCACGCTGGACCTCGACATTATGCTGTTTGGTCACGAGACGATTAACACTGAACGTCTCACCGTTCCGCATTACGATATGAAAAATCGCGGGTTTATGCTCTGGCCGCTGTTTGAAGTCGCCCCCGATCTCATCTTCCCGGATGGCACCTCACTTAAGTCCATTCTGGACAACCTCAACGCGGAAAAACCTGCTCGCTGGTGATCGGGTTCCCCTGTCAATTAACCTCAAAATAATTGTGGCTAATCGTTTACCTAAAATCATTGTTCCCTCGAATGTTACTGTTAGAATGCGCAAAGATTCGCTTTTGGGCTATCAGGAAACAGTATGAAACCAACCACCATCTCCTTACTGCAGAAATGCAAACAGGAAAAAAAACGCTTCGCCACCATCACCGCGTATGACTACAGCTTCGCCAAACTGTTTGCCGAAGAGGGGATCAACGTCATGCTGGTCGGAGATTCGTTAGGGATGACGGTACAAGGACATGATTCCACCCTGCCGGTGACGGTTGAGGATATCGCTTACCATACCCGTGCCGTGCGCCGTGGCGCCCCAGCCTGCCTGCTGCTTTCCGATCTGCCGTTTATGGCCTATGCCACGCCGGAACAGGCATTCGAAAACGCGGCGGCAGTGATGCGTGCCGGTGCCAATATGGTCAAAATTGAAGGCGGCGCCTGGCTGGTTGATACGGTGAAGATGCTCACCGAACGCGCCGTGCCGGTCTGCGGCCATTTAGGCCTGACGCCGCAATCCGTGAATATCTTCGGCGGCTATAAGGTGCAGGGCCGCGGCGATGCAGCCCAGACGCTGCTGGATGATGCCCTGGCGCTGGAAGCCGCAGGTGCCCAGCTGCTGGTGCTGGAGTGCGTGCCGGTTGAGCTGGCGAAACGCATCACCGACGCGCTGTCCATTCCGGTGATTGGTATTGGTGCAGGCAACGTCACCGACGGCCAGATTCTGGTGATGCACGACGCCTTCGGTATCACCGGCGGACACATCCCGAAATTTGCCAAAAATTTCCTCGCCGAAGCGGGCGACATGCGCGCTGCGGTCAGGCAGTATATTGCCGACGTTGAATCCGGTGTTTACCCGGGTGAAGAACACAGTTTCCATTAAGGAGTCTCGTTGTGCTAATCATTGAAACCCTGCCGCTGCTGCGCCAGCATATCCGCCGCGCGCGTCAGGAAGGTAAACGTATCGCACTGGTCCCGACCATGGGCAATCTGCATGACGGCCACATGAAGCTCGTCGACGAAGCCCGCGCGCGGGCTGATATCGTGGTGGTCAGTATCTTCGTGAACCCCATGCAGTTTGATCGCGCGGACGATCTGGCGCGCTACCCGCGTACCCTGCAGGAAGATTGCGAGAAGCTCAAAAAACGCCACGCGGATATCGTCTTCTCACCTGCACCAGCGGATGTTTATCCGCAGGGTACCGAAGAGGCAACCTACGTTGACGTCCCGGGCATTTCCACCATGCTCGAAGGCGCCAGCCGCCCGGGTCATTTCCGCGGCGTGTCCACCATCGTCAGCAAGCTGTTCAACCTGGTACAGCCGGACGTTGCCTGTTTTGGTGAGAAAGATTTCCAGCAGCTGGCGCTGATCCGCAAGATGGTCGCGGATATGGGTTACGATATCGAGATTGTCGGCGTACCGATTGTACGTGCCAAAGACGGACTGGCGCTCAGCTCGCGTAATGGCTACCTGACCGCCGAACAGCGTAAAATCGCGCCGGGTCTCAGCAAGGTCATGAACACCATGGCAGAGCAGATGCTGGCAAAAGAGTTAACAGCAGAAGAGATTATCGCCCTTGCCGAGCAGGCGCTGAACGATAAAGGCCTTCGTGCTGACGACGTACAGATTCGTGATGCTGATACGCTGCTGGAATTAACCCAGAACAGCAAGCGCGCAGTCATCCTGGTGGCGGCCTGGCTAGGTCAGGCGCGTCTGATCGACAATAAAGTGGTTGAGCTGGCGTAGTTCCTTTCACCCTTGATAATTATAGGTAAACGTAATGATTCGCAAAATGCTGCAAGGTAAGCTTCACCGTGTGAAAGTCACCCAGGCCGACCTGCACTATGAAGGCTCCTGCGCCATTGACCAGGATTTCCTTGATGCAGCAGGTATCCTCGAAAACGAAGCGATTGATATCTGGAACGTGAACAACGGTAAACGCTTCTCTACCTATGCGATTGCCGCCGAGCGCGGGTCTAAAATCATCTCCGTTAACGGCGCAGCCGCGCACTGTGCAGACGTGGGCGACATTGTGATTATCGCCAGCTTCGTGATGATGTCTGATGAAGAAGCCCGCCGCTGGCAGCCTAAAGTGGCCTACTTCGAAGGCGACAATGAAATGAAGCGCACCGCAAAGGCGATTCCGGTTCAGGTTGCCTGATAATTCATATTACCAAACTCATTCGCGAAATATAATTATCGCGAATGAGTTATTCTTTCAGCCCCGTCAGTTACGTCATTCTTCCACGCATTGCACGCAAAAAATATTCCTCGCACCAATATAAAAACCTAAAATCACCCCCCTTAAGGCATTCTTAAATTCCTTTTAAAATAAACTAACCGCCCACGCTATTCCTATCAATAAAAATCGCGGATAAAATCAGCCCCGAAATAATATTTCACCCATAGAGCAAGCATATATATGTTTGCTTATCATTATATACACGATATGGATATTAAAATGTCTTTTAAGAAATATGGTTTAGCAGTTGCAATGGCAATGGTAATGAGCGCAGGTTCAGCTGTAGCAGCTGACTCTGATACCGGTACAATTACTTTCCATGGTATGGTTTCTAATAACACCTGCCAGATCTCCCTGGATCAGAAAATTGACCAGAACGGCAACGATTTCGACGTCACGCTGGATACCGTGTACGTGAAAGATTTCGCTAACGCACTGGGTACAACCAGCACCCTGGGTGAAAAGAAATTCAGTCTGTCCCTGACCGGTTGCGACACTGCAACGGTTAAAGATGCGTCTGCACAGTTCTCTTCATGGGCCGGTTCCTCCTCTACTGAAGGCGGCCTGCTGGTTCCACCATCAAACAGCCAGGGTGCTGCTCAGAACGTAAACCTGGTGCTGTCGAACGACGGTAACTCCGCAACCGACCAGATCAAAGTTGACCAGACCAACAACACTCAGAAAGCCACTGTCGATGCTTCCGGTGCAGGCAACCTGTACTACCGCGTAGCGTATACGCAGGGCCAGAACTGGGATGCATCTGCTAACCCAGTGACCGTAGGTACCGTGCAGGCACAGGTTGCCTTCACCATGATCTACGAATAATAGCGTTATATATCGCTGGTAAATCAATCCCTCGGTGAATACCGGGGGATAGTTCATTTAATTCCAACAGGAAGTGGAAAAAATGTTTAAAGCATTTGTATTTAAAGGATTAAAATCCGCGTTCGTCGCGACTGCATTATTAACAGCATTCGCTGCTAATGCTGATATCGTCATTTCAGGCACTCGCGTTATTTACCCGCAATCATCCAAAGATGTGATCGTTAATCTCGACAACCACGGCGATAAACCCCTGCTCGTTCAGACATGGCTGGACGACGGTCGTGATGGCGTGAACCCTGAAGAACTTAAGCTACCGTTTGTGATTACCCCTCCGGTATCACGTATCGATCCGAAAAAAGGCCAGTCCGTTCGTGTCACCTACACGGGGGGATCTTTACCGCAAGACCGCGAATCCCTTTTCTGGTTCAACGTACTGGAAATCCCGCCAAAATCAAAAGTGGTTAAGGCAGAAAACCTTAATCAGCTCCAGCTGGCATTCCGCACCCGTATTAAATTTTTCTATCGTCCTGAAGGAATGAAAGGATCACAAGGTGAAGCTGCTGCCGCATTAACCTGGTCGCAGAAAAAAGAGGGAAATACTCTTCATCTGATTGCGCACAACAATTCGCCTTATCATATTTCACTTTCCTCGGTGAAATTGAAAGTTGGGGAGAAAAATTACGATGTTGTGCATCAGACAGTTAAACCGTTCAGCGACGCATCTATGGTTGTTAAAGGATTGACGTCGTCCACAACCGGGACAGTTCTGTTCGATTCAATTAATGATTTCGGTGGTACAGATAAGCTCGAAAAAAGCCTGAAATAATCTGCACACTCTGAATACCAGTAACAATTGATAGCATAAATTCTGCGGATAGTACGTTATCCGCTCTAATTATACGGATGTGCCATGTTGTTTCGACGCTCTCTTTTATGTCTTGCTATAAGTACAGCATTGCCTTTATATGCCTATGCTGACGCAAATGCATCTTCAGATAATATGCCTGAAGATGATAGTGCTATCGAGTTTAACGATCAGTTTCTGCTTAATGGCAGTACAAACATTGACGTTAGCCGCTTCGCATACGGCAACCCGGTTGCGCCAGGGACTTATCGCACCAGGGTAAATCTGAACGGTAAATTAAAATCTACCGCTGAAATTACCTTTAAAGAAAACGGCACGCCGAGGGCATCTGCCTGTATCACGAAACTGTTACTGGCTCAGGCCGGGGTTGACGTCAGCAAGCTCGATGAAAAGCTGGATGACGAAGACAATACCGTTTGTATCGATATTCAGAAATCCTACCCTGGCGCGACTGCCAATTATGACAGCGGAAAACAGGCGCTGGATCTTAACTTCCCGCAAATCTATGTGATTAAGCGCCCAAATGGCTATGTCGACCCGTCGTTATGGGATGCCGGTATTCCGGCGGCATTAGTCTCGTACGACATGAATGCGTGGCACAACGAAAGTAATGGCGATACGTCAGAAACCGGCTATATGGGGCTTCGCTACGGCCTCAACATGGGCCCATGGCGCCTGCGCTCGCGAGGTAACTTTAACTGGGATAAAGACAATGGCAGCCACTATTCCAGCCAGGATATCTACCTGCAGCGCGACGTGACCCGCCTTAGCGCACAGATGGTGATGGGAGACTCATACACCCGCGGTGAAGCCTTTGACTCAGTTAGCCTTCGCGGCGCGCGCATGTACAGCGACGACCGCATGCTGCCAATGGGCTCAAGCAGCTACGCCCCGGTTATTCGCGGCGTAGCAAACAGTAACGCCAAAGTGAGCGTAACGCAGAGCGGTAACAAGATTTACGAAACGTCCGTGCCGCCGGGTGCGTTTGAAATTAACGATTTAAGCACAACGGGTTACGGAAACGACCTGCTGGTCACCATTGAAGAAGCGGATGGCAGCAAACGCTCCTTTAGTGTGCCCTTCTCTTCCGTGACCCAGATGCTGCGTCCGGGCATAGCGCGCTGGGATGTTGGCGTGGGTGAGCTCAATGATGACTCGCTTCTGGAAAAACCGAAGGTCGGGTACGGCACGCTTTACTATGGCCTGAACAATACCTTCACGGGCTATCTGGGTGCGCAGTATACCGATATGGATTTCTACGCCGGTATTTTAGGCCTGGCGATGAACACCGAAATAGGTGCCTTTGCCTTCGATATTACGCAGTCCCATGCGGATATCGAAGGGCTGGATTCGCTAAGTGGCCAAAGCTATCGCTTAACGTACAGCAAGATGGTTGAAGCCACCAATACCTCCTTTAACGTCGCGGCCTATCGCTTCTCGACGGAGGATTACCTCAGCCTTAGCGATGCCGCACAGCTTGAAGACAGTATCAAGCGCCAGAAGTACGCGAACCGCAGCTATGATTCTAACAACGAGCTGTATGCCAACTATCAGCGTACTAAAAACCAGGTGCAGCTTAGTCTTAACCAGCCGCTGAAGGCGGGTGAAGAAAATTACGGCTCACTGTACGTCAGCGGTACCTGGCAGGATTACTGGAACGGTACAGGGTCTAACTCCAACTATAACGTGGGTTATAACAACAGCTTCAAATACGGAAGTTATAGCCTGTCGGTGCAGCGCACCTATGACCAGACGGGGAAGAAAGACGACAGCGTTTATCTGAGCCTAAGCGTGCCATTGAGCGTGTTCTCTAACGACGGCGGCCGCTCTTCGGGAGGCTTTACCAATATCAATATGGGGTTACGCTCTGACCTGAAAGGTGGAACGAACTTCAACACCTCGGCAGGGGGCAATACCGAAGACGGCAAAGTCAGTTATTCCGTCAGCGCCGCCTCAAGCTCCGGTAATTATGGCGATCTGAACCAGATCAGCGGTTTTAGCTCCTGGAACAGCGAGTATGGCCCTCTGGGTCTGTCAGCCTCATTTGGGGACGACAGCAGCAAACAATATTCTGCCTCTTACAGCGGCGGCATGGTCCTGCACTCTGGCGGCATCGCGTTTGCGCCGGGAAGTATCGGTGACAATGATTCGTTAGCGCTGGTTAAAGCCAGCGGCGCGAAAGGGGCCGGCATTGGTTTCAGCAATGCTGAAATAGGCGATTCCGGTTACGGGATCCTGCCTTATATGTCTGCCTATCGTGAAAACCGGGTCTCGCTGGATATCAGCACCCTGGAAAACGATGTGGAAGTCAAAAACACCACCGCCATTACCGTTCCACGCAGCGGCTCGGTTGTTTTAGTTAATTTCGAAACGGATGAAGGTCGTTCCGTCATATTAGAACTCCAGCGTAGCGATAAAGGTTTTATTCCGTTAGGCGCGGATGTACTGAATGAGAAGAATGAAGTTGTCGGTACAGTCGGACAGGCTGGGCAGGCCTACGTTCGCGGTATTCCCGACCAGGGAGTGCTGCATGTTAACTGGGGCGGAAATAAAGATAGTACGTGTTCAGTGAGTTATCACGTTACGCCAGATGCTCAAAAAGTAGGGCTTACAACCGTGCTCAGCAATCAGCTGTGCCAGATGTAATTATTCAGGGATTAAATTAATGAGAATTTATATGAAAAAAAGTCTTCTTGGCTTGTCCATGACAGCGATTGCTGTTTTGGCATCTATGGGGTCAGCCCAGGCTACGGACGGTGCGGATATCACCGTTAACTTTACGGCAAATATTCGTGAAACAACCTGCGATATGAAACTTTCCGGCGGTATCGGTTCTGACACCCAGCAGACCTTAACGCTGGGTGGTAGCAAAGGTGAAGTGCGCCTGAACGATGTCAAAAGCGGTAACGTGTCTGCTGATTTTAAGCTGATGATCGTTGAATGCCCATCATCGCTGACGTCCTTGAAAACAACCATTAAAGGCCAGGCCGCAGCGGATTTAGCGACCGGTTTTGTTAACCAGATAAGCAAAGATAGCGGTGGCGCTGATTATGCGGCAATCGAAATTGCACGTGAATCTACGCCGGATGCGCCTTTTACCCCGAACGCAACGGCAGATGCTCAACGCCTGGTCTGGACATCAGAAGAGATTAATAACAAAGAGCTCCCACTCGTGGCGACTCTGCGTGAAACAAAAGCAAACCAGATGACAACGGGCTCATTCCAGACTGTTGCCACATTTGAATTTACTTACGAATAATTTGTGCAGAATAACGGAGCACTATTATGAAATTTAACTCAGCTTTAATCGCCCTTTCCGTTTCTGCCGCGTTATTTTCTGGCATGGCTAACGCAACGATCACGGGTACCAGCAGCGCAGAAATGACCTTCGTCACCAACGTCACCTCAGGTACCTGTACCGCAAAACTGTTGAACAATGCCGGTACGGAAGCAACGGAAATTGCTTTTGGCGATGTCTATAAATCAGATCTGGTAAACAAAACACGCGTCGAACCGCTGAAGATCGCCTTCACCAACTGTTCAGGTGTCGATAAAGCAACAGTTTCTGCAGCACCAGGACCTGGAGGCGGATGTTCAGGACCAAATTCTGACGGTGATTCTTTCTCCGCTGGCCTCGCCACAGGTTTCGAAGTCTGGTCAGGAGTGGTTGACAATGGCGTGTTGTTGAGTTGCAAAACGCCACCATCCGCACAGGAAGTTGCAATATCCGATGGTACAGGAGAATTCCCAATGAATTCACGTATTGTCATCGCAAAAGACAGATCCATTGCAAATGTGGGTACTGGAGCCGTCACCGCGCCAGTAACATTTACCATTACCTATCCTTAAGCAAGGCTTATGATGCAACAATCACCGTTTAATTTATGCCAGCCCGGTCTTCTGTTGCTCGTCGGTCTGGCTGGAAATTTGCTGCCTGGCGTAAGCCAGGCAGGTTCAGATATGGATATCAATCTGACAGCCAATATCGTCAATAACACCTGTCAGTTAAGCCTGGAAAACGGTGGGGACGTCTTTTTACCGAACGTATCGCGCGACTGGTTTTATAACGCGGATAATAGCTATCGCCTCTCCCCTACCGACGATGAGGCAGGAACGCCTTTTACCGTACATGTAGAAAACTGCTATACGGGTAGTGAGGGAGCCGGCGTTAAACAGCTGCAATTCAGCTTCACGCCGAAGACGGGATTCTGGAGTAACCAGAATCAGGTGTTTAAGAATGATGCCACGGCAGGTGCTGCCAGGAATGTGGGCATTGTTATTTTCTCTGCTGCTTACAACAAGAACGTGTTAAACAGCGACGGCAGTTCAAACGTCGTTTATGACGTAAGCAGCAACCCGGAAGATTATTTAACGGACTATCAATTTTACGCACGCTATCAAAACACGGGCGACGTCACGAGTGGTCTTGTTGTCAGCAACGTTTTGGTCGACGTAAGTTACGAATAAAAGGACTTAGTATGCGTTTTACAAACTTATTGTTAGCCACCGTGTTAACAGGGATATCAGGTCTGTCCCATGCGGGCTACGAATGCCATTTTAACAGCGGCGATACGCTCCAAATCATGTCCCCTGCGGCTACACCGAGTATCGTTCCGCTGCCTGTGGGTACAGTCGGCTCCACGCCAGTGCAAATCAGTTCAACCATTATTATGGAAACCACGCCGGCGTTAACGTCTGACTGCGAAGTGGGTAAAGATGGTGATGATGTCTACCAAATGACCAATAACGCCATGCTTGTAGGCTACGTTGATAACAAAGCGGCTTTTCGAACCAACGTACCGGGAATCGAATACACCGTCGCTTTTTATCCTGACGGAAACGGATTAACGGCCTGGTTTCCTCCGAATGCGGGAAGCTGGTATATGACGGGCGACGATCATGAGAATGAAGGTAACGTGAAGGGAAGAACCTGGCATGTCCGCGTCGATATCTACCAGAATAGCGGGTTCGCGGGTATTCCTGAAGATGTCAATTATCTCACCCTCGGAAGCGGCCCAATAGGTCAAATCGTACTGGGCGATCCAAATACCGGGACGGCCGGCGACCACCCGCGTCCGTTAGTCAACATCTCGGAAATGTCGTTTAATGTGCCGTTGAATCGCCCGACCTGCGCACTCAGAATGCCGTACACGGTTAACCTGGGCGACTGGACACCGGCGGAAGTGGAAAACGGGACAACTACCGTGGTGCCGGTTAACGTGACCGGCACCTGCGCCAATACGCATGATGTGAGCTACACGATGTCCTCCGCCAACACGACAGATGACAAGAAGTATTTCACCAATTCGCTGGTGAGTAATGCAAGCGTGACCGCAGCCGGGGGAGTCGGTGTCAAGATTACCTATGGTCAAAATGACTACTATCCAATACCGGCTGGCTATAAGCAAGTATTACATGCTGACTACGTTAACCCGGTGAACATAATTAACGACAATATCTGGGCGCACCTGGTGAAGACGGGCAGCGACCCGGTAACGGTGGGCGCATTCGGGGCGAACATTACGTTCCAGTTTACTTACGAATGATTTACCCCTGCGGCTGATTGCTGATCAGCCGCGACATCGTCTCCAGCGAATCCGTTCTTAAGATATACAGGCGCTTCAGCAAGAACGGATTATCCCCCGGTTTGACCTTCCCGCGTACCGTCGTCACCGCCAGATGAAACCCGGCGTCATTCGCGGCTTTAATCGCTTTATCGTCGTAGCCGCCGAACGGATACGAGAGGTAAAGCACGTGCGGGTTAAACTGCGCCAGGTCCCTGCGCGAGCGCTTAAAATCAAACAAAATATTGTGATAGCTGCGGCTCAGTAGAATGGGCTGATGGTTGTCGTCAACGCGGTGCAGGAAGTGCGTGTGGGACTGATAGTCGAACACGTCATGCATCTGCTCCAGCTCCGACACGCTCATAAACTGCAGGGATTTCGGCGCCCATTTTTGCGGGTGGCGCTTGATGCGCGAGGAGATAATAAACGCCGTCGCCTTAAAGCCATACGCTTTGAGGGTCGGGTAAGCATAGCGGTTAACGGACTTCAGGCCGTCGTCGAAGGTAATCACCACCGATTTCGCCGGCAGGTTCATTTTGTTACGCACGTACCCTTCCAGCTGGTACATCGTCAGTGTGGTATAGCCCTGGTCGCGCAGCCAGGTCATCTGGTTACTGAACGCCCGCACGCTGGTGGTCGTGGAGGTATGGCGGAAACGGGTGTTCTCCTCGTCGCGCAAAATATGGTGATAGGTAATGACCGGAATGCCATTATCTTCCTGCGCGTCCAGGCTGCTGATCCACGCCAGGCGGTTGCCGATGCGGATCTGGAACCAGGTCTGATTGAGGCGATCTTTGAGCTTGTTCAGGATCGGATAGCGAAGATTGGCACTTAAGGTGCCGAAGGGGGCGCTACCGTTGTTCGGGGCGTTATAAACGGGCGTGTCTTTCCACGTTATCAGGTTTTGATTGCTCAGCGGTTTATTTAGATCTCCCAGCCCATCCTCGACGCGCTGTTTACCCTGCACCGGCTCCAGATGCCCCTTGTCGATAAAGCCCGTGCCAAATCCGAAGCGAAATTCATAGTAGTCCGCCGCCGCAGGCACCACCGCAAGGATCTGCCCTGCCCGCACGTTGCCGACGTTAATAACGCTGTTGCCGACCTGCGCCCAAATCGCCGCATCTTCGGTGGTTTGCATATATTGGGCAGGCAGTCTTTGCTGACTTAATAAACTGGCAGAAGAAGTGCCGGACACGAACATCAACAACAGAAAAACAATACGCGTGAACATGAGGGGTCTTATTCGAAGCGGAAATACTTATGCCATTGTAGCAAAAGCGACATCAATACCAACGTTTAATTCTTATACAGATCATGGAGCAGGACGAAAGGAGGATTTTTTTGCTGCTGATGCCACAAGCTGCTGACGTCCGGCGCGCCCTGCTCGACGATAGCGTTCCGGAACCCGGCACTGGTTAACGTTTGACGCTGCGGATACATCGCTTCAAGTAATGGAAGGCTGATGCCCGAGATCACCTCACAGCAATCATGCTTATGGCTCAGCAAAGCGGCTGCGCGGTAAGGCGCCGCGCCCGATTTATCGGTCAAAAAAATGACGCCATCACCGGTGTCCGTTTCATGCAGGGCATCGCACATCATGCGGCTCAGCATATTGGTGCTCAACCCGCGCCAGTAATTTACCGCCCGGCACTGTGCCAGCGGGCCAAAGCTGGCTTCAAGCGTGTCCAGCATGTCCTGCGCCCGTTCATCGTGGCAGGTGATAACCCATCCCAGCATAACTCTCTCCTTAGCAGGCAAGTAGTTTAGCGGAGTGAAGGTTAGCTTTCGGTGATAACTGTCAAAGAAAGTGCCCGGCAGACAGAATATCGCCGGGCTGAGGGCTAGCTGCGCAGACCGCGTCCGCGCTGGATCAGATACCAGCACAGCAGGTAGAAGGCGATGATGAACACCACCAGCACCGCCACCGTGGTAAACAGCGGCACGTCAGTGATACCAAGGAAGCCAAAGCGGAAGCCGCTGATCATGTAGACAATCGGGTTCAGGTGCGACAGCGCCTGCCAGAACGGTGGCAGCAGCGTCAGGGAGTAGAACACCCCGCCAAGATAGGTCAGCGGAGTCAGCACGAAGGTCGGGATCAGGCTGATGTCGTCAAACGTTTTGGCGAACACGGCGTTCAGCAGACCGGCCAGCGAGAACAGGATCGCCGTCAGGAGCAGCGTCAGCGCGACGAACAGCCAGGAGTGCACCTGGAACGGCACAAAGAACAGCGAAATCGCCGTGACCAGGATCCCCACGCACAGCCCGCGCGCCACGCCGCCGCCAACATAGCCGGCGATAATAACGTGCGTCGGTACCGGCGCCACCAGCAGTTCTTCGATGTTGCGCTGGAACTTGGCGCTGAAGAATGACGACGCCACGTTGGCATAGGCGTTGGTGATCACCGCCATCATAATCAGGCCCGGCACGATAAACTGCATATAGGTAAAGCCGTGCATCTCACCAATCCGGGAACCAATCAGGTTACCGAAGATGATGAAATAGAGCGTCATCGTGATGACCGGCGGCACCAGGGTTTGCACCCAGATGCGCATGAAGCGGTTAATCTCTTTCGCCCAGATGCTTTTCAGCGCGACCCAGTAAAGATGCGTCATGCCTTGTCTCCTTGTTTATCCTGCACCAGAGAGACAAACAGCTCTTCCAGTCGGTTCGCTTTGTTACGCATACTTAAGACCTGAATACCCTGCGCGCTCAGCTGTGAGAACACGCTGTTAATGCCCTGCTCGCGCAGCACTTCCACTTCCAGCGTCGAGGTATCGACAAGACGATACTGATACCCTTCCAGCTTCGGCAGCGGACTTTTTGCCGCCAGATCGAGAATGAAGGTTTCTGATTTCAGCTTGGAGAGCAGGTTCTTCATCGAGGTGTTTTCCACCAGCTCGCCGTGCTGAATGATGCCGATGTTGCGGCACAGCATTTCAGCCTCTTCAAGGTAGTGGGTGGTCAGAATAATGGTGGTGCCTTTGTCGTTGAGATCTTTCAGGAAGCCCCACATGGAACGACGAAGTTCGATATCAACACCCGCCGTCGGCTCATCAAGGATCAGCAGCTTTGGCTCGTGCATCAGCGCGCGGGCAATCATCAGGCGGCGCTTCATCCCGCCGGACAACATCCGGGCGCGTTCGTTACGCTTTTCCCACAGATCGAGCTGCTTGAGGTACTTTTCGCTCCGCTCCAGGGCCTCTTTACGCTCGACGCCGTAATAACCCGCCTGGTTAACAACGATCTGCTGCACCGTCTCAAACGGGTTGAAGTTGAACTCCTGCGGCACCAGACCCAGTTGGCGCTTGGCGTTCACCACATCTTTTTGCAGGTCGTAACCAAAGACGCTCACCCGGCCGGAGGTTTTATTGACCAGCGAGCTGATAATCCCAATGGTGGTCGATTTCCCCGCCCCGTTCGGCCCCAGAAGCGCATAAAAATCACCGGCCTCTACTTTTAGATCTATTCCGCGCAGCGCCTGAACGCCGCCCGGATAGGTTTTTTTAAGCTGCTCAAGCTCCAGTGCAATTGCCATGAAATTAACTTACCTTCCGTTCTGACACACGTTGTGTGGTTTCATTAAAAGTCGGGTTACCCTATAGTAGCGCAACGCAATTACTCGGTTACAGGTCGCTAACCTCCATGAACAACATAGATACACTCATCAGCAACAATGCACTATGGTCAAAAATGCTGGTGGAGGAAGACCCCGGATTTTTTGGAAAACTCGCGCAGGCGCAAAACCCACGCTTTCTCTGGATTGGATGCTCCGACAGCCGCGTACCGGCGGAGCGCCTGACCGGCCTCGAGCCCGGCGAACTGTTTGTTCACCGCAACGTTGCCAACCTGGTGATTCACACCGATCTCAATTGTCTTTCTGTTGTTCAGTATGCCGTTGACGTTCTGCAAGTCGAGCACATCATCATTTGCGGCCACTACGGCTGCGGCGGCGTGCAGGCGGCGGTTGAAAACACGGAACTGGGGCTCATTGATAACTGGCTGCTGCACATCCGCGATATCTGGTTCAAACATAGCTCACTGCTGGGCGAAATGCCGCAGGAGCGTCGCATGGATACCCTGTGCGAACTCAACGTGATGGAGCAGGTATATAACCTGGGCCACTCAACGATCATGCAATCGGCGTGGAAACGCGGGCAGAAGGTCTCGATCCACGGCTGGGCGTACGGCATTCATGACGGTCTGCTGCGCAATCTTGAAGTGACCGCCACCAACCGCGAAACGCTGGAGCAGCGTTACCGTTCGGGAATTGCCAACCTTCAGCTTAAGCATGTGAACCATAAATAAACAAAGCCGGGTGGCGGCTGCGCCTTACCCGGCCTACATGTGCCCATTCGTAGGCCCGGTAAGCGCAGCGCCACCGGGCAACAAACCGCAATTACTCGTCCAGCAATACCACTTTCCCAACATACGGCAGATAGCGATAACGCTGCGCGTAGTCAATGCCGTAACCGACGACGAATTCATCCGGAATCGAGAAACCGACAAACTCTACCGGCACCTGCACTTCACGGCGGTCAGGCTTATCCAGCAGGGTGCAAATCGCCAGCGATTTTGGCTCACGCAGGCTCAGGATCTCGCGCACTTTTGACAGCGTGTTGCCGGAGTCGATGATGTCTTCCACGATCAACACATCTTTGCCACGAATATCTTCATCCAGATCTTTCAGGATTTTCACATCACGGGTGGTGGACATGCCGCTGCCGTAGCTGGAGGCGGTCATAAAATCGACCTCATGGGGCACATGCACTTCACGGCACAGGTCGGCCATGAACATGAAAGAGCCGCGCAACAGACCGACCAGCACCATTTCGCTGCCGCTGTCCTTGTAATGTTCGGTGATTTGACGACCCAGTTCGGCGATACGCGCTTTGATCTCGGCTTCCGGGATCATCACTTCAACAGTATGTTTCATATTACTAACCAAATGATTTTGATGAAAATCTCTCAATACGGATGAGTTAATATCCAGCACTGATACGCAAGCCAGCCATTATATCAGCAAATGGATAACCCTGGCGTATGAGTTATAAAAAGCAAATATTGTGATTCCGATCACACTTGTTAATACCTATAATTAGTTGCTAGCAAATTATTAACAAAAACTGACGAGTACACTTTCTATGGCTGAAACAAACTCTAAACAGCCGCGTCTACTGGTGACATTAACAGCGGCGTTCGCAGCCTTCTGCGCGCTGTATCTGTTAATCGGTGGCGTCTGGCTGGTCGCGATCGGCGGCTCCTGGTACTACCCGATTGCGGGCCTGGTTATGCTTGGCGTAACCGTCCTGCTCTGGCGTAGAAAACAATCTGCACTGTGGCTGTATGCCGCACTCCTTCTTGCCACCATGATCTGGGGCGTCTGGGAAGTTGGCTTTGACTTCTGGGCGCTGACGCCGCGCAGCGACATCCTGGTCTTCTTCGGTATCTGGCTGATCCTGCCGTTCGTCTGGCGTCGCCTGATTGTGCCTTCCAGCGGTGCTGTGGCGGGCCTGGTTGTTGCCCTGCTGATTACCGGCGGCATCCTGACATGGGCCGGCTTTAACGACCCGCAGGAGATCAACGGTACGCTGAACGCAGAATCGACGCCTGCGGCGGCTATCTCGCAGGTAGCGGACGGCGACTGGCCTGCGTATGGTCGTAATCAGGAAGGTCAGCGTTACTCTCCGCTGAAGCAGATCAACGCGGACAACGTTAAGAACCTGAAAGAAGCCTGGGTATTCCGTACCGGCGACCTGAAGATGCCGAACGATCCGGGTGAACTGACCAACGAAGTCACCCCGATCAAAGTGGGCAACATGCTCTACCTGTGTACGGCGCACCAGCGTCTGTTCGCGCTCGATGCGGCCACCGGTAAAGAGAAATGGCACTTCGATCCGCAGCTGAACTCCAACCCGTCCTTCCAGCACGTCACCTGCCGTGGCGTCTCTTATCACGAAGCGCGCGCCGATAACGCGAGCCCGGAAGTGGTTGCCGACTGTCCGCGCCGCATCATGCTGCCGGTCAACGATGGTCGTCTGTTCGCCATCAATGCCGAAACGGGCAAGCTGTGCGAAACCTTTGCCAACAAAGGTATCCTGAATCTACAGACCAACATGCCGGACACCACGCCGGGTCTGTATGAGCCAACCTCGCCGCCGATCATCACCGATAAAACCATCGTGATTGCCGGTTCGGTAACGGATAACTTCTCCACGCGTGAAACCTCCGGCGTTATCCGCGGTTTCGACGTGAATACCGGTAAACTGCTGTGGGCCTTCGACCCGGGCGCGAAAGATCCGAATGCGATCCCGTCGGACGAGCACACCTTTACCTTTAACTCGCCAAACTCCTGGGCCCCGGCTGCGTATGACGCGAAGCTGGACCTGGTCTACCTGCCGATGGGCGTTACTACGCCAGATATCTGGGGCGGTAACCGCACGCCGGAGCAGGAACGTTATGCGAGTGCTATCGTGGCGCTGAACGCGACCACCGGTAAGCTGGCGTGGAGCTATCAGACCGTACACCACGATCTGTGGGATATGGATATGCCGTCCCAGCCGACGCTGGCGGACATTACCGTTGACGGCAAAACCGTTCCGGTGATTTACGCCCCGGCCAAGACCGGCAACATCTTCGTTCTGGATCGCAGCAACGGCAAGCTGGTTGTGCCGGCACCGGAAAAACCGGTTCCGCAGGGTGCGGCGAAAGGCGATTACGTCAGCAAAACCCAGCCGTTCTCTGACCTGAGCTTCCGTCCGAAGAAAGACCTCAGCGGGGCAGACATGTGGGGTGCCACGATGTTTGACCAGCTGGTGTGCCGCGTGATGTTCCATCAGCTGCGCTATGAAGGCATCTTCACGCCGCCTTCTGAGCAGGGCACGCTGGTCTTCCCGGGTAACCTGGGGATGTTCGAGTGGGGCGGGATCTCCGTTGACCCTAACCGTCAGGTCGCTATTGCTAACCCAATGGCGCTACCGTTCGTTTCCCGTCTGATCCCACGCGGTCCGGGCAACCCAATGGAGCAGCCGAAAGACGCGAAAGGCAGCGGTACCGAAGCCGGTATTCAGCCGCAGTATGGCGTACCGTTCGGCGTAACGCTGAACCCGTTCCTGTCACCGTTTGGTCTGCCTTGTAAACAGCCTGCCTGGGGTTATATCTCCGGCCTGGATCTGAAAACCAACCAGATCGTGTGGAAAAAACGTATTGGTACGCCACAGGACAGCATGCCGTTCCCGATGCCGGTTCCGGTGCCGTTCAATATGGGTATGCCAATGCTGGGTGGCCCAATTTCCACCGCCGGTAACGTGCTGTTCATCGCGGCAACCGCAGATAACTACCTGCGCGCGTACAACATGACCAACGGTGAAAAACTGTGGCAAGGCCGTCTGCCGGCTGGCGGACAGGCTACCCCGATGACCTATGAAGTGAATGGCAAGCAGTACGTTGTCATCTCCGCGGGTGGTCACGGTTCGTTTGGCACGAAGATGGGCGACTATATTGTCGCGTATGCGTTGCCTGACGAAAACAAGTAACTGAAAAAGCCGGGTGGCGGCTACGCCTTACCCGGCTTACGGAAAGATGCAAAACGGCAACTTCGGTTGCCGTTTTTGTGTTTGTTCCCTCTCCCTGTGGGAGAGGGTCAGGGTGAGGGCATCAGGCCGCACTGTTTTAAACAGTGAACCCGAGCATCATCCCCGTATCTTCATGCTCCAGCAGATGGCAGTGCGCCATATAGGCAAACTCCTTCGGCGCGTCGTGGTCAAACTTCACCAGCACCTCGCTGACGCCGCCTTCCACTCTCACCGTATCTTTCCAGCCCGCGCGATGCGCATCCGGCGCTTTACCGTTTTCTGAGAGAATGCGGAACTGCGTACCGTGAATGTGGAACGGATGCAGCATCATGTCCCCTTCACCTGAAATCACCCAGCGCTCAAACTGCCCTTTTGTCGCAGCAAACATCGGCGTGTTCATGTCGAACGCTTTGCCGTTGATCATATTGGCGTTGTGGAAATCAAAGCCATGGTCGCCGTGATCCATGTTCCCCATGCCGCCCATTTTGCCGTGGTCCATATTCATATGACCCATCATCTGCCCGTGATGCATCCCCGCCATCGCCTTATCGCCATATTTCGCCATCAGCGCCTGCATGCCCATCATATCGAGCATCGGGTTCATGGAGAGCTGTAGCTTACGCTGCGTAAGCCCATCAAGCGACGGGAGTGCTGGCAGAGTGGTTAACGTATCAGGCAGCGTGCCGGAAGCGGTCACCAGTAACGGCTGAATGCGCAGCACCGGATGCGGCTTGTCAAACGGTGCGACCGCCATCCCCATCTGGCTAACCGGCAGGGTCACAAGATCAAACGCCTTGCCGTCGCTGATATCCACCAGCACCTCAAAGCGCTCCCCCATCAGCATCGGGAGTTCGCTCACTTTCACCGGCTCCGGCAGCAGGCCGCCGTCGCTGGCGACCACGTACAGAGGACGCTTATCGCTGGTGGCGAAGTTGAGTGAACGCGCGTTACAGCCGTTCAGCAGACGCAGGCGCAGCCAGCCTTTGGGTGCGGCGTGCTGAGGATAAATGGCGCCGTTGGTCAACAGCGTGTCGCCAAACCAGCCTACCGCCGCGCTCATCACGTCCAGCTGGTAGTCAATTTGCCCGTCCGCGGTGAATTTCTTGTCCTGAACAATCACCGGCACGTCGTCGATGCCCCACTGTTTCGGCAGGCGCAGCAGGCGGCTTTCGTCGTCTTCAATCAGCACCAGCCCCGCCAGCCCCATCGCCACCTGATGGCCCGTTTTGCCATGCTGATGCGGATGGAACCAGCAGGTTGCCGCGCGCTGGTCGGGCGTAAAGGTGACGCTGCGCGTGCCGCCCGCTTTGATGACGCCCTGCGGCCCGCCGTCTACCTCGCCCGGCACTTCCAGCCCGTGCCAGTGCAGCGTCGTCTCTTCGGCAAGCGTGTTGTGGATATCCACCGTCACCGCTTTCCCTTTGCGCAGCTGTAGCGCCGGGCCGAGCAGATTGCCGTTATAGCCCCAGGTCGTCGCGTTGTGCGCACCGAACAGCGTGTTGCCGGACTGAACAACAAGTTTGATACGGCTACGGGCATCCGCGGTCAGCAAGTCAGGGATGGGTAAGGCAGGCCTGTCAGCCGCGAAAACCGCGCGGCTCCAGAGAGGCAATGCGCTGGCAGCACCCAGCGCCACGGAATATTTTAAAAAATCACGACGTTGCATGTTCATTTCCTTATTTCCAGCAGGCGATCTTTTGAGCATAAACCCTCCCCTTACCGGAAGGTCAAGTCAAGCGGCAATAATAAAGATCGTCGCACTGGCATCAAGTATGCTAACGTTAATTTTCCGTGAAGAAGTGGTAGAAGCAATGAAGACGTTTTTCAGGACAATTTTGTTCGGTAGCCTGATGGCAATGTGTGCGAACAGCTATGCGCTAAGTGAAAATGAAGCGGAAGATATGGCCGATTTAACGGCGGTTTTTGTATTCCTGAAAAATGATTGTGGCTACCAGAATTTACCCAACGGGCAAATTCGCCGCGCGCTGGTCTTTTTTGCCCAGCAGAACCAGTGGGATCTCAGCAACTACGACAGCTTCGACATGAAGGCGCTCGGTGAAGACAGCTACCGCGACCTAAGCGGTATTGGTATTCCCACTGCCAAAAAATGCAAAGCGCTGGCTCGCGACTCACTCAGCCTGCTCGCCTACGTCAAATAACCTTCCCGACGCCCCCTGTTGAACCTCTGACCGTGCAACCGCGGTTAGAGTTAGCTATCATGTTTCGCTCATTTTTTGTGAGCGTAACGGATGTTTACACAGGAGGAGTTCGCTATGGCCGACCACACGTTGTGGCATGAAACCTTGCATGACCAGTTTGGTCAGTACTTTGCCGTTGATAACGTGCTCTATCATGAGAAAACCGATCACCAGGATCTGATCATCTTCGAGAATGCTGCCTTTGGCCGCGTGATGGCGCTGGACGGCATCGTGCAAACCACCGAGCGAGATGAGTTTATCTATCATGAGATGATGACCCACGTCCCGCTGCTGGCGCACGGCCACGCGAAGCATGTCCTGATTATCGGCGGTGGCGACGGCGCAATGCTGCGTGAAGTGTCCCGCCATCGTTCCATTGAAACCATCACCATGGTGGAAATCGATGCGGGCGTCGTCTCTTTCTGCCGCCAGTACCTGCCCAACCACAATGCCGGCAGCTATGACGATCCGCGCTTTAGCCTGGTGATTGACGACGGCGTTAACTTCGTTAACCAGACCTCGCAGACCTTTGACGTGATCATCTCCGACTGCACCGACCCTATCGGCCCCGGCGCGTCGCTGTTTACCTCCTCCTTCTACGAGGGCTGCAAGCGCTGCCTGAACCCGGGCGGGATCTTCGTCGCCCAAAATGGCGTCTGCTTCCTGCAGCAGGATGAAGCGCTGGATAGCCATCGTAAGCTCAGCACCTATTTCGATGATGTCAGCTTCTATCAGGCCGCTATTCCGACGTACTACGGCGGGATCATGACCTTTGCCTGGGCGACGGATAACGACGTATTACGTCATCTTTCCACCGAAATTATTCAGGCCCGCTTCCATCAGGCCGGTCTTCAGTGCCGATACTACAATCCGGCTATTCATACCGCAGCGTTTGCTCTGCCGCAGTACCTGCAAGACGCATTATCCACTAAGGGGGTGAGCTAATTGAAAAAGCTTAAACTGCATGGCTTTAACAACCTGACGAAAAGCCTGAGTTTTTGTATTTACGATATCTGCTATGCCAAAACAGCGGAAGAACGCGATGGTTACATCGCCTATATCGACGAACTCTACAACGCCAACCGTCTGACCGAGATCCTGTCAGAAACCTGTTCCATTATCGGCGCCAACATCCTGAACATCGCCCGACAGGATTATGAACCCCAGGGCGCCAGCGTGACCATCCTGGTCAGCGAAGAGCCGGTCGATCCTAAGCTTATCGACAAAACGGAACATCCGGGCCCGCTGCCGGAAGTGGTTGTTGCCCACCTGGATAAAAGCCATATCTGCGTCCATACCTACCCGGAGAGTCACCCGGAAGGTGGGCTGTGTACGTTCCGCGCCGATATTGAAGTGTCGACCTGCGGCGTGATTTCCCCGCTGAACGCGCTGAACTATCTCATCCATCAGCTGGAATCGGATATCGTCACGATTGATTACCGCGTGCGCGGTTTTACTCGTGATATCAACGGCATGAAGCACTTCATCGACCACGAAATCAACTCTATTCAGAACTTCATGTCCGAAGACATGAAATCGCTGTATGACATGATGGACGTGAACGTATACCAGGAAAACATCTTCCATACCAAGATGTTACTTAAGGAATTCGACCTTAAGCACTATATGTTCCACACGAAGCCGGAAGATTTGAGCGAAGAAGAGCGTAAGGCGATTACCGACCTGCTCTGGAAAGAGATGCGCGAGATCTACTACGGCCGTAATATTCCGGCCGTGTAAGTGTTGCCCGGAGCAGGGACGCTTCGGGAAGTTACCGCTGTTTCATAAACTCGCGGTAGGCATTCACCACCTGAAGGAAGTCTTCTACGCCGCACATCGACAGGCTCTCTTCGTCATAGTAGCTCATCCCTTCTTCCATCTCGTCACCTGAAAACTCGAGCTGGTTGGCGCGCACCATAACCTCTTCACCGTCCATCCACAGCGTGTATTCATGCCCGGCGCGTTGCCAGGAGCGTTCACTGCCTTTCACCGTATTTGCCGCCTGTTCAACCTCATCAAGAAGTGCGAGATTTTCTTTCACCTCTTCGTTAAACCAGTGTCCAACGGCTTCGTGGCCCATCGACATACGCACTTTCACCACTCCGGTGATGTCGCGCAGAAATTCGTAATCCATAGTGTTTTCCTCTGCAAAGCCATTAAGGTAATTATCGCAGCAGCGAGGAAGAAAAAAAGCGTGAGAGGTGGGAGGAATGAAAATAAAAAGGTGAGAGCAAGACCCTGCGGCCTGATGCCCTCACCCCGTCCCTCTCCCACGGGAGAGGGTGCAAACACTAAAAACCGTCTCGTGGAGACGGTTTTGCTGTTTATACCGCCGTCTGGAAGATAACCCCGTCGGCCTTCTCGGTGTACTGAGAGAGCTGGTCGAAGTTCAGATAGCGATAAGTATCCACCGCGGTCTTATCCACCTGAGCCACAAAGGTCTGGTACTCTTCCGGCGTTGGCAGTTTGCCAATCAGCGCCGCAACCGCCGCCAGCTCCGCAGAGGCCAGGAAGACGTTCGCACCGGTACCTAAACGGTTCGGGAAGTTACGGGTAGAGGTGGAAACCACCGTCGCACCGTCGGCTACGCGCGCCTGGTTGCCCATGCACAGGGAGCAGCCAGGAATTTCGATACGCGCCCCGCTCTTACCAAACACGCTGTAGTAGCCCTCTTCGGTCAGCTGAGCCGCATCCATACGGGTTGGCGGCGCCACCCACAGACGGGTTGGCAGCTGGCCTTTGTGGGTATCCAGCAGCTTGCCGGCCGCACGGAAGTGGCCGATGTTGGTCATGCAGGATCCGATGAACACTTCGTCGATCTTCTCGCCCTGAACTTCGGACAGCGGACGCGCGTCGTCCGGATCGTTCGGTGCACACAGGATTGGCTCTTTGATATCCGCCAGATCGATGTCGATCACCGCCGCGTACTCTGCGTCAGCATCGGCTTCCAGCAGTTGCGGATTGGCCAGCCATTTCTCCATGCCCTGGATACGACGCTCCAGCGTACGACGGTCGCCGTAGCCTTCTGCAATCATCCACTTCAGCAGCACGATGTTAGAGTTAAGATACTCAATAATCGGCTCTTTGTTCAGCTTGATGGTACAGCCCGCAGCTGAACGCTCAGCGGAGGCATCGGTCAGCTCGAACGCCTGCTCAACCTTCAGATCCGGCAGACCTTCGATTTCCAGGATGCGGCCAGAGAAGATGTTTTTCTTCCCTTTCTTCTCAACGGTCAGCAGACCCTGTTTAATCGCATACAGCGGGATCGCGTGAACCAGGTCGCGCAGGGTGATACCCGGCTGCATTTTACCTTTGAAGCGCACCAGCACCGATTCCGGCATATCCAGCGGCATCACGCCCGTCGCCGCAGCAAACGCCACCAGACCGGAGCCCGCCGGGAAAGAGATACCGATTGGGAAACGGGTATGGGAGTCACCGCCGGTACCCACGGTATCCGGCAGCAGCATGCGGTTCAGCCAGGAGTGAATTACGCCGTCGCCCGGACGCAGGGAAACGCCGCCGCGGTTCATGATGAAGTCTGGCAGCGTGTGGTGCGTGGTCACGTCAACCGGCTTCGGATACGCCGCCGTGTGGCAGAAGGACTGCATCACCAGGTCAGAAGAGAAGCCCAGGCACGCCAGGTCTTTCAGTTCGTCACGGGTCATTGGGCCAGTGGTGTCCTGAGAACCTACGGAGGTCATCTTCGGCTCGCAGTATGCGCCAGGACGAACACCGGCGACGCCGCAGGCGCGACCGACCATTTTCTGCGCCAGAGAGTAACCGCGATTGCTTTCCGCCACGTCTTTCGCGTGACGGAATACATCACTGTGCGGCAGACCCAGCGCTTCACGCGCTTTGGTGGTCAGGCCACGGCCGATGATCAGCGGAATACGGCCACCGGCACGCACTTCGTCGATCAGCACGTCGGTTTTCAGCTCAAAGCTCGCCAGCAGCTCGTTGGTTTCATGGTTACGCACTTCACCTTTGTACGGGTAAACGTCAATCACGTCGCCCATATTCAGGTTAGAAACATCCACTTCGATCGGCAGGGCGCCCGCATCTTCCATGGTGTTGAAGAAGATCGGTGCAATTTTGCCGCCAAGGCACAGGCCGCCGCCGCGTTTGTTTGGCACATGAGGGATGTCATCACCCATGAACCACAGCACGGAGTTGGTGGCGGACTTACGGGAAGAACCGGTACCTACAACGTCACCCACGTAGGCCAGCGGGAACCCTTTTTTCTGCAGGGCTTCGATCTGTTTGATCGGGCCAACGCTGCCCGGCTGATCCGGCTCAATGCCTTCACGGGCGTTTTTCAGCATTGCCAGGGCGTGCAGAGGAATATCCGGGCGAGACCACGCGTCCGGTGCCGGAGAGAGGTCATCGGTGTTGGTTTCACCGGTCACTTTAAAGACGGTAACGGTGATTTTTTCAGCCAGCGCAGGACGGTTCAGGAACCATTCGGCATCCGCCCAGGACTGCATCACCTGCTTCGCATAGACGTTGCCTGCTTTGGCTTTTTCTTCTACATCGTAGAAGTTATCGAACATCAGCAGCGTGGAAGAGAGCGCTTTAGCGGCAATCGGTGCCAGCTTGTCGTTATCCAGCGCGTCAATCAGCGGATGTATGTTGTAACCACCCTGCATGGTGCCGAGCAGTTCAATGGCTTTTTCAGGAGTAACCAGTGGGGAGGTGGCTTCGCCTTTGGCGATAGCAGCAAGGAATCCGGCTTTTACGTAGGCAGCTTCATCTACGCCAGGCGGTACGCGGTTGATCAGCAGATCTAACAGGAATTCTTCTTCGCCCTTAGGCGGGTTCTTCAGCAGCTCGACGAGCGCGGCCATTTGGGTTGCATCTAAAGGTTTGGGTACAATTCCCTCGGCGGCACGTTCTGCTACGTGCTTACGGTATTCTTCTAGCACGACGGTTCTCCTCGCTCTCATTGTCATATGCGGCGGGCGTTCTCTTCACGCTCCTGTGAGACAGCAGTTTGTAGGGTAAATGCCCGATACCGCGTCGGGCAGCATAGCAGGATTTCTGCACAGTGTTAATCCGTTTACAAAAAAGCAACATTAAAAAATTTGCTGAATCGTTAAGCATGGTGTAGCGGGGAGACAAGACGAATTTTGGGTACAAAAAAACCGCCTGATAGCGGTTTATTTGTTGCCTTGCGATGGTAGCACACCGTGTTGGCAGATTTGCGGCAACCCCAACGCAATGAATTTTGCATCACGCCCCGCTGGCTTGCAAGCCATTATGTCAATTTTGCGTAGCGCCTTCCTGTTTCGAATGAAAATTCGTTTCACTTCATTTTTCGCCTTCAGAATGACTACTGAGTCGATTACTCTTCCTCTCGGCCTGCTTCGCTGGTGTAGCAACCAGTCACCGGGCCCGGGAGCAGTTCCGTAACCTACGCGGCAATCCCAACTTGCCTGGTTCTGCCTTTCCCGGTGAAGAATGAACCCGCGTAGCCTTTACAGGAACGCACGCAATGGAGATGCGAATCACTGCGCTGATCGTTGTGACCGGTTTACTGCTAACCGCGCTGCACGGTGGCTGGAACATATCCGACATCACGGTGCTGTTTGTCGTCAACCTCGGCAACTAGCTGCTGGCCGCTCGTAAGAGCGGCCTTCTGAATTCCCTTCGGTTTTTCCCGCATCGCATATAATTGTGTAATAAATACTCACAATCTTTATCCGGACGTACCGGACGCTTCCCAATAAAAGTCAAAACAGTAAAAGACGGGTGAATAATACTCACGCCAACCGTAACGCCTCACGGCACAGCGCTTGTCTCGTTGGAGTCATTTTATGAAGTTGCCCTTTAAGCCACATCTGCTCGTCCTTCTGTGCAGTGCCGGGCTGCTTGCCGCCTCAGGCGTCATGTTTGTCAAAAGTCGTGCAACGGAACCCGTTGCGCCGACCCCCGTCGCACAACAACCAGCGGCACCGGCGGCACCGGTAGCAGCAACGCCCGCCCCTGTCGCCGCACCAACCTATACTGCCGCGCAAATCGATCAGTGGGTTGCCCCTATCGCGCTCTACCCGGATGCCCTGCTGTCGCAAATCCTGATGGCCTCGACTTACCCGGCCAACGTGATCCAGGCGGCGCAGTGGTCAAAAGACAACCCTAAAATGGAAGGGGACGCCGCCATTCAGGCCGTTGCCAGCCAGCCCTGGGATCCCAGCGTAAAATCGCTGGTCGCGTTTCCTCAGCTCATGTCCCTGATGGGTGAAAACCCGCCGTGGGTACAAAATCTGGGCGATGCGTTTCTCGCGCAGCCGAAGGACGTAATGGATTCCGTTCAACGCCTGCGCGCGCTGGCACAAAAGACCGGCGCTTTACAATCCACGCCTCAGCAGACGGTCACCACCGTGACAAAACCGGCACCAGCGAAAACCAGCACCACCGAGGCAACGACAACAACCACGTCTGCGCCGGCCCCAACGGTAATCAAAATTGAATCTGCCGATCCGCAGGTTGTTTACGTCCCTACCTATAACCCCAATACGGTTTACGGGACCTGGCCAAACACCGCCTATCCACCTACTTATCTCCCGCCTACACCCGGGGAGCAGTTTGGCAACAGCTTCGTCAACGGCTTAGGCTTCAGCCTGGGCGTCGCCACAACCTATGCCATCTTCAGCAACATCGATTGGGATGATGACGATGACTGGGATCATCACCATGACGACTGGGATAATCACGGCGGCTATAACCGCAACGGTGATAACAACATCAATATCAACGTTGAGAACTTCAATAAAATCAGCGGGCAGCGTCTAACGGACGCCAACCGTACCTGGCAGCATAACCCAGCCTATCGTGAAGGCGTGCCTTATCCGACTAACCAGCTCAACAACCGTTTCCACTCCACCAGCACGGCTACCGGACTAAGCTCAACGCAGCAAAAACCGGTTAACCGCGATAGCCAGCGTCAGGCTGCCCTGAGCCAGATGGAGAAGTCCACGGGTAAAACCTTCCCCCAAACGGCGCGTCCCGGCACGAAAGATGTGCAGCGTCAGGCCTCAAGTGAACAGCTGAAGCAGATTTCGCAGCGCAATAACTACCGTGGCTACGACACCAAACCGCAGACGACGAAGCGAACCACCACGCAGCAGCGAGAAAATCGCCAGACCACCGCGCAGAGACAAGAGAAACGGGGTTCGCAGCCGGCGCAGCAACGCGCTCTCCAGCAGCGAAACAGCCAGCCCCGGGCCAATGCGCTGAGCGGCAACGACAGCCGCTCCGCGAACTGGCAGGCGCAGCAGCAGCGCGGTGCGCAAAGCAGACAGCTTGCGGCTCGCCAGCAGCAGCCACGTCAGGCGTCTGGTGGACGCGCTGAACGCCGTGAAATTCGACATCGCTAAGGGAACCGACATGAAAAGTAAACTACTCAGTGGCATGGTGTTGTTCATGCTTTCGGCTTCGGTGATGGCGCAGCAATCCTTTAGCACCCCCGATCAGGCAACCGATGCGCTGACCAAAGCCATTAGTGAGCATAATGAGAGCGAGATGAGCAATCTGCTTGGAGAGAACTGGCGCGATTTTCTGCCCCCTGAAGGCGTTGACCCGGATGCCGTCGATCGTTTCCTGCGCGACTGGAAAGTCCGTCATAACACGGTTGTCGAAGGGGATACGGCGCATCTGGTTGTCGGTGACAACAGCTGGCAGCTTCCTATCCCGGTGATCAAAACCTCTGCCGGTTGGCAATTCGATATCAAAGAAGGGGCCGAAGAGATCCTGACCCGCGAAATCGGGCGTAACGAACTTGCCGCCATTGAAGCCTTACATGCCTATGTTGATGCGCAGCAAAGCTACTTTGCGATGAACCAGAAATTCGCGCAGAAGATTGTCAGCTCGAAAGGGAAAAAAGACGGTTTGTACTGGCCTGCCTCTCCCGGCGAAGCGCCCAGTCCGCTCGGACCGGCATTTAGCCCAAAAGAGCCGGGTACCGGTTATCACGGCTATCGTTTCCGCATCCTGCCGGATAATAACGGTTTCGCGATGGTGGCCTGGCCAGTCAGCTATGGTCAGACGGGCGTCATGAGCTTTGTGATAAATCAGGATGATAAGGTGTATCAGACCGATCTCGGCAGCGATTCTGAGCAGAAAGCCCGGGCGTTAACCACCTATAGTCCTGATAAAACCTGGCAGCCTGTGGCCCCCTGAACGCAGCGCATAAAAAAAGCGGCCTGAGGCCGCTTTTTTCATCTGAAGAAACTTATTTCTTCTTCGCTTTCGCGTTTGGCAGGTCGGTGATGCTACCTTCAAACACTTCTGCCGCCAGGCCCACGGACTCGTGCAGAGTCGGGTGAGCGTGGATGGTCAGCGCGATGTCTTCAGCGTCACAGCCCATTTCGATAGCCAGACCGATTTCACCCAGCAGCTCGCCGCCGTTGGTACCGACAATCGCACCACCGATTACACGGTGAGTCTCTTTGTCGAAGATCAGTTTGGTCATACCGTCTGCGCAGTCGGAAGCGATAGCACGGCCAGAAGCAGCCCACGGGAAGGTGGCGGTTTCGTAGCTGATGCCTTTCTCTTTCGCTTCTTTCTCGGTCAGACCCACCCATGCCACTTCTGGCTCGGTGTACGCGATAGATGGGATCACTTTCGGATCGAAGTAGTGCTTCATGCCGGCGATAACTTCAGCGGCAACGTGACCTTCGTGGACACCTTTGTGCGCCAGCATTGGCTGACCGACGATATCGCCGATAGCAAAGATGTGCGGCACGTTGGTGCGCAGCTGTTTGTCAACGCGGATGAAGCCACGGTCGTCCACTTCCACGCCAGCTTTGCCCGCGTCGAGGTTTTTACCGTTCGGTACACGACCGATAGCCACCAGCACGGCGTCGTAACGCTGTGGTTCGGATGGGGCTTTTTTGCCTTCCATGGAAACGTAAATACCGTCTTCTTTCGCTTCAACGGCAGTCACTTTGGTTTCCAGCATCAGGTTAAATTTCTTGCTGATGCGTTTGGTGAAGACCTTAACGATGTCTTTGTCGGCAGCCGGGATAACCTGGTCGAACATTTCAACCACGTCGATCTCTGAACCCAGCGCATGGTACACGGTACCCATTTCCAGACCGATGATACCGCCGCCCATAACCAGCAGACGCTTAGGAACGGTTTTCAGCTCCAGCGCATCGGTGGAATCCCACACGCGTGGATCTTCATGCGGAATGAATGGCAGTTCGATTGGGCGAGAGCCTGCCGCGATGATCGCGTTGTCGAAGTTGATCACGGTTTTGCCGTTTTCGCCTTCCACTTCCAGGGTGTTCGCACCGGTGAATTTACCCAGACCGTTTACCACTTTCACTTTACGGCCTTTGGCCATACCCGCCAGACCGCCGGTCAGCTGAGTGATAACTTTCTCTTTCCAGGTACGAATTTTGTCGATATCGGTTTTCGGCTCGCCGAAGACGATACCGTGTTCAGCCAGCGCTTTGGCTTCTTCGATAACTTTCGCTACGTGCAGCAGCGCTTTAGAAGGGATACAGCCGACGTTCAGACAAACACCGCCGAGGGTGCTGTAACGCTCTACGATGACGGTTTCCAGACCTAAATCCGCGGCGCGGAATGCTGCGGAGTAACCTGCCGGGCCTGCCCCAAGTACTACGACCTGAGTTTTGATTTCTGTGCTCATCATGACCTCTTAATTTATACCCGTCGTCCACCGGGTCGTTCTATCCGCCCGCAGTTTACAAAATTGTTAACAATTTTGAAACAACAAACGGCTCACGAATTGTCGCTTTCGCCAATAACCTCACAAACCCCATGAGATTATCAGAAAAAAGCCGGCCGACTGGCCGGCTTTTCGATTACATCACCAGGCGGCGAATGTCGCTCAGCATGTTGTTGATGATGGTGATGAAACGCGCACCATCAGCACCGTCGATTACGCGGTGGTCGAAGGACAGAGAGATTGGCATCATCAGACGCGGTACGAACTCTTTGCCATTCCACACCGGCTCCATCGCGGACTTGGACACACCGAGGATAGCCACTTCCGGCGCGTTCACAATCGGCGCGAAGTGGGTAGTACCCAGGCCGCCGATGCTGGAGATAGTGAAGCAGCCGCCCTGCATTTCGCCGGCAGTCAGCTTACCATCACGCGCTTTCTTGGAGATCACGGTCAGTTCACGGGACAGCTCGGTAATGCTCTTCTTGTTCACGTCTTTGAAGACCGGAACAACCAGACCATTTGGCGTATCAACCGCAACACCGATGTTGATGTATTTCTTCAGCGTCAGCTTCTGACCGTCTTCGGACAGGGAGCTGTTGAAGCGTGGCATCTGCTCCAGAGCCGCAGCAACCGCTTTCATAATGAAGACCACTGGGGTGAATTTCACGTCCAGTTTGCGCTTCTCGGCTTCGGCGTTCTGCTGTTTACGGAACGCTTCCAGATCGGTGATATCGGTCTTATCAAAGTGCGTAACGTGCGGGATCATCACCCAGTTACGGCTCAGGTTCGCACCAGAGATTTTCTGGATACGGCCCAGCTCCACTTCTTCGATTTCGCCGAACTTGCTGAAGTCCACTTTCGGCCATGGCAGCATGCCCGGGATACCGCCGCCAGCGGCTGCAGCTGGTGCAGCTTCGGCGCGTTTCACCGCGTCTTTCACGTAGGTCTGAACGTCTTCGCGCAGGATACGACCCTTACGGCCGGTCCCTTTCACTTTCGCCAGGTTCACACCGAATTCGCGCGCCAGGCGACGAATCAGCGGGGTAGCGTGGACGTAAGCGTCGTTTTCAGCGAACTCAGATTTTTCTGCTTTAGCAGCAGGGGCAGCGGCTGGTTTAGCAGCCTGAGCCGGCGCAGCAGCAGGTGCAGGAGCAGCCGCGGCAGCCGGAGCTGCGGCAGGCGCAGCGCCTTCCACTTCGAAGACCATGATCAGAGAGCCGGTAGACACTTTGTCGCCGGTGCTGATTTTGATCTCTTTAACCGTACCCGCGAACGGCGCAGGGACTTCCATAGAAGCCTTGTCGCCTTCAACGGTGATCAGTGACTGTTCAGCGGCAACTTTGTCGCCCACTTTCACCATCACTTCGGTGACTTCAACTTCGTCACCGCCGATGTCCGGTACGTTAACGTCTTTCGCGCCGCCAGCAGCGGCTGGTGCTGCGGCTGGAGCCGGAGCAGCGGCCTGTGCAGGCGCGGCAACAGGTGCAGCACCTGCCACTTCGAAGACCATGATCAGGGAGCCAGTAGACACTTTGTCACCGGTGTTGATCTTGATCTCTTTAACGGTACCGGCGAACGGCGCTGGCACTTCCATAGAGGCTTTGTCGCCTTCTACGGTGATCAGTGACTGCTCGGCCGCAACGGTGTCGCCCACTTTCACCAGGATTTCAGTGACTTCAACTTCGTCACCGCCGATGTCAGGCACGTTCACTTCTTTCGCGCTCGCGGCAGCGGCTGGAGCAGCGGCGGCCGGAGCGGCTTTCTTCTCTTCCTGCGCAGGTGCAGCTGCTGCTGCACCGTCGGCGGAATCGAAAATCATGATCAGTTTGCCAGTCTCGGTTTTATCGCCAACAGAGACTTTGATCTCTTTAACGATGCCAGCCTGAGGAGACGGGACTTCCATAGAGGCTTTGTCGCCTTCTACGGTGATCAGCGACTGTTCAGCTTCAACTTTGTCGCCTACTTTGACCAGGATCTCGGTGATTTCAACTTCATCAGCCCCGATGTCCGGTACATTGATTTCGATAGCCATTATTCTTTTACCTCTTACGCCAGACGCGGGTTAACTTTTTCTGCATCGATGTTGAATTTGGTGATTGCGTCTGCAACCACTTTCTTATCGATTTCGCCACGTTTAGCCAGTTCGCCCAGTGCTGCTACAACCACGTAAGAAGCATCAACTTCGAAGTGGTGACGCAGGTTTTCGCGGCTGTCAGAACGACCGAAGCCGTCAGTACCCAGAACGCGATAATCATCAGCTGGAACGTAAGTACGAACCTGCTCAGCGAACAGTTTCATATAGTCAGTAGACGCGACCGCTGGTGCATCGTTCATCACCTGAGCGATGTACGGAACGCGTGGGGTTTCCATTGGGTGCAGCATGTTCCAGCGCTCACAATCCTGGCCATCACGCGCCAGCTCAGTGAATGAGGTCACAGAGTACACATCGGAACCGACACCGTAGTCTTTCGCCAGGATCTGCGCTGCTTCACGTACGTGACGCAGGATAGAACCGGAGCCCAGCAGCTGAACTTTACCTTTGCTACCTTCAATGGTTTCGAGTTTGTAGATACCTTTACGGATACCTTCCTCGGCACCTGCTGGCATTGCCGGCATGTGGTAGTTTTCGTTCAGGGTGGTGATGTAGTAGTAAATGTTCTCTTGCGCTTCACCGTACATGCGCTGCAGACCGTCATGCATGATGACTGCCACTTCGTACGCGTAAGACGGGTCGTAAGAGATACAGTTAGGGATAGTCAGAGACTGAATGTGGCTGTGGCCATCTTCGTGCTGCAGACCTTCACCGTTCAGGGTCGTACGACCGGAAGTACCACCTACCAGGAAGCCGCGAGCCTGCTGGTCGCCTGCCTGCCAGCACAGGTCACCGATACGCTGGAACCCGAACATGGAGTAGTAAATGTAGAACGGGATCATCGGCAGGTTGTTGGTGCTGTAAGAAGTCGCAGCAGCCAGCCAGGATGCGCCTGCGCCCAGCTCGTTGATACCTTCCTGCAGGATCTGACCTTTCTCGTCTTCTTTGTAGTATGCAACCTGCTCACGGTCCTGCGGGGTGTACTGCTGGCCGTTCGGGCTGTAGATACCGATCTGACGGAACAGACCTTCCATACCGAAAGTACGCGCTTCGTCGGCGATGATTGGAACCAGACGATCTTTGATCGACTTGTTCTTCAGCATCACGTTCAGGGCACGAACGAAAGCGATAGTGGTAGAGATCTCTTTGTTCTGCTCTTCCAGCAGCTGAGAGAAGTCTTCCAGCGCTGGCAGTTCCAGCTTCTCGGTGAAGTTAGGCTGACGAGCTGGCAGGTAGCCTTTCAGCGCCTGACGACGTTCGTGCAGGTACTTATGCTCTTCAGAACCTTCCGGGAAGGTGATGTAAGACAGGTTTTCTACCTGCTCATCGGTCACTGGAACGTTGAAACGGTCGCGGATATAACGCACGCCGTCCATGTTCATTTTCTTAACCTGGTGAGCGATGTTTTTACCTTCTGCGGTATCACCCATGCCGTAACCTTTGATGGTATGGGCCAGGATTACAGTCGCTTTACCTTTGGTTTCACGCGCTTTTTTCAGTGCAGCGTAGACTTTCTTCGGATCGTGACCACCGCGGTTCAGGGCCCAGATCTGCTCATCAGTCCAGTCTGCAACCAGGGCTGCGGTTTCAGGGTATTTGCCGAAGAAGTGCTCACGAACGTAGGCACCGTCTTTGGATTTGAAGGTCTGGTAGTCACCGTCAACGGTTTCGTTCATCAGCTGGATCAGTTTACCGCTGGTGTCTTTACGCAGCAGTTCATCCCAACGACCGCCCCACATGACTTTGATCACGTTCCAGCCAGCACCCGCGAAGATGCCTTCCAGTTCGTTGATGATCTTGCCGTTGCCGGTTACCGGACCATCCAGACGCTGCAGGTTACAGTTGATGATGAAGCACAGGTTGTCCAGCTTCTCACGGGTAGCGATGGTGATCGCACCTTTAGATTCTGGCTCATCCATTTCACCGTCGCCCAGGAAGGCGTATACGGTCTGCTCAGAGGTGTCTTTCAGACCACGGTGTTCCAGGTACTTCAGGAATTTAGCCTGGTAGATCGCACCGATTGGGCCCAGACCCATAGATACGGTCGGGAACTGCCAGAATTCAGGCATCAGTTTAGGGTGCGGGTAAGAAGACAGACCTTTACCGTGAACTTCCTGACGGAAGTTGTTCATCTGCTCTTCAGTCAGACGACCTTCCAGGAAGGCACGTGCATAGATGCCCGGAGAGATGTGGCCCTGGAAGTACACCAGGTCGCCGCCGTCTTTCTCGTTCGCTGCACGGAAGAAGTGGTTAAAGCACACTTCGTAAACGGTCGCAGAAGACTGGAAGGACGCCATGTGGCCACCGAGCTCCAGATCTTTCTTGGAGGCGCGCAGAACGGTCATGATGGCGTTCCAGCGGATTGCAGAACGGATACGACGTTCCAGATCCAGATTGCCCGGGTATTCCGGTTCGTCTTCGACGGCAATCGTGTTTACGTAGTTGCTAGCCCCTGCACCTGAAGCAACCTTCACACCGCCTTTGCGGGCTTCAGAAAGCAGCTGATCAATCAGATACTGAGCGCGCTCAACACCTTCTTCACGGATGACCGATTCGATCGCCTGTAGCCAGTCGCGAGTTTCGATCGGATCCACGTCATTTTGGAGACGTTCTGACATGGGGGTATTCCTTATCTATCTAATACGTTGATTTGTCTGGAACCTGTCCCATTGTGCTCTTGGGCAAGAACACAATAAGACAGGTTCTGCGTTTAGTTGCCGCGCTCTAAAAGTACCTGGCGCTTAATCCTTTCGTTGCTGTATGCGGCGTAATGAACGTTCGCGACGCGATTGTTCACGGCTGCGGTCCAGCAAGATTTCCTCAATGAAAGCCAGATGGCGGTGCGACGCTTCACGCGCCTGCTCCGGTTCCCCGGCCATTATCGCCTCGAATATTCGGGTGCGATGGTTGCTTACCAGTGGGAGCATCTCCCGACGGGCATACAACAATTCAAAATTCTGACGAACGTTCTGGGCCAGCATCGGCTCCATGCAGCGTAGCAGATGGAGGAGCACCACATTGTGTGCCGCTTCGGTGACGGCGATTTGATACTGGACGACGGCGCTGGACTCGGCGTCTAAATCGCCGGACTGCTGTGCCCGTTCAATGGCCTGATGCAGTTCGCGGATACGCACGCGATCTTCATCAGTGCTGCGAAGGGCGGCGTAATAGGCCGCAATCCCTTCAAGCGCGTGACGGGTCTCAAGCAGGTCAAACTGGGATTCTGGGTGGTCAGAGAGAAGTTCTACCAGCGGATCGCTGAAGCTCTGCCACAGGCTGTTTTGCACAAAGGTTCCGCCGCCCTGGCGACGAAGCAGCAAGCCCTTTGCTTCGAGACGTTGAATCGCCTCACGCAGAGAGGGACGTGAAACGTCGAACTGTTTTGCCAGCTCGCGTTCTGGTGGAAGTTTCTCACCCGGGCGCAGAGTCCCTTCGAGGATTAAAAACTCCAGCTGCTGCTCAATCACATCAGATAGTTTTGGTTGGCGAATTTTGCTGTAGGCCATATTCCCTGTCTTACGCCTTTTTGCCCGGAGTCAATTGGTCTTACCAATTTCTATTTCGTATCGCTAAAGTAACAAAGTATTCACCTTCTGTCCATATTGGTTTTGATTGAAATCAGTAAACCCTGCACATTTTAACAACCTTACAGAAATAACGTTTCAGAAATGTAACTTTGCACAAATGAGTTGATTACTCCTAAAGAGGGAGTTTTAACCATAATGAAACGAGGGTTTTTGCAATCTGAAGCGATTCAACAAGGCAAATAATGAAAATTCGCCCACTTACGGCGCATTTCTATTCTATAGGTTGGGTTAGGAACAACGAGCGGGCCGATTTACAAATGCTTTCTTTTTATTCAAGTCGTCATCACCCCTTCATAAAGCAGGTGCATTCGCAGGCGCTTACCACTATTCTTGCGCTTACGGAAGTCATCTCCGCTTTTTTCGGTCTCGTTAACCGTAAAGAAATAAATACAGAATATGGATTTTCATAATTACACACGCACAGCGTGAACATAACAACCACACACGAGGTTTCAAATGGAAGCTCAACAGCACGGCGATCAGCTAAAGCGCGGGCTTAAAAACCGCCATATTCAGCTCATCGCACTGGGCGGTGCGATAGGTACCGGCCTGTTTCTGGGCAGCGCATCCGTTATCCAGTCTGCCGGTCCGGGTATTATTTTGGGTTACGCGATTGCGGGTTTCATTGCTTTTCTGATTATGCGCCAGCTGGGCGAAATGGTCGTTGAAGAGCCGGTCGCAGGCTCCTTCAGCCACTTTGCCTATAAATACTGGGGCAGCTTTGCCGGTTTCGCCTCAGGCTGGAACTATTGGGTGCTGTACGTTCTGGTTGCCATGGCTGAGCTTACCGCCGTCGGAAAATACATTCAGTTCTGGTATCCCGAAATCCCAACCTGGGCTTCTGCTGCGGCCTTCTTTGTCATTATTAACGCCATTAACCTGACCAACGTAAAAGTGTTCGGTGAGATGGAGTTCTGGTTCGCCATCATCAAAGTCATTGCCGTGGTGGCGATGATTATCTTTGGCGGCTGGCTGCTGTTCAGCGGCAACGGCGGACCGCAGGCCACCGTGCGCAACCTCTGGGAACAGGGTGGCTTCCTGCCTCACGGCATGACAGGTCTGGTGATGATGATGGCCATCATTATGTTCTCCTTCGGCGGTCTGGAGCTGGTAGGGATCACTGCCGCTGAAGCCGACAACCCGGAGCAGAGCATCCCGAAAGCCACAAATCAGGTTATCTACCGTATTCTGATCTTCTATGTGGGCTCACTGGCCGTGCTGCTCTCCCTGCTGCCGTGGACGCGCGTCACCGCCGACACCAGCCCGTTTGTGCTGATCTTCCACGAGCTGGGCGACACCTTTGTCGCCAACGCCCTGAACATCGTGGTGCTGACCGCAGCGCTCTCCGTATACAACAGCTGCGTATACTGCAATAGCCGTATGCTGTTCGGCCTCGCCCAACAGGGCAACGCGCCGAAGATGCTGCTTAACGTTGATAAACGCGGCGTGCCGGTGAATACCATCATTGTTTCCGCCATCGTGACCGCCCTGTGCGTGCTCATTAACTACATGGCACCGGAATCGGCGTTTGGCCTGCTGATGGCGCTGGTGGTCTCAGCCCTGGTCATCAATTGGGCGATGATCAGCCTGGCACACATCAAGTTCCGCCGCGCGAAACAGCAGCAGGGCGTCACCACGCGCTTCCCTGCCCTGCTCTATCCGCTGGGTAACTGGATCTGCCTGCTGTTTATGGCGGCCGTGCTGGTGATCATGCTGATCACGCCGGGTATGGCGATTTCCGTCTACCTGATCCCGGTCTGGATTGCGATCCTCGGCGTGGGCTATCTCTTCAGTCAGAAAAGCCGTAATGCCATGAAGGCACACTAAGCCTCTCTCCGCGGTACCTGCTTTTGCGGGTACCGCGCGTTGTTACCTCCCTCACACTTTCACGCCCATAGCGCATTTATCCATATCACCGCCCTGATACTGCAACGCATATATCCCTTTGCCAGCGAATAATTCTCTCCATACCGTAAACCGGAGAGCTGTCGATGGATAACAACACACTGTCAGTAAAAGAAAAGATCGGCTATGGGATGGGCGACGCCGGATGCAACATTATCTTTGGCGCCATCATGTTGTTTGTTAACTATTTTTATACGGATATTTTTGGCCTCGCGCCTGCGCTGGTCGGCGTGCTGCTGCTGTCCGTCCGCGTAATTGACGCCGTAACGGACCCGATCATGGGCGCGATTGCCGACCGTACCCGCAGTAAATATGGCCGATTTCGTCCATGGCTGCTGTGGATCGCCTTCCCCTACGCGCTGTTCAGCATCCTGATGTTCACCACGCCGGAGTGGAGCTATAGCAGCAAAGTTATCTATGCGTTTGTCACCTACTTCCTGCTCTCTTTGACCTATACGGCAATCAACATCCCTTACTGCTCCTTAGGAGGGGTAATCACCAACGATCCAAAAGAACGCGTGGCCTGCCAGTCGTATCGCTTCGTGCTGGTCGGCATCGCCACGCTGCTGCTCTCATTAACGCTGCTGCCGATGGCCGACTGGTTTGGCGGGGACAATAAAGCCAAAGGCTACCAGATGGCGATGACCGTGCTGGCGCTGATTGGCACCTGCATGTTCCTGTTCTGCTTCGCCACCGTGCGCGAGCGCGTGCGCCCGGCGGTACAGACCAACGACGAGTTGAAAAACGATTTGAAAGACGTGTGGAAGAACGACCAGTGGGTACGCATTCTACTGCTGACGCTCTGCAACGTCTGCCCGGGCTTTATCCGTATGGCGGCCACCATGTATTACGTCACCTGGGTGATGGGCCAGAGCACCCACTTCGCTACGCTGTTTATCAGCCTGGGCGTGGTCGGCATGATGCTCGGCAGCGTGCTGGCAAAAGTGCTGACCGACCGCTGGTGTAAGCTGAAGGTCTTCTTCTGGACCAACATCGTGCTGGCGATTTTCTCCTGCGCCTTCTACTTCTTCGACCCGAAAGCCACCGTCACCATTGTGGTGCTCTACGTCCTGCTGAACATCCTGCACCAGATCCCGTCTCCGCTGCACTGGTCGCTGATGGCCGACGTGGACGACTACGGCGAGTGGAAGACCGGGAAGCGCATCACGGGCATCAGCTTCTCCGGCAACATCTTCTTCCTGAAATTAGGGCTGGCGATTGCCGGTGCGATGGTCGGCTTCCTGCTCTCCTGGTACGGCTATGACGCGGGCGCAAAAGCGCAGAGCGCGGACGCCATCAACGGGATCGTCCTGCTGTTTACCGTCATTCCCGGCATTGGATACTTAATCACCGCGGGCGTAGTACGGCTGCTGAAGGTTGACCGTGAAACGATGAAACGCATTCAGGAAGACCTGGAAAAACGTCGCACCAATTACCGTGAACTGAGCGACTATCAGGAACTGAAAGCCACAGAGACAAAATAAGGAGAGCCAAATGCATCAGTGGCCAAACCCGTTTATCGAACAACGCGCCGACCCGTACATTTTACGCCATGAGGGGGAGTACTATTTTATCGCCTCCGTGCCGCAGTACGACAGGCTGGCGATCCGCCGCGCAGCGTCGCTGGAAGGCTTACGCCATGCTGAAGAAGTTGTGGTCTGGCGCAAACCCGAGACCGGACCCATGAGCCAGCTGATCTGGGCGCCGGAACTGCACCACATTGACGGGAAGTGGTACATCTACTTTGCCGCGACGCACACCCAGGCGCTCGACGCGCTCGGGATGTTCCAGCACCGAATGTTCGCCATTGAATGTGCAGACGACGATCCGCTTACCGGCGCGTGGGTGGAAAAAGGGCAGATCAAAACGCCTTTCGACACCTTCGCCCTGGACGCCACCACCTTTGTGCATCAGGGAAAACGCTGGTATCTGTGGGCGCAAAAAGCGCCGGATATCACCGGGAACTCCAACCTTTATCTGTGCGAAATGGCGAACCCGTGGACGCTAAAAGGCGAGCCGGTGATGCTCAGCAAGCCGGAGTATGACTGGGAGTGTCGCGGATTTTGGGTTAACGAAGGCCCGGCGGTACTGATTCACGGCGATAAGCTGTTTATCAGCTATTCCGCCAGCGCCACCGACGAGAACTACTGTATGGGGCTACTGTGGATAGACCTGAATGCCGCTCCGAAAAACCCGGCAAACTGGCACAAATCCCCGCGTCCGGTGTTCGTTACCAGCTATGAAAACCGCCAGTTCGGCCCGGGACACAACAGCTTTACGCAAACGCCGGAAGGGGAAGACGTGCTGGTGTATCACGCGCGTAACTACACCGAAATTGAGGGCGACCCGCTGTACGATCCGAACCGGCATACCCGCCTGAAGCTCGTCCGCTGGAATGAAAACGGGATGCCTGATTTCGGCATCCCGCCCGCGGATACGCTGTAGTCTTTGCGGCGCGCTGGCTTACACCAGCGTGCCGTAAATAGTCAGCAGCGCCACGATCACCACCACCACAAACGACGTTTTCTTCGCCATGGAGACAGCGGCTTTTGGTGTTTCAATCTTGTCGGTATGCGGCTCACGCGCCAGCGAGAACTGCGCCAGACGCGTTAACACCTGATACTGCGACGTATGGCGGTCAGCCAGCGAAGCAAACCACGCGGGCAGCGCTTTCTCACCATGACCAATTAACGCATACACCACGCCCACCAGACGCACCGGGAGCCAGTCGAGCACGTGCAGGATGGCATCGATGCCGGACAGCAAACGTTCATGCGGCGTCAGATAGCGGGCAAGCCAGGTCTGCCAGGCGCGCAGGAACGCATACCCCATTAGCAGTACCGGCCCCCACGGGCCGCCCACCACGAACCAGAACAGCGGTGCCAGGTAGTAACGGAAGTTAATCCACAGCAGCGCGTTCTGCAGCTCGCGCAGAAATTCGCGCTCGTCGCAGTCCGGCGGCACGCCGTGGATCATGGTCAGTTCGCTCGCCATAGCATTGCGCGCATGGGCATCGTCACGGGAGGCGGCTTTCAGGTAGGCGTGATAGTGCAAACGCACCTTGCCCGCACCAATGCACAGCACCCCAAGCAGGATCCACACCACCAGCAGCGGCACGTTGAAAAACAGTCCGTGCAGCGAGCGCAGGAGCAGGAACGTAATGACCATCACGCCCGCCATCATCAGCAGCGTGCGCAGCATGGAAAAGTGCTTAATCCGGCGGAAAAACACCTCCAGCCGGTGATCCAGATGCCAGTGCTCGCCGAGCTTGAACAGGCGTTCAGCGATGATAACCAGCAGCATGGTAAACAACGTCATGGTATCTCCTTATTCTGACGACGCGGTGAGCATGGCGCGAAACCGGGGCCAGTCAAAGGCCGGGCCGGGATCGGTTTTTCTCTCCGGGGCAATATCACTGTGCCCCGTGATATTGTCGGCGATAGCCGGGTAGAGTCCGATAAGCGTGCGGGTCACGGCCGCTAGCTGTTGATACTGTGAATCGGTATAGGGCGTGGTATCCGTGCCTTCCAGTTCGATCCCGATAGAAAAATCGTTGCACCGTTCGCGCCCGTGATACATCGACACCCCGGCATGCCAGGCGCGCTTATCAAAGGGAACATACTGAACCACTTCACCATCGCGACGAATCAGGCAGTGAGCCGATACGCGCAGATGTGCAATTTCAGCAAAAAAGGGATGAGCAGCGGGATCAATCGTTCCCGTGAATAACGCATCGATCCACGGGCCGCCAAATTCACCCGGCGGGAGACTAATATTATGAACCACCAGCAGTGTGGGCTTTTCATCCTCCGGGCGGCAATCGTGGTGCGGCGAGGGCACATGCCGCGCATCCACCAGCCATCCGTCTTCTAACAACATGCTGGAACTCCTTCTGTATGGTGCAATGACTCGGTTCAGAGTAGCATGTTTCAATATTATGATTCGTTACCAATTTGGAGTTTTATCATGCCGCCTCGCCGCTATAACCCCGACCACCGACGTGAAGCGCTTCTGGAACGTATTAATATGGATATTCCGGCAAGCGTCTCCCATGCTTTGAAAGAAGATCTGGGCGGTGACGTTAATGCTGATAAGGATATTACCGCACAATTATTGCCAAAAGAGACGCGCTCCCACGCGGTCATCATCACCCGTGAAGACGGTGTTTTTTGCGGCAAGCGTTGGGTTGAAGAGGTCTTTACTCAACTGGCAGGCGACGATGTGCAGGTAACATGGCACGTGGAAGATGGCGATGCAGTCACGGCCAACCAGCCGCTGTTCGAACTGGACGGTCCTTCCCGCGTCTTGCTGACCGGCGAACGTACCGCGCTCAATTTTGTACAAACGCTCTCAGGCGTGGCCAGCGAAGTGCGTCGCTACGTTGACCTGCTGGCCGGTACCCGCACTCAGCTGCTGGATACCCGCAAAACGCTGCCGGGCCTGCGCACCGCGCTGAAATATGCGGTGCTCTGCGGCGGGGGCGCAAACCATCGTCTGGGCCTGTCCGACGCCTTCCTGATTAAAGAGAACCACATTATTGCCTCTGGCTCCGTGCGTCAGGCGGTGGAGAAAGCCTTCTGGCTGCACCCGGATGTGCCGGTTGAGGTGGAAGTCGAAAACCTGGAAGAGCTGGAGCAGGCGATTAAGGCCGGGGCCGATATCATCATGCTCGATAACTTTGAAACAGAGCAGATGCGCGAGGCGGTAAAACTGACAAACGGCCGGGCTCAGCTTGAAGTATCCGGGAACGTCACTTTCGAAACGATCCGTGAATTCGCCGAAACTGGCGTGGATTACATCTCCGTCGGTGCGCTAACCAAACACGTTCGCGCTCTCGACCTCTCAATGCGCTTTAAATAACGCATTCTCCCCTCTCCACCCGGAGAGGGGAATTACTGCCCCGCTCGCAGATCCGCTGTTCTTCCCTGCAATACTGAATAAATTCTCTGAAGCCCCCTTCCCGTTCCCTTTTTTGCCCCTCGTTTCTGCTCTTTCCCGCTGACAAAGTAGCGCCACTTTGCATAAGGAGCAGATATGGACAGACAACAAGGTTTCACACTCATTGAGCTGATGGTGGTCATTGGCATTATTGCGATTCTGAGCGCCATCGGCGTCCCCGCCTATCAGAATTACCTGCGCAAGGCGGCGCTGACCGATATGCTGCAAACCTTCATTCCCTACCGCACGGCCATCGAGCTTTGCGCGCTGGATCACGGTGGTGTGGAAAGCTGCGATGCCGGCAGCAACGGCATCCCTTCCCCCACCACGACACGCTACGTTTCAGGAATGAGCGTAGCGAAAGGGGTCGTGACCTTAACAGGACAGGAGAGTCTTAACGGGCTGACGGTAACCATGACGCCACGGTGGAGCGACGGCAACGGTATGACGGGCTGGACGCGTGCCTGCAGCATCAGTGCTGACAGCGCCCTGAAGCAGGCCTGCGAAGACGTTTTCCGCTTCGACAATAACTGAGGAGCGGAAAATGAATACCGATCAACTCGTGGCGCTTTGCCTGCGCCATCACGCTCTGCTGCTCAACAGCGACAGTGACATGGTCAGCATCGCCGTTGTAGGCAACCCCGCGGCTGAACTGATGGAGGCGCTGCGTTTCGCCACCCAGAAACGAATTGATATTGAGTGCTGGAGCGCTGAGCGCATGGAAAAACAGCGACAGCTAACGTCACAATCCCATCTGCCCGTTGTTTCGCAAACGCACTCAACGGTAGATATCCTCAACCACACGCTGCAGCAGGCAATCAACCAGCGCGCCTCTGATATTCATATCGAACCGATGGAGCACGCGTGCCAGATCCGTTTACGCATCGACGGGGTTCTTTGCCCCCAGCCTCCGCTTTCCGCCTCGCTGGCAAGCCAGTTCAGCGCACGTTTAAAAGTGCTGGGTAACCTGGATATTGCAGAGCGTCGTTTGCCACAGGACGGTCAGTTTACGATAGAGCTGGCGAACGCGCCGGTCTCGTTTCGGATCGCGACGCTTCCCTGCAGCGGCGGCGAGAAAATTGTGCTGCGTCTCCTGCATCAGGTTCAGCTGGCCCTTGAGCCAAAAGCACTTGGCATGAGTGCTGAACAACTGGCCTGTTTTAATGAGGCCCTCCACCAGCCGCAGGGGCTAATTCTGGTTACCGGCCCTACCGGCAGCGGCAAAACCGTGACGCTGTATAGCGCGCTGCAGGCGCGTAACACCCCTGACGTCAACATCTGTAGCGTGGAGGATCCCATTGAGATACCCCTTGCGGGATTAAACCAGACGCAGATTAATCCCCGGGCGGGTTTAACATTCCAGAGCGTGCTGCGGGCGCTGCTACGCCAGGATCCAGACATCATTATGGTCGGCGAAATTCGTGACGGTGAAACGGCCGGGATTGCCATTAATGCTGCCCAGACCGGGCACCTGGTGCTATCAACGCTGCACACCAACTCGACGACGGAAGCCCTGACTCGCCTGGAGCAGATGGGCGTGGCGCGCTGGATGATATCTTCCGCGCTGTCGATGGTGATTGCCCAGCGTCTGGTCCGGCGTCTGTGCCCACATTGTCGTCGGGAAACCAGTGAGCATGCTGAATTACCGCGCGCCGTATGCTCCAGACCGCTTCCACGCTGGCAGCCCATCGGCTGCGAACGTTGTTATCACGGTTTTTATGGCCGCGTGGCTATTTTTGAAGTACTCGCGATCGACAATGCCCTGCGGCAGGCCATTGCCAGCGGGGCGGGAACAGAAGTGATAGAGGCGAGCGCCCGGCAGGCGGGAATGATTTCTCTTTTTGAGCACGGCTGCATGGCCGTCGAACAGGGGCTGACCACGATCGAAGAGCTGGTGCGCGTCCTGGGCATGCCGGATGGCTGCTAATCAGCTCTGGCGCTGGCGAGCGCTCACCCAGGAAGGAGAACCCCGAAGCGGGACACTCTGGGCTACAGACCGCAATGCCGCCTTCACCAGGCTGATGCACAGCGACCTCCATCCTCTGACGCTGACCCGATGCGCTCAGCGACACCGCTGGCGGCCACATCACTGCTACGAGATGTTTCGCCAGCTCGCAACGCTTCTGCAGGCCGGACTGACATTGTCCCACAGCCTGCAGATGCTGGCAGAACAACATCCGTTAAAACCGTGGCAGGCGCTGCTGCAAAGCATTGCCGATGAGCTTAGTGAGGGAGCCGCCTTTTCTGAGTCGCTAAAAAAGTGGCCAGCCGTTTTTAGCCCGCTTCATGTCTCGATGGTGAAAACCGGTGAGCTCACAGGGAAGCTGGAGGAGTGCTGTCGCCAGCTCGCGCAGCAGCAAAAAGCGCAGCAGCAGCTCAGTGCGAAGGTGAAAAAGGCGCTGCGCTACCCGGCGATCGTCCTGACCCTGGCCGTACTCGTGGTGCTGGCGATGGTCATCCTGGTCTTGCCCGAGTTTGCCGCGATCTACAAAACGTTTAACACTCCGCTTCCGCTGCTGACGCAAATGGTCATGGGGATGGCCGCCTTTATGCGGTCATATGCCCTTGCGCTGTTCGCCGCGTTACTCGCGCCCTTAGCCACCGCCTGGGCTCTGCGGCAGAACCCTCGCTGGCAGCGCATCCTGATGCTCACTCCCGTGTTGGGCGCACTGGCAAAAGGTCGAAAACTGGGACATATCTTTACCGTGCTGTCACTCACGCAACAGGCGGGCATCCCCTTTTTACAGGGCCTGGCGAGTGCAGAGGAAACTGTTGAGAGCCGGTACTGGCAGGGAATACTTCGCGGCGTGCGAGAGGACATTGAAAAAGGCCTCCCCGTCTGGTCATCCTTTCAGAAAGCGGCCATCTTTACCCCGCTATGCATTCAGCTTTTACGAACCGGCGAAATGTCAGGTGCGCTGGACATCATGCTGGCAAACCTCGCCCGACATCACACGGAACAGACCTTTCAACGGGCAGATAGCCTGGCGGCACTTCTCGAGCCAGTGCTTCTGATTGTGACGGGGGTCATCATCGGCACGCTGGTGGTGGCAATGTACCTGCCGATTTTCCATCTGGGGGATGCGATGAGCGCGGGTTAGCGCAAAACAGTGCTGGCGCATGGGTATGCGCCAGCGAAAGCCATTACAGGCTATTGAATACGCGGTTTTCCTGTTCCTGAACGCGAATAAACGTTGTACGTTTTGTCAGCTCTTTCAGGCGGGATGCCCCAACGTAGGTGCAGGCCGAGCGCAGGCCGCCGAGGATATCGCGCGCGGTGTATTCAACCGGGCCGCGCAGAGGCAGCTTCACGGTTTTGCCTTCTGCCGCACGGTATTTTGCCACGCCACCGACGTGACGGGTCATCGCGGATTCAGAGCTCATGCCGTAGAACAGCATAAATTTCTCGCCGTTCTCTTCAACCACGGTACCACCGCTCTCTTCGTGACCTGCCAGCATACCGCCGAGCATCACGAAGTCCGCACCGCCACCGAATGCCTTTGCAACATCACCCGGTATGGTGCAACCGCCGTCGCTGATGATCTGGCCGCCGAGCCCGTGCGCCGCGTCGGCACATTCAATGACTGCAGAGAGCTGCGGATAACCGACGCCAGTTTTGACGCGTGTGGTGCATACGGAGCCCGGGCCAATACCTACTTTCACGATATCTGCACCGGAGAGGATCAGCTCTTCACACATTTCACCGGTCACCACGTTGCCCGCGATGATGGTTTTCGTCGGCCAGGCCTCACGCGCCTTGCTGACGAACTGCACGAAGTGCTCGGAGTAACCATTCGCCACATCAATACAAACGAAGTTCAGCGCCGGGTTAGCATTCAGGATCTGTTTAGTCTTCTCGAAATCCGCATCGGAGGTACCGGTAGAGACCATCACATGCTTCACCACGTCAGCAGACGCGGACGCAACGAACGCATTCCACTCTTCAGGGCTGTAATGTTTGTGCACGGCGGTGAGAATGTCGAACTGTGCCAGGGCGGTTGCCATCTCAAAGGTTCCCACAGTATCCATGTTGGCAGCGATGATCGGCACGCCAGACCAGGTCTGACCGGAATGCTTAAAGGTGAATTGACGTTCGAGTTCAACGTCTGAGCGACTTTTCAGTGTAGAGCGTTTAGGGCGGATAAGAACGTCTTTAAAACCTAACTTCAGATCTTCTTCGATACGCATGTGCGGATTCCTGGGGTTAGAGGCAAATATGTTAAAAGCACAACTCCAGTGACGTTATCATACGCACTAATACCTGCTCCGCAAGACTGCGAAATTCTCTTTTTTTACGCTACAATCCTATAAATTTACCTGGTAAAAAGCCGGTAAACGGGGCTAAACAGTGGCTGGCGCACGTAAGAATTTTAATCAACTGATTTTAAAAATGAATAATTCCCAGGATTTGATTTAATGGGGTATATCGTCGCATTAACCGGCGGCATCGGTAGTGGTAAAAGTACCGTTGCAGACGCTTTCTCTCGTTTGGGTATCACGATTATCGATGCCGATATCATTGCCCGCCAGGTGGTAGAGCCCAATACACCCGCGCTAAAGGCCATCGCAGAACATTTTGGTCAGGCCATCATCAATGCCGATGGCACACTGAATCGCCGTCAGCTTCGCGAATGCATTTTTTCCGATTCCGCGGAAAAAGCCTGGCTTAATAGCCTTCTCCACCCCATCATCCACCGGGAAACTCAGCGTCAGATCGCCGCGGCCCGCTCGCCCTATGTCTTGTGGGTGGTTCCGCTACTGGTTGAAAATCAGCTGCAGAAGAAAGCCGATCGGGTGCTGGTGATTGATGTCTCTCCCGAAACGCAAATCCAGAGAACCATGACGCGCGACCATGTCTCGCGGGAGCATGCTGAACACATTCTTGCCGCTCAGGCTACGCGCGCTCAGCGCCTTGCCGTGGCGGATGATGTCATTGATAATAACGGCGCACCAGATGCCATTGCATCGGATGTTGCCCGTCTGCACGCGCAGTATCTGACGTTTGCCGCGCAGGCCGTTGCACAGGAAAAACCATAATGTCGACACACATCCTTTTTGAGCATCCGCTCAACGAAAAAATGCGCACCTGGCTGCGCATCGAATTCCTCATTCAGCAGCTTTCACAACATCTGCCGGTTAACGATCACGCTACGGCGCTGCACTTCTTCCGCAACGTAGGCGATCTGCTGGATGTGATTGAACGCGGCGATGTCCGCACAGAATTACTCAAAGAGCTGGAGCGCCAGCAGCGTAAATTACAGGCATGGGCTGAGGTTCCGGGGGTGGATGTAAGCCGTATCGATTCCCTTCGTCAGCAGCTTAAAACCAGCAGCAGCATCCTGATGGCCGCGCCGCGCGTCGGGCAGTTTTTGCGTGAAGACCGCCTGATTGGCCTGGTGCGCCAGCGTCTGAGCATCCCTGGCGGCTGCTGTAGCTTCGACCTGCCGACGCTGCATATGTGGCTACATATGCCACAGGCGCAGCGTGACGCGCAGGTGAACAGCTGGCTGGCAAGCCTGGAGCCTATGCACCAGACGCTGTCGCTGATCCTCGATCTGATTCGTAATTCTGCGCCGTTCCGCAAGCAAACCAGCCTGAATGGTTTCTTCCAGGATAACGGTGATGATGCCGATCTTCTGCGTCTCAATCTGTCTCTTGGCGAACAGCTTTACCCACAGATTTCCGGGCATAAGAGCCGCTTTGCGATTCGCTTTATGCCGCTGGACAGTGAAAATGGCACCGTGCCGGAACGTCTCGATTTTGAACTGGCCTGTTGTTAAGGAGTGCCGATGTCTGATGTCACCACCGTAAACTGCCCTACCTGTGGCAAAACCGTTGTCTGGGGCGAAGTGAGTCCGTTCCGCCCATTCTGCTGCAAACGCTGCCAGCTTATTGACCTGGGCGAATGGGCGGCGGAAGAGAAACGCATTCCGAGTAAAGGCGATCTCTCGGACAGCGACGACTGGAGTGAAACCCAGCAGTAATCTGTAAAGCCTGCTGGCGCGTCGCTCAGCAGGCCTACGGTTGTGCGACTAACCGCAGGATCACAGGTTCATTAGCTGGCGGGAATTTTTCGGCATCACTTGCCTGAAGCGCCACCCAGTTACCCGGCTGCCCCTCTTTTCCCCAGGGTTCACCCTCCCAGTTTTCCACCAGCCAGAACCACAGCGTGATGTGCCTGTCCGGAAACTGGTACTCAAGCTTATCAAACAGCGTTGCACCAAGCGGAGTGATCCCCACCTCTTCCTGAAGTTCCCGAACCAGCGCCTCTTCCGGCGTTTCACCTGACTCGATTTTACCGCCCGGAAACTCCCACTTGTTCGCCATATGGGCGTCGGCAGCGCGCTGGGTGATGAAGATTTGGTTTTGCGGGTTGCGAATAATCCCGACGGCAATTTGCAGTATTTTCATATTGTTACTTCCATAAAAAAGGCGCAGATGTCTGCGCCTTTTTGTTTTTTTATGAACTTAGCTCAGACGGCCGTGGCACGCCTTGTACTTTTTACCGGAACCACACGGGCACGGATCGTTACGGCCCACTTTACGATCGCCGGTCTGCGCGGCGATCGCCGCTGCGGCTTCGCTGTCGTCGGTCTGATGACTCAGCTGTTGCATTTGTGCCAGACGCTCGGCTTCTTCACGACGCTGCTGCTCCATCGCTTCCACTTCTTCCGGCATACGCACCTGAACCTTGCTCAGGGTGCTGATCACTTCGTACTTCAGTGACTCCAGCATAGACGCAAACATGGAGAAGGATTCACGCTTGTATTCCTGCTTCGGATCTTTCTGCGCATAGCCACGCAGGTGGATACCCTGACGCAGGTAGTCCATCGCCGCCAGGTGCTCTTTCCACAGGGAGTCCAGAGTCTGCAGCATCACGCCTTTTTCGAAGTGACGCATCATTTCAGCGCCAACAACCTCTTCCTTACGCTTGTAAACGTCCAGCGCGGTTTCAAAGATACGTTCACGCAGGGTCTCTTCGTGCAGCTCAGGCTCTTTGTCCAGCCACTCTTTGATTGGCAGTTCGAGGTCAAAGTCATTTTTCAGACGTTCCTGCAGGCCTTCGATATCCCACATCTCTTCCAGAGACTGCGGTGGAATATGCGCATCAATCGTGGCTTTAAACACATCTTCGCGAATGCTGTTGATGGTTTCGCTCACGTCGGACACGTCCAGCAGTTCGTTACGCTGGGTGTAGATCGCACGGCGCTGGTCGTTAGCCACGTCATCGTATTCCAGCAGCTGCTTACGAATATCGAAGTTGCGGCTTTCCACTTTGCGCTGTGCGTTAGCGATCGCTTTGGTGACCCACGGGTGCTCAATAGCTTCGCCAGGTTTCATCCCCAGCTTACGCATCATGCCGGACACGCGGTCGGAGGCAAAAATACGCATCAGCGCATCTTCCATAGACAGGTAGAACCGGGATGAACCGGCATCACCCTGACGACCCGCACGACCACGCAGCTGGTTATCGATACGACGGGATTCATGACGCTCTGTACCGATGATGTGCAGACCGCCGGACGCCAGAACGGCGTCATGACGAACCTGCCAGTCGGCTTTGATCTGGGCAATCTGTTCTGGCGTTGGGTTTTCCAGCTCCGCCACTTCAGCCTGCCAGCTACCGCCCAGCATAATGTCGGTACCACGACCCGCCATGTTGGTGGCGATGGTTACGGCAGCCGGATAACCCGCCTGCGCAACGATGTCCGCTTCTTTGGCGTGGAATTTGGCGTTAAGAACGTTGTGTTGGATACCCGCTTTCGTCAGCTCGTGCGAAACCACTTCGGATTTCTCGATGGAGATGGTCCCCACCAGAACCGGCTGGCCATTGGCAGTACGGTCGCGAATATCTTCGATGATCGCCTGAATTTTTTCCGCTTCGGTCATGTACACCAAGTCCGGCATATCCTTACGGATCATCGGACGGTTGGTTGGAACGACCACGGTATCCAGCTTGTAGATAGAGCTGAATTCAAACGCTTCGGTATCAGCAGTACCGGTCATCCCCGCCAGCTTCTCGTACAGACGGAAGTAGTTCTGGAAGGTGATAGACGCCAGCGTCTGGTTTTCATTCTGAATATCCACACCTTCTTTGGCTTCCACAGCCTGGTGCAGACCGTCAGACCAGCGACGTCCCTGCATGGTACGGCCAGTGTGCTCATCGACGATGATCACTTCACCGTCTTTTACGATGTAGTCGACGTCGCGGGTGAACAGCGCGTGAGCACGCAGCGCGGCAGTCACGTGGTGCATCAGCATAATGTTGCTCGGGGAGTACAGAGACTCGCCCTCTTCCATAATGCCTTCAGCGACCAGCAGCTCTTCAATTTTCACCAGACCGCGTTCGGTCAGGTTCACCTGGCGCGCTTTTTCATCAACGGAGAAGTGGCCTTCACCCTGGAAGGTATCCGAGTCTTCTTTCTCCTGACGCAGCAGGTGTGGAATGATTTTGTCGACCTTACGGTACATCTCGGAGCTGTCTTCAGCCGGGCCGGAGATGATAAGCGGAGTACGCGCTTCATCGATCAGGATGGAGTCCACCTCATCCACCAGCGCGTAGTGCAGCTTACGCTGGACGCGCTCTTCCGGACTGAACGCCATGTTGTCACGCAGGTAGTCGAAGCCGTATTCGTTGTTGGTACCGTAGGTAATGTCCGCGTTATACGCTTCACGCTTGGCTGGCGCAGGCAGGCCGGACATGTTGATGCCGACGGTCATACCGAGGAATTCGAACAGTGGACGGTTGTTTTCGGCGTCACGCTGCGCCAGATAGTCGTTGACGGTAACGACGTGAACGCCTTTACCGGTCAGCGCGTTCAGGTAAGCCGGCAGCGTTGCGGTCAGGGTTTTACCTTCACCGGTACGCATTTCCGCGATGCAGCGCTCGTTAAGCACCATACCACCCAGCAGCTGAACGTCGAAGTGACGCATGCCGAATACGCGCTTACTTGCTTCACGCACAACTGCAAACGCTTCCGGGATCAGGCTTTCTAAGGTTTCGCCTTTTTCCAGACGCGCACGGAATTCCGCCGTTTTCGCTTTCAGCTCATCATCAGAGAGCTTCTCCATCGCCGGTTCCATCCCGTTGATGACGGCAACAGCTTTGCGCATACGGCGCAGGGTACGATCGTTACGACTACCAAAAACTTTAGTTAACAATTTGATTAGCATAATAAATTCTCAAACGCCCCATCGTGGGCAGATAAATTAAGGTATTGAAAAAGTTAATTTAGCTGAGGCGTTGTGGCCCGGCACGAATGCCGTGAGTCTGGCTAATCCAGGTTGAAACAGAGAATGAGACAGGAGGAACAAGCGCGAGCTGCGCCGTCTGGCGAACCATGACCGGCGGCTGGCTGTCCTGCGTGAGCAGCGCGTTGAGCGTGTCCAGCAGCGCAAGATGCTGTGCCTGCACCGGAAGCGTCTCTTCCGCAACAGGCATGGCCTGTGGTGCCATCGCGAAGGAGAGATGACGGATAACCGTGCGGATAGCGTGCTGGTGCCAGTAATCAACGGAGAAATTCGGGCGGCGGCTGGCTTCAAGCCACGCGAGGTTTGTAAAGTTAACCCGCGTGTTGAGATCGTGTTTGGTGGTAGAGGTTTTCGCGGGCGTCGCCGCTTCGGCACTGTTGCTGAGCGCAGGCAAGCCGAAACTCGCCGCGACCATCCCTAATAAGAGATGCGGCCAGAAGTAACGTCTGCCAAATTGTCGCCAGCGCGTCAGTATTCCGCTCACCTGCTCCACCCAATAAGCCAGCCTTGCAGAGGCTGAGTTCAGTTATTCTTTTTAGCGCCCAGATAGTACCACTAAAGCTAATGTACATCAGCAGGAATGAGGTGCCGCCGCGGGGAAAAACGGTCAAGAATGCAGCTAACGCACACATTTTCTGCGTAAGACAAACGAGAGATAACGCCGGGGCAAACGAAGAAGGGTAAAAATAAAAACGACTGGTCTTCCTGGTCGGAGAGAGTACCAGGTTAACCAGTCGATTTTTTTACGAAACGGTCTGAACCGTTACGCCAGAACCATGCTTGGTGCTTTGAAAGCCAGCGGCAGTTCAGCTTCGTCTTCGAAGGTCACATATTCCCAGGCTTCCTGTTTTGCCAGGACGGCCTGCAACAGTTTGTTGTTCAGCGCATGACCGGATTTGAACGCGGTAAATGCACCAATGATGTTGTGACCACACATGAACAGGTCGCCGATAGCATCCAGCATTTTGTGACGAACGAATTCATCTTCGAAACGCAGGCCGTCTTCGTTCAGTACGCGATAATCGTCAACAACGATGGCACAATCGAAGCTGCCGCCCAGGCACAGGCCGCGGGACTGCAGATATTCGATATCACGCATGAAGCCAAATGTACGGGCTCGGCTGATCTGGCGCATAAACGCATCAGCAGAGAAGTTCATCGCATAGCGTTGGGTGCTGGAGTCAATCGCCGGATGGTTAAAGTCGATGGTAAAGTCCAACGAGAAACCATTGTACGGTTTGAATTCAGCCCACTTGTCGCCATCTTCGACGCGAACGGTCTCTTTGATGCGTACAAATTTCTTCGCGCAGTTCAGTTCTTCGATGCCGGCATCCAGCAACAGATAGACGAACGGTGCAGCACTGCCATCCATAATCGGGATTTCTGGCGCATCGACTTCAACAATAATGTTGTCGATACCCAGACCCGCCAGGGCGGCGTTCAGGTGCTCTACGGTAGAAATCCGCACGTCATGCTCGTTCACCAGACAAGTACAGAGCATAGTATCACGCACAGATTTGGCATCGGCCGGAAAATCTACCGGTGGATTCAAGTCGGTGCGACGATAGATGACCCCGGTATTGGCCGGCGCAGGGCGTAACGTCAGCGTGACTTTCTTGCCGGTATGTAAACCGACACCAGTCGCCTGAACGATACGTTTAAGTGTCCTTTGTTTGATCATCGTATAATCTCGCCAAATTAACTATCCAACCGAGAGTGTATATCACTAACGGTGGGCCAGTTTAGCACAAAGAGCGCAAATCCCCTAATTCCAGCCAATTCTTAGTCAGCTTGCTTACGCAGGAACGCCGGGATATCCAGATAATCTGGCTCTTTCGCCGTTTGCGGCGTTGGATCATTCACCACTTTCGCGGCCGGTTTCTGCTCCTGAGTCAGAGGAGACATACCGTGCTGCTGGTAACGATCCATTACCGGTTGCTGAGTCTGCTTGTTGGTCACTAAGGTGATCTCAGGACGTTTGTCCATACCGATACCGGTCGCAACAACGGTAACACGCAGCTCGTCGTTCATTTCAGGGTCAAGGGAAGTACCGATTACCACGGTAGCGTTGTCAGAGGCGAACGCACGGATAGTGTTACCCACGGTTTCGAACTCATCCAGACGCAGGTCAAAGCCAGCGGTAATGTTGACCAGCACGCCGCGCGCACCAGACAGATCGATATCTTCCAGCAGTGGAGAAGAGATAGCCATTTCAGCCGCTTCTTCTGCACGGTCTTCACCGCTCGCCACGCCAGAGCCCATCATCGCGTAGCCCATTTCGGACATCACGGTGCGAACGTCTGCAAAGTCAACGTTCATCAGGCCAGGACGGGTAATCAGTTCAGCGATACCCTGAACCGCACCTTTCAGCACGTCGTTTGCTGCACCGAATGCGTCCAGCAGGGAGATACCGCGACCCAGAACTTTCAACAGCTTATCGTTCGGGATGGTGATCAGCGAGTCCACATGCTTGGACAGCTCGGTGATACCCTGCTCCGCGAAAGCCATACGCTTCTTGCCTTCAAAGTTGAAAGGCTTGGTCACGACAGCAACGGTCAGGATACCTAAATCTTTTGCCACTTCAGCCACAACAGGTGCTGCGCCGGTACCGGTACCGCCACCCATACCTGCTGCGATGAAGACCATGTCCGCACCTTCCAGTGCAGCGCGCAGGGCTTCACGATCTTCTTCAGCCGCATTGCGACCCACTTCCGGGTTAGCCCCTGCTCCCAGCCCTTTGGTGATACCACCGCCGATCTGGATAGTCTGGCCTACAGCCGTTTTACGCAGTGCCTGTGCATCGGTGTTAACTGCGAAGAACTCAACACCTTCAATGCGTTCACGCACCATATGCTCTACGGCGTTACCGCCGCCGCCACCGACGCCGATGACTTTAATCACCGCGTCGTTGGTCAGTTCCATAGGTTCAAACATAATTTCTCTCTCCGTTGTGCCTGTCGCCCGAGACCGCTAATTCTCTCCGGTCTCTTAAAAAAATTAAAACTCTTTTCGCAACCAGTTGTTCAGTCGTTTGACCCACGACCCCACTGAAACGCGTTTTTCCACTTCCGCTTCACCACTGAGATGAGATTCCTTCCCGTAGTGGAGCAGGCCCACAGCCGTTGAATAATACGGCTCCTGAGCATAATCCGTTAAACCGGTGATATTCAGCGGTGCACCAATACGCACCTGCGTATGGAACACGCGCTGAGCACAGGCCGCAAGGCCTTCAATTTGCGCTGCACCGCCGGTTAATACAATCCCCGCCGCAAGATGATGTTTAACGCCCTGCTGACGAAGCTGTTCCTGTAACTGTAAAATCTCTTCGTTGACCAGGTTGAGCAGCTCGGTATAGCGCGGCTCAATCACCTCTGCCAACGTCTGGCGCTGCAGGCTACGCGGTGGACGACCACCAACGCTCGGCACTTCAACGCTCTCATCTTTGCCAACAATAGACCCCAGCGCACAGCCGTGGCGCACTTTAATCGCTTCTGCATCGCTCGGCGGCGTACCAAAAGCGTAAGCAATATCGCTGGTCACGACGTTCCCTGCGTACGGGATCACTTTGGTGTGGCGCAACGCACCGCCGGTATACACGGCGATATCCATTGTACCACCACCAATATCGACCACACAGACACCCAGTTCACGTTCATCTTCGGTCAGCACGGAATAACTTGCCGCCAGCCCCGCGAAAATAAGTTGGTCAACTTTCAGGCCACAACGTTCAACGGCTTTTACAATGTTCTTCGCCATATCGTTGTGACATGTGATCAGGTGCACTTTTGCCTGCATACGTACGCCGGAAAGACCCACCGGGTTCTTAATCCCTTCCTGGTAGTCGATCGCATATTCCTGCGGGATGACATGCAGCACGCGATGCTCATCGCGAACGCGCACGGACTTCGCCGTATGCACGACGTTCTCAACGTCTTCCTGCGTCACTTCTTCTTCGGAAATCGGCACCATACCGATTTCGTTCTGGCAGCTAATGTGCTTACCAGAAAGGGCCAGATAGACAGAAGAAATCTGGCAATCTGCCATCAATTCAGCCTGATCGATGGCGCGCTGAACGCATTTCACCACCGATTCAAGATCGTTTACCCCACCTTTATCCATACCACGGGACGGGCAACTGCCTACGCCAATGATATTGACCATACCGTCGGGCAGAACTTCCCCTACTAAAGCGGCAACCTTCGCGGTGCCAATCTCCAGTCCAACTACCAGTTTTCTGTCCGTCGCCTTGATCATTGTTGTTCTGCCTGTACCTGTGCCTGATTCTGTTGCTGATTAGGTTCCTCGACCGGAGCCGGTACCCAACCGACTGCTGCGCCTGAGTCATAGCGCAAATCAACGTAGCTTATCCGTTTGCCGTCAGTCTGTGCCTGCTGCTGTAAAACCGGGTAAAGTTCGACAAAACGCGCCAGACGCTTCATTGTGTCTCCGCGTCCCAGGTTGAGCTTAATGCCGTTCGTTAACGTCAGCTGCCAGGAACGGCGCGCCGTCATGGCAGCATCTTTTAACGTAAACCTGTCCTTCGCCAGCACCTGACCCATTTCGCGAAAACCCTGTAACACTTCGTTTTCGCTGCCTTCAGGGCCATACAACATCGGTAAATTTTGCTTGTTGACACGATCGGTCGGGACGCTGAAGGAATTTCCGTCTACGTCAACCATGTGCTGATCATTCCAACGCGCAATGGGCACATATTCAACCAGATGAATCTTCAATTCATCAGGCCATTGCTTTCTTACGCTCGCCTGTTTTATCCATGGCAGACGTTCTATCTGGCTCTGGATAATATTGACGTCCTGCGTCATAAAGGTGCCAGGCGAGCCCAGCGCCAGTATTGACTGACGAATATCGTCGTTACGCGTGTAGTGGCGCTCGCCGGTGACCACCAGCTTAGAGAGCGGCAACCGCTGCGCATCTTCCATCCAGCCCAGGACCATCCAGCCGCTGATAAACACAGTGCACAACACCCCGAGCAGGAAAATGATGCCTGCAAGACGCGTTCCATTACTGCGGCGTGAAGAGGTGTATTCGTCCTCGTCATCGCGGTTGCGCGTGTTCAATGCAGCCTGAGACATATCAGCCCGCCTGGTCCAGAATGCGTACGACTAACTGCGAGAAACTCATCCCCGCCTGACGCGCAGCCATCGGCACAAGGCTGTGGCTGGTCATTCCCGGAGAGGTATTGGCTTCCAGCAAATAAAATTGCCCATCACTGTCCTGCATCACGTCGATGCGTCCCCAGCCGCGGCAACCCAGAACATGCCAGGCTTTAAGCACCAGGGACTGTAAATCTGCTTCACGCTCGGCTTCAAGACCACAAGGGCAGAAATATTGCGTCTCATCAGAGAGATACTTCGCCTCATAATCATAGAAGACTCCAGCGGGTTGGATGCGGATTGACGGTAAAATTTCTTCGCCAAGCATCGCGACGGTAAATTCTGGCCCGCTGAGCCATTTTTCAATCAGAACTTCTTCATCATGTTGAAATGCCAGTGCTAAAGCGGACGAAAGATCTTCAGCTTTGTCGACTTTGGACATTCCCACACTGGAGCCTTCCCGGCTGGGCTTTACAATAACCGGTAAGCCCAGTTCAGCAATGCGTGTATTAACGCTATCCGGCAGGCCCAATTCAAATTCGCGACGCGTCAGCGCAACCCATGGCGCAACGGGTAACCCCGCGCCCTGCCACAGGAGTTTGCTGCGCAGTTTATCCATAGAGATAGCGGAGGCCATCACGCCGCTGCCGGTGTACGGCATGCCGATCAAATCCAGAAGCCCCTGCAGGGTGCCATCTTCACCGCCGCGACCATGCAAAGCGATAAAGACTTTATCGAAGCCCATGGCTTTTAATTGCGTCACGTCGACCTCTTTTGGGTCGACCAGGTGCGCATTGACGCCCCCTTCTCGCAGGCCCGCGAGCACAGCCGCGCCGGAATTCAGGGAAACCTCACGCTCGGCGGAGGTGCCGCCAGACAGGACAGCAATCTTATCAGCCATGATGCTCATCCTCCTGAGTTTGCGGCTTCAGTTTGATTTCAGCTAAGGTACGGGCGATTTTGCCGATATTTCCCGCGCCCTGGATCAGAATCAAATCGTTACCTGTCAGGACCGGAGCCAGAATTTCCGCCACCTGTGCAGGGTCAGAAACCAGAATAGGGTCAACTTTACCGCGTCCACGGATGGTACGACACAGAGAACGACTGTCTGCGCCCGGAATCGGCGTTTCGCCCGCAGAATAAACATCCAGCATTAACAAGGTATCAACCTGTGACAGGACGCTGGCGAAATCGTCGTACAGATCGCGCGTACGCGTGAAGCGGTGCGGCTGGAAGATCATCACCAGATTCTTGTCAGGCCAGCCTGCACGTGCGGCTTTAATGGTGGCGTCCACTTCGGTCGGATGGTGGCCGTAGTCGTCCACCAACATCGCTGTGCCGGCTTTACCGTTCACGGCGTCCAGCGGGAATTCACCGAGGAAGTCGAAACGACGGCCGGTGCCCTGGAAGCTTTCCAGCGCGCGTAGAATCGCATCATCATCAATGCCTTCTTCCGTCGCGACGGCCACTGCCGCTGCGGCATTGAGGGCGTTATGGCGACCTGGCGCATTCAGCGTGACGTGCAGCAGTTCTTTGTCCTGACGCGCCAGCGTGAAATGCCCCTGCGCACCAATCTGTTTGTACTCCTCCACGCGGACATCAGCGTCTTCGCTGAAGCCGTAAGTGGTGATTTGACGACCCACGCGCGGCAGCAGCTCGCGGATCACCGGATCGTCTACGCACATCACCGCGCGTCCATAGAACGGCAGGTTGTGCAGGAAGTTGATGAAGGTCTGCTTAAGATTCTCGAAGTCGCCCTGGTAGGTATCCATATGGTCAGCTTCGATGTTAGTGACAATCGCCACCATCGGCTGCAGGTGCAGGAACGACGCGTCGCTCTCATCCGCTTCGGCAATCAGATAACGACTGTGGCCCAGACGCGCATGTACGCCTGCGGCTTTGACCAGACCGCCGTTGACGAAGGTCGGATCGAGACCCGCTTCCGCATAAATACTGGAGACCATCGCCGTGGTCGTGGTTTTACCGTGGGTCCCGGCAATAGCAATGCCGTGACGGAAACGCATCAGTTCCGCCAGCATTTCAGCACGGCGGATCACCGGAATGCGCGCTTCATGCGCGGCAACGATTTCCGGGTTGTCAGAGGAGATGGCGCTTGAGACCACCACCACGCTCGCATCGCGCACGTTTTCCGGACGATGGTTGAAATAGATAGTCGCCCCAAGCGATGCCAGCTGCTGCGTAACAGGGTTTGGCGCCAGGTCAGACCCGCTGATCTGATAGCCTTCGTTAGCTAACACTTCGGCAATACCGCCCATGCCAGCACCACCGATGCCAACAAAGTGAATGTGCCGGACGCGACGCATCTCGGGCACGATTGAACGCAGTTTTGCCAGTTGTTGTGTATTCATTCTCTAAACGCCATCGACTACTTAAAATTCGTGCCGCGCTTCACGCGCTGCGAGGGTTAAGCCTGGGCTGCCAGGCTCACTTCTTTTGCCACCCGTTCCGTCGCATCAGGGATAGCGGCCGCGCGCGCGCGTTGCGCCATCTCCAGCAGTGCGTCTCTGTTCCAGCCCGCCAGGGTGGTGGCGACCGCGTCGGCGGTAAATTGTGGCTGCTCAAATATCTTCGCGGCACCGGCTTTCTCAAGCGGCAGCGCATTCCAGTACTGCTGTCGGTCTTTGTGCTGGAACGGCACAAACAGGGCAGGCAGACCGGCGGCGGCGATCTCGCTCACCGTCAGCGCGCCTGAACGACAGACCACGACATCGGCCCAGGCATACGCTGCTGCCATGTCGTCGATAAACTCTGTGACTTTATGCTGCGGCTGACCTTCGTCTGCGTAAGCCTGCTCAACGGTCTGCTGAGCGCCTTTTCCGCTCTGGTGCCAGATCGTCACGGCATCCCCCAGCTTTGCGGCAACCTGCGGCATCGTCTGGTTTAAGATACGCGCGCCCTGAGAGCCGCCGACGACCAGTACACGCACCGGCCCTTCACGGCCCGTCAGGCGAGCGTCCGGCAGCGGCAGCGCCAGCACGTCCACACGCACCGGGTTACCTACGACGTCCGCTTTCGGGAACGCGCCGGGAAACGCCTGCATAACTTTGGTGGCGATTTTCGCCAGCCATTTGTTGGTCAGACCGGCAATACCGTTCTGCTCATGCAGCACAACGGGAATACCTAACGACCACGCCGCCAGCCCACCAGGACCCGAGACATAGCCGCCCATGCCCAGCACCACATCCGGCTTAAAGCGCTTCATGATGGTGCGCGCCTGACGCCAGGCGTTAAAAATACGCACCGGTGCCAGCAGCATTGCCTTGAGGCCTTTGCCCCGAAGGCCGGAAATACGAATAAAGTCGATCTCGATACCGTGCTTCGGTACCAGGTCGGCCTCCATGCGGTCTGCGGTTCCCAGCCAGCGTACCTGCCAGCCCTGATCCATTAAATGGTGCGCAACCGCCAGCCCCGGGAACACGTGTCCGCCGGTACCGCCTGCCATCACCATTAACCGCTTCGGTTGATTCATCGTGAACCTCGTGTAAACGCCTGGGCTTTTTCCAGACGCGTCTCATAATCTATACGCAACAAAAACATGATGGCCGTCGACATAATCAACAGACTGGAACCACCATAACTGATCAACGGCAACGTCAGACCTTTGGTCGGCAGCATACCCGCTGCGGCCCCGACGTTAACCAATGCCTGGAAGCTAAACCAGATACCAATTGAACAGGCTAAGAATCCTGAGAAGCGGTGATCGATCTCCAGCGCTTTCCGGCCGATGGACATGGCGCGGAAAGCGACGAAGAATACCATTAATAGCGCTAATACCACACCGATATAACCCAGTTCTTCCGCAATAATGGAGAAGATGAAGTCAGTATGCGCTTCCGGTAAATACTCCAGTTTCTGTACCGAGTTACCCAGACCCTGTCCCCAGACTTCGCCGCGACCAAAGGCCATCAGCGACTGAGTCAGCTGATAACCGCTGCCGAACGGATCTTCCCACGGGTTCCAGAACGAGGTTACACGGCGAATACGGTAAGGCTCGGCGAGGATCAGCAGCACAACCGCCGAAATCCCCATTCCGATGATAGCGATGAACTGCCACAGCTTCGCGCCCGCCAGGAACAGCATCGCCAGAGTGGTAACGAACAGCACGACAACGGTACCGAGGTCAGGCTGCGCCAGCAGTAATACCGCCAGCACCAGAATCACGCCCATCGGTTTTAAGAAGCCGCGCAGGTTATTACGCACTTCATCTACCTTACGCACCAGGTAGTTAGCCAGGTAGCAGAACAGGGAGAGCTTGGTAAATTCCGCAGGCTGAATACGCAGCGGGCCAAAGGCGATCCAGCGCGATGCCCCGTTAACAGAGCTCCCCACCACCAGTACGATCAGCAGCATAATAATCGAGGCGATCAGCATCGCCGTACTGTGCCGCTGCCAGAACTCCATTGGCAGACGCAAGGTCACCAGCGCCAGGCAAAACGCCAGAATGATGTACAGACCATCACGCTTGGCAAACAGGAAAGGATCGTTCGCCAGACGCTGCCCGACGGGCATTGAGGCGGACGTCACCATAATAAAGCCGACCGCCGCCAGCCCCATCGTGAGCCAGAACAGTGTGCGATCGTACATGACCAGGCTGTCGTTATCTTTTTGACGAGAGCCCATCACCCAGCCTTTGAGCGCCGCAAACAGCCATGCCAGGATCCCAAATCCTGGCAGGCGCGGCATTTTCAGGCGAGGGAGAGATAAACGCATCAGCCTAACTCCTTCGCCAGGCGGGTAAAGACATCACCACGCTGTTCGAAATTCTTGAATTGATCGAGGCTGGCGCAGGCCGGAGAGAGCAGCACCATATCGCCTGGCTTCACGCGAGGAGCAATCAGCCGCATCGCCTGTTCCATGGTTTCGGTTTGCTCGGCGACCTCGGGGCGCAGTGCAGCCAGCTCGCTGCCGTCACGGCCGAAGCAGTACAGACGGACGTTATCACCGGAAAGATACGGTTTCAGGGAGGAGAAATCCGCTGATTTACCGTCGCCACCCAGCAGCAAATGCAGCGTGCCGTCAACGTGCAGGCCGTTCAGCGCGGCCTCCGTGCTGCCCACGTTGGTGGCTTTAGAGTCGTTGATCCAGCGTACGCCGTTGTGCTCCAGCGCCAGCTGGAAACGGTGTGCCAGACCAGAAAACGTGGTTAATGCTTTCAGGCTGGAGGAGCGTGGCAGCCCTACTGCATCTGCCAGCGCCAGCGCCGCCAGGGCATTGGTATAGTTGTGCTGACCAGTGAGCTTCATCTCTTTCACGTTCAGCACTTTCTCACCCTTCACGCGCAGCCATGTTTCGCCCAGCTGGCGGTTCAGGTGGTAATCCCCCATCGTGATACCGAAGCTGATGCAGCGATCGTCTGCGCCACGCACCGGCATGGTCAGCGCATCATCGGCGTTCACTACGCAGACTTTGGCATTCTCATAAACGCGCAGCTTGGCGGCACGGTACTGCTGCAGACCAAATGGATATCTGTCCATGTGATCTTCAGTCACGTTGAGGATTGTCGCAGCCGCAGCGTGCAGGCTGGAGGTTGTTTCCAGCTGGAAGCTGGAAAGCTCGAGAACATACAGCTCACAGCCTTTATCCAGCAGCATCAGAGCGGGTAAACCAATGTTACCGCCAACGCCGACGTTCATGCCCGCCGCTTTCGCCATTTCACCCACCAGGGTAGTGACGGTGCTTTTACCGTTAGAACCGGTAATGGCGATAACGGGCGCCTGCGCTTCGCGGCAGAACAGCTCAATATCGCCGACAATCTCAACGCCCGCATCCGCGGCAGCGCTCAGTGAAGGATGCGCCAGCGCCATACCCGGGCTGGCGACAATCAGATCGGCTGCCAGCAGCCAGTCATCATTCAGACCACCAAGGTGGCGTTCAACCTGTTCAGGCAGTTTGTCCAGACCCGGCGGAGAGACACGCGTATCCATCACGCGCGGCGTCACGCCACGCGCGAGGAAAAAGTCCACGCAGGAGAGCCCCGTAAGGCCCAACCCGATGATAACGACTTTTTTGCCCTGGTAATCTGCCATGATTAACGTACCTTCAGCGTTGCCAGGCCAATCAGCACCAGCATCAGCGAAATAATCCAGAAGCGCACAATCACGCGCGGCTCCGGCCAGCCTTTCAGTTCATAGTGGTGGTGAATCGGCGCCATACGGAAGATGCGCTGACCGCGCAGCTTGAAGGAACCGACCTGCAAAATCACCGATAGGGTTTCAACGACAAACACGCCGCCCATGATCACCAGCAGGAACTCCTGACGCAGCAGTACGGCGATAATGCCGAGCGCACCGCCCAAAGCCAGAGAACCGACGTCCCCCATAAAGACCTGCGCCGGATAGGTGTTGAACCACAGGAAGCCCAGCCCCGCGCCGACAATCGCCGTACAGACGATCACCAGCTCACCCGCGTGGCGCAGATAAGGGATGTGCAAGTAGTTCGCAAAGTTCATGTTACCGGTCGCCCACGCCACCAGCGCAAAACCGGCGGCGACAAAGACGGTTGGCATAATGGCCAGACCATCCAGACCGTCGGTCAGGTTTACGGCGTTGCCGGTACCGACAATCACAAAGTAGGCCAGCAGGATGTAGAACAGCCCCAGCTGCGGCATCACGTCTTTAAAGAACGGCACGACCAGCTCGGTGGCTGGCGTGTCTTTCCCGGCCAGATACAGCGCGAAGGCCACGCCCAGCGCAATCACCGACATCCAGAAATATTTCCAGCGGGCAATCAGGCCTTTGGTGTCTTTACGAACAACTTTGCGGTAATCATCAACAAAACCGATGATCCCATAACCCACCAGTACCGTCAGAACGCACCAGACGTACGGGTTGGAGGGATAGGCCCACAGCAGCACGGAAACGACGATGGCGGTCAGGATCATGATCCCGCCCATGGTCGGCGTACCGCGTTTGCTGAAGTGCGATTCCGGACCGTCGTTACGTACAACCTGACCGAAAGAGAGTTTTTGCAGACGGGCAATCATGCGCGGGCCCATCCACAACGAGATGAACAGCGCAGTCAGCAGGCTGACGATGGCGCGAAACGTCAGATATGAAAAGACGTTAAAGCCTGAATAATATTTGACCAAATGTTCGGCCAGCCAAACTAACATGTCCCGTTCTCCTGTAATGCGTGCACAACCTCTTCCATGGCGGCACTACGTGAACCTTTCACTAACACAGTCACAATTTGTTTTTCTGCAATCAACGCTTTAAGGCGCTCTATCAACGCGGCTTTGTCAGCAAAATGCTCGCCAACGCCGCTGGCATAGCTAATCGCCTGGCTCAGTTTTCCTGCGCTCAGCACACAGTCCAGCCCCGCCGCTTTCGCCGCTTCACCGACCTGGATATGACAGGCTTCGCTTTCGTCGCCCAGCTCTGCCATATCGCCAACTACCATGATGCGATAGCCCGGCATTTCAGATAACACCTGCACCGCCGCCGTCATCGAGCCAACGTTCGCGTTGTAGGAGTCATCCAGCAGCAGCTTATTTTCCGAAAGCTGAATCGGGAACAGACGTCCCGGCACGGCTTTCAGGTTCGCCAGCCCGGTTTTAATCGCTTCATGCGACGCGCCCACCGCCGTCGACAACGCCGCCGCCGCAAGCGCATTGGCGATGTTATGGCGACCCGGCAGCGGCAGCAGCACATCGACACCACCCGTTGGGGTGGTGAGGGTGAATTCTGTGCCGTGCGACGTCACATGGATATTGGTCGCGGTAAAATCACTGTTGACCGCATTCGGCGAGAAGCGCCAGGTTTTACGCGAACCAATAATGCTCTGCCAGTTCAGCCAGTCGTTGTTATCGGCGTTCAGGATGGCGATACCGTCATCCGGCAGGCCGGTGTAAATCTCACCTTTGGCTTTTGCTACGCCTTCCAGCGAGCCAAAGCCTTCCAGATGCGCAGCCGCGAGGTTATTCACCAGTGCGGCTTCCGGGCGAGTCAGGCTCACGGTCCAGGCGATTTCGCCCTGGTGGTTTGCCCCTAACTCGATCACCGCAAATTCATGTTCTTTGGTCAGGCGGAGTAATGTCATCGGCACGCCAATGTCATTATTGAGGTTGCCCGCGGTATAAAGCGTATTCCCGCACTGGCTGAGGATCGCCGCCGTCATCTCTTTCACCGACGTCTTGCCTGATGATCCGGTCAGGGCGACAACGCGCGCAGGGACCTGCTGACGAACCCAGGCGGCCAGCTCACCGAACGCGAGACGCGTATCTTTCACCACAATTTGCGGCAGATCGATATCCAGCTTGCGGCTGACCAGCAGCGCACCGGCGCCGTTCTCTTTGGCCTGTTCAGCAAAATCATGCGCGTCAAAACGCTCGCCTTTCAGCGCCACAAACAGACAGCCTGCGGTGATTTTGCGGGTGTCCGTCGTGACGGCATCAATCGTCAGGTCTTGCCCGTGCAGGTCACCCTGCAGAATGGCAGCGGCCTGGCTTAACGTGATGCTAATCATGCCACGACTCCCAGCAGACGTGCTGCCGTTACGCGGTCCGAGTAGTCCAGACGGCGATTGCCAACGATCTGATAATCTTCATGGCCTTTACCCGCCAGCAGGACAACATCATTCTCCCGCGCCTGCATGATGGTGTTAGTCACGGCTTCCGCACGGCCTTCCACCACGCGAGCGCGGCCCGCGTCCAGCATGCCCGCCAGAATGTCATTAATGATGGCGCGCGGCTCTTCCGTACGCGGGTTGTCATCTGTGACTACCGGAATATCTGCAAACTGCTCGGCAATAGCCCCCATCAGTGGGCGTTTGCCTTTGTCGCGATCGCCGCCGCAGCCAAACACGCACCAGAGCTTCCCTGTGCAGTGCAGGCGCGCCGCTTCCAGCGCTTTTTCCAGCGCGTCCGGCGTGTGGGCATAATCAACCACAACGGTCGGTTTGCCCGGCGCGCTGAACACTTCCATACGGCCGCAAACCGGCTGCAGACGCGCTGAGGTTTTCAGCAGCTCAGCCATTGGATACCCCAGCGCCAGCAGCGTCGCCAGCGCCAGCAGCAGGTTGCTGACGTTAAACGCGCCCATCAGGCGGCTTTCAATTTCGCCTTCACCCCAGGAAGAGGCAAAGCGGATTGTCGCCCCGCTGTCGTGGTAATTCACTTCAACCGCCTTCAGCCAGCGGCCGTGGCAGTTTGGATTGATATGGTCTTCTATCGACACTGCTACCGCATCCGGCAGCTTCGCCAGCCAGCGGCGGCCCACTTCGTCGTCGGCGTTGATGATGGCTTGTCCGTAATGGTGAGTAGAGAACAGCAGCCATTTCGCGGCTTCGTAATGCTCCATATCACCATGATAATCAAGATGATCGCGGCTAAGATTGGTAAACACGGAAGCGGCAAATTTCAGCGCTGCGACGCGGTGCTGTACCAGACCGTGCGAAGAGACTTCCATCGCAGCAAAGGTTGCCCCCTGCCCTGCCAGACCGGCAAGCACATGCTGTACGTCTACCGCGGAGCCGGTGGTGTTTTCCGTTGGGCTCACTTTGCCCAGCAGGCCATTACCCACGGTCCCCATCACCGCACCGGTTTCACCCAGCAGCTGGGCCCACTGCGCCATCAGCTGCGTGGTGGTGGTTTTACCGTTGGTACCCGTCACGCCAACCAGGCGCAGCTGGTCGGAAGGTTCGTGATAAAAACGCCCCGCCAGTGCGGAAAGACGCTCGTTTAACTGGCTGAGATAGATAACCGGCACCCCATGCATTTCACGGATCTCACCGTCGGTTGCCTCATCTTTAGCCTCAGCAATAATGGCAGCCACACCTTGCGCAATCGCCTGCGGGATATAACGACGCCCGTCCGCCTGATGACCGACCACCGCCACAAAAAGATCGCCAGAAGCAGCCACGCGGCTGTCCAGTATCATCTCTCGCAGTGCTCGCTCCGGTGCATTTGGCACCCACGGAGCGAGAAGGTCGCGCAAATTACGATCTGCCACCTGTACCCTCGCCTTGATTAATTACAAATTCACTTTTTTCGCCCGTCGCCAGCGCATCCGGTTCAATGTTCATGGTACGTAACACGCCGCCCATGATAGCCCCGAACACAGGCGCGGAGACGGCGCCGCCGTAGTATTTACCCGCCTGTGGATCGTTAATCACGACCACCAGCGCAAAACGCGGATTGCTTGCAGGCGCAACGCCTGCGGTATAGGCAATGTATTTGTTGATATAGCGGCCATCAGGCCCCACTTTTTTCGCCGTACCGGTCTTGATAGCGATGCGATAACCTTTGATTGCCGCCTTCACGCCGCCGCCACCGGGCAGCGCCACGCTTTCCATCATATGAACAACAGTACGGACGGTCGATTCCGGGAAGATACGCTCACCGGGAACCGGTGGATCAACTTTGGTAATCGACAGCGGACGATAAACGCCATAGCTGCCGATCGTTGCGTAGACTCGCGCTAACTGTAACGGTGTCACCATTAGCCCGTAGCCGAAAGAGAAGGTGGCCCTCTCTATGTCAGACCACCGTTGTTTTTGAGGATATAAGCCACTGCGTTCTCCGACCAACCCCAAATTGGTCGCCTTTCCAAGCCCAAAACGTGAGTAAGTCTCTACTAACGCTGAGGACGGCATCGCTAACGCCAGCTTTGAAACACCGACGTTACTCGACTTCTGTAACACCCCGGTCAGGGTCAATTCGCTGTAGCGCGCCACGTCTTTGATTTCGTGACCGTTAATTCGGTAAGGAATGGTATTCAGTACGGTATTTTCATTAACGATACCGCGCTGAAGTGCAGTCATGACGACCATCGGCTTAACGGTCGAACCCGGTTCGAACACGTCGGTGATGGTACGGTTACGCATAATATCCTTTTGCGTACCGGTAAGATTGTTAGGGTTGTAGGACGGGCTATTGGCCATCGCCAGCACTTCACCCGTGTTGACATCAACTAACACGGCACTACCCGATTCCGCTTTGTTAAAGGCCACGGCGTTGTTCAGCTCGCGGTAAACCAGCGCCTGTAACCGCTCATCGATACTCAGCGCAAGGTTGTGTGCTGCCTGGCTGTCCGTTGAGGAAATATCCTCGATCACGCGACCATAGCGGTCTTTACGCACAATGCGCTCACCGGGCTGGCCGGTCAGCCATTTATCAAAGCTTTTTTCAACGCCCTCAATCCCCTGGCTATCAACGTTAGTAAAGCCAATGAGGTGAGCAGTCACTTCGCCGGATGGATAGTACCGGCGGGATTCTTCGCGCAGATGGATCCCCGGCAGCTTCAATTTTTTGATGTAGTCTGCCATGTCAGGATTCACCTGACGCGCCAGATAGATAAAGCGCCCTCTCGGGTTGGTATTCACGCGTGAAGATAACTGGTCCAGCGGCATCTTCAGCGCATCCGCAAGGGCCTTCCACCGGTTATCAAGCGTGATGCCGCCAGCATCATGCAGTTCTTTCGGATCGGCCCAGATAGCCTTCACCGGCACGCTCACCGCCAGCGGACGACCCGAGCGGTCGGTGATCATCCCACGGGATGTCGACACTTCCTGGACGCGCAGAGAGCGCATATCGCCCTGGCGTACCAGCATGTCAGGGGCGACGATTTGTAGCCAGGCCACGCGTCCGAGCAGGAAACCCAGCGCCAGTAAAATGCAGCCGCAAAGCAACGCAAAACGCCAACTGACAAAGTTGGCCTGTTCTTCCTGACGTTTTGGTTTTAGCGTTTTTGCCGCTGCTTTCATGCGTCGCGTTTTCCCTTATTTTTGTACTACGATATTTTCCTGCGAAGGATCAACATGCTGCAGCTGCAGCTTTTCCGTTGCGATCCGTTCAACCCGGCTGTGATCGCCGAGCGCGTTTTCTTCAAGGATCAGATTTCGCCATTCAATATCCAGCGCATCGCGTTCCAGTACCATCTGCTCGCGTTGCGCAGTCAATAAACGTGTATGGTGGGCGGTGGTCACCACCGTAACTGCCGTGACAATGATGCAAATGAACAGACAGAGTGGCAGTTTCCCAAACCGCAAAAGATCGTCGCCGATCACGCCAGGCAAGGCATGGCGCTCGTTGCTTCCTAACGAATCCTTAACTTTGCTTAGGGTCTCTGTCACTCTGCCGATCATGCGTTCGTCCTCTCTGCAACACGCAGCACTGAACTACGGGCGCGTGGATTCTCTGCCACTTCTTCTTCGCCCGGCATCAACTTGCCTAATGCTCGCAACTGACGGCCACCCAGCTTCCTGAGTTGTTCTTCCGTCATCGGCAGCCCCGCTGGCACCTGCGGACCGCGGCTTTGTTCACGCATGAAGCGTTTCACAATACGGTCTTCCAGCGAATGGAAGCTGATGATGGATAACCGCCCACCCGGGGCCAGCACGTCGAGCGAGCTTTTTAGCGCCAGCTCTATTTCCTCCAGTTCACTGTTTACCCAGATGCGAACCGCCTGGAAGGTACGGGTCGCGGGATGTTTGTGCTTATCCTTCACCGGTGTCGCCGCCGCGATCACTTCGGCCAACTCTTTGGTGCGGGTCATTGGCTCAATGCGATTGCGCTCAACGATGGCGCGCGCAATACGTTTGCCAAAGCGCTCTTCGCCGAACGTTTTGATGACCCATGCAATATCGGCTTCGTCAGCTGTCTGTAGCCACTCAGCGGCAGACTGACCACGCGTCGGGTCCATCCGCATGTCCAGCGGACCATCACGCATAAAGGAGAAACCACGTTCAGCATCATCAAGTTGGGGTGAAGAGACGCCAAGATCGAGAAGAATCCCGTCGATCTTGCCCGTCAGGCCGCGCTCAGCGACATAATCCGCGAGCGCAGAGAAAGGTCCATGCACGATGGAAAAGCGTGGGTCATTGATGGTCTGTGCAACGGCAATAGCCTGCGGATCGCGATCGATTGCCAGCAGACGTCCTTCCTCTCCAAGCTGGGAGAGAATCAAACGCGAGTGACCACCGCGACCAAAAGTGCCATCAATGTAGATGCCATCCGGACGAATATTCAGGCCGTTTACGGCCTCGTCCAGTAACACCGTTTTATGTTTATAATTTTCCATCATATTTATAGAGACAAGTCCTGCAGCCGTTCCGATAATGTCGCGGAATCAGACTGCTCAGCGTCGATATCTTCCTTGACCTGTTGATACCAGGTCGTTTCATCCCACAGTTCAAACTTGTTGAACTGCCCGACCAGCATCACTTCTTTGGTCAGACCGGCATGTTGCCGCAACACAGGGGCAATCAGTAATCGCCCTGCGTTATCCATCTGACATTCACTGGCATGTCCCAATAACAGCCGCTGTACGCGGCGTTCCTGCGGGTTCATGCTCGACAGTCGCGACAGCTTTTGCTCAATAATTTCCCATTCAGGCAAGGGGTAAAGCAGCAGGCAGGGGGAGTTAATGTCAATGGTGCAAACCATTTGACCCGCAGCGTTCTCAATCAGCTGGTCGCGGTATCGGGTTGGTACCGATAAACGCCCTTTGCTGTCGAGATTGACTAACGTAGCTCCACGGAACATGCCAGTCTCACCCCTCCTCACCACTTTAACCCACAAATTCCCACCTAAAGGAGTTTACGGAGCGAGGGAAAAGCTTGTCAAGCCAGGACTCTCCATATAAGGACTCGGAAGCCCTCTATTTACAGAGATAAACAGTCCTGGTTAATAACTGCACAACTGGCGAGGCAAAATTAACGTTATGAATATTTGTAAGAAAAAAACCGAATATGCACACTAGCGTTAAAGCTCACTCAATATCATCGCAGATAAATATAAAGTGTCAGTTTGCGACGCGGGCAGCATTTTATGACAGATTCTCAGGGGATAACAGCGCCAGATTCACCCAGGCACCCGGTAAGCGCAGCGGTTGCCACGTAAGCTGGCAAAGGAGGAGGAAAAACGTCTGATTATTCATCGACCGAAAAGGGTTTGTAACAAAATAATACAAAGAATGCCGTTTAAAATCGACCGGACGTTCTTAAAAAGACAATTTAAAAGCCAGAATGAATTAAGGAAAATAGGTGATTAGGATCCCTCAAGAATTATCCTAATTTCTCTCCGGGAATTATCTGCACGAATTATCGCAACAAAAGGGGGCAGATTTCGCCGCCCCGGTCATTTCATTTTTGGCGGCTTAAAATTCCGCGATGGTAGAGATTACGTTTGATACGCGTCAGGCCCGGCTTCGGCTTGCGCGGCTCATCCAGGCTTGCCAGCACAATCTCCAGCACGCGTTCAGCCACATCGCGGTGACGCTGTGCTACCGCCAGCACCGGGCACTGGAGGAAGTCGAGCAGCTCGTTATCCCCGAACGTGGCAATCGCCAGGTCGGAGGGCAGTTTACCTTCCCGGCGTAAAGTCACGTCCATGACGCCCTGCAACAGCGCAAACGAAGTGGTGAACAGCGCCTGAGGCATCGGATGCGTTTCCAGCCATTTCTCGAACAGCTGCGCGGCGGCTTCACGCTCGTAGCTGTTGGCATAGAGGTAGTGAACCTCGCGCGGATCGTCTTTCCAGGCGGTTCTGAATCCCTGCTCACGCAGGAAGCTCACAGAAAGCTCGGGCAACGCGCCAAGATACAGCACCGTTTCAGCGGGGAACGTTCTCAACTCTGCGGCCAGCATTTCTGCATCATCCTGATCCGCACCCACCACGCTGGTGAAATGCTCGCGATCGAGCGCGCGATCCAGCGCCACAATTGGGAACGGGTCATTCGCCCAGCGCTGGTAGAACGGATGCTCTGGCGGCAAGGAGGTCGACACGATAATGGCATCCACCTGACGCTGGAGCAGATGCTCAATACAGCGCATCTCGTTATCAGGCTGGTCTTCTGAGCAGGCAATCAGCAACTGATAGCCGCGCTGACGCGCCTGACGTTCAAGATAGTTGGCGATACGGGTATAGCTGGTGTTTTCCAGGTCAGGGATCACCAGACCAATAGAGCGGGTACGCCCGGCACGCAGACCGGCTGCGACAGCATTCGGATGGTAGTTATGCTCACGAACCACCGCCATAACTTTTTCAACGGTCTTGTCGCTAACACGGTACTGCTTTGCTTTACCGTTAATCACATAGCTGGCCGTTGTTCGTGACACGCCGGCTAGCCGGGCGATTTCATCCAGTTTCACAATTGCCCCTTAAAAAAAGAAAAGAGTCCATGGCCCTGTCAAGGTTATGGTTAAATCTTTTAACATCTAAACGCAGAAAAGCCTTCGCGGCAACCGCTTTTATCTGCGTTGTCGGCTGATTACGCAAAAAAAAGCCCGGCTTTGGTGACCGGGCAGAAAGAGGCGAACCTTTTTGACAACTAACGCATGATTTTCTCGCCGCGTGACAGACCGACTACACCCGATCTCGCGACCTCGACAATTTTTGCGACATCCCGCACTGACGCCAGGAAAGCATCCAGCTTGTCGCTTGTCCCAACCAGCTGAACCGTATAAAGAGAAGGGGTGACGTCAATAATCTGTCCGCGGAAAATATCCGCATTGCGTTTAACTTCTTCACGCCCGTAGCCGCTGGCCTGGATTTTCACCAGCATAACCTCTCGTTCAACGTAGGCCCCCTGCCCCAGCTCGCTCACGCGCAGCACATCAACCAGCTTATGCAGCTGTTTCTCAATCTGCTCAAGCACTTTGGCATCGCCGACGGTTTGGATCGTCATGCGCGACAGCGTCGGGTCTTCCGTCGGGGCAACGGTCAGGCTTTCAATGTTATAGCCGCGCTGCGCAAAAAGACCAATGACGCGCGACAGTGCGCCAGACTCGTTTTCCAGTAAAACAGATAATATCCGGCGCATATCAGGTTCTCTCCGTTTTGCTTAACCACATTTCATCCATACCACCACCACGAATATGCATCGGATAAACGTGTTCGGTCCCATCAACAATCACATCCATAAAGACGAGGCGGTTGTTTTTAACGTGCTCAAGCGCTTGCGCGAGCTTCGCTTCCAGCTCAGCCGGATCGGTCACCCGCATGCCTACATGGCCGTAAGCTTCAGCAAGACGAACAAAGTCCGGCAGCGATTTCATGTATGACTGTGAATGACGGCCAGAGTAGATCATATCCTGCCACTGCTTCACCATACCGAGATATCCGTTATTCAGGTTCAGCACCAGTACCGGCAGTTCATATTGCAGCGCGGTAGACAGCTCCTGAATGTTCATCTGAATACTGCCATCTCCGGTCACGCAGACGACGGTTTCATTCGGCAACGCCAGCTTCACGCCCAGCGCGGCAGGCAGACCAAAGCCCATGGTTCCTAAACCACCGGAGTTGATCCAGTGTCGCGGTTTATCAAACGGGTAATACAGGGCGGCAAACATCTGGTGCTGTCCCACGTCTGAGGTTACGTACGCCTCACCTTTCGTCAGTCGCCACACCGCTTCGATGACCGCCTGCGGCTTAATGTTTTCGCTTTGCGTGTCATATTTCAGGCACTGACGCGCGCGCCACTGTTCAATCTGCTGCCACCAGTCGCGGATCTCATCCAGCGGCTGGGTCGCACTCTCCTGGGTCAGCAGGTCCAGCATTTGCTCCAGAACCTGACGAGCATCACCGACGATCGGCACATCAGCCGCCACTGTTTTTGAAATTGACGTAGGATCGATATCGATGTGCAGCACGGTGGCGTTCGGGCAATACTTTGCCAGGTTGTTGGTGGTGCGATCGTCAAAGCGCACGCCGACGGCAAAGATGACATCGGAATGATGCATCGTCATGTTGGCTTCATAGGTACCGTGCATACCCAGCATCCCCAGCGCCTGACGATGGGTGGCAGGGAATGCCCCCAGCCCCATCAATGACGATGCAACTGGCAGGTTAAGTTTTTCAATGAGTTCACGGAGCTGGACTTCGCAGGCAGAGTTGATCGCCCCGCCACCGACATAGACCACCGGTTTTTTGGCTGCCAGCAGCGTTTGCAATGCCCGCTTGATCTGACCTTTATGCCCCTGCGTTGTTGGGTTATAAGAGCGCATGCTGACCGATTCCGGCCAGACATAAGGCAGCTTGTTTGCCGGGTTCAGGATATCTTTAGGCAGATCGACCACCACCGGTCCTGGACGTCCGCTCGCCGCCAGCCAGAAGGCTTTTTTCAGTACGCCGGGAATGTCTTCTGTTTGCTTGACCAGGAAGCTGTGCTTCACAACGGGACGCGAAATCCCGACCATGTCGCACTCCTGAAAAGCATCGTAGCCAATCAGTGAGGTTGCCACCTGCCCGGAGAGGATCACCAGCGGGATAGAGTCCATATAGGCCGTCGCAATGCCGGTAATGGCGTTTGTCGCGCCGGGGCCGGACGTGACTAGCACCACGCCCACTTCACCCGTCGCACGCGCCAGGCCGTCAGCCATGTGCACCGCCGCCTGCTCGTGACGTACCAGAACATGGTCAATGCCCCCTACCGTATGCAGCGCATCATAAATATCGAGGACCGCACCGCCAGGGTAGCCGAACACTTGCTTTACGCCCTGATCGATCAGCGACCGAACGACCATTTCCGCGCCAGACAACATCTCCATGCTTTGCCTCCAGGCATTTTGTTATAGACGGACTGCCGAATTCATTTCCGCACCGTCTTACGATTGGGATAAACCAATCTTATATTTTGCAGAGTGTTCTTTACCTTAACCGCTCGTTATGAGGCAGGCAATTAGCAAACCCGGGTAGATAAACGGCGCGTAAAGCAGAAAAAGCAGCCGTTAACAGGAGATATGGTTAATTCCTCTGGGAATAGAGGATGGGGTGATAAATCATCGCTGAAAAGCGCGACAATGCAGGAAATCATCTATTTTTGCGTGCCGGAGAGCATCCCGAAAAAAAGCACCTCAGAATAAAATAGCAATTATCTAAAAGAACTCAGGATAAATCACATAAACCGATGCGATTTATCCTGATGCGTTTACCGGCGACAGATGCCAACCAGCAACTCCTCCATCCACTGATGCCCTTTATCCCGACCCGCCGCTTCATGCCAGGAAAGATAACAGGTGCGGCTATTTAGCTTGAGCGGCAGAGGCAAAATTTGCAGGTTTAACGGGTCAGAAAACTCTTCTGCCAGCCAGCGCGGCGCAATCGCCACCAGTTGCGTCTGGGAGACCACGTTTAATACGCTAACCATGGCCATGCCCTGATACGCCACGCTCGACTGTTTATCCGCAGTGTCGTACCACGGCAGGCTAAAGGAAGCATATCTGTCGAGTGCAACAACGGCGTGCTGCTCGTTATAAACATCGCTTTCTAGCAGCGGAGAATTCAGGCGCGGATGTTTTTTACTGGCGACCAGAACCATTTCATCTTTAAACAGTGGTACACAGGAAAATTCTGGACGACGGAACTCTTCATACCCCAGAACGAATTCGATCTCCTGATAGCGTAACTGATGTTCCGTGTTTTGATTCAGGGATGATTTAAAAACCAGGTTGATATTTGGTGCGATCTCTTCAACTTTATTATAAATAATCGACGTTAAATAATTATCTAATGGGCTACAGACGCAAAGATGGAATACGCGCTCGCTACTTAAGGGTTCAAAGCCCGATCCCGGCAGCTCGTTTTGTACCAACTGCAACGCCTGGCGGATGGAGCCGAACAGCTGGAATGCGCGCGCCGTAGGCTGGATCCCTCTTCCGTAACGAACAAACAATTCGTCGTTAAACATGACCTTAAGCCTGGCAACGGCATTACTCACAGCAGGTTGTGACATCCCCAAGGCTTGGGCCGCGCGGGTGATATTCTGTTCCTGCATGACAGCATCAAATACCGTCAGAAGATTAAGATCCACCGTGCGTAACTGCGGTTTAATCCCATCAGTAGCTTGAGGTTGTTTAATATTATTTTCTGACACTTCTGACTCCACTGTCACGCTACACTCCCTTTGCTCACGTACGGTAATCATCTCGAAAATATGATTTATCATGCAAATACGATCAGCAACAGAGAATTATTTAAAATTCGGAATATATAAAGACTCTATAATAACGAAAATTAATGTGCGCAAATGATATGTTTGACTTTAGGATTTGAATGAAACCATAAACCAAACAAATATACAATTGCCATCAGGTTAATGATGACTTAAGTATTATTAAACTGTTATTGCCATCGCCCTACAGTTAGTTAACAACCTGTTATATCCGTTCGCTTTTCAGCATTATGGAACAGATTCACTGCATTTATAACTTAATGATATTAAAACCTTTTAATCACAACGCATTCTCTTCAGGACATTTCACTCATTTTTAAACAATTATATTTATTTGTTTCTGCAACTCTTTTCTTAAGTCCAAAATTAGACAATTAGTCGGGTCGCGAAAGCTAAAACCAGCACAATTAGCTAAAGTGAATACCCTGCTGATTCCGTCTGTCGGGCCCGTTTTCATCGTCAGGGGTTGACATGAACGGCCGTATCCAGTACCACTAAAAGCATATTGAATTTAACGGAGCACGATTCATGATTCGCACCATTCGTTTCACCGGTCTACTACTACTAAACGCATTCACTGTGCGCGGTAGACTGGCGGGCGAAATTCAGCGTTGAATCGTCACCAGTAAGACTAAAAACCCGCGCCACTGCGCGGGTTTTTTTATGCTCGTAGCAAGGCGCCCTAAGACTGACAAGGACCTAACCCATGAGCCAGCAAGTCATTATTTTCGATACTACTTTACGTGACGGTGAACAGGCATTGCAGGCAAGCCTGAGTGTAAAAGAGAAACTGCAGATCGCGCTGGCTCTCGAACGTATGGGTGTCGACGTGATGGAGGTCGGTTTCCCGGTCTCGTCTCCGGGTGATTTCGAATCCGTCCAGACTATCGCCCGCACCATTAAAAACAGCCGCGTATGCGCCCTGGCGCGCTGCGTAGAGAAAGACATCGACGTTGCTGCCGAGTCATTGAAAGTCGCCGAAGCGTTCCGTATCCACACCTTTATTGCGACCTCACCTATGCACATCGCCACCAAGCTGCGCAGCACGCTGGATGAGGTGATTGAGCGCGCGGTGTATATGGTGAAACGCGCACGCAACTACACCGATGACGTTGAATTCTCCTGTGAAGATGCGGGCCGTACGCCAATCGAAGACCTGGCGCGCGTCGTGGAAGCCGCCATCAACGCGGGTGCGAAAACCATCAACATCCCTGACACCGTCGGCTACACCATGCCGTTTGAGTTCTCCAACATCATTACCGGACTGTACGACCGCGTACCCAATATTGATAAGGCAATTATCTCCGTCCACACCCACGATGATTTGGGTCTGGCCGTGGGTAATGCCATCGCCGCCGTCCACGCCGGTGCGCGTCAGGTAGAAGGCGCGATGAACGGTATCGGCGAACGCGCGGGCAACTGTTCGCTGGAAGAAGTGATCATGGCGATCAAAGTGCGCAAAGACATCATGGACGTGCACACCCGCATCAATCACAACGAAATCTGGCGCACCAGCCAGACCGTCAGCCAGATTTGCAACATGCCCATTCCGGCTAACAAAGCGATTGTCGGCACTGGCGCCTTCGCGCACTCCTCCGGTATTCACCAGGATGGCGTCCTGAAGAACCGCGAAAACTACGAAATCATGACCCCGGAATCCATCGGCCTGAACCAGGTGCAGCTGAACCTGACCTCCCGTTCCGGTCGCGCGGCGGTTAAACACCGTATGGAAGAGATGGGCTATAAGGACAGCGATTACAACATGGATCAGCTGTACGACGCGTTCCTGAAGCTGGCCGACAAAAAAGGTCAGGTGTTCGATTATGACCTGGAAGCGCTGGCCTTTATTAACAAGCAGCAGGAAGAGCCAGAGCACTTCCGTCTGGATTACTTTAACGTGCAGTCCGGCTCCAGCGACATCGCCACCGCCTCGGTCAAGCTGGCCTGCGGTGATGAAATTAAAGCAGAGGCCGCGAACGGTAACGGCCCTGTGGATGCCATCTACCAGGCGATTAACCGCGTCACCGAGTACGACGTGGAGCTGGTGAAGTATGACCTGACGGCCAAGGGCCACGGCAAAGATGCTCTGGGTCAGGTCGACATTGTTGTGACCCACAATGGCCGCCGCTTCCATGGCGTGGGCCTGGCGACCGATATCGTTGAATCCTCCGCGAAAGCGATGGTGCATGTTCTGAACAACATCTGGCGCGCCGCCGAAGTCGAAAAAGAGTTGCAACGCAAAGCTCAGAATAAAGAGAACAACAAGGAAACCGTGTAATGTCGAAGAATTACCATATTGCTGTGTTACCGGGCGACGGTATTGGTCCGGAAGTGATGGCACAGGCGCTGAAAGTACTGGAAGCCGTTCGTACGCGTTTTGCGATGAAAATCACCACCAGCCACTACGACGTAGGCGGTATTGCGATTGATAACCACGGTACGCCACTGCCGAAAGCGACCGTGGAAGGCTGCGAAAATGCCGATGCCGTGCTGTTTGGTTCCGTCGGTGGCCCGAAATGGGAACACCTGCCGCCAGCAGAGCAGCCAGAGCGCGGCGCGCTGCTGCCGCTGCGTAAACATTTCAAGCTGTTCAGCAACCTGCGTCCGGCGAAGCTGTATCAGGGTCTGGAAGAGTTCTGCCCGCTGCGCGCGGATATCGCCGCCAACGGTTTCGACATTCTCTGCGTGCGTGAACTGACCGGCGGGATCTACTTTGGTCAGCCAAAAGGGCGCGAAGGCAGCGGACAACATGAGAAAGCGTTCGACACCGAGGTGTATCATCGTTTCGAAATCGAACGTATCGCCCACATCGCGTTCGAGTCGGCGCGCAAACGCCGCCATAAGGTGACCTCCATTGATAAAGCGAACGTGCTGCAGTCCTCCATTTTGTGGCGCGAGATTGTGAGTGAAGTCGCTAAGCAGTACCCGGACGTTGCGCTGTCGCACATGTACATCGACAACGCGACCATGCAGCTGATTAAGGATCCGTCCCAGTTTGACGTGCTGCTGTGCTCCAACCTGTTCGGCGATATTCTCTCTGACGAGTGCGCGATGATCACCGGCTCCATGGGCATGCTGCCATCCGCAAGCCTGAATGAAGAAGGCTTTGGCCTGTACGAGCCTGCAGGCGGTTCCGCGCCGGATATCGCAGGCAAAAACATTGCTAACCCGATTGCGCAGATCCTCTCCCTGGCCCTGCTGCTGCGCTATAGCCTGGATGCAGGCGATGCGGCAACCGCAATTGAGAACGCCATTAACCGGGCGTTAGAAGAAGGCGTCCGTACCGGCGATTTAGCACGCGGCACGGCGGCAGTCAGTACCGATGAAATGGGCGACATCATTGCCCGCTATGTCGCTGAAGGGGTGTAATCATGGCTAAGACGTTATATGAAAAGTTGTTCGATGCGCACGTTGTTTACGAGGCACCAAACGAAACCCCGCTGCTGTACATTGACCGTCATCTGGTACACGAAGTGACCTCACCTCAGGCATTTGACGGCCTGCGTGCGCACAAGCGTCCGGTACGTCAGCCGGGTAAAACCTTCGCGACGATGGATCACAACGTTTCCACCCAGACCAAAGACATTAACGCCTCGGGTGAGATGGCCCGTATCCAGATGCAGGAGCTGATTAAGAACTGCAATGAATTTGGCGTTGAGCTGTACGACCTGAACCATCCGTATCAGGGCATCGTCCACGTGATGGGGCCTGAGCAAGGGATCACCCTGCCGGGCATGACCATCGTCTGCGGTGACTCCCATACCGCGACCCACGGCGCGTTTGGCGCTCTGGCATTCGGGATTGGCACGTCCGAAGTGGAACATGTGCTGGCAACGCAGACCCTGAAGCAGGGCCGCGCCAAAACCATGAAGATTGAGGTGAAGGGTAAAGCCGCACCTGGCATTACCGCTAAAGACATCGTCCTGGCCATCATCGGTAAAACCGGCAGCGCAGGCGGTACCGGCCACGTCGTTGAGTTCTGCGGCGACGCTATTCAGGCACTGAGCATGGAAGGTCGCATGACCCTGTGCAACATGGCCATTGAGATGGGCGCAAAAGCCGGGCTGGTCGCGCCGGACGAAACCACCTTCAACTATGTGAAGGGCCGTCTGCACGCGCCGAAAGGTAAGGATTTTGACGACGCGGTAGCCTACTGGAAAACCCTGACAACCGACGATGGGGCAACGTTTGATACCGTTGTCACGCTGCAGGCAGAAGAGATTGCGCCTCAGGTGACCTGGGGCACCAACCCGGGTCAGGTGATTTCCGTCAACGACAGCATCCCTGACCCGGCCTCCTTCGCCGATCCGGTCGAGCGCGCCAGTGCGGAAAAAGCGCTGGCCTATATGGGGCTGAAGCCTGGCGTGCCGTTGACCGATGTAGCCATTGATAAAGTGTTTATCGGCTCCTGCACCAACTCCCGTATCGAAGATTTGCGTGCCGCCGCCGAAATTGCCAAAGGCCGTAAAGTGGCACCAGGCGTGCAGGCGCTGGTGGTTCCTGGCTCCGGTCCGGTGAAGGCCCAGGCAGAAGCCGAAGGTCTGGATAAAATCTTTATCGAAGCGGGCTTCGAGTGGCGTCTGCCTGGCTGCTCCATGTGTCTGGCGATGAACAATGACCGCCTGAATCCGGGTGAGCGCTGCGCCTCCACCAGTAACCGTAACTTTGAAGGCCGTCAGGGCCGCGGTGGTCGCACCCATCTGGTCAGCCCGGCAATGGCCGCCGCTGCGGCAGTCACCGGCCATTTCGCCGATATTCGCAGCCTGAAATAAGGAGACAATCATGGCAGAGAAATTTACCCAACATACGGGCCGGGTTGTCCCGCTGGACGCCGCTAACGTCGATACTGACGCTATTATTCCAAAACAATTTCTGCAGAAGGTGACGCGTACCGGTTTTGGCGCGCACCTGTTTAACGACTGGCGTTTCCTCGACGATAAGGGCGAAGTGCCTAATCCGGAATTCGTGTTGAACTTCCCGGAATATAAAGGCGCCTCCATTTTGCTGGCGCGGGAAAACTTTGGCTGCGGCTCATCCCGTGAACACGCGCCGTGGGCGCTCACCGACTACGGCTTTAAGGTGGTCATTGCCCCAAGCTTCGCGGATATCTTCTACGGCAACAGCTTCAACAACCAGCTTCTGCCGGTGACGCTGAGCGATGAACAGGTCGACGAATTGTTCGCGCTGGTTAAGGCGAATCCGGGCATTTCGTTTGAAGTGGATCTGGAAGCCGAAGTGGTGAAAGCCGGGGATAAGACCTACAGCTTCAGCATTGATGCCTTCCGCCGTCACTGCATGCTGAACGGTCTGGACAGCATTGGTTTAACTCTCCAGCACGAAGCGGCGATTGCCACTTACGAACAAAAACAACCCGCATTTATGAAATAATCCTCCGGCCTGCAGTGTACTCTGCAGGCTGTGTTTTATCCCAATGCCCATCTTCCTTCTGTAAATACTTCGCAAACCCAGCCAATAATGACGTTATATTTAATGTCAATTTAATGTTCCCTGCGCAGAATAATCGCTCAATCAGCTGGCAGCGGAAATTATCATGAAAAAGAAAAATAGCAATGAGTCTCATCTCCGTTCTCATGAAATACAAAAATGCACAATAGTTAGCGTGATAACAAATAGTTTACTCACCGGCTTTCAGATAGTTGCAGGAATATTCTCAGGCTCACAGGGATTAATTGCCGATGGGATTCATTCTCTTTCCGATTTATCCTCTGACTTTGTCGTTCTGATTGCAAATAAAAAGAGTCAGAAAGCCTCTGATATCGATCATCATTACGGTCATCTGCGTTTCGAAAACGGTGCAAAGCTCATTATTGGCGCTATTCTGCTGCTTGTTGGGGTCGGGATGCTCTGGTCAGCAGGGAATAAACTGCTTTCCCCCGAGACGCATCAGCTGGTGAAAGGGGCCGCTCTGTGGGTGGCGATACTGGCGCTGGTGGTGAAGGAAAGCCTGTTCAGATACATGTATGCCACGGGAAAACGTATTCAGTCCTCGCTGCTGATAGCCAATGCCTGGCATGCCCGCTCTGACGCAGCCTCGTCAGTGGTTGTCGCCATCGGTATTGCCGGGAATTTAGTGGGTTTTCACGCGATGGACCTGATTGCGGCCCTGATTGTTGGGATATTTATCGCCCATATGGGTTACAAATTCTCTGCCGATGCCCTGCACGACCTGATGGACCGTTCGCTTGAACCCGAGCTGGAGCACGACATCAAAACGTGTCTTCTCTCCACCGAGGGTGTCACCGGACTCCATGATTTAAAAACCCGCAAGATGGGCGATTTAGCCCTTGTCGATGTCCATCTGGAAGTTAACGGCGAATTAAGCGTAAAAGAAGGGCATCAGATTGCCGTCAATGCCAGAAACAATGTGATGCAAAAATTCAATGTGCTGAACGTGATGACGCATATTGATCCTGCTCGCTAATCGGAACGCATAAATACAGTGTGACGCAACCCACCGTTAAGGTTTCGTTAATTAATCTGCGTCACACTGCATCGCATCAGCTCTCTCATTATTGAGGTAAAAAGCGATGAACCCAACGCTACGCAATACGCTTCCCCATAAAGAAACACCCTTTCTTCGCGTACTGCACATTCTTGTGGCCGTACTGGTGCTGGTCCAGATCATCAATTCTAATTTCACCGATAGTGAAGCCCTCCACGACTCCGGGCTGAACGGAATTGTCACCTGGATGCATATTATTTCCGGGTTTGGTTTAATTTTTTGTGGCATTGCCATGATGGCATGGATGTTAACCCAGCGCGGATTTAAATATTACTTCGCCTGGCTGGCGCTGGATTTTCGCGGAATCGTTGACGATATTCGCACCCTCACGCAGCGTCAGCTTCCTGACGCGCATGCCGGCGGTATGGCGGCAACGGTGCAAGGTTTGGGCGTGCTGGCGCTGCTGGGCGTTGCACTCTGCGGCGCGGCCTGGTTCGTGCTGAACGCCACGCTCGGACCCGTTTCGTCCGTCACGGAATCCGCCTTATATTTGCATAAATTCCTGACGGTCTTTATTGAAACATATTTCTGGGCACACGGTTTCATGGGCCTCGTTCATATGTACCTGACGCTACGCGCGCAGCGTAAATATCAGTGTTCAGAATAAACCGGAGACCGGCGTTCCCGGGCTCCGTTTCATTCATTCGATCACACGTCCTTTACGCGGCAGGTCAGCAGAAGCGTCACGACAGAGAGCGCCGCAATCATCCAGTAGACAGACGCATGCCCATAGCTTTGCGCCAGCGCCCCCTGAATCACGCCTGCCAGAATCACCCCGGTTGAAATACTGTTGGTAAAAAGCGTGGTCGCCGAGCCGGCACGACCGGGCATGAGATCCTGAAACCAGAGCATGCCGATCCCGGCAACAATCCCGATAAACACGGCGTTAAACAGCTGCAGCGCCAGCAACGCTTCACGCGAATGGAAAAGGATCAGCCCCGCGTAGAACAGCACTCCGGCCGCCACGGCAACGATCATCATCCGACGCTTTCCAAAGCGCTTAACGTAGTAACCCGCCAGAATCATCGCCGGAATCTCCAGCCCGGCGGCGGTTCCCATTAAGATCCCCGCGAGTTTGTCCGGTAAACCCAGATCGCTGCTGATCCACAGCGGCATATCGATAATGTACATCGTGTTGCAGGTCCACATCAGCGTGGAGGCAATAAACAGCATGCGGACGTTTTTATCCTGCCAGCCGCTCACCTCGGTGACAGGTTTATCCGTAGCCTGTTCAACGCGCGCCACGGACGGCAGCGCGAAGGCAATCAATGCCAGGCTGATGACAAAAATCCCGGCGGCGATAGAGAACATGATGGTAAAGCCGTAGTTCAACGCCAGCATGAAGGCCAGCGGCGGACCAATTACCCACGCCAGCGAGAGCTGGGCACGCATCACCGAGCTGAACATCACCACTTCCCGTGCCGAGTTATCCGCATATTCACGGGCCAGCGCGAACAGCTGCGGCATGGCGGTGTTCGCCAGTGACGCCAGCAGCACGCCGCAGGTAATGAGCGTCAGATAATGACGGTTAAAGGCGAAGAGCAGCGCGTTGCCCACCGCCATGGCGCAGCAAAAGAGGATCAGCCTGCGGCGATCGCCCTGGCTGTCCGATCGTTTTGCCAGCGCGAGGCTGACCAGGATCCCGGCAATGGCGTTAACGGTATAAAACAGGCCGACCCAAAACGGCTGTGCCCCCACCTCGCGGCTGAGAAACAGGCTCAGCGTCGGCGCCTGCAGCGCCCCCGCCACGCCCATCATAAAGGCCACCAGCATAAAAGCGGCATACACGCCGTTCAGGCGTCGCCCCATCGTCATCAACCACAGCATGCGCAAGTCCTTGTGAAAGCGAATCAAAATCGGGTGAAAGAATAAACGAAAAAAGCCAGCAAAAACATTTTGCTGGCGGGTGATAAGCACCAATACTCAGTCACACATGATCGAGGCGAGTTAGCGGGAAGAGGTCGGTGTTGTAACGTCCCACTGCATCAATTCTTCTAACGTTTTCAGCCGTTGCTCTGCACACTGGCGGGCCAGCCAGGACGATCCTTTTGTCGCTGAAAAGTACTGCTGATAAAACTGACGTGCGGTAGACCTCTTCATAATTTACCTCCTCACTTCATCGAGGAGAATTATTGGCCTAATATAGGGATAAATAAATTGCTGGTTTTTTGTCAGGAGTTCCCCTTTTATGCCTTCCGGTCGTCTGCAACAACAGTTTATCCGCCTCTGGCAGTGCTGCGAGGGGCAATCGCAGGAGACCACGCTCAACGAGCTGGCTGACCTGCTTAGCTGTTCCCGCCGTCATATGCGTACGCTGCTCAACACCATGCAGCAGCAGGGTTGGTTAAGCTGGGAAGCTGAGGCGGGACGCGGCAAACGTTCGCGGTTGACCTTTCTCTATACCGGGCTGGCGTTGCAGCAGCAGCGCGCGGAAGACCTGCTCGAGCAGGACCGCATCGATCAGCTGGTTCAGTTGGTGGGCGACAAAGCCGCCGTGCGCCAGATGCTGGTTTCCCATCTCGGACGCAGTTTTCGTCAGGGTCGACACATCCTGCGGGTGCTCTACTATCGTCCAATGAAAAATCTGCTGCCCGGCACGGCGTTACGCCGCTCCGAAACCCATATGGCCCGGCAAATCTTCAGCGGTCTGACGCGGATAAATGAGGAAAACGGGGAACTGGAAGCTGATATCGCGCACCACTGGCAGCAACTTTCTCCGCTTCACTGGCGCTTCTTTTTACGCCCCGGCATTCACTTTCACCATGGTCGCGAGCTGGAGATGCACGACGTCATCGCCTCTCTGGAACGCGTCCGAAGGCTGCCGCTCTACTCGCATATTTCGCGTATCCACTCCCCCACGGCCTGGACGCTGGATATCGAGCTGTCGCAGCAGGATAAGTGGCTTCCCTGGCTGCTGGGCTACGTGCCGTCGATGATTTTGCCCGGCGAATGGGAATCGATGAACAATTTTGCCAGCCTGCCGATTGGCACCGGGCCCTACTCCGTGTCCCGCAATAACAGCAACCAGCTGAAAATCCGCGCGTTCGATGACTACTTTGGCTATCGGGCGCTGATCGACGAAGTCAACGTGTGGGTATTGCCGGATCTCAATGAAGACCTGAGCTGCGGGCTGACGCTTGAAGGCCCCACCACGGGAGAAAAAGCCGTGGAGAGTCGCCTGGAGGAGGGATGCTACTATCTCCTCTTTGACCGCCGCACCCACCGCGGGGCAAACCAGGCCGTCCGCAAGTGGATCAGCCACGTGTTGTCCCCTGCCAATCTGATCTACCATGCGGAAGCTCAGTACCAGACATACTGGTTCCCGGCCTACGGCCTGCTTCCGCGCTGGCACCACGCCCGCCCGTCGCACTGCGACAAACCCGCAGGGCTGGAGTCCATCACCCTAACCTACTACCGCGAGCACGTGGAGCATCGTTTTATCGCCAGAATCATGACCCGACTGCTGGCAGCCGAAGGAGTAACGCTGGAGGTCAGGGAAGTTGACTATGACGAATGGCATCAGGGTGAGATCGCCAGTGATATCTGGCTTAACAGCGCCAACTTCACCCTGCCGCTCGATTTCTCGCTCTTCTCGCACCTGTATGAAGTCCCGCTGATCCAGCACTGCATCGACCGTGACTGGCAGCAGGATGCCGCCCAGTGGCGCGCGGGCGAGATGAATCTTGCCGTGTGGTGCCAGCAGCTACTGGCCGAACAGACCATCGTCCCGTTGATCCACCACTGGCTGATGATCCAGGGCCAGCGCAGCATGCGCGGCCTGCGGATGAATACCCTGGGCTGGTTTGATTTTAAATCCGCCTGGTTTGCACCGCCGGAGCCATAACGCTTTCGTAATATTCACCAAATCATTACAATAGCGCCGTTCTCAACGGGGTGCTGCATCACTGATGTGCGCTGAGATAATACCCGTCGAACCTGATCCGGATAACGCCGGCGAAGGGATTTGAGGCTGTCGCTCAAAATCCTTTGCCACTCAACTTTGAGGTGCAAAGTGTTAAAAAAAGTTCTCCCCCTGCTGGCGCTGTTTGCGCTGCCTGCTTTTGCGAAGCCCGTCCTGACGGTCTATACCTATGACTCCTTCTCTGCCGACTGGGGCCCTGGCCCGGTAGTCAAAAAAGCCTTTGAAGCCGACTGCAACTGCGAGCTGAAGTTCGTCGCGCTGGAAGATGGCGTTTCGCTGCTCAACCGTCTGCGCATGGAAGGGAAAAACAGCAAGGCCGACGTGGTGCTCGGGCTGGATAACAACCTGCTGGAAGCCGCCTCGCAAACCAAACTGTTTGCCAAAAGCGGCGTCGCGGCCGATGCCGTTAACGTGCCTGGCGGCTGGAAGAACGACACCTTTGTGCCGTTCGATTACGGCTACTTTGCTTTTGTTTATGACAAAAATAAGCTGAAAAACCCGCCGAAGAGCCTGAAAGAACTGGTGGAAAGTGACCAGAAATGGCGCGTGATTTATGAAGATCCGCGTACCAGCACGCCGGGGCTGGGCCTGCTGCTGTGGATGCAAAAGGTCTACGGGGATAAAGCACCGGAAGCGTGGCAGAAGCTGGCCGCCAAAACCGTCACCGTGACCAAAGGCTGGAGCGAAGCCTATGGCCTGTTCCTGAAAGGCGAAAGCGACCTGGTGCTGAGCTACACCACCTCTCCGGCCTACCACATCATCGCCGAGAAGAAAGACAACTACGCTGCGGCGAATTTCGCTGAAGGGCACTATCTGCAGGTGGAAGTGGCCGCGCGTACCGCCGCCAGCAAACAGCCGGAGCTGGCCGAGAAGTTCCTGAAATTTATGGTTTCACCGGCATTCCAGAATGCCATTCCCGCAGGCAACTGGATGTATCCGGTCACTGGCGTTGCGCTGCCAGCAGGTTTTGAGCAGCTGACCAAACCAACAACCTCGCTGGAGTTTACGCCGCAGCAGGTCGCCGCGCAGCGTGCCGCATGGGTAAGTGAATGGCAACGCGCCGTCAGCCGTTGATTCCCGGCTGGTTAATCCCCGGTCTGCTCGCCGCCCTGCTGATGGTGGCGGTCAGCCTGGGGGCTTTTCTTGCACTGTGGTTCAACGCGCCAGAGAGCGATCTGCTCGCCCTCTGGCACGACAGTTACCTCTGGCACGTGATCCAGTTCTCCTTCTGGCAGGCGTTTCTTTCTGCCCTGCTGTCGGTGATCCCGGCCATTTTTCTGGCGCGCGCCCTGTATCGGCGGCGTTTCCCCGGCAGGCAGGCCCTGCTGCGCCTGTGCGCCATGACGCTGATACTGCCCGTGCTGGTGGCGGTATTCGGCATTTTGAGCGTTTACGGTCGCCAGGGCTGGCTGGCATCGCTGTTCGGCCAGCTTGGTCTGGAATGGTCATTCTCGCCTTACGGACTGCAGGGCATCCTGCTGGCACACGTCTTTTTCAATATGCCGATGGCAACGCGCCTCTTCTTGCAGGCGCTGGAGAACATTCCCGGCGAGCAGCGCCAGGTTGCCGCCCAGCTCGGCATGCGCGGCGTGTCGTTCTTCCGCTTTGTCGAATGGCCGTGGCTGCGCCGCCAAATCCCGCCCGTGGCGGCATTAATCTTCATGCTCTGCTTTGCCAGCTTTGCCACCGTGCTGTCGCTCGGCGGCGGGCCGCAGGCCACCACCATTGAGCTGGCGATTTACCAGGCGCTGAGTTACGACTACGATCCCGGTCGCGCCGCGCTGCTGGCGATAGTCCAGATGGCATGCTGCCTTGCACTGGTGCTGTTGAGCCAGCGGCTGAGTAAAGCCATTCCCGCTGGCAGTCATCAAATAACCGGCTGGCGCGATCCGCAGGACAGCCTGCACAGCCGCGTCAGCGATTTTGTCCTGATCGGGCTGGCGCTCCTGCTTCTGTTGCCGCCGCTGCTGGCCGTTATCGTTGACGGACTGAACCTCAATCTCCTGTCTGTCCTGCAACAGCCCGTCCTCTGGCAAGCCACCTGGACCTCGCTGCGTATCGCGCTGGCTGCCGGATTACTGTGCGTCATCCTGACCATGATGCTGCTGTGGAGCAGCCGTGAGCTTTACGCCCGCCAGGCGCAAAAAGCCGGACAAATGCTGGAGCTGACGGGCATGCTGATTCTGGCGATGCCGGGGATCGTGCTGGCGACGGGCTTCTTTTTGCTGTTCAACAGCACCATCGGCCTGCCGGAAATCGCCGACGGCATCGTGATCTTTACCAACGCCTTAATGGCCATCCCTTATGCGCTCAAGGTGCTGGAAAACCCGATGCGCGACGTCAACAGCCGCTACAGTTTGCTGTGCCAGTCGCTGGGCATGCAGGGCTGGCAGCGGCTGAAGGTGGTCGAACTGCGCGCGCTAAAACGTCCGCTGGCACAGGCGCTGGCGTTTGCCTGCGTGCTCTCTATTGGAGACTTTGGGGTCGTGGCGCTGTTCGGCAATGACGATTTCCGCACGCTGCCCTACTGGCTCTATCAGCAAATCGGCTCTTACCGCAGTCAGGACGGCGCGGTCACCGCGCTGTTACTGCTGCTGCTGTGCTTTGCCTTATTTACCGTTATCGAGAAACTTCCGGGGCGTGATGTTAAAACTGACTGATGTAACCTGGCTTTATCAGCATCTGCCGATGCGCTTCACGCTCTCCGTGCGCCAGGGAGAGATGATCGCCGTGCTTGGCCCAAGCGGCGCAGGAAAAAGCACGCTGCTTAATCTGGTTGCGGGTTTTCTGCAGCCGGCAAGTGGCTCGATCGTCATAGATAACCGGGATCATACCCACACGCCGCCCGCAAAACGTCCTGTCTCAATGCTGTTTCAGGAAAACAACCTGTTTACCCACCTGACGGTGCGGCAAAACATCGCGCTGGGAATGCACCCGGGACTCAGGCTGAACGATGACCAGCGCCATAAGCTGGAGATAATTGCCGCACAGATGGGGATCACCGGGTTTATCGACAGGCTGCCGGGCGAGCTCTCCGGCGGCCAGCGTCAGCGCGTGGCGCTGGCACGTTGTCTGGTGCGCGAACAGCCGATACTACTGCTGGATGAGCCGTTCTCGGCGCTCGATCCCGCGCTGCGTCAGGAGATGCTGGCCCTGGTGCAGGAGGTCTGTCAGCGCCAGCAGCTGACGATGCTGATGGTTTCGCACAGTATTGAGGATGCCGCACGGATTGCGCCGCGATCGGTGGTGATCGCGGAGGGACGCATTTTGTGGGATGGAGCAACAGAAGCATTAATGAGCGGAAAAGAAAGCGCTTCTGGATTATTGGGTATAAAACCGTAGGCCGGGCAAACGCAGTGCCGCCCGGCGCTTAACGGCTCACAACTTTCAACAGGATCTCACCGTACACTGGCATCAGCGGGTGACGAATCAGCGCCACCAGAGCCACCGCCGCCACGCCCAGCGTCAGCGGGGCCAGCCAGAGCAGGCGAGTACGCGGGAGGTAGCGCGTCAGGCGATCGATATTTGCTTTCCCGCTGCGCCACAGCCGCCAGCAGAGCCATGCCGCCAGCCACAGTAGCACAGCCGTGCCCAGCAGCAGCCACTTAAACTCACCGCTTTGCATACCGTCAGGAATATCAATGGCAGCACCCGCGAGGATCCCCGGCAGGAAGTAGAACGGCGGCCAGAAGACGCAGCCGATAATGTTCGGCACCACGAATTTCGCGACGGGCAGATCCAGCATCCCCGCCACCATCGGCACCAGCGGACGCGTTGGCCCAACGAAGCGGCCGACGAGGATGGTAAACATGCTGTGCTGGTGCAGCGCATGCTCGGTCTTATCCAGCAAGGCTTTGTTCTTTTTCATGAACGACCAGCGGTGCAGCGGCTTCTTAAAGCGCCAGCCCAGCCAGAAGGAGATCCAGTCGCCCAGCAGGCAGCCGATAATCCCGGCCAGCCACGCCTGCCAGAAATTGACCTCGCCGCTGCCGATCAGCGCGCCAAGCCCCGCCATCATCACGGTGCCGGGCAGGATCAGCCCAACCAGCGCCAGCGACTCCAGAAACGCCACCAGCGCCACGGCGATGAGTGAGTACATAACGGACTGGGTAATAAAGTGTTCCAGCAATGCCTGCATAACTATTCCGGTCAGAAAACGAATCAGCGATTCTGCTTAGCGCCCCGCACCGCGTCAAGGCAACAATTGTCTGAATAGTTTACAGGTTGCTTCCCGCATTCACCTGTTTGTTTATCTTTTTTTACCGTTTATTCACATCCCGCGCGGAATTCACTCGGGCTGGCACCGGTACATTTTTTAAATACGCGGGAGAAATAGAGCTGATCCTCAAAGCCCACGTTGCGCCCCACGGTGGCGATGGGCATCCGGGTGGTGCTGAGCAGCAGCTTCGCCTGGCTGATCCGCTGGTCCTCGCGCCAGCTCAACACGCTGACGCCCAACTGCTGGCGAAACAGATGCGACAGACGCGACGGCGAAAGGCAGACGTGCTGGGCAACGCTGGCGATATCAAACTGGCTGTCAGCAAGGTGGTCGCTGATGTACTGGCAGGCGTCGCGCACGCGGTTATCCAGCGGGGGATTAAGCGACTCGTTAATCGCTTCCATGCGGCGTAGCAGCAGCTGTTCGAGCAGGTTAATCGCCAGCAGTTCAGCGTAGCGACCACCGGCCTGTCCCGCCTCGATAATCTGCGCAAAAAGCTCGCGAAACTGCGCCAGATGAACCTCATCCGGGCGATAAAAACCGGTGTGCGCAAAAATAGCCGGCCAGGAAAGCCACTCCTGCCAGTAGGCGCGCGGACGGAAATAGACCCACTGGTGATACCACTCTTTGGCATCCGGATGACGGCCATAGTGGTGGATCTCCCCCGGCGGGAACAGCAGGATATCGCCGGGACGGCAGACAAACTGCTGGTCACCGTTCTTGATGATCCCTTCCCCTCGCACGGTCAGGTTGAGGATATATCCTTTCATCCCAAGCGGTCGGTCGACGTAAAAGTCGAGATATCCCTCAGCCTCGATAGGGGTCAGTCCCGCCACAAGGTGCGCGTTAAACGAGTATCCCGGCAGCAGGGGATCGTTTTGCGTTTCGGCCATAGATTCAGTTCTCCCAAGGGTCCTGAAGGAAACCAATTGTCCATATCATTAAAAGCAGCTTAAAAATGGCCCGCGAAAAGATCCAAAAAGCATCACGCCGCTTTTACGTCCGCCATGTTTCAGCCTTTCCCCCTGATTTCTCCGCCTGAGCAGGCAGATAAGCAGTAACAAAAGTGTCTATAAGTGCGGCAGAAATGTCCACATTGAATATTTGCACGGCGTCACACTTTCCGTTGTAACAGCAATTTAGTCCATAAGATTAGCGGATCCTGCCTGACGACTTTTGTCCCCAGTCTCTAATGTTCTTCCATACCTCTTTTTTCGATGGAGCAACACCATGGCAATTGCGATTGGCCTCGATTTTGGCAGCGACTCGGTTCGCGCGCTGGCAGTGGATTGTACGTCCGGCCAGGAGATAGCAACCAGCGTTGAGTGGTACCCGCGCTGGCAAGAGGGGCGCTACTGCGATGCGCCAAACAACCAGTTCCGCCACCACCCGCGTGACTACATTGAGTCGATGGAAGCGGCGATCAAAACCGTCCTGGCTGAACTGACGGACGCCCAGCGGGCTGAGATTGTCGGCATTGGCGTCGACAGCACCGGCTCCACGCCAGCCCCTGTGGATGCCGAAGGCCGCGTGCTGGCGCTGCGTCCTGAGTTTGCCGACAACCCGAACGCCATGTTCGTGCTGTGGAAAGACCATACCGCCGTGGAAGAGGCCGAAGCCATCACCCGCCTGTGCCATCAGCCGGGCAAAACGGACTACTCGCGCTACATCGGCGGGATTTATTCCAGCGAATGGTTCTGGGCCAAGATCCTCCACGTCACCCGTGCCGACGCAACCGTTGCGCAGGCTGCGGCGTCATGGGTTGAGCTATGCGACTGGGTGCCTGCCCTGCTCTCCGGCACCACGCGTCCACAGGATATCCGCCGCGGTCGCTGCAGTGCCGGGCATAAATCCCTGTGGCATGAAAACTGGGGCGGCCTGCCTCCGGCCGCGTTCTTCGATGAGCTCGACCCGATCATCAACAAGAGCCTGACATACCCGCTGTTTACCGACACCTTTACCGCCGATATTCCCGTCGGCACCCTCTGTGAGGAGTGGGCGACGCGTCTCGGTCTGCCGCAAAACGTGGCGATCTCCGGCGGCGCGTTTGATTGCCATATGGGCGCCGTGGGCGCGGGCGCGCAGCCAAACACGCTGGTCAAAGTCATCGGGACCTCCACCTGCGACATCCTGACGGCGGATAAAGCCACCGTCGGCGACCGCGCGGTAAAAGGCATCTGCGGCCAGGTGGACGGCAGCGTGGTGCCGGACTTTATTGGCCTCGAAGCCGGTCAGTCCGCGTTTGGCGATATCTACGCCTGGTTTGGCCGCGTGCTGGGCTGGCCGCTGGATCGGCTGGCGGCGGCGCATCCTGAACTGAAAACCCAGATAGCAGAGAGCAAAAAGCAGCTTCTGCCGCAGCTCACCGAAGCCTGGGCCAAAAATCCGTCTCTCGAACATTTGCCGGTGGTGCTGGACTGGTTTAACGGCCGCCGCACGCCGTTTGCCAACCAGCGTCTGAAAGGGGTGATCGCGGATCTCAATCTGGCGACCGACGCGCCTGCGCTGTTCGGCGGACTGATTGCCGCCACCACCTTTGGTGCCCGCGCCATTATGGAGTGCTTCACCGAGCAGGGCATCGACGTGAACAACGTGATGGCGCTGGGCGGCATCGCCCGTAAAAACCCGGTGATCATGCAGGCCTGCTGCGATGTGCTGAACCGTCCGCTGCAGATTGTGGCCTCCGATCAGTGCTGCGCGCTGGGCGCGGCGATTTTCGCCGCCGTGGCCGCAGGCGTTCATGCGGATATCCCGACCGCGCAGCAGCACATGGCGAGCGCCGTCGAAAGCACACTCCAGCCGCGTACTCAACAGGCACAACGCTTTGAACAGCTTTATCAGCGCTACCAGCAATGGACAAAAAGCGCCGAACTTCACTATCTCCCTGTCGCCGCCCCGGCCAAAAGCACCGCGGACACTACGGCAACCCTGACCCATTAAGGACACGATGATGACCATTTTTAATAATTATGAAGTGTGGTTTGTAATTGGCAGCCAGCATCTGTACGGACCGGAAGCGCTGCAGCAGGTGACGAAACATGCGGAGCACGTCGTTAACGCGCTGAACGCGGAAGCCAAACTGCCGTGCAAACTGGTGCTGAAACCGCTGGGCACGACGCCGGATGAAATTACCCACATCTGCCGCGACGCCAACTACGACGATAAATGCGCCGGCCTGGTGGTGTGGCTGCACACCTTCTCACCCGCCAAAATGTGGATCAACGGCCTGTCTATCCTCAACAAACCGCTGCTGCAGTTCCATACCCAGTTCAACGCCTCCCTGCCGTGGGACAGCATCGACATGGACTTTATGAACCTGAACCAGACCGCGCACGGCGGCCGCGAGTTCGGCTTCATCGGCGCGCGTATGCGTCAGCAGCACGCGGTGGTCACCGGCCACTGGCAGGATGGCAAGGCGCAACAGCGTATCGGCTCCTGGATGCGTCAGGCGGTCTCTAAACAGGACACCCGCCACCTGAAAGTGGTACGTTTCGGGGACAACATGCGTGAAGTGGCGGTCACCGACGGCGACAAAGTGGCCGCGCAGATCAAGTTCGGCTTCTCCGTGAATACCTGGGCCGTGGGCGACCTGGTGCAGGTGGTGAATGAAATCAGCGACGGCGACGTGAGCGCGCTGGTGGACGAGTACGAAAGCAGCTACCGCCTGACGCCTGCGGCACAAATTAACGGCGACAAGCGCCAAAACGTGCTGGACGCGGCGCGCATCGAGCTGGGCATGAAGCGCTTCCTGGAACAGGGCGGCTTCCACGCCTTTACCACCACCTTTGAAGATCTCCACGGCCTGAAACAGCTGCCGGGTCTGGCGGTACAACGTCTGATGCAGCAGGGCTACGGCTTTGCGGGCGAAGGCGACTGGAAAACTGCCGCTCTGCTTCGCATCATGAAGGTGATGTCGACCGGTCTGCAGGGCGGCACCTCCTTTATGGAAGACTACACCTACCACTTCGAAAACGGCAACGACCTGGTGCTCGGCTCGCACATGCTGGAAGTGTGTCCTTCCATCGCGGTAGAGGAAAAACCGATCCTCGACGTGCAGTACCTCGGCATCGGCGGTAAAGCCGATCCGGCGCGTCTGATCTTCAACACCCGCACGGGCCCGGCCATCAACGCCAGCCTGATTGACCTTGGCGATCGTTTCCGCCTGCTGGTGAACTGCGTCGATGCGGTTGAAACGCCACATTCTCTGCCGAAGCTGCCGGTCGCCAACGCCCTGTGGAAAGCACAGCCTGACCTGCCAACCGCCTCAGAGGCCTGGATCGTGGCCGGTGGCGCGCACCACACGGTGTTCAGCCACGCGCTGGATCTGAACGACATGCGTCAGTTCGCCGAGCTGCACGACATCGAGCTTACCGTGATTGATAATGATACCCGCCTGCCCGCCTTCAAAGACGCGCTGCGCTGGAACGAAGTCTATTACGGTTCAAAACGCTAAGCCCTGAATGCCCGGTGGCACTTCGTTTACCGGGCCTACGGTTTCGTAGGCCGGATAAGCGAAGCGCCATCCGGCAGGAGACAACTATGTTAGACGATCTCAAACGTCAGGTGCTCGAAGCCAACCTGGCGCTGCCGAAACATAATCTGGTGACCCTGACCTGGGGCAACGTCAGCGCCGTTGATCGGGAAAAAGGCGTGTTCGTGATTAAGCCTTCCGGCGTGGATTACACGGTGATGACCGCAGACGATATGGTGGTTGTCAGCCTCGAGACCGGCGAAGTGGTGGAAGGCAACAAAAAACCGTCCTCCGATACGCCCACTCACCGCCTGCTCTATCGGTCATTCCCGACCATAGGCGGCATCGTGCATACCCATTCGCGCCATGCCACCATCTGGGCGCAGGCGGGCCAGTCCATCCCGGCGACCGGTACCACCCACGCGGACTACTTTTACGGCACCATTCCCTGCACGCGTCTGATGACCGATGCAGAAATCAACGGCGAGTATGAGTGGGAAACCGGCAACGTGATTGTCGAAACCTTTGAAAAACAGGGGATCGACGCGGCGCAGATGCCCGGCGTGCTGGTGCACTCCCACGGCCCGTTTGCCTGGGGGAAAAACGCGGAGGACGCGGTGCATAACGCCATCGTGCTCGAAGAGATCGCCTATATGGGGATCTTCTGTCGCCAGCTGGCACCGCAGCTGCCGGATATGCAGCAAACCCTGCTGGATAAGCATTACCTGCGCAAGCACGGCGCGAAGGCCTATTACGGGCAGTAAGCTGTATATAAACCCAGCATTAAAATCTTAACCAGGCTATAATCAGGCCTGGTTTTGTTTTCTGGGATAACGGCGTGGCGCAGGCGCAAGAAGGCTTTTTACTGACCCGACACTGGCGGGATACTCCTCAGGGCACCGAGGTCGCGTTCTGGCTGGCGACGGACAACGGTCCGCTGCACGTTACGCTGCCCCCGCAGGAATCCGTGGCCTTTATTCCTGAAGCCCACGTCGAAAACGTGAAACAGCTGCTGCGCGGCGAAAACGGCTGGCGCATTACCCCGCTTGAACTGAAAGATTTCCACCGCCAGCCGGTTTACGGCCTCTACTGTCGCGCCCATCGACAGCTGATGCGCTATGAAAAACTGCTCCGCGAGGCGGGCGTGACGCTCTACGAAGCCGATATCCGCCCACCGGAGCGCTTTCTGATGGAGCGGTTTATTACCGCCCCCGTCTGGGTCGACGGCACCGCGCATAGCGGCAGCCTCGTTAATGCGCGCCTGAAGCCGAACCCGCACTACCGCCCACCGCTGAAGTGGGTCTCCCTGGATATCGAAACCACCCGTCACGGCGAACTGTACTGCATTGGCCTGGAAGGCTGTGGTGATCGGGTTGTCTATATGCTCGGGCCGCCGAATGGTGATGCCACCGCGCTGGATTTCCGGCTTGAGTACGTCAACAGCCGCCCGCAGCTGCTGGAGAAGCTTAACCAGTGGTTTGCCGACTACGATCCCGATGTTCTGATCGGCTGGAACGTGGTGCAGTTTGACCTGCGCGTGCTGCAAAAACACGCCGAGCGCTACCGCATCCCGCTGATGCTCGGGCGCGGCAACAGCGAGCTGGAATGGCGCGAACACGGTTTTAAGAATGGCGTTTTCTTCGCACAGGCTAACGGCCGCCTGATTATTGACGGCATCGAGGCGCTCAAATCCGCCTTCTGGAGCTTCTCTTCCTTCTCCCTTGAAGCAGTGGCGCAGGAGCTGCTTGGCGAAGGTAAATCCATCGATAACCCCTGGGACAGAATGGACGAGATCGACCGGCGCTTTAACGAAGACAAGCCCGCGCTCGCCACCTATAACCTGAAAGACTGCGAGCTGGTCACGCAGATATTCCACAAAACCGAGATTATGCCGTTCCTGCTGGAGCGCGCGACGGTTAACGGCCTGGCGGTCGACAGGCACGGTGGCTCGGTTGCCGCCTTTAGCCACCTCTATTTTCCCCGGATGCACCGGACAGGTTATGTCGCCCCTAACCTCGGAGAGGTGCCGCCGCAGGCCAGCCCCGGCGGCTACGTCATGGATTCCCGGCCAGGATTGTATGACTCCGTTCTGGTCCTGGACTATAAAAGTCTGTACCCGTCGATCATCCGCACCTTCCTGATCGATCCCGTCGGGCTGGTTGAAGGCCTGGCCCAGCCGGATGATGAGCACAGCACCGAAGGCTTCCTCGGCGCACGCTTCTCGCGGGAAAAACACTGTCTGCCTGACATCGTGGGAAACATCTGGAACGGCCGCGACGAGGCCAAGCGCCACGGTAACAAGCCGCTATCACAGGCGCTGAAAATCATCATGAACGCCTTTTACGGCGTGCTGGGCACCAGCGCCTGTCGCTTCTTTGACCCGCGCCTGGCGTCGTCGATCACCATGCGCGGGCACGAGATCATGCGCCAGACCAAAGCGCTGATTGAATCCCGGGGCTATGACGTCATCTACGGCGACACCGACTCCACCTTTGTGTGGCTTAAGGGCGCGCATTCAGAAGAAGACGCCGCGCAAATAGGTAAAGCGCTGGTCGCCTTCGTGAACGACTGGTGGCAGGAACATCTGCAGAAAGCGCGGTTAACCAGCGCGCTGGAGCTGGAATTTGAAACCCACTTCGCCCGCTTTTTAATGCCCACCATTCGCGGTACCGATCAGGGCAGCAAGAAGCGCTACGCCGGGCTGATTCAGGAAGGCGACGCGCAGCGGATGGTATTTAAAGGGCTCGAGACAGTGCGTACCGACTGGACGCCGCTGGCGCAGCAGTTCCAACAGACGCTCTATCTTCGGGTGTTCCGCAATGAGCCCTATCAGGACTATGTGCGCAAGACGATAGCCAGCCTGATGGCGGGCGAACTTGACGCGCAGCTGGTGTACCGCAAGCGCCTGCGCCGCCCGCTGGCGGAGTACCAGCGTAACGTTCCTCCGCACGTACGCGCCGCGCGTCTCGCGGATGAAGAAAACGTACGCCGCGGCCGCGCGCCGCAGTATCAAAACCGGGGGACCATCAAATACGTCTGGACCATTAGCGGCCCGGAACCCGTGGATTATCAGCATTCTCCGCTGGATTACGAACACTATCTGACGCGTCAGCTTCAGCCGGTTGCCGACGGAATTTTGCCCTTCATCGACGATGATTTTGCTACACTAGTGACAGGGCAACTTGGCCTATTTTGACGCGTGACGAAATGGCTGCCATCCAGTACCATAGCGCCCTTTCCATTCCCGGACCCATTTTTCGATGACCGTCTTTTTTGACGGGGGTCGAACTATTGCCTGCAATTAAAGATTAGAGCCGAACAACTATGCCTTTTACACTTGGTCAACGCTGGATCAGCGATACAGAAAGCGAACTTGGATTAGGAACCGTCGTAGCAATCGATACGCGTATGGTTACCCTCCTCTTCCCAGCCACCGGTGAAAACCGTCTGTACGCTCGCAATGACTCCCCTGTCACCCGCGTGATGTTTAATCCGGGTGACACCGTGACCAGCCATGACGGCTGGCAGCTCAAGATTGAAGACGTAAAAGAAGAGAATGGACTGCTCGCCTACATCGGGACTCGTCTGGACACCGACGAGGCCAATGTTATCCTGCGTGAAGTGCTGCTCGACAGCAAGCTGGTGTTCAGCAAGCCGCAGGACCGCCTGTTTGCCGGGCAAATCGACCGTATGGATCGCTTCTCGCTGCGCTATCGCGCGCGTAAGTTCCAGAGTGAGCAGTACCGCATGCCGTGGAGCGGCCTGCGCGGCCAGCGCACCAGCCTGATCCCCCACCAGCTGAACATCGCCCATGACGTGGGCCGTCGTCACGCGCCGCGCGTGCTGCTGGCAGATGAAGTGGGTCTGGGTAAAACCATCGAAGCGGGCATGATCCTGCATCAACAGCTGCTTTCCGGCGCTGCCGAACGCGTGCTGATTGTGGTGCCAGAAACCCTGCAGCACCAGTGGCTGGTTGAGATGCTGCGCCGCTTTAACCTGCGTTTCTCGCTGTTCGACGACGAACGCTATGCCGAAGCGCAGCACGATGCGGACAACCCGTTTGAAACCGAACAGCTGGTGATTTGCTCTCTGGACTTCGTACGCCGCAGCAAGCAGCGCCTTGAGCATCTGTGCGATGCTGAATGGGACCTGATGGTGGTCGACGAAGCTCACCACCTGGTCTGGAGCGAAGATGCGCCGAGCCGCGAATATATGGCTATCGAGCAGCTTGCCGAACGCGTGCCTGGCGTCCTGCTTCTGACCGCAACGCCGGAACAGCTGGGTCTGGAAAGCCACTTCGCCCGTCTGCGCCTGCTCGATCCAAACCGTTTCCACGACTTTGCGCAGTTCGTGGAAGAACAGAATAACTACCGTCCGGTGGCGGATGCCGTCGCCATGCTGCTGGCAGGCAAGCGTCTTTCAAATGACGAACTCAACACCCTGAGCGATCTGATTGGCGAGCAGGATATCGAGCCGCTTTTGCAGGCCGCGAACAGCGACAGCGACAACGCGGAATCCGCGCGCAAAGAGCTGATCGACATGCTGATGGACCGCCACGGCACCAGCCGCGTGCTGTTCCGAAACACCCGTAACGGTGTCAAAGGCTTCCCGAAACGCGAGCTGCACACCATCAAGCTTCCGCTGCCGACGCAGTATCAGACGGCGATTAAAGTATCCGGCATTATGGGCGCGCGCAAAACCCAGGAAGAGCGCGCCCGCGACATGCTTTATCCGGAACAAATCTACCAGGAATTTGAAGGCGATACCGGCACCTGGTGGAACTTCGATCCGCGCGTGGAGTGGCTGATGGGCTACCTGACCGCGCACCGCTCCCAGAAAGTGCTGGTGATCTGCGCCAAAGCGGCCACCGCGCTGCAGCTGGAGCAGGTCCTGCGCGAGCGCGAAGGTATTCGTGCCGCCGTGTTCCACGAAGGAATGTCCATCGTCGAGCGCGACCGCGCCGCGGCGTGGTTCGGGGAAGAGGACAGCGGCGCACAGGTTCTGCTGTGCTCGGAAATAGGCTCTGAAGGCCGTAACTTCCAGTTCGCCAGCAACCTGGTGATGTTCGATCTGCCGTTTAACCCCGATCTGCTGGAGCAGCGTATCGGCCGTCTGGACCGTATTGGTCAGGCGCATGATATTCAGATCCACGTGCCGTATCTGGAAAAAACCGCGCAGTCCGTGCTGGTACGCTGGTTCCACGAAGGTCTGGACGCGTTTGAACATACCTGCCCGACGGGCCGCACCATTTACGATCAGGTGCATGGCGATCTGATCGGCTACCTGGCCGCGCCGGAAAACACCGACGGCTTTGACGATCTGATTAAGTCCTGCCGCGAGAAGCACGACGCGCTGAAAACGCAGCTGGAACAGGGTCGCGATCGCCTGCTGGAGATCCATTCCAACGGCGGTGAAAAAGCGCAGGCGCTGGCAGAGAGCATCGAAGAGCAGGATGACGATACCAGCCTGATTAGCTTCTCCATGAACCTGTTCGATATTGTCGGTATCAACCAGGACGACCGTGGCGAGAACCTGATTGTCCTGACCCCGTCCGATCACATGCTGGTACCGGATTTCCCGGGCCTGCCGGAAGACGGCTGTACCATCACCTTTGAGCGTGACGTGGCGCTGTCCCGCGAAGATGCCCAGTTTATCACCTGGGAACACCCGCTGATCCGCAACGGTCTGGACCTGATCCTCTCCGGCGATACCGGCAGCAGCACCATCTCCCTGTTGAAAAACAAGGCGCTGCCGGTGGGCACCCTGCTGGTAGAGCTGATCTACGTTGTGGAAGCGCAGGCGCCTAAACAGCTGCAGCTCACCCGCTTCCTGCCGCCAACGCCCGTCCGCCTGCTGCTGGACAAAAACGGCACGAACCTGGCCGGACAGGTCGAGTTCGAGAGCTTCAACCGACAGCTGAGCGCGGTCAACCGCCATACGGGCAGCAAGCTGGTTAACGCGGTCCAGCAGGACGTGCACGCTATTCTGCAACTGGGCGAAACCCAAATTGAGAAAGCGGCCAGAGCGCTGATTGACGCTGCGCGCAGTGAAGCCGACGAGAAACTGTCCGCGGAGCTGTCCCGTCTGGAAGCGTTAAAAGCCGTCAACCCGAACATTCGTGACGACGAGCTGGCGGCGATTGAAAGTAACCGTCAGCAGGTGCTGGAAAGCCTGAATCAGGCGAGCTGGCGTCTGGATGCCCTGCGTCTTATCGTTGTGACGCATCAGTAAACGGAGCGCAAGATGGTGATGGAGCCTTACAATCCGCCGCAGGATCCCTGGCTGGTCATTCTGTATCAGGATGAACACATTATGGTGGTCAACAAGCCCAGCGGCCTGTTGTCCGTGCCGGGGCGTCTGGATGAGCACAAAGACAGCGTGATGACGCGCATTCAGCGCGATTATCCGCAGGCGGAGTCTGTCCATCGCCTGGACATGGCCACCAGCGGCGTGATTGTGGTGGCGCTAAATAAAGCGGCGGAACGCGAGTTAAAACGCCAGTTCCGCGAGCGCGAGCCGAAAAAGCAGTATGTCGCCCGCGTCTGGGGCCACCCCGCTCAGGCGGAAGGGCTGGTGGATTTACCGCTGATCTGCGACTGGCCGAACCGGCCAAAGCAAAAGGTGTGTTATGAAACCGGTAAGGCCGCGCAGACCGAGTATGAAGTGCTGGAGTATGCGCCGGATAATACCGCGCGCGTCCTGCTTAAACCGATTACCGGACGTTCACACCAGCTGCGCGTGCATATGCTCGCTCTGGGTCATCCGATTCTGGGCGATCGCTTCTACGCGCCGCCTGAAGCGCTGGCCTTAGCGCCACGTCTGCAGCTGCACGCGCAGACGCTCACCATCACCCATCCGGCCTTCGGTAACGCGATGACGTTTAAAGCCCCGGTGGACTTCTAAAAAAAAGCCCGACACCGTCGGGCTTTTTTTTATTTGAAACCTTTCTTCTCTTTAATGAGCTCGTACGCCTTCTGGATTTCCTGTGCTTTTTGCTTCGCCATCTCCATCATTTCTGGCGGCAGGCCTTTCGCGACCAGTTTGTCCGGATGATGCTCGCTCATGAGCTTACGATAGGCACGTTTAATCGTGGTCTGATCGTCAGAAGGCTTAACGCCAAGCACGTTGCAGGCATCTTCCAGCGTCGGACCACGCTGCGCCTGCTGCCAGGCGCCGCCGGACGACTGCTGGTGATAGCCGCCGCCAAACTGCGCCCCGCCCTGCATCATGCGCAGGAACTGGTCGAACTGCATACGGGAGATGCCCAGCTCTTCCGCAATGACGTACAGCACATCACGTTCATTAGGGTGAAGTGAACCGTCGGCGAAGGCCGCCTGGATTTGTATTTCCAGAAACATCCGAATTAAGTCAAAACGTCCGAAGCAGATGCTGCGGAACTGACGCATTTTTTCGCGAAGCGGATAGTTATCCGATTTACCGATGCGAAACGCATTTTGCGCTTCCAGACGGGAATCGCCATGCAGGTTCATACGATCCATAAAAACGCTGGCAATCTGAATATCGGCTTCTGTGACACGCCCTTTGGATTTGGTTAAGTGCCCCATCACCTCAAAGGTGGTGGAGAAAAAGAGTGACTGACGCTCGCGCTGATTGGCAAACCAGGCCATTTTGCGGCTGCGCGCCTTATCAAACATATGGCCGATAATAAGCCCAAGCACAATCCCCCAGAACCCGGCACCCATGATGATGGCGAACGCAACGCCGATTATTTTACCCCAATACTGCATATACTCCCCGGATAGTCATATTCCTGGCCGACGCAACGTCATCATCACTGTGTTCAAGTCACGGTCAATTGAAGGACATCGCCTATAATTTGCTTTATCATACTCGTCATTCGATAGCGAGCCTAACACTCTGGCACGCAAACGGGCAGGATTAACGCTGGTACTGCGCAGATGAGTAAGATAGTCTCTGAGCGTTTGTAAGCCGTAGCCACTGATGACGGAACAATAAAATACAACGTATGAAAAAACGTATCCCCACCCTTCTGGCCACAATGATTGGCTCCGCCCTGTATAGTCAACAGGGGCTGGCGGCCGATCTCGCCTCGCAGTGTATGCTTGGCGTCCCAAGTTATAATCGTCCACTGGTGAGTGGCGATACAAATAGCTTGCCGGTAACCATTACTGCCGACAGTTCGAAAGGGACTTACCCTGACAATGCCACGTTTACGGGCAATGTGGATATTAACCAGGGTAATAGCCGCCTGCAGGCAGATGAAGTGCAATTGCACCAGAAGCAGCCGGAAGGTGCGGCCGAGCCGGTACGAACGGTGGATGCGCTGGGTAATGTGCACTATGACGACAATCAGGTCATCCTGAAAGGTCCGAAAGCCTGGTCAAACCTGAATACTAAAGATACTAACGTCTGGGAAGGTGATTACCAGATGGTGGGTCGCCAGGGGCGCGGTGACGCAGACCTGATGAAACAGCGCGGCGAAAACCGCTATACGATCCTGGAAAATGGTACATTTACGTCATGTCTGCCGGGTTCAAATACCTGGAGCGTGGTCGGAAGCGAGGTTATCCATGACCGCGAAGAACAGGTCGCAGAGATCTGGAACGCCCGCTTCAAACTGGGTCCAGTGCCCATATTCTACAGCCCTTATCTGCAGCTTCCCGTGGGTGACAAACGTCGCTCCGGTTTCCTGATCCCAAATGCCAAATACAGCACCACGAACTACTTTGAGTTCTACCTGCCGTATTACTGGAACATCGCGCCAAATATGGATGCGACGATCACGCCGCATTATATCCACAAGCGCGGCAACATCATGTGGGAGAACGAGTTCCGCTATCTGACACACGCTGGTGCGGGTCTGATGGAGCTGGATTATCTGCCGTCGGATAAAGTCTTCCAGGATGAGCATCCGACCGAAGGTGATAAGCACCGCTGGTTGTTCTACTGGCAGCATGCCGGGGTGATGGATCAGGTGTGGCGCTTTAACGTTGACTACACCAAAGTTAGCGATTCGTCTTATTTTAATGACTTCTCGTCCAAATACGGCTCGAGTACCGATGGCTATGCCACGCAGAAATTCAGCGTGGGCTATGCGGTGCAGAACTTTGATGCAACCGTCTCGACCAAGCAATTCCAGGTATTTTCTGATCAGTCCACGCCTACCTATGGCGCTGAGCCACAGCTGGACGTTAACTGGTATCAGAATGATGTGGGCCCATTCGACACTCGGGTTTACGCTCAGGCAGTGCATTTCGTTAACACGGATTCGGACATGCCTGAAGCCACGCGTGTTCACCTTGAGCCGACGATCAATCTGCCGTGGTCTAACGACTGGGCAAGCCTGAATACCGAAGCCAAGCTGATGGCAACCCACTATCAGCAAAAAAATGTTGATAACTACAACGCAACTAACAATACGCATCTGGAAGAGTCGGTCAACCGCACGCTCCCGCAGTTCAAAATGGACGGCAAGCTGATCTTCGAGCGTGATATGGGTCTGCTGGCGGATGGTTATACTCAGACGCTCGAACCGCGAATGCAGTATCTGTACGTGCCGTACCGCGATCAAAGCAAGATTCAGAACTACGACTCCTCTTTACTCCAGTCTGACTACAGCGGCCTGTTCCGTGACCGTACCTACGGTGGTCTTGACCGAATCGCCTCAGCAAACCAGTTGACGACCGGCGTCACAACCCGTGTATATGATGATGCCGCCGTTGAACGTTTTAACGTTTCTGTTGGTCAAATCTACTATTTCACCGAGTCACGCACCGGTGATGACAACATTAACTGGGAGAAAGATAACAAAACGGGATCGCTGGTTTGGGCAGGAGATACTTACTGGCGTATGACTGACCGTTGGGGTCTGCGTGGTGGTGTGCAATATGACACTCGACTCGATAATATTGCGACAAGTAGCGCTGCTATTGAGTACCGCCGTGATGAAGACCGTATGGTGCAGTTGACGTATCGTTACGCAAGCCCGGAATATATTCAGGCAACATTGCCATCTTATGCTGGCGCAGAACAGTATAAAGACGGTATCTCGCAGGTGGGTGGCGCAGCGAGTTGGCCTATCGCCGACCGCTGGTCAATCGTAGGCGCTTACTACTTTGACACTAACGCCAATAAACCTGCTGACCAGATGGTGGGTCTGCAATATAACTCCTGCTGTTACGCGCTGCGTGTCGGTTACGAACGTAAGCTTAATGGCTGGAACAGTGAAAACAATCAGAGCAAATACGATAACGTGATTGGCTTTAACTTCGAGTTACGCGGCCTGAGTTCCAACTACGGTCTGGGTACGCAGAAAATGCTGCGCTCGAATATTCTGCCGTACAGTAGCGCCTTGTAATGTGCTTGATTTGCAACGTAATCCGCTTTGCGGTTAATTGAAATGGAAAAAGTATGAAGAACTGGAAAACGCTGCTGCTCGGTGTCGCTATGGTTGCGAATACCAGCTTCGCGGCCCCCCAGGTTGTTGATAAAGTCGCTGCTGTGGTTAACAACGGCGTCGTGCTTGAAAGTGACGTTGACGGTCTGATGAAATCGGTGAAGCTCAATTCGGGCGAAGCCGGTCAACAGCTTCCGGATGACGCCACGCTGCGCCACCAGATCCTGGAGCGCCTGATCATGGATCAGATCGTTCTGCAGATGGGGCAGAAAATGGGTGTGAAGGTCACTGACGAGCAGCTCGATCAGGCGATCGCTAACATCGCGAAGCAGAACAATATGTCTTTAGATCAGATGCGCAGCCGTCTGGCCTATGACGGCATCAGCTACGCCACCTACCGTAATCAGATCCGTAAAGAGATGCTGATTTCGGAAGTACGTAACAACGAAGTGCGTCGCCGCGTCACTATCCTGCCTCAGGAAGTGGACGCGCTGGCAAAACAGGTGGGTAACCAGAACGATGCGAGCACAGAGCTGAATCTGAGCCACATTTTGATTCCACTGCCAGAGAACCCAACGTCCGATCAGGCTGCGGAAGCAGAAAGCCAGGCGCGTTCTATTGTTGAACAGGCGCGTAACGGCGGCGACTTTGGCAAGCTGGCCATCACCTACTCCGCTGACCAACAGGCGCTGAAAGGCGGCCAGATGGGCTGGGGACGTATTCAGGAGCTGCCATCCATCTTTGCCCAGGCGCTGAGCACGGCGAAGAAAGGGGATATCGTCGGTCCTATCCGTTCAGGCGTGGGCTTCCACATTCTGAAGGTGAACGATCTGCGCGGCCAGAGCCAAAATATCTCCGTCACCGAAGTTCACGCTCGCCACATTCTGCTGAAACCGTCACCGGTCATGACTGACGATCAGGCGCGTGCGAAGCTGGAACAGATCGCAGCAGACATTAAGAGCGGTAAAACCTCGTTTGCGAAGGCCGCAAAAGAGTTCTCTCAGGATCCAGGCTCTGCTAACCAGGGCGGCGATCTGGGCTGGGCGGCTGCGGATATTTACGATCCTGCCTTCCGTGACGCGTTGATGAAGCTGAACAAAGGCCAGATGAGCACGCCGGTCCACTCTTCGTTTGGCTGGCATCTGATCGAGCTGATGGACACCCGTAACGTTGATAAAACGGATGCGGCACAGAAAGACAGAGCCTACCGTATGCTGTTTAACCGTAAGTTCTCTGAAGAAGCAGCCACCTGGATGCAGGAACAACGCGCCAGTGCTTACGTGAAAGTGCTGAGCAACTAATGAAACAGCATCGTGTTGTTATCACGCCCGGCGAACCCGCCGGGATTGGTCCTGACCTCGTTGTCCAGCTCGCCCAGCTCAGCTGGCCGGTAGAACTGGTTGTCTGCGCCGATGCAACACTGTTACAAGACCGGGCAACACTGCTCGGTCTGCCTTTAACGCTCATCCCTTACGTTGAAGGCCAACAGCCCGCACCACAGCAAGCCGGTACGCTTACCCTTCTCTCTGTTCCCCTTCGAACGCCGGTCATTCCGGGTCAGCTCAGCACGGAAAACGGCCACTATGTCGTTGAAACCCTTGCGCGCGCCTGCGACGGTTGCCTGAAGGGCGAATTTGCCGCTCTGATTACCGGCCCCGTTCACAAAGGCGTGATCAACGAAGCGGGCATACCGTTTACCGGGCATACGGAGTTCTTCGAAGAGCGCTCGCACAGTCCGAAAGTGGTGATGATGCTGGCGACCGAAGCGATGCGCGTTGCCCTGGTGACAACCCATCTTCCGATCAAAGCGATTCCGGATGCGATCACCCCTGATCTCCTGCGCGAGATCATCGGGATTTTGCATCACGATCTGCAGACAAAATTTGGGATCCCGCAGCCGCACGTTCTGGTTTGCGGTCTGAATCCGCACGCCGGTGAAGGCGGGCACATGGGCACCGAAGAGATCGACACCATTATTCCGGTGCTCAACGAAATGCGGGCGAAGGGGATGAACCTCAGCGGGCCGCTGCCAGCAGATACCCTTTTCCAGCCAAAATACCTGGATAATGCCGACGCCGTGCTCGCGATGTACCACGATCAGGGCCTGCCCGTGCTAAAATACCAGGGCTTTGGCCGCGGGGTGAATATCACCCTCGGTTTACCCTTTATTCGAACGTCCGTTGACCACGGTACTGCGCTGGATCTGGCAGGCCAGGGGAAAGCGGATGTCGGCAGTTTTATTACGGCGCTTAATCTCGCCATCAAAATGATTGTTAATACTCAATGACTAATCGAGTCCATCAGGGCCACTTAGCCCGTAAACGTTTCGGGCAAAACTTCCTTAACGATCAGTTCGTGATCGAAAGCATTGTCTCGGCTATTAATCCGCAAAAAGGCCAGGCGATGGTCGAAATCGGCCCAGGCCTTGCTGCACTGACCGAACCGGTAGGCGAACGCCTCGACGAACTGACCGTCATCGAACTGGACCGCGATCTGGCCGCACGCCTGCAAACGCACCCGTTCCTCGGGCCGAAGCTGACCATCTATCAGCAGGATGCCATGACCATGAACTTTGGCGAACTGTCGGAAAAAATGGGCCAGCCGCTGCGCGTTTTCGGCAACCTGCCGTACAACATCTCCACGCCGCTCATGTTCCACCTCTTTAGCTATACTGATGCCATTGCCGACATGCACTTCATGTTGCAAAAAGAGGTTGTTAACCGTCTGGTTGCAGGCCCGAACAGTAAAGCGTATGGTCGTTTAAGCGTGATGGCACAATATTACTGCAACGTGATCCCGGTACTCGAAGTACCGCCGTCAGCGTTCACACCACCACCGAAAGTGGATTCAGCGGTTGTGCGCCTTGTGCCGCACAAGACGAAACCGTATCCGGTTAAAGATCTGCGCGTACTGAGCCGCATTACCACAGAAGCCTTTAACCAGCGCCGTAAAACGATCCGTAACAGCCTGAGCAATTCGTTTACCGTAGAGGTGTTAGCCGAGCTGGGGATCGACCCGGCAATGCGTGCGGAGAATATTTCCGTAGAGCAGTACTGCAAGCTGGCTAATTACATCAGCGATAATGCGCCGCCGAAGGAGAGTTAAGCCATGATTGATTCGCCCCGCGTATGTGTCCATGTACAAAGCGTCTATGTTGAATCACAGTCCTCTCCGGACGAAGATCGTTTTGTTTTCGCTTATACCGTGACCATTCGCAATCTGGGGCGGATGCCCGTGCAGCTGCGCGGGCGCTACTGGCTTATCACTAACGGCAATGGCCGCGAAATTGAAGTTCAGGGCGAAGGTGTGGTCGGTGAACAGCCCCACATCGCCCCTGGCGAAGAGTACCAGTACACCAGCGGCGCGGTAATTGAAACGCCGATGGGTACCATGCAAGGCCATTATGAAATGGTCGACGTCGATGGCAACGGATTCCGCGTTGCCATTCCTGTGTTCCGTCTCGCCGTTACAACACTCATTCATTAATCTAATGTCTACATATCTGATTGGCGACGTTCACGGTTGCTACGATGAACTGATCGCATTGTTAAAACAGGTCGACTTTACGCCAGGACAGGACACGCTCTGGCTGACGGGCGATTTAGTCGCGCGTGGCCCCGGCTCCCTTGAAGTATTACGTTTCGTCAAATCGCTGGGCGACAGCGTGCGCATGGTGCTGGGTAACCACGATCTGCATCTGCTGGCGGTTTTCGCCGGGATCAGCCGCAACAAGCCTAAAGATCGCCTCACACCACTGCTGGATGCGCCGGACGCGGACGATCTGATTAACTGGCTGCGCCGTCAGCCCCTGCTGCAGATCGACGAAGAGAAAAAGCTGGTCATGGCGCATGCCGGGATCACGCCACAATGGGATCTTGAGACGGCGAAAACCTGCGCGCGTGACGTTGAGGCGGTGCTGGCGAGCGACTCGTATCCTTTCTTCCTTGATGCCATGTACGGCGATATGCCGAACCACTGGAGCGAGGATCTCAGCGGTCTGGCCCGCCTGCGCTTTATCACCAACGCGTTCACCCGCATGCGTTTCTGCTTCCCGAACGGGCAGCTGGATATGTATTCCAAAGAGACGCCGGAAAGCGCGCCCGCCCCGCTGAAACCGTGGTTTGCCATTCCGGGACCGGTGACCAGCGAGTACAGCGTGGTATTTGGTCACTGGGCAGCACTGGAAGGAAAAGGAACGCCGGAAGGGATTTACGGTCTGGATACCGGATGCAGCTGGGGTGGGGAGTTAACCTGCTTACGCTGGGAAGATAAAGCTTACTTTGTGCAGCCGTCCAACCGACAGCTGGACTTAGGAGAAGGCGAGGCCGTTGCCTCCTGATAATGATTCCCTCTCCCGGCCGGGAGAGGGAAAATCACTTAACGACGTTCCAGAATCTCGAAGCAGTAGCTGTGGGAGTTCTGTGCATCCGCGTCGTGGAATTCGCTGAATACCGATTCCCACTCGTCCGGATCGTAGTCCGGGAAATGGGTATCCCCTTCCACTTCTGCATCAATGTGGGTCAGATACAGCTTCTGCGCTTTTGGCAGGAACTGCTCGTACACACGCCCACCGCCAATCACCATAATCTCTTCGGCATTGCCGCATGCAGCAATCGCCTCGTCTACTGATTTTACCCATTCGACGCGATCGTCAGTGCCTGGCTGGCTGCTGATAACGATATTCTTACGGCCCGGCAATGGACGACCAATCGACTCCCAGGTCAGGCGGCCCATCACTACCGGCTTGTTTAACGTAGTACGTTTAAACCATGCGAGATCGGCAGGCAGGTTCCACGGCATGGCATTTTCCATACCGATAACGCGGTCCACCGCCAGCGCTGCAATCAGACTGATCATTGAAAATTTCCCGGATGCAAAAAATTGCCGCCACTATACGGAAAGCTTAATCTTTCGTCGACTGGCGGCAGGGTAAAGATAAAGAAATTTTTTAATATTGCTGGCAACTCCACTTCACGCGGAAGGTTTACTCTCGGGCTCGTCAGCCGGATCGCCGGTATGCTTGCCCTCTTCCGTGCCCTGCCAGCCATGGCGCTGGATCAGCGACAGGTGGTTACGGTCCTCGTTAATGATTTCCGTCAGCATCGCGCTGGTGCGTTTAAACACTGCCGCGCGCTCGGTAGCCGTACTGCCCGCCATCGCCGCCATCTCTTCAACCATCTCGGTATTAAAGCGACGGAACAGGTCCGCCCGTTCGCGCGCTTCGTACGCGCCAAGCCCCAGGTTTTCCAGCGCCATACGGCCAGACTTCAGCGCACCTTCGAACGTTTCACGCTCCGGTGCGTCTACGCCCGCCTGTCGCAGCCTGATGTAGTGATCCACATCGCGCGCGCGGGAGATAATGGTCAGTGCCGGGAAATGCTCTTTAACCAGCTCCACCATCTGCATGCTGGTCTCCGGATCGTCAATGGCGTTAATTAATACCTCGGCTTTTGCCGCCCCGGCGGATTCCAGCAGATCAACGCGGGTGGCATCCCCGTAAAACACCTTCATATCAAATTTACGCAGGGTATCGACATGGTCGGGATCGTGATCGAGGATGACCATCTTCACGCCGCTGGAGAGTAATAAACGCCCGACGATCTGCCCGTAGCGACCAAATCCGGCGATGATGACGCGCGGCTGCTCCTCGTCAATCTCATCGGCTTCGCGCTCCTGCTCGCTGTCCGATTTTTCCAGGCGCGTCAGCACCACCAGCAGCACAGGCGTCGCCGCCATCGACAGTGCGACCGCCAGCGTCAGCGCTTTCGCCCACTCGGGATCGAGCACGTTTGCCATCTGCGCGGCGCCAAAGACCACGAACGCAAATTCACTCCCCTGCCCCAGCAGCACGGCAAACCAGCGTCGCTGCCTGGTCGGCACGTTTAATGGACGCGCAATCAGCCACAGCATCACCATTTTAATGATCAGGAAGCCGACGAGCAGGATGACGATCCGCAGCGGGTGCGTCACCAGCGTGCCGAAGTCGACGGACATCCCCACACCAATGAAAAACAGCCCCAGCAGTAACCCTTTGAACGGCTCGATATCGCTTTCCAGCGCGTGACGGTATTCAGAACTCGCCAGCAGCACGCCTGCGAGGAACGCCCCCATCGCCATCGACAGCCCGGCCTCTTCCAGCAGCAGACCGAAGCCAAACACCAGGAACAGCGCCACGGCGCTGAACACTTCGCGCAGGCCCGAGCGGGCAACAAACCGAAGCAGCGGACGGGTGACGTAGCGACCAAGCAGCACCACCAGCGCCAGCGCGCCCGCCACCTTCAGTGCCGACAGCGCGAAAGCGCCCAGCGTGGTAGAGGAACCGCTGGCCGCCAGCAGCGGGATCATCGCCACCAGCGGGATAGCGGCAATATCCTGGAACAGCAGCACCGAGAACGCGCTACGTCCCATCTGGGATACCGTCAGATTTCGTTCGTTCATCGCCTGCATGGCAATGGCCGTTGAGGAGAGCGCCAGGGTCATGCCGATAAGCTCTGCCACTTTCCAGTCCATGCCCAGCAGGATGCAGAACCCGCCCAGCAGCAGGCCGCAGGCCACCATCTGCAGTGCCCCACCGCCAAATACCGATGCGCGAAGCTTCCACAACCGCTGCGGGTCGAGCTCCAGGCCAATCACAAAGAGCATCAGCACAACGCCGATTTCAGCGAAATGAAGGATCGCCTCTGCATCCGTCACCAGTCGAAAGCCCCACGGTCCAATGATGCAGCCCGCAATCAGGTAGCCGAGAACAGAGCCCAGCCCCAGGCGTACCGCCACGGGCACAATCAGCGCCGCTGCGCCAAGGTATATCAGCGCCTGTATCAGCGTATGGCTATCCATGGTGCGCCTCCTGCCACTCAAGTAAGCGTTGTTTATAATGGCGAGCCTGCGCCTGCAGCGTTTCATCGTCGCAGACAAAGGTGCAGTGCATCGCAAAAGGCGGGAGCCAGTTCAGACCGCAATACAGCGCAGTCGCCTGCAGCGGCTGTGCCAGGACCTCAAACCCCGGGAAGGAACCGATATCAAAGTGGCTTTCCCCTCCACCGGTGGTGACCGCCCACATCAGGCTTTTCCCTTTTAGCGCATTGCCGTTGTGGCCATACGCCCAGCCGTGGGAGAAGACTTTATCAATCCACAGTTTCAGGAGCGGGGGCGTGCTGTACCACTGCATGGGATGCTGCCAGATAATCAGATCGGCACGGGAAAGCGCCTCCTGTTCGGCGGCGATATCGATATTAAAATCGGGATAGAGTTGATAGAGGGAACGTATCTCTACGTTATCAAGCGTCCTTACCTGCTCAAGCATCCGCTTATTCGCATGCGAGTGCTGCGGATAAGGATGGGCATAAATTATCAGAATCATTGATTAGCCTGTTGTTACTGCTTTCTTTTAACAAAAGAGTGTAGTCAGTAATTCAACAGGCTAATAGTGAATATTATTGACGGGCTTACGTCAGAATTCTGAATTAGTTATCCAGCTCGCCCATCGATTTCACCTGGTCACGGTTGATCTGCTCGGTTTGACCGGTTTCGGCGTTTTTGTACGACACCAGACCGGTATCGTCATCCACCTGTGGTTTTCCGTCGGTAACAATGGTTTTGCCATCGGTGGTTTTTACGGCCTGATTGGACGAACAGCCCGCAACGGTAAACATTGTCGTGGCAGCCAGAACGGAAGCGATCAGTAATTTATTTTGCATGGTGTTTTCCCCTGCTCTCAGTTGAATTTCGTTATCGACCTAATGATTTTAGGCTAACTGACTGAAAGCGGATGAAAAACCAGAAGGTTCTGAAGATGGGGAGAATGCCCGGCAGCCGAACGGCACCGGGCATTTTTACTTACTTGCTAATTTGCGCGTGCATTTCCTGCACTGAAATCACCTTCTCGGTAGCATCCGCGTTCAGCGCCATAGCCGTTGCGAAACCGCCGTTCAGGGTGGTGTCGTAGTGCACTTTGTACTGCAGCGCGCTGCGGCGAATCAGCTTGGAGTCTTCGATCGCCTGGCGGCCCGCGGTGGTGTTGATGATGTAGGTGTATTCGCCATTCTTGATACGATCCTGAATGTGCGGACGACCTTCATGCACCTTGTTCACCAGACGCGGGTTGATGCCGGCTTCGCCCAGCACAATCGCCGTACCGTGGGTTGCATCCAGCTCGAAGCCCTGTTTCAGCAGCTTGGCGGCCAGGTCAACCACGCGCTCTTTGTCGCCTTCACGAACGGAGAGCAGCGCACGGCCTGATTTTCTCATGGTGGAGCTACTGCCCAGCTGTGCCTTCGCGAACGCTTCAGCGAAGGTGCGGCCTACGCCCATCACTTCCCCGGTAGAGCGCATTTCTGGCCCTAACAGCGGGTCAACGCCCGGGAATTTGTTGAACGGCAGCACCACTTCTTTCACCGAGTAGTACGGTGGGATGATCTCTTTGGTCACGCCCTGCTGCGCCAGCGTCTGGCCCGCCATCACGCGCGCCGCCACTTTCGCCAGCGGTACGCCGGTGGCTTTGGAGACGAACGGGACGGTACGTGCCGCACGCGGGTTCACTTCAATCAGGTAGACTTCGTTGTCTTTCACCGCGAACTGAACGTTCATCAGACCGCGAACCTGCAGCTCGAAGGCCAGCTTCTGCACCTGCTGGCGCATCACATCCTGAATCTCCTGACTCAGCGTGTAGGCTGGCAGAGAACAGGCTGAGTCACCGGAGTGCACGCCCGCCTGCTCGATGTGCTCCATGATGCCACCAATCAGCACCATTTCGCCGTCGCAGATGGCGTCAACGTCCACTTCCACCGCGTCGTCGAGGAAGCGGTCGAGCAACACTGGCGCATCGTTGGAGACGCTCACCGCCGTCTGGAAGTAGCGGCGCAGGTCGGCTTCGTCATAAACGATTTCCATTGCGCGGCCGCCCAGCACGTAGGAAGGACGAACGACCAGCGGGTAGCCAATCTCTTTCGCCTTCTCAACGGCCATCTCAATGGCGGTGACTGTGGCGTTCGCAGGCTGTTTCAGCTTCAGACGGTCAACCGCCTGCTGGAAACGCTCGCGGTCTTCCGCACGGTCAATCGCATCCGGGCTGGTACCGATAACCGGCACGCCTGCTGCTTCCAGCGCGCGCGCCAGCTTCAGCGGGGTCTGGCCGCCGTACTGCACGATAACGCCTTTTGGCTTCTCGATGCGCACGATTTCCAGCACGTCTTCCAGGGTAACCGGCTCGAAGTAGAGGCGGTCGGAGGTGTCGTAGTCGGTGGAGACGGTTTCCGGGTTACAGTTGACCATGATGGTCTCGTAACCGTCTTCACGCAGCGCCAGGGAGGCGTGTACGCAGCAGTAGTCGAACTCGATGCCCTGGCCGATACGGTTTGGACCACCGCCCAGCACCATAATCTTGTCGCGGTCGACGGACGGGTTCGCTTCGCACTCATCTTCATAGGTGGAGTACATGTAGGCGGTGTCGGTCGAGAACTCCGCCGCACAGGTGTCCACACGCTTGTAGACCGGGTGCAGGTCATACTGGTCGCGCAGCTTGCGGATTTCCGCTTCACGCACGCCCGCCAGCTTAGCCAGACGCGCATCGGCGAAGCCTTTACGCTTCAGCACGCGCAGGAAGTCCGCGTCCAGGCCGGTGATGCCCAGCTCAGACACCTGCTCTTCCAGACGCACCAGCTCTTCAATCTGCACCAGGAACCAGCGGTCGATGTTGGTCAGGTTGAACACGCCGTCGACGGACAGCCCCGCACGGAAGGCATCAGCGATATACCAGATACGCTCTGCGCCCGCGTCTTTCAGCTCGCGGCGAATTTTCGTCAGCGCTTCCGGATCGTCCAGGCTCACTTTCGGGTCGAAGCCGGTCGCGCCCACTTCGAGGCCGCGCAGCGCTTTCTGCAGGGATTCCTGCTGCGTGCGGCCAATCGCCATCACTTCACCGACAGATTTCATCTGGGTGGTCAGTCGGTCGTTCGCGCCTGCAAATTTCTCGAAGTTGAAGCGAGGAATTTTGGTCACAACGTAGTCGATGGACGGCTCGAAGGACGCAGGCGTGCGGCCACCGGTGATGTCGTTCATCAGCTCGTCGAGGGTGTAGCCCACCGCCAGTTTCGCCGCCACTTTCGCAATCGGGAAGCCGGTCGCTTTAGAGGCCAGCGCGGAGGAACGGGACACGCGCGGGTTCATTTCGATAACAATCAGACGGCCGGTTTTCGGGTTAACGGAGAACTGCACGTTAGAACCGCCGGTTTCCACGCCGATTTCACGCAGTACCGCCATCGAGGCGTTACGCATGATTTGATACTCTTTGTCGGTCAGGGTCTGAGCTGGCGCAACGGTGATGGAGTCACCGGTGTGGATACCCATCGCATCGAAGTTTTCGATAGAGCAGACGATGATACAGTTGTCGTTTTTATCACGCACCACTTCCATCTCGTACTCTTTCCAGCCAATCAGCGATTCATCAATCAGCAGCTCTTTGGTTGGCGAGAGATCCAGACCGCGTTCGCAAATCTCTTCGAACTCTTCGCGGTTGTAGGCGATGCCGCCGCCAGTGCCGCCCATGGTGAACGATGGACGGATGATGCACGGATAGCCCACGTCAGCCGCAACGGCCAGCGCTTCTTCCATATTGTGTGCGATACCGGAACGCGCGGTGTCGAGGCCGATTTTCTTCATCGCCACGTCGAAGCGGCGACGGTCTTCTGCTTTATCAATCGCGTCGGCGGTCGCACCAATCATGGTCACGCCGAACTCGGCCAGCACGCCCTGACGCTCCAGCTCCAGCGCACAGTTTAGCGCCGTCTGGCCGCCCATGGTTGGCAGCACTGCGTCCGGACGCTCTTTCTCGATGATTTTACGCACCACTTCCCAGTGAATCGGCTCGATGTAGGTCGCATCAGCCATTTCCGGGTCGGTCATTATGGTTGCCGGGTTGGAGTTCACCAGGATAACGCGGTAACCCTCTTCGCGCAGGGCTTTACACGCCTGCGCGCCGGAGTAGTCGAATTCACAGGCCTGGCCGATCACGATCGGGCCAGCGCCAAGGATCAGGATGCTTTTTATGTCTGTACGTTTTGGCATTGTCTTCTCGGCTCCTGATTATTTAGCGGTCTTACGGTATTGCTCGATAAGTTCGATGAAGTGATCGAACAGCGGCGCGGCGTCGTGTGGGCCCGGGCTGGCTTCCGGGTGGCCCTGGAAGCTGAACGCTGGCTTATCGGTACGGTGGATGCCCTGCAGGGTGCCATCGAACAGCGACTTGTGGGTCACGCGCAGGTTAGCCGGCATTGAGGCTTCATCGACGGCAAAGCCGTGGTTCTGCGCGGTGATCATCACCGTGTTGTTATCGATGTCTTTCACCGGGTGGTTACCACCGTGGTGGCCGAACTTCATCTTAACGGTGTTCGCACCGCTCGCCAGGGCCAGCAGCTGATGGCCGAGGCAGATGCCGAATACCGGGATGTCGGTTTCCAGGAAGGACTTAATGGCGGCGATAGCGTAATCGCACGGCGCCGGGTCGCCAGGGCCGTTGGACAGGAAAATACCGTCCGGATTCATCTTCAGCACGTCTTCAGCAGACGTTTGTGCCGGCACCACCGTCAGGCGGCAGCCGCGGTCAACCAGCATGCGCAGGATGTTGCGCTTGGCGCCGAAATCGTAGGCCACCACGTGGAACGGCAGCTCGCTCTCTTTTTTCGCTTCCGGCAGGTCGCCTGAAAGCGTCCAGCTACCCTGAGTCCAGCTGTAGGCTTCAGCGGTAGTCACTTCTTTCGCCAGGTCCATGCCGTTCAGGCCCGGGAAGGCTTTCGCTTTTTCCAGCGCCAGCGTCGCATCGAGGTTATCACCCGCGATGATGCAGCCGTTCTGTGCACCCTTCTCGCGCAGCAGACGCGTTAACTTACGGGTATCGATATCGGCAATCGCCACGATGTTATGGCGCTTCAGGTAAGAAGAGAGGTCTTCGGTATTGCGGAAGTTGCTGGCAATCAGCGGCAGATCGCGGATGACCAGGCCTTGCGCATGTACCTGAGAAGATTCTTCGTCAGCAGCATTGGTGCCGACATTGCCGATATGAGGATAAGTAAGAGTAACGATTTGGCGAGAATAGGAAGGATCAGTGAGGATTTCTTGATAACCGGTCATTGAAGTATTGAAAACGACTTCCCCAACCGCCGAACCCGTTGCCCCTATGGCCCGACCGATAAACTGGGTTCCGTCTTCCAGAACCAATAGCGCTGACTTAATCAAAACACCCTCCAGAGAATATTCACTCACTTTATTTGCATATTAATTCATAACCATGTCATGGATCAATGCAAATGTGTTGCCAGCGGATTTTTGGCAAACGGCGGCATTCTGGGGATTTGGTGGGTAAAAGTCAACTTAAAACGGATATTTTGTTTAGTCTTTTACAGGCCTGGCGAGAGGAATGCGGCTTAAGCGACAAAAAGATCAGGTAAATCACTGCGGAAAACGCTTGCGCGCCTGGTTTAATAAAAAATCAGCGGATGGAGCATCATAAAGTGGACCAAATGGTCAAAATTTACATTTCAGCAACGTTAATACGCATCAATAGATAGGTTTTTATAGGCTTATAGCCTGATTCACATTGAAACAGTCAAAATAAAAGGGCAATAAAATATTGCCCTATGCAATCAAACAATTACGACTGCAATAACCACATCACGATGGGTAATAATGCTTACAAATTGTTGAGATCGAGCACATCTCGCATATCAAAAAGGCCATCTTTCTTATTTTTCAGCCACAAAGCGGAGCGTACGGCGCCGTTAGCAAATGTCATTCGGCTGGAGGCTTTATGCGTAATCTCGACACGTTCGCCAATATCGGCGAACATCGCCGTGTGTTCGCCGACGATATCACCCGCTCGAACGGTGGCGAAACCAATGGTGCCCGGCACGCGTTCGCCAGTGTGACCTTCGCGGGTATAGACCGCGCACTCTTTTAAATCTTTATCGAGTGCATGAGCAATCGCTTCGCCCATCGCCAGCGCCGTACCTGATGGCGCATCAACTTTGTAACGGTGGTGAGCTTCTACGATCTCAATATCGGTATAGTTGCCCATCACCTTCGCCGCCTTCTCCAGCAGCTTCAGCATGACGTTAACGCCCACGCTGAAGTTTGCGGCGAAGACAATCGCAATCTCTTTTGATGCATCCTGGATAGCCTGCTTACCCGCGTCGTCAAAACCGGTGGTGCCGATCACCATCCCCTTGCCGTGCTGACGGCAAAACGCCAGATGCGTGAGCGTCCCTTCCGGGCGGGTAAAATCGATGAAGACATCGAAGTCCTCTTTTACCGCCTCCAGGCTGCTTTGCACGGTAACGCCCGTGTGGCCTGCGCCCGCCAGCTCACCGGCATCGGTCCCCAGAAGTGAAGAACCTTCACGCTCCAGGGCCGCGCCAAGCGCGACGCCATCCATCTGAAGTGCCGCCTGAATAAGCTGGCGGCCCATACGTCCACCCGCGCCCGCAATGGCGACACGGATCTGTGCATCATGCATAGTTATTCTCTTACGTTAAAATGATGTAAACCGTTTTCAGATTAACCAGCCTTGAGAAGCACTGCCAACTGAAAACACCGATAATTAGAATTTAACGTGAAACCGACTTAAATATCAGTAAAAGACATGATTTTGTCGTCACGATAAAGTAACGGTTAAAAAAAAGGCCAGCACAGGAGGTGCTGGCCTTTCATCAGAAAAGGGACTATTCGACTTCGCGGGCGTCGATGCGCAGTTCTTTCGGGACTTCGAAAACGATGTTCTCTTCACGTCCTTCCAGCGGCACCGCTTCGCCACCGCCCAGCTCCTGCAGACGGGAAATGACGTTCTGTACCAGAATATCTGGCGCAGACGCCCCGGCCGTCACGCCAACGCAAGCCGCATGCTTAACCCACGCTTCCTGAATATCCGACGCGTCATCAATCAGAAACGCTGCCTTCCCCATGCGCTGCGCCAGTTCGGCCAGGCGGTTGGAGTTAGACGAGTTTTTGGAGCCGACCACCAGCACCACATCCGCCTGTTCAGCCAGTGCGCGCACCGCTTCCTGACGGTTAGTGGTCGCATAGCAGATATCATCTTTACGCGGACCGACGATTTTCGGGAAGCGCTGACGCAGGGCGTCAATCACGTCTGAGGTATCGTCTACGGAGAGCGTCGTCTGGGTCATAAACGACAGACGGGCTTCATTTTTCACGTTCAGCGTCAGGACATCTTCAGGCGACTCGACCAGATACATCCCCCCTTCCGGGTTGCTGTACTGGCCCATGGTGCCTTCAACTTCCGGATGACCGGCATGGCCAATCAGAATCGACTCTTCACCACGACGGCTGGCGCGCGCCACTTCCATATGCACCTTGGTCACCAGTGGACAGGTGGCATCGAATACGGTCAGATCGCGGCTTTTCGCTTCGTTACGTACAGCCTGGGAGACGCCGTGCGCGGAGAAGATCAGGATCGCGCCGTCCGGCACTTCGCTGATCTGCTCAATAAAGATGGCACCGCGCTCGCGCAGGCTGTCAACCACGTAGCGGTTATGCACCACTTCGTGACGTACATAAATCGGCGCGCCGTAAATCTCCAGCGCGTTTTCAACAATGCTGATAGCGCGGTCTACACCGGCGCAAAAGCCGCGCGGGTTAGCCAACAGGATCTGCATTTCAGGCCTCCAGTGCAGGATCGATTTCCAGCACTTCAACATCAAAATGAACGGTACGCCCGGCAAGCGGATGGTTGAAATCAACGGTAATCGAATCGCCGTTGATTTCGCGGATCACGCCAGGCATTTCGCTGCCGTCCATAGCGGTAAAGAGCATAATCGCCCCGATTTCCGGTTCACCCGCGTCCATGAACTCACGGCGCGAGAAATACTGGATCAGATCGGGACTTGGCACGCCAAACGCGGCATCCGGCTCCAGCGAAAAGGCTTTTTTCTCACCCTCTTTCAGACCGAGAAGCTGCTGCTCAAGACCTTCAGACAGGGAAGTATCGCCAAGACGAAACAGGGCCGGTTTGCCGTTATTGCGGGTGGATTCGGCCGTGGAGCCGTCATCCAGCTTCAGCGTGAAGTGGACGAGAACCGCGCTGTTGCTCTGTACGGATTTAGACATGCAAATTGCTCGCTTGTTTTGCCCGGTGGCGCTGCGCTTGCCGGGCCTACATTAACCGTAGGCCGGGTAAGCGCAGCGCCACCCGGCTGGTTTTTACGCCTGCTCTTTCGCGGCGGGTTTCGGCAAGAAGCCTTCCAGCACGATTAACGCTGCACCGATGCAAATAGCGCTATCGGCGAGGTTAAAGGTCGCGAAGTGCCAGTCGCCGACGTAGAAGTCGATCATATCGACCACAAAGCCGTGCCACAGGCGGTCAAACAGGTTGCCCAGCGCGCCGCCAATGATCAGCGCGTAGGCGATGTTATTCAGCTTTTGCGTCGCCTTCGAGCGGTACATCAGCACAGCCAGGATCACGCAGATACCGAGAGCGATACCCGCAAAGAACCAACGCTGCCAGCCACCGCTATCGGCAAGGAAACTGAACGCTGCGCCGTAGTTACGTGCGTAGTGCAGGTTAAGTGACGGGAACAGCGGAACCGTCTCCCCCAGAGCAAAATTCTGGAGGATCAGGAACTTGCTGCCCAGATCGATAATCAGCACCACCACAACCAGCCACAGCCAGCGCAGTCCTGTTGAACAGAGAGTTTTACTCATCAGGCAAACTTACGTTTTTCGCCGTCACCGGCGACGTTGCTTACACAGCGTCCGCAGATGTCTGCGTGTTCCGCCACCTGGCCAACATCGGTGGTGTAATGCCAGCAACGCGGGCATTTCTCACCGTCGGCTTTGCTCAGCGCGACTTTCAGTCCTTTGAGCAGTTCGCTCTGCTGAGCATCAGCAGAAGCCTCGGCATAATCCGCAACTTTCGCACCGGAGGTCAACAGGACAAATCGTAATTCATCGCCCAGCGCCGTCAGCTTCGCCGCCAGCTCCGGTTCAGCGTACAGCGTGACTGCCGCTTCCAGAGAGCCGCCGACTTTCTTGTCTGCACGCGCCTGCTCGATAACCTTGTTCACCTCGCCACGCACTTTCAGCAGCTCGTCCCAGAAGGCATCGTTCATCGCTTCGGTGCTGGAGAGGTCGAACAGACCTTCGTACCACTCGCCGGTGAAGACATACTTCTCGCGGTCGCCCGGCAGGTAACCCCAGATTTCATCCGCGGTGAAGGACATGATCGGCGCCATCCAGCGTACCAGCGCTTCTGCAATATGGAACAGCGCGGTCTGGCAGCTACGACGCGCCACGCTATCCGCTTTCGCGGTGTACTGGCGGTCTTTGATGATGTCGAGGTAGAACGAGCCCATCTCAATGGAGCAGAAGCGCATCAGGCGCTGCACCACTTCGTGGAAGTCATAAGACTCATAGGCCTTCAGGATATCTTCCTGCGCCGCTTTCGCGCAGCCTACCGCCCAGCGGTCCAGCACGACCATCTCTTCCGGTTTCACCATGTCTTTTGCCGGATCGAACCCGTTCAGGTTCGCAAGCAGGAAGCGCGCGGTGTTACGGATACGACGATAGCTGTCGGCAGCACGTTTCAGGATCTCGTCAGATACCGCCATTTCTCCGGTGTAGTCGGTCGACGCCACCCACAGACGCAGAATGTCTGCGCCCAGCTTGTTCATCACATCCTGCGGAGAAACGGTGTTACCGATAGATTTGGACATCTTACGGCCCTGACCATCCACGGTGAAACCGTGAGTCAGTACCTGACGGTAAGGCGCTTTACCCTTCATGGCGGTAGAGATCATCAGAGATGACATGAACCAGCCGCGGTGTTGGTCAGACCCTTCCAGATACATATCGGCAGCGTGGCCGGCAAACTCCGGACGCACGTCAACCACGGAGGAGTGGGTCGATCCGGAGTCAAACCACACGTCCAGGGTATCCGGCACTTTCTCGTAGCTGTCAGCGTCAGCGCCCAGGATGTCGCGGGCGTCGAGATCCCACCACGCCTGAATGCCGTCAACTTCGACGCGCTTCGCCACTTCTTCCATCAGTTCCAGGGTGTTCGGGTGCAGCTCCTGCGTCTCTTTATGCACGAACAGAGACATCGGCACGCCCCAGGTACGCTGACGGGAGATACACCAGTCAGGACGGTTAGCCACCATGGATTCGATACGCGCCTGGCCCCAGTCAGGGATCCACTGCACGCCTTTGATCTCTTTCAGAGACTGCTCGCGCAGGCCTTTCTGATCCATACTGACGAACCACTGCGGGGTCGCACGGAAGATGATCGGGGTCTTGTGACGCCAGCAGCACGGATAGCTGTGCTGCATTTTTTCAACGTGCAGCAGCGCGCCGCTGGTGCGCAGCATGTCGACGATGATGTCGTTCGCTTTGAAGACGTTGATACCGTCCAGAGCCGGGTAGGTGCCAGGCAGGTAAGAACCATCCGGGCCCACCGGGTTAGCGATTTCCAGACCGTACTTCAGGCTGATGTTGTAGTCGTCAGGACCGTGGCCACCGGCGGTATGCACCGCACCGGTACCCGCTTCCAGCGTCACGTGGTCGCCCAGGATCGCCGGAACGTCGAAGTCCAGGAACGGGTGCTTGAAGCGCATCAGCTCCAGCGCGTCACCTTTCACGGTGCCCAGCACGGTGTAGTCGGTGATATGCGCACGCTTCAGCACGCTTTCAACCAGATCTTTCGCCAGGATAACCGCCTGACCTTCAACCTGAACCAGCGCGTATTCGAACTCACCGGACAGGGAGATCGCACGGTTCGCAGGCAGGGTCCACGGAGTGGTGGTCCAGATAACCAGCGAGATTGGGCCGTTTACCGAGGCGACGCCAAATTTGGCTTTCACCGCATCCTGATCGACGGCCTGGAAGGCCACGTCGATAGATGGAGAGGTTTTGTCGTAATACTCCACTTCCGCTTCTGCCAGCGCAGAGCGGCAGTCCACGCACCAGTGCACCGGCTTAGCGCCTTTGTGCAGGTGGCCGTTACCGATGATTTTACCCAGCGCACGGATGATGTTGGCTTCAGTTTTGAAGTCCATGGTCAGGTACGGGTGCGACCAGTCGCCCAGCACGCCCAGACGGATGAAGTCAGCGCGCTGACCATCAACCTGCGTAGCGGCGTATTCGCGGCACTTCGCACGGAACTCGGCGGCGGTGAACTTCTCACCCGGCTTGCCAAATTCCTGCTCCACTTTCAGCTCGATTGGCAGACCGTGGCAGTCCCAGCCTGGAACGTAAGGCGAGTCATATCCCGCGAGGCCTTTGGACTTCACGATAATGTCTTTCAGAATCTTGTTAACCGAGTGACCAATATGAATGCTGCCATTCGCATATGGAGGGCCATCATGCAGAATGAAGGATTTTTTGCCTTTTTTGGCTGCACGAATGATGCCGTACAGGTCATCATCGGTCCAACGCGCCAGCATTCCCGGTTCGCGCTTGGCGAGATCGCCGCGCATCGGGAACCCTGTTTCCGGCAAATTCAGGGTTGATTTATAGTCACTCATCAGATTCTCGGTTCCGTATTTATCACGTAGGCAGTTAAGCCGGGTTCAAAGCCCAAAAAACTCGCGGGCCGTCAATTCATCTCGCGCAATTTGCGCTTTGAGTTCATCCAGCGAACCAAATCGCTGCTCGTTGCGTATTTTTTTACGCAGTATCACATCTATATGGCGACCATACAGGTCCATTACAACGTCCAGCAGGTGCACTTCCAGCTGTTGACGCACACCGGCGACGGTCGGACGCGTGCCAATATTGGCGACGCCGTAAAACGGCTTATCGCCCAGTCCTGCCACTTCCACCGCATACACCCCTTTAACCGGGGAAACCTGACGACGCAGCGGTATATTCGCCGTCGGGAAGCCTATCGTGCGGCCCAGCGCATCGCCATGGACCACGCGGCCAGAGATAGTGAACGGATGCCCCAGCAGGGTTTCCGCCGTCTCCAGCTCGTCATCGGCCAGTGCCCGGCGAACCGCCGTGCTGCTGACGCGCACGCCGCCCTCACAGAAGGTCATCGCGCTGGTGACGTCAAACCCGTACTCCAGACCAGCCTTCTGTAATAGCAAGAAATCGCCCTGACGACCAGCGCCAAAGCGGAAATCATCGCCCACGGCGAGAAACTGTACACCAAGACGCTTAACCAGCAGGTCGCTGACAAAATTTTGTGCTGTCAGCGCGGCAAAGCGGCGATCGAAACGTACACACAATACGTAGTCCACACCGGACTCTGCCAGGTAGCGCAACTTCTCGCGCAGGCGAGTGAGACGGGCGGGAGATTTATCACCCGCGAACAGCTCCAGCGGCTGCGGTTCGAAAATCATCACCACAACGGGCAGGCCACGGGCCTCCCCTTCTTTACGCAATCCCTGCAACAGCGCCTGATGACCACGATGCACGCCGTCGAAATTACCAATGGTCAGCACGCACCCGTGTGGCGCGCTACTGAGATTATGTATGCCGCGTATCAGCTTCATGTCTGGCTCAAAACAGTGAAAATCGCCAAAGTATACCTTGTACAACGGTTAAGGTTAACCGGCGATTGTTCGTGCAAAACAGAAAGCCGTAATGATTTCATCAGGCTGACCTTTCGCAGCGAAAAAATCTGCTCGTGAACTGCGATTTTTATGCCGAAAGGCTGTATTCAGGGAAGACAAGCTGGTAGAATCCTGCGCCATCACTACGTAACGTAGCGTCGCTAATTAACGGCGCTTATTTGCACAAATCCATTGACAAAAGAAGGCAAAGAGGGCATATTCCTCGGCCTTTGAATTGTCCACATAGATCATATTTGGGAGTTGGACTTGGCTAATATCAAATCAGCTAAGAAACGTGCCGTTCAGTCTGAAAAGGCTCGTAAGCACAACGCAAGCCGTCGCTCTATGATGCGTACTTTCATCAAGAAAGTATACGCAGCAATCGAAGCAGGCGACAAAGCTGCAGCGCAGAACGCATTTAACGAAATGCAACCAATCGTGGATCGTCAGGCTGCTAAAGGTCTGATCCACAAAAACAAAGCAGCGCGTCATAAAGCAAACCTGACTGCGCAGATCAACAAACTGGCTTAATCGCTACTTGTTGTTGCTTGTTTAAAGAACCCGCTTAACGCGGGTTTTTTTATGTCTTCAGATTGCCGGTGGCGTAAACAGCGCTGAATAGTCGCGGTTACAGATTCGCTGTACCGCCGGGTGCTGAATCATTCTTTCGGCAAATATGGCGTGATACTCCTCCATCACGTTATCCACTCTGCCTATCTCCGTAATCTTATCGTCCGAATAGAGATCGTGCGCGTACAGCGTCGGCGCAACGAAGATCGCGTTATGCGCTTCGCCAAAGGCTTTCATCAGCGCCGCATCGTCGAACTCACCGAGTATCTCCACGTTCAGCCCCTGCGAGTTAAACCAGTTCAGCAGCTTGCGTCCGAGCATGGAACGTCTTCCCGGCACCAGCAGGCGACGCTCTTCCAGGCACGCGGGGAACGGTTTTTCCGGCGGCGGGTTAATACACCAGAAGCTGACGCCGCATTCGCCAATCTTCACCGAAAACAGCCCTTCCTGCTGGGTGGAGTCAATCGGGCAGTCCGAGATAATCATGTCCAGCTTGTGCTGGCTGAGCTGTTCCAGCAGCATCTCATGGGTGGATTCAAAGCAGCGCAGATGGATTTGCTCATCTTCCACTACCGCCGCATCCAGCACGCCGCTTACCAGCCGTTTGGACAGCGCATCCGCCACGCCAACATCAAAGAGCAGGTTCGACTCTTTGCGGTAGTTGACGATATCCAGCATCTCCTGGCTCAGGGTGAACATTTTGTCCGCGTAGCGGAAAACCAGTTCACCCAGTTCGCTGGGTTCAATCCCACGCCCCTTACGCTTGAACAGCTTACCCTGCAGGCGCTCTTCCAGGGCCTTGATTTGCCCGGTGATGGTTTGCGGCGTCAGGTAGAGCGCCTCTGCCGCCCCCACCACCGAGCCCTGTTTATAGACGTGCCAGAAGTAGTACAGATGGTTGTAATTTAAATGAGACATCGCGTCTTCTCTCCCTGAGTGTGTATCGGGAGAAGGATCGCCTCCTCCCGGTGTTCCGTTATGCCTGGACGGCCTGTCCGGACAATTTTACCTTCAGCAAGGTATAACCGATTACCGCGGCCAGTAATGACCCGATGAGAATGCCGAGTTTTGCCCAGACGATAAGCTCAGGCGCATGCGTCCCAAACGCCAGCGTCGAGATAAAGATCGACATCGTAAACCCTATACCACACAGCACGCCGACGGCCATAATCTGCTTAAAGGTGGTGCCGTGCGGCAAAGACGCCAGCTTCAGCTTCGTCGCCAGCCAGCAGAAGAGACTAATACCCAGCGGCTTGCCGATAAACAGCCCGGCAATAATGCCCAGCGGCAGCACGGACGTTAGCCCGTCCAGCGTCACGCCACCCAGCGACACACCGGCGTTGGCAAACGCAAACAGCGGCAGGATCATAAAGGCGACCCACGGGTGCAGCACATGCTCCAGCTGTTTGGCAGGCGACTTGCCGTCCTGCGGCTTCAGCGGTACGAAGAAGCCGACGATCACGCCCGCCAGCGTGGCGTGCACGCCTGATTTCAGCACCGCCGTCCACAGCACCATCCCCACGAGGATGTATATACCGATACGGCGAACATTGAAGATGTTCAGCAGCGCCAGCACCGCAATCGCCCCGGCGGCCACGCTCAGGGACAGGATCGACAGATCGCTGGTGTAGAACAGTGCGATAATCACAATGGCGCCGAGGTCATCGATGATCGCCAGCGCCATCAGGAAGATTTTCAGGGCTACCGGCACGCGGCTTCCCAGTAAGGCCAGCACCCCGAGGGCAAAGGCGATATCCGTCGCAGCCGGGATCGCCCAGCCGTGACGTGCAATCGGATCCTGCCAGGTGAACGCCAGGAAGAGCAGCGCCGGCACCACCATCCCGCCGAGCGCGGCAATCACCGGGAACGCCGCGCGCTGGCGGCTGGCAAGCGAGCCCAGTACCAGCTCACGCTTAACCTCAAGCCCGACGAGCAGGAAGAACACCGCCATCAGCGCATCGTTGATCCACAGCAGCATGTTCTTGTTAATTTCCAGCGCCCCGACCTTCAGCTCAACGGGCGTTTCCAGAAATGCATGGTAGAGTTCCTGCGTGATGCCAAGGTTAGCCAGCACCATCGCAGCCGCAGCGGCAATAATCAGGATCACGCCGCCGGACGCCTCACTGCTAAAAAAACGGTGTAGTAATTTCACTTTAATTCTCTCTGTTACAACAATACCTCGATAAAACCATAATACCAAGCCAAATAACTCGGCAAAAACAGATTAATATTGAGTATAGATTCAGTTTTACCGAGCAATACCCATAAATAGAAAAAGCCCGGAATCGCTTCCGGGCTTTTGCGGATGAAAATCTGAGAACAGATTAACGGGTCAAATCATCGAAGAATTTTTTGACGCCATCGAAGAAGCTTTTGGAACGCGGGCTGTTTTTCTCACCCGTCGGGCCACCAAAGCTCTCCTGCAGCTCTTTCAGCAGCTGTTTCTGCTTGTCGTTCAGGCCAACCGGCGTTTCTACGACGACGCGGCACAGCAGGTCGCCCTGCGCACCACCGCGAACGGACTTAACGCCTTTCCCGCGCATGCGGAACAGCTTACCTGTCTGGGTTTCACCAGGCACTTTCAGGTTCACGCGACCATCCAGCGTCGGTACTTCGATTTCACCGCCCAGTGCCGCCATCGCGAAGTTGATCGGCACTTCGCAGTACAGGTTATTACCTTCGCGCTCGAAGATGGCGTGCTGCTTCACCTGCACCTGAACGTACAGATCGCCTGCCGGTGCGCCGTGTTCACCTGCTTCACCTTCACCCGCCAGACGAATGCGGTCGCCCGTATCGACGCCGGCCGGGATTTTAACGGAGAGGGTCTTGGTTTTCTCAACGCGACCGTGGCCGTGGCATTTGGTGCACGGATCTTTAATCAGGGTACCGCGACCGTGACAGTGTGGACAGGCCTGCTGTACCGCGAAGAAGCCCTGACGCATCTGTACCTGACCAGAGCCGTGACAGGTTGGACAGGTCTGAGGCTGTGTACCTGCTTTCGCGCCGCTGCCGTGGCAAACGTCACACTCTTCCAGCGTCGGAATACGGATCTCTTTGGTGACACCGCGGACGGCCTCTTCCAGCGTCAGCTCCATGTTGTAGCGCAGGTCCGCGCCGCGCGCCGCGCGCTGACGACCACGGCCACCGCCGAAGATGTCGCCAAACACATCGCCAAAGATATCGCTGAAGTCAGCGCCGCCGCCAAAGCCGCCGCCACCGAATCCACCGCCGCCCATGCCGCCCTGTTCAAAGGCTGCATGACCGTACTGGTCATAGGCCGCACGTTTTTGTGCATCGGTCAGGACTTCGTAGGCTTCTTTGATCTCTTTAAATTTGGCTTCAGCCTCTTTATCACCCTGGTTACGGTCCGGGTGGAATTTCATGGCCAGGCGCTTATACGCCTTTTTGATTTCACGCTCTTCCGCAGTTTTCGGAACGCCTAAAATCTCGTAATAGTCTTGCTTTGCCATTGGTTTTTTTAAGCCCCTTAACATGCGAGCACGGGCGTGGAGAGTTCTCCTACGCCCGTGCCGATTAATTACCCTGCATCAGGGCGATTATTTTTTATCTTTAACTTCTTCGAACTCAGCGTCGACAACGTCGTCGTCTTTCGCGTTGTTCGCCGAAGCGTCAGCGCCCGCCTGCTGTTGAGCGTGCTGCTGCTGAGCGATTTCCATCAGCTTCTGAGAAGCCTGCGCCAGTCCCTGCATCTTCGCTTCGATGTCCGCTTTGTCTTCACCTTTCAGTGAGGATTCCAGCGCACTCAGTGCAGCTTCGATAGCAGTCTTGTCTTCCGCTGGCAGTTTATCGCCTGCTTCTTCAACCTGCTTACGGGTGCTGTGCAGCAGATGGTCACCCTGGTTACGGGTCTGAACCAGCTCTTCGAACTTACGATCGGATTCCGCGTTAGCTTCGGCATCGCGAACCATTTTTTCGATTTCCGCTTCGTTCAGGCCAGAAGATGCCTTGATGGTGATCTTCTGCTCTTTACCGCTGTTTTTGTCTTTCGCAGACACGTGCAGGATACCGTCAGCATCGATGTCGAAGGTCACTTCGATCTGCGGCATGCCGCGCGGTGCCGGGTTAATACCGTCCAGGTTGAACTGACCCAGAGATTTGTTATCCGCCGCACGCTTACGCTCACCCTGAATCACCTGGATGGTTACCGCAGACTGGTTGTCTTCAGCGGTAGAGAACACCTGGCTGTGTTTCGTCGGGATGGTGGTGTTTTTGTTGATGAGCGCAGTCATCACACCGCCCATGGTTTCGATACCCAGAGACAGCGGGGTAACGTCCAGCAGCAGTACGTCTTTAACTTCACCGGTCAGTACGCCACCCTGAACCGCAGCACCGATTGCAACTGCTTCGTCCGGGTTAACGTCTTTACGTGGCTCTTTACCAAAGAACTCAGCCACTTTCTTCTGAACCATTGGCATACGGGTCTGACCACCGACCAGGATAACGTCCTGGATATCGGATACGGACAGGCCAGCATCCTGCAGAGCAACTTTCAGCGGCTCGATAGAACGGTTCACCAGGTCTTCTACCAGGCTTTCCAGTTTCGCACGGGTCACTTTGATGTTCATGTGTTTAGGACCGGTCGCGTCTGCAGTGATGTACGGCAGGTTCACGTCGGTCTGCTGAGCGGAAGACAGCTCGATCTTCGCTTTCTCAGCGGCTTCTTTCAGGCGCTGCATCGCCAGCGGGTCGTTACGCAGGTCAATGCCCTGATCTTTCTTAAACTCGTCAACGAGGTAGTTGATCAGACGGGTATCGAAGTCTTCACCACCCAGGTGGGTATCACCGTTGGTTGCCAGAACTTCGAAGGTTTTTTCGCCGTCAACTTCGTCGATTTCGATAATAGAGATATCGAAGGTACCACCACCCAGGTCGTAAACCGCGATAGTGCGGTTGCCAACTTCTTTATCCAGACCGTAAGCCAGTGCAGCCGCGGTTGGTTCGTTGATGATACGTTTTACTTCCAGACCTGCGATACGGCCAGCATCTTTGGTTGCCTGACGCTGAGCATCGTTGAAGTAGGCAGGTACGGTAATAACAGCTTCAGTTACCGGCTCACCCAGGTAATCTTCAGCGGTTTTCTTCATTTTCTTCAGCACTTCAGCAGAAATCTGCGGTGGTGCAGTTTTAGCGCCTTTCACATCAAGCCATGCATCGCCGTTATCTGCCGCGATGATTTTGTAAGGCATGATGGAAACGTCACGCTGAACTTCTTCGTCCTGGAAGCGGCGACCGATCAGGCGTTTAATCGCAAACAGGGTGTTTTGCGGGTTTGTCACTGCCTGACGTTTAGCCGGCTGACCAACCAGAGTTTCACCATCCTGGGTATAAGCAATGATAGAAGGCGTGGTGCGATCGCCCTCGGCGTTCTCCAGCACGCGTGCAGTAGTGCCATCCATAATCGCTACACAAGAGTTGGTAGTACCCAGGTCGATACCAATAATTTTACCCATCTAAACGTCTCCACTAAAAATTCAGTCAACATGTGGTTGTGTACCTGTAATAAGGGCAGAACGTGCTTTTTCAACTGCCCAGATTTGATTTTTTTCAGGTCCACACACTGCGGTTGACTACAAGATGGGGTCGCGACGGCATCCATCAAGGGGGAATGATAAAAAAAATTTTAATTTCACCCTGATGAGATCATAGACGCCATCGATTGCGCCCATTATGATGCCGCGCCCAGTCAGGGAGAACTGACGCGGGTTTAACCATTTCACCATATTAATGATGATTTTTTTGAGGACTTATGGGCAACACTAAGTTGGCTAATCCGGCTCCGCTGGGCCTGATGGGTTTTGGCATGACCACTATCCTGCTGAACCTGCACAATATCGGGATGTTCCCGATGGATGGCATCATCCTGGCGATGGGCATTTTTTACGGCGGTATCGCGCAAATCTTCGCGGGCCTGCTGGAATATAAGAAAGGCAATACCTTCGGCTTAACCGCCTTCACCTCTTACGGTTCTTTCTGGCTGACCCTGGTTGCCATTCTGCTGCTGCCTAAAATGGGCATGGCTGACGCGGCAAACGCCCACTTCCTGGGCGTTTACCTGGGCCTGTGGGGCGTCTTCACCCTGTTCATGTTCTTCGGTACCCTGAAAGGTAACCGTATGCTGCAGTTCGTTTTCCTGAGCCTGACCGTGCTGTTCGCCCTGCTGGCGATTGGTCATCTGGTGGATAACGAAGGCATCGTTCATGTTGCAGGCTGGATTGGTCTGGTTTGCGGCGCAAGCGCTATCTACCTGGCGATGGGTGAAGTGCTGAACGAGCAGTTTGACCGCACCGTTTTACCGATTGGTGAAAAACACTGATCCCTCTGTCGTGCCCGCCTCGCGGGCACGACATTCCCCCGCCTGACGAAGCCAAAATCCTAATACCAGCCCCATCACCGACAGCGCCAGCACGTACCAGGCCGGAGCCAGGGGAGACACGCCCATCAGCACGGTGACCGCAATCGGCGTCATCCCGCCGAAAATGGCATACGACACGTTGTAAGAGAACGAGATCCCGGTGAAACGAACTTCCGGTGGGAAAGCTCGCACCATGACGTAAGGCACAGCCCCCACTACGCCCACGCACAGCCCTACCACGCCGTACAGCAGGAACAGCTGTTCAGGATGGCTGCCCGCAAGATGGTAAAACGCCCAGCTTGATGCGGCCAGTAGCAGGCTACCGATGATAAAGGTAACGCTGGCACCAAAACGATCCGCCGCCAGCCCGGCGGCCAGACAGCCAAAGCAGAGCATGATTGTCGCGATACTGTTCGCCTGTAGCGTCACGGCAGGGGCGAAACCGTACTGCTTTTGCAGCCAGACCGGGGACATCAATATCACCACCACAATGCCCGCCGAGAGCAGCCAGGTCAGCAGCATCGATACCACCACCGCTTTTTTATGGCGTACCACAACCGCCTTCACCGGCAGCTCCTGCGCCAGCGCTTTGCGCTGCTGCATCTCGAGGAAAATCGGCGTCTCCTGCAGCCAGCGGCGCAGGTACATCGCGACCAGACCAAACGCTCCGCCCAGCAGGAACGGAATACGCCAGCCCCAGTCGTGCACGGCCTGCTGCGTCATGCTGGTATTCACAATTGTTGCGACCACCGAGCCGAGCAGGATCCCGACCGTCAGCCCCGCCGTTAAGGTTCCGCAGGCGATACCAATGCGGCGCGCTGGCACATGCTCCGCGACAAACACCCACGCGCCCGGCACTTCACCGCCAATCGCCGCCCCCTGCAGGACGCGCATCAGCAACAGCAGCAACGGCGCGAGAATGCCCATCGAGGCATAGGTAGGTAGCAAACCAATGGCCAGCGTCGGCACGGCCATCAGCAGGATGCTAAGGGTAAACATCTTCTTGCGCCCGACCAGATCGCCAAAGTGGGCCATGATGATGCCGCCCAGCGGACGCGCCAGATACCCGGCGGCAAAAATGCCGAAGGTTTGCACCTGACGCAGCCATTCCGGGATATCCGCCGGGAAGAAGAGTTCTCCCACCACGGCGGCGAAGAAGACGAAGATAATAAAGTCGTAAAACTCCAGCGCGCCGCCTAAAGCCGCGAGCGTGAGGGTTTTGTAGTCCTGTCGATTCAGAGGTCGGGTGTTATGTGACATAGCGAACCATTGTGCGTGTGTTGTGGATTTATTTTTACAGCATTCGTAAAGAAAAAATTACTATACCGTAAAAGCTTCACCACGCTATCGCCGCTTCAGCTAATGTCACATATTGGTTAATTTCAGGAGATTGTTTCGCGACGTGCGTTTTTCGGGCGAAAAGCTGCTACCACTTTCTCATCGGTTTCCACATAGGGACCGTCAAGCAGCTGTATACAATACGGTACACTTGCAAAGATGCCATGAACCAGGACGCTGCCATCTTCTGCTTTCAGCCCTTCCAGCGTCTCTTTAATCGACTTCGGCTGGCCCGGCAGGTTCAGGATCAACGCCTGCTTGCGGATCACCCCCACCTGGCGGGAAAGAATGGCCGTCGGAACAAAGTGTAGACTGATCTGCCGCATCTGTTCGCCGAAGCCAGGCATTTCACGATCGGCAATCGCCAGCGTCGCGTCCGGCGTCACGTCGCGGCGCGCGGGGCCGGTTCCGCCCGTCGTCAGAACAAGGTGGCAGCTCATCTCATCCACCAGCTCGCAGAGCGTCTGCTCGATGATCGGCTGTTCGTCAGGGATCAGGCGGGTCTGAATGTCAAAGGGGGTGGTCAGCGCGCTGCTCAACCACGCTTCCAGAGCGGGGATGCCTTTATCCTGGTAAACACCGCTGGAGGCGCGGTCAGAAATCGACACTAAGCCGATGCGTAAGGTATTCATATCCATTCCATTCAAAGAGTACTGATTAAAGGGAATGATACACGCAGAGAGGAGATTCAGACAGGGGACGAAAGAAGTCGCGTGACCGGGAGCCCGGTCACGCAGAATGATTACAGCAGGTCGCCGATCATTTTTTCCAGTTTGCCCTGGTCAACAGCAAACTTACGGATACCGTCCGCCAGCTTGTCTACCGCCATTGGATCCTGGTTGTGCTGCCACAGGAACTCGGATTCCGTGATGCGCTCTGGGCGTGCTTTCACTTCACCGGTGTAAGACAGTTTACGCTCCAGGGTACCTTCGCTTTCTGCCAGCTCTTTCAGCAGCGCAGGCGCGATGGTCAGGCGGTCACAGCCAGCCAGCTCGATGATTTCACCGACGTTACGGAAGCTTGCTCCCATAACCACAGTCTCATAGCCGTGCTGTTTGTAGTATTCGTAGATTTCAGTCACAGAAATCACGCCTGGATCTTCAGCCGGTGCGTACTCTTTCTTATCGGTGTTGGCTTTGTACCAGTCCAGAATACGGCCCACGAACGGAGAAATCAGGTATACGCCTGCTTCTGCACATGCACGCGCCTGCGCGAAGGAGAACAGCAGGGTCAGGTTACAGTTGATACCGTCTTTTTCCAGCTGCTCTGCCGCGCGAATACCCTGCCAGGTAGAAGCCAGTTTGATCAGGATACGGTCGTTGCTGATGCCCGCGTCGTTGTACATTTTGATCAGACGTTTCGCTTTGGCGATAGACGCTTCGGTGTCGTAGGAGAGACGCGCATCCACTTCGGTAGAGATACGGCCAGGAACCAGTTTCAGGATTTCCAGACCGATGTTCACTGCGAGTTTGTCGGTGGCATCCACAACCTGCTGCGCGCGGTCATTGCTCTGCGCTTTCGCCCAGGTCACTGCGTCGTCAATCAGTTTGCGATACTCAGGGATCTGTGCGGCGTTAAGGATCAGAGAAGGGTTGGTTGTGGCATCCTGCGGCTGGTACAGCTTCATTGCCGCGATATCTCCGGTGTCAGCTACGACAGTGGTGAACTGACGAAGGGAGGTCAATTTATCCGTCATGATAGTGTTTCTCTTTTAACGTGCCCTGGATAATTCACGCTACCGACAGCATGCCTGCAGCGGAAAAATGACAGGTTTACTTGTTAGGGGGATGTAACCGGTCTGCCCTGATGATAACACGACGGAGGGGTAGCGCAACCGCAGACAGTGCGCTTAGGCAGAGTATGGTAAACTCGGAAGATTAACAGGCTGCTAAGCAACAGCATGCCCAATCAGTGGTAGCGCTTACATATTCACATTGGCATCAACAAGAGGGACGTTAATGCCTGATTTCTTTTTCTTTATTAACGAAGTCCTCTGGGGTTCGATAATGATTTACCTGCTTCTGGGAGCAGGTATTTGGTTTACGCTACGCAGTGGGTTTATCCAGTTTCGCTATATTCGCAAGTTTGGCAGAAGTCTGAAAAACAGCGTTACGCCCCAGCCGGGTGGATTAACGTCGTTCCAGGCGCTCTGTACCAGCCTGGCGGCGCGTCTCGGCAGCGGCAATCTGGCGGGCGTTGCGCTGGCCATCAGCGCCGGTGGGCCAGGCGCGGTCTTCTGGATGTGGGTGACGGCGCTACTCGGAATGGCCACCTCCTTTGCCGAAAGTTCGCTTGCACAACTCTATAAAGAGAAAGATAAACACGGCCAGTTTCGCGGTGGCCCTGCCTGGTACATGGCGCGTGGCCTGGGGATGCGCTGGATGGGCGTCCTGTTCTCGGTTTTTTTACTGCTCGCGTACGGCCTCATTTTTAATACCGTCCAGGCAAATTCTGTCGCCAATGCCCTGAGCTACGCCTTCTCCTGCCCGGAGTGGGTCGCCGGTATTGCTTTAGCCCTCATCGTTCTGCTCACCATTTCTGCCGGTCTTAAGGGCATCGCCCGCCTGATGCAGTGGCTGGTGCCCATTATGGCGTTGCTCTGGGTTGCCGCGAGCCTGTTTGTTGCCGCACTGCATCTCGACCAGGTGCCGGGCGTGATTGCCACCATCGTCAAAAGCGCCTTTGGCTGGCGCGAAGTGGCCTCCGGGGCGCTGGGCTACACCTTCAGCCAGGCGCTGATGGCGGGCTTTCAGCGGGGGATGTTCTCCAATGAAGCCGGTATGGGGTCAACCCCCAACGCGGCCGCCGCCGCCTCTTCCTGGCCGCCGCACCCGGCCGCACAAGGCATTGTGCAGATGATTGGCGTCTTTACCGATACCATTATCATCTGTTCCGCCAGCGCCATGATTTTGCTGCTGGCAGGCCCCGTCCCGCATTCCTCAGGAACCGCCGGGATACAGCTTCTCCAGCAGGCGCTGGTGAACCTGACCGGCGGCTGGGGTGCAGGGTTTGTCTCGCTCATCCTGATCTTGTTTGCCTTCAGCTCAATAGTGGTGAATTACCTCTACGCTGAAAATAACCTTATTTTCCTGAAGCTCGACTCCCGCGCTGCAATCGGAACCCTGCGTCTCGGGGTCGTCCTGATGGTGATAGCAGGCTCCCTGCTCAGTATGCCGCTGGTCTGGCAGCTGGCCGATATCATTATGGCGCTGATGGCGATCACTAACCTCACGGCAATCCTGCTGCTCTCACCCGTGGTGACCCTGATTGCCAGAGACTATCTTCGTCAGCGCAAACTGGGTGTTCCGCCGGTATTTGATCCCGCCCGCTATCCCGATATTAAGGCGCAGCTTGCCCCGGGCACGTGGGATGATTTGCCGCGGCAATAACAGCTATCGATCAATTCGGGGCGATTTTTTGCTAAAGTCGCTCTAAATTTCCTGCAAGGACTGGATATGCTGATTCTGATTTCACCTGCAAAAACGCTCGACTACCAGAGCCAACTCGCCACCGAGCGCTATACCCAGCCTGAACTGCTGGACTACTCGCAACAGCTGATCCGCGAAGCGCGCAAGCTCTCTGCACCGCAAATCGCCTCGCTGATGAGCATCAGCGACAAGCTGGCAGACCTTAACGCGACCCGCTTTCACGAGTGGCACCCGGATTTCACCCCGGCTAACGCTCGCCAGGCGATTCTGGCCTTTAAAGGCGATGTCTATACCGGCCTGCAGGCGGAAGATTTTAGCGAAGCCGATTTCGATTTTGCCCAGCAGCATCTGCGCATGCTGTCGGGTCTGTACGGCGTACTGCGCCCGCTGGATCTGATGCAGCCCTATCGTCTGGAGATGGGGATTCGTCTGGAGAATGCCAAAGGCAAAGATCTGTACCATTTCTGGGGCGATATCATCACCGATAAGCTGAACGCGGCACTGCGCGCTCAGGGCGATAACGTGGTGATTAACCTGGCATCCGATGAATACTACAAGTCGGTGAAACCGAAAAAGCTGGATGCAGAGATTATCAAACCGGTGTTCCTCGACGAGAAGAACGGTAAGTTCAAGGTGATCAGCTTCTACGCCAAGAAAGCGCGTGGCCTGATGAGCCGCTACATCATCCAGAACCGTCTGACGAAGCCGGAACAGCTGACCGCCTTCAACAGCGAAGGCTATTTCTTTGACGAGGCGTCGTCAGGGAAAGGCGAGCTGGTGTTTAAGCGCCACGAGCAGTAAAAACAAACCCCGCCAGCTGGCGGGGTTTTGCATTAATGGTGTTTCCAGTCAGGGCCGCGATCGTCGCGGTGGTCATCGTGGTGATGGTCATCATGGCGATCGTCATGTTTACGATGCTCATCATGCGGACGCCAGTGGTTATCGCGCCAGTCATAATGCGCTTTCCACCAGTCGTGGTCGCGCCAGCGGCCACCGTCCCAGTAATGCCCGTTATTATCCTGGTCGCCAATCTGCAGTTTGACCGCAGGCACAAGGGTGATTTCAGATGCCTGTACCGCCATGGGAGCGACCAGCATCAGTGAAAGCGCAATCAGCACAGGTTTCAGTGTAGACATCGGTGACTCCTTATTATCTTTGCCCAACGTGGGCCGATGTAAGGAGAGTACGCGAGGGGAACGGGGGATGTTATTCTCTGCAATCCTAAACGCTAAGTGACCGCATTTATTGGGAATTTCTGCTTTTTCCCTGCTATTTTTCTCCTTAATTTCTTCACAAAAAAGCCGGGTGCGGCTTCGCCTTACCCGGCCTACGTTCTGAGCCGATGTAGGTCGGGTAAGGCGTAGCCGCACCCGACAAAAATTATGCTCGGGTCATCATCAGCTTACGCAGCGCGGCAAAGTCTGCCGGCAGCTCATGTGACAGCAGCGGCAGGTCGGCACGCTCGGCCAGCTCTTTCGGCAGCGGCAGCGTTTCGCCCAGGATCGCTTCAACGCTCTCTTTAAACTTCGCCGGATGCGCGGTGCCCAGGAACAGGCCATATTCACCCGGGTTAAGCTGGTCGCGCAGCGCGCGGTAAGCAATCGCCGCATGCGGTTCAGAGGTATACCCCACCGCCTTCAGCTCGCGCATGGTCGCTTTGGTGGTTTCATCCGTCACCGCGGCGTAGCCCAGATCGCCCAGACGCCAGATCTTACGGCGGAACAGCTCTTCCACGCGCGGCCAGTTGTTCGGCTGGCTCACGTCCATGGCGTTAGAGAGCGTTGCCTGCGTGGCGTTCGGCGCCCACTTCCCGTCTTTCAGGAAGCGCGGCACGGTGTCGTTAGCGTTGGTGGCGGCGATAAAGCGTTTCACCGGCAGACCCAGGGATTTCGCCAGCAGGCCAGCCGTCAGGTCACCAAAGTTACCGCTCGGCACGGAGATCACCAGCTGGTTACGCGCTTCCTGCGGCAGCTGCGCCACCGCTTCGAAGTAGTAGCAGATCTGCGCCAGCAGACGGCTGATGTTGATAGAGTTGGCAGAGTTCAGACCCAGGGCCACCTTCAGCTCTTCGTCGTCGAAGGCCTGCTTGACCAGCGCCTGACAGGCATCGAAATCACCGTCAATTGCCACGGTTTCAATGTTGCCGCCGAGCGTACAGAACAGTTTTTCCTGCAGCGGGCTGATTTTGCCTTTCGGATAGAGGATCACCACGCGGACGTTTTTCAGGCCGTAGAACGCGTGCGCCACCGCCGCACCGGTATCCCCGGAGGTCGCGGTCAGAATGGTCACCGGCTTGTCGCCGCTGATGTGGGTTAGCATCTGCGCCATAAAGCGGCCGCCGAAGTCTTTGAACGCCAGGGTCGGGCCGTGGAACAGCTCCAGGCAGCCAACGTCAGGCTCCACCTGCTTCACCGGTGCCGGGAAAGCGAACGCCGCACGCACGCGCTCTTCCAGCAGCTCCTGCGGGATTTCGTCGCCGATAAACGCCGAAAGAATTTTAGTGCTGCGGGTGACAAAGTCCTGCTTCAGCAGTTCGTCGATGTCGGTCAGGTGGAATTCCGGCAGGTCATGCGGGAAGAACAGCCCCTGGTTTTTGCCCAGTCCCTGAGTGACCGCCTGCGCGAAGCTGACCTGCTCGTTATGATCTTTAAGGTTATAGAGTTTCATTGATTATCCCAGTACTCGTGCGCCAGCCGTGTCCAGACGGCAAATATGAACAAAGCCTTCCTGATTTTGCAGGTAGTGTTTAGAGAGCCAGTCCGCCACGCGCTGCGCGGTATCAGGCTTGTCGCACAGGGCGAACAGCGTCGGGCCGGAGCCGGAGATGCCGCACGCCTGCGCGCCGATATCCATCGATGCCTGTCGCGCCTCGTTAAAGCCGGGCAGCAGCTTCGTGCGGTACGGCTCGGCAATGACGTCCTTCATCAGTTTGGCCGCCAGCTGCGGCTGACGGGTGTAACAGGCGTGGATAAAGCCCGCCAGATGACGCCCGTGGGCAATACAGTCCTGACGACGATACTGCGCGGGCAGGATCGCACGCGCTTCCGCGGTTGAAACCTTGATACCCGGATAGGCCAGCACCCACAGCCACTCATCAAACCCTGGCACCTGCTGGCTGATGATGCCATTTTCTTCGATCATCAGCTGCATGCCGCCGAGGAAGCACGGCGCCACGTTGTCATAGTGAATGCTGCCGGAGATGCGCCCTTCCAGCTCGCCCATTAACCCCAGCAGGCGGTTGTTGTTCAGCGGCTTGCCGCAGTGCTCGTTCATCGCCACCAGCGCGGCGACCACCGAGCAGGCGCTGGAGCCCAGTCCCGAGCCGATCGGCATACTTTTTTCCAGCGTCATGGCGACCGGCACGTTTTTGCCGATCTCCTGACAGAAGCGTTCCCAGCACTGATAGACGATATTTTCGCGCGGCTCAGACGGCAGTTTGCTGGCGAAGCGGCCCACGTTGTTCAGGCTGAAGCTGTCTGCCGCTTCCACCGTAACCGTATCGCCCAGCAGCGAACCATCCACCGGCGTCACCGCCGCACCCAGCACGTCAAATCCGACGCTCATATTCGCGCTGGAAGCCGGGGCATAAACTTTGACCATGTTAAACTCCTAACTTCCATGACAGGGTACGCAGCAGATCGGCAAACACACCCGCCGCCGTAACATCGTTCCCTGCGCCATAGCCGCGAAGCACCAGCGGCAGTGGCTGATAATAGTGGCTGTAAAACGCGAGGGCGTTTTCGCCATTTTTGACTTTGTACAGCGGGTCGTTGCCATCCACTTCGGCAATCTTCACCCGGCACACGCCATCTTCTTCAATGTTGCCAACATAGCGCAATACCTTACCTTCATCACGGGCTTTTGCAACGCGCGCGGCAAACGCGTCGTCAAGCTGCGGCAAACTGGCCATAAAGGCAGCGACATCACCGCTGCTGTCAAATTCTGCCGGCAGGACAGGCTCAATCACGATATCCGAAAGCTCAAGCTCACGGCCCGTTTCACGGGCGAGGATCAGCAGCTTACGCGCCACGTCCATACCGGAAAGGTCATCACGCGGATCCGGCTCGGTATAGCCCAGCTCGCGCGCGGCGCGGGTGGCTTCCGAGAGGCTCATCCCCTCATCCAGCTTGCCGAAGATAAACGACAGCGAGCCAGAGAGAATGCCGGAGAAACGCTGCAGTTCGTCGCCCGCGTTAAGCAGGTTCTGCAGGTTCTCGATAACCGGCAGGCCTGCCCCAACGTTGGTGTCGTACAGGAACTTGCGGCGCGACTTGCTCGCCGCCAGACGCAGCTGGTGATAGTAATCCATCGACGAGGTGTTGGCCTTTTTGTTCGGCGTCACCACGTGGAAACCTTCGCGCAGGAAGTCCGCGTACTGGTCGGCCACCGCCTGGTTCGAGGTGCAGTCGACGATAACCGGGTTAAGCAGGTGATACTCTTTTACCAGACGGATCAGGCGGCCCAGGTTGAACGGCTCTTTCGCCTCCTTCATCTCGGCCTGCCAGTTTTCCAGGTTCAGGCCGTGGACGTTGGTCAGCAGCGCTTTGGAATTCGCAATCCCGCAGACGCGCAGGTCGATGTGTTTCTTCTTCAGCCATTCCTGCTGACGCTTAACCTGCTCCAGCAGCGCGCCGCCCACGCCGCCGACGCCAATCAGGAACAGCTCGATAACCTGATCGGTGTTGAACAACATCTGGTGAACCACACGTACGCCAGTGGTCGCGTCATCGTTGTCCACAACAACAGAAATTGAACGCTCAGACGAGCCCTGGGCAATCGCCACGATATTGATATTGGCGCGCGCCAGTGCGGCAAAGAACTTGGCGGAGATACCGCGCAGCGTGCGCATACCGTCGCCCACCACGGAGATGATCGCCAGACGCTCCTGAATAGAGAGCGGCTCCAGCAGCTCTTCTTTCAGCTCCAGATAGAACTCTTCCTCCAGCGCGCGACGGGCGCGCAGGCAGTCGGCCTGCGGCACGCAGAAGCTGATGCTGTATTCGGAAGAGGACTGGGTGATCAGCACAACAGAGATACCGTTGCGGGACATGGCCGCAAACACGCGCGCCGCCATGCCGACCATCCCCTTCATCCCCGGACCGGAGACGCTGAACATCGCCATGTTGTTGAGGTTGGAGATGCCTTTCACCGGCAGGCCGTCCTCATCGGTGCTCGCGCCAATCAGCGTACCCGGCGCCTGCGGGTTACCGGTATTTTTAATCAGGCAAGGGATCTGGAACTGGGCAATCGGGGAGATGGTACGCGGGTGAAGCACTTTGGCGCCGAAGTAGGAAAGCTCCATTGCTTCCTGATACGACATCGACTTCAGCAGCCTGGCGTCCGGTACCTGGCGCGGGTCGCAGGTATAGACGCCGTCGACGTCAGTCCAGATCTCACAACAGTCCGCGCGTAAACAGGCGGCCAGCACGGCGGCGGAATAATCGGAGCCGTTACGGCCCAGCACCACCAGCTCGCCCTTCTCGTTACCGGCGGTGAAGCCAGCCATCAGGATCATGTGGTCAGACGGAATTTTGCTGGCGGCGATACGGCGGGTTGATTCGGCAATATCAACGGTGGATTCGAGGTAGTGACCCACCGCCAGCAGTTTTTCAACGGGATCGATCACGGTCACGCTATGGCCGCGCGCTTCCAGCACGCCGGCCATGATGGCGATAGAAAGTTTTTCACCGCGACAAATCAGCGCCGCGTTGATGCTGTCCGGACACTGGCCGAGAAGGCTGATGCCGTGCAGGACGTGTTTGATTTGGGCAAATTCCTGCTCAACGAAAGACTTCAGCTGAGCGTGCGGGAAGCCAGGCAGCGCCTCTGCCAGCCCTTGCAGCAGGTCAGCGAAGATACGCTCTGCGTCGCTGATGTTCGGGAGTGCATCCTGGCCACCGATGGTTTTTTCAATCATCGCCACCAGATGGTTCGTGATTTTTGCCGGGGCAGAGAGCACGGTCGCAACCTGCCCCTGCCTGGCGTTGCTTTCCAGGATATCGGCAACACGCAGAAAACGTTCTGCATTTGCCACTGATGTACCGCCGAACTTCAACACTCGCATGGTTCTACCTCGTTTCCTTTAGCCGAAAAAAAAGCCCGCACTGTCTAGGTGCGGGCTTTTTTTTGTTTTTCCTGTACGCGTCAGCCCGCATCGTTACCTGTGGTAATGATGATGGTTGTGGTAATGGTGGTGATGCTGATGCGTTTCATGGATGTTGTGTACTCTGTCATTATTATCTGTCTGTGCTGTATTCTTTTAGGGTTAAAGGATCGGGCACCTTAAGTCAACGAATTTTTAATTTGATCACAATTCGGGAGACTCTCACGTCCCGCTGCCGTCAGATTTATTTTCATCCGAATACCCCAAAAGCAACCCTTAGCATCAGATGATTACACCATAATAAAAATTTATGACAGCACTTTACTCGGCCAATTTTTTTTCAATATCGTGCAGCAAACGGTGCAGCATTGCCGTGTCGCGTTGCTCAAGACGGCCCAAACGCTGCTGTAACCAGTCGACCATTTTTTGATCGTCAGCCACACCCAGTTGCATGAGCAGGTTTTCCACGCGCGCGCGAAGTGCAGCCAGCTGGTTTTCATCGGTACCTGTAACAGGCGACTGCGGAATTTGTATTAAGGATGCTAATTGATAGCAATAGACCATCACCGCCTGGCCTAAATTGAGAGAAGGGTAATCTGCAACCATCGGCGCGCCTGTCAGCACATCCGCCAGTTCCAGTTCTTCATTGGTCAGCCCAGAATCTTCACGCCCAAACACCAGCGCCGCTTTCTCCAGCCACTGGCTTTTCTCGCTCAGCATCGGCACCAGCTCCGCTGGCGTGGCATAGTAGTGAAACTTCGCCCGGCTGCGCGCCGTGGTTGCGACGGTAAACGAAATATCATGCAGCGCGTCGGCAAGCGTAGCGTAAGTGGTTATATTATCGAGAATATCTCCCGATCCGTGCGCCACCCAACGGGCGGCTGGCTCCAGGTGCGCCGTGCTGTCCACGATACGCAAATCGGTAAAACCCATGGTCTTCATGGCACGCGCCGCTGCGCCTATATTTTCTGCTCTGGCTGGGGCGACCAGTACTATCGACAGATGCATTTATGCTCTCTTTTTAATCAGTTAGCAGGTAAAAATGTGATGCGCTTCAACATATTACGCAGCGCGAATTTACAAAATTGCAACACAAATCACCGAAATAGCGTTTCATAACAAATTAAAAACGCTAAACTATTCTGTGTCTGAACAATCAGTTAGAATGTTAACAGAACACTATTATCCTTATGTTTTATAATGATAATGGCGGCATGAATACCCTATTCTGATTGGATTCGCTTCGTTTATAAATCAATGTCCGCAACTAGTTGGTTTATTGAAAAATTGTGACAAAGGCTAGCATTCGGCTACGATGATTTCATCAAACTGTTAACGTGCTACAATTGAACTTGATATATGTCAACGAAGCGTAGTTTTATTGGGTGTCTGGTGTCACTTAGCCTGTTATGTTGCTGTTAAAATGGTTAGGATGACAGCCGTTTTTGACACTGTCGGGTCCAAAGGGAAAGTACCCAAGACCAAGCTAATGATGTTGTTGACGTTGATGGAAAGTGCATCAAGAACGCAATTACGTACTTTAGTCACGTTAAGCCGATCATGTTAATTTGCGACATGCATCAGGCAGGTCAGGGACTTTTGTACTTCCTGTTTCGATTTAGTTGGCAATTTAGGTAGCAAACATGCAGACCCCGCACATTCTTATCGTTGAAGACGAGTTGGTAACACGCAACACGTTAAAGAGCATTTTCGAAGCAGAAGGCTACGATGTCTTTGAAGCGACCGATGGCGCAGAGATGCATCAGATCCTTTCTGAAAATGATATCAACCTGGTGATCATGGATATTAACCTGCCGGGCAAAAACGGTCTTCTTCTGGCGCGCGAACTGCGCGAGCAGGCGAACGTCGCGTTAATGTTCCTGACGGGCCGTGATAACGAAGTTGATAAAATTCTTGGCCTGGAAATCGGTGCGGATGACTACATCACCAAGCCGTTCAATCCTCGCGAGTTAACCATTCGTGCACGCAACCTGCTGTCCCGCACTATGAACCTGGGTACGGTCAGCGAAGAGCGTCGTAGCGTAGATAGCTACAAATTCAACGGCTGGGAACTTGATATCAATAGCCGTTCACTGATTAGCCCGAACGGTGAGCAGTATAAACTGCCGCGCAGTGAATTCCGCGCGATGCTGCACTTCTGCGAAAACCCGGGCAAAATTCAGTCCCGTGCAGAACTGCTGAAGAAAATGACCGGCCGTGAGCTGAAACCGCACGACCGTACCGTAGACGTGACCATCCGTCGTATTCGTAAGCACTTCGAATCTACGCCAGATACGCCGGAAATCATCGCCACGATCCACGGCGAAGGGTACCGTTTCTGCGGTGACCTGCAGGAATAATCCCGCAGTTAACGCATTAAAAAACGGCGCATTTGCGCCGTTTTTTTATTTCCAGATCCGCATCGTGTCGTTATCAGGCTCTGCGGGTGGCTCAGGTCGCTTCGGCTGAGAGAGCGAGTACCAGTCGAAATGCCGGGTCAGGTACATCACGGCGAACAGCGCCAGCGCGAGAACCGCTGACCCCAACAGCAGCGCGCTGTCCTCCGAGCGCAGCAGGAACCACATCACGACATCCAGCCCGAGCAGTGCCAGCACAAACAGCCCGCTGCGCTTCCAGCTTTTCAGCACGGCCTGCAGGTACATTCCGTTCATCGCTGCGCCCACCAGACTTGCAACAACCCAGGCTGGTGTAAACCCGACGTGTTCAGACAGCGCCAGCAGCACCAGATAGAACAGGACCAGCGACAGCCCCACCAGCAGATACTGCATCGGGTGAAGGCGTAATCCGGTTAAGGTTTCGAAGACAAAGAAGGCCATAAACGTCAGCGCAATCAGCAAAATAGCGTACTTGATCGCACGGTCAGTCAGCTGATACTGATCGGCGGGCGTGGCTACCGTGACGCTAAAGGCCGGGAGCGCCTCCCACTCCGGCGACTCCTTGTCGTAGAACCAGCTCTCAAGGTTATTTGCAAACCAGCTGCTCTGCCAGTTCGCCTGGAAACCAGACTCGCCAATCTGATGCTTAACAGGGAGATAATCGCCCATAAAACCCGGATGCGGCCAGTTGCTGTTAAGCGTCATTTCGCTATTACGCCCTACCGGTACCACCGCAAAACTGCCGGTTCCCGCCAGACTGAGGGACATCTCAAGCGTAAACGTTTTGGCTTCCAGCGCTTTGTCGGTCAGCGGGATGTGGATCCCCGCAAGCGCCCCGTAGACGCCTGAACCGGGTTCCACGCTTAGCGTCTCACCATTGATTTTAGAGATACTGACCGTGCCAATGCCCCGCGCGTCGCCAACGCCCGTCACGATAAACGGCTGCCCTGTCGCGATCGTTTCCCCTTTCAGCTGCTTCAGCTCGTCGGTATTAAACTGCGCTTTGATCTTCAGGTCAGTGTTCCAGATTTGCCCGTCGTAGATGCCAATACTTCGGGACTCCACGCGCTGGTTCCCTTCCACAACCAGAGATTCCGGCAGAATGAAGTGCATATAGCTTTTCTTGTACTCGACCTTTTTCTCGTCCTCTATCTTGTAAAAAATCTCCGTCATCGGAATCGCAATCATCGGACCGACCAGCTTTTGCGGTCCGCTGGTACTCTGGCGAAGCGTATTTTCGACATCGTTGCGGTAGCTCTCCCGCTCTGATATCAGGTTACTGACCATAAAAAGCGGGACTAACAGCAGCAGAATGCACCCCAGCAGGGTGCTGACTTTCCAGAACAGGGGGGATTTCATCATTACGTCTCCTTTGTAATGAGGAGAGCGTAACCAGGCTGTGTGGGGTCAGTTTGAAGTTATGTGAAGGGACGGTGAAGTGTCAGCGTGGCCATCACGCCGCCTTCATCACGATTACGCAATGTAATCTCTCCCTGATGCAGACGCGCCACTTCCTGGACAAACGCCAGCCCGAGCCCACTGCTCTTCAACCCGTTCTCGCGCGGCAGGGAATAAAAGCGCTCAAAAATACGCTCCAGCGCGTAATCCGGGATCCCGCTTCCGCTGTCGGTGACGAAAAGCTGTATCTGCCCGTGCTCCTCCCGGGCCGCCAGTTCAATGGCACCGCCCTGCGGTGTAAAATCGATAGCGTTATCCAGCAAATTGCCGAGCGCCTGTTCGAGCAGATCGGGATCGCCTTCAACATGAAGCGAAGCGGGCTGGAGAGTCAGCGAAATCTCTTTTGCCGCCAGCACCGCCGAGCGCGCATCGGCAAGCCGCGTAAACAGCAGATCGACGCGGACGGTCTGAGGCGTAATCTCGACCCGATTTTCAAGCCGCGCCTGAGTGAGCAGTTTTTCAACCAGCGACTGCATACGCGCGTTTTGCACCAGAATATTATCGATAAACCGCGCGGCCACCTGCGGCGGTGGCTGCTCGGAGAGAATTTCTGCCGCGCCGCGTATGGCGGCGATGGGGCTTTTCAGCTCGTGGGTCAGCGCATGGACATAGCGTTCAATGTAGTTTTTCCCTTCAAGGCGAATGCGCATATTTTCCAGCGCCTGGGCCAGCTTGTGCAGTTCGCTGCTGCCAGGATTAGGCAGCGGGAGAGGTGTATCCGTGGTCACCGAGTCGGCATAGCGCGATAACGTACCGATAGATCGATTGATCCACCATGCCACAACGAGGCCAATCAGCAGGGCAATGCCGAGCAGCGCCCCGCCAGCCCACAGGATCCTTCGCTCGCTGCGGTGAATCACCGGCGCCATCGCGCTGTTCGGTTTCCCCACCGACAGCACGCCGATAATCTTGCCCTGATCCACAACCGGCGCGGCAACATACATCACCGTGCTCTCCGGATCGTCGGGATGGCTCTGGGTACTGCGCGCGCCGTATTCGCCGCGAAGCGTCAGCCAGACATCGTTCCAGCGCGAGTAATCTTGCCCCACGGCCAGACCGGCGGAATCAAACACGACCCTGCCCTGCGCATCGGTCATGTAGACGTGATACTCGTTACGCACTTTATGGATCCCGCCGATATTGGCGCGAAAGGGGCGCTGATGAAGCTGGGAAAAGGCCTGTGCCAGCTTGCCCTGCTGCGGATGACCCGAAAGCAAATCATCACGTCCGATTTCGGCCAACAGGGTCGCGGTATCGATTAACGTGCCCTCGGTTGCCCTACGCACCCCGGGCTTTACTTCCTGAACAAAGATCGACAGCACAAACCACGCGGCGATGGCCACGATCAGGAAGTATCCCAGCAATAGCCGCATCCCAATGCGCATCAGTAAAGGCCCAGACTGTAGCCCATACCGCGATGGGTGCTGATGGGTGACAGTTCTTCGTTCACCGCCCGCAGCTTGGCGCGCAGGGTTTTGATGTGGGTGTCCACGGTACGATCGAAGCTGTCGCCGTCTTCACCCCATACCTTGTCCATGAGCTGCTGACGCGAAAAGACCCGCCCGGGCGCCTGTAACAAGGTTTTGAGCAGCAAGAATTCGTAGCGGGTCAGGGGCAGTGCTTCCCCGCACCAGCTGATTCGAGCGGCAGGTTCGTTCAGTTCAAACTGCCCGATACGTAACGTTTCTGATGGTGCGGCGGATTTTTGCATGCGCCGTAAAATCGTTCGCACCCGGGCGCAGACTTCACGAGGGGAGAAAGGTTTCGCAACGTAGTCATCAGCGCCCATTTCCAGGCCAAGCAGCTTGTCTACCTCATCACTGCGCGCCGTCAGAAACAGCACGGGCAGTGAGGGATGCTGCGCCAGCAGCCGGCGGCAAAGCTCAAATCCACTGATGTCCGGCAGCCCGACATCCAGAATGGCAAGCGCCGGAACCTGCCGCCGCGCCTCCTCCAGCACGGGTAAACCGCGTTCAAACGCCTTTACCGCGAATCCTTCCTGCTGAAGCATGTAGATCAGCGTATCGGCGATACTGGTTTCGTCTTCAACCAGCCAGACCACAGGTTGTTGCATGATTCATCCCTGAGTTACTGCCAAGGCATAATTGGCACCGCGCTGATCGCGTTTTTCGGCGAGCCTTCCACCACTTTATCGGAATAGGCGAGGTAAGCCAGCGTGTTGCGTTTGGCATCATAAAAACGCACCACCTGCAGCTTTTTAAACACCAGCGAGGTCCGTTTCTGGAATACCACGTCGCCCTGCGCTTTGCCGTTTTTAATTTTATCACTTAGCTCAACCGGCCCCACCTGCTGACACGAAATCGCCGCATCGGAGGTGTCTTCCGCCAGTCCCAGCCCGCCTTTGATACCGCCCGTTTTCGCGCGGCTGACGTAGCAGGTGACGTTTTTCACGTCCGGATCGTCAAACGCCTCCACCACGATTTTGTGGTCCGGGCCAAACATTTTGAACACGGTATCGACGGAGCCAATCTGCTCAGCCTGCGCCGCGCGCCCGACCATCAGCATTAACGCGGTGAAGATCAAAGTCTTGTATTTCATATTGTTACCATTCTTTAAAATTACATTGAGCAATTATTCAACACTTTAGATAAAAATGTAGCAAGATCACAGGATTAGAATATATCTGCCTGTAATGTGCTCTAAAAAGCATGAATGCGCAAAAAAAACACTGAATGCTAAAACATCAAAAAATGCTATTATCCGCTAACCTGTTATCAGGCACCTGCTGTTTTAAGGATGAGGATAGTATATGGATCAGGCTGGAATTATTCGCGACCTGCTCACCTGGCTGGAAGGTCATCTCGACCAGCCTTTGTCACTGGATAATGTGGCGGCTAAAGCAGGCTATTCCAAGTGGCATCTGCAAAGGATGTTCAAGGATGTCACCGGTCATGCTATCGGGGCCTATATTCGCGCGCGTCGTTTATCAAAATCTGCTGTGGCACTGCGCCTGACGGCGCGGCCGATTCTGGATATTGCCCTGCAATATCGTTTCGATTCGCAGCAGACCTTCACCCGCGCCTTTAAAAAACAGTTCTCGTTGACGCCAGCGCTTTATCGTCGCTCGCCTGACTGGAGCTCGTTTGGCATGCGTCCGCCGCTGCGTCTGGGCGAGTTCGCGATGCCGAAATACGAAATTATTACCCTGCCGGAAACCCATCTGATTGGCACAACGCAGAGCTACTCCTGTTCACTGGAGCAGATTTCCGAGTTCCGTCATCAGATGCGCGTCCAGTTCTGGCGCGACTTCCTGAGCCACGCGCCGGCGATCCCGCCGATTCTGTATGGTCTCAACGAAACGCACCCGAGCCAGGAAAAAGACGACGAGCAGGAAGTGTTCTACACCACCGCGCTGACGCCGGATATGGCCAATGGCTACATTCAGGGTTCGAAGCCTGTCGTGCTGGAAGGCGGCGAATACGTGATGTTCGCCTATGAAGGGCTGGGAACGGGAGTTCAGGAGTTCATCCTGACCGTTTACGGAACCTGCATGCCGATGCTGAATCTGAATCGCCGTAAAGGTCAGGACATTGAGCGCTACTACCCGGCGCAGGATGCCAAACCGGAAGAAGGCCCAATCAATCTGCGTATGGAATTCTTGATTCCGATACGCCGTTAACGCTGCAGTTCGTCAAGCGCAGGGGCATCAAGATGCGAAATGTCCCCTGCCATCTCCACTACCCAACCTGACGCCAGCCACGCGCTTTCCTGATAATCAATCCGGGAAATGGAGCAGTTGCGCAGACGCAGGCGGCGCTCGGCGTAAGCCGGTAACCCCAGAATGGTGCTCACCAGGCAACCCAACGCAATCCCGTGACTCACCAGCAGCGGACGGCTTCCTGCCGGGAGTTTCAGGCATTCCGCCAGTGCGGCATGCATACGTACGCTGAGCTCCTGCATGGATTCGCCCTCAGGAATACGGCCATCTTCGGTACCGTTCACCAGCGTGCGGCGCCAGCCCTCTTCCGTTTCCGTCAGCGTATCGATATGGCGTTTTTCCAGCACGCCCATATCCAGCTCGCGCAGGCGCGGCTCAAGCATGACGTCACAGCCGCAGGCGTCCGCGATGATGCGCGCCGTCTGCTGTGTGCGACCTAAATCGCTGGTAATCACGTGGGTTATGCCCAGCGTTCTGGCGCGTTCCGCCACCTGCCACGCTTGCTGCACACCCTTCTCAGTGAGAGGACTGTCTGACTGGCCTTGAATACGTCGCTCGGCGTTCCACTGCGTTTCACCGTGGCGAACAAGGTATACCTGTAACATGCTTTTTTTCCGTTATACTGCGATGAGTTTTTTTTGAATCGAGCTTAATTATGCACCATGTTGTCTCTGCTACCACTAATCCTGCCAAAATTCAGGCAATTCTAAGGGCATTTGACGAGATCTTCGGCGCAGGATCCTGCCATATTGAGGCCATCGGCGTCGAGAGTGGCGTGCCTGAACAGCCGTTTGGCAGCGAGGAAACGCGCGCTGGCGCACGAAATCGCGTGGCAAACGCTAAGGCCGCGGCACCGAATGCTGACTTTTGGGTAGCGATTGAAGCCGGTATCGACGAAGGCGCAACCTTTAGCTGGGTGGTGATCGAAAGCCGCGAGCAGCGCGGTGAAGCGCGTTCGGCCACCCTGCCGCTGCCGGAGATCATTCTGGAAAAAGTCCGTGCGGGTGAAGCGCTCGGGCCGGTGATGTCGCAGTACACCGGCATCGATGAGATTGGCCGTAAAGAAGGGGCGATTGGCGTCTTTACCGCAGGCGCACTGACGCGTTCAGGCGTTTACCACCAGGCGGTGATTTTGGCGTTAAGCCCGTTCCATAACGCGATTTATCGTTGATCGCTTAATAAGACTGACTCGAGCCACTGGCGCAGCTCAACCGGCGCCGACTTCAGGCTGTTCGAGCCGCGGGTGATCGTGGCAATGCCCGCGCCGAGCTCATTCTTCAGCTCGCGCTGGCTCATCTCGCCGCGCAGCAACTCTTCAATGATCCTCACGCGCGTGCCCAGCGCCTCGCGCTCGTCCGGCGTGAGCATCAGCTGCATCAGGGGTAAATGCAGATCCTGCTCGTAAGACTGGCGAAGCAGCTCCACAAAACGAAGCCACTCCTGATGACGTTGTTCGGCCATTGCCGAGGAATACGGGGAATGCTGGGTCATGTTATGCTGCCTCTTGTACTCATTAGCGAGTACAGCATAACACAACCCACGCCGATCAGTAACGTCTCTGCCACTCGGCATCGCTCATCAGGGTATCTTTCTGCCCCATGAAGTAGCGATAGTAGGCGTCATAGGCCAGCACGTTCTTCACGTAGCCGCGCGTTTCCGAGAACGGGATGCTCTCGACAAACGCCACGGCGTCGATGCGCCCGGCGCTGTTGCCGAGCCAGGTGCGCACACGTCCAGGCCCCGCGTTATACGCCGCCGACGAGAAGATGCGGTTATTGCCAAACTGCTGATACACGTACTGCAGGTAGCTGGTACCGATGTTGATGTTGGTATCCGGATCGAGAAGCTGTGACGGGCTGCTGTACCCAGGGATATTAAACATCTTCACCGTGTGCGTCGCCGTGCCCGGCATAATCTGCATCAGGCCGCTGGCGCCCACCGGGGAACGGACTTTCGGGTTCCATGCGCTCTCCTGACGGGCAATCGCCATCGCGTAGCTTTGCGGGATATCTTTGCCGCTGGTATAGCGATCGAAGAGATCTTTGTACGCCAGCGGGAAACGCTCTTCCAGATGATCCCAGAGCTTGCCGGCGATCGTCGCCTGCACGCTGAGATCCCACCAGTGATTATCAAAGGCATAGCGAGCAAGCTGGGCTTTTTCGTCGGTGGTGCGGCTGGTCACCAGATTCGCCCACTCGCTGCGCGCGGTGTTATCCATATTCCAGTACATCAGCTCGCGAACGCGCGCCATTTCTGGCCCCTGCGTCAGCGCCGGGTTCGCGTTAGCGGGCGCTTTATCAATGCGGAAGGTATACTCCTCGCCCAGACGCTGCGCGGCCGCCATCGGGTAGAACCCGCGCTGCTGCATCAGCGTATGGAGGATCTCTTTTGCTTCATCATCACGACCGCGTTCCAACAGCAGATCGGCCTGCCAGTAGCGCCATTCGTCTTTCTCTTTAGCCTCCATTGGCAACCGCGCGAGCCAGGTATTCAGCCCACGGCGATCGCCCGTGCCCAGCGCCATGCGCACGCGGCGTTCCACCAGCGACGTGGAGTTCGAACGCATAATGGCATCGTCTCGCCAGCGCGCCTGTTCGTCGGTCACATCGGTACCCATCAGTCGCCACGCCACGATATCGCGTAACTCCTGGGTTTGCTCCTCATTAAGCTGCTGCGCCTGCACCAGCTGCGGGATCATCAGCCGCGCGTTTTCCACGTCGTCACGCGCCACGCTGGCAAAGGCCACCGCCGCCATCTGGCGGGTAAAATCGGTCGCGCCCGTACTGCGGGCAAAGGTCAGCACGCTGTTCGGATCGTTCGCCAGCGAGATAACCGCGGTGGAGATCGTCTGGTAATCGGACGGCATCTGCCCCGCCAGCGTGGTCACCAGACGCGTGTTACCGGCTTTCATCGCCAGACGGATGCGCTCAAGGTAGGACAGCGGATCCTGTTTACCGGAAGCGCGCCATGCGCCAAACAGGGAATCACAGGCGTTCGGCTGGTTTTTCCCGGTCAGCCAGAGCTCTTTCGCCCCGGCCCAGGCCTCTTCCTGCTGGCCAGTCGCCCATTTCGCGTAGTAGTAGTTACACTGGGCTTCGGTGGCGTTCGGCTTTTCAGGACTAAACGCCAGCAGTCCACGCCAGTCTTCGCGACGCGCCAGCTCATTCACAAAACGAGACTGGAGATTTCGGGCTGGCGGCAGGGTCGGGTTCGCCTGAATGAAGTTATTCACGGTGACGGTAGGCTGGTTCATCAGATCGTCCGTGATCTGGCGATACTCCAGATACGGATACAGCGGATAATCCTTTAGCGTCGGCATCAGCGCCTGCACGGTATCCATCTGCTTGTTGTCCCACGCCTGTTTAATCTGGGCGTAGCGATTACGTTGTTCATCCAGTGAATCGGCATGCACCGCCTGGCTTACCGCCATTACGCATACGCTGGCAGCCAGCAGACGCCAGACCACCCGTTTGGCTTTTTCCACAAGCTCTTCCTCATTGTTTTTTCGTCAATTGCAGCGTCTTGCCACGTCAAAGTCTAATTAACTTATGCTAACCAGGCATCCTTCAACGCGCCACGTCATGGACACTTTTTTACCTTTCTTGCGCGTTTTAACACTCCCGACGTTCCTGGCTGGGATTAGGCCGTGAAAAAGGCTACACTTCGAGGCTGAAATTCCTTCTCATTACGATAAAAGAGGCGAAGTCCAACGTGGCTCAATTCGTTTATACCATGCATCGTGTCGGCAAAGTTGTCCCGCCGAAACGTCATATTCTTAAAAATATCTCGCTGAGCTTCTTCCCGGGCGCAAAAATCGGTGTTCTGGGTCTCAACGGTGCCGGTAAGTCCACCCTGCTGCGCATCATGGCCGGCATTGATACAGACATCGAAGGTGAAGCCCGTCCGCAGCCTGGCATCAAGATCGGCTACCTGCCGCAGGAACCTCAGCTGAATCCGGAACACACCGTGCGTGAGTCCGTTGAAGAAGCGGTTTCCGAAGTGGTTAACGCCCTGAAAGGTCTGGATGAAGTGTATGCCAAATACGCCGAACCGGATGCGGACTTCGACAAGTTGGCCGCGCAGCAGGGCAAGTATGAAGAGATTATCCAGGCGCACGACGGTCACAACCTGAACGTGCAGCTGGAGCGCGCGGCTGATGCCCTGCGTCTGCCGGACTGGGATGCGAAAATCGCGAACCTCTCCGGTGGTGAACGCCGCCGCGTGGCGCTGTGCCGCCTGCTGCTGGAAAAACCAGACATGCTGCTGCTCGACGAACCAACCAACCACCTGGATGCGGAATCCGTGGCGTGGCTGGAGCGCTTCCTGCACGACTTCGAAGGCACCGTTGTGGCGATCACCCACGACCGTTACTTCCTCGACAACGTCGCCGGCTGGATCCTGGAGCTGGACCGCGGCGAAGGTATTCCGTGGGAAGGCAACTACTCCTCCTGGCTGGAGCAGAAAGATCAGCGTCTGGCTCAGGAAGCGTCTCAGGAAGCGGCCCGTCGTAAGTCTATCGAGAAAGAGCTGGAGTGGGTGCGTCAGGGCGCGAAAGGCCGTCAGTCTAAGGGCAAAGCCCGTCTGGCACGCTTTGAAGAGCTGAACAACACCGAATACCAGAAACGTAACGAAACCAACGAACTGTTTATTCCACCTGGAGCACGTCTGGGGGATAAAGTGGTTGAAGTGACCAACCTGCGCAAGTCTTACGGCGACCGCCTGTTGATCGACGACCTGACCTTCTCCGTACCGAAAGGCGCTATCGTCGGCATCATCGGTCCGAACGGCGCGGGTAAATCAACCCTGTTCCGCATGATGTCCGGTCAGGAACAGCCTGATAGCGGCTCAATCACCCTGGGTGAAACCGTGAAGCTGGCCTCCGTTGACCAGTTCCGTGACGCGATGGATAACAGCAAAACCGTGTGGGAAGAAGTCTCCGGCGGTCTGGATATCATGCGTATCGGCAACACCGAGATGCCAAGCCGCGCCTACGTTGGTCGCTTTAACTTTAAAGGCACCGATCAGGGCAAACGCGTGGGCGAGCTGTCCGGCGGTGAGCGCGGTCGTCTGCACCTGGCGAAGCTGCTGCAGGTGGGCGGTAACGTTCTGCTGCTCGATGAACCAACCAACGACCTGGATATCGAAACCCTGCGCGCGCTGGAAAACGCCCTGCTGGAGTTCCCGGGCTGCGCGATGGTTATCTCGCACGACCGCTGGTTCCTGGACCGTATCGCGACCCACATCCTGGACTACCAGGACGAAGGTAAAGTGGAGTTCTTCGAAGGTAACTTCACCGAATACGAAGAGTACAAGAAACGCACGCTGGGCGCCGACGCGCTGGAGCCGAAGCGTATTAAGTACAAGCGTATTGCGAAATAAAAGCAAAACGGCAACTTCGGTTGCCGTTTTTTATGTTTGTACCCTCTCCCCGTGGGAGAGGGCCAGGGTGAGGGCATCAGGCCGCACAAAATCACCCACCCACGTAATACCGCTTCACCTCATCAAACTGCATTGCAAAGTCGATATAGCTCATCAGCGCGGGTGAGTTGAGCTTACGGCTCGGATAGGCCAGCCACAGGTCGTTTCCTTCAACGTTCCACTCCGGCAATACCTGCACCAGCGCCCCTTTCTCGACCTTATCTTCCAGCAAAAAAGCCGGAAGGAGCGTAATCCCCGCACCGGCAATCGCACATTCGCGGGCGTATACCAGGTTATCGGTCATGTGCGCGTTATCCGGCAGGTAGCGGTAATCCTCGCTCTCGCTTCGCAGAAGCCACTCTGACCACGCCCGATGCGTAATGCTGCGGTGCTCCACCAGCTGACGGGGATGCGTCAGCGGCGCCCGGCGCGCCAGATAGTCCGGCGAAGCCAGCATGTAGCGCGGGCAGTGCCCGATCATCCGGCCAATCAGGGAGGAGTCCTGCGGCTTGCCGGTACGCAGCGCCACGTCAAACCCGGCCTCGACCAGGTCCACCACGTCATCAGAGATCGACACGTCCAGCGAAACCTCAGGATAGCGAAGCTGGAACTCGGCATTCATATGTGCCAGCAGCGTCGCCCCAATCCCAGCCGGACAGGTGATGCGCAGCCGCCCGCTCGGGTTTTCGCGCAGGCGCTGAATGGCGTACTCCGCCCGCTCGCTGGCCGCCAGCATTTCGCGGCAGTGCACCAGATAGTGCTCGCCCGCAAACGTGAGGCTGATCCTGCGCGTGGTGCGGTTGAGCAGGCGGATACCCACCTGCTGCTCCAGCTGGCTAATACGCTGGCTGACGCTGGATTTCGGCAGTTCAGCCTTCTGCGCCGCCGCGGTAAAGCTGCCCATCTCCGCCACCAGCGCGAACAGCGCCATATCCTGCAGCTGCTTAAACATGATTGTTCATCCTGTACGAACGCTGAGTTCTTGATTGTCCATCTTATCATGCAGCTGGCCACTTAATAGACTAGCCTCAACAAAACGCATGCCATTGAGGAGCACACCATGTCAGTGAAAGCCATCGCCGTTAACCCTGAAAATCCCTCTACCTTCATTGAAATCACCCCGCAGATGCCGCAGCCCGGCGAGCACGATCTGCTGGTGGAGGTGAAGGCCGTCTCCGTTAACCCGGTCGATACCAAAGTCCACGCGGGCATTGCCAGGAACGGGCTGAACGCGCCGCGCATTCTCGGGTGGGATGCCAGCGGGATCGTCAAAGCCGTTGGGACGGGCGTGACCGGATTCAAGCCGGGAGATGAAGTGTGGTACGCGGGCGACATCACCCGTCCGGGCAGCAACACCACACACCAGCTGATCGATGCGCGCATTGTCGGGCACAAGCCTGCCAGCCTCGGCTGGGCGGCTGCCGCTGCGCTACCGTTGACCGCACTCACCGCGTGGGAAGGCCTGTTTGAACGGCTGAACATTCAGGATGCCGGTGCGGACAAAACCCTGCTGATCATCGGCGGTGCGGGCGGCGTGGGATCGCTGGCGATCCCGTTTGCGAAGCACAACAGCAAGGTGAAAATCATCGCAACCGCGTCGCGTGAAGATTCCGCCCAGTGGTGCCGCGATCGCGGTGCAGATGTGGTGGTGAACTACCGCGATCTGAAAGGCGAACTGGCGAAACACGGGCTGACCTTTGTGGATTATATTTTCATCCTCAACGATACCGACGGACACTGGGATGCGGTCAGCGAACTGATTGCGCCTCAGGGGCACATCTGTTCTATCGTCGAGAATGAACGTCCGCTGAACCAGGACAAGCTGAAGTCGAAATCCGCCGCGCTGCACTGGGAATTTATGTACACCCGCAGCATGTACCAGACCGCTGATATGGCGCGTCAGGGTGAGATCCTCAATGAGGTGGCGAAGCTGGTGGATAACGGCGTGGTGGAAAGCTCGCTGAGTGAAACGCTGCACGGGCTGAGCGTGGAAAGCATTACCGAGGCGCACCGTAAGGTGCTGGACGGGCATATGCGCGGGAAAGTGGTGGTTGAGTTCTAAGTTTTCCCCTCACCCCAGCCCTCTCCCCAAAGGGGCGAGGGGGTAATCGTTCCCTCTCCCCTTTGGGGAGAGGGTTAGGGTGAGGGGTAAGTTTTTTACCCCTGCTCCCCCATCATCTCCTTCACCAGCTCGACGCAGCGCAGGAAACGGGAGTCGTAGTCCGACTCTTCCACGTGCACAAACTCAACGTTGTTTTCATTGAGCATCTCCACCAGCATGGACTGGAACTCCCGCCGGTCCACGGAGCTGCCGAGGCTGCGCATGCCGTCAGCGACCCACGGGGTGTTGTTCTCCAGCAGGATCACCAGGTCAAAGCGGTATTCGTCAATCAGCGCCTGCACGAACGGGTGCTCGCGCCCTTCGTATTTTTTACAGAACGCCTGGGTGGTGACGAAATCGGTATCGATAAACGCCACCTTGTTGGCGTATTTCACCGCGAAATCAATGTACTGGGCATGACCGAGCGCGATTTTATCGTAGTCGGAATACTGCAGCGCCATCTCATCACCGCCCAGATGGGAGAAGACATAGTCGCGTCCGTACTCCCACGCGCTGGTGGTATTGAAGATGTTCGCCAGCTTGTTGACCAGCGTTGATTTCCCGCTCGACTCGCCGCCCAGGATCGCGACGGTGCGCACAAAGAACGGCTTCACCTCGGTCGGAATGTAATCCCAGTAGCGGAACGGGTTTTCGCGGATCTGCGCCCCACTGATGTTCATGAAGGTGCGCTTCGGATCGATCAGCACCGTCTCGATGCCCAAATGCTCGCGGAACTGCGGCGCATCGGACTCTTCAGAGGTGTAGATCCAGTTCGGCGCAATGCCCTTCTCTTCCATAAACGCTTTGATGCCGTTGCTCCACACGTCCCAGCCGTGCGGGTACGGCTCCATACCCTCTTCGTTAAAGGCATGAATACGAATATTTTTCTGATACTTGAAGGTCTGAAGCAGCCAGCGCAGGCGGTCCGGCACGGTCGGCTGCTGCGACATGGCGCTCTCTTCAAACAGCTGACGGTCGCGGGTTTCGTCATAGCCCATGATGATGTGCAGCTCGTCTACCTGACTACAGGCGCGCTGGATCAGATAGATATGCCCGGTATGCAGCGGGTAAAACTTGCCGAACACCACGCCGATGTTCTTTTGCATACGCGGGAATTCCAGCCCCAGAAAGCGGTGTAGCGCTTCGAGCTTCTGCGCGCTGGGGCTTTTGATTTTGGCGTTCAGCAGTTGGCTCAGGTAGCCTTTGGTCATGCCGCTGGCGTCTGCCACCTGCTGCAGCGTGCAGCCCTTCTGGCGGATAGCGGTCTTGATGTAGTCAAATGATGACATAAATTACGGTGCCTCCTGCAAAATCGAATACGTAATTATAAGTCGTCAAAGACATTTAACGCATCTGCGAGTTTCTTCACGCCAAAAACCTGCATCCCTTCCGGGATTTTTTTCGGCACGTTGGCGGCGGGAACGATCGCGCGACGGAAACCGTGTTTTGCCGCCTCGGAGATACGCTCCTGGCCGCTGGGCACCGGGCGGATTTCCCCGGCCAGCCCCACTTCACCAAACACCACCAGATCCTGCGGCAGCGGTCTGTCGCGCAGGCTGGAGACCATCGCCAGCAGCAGCGCCAGGTCTGCGCTGGTCTCAGTGACTTTGACGCCGCCGACCACGTTCACGAAGACGTCCTGATCCGCCATCTGCAGCCCGCCGTGACGGTGCAGCACCGCCAGCAGGATCGCCAGACGGTTCTGTTCCAGACCGACCGCCACGCGCCGCGGGTTGCCCATCATCGACACGTCCACCAGCGCCTGAATTTCGACAAGCAGCGGGCGCGTCCCTTCCCATAGCACCATCACCGAGCTGCCGGAGGTGATCTCATCGCCACGGCTCAGGAAGATGGCCGACGGGTTGCTGACTTCGCGCAGCCCCTGCTCGGTCATGGCAAACACGCCCAGTTCGTTCACCGCCCCAAAGCGGTTTTTATGGCTGCGCAGGGTACGGAAGCGGGAGTCCGCGTCGCCGTCAAGCATCACGGAGCAGTCGATACAGTGTTCAAGCACCTTCGGCCCGGCCAGCGAGCCGTCTTTGGTCACGTGGCCGACCATCACAATCGCCACGCCGCGCGTTTTGGCAAAGCGCGTCAGGTAGGCCGCGGTTTCACGCACCTGCGCGACGCTGCCCGGCGAGGACTGGATGTCCGCCATGTGCATCACCTGGATGGAGTCGATCACCATCAGCTTCGGCTGCTCTTCTTCGGCGATCATGCAGATCTGCTCGATGCTGGTTTCCGACAGCATGTTCAGATTACCGGTCGGCAGGCCCAGACGGTGCGCGCGCATCGCCACCTGCTGCAGGGACTCTTCCCCCGTGACGTACAGGGTTTTCATCTGTTCGGCGAGCTTGCAGAGCGTTTGCAGCAGCAGGGTTGACTTGCCCGCGCCCGGGTTACCGCCGATAAGAATCGCGCTGCCCGGCACTACGCCGCCGCCGAGCACGCGGTCAAACTCTTTGAACCCGGTGGAGAAGCGCGGCAGCTCTTCGAGGCTGATGTCCGAGAGCTTCTGGACTTTCGCTACGCCCGCATTGCCCGCATAGCCGCTCAGGCGTTCATTGCGCGCCACGCTCGGCGAAGCCGCCACACCACGCACTTCGGTGATGGTGTTCCAGGCATGGCAGGCGCTGCATTGCCCCTGCCAGCGCGGATAATCCGCACCACATTCATTACAGACAAATGCGCGTTTTGGAGCTTTCGCCACGGTTCACCTCGTTATTTCTGCGCGGCCTGCGAGCCGGGTGGCGCTTACGCTTACCCGGTCTACAAAGCAGGCCGTTATTTCTGATTAAGGCTGCCGGAGAGAATGCAGAACACCCCCATCAGGTCAGCGTGACGGATAGTCACTTCCGTCTTTTCATTCACTTTTGGCTTGGCATGGTAGGCAATGCCCAGGCCGGCCGCTTTGATCATCGGCAGGTCGTTCGCGCCGTCCCCGATAGCGACGGTCTGGACAACCGGAATTTCATATTTTTCCGCCAGACGCGTCAGCGTATTGGCTTTGTACTGGGCATCCACAATATCGCCGATCACCTGGCCGGTCAGCTTGCCGTCCATGATCTCCAGCTCGTTGGCCACCACGGTGGTCAGATGCAGTTTTTCCCGCAGATAATCCGCGAAGAAGGTGAAGCCACCGGAGGCGATCGCCACTTTCCAGCCCAGCGACTGCAGCTTCAGCACCAGCTGCGTCAGCCCTGGCATCAGCGGCAGCACGTCGCGCACCTGGCGCAGAATGTTGGCATCGGCCCCTTTCAGGGTCGCCACGCGCTGTCTCAGGCTGGCGGTGAAGTCCAGCTCGCCGCGCATCGCACGCTCGGTCACTTCCGCCACCAGCTCGCCGCTGCCCGCCAGCTTTGCAATTTCGTCGATACACTCGATCTGAATGGCGGTAGAGTCCATGTCCATCACCAGCAGGCCCGGCGTTTTCAGATGCGGAATTTTACCCAGCGGCGCGACGTCCAGCCCTGCGTCATGCGCCAGACGCGTTGCGCGCTGCGTCAGAGAGCCCGCCAGGCGAATAACCTGGTAGTCTTCCACGCACCAGGCGGCGACGATCACCATCGCCGCCCCCAGCTTGCTTTGATACTGGGTCAGGCGTTGCTTATCCAGACCGCGTCCGTAGAGGAGCCAGCCGCTACGACCGGCGTGGTAATCCAGAGGCATCACCTCATCGCCACTTAAAGAGAGCGGCAATCCTGGCCATAAAGAGACATCCGTTGGCAGGTCACACCAGGTAATGTTCGGCATTAAAGCTCCTGTAGTTTCGTTCGCGCCGGAAGGTTGCAGAGGGAAAATAACGCATGAGGCTACCCTGTAACCATCACTTCTGGCAACATTAAGCCGTAAATTTTCAGCAGGTGGAATATGGCTCGCGCAAAACTGAAATTCCGGCTCCATCGCGCCGTGATTGTCCTCTCCTGTCTCGCACTGTTAGTGGTGCTGATGCAAGGGGCATCCTGGTTTAGCCAGAACCATCAACGGCAACGCAACCCGCAGTTTGAAGAGCTGGCCCGCACGCTGGCACGCCAGGTGACGCTCAACGTCGCGCCATCCATGCGTACTGAAACGCCAGACGATAAGCGGATAAGCCAGGTTTTACGCCAGCTCACGGAGAACAGCCGCATTCTTGATGCCGGCGTCTATGATGAGCAAGGCAACCTGATTGCCCGCGCGGGCGAGCACGTCGACGTGCGCGACAGGCTGGCGCTGGACGGTAAAAAAGCCGGGGGCTATTTTAACCAGCAGATCGTCGAACCTATTCAGGGAAAGAATGGTCCGCTGGGCTATCTGCGCCTGACTCTCGATACCCACACCCTGCCCACTGAAGCCAAACAGGTCGATAATACCACCAATATTCTGCGCCTGATGCTGCTGCTTTCACTCGCCATCGGCGTGGTGCTGGCACGCACCCTGCTTCGGGGCAAGCGCTCGCGCTGGCAGCAATCGCCGTTCCTGCTGACCGCCAGCAAATCCGTCCCTGAAGACGAAGAGAGCGAGAAGAAAGAATAGTGATAAAGTAGGCGAACGATTCGGAAAAGGAACTTTGCCATGACGACGTTACGCCTGCTTATCTCTGACTCTTACGATCCCTGGTTTAATCTCGCGGTAGAAGAGTGCATCTTCCGCCAGATGCCCGCCACCCAGCGCGTACTGTTTCTCTGGCGTAACGCCGATACGGTGGTCATTGGTCGTGCGCAAAACCCATGGAAAGAGTGCAACACCCGGCGTATGGAAGAGGACAACGTCCGCCTGGCGCGCCGGAGCAGCGGCGGCGGTGCGGTGTTCCACGATCTGGGCAATACCTGCTTTACCTTTATGGCAGGAAAACCGGAGTACGACAAAACCATCTCTACTTCCATTGTCCTCAATGCGCTGAATTCACTCGGCGTGAAGGCTGAAGCCTCCGGACGTAACGATCTGGTGGTCAAAACCCCCGAGGGCGACCGGAAGGTCTCCGGCTCCGCCTACCGCGAAACGATGGATCGCGGGTTCCACCACGGCACCCTGTTGCTGAATGCCGATCTGAGCCGTCTGGCGAACTACCTGAATCCGGACAAGAAAAAGCTCCAGGCTAAGGGGATTACCTCCGTGCGCGGGCGCGTGGCGAATCTAGTGGAGCTGCTGCCGGGGATTACGCACGAGCAGATTTGCGATGCGATCCGTGACGCGTTCTTTGAACATTACGGCGAGCGCGTGAAAGCCGAAGTGATCTCTCCTGATAAAACCCCGGACCTGCCCAACTTTGCCGAAACCTTCGCCCGCCAGAGCAGCTGGGAGTGGAACTTCGGCCAGGCTCCTGCGTTTTCCCATCTGCTGGATGAGCGTTTTACCTGGGGCGGCGTGGAGCTGCATTTTGACGTGGAGAAAGGCCATATCACCCGCACGCAGGTGTTTACCGATAGCCTGAATCCGGCACCGTTAGAGGCGCTGGCGGCACGTTTGCAGGGCTGTTTATACCGGGCGGATATGCTGCAGCAGGAATGCGACGCGTTGATTGGGGATTTCCCGGAGCAGGAAAAAGAGTTAAGGGATTTGTCAGCATGGATTGCGCAGGCCGTACGTTAAGTGCGGTTTGGTGCCCTCACCCCGGCCCTCTCCCAAAGGGAGAGGGAGGGAAGAGACAGAATTACTCTTTATCGCCCAGCAGAACGGATTCCAGCGCGATTTTGATCATGTCGTTGAAGGTCGTCTGACGCTCAGCGGCAGTGGTCTGCTCGTGGGTACGGATATGGTCAGACACGGTGCAGATGGTCAGCGCTTTCGCACCAAACTCCGCCGCCACGCCGTAGATGCCCGCCGCTTCCATTTCCACGCCCAGGATGCCGTATTTTTCCATCACGTCGAACATCTCACCGCCGTCCGGTGCATAGAACAGGTCAGCAGAGAAGAGGTTACCCACGCGCGCGTCAACGCCCAGCGCTTTTGCCGCGTCAACCGCGTCACGTACCATGCCGAAGTCTGCAATTGCCGCGAAGTCATGGTCTTTGAAACGCATGCGGTTAACTTTGGAATCGGTGCAGGCGCCCATACCAATAACGATGTCGCGCAGCTTAACGTCCATACGCACCGCGCCGCAGGAGCCAACGCGGATGATTTTCTTCACGCCGAAGTCGGTGATCAGCTCTTTGGTGTAGATAGAGCAGGATGGGATACCCATACCGTGGCCCATGACGGAGATTTTGCGGCCTTTATAGGTACCGGTGAAGCCCAGCATGCCGCGAACGTTGTTCACTTCACGCACGTCTTCCAGGAAAGTTTCTGCAATGTGCTTCGCGCGCAGCGGGTCGCCCGGCATCAATACGACGTCAGCGAAATCACCCATTTCTGCATTAATGTGAGGAGTTGCCATCTTCAGTTCCTTTTACATTGTTTATTCTTTTCACCCTCTCCCTGTGGGAGAGGGCCGGGGTGAGGGCATCAGACCGCACCCTACATGATTCAGAACATGGCCTTGCCATATTCCATGTCAGACGTACCAAAGTATTTCGCAATAGTCTGGCCGATGTCCGCGAAGGTTTCACGGTGACCGAGCGAGCCCGGCTTCACTTTCGGGCCGTACACCAGCACCGGAATGTGCTCACGGGTGTGGTCGGTACCGGTCCAGGTTGGGTCACAGCCGTGGTCCGCGGTCAGGATCAGAATGTCATCTTCACCCACCAGCTCCATCAGCTCCGGCAGACGGCGGTCGAACAGTTCAAGACCCGCAGCATAACCCGCGACGTCGCGACGGTGACCCCAGGAGGAGTCGAAGTCCACGAAGTTGGTGAAGACAATGGTCTTGTCGCCCGCTTCTTTCATCTCTTTGATGGTGGCATCGAACAGCGCATCCAGACCGGTGGCTTTCACTTTTTTGGTGATGCCGCAGTTGGCGTAGATGTCCGCGATTTTACCCACGGACACCACGTGACCGTCTTTCTCATCGACCAGCTTCTGCAGCACGGTTGGCGCTGGCGGCTCAACGGCCAGGTCGTGACGGTTACCGGTACGCTGGAAGTTACCCGCTTTGTCGCCGATAAACGGACGCGCGATCACGCGGCCAATGTTGTAGCCGCCTTCGGTCAGCTCTTCGCGTGCGATTTCGCACAGCTCGTAGAGTTTATCCAGGCCAAACGTCTCTTCGTGGCAGGCAATCTGGAACACGGAGTCAGCAGAGGTGTAGAAAATCGGCTTGCCGGTTTTCATATGCTCTTCGCCGAGCTGGTCCAGAATCACGGTACCGGAAGAGTGGCAGTTACCGAGGTAGCCCGGCAGGTTGGCACGCTTCACCAGCTTATCGAGCAGCTCCTGCGGGAAGCTGTTCTCGTGATCGGAGAAGTAGCCCCAGTCGAACAGCACCGGCACACCGGCGATTTCCCAGTGGCCAGACGGGGTGTCTTTACCGGAGGAAAGCTCGTGCGCCCAGCCGTAGGCGCCCACGACTTCCGCGTTGCCGTCCATACCGGCTGCGATTTTACCGGTAGAGCCTTCATGCGCTTTCACCAGACCAAGGCGGGTCAGGTTGGGTAGAGTCAGAGGGCCTTTACGACCGTTGTCCGCTTCGCCTTTCGCACAGGCTTCCGCGATGTGACCCATGGTATCGGAACCCACGTCACCAAAACGTTCTGCATCTTCGGTTGCGCCGATGCCGAATGAGTCCAGCACCATAATAAATGCACGTTTCATAATTGTTCTCCGTACGTAGTGCTTCAAAAATTATCGATCAGATCAGTATACCGCTATTCGGTGATACGGCGATAGACAGTCGGTGTGGTTTCCGGTGCTTTATCGTCAAGCGTGATGGCCGCCTTCACCGCTTTCGCCGCTTCCTGCCAGCTGGCTTCGTCTTTGGCGTGGATCATCGCCAGCGGACGTTGGCCGTCAACGCTGTCGCCCAGACGGGCCATATCGGTAAAGCCGACGCTGTAATCAATGGTGTCTGACGCCTGACGACGGCCGCCGCCCATCGAGACCACCGCCATGCCGAGGGCACGGGTGTCCATCGCAGAAACAAACCCTTCGCTATCGGCATACACCGCTTTGCTGAGCGTCGCGGTTGGCAGGTATTTCGCGTAGTTTTCGACGAAGTCGGTCGGGCCTTTCTGCGCCGCGACCATGCGGCCGAAGATCTCCGCCGCTTTGCCGTTGTCCAGCACCGCCTGCAGCTTCGCGCGGGCGTCGGCGTCGTCTTTGGCGAGCTTGCCGGAGATTAACATCTCAACGCACAGCGCCATGGTGACGTCGAACAGGCGCGGGTTACGGTATTCGCCGGTGAGGAACTGTACCGCCTCACGCACTTCGACGGCGTTACCGGCGCTGGAAGCCAGCACCTGGTTCATATCGGTGAGCAGTGCGGTGGTGCGCACGCCCGCGCCGTTGGAGACGCCAACGATCGCTTCGGCCAGCGCCTCAGAGAGTTCATAGGTTGGCATAAACGCGCCGCTGCCTACCTTCACGTCCATCACCAGCGCGTCCAGCCCTTCTGCCAGCTTCTTCGCCAGGATAGAGGCGGTGATCAGCGGGATGGAGTCAACGGTCGCGGTGATGTCGCGGGTCGCGTAGAAACGCTTGTCTGCCGGAGCAAGAGAGCTGGTCTGGCCGATAATCGCCACACCAACGTCTTTAATAATGTCGCGGAAGCGGTTGTCATCCGGGAAGATATCGAAGCCCGGAATGGCTTCCAGTTTGTCGAGCGTACCGCCAGTGTGGCCCAGGCCGCGTCCGGAGATCATCGGGATGTAACCGCCACAGGCTGCCACCATTGGGCCGAGCATCAGAGACGTTACGTCGCCCACGCCGCCGGTGGAATGTTTATCCACAATCGGGCCGTTAAGGTTGAGGCTTTTCCAGTCCAGAACGGTTCCTGAATCTCGCATCGCCATGGTCAGCGACACGCGCTCAGGCATCGACATATCGTGGAAGAAAATGGTCATCGCCAGAGCCGCAATCTGCCCTTCTGAGACGGTGTTATCACGAATGCCGTTGATAAAGAAGCGGATCTCTTCGTCGCTTAATGCATGACCATCACGTTTTTTACGAATAATTTCTTGTGCGAGAAACACGGTAACCTCCATGCGGAATCGGGGGAATTGTGGCGGGTGGCGCTACGCTTACCCGCCCTACGATCCTGTAGGCCGGATAAGCGAAGCGTCATCCGGCGTTGTCTGGCAATCAGTAGCTGCTTGCGCTCTTACCGTCGCCGTGACCCAGCGCCTTCAGCAGGCTAGCCAGCAGGCTGGACGCACCGAAACGGTAGTGACGGGAATCGGCCCAGTCGGTGCCGAACAGTTCGTCAGCAATCGCCAGGAACTGCTGCGCGTCTTCGGCGGTACGCACGCCGCCCGCAGGTTTGAAACCAACGGTTTTGGACACGCCCATGTCGCGGATCACTTCCATCATGATGCGCGCGCTTTCCGGGGTGGCGTTAACCGGCACTTTACCGGTAGAGGTTTTAATGAAATCCGCACCGGCTTTGATGGAGATTTCAGATGCCTTACGAATCAGCGCCTCTTCTTTCAGCTCGCCGGTTTCGATGATCACTTTAAGCAGCACGTTTGCCGCCGCACACGCGTCTTTACAGGCCTTCACCAGGTCAAAACCGACCTGCTCGTTGCCGGCGATCAGCGCGCGGTATGGGAACACCACGTCAACTTCGTCTGCACCGTAAGCAATCGCCGCGCGGGTTTCTGCCAGCGCAATCTCGATATCGTCGTTGCCGTGCGGGAAGTTAGTCACGGTTGCAATGCGCACGTCCGGCGTGCCCTGCTCTTTCAGCGTCTTACGGGCAATCGGGATAAAGCGCGGGTAGATACAAACGGCTGCGGTGTTACCCACTGGCGTTTTCGCCTGATGGCACAGGGCGATGACTTTCTCATTGGTGTCGTCATCGTTCAGGGTAGTCAGGTCCATCAGTTTCAACGCGCGCAGGCTGCTTGCAGTTAAATCGGTCATAACAATCTCCAACGGCAGTGCCGTATAAATTTTACCTTGCGGGTCTGTGAGTATTCTAACATCCACCCGCATCCACACTTCGACATTCATCACAGTTAATGAAAACTGCGTACAAATTTGCATTACTGTAATGAGATCTTCTTCAAACTTTAGTGCGCAAATTGTCGACTAAAGCAGCAATACCCCCTGTGGGATCAAAAGCGCCAACAGGCAGGCTTTCTACAATCCGTTCATCATCCGCAGAACATTCAAGGAAGCGAATATGCCCCACTCCAGCCCCGACGCCCTGCAGCAACGTTGCCAGCAGATTGTGACAAGCCCGGTGTTATCCGCGGAACAAAAACGTCATTTTCTGGCGCTGGAAGCGGAAAACAACCTGCCGTATCCGGCACTTCCTGAAGCTGCGCGCGCCGCGCTGGACGAGGGGTTTATCTGCGACATGTTCGAAGGCCATGCGCCTTACAAACCCCGTTACGTTCTGCCGGATTACGCAAAATTTCTGGCTAACGGTTCAGAATGGCTGGTGCTGGAAGGGGCAAAAGATCTCGACGATGCCCTCTCGCTGCTAACCATCCTTTATCACCATGTTCCGTCCGTCACATCGATGCCGGTCTATCTCGGCCAGCTTGATGCGCTGCTGCAACCATATGTTAGAATTCTAACACAAGAAGAAATCAATAGCCGAATAAAACGTTTCTGGCGCTATCTTGACCGTACGCTGCCGGATGCCTTTATGCATGCCAATATCGGGCCGGAAGATACGCCCATCACCCGTGCAATTCTGCGTGCCGATGCAGAGCTGAAGCAGGTCGCGCCGAACCTGACCTTTATTTATGATCCAGAGACCACCCCGGACGATTTGCTGCTTGAGGTAGCAAAAAACATATGTGAATGCAGTAAACCGCACATTTCTAATGGCCCAGTGAATGATAAAATTTTCACAAAAGGTCGTTATGGCGTGGTGAGCTGTTACAACTCCCTGCCTCTGGCTGGCGGTGGCAGCACCCTGGTGCGCCTTAATCTCAAAGCCATTGCTGAATGCAGCACGTCCATTGAAGACTTCTTCACCCGCACGCTCCCGCACTATTGCCAGCAGCAAATGGCCATCATCGATGCACGCTGTGGTTTCCTGTACGAGCAATCTGGCTTCTTTGAGAATAGCTTCCTGGTAAAAGAGGGGCTGATTGATGCCGATCGGTTTGTGCCGATGTTTGGCATGTACGGACTGGCGGAAGCGGTAAACGTGCTCTGTGAGAAAGCTGGCATCGCGGGACGTTACGGCAAAGATGAGCAGGCCAACGCGCTGGGCTATCGCATCAGCGAACAGCTTGCGGCGTTTGTCGAAAACACGCCGGTGAAGCACGGCTGGAAGCAGCGCGCGATGCTTCACGCGCAGTCGGGGATCAGCTCCGACTCCGGCACCACGCCGGGCGCGCGCCTGCCCTACGGCGACGAGCCGGATCCCATCAGCCACCTGCTGGCGGTAGCTCCCCATCACAAGCACTACTCTTCCGGGATAAGCGATATCCTGACGCTGGATGAGACGGTAAAACGCAACCCGCAGGCGGTGGTTCAGCTGTGCCTGGGCGCGTTCAGGGCGGGTATGCGTGAATTTACCGCCAACGTAGCGGGTAACGATCTGGTACGCGTCACCGGGTATATGGTGCGGCTATCGGATCTGGAGAAATACCGGGAAGCAGGTTCGAGAACGAACACCACGTGGCTGGGGGAAGAAGCCGCACGCAATACCCGCATTCTGGAACGTCAGCCGCGCGTGATTAGCCATGAACAGCAGATGCGCTTTAGTTAGTCAGGTCATTCCTTTTTCCTGTGTGGACGGGCCGGGCAGCCGCCTGGCCCTGTTCCTGCAGGGCTGTAACCTGCGCTGTAAAACCTGCCACAACCCGTGGACGATTGGCCGCTGCAACGACTGCGGGGACTGCGTGCCCCACTGTCCGCACGACGCGCTGACCATTCAGGCCGGGCGCGTCTGGTGGCAGGAGAGCGACTGCCAGCAGTGCGACACCTGTCTGCACCTGTGTCAGCAGCAGGCAACGCCTATGGCGCACCGCTTCAGCGTGGAAGAGATCCTCGCTCAGGTCCGCAAATCCGCACCGTTTATCGAAGGGATCACCGTCAGCGGCGGTGAAGCCACAACGCAATTACCGTTTTTGATCGCCCTGTTCACTGCGATCAAAGCCGATCCCACCCTGCACCACCTCACCTGTCTGGTCGACAGCAACGGTCTGTTAAGCGAAACCGGCTGGCAAAAGCTGCTGCCGGTACTGGATGGCGCGATGCTGGATCTGAAGGCGTGGGACAATGAGCATCACCGTTTTCTGACCGGGCGCGAAAACCCGCAGATTAAACAGAGTATTCGCTGGCTGGCACAGCATCAACGGCTGACTGAATTGAGGCTCCTGGTGATCCCAGAGCAATGTGATTATCTGGAACATCTGAAACCGCTGACAACGTTTATCCACGGGCTGGGGAATATTCCGGTGCGTATTAACGCGTTTCATGGGCATGGCGTGTACGGTGAGGCAGCGTCATGGCGCAGCGCCACGCCCGAGGACGTTGAACCGCTGGCACTGGCGCTGGAAAAACAGAAGATAACGGTGATCCGCCCGGCGCTTTACCTATAGCGTGATACCAAATACCGACCGCGTATTTTCCAGCAGCGCATCGGCAATCACCTCTTCAGGCTCTTTTCGCAGTTCACACAGGGTGGCAAACACGCGCGCCGCCTGTTCCGGGCGATTCGGCTGACCCTGAAAACCATTCAGTGGCATATCCGGCGCGTCGGTTTCCAGCAGAAGTGCCGACAGCGGCAGCTGCGCCATCACGTCCCGGGTTTTACTGGCTCGCGGATAGGTGATGGTGCCACCGACGCCGATTTTATAGCCCAGCTCAATAAAACGCTGCGCCTGCTGCAGGCTGCCGGAGAAACCGTGCACGACGCCCCTGCGCGGCAGATCGATGCGTTTCAGGTGCATCGCCAGCTTATCGTGCGTGCGTCTTGAATGGAGGATCACCGGCAGATCGTGACGCTTCGCCAGCCTGAGCTGCGCGTCGAGGATCGTCTGCTGGCGCTCAAACTGCGGGTTCTCGCGATAAAGATCGAGGCCGATCTCCCCGATGGCGACAAGCTTGTCGCCTGCGGTCTGCACTATCTCATCAAGTCTCTCTATGTGCTCATCACGATGCCGCTCAATCACGATCGGATGCAGGCCGAGCGCCGCATAGAGCGCGGGGTGTCGTGCAGAAAGATCCAGCACGCGGGAAAAGTACGCCGCTTCCACTGACGGCACAATGATGGCCTGAACGCCTGCGTCAGCCGCTTTCGCAATGCTTTGCGCTTCCTCCCCCGTAAACGGCGGGAAATCAAAGTGGCAGTGGGTATCGACAAAGCGGTGCGTCACGCCAGATCCTCGTTATCCAGTAAAGCGTCATTCGCCTGCGGGATGTCCACCAGCGGCATCGTCAGGGCATCGTTGGCGACAATCGCAGGCGGCGTAATAATGCGTTTATGGCGATGAAGCGGTGGCTGCTCCGCCAGCATTTTCCCTACCGTTGCCAGGAAGTAGCGCCCGCACAGCCGTCCCGTTTTGTAATCCATGCGCAGCGCAGGGACGCGGCTGCCCAGGGCCATGCTCAGCAGCGGCTTAGGCGGATAGATTTCAAAAATACGCAGCTTACCCGGCGGTTTTTCAATGAAGCGCTGCATCGCGCCGTAGGTGGTTTCATGCTGCTTCGCGATGTTCACCAGCGGCTGCAGGCTGCTGTCGCCCAACCAGCGCTCCATCCGTTTAAACCACTGCGGCGTGTAATACATTTGCGACGGTACGGTACGGATCACCACAATGGTTTTCGCCCCGCGACGGGCGGCTTCCTGCACCGGTACCGCGTCACTGATCCCCCCGTCCAGATAGCTAATGCCGTCCAGCAGCGCACCGGTACGATAAAAACCGGGGATCGCGCTGGAGGCACGGATGATGTCCAGCCAGTTCTCTTTTTGAGGCGAAAAATAGCCCGGCGAATAGTCATCCCCCCGGCTCGCGCACATCCAGAATTCTTTGCCGCTATCAAACAGACGGGCCGCAGTATCCATGGCCAGCGGCATCTGGCTGGAGGTCGACTCCAGCAGCCAGTCGAGATCGATCAGGTTACCGCCGCGCACAAAGCGCACCGGATTAAAAAACTCTTTCGCTGTGGTGTAGCGCATGATGACCTTTCGCGCGTAGCCGGGCTGGTTGCAGACATAGGCAGAAAGGTTCTGCGCCCCGGCAGACGTGCCGAAGTAGAGGTCAAACGGGTTGAACTGCGCGCGCATAAATTCGTCCAGCACGCCGGCGGTGAAAATGCCGCGCTGTCCTCCACCTTCGCAGACCAGCGCGAGTTGACCTGCGCGAAACGGTTTTAACGTCAGCGGCGCAATATTGCCGAGCGTAACGGGAATTCGTTGCCCCACCTCTGCTTTCCTGTTTTGATTATTTTATAACACCACAGTAACGCACCCGACCTGTTACGCAAATAAGAAAAAGCCAGTCACTGCGACTGGCTTTTTTTTGTTGAAGGAATATTGCGTTTGCTACGGACGTCTACGACCCGTAAACAGGCTGACCAGGAACAGAATAATACCCACAACGAAGACAATTTTAGCTGCCCATGCCGCTGTACCTGCCAGTCCACCAAAGCCCAATGCGGCGGCAATTAACGCGATAACCAGAAATATAATGCCCCAACGAAACATAAGCTTCTCCTTTACCATAGTTAATGTCGGCCGCTAAACGTGAGCGCTCAGGTCACTCACCGGCGTTTTTCCAGAGTCGTTCTTATATCGCCCGCAGGTGTTAGCCTGGCGGGCGAATGGTCCAGATTTACTTCGTTTTCAGATCGTTTTTAACGCTTTTCACACCATCAATCGCTTTCGCAATGGACTCGGCACGTTCACTTTGCGCCTGCGAATCTACCGTACCGGAAAGCTGAACCACACCATCGGTGGTTTCTACTTTCACCTTACGGGACGGCACGATGTCATCTGCTAAAAGTTTAGCTTTGATTTCGCTGGTGGTGGCGGCATCACCGGCGTAACCTTTCACCGACGCGTTTTTGCCGTCACGTACGTGCAGTTTATCGCTGACGGAGGCAACACCTTCGACGCCTTTCGCGACTTTCACCGCCTGTTCTGCCTGAGCCTGGCTTTCAACAAAGCCGCTCAGCGTGACCACTTTCTTGTCGGTCTTAACGGAAATATCGGTGCTCTTAATGGCTTCATCATCCACCAGCGCGGCTTTCACTTTTGCTGTGATTGAGCTGTCATCCATGAAGTTGCCGACTTTATTCATAGAGCTATCGATTTTTTGCCCTGCGCTATCGGCCGTGGATTGTGCTTTATCCATGGTGCTGCTTTCCGCGAGGGCGGAGCCGCTCACCAGAACGCTACCCAGGGTTACAGCCAGCAGAGTTTTAGAAATCTTCAGTCTTGTCATATTCATCGATCTATTCCTGTGTTGACCCGTTATTCGGGCTACGCACTTCCTTAGTAGTGATATATATTGCGAATAAACACACGGGCAAAATGGATAACATAAAGTCATGCATTGAACAGTTAATTTATCCACGCCCGGTGTTAAACACTGAGTTAAATATAGATCACTCTCACAGAGCCGCTTTCAGAATTGGGTAAAAAACGCGCGAATAGCGTGAAATTGCGTTGAATTAAGAACATTCCGCAAGGGATTAATAAGACAGGAATTAAAGAAGAGCACGGCGGCAGCCGTGCTCTGAGAGGGGATTAGTGCTCGCGGGTTTTACGGAACTGAACGTCGGGATAACGTTCCTGCGTCAGGTTCAGGTTCACCATGGTTGGCGCGATATAGGTCAGGTTATCGCCGCCATCCAGCGCCAGCTGAACTTCATTCTTACGCTTAAATTCTTCGAATTTCTTCACGTCAGAACACTCAACCCAGCGCGCGGTCGCGACGTTCACCGATTCGTAAATCGCTTCCACGTTGTATTCGCTCTTCAGACGCGCGACAACCACGTCAAACTGCAGCACGCCGACCGCGCCAACGATCAGATCGTTGTTCGCGATTGGGCGGAAGACCTGCACGGCGCCCTCCTCGGAGAGCTGCACCAGGCCTTTCAGCAGCTGTTTCTGCTTCAGCGGATCGCGCAGACGGATACGACGGAACAGCTCCGGCGCGAAGTTCGGAATGCCGGTGAACTTCATCATTTCGCCCTGGGTGAAGGTATCGCCGATCTGAATAGTGCCGTGGTTGTGCAGACCGATGATGTCGCCCGGATAGGCCTCTTCAACGTGCGAACGGTCACCCGCCATAAAGGTCAGGGCGTCGGAGATCACCACATCTTTCCCGGTACGTACCTGGCGCAGCTTCATGCCCTTTTCATACTTACCGGACACCACGCGCATAAAGGCCACGCGGTCGCGGTGTTTCGGATCCATGTTGGCCTGAATTTTGAACACGAAGCCGGTAAATTTCTCTTCCTGCGCTTCCACTTCACGGGTATCGGTTTTACGCGGCATCGGACGCGGCGCCCACTCCACCAGACCGTCCAGCATGTGGTCAACGCCGAAGTTACCCAGTGCGGTACCGAAGAAGACCGGAGTGATTTCACCGCTCAGGAACAGCTCTTTGTCGAACTCGTGAGACGCGCCCTTCACCAGCTCCAGCTCGTCGCGCAGCTGCGCGGCCAGCTCTTCGCCAACCGCCGCGTCCAGATCCGGGTTGTCCAGACCTTTCACGATGCGCACTTCCTGAATGGTGTGGCCTTTACCGGTCTGATACAGGTAAGTTTCGTCTTTATAGAGGTGATAAACCCCTTTGAACAGCTTACCGCAGCCGATTGGCCAGGTGATTGGCGCACAGGCGATCTTCAGCTCGTTTTCCACTTCATCCATCACTTCCATCGGATCGCGGATGTCACGGTCGAGTTTGTTCATAAAGGTGAGGATCGGCGTATCGCGCAGACGGGTGACTTCCATCAGCTTACGGGTCCTGTCTTCGACACCTTTCGCGGCGTCGATCACCATCAGACAGCAGTCCACCGCCGTCAGGGTACGGTAGGTATCTTCGGAGAAGTCTTCGTGCCCCGGGGTGTCCAGCAGGTTCACCAGGCAGTCGTGATACGGGAACTGCATCACGGAGGTGGTAATCGAAATACCACGCTGCTTTTCCATCTCCATCCAGTCAGATTTTGCATGCTGGCTGGAGCCACGGCCTTTAACGGTACCCGCAGTCTGGATCGCCTGTCCGAACAGCAACACCTTCTCAGTGATGGTCGTTTTACCGGCATCCGGGTGCGAGATAATGGCAAAAGTGCGGCGCTTGGCCACCTCTTGCAGATAAGGAGACAACGTCATAATTAAATCTTCTTTTATAAGCGCGGCAGCACGCCACGCATCATGGAATACAAAATTGCGGCTATTTTACCCATCAACGGGGGGCAGGCAATCATTGTTTACACAGGAATTGCTCCAGTTCGTTCAACGACGTCACGGTCCAGGTCGGCTCGATGCCTTCAGGCTTAACGCGGCCATGCGCGTTGAGCCAGACGGTCGACAAACCGGCCTTCATGCCGCCCAGAATATCTGACTCTGCCGTATCCCCCACCATCAGGACGCGATCGCGGTCGGGATTACCGGCCTGCGCCAGCGCATAATCGAAAATTCGCGGATCCGGTTTAGGTACACCCACCTCTTCCGAGATCACCAGCGCGTCGAAATGATCGCGCAGGCCGGTGCGCTCGAGGCGGATCTGCTGCAGGGCGGTAAAACCGTTGGTGATGATCCCCAGTTTCACCTTGCCTTTCAACGCGTTCAGCAGGGAAACCGCGCCCGGCAGTGGCGCGCAGATATCCGCCATCGCGTTCAGAAACGCCTCGTTCAGCGTCCCCGGACTGACCTTTAAACGTTCCGCCCAGACGTCAAAGCGCTGGTGCTGAAGCTGTAACGCGGTGATGGCACCGTTCTGGTAATCCACCCACAGCGGCTTGTTTACCGCCTGATAGTCCTGAAAATCTTCAGCGGTGAAGGTCACGCTATAGTCGAGAAACATCCGCTGCAGGCCGCCGAACGAATCGAACGTAAACAGCGTTTCGTCGGCATCAAAGAAAATCCAGTCCCATTTCATCGTTACAACCTTATTTTTTATTATCCAATCGGCAGAGCCATTATGATGGCGTCTTCACGTCCCTCTGCGGTGGGGTAGTAGTTACGGCGGATTGTCGCCTCGTTAAAGCCTAAGCTTTCATAGAGCGCGATGGCGGCGACATTCGACGCGCGCACCTCCAGCCACAGGGTGAAAACGTCACGGGTTTCGAGCTCACGGATGAGGTGCTCAAGCAGTTCTCTTCCCAGCCCACGACGCTGAAACGCGGGATCAACCGCGATATTAAACAGCGTCGCCTCATCAAGAACAACCTGCGTGATCGCGAAAGCGGCCATGGTGCCGTCAACGTCCAGGCGGTAGTTCAGATACCGTTCGCCCTGATTGCTGGCGAAGGTTTTTTCGCTCCACGGAAACGCGTGGGCGCGTGTTTCAATCGCAAACGCTGTGGTCAGGTCAGGCGTCGTGAGGGAAGAAATCGTGTTCATATTCGCAGATTTGTTGCCATAGCGCGCTGCGCGCTTTTGGGTTGGCTTTCAGTTCGTCCAGCGCTGGCGAGCAGATCTGGCTCCCCTGGAGGGAGATCTCATTTGTCTCTCCGATACGCCAGCTGTTACAGCGGCTATCAGGAGGCAGCATCGCGACACGCTCTGGCGTCAGCGGTAAAACCTGGTCGGCCGTCAGCTTCAGGCTGCGAAGGACATCATCGATCAGGGGTTCATTCAGGGCAGGCAGTTCTTCCGCCACCATCACCAGCCGAACGTGCGCCGGGATGGAGATAGCGATTTCGCCCTGCAACGCCGTCGGGCGACGCAAAGCCCACTGGGTGATGCCCAGCTGCTGCAACTGCCAGTCTCGTCGGGATGTCATAGGGAAAACTCCTGTCTCTCAGGCGCGCAAATATAGCAAATGTGTCGAAAGTGCGCCATCTACCTACTATAATCCCCGCCTGAGTTTATTGAGGAACAATTCATGTCTGCATTTACCCCGGCAAGTGAAGTCTTGCTGCGTCACAGTGATGATTTCGAAGAAAGCCGTATTCTGTTTGCCGGAGATATGCAGGATGACCTGCCCGCGCGTTTCGACTGTGCTGAAAGCCGTGCCCACACCCAATATTACCACCACTGGCAGGTGCTGAGCCGCCAGATGGGCGAGCGCGCGCGCTTTAGCCTGGTGGCGGAGCAGAGCGATATCGCCGACTGCGATACGCTGATTTACTACTGGCCGAAGAATAAACCGGAAGCCCAGTTCCAGCTGATGAACCTGCTCTCCCTGCTGCCGGTCGGCTGCGATATTTTCGTGGTAGGAGAGAACCGCAGCGGCGTGCGTAGCGCTGAACAGATGCTGGAAGACTACGCGCCGCTGAATAAAGTCGACAGCGCCCGCCGCTGTGGTCTGTACCACGGACGACTGGAAAAACAGACAACGTTTGATGCGCAGGCTTACTGGGACGAATACCAGCTTGACGGCTTGACCATCAAAACCCTGCCGGGCGTGTTCAGCCGTGACGCGCTGGATACGGGCAGCAAGCTGCTGCTCTCCACTCTGACGCCGCACACCAAAGGCAAAGTGCTGGACGTGGGCTGCGGCGCTGGCGTGCTCTCTACCGTGCTCGCCAGCCATTCGCCAAAGGTGCGCTTAACCCTGTGTGACGTTAGCGCCCCGGCGGTTGAAGCCAGCCGCGCAACGCTTGCCGCAAACGGCATTGAAGGCGAGGTGATTGCCAGCAACGTCTTCTCTGACGTCACCGGTCGCTTCGACATGATCATCTCCAACCCGCCGTTCCACGACGGTATGGAAACCAGCCTTGAAGCGGCACAAACGCTGATCCGTGGCGCAACCCGTCACCTTAACAGCGGCGGCGAGCTGCGTATCGTTGCGAACGCCTTCCTGGCGTACCCGAAAGTGCTGGACGAAACCTTTGGCTTCCACGAAGTGATCGCGCAGACCGGCCGCTTTAAGGTCTATCGTACCGTGATGACGCGCCAGGCCAAAAAGTAATCTCACTCCTGCAGGCCGGATAAGCGCAATCACTATCCGGCAAGCAGGCGTCTCAGTTCCGGCCATTTTTGCAGCAATCAATAAAAGGTGAGCACTTTTCAGTTGACGTAAAGCTGAAAACATCTAGAATGCGCCTCCGTGGTTACGATACTTTTACAGTATCGATGGTATGCGAAGGTGGCGGAATTGGTAGACGCGCTAGCTTCAGGTGTTAGTGTCCTTACGGATGTGGGGGTTCGAGTCCCCCCCCTCGCACCATAAATCACGATGATATTGCTCGCACTGGGCGAAGGTGGCGGAATTGGTAGACGCGCTAGCTTCAGGTGTTAGTGTCCTTACGGATGTGGGGGTTCGAGTCCCCCCCCTCGCACCAACGAGGCGATATCAACATAGTAATGATGTAAATAGTAAGATGACTGTGCGAAGGTGGCGGAATTGGTAGACGCGCTAGCTTCAGGTGTTAGTGTCCTTAGGATGTGGGGGTTCGAGTCCCCCCCCTCGCACCAATTATCTTACAACCCCTCTGAAGATCTTCTTTTCCCTGTTATTTCAAACTCATCAGTATCACCAGAATTCCACTGACCAGTGCTACGCAGGATGGCAGTAAAACAAAGTGACGTAGTTGCTTATGCCAGATCATGCCTGACGTGACTAACAGTCCTGATACAATGATGGCTTTCCAGGTATCGAGAGAGAGATCGGCAAACGTCAAACCGCCGAGAATGGCTCCCGGTAGCAATACCCCCCAACAACTTCCCAGCGCCCTGTTCAACATGATCTGCCCTCTCACAACGATAATGATAACCAATATCATATGACAGGAATTATCATTTGTCAGCTGAATGAATCAAAATCCATCGACCTTTACCTTTCCCGTAATGACAGGAATTGCCTAAGGTGATAAATTGCGCACCTGTTAACAACGTCTAAAGATTTTCTGATAATTACTCTTTGAGCTTTTTGCATATTTAATTGCGAAACGACATCTATTTATTTGTTTTAATTAAATTTTAATAAAAATACACGACTATGACATCACAATCCTGGCGGTCTTTGGTTCACAGAAAATATCAATTATCGTTACGTTTATTTTTATTTCTGAACGCAACATCGGCAGTGTTCTCGGTAACAAACCCGCTCAATTCTGTACGACTGTTTTCCGCCCCTCTGATTGCTATATTCTCCATCAGTACCGGCCTGTTCGTCTGGCACTGGAGAAAGCGCGCGCGGAAGATAAATATTCCTGTCGTTTCAGGGATCTTCGGTATTTTGTGGGCCTGGCAAATTGTCTCCAAATTCGCCTTAATTACCCACGATCATGCGACGTATTTGTTAATCGCCCTTTTAACGGTGCTTTTTATCGGCACGCTGGCGTTCGCCAGTAATATCAAAGCCTTTACGCTGCATTCATTGCCCACCTTTATTGTCTGCCTGTGGTTAAGCGATCATGATATATGGCTGCGAATGACCTATTCTTTCGCACTTCCTGTGGTGGCAATTGCTATTCATAACATTTTGCAAAGACGCAACGACCGTTTTGCTCAGGAGCTCCTTTCTCGCCTTCTGGAGGAACGAGAAACCCTTACCGATCTCAGCATGATGGACCCGCTTACCGGGCTCTATAATCGTCGCGGTCTGCAAAGCCGTCTGGAGAATTTGCCCACGGTAGAGAATGGCGAGCACTTTGTCCTGCTGATGGATATCGACCACTTCAAAGCCTATAACGACCATTACGGCCATATGATGGGCGACCAGGCGCTGAAGCGCGTCTCTGCGGCAATCCGCGATGCCGTGCGTTCTCGCGATATTGTGGCGCGTTTTGGTGGGGAAGAATTTATGGTGCTGCTGACCAACATCTCACTCGAACATGCTCGCCAGACGGCCGAGCGGATCCGTCAGAAAGTCTACGATTTGAAAATCCCGCATCTGTTTAACGAAAGCGTCGCGACAAACGTTACCATCAGCATTGGTATTGCCATTTTCGAGGATGAAGACGTGGAAGGCGCGCTGGAAAAAGCGGACAAAGCCCTCTACGAAGCAAAGCATATGGGGCGCAACAACATTCTGTTGAGTGAAGAGATTCAGACGGCGTAAACATCACGGCGATGTCACCAGGACAAAAGTCTTGCCATTGGTATGAGCAATAGTTAGGATTGGCAATCATTATCATTTAGATTTCTATCTATACTATGGCCACGCATACTGCACACATCGTCGAACCTCTCCTCTGGCGAGCGCCGCTCACCAGCGGGAATGCTTCGCTTGCAGATGCGATACGAGACAAAATTGCGGAAACGCGCGCCCACCTGCTGGACTTTATCCGGCTTGATGAAGCGCCCCCGTCCCATGCGATGACACTCTCAGAGTGGCGACAGCCGTCCAAGCTGCAATCGCTGCTGGCCACCTATTCCGACCATATCTATCGCAATCAACCCACCCTTACGCGGGAAAATAAACCCCTGCTCTCTCTCTGGGCGCAGTGGTATATCGGGCTGATGGTGCCGCCGCTGATGCTGGCGCTGTTAACACAGAAGAGCATGCTGGAACTCTCGCCGGATAATTTCCATGTTGAGTTTCACGAAACCGGACGTGCTGCCTGCTTCTGGATTGATCTCCACGAAAACCACAGCGCTGAACGCCTGACGGCTCAGGAACGTATGGAGCAGCTCATCACTCAGACTCTGATCCCGGTGGTGGAAGCGCTGGAAGCGACGGGAGAGATTAACGGGAAGCTTATCTGGAGCAATACGGGCTATTTAATCCACTGGTATTTAACGGAAATGAAGCCGCTGCTCGGTGATGAGAACGTTGAGGCCCTGCGTCAGTCCTGTTTCTTTGCAAAACAGCTTTCCGATGGCCGTGACAACCCGTTGTTCCGAACCGTCGTTCTCCGTGATGGGCTTCTGGTTCGTCGCACCTGCTGCCAGCGCTATCGCCTGCCGGACGTTAAGCAGTGCGGGGATTGCACGCTGAAGTAGAGCAGTGGATTGCCCGGCCTGATGCCCTCACCCTGACCCTCTCCCACAGGACTGAGGAATCCCCAGTAATTTTTTACCTGAAGCGATGAACGTTGCTTCAGAAAAATTAATAACTTACAGCGACGCCCTGGTCCGGCTGTAAATCGCCGAAGCGTTTCCGTAAGGCCGGGGCGAGGCGCAGGGATGCGCCGAGAGGGCGTGGCCTGCAGGGATGCAGGCTCATGCCCGACCCGATAGCCTGAAGGAATAAGCTGAGGGTACCGCGAAGCGGCGATTTACCGCCGGGAGCCCGGGTCGCCAGGGCGGCGGCGATTGAGCCGCCATGGCACGTTCACCGGTCATGTCCTTACAGAGTAGCAAGAAACATAAAGTGAACGGAATGACCACCACAGCCGTATGTTCCCCCTCACCCCAGCCCTCTCCCTCAAGGGAGAGGGGGTCGTCCGTGCAGGCATTATTTTGTGGGGATTCCTCAGCCCACGGGGAGAGGGAACAAACACTAAAAACGGCAACCTGCGTTGCCGTTTTGCTTTTACCTAAGCCACCTGCTGATTGTCCTCTTCCGCATTACGCTGCGCTTCTTCCGCTTCCTGCTCCAGCAGTTGCTTCTCATACACTTTGAAGAACGGGAAGTAGATGATCGCCGATACGCAGGCCAGAACCACAACCAGAATAGCCGCGCGGAAGTCCCAGCCCAGAGCCCATGCTGCCCCTATCGGCGCCGGTGCCGTCCAGGGAACGACCGAGATGACGCGCCCAATCAAATCAAACGTCATCGCCGCCCACGCCAGCACGGCGTTAACCATCGGTGCCAGCAGGAACGGAATAAAGAACACCGGGTTCATCACGATTGGTGTACCGAAAATGACAGGTTCGTTGATGTTAAAGAAGCTGGGCACCACGCTCAAACGCCCGATAGAGCGTAAATGCGCTGAACGGCTACGCAGATAGCAAATCACCAGCCCCATCGTCGCGCCCGATCCGCCAATCACGATAAAGAACGTCCAGAACGCCTCCATAAAAATATGCGGCAGAGGCTGGCTGGCGGCCAGTGCGGTCTGGTTAGCGCCCAGGTTAGTCAGCCAGAACATCTGCAACATCCCGGAGACGATGGCGGCGCCGTGGATCCCGGCAAACCACAGCAAATGACCAATCAACACCGCCAGCAGGATCGCAGGCAGTGAATCCGCCGCGGAAACCAGAGGTTTAAAGACCGACATAATGGCCTGCGGGATCAGCATGCCAAACTGAGACTGAATCACCAGGCTCAGAGGATAGAGGGTCACCACCACCACCAGCACCGGGATCAGCAGATCAAAAGAGTTTTTGATCATCGGCGGGACCTGGTCCGGCAGGCGAATGCCGATGTTATGCGCTTTGAGGAAACGCATCATCTCAACGCAGTAAATCGCCACCAGAATCGCGGTAAAAATGCCCGTTCCCCCCAGACTGTCGACAGGGAGCGTGCCTTTGGTTTTGGGTGCCGCGACCAGCAGAAACGCCATCAGCGACAGCATGGCGCACATAAACGGGTCCAGCTGATGAGATTTGACGTAGTGTTTGCCAAGGTTATAGGCAATCGCCGCACAGATATAAATGGACATAATGCCCATTGTCATATCAAACGGCGTCAGGATTTGGCCCTCAAACTGCTTCGCCATATCCAGCCAGGCGCGGGCGAAACCCCAGGTGGTATCAGGCGAAAAAGGTGGGTAAGCGAACACTAACAAAAACGAACCCACAATCATAAATGGCATCGCGGAGATGAACCCGTCACGAATAGCCATAACATGACGCTGGGACGAGATCCGCCCGGCTATCGGGCTGACGTAATTTTCGACGAAACGGAATATCAGGTTAAACGCAGCATGGTTGGCAGACATGGCAGATCTCCTGTCAGACGTTTGTTACGGGCACATACGCGCCGCACGTTGTTCCATACATCAGCTTCACAACCTTGCTGGCTTGCCAACCAGCGGTACTGCTCAGACGAAATGGTTTCATATTTGGCTCTTATTATTGGATACAGGGGACGTTACGTACTCAGTATTAATCTACGCTTCCCGCTCTGCAACCGGTTACTGTAACCGGTTTCTGTGATTGTGAAGAGGATCCAGAAATCAGCCGTTTGGGATATTTGTTACTTAAGAGATATTTACAGAGCATAATTTCTTATGACAGATTACGCAGGATATTTGTCAGGAGGAAACAATGAGTTTGCAGTCTGTACAGCAGTTTTTTGCCGACAACGCGCCGGATATAGACGTTATTGAGCTTAGTCAAAGTACTGCTACCGTTGCGTTGGCTGCTGCCGCCCATCGTGTCGAGCCGGGACAAATCGCCAAAACCCTGTCACTCAAGGTTAAAAATGAGGTGATTCTGGTGGTGGCGAAAGGCGATGCGCGCCTGGATAACAAAAAGCTGAAAGACACGTTTGGTGCGAAAGCGCGCATGCTCAGCAGTGATGAAGTGGTGACCATCACCGGTCATCCCGTTGGCGGCGTGTGCCCGTTCGGGCTGGAAAATCCGCTCGCGGTTTACTGCGATATCTCATTAAAGCAGTACGCCGAAGTCCTGCCCGCCGCAGGCGCAATTCATAGTGCCGTGCGTATTTCACCTGACAGAATGGCAGAGCTGACTTCCGCAAAGTGGGTTGACGTTTGCATCTGATTGATGCGCCAGAGCCTGTCTGGCGCGCAGCGGGCTGGCTATAAAAAGGTCGGCTTGCTGAGTGCCGAACTTCGCGGTTCTCTTGCCGGAAGGTGAGTAATAATATCCGCCGCATCGAGCAACCCGACGTCAGAGCTCACCCCCAGCTTCACCATCGCATTAAACTTATGCGCCCGGATGGTCTTAATATTGCGTTCAAGCTGTGCCGCAATTTGAGGAATAGAATAGCCGCAAGACATATAACGCAGTATTGCCCGTTCCGTTGGGCTTAACATTCTGTTTTGACTCCGGTACCAGTGATTCATCATATTGTCATTGATGCGCAGCGTTTCACTCAACAACACCATAAGTTCCTGCTGCAGGTGCTCAAGCGTCAGCGATTTACTGACCACACCGTGAAGGCGTGACGGTGAAAGATGGCTAACTAACCGTGCTTCCGTCTCATCAGCGACCAGGATAATGCGCTGGATATGACCATGCGTAAACGCGAGCTCCCGCAGGTGCGCCAGACAGTTACGGCGCTCCTCTCGTGCATCGGAAAGTGAATAGATTAGCGAGAAAAAATTGACGTGCTGAAGTGCTTTCTTGAAGCTGTCAAATTCGCTAAACAGATGCAGCTGATAGTGATTCAGGCCGGGCATCGCAAAAAAATGCTGTAGCCCAACAGCACTCATCGTGCAATTTTCGACGATGGCGATATGTCGTGTTGAATCGGTTTTTTCCATTCCTCAAACTCTCCATAGGCTGACATCAAATTCAGCTCTCTCATTCCCTGCGTACTGTTGATCCAGGCGTACATATCGGCATTACTACGTAAAGATAGCCGCCGCATCGCACTGTTTTTCTGCGCACTGATGGTTTTATTGCTCTTCTTCAGCAATGTGGCGATTTGGTTAATCCCCCATCCTTTACCTAACAGACGCAGTACCTTGCGTTCGGAGTGCGTGAGTGCGATAACGTGTTCGTCTTCATCCTCCGTACTTTGAGGCTCCGGGGTTAATAACGTCTGGCTTATCCGCTCTGCCCGCTCGCTACCTGCCCGAATCGCGTTAACCACGCCTTCAATGGGCTCCATATCAGACAGCAACGTGCTTTCCGGGCGCATAAGCAACTCAACCGCAATAGGGTAAAGCGGCCGCGAGACTAAAAAGATCCAGTGAATGTCCCGGTATTGGTTCAATAAACCGTAATACTCTTCGAGGGTTCCCCGAGGATTTCTGTATTCACCTGAAATATCGGCAATAATGACATCTGCGCGGCGAAGCTGGAGCAGTGTTAACTCCTGCAATGAGCGACAATAGGTCAATTCAAAATCCGGGAAATGGCGTGCCATCACGCCCCCTAACCCGTTTTGCATCACGGGCATCCGGCTAATGACAACGCCATACTTACCATGCAATGACAACATAGACCCTCCGTGTCCATTCTTCATTTGATGAGTAACGTTAAAACGCACCAATGTATGAGTATTTTCGTCCCTGAGTGTAAAACTGATTAATACAAGCAGAAGATGAGATATGTTCTTAGTATAAGAAATGCCTAAAACAACGGTAATATCTCATAAAGCGCAAATAAATTTAATTGCGGAGCCATTAAAATAACGACAATATAAAATTAGAATAACTAAATACAAATATTCTATATTTTTATATTTATAATTCACCGCATTGATAATTTAATCCAACTCCCCTTTCGTGATACGGGCTGAAACTGTTTGCATAAACCTTGATCTGGCCCACAGCAAGAGGGACTGCACTTTGTGCTAAAAGTACTCACTACGGGCTAACCGGCAACCTATCCATCTTTTTCAGGACAATACATGCAGGCAGATCGGTCAACGCAGCGTGCTATCACGCGGCTATGTATAAAGTGCGGTCTTTTTCTGCTCCAGCACGGCGCGGAAAGCGCGCTGGTTGAGGAGCTTTCAACCCGGCTGGGGGTGGCGCTGGGTATGGATAGCGTTGAAAGCGCGATCTCATCCAACGCCATTGTGCTGACCACGATCAAAGACGGTCAGTGCCTGACCTCCACCCGCAAAAACCATGACCGCGGTATTAACATGCACGTCGTGACCGAAGTGCAGCACATCGTCATCCTTGCTGAACACAAGCTTCTCGATCTCCATGAAATTGAAAAACGGTTCAACCAGATCAAGCCATTACGTTATCCGCGCTGGCTCGTCGTGTTAATGGTAGGGCTCTCTTGCGCCTGCTTTTGTAAGCTCAATAAAGGCGGCTGGGACGGCGCGATCGTCACCTTTTTTGCCAGCAGTATCGCCATGTATGTTCGCCAGTTGCTCACGCACCGGCAGCTGCACCCGCAAATTAACTTCTGCATTACCGCGTTTGTCGCCACCACGGTTTCCGGCCTGCTTCTGCGCCTGCCGCAGTTTGCCAACACCCCAACCGTTGCCATGGCCGCCAGCGTGCTTCTGCTGGTCCCGGGCTTTCCGCTGATCAACGCCGTCGCCGACATGTTTAAAGGGCATATCAATACCGGTCTGGCACGCTGGGCTATCGCCAGCCTGCTGACGCTGGCGACCTGCATCGGCGTGGTCATGGCCATGACTCTCTGGGGGTTACGCGGATGGGCGTGATAGATTTTCTGCTGGCGCTGGCACAGGACATGCTTCTGGCCGCCATCCCTGCCGTCGGCTTCGCGATGGTATTTAACGTACCGCAACGCGCGCTGCCGTGGTGCGCGCTGCTGGGTGCGATTGGCCATGGCTCGCGAATGGTGATGATGACCGCGGGTTTTAATATCGAATGGTCAACATTCATCGCTTCCATGCTGGTCGGCAGTATCGGCATCCAGTGGTCGCGCTGGTATCTGGCGCATCCCAAAGTGTTCACCGTTGCCGCCGTTATCCCGATGTTCCCAGGCATATCTGCGTATACGGCGATGATTTCCGCAGTGAAAATCAGCCATTTCGGTTATACCGAGCCTCAGATGATCCTCCTCCTGAGCAACTTTCTTAAGGCGTCATCCATCGTCGGCGCGCTCTCTATCGGGCTGTCGATCCCCGGACTGTGGCTGTACCGTAAACGCCCACGCGTTTGATATTTGTATTATTTCGCTGCCGTGGAGATAATTCTTCTGGTCCGTTTGGTGAAAATAAGGAAAGGATGTGGCTAACCCTGGCAGCGAACACCCCGAGCACAGTGAAGAATCCAGCCTGAAAGAGAAAATCTTTCAGAGCGCCATCGCGCTTTTTGCCGAGTATGGATTGAACGGTGCACGAATGGAGCAGATCGCAGAGAAAGCGGGCACCACCAAACGCATGGTGGTTTACCATTTCAAGAATAAAGAGAACCTCTATCTCCTGGTTCTGGAACATGTTTACACCCAGATTCGCGCCAGTGAAAAAGCGCTAAGCCTGACGGGAATGCCCCCGGTCGAAGCGCTGGTCAATCTGGTTGAAGCCACCTTTGACTATCATGCCGACCACCCTGACTACATCCGGATTATCTGCATGGAAAACATGCAGCGCGGCCGCTTTATGCAGCAGTCGAGCTATCTCCGCCAGGTCAACCGCAGCGCGCTCGACCTGCTGGAGGAGATCCTGCGCCGGGGCAAAGAAAAACAGCTCTTCAGTGAGACGGTAGACGCCCGCGATCTTCATCGTCTGATAAGCAGCTTCAGCTTTCACTACGTTGCCAACAGCTACACCTTTACGCTGTTGTTTGAAGAAGGCGCAGACGAGCAGGCTCAGCGCCAGCACTACCGCAAAATGGCCGTTCAGGTGGCGCTCCGCTATACTTGCCCATAAAATTGCTTGCAATTAAATCGCACACTACCTATATTCATCTCATGAACGCGAAAACGAACGTTGCAACCGCTGCGCTCAAGCTGGACAACCAGCTCTGCTTTGCCCTCTATTCGGCAAACCTGGCGCTTAACAAGCTGTACCGGCAGCTGCTGGCACCGCTGAACCTGACCTACCCGCAATATCTGGTGATGCTGGTGCTGTGGGAGCAGGATGATATGACGGTGTCGGACATCGGTGAACGGCTGTTTCTGGACTCTGCAACCCTGACGCCGCTGTTGAAGCGTCTGGAAAGCGCCGGGCTCATCAACCGCCACCGTTCACGCAAAGATGAACGCCAGGTCGCCGTCACCCTGAGTGAAGCGGGACGTGAACTGCAGCAGCAGGCATTGGGTATCCCCCATGCGGTGGGGTGCGCAGCGCAGTGTGATACCGACACCCTGCTGGCGCTCAAACAGCAGCTCGAACTTTTGCGACAACAGCTACACCGCGCGTAACGCTATACTTTACGCGTTATTATTTATCCATATATATCGCGCGCTATTTAATAGCGCACATTAAAACAAGATGAGGAACCTGCCATGTCTTTAGAAAAAGTTGTTTATACCGCCAAAGCCAAAGCCACCGGTGGCCGTGACGGTCGTGCCACCTCTTCCGACGGCGTACTGGACGTAAAACTGGGCGTGCCAAAAGAGATGGGCGGCATGGGGGGAGACGTGACCAACCCTGAGCAGCTGTTTGCTGCCGGCTACTCTGCCTGCTTCCTGGGCGCGATGAAGTTTGTGGCATCGCGCGACAAATTCACCCTGCCAAAAGAGGCCTTTATTGAAGGCGAAGTCGGCATTGGCCCACTGCCAACCGGTTTTGGTATTGAAGCAAAACTGAACATCCACGTTGAAGGTATGGATCCTGCGGAAGCCAAAAAGCTGGTCGATGCGGCGCACATTGTTTGCCCGTACTCTAACGCGACCCGCGGCAACATTGACGTGACGCTGAACATCATCGCGTAATCCCTTCTGTTCCCTCTCCCTGTGGGAGGGGGTCAGGGTGAGGGCATCAGCCCGCACTTTACCCCTCCTTTCCTTTCCCCTCTCTGTGCTACCATAAGTCCATATCACGCCCGTAGTCATCAGTAGAGTAAGCGTTATGTCCTCCAGAATTCTGACCACCAGCATTGCTGGTATTGATGCCTTTATGCGCGACCCTCGCGGTGTGTTGACCCACGCCGAAGGGGGCACGGTTGCGGTTTTTGCCGACAACGCGCCGGCGTTTTACGCAATCACACCGGAACGTCTGGCACAGCTTCTGGAGATCGAAGCGCAATTGTCACGCCCGGCAAGCGATGTCACGCTGGATAACCAGTTCTTTGATGAACCGGTTAACGTTCCCGTGACCGTTCCGATGGGTAAATTTGCCCTCTATGCGGGCTGGCAGCCGGATGCGGATTTTCAGCGGCAGGCCGCGCTGTGGGGCATTGCGTTAACCCAACCCGCCACCGCGGAAGAGCTTGCCGCGTTTACCGCCTGGTGGCAGGCGGAAGGGAAAGTGTTCACCCATATTCAGTGGCAGCAAAAGCTCGCGCGTCATCTCCAGATTACCCGCGCCGGCAACAATGGCCAGCCAAAACGTGATATCAATGCGTTTTCAGAACCGGATAAACAGATCCCCAGCGGATTCCGAGGTGCGAAATGAAGAACGTCGGCGACCTGATGAAACGTCTGCAAAAAATGATGCCTGCCAACGTGAAGCCTGCTTTCACCACCGGTGAAGAGCTGCTGGCGTGGCAAAAAGAGCAAGGTAAGATCCGCGCCGCCGCGCTCGCCCGCGAAAACCGGGCGATGAAAATGCAGCGCACCTTTAACCGTTCCGGTATCCGTCCCCTGCACCAGAACTGCTCGTTCGATAACTATAAAATCGAGACCACCGGGCAGATGAACGCGCTGGCCGCCGCACGGCAGTACGTGGATGAATTCGACGGCAATATCGCCAGCTTCATCTTTAGCGGCAAGCCGGGCACCGGAAAAAACCACCTTGCTGCCGCCATCTGCAACGAGCTGCTTCTGCGCGGTAAATCGGTTCTTATCATCACCGTGGCCGATATCATGTCTGCGATGAAAGACACCTTCAGCAACCGCGAAACCAGCGAAGAACAGCTGCTTAACGATCTGAGTAATGTCGACCTGCTGGTCATCGACGAGATTGGCGTTCAGACGGAATCGCGCTATGAAAAAGTGATCATAAACCAGATTGTCGATCGCCGCTCCTCGTCCAAGCGCCCCACCGGCATGCTGACGAACCACAATATTGACGAAATGACCCGCCTGCTGGGGGAACGCGTCATGGACCGCATGAAGCTGGGTAACAGCCTGTATGTCATCTTCGACTGGGAAAGTTACCGCAGCCGCGTCACCGGCAAAGAGTATTAAGACAGTTCCAGGAATCGCCGACAGGTCGCAGGTATATACTGGAACCCCTTCGGCCCAAAACGGACCTTTTTGAGAGAGCCATGATGAAAAAACAGATTCTAATCAGCACCTTTTTAGGCGCGCTGCTGGTAACCGGTGCAGCGCAGGCGGCGTCCTGGCAGGAGTCCCTGTCAAGCGCAGCAAACGAGCTGACCAAAGAGAGCAGCAGCACGCAGGGCGGACTCTCCGCCTCTTCCCTCACCAGCCTGCTGGGCAACAGCGGTCAGAGCCTAAGCGCGGGCACGATGAACAACGCGGCGGGGATTCTGGAATATTGCGCGAAGCAAAAACTGGCCTCCGTGACCGACGCGCAAAACGTGAAAAATCAGGTGCTGGGTAAACTGGGTCTGGATACCCAGGAGCAAAAAGCGGACACCAACTATATGGACGGCATTCAGGGCCTGCTTAACGCGCAGAACGGTCAGCAGCTTAACCTGAGCACCCTCGGCAACTCCTCTCTGGCCAAACAGGTGAAAACCAAAGCCTGCGATCTGGTGCTGAAACAAGGCGTTAATTTCATCTCCTGATCCATCCCATTTTCTGCCACAACACGCCGCGTTTAATGCGATAGTCTTGCAGCGCGGCGCTAAATGAGCGTTTTTCCCACCTGCCACCGTCTCAGCGTCCGTTTGTCAGGATGTGCACACCTTCATAAAAACGATTTTCTAAACCAAATCCTAACAACAGCACACTTTCGTGACACTAAAATTGCAGCTTAACGACATCGCAATTACATTGTATGACCCAAAAAATAAACAGTTAGCCAGCGAAGCATCTGGCGTCACGAGGATATGCTGTTGTCTGAATTCATGTCTCTTATCCTTTTTCTGGCTTCTGTCGGCGTTTACGCCTGCAAAGCCGGCCGTCACACCTGGTGGTTTATCGCCACGCTGGTTGTGCTCGGCATTTTTATTATTTTAAACATTACCTTATACGCCAGCGATTACTTTACCGGTGACGGCATTAACGATGCGGTGCTCTACACGCTGACAAACAGCCTGACGGGCGCGGGGGTCAGCAAGTACATTCTTCCGGGGCTCGGCCTTGTCGTCGCGCTGGTCACCATTTTTGGCGCGCTGGCCTGGGTGCTGCGTCGACGTCGCCATCATCCACACCATCATGGCTACAGCCTGCTGGCGTTATTCCTGGCGCTGGCCTCCGTCGACGCCAGCCCGGCGTTCCATCAGATCACCGAACTGGTGAAATCCCAGTCGCGCGACGGCGATCCGGATTTCACGGCTTACTACAAAGAGCCGTCGAAAACGATCGCCAACCCGAGGCTCAATCTGGTCTATATCTACGGAGAAAGTCTGGAGCGCACGTACTTTGATAACGATGCCTTCCCGGACCTGACGCCAGATCTGGGTGCGCTGAAAAACGAAGGTCTCGATTTCAGCCACACCATGCAGTTGCCCGGTACGGATTACACGATTGCCGGGATGGTTGCCTCCCAGTGCGGTATCCCGCTGTTCGCGCCTTTTGAAGGTAACGCCTCAGCCTCCATGTCGACCTTCTTCCCGCAGAATATTTGCCTCGGCGATATCCTGAAAAACTCCGGTTACGAAAACTATTTTGTGCAGGGGGCAAACCTGCGCTTCGCCGGAAAAGATGTGTTCCTGAAATCCCACGGTTTTGATCACCTGTATGGCTCAGAAGAGTTAAAAACGACGGTTGCCGACCCAAACTACCGCAACGACTGGGGCTTCTATGACGATACGGTACTCGACGAAACCTGGAAGAAATTCGAGGAGCTGTCCCGCGCGGGCAAGCGTTTCTCTCTCTTTGCGCTGACGGTGGACACTCACCATCCTGACGGGTTCGTCTCGCGCAGCTGTAAACGCAAAAGCTATAACGTTGATGGCAAAAACAACAAGTCTTTCAGCGCCGTCACCTGCAGTCAGGAGCACATTGCCGCGCTGGTCGAAAAAATCAAAGCCTCACCCTGGTTTAAAAACACCGTCATCGTCGTTTCGTCTGACCATCTGGCGATGAAAAACAGTGCCTGGGATCAGCTCAACAAGCAGGATCGCAGCAATCTGTTCTTCGTCCTGCGCGGCGACCAGCCGCAGCAGGAGGAGATTGCCACCAAACGCAACTCCATGGATAACGGCGCCACCGTGCTGGACATCCTGGGCGGCGACAACTTTATTGGCCTGGGCCGCAGCACGCTGTCGGGGCAATCCCTGTCGGAAGTGTTCCTCAACATGAAGGAAAAAATCCTCGCCTGGAAGCCCGACATCATCCGCCTGTGGAACTTCCCGAAAGAGATGAAGGACTTCACCGTCGATCGGGATAAAAACACGATTGCCTTCTCGGGCAGCAACTTCCGTCTGCCGCTGCTGGTGCGCGTGTCGGAGGGACGCGTTGAGCCCCTGCCGGAAAGCGAATATTCCGCGCCGCTGCGCTATCAGCTGGCCGATTTTGCGCCACGCGATAATTTCGTCTGGGTCGACAGATGTTACAAGATGGGCCAGCTCTGGTCGCAGCCGCTGGCGCTCTCTACCGACTGGTGCGTCTCTCAGGGTCAGCTTGGCGGGGAGCAAACCGTGCAGCACGTGGATAAAGCCCAGTGGAAAGGCAAAACCGCGTTTAAAGATACGGTGATTGATACGGCGCGCTATCAGCACAACATCGACATGCTGAAAATCAGCGACAACGATATTCGCTACAAAGCGGACAGCTTTATCTTTAACGTGGCCGGCGCGCCGGAAGAAGTGAAGCAGTTTAGCGGCATCTCGCGGCCGGAGTCCTGGGGACGCTGGTCAAACGCGCAGTTGGGCAATGAGATGAAAATTGAGTACACCCATCCGCTGCCGGAACAATTCGACCTGGTGATTACCGCCAGAGCGTATGGCCCTAACGCTAACAAGCCCGTACCGGTGCGCGTGGGCGATCGGGAGCAGACGCTGACGCTCGGGAACGACGTGAGCACGCATACGCTGCATTTTGAGAATCCTTCGCGCAGCAATACCCTGGTGATCGTCCCGCCGGATCCGCAGTCCACCAATGAAGGGAATATTCTTGGCCATTCACCGCGCGAGCTCGGAATTGGCATGGTCGAAATTAAAATTGTGAGTCGAGCAGGCTAATGGTCGACCTTAACATCACCCTTCGACCCACGCGTCCCGGCGACGTTGCCGCCCTGCCCGCCATTGAACGCGCGGCGGGCGAGCGCTTTCGTGAAGACCCGGAGCTCGCCTGGCTTGCCGATGGCGAGGTCATTTCCGCTGAGCAGCACCTTGAGTATGTTGAACGTGGGCTAAGCTGGCTGGCGCGGGTGAACGACCGCCCCGTGGGGTTTATCCTCACCGAAGCGCACTCTTCGTCGCTGTTTATCGTGGAGCTTTCGGTCGATCTGAACTGGCAGGGAAAAGGGATTGGCCGGCAGCTTATCGCCTGTGCGGCTGACCATGCCCGCACGCTGGGGCTGGCGTCGCTGACGTTGACGACGTTCCGGGACGTACCGTGGAACGCGCCGTTCTATGCACGGCTGGGGTTTGAAAAAATGACGACGCTGACGCCTGAACTGCGTCAGAAAAGGGAAGAAGAGACAGCGCACGGTTTCGCGTATGAAACGCGCTGCGCCATGCGCCTGCCTCTGTAATATCGCCCGGTGGCGCTGCGCTTACCGGGCCTACAAAACCCTGAACCGTAGGCCGGGTAAGGCGCAGCCGCCACCCGGCGCAACGCGCAGAGTTAGAACGTTTCCCAGTTATCGCCTGAATCGACCGTCGCGGTTTTACGCGCCATCACCGGCGTGGAAACCGCTTTAGCCGCAGCGAACTCGCGCGCTTTCATCTGCTCCTGCTGAATGCGGAACACCGCCACGGCCTGCGTCAGACGGCTCGCCTGCTCTTCCAGTGCGGCAGCCGCTGCGGCAGATTCCTCAACCAGCGAGGCGTTCTGCTGGGTCACGCGATCCATCTCAGCTACCGCCAGACCCACCTGGTCGATACCGCGGCTCTGCTCGTCAGACGCAGAGGCGATTTCACCCATGATGTCCGTTACGCGGGTTACCGCGTTCACGATCTCACCCATGGTTTCACCGGCGCTTTCTACCAGCGTTGAACCCACTTCTACGCGACCCACGGAGTCTTCAATCAGGCTCTTGATTTCACGAGCCGCCTGGGCACTGCGCTGGGCCAGGTTACGCACTTCACCGGCCACCACCGCAAAGCCACGGCCCTGCTCGCCCGCACGCGCCGCTTCTACCGCCGCGTTCAGTGCCAGGATGTTGGTCTGGAAAGCAATGCCGTCGATCACGCTGATAATGTCGGCAATTTTCTGCGAACTGCCCGCGATATCGCGCATGGTCTGCACCACGTTATCCACCACTTTGCCGCCTTTCTGCGCGGTTTCAGAGGCGCTCAGGGCAAGATGGCTCGCCTGACGGGCGTTCTCGGCGTTCTGCTTAACGGTCGCCGTCAGCTGCTCCATGCTGGCAGCGGTCTCTTCCAGGGAAGCGGCCTGCTGTTCAGTACGGGAGGAGAGGTCGTTATTGCCCATCGCAATTTCGCTCGCGCCGCTGTAGATCGCGTTCGCGCCGTTACGCACGTCGCCGACGGTACGCACCAGCTCACCCTGCATATGACGCAGCGAGTCGGCCAGTTCACCCATTTCGTTGGTGCCCTGAACCTCAATACGCTTCACCAGGTCGCCGCTGGCGATATGGCGAATGTTGTCGATCAGACGATTCAGCGGGGAGATCAGCGTCTGCTTGATGTTGAGCCAGACGGCCACGATCACCACCAGCACGGCAATCAGGACGCTAATCAGCACCCAGATAGCCTGGCTGAAGGAGCTGTTGCTGTCTTCGACCGCCATCTGGTACAGCTTGTCGTTCTGCTGCAGGTAGCTCACGTACTGCTTCTCAAAACCGTCCTGATAGCTCTGGGTCGGCTGGTCGAAGAAGGCGTTGATTTTGCCCGCGCCCAGCAGCTGGATCAGCTCCGCCAGCGCACCGTGGTAAATATCATAGTTACGCTTGATCTCCATGGCATCCGCATCGCTTTGACGCGGATCGCGCGGCAGGGCTTCGTAGGCAGCCCAGTTTTTTTCCGCCTGTTTCAGAGACGTAGACGCGATTTGCATCAAATCGTTAACGGTCGCGCCGCTGCCGATATTGCTCTGATCCATCATGTAGCGGATACCCGCGCGGTTCAGGGTATTACGGGTTTGCAGCAACGCTACCCAGCTGGCGTTCAGCGTGGACTGTTGCTGGCGAATGGTTTGCAGGACGGTGAAATTCTCTTTGTCATTCTTCAGAGCATTAAAGAAAAGACCACCGGACGTGAGTTGTAAAAGGCCAAATATCGCTAAAACCAGCATTAAGCTGGTGACAATCTTGATACGGTTTAACATGTTTTCTCTTTCCTCAGGCAGATACAGAATTTTCGGCCTGGAAAGGGAAAACTTTACGAAAATCATCCTGGAATTTGGGGTTTTTACTCTTCTTCCCGCGCTGCGTTATGCCGGTTTCCGAGTTCAATAAACTCTTCCAGCAGCGCCGTCAGCTGTTTCATCTTCTCCGGCGTATATTCCGCCTCAATCTGCTGATACGCCTCTTCGACCTGCGCCTGAGCGTGTTCATACAGCGCATTCCCCTCTTTGGTCAGCGACACGTACAGCTTGCGCTGGTCGTTCACCGGCTTTAGGCGCAGCACCAGGCCGTCACGCTCCATGCGCGTCAGAATACCGGTCAGGCTCGGGCGCAAAATGCAGGTGCGAAACGCCAGATCGTGAAAATCCATCGACGGATGTTCAGCCAGCACGCGCACAATGCGCCACTGCTGCTCGGTCAGATTATGGCGCTTCACGATCGGGCGGAAGTAGGACATCGCCGCTTCCCGCGCCTGCAGCAGCGCGATGGTTAATGAATCATGCATAGCCTCTTCCCTTCACATCATTAACAAGTAAACAATCACTAAAAGATGTTTTTATAAACAACACGTTTTCCATCAAAAAGTCTAACAGAAACCCATCAATTTTATTAACACACTGATTTTAATATACATAAAAAATAATATGTAAATTTATTGTTATTCATATCACAAATTTTTCACTTCTGATTGCGAAATGAACAGCAAAAGCATAAAACCAGATCATTAACATATTAATGAAATCCAAACAGGACATCCGGCCTGAGGAGTATGTGAATGAAAGGTACCGTTTTTGCCGTCGCCCTCAACCATCAAAGCCAGCGTGAAGCCTGGCGTGAGGCGTTTGAAAAAGCCCCCTACAACACGCCGCCGAAAACGGCGGTGTGGTTTATCAAACCCCATAACACCGTGATTCGTGCGGGCGAACCCATTCCGTTCCCGCAGGGGGAAAAGGTGCTCAGCGGCGCGACGGTGGCGCTGGTGATCGGTAAAACCGCCAGCAAGGTACGCGTGGAGGACGCTGCGGAGCACATCGCGGGGTATGCGCTGGCCAACGAGGTGAGCCTGCCGGAAGAGAGCTTCTATCGCCCGGCCATCAAGGCCAAATGTCGTGACGGATTCTGCCCGCTCGGCGAACTTGTCGCCCTTGATAACGTAGATAACCTGACCATCATCACCAAGATCAACGGCCGCGAAGCGGACCACTGGAACACCGCCGATCTTCAGCGTAACGCTGCCGAACTGCTGAGCGCCCTGAGCGAGTTCGCCACCCTCAATCCCGGCGATGCTATCCTGCTCGGTACCCCTCACAGCCGCGTTGAGATCCGCCCGGGCGATCGCGTGCGTATTCTGGCGGAAGGCTTTCCACCGCTGGAAAACCCGGTGGTGGATGAGCGCAACGTCACTATTGCGCACAGCAGGCCGCCGCACGCCACGCTGTTTGCCCTCGGTCTGAACTATGCCGACCACGCCAGCGAGCTGGACTTCAAGCCGCCCACCGAGCCGCTGGTCTTTATCAAAGCGCCAAACACCTTCAACGGTGACAACCAGACGTCGGTGCGTCCGAACAATATCGAATACATGCATTACGAAGCGGAGCTGGTGGTGGTCATCGGTAAAACCGCGCGTAAGGTCAGTGAAGCCGATGCGATGGACTATGTTGCGGGCTACACGGTCTGCAACGACTACGCCATCCGCGACTACCTGGAAAACTACTACCGCCCGAACCTGCGGGTGAAAAGCCGCGACGGGCTGACCCCCATTTCCCCAAACATCGTGCCAAAAGCAGCCATTCCCGACCCGCACAACCTCGCCCTGCGCACCTTCGTTAACGGCGAGCTGCGTCAGGAAGGCACCACGGCGGATCTGATCTTCAGCATCCCGTACCTGATTGCGTACCTGAGCGACTTTATGACCCTGCAGCCGGGCGACATGATTGCCACCGGCACGCCGAAGGGGCTCTCCGACGTGGTGCCGGGCGATGAGGTGGTGGTGGAAGTGGAAGGCGTTGGACGCCTGGTGAACCGAATTGTGAGTGAGGAGACGGCAAAATGAAAAAGATAAACCATTGGATCAACGGTAAAAACGTCGCGGGCAGCGACTACTTCCACACTACTAACCCGGCCTCCGGCGAGCTCCTGGCAGAAGTTGCCGCCGGCGGCCAGGCCGAAATCCATCAGGCCGTTGCCGCCGCCAAAGAGGCGTTCCCGAAGTGGGCCAACCTGCCGATGAAGGAGCGCGCGCGCCTGATGCGTCGTCTGGGCGATCTGATCGACCAGAACGTGCCCGAGATTGCCGCCATGGAAACCGCCGATACCGGGCTGCCGATCCACCAGACCAAAAACGTGCTGATCCCGCGCGCCTCGCACAACTTCGAATTTTTCGCCGAGGTGTGCCAGCAAATGAACGGCAAGACCTACCCGGTTGACGACAAGATGCTCAACTACACCCTGGTGCAGCCGGTGGGCGTCTGCGCGCTGGTGTCGCCGTGGAACGTGCCGTTTATGACCGCCACCTGGAAGGTCGCGCCCTGTCTGGCCTTAGGTAATACCGCCGTGCTGAAGATGTCCGAACTCTCCCCGATGACCGCCGATCGTCTGGGCGAGCTGGCCCTCGAAGCGGGTATTCCGGCGGGCGTGCTGAACGTGGTGCAGGGCTACGGCGCGACGGCAGGCGACGCGCTGGTGCGTCATCACGACGTGCGCGCGGTCTCCTTCACCGGCGGCACCGCCACCGGGCGCAACATCATGAAAAATGCCGGGCTGAAGAAATACTCCATGGAGCTGGGCGGCAAATCCCCGGTACTGATTTTTGAGGATGCCGACATCGAGCGCGCGCTGGACGCCGCCCTGTTCACCATCTTCTCCATCAACGGTGAGCGCTGCACCGCGGGCTCGCGCATCTTTATCCAGCAGAGCATCTACCCGGAATTCGTCAAGCGCTTTGCCGAGCGCGCCAACCGCCTGCGCGTGGGCGACCCGACCGATCCGACCACCCAGATTGGCGCGCTCATCAGCCAGCAGCACTGGGAAAAAGTCTCCGGCTATATCCGCCTCGGTATCGAGGAAGGCGCAACCCTGCTGGCGGGCGGCCCGGACAAACCGACCGACCTGCCTGCACACCTGAAAGGCGGCAACTTCCTGCGCCCGACCGTGCTGGCGGACGTTGATAACCGCATGCGCGTGGCGCAGGAGGAGATCTTCGGGCCAGTGGCCTGCCTGCTGCCGTTCAAGGACGAAGCGGAAGGGCTGCGCCTGGCCAACGACGTGGAGTACGGCCTGGCGTCGTACATCTGGACCCAGGACGTCAGCAAGGTGCTGCGCCTGGCGCGCAATATCGAAGCGGGCATGGTGTTCGTCAACACCCAGAACGTGCGCGACCTGCGCCAGCCGTTTGGCGGCGTGAAGGCCTCCGGCACCGGCCGCGAGGGTGGCGAGTACAGCTTCGAGGTGTTCGCGGAGATGAAGAACGTCTGCATCTCCATGGGCGACCATCCGATTCCAAAGTGGGGGATCTGAAAATGGGTAAATTAGCGTTAGCAGCGAAAATCACCCACGTGCCGTCGATGTACCTTTCCGAGCTGCCGGGCAAAAACCACGGCTGCCGCCAGTCGGCCATCGACGGACACAAAGAGATCAGCAAGCGCTGCCGGGAGCTGGGCGTGGACACCATCATCGTGTTCGATACCCACTGGCTGGTGAATAGCGCCTACCACATCAACTGTGCGGACCATTTTTCAGGCGTCTACACCAGTAACGAGCTGCCGCATTTTATCCGCGACATGACCTACGACTACGACGGCAACCCGGCACTCGGCCAGCTTATCGCCGACGAAGCGGTGAAGCTCGGCGTGCGTGCCAAAGCGCACAACATCCCGAGCCTCAAGCTGGAGTACGGCACGCTGGTGCCGATGCGCTACATGAACGCGGATAAGCACTTCAAAGTGATATCCATCTCGGCGTTCTGCACGGTTCACGACTTCGCCGACAGCCGCAGGCTGGGCGAAGCCATCGTCAGCGCCATCGAAAAATACGACGGCACCGTGGCGGTGCTCGCCAGCGGCTCGCTGTCGCACCGCTTTATCGACGACCAGCGCGCGGAAGAAGGGATGAACAGCTATACCCGCGAGTTCGACCGCCAGATGGACGAGCGCGTGGTGAAGCTGTGGCGCGAGGGTCAGTTTAAGGAGTTTTGCAGCATGCTGCCGGAGTACGCCGACTACTGCTACGGCGAGGGCAACATGCACGACACGGTGATGTTGCTGGGCATGCTCGGCTGGGACAAATACGATGGCAAGGTGGAGTTTCTCACCGAGCTGTTCGCCAGCTCCGGCACCGGCCAGGTCAACGCCGTTTTCCCCCTGCCCGCATAAGGAGCCACCATGCCGCATTTTATTGCTGAATGTACCGACAACATCCGCCAGCAGGCCGACCTGCCGGGGCTGTTCGCCAAAGTGAACGAGGCGCTCGCCGCCACGGGCATCTTCCCGCTCGGCGGTATCCGCAGCCGCGCCCACTGGCTGGACACCTGGCAGATGGCCGACGGCAAGCATGATTACGCCTTTGTCCATATGACGCTGAAGATTGGCGCGGGGCGCAGTCTGGAGAGCCGGGAGGCCGTGGGGGAGATGCTGTTTGGGCTGATCAAAGCGCACTTTGCGGAACTGATGGCGAGCCGCTACCTGGCGCTGTCGTTCGAGCTCGACGAGCTGCATCCGACGCTCAATTACAAACAAAACAACGTGCACGCGTTGTTTAAGTAAAACCGTCCCCTCTCCCTGTGGGAGAGGGTTAGGGTGAGGGGAAATCTCTGCAGCCTGATGCCCTCACCCCGTCCCTCTCCCACAGGGAGAGGGAGAAAACAAACGTTAAACAGGATATCGCCATGCTCGACAAACATACCCATACCCTGATTGCCCATCGTCTGCATCAGGCGGAACAATCCCGGGAGCAGATCCGCGCGATCTCGCTGGACTACCCGGAGATTACGATTGAAGACGCCTACGCCGTCCAGCGCGAATGGGTGAGCCTGAAGATCGCCGAAGGCCGCGTGCTGAAGGGCCACAAGATCGGCCTCACCTCCAAAGCGATGCAGGCCAGCTCGCAGATCAGCGAGCCGGACTACGGCGCACTGCTGGACGACATGTTCTTCCATGACGGCAGCGATATTCCCGTCGATCGCTTTATCGTCCCGCGCATTGAAGTGGAGCTGGCGTTCGTGCTGGCAAAACCGCTGCGCGGCCCGAACTGCACGATCTTCGACGTCTATAACGCCACGGATTACGTCATCCCCGCGCTGGAGCTGATCGACGCCCGCTGCCACAACGTCGACCCGGAGACCCAGCGTCCGCGCAAGGTCTTCGACACTATCTCCGATAACGCCGCCAACGCGGGCGTGATCCTCGGCGGCCGTCCGATTAAGCCCGACGAGCTGGATCTGCGCTGGATCTCCGCCCTGCTCTACCGCAACGGCGTGATCGAAGAGACCGGCGTGGCCGCAGGCGTTCTGAACCACCCGGCCAACGGCGTGGCGTGGCTGGCCAACAAGCTTGCGCCGTACGACGTGCAGCTTGAGCCTGGCCAGATCATTCTCGGCGGCTCGTTTACCCGCCCGGTGCCCGCCAGCAGAGGCGACACCTTCCACGTCGACTACGGCAACATGGGCTCCATCAGCTGCCGCTTTGTCTAGGAGAGCACGATGCAAAATGCATTTAAAGCGGCGCTGAAAGCTGGCCGTCCGCAAATTGGGTTATGGCTGGGGCTGACCAGCAGCTACAGCGCCGAGCTGCTGGCCGGAGCAGGCTTCGACTGGCTGCTGATCGATGGCGAGCACGCACCGAACAGCGTGCAGACCGTCTTGACCCAGCTGCAGGCTATCGCCCCTTATCCGAGCCAGCCGGTGGTCCGCCCGTCGTGGAACGACCCGGTGCAAATCAAACAGCTGCTGGACGTGGGTGCGCAAACCCTGCTGGTGCCGATGGTGCAAAACGCCGACGAAGCGCGGCTGGCGGTACGTGCCACCCGCTACCCGCCTGCGGGCATTCGCGGCGTCGGCAGCGCCCTGGCGCGGGCGTCGCGCTGGAACCGCATCCCGGACTACCTGCAGCAGGCCAACGACGCCATGTGCGTGCTGGTGCAGATTGAAACCCGCGAGGCGCTGAAAAACCTGCCGCAGATCCTGGACGTGGAAGGCGTCGACGGCGTGTTTATCGGCCCGGCGGATCTGAGCGCCGACATGGGCTTTGCCGGCAATCCGCAGCACCCTGAAGTGCAGGCCGCCATCGAGCAGGCGATCGCGCAGATACGCGCTGCCGGTAAAGCCCCCGGCATCCTGATGGCGAACGAGCAGATGGCTAAACGCTACCTCGAACTCGGCGCGCTGTTTGTCGCCGTCGGCGTCGACACCACCCTGCTCGCCCGCGGCGCGGAAGCGCTGGCGGCACGTTTTATCGAACAACCGGTTACGTCAGTTAATAACAATAAATCCGTCTACTAAACGTAAGATCTGGAGCGCACCATGACGACCTCTACCCTGCAAGCTCATGATAATAAAGCTGTTGAACATCGCGCCATTCACAAGCTGTTCCGGCGTCTGATCGTCTTTCTCTTTATCCTGTTTGTCTTCTCGTTCCTCGATCGCATCAACATCGGCTTCGCCGGGCTGACGATGGGTAAAGATCTGGGCCTCACGTCAACCATGTTTGGTCTGGCCGCGACGCTGTTTTACGTCACCTACGTGCTGTGCGGCATCCCGAGCAACATCATGCTGGCGAAGATCGGCGCGCGGCGCTGGATCGCCGGGATCATGGTGGTGTGGGGTATTGCCTCCACCTGCACCATGTTCGCCACCAGCCCTGAAACGCTCTACGTCCTGCGCATGCTGGTAGGCATTGCCGAAGCCGGCTTCCTGCCGGGGATCCTGGTCTATCTCACCTGGTGGTTCCCGGCCTATCACCGCGCCCGCGCCAACGCGCTATTTATGATCGCCATGCCGGTGACCATGATGCTCGGTTCGATCCTCTCCGGGTACATTCTGGCGATGGACGGGCTATGGAACCTCAAGGGCTGGCAGTGGCTGTTCCTGCTGGAGGGGCTGCCGTCGGTGGTGCTCGGCGTGGTGACCTGGTTTTACCTCAACGACACGCCGGACCAGGCCACCTGGCTGGATGAGGACGAAAAACAGGCGCTGAAAACGATGATCGCCCGCGAGCAGGAGGTCGCCATTGCCCAATCCGTCACGCCGCGTTCGACGCTGCGCGAGGTGCTGACCCCGGCGGTGCTGCTCTACACGCTGGCCTACTTCTGCCTGACCAACACGCTGAGCGCGATCAACATCTGGACGCCGCAGATCCTGCAAAGCTTCAACACGGGAAGCAGCAACATCGTCATCGGCCTGCTGGCGGCGATCCCGCAGTTCTGCACCATCCTCGGGATGATCTGGTGGAGCCGCCGCTCCGACAGGCTGAAAGAGCGAAAAAAGCACACCATCCTGCCGTACCTGTTCGCGGCGGCGGGATGGATGCTGGCCTCAGCCACCGATCACAGCCTGATCCAGCTGCTTGGCATCATCATGGCCTCAACCGGATCGTTTACCGCCATGGCGATATTCTGGACCACGCCGGATCGGGTTATTAGCCTGCAGTCCCGCGCGGTGGCGCTGGCGGTGATCAACGCCATCGGCAACGTCGGATCCGCCGTCAGCCCATTGCTGATTGGGATCCTGCGCGACGCGACCGGCAGCTTCAGCTCGGGGCTGTGGTTCGTGGCCGGGCTGCTGGTGGTCGGCGCCCTGGTGCTGACGCGCATTCCGATGACGCAGCGGGATCAACAGAGGAACGGTCATGTGCCAGAGCCCTATCGCCAACATTGATATCAGCAAGGAGTACGACGAAAGTCTGGGCACCGACGATGTGCACTACCAGTCGTTCGCCCGCATGGCGGCCTTTTTTGGCCGCGACATGCAGGCGCATCGTCACGACCAGTACTTTCAGATGCACTTTCTCGATACCGGGCAGATTGAACTCCAGCTCGACGATCACCGCTACTCGGTGCAGGCCCCGCTGTTCGTCCTCACGCCGCCGTCGGTGCCGCACGCGTTTATCACCGAATCCGACAGCGACGGTCACGTGCTGACGGTGCGCGAGGATCTGATCTGGCCGCTGCTGGAGGTGCTTTACCCCGGCACGCGGGAGGCGTTCGGCCTGCCGGGGATCTGCCTTTCGCTTTCCGACAGGCCGGACGAGCTGGCGGCGCTGAAGCACTACTGGCAGCTGATTGCCCGGGAATCCACGGAGCAGCTGCCCGGGCGCGAGCATACCCTGGTCCTGCTGGCGCAGGCGGTGTTTACCCTGCTGCTGCGCAACGCGAAGCTCGACGACCACGCCTCAGGCGGCATGCGCGGCGAGCTGAAGCTGTTCCAGCGCTTTACCCAGCTGATCGACACCCACTACCACCAGCACTGGACGGTGCCGGAATACGCCAGCGAGCTGCACCTGACCGAATCCCGCCTGACCGATATCTGTCGCCGCTTCGCCAACCGTCCGCCAAAACGCCTGATCTTCGACCGCCAGCTGCGGGAGGCCAGGCGCTTGCTGCTCTTCTCCGACAGCACCGTCAGCGAGATTGCCTGGCAGCTGGGGTTCAAAGATCCGGCCTATTTCGCCCGCTTTTTTAACCGCTTAGTAGGGTGCTCGCCGAGCGCGTATCGGGCGCAGAAAGTACCGGTTTCCTGAACGCATCACGGTTCGTAGGGCGGGTAAGCGCAGCGCCACCCGCCGAAAAGCCGCACAGATCACAAAACCCAATCCCGCCCGAAAAGTACCCGCCGTTGTCCCAATCGTCCCTTCACGTTACGTCCCTCTCAGGCTTCAATTAAACAACAAAAACAAAACATAAATTTAACAACCCTATTCCGATACGAGGTCCCCTATGAAGCCTGAAGAGTTCCGCGCTGATGCCAAACGCCCGTTAACCGGCGAAGAGTATTTAAAAAGCCTGCAGGACGGTCGTGAGATTTATATCTACGGCGAGCGCGTCAAAGACGTCACCACCCATCCGGCGTTTCGCAATGCGGCGGCCTCCATCGCGCAGATGTACGACGCGCTGCACAAGCCGGACATGCAGGACACGCTCTGCTGGGGCACCGACACCGGCAGCGGCGGCTACACCCATAAATTCTTCCGCGTGGCGAAAAGCGCCGACGACCTGCGCCAGCAGCGCGACGCCATCGCCGAGTGGTCGCGCCTGAGCTACGGCTGGATGGGCCGCACGCCGGACTACAAAGCCGCGTTCGGCTGCGCGCTGGGCGCCAACCCGGCCTTCTACGGCCAGTTCGAACAGAACGCCCGGAACTGGTACACCCGCATTCAGGAAACCGGCCTGTACTTCAACCACGCCATCGTTAACCCGCCAATCGACCGCCACAAGCCAGCGGACGAGGTAAAAGACGTCTACATCAAGCTGGAGAAAGAGACCGACGCCGGGATTATCGTCAGCGGCGCGAAAGTGGTGGCCACCAACTCCGCCCTGACCCACTACAACATGATTGGCTTCGGCTCCGCGCAGGTGATGGGCGAAAACCCGGACTTCGCACTGATGTTCGTCGCACCGATGGAAGCCGAGGGCGTGAAGCTGATCTCCCGCGCCTCTTACGAGATGGTGGCAGGCGCAACCGGATCCCCGTACGACTACCCGCTCTCCAGCCGCTTCGACGAGAACGATGCGATCCTGGTGATGGATCATGTGCTGATCCCATGGGAAAACGTGCTGATCTACCGCGATTTCGACCGCTGCCGTCGCTGGACGATGGAGGGCGGTTTCGCCCGCATGTACCCGCTGCAGGCCTGCGTGCGTCTGGCGGTGAAGCTCGACTTCATCACCGCCCTGCTGAAGAAATCCCTGGAGTGCACCGGCACCCTGGAGTTCCGCGGCGTGCAGGCGGATCTCGGCGAAGTGGTGGCCTGGCGCAACATGTTCTGGGCGCTGAGCGACTCCATGTGTTCCGAAGCCACCCCGTGGGTCAACGGTGCGTATCTGCCGGATCACGCCGCGCTGCAGACCTACCGCGTGATGGCGCCGATGGCCTACGCCAAGATCAAGAACATCATCGAGCGTAACGTCACCTCCGGGCTGATCTACCTGCCGTCCAGCGCCCGGGATCTGAACAACCCGCAGATCGACCAGTATCTGGCGAAGTACGTGCGCGGCTCCAACGGCATGGATCACGTCGAACGCATCAAGATTTTGAAACTGATGTGGGACGCCATCGGCAGCGAGTTTGGCGGTCGTCACGAGCTGTACGAAATTAACTACTCCGGCAGCCAGGATGAGATCCGCCTGCAGTGTCTGCGCCAGGCGCAGAGCTCCGGCAACATGGACAAGATGATGGCGATGGTCGACCGCTGCATGTCCGAATACGACCAGCACGGCTGGACGGTACCGCACCTGCACAACAACAGCGATATCAACATGCTCGACAAGCTGCTGAAATAGCGCAGCGGGAGGTTGCAATGCATTCAGATGAACAACGCCTGCGTTTTCGCGACGCAATGAGTAGCCTGTCGGCGGCGGTCAATGTGATCACCACCGAGGGTGAGGCCGGACGCTGCGGCATCACCGCTACCGCCGTCTGCTCGGTGACCGACACCCCGCCATCAGTGATGGTGTGCATCAACGCTAACAGCGCCATGAATCCGGTATTTCAGGGTAACGGCAGGCTGTGCGTTAACGTGCTGAACCACGAGCAGGAGATCATGGCTCGCCATTTCGCCGGGATGACCGGAATAACGATGGAGGAGCGCTTTGCCCTCTCCTGCTGGCAAAAAGGCCCGCTGGCGCAGCCGGTGCTCAAGGGCGCGCTGGCCAGCCTTGAAGGCGAGATTAGCCAGGTGCAAACCATCGGCACGCATCTTGTCTACCTTGTTGAAATTAAAAACATCATCCTGAGTGACGAAGGACACGGCCTGATCTACTTCAGGCGCCGTTTCCACCCGGTTATGCTGGAGGCGGAAGCCGCCTTGTAATCCCCCTCGCGCTGGCTTTTTTTTCCGGCCAGCGCCGCTTTCTACAAAAACTCCTAAGGTTTCCGCTAAATCACGCCGTTATATAACCATAAGAGAAATTTTCTGTGCCTGAATACTGACATTTTGTGTCAGTGCACCCGCATCATTCAGCGCATACCTAAATATACAGGATGACCTTATGGCTAAAACGACGCGGAGCCGCTCGGCTGAACGTCTGGTCGATATTCTCCTTGAGCTACATTTAAACGGTGTGGTAAACCGCAGTGCGCTAATGGAGAAATTTAAAATTACCGAGCGTACCGTCTACCGGGATTTAAATGCCCTCTCTCCCATTGTTGAACATACCGGTAACGGGCTATATCGACTGATCCATTCGGCACAATCGCCCGGTGGACAAGGCTTACATCACACTCTTGCTAACTTCCTGAATGCTGATAGCTTTTTCCCTGAAAGAAATACGGAATTCTGGCAGAATCTTGAAACGCGCGTTGACGAAAACCATATTCTTATTCTTGCGAATGAAGCCGAACATACGGTACAACGTGATATTCGCCGTCATTTAACGAAAATCGAGAGATCGATTAAAAACCATAATGTTTGTCAGATTGTTTATAAGGGGAAAACCCGTCTGATTAATCCCTATAAACTCATTAACAAAAAAAATATATGGTATTTACAAGCCACCGAAAATAGCCGCCTGAAATCCTTCTCATTGAGTCAGATTAGCTGGTTTGATATTCAGAAAACGACCTTCACCCCGGAAGAAAATGTCCTTGCGCTGCTGGAAAAAAGCCTCGACCCCTGGGTCTCTGAAAATACTTTCGCGGTGAAAATATTCATCAAAGATAATATTTCACATTACTTCCTGCGTCGCGATCTTCTGCCAGAACAAGAGCTGCTGGCGGAGCAACAGGGCGGCGTCACGCTGCGCTGCCAGGCGGCCCACGAGAACCAGATCCTGCCGTTGCTGTTCTACTGGCTGCCTCATATTCAGATTCTGGAGCCGAACTGGCTGAAGGAAAAACTGCTCGGAACGCTGGAGCACTATCTGGCGGTGGAGCGCAATACGAATAATCAAGTGATCTCAATCACATAATTTCGCCCCCTGGCGGCGAGCCGAAACCGCTCGTCGCCGCCTTTGACCGCTCACCTGTCACTTTCAACCACTCATTCATTTACCGTCCTTTATACGCGCGAGGATCTGGCACGATCGCTCCAGCATTAATCAATACCTCCTCACAACGAACCCTGACCCTTTTTTCTTTACATAAAAAACCAGGTCTTACTATGGATACTAAAAAACTACTGAAGCACGTGCCCTGGGCCTTACTCGGGATCCTCGGCGCTTTTTGTCTGGCGGTTGTCGCATTACGCCGGGGCGAACACGTAAGCGCCCTGTGGATCGTGGTCGCGTCCGTTTCCGTCTATCTTGTTGCTTATCGCTACTACAGCTTGTACATCGCGCAGAAGGTCATGAAGCTCGACCCAACGCGCGCCACTCCGGCGGTCATTAACAATGACGGCCTGAACTACGTGCCAACCAACCGCTACGTGCTGTTTGGTCACCACTTTGCCGCTATCGCCGGTGCAGGCCCGCTGGTGGGCCCGGTGCTGGCCGCGCAGATGGGTTACCTGCCGGGTACCCTGTGGCTGCTCGCTGGCGTGGTGCTGGCGGGTGCGGTGCAGGACTTTATGGTGCTGTTTATCTCTTCTCGCCGTAACGGCGCCTCTCTGGGTGAGATGGTCAAAGAAGAGATGGGCCGCGTGCCGGGGACTATCGCCCTGTTCGGCTGCTTCCTGATTATGATCATCATCCTCGCGGTGCTGGCCCTGATCGTGGTGAAAGCGCTGGCCGAAAGCCCGTGGGGTGTCTTCACCGTCTGCTCAACCGTGCCGATTGCGCTGTTCATGGGTATCTACATGCGCTTCCTGAGACCGGGACGCGTAGGCGAGGTGTCGGTGATTGGTATCGTGCTGCTGGTGGCCTCCATCTACTTCGGCGGCGTGATTGCGCACGACCCGTACTGGGGCCCGGCGCTGACCTTCAAGGACACCACCATTACCTTCGCGCTGATTGGCTATGCGTTTATCTCCGCGCTGCTGCCGGTCTGGCTGATTCTGGCCCCGCGTGACTACCTGGCGACCTTCCTGAAAATCGGCGTTATCGTCGGTCTGGCGATCGGTATCCTGGTGATTAACCCGGATCTGAAAATGCCGGCAGTAACGCAGTACATCGACGGTACCGGCCCGCTGTGGAAAGGCGCCCTGTTCCCGTTCCTGTTCATCACCATTGCCTGCGGTGCGGTCTCCGGCTTCCACGCCCTGATCTCCTCCGGTACTACGCCTAAGCTGCTGGCGAACGAGAAAGACGCACGCTTGATCGGCTACGGCGCGATGCTGATGGAGTCCTTCGTGGCGATCATGGCGCTGGTTGCAGCGTCCATCATCGAACCGGGTCTGTACTTCGCGATGAACACCCCGCCGGCGGGTCTCGGCATCACCATGCCAAACCTGCACGAGATGGGCGGTGACAACGCGGCGCTGATTATGGCGCAGCTGAAAGACGCCAGCGCACACGCGGCGGCGACCGTCAGCTCCTGGGGCTTCGTGATTTCGCCTGAGCAGATCATGCAGACTGCGAAGGACATCGGCGAACCGTCCGTGCTGAACCGCGCCGGTGGCGCTCCTACACTGGCTGTCGGTATCGCACACGTGTTCCACAAAGTGCTGCCGTGGGCGGACATGGGCTTCTGGTACCACTTCGGTATTCTGTTCGAAGCGCTGTTCATCCTGACCGCGCTGGACGCCGGTACCCGTGCAGGCCGCTTCATGCTGCAGGATTTGCTCGGTAACTTCGTGCCGTTCCTGAAGAAAACCGACTCTCTGGTAGCGGGCATCCTGGGTACGGCGGGCTGCGTCGGCCTGTGGGGCTACCTGCTGTATCAGGGCGTTGTCGACCCACTGGGCGGCGTGAAGAGCCTGTGGCCGCTGTTCGGTATCTCTAACCAGATGCTGGCTGCCGTGGCGCTGGTGCTCGGCACCGTGGTCCTCGTGAAGATGAAGCGCACCAAATACATCTGGGTCACCGTGGTTCCTGCGCTGTGGCTGCTGCTCTGCACCACCTGGGCGCTTGGCCTGAAGCTGTTCAGCGCTAACCCGCAGCTGGAAGGCTTCTTCTTCATGGCTAACCAGTACAAAGAGAAGATTGCCGCAGGCGGCGCAGACCTGACTGCCCAGCAGATTGCCAACATGAACCATATCGTGGTGAACAACTACACCAACGCGGGTCTGAGCATTCTGTTCCTGGTGGTGGTGTACAGCATTATCTTCTACGGCATCAAAACCTGGTTGAAAGTGCGTAACGCTGAAGGCCGTACGGATAAAGAAACCCCGTACGTGCCGGTGCCGGAAGGCGGCGTGAAGACCTCTTCACACCATTAATCCAGCATGTAACTGTAGGCCCGGATCGCTGCGCGCCACCGGGCTTTTTCTTATCAGGACCCGTTATGTTTGGTAACTTAGGCGAAGCAAAAAAATACCTCGGTCAGGCGGCGAAAATGCTGATTGGCATTCCGGACTATGACAACTACGTTGAGCATATGAAGACCAACCATCCGGATAAGCCGTACATGACCTACACCGAATTCTTCCGCGAGCGTCAGGAAGCGCGCTACGGCGGAAGTGGAGAAGGCGGCGTCCGCTGCTGCTAAAGGAGAGACCATGACCCCGATTGCCGTTACCCTGCTGACCGGTTTCCTCGGCGCCGGTAAAACCACCCTGCTGCGCCACATCCTGAATGAACAGCACGGTTTTAAAATCGCCGTCATCGAAAACGAATTTGGCGAAGTCTCCGTAGACGACCAGCTGATTGGCGATCGCGCCACGCAGATCAAAACCCTGACCAACGGCTGTATCTGCTGCACCCGCTCTAACGAGCTGGAAGACGCCCTGCTGGACCTGCTCGACAGCCGCGATCGCGGTGAAATCGACTTTGACCGCCTGGTGATCGAGTGCACCGGCATGGCCGACCCCGGCCCGATTATTCAGACCTTTTTCTCTCATGAGATCCTTTGCCAGCGCTATCTGCTGGACGGCGTCATTGCCCTGGTCGATGCGGTCCACGCCGATGAGCAGATGAATCAGTTCACCATCGCCCAGTCTCAGGTGGGCTACGCCGACCGCATCCTGCTGACCAAAACCGACGTGACGGGAGAAAGCGTTAAGCTTCGCGAGCGCCTGACGCGCATCAACTCCCGCGCGCCAATTTACACGGTGACGCACGGTGATATCGACCTGTCTCAGCTGTTCAACACCAACGGCTTTATGCTGGAAGAGAACGTCACCGCGAAACCGCGCTTCCACTTTATGGGAGACAAGCAAAACGACGTGGCGTCGATTGTGGTGGAACTGGACTACCCGGTGGACATCAGCGAGGTTTCGCGCGTGATGGAGAACCTGCTGCTGTCGTTTGCCGACAAGCTTCTGCGCTACAAAGGGATGCTGTGGATTGACGGCGAACCCAACCGCCTGCTGTTCCAGGGCGTTCAGCGCCTGTACAGCGCCGACTGGGACAGACCGTGGGGCGATGAAGTACCGCGCAGCGTGATGGTGTTTATTGGTATACAGCTGCCGGAAGAGGAGATTCGGGCGGCGTTTGCGGGTCTGAAGAAATAGCCGCCATGCATCCCCTCTCCTCTGTAATTTATTAACCTGAAGCGATGAATTTTGTATCAGGAAAATGAATAAATTACAGCGATGTTCTGGTCCGGCTGTAAATCGCCGAAGCGTTTCCGTAGGGCCGGGGCGAGGCGCAGGGATGCGCCGAGAGGGCGTGGCCTGCAGGGATGCAGGCTCATGCCCGACCCGATAGCCCGAAGGAATAAGCTGAGGGCACCGCGAAGCGGCGATTTACCGCCGGGAGCCCGGGTCGCCAGGGTGGTGGCGATTGCACTGAACCCCATATCCTGGACACCAGATCATAAAATCTGGAGGTTCAGATGAGATATCCTTTTCACATTCGTCTTGCGGCTGTACAGCATTACATGACTGGTGAGTCGAGCATTAAAGAAACAGCACATCTGTTCAGTGTTGGCCGGACGCCTCTTACCCGCTGGATACGGGCTTACAGGCGTCAGGGAAAGGCCGGGCTGGAGGACCGTCCTGCACGGGCCTATACTTCAGCTTTCAGGCTCCGCGTAATCCGTTATGTTACTGAACACGGTTGCAGCTATGCGGAAGCTTCAGCGCGCTTTGCCATTCCAAATGAATCGCTCATTCTCGACTGGACAAGACGTTACCGGAAAGGAGGCGCACAGGCGCTTAATACAGCCAAACCCGGGCCCGCTATGTCACAGAAAAAGTTTATACCTGACTCCAGACCGCTCAGTGAGATGACTCCCTCAGAACTTCTGAGAGAGCTGGAATATCTGCGGGCGGAAAATGCATATTTAAAAAAGCTCAAAGCCCTGAGGGAGGAAAACGCTCTCAGGGAACAGCAGAAAAAACGCGAGTGATACAGAGTTTGCTTGCAGACCACCGACTTGTTTACCTGTTATGTGCCGCAGGGCTGGCGCGTAGCACGTATTATTACCAGCTCTCCAGACCTGTCACTCAGTCGGAGCGGTATGCATCTGCTGTCAGTGCTATGTCCACCATCAGTCAGAGAAATGCACAACGCTACGGCTACCGAAGAATGACGGTGGCGCTGCGTAATGAAGCCTTCATCCTGAACCATAAAACGGTTCGCATATTGATGAAAAAGTATGGCCTGACATGTCAGTTACGCCGAAGGAAATACCGTTCCTGTATGGCTGGAGGCGGACTGGCTTCAGATAATCTGCTTGCCCGTAACTTCACTGCTGCATGCAGTGGAATAAAGTGGTGCACAGACGTGACGGAGTTCCGTGCCGGTGGTCAAAAACTGTTCCTGTCAGCCCTTCAGGACCTGTTCAATAATGAAATAGTGGCCTGGCAAACATCAACCAGTCAGTCACAACCTCTGGTCTGCAGGATGCTAAAAAAAGCGCTTAAAGCATGCAGAAACAAAGAAGGCGCGATGCTACACAGCGATCAGGGCTGGGCTTACCGAACACCTGTATGGCGCAGAATGCTGGCTGAAGCGGGCATCACACAAAGTATGTCGCGTAAGGGTAACTGTCTGGATAATGCAGTGATGGAAAACTTCTTCAGTCATCTGAAAGTAGAGATGTATTACAGGAAAAAGTACAGTTCAGTGAAAGAACTGGAAAGCGATATTGGCAGATATATTCGCTATTACAACACCGAACGAATCAGTTTAAAAACGGGCGGGATGAGTCCGGTACAATACCGGACGCTGGCAGAGCAACAATGAAATCGCAGTGTCCAGGTTTAGGGGTTCAGTGCAGATTGAGCCACCCTGGCACGTTCACAGGTCATGTCGTTACAGAGTAGCAAGGAACATAAAGTGAACGGAATGACCTCTACAGCCGTATGTTCCCCCTCACCCCAGCCCTCTCCCTCAAGGGAGAGGGGGCCGTCTGTGCAGGCATTATTTTGTGGGGATACTTATTTCACCGCCTCCGGCAGCGTCACAATCCACAGCTCGCTGTCGGACTCCGGCTTCTTCAGCGGCTTCACGCTGAGCGTGGTTTCAACCGGCTTATCATCAAGCGTCAACTTGCCTTCCGCGTTCACCCGATAATCCTTGAGCTTCTTGCCCTCGACCGGGTTTTGCATCGCCACCTTCACGCCAAAGTCGTTATCGTTCGCCACCGCAAGCGTTTTGCTGTCGATAAGCGCCAGTCCTTCGGCCTTCTCCTGCTGCCAGCCCAGCGCGCGCAAATCGACCACCTGCGTTTTTGCCGCGAGGGTAATCCCGCGCTGCGCCAGGGTTTTCTCATCATCAAACTCCGGGTACTCGCCCGGCTTGTCAAAGGCGGAAAGATCGCTCGCCTTGCTGAGATCCACCTTGTAAATCAGGTTACGCATCCCGTCGTTTTTATCGCTTCCCTGCTCAATCAGCAGGATGTGCTGATTATCGAGCGCCACGATGTCGCCGATTTTGGCGTCGCTGTTTTTATCGTAGGCCGCGCTGTCGATGGGGTAACCGTACATCGCGGTTTTGCCGGTCGCCGGGTCAAAGCTCACCAGACGGGTGAACAGCGCCTGCTTTTTGCTCTTGCCGTCGATGTCCAGCGTGCTTTGCACGGCGGCGATAATCCGCCCGTCCGGCATTCGGGTCAGGCCTTCAAAGCCCCGGTTGGGCTGGCGCCATTTGATGATGTTTGGCAGACCGCCCGCGATGGATTTTTCGCCTTCCGCGGCCTGCGGCCCGTGGATCGCGAGGATCTTGCCTTTGCTGTCGACGTTAATCAGGAACGGGCCATACTCGTCGCACAGCCAGTAGCCGCCTTTGCCGTCCGGCGTGATGCCTTCCGTGTCCAGCCCGCGGTTGTCACCCTTCAACGTCTTTAAGGTATCGCTGAAGGCCACTTCATTGGTGGAGCCAATCACGCCGCTTTGCAGCGGCAGACCGTTAATCTCGCCTTTATCGTCATGCAGCGGGCGGGCATCCGTTGCCTCTGCTTTGCCGTTCTGGACGCGGATGGTCATCAGCAGCGGCGCGAAATCTGGCGTGACAAATATTTTGGCTTCGTTTTTACCCATTTTTGGCGCATCGGCGTTGGGACCGCGATCGGTCACGGTCGCAAACGTCAGGGCATCGCCCTGCTTGCCCGTAAACAGCAGGCCAGAGCCAATCCCCACCGGGAGCCCGTTCGGGAAAGCATCGGCAAACGCGCCGCTGTATTTCACATGGGAGCCGTCAGGGAAGCTGACGACATAGCGCTCAGCGGTAGGCTGTGCCGCCAGGCCAGAGAAAGAGAGCGCACAACCGATAAGCACAGGAATAATTTTTCTTTTCATATTGTTAGCATCCAGTTAGTGAAGCCAACAACGTAAAGAATAAACGTGTCAGAAAAATGACATGGAAAGGCAACCGGCATGGGCGAGTGAACGTATATTCATTGCCCGGAAATGTAAGGTTGTGTTGTATTGTGTGACAACTGAAATACTTTTGGAAATTATTAGAAACTCAATTAATTCACCTCTAATCACTATCCCTTCTTCGTTCAGTTTATGTTTAGTCAAAAAATTAAACGGTTCCTAAACACCAAAACATCACCCGTTGACACCCCGGCAATCAAACAGCACTGCAACAACTTCTATAAAAAACTTAACAATATCAGCATAAAACAGCGACTTTCATCACATTTGCAGTCATAAACATCGCTTGTTAAGGTGCCCCCAGATGAATTTAATGACGAGGCATAAAACATGAAAAAACTGAATATCCTTCTTCTTTCTGCTCTGACCGCCCTCTCGGGTTCCGCTCTGGCAATGGGCGGCAGCATTGAGCAGGGTAAAAACTTTACCAACCTCAATCTGGAAATGGGTAAATCCTCATCCGGCCTGTATGCCGAAAGCAACTGGCTTAAAAACACCGATGACGGTACCCAGACCGGCGGCGTGGGCGCAGGCTACAACCTGGAAGTGGGCCCGGTGATGCTGAACGCAGGTGCGAAAGCTATCTACATCGGCCCGAAAAAAGGCGATAACGGCGTGGCGTTCCCAATCGGTGGCGGCGTAAACGTAGCCCTGACCGACAGCATCCACGTGTACGGTGAAGGCTACGTGGCACCAGAAGGGCTGAACAACAGCGTGAAAAACTACGTGGAAGCCAACGGTGGCGTAAGCTGGACGCCGATCGCGCCGGTGACCCTGAAAGTGGGCTACCGCCACGTGAGCGTTGATGGCAAAGACGGTCGTCCGAACCATACGCTGATTGACGGCGCATATGTTGGCGGTGGAGTCACCTTCTGATGAAACACCGCATGACCGCGCTTTGCGTTCTGAGCCTCACGCTGATGCTCACCGGCTGCGTCCAGTACAAATGGGTGAAACCGGGCGTCAGCGACGTGGAAATGAATAAAAAGCTCACGGAATGCGAAGCGCAGGCACTGATCGACCTTCCCCCGGATAACGTGGTGACCGGTTCGAGCTCGGAAAAAACGGACAAATCGAAAAAGAAAAAGGATATTTCCACGAGCTACACGGTTGAAGACGCGAATGAATATCGCCGGGATACGCTGGTTGACAGCTGCATGTTTAAAAGCGGCTGGGACAAGATCGAAGTGCAATAATCCCCTTAAAAAAACCTGCCGGCTGGCAGGTTTTTTTATGACCTCTTACTTACGCACCACCACCAGCTTCTGGTTCACAAACTCTTTGATCCCCAGATCCGACAGCTCGCGTCCGTAACCGGAGCGCTTCACGCCGCCGAACGGCAGCTCTGGAGCAGTATCTGTGAGCCAGTTGATGTACACCATCCCGGTCTCGATCCGGGACGCCATTTTCTTCGCGCGCTCGATATCCTGGCTGAATACCGCCCCGCCCAGGCCGTAGTGGGAGTCGTTCGCCAGCGCGACCGCCTCGTCGTCGTTTTTCACCACGTATATCTGCGCCACCGGGCCGAAGAACTCTTCGAAGTACGCCGGGTTGTCGCGCGAGATATTCGTCAGGATCGTCGGCTCGAAGAAGCTCCCGTCGCGCTGCACCGGCTTGCCGCCATAGTGCAGCGTGGCGCCGCTTTTCACCGCCTCGTTAACCTGTTTGGTCAGTGTTTCAAGCGCATCTTTCGACGACAGCGGCCCCAGCATGGTGCTTTCGTCCAGCGGATCGCCAATCTTCACCTGCTTAAACGCTTCGGTGAATTTGCTCAGGAAAGCATCCGCAATCTTTTCATGCAGGATAAAGCGCTTCGCCGCGGTGCAGACCTGCCCGGCGTTGTTGAGGCGCGCATTCACACCAATCTTCACGGCTTTGTCCAGGTCCGCATCGTCCAGCACCACGAAGACGTCGTTACCGCCCAGCTCCAGCGTGGATTTCTTAATGTGCTTCGCCGCTTGTGCGGCCACCACGCTGCCGGCTTTTTCGGAGCCGGTCAGCGCCGCCCCCTGCACGCGATCGTCGGCAATGATGTTCGCCACCTGCTCGGACGAAATAAACAGGTTAGTCCATGCCCCTTCCGGCGCGCCCGCCTCGCGAACCAGGTGGGCAAAGGTCTCGGCGCAGTGCGGCACGATGCTGGCATGCTTGGCGATCACCGGGTTGCCCGCCGCCAGGTTTGGTGCCAGGACGCGCATCAGCTGGTAATACGGGAAGTTCCACGGCTCAACGGCCATCAGCACGCCGATGGGGTGATGCTCCACCCACGCTTCCCCAAGCTCAGAGTCGTACTTCACCGGGGCCAGGAACTGCTTCGCATTGTCGGCGTAATAGCGGGCGATCTGCGCGCACAGCTTCACCTCGCCGCGGCTCTGTTCGATGAGCTTACCCATCTCCTGGCTGGCGATCTTCGCCAGATCCTCGGTGCGCTCGTCGATCAGGTCGGCAAGCTTATGCAGCACCGGCAGGCGCTGGCTGATGTCGCCTTTCGCCCAGTCCGAATGGTAAAGCGCATCGGCCGCCTTCAGGGCCGCTTCAATATCCGCGTCGGTATGTGAGGGGTATTCTTTGATGAGCTGGTTAGTGGCAGGATTTACTGTCTGATAAGCCATGTCGAATCTCCTTGTTTTACCGCTTAGGGTATTAATGGTAGTCAACATGACTGGCTGTGGACGTAAAGTTGGGTATATCCGGAAGGTTCTTAATGAAGCGCTGCCAGACGGTTCGCTGACATGGTATAAAAAACGTCCAGAAGGAGTTCATATGACCGATACCCGACACATCCGGCAGACTTTTCACCGCGCCTCAGGCCTTGAGCTGCGCAGCACGTGGCAGAGCACGCAGGCGTATAAACGTCATTGTCACCCGCAGCTCTCCATCGGCGCGATTGTGGAAGGCCAGACCTGCTGCGTGTGTCATGACAGAGAATACATCCTTAACCCAGGGGACCTCATTGTGATCCCGGCCTATGCGCCGCACAGCTGCAACCCCGTCGCCGGGCAACCGCGCAGCTACCATATGCTCTATATCGACACCGATCTTCCTCTGGCGCTCCAGGTGATTCGCGACCGTACGCTCTTTAAGCGCTACCTTGAGATTGTTGAGACGATGTCGCCTGCCTCCGTGGACACGCTGCTTTCAGCCCTGCCCCGCCGCCTGGAAAACGCAGATGCGCTTCGCTCAACCAGTCAGCACGTGCGGCAGGCGTTTCTTGCCGACCTGGCCGCACCGCCTTCGCTTGACGAACTTGCCCAACGATTCTCGCTGCGCAAAGAGACGCTGATCCGCACCTTCCGGCAGGACACCGGCCTGACACCGGGCAGCTTCCTCAACATCTCCCGCGTGGAGTTCGCCAAAGCGCGGCTACGTGCCGGGGATGACATCGCCGACGTGGGCTACCAGAGCGGCTTTGCCGACCAGAGCCATTTTCATAAGACCTTCGTCAGCTATACCGCCGCCACGCCGCGCCAGTACGCCACTGGCCGATCAATATCCGACAATAAATAGCGTTTACATCACCGTAGTCTGACCTCAGATTGTTAACCGAGGTTGCTATGGAACTGTTCTTCCCTTCCGCTTTTCTCGCCCTGGCGCTGGCGCATTTTGTCGCCCTGTTAAGCCCGGGTCCGGACTTCTTCCTGCTGGTGGGCTACGCCGCGCGCTACCGACTGCGCGGCAGCGCCGGATTGTGCTTAGGCATCGCCGCGGGCAACGCGCTCTATATTGTTCTGGTGATTGTCGGCTGGAGCGCGCTGCGCCAGTTTGCCTGGCTGTTTACGCTGATAGAACTTTGCGGCGCGCTGTACCTGCTGTGGATCGGCTCGCATCTGGTGCGCAGCCAACCGCAGGCGATGAGGCTGAATGAAACCCGTCAGCGCTGCCCCTCGCTGCGAAAGCAGATCCTGCTGGGGCTCGGCTCGGCGCTGCTTAATCCGAAGAACGCGCTGTTCTATCTGGCGCTGATGACGGCGCTACTGGGACCGGATGTGACGCTGCTTCAGCAGGCAACGTGCGGCGTCTGGATGGTGATGATGGTGCTGGTGTGGGATCTGGCTCTGGTGTCGCTGATGGGGCTATCGTCGGTGCAACAGAAGCTCAGCCGTGCGCTGTGGTGTATTGAGCGCACGGCGGGTGTGGTGCTGATGGGGTTTGGCGGGTGGGTGCTGTGGCGTTTTTTGCACATTCCCCCCGCTTCCCTCTATCCTTAACCCATGGAAAAAATAGCTGAACTCAAACGCGCCAAGCTGCTGGCGCTGTCGCTGCTGCTGGTTGCCGCCGCAGCGTTTATCACCACCCTGTTCCTGCCGCAGACCTTCTGGGTGCGCGGCGTCAAGGCCATTGCCGAAGCGGCAATGGTCGGCGCGCTGGCTGACTGGTTTGCGGTGGTCGCGCTGTTCCGCCGGGTGCCGATTCCCTTTATCTCCCGCCATACGGCGATCATCCCGCGCAATAAAGACCGGATCGGCGACAATCTCGGCCAGTTTGTGCAGGAGAAGTTTCTCGATACCCAGTCGCTGGTGGCGTTGATCCGCCGCTATGAGCCCGCGCAGATGATTGGTTCCTGGTTCAGCAAGCCCGACAACGCCCAGCGCGTCGGGCTGCATCTGATGCAGGTGATGAGCGGTTTTCTCGAACTCACCGACGACGGGCGCATTCAACGCCTGCTCAAACGCGCGGTGCATAAGGCCATCGACAAGGTCGACTTCACTGAAACCAGCGCCGTGATGCTGGAGAGCATGACCAAAAACAACCGCCATCAGGTGCTGCTGGACACCATCATCAACCGGCTGATTACCCTCATTCAGCGGGAAAGCACGCGGGACTTTATCGCCGACCAGATCGTCCACTGGCTCAAAACCGAGCATCCGCGCAAGGCGATGGTGCTGCCCACCGAGTGGCTGGGCGATCAAAGCGCGGAGATGGTGTCAAACGCGGTGAACACGCTGCTGGACGATATCAGCCACGACCGCACGCACCAGATCCGCCAGGCGTTTGACCGCGCCACGCTGAAGCTTATCGACAACCTGAAAAACGATCCGGACATGACGGCAAAAGCCGACAACATCAAGCACTACCTGAAAAACGATGAGGCGTTTAACCGCTATCTGGGTGAGATGTGGGCCGACCTGCGCCAGTGGCTGAAGGCGGACATGCAGAGTGAGGACTCGCGCGTGAAGCAGCGCATCGCCAACGCCGGGCTGTGGTTCGGTGAAACGCTGACGAACGATGCGAACCTGCAGGCCTCGCTGAACGAGCATCTGGAGCAGGCCGCGCACCGCCTCGCGCCGGATTTTGCCGCGTTCCTGACACGCCACATCAGCGACACGGTGAAAAGCTGGGATGCCAAAGACATGTCCCGCCAGATTGAGCTGAACATTGGCAAGGATCTGCAGTTTATCCGCGTCAACGGCACCCTGGTGGGCGGGACGATTGGCCTGATCCTGTTTTTGCTCTCGCAAATCCCGACGCTTATCCATTGAGCGTCCTGAGGATCAGCGCCTTCATGCTGGAAATAGCGGCATTGGCGGAGGCGCTTCCCTGATGCAGCGCTATTCCCAACTCTCCTGTATCTGGCAGCAGGCGGCTGTCGACCTGTAACGTCTCGGGCAGGCCAATACGCGTGCGGAGCGTAATACCCAGCCCTGCGCTGACGCCCGCCCACAGTCCGCTCAGGCTATAGCTGGTAAAAGCGATACGCCAGGGAATACCTGCGGCATCCAGCGCTGCGATAGCCCGGCTTCGCAAGAGGCAGGGGGCGTCAAACATCACCAGCGGCAGCGGCTCACCTCGATGCAGAAGTACCTCAATGTCCTCGCTGGACCGGCAAATCCACTTTAGCGGCTCGCTTCGCACATAGTCGCCTTCTCGTCCTTCCTGCCAGACCAGCGCCAGATCGAGTTCGTTTGCCGCCACGCCCCGCAGCAGCGGCGGGTTGCGATCGACGCGCGCGATCATGCGAAGCTCAGGGTGTTGTCTGTGAAAATCGCCGATAACCTGCGGCATCACGGATTCCCCAAAGTCCTCCTGCATACCCAGACGCACCTCGCCCTGCAGCAACTCCCCCCTGATAGCCCGGAGCGCTTCATCATTTAATGCCAGCATGCGTCGGGCGTAGCTCAGCAGAATTTCACCCTCCCGGGTCAGAGCCAGCGTACGCCCCTGCTTCACGGTGAGCGCCACGCCGCACTGCTGCTCCAGCTTTTTTAGCTGGGCGCTGACCGCAGAGGTGGACCGACACAGCCTGTACGCCGCCTCGGCAAAGCTGGTGGATTGAATACCCTCCACAAAGCTGCGCAGCGCGTCCAGGTCTAATGCTGAAAAGCGTTTATCCATATCATCCTCATTTTCAGGACATTTAGTCCTGAACATTGCGATTTTATTTATGGTGGCAGCCTGCGAGAGTGATTTCCAGACGACAGGAGGAATAAAAATGAGCACAACACTGAATCGCGACACGCTTGCGCAGATCTCCCCTAAGCTGGCGGAACTCAGCCAGCAGGTGCTGTTTGGCGATATCTGGCAGCGTCCGCAGCTGGCCCCGCGGGATCGCAGCCTGATCACGCTTGCCGCCCTGGCCGCCCTGGGGCGTACCGCGCAGCTTCCCTGGCATATCGACTTTGCCCGACAAAACGGCGTGACGGACGACGAGATTGCCGAAGCGTTTACCCATCTGGCGTTTTACGCAGGCTGGCCGGCAGCCGTCAGCGCCCTGACCTGCCTGGCAGAGGAGAAACAATAATGCCGTTTGTTCGCATCATGACGGGTGGCCGCTATAGCGAGATGCAGAAAAAACAGATCTCGGACATTCTGCACCAGGCGCTGACGGAAACCTTCGCCGTTCCCGCACAGGACCGGTTTCATTTTTTTGAATGCTTCGCTGCCGGGGATCGATACGTTGATCGGCACTATCTCAGCCCGGGCAGAACAGAGGGGGCGATACTGTTCAATATCGTGGCCGGTAAGCCGAGGAGCGATGAACAGAAAACGGCGCTCTACCGCCAGTTGGCTGCGCAGCTGAATGAGAAGATGGGCATCAATGATGGGGACGTGATGGTCGTTATCCAGTTTACTGCCGCTGAAGACTGGAGCTTCAGCGGCGGCATACGCTATCAGCCCTGAATGACGTAGCGCGTCGCCTCGAAGCGGTTCAGGATCAGGTGCACCAGAAAGACCATCGTCAGCGTCGCGACCAGCGAAAAGGTGACGGAGGTGATGCGGTACAGATCGCTGAACACCAGGTCAGTGTCCGGGTGCATGTTCTGCCCGAACATTATCCCGATGGTGGTGATGCTGGAGAACCCTACGCCTGCGCCCACCTTCTCCATCACGTGGAGTCGCGCGCCAAACGCCAGCCCGAGGCCGATCAGCGGCATCATCAATAGCATATGGCTGCTGTGATCGTAGAGGATCAGCTGCACCACCAGAATATAGAGGCAGCCCAGCACCACGCCGACCACGCGCCAGATGGAGCTCATCACCGAACCGCGATAGTGCATCGGGAACAGGATTAAAATCCCCGCCATCAGCGCCGAGAGCGAATCGCTTAAATCGCTGATCTGAAAAACGACGAATATCAGCGTCGCGACGGTGCCGGAGAGCAGCGACTCGTGGCGCACGCGGGCGTCGTCTTTCTCAATCAGCGGTGGCGGCTTGCGGGGCTCCACATCCGGCAGGAGATAGTTCATCAGCGCGCTCAGGCATACCGCCATCACGCTCGCTTCGATGTTGGAAAACAGCAGCGTGTGCCAGTTGGTGGTGGGGTAGCTCATAAAGTTGAGCATCACGCTCTGGCACACCACGCCCATGGACCCGAACAAAAACAGCGGCCCTTTACTCATAAAGCGAAAGCGCATCACGTAGAGGGCAAACACCACCAGCGTCATGATGACCGGCCACTGCGACAGATAGCCGATGATAATCACCATTTCAACGCAGTTTAGCGCGGCGCTGAAGATAAACTGCTTCGCCACGTGGCGGTTAAACACCGGCACCAGCGACAGCAGCATGATCGGGTAGACCACGAAAAATACGCCATAGCTGGTGTTGTAGAAGCTGGAGATGCTGAGCGCAATCATCCCGGCAAAGACGATGCGCAGGGTCTGGCGAAAGTCGTTTGCCGTATAGACGATGTTGCCGTGCGGGGTAAACACCCGCGCCAGGGTAGTAATAGACATCGAACTAATAAACATAGTGCAGCAGGCTCACCAGGTGGATCTGCATCCCGGAGAAGAAGCGCGCGAACGGCCCTTCGCTGTTGTAGAGCTGCACGGTCGCACGGGCGCCGGTCGGCAGATGCTTCGGCAGCGCCTCGTCCAGCGTCACGTGAATACGCATGCGCTGAGCGTCGCGTACCCAGCGGTTAGAGGTTTCCGGCTCGGAGAGCTGGCCGTTAACCGCCTCCTGACCGGCAAGGATCCCCGCGTCGCTGCTGGTGACGTGGGCGCGGAAAACGTGCCCCGGGAAGGCGTCGAACACCACGGCGGCGTCGGTGCCCTGACGAGTATGGCGCAGGCTCTTCTCGCGGAAATCGGCCACGATGTCGGTCTGGTTGTTCACCAGCGCCAGCGCGGCTGAGCCCGAGGAGGCGTAAAAGCCCGGGCTTAACTGCAGGTTACTGACCGTGCCGTCCGCCTGGGCGTAAACCTTCGTCCAGCCAAGATTGAGTTCCGCTTCATCCAGCGCATTACGGTATTTTTGCAGCGTCACGTTGCGGTGCTCGTCCCGCTCGCCGCGCTGGATGCGCAGGTTATGGATGTTGGCCTGAATTGAGCTGACGGACTGTTCGCTGCTCTGCCAGGTCGTGCGGACTTTATCCAGATCCGCCTGCGAGACGTTCTGCAGGGTGCTCAGCTTCTGGTAGCGATCAAAGGTTACTTTGTCGTTACGCGCGGTCAGCACGGCGGTTTTCAGGCTGGCCTGCGCGGCAACGATCTGCGCATCCAGCTGTTCGTTGGACAGGCGTGCCTGCTCGAGCGCGATCTGCGCCGCTTCCACCTTATTGCGAAACGGCGTGTCGTCGAGCTCAAACAGCAGATCGCCTCTCTTCACCTGGCTGTTGTTGTGAACATGTACCGCCGCCACGTAGCCGGAGACGCGCGGAGACACCGGCGTCACCACGCGCATCACGGTGGAGTCCGGCGTCAGCGGGATCCAGATATCCGCGACGATAAAGTAGACAAACATCAGCAGGAAAGAGGCAATACTCACCCTTACCCAGCGGGCAAACTTTTGTTCAGGGGTCATTATTTTTCGGTCTTGTTATCTTCTTCGCGGATTGTCCGCAAATTGCAGGCGATTTGATTCAACGTGGCGCTGAAAATGTCGAGATGTTCCGGCGCGATGTTTTGCGATACGCGCGCCTGATAGGTCTCAATTACCTGAGTGAGCCTTTGTAACAGGGCTTTTCCCTCAGACGTCAGCGTCAGAAGCCGGATGCGCTTGTCATAAGGCGATACGGCGCGCAGCAGGTATCCCTGCTTTTCCAGCTGTGTCAGGGTGCGCATCAGCGGCGGCAGTTCAATGCCCTGCACCTCCGCCAGCTCACTCATTGAGACGTTATCCCCGAGCTGATGAAGCTGCATCATCACCGTCCAGCTCGACTGGGTTAACCCGGTATCGAGAATGGCCTCGTCGATGACGGCACGCCACTGGCGCACGATCATCGCCATCCGCATGCCCATCGGCCTGCGGCAGAACAGTTCTTCTTCACTCATGGGGAAACCTCTCGTCACACGCGGTCAAGATAATGGTTATCAGGGTAAGTATCAAGAAACGAGAGGCGAAAGCGCAGGAATTGCGAAAAGGGTGTTCTCCCTCTCCCTGTGGGAGAGGGTCGGGGTGAGGGCATCAGCCCGCAGCGGCGTTTAGCGGCTAAAATGCTTCCTGAAGGCGGCCTTCCCCGACGCCGTCACCACCACCTCCCGATACCCCGCCACCCGCTGGATCCAGCCTTTACTTTCCAGATGGTCGAGCAGCAACGCGCCGGCTTCTCCGCCCAGGTGAAACCGCCGCTCGCTCCAGTCCAGGCAGGCACAGCAGGCCTTCCGGCGCGGATGCGCGCTTAACGAAATGCCGAGCGTCAGGAACTGCTCCCGACCGTACAGCGTCGGCGCTGAACCGTCAGCCTCCAGCCAGCCTTCCGCCTGCATGAAATCATAGATCTGCACCGCCACCGCGCCTGCGAGATGGTCATAGCAGGTCCGCGCTTCGCGCATGGCTTTCGGCGCGCTGGTTTCCGGTGGGGTAATGCGGCTCCAGGAGAGCCCCATCATCTGCTCCACCAGCGCCGCCACGTCGTGCCCGGCAAGACGATAATAGCGATGCCGCCCTTGCGACAGGCAGGTAATCAGTTGCCCTTCAACCAGCCGGGAGAGATGCCCGCTGGCGGTCGACGGCGCAACGTCAGCCGCCGCGCTCAGTTCGGTGGCCGTCCACGCCCGTCCGTCCATCAGGGCACAGAGCATCTTCACGCGCGACGGATCGGCCATTGCTGCCGCCACCGCGGCAATCGCCTTTTCCAGCAACGCGCTGTTGTCAGGGGGTAAACTCGTCTTAAGCATGGGCCGCCCAGGGTTCGGTGATCTCAGCGGCCAGCTTATCATTATCCGTCAGCAGAATAAGGTGATTCGCATGGTCGCTGTACTGGGTCAGGATAGACACACCGCGTGCCGCCAGCGCCGCTGCGATCTCGCCCAGCTCGCCAGGGCGTTCCTGCTTAAGCTTTCTGATCACCGGCTTTCGCACCGCCTTCACGGTAAACCCGGCGTCGAGCAGCACGCGTCGCGCTTTTTCCCCGTCTTCCACCAGGAAATGGGCATGTGTACCAAATACGCCACCGCCCTCCAGCCCCACGCCGTTGCGGCCCAGCAGCTGCCCAAAGCGCGCCAGCTCACCCGGGATATCGCGAAAAATGACATGAACGTCATACATCGGCATGCCCTCCGGTTTCAGAGGTATATTCCCGCACGACCTGCGCCACCCGAATGCGGTAGTACGCAAAAATCGACTCCCGCCCTTCGGCCTGCGCCGCCTGATGAAAGACGTTCTGCTTCCAGCGGCGGACGGCCTCTTCATCCCGCCACCAGGAAAGGGAGAGGATTTTGCCGTCGGTGGTCAGGCTCTGGAACCGTTCAATATCAATAAAGCCGTCGATGTCGGCCAGCAGCGGCTTAAGTTCGGCGGCCAGCTGCAGGTAGCGCGCCTGATGAGCGGGCTCGGCTTTAGCTTCGAAAAGGACTGCGATCATGATGGTCTCTCCGTTGTGATGTTGGGGAGAGAATGCAGGATGGAAAAGCACGATGCTTCGGCAAGGAGCGAAGTGTTGCGCCGGATGGCGCTGCGCTTATCCGGCCTACGGCTCATGTAGGCCCGGTAAGCGCAGCGCCACCGGGCGGGTTTTAGCCCACCATAGACCTCGGCTCCATAAACGCCCGAATTCCCCACTCGCCCATCTCGCGCCCCAAACCGGAGTGCTTAAACCCGCCGAACGGCGCTTTCGGTTCATGGGCAAGCGTGTTCACCAGCAAGCGACCGGAAACAATCTGCTGCGCCACGCGTCGCGCGCGGTCAACATCGCCGCCCAGCACCATCGCGCTCAGGCCATAGTCGGTGTCGTTGGCAATGGCGATCGCCTCCGCCTCGTCACGATAGGGGATTACGCACAGCACCGGGCCGAAGATCTCATCGCGGGCAACCGTCATCCGGTTGTTCACGTCGGCAAACAGCGTCGGACGCACAAACCAGCCGTCCTGCGTGCCTTCCGGCCGCCCTTCTCCACCCGCCAGCAGGCGTGCCCCCTCTTCGAGGCCTTTACGGATATAGCCCTGCACCCGCAGCCACTGCCTTTCGCTGACCATCGGGCCGACGTCCGTTGATTTATCGCGCGGGTCTCCGGATTTCACCGCCGCTACGGCCTGCGCCAGCGCGGCTTCGATCTCCGCCTTACGCGCCTGCGGCACCAGAATGCGCGTTCCGGCCACGCACGCCTGCCCGCTGTTCATAAACCCGGCCTGAATCACCGGCGGGATAGCCTGCGCCAGATCCACATCATCCAGCAGGATCGTCGGCGATTTACCGCCCAACTCCAGGGTCACGCGCTTAAAGCTTTCCGCCGCGTTGCGCAGGATCGCCTTGCCGGTATTCGTCGAACCGGTGAACGAGATTTTTGCCACGTCCGGATGGCGGCTAATGGTTTCACCCACCGTTTCGCCGCGTCCGGTGACGATATTAAATACCCCTGGCGGTAATTCAGCATCGCGTAGCGCTTCGGTGACGATCCGCGTTTGCAGGGCGCTCATTTCGCTCGGCTTGATGACTGCGGTACAGCCTGCGGCGAGCGCGGCCGCCAGCTTGCCGCAGATAAACCCGGCATCGCTGTTCCACGGCGTAATCAGCCCGGCCACACCGAGCGGCGTCATCTGCACCGTTGCGGCACCTGCGGGGGTGACAAACTCAAACGCCTCCAGCGCCTCAATGGCCTGAGCAATCACCTCTGCCGGATAGCTGGCCATCCACGCCGAGCGCGAGGTGGGCGCGCCGTACTCTTCAATGACCGCCTCCAGCAGATCGTCGTGGCGAGCGGCCACGGCGGCGTGCATACGTTTTAGCGCTGCGATGCGTTCCTGCTTTGTGGTCTGCGACCACGCCGGAAACGCCACTTTCGCCGCCGCAATGGCGCGCGCTGCGTCGACCTCATCCGCCAGACGAACCAGGCCGATGACCCGCGCCGTCGCCGGGTTGTACAAATCAAACCACTCGGTGCCGTGCGGGGTAACAAACTCGCCGTTAATAAAGATCTGTTCGATGGTGTGCATATAAACCTCCTCAGGCTGTGTGAGCACAGTCTGGCACGGCTTCTCCGTTGCGATAATCCACGCTATGCTGCAAGGGTTGTTTCGATTTTCAGGATAATCTATGCATCGTTCAGGTCTGACAGAGCTGGAAGTGGTGATGGCGGTGGTGCGGCGCGGCAGCTTTCGCGCCGCGGCGCAGGAGCTGGGGATGTCCGCCACGGCGATAAGCAACGCCATCGCCGGACTGGAGAGCCGCCTTGAGACGCGGCTTTTCAACCGCACCACCCGCAGCGTGGCGCTCACCGACGCCGGACAGCGCTACGTGGCGCGTATCGGCCCGGCCCTGCAGGAGATCCGTCTCGCCGGGGAGGCGATCCACAGCGACACCGGAGAACCCGCCGGCACGCTGCGTCTGAACGTGCCGAACCATATCGGCACCCTGTTTCTGGACCAGCTGCTGATCGACTTTATGATCCGCTACCCGAAGATGCGCGTAGAGACCGTCAGCGAAGCGCGAATGATCGACATCGTCGCGGAAGGCTATGACGCGGGGATCCGTCTCGAAGAGTCCGTTCCGCAAGACATGATCGCCGTGCCGCTGACCGGTGAGATCCGCCAGCTCGTCACCGCCACGCCGGACTATTTCGCCCGTCACGGCATGCCCGAGACGCCGGACGATCTGCTTTCACATCAGGGGATCGGCATGCGCATGGCACACGGCGGGATCTACCGCTGGGAGCTGGCCCGTCGGGGTGAAACGTACGCCCTTGCCGTGCCGCCGCGCTTTGCGACGTCCGATCTTTTTGCCTCGATCCGCGCCGTGAAAGCGGGGTTAGGGGTGGGATTTTTACCGGAACTGTATATCCGTGAAGAGCTTGAGCGTGGAGAACTGATGAGCGTCCTAAACGACTGGGCGCAGCCGTTTACCGGGCTGCGCCTGTACTATCCCGGCCATCGCCACGTCCCGCCGGGACTGCGGGCGCTGGTGGCGATGGTCCGCGAGCGCGGGATTATTCCAGGTTAGCCTTATTCAGCCCGTAAGCCGCGTCCAGCGCGCCGGGTTCCATGCGGGAGGTGATCCCCAGACGGTTCCAGGCGTTGATCGCCACGATGGCGAAGTTCAGCTCTGAAATCTCCACGTCCGAGAAGTGCTCCGCCACGCTGCGGTAGAGCGCATCGCTCACGCCGTGAACGCCAATCTGGGTCAGCGCTTCGGTGAAGGCCAGCGCGGCTTTCTCGCGGGCGCTGAACAGCGGGGACTCGCGCCAGGCCGCCAGATGGTACAGGCGCAGCTCGCGCTCGCCGGCGATTTTGGCCTCTTTCGAGTGCATATCCAGGCAGAAGGTGCAGCCGTTCAGTTGCGACACCCGAATGTCGATCAGGTGCTTCAGCGCCGGGTCGATGGAGGTTTTTGCCACCTCCATGCTCAGGGCAGATAGCGCGTTGGCGAGGGCAGGTGTAACTTTATGGTGGTTAACGCGAGTGCTCATTGTCTTTCCTCTTTTTGTGCGGCATGTGTCATGCGATGGGGCAAATCTACGCCGTTCATGACATAGTAAAAAGATACAAAAAGCGTGAAATGAGGTAGGACATGAAGCCGGGCTATCACGAGATTTATTCCCGCTATCGCGACAACATCACGCGCGGTGTGCTGAAGCCGGGCGACAGGGTGCCTGCTATCCGCGTGCTGGCGGAAGAGCTGAAGGTGGCGCGTAAAACCGTCGAAACGGCGTACGCCATTCTGACGGGTGAAGGGTATCTGATAAGTCAGGGCGCGCGCGGCACGCGGGTTAACCCGGACTTACTGCTGCCGGATAAGACTGCCCCTGCGGAACAGACCACCGGCACGCTTCCGGCATCGCTCATCAGCCAGCGCGAGCGGGCCGGGTTTCTGCGCCCCGGCATCCCCGCCCTCGACAGTTTCCCGTATAAAAAGTGGCTGCTGCTGGCGGGCCAGGCGACGCGGGCCATGCGTCAGGAGGAGATGCTCAACCCGCCCGTTCTGGGCTGGTATCCGCTGCGCCAGGCCATTGCCAGCTACCTCAACATCTCGCGCGGGCTGTCCTGCAGCGCCGAACAGGTGCTGATCACCAGCGGCTACAGCGGTAGCCTGCGGCTGATCCTCGACACCCTCGCCAGCCGCAGCGACAAGGTGGTGTTTGAAAATCCGGGCTATTTTATGGGCCAGCAGCTGCTCAAGCGGATCGTGCCGCGCCTGCACACCGTGCCGGTCAACCGTTCAGGTATCGATACGGACTACCTGCTGCGTCACCATCGCGACGCCCGTTTTGCCATCGTCACCCCGTCGCACCAGAGCCCGCTGGCGGTCACGCTCTCCCTGCCGCGTAAACAGCAGCTGCTCGACTGGGCCAGCCAGAACGAGGCGTGGATTATCGAAGACGATTACGACGGGGAGTTTCACTACACCCGCAAGGTGCTGCCATCGCTGAAAAGCCTCGACCATCACGACCGGGTGATTTTTATGGGCACCTTCAGCAAAACCATCATGCCGTCGCTGCGCATGGGCTACGTGGTGATGCCCGCCAGCACCGTCGGGGCCTTTACCGACTGCGCGGATATCACCACCAGCGGCCAGCCGGTGCTGACGCAAAAGATCCTCACCGCGTTTCTCAACGAAGGGCATTTTTTCCGTCACCTGAAAAAGATGCGCGCGCTGTATCAGACCCGCCGCGACTGGATGATTGCCGCCCTGCGCGAGGTGTATGGCGATCTGTTTTTCACCGAGCAAAACGACGGTGGAATGCATATCGTGGCGTTCCTGACCAAAGGAAGCCGTGACCGGGAAGTGGCGCGCTGCTGGCAGGAACAGCAGCTGCAGGTCAATGCGCTCTCGGAGTGGTATCGCGGGTCGGGCAAACGCTACGGGCTGGTGATGGGCTATAACAACGTGCGCTCGTATCAGGAGGCGCTGGATTTACTGGAAAGGCCGAAGCGGCAGACGTTTGCGCTGTTGCGCTGAAAATCGCCCGGTGGCGCTACGCTTACCGGGCCTACGGGATCGAGTAGGCCGGGTAAGGCGCAGCCGCCACCCGGCGACGACGTGGATCACACATCATATCGCGATAACCCAACGTCCTTGAGCTGCTCGTCGCTCATCTGGCTCAGGATGCGGCGGGTGCGGTTGATGCGATACCAGTTGCAGATCGTTTTCCCGATCCAGACGAACACAATAAACGGACGTTTTGAACGATTCTCGTAGAATTCCATGATGCTCTCCTCACTGTGTCAGTGGGGTTATCATCCCGGAAATACACCCGTGCAATACAGATGCAAAAACACCTTTTGTTTAACATACAGATCCGCTAAAACAGTATCTGCATGGCAATTTTCGCAGCAATCTGTACTGGTTTTATAATCTGTATGGTGAAAACAAAGGATACAGCATGACACGCTACCAACATCTGGCCAATCTTCTGGCTGAACGCATTGAGCAAGGGCTGTATCGCAGCGGCGAACGTCTGCCGTCGGTGCGCACGCTGAGCCAGGAGCACGGCGTGAGCATCAGCACCATACAGCAGGCCTACCAGATCCTCGAAAACCTCCAGCTGATCACACCCCAGCCGCGCTCCGGCTATTTTGTCTCACCGCGCAAAGCCCAGCCGCCCGTCCCGGCGATGACGCGCCCGGTGCAGCGCCCTGTGGACGTTACCCAGTGGGATGAGGTGATGATGCTGCTGGACGCCCGCGCCGACAAAGAGATGATCTCCTTCGGCGGCGGTTCGCCGGACATTAACCAGCCGAGCCTGAAGCCCCTGTGGCGCGAGATGAGCCGCATCGCGCAGCATAATCCCGGCGAGATGCTGAGCTATGACGTGCTCGACGGGCGCCTGGAGCTGCGTGAGCAGATCGCCCGCCTGATGCTCGACGGCGGCTCCACCGTCTCGGCAAGCGACATTGTCATTACCAACGGCTGCCACGGCGCGCTGTCTATCGCCCTGCTCTCGGTGTGTAAACCGGGGGATATCGTGGCGGTGGAATCGCCGTCGTTTCACGGCACCATGCAGATGCTGCGCGGGTTTGACATCAAGGCGATTGAAATTCCTACCGATCCCGAGACCGGTATCAGCATCGAAGCGTTAGAGCTGGCAATGGAGCAGTGGCCAATCAAGGCGGTGATCCTGGTGCCCAACTGCAATAACCCGCTCGGGTTTATCATGCCGGAGGCGCGGAAAAAGCAGGTGCTGGCCCTCGCCCAGCGGCACGATATCGTGATTGTCGAGGATGATATTTACGGCGAGCTGGCGGCGGAGTACCCGCGCCCGCGCACCATTCATTCAATGGATATCGACGGCCGCGTGATCCTCTGCAGCTCGTTTACCAAAACCGTGGCGCCGGGCCTGCGCGTCGGCTGGATTGTGCCGGGACGCTACTACGACCGGGTGATGCACATGAAATACGCCGCCGGCGGGTTTAACGTGCCAGGCACGCAGATGGCGGTGGCGGCGTTTATTCGCGACGGGCATTACCATCGCCACGTGCGCCGTATGCGCCAGATTTATCAGCAGAATATGGAAACCTACACCTGCTGGGTGCGGCAGTATTTTCCGGCAGAGATTTGCGTCACGCGCCCGCAGGGCAGCTTCCTGCTGTGGATTGAGCTGCCGGAGAAGGTCGATATGGTGTGCGTCAGCAAGCAGCTGTGTCGGCTGAAGATCCAGGCCGCAGCCGGGTCGCTGTTTTCCGCCTCCGGGAAGTACCGCAACTGCCTGCGGATCAACGTGGCGCTGCCGCCGACGGACAAAAATCGCGAGGCGCTGAAGAAGCTGGGCGAAGCGATTGTGATTGCGATGGAGGAGTAGTGTTTTGCCGGGTGGCGGCTTCGCCTTACCCGGCCTACGTTCTTGCCGTTCCAGGCCCGGTAAGCGCAGCGCCACCGGGCAACAGGCCGCACTACTCGTCGAAGTACCAGTACCCCTGGTTAATCAGCCCGGTGAGCTCCTCGACAAACGCCGGGTTGTTCAGCGCATCGCCCAGCTCGGCCTGACCGAGTTCGGTGAAGCGGCACAGCGCATCCGCCGCCTTCGCGTCAACCGTCTCCAGCTGTTCGCTGTTGATGAAGAAGCTGCCGTTGATGTTCAGCACGCGCAGGCCGCTCAGGCGAGACAGCGTTTCGCCGCCCTGCAGCGCATCCAGCACCTCTTCCGGCGCGTACGGCGGCTCGGCGGCGGCGATATCCAGCTCGTGGCGCGGCGTGGAGACAAAGCTGCCGAACCATTTTGTGAAATCATCGGGTTTGCTAATCATGTCGATCATCATCTGACGAATGCGATCGAGCTCGTACTGCTCCACGCGGCCAGGATGTTCACGACAGGTCAGATCCGGATCGCTGTAGTGCTCACCGCCCAGATCGTTTTCCAGCGCGTAATCGGCGAAGCTGCTGATCAGATCGCGACCGTTCGGCCCGCGGAAGCCGACGGAGTAGTTGAGCGCCGTTTCATGGGTAAAACCGTCGTGCGGGAATCCAGGCGGAATGTAGAGGATATCGCCCGGGGCCAGGTCTTCGTCGATGATCGGCTCGAACGGATCCACATGCAGCAGCGCCGGATGCGGGCAGAACTGACGCATCGGCAGCTTGTCACCCACGCGCCAGCGGCGGCTGCCCATCCCCTGAATGATAAACACGTCGTACTGATCGATATGCGGACCCACGCCGCCGCCCGGCACGGAGAAGGAGATCATCAGATCGTCCAGACGCCAGTCCGGCAGGACGCGGAACGGACGCACCAGTTCCGCCGCGGGCATATGCCAGTGGTTCACCGCCTGCGCCAGCAGCGACCAGCCGGTTTCGCCCAGATCGTCAAAGTGCTCGAACGGGCCATTGCTAGCCTGCCATTTGCCGTTGAAATGGCTCACCAGACGGCTATCGACCTCCGGCTCCATCGCCAGCCCCGCCAGCTCGTCCGGGGTAATCGGGTCGACAAAGTTCGGGAAGGCATTTTTCAGCACGACGGGTTGTTTTTGCCAGTATTTCTCAAGGAATTCCGGCCAGTTCAGGTTCAGTTGATACGCCATGGGTAGCACCAGTAAGAGGGGAAACAGGCGCGATTATAGGCAAGAAGGCAGAGGGGGAACTTGTCATGGGTCAAACCCGCACGTGTAGGTCGGGTAAGGCGAAGCCGCCACCCGACACAAACACGCCGCGAAAACTTAATCCAGCTTCAGCTCGTCATAGTGGGTAATCAGTTTACCCACGATACCGTAGTCCAGCGCTTCCGCCGGCGACATCCAGAAGTTGCGGTCGGTGTCTTTTTTCACTTTTTCCAGCGGCTGGCCGGTAGCGTCGGCGATCAGCTTGTTCACGCGATCCAGCATGCGGATGATCTCGCGCGCTTCGATCTCAATATCCGTCGCCTGACCGCGCACGCCGCCCAGCGGCTGGTGGATCATAAAGCGGGTATTTGGCAGCGAGTAGCGGTGCTCTTTTTTCGCGGCCAGGAAGATGGTGATCCCGGCACTCGCGACCCAGCCGGTGCCGATCACGTGCACTTCCGGGCGAATGAATTTGATGAAGTCGTGGATGGTGTCGCCCGCTTCCACGTGGCCGCCCTGGCTGTTGATGTACAGCTTGATCGGATCGTTGCTGACGCTTTGCAGCAGGATCATCTGGGTGATCACTTTCTGCGCCAGCTCCTGGTTGATCTCACCGGAGATCACAATCGAACGAGACTCCAGCAGTTTTTGCTGCAAAGCGCCCGCGCCGTTTGACCCTTCCGCCTTTTCCTTGTCGCTTTCTTTCAGTGTGTAGTGCATTGTTATGTCCTCAGCATTTAGCGCTCAAAACCAGAGTGTAGCCTGTTTTACCGATCAAAGTCCTCACCGACAAATCACGAGGGAGCTCATGCACATTGCCCATGTTGCACGCGTTTCGTTCCTTCACCGCCCCCGCCCGGATCGCTATACTTCATATGATTATCATATTGTTAAATGATAATCATATTTAATGTGTTAAGATGAAAGTCAGCATAAACAGTCCCTTACGTCACTCCTGGGGCTGTTTGCATCCTCGACATGTAAAACAGCACCGGGGCGGTGAATGGAACACATTGTGTATGTGGTTGATGACGATGACGCAGTCAGACAGTCCGTGATCGGGCTGCTGGAATCCGCAGACTTAAACGCCATCGGCTTTTCATCGGCAGAAGCGTTTCTTCAGCACCGCTTTGAAGAGCTCCCTTCGTGCGTGGTCCTCGATATGCAGATGCCCACCATCTCCGGTTTTGATGTGGCAGATGCCCTCAAGGACAGCGGGCGCGAGATCCCGATTATTTTTCTCACCGGCCACGGCACCATCCCGATGTCGGTGCGCGCCATTAAAGGCGGCGCGTACGAATTTCTTACCAAACCCGTCGAATCCACCGCGCTCATCGACGCCATTGAGTCCGCGCTGCAGCTGGCGGAAAACAACGCCGAGCGCAATAAAGAGCACTACGCCCTGAAGCAGCGCCATCTCTCCCTCACGCCGCGCGAACACGAGGTGCTCACGCTGGCGATAAGCGGCATGCTGAACAAGCAAATTGCCGCCGAGCTGGGCGTCAGCGAGATCACGGTGAAAGTGCACCGCCGCCGCGTAATGGAGAAAATGCAGGTGCGCTCCGTGGCAGAGCTGGTCAGGGCCGTTGAGCGCCTGACCAAAAGCCAGCCTGCGGAGTAACATTTACCCTTCCTGTACCGCCAGCGGCAGCGCAAAGGCAAACACCGTGCCGTACGGCTCCCGGCGGCGCGCGCTCAGCTTCCCGCAGTGGCGCTCAATGATGCTGGCGCTGATAGTCAGCCCCATCCCCATCCCCTGCGCTTTGGTGGAGTAGAACGAGTCAAAGATCTGCTCCAGCCGCTCGGGCTCAATGCCGCTCCCGGTATCGGCGATCTCAACGATCGCTTTCCCGTCCGCGTTGCTGGTGCTGAGGGTGATGGTGCAGGCGCGATCCTTCACCTCGGCCATCGCCTCAACGGCGTTCATCACCAGGTTAAGCAGCACCTGCTGGATCTGCACGCTATCGCCGGTGATAAAGCTGTCCTGCGCCTTCAACAGGTAATCAACGCTAATGTGTCGCTGCTCCAGCTCGCTGCGGGAGAGCGCGATGATATGGTGGATCAGATAGTGCAGATCGATGCGCGAGAAGGTGGGATCCTGCTTGCGCGTCAGGGACTGGATGCTGCGAATGATCTCCCCCGCCCGCGCGCCTTCCGCGGCGATCTCTTCCAGCCCTTCCCGCACTTTATCCAGCCGGGCCGGCTCGCGGCTGAGCCAGCGCAGGCTCGCTCCGGCGTTAGAGACGATCGACATCAGCGGCTGGTTGATCTCGTGGGCGATGGAGGAGGTCAGCTGCCCGACGGTGGTGGCGCGGGACACCCTCGCCAGATCCGCCTGCGCCACCCGCATGGCATCCTCCGCGGCGCGCTGGCTTGTGATATCGGTGATGATGCCGTAATACTCGTTCACCTCGCTGCCCACGCCCACCGGATCGCCAATCCCGAGGATATAGCGCGTTGAACCATCGGTACGCTTGACCCGAAACTCCGCGCGCATGGAGAGTCCTTCGCGCACGCTCTGCGTGACGATGGCGCTGATGCGGGCGTAGTCGTCTTCATGAACGAAGGTCAAAAACTCCGCCATGGAGATCATCTTTTGCTGCTCGGGCAGGCCGAGGATGCGGGCGTACTCCTCCGAGACAAACATCAGATCCTGCTCCAGCTCCCAGCGCCAGCTGCCGGTGTGGCTGATCTGCTCGCCCAGCATCAGCGAGGTCTGGCTGGCGCGCAGCTCTTTTTCCACCCGACGGCGCTGGATGTTCTCCCCCAGCAGCTCGGCGTACAGCCGCGCCGTCTCCAGGGACACCGCGGCCTGCGCCCCCAGCAGGCTCACCACGCGAGAATGCTCGGCGGTGAAGACTTCCGGCATCAGGCGGTTTTCCAGGTAGAGCACGCCCACCAGCCGCGCCTGTTTGAACATCGGGACGCACATGACGGCCGCCCCCGAGGTCACCAGATAGGGATCCTGACTGAAGGGGTGAAACTCCTCCGGCTTACCGGTGCGGATCTCCTGCCCGGTGCGGATCACCGCCGCCAGCACCGACAGGGGCATGTCGGTCGCCGTCGGCACGTCTTTCAGGATCCGCACCCGCACGCCTTCGGTGCTGGTCCAGGCGCTGGCCTCGATCTCCGGGATCAGGCTATCGCTCACGCGAAGCAGCAGGCCGCGCTGCGCCCCGGCGCGTTCGAGGAGGATCGTCATCAGGTTTTCGATTAAGCGCTCGAGGTTGATCTCTTCCGACAGCGCGCGGGAGGCTTTGATGACGCTCTGCAGATCGCGGATCGTCTCGTTCTGGGCGAACGCCACCGTGTCATAGGCGCTCGCCTGCCCGGAGGCCAGCAGATGCGGGAAATCCTGCTCCAGCTGGCGCACCTTGGCCTGCGCGCCCGCCCGGCCCCAGGCGGCAATTGCGCCACGGAAGTGTGCGTCCGAGGCGGTTGGGTAGCCGCAGGCCAGCGCAAAGCGGCCCGCCAGCTCGTGGGCCAGGGCATTAATCGGATTAAATCCGCCCTCGCGGGAGAGCCGAACCGCCTTCTCATACTGCTCAAGCGCGATGCTGTTCATCCCGTCCAGACGCACGATTTCGGCGTAGATCAGCGCCTCTTTATCCGCGAACGTGCCGGGATTAATACGCGCCCAGAGGGCGATTTTGTCGTAGTGGGCGTGAATGCTGCGGCGGTGGTTCGCTGAGAAGGTCTCCGGCGTCAGCTGACGGGAAAGAGCCAGGGCGCTGTAAAGATGGTAATCCAGCAGATGGATGTGCCCAGGCGCAGACCACGCGTACCACCCCGCCATCTCCAGATCCGCCTGCGCGTCGGCATACTCGCCGCAGGTAAAGTGCGCCATGCCGCGGTAGAGCCAGTACCAGAACAGCATGGTGGAGGTCTGCTCCGGCGCCTGCTCCGGCGACGCGGGAAGCAGCGCCTCCGGCAGCACCTGCGATGCGGTCCAGGTGCCAATGACCGGCGTGCGCAGGAACTCTACGTAGCCGCGCTGAACCATCAAGATGGTCTCCACGTCCTGGAAGTGGGTTTTACGCACAAACGCCAGACCGCGATCGATGCTGGTCAGCACCCCGTCCAGGTGATCGCCCCGGGAGAGGAAATTAATGACCTGGTGGCAGGCCGCAAAGCAGGCCATCGTCATATCCCCGTGGGTCACCGCCGAGGTAAAGCAGGCTTTCGCGCACTCGATGGTAAACGATAAAGGCTGGGTCCAGACGCTGAGCTGGTCGAGCGGCAGCAGGGTTTTGGCTTCGAACGCGTCGTAGCCGTGGCGATTCACCAACTCGCGGGCCAGGGTGCCGTACTGGAAGCCGAGGCGATACTCGGCGTAGCGGTGGCCCATCAGCACGCCAAACCAGGCCATCGCCGTGGTGGAGGCGCCGGTAATACCGTGGTCGAGGGTCAGGTGCATCATGCGGCAAAGCAGCAAAAAGTGCAGGCGCGGACAGATGAAGCTGGCGCAAATGCTGGCGCTGTAGAGCAGGTTCATCACCGCTTCGGTTTCCGGGTTATCCATCCGCGAGAGCGGGGCAAACAGGGTTTGCGGCGCGTCGCCCGCGCGATTACAGAAGTGTTCCCAGGCCTCGTCGCAGTCTGCATCTTCCGGATAGCGGCCGATCTGAATACCAAATACCCCCAGCCAGCAGAGCGCCGCCTCCAGCGCCAGACGGCTATCCGACTGGCGAATGTACACTTCCACCAGCAGATTGGCCGCCAGCGCCTTTTCGGTCAGCCCGCCGGGGCAGCCGAGAATGGCGTCACACAGCTCGCGGGTGCGCTCCAGGTGCCCCAGCGCAAACTCGCAGCCCGCCTCTTCGAGATCGAGCATAAAGTCAGACACCGTCCCGGCGTTGCCCAGCGCTCGGGCAGTCTGGATATAGCTCAGCGCCGAAAGGTAATCCCCCGAACGCTTCGCGCGTCGCGCGGCCAGCAGGCTCAGCTCGCGGAACATCTGGCGCTGCGGGGCGGGCTGGATGCTGTCCAGCGCGGCCGTGACGTGATGTACGGCGCGGAACAGCAGCTCGTTCCCCGCCGCCTGCCGCGCGGCGTTGGCCAGCAGGCTGGCGGTCGTCAGATGAAGATGGCTTTTCTCATGCCGATCCAGCAGCGCAAAGGCAGCCTCCTGCACCCGGTCGTGGGTGAAGGAGTACGCTTTTTCCGTCAGCACGATCAGCTGCGCCATGACCGCCGGATGCAGCGCGTAGCGCATTTCCGCCATCGATATACCGACAACGCGACAGATCATCTCCATTTCGCCCGTGCCGCCGAGGCAGGCAAGGCTACCCAGCAGGCGACGCGTCTCGTCGGGCAACTCTTCCAGCTTCTCCAGCACCAGGGTGACGACGTTTTCGGTGTAATGCCGGGCGCGGATGGCCTGCAGATCGTAGTGCCACTTGTCCTGATATTTGTTGTGCACCACCAGCCCGTCATCGACGATGCGGCGGAAAAATTCGTGTACAAAGAGCGGGTTGCCCCCGGTCTTTTCATGGATCAGCGTGGCGAGGTCGGTCGTCGCCGTGCTGCGGGTGCGAAATACCGTCCCCAGCCAGCGGGAGACGGCTTTGACCGACAGCGCCTGCGGGACAATTTCGCTCGCCTGCTGTGCCGCCTCCGGCAGGCTCGCCAGCTGCTGTTGCAGCGTGGGTTCGGACAGCGAACCGATATCGCGGTGGGCGACCACCACCAGCAGCGGGATCGCGCCACAGTTCACCAGCAGGTAGTTGAGCGTATGCAGGCTGGCGGCGTCGCTCCACTGGAGATCGTCGAGCACCAGCACCAGCGGGCAGCCCTGCGAGGCAAAGGTTTTCACCAGCGCCAGCACCATATGGCTGAAGCGCGCCCGGGCATCAATGGAAAACGTATCCGCCGGGAAGCGCGGCTTGCGCTCAAGCAGCAGGCCCAGCTCGGGCACGAGGCTCACGGCCAGCGCCTCGTGTCCTTCCAGGGCGCGAGAAAGACGGATTTTCCACTTCGCCACCTCGTCCGCCGGCAGGCCCAGCAGGTGGAGCGTCAGGGGGCGGAACGCGGAGCTTAATACGCCGTAGGGCAATGACGGTGAAAACTGATCCACTTTGCCCACCGCCAGCAGCACCGTACGCTGCTGGAGCGTTTTTAACGCCGTCGCAATGATGGAGGATTTGCCGATCCCCGACGGCCCGCCGATGGTCACCAGCTCCGGCACGCGGTTCTGCCCCACCCGCTCAAACGCGGCAATGACGTCATTCGCCTGCGGATGCGTCGCGAACAGCGAGTCCGCCAGAAGAATAGCCGGGGTGCGGTCCTGCTGGCCGGGGGTAAAGGCAACGATCTCGCCCTCACCGGTCAACGTCGCCTGGCAGCGGCGGAGGTCGGCAATCAGCCCGTCAACCGTCTGGTAGCGGTTATCCGGGTGCTTCTCAAGCAGCTTGAGGATGATGGTCGACAGCATTCCCGGCACGTCCGGGCGTATCGCATCCGGGGCCAGCGGCGCCGAGGCAATATGGTAGTGCGCCCAGTTGGTCCGATCGTCCTCCCCCAGTTCAAACGGCAGGCGTCCGGTCAGGAGTTCATACAGCACCACGCCGAGGCTGTAGAGATCGCTGCGGCCATCGACGGGGCGCTGGGTGCGGGAGGTGTGCTCCGGGGACATATACGCCGGCGTGCCGCCTGAAACGGCAAGCCGGGTCTGCGCGAAGGCGCCGGAGAGGCTGCATGAAAGGCCAAAGCTGCCCAGACGGCAGGTGGCATCGTGCTGAACAAAAATATTGCCGGGCTTAATATCGCCGTGGATCAGGTTTTGCAGATGCATCTGGCGCAGAGGAACGCAGATCTGGATCGCCAGCTCGATAAAGCGCGCGATCCCCGAGATCGCCCTGCCCGCGCGCCGCGCCAGCAGCTCAAACGAAAACGGGGCGTACACCAGCGCGAAGCGTCCCCGGTACTGGGTGGACGCGACGGCGCGAATGGCCCAGCTGTCCTGCAGCGCGTCACGCAGCGCAAACTCGTTTTTCAGCAGCCGGGTGGCCCGCTCTTCCTCTTCGTCGCTGACCGCGGTGGCGATAATGAACGAGCCGCCGGAATGAGGATGTCGCGCATGCATCCAGGCGATTCCGCCCTCCTGCGCCAGCACGGTAAAAATCACATCCTCTTTAAGGACAAAAACCCGCCCCTGGTGAAGATTCCCCTGGGCGGGCCAGAATGCAGGCTGCTCGTGTTCGTTCATCCGCGATCCTTATTGTCGGCGGGCCAGCTCCCGCTGAATATGATCCAGCAGAATATCGATGTTAATCGGCTTACGCAAAAAAGCAGCGGCGCCCAGATTAAGAGCGTACCGCTGCATATTTTCATCAGCATGACCGGAGATAAAGAGCACGGGCGGAGGCGGTACGGCCAGCAGCCGCAGCTTGTCAAACAGCTCAAGGCCGCTCATGCCCCGGAGCTTGATATCGGTGATCACCAGCGCCGCGCCGGACAGGGCAAGCGGATGGCTCAGAAATACCTCTGCCGAATCAAACGTGTCGGTTGAATAGCCTTCCGACTCCAGGAGATTACTCAACCCGCTGCGGACGGAACGTTCGTCATCAATGATGGCAATGCGCCACGGCAGCGTCATGCTGTTATTCCTCTAACCAGTCATTTAACGTCGCGAGGGTCCTTCGCGGGCGCAGGGGGCGCCGTGCCGCTGATTTTCGGTACGCATTCGTGACGAAACCAGGCGAGGGTAAGCGGTTCGCGACTCAGTAAACGCCGTCCCACCGGGATGAGCTGTTCACCCACCAGCATGCCAAACAGGCCAAGCAGGGCGACAACCGGCGGTGCCGGGGAATGGACGTCGAGCAGAGCGTAAATTACCCCAGCAACCACGCCGCACACCAGCGAAATTATCCATGCTTTCATGATGACGCTCCCGTCTGCGATGCCGCCTGCGGAACGGTCACCTGAGGAGGAGGCGCGCCGTCGCGAGATAACAGATGCCGCGTCGCCTGTTCACCCGCCAGCATCCCCAGCAGGCCAATCAGCGCCAGCGCGGGCGGCGCGGGGGAGCGCACCTTCAGCACGGCATACATCAGGCCAATCAACACGCCTGCCGCAAGGGATATCAGCTCAGTACTCATCGTGAACTCCAGAGAAAGAGGCAGCGGCGAGCCGGATGAGGGACCAGCCCGCCGACGGGACTTAGCGAGCCGGGACCGGCGCTAAGGTGCGGTGCTCGCTCTTCTGGCGAGACGGCGCTTTATGCACCATGGTGTAGGCGTAATCCACGCCCATGCCGTACGCGCCGGAATGCTCGCGCACAATGTCCATCACCGCGGTGTAGGTCTCTTTACGCGCCCAGTCGCGCTGCCACTCCAGCATCACCTGCTGCCAGGTCACCGGGATCACGCCCGCCTGGATCATGCGCTGCATCGCGTAGTCGTGGGCTTCTTTGGAGGTGCCGCCGGACGCGTCCGCCACCATATAAATCTCGTAGTCGCCTTCCAGCATCGCGCACAGGGCAAAGCTGTTGTTGCACACTTCGGTCCACAGACCGGCAACCACGACCTTCTTCTTGCCGTTGGCCTTCAGCGCATCGCGCACCTTCTGGTCGTCCCAGGAGTTCATGGAGGTACGCTCCAGAATGTCCTGACCCGGGAACACGTCCAGCAGCTCAGGATAGGTATTGCCGGAGAAGCTTTCGGTCTCTACGGTGGTGATGATGGTCGGGATGTTGAACACCTTAGCCGCTTTCGCCAGCGCCACGGTGTTGTTTTTCAGCACCTGGCGGTCAATCGACTGCACGCCAAACGCCATCTGTGGCTGGTGATCGATAAAGATGATCTGACAGTTCGCAGGGGTTAACACTTCGAGCTTTGAAGAGGTCATAGCATTTTCCAGTGGTTAAGGGTAGAAATCGCCGCGAGCGCCGCGACGATAAAGTCATCCTCATCCTGCGGCTTTCCCTCTCCGCGCGTAATTATCTCTTCGTATAGTTAACCTTAGGTATAGTTATACTTTGGTATACCTATCCTATTGTATAACTGGATCTTTGCCGAAACCGGTTCCCATAATCCTGACCATTCCCCTCTCAGTCAGGAGCAGTTTATGGTTACCCCAGGTAAAGCCGATCTCATTCTGGTTAACGGCCAGTTTCACACCGTCGATCGCGAGAATCCTGTCGCGGAAGCCGTTGCCGTGCGCGACGGAAAATTTCTGGAAGTGGGTACCGTCGCCGAGGTGATGCAACACCACGGCGACGGCACCAAAGTAGTGGATTTGAAAGGCCACACCGCCATCCCCGGCCTGAACGACTCGCACCTGCACCTGATCCGCGGCGGGCTGAACTACAACCTCGAACTCCGCTGGGAAGGCGTGCCGTCGCTGGCCGACGCCCTACGGATGCTGAAAGAGCAGGCCCTGCGCACCCCGTCGCCCCAGTGGGTGCGCGTGGTGGGCGGCTGGACCGAGTTCCAGTTTGCCGAGCGCCGCATGCCGACCCTCGACGAAATTAACGACGCCGCGCCGGACACCCCGGTATTCATCCTGCACCTGTACGACCGCGCCCTGCTCAACCGCGCCGCGCTGAAGGTGGTCGGCTACACCAAGGACACGCCAAACCCGCCGGGCGGCGAGATCCAGCGCGACGCCAACGGCAACCCGACCGGGATGCTGATTGCCCGTCCGAACGCCATGATCCTCTATGCCACGCTGGCCAAAGGGCCGAAGCTGCCGCTGGAGCAGCAGGTCAACTCCACCCGCCAGTTCATGCGCGAGCTCAACCGTCTGGGGCTGACCAGCGCCATCGACGCGGGCGGTGGCTTCCAGAACTACCCGGAAGATTACGAGGTGATTGCCGAGCTGCACGAGAAAAAGCAGATGACCATCCGCATCGCCTACAACCTCTTTACCCAGCGCCCGGGCCACGAGCTGGAAGACTTTGAAAAATGGACCGACATGCTCACGCCGGGCCAGGGCAGCGACTTCTTCCGCCACAACGGCGCGGGCGAGATGCTGGTCTTCTCCGCCGCCGATTTTGAAGATTTCCTCGAGCCGCGCCCGGATCTCGCGCCGGGCATGGAGGACGAGCTGGAGCGCGTGGTGCGCCATCTGGTGGAGCACCGCTGGCCGTTCCGCCTGCACGCCACCTACAACGAATCCATCAGCCGCATGCTGGACGTCTTCGAGAAGGTGAACCGCGACATTCCGTTCAACGGCCTGCACTGGTTCTTCGACCATGCGGAAACCGTGTCACAGGCCAACATCGACCGCATTAAAGCGCTCGGCGGCGGCATTGCCGTCCAGCACCGCATGGCCTTCCAGGGCGAGTACTTTGCCGAGCGTTACGGCATCGAAGCCACCCGCCACACGCCGCCGGTGGCGAAAATGCTCGAGACCGGCGTACCGGTGGGCCTGGGAACGGACGCCACCCGCGTGGCGAGCTACAACCCGTGGACCGCGCTCTACTGGCTGGTCTCCGGCCGCACCGTCGGCGGGATGCAGATGTACGACCACAGCGCCCGACTGGATCGCGATACCGCCCTGATGCTCTGGACCCAGGGCAGCGCGTGGTTCTCCAGCGAGCAGAACCAGAAGGGGCAGATCAAGGTCGGCCAGCTCGCCGACCTGGCGGTGCTCAGCAAAGACTACTTCCGCGTGCCGGAAGAGGAGATCAAGGGCATCGAGTCCGTTCTCACGGTGGTCAACGGCGATATCGTCTACGCCGCGGGCAGCTTTGGCCCGCTCGCGCCGCCGGCCATCCCGGTCCTGCCCGAGTGGTCCCCGGTGGTCAAGGTGCCGGGCCACTACCGCAGCGCGCCGCCGCAGGCCGCACGCGTCGGCTTGAGCCCTATCCACCACTGCAGCGGCCCGTGCGGGGTTCACAGCCACCAGCACGATTTCGCCCGCACGTCAGCGATGCCGGTGTCCGACGATAACGCTTTCTGGGGGGCGCTGGGCTGCAGCTGCTTTGCATTCTGATGAAAAACACCACTATGCCGCCCCGGATCGACCTGGGGCTGTTCTTCCTGCGCCTGACCGGCAGCCTGCTGCTGCTGTACGTGCACGGCCTGCCGAAGGTGCTGCACTTCAGCGAAGAGCTGACGCGCATTGAAGATCCGTTCGGCTTCGGGCCTTACGCCAGCCTGATCCCGGCGATTGTCGCCGAGGTGGTTTGCCCGCTGTTTATCATTGCGGGCGTCTACACCCGACTGGCGTGCCTGCCGATTATCGCCGTGCTGCTGGTGGCGATGCTGGCGGTCCACCCGAACTGGTCGATTGCCGAAGGGCAGTTTGGCTGGCTGCTGCTGATTATCTTCACCACTCTCGCCCTCACCGGGCCGGGCCAGTGGCGGCTGCAGCGTAAGGCAACGGAGAGGTTCGCATGACCCAGGTTAACGACGTTCGCGACGCACACGTCGAGACGACGCCCGCACCGACGGTTTCACCCTGGCAGCCGCTGAGCCAGCCGGTGTTCCGCATGCTGTGGATCGCCACGGTGGTCTCTAACGTCGGCTCATGGATGAGCGACGTCGGCATCAACTGGAGCATGCTGACCCTGAGCGCCGACCCGCTGGATATCGCGCTGGTGCAGGCGGCCAGCAGCCTGCCGATGTTCCTCTTCGCCCTGCCGTCCGGGGTGATGGCGGACATCGTTGACCGGCGTAAATACCTGCTCTTCTCCCAGCTGTGGGTGTTCATCGCCGCCGCCGGGCTGACGGCGCTCTCCTTCACCGGACACGTCACCCCCACCGTGCTGCTGGTGGCGACGTTTCTGCTGAGCGTGGGGGCGGCGATGAGCTCGCCGCCGTTCCAGGCCGTGGTGCCCGATCTGGTGAGCAAGCCGGAGCTGGGCGCCGCCGTGGCGCTGAACTCGCTGGGGGTGAACATCAGCCGGGCGATTGGCCCCGCGCTGGGTGGTTTCCTGCTGTCGCTCGCCGGGCCGTGGATGGTGTTTGCCCTGAACGCACTGTCCGTGGTGGGCGTGGCGTGGGTACTGTGGCGCTGGCGTCCGGCCCCGTCCATTCAGCGTCTGCCGCCGGAGCACTTCTTCTCTGCGGTGCGCACCGGCATCCGCTACGTGCACGCCGCCCCGGTGCTGCGCAACGTGCTGGTGCGTACCGTGGCGTTCTTTGTCTTTGGCAGCGCGGGCTGGGCACTGCTGCCGCTGGTGGCGCGCCGCGAGCTGGGCCTGGGCCCGGCAGGCTACGGCGTGATGCTGGCATGCATTGGCCTGGGCGCCATTGCCGGGGCCATCCTGCTGCCGCGCCTGCGCCAGCGGCTGAACGCCGACCGGCTGATGGTGGCCGCGAGCCTGGTCTTTGCCCTCACCATGCTGGCGCTGGCGTTTGTGCGCCACGTCTGGCTGCTCAACCTGTTTGAGTTCTTCACCGGCTTCGCGTGGATTGCGGTGCTCTCGACGCTGAACCTCGGCGCCCAGCGCAGCGCCGCCCGCTGGGTGAAGGCCCGCGCGCTGGCGGTCTACCTGACGGTATTCTTCGGCTCGATGACCACGGGCAGCGCCATCTGGGGGCAGATTGCCTCCCGGTTCGGCACCCCGACCGCGCTGGTTGTCGCCACGCTGGGGATGGTGCTGGCAAGCGCCACCGTATTCCGCTGGAAGCTGGAGAAAGACCCGGAATTAAACCTCGACCTGAGCGGTCAGCCGCTGGACGGGGTGGAGATCGACCTGCCGAACGAGCGCGGCCCGGTGCTGGTCTCGCACGAGTACCTCATCGACCCGCACAACGCAAAAGCCTTCCTGGAGGCGGTACACGAGCTGCGTCGGGTGCGACGCCGCGCCGGAGCGATGAGCTGGGCGGTATACGAAGATATTGAGCGCCCCGGCCTGTTTATCGAGACCTTCCTGATGGGCTCGTGGATTGAGCATCTGCGCCAGCAGGAGCGCCACACCATGAATGACCTCCTGCTGCAGAGCCGCGTTCTGGCTTTTCATCAGGGCACAACATCACCGGCAATTCGTTATCTGGTCGCGCCGGTATAACCCTAACCATCACCTGCACAGGAACACACTATGGCAACGTTTAAGGCAAAAGACGGCACGCAGATTTACTACAAAGAAGGCGGCGCGGGCAAACCGGTTCTCTTCAGCCACGGCTGGCCGCTGGACGGCGACATGTGGGACAGCCAGCTGAACTATCTGGCCGAGCGCGGCTTCCGCGCTATCGCCTTTGACCGTCGCGGGTTTGGCCGCTCGGATCAGCCGTGGAACGGCTACGACTACGACACCTTTGCGTCCGACATTAACGACCTGATCACCACCCTGGACCTGCGCGACGTGACGCTGGTGGGCTTCTCCATGGGCGGCGGCGACGTGACCCGCTACATCAACAACTACGGCAGCGCGCGCGTGGCCGGTCTGGCGCTGCTGGGCGCGGTCACGCCAATCTTTGGTAAATCCGACACCTTCCCGCAGGGTGTGGATCAGAGCGTGTTCGACGGCATTCGCGACGGACTACGTAAAGATCGCGCCCAGTTCATCAGCGACTTCGCCACCCCGTTCTACGGCACCAACGCCGGACAGACCGTTTCCGCCGGTGCCCTGACGCAGACGCTGAACATCGCCCTGCTGGCCTCCCTGAAGGGTACCATCGACTGCGTGACCGCCTTCGGCGAAACCGACTTCCGCCCGGATATGGCGAAAATCGACGTGCCGACGCTGGTGATCCACGGCAGCAACGACCAGATCGTGCCGTTTGAAAGCACCGGCAAGCTGGCGGCAGAGATGATCAAAAACGCCACGCTGAAGGTGTACGACAACGCGCCGCACGGCTTCGCGCTGACCCACCAGGACCAGCTCAACGAAGATCTGCTGGCGTTTGTGAAGTCGCTGTAAGTCTTAAAAAGCGAAGCCTGATGGCGCTTCGCTTATCAGGCCTACAAGGGCTGGTCCTGTAGGCCGGGTAAGGCGCAGCCACCACCCGGCGCTTTCGCAGACGCGTTGCGCTCCGCCAGCAGCCGACAAATCTCCGCGTGCTTCTCCTCGGTAAAGGTAAAGCGCGACATAAAGCCCATGCGGATCAGCGAGCCTATCGCCGGCAGCAGGCAAATCCCGAAGAACAGCCCCGACAGCACGCTCTCACTCTGAATTTGCGCCTGCGGCACGTAGCCGATCATCGTCAGAAACACGCCGATAAGCCCGCCGCCCACCGCTACCGACATCTTGCCGGTGAAGGTCTGTCCGGAGAAGGTGATCGCCGCGCAGCGCTTGTGAGTGTGGTACTCCGCGTACTCGATGGTGTCGGCAATCATCGACGAGGTGAGGATGTTGGTCATCATTACGAACAGCGTGCTCAGTCCGAGCAGAATAAACAGCACCGTCACCTGCTGATAGCCAACAAACCACATCACCACGCGCACCGCCACGTCCAGCCCGCAGAGGATCATAAACAGCTTCCGCTTCTGCATCCGGCGCGTCAGCATCGGGGCGACCAGGCACAGCACCGCCGCGACAATCCCCATCACGCCAATCGCCATCTGCAGGCTGCCATCGCCCAGATTGTTGATAAAGAAGTAGATATAGAGACCGCCCGCCACGTTGTGGAACACGCAGAAAAAGAACGACAGCAGGACGATAAACAGCGGCTTGTTCTGGCGCAGGTTGTGGAAGGTGTCGCGGATGGTCACCTTTTCCGGGCTCGGCGGCACGCGCTCTTTGATCTGCATAAAGCCGTTGAGCATCAGCGGCAGGCCCACCAGCATCATCACCAGCGCCGCCATAAAGTAGCCTTTATCGTTGCTGTACTGGGCGAAGTAGGCCGCCAGCTTCGGGAAGAAGATGTTGGCGCAGGCAATCCCGGCGTTCACCCCGAGCATCGCCGCCGTCACCGCGCGGGTGCGCTGCCCGGAGTCGTTGGTCATCACCGACGACATCGACCAGAACGGGATATCGGAGATGGCGTACAGCGTCCCCCACAGGATATACGTCACCCCGGCGTAGAGGATTTTGGTGGTCATGTCCGCTTCGATTTTATAGAACGACAGCAGCGTGACGCCGGTGATCAGCAGCGGGGCGATCAGCAAAAAGTGGCGAAACTTGCCGAACCGGCTGTTAATGGTGTCCATGATGCTGGCAAACAGCGGATCGTGAACCGCGTCCCACGCGCGGGCAATCAGGAAGATGGTGCTCGCCGCCAGTGCCGAGATCCCCAGCACGTCGGTGTAAAAATAGTTAATAAACGAACCCACTAAACCAAAGCTAAAACACTGACCTAAACCATAACCAAAATAAGACCACAACTCGCGAGACGGTATTTTCATTGTCGTTGCCATTGTTATATGCCTGCCTGGTTGCCCGGCGGTGGTCCGCCGGGTCGATATTATTAGCCCTGAACTTTCGGGGCGATCTTGCGCAGCTGCTGCATCAGGGCGATTTCACGGCGCGAGAACGGAATGCCGTTCTCCTCAAACACGTCGTGGAACCAGAGACGGCAGTAGTCCGTGGACTCCTTCATCACCACCGGCCACGGCAGCCACGTCTGGGTTTTGCCACGCACCAGCCCCCACTGGTATGGCGCGACCTTCGCCGCGTACATCAGCGGAAGCTGCTCTTCGATGGTGCTGCCCACGTGGCGCGCCAGCCATTCGGTGCAGAACAGCGGGCGACCAAGCTGTTGCAGCTGCTGGATAATCGCCGTCATGCTCCCGGTGTGGGTGTAGGCGTGGAAGCTCACTACGTCCGAGAGCGCCAGCGCGGTCTGGTCCAGCGGATGCTGGAAGAACGTCTCGCCCTCCTCTTCCGGCGGCAGGCGCCACGCGCAGACGGTGAGCGGCTGGGTCGGGTCCTCCTCACGCACCCACCGGAACGCGAGCTTCATCAGCGCGTGGGCGCAGGTCTCCAGCTTCGCGTCGTACTGCACCTCCTGCGTGCCGGTCGCGAAAATGCCGCGGTTGCCCGGCTCGTTGTAGAGATCCCACAGCAGCACGCGCTTATCCTCGCGGAACTGGCGGACAACGTCGCGGATATAGCGCTCAATGTCTGCCCAGCAGTCCGGATCGCACACCTTGCCGCGCCCCGGGCTCGCCGCCGCCTGGCTATTGTGCTTGCCCGGTACCGGCGGCTTTTGCGGGCCGAGGTACGGCTCGTCGCCAGAGAAGCCGCAGTCGTCCATAAGGGTCAGCATGGTGCTGAAGCCGCGGCCGTCGGCAATCGTCAAAAACTGGTCGATGCGCGCCATCAGCCCGTCGCGGTCGTGCTCCCAGACGATAAACGGCAGGTTGATGCGCAGGGTGTTGTAGCCCGCCTCCGCCGCCCAGCCCAGCTCGCGCTCGATGGTAGCGGCATCAAAGGTCTCTGCCTGCCAGATATCGGTCCAGTTCACCGCCGTCGACGGCAGGTAGTTAAACCCGCACAGCCAGCCTTTTTGCTGATACCACGCCTGTGCCTGCTCCCTGCTCCACTGCTCTTTCATTACGCGTCCTCTTACTGATAATATTTAGCTAATAAATATTAGTTGCAGGATAAATGCGCAATTTCCCGCACGAAGAAAAGCGATGCCCCTCACAAAGTTCGCGCTTCGATGAATGAGAAACGTGATCGACGGCGCGTAAGCGTGCGGTTAGGGTATGATGCGAATTCGCGAAAGGGAGAGGACGGATGAAGCGAAAAACGAAAGTGACGATGAACGATATTGCGCGGGCGGCGGGCGTGTCGCAGGCGACGGTATCGCTGGTGCTTAACCAGTCCCGCAACATCAAGCTCAGCGACGACACCCGCCAGCGGGTGATTGGCGTTGCTACCGAGCTCGGCTACGACCGCCTCCCCGCCGTTCACGCCCCGCGCAACCAGGAGGAGATCGCCCTGCTGGTCAGCTCCATGCAGAGCTTCGACCCGTTTATCGACGCCATCAGCCAGGCGCGGGAAGCGGCGTGGCGCAATGAAACGTTGCTCACCGTCTACGACTACGGCGACGACATCGAGCTGGCGCTGAACATCATCCGCCAGCTGGAGAAGCGCAACTGCATCGGGATTGTCCTCGCCTCCCCGGTCACCACGCTGGTGGACATGACGGCGTTCCAGGACTGCACCCGCATCCCACTGGTGCTGCTTAACCAGCGCGACCCCGGCTCGCCGCTGCTGCCGTCGTTTATCCCGGACGACTACGCCAATGCCTTCCAGGTGACGAAACACCTCATCGCCTGCGGGGCCACGCGCATCGCCCACATTACCGGCGAGAGCTGGATGGAGGCCTCCCGCCAGCGTCTGGCGGGCTACCAGGCCGCGCTACAGCAGGCCGGACTCGCGTGCGACGACGACCTGGTGCGCCAGACCAACTGGCAGTTCAGCGAGTCCTTTACCGCCACCACCTCCCTGCTGGAACTGGCCGAGCGCCCGGACGCCATCTTCTGCGCCAGCGACTGGCTGGCGATTGGCTGCTATCAGGCGCTGGCGGTGAACGGCGTGCGCATCCCGCAGGACATGCTGCTGGCGGGCTACGACGACCAGAAGATTTCCGAGCAGCTCACCCCGCCGCTGACCAGTATCCAGTTGCCCTACAGCGAGCTGGGACGGCTGGCGGTGGAGTACCTGTGCAATCAGGAAGATGCCGCCACGCACGTGACGCTTGCGGGCAGGCTGAAGGTGCGTGCCTCAAGCCTCGTCTGAGGTGAACACCATGCCCGCATAGGGCTTCTCGCGGCACGCCGCCAGCCGCGCGGCGAGGCTGCCCACGTGCAGCTCCAGCTTGTGCCCGTCCGGGTCGAGAAAATAGAACGACGCCCCCTCGCTTTTGTTCTGCTTCCAGACGGTGACGCCCGCCTGCTCCAGCCTGTGCGAGAACGGTTCAAAATCCGCTTCCGCCACGGTAAACGCGTAGTGGGTGTAGTCGCTCTCCTGCGGCGGCACGTACCGGCGCGCCTCGTCGTACGACAGGCAGACCCATAGATCGCCGCAGGTGAGATAGGCCCCGGTATTCCAGCGGGCGTGCAGCGCAAGCCCCAGCAGCTCGTGCCAGAAGGTAACGCTTTTTTGCAGGTCGCTGACCGCGAGGGTCAGATGGTTGAGAGATTTCAGCATGACGTGCCCTTTTGTTTTTCGCGCCGGACGTGGTACGGTAAAAGCATGAACATAAACCACGCCGTGCTCACCGTAAACCGCTGGTGGCTGCCTTCTTAAAGGCGGCACGGAGTAGTTTTCCCCATTTTCAGATAGCCGCCGAAAGGCGGCTTTCTCACATCTAAGACCCCTTTCGGCATTACAACGTTAAGGAGTCTTTATGAACACGCAAACCATCCTCACCGGCGACCGCCCAACCGGCCCGCTGCACCTCGGCCACTTCGTCGGATCGCTGCGCCAGCGCGTGGCGCTGCAGCAGACGCACAACCAGTTTGTGCTGATTGCCGACCTGCAGGGGCTGACCGACAACGGCAGCAACCCGCAAAAAATCCGCGACAACATCCCCGAAGTGCTGGCCGACTACCTCGCCGCGGGCATCGACCCGAACCTGACCACTATCTGCCTGCAGTCCGCCCTGCCCGCCCTCGCCGAGCTGACGATGCTGTACATGAACATCGTCACCGTTGCCCGCGTGGAGCGTAACCCGACGGTGAAAAACGAGATTGCGCAGAAGGGCTTTGCCCGCTCGCTGCCGGTCGGGTTTATGGCCTACCCCATCAGCCAGGCGGCGGACATCACCGCGTTCAAGGCCGAGTGCGTGCCCGTCGGCGACGACCAGCTGCCGATGATTGAGCAGACTAACGAGATTGTGCACAAGATGAACAGCCTGCTGCCCGCCCCGGTGCTGCGCCACTGCAAGGCGATGCTGAGCGACACCAGCCGCCTGCCCGGCATCGACGGCAGCGCCAAGATGTCGAAATCGCTCGGCAACACGCTGCACCTTTCGGCCAGCGAAGAGACCATTCACCGTGCGGTGAGCGCCATGTACACCGACCCGAACCACCTGAAGGTGAGCGACCCGGGGCAGATTGAGGGGAATGTGGTGTTTACGTACCTCGACGCGTTTCATCCGGACAAGGAGAAAGTGGCAGCGATGAAGGCGCACTATCAGGCGGGCGGGCTTGGGGACCGGGCGTGCAAGAACGAGCTGGAGGGGTGTTTGCAGGAGCTGATTGCGCCGATGCGGGAGCGGAGGGCGATGTATATGCGTGACAGGGGCGAGCTGATGGCGATGCTGAAGCGCGGGACTGAACGGGCGCAGGGGGTGACGCAGGGAACGTTGAGGGAGGTGAAGGTGGGGCTGGGGGTGCCGGTGTTTAGTTAAAGTCGATTTAGCGGTGGAATGCGGGGATTAGCATGAAGCCGCTAACTTGATTATTGCGGAAATAAGCGAGGCGCAAAAACTCTTAAATACATTATTAGCCATTGTTGTTTGTCATTCTGTTAAGAGCGCTATATTCATAGACTCTTTATTTTTTAACCGTCTCGGCAAATGCTATGGGCAAGTTTATTATTTACATGCTAAATATATTATTCTGTGGTTATGTACTGGCTACATGCCTCATTTCTTTGGTTAGTTTTGATAACTGGGAGGACCGTACAATCGCAATAACAATCATATTAGGAAGTGCACAACTTATTGCGACATTATTTAATCGGGCACTGCCTCATAAGTTACATATTTTAGGGGGGATAGCTGAACTGATAGAAGGTCCGCTAATAGTTATTGGCGCAATTGTGTGTCTGGATGTGTTTGAACCCTGGCCTATGAAGATTATTGGAATGTTCGCGTGGGTTATTTTTATGATGTTTCGGCCATCATTTACGAAAAGGAATAAAGAATGATATTCCCTGCTCGCACAACCGAAACGCTGGCGGGCAAGTTCAACATAGATCAAGCAGCGGAACCCGATGCTGGACGTTCGTTCCACGCGTCGTGCGCTAACAAGTTACCGTCCTTGTACAAATGGGTAATCTTCTCATAATTAAACGCCACTTCCTCCATATGCCCCGTCCCCGGACAGCCTCGGGTGTCGTACATTACTGGACTCACAGAAATGACCTTAACGTTCTCGAGCGTGATTCGGTAATACTCCTCCTCTTGCCCGGAATAGTTAATATGGTAAAACCTGAATTCTGCCGTTTTAAGGGTCTGACCCGTTGCTGCCGCTTTGAACAGATAGGGCGAAGAGCTATCCAATTCCTTGGTAAACTGAAACGGCGAATGTTGGCGAGTGCCAGTGACCTTTCCCGTTGCCGAGTCGGTTGGCAGGCTGAGGTTATGTTGTAATCCTCTTAGTTCAATACTTCCTTCCCTTTGTGCAACGTCACAAGAACCACAAATCATTGTGCCGCCGTCATTGGTTAAAAAGAGATGTACAGGTACGGCCATTCTATTGCTCCTTGCGTTTTAGTCGTATAACCATTTGCCCGTTTTTGCGGATTCGATAAGCATTCCAATAGTGAAATCTGGAACCATCACCACCGGGAATTTTTTGAATGGATTCCATGAAAAAGGCTCATCAGGGTAGTAGGTGTTTATGTTAAAATTCCCTCTATCAACATCAAATTCTTTAAAAAACTCTTCCATTAAATCTTCTGCTTCAGTGACATCAAGCTGCATGTCAGTATCCAAATCAGTTTTAGCATTCAGTAATTTTTGCTTCGCTTCGTTATTCATCAGATAAACGCCGTTATAGCGTCTGGCTAAGGCGTAGATGCGCTGCTCAATATCCTCTACCATAGTTTGTCGCTGCCCCGTGCGATTCGATTATAATCACGTATTGCAGCATAGGTGATTAGTGATACATCAGCGACTAATATCACCATACCAACTAATGGAATCGTTCTTCCGATAAACGTACTGATTTGTGAAACCATCCTACAGCGTACAGTCCATGGCGTATAGCCGCCAATCCATGTCGGGAGCCTGATGCCATACGGGAACTTAGCTTGTTTGAAATAGCGCCTCATGGCTTTCGAGGCTCGGGACGTTCCTTCCTTCGCTCCCGCGGGTTTCTTTCTGGTCTTCTGATTATTGGCTCCGCTGTATAACGCAGCAATTCCAGCGACGTCGTCAATACCAAAATGATCGGCAATTGATTCGCAGTAAATCATAAAGAAAAGGCCGCCAGCGGTAAGATTTGTTCTGCCAGCATAAAAATACGTTCCATTTAGTTCTTCAGTTGTGTCCATTCTTCCTCCGAGGATTGCTCCAGGAATAGATAATAAAATCTGATAAAAATTTATTTTGAGAGACACGGCTTATTTTTCATAAAAAATCAAACATTCATCTGAAAAAAACTATTCGCAGTTATTATTCACAATCATTATATGAAATACTGCAAAAAAAAGAACTGTGGTGCCGGGTGCCTCCCGGTGAGCAAAGCCCGCATAATGACGTTAACCCATAAATTATGCCCCACCGCACAGGGGGATTCACCACAATAAAAAGTATAAGAAAAAGAGCGCAAGAAAAAAGAGGTTCAAAGAGTGGATAACACGTCGGTTATTTAACTACTTTGCCAAATAAGCCCCAGCAACTTCCGCTTATCATTACAGCGTCCCTTTATTATCCCCGCAGATACAGAAACAAATGCCGCCTTATTAACCCATCAATAAGTTGATGTATTTTGATTTTATGCCAGGCTTTTTGAGCGAATAATAATGCATGACTTTGGAGTAATTTCCCTTTCAGCGTGATGATGAATAAGGACGACGATATGAACACCCTACACGCATTTCCCTGGCAGCAGGTTGTCAGCGCTCAAGGCTACACGGCGGAATCAAAAGACCGTGTGACCCATTTTAGCGACACGCTGTTCTGCATCGATGGTAGCGGCACCATTGTCGATATTATACAGGGTGACGATGGCGCGTTCAGGCCCGTGCGAGACGCAGCCCGCAAGGCAGGCAAGCTTACCGAACTCTCTTCAGACCAGTACCTGCTGCCGGGCCTGATCGATCTCCATGTTCATGCCCCTCAGTGGCCGCAGATGGGTAAGGCTCTCGACAAGCCTCTGGAAGAGTGGCTGAATGACTATACGTTCCCGCTGGAGGCAAAATACGCCGACATCGCCTTTGCCCGCCGCAACTACACGGAACTGGTCAATGCACTGCTGGCGAACGGCACCACCACCGCCGTCTACTTCGCCACCCTGCACACGGAAAGCAGCGTGGAGCTGGCCCGTATCTGTCTGGCGCAGGGCCAGCGGGCATTAGTTGGCCGGGTGGCGATGGACGATCCCTCCCAGTGCCCTGACTACTATCGGGATGAAAGCGCGGCGACGGCTCTCGCCGAAACCCGGGCATTTATTCACGCGGTTGCACAGCTCCCCGGCAATACGGCAAAACGCGTGCTCCCGGTTATCACCCCACGGTTTATTCCGTCCTGTACGGATGCGCTTCTGGAAGGCCTGGGCAAGCTTGCCACTGAAACAGGCTGCCATGTGCAGACCCACTGTTCGGAAAGCGACTGGGAACACGCTTACGTTAAACAGCGTTTAGGTAAAACGGATACCACGGCGCTGCGGGATTTTGGCCTGCTGACCAGAAAGACCGTACTCGCGCATTCAAACCATATCGAAGATGATGATGCTGACCTGATTAAGGAAACTGGGGCGGGCGTCGCGCACTGCCCTCTGTCCAACTTCTACTTTGCCAATGCGGTCTTCCCCCTGCGCGTTATGCTGGACCGCGGGCTTAACGTCGGCTTAGGCACCGATATTGCGGGCGGCCACAGCCCTTCGGTATTTGATGCCTGCCGCCATGCCATGACCGCCAGTAAAGCCCTGAATGATGGCGTTGATGCCCGTATCGCCGCGGAACAGCGCGGCAGACCTGGCTCGGCAGTCAACTTCCGGGAAGCGTTCTGGCTGGCGACCGGGGGTGCGGGAGAGGTGCTTGACCTGCGTGTGGGCAAGCTGGCAGTCGGCTACCAGTTCGATGCCATTGTGATCGATACCCGGGCCGCCGGAAGCGACATTTATATCGATACGGCTGAGGACTCACCGGAAGACCGGTTGCAGAAAATTATCTATAACGCCAGACGCAATAATATCAGCCGCATCTGGGTGGACGGCAAAGCCGTCAATATTCAGTAGCACGCCTGCACAATAATTCCCCCCTGAGAAAACGCCTATATTTTCTCAGGGGAATTAAATTACTTTATATAACCCTCTCTTTTCATTCAAAACCGTTTTTTGCTAAAGCGAATTAACTAAGATTTATCTTAAAAGACAAATACTCAAACCCAGGCATGACCTGTTTTTAGCAAAATAACATCCATCACTTCGTGATTTTTATATTTGCCGCCACCGACAACCAATTCTACGCTGTCTACGTCACACGGTCTCGTACCGTTGATATCAGATAACTATTATCACGCCGGGAATAATTAAGCCCTGCTGAAATACATAACCTGACATCCGAAGGGAGATAGAACATGTCTACAAAAAGCTCATGGTCTGGCGCCATTGATTCAACAAAAGAACAAGGTATCAATACCGGTCTGAAGGTCAACAAAGGCGATAAGATCACCATTATCGCTACGGGTCTGATCAAATATGGCAAGGAAGAGCACGCATGGGCTTATCCGGGCGGCAATATCGGTAAAGGCGGACAAAAAAAGGATATTGCCATCCTCAAGGCGCGTTTTAACGAATCTGGCAAAAGCTATGATATCGGTACCGGCGTATATCAACTGGCTGCACCGGAAAGCGGCGAGCTGAGATTATTCATTAGCGATTCATCCCACAGTGATAATACCGGTTCATTCCAGGCGGATGTTTATCTTGGGAGTGATGAAGAACTCGCGACACAAGCCCCCGTTCAGTGGAAAGGCCACATTCCTGCAACCAGCAGTGAATGGGTGAAAACCGGGATCACCGTCCGCCAGGGCGATAGCATTCTGCTGGTTGCCGCGGGTCAGGCTCAGTATGACAGCCGCGGACGCACCTTCGGACCGGATGGCGACAGCCAGCATCCTTCCGCTAAGACGCCTGACCCGTCGTTTGTTCTGCCGGGCGCCATTGCAGGCACGCTGTTGATTAAAATTGGCGATCAGATTTATTCCGTCGGTTCAGGCGGCAAGCCGCTGAAAGCCCAGACGGAGGGAGAAATCGCCTTTATTTTTAACGATACCAACAAGGCATCGGAATACGCCAATAACACGGGCGGTTATGACGTGAATTTGATCGTGACGCGCTAAAGTGATGCAGGGTGAAAATCATTTTCACCCTGCTGTCTATGTTCAGGCATTGCGTTTAATGATCGGTATATCGCCGGTATCATTCAACGCCCCCGGAAACGTTTTTAACCACTGCGCGACTTTTTGCTTATTTATATTCACCACACTCATCCCTTCCAGGCATCCCCATAATTCTCTTGTATGCTGTGGCGTAATCACAATGCAGTCTTTCATGGCGCGGATTTTTACCGGCATGCCGTTGATAAAGCCTGCACGGGCTAACCAGTCGCCGCCCAGAAGAAGATATTTCATGTCGATACGTGCATAGAGTTCGCAGCAGGCGGCGCTGTCCTGCGGCGTTTCCGCGCGGGGATGGATGGGCGCCGCGTTGGTCTGGTTGCCGTGAAGACGGCGGGCGCTGTTTTTGCGTACCAGCTCGCGGTTTTCAATCATGCCGGTGAAAGCGTCTGATTCTGTTTTGCAAACAGTAAACTCTGGCTTAAAATTCGTCGCAGCCATTTTCAACTCCTTCATAGTTGTTTGTGGTTAGCGGTATGGGGGTGTTGCAGCACCTTCATATCGCGAATTCTTCGTTTAAATTTCTTTGATACTTCCTTTAGCCGTTTGGCGTAAATTCTGGTGCTCATTATACAGGGCTGAATATAAATACAGCGGTTTGGTGCGGGGTAAATTTGAAATTTGCGAGGGGGATTCAGGAAATAGTGTTGTGTGCAGTAAGGTCATGTTTTTGTTGATTGTGGGTTGATTGGTCTGGGTTTTGCGAGCATCATCGCAATTATTTACCTTCTTCCGTAACGCGATGGCTTCCAGCAAAACTCTCGAACAGGCGATTGCCGACATCACCATCTGGCGCAAAGGCGAACAGCGTGCGCCGCATAAGCCCTTATTGCTTCTGTACGTGCTGGCGCACTATCAGCAGGGGCATGCGCGACTGTTTGATTATGGAACCGAGGTCCACGAGCAGTTGCTTAGCCTGTTAGAACGCTTTGGCCCACAGCGGAAGGCGCATTATCCCAATATGCCCTTCTGGCGGCTCAAAGGGGACGGTTTTTGGGATCTGAAGAATACTGAGTTTTGTTCGACCACTGGCAGTAAGCAGCCGCCCGTTAAAGAACTTGTGGAACATAACGTCGCAGGCGGGTTTGATGAAGAACACTTTGCGCTGCTGAATAAGAACAAAAACCTGATAGGCTCGCTGGCTCAGCAGATCCTTGAAGCGCATTTTCCCGAAAGCATTCAGGAAGAGATCGCGGATGAGATGGGTTTTGATATCCAGCAGATTCGTAAGGTTCGCGATCCGCTGTTCCGCCAGCAGGTGCTGCGAGCTTATAACTATGAGTGTGCAATCTGCGGGTTTAACATGCGACATGATAACGCCTCTGTTGGACTTGAAGCCGCGCATATCAAGTGGAAGCAGTTTGGCGGACCGTGCGAGATCACGAACGGACTGGCACTATGTGCGATTCATCATAAGGCATTTGATAAGGGGTCAATTGGACTGGATGAGAGTATGCGGGTGCTCGTGTCTGAGGCGGTGAATGGGAATGGGATTGTTGGGCGGTTGTTCTGGGATTTTGCCGGGAAGCAGATTACGTTGCCGATGGTCAAAGGAAATTATCCAAGGGAGGGGTTTGTGGAATGGCATCGGAGGGAGGTGTTTAGAGGATGAGTGCGAAAGCCGGACTCGAATTGCACACCTAACAAGCTGATATCAACATTGCAAGTGGGTATAAAGCCATACCAGTAGAACACCGATATGGCCTTTAGGGCCTTAAGCAGTTATATCTCCCGTAGTTAAAATTTCATTTAAAATAACTGCCAAAACAAGATTCTCAATAACAAATTACATTAGTACCATCCTATAGGCTCGCAAGATTGAGTAGCATAGTGTCGCTGTTCCTAACCTTTTAACATTCCCATCTCACACTGTTTCACGAAGGAATTATCGTCATTGTTAGATAAGGAAATGCATCCAAGTGGTAGAATCTCTGGAGATTTGAGCAATAACTCACCATTTTCAGTACAATCACGAGCAATTCAATCATTTCAAGCAATGACTTCGCCGAATCTTACTGAAAAGACAAAATCAGTAAACTGGCTGTTTTTCCGAAACCTAGTTCACATGATTTTTCGCAAAGTCTTATTGGCTAATGGCACATCAAGCAATTGGCAAGGCCCACCTTGTTCTTTTGAGCTGGCAAGCATAACCCTGTGAGCAGCTCGGCTAGCTCCGAGGTAAACTCGAGAAACATAGCGTCTACGTGCGCCCATGCCCTGATCTTCATTATAATCCGCACTATTAGCATGGATCAGGATCACTGTGTGAAACTGCAGCCCTGCAACAAATTCAGGCATACTAAAGACACATTTACCCTTAGCATATCTTAGTTCTTTGAGGTCATCTCGCGTGGTAATCGGCACGCACTTGTCACGAACACGTGCAGCAATCCGAATTTTATCGAACAATGCTTCATTCAAACAAAGTACAGCTACTTGACTACCACCACCATCGATCTCACGAGCCATACGGACAGCCTGCATGAATACAGTATCGACTAATTTGATGTCGGACTCATGGACAGTTAAAGTCGGAACATCACCATCGTTCTGTTGCGAATCACCTATGTAAGTTGCGTATTCTCCCTCAAGGTCCATCGCAGGAAAAGAAGCATCAAGATCGCTCAGGAAAGCAGTGATCTGGGGGGTCGATCTATAAACTTGTTTGAGTTCTGTTAGAACAGATTCGCCAACCCCTGGATTGCGAAACTTTTCCATTCCGCCGCTTATAGCGACATCATTAGTGCTCTGTTTAATATCATAGGCCATTAGTAATGGCCAACGTCCATTGACCTGTGCTCTATTTTTAAACAAATTGTGAAGCAGCATAGCTTCAGCGCGGGTAAAATAGTGATATTCATCTACAAACACCAAATCAAAGCCATCGCGATCCCGTAGCGCCCCCCACTCGTGAGTGCCAAGGTAACGGTCAAAGTCTGCAACCATTTGATCCATGCTCAGCATCTTCTGAGCCCGCAGCTGCGCCCTATAGATGTCGTGGATTTCTAAGACTACACGACGGTGTGCTTCGGTTGGAAGAACCATTTGCCAAGGCTCTCTAGAGCCACGCGTAGCATAACGATTAGCCTCATGTGTGTCTTTTTTAATAGCTTCCAAATCTAGCACACAAGCAAACTCATTCATAAGTTCGTCAATAAGTGTGGAATCCTCGCCTTGGTTCTGGAGGCGTTTCTGAAAATCAGGGCACTTTGGAAAAAGATCTAATACGATACGAGGATCCTTTAAGGATTGTTCGATGGCCTGTTCAATGAGCATTCGTTGGTATTCGCGCCCATCACGGCCATCGAGTGACAAAGGCATTAAACCCTTTTTCTCGTAACCTAGTTTTTCTTGCGCCAGTTCGTAGATAGTGCCGATCCATAGCCTCGGCTGCCCAGAAGATGTTTTTAGAGTAGCCCAGCGTTCCGTAGGATCCAAGGCCTGAAGCATGCCCCGCACAACCGTATGTGCCAATGCCGAACTGTGAGTCAAGAATGCAAAGGTTTTATCGTCGTCAGTATTGCTATACAGGTCTCGTAAGCACTTAATCACCATTGATTGCGTTTTTCCTGTTCCGGCTGCGCCACGAAGCCTTGCGGGCCGATCATGTAAACGATCAACAAATTCAATTTGCTCACGGTTAAGACGATGCTCATACCATTCCTGTAACGACCCTTCACTTGCCAATCGGACCCCTAAAGATTCAGTCAGCAAAACACCAAAGTTACCAACATTTGGGATGGTCGGGGGCTCTGCTAAGAGAGCATCACAGAGCCCATTCATCGCATGTTGATAAAGGGTATTGTCCTCTGGGACTCGATGTGATTCTTCCGGGGTTGGAGTGATAGCAAAAGCAAAGAGATTACCAGAGCCATCAGGTGATTGGTCAAAGTAGATACGTTGCTTACCATCTCGGGTTGCTTGTGCATAAATCGAGAGCAGAGAACCAGCATGAAAAGGCTGCCACAGGACAGGAATCGCAATATTGCGGTCAAAGTGCCGTAATGCCACTCGGATGATCCGCTCAAAGGTGATAGACGATTTAACAACCTCAGCTTCTTGGGCGAACACAGCAGTGTTGATTACCAGATAGTTATCATCTATGTCTGCATTCTTAGAAAGTAGATAGACTACGTTATCCAACTCCACACGACGCAGACCGTCAGTATTTTGAGGCACTTCAAATTTCTGCAGCCAAGCATCTTCGATGAATGCTCGATCTAGAATGCTAATAGCCTTAGGATCAATGACAAGAGCGGTGATAGTCGTTTTCATTCTCGTGCCTCCATTTCTTTTTGTTTGAAGAATTCTTCAACCATAAGTTCCGTGGCTGTTTCACAGGCAGATTCGAAAGTTGTAGGCATACCGATGCGGGAGAACAAGAATGCCAATTTTTGAGTGATTGAAAAACGAATACTGTCGTTGAGTCTTCCTAAGCGGTGGAAAGCATCAGGTCGATCATCTATCCGCGCATTCTGTTCACTGAAATAAAGTTCATTTGCCAAGATAGTTCCCATTGAACGTAGCATCACTACAAAACCAATCCCCGCCTGTTGGGGTAATTCCGGTAGTACAAAATAGTCTTGGAAGCCACCACTGTCCTTGAACGCATTTAGCACAAATTCTTGCTGTCTGGACTCATTGATATTGAAGAATGTCCAAGCTTCTTTTAATCGAGTTAATGCGCTTTGTTTTTCGTCAACACATACCGTCAGCTCTAGCCCCTTTAATTCACATAATTGCTTATTATCTGGGGCTGGCACTTGCCCAACAACACTCGCCAAAATTTCTTCAGCAGTTTTGTTTTGCAACCAATGTACTAGAGAATCATGCGTCAAAGCTACTAGGTCAGGATTCTGTTTTCGAATCTGCGCGTTAAGATAATCATAGACAGCTCGTGAACGTTTCTCAGAAAGCTTACGTAATTGCTCACGAGCCCAAGGGCCTTCGACATAAGCGGCCATTGGTAAGATTTCCAGCCAAGTATAGCGTTCGCTAGCTTTCCTTTGCGCAATATCGCAATCAGCAGTGATCACTACGCCCAGTTTCTCAACTTCACCAGTCTTTGAATTTAACTTACGGATGATATCGCCTTGGCGTATCTCTTCTGTTTCTTCGATCTGCGTAAAAAAACCCGTCATGAATTCAATCTCTGAATAAATACTTCAATTCCAATGTAGCCTCAGAATATCATAGCGCGCCTAGTTTGCCCCATAGCAATCTAGGCACACTGTGATCGATACTACATTGTTTAACATACTCATTTTAAAACACTCAAAATAACCATTGCATCAGCAAGTGACATTATCCTATAAGTAGGTTGACCAGCCCCCAAGATGAGATACAGCCTTCAGTTAGTAATGTCGGTTTGTTTTTCTTCATCTCTTTTTTAGCCGATCCGTTGCAAATTCAGCTAGAGAATGGCAATCCATCGATGAATGTAGTCGGCACTCGTTTTAATCCTGCCGCCAATTTTTAATCGTTTTCCTTGTATGAACAATATCGCTGACCCGGTGCTCTTTCAGGGCTCCTATCGACATCATCCGTTAAAACTCTTAATAAATCTTGCCCGACTGGATAAGACGCAGCTCCAAGCCCTGCTCAAAGGTCTATCGTTCCAGAGTTCTGCAGGTGGATTCAAACCTCTGATCGGTTCTGATCGTCGCCAGATAACCACGAAACAACTCGATACCGTTCAGAATACTCGTGACCTGTACGCCGGAAATCCCGAATGTGGTGGTAACGTTCAGGCACTACTTCGTGAAATCATCTACGCAAGTCAGGAATTTGATCCAATGTCTAATGGCCAGCGCGTCCATAACGAAATTCATCGACTAGGTCTGATTCGGTGCATCCGGACTGAGAAGCGGAAACCGCTCGGTCACTAGCCCTTTACGGCGTCTTCTGCGTTTTACGTTCAATCCATTAATATGGTAAATGCGGTATACATACTTGTAATTGAGGGGAAGGCCTTCCCTTAACAGTTACTGCCAAATGCTCGAGTAACCAAACGTCTGCGTTCAAGCACCAGCTAAGTGATAAACTTTGATAAGGGTGCATCAGCAAATGGACAATGAGAGTCATAGTGGCAGATCGACAGGGACAAACCTGTAAACCTGCAGGCACGACATTGGGACAGATTGGTCACATCACACATCAACACTCCGCCTTCCCGCTTCTGGTCTGCCGTCAATACTTTCAACTAGGAGCCACATGAAGCGCCTCCTTAATCAACATGACTTCGGCAAACAGCTTCTTGAGTCGGGCATCCTCTTCTTCAGGCGCCTTAAGCCACTTCATCTCTGGGACTGTGATGCAGCCAAACGTCTTGCGTCAGGTGAAAAAAGTGGCGTATGAAATAACGTGCTTACAGCAGAGTTCGGGTGTTGTTTGAGGCTAACCATAAGCCTCACTAGTACTCATGTAAGTTCTCAGATGAGCATGCAAAACATGCTCAATTTATCTCAGCCTGGTTAAGAGTCAGAGATTTATAGCAACCACTCTTGGGACTGAGATAAAAACATGGAATAATTATGATCAAGGCCATTGCCCCCCGATGCCTGTGAATGAAGTGATATGGTTCCCGTTTTTCACGTTCAATATTTTCTAGCTGTAAATCAAGAACTGCTTAGAAATTGTCCGTCAGAACGTATGTATCGGTTGAGAAGTTCAAGAGTATCGGGTAAAAAAAGACATATTTACGCTATGCTTGGAGCACAAGGCGTAGCAAGTCAGTAGAAAGATGTTTTTTATCAAAAAGATAGAACGCGATCACCATAATGGACATTTTGTGATAATTGGTTTACTGGCAAATTTATAGAGTGATTTTGATGATGAATGGTAAGCCAACGATAGTTGATCTTTTTTGTGGATGTGGTGGTTTTGGACTTGGGGCGGAACTGGCTGGGTTTAGGACCCTTGCAGCTATAGACATAGATGAGACATTACAATCTGCTTATAAATTAAACTTTCCTAATGCAAATGTCGTAAAAGCCGACCTATCTAAATTAGGTGAAAGCGATTGGAAATCGATTCTTAAAAATATTGACAGCATTGATGGGATCATTGGCGGACCACCATGTCAAGGTTACAGCCGAATGGGCGCAGGAGACGTCAATGATAACAGACGCCTCCTTATCATGGACTTTGTAAGACATGTAAATATTCTTTCCCCTAAGTTTTTCGTTATGGAGAATGTTGAGGGGCTATTGGATGCTAAAAATATTGAACAATTACAAAAAGCCATATCGTCAGTGGATAAAAAGTACACAGTTCTAGAACCATTAGTTATAGATGCCTCATTATATGGTGCCCCGACGAAAAGAAAGCGAGTCATCGTAATTGGCTTTGATGGTAAAAAGATAAGTGGAATAACTAAAGAGATATTCTTTTCCTTGAATAACGTCGTTACTGTTCGTGACGCTATTTCCGATATACCAGAACCTATTCAACAGTCTAAAAACCCCGAAGATTTTGGATGGGCACCATATAAAGTTGTTGAACATTTGTCAGAATACGCAAAATTTATGAGAACAGAACCTCCGGAAGGACTTGGTAATCCGGAAGCAATACGTCGTTTGCGCGAAAATGAAGTTTCTGGAAACTTCATTACGGTTCATTCTGAAAATATTCGAAACAGGTATGCATCTATCGAGCCAGGCAAAGCAGATCCTATTAGTAAATCAAAGAAACTTTGTTGGGATGGTTTATGCCCAACATTAAGAGCTGGCACTGGTGCTGATAAAGGGAGTCATCAGGCCGTTCGTCCACTACATCCCGATTCTGGTCGAGTAATTACAGTTCGGGAAGCTGCACGTTTGCAGGGTTTTCCTGACTGGTTTTGTTTTCATCCTACAAAATGGCACAGCTTTAGAATGATAGGTAACAGCGTTTCACCCATCGTTTCAAAGGCGATTTTGTCAAAGATATTTATTGCGATACAACAGGATTTAATTAAGCTAAGGGCATAATTATGGTTGATATAAATAGCAGTATTCGGAAAGTCGAAATCAATTCAGGTGTTAGTCCTGATTTTATAGAAAAAACATTGACTCAGGATATTACGACCTTAGAGGCCTTGTATGACTTAGTCGATAATGCTATTGATGCAGCAAGAAATCATATTATGGAAGGTGATTTCAATAAAGATGCCTCAGGATTACCAGCGAGCTATGCAGGATATAAAGTACATATAAGGATTGACAAAGATAGCGTTAGAATCATTGATAATTGTTTAGGCATTGATGAGGAAACATTAACTAATACTGCTTTATATACAGCGGCCAATTCAAATCATTCTTATGGCATTGGTTATTATGGCCTTGGCTTGAAAAGAGCATTATTAAAGATGGGTAGTACATACTCGATTGCAGTCGATAATGGACTATCTATATTTAAATGCCAATTTGGTAGCGAACATATCGGTGGCAATAAAAACAAGAAAATTTATGCTAATGAATATCCTACTCTCAATCGTTTGAAATCATTATTTTCTGTCAGTAGACTCAAGGATGAGATAAAAAACGACCTTCATAATTCATCATGGTTTGAAAATGCAGTGCTTGGTTTTTCTCTAAGATACAGCATATATCTCTCAAAAGGATTTGAAATTATAATTCACAATGTAACAACTCGTTCCTTTGAAAGGATAAAAGGAACAGTTCCTACATTAAGACAAAACGCCCTTCTTCTTCCTCAGCGAGAAATTATCAACATTCATGGAGTAGAAATTTCGATCGAATCGGGAATTCATGGAGATTATACTTTCCCAAAAGAAAAAAATTATTCTTTATCTCTTAACCGAAAACTAACAGATCAATTTGGCATTTATTTTGTTTGCAATGATCGTATTATTGTGGCTGCCAGCACGGCAAAAGAACATGGTTGGGATGCAAAATGGCACTCCGAATACAATGGATTTGTATGTTGGGTACGCTTTATATCTAAAGAACCAAATAAGTTACCATGGAATACCTCAAAAACAGCTCTCCGTGTTGATAGTAGCTTATTTCTCACGGTTAGGGATCGCCTAAAACCTATAGCGGATCGATATAGAGCAGAAATCAAAAGCAGATATCCAAGTAAGACCTCTCCAAAAGCTGGTACTTCACCTATGGGAGTAGGAGCTCCGCCTCAAGGACAAACTAAAACTCCTGTTTCTGCCGCCCCTACCCCAGTAACAGCGCTACCAACTCCAGGTTCGACTGCCCCCAAGGTTAAGAAACCAAAGTTACGCCCTTCAGAGCCTCTTCATCGTGATAGAGATATTTTGGTTGACTGGAACTTGTGTTCTGTTTCAGTGCCTAAGTATAGAGAAAAGGAATATGGAATATTTTTTGAGTTATGTAAGTTAAACTCAAAAGATGTACCTATAACATGTGCTGCAATGTTACGTGTTTTTTTGGAAACAACCGTAAAGCAAACATCTATCTCTCTCAATATCAAATGGGAAAACCTGAGCAAAAATACCTTATCTGTCGCAAAAAAACTTTGTGAAGAGGGATATTTGGAAAATATCATTAAAGACCTGATTGGTAAATATGCGACCACAGACGGTGGTATTCTTTCGATAAATAACATTCAGTCATTAGTTCATTCCGTTAAATTCTACCCCAGTCAACCACTAGTGAATACATATTGGTCAGAACTTGAACCTTTTTTATCTGCTTGCTGGAAATATATTAGCGAGGAAGATCTTAAAAAGGAAAATGCTAATACTTCTGTTCAAGGATAAAATAACAACATTGTTTAATCATCCAGTTTAATTTCTGTAATATGATTTGTTACTGTCATTTCAAATACACACACCGCGTAAATATACGCGGTTCTTCCTTCCTACTCTAATGTATTTCATCGATGTAGATTGAATTAGATTGACTTGAAATCCTTGTGCGATACAGATTTTAGACACAAAAAAAAGCCGCCCTTAAGCGACTTTGATTTGCATCTTTTGGTGCCGAAGGCCGGACTCGAACCGGCACGTATTTCTACGGTTGATTTTGAATCAACTGCGTCTACCGATTTCGCCACTTCGGCACTGAAGGGGATGCGGAAACGTTGTGGATTATACCTGTCGCGCGCCGCCATGCAAGCGACGACGCGCTAAACCCGCGCTAAGTGCCCAAAAAACCAGCGCTACCGTCACTCCAGCTCAGACACCGCCAGCCGTATCACCCTCGCCGCCTTCTGCTCCGGCAGCGCCAGCACCTTGGCCCACATCTCCTGCACCATATCGCAGGAGAGCTTCTCTTTGCCCGCCGCCTTCTCCGGCATCTGCAGCAGCTGGATGTCCTCGCCGTACTTATCGGCAAGTGCCTTCATTATCGGTCGCACATCCTCGACAGCCGCCTCGCGTTCGGCCGGGGTCACGGTGTGGCGGTTTTTGCCGTAAGCCGCGCGCATCATGTCGGCATCGGCCTGCATGCGCCGCGTCATCAGGTCTTTATCCAGCATGCGCATCGGGTTCACGCCGCCCTTCACCATCGGGTAGAGGAAGCGGAAGCAGGCGTCGTCGCTCACCTTCTGGATGGCGGCGGTCTGCTCCATGTTGATAGTCATGTAGTTCACCACGTTGGCGTCCGGGGCGTTTTGCAGGCGCGACATCTGCAGATGCAGGATCTGCGGCTGGATGGTGTCGATAATCTGCTGCTCCGGCTCGCCCGCCTTTTGCAGGGCGGACATCTGGTCGAGGATGCGCTGATGCAGCGCGGGTTCCTGCTCCTTAATCACCTGCCAGGCGGGCATCGCGTTGAGGGTGGTATCAATCTGGTGTTCGGGGGCACGCTGCCTGTCGAAAAACACCCAGAACGCCACGGCGGCGGCCGCAATGACGACAATCACAATACGGGTCCACGTTTTATTCATCTCGCATCCTTATCCTTGAGTTATGCCGGTTTACACCGGCACGCCGCTGTGGAAGCGAAACTCGGTGTCCGGTGTCGAGATAAGTGTGGCTTCAATTTCGCCAAAAAGCTGTATGCGCAGTGAGATATCGTCGTCGCTCACCTGCCGGGCAAGCGTCAGGTAGTCCTGATAATGGCGCGCTTCCGAGCGCAGCAGCGAGAGATAGAACTTCTGCAGGTCGTCGTCGAGGAACGGGGCCAGCGCGGCGAAGCGTTCGCAGGAGCGGGCTTCGATGTACGCGCCGCAGATGAGCTTGTCGATCAGCGTCAGCGGTTCGTGGGTGCGCACTTCCTTCAGCATCCCTTTGGCATAGCGGCTGGCGGTGATTTTGACGTACGGAATGTCGCGGGCCAGCATCGCCTCGCGCACCTGCCAGAAGTGGTGCAGCTCCTCTTTAATCAGCAGCACCATGCTGTCGATGAGCGCCTGGCCCCACGGGTCGTCGGTTTTGGGCATTACGCTTTTGCCAATCTGCCTGTGCAGGGCGATGAAGTCCGGCTCCGGGCCGTCGCGGAAGGTGAACTGTTCGTAGGGTTTGAGCCAGTCGAGCAGCGCGTCGGCACCGCTTTCGTCGGCGACGTATTTACGCACCAGCAGCAGCGCGGTCTGGGCGGCCTTGAGCTCGCACACCATGTGGTCGGTGAGCAGCAGCGGCAGGTTTGCCGGGTCGCGGGCTTTATCAATCCATGCTTGCGGGGTCGGGCACTGGAGGAAGTTGAGTACGGGGGCGAGTATCTGCGGGTAATCCATGGTTCTGCCTTGAAAAAGCGGTGGCGCGCGCCACCGCCTGAAACGCTTAGTGACGCACGCCGTCGTCGTCTTCGTCGACGTAATCTTCGTCGTCGCCTTCTTCGCCGTCTTCACCGTTCGGATCTTCGAAGTAGGTTCCCCAGCCGTCGTATTCCACGTCAAACTTCTCGGCCAGGTTCATCAGCTGTTCTACCTGCGCGTCGATCAGCTCCGCCTTCAGCGCGCCTTCGCTCAGGATGTCGCAGCAGATGACGGTGTCGCCCTCTTCCACTTCCAGCTCTTCCGGCTCGGTCACTTCGTAACCCAGCTTGAAGGCTTCCACGGCCATTTTTTCCAGCGCGTCGAAATCATCCGCAGAGAAATGGTGCTCGATGGTGTACAGCGCGTCCGGATCGCTACCGTCTTCCAGCAGCTCTTCAATAATCAGACGCGTCTCTTCGCGTTGCTCTTCCAGTAATTCCGGGTTTGCCATGGCTCAATCCTCTTTAAAGTGCGGCAGATACTTCTATTTTCACACACGGACGGGTTTGCCTCCACCTTTGTTGGAAAGATTTGTGAAACGGGGTTGCAAATGAATAATTACACATATAAAGTGAATTTTAATTCAATAAGTGGCGTTCGCCATGTGAGGATAAAATGTCTGATCTGTACAAGAAACACTTTCTGAAATTGCTCGACTTTACCCCTGCACAGTTCACTTCTCTGCTGACCCTTGCCGCACAGCTCAAAGCCGATAAAAAAAAGGGCAAGGAAGTACAAAAACTTACCGGTAAAAACATCGCGCTCATCTTCGAAAAAGACTCGACCCGTACCCGTTGCTCTTTCGAAGTTGCCGCATTTGACCAGGGCGCACGCGTCACCTATTTAGGGCCGAGCGGCAGCCAGATTGGGCATAAAGAATCAATTAAAGACACCGCGCGCGTGCTCGGGCGGATGTACGACGGCATTCAGTATCGCGGCCACGGCCAGGAAGTGGTTGAAACGCTGGCGCAGTACGCGGGCGTACCGGTGTGGAACGGGCTGACCGACGAGTTCCACCCGACCCAGCTGCTGGCGGACCTGCTGACCATGCAGGAGCACCTGCCGGGCAAGGCGTTTAACGAGATGACGCTGGTCTACGCGGGCGACGCGCGCAATAACATGGGCAACTCGATGCTGGAAGCGGCGGCGCTGACCGGGCTGGATCTGCGCCTGGTGGCCCCGAAGGCCTGCTGGCCGGAAGAGAGCCTGGTGGCGGAGTGCAGCGCGCTGGCGGAGAAACACGGCGGGAAGATCACCCTGACGGAAGACGTGGCGGCGGGCGTGAAGGGCGCGGACTTTATCTATACCGACGTGTGGGTGTCGATGGGCGAAGCCAAAGAGAAGTGGGCGGAGCGTATCGCGCTGCTGCGCGGGTATCAGGTAAACGCGCAGATGATGGCGCTGACCGGAAATCCGGACGTGAAGTTCCTGCACTGTCTGCCGGCGTTCCATGACGATCAGACCACGCTCGGCAAGCAGATGGCGAAGGAGTTCGATCTGCACGGCGGGATGGAAGTGACAGACGAGGTGTTTGAGTCGACGGCGAGCATCGTGTTCGACCAGGCGGAAAACCGGATGCATACGATTAAGGCGGTGATGGTGGCGACGCTTGGGGAGTGATTGACTCCTCTGCGGTCTGGTGCCCTCACCCCGGCCCTCTCCCACGGGGAGAGGGAGAACACCCAGCCCGTAGGCCCGTGCAAGCGAAGCGCCGCCGGGCGATTGAGGCGGTGATGCGGCCTGGTGCCCTCACCCCGGCTCTCTCCCATGGGGAGAGGGAGAAAACCCTAAAAACGACAACAGCGCTATCGTCGGGCAGAAAAATTCATTTTACTGACGCTTTCTCAGATAGGCATTAACCATAATAAGAATTTATGTTTTTATTAACCATTATTTACTGAATAGATAATGGTTAATATCAGGTCATTATCAATTACAAAAAACCGTATATTATCGGCGTAATATTTCCTTATTGCTGCATTTCGTTAATAAGGATTATTTATGTCATGGAATAAGCATGAAGCTGTGTCATACGCCCGTAGCCACGCACTAACCCATACTGGGCACTATTGCGCTCGCGCAATCGCCGCCGCCATTCGAGCTGGAGGGCTTAAAATCGAAGGGGCAAACGCTAAGGATTTCTGGCGTTCTCTTGAAAAAGCAGGGTTCACAAAAGTCTATGGCACTCCTATAGAGGGGGATATCGCGGTGATTGATGCCTTGCCCGGCCCGAATCAGTACGGGCATGTCTGTATTTACGATGGCGCTGGAACCTGGTATTCAGATTTTAAACAGAGAACACTGTACCCGGGGCCAACCTATCGCCAACTCCAGCCAGCCGTAACCTTATACAGGCATTATTAATATGAATAAGCTCATCTTAATTGTGTTATTCAGTACAGCCGCATTGGGGGCCGAAGATTTTCAGATACCGATGCAGCGCGCTCTTGAATTCAATCGCTGGTACATTAAACAAGTGAACAATGATCGTTATCCCATCCAACAGGGAAATGAAATCGATAAGTTCGTTACGGCCAGCACCATGAAAAAATTACGTCATGCAGCCGATCCCCGTTATGCCGACGCTGAATTTTACGAGGCTGATTTTTTTATGAAATCGCAATATATCGGCGAGGACTGGGCTGAGAATGTGGCTATTGATTCGTATGATTCAGACCCGGTCTGTGTAAACGTGAATATCACGTTTGGCAAAAAGACCCAGCACACAGTCATTGATTGCATGGTTAAAGAAGATGGGGTCTGGAAAATCCAGTCTGTCGCCGCTCGGGATAATAATTGATGTCCCCCGCTAACAATAATGTAGCCGCCTTTGTTGCCGGGTGGCGCTGCGCTTACCCGGCCTACACAACCCGTAGGCCCGTGCAAGCGAAGCGCCGCCGGGCGAATCAGGCGACGATGCGGTTTGATGCCCTCCTCTCCCACAACCCGCTCTACTCAATTGATTTTTCACCCCGAAAAAGGTACGTTTTCGCCTTAATTCCAGCGTGGACATACCAACATTATGCCGATTATTCAGTCTGTTGAACGTGCGTTGCAGATCCTCGACCTGTTCAACGAGCAGGCCACCGAGCTTAAGATCACCGACATCAGCAAACTGATGGGGCTGAGCAAGAGTACCCTCCACTCGCTGCTGAAAACCCTGCAGCTTCACGGCTATATCGATCAGAACCCGGAGAACGGCAAATATCGCCTCGGCATGAAGCTGGTCGAGCGCGGCCATTTTGTCGTGGGCTCCATCGATATTCGTCAGAAGGCGAAGGGCTGGCTGACGGAGCTGTCCCAACGTACCGGGCAGACCACCCATCTGGGGATCCTGGACGGGCGTGAAGGGGTTTATATCGAGAAGATTGAAGGCAAGCTGGCGGCCATCGCCTATTCGCGCATCGGCCGCCGACTGCCGGTTCACGCCACCGCCATCGGCAAGGTGTTGATTGCCTGGCTGGGCGAGGCCGAGCTGAACGCCCTGCTGGAGGGCTATCAGTACACTACCTTTACGCCTTCCACCCTCGCCTCTCGTGAAGCCTTAATAAGCGCCCTGGCGCAGACCCGCGAGCAGGGTTACGCCCTGGATAGCGAAGAGAACGAGCAGGGCGTGCGCTGCGTGGCGGTGCCGGTGTGGAACCACGAATCCCGCGTCATCGCCGCCCTGAGCCTGTCGACGCTCACCTCCCGCGTGGACGACGCCGAGCTGGCCCGCTTCCGCGAGCAGCTTCAGCAGGCCGGGCTCGAGCTGTCACGCGCGCTGGGCTACCCGGCCTGAGCCGTTAAACCGGCTCGTAGGTGAAGTAGTCGAAGTCCGCGTGGCAGCCGTCGCCGCTGATGTCCTCGCAGTGCAGCCCCACAAACGCGCCGGTAAAGAAACCGCGCCCGCCGATGTAGTCGTCCGACAGCTTCCACGCCTCATACGTCACCGGCACGGTGTGCCACGTCTCGCCTTCAAACGAGTAGCTGTAGCGGTAGACCAGCGTATCCACGTCCACGCGCAGCCAGACGCTCTCCGCATGTTCCGGCACCGGAATCGGCTGCTCGTGCAGCGGCCACGACGGCACGTTGTGGTCGAGCTGGATCACCTTAATCGTTCTGCCCTGCCCCTCCTCGTAGTCCACAAAGCAGTAGCTCCAGTTTTTGCTGTTGTAGTAGCAGGTCAGCCCCGCGCTCTGCTGGAAGTGGACCGGCGAGAACTGCATCCGCGTCTCCGCCCGGAAGACAAAGTGCTGCCAGCGGCGCGCCACGGTCGACTGGGTAAAGGTCGAGTTGAGCGAGTCGTTGCCGTAGAGCCGTAAGTAGCCCGGGCGCGCGGTGAGCGAGCCGAGGGTGTCGTCGAACGGGATGCGCAGGGTCTGCAGCTCCGGGTCGAGCGAACTGGCGTCGAAATCGTCCCGCCAGCCGTTCTGAACGGCTGCAGGCTGCTCGGCCACCTGTGGGCCTTTCACGGTCAGCTGCGCGTGCTTGCCGCCTTCCACGTACGGCCAGCCATCGCGCCATTCAATGCGGGCGATGCCGGTCTCGCGGCCCAGCGGGCAGTAGCCGCGCCCGCCGGAGGCCAGCAGCGGCACGCCGGGCAGGCGCAGCGGGCGGCTGGTGAGGTAGGCCATGAACCATTCCCCGGTGTGGGTCTGCAGCAGCGAGCCGTGGCCGCTCTTCTGCAGCGGGTTCTCCGGCAGGTGCCAGCTGGTCATCATCGTCACGTCCGGGTGCAGCTCGTACGGCCCGTCGATGGTTTTTGAACGCAGCACCACAACCGCGTGCTCGTAGCTGGTGCCGCCTTCGGCCACCATCAGATAGTACCATCCCGCGTGGCGATACAGGTGCGCCCCCTCGGTGTAGCAGAGCGGCGTGCCGGTAAACAGGGTTTTGCGCTCCGGCGAGAGCGTGCCGGTCTGCGGGTCAAACTCCTGCAACACGATGGTGTTATGCGGGTTGCTGTGGTGGCGCGGCCCCCACGGGCGGTAGAGGTAATATTTGCGGCCATCGTCGTCGTGGAACAGGGACGGGTCAAACCCGCCGTTGCCCATCGGGATCGGCTCGCTCCACGGCCCCTCGATGGACGGCGCGGTGACGAGGAAGTTGCGGCCATTTTTCCACGGCGAGTCGACAATCTTCACGTCGGTGTAGAGCAACCAGAACCTGCCATCGGCGTAGCTCAGGCACGGCGCCCAGATGCCGCCGGAGTCCGGGTTGCCCTTCATGTCCAGCATCGACACGCGGTCCAGCGGGGTGCTGACCAGCGACCAGTTTTTCAGGTCGCGGGAGTGGTAGATGCGCACGCCCGGGAACCACTCGAAGGTCGAAGTGGCGATGTAGTAGTCCTCGCCCTGACGGCACAGGGACGGGTCCGGGTTGAAGCCGGTCAAAATGGGGTTAGTGATTTGCATAGTGCCTCCGGTTAATGGGATGCGGCTGTCGCGGCGTCGGGAACGGCCTCGCCCTGCGCCGCGCGGTGCTTGATCAGCTGCTGGCTGATGGCCTCCACGCGGGCGTCGGTGAGCTTGTAGAACGACAGCATGATGAACATGCCCGCGTAGAGCACCACCGGCACCACGCAGAACAGGATTTTGATGGTGGTCAGCACTTCCACCGGCTGCACGCTGCTGCTGGCGGAGTAGTTCACGTACGCCAGGATCCAGCCCACCACCGCCCCGCCAATCGCCAGGCCAATCTTCAGGCTGAACAGGTAGGTGGAGAACACCAGCCCGTCGAGGCGGCGACCGCTGCGGCTCTCCTCGTAATCCACCACGTCAGAGGCCATCAGCCACTGCAGCGGCGTGGTGGTGTTAAAGACGAACAGGAACAGGATGTTGAGAGCGAAAATCAGCGCGATGTGCTCCGCCGGGGTGACGAAAATCAGCAGGCTGATGAGCGAGTAGGCGACGATGATCCACTTGAAGGCGGTGACGCGGTCGAAGCGCCCCAGCAGTCGGGAGGAGCAGAGCGAGCCAAACATGGTGGCGAGGCTGCCGTAGAGTAAGAACTGGGTCGCCATCTCCGGGTGATCCATCACGTATTTGACGAAGTAGAGCGTCGCCCCGCCGCGCACCACGTTGGAACAGGTCGCCATCATCTTGAACGCGCACATGATCCGCCACTGGCCGTTGCCGAGCAGCAGCTTGAGATCTTTCGCCACCGACGAGCCCGGCTGCACCTCAAAGGTGTAGCGCTCTTTGGTGGTGAAGAAGCAGACGTAGAGCAGCACCACGCCGATCAGGCCCAGCACGCACATGGCGCCGAAATAGCCCACCTGCTCGTTCCCCTTACCGATGATGCTCACCAGCGGCAGGGCAATGCCGCTGATGGCGAGCGACCCCGCCGCCGCCAGGAAGAAGCGCCAGGACTGCAGGGCGTGACGCTCTTTCGGGTCGGCGGTGATGACGCCGGGCATGGCGCAGTAGGGCACGTTAACGAAGGTGTAGACCAGGGTCAGGAGAATGTAGGTCACGCAGGCGTAGATGATTTTGCCCTGCGCGGAGAAGTCCGGCGTGTAGAAGGTCAGCACGCAGACGATGCCAAACGGGATGGCGCCCCACAGCAGGAACGGGCGGAACTGGCCGTGCCGCGTGCGGGTGCGGTCAACCAGCAGCCCCATCAGCGGGTCGGTGACGGCGTCGAGCACGCGGGAGATTAAAAACAGCGTCCCCATAATGCCCGCCGACAGGCCGAAGACGTCGGTGTAGAAGTAGGCCAGCAGGAACATCGTGGCCTGCCAGACGAAGCCGCAGGCGGTGTCACCCAGCCCGTAGCCAATTTTGTCTTTCATGGTTAATTGCGTCATCAGAATTACACCCTTATGTAGTGTGCTGAATTACAACATCGTGTTAATGGAGTGTAATGAGCTGTTCAATTAACCAGCAATGGTCATATCTTATTTCTGAATTACGTTATTTTGCTTTTGTGACGCCAACGATATATCTCAACCTATTGTTTAAAAAAGAAAATTACAGACACACAAAAACCGTCAGCGGAATATTTCCCGCAGACGGTTTTAACGCAGAAAATAATTAAATACCGAGCGCTTTTTTACCGGCGTTAATTACCTCGATAATTTTATCGGTGTCATAAATACAGCCTTTCCAGGTGCCGCCGCTGACCGACTGCAGTGCCGCCCACAGGCGGGTGTCGTCCGGCAAGAAGTCGTGGGCGTGCAGGTCCGGGTGCGTCTGCCGCATTGCCAGCTCGCGCGCGCCCTCCTCCGGCGTCAGCGGGTTGTCCACCGTGCCGATAAAGTTCACGCTGCCCGTTAACGTCAGCCGGTCGACGGCTATCTCGATGATGTCGTTGTCGCGCAGCTTGCCAATCGGCCCGCCCGCCAGCGCCTCCGGCGACACGTGGCCGAAGCAGGCGCCCGTCGACACGCCCGAGAAGCGCGCATCGGTGATTAACGACACCGTCTTGCCCCACGAGATATGCTTCAGCGCGGAGGTAAGCTGATAGGTCTCTTCCATGCCGGTGCCGGACGGACCGCCGCCGATCACCACCATGATATCGCCCTGCTTAATCTCTTCCCGCTTGATGGCCTTGATTGCCTGCGCCTCGGAAACAAACACCCGCGCCCGGCCGGTGTGGCGGTAAACGCCATCTTCACCGACGACCGACGGGTCGATCGCCGTGGCCTTGATCACCGAACCTTCCGGCGCGATGTTGCCCGTCGGGAAGCAAACCGTTGAGGTCAGCCCTTTCGCTTTTGCCTTCTCCGGCGGCAGGATCACGTCATCCGGATCCACGCCATCCTGCTCTCGCAGGCACTGGCGGAAGCGCGCCCGGCGTTCGGACGCCTGCCACCAGTCGAGGTTCTCGCCCACCGTCTGGCCGGTGACGGTCATGGCGTCCAGATGCAGCAGACCGAGATCGCGCAGATGAAGCATCACCTCCGGCACGCCGCCCGCGAGGAAGGCGCGCACGGTCGGGTGATAGTCCGGGCCGTTGGGCAGCACGCTGACCAGGCGCGGCACCTTACGGTTGATGCGCGTCCAGTGTTCAACGTCCGGGATCGTGCACCCCGCCGCGTGGGCGATGGCCGGAATGTGCAGCAGTAAATTGGTGGAGCCGCCGAACGCCGCGTGGATCACCATCGCGTTTTCGATGGCTTTGTCGGTGAGGATATCGCGCGTGGTGATGCCGCGATTATCCAGCTCGCTCACCGCCCGCGCCGACTGGCGGGCGATCTCCAGCCACACCGCCTGCCCGGACGGGGCCAGCGCGGAGTGCGGCAGCGCCAGACCCAGCGCTTCGGCCACCACCTGTGAGGTGCCCGCCGTGCCGAGGAACTGACACCCGCCGCCCGGCGAGGCGCAGGCGCGACAGCCCAGCTCGGCGGCCTCCTGCAGGGAGAGTTCGTGGTTGGCAAAGCGCGCGCCAATGGTCTGCACCTTGCCCGCGTCTTCCCCCACGGTTGGCGGCAGCGTCGCCCCGCCCGGCACCAGAATGGTCGGCAGGTCGTGCATCGCGGCCAGCGCAATCATGGTGGCGGGCAGCCCTTTATCACAGGTGGCCACGCCAATCACCGCCCGACGCGTCGGGAGGGAACGAATCAGGCGGCGAAACACGATCGCCGCGTCGTTGCGGTACGGCAGGGAGTCGAACATGCCGTGCGTGCCCTGAGAACGGCCGTCGCAGGGATCGCTGACGAAGGCCGCAAACGGGATCCCACCGTTGCGGGTGATCTCCTTCGCCGCTGCCTGCATCTGCATGCCGATCTCCCAGTGTCCGGTGTGGTAGCCCAGCGCGACCGGGCGTCCGTCCCCGGCGCGGATGCCGCCCTGGGTGCCGATAATCAGCACCTCTTTGCCGGTCAGCTTGTTGGCGTCCCAGCCCATCCCGGCGTTCTGCGTCATGCCGAACAGGTTGCCGCTGGGGGACTCCATCAGCATCTGCGGGGTCAGCGGCAGCGCGCCCTGCGGCCCCGCCGCGTGGGTGATCACCGCATAAAACGCATCGTCCTGCGGGGTGAAAATCTTCTCGATGGTCATGGTTATCGTCCGGCTCAGCAGAGCTTGAGCTGTTGCAGCAGGGTTTTCAGCTGCGCCTTGCGCGGCGCGTCCAGTGGTGAAGCGGGCGGCAGCACGTGCGTGGAGATCGGGCGGCCGCAGAGCACAATCGCCTCTTTAATCACGTTCACAAACGGCGTATCCAGCTGATACATCTGCGGGATTTGCAGCAGGGTCTGATGATACTCAGCCGCTTTCGCCACGTCTTTATCCCGCCAGGCTTTCAGAAGATTCACCGACACCTGCGGAGCAAAGTTGCCGCTCGCCGAAATCGCCCCGTCGCCGCCGAGCAGCAGGGTATTAAACAGATGATCGTCGTAACCGCAGAGCACGGTGAAGTGCGGGTGAGCGGCTTTGACGGTATGGATCATGCTACGCAGGTGGGCGACGGAGTCGATGGTGTCTTTGATGCCGACGATGTTGCTGCGCGAGTCGGCCAGGGTTTTCACCAGCGCCGGGGTCAGATCCTGCCCGGTCAGCGCCGGGAAGTTATAGAGCATCACCGGCAGCGTGACGCTGTCGGCCACCTGCTCGAAATAGCGGATCAGGTTCGCTTCCGACACTTTCCAGTAGTAGGGGTTGATCACCACGATGCCGTCCGCCCCCGCCTGCTGCGCGTGCTGGCTGAGCGCAATGGTTTCCCGGGCGTTGGTGCCGCCGGTGCCGATCAGCACCGGTACGCGACGATCGACATGATCGATCGCAAACTGGGCAATGGTTTTACGCTCTTCGGCGCCGAGCTGGGAGAACTCGCCGCCGCTGCCCAGGAAGAACAGGCCGTCAACGCCTGCTTTGATCAGATCGTCGATCAGCGCGGCGGTGCCCTGCTTATCGAGCTGGCCGTCGGCGGTAAAGATGGTGGAGACAGGGGGAATGATTCCCGTGAACAACGCGGACTGCGGCATGAGATCTCCTTGCTGAATCATTTTGTTCTACATTATAGAACAGCGTTCATTAATTTAACGATCATACTATGACGCAGAAAAAGGAGAGGTAAATGGGAAGGGAAGAGGGAGTGCGGGAAATTTAAGCTGGATCACATATTGCCCCTCACCCCGGCCCTCTCCCCAAAGGGGCGAGGGGGAAAAGACGGCTCGGAGCAGTCCCCTCTCCCCTGTGGGGAGAGGGTTAGGGTGAGGGGTAAGGGTTACTCTACAAGCATCTTCACCACAACTTTCCTGACCTTAGCAGGTGCCCCCACCGCGCACAGCGGCTTGTGCACCTCGCCCGGCCAGAACACCACAAAATCCCCTTCGCTCAGCACCACGGTTTTCTCCTGCTCGCCTTCCGGCAGGAACGCAATGTCTTTCTCCGCCAGCCAGTCGGTGTCGGGCGTGCAGGGCGGCAGGGTGCTGAAGGTCATCCCCTCCTGGCCCTTCATCACGATCTGAATATCCAGATAGCGCGCGTGGTACTCGGCGCGACGCTCGGCGAAGGGCTGGGTTGTATCTTCAGAGACCAGATAAAACAGGCTGTTGCCGTTGACGTCGTGCTTGCCGAGCGGCGTCGCGTCGGTGACGTGGGCTTTAACGTGCTCAATCGCCTGGCGCAGATCGTCAGGCAGCCAGGACTGCAGATGGTGGATGTTGCCGATAATCATGTTTCAACCCTCAATATAAAACAACGTTTCATTTTTATCTTTTATACGAGAATCCCGGCTGCCATACCACCCTTTTTTGGACGAGGTTTGCGCGAGCGCATGTTTATCGGGAAAGGTGTTAATTCACTGTTAATCCTGCCCGGGCATTTATGCAGGGGTTATGCATAACCTCGATCGGCGCTTATCGCACGGCTGCTCTAACCTCTTGATCATGCTATCTAATTAACAAAACCTGTTGCCGCCTCACACTTTACTGTTTTGATAATTTTCTCTAAAAAACCATAATTATTTATTGATTTTTCTTAAGTCGAAAATAGTTAATTACGTTAATTGCATAGCCATTCTTACGCAGAATATTTATCATTTAAAATCAGTCACATAACAATATATTTCAAAAGATTAAAATCTACAAAATAATAACAAACCCAAATAATGCCACCGGATCCTGCTTAGCTATTCATCCCTCACTAATATGAAATTAATCATTATCTGATGCGAATCATGCTAATGAAAACAAACCGCTTAATATCCATTTTCGCGTGAGCAATATCACAATACGGATTATTTAACTGCCTAGTATGAATTACGAAATCAATTGAGCTTAGCCGCCATGAAATTAAATACGTTACATGGCGCATGCCCTTTTTATTCTGAAAAACAGTTAAAGGAATAATTATGGAAAAGCATTACGTCGGTTCTGAAATTGGTCAATTGCGTAGCGTTATGCTGCACCGCCCAAATTTAAGTCTGAAACGCTTAACGCCATCGAATTGCCAGGAGCTGCTTTTCGATGACGTGCTCTCGGTAGAGCGGGCGGGTGAGGAGCATGACATTTTCGCAAACACGCTGCGCGAGCAGGGTGTGGAAGTCCTGCTGTTGACCGACCTTCTGACACAAACCCTTGATATTGCAGAGGCGAAAGCCTGGCTGCTGGAGACGCAAATCTCCGACTACCGCCTCGGCCCCACCTTTGCCGGCGACGTTCGCGGCTGGCTGGCGGATATGCCGCACCGTGAACTGGCGCGCAGACTGAGCGGCGGATTAACCTACGGCGAAATTCCGGCGGCCATTAAAAATATGGTGGTGGATACCCACACGGCGAATGATTTTATTATGAAGCCGCTGCCAAACCATTTATTTACCCGCGATACCTCCTGCTGGATCTATAACGGCGTTTCTATTAACCCGATGGCCAAACCGGCCCGTCAGCGTGAAACCAATAACCTGCGGGCAATATATCGCTGGCACCCGGCGTTCGCCGACGGCGATTTTATTAAGTATTTCGGCGACGAGAATATTAATTACGACCATGCCACCCTGGAAGGTGGCGACGTATTAGTGATTGGCCGCGGCGCGGTATTGATCGGCATGTCCGAACGCACGACGCCGCAGGGCGTGGAGTTCCTCGCCAACAGCCTGTTCAAACACCGCCAGGCCGAGCGCGTGATCGCCGTTGAGCTGCCAAAACACCGCTCCTGCATGCACCTCGACACCGTCATGACCCACATCGACGTGGATACCTTCTCCGTCTACCCGGAAGTGGTGCGCAAAGACGCCCAGTGCTGGACGCTCACCCCGGACGGACGCGGCGGCCTGCTGCGCACCCAGGAAACCGACCTGCTGCACGCTATCGAGAAAGCGCTCGGCATTAACCAGGTACGTCTGATCACCACCGGCGGCGACGCCTTTGAGGCCGAACGCGAACAGTGGAACGACGCCAACAACGTGCTGACCATCCGCCCCGGCGTGGTGATCGGCTACGAGCGCAACGTCTGGACCAACGAGAAGTATGACAAAGCGGGTATCACCGTGCTGCCCATCCCGGGCGACGAACTCGGACGCGGCCGCGGCGGCGCGCGCTGCATGAGCTGCCCGCTGGAACGCGACGGAATTTAAAGGAGCCATCATGGAACGAAAACCCACTCTGGTTGTGGCCCTGGGCGGCAACGCGCTGCTCAAGCGCGGCGAGCCGCTGGAAGCGGAGATCCAGCGCCAGAACATCGAGCAGGCCGCCCGCACCATCGCCGGGCTGACGGCGCAGTGGCGCGTGGTGCTGGTACACGGCAACGGGCCACAGGTCGGGCTGCTGGCGCTGCAGAACAGCGCCTACGACAAAGTCACGCCCTACCCGCTGGACGTTCTCGGTGCCGAAAGCCAGGGAATGATCGGCTACATGCTCCAGCAGGCGCTGAAAAACAGCCTGCCGCAGCGGGAGGTGAGCGTTCTGCTCACCCAGGTAGAAGTGGACGCCGCCGACCCGGCCTTCAGCAACCCGACCAAGTACATCGGCCCGGTCTACAGCGAAGCCCAGGCAAAAACGCTGGCGGCGGAGAAAGGCTGGGTGTTTAAGGCCGACGGCAGCTACGTCCGCCGCGTGGTGCCGTCACCGCAGCCAAAGCGCATCGTCGAGAGCGACGCCATCACGGCGCTGATCCAGCGCGACCACCTGGTGATCTGCAACGGTGGCGGCGGCGTGCCGGTGGTGGAACACGCCAACGGCTATCGCGGGATTGAGGCGGTGATCGACAAAGACCTCTCCGCCGCCCTGCTGGCGAGGCAAATCGAGGCCGACGCCCTGCTGATCCTCACCGACGCCGACGCGGTGTACCTCGACTGGGGCAAGCCGACCCAGCGCCCGCTGGCACAGGTGACGCCGGAGCTGCTCAAAGGCATGCAGTTCGACGCCGGATCGATGGGGCCGAAAGTGGCCGCCTGCCGCGAGTTTGTTGAAGCCTGCAACGGCATTGCCGGGATCGGCGCGCTGGCCGACGGCGCGGAGATCCTCGCGGGCGAGAAAGGCACGTTGATTCGTAACTGAACACTCATTTTAAAAAGGATTTACCCATGACCATCAACCTGAAAAACCGCAATTTCCTGAAACTGCTGGACTACACCCCGGCGGAGATCCAGTACCTGATCGACCTCGCCATTGAGCTGAAGGCCGCTAAAAAAGCCGGGCGCGAGAAGCAAACCCTGGTCGGGAAAAACATCGCCCTGATCTTTGAAAAAACCTCCACCCGCACCCGCTGCGCCTTTGAAGTGGGCGCGTTCGACCAGGGCGCGCAGGTCACCTATCTCGGCCCAAGCGGATCGCAGATCGGTCACAAAGAGTCGATGAAAGACACCGCCCGCGTGCTGGGCCGCATGTACGACGGCATCGAATACCGCGGCTACGGGCAGGCCATCGTCGAAGAGCTGGGCGAGTACGCGGGCGTGCCGGTGTGGAACGGCCTGACCGACGAGTTCCACCCAACGCAAATCCTCGCCGACCTGATGACCATGCTGGAGCACGCGCCGGGCAAAACTCTGCCGGAGCTGAGCTTTGCCTATCTCGGCGACGCGCGCAACAACATGGGCAACTCCCTGATGGTGGGCGCGGCCAAGATGGGGATGGATATCCGCCTCGTCGCGCCGAAATCCTTCTGGCCGGAAGCGGGGCTGGTTGAGCAGTGCCGCGCCATCGCGAAAGAGACGGGCGCGCGCATCACCCTCACCGACGACGTGGAAGAAGGCGTGCAGGGGACCGATTTCCTCTACACCGACGTGTGGGTCTCCATGGGCGAGCCAAAGGAAGCCTGGGCCGAGCGCGTCAGCCTGATGAAGCCGTATCAGATTAACGCCCAGGTGATGAAGGCCACCGGCAACCCGAACGTCAAATTCATGCACTGCCTGCCGGCGTTCCACAACGAGCACACCAAAGTGGGCCGCGAGATCGAGATGGCGTACGGCCTGAAGGGGCTGGAGGTGACGGAAGAGGTCTTCGAATCGCCGAACTCGATCGTCTTCGACGAAGCAGAGAACCGCATGCACACCATTAAAGCGGTCATGGTGGCGACACTCGGCGACTAATCACCGCCCGGCGCGCCGCGGGGTGCGCCGGGTTTAAGGAGAACATCATGGGCAAGTTTAAGTTTCCCTCCGCTTACACCATTCTCTTTTTTCTGATTGCCGTTGTAGCCGTTCTGACGTGGGTTGTACCGGCCGGGCAGTACCATATGGCAATGAACGAGGCGCTCGGCAAAGAAGTGCCGATTGCCGGAACCTACGCGCACGTAGCGGCGCATCCGCAGGGGCTGGTTTCCGTCCTGATGGCGCCCATCGCCGGGCTGTACGATCCGGTCTCCGGCCAGGCCGGGGCGATCGACGTGGCGCTGTTTATTCTGATCATCGGGGGATTTCTCGGGATCGTCACCAAAACCGGGGCGATTGACGCCGGGATCGAGCGCGTCACCACCCGGCTGCGCGGACGCGAGGAGTGGATGATCCCGATCCTGATGGCGCTGTTTGCCGCGGGCGGCACCATTTACGGCATGGCCGAAGAGTCGCTGCCGTTCTACACCCTGCTGGTGCCGGTGATGCTGGCCGCCCGGTTCGATCCGGTTGTCGCCGCCTCCACCGTGCTGCTCGGGGCGGGGATCGGCACGCTGGGTTCCACCATCAACCCATTTGCCACGGTCATCGCCGCCAACGCCGCCGGGATCCCCTTCACTAACGGCATCGCCCTGCGCGTGGCGCTGCTGGTCATCGGCTGGATCATCTGCGTGGCGTGGGTAATGCGTTACGCCCGCAAGGTGCGCAAGGATCCGTCGCTGTCGATCGTCGCAGACAAACAGGAAGAGAACCGCGCCCATTTCCTCGGCAACAAGGGCGAACAGTCGCTGGAATTTACCCCAGTGCGCAAAATCATCCTGGTGATTTTCGCCCTCGCCTTCGCGGTGATGATTTACGGCGTGGCGGTACTGGGCTGGTGGATGGCGGAGATATCGGCGGTGTTTCTCGCCAGCGCGATTATCGTCGGCCTGATCGCCCGCATGAGCGAAGAGGAGCTGACCTCGACGTTTATCAACGGCGCGCGAGATTTGCTGGGCGTCGCGCTGATTATCGGCATCGCGCGCGGTATCGTAGTGATCATGGATAAAGGCATGATTACCCACACCATTTTGCACAGCGCCGAGGGGATGGTTACCGGGTTATCGACGGTGGCGTTCATCAACGTGATGTACTGGCTGGAAGTGGTGCTGTCGTTTCTTGTGCCTTCTTCGTCCGGCCTGGCCGTTCTGACGATGCCGATCATGGCGCCCCTTGCCGATTTCGCAAACGTCAACCGCGACCTGGTGGTCACGGCCTACCAGTCGGCGTCCGGCATCGTTAACCTGGTCACTCCCACCTCAGCCGTCGTAATGGGCGGGCTGGCGATCGCCCGCGTGCCCTACGTGCGCTATCTGAAATGGGTAGCGCCGCTGCTGGGAATATTAACGGTAGTGATCATGGTGGCGTTGAGCCTGGGTGCCTTGTTGTGATTTGCCGGATGGCGCTGCGCTTATCCGGCCTACGGATCGGTGCGGTGCCACCGGTTATTTCGGGAACTGATATGGGAACTATGATGGATTACGAAGAGTACTCTCCCAAAGAACAACTACAGCTGACGGTCTGCCAGCGTCTGATAGCAGAAAAGAGCTATCTCTCCCAGGAGGAGATCCGCCGGGATTTGCAGGAGCGTGGTTTTGAGACCATCAGCCAGTCCACCGTTTCACGTCTGCTTAAATTGCTCGGTGTCATAAAAATTCGAAATGCCAAAGGGCTAAAGATTTATTCGCTGAATCCCCAGCTGCGCCCTGCCCCCGACGCCGCGCGTACCGTGTCCGAAATGGTGGTCAGCGTCGAGCATAATAGCGAGTTTATCCTTGTTCATACCGTCGCCGGATATGGCCGCGCGGTGGCGCGTATTCTGGATTATCACCAGCTGCCGGAAATTTTAGGCGTGGTGGCTGGCAGCAGTATCGTCTGGGTCGCTCCCCGGGTCGTGAAGCGCACCGCGCTGGTGCATAAGCAAATTAATTATTTACTCAGAACGAATTAATATTCATAAAGAACCGTTTGCATTGAGTAAAGCGTGCATTAAATCGCTTGATCCGAAAAGCGAGCTGCGTATAATGCCCGACAATTTGCCGGGAGGAAGCATGGTCAAGCGTGTACGACATAACGTCTTACCGCGTCTGAAATCAGACGCTGGCCTGCCGTTTTTCTTCCCGTTGCTAAACCTATTCCCAGAGCCCCTCATTTGAGGGGCTTTTTTTTGCCCGGCGTCAGGAGATAAACATGAATCCGCTTTATCAAAAACACATCATTTCCATAAACGACCTCAGCCGCGAAGAGCTGGAACTGGTTCTGGAAACCGCGGCAAAACTGAAGGCCAATCCGCAACCGGAGCTGCTGAAGCACAAGGTGATTGCGAGCTGCTTCTTTGAAGCCTCGACCCGCACCCGCCTCTCCTTTGAGACCTCCATGCACCGCCTGGGGGCGAGCGTGGTGGGCTTCTCGGACAGCAGCAACACGTCGCTGGGTAAAAAAGGCGAGACCCTGGCGGATACCATTTCAGTGATTAGCACCTACGTCGACGCGATTGTGATGCGTCATCCGCAGGAGGGTGCGGCGCGCCTGGCGACCGAGTTCTCCGGCGGCATTCCGGTACTGAACGCCGGTGACGGTGCCAACCAGCATCCGACGCAGACCCTGCTGGATCTGTTCACCATTCAGGAGACCCAGGGCAAGCTCGAGAACCTGAATATCGCCATGGTCGGCGACCTGAAATATGGCCGCACCGTCCACTCCCTGACGCAGGCGCTGGCGAAATTTAACGGCAACCGCTTCTACTTCATCGCGCCTGACGCGCTGGCGATGCCGCAGTACATCCTCGACATGCTGGACGAGAAAGGCATTCAGTGGAGCCTGCATGCCAGCATCGAAGAGGTGATGAGCCACGTGGATATTCTGTACATGACCCGCGTGCAGAAAGAGCGTCTGGATCCGTCCGAATACGCCAACGTGAAGGCACAGTTCGTGCTGCGCGCCAGCGACCTCGAGGGCGCGCGCGACAACATGAAGGTGCTGCATCCGCTGCCGCGCATCGATGAGATCACCACAGACGTGGATAAAACGCCGCACGCCTGGTACTTCCAGCAGGCCGGAAACGGCATCTTCGCCCGCCAGGCGTTACTGGCACTGGTTCTGAATCGCGAATTGGCACTGTAAGGGGAAACGACCATGACACACGATAACAAACTCCAGGTTGAAGCCATCAAGCGTGGCACCGTGATTGACCACATCCCTGCGCAGGTGGGCTTTAAGCTGCTGACGCTGTTCAAACTGACCGAAACCGACCAGCGCATCACCATCGGCCTGAACCTGCCGTCAGGTGAAATGGGCCGCAAGGACCTGATCAAAATCGAGAATACCTTCCTGACCGACGAGCAGGTTAACCAGCTGTCGCTTTACGCGCCGGACGCCACCGTCAACCGCATCGACGAGTATGAAGTGGTCGGTAAATCCCGCCCGAGCCTGCCGGATCGCATTGAAAGCGTGCTGGTCTGCCCGAACAGCAACTGCATCAGCCATGCCGAGCCGGTTTCCTCCAGCTTCGCAGTGAAAAAACGCGCCGATGACATCGCGCTCAAATGCAAATACTGCGAAAAAGAGTTTTCTCATTATGTGGTGCTGGCCAACTAATTGAGGTTGGTAATGAAATCCCGGCTGTTATAATGGCCGGGAACATTCTTAACGCTGTAATTCTGGAGAAAACATGAGCAAAGTACTCGCGACGGAAAATGCACCAGCCGCTATCGGCCCTTACGTTCAGGGCGTTGATCTGGGCAGCATGATCATCACTTCAGGTCAGATCCCCGTAAACCCAAAAACCGGTGAAGTGCCGACCGACGTGGCAGCACAGGCGCGTCAGTCGCTGGAAAACGTGCAGGCTATCGTTGAATCAGCGGGCCTGAAAGTGGGCGACATCGTCAAAACCACCGTTTTCGTGAAAGATCTGAACGACTTCGCGACCGTTAACGCCACCTACGAAGCGTTCTTCACCGAGCACAACGCCACCTTCCCGGCGCGCTCCTGCGTGGAAGTGGCGCGTCTGCCAAAAGACGTGAAAATTGAAATCGAAGCGATTGCCGTACGTCGCTAATTCGCTTTGTCGATGATAAGGCAGCCTGGGCTGCCTTTTTTTATGGCCCGCTACTGATTCCGCGTGGCGCGAAGCAGCGTCTCCAGCGGATAGACCGCCGCAATCACCACTTCGTCCTGCACCTTCGCCGCGTTATCCAGCTCGCTCTGAATCGAGGCTATCTCTTTATCATCCAGCGTGCCCTGGCGCGCCACCAGATCCGTCAGCCGCAGGCCAATCGAGGCCAGCTTATCCACCTCCTGGATCACCGGCTTCATCGCCTTCAGCTGATAGCTGTTTTCGCTTAAGGCCAGCGCGTCGCTGGTGTTGCTCTGCCAGCGGTTAAAGACGTGGCGCAGGGCGTCGGCGCTTTCCGTGTCTTCCGCATCGCTCACCAGACGGTCCGCCCATTTGTGCATCTGGCGCACGGTGGCGCTTTCGGCGTTTAGCGCATCGGCGAAGCGGTTGAGGGGCTCGAACTGATGATAGTTTCCGGCCTGGAACTTCAGGTGCTGACGGGTGTAATACTGCGCGGGCTCTACCGCCTGCGCGAGGATCTGCAGCGGCAGGGTGTCGGCATTACCGGCGAGGCGCGTGAACTGCACCTGCTGCTGGGTATGCTGCTGTAGCCCGACCGACACCGTCGACCAGCTGTCCATCGCCTGCAGGCGGGTGTACATGTTGTCGACATCGTTGACGTCCTGCGCCGACCACAGCCGCTCCGCCACCGCAAACGTGCGCGGCCACAGGCGGATATCCAGCACCGGCGCCACCACGTTTTCCGCCCACAGCGCCGCTTCACCGCCGAGCAGGTTGGCCTGGTTCGCCACGTCCGGCACGACCGGCGGAACGCCTTTCGGCACGTCCTCCAGACGCGTGCCGCTGATTGGGTAGCGCGTATTCCCCACCAGGAAATAGCCGGAAAGCTTGTCGTTATCGACGGTGACGACCGGGCGCGTTTCGCCCATCCACGTATCGACGGTAAACGTCACCTGGCTGTCATCCCGCCATTCGATGTTCTGCACCGCGCGGCGGGATTTCCCGGCAAAATCAATAAACCCGCGCCAGCCCGCATCCCCTTTCACCAGCGTGAAGCTCCCCTCCACCGGCTTACCTTTCAGGCGCGGCATGGAGAAGGCCCAGCTCTGGGCGCTGTCGGTGTCCGCTATGACGTCCACGCTGTTTAAGCCCTGCGGGACAATCTCGTTGCGGTAGTGATAGGCGGTGGACTGGGGCTGGTCGAGATAAAAGCCGGTCGACAGAATGCCCTTGTAGCCGCTCTGCGCCACCTGCCCCAGCGCGTCCTGCCCCTGCCAGGACTGGATCAGAATGCTTTTCGGCAGGTCAGGATGGTAGATCTCATCCCAGCCGACCATCTGGCGGTGATGCTTCTCGAGGATCGTTTCCAGCTTGCGGTTGAAGTAAGCCTGCAGCGCGTGGCTGTCCGCCAGCCTGTTGTCGCGCATAAACTGCTGGATAGCCGGGTTCGCTTTCCACTGGCTGTCGTCCACTTCGTCGCCGCCGATATGCAGATACGGATCGGGGAAGATCGCCGCCAGTTCGCTGACCATCGCGTCGGCAAAGGTATAGGTTGCGTCTTTTGTCGGATCCAGCACCGGCTTCAGCACGCCCCAGTGGCGTTCCATTGCGTACGGTCCCGGCGCGCTCATCAGCTCCGGATAGGCCACGGCAATCGCCGAGGCGTGGCCCGGCATGTCGATCTCCGGCACCACGCGGATACCGCGTTCGGTAGCGTAACGCACCACCTCGCGCATCTGTTCAGGCGTGTAGAACAGCCCGTCGCTGGCAAGCTGCGTCAGCTTAGGGTAGCGCTTCGAGCTGAAGCGCCAGCCCTGGTCGTCGGTCAAATGCCAGTGCAGCACGTTGAGCTTCGCCGCAGCCATGCCGTCGATCTGGCGTTTAATATCCGGCAGCGGGATAAAGTGACGCGCCGAGTCCAGCAGCAGCCCGCGCCACGGGAAGCGCGGCGAATCTTCAATGGTAACCCACGGCAGCGAGGTGTTTTCCGCTCCGTTCTGCATCAGCTGGAGCAGGGTTTCCATGGCGCGCAGCGCGCCGAAGCGGGTATTGGCGGAGATAGTCACGCCGTTAGCATCCACCGTGAGCTTATAAGTTTCATCGCTGTCCGGCAGCGGCTGCGGCTTTACCTTTTTGGCAATCGCGATGCGGATAGTCGGTTTGTCTGGCTTTTCAGCCTGCGGCTGCAGCGTCCAGCCGGTTTGCAGGGCGATGCGCTGGCGCAGGCGGTTGACGGCGTCACCGAGATCGTCCCCGCTGACGCTAATGGATACGTTGTTGCTGAGCACCAGAGCGCCCTGGGTCGTCGGGCGTTCGACCTTCGCAGGCCAGGGCATTAAGGGGAGATCCCCTGCCGGGGCGGCAAAGGCAGAGGCGCCGAGCATCAGCCCGGCGGTTAAGAGACTGTACCGTAACATGAATGTTCCTTATCTGACGGGCCAAATAAAGGCAAAACATTCTGTTAACATGCGCTCAATTTGTCGTCAAGCGAATGCGCCGACGGAGATCACAGGTTGTTGAATTTGAGAGGAAAGCTATTGCCGGGTGGCGGCTTCGCCTTACCCGGCCTACGTTCGGATCGTAGGCCCGGTAAGCGCGGCGCCACCGGGCTTGCCGTTACTGCCACCCATACCGACGCGCATAGAACCCTTTCACCATCTGGGTCAGCACCATATAGCCTGCGAGGATCGCCACCAGCCACGGGAAGTAGCTCAGCGGCAGCGCCTGCAGCTGCAGGTAGCTCGCCAGCGGTGAGAATGGCAGCGCGATGCCGAGCGCCATAACAATCCCCGTCATCACAATCAGCGGCCACGCGGCGCGGCTCTGGATGAACGGAATGCGGCGCGTGCGGATCATATGCACAATCAGCGTCTGCGACAGCAGCCCGACCACGAACCAGCCGGACTGGAACAGCGTCTGGTGTTCCGGGGTGTTGGCGTGGAACACAAACCACATCAGGCAGAAGGTCAGAATGTCGAAGATGGAGCTGATCGGGCCAAAGAACAGCATAAAGCGCCCAAGATCTGCCGGGTTCCAGTGCTGCGGCTTCTGGATCTGCTCGTCGTCGACGTTATCAAACGGAATCGCCACCTGAGAGACATCGTACATCAGGTTCTGGATCAGCAGGTGCAGCGGCAGCATCGGCAGGAACGGCAGAAACGCGCTCGCCACCAGCACGCTGAAGACGTTACCGAAGTTGGAGCTGGCGGTCATCTTGATGTACTTGAGCATATTGGCAAAGGTACGGCGCCCTTCGATGACGCCCTCCTCCAGCACCATCAGGCTCTTTTCCAGCAGAATGATATCCGCCGCTTCGCGGGCAATATCGACCGCCCCGTCTACGGAGATACCGATATCCGCCGCACGCAGAGCGGGCGCGTCGTTGATGCCGTCGCCCATAAAGCCCACCACGTGTCCTTCGCGCTTAAGCAGGGTGACGATGCGCTCTTTATGCATCGGCGTCAGGCGGGCAAACAGCGTGGTGCGCTGGGCAAGCTTCGCCAGCTCGTCATCAGAGAGATGTTCAATATCGCTCCCCACTACCACGTCACCCGCGTCCAGCCCCACCTCGTGGCACACTTTGGCCGCCACCAGCTCGCTGTCGCCGGTGAGAATTTTGACGGTAATACCGCTCGCCTTCAGCGCTTTCAGCGCCGGCGCGGTGGTCTCTTTCGGCGGATCGAGGAAGGCGATGTAACCCTCGAGGATCAGATCGGATTCGTCGATACGCTGATAGTCCCCTTCACGCGCCGGCAGGAACTTGCTCGCCACCGCCACCACGCGCAGCCCCTGACGGTTCAGGTTGTCCGTGACGCGCTTGATGCGGCGCAGCATGGTGTCGTCCAGAGGCACGATGTCGCCGTTATAGCGTACCTGCGTGGACACGTTGAGGATCTCCTGCAGCGCGCCTTTGCAGATCAGCTGATGCACATCCGTCTGCTCGCTCACCACCACCGACATCCGGCGGCGCTCGAAGTCGAACGGGATCTCATCCACCTTCTGCCAGCGGCCGGAGAGCGTGCGGGCGGACTCTTCATCCACCCCTTCCAGCACCGCGACGTCGAGCAGGTTTTTCAGCCCGGTCTGGTAATGGCTGTTCAGCCACGCGCTGTGCAGCACGCGCTCGCTGGTTTTGCCGGAGATATCGGTGTGGTTCTCCAGCACGATTTTGTCCTGCGTCAGGGTGCCGGTTTTATCGGTGCAGAGGATGTCCATCGCGCCAAAGTTCTGAATGGCGTCGAGGTGTTTGACGATCACCTTCTGTTTCGACAGTTTTACCGCCCCGCGCGCCAGCGTGGAGGTGACAATCATCGGCAGCATTTCCGGCGTTAAGCCGACCGCCACGGAGAGCGCAAACAGCGCAGCTTCCCACCAGTCTCCCTTGGTGTAGCCGTTGATCAGCAGCACGATCGGCGTCATCACCATCATAAAGCGGATCAGCAGCATGCTGACGCGGCCAATCCCCTTCTGGAAGGCGTTCGGCTCGCTCTCCTGCTCGCTGACGCGTCCGGCAAGCTGACCAAACCAGGTGTTGCCCCCGGTGGCGGTGACAATTGCCTGCGCGGTGCCGCTGACCACCGTGGTGCCCATAAAGCACAGGGTGTCACACTCGAGCGGGTTCATCTGCTGCGGGTCGCGGCTGCGCGCCACCTTTTCAACGGGCAGGGATTCCCCGGTCAGGGAGGCCTGCGCGACGAAGAGATCGCGCGCCTGGATGATGCGCAAATCCGCCGGGATCATGTCCCCCGCGGCCAGCTTCACCAGATCGCCCGGCACCAGCTGGTCGATAGGCAATTCCACCCAGGCGTTTTCGCCGAGATCGTTGATCACGCGCGAGACGGTCGCGGTGTTGCTGACCATCGCCTTCAGGGCGTCCGCCGCTTTGGTGGAGCGGGCCTCCTGAATAAAGTTCAGCAGCGTGGAGATGCCCACCATCAGGGCAATCACCCCTGCGGCAAACAGATCTTCCGTCGCATAGGAGATGAGGCCCAGCACGGTCAGCAGCAGGTTGAACGGGTTGCGGTAGCAGAGCCACAGATGCACCCACCACGGAGACGGCTTTTGTGCCGGAATGAGGTTATCGCCGTGCACGGCGCGGATTTTTTCCACTTCTGACGAGTTCAGCCCTTCCGGGTGTCCGCCAAAGGCGCGCCAGACTTCGTTTTCATCCATCGCCGCCACGTTCAGGCAGCGTTCGGTCAGGGACGCGGGGATCGCCGCCCCCGCCATGTTTTTGGCGTTTGGCAGCGGGTCGCGCTGAACCAGACGGTGTGGCAGGTGGCGGCTCAGCAGGGCCTGCAGCTGCCGAGTGATATTTTTAAACATAGTCATTCCTCCGCATCCGCGAATGCGGACGCAGCATTTCCTTCAGGCGTGGCAAGGCCGTACCTGAGAGGCACTCAATTTTTCAAGCAGGAACGTTTGGGACGTTGCTGCCTCACATCACCGGTGAGTCAGCAACAGGCTGGCTTACCGGAAAGAACGCATTCTCCCGTTCAGGAGAGGTGTGGGATCGGGATCCATGAAGCCTCCGGTAAGTAAAAAGTAGGGTGTCGCCGCGCAGTATAAGGATTTAAGCGTACCCTTTGTGACGATTCGGGCGGTATTATACCCCCCTGCAAATAAACCGAACGTAAACCAGACTTTGCCCATAGCGAAATCGCGCTATAGCATTAGGCTCAATTGACCATTTTGTCGTTGTTACAGGGAATACAGCATGCAGAACCGCCTTACGATTAAAGACATCGCGCGTTTAAGCGGCGTGGGGAAATCAACCGTCTCACGCGTGCTGAACAACGAAAGCGGCGTCAGCGAACGCACCCGCGAGCGCGTTGAGGCGGTCATGAATCAGCACGGCTTTTCCCCTTCCCGCTCCGCGCGCGCCATGCGCGGGCAGAGTGACAAAGTGGTCGCCATCATTGTTTCGCGTCTGGACTCTCTGTCTGAAAACCTCGCCGTGCAGACCATGCTGCCCGCCTTCTATGAGCAGGGATATGACCCGATCATGATGGAGAGCCAGTTCTCGCCACAGCTGGTGGAAGAGCATCTGGGCATGCTCCAGCGGCGCAACATTGACGGCGTGGTGCTGTTCGGCTTTACCGGCATCAAAGACGAGATGCTAAAACCCTGGCAGCCGTCGCTGGTGCTGCTGGCGCGCGATGCCCACGGTTTTGCCTCCGTCTGCTATGACGACGAGGGCGCGATTATCACCCTGATGCAGCGCCTGTTTGACGAAGGCCATCGTCATATCAGCTTCCTCGGCGTGCCGCACGCGGACGTCACCACAGGCAAGCGTCGCCATGAGGCCTATCTGGCCTTTTGCAAAAAGCACAACCTCTCCGCCGTGGCCTCTCTGCCGGGGCTGGGCATGAAGCAGGGCTACGAGCAGGTCGCCAGCGTTCTGACGCCGCAGACCACCGCGCTGGTGTGCGCCACGGATACCCTGGCGCTGGGTGCCAGCAAATATCTGCAGGAGCAGCGCATCGATAACCTGCAGGTGGCGAGCGTCGGCAGCACGCCGCTGATGAAGTTCCTGCACCCGGAGATCATCACCGTCGATCCGGGCTACGCCGAGTCCGGCAGACAGGCCGCCACGCAGCTGATCGAGCAGATCAACGGGCGCGCTGAGCCGCGTCAGATCGTCATTCCCGCTCACCTTTCGTAACCCTCCTAAAACAGATTATTGTGATCTTCGCCTGATTTCGGGAACGTTCCCATTTTCGCCGTCACGCTGAAGGAGTAGGCTTGCGCTCAGGTCATTACACCCCCTCACCATCTGTCATGAGGTTTCATGATGAGTAAAGTCAAACAAGCAGATATCGATCGGCTGATCGTCCTGGTCGGCGGCCGCGAAAACATCGCTACCGTCAGCCATTGCATTACCCGCCTGCGCTTCGTGCTGAACGATCCGGCCAAAGCCAACCCGAAGGCCATTGAAGAACTCTCCATGGTTAAAGGCTGCTTCACTAACGCCGGTCAGTTCCAGGTCGTGATTGGTACCGAAGTGGGCGATTACTATCAGGCTCTGCTGGCAACGACCGGGCACTCCTCCGCCGATAAAGAGCAGGCGAAGAAGGCCGCGCGCCAGAACATGAAGTGGCACGAGCAGCTGATTTCCCACTTTGCGGAGATCTTCTTCCCGCTCCTGCCGGCGCTGATCAGCGGAGGCTTGATCTTAGGCTTCCGTAACGTCATCGGCGACGTGCCGATGAGCGACGGCAAAACCCTGGCGCAGATGTATCCGGCGCTGAAAACCGTGTACGACTTCCTGTGGCTGATTGGCGAGGCGATCTTCTTCTATCTGCCGGTCGGGATCTGCTGGTCCGCCGTGCGCAAGATGGGCGGTACGCCGATCCTCGGTATCGTACTGGGCGTCACGCTGGTCTCTCCGCAGTTAATGAACGCTTACTTACTTGGTCAGCAGGTGCCTGAGGTGTGGAACTTCGGCCTGTTTACCATCGCCAAAGTGGGCTATCAGGCGCAGGTCATTCCGGCCCTGCTGGCGGGCCTGGCGCTGGGCTTTATTGAAACCCGACTGAAGCGCATCGTGCCGGATTACCTCTATCTGGTGGTGGTGCCGGTCTGCTCGCTGATTCTGGCGGTCTTCCTGGCGCACGCCTTTATCGGTCCGTTTGGCCGCATGATTGGCGACGGCGTAGCCTTCGCGGTGCGCCACCTGATGACCGGCAGCTTCGCCCCGATTGGCGCCGCGCTGTTTGGCTTCCTGTACGCTCCGCTGGTGATCACCGGCGTGCACCAGACCACGCTGGCCATTGATATGCAGATGATTCAGAGCCTCGGCGGCACGCCGGTCTGGCCGATTATCGCCCTGTCTAACATTGCTCAGGCGTCCGCGGTGACCGGCATCATCATCGTCAGCCGCAAGCACAACGAACGCGAGATCTCCGTTCCGGCGGCCATCTCCGCCTACCTCGGCGTCACCGAACCGGCGATGTACGGTATCAACCTGAAATACCGCTTCCCGATGCTCTGCGCGATGATCGGCTCCGGTCTGGCGGGCCTGGTGTGCGGACTGAACGGCGTAATGGCAAACGGGATTGGCGTCGGCGGCCTGCCGGGCATCCTCTCCATCCAGCCCGCTTACTGGCAGGTGTTCGCCCTGGCAATGGCCATCGCGATTATCGTCCCAATGGCGCTGACTACCGTGGTTTACCAGCGTAAGTTCCGTCAGGGCTCGCTGCAGATTGTTTAACTCTCTCTTTCGGGGCGCAGTTGCGCCCCTTCGCATTTGCAGGAACACACTATGAATACCCTTCCTCACTGGTGGCAAAACGGCGTTATCTACCAGATTTACCCCAAGAGTTTCCAGGACACCACCGGCAGCGGCACCGGCGATTTACGCGGCGTGACGCAGCGTCTGGACTACCTGAAAACCCTCGGCATCGACGCCATCTGGCTGACGCCGTTTTATATCTCCCCGCAGGTGGATAACGGCTACGACGTGGCGAATTACACCGCCATCGACCCGGCGTACGGCACGCTGGATGATTTCGACGAACTGGTCGCCGAGGCGCACCAGCGCGGCATTCGCATCGTGCTGGATATGGTGTTCAACCACACCTCAACCCAGCACCCCTGGTTCCGGGAATCGCTGAACAAAGCGAGCCCGTACCGCCAGTTCTACATCTGGCGCGACGGCACGCCTGAGCAGTTGCCCAACAACTGGCGCTCCAAGTTTGGTGGCAACGCCTGGCGCTGGCACGCGGAGAGCGAGCAGTATTACCTGCACCTGTTCGCGCCGGAGCAGGCGGACCTCAACTGGGAAAATCCGGCGGTGCGCGCCGAGCTGAAAAAGGTGTGCGAGTTCTGGGCCGACCGCGGCGTCGACGGCTTGCGCCTCGATGTCATTAACCTGATTTCGAAAGATCAGGATTTCCCGAATGACGAGACGGGTGACGGTCGCCGCTTCTACACTGACGGGCCGCGCATCCATGAATATCTGCAGGAGATGAGTCGCGACGTCTTCACCCCGCGCAACCTGATGACGGTAGGCGAGATGTCCTCGACTTCGCTGGAGAACTGCCAGCAGTATGCTTCTCTCGATGGCCGCGAGCTGTCGATGACCTTTAACTTCCACCACCTGAAGGTGGACTACCCCGGCGGCGAAAAGTGGACGAAGGCGAAGCCGGACTTCGTGGCGCTGAAAACCCTCTTCCGCCACTGGCAGCAGGGGATGCATAACAAAGCCTGGAACGCGCTGTTCTGGTGTAACCACGACCAGCCGCGTATCGTGTCGCGCTTCGGTGACGAAGGAGAATACCGGGTTTACGCCGCAAAGATGCTCGGGATGGTGCTGCACGGCATGCAGGGCACGCCGTATATTTACCAGGGTGAAGAGCTGGGGATGACGAACCCGCACTTCAGCCGCATCACCGATTACCGCGACGTGGAAAGCCTGAACATGTTCGCCGAACTGCGCGCCAACGGCCGCGATCCGGATGAATTACTGGCGATTCTGGCGAGTAAGTCCCGGGATAACGGGCGAACCCCAATGCAGTGGGACGCGTCGCACAATGCGGGCTTTAGCGAGGGCGAACCGTGGATTGGCGTCTGCGACAACTACGAAACCGTGAACGCCCGCGCGGCGCTGGACGATGCGGATTCCGTCTTCTATACCTATCAGTCGCTGATTAGCCTGCGCAAAACCCTGCCGGTGCTGACGTGGGGAGATTATGAAGATCTCCTGCCGGAACATCCTTCTCTTTGGTGCTATCGCCGCCAGTGGCAAGGACAGACGCTGATAGTGGCGGCAAACCTGAGCCATACGCCTCAGGAATGGCAGACAGACGCTCTCAGCGGTCAGCCGCAGGTGCTGATGAGTAACTACCCGGCACCGCAAATGACGACGCTGCGTCCGTTTGAAGCGGTCTGGTGGTTGCAACAGTAACCGTCCTGCCGGGTGCAGCCCTGCACCCGGCTTACTTTACTGTTTTTGTTGAATAATTAATCAGATTTTTCTCGCTCGCCTTTACAAATGCTGTAGCGCCCGCCGTTTGTACTCTCGCCTTTTTACTTTGTTCTGAATCAAATAAATCGCAAACATGTTTGATGCAAATCACTATATGTAGCACTTAAAATGCATGCCGACCCAATATCTTGTATTTATCGTCTACTATTCCAACAACAAGACGGCGCTTACGCTGGCCGGAATTGTGGATAACACGAGCTGGGAACGCGGGAAGTCTTTGGCCTGGCGGGAAATGCGTCCGGTGAATACTTCTCCACCTCTGTGGATAACCTGTTTTCAAAAATGGAGTGATCATGACACCGCATGTGATGAAACGTGATGGCTGTAAAGTGCCGTTTAAATCAGAGCGCATCCAGGAAGCCATTCTGCGTGCAGCTAAAGCAGCGGGAGTCGATGACGCAGATTACTGCGCCACCGTCGCAGAAGTCGTTAGCAGCCAGATGAACGAACGCAGCCAGGTCGATATCAATGAGATCCAGACCGCGGTTGAGAACCAGCTGATGGCGGGGCCCTACAAGCAGCTGGCGCGCGCCTACATTGAGTACCGCCACGATCGTGACGTGCAGCGCGAGAAACGCGGTCGTCTGAACCAGGAGATCCGTGGCCTGGTCGAGCAGACCAACTCCGCCCTGCTCAATGAAAACGCCAACAAAGACAGTAAAGTGATCCCCACCCAGCGCGACCTGCTGGCCGGTATCGTCGCCAAACACTATGCCCGTCAGCACCTTCTGCCGCGCGACGTGGTGTCTGCGCACGAGCGCGGCGAGATCCACTACCACGACCTCGACTATTCGCCGTTCTTCCCGATGTTCAACTGCATGCTGATCGACCTGAAAGGCATGCTGACCCACGGTTTTAAAATGGGTAACGCCGAGATTGAACCGCCTAAGTCGATCTCCACGGCCACCGCGGTCACGGCGCAGATTATCGCCCAGGTCGCCAGCCACATTTATGGCGGGACCACCATTAACCGCATTGACGAAGTGCTGGCTCCGTTCGTCACGGCGAGCTTCAACAAGCATCGTAAAACGGCTGAAGAGTGGCAGATCCCGGACGCTGACGGCTACGCCCATTCCCGCACCGAGAAAGAGTGCTACGACGCCTTCCAGTCGCTGGAGTATGAGGTGAACACGCTGCACACCGCCAACGGCCAGACGCCGTTTGTGACCTTCGGCTTTGGCCTGGGCACCAGCTGGGAATCGCGCCTGATCCAGCAGTCCATCCTGCGCAACCGCATTTCCGGCCTCGGTAAGAACCGCAAAACGGCGGTGTTCCCGAAACTGGTGTTCGCGATTCGCGACGGCCTGAACCACAAGTTTGGCGATCCAAACTACGATATCAAACAGCTGGCGCTGGAGTGCGCGAGCAAGCGCATGTACCCCGACATCCTGAACTACGATCAGGTCGTCAAAGTGACCGGTTCGTTTAAAACGCCTATGGGCTGCCGCAGCTTCCTCGGCGTGTACGAAGATGAAAACGGCGAGCAGATCCACGACGGGCGTAACAACCTGGGCGTCATCAGCCTCAACCTGCCGCGCATCGCGCTGGAGGCGAAAGGCAATGAAGCTGAATTCTGGACACTGCTGGATGAACGTCTGCAGCTGGCGCGGAAAGCGCTGATGACCCGTATCGCCCGTCTGGAAGGGGTGAAAGCCCGCGTCGCGCCAATCCTCTATATGGAAGGGGCCTGCGGCGTGCGCCTGAAGGCGGACGATGACGTTTCGGAGATCTTCAAAAACGGCCGCGCGTCCATTTCGCTGGGCTATATCGGCATCCACGAAACCATCAACGCGCTGTTTGGCGACACGCACATGTACGACAGTGAGGCCCTGCGCGAAAAAGGCATCGCCATCGTTCAGCGCCTGCGCGACGCGGTTGACCAGTGGAAAGAGGAAACCGGCTACGGCTTTAGCCTCTACAGCACGCCGAGCGAAAACCTGTGCGACCGCTTCTGCCGTCTGGACACCGCCGAGTTCGGGATTGTGGAAGGCGTGACCGACAAAGGGTACTACACCAACAGCTTCCACCTCGACGTGGAGAAGAAGGTGAACCCGTACGACAAGATCGACTTCGAAGCGGCCTATCCGCCGATCGCCAGCGGCGGCTTCATCTGCTACGGCGAGTACCCGAACATTCAGCACAACCTGAAGGCGCTGGAAGACGTGTGGGATTACAGCTATCAGCACGTGCCGTATTACGGGACCAACACGCCTATCGACGAGTGCTACGAGTGCGGCTTTACCGGTGAGTTCGAGTGTACGAGCAAAGGCTTTACCTGCCCGAAATGCGGCAACCACGACGCGGCCCGCGTCTCCGTGACTCGTCGCGTGTGCGGCTACCTCGGCAGCCCGGACGCGCGTCCGTTTAACGCGGGCAAGCAGGAAGAGGTGAAGCGTCGCGTGAAGCATTTGGGGAATGGGCAGATCGGGTAAGTTCTGCGCAGGGTTCTCCCCCTCACCCTACCCCTCTCCCTCAAGGGAGAGGGAACCGATCGAGCACATTGCTAAGCCTGACTCCGGTTTTCTCCCTCTCCCTGTGGGAGAGGGCCGGGGTGAGGGCATCAGGTTAACGCTATGAACTATCACCAGTACTACCCCGTCGACATCGTCAACGGCCCCGGCACCCGCTGCACCCTGTTCGTCTCTGGCTGCGTCCACGAATGCCCTGGCTGCTACAACAAAAGCACCTGGCGCCTGAATTCCGGTATGCCGTTTACCGCGGAGATGGAAGATAAAATCATCAGCGACCTGAACGACACGCGCATTCACCGCCAGGGAATCTCGCTCTCCGGCGGCGATCCGCTGCATCCGCAAAACGTGCCGGATATTTTGAAGCTGGTGAAGCGCATTCGCCGCGAGTGCTCGGGAAAAGATATCTGGGTCTGGACAGGCTACAAGCTCGATGAGCTGAACGCGCAGCAAATGGAAGTCGTGGATCTGATTAACGTGCTGGTCGACGGCAAGTTCGTGCAGGATTTAAAAGACCCGGCGCTCATCTGGCGCGGCAGCAGCAACCAGGTTGTGCATCATTTGCGGTGAGCGTTAGAGCCGTTTGTTTGCGTCATGATAAGCGGCTGATTTTTCTCTTTTTCTGTATCACTCATTATAACGCCCTCAGGCAAACTCAAACTCATAAGTCATCCAGGCTAACCTTAATTCCCTTTTGTGGATTAGCCAGTCGCTCCCGAACTGTCTGTATCAGCGCATCTTCGCTGTCGCTAATGGTGACCGTTTTCACCGGCATGCGCCCCGTTTCAGCAATGTACTGAAACAGCAATCGCACCGCTTCCGTTGGGGTAATATTGAGTTTTTCCAGCACGGCATAAGCCTCGTTTTTGAGTTTGTCATCCAGACGGACGTTTAGCGTGGCCATTATGACTCCAGTAAAATCGAATGTGTAATGCAGTTTAGCATTACATTCGCATTACATCGAATTCTGGATTACGCCTCTCAAAAACGACTCAAACTCTCCATCGCCACCGCCTTAAACCCGGCAAAATCCTCGCAGCTACAGAGACGTGACATCGCCCGCTCGCGCAAGAAGGTGACGAAGATATCGTAAATCGCCATCGCCTCTTCGTATTCGCTTTTGCTGATGGCGAGCAGGAAGATGACGTGCGCGGTTTCGTCGCCCCACTGAACGCCGTGCGGGGCCAGCACGGTGTAGACCACCGTTTTCTGCGCCAGCAGGCCGAGGGAGTGCGGGAGCGCAATGCCGTCGCCGAGCATGGTGCTGACGATAGCTTCACGCTCGACGACGGAATCCAGGAACTCCGCGCCGACAAAACCCTCGCCTTCAAGCTGTTCACATAGCTCGCGGAACAGCGTCTGCTGATCGATCGGCTTGTCGATAATGCGGAAATGGGCCGCGTCGAAGTATTTATCCAGCATCCACGGGCGGGTGCGGTCCACCAGCACCAGTTTGCCAATCTGTTCTAACTGATAGTCGGTCGGGAACGGGGCAATCATCACCACCGGTTTTGACTTTTCGCTGACGCGGGCGGTGGCGATCACAAAGTCTTCGCCAATCGTTTCCGCCAGCTCGTACTCGCGCAGGGTGAGCGTGCGCGTGACCTCAATCTGCGGGTATTTACGCTGCAGCACCGCCTCAATCATGCGTACCATGGCATTACCGGCGTCGCATACCAGCAGCACGCGCGGCTGACGCTGGTAGCCAATGTTGTAGTGGCGCTCCAGCCCGACGCCAATATGCAGCACCAGGAAACCAATCTCGTTTTCGCTGATCACATACGGCGTGTATTTGCCCCAGCTCGACACCGCCGCGAGGGTCATGTCCCACGCCATCGGGTAGTGCTGCTTGATGTTATCCAGCAGCGGATTGGGGATCATGATTTGATACCGCACGCGGGTAATCATGGTTTTGATATGCGTGAGCAGGTCCGCGTGCAGCTGCGCGTCGCTGAGCAGGTTGTAGTTATAGTGGGTGTTGATGTAGCGCAGGATGTAGTTGACCAGCGCTTCATCATCGTCGGCGTTAATTGCGCTCGGGGCAATCTCCTGAATCTGCCGCGCCGCAATGTGCACGCACAGCCAGCTCTCCTCCGACGGCGAAAGCGTTTTGCCCGCCAGTTGCTGGATGGTCACCGCGATATCCTTCGCCGCCTCGCGCACGTTCTCTTCCACATCTTCGGCGTGGAATTCCGGCAGCGGATAGCCCTCGCTGATGCGCCGCACCGACACCGCACAGTACAGGCGCAGGAACAGCTCGCCTTCATCGGTCAGGCGAATGTGGTGACGCGTCAGGGCGTCGTGCAGCACCGGCACCATCTGCTCCGCCACGCCCGCATTCAGCGCCACGTCGGTCACCAGCGGGTTCAGGCTGTCCTGCTGCGCCAGCTCCCAGAGCAGATCGGTCAGGCAGGCGCGGGTGGACATCTCGCTGCCAAACAGCTTCATGCCGTGGCGCGGACGGGTTTCCAGCGTCAGGTTGTAACGATGAAACCACTCGCGCACCTCCGCCATGTCGCTTTGCAGCGTGGCGCGGCTGACGAACCACTCGTCCGCCAGATCCTCCAGCTTAAGCGAAAACGCCGAGGTGAGAAAACGCACCACCAGATAATGTACACGCTCCGGCCCGGTCCGCGGGATACGCAGCGCGCGCGGGTGGGATGCCTGAAGCTGCTGATAGCGCCCGGCATCCTCAATTTTGAGCTGGTAGCCGTTGCCCCGGCTCAGGATAAACTGCGCGCCGTGGCTGGCCAGCAGCGCGTTAAGGGCTGTAATGTCCGCACGGACGGTTCGCGTGGAGACCGACAGCCGCTGCGCCAGCTCGTCCTGCGGCAGCGTCTCGTTTTGCAACAGATCGAAAAGTTGCGCTAAACGTTGGTTCGGAAATCGCACGGGTTTGTCCTCTTACGGCTTAAGGTGAAATGACCATCTGGGATGGGCTGCCGACCGGGGTATAGTCTGGCTCAAAGCTTAGCTTGCCGTCCTGACCCACGCGGAAACGGGTAATGTTGTCGCTCCGCTGGTTCATGACGTACAGCCAGCGCCCCTGTTTATCGAGCGTCAGGGTGCGGGGATAATCACCACGCGTCCACACATCGTCCTGATGCGTCAGCGTACCCTCCGCTGTTACGGTAAAGTGCCCGATGCTGTTATGCAAACGGTTAGCCACATACAGCTGTTTGCCATCAGCGCTTAATGCCAGCCCGGCAGCAAAGCTGGTGCCTTTGTAGCCTTCCGGTAGGGCTGAAAGCGTTTTGCCCTCTTTTAAGGTGCCGTTGGCGTTCACGGTATAATGGGTGAGCGTAGACGCCTCTTCGTTAATCAGCCACAGGGCATCGCCTTTTGGCGTAAAGACAAAGTGGCGCGGCCCGGCGCCTTTCGAGGAAGCGCTGATAAACGGTGGATCGTTCGGCGTCAGCTTCCCGGTTCGATCGTCAAAACGGTACTGGTAGAGGCGATCCAGCCCCAGATCGGTGGAAAATACGTATTTTCCGCTCGGATCGGCGGCGATCATATGCGCGTGGGGGCCATTATGATCGCTGATGGCAAAGCTGCCCTCCGCAGCGGCTTCGGGCTTCGCCGCGCCCGGTTCGCCCTTGTCCTGATGTGTGTCCGTGGCTTCACCCAGGCTGCCGTCTGCCTTGATCGGCAAAACGGCAATCGACCCGCTGACGTAGTTGGCCACCAGCAGATGGCGACCGTTCGGGGTCAGCGACAGGTAAACCGGCCCCGCGCCGCCGGAGGCCACCTGATTGAGCTCGCTCAGCGCACCGTTATCGCCGACGCGCAGCGCCTGCACCACGCCCTGCTCCACTTCGCTTGCCAGATACAGCGTTTTGCCGTCCTGTGAAAGGGTCAACTGCGCCGCATTCGGCAGTTTGCTCACCAGCGTTTTATTCGCCAGCGCGCCGGTTTGCGGATCAACGGTAAAGCGGTACAGCCCTTCGCCGTTGGGGTTGTAGGTGCCCACCCAGGCGTATTGCGTCTGGGCGACAGCGGCGGTGGCGAACATTGAGAGTGAAGCGACAAGCAAGGTACGGGTGTGCATGGTGGCTCCTGTATATATGTGAGTTCTACTTCACCAGCTTCTTCGTCATCGCCAGCAGGGTACGCACATCTTCCGGACGCGTATCACCGCTGGCTTTGTCGATAATCGAGCTGTAGATATGCGGGATGATTTTGCTCACGCCCGCGTCGAGGGCGATCTGCAGGATCTCCTCATAGTTTTCCAGATCGATACCTCCGGTCGGCTCCAGCCAGAAGTCGTGGCGGGCGCAGGCTTCCGCCACCGCCTTGTACTCGTCACGGCACTTCAGGCCGCCCATCGGGAAGTATTTGATTGAGCTGCCGCCGAAATCTTTCAGCAGGGCAATTGCGGTTTCAACCGGCACGATGCCGTCCGGCGCCGCGCTGCTCAGCGGTCCGGTGGAGATTTTGACCATGCCGACGGAGCCAGTCGGAGAGACCAGACCGTTGACCACGGATTCATTCTGCCCCAGCAGCGCGCGGCTGGTAGCCACGCCGGTGAACACCTGGTTAACATGCTGCGGCTGCACCTGGCGGGAGATTTCACTCACCATTGCCGACTGGTTCGGGTCACCCGCGCCCAGGCCAACGGAGAGCGCGTTATCGATCAGCGCGGCGTACTCGCGCATATCGGCGACGGCGCTCGCCACGTCCGGATAATTTTTGGAGAGCACGCCCACCAGGACGTGACCTTCCGCCGCCTCGTAAATGGCGCTGGCGTTGGCTTTGGAGCCTGCCAGTACGTTCAGACAGACGCGGTCACGGTAAAAGTTGGGGGTCAGTTTCATGCTTTTTTCTCCTGTCCTAATACTTCGCTAATGCGGCGGTACACGATGTTCAGCTGGTCAGCATTCACGCTGCGCACGTCCGCCTCGATAATCCCTTCGTTGGCCTTGTAGCCACGGAAGTAAATGGCGTATTCGCCCTGCTTGAGCTTCGCCACCAGGTCACCCGTGCCGACGCCCGTTGCGGCTTCGTCGAACTTAATCTCGGTGCGGGCGATGTCGCGTCCGGCGCTGTCCCAGACCACGCGCGCGGTCACACCGTTCAGAGTGTTGAGCGCCTCGATAAACGGCGTCATTTTCGCCACCATTTCCGCACCGCTCTCTTTGGTCGCCGTCAGGTAGTGTTCGATGGCGCAGGTCAGGCCAAGAATGCCCTCTTTGCCCACCTTCATGGCACGGCCAATGCCCGCCGTCTGGCGTTTTACCCACTCTACGTACTGGGTTTTGCCGATCACCAGCCCGCTGGTTGGGCCTTCGATCGCCTTCGCGCCGCTGTAGATCACCAGGTCCGCGCCCGAGCGGTAGTACACGTGCAGATCTTCTTCCGCCGCGGCATCGACGATCAGCGGGAGATCGTGTTTACGTGCGACGACTGCAGCCTGCTCGACGCTGAGCATGCTTTTCTGCACGCAGTGGTGCGATTTGATATAGAGAATCGCCGCCGTGCGCGGGGTGATCGCCGCCGCCAGCTGATCGGCAGAGCATTCGTTGGCGTAGCCCGCCTCCACCAGCTTACCGCCACCCAGCGCCACCATGGTGCCCACCGGCGCGCCAAAGTTCACGTTGTGGCCTTTCGGCAGGACGATTTCGTTGTTCTCAATCGGGGTCACGTGCAGGTTTTCCAGCAGCCAGTCGCTGTCTTTGACCAGCACTGCCGCCACGGACTGGGCAATGCCCGCCGATGCGCAGGAGACGACTGTCACCCCTTCCACATCCAGCAGCTTCGCGATGTATTCCCCGGTTTTATTGACCAGATCCTTCATCTCGAAATAGTGATTCATCCCGTCCATCGCCGCCTGTACCACTTCCGGGCGCGGCGTGGAAACGCCCAGCGCCGTCATGCGGCCAGAGGTGTTGATTACCTGCTTTAAGCGGTACTTCTCATAAATCGAAGGCATTTTCCGTGCTCCCTTGTTCGGTCATGTAGCCCTTGCCCGCGCGGATCGCAGCAAGCGGCACCAGAATGTGTTCAGCCTGCAGGCTGTCGTTTTCGGCATCCGTCAGCACCGTCGGCTGACGTTTAATCGTGAACAGCGTCAGGTCGGCGTCGAGACCCGGCTGAATGCGGCCTTTGCGCGCCAGACGCAGGCCGTCGGCGGCGTTCGCGGTCACGCAGTCAATCACCTGCGGCAGCGACATGCCGATGGCGAGGAATTTCGACATCACGCTCGCCAGCGAGCCCACCGGGCCGTTGATGCGGTTGCGGCAGTAGATATCCGAGCTGATGGTGTGCGGCAGGATGCCCATCGCGATGGCGCGTTTCGCCACCTCAAAGCTAAAGCTCGCCGTGCCGTGGCCGACGTCCAGACGCACGCCGCGCTTCAGGGCAGAGGATATGGAGGCGCGCAACTCGCCCGAGGGCGTCAGAATGCGGTTAGGCTTGCCGTTGTAACAGTGGGTGATGATGTCACCCGAGCTCAGCAGCTCGGCAATTTCGTCGAGGTTCGGCGGGTTGTTGCCAATGTGCACCATCAGCGGCAGGTCGCCGTTCTCTTTCTGAATGGCTTTGGCGCGCTCCAGCGGCGTAATGCCGTTTTCACCGACCACGCTGCTGCTCATGCGCGCCTTCAGGCCGACGATAAAATCAGGGTGGCGCTTCACCGCCTGCTTCACCGCGTCGGCGTCGATGTTGGCCATATTGGCCAGCTCGTTCTGGGCAATCAGCCCCACGCGGGAGATGTTCAGCAGGGCAAACACCTCGGTGGAGGCCCTGCGGGTGATGTCGTAGAAATCGTCCACGTCGTCGGCACCGGTACTGCCCGCATCCACCACGGTGGTGACGCCAGTGGCAATGCCCACACTGTCGGGCTCGTCGTGGTAAATCGGGGAGTTCGGGTAGCAGTGAACGTGGGAGTCAATCCAGCCTGCGCTGACGAACACGTCGCCGTTCAGCTCAACCGTTTTATGCGCGGGGGCGTCAATGTCGCCCAGCGCCGCGATCTTCCCGTCCTGAATGGCGATATCGGTCAGGGTATCGTCGGCAAGGCGCGCACGGCGCAGGAGTAAATCAAACATGAGGATCTCCTGATAGGGCGGGCGCCGGAGCGCCCGCGGGTATTAAAGGGCGACCGGGAACAGCCAGCCCAACAGCATTGCACCCAGAATGGCGCCACCGGTGATCGGCTTCTGCCAGATGTAGAACACCAGCGCACCGAGCAGGGAACCGACGCCGATAGGAATGGAGGCGGTCATGGCGCTGAGGATAATCAACGGCCCGAGGAAGCGGCCGGAGGCGTTACCTGCGCCCATCATCACGTCTGCGCCGTAGGTGGAGTTGCTCTGGTTGATGGTGAACTTACGCGCCAGGATGATGACGTAGCCAATTGCCAGACCAATCACCAGGCCGGTGATCAGCGAAGCAATGAAGTTGGTCACCGGGAACATGATCCCCGCGCCCAGCAGCAGCGCCGGAACCCCGAGGCCCACGCCGGTCTGGATCGCACCGCCGATGTCGAGAATACCGACCAGCGACCCTTCGATAATACGGGCGAACAGGAAGCTTGCGCCGAACGCCGCCACCGCGCCGTAGACGCCGGTATCAATGCCCGCCTTCAGCATCGCCACGAAGGCCACTTCGTTAAACGCGCCGATGCCGTAGAGGTAGTACATGTGCGTCCCGGCGAAGACGCCGGAGGAGAGCAGGCCAACAAAGATCGGGAACGACCAGTCGGCATACCAAAAACCTTTATTCTGTTCCATTTAGAGGCCCCTGTTATTTACCGCTGAGCGAGTTGTGGATCATGTCGAGCCAGTTCGGCACGGTCAGATGGAAGGATTCGATCATCTTCATGTCGAAGCCGCGGAAGAAGCCGCTCAGCACGAAGAGCAGGACGATAGCTGCCATCATCACTTTGGTGACGTGGTTCCAGCCGCTCTCTTCCACGCCTTTACCGATCAGGATCCCCAGCACCAGGCCCGGTACGGCGTTGCCCATAATCAGCTGCGCCGCGCCGCCGAAAATGGTGGCCCAGAAGCCCGATTTTTTACCCGCGTCGATGGCCGCCAGCCAGAAGATCACCGGCATCACGGTGTTCACCAGCAGGTTAGCCGCCGGCACCAGCACCTTCACGGCGGTGACCTGGAGCGCTGCCGGAACGGAGGAGGCGGTCAGGTTCAGGAAGGTCACGACGATCATGCCGATTATGCCGCAGGCAATCGCCATTTTGCGCGGGTCGTGCAGCGTTTCGCCGACGTTACGGTTTTTGATCATCAGTGCAGCAGCACCCCAGTTCGGGATGATGCGGTGGTCAACGTCCTGTGTGAAGGCACCTGCGGCCACGGAAGAGGCCCAGGCGTTAAAGAAGAAACCTAACCCAAAGGAGAAGTGGGACGCCGGATCCCCTTCACAGGAGTTCAGTTCCCCCAACGTACGAAACGCGCCCATACCCTGAGTGGTAGGCGCATGAAACATGCGTGCAGCCCCGGCGCCGACACCGACGCCAACCAGGCCGCCAATGATGAGCGATTTTATTAATATAATTAAGAACATCAGTCTGCCCTTTTATGAATAATCAGCGTTGCGTGACGAAATCCACCTGGTCAAGATTGATAGCGGTCACGTTGACGGTCACATCCAGCTCCACGCTGTAGGTGCGTCTTTCCCGGCGCAGAAAGAAGAACAGAAACGCTTCTTTACGCACCGCTTCTTGCGCCTGAACGACCTGCACATCCTGTGGCTCAATACGCAGTAAGATATGCGGTGAGGCTTTCATCACCGCGGCCTGAACGTGGTTGAGCGCGTCGGCAAAGGCGCGCGCTTTGGCGTCGCCTTTCCCCTTCACTCTCACCGTGGTTGTGAACTGTTCTTTCATGCTTATGCGCCGTATTTCTTCTGCCACGCCTGTACCAGACGCTCGCCCAGCTCTTCTTTATCCATAAAGCCAAAGCCCAGCACGTTGCAGCCTTCGTTGATGGCGGTCACGCCCTCTTCCACGGAACGCATGCCGTATTTGGCTTTGTAGCCATACTTGGTCTGGGCGGTGATGGCACCCGCGCCGCCGCTGCCGCAGAAGGAGATGCCGAAGGTGGCGTTTTCCGCTTTCATCATGTCGCCGAGCTTCATGTCCGCCGCCATGCCCGGCACAACCACCGCGCGTCCACCTGCTTTTTCCACACCGGCAGCCACTTTCTGACCTTTACCCAGGCGATCGCCAATCACGACTGTAATCTGTTCCATGTGTTGCTCCTTAAAGGTTGTCTTTCGCGACTTCAAAGTGAACGGAGAGCAGCCAGGCTTCTTCATCAGGAAGGTTGCCAAACTGCGCGACCACTTCACGGGCGAGCCGCATTGAATCCGGTGAAATTTCGTCAAACAGCTCTGCTTCAACCTCCGGCAGCGGCTCGCCGGTCACGGACCGGTGCGCCATGGCGCGCACGTGGGAGGTGAGCATCTGCTCCTGTACCGCATTGGGGATGATGTTGTTTCGGGCCAGCAGGGCATAAACCTGCTGCAGCATGGTGTTCGCGAGCTGTTCTGTTTGCTCTGCCTGTTCCCCAACGTCGTTCATTACCGCTCCGTTAATCACTGGTCTTACCCCGTTAATGGCTCTGGAATAAAACTAACGTTGGGGGGGAATTGTTTGTAGCGAGTTGTTTTCCACTTCGAAGTGGAAAGGCGAGCCGCGGCAGTGATCTGTGCCACATAAATGCGGTGAATCTGGATAAACCGCTGCATTTACGTGATGAATATCACGCTATTGCGCGGCCAAAACGGGGCAAGCAAAGCGGAAAAGATTACGAGCGGGCTCGTAGAAATGTGACGTGGATAAGGTTTTCTTATGGGGATCCGCTAGAGTGGCAACGGGTGCTTGAGACTGACCGTCTCAGGCATGGGACGGAAAGTGGAAAGCCCCTACCTGAATTTAAATCAGGGCGGGGCTGTAAACGACACGTCTAGCCACGTGATGTTCGCTACCTCGCCCGCTTTAAAGCAAGGAGGCATCCATGAAACGCAGAAACCCAAGTATCGGGGTTTTGATGATTATTGCTTTGACAATAATCATCTTAACGCTGGTGACGAGGAAAACACTGTGCGAAATCCGTTTTCGAAACGGCTCGCTTGAAGTGACAGCGCGGATGGATTGTCGCTCCGGCCAGTAGGGAGCAAGGATGCGGAGGCGCGTCATGCGCCTCCGCATAGGGGGAAGGACGTACAGCTCAGGCACCCAATTAACGATACTTTTTGTGGTACGTATTGCGCGTGGTCACAAACTGCTCGGCCGCCGCCTGGGCTTCTTTCACTTTGCCTTCGTTAGCGAGCTTCAGCGCGCCGTCGATCTGGCCGACCAGCACGTCAAAGCCGTGGCGGTAGTCTTTCATCTCTGCACTGTCTGCCGCTTTGCTTTCCAGCTTCGGCGGCGTCGCTTTTTGGGCGTCCAGCGCCGCTTCACGCATTTTGGTCAGCGCGTCTTTCATTTCCGCCGCATTGTCGGTTTTCTGCACCACCTTCAGGTTTTGACCGAGGATGCCCATGTCGTCTTCAAGATCGGCAGCAAACGCAGAAGAGCCAAGAACCAGCGTTGAAGCTGCGACGATCGCTAACAGATGTTTACGCATTGCTCACTTCCTTTTTTATTATTAACAAAACGCTATCTCTATTGTCCGGCGATTTTCATTTCCGGAAGTAATACAGAACCACACTGTATATTGCTGCGTGTTTCAATATCGTTACCGACCGTAACGATATTGCGCCACATATCCTTCAGATTGCCAGCGATGGTAATTTCGCTCACCGGATACTGGATTTCACCGTTTTCCACCCAGAAGCCCGCCGCACCGCGAGAGTAGTCTCCGGTGATGCCGCTGACGCCCTGACCCATCAGCTCGGTCACCACCAGACCGGTGCCCATCTCCTTCAACATCTGCTCAAAGTTGAGGCCCTGTCCGGCAATGCGCCAGTTGTGAATGCCGCCCGCGTGCCCGGTGCTTTTCAGCCCCAGCTTGCGCGCAGAGTAGTTGGTCAGTAGCCACTGGGTCAGCACGCCGTCTTTGACGATGTCACGACGTTCGGTACGCACGCCTTCGCTGTCGAACGGCGTGGAGGCCAGCCCTTTCAGCAGGTGCGGATGCTCTTCGATGGTCAACCATTCAGGCAGGATTTGCTTGCCCAGCGAGTCGAGCAGGAAGGTCGATTTACGATACACCGAGCCGCCCGCGATAGCGCCCACCAGATGACCAAACAGACCGGTCGCCACTTCGTTGGCAAAAATAACCGGGGCCTTCATGGTGGAGAGTTTGCGCGGCGACAGGCGAGACAGCGTGCGTTCGGCACACTCTTTACCCACCCACTCCGGAGACTGCAAGTCCCCCAGCGCGCGGCCAATGGTGTAGGCGTAGTCACGCTCCATGTCACCGTTCTCTTCGGCGATGACGCAGCTGGAGAGCGAATGACGGGTGGAGCAGTAGCCCTGCAGCATGCCGTGGCTGTTGCCGAAGACTTTGATGCCGTAGTGGCTGTTGAAGCTGCCGCCTTCGGTATTGGTGATGCGTTTATCCGCCTGCAGGGAAGCCTGCTCGGCGCGCGCGGCCAGTTCGATCGCTTCGTCCGGGGTCACTTCCGCCGGGTGGAAAAGATCGAGATCCGGCGCATCAAACGCCAGCAGCTCTTTATCCGCCACGCCTGCGTAAGGATCCGGGGAGGTATAACGGGCGATATCCAGCGCCGCCTGCACCGTACGGGCAATGGCATCCGGACTGAGATCGGTGGATGACGCGCTGCCTTTGCGATTCTGGTGATACACCGTGATCCCCAGCGCGCCGTCGCTGTTGAATTCGACATTCTCCACTTCGCCATAGCGGGTACTCACACTGATGCCGGTGGTTTTGCTGACCGCCACTTCGGCGCCATCTGATTTTTCTGAAGCAAGCATCAGCGCGGTGGAGACGGCTTCTTCAAGAATCTTACGCTGCGCTTCAACTTGTGAGGTTACTTTCATCGCAAATGCCATACTGTAAGAGAGAGTTATCTGAAGTCTAACAGAGAACCGTTTTTCAGTGCGCGTCTTAACTGGTAACATTAGCCTCTTTTTTTAAGGAGCCTGACATGACTAAGCAGCCCGAAGACTGGCTCGACGACGTTCCCGGTGATGACATCGAAGACGAAGATGATGAGATCATCTGGGTCAGTAAAAGTGAAATTAAACGTGACGCCGAAGAGTTAAAACACCTTGGCGCGGAAATGGTAGAACTGGGTAAAAACGCGCTGGACAAGATCCCGCTCGACCAGGATCTGCGTGATGCCATTGAACTGGCACAGAAAATCAAAAAAGAAGGCCGTCGTCGCCAGCTTCAGCTTATCGGGAAAATGCTGCGTCAGCGCGATGTTGATCCGATCCGCCAGGCGCTGGACAAGCTGAAAAACCGCCACAACCAGCAGGTTGCGCTGTTCCACAAGCTGGAGCAGATCCGCGATCGCCTGATTGAACAGGGTGATGATGCCGTACCGGAAGTGCTGAACCTGTGGCCGGATGCCGACCGCCAGCAGCTGCGTTCCTTGATCCGCAACGCGAAGAAAGAGAAAGAAGGGAATAAACCGCCGAAGTCTGCGCGCCTGATTTTCCAGTATCTGCGCGAGCTGTCTGAGAACGAAGAGTAATCCCCCTCACCCCGCCCTCTCCCCAGAGAGGCAAGGGAGAAAAGAACGTAGGCCCGGTAAGCGCAAGCGCCACCGGGCTTTTTTTTACGCGTCGGCGGCCGCTTCCGCTTTCTTCGTAAGACCGTCCAGCAGCTTCTGATGGATCCCACCAAAACCGCCGTTGCTCATCACCAGAATGTGGTCGCCAGGCTGAGCGGCTTTCACCACCATATCCGCGAGCGCATCCACATCCGCGCTCCAGTGCGCAGGCTGAATGCAGGCATCGGCGACTTCCGCCACCTGCCACGGAATATGCTGCGGCTGCAGCAGGAAGACTTCATCGGCACGTCCTAATGACGGCGCGAGATCGTCTTTGCAGATGCCCATCTTCATGGTGTTCGAGCGCGGTTCCAGCACCGCCAGAATGCGCGCGGTACCGCCGACCTTACCACGCAGGGCAGCAAGCGTGGCCAGAATGGCCGTTGGGTGGTGCGCGAAATCGTCATACACGGTAACGCCGTGGGCTTCACCGCGCAGCTCCAGACGGCGGCGGGCATTGATAAACGAGCCCAGCGCATTGGCTGCATCCGCAGGCAGCACGCCCACGTGACGCGCTGCTGCAATCGCCATCAGGCCGTTGTGCATGTTGTGTTCGCCCACCAGGCCCCACTTCACCTCACCCACTTTTTCACCGTCTAGCAGCACTTCCCACTCGGAGGCATCGGCGTTGAGTTTCTTCGCCTGCCAGTGGCCCTGCTCGCCCACCAGCTCCTGCTCGCTCCAGCAGCCCATCGCCATCGTCTGTTTCAGGTTGATGTCGTTCTCCGGCAGGATGATGCGGCCCTGACCCGGAACAATGCGCACCAGGTGGTGGAACTGTTTCTGGATCGCTTTCAGGTCGTCAAAGATATCCGCGTGGTCGAACTCAAGGTTGTTGAGGATCAGCGTGCGCGGGCAGTAATGCACGAACTTAGAACGCTTGTCGAAGAACGCGCAGTCATACTCGTCGGCTTCGATCACAAAGAACGGGCTATCGCCCAGACGCGCAGAGACATCGAAATTACCCGGTACGCCGCCGATCACGAAGCCCGGCTTGTAGCCGCAGGCTTCGAGGATCCAGGTAGCCATGCCCGCGGTGGTGGTTTTGCCGTGGGTACCGGCAACGGCAACCACCCAGCGGTCGCGCAGGACGAAGTCATGCAGCCACTGAGGGCCGGACATGAACGGAATATTGCGTTCCAGTACCGCCTCGACGCACGGATTGCCGCGGGTCATGGCGTTGCCAATGATCACCAGGTCCGGCTCGGGATCCAGCTGGCTGGCATCGTAGCCCTGAATTAAAGCGATGCCCTGTTTCTCCAGAAGTGTGCTCATCGGCGGATACACATTGGCGTCCGAACCTGTCACTTCATGGCCCAGCGAGCGCGCCAGCATTGCCAGTCCGCCCATGAAAGTGCCACAAATCCCCAATATATGAATGCGCATACGTCACTATCCTTCTTCAATGTGGCGCACATTTTACTCACATGTTAGCGGGTGTGAAACGCATTTCAGGTAAATCCGTATGTTGCTGGCGCGATTCACCTCTGCGCTAATATTTGAATGTTTGTTAAGATTGTTGGGCTTTAGTCGTTTTAGTGAACATACAATCGCTCTACTCACAAAGATGCAGGGAAAGTGTTATGAAAACGTTAGGTGAATTTATTGTCGAAAAGCAGCACGAGTTCTCTCATGCTACCGGTGAACTCACTGCTTTGCTGTCGGCAATAAAGCTGGGCGCTAAGATCATCCACCGTGATATCAACAAGGCCGGTCTGGTCGATATCCTGGGTGCCAGCGGTGCCGAGAACGTTCAGGGCGAGGTTCAACAGAAGCTCGATCTGTTCGCAAATGAAAAATTGAAAGCTGCACTGCGCGCGCGCGACATCGTTGCGGGTATCGCCTCTGAAGAAGAAGATGAAATTGTTGTTTTCGAAGGGTGTGAACACGCTAAATACGTTGTTCTGATGGATCCGCTCGACGGCTCCTCAAACATCGACGTTAACGTTTCTGTCGGTACCATTTTCTCCATCTACCGCCGCGTCACGCCTGTTGGCACGCCGGTGACCGAAGAAGATTTCCTGCAGCCGGGCATTAATCAGGTTGCTGCCGGTTACGTCGTTTATGGCTCCTCCACCATGCTGGTGTATACCACCGGGTGCGGGGTTCACGCCTTTACGTACGATCCATCACTGGGCGTTTTCTGTCTGAGCCAGGAACGCATGCGCTTCCCGCAGAAGGGCAATACCTACTCCATCAACGAAGGCAACTACATCCGATTCCCGAACGGCGTGAAGAAGTACATTAAATTCTGCCAGGAAGAAGATAAAGCGACCCAGCGCCCGTACACGTCCCGTTATATTGGCTCTCTGGTCGCGGATTTCCACCGTAACCTGCTGAAAGGCGGTATCTACCTCTACCCAAGCACCGCCAGCCACCCGGACGGGAAACTGCGTCTGCTGTACGAATGCAACCCGATGGCGTTCCTTGCTGAACAGGCGGGCGGCAAGGCGAGCGACGGTAAAGAGCGTATTCTGGACATCGTGCCGGAAAGCCTTCACCAGCGCCGTTCATTCTTCGTCGGCAACAACCACATGGTTGAAGACGTTGAACGTTTTATCCGTGAGTACCCGGACGCGTAATCCCTCTCTTCAGGGGAGCCTGTCCGGCTCCCCTTGTCATTTATATATTTTACCGTATAAGTGTTTATAAAAAACATGCTTTAATATTCACCACTGCTCCTGCATTATTTCCATAACAGTTTGACAGATATTTCGTGGAGCAGAATTGCAATGAAAAATTATTCCCGTGCTAATACCGGTATTGATTTAAATCTTATCCCTGTATTTATTGAAATCGTCCGCTGCGGCAGCATGGCAAAGGCCTCTTTGCGTCTGGAGATGTCCCGTCCCGCGGTGAGTCTGGCATTAAAGCGCTTTAATCAACTCTTTGATGAGCCGTTATTTTTCCGTAAAGGTTTATACCTTGAACCGACTGAAAAAGCGTTAGCCTTAACCAGCTCGCTGGAAATATTAATGGGCGAAATTCACGATAATATCGGGGCGCTTAATTCCGGAAGGAATAAAACCCCGGCACAGAACGTACCGGGGCTGGGTAATATTATGCCGCGTTCTGAGTCGTCACTTTGAATGATGACATGGCTTCCATCAGCTGACGCGACTGCTCCTCAAGGGAGCGGGTCGCGGCGGAGGATTGCTGCACCAGCGCCGCATTCTGCTGCGCGGTTTCGTCCATCTGGTTCACCGCAATATTCACCTGCTCAATGCCCCGGCTCTGCTCCTGAGACGCGGTCGCAATCTCTCGCATCAGTTTGGTCATGCGCAGCACTTCGGTTGCGATCTCGTCCATCGTTTCGCCAGCCTGCTGGGCCAGCTCGCTCCCCTCGTTAACGTGGGTCTGCGAATCACTGATTAGCGTTCGGATCTCTTTCGCCGCGTCGGCGCTGCGGCTGGCAAGGTTTCGCACTTCACCCGCGACGACGGCAAACCCGCGCCCCTGCTCGCCCGCGCGCGCCGCTTCCACGGAGGCGTTAAGCGCCAGGATATTGGTCTGGAAGGCAATGCCGTCGATCACGCTCAGGATGTCGGCGATGCGTGCCGAGCTGCCGGAAATATCGCGCATTTTTTCAATCACGTAGCAGACCATCTCGCTGCCGTGATCGGCCGTGTCGGACACCGATTTTGCCAGCTGGTGTGCCTGCTCGGCGTTATCGGCGTTGAGTTTCACCGTGGCGGTGATCTGTTCCATACTGGCCGCCGTCTGCTCCAGCGACGTGGCGGTGGATTCCGTACGCTCGGCAAGATCGCGGTTTCCCAGCGTCAGCTCGCGGCTACCGGTGTCAATTTGCGCGCTGGCATCACGTACCCGCAGAACCGAGTTCATCAGCGACTGGCGCATCTCCTCTATCACCGCGTTGAGGCGGTTAAACTCCTGGCTCGCGGGGGCATTCAGCGTATGGGTTAAATCCCCCGCTGCCACGTTCTCCAGTTGAGCAATGGAGGCCGAGAGCGGCTTGAGCAGCATATGGCGCAGCACCAGCCAGGCGAGCACGATAATGCCCGCCGTCAGCAGCGCTGCGACGATAATCAGGATCAGGACGCGGGTTTTACTCGACTGCACGGCGCTCACTTCCGCCTGACCCCGCGCTTCGCTCCATTTCTGAAACGCCTGCATATCGTTATCAAACTGCTTCGCCACCGGAATCAACGTCTTCTCGAGCAGATCGTAATACCCGTCCGCGCTCTGGTCATTCAGCGTTTTCAGCATCGGGTTGATCCCCTGCTGGCTATACGTCGCCAGGCTGGCCGCCACTTTATCGAGCAACTGTTGTCCCTGCTCGTCAGCCACGCCGCCGTCGATTACCCCTTTCAGCGTTTTCTGGGCCAGGGCAACTTCCTGATTGATGTTTTTTACCGCGTTGGCCGCATCGTCCAGCATGCCGATTTCCATCATGCGGACGGCCTGACCCGCTTCATTGCGCGCGCGCAGGAGCAGCGTATAGCCTGAATTAAGCTGCACCATCTGCTCACCCTGAAGGTGATTAATACGCTGCAGCGAAGAAGAACTCTGTGTGAGGGCATAAATGCCAATGCCGCTGACAATCAGCAGCAGAAGGGTCATAACGGCCAGTAAAGAGAGCAAGCCGGTACGAATCGATAGCGTTTTAAGCATGATATTATTTCCGGTAGCGAGATATTTCTGGGCATAAAAAAAGAGTATCGGCCGCTACCGGAAAATGTTTAGACTTTAAGCAAATTCAGCGTGTTATCGCTCTGTTACCGATGTGTTTACGCGGGTAACAGGCGAGCTTTGACGGTTCTCCCAGAGCACCGTCAGCCCCCGCTGCAGGGCAATAAAAATAAACAGCAGAATACCGATGGCGATCTTCGTCCACCAGGAGCTGAGCGTGCCGTCAAAGTTGATATAGGTTTGTATCAGCCCCTGGATGGCCACGCCGAACAGCGTCCCCAGCACTGTGCCCACCCCGCCGCTGAGCAGCGTGCCGCCAATGACCACAGAAGCAATCGCATCCAGCTCAACGCCCACGCCTGCGAGGGCATAGCCCGCCTGGGTGTATACCGAGAAGACGATACCCGCCAGCGTCGCCAGGCCGGTCGAGAGCATATAGATGCGGATGGTGGTGCTGCGGGTTGAAATGCCCATCAGGTTGGCCGACGTGGCGTTGCCGCCAATGGCGTAAACCTGATTGCCAAACCGGGTACGGTGAGCAAGGAAGATGCCAATGACGACCACGCCCAGCATCAGCAGCCCCATCGCGCTCAGGCGGCCGCCGCCGGGGATTTTCCACGCCAGGCTGGAGAGCGTGTCGTAGATGGGGTGGTTAATTGGAATCGACTCTTCCGACACCAGATAGCTCACCCCACGGAGGAAGAACATCCCGGCGAGGGTGATGATAAAAGCAGGGATTTTCAGCGCGTCGATCAGCAGCCCCATAAAAGCACCAAACGCGCAGCCCATCGCCAGCACCAGCGGAAACGCCACCAGCGGAGAGATGCCCCAGAAGCCGATTGCCTTCGCGAGGAACACGCCCGTAAACGCGATCACCGACCCAACGGAGAGATCGATCCCGCCGGAGAGGATCACAAAGGTCATACCGACGGCGATAATGCCTAAAAAGGCGTTATCGGTCAGGATATTGCAGATCACGCGCGTCGAGGCAAAACCGGGGAACTGCGTCAGACAGTAGAGGTACCCCAGCACAAATACGCCCAGCGTGATCATTAACGGTAAATTACGTTTTATCATGGCCACGGATCCCCTTAATGATGCTGACAAAGCGCGGCGACTGGACGATCAGCACGCAGAGCACGACCACCGCCTTCACCACCTGGTTAAGCTCCGGCTGGAATCCCGACAGCAGGATCCCGGTGTTCATGCCCTGAATGATCAGGGCGCCGATCACCGAGAGCAGCAGGTTAAAGCGCCCGCCCATCAGCGACCCGCCACCGATCACCACCGCGAGGATTGCGTCCAGCTCCAGCCAGAGTCCCGCGTTGTTGGCATCGGCCCCGCGAATATCCGCCGCGACGATGACCCCGGCGATGGCGGCGCAGACGCCGCTCAGCACGTAGGTCAGCATTACCATCAGCCGGGTGTTGACGCCGGCGTTGCGCGCGGCGCGGATGTTGATCCCGACGGCCTCAATGAACATGCCCAGCGCCGTTTTGCGGGTGAAGAGCCAGAAGACAACGAGCGTGACCAGGGCAATAATCACCGGCGTCGGGAAGAACAGAAGGTTGCCGCTGCCGAGCCACGCCAGGCTCGGGGAGTTGAAGGTCACAATCTGGCCGGAGGTTATCAGCTGCGCGACGCCGCGCCCGGCCACCATTAAAATCAGCGTGGCAACGAAGGGCTGAATTTTCAGCACCGCCACCAGAATACCGTTCCATAATCCTGCCAGCACGCCGGTGCCTAAGGCAGCGAGCAGGATCACCGGCAGGCTATGTCCGGCTACGGTCATGGAGGCGGCCGTAGCCCCGGCGATAGCCATCACCGCGCCGACGGAGAGGTCAATCCCACCGGTTGCGATGACCAGCGTCATCCCGATGGCCAGCAGCGCCACGGGCGCGGCACGGTTTAAAATGTCTATCGGGCTGCCAAACAGGCGGCCATCCTGCACGATGATCTGGAAGAAATGCGGCGCGACCAGGCTATCCACCAGCAGAACCACCAGCAGCGCCGCGATTTGCGGCGTGCCGGTTGGCCAGCTGAAGCGGCGCTTTGACTCACCGGTTTGCGAAAGCGAACGGGGCATCACGATTCACTCCTTATGCCGCGATGGCATTCATGATCGCCGGAACGGACAGCTTATCCAGCGGGATCTCTGCCACCTGCTTGCGATCGCGCATGATGATGACGCGATCGGCATAGCCCACCAGCTCTTCCAGCTCGGAGGAAATGACCAGCAGCGCCAGACCGTCCGCGCACAGGGTTTCGATAAGCCGGATAATTTCGGCGTGCGCCCCCACGTCAATGCCGCGGGTCGGTTCGTCGAGGATCAGGAACTGGGGTTTGGTCAGCAGCCAGCGCGACAGCAGTACTTTCTGCTGGTTACCGCCGGAGAGAAATTCAATGGGCTGTTCCGCGCTCGGGGTGCGGATGCCGAGCTGGCGGATAAAGCGTTCGGCAATGGCGTTTTGCTCGCGCTTAGGGATCGGCCGCAGCCAGCCGCGCTGGGCCTGTAGCGCCAGAATGATATTTTCCCGCACCGAGGCCGCGGCAATAATGCCGTCCGTTTTCCGGTCCTCCGGGCAGAAGCCGACACCGAGACAGGAGGCCTGATGCGGCGATCGCAGGGTCTGCGGTTTGCCCTTGATCAGCGCGCTGCCGCTGTCGGCAGGCTTGATCCCGAAGATCACCTCGGCGGTCTCGGTCCGGCCGGAGCCCAGCAGGCCCGCCAGGCCGACAATTTCGCCTGGCCGCACCTCAAGGTTAAACGGCGAGATCACCCCTTTTTTGCCGTAATCGCTGAACGCGGCGACCGGCTTCTCGCTCAGCAGCGTGCGCCCTGCACGCTGGAGGGCGTTGGTCTCCAGCTCGCGGCCCAGCATCATTTTTACCAGCTCGATCTGCGGCAGCTCGCGGGTTTCGCGGCAGCCGACAAAGCTGCCGTTGCGCAGCACCGTAATGCGATCGCTCACCTCATACACCTGATCGAGGAAGTGGGTGACGAAGATCAGGCTGACGCCCTGATCGCGCAGCTGGCGCATCAGGGTAAAGAGCATCTCCACCTCCTGGGTATCGAGGCTGGCGGTGGGTTCGTCAAGGATCAGCACCTTTGCGGAGAGATCGATCGCGCGACAAATGGCGACGATCTGCTGCATCGCCACGGAAAAGCGGTTCAGCGGCTCGCGGACGTCGAGGGAGAAGCCGTACGATTCCATCAGCGTTGTCGCCCGCGCTTCCATCTCTTTGCGGCGCAGCAGGCCAAAACGGCGTGGTTCGCGGCCAATAAACAGGTTATCCGCCACCGACATATTCGGCAGCAGGTTCACTTCCTGGTACACCGTCCCGATCCCCAACTGCTGGGCATGGGCGGTGTTTTTGGGCGAAATGGCGTTGCCTTCCAGCCAGATGGTGCCGCGGTCGGCGTGATAAACACCGGTCAGGGATTTTATCAGCGTTGATTTTCCCGCCCCGTTCTCGCCCAGCAGCGCCATGATCTCCCCGCGCCGCAGGCTGAAATCAACGCTATCCAGCGCTTTTACGCCGGGGAAGAATTTACTCAAGCCCTCTGTGCGGAGGATTTCCTGGTGTTGTTCAGTGGTCATGGTTTCCCCCTCACCCTGACCCTCTCCCCGGAGGGGAGAGGGGATTGATCGTGCCAATTGTTAATATCCAGCTCCGCCCTGCCTTTCTCCCTCTCCCCTCCGGGGAGAGGGCTGGGGTGAGGGGCGCGGGTCTTAATAGCCCATATTTTTCTTCTTCTCTAACTCCTCTTTCGCCGTATCAGGCAGGTAGAGGGTGGACTTGGTGACCGTCACTTTCTCCGGCATCGTGCCGTCTTTCTTGAATTTCTCCAGCGCGTCGAATGCCGGACCCGCCATGTTTGGCGTCAGCTCCACGCTGGCGTTGGCTTCGCCGTCGATCATCGCTTTGTAGATGTCCGGCACGCCGTCGATAGAGCCGGTGAGGATATCTTTGCCCGGCTTCAGGCCCGCTTCTTTAATTGCCTGAATCGCACCGATCACCATGTCATCGTTGTGGGCGTAAACCATGCAGATGTTCTTGCCGTTGTTTTCAGCCTTAATGAAGCTCTCCATGACCTCTTTACCTTTACTACGGGTAAAGTCGCCGGACTGAGAGCGGATAATCTTAATGTTTGGCGCTTTCGCGATGGCTTCAGCAAAGCCTTTTTTACGGTCGATGGCCACGCTCGCCCCGACGGTACCCTGCAGCTCAACGACGTTACACGGCTTGCCGTCGACCTGCTTCACCAGCCAGTCGCCAATCAATTGCCCTTCAAGCACGTTGTTGGCGGTGACGGTGGTCATATAGAGGGATTTGTCTTTGACGTCGATGGAACGGTCGAGCAGGAAGACCGGGATCTCAGCGTCTTTCGCTTCCTTCAGGACGGGTTCCCAGCCGGTCGCCACGACGGGTGCAATAAAGATGGCATCCACGCCCTGGGCGATAAAGGAGCGCACGGCTTTGATCTGATTCTCTTGTTTTTGCTGACCATCGGCGATTTTCAGGGTAATGCCGCGTTTCTGAGCCTCGCTTTTCGCCACGTTGGTTTCAGCCGCTCGCCAGCCAGATTCAGAGCCGACTTGCGAAAAACCTACGGTTAAGGGAGCGGCCATCGCCATAGACGACATGGCTGCCGAAACTGCTGTGACCAGGAGTAAGCGCTTCCACATATGAACGTCCTCGTAGGGTGAGTTATTGTTGGTTAAAAGATGTTCTGCGGAATGACTATAGCCCATGAAATATGTAACGAATTGCGTTACATCACACTTCAGAAAAGTGAATAAAACGTTAATCACAAGTTTGTAATCGCTTTCATTTCGCCATGAAAAATGCGGCTGAGTTTATGGATTTTCCTGTCATGGAATCGGTCTGAAAAGTGGAGAAAGCGGGGAGATAAAGCGAAAACAGGCGGAGACATTCAGCGCGAGTTGGCTATAATACCTGCCACTTGTTTACCATCCATTTTAAAGGACACCGACATGAGCTTACTCAACGTCCCAGCGGGTAAAGAACTGCCAGAAGACATCTACGTAGTTATCGAAATCCCGGCTAACGCAGATCCGATCAAATACGAAGTGGACAAAGAGAGCGGCGCCCTGTTCGTAGACCGTTTCATGTCTACCGCGATGTTCTATCCGTGCAACTACGGTTACATCAACCACACCCTGTCTCTGGACGGTGACCCGGTTGACGTGCTGGTCCCAACGCCATACCCACTGGAGCCAGGCTCCGTCATTCGCTGCCGTCCAGTTGGCGTGCTGAAAATGACCGACGAATCCGGTGAAGATGCGAAGCTGGTTGCGGTACCGCACACCAAGCTGAGCAAAGAATACGATCACATCAAAGATGTGAACGACCTGCCAGAGCTGCTGAAAGCGCAGATCACTCACTTCTTCGAGCACTACAAAGACCTCGAAAAAGGCAAGTGGGTTAAAGTTGACGGCTGGGACAACGCAGAAGCGGCGAAAGCGGAAATCATCGCCTCTTTCGAACGCGCTGCTAAGAAGTAATTCTTACTGCTGATTGATAAAAGCCCCGCATGTCGGGGCTTTTTGTTGCCCCGCACTGTCACAAAAACGTCATAAAGAGATTTTATCTCGCAATATTAATTAGATATCGCTTTTTACCTACCCTATCCCCTCTTTCCCCTTTAAAGTCTGCCTGCCGCAGGTCGATACCTCCCGTGATATGAGCACAATCGCGTTTTCACATAACAGGAAATCATGAAACTCAACACACTCACCATTGGACAGCGACTTGGCCTTCTGGCGTCGCTTCTGTTGCTTGCAACGCTTTTTATTGGCCTGCGTGGCCTGCTGATCAATAGCGACAGTCAGGTACAGAACGAACAGATTATGGCCATGGAACAGACCATCACCAGCAGCATCGATACCGCCCGCAATGCTCAGGTACAATTCAAAATTCAGGTCCAGGAGTGGAAGAACACCCTGATTCGTGGTGCTCAGGGGCAAGAAGCGTTCGATAAATACAAAAAGGCCTTTGTCGCAGAAAGTCAGAACACGCAGGCACTGCTGACCCGGCTAAGTGAGCTTCTGCCGAAAATTGGCATGGATAATCAACAAGTGCTGGCAACGCGCGACATCCACGCCGGACTCGAACAAAAATACCTGGCGGCACTGGCTACCTACCAGGTGGGAGATCCCACCAGCGCCCAGCGAGTGGACAAACAGGTAACAGGGATTGACCGCGAGCCGACAAAAATGATCGACAACGTCGTGGCCCATACGCTGCAGCATGCCCAGGCTATCCACGAGCAGACCATCGTCAGAAACGAGGCGCAGTATCAGAAAACGAAATGGATGCTGATGCTGGTAATGGCGCTCACGCTGGCCGCCGGGATGCTCATTACCTGGTGGCTGATTCGAAGCATTACTCTTCCGCTGGCACAAGCTGTCACCATAGCACGTACCGTTGCCGCCGGTGATTTGCAGTCCCGCTTTACCGTGGCCGGGCGAGATGAAACGGCTGAGCTCATGCGTGCTCTGCAGGAGATGAATGGCAACCTCACACGCATTGTCTCCGGGGTACGTAAAGGTACCGAAACCATCGCCACCGCATCAGCGCAGATTGCCAGCGGTAGTCATGAGCTTTCCTCGCGCAACGAAGCACAGGCCAGTGCCCTGGAACAAACCGCAGCATCCATGGAGGAGCTGACGTCAGTCGTAAAAAGCAATGCAGAACATTCACGTACTGCCAGCGATCTTGCCCGTAATGCCCGCCAGGTAGCCCGCCAGGGCGAAGAAGCCGTTGAACGTGCAATGCACACTATGAGTGAAATTCATAATTTCTCCAGCGAGATCAACTCTATCATCAGCATGATCGACAGTATTGCCTTCCAGACCAATATCCTGGCGCTAAACGCTGCAGTTGAAGCGGCGCGTGCTGGTACTGAAGGCCGCGGTTTTGCCGTCGTTGCAGCAGAGGTGCGCGCCCTGGCGCAACGTTCAGCTGCCGCCGCCAAAGATATCCGCATTCTGATTGACCGCTCTGTTAACCGAATTGATGAAGGGAACGGGCAGGTGCAGCAGGCCGGTGCTGCGATGGCAGATATTCTGCATAGCGTGAGTAAGGTGAGCGAACTGATTGAAGCGATCTCGCATGCCAGCCATGAACAAAGCACGGGTATCGATCAGGTCAATGTGGCCGTGACGCACATGGATACAGCCACGCAGCAAAACGCAACCTTGTCACAGGAATCCTCAGCCGCAGCGCAAGCCATGCATCGTCAGGCAGAACAGCTTCTGGAATCGGTGCAGATATTCAAGCTGCGTCACGACGCCGTTTAGCCCATAAAAAAAACAACGCCACCTCACGGTGGCGTTGTCGTTTTTCAGTACTGGTCTCTGTCTAACCAGTTACCGCTTACAATCCGCGTTAACCCTTCGACCGGACGCTGGTAGACATACATCCACGCACTTCCGTACGGCGTCTGGATCAACTGGCGCGCGTATTCACCGCCCCTGGTGCGCAAGGCATCAAGTTCGGCAAGCGTCGCGTTATCAATACGATAGACTTCACCCTGTACTGTTCCTTCGCCCGGAACCGCGCCTGGATAGTGGCCCAGGCTGTACAACTGGTAGTTCTCGATATTGTAATTCCCCAGCAGCAGGGCATTGGTCATCCAGTGACTGTTGCCTTGCCTGGTTCTTAAACTGCCGTAGACAAATATTCGCATTGCTAAAACTCAAACTGATAGAGCAGATCAAGTGCCTGGTCTACGCCGGACACTGCTTCCAGATATAGCTTAGGCATCAGGCGATAGCGTAGCGTGAGTGTTGCCAGTGAGTCAAAGATCCCCACACCATATTTTACCTGCAGACCCGGCAGTACATAGCCGCTGACCACCACCTGCGAGGAGTCACCCACGCCCTGGGTGTCCAGCGCCAGATTGCTTACGCCGAACGTCTCGCCGATTTTACCCACAACCTGCCCACTTTGTGCAACCCCCAGACCCACTAACATCGAGGTCATCGCCGCACTGTCGCTTTGTCCGCTGTCCAGACCTTGTCCACGCAGCAGATAAGAGAGGGCTTCCTGCTGCGACATCGCCGGGTCAGAGAAGATCTCCGCCTTCGGTTCGTCGGCGGAACCGGTGACGCGAACGCCAGCAATAACGTCGTTTTCCGTCGCTTCCGGGTTACGAATCGCTTCGATGTTCAACAGTGGCTGATCCGGTGGGCCGGAGAACAGCAGCTCGCCTTTGCGAACAATCAGATCCTGACCATAGGCATGGAAACGCCCTTCAGGAATGTTGATCTGCCCGTTCAGGCCAAGCCCTTGTTTATCCTGCGCCACTTTCAGGTCGCCCGTGAGCCTCGCCTTCAGCCCAAACGCATTCAACCGCACGTTATTCCCCACGTGCACGGTAAGGTTACTATTAATCGGTATGCCAGCGCTCTTCTGTTCGACAGGTTTCAGATTTTCATTGAGCATAACTTCATCACTTGAGACGCCGACCGCACTTTCCGGCACGTCGTGGACCACGATGCGCGCCCACGGCACGTCGACGCGACCGTCAAGCGTGAAGAGGCTTGGCGTGGCTTCAAAGACCACATCAGGCGAGACGTCCAGACGCACCATCGGCGGTACGGTGATGCGCACCTTACTGCCCTTCGCGGCAATACGGGCGCGCCAGTTGTCGAGCTGGCTCCAGTCCGCGTCGCCGCTCAGGTTGATTTGCCCTTGCTGCGTCAGTACCGAGCCGCTCAGCGTCGAGCTCATGCCGTTGAAGTTCATGGCGATCTGGCTGGGCTGCATGTCAAACGGCATAAAGTTGCCGTCGATATCCACGCCGCTGAGGCGCAGCTGGCCAAACAGCTGAGGGCTTTGCGCGTTGCCGGCCAGGCGCAGGTTAGCGTTCAGCATGCCTTCGGCTTTTTCCCCACGCGCGAAAATCGGGTTCACCATCGCCAGGTTGAAGTTTCGGATGTTAACGTTGCCGCCCAGATTACGCCGTCCCTGCGGGTCGGTAATCTGGACCTGACCATCCAACTGACCGTTATTGGTCAGGCGGATTGTCCACCCCAGCTGTGCGCGATTGTTATGCAGATCGGCACTCAGGTTCAGGGTGTCGAACGCCACCGGCAGCGGCGCGTCGTTGACCTCCTGCGTCACCTTCACGTTACGCCCGGAGAGCGTCACGCTGCCCTGCGGCAGCCCCTCTTTGGTGGTGTCCCAGGCGACATCGGCTTTCCCGCTGAAGACGCCGCTGGCCTGCGTGGTATCCGGCATAAACGGCTTCAGCATCGCCAGATCGAAGCGGTTGAGGTTGATCTGCGCGCGCCCTTCCGCGCCCGCATCGATGGTCTGCGGCACGCACAGCTCCGCATTCGGGTTGATCCAGCAGTGTGGCCCAATACTGATCTTCTGCTCGGCGTTGCGGTAGTCCAGCGCGATGGCGCGCGACAGCGCCAGCGGCCCAACAGGGGTGTTGAAACGGGTATTATCCAGCGTCCCTTTCCAGCGCTCCTCTTTGCGGTCGAAGCTGCCGGTCAGGTGCAGCTGGCCGGAGACCGGCTCGCCCTGCACGCGTAGCTGCAGGTCGTGCTGCTTCTCGTTGCCTTTAGCGTCCAGGGTGACCAGGCTAATGTTCACGTCCGGCTGAGAAATACGTTCCACGCGCAGGTTCAGGTTACCGCCGATCTGGTCGGTGGATTTCACATCCCCCTCCACGCGAACCCGGGCAACGCTCAACTCCTGCCAGCGCAGGTTATTGGCGGTGATATCCGCCAGCAGCTGCGGCGCGTCTACCGTGCCGCGCACTTTCACGAGCCCCTTCGCCGTGCCGCCAAGCCCCGGCAGGGCGTTATCCAGATTCGGTGCGTCGATGGTGGCATCCAGATTGAGATCTTTCACCCCCAGCTCGCCTTTGATATCCGCCGTGTTGCGACCCAGGGCCACGTGCAGGCCCGGGATAACCCACTGCAGATAGCTGTTGCCTTTCACCGAGCCTTCAACGTTTACCTTGTTCTGCTTCACGTTCCCGGTGAGCTTGATCTCCGGCACGTCCATCTGCCACGTGCCGCCGTACAGGCTGCCGCGCGTCTTAATCAGGCCATCCAGCTTCGACGGCCAGTCCGGCACCTCTTTGGCGGTGTTAATGCCCGTCAGCTTCAGTTCGCCGCGCCAGCTGATCGCCTGCTGCCAGTCGAGCAGCGCGGTCAGCTCGGTTTTGCCCTCCAGCGCCGCGACGGTCAGCTTGTCGAGGTTGACCTGCTGTTCGTTGCCCTTTGCATCCAGGGTGATGTTCGCGGGCGGCACGCCCTGCCCCTTCACCGCGGTGCGGAACGAGAGCGTGTAGTCGGTCATCTTGCCGCTCAGCTTCAGCTTCAGGTCATCGGCCTGGAACTGCTTTTCACCGGTGAACGGCCAGGAAAGCTGCTTGCTGACAACCTCAAGATTGAGCGGCAGCCCGGCTTCCGCCAGCTGGGTTTGCGCACGCAGGGCCATATCCACCGGGCCGGAGAGATTCACGCCAACATCGAGCTTATCGCGCAGCGCCCCGCCCACCTTGACCTTCACTTTCTCGCCTTTCAGCGGGTCGATGTTCAGGGTGCTATTCAGCGTGATATCCACCGGCCAGCTGTCGCGCAGCAGGGCATTACCCGACGCATTCACCGAGCCCTGGTTGGTGTCGATATCCAGCGCGTCGAGCTTCATGTTGCCGTCAATGCTGCTGACCTTCAGCAGCATGTTATAGACCGTCAGGTCGGTATCACCGGTCAGGCGAAGCTGTTCGCCTTTGAATTCCTCAATGTTAAGGTTCAGCGGCAGATGAACGTCGGTCATTTCCGGCAGCACTGGCTTCGAGAAGAGGTCTTTCAGCGTTTCGCCCAGCGGCTTTTCTTCCGGCTGCGGATTCTGGATCTTCGGCTCGACGATCTCTTCCTGCGCCACGTCGGCCACTTTCGGCAGCGCGATCAGCAAGCCCTGCAGGGACGTTGGCGTCAGGGTGAGGTTTTTCTCCTGCCAGCGCAGGCCGGAGGTGAAATCCATCACGGACACGGTGGTGTCGTCGATTTTGATATTGACGTTATCGAGCGCCACCCGATAAAGCGCGATCGGGTACGGCGTGGAGAGATTCAGCGGGCCGCTGTCTTCTTCTTCAACCGGCGCAGATTTCGGCATTTTCTTTGAATCTATCGCCACGTTGACATCTTTTAGCGACAGATCGTTGACGCAGAGCTTGCTGTCACGCAGACAGCCCAGCTTCACCGCGAGATGGAACTCCCCGGCGTTAACCGCCACGCCCGGCTGCTCATAGCGGATGTTCTTCAGGCGCAGGTCGCGCCAGCCGCCCGTCACCTGACCAATCTCCAGCCCCGGCACCCAGCGGTTCGCGGCGTTAAACAGCAGATGCAGCCCGGTCGTCGTTCCTACCAGAAACGCCACCGTCCCGAGCAGCAGCACGATAAAGATCAGCACTCCGAGGCTTATTTTCTTCCATAAACTCATAATTCAGGCCCCAGACCGATGTAAAACTGTAATCCGTGTTCATCTTTGTCGCCGACAGGCACGGCGAAATCGAGCTTGATGGGCCCGACGGGTGACTGCCAGCGCACGCCGACGCCCGCGCCGGTTTTAAAGTCGCTGCGGCGGATATCGTTTACCGCTTCACCGCCGTCAACAAACATCGCGCCCCACCACTTTCCGCTGACGTTGTACTGATACTCCAGCGATCCCGTCGCCAGTTTTGACGCACCGGTCAGCTGGCCCTTTTCGTTCTCAGGTGAGATCGATTTGTACTTATACCCGCGAATGCTGCGGTCCCCCCCGGCGAAGAAGCGCAGGTCCGGCGGAACGCGCTCGAAGTCTCCCGTTTCAATCCAGCCGAGATTGCCGCGCATCACAAAACGATGTTTGTCGTACAGCGTGCGGATCCAGACGTTTTGCGCCTGCATGACGGAGAAGTCCACGTCGGAGCCCCAGGCGGAGTTGGAATAATCGATGGAGTAGCGCTGTGAGTCGCCCCAGGTCGGCATCAGGCCCCCACGCGAGCGGGTACGGCTGATCATCACGCCCGGATAAAGCAGCATGGTGGTATTGGTGACGTTGGCCTGGGTAAAGTGGTCCAGGCTCCAGCGCAGGTTAATGGCGCGCTGCCAGCCGCTGGAGAGATCCCAGAAGCGGGAGACCGCAAGCGTCGTAGAGTCCTGCTTTGTGTCGTTTAAATCGGTGCGCTTAAAACCGCCCTGCAGAAGGTAATATTGCTCAAGCGGATTTTTCAGCAGCGGCATTTTGTAGCTGAAGTCCAGCTGCTGCTCGGGCGCAGAGAGGCTCAGGCTGGTAGTCAGGCTGTGACCGTACGAGTTCATCCACGGTTTTTTCCACGAGGTTTTCACGCGTGGTCCCACATCCGTCGAGTAGCCAACACCGGTCTCAATGGTGTTCTCGGTGCGCGGCGAAACAACGCCATGCAGCGGCAACACCTTGGTTTTGCGAGACTTATCAAATTCCGGCGCGACAACCACGGAGTTAAACCAGCCGGTAGCTGAGAGGCGTCGGTTCAGCTCTCCGAGGTCACTCGACTGGTAGTAATCCCCTTTTTTGAACGGCACGAGGTTTTGCAGGTACTCTTCACGAATTTGCGAACCTTCGAACGTCACGTCGCCAAAGCGGTAGCGTTCCCCGCTGTCGTAGTCGATATCCCAGAAGGCCTGACGTCGATCCAGCGCAATGCCCAGCTGGCTTTTATTAAACTGGCTGTCAAAGTAGCCCTTACGCAGGGAAACACTCGTCAGCTCTTTTTTGAAATGGTCGTAGTCACCGTGGTTGAGCACGGTGCCGACTTTTGGCCGCGTGCTGAGCAGGTCCAGGTAGTCCCGGTCGGTACGCGCCCCGCCGCGCAGGATAACGTTCGTGCCGCCAATCAGTACCGGCTCACCCGGCGAAACGCGGGCAATGAGGACCTGGCGCCCCTTCTTTGGCGGCGGGCGAAGATCAAAATCAATGGTGGGTTCGTAATACCCCAGCGCTTTCAGCCCTTCACGGATCGCATCATCGACGCGCGCGCGAAAACGCCGGTCCGGCGTCACCTCATCACTCTGGATGGTCGATAGCTGCGCACGCACGTTTTTTTCCAGCGCCCCGGATAACCCCTCAACCTGCAAACGGACATTCGCCGCGCTGGCAATCCCGCTTGTCAGCAACACACTGACTAAACATAACTGGCGGATTTTTGTCACGTTTTCTCCTGAATATCCCTGTTTCCACCCTGGAAGCAAATGAAGTGCCGCTCCGCGGCAAAATACGGCCTGTTGGCCAAAAACCCGAATCGCGGGTTGAAAATGGGTGTAACACCCAAATATTTCTTATGATTAAATCTAGACTCATTCAGCGCATTTATTGTGTTCAATTAAACGCTTCGTGACAACCTTAACTGAAACATCGCACCCCGGGAGGCCCCATCGTGAGTTTATTCGACAAAAAGCATCTGGTTTCACAAACCGATGCATTACCGGGACGCAACACCCCTATGCCTGTGGCGACCTTACACGCCGTCAATGGCCATTCCATGACCAACGTGCCGGAGGGAATGGAAATCGCCCTGTTCGCCATGGGCTGCTTCTGGGGCGTTGAGCGCCTCTTCTGGCAGTTGCCCGGCGTTTACAGCACGGCGGCTGGCTACACGGGCGGTTACACGCCAAATCCTACCTATCGCGAAGTCTGTTCCGGCGAAACCGGGCATGCGGAAGCGGTACGCGTGGTGTACGACCCTGCGGTAATCAGCTACGAACAGCTCCTGCAGGTCTTCTGGGAAAACCATGACCCGGCGCAGGGCATGCGTCAGGGCAACGACCACGGCACCCAGTACCGTTCGGCCATTTATCCGCTCACGCCTGAGCAGGATGCCGCCGCGCGCGCCAGCCTGGAGCGTTTCCAGCAGGCCATGCGTGAAGCGGGCGATACGCGCGAGGTGACCACGGAAATCGCGACGGCGAAACCGTTCTACTACGCCGAGGACGATCACCAGCAGTACCTGCATAAAAACCCGTACGGCTACTGCGGCATCGGGGGCATCGGCGTCTGCCTGCCGCCACAGCTGGCCTGATTACTCATCCAGCGCCACGCGAGCCGCGTGGCGCGTGGCGTTACTGACCGAACCGTAATCCATCACTTTGCCCTGTAACAGCAGGTTAAAGACCGCTGCCTGCGGTCGGTTGAGCCGCGTTTGCAGCAGGTGAACGGCCTCAATCCCCAGCTCGCGGCAGGGTACCGTGACGCCGGTGACCGGTTTTTCCAGACGGTGCGCTAAATTCCATGCAAAATCGGTCGTAATCAGCGAAATGTCTTCCGGAATGCGCAGCCCGTGGCGCGTTAACACCCTCACCACCCCTGCCACCATGCGGGTACTGTTCGGGAAAATCACCTCCGGCCACTGGGAACGATCATGACTCACTAACCACGCATCCAGCGCCTGCTCGGCCTCTTCAGCGGTAAACCACTCCGTCACGAGCAAATCGCGCTGCGGGTCAAAGGCGACGTGAAAATGGCGATACGCCTCTTTGATGCCGTCCAGACGCGCGTACAGCGTATCCCGCCGCAGGCAGGTGAGCGTGAGCACGCGGCGATGCCCCTGCTCGAAAAGGTACTGCATGGCGGTGAAGCCAATCGCCCGGTGATCGGGCGACACGGCATCCAGCACCCGATCCCGATCGACGGAATTAATCAACACGCAGGGCTTATTCAGCGTGCTGGCCAGTTTAAATATGGTGGAATCATCAGTGCCAATAATAATTATCGCGTTGATATTCTTATGACTGGCCTTTTCCATAAAGACTTTCACATCGGCATGCTGTTCTTCTAAACCACAGCACGTGACCCACACATTATGCCGCGCGCAGGCTTCCGCAATTCCTTTCGTCACTTCCAGATAAAAAATATCCCCGCGTCCCTGAAAGGTTCTTTCCGGCGCAAAAACAGCGATTCCGTTAATTAGCAGTCTTCCGCTCGCCATGGACTCCAGTACCCCTAATTCTCGCGCGGTGCGAACAATCGCCTCCCTGGCTTTATCGCTGGTATAAGACTTGCCGCTTAATACCCGCGAAACCGTGCTGACGGAATAGCCCGTCAGGGCCGCAATTTCCTCCATTTTTAACTTGCCCGGCATAGTGTGACCTCGCTCTCATTCAGTTTTTGCAAATATTTGCAGAAACAGTCCGTTGATTTTAAAACTAAATTTCAGAAATCCTGGAGATTACTTAATCACCTTGCGAGTATTCTCACAAAAACACATTGTCGCTACCGCTCCCCTTTCCTATTTTCCGGTCATCACTCATTTCAACTGAAATTAAGGTGTGACATGGAGAAGGTACGTTTTGGCATTATTGGAATAGGGAATATCGGTACGGTCCACGCGCGTTATTTACTGGCGGGTACGGTCAGCGACGCCTGCCTGGCGGCGGTTTGTGATAATGCACCGGAAAAGCATCCGGCTATTCGCCAGTTGGTCGGCACCCTCCCCTTATTCAGCGACGCGCAGGAGATGCTCCAGAGCGGGCTTATCGACGCGGTGATTGTCGCCACGCCGCACTACGAGCATCCGCGCCTGTCGATGCTGGCGATGCGCAACGGCATCCACACCCTGTGTGAAAAACCGGCGGGCGTGTATACCGCCCAGGTGCAGGAGATGAACGCCTGCGCCCAGGCGTGCGATGTGGTGTTCGGCATCATGTACAACCAGCGCCCGAACCCGCTCTACCAGAAAGTGAAAGATCTGATCGACAACGGCGAGCTGGGTGAGATCCGCCGCTCCAACTGGATCATCACCAACTGGTATCGCTCGCAGAGCTATTACAACTCCGGCGGCTGGCGCGCCACCTGGAAAGGGGAAGGCGGCGGCGTGCTGCTTAACCAGGACCCGCACCAGCTCGATCTCTGGCAGTGGCTGGTCGGTATGCCGGTCCGTCTGCGCGCGTTCTGCCAGTTCGGTAAGCATCGTCAAATCGAAGTGGAAGACGAGGTCACCGCCTACGCCGAGTATGCCAACGGCGCAACGGGCGTGTTTATCACCACCGTGGCGGAAACGCCGGGCACCAACCGGCTGGAAATCGTCGGCGATCGCGGCAAGGTGGTCGTCGAAGAGGGCAAGCTGCGCTACTGGCGGCTGCGGGAATCTGAAACCGCCTTCAACGCCCGCTGGCAAAACGGTTTTGGAGAGCCTGAATGCTGGGAGGTCACGCTTCCCGTCGCCCCGGAATGCAGCGAACACCACGTTATTACCGCCAACTTCTGTGCCGCCATTCTGCGCGGCGAGCCGCTCATTGCGCCGGGTCTGGAAGGGATCCGCGGGTTGACGCTCTCCAATGCCATGCACCTCTCTACCTGGACCGACGACTGGGTCGAACTCCCGCTCAACGAAAAACAGTATTTGCGCCTGCTTCAGCAGCGCATCAGCACCTCAGTGGCTAAAGAGACAGCCAGCGTCACGCTGGATGCCTCCGGCACCTGGTAACTCCGGAGAAGAAACGATGTTAAATGTCGCTATCGTGGGAACAGGGAATATCTCGCACAACCATATTCAGGGCTATTTGCAGTTTGGTCAGCGCTGCCGGATCGTCGCGCTGGTGGATATCTACCCGGAAAAAGCCCACGAGAAAAAAACGCGCTACGGCCTGACGGACGCCCGGGTGTATGACAGCCACCAGCAGATGCTGGCGTCAGAGCCGGATATCGATATCGTCGACGTCTGCACGCCGCCCTACGTCCACGCCGAGATCGGCATTGATGCCCTGAACGCGGGCTGCCACGTGCTGTGCGAAAAACCGATGGCCGCCTCGCTGGAGGAGTGCGACGCGATGATCGCCGCACAAAAGGCCAGCGGCAAAACGCTCTCCATCATTGCCCAAAACCGCTTTACCGATGCCTTCTGGCGCTTAAAAGCAGCGCTGGATTCGGAGCTTGCGGGCAAGGTTTGCCACGCGCAGGTGGACTCCTTCTGGTGGCGCGGACACTGCTACTACGACCTGTGGTGGCGCGGCACCTGGGAAAAAGAGGGCGGCGGCTGCACCCTTAACCACGCGGTTCACCACATCGACGCCATTCAGTGGATGCTCGGCTTCCCGTCCGAGGTGATGGCGATGATGACCAACGTGGCGCACGACAACGCTGAAGTCGAAGACCTCAGCGCCGCGATCTTCAAATACCCCAGCGGCGCGCTCACCCAGCTTACCGCCTCGGTCGTACACCACGGGGAAGACCAGAAAATCATTATTCAGGGTGACAAGGCACGTATCTCTGCGCCGTGGCAGGCCTTTGCCAGCGTCAGCGCCGATAACGGCTTCCCGCAGGAGACTAACGATCTGACGCAAGAAGCGCAGCTCAACGCCGTTTTTCAGGGGACGCCGAAGCTCGAGTGGACGCTGCACACCGGGCAGATTAATGACCTGCTTTACGCCATCGAGCACGGCACGGCGCCGTTAGTGGATGGCCTGCAGGGCAAACGCTCGCTGGAGCTGATTACCGCGATCTACAAATCTGCCATTACCCGCACCGTGGTCTCGCTGCCGATTCAGCGCGACGACCCGTTTTACCGTACCGGCGGGACGAGCACCCTCGCTCCCCGTTTTTATGAAAAATCCGCAAGCGTCGCCAACTTCAGCGAAGTGGGTGCGATTCCTCTTGGCAAAGACCTGGATTAAGGAGTGACACCATGAACAAAAATGACGGAATGAACTACGCCCCGGTGGGTAAACCCCAGCCGGTTGTCCGCGAGGGGGAATTTGTTTTTGCCGCTGCCGCGCTCGACCACGGCCATATCTACGGCATGAGTAACGGCCTGATAGAAGCCGGAGCCACCCTGAAATGGGTGTACGATCCCGATCCGGCCAAAGTGGATAAATTCATCCAGCAGTACCCGCAGGCAAAAGTGGCGGAGTCGCTGGAGGTGATACTCAACGACGACGAGGTGCGCCTGGTGGCCGGTGCGGCCATCCCCTCCGAGCGCTGTGCGCTGGGGCTGAAAGCCATGGCCGCAGGCAAGGACTACTTCACGGATAAAGCGCCGCTCACCTCTCTTGAACAGCTGGCGGATGCCAAAGCGATGGTTGAGAAAACCGGGCGGAAATACGCCGTGTACTACAGCGAACGTCTCCACGTGGAGAGCGCGGTGTTTGCCGGACAGCTGGTGCAGCAGGGGGTCATTGGCCGCGTCGTCCAAACCCTGGGGACAGGCCCGCACCGGGAAGGGACCGGCCGCCCGGACTGGTTCTACGATCGTCGCTACTTCGGCGGCATTCTGTGCGACATCGGCAGCCACCAGATTGAGCAATTTCTGTTTTACACGGGCAACCGTAACGCCACCGTGGTCGCCAGTCAGGCACGCAATTTCAACCATCCGCAGCATCCGGCATTTGAAGATTTCGGTGACGCAACAATCAGGGGCGAAAACGGTGCCAGCGGTTATTTCCGCTGCGACTGGTTCACCCCGGACGGGCTCTCAACCTGGGGCGATGGACGTCTGACGCTGCTCGGCACCGACGGGTATATCGAGATCCGCAAATATGTCGATCTCACCCGCGGCGAGCAGGACGTGGTTTATCTCGTCAATAAGGAGGGGGAATTCCGCTATCCGGTCGCCGGACAGGTCGGGTTCCCGTTCTTTGGCGAACTGATCCTCGACTGTCTGCATCGTACCGAAAACGCCATGACGCAGGCGCACGCCTTCAAAGCGGCGGAACTCTGCGTGAAGGCCCAGATGCTGGCCAACGCGACGGAATAGCGGGAGGCGACAATGACGATCCTGAACACGGCGGTTATCGGTGCCGGAGCGATTCACGGCTGCCATGTGAATGCGTTGCGCCTGCTCCCCAACGTCGCGCTACGCGCGCTGGTCGACATCGACAGCGTCAAAGGGCTGGAGCTGGCAATGCGCTATCAGTGCCGCTTCTATCAGGATTACCGGGAAATGCTGCTGGATGATGCCATCGACGTGGTCCACATCTGCACGCCGCATTTCGAGCATAAGAACATGATCCTGGCGGCGCTCGCCGCCGGGAAGCATGTTTTCTGCGAAAAACCGGTGGGCATGAACAGCAGCGAACTCGTGGATATCACCCGCGCCGCCGAACAGGCGTCGGGTCTGCTCGGCGTGTGCTACCAGAACCGCCTCAACCCCACCAGCCTGCGCATTCTCCAGATGCTGGAGGACGGCGGGCTGGGAAAAATGCTCAGCATTAAGGCCGTGCTGACGTGGTCACGCTCGGGCGCGTACTACACCGAAAGCCCGTGGCGCGGGCGGCTGGCAACGGAAGGGGGCAGCCTGCTGATCAACCAGGCCATTCATACCCTCGACCTGATGCAGTGGTTCGCAGGCGGCGTAACACGCGTGAAAGGCGTGGTGGACAGCGGCGAGCTGGCGGACGTGACCGAAGGGGAAGACAGCGCGATGGCCACGCTGCACTTTGCCAACGGCGCCCGCGGCCTGTTTTACGCCAGCAACTGCAATACCACCGATTCCCCGCTTCTGATGGAGATCCACTGCGAACAGGGCTCGCTGCTGCTCAGTGACAACGTGCTCTGGCGTATTACCCCTGGCGAGCGCCTCAGGCTGGCCAGCGATAACTCCCCTGACGGCCAGATCAAAAGCTACTGGGGACTGGGGCACGAGCAGGCGATCCGCCGTTTTTATCATGCTATTTCTCATCCCGGAAACACGGATTACACCGACATCCATGAAGCCGGACACTCACTCACGCTTGTGGAGGCTATTTACCGCTCATCTCAGTTAAGACAATGGATAGATATCAATAACTAGAACGTAATTTGTATTCCAGCACTTAATAAAAAACGACCCGAGAAAACGGGTTAATCATTACCCTACACTGGATATTATTATGGTCAAACCAACTGAACGTAGAGTGGGTTATGGCGTGGCGCTCGGCTACGGCGTAACCGATCTTTTTGGCGGGGGTGCGTTTACCATTATCGGCACCTGGCTGTTATTTTTTTACACCACCTATTGCGGACTCTCAGTCATTGAAGCGGGATCTATATTCGCTATTGCCCGCGTGATTGATGCGCTATTAAGCCCGATTATGGGCTATATCACCGATAACTTCGGGGATACCTGGCTCGGGCGTAAATTTGGCCGTCGCCGCTTCTTTTTATTACTCAGCTCACCGCTCATGTTTTTGTATGCCCTGCTGTGGATGACGGACATGGGTTACTGGTACTACCTGGGCACTTACCTCTCTATTGAGCTGCTGTCGGCGATGGTGCTGGTCCCCTGGGAGACCCTGGCGGCTGAGATGACGAACCGGTATGAAGAGCGTAGCCGCCTCTCAGGCGTGCGGATGATCTGCTCCCAACTGGGCGGTTTTCTTGCGGTTTCCGTTCCCGGCGTGATTATGCAGTTTACGGGTAAAGATAATCCCTTTACCTATACCCTCACCGGGCTGATATTTTCCTGCGTGTTCTGCCTTGCGGTGTTTATTACCTGGTACACCACCTGGGAAGCAAAGGATGTGCATCAAGAGTCAGATTTTAAAGTGGACAACCAGCGCAGCAGCGGGATACTCAATCACCTGAAATATCTGGTGCTGGATCTCTTTTCTTCATTCCGTATTCGCGCGTTTCGCCTGCATATCATTATTTACATCTTTTCGTTCACGGCGATGGACGTATTCGGCTCGGTCTTTACCTATTACGTCGTGTATTGCCTGAGCCAGGATGCCTCGGCGGTTTCCGGCTGGCTGAGTATTGCCGCCTTTGCCTCAGTACCGGGTACCTATGGATTTATGCTGTTGCTGAACCGGCTGAACGTCACGCCGTCTGCCGCCCTGCGGCTCTCCTACGGCTGTATCTTCCTGGTGCTGGCGTTCCTGTTTACGGTCTACCTCACTAAAACGCAGGTCCCGACGCTGCTGTTCTCCGCAGTCTTTATTCTGCTCGGTGCCGCCCGCGCGGGCCTCTATTATATTCCGTGGAATATCTACAGCTTCATTCCGGATATTGACGAGATGGTGACCCAGCAGCGCCGCGAAGGGATTTTTGCCGGGGTAATGGTCCTGACCCGCAAGAGCACCGTGGCGATTGCCATCATGATTATTGGCCTGGTGCTGCAGGAGTCCGGCTTCGTGAAGGGCAGCGGCGCGCAGCCTGAAAGCGCGCTGGGGGCGATTATCGGCCTGATGATCTTCGCAACGGCAGCCCTGCTGGCGGTCAGCTTCTTCACCACCTACAGGTTCAAGCTCACCCGTGAGACGCACAAGCTGCTTCTGAAGGAGATTGCGCGCCGTAAGCTGGGTGGGGATTACCGCGACTGCGACGCCGGGACCCGCGTGGTGATCAAACAGCTCACGGGCTATGAATACGATCAGGTATGGGGAGGCGATGCCACCCGTCGGGCGGTGGGCGATGTCCGCCTGTCTACCGTGAAATAACGCGATGTACCGGACAGCGCCCGCTGTCCGGTCTGTTTTATGCCAAAAATGTGACCTCTGGCAGATTTACATCTCTTTACGCTATACTACCCGCTGAAATAATCGGCTCAACGCTACGAGCTGGTGTTCAATGTGTTTTCACACAAATGGTATCAACTCCCCTTCTGAGGATCTGGCGAGAAGCCGGATAAACTATGTTAAACAGTATTTTAGTAATACTTTGTCTGATTGCCGTCAGTGCATTTTTCTCGATATCTGAGATCTCGCTGGCCGCGTCCCGTAAAATCAAACTGAAGCTGCTTGCCGATGAAGGCAACATCAATGCCACCCGCATCCTGAAAATGCAGGAAAACCCCGGCATGTTCTTCACCGTGGTGCAGATCGGCCTCAACGCGGTCGCCATTCTCGGCGGTATCGTGGGTGATGCGGCGTTTTCCCCGGCGTTCTATAGCCTGTTTGTTAAGTACATGTCCGTTGAGCTGGCCGAACAGCTGAGCTTTATCCTCTCCTTCTCGCTGGTCACCGGCCTGTTTATCCTCTTTGCCGACCTGACCCCGAAACGCATCGGTATGATTGCGCCAGAAGCTGTGGCTTTGCGTATCATCAACCCGATGCGCTTCTGTCTGTACGTGTTTCGTCCGCTGGTGTGGTTCTTCAACGGCCTGGCGAACGTGATTTTCCGCATCTTTAAGCTGCCGATGGTGCGTAAAGACGACATCACCTCTGACGACATTTATGCGGTCGTGGAAGCCGGCGCGCTGGCCGGGGTACTGCGCAAGCAGGAGCACGAGCTGATTGAGAATGTATTTGAACTGGAATCCCGTACCGTGCCGTCTTCCATGACGGGCCGTGAAAGCATTATCTGGTTCGATTTACATGAAGATGAGCAGAGCCTGAAGAACAAAGTGGCGCAGCACCCGCACTCCAAGTTTCTGGTCTGTAATGAAGATATCGACCACATTATCGGCTACGTCGACTCCAAAGACCTGCTGAACCGCGTGCTGGCAAACCAGAGCCTGGCGCTGAACAGCGGCGTGCAGATCCGCAATACCCTGATTGTGCCGGACACCCTGACGCTCTCCGAAGCGCTGGAAAGTTTCAAAACCGCCGGGGAAGACTTCGCGGTTATCATGAACGAATACGCGCTGGTGGTGGGTATTATCACCCTGAACGACGTGATGACCACGCTGATGGGCGACCTGGTTGGCCAGGGGCTGGAAGAGCAGATTGTTCAGCGTGACGATAATTCATGGCTGATTGATGGCGGCACGCCGATTGAAGACGTGATGCGCGTGCTGGATATCGACGAGTTCCCGCAGTCCGGCAACTACGAGACCATCGGCGGCTTTATGATGTTTATGCTGCGTAAGATCCCGAAACGTACCGACTCGGTGAAGTTCTCCGGCTACAAGTTTGAGGTGGTGGATATTGATAACTACCGCATCGACCAGCTGCTGGTGACGCGCATCGACAACAAACCGACCGTACTGGTGCCGAAGCTGCCGGACGCGGAAGAGAAGGTGTCGGCGTAACGTTCCAGCCCCTACAAACATCAACGGCTCCCATCGGGAGCCGTTTTTTTAACTACTGCATAGCACGTTGGTTAAGCCATCTCAGTTTGCAGACGCATAACCTGACGGTTGACTTCGGACATCACAGACAGGTGCTGTTTGTCCTTCACTTTTGGGACAAGGATTTTGCCCTTATCAAACTCAAAAGCGCCAACATCCTTGATATACAACCGTCCACGGAACAGGATCTTCACGTACTTCGCCACCTGAAGCGGGTTGTAGCGTTGGAAAATTTTCATTCTTGTATCTCCTGCGAATCATACGCTCTTGCGGTGCCACAATCGGCCCGACTGTCCTGAGCGCAAATTTTAATGCCCAATGACTATAGACCAGAACTACGGTGTTACCCAGTGTGCATAAGTTTATTTACCGTTTGATTACAATTATTCAGAATAATCTTTGCAAAGCGTGACTGAGCGCAGTATAAGCCGTCGTTTTTTCATGGATATGTGCGTTCACCCGCAAAGTGGCATCGGGATTGCGGGAAAACCACATTGATCGCACTTATCATTAAAAGTGCATGACCAAGTGGTCGGATCACCTGCAAATAATAAGGAAACGCCATGACCCTACGTAATATCCTTGCAGCAGCCTGCCTGCTGCTGCCCCTGTGGGCTTCCGCTCACAGTATTGAAAAAGGACAACGTGTACCGCCAGTCGGCATTGCTGACCGGGGAGAATTGATTCTCGACAATGATAAGTTTAGCTACAAAGCCTGGAATAGCGCGCAGCTCGCGGGCAAAGTGAGAGTTGTACAACATATTGCCGGTCGTACATCCGCAAAAGAGAAAAATGCCAACCTGGTGGAAGCGATCAAGGCCGCAAAATTCCCTCACGACCGCTACCAGACCACCACGATCGTGAATACCGATGACGCCATTCCGGGCTCCGGGATGTTTGTGCGCTCAAGCCTTGAGAGCAATAAAAAGCTCTACCCGTGGTCGCAGTTTATCGTCGACAGCAACGGCGTCACCCGTAAGGCCTGGCAACTGGAAGAAGAGAGCTCCGCCATTATCGTGCTGGATAAAGAAGGTCGCGTTCAGTGGGTGAAAGACGGTGCGTTAACCCAGGAAGAGGTGCAGCAGGTTGTCAACCTGCTGCATAAGCTGCTGGCTCAATAAATCGAGACGCGGAAGCCGGGGTTGAGGAAGGATTCGCGCGGGGTATAGTCCAGCGGCTTGCCCTGCCAGTCATGAACGTGTGCCCCGGCTGCCGCTGCAACGGCATGCCCGGCGGCGGTATCCCAGACGTTGGTTGGCCCGAAGCGGGGGTAGAGTTGCGCATGGCCTTCCGCTACCAGACAGAATTTCAGCGATGAGCCAATCGAGGTGGTCTGGTGTTCACCCAGCTGTTGCAGATACTCCTGCAGCTCGCTGTCGCTGTGAGAGCGGCTAATCACCACCAGCGGTGGACGCGCATCGCGCACCTGGATCTGCTTGCGCACGCCGCACTCTTCCTTCCACGCCTTCCCTTCTGCGGCGCTGTACATCACTTTCATGACCGGCGCATAGACCACACCCAGCACCGCTTTTCCCTTTTCAATCAGGGCGATATTGACGGTGAATTCACCGTTGCGTTTGATGAACTCTTTTGTCCCGTCCAGCGGATCGACCAGCCAGTAGCGCTGCCAGTGCTGACGCTCCTCCCAGCTTTGCGGCGCTTCTTCTGACAGGACGGGGATGTCCGGCGTCAAGGCCTGTAACCCTTTCAGGATAACCTTATGTGCCGCAATATCCGCCGCCGTGACCGGAGAGTCGTCGGCTTTGCTGACCACCTCCATAGGTTTACTACCGTCATACACCTGCATGATGGCATCTCCCGCATCCCGTGCGAGCTGACAAATTTTATCTAGCATTTTCCACCTCTTTGTTAACGCAGTGAGGTTAACTCTTTGTTTTAGTTATATCGTAATGTGAACAATTCCGCTATCTGTGAAGCAATTCCGGTTTCAGGTTACATTTTTCTGTCAGGATTCACATTTCTGTAAGCAACAAGCTATAGATACATACTCTTTTGTGGTCTGCATCGAAAAAAGGACTCCTCTGATGATTAAGTTTAGTGCAACGCTTCTGGCGACGCTGATAGCAGCGAGCGTTCAGGCGGCGACGGTAGATCTGCGTATTCTGGAAACGACCGATCTGCACAGCAACATGATGGACTTCGATTACTACAAAGATACCCCGACGGAAAAATTCGGACTGGTACGCACGGCAAGTTTGATCGATGCGGCGCGTGGCGAAGTGAAAAACAGCGTGCTGGTCGACAATGGCGATCTCATTCAGGGCAGTCCGCTCGGGGATTACATGGCGACCAGGGGCCTGAAAAAAGGCGAGGTTCATCCGGTATATAAGGCGATGAACACCCTGGACTATACCGTCGGCAACCTTGGCAACCACGAATTCAACTACGGTCTGACATACCTGCATGACGCGCTGGCCGGTGCGAAATTCCCGTACGTTAACGCCAATATCATCGACGTTAAGACCCAAAAGCCGCTCTTTACCCCTTATCTGATCAAAGAGACAAACGTCGTCGATAAGGACGGCAAAAAACAGACGCTGAAAATCGGCTATATCGGTTTTGTCCCGCCGCAGATCATGACGTGGGATAAGGCCAACCTCGACGGTAAAGTGACCGTGAACGACATCACCGAAACCGCGCGCAAATACGTGCCGGAAATGCGTAAAAAAGGCGCCGATCTGGTGGTCGTTGTCGCCCATTCGGGTCTCTCCGCCGATCCGTACCAGGCCATGGCAGAAAACTCCGTTTACTACCTCAGTGAGGTCCCGGGTGTCGACGCGATCCTCTTCGGCCATGCCCACGCGGTCTTCCCTGGCAAAGATTTCGCCGGCATCAAAGGGGCGGACATTGAGAAAGGCACGCTCAACGGCGTGCCGTCGGTGATGCCGGGCATGTGGGGCGACCATCTGGGCGTGGTGGACCTGGTGCTGAACAACGACAGCGGCAGCTGGAAGGTGACGCAGTCAAAAGCTGAAGCGCGCCCGATTTACGACGCTGCGGCTAAAAAATCACTGGCGGCTGAAGATAAAAAACTGGTCGACGTGCTGAAGCACGATCACGACGCCACGCGCGAATTCGTCAGCAAGCCGATCGGCAAATCCGCCGACAACATGTACAGCTTCCTGGCGCTGGTGCAGGATGACCCGACCGTTCAGGTCGTCAATATGGCGCAGAAAACCTATGCCGAACACTTTGTGCAGGGCGATCCGGATCTGGCAAAACTGCCTGTCCTGTCGGCCGCAGCGCCATTCAAAGTGGGCGGACGTAAGAATGACCCGGCAAGCTATGTGGAAGTCGAAAAGGGCCAGCTGACCTTCCGTAACGCCGCCGATCTCTACCTCTATCCGAATACTTTGGTGGTGGTTAAAGCCACCGGGAAAGAGGTGAAAGAGTGGCTGGAGTGCTCTGCCGGACAGTTTAACCAGATTGATCCGCACAGCAGCAAGCCGCAGTCGCTGATTAACTGGGACGGCTTCCGTACCTACAACTTCGACGTGATCGACGGCGTGAACTACCAGATTGACGTCACCCAGCCGGCGAAATATGACGGCGAGTGTCAGGCGATCAACCCGCAGGCGGAGCGCATCAAAAACCTGACCTTCAACGGCAAGGCGATCGACCCGAATGCCACTTTCCTGGTGGTGACCAATAACTACCGTGCCTACGGCGGTAAGTTTGCCGGTACGGGCGATAGCCACATCGCCTTTGCTTCTCCAGATGAGAACCGCTCGGTGCTGGCGGCGTGGATCAGCGCGGAGTCGAAAAAAGCGGGCGAAATACATCCGGCGGTGGATAACAACTGGCGTCTCGCGCCGATCCACAGCGATACGCCGCTGGATATCCGTTTTGAAACGTCACCGTCCGATAAGGCAGCCGCGTTTATTAAGCAGAAGGCGCAGTATCCGATGAAACAGGTCGCGACGGATGATATCGGGTTCGCGATTTATCAGGTGGATTTGAGCAAGTAAAAGCAAAACGGCAACGCACGTTGCCGTTTTTGGTGTTTGTTCCCTCTCCCTGTGGGAGAGGGCCAGGGTGAGGGCATCAGGCCGCACATACCCGGCTTTTACGCCGCGCGATCGTCCCGATTCGCCATCACCTTCGGCGTATTTACCTCAATCCAGTCCGCCAGCGCAGCGACCTTCTCGCTCACCTCAACGCCCAGCGGCGTCAGGCTATACTCTACGTGCGGCGGCACCACCGGATACGAAACGCGATCGACAAACCCGTCCAGCTCCAGCGCCTGGAGCGACTGGGACAGCATCTTTTCGCTCACCCCGCCCATTTTACGGCGCAGATCGCTAAAGCGATGTGTTCCCTGGCGCAGGGCCAGCAGAATCAGGACACCCCAGCGGCTGGTCACGTGTTTGAGCACCTCGCGTGAAGGGCACTGCTCCGCGAAAAGATTGCCATCGCGCATTTGTTCGCTGAGCGTCGGTATCGTTGCTTTCATACTTACCTTTTTGTACGTACTTACTAAAAGTTAGTTATGGTGCTAGTGTGCCACAACATCAGACAAACACGAAGGAGATTCACCATGATCGCGATTACCGGCGCTACAGGCCAGCTTGGCCATCTCGTTATAGAACAGCTGTTGAAAACCGTACCGGCCAGCCAGATTGTGGCCATCGTACGTAACCCGGCGAAAGCGCAAGCCTTAAGCCAGCAGGGGATAGTGGTGCGTCAGGCAGACTACACGGATGAAGCCGCCTTCGCCGCCGCGCTGAGCGGCGTGGATAAACTGCTGCTGATCTCTTCCAGTGAAGTCGGCCAGCGCGCAACCCAGCACCAGAACGTGATTAACGCCGCCAAAACGGCAGGAGTGAAATTTATCGCCTACACCAGCCTGCTGCACGCGGACACATCACCGCTCGGTCTGCACGTTGAACACGTTGCCACTGAAAACGCGCTGGCGGCGTCCGGCATTCCTTATGCCCTGCTGCGCAACGGCTGGTATACCGAAAACTATCTGGCGAGCGCGCCGCCTGCGCTGGAACACGGCGTGTTTATTGGTGCGGCAGGCGAAGGCAAAATTGCCTCTGCTACTCGTGCAGACTATGCCGCGGCGGCAGCCAAAGTGATTGCTGAAGAGGGCCACGCGGGCAAGGTGTATGAACTGGCGGGCGACCATGGCTGGACGCTGAGCGAACTGGCGGCTGAACTCAGCAAACAGAGCGGGAAGCCGGTCACCTATCAGAATCTCAGTGAAGCGGATTTTGCCGCCGCGCTGAAAAGCGTCGGCCTGCCTGCAGGGCTGGCAGATATGCTGGCGGACTCCGATGTCGGTGCCTCCAAAGGGGGACTTTTTGACGATAGCCATACGCTGAGCAAACTGATCGGGCGCGCAACGACGCCGCTGGCGCAGAGCATCAAAGCCATTCTGTAACGGCCTGACCGTTTTCTCCCGCGGCCGGGTGATTCCCCTTACCCGGCACGCACTTATATGGCATTCTGTCCTCCCGACAGATACCGAAACCCTGCTATGTTTACTGCGATAAACACGGATTCCGCGCCCCCTTTTATTCACTCCGTTGAGATGGGCAACGTCGCCCCTTTCCCCGCACTGCGCTACTGCCTGGTCTCATTCACCGCGCGTGATTACCATGACGGGCTCTTTGATAATTGGGGCATCCCCTTTCCCGCTCCGCTCAACAGCGCCGTGATAAAACGCCGGGCGGAGTATCTTGCGGCACGCTATGCCGCGCAACGGGTGCTGAGATCCTTCGGCTGTGACGCTACGCCGGGCAGCGCGCCGGATCGTTCTCCGGTGTGGCCTTCCGGCTGGCGGGGAAGCCTGTCACATTCTCATGAGTGGGCGCTGGCGGTCATCGCGCCAGAGGCGTCTGGCCTGACGCCGGGCGTCGACATTGAGTTTTTTGCCCCCGGAATGATGCAGCGGACAGCGCACCTGTTTACCACACCGCAGGAGCGGGCATGTCTTGCCGCCAGCCCGTTCGACGAGGCCAGCGCGCTACTCATCACCTTTTCCGCAAAAGAGAGTCTCTATAAGGCGCTCTATCCTGAGGTTGGCCGCGCCCTCGATTTTGACGCGGCCCGCGTGTGTCACATCGCGCCTGAACAGCAGAGGATCACCCTGGAGCTGACCCAAACGCTGTCACCTCAACGCGTAAAGGGCAGCCGGATCCAGGGCTATTATCAGCTCTCAGGCGACAGGGTTATCACGCTCATTGCCTGACGCCAGCAAGGGAGCCAGATACGTCATCACCATGTCGATGCCCTCCCCCGGACGGCGCAGCGGATTATGCCCCTGACCGTGGGTCTCTGCCAGCCTCGCGCCAGGCCAGGCGTTGACCAGGCATTCCGCTTCGACCCGCAATACGATGTCATCGCTGCTGTCGTGAATAACAAGGGCGGGCTGATCGACCTGCTGTAGCCCCTCATAGGCGTTAAAGCGCTGCCAGACCGCCTCGCCAATACCAAAGTACCCTTCAATATACCGTCGTAGCCTTTGCTGCTGACGACCCGGGAGATTCAGGATCGCGGCATATTTGGTGACCAGCCCGCTAAAGTGCGTCGGCGCCCCCACGATAACCAGCGCGCGGGTCCGCAATCCCGCTTTTACCGCATTAATAACGGATAACCCGCCAAACGAGTGCGCCACAATCGCGTCAAAACCCCCTTCCTGCTGCGCCAGCTGTTCAATGATTTCAATGAACTCGACGATGCTGCTCTGGCGTCCAGCCGCGTTGCCATGCGCGGGGGCGTCAAACCCGATGACCTGAAAGCCCTTTTCGACCAGCGTCTTGATCAGCCTGCCAAAGTGGGAAGCCCTCGACTCCCAGCCATGGGCTAACAGCACGGTAGGTCCCTCGCTGCCCCAGCGGTACACCACCGCATGTTTACCATTACTCAAAGGGAGAGACTCAATGCGGCTCGCCAGCGCCGTCATCTCTTTATCGCCTGCACGCGTCGGCACCCGGCGCGGCGTAAAAAACCGGTTGCCCAGCCAGTCGGCGGTCGCCCCCGGCACAACCCGATCCATCAGGCGGATACCGGCCTTCACGCATGACACCATCGGCGAGCGCAGGTAGGCGGGTCCTCGATACTGCTGGTAGGCTTGCTCAATCAGTCGATCAAATTGCTCACTCATGGGACTCTCCGGAAACACAGGGAACAGTAGACTTAACCGCGGATGATTCAGACTGACGGATCAGGGCACGCTCTGCGTCACTGGCAACGTGTTCGTCCCAGTACGCGAGTTTTGCCTCCATTCGTTTAAACCACAGCGGCGGGATCAACGCGTAAAAAATATGGGCGACATACCCTTTTTCGATTCCCACCGCGTAGCTGTGCGCCTGCAAATTCCAGTATTCACGACGCGGATGGGTGTGATGATCGGAGTGGCGCGTCAGGTTCAGCAGACCGGCCGACGAGGCCCGGTTATTGCAATCCCAGCTGTGTCGCGGCTCCACGCGCGTGCCGGGCAGACGAACCAGACCGTAGTGCTGGATATAATTCACCGTTTCAAACAGGAACTTAGAGACCAGCATGGTCACCAGGCACGCCAGCGCGCCCCGGACGCCCGCCGCTGTAAAGCAGATCGCCACGATCAGCAGGCTCATCAGCACCCCGCTCACCACCCGGTTCACCAGCATGGCCCCGCCTCGGTTCTGAAGCGACAGCCGCTGCGCTTCCACCTGCCAGGATTCAACATACTGCGACAGAGAAGAACGGATAAAGAAGCGATACACACTCTCCCCACGACGCGCCGTCGCGCCGTCCGCCGGGGTCGCCACGTTAGGATGATGCGAATAGACGTGTGAAATCGAAAACTGCGCATCGCCGACCAGCGCCAGAAGCCAGCGCCCGACCATCATCGCCGCCAGGCTGTGGGTTTTGTGGATAAGCTCATGGGCCACCACGGTATTGGTGCTCATGGTATAGCCGGTGGAGACCGCCGCAAGCAGCAGCTCAGGCTCGGTAAGGTGATGCAGCGCCATGATGTTGTAACCCGTCAGGGCGGAAAGCCATGCGCCAAACCCGAGCAGATCGCCCGGCGCGGCCTGCCAGATCAGGGCGAACAACGCCAGCAGCGCGGCCGGGAGCTGTAAATACGGGATGATTTCCAGCAGCGCCGGCAGCCGGTAGTGGCGATCGGCGGTGTCGTGCGTGGTTGCGTTATCGAATAGGAGATAGCTCAGCGTCACGCAGAGGATAGAGACGACGATCCACACGCCGCCGAGCACGGTCGTTAGCGCGGTTAGGGGTAAAAAAACGCAGGGGACAAGGGCAAATCTCAGGTAACTCAACATACGGGTTCCTTATTGTTATGACTGTTTTTTGCACCGACCGGCGGGGAGAAGCAGTCCATTTCAAGCAGGTGGCTCATCACCCCTCCGGCAAGCAGCCTTTGCCGGCACGCCTGCGCCAGCGCGGGATTGCCGCAAATCACGACGCGCCATTCGGCAACCGCCGTCCGGCGGGGATAGAGGGCGCGCCAGTCGTCCAGCCAGCAGGTAATGCGTCCTGCCAGCTCCAGCGCCTGAACCTCACGCTCCCGGGATAACGCGTGCAGATAGTGAAAACCGGGATAGTGCTGACGCAGACGCTGCAGTTCCTGCAGGTCGAATGTGTCCTGCCGCCTGCGAACCGCGTGGATCAGCATGACCTCGCGGTGGGGATGACGCGCCAGCGCGGCGCGGACCAGACCCAGCGTCGTTCCTAGCCCCGATCCACTGGCGATAGCCAGCAGAGGACCGTTACCGTCATCCCGCTGGCCGAACTGCCCCAGGCAGTCTGAGAGCCACACCTTCCGTCCAGTCGCCTGTTCATCACACAGCAGTGGAGATAACCGCCCCTCTTCACGGCGCGTGATATCCAGAACAATCTCTCGCCCCTGGCTCGGCCAGCTCACGGAAAAGCTCCGGATATCCTTATCCTTTTCGAGACCGACCTGAACGTATTGTCCAGGCTGAAAGGGCAATGTCTGCTCCGCCAGCAGCGTCACGCGCCATACCGTGGATGAGAGCGCAACAGCCTGCTTAACTCGCGCAGGCGTCCAGGACGCGGATGCCGCGGCCAGCGTTAAATCCGATTCTGGCAGGCACTGGCATGCCAGCACGTGGCCAGCGGCAATCTCTTCCTGGCTGAGCAAATAGCTCAGGTCGACAAGCGAACGCACCTTGCCGCTCGTTACCCGGCAAAGACAGGATTTACACGAGCCGACCTGGCAGTTATACGGCAGGGAAACGCCGGCGTTGAGCGCGCTTTCGAGAAGCGTATGGCCGGACGGCAGGGGGAATTCATGTCCCTCAAGCGTCCCCTGAAAATGACCGCGGCGGGAAAACCATCTCTTCAGCATCTTATTGCTCCCCGCACAGCAGCAGCCCGTCGTCAAAGACGCTGCCCAACATCACTTTTCCGCCCACGGGCGCGGCAACGCTGACTGCCGCCAGCGACGCACCGTGGCTTTGATAGAAAAGAGTGGCCTGACTGATTTCACCCTGTGCGCCGGTTGTCAGCCGCCACACCATGGACGGTGAACGCGCCTGAGCATCTTTCTGATAGGCGGCCAGCTTCAGAAGCTGCGGGTGCGCCGCCACCAGCATTCCCTGCCCGTCCGGCAGGATATTGTCGACGCCATGCAGACCGCTGAAGCGCCCCAGCAGGACGGGCGCAGCCTCATTCGGCTGCCACGCCCAGCTGCTCACCGCGCCGCGGGTGGTTTCCGCCACGTACAGACGCCCCAATTGTCGGTTGTAGTAAATGCCGTTCGCAAAATGCAGGTCATCGATCAGGGTATGCAGCCCCGCCTCGTCTGCCAGCAGGACGCTGGAGAGCGGCAGTCGCAGATAGTCCTCCACGCGTCCCGCGAAGCCCGTCCACCGGTGGTCCCGCGTCAGCAGCCAGCGGGTTTTATCAATGACGCTGATATCATTGATGTTGTTTCCGACCACGCGCGACAGGGCGGGCTGATACTCAAGACGCATCTGCGCGCGATTAAAGCGAAACACATCAATGCTGTCCTCCTGGGGACGGTGGTTCACCACGTAGATCCACGTCTCGCCCTCCTGCTGCCAGACATCGATACCGTGCGGGAAAAAGGCATCCGGATAGTCACCTGCCAACCGCCGCGGCCTGTCGCTGCCGTTGAGATAATAGAGCGCGCCGGGCGCGCTGCCGTGCCGGTTGAGGCTACTGGCTATTGCCCCGCCATCCGATAAAGGAGCGATATCTTCCGCGCCCTCAATGCCGGTGATTTTTTGGCACTGTTCACCGCCGCGCTCCTGCACCTGATAAAACAGTCCGGCATCGATCAGCAGATTAACCACGAACGCCAGCACGGCGCCCGCGAGGACAAAAATCGTCAGCTTTTTCATGATGCGGCCAGCGCCTCTGATGACGAGAACAATGCATCAACAGCCTCTTCGCCCTGCTCGGCCAGCACGGCGATCGCCTTCAGGAAGTGCTCCAGCAACGCACGGGCGCTCGCCTCGGTGAAATAGCGCATCTGGTAATCCAGCTCGACGGACAGCCCCTCTTTCGTCTCGAGAATGTTAACCATCAGCGGGAATTCGACGGCGCCGATCGGGAGGAGCGACAGGCTGGCCTCCCACTGCCGCAGCTCTGCCAGCGGAGCATGCGGCTCGACGTTAAAGGTCGCCAGCAGCGGAAGCGGCGCATCCTGACCGTGGAAGCAGCGTGACGGCAGGGCGGGCTCGTCGCGCTGCGCGAGGATGCCGTCATGGATTGCCCTGGCGACATCAGATAACGACGCACAGGCGGCGCTGTCGATACACAGCGGCAATAGCCTGACGCACTGGCCGACAAGCGCATCGCCCTGCCCGAAATCCCTCCCGGCATCCGGCACACCGACCGGCACCGGGGAATGACCGACCGCCTTCTCAAGCGTCAGGGTAAAGAGCGCATTCAGCATCGCGAAGCGGGTCACCCGCAGCTCGGCGGAGGCTTTGCGCAGCTGCGCGGTCAGGCCCGGATACGACAAGCGCTGTACCAGCCGCTGCCCCTGATACGTCCGGGAAGGTGCCAGCACGGTAAGGACGTCTGCCGTTGCCCGGCGGGCAGGAAGCGCCGCAAGACGCGCAGGTAGCGCTGCCTCGCTGACGATGTTCTGCGCACGGATAGCCTGCAGATAGCTTGCCGCAGCCGCCAGGTCAGGGCGTTTACCCGACGCCAAGGCATCGTAAAGATGCAGTAGCTCGCGCAGCATCACCATGAACGACCAGCCGTCCGCCACCGAATGATGTGCCGCGATGGCGAGCGTGGTTTTCCCCTCATGGCGAACCAACAGCAGGCGGGCCAGCGGCCCAGCGGTCAGATCAAAGGGACGCGCGGCAAACTCAGCGAGGCAGGCGGCAGGCGCTGCGTATTCCTCGCTGATATCGACGGTGGGCGCCAGGGCCACCTGAAGTTCGCCTGCGTCAGTGAACTGCATACGCAGCGCGTCATGGCGCTCGCACAGCAGTTGCCAGGCGGCGCGCATGATCTCGCTGTCTACGTTGCGCGGCGTTTCAATGACGCCGCCGATCGTCCCGGCCAACCGCCCGCTTTCATCCTGCGCGGCCAGCTGCAGAAAACGCTGCTGGCTGTCCGCAACGGCATATCGCGTGTCGGGGCGCAATCCGGCCTGTCCAAAGAAGCCGTCCACGCGCATAGCGTTAACGCTCTCTTTCACTGCCGCAATAAAGCGATCGATATCCTCGTCCGTGTGCGCGACCGAGACAAAGCAGTTACGCCCTTCCCAGATGAAAATGCCGCGCAGCATCAGGTGGTGGAAGAGGATGTCGTAGTTGCCGTTGAATTTGAAACGGAACAGGCTGCCGGCAGAGACGATCTCAATCGGCGTACCGGTTGCAGAGAACCAGGTATTTAGCGACATCGTCAGACGCGCAGTTTTTTGGTTGATGTCGTCATACAGCGCCGGATGGGCTTTGATGTACTCCAGCACGGCTTTGCTTGCCGCCATGGTCAGCGGATGCTTGGAGAAGGTACCGGCAAAGAAGATCAGTTCAGCCTGCGGCCAGGAGTCATCGCCATACTGCCAGAATCCGCCGTCGATACTGTCCATAAAGCGGGCAGAGCCTGCAATCACGCCGATCGGCATACCGCCGCCGACAATCTTTCCGTAGGAGGCGATATCCGCCTGAACGCCGTAATACGCCTGCGCGCCGCCGGCCGCCAGACGGAAACCGGTGATCACCTCGTCAAACATCAGCGCAATATTGTGGGTCGTCGTCAGCTCACGCAGGGTATGCAGGTATTCGCGCGGCTGATGATCGGGATAACGGCTCTGCACCGGTTCGACGATCACCACCGCCAGCTCGGCGGCATAGCGGGCGATAAGCGCCAGGCTCTCTTCGCTGCCGTAATCGAGCACCAGCAGGTCGTCCACCAGCGATGGCGGCGTACCGGCGGCAATCGGCGTGGCGCGCTCGGGGGTTTCTCCGCCCTGCTGCCGCCCCAGAATGCCGTCAAACACGCCGTGATATGAGCCGCTAAACAGCGCGACTTTATTTTTCCCCGTCACGGCGCGCGCCAGGCGCACGGCGCTCATTACCGCTTCAGAGCCGGAGTTACAAAATGCCACCCGCTGCTGGCCGGTCAGCTCGCTGATAAGCGTTGCCACCTCGCCCGCCAGCGCGCTTTGTGGCCCGATCTGCATGCCCCGCGCCAGCTGGTCGGCAACGGCCTGCTGCACGCAGTCCGGTGCATGCCCCAGCAGGTTGGCGCCAAACCCCATCGTAAAATCAATATACTCGTTGCCATCGACGTCCCAGATGCGCGATCCCTGAGAGCGTTCCCCCACTAAGGGGTAAAGCATCTCTTTGGTGGATAAACGAAAGCCCGCAGAGGCCCGGTTATCCGCCAGCACGGCGCGGTACTGCTGGGCATTGCGTTTCGACCCGCCTGTTTTATCGACAAACCGCTGGGTGAGCTGCGCCAGATGCTGGTCGCGCTCGGTGCCCAGGGAGACCTTTTTCGTCTCTTTTTTAAACCAGCTGTTGTGCGCGCTGGCCTTCACCGGTGCAGCCGGGGTCGCGACAGGCGCTGGCGCGATGACGTCCGGCATCGTTGGCGCGACGGGCATCGGGAGAGTCTGCGCCGTGCCGTTGAGCAGCGTGAGCTGCTGGGACATAAGCTCCAGCTGGCGGGCAATCAGATCCTGAACCGCGCCAGGCACCGGCTTGCTGGTTTCCGGCATAGCCACGACAGGCTGCGCCGCCTGCCCGGCGGTTTCCGGGGTGCTAAGCGGAGCCGCAGCCGCCGCTGGCTGCGCGTGCTCCACCACATAACCGATCACCGCGTCCAGCGTATTGAGCTCTTCAAACAGCGCGCGTACCGGGATGGCCACGCCGTAGCGGTCCTTAATGGTATTGATGGCATCCAGCAGCACCAGCGAGTCCGCCCCCATTTCCAGGAAGGGCAGTTCGTCGTCAAGCGTGGCGGGATCCGCCTCAAGAAAACCGGCAATAATCGCTTTTATTTCAGCGGCTAAATGGTGTTGATTTGACATAGCGTCCTCTTTTGCAGATGGGGTCTGCGCTGGCGTCTCATCCGCCAGCCAGTAACGTTTGCGGCAAAACTGGATAGCAGGCAGGTTTAACGCCTCCCGCGTGGTCGCGTGGTACAGCCCGCTCCAGTTGATGTCGTGCCCTTGCTGCCACAGCGTTCCCAGCAGCGTCAGCAGTGATTTGTACTCATGTCGCCGATCGCCTGCGGCCAGCACCCGGTGACGGCGGTCGGTGGCGGTCACAAATTTGCCCAGCGAACTGTCCGCGCTCAGATCGATAAAGGTGAACTCACCCTGCGCAAGCACGTTTTGCACGCCCTGAAGGAAACGAACGGGCTGGCGAATTTGCCGGGTCCAGTAGTCGGCGTCGGTTTGGTCGCACGCCTCGCCGTTCAGGTTGCTGTAAAACGGGATCGTCCCGCGGGTGAAGGTGACGTTGTTGACCAGCCACTCGCGCCAGGCACCGAGGATCGGATCCATCATCGAGGAGTGAAATGCGCTGGCGGTTTTAATTTTTCTGGCGTGGCCACCCTGAGCAGAAATGGCCTGGAGACAGGCGTCAATCGCCGTCTGGCTACCTGCGATGGTGGTCAGCGTCGGGGTGTTGAATGCGGCAATATCAATGTCACCCGCCCAGGGTGAAATCAGCTGGCACACCTCGGCTTCACCGCTGAAGACAACCGCCATCGCCCCTTCCTGCGTCAGGGCTGACATCAACAGCGCGCGCTGATGAACCATAGCCAGCCCGTCGTCGAGCGAGAGATAGCCTGCGATGACCGCCGCGCAGTACTCTCCCAGGCTGTGCCCCATCACGGCTGCCGGACGGGGTCCAAACTGCATCATGCTCTGAGCAAGCGCGTAGCTACAGGCAAATAAGGAGAGCTGACAGGTTCTGGCGCAGCGCTGCCAGCTATCGTCACGGGCAAACAGCGCCTGCGTGATATCAATCTGATAACGCTGCCGGATGGTCGTCGCCAGCGCGTCAAACTGGGCGCGATAGTGCGGCAGATGGTGATACAGCTCGGCCCCCATGCCGATTTGCTGGGTGCCCTGCCCCGGGAAGAGCCAGACCTGAGGCTGGGCTTTACCTGCTTTGCAGGCCGTGAGCTGCGCAAGGCTGTCCGCCAGCTGGGCGCGGTCCGCGCCATACGCCACGCCGCGATAGCGGGCCGCGTCGTAGCGGGTGTTCACCAGCCGACACCAGGTGGCGATATCGCTCTCCTGACATGTCGATAACCCTTTTTTGACCGCCTCCCGCTGAAGGGTAAACGCCCCTTCATCATGTGAACCGATCAGAAGCAGGCCGTGGGGCGCAGCGGGCTCCTGGCGTTTTTCCACCGCTGGCGCGCTGCGCAAAATCACGTGACCGTTGGTGCCGCCGAAGCCAAAGCTGCTTACGCCTGCGTAGCGTGCGTCACCATCGGCATGCCATGAGGCAGGCTGCGCACCGCTTACCTCAACATGACGGCTAATCGCCGCAATATGCGGGTTTTTATGCTGGAAATTGAGGTGCGGCACGTATTGTCGGTAGTGCAACATCAGAGACGTTTTCACCACACCCAGCACGCCCGCCGCCGCCTCCAGGTGGCCAATGTTGGTTTTAATCGACCCCACCTGGACAGGTGCGGTTTTTTTCCGGTCCGCAAATACCGCTTCCAGCGCCTGATATTCAATCAGATCGCCCAGCGCCGTTCCCGTCCCGTGCGCTTCGATATAGTCAATGCTGTCGCTGTCCACTCCGGCATCCGCCATTGCCTGCCGGATGACCGCCTGCTGCGATGGGCCATTTGGCGCGGTAATGCCGTTGCTGCGGCCGTCCTGGTTCACGGCGCTCGCCACCAGCGTGGCATAGACCCGATCGCCATCCGCCAGCGCCTGCGAAAGCGGCTTAAGCACCACGACGCCACACCCTTCGCCACGAACGTAGCCATCGGCGCGGGCGTCAAAGGTTTTACACCGGCCGTCGGGGGCCAGCATCTGGGCATCGGTGAAGACTTTTTGCAAATGCGGCGTCAGCGCCAGATTAACGCCTCCGGCAATGGCCAGAGAACTCCGTCCGGCCCGCAGGCTTTGCATTGCCCCCTCTATCGCCACCAGCGAGGAAGAGCACGCCGTGTCGACGGCGACGCTTGGCCCTTTTAAATCATAAAGATAAGAAATTCGGTTGGCCGCGATGCTGTGCGCGTTGCCTAAGCCGCTGTAGGCCGAGACGTTATCGCCGCAGGCCAGGGCATAGTCGCTGGCGCTGATCCCGACATAAACCGCCGTATCGCTCCCGCGCAGGGAGGATGCCTTAAGGCCGGCATCGGTGAGCGCCTGTTGAACGGTTTCTAACAGCAGACGATGCTGCGGATCGATATAGACGGCTTCGCGGGGAGAGATGCCGAAGTAGCCTGCGTCGAAGGCGTCAACCTCGTCAAAGAAACTGCCTTTACGGTTAAAGCCGTCAAGGGACGAGGTACGCCAGCGCTGCGCCGGGATCTCGCCGGTCGTGCTGTGGCCCTGCTGCAGCAGCGACCACAGCGCCTCCACGCCGCTATGCCCCGGCAGCTCCACGCCGATACCAATCACCGCAATGGCGCTTTCCGCGACGGCGGCGCTGACCGGCCGGACCGCAGCGGGTTCTCCCAGCGCGACCGCCAGCTGATTGATGGTGGGATAGTCGTAAATCAGCGCGGGAGAGAGCTCGCGGCCCAGCCGCTGTTCAAGCTCGCCAATGACGCCCACCGCCTGCAAAGAGCTCAAGCCAAAGCCGGTAAACGCGTCATCCCACCGGTATTCGCCGATCGTCGTGTTCAGCGTATTGCCAATTATCCCGGCAATCAGCGCCGCCAGCGCGGGAGGGGTTTCCCCCGCGTGTTCAACCGGTTTCGACGCGTCCTGGCGGCTGCGCCAGGCCACGTCCAGGGTCCCCTGCTGATACATCATCTTCGCGCGGGTGCGCTGTAATTTCCCGCTGGTGGTGCGGGGGATTGCCCTTCGTTCGACAAGGAGCAGTTCATCCAGCGTAATGCCGTGACGCTCCGCCACCGCCGCGGTCACGGACGGTGCCAGCGTCGCCATATCGAGATCATTTTTATGGCGCGTCATCAGCTCAAGCAGCGCTACCGGGCGCTCGTCTTCACTGGCAAACACGCAGACCGTCGCTTCCGCCAGCGCGGGAGCGGACTGGCGGATCGTCTCTTCAATATCCGTCGGGTAGTGGTTCTGGCCGTTGATAATCAGCAGCTCTTTGAGCCGTCCGGTGACGTACAAATGGCCGGACTGGAGAAAACCCATATCGCCGCTGCGCAGCCACGGGTGCGGATCGCCTGCCAGAGACGCCCGGAAGGTTTCGCGCGTGGCGGCATCATTGGCCCAGTATCCGGCGGCAACGCTCGGACCACGCAGCCATATTTCTCCGCTCTCACCGTCAGCAAGCGGCTGATGGTGGTCAGGATCGACAATACGCACCTCGGTATCAGTCAGAGCCTGCCCGCAGCTCACCGCACCGGCCTCGTCCGACACGCGGAGCCCCTGCCCTTTGTCCATTCCGGTGACGATGAGCGTGGTTTCCGCCATGCCGTAGCAGGGCAGGAACGCGCCGGGCCGGAACCCTGCAGGCGCAAAGTATTCGCTAAACTGCGCTAGCGTGGCGGGCCGAATCGGCTCTGCGCCACAGAAAGCCACGTCCCAGCGCGAAAGATCCAGTGCCTCAGCCTGCTCTCGGCCAATCTTACGCACGCACAGATCGTAGGCGAAATTAGGGCCGCCGGAGGTTGTGGCCTGATAGTCGGAAATCTGTTTGAGCCAGTTAAGGGGGTTTTTCATTAACATCATGGGCGACATCACCCGACAGGGGAATGCGCCAAACACGGGCTGCAGTAGCCCGCCAATAAGCCCCATATCATGAAAATGCGGCAGCCAGATCATGCCCCGGCTTTCGCTGTGGTGGCCGAAAAAGCGGTGAATGGCATGTGAGTTAGCCCACAGGTTGCCATGGGTTACCATCACGCCTTTCGGGGAGCCCGTCGAACCCGAGGTGTACTGTAAAAAAGCCAGATCGTTGTCTGCTACCAGAACGGGGTGAAATGCCCCGGAGAAGGTGCGTTCAAGATGATGCAGACGATAACCCGCAGGTAGCGCAGCTGTGTCTGGTTTGTCGAAGGTAAAAATAAGCGGGGATAATGGAAGTGATAGCTGGCCTAGCGTTTCTGCCCCCCTGGCTGTCGTAACAATACAGTCCGTTTGCGCATTACGTAATACGCCGGCAAAACGCTCCCACGCGCTTCCTGACGATTTTGCGGGCATCGGGACGGGAACCGCCACTCTGCCGGCGTAAAGACAGCCAAAAAAAGCGCCAATAAAATCTTCACCATCCGGATAAAGCAATATGACCCTGTCGCCCCGCTGCCCGTACTGCATTAAAGCCTCTGCAAGCGACGCTGCGCGCTGGTGTAGCTGGTCATAGCTTTGGCTGTGAATTTCACTGGCGCTGCGGACGAATTCAAATGCCGTCTGAGTAGTCTGTTGAACAGCAAGTTCGGGCAAAAGCTGGTTGAAGGAATGATATCCTCTGTTAAACAACTGATGAGACGGCATCATAATTCGCTCTATATTTTCAAATGTAATGAGGGTGAAAAGATTATTTTCCGGCGCGGCCAGCCAGCAGATCGTTACAGAAGTCGTTCCAGACCTTCAGCCACAGATCAACACGCTGTTCCATCTCGGCGTAGCGGTCTTCCGTCAGCGCCTGGCAGAACAGGATCCATGCATCTTCGGAGTGACCATCTTCAATGGACTCTCCCGTTTCGCTTTCTACATGGATGCTGTGATAGCCCTTCGTGACGTCAATATCCGTTGCTTTATCAACACCTTTTGCCCACGGCGTGGCGAAGTCATGGAAGACGGTCTCGGCCACGGCCAGCAAACCCACCAGCTGGGTATAGTCGCCATAGGCATTCTCGAAGGTTGCGCGGCAGGCCAGAGAGCTGGACATCGGCAGCCAGGATTTCACCTCGTGCTCCGTCATCCCCAGCTGCTGGATGGTCGTAAAGAACTGCACGTAGTGCGCCAGCGCGGGCTGGCCGTTGTAATTGCCCTCGGCGTCTTCGCCAGGGTGGAAGCCCAGCTCATCCAGCAGGTTGATTTGCAGCAGAAAACGGGCCGCCATTTTCGCCTGCGCACCCAGCGGCGCTTCCAGCTGTTTCGCCGCGCTTAACGCTTCAATAACGGCATCGGTAAAGACTTGCGCAAACGCGTGATAAAATTCCAGATGGAATACGCGCATCTGTTGAATATCAACTTCGCCGCTGTTCATTTTTGCCAAAATAGGGCTGCGCATCAGCGGATGGGATTCAATCCGGTCAATAAGCCTGTTGGCAAAGGCGCGGTTTTCGGTATAAACGTGCTTATCTACGGTCGCGACAATAGCGTCCCGACCCAGCTGGCGGGTATTCAGTAACGTTTTCATTTTTATTTCTCAGGTAGGTGATAGTTTACAGGGCGGAAACCCTGCCAATTGCCATTACAATTAACGCATACATTCCACAGCTAAACGGTATAACCTGCACATATTTAAATGGCAGATAAAAGCACGATGCAATCAGCAGAACCGGAATACCCACCGAAAGTATCATCATGCAAATAACGGCATAATATTTATAGGTATAAGACACGGCGAGGCCATCAATACACATGCCATAGAGCATGGATATTAACGGCAGCATAATAAAGGCAATATGTGCCAGCCTTAACATTCTGCGATTTAAATCGGTATAGTTTTCATGTCCTTTGGGTGCGCGAAAGGGTCCCTTAAAAGCATACATCCCCATTAACCCGCCCATCATTATGCCGACGACAATACCGCTCCAGCCAAAGGCAATCAGTATTGCACTGAGATTAGCCACTTTTTTTCTCCTGTTTAGTGGTGCACAAAGGTAAGGCACCTGAGAAAATACAAGCACCTTTATTTATTAAAAATAAAATCAGATATAACGATTAAAAATCCGGGTATTCTTTATCCGTCGCGTATGTAATCGGTTTTTCAAATCCAGGAATGGTGATGCCATTCATATCAATCTTAATATCTTCCTCATTTATCCCCTGCTGGCCAAACAGATAAATGACATTGAGTTCACCCTGCGAAGCCGCCTCATCATACGCGTTAGCCTGACGTCGCACCTGGCGGTTACGCTGCTGATACTCCGCAAACACCGCGTCCCCATAGCGTTTGCGCAACCATTGATGGGTAAGCTTTGGCGAGTAAACCACCCCCGTGGCATTATTACCGCCAAAGCCTTTTGAATTTATAAAGGCAATCTGCCCCTGGCCTTCCTCTAATTTGCAGTCCTGAACAGGTATGGTTAAGCGTGCGTTATTCACCTGCGGCGCAATGTGCGACACGCTTTTAATTCCCGGCAAAATGCCATAGCGGAAGACGCCGAGGCAGCTGATGAGCTGGTCGCCGCTGGCGGGCCCCAGGGAGTGACCAAGATACGATTTCACCGCCGTCACCGGCCAGTCGCGAATCGAAAAGGCTTGCGCAACGCGGTCAAAAATATCCGCCTCGGAGACGCAATTCTTCGGCGTGCTTGAACCGTGCGCCTGAATAAACGATCCCTTCTGCACCGTCTCTATCCCGGCCATCGATACCGCAGAGGCTACCGCTTTCGCCATGGTGATGTAGTTCCCCGGCCCCGGTGACGCGATAGAACGCTTAAAGCCGTCAGCGTTGATGAAGACATTCCCCACCGAACCGTGGATCTCTGCCCCAAGCTGCAGCGCCAGCTCGTCGTCCATTAACACGACGTACTGGCTGGATTCTGCGATCACAAAACCGCAGCTGTTGCCAAACGGGCGGCTGCTGTTGCGCCAGTCGGCCGTTTCCGTTTCATCAATATGCTTAAGCTTGCTCTCCGTTGCCAGGGCGCCCATGGCATCGAATCCTTCAATCACCTCTGAGGTGACCGGCGCTTCGGCGCTGCCCACAACGGCAACGCGAATGCGCCCCGCTTTAATATCTTCAACTGCCGCATTCAGGTTATACAGAAACGTGGCGCATGCCCCCAGCGTGGCGCTGGTATGACCGACGCTACCCAGCACATACGCATTGAGGAAATCGGCGCACATGCTGTTCAGGCCCAGCGGACACTGTTTGGCGCTGACGCGATGGCCTTTCAGGCGCGACTGGAGCATACCGCCAAAGCCATAATCGTCGAGCTGTCCCATGATATTGCCCGAATAGACCCCGAGCTGATCCGGCGTGATGTTGGCCTGTATCTCTCGCCACGGGATCCCCAGGGCGTTGATGGCGTCTGACGCTCCGACAATCGCCATTTGTAGCGCCCGCGGATGGAACTGCGAACTGTAATGGTCACCCGGGCGGAATCCCTGCGGCAGCAAACCTGCAGCCTGAACCTCCGTGCGCAACAATGCCTCAATTTTACAGTCCATCTCTCCTTTAACGGTTATACGCACACGCTGATCCGCTAATTCTTCAACGTGCCATCCCGCCGGTAAGGGTTGAGGTAATTGTCTGGAAGATATATTAAAACTGAATCCCTCTTCGCCTGAAACTATATTCAATTTTGCATGGCTGACGATAGCATCGACATCAAAATAGTCGCGCGTAATTTTTCGGATAAGGGTTCCCTCAAGCGCCTCGTCTTTTATCTTCGCGGCAGCCTGAGCAGGTGTAAATCTTTTACCGGAAATGTCGCAATATCCGCCCTCATCATATTTAAGCACGCCCATCAGAATGGCTAACGATAATAACGTCGCTTGTCTTTCCTCTTCCGATAATGACTCAATAATCATTCGACGAAATGCATGATGTGAAGAACTACGACCAGCTGGACCATAGCCGCCAAAAGCCGTTATTACGGGTAATTTCGCCATAATTCATCCTGTAGTGGTCGTGGATTTATTTTGTTAAGTAAGTGCGATAATTTCAGATATTAGTTTACAAATTACCAACAAAAGCTAATATGAAAATCCAGCCAAAATGCTGACTTTTTTGGCCAGGACAACGATGAGCTACCAAAAATAATAGTCAAAACAGGTATTAATCAAAAATGACAAATACACAAATAGGATTTGTGTTATGTGAACGCATGCTAAGTTCCGGTCTCAGTCTTCCGATTGAAATGTGGAAAGCCGCAGCCAGTAGCTATTTAGCCGAGCAAAAAACAACATCCCATGCAGACACGCACAAACCGGAGACGTCTTCATTCAGACTCTGTCGTCCGGAGAATATACTGAAAGTTCATACTATTGGCATAAATAACGAGCCCATCCTGACGCACAGTGGCTTCAGCATTACCGCCGATACCACCCTTGCCGCAGACAGGCACTATGACGTTATCTATCTTCCCGCCCTGTGGCGCAATCCTCGCGCGGTGGTCAGACAACAGCCTGAGCTCCTGGCATGGCTTAGCGAACAGGCGGCGCGAGGGACCCGCATCGCGGCCGTCGGAACGGGCTGCTGTTTCCTGGCGGAGTCGGGATTGCTCAACGGGAAACCTGCCACCACCCACTGGCACTACTTCAAACAGTTCTCGCGCGACTACCCCAACGTAAAATTACAAACCAAACATTTTCTCACGCAGGCCGATAATATTTACTGTGCCGCCAGCGTCAAAGCCCTCTCAGATCTGACCATCCATTTCATCGAAACGATATACGGGAAACGGGTAGCCACACATACCCAGCGGACCTTTTTCCATGAAATTCGAAGTCAGTTTGATCGCCAGTGTTACAGTGAAGAAAACAAACCGCATCCGGATGAAGATATTGTTCAAATTCAAATCTGGATAAAAGCCAACTGCGCCTCGGATATATCCATGCAAAATCTTGCCGATATGGCTGGCATGAGTTTGCGCAACTTCAACCGTCGCTTTAAAAATGCCACCGACATGTCCCCCCTGCAGTATTTATTAACCGCCAGAATTGAATCCGCCATGACGATGCTGCAATCCACCAATCTGAGCATTCAGGAGATCGCCAATGCGGTTGGCTATCAGGACATTGCGCACTTTAACCGCCAGTTTAAGCATAAAACCACGGTGTCACCGGGGGATTATCGTAAGACGGTCCGGGCAAAGATGTTTAGTGCATAAACGCCGGTCATCTCTGATAATAAAATAGATGAACGCGAGGAGGCTCACCGTGCAAGGCGTACCGGAACAGTTTAATGATGAAAGAGACAGCGCGCGCTTTCGCCATCTGGCGCAGCTGCCGGGCCTGGAGCTTTATCATGCCCATATTTCTGACTACGCCTTTGAGCCTCACACCCATGAAGCCTTCGGGATCGGCACGATTGAAACCGGTGCCGAACGCTTTCGCTATCGCGGTACCCAGCATCTCGCGGCGGAAAAATCCGTCGTTACCATGAACCCGGACGAGATCCACACCGGCGAATCCGCCACCGAGGGCGGCTGGCGCTACCGGATGGTCTATATCGAACCCGACCTGCTGGAAGAGGTGACCGGCCTCCGACACTGGTGGTTTAGCGACGTAACGCGTCATGACCCGCTGCGCTCGCAGCAAATCGGCAGGCTCATTTACGGCCTGTGGCACACGGACGATCCGCTTGCGCAAAAAGGATTACTGCTGGATCTGATTGAGACCTTTCAGCCGTTTGCTCATCACGCGCCGCGGGTTCAGGAAGGTGCGCACCGCTTTGAACGGGTACGCGAGTATCTGCATGACAACTATATGCGCGCTCTGACGCTGGACGAACTGGCCAGCGTCGTTTCACTCAGCCCGTATCATTTCCAGCGCCAGTTCAAAGCCCATTTTCACGTGACGCCACATCAGATGCTGATGGCCATTCGCCTCTGGCGCGCCAAAGCGTTCCTCACGCACGGCATGCCCGCGGCAGAGGTCGCCGCCGCAACCGGGCTGACCGATCAGTCGCATCTCACCCGCGCGTTTACCCACCGCTACGGCATTACCCCCGTGCGCTACCAGAAGCAGGTCACCCGGCGCTAATGCGCAACCTCATACAATACGCGCGCATTTGCCCCTCCTACACTGAGAACAGCGTAAATACCTGTGGATGGAAAAATGATTAGTGGAGTGTTGTATGCCCTGCTGGCCGGGATGATGTGGGGGCTGATTTTTGTCGGCCCGCTGATCGTACCCGAGTATCCGGCAATACTGCAGTCGACCGGACGTTATCTGGCGCTGGGGCTGATTGCCCTGCCCCTGGCGTGGCTGGGACGGGCGCGCTTGCGTCAGCTCAGCCGTCAGGACTGGGGGACCGCGCTGGTGCTGACCATGATGGGCAATCTTATCTATTACGTTTGCCTCGCGAGTGCCATTCAGCGTACCGGTGCGCCGGTATCGACCATGATTATCGGCACGCTGCCGGTCGTCATCCCCGTCTTTGCTAACCTGCTCTACAGCCACCGCGATGGCAAACTGGCGTGGTCAAAAATGGCACCGGCGCTGATCTGCACTGCCCTGGGACTGATATGCGTCAATATTGCCGAGCTGCGTCATGGGCAGGCGGATGTTGACCTGTGGCGTTACGGGTCTGGCATTCTGCTGGCGTTCATTTCCGTGGCGTGCTGGGCATGGTATGCCCTGCGCAATGCGCGCTGGCTGCGTGAGAATCCGGACAAGCATCCGATGATGTGGGCAACGGCGCAGGCGCTGGTCACGCTGCCCGTATCCGTCGTGGGGTATCTCGGCGCATGCCTCTGGCTGGGCCATCAGCAGCCGGACTTCACCCAGCCCTTCGGGCCAAGACCGTGGGTGTTTATCGGCCTGATGGTGGCGATTGCGGTGCTGTGTTCATGGGTGGGCGCGCTGTGCTGGAACATTGCCAGCCAGAAGCTGCCGACGGTGATCTTAGGGCCGCTGATTGTCTTCGAAACCCTGGCCGGACTGCTTTATACCTTCCTGATGCGCCAGAGCGTGCCGCCGTTATTCACGGCCTGCGGGATCGCGCTGTTGGTCATAGGGGTGGTGATGGCGGTGAGAGCGAAGCCGGAAAAACCGCGGGTTATTCCGGCGTCGGAGATGTGATTTTGCCGGGTGGCGGCTACGCCTTACCCGGCCTACATGGAACGGTTTCACAGGCCGGGTCAGCGCAGCGCCACCCGGCATGATGTTAAAACGTTTCCCAGTTCCCTTCAGACGCCGCGGCTACAGGCTGCGCTTTTGGCACATAGATTTTCACCGGTGCCGCTTTAACCGCCTGATTGCGGGTGATTTTGAACACCGCGACCGCTTCGTTCAGGCGTGCAGCCTGATCTTCCAGCGCCGCCGCTGCGGCCGCAGACTCCTCCACCAGCGAGGCGTTCTGCTGGGTCACGCGGTCCATCTCGGCTACCGCCTGGCCCACCTGGTCGATACCGCGGCTCTGCTCGTCAGAGGCCGAGGCAATTTCGCCCATGATGTCGGTGACGCGGGTAACCGCATTGACGATCTCGGCCATCGTGGCCCCGGCTTCGTTAACCAGCTGCGAGCCCGCGTTCACGCGCTCACCGGAATCATCAATAAGCGCTTTGATCTCTTTCGCCGCCTGAGCGCTGCGCTGTGCGAGGGTACGCACTTCCCCTGCCACCACCGCAAAACCGCGGCCCTGCTCGCCCGCGCGCGCCGCTTCTACCGCCGCGTTCAACGCCAGAATGTTCGTCTGGAAGGCAATACCGTCGATCACGTTAGTAATTTGCGCGATTTTGCTGGAACTGGTGGCGATCTCATCCATCGTACGCACCACGCCTTCCACCACGTTACCGCCCTTCTTCGCCGTTGAGGAGGCGTCCAGCGCCAGACGGGACGCCTGACGCGCGTTATCGGCGTTCTGCTTCACGGTTGCTGTCAGCTGTTCCATGCTGGCTGCCGTTTCTTCAAGAGAAGCGGCCTGCTGCTCGGTACGGGAAGAGAGATCGTTACTGCCCGCAGAGATTTCGCCTGCACCGGTGTAAATCGTATCGGCGCCTTCACGCACCACGCCCACCGTGTTCGCCAGCGAGGTTTGCATCTCCTGAACGTTGCGCGCCAGGATGGCCATCTCATTTTTACCGTCGGCCTGAATCGGCTGGGTTAAATCCCCCGCCGCAATGGCGCGAATATGGTTAATCACCTCTTCCAGCGGCAGCAGCAGCACGCGGCGCATAGCAATCCAGCTGGAGATAATCACCACAATCACCAGCAGCATGACCGCAGAGAGGATCCACAGGATGCGCTTGTAATCACTTTCGTTATCCTGAATGCCTTTATCTGTGAGCGCGGCCTGCGCTTCACGCCATTCACGATAAACCGCCTGCATCGCGTTCTGTTTTTGTTCGGCATTCTGCTTGAACATATCTTCCAGATTGCCCTGGCTCAGCAGAACATTCATTTGCGTCAGCGTTGTAGAGTAATTACGGTACTGCTCCTCAAGGCGATTCGTCAGGTTCTCATCCAGGCCTGGCGTATTCGGCAAGGCATAGTATTTATCGTAATGAACCTGCGCTTCAGTCAGCAGATTTTTCGCCGTGGTCACCAGCTCATTCAGCTGACCGCCGTTAATTTGAGAGGCCATGCTGCTTTGCAGGCGCAGCATCCCGCGGTTCAGGGTGACACGCGCCTGGTTCAGGCTGATCCACGCATCGGTAAACTCCGCCACGTTCTTGCTGGAGAGCTGCGCCACGGTGAAGTTGTCTTTATCGTTGTTCAGGGCGTTGATAAAGATACCGGCGGAAATCACTTGCATGATGCCGAGCACGAGCAGCACCGAAATCAGAAGGGTAATGACTTTTATACGTTTAAACATGCGTTGCCTTTGTTATATGCAGGTTTGTCTGACGTGGATATATCGGCAGGCACAGCGGGTTGTTTACTGTTTCTCCACCTTTAAAAAGTTTCGAAACCACTTTCCTGAGCCCATTCAGAGAGTTAAATCGGATATTTTTTTGTGATCTGCATCTCACTTTTTCCCGTCCCTCTAAAGGGTTATAGCGCCAGCTTAAAGATGCATTTAATATGCATCTTATATTATTGATGACGAGGTAACTGCTATGGCCTTTCGCGACCAATCCCTTGGCGAGCTGGCGCTCTCCATTCCTCGCGCTTCTGCGCTGTTCCGTAAATACGATATGGATTACTGCTGCGGCGGTAAGCAAACCCTGGCGCGTGCGGCTTCACGCAAAGAGCTGGACGTTGAGGTGATTGAAGCCGAGCTGGCGCTGCTGGCCGAGCAGCCCGTCGACAAAGACTGGCGAACCGCTCCGCTCGCGGAAATCATCGACCATATCCTCGTGCGATACCATGACCGTCACCGTGAACAGCTGCCGGAGCTGATCCTGCAGGCGACCAAAGTCGAGCGCGTCCATGCCGACAAACCTTCCGTACCGCGCGGTCTGGCGAAGTACCTGACCCTGCTGCACGAAGAGCTTTCCAGCCACATGATGAAAGAAGAGCAGATCCTCTTCCCGATGATTAAACAGGGAATGGGAAGCCAGGCGATGGGACCCATCAGCGTGATGGAAAGCGAGCACGATGACGCGGGTGAACTGCTGGAAGTGATCAAACACACCACCCACAACGTCACGCCGCCGCCAGAAGCGTGCACAACGTGGAAAGCGATGTACAACGGTATTAACGAAACGATCGACGACCTGATGGAACACATCAGTCTTGAGAACAACGTTCTGTTCCCGCGGGCTTTAGCGGGGGAATAAAAAAGGCCGCTGCGGCCTGATGCCCTCACCCCAGCCCTCTCCCACAGGGAGAGGGTGCAAAAACTAAAAACGGCAACTGACGTTGCCGTTTTGCTTTTACCTTACGCCTGCCATCCGTTTCTTACCGATAAACACCCAGCCCAGCCCCAGCGCGATAAACCACAGCGGCGTGACGATGAGTGCCTGGCGGGTATCATCTTCCAGCGTCAGCAGAACCAGCACGAAGACAAAGAACGCCATGCACACCCAGCACATTAGCTTGCCCAGCGGCATCTTGTAGATCGATTTTTCATGCAGGTGTGGACGCTGCTTGCGGTACACCAGGTATGAACAGAGGATGATGGTCCAGACGAACATAAACAGGATCGCAGAGACCGTGGTGATCATGGTGAACGCGCCAATCACGCTTGGGTTCACGTAGAGCATCACCACACCGCCCAGCAGGCACATGCAGGAGAAGGTCAACCCTTTTGCCGGTACCGCACGCTTAGAGAGCTTGGCGAACGCGCTCGGCGCCACGCCTTCCTGCGCCAGACCAAACAGCATACGGCTGGTGGAGAATACGCCGCTGTTGGCAGACGAGGCAGCAGAGGTCAGCACCACGAAGTTAATCAGGCTTGCGGCAGCAGGCAGGCCTACCAGCACGAACAGCTCGACGAACGGGCTCTTGGTAGGGACCACGGAGCTCCACGGCGTCACGGACATAATGATGACCAGCGCGAAGACGTAGAACATGATGATACGCACCGGAATGGAGTTGATGGCGCGCGGCAGGGACTTCTCCGGATCTTTGGTTTCCGCAGCGGTCGTTCCGACAAGCTCAATCCCCACAAACGCGAACACCGCAATCTGGAAGCCAGCAAAGAAGCCGCTGATGCCTTTCGGGAACCAGCCGCCGTCATTCCACAGATGGGTAAACGACGCCTGAACGCCGGTTGGTGACTGGAAGTGGGTAAGCACCATTACCAGGCCCACCACGATGAGCCCAACAATGGCCACGATTTTGATCATCGCAAACCAGAACTCCATCTCACCGAACATTTTGACGGTGGCGAGGTTCAGGCTCAGCAGCAGCACAATAACCGCCAGCGAGGCGACCCAGTCCGAGAGCCCCGGGAACCAGAACTGCGCATAGGCGGTAATCGCCACGACGTCCGCCATACCGGTGACGACCCAGCAGAACCAGTAGGTCCAGCCGGTGAAATAGCCCGCCCACGGCCCGAGCAGGTCTGAAGCGAAGTCGCTGAAGGATTTGTATTCGAGGTTCGAGAGCAGCAGTTCACCCATTGCACGCATCACGAAGAACAGCATAAAACCGATAATCATATAAACGAATATGATTGACGGTCCGGCGAGACTGATGGTTTTGCCTGACCCCATAAACAGCCCGGTACCGATGGCACCCCCAATCGCAATGAGCTGAATATGACGGTTTGTGAGATTGCGCCGTAGCGACTGTTCAGACGACGCCTCTTCGTCGGCGACGACTTTGACCTGATCTACCATGTGATATTTTCCTGTTTATGCCTGTCTGTGTTGTTAAGGCTCTTCTGGCCTTTAAATACGTCAAAAGATGACGTTCCCTTGTAAGGGCTAATCGATATTAGGTAAGAATCGGCGGGATGAATACTATGATTTAGATATTATGTTAATAATATGTTGAAAGTGAGTGTCATATCACTCATACAGCGCGAAACAGCTCACAAAAATACACGCAACAGTTTCGTTTGCAAGATAAAATGTTGATAGCACCGTAACTATAGGTTTTTACACTATTTTCCTCTCCCCAATCGGGGAGAGGAAATAAGAAAATTCGATTACAGAATTTCCAGCAGCTCGACTTCAAAGACCAGGGTGCTGAATGGCGGGATGGACGCGCCAGCGCCGCGCTCGCCGTAGGCCAGGTTGTGTGGGATAGTCAGTTCCCATTTGGAACCCACTGGCATCAGGGTCAGGGCTTCGATCCAGCCTGCGATAACGCCATTTACCGGGAACTCAGCCGGTTCGCCGCGCGCCACGGAGCTGTCGAACACGGTACCGTCGATCAGCTTACCGGTGTAGTGCACGCGAACGTGGTCGGTACGCGCCGGGATTGCGCCGTCGCCCTGATTGATCACGCGGAACTGCAGACCAGACTCGGTGCTGTTCACGCCTTCACGCTCGCGGTTCTCTTCCAGATATTTCACACCTTCGGCGGCCATCTCTTCAAAGCGCGCACGGCGCACGGCGTCAGCACGTTCGTGGATTTCACGCAGCGCACGGTGCACGACGTCAACCGGAACGGCAGGCTGTTTGCCTTCCAGCGCGTCAGCGATACCCGCCACCAGCGCTTCTGGTAACAGACCTTCCAGGCCGGATTCGCTCAGCTGCTGTCCTACCTGCAAGCCGATACCGTAACTTGCCTGCGCTTCGATAGTGTCAAAAGTCGGGGTGGTCATGGGTTTTCCTTCCATCACATTTAAAGTAGCGGGCAGCATATCAGCCATGCCCTTATGGGTAAAACTTTGTCTGAAGTTAAGGTGACAAACCGCGACGAAACAGAAACAATAGAGATAACCAGGATTAATCCCGAACTGATGTCACGGATGTCGGGTTTACTACGCCGTTCAGGCAGTTAGCAAACTATACTTCGGGGCACAGGATAAAAAATACGCGGAGCAGGAGGAGTGCCATGCCCGGGCGATTTGAACTGAAACCTACCCTGGCGAAAATCTGGCAGGCGCCGGACAATTTTCGCATCATGGACCCGCTGCCTCCTCTGCATCGCAGAGGGATCATCATTGGTGCGCTGATGGTGATTGTGGGCTTCCTGCTTCCTTCCGGGGGCGATGATGTCGATACCGCACCCGTCACCCGCAATGCCCAACTGGACATTCAGTCGCAGACGCGGCCGCAGCCTGACGCACAGCCGATGCAGACGCAGCTCGTCTCCCCGTCTAACGATCCGGGTCAGGTTGCGCCGGTTGAGCCAGAGCCCATTCAGGATGAACAGCCGCAGGATCAAGCCGCCGCCCCGTCTCAGCCTCAGACGCAGCAGCCCACCGGCATTGAGCAACAGTGGCGCTCCTATCGCGTAGAGCCGGGCAAAACCCTGGCACAGCTGTTCCGCGACCACAACCTGCCGCCAACCGACGTGTATGCCATGGCGAAGGTGGAAGGTGCGGGTAAACCGCTCAGTAACCTGCAGAATGGTCAGATGGTACAGATTCGCCAGAATGCCAGCGGGGTGGTGACAGGGTTAACGATTGATACGGGAAGTGGACAACAGGTACTGTTTACCCGCCAGCCAGACGGCAGTTTTATCAGGGCGCGTTAAGAGCCCGGATCTCTAAAACGCAAAACGCCGGCACAAGGCCGGCGTTTCAACGTGAGCAGAGTAAAAAATTACTCAGCTACAACGTTAACAACCAGTTTAGCGAACACTTCGCTGTGAACCTGGAAGTCAACTTCGTGCTCACCAGTGGTACGCAGAACGCCGTTCGGCAGACGAACTTCGCTCTTAGCCACTTTAACGCCTGCAGCAGATACTGCATCAGCGATATCGCGGGTACCGATGGAACCGAACAGTTTACCTTCGTCGCCAGATTTAGACGCGATGGTAACGGTGCCCAGTGCGTTGATTGCTTCAGCGCGAGCGTTAGCAGCCGCCAGAACGTCAGCCAGTTTGGCTTCCAGTTCAGCGCGACGTGCTTCGAAAAACTCTACGTTTTTCTTGGTAGCTGGAACAGCTTTACCCTGTGGAACCAGGAAGTTACGTGCGTAACCCGCTTTAACGTTAACCTGATCACCCAGGCTGCCCAGGTTTGCTACTTTATCAAGCAGAATAACTTGCATTACCTTATCCTCTTAAAGTCGTATTAATGGACCGTGCCCGATTACTGATGACGATCAGTGTACGGCAGCAGGGACAGGTAGCGAGCGCGTTTGATAGCGCGAGCCAGCTGACGCTGGTATTTTGCACGAGTACCGGTGATACGGCTTGGGACAATCTTACCGCTTTCGGTGATGTAGTTTTTCAGCGTTGCGATATCTTTATAGTCGATCTCTTGAACGCCTTCCGCGGTGAAACGGCAGAACTTGCGACGACGGAAATAACGTGCCATATGGCTAGTCTCCAGAATCTATCAAATCAATCTGCTCGGCATGCAGAACCATTTTGCTCAGGCCGTTCTTTGCCTTGTGGCAAGAGATGAACCCCTGAACGATTACTGCGCTACCGACCGTTAAACTGTGAGTAATGGCCTGGTTTTCGTGTCCGCTAATAATAACGGGCATTTGGCACCACGCCTGCCGGTGAAACCCGGCTTCCTCTTGCACAGAACGATGCTCAAGCACGAACTGGCAATGCGGAATTCCTGATGGACTGACCTTTCGAAGGGGAGCCCTGCATACGATGCCGGACAACGCCAGACGGTTGGTCATCAGAAATTACTCTTCAGAATCCCCAGCATCAGAATCATCTGCGGTTTCGTTTGCGAAATCATCGCGACGCTCACGGCGCTCGTCTTTCGCTTTAACCATCGGAGATGCTTCGGTAACTGCGTTTTTGGTACGCATAACCATGCTGCGGATAACGGCATCGTTGAAGCGGAAGGTAGTTTCCAGCTCATCGATCACTTCCTGCGGCGCTTCAACGTTCATCAGAACGTAGTGTGCTTTGTGCAGTTTGTTGATCGGGTAAGCCAGCTGACGGCGGCCCCAGTCTTCCAGACGGTGGATCGTACCTTCTGCACCAGTGATGGCAGCAGAGTAACGCTCGATCATACCCGGAACCTGTTCGCTCTGGTCAGGATGGACCATAAAAACGATTTCGTAATGACGCATCGAATTGCTCCTTACGGATTATTCAGCCTCCTGTCTGGGTCAGCCGAGGCCCGGGGAGGCAAGGAACGTGTTAAAGGTCGGCTGAAAAATTGACGCGTCATAATACTTGCGCGCCCCTGGAAACTCAAGCTGATTGCACAAATAATTCGCACAAAGCGCGAAGCGGGTCTAAGTGGGTGATTTAAAATTGGTCACACCCGGAAGCGTTGTTTTTTTGAACAACTGCATCAGAAATGGTCACGCATCCCCGCCGGATGAGTGATTACACTTTAATCAGAGATCACCTGAATTAAAGAAGGAGCATCCCCCCTCTCGCAGCACGCAGTCGTGGAGCGCATATCATGAAAAAAATCGCATTAGCCATAATGGCGGCGCTTTTGCTCAGTGCAAACGCGATGGCAGCCATCAAGATAGACAGCCGACAGGCCAGAAACATGGATGATGTGCAAAGCTTGGGCGTCATTTACATCAATCATAATTTCGCCACGGAAAGTGAAGCAGATCAGGCCCTTAATGAAGAAACCGATGCGCAGGGCGCAACCTATTACCACGTGATGTTAACCCGTGAGCCCGGCAGCAACGGCAACATGCACGCCAGTGCAGATATTTACCGATAACGCATTAACGCTAGCACCAGGAAAGCCAACAACGAGAACATAGCCATAGTTGACGTTGCCCCCTGCCCGGGGGCTTTTTTTTGTGAATGGCTCCGGAATACCACCGGTTACAACTGTTTTTCGGTATTCCAGAGCGCTTATTCACTTCTGCCCGTAGTAGGCATTCGGGCCGTGCTTGCGCATGAAATGCTTATTCATCAGGTAATCATCAATGCCCTGAAGCTGTGGGTTGATGCCGCGGGCAATCCACGCCATGCGTGCCACTTCCTCCATGACGACCGCATTATGAACGGCGTCGTGGGCATCTTTTCCCCAGGCGAACGGGCCGTGCTGATAGACCACAATACCCGGCGTATGCAGCGGCTCACATTCTCCCAGCGTATCGATAATCACCTTTCCGGTGTTGAGCTCGTATTCACCTTCCACTTCATCCTGCGTTAATGCCCGCGTGCAGGGGATGTCGCCAAAGAAGTAGTCCGCGTGGGTCGTGCCCAGCGCCGGGATGGGCAGCCCGGCCTGTGCCCAGGCCGTCGCGTGCGTGGAGTGGGTATGCACCACGCCGCCGAGGGACGGATAACGCCGGTACAGCGCCAGATGGGTTGCGGTATCTGAAGAGGGACGCCATTTTCCCTCCACGACGTTTCCGTCGAGATCCACCACCACCATATCGTCTGCTTTCATGGTGTCATACGCCACACCGCTCGGCTTAATCACGATTAGCCCCTGCTCGCGATCGATCGCGCTCACGTTACCCCAGGTGAAGGTGACCAGGCCATAGCGCGGCAGATCCATATTGGCTTCAAAGACCTGCTGTTTAAGCTTAAGCATGTTCAGCCTCCAGCAACCCTGCCCGCGCCATACGTTCGCGCACCCAGTCCCGCGCCTTCGCCACTTCCGCTGCCGGGTTGTCCGACGTCTCGCTCCACATCTCAATCAGGTAAGGCCCGCAATAGCCTGTCTGCCTGAGCGTCTCGAAGCACCGTTCAAAATCCACCACCCCGGTGCCGAACGGTACGTTTTTAAACACGCCAGGACGGGTATCTTTGACATGCACCGCCACGATATGCCCCATGCCTGCCTGCAGCTCCATCTGCACGTCGTTATCCCATGCCGACAGGTTGCCGATATCGGGATAAAGCTGGAACCACGGGTTATTCAGATAATGCGCGTAGCCCAGCGCCTTGCTGATGGAATTCATTAACGGGTAGTCCATGATCTCCATCGCCAGCGTGACCTGCGCGCGGCTGGCCATCTCAACGCTCTCTTTCAGGCCGTCACGGAAACGACGGCGCGTTTCATCGTTGGCTTCCTGATAGTAAACGTCATAACCCGCCAGTTGGATCACGCGGATACCGACATCCTGCGCAAAGCGAATGGCTTTACGCATGATCTCCAGCCCCTGCGCGCGTACGGCATCGTCTTCGCTGCCGAGCGGAAAACGACGGTGGGCGCTCAGGCACATGGACGGCACGCGCACGCCCGTTTCAGCAACGGCGCTCACCAGCGCCAGGCGCTGTTCGCGGCTCCAGTCGAGGCGAGAGAGACGCTCGTCCGTCTCATCCACGGACATTTCGACAAAATCGAAGCCCAGATGTTTTGCCAGCTGTAACCGCTCCAGCCAGCACTCCCCCGCAGGGAGTGCCTTTTCATAGATGCCAAGCGGGACCTGTTTTGACAACATACCCGCTCCTTAGCCCCAAAGCTGAGCGATTGAGCGTTTGAACTGACGCGCCGCTTCCACCGGAGACGCCGCATCACGAATGCTGCGACCGGCAATAAAGACGTGAATCGGAATGCCCTTGAACAGCGGCAGATCTTCCAGCGCCAGACCGCCGGTGACGGTGACTTTGAAGCCCATATCCGCCAGACGTTTGATCGCGCTGATATCCGCTTCGCCCCACGCCACGCCTGCGGCCTGCGCGTCGCGGCTGCGGTGGTACACCACCTGCTGAATGCCCGCATCGCGCCACTCCTGCGCCTGCTCCCAGGTCCAGAAACCGGTCAACTCAATCTGCACGTCGCCGTTAAACTCTTTTGCCACGTCCAGCGCGCCTTTGGCGGTGTTGATATCCGCACAGCAGATCACGGTGACCCAGTCAGCATTCGCTTCAAAGCACATGCGGGAAAGGATTTTGCCTGCGTCGGCAATTTTGGCATCTGCCAGCACGATTTTATGCGGATAGAGCGCCTTCAGGTCGCGAACGGCACGCACGCCTTCGCCCACGCACAGAATGGTACCCACTTCGATGATATCGACTTCTTCCGCGATCAGACGGGTGGTTTCGTAAGCGTGGGACAGAGTTTGGTTATCCAGCGCAACCTGCAACATAGGTAATGACATGTTCAATTCCTCTTAGACTGCCGCCGCTGTGGCGTTATCAATTAAATCCAGCACGTCCTGCTCGGTACGGCAGGCGCGTAAACGGTCGAAATTAGCTTCGTCATCAAACAGATTGACGATCTGCATGATGCCCACTTCCTGGTGGGTGTTAGCATCCACGGCGGCCATGGTGATCAGGATGTCGACCGGGTCGTTATCTTCGTGGTTGAACACCAGCGGCGTTTTCAGCGTCACCAGCGCGAAGCCGGTTTTCTTCACGCCCTCTTCAGGACGCCCATGCGGCATTGCCAGCCCTGGCGCTATCACAAAATAAGGGCCGTGCTGCGCGACGCCATCAAGAATGGCCTGGTAGTAACGCGGCTCGACAACGTCAGCCTTAACCAGCAGATCCACGCTCAGCTTCACCGCTTCCTGCCAGGTGCTGGCCTCAGCCTGTAAAAGGATGGAATTATTCTCTGCCAGCGAATCACGTAGTTTCATGTGGCGTCCTTACTTCACGTCTTGTGGGAAGTGCTCTTTAATCACTTCCAGCAGTTTTGGTCCGAAATCCGCAGGCGACAGCATGTTGCGCACGCCCACCACATATTTATTGCCCGACACGCTAATTTCGCCGGCGATATGGGTAGAGGCGATGATGATGTCCGCGCCGTTCAGCTCACTTTTGTATTCACCCACCGCGCAGCTGTTCACCGTGTGGTCAATGTTTGACTGGGTTAAAAACTGGTCCACTTTCATCTTCATGATCATGGAGCTGCCTTGCCCATTACCACACACAGCCAGGATACGTACGGTCATAATCGAAACTCCTTAATGAGCAGAGACTTCTGCTGTTTGTTTTTCCGCATCTTCTTCAGCTCGCAGCGAACGGCCAGCGAAGAACATATAAGCCAGAGCAATCAGGATGATGACGGCCATAAAGACCAGCCCGACGGAGGCAAAGCCCTGCATCATCGGCGGTGCCAGAATTGACCAGTCCGCCATGCCCATCCAGGCACTCATACCGGTGAGCTTCACCGCCCATACGCAACCAAAGATTTCCACCATACCCATGACCAGGCAGATCTTGAGCGCCGCGCGCCAGCCGCCGAAGTGGTTAGCGAAGACGCCGATGGTGGCGTTGGAGAAGAACATCGGGATAAAGCCTGGAATAATCAGGATTGAGGAGCCGCAGCCGACCAGGATGCCCACCGCAATCAGCTGGCCGATGGTGCCCCACATAAAGCCCCAGACCACCGCGTTTGGCGCGAAGCTGTAGATAGCGGCACAGTCAATCGCCAGCACCGCACCAGGGATCAGGCGCTGCGAGATGCCGTTGAAGGCTTCCGACAGTTCGGCGACGAACATACGCACGCCCTGAGTGATGATGAAAATGGCCACCGCGAAGGAGAAGCCGGTCTGCAGGATATAAACCGTCCAGTGCGTTTTACCCGCCATCGCCTGAACAACGTCAATGCCGAAGGAGAGCAGAATGGCGCCGAAGAAGATGGTCATCACAATCGCGGTTGAAACGATGTTGTCGTGGAAAATATTCAGCCAGCCCGGCAGCTTGAGGTCTTCAACGCTCTCATCTTTTTTGCCCAGGTACGGTGCAACTTTATAGGCAATCCAGGAGGCAAACTGCTGCTGATGGCCGATGGAGAAACCGCAGCCGTCAGTCACTTCCTGAGTAGGCTTGTACATCATGTTGGAGGTGATACCCCAGTAGAGCGAGACCAGCACCGCGGTGCAGATAATCGTGGTCCACATTGGGTAGCCGAAGATATAGAGAGAAACCGCGATCAGCCCCGCCTGCTGGAACATGATGTGGCCGGTGAGCATGATGGTGCGAATGCCGGTAATACGGCGCAGAAGAACGTAGATGATGTTCAGCGCCAGGGCGAGCAGCACCGCATACCCCACCCAGCTATAGGCATCACCCATGCGTTCAATGGTCGCCATCATTGAGGCGTAAGTGTCAGAGATGGCACCGTTGATGCCATACACTTCCGACATTTTGGCGACGACCGGCTTAAAGGTGCTGGTCAGAATGCCTGACCCCGCCTGCAACAGCATGAAACCGATAATGGTTTTGATGGTGCCTTTAATAATCACGCTGACGCTTTTGCGCAGCAGGATATAACCCAGACACGTCACGATACCCAGCAGCAGCGGGGCGTTGGTCATTACCTGATTAAAGAACACGGTAAAGACGTTGTAGAGGATCTCCATAACTCTCTCCAGAAATGAGAACACGAGGGGCAATCCCTGTGTGGTTGGTGTCATCACTCTATTAATCACAAATAATCACCACAAGATTGCATTTGATTATTTGTGACGTATCACGCAATTTATTTCCATGGTGTTAGTAATGATTTTCACTACCGTACATGAGAAATAAATTAACCTTTATAATTCATGCAATTAATGCTTAATACTGGATAGTCTAACAAGGAATAAGTGCAGAGTACGTGAAGTTGCGCAGATAAAATTCCGCATTTTTGCCATTGCAAAGCGCATCAAATGGTGCCAGCATTAATCACAACAAATCACCATGTGATTACTTTTGATTAAACCAGGAGTCAAAACGATGAGTAAAGTGAACACCATCACCCGTGAGTCATGGATTCTGAGCACCTTCCCGGAGTGGGGCAGTTGGCTGAATGAAGAGATCGAGCAGGAACAGGTTGCTCCTGGCACGTTTGCAATGTGGTGGCTGGGCTGTACCGGTATCTGGCTGAAATCAGAGGGTGGCGCCAATATCTGTGTCGATTTCTGGTGCGGCACCGGCAAGCAGAGCCACGGCAACCCGCTGATGAAAAAAGGCCATCAGATGCAGCGCATGGCGGGCGTGGAAAAACTGCAGCCGAACCTGCGTACCACACCGTTTGTGCTCGATCCGTTTGCCATTCGCCAGATCGACGCCGTCCTTTCTACTCACGATCACAACGATCATATCGACGTGAACGTGGCGGCTGCGGTGATGCAAAACTGTGCTGACGATGTGCCGTTTATCGGGCCACAGACCTGCGTGGATCTGTGGATCGGCTGGGGCGTGCCGAAAGAGCGCTGCATCGTGATGAAGCCTGGGGACGTGGTGAAAATTAAAGATATTGAAATTCACGCGCTGGACGCCTTTGACCGTACAGCACTGATCACCCTGCCTGCCGATCAGAAAGCCGCGGGTGTACTGCCGGACGGTATGGATGAGCGCGCGGTTAACTATCTGTTTAAAACCCCTGGCGGCTCCCTGTACCACAGCGGCGACTCTCACTACTCCAACTACTACGCGAAGCACGGTAACGAGCATCAGATTGACGTGGCGCTGGGCTCCTACGGCGAGAACCCGCGCGGTATTACCGACAAAATGACCAGCGCCGACATGCTGCGCATGGCGGAAGCGCTGAATACCAAAGTGGTGATTCCGTTCCACCACGATATCTGGTCAAACTTCCAGGCCGATCCGCAGGAGATCCGCGTGCTGTGGGAAATGAAAAAAGACCGCCTGAAGTATGGCTTCAAGCCGTTCATCTGGCAGGTCGGCGGCAAGTTCACCTGGCCACTGGACAAAGATAATTTCGAATATCACTACCCACGTGGTTTCGATGATTGCTTCACCATTGAGCCTGACCTGCCGTTCAAGTCCTTCCTCTGATTGTGCAGCCGCATCGCCAGACATGATGTCTGGCGATGTCATATTTCTTTTAGTAATTTCACGCTATTTCAAATATCATCTTTTCAAATCAATTCTTATCGGAATAGCTCATGACGGAAGCGCAACGGCATCAAATTCTCCTGGAACTCCTGGCGCAAACCGGGTTTATCACCGTCGAGAAAGTGATCGAACGTTTAGGCATCTCCCCGGCAACGGCGCGGCGGGATATCAACAAGCTGGATGAAAGCGGCAAGCTGAAAAAGGTCCGCAACGGCGCGGAAGCGATCAGCCAGCAGCGCCCTCGCTGGTCTCCGATGAATATTCATCAGGCGCAGAATCATGATGAAAAAGTGCGGATTGCCAGAGCCGCATCGCAGCTGGTGAATCCCGGCGAGAGCGTGGTCATCAACTGCGGCTCCACGGCGTTTCTGCTGGGCCGTGAAATGTGCGGCAAGCCAGTGCAAATCATCACCAACTACTTACCGCTCGCCAATTATCTCATCGACCAGGAGCATGAGAGCGTGGTGATCATGGGCGGTCAGTACAACAAAAGCCAGTCCATCACCCTTAGCCCTCAGGACAGCGAAAACAGTCTCTATGCCGGGCACTGGATGTTTACCAGTGGCAAAGGCCTGACGGCAGATGGCCTGTATAAAACCGATATGCTGACCGCGATGGCGGAACAAAACATGCTTAACGTTGTGGGCAAGCTCGTTGTGCTGGTCGACAGCAGCAAAGTGGGCGAGCGCGCAGGGATGTTATTCAGCCGTGCCGAACAGATCGACATGGTGATCACCGGCAAAGGCGCCAACCCTGAGATCCTCCAGAAGCTGGAAGATCAGGGCGTAAAAGTGCTGCGCGTTTAAAGGTGCTGGCGGAAAAACGCTACCGTGGCATCCAGCGCCGTTGGCGTGATGCGGTGGCGGACGCCCGGTTCCCATAGACAGGTCAGATTATCGTCCAGTCCTTCACTCATTAACGCCTGCTGCAGGCGGAAGGTTCCCTCGGGCGGGACCACATCATCCGCGTCACCGTGCCACAGCAGCAGCGGGCGATCGGCCAGGCGCGGCAATGCCCGGGTCACGTCCCACTCTTCGAGCGTCGCGGCGATTTCCGCTAAATCCTGAGGGGGAAAAAGCGTCTTCGCCAGCGACTTAAAATAGCCCGAGCCCATCAGACAGGCGACAGACTTCACTTCAGGATGATGCGTCATAATCCCCAGCGCCGTCATACCGCCCATCGACGCCCCAGCCACGGCCAGACGATTGTCGGCCACCAGCCCTGCCTCATACAGCGCATCGCGCAGCCCGGCAAACTCGGTCAGACTCCCGTGCAGAATGTGCCAGAACTGCCCAAGACGCGCCTGTTCGTTACCCAAAAAGCGTGCGCCGTGGTCGGGTGCATCCGGCATCACTACCCGAAACCCCGCCTGCGCCAGCGCGACCGCAAAATAACTGTAAACCAGCTTCGATGAGGTAAACCCATGATAAAAAACCACAACAGGCAGCGGTTTATCACGTTTACCCGCTGGCATCGCGTGTAAAATTTCATGGTCGCCGAGATGGCGTATTTCAATTTCAATCATTGTCGACCCTGTGCGAATGTATGATTCATAATGTTGAGAACTGGGTTACGCTTTCACGTCATTTTCATTCGAAATATACGTCCCAGATAACACTTCGGGAACATTCCCCCAAAACTAAATTCACAGACAACTACACTATGGCTATCAGGAAACGAGATATGGTTATGCGCAGGTTTGCTGCTTTATTGCTGGTGTTTCTGCTCAGTGGCTGTAGCGCGCTGCAGGGAACGCCGCAACCCGCTCCACCGGTCGCCGATCATCCACAGGAGATTCGTCGTAATCAGACGGAAGGATTACAACGAATGGGCACCATCTCCGCGCTGGTTCGCGGCTCTCCGGATGACGCAGAAGCGGCAATAAAAGCACAGGCCGTCGCCGCCAAAGCAGATTATTACGTCATCATTATGATCGACGAAACCATCATAACGGGACAGTGGTATTCACAGGCCATTTTGTACCGGAAATAATGGTTTACTTTTGAACGAGATTTACACTGCTTTGCGTCCATAGACATTTTCCTGTCCACAATAAACTCCATGCCCGCGTCAATGGAAGGGAGTTTATTTGCGAAGGATTGCCCGGCGGATACCGGATATATGTGAAATGGAGCTGACGATGAAACGAACTCTTGCTTTGACCTCACTGTTGCTCTCAGCAGGCCTGCTGAGCACCACCGCGCAGTCAGCAGAATTCGCCAGTGCTGATTGTGTGACTGGCCTGAATGAAATTGGCCAGATCTCCGTGAATAATATCTCGGGGAGCCCGCAAGACGTTGAACGTGTCGTGGCATTAAAGGCCGATGAGCAGGGTGCTTCATGGTATCGCATCATCCAGATGCAGGAAGATAACCATATCGACCACTGGCGGGTACAGGCCATTCTCTACGTGTAATCTCCCTCCTGATAAAAGCCACTTATTTTTAGTGGCTTTTCGTTTTTGCAAATTTTTTATTTTATAAAAAACAAATCAAGAACAATAAAATAACATTTTGTTACATTAAATCAGTAAACGTAATCCCCGCTCTGCCGTTGAAGAACCATACCTTTTCAATGATGAGCAATTTATGATCAACATTTTTCGCCGCGCAGGCCTGGGTGCGAAGCTGTCACTGCTTACCGGCGTCAGTGTCGCCACGCTGTTTCTGCTTTTCACTTTTCTGCTCAGTCAAAAAGCCAGCCAGCAGCTTGAAGCCCTTGCGGTAGAAGATCTGCATAATCAGTCCACCGGCATGGTCGACATGGTGCAGATGTTTAACACCAGCCTGAGTGAAGAGGTTGAGAGCTATACCCGTCTGTTCACCACCTTTTTACCGCAGCCCCTGAACATTGATGCTTCCCAAACCCTGACAATTAACGGGCTCAGCGTTCCGCTTCTGAAAGGCGGAGATACCGGGCTGCATGAAAACAACACGCTTTCGGACGCGTTCCTGAACCGTACGGGAGCCATTTCGACGCTGTTTGTACGCAGCGGTAACGACTTTGTTCGCGTAGCCACTTCCCTGCGTAAAGAGAACGGCGAGCGGGCAATGGGTACCGTTCTGGATAACGCCAGCCCGGCCTTTGCCGCCGTCAACAAAGGTGAAGTCTACCGCGGCCTGGCGCTGCTGTTTGGCAAACGCTACATCACCCAGTACCAGCCGGTTAAAAACGCCGAAGGACAGGTCATTGCGATCGTCTTTGTCGGGGTAGACATCACTCACTCCTGGAACGTCATGCGTGAGAAAATCCTCAACCGCCGCCTGGGCGAGAGCGGTCACTTCTTCGTGCTGGATCGCAGCAACGGCAAAACGCGCGGGCAATACCTTTTCCACGCCAGCGAAGAGGGAAAACTGCCGAAGTGGGACGACGCGACGCAGCAACAGCTTCTGAGTGATAAACCCGGCACGCTGGAGCGCGTAAGCGACGACGGCCGCACGCTGAAAATGGCTTATACCCCGCTGCCAGGCTGGAACTGGACTATCGTGGGTGAAGTGGATAAATCGGTGCTGCTCTCAAGCGTCACCGCCATGCGCGACGGTTTCCTCCTCGCCGGTACGGCCTTATCCATCCTGTTTGCTGGTCTGTTTGTAGTCCTGATTCGCCGGGTGCTGACCCGACCGCTGCGCAATGTGATCCATCTTGCCCGGCAATATGCCGCAGGGGATCTCCGTTCCAGCCTGCCCGTGACGCGTCAGGACGAAGTCGGCCAGCTGATCGACGCCATCAACGGCATCGGTGGCGGCCTGCAAAAAATTGTCCTGCAGGTCCGCGAGGCCGCAGGCGAAATCCATTCAGGTACCAACGCGCTGGCCGCCGATACCGGCGAGATTTCAGAGCAGATCAACAAGCAGGCCAGCAGCGTGGAAGAGACCTCCGCCAGCATGGAGCAGCTGGCCGCCACCGTGCAGCAAAATGCCGCCAACATGGAGCAAACGCAGCAGTTGGTGGGTGAAACCTCGCTCGCGGTGCATCAGGGCGGTGAGACGGTCACCCACGCGGTGTCGACCATGGACGACATTCGCGAAGCGTCAAAACGCATCGCAGACATCACGCGCGTGATTGAGTCCATCGCTTTCCAGACCAATATCCTGGCGCTGAATGCGGCAGTGGAAGCGGCCCGCGCGGGCGAGCATGGAAAAGGGTTTGCGGTGGTAGCGCAAGAAGTTCGCGCCCTGGCGGGACGCAGCGCTAATGCGGTGAAGGAGATTGAACAGCTGATTGGCGATACGCTCAGGAAAGTCAGTGAGGGTCATGCGCTGTCTGAACAGACGCGCCTGGCGATGGATGACATCATTGTTCATATCGATAACATCAGCCAGCTGGTCACCGAGATTAACCATGCCTCACGCGAGCAGTCCGCCGGGATCGGTCAGGTGAACCTCGCCATGACCCACATTGGCGAAGCGTCGCATATCAATGCCGACCGCATCTCACGCAGCGAACAAACGGCTCAAACGCTGCGCGAGAAGGGTTCACACCTGGCTCAGCTGGTGAGCCTGTTCCAGCTAAAAGGCTAGCCGACTCTGCCCGTCGCACGCAGCAGCAGGTCACTTTGCACCTGCTCGCTCATCACCGTTCCGCCACGGGTATCCAGCATCATGCGGCACCACGCCTGCGCCACCGGAGGCGATGCGTGCCGCAGCATTTCGCTCCCGGCACTCAGCAAGAAAAGCTGCTGCGCGATCTCCCGCCCCTGCGCCTCCTGCGGTTTACGCAGTTTTTGCTGAAGCTGTCGCCAGCTGCGGTCGAAGTGTCTGTCCTGCCCTTTGACCTGTGCAAACTCATCGGCAAGCCGATCGTGTATACCCGGCTGCTTCGCCAGCACGCGCAGCACGTCCAGGCACATGATGTTGCCGGCCCCTTCCCAGATGCTGTTCACCGGCATCTCGCGATACAGGCGGGGAAGTTCGCTCTCCTCGCAGTATCCTACTCCGCCCAGCACCTCCATCGCTTCAGCGACAAACGGGATGCCCGCTTTGCACACGCTAAATTTGGCGGCCGGGGTAAACAGCCGTGCCCATGCCGCCTCCTGCGGATCCGCGCGTTTATCCCACGCCCGCGCCAGGCGGAACAGCAGCGCCGTTTGCCCCTCCAGCACCAGCGCCATCCGGCTTAGCACTTCGCGCATGAGCGGCTGATCGATAAGATTTTTGCCGAAGGTCTGGCGCTGATGCGCATGGTACAGCGCCACGGAGAGCGCACGGCGCATCAGTCCGTGGCTGCCCAGCGCGCAGTCAAAGCGCGTCAGCCCGCCCATTTTGAGGATTTGCCGTACCCCTTCGCCTTCTTCCCCCAGCAGCCAGCCGGAGGCATCAAGGAATTCCACCTCGCTGCTGGCGTTGGAGCGGTTCCCGAGCTTGTCCTTAAGGCGCTCCAGCCGGACGGCGTTGCGCTGCCCGTCAGGTAAAAAGCGCGGCACAAAAAAGCAGGATAGTCCGCCCTTCGCCTGCGCCAGCACGAGATGCGCATCGCTTTGCGGGACGGAGAAAAACCATTTATGTCCCACCAGCCTATAACTGCCGTCGCTGCATTTTTCCGCCCTGGTGGTGTTGCTCAGCACGTCCGAGCCGCCCTGCTTTTCCGTCATCCCCATACCGATCAGCAGGCCGCGCTTTTGCGCGCCGGGCGCAAGATGAGGATCGTAGCGATCGCTGAGCAGCGGTGTCAGCCAGTCGTGAAAGGGTTTGGGGAGCGCCTGCTGCAGGAGCGGTGTCGCGGCAAACGTCATGGTGACAGGGCACAGCGTGCCCGCCTCCACCTGAGCATGAAGCACAAAGCGTGCGGCCCGCGCGACAAACGCCCCTTTACGCGCCTCCTCTTCCCACGCCAGGTTATGCACGCGGTTGGCACAAAGTCCCTGCATCAGCAGGTGCCATGCCGGGTGAAAGCGGACGTCATCCAGCCGCTCCCCGGTGGCGTCATAGCGAAGCAACTCCGGCGGATTCACGTTCGCCAGCCTGCCCAGCTCCAGCGACTCCGCCGTACCCAGCTGCTGACCAATGCTGGCGAGGAGTTCGATATCCCACTCGGCCCCTTCACGCGCGACCGCATCGCGCAGGGCGCAGTCCGAGAGGAAAAGGTTACTGTTGGAAAGCGGTGCAGGTTGATTGAAAACGGTATGGGTCTGCCAGTGCATGCTGTCTCCCTCCTTCAGTGGCAATGACGATAAGTATGGACAGACCGCGCACACGCTGCATGGGAGGGGAGTCACACGTTCACGATCCCGCTGATATCATTCGTGAAATAGCTCACAGAACATAAGAATAAACTATTTCATGACTTCGCTTTTGTTGAATAATTTATTCTTACCCTTTTCAGTGAGGATCGTTATGCAACCGGATGCGCACAAGCGAGCATTAATTGCCGGCTCCATTGGTAACTTTATCGAGTGGTATGAGTTTGCGGTCTACGGTTTTCTGGCGACCGTCATTGCGAAGAACTTCTTCCAGCTTGAAGGGGAAGCGGGGCTCACCAGCCTGATCCTCACCTACGCCTCGTTTGCCATTGCCTTCTTCTTCCGCCCGCTGGGTGCGGTGGTGTTTGGCCGCATCGGCGACCGGATTGGCCGTAAACCGACGCTCATTATTGTGCTGGTGCTGATGACGCTCGCTACCGCCGCCATCGGCATTGTGCCGGTCTATGCCAGTATCGGGATTGCCGCACCGCTCATTATTACGCTGCTGCGCATCCTACAGGGACTGTTTGCGGGCGGTGAGTACGGCGGTGCGGTCTCGCTGATGACGGAGTTTGCCCCGCGCGGCAAGCGTGGGCTCTATGGCGCGTGGCAGTCGTTTACCGTGGCGCTGGGGCTTTTAGCGGGCGCAGGCATCGTGGCGCTGCTCTCTGCCCTCCTCACGCAGGAAGCCCTGCACGACTGGGGCTGGCGTATTCCGTTCTTCCTGGCGTTACCCATGGGCGTCGTTGCGCTGTGGCTTCGTGTCAGCATGGAAGAGACGCCCAGCTTTGTGCAGCAGCAGGACAAACCGGCTGTCGCTCAGGCGGATACTGCCGCCACGCTCCGGGCCATCGCGATGGGGATTGGGCGCGTAATGGTCTGGTCTGCGGCAGGGTATACCTACCTGGTGATTATGCCGACCTATCTGCAGTCGGCGCTGCACACCGGGTTTAACCAGGCGCTGCTTATAGCGGTGATTTCGAATATTGGTTTTGCACTCACCATCATTCCGTCGGGGATCCTGAGCGACCGGATCGGGCGCCGCACGGTGATGATTATCGCCACCGCGCTGCTGCTGATCCTCGCCCTGCCGCTGCTGAAAATTCTTCAGGCAGAGTCGAGTACGCTGGCGGTGAAGGCTGTTGTGGTGTTGATTGCGGGCGGTCTGGTCGGGATGCTGGCAGGGCCAGGCCCGGCAATGCTATCTGAGATGTTCCCGACGCGCGTGCGCTATACGGGGCTGGGGCTGGCCTACTCGTTGTCGAACGCGATTTTCTCGGGATGCGCAGGGTTAATCATCACCGGCCTGATTAAGCAGACGGGCAACCTGGATATTCCGGCGTACTACGTGATGGCGACGGCGGTAGTGAGTATTTTCGCGCTGATGACGCTGAGGAAGGATGACCATTTGCGGTCGTTAGAGGAGTGAGTTTGTCACCGTCTGGTGCCCTCACCCCGGCCCTCTCCCACGGGGAGAGGGAGAAAACACAAAAGGCCGTCCTGTGGACGGCCTTGCTGTTTATTCTCCCCGCTGACGCACCGCTTCAAACAGGCAGATACCCGTCGCAACAGAAACGTTCAGGGACGACACGCTACCCGCCATTGGGATGCTGATCAGCTCGTCACAGTGCTCGCGGGTCAGACGACGCATGCCTTCACCTTCCGCACCCATCACCAGAGCCAGACGGCCGGTCATTTTGCTCTGGTACAGAGTATGATCCGCTTCACCGGCGGTACCGACGATCCAGATGTTCTCTTCCTGCAGCAGACGCATGGTGCGCGCCAGGTTGGTCACGCGGATCAGCGGAACGTTTTCCGCCGCGCCGCAGGCCACTTTCTTCGCCGTTGCGTTCAGCTGCGCGGAGCGATCTTTCGGCACAATCACCGCGTGCACGCCCGCCGCATCGGCGCTACGCAGGCACGCGCCGAGATTATGCGGATCGGTAACGCCATCGAGGATCAGGAAGAACGGGTTATCCAGCTCGGCAATCAGATCCGGCAGATCGTTTTCCTGGTACTGACGACCTGGCTTCACGCGGGCAATGATCCCCTGGTGAACCGCACCTTCACTTTTCTCATCCAGGAACTGGCGGTTCGCCAGTTGGATCACCACGCCCTGCGCTTCCAGGGCGTGGATCAGCGGCATCAGACGCTTATCTTCACGCCCTTTCAGAATAAACACTTCCTGAAAACGCTCCGGTGCGCGCTCGAGAAGGGCCTGCACCGCGTGGATGCCGTAAATCATTTCACTCATTGATGGTTCTCGTAATAAGTATTTCCCCTCTCCCGGTTAGGGAGAGGGTCAGGGTGCGGGGAGACTTTACTCCGCCTGCTTTTTCTTGGCCGCGCGCTTCGCTTTGGTGGCAGCCGCTATTTTCTGCGTTTTCGCGGACGGTTTTTTCGCTGAACGGGCTTCTTTCTTCGCCGCCTTCGGCTTCTGCTTCTTCTCGCCGCGGAACGCGCTGTCCGGCTCGAAGTTTACCTTCTTGCCCGCCTGGCGACGTTTACCGCCACCTGGTTTACCGTTACCGGTTTTTTTCGCCCTTTCACGCTCGGTTTTCCCGACGTTACGCGGCGCGCGCTCACTGGAGATCAGGCTGAAGTCGATCTTACGGTCGTCCATATTCACGGCTTCGACCTTCACTTCCACACGGTCGCCCAGACGATATGTCTGGCCGCCAGATTCGCCAATCAGGCGCTGACCGACCTGGTCGAAGCGGTAGTAGTCGTTATCCAGGCTGGAGACGTGCACCAGACCGTCGATGAACAGCTCGTCCAGACGAACGAAGAAACCAAAGCCGGTCACGCTGGCAATCACGCCTTTAAAGACGTTACCCACCTGATCGAGCATAAAGTCACACTTCAGCCAGTCCGCCACGTCACGTGTTGCTTCATCAGCACGACGTTCGGTCATGGAGCAGTGCTGACCCAGCTGCAGCATCTCTTCCATCGAATAGTGGTAGCCACCGGTTTCGGTGGTGTTCCCTTTATGGCCCTGCTCCTGCGCCAGCAGATACTTGATCGCACGGTGCAGAGAGAGGTCAGGATAGCGACGGATCGGCGAGGTAAAGTGGGCGTAAGACTGCAGCGCCAGGCCGAAGTGACCGCGGTTTTCCGGATCGTAAATCGCCTGCTTCATTGAGCGCAGCAGCATCGTCTGCAGCATTTCTGCGTCAGGACGATCGCCAATGGACTCCAGCAGCTCGGCGTAATCGCGCGGCTCTGGCTTGTTACCGCCAGGCAGCTCCAGACCCAGTTCGGCCAGCACGGAGCGGAACGCGGTGATGGCTTCCGTCGACGGTTTATCGTGAATACGGAACAGCGCAGGCTCTTTGGCTTTCTCGACGAATCGTGCCGCCGAGATGTTCGCCAGAATCATACACTCTTCGATCAGCTTGTGCGCATCGTTACGCTGGGTCTGCTCGATACGCTCAATGCGGCGTTCCGCGTTGAAAATGAATTTCGCTTCTTCACTCTCAAAGGAGATCCCGCCGCGCTCTTCGCGCGCCTGATCCAGCGTTTTGTAAAGGTTATGCAGCTCTTCGATGTGTTTAACCAGCGGCGCGTACTGTTCGCGCAGATCCTGGTCGCCCTGCAGCATATGCCAGACCTTGGTATAGGTCAGACGCGCGTGCGAGCTCATCACCGCTTCGTAGAACTTGTAGCCGGTTAAGCGCCCTTTGGTGGAGATGGTCATCTCGCAAACCATACAGAGGCGGTCAACCTGCGGGTTCAGGGAGCACAGGCCGTTAGACAGCACTTCCGGCAGCATCGGCACAACCTGGGACGGGAAGTAGACCGAGGTACCGCGGCTGCGCGCTTCGTTATCCAGCGGAGTGTGCGGACGAACATAGTAGCTTACGTCTGCAATAGCGACCCACAGGCGCCAGCCGCCGCCGCGTTTTTTCTCGCAGTAGACGGCGTCATCGAAGTCGCGGGCGTCTTCACCGTCGATAGTGACCAGCGGCAGGGAGCGCAGATCCACGCGGCCCGCTTTGGACTCTTCCGGCACTTCTTCGCGCAGGCTTTCGATCTGCTCTTCAACCGCTTTCGGCCAGATGTACGGAATTTCATGGGTACGCAGCGCCATATCAACGGCCATTGTGGTGCCCATGTTGTCGCCAAGCACTTCGACGATTTTACCTACCGCTTTAGTGCGACGGGTTGGGCGCTGGGTGAGTTCCACCACAACAACAAAGCCCATGCGGGCGCCCATCACCTCTTCAGGTGGGATGAGGATGTCGAAGCTCAGACGGCTGTCGTCCGGCACCACGAAGCCCACGCCCGCGTCGGTAAAGTAGCGGCCAACGATCTGGCTGGTTTTTGGCACCAGAACGCGTACCACGCGCGCTTCGCGGCGACCTTTACGGTCAGCGCCCAGCGGTTGCGCCAGGATCTGGTCGCCGTGAATGCACATTTTCATCTGTTCAGATGAGAGGTACAGATCGTCTTTACGGCCTTCCACGCGCAGGAAGCCGAAGCCATCGCGGTGACCAATGACGGTCCCTTTCAGCAGATCGAGACGTTCTGGCAGCGCATAGCACTGGCGGCGGGTAAAGACCAGCTGCCCGTCACGCTCCATTGCGCGCAGGCGGCGGCGAAGGGCTTCAATTTGCTCTTCACCTTCAATGTTTAGTTCAACGGCAAGTTCTTCACGATTGGCGGGTTTTTCGCGTTTTGTTAAGTGTTCAATGATGAACTCGCGGCTGGGAATAGGATTCGCGTATTTTTCGGCTTCGCGTTCCTGGAAAGGATCATGTGACATGTCGGTTCCTCCGTTGTCAGCTCCGGTGGAAATTTTCTTCATTCCACCAGCAATAATTTATAAAGCGGTTGATTCTCTTCAACCAAATCGGCCAGCGTGTAGTTATCCAGTTCCATGAGAAAACTTTGCACGGCCTTTGAAAGCGCCTTTTTCAGGCGGCAAGCGGGCGTGATGTGGCAGAACTCGCTGCTGCAGTTCACCAGAGACAGCGGCTCCAGTTCACGTACCACGTCGCCCACACGAATACTCTGTGCCGGTTTACCGAGACGGATCCCACCATTCTTCCCGCGGACGGCAGCAACGTATCCGGCACGACTAAGTTGATTGATTATTTTGACCATATGATTACGGGATACGCCGTAGACCTCTGTAACTTCAGAGATACTGGTCATCTTCCCCTCGGGTAACGACGCCATGTAAATCAGCGCACGTAAGCCGTAATCGGTGAAACTTGTTAACTGCACATCAACCTCAGGAAAAAAGGGAAAACGCGGTCAAACCGCAGAGATATTCATTAATGATGATAAACCAGCCAGATAGTTAGCGGCTAATTTATTTGACAGACGGGGCGAAAAAGCGGAGATCCAGGAGCGTTCGCCGGATGGCGCTACGCTTATCCGGCCTACGGGTCTCCCCGCAGGCCAGAATTCACGAAGATTATGCGTCGAACGGGTCGCGCAGGATCATCGTTTCAGTACGATCCGGGCCGGTAGAAATAATATCGATCGGCACTTCGGTCAGTTCTTCAATACGCTTGATGTAATCCAGCGCCGCCTGCGGCAGGCCGCTACGCTCTTTCACACCGAAAGTGGTCTCAGACCAGCCCGGCATGGTTTCGTAGATTGGCTCAATGCCTTCCCAGTCGTCAGCTGCCAGCGGAGTGGTGGTCACTTCGCGGCCGTCTGGCATACGGTAGCCTACGCAGATTTTCACTTCTTTCAGGCCGTCCAGTACGTCCAGCTTGGTCAGGCAGAAGCCAGAGAGGGAGTTGATCTGCACTGCACGACGTACTGCAACCGCATCCAGCCAGCCGGTACGACGACGACGACCGGTGGTCGCGCCAAACTCGTTACCCTGCTTGCACAGGAACTCGCCGGTTTCATCAAACAGCTCGGTCGGGAATGGACCCGCACCCACGCGAGTGGAGTACGCTTTGATGATGCCCAGAACGTAATCCACATAACGTGGACCCAGGCCAGAGCCGGTCGCCACGCCACCTGCAGTGGTGTTAGAGGAGGTAACGTACGGATAGGTACCGTGGTCGATGTCCAGCAGCGTACCCTGCGCGCCTTCGAACATGACGAAATCGCCACGCTTGCGCGCCTGGTCCAGCAGATCGGACACATCAACAACCATACCGGTCAGAATGTCTGCAATCGCCATGACGTCATCCAGCACTTTCTGGTAGTCAACAGCGTCAGCTTTGTAGAAGTTCACCAGCTGGAAGTTGTGATATTCCATCACTTCTTTCAGTTTTTCAGCGAAGGTTGCTTTGTCGAAGAGGTCGCCTACGCGCAGACCGCGGCGTGCAACTTTATCTTCGTAAGCCGGGCCGATGCCACGACCGGTGGTACCGATCGCTTTCGCACCGCGCGCTTTCTCACGCGCGACGTCCAGCGCCACGTGATAATCCAGGATCAGTGGGCAGGCTTCGGAGAGCAGCAGACGCTCACGAACAGGGATACCACGGTCTTCCAGACCTTTCATCTCTTTCATCAGCGCAGCAGGAGACAGCACAACGCCGTTACCGATGATGCTGGTGACGTTATCACGAAGAATGCCTGATGGAATAAGATGGAGGACGGTTTTTTCACCGTTGATTACGAGAGTATGGCCTGCGTTGTGACCGCCCTGGTAGCGTACAACATATTTAGCCCGTTCAGTCAGAAGATCAACAATCTTCCCTTTACCTTCGTCACCCCATTGGGTGCCCAGTACGACGACGTTGTTACCCATTTTTTTCAAAATCACCGTTTGCTTAAAAATGGATTCTACCATCGCTTTTTCAGATATACAGCACTTTTTGACCTCAAAATACGCCGATTGCGCCTACTTTTTGATCAGCCAATCGTTTTCCTCAACATGTAGTAGATCACGATGCCCGCAACCACAAGACCACCGCCAAAACGACGCAAAATATTATCCGGCAGTTGGCTCATCGTGGCGATCATTCGACGCCAGGCGCGTGGATAGAGCATCGGTCCAAGGCCTTCCAGCACCAGGACCAAAGCCAGTGCGAGCCAGATCGTTGAATTCATTTTTATTCCTTATAAAAGAAAACCACCGCTCCGTTAAGAGCGGTGGTTTGAATACTCAAACGAGCCTGAGTTTATCGCGTTGCGTTAGTCGGCGTCTTCATATAACGGAAGAAATCGCTGTCCGGGCTGAGCACCATCACATCCTGGTTGCTCTGGAAGCTATTCTCGTAAGCACGCAGGCTACGGATAAAGGCGTAGAAGTCAGGATCCTGGCTGAAGGCATCAGCGAACAGCTTCGCCGCTTCGGCATCACCTTCACCGCGCAGGATACGGCCCTGGCGCTCAGATTCCGCCAGCGTCTTGGTGACTTCGTAATCCGCTGCTGCACGCAGCTTCTCAGCCTCTTCCTGGCCCTGTGAACGGTGACGACGGGCTACCGCTTCACGCTCGGCGCGCATACGGTTGTAAATCGCCTCAGACACCTCTGCTGGCAGGTTGATCTGCTTGATACGCACGTCAACCACTTCGATACCCAGCGCAGCCATACTGTTCGGGTTGATCACCGGCACTTTACCGTTGGTCTCCGCCTGAACGCGTTCAGCCGCTTTGGCAATCGCATCATCTGCTGCCGGGGTTGAAACTTCGTCTTCCGTGCCCGCGGTACCGGAGTTCAGGGCATCGCGAACTTCCAGGGTCAGACGACCGCGGGAGTCGGTCACGATGTCTTTCACATCCAGACGACCAATCTCGGAACGCAGACGGTCAGAGAACTTACGCTTCAGCAGCACTTCTGCCTGAGAAACGTCACCGCCGCCTGTTGCCAGGAAGTAACGGCTGAAATCGCTGATACGCCATTTGATATAGGAATCAACGATCAGGTCTTTCTTCTCTTTGGTCACGAAACGGTCAGCCTGGTTATCCATGGTCTGGATACGCGCATCAAGCGTTTTCACTGACTGGATGAACGGCACCTTGAAGTGCAGGCCCGGCTCGTAAATTACCGGGCGTTTGTCGCCATCACGCACGACGCTGCTGAACTGGAACTTGATCCCACGCTCGCCTTCTTTCACCACAAAGATCGAGGTATAAAGCACGACCAGTACGATGACGATGATCGCAATAACTGACTTACGCATCCTTATTCCCCCTGACGCTGGTAGTCGTTACGCTGCGCGTTAGCACGGCGTTGGTCCATAATGTCACCATCGTTCGAAGAAGGCGTTGTGTTCGTGCTGGCGCTGCCTGTTGAGGCTGGCGGCAGACGCAGCAGGTTGTTCGCGCCGCTGGTGTCGCCTTTCGCTGCTGGCGCAGAACTGCCTTTCAGCATCTGATCCAGCGGCAGAACCATCAGGTTTCCGCCTTTATTGTCGTTAACCAACACTTTGCGGGTGTGGCTCAGCACTTTTTCCATGGTCTCGATATAGAGACGCTCACGGGTAATTTCCGGTGCCGCTTTATATTCCGGCAGGATCTTCGCAAAGCGAGCCACTTCACCCTGAGCTTCCAGGATGGTCTGCGTCTTATACGCGCGCGCTTCTTCCAGAATACGCTGCGCCTGACCGTTAGCGCGTGGCTGAACTTCGTTGGTGTACGCTTCTGCTTCACGGATGTACTGCTGTTCGTTTTCACGGGCAGCAATCGCATCGTCAAATGCGGCTTTCACCTCTTCCGGCGGACGCGCAGCCTGGAAGTTGACGTCCAGCAGGGTGATACCCATGTTGTACGGACGAATGGTCTCTTCCAGCTCGCGCTGGGTATCGCTACGAATAACGGTACGACCTTCGGTCAGGATACGGTCCATGGTGTATTTACCGATCACACCGCGCAGGGCGCTGTCGGTCGCCTGACGCAGGCTGTCATCGGCGCTGGTCACGCTAAACAGATAACGCTCAGGATCGGTCACGCGGTACTGCACGTTCATCTCAACGCGCACCACGTTTTCGTCAGAGGTCAGCATCACGCCAGAGGCGGCCAGTTCACGGACGGATTCCACGTTTACCGCGGTCACGTCGTCAATGAAGGTCGGCTTCCAGTTCAGACCCGGCTCAACCAGATGGCTGAACTTGCCGAAACGGGTGACCACGCCGCGCTCTGCTTCTTTAATGGTGTAGAATCCGCTGGCTGCCCAGATGATGACCACCGCAGCGGCCACGATGCCCACTACGCGGCCCCCCATTGGCGGGCGCGAACTCTGAGTGGAATTGCCACCCGAGCCAGAACCTTTTCCTCCGCCAAGGCCACCAAGCTTCTTGCTCAGCTTGCGGAAGATATCATCCAGATCCGGCGGCCCCTGCTCGCGACCACCTTTGTTGCCATTTCCCTCAGAGTTGCCGCCAGGTTTGCTGCTTCCCCACGGGTCGCGGTCTTGTCCGTTATTACCGGGCTGATTCCACGCCATGTATATGCTCCATATTTGTTATGCAAGGGCGAATTATTCAGGCATCCCCTTTCTGATCAGACGATATAGTCGACCAGCGCAGGTTCTTGTTTACAGAGGCGACGCCAGTCAACGATCGGCATACGCACCTGCATCCCCACGCTGCCGTCATCCTCCATCCACTCTTTTTCTATCGCCTGAAGCTGATAAAACCGGCTGCGCAGCCTGCCTTCCTGTGGCGGCAGTCGCAGCGTGTGCTGAGCTACCTCACCGGAAAGACGTTCTGTCAAAGCCTGGAAAAGCAGTGGCACACCAATACCGGTCTGGGCAGAAAGCCAGACCCGAATCGGTTTGTTCTCTTCATCTCTGTCGATACGCGGTTCGAAATCGTCCAGCATATCGATCTTATTCATGACCAACAGCGTTGGGATCTCATGGGCGTCGATCTCTTCGAGCACCACGTTTACCGCGTCGATGTTCTCCTGCACGCGCACGTCTGCCGCATCAATCACATGCAGCAGCAGAGTCGCCTGTCGCGTCTCCTGCAGGGTGGCTTTAAACGCCGCCACCAGGTCATGCGGCAGATGGCGGATAAACCCTACGGTATCCGCCAGCACCGTTTCACCGACGTCTGCAACGTCAATACGGCGCAGCGTAGGGTCCAGGGTCGCAAACAGCTGGTCTGCGGCATACACCTGGGCCTCGGTTATCTGGTTAAACAGGGTGGATTTACCGGCGTTGGTATAGCCCACCAGCGACACCGTCGGGATGTCGGCTTTCGTTCGCGCCCGACGTCCCTGTTCACGCTGTTTCTCTACACGTTCCAGACGTGAGAGGATCTGGGTAATTCGGCCACGCAGCAAACGACGGTCGGTTTCGAGCTGGGTTTCACCCGGGCCGCGCAAACCAATCCCGCCTTTTTGTCTTTCAAGGTGTGTCCAGCCACGCACCAGACGCGTTGCCAGATGGCGCAGCTGCGCCAGCTCAACCTGCAGTTTCCCTTCGTGGGTACGTGCACGCTGAGCAAAAATATCTAAAATCAAACCCGTGCGATCGATAACACGGCATTCGCAAAGGGCTTCCAGGTTGCGCTCCTGGGCTGGAGACAGCGCATGATCAAACAACACGACTGACGCGCCGGTTGCTTTTACGGCATCCGCAATTTCGACTGCTTTACCTTCACCAACAAAATACTTTGGGTGCGGCGCTTTACGGCTACCGGTAATCACCTGCATTGCTTCGACACCGGCGGAAGAGACCAGAGATTCAAACTCCTGGAGGTCTTCCATATCTTTGTCTTGCGAAAAATAGATGTGTACCAGCACCGCCTGCTCACCGGCATCATAACGGTCAAACAAGCGTAAACCTCTCTAAAAAGATCAGCGGGGAACGCAGGATCCCTGGCTCCCCGTGTGGATAACAGTGCGAAACCTTATTCGGTTTCGTCGCTGTCCTGCGCCGGCGTTGAAGAGCCCTGCGCGCTGCTGCCATGATGGTAGTTACTACCAGTGCCGCCGCCAGCGTTATTGCTGTGATGAGATACCGGACGGGACGGAACAACAGTAGAAATAGCGTGCTTGTAGACCATCTGACTGACCGTGTTTTTCAACAGAATCACAAACTGATCGAAAGACTCAATCTGACCTTGCAGCTTAATACCATTCACCAAATAAATAGAAACTGGAACACGTTCCCGACGCAATGCGTTCAGGAACGGATCTTGTAAAGATTGCCCCTTAGCCATTCTATCTTTTCCTTATATGCTTGTTTTGTACTTAGAACCTTGCGATTCTGAAAAATTGCGCACGATACGTCTCAATTGTACACATTCAGTGAGCGATATCACCAACAACCTCAATCACTTCGTTTAACGCCTGTTGCGGTTTTTCACTGTCTAACCAGTGAACGCCGTCCCAACCGCGCAACCAGGTGATCTGGCGCTTCGCTAACTGTCTCGTGGCGCAAACACCTCTATAAACCATTTCATCGTATGAAATCTCACCTTCAAGATACGACCACATCTGGCGGTATCCCACACAACGAATGGAAGGCATGTCCGTATGCAAATCTCCACGGGCAAATAGCGCCCGCACTTCTGCTTCAAAATCTGAAGCTAACATCTGATGAAAACGCTGCTCAATTCGCTGATGGAGCAGTTCACGGCTCGCCGGGGCGATGGCGAACTGATGCACCTGATACGGCAGAGCGTCTCCTGACGTTTGCGTCAGTTCCGTTAAAGTTTTACCCGAAATGAAAAAAACTTCCAGTGCCCGGGAAAGCCTTTGCGGATCATTTGGATGGATCCGTGCTGCGGCAACCGGGTCAATTTCCGCCAGTTGCTGATGCAAAACGTCCCAACCCTGCTCTGCCGCCTGCTGCTCAATTTTCGCTCTTATTTCCGGATCCGCGGATGGCAGGGGTGACAATCCCTCCAGCAACGCCTTGAAATAGAGCATGGTTCCGCCAACCAACAGCGGTATACGTCCCGCCGCCGTTATCTCGGCCATCTCGGCTAAGGCATCCCGGCGGAAATCCGCTGCGGAGTACGCCTGAGCCGGGTCGAGAATATCCAGCAAACGGTGCGGTGCCGCACGCAGCTCTTCTGCGTCAGGCTTCGCCGTGCCGATGTCCATCCCCCGGTAGATGAGGGCGGAGTCGACGCTAATCAACTCTACAGGCAAAACTTTACGCAACTCAATGGCGAGCGCCGTTTTGCCGGAGGCCGTTGGGCCCATTAAAAAAATTGCCTTAGGCAGGCTCGCCTTACTTGCGTCAATCATGTTTCAGGGCGTTCATCGCCGTTTGTAAATCAACAGGTTGTAATAACCCACCCGGCGGCGTTTTCACCAGATGCGGACAGAGGCGTTCCACCTCCGCCAGCACGCTAATGGCCTGCGCCATACTCCACGGCGTGTGTTCGCTTGCCAGATGGCGGGCGATCCACTGCGCGGTGTTGGCGGCATTAAACGCTGTTTGCTGCGCCAGGTAGCCTATCAGTTCAGGAATCAAGTTTTGTAAATTTTGTTGGCGTAAGGGTAAAGGCACTGCACGAATTGTCACATGTTGTGGTTCGAGCACAGTTTCAATACCCATCTGCGCCAGCTGCGACTCGGCGCGCTGCAATACCCTTGTTTCATCAGGGGATATTTTCAGGCGAACCGGAATTAACAACGGCTGCGCGCAGGCGGCATTTTCGCCAGGCGTGAGCTGCACCTGCTTAAGCCAGCGTTCGGCGACCGGCAGTGCCAGAAGCATCAATTTGCCGTCACGCTCAAGCAGTGCCATATCCGGCGCGATAATCGTCAGCACCCGGCCAAAACTCTGGCTATGGCCGTCCAGAGAAGGCTGAGCGGCCGGAATGTGCTCTTTACGTTCCACGGCTGGCGTTTCCAGCAGCTTGCGGTACAACGCGCCCTGCTGCTTCTGATAGCCAGGCTGGGCATTCGGATAGTTCGCGCCCGTTGGACGCGGCGCGCTACCAGCCGGGGAGTAACGCGGGGCTTCCGGTTCACGCGCAACAGCAGGCTCCGCAAAATGGTTGCGCCCTGCCGCCACACGGTTTTCGGGCAGCGGACGCGGTACAGTAGCGTCGTTCTCCAGCGGCAGCGTTGGCTCTGCCTGCTGCTGCAACACGGTGGCCACGCCCTGATAAATGAAGTCGTGAACCAGACGCGACTGGTGGAACCGTACCTCATGCTTGGCGGGATGGACGTTCACATCCACCTGGTGGGGGTCGATGTCCAGATAAAGGACGAAAGCAGGCTGCTGATCGGCACCCAGTTTGTCTTCGCAGGCCTGGCGAATCGCGTGATTGATGAGACGGTCGCGCATCATGCGGCCGTTGACGTAGCAATACTGGATCTCCGCAAACGCAGCACTGCTCGCGTTTGGATCGGCAACCCAGCCGCGCAGCGCCAGATCGCCGTGCTGCCACTCAATGGCCAGGGCCTGTTCAAGGAACGGCGTACCGCAGATCGCCCCCAAACGGCGCTCTTTCTGTCCACCTTCTGCCACCGCGCGATACTGGCGCATCACCTTGCCGTTGTGGCTGAGGTTGATGGTGACATCGAATCGCGCCAGTGCGATACGCCGGATGATCTCGTCGATATGGCCGAACTCGGTCTTCTCGGTACGCATAAACTTGCGTCGGGCGGGGGTGTTGTAGAAGAGATCTAATACTTCAAGCGTCGTGCCGACAGGGTGCGCTGCGGGTTTCACCGTCACATCCATATCGCGCCCTTCGGCGTAAGCCTGCCAGGCTTCCTGCTGTTCGGCGGTACGGGAGGTCAGCGTTAAGCGCGAAACCGAGCTGATACTGGCCAGCGCTTCACCGCGAAAACCGAGGCTAATAATCGCCTCCAGGTCATCCAGAGAGGCAATTTTACTGGTGGCGTGACGGGCCAGCGCCAGCGCGAGCTCGTCTTTTTTAATGCCACAGCCGTTGTCGCGAATGCGAATAAGCTTCGCGCCACCGCGTTCGATATCAATATCGATGCGGGTTGCGCCCGCATCGAGGCTGTTTTCCACCAGCTCCTTCACCACCGACGCAGGGCGTTCCACCACCTCACCGGCGGCGATTTGGTTCGCGAGCTGCGGCGGTAGAACCTGAATCGGCATGAATTCTCCTTAGTTGGTCGCGGTCATCTCACCCGGCAGCGCTGCGCTGGCCGTCTGGCCAGCACCACTCTGTGGCGCAGACTGCAGCGGATGGGCATCAAAATATTTACGCAGACCGTTATAAATCGCTTCGGCAATTTGCTGCTGGTAGCTGTCGCTTCCCAGCAGACGCTCTTCACCGTTGTTACTGATAAAGCCCGTCTCGACGAGGATGGACGGGATATCCGGCGAGCGCAGAACGCCGAGGCTGGCATGTTCCGGACGACGCTTATGCAGCACGCCAACGCTTTGCAGTTGGTTCAATACGTTAGTGGCGACATCATACCCGACGCGCTGAGAATGACCGAACTGTAAATCCAGCACCGCCTGGCTGAGGTACGGATCGGACTGGCTGTTCGCCAGCACGTCGCCCGCGCCGCCTAACAGTTCAGACTGCTTCTCATGCTCTTCCAGCCAGTTGGCCATTTCGCTGTTGGCGCGACGGTTTGACAGCACCCAAACCGAGGCGCCGGTGGCGCTACGATTCGGTGCGGCGTCCGCATGAATGGAGACCAGGAAATTCGCGTTTTGCTTACGCGCCACATCCGAGCGTCCCATTACGGAGATAAAGTAATCCCCGTCGCGGGTCAACACGCCTTTAAACATAGGGTCGTCATTGAGTAGCGAACGCAGTTTACGCGCGATAGCGATCGTCACGTTTTTTTCTCGCGTGCCGCCAGGGCCAATCGCCCCCGGATCTTCCCCGCCGTGACCCGCATCAATGGCGATAATCACTTTGTCACCGCTGGCCGTCGCGCGTCGCGCGCTGGCCGCCGGACGCGTCACCGTATCGCTGCTGGTTGCAGCAGTAATGCGATCGTTCTGCGATTTAAACGGATTACGCGCAGGTTCAGAAGGACGCGGCGTATATATCGGTTCTTCCACGCGCTTCGCTACGACCGGCGGCGGTGGAGGCGGTGGCGGTGCGTCGGCATTGATGGTAAAGACCACCGTATAGTTCGCCCCGTTTTGCTGCTTCACCGCCTTCGTTATGCCCTTTTCGGTCAGATCGACCACCAGGCGTAGCGACTGGCTATCCTGCGGTGTTCCCGAACGGATACTTTTCACCAGGTTGTTACCGCTGAACCGCAGCGGTAGCCCCTGAATCACGCCTGTCTGTTTGATATCCAGCGCCACGCTGTGGCTGTCTGGCTGTGAAAACGCATATTCAGGATCGCCCATAAAGCTGAACGTGATCCGGGCCTGGCTTTCGCCGTTCGATACCTGAATATCTGAGAGGTTTGCCGCCCCGGCCTGCGCGCACAGCAGCACGGTGGCAGCCAACAACCAACCTTTAACGCGATTTATCATCCCGTCATCCCTACGCTTAACCGGCCAGTCGCGCCAGTAAGGAACTGCCTGATGAGGAAACAGCACTGATGCGTGCCTCACGCCCTTGTGCCTGGTAATCTAAGTGAATTTCGACATCCGGGTCAGGCAGCACACCCGCACCTTGTTGCGGCCACTCCACCAGGCAAATGGCGTCGTTGGCAAAATAATCACGGATCCCCATAAATTCCAGCTCCTCAGGATCCGCAAGGCGGTATAAATCGAAGTGGTACACCATGAGATTTCCAAGGGTGTACGGTTCTACCAGCGTGTAGGTTGGGCTTTTGACATTCCCGTTATGCCCTAACGCCTGCAAAAAACCCCGGCTAAAGGTGGTTTTACCCGCACCTAAATCACCATACAGATAAATGACGGTTGCCCCCTGACAGGCCTGCGCCACGCGCTTGCCGAGTTCTAAAGTGGCTTGTTCATCAGGTAAAGGAATCGCTCGATTAGTCATTTTCTACGTCAATCACATCCGGGTTAACAACACGCCGCAGCGTGCAAAAAAGATCGGTGGCCAGCATACCGCGTGTACCGTAACGCGCAGCCAGTTTATCCGCCGCAACGCCGTGAGCCACGCAGCCCGCGCAGGCTGCATCATAAAGGGGAAGTTTCTGTCCAAGCAATGCGCCGATGATGCCGGAAAGCACATCGCCCATACCGCCGCTCGCCATGCCCGCATTTCCGGCATCAATAATGCCCTGCGTCTCCTCACTGGCGACAACGGTTCCTGCCCCTTTCAAAACAGCAACACCTCCGTAACGTTTTACCAGACACTGAGCAGAAAGTAAGCGATCGCTTTCAATTTCTGCCACGCTGCAGTTAAGCAGCCGCGCGGCTTCGCCGGGGTGTGGCGTCAGAATGCGATTGTGACGCTTATCCGGGTTTATTGCCAGAAGGTTAAGCGCGTCGGCATCCCACAGCATCGGTTTACGAAAATTCTCGACCTTTTGCAGGGCCTGTTTACCCCATGCCTGCTGCCCAAGCCCGGGACCGATCACCACCACATCCGCCCATTCGAGGCTCTCTTCAAGCGCCTGGGGCGTAAGCTCATGCACCATCAGCTCCGGTCGGGCGGTGATAATCGGCGCAATATTTTCAATGCGAGTGAGTACTCGCACTAATCCGGCACCGCTGCGCAGAGCCGCTTCGCCGGTCATGCGAATCGCACCTGCCGTACCATGGTCGCCGCCAATAATCACCAGCCTGCCGTGATCGCCCTTATGGGAGGTCGGCCGGCGCGGCGGGAGCCACGCTGCAAGCTGCGATGCATCAAAACGCGCGATGCGCATTTCCTGCCCGGCGAGCCAGCTCTCCAGCCCCAGCGCACTGTGGTGCAGCACGCCGACGACATCCCGCGCTTTACCGGTCAGTAACCCCGGCTTGAGGGCGATGAAGGTCACCGTATGTGCAGCCTGAATCACCGCCCCCGGCGTCGCGCCGGTTTGTGCAATCAGGCCAGAGGGGATATCCAGGGCGACTATCGGCGCGGAATGTCTGTTAGCGTGTTCAATGAGTGCGGCAATGTTCTCACGAGGCGCGCTGCGCAGCCCCGTGCCCAGCAGCCCGTCAACAATCAGATCCACCTCTTCCGGCCAGACGATATCAGGCGCATGGATCACACCGCCTGCGTTAAGCCACGCCTCCCGCGCCGCGCCGGCCTCTTCCGGCAGCGGTTTATCACTTTCGAGAGCCAGCAAGGTCACGCGGATACCTGCCGCAACCGCCAAACGGGCGACGACGTAGCCATCGCCGCCGTTATTGCCGTGACCGCACAGAATCAGCCAGTGGGCGGCCTGCGGGTACGCGCTGCGGGCAACGTTAAACGCCGCCTCACCCGCGCGTAGCATCAGTTCATACAGGGTAATCCCGAGGCTGTCTGCGGCCTCTTTTTCGGCGCGCCGGAGGTCATCCGCATGCCAGATGGAATGTGGTATACTTGCGGGGTTTTTCTTCACCGTATGGTCCGTCATGTCACAGCCCCTCGATCTCAATGAATTAGCGCAAAAAATAAAACAGTGGGGTGCTGAGCTTGGCTTCCAGAAGGTGGGTATTACCGATACCGACCTTTCCGCCAGCGAGCCGAGACTACAGGCCTGGCTGGACAAACAATACCACGGCGAAATGGAGTGGATGGCGCGTCATGGCATGATGCGCGCCCGTCCACACGAGCTTTTGCCGGGCACATTACGCGTCATCAGCGTGCGCATGAACTATCTGCCCGCCAACGCGGCCTTTGCGCGCACGCTAAAAAATCCATCTTTGGGTTACGTCAGCCGGTACGCCCTGGGACGTGATTACCATAAGCTTTTGCGTAACCGTTTAAAAAAACTCGGGGAAACTATTCAGCAGCACTGTGTTTCGCTGAATTTTAGACCTTTTGTCGATTCTGCGCCTATTCTTGAGCGCCCGATTGCCGAAAAAGCCGGGCTTGGCTGGACAGGTAAGCACTCACTAATCCTCAGCCGCGACGCCGGATCGTTCTTCTTTCTGGGTGAACTGCTGATTGATTTACCGCTGCCGGTAGACGGCCCGGTAGAGGAAGACTGTGGCCGCTGCGTGGCCTGTATGACCATCTGCCCAACGGGTGCCATCGTCGAGCCTTACACCGTTGATGCGCGCCGCTGCATCTCCTACCTCACTATCGAACTGGAAGGGGCCATTCCAGAGGAGTTCCGACCGCTTATCGGCAACCGCATCTACGGCTGCGACGATTGCCAGCTCATCTGCCCGTGGAACCGCTATTCGCAGCTTACGGACGAAGAGGATTTCAGCCCGCGTAAGGCGCTCCATGCGCCGCCGCTCATCGAGCTGTTCGCCTGGACCGAGGCCTGGTTCCTGAAGGTGACGGAAGGTTCGGCCATTCGCCGTATCGGGCATCTGCGCTGGCTGCGAAATGTGGCCGTCGCGCTGGGTAATGCCCCGTGGGATGAAGCGAACGTGCGGGCGCTTGAAAGCCGTAGAGGTGAGCACCCACTTCTTGATGAGCACATAGAATGGGCGATTGCGCAGCAAATTGAGAAACGTAATGCCTGCGTGGTCGAGGTGCAGCTCCCGAAGAAACAGCGTCTGGTGAGGGTGATTGAAAAAGGGCTTCCGCGGGATGCCTGAACTATTCACAGCCTGTGAATAAAATTACAAACTCAAGCGCCATCTGGGCTGGAGAAGAGATCAAGTGATCTCAATAACATTTTGAAATCAAATTTTATACTGTAAATACAGTGCGTTACGAAGATATTATTCACCCTGCTAAGTTTTAACCCTGTTTCGGTTAAGCGCAGTTTCTGTGGATAACTCTGTTCACAAGAGTATTTCAGAGACAACAGAAAACGTCCCCAGCGATGCTTTTCGCTGTGGATATTTTAGAGATGAAGAAGAATTTGGAGCGGGAAACGAGACTCGAACTCGCGACCCCGACCTTGGCAAGGTCGTGCTCTACCAACTGAGCTATTCCCGCTTGGGTGGTCCGTGCTGTGGAAGCACTTTCAAATTTTGGAGCGGGAAACGAGACTCGAACTCGCGACCCCGACCTTGGCAAGGTCGTGCTCTACCAACTGAGCTATTCCCGCTTGGGCAGTCTGTGCTGTGGAAGCACTTTCAAATTTTGGAGCGGGAAACGAGACTCGAACTCGCGACCCCGACCTTGGCAAGGTCGTGCTCTACCAACTGAGCTATTCCCGCAAATCTGCACTGCTTTTGTTGCTGTCGTAACGTGTAATTCTCTGTCGTTACGGGAGGCGCATTATACGAGAAATCCTTTTAGCTGCAACCCCCCTTAAAGCGATTTTTTCGAAATTAAGTTCAAATGCTTATTTAATCGGCAAGCTGAACAATTTAACGACAAAAACCCGGCCACGCAAGGCGCCGGATCGCAAAATCACAGCTTAATAAAGTTTTCGCGGTAGTAGGAAAGCTCCGCCACGGACTCTCGGATATCGTCCATCGCCTGGTGCGTCCCCTGCTTTTTAAAGCCGTCGAGGATTTCAGGCTTCCAGCGACGCGCCAGCTCTTTCAACGTGCTGACGTCCAGATAGCGGTAGTGGAAGTAAGACTCCAGCTCCGGCATGTACTTAAACAGGAAACGACGATCCTGGCCGATGCTATTCCCACAGATTGGCGATTTGCCTGCCGGAACCCACTGTTTCAGGAACTCAAGCGTCGCCAGCTCCGCCTCACGGTCACCCATAGTGCTCGCCTTCACCCGCTCCACCAGACCGCTGCCGGTGTGGGTACGCACGTTCCACTCATCCATCAACGCCAGCTGGTCATCGGACTGATGCACCGCTATCGTTGGCCCTTCCGCCAGGATATTCAGGTTGGCGTCCGTCACCAGGGTTGCAATTTCAATAATGCGATCGCGCTCGGGATCCAGCCCGGTCATTTCGAGATCGATCCAAATCAGGTTGTTTTCATCCGCGCTCATGTTATTTTCCACCCTTCTCGCATAACCGGCAGTAGCAGGTTAACTAGTATTAATTAGAGTGTATCATAGAGGTTTTGCCCCCTACGGGCGACCAGGAGCCAGTGCGATTGAGTAAAAATAAACTCTCCAAAGGGCAGCAGCGCCGCGTGAATGCCAATCACCAGCGCCGTCTTAAAACCACTGCGGAGAAGGTCGATTACGACGACAACCTGTTTGGCGACCCAACGGAAGGCGTAGTCATCAGCCGTTTCGGTATGCACGCTGACGTGGAATCCGCCGATGGTGCGATTCACCGCTGCAACATCCGCCGGACCATTCGTTCTCTGGTGACCGGCGACCGCGTCGTCTGGCGGCCGGGTAAAGAGGCGGCGGAAGGCGTGACGGTAAAAGGCATCGTTGAAGCGGTCCATGAGCGCACGTCCGTATTAACCCGTCCCGATTTCTACGACGGGGTCAAACCGATTGCCGCCAACATTAACCAGATTGTTATCGTATCGGCGATTTTGCCCGAACTGTCGCTCAATATTATCGACCGATATCTCGTCGCCTGCGAAACGCTGCAGGTTGAACCGATTATCGTGCTGAACAAAATCGATCTGCTGGACGACGACGGCATGGCCTTCGTCAATGAGCAGATGGATATCTATCGCAAGATTGGCTACCGCGTTCTGATGGTCTCCAGCTATACCAAAGATGGCCTGAAACCGCTGGAAGAGGCGCTTACCGATCGCATCAGCATCTTTGCGGGCCAGTCCGGCGTGGGCAAATCGAGCCTGCTGAACAACCTGCTTGGCCTTCAGCAAGAGATCCTCACCAACGATGTCTCTGATGTCTCGGGCCTGGGCCAGCACACCACCACCGCGTCACGCCTGTATCACTTCCCGCACGGGGGCGATGTCATCGACTCCCCGGGCGTGCGAGAGTTCGGTTTATGGCACCTGGAGCCGGAACAAATCTTTAACGGATTTGTCGAATTCCATGATTATTTAGGCGCTTGCAAGTACCGCGACTGTAAACACGATAACGACCCAGGCTGCGCTATCCGTGAAGCGGTTGAGAAAGGCGAGATCGCGGAGACCCGCTTCGAGAATTACCACCGTATTCTTGAGAGCATGGATCAGGTAAAAACGCGTAAAAACTTTTCTGATTCTGATAACTGACAACTAAGCTAAGCATCGCTAAAATCGTCCCCTTTTTTCAGGTTCCGGCGGCTTAACGCCGGATCAGGAACGACAAAACAATGGCCTGGAGGCTACCTTGTTAAACGCATTTAAACTTTCGCTTCAATACATTCTGCCAAAACTGTGGCTCACTCGCCTGGCGGGCTGGGGCGCAAGCAAACGCGCGGGCTGGCTGACCAAACTGGTCATCGACCTTTTCGTAAAATATTACAAGGTCGACATGAAAGAGGCGCAGAAGCCGGACACCGCCAGCTACCGCACCTTCAACGAATTCTTCGTGCGCCCGCTGCGTGACGACGTGCGCCCGCTGAACACCGACCCTAACGTCCTGGTGATGCCGGCAGACGGCGTGATCAGCCAGTTGGGTAACATCGAAGACGACAAAATCCTGCAGGCGAAGGGCCATAACTACAGCCTGGAAGCGCTGCTGGCGGGTAACTACCTGATGGCGGATCTGTTCCGCAACGGTACCTTTGCCACCACCTATCTGTCACCGCGCGACTACCACCGCGTGCACATGCCGTGTAACGGCATCCTGCGCGAGATGATTTACGTCCCGGGCGATCTGTTCTCCGTGAACCACCTGACCGCGCAGAACGTGCCGAACCTGTTTGCCCGTAACGAGCGCGTCATCTGCCTGTTTGATACTGAATTTGGCCCTATGGCACAGATTCTGGTGGGTGCAACCATCGTAGGCAGCATTGAAACCGTCTGGGCCGGCACCATCACTCCACCGCGTGAAGGCGTGATCAAACGCTGGACCTGGCCTGCCGGTGAAGCGGAAGGCTCTGTGGCCCTGCTGAAAGGTCAGGAAATGGGTCGCTTCAAGCTGGGCTCCACCGTGATCAACCTGTTTGCGCCGGGCAAAGTGAAGCTGGCTGAACAACTCGAAAGCCTGTCGGTCACCAAACTGGGCCAGCCGCTGGCGGTCTCGACAGAAACCTTCGTGACGCCAGATGCAGAACCTGCGCCGCTGTCACAGGAAGAGATCCAGGCCGAGCACGACGCCAGCCCGCTGGTTGACGACAAAAAAGACGAAGGCTAACAACAGAAGGATCGCTGACGTGCGCCCGATTATCGTTCTACTGATGGCCTGGTGCCTCAGCATGGGGGCGTACGCAGCGACAGCCCCCGACGCCAAACAGATAACCCAGGAACTGGAGCAGGCAAAAGCGGCCAAACCCGCTCAGCCAGAGACCGTCGAGTCGCTCCAGGCGGCCCTGAACGCGCTTGAGGAGCGGAAAGGCTCGCTTGAGCGCGCTCAGCAGTATCAGCAGGTTATCGACAACTTCCCCAAACTCTCCCAGACGCTGCGCGCGCAGCTCAATAATCTGCGTGACGAACCGCGCGATGTGCCGGCAGGCATGACCTCCGACGCGCTGAACCAGGAGATCCTGCAGGTCAGCAGCCAGCTTCTGGAAAAGAGCCGCCTTGCTCAGCAGGAGCAGGAGCGAGCGCGTGAAATTGCCGACTCCCTCAGCCAGCTTCCGCAGCAGCAAACCGACGCCCGTCGCCAGCTTAATGAAGTTGAGCGCCGCGTGGGTACGCAAAACGGCAACACGCCACAGGCGCAGGCCCAAAATCTGGGCCTGCAGGCAGAATCGGCTCGCCTGAAGGCCCTTGTCGATGAGCTGGAGCTGGCGCAGCTTTCCGCCAATAACCGCCAGGAGCTGTCGCGAATGCGCTCTGAACTCGCTCAGAAGCAGAGCGAGCAGCTGGATGCTTACCTTCAGGCCCTGCGCAATCAGCTCAATAGTCAGCGCCAGCGTGAAGCGGAGCGCGCGCTGGAAAGTACCGAACTGCTGGCAGAAAACAGCGATAACCTGCCTTCCGGCATCGTCCAGCAGTTTAAGGTCAACCGTGAGCTTTCTGCCGCGCTGAATCAGCAGGCGCAGCGTATGGATCTGGTTGCCTCGCAGCAGCGTCAGGCGACCAATCAAACCTTGCAGGTTCGTCAGGCGTTAAACACCCTGCGCGAGCAGTCACAGTGGCTCGGGTCATCAAACCTGCTGGGCGAAGCGCTGCGCGCCCAGGTCGCGCGCCTGCCGGAAATGCCAAAGCCGCAGCAGCTGGATACCGAGATGGCCCAGCTGCGCGTTCAGCGCCTGCACTTTGAAGATCTTCTCAATAAACAGCCGCAAATCCGCCAGATCCGTCAGGCTGATGGACAGCAGCTGACCAGCGAGCAAAACCGTATTCTGGAAGCCCAGCTGCGTACCCAGCGTGAACTGCTGAACTCTCTGCTGCAGGGCGGGGATACGCTGATTCTGGAGCTGACCAAGCTGAAGGTTTCTAACAGCCAGCTGGAAGATGCGCTGAAAGAGGTGAACGAGGCGACGCACCGTTATCTCTTCTGGACGTCCGACGTGCGTCCGATGACCTTCTCGTGGCCGATTGAGATTGTCCAGGACCTGCGCCGCCTGATTTCGCTGGACACCTTCAGCCAGCTGGGACAGGCCAGCGTGATGATGTTCACCAGCAAAGAGACCATTTTCCCGCTGCTGGGGGCGTTGATTCTGGTGGGCTTCAGCATTTACTCGCGCAGACATTTCACCCGTTTCCTCGAGCGTTCCAGTTCCAGGGTCGGGAAAGTCACCCAGGATCACTTCTGGCTAACGTTGCGCACCGTATTCTGGTCGATTCTTGTCGCCTCTCCGCTGCCGGTGTTGTGGATGACGCTGGGGTATGGCCTGCGGGAAGCCTGGCCCTATCCGCTCGCGGTAGCGATTGGCGATGGCGTCACCGCCACGGTGCCGCTGCTGTGGGTGGTGATGATATGCGCCACCTTCGCGCGCCCCAATGGCCTGTTCATCACCCACTTTGGCTGGCCGCGTAATCGCGTTGCGCGCGCCATGCGTTACTACCTGATGAGCATCGGGCTGATTGTGCCGCTGATTATGGCGCTGATCATGTTCGATAATCTCAACGACCGGGAATTCTCAGGTTCGCTGGGCCGCCTCTGCTTTATGCTGATATGCGGGGCGCTGGCAATCGTCACGCTCAGCCTGAAACGCGCGGGTATTCCGCTCTATCTGGATAAATCCGGCAGCGGCGACAACATGTTCAACCGGCTGCTCTGGAACCTGCTGCTTAGCGCGCCGCTGTTTGCAATGCTGGCAGCCGCGGTGGGCTATCTGGCAACCGCGCAGGCGCTGCTGGCGAGGCTGGAAACCTCGGTGGCCATCTGGTTCCTGCTTCTGGTGGTGTACCACGTGATCCGCCGCTGGATGCTGATCCAGCGCCGCCGTCTGGCGTTTGACCGTGCCAAGCACCGCCGGGCGGAGATCCTCGCCCAGCGCGCGCGAGGTGAGGAAGAACCAAACCACGTCAACAGTACGGAAGGCACAACGGAAGCGGACGAGGTCGAACTGGATCTGGATGCCATTAGCACCCAGTCCCTGCGCCTGGTTCGTTCCATCCTGATGCTGATTGCCCTCCTCTCGGTCATCTTCCTGTGGTCGGAGATCCACTCCGCGTTTGGCTTCCTGGAGAACATCTCGCTCTGGGACGTGACCTCCACGGTGCAGGGTGTTGAAAGCCTGGAGCCGATTACCCTGGGGGCGGTACTGATTGCCATTCTGGTGCTGATCATCACCACCCAGCTGGTGCGTAACTTCCCGGCGCTGCTGGAGCTGGCGCTGCTGCAGCATCTGGATTTAACGCCGGGTACGGGCTATGCGATCACGACCATTACCAAATATCTGATCATGCTGTTTGGCGGGCTGGTTGGCTTCTCGATGATCGGCATTGAGTGGTCGAAGCTCCAGTGGCTGGTGGCAGCGCTCGGTGTAGGGTTAGGTTTTGGTTTACAGGAGATCTTCGCCAACTTCATCTCCGGCCTGATCATTCTGTTCGAAAAACCGATCCGTATTGGCGATACCGTCACGATCCGCGATCTGACCGGCAGCATCACGAAGATCAACACCCGTGCGACGACGATCAGCGACTGGGATCGGAAAGAGATCATCGTGCCAAACAAGGCGTTTATTACCGAGCAGTTCATCAACTGGTCGCTGTCAGACTCCGTTACCCGTGTGGTGCTGACGGTACCGGCGCCGTCGGACGCTAACAGCGAAGAGGTCACCCAGATCCTCTACACCGCCGCTGAGCGCTGCTCGCTGGTGATCGACAACCCGGCACCGGAAGTCTTCCTTGTGGATTTACAGCAGGGGATCCAGATTTTCGAGCTGCGTATCTACGCCGCCGAAATGGGACACCGTATGCCGCTGCGCCATGAGATCCACCAGCTGATTCTGGCGGGCTTCCGCGAGCACGGTATTGATATGCCGTTCCCACCGTTCCAGATGCGTCTGGAAAGCCTGGACGGGCGTAAAACGGGAAGAACGCTGACGTCAGCGGCGCGTACGCGCCCGGCGGGTAGTTTGTAACGCGTCTCCCCTCCCTTTCGGGAGGGGACTATTCCCGCTACGCCACTTCTGCGACGTATGCCATCGCGCGTCGACGGTAATTCTCATAAATCCCCATCGCCAGCAGCGAGAAGAAGGTAGGGCCGCCTACCATCCACAGCGCGCTGTTCCAGTCGCTCGCCTCAATTACCGGCTGGATAATGGTGAAGATGTTGGCAAACGCCACCACCAGCACCACCACCGTGGTGGCCAGCAGCGTAGCCGCGCGGGTTTTAAAAATCACAAACGGACGTTCAAGATCCTGCTTCGCCTTAAAGAACGGGAACGCCAGGGTCAGGAACAGGTACGGTAGCGTCATCGACACGTTCGCCATCAGGGTCAGCTTGTTGTAAAACGCAGACGCCGTATCGCCGCCAAATGACACCAGCAGAATGAACACGCACACCAGCAGACACTGCATCCACATGGCGTTGGCAGGCATGCCTGCGGTGTTCAGCTGGGTCATACGCGCAGGCCACAGCGCTTTTGGCGTACCCTGAATAATCGCTTTCAGCGGCGAATAGATCAGCGTGAAGAATGCGCCGGTATAGGCCAGGAACATCGACAGGCCAGTAATACGTGCGAACCAGACCCCCATTACCGATGCCGCCTCGGGACTCAGGTTCATCGCCTGCCCCAGCGTCATCCCCAGGCTTTTCATCAGCACATAGGTGATGTTGCCAAGGTTAGTGGTGTTGTTGCTCAGCACCTGCTGCCAGTTGGTGCTGACGCCCCAGAGAAAAATCGCCAGCGAATAGCCGATGGAAATCACGATGGCGGCAAAAATAATGCCTTTCGCAAAGTTCTTTTCCGGGTTTTCCGTCTTATCGACCAGGCCGCCTACGGCTTCAATACCGCCGTAAGCGAAGATGGCAAACACCACGAAGGAGAGCATGGCGAGCCCGGACTGGTAGCCCGGGTTCGGCGAGGAGGCAAAGTTAACCTCCTGCGCGAAGTGACCACCGTTCAGGCACAGGATAGCGATGCTCGCCAGCAGCAGCACCAGGTTCAATCCCATCACCGAGATCCCGCCCACGGCGGTAATCCGGGCAATTTTATTGATACCTTTAGACGCCACCAGCGTCACGACAACCATCCAGCATACCGCCAGAATCCCGACGACCTGCGTGGAGCTTAGCCCGGCCAAAGACCAGACCTGCGTTTTATCGGCACCGAAAGCAAACGTTGAGAACGGCACCCAGACTTTGGCCGCCGTACTCACCATCCAGACGACGTAGGATGAAAACCACATAAACGTGCCGATAAACGCATAGCGCGGCCCGACGCTGTTATTCATCCATGAGTAGATCCCGCCCTCTTCTTTCCGGTAAGCCGAGCCCATCTCCGCCATCATCAGCGCAAACGGGATAAAGAAGAACAGAGCAGAAACGATATAAAACGGCGTCGCGCTGTAGCCCATCAGATAGAACGCTGACGGGCTGTTGGCAAAGCCAAAGACTGAGGTAAATATCATCAGGATGAGCCCGGTGAGGGTCATCTTTTTGAGTGACTGGGACATAGAACCATCCGAAAAGGAATTAAACTGCGCGGATGGTAGCAGAAGACCAGACAGATATTGTGGCTATACGGGGCAAATTAAGAAAAAGACCCGTGTATAGGGAATGTGGCAGTTTTTAATGTTGTCGTGCTGAAATGGAAAGGTTAATTGACAGGAATAGTAGGCCGGGTAAGCGCAGCGCCACCCGGCATTTTATTAGGCGCGATCGACCGTAAAGGCAATCACATCGCCAAGCTGCTCTGCGCCCAGGGCCAGCATCACCAGACGGTCAACACCCAGCGCCACGCCGGAGCAATCCGGCAGACCTGCTTTTAATGCTTCAAGTAGATTAACATCAATAGGCTGCTGCGGCAGACCGCGCGCGGCGCGCTTGCGGTTATCCTGCTCGAAGCGCTGCTGCTGCTCGCGGGCGTCGGTCAGTTCGTGGAAGCCGTTCGCCAGCTCGATGCCTTTGTAATAGACCTCAAAACGCTCTGCGACACGATGATCTTCGGTACTGATCTGCGCCAGTGAGGCCTGGCTTGCCGGGAAGTGATAAACAAACGTCGGACGATCTTTGCCAATCTGCGGTTCCACGCCAAAAGTGAACAGCAGCTGCAGCAGCGTGTCGCGATCCTCTTCGGTATCCGCCACGTTGCTCAGATCCAGTTTTGCCGCCACTTCGCGCAGCTGGGTTTTGTCCGCCGACAGCGGATCGATTTCCAGATGGCGCTGGAAAGCCTGCTGATAGGAAAGGGTTTCGGCTTCCGAGCAGTCCAGGACCTGCTGCAGCAGATCGTCCACCTCATTCATCAGGCGGTACATATCATAATGCGGGCGGTACCACTCCAGCATGGTGAATTCCGGGTTGTGGTGACGACCCATCTCTTCATTACGGAAACTGCGGCACAGCTGATACACCGGACCACACCCCGCCGCCAGCAGACGTTTCATGTGGTATTCCGGGCTGGTCATCAGATACAAGTTCATGCCCTGAGAGTGGCCGGGGCCAACAAAACGGGTTTCAAACGGGACCAGATGAATATCCGTTACCGTTGCCTGACTCATGCACGGGGTTTCCACCTCCAGGACGCCGCGGTCGGCAAAGAAACGGCGGATCTCCGCCATAATTGCAGCGCGTTTTAACAGATTAGGGATGGATGCGCTCGGCTGCCAGGTGGCCGTTTCGCTCATGAGTTGTTCTCCGATTTCAGACAAGGGCACGAAGTCTACTCGTTAGCCGGGGCAGAGACAAATTTTGTGCAGTAAAAAAGCGCATTTCATTTAGGTGAACAATTGCGTGACGTATTTCATCAATCTTCATGATAAATCGCCTGACAGAACAGCAAAAAAATCGAACACGTCAAATTTCCCTGACATCTACACGGTTATACTGTTTTACCCATAAAGGAGCAGTGGAAACGCTTTCGCAATCGTCCTTTTGGACGGGTGAACTACCTTTAGTTTGTCGCGTTGCGAAATAACAAAAATCTGGAGGAATGTCGTGCAAACTTTTCAAGCCGATCTTGCCGTAATAGGCGCTGGCGGGGCTGGATTACGTGCTGCGATTGCTGCAGCACAAGCTAATCCCAACGCTAAAATCGCATTGATTTCAAAAGTCTATCCAATGCGTAGTCACACAGTGGCAGCAGAAGGAGGGTCCGCCGCCGTTGCGCAGGATCATGACAGCTTTGAATACCATTTCCACGACACGGTTGCAGGGGGCGACTGGCTTTGCGAACAGGATGTCGTTGACTACTTTGTGCACCATTGTCCAACGGAGATGACCCAGCTTGAACAGTGGGGATGTCCATGGAGCCGCCGTCCGGACGGCAGCGTCAACGTTCGCCGCTTCGGCGGCATGAAGATCGAACGCACCTGGTTCGCCGCCGATAAGACCGGCTTCCATATGCTGCACACCCTGTTCCAGACCTCCCTTCAGTTCCCACAAATCCAGCGCTTCGATGAACATTTCGTCCTCGACATTCTGGTGGATGATGGACAGGCGCGCGGCCTGGTGGCGATGAACATGATGGAAGGCACGCTCGTCCAGATCCGCGCCAATGCAGTGGTGATGGCGACGGGCGGTGCGGGCCGCGTTTATCGTTATAACACCAACGGCGGCATCGTTACCGGCGACGGTATGGGCATGGCGCTCAGCCACGGCGTGCCGCTGCGCGATATGGAATTCGTGCAGTATCACCCAACCGGCCTGCCGGGCTCCGGCATTCTGATGACGGAAGGCTGCCGCGGTGAAGGCGGTATTCTGGTCAATAAAAACGGCTACCGCTATCTGCAGGATTACGGCATGGGCCCGGAAACCCCGCTCGGCGAGCCGAAGAACAAATACATGGAGCTCGGCCCGCGTGACAAAGTCTCTCAGGCTTTCTGGCACGAGTGGCGCAAAGGCAACACCATCTCCACGCCGCGTGGCGATGTGGTCTATCTCGACCTGCGTCATCTGGGCGAGAAGAAACTGCTGGAACGTCTGCCGTTCATCTGCGAGCTGGCGAAAGCCTACGTTGGCGTGGATCCGGTTAAAGAGCCGATCCCGGTGCGTCCAACCGCGCACTACACCATGGGCGGTATCGAAACCGATCAGCAGTGCGAAACCCGCATTAAAGGGCTGTTCGCCGTCGGCGAATGTTCTTCCGTTGGCCTGCACGGCGCTAACCGTCTCGGGTCTAACTCGCTGGCCGAGCTGGTTGTCTTTGGCCGCATGGCGGGCGAGCGCGCAATGGAGCGTGCGGCAACCGCTGGTGAAGCCAACGGTGCCGCGCTGGATGCGCAGGTCGCAGACGTTGAAAAACGCCTGAAAGATCTGGTGAACCAGGAGGGTAACGAGAACTGGTCTAAGATCCGCGACGAGATGGGCCTGTCGATGGAAGAAGGCTGCGGTATCTACCGTACCCCTGAGCTGATGCAAAAAACCGTCGACAAGCTGGCGGAACTGCAGGAGCGCTTCAAGCGCGTGCGCATCACCGACACCTCCAGCGTATTCAACACCGACCTGCTCTACACCATCGAGCTGGGCCACGGTCTGAACGTCGCGGAATGTATGGCGCACTCTGCTCTGGCGCGCAAAGAGTCGCGTGGGGCCCACCAGCGTCTGGACGAAGGCTGTACCGAACGTGACGACGTCAATTTCCTGAAACACACTCTCGCCTGGCGCGATGCGGATGGCACCACGCGTCTGGACTACAGCGACGTGAAAATCACCACGCTGCCGCCGGCTAAACGCGTGTACGGTGCAGAAGCAGAAGCCGCCGAGAAGAAGGAGAAGGCGAATGGCTGAGATGCAAAAAATGAAAGTTGAAGTGGTGCGCTACAATCCGGAAGTGGATGCCGCACCGCACAGCGCTTTCTATGAAGTGCCTTATGACGAGCAAACCTCCCTGCTGGACGCGCTCGGCTATATCAAAGACAACCTGGCGCCAGACCTGAGCTACCGCTGGTCCTGCCGCATGGCGATCTGCGGCTCCTGCGGCATGATGGTCAACAAGGTGCCGAAGCTGGCCTGTAAGACCTTCCTGCGCGAGTACACCAAAGGTATTAAGGTCGAAGCGCTGGGCAACTTCCCGATTGAACGCGATCTGGTGGTCGATATGACCCACTTTATCGAAAGCCTGGAAGCCATTAAGCCGTACATCATTGGTAACCCACGCACGCCGGATCAGGGGCCAAACACCCAGACCCCGGCGCAGATGGCGAAATACCATCAGTTCTCCGGCTGCATCAACTGCGGTCTTTGCTACGCCGCCTGTCCACAGTTTGGCCTGAACAAGGAGTTCATCGGCCCGGCCGCCATTACCCTGGCGCACCGCTATAACGAGGACAGCCGCGACCACGGTAAAAAAGAACGTATGGCGCAGCTTAACAGCCAGAACGGCGTCTGGAGCTGTACCTTTGTGGGCTACTGCTCCGAAGTCTGTCCGAAGCACGTCGACCCGGCCGCCGCTATTCAGCAGGGTAAAGTGGAAAGCTCGAAAGACTTTCTTATCGCAACCCTGAAACCACGCTAAGGAGTGCATGATGACGACTAAACGCAAAGCCTATGTGCGGCCAATGCCGTCCACCTGGTGGAAAAACCTGCCGTTTTATCGCTTCTATATGCTGCGTGAAGGCACGGCGGTACCGGCGGTCTGGTTCAGCCTTGAGCTGATGTACGGCGTTTTTGCCCTCAAGCACGGTCCGGAAACCTGGGCCAACTTTGTCGGTTTTCTGCAAAACCCGATCATCGTTGTGCTGAACCTGATCGTGCTCGCGGCCGCGCTGCTTCATACCAAAACGTGGTTTGAACTGGCGCCAAAAGCGGCGAACATCATCGTTAAAGACGAAAAAATGGGGCCAGAGCCGGTGATTAAAGGGCTCTGGGCGGTGACGATTCTGGTCACTGTGGTCATTCTGTTTGTCGCACTGTTCTGGTAAGGAGACACCTGTGATCAATCCAAATCCAAAACGTTCTGACGAGCCGGTCTTCTGGGGCCTGTTTGGCGCAGGCGGCATGTGGAGTGCCATCATCGCCCCCGTCATTATCCTGCTGGTCGGCATTATGCTGCCGCTGGGGCTGTTCCCGGGCGATGCGCTGAGCTACGAGCGCGTACTGGCATTCGCGGGCAGCTTTATCGGCCGCGTGTTCATCTTCCTGATGATCGTCCTGCCGCTGTGGTGTGGTCTGCACCGTATTCACCATGCGATGCATGACCTGAAAATCCATGTCCCGAGTGGTAAATGGGTGTTCTACGGTCTGGCGACCATCCTGACCGTGGTGACGCTGATTGCCGTGGTCACCATCTGACGCTTCTGGCCCGCCATCCGGCGGGCCTTTTATTTCTGCATCTTCCCCACCAGCCACTGAGCAAACTCGCGCATTGCGGGCGTTTCTGTCCGTGACTGTAGTCTTGTCAGCCAGTAGCTGCCGAGGTCAATCTGCGTTGCAAACGGCTGCACGATGCGCTCGCTGCTGAGTAAATGGGTAAACATGTCGACAGGCGCAATGGCAATCCCGACGCCTGCCTGAGCCGCTTCCAGCATGGTCACGGACGAGTCAAACACCATCACCCGGTGCGTCGGCGAGGGAGGATGTTCACCCGCTGCCTGCATCCACGCAGCCCACTCGTCGCGTCGGTAGGAGCGCAGCAGGGTAAACTTCAGGATATCTGCCGGGCTTTTCAGGCAAGAGGCAATATCGGGTGTACAGAGCGCAGACAGCGGCGCGGCGCAAAGAAATTCAGCATCGGTTCCATGCCACGCGCCGCCACCGTAGCGAATGGTGTAATCAAGCCCTTCAGCCGCCGGATCGACGCGATTGTTATGGGTGGAAAGCTGAAGATCAATATGCGGATAGCAGCGGCGAAAGTCCGCGAGCTCTGAGAATAAAACACCCGTGGCAAAGGTCCCTACCACACCTATTTTGAGCTTCTCCTGAGCGCGCTGGCTGGCAAAGCGATCCAGCATCCCGGCAATACGATCGAACGAGTCATTCAGCACCGGCAGCAAATTCTCGCCTTCGGTGGTTAACATCAGCCCGCGCGAAACGCGGACAAACAGCTGGCAATTAAGGTGCTGCTCCAGCGCCTTTACGTGCTGGCTAATCGCGGAATGGGTGACGTTCAGCTCGATAGCGGCATGCGTAAAACTGAGGTGCCTGGCAGCAGCTTCAAACGCCCGCAGGGAATTAAGAGGAAGATAGCTGCGCGTCATAGTCTCGTCCGTTAGAAAAATTAACAGCTAATGCTAAATTTAACCGTTTGTCAGCCATAGTCAAATCCAACAGACTACAGCGGTCTGACGGGCCCGGACACTCCCTTGAACCGCTATTACGGAAGATAACTGATGATGAAAAAATCCCTAAGCTGTGCCCTGCTGCTCAGCACCTCCTGCTCGGTATTGGCTGCACCGATGTCAGAAAAACAGCTGGCTGAGGTGGTGGAACGTACCGTTACGCCGTTGATGAAAGCGCAGGCCATCCCGGGTATGGCGGTGGCGGTGATTTATCAGGGTCAGCCGCACTACTTTACCTTCGGTAAAGCCGATGTCGCGGCAAACAAACCTGTCACCCCACAAACCTTGTTCGAACTGGGCTCTATAAGTAAAACCTTCACCGGCGTACTGGGTGGCGATGCCATTGCTCGCGGTGAGATATCGCTCGGCGATCCGGTGACAAAGTACTGGCCTGAGCTGACGGGCAAGCAGTGGCAGGGGATTCGCATGCTGGATCTGGCAACCTATACCGCAGGCGGTCTGCCGTTACAGGTACCGGATGAGGTCACAGATAACGCCTCTCTGCTGCGCTTTTATCAAAACTGGCAGCCGCAGTGGAAGCCGGGCACCACGCGTCTTTATGCCAATACCAGCATTGGTCTTTTTGGCGCGCTGGCGGTCAAACCTTCCGGCATGAGCTATGAGCAGGCCATAACGGCGCGGGTCTTTAAGCCGCTCAAGCTGGACCATACGTGGATTAACGTTCCGAAAGCGGAAGAGGCGCATTACGCCTGGGGATACCGTGACGGTAAAGCGGTCCACGTTTCGCCAGGCATGCTCGACGCGGAAGCCTATGGTGTAAAAACTAACGTGAAGGATATGGCGAGCTGGGTGATGGTGAACATGAAGCCTGACTCCCTTCAGGATACTTCACTCAGGCAAGGCATTGCCCTGGCGCAGTCTCGCTACTGGCGCGTGGGGGCCATGTATCAGGGGTTAGGCTGGGAAATGCTTAACTGGCCGGTCGATGCCAAAACCGTAGTTGAAGGTAGCGACAATAAGGTGGCGCTGGCACCGTTGCCTGCGAGAGAAGTAAATCCTCCGGCACCGCCGGTTAAGGCCTCCTGGGTCCATAAAACAGGCTCTACCGGCGGATTTGGCAGCTACGTGGCCTTTATACCTGAAAAGCAGCTCGGCATTGTGATGCTGGCAAATAAAAGCTATCCGAACCCTGCACGCGTTGATGCGGCATACCGCATCCTCGACGCGCTGCAGTAAAACATTGCCGGGTGGCGGCTTCGCCTTACCCGGCCTACAAAATCCACGGTGTGACGCCGTACAAAAACCACATTTTCCTTGCTGTCATCTACACTTAACAAAAAACAGTAAGGAAACTCCTATGCGCATTTTGCCTGTTATCGCCGCGGTGACAGCCGCGTTTTTAGTGGTTGCCTGCAGTTCCCCTACCCCACCGCCTGGCGTGACCGTCGTCACGCCTTTTGATGCACAACGCTTCCTTGGAACATGGTATGAAATCGCGCGCCTCGACCACCGGTTTGAGCAGGGCTTAGAGAAGGTCACTGCGAATTACAGCCCGATGGATGATGGCGGTATTCAGGTGATCAACCGGGGCTATAACCCCGACCGGGAGATGTGGCAACAGTCGATTGGGAAAGCGTATTTCACGGGCGACCCGCGGCGGGCCGCGCTTAAAGTCTCGTTCTTTGGCCCGTTTTATGGCGGCTATAACGTGATCGCGCTCGACAGAGAGTACCGTCACGCGCTGGTCTGCGGGCCGGATCGCGACTATCTATGGATACTTTCCCGCACGCCAACACTTTCACCAGAAATGAAGCAGCAGATACTGGACGTCGCGACCCGGCAAGGGTTTGATGTGTCAAAACTTATCTGGGTGAAACAACCCCATTAGTGGGTGCTGAGCTTCAGCCCAACGATCCCGGCCACAATCAAGGCGAGGCTGGCGATACGCGCCAGACTCGCTGACTCTCCCAGCAGCAAAATGCCGGTGATAGCGGCACCCACCGCGCCAATACCCGTCCAGACGGCATAAGCCGTTCCCACAGGTAGAGAGCGCATCGCCCAGGATAATAGAACGATACTGACTATCATGGCGGTAACGGTAATGACGCTGGGCGTCAGGCGGGTAAATCCGTGGGTGTACTTGAGACCAATCGCCCATACCACTTCGAGCAGGCCAGCAATAAAAAGAATGATCCAGGACATGTCAGGCTCCTTAACTTAATACAAGTTGGGGCCGTCCCCGGTGAAAGAAACGCTTACGGGTCGTCCCGTAAGGCAGAGATTACGCCACCTATTGTGGTTAGCGTGCTATTTTTTTTCAATCATTTTTTGCTGAACACGTTAAGGCAAGAAATAGCCGCAGTATGGCGCGGAGTTCCGGCTTTTAGCACTCATCCGACTTCTCTATGATGATGTGCTTTCTGATGGCAGGAAGCCAAACCACTAGCCGACTGCGAATAAAATATGTTCAAAATTCTTTTGATTGACCGTTGTCACTTCACCCGCACGGGGTTTGAAGCATGGCTCAATCATTCCGGTTTGTTCCCGGGACACTACGTTGTGACCGGGCTGAATAATCTGTTTCTTGCCAGAGAACACATTCTGCAATGGAAACCTACGCTGGTTATTGCTGACCTGTACGGCTTCAGGCAGGACATTCACCATTTTCAGCAGCTTTCTTCTCTGCTTAACGCCAGTGAACGCTTACCGTTTATTTTGCTGCAATCGGGAGAGGACAGCGGCATGACAGACTGGCTCGGACAGTTCCCGGTGTGGTCGTCGTTGTTGAAAAACGCCAGTCTCGAAGAAGTGGCAACGGTTATCAACGACGCATTGATCTCGCGCTCATGTGCTGAAAGGCCAGCGGCCGCCGCCCCCTTGCTGACCCGGCAGGAAGAGAAAGTGCTGACATTGTGGATGGACGGCGCGAGCAATCAAAAAATTGCCGCTCACCTGAGTATCAACGGAAAAACGGTCTATACCTATAAACGCAATATCCGCATGAAATTGCATATGGATACGCGTTTTTCTCCGTTTTTATCCCTGCAGGAATCGGAAAGCTGACGGTACGAAACCCGGCTGGTCCCGTACCGTTTATTGATTACTGCTGAGCTTTTGTTGCTGCACCAGAGATTGCGCTACCACCTTCAGAAATATCCTGACCGACGCCACGCGTGGTATTACAGGCCGTTAACACTGAAGAAAGTACCAGGACTGAAAAGATCGCTGCAATTGTCTTCTTAACCATAATATCTTCCTTTTATAGCCAAAGTTGTTTTGTGTATAGCAACTTAAGAATAGACAAGATCCCGCCGGTTGACGGAAAAGGACGCATTTTTAGGAAAATTAGACGAACTTAGCTGGCGGCGTGAGAAATGATATGACCGAGATCCTGGATGTCTTGTCCCATTCCACGCGTGGTGTTACAGCCGGAAAGCAATGCGCTGGAAAGCGCTAACAGAAGCAGAATTTTAACGGTACGTTTCATCATCCCTGCCTGCAAGAATCAGGCGCAGCGGGCGCTGCGCCTTCAATCATACGTAAATTACTTCACGCGGGACACGTATTCGCCGGAGCGGGTATCCACTTTGATCACTTCGCCAGTCTGTACGAACAGTGGCACTTTAACCACGGCGCCGGTAGACAGTTTGGCTGGTTTACCGCCGGTACCTGCGGTATCACCTTTCAGACCTGGATCGGTTTCAACGATTTCCAGTTCTACGAAGTTTGGTGGGGTCACAGCGATAGGCTGGCCGTTCCACAGGGTCACGATGCACTCAGCCTGATCCAGCAGCCATTTAGCGCTGTCACCTACCGCTTTCTCATCAGCAGACAGCTGTTCGAAAGTGGAGTTGTTCATGAAATGATAGAACTCACCGTCGTTGTACAGATAGGTCAGGTTCATATCAACAACATCAGCGCCTTCAGCGGAGTCAGTAGACTTGAAGGTTTTCTCAACACGGGTACCGGTCAGCAGACGGCGCAGCTTAACGCGTGCGAATGCCTGGCCTTTACCTGGTTTAACGAATTCACTGGCTTCAACCGCGTACGGTTCGCCGTCCATCATGATTTTAAGACCAGCACGAAAATCGTTGCTATAGTACGTTGCCATAAGGCCCTCTAAATTTGTTAACTGGTAGCTAAGCCACAAAATGGCGCATATTGTAACCCTAAACACCCCATCCAGAGAAGATTGGTTATCGCAACTTGCCGATGTAATCACCAGTCCTGATGAATTGCTGCGTCTTTTAGACCTCGATCAGCACCCAGAGTTGCTTGCAGGCCGCGAGGCAAAGCGCCTGTTCGCCCTGCGCGTTCCCCGCGCGTTTGTGGCGCGGATGGAGAAAGGCAATCCCGACGATCCGCTATTAAAACAAACGCTTACTTCGCAGGATGAGTTTGTCACCGCGCCGGGTTATAGCACCGATCCGCTGGAAGAGCAGAACAGCGTGGTGCCCGGTTTACTGCACAAATATCTCAACCGCGCCCTGCTGCTGGTAAAAGGCGGCTGTGCGGTAAATTGTCGTTATTGCTTCCGTCGGCACTTCCCTTATGCCGAAAACCAGGGCAATAAACGCAACTGGCAGGTCGCGCTGGACTATATCGCCGCCCATCCGGAGCTGGATGAGATTATTTTTTCCGGCGGCGACCCGCTGATGGCAAAAGATCATGAGCTGGACTGGCTGCTGACTCAGCTTGAAGCCATCCCGCACATTAAGCGCCTGCGCATTCACAGCCGTTTACCGATTGTTATTCCGGCACGTATCACGGACGGCCTGGTGTCACGCCTGGAGCAGTCCCGATTGCAGGTGCTGCTGGTGAACCATATTAACCACGCGAACGAAATTGACGATGCGTTTCGCGCGGCGATGGCGCGACTGCGTAAAGCGGGCGTGACGCTGCTGAACCAGAGCGTGCTGCTGCGCGGCGTCAATGACAGCGCCCGCGTGCTGGCCGATCTGAGCAATGCCCTGTTTGATGCGGGCGTGATGCCCTATTACCTGCACGTGCTGGATCGCGTTCAGGGCGCGGCCCATTTCATGGTGACGGACGAAGAAGCCCGGCAGATTATGCGCGAACTGTTAACGCTGGTTTCAGGCTATATGGTGCCGAAGCTGGCACGCGAGATTGGCGGAGAGCCGAGCAAGACGCCGCTGGATTTGCAGCTGCGGCAGCACTAAAAAGGCAGGTGGCGCTACGCTTACCTGCCCTACGGGGTCCGGGCGCAGCGCCATCAGCAAGTTAACTCAGTTTGGGCACTTGTAGACCTGGCCGCTCATCTGGCTGGCGGTCGGCACGAAGCTGGACAGCATACTCTGCGTTGGGCTGCTCACGCCGTAAATCACGTTGCCACCCATTGCCGCAGCCTGGTTACGCAGGGCATTCGCCGCACCGCGCATAGAGCCACCTTCTTCGCCATGCTGACCAGACATCCAGTTGCTTTGCTCACCGGTTGCCGTGCCTAACAGCTGGCATTCACTGCCTGGCTTATCTTCCACAAAGCGAACGCCCTGGCCCGCTGCCGACAGCTCATTGCTGGAGCTACAACCCGCCAGCAGCAATGCTGCCCCTACAATCCCTGCACAGACTTTTACGCGCATGTTATTCCTCGTTTTCAATAAGCTGGACAGTAGTTGTCCGTGTGTAAATCTTATACCTAAAAGATGACCAAAAGAAAAACCCCCGAGCATTTCTGCCCGGGGGTTTTTCACATTCTACGACGTAGAGCGCACGATTACATCATGCCGCCCATTCCGCCCATGCCGCCCATACCAGCAGCACCTAAGTCAGGCGCATCGCCTTTTGGCAGGTCGGTCACCATGCACTCGGTGGTGATCATCAGACCAGCAACAGAGGCCGCATACTGCAGAGCAGAACGGGTTACTTTAGTTGGGTCCAGGATACCGAAGTCGATCATATTGCCGTATTCTTCGGTTGCCGCGTTGTAACCGTAGTTACCTTCGCCCGCTTTAACGTTGTTCGCCACAACAGATGGCTCTTCACCGGCGTTGGACACGATCTGACGCAGAGGCGCTTCCATTGCGCGCAGCGCAACTTTGATACCCACGTTCTGATCTTCGTTCTGAGCGGTCAGGCCAGCCAGTTTAGCGGCCACGCGCACCAGCGCAACGCCACCACCCGCAACCACGCCTTCTTCTACCGCAGCACGGGTCGCGTGCAGGGCATCGTCAACGCGTGCTTTTTTCTCTTTCATTTCAACTTCGGTCGCCGCACCGACTTTAATTACCGCAACGCCGCCAGCCAGTTTCGCTACGCGCTCCTGCAGTTTTTCACGGTCGTAATCGGAAGTCGCTTCTTCGATCTGCTTACGGATCTGACCCACGCGGCCCTGAATAGCGGCTTCTTCACCCACGCCATCGATGATGGTGGTGGTGTCTTTGTTGATCACAACGCGTTTCGCCTGGCCCAGGTCTTCCAGGGTCGCTTTTTCCAGCTCCATACCGATCTCTTCAGAGATCACGGTACCGCCGGTCAGGGTAGCGATATCCTGCAGCATCGCTTTACGGCGATCGCCGAAGCCAGGTGCTTTAACCGCAGCCACTTTCACGATGCCGCGCATGGTGTTAACCACCAGAGTTGCCAGCGCTTCGCCTTCAACGTCTTCAGCGATGATAACCAGCGGTTTGCCTGCTTTAGCAACGGCTTCCAGCACTGGCAGCATTTCGCGGATGTTGGAGATTTTCTTGTCAGCCAGCAGGATGAACGGGCTTTCCAGCTCAACAGCGCCAGTCTCTGGCTTGTTGATGAAGTATGGGGACAGGTAACCGCGGTCGAACTGCATACCTTCAACCACGTCCAGTTCGTCTTCCAGACCGGTACCGTCTTCAACGGTGATCACGCCTTCTTTACCGACTTTATCCATCGCTTCTGCGATCAGTTTACCTACGGTTTCGTCGGAGTTAGCGGAGATGGTACCAACCTGAGCAATGGCTTTAGAGTCAGAGCACGGTACGGACAGCGCTTTCAGTTCTTCAACAGCGGAGGCGACAGCTTTGTCGATACCACGTTTCAGATCCATTGGGTTCATGCCCGCAGCAACGGCTTTCAGACCTTCAGTGATGATAGCCTGCGCCAGAACGGTCGCGGTGGTGGTACCGTCGCCTGCAGCGTCGTTCGCTTTAGAGGCAACTTCTTTCACCATCTGCGCGCCCATGTTTTCGAACTTGTCTTCCAGCTCGATTTCACGTGCTACAGAAACACCATCTTTGGTGATGGTTGGCGCGCCGAAGGATTTATCCAGCACTACGTTACGGCCTTTCGGGCCCAGGGTCACTTTAACTGCATCTGCCAGTACGTTTACGCCGCGGAGCATTTTTACACGAGCGTCGTTACCGAATTTTACGTCTTTAGCTGCCATGTTCTTATTTCCTCAAATTCTCGTGCGTAAATTACGCTTCAACAATTGCCAGAATGTCGCTCTCGGACATGATCAACACTTCTTCATTGTCGATCTTCTCGGATTTCACGCCGTAGCCATCGTTGAAAATTACGATGTCACCAACTTTAACGTCCAGCGGCTGCACAGTTCCGTTTTCCAGGATGCGGCCCTTACCGACAGCGATGATTTCGCCACGCGTTGATTTGGCTGCTGCAGAACCGGTCAGAACGATGCCGCCAGCAGACTTGGTTTCAACTTCTTTACGTTTGACGATCACACGATCATGTAACGGACGAATACTCATTGATAGCTCTCCTTTGAGAAAGTCATTATCAGTTATGGATGACGCCGGCCCGCAAGCGGTTTTCCGACTAGTGCCCTGAGAGATGGGGATAGCTTTTTACCCCTTCAAGGGGGAGTTGAAAAAAAAATTTGCGAAAGTGTTACCATCGCCTCTCTTTTGGTACTGGCAGGGCGATGTCAATGAGTGGACTCAAGCAGGAGTTAGGGCTGGCGCAGGGCGTTGGCCTGCTCTCAACCTCCTTGTTAGGTACGGGCGTGTTTGCCGTACCGGCACTGGCGGCGCTGGTCGCGGGAAATAATAGCCTGTGGGCGTGGCCAGCGCTGATTGTACTGGTTTTCCCGATAGCCATTGTGTTTGCCATCCTGGGGCGGCATTTCCCCAGCGCGGGCGGCGTGGCGCACTTTGTCGGTCTGGCCTTTGGGCCGCGGCTGCAGCGTGTCACCGGCTGGCTGTTTCTCTCCGTCATTCCGGTTGGCCTTCCTGCGGCATTGCATATTGCGACCGGCTTTGGTCAGGCGCTGTTTGGCTGGCATAACGAGCAGCTGTTGCTGGCAGAACTGGGCACGCTGGCTATCGTCTGGTGGGTAGGCTCTCGCGGGGCCCGCTCCAGCGCCAACCTGCAGACGCTGGTTGCGGTGCTGATTGTCGCGCTCGTTGCCGCTATCTGGTGGGCGGGCGATATCACAATCAAGGAAATTCCCTTCCCGGCGGTGACAGACGTCGATCATTCACAGCTTTTCGCCGCGCTCTCCGTCATGTTCTGGTGTTTTGTGGGTCTGGAAGCCTTTGCCCATCTTGCCTCTGAATTTAAGCAGCCTGAGCGCGATTTCCCCCGGGCGCTGATGATAGGCCTGCTGCTGGCAGGCACGGTCTACTGGGCGTGTACCGTGCTGGTGTTGCACTTCCACGCGTTCGGCGCGGATCTCGCCGCCGCGGCATCGCTGCCGGGTATCGTGGTTAATCTGTTTGGTGTGAAGGCGCTGTGGATCGCCTGCGTCATCGGCTATCTGGCCTGTTTTGCCAGCCTCAACATTTATATCCAGAGCTTTGCCCGGCTGGTGTGGTCGCAGGCGCTCGACAAACCTGAGAATCGCCTCGCGCGCCTGTCTAAACGCCAGCTTCCGCTGAATGCCCTGAATGCCGTGCTGGGCTGCTGCGTGTTGAGCACGCTGTGTATTTACGCACTGAAGATCAATCTGGACGCGCTGATCGTCTACGCCAACGGTATTTTCATTATGATCTACCTGCTGTGCATGCTGGCGGGATGTCGTTTGCTGCAAGGTCGCTATAAAACACTGGCGGTCATCGGGGGTGGGCTTTGCCTGCTGTTGCTGGCGATGGTGGGATGGAAGAGTCTGTACGCGATTGTCATGCTGGCAGGACTGTGGCTGTTTTTACCGAAGCGCGATGCGCACCAGTAGCGCCCGGTAAGCGAAGCGCCACCGGGCAAATCTATCACCGATCGTCTTTATGGTCTAAACGGTCGTGCTGTTCATCTTTACGCTGATATTCCCCTTCAAAGGTATCGCCTGGCCCGGTGCTGAACCCACCGCCGGGCATACGGCTAAAGCGCAGATGCGGCAGCAGCTTCATGGTCAGGTGCTTTTGCACCGGCGGCAGAAGCAGCAGAAGGCCGAGGAAATCGGTGAAGAACCCCGGTAGGATCAGCAGCAGCCCCGCAATAATCAGCGATACGCTTTTGATCATCTCCGCTGCCGGGCTTTCGCCTGCGGCCATCTTCTCCTGCATTAACAGGAAATTTTTGAAACCCTGATTACGCACCAGCGACATGCCGATGACGGAGGTGAAAATCACCAGAATCAGCGTCAGCAGGACGCCCAGCACATGAGCAACCTGGATGAAAATGGAAATCTCAATGTAAACATAGAGAAAGAAAGCAATAAACGGTATCCAGCGCACTGGCATCTCCTGTGTGGCAAGGGCCGGCGGGCCCCTGTCTGAATGTGTTCGCGACGCGCGTTTGTATGAGATGGTGACGGTTAGCGAAAATTCAATCAGTTTGCACGGATATTTTTTTTGGAAATATTAAAGCGGTGACCCATTTCACAGATTAATAATTATCATGGAATCGGCTCGATAATAAGTGATCCAGCTTACGGCAATTCGCTATCATCAGCATATGATCTCGAACATCTGGCTGATTGAGGGAATAATCGTCGGCCAGAAAATATTCAAAACCACATAAATACTGTGTGTTTAGTACAATCCATCGGCAGCTTGAAAAGAAGGTTCACATGTTAAACAACATTCGTATCGAAGAAGACTTGTTGGGTACCAGGGAAGTTCCAGCGGATGCCTACTACGGTGTTCACACTCTGAGAGCGATTGAAAACTTCTACATCAGCAACAGCAAAATCAGCGACATCCCTGAGTTTGTCCGTGGCATGGTGATGGTGAAGAAAGCCGCAGCCCTGGCCAACAAAGAGCTGCAAACCATTCCTAAAAGCGCGGCAAATGCGATTATCGCAGCCTGCGATGAAGTGCTGAACAACGGCAAATGCATGGACCAGTTCCCGGTTGACGTCTATCAGGGCGGCGCGGGCACCTCCGTCAACATGAATACCAACGAAGTACTGGCAAACATTGGCCTGGAGCTGATGGGTCACCAGAAAGGTGAATACCAGTACCTGAACCCGAACGACCACGTTAACAAATGCCAGTCCACCAACGACGCCTACCCTACCGGCTTCCGTATCGCGGTGTATGCCTCTGTAGTGAAACTGGTGGATGCGATCAACCAGCTGGGTGATGGCTTCCAGCGTAAAGCGGTTGAGTTCCAGGACATCCTGAAAATGGGTCGTACCCAGCTGCAGGACGCGGTACCGATGACCCTCGGCCAGGAATTCCACGCGTTTAACGTGCTGCTTAACGAAGAGACCAAAAACCTGCTGCGCACCTCCGAGCTGCTGCTGGAAGTGAACCTTGGCGCAACCGCCATCGGTACACGTCTGAACACCCCGGATGGCTATCAGCAGCTGGCGGTACAGAAGCTGGCTGAAGTCTCTAACCTGCCGGTTGTGCCTGCAGAAGACCTGATTGAAGCGACCTCCGACTGCGGCGCCTACGTCATGGTACACAGCGCCCTGAAACGTCTGGCAGTGAAACTGTCCAAAATCTGTAACGACCTGCGCCTGCTTTCCTCCGGTCCGCGCGCTGGCCTGAACGAAATCAACCTGCCAGAGCTGCAGGCGGGTTCGTCCATCATGCCGGCCAAGGTGAACCCGGTTGTGCCAGAAGTGGTAAATCAGGTTTGCTTCAAAGTCATCGGTAACGATACAACCGTGACCATGGCCTCTGAAGCGGGTCAGCTGCAGCTGAACGTGATGGAGCCAGTGATTGGCCAGGCGATGTTTGAATCTATCCACATCCTGACCAACGCCTGCTACAACCTGCTGGAAAAATGCATTAACGGCATCACAGCGAATAAAGAAGTCTGTGAGGGTTATGTCTATAACTCCATCGGGATCGTCACCTACCTCAACCCGTTCATCGGTCACCACAACGGTGACATCGTCGGTAAGATTTGCGCCGAAACCGGTAAGAGCGTACGTGAAGTGGTGCTGGAGCGCGGGCTGTTGACCGAAGCGGAGCTGGACGATATCTTCTCGGCCCAGAACCTGATGCACCCGGCATATAAAGCAAAACGATATACCGATGAAAGCGAACAGTAACCGTTCAGGCTAGGCTTCTTAAGGCACGTCACTTGTGACGTGCCTTTTTTCTTTTTAGGCGTTACCGAAATACAACAATTCAATATCAACTTGTTAATAAGCAAGGAAGGTCCTTATGTTTGGAGCAGAACTCGTCATCGTCTTGTTGGCGATTTATTTGGGAGCAAGACTCGGGGGTATCGGCATCGGTTTTGCTGGTGGTCTCGGGGTGCTCGTTCTTACCCTTATCTTTCAGATTAAACCCGGCGCAATCCCGTTTGACGTTATCGAAATCATCATGGCCGTTATTGCCGCTATCGCCGCCATGCAGGTGGCAGGCGGTATGGACTACCTGGTGAGCCTGGCGGAGCGTATGCTGCGCCGCCATCCAAAATACATTACCTTCCTTGCCCCGCTGGTGACCTGGTTTATGACCATTCTGGCCGGTACGGGCCACACCGCCTTCTCCACGCTGCCGGTGATTACCGAAGTGGCGAAAGAGCAGGGTATCCGTCCGTCTCGTCCGCTCTCTATTGCCGTCGTCGCGTCCCAGATTGCGATTACCGCCTCGCCAATTTCCGCTGCGGTAGTCTTCTTCGCCGGTATCCTGGAGCCGATGGGCGTGAGCTACCTGACGCTGCTGGGGATCTGTATCCCGGTGACGCTGATTGCGGTGATGATCACTGCCGTGCTGTGTAACTTCCTCGGCGCTGAACTGAAAGACGATCCGGTTTATCAGGAACGTCTGGCAAAAGGTGAAGTGAGCCTGCGCGGCAGCCAGGTCTTCGAGCTGAAGCCGCACGCGAAACGCTCCGTGCTGCTGTTCCTGATCGGTATCGTCGCCGTCATGTTCTATGCGACGGCTATCAGCGATACCGTGGGCCTGATCCAGAACCCGGTCCTGCCGCGTAACGAAGCGATTGTGGTGTTCATGCTGACCATCGCGACGCTGATTAGCATCACCTGTAAAATTGATACCAGCGAAGTGCTGAACGCCAGCACCTTCAAATCCGGTATGAGCGCCTGCGTGTGCGTGCTGGGCGTGGCGTGGCTCGGTGATACCTTCGTGAAAGCGCACATCAGCGACATTCAGACCGTAGCAGGCGACCTGCTGCACAACTATCCGTGGCTGCTGGCGGTGGTGCTGTTCTTTGCCGCTACCCTGCTTTACTCCCAGGCGGCGACCACCAAAGCGCTGATGCCTGCGGCACTGATGCTGGGCGTTACCCCGCTGACGGCGATTGCCTCTTTCGCGGCGGTTTCTGCCCTGTTCGTTCTGCCAACCTACCCAACCCTGCTGGCGGCGGTGGAGATGGACGACACAGGCTCAACCCGTATCGGTAAGTATGTGTTTAACCATGCGTTCCTGATCCCGGGCGTGGTTGCCATTTCGCTTTGCGTGATCCTCGGCTTTATCATTGGCGGCGTGGTGCTGTAAACGGTGAGTGGTTGTAAAAATAGTTAAAATCGGGCCGCTCTGCGGCCCGTTTCATTAATGACCAATCGCCTTGCGTGATATAGTGAAGACTTTCGTGATGAGGAGGTCGACTTGTGAACACGCCTGATGCTGTTGTCGTACTGTGTACCGCCCCTGATGAAGCCTCTGCCCAGGATCTCGCCGCCAAAGTGCTGGCCGAAAAACTGGCTGCCTGCGTGACGCTCCTCCCCGGTGCCACCTCCCTTTATTACTGGGAAGGCAAGCTGGAGCAAGAGTACGAAGTTCAGATGTTGCTCAAAACTAATCTGGCGAATCAGCAGGCTCTCCTGGACTGCCTCAAATCTCATCATCCTTACCAAACCCCGGAGCTGCTGGTCCTGCCAGTGGTTCATGGCGATAACGACTATCTCTCATGGCTCAACGCTTCCTTACGCTGATCCTGCTGCTGTGCAGCACGTCAGCTTTTGCCGGGTTGTTTGACGCGCCCGGCCGTTCGAACTTCATCCCTGCCGACCAGGCTTTCGTTTTCGATTTTCAGCAAAACCAGCATGACCTTACGCTCAACTGGCAGGTGAAAGAGGGTTATTACCTCTATCGCAAGCAGGTAAGCATTACACCTGCTCAGGCCAGCGTGGGCGCTTTACAGATGCCCTCTGGCGAGTGGCATGAGGACGAGTTCTACGGCAAGAGTGAAATCTACCGCCAGCGCCTGAGCGTGCCTGTTACGGTGAATCAGGCGGATAAAGGTGCGACCCTGACGGTGACCTATCAGGGGTGCGCGGACGCGGGATTCTGCTATCCGCCTGAAACGAAGGTCGTTCCACTCAGCGAAGTTAAGGCTGCCGCCGCTTTCTCCCCTCTCCCCTCTGGGGAGAGCGGTAAAAGTGAAGCCGCGTCAGACCTTCCGTTCTCCGCGCTGTGGGCCTTGCTGATCGGTATCGGCATTGCCTTTACGCCGTGCGTGCTGCCGATGTATCCGCTCATCTCTGGCATCGTGCTGGGCGGTAAGCAACGGCTTTCCACCGCCCGCGCGCTGCTGCTGGCCTTTATTTACGTGCAGGGTATGGCGTTGACCTACACAGCCCTTGGCCTTGTGGTTGCCGCTGCCGGGTTACAGTTCCAGGCCGCACTGCAGCATCCTTACGTCCTTATTGGCTTGTCGGTGGTGTTTATCCTGCTGGCTCTGTCGATGTTCGGCCTGTTTACCCTGCAGTTACCGTCGTCTCTGCAAACTCGCTTAACGCTAATGAGTAATCGCCAGCAGGGTGGCTCGGCGGGTGGGGTATTCGCGATGGGAGCCATCGCTGGTTTAATTTGTTCCCCTTGCACCACCGCACCGCTGAGCGCCATCCTGCTCTATATTGCCCAGAGCGGGAATCTGTGGCTTGGCGGCGGTACGTTGTACCTTTACGCGCTGGGCATGGGCCTGCCGCTGATTCTGGTCACGGTTTTCGGCAATCGACTTCTGCCGAAGAGCGGCCCGTGGATGGAGACGGTGAAAACCGCGTTTGGCTTTGTGATTCTGGCGCTGCCGGTGTTCCTCCTCGAGCGTATTATCGGCGACGTCTGGGGTTTGCGTCTGTGGGCGATGCTCGGCGTAGCATTCTTCTCCTGGGCGTTTATCGTCAGTCTGGGGGCGAAAAAAGCGTGGATGCGCCTGGTGCAAATCCTCCTGCTCGCCGCCGCGCTGGTGAGCGTGCGTCCTCTTCAGGACTGGGCGTTCGGCTCGCCGGTAGGCCAGACGCAGGCGCATCTGAACTTCATCCAGATTAAGAACGTTGATGAGCTCAACAGCGCGCTCGCACAGGCAAAAGGCAAACCGGTGATGCTCGATCTCTATGCCGACTGGTGCGTTGCCTGCAAAGAGTTTGAGAAATATACCTTTAGCGATCCGCAGGTGCAAAGCGCCCTGAAAGAGACCGTTTTGCTTCAGGCGAACGTGACCGCCAATAATGCGCAGGATAAGGCTCTGCTAAAGCAGCTTAACGTGCTCGGGCTGCCAACCATTCTGTTCTTCAATCAGCAGGGCCAGGAGCAGCCAGAAAAGCGTGTAACCGGGTTTATGGATGCAGCTGCATTTAACGCGCATTTGCGCAATCGCCAACCGTAAACAACACTTTAAACGGGACAAACCGTTGGGAATAGCGGAGGAGATAACCGTGCAACGTGAAGACGTACTGGGACAAGCCCTGCAATTACTTGAGATTCAAGGGATCGCCAGCACCACGCTTGAGATGGTAGCCGACCGTATCGATTACCCCTTGGATGATCTTAAGCGCTTCTGGCCGGATAAAGAGGCGCTTGTTTATGATGCCCTGCGCTATCTCAGCCAGCAGGTTGATGTCTGGCGCAGGCAGCTGATGCTGAATGAAGAACTGACTGCGGAACAAAAGCTGCTGGCGCGCTATACCGCCCTGACGGAATGTGTCAGCAACAACCGGTACCCGGGTTGTCTGTTCATCGCCGCCTGCACTTATTTTCCCGACCCAAGCCATCCTGTCCATCAGCTGGCGGATCAGCAAAAACGGGCGGCACATGACTTCACCCACGAGCTACTGACCACGCTGGAAGTGGATGACCCGGCAATGGTGGCGAAACAGATGGAGCTGGTGCTGGAGGGCTGCCTGAGCCGCATGCTGGTGAACCGTAGCCAGGCCGACGTAGATACGGCGCACCGACTGGCGGAAGATATTCTGCGCTTTGCTCAGTGCCGTATGGGCGGGGCATTGACGTAAGCGAACCTGTTAAATTCGACGTATTCGGCGCGTAAACCGCCAGATTGCCGCAAACTTAAGCAGTTGAACAGCTTTTCCCGAAATAATGTTGACGCTAGAGCGTGATTGCGGTTTAATGCGCTCCGTTGCCCGGATAGCTCAGTCGGTAGAGCAGGGGATTGAAAATCCCCGTGTCCTTGGTTCGATTCCGAGTCCGGGCACCACTATTTAAAGAACCCAGCCTATGGCTGGGTTTTTGCTTTTCTGCGCTTACCAAAACCTTCCCTGTTTTTATATTCCTGTATCTCTTTCCAGTAAGATCGTGCGGTCTGGTCTGCCCGGTGGCGCTGCGCTTACCGGGCCTACGGATTTTGCAGGCAGGATAAGGCGAAGCCGCCATCCGCCATGATTTCTGACGCACAAAGCAAAAAACCCCGCACCTTTCGGTACGGGGTTCTTCTTAATTGATGCCTGGCAGTTCCCTACTCTCACATGGGGAGACCCCACACTACCATCGGCGCTACGGCGTTTCACTTCTGAGTTCGGCATGGGGTCAGGTGGGACCACCGCGCTAAAGCCGCCAGGCAAATTCTGTTAATCTGTATCAGGCTGAAAATCGTGTCTGTCTCTTCGCCAAAACACCTTCGGCGTTGTAAGGTTAAGCCTCACGGTTCATTAGTATCGGTTAGCTCAACGCATCGCTGCGCTTACACACCCGACCTATCAACGTCATAGTCTTTAACGTTCCTTCAGGAGACTTAAAGTCTCAGGGAGAACTCATCTCGGGGCAAGTTTCGTGCTTAGATGCTTTCAGCACTTATCTTTTCCGCATTTAGCTACCGGGCAGTGCCATTGGCATGACAACCCGAACACCAGTGATGCGTCCACTCCGGTCCTCTCGTACTAGGAGCAGCCCCCCTCAATTCTCCAGCGCCCACGGCAGATAGGGACCGAACTGTCTCACGACGTTCTAAACCCAGCTCGCGTACCACTTTAAATGGCGAACAGCCATACCCTTGGGACCTACTTCAGCCCCAGGATGTGATGAGCCGACATCGAGGTGCCAAACACCGCCGTCGATATGAACTCTTGGGCGGTATCAGCCTGTTATCCCCGGAGTACCTTTTATCCGTTGAGCGATGGCCCTTCCATTCAGAACCACCGGATCACTATGACCTGCTTTCGCACCTGCTCGAGCCGTCACTCTCGCAGTCAAGCTAGCTTATGCCATTGCACTAACCTCCTGATGTCCGACCAGGATTAGCTAACCTTCGTGCTCCTCCGTTACTCTTTGGGAGGAGACCGCCCCAGTCAAACTACCCACCAGACACTGTCCGCAACCCGGATTACGGGTCTACGTTAGAACACCAGCCATTAAAGGGTGGTATTTCAAGGACGGCTCCACGCAGACTGGCGTCCACGCTTCAAAGCCTCCCACCTATCCTACACATCAAGGACCAGTGTTCAGTGTCAAGCTATAGTAAAGGTTCACGGGGTCTTTCCGTCTTGCCGCGGGTACACTGCATCTTCACAGCGAGTTCAATTTCACTGAGTCTCGGGTGGAGACAGCCTGGCCATCATTACGCCATTCGTGCAGGTCGGAACTTACCCGACAAGGAATTTCGCTACCTTAGGACCGTTATAGTTACGGCCGCCGTTTACCGGGGCTTCGATCAAGAGCTTCGCGTTACCGCTAACCCCATCAATTAACCTTCCGGCACCGGGCAGGCGTCACACCGTATACGTCCACTTTCGTGTTTGCACAGTGCTGTGTTTTTAATAAACAGTTGCAGCCAGCTGGTATCTTCGACTGATTTCAGCTCCACCCGCAGGGGCTTCACCTACATATCAGCGTGCCTTCTCCCGAAGTTACGGCACCATTTTGCCTAGTTCCTTCACCCGAGTTCTCTCAAGCGCCTTGGTATTCTCTACCTGACCACCTGTGTCGGTTTGGGGTACGATTTCGTGTTACCTGATGCTTAGAGGCTTTTCCTGGAAGCAGGGCATTTGTTACTTCAGCACCGTAGTGCCTCGTCATCACACCTCAGCGTTAAAAAACGACCGGATTTACCTAATCGTTCCGCCTACATGCTTAAACCGGGACAACCGTCGCCCGGCTAACATAGCCTTCTCCGTCCCCCCTTCGCAGTAACACCAAGTACAGGAATATTAACCTGTTTCCCATCGACTACGCCTTTCGGCCTCGCCTTAGGGGTCGACTCACCCTGCCCCGATTAACGTTGGACAGGAACCCTTGGTCTTCCGGCGAGCGGGCTTTTCACCCGCTTTATCGTTACTTATGTCAGCATTCGCACTTCTGATACCTCCAGCATGCCTCACAGCACACCTTCAACGGCTTACAGAACGCTCCCCTACCCAACAACACCTAAGTGTCGCTGCCGCAGCTTCGGTGCATGGTTTAGCCCCGTTACATCTTCCGCGCAGGCCGACTCGACCAGTGAGCTATTACGCTTTCTTTAAATGATGGCTGCTTCTAAGCCAACATCCTGGCTGTCTGTGCCTTCCCACATCGTTTCCCACTTAACCATGACTTTGGGACCTTAGCTGGCGGTCTGGGTTGTTTCCCTCTTCACGACGGACGTTAGCACCCGCCGTGTGTCTCCCGTGATAACATTCTTCGGTATTCGTAGTTTGCATCGGGTTGGTAAGCCGGGATGGCCCCCTAGCCGAAACAGTGCTCTACCCCCGAAGATGAGTTCACGAGGCGCTACCTAAATAGCTTTCGGGGAGAACCAGCTATCTCCCGGTTTGATTGGCCTTTCACCCCCAGCCACAAGTCATCCGCTAATTTTTCAACATTAGTCGGTTCGGTCCTCCAGTTAGTGTTACCCAACCTTCAACCTGCCCATGGCTAGATCACCGGGTTTCGGGTCTATACCCTGCAACTTAACGCCCAGTTAAGACTCGGTTTCCCTTCGGCTCCCCTATACAGTTAACCTTGCTACAGAATATAAGTCGCTGACCCATTATACAAAAGGTACGCAGTCACACCACGAAGGTGCTCCCACTGCTTGTACGTACACGGTTTCAGGTTCTTTTTCACTCCCCTCGCCGGGGTTCTTTTCGCCTTTCCCTCACGGTACTGGTTCACTATCGGTCAGTCAGGAGTATTTAGCCTTGGAGGATGGTCCCCCCATATTCAGACAGGATACCTCGTGTCCCGCCCTACTCTTCGAGTTCACAACCTGTGTGCTTTCGTGTACGGGACTGTCACCCTGTACCGTGCGACTTTCCAGACGCTTCCACTAACACACAAGCTGATTCAGACTCTGGGCTGCTCCCCGTTCGCTCGCCGCTACTGGGGGAATCTCGGTTGATTTCTTTTCCTCGGGGTACTTAGATGTTTCAGTTCCCCCGGTTCGCCTCGTTAACCTATGTATTCAGTTAACGATAGTGTGACGAATCACACTGGGTTTCCCCATTCGGACATCGCCGGGTCAAAGGTTCATATCACCTCGCCGGCGCTTTTCGCAGATTAGCACGTCCTTCATCGCCTCTGACTGCCAGGGCATCCACCGTGTACGCTTAGTCGCTTAACCTCACAACCCGAAGATGTTTCACTTCTGATTGCGAAAATTTGAGAGACTCGAACACACCATTTAAGATGTGTCGTTTCAATTTTCAGCTTGATCCAGATTTTTAAAGAGCAAATATCTCAAACGTCACCCGAAGATGAGTTTTGAGATATGACGGCAGGTGACTTTCACTCACGAACCAGCAAGTGGCGTCCCCTAGGGGATTCGAACCCCTGTTACCGCCGTGAAAGGGCGGTGTCCTGGGCCTCTAGACGAAGGGGACACTGAAGTCTCAATCGCAAGACGCCTTGCTATTTACTTTTCATCAGACAATCTGTGTGAGCACTGCAAAGGCAGGTTCTTTAAGGTAAGGAGGTGATCCAACCGCAGGTTCCCCTACGGTTACCTTGTTACGACTTCACCCCAGTCATGAATCACAAAGTGGTAAGCGCCCTCCCGAAGGTTAAGCTACCTACTTCTTTTGCAACCCACTCCCATGGTGTGACGGGCGGTGTGTACAAGGCCCGGGAACGTATTCACCGTAGCATTCTGATCTACGATTACTAGCGATTCCGACTTCATGGAGTCGAGTTGCAGACTCCAATCCGGACTACGACGCACTTTATGAGGTCCGCTTGCTCTCGCGAGGTCGCTTCTCTTTGTATGCGCCATTGTAGCACGTGTGTAGCCCTACTCGTAAGGGCCATGATGACTTGACGTCATCCCCACCTTCCTCCAGTTTATCACTGGCAGTCTCCTTTGAGTTCCCGGCCTAACCGCTGGCAACAAAGGATAAGGGTTGCGCTCGTTGCGGGACTTAACCCAACATTTCACAACACGAGCTGACGACAGCCATGCAGCACCTGTCTCAGAGTTCCCGAAGGCACCAATCCATCTCTGGAAAGTTCTCTGGATGTCAAGAGTAGGTAAGGTTCTTCGCGTTGCATCGAATTAAACCACATGCTCCACCGCTTGTGCGGGCCCCCGTCAATTCATTTGAGTTTTAACCTTGCGGCCGTACTCCCCAGGCGGTCGACTTAACGCGTTAGCTCCGGAAGCCACGCCTCAAGGGCACAACCTCCAAGTCGACATCGTTTACGGCGTGGACTACCAGGGTATCTAATCCTGTTTGCTCCCCACGCTTTCGCACCTGAGCGTCAGTCTTTGTCCAGGGGGCCGCCTTCGCCACCGGTATTCCTCCAGATCTCTACGCATTTCACCGCTACACCTGGAATTCTACCCCCCTCTACAAGACTCTAGCCTGCCAGTTTCGAATGCAGTTCCCAGGTTGAGCCCGGGGATTTCACATCCGACTTGACAGACCGCCTGCGTGCGCTTTACGCCCAGTAATTCCGATTAACGCTTGCACCCTCCGTATTACCGCGGCTGCTGGCACGGAGTTAGCCGGTGCTTCTTCTGCGGGTAACGTCAATTGCTGAGGTTATTAACCTCAGCACCTTCCTCCCCGCTGAAAGTACTTTACAACCCGAAGGCCTTCTTCATACACGCGGCATGGCTGCATCAGGCTTGCGCCCATTGTGCAATATTCCCCACTGCTGCCTCCCGTAGGAGTCTGGACCGTGTCTCAGTTCCAGTGTGGCTGGTCATCCTCTCAGACCAGCTAGGGATCGTCGCCTAGGTGAGCCGTTACCCCACCTACTAGCTAATCCCATCTGGGCACATCTGATGGCAAGAGGCCCGAAGGTCCCCCTCTTTGGTCTTGCGACGTTATGCGGTATTAGCTACCGTTTCCAGTAGTTATCCCCCTCCATCAGGCAGTTTCCCAGACATTACTCACCCGTCCGCCGCTCGTCACCCGAGAGCAAGCTCTCTGTGCTACCGCTCGACTTGCATGTGTTAGGCCTGCCGCCAGCGTTCAATCTGAGCCATGATCAAACTCTTCAATTTAAGTTTGATGCTCGTGAATTAAACTTCGTAATGAATTACGTATGTTCACTCAGAGACTTGGTATTCATTTTTCGTCCGAGGACGTTAAGAATCCATGTCACTTTGAGTGCCCACACAGATTGTCTGATAAATTGTTAAAGAGCAGTGCAACGCGGCTTTCGCTCACCGTTGCGAGGTGGCGTATATTACGCTTTCCTCTTTCAGAGTCAACCCGTTATTTCAGGATTTTTTCTCTTCAACCGAACCGCTTGTTGTGTGAAGTGATTCACATCCGCCGTGTCGATGGAGGCGCATTATAGGGAGTTCCCGAACGACCGCAACCGAAAAGTTGCAAAAAAATGACTGACTGCTGCATTCCCCAGCAAAACCCCGCCTTATACCCTTTTATACACAAAGTTATCCACAGTCATGAGCGGATCGCGATGCGATCCTACGAATTGCGCGGGAAGATCAACTATACTAGCGGCAAATACTCTCCCCTGTGCAGGCCCATCCTCATGACCACACAACGCCTCGCCCGTGACTGGCGTCTCCCTACAGCAGGAGTGATGCTGCTGGCAATCCTCTTTGCCGGTTTTACCCTGCATGCGCACTGGAACGCTTTTATCCAGTGGTGTCTCGCCACACAAATTACGCTGCACCGTTATCTGGTGATGTATCTGCTGCAGCTTAATAACCACCAGTACAGCGGCGGATTATGGCTGTTAACGGGCGCTTTCCTTTATGGCGTTCTCCACGCCATCGGACCCGGGCATGGAAAATTCATTGTGACGACCTATCTGACCACCAATAAGGAAAGCGAGCTGGCCGCCCGGGTCGTCCCCTTTCTGGGTAGCCTGATGCAGGGCGTCAGCGCCATTCTTTTTGTCTTTATTCTGGCTATAGGGTTTAACCTCGCCTCAGGGGATATCAGTACCAGCCGCTGGTACGTGGAGAAGATAAGTGCAGTGCTTATTGGCGCATTTGGCGCGTTTGTTATTTACCAGGCGCTGAAGAGCCTGCGTCCACACAGGTTAACGATCTCAGCCATCAAACCGCTTCATCAGCACGATGAACACTGTGGCTGCGGTCATCATGGCGTGGGGGCAAACCTGACACAAAGCGACTGGAAAACCCGTCTTGGTGTGATTCTGGCGATTGGCGCACGCCCGTGCAGCGGGGCGATCATGATTCTGATGTTTTCGAACGCGCTGGGCATTGTCACCTGGGGGGTGGCCGCCGTCATGACCATGTCTTTGGGAACCGCGCTTTCTATCGTGGGGCTTTCACTGGCAGTACGCTACGCCCGCGAGCGCACGGTGAGCTGGTTCGGAGAAAGCGCCTCATTAAGATGGCTCGTACCGGCAGTCAAAATAGCCGGAGGGATAGTCCTGATCCTGTTCGCGACGGTGCTGTTCCTGACGGTGATCCCTATCAGTGCCAATGGCGACTACATCGCCGCCGGATGCTAATAAAAGAAAACCCGCCGTTGGCGGGTTTTTTTATTACTCGTTGATGCGTGGATGCTGGTCCACCAGTCGGGAGCGTTTTTTCTGCAGCTCTTCAATCTCTGCGTCAATATCCTCAATCTTCTGCTCTACGTTATCGTAGTGCTCACGCAGGATCTCTTTCGCTTCCTGAATATCCGATGCCGCAGGAGTCGCGCCTTTCAGAGGACGATTCGCCGTCTCCTTCATGGTAATACCGGTAATCAAACCAATCACCGCGATCGCCATCAGGTAATAAGCCGGCATCATCAGGTTCTGCGTGCTCTCCACCAGCGAGGCGGCAAGCGTCGGGGTCAGACCGGCAATCAGCACCGAGATGTTAAAGGCCGCGGCCAGCGCGCTGTAGCGAATATGTGTCGGGAACATCGCGGGCAGCGTTGAGGCCATCACCCCGATAAAGCAGTTAAGGATCACCGCCAGCATCAGCAGACCGGCAAAAATCAGCCCCAGCACATCGCTGTTAATCAGAATAAATGCCGGGATTGCCAGCGCAAACAGCGCAACGCTGCCCAGAATAATGAACGGTCGACGGCCAAAACGGTCACTCAACAAGCCCATAATCGGCTGCACAAACAGCATACCGACCATGATGGCGATAATAATCAAGACACCGTGATCTTCCGAGTAGTGCAGGTTATGCGACAGATAGCTCGGCATGTAGGTCAGCAGCATGTAATAGGTCACGTTGGTCGAAATCACCAGGCCAATACAGGTCAGCAGGCTGCGCCAGTGCTTAGTGGCGATCTCTTTGAACGATACCTTCGGACCATCCTGCAGCCCTTCGCGGTCACCCTGTTCCAGCTTATCGACGTGCTGCTGGAACGCAGGCGTTTCTTCAAGCGCATGACGCAGGTAGAGACCAATGATCCCCAGCGGCAGTGCCAGGAAGAACGGGATACGCCAGCCCCAGTCGAGGAAGTTCGCTTCTCCCACTACGGTTGAAATCAGCACCACCACGCCCGCGCCCAGAACAAACCCGGCAATCGAGCCGAAGTCCAGCCAGCTTCCCATAAACCCGCGCTTACGGTCCGGGGAGTACTCGGCAACAAAGATCGAGGCGCCGGTGTATTCACCCCCCACGGAGAAGCCCTGAGCCATCTTACAAATCAGCAACAGAATCGGTGCCCAAATGCCGATGGTGGCGTAAGACGGGATAAGGCCGATACAGAATGTACTGATCGACATAATGACGATGGTGATGGCAAGGATTTTCTGACGACCATATTTATCGCCGAGCATACCGAAGAACAGTCCACCCAGCGGGCGAATCAGGAAGGGAACGGAGAACGTACCCAGTGCGGCAATCATCTGAAGGCTGGGATCGGCCCCGGGGAAAAACACTTTACCTAACGCATAGGCCACAAAGCCGTAGACACCAAAATCGAACCATTCCATCGCATTACCGAGCGAGGCTGCGGTAATGGCTTTACGCAGCTTTGCGTCATCAATAATGGTGACGTCGCGAAGTGTGATGGGTTTAATCTTTTTCCTTCTTAGCATAGCTATCCTCGTTGACTCGGCCCTGTCTGTTTCACAGTCCAGTTTGCGTTCTGTGAACCATGGGATCCGCTCCATGCGAATCGCCTTATTCAAGCGTAGCAGGTTTACTTACATTGACGTTTTACGCCGATACAACCGAACCTGTTGACGCCTGCCTGGGCAGTTAATGACCTTTTTACCCTACCAGCGTTTATATTTGTGATCAACTTCACACATATTTTCGCGTCCGGTCAACCTAGTCAAATTTTTGTCAAGGAGTGCCAATAAGCACTTCCTTAACCTACCTAAAGAGCATCCTCACGCACGTCATTATTTCTTTCGTAACAGAAAAACAAACCACGTTAATTCACATCAAATTTACATAAATTTCCATCAACAGGAACCGGACTCAGGTTTTACATTGAATATGTGACAAAGATAACTAAAACGATGTTTTATTTTCATTGAATCGATATTCCAATGATCGCATGATAAATCCGAATTCAGCGTTTTATGTTTTACAGAATGAGGTTAATCGAGAGCACACATTTAATTATGCGTGCAGGATTATCGAAAAAACACCGCAAACGACAAGAGCAATTAATTGAATTTATTGACTAATTTTTAACACCTGTCACCCGTCCTGCGGGATCCGATGTGAGGTTTGTCCATGAAGATTAAAGCCACGATAGAACGCATACCCGGCGGTATGATGCTGGTTCCGCTGGTACTGGGCGCCATCCTGAATACCCTTGCCCCTGATACCGGGGCTTATTTTGGCGGTTTCACAAAAGGCATGATAACGGGCACGGTTCCGATTCTTGCCGTCTGGTTTTTTTGTATCGGCGCATCCATTAATTTGCGGGCAACAGGTACTGTAATACGGAAATCCGGCACGCTGGTGATAACCAAAATAGCCGTAGCCTGGGCGGTAGCAATGATATGCGCGATGTTCATCCCGGAGACTGGAATTCAGACCGGGTTCTTCGCGGGATTATCGGTCCTGGCGATTGTCTCGGCGATGGATATGACTAACGGCGGATTGTACGCCAGCCTGATGAACCAGTATGGGACGAAAGAAGAGTCCGGCGCATTTGTGTTGATGTCTCTGGAATCTGGTCCGCTGATGACGATGCTGATCCTGGGGTCTGCTGGCCTGGCCTCTTTTGAACCCCACCACTTTGTCGGCGCGATCCTGCCCTTCCTGATCGGCTTTGCCCTTGGCAATCTCGATCACGATCTGCGTGATTTCTTCAGCAAAGCCACGCCGGTGCTGATCCCGTTCTTCGGCTTCGCACTGGGGAACACCATTAATCTGAAGGTTATCCTCGATACCGGCCTGCTGGGTATTGTGCTGGGGGTCGCCGTGATCGTCATTACCGGTATTCCGCTGATCATTGCCGACCGCGTGATCGGAGGAGGAAACGGCACGGCCGGCGTCGCCGCCTCTTCAGCCGCAGGGGCTGCCGTCGCAAACCCGGTGATTATTGCCCAGATTAACCCGGCCTTTGAACCGGTGGCCGCTTCAGCGACGGCGCTGGTTGCCGCCAGCGTCATTGTCACCGCGATTCTGGTGCCAATCATCACGGCGCTGTATGCGAAACGCTACGGGAATATGCAAGAGGCCCAGCCTGAACCGAAACCAATAGAAATGAATCATTAACACACCGCCCCAAACCATCCCCTCTCCCCTGCGGGGAGAGGGTCAGGGTGAGGGGTTTACCCAAAAATCTCTTCCACCATCCCGTCAACCAGCCGTTTTGCCGAACAGAGCCTCGGCATACCCAGCGCGACGGTCTGCCAGTTTTGCGTGACTGACCAGCTCACCGGATGTTGATCCGCCTGACACCAGTCCCCCAGCCACCCCAGCATGTCTTTATGATCGATTAAACCCGGAGAGGCCGGCGTTGTCAGCCATTGGTGATAGAAATGGCGGGTCGTGGGTGACGCATTAATGCCCTGCGCCAGATAGTTAGCCGCCATGCTGCGCAGGTTATCCTTAAGCATTGCCGCTACATCTTCATTCGCGAGGCGGCATGCATCACCAAATGCCCCCCAGCGCAGCTCTTCCAGGACAATAAAACAGCGCCCGGCCAGCGACCAGCCATCATAGTGCCCGGCCCGCCAGCGGGTGAAAATCTGCTCGCTATGCTCGCCCGCCTGCACCGTGAGCCCGCGCTGGGTCAACGCCTTCTCTTTATAGGCTGCGCGTTGGGTAAAATGAGAAGCGAGTTCACCGTATTGCTGCATCAGCCCAGGGGATTGCGGGGCGCGCGGGTGAGTCTGCTGGCGCAAAGCAATCAGCTTCTCTGCCATCAGCGTCAGCGCGAGATGACCCGGATCAAGCATGCCGGCCAGTTTTTCCGCCAGCCCCAGGCGCAGCCCCGCATTTTCATTGAGCATCCCCGCCATCGCCCAGGGGCGTAGCCGGGTATGCGTCATGATTTCCTGCGTCAAACGCTCACGAAACTGAAGCTGCTGTGGTCCCAGGTGAGGATGACGCGCCGCGTCTCCCCCCTGTACCAGATCGACCATAAATTTTGGATTAATACACTCCAGCGTTCGCCCGGGACCGTCCAGTAGTGGTGTTGTCATGGTTGCTCTGCCGCGAATAGAGTTTGAATATCATCGCGTAACAGTCGGGTATCTTCCTGTATCCACGTCGCAGTAGTGATACTTTGCTTCAACAACTGGCAGAGCGCTCGGGTTGAATGCTCATTCTGTTGACGCACTGCGAGGCTATCACGCAAGCTTTCCTGTAACCCGGTCAGGCACAACGAAAATTCTGCAAAGAACGTTGCCATTCCTGCCGTAACAGAGACATCGACCTGCGCGGACAAAGCTTTACGTATTTGTTCACAAAACTGCTCAATATGTTGCTTAAATTTGTCATGTAGCTGCGCAATGTCGATAACATAGCGCGTGCGCGTTTCCACATACTCATCCCAGCCCCAGCCCGGATTATTGAGCCAGCGAGAGACCGTTTCCCGCATGCTGCTCCCGCCTGATGGCGGGTCTGCCTGACTGTCATCCTGCGCAATCGCATCGTTAAACAGCGCCCGCGTATTGAAGTTAAGCTGGCTCGCCTGAAACGCCGGGAAACTGATTCGCGCCCGAAAACCCGCATGGCTCAGATGCTCTTTAATACGTGCTTCGATAGGGCGCATGGCTTCGTTCAGGGAACGCGCCAGCGTAGACTCAAGCTGGTCGAAGCGTAACGCCAGTTCCCGGCAAATCTTCGTCTGCGCATCCAGCATCACCAGCTCGCAGGAGGAGCGGATTTTACTCAGCGCGATCTGCGCCTGCCCTTCATCGTCCAGAACCAGCTGCTTCAGCTCGTGCGGCTCGCCACCGTGAGGGTTCTGCCGATCGATGCCTGCCAGATCAAGAATATGCCGAGCGCTGAACACCTCGCCAATCGCATGGTTAAGCGCGATTTTTTGGGCCCCCATAAAGTCCGCAGTGGCGTTCAGCGCCTCATCAACTTCATGTTTCACCTCATCGCTCACGACGCACTGGCGCGTCTGAAGAAGCGCCGTGTCCTCTTCCAGACGTGCAATATTCAATTCCAGCGCCTCAAAGGCAACCGTCAGACCCTGATAGCGGAAGTCGAGGTACTCCCGGGCATTTTGTGCGTAATTAAGGAGCTTATGCGAAGCCGAACGCAGCGCGTATAGCGAGGCATTGGCATAGGCGGCGTAAATCAATTTGCGTATGGGTTGTTCAAACAGCGAATCTTCCCAGAGCAAATCGGCAGAATGACGAATATGATCGATATCGTCCAGGTCCGCCGTGCGCCAGCGACGTCCAAGCGCAGCCTCGGCAAAATCCTGCACCCAGGGCTGCTCCTGATGATCCGGCAGCTGTCCGTGGGTACTCATCTCGTAGCGCGCGCGGTTCGCCAGATATGCCCACATGGATGAAACGGGGTAGATCTGGCCAGGCGAAATATTGCCCTTCATTAAGGTACCGGAGATCATCGCCCGGACCTGCTCTTCATCGTCGCTATTGCGATCTTTCTGATCGAATTTATTGACCAGCGCATACAACGGCACTGATTTTCCCGCAGCGGAAATGGCCTGGCGAACTTCTTCATCAGAGATGGATTTAAGCTGGGTGTAATCCATCACGGCCAGCACCGCCGACGCACGGGACAATTGCTCGTTGAGCATTTTTTGCAGATGTGGCTGTCCGGCCTCATTCGGCCCGGGTGTATCGAGCAGCGTCAGCTGTCCGAGATGAGCATCCAGACCCGCAAGATGCACGAACTCCACTTCAATGACCGGAATATGTTCGATAGCCGCATATTCAGAGAACGGAAACGCCACACCTAACGCCTGGGAAAGTCTCACCAGGTCGTTGAGGCTTTTCAGACAATGAAATATCGGCTGCGCGCCAAGGTGATGCTTCTCAAAAGCTTCTCCTTTTTCAATGCGCTCCAGCAGCGTATTCATGTCTTTATCAATTTCAAGATGCTGGGCCAGCTTCCCCCGATCGTAATCGCATAGCTTTTTCTGGAGCAGTTGAATCAATTCATCAATCGGCGAGGCATGTGAAAAATGCAGCACCGGGTCCTTCTGACCTGGCGTGTGCCGAATCAGGGTGGGAAGCGCCGTCATCGGACGATTGCGGTTCGGCAACACTTCGGTCCCTACAATCGCATTAATGGTGGTCGATTTCCCCGCTTTCATGGTGCCAACAATAGCCAGGACCATTTCCAGCCGGGTTATTTTCCGTAATTCATTATTCAGCATCGCCTGCTGTGCATCGACGCCGCGCGCACTAAAATGCAAAGGTAAAACGTTGTTCTTTTCACCCGTAATGGCAGCCGCTGTGCTCTCCAGCATCGCAGCCGGCATTGATTTCAACGTATCAAGATTTTGCAGGGCGAGCTGTAACAAACGCTCGGCTTCCTGGCTTAATTCAAAAATGGTCTGTGTGTGCATGATAAAAGACTTTCCTTAACGCAAATTTATTACTTTTATTAAGCCACTGGTATTAATTATGTTGTTCAGGCTTATATGATCACGTGTGGAAAACATGTTCGCCGAAATATAACTGATTGATGATAATCAGAAATAATTCGCTATCCTTGCATGGCGTGTAAAGCTCTCCTCCTGGCCTGACAGCCAAAAGAAAAAAGCGTAGCCCAATTTTAAGAAACTTCAGGATATATCATCATTATTTACCCATCTAAAAAGAGAGGTAATACGCCCCTGCCAAAAGATATGTATGGCAGCGAGGTCAGGAGATAAATAACGATGTGTTGCTTCACCTTATCCGAAATGGAGGGGCGTAGCAATTTGCTGCAATAAAATATTCGATATATTTAGCATCAATTTTTTCCCACCGTGCTAATGACGTAAGCATCGCTTATCTGACTGACAGGAAGTGTCACTCCCGATACGCTTTTTGCATCTTTTTTAATTCACAATATCACCGACAACCGTGTGGATTTGCGCTATACTTGCCGCCTTTTTCGGCACACTGCCGTCATTTAGCTGGCACTTCCAGCGCGTTTACACTTTTTGAGGATACCGATATGTCACTCCCACACTGCCCGAAATGCAATTCTGAATACACCTATGAAGATAATGGCATGTTCATCTGCCCGGAATGCGCTCACGAATGGAATGATGCCGAACCATCACACGATGCTGATGCACTTGTCGTAAAAGATGCGAACGGCAATCTGCTGGCGGACGGCGACAGCGTAACCGTGATTAAGGACCTGAAAGTAAAAGGCAGTTCTTCCATGCTGAAGATTGGCACCAAAGTGAAGAATATCCGTCTGGTGGAAGGCGATCATAATATCGACTGCAAAATTGACGGCTTCGGTCCGATGAAACTGAAATCAGAGTTCGTGAAAAAGAACTGATTTACCCGCCCGGTGGCGCTTCGCTTACCGGGCTTTCGGGAACTACACTTAATGGGCTTTTCTTACGTGAGGTAAAGATTATGCCGTTAAGTCCCTACATCTCTTTCGCCGGCAACTGCGCAGAGGCCACCGCCTTCTACCAGCAAGCCGTCGGCGCAGAACCTCTCTATAAAATCACCTTCGGCGAAATGCCAAAAAGCGATAACAGCGAGGAAGGCTGTCCGTCCGGTATGAAATTTCCGGATTCCGCTATCGCTCACTCCAACGTCCGCATTGCAGGCAGCGATATCATGATGAGCGACGGGATGCCGCCGGGCAGCAACGCACAGTACGCGGGTTTCACGCTGGTACTCGATACCCAGGACGTCAATGAAGGCAAGCGCTGGTTCGACAACCTCGCCGCGGGCGGGAATATCGAAATGGGCTGGCAGGAAACCTTCTGGGCACACGGTTTCGGTAAAGTCACCGATAAATACGGCGTGCCGTGGATGATTAACGTCGTTAAACAGCAGCACTAATTTTCTGGCGGGGGCGTTCTGCCTCCGCCTGTCATCAAACTCCGCTCAACTCTTCAAACTCCCGCAACCCAGACTTAACCCAAATGTCACATTGATGCGCCAGCATGAGGCCACATTTATCGTGAGGCCCAGCACATGCAAACTGTCATCCGCGTCGAGAAACTGAGCAAGACCTTCAATCACAATAAGGCTCTGCATGCCGTTGATCTGACCGTCCAGCAGGGCGACATGGTGGCGCTTCTCGGGCCATCTGGTTCAGGTAAATCCACCCTTCTGCGTCATTTAAGCGGCCTTATCATCTGCGATAAAACGCCGGAAAGCCACGTCGAGCTGCTGGGCAATACCGTGCAGCGCGCGGGGCGTCTCGCCAGCGATATCCGCAAGAGCCGCGCCCAGACGGGCTACATCTTCCAGCAGTTCAACCTGGTAAACCGCCTGACGGTGCTGGAGAACGTGCTGATTGGCGCGCTCGGCAGCACCCCGTTCTGGCGTACCTGCCTGCGCTGGTTCTCCCCTTCCCAAAAGCAGGAAGCCTTACAGGCGCTGACCCGCGTCGGCATGGCGCATTTCGCCCACCAGCGCGTTTCCACCCTGTCCGGTGGACAGCAGCAGCGCGTCGCCATCGCCCGCGCCCTGATGCAGAAAGCGCAAATCATTCTTGCTGACGAACCCATTGCCTCGCTGGATCCGGAGTCCGCCCGCATCGTGATGGAGACCCTGCGCGACATTAACCAGAACGACGGCATTACCGTGGTGGTCACGCTGCATCAGGTGGATTACGCCCTGCGCTACTGCGAACGCATTGTCGCCCTGCGTCAGGGACACGTGTTCTTTGATGGCGCGAGCCATCAGTTTGATAACGAACGTTTTGACCATCTCTACCGCAGCATTAACCGCGTCGAAGAGAACGCGCAGGCTGCTTAATTAAACCCGATCCGAGGAAAGTACATGAGCTACAAAGCCGTTGCCGCGCTGGCCTTTACCAGCATGTTCAGCCTCAGCACCCTCCTAAGCCCGGCGTATGCACAAGAGCAGGAAAAAGCGCTGAACTTCGGCATTATTTCGACGGAATCACAGCAGAACCTGAAGCCTCAGTGGGAACCGTTCCTGAAAGATATGGAAACCAAGCTGGGGATCAAAGTGAACGCCTTCTTCGCCCCGGACTACGCGGGCATCATCCAGGGGATGCGCTTTAACAAAGTGGACATCGCCTGGTACGGCAACCTCTCCGCCATGGAAGCGGTGGACCGCGCGAACGGCCAGGTCTTTGCCCAGACCGTCGCGGCAGATGGCTCCCCGGGGTACTGGAGCGTGCTGATCGTCAACAAAGACAGCCCAATCAACAACCTCAACGACATGCTCGCCAAACGCAAAGAGCTGACCTTCGGCAACGGCGATCCGAACTCCACCTCGGGTTACCTTGTCCCTGGCTACTACGTCTTCGCCAAAAACAACGCCTCCGCCAGCGACTTCAAACGCACGGTGAACGCCAGTCATGAAACCAACGCTCTGGCCGTGGCCAACAAGCAGGTGGATGTTGCCACCAACAACACCGAAAACCTCGACAAGCTGAAGACCTCCGCACCGGACAAGCTGAAAGAGATCAAGGTTATCTGGAAATCGCCGCTGATCCCCGGCGACCCGATTGTGTGGCGTAAAAACCTGTCCGAAAGCACCAAGGACAAGGTGTACGACTTCTTTATGACCTATGGCAAAACGCCGGAAGAGAAAGCAGTCCTCGAACGTCTGGGCTGGGCACCGTTCCGCCCGTCAAGCGACCTGCAGCTGGTCCCGATTCGTCAGCTGGCGTTGTTTAAAGAGATGCAGGGCGTGAAGGACAACAAAGGCCTGAAGGACGAGGAGAAAACCAGCAAAGTGGCCGCGATTCAGGCCCAGCTTGAAGACCTCGACCGCCTGACCGCCGCGCTCGGTGCAATGACCAGCGTGAATAAAGCGGTGCAGTAGTGCCTTTCTCCCTCTCCCTGTGGGAGAGGGCCGGGGTGAGGGCATCAGCGCGCACATTTCCCCCTCACCCTAACCCTCTCCCTCAAGGGAGAGGGGACTAAACCCAAAGGAGCCAACATGCAAACCATCACCCTCCCACCGCCAAAGCGCAGCTGGTTCTCGCTCATAAGCTGGGCCATCCTGCTGGCGGTGCTGGTTATCTCCTGGAAGGGCGCGGAAATGGATCCGCTGCTCTTCAAAGACGCGGGCAACATGGCGACCTTCGCCGCCGACTTCTTCCCGCCGGACTTCAGCCAGTGGCAGGACTATCTCCGCGAAATGGCGGTCACCCTGCAAATCGCCGTCTGGGGCACCGCGCTGGCCGTCGTTCTCTCTATTCCATTTGGCCTGATGAGCGCCGAAAACATCGTGCCGTGGTGGGTGTATCAGCCCATGCGTCGCCTGATGGACGCCTGCCGCGCCATCAACGAAATGGTCTTTGCGATGCTGTTCGTGGTCGCCGTCGGCCTGGGTCCGTTCGCCGGCGTAATGGCGCTGTTCATCCACACCACCGGCGTGCTTTCCAAGCTGCTCTCCGAGGCGGTCGAAGCCATCGAGCCCGGCCCGGTGGAAGGCATCCGCGCAACGGGTGCCAACAAAATCGAAGAGATCCTCTACGGCGTCCTGCCGCAGGTGATGCCCCTGCTGATCTCCTACTCCCTGTACCGCTTTGAGTCCAACGTTCGCTCCGCCACCGTCGTCGGCATGGTCGGCGCAGGCGGGATTGGCGTCACCCTGTGGGAAGCAATTCGCGGTTTCCAGTTCCAGCAAACCTGCGCCCTGATGGTACTCATCATCGTCACCGTCAGCCTGCTGGATTTCCTCTCTCAACGTTTGCGTAAGCACTTCATCTGAGAAGCGAGGCTTTGTTTTCTATGCACTTATCCAGACATCCGACCAGTTACCCCACCCGCTGGCAAGAGATTGCGGCAAAGCTCGAAGTGGAGCTACGCACGCACTACCGCTGCGGGGACTACCTCCCCGCCGAGCAGCAGCTTGCCGACCGCTATGAGGTGAACCGACACACCCTGCGCCGCGCCATTGACCAGCTGGTCGAGCGCGGCTGGGTCCAGCGCCGTCAGGGCGTGGGCGTGCTGGTGCTGATGCGCCCGTTCGACTACCCGCTTAACGCCCAGGCGCGCTTTAGCCAGAACCTGCTGGATCAGGGCAGCCACCCGACCAGCGAAAAGCTGCTCTCGGTATTACGCCCGGCCTCCAGCCACGTGGCGGACGCGCTGGGGATTCAGGAGGGCGATAACGTCATCCACCTGCGCACCCTGCGCCGCGTCAACGGCGTGGCGGTGTGCCAGATAGACCATTACTTCGCGGACCTTGCCCTCTGGCCCGTGCTGCAGCATTTCTCCAGCGGATCGCTGCATGATTTTCTTCAGGATGCGACAGGCATTGCGCTCAAGCGCACACAGACGCGCATCAGCGCCCGTCGCGCGCAGGCGAAAGAGAGCAAGGTGCTCGAAATTCCCAATATGGCCCCGCTGCTCTGCGTGCGCACCCTCAACCACCGTGACGGCGAGATCAACGCGACGGAATACTCCGTCAGCCTGACCCGCGCCGACATGATCGAATTCACCATGGAGCACTGAATGCACTTCGACACCGCCACCCGACAGCGCTGGATGCGCGTTCTGGCCCACAGCCAGCCTGCCGCGCTCTCTGCCCGCATGAGCGCCCTTAGTCTGGCACCCGATTACGACACCCTCCGCGCCCCGGAGATCGGCCTCGTTCAGATCCAGGCGCGCATGGGCGGCACCGGCGAGCGCTTCTTCGCCGGAGACGCCACCCTCACCCGCGCGGCGATCCGTCTGAACAGCGGCACGCTGGGCTACAGCTACGTGCTCGGGCGTGATAAAGCCCACGCCGAGCGCTGCGCGGTGATCGACGCGCTTTTACAGGAACAACCGAATTTCCAGACGCTGATGGAAACCCTTATTGCCCCGCTGGAAGCTGACCGCGCCGCGCGCATTGCCGCACGTCAGGCCGAAGTGAACGCCAGCCGGGTCGACTTCTTTACGCTCGTTCGCGGAGACAACGCATGACGCTTCAACCTGCTTTTACCCTGGCCGTCCAGGATGCCCAACACAGTTTTCGTCGCCTGCTGAAGGCGATGAGCGAGCCGGGCGTGATCGTCTCGCTGCACCAGCTCTCCCAGGGCTGGCTGCCGCTGAACCTGGCGACCACCAGCGTGCTGCTGACGCTTGCCGATAACGACACCCCGGTGTGGCTCTCGGGCGCGCTGTCGAACGACATCGCCAGCCAGAACCTGCGCTTTCACACCGGCGCCCCGCTGGTCGATCAGCCCCGGCAGGCGGTTTTTGCCGTGGCCGACGAGCAAATCAGCCATGAACAGCTCAACGCCCTGAGCGAAGGCAGCGCCGTCGCCCCGGAAACCAGCGCCACGCTGATCCTGCAGGTCTCCAGCCTCAGCGGCGGCCGCATGCTGCGCCTCACCGGGGCAGGCATCGCCGACGAGCGCATGGTCGCGCCGCAGTTGCCGGAGTGCATCATTCACGAGCTGACCGAACGCCCGCACCCGTTCCCGCTGGGCATTGACCTGATCCTGACCTGCGGCGAACGCCTGCTGGCAATCCCGCGGACCACCCATGTGGAGGTGTGCTGATGTACGTTGCCGTCAAAGGGGGCGAGAAGGCTATCGCCGCCGCCCATGCGCTGCAGGCGCACAGACGACGGGGCGATGAACAGCTGCCCGAGCTGAGCGTCGCCCAGATTGAACAGCAGCTTAATCTCGCCGTCGACCGGGTGATGACCGAGGGCGGCATCGCCGACCGCGAGCTGGCGGCGCTGGCCCTGAAGCAGGCCAGCGGCGATAACGTGGAAGCCATCTTCCTGCTGCGCGCCTACCGCACCACGCTTGCCAAACTGGCGGTCAGCGAGCCGGTGAACACGGCGGAGATGCGCCTGGAGCGCCGCATTTCTGCCGTTTATAAAGACATCCCCGGCGGCCAGCTGCTTGGCCCTACCTGTGACTACACCCATCGCCTGCTGGATTTTACCCTGCTGGCGAACGGCGAAGCGCCGCCGCTCAGTACCTCTGACGCTGAACAGGAACCGTCTCCGCACGTTTTCAGCCTGCTGGCGAAACAGGGTCTGGCGAAGGCGGAAGCGGATTCCGGCGCGCAGCCGGATGACATCACCCGCACGCCGCCGGTTTACCCGTGCTCGCGATCGTCCCGCCTGCAGCAGCTGATGCGCGGCGACGAAGGCTATCTGCTGGCGCTGGCCTACTCCACCCAGCGCGGCTACGGGCGCAACCACCCGTTTGCGGCTGAGATCCGCAGCGGCTACATCGACGTCGAAATCGTGCCGGAAGAGCTGGGATTTGCCGTCAACGTCGGCGAACTGCTGATGACCGAATGCGAAATGGTGAACGGTTTTGTCGCGCCCGAAAATGAAGACCCGCACTTTACCCGCGGCTACGGGCTGGTGTTTGGCCTCGGCGAGCGCAAGGCCATGGCGATGGCGCTGGTTGACCGTGCGCTGCAGGCACCGGACTACGGCGAGCACGTTGCAGGCCCGGCGCAGGACGAAGAGTTCGTGCTGGCCCACGCGGATAACGTTGAGGCCGCGGGCTTTGTCTCGCACCTCAAGCTGCCGCACTACGTCGATTTCCAGGCCGAACTGGAACTGCTGAAACGCCTGCAACGGGAGCGCGCCAATGGCTAACTTAAGCGGCTACAACTTTGCCTATCTGGATGAGCAAACCAAACGCATGATCCGTCGAGCGATACTTAAAGCGGTGGCCATTCCGGGCTATCAGGTGCCGTTCGGCGGCCGCGAAATGCCGATGCCCTACGGCTGGGGCACGGGCGGTATTCAGATCACCGCCAGCGTGATCGGCGAGGCGGACGTGCTGAAGGTCATCGACCAGGGCGCGGACGACACCACCAACGCCGTGTCGATCCGCAACTTCTTTCAGCGGGTAACGGGCGTCGCGACCACGGAAAAAACCGAAGACGCGACGCTGATCCAGACCCGTCACCGCATTCCGGAAACCCCGCTCGCTGAAGATCAGATTTTGATTTTCCAGGTGCCAATTCCGGAGCCGCTGCGCTTTATCGAGCCGCGCGAAACGGAGACCCGCACCATGCACGCCCTGGAAGAGTACGGCGTCATGCAGGTGAAGCTGTATGAGGATATCGCCCGCTTCGGCCATATCGCCACCACCTACGCCTACCCGGTGAAGGTGAATGGGCGCTACGTCATGGATCCGTCGCCGATCCCGAAATTCGATAACCCGAAGATGGACATGATGCCCGCCCTGCAGCTGTTCGGCGCCGGGCGTGAAAAACGCATCTACGCCGTCCCGCCTTACACGCGTGTCGAAAGCCTGGATTTCGACGATCACCCGTTTACGGTGCAGGAGTGGGATGAGCCGTGCGCCATCTGCGGATCCAAACACAGCTATCTGGATGAAGTGGTGCTGGATGACACGGGCAAACGGATGTTTGTCTGCTCCGACACCGATTTCTGCCGCCAACAGAGCGAGGCGAACGGCCAATGAAACCGCTGCTTTCGGTTAACAACCTGACCCACCTTTACGCGCCGGGCAAAGGCTTTAGCGACGTGTCGTTCGAGCTGTGGCCGGGCGAAGTGCTGGGGATCGTCGGCGAGTCCGGCTCCGGCAAAACCACCCTGCTGAAGTCCATCTCCGCGCGCCTCGCGCCGCAACACGGCGAGATACTCTATCAGGGACACTCCCTCTACGGCATGAGCGAGGGCGAGCGCCGCCGCCTGCTGCGCACCGAGTGGGGCGTGGTGCATCAGCACCCGATGGACGGCCTGCGCCGTCAGGTCTCGGCGGGCGGCAACATCGGCGAACGCCTGATGGCCACCGGCGCGCGCCATTACGGCAATATCCGCGCTACGGCGCAGCACTGGCTGGAAGAAGTTGAAATCCCCGCCTCGCGCATCGACGACCTGCCCACCACCTTCTCCGGCGGTATGCAGCAGCGCCTGCAGATCGCCCGCAACCTGGTCACGCACCCGAAGCTGGTGTTTATGGATGAACCCACCGGCGGGCTGGACGTCTCGGTGCAGGCGCGCCTGCTCGACCTGCTGCGCGGCCTGGTGGTAGATCTGAACCTTGCGGTGGTCATTGTCACCCACGATCTGGGCGTCGCGCGCCTGCTGGCGGACCGTCTGCTGGTGATGAAGCAGGGCCAGGTGGTGGAAAGTGGGTTAACCGACCGCGTGCTCGACGATCCCCACCATCCGTACACCCAGCTTCTGGTGTCGTCCGTGTTGCAGAACTGAGGTTACTGCCGCCGGGTGGCGCTGCGCTTTACCCGGCCTACGAACACAGCACCTGTAGGCCGGGTAAAGCGAAGCCGCCACCCGGCAAAACGAATCGCGAGGCCAACATGATCCAAGTACAAAACGTAAGTAAGACCTTTGTGCTCCACCAGCAAAACGGCGTGCGTCTGCCGGTGCTGCAAAATGCCTCTCTGGAGGTTAATCGCGGCGAATGCGTGGTGCTGCACGGCCACTCCGGCAGCGGAAAATCGACCCTGCTGCGCTCCCTGTATGCCAACTATCTGCCCGACGAAGGCCATATTCACATTCGCCACAATGATGAGTGGGTGGATCTGGTACAAGCCCCCGCGCGTAAAGTGCTGGAAGTGCGGCGCTCGACGATCGGCTGGGTGAGCCAGTTTCTGCGGGTGATCCCACGGATCTCCGCCCTCGACGTGGTGATGCAGCCCCTGCTGGATCTCGGCGTGCCGCGCGAAACCTGCGCCGCCAAAGCCGCCAGCCTGCTGACGCGCCTCAACGTGCCCGAGCGCCTGTGGCACCTTGCCCCGTCGACCTTTTCCGGTGGCGAGCAGCAGCGCGTCAATATCGCCCGCGGCTTTATTGTCGACTACCCGATTCTGCTGCTTGATGAGCCCACCGCCTCGCTCGACGATAAAAACAGCGCGGCCGTAGTGGCGCTGATCGAACAGGCCAAAGCGCGCGGGGCGGCGATCGTCGGGATCTTCCACGACGAGACCGTTCGCACCCGCGTCGCAGACAGACTGCACCCAATGGGGACTCCCGCATGATTATCAATAACGTCAAGCTGGTACTGGAAAATGAAGTCGTTGATGGCTCGGTTGAAGTCCATGAAGGCGTTATTCGCGCCTTTGCCGAAACCCAAAGCCGTACCCCTGAAGCGATGGACGGTGACGGCGGCTGGCTGCTGCCGGGGCTGATTGAACTGCATACCGACAATCTGGACAAATTCTTCACCCCGCGTCCGAAGGTGGACTGGCCCGCCCATTCAGCCATGAGCAGCCACGACGCGCTGATGGTCGCCAGCGGCATCACTACCGTACTGGACGCGGTGGCCATTGGCGACGTGCGCGACGGCGGCGATCGCCTGGAGAACCTGGAGAAGATGATCAACGCCGTGGAGGAGACGCAAAAACGCGGCCTCAACCGCGCCGAGCACCGTCTGCACCTGCGCTGCGAGCTGCCGCACCACACCACCCTGCCGCTATTTGAAAAACTGGTCGGGCGCGAGCCGGTCTCTCTGGTCTCTCTGATGGACCACTCGCCGGGACAGCGTCAGTTCGCCAATATTGAGAAATATCGCGAATACTATCAGGGGAAATATTCTCTCAGCGATGCGGAGATGGCCCGTTACGAAGAAGAGCAGCTGGCGCTTGCGGCACAATGGTCACAGCCTAACCGTCTCAGGATTGCGGCGATGTGCCGGGACCGCAATATCGCGCTGGCCAGCCATGACGACGCCACGCACGATCACGTGCTTGAATCCCACCAGCTTGGCAGCGTGATCGCCGAATTTCCCACCACGTTTGAAGCGGCTGAAGCCTCCCGCAAGCACGGCATGAACGTGCTGATGGGCGCGCCAAATATCGTGCGCGGCGGCTCGCACTCCGGCAACGTTGCGGCAAGCAAGCTCGCTTCCCTCGGCCTGCTGGATATCCTCTCGTCCGACTACTACCCCGCCAGCCTGCTGGATGCGGCGTTCCGAGTGGCCGACGACGAGGGCAACCGCTTTACACTGCCGCAGGCGATTCGCCTGGTGACGAAAAACCCAGCCTCGGCGCTTAACCTTCACGATCGCGGAGAAATTGCCGAAGGGAAACGTGCGGACCTGGTACTCGCCCACCGTAAGGGCGAGCACGTTCATATCGACCACGTCTGGCGTCAGGGAAAAAGGGTGTTCTGATGGGGAGATTAATCTGGCTAATGGGGCCTTCAGGTTCCGGTAAGGACAGCCTGCTGTCCGCCTTACGGCAGCGGGAACATCCGCAGCTGCTGGTGGCGCACCGCTATATTACCCGCGCGGCCAATGCAGGGAGTGAAAACCATATCGCCCTGAGCGAGCAGGAGTTTTTCATTCGTGCCGGGCAAAACCTGCTGGCGCTGAGCTGGCACGCCAACGGCTATTACTACGGGATCGGCATTGAGACCGATCTGTGGCTGCATGCGGGGTTCGATGTGCTGGTTAACGGCTCCCGCGCGCATCTACCGCAAGCGCGCGCCCGCTATGGAGCAGCCCTACTACCGGTCTGTCTGCAGGTTTCGCCGGACGTTCTGCGCAGCCGGCTGCAGAGCCGGGGGCGTGAATCAGCCCGTGAGATCGATCAGCGGCTAGAGCGTGCGGCCCGCTATGCCCCGTCCGACTGCCACATCCTCAATAACGACGGAAGTTTGCTACAGTCAGTCGATACCTTTTTATCGCTTATCCGTCAGAAGGAGAAACAGCATGCCTGACTGCCAGCTTCGCCCCGCTACTGCCGACGATGCGCAGATTGTCTATGCCCTGATCTGCGAACTGAAACAGGCAGAGTTCGACCATCAGGCGTTCCACGCCGGATTTCTTGCCAACCTCCAGGATCACAATATGCGCTACCAGCTTGCCGAGCTGGGCGGACATGTTGTCGGCATGATCGGCCTGCACATGCAGTTTCACCTCCATCACGCGCGCTGGATCGGCGAAATCCAGGAGCTGGTGGTGATGCCGCAGGCGCGTGGGTTAAAGGTGGGCAGCCAGTTGCTGGCCTGGGCGGAAGAGGTGGCACGGCAGGCCGGCGCGGAGCTGACCGAACTTTCCACCAGCGTGAAGCGCACAGACGCGCACCGTTTTTACGTTCGTGAAGGATACACGCAGAGCCATTTCCGATTCACCAAACCGCTGTAGAGGTGCGTTATGAGTCTGACAATCACGTTGACGGGAACGGGCGGCGCCCAGCTGGTGCCGGTCTTTGGCTGCGACTGCGCGGCGTGTCGCCGGGCGCGCCTGCAGGAGACCTATCGCCGTCGCCCCTGTAGCGCGGTGGTCAAATTCAACGATGCGGTGACGCTGCTGGACGCGGGCATTCCGCACCTGATGGACGACTGGCCCGCAGGCAGCTTCCAGCAGTTTTTGCTCACGCACTACCATATGGATCACGTTCAGGGTCTCTTTCCCCTGCGCTGGGGCGTTGGCGCGACGATTCCGGTTTACGGTCCGCCGGACGAAGCAGGATGCGACGACCTGTTTAAACATCCGGGGATTCTGGATTTCAGCCACACGGTCGAACCGTTTGTGATGTTTGAGCTTCAGGGAATGCGGGTCACGCCGCTGCCGCTCAACCATTCAAAACTGACCTTCGGGTATTTGCTGGAGTCGGCCCACAGCCGCGTGGCCTGGCTTTCCGACACCGCCGGGCTGCCGGAAAAAACAGTAAAGTTCCTGCTCAACAATCAGCCGCAGGCGATGATTATCGACTGCAGCCATGCACCGCGCGACGATACGCCGCGAAACCATTGCGACTTAAATACCGTGATTGCGCTAAACGAGGCGATTGGCTGCCCGCAGGTGATCCTGACCCACATCAGCCATCAGTTTGACGTGTGGATGATGGATAATCCGCTGCCCGACGGCATTGAAGCGGGGTATGACGGGATGGTGCTGGTGCTGGATTAGGTTTTCTCCCTCTCCCGTGGGAGAGGGTTGGGGTGAGGGCAACAGGCCGCACTTAGCCTCGATCGTAATCGTCCTCTAACCTGCGCTCATCCTCTTCTAACCGACGCCTGTCGTCATCCAGCTGTCGCTGGCGCTCGTCTAAACGGCGTCGTCTGTCCTCAAGCTGTCTACGACGATCGTCGTACTGTCGGCTGTCGATTTGACGGCTGCGGTCATAACGATCGTCATCGCTGCTGCTGCGACTGCTGCTGGGATTATAGGCATCGTTGATCGCCTGCTGAATGTTGCCAATAGCATCATCAACAATATCGGCATGAGCCAGTTGGCTGGTGAGTGACAGCAGACCGAATAACAGAGCGGTTGAGTAACGTTTCATAAGGCCAGACTCGCAGGTGAACTGACCTTACGATAATGAACGGTAGGGAACGGGGGTAGCGGAGGAATCTCAAATTACCATCACTTTCCGCAGCGCCTGCGCCAGCTGCACCCGCGTAAACGGCTTACGCAGTAACGGAACGTCCGGCAGCTGAGGATTATGCGTGGGTCGTAAATCCTGGCCGCTGATCAGCAGCACCGGAAGCTGCGGATAATGATTACGCACATGGTTTATCACCTCGGCTCCGCTGAGGCTGCCGGGCAACATCAGGTCGCTGATAAACATGCCAATATCCGGTGACGCCGCCAGCATGCTCAGCGCCTGCTCGCCGTTGTCCGCTTCCAGCGTCAGATAGCCGAGCTGATGCAGCTGCTCGCACAGGGTCTGACGGACATCCGCCTCATCCTCCAGCACCAGAACCAGGCGCTCGCTCTCGACGGAGGCGGTGGCTGACAGCGCTTCATCATCTGCAGCGGCGGGCTGCGTCGAGCGCGGGAGGTGAAGCCGCACGGTCGTCCCCTGTCCCGGCGCGCTTTCAATCTCCACGCGCCCACCGGACTGGCGCACAAAGCCATAGACCATCGACAGGCCTAACCCGCTCCCGCTTCCGGTCTGCTTGGTGGTGAAGAACGGTTCAAAGACCCGGGATTTCACCTCCTGCGACATGCCGCTGCCGCGGTCAATGACCTCCAGCGCCACCATATCCTGCCTGCGACCGTCGCTGCGGGTGACACGCTGATTCCAGGTGCGAATTTTAATCACCCCGCTTTGCCCTTCCATCGCATCACGCGCGTTCATCACCAGATTGATGATGGCGTTTTCCAGCTGGCTGACGTCTATCCACGCGGGCCAGGCCGGTGATTGCGCTTCAATCTCCAGGGTCAGGGTGGCGGGCAAGGAGTGGCGCATCAGTTCCCGAAGATTCTCCAGCAGCGGCAGCATCTCTACCGCATGTGGCGTCAGGGATTGCTTGCGGGAAAACGCCAGCAGGCGCTGGGTCAGTAAGGCGCCACGCTCGGCCGCCTTCAGCGCCCGGGTAATGCGCGGCGCATCTTTTGATTCGGGGTCGGTGAGCTCAAGGCTGCCGATGATCACCGCCAGCAGGTTGTTAAAATCATGCGCCAGCCCGCCGGTCAGCTGTCCGACCGCCTTCATTTTCTGGCTGTGCAGCAGCGCCTCTTCCAGCCCCTGACGCTCGACGCGGTCGATCTCCATCTGCGTGGTTTTTTCTTTCAGCAGGCGCGTGGTGTGCTCAAGCGAGGCGGTATTACGGGCAAAAACGTTAAACGCGCGCGCCAGTTCACCCAATTCATCGCGCCGCTGGAGGGCAGGAACGGAAACATCCTGTTCGCCGTGAGCAAGGCGCGACATCGCCCGGGAAATGGCCGTCAGGTTAGAGGCCAGATTGCGGTAGATATACCAGCAGGCGCACCCGGTGATGATCAGCGCCAGGACGGCGAAGATGCTGATAAACACGCTGATGGATTGCAGCTCGTGATGACTCTGGTCAGTACGAAGCCGGGAGGCCTGCGCCACCTGCCCGACGTACTGATTGATGTCGCTGTTGAGGATCGCCACCAGCGCCTTGATGTGGAACATATACCAGCTTATCGCCAGATCGCTCTCTTCCAGCTGCTTCGATAGCGGGGCGAGTTTGCCTAGCTCGGCATTAAAATCAGGCAGAACCTCCTTCACGACCGGCTGTACGGCATTTCGGGGCAGCGTTGCGGCCACTGCGTCCAGTTGATGAACGGTCGCGCGCGGCGAAGGGGTGTCGATGGCAGCAGCGATCAGCCGATCCATCTCCATCAGCTGCTGCGCATCCGGAACATTGCTGCCATAGCGGCGGTTGATGTTCTGCAGATGACGCAGGTAGCTCTGGCTTTGATATAGCGAGCTGAGCAGCGCGTTACGTTCCAGATGGCGTCGCTGACCGCGCTCAAGCATCTCCGTTACGCTCTGCTGTAACTCATTGCTTCGCTGAATAATGCGCGCCACCAGCGCCGGCTCCTGCTGCGCCAGCGGCGCATCGGCAAGCTGTTCCAGGGAGCGGCGCAGCGCCATTTGCGTCTGCTTCAGGCGCTCGGCTTCCCCTTTGTACTCTAGCGCCCCCACAACCTGCGAGAGCCGCACCGCCGCCGTCGCCACGTTGGCGGTATCGCGGGCCAGGTTCATGCTGCCGGTCATGTCATCCAGCGTTTGCTGCTGAACCTGCTCCTGGATTTGACTGGCGTGACGAAAGCCAAGCACCGCCACGCCGCTCACCATCAGCGTCACGGCGACCACCAGCAGATTAAATATCAGCAGGCGTCCGCGGGCGCTGGCGAAAAACGGGGGGCGTGAAGACATGTTGACTCCGTAACTGTGATCCACATTAGCTATTCATAACTATGACAAATATGAACAGCTTCTGACATTTTGCATTTACGCACCTGTGATGAAGTGCAGAAATCGGCATTCACAGGAGATCCGCCATGAGCAGAACCCCGGTATTAGAGATGCGCAGCATTGCCAAAACGTTTGGCAGTTTCCACGCGCTCAAGGGTGTGGATTTGACGGTTTTCCCCGGTGAGATCCACGCGCTGATGGGGGAAAACGGCGCGGGAAAAAGTACGCTGATGAAAATCCTCGCCGGAGCCTATACCGCCACCAGCGGCGAGATCCTGATCGACGGCCAGCCGTTTCATATTAAAGGGCCGAAAGATGCACTGGCCGCGGGCATCACCCTGATTTATCAGGAGATGCAGCTCGCGCCCAATCTGACCGTTGCCGAAAATATCTTCCTCGGCAGCGAGCTGTCGCGCGGCGGGATGGTGCAGCGCAAAGAGATGGCCGCCCAGGCGCAGGCGGTGATTGACCGTCTCGGCGCGCAGTTCAGCGCCACCGACCTGGTGATGAAGCTGACCATCGCCGAGCAGCAGCAGGTGGAGATCGCCCGCGCGCTGCACCGCAATAGCCGCATTCTGGTGATGGATGAACCCACCGCCGCCCTCTCCTCGCGGGAAACGCATCGCCTGTTTGAACTGATTTTGCGCCTGCGCGATGAAGGAATGGCAATCATCTATATCAGCCACCGCATGGCGGAAGTGTATGAACTCTCTGACCGCGTCAGCGTTCTGCGTGACGGGCAGTACGTCGGCAGCCTGACGCGCGACAAGCTGAATGCCTCTGAGCTGGTGCGCATGATGGTGGGCCGCCCGTTAAGCGACCTGTTCAACAAAGAGCGTGATATCCCCCTCGGCAGCCCGCGCCTCAACGTCCACCACCTCACCGACGGTAAAAAAGTACAGCCGTGCAGTTTACAGGTACGTTCCGGCGAAATCGTCGGGCTGGCGGGGTTGGTCGGGGCCGGACGCTCCGAGCTGGCGCAGCTTATCTTCGGCGTGCGCAAAGCCACGGGCGGCATGATTGAGGTCGACGGCGAGCCGGTGGTGATCCACTCCCCGCGTGCGGCCATCGAAAACGGCATCGGTTTTCTCACCGAGAACCGCAAGGAGCAGGGGCTGTTTCTGGAGCTGGCGGCGCAGGAGAACATCACCATGGCGACGCTGGAACGCGATGCCACCTTCGGCATGCTAAACCGTAAAAAAGCCCAGTCGATTTCCGATGACGCCATTGCCCTGCTTAACATCCGCGTACCGCATTCTCAGGTGCGCGCAGGCGGCCTCTCGGGCGGCAACCAGCAAAAGCTGCTGATCTCCCGCTGGGTGGCGATTGGCCCACGCATTCTGATTCTGGACGAACCCACGCGCGGCGTGGACGTCGGCGCGAAAAGCGAGATCTACCGCATCATGAACCAGATGGCGCGCAAAGGGGTGGCGATTTTGATGATCTCCAGCGAGCTGCCGGAAGTGGTGGGGATGAGCGACAGGGTGTACGTGATGCGTGAAGGAAGCATTGCGGGCGAGCTCCACGGGCGCGACATCTCTCAGGAAAACATCATGACGCTGGCAACCGGCGTGAACGACACTCATCATCAGGCGGTGTAACCATGACACATTCAACCAGTCCGCAGCAGGTGGCGAAATCCGCCTCCGCAAAAAAAATGCTGATGAGCGATCTGATGCAAACGGTCGGCATTTTGCCGATTCTGATCCTGATTGTGGCGGTATTTGGCTTTATTGCCCCGAACTTCTTTACCGAGAGCAACCTGCTCAACATTACCCGTCAGGCGTCGATCAACATCGTGCTGGCGGCGGGAATGACCTTCATCATTTTAACCGGCGGGATTGACCTCTCCGTGGGCTCGATTCTGGGCACCACGGCAGTGGCCGCGATGGTGGTATCTCTCATTCCCGAATTCGCCATGCTCTCCATTCCGGCCGCGCTGATGCTCGGCATGGTGCTGGGCCTGTTCAACGGCGCGCTGGTGGCCTTCGCCGGACTGCCGCCCTTCATCGTGACGCTCGGCACCTATACGGCGCTGCGCGGTGCGGCGTATCTGCTGGCCGACGGCACGACGGTCATTAACTCCAACATCAACTTTGAGTGGATCGGCAATAACTATCTCGGCCCGATTCCGTGGCTGGTGGTGATCGCCCTCGCGGTCATCGCTATCTGCTGGTTCATCCTGCGCCGCACCACTCTCGGCGTTCATATCTACGCCGTGGGCGGCAACATGCAGGCGGCGCGCTTAACGGGCATTAAGGTCTGGCTGGTGCTGCTGTTTGTCTACGGCATGAGCGGTCTGCTCTCCGGCCTCGGCGGCGTCATGAGCGCCTCACGCCTGTACAGCGCTAACGGCAACCTCGGCACGGGTTACGAGCTGGATGCGATTGCGGCGGTGATCCTTGGCGGCACCAGCTTCGTCGGCGGGATCGGCACGATCACCGGCACGCTGGTCGGCGCCCTGATCATCGCCACTCTCAACAACGGCATGACGCTGATGGGCGTCTCCTACTTCTGGCAGCTGGTGATCAAAGGGGCGGTGATCATCATAGCGGTGCTGATCGACAAATACCGTACCCGACACCATCAAAGTGCATAACAACAACACCCTACAGCTTCGAGGAAAACCATATGCGTTTGAAACCGTTAGTGACCGCGCTCTGTGCTGGCGCGCTGCTTGCCGCAACGCCGTTTGCGCAGGCAAAAGATCTGAAGTCCATCGGCGTGACGGTGGGCGATCTGGCCAACCCGTTCTTCGTGCAGATCACCAAAGGTGCCGAGCTGGAAGCGCGCAAGCTGGCTGGGGATAACGTCAAGGTGACGCTGGTTTCCAGCGGGTACGATCTGGGCCAGCAGGTGGCTCAGATCGACAACTTTATTGCCGCGAAGGTAGACATGATCATCCTCAACGCCGCGGATTCCAAAGGGATCGGCCCGGCAGTGAAGCGCGCGAAGGACGCCGGGATCGTGGTCGTGGCAGTTGACGTGGCGGCGGAAGGGGCTGATGCCACCATCACCTCCGATAACACCCAGGCGGGCGAAATGGCCTGTAAGTACATTACCGACCGCCTGAAAGGCAAAGGCAACGTGGTGATCATCAACGGGCCGCCGGTCTCAGCGGTGCAAAACCGCGTGGAAGGTTGCCAGACGGAGTTCAAAAAACACCCGGATATCAAAGTGCTCTCGGATAACCAGAACGCCAAAGGCAGTCGTGAAGGCGGTCTGGAAGTCATGACCTCCCTGCTGGCGGCCAATCCGAAGATCGACGGCGTGTTTGCGATTAACGATCCGACGGCGATCGGCGCCGATCTGGCCGCGAAGCAGGCGCAGCGCAATGAGTTCTTTATCGTCGGCGTGGATGGTTCCCCGGACGGTGAGGAAGCGCTGAAGCGCGAAAATTCGCTGTTTGTGGCGACCCCAGCGCAGGATCCGCAGGTGATGGCGGCAAAAGCGGTGGAGATCGGCTATGACATTCTCCAGGGCAAACCTGCGCCGAAAGCGCCCGTGCTGATCCCGGTGACGATGATCGATAAAAAGAACGTCGGCACGTATAAGGGGTGGACGGTTAAATGATCCTTTTCCCTCTCCCGCAGGGAGAGGGAACTGTTTTCAAGGAGTCCCCATGAAACGCTCCGACATCAATGAAATTCTCGGCCACACGCGGCAGTTCTTTTCCATGCACGACGTTCATCTCCCGCCTTTTGCCAGCTTTCCGCCAACAAAATGGCAGCAGCTTGACCAGGCCGCGTGGCAGGAAGTGTTCGACCTCAAGCTCGGCTGGGACGTGACGGCGTTTGGCGGCAATAACTTTGCCGCTGAGGGCCTGACGCTGTTTACCCTGCGCAACGGCTCGCCCAACGGCGTGCCGTATGAAAAAGGCTATGCCGAAAAAATCATGCACGTGCGCGACGGCCAGGTGACGCCGATGCATTTTCACTGGCGTAAGCGAGAAGACATTATCAACCGGGGCGGCGGGAACCTGATTGTAGAATTGTGGAATGCCGGGGCGCATGAAGAGACGGAAAACACCGACGTGACGGTCACCGTCGACGGCTACCGTCAGACCCACGCCCCCGGCAGCCAGCTGCGCCTCACGCCAGGGGAAAGCATCTGCCTGACGCCCGGTCTTTACCACAGCTTCTGGGGCGAACGCGGCTTCGGCGACGTGCTGGTCGGTGAAGTGTCCTCAGTAAACGACGACGAGCACGACAACCACTTTTTGCAGCCCGTTGCCCGCTATAACAACATCGAAGAAGACGAACCGGCGCTGCTGGTGCTGTGCAACGAGTACAACCTGTTTCGGATATAAGGGGTGAATGATGCCATTGATTTCTCTTGCCGACGGTCTTGCGCACGCCAGACAACACCGCTATGCGCTGGGCGCGTTTAACGTGCTCGACTCCCACTTCCTGCGCGCGCTGTTCGCCGCCGCAAAGCAGGAGCGCTCGCCGTTTATCATCAATATCGCCGAAGTGCACTTTAAGTACGTGTCGCTGGATTCCCTTGTCGAAGCGGTGAAGTTCGAAGCCGCCCGTCACGCTATTCCCGTGGTGCTCAACCTCGATCACGGCCTGCATTTTGACGCCGTAGTGCGCGCCCTGCGCTTAGGGTTCAGCTCGGTGATGTTCGACGGCTCTACGCTGAGCTATGAGGAAAACATCCGCCAGACGCGGGAAGTGGTGAAGATGTGCCATGCGGTGGGCGTCTCGGTGGAGGCGGAGCTGGGCGCGGTCGGGGGCGATGAAGGCGGCGCGCTGTACGGGCATGCGGATGAAGCGTGCTTTACCGACCCGCAGCTGGCGCGCGAATTTGTCGATTCAACCGGCATTGACGCGCTGGCGGTTGCTATCGGCAACGCGCACGGCAAATACAAGGGCGAGCCGAAACTCGATTTCCCCCGCCTGGACGCCATCCGTCAGCAGACGGGGCTGCCGCTGGTTTTACACGGCGGCTCCGGGATTAGCGATGCCGACTTCCGTCGCGCGATTGAGCTGGGCATTCATAAAATCAATTTCTATACCGGCATGTCGCAGGCCGCGCTCGCCGCCGTTGAGCAGCGTATGGCAAAGCGCCAGCCGCTGTATGATGAATTTGCCGAGCTGCTGCTGGGGATAGAAGAGGCGATAACCGATACGGTCGCCGAACAGATGCGCATCTTCGGCAGCGCGGGGCAGGCATAATGGAACGCAAAGGCATCATCGCCGCAGGCAATATGCTGGTGGACCACGTCCACCAGATCGTGCAGTGGCCGGAGCGCGGCTGGCTGGCGGAAATCACCCACAGCGAACGCTCAACCGGCGGCGCGCCGCTCAACGTCCTGCTGACGCTGGCGAAAATGCACGCAGGCCTGCCGCTGCAGGCGGTGGGATTGATTGGCGAAGACGGCGACGGGGACTACATTCTGGCGATGCTCGACCAGTACCACGTCAACCGCCAGCGCGTACAGCGCACCACCTTTGCGCCAACCTCCATGTCGCAGGTGATGACCGATCCCAGCGGACAGCGCACCTTTTTCCACTCGCCGGGCGCCAACCGCCTGCTGGATCTTCCCGCCTTCGATCGCTTAGACGGATCGATGAAGATCTTCCATCTCGGCTACCTGCTGCTGCTCGACAGCCTGGATATGCCCGATGACGAATTTGGCACCCGCAGCGCGCGGCTGCTGGCGCAAATGCGCGACCAGGGGTATGAAACGTCGCTCGATCTGGTGTCCCGCAAGGGCGACCCGCGCTACCAGCCGCTGGTGCTCCCTGCCCTGCGCCATCTTGATTATCTGGTCATTAACGAGCTGGAAGCCGGGGAGTTTAGCGGGCTGGAGATGCGCGACGGCAGCGATGCGCTGAACACAGCCCATATTGCTGAAGCCGCCGCACAGCTGCTGGCAGCAGGCGTTCGTCAGCGGGTTGTGATCCACTGTCCGGAAGGGGCATGGGGGGAAGCGCCGGGTGAGCAAGGTCGCTGGATCCCGTCATGGTTACTGGAGCAGAAAGAGATTATCGGCAGCGTCGGCGCGGGCGATGCGTTTTGCGCGGGGTTTTTATACGGTTGCCATGAATCGCTGCCGCTGACAGAGAGTATTTATCTGGCGCACGCCTGCGCGCGGGCAAGCCTGCTGGCAGCCAATGCGATTGACGGTGCAAAAACGCTGGCCGAGCTGCAGGCGTTTATTCGCGAGAGCGTTTAATTTAACAATAATTGCGATATTTCATTACAGTTCTATGAATTTTACATCCCCGAACTACACTCTCTCCATCTGGCATATTCGGCGTGGGTAGTACACTGTCCGCACGCTTTTCCGAAATGAGATAGAAAGAGGACAAGGGAAAAATGTTCGCAGTCATCATCATCGGTATTTTCATTATCAGCGTTATTTATGCGCATTCACGCGGCAAAGAAAAACAGACGCTTTCTCGTCAGCTCTTCGACCATTCGACGTTCATGGCGCCCATCAATATGTTTATGACGACGTTTTCTTCCCTGCCCGCCAGGCAGCCTTTCTTTGAAACTGAACGCTTCCCGGAATTAAATAAGCTGACGGAAAACTGGCTGATTATTCGCGAAGAGGCGCTGCGTTTGCAGCATCATATTAAGGCGGCGGAAAATAATAACGACGCTGGCTTTAACACCTTTTTTAAACGCGGCTGGAAACGTTTTTATCTGAAGTGGTATGCCGATGCCCATCCCTCCGCACAGTCTTTATGCCCGGTGACGACCCGGCTGGTAAGTGAAATCCCTTCGGTGAAGGCGGCCATGTTTGCCGAGCTGCCGGCGGGGGCGAAGCTTGGCAAGCACCGGGACCCTTACGCGGGCTCGGTTCGTTACCATCTGGGCTTATTCACACCGAATGACGATCGCTGCTTTATTGAAATCGACAGGCAGCGCCACAGCTGGCGGGACGGTGAAGCCGTTATTTTTGATGAGACCTACGTCCACTGGGCAGAGAATAAAACGGATCAAACGCGCATTATTCTCTTCTGCGATATTGAGCGTCCGATGAAATGGCGCTGGGCGCAGGCGGTTAACCATTGGGTGGGGACCACGCTAATGTCTGCAGCCAGCTCACCGAATGACGAGAATGACAGCACTGGCGGCATTAACCGCATCTTTAAATACGTTCATGCGGGTCGCGAGCGGGGGCAGCGTCTGAAAAAAAGAAACCGTAAGGCCTATTACGCCCTCAAGTATCTGTGCATCATCACGATTTTTGCCGCCATCATTGTTCCGGCGATAACGTAAGCCTTATGCCGCCTGTTCGGGCCGGCTCACATCGGTGGCAAACACGTAACCCAGCCCGCGTATCGTTTTGATGAGCGCAGGCTGATGCGGGTTAGCCTCTATTTTCCGGCGCAGGCGCATGATCAGCACGTCAATCGTGCGATCGAACACGTCGGCGCTTTCGCTGTGGGTCAGCTCAAGCAGCCGGTCACGGCTCAGCACCCGACGGGCATTTTGCGTGAGCGCCAGCAGCAGGCCGTACTCGCCCTGGGTTAACGGGACGGGATTACGCTGCGGATCGCTCAGCTCACAGCGGGTGGTATCAAGCGTCCATCCGTTAAACGCAATGCCCGCGACGGGCGCTGCAGGGGATTCCGCAGCAAGCACGCCGGTACGGCGCAATACCGCTTTCACGCGGGCGACCACCACGCGCGGGTTGAATGGTTTGCCAATATAATCGTCGGCCCCCATCTCCAGCCCCACCACCACGTCTGACTCACTGCCCAGCCCGGTTAACATCACAACCGGTAGCGCCGGTCGCTGCTTTTGCAGCTGCAGCAGAACCTGCAGGCCGTTGATATCCGGCAGCATCATGTCCAGCAGCACAAGCGCGATATTCGGCTCCTGCTGCACCTGCCGCAGTGCATCCTGGCCGTTATGGCAGACAAGCACGCTAAAGACGTGCTCGCTCAGCACGTCCTGAAGCAGTTCGCAGACTGCCGTATCGTCATCAACCACCAGAATCGCCGGTTTCATCGTATGCTTCCGTCAGGGGATTATGTTAAGTCTGAACCATTCTGCCGTCGGCTCCAGTCAAATGGTTTTTTCAGTGACGGAAATTCAACCCATGTCACATCCACTGCCTTGTCGACACGTCAATTTTGACGATTGGCTGTTTTTTGTCAGGGTTTTCACCGCGAAGGGGCCGTAAAGTCAGGGTATACCCATACGAAAAACATGGCATAGAAGCTGCATAGTGGGTGCGAATGATTCGATTAACTGGAGCAGACTGATGAAAAAAGTCGTCACGGTTTGCCCTTATTGTGCCTCAGGTTGCAAGATCCACCTGGTGGTCGATAACGGCAAAATCGTCCGGGCAGAGGCCGCACAGGGGAAAACCAACCAGGGCACGCTGTGCCTGAAAGGTTACTACGGCTGGGATTTTATTAACGATACCCAAATCCTCACCCCGCGCCTGAAAACCCCTATGATCCGCCGCGAGCGCGGCGGCAAGCTGGAAGCCGTCTCCTGGAACGAGGCGCTGGATTACGTCGCCACGCGCCTGAGCGCCATCAAGGCCAAGTATGGCCCGGATGCAATTCAGACCACCGGCTCTTCCCGCGGGACGGGAAATGAAACCAACTATGTAATGCAAAAATTCGCGCGCGCCGTTATTGGTACCAATAACGTCGACTGCTGCGCTCGCGTCTGACACGGCCCATCGGTTGCAGGTCTGCACCAGTCGGTCGGTAACGGCGCAATGAGTAATGCCATCAACGAGATAGATAATACCGATCTCGTCTTCATCTTTGGTTATAACCCGGCGGATTCTCACCCTATCGTCGCGAACCACGTTATTCGCGCTAAGCAGAATGGGGCGAAAATCATCGTCTGCGATCCGCGCAAAATTGAAACCGCGCGCATTGCGGATATGCACATCGCGTTGAAAAACGGCTCGAACATCGCGCTGTTGAACGCAATGGGGCACGTCATCATTGAGGAGAACCTGTACGACCAGGCATTTGTCGCGACCCGTACGGAAGGCTTTGAAGAGTATAAGAAAATAGTCGAAGGCTATACGCCGGAGTCGGTTGAAGCGATCACCGGCGTCAGCGCGCAGGCGATCCGCCAGGCGGCACGAATGTATGCCGGGGCAAAAACCGCCGCCATCCTCTGGGGTATGGGCGTGACCCAGTTCTACCAGGGCGTGGAAACCGTCCGCTCTCTGACCAGCCTCGCGATGCTGACCGGAAACCTTGGCAAGGCGCACGTCGGCGTGAACCCGGTGCGCGGTCAGAATAACGTGCAGGGCGCCTGCGATATGGGCGCGCTGCCGGATACTTATCCTGGCTATCAATACGTGAAGTTCCCGGAGAACCGCGCCAAGTTCGCGAAAGCCTGGGGCGTGGAAAGCCTGCCGGAACACACCGGGTACCGCATCAGCGAGCTGCCGCACCGCGCGGCGCATGGCGAAGTGCGTGCGGCCTACATCATGGGTGAAGACCCTCTCCAGACCGACGCCGAGCTCTCGGCGGTGCGCAAAGGGTTTGAGGATCTGGAGCTGGTGATTGTCCAGGATATCTTCATGACCAAAACCGCGGCGGCGGCGGATGTGATTTTACCGTCGACCTCCTGGGGCGAACATGAAGGCGTCTACACGGCGGCAGACCGCGGCTTCCAGCGCTTCTTTAAGGCGGTCGAGCCGAAGTGGGACCTGAAAACGGACTGGCAGATCATCAGCGAAATCGCCACCCGCATGGGCTACCCGATGCACTACAACAACACTCAGGAGATCTGGGACGAGTTGCGCAGTCTGTGTCCGGACTTCTACGGGGCAACCTATGAAAAAATGGGTGAGCTGGGGTATATCCAGTGGCCGTGCCGCGATGAGTCAGAGACCGACCAGGGGACGTCGTACCTCTTTAAAGAGAAGTTCGACACCCCGAATGGGCTGGCGCAGTTCTTCACCTGCGACTGGGTCGCGCCGATCGATAAACTCACTGACGAGTATCCGATGGTGCTCTCCACCGTACGTGAGGTGGGGCACTACTCCTGTCGTTCGATGACCGGTAACTGCGCCGCGCTGGCGGCGCTGGCGGACGAACCGGGCTATGCGCAAATCAATACCGCCGACGCGCAGCGCCTTGGTATTGAGGACGACGCGCTGGTGTGGGTGAACTCGCGCAAAGGGCGGATCATCACCCGAGCGCAGGTCAGCGACCGTCCAAACAAAGGGGCGGTCTATATGACCTATCAGTGGTGGATTGGTGCCTGTAACGAGCTGGTAACGGAGAACTTAAGCCCGATAACCAAAACGCCGGAGTATAAATACTGCGCCGTCAACGTTGAGCCGATTGCGGATCAGCACGCGGCGGAACAGTACGTGATCGACGAATATAACAAGCTGAAAGCCCGACTGCGCGAAAGCGCAATGGGTTGATGCCGTTAATTAAACGATGAATAAAGGGAGTGAAATATTCACTCCCTTTTTATTTCCGCTTAATCCATTAAAAATATCAATTATTATTCTGGAAAGCGGCTCGCAGAAATAATGTAATTTTCGCGAAAAGAAATTACATCTTTGCATTTTAATTCAGAGAGATAAGATGTGCGGCGGGTGCTTAAGACTTTCTGTCTTGAGCATTGTTGAGGGACAGAAAGCAGGAAGCCCCGGGAAATTTTCATTTACCCGAGGCTACTCCCTCAACTCCGACAAGTTGAGAGTAGCCTCTTATTCTTTTTTTGACAAGGAGTAAAAGGCATGACGCCATTAAAAACTGCGTTAGGCATCGTCTTTATTATCTGCCTGACGATAGTGATATTTACCTTTATTACTCGCGGGAAGCTCTGCGAGCTCACAATAAAGAGTGAGCATCAGGAGGTGGCGGCGAAATTAGCCTGCGTCGCAGGCTAACCTCTGCGGGCGGAACAACGGTTCCGCCCGGCTTGTAGGATGCTGAGGTCTTAATGCACCCATTTTTTTCTTTTGCGCCCGCGATTATACTGCGCGGCGTGTACCCAGATGATAAGAATCCATGAAAGCCATTTTTCTGTTGTTAGTGTTTTTAACGTCCTTCGCCCGCGCGGATGAGATAGGCAGCCAGTATCAGAAGCAGGCGGAAGCCGGCGATGCGCGTGCCCAGTATTATCTTGCTGATACGTACTTCAGCTCCGGTGACAGCAAGCAGGCCGCGCTGTGGGCAGAGAAAGCCGCAAAAGGCGGCGATGTCGACGCCATGGCTCTGTTGTCGCAAATCCTTTTTACGCAGGGCGATTACGCACAGGCCAAAGCCCTGGCCCAACAGGCAAACATTGCTGGCAGCAAACGCGGCGCGATCATGCTGGCGCGCATTCTGGTGAATACTCAGGCGGGGAAAACTGACTACCCCCAGGCCATCAGACTGCTGCAAACGGCAACCGAAGATATCGACAGCGACTCTGCGGTCGATGCGCAACTGCTGCTGGGGCTGATTTATGCCAACGGCGTAGAGGTGGCCCAGGATGACGTGCAGGCCGCCTCGTGGTTCAAGCGGAGTTCAGCCCTTTCGCGTACGGGCTACGCCGAGTACTGGGCGGGGATGTTGTTCAGGCAGGGCGAGAAAGGCTTTATCACGCCAAATAAGCAGAAAGCACTGTACTGGTTGAACCTGAGCTGCACGGAAGGGTTTGATACGGGATGCGAAGAGTTTGATGCGTTAAGCGGGGAGTAAAGTGCCGGGTGGCGGCTTCGCCTTACCCGGCCTACAAAACCCGTAGGCCCGGTAAGCGCAGCGCCACCGGGCTTAGGATGTTACTGGTCAGCCGTCTTATCAAAACGACCCAGCACCTCGCGTTCATACGCCAGCGCTTTTTTGCGGTCGAATTTGTGCTCCCACTTGGCGATAACCAGCACCGCCAGGGCATTACCCACCACGTTCAGCGCCGTACGCGCCATGTCGAGGATACGGTCCACACCGGCGATAAATGCCAGACCTTCCAGCGGAATACCGACGCTGCCAAGCGTTGCCAGCAGCACCACGAACGAAACGCCCGGAACGCCTGCAATACCTTTGGACGTCACCATCAGCGTCAGTACCAGTACGATCTCCTGCCAGAGCGACAGGTCAATGCCATACAGCTGCGCAATAAAGATAGCGGCGATACTCTGGTACAGCGTTGATCCGTCCAGGTTAAAGGAGTAACCGGTCGGCACCACGAAGCTGGTGATCGACGCTGGCGCGCCGTAGGCTTCCATCTTCTCAATAATACGCGGCAGCACGCTCTCAGAGCTTGCCGTGGAGTAGGCCAGAATCAGCTCATCTTTCAGGATACGAATCAGGATCCAGATGCTCAGCCCGCACAGACGTGCCACGATCCCCAGCACCACCAGCGCGAAGAACAGGATGGCGAAGTGCACCAGGATCACCAGCTTCGCCAGCGGCCACAGGGAGGCAAAACCGAAGTTCGCCACGGTGACGGCGATAAGCGCAAACACCCCTACCGGCGCGTAGCGCATCACCATGTGGGTCACTTTAAACATGGTTTCGGAGATAGAGCGGAACACGGTGACCAGCGGCTCACGGTGCGTCGCCGGCAGAGAAGAGAGCCCCAGACCAAACAGCACCGAGAAGAAGATAATCGGCAGCATCTCGCCCTTCGCCATCGACGCCACGATGTTGGTCGGCACCAGCGACAGGATAGTGCCCATCAGGCCGTGCGCGTGGCTCTGCACGTCAGCGGTCGTACTTTGGTATTTCGAAATATCCACCGTAGCCAGCTGCGACATATCAATCCCGGAACCCGGCTGGAACACGTTCGCCAGGGTGATACCGAGAATGATCGCCACCGTAGTGATCACTTCGAAATAGATAATGGTTTTCGCACCAATACGACCTAACTGCTTCGCATCGCCGACGCCCGCAATACCGACCACCAGCGTCGAGATCACAATCGGTACTACAATCATCTTGATCAGATGAATAAAGATATCCCCTGCCGGTGAAAGCAGGTTCGCAATCAGCCATTCGCGGCTGTCGCTGTGATAGTGAAGGTAACTGCCCAGCAAGATGCCCAGCACAAGGGCGATTAAGATCTGCCAGGCAAGGCTGACTTTAACGTTTTTCATAGAAACTGACTTCCTCAATGAGCGCCTTATTCACGCAAACTGCATGAATATGGAGACATACTGAAAGGGTATGAATTGTGTTGCGTTGGTTTATGGGATTTTTTAACGCGGCGTATGAGTATCATTTGCGCGACCTGTTGCGCAAGCCTTAAAGAACGACGCGTTTCACTCACAAAAGCGACGATGACGGGAGTTTGTTCTACTTCTTATAAATAACCTTTTGTTATAAAAACGCTTTTTTAAACATAAATGTGAATAATCGTCAGCATAAATTATTTTCCTTCAAAGTTTCATTCGCTCATTTTTCATACTCTTCAAACAATGCGTGATCTGTAGCCCAAATACTAAACAAAGCTTGTAAAGCCCCTACAATTAACGTTTTTGCGACATATTATTAACATCTTACAAGGAGAAAAAAAGCCATGAGCCAAATCCACAAACATGACATTCCCGCAAATATTGCGGACCGTTGCCTGATCACCCCGGAGCAGTACCACGAGAAATATCAGCAATCTATCACCGCCCCGGACACCTTCTGGGGTGAGCAGGGCCATATCCTTGACTGGATCAAACCTTATCAGAAGGTGAAGAACACCTCCTTTGCGCCCGGCAATGTCTCCATTAAATGGTATGAAGATGGCACCCTGAACCTGGCGGCGAACTGCCTTGATCGTCACCTTGCCGAGCGCGGGAATGAGACGGCGATTATCTGGGAAGGCGATGATGCCTCGCAGAGCAAACATATTACCTATAAAGAACTGCACCGTGACGTATGCCGCTTCGCCAACGTTCTGCTGGAAAAAGGCATTCAAAAAGGCGACGTGGTCGCTATCTATATGCCGATGGTGCCGGAAGCGGCGGTGGCCATGCTGGCCTGCGCGCGCATCGGTGCGATTCACTCAGTGATTTTTGGCGGGTTCTCACCAGAGGCGGTTGCGGGTCGTATTGTCGATTCAAGTTCAAAACTGGTGATCACCGCCGATGAAGGCGTGCGCGCCGGACGCGGTATCCCTCTGAAGAAAAACGTCGACGAAGCGTTGAAAAACCCGAACGTCAAAACGGTCAGCAACGTCATCGTCCTTAAGCGTACCGGCGGCAAGATCGACTGGAACGAAGGTCGCGACCTGTGGTGGAGCGACCTGATTGAAAAAGCGAGCGACCAGCATCAGCCGGAAGAGATGAACGCAGAAGATCCGCTGTTCATTCTTTATACCTCCGGCTCCACCGGTAAGCCAAAAGGCGTACTGCACACCACCGGCGGCTATCTGGTCTATGCGGCCACCACCTTCAAATACGTCTTCGACTACCATCCGGGCGACATCTACTGGTGTACCGCCGACGTGGGCTGGGTCACCGGACACAGCTACCTGCTGTACGGCCCGCTGGCCTGTGGCGCAACAACGCTGATGTTTGAGGGCGTACCCAACTGGCCGACCCCGGCGCGTATGTGCCAGGTGGTCGATAAGCACCAGGTCAATATTCTCTACACCGCGCCAACGGCGATCCGCGCATTAATGGCGGAAGGCGACAAAGCCATCGAAGGCACCGACCGCTCTTCATTGCGCATCCTCGGTTCCGTGGGCGAGCCCATTAACCCGGAAGCCTGGGAGTGGTACTGGAAGAAAATCGGCAACGAGAAATGCCCGGTGATGGACACCTGGTGGCAGACCGAAACCGGCGGTTTTATGATCACCCCGATGCCGGGCGCCACGCAGCTGAAGGCCGGTTCCGCGACCCGTCCGTTCTTCGGTGTGCAGCCTGCGCTGGTGGATAATGAAGGCAACCCGCTGGAAGGCGCCACCGAAGGCAACCTGGTGATCACAGACTCCTGGCCGGGTCAGGCGCGTACCCTGTTCGGCGATCACGATCGCTTCGAGCAGACTTACTTCTCGACCTTTAAAAACATGTACTTCAGCGGCGACGGCGCGCGTCGTGACGAAGATGGCTATTACTGGATAACCGGGCGCGTGGACGACGTGCTGAACGTCTCCGGCCACCGTCTGGGCACCGCGGAGATTGAATCAGCGCTGGTGTCGCATCCGAAGATTGCCGAAGCCGCCGTTGTCGGTATTCCGCACAACATCAAAGGCCAGGCGATTTACGCCTATGTCACCCTGAACCACGGGGAAGAGCCGTCGCCAGAGCTCTACGCTGAGGTGCGCAACTGGGTGCGTAAAGAGATTGGCCCGCTGGCGACGCCGGACGTGCTGCACTGGACCGACTCGCTGCCGAAAACCCGCTCCGGCAAAATTATGCGTCGTATCTTGCGCAAAATCGCGGCAGGGGACACCAGCAACCTCGGTGATACCTCAACGCTCGCGGATCCTGGCGTGGTGGAAAAACTGCTCGAAGAGAAGCAGGCCATCGCAATGCCATCATAACTGTTTTCTCCCTCTCCCCGTGGGAGAGGGCCGGGGTGAGGGCATCAGTCCGCACCTTCCTCCCCTCACCCTAACCCTCTCCCCAAAGGGGAGAGGGGATAAAACAAACCAACCTTACCTCTGGAGAACTCTGTGATGAATAACGATATTTGTCAGCAGATAGAGAATAGTGCGCACTACAGGGAGCTCGTCGATAAGCGGCAACGGTTTGCCTTCATCCTTTCCATCATCATGCTGATTATCTATGTCGGCTTTATTTTGCTGATCGCCTTTGCCCCACACTGGCTGGGCACCCCGTTGCACGAGGGGACCAGCGTGACGCGCGGCATTCCGATTGGCATTGGCGTGATTGTGATTTCATTCTTGCTGACCGGCGTCTACGTCTGGCGCGCGAACGGTGAATTCGATCGTCTTAATAAAGCGGTACTGCAAGAGGTAAAAGCATCATGAAGCGAGTTCTGACGGCGCTCGCCGCCACACTTCCCTTTGCCGCCCACGCGGCGGATGCCATTACCGGCGAGGTACAGCGCCAGCCGACCAACTGGCAGGCGATTGTGATGTTCCTGATTTTCGTGGTGCTGACGCTGTATATCACTTACTGGGCGTCGAAACGCGTGCGCTCCCGTAACGATTACTACACCGCAGGCGGCAACATTACCGGCTTCCAGAACGGGCTGGCGATTGCGGGTGACTTTATGTCCGCCGCCTCGTTCCTCGGCATCTCCGCGCTGGTCTACACCTCCGGCTATGACGGTCTAATCTACTCCCTCGGCTTCCTCGTCGGCTGGCCGATCATTCTGTTCCTGATTGCCGAGCGCCTGCGCAACCTGGGCCGCTATACCTTCGCTGACGTGGCCTCGTATCGCCTGAAGCAGGGGCCGATTCGCACCCTCTCCGCCTGCGGCTCGCTGGTGGTAGTGGCGCTGTATCTGATTGCGCAGATGGTGGGCGCGGGTAAATTGATCCAACTGCTGTTCGGCCTGAACTACCACATCGCGGTGGTGCTGGTGGGCGTACTGATGGTGATGTACGTGCTGTTCGGCGGCATGCTGGCGACGACCTGGGTGCAGATCATCAAAGCCGTGCTGCTGCTGTTCGGCGCCAGCTTTATGGCCTTTATGGTGATGAAGCACGTCGGGTTCAGCTTCAATAACCTGTTTACCGAAGCCATGGCGGTCCACCCGAAAGGGGAAGCAATCATGAGCCCGGGTGGGCTGGTGAAAGACCCGATATCGGCGCTTTCACTGGGTCTCGGACTGATGTTCGGTACCGCGGGTCTGCCGCATATTCTGATGCGCTTCTTCACCGTGAGCGACGCGCGTGAAGCGCGCAAGAGCGTCTTCTACGCCACCGGTTTCATGGGTTACTTCTACATTCTGACCTTTATCATAGGCTTTGGCGCGATCATGCTGGTGGGGGCGAACCCGGCATTTAAAGATGCCGCAGGCGCGCTGATTGGCGGTAACAACATGGCGGCGGTGCACCTGGCGGACGCGGTGGGCGGTAACCTGTTCCTCGGCTTTATCTCTGCCGTGGCTTTCGCCACCATTCTTGCGGTGGTTGCGGGTCTGACGCTGGCCGGGGCGTCGGCGGTCTCGCATGACCTCTACGCCAACGTCTTCCGCAAAGGCGCGAGCGAGCGCGATGAGCTGAAGGTCTCCAAAATCACCGTGCTGGTGCTGGGCGTGGTGGCGATTCTGTTAGGCATTCTGTTCGAGAAGCAAAACATCGCCTTTATGGTGGGGCTGGCCTTCTCCATTGCGGCAAGCTGTAACTTCCCGATCATCCTGCTCTCCATGTACTGGTCGAAACTGACCACCCGTGGCGCGATGATTGGCGGCTGGCTGGGGCTGCTGACGGCGGTGATCCTGATGATTCTGGGCCCGACGATCTGGGTGCAGATCCTCGGTCACGCAAGCGCCATCTTCCCGTATGAATACCCGGCACTGTTCTCCATTGCCGTGGCGTTTATCGGCATCTGGTTCTTCTCGGCCACCGACAATTCGCCGGAGGGTAATCTGGAGCGCGAAAAATTCCGCGCCCAGTTTATTCGTTCACAAACCGGTCTCGGCGTCGAGCAGGGCCGCGCGCACTAAGCCTTTCTCCCCGGCCATTCTGGCCGGGGAGCTTAAAACATCACCCACGCCACCAGCGGTGCAACCAGCACCATCACCACGCCCGACAGCATCATCACCAGGCTCGCGACAACCCCCTCCTGCTGGCCCAGCTCATACGAACGTGCCGTGCCCGCCCCGTGCGACGCCGCGCCGAACCCTGCCCCTTTCGCCATGCCTTCGCGAATGGAAAGCCGCAGGAACAGCATATCGCCCACTGCCATCCCAAAGACGCCCGTCACCACCACAAACAGCGCCACCAGGTCCGGCTGCCCGCCGAGCGGTTTAGCCGCCGCCAGCGCAAACGGCGTGGTCACCGAGCGCACGGCCAGGCTGCGCTGAATTTCATCGGGCAGCGTAAACAGTCTCGCCAGCCAGACGGAGCTACAGACCGCGACCACCGTGGCGGTGATCACCCCTGCGCTGAGCGACATCCAGTGGCGTTTGATAATCGCCAGGTTGTCGTAAACGGGCACGGCAAAGGCGATGGTCGCCGGGCCGAGCAGCCACAGCAGCCAGTGGGATTCGCCAATGTAGTTCTGCCAGGAAATGTGGCCAAAGACCAGCATCAGCACCAGCAGGATCGGCGTGAAGACCAGCGGCATCAGCGGCAGGGCATGGAAACGACGATACAGCCGCTTGTTGGCAAAATAGATCCCGAGCGTCGCAATCAGGCACAAGACGCTTATCTGAAAGTTAGTCATGTTTGTGCCTGCTGATTTCAAAGCGGTAGACTTTATCCACCACCCAGGCGGTCGCCCCCAGCACCATCAACGTACTCAGCGCGATCACCGCAAAGATTCGCCAGCCGTCCACCATCAGCAGCTGCGCATAGTTCACCACCGCCACCACGGCGGGGACAAAGAACAGCAGCATCTCCGCCAGCAGCCAGCGCGCCCCGGCGCGCACCCAGTTAAGGGGGATCACGCGACACAGAATAAGCGTAAGCATCAGCAGCATCCCCACCAGGTTGGCAGGCAGCGGCAGGTGGAGCCAGCCGACAAGATATTCGGCAAAAACAAACAGTCCCGCGTAGAGCAGTACCTGAACCGGGACCTGGAGTCGTTGAACAACGGCAGGCGTAACACGGCTTAACGCCACGGCCATGGGGGTTTTCCTCAAAAATGAGACGAGGCGCCAGTATAGTGAGCGCACGGTGTGGACTGAAATGAATTAAAATCATCAAAGGTATAGTTTCGAGGAATAATCATGGACATAAGAACGCTGCGCTATTTTGTCGAAGTGGTTCGTCAGCAAAGTTTTACCCGCGCAGCGGAGAAGTTGTTTGTCACCCAACCCACTATCAGCAAGATGCTGAAAAACCTCGAAGATGAACTGAACTGTACCCTGCTGATCCGCGACGGGCGCAAGCTGCTGCTGACCGACACCGGACGCGTGGTGTTCGAACGCGGGCTGGCGATTCTGGCGGAGTTCCGCCAGTTGGAAGCGGAGCTGGACGATATAAACCATTTGACGAAAGGGGTGCTTCGCCTCGGCATTCCCCCGATGGTCGGCATGATGATGGCCGGGCCGATTAGCCTGTTTCGCCAGCGTTATCCCGGCGTAGAGCTGAAGATTTCGGAGTTTGGTGGGTTAACCGTCCAGCAGGCCGTCACCAACGGAGAGCTCGACGTAGCAATGACCGCCCTCCCCGTTGAGGAAGAGAGCGGCCTGGCGACGCTTCCGCTCTTTAGCCACCCGCTGTGCGTGCTGGTGCCCCGCTCCGGCGACTGGCTGAAGAGGGAGTCGGTGAAGCCTGAACTGCTCGGCGAGCACCCTCTGCTGATCTACAACGAAGACTTCGCCCTCAGCCGCCAGCTGATGACGCTGTTTAACCAGCATAACGTGAAGCCACGCATTGCAGTACGCAGCGGGCAGTGGGATTTCCTGGCGGCGATGGTGCAGGCCGGCGTGGGGATTGCCATTCTGCCGCAGCCGATTTGCGAGCGTCTGGATAAAAACACGCTGCGCTGGATCCCGCTGGAGAGCGATCTACACTGGCAGTTGGGGATGATCTGGCGTGAAGGGGTGTATTTGTCGCAGAGCGCGCAGGCGTGGCTGCAGTGTTGTGAGGGGTTTTGGGTGCGGTCTGAATAGTGCCCGGTGGCGCTGCGCTTACCGGGCCTACGTTCGAACCGTAGGCCGGGTAAGGCGAAGCCGCCACCCGGCAAAACAGCGCTACTGATTCTCTATCAACAGCGCTTCCAGCAGATCCAGATCGTGCAGCAGTTTTTGCAGCGTCTCGTTGCTGATCTGGCGCGTGGCGCGCAGGTGATACAGCTCGGCACGCTCGGAGCGCAGCGCCGCCAGACGGAACCGACGCTCAAGGTTCTCCTCCTGCAGCGAGCTTTCCACGTCGTTACGCCCGTCCGCGCGACGGCGCAGGTTACCAATCACGCGGGAACTCACTTCCGTCAGCAGCTGATTGTCGATGTTCTCTTCCGCATCCGCGGCCAGGCGTTCTTCCATTTTCTGGATAGCGACAATCGCCACTTCGGCGGTAGCCGCCCGCGCAATACGCTCCTCTTTATGCTGCTGGGTCGAATCACCGGCATCAATATGCTGGAGTAAAATCGGCAGCATAATCACGCCGACAAACAGTGAGAACAGAATCACGCCCGCCGCCAGGAAGACCAGCTCGTAGCGCGCCGGGAAGACGTCGCCCGTCGGCAGCAGCAGCGGAATGGAGAGGACACCGGCAAGGGTGATCGCCCCGCGTACGCCCGCAAAAGAAGCAATCAGCAGTTCACGCGTTGTCCACGAGCCGAACTCCATCGGCTTTTTCTTCAGGAAACGGACGCTGAAGTTTTTCATCGTCCACAGCCAGCCGAAACGCACCAGCATCAGTGCCAGGTAGATCAACACGATGTCGGTAAACAGCATCCAGACCTCAACGTTCGGGTCGGCTTCGGCCGCCACCAGCGAGGATTCCATAATGCCCGGCAGCTGCAGGCCCAACAGCAGGAATACCATGCCGTTAAAGACAAACTCCAGCATGGCCCAGGTGCTGTTGGCACGCAGACGCATGGCCAGCGGCGCGCGGCGCATCACGCCGGAGCGGGTAATGGTCATCCCTGCCGCCACTGCCGCCAGAATGCCCGATACGCCGATATGTTCGGCAATCAGATAAGAGGCAAACGGCAGCAGGAACAGCAGTACGATCTGCGTAGCGGGTTCATCGCCGCCCCAGCGGCTGAGGAAACGCAATGAGCGGCCGTACAGCCAGCTCACCACGAAGCCCGCGAGAATACCGCCAATCGCCACCTTGAAGAACTCCAGCGTCGCGCCGCCGACGGTAAAGACCATCGTGCCCATCGCAACGGCCACGGCAAACTTCAGGGCAACCAGGCCGGAGGCGTCGTTCATCAGCGCCTCCCCCTGTAAAATCCCCATGATTTTCTTCGGAATACGGCCTTCACCCACAATGCCGGACAGCGCCACGGCATCGGTTGGCGACAGCACGGCGGCCAGCGCAAAAGCCGGTATTAACGGAATGCCCGGTACCGCCCAGTAGATCAGAAAACCAATCCCGACGACGGTGACCACCACCAGCGCCAGCGCCAGGCCGAAGATCTCGCGCCCGTGCTCAAGGAATTCGCGCGTGGGCGTTTTCCAGCCATCGGCAAACAGCAGTGGCGGGATAAACAGCACGAGGAACAGTTCGGGGTCAAATTCCACGTGCAGGCCAAACGTCGGCCACGCCAGCAGCGCGCCGATGGCAATTTGCATTAATGGCAGGGGGACCTGAAAGGGCAGTACGCGTGTAACCACCCCGGATAGCGAGACCACAAGGGTCATGATGAGTATTGTGAAGAAGATTTCCATGCGTTCCCTGTTTGCTGTGTTGCTTATGTACTCCGGAAGGCGTCGTGCCTTTTATTCTATCTTCCCCAGAGTAACGCAAAAGGCAACAGGATGAGTCCTGAAAATAAAAACGGGCGGCCTGAGCCACCCGTTTTCGCATCAATGGACAACTTAGATTGCCCAGCCGCCCGCGTAGAACGCCACCAGCGCAACGGCGATAATCACGGTGCCGATATTCAGCTTGCGCCACTCACCGGAGACCAGACGACCAATCACCAGCGAAGCGAAGCCGATCATAATGCCGGTCACGATGTTACAGGTCAGCACGATAAAGACTGCGGTGATCAGGCCGGACATCGCGTCCACGAAGTCTGCAAAGTCGATTTTCGCCACGTTGCTCAGCATCAGCAGGCCAACGTACATCAGCGCTGGCGCAGTCGCATACGCCGGAACCAGATAGGAGAGCGGAGAGAGGAACAGGATCAGCATGAACAGCACGCCGACGGTGATCGCCGTCAGGCCGGTTTTACCGCCTGCCGCCGTACCCGCTGCGGATTCGATGTACACCGCCGCAGGTGCCGCACCCACCAGGCCAGAGAAGACGCTGCTCAGGGAGTCAGTGGTCAGCGCTTTGCCGCCATCAATAATCTGACCGTCTTTATCCAGCAGGTTCGCCTGACCGGCCACCGCGCGGATGGTACCGGTCGCGTCAAACACTGCGGTCATCACCAGCGCCAGCACGCTTGGCAGGATCACCGGGTTCAGCGCGCCGACAATATCCAGGCTGCCAATCAGGGAGTTGCCTTTGTCATCGCTCAGCGACGGCATGGCGAAAATGCCGGAGAAATGGACGTTCGGATCGAAAATCAGGCCAACAATGGAAACGCCGATAATGGTCAGCAGAATGCCGCCCGGGACTTTCAGTTTTTCCAGACCGATAATCACCGCCAGACCGATCAGCGACATAATCACCGGGAAGCTGGCGAAGTGGCCCAGCGCCACCGGCAGACCGTCCAGCGGGTTCTTGATGACCAGACCGACGCCGTTGGCGGCGATCAGCAGCAGGAACAGGCCGATGCCGATACCGGTACCGTGCGCCACGCCCTGCGGCAGGTTGCGCAAAATCCAGCTACGGATGCCGGTCGCTGAAATCACGGTAAACAGCACACCCATCAGGAACACGGCACCCAGCGCAACCGGTACGCTGATGTGCTGGCCCAGCACCAGGCTGAACGCGGTAAACGCGGTCAGAGAGATGGCGCAACCAATCGCCAGCGGCAGGTTCGCCCACAGGCCCATCACGATGGAGCCTACGCCGGCCACAAGGCAGGTTGCCACAAAGACAGCCGCTGGCGGGAAGCCTGCTTTGCCCAGCATGCCCGGCACAACGATGACGGAGTAAACCATCGCCAGAAACGTTGTCAAACCGGCAACGATCTCCTGGCGCACGGTGCTGCCGCGGGCCGAAATTTTAAACATGGCGTCAAGTGAACCGCCAGTACGCGCAGATGGCGTAGACATAGAAAACATCCCCTGAGAGTTTTTTAGGAAGTCCGTAAGCGAGGTGGAGACGCCGCTGCCAGCTAAACGTCAAATCCTTGTGTTGCGTTTGCGACGAAAGGGCGTCACAAAAAAAGCAAACGTTTAGCTCCGCGCTTACAAACGGGTGGTCAAATTAAGGCAAACGATTATCTAGCCTAATCCCCGCCCTTTTCAACTGAACTTTATCGTTTTTCGCTAAAATTCACTTATGACGCTGAAGAAATAAACAGAGGATGCGCAAACGTTATCGTCTATGCGCAATTTGTTTACATTTCAGTCCTCGCCCGGGATAGATAACGGCCCCCCTTGCTCCAGAGTTCTTTGCCAGCCAGGGCTGCTCTCAACTTTTGTCTTCCAGGCCTGAATATGCGGCAGATTAGCGATACCGCCGCGCGCCAGCAGGGCAAAGATCGGAAAGCTCATCTGAATATCGGCCATGCTGAGCGCATCCCCGGCAAACCAGCTGTTTTTGGCAAGGTGCGACTCAATAAAGCGCGCATGGGTTTCCAGTTGACGGTTGAGGTACGCTTTCTGCACCCCCTGCCCCAGCGCTTTGCCCAAAGTTCTGATACCAAACGGCACCGGCGGCTTGCCGAGGCTGTTGAAGACCAGCTTCATTAACAGCAGCGGCATCAGGGATCCTTCCGCGTAGTGCAGCCAGAAGCGGTACTGCACCTTATGCGCCGGATCTAAAGGCTTAAGCCGCGACTCGGCATCGTACGTTTCCTGCAGATACTCCAGAATGGCGCCTGACTCTGCGAGAATCAGTCCGTTATCTTCGATGACCGGTGATTTGCCCAACGGATGCACTTTTTTGAGAGCCTCAGGTGCCAGCATGTTCTTTTCACGCTGATAGTGAACGATCTCATAAGGCAGGCCGAGTTCTTCCAGCGCCCAGATAACGCGATGCGAGCGCGACTGGTTTAGGTGATGTACCGTGAGCATGGTTTTCTCCTGGTTATTCATACTTTTTAACTATAGAAAATTGAACAACACCGCGAAAAAAATTCGGCTAAAAACCGGTCAGCGAGGCTGGCGAAAAAACGGGTCTTGCATAGAATTAAAGTGTCAGCACAATCCGGAACCTCCCCAACCAGCTCGACACGAGGGGTGCTGACGTCGGGGGAAACCCTCCCGTGAACCAGCGGGATAGAGTGAAAGACAAAGACCGGGAAAAACTAAAGCGCCCTTATGTGGCGCTTTAGTTCTTTATGTGCTTTTTGCGGGTGGCGCTTCGCTTACCCGGCCTACGTTCTCGGTTTTGTAGGCCGGGTAAGGCGCAGCCGCCACCCGGCAAACCGGCCGCACAATCTCAATCCTCTTCCAGCAACCGTGCCCCCGTCCCCTGCTCGCCCAGTTTGTCCCCGGGGTTACGCAACGGACAATCGCTCCGCGACAGGCAGCCGCAGCCAATGCAGCCATCCAGTTCGTCACGCAGCGCGACCAGCGTATGGATACGCCTGTCCAGCTCTTCGCGCCACTGGGATGACAGCTCTTTCCACTCTTTCGGGCTCAGCGTGTGCCCTTCCGGCAGCACCCCAAAGGCCTCGCCGATCGTGGCCAGGGGAATTCCGATTCGTTGCGCAATTTTGATAATCGCCACGTAGCGGAGCACATCGCGGGTATAGCGGCGCTGGTTTCCTCCGTTACGGATACTCTTGATTAACCCTTTGCTTTCATAGAAGTGGAGCGCCGACACGGCAACGCCGCTTCGCTTTGCCACTTCGCCGGGGGTTAAAAGCGCTTTAATTCGCGGCAATCTCTTTTCCATAAAACCTCTTTACCTCAAGTTAACTTGAGGAATTATACTCCCCCGCAGAGAAAACGACGAATTAACCGAGATAGTTGTATCTACAGAGGGGCAACCTTATGTCGCATCAGCAGATTATTCAGACGCTTATTGAATGGATTGATGACCATATCGACCAACCGTTGAACATCGATGTGGTCGCTAAAAAGTCGGGCTATTCGAAATGGTATTTACAGAGAATGTTCCGCACGGTCATGCATCAGACCCTGGGTGAGTACATTCGCCAGCGCAGACTGCTGCTGGCGGCGCAGGCGCTACGCTCAACGCAGCGGCCAATTTTTGATATCGCGATGGATCTTGGCTATGTGTCGCAACAAACCTTTTCCCGCGTGTTTCGCCGCGAGTTTGACCGCACGCCGAGCGACTATCGCCACCAGTTGAATTAATGAATATCAGTGCAAAGGTTGCTGCTGCCAGGTCATAAATTCCTGGGGCGGCATCGCTTTCGCGAAGTGCCATCCCTGACAAAACTGGACGCCGCGCTTCAACAGCCAGCTCACCTGCTCTGCCGTCTCTACCCCTTCCGCAATGGTTTTCAGCCGCAGGCTTTGCGCCATCTCGATAATATGCTCGGCGATCAGGTGGCTGGTGCTGTTGGTCGTTAAGGTATCGATAAACGATTTATCGATTTTCAGGATATCCACGTTCAGCGAGTAGAGGTTGTGCAGGTTCGAGTAACCGGTACCAAAATCATCAATCGCGACTTCATAACCCGCCTGACGGAAAGCCTGTATCACCGGCGTGGTTTTTGGCACATCGATAAAACCGCGTTCTGTCACTTCTATTTTGATTTGCTGCGCACGGACGGCGTAATGGCGAGCCTTCTCGGAAATCATGGCGATCAGCCGCGAGGAGTGGAAATCCGTGGCCGACAGGTTAATCGAAATATAGAGATGGGGATGCTCGGCCAGGAAATGGCCCAGATCGCTGAACACCTCTTCAACGACATAGTCTGTGATCCGCTCGCTCATCCCCTCATTTTCCGCCAGCGGAATAAACTCCGCCGGACTCATCACCTGCCCGTTAAAACCAGGCCAGCGTAATAACGCCTCCGCGCCCACGCACCGGTTGTTCTTGATATCAATAATCGGCTGATAGTGCACGCACAGCTGTCGTTTGGTCAGTGCCCGGTGCAGTAAGCGCCCCGGCGAATTGAGCTCACGATGTGTACGGGACCATACCAGCAAAATAATAATGCTGCAGATCATGCCCAGCGGCAGCGTCAACGTCGCCTGGTGATAAAGCGTTTCATAAAAGCGTTTATTCGATGTCGATACAATGGCCGCAATCGGTCTTTTGGGGGAACTTACGATCGTATAAAAGCGGTTATCTTTTTGAAATACCGATTCCTTATCCCGAATCATCGAATTTAATAAAGAAACATTGGCTTTCTGGCTGACGGAAAAGAAAGCATTGGTTACCGTGTCGTACACTCCCCATGAGAGAGAATGATCCGCGGACATGACTTCGCTGTATGAAAGTGGATTGACGACCACCACATAATTTCCGCGCTGCATATATGTCATTTTATAACCAGTATAAAATGGGGTATCGCGATAATAATAGATAGCGACGTCAGGTTTACGCGTGTAATTAGCGACAGGAATAGCGTAGGGGTGATCCGGTGTAAAAACGGTCGAACAAAGAAAATTCTGACCTTGAGCGTAAATTAAATCGGCGACAAACAGGCGGCCACGAACAACGTTCAGCATATATTGACGATGTCCCGGCGTGCAAAGCTCACCCTGATATTTTTCAGCCTCGTCCCGGGCCAGATCAACCTGTTGAATAACCAGTTCTGTTTTGTCTAAAGCCAGTTCAGCAAATGTCCGTAGCTGGGCGCTTGTTTCAGATACGGCTCGTAGCTGGGCAAACCATAGCGCAAGCATCACAGGCAGCATAACTACCATGATGATCCCTACCACCCTGAGCATTTTGCGCCGCGCGCTACGATTCATTTCCCGCCCTATATCCCTGCATGTTGTACGCCTGTAGTAATGAAGGCCGGATGCTTTGTTAAACAGGTGATTACGTTGCATGAATCATGCGAAGTTAGCAACTGACTTTTCGTATTAAAAATCTTAAATTTCGTTATGACGATAATATTTTCCCGTAAGCTAAACTGTAAGTATTCGTTCCGTTTCAATTAAGGAAAATAATTATCCAGCCCGCAAGGGCGGTGGGAAGATAACACAACAGACGATTGTTGATTAAGCCAAACTTGTAACAGCGCGAAAAATCATAACCTCGACATGGCATTTTATGCTATTTGTTCGGGCGTATTTTGTTCGTTGATTTATAAATAATCAGCTGCCACCACCGTTTTTCCTCGCCCCGAATGCTTGGCCTCATATAATGCTTTATCGGCACGCCTCAGCAAGACTGAAGTATCCCGCTGTCCTCCGCTTACTTCCACAACCCCGGCACTAAATGACAGCGACACTTTTCTCTCCCCCACGGCCAGCGGGTTGGTTTGCAGAAAGGTGCGCAACCTGGCGGATAATTGCGCAGCGCCATTGCCGTTTGTTTGCGCCAGCAAGAGCAAAAACTCTTCTCCTCCCACGCGCCCTAATGCCGAATCTGAAGGTGATAACTCACGGATCGCGTTACAAAAGTGAAGGAGTGCCGCATCACCCACCGGGTGCCCCCACTCATCGTTGATCTGTTTGAAGAAATCCAGGTCAAACATCAGGACGCAAAAATGGCTGTTAACCTCCTGCCGGGCACTGGCCGCCAGCGCAAGCTCAAGCTGCTGCAAAATCGCCGAACGGTTAAAGCAGCCGGTGAGATCGTCAGTAGTGGCTTTTACCTGCAGCTGCTGTTCGGCTTTTTTCCGCTCGGTGATATCCAGCCCAATATTGAGGATAGAGTTGTCCGGCAACAGAATGTTGGACCACAGCACCGTCAGCGGGGTGCCGTCTTTGCGTAGCGGATGCCACTCATACATATCCTTCAGCGGCGAGACATTGACCGACTCTCTTACCCGCCGCCGCTCTTCAGGGTCGGGATAAAACAGCGAAAGCGGATCGGCATGTTCCGCGATCTCCGCCATCGTCCAGCCGAATACTTTTTCACATTCGGCATTCCACAGCACGCAGCGGTTAAATTTGTCGAAAGAGTTCATTAAAACCGGGGCGCGTTCAAAAAGCGTCTTATATTGCGTCACGACACGCTGCATTTCCTGGGCTGTTTTCTCCCGGGCAATAATTTCCGCGAAATAGTCTTTTAATTTTTCGACCAGCACCACGACGATATTTTTCAGAATTGGCAGAGAAGAGAGTCGTTCATCAAACGCTAAAAAGAAATAACCACTGCAGTGCCAGTTATGGGTTGAAAGTTTGCACAGGACACCGCTATGCAACTGCGCATAGCCCGGGTGCTGAGGAGGAAATAACGCACGGCCAATATTCTCTTTCCAGTAGACTACTCGCCATGAACGATGATGCCGCTGGAGCAGGGTGTCCGCCAGGAAATCGGCCACTTCGAAGGGATGGCAGGTCATCTCCCCGGCGCATACCACGCGCTGTAGCCCGTCATCACCATTAACGCTTACCCAGGCAAGACTTGCGCCCAGCGCGCGACTGATGGTCGTCAGCATGTCGGTCAGAGAACATTGAGCATGAAGCTGAGGCATCAGCTTAGCCAGCGCATGCAACGCTTGCATGCTGTCATTAACAATCTCACGTCGGTTTTCTTTCATTTTTTTCGCTGATTATCAGGCGATAAACCGGACGCAACTTTCTTCAGATTCGAAAAATCGACAAACCAACGCACAGGCTGAATCTCAGCGTAGCGAATTAAAAACAACGTTGTGTGTAATTAAAAACGTACAAAGAAATAAAAAAATAATTAAATTCAAAAACCTGAAAGGTTAGCTGCGAGTAAAATTAATTGTCCACTCAAGCATAAGCCATAGGGTTATTGCTGTAAACATTGTACAGTGAGCATCCTTTTGCATCAGTTTTGCTATCTCAATGAATTCATTATAAAGAGTACGGGAACTGGAGAACTTAGCCAGCAAAGATATATTTTCACTCATGCGCCCACTGATTCTCGGCAGCTATGAATCACCCGTTTTTCATCACTCCGGGACTGGCGAATAAAACAGCAAATGTGATATAGTTCACACATATAGTGTAACGAAAAAATCTGTTTCATTCAGTTCGTCTGTTTTGTTGAGGATGGGTTTTATGGCAACCATTACTACCAGCATGGTTCTCCTGCGCTGGCCTTTGTTGAGTGCGGTGCTGATGTTTTTAGCCAGCACGCTGAACATTCAGTTTCGTAAATCTGACTATGCGGGTCTCGCTGTCATCAGCACCCTGCTGGGGCTGGGTGCAGCCTGCTGGTTTGCAACGGGTCTGCTTGGCATTACCCTGCTGGATATCGCCGCCGTCTGGGAAAACATTAAAGTGGTGATGGTGGAAGCAATGAGCCACACGCCGCCAGACTGGCCGATGGTCATTACCTGATCCCTTCATCAATAAAAAAACCCAGACGATGTCTGGGTTTTTTGTTTTCTCATCCGTTGATCAGAACGGAATGTCGTCGTCGAAATCCATTGGCGGTTCGTTAGACGGTGCCGGAGCAGACTGCTGCTGCGGGCGAGACTGCGCGCCACCGCTGAACTGGTTGCCGCCCTGCGGCTGCTGAGGCTGACCCCAACCGCCCTGCTGCTGACTCTGGCCGCCACCTGCTGGTGCACCGCCGCCCTGACGGCCACCCAGCATCTGCATGGTACCGCCCACGTTAACCACGACTTCAGTGGTGTACTTCTCAGCACCGGACTGATCGGTCCATTTGCGGGTGCGCAGCTGGCCTTCGATATAGACCTGAGAACCTTTACGCAGATACTCACCGGCCACTTCGGCCAGTTTGCCAAACAGCACAACGCGGTGCCATTCGGTCTGCTCTTTCATCTCTCCGGTCGCTTTATCACGCCAGGATTCGGAAGTAGCCAGCGTAATGTTGGCAACTGCGCCACCACTCGGCATGTAGCGTACTTCCGGGTCCTGGCCCAGATTACCGACGAGAATCACCTTGTTTACGCCTCTGCTGGCCATGTTCGTGTCTCCTGAATACGTTTCTTAATAGTGTAAACGCGCGAGTGTACCATTTCCATGCTGCACTTTGATAGTTGCGTAGCACGTTCCAGAGTTCTCCCGCAACTCGACATTGTTACACAGCGAATCAGAAAATGCATTCCAATACTGTATATTCAAACAGGTTAAATTGTGTCATAATTAGCCGTTTCTGACAGCCGTTTGTCCTTCAAACAAATCAGGCAATCCGTGTTCCAACCGGGAAAGGTGAATGGATAAGATCGAAGTTCGGGGCGCCCGCACCCACAATCTCAAGAATATCAACCTCATAATCCCTCGCGACAAACTCATTGTCGTGACCGGGCTTTCGGGGTCTGGCAAATCCTCACTGGCTTTCGACACCCTGTATGCCGAAGGACAGCGTCGTTACGTTGAATCACTCTCTGCGTACGCGCGTCAGTTCCTGTCGCTGATGGAAAAACCGGATGTTGACCATATTGAAGGGTTGTCCCCTGCTATTTCTATTGAGCAGAAGTCCACCTCGCATAACCCGCGTTCAACGGTCGGTACCATTACCGAAATTCATGACTACCTGCGTCTGCTGTATGCCCGCGTGGGTGAGCCGCGCTGCCCGGACCACGACGTCCCGCTGGCGGCCCAGACCGTCAGCCAGATGGTGGATAACGTGCTGTCGCAGCCGGAAGGCAAACGCCTGATGCTGCTGGCGCCAATCATCAAAGAGCGTAAGGGCGAACACACCAAGACGCTGGAAAACCTGGCAAGCCAGGGCTATATCCGCGCCCGTATCGACGGTGAAGTGTGCGACCTGTCCGATCCGCCCAAGCTGGAGCTGCAGAAGAAGCACACCATCGAAGTGGTGATTGACCGCTTCAAGGTGCGTGACGATCTCGCCACGCGTCTGGCGGAATCCTTTGAAACCGCGCTGGAACTCTCTGGCGGCACGGCCGTGGTCTCCGACATGGACGACCCGAAAGCGGAAGAGCTGCTCTTCTCCGCCAACTTTGCCTGCCCGATTTGCGGTTACAGTATGCGCGAGCTTGAACCGCGCCTGTTCTCCTTTAACAACCCGGCGGGCGCGTGCCCGACGTGTGACGGCCTGGGCGTCCAGCAATATTTCGATCCGGACCGCGTGATCCAGAACCCGGAACTGTCGCTGGCGGGCGGGGCCATTCGCGGCTGGGACAAGCGTAACTTCTACTACTTCCAGATGCTGAAATCGCTGGCAGAGCACTACAAGTTCGACGTCGAAGCGCCGTGGGCCAGCCTGAGCCCAAACGTGCACAAAGTGATCCTGTTCGGTTCCGGTAAAGAGAACATTGAGTTCAAGTACATGAACGATCGCGGCGATACCTCCGTGCGTCGTCACCCGTTCGAAGGGGTGCTGCACAATATGGAGCGCCGCTACAAAGAGACCGAATCCAGCGCGGTACGCGAAGAGCTGGCGAAGTTCATCAGCAACCGCTCCTGCGCCACCTGCGAGGGCACGCGTCTGCGTCGCGAAGCGCGCCACGTGTTTGTGGAAAACACGGCGCTGCCGACCATCTCAGACATGAGCATCGGCCACGCGATGGACTTCTTCAATAACCTGAAGCTCTCTGGCCAGCGCGCGAAAATTGCCGAAAAAGTGCTGAAAGAGATCGGCGATCGCCTGAAGTTCCTGGTGAACGTCGGCCTGAACTACCTGACGCTTTCCCGCTCGGCGGAAACGCTCTCCGGCGGTGAGGCTCAGCGTATCCGTCTGGCCAGCCAGATTGGCGCGGGCTTAGTCGGCGTGATGTACGTACTGGACGAGCCGTCCATCGGCCTGCACCAGCGCGACAACGAGCGCCTGCTCGGCACCCTGATCCACCTGCGCAATCTCGGCAACACGGTGATCGTGGTGGAGCACGACGAAGATGCGATCCGTGCGGCTGACCACGTCATCGACATTGGCCCTGGCGCAGGCGTGCACGGCGGTCAGGTCGTTGCAGAAGGGACGCTGAAGGACATTATGGCGGTACCCGAGTCACTGACCGGTCAGTACATGAGCGGCAAGCGCAAGATTGAAGTGCCAAAACAGCGCGTAGCGGCAGATCCGGCAAAAGTGCTGAAGCTGACCGGCGCGCGCGGCAACAACCTGAAAGACGTCACCCTGACGCTGCCGGTTGGCCTGTTTACCTGCATCACCGGCGTGTCCGGTTCCGGTAAATCGACGCTGATCAACGATACGCTGTTCCCGATTGCGCAGACGGCGCTGAACGGCGCGACGCTGGCCGAGCCTGCACCGTACCGCGACATCCAGGGGCTGGAGCATTTCGATAAGGTTATCGACATCGACCAGAGCCCGATTGGCCGTACCCCGCGCTCTAACCCGGCGACCTATACCGGCGTTTTCACGCCCGTACGTGAACTGTTTGCCGGTGTGCCGGAAGCACGCTCCCGCGGCTATACGCCAGGACGTTTCAGCTTTAACGTGCGCGGTGGCCGCTGCGAAGCGTGCCAGGGCGATGGCGTGATCAAGGTTGAGATGCACTTCCTGCCGGATATCTACGTGCCGTGCGACCAGTGCAAAGGCAAACGCTATAACCGCGAAACGCTGGAGATTAAGTACAAAGGCAAGACCATCCACGAAGTGCTGGATATGACCATCGAAGAGGCGCGCGAGTTCTTTGACGCCGTCCCTGCGCTGGCGCGTAAGCTGCAGACGCTGATGGACGTGGGCCTGACCTACATTCGTCTGGGGCAGTCGGCGACAACGCTTTCCGGTGGTGAAGCGCAGCGCGTGAAGCTGGCGCGTGAGCTGTCAAAACGCGGCACCGGTCAGACGCTGTACATACTTGATGAGCCGACTACCGGTCTGCACTTTGCCGACATCCAGCAACTGCTCGAGGTGCTGCATCAGTTGCGCGATCAGGGCAACACTATCGTGGTGATTGAGCACAACCTGGACGTGATTAAAACCGCGGACTGGATTGTCGATCTCGGCCCGGAAGGCGGCAGCGGCGGCGGTGAAATTCTTGTCTCCGGTACGCCAGAGACCGTTGCAGAGTGCGAAGCCTCGCACACCGCGCGCTTCCTTAAACCATTGCTGTAGTTGTCACACGGAGAGTTGCTGTCGGGTGGTTTCCGGCAGCAGCTCAACCGCCTGCTGATAGGACGCATCCACCAGGTAGTAAATCTGTGATCCTGGAATCGATCCATCCAGATAGACGGTGCTCCAGTGCGCCTTATTGAGGTGCTTGCTCGGCCTCACGTCATCATGCTGCTGACGCAGCAAATCCGCCAGTTCAGGGCTGGTTTTCAGCGACGCCGCCGGACGGCCTTCTACCTCTTTAACCATCGCAAACAGCACATCACCTACCTTAATCTGCGTGGCTTTCCAGTCGCTGTGGACGCTCTGCTCCGCGCCGGGCTTGCTCATGCAGTACTGAAGTATCTCCGAAATTGTCATCTTTATTCCCCTTGTAGCGTGGCGATAATTTTACGCGAACCACCGTGAATGCGATGCTCACCCAGCCAGATCCCCTGCCACGTTCCCAACAGCAGCCGCCCGTTGTGGACCGGCAGCATCAGCGATACGCCCAGCAAAGAGGATTTAATATGCGAAGGCATGTCGTCCGCCCCCTCATAGTCATGCTCATAAGGCGCGTTGTCCGGGACGCTCTTCAGAAAATGGTGCTCCATGTCGGACCGGACGGTGGGATCGCAATTTTCATTCAGCGTCAGAGAGGCGGACGTGTGCTGAAGCAGCAGATGCAGCAAACCCGTTCTGACGCGCGACAGGTCGCGGAGTTGCCCGATGACTTCATCCGTCACCAGGTGAAATCCGCGTGGCTTCGCGCTTAAGGTCAGGGTCTGTTGGTACCACATAGGCTGCTCCGTGATGAAAGATGAATCTTTCTAAGTGTGCAGCAAGAAGACGAAAGGTAAAACCCGCAGCAGCGAGATTTGATTAAAAAAGAGTCAAACTCGCTGCCAGGGGCTCAATACTCCGAGTTGACGATCACCTCTTCGCCAAACTTTCCGGCCATCGGCAGCGGGCGATAGGTTGAGTTAGACGCGCGTAACACCCTGATCCCTCTGGCACCCACATCCTGTGCGGCGGTAATGTCGTTATCCGAATCGCCATAAAACACTTTGATGTTTTTCTTTTCCAGCCACTGGGTTTTGGTGTTTTGCCCCTCTTTGTCACCCGCAAAAATGACCGGGTTCATGCTGGTCGCCGGGATCTGGAAATCATCCTGCAGCGTTTTAGAGACGGTTTCCGTTTTGGTCTGACTGCGGCCGGTTACAAAATAAATGCTGTCACCGCGCTTCACGTGCATGGCAATAAGCGCACGGGCAACCTCTTTCGGGATGCTGAATTCGTCCCAGCCATTATTCATTTTTTCCCAGAATTCCGGGTTCTTCAGATACGCTTCGCTGTCGGGTGAATACGTTTTCTTACCGCGCCAGAAGCCGGGGCTTGAGAACAGCACGGTATCGTCAATGTCAAAACCCACGGCCATTGGCGCACGGCCCATCAGGCTGTTTTCGATTTGGGCCACGGAAACCCAGTGAATGGGTGCCTGCTCGGCAAGAATGGCGGCGGTGGTGCCGGTGTAAAGCGGCGTCGGGGCAGAAGCTCGCGCGACGACGGCGCTATTAAGCGAGAACAATAAGCAGGCGGCGCTGAGCGCCAGTGTGATCTTGCGCATATTTTCCCCTGAATATTCAGTTTGTTATCGTTTTAATTTGAGCAGATGGTCAAAAAACTATCCGACCATAACCCCAGCGGGAGGTGAAGGGAAGGAGTTTTTGCTTATGAAGGGGAATAAAAAGAAGACGATCACAAAGCGCAGAAGAAACGCGTAGGCCCGGTAAGCGAAGCGCCACCGGGCAATGATTGGCACCGGCGCTAACAAAAAAGCCGGGTGGCGGCTGCGCCTTACCCGGCCTACATATAGCATGCAAGTAAGTGAATACTTACATTACAGCAGCAAACGCCTGCGCCACGCGATGAACGTTGCTGGCATTCAGACCCGCCACGCACATACGGCCGCTGGCGATCAGGTAGACGCCGAACTCTTCGCGCAGACGATCGACCTGGGCCGCACTCAGTCCGGTATAGCTGAACATCCCGCGCTGCTTGAGCAGATAGTCGAAGTTATGTCCCGGCACGGCCTCTTTCAGGACGTTAACCAGCTCCTGACGCATCGTCTGAATGCGCTGACGCATCGCTTCCACTTCCGCAAGCCAGGACGCTTTTAGCTTTTCGTCACCGAGAACCGTCGCCACCACCTGCGCACCAAAGTTAGGCGGGCTGGAGTAGATGCGGCGCACCGTCGCCTTAAGCTGGCCGAGCACGCGACCTGCCGCTTCGGCGTCTTCACACACCACGGACAGACCGCCAACGCGTTCACCGTACAGGGAGAAGATTTTAGAGAAGGAGTTACTCACCAGAACAGGCAGCCCGGCGCTGGCAGCGGCGCGGATGGCATAGGCATCTTCTTCCATGCCCGCGCCAAAGCCCTGATAGGCAATATCGAGGAACGGGATCAGGTTACGGGCCTTCAGTACCTCGATCACCGCATCCCACTGGGCATTGGTGAGATCCGCACCGGTCGGGTTATGGCAGCATGGATGCAGCAGCACAATGCTGCGCTCCGGCAGGGTGTTCAGTTTTTCCAGCAGCGCTTCAACGCGCACGCCGTTAGTTTCGCTGTCAAACCACGGATAGGTCGCCACTTTGAAGCCTGCGCCCTCGAAGATCGCAACGTGGTTTTCCCACGTCGGGTCACTGACCCACACGCCTGAATCCGGGAAGTATTTTTTCAGGAAGTCTGCACCCACTTTCAGCGCACCCGAACCGCCCAGCGTCTGGATGGTCGCCACGCGTTTTTGCGCGAGCACCGCATGATCGGCACCAAAAAGCAGCGGCGCAATGGTGCTGCGGTAGGTATTTAACCCTTCCATCGGCAGATAGAGCGACGCGCCGTGTGGAACCGCGTTCAGACGCGCTTCGGCTTCGGCAACGGCCTGCAGCTGAGGAATAAAACCCTCGTGGTTGTAATACAAACCGATGCTAAGGTTCACCTTGTCGCTGCGAGGATCTTCTTTGAAACGCTCCATTAAGGAGAGAATTGGGTCGCCGGCATAGGCGTCAACTTTCTGAAACACGCGATGGTTCTCCGGAATTCGATGAGGCAGGGATTTCAACAATAAACCGGAAGTGGGAGAAGGTCGAGAGGATGTTAATAAAGTTGGAGCGAGGATAAAAACCTCACTCCATTGGCAGTTCAATCAATGTACTTCATCGCTACCCGCGAGGTCAGGCGCGTGATAAGTTCGTAAGCACTCACTTGCGTGATTTCAGCAATGCGTTCAACAGGCAGCCCTTCCCCCCACATCACGACATCATCACCAGGCTTATCCTGGGCTTCAGGCCCCAGATCAACACAAATCATATCCATCGCCACGCGGCCGACAATCTTCACTTCGCGACCGTTGACCAGAACCGGCGTACCCGTTGGCGCAGCGCGGGGATAGCCGTCACCATAGCCCATCGCCACCACGCCGAGGCGGGTATCACGCTCGCTGGTCCAGGTACCGCCGTAGCCCACCGGCTCACCCGCTTTATGGTCACGCACAGCAATCAGGTTAGAGACCAGTGACATGACCGGCTGGAAGCCAAAGTCCGGCCCCCAGGGTTTGTTCTCCAGTGGCGACACGCCGTAGAGAATGATGCCCGGTCGCGCCCAGTCGAAATGCGACTGCGGCCACAGCAGAATACCGCCGGATGCCGCAATCGAGCGCATCCCCGGCTTGCCTTCGCAGAAGGTATTAAAGATATCCAGCTGCCGCTCGGTCGCACCGCACTCGGGCTCATCGGCGCGGGCGAAATGGCTGACGATATTCACCGGCTGGCGCACGTTTTTGCACCGGCATAAACGCTGATAGAACGCTTCCGCGCTCTCCGGACGCACGCCCAGACGGTGCATGCCCGTGTCGAGCTTCATCCACACGGTCACAGGCTCGCTCAGCTCGGCGGTTTCAAGTGCGGCCAGCTGTTCTTCGTTATGCACTGCCGTATGCAGATGCTGGTCAGCAATGGTCGGCAAATCTGTGGCTTCGAAAAAGCCTTCGAGGAGCAGAATCGGTTGGGTAATCCCCCCCGCGCGCAGGCGAAGGGCTTCTTCAAGACGGGCGACGCCAAAGGCGTCGGCATCGGGGAGCGTTCGCGCGGTCTCAAGAAGACCGTGTCCGTAAGCGTTCGCTTTCACGACTGCAACGAGCTTGCTGGCGGGTGCCAGTTCACGCAGACGTTGCAGGTTGTGTCGCAGAGCGCGGCGGTTAATGACAACAGTTGCCGCTTGCATTTGAATTCCTTAGAAATTACTCATCATCATATTGAGGACCGGCATAGTTGTCGAAACGCGACCACTGTCCGTTAAAGGTCAGACGCACCGTCCCGATAGGGCCGTTACGTTGTTTACCAATAATAATTTCGGCGATCCCTTTCAGGTCGCTGTTCTCGTGATAAACCTCATCACGGTAGATGAACATGATTAAGTCGGCATCCTGCTCGATGGAGCCGGATTCACGCAGGTCGGAGTTGACCGGGCGCTTGTCAGCACGTTGTTCCAGGGAGCGGTTCAGCTGCGACAGCGCCACCACCGGCACGTGCAGCTCTTTGGCTAACGCCTTGAGAGAGCGGGAAATCTCGGCAATTTCCAGCGTACGGTTGTCTGAAAGCGACGGGACGCGCATCAGCTGAAGGTAGTCGATCATGATAAGGCCGATACCGCCGTGTTCACGGGCGATACGGCGCGCGCGGGAGCGAACTTCCGTCGGCGTCAGGCCGGAGGAGTCATCGATATAGATGTTACGCTTTTCCAGCAGAATGCCCATGGTGCCGGAGATGCGCGCCCAGTCCTCATCGTCGAGCTGACCGGTACGGATGCGGGTCTGATCCACGCGCGACAGCGATGCCAGGGAACGCATCATGATCTGCTCGGAGGGCATCTCAAGACTGAAGATCAGTACCGGTTTATCCTGCAACATCGCCGCGTTTTCGACGAGGTTCATCGCAAAAGTGGTTTTACCCATCGACGGACGCGCGGCGACGATAATCAAATCCGACGGCTGCAGGCCGGCGGTTTTCTTGTTCAAATCGTCATAGCCGGTGTTCACGCCGGTGACGCCATCGTGCGGCTGCTGGAACAGCTGTTCGATACGGGCCACGGTGGCGTCGAGGACATCGGCGATGTTTTTTGGCCCTTCGTCTTTATTGGCGCGGCTTTCGGCGATTTTAAAGACGCGGGACTCAGCAAGGTCGAGCAGGTCTTCGCTGGTGCGACCCTGCGGATCAAAACCGGCCTCGGCGATCTCGTTCGCCACCGATATCATCTCGCGGACGACGGCACGTTCGCGCACGATATCGGCATAAGCGCTGATGTTCGCCGCACTAGGCGTGTTTTTTGACAGTTCCGCCAGATAGGCAAATCCGCCGCAGCTGTCGAGCTGCCCAAGACGCTCCAGCGATTCCGCGAGCGTAATCAGGTCGATCGGGCTGCCCGACTCCTGCAGACGCGCCATTTCGGTAAAGATGTGGCGGTGCGGACGGGTGTAGAAATCTTCCGCCACGACGCGCTCGGCGACGTCGTCCCAGCGTTCGTTATCCAGCATTAAACCGCCCAACACCGACTGTTCCGCTTCAATCGAGTGCGGCGGGACTTTTAACCCTGCGACCTGGAAATCACGCTCGCGAGGTTCAGTCTGTTTGTTGAAGGGTTTGTTTCCTGCCATAGTGAATGGAGTTACCGAGATAAAGAGTGGGTCGAAAGATTACCATATTTTTCTTACGGAGGGAGCATGGCAACGCGCATTGAATTCCAGAAACACGGTGGGCCAGACGTACTGAAAGCGGTGGAGTTCACCCCAGCCGCGCCTGGCGAAAACGAAGTGCAGGTTGAAAACAAAGCCATCGGCATAAACTACATCGACACCTATATTCGCGGCGGGCTCTACCCGCCTCCGTCGATGCCGAGCGGCCTGGGCACCGAGGCAGCCGGTGTCGTCGTCAAAGTGGGCAGCGCGGTCAAACATATTAAAGAAGGCGACCGCGTGGTGTACGCGCAGTCTGCGCTGGGCGCTTACAGCTCCGTCCACAACGTTCCGGCGGATAAAGCCGCCCTGCTGCCTAACGCCATCTCCTTTGAGCAGGCAGCAGCCTCGTTCCTGAAAGGTTTAACCGTTTACTACCTGCTGCGCAAAACCTATGAAATTAAACCCGACGAGCAGTTCCTGTTTCATGCCGCAGCGGGTGGCGTCGGGCTCATCGCCTGTCAGTGGGCAAAAGCACTGGGCGCGAAGCTGATCGGCACCGTCGGAAATGCACAAAAAGCGCAGCGCGCGCTGCAGGCGGGCGCCTGGCAGGTGATTAACTACCGTGAAGAGAGTATTGTTGAGCGGCTGAAGGAGATCACCAGCGGCAAAAAAGTGCGCGTGGTGTATGACTCGGTAGGGAAAGACACCTGGGAAGCCTCGCTGGACTGCCTGCAGCGCCGTGGTCTGATGGTAAGCTTCGGGAATGCGTCAGGCGCGGTGACCGGCGTTAACCTGGGCATCCTGAACCAGAAAGGTTCTCTGTATGTGACTCGCCCTTCCCTGCAAGGATACATCACCAACCGGGAAGAACTTGAGGAAGCCAGCAACGAGCTGTTCTCGCTGATCGCCAGCGGCGTCATTAAGGTGGATGTGGCAGAGGCGCAGAAATACCCGCTAACCGATGCGCAGCGCGCGCATGAGGTGCTGGAGAGCCGGGCGACGCAGGGGTCGAGTTTGTTGATTCCCTGAGCCCCAAAAAGAAATTGGGCTTCCCGTGGGAAGCCCTTTCTTTTTTTAGTTCGGCTGTATGTAGGGTACAGCTCGATGAATTCGTTATCGGCAGTCATAGTGACAGATTCGATAAGTAAATCCTATTCTGTTCTAAGCCATACCGCCGGAAAAGTTACAAGTATGTGACGAACCCCTCAATACCTTAGTAACGGAAGCGGTTATTGCGCTGATAACTGGGCACTTTTGGCGCTTTAATCGCCCGAATCACCCACACGACCGCAATGGCCAGCAGTAGCCACGGCAGCAGTTTGATCGTCAGGGCAAACAGTCCGCCAATAAACATGACCACCGTCGCTACCACGATAGCCGCCAGAATGCCGAGCAGCGAAACGCCTGTCGCTAACAGCATGACAAAAAAGCCAATCACAAAAAGTAGTTCCAGCATGGTGCTCTCCCACGAGTTCCCGAGTAATGCAGTAAACATTACAAGAATCATGCCAGCATTAACCTGTTGTTATTAAAGCAAAACGCCCCGCGAGAATTCGCAGGGCGTGGTGAATTTGACGAACTTTTAGCGAAAGTTATCGCTTGTCTGCCACCAGGCGCAGCGCATGTTCCAGCACCTCAATATCGGCGCCGGCTTTATGTGCGTTTTCGCTCAGGTAGCGACGCCACTGACGCGCGCCCGGAATGCCCTGGAACAGCCCAAGCATATGGCGGGTGATATGGCCGAGATACGTACCGTTGCTCAGCTCGCGCTCAATGTAAGGATACATCGCACGCACGACGGCAACCGGATCGGTGTCTGCGCCTTCGATGCCAAAGATTTCGCGATCGACCATCGCCAGAATGCCTGGATTCTGATATGCCTCGCGCCCAACCATCACCCCATCCATATGCTCAAGGTGCGCTTTGGCCTCTTCCAGCGACTTGATGCCGCCGTTAATGGACATGGTCAGGTGCGGGAAGTCACGCTTCAGCTGATACACGCGCGGATAGTCCAGCGGCGGGATCTCACGGTTCTCTTTTGGGCTGAGGCCGGAGAGCCAGGCTTTTCGCGCGTGGATGATGAACGTCTCGCACTCGCCCTTTCCGGAGACCGTATTGATGAAGTCGCACAGGAATTCATAGCTGTCCTGGTCGTCAATGCCGATACGGGTTTTGACCGTCACCGGAATGGAAACGACGTCACGCATCGCCTTAATACAGTCCGCCACCAGCTGGGCATTCCCCATCAGGCAGGCACCAAACATGCCGTTTTGCACGCGGTCGGACGGACAGCCAACGTTCAGGTTGATCTCGTCGTAGCCGCGCGCTTCCGCCAGCTTCGCGCACTGCGCCAGCGCGGCCGGATCGCTGCCGCCCAGCTGCAGGGCAACCGGATGCTCTTCTTCGCTATAGGCCAGATAATCGCCCTTCCCGTGGATGATTGCGCCCGTAGTCACCATTTCGGTGTACAGCAGCGTATGGCGGGAGAGCTGGCGCAGGAAATAGCGGCAGTGTCTGTCCGTCCAGTCGAGCATCGGCGCAATGGAGAAACGGTGTGCAGGGAAAGCGGTCTGTGATTCTGACGACATGGCGAAGTTTTAAGCATCTGGTGGAAAAGGGGCGCTACTATAGCACAAAGAAAAGCCGGAGGCGCAGCGCCTCCGGTGGACTTTAGAACGTCATGCTCAGCTGAGCCCCTGCGCCCCAGGTTTCGTCTTCACCGTACAGGCCCATCAGGTCAACATGAACGGTGCTAAACGGCGCGAAACCGACACCGCCGGTAAAGACATTGCTGTCGTTACCCTTCACGTCCGCGCGATAACCCGCACGCACCGCCAGCCAGCTGAGCGGCGTCACCTCGGCACCCACGCCAACATACTGCGACGTATCTTCGCTCTTAAAGCCTTTGGTTTCCGTCAAATCGCCATCGGCGGTCAGCGTCACCAGATCGTTGTGCCAGGCGGCTCCGGCGGTCACCAGCGGACGGATCTGGTAGGTATCTTTATAGCTCACCACTTCCCCCGTCCGGCCATTGCGGATACGGATATCTTTGGTGTCGATATCGCGCGACATCAGGTTTTGGCCGCTCACGCCGACCGTCCAGTTCTCGCCTAAATCAGCCGCAATACCGGCATCGACGTTAAAGCCCGTGTCATCTGTGCGGTAGCGGCTGTCGTTCCACTTGTTACTGTCGTAATCGTAGATTGAGGTGGTGTAGTTATAGACCCAAGTTTTTTGCAGTTTTGGCGTCACGCCCACGGAAACCGGGACGCCGCCGAGGTCAAACTGACGGGCAACGGCAACACCATAGTCGGACACAATCGCCGCCCGGCCAGACGCCGTTGAGTTGAGATTTTTAGTGATCTGATCCGTGCCGTTCAGCGCAGCGTCCAGGGCAACACCGGCAGCCACCACTTTGCTTCGTTGAATACCGCGCAGATAATCAATATCTTGCTGATCGATAGACGAGCTAACCCGGCCATGGGCATAGCCTTTCGCCATAAAGGCCACGGAAAGCACATCGTTAGGGATACTCACCGCAAGCCCTGCTCCTGCCGTCGCGCGTGCGGTTTTGCCTTTGAGATAGTCCAGCTCATCGGCGAGATCTTTGGCCGCGCCCTGGAATTGATTAATGGAACCTAACGGATTAGTGATAATCTCCCTTGGCGTGAGGTCATCAACCACATCCTTGTAGTGATTAATTTTGTCGTTGATGGTATCAATCTCATCCTGAAGATTGTCTTCATCCGTCACCTGCACCCCAACGGCTGGCAAGATGACCGTCACATCATCGTCTGGTTTTGCCTTTGCCAGCAGCGCCGGGTTAATTAACGCCCCACTGCCATAGCTCCCGGAGGCAACGCCCGTCCCGCCCATGGCGTCACTCCGTGATTCTGTCCAGGTATTGGCTGCTCCCGCCTGATTAGCCATAAACAAGGAGACAGCAATGCTAACCACCGAAAATTTAAAAATTTTTTTCACAGTATGCCCGTTATAGTCTGTTATGAAATAACCCCTGTCTGTTATCACCCAAACAGGAACGAACTATTGCTGTGAATAAGTAGTAAAAGACCCGCTATTTCTATCCCTAAGTAAAACTCCCTTACGGCCTGTTATATTTTGTGACGGCCCTCAATATTTATAGAAGAGGAAATTATTTTTTCCCAGGTTTTCCATCATGCGGCCCAAAAAACTGTGGGGGATGGTCTACCCAGCGATCTTCCCGCGTGGCGGCATACACCGGGTTGAGGGGATAGTAGATGCGATTGTGCTTCTTGTTGGCCTCGCCTACGACCAGCAACCGCACCTCTTCCTCCGTGTTGTTGATAAAGGTGTGGCAGATACCGGTTCCGGCAGGAAATCCCACGCTGTCGCCAGGTTCAAGTTTCCATAAATAGCCATTTATCCACGCTTCTGGATAACCTTCGAGCACATAAATGAACTCTTCTTCATCGCTTTCCGCATGCGGATAGGACGTTCTGCGCCCTGGCGGCAAACGCTCATGATGGATACCAATGCGTCTGAGTCCAAGCTTACGAGCCAACGGGGCGCCGATAGAAAAAAGCTCATCGCTATCTGGATAGGTCGAATCATCCGCACCTTCTACGTCGCGCCAGTGCCGAATACAGTCAGGTTTTTTCATTGTTTATTTCCCGGTTTGTAATGGGTCAGGTATAGCACAGACTGGCGGATCTCGGTGTTTTTACCAGAACATGATAAAGTGGGAGTTTTCCGTCCTATAACATCCGGGGTGCTACATGGATAAGTCCACAAAAGAGCTGTTAGCGCAGGCCGAAAAGCTGTGCGCGCAACGCAATGTGCGCCTGACTCCGCAGCGCCTTGAAGTATTACGTCTGATGAGCCTGCAGCAGGGTGCCATCAGCGCCTACGATCTGCTCGATCTGCTGCGCGAAAGCGAGCCGCAGGCAAAGCCGCCAACGGTATATCGCGCCCTGGATTTCCTGCTTGAACAAGGGTTCGTGCACAAGGTGGAATCCACCAACAGCTATGTGCTGTGCCATCTGTTCGATCAGCCTACCCACACATCGGCGATGTTTATCTGTGACCGCTGCGGCGTAGTGAAAGAAGAGGCTGCAGAAGGCGTGGAAGACATTATGCATACGCTGGCAGCGAAAATGGGGTTTGCCCTGCGTCATAACGTGATTGAGGCGCACGGGCTCTGTTCCGCGTGCGTGGAGGTGGAAGCCTGTCGTCATCAGGACGCGTGCCAGCACGACCACTCAATTCTTGTGAAGAAAAAGCCGCGTTAACGGCAAAAGAAAAGGCGGCTTAGAGCCGCCCTGTGGGTTATTCAGCGTTACCAGCGGTAGTCGTTACGGGTTTCCCAGTCTTTGACTTCGTTTTCCGCCTGATCTTTCGCGTAGCCGTAACGTTCCTGAATTTTACCGACAAGCTGATCGCGTTTACCTTCAATGACGGTCATATCGTCATCCGTCAGCTTACCCCACTTTTCTTTCGCTTTACCTTTGAACTGCTTCCAGTTGCCGCCGATTTCGTCTTTATTCATCATCGTGTCCTCTTAGTTAAGCGTCGGGTCGTAACGTCCGTTACGTTCTTTTCTGCTGGACGTGATAATTATTGTAGTTAAGGATTCGGCAGTTAGTTTCATATTCGGAATCTTTAACCGTCACGATATATCGTGACGTGAAGGGAACCAGGTATTGTTTTGCCAGTGGCGGTGCCAGATAAACGCCAGCGACAACCCTCGCAGCGAGAGGAAAACGGCCAGGGCCAGCCACAAACCGTGATTACCCAGCCAGGGGAGCGTCAGCAGCGTCAGACCAAACCCGGCCGCTGCAACCGCCATACTGTTACGCATTTCCGCTCCGCGCGTCGCACCAATAAACATGCCGTCCAGCAGATAACACCAGACGCCGACCACCGGTAAGACGACTTGCCAGATGAGATAGTGACTCGCCAGCTCGCGCAGCGCAGGAAGAGACGTCAGCAATGCAACGATCTGCTCACCAAAGCAGGCGTAAACCAGGCCAAACACCAGCGCCACCAGTCCCGACTGACGGCAGGCTGCCCGCCAGACATCCCGTAGTTGCCCGCTTTCGCGCGCACCGTACGCCTGCCCGGAATGCGCTTCTACCGCATAGGCAAAACCGTCCAGCGCGTAGGCGGTAAAGGTCAGTAGCGTCATCAATACCGCGTTGACCGCAACGATTTCTGGCCCCAGTCGAGCCCCGAAAACCGTCAGCGCCCCGAAGCAGAGCTGAAGCAGCAGCGAGCGCAGCATGATGTCTCGGTTAAGCGCCAGCAGCTTACGGATATTGCCGCGCCATGCGTTTTTGAGCAGCGCCAGGGAGATGCCGCGCATCGCCAGCACGCGCCAGACCATCCACAGGCCAATGATAAAGGTCCCGTATTCGGCAATCGCCGTCGCAAGCGCCGCGCCCTGCACGTTCATATGCAGACCCATGACCAGCCAGACATCCAAAACGATATTGAGCAGGTTACCCACCACCAGCAAAATCACGGGTGCACGGGCGTACTGAACGCCCAGTAGCCACCCCAGCAGAACCAGGTTAGCCAGTGACGCGGGCGCGCTGAGCCAGCGGATTTCAAGGAAACGTCGCGCCTGCGCCAGTACCGCCTCGCTGCCGCCAACAACATGAAGCGCAAGGTCGATCAGGGGCGCACGTAATAAAACGATTAACGCCCCCGCGCCAAGCGCGAGGATCAGCGGCTGGACCAGCGCGCGCGCCAGACGCAGCGGATCTTTTGCACCATAAGCCTGTGCCGTGAGCCCGGTGGTGCTCATACGCAAAAAGAGCAGCAGCATAAACAGGAAGCTGGTTGCCGTCGCGCCAATCGCCACGCCGCCAAGATAGACAGGCGAATCAAGATGGCCAATAACGGCAGTATCGACCAGACCCAGCAAGGGAACGGTAATATTGGAGAAGATCATCGGCAGAGCAAGACGCCACAATGCCTTATCGGATGCCGTCAGCAGTGACATGAAAAATACCGGGTGTGGAGAATGAAGCAGGCTACAGCGGCACCATAGCCTGTCAGGAAGAGGTTACAGCCATTCGCCGTTGCGAATGACCCCAACCGCCAGTCCTTCGATAGAGAAGTTGTGTTCGCGCAGATCGACCACAATCGGGGAGAACTCGTTGTTTTCAGGCAGTAGCTGAACGGTGTTCCCCTGTTTTTTCAGACGCTTGACGGTCACTTCGTCGTCAATGCGCGCGACCACCACCTGGCCGTTACGCACATCCTGCGTTTTGTGCACCGCAAGCAGATCGCCGTCAAGAATGCCGATGTCTTTCATCGACATGCCGCTGACGCGCAGCAGGAAATCAGCGCTCGGTTTGAACATGGCTGGATCGACCTGATAGTGGCCTTCAATATGCTGCTGTGCCAGTAAAGGCTCACCGGCGGCAACACGTCCCACCAGCGGAATGCCCGTCTCTTCTTCCACCAGCAGGCGGATACCACGCGACGCGCCCGAGACAATCTCAATCACGCCCTTACGCGCCAGCGCTTTCAGGTGTTCTTCGGCAGCATTCGGAGAACGGAAGCCCAGACGCTGCGCGATTTCCGCACGCGTGGGTGGCATACCCGTCTGGCCGATATGATCCCGGATGAGATCAAACACCTCTTGCTGCCTGGTCGTTAACGCTTTCATTCCGCCCCCTGGGTGTATATACAGTTATGCTGTGAGTATATACAGTCAAAGGCGATTTTGGAACCAAAAACTGCACAAAAAACCAGGGACTTAATTATTCCTCGAGGCTCATCGGAAATGTGACCAAAGCAGCGTGACCCAGGTGATAGCGGCAGTGATAATCGCCAGCAACACGGCAGCAGAGCCCATGTCTTTTGCGCGGCCAGAAAGTTCATGGAAATCTGAACCAATGCGATCAACCACGGCCTCAATAGCGCTATTAAGAATTTCCACTATCATCACCAGAAGTACGGAACCGATAAGAAGTACGCGGGTAATAGCATCAACATCAAGATAACAGGCGACGATCACCGCGATGATAGCGGCGACGCCCTCCTGGCGAAAGGCGGCTTCGTTGATCCACGCGGCACGGAAACCTTTCCATGAATAGCCGGCGGCTTTGATGATACGCGTTAACCCAGTGGTATTATTGGCCATTAAAAGAACCTTTTATGAAAAAAAGCGTCAGTAACAGGAACTGTAGCGCGTTTCGCTACAGCCTGAAGTATGACGGGTAACAACAGAAATTTTGCGCGCTTTCTGTTATCCTTGCGCCGCAATTGCATTATTAACCAGAGGCTTTACATCGTTTATGTCCGGCTGGCCACGAATTTACTACAAATTACTTAATTTACCATTAAGCATCCTGGTAAAAAGCAAGTCTATCCCAGCAGAACCCGCGCTGGAATTGGGGCTCGATACGTCACGTCCTATTATGTACGTTTTGCCTTATAACTCGAAGGCAGACTTACTGACGCTTCGCGCCCAGTGTCTGGCGCATGACTTACCTGACCCGCTTGAACCGCTTGAAGTTGACGGTACGCTGCTGCCGCGCTATGTGTTCATTCACGGTGGACCGCGCGTGTTTACCTACTACACGCCAAAAGAAGAGTCCATCAAGCTGTTCCATGACTATCTCGACCTGCACCGCAGCAACCCCGATCTGGATGTGCAGATGGTGCCGGTATCGGTGATGTTTGGTCGTCGTCCGGGACGTGAAAAAGGTGAAGAGAACCCGCCGCTGCGCATGCTTAACGGCATCCAGAAGTTCTTTGCGGTCTCCTGGCTGGGGCGCGACAGCTTTGTGCGTTTCTCCCCTTCCGTTTCGCTGCGTCGCATGGCGGACGAGCACGGCACCGACAAGATCATCGCGCAAAAACTGGCGCGCGTGGCGCGTATGCACTTCGCCCGTCAGCGCCTGGCTGCCGTTGGGCCGCGTCTCCCGGCGCGTCAGGATCTGTTCAACAAGCTGCTGGCCTCCAAAGCGATTGCCCGCGCCGTCGAAGACGAAGCGCGTAGCAAGAAAATTTCGCATGAGAAAGCCCAGCAGAACGCCATTGCGCTGATGGAAGAGATTGCAGCAAACTTCTCTTACGAGATGATTCGCCTGTCCGATCGTATTCTCGGCTTTACCTGGAACCGTCTCTACCAGGGCATCAACGTTCATAACGCCGAGCGCGTGCGTCAGCTGGCGCATGATGGCCATGAGATTGTCTATGTTCCCTGCCACCGCAGCCACATGGACTACCTGCTCCTTTCCTACGTGCTCTATCATCAGGGGCTGGTACCACCGCACATCGCAGCCGGTATCAACCTGAACTTCTGGCCAGCGGGCCCGATTTTCCGCCGCCTGGGCGCGTTCTTTATTCGTCGTACCTTCAAGGGCAACAAGCTCTACTCCACCGTGTTCCGTGAGTATCTGGGCGAGCTGTTCAGCCGCGGCTATTCTGTGGAGTACTTCGTGGAAGGTGGGCGTTCCCGTACCGGACGTCTGCTCGATCCTAAGACCGGCACGCTGTCGATGACCATCCAGGCGATGCTGCGCGGAGGAACCCGTCCCATCACGCTGGTGCCTATCTACATTGGCTATGAGCACGTGATGGAAGTGGGCACGTACGCCAAAGAGCTGCGCGGTGCGACCAAAGAAAAAGAGAGCCTGCCGCAGATGCTGCGCGGCCTGAGCAAGCTGCGCAATCTCGGTCAGGGCTACGTGAACTTTGGCGAACCAATGCCGCTGATGACGTACCTGAACCATCACGTTCCCGAGTGGCGCGAATCCATCGATCCTATCGAAGCGATTCGTCCGGCCTGGCTGACGCCAACGGTCAACGGCATCGCGTCCGAGCTGATGGTGCGCATAAACAACGCCGGTGCGGCTAACGCCATGAACCTGTGCTGTACGGCGCTTCTGGCTTCGCGTCAGCGCTCGCTGACCCGTGAACAGCTCACGGAGCAGTTGGATTGCTATCTGGATATGATGCGCAACGTGCCGTATTCCGTTGATTCAACCGTGCCTTCTGCGACCGCCAGTGAGCTTATCGATCACGCGCTGCAGATGAACAAGTTTGAAGTCGAAAAGGACACGATCGGCGACATCATCATTCTGCCGCGCGAGCAGGCAGTGCTGATGACCTACTACCGAAACAACATCACCCATATGCTGATGCTGCCGTCGCTCATGGCGGCTATCATCACGCAGCATCGCCGTATCTCGCGTCAGGAACTCTTGCGTCACGTTGAAACGCTCTATCCGATGCTGAAAGCGGAGCTGTTCCTGCGCTGGAGTAAGGATGAGCTGGCGGGCGAGCTGGATAAACTGACGGAAGAGCTGCGTCGCCAGGGGCTGATCACCGTCACGAACGACGAGCTGCACATCAACCCGTCACGCTCCCGCACCCTGCAACTGCTGGCAGCCGGTGCGCGCGAAACGCTGCAGCGCTACGCCATTACGTTCTGGCTGCTGAGTGCGAACCCGTCTATCAACCGCGGTACGCTGGAGAAAGAGAGCCGGACGCTGGCACAGCGCCTGTCCGTTCTGCACGGCATTAACGCCCCTGAATTCTTCGACAAAGCGGTCTTCAGTTCCCTGGTCCTGACGCTGCGCGATGAAGGCTTCATCAGCGATACGGGCGATGCCGAGCCGGAAGAGACGCTGAAGGTGTACCAGATGCTGGCAGAGCTGATTACCTCGGACGTGCGTTTGACGATTGAGAGCGCCACGCAGGGCGAGTAACGCAATGCCGGGTTATGGCACGGCCTGACGCCCTGGATAATAAAAAGGCCCGGTACGCGCTGACGCTACCGGGCCTTATTTTTAGCCTTGTTAAATCACCGCATTCAGCTGAGCAGCGTAAAGGCAATCATCCCGACAATCGCACCCGTCGTACCGAGGATGGTCTCCATCAGCGTCCAGGTTTTCAGGGTTTGCGCTTCGGTGGCACCGGTAAATTTACCGAACAGCCAGAAGCCTGCGTCGTTAACGTGAGAGACCACGATCGAACCACCCGCGATACAGATAGATAGCGCGGCCATCTGGGCACCGGAGTAGTTCAGCTGTTCAATTACCGGCATCACCAGACCCACGGCGGTTAAACACGCCACGGTGGCGGAACCCTGGATGATACGCACCGCCGCCGCCAGCACAAAGCAGGTTACCGCAATCGGCAGGCCCATCCCGGTCAGCGCTTCGCCCAGAGCCGGGCCCACGCCGGAATCCACCAGTACCTGCTTGAACACGCCGCCGGCACCGATCACCAGCAGGATAATCCCCGCAGGCTGCAGCGCGGCACCGCAGATCTCCATCACCCGGTCTTTTGGCATCCCCTGACGCATCGCCAGACCGTAAATCGCCACCAGACAGGCCACCAGGATCGCCGTGAACGGGTGACCGATGAACTCAAACCATTCATAGGCGCTGGAACCCACCGGCACAAAGCGCGCGGCGATGGTTTTCAGACCCACCAGCACCAGCGGGAGCAGGATCAGCGACAGGCTGAAGCCGAAGGATGGCATTTTGCCCTCGCCCAGGTGCGGCTCGGTGATGTCGTCCGGGATATGCAGCTCAACGTAACGGCTGATGAAGTTGCCCCACAGCGGACCGGCAATAATCATTCCCGGGATTGCCGCGCACAGGCCAATCAGGATCATCCAGCCAAAGTCAGCGTGCATCTGGGACGCCAGCAGCATCGGCGCAGGCCCAGGCAGCAGAAACGCCGCAGCCGCCGCCACGCCCGCAAACAGTGGAATAACCAGCTTCACGAGGTTTGTGCCGGTATGGCGCGCCATGGAGAATGCGACGCTTATCAGCAGCACAACGGCCACTTCAAAGAACAGCGGCAGCGCGCAAATCAGGCCCGCCAGGCCAATCGCGTAGTGCGCTCGGCTGTGGCCGAAGGATTTCAGCATTTTGACGGCAATCTGGTCGACCGCGCCCGTCTCGTGCAAAATCTTGCCAAACATCGCGCCCAGCGCGACCACAATCGCCAGGAAGCCCAGCGTACCGCCCATCCCTTTTTCCATCGTCGCGGCGATCTTGTCGAGCGGCATACCGGAAAAGAGACCTGCGCCTATAGAAACCACCATCAAAGCAACAAAAGCGTGCATACGCGCCTTCATCACTAAAAACAGCAGCAGCAACACGGAACCCACTGCTGTCAAAACTAGCGTTAATGTACTCAAAACTTACTGCCTTTTATTAATGACCTCGATGGTGCTGGCAACAACACCTTCCAGTGACTGATCGATATCAACCACTAAGACGTCTTTCTCGTCTTCACCCGGCTCCTGCAGCGCTTCGAACTGCGTCACCAGCATCTGGGTTTTGAAGAAGTGACCTTTACGCGCCTTCAGACGGCTTTCAATCACCTCGAAATCCCCTTTCAGGTAGATGAAAGAGAGGTTCGGGTTACCGTCGCGCAGCAGGTCGCGGTAGGTTTTTTTCAGCGCAGAGCAGACGATCAGGGAGACTTTATTGGTACGCTGCATAGCGAACGCGGCGTCATTCAGCGCCTGCAACCACGGTTTGCGGTCGTCGTCGTTCAGCGGCTCGCCGGAGGCCATTTTCATGATGTTGCTGCGCGGATGGAGGAAGTCGCCATCAAGGAACGCAGCCTGGAGTTGATGCGCCACTTCGCTGGCTACGGCTGATTTCCCGCTACCGGAAACGCCCATCAGGACGTAGACGTGGTGATCGTGATTAGTCGTGCTCAAAGGGTGTCCCTCAGTCAATTGTTACGGGTAACAGTTATCGGTAACATTGTCCTGCCGGGGCAAAAGAGAAGCAATATCCAAACGTGCGCGAAGTGAATAAGTGTGAGCTACTTCAAATTTGTCAGTTCAAATAGATCCACCCGGTGACAAGGTGAAACCTAAATCTAACATTTTCGGGGTAACTGCCTCACCACGAATGCGCGCCAGCAGGCGTTCTGCACCAATGCGGCCCATACGTTCACGCGGGGTCAGGACGCTCGCCAGACGCGGCTCCATCACCTGGCCAATGTCGTGGCCGTGGAAACCGGCGATCGCCATATCATCAGGGATCTTTAACCCCAGACGCTGACACTCAAACGCCGCGCCAACCGCCAGGTCATCGTTGGTACAGAAAATACCGTCCAGTTGCGGATACTCGCGTCGCGCCTGACGCATCAGCTCAATACCCGACGTATAGGAAGAGGACTGCTCCACCATCACGCTGTACGGGGTTAAGTTTGCGTCGAGCATCGCCTGCTCGTATCCCTTCTGTTTGATGATAGTACGTTCATCAAGACGCGCACCCAGATAGGCGATATGACGATGCCCACGGGCGATGATGGCCGCCGTCATCTGGCGCGCCGCTTCAAAGTTATCGAACCCAACGGCAATATCGAGACACGGCGACTGGCTGTCCATCAGTTCCACTACAGGGATACCCGCCACTTCTATCATTTTGAGCGTGCGGGCAGTGTGGGTACGTTCGGTTAAAATCAGGCCGTCAATGTTCCAGGAAAGCATCGACTCAAGACGTTCCTCTTCCAGTTCCGGCTTATACCCGTAGTGGGCGAGCATGGTCTGGTAGCCAAAAGCATCGGTGACGCTTTCAATTCCCCGCAATACTTCGGCGAAAACCTGGTTGGTCAAGGATGGAAGCAGGACGCCCACCGCACGGCTGGTCGCATTGGAGAGAATATCGGGTGCGCGGTTGGGGATATAACCCAGTTCATCAAGGGCAGCGGCAATCTTGCCACGTAACGCCACGGAAACCTGTTCCGGGTTACGTAAAAAACGGCTGACCGTCATTTTGGTCACACCGACGCGATCGGCGACATCCTGAAGTACGGGGCGTTTCTTTTTCATCGTCCTGAGAAATCTTGAAGTGAGAGATTTGCTCAGTTTATCACGGACAAAGCCCATCCTTCCCCTGTCAAAGGGAAGGATGGGTATTTATTTATGTTTTATTACACCGGTGGCAGGTCAAACAGCAGAATTTCGCTTTCGCTGTCGGCATGCACGGAGAGCGCCTGCTCATCCCAGATGGCCAGACCATCGGCGGTGGTTGCTTTGGTGCCGTTGATGGACACTTCACCTTTCACCACCTGGATCCAGACGCGGCGGTTAGCGGCAATCTGATGGACAGACTGTTCGTCTTTCGCCAGCGCCCAGCGGTACAGCTCCATATCCTGATGCACTTTCAGGGAACCTTCACGCGCATCCGGGGACAGCACCAGCTGTTTGCCCTGTTTCGCGTCGAAGCGGCGCTGCTCGTAGCGCGGCGTGATGCCGGTCTCTTCTGGAATGATCCAGATTTGATACAGGTGCAGTTTTTCCGTTTTGCTCGGGTTGTACTCGGAGTGACGCACCCCGGTACCCGCGCTCATAATCTGGAACTCGCCCGCCGGAACCTGCTCTTTGTTGCCCATGCTGTCCTGGTGCTCAACCGCCCCTTCCAGCACATAGGTCAGGATTTCCATGTCTTTGTGCGGGTGGGTACCGAAGCCCTGGCCTGCATCAATCACGTCGTCGTTAATCACGCGCAGTGCGGAGAAGCCCATGAAGTTCGGGTCGTAGTAGTCGGCAAACGAGAATGAATGCCATGAGTCCAGCCAGCCATGATTCGCGTGACCACGTTCGTTTGCTTTGCGTAAGTAGATCATTGTTTTCACCCTCAGTTCGTTTCGATGGAGTAAGTGTGGACGCAAACCGCCTGGGATCATAGAGGGTGAAAATTGACTCCTCTGTTCAAAAATTATGAACAAGCGCAGAGGAGCCGTTTTTGCTTATTTTGCGAGGGTTACCGTGGCAGGAGAAGCCTGTTCGAAGGCCCGTTCAAGGATTTCGAGGTTGGTCAGAACGTCAGATTCCTTGACGTAATTCGGCGCGCCGGATGTGAGGGTGTCATAGAGCGCATCGTAGACGCGACCATAGTCGCCAGTTTCCGGTTTCAGCTCCTCCCTGACCGTTACGCCCTCATCGTTCACGTACTCCAGGACGCCCACGGAATCATCCGCCGCAAAACCTGGTTCTCCCGGCATGATGTTAGCCTTCAGGCTGGTCTCCTGCTGGTCAATACCGTACTTAATGAACGAGCCTCGGGTGCCGTGAACGATAAATTTCGGGTAGTCGATCTTCACCAGATGGCTGGTTTTGACGATGGCTTTCAGGTCGCCGTAGAACAGCTGCGCTTCAAAAGTATCGTCCGGGTTGGCTTTATTACGCAGGCTTCGGATGTCATACGCCACGTGGTCCGGTCGGCCAAACAGGGAGATGATCTGGTCCATAGTGTGCACGCCCAGACCATAGAACGAGCCGTCCTGCGGCAGGCCGGGTTGCGTTTCCGCTACCGGACGGTAGTAATCGAAGTGGCTTTCTATTTCCACGATGTCGCCCAGCTTGCCGCTTTCAATCGCTTTTTTCGCCGTCAGGAAGCAGCTGTCAAAGCGACGGTTCTGATACGGCGTAACGGTCAGACCTTTGCTTTTCGCCAGCGCGAACAGCTCTTTCGCTTCGGCGATAGTCGGGGTGAACGGCTTTTCCACCAGCACGTTTTTACCCGCATTGAGCGCGCGTTTGGCATAGTCAAAATGGCTGTCGGAGTGGGTGCAGACAACCACCAGCTTCACCTGTGGGTCGTTAAGCACCTCATCGAGATCGCTGGTGAAGTGGATGTGGGAATACTGTGGAGATTGCTCTTCCGGCTTCGCGCGGCGGCGGTAGATATGGGCCACATGCCAGCTGTCTTTACGGGTGAGAACATACGGCAGGTGATAGCGAGTCGTACTTTTACCAAATCCAATAAATGCGCAATGTAGTGTCATAGCTCAGTCCTTTTGGAAGGTTACTGAGTCTAACCATAACAAAAAAAAAGCCAGCTAAAAGCTGGCTAAAGTAATACTGGAAGCAATGTGAGCAATGTCGTGCTTTCAGGTTCCCGTAGAGGTCTTCCTGAACGCAAAGCAATAATAATCATTCTCATTCGCACTTGTCCAATACTTTTTGCAAAAAATAGCAGTTGACTCAAATTTTAAAGTCATCGATGTTGGAAGGGACCTTTAACTGACTGAGGAACAAGGAATGAGTGAGATAGTGATACGCCACGCGGAATCGAAAGATTATGACGCCATTCGTCAGATCCACGCCCAGCCGGAGGTGTACCACAACACGCTACAGGTTCCTCACCCCTCTGAACACATGTGGCAAGAACGGCTATCCGACCAGCCCGGCATCAAGCAGCTTGTCGCCTGCATAGATGGTAATGTCGCCGGACATCTGTGCATCGCCGTCGCGCAACGCCCACGTCGCAGCCATGTGGCTGATTTTGGGATTTGCGTAGGCGCACAGTGGCAAAACCGGGGCGTAGCCAGCGCGCTGATGCGCACCATGATTGATATGTGCGACAACTGGCTGCGCGTCGATCGTATTGAGCTGACGGTGTTTGTCGATAACGAACCGGCGATCGCGGTGTACAAAAAGCACGGATTTGAGATCGAAGGCACAGGAAAGCGCTATGCCCTGCGCAACGGTGAATATGTGGACGCGTATTATATGGCGAGAATGAAGTGACACACTCCCCTCACCCCGACCCTCTCCCCATAGGGGCGAGGGAGAAAAGACCGCACCGTGCAATCCCCTCTCCCCTATGGGGAGAGGGTTAGGGTGAGGGGAATAATCAATACCCCGCCGTCAAATCATCCACTGAACGCGGGTCCGATGCGCCAAACAGCGCCCCGTCTGGACCCACCATAATGCTCTGCGTACTGCCCATCGCCTCTTTCACCGCCACCTTTTGACCGCGCTGCTCCAGCAGCTTGATGGTATCCGGGCTAAAGCCCTTCTCCACGCGCAGCTCGTCCGGCAGCCACTGATGGTGGAAACGCGGGGCGTTGGTGGCTTCGGCGACGTTCATTCCAAAGTCGATGCTGTTCACCACCATTTGCAGCACGGTGGTGATAATCCGGCTGCCGCCTGGGCTGCCGGTCACCAGCCAGGTTTTCCCGTCTTTCACCACGATGGTGGGCGACATGGACGACAGCGGACGTTTCTTCGGCCCTACCGCATTCGCATCGCCGCCAACCAGCCCGTAGACGTTCGGCACGCCCGGTTTGGCAGAGAAGTCGTCCATCTCGTTGTTCAGCAGAATGCCGCTGTTGCCCGCCACAATCCCGGTGCCGAAGGTGGTGTTGAGCGTATAGGTCACCGCCACCGCGTTACCGTCTTTATCCACCACCGAGAAGTGGGTGGTCTGGTTGCTTTCATACGGCGCCAGCTTGCCGGGGCGGATCTCGCTCGACGGCTTAGCCTTGTTGATGTCGATCTGATCGGCAATAGATTTGGCATAGGCTTTGTTAGTCAGCGCCTGCCACGGCACCTTCACGAAGTCCGGATCGCCGAGATATTCCGAGCGGTCGGCGTAGGCGCGCTTTTCCGCTTCCGCCATCACCTGCATGACATCCGCGCTGCCGAAGCCGAACTTGTGCATATCGAAGTTTTCAAGAATGTTGAGGATCTGCACGATGTGAATGCCCCCGGAAGACGGTGGCGGCATGGAGAATACCTCGTACCCGCGGTAGGTGCCGCTAATCGGCTCGCGCTCCACCGCCTTGTAGTCCGCCAGATCCGCTTTGGTGATGAGCCCGCCGTTCTTTTGCATCTCTTGTGCAATCTGGTCGGCAATCGCCCCTTTGTAGAAGGCGTCCGGACCGTGCTCTGCAATCAGCTCCAGGCTTTTAGCGAGGTTCTTCTGCACCAGCTTATCGCCCTTCTTCAGCGGCTCACCGTCTTTCCAGAAGATCGCTTTGCTGTTTTCATGATTCGGAATGACTTCGCTGCCGTAGGTTTTGAGATCGTCCGCCAGCGCATCGTTTACCACAAAGCCGTCGCGCGCCAGCTTGATGGCAGGCTGCACTACCTTGTTCAGCGGCAGGGTGCCGTATTTTTCCAGCGCCAGCGAGAAGCCCGCGACGGTGCCCGGCGTGCCGGTCGCGAGATGCGAGGTCAGGGATTTTTTGCTGTCAGGGTTATCCTGGTCGTCGAGGAACATATCGCGGGAGGCCTGAGCAGGCGCCATCTCGCGGAAGTCGATGGCCGTCGTTTTGCCGTCTTTGGTGCGCAGCATCATAAAGCCGCCGCCACCCAGGTTCCCCGCCTGCGGATGCGTTACCGCCAGCGCATAGCCGACGGCGACCGCGGCATCCACCGCGTTACCGCCCTGCCTGAGAATATCGACGCCCACTTTTGTTGCCAGCGCATCCACGGACGCTACCATGCCATGGGTTGCCCGCACGGGATGAAAAACATCTTCCTCCACGCCGTAAGAGACCGGAGGCGCCGCGGGCGGGTTGGCCGCCACGCTAAATGTACCGCCTGCCATCAGCGCGGCGAGAGCGACCCAGCGCAAAAACGTTGGTTTCATCATTATTGTTCTCCAGGTGAAGGGATCCATATTCCCCGCTTAAGCCTGGTTCACAACTCCTAAAAAATCATCGTCATGGTGAAATCAGGGTAAACTTAAGAGAGACCTCAAAAGGAGGAAATGACAATGAAACGCTTGATGATTCTTACGGCGCTGATCCCCTTTGCCGCGCTCGCACAGCCACTCAACACCATGAACAACCCGAACCAGCAGGGCTATGTTATCCCGAGCCAGCAGCGTATGCAGACCGAGATGATGAGCCAGCAACAGCAGCAGAAAGGGATGCTTAATCAGCAACTGAGAACGCAGACCCAGATGCAGCAGCAAAGCCTGCATAATCAGATGAACGCCAACACCCAGCGCGTGCAGCAGGGGCAGGTGCGCGAGCAGCCGCTGCCGAATAAAAACGGCGGGATGTTAGGGGGAATGACGTCGTCAGGCAGCGGACAGCAGCATATGCTGCCGCCGCAGTCGAATGGCAGTATGCTTAATCCGCAGAACTAAAGTCCGGGCCTATCAGGTCGATTGCATCGGTACAGATGCTGTCCACGCCCCAGCGCAGCAGTTCGGCTGCACGCTGGGGTTTGTTCACCGTGTAGACCAGAATATGTAGACCCGCGTCTTTCAGCATCTTCACCCGCGTCTCATCCAGCAGCCTGTGATTAAGATGGATAGAGACACACGCCAGGCGCGTCGTCAGCTCGCGCCAGTCCTCGCGCCACTCGTCCAGCAGCAGCCCGCGAGGCAGCTCCGGTACGGCCGCCTGTGCCGCTTCCAGTGCGTCAATTTCAAACGAGGAGAGCAGCGGCGCGGTCATCCCTTCCCACAGCTCGCGCGCGGCCAGAGCAATCACTTTACCCGTCAGCGGCCCGGTACCGGTGGTCGGTTTAATTTCGATATTGGCCATCATGCCGTGCAGGCGACAGCGATCCGCCACTTCCGCCAGCAGCGGCAGCGGTTCGCCTTTGAATTCACCGCTGTACCAGCTTCCGGCGTCTACCTTCAGCAGGTCGCGCCACGGCAGTTCGCCCGCGACGCCCCAGCCGTTGCTGGTGCGCTCGAGGTTATCGTCATGCAGCAGGAAAATTTCGCCGTCTTTCGACAGCTTGGCGTCGAACTCGATCATCGTGTGACCGTAGCGCGCGCCAACGTCAATCGCCGCCAGCGTGTTTTCCGGCGCCAGCTTACCGCCGCCCCGGTGGGCGACGACGTGGGGATAAGGCCAGTTGCTCATACTCGTTGTCCTGTTTCACCGTCAAACAGGTGCAGATGATTTTCCGGCAGGTGGAGCCACAGCGTGCTGCCGGCTTTAGGGCGCTCCTGATGCGCCAGACGCACCACCATTTTTTGCTCGCCCCAGCGCCCGTGCGCCAGGTTATCTGCACCCAACATCTCCAGCGTGTCCATCACCAGCGGCACGCCGCCTTCCGCCTGAGAGGTTAAACCGATATGTTCCGGGCGGATACCGAGCGTCATCTTACGCCCGGCGTAGCCACGATAGTACCAGTTGATCGGCAATGCCATCCCGCTTTCCAGCTCAAAGTGCGAGCCCGCGCTGCTGATACGCCCTTCCAGCAGGTTCATCGCCGGGCTGCCGATAAAGCTCGCCACAAAGCGGGTGGCCGGTTTCTCGTACACCTCCACCGGGGTGCCAATCTGCTCAGCGATGCCTTTGTTCATCACCATCACGCGCTGGGCGAGCGTCATGGCTTCGACCTGATCGTGTGTCACGTACAGTGACGTGGTTTTCAGACGACGGTGCAGCTGCTGCAGCTCAAGACGCATCTGCACGCGCAGCTTGGCGTCGAGGTTAGAGAGCGGCTCGTCGAACAGGAATACCGCCGGATCGCGCACGATGGCGCGTCCCATCGCCACGCGCTGGCGCTGGCCGCCGGAGAGCTCGCGCGGGCGGCGCTTGAGCAGGCCGTCGAGTTCCAGAATGCGGGCGGCCTCTTTCACGCGCTCCTCGATATGGCCTTTGCCCATGCCGCGGATTTTCAGCCCCCAGGCCATGTTCTCCTCCACGCTCATGTGCGGATAGAGGGCGTAGTTCTGGAACACCATCGCGATGCCCCTGTCTTTTGGCTCCATCTCGGTGACGCGCTGGCGGTCAATCCAGATATCCCCGGAGGTGACGCGCTCCAGCCCCGCCACCATGCGCAGCAGCGTTGATTTGCCGCAGCCGGACGGGCCGACCATCACGATAAATTCCCCGTCCGCCACGTCAAGCGTCAGCGGCTGAATCACCTGGGTTTTGCCGTCCCAGCTTTTGGTTACTGCCTGAAGTTTTAAACCTGCCATCTTATTTCTCGCTATCGACCAGGCCGCGGACAAACGCGCGCTGCATGGCTAAAACAATGACTACGGGTGGGATAAGGGTGAGCAGCATTGCCGCCATCACCTGGTTCCAGAGGGTGGTGCCTTCGCCGGTGGCGATCATGCCTTTGATGCCCGCCACGGCGGTGCCGAGGTTGACGTCCTGAATAATCAGCAGCGGCCACAGGTACTGGTTCCAGCCGTAGATAAAGGTGATCACAAACAGCGCCGCAAGGTTAGTTTTCGACAGCGGCAGCACGATGTCGCGGAAGAAGCGCATCGGCGATGCGCCATCAATGCGCGCCGCCTCGATCAACTCGTCCGGCAGGGTCATAAAGAACTGGCGGAACAGGAAGGTGGCGGTCGCCGAGGCCATCAGCGGCAGGGTTAAGCCCGCGTAGCTGTCGAGCATCTTCAGGTTGGCGATCACTTCCACCGTCGGGAAGATACGCACCTCTACCGGCAGCATCAGGGTAATAAAAATCATCCAGAAAAACAGGTTGCGCAGCGGAAAGCGGAACCAGACGATGGCGAAGGCCGACAGCATCGACACCGTGATTTTGCCGACCGTAATGCCAAACGCCATGATGAAGCTGTTGAGCATCATCAGCCAGAACGGCGCGCTGTTGGCGCCCACGCCCTGGGTCCAGATGGTCTTCATGTTCTCGAAAAGATGCGTGCCTGGGATCAGCGTCATCGGCGTATCGAACACCGCTTTGGTGTCCAGCGTGGCGGCGACAAAGGCCACGTACAGCGGAAACAGGATGACGATAATCCCCAGAATCAGCATGGTGTGGCTGAAAATCGTCAGCCCGCGACGGTTCTCAATCATTGGTAGCGCACCTTACTTTCGACATAGCGGAACTGCACCACCGTGAGGATGATGACGAGGAACATCAGCACCACCGACTGCGCGGCAGAGGCAGAGAGATCCAGACCGGCGAAGCCTTCGCGGTAGATCTTGTAGATAAGCGTGGTGGTCGCCTGCACCGGACCGCCTGCGGTCGCCGCGTCGATCACCGGGAAGGTGTCGAAGAAGGCGTACACGAGGTTAACCACCAGCAGGAAGAAACTCACCGGGGCGATCAGCGGCAGCGACAGTCTAAAGAAGCGACGGATAGGCCCTGCGCCGTCAATTGCCGCGGCTTCCACCAGCGAGCGCGGGATGGACTGCAGCGCGGCAAAGAAGAACAGGAAGTTATAGCTGATCTGCTTCCACACCGAGGCGAACACCACCAGGAACATCGCCTGACCGCTGTTCTGAGCGTGGTTCCAGTCGTAGCCGAACTCTGCCAGGAAATGGGTAATCAACCCACGGCCGGGGTTAAACAGGAAGATCCACAGTACGGCGGCGACGGCGGGTGCCACGGCGTACGGCAGCAGCATCAGGGTCTGATAAATACGACTTCCGCGCACCACGTAGTCCACCAGCGCGGCGAAAAACAGCGAGGCAACCAGACCGCTGACGGTGACCAGCGCGCTGAACTTCATCGTCGTCCAGAAGGCGTCCAGGTAGTAGCTGTCATGGAACAGCGCGGTGAAGTTGTCCAGCCCAACAAACTGGCTGGAGAGCCCGAACGGATCGACGCTTTGTACCGAGTACCACAGCGCTTCGCCCGCAGGCCAGATAAAGAAGATAACGGTGATGACCAGCTGAGGCGCGACCAACAGGTACGGCAGCCAGCGGGAACGGAACACCGGACGGGATGATGACATGGAGATTGGGTTCCTGAACAATGCCGGGTGGCGGCTACGCCTTACCCGGCCTACATGGGGCACGTCGTAGGCCCGGTAAGCGAAGCGCCACCGGGCGAATCACAGATTACGATTTCGTCGACTGCTCAAAGCGGCGCAGCAGCTGATTCCCGCGCTCTACCGCAGAGTCCAGCGCCTGCTGTGGCGTTTTCTTCCCGGTCCACACGCTTTCCAGCTCCTCATCCACGATGGTGCGGATCTGCGGCATGTTGCCCAGACGAAGACCTTTGGTGAACGGCAACGGCGGCTTGTTCAGCATCTGGCGCGTCGCGATGTCCGCGCCTGGGTTCTTGCTGTAGAAGCCCTGCTCGCGGGTCAGGTCGTAAGCGGCTTTGGTGATCGGCAGGTAGCCGGTCTTCTGGTGCCACTCGGCGGCGTTTTCAGGCTTGGCCAGGAAGTCGAGGAACTCGGCTACGCCTTTATAGGTGCCCTTGTCTTTACCCTGCATCACCCACAGGCTCGCCCCGCCGATGATGGCGTTCTGCGGCGCGCCCTTCACGTCAGCGTCATACGGCATCATGCCCACGCCATAGTTGAATTTGGCGTAGTGACGGATATCCGCCAGCGAGCCGGACGAGGCGGTGGTAATGGCGCAGTCGCCGTTGTAGAACTTCTCGGTGGATTCGTCTTTACGCCCGAAGTAGCTGAAGTCGCCCTTCTTGTTCAGGTCGGCAAGCAGCGCGATGTGCTTCACCTGCTCCGGCTTGTTGAACTCCAGTACCGCATCGGTGCCGTCGAAGCCGTTGTTTTTGGTCGCCACCGGCAGGCCGTGCCAGGCGCTGAAGTTTTCAATCTGGATCCAGCCCTGCCAGCCGCTGGCGTAGCCGCACTTCATCCCCGCCGCTTTCAGCTTCGTGGTGTACTCCGCCAGGTCCTGCCAGGTTTTTGGCGGCTGCTCCGGGTCTAAACCGGCTTTTTTGAAGGCGTCTTTGTTGTAGTAGAGCACCGGCGTAGAGCTGTTAAACGGCTGGGACAGCAGATGGCCGGTTTTGGAATCGGTGTAGTAACCCGCTACGGTCGGCACAAACTGGGATTCATCGAAGTTGATACCCGCCTCTTTGAACACTTCATACACCGGCTTGATGGCTTTGGAGGCCATCATAGTGGCGGTACCCACTTCATAAACCTGTAACAGGGCCGGCGCGTTGCCGGTACGGAAGGCGGCGATGCCCGCGCTCAGGCTCTGCTCATAGTTGCCTTTGTACACCGGCACAATTTTGTAATCCGGGTGGGTGTCGTTGAAACGTTGCGCCAGGGAGTCAACTTCTTTACCCAACTCCCCTTCCATTGAATGCCAGAACGGAATGGTGGTGACAGCCATTGCGTTCGCCGCAAAAGCCAGACCCAGTGCCAGACCCAAAGCTGTGTGTCGTAACGATGTCATTGTCATCTCTCTTATTGTGCCGGATGCGCGATATCACGCGTTTTATGCTCGCGAGGTAACATGACATGCTCGAATTACAGAAAAATAACTGTTTGTTTACAGATAAGTGACAGCCAGGCGTCAGGGGGATGATGGTTGTGTGAAGGGGGTTGGATGGTTGGGTGCGGTCTGGTGCCCTCACCCCGGCCCTCTCCCACAGGGAGAGGGAGAAAACACTAAAAAAGGCAACTTACGTTGCCTTTTTGCTTTTACCTATCCGCCCAGATACGCGCTCCGCACCGCTTCGTTCGCCAGCAGCGCGTCGCCGGTGTCTTCCAGCACTACGCGGCCGTTCTCCAGCACGTAGCCACGGTCAGCCAGCTTCAGCGCCTGGTTGGCGTTCTGCTCGACGAGGAAGATGGTCATCCCCTCTTTGCGCAGCTGCTCAATGGTGTCGAAAATCTGCTGGATGATGATCGGCGCAAGACCGAGCGACGGCTCGTCCAGCAGCAGCAGACGCGGCTGGCTCATCAGCGCGCGGCCTATCGCCAGCATCTGCTGCTCGCCGCCGGACATGGTGCCCGCACGCTGAATGCGGCGCTCCCACAGGCGCGGGAAGAGCTCATAGACCCACTTGATGCGGGTCTGGTATTCATCGCGGTGGGCGAAGAACCCGCCCATTGCCAGGTTCTCTTCCACCGTCATGCGGGAGAAGACCCGGCGCCCTTCCGGAACAATCGCCACCGCTTCACGCATGATTCTGGCGGTCTGCCAGTCGGTAATGTCTTTACCATCAAACACGATCCGCCCGCTGGTGGCGCGCGGGTCGCCGCACAGGGTGCCGAGCAGCGTAGTTTTACCCGCGCCGTTGGCGCCAATCAAGGTCACGATTTCACCCTGATTGATGTGCAGGCTGACGTCGTGCAGCGCCTGGATCTTGCCGTAGTGCGCGTTGACCTTGTCGAACGTTAACATCGCTTTTTCCATCTTATGCCTCACCCAGGTATGCGCGGATCACGTCCGGGTTGTTGCGGATCTCTTCCGGCGTGCCGTTTGCCAGCGGCGTACCCTGGTTAACCACGTAGATACGGTCGGAAATGCCCATTACCAGCTTCATGTCGTGCTCAATCAGCAGAATGGTGGTGTCGTGGTGATCGCGCAGTTCGGCAATCAGCTCGTCCAGCTCTTTGGTCTCTTTCGGGTTGAGCCCTGCCGCCGGTTCGTCGAGCATCAGGATCTCCGGCTGGGTCACCATGCAGCGCACAATCTCCAGACGACGCTGGTCGCCGTAGGCCAGGTTGCTCGCCTGACGGTTGGCGTGCTGCAGCAGGCCAATTCGGTCGAGCCAGGTCGCCGCGCGGTCAAGCGCTTCATCCTGCGCGCGGCGGAAGGCCGGGGTTTTCAGCAGGCCGGAGAACAGCCCGGTTTTCAGCTGCTGATGCTGCGCGACCAGCAGGTTCTCAATCACCGTCATCTCGCGGAACAGACGCACGTGCTGGAAGGTACGCACCACGCCCATGCGGGCAATCTGCTGGCCTGGCAGCCCTTCAAGATGCTTGTCGCGCAGCATGATGGTGCCGCCCGTCGGCTTGTAGAAGCCGGTCAGGCAGTTAAAGACCGTGGTTTTCCCCGCGCCGTTCGGGCCAATCAGGGAGACAATCTCTTTCTTGTGCAGATCCAGTGACACATTGTTGACCGCCAGCAGGCCGCCAAAACGCATCATCAGACCGCTAACGGATAATAATGGCTGACTCATGCCTGCTCTCCTTTCGCCTGAGTGCGTTTCAGCTTCAGCTGTGGACGAGTCATCGGCAGCAAGCCCTGTGGACGCCAGATCATCATCAGCACCATCAAACCACCCAGCATCAGCATGCTGTATTCGTTAAAGTCGCGCATCAGCTCGCGCGAAACCACCAGCAGGATGGCCGCGAGGATCACGGCGAACTGCGAGCCCATACCGCCCAGCACCACAATCGCCAGCACAAAGGCGGATTCGGCAAAGGTGAACGATTCCGGGCTCACAAAGCCCTGACGGGCGGCAAACAGCGTTCCGGCGAAACCGGCAAACGCGGCGCTGATGGTGAACGCGGTCAGCTTGATGCGGGTCGGGTTCAGGCCCAGGGAGCGGCAGGCGATCTCATCTTCACGCAGCGCTTCCCACGCGCGGCCCAGCGGCATGCGCAGCAGACGGTTAATCACGAACAGGGTAATCACCACCAGCAGCAGCGCCACCAGATAGAGCCAGATTACGCGGTCGGACGGGTCATACTTCACGCCGAAGAAGTTACTGAAGGTGTCCCAGCCGCCTTCGCGGGCGGTACGGCTGAACTCCAGGCCAAAGAAGGTCGGTTTCGGGATCTGGCTGATACCGTTCGGGCCGCCGGTCACTTCGGTGTTGTTAAGCAGCAGGATACGGACGATTTCGCCAAAGCCTAAGGTCACAATCGCCAGGTAGTCACCGCGCAGGCGCAATACCGGGAAGCCAAGCAGAAAGCCCGCAGCGGCAGAGACCAGCCCCGCCAGCGGCAGGCAGGTCCAGAAGCCGAGGCCGTAATAGTGGTTCAGCAGCGCGAAGGTGTAGGCGCCGATGGCGTAGAAGCCGCCGTAGCCCAGTACCAGCAGGCCAGAGAGCCCCACCACCACGTTCAGACCGAGACCGAGAATCACATAGATCATGGTCAGAGTGGCGATATCCACGGTGCCGCGAGACACCACAAACGGCCACGCCACGGCGGCCACCAGCAGCGCTACGAGGAACAGCTTCTGCTTAACGGTAGACCCGTCGATGGCCGGCAGAACGAATTTCGGCCCGGAGACGTTTTTCAGCGACTTCTGGAACAGCGGACGCAGCAGCTGGAACAGGAACACCACGGCGGTGCCGATAAACACCCACTGCCAGCGGATGTCGGGGGCGGCATCCACCACCAGCTTCGTCCCGTCCAGACCTAACTGGACGCCCATAAAGACGCCCGCCAGCACGAAGAACATGGCGGCAGAGAGCAGCGCCATTGCAAAATGCATCGGTTTCATACTTTCTCTACCTCCGGACGGCCCAGAATACCGGTAGGCATCACCAGCAGAACCAGAATCAGCAGGGCAAACGACACCACGTCTTTATATTCCGTGCTCAGATACGCCGAGGAGAGCGCTTCCGCCACGCCCAGGATCAGGCCGCCAATCATGGCACCCGGAATACTGCCGATACCGCCCAGTACCGCCGCGGTGAAGGCTTTCATCCCGGCCATAAAGCCGATGTACGGGTTGATCACGCCGTAGAACTGGCCGAGCAGGACACCCGCCACCGCCGCCATCGCGGCGCCAATCACGAAGGTCAGGGCAATCACGCGGTCGGTGTTGATGCCGAGCAGGCTCGCCATCTTCAGATCTTCTGCGCAGGCGCGGCAGGCGCGTCCCATCCGCGAGTAGCGGATGAACAGCGTCAGGGCGAGCATCGCAATAAAGGTCACGACCCAGATAACCAGCTGCATGGTGGTGATAGACGCCGCGAAGTTTTCGCTGGCCCCCACAATCCACTGGCCGTTAAACAGGCTTGGCAGCGCCACGTCGCGTGAGCCTTCGGTCAGACTGACGTAGTTTTGCAGGAAGATCGACATCCCGATGGCGGAAATCAGCGCAATCAGACGCTTGGAGCTGCGCACCGGCCGATAGGCCACGCGCTCAATGCTCCAGCCGTAGGCGCTGGCTATCACAATCGCGCCGACAAACCCGGCGGCGACCAGCAGCCAGCTGCTGTCGATGCCCATCATCATCAGGGCGGCAATAATCATAAAGGAGACGTAGCTACCGATCATGTAGACCTCGCCGTGGGCGAAGTTGATCATGCCGATAATGCCGTAAACCATCGTATAGCCGATGGCGATCAGCGCGTAGGTGCTTCCCAGCGTAACGCCGTTAAACATCTGCTGCAGGAAATAGAGAAACTGCTCGGACATATGCAAACCTTTTTATACCCGCCCGGCGGTCCGGGCGGTGGGATAATTATTTGGCGGCCGAGGACGAACCGTCGGCGTGCCACTTAAAGACACCAAACTCAAATCCCTTCAGATCGCCTTTCTCATCCCAGTTCAGCGGCCCAATCACGGTGTTCGCCCCGTGTGCTTTTAAATCTTTCACCAGATCCAGCGGTTCTTTGCTGCCGGAGCGATCCAGCGCGGTGGCCAGAGACTGTACGGCCGCATAGGTGATCCAGACGTACGGACCACTCGGATCTTTCTTCTGCGCCTTGAGCGCATCCACGATAGCCTTGTTGGCCGGATCCTGGTCATAGCGTTTTGGCATCGTCACCAGCATGCCTTCGGCAGAATCCCCGGCGATGTTTGACAGAGAGGCATTGCCCACGCCCTCTGGCCCCATAAACTGGGTTTTCAGGCCGGTGGCGCGCGCCTGACGCAGCATCTGTCCCATCTCCGGGTAGTAGCCGCCGTAGTAAACGAAGTCGATATTCTCTTTTTGCAGACGGGCGATCAGCGCGGAGAAGTCTTTCTCACCGGCGGTAATGCCGTCGAAGAAGACGATGTTCGCGCCGCCTTTTTTCAGGCCGTCCTGAACGGAGCGCGCCAGACCTTCGCCGTACTGCTGCTTGTCATGAATAATGGCGATACGCTGCGGCTTAACGGTTTCAAGGATGTATTTGGCGGCGGTGGGCCCCTGAGAGGAGTCCAGACCGGCGGTACGCATAATGTGCTGATAACCGCGCTGGGTCAGCTCAGGGTTAGTTGCGCCAGGGGTGATCATCAGGATGCCTTCGTCTTCGTAGATATCAGACGCAGGCTGGGTGGAGGATGAACACAGGTGGCCGATCACATACTGGATGCCATCGTTGACGATTTTGTTGGCGACCGCGACGGCCTGTTTCGGATCGCAGGCGTCGTCATATTCCACGCCCACCAGCTTGTCGCCTTTGATGCCGCCCTTAGCGTTGATGTCTTTGATGGCCTGGCGCGCACCGTTGAACTCCATGTCACCCCATTGGGCAACAGGGCCGGACATCGCACCCACTACCGCAACTTTAATGTCCTCCGCCATAGCGGCATGCGAGATCGACAGTGCGACCATCCCCGCGATTAACGTCTTCGCGTTCCTTTTCATCTCTGAATCCCCATTCGTGATGTCGTGTTTATATTTTGTTTTATTATGGTTAAAAAGCATTCTGTACTTTTAATGAACAACGCTATTTTTACCAGTGCCTTTAATGGTTTAGCGCAGGTTTTTGTCAAAAACCAGACTAAAATCTCTATTTTTCAGGCGATTAAGCAAAGATAATATTCTGAAATCAGGCAGAGATAAACAAATAAAAGTGCAGTTTGTAGCATAAAATAACGGTACAAAGCGCCGAATAAATCACTACCCTTCAGGTTAAAATTCTGCTTATTTTTCGATCCATGTGTTTTCAAACTGCCCATCGCGTTGCCAAAAAACTAATCACCTGGTTAATGAGAATAAAAAGAGGAAGCCGCTGAGTGAATAAATTGAGTACACTGCCCCTACTCAATCTGATTTGGACAAGTAGCTAATGAAACTGACTATCGTGCGTCTGGTGACCTTTAGCGACCAGGATCATATCGACCTGGGCAAGATCTGGCCGGAATATTCCCCTTCGTCGCTACGCGTGGATGAGACCCACCGCATTTATGCCGCGCGTTTTAACGAGCGCCTGCTGGCTGCGGTTCGCGTCACCCTGAGCGGTACAGAAGGGGCGCTGGACTCGCTGCGCGTACGTGACGTCACCCGTCGTCGCGGTGTGGGACAGTATTTAATTGAAGAAGTGATTCGCGAAAACCCGAGCGTGACCTCATGGTGGATGGCTGACGTCGGCGTGGAAGACCGCGGCGTGATGGCGGCGTTTATGCAGGCGTTAGGGTTTACGGCGCAGGAGAGCGGGTGGGAGAAGCGCTAAAAGAAAGCCGGGTGGCGGCTGCGCCTTACCCGGCCTACGAGGCGCTCATTGTAGGCCCGGTAAGCGAAGCGCCACCGGGCAAAAGAGGGGGCAGTGCGGCCTGATTTGTGCGGTCTGATGTCCTCACCCCAGCCCTCTCCCACGGGGAGAGGGAGAAAACATTAAAAAAGGCAACTTACGTTGCCTTTTTGCTTTTATTTAGCGTCGGTCGCCGTGCCGTTAGCATGCCAGTCAAACACGCCGAACTCGAAGCCCTTCAGGTCGCCCTTCGCGTCCCAGGAGAGTGGCCCCATGACGGTCTGGACCGTGTTCGCTTTCAGCCAGGTGGCAATCTCAGCCGGTTCGGCTGACTGGTTCAGGCCCGCCTGCAGAGACTGCAGCGCCGCATAGGTGGTCCAGACGAACGCGCCGCTTGGATCCTGTTTCTTCGCCTTGATGGCATCTACGATAGGTTTGTTCGCTGGCACCTGGTCGTAGTTCTTCGGTTTGGTCACCAGCAGACCTTCGGCTGATTCACCTGCAATGTTAGACAGGGAAACGTTCGCCACGCCTTCCGGACCCATAAACTGGGTTTTCAGGCCCGCAGCGCGCGCCTGGCGCAGGATCTGGCCCATTTCCGGGTGGTAGCCACCGTAGTAAACGAAATCAATATTCTCTTTCTTCAGACGCGCCACCAGGGTGGAGAAGTCTTTCTCACCGGCGGTGATCCCGTCGAAGAACACCACGTCGGCATTGGCTTTCTTCAGGTTGTCCTGCACTGAACGCGCCAGACCTTCACCGTACTGCTGCTTGTCATGAACGATGGCAATGCGCTTCGGCTTCACTTTTTCAACGATGTATTTCGCCGCGGTTGGGCCCTGGTCAGAGTCCAGACCGGTGGTGCGCAGGGTCAGCTTATAGCCGCGCGCGGTCAGCTCCGGTGCGGTCGCCGCCGGGGTGATCATCAGAATACCTTCGTCTTCGTAGATGTCAGACGCGGGCTGAGTAGAGGAAGAGCACAGGTGACCGATAACGTATTTGATCCCGTCGTTCACCACTTTGTTCGCGACCGCGACCGCTTGTTTCGGGTCACAGGCATCATCATATTTTACGATCTGCAGTTTTTCGCCCTTAATACCGCCCTTAGCATTAATGTCTGCAACCGCCTGCTCAGCGCCGGTAAATTCCTGGTCGCCGTACTGTGCTACCGGACCGGACATCGCGCCAACCACAGCCACTTTGATGTCTGCCTGTGCCATGGTGCTGAATGCCAACGCGATACATCCTGCCAGTAACGCTTTACCCTTCATGTTCATCCTGAGATTCCCCATTATTATGGTTATTACGATTGTTGTGATGTTGTTGTGCAGCGCTTTATGTCAGTTATAGGTGTGCTGTTCGCGCTTTTTCAGCATACTCTGCTAAAACATACCCGATTTTTATGATTTTGGAATAGCTAATTTGAAATGAATATATGATAGGCCCGGCAGGGATTTTCGCCGGGCATATGGCTTTAACGTGTCAGCGAGGCGGATATGATGTCCAGCGCTTTACGGAACTGCACTTCAGGGATCGTCAGCGGATAGAGGAAACGAATGACGTTGCCGTAGACGCCGCAGCTCAGAAGAAGCAGCCCTTCCTGCAACGCGCGCTCCTGCACCTGGCGGGTAAATTCCGGCGAAGGCTGGCCCGTTTGCGGGTCGTTAAACTCCACCGCCACCATTGAACCCTGCGCGCGAATGTCCGCGATATACGGGCAGTGTTCCTTCGCTTTGTTCAGCACTTCCACCAGGTGATGGCCAAGATGCGCCGAGCGCGTGCAGAGATCTTCCTCATCAATCACGTCGAGCACGGCATGCGCCGCGGCAATCGCCAGCGGGTTTCCGGCGTAGGTACCGCCCAGCCCGCCCGGCGCGGGGGCATCCATCACCTCAGCCCGGCCCGACACCGCTGAGAGCGGCATCCCACCCGCCAGGCTTTTCGCCATGGTGATCAGATCCGGCTTCACGCAGTGATGTTCCATCGAGAACAGCTTGCCGGTACGGGCGAAGCCGCTTTGCACCTCGTCGGCAATCAGCAAAATGCCGTGGGTATCGCACAGGGCACGCAGCGCTTGCATAAAATCGGCTGGCGCGATGTTGAAACCGCCCTCTCCCTGAACCGGTTCGAGAATAATGGCCGCGACCTGGTCAGGTGCGATATCCGCTTTAAAGATGCGTTCCAGGCTTTTCAACGCCTCAGCGGTGCTGACGCCGTGCAGTTCATTCGGATACTGCGCGTGATAAACCGAACCGGGGAACGGGCCAAAGCCGAGCTTGTACGGCGCAACTTTGCCGGTCAGCGCCATGGTCATAAAGGTGCGGCCGTGGAACGCGCCGCCGAAGGTGATAAGGCCGGGACGTTTGGTGTACGCCCGGGCAATTTTTACCGCGTTTTCGACCGCCTCTGCTCCCGTTGAAAAGAACGCCGTTTTGGCAGGGCCTTCAACGGGCACGCGTTCGTTGATACGTTCGGCAAGCACCACATAGCCTTCATACGGCACGATCTGGTACGCCGTATGGGTAAAGGCGTGGAGTTGTTTTTCGATGGCGGAAATGACTTTGGGATGGCGATGGCCGGTGTTCAGCACCGCGATCCCGGCGGCGAAGTCGATGTACTCGTTGCCTTCCACGTCCCACACCGTGGCGTTTTCAGCTTTATCGGCATAGAAGTTACACATCACGCCGATGCCGCGCGGCGTCGCCTGTAAACGCCGGTCGTTCAGTTCGTTGTTTTTCACCCTGTCCCCCTGAGAAAGTCGCCTGCTTAGCGCATCAGTAAGTGTTTGCCAGGGGGAGGGAATTCGCCAGAGCGGGCGCTAAAAAAACAAAACCCCCGGATTCTCATCCAGGGGTTCTCGGTGTACTTCGCAGAAATTACGCTTCGATAGCGGCGCGAAGTTTTTTCATGGCGTTCTTTTCAAGCTGACGGACACGTTCCGCAGAAACGCCATAGCGGTCGGCCAGCTCCTGCAGCGTGGACTTGTTGTCTTCGTCCAGCCAGCGGGCGCGGATAATATCCTGACTACGTTCGTCGAGGCCTTCCATCGCATGAGTCAGCTTGTTCGCGGCCTGATCTTCCCAGTTATCCTCTTCGATGCCATCAGCAAAGTTAGAGGTTTTATCCTGCAGATACAGAACCGGTGCCATCGGCTGGCTGTCAGATGCGTCGTCGTCGGAGGACATATCAAAGGTCATGTCCTGCGCGGCCATACGGGATTCCATCTCACGCACGTCTTTGCTGGTTACGCCCAGCTCGCGCGCCACCATTTCCACTTCATCCTGATTGAACCAGCCCAGACGCTGCTTGGTTTTACGCAGGTTAAAGAACAGTTTGCGCTGCGCTTTTGTCGTGGCGACTTTCACGATACGCCAGTTGCGCAGCACGTATTCGTGAATTTCTGCTTTGATCCAGTGCACGGCGAAGGAGACCAGTCGCACACCCACTTCCGGGTTAAAGCGACGTACAGCCTTCATCAGACCGATGTTACCTTCCTGAATCAAGTCCGCCTGCGGCAGGCCGTAGCCCGCATAATTACGAGCAACGTGAACAACAAAGCGCAGGTGAGACAGGATCAGCGTCTTAGCTGCTTCCAGATCGCCCTGGTAATGCAGCTTTTCAGCAAGCTCCTTTTCTTCCTCGGCCGTTAACATCGGCCAGGTGTTCGCAGCCCGGATATAAGATTCCAGGTTACCAACAGGGGCTAAAGCTAAAGTTTGCATTTCTTTGGTCATTCATTCCTCTCAATGTTTCTTCTGGTCCAGGTCGTCCCCGTCAGGCAACAACCATGCCAAAGCGTTTGAGCAACGAGATTAGCATTCACTCTTTTATCAGACAGTGATTTTATCCACAAGTTCCAGGTGCAACGGTGAATAAATTACGCACAAAATGTGACATGGAGATGATAACAGGGGAAGAGACAACAGGGACGCTTTCCCTGCAGAGCGAACATCTCGGTGCAGGGAAAGATTATATCACGCTTTTATTAGTCGGGAGTAAAGTGACGTAAATGTTGAACGGTTGCCAGCCAGGCTGCCACCCACCCAATCATCGAGCACACCAGCAGCAGTAACAGGCACTCATCGAAACCTAAGCCGCTGATATTAAACTTCGTTCCGAAAACCTGCGCCACTTCAGTCACGGCAGACGAAAGCCGCATCACCAAAATTTCTGACAATATCAGTGAAAGAAATGCGCCGGAAAAACCGAGCAGTGCGCCACCGTAAAGGAACGGTCGGAGGATGAAGCCATCCGTCGCACCAATCAGTTTCTGCACGTTGATGGTATCGCGACGGGCAAAGATGCTCAGGCGAACGCTGTTACCAATGACGAGGAAGACCGCCGCCACCATCAGCACGCCAATCATCGCCGCGACGCGTCCTACCAGCCCGGTCAGGGCTGAGAGACGCGCAAACCAGCTGTCATCCATGCGCACTTCATCAATGCCCTTAATGCGCGTGATGCGATCGCGCAGGGTGTTAAGCGAATCGGTCCCCTGGAAATCCAGCTTCGGGATCACCACCGCCACGGCGGGCAGCGGGTTCTCTTCGAGCATATCCAGCGCGCCGCCAAAGCCAGACCAGTTACGGAACTCGCCCAGCGCGTCTTCACGTGAGAGATAGTTGACCTTCTCCACGCCCTGCTCGGCCTGGATTTGCCCAACCACCTGCGCCGCGGCGTTATCGTCGAGCGCTTTATCCAGATAGACCGTGATCTGCGGGGACGGATAATACTGTGAAGCCGCCTGGTTGACGTTTTTATAGACCATATAGCAGACGCTTGGCAGCGTCAGGGAGATGGCAATCACCATCACCGTCAGGAACGTCGCCAGCGGTTTGCTTTTCAGGTCCTGCAGCGCGCCGTGGAAAGCGTAGCGTACCTGTTCGTTAAACACGTTGGTTTTACGGGAGGCCGGTTTTGTCGCGGCCTTCTGGCGCTTCGGCGCATTACGATTGCCGTCACCACCGCCCTGCGGCTTACGGAAACGGTCAAACCGGTTCCCGAACTGCCGAATCTGGTTTATTGCATCACGCTTGTTCACCGTGGCCTCCGTGCAAATGCCCGTCGCTCAGGGTCAGCATGCGGTACGAACGACGGGAAATGAGCCCGATATCGTGCGTCGCCATCAATACGGTGACCCCTACGCGGTTGAATTCCTCAAAAAGACGCAAAATCCCTTCTGACAGGGCATCGTCCAGGTTACCGGTCGGTTCATCCGCCAGCAGCACGGCAGGCTTGTTCACCACCGCGCGGGCGATGCCCACGCGCTGCTGTTCACCGCCGGAGAGCTGGATCGGAAAGTTCTTCGCTTTGTCCAGCAGCCCGACCTTATCCAGCGCCGCAGAGACGCGACGGCGGATATCGTCATAGCTGGCGCCGGCAATAATCAGCGGAATGGCCACGTTATCGAAAACGGTGCGATCCATCAGCAGGTGGTGATCCTGGAAAATCATGCCGATCTGACGACGCAGGAAAGGCACTTCGCGGTTTTTCAGGCGGCTGATCTCATGCCCGCCGAAAAAGATTTTCCCGGCGCTTGGCCGCTCGATCCCACAGATAAGCTTGAGCAGGGTACTTTTCCCCGCGCCGGAATGGCCGGTCAGGAATGCCATCTCGCCCGGCTGCAGGTGGAATGTCACCCCCTGCAGCGCTTGTCTCCCACCGAGATAGGCCTTGCTGACGTGTTCAAAGCGAATCATTGTTAGTCCTCTCGGGCAAATAATGCCTCAATAAAGTCGTCCGCCTTAAACGGACGTAAATCCTCAATACGCTCGCCTACACCGATGTAACGGATAGGAATGCCGAACTGATCGGCCACGGAGAAGATCACCCCGCCTTTCGCGGTGCCGTCCAGCTTGGTCAGCGCGATCCCCGTCAGTCCTACCGCTTCAGTGAACAGCTTCGCCTGACTGATGGCGTTCTGTCCGGTGCTGGCGTCAATGGTCAGCATAATTTCATGCGGTGCGTCTTCGTCCAGCTTCTTCATAACGCGAACGATTTTCTTCAACTCTTCCATCAGGTGCGATTTATTCTGCAAACGCCCTGCGGTATCGGCAATGAGCACGTCCACGTTGCGCGCCTTCGCCGCCTGGATGGCGTCGAAGATCACGGACGCGGAATCCGCGCCGGTATGCTGGGCAATCACCGGAATGTTGTTGCGCTGACCCCAAACCTGCAGCTGCTCAACCGCCGCCGCACGGAAGGTATCGCCCGCCGCCAGCATCACCGATTTGCCCTGCTGCTCGAACTGACGCGCCAGCTTGCCGATGGTGGTGGTTTTACCTACGCCGTTCACGCCCACCATCAGAATAACAAATGGCGTTTTGCCTTCAATATTAAGCGGTTCGTCAACTTTTGCGAGAATTTCACCCATCTCGTCTTTCAGCAGGCCGTACAGCGCTTCGGCGTCGCGCAGCTGTTTGCGGCTCGCCCCTTCGGTCAGGTTGGCGATGATCTTACGGGTGGTTTCCACGCCGACGTCCGCAATCAGCAGCTGTTCTTCCAGCTCTTCAAACAGATCGTCGTCGATCTTCTTGCCGCGGAACAGACTGATAAATCCGGAACCTAAGTTTTCTTTGGTTTTGAGCAGGCTGCGCTTCAGGCGGGCGAAGAAACCTTCTTTGGTCGGTTTTTCCTGCTCCTGAACGATCTCTTCTTCCGGTTCTGCTTCCACCGGCACCACGATGACCGCTTCTTCAGCCGCTTCCGCCGCCAGCGCCTGGGCTTCAAGCTCTTCGTCGGTGAGTTCTGGCTCTATTGCCGCTTCTTCTTCCACCGCCTCAACAATTTCAACGGTTTCCGCTTCGGCCTGCCACTCTTCGGCAGACACCTCTTCGGCTTTCGCCTCTTCCGGCAGCGGCAGCTCTTCATGCTCGATAACGGCCTGCGGTGCTTCGGTAAGGTCATCAACGACAACCGGCTCTGGCTTCTCGCTCTCCTGAACCTGTTCCGTGACCTCAACCACCTCTTCTGCAAAGGATTCAACCTCTTCTTTGCTGTGCGCCGTTTCTTCCGCGTCGACTACCGCGGCGGTTTCTACAGGCGTTTCAGGCGGTGACTGCTCTTCAACGGCTTGTTGCTCTTCGGTTTTCTGTTCTGTTTCTTGCTCTTTTTCACCGAAGCCCAGCCAGGAAAAGAAGCCACGTTTTTTTTGTTTTGCCATCTGCGACTACACTCCTCGCGGCGCTATATACATGGAAGCTAAAAAAATGATGAAATAGTCTAACACTTTACTTAATTGACATCACCGCCCGCAATCGCAGGCCAATTGTTAACAGAGCTTTCCTGAGATGAAGAAACCCAACCGCGCCCCGGCCGGTCAAATTCGTATTATCGGCGGTCAGTGGCGAGGCCGGAAATTACCGGTGCCGGACAGCCCCGGTTTACGCCCTACTACCGACCGCGTGCGCGAGACGCTGTTTAACTGGCTGGCCCCGTCAATGGTAGACGCCCACTGCCTGGACTGCTTCGCCGGAAGCGGCGCGCTCGGTCTGGAAGCACTGTCGCGCTATGCCGCCAGCGCCACGCTGCTGGAGATGGAGCGCGGCGTGGCGCAGACGCTGCAGCAAAATCTGGCGACGCTGAAGGCGGGCAACGCCAAAGTCGTGAACACCAACACGCTGAGTTTTCTTGCGCAGAAAGGCACGCCGCATAACGTGGTGTTTGTCGACCCGCCGTTCCGTAAGGGGCTGCTGGAGGAGACGCTATCCCTGCTGGAACAAAACGGCTGGCTTGCGGATGACGCGCTAATTTACGTTGAAAGCGAAGTGGAAAACGGTTTACCGCCGGTTCCCGCTCACTGGGATCTGCACCGTGAAAAAGTCGCGGGTCAGGTTGCTTATCGTCTGTATCACCGTCAGGCACAAGGAGGATCCGATGCCGGTACTGATTAACCTGGGACGTTTGCTGATGCTGGGCGTCTGGGCGTTTTTGATTCTGAATCTGGTGCACCCGTTCCCGCGCCCGATGAACATTTTCGTTAACGTCGCGCTGATTTTCACCTCCTTTATGCACGCCCTGCAGATGGTGATGCTGAAAAACGGCCTGCCGAAAGACGGCCCGCAGATGACGGGCTGGCAGCAGCTGCGCGTGTTTATTTTCGGCGTGTTTGAACTGCTGGTGTGGATGAAGAAGTTTAAGGCGCAGGTGAAGAAGTAAGGTGCGGGCTGATGCCCTCACCCTACCCCTCTCCCACAGGGAGAGGGAACCGTTCGTGCATTATTCCGTCCTGAACCCTTCAAATCGCGACCCTTTATAGCTCAGCGTTCCTTTCTCTCCCACCGTCAACTGATGGTACTGCTGCGCCTCCAGGCGGAAGGTCATCTCCAGGCCGCCCGTTTCCGGCTTAAAGCTCGCTTCATAGCGCATTGTTGTGCCCGCAGGCGTCACCTGCTGCTGGCGCGAGCGGCGGTCATTGAGCGGTTTTTCGCGTTTGTTGGTCACCACCACGCGCTTTTGCATCAGGGGTGCGGCATCGTTATCCGCCTTCTCGCGGCGCTGCTGTACGAAGCGGAACGAGGCGGCAATGACGATAATCGCCACCACGATAATGAAAAACAGCGGCATCTTGCTCATTCTACAATCCCATCAGATTATGCGGAATTCAGGATACCCTGCCTTCCCCGCCATTGCCAAACGCCCGCCCGCATCACTACACTGGATCAGAAACTGATTATTCAGACTTAACAGATACAGGGAGTTAATATGCTTTGGTCATTTATCGCTGTCTGTTTTTCCGCATGGCTTTATGTCGATGCGTCGTACCGTGGTCCCACCTGGCAGCGCTGGCTGTTTAAACCGGTCACGCTGTTGCTCCTGCTGCTGCTGGCCTGGCAAGCGCCGATGTTCAACGCCGTCAGCTATCTGGTGCTCGCCGGGCTGTGTGCGTCCCTGATAGGCGATGCGCTGACTCTGCTCCCCCGTCAGCGCCTGCTCTATGCCGTCGGCGCGTTCTTCCTGTCGCATCTGCTTTACACCATCTACTTTGCCAGCCAGATGACGCTCTCCTTCTTCTGGCCGCTGCCGCTGGTGCTGCTGGTGATTGGCGCGCTGCTGATCGCGGTGATCTGGTCACGTCTGGAAGAGATGCGTTTGCCGGTCTGCACGTTTATCGCCATGACCCTGGTAATGGTGTGGCTGGCGGGCGAGCTGTGGTTCTTCCGTCCGACCGCTCCGGCGATGTCCGCGTTCTTCGGTGCCGCGCTGCTGCTGATCGGGAATGTCGTGTGGCTGGGCAGCCACTATCGTCGCCGCTTCCGTGCGGATAACGCGATAGCCGCCGCCTGCTACTTTGCCGGGCACTTCCTGATCGTGCGTTCGCTGTATATTTAAATAAGTCTTGACTCTGGAGTCGACTCCAGAGTGTATGCTGCGGTTAATGAGAAAATTATCATTACCGGAGACTGCCATGTCGACTCCAGAAACATCTAAAAAAGTTCCACAATTCTCGGCACTTAAGCTCAGTCCGGTTCCGCCGAAAGACGACTGCTGCTGCGAGGGGGCGTGCGAAACACAAACTGAAATGCTGCCTGAAAGCGGCAACCGCTACAGCTGGGTCGTTAACGGCATGGACTGCGCCGCCTGCGCGCGCAAAGTGGAAAACGCCGTCAAACAAGTGCCGGGCGTGAGTCACGTTCAGGTGCTATTCGCCACTGAAAAGCTGCTGGTTAGCGCCGATAACGACGTCAGCAAACAGGTGGAAGCCGCCGTCAGCAAGGCGGGCTATACCCTTCGTAGCGAAACGGCGCCCGCTGAAAAAGCCTCTTCCCTGAAAGAAAACCTGCCGCTCATTACCCTCATCATCATGATGGCCCTGAGCTGGGGGCTGGAACAGTTCAACCACCCGTTCGGCAACCTGGCGTTTATCGCCACCACGCTGGTCGGGCTGTTCCCGATTGCCCGTCAGGCGCTGCGCCTGATGAAAAGCGGCAGCTGGTTTGCCATCGAAACGCTGATGAGCGTGGCGGCTATCGGGGCGCTGTTTATTGGCGCAACGGCAGAAGCGGCGATGGTGCTGCTGCTGTTCTTAATCGGTGAACGCCTTGAGGGCTGGGCAGCCAGCCGGGCGCGTAAAGGGGTCAGCGCGCTGATGGCGCTGAAGCCGGAAACCGCCACGCGCGTGGTAAACGGCACGCGTGAAACGGTCGCCATCACGACCCTTCGTCCGGGCGACGTGATTGAAGTCGCGGCAGGCGGACGTTTGCCTGCAGACGGCGCGCTGCTTACCGCCACCGCGAGCTTTGATGAAAGCGCCCTGACCGGCGAATCCATTCCGGTCGAACGTGAGGCGGGTGAAAAAGTGCCTGCGGGTGCCACCAGCGTCGACCGTCTGGTACAGCTCACCGTGCTTTCCGAGCCGGGCGACAGCGCCATCGACCGTATCCTGAAGCTGATTGAAGAGGCCGAAGAGCGCCGCGCGCCGGTCGAACGCTTTATTGACCGCTTCAGCCGGATCTACACGCCCGCCATTATGCTGGTGGCTCTGCTGGTTACCGTCGTCCCACCGCTGTTCTTTGGCGCGCCGTGGGAGGGCTGGATTTATAAAGGGCTGACGCTATTGCTGATCGGCTGTCCGTGCGCGCTGGTGATTTCCACCCCGGCGGCGATTACCTCCGGGCTGGCGGCGGCGGCACGTCGCGGGGCGCTGATTAAGGGCGGCGCGGCGCTGGAGCAGCTGAGCCAGGTTCAGCAAATCGCGTTCGATAAAACCGGTACGCTGACCGTCGGCAAACCGCAGGTGACCGGCGTATATCCGCAGGATATCGGTGAAGATGAACTGCTGACCCTGGCCGCCGCCGTTGAACAGGGCTCCACTCACCCGCTGGCGCAGGCGATTGTGCGTGAAGCGCAGTCGCGCGGGCTGAACATCCCTCCGGCAACCGCCCAGCGGGCGCTGGTCGGGTCAGGGATTGAGGCCACCGTTGACGGTAAAAAGGTACTGATTGTCGCGGCTGGCAAGTCTTCTACTCCAGAGGTGGAGGCGTTAGAACAAACCGGACAAACTGTTGTGAGCGTGATGCAGGACGGCGTCGCAAAAGGGATGCTGGCGCTGCGCGACACCCTCCGCGATGACGCAAAAGAAGCTGTGGTGGCGCTACATCAGCTGGGCGTGAAGGGCGTGATTCTCACCGGCGATAACCCTCGCGCGGCGGCAGCAATTGCGGGTGAGCTGGGGCTGGCGTTTAAAGCCGGATTGCTGCCTGCGGATAAGGTCAGCGCGGTAACGGAGCTGAACGCTCAGACGCCGCTGGCGATGGTCGGTGACGGGATTAACGATGCTCCGGCGATGAAAGCGTCCACCATTGGTATTGCGATGGGCAGCGGGACCGACGTGGCGCTGGAAACGGCTGACGCGGCGCTGACCCACAACCGCCTGACCGGACTGGCGCAGATGATTAGCCTGGCGCGCGCGACGCGGGCCAATATCCGTCAGAACATCGGCATCGCGCTGGGGTTGAAGGGGATTTTCCTGGTGACCACGCTGCTGGGCATGACCGGGCTGTGGCTGGCGGTGCTGGCGGATACCGGGGCAACGGTGCTGGTGACGGCGAACGCGCTCAGGTTGTTGCGTCGCCGGTAAAAAAACGCCCGGTGGCGCTGACGCTTACCGGGCCTACATATCCTGCTAAATCGTAGGCCGGGTAAGGCGAAGCCGCCACCCGGCTTTTTTTATATGAAGTAGCTCATCGCCAGGCCTAAAAACAGCACCAGACCGACGTAGTTATTGTTCATAAACGCTTTGAAGCAGGCGTCGCGTTCGCGCTTCGCAATCAGCTTTTGCTGGTACGCAAACAGCAGTCCCGCCACCAGCACGGACCAGTAGAACTCCCAGTTCAGCCCGTTCAGGCGACCAATCGCCACCATCAGCGCCAGTACCGCAACCTGCAGGATACCGATGATCAGCTTGTCCTGACGGCCAAAGAGGATGGCGGTTGATTTGATGCCAATTTTCAGGTCATCGTCGCGGTCAACCATCGCGTACTGGGTGTCATACGCCACGGCCCAGAGAATGTTCGCCAGGAACATCAGCCAGCAGCTGAGCGGTAAAGACTCACTAACCGCCGCAAACGCCATCGGAATCGACCAGCCAAACGCCGCCCCCAGCACCACCTGCGGCAGATGGGTGTAGCGCTTCATAAACGGATACACCCAGGCCAGGGCCAGCGCCGCAACGGAAAGCAGAATGGTCATGGTGTTGAGGGTTAACACCAGCAGGAAAGAGAGCAGCACCAGAACAATAAACAGCACGCGGGCTTCTTTCCCGGTCACATGCCCGCTGGGTAACGGACGACCGGCAGTACGCTTAACATGACCATCGAATTTACGATCGGCATAGTCATTCACCACGCAGCCCGCCGCACGCATCAGCCAGACGCCGGCAACGAATACGCCAAGGATCCACAGCGGCGGCACGCCCGGCGTGGCGAGCCACAGCGCCCAGAGGGTCGGCCACAGCAACAGTAACGCGCCAATGGGTTTATCGGTACGCATTAAGCGGTGATACGCCAGCAGCTTATTCTGCGTCAGGCTCCACTCCATTTTTTCTTCCTCTTAGTACAACGGTGATGCCGGTAAAAAAAGCTCCGTCAGAATTAACGGTTTACCGCTCAGGCGAAGGCGGGAACGACGCCCCCAGAGTTCGGCATCACGACCAATCTCAATAAAATCCCGGGTAAGCTCAGACGAGGTGAAAAGGTAACGCCCCAGCGGCGTTTTCCCCAGACGTTGCAGCGCCAGCTCGGGCCCGGAAAGGGTGGACTCGGGCACCACCGTCCGCCCGGCAAGCCACGGCTCACCGTCAGCACAGAGTAAAATTTCACGCAGCCAGTAACGTGGCTCTTGCGGCAGCAGCGGCAGCTCGCTGGCAATCTCATCGCCAGAGACAAACCCTTCCTGAATCAGGGTCACCGTAACCGTTTTACCCTGCTGCTCAAAACGTTTCGTCATGGAATCTTCCAGCAGCAACCAGTCCAGTTGCTGCGGTTCAAGCGCAGGTATTTGGTCGAAATAGCGCAGCGCACGCAGTTGCGTTAGCGCAGGGTGTGACATGCCAGACTCTCCGATACATAACGTAATGGCATTGTATCGCAGAAACACGGATTGAGGGGGGCCAAACGTTATTTAACGATCACGATCGCAACAAGAGTGCAACAGCCTGGCGGAGACGAAAAAAAGTGCGCCCACTCAGGCGCACCAAACGACTAACAAATCAGCACTGCGGGGAAACGGTTACCCCTTGCCTTTTACACTGCTGATAAAGGTGGAACGGGCAGTGGTTGAACCTAAACGTTCGGCTTCATCAAGCAGTTTCAGCGCTTTATCGACATCGCCGCGCTTCACCGCCTGCTTAATGGCGTTGTTGAAGTATTCTTCGGTGTCGTTCAGTACCGGCTCCGCTTTCTTTGTCGGGGCCGGTGCTGCGGTCGCTACCGGTGCGGCTGCCGTGGCAGCTGGCGCGGTATAGGCAGGCGCAGCGGTGTTGCCTACGGTGACAGGTCCGGTACCGGAGGAGCCAAACAGTGGGCCGACCAGGACGCTGGACGCACTATTGGTTGACACTTTCAGCTTCACAAGACCGTCAGTGGTGTGGCGGGCGATCGGGTCCGGGATGTCCGGCACGGCGTTACCTACGCCTTTGGCATAGGCCTTAGCGGGATCAAGCAGCGTAGTGGTTTGCTGCAAATCTTTTTCCGTGGTGAAGACGAGTACATAAATTTTCTGCTGACCCAGCGCAGGCGTCAGTCGCATTACCCCTTCGAGGCGGTCTGCGCTCATGACACCAGGCTCCTGATAGGTAAAGTATTCGCTCGGGAAGAACGCAGAAGGTGTCATGTTCTGGTCAAGAATGAGCACGTTCGGTGCAAAAACGCTGGTCTGCTTGTTAACTTCACTTGTGAGCGTCAACGTCAGTTCGCCAATGTTTGCAGGCACACTGTATGCAACCACCGGACCACTGATGCCCGGAACATTAAGTGGTTGCCCCCCCGTCGAGAGCTGGGTCGTTTGGGCTTTAGATTGATCGACAGGCGTCCAGACCAGCTGTTGCAACGCAGCGGCCGGAATGGCCGGCGCGGATGTTGTGTTTTGCGGAACGAAATTCACATTAGCGAGCGTTACTGCTGGCGCGCTTGCCAGCAGCCCTGCGGATAAACAAAGAGCAAGGAGAGTTTTGTTCATTTTCATTGTTATCACCTCAAAATGCACAGGTCAGCGGTAGCCAGGCAATAGCGCGCCGTCCCAAGGATTGAGGGGCTTGCGCCCCTCAGTTTGGTCATTACGTCAGATTAAGACGGGATTACCACCAGATTTCCATCTGGGCGCCGAAGGACCACTCGTCGTTGTCACCGCGACCGAAGGAACCACCGTTAAAGCCATCTTTGACTGCTTTACCAAAGTTCGCGTTGTTGGAAGGGTTACCGGTGTAGTCGTAGCCCCATTTTTCATCCCACTTGGCATAAGTTGCGAAGACGCGGATTGCTGGACGTGACCAGATGCTGTCACCTGCCTGCCACTGTTGCGCCAGGGTGATTTTGTACTGGTTGTTGGTTTCGCCAGTTTCCTGGGATTTGACGTTGTCGTAACCCACTTCCAGCAAGGTACTCATGATTGGCGTCCATTTGAACATTGGACGAACGCCCACGGTCCACCATTTGGTGCCGTTATTATTATCCCAGTCGATATCCTGATACATACCAACGTACATCAGGTCCCAACGATCGCCCAAAGAGATTGCACCATGATCCAGGATACGCAGCAGGCTACCGTTATTGTTGATGTCATAGGCGAAATGTGAGTTAGGATCGATACCTACCCCAGAACCTTGAGACAGGCCTTTACCCTGAGAAGTCATTGAATCGGTCGCATACTGAACCACAAATTTGTTATAGCCCTTCAGCATGCTCTGAGTATGTTCAGCAGTGAACATCCAACCATCTTTAGACGCGCCGTCAACCAAACGATAATCATCACGTGGGTTAGCACGACCGTAGTCAACGCCCAGTTCCAGCGTACCCCCTGGGTTGATTTCCATCTGAGCTAAACGAACATCGAAAACATCGTTCGCCGTTTTTTGGTTGTAATCATAAATGCTGTCGCTACCAAAGGTAGCAGAGCCGCCTGTTTCAGTGGAGCGTGTCGCCGCTAAAGACAGTTTACCGAAGCCAAGATCGATGTTTTCAAGACCTGCACCAGGCCCTGAAATATCCCAGTAGTAGAAGTCGATCATGTGGACGTCATGACGCTGATAGAAGCGCTTACCGGCCCAGATGGTAGAACCTGGCAACCATTCAATCAGGTTTTTACCCTGCACGTTAGCTTCACGGAAAGCTGGGCTGGTGGCTTCCCAGTCGTTTTCCTGGTTAACTGAATAAGCTACGTTAGTGTCAAAATAGAAGCTTTTATCGCCTTCTTTCCACACTTCCTGACCCAGTTTCAGTTCCGCATAGGTTTCACATTCGTTACCCAGACGGTATTTACTTTGAGCACCGGTTGCCTGGAAGCACTGCTGTTGACCACCACTCCCCGTCCAGCCAATACCGGAACGAGCATAACCATGGAAATCCACGGCCATTGCCTGAGCAGACATTACGCCCGCTGCGACGGCAACTGCCAGAGGAAGTTTGCGCAGAGTAATCATCATTCTATCTCCTGAGATCATTGCTTTTCTTTGAACACTTCACCTGTCGGTTTCGTGTCTTCTTTTGGGATTGCTTAAACGCCTGGCTCTTTGTGCAACCGACGACATGCAGTGCCATCCTCACGGAACAGATGGCAACGCTCTGGCGGCAAGCCGATAGCGAATCTGGCACCCTCTTCTACCAACACCACGTCGTTCTGGCGGTAGACCAGGTTCTGACGGATGGCGGGGATCTGGATATGAATCTGTGTTTCGTGACCAAGCTGTTCGACGACCTGAACGTCACCTTCCAGGGTCACATCGGCGATGTGGCTCGGCAGCAGGTGCTCAGGACGAATACCGAGGGACATGTTTGCCCCGACCTGTACGTTGGCGCTGTCGACCGGTAGCCAGACCTGCTGGCGGTTTGGCAGCTCCACCTGTACCTGTTCAATCGCTGTCGCGGTCACTTTGACGGGCAGGAAGTTCATCTTTGGCGAGCCAATAAAGCCCGCAACAAAGCGGTCTGCCGGGTAGTGATACAGCTCCAGCGGTTTGCCCACCTGCGCCACGCGACCGGCATCCAGCACCACGATTTTGTCGGCGAGGGTCATCGCTTCGACCTGATCGTGGGTGACGTAAATCATCGTGCGGCCAAGACGCTTGTGCAGACGGGAGATTTCGATACGCATCTGGACGCGCAGGGCGGCATCCAGGTTAGAGAGAGGTTCATCAAGCAGGAACACGCGCGGTTCGGCCACCAGCGTACGGCCAATCGCCACACGCTGACGCTGACCACCGGAGAGCGCTTTCGGTTTACGCTCCAGCAGGTGAGCCAGCTGTAACACTTCCGCCACCTGTGTCACGCGCTGGTTAATAACCTCTTTCTTCGCGCCGGCCAGCTTCAGGCCAAAGGACATGTTCTCGGCAACGGAAAGGTGGGGATAGAGAGCATAAGACTGGAACACCATACCGACTCCACGTTCGGCAGGTGGGATGTCGTTCATTCGGGTATCACCGATCAACAGGTCGCCGCTGGTGATAGTTTCAAGACCGGCAATCATACGCAGCAGAGTAGATTTACCACAGCCTGATGGGCCAACAAACACCACGAATTCGCCTTCGTTGATGTCCAGATTGATGTCTTTCGACACCACAACGTCACCCCAGGCTTTCGTTACATTACGCAGCTGTACGCTCGCCATGCCCTTCTCCCTTCGTTACAACCTGTCACCGACAGAAACATTCAAGATAAGTTCACTATGGGGTATCCATTACTTTCCCGAATCCTCCACCCCCCGCCTTTTTTATGGGGGAGGAGGCGGGAGGATGAGGGAGCAGGCTCTGCGACCGCTGCGGGAGGGCTGAGGCAAAATTCGTGAAGCCGCCTGCAAAATTCGGTGGGTTTTTATGTGCGCCAGCACTCATAACTTAAATTTATGCAACGGAGATCACACAAACGGGGGGTGGGGCGTAGGGGTTGGGAGGATGGAAAGAGGATGTCAAATAAGGAGACTGAGACACGTTGAACCACTGAAGTCATACCACGAGACATCACCAAAAAGGATGGCAGCTATGAATATCAAGACTGGCGCACGCGTTTTCGCATTGTCCGCCCTCGCAGCAATGATGATTTCCGCACCGGCGCTCGCCAAAATTGAAGAAGGCAAACTGGTTATCTGGATTAACGGCGACAAAGGCTATAACGGCCTGGCCGAAGTGGGCAAAAAATTCGAGAAAGATACCGGCATCAAAGTGACCGTAGAGCACCCGGACAAACTGGAAGAGAAATTCCCGCAGGTTGCGGCAACCGGCGATGGCCCGGACATCATCTTCTGGGCGCATGACCGTTTCGGGGGTTACGCGCAGTCTGGCCTGCTGGCTGAAGTGACGCCAGACAAAGCCTTCCAGGACAAACTGTTCCCGTTCACCTGGGACGCCGTTCGCTATAACGGCAAGCTGATCGCTTACCCAATCGCGGTTGAAGCCCTGTCTCTGATTTACAACAAAGACCTGGTTCCTAACCCGCCGAAGACCTGGGAAGAGATCCCGAAACTGGATAAAGAGCTGAAGGCGAAAGGTAAATCCGCCCTGATGTTCAACCTGCAAGAGCCGTACTTCACCTGGCCACTGATTGCTGCCGACGGCGGTTACGCGTTCAAGTTTGAAAACGGCAAGTATGACGTGAAAGACGTGGGCGTGGACAACGCGGGCGCGAAAGCGGGTCTGACCTTCCTGGTGGATCTGATAAAGAACAAACACATGAACGCGGATACCGATTACTCCATCGCGGAAGCGGCGTTCAACAAAGGCGAAACCGCGATGACCATCAACGGTCCGTGGGCCTGGACCAACATCGACAAGAGCAAAATCAACTATGGCGTGACGCTGCTGCCAACCTTCAAAGGCAAGCCGTCTAAGCCGTTCGTTGGCGTGCTGAGCGCGGGCATCAACGCCGCCAGCCCGAACAAAGAGCTGGCGAAAGAGTTCCTGGAAAACTACCTGCTGACCGATCAGGGTCTGGATGAAGTGAACAAGGACAAACCGCTGGGTGCCGTCGCGCTGAAATCCTTCCAGGATCATCTGGCGAAAGACCCACGTATCGCGGCCACTATGGATAACGCCCAGAAAGGCGAAATCATGCCGAACATCCCACAGATGGCCGCGTTCTGGTACGCCACCCGTACCGCGGTTATCAACGCTGCAAGCGGTCGCCAGACTGTCGATGCCGCGCTGAAAGATGCTCAGGGTCGTATTACTAAGTAAGCAGAAAAACGGCGGGTGGCGCGTGCGCTTACCCGCCCTACGACTACGGCACGATCCGTAGGTCAGGTAAGCGCAGCGCCACCTGACGATAAGATTCCACCGTTGTAGAGGAAGAACCCCATGGATGTCATTAAAAAGAAACGCTGGTGGCAAAGCGACGCGCTGAAGTGGTCAGCGATCGGTCTGCTGTGCCTGCTGGTGGGTTACCTTGTTGTTTTAATGTACGTACAAGGGGAATATCTGTTCGCCATCATGACGCTGATTTTAAGCTCTGCTGGCCTGTATATTTTCGCTAATCGTAAAGCCTATGCCTGGCGCTATGTCTACCCGGGCGTGGCCGGGATGGGGCTGTTTGTCCTGTTCCCGCTGATTTGTACCATCGCCATTGCGTTCACCAACTACAGCAGCACCAACCAGCTTGCGCAGGAACGCGCAACGCAGGTGCTTCTGGACCGCTCTTATCAGGCGGGTAAAACCTTTAACTTCGGTCTGTATCCTGCCGGAAACGAGTGGAAGTTAGCGCTTACTGACGAAGCAAGCAGCAAATACTATGTCTCCGACGCGTTCAAATTTGGCGGCGAGCAGAAGCTGGCCTTAAAAGAGGCACAGGCCCTGCCGGAAGGTGAACGTGCCAACCTGCGCGTCATTACCCAGAACCGTCAGGCGCTGACCCAGCTCACCGCCGTGCTGCCAGACGAAAGCAAAGTGACGATGAGCTCGCTGCGCCAGTTCTCCGGCACGCAGCCGCTCTATACTCTGGCGGATGACGGCACGCTGACCAACAACCAGAGCGGCGTGAAATATCGTCCGAATAACGACATTGGTTTCTATCAGTCCATTACTGCCGACGGCAAATGGGGTGATGACAAACTCAGCCCGGGCTATACCGTCACCATCGGCTGGGACAACTTTACCCGCGTGTTTACTGACGAAGGCATTCAGAAACCGTTCTTCGCCATCTTCGTCTGGACGGTGGTCTTCTCCGTACTGACCGTGATCCTCACCGTTGCCGTGGGTATGGTGCTGGCCTGCCTCGTCCAGTGGGAATCCCTGAAGGGCAAAGCGATTTACCGCGTACTGCTGATTCTGCCGTATGCCGTGCCGTCGTTTATCTCGATTCTGATTTTCAAAGGGCTGTTTAACCAGAGCTTCGGTGAAATCAACATGATGCTGAGCGCGCTGTTTGGCATCAAACCGGCCTGGTTCAGCGACCCAACCACCGCCCGCTCGATGATCATCATCGTCAATACCTGGCTGGGCTATCCGTACATGATGATCCTGTGCATGGGCCTGCTGAAGGCTATCCCGGACGATCTGTACGAAGCCTCGGCGATGGACGGCGCGGGCCCGTTCCAGAACTTCTTTAAGATTACGCTGCCGCTGCTCATCAAGCCGCTCACCCCGCTGATGATTGCCAGCTTCGCCTTTAACTTTAACAACTTCGTGCTGATTCAGCTGTTGACCAACGGCGGTCCGGATCGCCTTGGCACCACGACGCCGGCAGGTTATACCGACCTGCTCGTGAGCTACACCTACCGTATCGCCTTCGAAGGCGGCGGCGGTCAGGACTTCGGTCTGGCGGCGGCGATTGCCACCCTGATCTTCCTGCTGGTAGGCGCACTGGCGATTGTGAACCTGAAAGCCACACGTATGAAATTTGACTAAGGAGGGCATCGATCATGGCAATGGTACAACCCAAATCTCAGAAGCTGCGCCTCCTGGCGACGCACTTAGGCCTGCTGATTTTCATCGCGGCGATCATGTTCCCGCTGCTGATGGTTATCGCCATCTCCCTGCGTTCGGGTAACTTCGCCACCGGGAGCCTGATCCCGGACGAAATCTCCTGGGAGCACTGGAAGCTCGCGCTGGGCTTCAGCGTGGAGCACGCGGATGGCCGCGTCACGCCGCCGCCGTTCCCGGTGCTGCTGTGGCTGTGGAACTCGGTGAAAATCGCAGGCATTACCGCGATCGGTATCGTGGCGCTGTCCACCACCTGCGCTTACGCCTTTGCCCGTATGCGTTTCCCGGGCAAAGCGACGCTGCTGAAAGGGATGCTGATTTTCCAGATGTTCCCGGCCGTGCTGTCGCTGGTGGCGCTGTACGCCCTGTTTGACCGCCTGGGCCAGTACATTCCGTTTATCGGTCTGAACACCCACGGTGGCGTGATCTTCGCCTATCTTGGCGGTATCGCACTGCATGTATGGACCATTAAAGGCTATTTCGAAACCATCGACGGCTCGCTGGAAGAAGCGGCGGCGCTGGATGGGGCAACCCCTTGGCAGGCGTTCCGCCTGGTGCTGCTGCCGCTGTCGGTGCCGATTCTGGCGGTGGTGTTTATCCTGTCGTTTATCGCTGCGATCACCGAAGTACCGGTTGCCTCACTGTTACTGCGTGATGTGAACAGCTACACCCTGGCCGTGGGTATGCAGCAATACCTCAATCCGCAAAACTACCTGTGGGGCGACTTTGCCGCGGCGGCCGTACTTTCCGCCATCCCGATTACCGTGGTGTTCCTGCTGGCGCAGCGCTGGCTGGTCAATGGCCTGACGGCGGGCGGTGTGAAAGGTTAAGTTTCATTTTGTTATGCCACTGCAACCCTCAACTTTAGACGTATTGTATTGACCCAACTTGTGACTGTTGTTAGGCGCTCTTCGGAGCGCCATTTTTTTATTCCCGTTTCAGCCGCTTTGAGTTACACAGCCAGAGGGTGATCACCAGCAGCAGGATCGCCGCCGAGTAGATCAACACGTCGAGCGGGGATTTATGATCGACGATGATCAGCCGCACAATCGCGGTGATCCCTATGTAGACAAAATAACGCAGCGGGAAGTGAAAGCCGGACTGAAAGTACTTCACAATCAGGGCGATAAATTCAAAGTAGAGAAAGTAGACCACCAGGCCTTCCACCAGCGCATATTTGCTGGTTTGTTCAGGGGCAAACAGTACATCCGCCAGATGCACCGTCTCTTTACCCAAAAAGACGACCAGTATCAGGCCAAGGCTCAACAGACCGAGGTTCAGCACGGTCTGGAGGATAGTTGAGATAAACTCAACGCGCGGGCGAGTCAGGGATGTCATACAGCACCTCATTCTCCAGGGCGAGGTTCCTGTATAACGCAAAAATGTGACGGAGATCTATATTTTTTGTTTATGTTTGGCGCAACGGAGAGGATTCCCCTCACCCCGGCCCTCTCCCCAAAGGGGCGAGGGGGAAAAGACAGCGCCGAGCGATCCCCTCTCCCCTTTGGGGAGAGGGTTAGGGTGAGGGGCATCAGCGGAAATTAATGTTCTTGTCGCTGGTCATGTCGTACAGCTGGAACTTACGCCCAAGCTGCTGACCACCGTCGCGCGTCAGCGGCGTCCAGCCGATGGCCGCACGGCTGCGGGTTGGACCAGATGAGAACAGATCCAGCGGAATCGATACGTAAACCCCTTTGGTGAAGTCCCCTTCCCCATATTCGTCCGGCGAGACATTGGTGATGGTGGCGTAGCCGCCCACCACGACGCCGCTGTCGAAGTGTTTGGAGATGTCCAGCGTGCCGCCCTTATCGCCCGCCAGGTACTGGCCGACGCTGGCTTTCACCAGCACGTCAGGTGCGAACGACGGCGTCCAGTAGGCAGTCAGGTGACCGGTTTTGACGCTGTAGTCGGTGAACTTCATCATGTCCTGGGCGCTGCGCCAGTCACGCTGCTTGACGTAGTTGGCATCAACCCCGAACGCCCAGTTGCTGTCGACAGGACGATAAAGCACTTCCGCCCCCGCGCCGCCGTACATGGTTTCCAGATACCCGCCGTACACCTGGCCGTAGAAGCCGTTGCCGAAGTACTGGAAATAGTTGGCCTGCAGGTTATTCACATAGGCATCGTTCTGCACGTACTCACGCACGCGGGTACGCACGCGCGGCAGCTGTGAGTCTTTTGGCGGGTTGGTATAGTTGAACTTGTCGTAGTTGTTAGCGATGTTGCCAAACAGGCTGCCGGTGGTCAGCAGGTGGTCGGTAAGCCACAGATCCGCCGTCGCCATGACGCCCAGCTGATACATGTAGAAGTTTTCCGGCCCGCCGACGGACTGGTTCAACACCGGATCGATATGGAAATCGAAGCGCGACTTGTCGATATACCAGCCCTGCTCGGTGGTCTCCGGCACGATCGGCTCTACGCGTTTTTGCACCAGCTCGGTTTCATGCCCGAGCGGTTCGCCTTCCAGGTGGCGCTTAAGGCTGGCAACGTCCGTTTCCGTCGTCACCTGCGGCAGGTTGAGACGATTCTCCGTCACGCGGATCGTGCGGATCCCGTCCGGGAGATCGTTCATAACGATCCGGTTGGCGCGTTCGATCCCTTCGCGCGAGTCGCGGTATTTCACCTGCTCGCCGGTCACGTACAGCGTATCGCCTTTCACCTGAATTTTCGGATCCGCCAGACCGGCATTGTATTTCAGCAGCGTCAGCTGGTTTGCCACCACAGAGTGCTGCAGAATCGCATCCTGCGGCTCCGGCTGGTATGCAGGCCGCGCGTTATCATTGTAGTGCGGCCGCATGTCGTTAAAGTTGGTGCGCAGCGTGAAGCCAAACATCACCGTATTGCCGCGCTCGTAGCTGAGGTTAACGTCGGCCCAGTCGGTGACGCGATAAATGGCGCCGACGTTAAACTTGCTCTTCTGCTCAATCTTCCCGGCGAAGTCCTGCGAGTAGTCATTCCCCTCGTACTCCAGCTTCAGGCGTAATGGCTGCCAGGGTGTTTGATACTCTACACCGCCAAACAGCGACGCCGGGCCGTGGAACATCTGGTCCCCGTTGATGGAGCCCGCTTTCTGATAACTGTTATCGCGGTAGCAGTATTTATCGCTGTAGGAGCAAAACGGGTTTTTCACGTTACCGCTGGTGCCGAGATAGCCCCATCCCATCCCGAGTGAGAAGTCGAACGGCCCCCAGGCTTTGCTGGCCACGATGTATTCCGCATCAAACAGACCGGTACCGCCGATATCTTTGGCACCCACTGAGACCTGCGGCATCCAGTAGCTCTCTTCCCACAGGCGCAGCTTGACGTCGAAGGCTTTATCTTTGTAGGTCTGATCGCCTGAGAACGCCTCGACGCTGCTGTATTGTTTCGTCCGCACGTCGGTATAGCGCAGCGTGGTTTCAAGCCACGGGAACAGCTGCACCGACGCCGAGTAGTAGCGATACTGGTCGTTATCACGGTAGTTAAGGCTAATTTCCCCCTCGCGCGCCATACGCGCGGTGGGCGTTTGTAGTAAACCGACGCCGCCGAAGTCTGACTGAGACGGGCCAATGGGTGCCGGATACGTTTCTGCATGGCAGGCGGCACTCACGCAGAGCGCCAGCATGCTGTAGAGATAAGTTCTTTTCATTATTCCGGTATCCGCTGAATCAGGGAGTGAAGGATATCGGCGTTAAGCCCGTCATACGCCTTCGTCCAGAAATGGTCGGCAAAACCGACAAAAATGATGCTGCCCGGCATGGGTTCGATATGCCGTTTATTCCAGTAAGCGACGGGGGCTTTTTGCGTGTGGCCGTCAGGGTAAACCACCCAGGCGTAGCTGTTATCGGCACCGCTCAGCAGGCTCTGCTCGTCGAGGTAGCTCGCCACGTCACGACCGGGGGTAAAGGGCTTATTACCCGGGCTGCTGATAAGCCCCATCACGGTCACCGTCGTCGGCTTCGCCGGCAGCCAGAGCGTATAGTCCCCTTCCAGCGTCGGGTTGCCGTTTTCCGTGACGCGCACGTCATCCGGGTCAAGATTGACGTTCTGACGGCCCGTCACCTTCAGCGCCTGCAGCTGCTGACGGACGCTGTTAATGGCCGCCGCGTCGTCGCCATCTTCCTGCTCCGCGAGTCCCGTCAGCCTCGCAAGGAGAGCCTTGTGCTGTTGTTCCGCTTCAGCGGTCTTCTGCCGTTCAGCGATGACCGCGCCCGGCCACCAGCTGTTGGCGAGCCTTGGCTGTCCGACGAGATCGAGCAGATGCTCGGCGTGGGTTAAGGTTTTGGGTTTTTCACTGTCCGGCGTGTAGACCTTTACTGTCCCGGCGGACCATGCCAGCGGCGCGGCAAAACTGGCGATAAGCGCAACGTGAATGAGCGTTTTCATGATTTCGCCGCCTTGATCAGGGTGGTTTTGACCGGGAAGAATCCGGCACCGAGATACTGTAAGGACTGACGGATCTGCCCTTCCTCGTCGATCCAGAAGCGGTTGTGCCAGGTGGCCTTGTCGGTGGTGACCTCTTCATCCAGCACGCGAACCTGCGTTTCGTCGCTGCCGACTTTCACGCTGTCCGTGCCGTCCCAGCGGAAGGTCGAGCGTGCCGTGGCGTAACGCACCTGCTTGTGTTCGGTCCAGCCCATCGTGCGCGTCCAGCCTGCGCCGTCGGCGATCTTGTTCGGCTTGATCAGCGGGTCGTCGGCGATATTATTCACCTCCAGCAGGTTATCGCCGCCCAGCAGGGTTTTCACGATACGGCCATGCTGCGTCACGATGGTAGCCTGATCCTGCGTCACCCATTTCTGCTGCCCGTTTTCATCGAAAGCGAGCACCACAAACAGTTGCGGGCCATCGTTAAGCTGCATGTACTGACTGGCATAGGGCATGTTCTGAAGTTCGTCATCGGTCAGATGCACGCCCGGTGTGCCGAACAGGCTTTCCCACAGTGAGTTTCCCAGCCCTTTAGTGGTGGCCGAGCACGCCTGCAGCAGCAGGCAAATCAGAATGATTGCAGGTCGCTTCACGACTCTTCTCCGAAGGGGCGAAATAACCACACCGAAGTGTGGTTATGATTAAAACACCCGCTATTACTGGGTGCTGGTTGTCGTGGTGGTCGTGGTTCCGGTGTTGGAGCCATCACCGCCACCGGTTGCCGCCAGCGCGACACCCACGGCTGAACTTACGGTGCTGGCGCTGGCTGCGGTAGAACTTCCCGCAGACGCAGACGTCGCAGCCGAACCTGCCGCTTCCCCGACCTGAACCGGAGCTGCATAGACAGATGTCGCCGCAAGCGCAGATATGGCAAAAATGCCATACAGTACTTTCTTCATAACAATTTCCCTTCAATGAATGAATGGAGATTTGCCCGAAAAGAATTTCAGGCGGAATCGAGTATACACAACTACTGCCGTGGGTTTGCCGTAAGGGGAAATAGGGAGAGGGTTTTCGGATTAATGGTTAAAATGGAAATGAAAGACAAATGGCATAAATATATAATTTATAAAAATCAATAACTTATAATATAAATATATTAATGGACTACTGCGTATTTTCTTAAAATAAACCGCAGCAATTAACGGGTTAACCGTCTTTTTCGGATTAAACTCAGATCCAGAATTTGAGTTAACTAACAGACATCAGGAATTATCCGATAAAAAAATGCCGGCATTTCGCCGGCACGTTTTCATGACGTTTTAATTACGCACGCCATGCTTTATAACGGTTGATCAAACCATTTGTTGAGCTGTCATGGCTGGTAATCGCTTTATCATCACCCAGCTCTGGCAGAATACGGTTTGCCAGCTGTTTGCCCAGCTCAACGCCCCACTGGTCAAAGGTGAAGATGTTCAGGATCGCGCCCTGTGTGAAGATTTTGTGCTCGTACAGAGCAATCAGCGCACCCAGGCTGAACGGCGTGATTTCGCGCAGCAGGATGGAGTTGGTTGGACGGTTGCCTTCGAACACTTTGAACGGCACCACGTGGTCCAGCGTGGCTGGGTCTTTACCCTGGTCACGGTATTCCTGCTCAACCACCTCGCGGGATTTACCAAACGCCAGCGCTTCGGTCTGTGCGAAGAAGTTGGACAGCAGCTTCGGATGGTGATCGGACAGCGGGTTATGGGTAATAGCCGGGGCGATGAAATCGCACGGTACCATTTTGGTGCCCTGGTGAATCAGCTGGTAGAAGGCATGCTGACCGTTGGTGCCCGGCTCGCCCCAGATGATTGGGCCAGTCTGGTAGTCCACCGCGTTGCCGTTACGGTCAACATATTTACCGTTGGATTCCATGTTGCCCTGCTGGAAGTAGGCCGCAAAGCGGTGCATATACTGGTCGTACGGCAGGATCGCTTCGGTTTCAGCGCCGAAGAAGTTGTTGTACCAGATACCGATCAGCGCCAGCAGCACCGGCAGGTTTTTCTCTGGTGCGGTGGTGGAGAAGTGTTTATCCATCGCGTGCGCGCCGGAGAGCAGCTCAACGAAGTTGTCGAAGCCCACGGACAGGATGATGGACAGGCCAATCGCAGACCACAGGGAGTAGCGGCCGCCAACCCAGTCCCAGAACTCGAACATGTTCGCGGTATCAATGCCGAACTCGCTGACGGCTTTACCGTTGGTAGACAGCGCCGCGAAGTGTTTCGCCACGTGCTTGTTATCGCCAGCCGTTTTCAGGAACCAGTCGCGCGCGCTGTGGGCGTTGGTCATGGTTTCCTGGGTGGTAAAGGTTTTAGACGCAACCAGGAACAGGGTGGTTTCCGGGTTCACGTTCTTCAGCACTTCGGCGATGTGGGTACCATCGACGTTAGACACAAAGTGCATATTGAGGTGGTTTTTGTACGGGCGCAGCGCTTCGGTCACCATGAACGGACCGAGGTCAGAACCGCCGATACCGATGTTAACCACGTCAGTGATCGCTTTGCCGGTGTAGCCTTTCCAGTTGCCGGAGATGATCGCTTCGGAGAAGGTTTTCATCTTTTCCAGCACCGCGTTCACTTCCGGCATGACGTCTTTGCCGTCAACGATGATTGGCGTATTGCTACGGTTACGCAGAGCGACGTGCAGCACGGCACGGTCTTCGGTGCGGTTGATCTTCTCACCGGAGAACATGGATTTGATGGCGTCGGCAAGCTCGGTTTCTTTCGCCAGATCCTGCAGTTTTGCCAGCGTCTCTTCGGTAATGCGGTTTTTGGAGAAATCCACCAGCATCAGGTCGTCGAAGGTCGCGGAGAACTTGTTGAAACGATCGGCATCTTTCGCGAACAGATCCGCGATGGTGACGTCTTTCATTTCATCATAATGTTTCTGGAGTGCCTGCCAGGCAGCGGTCTGCGTTGGGTTGATGTTTTTCATTAGCAATACTCTTCTGATTTGAGAATTGTGACTGCGGTCGATTGTAGCGCCTGCAAATAAAAATTGTGATGGTTTTTATGCCATTGCCCTGGCCTGCATCAAACGCAGGTGAAAAGACCCGAAAAGTATAGCTGCTGAAACGCCCTCCCGGGGCGGCGAAATGTCGGTCAAAATGCCCTAAAACGGAGCATAAAATCTGGCGCTGTTATAAGTCCTGTTTCTCAGGGGTACCCCCCCATAAAAAATCCGCATAATCCCAGCATTGACAGGACCTCCCCCGCATTTTATTTATAGGGCCGTATTTTGCGCCTGCACCTGTTTTCGTTTCACTCTTGTGCCAAGGTCGCTTATTCATTCCCTGACACGAGGTTGTTATGACGAGTTTTGTGGTCGCCAAGTTTGGCGGCACCAGTGTGGCCGATTACGATGCCATGAACCGCAGCGCCGATGTGGTGCTGGCCGATCCGAATACCCGCCTGGTGGTGCTGTCTGCATCTGCCGGCGTGACGAACCTGCTGGTTTCTCTGTCTGAAGGACTGGAAGCGACAGAACGTTTCGTGAAGCTGGATGCACTGCGCAAAATTCAGTTCGACATTCTTGAGCGTCTGCAGAACCCGAACGTCATCCGCGAGGAAGTGGAACGTCTGCTGGAAAATATCACTACCCTGGCAGAAGCCGCCTCTCTGGCCACCTCCACCGCCCTGACCGACGAGCTGGTTAGCCACGGCGAGCTGATGTCCACCCTGCTGTTTGTTGAAATCATGCGCGAGCGTAACATTCAGGCGCAGTGGTTTGACGTGCGTAAAGTGATGCGTACCAGCGACCGCTTTGGCCGTGCCGAGCCGGACGTTGAAGCACTGGCCGAACTGACCAATCAGCAGCTGGCACCACGCCTGGCAGACGGTATCGTGATCACCCAGGGCTTTATCGGCAGTGAAGCGAAGGGCCGCACCACCACGCTTGGCCGTGGCGGCAGCGACTACACCGCCGCGCTGCTGGGCGAAGCCCTGCATGCCACGCGCGTGGATATCTGGACTGACGTTCCGGGCATTTACACCACCGACCCGCGCGTCGTTTCTGCGGCGAAACGTATTGACGTGATCGCGTTTGAAGAAGCGGCTGAAATGGCCACCTTCGGTGCGAAAGTGCTGCATCCGGCAACCCTTTTGCCAGCCGTACGTAGCGATATTCCGGTCTTCGTCGGCTCCAGTAAAGATCCGAAAGCGGGCGGGACGCTGGTCTGCAAGAAAACGGAAAACCCGCCGCTGTTCCGCGCCCTGGCCCTGCGCCGTCGCCAGACGCTGGTCACCCTGCACAGCCACAATATGCTGCACTCCCGCGGTTTCCTGGCGGAAGTGTTTGGCATTCTGGCACGCCACAACATCTCCGTGGATCTGATCACCACCTCTGAAGTGAGCATTGCGCTGACGCTGGACACCACCGGTTCTACCTCCACCGGCGACACCCTGCTGACGCAGTCGCTGCTGATTGAGCTGTCCGAGCTGTGCCGCGTGGAAGTGGAAGAAGATCTGGCGCTGGTTGCCATCATTGGCAACAAGCTGTCGCGTGCCTGCGGCGTGGGCAAAGAGGTGTTTGGTGTGCTCGACCCGTTCAACATCCGCATGATTTGCTACGGTGCGTCCAGCTATAACCTCTGCTTCCTGGTGCCTGCCGATCAGGCCGAGCAGGTCGTGCAGAAACTTCATCAGAATTTGTTTGAATAAAATTCGTTAGCGCGATAAACAATATCTACAAGCCGGGCACAGACCCGGCTTTTTCATAACTAAACAACACGACAATACTGCAAGGAAACCATTATGTTATCCGCCATCACGCGGCTGTTCCCGTTATGGGCGCTGCTGCTCTCCGTACTCGCGTATTACACCCCCACCACGTTCACCGGCATCGGGCCGTGGGTCACCACCCTGCTGATGCTGATCATGTTCGGTATGGGCGTGCATCTGAAAGTCGACGACTTTAAACGCGTGCTGTCTCGCCCTGCGCCCGTCGCGGCAGGAATATTTCTGCACTACCTGGTGATGCCGCTCGCGGCGTGGCTGCTGGCGATGGCCTTTAAGATGCCGCCCGACCTCTCCGCCGGGATGGTGCTGGTGGGCAGCGTGGCCAGCGGCACGGCGTCCAACGTCATGATCTATCTGGCGAAAGGCGACGTGGCGCTCTCCGTCACTATCTCGTCCGTCTCTACGCTGGTGGGCGTGATTGCCACGCCGCTGTTAACCCGCCTGTACGTGGATGCGCATATTCAGGTGGACGTGATGGGCATGCTGCTGAGCATTCTGCAGATTGTGGTGATCCCGATTGCGGTGGGGCTGGCCATTCACCATCTTTTCCCGCGCGTGGTGAAGGCCGTTGAGCCATACCTGCCCGCGTTTTCAATGGCCTGTATTCTGGCCATCATCAGCGCCGTGGTAGCGGGCTCCGCCTCGCACATTGCTTCCGTAGGCTTTGTGGTGATCGTCGCGGTGGTGCTACATAACACCATTGGTCTGCTGGGCGGCTACTGGGGAGGGAAACTATTTGGCTTCGACGAATCGACCTGCCGCACGCTGGCAATCGAGGTAGGGATGCAGAACTCCGGCCTGGCGGCGGCGCTTGGTAAAATTTACTTCTCCCCGCTGGCGGCCCTGCCTGGCGCGCTGTTCTCCGTCTGGCACAACCTCTCCGGCTCGCTGCTGGCGGGCTACTGGTCCGGCAAACCGATTGATGAACAAACGAAAAAAGATGCGGTGAAGCAGGGTTAATTGACTCAGCTTGCTTTACACTGAAGCCTCCCCATCAGGAGGCTTCAGCAATGGCTATACCACGTTTGACCCAGAAAGACATGACCGAAGCCGAGCAGCGCGAACTGAAAACGCTTCTCGACCGCGCCCGTATCGCACATGGCCGCACGCTGACGAACGCCGAAACCAATCAGGTGAAAAAAGAGTACATCGATAAGCTGATGGCGCAGCGTGACGCCGCGGCGAAAAAAGCCCGCAAGCTGAAAAAAGAGCAGGCTTATAAACCCGATGCAGAGGCGACCTTTTCCTGGTCGGCCACAACGTCTACCCGTGGAAGGCGCTAATCAGCGCCCTTTCTTTTTACGGCCAGGCTGGGTAAATCGCTTCCCGTTACCCGATTTGCCGCGTCCTTTCTCTTCCGCCTGCGGCGCCTTCACCACCGGACGTTTAATCGCCTGGGTTTTCGGTTTTGCTTTGGCCTTCGGCTTCGCTTCGGACGAGGAGTTCTCGATAAGCTTGAATAGCTCGATCAGTTCGTCATCCGTTAAGTCGCGCCATTCACCCAGCGGAATGCCGGACAGGCTGACGTTCATGATGCGCGTGCGCTCAAGCTTCGTCACTTCATAACCGAAATGTTCGCACATGCGGCGGATCTGGCGGTTTAAGCCCTGCACCAGGGTAATGCGGAACGCGAACGGCGCTTCTTTCTTCACCTTACACTTTTTCGTAACGGTACCAAGGATCGGCACACCGGCGCCCATACCGCGAATGAAGTCGTCCGTGACCGGCTTATTCACCGTCACAATGTACTCTTTCTCGTGATCGTTACCGGCACGCAGGATCTTGTTGACCAGATCGCCGTGGTTGGTGAGGAAAATCAGCCCCTGAGAGTCTTTATCCAGACGGCCAATCGGGAAGATACGGCTGCTGTGGTTCACGAAATCAACGATGTTGTCCCGCTCACCGTCTTCCGTGGTGCTGACAATCCCAACCGGTTTGTTCAACGCGATAAACACCAGGTCTTCAGCATCACGCGGTTCGATGAGCTGACCATTCACTTTAACCACATCGCCAGGCACCACCTGATCGCCGATGGTGGCGCGTTTGCCGTTAAGAAACACGTTACCTTGTTCAATGTAACGGTCAGCCTCGCGACGTGAGCAGATCCCGCTCTCGCTAATGTATTTGTTTAATCGGGTTGATTGAGTTGGCAGCATAGTTTCTCCTGTGAAGGGCGAAATATACCTTACCTTGCGGCTGACAAAAAAGTGTTAGTAACCGTTGATCAAAAAATCGAGTGCATCCCGCAATGAAGCACGGTTTTGCGTAAGATCGGCGACACGCTCGCCTAACTCTTTTGGCGATATGCCTGCCATCATGTGCATCATTACCACACAGGGTTTACCCGCTATCTCAACGACAGGGCACACTTTCGCAGGTGGCTGAATGCCTCCCAGATGGCTAAGTTCAACTGCGGGGGCGACCAGAACATGCTTCATCACATTAGCCACGGGATGCTGCATATTGATTAGCCAGGGATAGGCAGTTTTCCCCTTACCTTCATTCTCATAAGCAAAATATTGCTCCATCAGAACGACCTCTGAAAGTCACTAAAGGAGCCGTTTTCATCAACCCATTGGTTAATGGCCTCGATAGAAGCTTTATTTTCTGCTAACCACTCTGCACGCTGATGCGCACGAAACTGCTCCTGCAGTGCAGCCGTGAGCACGGCAGAGAGATTAAGTTTAAGCCGTCGCGCCTCTTCAAGGATTTCAGGTGCTAACGACACGTTGACTGATTTTTTAATGCCATGAGTAGTGCGCATGAAAACCCCCATCGGAATGCGCATGAATTGGCGAAGTGTAGCGTAATAAACGACCATTTTCTATTCCCTAAAAAACGTAAGGTCTGAAGGGTAAATGGCGCTTGATAAGGTGTCACGCCTCGCAACAAGGTTTTGCGAGGCGCTTTCAGAGATTAATACTCATCCCGCTCGTCGTCTTCATCCGGCTGTTCCATCACGCTGTAGGCCACCGCACAGAACAACGAGTTGAGGCGCTTCATATCGCCCAGCAGTCCCAGGTGGAGTGAGCTGGTTTCGATACTCTGCACGTTCTGCTGGTGCAGACGCTCAACGTGGGCGTGCGAGTAGCGGCGGTTCAGAATACGGAAACGATGCTTGTTGCGGCGCAGGCGGCGCGCGCTCGGCACATCGCTGGAGAAGAATACCGACATCGCCAGCTTGAGGTTGCTGACCAGCTGTTCGTGCAGCGCTTCCAGCTCCTTCAGGCCTTCACCTGAAAACGCACGACGCGCGGCAAGGGATTTGTCGGCGATCTCGCTGCCCATGCGTTCAACGATATCCGAAGCCTGCTCAAGGTTGAGCGACATCTCGATAATTTCCGCCCAGCGGCGGGACTCCTCTTCCGCCAGCTCGTCCTGCGGCATGCGCGCCAGGTAAAGCTTGATTGCGGTATAGAGCACGTTGATATCGTCAGCTAACCTGCGCAGCTCTTTCTCTTCACGCGGCTCACCGTGCATCACCTTTTGCAGGCCTTCGAGCATGGTTTCCATCGCGTCGCCCATGCGCAGCGTCTCGCGCGCGGCATTCGCCAGCGCCAGCGCCGGGGTGTCCAGCGCGGACGTATCCAGGTGCTTCGGTTTCAGGCGCGCATCCAGCTCCGGTTCGTCCTGAATGAGGCGTTCACAGAAGCGGGCCATCGACCCGGCAAAAGGTACCATCGCCAGGCAGCGCACCAGGTTGTAGAACACGTGGAAATAGATCACCAGCTCCGCCTTCGGCAACGGGAGGTTGTCCATCAGATTCGCCAGCGGGTGGATAAAGGGCAGGATAATCAGGCTGCCCACCAGCTTAAACAGCAGGCTGCCGAGCGCCACGCGTCGGGCTGCGGCGTTGGCCGCGCTGTTATTGAGCATCGCCAGCAGGCCCGAGCCGAGGTTGGCACCGATCACCAGGCACAGCGCGACCGGGAAGGAGATCGCCCCGGCGGCGGTGAGCGTGGCCGTCAGCAGCACGGCGGCCAGGCTGGAGTAGCTGACGATGGCAAACACCGCGCCAATAAGCGCGTCGAGCATGATGTCCCCGGTCAGGGAAGCGAAGATGACCTGAACGCCGTTGGCCTCGGTAATAGGGGTGACCGCCTGCACAATCAGCTCCAGCGCCAGCAGAATCAGCCCCAGGCCAATGCCCACACGTCCAAGCTGGCCGGCGCGCGTCTGTTTGCGGCCGAGGAAGAAGATAACGCCGATAAAAATCAGCAGCGGGGACAGCCAGGAGAGATCGAACGTCAGGATACGCGCCATCAGCGCGGTACCTACATCCGCACCCAGCACAATGACCAGCGCCGGGGCCAGCGCCACCAGATCCTGCGCCACAAAGGAGGTGACAAGCAGGGTCGTGGCGTTACTGCTCTGAACCAGTGCCGTTACGCCAATGCCCGCGCAGAAGGCGAGCGGCTTCTTCTCAACGCTGCTGCTGAGGACGGTACGTAAACGGGCGCCAAAAACGCGCATCACGCCGGTACGGACGATATGGGTGCCCCATACGAGCAGTGCGACTGCAGAGAGCAGATGTAACAGGGTCAGCACGGAAGGTTTTCCTCCTTATCGTTATTCGTTTTCCATAGGTTCAGTATAAGGGTTTAAGCGTAAGAAAGAGACAAGGCACCCTTGAGGTGCCCTGTTTGTTGTAAGGAAAAGTGATTTTAGTCGGCGTCGTAGCCGAGATTAGGGGCCAGCCAGCGCTCCACTTCTGATACGCTCATCCCTTTGCGCAAGGCGTAATCTTCGATCTGATCCCGCTGCAGCTGCGCCACGGCGAAGTACTTGCTGTCCGGATGGCTGAAGTACCAGCCTGAGACTGACGCGCCCGGCCACATGGCGAACGACTCGGTGAGCCTCATACCTGTATGCGCTTCTACGTCCAGCAGTTTCCAGATTGTGCCTTTCTCGGTGTGTTCCGGGCAGGCCGGGTATCCCGGTGCCGGGCGAATGCCCTGGTAGTTTTCGCGGATCAGATCCTCATTGCTGAGGTTTTCATTCGCCGCGTAGCCCCAGTGCACCTTACGCACGCGCTCGTGGAGGTACTCGGCAAAGGCTTCCGCCAGGCGGTCGGCAATCGCTTTCACCATGATTTTATTGTAATCATCGTGCTGCGCTTCGAACGCGTCCGCCAGCGCATCTTCTTCCAGACCGCCGGTTACCGCAAAGGCGCCGATATAGTCGGCTTTACCACTTAACTTCGGCGCGACGAAATCGGCCAGGCAGTAGTTGGCAAAGCCCACTTTCTCGGTTTGCTGGCGCAGATGGCGGCTGACTGCCAATACGTGGGTGCGGGTTTCATCGCGATAAATTTCAATGTCGTCACCCACGCGGTTCGCCGGGAACAGCCCCACCACGCCGCGCGGGTTGAGGGTTTTCTCTGCGCTCAGCGTGTCGAGCATGTCGTTGGCATCTTTGAACAGACGCTTCGCCTCCTCGCCTACCACCTCATCCTCCAGGATGCGCGGATATTTACCCGCCAGCGACCAGGTCATAAAGAACGGCGTCCAGTCGATGTAGTTGCGCAGCGTCTCGATGCTGGCGCTGACCTCCTGAACGCCCAGACGATGCGCGACCGGCGGCGTATAGCTCGACCAGTCAAAGGCCAGATCGTTGTCGCGCGCCGCCTGGAGTGAAACAGGCGGGGTGCGCGGCTTCTTACGGCCGTGCTGGATGCGGACGGTTTCGTACTCTTTGCGGGTGCGCTCAACAAACTCGTCGCGCTGGGTGTCAGAGAGCAGCGCGGAGACCACGCCCACGGTGCGCGAGGCGTTCTGCACGTACACCGTCGGCCCGCTGTAGTTCTGCTCGATTTTCACCGCCGTGTGCGCTTTCGAGGTGGTCGCGCCGCCAATCAGCAGCGGAATGGTGAAGCCCTGACGCTCCATCTCCTTCGCCACGTTGACCATTTCGTCGAGCGACGGGGTGATCAGCCCGGAGAGGCCAATCAGGTCAGCGTTCACTTCGCGCGCGGTCTTGAGGATTTTATCCGCCGGGACCATCACGCCGAGGTCGATAATTTCGTAGTTATTGCACTGCAGCACCACGCCGACGATATTCTTACCGATGTCGTGCACGTCGCCCTTCACGGTGGCAATGACCATCTTGCCGTTGCTGGAACCTTTCTCTTTGCTGGCTTCGATGTAGGGCTCAAGATACGCCACTGCCTGCTTCATCACGCGGGCGGATTTCACCACCTGCGGCAGGAACATCTTGCCTTCGCCAAACAGATCGCCGACCACGTTCATGCCGTCCATCAGCGGGCCTTCAATCACCTCAATCGGGCGGGCTGCCTGCTGGCGCGCCTCTTCGGTATCGAGCTCGATAAATTCGGTAATGCCTTTAACCAGCGAGTATTCCAGACGCTTTTTCACGTCCCAGGAACGCCACTCGGCCTGCTGAACGTTTGCCGCCTCATCCGATTTGCTGCCGCGGTATTTCTCCGCCAGGTCCAGCATGCGCTCGGTGGCGTCGTCGCGGCGGTTAAGGATCACGTCCTCGACGGCATCGCGCAGCTCGGCAGGAAGGTCGTCGTAAATCGCCAGCTGTCCGGCGTTAACGATCCCCATGTCCATGCCGTTGCGGATGGCGTAGTAGAGGAACACGGCGTGGATCGCTTCACGCACCGGGTCGTTACCGCGGAATGAGAATGACACGTTCGATACGCCGCCGGAGATCAGCGCATGCGGCAGCTCGCGCTTGATGTCCTCGCACGCGCCGATAAAGTCCTGGGCATAGTTATTATGCTCTTCGATGCCGGTCGCCACGGCGAAGATGTTCGGGTCAAAGATGATGTCTTCCGGCGGGAAGCCCACCTCTTCGGTCAAAATCTTGTACGCACGGCGGCAAATCTCGATTTTGCGCTCGCGGGTATCCGCCTGGCCCACTTCGTCAAAGGCCATGACCACCACGGCGGCACCGTAGCGGCGGACCATTTTCGCGTGGTGGATAAAGATATCAACGCCCTCTTTCATCGAGATAGAGTTGACGATGCCTTTACCCTGAATGCACTTCAGCCCTTTCTCGATGACTTCCCATTTGGAGGAGTCAATCATGATCGGCACGCGGGCGATGTCCGGCTCACCGGCGATCAGGTTGAGGAAACGCACCATCGCCGCTTCGGCGTCGAGCATCCCCTCATCCATGTTGATATCGATAATCTGCGCGCCGCTTTCCACCTGCTGGCGGGCAACGTCCAGCGCTTCGCTGTACTTCTCTTCTTTGATCAGGCGCTTGAACTTTGCAGAACCGGTGACGTTAGTACGCTCACCCACGTTTACAAACAGGCTTTCGTCGCCGATGGTCAACGGCTCGAGTCCGGAAAGGCGACAGGCAACCGGAAGCTCGGGCAGCTTGCGCGGCGGCAGTCCGGCGACGGCGTTGCTCATGGCCGCGATGTGCTCCGGCGTGGTGCCGCAGCAGCCACCGACAATGTTCAGGAAGCCAGACTCGGCCCACTCGCGGATTTGCGCCGCCATGGTGTCGGCATCGAGATCGTATTCACCGAACGCGTTCGGCAGACCGGCGTTCGGGTGTGCGGTGACGTAGCATTCCGCAATGCGCGATAGCTCCTGCACGTACTGACGCAGTTCATCCGGCCCCAGCGCGCAGTTAAGGCCAAAGGAGAGCGCTTCGGCGTGGCGCAGGGAGTTATAAAACGCTTCGGTTGTCTGGCCAGACAGGGTGCGGCCGGAGGCGTCGGTGATGGTGCCGGAAATCATGATCGGCAGGTCAACGCCCAGCGCCTCAAACTCCTCTTTCACCGCGTAAATTGCGGCTTTGGCGTTGAGGGTATCGAATACGGTTTCAATCAGGATCAGGTCGGAGCCGCCTTCCACCAGCGCTCTGGTCGATTCGCGGTAGGCGGCAACCAGCTGGTCAAAGGTGATGTTACGAAACGTCGGGTCGTTGACGTCCGGTGAAATCGACGCGGTGCGGTTCGTCGGGCCAAGCACCCCGGCAACGTAGCGAGGCTTGTCCGGCGTGCGGGCCGTCCACTCGTCGGCACAGGCGCGCGCCAGCTTCGCGGCTTCCAGGTTGATTTCCGCCGACAGGGATTCCATCTGGTAATCCGCCATGGCGATGGTTGTCGAGTTGAAGGTGTTGGTTTCAACGATATCCGCCCCCGCTTCGAAGTAGGCGTTGTGGATATCCTTAATCACGGACGGCTTGCTGAGCACCAGCAGGTCGTTGTTCCCTTTCAGGTCGCATGGCCAGTCGGCAAAGCGCTCGCCGCGGAAATCGTCTTCACTCAGACGATAGCCCTGGATCATGGTGCCCATGCCGCCGTCCAGCACCAGAATTCGTTCATTTAACTGCGCACGCAGTTGCTCTACTTTGCTGCTCACACTTGCTCCCGACAACGCTCAACAAGGCCAAAAGGCTGGGTTCCATACTGGCACAATCTCGCAGGGTGGAAAAGCCACTCAGGGGTAACATGAGACATGTTCACCATCACTCCTCCGATCAGTCAGGATAACGGTTGCAAATTCACCAAATAAAACGAAAATGATTTCCACGATACAGAAAAAGGAGATCGCCATGGTCGCGACCGTTCCCGCCAAACGCGGCAGAAAGCCTGCTGCCACCACCGCCGCACAACAGGGCGGACAGGTTCAATCGCTCACGCGCGGTCTGAAGCTGCTGGAGTGGATAGCCGAGTCGCACAGCAGCGTGGCCCTGACGGAGCTGGCCCAGCAGGCTGGCCTGCCGAACTCCACAACGCACCGCCTGCTGACCACCATGCAGCAACTGGGCTTTGTGCGTCAGGTGGGCGAGCTGGGGCACTGGGCGGTGGGCGCGCACGCGTTTATCGTCGGCAGCAGCTTCCTGCAGAGCCGCAACCTGCTTGCGATTGTGCATCCGATTCTGCGCAAGCTGATGGAGGAGTCCGGCGAGACGGTAAACCTGGCGGTACTGGACCAGAGCGACCATCAGGCGATTATCATCGACCAGGTGCAGTGCACGCAGCTGATGCGCATGTCCGCACCGATTGGCGGCAAGCTGCCGATGCATGCGTCCGGGGCGGGGAAAGCATTTCTCTCGCAGCTGAGCGAGGAGCAGGTGACGGGGCTGCTGCACCGTAAAGGGCTGCACGCCTACACCCACGCCACCCTGGTGTCGCCCGTGCATCTGAAAGAAGATCTGGCCCTGACCCGCAAGCGCGGCTATTCGTTTGATGATGAAGAACATGCCCTGGGCCTGCGCTGCCTCGCGGCCTGCATTTTCGACGAACACCGCGAGCCGTTTGCCGCCATCTCCATCTCCGGACCGATTTCGCGGATGACCGACGACCGCGTGACCGAGCTCGGTGCGCTGGTGATTAAGGCGGCGAAAGAGGTGACGCTGGCGTACGGTGGGATTCGTTAAAATTGAGTGCGGCCTGATGCCCTCACCCCGGCCCTCTCCCACAGGGAGAGGGAGAAAAGCGGATGCAAAACCGCTGCTTGCGGCGGTATGCATACACATCTTCCACGTGCCCATTTTTGATCCGCGTTTGCAGTCCGCGCCAGTAGCTGGCGCGAAACAGATCGGCATGCATCTCTTCGAATAGCGGCCCGATACGCGGGTCGGCACACAGCCAGTGGCGAAACTCTTCGGGAAACACATCGCCCGGCGAGACGCTGTACCACGGCTCACCGGAAAGCTCATCTTCCGGGTAGCGGGGCGGTGGGATATCGCGGAAATTCACTTCGGTCATGTAGCAAATTTCGTCGTAATCGTAGAACACCACCCGCCCGTGACGGGTGACGCCGAAGTTTTTAAACAGCATGTCCCCCGGGAAAATATTGGCGGCGGCGAGCTGGCGAATCGCGTTGCCGTATTCTTCAATCGCATCTCTTAAAGCCTGACCGTCAGACTGCTCCAGCCAGATATTCAGCGGCACCATGCGGCGCTCAATGTAGAGATGACTAATCACGATTTTGTCACCCAGATCGGTGATTTTCGCAGGCGCTTCCTGCATCAATAGCGCCATGAGCGCCGGGTCGATCTGCTGTTTATCCAGCACAAAGTTTTCGAATTCCTGGGTATCCGCCATGCGCCCGACGCGATCGTGCTCTTTGACCAGCTGATAGCAGGCGCGAACGTGCGCGGCGGTCATCTCTTTCTGCGGGGCGAATCTGTCCTTAATCACCTTAAAGACCCGGTCGAAGCCCGGCAGCGTAAAGACCAGCATCACCATACCGCGAATGCCTGGCGCTTCGATAAACTGCTCATCAGCGGTGGTGACATAACGCAGGTATTCCCGGTAGCTTTCCGTCTTGGCGTGCTTCTGGCAGCCAATCGCCATATATAGCTCGGCGGTGGTTTTGCCCGGCAGGATCTCGCGCAGCCACTCCACCAGCGCGGCAGGCAGCGGGGCGTACACCATGAAATAAGAGCGGGCGAAGCCAAACACGATGCTGGCCTCGGCGCCGGTGGTCAGGCAGGTATCGACAAACAGTTCCCCTTCGTCGGTACGGTGAATGGGCAGCAGAAACGGCACAATGGCGGTCGGCGTAACCAGTTTGCCCACCAGCCAGGCGGCTTTATTGCGGTAGAAAAGCTCGTTGGCCACCTGTAAATGGCTGTGGCTGAGCACCTCCGCGCCGAAGGTTTCGTTGAGATGGGTGTGAATATAGCCGATATCCCGGGTTTTATTCTCCCAGGGCAGGCGCAGCGGCAAATCCGTTAGCACGCGGTGCAGGAGCTTTTCCCATCCGCGATCGGGAAAGAAATCTTTCGCCAGCGGGCGCGGAATGGTTCGAAAGCGCCGTTCGGGCTGGGAGCTGAAGATAAATAACCGCTCAGGAGATAATGAGCGGTGGTCAAATAACCGGCAATAGACGGAGTTGAAAAAGCTCTCCGCAATCTCGAAGCGAGGGTAGTCGGGTAACAAATGGGTGTAATGCTCTTTGACGCGCAGTAAAAATTCCGCGTCGGGACTTTTACCGTCGGTAATACAGCGCAGCTGCTCCACCACCAGACCCACGTGGTGATCATAGAGATGGATACGCTGCTTCATGGCCTGCTGAACCGCATGCCAGTCTGCATGTTCAAAGCGCTGCTGCGCGCCGGATGTCACTTCAAGAAAACGACCATACTGGGCATCAAAACCCTGCAAAATAGTTTGGGCAATCAGTAATTCCAGGCCACGCGACATATATTCCCCTTACCCAACCCTCTCCCCAGAGGGGAGAGGGGGAAAAGATTAGAACTGTGCTTCTTCCGTTGAACCCGTTAAGGCGGTGACGGAGGAGGTGCCGCCCTGAATAATCGTGGTCACATTATCAAAGTAGCCAGTTCCCACCTCCTGCTGGTGAGACACGAAGGTGTAGCCGTCTTTACCCGCGGCAAACTCCGGCTGCTGCACCTTCTCAACGTAGTGCTTCATGCCCTCACCCTGCGCGTAGGCGTGCGCCAGGTCGAACATGTTAAACCACATGCTGTGGATGCCTGCCAGAGTAATGAACTGGTATTTGTAGCCCATGTCGGACAGCTGCTGCTGGAAGCTGGCGATAGTTTTGTCATCCAGCTTTTTCTGCCAGTTGAAGGACGGCGAGCAGTTGTAGGCCAGCAGCTTGCCCGGGTATTTCGCGTGGATGGCGTCGGCAAAGCGTTTTGCCAGCGCCAGATCCGGCGTGGAGGTTTCACACCAGACCAGGTCCGCGTACGGCGCGTACGCCAGGCCGCGGCTGATCGCCTGCTCAATGCCGGCATGGGTGCGGTAGAAGCCTTCGCTGGTACGCTCGCCGGTGATGAATTCGCTGTCGTACGGGTCGCAGTCAGAGGTGATCAGGTCAGCCGCGTCGGCATCGGTACGGGCAATGACCAGCGTCGGCACGCCGAGCACGTCAGCAGCCAGACGCGCGGCAACCAGCTTCTGAACCGCTTCCTGTGTGGGAACCAGCACCTTACCGCCCATATGTCCGCACTTCTTCACTGACGCCAGCTGGTCTTCGAAGTGAACGGCCGCTGCACCGGCCTCAATCATCGATTTCATCAGCTCGAAGGCATTCAGCACGCCGCCGAAGCCCGCTTCCGCATCTGCAACGATCGGCAGGAAATAGTCAATAAAGCGCGGATCGTTAGGTTCAATGCCCGCCGCCCACTGGATCTGATCCGCTCGACGGAAGGTATTGTTGATCCGATCCACCACCGACGGCACGGAGTTAGCCGGATAGAGCGACTGATCCGGGTACATGCTGGAGGCCAGGTTGGCGTCCGCCGCGACCTGCCAGCCGGAGAGGTAAATCGCCTCAATACCGGCCTTCGCCTGCTGCAGCGCCTGACCGCCGGTCAGCGCACCGAGGCTGTTGATGTAGCCTTTTTTAGAGCCACCGTGCAGCAGCTTCCACATTTTCGCCGCGCCATTTTGCGCCAGCGTGCATTCCGGATTGACCGAGCCGCGTAATTTCACCACTTCCTCCGCGCTGTAAGGACGGCGGATGCCTTCCCAGCGAGGTTGTGTCCACTCTTTCTTTAACTCTTCGATTTGTTGGGTACGGGTTTTCATGTGCAGATGCTCCATATTGTTATGTGGTGAGTTACGCCAGGAAGCGGTAGCCCGGCAGGGTCAGGAAGTCGATTAAGTCATCTGATGTGGTGATTTGCTCCATCAGGCGCGCAGCGTCGTCAAAACGCCCGCTGCTGAAGCGGTGTTCGCCCAGCTCGTCCTGGATCACCCGCATCTCTTCGGCCAGCATCTGGCGGAACAGAGATTTGGTCACCGGCTTGCCGTTGCTGAGCGTTTTTTGATGGTGGATCCACTGCCAGATGGAAGTACGTGAGATCTCCGCCGTCGCGGCATCTTCCATCAGGCCGTAGATCGGCACGCAGCCATTGCCGGAGATCCACGCTTCGATGTATTGCACGGCGACGCGAATATTGGCCCGCATGCCCTCTTCCGTCCGCTCGCCCGCACACGGAGCCAGCAGCTGTTCTTCAGCCGTTGGGGCATCGTCTTCACGGGTGACAAACAGCTGGTTTTTATTGTCGCCAAGCACGCGGTTGAAGACGTCCATCGCCGTATCGGCCAGACCCGGATGCGCGATCCAAGTGCCATCGTGACCGTTACGGGCTTCAAGCTCTTTGTCGGCTTTCACCTTGTTGAGCACCTGATTGTTGCGCTCAGCGTCTTTGCTCGGGATAAATGCCGCCATGCCGCCCATCGCAAAGGCACCGCGCTTGTGGCAGGTTTTGATCAGCAGACGCGAGTAGGCGCTCAGGAACGGTTTATCCATGGTCACGACCTGGCGATCCGGCAGCACGCGATCGGGATAGTTTTTCAGGGTTTTGATGTAGCTGAAAATATAGTCCCAGCGTCCGCAGTTCAGGCCGACAATGTGGTCTCTCAGGGCGTGCAGAATTTCATTCATCTGGAACACGGCGGGCAGCGTTTCAATCAGCAGCGTGGCCTTGATGGTGCCCCGCGGCAGGTTGAAACGATCTTCCGCATAGCTGAACACCTCGCTCCACCAGGCCGCTTCCTGCCAGGCCTGCGTTTTTGGCAGATAGAAATAGGGGCCGCTGCCTTTTGCCAGCAGGTTCTTGTAGTTGTGGAAGAAATAGAGTGCGAAATCAAACAGGCTGCCCGGAATGGCTTCCCCACGCCAGGTGACATGTTTTTCAGGCAGGTGCAGCCCGCGTACGCGGCAGATCAGCACCGCCGGGTTCGGTTTGAGCTGGTAAATTTTGCCGGCTTCGTTGGTATAGCTGATGGTGCCGTTCACGGCGTCGCGCAGGTTGATCTGCCCGTCGATAACTTTGTTCCAGTCAGGCGCCAGTGAGTCTTCAAAATCGGCCATAAAGACTTTAACGTTGGCGTTCATGGCGTTGATCACCATTTTGCGCTCTACCGGACCGGTGATCTCAACGCGACGATCCTGTAAATCTTCAGGGATGCCGCGGATTTTCCACTCGCCACGACGAATGGAAGCGGTTTCCGAAATAAATCCAGGCAACTTGCCATCGTCAATTTCCTGCTGCTGATGAATACGTGCCGCCAGCAGCTTATTACGCTGCGGCGTAAAGCGAGTCACCAGTTCAGTCAGAAATTCTACCGCTTCCGCCGTCAAAACTTGCTGTTCTTGCTCGCCATACGGCTGGGTAAAGGCCAGTTCATCGACCGTCGTTGCCTGTTGAGTCATTACTCTGCTCCTCATCAAAGATCCAAAATCACGCTCCCGATGCGAACGAAAGATCGTTGGGTAGTTTTCGCTCAGCAGAATTAAGACTATCTCTATTTTTTCCAAAATCAAAAACAATTTCCATTTTAATTGTTAATTGCAATTAATTAATTGATTTTATTGAGATTAAAGTTTGGTTGAATGATGAGGGGTATTTCGGAAATAAAAAAGGCACCCGAAGGTGCCTGATTTGAATAGCTGAAACGCTTTAGGATCGTTTAGTGCAGACGATTACTCCAGCGTTGGATTCATGTGACGCAGATCGTATGGCGTTATCTGATAGACGTAATAGTTGAGCCAGTTAGTGAAAAGCAAATTCCCGTGGCTACGCCAGGTTGCTCTCGGTTTGTTTTGCGGATCGTCTTTCGGGAAATAATTGTACGGGACATCCGGATTGAGACCCGCTTCGACATCACGGAAATACTCTGACGCAAGGGTATGCGGATCGTACTCAGGATGCCCGGTCACAAAGGCAATGCGCTTATCTTTGCTGGCAAACAGGTAAGCGTCCCCATCTTCCGTTTCTGCCAGGATCTCCAGATCGGTGTAATCACGAATCAGCTGGGCCGGGAAGTCAGCGTAGCGAGAATGCGGGGCCAGGAAAGAATCATCAAACCCGCGCGTCAGCAACGCATGTGGATGGAGAATATGGTGTTCGTATACGCCGGAGAGCTTTTCAGTGCGGGTTTGCTTGGGGATGCCATAGAGAATATTCAGTGCGGCTTGTACCGCCCAACAGACAAACAATGTGGACGTGACGTGATCTTTTGCCCACTCCAGGACCTGTTTGATCTGCGGCCAGTAGGCGACATCGTTAAATTCAACCAGACCCAGCGGGGCGCCGGTCACAATCAGTCCGTCGAAGTTTTCACCCTGAATGTCATCGAAGTTGCAGTAGAAGTTGTTCAGATGCTCAGAAGGCGTGTTACGTGACTCACGGGCGTCGATTCGCAGCAGCTGAATATCGACCTGCAGCGGGGAGTTCGATAGAAGACGCAGGAACTGGTTTTCTGTTTCGATCTTTTTCGGCATCAGATTGAGAATAAGCACCTTCAGCGGGCGAATTTCCTGACCTGTCGCACGTGAAGTCGTCATCACAAAGACATTTTCTTCACGCAAGAAATTGACGGCTGGTAGCTCGTCCTGCACCCGAATCGGCATAGCTTTGTATCCTCACAGCATACGTATAAACGTTTAGACATCCAGATAGCTAACGATACCCAGAAATGGTTTGAATGTCGAGTCTGCAAGCAGAAGGTGAGAAAGTTTCAAGGAGGAGGAAAGACAAAAGCAAAAAACCCCGCACCTTTCGGTACGGGGTTCTTCTTAATTGATGCCTGGCAGTTCCCTACTCTCACATGGGGAGACCCCACACTACCATCGGCGCTACGGCGTTTCACTTCTGAGTTCGGCATGGGGTCAGGTGGGACCACCGCGCTAAAGCCGCCAGGCAAATTCTGTTTAATCTGTATCAGGCTGAAAATCGTGTCTGTCTCTTCGCCGAAACAGCTTCGGCGTTGTAAGGTTAAGCCTCACGGTTCATTAGTATCGGTTAGCTCAACGCATCGCTGCGCTTACACACCCGACCTATCAACGTCGTCGTCTTCAACGTTCCTTCAGGAGACTTAAAGTCTCAGGGAGAACTCATCTCGGGGCAAGTTTCGTGCTTAGATGCTTTCAGCACTTATCTTTTCCGCATTTAGCTACCGGGCAGTGCCATTGGCATGACAACCCGAACACCAGTGATGCGTCCACTCCGGTCCTCTCGTACTAGGAGCAGCCCCCCTCAATTCTCCAGCGCCCACGGCAGATAGGGACCGAACTGTCTCACGACGTTCTAAACCCAGCTCGCGTACCACTTTAAATGGCGAACAGCCATACCCTTGGGACCTACTTCAGCCCCAGGATGTGATGAGCCGACATCGAGGTGCCAAACACCGCCGTCGATATGAACTCTTGGGCGGTATCAGCCTGTTATCCCCGGAGTACCTTTTATCCGTTGAGCGATGGCCCTTCCATTCAGAACCACCGGATCACTATGACCTGCTTTCGCACCTGCTCGAGCCGTCACTCTCGCAGTCAAGCTAGCTTATGCCATTGCACTAACCTCCTGATGTCCGACCAGGATTAGCTAACCTTCGTGCTCCTCCGTTACTCTTTGGGAGGAGACCGCCCCAGTCAAACTACCCACCAGACACTGTCCGCAACCCGGATTACGGGTCTACGTTAGAACACCAGCCATTAAAGGGTGGTATTTCAAGGACGGCTCCACGCAGACTGGCGTCCACGCTTCAAAGCCTCCCACCTATCCTACACATCAAGGACCAGTGTTCAGTGTCAAGCTATAGTAAAGGTTCACGGGGTCTTTCCGTCTTGCCGCGGGTACACTGCATCTTCACAGCGAGTTCAATTTCACTGAGTCTCGGGTGGAGACAGCCTGGCCATCATTACGCCATTCGTGCAGGTCGGAACTTACCCGACAAGGAATTTCGCTACCTTAGGACCGTTATAGTTACGGCCGCCGTTTACCGGGGCTTCGATCAAGAGCTTCGCGTTGCCGCTAACCCCATCAATTAACCTTCCGGCACCGGGCAGGCGTCACACCGTATACGTCCACTTTCGTGTTTGCACAGTGCTGTGTTTTTAATAAACAGTTGCAGCCAGCTGGTATCTTCGACTGATTTCAGCTCCACCCGCAGGGGCTTCACCTACATATCAGCGTGCCTTCTCCCGAAGTTACGGCACCATTTTGCCTAGTTCCTTCACCCGAGTTCTCTCAAGCGCCTTGGTATTCTCTACCTGACCACCTGTGTCGGTTTGGGGTACGATTTGATGTTACCTGATGCTTAGAGGCTTTTCCTGGAAGCAGGGCATTTGTTACTTCAGCACCGTAGTGCCTCGTCATCACACCTCAGCGTTAAAAAACGACCGGATTTACCTAATCGTTCCGCCTACATGCTTAAACCGGGACAACCGTCGCCCGGCTAACATAGCCTTCTCCGTCCCCCCTTCGCAGTAACACCAAGTACAGGAATATTAACCTGTTTCCCATCGACTACGCCTTTCGGCCTCGCCTTAGGGGTCGACTCACCCTGCCCCGATTAACGTTGGACAGGAACCCTTGGTCTTCCGGCGAGCGGGCTTTTCACCCGCTTTATCGTTACTTATGTCAGCATTCGCACTTCTGATACCTCCAGCATGCCTCACAGCACACCTTCAACGGCTTACAGAACGCTCCCCTACCCAACAACACCTAAGTGTCGCTGCCGCAGCTTCGGTGCATGGTTTAGCCCCGTTACATCTTCCGCGCAGGCCGACTCGACCAGTGAGCTATTACGCTTTCTTTAAATGATGGCTGCTTCTAAGCCAACATCCTGGCTGTCTGTGCCTTCCCACATCGTTTCCCACTTAACCATGACTTTGGGACCTTAGCTGGCGGTCTGGGTTGTTTCCCTCTTCACGACGGACGTTAGCACCCGCCGTGTGTCTCCCGTGATAACATTCTTCGGTATTCGTAGTTTGCATCGGGTTGGTAAGCCGGGATGGCCCCCTAGCCGAAACAGTGCTCTACCCCCGAAGATGAGTTCACGAGGCGCTACCTAAATAGCTTTCGGGGAGAACCAGCTATCTCCCGGTTTGATTGGCCTTTCACCCCCAGCCACAAGTCATCCGCTAATTTTTCAACATTAGTCGGTTCGGTCCTCCAGTTAGTGTTACCCAACCTTCAACCTGCCCATGGCTAGATCACCGGGTTTCGGGTCTATACCCTGCAACTTAACGCCCAGTTAAGACTCGGTTTCCCTTCGGCTCCCCTATACGGTTAACCTTGCTACAGAATATAAGTCGCTGACCCATTATACAAAAGGTACGCAGTCACACCACGAAGGTGCTCCCACTGCTTGTACGTACACGGTTTCAGGTTCTTTTTCACTCCCCTCGCCGGGGTTCTTTTCGCCTTTCCCTCACGGTACTGGTTCACTATCGGTCAGTCAGGAGTATTTAGCCTTGGAGGATGGTCCCCCCATATTCAGACAGGATACCACGTGTCCCGCCCTACTCTTCGAGTTCACAGCCTGTGTGTTTTCGTGTACGGGAGTATCACCCTGTACCCTGCGACTTTCCAGACGCTTCCACTAACACACAAGCTGATTCAGACTCTGGGCTGCTCCCCGTTCGCTCGCCGCTACTGGGGGAATCTCGGTTGATTTCTTTTCCTCGGGGTACTTAGATGTTTCAGTTCCCCCGGTTCGCCTCGTTAACCTATGTATTCAGTTAACGATAGTGTGACGAATCACACTGGGTTTCCCCATTCGGACATCGCCGGGTCAAAGGTTCATATCACCTCGCCGGCGCTTTTCGCAGATTAGCACGTCCTTCATCGCCTCTGACTGCCAGGGCATCCACCGTGTACGCTTAGTCGCTTAACCTCACAACCCGAAGATGTTTCACTTCTGATTGCGAAAATTTGAGAGACTCGAACACACCATTTAAGATGTGTCGTTTCAATTTTCAGCTTGATCCAGATTTTTAAAGAGCAAAACTTCTTAATGCACTCAAAAGTACATTCAGAAGTTCATCATTCATCAGACAATCTGTGTGAGCACTGCAAAGGCAGGTTCTTTAAGGTAAGGAGGTGATCCAACCGCAGGTTCCCCTACGGTTACCTTGTTACGACTTCACCCCAGTCATGAATCACAAAGTGGTAAGCGCCCTCCCGAAGGTTAAGCTACCTACTTCTTTTGCAACCCACTCCCATGGTGTGACGGGCGGTGTGTACAAGGCCCGGGAACGTATTCACCGTAGCATTCTGATCTACGATTACTAGCGATTCCGACTTCATGGAGTCGAGTTGCAGACTCCAATCCGGACTACGACGCACTTTATGAGGTCCGCTTGCTCTCGCGAGGTCGCTTCTCTTTGTATGCGCCATTGTAGCACGTGTGTAGCCCTACTCGTAAGGGCCATGATGACTTGACGTCATCCCCACCTTCCTCCAGTTTATCACTGGCAGTCTCCTTTGAGTTCCCGGCCTAACCGCTGGCAACAAAGGATAAGGGTTGCGCTCGTTGCGGGACTTAACCCAACATTTCACAACACGAGCTGACGACAGCCATGCAGCACCTGTCTCAGAGTTCCCGAAGGCACCAATCCATCTCTGGAAAGTTCTCTGGATGTCAAGAGTAGGTAAGGTTCTTCGCGTTGCATCGAATTAAACCACATGCTCCACCGCTTGTGCGGGCCCCCGTCAATTCATTTGAGTTTTAACCTTGCGGCCGTACTCCCCAGGCGGTCGACTTAACGCGTTAGCTCCGGAAGCCACGCCTCAAGGGCACAACCTCCAAGTCGACATCGTTTACGGCGTGGACTACCAGGGTATCTAATCCTGTTTGCTCCCCACGCTTTCGCACCTGAGCGTCAGTCTTTGTCCAGGGGGCCGCCTTCGCCACCGGTATTCCTCCAGATCTCTACGCATTTCACCGCTACACCTGGAATTCTACCCCCCTCTACAAGACTCTAGCCTGCCAGTTTCGAATGCAGTTCCCAGGTTGAGCCCGGGGATTTCACATCCGACTTGACAGACCGCCTGCGTGCGCTTTACGCCCAGTAATTCCGATTAACGCTTGCACCCTCCGTATTACCGCGGCTGCTGGCACGGAGTTAGCCGGTGCTTCTTCTGCGGGTAACGTCAATTGCTGAGGTTATTAACCTCAGCACCTTCCTCCCCGCTGAAAGTACTTTACAACCCGAAGGCCTTCTTCATACACGCGGCATGGCTGCATCAGGCTTGCGCCCATTGTGCAATATTCCCCACTGCTGCCTCCCGTAGGAGTCTGGACCGTGTCTCAGTTCCAGTGTGGCTGGTCATCCTCTCAGACCAGCTAGGGATCGTCGCCTAGGTGAGCCGTTACCCCACCTACTAGCTAATCCCATCTGGGCACATCTGATGGCAAGAGGCCCGAAGGTCCCCCTCTTTGGTCTTGCGACGTTATGCGGTATTAGCTACCGTTTCCAGTAGTTATCCCCCTCCATCAGGCAGTTTCCCAGACATTACTCACCCGTCCGCCGCTCGTCACCCAGGAGCAAGCTCCCTGTGTTACCGCTCGACTTGCATGTGTTAGGCCTGCCGCCAGCGTTCAATCTGAGCCATGATCAAACTCTTCAATTTAAGTTTGATGCTCGTGAATTAAACTTCGTAATGAATTACGTATGTTCACTCAGAGACTTGGTATTCATTTATTGTCCGAAGACATTAAGAATCCATGTCACTTTGAGTGCCCACACAGATTGTCTGATAAATTGTTAAAGAGCAGTGCAACGCGGCTTTCGCTCACCGTTGCGAGGTGGCGTATATTACGCTTTCCTCTTTCAGAGTCAACCCGTTATTTCAGGATTTTTTCTCTTCAGCCGACCGGGTTGTTTGTGAAGTGATTCACATCCGCCGTGTCGATGGAGGCGCATTATAGGGAGTTCTCCGCAGGCCGCAACCGCTAAATGACAGAAAAATGACTGACTGCTGCATTCCACAGCAAAACCCCGCCTTATACCTTTTTACACACAGACTTATCCACAATGATACGAAAAAGTGAAAATGTGCGAGCGTTGCGCAAACGTTTTCGTTAAAATGCTCGCGCTTAACAAGGATGCCTCGTCAGGTGTGTTAGATGAGTTTTTCACAGGAAAATTCATCTAACGCTCTCTGTAATCGTGAAATCCAGGGGATTTACCATGCAACAACGTCGTCCAGTCCGCCGCGCTCTGCTCAGTGTTTCTGATAAAGCCGGTATCGTCGAATTCGCTCAGGCACTTTCCGCACGCGGTGTGGAGCTGCTTTCCACAGGCGGTACCGCTCGCCTGTTAGCAGATAAAGGTCTGCCGGTAACCGAAGTGTCCGATTACACCGGTTTCCCGGAAATGATGGATGGACGCGTCAAAACCCTGCATCCAAAAGTCCACGGCGGTATTCTTGGCCGTCGCGGTCAGGACGACGCCATTATGGAACAGCATGACATCGCACCAATCGACATGGTGGTTGTTAACCTCTACCCGTTTGCCCAGACCGTTGCCCGCGAAGGCTGCTCTCTGGAAGATGCCGTAGAGAATATTGATATCGGCGGCCCGACCATGGTGCGCTCCGCGGCCAAGAACCATAAAGATGTGGCCATCGTCGTAAAGAGCAGCGATTACGAAACCATTATTAATGAGATGGATGCCAACGAAGGGTCGCTGACCCTGGAAACGCGTTTCGACCTCGCCATCAAAGCCTTCGAACACACCGCCGCGTACGACAGCATGATCGCCAACTACTTCGGTAGCCTGGTACCGGCTTACCACGGTGAAAGCAAAGATCCTTCCGGCCGCTTCCCGCGCACCCTGAACCTGAACTTCATTAAGAAGCAGGATATGCGTTACGGTGAGAACAGCCACCAGCAGGCAGCCTTCTATATAGAAGAAGAGGTAAAAGAAGCCTCTGTTGCGACCGCTCAGCAGGTTCAGGGCAAAGCCCTCTCCTATAACAACATTGCCGACACCGACGCCGCGCTGGAATGCGTGAAAGAGTTCAGCGAGCCGGCCTGCGTTATCGTCAAGCACGCGAACCCATGCGGCGTTGCCGTGAGCTCCTCTATTCTGGATGCCTACGATCGCGCGTACAAAACCGACCCAACCTCCGCGTTCGGCGGCATTATCGCCTTCAACCGCGAGCTGGATGCTGAAACGGCTCAGGCCATCATCTCCCGCCAGTTCGTTGAAGTGATCATCGCGCCATCCGCCTCCGAAGAGGCGCTCAAAATTACCGCGGCAAAACAGAACGTACGCGTACTGGTTTGCGGCCAGTGGGCAGAACGCGTGCCGGGCCTGGACTTCAAACGCGTAAACGGCGGTCTGCTGGTTCAGGATCGCGATCTGGGTATGGTGACAGAAGCCGACCTGCGCGTGGTGACCAAACGTCAGCCGACCGAACAGGAACTGCGTGACGCGCTGTTCTGCTGGAAAGTGGCGAAGTTCGTCAAATCCAACGCCATCGTCTACGCGAAAGAGAATATGACCATCGGAATAGGTGCTGGCCAGATGAGCCGCGTCTACTCCGCGAAAATCGCGGGCATTAAAGCAGGCGATGAAGGTCTGGAAGTGAAAGGCTCCGCCATGGCTTCTGACGCGTTCTTCCCGTTCCGTGACGGTATCGATGCGGCAGCTGCTGTCGGCATCACCTGCGTGATCCAGCCTGGCGGCTCAATCCGCGACGACGAAGTGATTGCCGCCGCCGACGAACACGGCATTGCGATGATCTTCACCGACATGCGCCACTTCCGCCATTAATTCCCGGAGCTGAAAATGAAAGTATTAGTAATTGGTAACGGCGGACGCGAGCACGCGCTGGCGTGGAAAGCGGCGCAGTCTCCGCTGGTGAAAACGGTCTTCGTGGCACCGGGCAACGCCGGTACCGCACTGGAACCCGCGCTGCAGAACGTGGCTATCGGCGTGACCGACATTCCGGCGCTGCTGAGCTTTGCCCAGAGCGAGAAAATCGATCTGACCATCGTCGGCCCGGAAGCGCCGCTGGTGATTGGCGTCGTTGACGCGTTCCGCGCGGCGGGCCTGACAATCTTCGGACCAACGCAAGGGGCCGCGCAGCTGGAAGGCTCCAAAGCCTTCACCAAAGATTTCCTCGCGCGTCATAACATCCCGACGGCGGAATATCAGAATTTCACTGAAGTGGAGCCTGCTCTGGCCTACTTACGTGAGAAGGGCGCGCCGATTGTTATCAAGGCCGACGGTCTGGCCGCCGGTAAAGGCGTGATCGTCGCGATGACGCTCGAAGAAGCCGAAGCCGCGGTTCAGGACATGCTGGCAGGTAACGCCTTTGGCGATGCGGGCCACCGCATCGTGATTGAAGAGTTCCTCGACGGTGAAGAAGCCAGCTTTATCGTGATGGTCGACGGCGAGCACGTTCTGCCGATGGCCACCAGCCAGGACCACAAGCGTGTGGGCAATGCCGATACCGGCCCGAATACCGGCGGAATGGGCGCCTACTCCCCTGCTCCGGTCGTGACTGACGAAGTTCATCAACGCACCATGGATCGCGTCATCTGGCCAACCGTGAAAGGGATGGCGGCGGAAGGTAACACCTACACCGGTTTCCTCTACGCGGGCCTGATGATCGACAAGCAGGGTAACCCTAAGGTTATCGAATTCAACTGCCGCTTTGGCGATCCGGAAACTCAGCCCATCATGCTGCGCATGAAATCCGATCTGGTGGATCTGTGTCTGGCAGCCTGCGAAGGCAAGCTGGACGAGAAAACGTCAGAGTGGGACGAGCGTGCATCTCTGGGTGTGGTGATTGCTGCGGGTGGTTATCCGGGTAATTACAACACCGGGGATGAGATCCACGGTCTGCCGCTGGAAGAGATTGACGGTGCGAAGGTGTTCCATGCCGGTACGAAGCTGGCTGAAGACGATCGCGTCCTCACCAACGGCGGACGCGTGCTGTGTGCGACCGCGCTGGGCCATACCGTGGCAGAAGCGCAGAAGCGCGCCTATGCGCTGATGGCGGATATTCACTGGAACGGTAGCTTTAGCCGTCAGGATATCGGCTATCGCGCGATTGCGCGCGAGCAGGGGGAGTAATTCCTCCTCGCCCTCACCCTCTCCCTCAAGGGAGAGGGGATCGTTCGTAGGCCGGATAAGCGTTAGCGCCATCCGGCTTAATCCACAGAACTCAAAAACTCTTCTCCGTCGGCTGCCAGGTACAGAAGTCTTCGTTCGCCACCAGCAGCAGCTGAGAGCCTTCCGGCGCTTCCAGCCACGCCACACTCACTTCCATTGATGAATGACGCTGACGGCGTTGAATGTGTTCGGTCGCCCAGGATTCAAGCTCAGGCTTGACCGTTTGCCCTTCGCAGGTGGTTACCGTTCCATCGTTATGCCAGCGCCCCTGGCGCAGCACAACGCGTCCCAGACGAAGCGCATCGCTGGTCTGGCGAATTTGTTCGGCACGATAACGGTAGAGGGCGATTTGATCGCTGGAAAGCTGCTGTTTTTGACCGCTGACTTCGCGCTGCATAAAGCTCAGCTCGCCATGGTCGTCAAAACGCACTTTCACGTGTTCGGGGGTCTTGCTGTAGACGTTCAGTTCAATCAGCGACAGGTCATCTCCCTGCCAGCGATATTCCGCCGTCGACGTATTGCCGTTATGCCACGGGCTAAAGGCAGAAAGCAGATGCACTTCGCCGCCGGAATCTTTGCGCCAGATCCTGACTGCACCCTGGTTGTCCGCGTAGCCGCTGGCGGTAAACGGCGGCAGGGAGGTGTCGTGGCTGCAGGCGGACAGCAGCAGCATGCCTGCCAGCGCGAGCGTTCCGCGCCAGAAAGACAAAAGGGGCGTTGCCGCCCCTTCGCTAAAACTGTTCACTGCCACGCGTCTTACTTAACTGCGTCTTTCAGTGCTTTACCAGAAACAAATGCCGGCACGTTCGCTGCGGCGATTTTGATTTCTTTACCGGTCTGCGGGTTGCGGCCAGTACGCTCAGCGCGGTGGTTCACTTTGAAGGTACCGAAACCAACCAGTTGTACAGCATCGCCTTCTTTCAGAGACTCAGTAATAGCAGCCAGGGTAGATTCCAGAGCAGCTTTAGCCTGCACTTTAGACAGATCAGCCTTGTCCGCAATTACATCAATCAGTTGAGTCTTGTTCATAAGTTATCCTTTCAATGTGTTTATCGCTTGCTAAGCATCGAGTGCGACGAAAATGCCAAAAAAGCACTCTCCTGCATACACGCACCGATAGCCACTTTTTTTCGCCCCCCAAATGTAGACCAGACAAGGGGCGAAAGGGAAGAGTCGAGGAGCGACAAAACGGGCGTTATCTCAAGTTTTCTTATCTCATTGGTTAAAAATTATACCAATATTACTCTCACCGGCCTCACGTAAGTCCGCGCGCAGCCCTTTTATCAGTTCAATATCGCGTTCTTCACACTCTGCCAGCAGGCGGAAAATTTCCCACTGAATGTCCCATTCTTGCTCAACGGCCGGGTTTGCACGCAGTTCTTCATCGGTCATTTCGCGACCTTCCTGGGTCATTTCCAGCATCGCCACGGTCGTAATAGATGCCTTACTGACTTCAATAGCGTGCTCCAGCGTCTCACCGCTCAGACGGGAGTGAAGCAGTTCGCTTAACGCCACGCAGGCATCAATTGCCGGGTAGACGCCGTACAGATCAAAATCATCCGCCACCGGAATCGCCTCTTCGAGCTTTTCGAGCTGAGAGTCGAAATTCACCTTCGCGTCTTTCACCGTCAGCGTTTCCCAGATCAGATCCAGAATGCGGCGGTAGATATGGCCATCACCAAAGCCCGTCTGCTTACAGAACGCGGCATAGTTGGGATACATGCGCTCGCACAGGCAAGCCATAAAGGTGACGTGCTGCCAGCTTTCCAGCTTTTCAAGGCGCAGGTGAATCGGGTTTTGTAGCATGATGATCTCTCGAATCGAAAATTAGGCGCAGTTTACCTGAATCACCGCTGAATTTCCTGCCAACGAACAAAAGCCGGACGCGAAGAGGCCACCGCGTCAGCCCAGCGCGTCGGCTCCGGCAAGCGGTAGCCGTTCATGCAGCGCTGTACCCACGCCAGAGCGCTGTCCATGCTCACCCGATGGCCGGTGGCGATGAACAGCGGATTACAGCGAGCCTTGCTGCGCCAGACCCACGCCAGCTGCTCGCCTTTATGGATAAGCGGTGCCAGCGCGCCCGGCTCGGCGGAGAGTGGCTCAAACGCACCGCACAGGCGTTTCTTGGCAACGCCAATGGTCGGCACATCCACCAGCAGCCCAAAGTGGCTGGCAACGCCTAAACGGCGCGGGTGTGAGATCCCATGCCCATCGACAAACAGCAGATCAGGTTTTTGCGAGAGCTGCTCCCACGCTGCCAGCAGCGCGGGATATTCGCGGAAGGAGAGAAAGCCCGGGATATACGGCATGGTGGTCGCGATACGCGCGACCTTGTACTCCACCAGTTCAAGCGAAGGGTATTTCAGTACCACCATCGCCGCTCGCGTCACTTCCCCACCCTGCTCGAACCCGACGTCTGCTCCGCCAATGTACTGCGGAGGATCCTTATCCAGACGATCCTCGCGGATCACCGATGAGGCCAGTTCGATTTGCTGAGCGCATAGTGACGCGAGATCCATAACGACTCCTTACTTGTGATACTGGGCAGAAAGCCGATGCACCGCCTCCACAAATACGCCTGCGTGCTCTGGCGGTACATCCTGATGAATACCGTGGCCGAGGTTAAAGACGTGGCCTTCCCCCTGGCCGAAACCAGACAGTATAGTCGACACTTCTTCTTCAATGCGGGCTGGCGGCGCATAGAGCATGGACGGGTCCATATTGCCCTGCAGCGCCACTTTGTCGCCCACGCGACGACGCGCATCAGCAATATCGGTGGTCCAGTCGAGCCCCAGCGCATCGCAGCCGGTGGCCGCCATCGCTTCCAGCCACTGACCGCCACCTTTAGTGAACAGCGTCACCGGCACGCGGCGACCTTCGTTTTCACGCAGCAGGACGTCTACGATTTTGTGCATGTAATACAGGGAGAACTGCTGATAATCGCGCCCGGTCAGCACGCCGCCCCAGGTATCGAAAATCATCACCGACTGCGCACCGGCTTTAATCTGCGCGTTCAGATAGAGGGTGACGCTCTTCGCCAGCTTGTCGAGCAGCGCATGCAGGGCCAGCGGCTCGGCGTACATCATCTTTTTAATCAGGGTGAAGGCTTTGCTGCTGCCCCCTTCCACCATATAGGTTGCCAGCGTCCACGGGCTGCCGGAGAAGCCAATAAGCGGCACTTCACCTTTCAGCTCGCGGCGAATGGTGCGTACGGCGTTCATCACGTAGTCCAGCTCGCCTTCCGGATCGGGGATCGGCAGCTTGTCCACGTCGGCTTTGCTTTTGATCGGAGAGGTGAAACGCGGGCCTTCACCGGTTTCGAAGTACAGGCCAAGGCCCATGGCATCCGGAATGGTCAGAATATCCGAGAAGAGGATCGCAGCATCCAGCGGGAAGCGGCGCAGCGGCTGGAGCGTCACTTCACAGGCCAGCTCGGCGTTTTTGCACAGCGACATAAAATCGCCCGCCTGCGCGCGCGTGGCTTTGTACTCTGGCAGATAGCGTCCCGCCTGGCGCATCATCCACACCGGGGTGACATCAACGGGCTGGCGCAGCAGCGCACGCAGATAACGATCGTTCTTCAGTTCGGTCATTTTTGCAGTTCCTTAAGCGTCATGGCCTCAGTGTAACACTACTCATACTCGGCCCGACACATCGCCACGGTATCTTCTATCAGCCGACGCGCCACGGTGCCCGGCGGAGGTAACAGCGGTAAATCGTCGTAGCGATACCAGTTCGCATCCAGCAGCTCTTTCTGATCGATAACGATCTCGCCGCTGTCATATTCGGCCATAAAGGCCGTCATCAGCGACTGCGGGAACGGCCACGGCTGGGAGGTGACGTAGCGCAGGTTCTTCACTTTGATCCCGCTCTCCTCCATCACCTCGCGCGCCACCGCCTGCTCCAGCGTTTCGCCCACTTCGACGAAGCCGGCCAGCACGGTATGAACGCCGTTGCGATGACGGGTATGCTGCGCCAGCAGGATGGAATCCTCCCGGCGGATAGCGACGATAATGCACGGCGCAATCTGCGGATAGTAGCGTTCGCGGCAGTGGTTGCAGAGCATCGCCCATTCGGTTTTGCTCGGACGCATGGTATGGCCGCAATAGCCGCAGTATTTATGCGAGCGGTAAAACTCCGCCAGCTGCACGCCGCGCCCCGCCAGCTGGAACAGCCCCACGTCCAGATCCAGCACCTGGCGCACAGATCCCATATCCTGGCGGCGGGGCTGTTGGATCAACCACACGGGCTCACCCTGCCACTCGCCGATCTGTAGCGCTGGCTGGCCAGCAAGATCGAACGCCTCAGCTGCGCCATAGGGGATTTCCCCGGCAGGAAGCCATAATTTTTGTTCGTGACTGACGATCCACCAACCAAGATCTGATTTTTCAATAATACGATCCATATCTATTGCACTACCTTCGCTTCACTGACATGTTGTTAGCATTGTGGTTACATTCTGGATAAGCAGATTCAATCCTACATTTTGCGGAGTCGACCATGTTAAACCAGCTGGAAAGCCTGACTGAGCGCGTTAGAGGAAGTAACAAACTGGTGGATCGCTGGCTACATGTGCGCAAGCATCTACTCGTGGCTTATTACAATCTGGTCGGCATTAAGCCTGGCAAAGAATCGTTTATGCGACTGAATGAAAAAGCGCTGGATGATTTTTGTCAGGGCCTGGTCGACTATCTGTCCGACGGCCATTTCAATATTTATGAACGCATTATCCGCGAAATGGAAGGGACAACACCGTATTTAGCAGCCAGCAAGCTCTATCCGCTGCTGGAAGCCAACACCCAGCAGATCATGGATTACTATGATTCCGCGCTCGAGAACGCCATCGATCACGATAACTATCTTGAGTTTCAGCGGGCGCTATCCGACCTCGGTGAAGCGCTGGAAGAGCGATTCACGCTGGAAGATAAGCTGATCGCCCTTGTACTGGACAATGATTTGAACATCAGTAACGAAGAGAACGTCGCGCGCCCTGCTTGAGTTCTTCACCGTTAACGAGTAATTTACAACCATTCGCCCCTCTCACGAGGGGGATTTTTCTTGTCGGAGTGCCCAGCGCCTGAAAGCGCGGGCTGAGACCGTTAATTCGGGATCCGCGGAACCTGATCAGGTTAATACCTGCGAAGGGAACAAGAGTCACACTGCTGTTGTATCGCCCCCCGGGCGATCCTCTCTTGCTTCATCCGTCGTCTGACAAGCCATGTCCTTCACTTTTGGAATGAGCTATGTCTACTGCAAAACTGACCCGCCGCGAACAGCGCGCACAGGCCCAACACTTCATCGACACCCTGGAAGGCACCGCTTTCCCGAACTCGAAACGCATCTACATTTCCGGCTCGCAGGCCGATATCCGCGTCCCGATGCGCGAAATCCAGCTCAGCCCGACGCTTATTGGCGGCAGCAAAGATAACCCGCAATACGAAGACAACGAAGCCGTGCCGGTGTATGACACCTCCGGTCCGTACGGTGACCCTGATGTTGCCATCAACGTCCAGCAGGGTCTGGCTAAGCTGCGCCAGCCGTGGATTAATGCGCGCAACGACTGCGAAGAACTGAGCGTGCGCAGCTCTGCGTACACCAAAGAGCGCCTCGCCGACGACGGTCTGGACGAGCTGCGCTTTACCGGCCTGCTGACGCCAAAACGCGCTAAAGCGGGCAAATGCGTGACCCAGCTGCACTACGCCCGCCAGGGCATCGTCACGCCGGAAATGGAATTCATCGCCATCCGCGAAAACATGGGTCGCGAGCGCATCCGTAGCGAAGTGCTGCGCTATCAGCATCCGGGTGAAGGCTTTGGCGCTCGCCTGCCGGAGAACATCACGCCGGAGTTTGTGCGTGACGAAGTGGCCGCCGGGCGCGCGATTATCCCCGCCAACATTAACCACCCGGAATCCGAGCCGATGATTATCGGCCGCAACTTCCTGGTGAAGGTCAACGCGAACATCGGTAACTCGGCCGTGACCTCCTCCATCGAAGAAGAGGTGGAAAAGCTGGTCTGGTCCACGCGCTGGGGCGCGGACACGGTAATGGACCTCTCCACCGGCCGCTATATTCACGAAACCCGCGAATGGATCCTGCGTAACAGCCCGGTGCCGATTGGCACCGTCCCGATTTATCAGGCGCTGGAGAAGGTCAACGGCATTGCCGAAGACCTCACCTGGGAAGCGTTCCGCGACACGCTGCTGGAGCAGGCTGAACAGGGCGTGGACTACTTCACCATTCACGCGGGCGTGCTGCTGCGCTACGTGCCGATGACGGCGAAGCGTCTGACCGGTATCGTCTCGCGCGGCGGTTCCATCATGGCGAAGTGGTGCCTGTCCCATCACCAGGAAAACTTCCTCTACGAACACTTCCGCGAGATCTGCGAAATCTGCGCCGCCTATGACGTCTCCCTGTCGCTGGGCGACGGCCTGCGTCCGGGCTCCATCCGCGACGCCAACGACGAAGCGCAGTTTGCCGAGCTGCACACGCTGGGCGAGCTGACTAAAATCGCCTGGGAGTATGACGTGCAGGTGATGATTGAAGGCCCGGGACACGTGCCGATGCAGATGATCCGCCGCAACATGACCGAAGAGCTGGAGCACTGCCATGAGGCCCCGTTCTATACCCTGGGACCATTGACCACCGATATTGCGCCGGGTTACGACCACTTCACGTCAGGCATTGGCGCGGCGATGATCGGCTGGTTCGGCTGCGCCATGCTCTGCTACGTGACGCCGAAAGAGCACCTCGGCCTGCCAAACAAAGAGGACGTGAAGCAGGGGCTGATTACCTACAAAATTGCCGCCCACGCGGCGGATCTGGCCAAAGGCCACCCGGGGGCGCAAATCCGCGATAACGCCATGTCGAAGGCGCGCTTTGAATTCCGCTGGGAAGACCAGTTCAACCTGGCGCTGGATCCGTTCACCGCCCGCGCCTATCACGATGAGACCCTGCCGCAGGAATCAGGCAAAGTCGCGCACTTCTGCTCTATGTGTGGGCCAAAATTCTGCTCGATGAAAATCAGCCAGGAAGTGCGTGACTACGCCGCAGCGCAAACCATTGAAGTGGGCATGGCGGACATGTCTGAAACCTTCCGCGCCAAAGGCGGCGAAATCTACCTCAAAAAAGAGGAGGCGTAATGTATCAGCCCGATTTCCCACCCGTCCCCTACCGTTTAGGGCTCTATCCGGTGGTGGACAGCGTGGCGTGGATAGAGCGACTGCTGGAGGCAGGCGTTCGCACCCTCCAGCTGCGCATCAAGGATAAGCGCGATGACGAGGTGGAAGCCGATGTGGTTGCCGCCATCGCGCTGGGGCGTCGGTATAACGCCCGCCTGTTTATCAACGACTACTGGCGGCTGGCCGTTAAGCACCAGGCGTACGGCGTGCATCTGGGTCAGGAAGACCTCGAAACAACGGATCTGAGCGCTATCCGTGAAGCCGGGCTGCGTCTTGGCGTGTCAACGCACGATGACATGGAGATCGACGTGGCCCTGGCGGCCCGTCCCTCATACATCGCGCTGGGCCACGTCTTCCCGACGCAAACCAAGCAGATGCCCTCCGCACCGCAGGGTCTGACACAGCTGGCGAGTCACGTTAAACGCCTTGCCGATTACCCCACCGTCGCCATCGGCGGAATCAGCCTTGAACGCGCCCCGGCGGTGCTGGAGACCGGCGTCGGCAGCATCGCCGTCGTCAGCGCCATCACCCAGGCTGCAGACTGGCAGTCCGCCACCGAACAGCTGTTACAGCTGGCAGGAGCTGGCGATGAATGATCGCGACTTTATGCGCTACAGCCGTCAGATCCTGCTGGAGGATATCGCCATCGATGGCCAGCAAAAACTGCTCGCCAGCCGGGTGCTGATTGTCGGTCTGGGCGGATTAGGCGCGCCCGCCGCGCTTTATCTGGCAGGTGCGGGCATCGGTACGCTGGTGCTGGCCGATGACGACGAGGTTCACCTCAGCAACCTGCAGCGACAAATCCTCTTTACCACCGAGGATATCAACCAGCCGAAAGCAAAAATCACCCGGCAGCGGCTGAACCAGCTAAACCCGGATATCGAGCTGATTGCCTTACAGGAGCGTCTTAGCGGTGAAAGCCTGCACCGTGAAGTCGCCCTTGCCGACGTGGTGCTGGACTGTACCGACAACATGGCGACGCGCCAGGCGATTAACGCCGCGTGCGTGGCAAATCATACGCCGCTTATCACCGCCAGCGCGGTGGGGTTCGGCGGGCAGATGATGGTTCTGACGCCACCGTGGACGCAGGGCTGCTATCGCTGTCTGTGGCCGGATGATGCCGAGCCAGCGCGCAACTGCCGGACGGCGGGCATTCTGGGTCCGGTGGTCGGCGTAATGGGCACCATGCAGGCGCTGGAAGCCATCAAGCTGCTTAGCGGCATGGAGACGGAACGCAATACGCTGCGGCTGTTTGATGCCCGCTCAGCCGGCTGGCGCCAGCTGGCGTTACGCCGCGCCAGCCGCTGCCCGGTATGTGGAGGCCGCGATGCGCATTCTGTTTAACGATGAGCCGATGAGATGCGAAGACGGGCTCACCGTTGCGGTACTGCTCGACAAGCTGCGTCAGCTCAAGCCGGGAACGGCGCTGGCGCTCAATCAACAGATCCTGCCGCGCGAGCAGTGGGAACATCAGCAGGTCAATGACGGCGACCAGATCCTGCTGTTTCAGGTTATCGCAGGGGGCTGAGATGTTACGTATTGCCGATAAAGTCTTTGATTCACATCTGTTTACCGGAACCGGAAAATTCGCCTCGCCGCAGCTGATGGTGGATGCCATTCGCGAAAGCGGCAGCCAGCTGGTGACGCTGGCGCTCAAGCGCGTGGATCTGCATCATCACAGCGATGCCATTCTGGCTCCTTTACTGGAGGCAGGCGTCACGCTGCTGCCCAACACCTCCGGTGCCAAAACGGCCGAAGAGGCGATTTTCGCCGCGCAGCTGGCCCGCGAGGCGCTCGGCACCCGCTGGCTGAAGCTGGAAATTCATCCTGACGCCCGCTGGCTGCTGCCCGACCCTATCGAAACGCTGAAAGCGGCTGAAAAGCTGGTGCAGCAAGGGTTTACCGTCCTGCCTTACTGCGGCGCCGACCCTGTCCTGTGCAAACGGCTGGAAGAGGTCGGCTGCGCCGCCGTCATGCCGCTGGGCGCCCCCATTGGCTCCAACCAGGGGCTGGAAACTCGTGCGATGCTGGAAATCATTATTGAGCAGGCTACCGTGCCGGTGGTGGTTGATGCGGGCATTGGCGTGCCCAGCCATGCCGCACAGGCGCTGGAGATGGGCGCCGACGCGGTGCTGGTGAATACGGCCATCGCGGTTGCCGACGATCCGGTCATGATGGCGCGTGCGTTCCGCATGGCCGTAGAGGCTGGGTTGCTGGCAAGGGAGTCCGGCCCCGGCTCGCGCAGTTTCCAGGCGCAGGCCACCAGCCCGCTGACCGGTTTTCTGGAGGCGATCTCATGAGCACGTTTACCGAGCGCTGGCGGCAGCTTAACTGGGACGACATTGCCCTGCGCATCAACAGCAAAACGGCGGCTGACGTGGAGCGTGCGCTGAATGCCCGCCATCTGACCCGCGAGGATCTGATGGCCATGCTCTCCCCGGCGGCCAGTGCGTACCTCGAACCGATGGCCCAGCGAGCACAGCGGCTCACCCGCCAGCGTTTTGGCAACACGGTGAGTTTCTACGTGCCGCTCTATCTCTCAAACCTGTGCGCCAATGACTGCACCTATTGCGGCTTCTCCATGAGCAACCGCATCAAACGTAAAACGCTCGATGAAGGTGAGATTGCCCGTGAGTGTGCGGCTATTCGTGAAATGGGCTTTGAACATCTTCTGCTGGTCACGGGCGAACATCAGGGAAAAGTGGGAATGGACTATTTCCGTCAGCACCTTCCCGCCATCCGTCGTCAGTTTGCGTCGTTGCATATGGAAGTACAGCCCCTGGCGCAGGAGGAGTACGCGGAGCTCAAAACGCTCGGGCTGGACGGGGTCATGGTCTACCAGGAAACCTACCACGAGGCGACGTACGCCCGGCACCACCTGAAGGGTAAGAAACAGGATTTCTTTTTCCGGCTGGAAACACCGGACAGGCTGGGTCGCGCGGGCATCGACAAAATCGGTCTGGGTGCGCTGATCGGGCTCTCCGACAGCTGGCGGGTGGATTGTTACATGGTGGCGGAACATTTGCTGTGGCTTCAGCAGCACTACTGGCAGAGCCGTTATTCCATCTCCTTCCCGCGTCTGAGGCCCTGCGCGGGCGGGATTGAACCGGCTTCTCTGATGGATGAACGCCAGCTGGTGCAAACCATCTGCGCGTTTCGCCTGCTCGCTCCGGAAGTGGAATTATCGCTCTCAACGCGTGAGTCCCCGGCGTTTCGCGATCGCGTTATCCCGCTTGCGATTAACAACGTCAGCGCGTTTTCCAAAACACAGCCTGGCGGCTACGCCGACGATCATCCGGAGCTCGAGCAGTTTGCGCCGCATGACGGACGACGTCCGGAAGCGGTCGCCGCCGCTCTGACAGCGCAGGGTCTTCAGCCTGTCTGGAAAGACTGGGACAGCTGGCTGGGAAGAGCCTCGCAGTGACGTTGAAACGCACTGCAACATCATAAAAAATTGTCGAGGCGCGACGAAAAGGCAAAACCGGAGGATTGTCAGCGATCGTCCGGTTTTTTATTGTCACACGGTCAGCAACGGATGCTGACCAGGGCGAAAAGCTTCTTCCTCGTTTCGCCCTGCCTCTGGTTCATTGCACAAACGGCCCCAGCCAGGTGAATAAGTATTTTCTTAATGGTTCTTAAGATAAATCATCCCGCCAGAAATCGTGTGCCGTATAATTCACCGCTAACCGCAGGACAGCGACTATGCTGAGAGGATATCGGCAGACGAACAGTATTCACCATCAGGAACGATGTACAGCTCATGGCACTTCACAGCAAAAAGCTCTCTTTTACCCGGCCAATCATGCTCAGCTTCGCGGGGATCCTCTGCAGTTTTGCGGTGATCGCGATCGCGGTGACGCTTTCGCAACGAAAGGATTTTCTTGAGGATTATCATAAGATCAATAGCAATTTCACGCACAACCTGGCGGTGAACTACACCGAATCTATCCTGCGTGAAAACGACTATATCCTGGGCCGTTCCGCGATGTACTTTGCGCGTGACGACAGGCTAAACGAGACGCTCAACGTCAACCCGACGCAGGGGTTGCAGATGATGATGCATTTGCAGAACCTGATGCCGACCGTCTCCTCCATCTCGCTGGCGGACACGCAGGGGCATTACCTCCGCGCACCGGAAGTGCTCCCCACGGAGACGAGTAAAACCTTCGATCCCAGGACGAGGCCGTGGTTTGTCGCTCAGGCGGAAGCCAGCATCTTCAGCCACTATACCCGTCCTTATATGGATTACTTTACGGGGCACCCCACGGTCACTCTTTATAAGCCAGTGATTTCACCAGAAGGCAGACTGAAGGGAACGCTCGCGTTTCATCTCGATTTGACATCAATGGGCTACACCCTGCGTCAGATGGTGGCGCCCGTTCAGGGGGAATTCTTCGTCGTCGAGCGTGACGGTGCTGTGGTGCTGCATCCGGATACCGGCGCGCTCTTCAAGCAGTACGTGAGCGAAGCGCTGATGGACAAAATGACCAGCGGTGAAGGCCACCTTTACGACAAGAAAAGCAACGCCTGGTATTACTACTACTCGTTTACCAACCCGGACTGGTTTGTCATTTACCGGGTATCGGATGCGACGCTCACCGATATTACCCGCCACGAAACGACGATTGTTGGCTGGGGGTTTGCGCTGGCGGCCATCATCATCATCCTCTTCGGCTTATACCTCCGCCACGCCTCGCGTAGCGTGCTGATGCACATTATCAATGCCATCAAAACCGGCGACGTCAGCGAGGCGCCGCGCCTGGAAGCGATGCTGAGCCACACGATTCAGTCCAATAAAGAGCGTGAGATGGCCTATGTGCGTCAGGCCACTCACGATGCGCTGACGGGCTGTAAAAACCGCCGCGCATTCGATAGCGATATCGCGGAGCTACTGAATGCCCAGCAGCCTTTCGCGATGGCGCTGGTGGATATTGATAACTTCAAGTCGATTAACGACACGCTGGGCCACCTGACCGGTGATATCGTTCTGCGTAACGTGGCCCGCGAAGGGCTCCAGATCATGCAGCCACATCACGTCTCGCTTTACCGTTATGGTGGAGAAGAGTTTGCGGTCATCTTCCAGGCTGAGCAGATGACTTCTGCGCTCTCATTACTGGAAGCATGGCGTACCGCTGTTGAAAAACGTGTCTGGCGGGAAGAAAACCTGCGGGTTACGTTCAGCGGCGGTCTTGGGGAGTGGCATTTTGAACCGCTGGAGCACTTTATCGGAAGCGTTGATAACGCCCTATACAGCGCCAAACAGCAGGGCAAAAACCGCATCAACCGAACGTCCATCAGCTAATCCTCCCTCTTTCACCCGTCCCGTTTCCACGGGCCGGGTACCCGACAATGCAAAATTGTAACCGGTTTCAGAAAATCGCCGGTTTCTTTGTGATGCCTGACACACAATCGCGGTAAACCGGTTGTTGAAGCGGTCTGCACGGGATAATTATCAATAAACACATGTAGATCGAGGCTGATTATGAAGAACATCGTTTTATGCTGTGCAGCGGGAATGTCAACCAGCATGCTGGTTCAACGTATGAAAGACGCCGCGCAGAAAAAAGGGGTTGAAGTCACGATTAAAGCCGTTCCGGTTGCGGAGTTTAAAGACAACATCGCAACGGCCGACATCGTATTGCTGGGGCCACAGGTTAAATACGAGCAGGCCAAACTCCAGGCACAGGCCGAGCCGCTAGGTAAAAAGGTCGCGGTGATCGACATGATGGATTACGGCATGATGAAAGGTGATGCCGTACTGGAAAAAGCGCTCAAACTTCTGGAGTCATAATGGAAGACTTAGAAACCACGATTATGGAACTGCTGGTCAACGCAGGCGCGGCGCGCAGTGCGGCCCTGACGGCGTTACAGATGGCGCGTAAAGGTGAGTTTGACGAAGCTGAAAAAGCGATGGAAGAGTCGCGTGAATATGTGAAGCATGCGCACACGATCCAGACGCAGCTTATCGGTCTTGATGAAGGGACCGGGAAGCTTCCGGTTAATCTGATCACCGTTCACTCTCAGGATCACCTGATGAACGCGATGGTCATTCAGGATCTGGCGGGCGATATGATTGAGCTTTATCGTCGGATCCCGCTGGTGAATTGAAAACATGCAGATGTAAAAAAACCCGCCGAGGCGGGTTTTTTATTAGCGACTCAACGATTACTCGTTGTCGGAACCGCCCAGACCTGCGTTCAGCAGTTCTGCCAGGCTCGCGGATGCATCTTCAGCAGTCACCTGCGGTGCAGCTGGCAGTTCGCCCGCAGCACGACGACGCATACGATCCTGGTGGTACGCATAACCGGTACCGGCCGGGATCAGACGACCCACGATAACGTTCTCTTTCAGACCGCGCAGTTCATCACGCTTACCAGCAACAGCGGCTTCGGTCAGGACACGAGTCGTTTCCTGGAACGATGCTGCAGAGATGAAGGACTCGGTTGCCAGAGACGCTTTGGTGATACCCAGCAGATCGCGCGAGTAGGTCGCACCGATTTTGCCGTTCGCTTCCAGTTCGCGGTTAGCGATCTTGACGCGTGAGTATTCAACCTGCTCGCCTTCCAGGAACTCAGAGCTGCCTGCGTTTTCGATGGTTGCTTTACGCAGCATCTGACGAACGATAACTTCGATGTGCTTATCGTTAATCTTAACGCCCTGCAGACGGTAAACGTCCTGCACTTCGTTGGTGATGTAACGCGTTACCGCGTGTACGCCACGAAGACGCAGAATGTCGTGCGGCGCTTCTGGACCATCGGAAACCACGTCACCACGTTCTACACGTTCACCTTCGAACACGTTGAGCTGACGCCACTTAGGAATCATCTCTTCGTACGGTTCGCTACCATCTACTGGAGTGATAACCAGACGGCGTTTCCCTTTGGTCTCTTTACCGAAGGAGATGATACCGCTGATTTCAGCCAGGATTGCAGGCTCTTTCGGACGACGTGCTTCGAACAGGTCCGCAACGCGTGGCAGACCACCGGTGATGTCCTTGGTACCGCTGGATTCCTGTGGAATACGCGCCAGAGCATCACCCGCACCGATCTGAATGCCATCTTCCAGCTGAACGATCGCTTTACCCGGCAGGAAGTACTGAGCAGGCATGTCGGTACCAGGGATCAGAACGTCGTTACCCTGAGCATCAACGATTTTCAGCGCAGGACGCAGATCTTTACCACCGGTAGTACGTTCAGCAGAATCCAGAACCACCAGAGAAGACAGACCGGTCAGCTCGTCGGTCTGACGAGTAATGGTCTGGCCGTCGATCATGTCAGTAAAGCGGATGAAACCACTTACTTCGGTGATAACCGGCATGGTGTGTGGATCCCAGTTTGCAACGGTTTCACCGCCGGCAACCTGCTCGCCATCACCTTTCGCCATAACCGCACCGTAAGGCACTTTATAGCTCTCTTTGGTACGACCGAATTCGTCGATCAGTTTCAGCTCGGTGTTACGAGAGGTCACAACCAGCTTGCCTGCGGAGTTAACAACAGACTTCGCGTTACTGAGCTTGATGCTACCTTTGTTTTTCACCTGGATGCTGGATTCAGCAGCCGCACGAGATGCCGCACCACCGATGTGGAACGTACGCATCGTCAGCTGTGTACCCGGCTCACCGATGGACTGTGCCGCGATAACGCCGATTGCTTCACCTTTGTTGATGATGTGGCCACGCGCCAGGTCACGACCGTAGCAGTGCGCACATACACCAAAGTCGGTGTCACAGGATACAACGGAACGCACTTTCACGGAGTCAACAGAGTTCGCTTCCAGCAGGTCACACCAGTGCTCGTGCAGCAGCGTGTTGCGTGGAACCAGAATGTCTGCAGTACCCGGCTTCAGAATGTCTTCCGCGGTCACACGACCCAGAACGCGATCGCGCAGTGGCTCTTTAACATCACCACCCTCGATAACCGGGGTCATGGTGATACCTTCGAGGGTGCCACAATCGTCTTCGGTCACAACCAGATCCTGGGCAACGTCAACCAGACGACGCGTCAGATAACCGGAGTTCGCTGTTTTCAGTGCTGTATCCGCCAGACCTTTACGAGCACCGTGCGTGGAGATGAAGTACTGGAGTACGTTCAGACCTTCACGGAAGTTCGCGGTGATTGGCGTTTCGATGATGGAGCCATCTGGCTTCGCCATCAGACCACGCATACCTGCCAGCTGACGAATCTGTGCTGCGGAACCACGCGCACCGGAGTCGGCCATCATGTAGATGCTGTTGAAGGAAACCTGCTGCTCTTCTACGCCGTCACGGTTAATCACGGTTTCGGTCTGCAGGTTATCCATCATCGCTTTGGATACACGATCGTTCGCCGCTGCCCAGATATCGATAACTTTGTTATAGCGTTCGCCCGCGGTAACCAGACCAGACTGGAACTGCTCCTGGATCTCAGCAACTTCGGCTTCCGCTTCAGAGATGATCTCGTGTTTCTTCTCTGGGATGACCATGTCATCGATACCAACAGATGCACCTGAACGCGCTGCATAAGCAAAGCCGGTATACATTGTCTGGTCAGCGAAGATAACGGTCGGCTTCAGACCCAGAATGCGGTAACAGGTGTTCAGCATTTTGGAGATCGCTTTCTTGCCCAGCGCCTGGTTGACGATGGAGAAAGGCAGACCTTTCGGTACGATCATCCACAGAATCGCACGGCCAACGGTCGTGTCTTTCAGGCTGGTTTTCGCAACGAATTCGCCGTTTTCATCTTTTTCGTATTCGGTGATACGCACTTTAACGCGCGCATGCAGAGAGGCCAGGCCAGCGCGGTAAATACGCTCAGCTTCTTTCGGGCCAGTCAGCACCATGCCTTCGCCTTTGGCGTTAACACAGTCACGGGTCATGTAGTACAGACCCAATACAACGTCCTGAGAAGGAACAATGATTGGCTCACCGTTCGCTGGAGACAGAATGTTGTTGGTAGACATCATCAGCGCACGTGCTTCGAGCTGGGCTTCCAGCGTCAGCGGTACGTGAACAGCCATCTGGTCACCATCGAAGTCGGCGTTATATGCCGCACAAACCAGCGGGTGCAGCTGGATAGCTTTACCTTCGATCAGGACTGGCTCAAATGCCTGGATACCCAAACGGTGCAGGGTTGGTGCACGGTTCAGCAGTACCGGGTGTTCGCGGATAACTTCGTCCAGGATATCCCAAACGACAGCTTCTTCACGCTCAACCATTTTCTTCGCGGCTTTGATGGTGGTGGCCAGGCCACGCAGTTCCAGCTTGCCGTAGATGAATGGTTTGAACAGCTCCAGTGCCATTTTCTTCGGCAGACCGCACTGATGCAGACGCAGGTATGGACCTACGGTGATTACAGAACGACCGGAGTAGTCAACACGTTTACCGAGCAGGTTCTGACGGAAACGACCCTGTTTACCTTTGATCATGTCGGCCAAAGATTTCAGAGGACGTTTGTTAGAACCGGTGATCGCACGACCGCGACGACCGTTATCCAGCAGGGCATCTACCGCTTCCTGCAGCATACGTTTTTCGTTGCGTACGATGATGTCCGGCGCAGCCAGATCCAGCAGACGTTTCAGACGGTTGTTACGGTTGATAACGCGACGATACAGATCGTTCAGATCGGACGTTGCGAAACGACCACCATCCAGCGGAACCAGTGGACGCAGATCTGGCGGCAGAACCGGCAGAACGGTCAGGATCATCCACTCTGGTTTGTTACCAGACTGAACGAACGCTTCCAGCAGTTTGATACGCTTGGTCAGCTTTTTACGTTTGGTTTCGGAGTTGGTTTCGTTCAGCTCTTCACGCAGCTGCTCGCACTCTTGCTCCAGATCCATGCTCTTCAGCAGGGCCTGAATAGCTTCCGCACCCATCTTCGCGTCGAATTCGTCACCGAACTCTTCCAGCGCGTCCAGATACTGCTCTTCAGTCAGGATCTGATGACGTTCCAGGTTCGTCATCCCGCCTTCGATTACCACATAAGATTCGAAGTACAGAACACGTTCGATATCACGCAGCGGCATATCCAGCAGCAGACCGATACGGGACGGCAGAGATTTCAGGAACCAGATGTGAGCGGTCGGAGACGCCAGCTCGATGTGGCCCATGCGCTCACGACGCACTTTGGTCTGGGTCACTTCAACGCCGCACTTCTCACAGATCACACCACGGTGTTTCAGGCGCTTGTACTTACCGCACAGGCACTCGTAATCTTTTACTGGCCCGAAAATACGCGCACAGAAAAGGCCGTCACGCTCAGGTTTGAACGTACGGTAGTTGATGGTTTCCGGCTTTTTAACTTCACCGAAAGACCATGAACGGATCATGTCTGGCGAAGCCAGAGCAATTTTGATCGCATCAAACTCTTCGGTTTTAGTCTGCGCTTTCAGAAACTTTAATAAATCTTTCACGGATTTGCTCCCGTCGGAGTTAGCACAATCCGGTGCCGGGGGTTAACCCGACACCAGTGACCTGTTTGAGCGAGAATTACTCGTCTTCCAGTTCGATGTTGATACCCAGCGAACGAATCTCTTTCAACAGTACGTTGAAGGATTCTGGCATGCCCGGTTCCATCTGATGGTTGCCGTCCACGATGTTTTTATACATCTTGGTACGACCGTTCACGTCATCAGACTTAACGGTGAGCATTTCCTGCAGGGTGTATGCCGCGCCGTATGCTTCCAGCGCCCACACTTCCATCTCCCCGAAGCGCTGACCACCGAACTGCGCCTTACCACCCAGCGGCTGCTGAGTAACCAGGCTGTAAGAACCGGTAGAACGAGCGTGCATCTTGTCGTCGACCAGGTGGTTCAGTTTCAGCATGTACATGTAACCTACGGTTACCGGACGCTCGAACTGTTCACCGGTACGGCCGTCAAACAGCGTAATCTGACCAGACGTTGGCAGACCACCCAGTTGCAGCAGCTCTTTAATTTCAGCTTCTTTCGCACCGTCGAAGACCGGCGTTGCGATTGGCATACCTTTTTTCAGGTTCTCAGCCAGGCGCAGCACTTCTTCATCGCTGAAGGTATTCAGGTCGACTTTCTGACGCACGTCGGTACCCAGATCGTAGGCACGCTGGATGAATTCGCGCAGTTTCGCGACTTCTTCCTGCTGCTTCAGCATGGCGTTAATCTTGTCGCCGATACCTTTCGCAGCCATACCCAGGTGGGTTTCCAGGATCTGACCGATGTTCATACGAGACGGTACGCCCAGCGGGTTCAGTACGATATCTACCGGCGTACCGTTAGCATCGTGCGGCATATCTTCGATCGGGTTGATCTTAGAGATAACACCCTTGTTACCGTGACGACCTGCCATCTTATCACCAGGCTGGATCTGACGTTTAACAGCCAGATACACCTTAACAATCTTCAGCACGCCTGGTGCCAGATCGTCGCCCTGAGTGATTTTGCGGCGTTTCGCTTCGAGTTTTTTCTCGAACTCGTGTTTCAGTTCGTCATACTGCTCAGCCAGCTGTTCCAGCTGATTTTGTTTCTCTTCGTCGGTCAGGCCCAGTTCCAGCCAGCGATCGCGTGGCAGTTTGTCGAGCTTCTCAGCTTCAACGCCACCGGCAACCAGCACCGCATAGATACGGCTGAACAGACCCGCTTCGAGGATCTGCAGTTCTTCAGACAGGTCTTTCTTCGCCTGTTTGAGCTGCATCTCTTCGATTTCCAGCGCACGCTTATCTTTCTCAACGCCGTCACGGGTGAAGACCTGAACGTCGATAACCGTACCGGAAACACCGTTTGGTACGCGCAGAGAAGAGTCTTTAACGTCAGACGCTTTCTCACCGAAGATGGCACGCAGCAGTTTCTCTTCTGGCGTCAGCTGGGTTTCACCTTTAGGCGTAACCTTACCAACCAGAATGTCGCCGCCGGTCACTTCCGCACCGATGTAAACGATACCGGATTCATCCAGTTTGGAGAGCGCAGCTTCACCCACGTTAGGGATGTCAGCGGTGATCTCTTCTGGCCCCAGCTTGGTGTCACGGGACACACATGCCAGTTCCTGAATGTGGATGGTGGTGAAACGATCTTCCTGAACCACACGCTCGGAGACGAGGATGGAGTCTTCGAAGTTGTAACCGTTCCACGGCATGAACGCTACGCGCATGTTCTGACCGAGCGCCAGTTCACCGAGGTCGGTGGACGGACCGTCTGCCAGCACGTCGCCGCGCTCAACTGGCTCACCCAGAGATACGCAAGGCATCTGGTTGATACAGGTGTTCTGGTTAGAACGGGTGTATTTGGTCAGGTTATAAATGTCGATACCTGCTTCGCCCGGATACATCTCGTCTTCGTTAACTTTGATAACGATACGGGATGCATCGACGTACTGAACAGTACCGCCACGTTTAGCAACCGCAGTAACACCGGAGTCAACGGCAACAGCACGTTCCATACCGGTACCAACCAGCGGCTTATCAGCGCGCAGAGTTGGAACGGCCTGACGTTGCATGTTCGCACCCATCAATGCACGGTTGGCGTCATCGTGTTCCAGGAACGGGATCAGGGACGCACCGACGGATACCACCTGCTGGGTGGATACGTCCATGTAGTCAACCTGGTCGCGGCTGAACAAGCTGGATTCGCCTTTGCTACGGCAGGTAACCAGATCTTCTACAAAGTGGCCTTCGTCATCCAGGTTGGAGTTCGCCTGAGCGATAACGTAGTTGCCTTCTTCGATAGCAGACAGGTAATGAATTTCGTCGGTTACAACACCGTCGGTCACTTTACGGTACGGGGTCTCGAGGAAACCGTATTCGTTCGTCTGTGCGTACACGGACAGGGAGTTGATCAGACCGATGTTTGGACCTTCAGGCGTTTCGATTGGACATACGCGACCGTAGTGCGTCGGGTGTACGTCTCGAACTTCAAAGCCTGCGCGCTCACGGGTCAGACCGCCTGGGCCGAGTGCAGAGATACGACGTTTGTGCGTAATCTCAGACAGCGGGTTGTTCTGATCCATGAACTGAGACAGCTGGCTTGAACCGAAGAACTCTTTCACTGCTGCAGAAATCGGTTTGGCGTTGATCATATCCTGAGGCATCAGGGTATCCAGATCGCCCAGAGACAGACGCTCTTTCACCGCACGCTCTACACGTACCAGGCCAACGCGGAACTGGTTTTCCGCCATTTCGCCTACGGAACGGATACGACGGTTGCCGAGGTGGTCGATATCGTCCACTTCGCCTTTACCGTTACGGATATCGATGAGCTTCTTCATCACTTCGATGATGTCGTCTTTGCTCAGGATACCGGAACCTTCAATTTCGTCGCGCAGCAGAGAACGGTTGAACTTCATACGACCAACCGCGGACAGATCGTAGCGGTCTTCGGAGAAGAACAGGTTCTCGAACAGGCTTTCCGCCGCTTCGCGAGTTGGTGGCTCACCAGGACGCATCATGCGGTAGATTTCTACCAGCGCGCTCAGACGATCGGTGGTTGGGTCGACGCGAATAGTCTCAGAGATATACGCACCGTGGTCCAGATCGTTGGTGAACAGCGTTTCGATACGTTTGTGGCCAGACTGGCTCAGCTTAGCCAGCAGATCCAGGCTCAGCTCCATGTTCGCCGGGCAGATCAGCTCACCCGTTGACTCGTCAACGTAATCTTTCGCGGCTACTTTTCCTGCAATGTACTCGACCGGAACTTCGATGAGTTTGATATCATCTTTTTCCAGCTGGCGGATGTGGCGCGCGGTGATACGGCGACCTTTTTCCACATACACTTTGCCGTCGGCTTCGATGTCGAACGACGCGGTCTCACCACGCAGACGTTCCGGCACCAGCTCCATCTGCAGCTTGTTGTCGCGGATTTCAAAGATCACTTTCTCAAAGAACAGGTCCAGGATCTGCTCAGTGGTATAGTTCAGTGCACGCAGAATGATGGTTGCAGGCAGTTTACGACGACGGTCGATACGGACAAACAGGTTGTCTTTTGGATCGAACTCGAAGTCCAGCCATGAACCACGGTAAGGAATGATGCGTGCGTTATACAGTACTTTACCGGAAGAGTGTGTTTTACCTTTATCGCTGTCGAAGAAGACGCCCGGGCTACGATGCAGCTGGGAAACGATAACACGCTCAGTACCGTTGATAACGAAAGTACCGTTGTCTGTCATGAGTGGAATTTCACCCATGTAGACTTCTTGTTCTTTAATGTCTTTTACGGTGCCTTCCGGCGCTTCGCGCTCGTAGATCACCAGACGCAGTTTTACGCGCAGCGGTGCGGAATAGGTCACGCCACGGATCTGACATTCCTGAACGTCAAACACCGGTTCGCCAAGGCGGTAGCTGACGTACTGCAGCTCGGAGTTACCGCTGTAGCTCTGAATCGGGAACACGGAGCGGAAGGCTGCTTCCAGACCGTACTGCCCTTCAGGATCTTGCTCGATAAACTTCTGGAACGAGTCAAGCTGGATAGAAAGGAGATATGGAATGTCCAGAACTTGTGGACGTTTACCAAAATCCTTACGAATACGTTTTTTCTCGGTATAGGAGTAAACCATAGGGTTCCTCAGCTCGCTGACAAGTCGACCCATCTGTCCGACGAAGGGACAGTTTGTGCAACACCATTTTGTGGACCGGAAAATTGAATACTTTCCGCAATACCTGTTGCTATCACGCTTAAATCATTTCGTCGCGATTTACACAGAGCGAGCACCCTGTCGCAATATATTAAGTCGTCGATAGAAACATGCATTGTCAGGACAATCAGCAGTCAAACAGTGTGAAATGCTACTGATGCCTTACAGCGCAAAAAGGCTGGTGACTAAAAAGTCACCAGCCATCAGCCTAATTACTTAGGCTGCAACCAGAAAAGTTGGCTTATTTAACTTCAACTTCAGCGCCAGCTTCTTCCAGAGATTTTTTCAGTGCTTCTGCGTCGTCTTTGCTCACGCCTTCTTTCAGCGCAGCTGGAGCAGATTCTACCAGGTCTTTAGCTTCTTTCAGACCCAGGCCAGTTGCGCCACGTACTGCTTTGATAACAGCAACTTTGTTAGCGCCAGCAGCTTTCAGAATTACGTCGAATTCAGTTTTTTCTTCAGCAGCTTCAGCCGGGCCCGCAGCTACAGCTACAGCAGCAGCAGCAGAAACACCGAATTTTTCTTCCATTGCAGAAACCAGCTCTACAACGTCCATTACGGACATAGCTGCTACTGCTTCAATGATTTGATCTTTAGTGATAGACATTTAAATTGTTCCTGAAAATCAGAATAAGTTTATACGTAAGCAAATGCTTTATAAAGATAACTGCGATTAAGCAGCTTCTTTCGCATCGCGAACAGCAGCCAGAGTGCGAACCAGTTTGCCAGCCGAAGCTTCTTTCATGGTTGCCATCAGGCGTGCAATTGCTTCTTCGTAGGTCGGCAGGGTTGCCAGGCGATCGATGTTCGATGCCGTGATCAACTCACCTTCAAAGGCTGCAGCTTTGACCTCAAATTTTGCATTCGCTTTCGCGAACTCTTTGAACAGACGAGCAGCAGCGCCCGGGTGTTCCATAGAGTATGCAATCAGGGTCGGACCAACAAACGTGTCTTTCAGGCACTCGAACTGAGTACCTTCAACTACGCGACGCAGCAGGGTGTTACGAACAACACGCATGTATACGCCAGCTTCACGACCTGCTTTACGCAGTTCAGTCATTTTGTCTACAGTTACGCCACGGGAATCCGCAACTACTGCAGACAGCGCGCCTTTGGCTACTTCGCTGACTTCAGCAACAATCGCTTGTTTGTCTTGAAGATTTAAAGCCATTAGCTTTGCTCCTGGATGTTTGCCGGAACTCATGTTCCGGAACTCACTTCACTCTTCCCAATGGAAAGAGCGTCTTAATACGGTGAGCAGAAACAAGCCAGAGTATCCAAAAATAATCTTAGCGTTCTGTCACCGTCTACGCAGGGGATTAAGTCTCTTGCGAAACACCTGCGGTCTTCGACGGAGGCCTGGATTAGGCCAGGCTCCAACGAACAAATCTTTTAGCCGCTAACTTTTGTTAGCAAACGTGGGGGGTAAGATTGTAGACAAAATCACCGCCCACGTAAAGGCATTAGTTTGCAGCAGCGCTCAGGCCAGCCTGGTCAACTGCAACACCTGCACCCATGGTGGTGGAGATGCTAACTTTCTTGATGTACACGCCTTTCGCCTGAGTTGGTTTTGCTTTTTTCAGCGCAACCAGCAGAGCTTCCAGGTTTTCTTTCAGTTTGTCAGCGTCAAAGTCCACTTTACCGATGGTGGTGTGGATGATGCCGTTTTTGTCGTTACGATAACGAACCTGACCTGCTTTAGCGTTCTTAACCGCTTCAGCAACGTTAGGGGTTACAGTACCAACTTTCGGGTTTGGCATCAGGCCGCGTGGACCCAGAACCTGGCCCAGCTGGCCAACAACGCGCATTGCATCTGGAGAAGCAATAACAACGTCAAAGTTCATTTCGCCTTTCTTGATCTGATCAGCCAGATCTTCCATACCTACCAGTTCAGCGCCAGCAGCTTTAGCAGCTTCAGCGTTTGCACCCTGAGCAAATACAGCTACACGTACGGAACGGCCAGTACCGTGTGGCAGTACAGTTGCGCCACGAACGTTCTGATCGGATTTACGCGCGTCGATGCCGAGGTTAACGGCAACGTCAACGCTTTCAACGAACTTAGCAGTTGCCAGTTCTTTCAGCAGAGCGATAGCTTCGTTGATGTCGTACTGTTTGGTCGCATCAACTTTGTCACGGATCACGGACATGCGCTTGGTCAGTTTAGCCATTTCTTAGTCCTCCACTACCAGGCCCATGGAACGTGCAGTACCTTCGATTGAGCGAGTCATCGCTTCAATGTCGGCACCAGTCATGTCGGCAGCTTTGGTCTGCGCGATTTCCTGCAGCTGAGCGCGGGAAATTTTACCCACTTTGTCTTTGTTCGGTTTACCGGAACCAGACTTGATACCAGCCGCTTTCTTCAGCAGAACTGCTGCTGGAGGGGTTTTGGTAACGAAAGTGAAAGAACGGTCAGCGTAAACAGTGATTACGACTGGGATTGGCAGACCTTTTTCCAGGGATTCGGTTTTGGCGTTGAACGCTTTACAGAATTCCATGATGTTCACACCCTGCTGACCCAGAGCTGGACCAACTGGTGGACTTGGGTTCGCCATACCAGCTGCAACCTGCAGCTTGACGTAGGCTTGTACTTTCTTAGCCATTCTAAAATCCTCTGATTGGGTGATAGCGCCTCAGGGAGGCTCCCCGTGAATAAAATTCGTTTTACGGGCCGGGGCCCATAAAAACAAAAGGCGCGAAATTGTATTCCAATCTCGCGCCCTGTGCAACGATTAAATCGCCGCTTTTTTGATCGCTGCTTAGGCTTTTTCGACCTGCGCAAAGTCCAGCTCTACCGGGGTCGCACGACCGAAGATAGAAACAGAAACTTTCAGGCGGGACTTCTCGTAGTCCACTTCTTCAACGACGCCATTAAAGTCAGCAAACGGACCGTCGCTAACACGGACCATTTCACCCGGTTCAAACAGCGTTTTAGGACGCGGCTTATCACCCACCTGCTGCAGGCGGTTCATAATCGCATCAACTTCTTTGTCGCTGATTGGCGCCGGACGGTCAGACGTGCCGCCGATAAAGCCCATCACGCGCGGTACGCTGCGCACCAGGTGCCAGCTCGCGTCGTTCATCACCATCTGAACCAGCACGTAACCCGGGAAGAATTTACGCTCGCTTTTGCGACGTTGGCCGCCACGGATCTCAACCACTTCTTCGGTCGGAACCATAACTTCGCCAAATAACTCTTCCATGTTGTGTAATTTGATATGCTCACGCAGCGACGTTGCTACGCGGCCTTCAAAACCGGAAAACGCCTGAACGACGTACCAACGCTTTTTAGGGGCTTCAGACATCTTAGAACCTCAGGCCAGTAATAAAGGAAACCAGGCGAACCAGAATACCATCCAGTCCCCACAGGATCAGTGACATTACAGCGGTAACTGCCGCTACGATCAGCGTGGTGTGCAATGTTTCCTGGCGAGTCGGCCAAATGACCTTACGGACTTCGGTACGCGCTTCACGTGCAAAAGCAACGGTTGCTTTACCTTTAGTCGTCAACAGCGCGACACCGCCCGCTGCAGCAATCAGAATCACCACTGCCAGCGCGCGGAGCGGCAGCATCATGTCACGATAAAGATAGTTGCCAACGATTGCCACAATCAGCAGCACGGCAACAGCGACCCACTTCATCGCTTCCAGGCCGCGCCCGCTCCCTTGAGCTTCGGTATTCGCACTCATAAACCAACCTGTCAGAAGAATTCTACAAATAATTTCACCCCGCGATTGCGAGGCGAGCCAAATCGAAATAATCCCTTTAGGGATTATACGCTCTCTGCAGAGCCTGTCTCAGCAATGATTATGACAAAAATAATCACTGATGAGCCAGGTTCTGATGTGAAAGCGTGCAAAAAGGGCATCAAATGATGCCCTTTTCATGCGCATTGCGTCAAATGTTATCAGCGATTAGCCGAGAACTTTAGCAACCACGCCCGCGCCAACGGTACGGCCACCTTCACGGATTGCGAAACGCAGACCGTCGTCCATCGCGATTGGGTGGATCAGAGTCACAACCATCTTGATGTTGTCGCCTGGCATTACCATCTCAACGCCTTCTGGCAGTTCGATGGTACCGGTCACGTCAGTTGTACGGAAGTAGAACTGTGGACGGTAGCCTTTGAAGAACGGAGTATGACGGCCGCCTTCGTCTTTGGACAGGATGTACACTTCAGATTCGAACTTGGTGTGTGGCTTGATTGAGCCTGGCTTCGCCAGAACCTGACCACGTTCGATTTCTTCACGTTTGATACCACGCAGCAGAACACCAACGTTCTCACCAGCACGGCCTTCGTCCAGCAGTTTGCGGAACATTTCAACGCCAGTACAGGTAGACTTCGCAGTCTCTTTGATACCAACGATTTCAACTTCTTCACCAACTTTGATGATACCGCGCTCTACACGACCGGTAACAACGGTACCACGACCGGAGATGGAGAATACGTCTTCGATTGGCAGCAGGAATGGCTTGTCAATCGCACGCTCTGGTTCTGGGATGTAAGAATCCAGGAAGCCAGCCAGTTCGATGATTTTCGCTTCCCACTCTGCTTCGCCTTCCAGCGCTTTCAGAGCAGAACCACGAACGATTGGGGTATCGTCGCCTGGGAAATCGTACTGAGACAGCAGTTCACGAACTTCCATCTCTACCAGTTCCAGCAGCTCTTCGTCATCAACCATGTCGCATTTGTTCAGGAACACGATGATGTAAGGAACGCCTACCTGACGACCCAGCAGGATGTGCTCACGAGTCTGAGGCATTGGGCCGTCAGTCGCAGCAACAACCAGGATCGCGCCGTCCATCTGCGCAGCACCGGTGATCATGTTTTTAACATAGTCGGCGTGGCCTGGGCAGTCTACGTGTGCGTAGTGGCGAGTCGGGGTGTCGTACTCAACGTGAGAGGTGTTGATGGTGATACCACGAGCTTTTTCTTCTGGTGCGTTATCGATCTGGTCGAATGCGCGAGCAGAACCACCGTAGGTTTTTGCCAGAACGGTAGTGATTGCAGCGGTCAGCGTTGTTTTACCATGGTCAACGTGGCCGATAGTACCGACGTTAACGTGCGGTTTTGTACGTTCAAACTTTTCTTTAGACATCGATTGTCCCTCTAAGACACGGATAAATCGGTGATATCACCACATCAACCAGGCGAAATGCCTGAATTGTTGAATACAGTAAAATTGAAACAGAGAGAAACGGGAAGGAGAAGTGAAGTGGTGCTGATACCCAGAGTCGAACTGGGGACCTCACCCTTACCAAGGGTGCGCTCTACCAACTGAGCCATATCAGCACGTATTGGAGCGGGCAGCGGGAATCGAACCCGCATCATCAGCTTGGAAGGCTGAGGTAATAGCCATTATACGATGCCCGCATCCTGAAACTCGGCTACCCAGTTCTTTCTGTAACAAAAAAAGAGATTTCTCTCTTTTTCAGTTTGAGCTGGCTAATTTTTCCAACCAGCTCCGGCGGCATTTACGCTGCCAGAAAGTGGTGGTGGGGGAAGGATTCGAACCTTCGAAGTCTGTGACGGCAGATTTACAGTCTGCTCCCTTTGGCCGCTCGGGAACCCCACCGGACTTGATGGTGCCGACTACCGGAATCGAACTGGTGACCTACTGATTACAAGTCAGTTGCTCTACCTACTGAGCTAAGTCGGCATCAAGTAGCGCGCATTCTATGGATACCTGCGCGGTCATGCAACTAAAAATTTGCATAAAACGTTCTTTCGCTCACATTTTATGCGAACGAAGCGCTAAGCGCTGTAAAAGTAGACATTACGGGTCAAATAATCAACATGCACGCGTGATTTACACCGTATACACCATATCGTGACGGCTTCCGCGTAACGCAGCGCTATCCATCTTTTTTCTTATTATTCCTGCCATCTGGTGTTAACCTCCTGCCCATTGTCCAAAATTAACTGTGTGATGAGCCACGATCCGGCAGTATAGCGCTGGCTCACTGAAGCATGCTTATGAGCAAAAAAGAGCAAACGTTAATGACGCCTTATCTTCACTTTAACCGCAGCCAGTGGGCTGCCCTGCGTGATTCCGTCCCTATGACGCTGACGGAAGGTGAAATCGCACGGTTAAAAGGGATAAACGAAGATCTGTCCCTGGAAGAGGTGGCAGAAATTTATCTCCCCCTCTCTCGCTTGCTTAACTTCTATATCAGCTCGAACCTGCGCCGCCAGGCTGTGCTGGAGCAGTTTCTCGGGACGAACGGTCAACGCATTCCTTATATCATTAGTATCGCAGGCAGCGTGGCCGTGGGTAAAAGTACCACCGCGCGTGTCCTGCAGGCGCTGTTGAGCCGCTGGCCGGAACACCGCAGCGTAGAGCTGATCACCACCGACGGCTTCCTGCACCCGAACGAAGTGTTAAAAGAACGCGGGCTGATGAAGAAGAAGGGCTTCCCGCTCTCTTATGATATGCACCGTCTGGTGAAATTTGTCTCTGACCTGAAATCCGGCGTGCCGCACGTGACTGCGCCAGTCTATTCGCATCTGATCTACGATCGCATCCCGGGTGGGGATAAAACGGTGGTCCAGCCGGACATCCTGATTCTGGAAGGTCTGAACGTACTGCAAAGCGGGATGGACTATCCTCACGATCCGCATCACGTATTCGTCTCGGATTTCGTCGATTTCTCTATCTATGTCGATGCGCCGGAAGACCTGCTGCAGAACTGGTACATCAACCGTTTCCTGAAGTTCCGCGAAGGGGCGTTCACCGATCCGGACTCCTATTTCCACCATTACGCCCAGCTTTCTGAAGAAGAAGCGATCAATGTGGCGACGGGGCTGTGGAATGAGATCAACTACGTGAACCTCAAAGAGAACATCCTGCCGACGCGCGAGCGCGCGAGCCTGATCCTCACCAAGAGCGAGAAGCACGCCGTAGACCAGATTCGCCTGCGGAAATAATCAAGCAGACATAAAAAAACCGGCTTAACGCCGGTTTTTTCGTTATGCCTGTGGCTTCTCGCCATTTTCATCCTGATCGACCGCGAAGCAGGCAACCAACTGGCCGCCATAATCCTTCAGCTGCGGCTGGAGCTGGGTGCACGGGCCGAAGCGACGACTGCAGCGGGCGTTGAATGCACATCCCGGCGGTGGATTCAGCGGACTTGGCAGTTCGCCCGTCAGCTTAATACGCTCGCGACGATCGTCCGGGTTGAGACGCGGCGTCGCAGACAGCAGCGCCTGGGTGTACGGATGGCGAGGGTTATTAAAGATCTGGTCTTTGGTCCCCTTCTCCACGCAGCGCCCCAGGTACATCACCATTACCTCATCAGCAATATGCTCCACCACCGACAGGTCGTGGGAGATGAACACGTAAGACAGCCCCAGCTCCTGCTGGAGATCCATCATCAGGTTCAGTACCTGCGCACGTACGGATACGTCGAGCGCGGAGACCGGCTCATCGGCAATCACCACGTCCGGATCGAGCATCAGCCCGCGAGCAATCGCGATACGCTGACGCTGGCCGCCGGAGAACATGTGCGGATAGCGATCGTAATGCTCGGTTTTGAGGCCGACCTTCGCCATCATCGCCAGCGCTTTTTCGCGACGCTGCTCCTTACTCAGATTACTGTTGATCAGCAGCGGCTCTTCCAGAATCTGTCCGACTTTTTTACGCGGGTTCAAAGAACCATACGGGTTCTGGAACACAATCTGGATTTTCTGGCGGCGCAGCTTCTGCGCCTGCGGATCGTGCTTGAGCAGATCCTGCCCCTGATAATAAAGCTCCCCGCCAGTCGGCACTTCAATCATCGTCAGCAGACGGCCCAGCGTGGATTTGCCGCAGCCTGACTCCCCCACCACCGCCAGCGTTTTACCGCGTTCGAGGTTAAAAGAGACGCCGTCCAGCGCTTTCACCAGGCGTTCAGGGGCAAACAATCCCTTCTTCACCGGGTAGTATTTTTTCAGATCGATGGCCTGCAACAGCGGTTGTTGCGTGGTGGCCTGTTGCGTACTCATAGTGTTGGCCTCCCGGCATCATCGAGTGGGTAGTGGCATTTCGACTGACGACCGTCAGCTAGCTGGTTCAGCTCTGGCTCTTCTGCCCGGCATTTGTCCGTCGCATACGGGCAGCGCGGATTGAGCAGACAGCCCTGCGGACGGTCATATTTACCCGGTACCACACCCGGCAGCGACGCCAGACGCGCTTTATCCTGGGCAAACTCCGGCAGCGCGCGTAAAAGCGCCTGGGTATACGGGTGACGCGGCGCGCGGAAAATATCGTGTGAATTTCCGGTCTCGACCACCTGGCCGGCATACATCACGATGATTTTGTGCGCGGCTTCGGCCACCAGCGCCAGATCGTGCGTAATCAGCACCAGCGCCATATTCTCTTTCTGCTGCAGCTCCAGCAGCAGCTCGATGATTTGTGCCTGGATGGTCACATCCAGCGCCGTCGTCGGTTCATCCGCAATCAGCAGTTTTGGTCGACAGGCAATCGCCATCGCGATCATCACGCGCTGGCTCATCCCGCCTGAGAGCTGGTGCGGGTAAACGTCCAGACGTGATGCCGGGTCAGGAATACCTACCTGGTTGAGCAGATCGATCGCGCGCTGACGACGGGTTTTCTTATTCCCGCCCTGATGCACCTTAATCGCTTCCATAATCTGGAAACCGACGGTGTAGCACGGGTTCAGGCTGGTCATCGGATCCTGGAAAATCATCGCCACTTCCGCGCCCACCAGCTGGCGGCGCTGTTTTTCAGAAATGCGCTTCAGGTCCTGACCGTTGAACTGCAGGTTTTCCGCCATCACGCGGCCCGGGTAATCAATCAGCCCCATGATCGCCAGCGAGCTGACGGACTTACCGGAACCGGACTCCCCAACGATACCCACCACTTCGCCCTGATTGACGCTGTAGCTGATGCGGTCCACGGCGCGAAACGGGGTGCCTTCATCGCCGAAGTGCACCGATAATTTATCTACATTTAATAACGCCATCTCGTGCCTCTTACTGCTTCAGTTTGGGATCAAGCGCATCACGCAGGCCATCACCCATCAGGTTAAATGCCAGCACCGTCAGCAGGATTGCCAGACCCGGGAAGGTGACAACCCACCAGGCGCTTTGTGCGAACTGCAACACGTCGGAGAGCATGGTGCCCCACTCCGGTGTTGGCGGCTGCGCACCCATGCCCAGGAAGCCAAGAGCGGCCATATCAAGAATGGCGTTAGAGAAACCGAGCGACGCCTGAACAATCAGCGGCGCAAGGCAGTTAGGGAAGATATTAACGAACATCTGGCGCATCGCACCGGCACCCGCTACGCGAGACGCCGTGACGTAGTCGCGGTTCACTTCCACCAGCACCGCCGCGCGGGTTAAACGTACGTAGTGAGGAAGCGCCACGAAGGTCAGCGCCAGCGCGGCGTTACCGATCGACGGACCGAAGATCGCCACCAGCACCAGCGCCAGCAGCAGGCTTGGCAGCGCCAGCATGATGTCGACGATACGCATGATGATGTTATCAACGATGCCGCCGAAGTAGCCGGCAACCAGGCCGAGTACGACGCCCATGATCAGCGACAGCACAACAACCAGGCAGCCAACCAGCAGCGACAGACGCGCGCCATACATCAGACGCGACAGCACGTCGCGGCCCACATCATCGGTACCCAGCAGGTGCGCCAGGCTGCCGCCATCCTGCCACGCAGGCGGAGCGAGCAGCGCATCGCGGAACTGATCCGCCGGGTTATACGGCGCAAGCACGTTTGCAAACACCGCAATCAGGATCATGATTGCGACATACACCAGCCCCACCACCGCGCCTTTGTTGCGCTTGAAGTAGTGCCAGAACTCCTGCATCGGCGTCATCGGAACCGGTGCAGCAACAACTTTGTTTTCAGAAACCTGTGACATGATGGCCCCTTACTTCTTATGACGAATACGCGGGTTCACCACGCCGTACAGCAAATCGACCAGCAGGTTGACGAGGATAATCATCGTCGCGACCAGCAGTACACCGCCCTGCACTACCGGATAATCACGGCGCTGCAGCGCGTCAATCAGCCAGCGGCCCAGGCCCGGCCAGGAGAAGATGGTTTCGGTCAGGATCGCCCCCGCCAGCAACGTCCCCACCTGGAGACCGATAACGGTCACAACCGGCAGCATGGCGTTACGCAGCGCATGGACGATAATGACGCGCATACGCGTCAGGCCCTTGGCGCGGGCGGTGCGGATGTAATCCTCGCCCAGCACTTCCAGCATCGATGAACGGGTCATACGTACGATCACCGCCAGAGGAATGGTGCCCAGCACCATGGCAGGCAGGATCATATGCGCGACGGCATCCATGAAGTTGCCCTCTTCACCCCAGATAGCCGTATCAATCAGCATAAAGCCGGTGAGCGGGTTGGTGTCATCCAGGAAAACCATATCGCTGACGCGCCCGGAGACCGGTGTCAGGTTAAGCTGCACCGAGACCAGCATGATCAGCATCATGCCCCACCAGAAGATAGGCATGGAGTAGCCGGTCAGCGCCAGGCCCACGGCGGTATGGTCGAAAATAGAGCCACGCTTGACGGCAGCCAGTACCCCGACAGGAATACCCACCGCAGTGGCGAAAATCATGGCGCAGACGCCAAGCTCCAGTGTCGCTTTAAAACGCGGCACGAACTCGTCCCACACCGGAAGACGGCTTTTCAGCGAAATCCCTAAATCACCGTGCAACACGCCCCAGATATAGTGGAGGTACTGCTGCCACATCGGCTTATCGAGACCGAGTTCCGCCAGCAGCTGTGCATGGCGCTCAGGGGAAATACCACGCTCGCCCGCCATAATCATTACCGGGTCGCCGGGGATCATATGGACGAAGGCAAAAGTGAGAAGGGTGATACCGATAAACGTGGGGATAACAAGTCCCAGACGTCGGAGGATGAACTGCAACATAACCCGGATTCTCTCTAATGACGCACGACCAGTGGCGTGACGTCTGTATTGCTCACAAATCTTATTCCCTCTCCTTTCAGAGAGAGAATTAAGCACTGCTGCCGGGTGGCGCTACGCTTACCCGACCTACAGACCGTAGGCCAGTGCAAGCGCAGCGCCGCCTGGCGTTGCTTTTAATTATTCAACAGATACGTTTTCGAAGTGGTGTTTGCCCAGTGGATCAACCACGTAGCCCTTCACTTCTTTACGCACTGGCTCGTACACGGTGGAGTGAGCAACAATCAGCGCCGGAGCCTGATCGTGCATAACAACCTGCGCCTGCTTGTACAGTTCAATACGTTTGTTGTGATCGTCGGTCGCACGCGCCGGCTGGATCAGGTCTTCAAACGGCTTGTAGCACCAGCGAGAGTAGTTAGAACCGTCTTTTGCCGCCGCGCAGCTGAACAGGGTGGCGAAGAAGTTGTCCGGATCCCCGTTATCACCGGTCCAGCCCATCATGACTGCCTGGTGCTCACCCGCTTTGGCGCGCTTCAGGTACTCGCCCCACTCGTAGGTCACAATCTTGGCCTGAACGCCAATCTTAGCCCAGTCAGCCTGAACCATTTCTGCCATACGGCGTGCGTTCGGGTTGTACGGACGCTGTACCGGCATCGCCCACAGCTCAACGGTAAAGCCTTTATCCTGGCCCGCTTCTTTCAGCAGCGCTTTCGCTTTCTCAGGATCGTAGCTGTAGTCTTTAACGTCGTCGTTATAGCCCCACATGGTTGGTGGAATCAGGTTTTTGGCTGCAACGCCTGCACCCTGGTAAACCGCCTTGATGATCGCTTCTTTGTTCACCGCGTAGGTCAGCGCCTGACGCACTTTCACGTCATCAAACGGTTTCTTCTCGGTGTTGAAGGAGAGATAGCCCACGTTCAGGCCAGCCTGCTCCAGCAGGTTGATGTTCTTGTCCTGCTTCATGCGGGCGATGTCAGCCGGGTTCGGGTACGGCATCACCTGGCATTCATTTTTCTGCAGTTTTGCGTAACGCACTGACGCATCAGGCGTGATGGAGAAGACCAGGCGGTCGATCTTCGGCTTGGTGCCCCAGTAGCCTTCGAACGCTTTATACAGAATGCGGGAGTCTTTCTGGTACTGCAGCAGCTGGAATGGACCGGTACCGATTGGGTTCAGGTCGACTTTCTCCGGCGTACCGGCTTTCAGCATGTTGTCCGCGTACTCTTTGGAGAGGATTGAGGCGAAGTCCATGGCCAGGTCAGCCAGGAACGGTGCTTCCGGACGCGTCAGCACGAACTGAACGGTATTATCGTCCACTTTTTTCACTTCAGAGATCAGGTCCGGCAGACCCATCCCTTCGAAGTATTCATAGCTGCCGCCAGACACTTTGTGGTACGGGTTCTGGGCGTTTTTCTGACGGTCGAAGGAGAACACCACGTCGTCGGCGTTAAAGTCACGCGTTGGTTTGAACTCTTTGCTGTCCTGCCACTTCACGCCCTGGCGCAGGTGGAAGGTATAGGTTTTACCGTCTTCGCTGACGTCCCACTTCTCGGCCAGACCCGGAATCACCTCCGTAGTACCGGTTTTGAATTCAACCAGACGGTTATAGATCGGTACAGAGCTTGCGTCGTAAGTCGTACCAGAGGTAAAGAGCTGTGGGTTAAAGCCTTCCGGCGAGCCTTCAGAACAGTAAACCAGGGTTTTTGCCTGTACGCTTGCTGCCACGGTCATAGCCACCAGGCTCAGACCAAGCTTCAGCATCCCTGACTTCTTCAAGGAAATACTCATTATTCTGCTCCAATGTGATGTTTTGCTTTGTTGTGTTACGCCGCCAGACCTTTATTTATTTTTTACCCGGTCCGGTCGGTGATGCCCGAAGGCTTTAAAGGGATGGAGAATCCTTTCAGAAGAGCGTTTGAGTTGCAGCGCAGATCGTCCCTGAAATGCCCCTCATGCCCTACAATCTGTCAACAGAATGTGAAAACGTCAATACAGGTGACGGGGATTTACGCTGAGTGTGAGAAACCGCAAACAAAGATTAAAAAAACTATGTACGCCAGTTTTCAGCAGGGAAATTTATGCTACTCGCCATCTGGCAGCACAAGCCTCTTCATATTTCTCAACAATCAGTGATTAACTTTTATTCAGAATGGGTAAATTTTCTTGCAGAATGGTGATTATCTGAGCACTAAATACCGCGAACGTTAAAACGCACAGCGAAAAATGCTGAGGTTATCCATAAGCAACGCGAAAAAAGATCAATCTATATATAAAAAAATACAATGGATTATGTCACAAAATCGTTAACAGGCAGGTGGAAGCAGGTCTAAGGGGCGTTTTGGAGACTCTGACGAGATAAGGCCATAATGCAAAAAGGGCTAACCTTGCGGTTAGCCCTTTTCAGAATGTGGTCGGCGAGAGAGGATTCGAACCTCCGACCCACTGGTCCCAAACCAGTTGCGCTACCAAGCTGCGCTACTCGCCGAATGCGGAGCGCATCTTACTGCTGAGGTGCGCCCCCGTCAATCCCTTATTTTCAAAAAGCCATTCAACTGGCGATATTCTCGCCAGAGCAGCTACTGCGCGGCTTTTGCGGTGTTATCAGGGAGTTTGCACCAGTTGTTGTTTTCGTTAATCCCCCCATTCGGTGAGGTATAGCCGAGACAACCCATAATGGTGTCGTACAGCTCAACGTGACGACGCGGCACCTTCATCTCCGCCTCTTTCTTCAGCTGAGCAAACATCTTCGCCTTCTCCGGGGTTTCCAGATACTTATCCGACATCCACATGATCATCGGCACGCGGAACTGCTCCGGTGGTGCCAGCTTGCGCGGCGTACCGTGCAGATGCTCTTTCTCGTTGATGGACTCACCGTGGTCTGCCGCGTAAATCACAATCGCTTTCTTATCGCGCAGCTGGTCGATCACCCGGCTGAGGAAGGTATCCACATACAGAACCGAGTTGTCGTAGGCGTTGATCAGCTCCTGCTTGCTGCAGTCTTTATTAATGCCCACACACTCAGGCTGCCACTTCGCGAAATCGCGCGTGTAGCGCTGGTAATAGCTGTAATGCGACCCTTTGGTATGCAGAATGATCATGTGCTTGCCTTTGGGATGGCCTTTAAGGGACTCCGACATCTCTTCCAGCAGCAGCATATCGTCCACATTTTTACCTCGGTTACGCGGCTCGGCGCCAATCTGCTCGCGGTACGCGATGTTATCTGCCAGCGTGTTGGTGTAGAACCACATCTCGCTTTGCATGGCGAACAGGTCTGAGCTAAATCCAAGCTGCTTCAGCACGGCAAACACGTTTTGCTCTTTAAGGGTACGTTGCGGATTATCGCTAGCCCCACCTTCGCGCACAAACATACAGCGCAGCGAGAGCTTGGTTGCGGTATCGCAGGAGTAGCCACGGTAAGCCACCAGGTTCTTTTCCTGCGCCAGCTTAGGCGTGGTATTCCGGTCATAACCGAGAATGCCCATATGATCCCAGCGCGTCGTTTCGCCAATGACAAAGACGACGTACGTATCATCAATCCCGTCGGCTGGCGGCTGGTAGGTGAATTTTTTCAGTGGATTGATCAGAGACTTCACATCACTGGATTCATCCGCCTGCGCCCAGGCATAAAGGCCTAACGCTGACAGCCAGTTAGACGGCAAATAGGAGTTTGCTACCACGCCGCCATAGCTTGGCATATCTACGCCCGTCGCTTTTTCAATCCGTTTTTGCTGTTGTTCCATCAGGCGAATAGGTGCCCACACCAGCAGACCGGCCAGCAGAACGACAAGGATATTGCGAACCCGCTGCCCGCGTGTGCGCAGCTGGCGTAACAGCGTATAGCGGCACGTATTACTCCAGATAAAGAACAGCGGTATCAGACAGGTCAAAATCGTCCAGACAATAAAGCCTTTCCCCACAACCTCTTTCGAGAGGTCGATATCCGTGGTCATCACTGAGGCAACGATACCGTAGCCAATGACCACGTTCATAAATGTCATGTAATAGCTTGCGGCGGCGGAGATAATCACCACCAGCGAGGCCAAAATTTGCCAGGTACGTCGGCCAAAAAGAGAGAGCAGGCGTAACAGGAAGAATGTGGCGAGGATCGAGCCGAACACTTCAATCGCGGCAAAAATTCCATTTCTTACGGTGAGGTGCTCAAAATAACCTTCCACTCTTCTGAACAGCACCGCGCCATTCAGAAACAAACCGATATAGACAGCCAGCATCAGACACAATCTTTGCTGGGTAAGAGACCTGATATATTTCATGCAAACAACCCTGGGGAAAGGGGTATAAAGACCCGCCGAATTTCAAAGAGAAAGCGGACAGAGTAAGTAAATGCGTAAGGAAGCGTTATGAGAAACGTCTACAAGCGCGGTAAGTAGACCACAGCGGGAGAGAAAAGTGGCAGCAGAGAGTGTGATCGGTGTAAATTTTTACAAAATATCGAGACGGGAAGTGTCTCACATAAAAAAAGAGGCCGCAGAGGCCTCTTTCATTCATCTTAAGCATGCACCTCTTTGAACACTTCGCGCTGCGGCTGACGAATCGTGGTCGAGAGCGCCAGCGAGATAATCAGCAAGGCAAATATCACGCAGAAGGTCACGTAGAACCCGCCGAACAGGGAGGCAATCAGCGAGCCGCAGATACTGCCGATCCCGAAGCCCAGATAGATAACGCCGTAGTTTTTCGCCAGATTATTCAGGCCAAAGAACTCGCTTACCAGTGACGGGAAGACGGTGATGGTGCCGCCGAAGTTAAAGGCCACGCAGGCAATCGCCGCGAAGAAGGTGGCTTCATTCAGCGGAGCGAACAGCAGCGCCGCCATACCGACCAGCGAGACCACCTGCCCAATCGTAATCACGCGGATGCGGGCAATTTTGTCAGACAGAATACCGAGGACAAGACGACCCGAGAGGTTAGCAATGGATATCACGGTCACCGCGTTGGCCGCCGTAGCGGCATCCAGTTTCACCATCCCCTGCGCGATATCTTTCGCCACGCCGATGACATACAGACCGCTCATGCAGGCCGTCAGGAACATCACCGCCAGCATCCAGTACTGTGGCTTACGCATGGACTGCGCGAGGGTAAAGTCGTTCTCCACCACGCCGTTCACGGATTTAACCTCCTGCTGCGGCGCATCTTTCATCAGCGTGGAGCCGAACAGAATCATCACCAGAACAATTGCGCCCCAGATCATAAAGGTTTTTTCGAGGCCAACGGACGCCAGCAGGTGGGCGTCGATAAATTTGAACCCGAGGCTGCCCAAACCGTAAGAACCAATGGCAAACGCGGAGATTAAGCCTTTACGTTCCGGGAACCACTTCACGCAGTTTGACAGCGTCAGCAGGTACCCCGCGCCATCGGCCAGCCCCACCAGCACGCCGGCGCTCAGCCACAGCATCATCAGGTTGCTGGAATGCGCCGTCAGGAAAAAGCCCAGCCCCAGCAGAATGCCGGACGCCATGGTCACGCGCTTCACGCCAAAACGCTCCTGCAGCTTGCCCGCGACGGAAGACGAAATCGCCAGACCCAGGCTCAGCAGACCAAAGGAGAACGCGACCTGGCTGACCGGGGCGCCGAGTTTGTCGGAAAGCGCGCTGTTAAACAGGCTCCAGGTATAGACCGACCCCAGCGCAAACTGGGTGACGATGGTGCCAAAGAGCGTGAGCCAGCGCGTGCGGTTATAGGTTGATGTGTTCATGGCAGTTGTCCTGCAAGAGAAATTAAGGAAGTTCGCTGAGGACTACGATAAACAAAACCTTAATATGCCTGGGGTAAAACGGCATGAAATGCAGGCGGAACGGAATGAAATGCCTGGAATCGGGAATGAATGGCCTGGCACGGGAATAAAGCGATAGCGTGTTAGTATCTGCTATCGCTGTAAAGCCCGTGGTTGTTGTATTCGAGATGTTATCGTAACGTTTAAAAAAGTAACAACTCTAGAAATTTGCGCTAACGCCAAGGGTGTATAAAAACTCCTCACCGGTGGAGGTGTGTTCCCCCTGAGCCAGCGACGCATACGCCGCCATGTGCGTATTAAAGGGAATATCCGTTCCCACGGTGACATCCATCCAGCTACCGTTTTGGGCAGGGGCTGGCGTTTGCGGCATGCCAAACTGCGATTTCCACTGGTTTTCACCAAACTGCTGGTTGTAGCTGATCTGCGCCCAGGGACGGAGATCGCCGTACTGGGTATTCACACGCCACCCCAGCGTGCTGACGCTGGCATGCCAGAGCGGGTCGGTGAGAGCCTGCGTCGACGCACTATCACCAAACTCGTTGATCATCATGGGAGCCGTGCCATCGTACCGCCACGCCACTACCGGCCCGGTGGTGATACGCGCTGAAACCGGAAAATTCCACCCCACGCTCATCGCCCCCTCCGTGGTGCTGCCTGACGGAATATTCAAGGCAAGACCTGGCGTATTTTGCGAAGACTGGATACGCTCCGCCAGAATATCCTCATAACGCGGTTGGTGATCCGCGTCCCATGTATAGCGTTCCGCCGTATTATTTTGGGCGTCTGAAACGATATATTCCTGTTGCCAGGCAGACGCTGTATTACAAAAAAACAGGCAGGCTGAAATTCCCACCAGGCCAGAAGCAGCATGGCGACCACTGATTTTTTTTATCATCATCAACGCGACCCCAGAGAGAGCCGAATTCGGCGATATTTGTCGTTATTCAGGAAGACTTTAGAAGGCATTTGGCCCTGTATTAACTATTGTCTTTATACCAGGCACGTCAAGACAGACGGAATGAAATTTTTGCGAAATCAGTATCAATAAGGGAGATGACGGATGGAACGTTGCGGTTGGGTGAGCCAGGATCAGCTTTATATCGACTATCACGATCGGGAATGGGGCGTGCCGGAAACGGATGGCAAAAAACTCTTTGAGATGATCTGCCTGGAAGGCCAGCAGGCGGGGTTATCATGGATTACGGTATTGAAAAAACGCGAAAACTATCGCAACGCCTTTCACCAGTTCGATCCTGTCGCCGTCGCTGCGATGACCGATGAGGACGTTGAGCGACTGGTGCAGGATGCCGGCATCATCCGCCATCGCGGTAAGATCCAGGCCATCATCGGTAACGCACGCGCTTATCTGGCGATGGAGCAAAACGGCGAATCATTTTCAGATTTTGTCTGGACGTTTGTGAACAACGATCCGCAGGTTACCCAGGCCGCCACGCTCGCGGACATCCCGGCCTCCACCCCGGCCTCGGATGCGCTCTCGAAGGCCCTGAAAAAACGCGGCTTTAAGTTTGTCGGCTCCACCATCTGCTACGCCTTTATGCAGGCCTGCGGCCTGGTCAACGACCACGTTACCGGCTGCTTCTGTCATCCGGGAGGCCATCATGATCCGCAAATGGCAAAGTGAAAATACCGCTCCGCTTCTGAGCCTGTGGCTTGAAAGCACCACGGAAGCACATCCGTTTATCGAACCGGGTTACTGGAAAGAGAACGAGGCCATGGTGCGGGATGTTTACCTGCCGTCAGCCGAAACCTGGGTCTGGGAACAGGATGGCAAACCTTGCGGATTTATCAGCGTGATGCAGTCTCAGTTTGTCGGCGCCCTGTTTGTGGCGCCGTCATGCATCGGGAAAGGGATCGGGCGCGCACTGCTGAACTATGTTCAACAGCGCTTCCCGCACTTAAGCCTGGAGGTGTACCAGAAAAATGTCCGGGCGGTGAACTTCTACCATGCTCAGGGCTTTCGCATTGAAGACAGCGCCTGGCAGGATGACACCCAGCACCCGACGTGGATCATGAGCTGGCAGGCGGATCAAACGCCGTTAAGGTAAGCGCGGGCCCCTGATATTTCTCGACCCAGGCCAGGGCCGTATTCCCTGCGCAACCGTTCCCCAGCTTCGAGCTGGGGAGATCTTTGGTCAGCACGTTAACCGCTCCGTTTTTACAGATACCGCCTTCGGCAAGCTCAAGGTCAGGCCATGCGCCCTGATGAATGCAGATCACGCCCTGTTTAATCCCGTCGCTCACCACCGCCCCTGCCAGCACCTGCCCGCGCGAGTTCCAGACGCGCACCACGTCGCCGTCCGCAATCCCGCGGGCTTGCGCATCTAGGGTATTCAGCGTGATCGGCTCTCGCCCGGCGACCGCATACTGCTCGCGCAGGGAGGTATAGTTAAGCTGGCTGTGCAGACGGTGCGCGGGATGCGCTGACAACACCTGCAGCTGCTCCGGCTGGGCATTACCGTGCCACTCGTCCGGCTCAAGCCACATAGGGTGTGGCGGGCAGTCGGCATAACCAAAGCTGGCGATGCGCTCGCTGTGGATCACAATCTTTCCGCTCTCGGTTTTCAGCGGGTGGTTCTCGGGGTCGCGGCGGAAATCGGCAAAACGGACAAACTTCGCGTTCTGTTCACTCTCCGGCATCTCGACGATCTGGTTCGCCTCCCAGAACTCAGCAAAGGGCGGAAGCGTCACGCCCTGCGCTGCGCCGCGCTGTCCGGCAATCTGGTAGAAGGTCTCCAGCCATTGCAGATCGCTTTTCCCTTCGGTAAAACGCGCGCGACCGCCCGCTTCCCACAGCTCGCTCAGTTCAGCAAACACGTCAAAATCATCACGTGCTTCATCTCGCGGGGCCACTACGCGCTTCATCGGGACCATATGCTGGTTGCTGTAGTCGCCGGTCATGGTGAGATCGTTACGCTCAAACGAGGTGGTCGCCGGCAGCACAATATCTGCATGCTTAGCCGAGCCGGTCCAGAAGCACTCTGAAATCACCACCAGCTCCGGCTTTTGCCAGGCGCGGATCAGGCGGTTGGTATCCTGATGGTGCGTGAAGTTCGACCCGCCCGCCCACCAGACAAATTTAATATCCGGGAAGTGGCGGTCCAGACCGTTGTGCTGATAAAAACCGCCCGGATTCTCCAGGGCCTCAACAATACGCGCCACCGGGATTTTATCCACCGCATCCACGCCGCCCTGCACCGAGCCTTGCAGAGACGCCAGCACCGCCGCTTTACGCGTGGGGTTACCGCCATTGGCAAAATGATAGGAGAGACCAAAACCGCCGCCCGCCGTACCGATCTGCCCAAGCATCGCGGCAAGGGTCACCAGCATCCAGTGTTTTTGCTCGCCAAACTGCTGGCGCTGCATCCCCCAGCCGGACATTAACATCGTGGTGTTTTTATGGAACAACGCCGCCAGTTCGCGGAGTTTTTCCGCTGGAACGCCGCAAATCCTGGCCGCCCACTCTGCCGTTTTCGCCACCCCATCGGACTGGCCCGTCAGGTAGTCGGCGAATTTATCGAAGCCGGTGGTACAGCGCGTCAGGAATTCGACATCGTGCCAGCCGTTTTCGACCAGCGTATGGGCGATACCCAGCATCATTGCCACGTCGGTGCCCATATGGGGGGCAATCCACTCGGCGCTGTCGCCGAAGAAATCCATGGTTTCAGAGCGCATGGGGTCAATGCAGATGATGCGCTTGCCGCTTTTGCGCAGCGCGTCGAAATACCCAATGCCCTGCTCGTCGCTGGCATTCCAGGCAATTTTCAATGTGTTAAGGGGGTTAGCGCTCCAGAGCACGACCACATCGGTATGCTCCAGCACCAGCGGCCAGCTGGTCTGCTGCTGGTATACTTCGTTCCCTCCCACGACGTACGGCATGATCGCCTGCGCCGCACCGGTGGAGTAATCCCCCAGATGACCGGTATAGCCTCCCGCCAGGCTCATATAGCGCTGCAGCAGCGTTGAAGCCTTATGCAGAACCCCGTTAGAACGCCAGCCGTAGGACCCGGCGAAAATGGACGACGGACCGTAACTGTCGCGAATGCGCTTGTGCTGGGCGTGGATAAGCGCCAGCGCGTCATCCCAGCTCACGCGAACAAACTCATCCTGACCGCGAACTCCCTGCGGCTTGTCCGGCGAGGCCAGAAAACCTTTACGCACCATCGGCCAGCGCACGCGCGTTTTGCTATGCACCTGATCGCGAACGACGGTCTGTAACGAGTTGGGATGTTGGGTTGGCAGTGCCCCGCGGGACGACAGAACATTTTCGCCATCAGTTTCGACCAGCATCGGTCCCCAGTGGGCGGCGGTCAGAATGGTTTTCGTTGAGGTGCTCAAGCGTGCGCTCCTGGTTGCGTGCAGGTTTTACGGCCTTCTTGCTGAGGCAGTTTATGGTTTGTCACAAATTTCAGAGTTATACCCGGAATTTTCTCCGTATCTGGACGTCATAATCAACTGCCACGCTCGCCGTGGCAAAGAATAAAAAGGATTAAGGAAAGAAGATGAAAAAACGCGTACTCGTTATTGCCGCTCTGGTGAGCGGTGCCCTGGCTGTTTCTGGCTGCACAACCAACCCTTACACCGGTGAACGCGAAGCGGGTAAATCCGGCATTGGCGCGGGTATCGGCTCGCTGGTCGGCGCAGGCGTTGGGGCGCTCTCCTCCTCCAAGAAAGACCGCGGCAAAGGCGCGCTGATTGGCGCAGCGGCAGGCGCAGCGCTTGGCGGCGGCGTAGGCTATTACATGGACGTGCAGGAAGCGAAGCTGCGCGACAAAATGAAGGGAACCGGCGTGAGCGTGACGCGCAGCGGCGATAACATCATCCTGAACATGCCGAACAACGTGACCTTCGACAGCAGCAGCGCAACGCTGAAACCGGCGGGTGCGAATACCCTGACCGGCGTGGCGATGGTGCTGAAAGAGTACAACAAGACCGCTGTAAACGTGATGGGCTACACCGACAGCACCGGCAGCCAGGATCTGAACATGCGTCTGTCCCAGCAGCGCGCCGATGCCGTGGCCAGCTCGCTGATCACCCAGGGCGTTGAAGCGAACCGCATCCGCACCAGCGGCATGGGCCCTGCCAACCCTATCGCCAGCAACAGCACGGCGGAAGGCAAAGCGCAGAACCGCCGCGTTGAGATTACGTTAAGCCCAATTCAGTAATCGCATTTCCCCCTCTCCCCGTGGGAGAGGGTTGGGGTGAGGGCACCAGACCGCACCCCAGGTAAGCGCAGCACCACCAGGCAAATTACTTGATTCGTCCGATTTTCCCGCTAAGGTATTCTCACTAAATTCAGGGAAATCAGCGATGAGCAAACCAGCCCGGGCCACCATCAGCGACGTGGCGAAAGCCGCCAAAACCGGTAAAACCAGCATTTCGCGCTACCTCAATGGCGAGAAACACCTGTTGTCCGACGCATTGCTGGCGCGTATTGAACAAGCCATTGCCGATCTCGACTATCGTCCCAGCCTCATGGCGCGCGGGCTTAAACGCGGTCGCACCCGCCTTATCGGGCTTATCATCGCCGATATCACCAACCCCTATTCCGTGAACGTGCTTAGCGGTATTGAAGCCGCCTGTCGCGAGAAGGGTTTCACGCCGCTGGTCTGTAATACCAACAACGAAGTCGATCAGGAGCTGCATTACCTCGACCTGCTGCGCAGCTATCAGGTGGAAGGGATCGTGGTTAACGCGGTGGGCATGCGCGAAGAGGGGTTAAACCGCCTGCAGCAATCCTCCCTGCCCATGGTCCTTATCGACCGTAAAATCCCGGAATTTGCCTGCGATGTGGTCGGGCTGGATAACACCCAGGCCGCCACGACCGCTACCGAACACCTGATCGAACAGGGCTTCGAGGCCATCCTGTTTCTGAGTGAACCGCTGGGGATGGTCAACACCCGTCGCGAGCGCCTGAGCGCATTTCGCGCCACGCTGGAGCGATATCCCGGCGTGATCGCCGAAAATGCCGAAACGCCGCTTCACGAGGCGGGGCAGCTCGACAACACCCTGCGTCAGTTCCACACGCGCCATCGCGGGATGCGCAAAGCCGTTATCTCCGCCAACGGGGCGCTGACGCTCCAGGTCGCCCGCTCGCTCAAGCGTATTGGCCTGCACTGGGGCAGCGATATCGGTCTGCTGGGGTTTGATGAGCTGGAGTGGGCGGAGCTGGCCGGCGTCGGCATTACGACACTCAAACAACCCACCTGGCAGATTGGCTATGCTGCTGTTGAACAAGTGGTTCGTCGTATTGAAGGCACCAGCGATGCCGTTCGCGAGCAGGTCTTCTCCGGCGAGCTGATCGTTCGCGGCTCCACCGCACGTTAAATTTCCCTTGTGATAGCGATCATAAATTCAACATCCTGACCTTTTCTTTGGAACCGGTTCCATCTAGCGTAATAGTATTGATATGTTGCGATGGAGTCCGAAGATGGGCAGGAAAATTATGGTGGTCACCGCCGCGTACGGTGCGGAACAGGTGCGACAGGCGGGCGGTCAGCGGGCGATGCTGCCCGTTATTGCAGGCGCAGGGGCAGACGGCGTGGAGATCCGCCGGGAACTGTTCAGCAGCGACGAGCTGCTGGCGCTGCCGGCGCTGGGCGAATCCATTGAGCTGCTCGGCCTGCTGGCGTGCTACTCCGCCCCCGCCGCCCTGTTTATGCCCGACGGCACCCTCAACCCGGACCTGACCCACTATCTCTCTGAGGCCAGCACCCTGAACGCCCTGTGGCTGAAGGTTTCCCTGGGCCATTTCCGCGATGCGCAGCCTCTCGACGCCCTGCGTAGCCTGCTGAACGCAAGCGGCATGGCGCTGGTCGTGGAGAACGATCAGACCGACTGCGGACAGCTCGCCCCCATGCAGCGCTTCCAGGCCGCCTGCCGGGAAATGGCGCTCCCCGTCACGCTGACCTTCGACATGGGCAACTGGCTGTGGGTTGGCGATTCGCCTGAAGAAGCCGCACGTCATCTGGCCCCTGCGGTGAGCTATATCCACGTTAAAGCCGCCGTGCCGCATAAAGATAACTTCCGCGCCGTGGCACCGGACCACGCCGATGCGCGCTGGCTGGATCTGCTCGGCCAGCTCCCTGCCGATGCCCCACGCGGGATCGAGTTCCCGCTGGAAGGGACGGATTTAACCGCCGTTACCCGCCATTACGTCAACCTGCTGCGCGAGGAGTAAATCATGCACAAGACGCTGGATGTCATCACGATCGGCGAAGCCATGGCGATGTTTGTCGCCACTGAAACGGGCGAACTGAGCGCGGTAGAGCACTTTATCAAGCGTGTCGCAGGCGCAGAACTGAACGTCGCGACCGGCCTGGCACGTCTCGGCCTGAACGTGGGCTGGGTCAGCCGCGTGGGGGATGACAGCTTTGGCCATTTCGTTCTCGATTCGCTGAAAAAAGAGGGTATCGATGCCGCAGGCGTCACCCTCGACGGACGCTTCCCTACCGGGTTTCAGCTTAAATCTAAGGTCGAAAATGGAACCGATCCCATCGTGGAGTATTTCCGCAAAGGATCGGCCGCAAGCCACCTCTCTGTCGCGGATTACCACGCCGATTACTTTGCCTCCGCGCGCCATCTGCACCTGAGCGGCGTGGCGGCAGCGCTCTCTGCCAGCTCGTATGAACTGCTGGACCATGCGGCAGCCACTCTGAAAGCCCAGGGCAAAACGATCTCGTTCGATCCGAATTTGCGCCCGGTGCTGTGGAAAAGCGAAGCGGAAATGGTCGAGAAGCTCAACCGTCTGGCGTTCAGAGCGGACTGGGTTCTGCCGGGCCTGAAAGAAGGGATGATCCTGACCGGCGAAAATACGCCGGAAGGCATTGCCGATTTCTACCTGAATAAAGGGGTAAAAGCGGTGGTGCTGAAAACCGGTGCCGATGGCGCATGGTTTAAGACGGCCAACGGCGAACAGGGCGCGGTCGCGGCGGTGAAGGTTGAGAACGTTGTCGACACGGTCGGCGCGGGCGACGGTTTTGCCGTTGGCGTAATTAGCGCCCTGCTGGAAGGCAAAACGCTGCAGCAGGCCGTCGCGCGGGGCAACAAGATTGGCTCGCTGGCCATTCAGGTGCAGGGCGACAGCGAAGGATTACCCACCCGAGCACAGCTCGGAGTATGAATTCCCTCTCCCGGTGGGAGAGGGCCAGGGTGAGGGCAACAAGCCGCACCAGATAATTAAGCCACCGTGTACCCTACAGACAACGGCGGTAACAACCTCAACAACAGAGGCAAGCCTATGAACAGTTCGACCAATGCAGTAAAACGCTGGTGGTACATCATGCCAATCGTGTTTATCACGTACAGCCTGGCGTACCTTGACCGTGCCAACTTCAGCTTCGCGTCCGCGGCGGGGATCACAGAGGACCTTGGCATCACAAAAGGTATCTCCTCCCTGCTGGGTGCCCTTTTCTTCCTGGGCTACTTCTTCTTCCAGATCCCCGGCGCGATTTATGCGGAACGCCGCAGCGTGCGTAAGCTGATCTTCATCTGTCTGATCCTGTGGGGCGCCTGCGCGTCACTGACCGGCATGGTGAACAATATTCCTGCCCTGGCCGCCATTCGCTTTATCCTCGGCGTCGTTGAGGCGGCGGTTATGCCCGCGATGCTGATCTACATCAGCAACTGGTTTACCAAATCTGAACGCTCGCGCGCGAATACCTTCCTGATCCTCGGTAACCCGGTCACGGTACTGTGGATGTCGGTGGTGTCCGGCTACCTGATCCAGTCCTTCGGCTGGCGCGAAATGTTTATCATCGAAGGGGTGCCGGCGATTATCTGGGCCTTCTGCTGGTGGGTGCTGGTGAAAGATAAACCTGCCCAGGCGAAATGGCTTTCCGAAGATGAAAAAGCGGCGCTGCAGGCGCAGCTGGACAAAGAACAGCAAGGTCTGAAGGCGGTACGTAACTATGGTGAAGCCTTCCGCTCGCGTAACGTAATCCTGCTCTGCGCGCAGTACTTTACCTGGAGCATTGGCGTGTACGGTTTTGTGCTGTGGCTGCCGTCCATTATCCGCAGCGGCGGTGAAAACCTCGGCATGGTCGAAGTAGGCTGGCTGTCATCCGTACCGTATCTGGCGGCAACCATCGCGATGATTATCGTTTCCTGGGCGTCGGACAAGCTGCAGAACCGCAAGCTGTTTGTCTGGCCGCTGCTGCTGATTGCTGCCTTCGCCTTTATTGGCTCCTGGGCCGTGGGCGCAAATCATTTCTGGGCCTCTTATACCCTGCTGGTGATTGCCGGTGCCGCCATGTACGCCCCGTACGGACCGTTCTTTGCCATCATCCCGGAAATGCTCCCGCGTAACGTCGCCGGTGGTGCAATGGCATTGATTAACAGCATGGGTGCGCTGGGCTCGTTCTGCGGCTCCTGGTTCGTCGGTTACCTGAACGGTGCCACCGGCAGTCCATCCGCATCGTACATCTTTATGGGGGTGGCGCTTTTCGCCTCTGTGTGGCTTACTCTGGTTGTTAAGCCTGCTAATAATCAACAACACCCTGTCGGCGCTCGACACGCCTGAATCCTTAAAAATCAACGGAGATTAGCATGAAGCCGTCCGTCATTTTGTATAAAGCACTGCCGGAAGATCTGCAGAAACGTCTTGAAGAACACTTCACCGTCACCCAGGTGAAGAACCTGAGCCCGGAAACCGTGGCGCAGCACGCCGACGCGTTCGCCAGCGCCGAAGGCCTGCTGGGTTCAAGCGAGAAAGTGGATGTCGCCCTGCTGGAGAAAATGCCGAAACTTCGTGCTACCTCTACCGTTTCCGTGGGTTACGACAACTTCGATGTGGATGCCCTTAACGTCCGCAAGATCCTGCTGATGCATACGCCGCATGCCCTGACGGAAACCGTGGCCGACACGCTGATGGCGCTGATGCTCACCACGGCCCGTCGCGTAGTGGAAGTCGCCGAGCGCGTCAAAGCGGGCGAGTGGACAAAAAGCATTGGTCCGGACTGGTTCGGCGTGGACGTTCACGGTAAAACGCTGGGCATTGTCGGTATGGGGCGTATCGGGCTGGCACTGGCGCAGCGCGCGCATTTTGGTTTTAACATGCCGATTCTGTATAACGCGCGTCGCCACCACAGTGAAGCCGAAGAACGCTTCAACGCCCGTTACTGCGAGCTAGATACCCTGCTGCAGGAGGCCGATTTTGTCTGCCTTGTCCTGCCGCTGACGGACGAAACCCGTCATCTGATTGGCAAAGAAGCGTTTAAGAAAATGAAGCAGTCAGCCATTTTCATTAACGCGGGTCGTGGCCCGGTGGTGGATGAGAAGGCGCTGATTGAGGCCCTGCAGAACGGTGAGATCCATGCAGCAGGTCTGGACGTCTTTGAGCAGGAGCCGCTGCCGGTGGATTCGCCACTGCTTTCGCTGCCTAACGTGGTTGCGCTGCCGCACATCGGCTCAGCCACCCATGAGACGCGCTACAACATGGCGGCCACTGCGGTCGATAATCTCATCGCCGCCCTTAGCGGAAAGGTGGAGATAAACTGCGTGAACCCGCAGGTGCAACGATAGAAACGAAAAAACCCGCCAGAAGGCGGGTTTTTGAATTTTGTGCTACTGGGTTGGAAGCTTACAGGCTTACAACGTTACCAGCTGCTGGGCCTTTAGCGCCGCTTTCGATGGTGAAGGACACTTTCTGACCTTCGTCCAGAGATTTGTAGCCATCGTTCTGGATAGCAGAGAAGTGTACGAACACGTCTTTAGAGCCATCGTCAGGAGTGATGAAGCCGAAACCTTTATCAGCGTTGAACCATTTTACCAGACCAGTCATTTTAGCAGACATAGAAATTACCTTATTAACAAATATATTGTGCCTTCCGGCTTGATGGATTGCGTTACAGATTTTTAAGCGATGAAGGAAGGGTCACAACGAAGGGTATCTATGGATAACAATCTGGACTGCTTTACTAAACTGCTTTAGGTCTGTGTAACAAACCGACGGGGATAGTTATACCGATGTGGTAGAGGAATGACAAGCGTTATTTTCGATATGCATAAAAAACCCCGCCGGAAGCGGGGTTTTTCGGTTTATTCTGTGGCAGTGACTGCGGTACTCCAGGCCTGGCTAAAGGCCTGATGCTGGGAGGCCAGCGGCCCAATCAGCGTATTGTACTGGCTTGCCTGCTGCGAGGTCGGGAACTGAATACCGTTGGCAACAAAGCTCACCTGCGTATTCTGCTGGGCGATAAAGTCACCCACCTGGACCAGCTGCTGCGTGAAGATTTGCGCGGCCGGGATCAGCGGTTGCAGCGCTTCAGACGGCTTGGTCACCACTTTCTCATACACTTTGTCGAAGACCGGTTTGAGATCGTCGCCCTGCTTCAGCGCAGAACGTGACGCGTCAGCCTGCATTTTCGCATTCTGCAACTGCTGGCTCAGCACGCCAAGCGCACCGTTGGACTGGCGCAGTGGTTCACGCTGCGTCATGTAATCCTGCGGAACGCGAATGGCGTTCACGCTATCCACCACGGGACGGATACCGGAATCCATCGCCTGGCTCACCTGCTGTGAATAACCATATAGAATGGCGTAATCGGACACGAAGGGGCCAAACTGTTTTTTCTGATCCGCAGTCAGCGTCGGCAACCGTTCGCCGCTGCGCATCACTGTATTCTGCAGAAAATCGATAAACGCTTTGCGCTGATCGCCTTCTTTATCAAAACACCCACTCAGGCTAACAACCATCAACAACGCCGCAATAGGCGCAAACCAGCGAGAGCAGGACTTTCCTGTCGCCATTTTATTACTCCTTTCACCCAAAAAAGCGCACACCGGCACACGCGTGCCCGACGCTGACAAGGATAGTCCAGGTCAGCCTTGCAAGATACTCTTTTCATGCAAAACGGCTATTGCCGATTTATTTCTTACCATTTACAAAAAAATACCTGGCGAAGCCGACATATGACTAATCAGGGAATTAGCATAACTATCCATATCGCTGAATCGGGTAAAGCGATCTTGACCGCACGATTAATCACACCCGTGACGATCCTGGGTTGGTATTAGGGACTATTCTTAATTGGCTCTCTGATGTTCTTGATCACGATGTGAGATTTAAGAGGAGTCCTCAATGGAATATAAAGATCCTGAGTTTGAACTGCTGAGCAGTCTGGAACAGATCATTTTTAAAGATGTACCGCAGACGATTACCCTGCAACAAAAATCCAATCCCTTTACAGAATATGAGCAATTGCGCAAAGGGACAGGACTGAAAACGGAAGAATTCGCCAGAGCGATGGGTGTCAGCGTGGCTATGGTGCAGGAGTGGGAGTCAAAACGTGAGAAACCCACCCCAACCGAGTTAAGGCTGATGCGCCTGATTCAGGCCAACCCTGCACTCAGCAAACAGATAGCGTAGTGAAGATTGAATGCCCCCGCCTTTGCGGGGGCTTGTGTTTTAAAGGCTATCACAACGCCAGCCCGCCTCTTCCCACACCAGCTCATGCGTTAATGTTAATCCTCTTAGAAAAGCCTCATCGTGTGATACCACCATCAGAGCCCCGGGGAAACCGGCCAGCGCGGCTTCAATGGCCTGGACCGAGGCCAGATCCAGATGGTTGGTCGGTTCATCCAGCAGCAGAAGCTGCGTGGCCTCCGCGCGCCACAGCACGCAGGCCAGGGCGGCCTTAAGACGCTCGCCGCCGCTGAGCTCCGCCAGCGGGAGCATCACTTTGTCAGCCCCCAGTTGAAGCTGCGCCAGACGGGTTCGTAATACCCCCTCTTCCAGAGGCGTATGACTCAGGTTGAGATGCGTCATGACCGACTGCGAAAGATCGAGCCGGGTCAGATGTTGGTCGAGATAAGCGCAGCTGACGGATACCTTACAGGTACCCGAATGGGGGACAATCTCGCCGAGGAGGGTTTTTAACAGCGTCGATTTGCCGCAGCCGTTCGGCCCCTTTAACGCCACGCGCATCGGTCCATCCATCCGCCAGTTGAGCGGGGGAACAGGCACATGCGGCAGCACCAGATCCTCCAGCACCAGTACCTTTTTGCCCTCCGGAACCTGACTCCCCGGCAGAGTGAACATCACCGGGTTATCGTCTTCAACGCGTTCACGCGCCTTGTTAACCGCGGCGTTCAGCGCTTCGTTTTGCTCGCTGTGCTGTTTTTTCCAGGAGCCGATACGTTCCTTTGCCGCGCCTTTATATTTGACCCGCTCGAACGATGCGATATTCAGGGTATCGACGGTGCGCAATGTCTTTGCCGACCGCCGCTGGCTGTCGTCATGCTCTTTTTGCATCCGTGCCCGTGTACGTTTGCGCTCGGTTGCCGCATGTTCCAGCGCCGAGCGGGCCGCCTGCTGTTCGGCATCGCGCTGGGTTTGATAATCCGCATAATTCCCGCCGTAGCTGCGCAGACCCGAGGCGCTCAGTTCAAGGATACGCGGCACCTGCTTCAGAAGTTCGCGGTCATGGGAGGCCACCAGCACGCCACCCTGATACCGACTCAACTGGTCGTAGAACCACACCCGGCCTTGTCGATCCAGATGGTTAGTGGGTTCGTCCAGCAGCAGGAAATCCGCTTTCGCTGTAAACGCCCCACACAGCAGGGCGCGAATGCGCTCACCGCCGCTGAGTTCAATGGCGGGTTTATCCGGATCAAACGGTGGGAGCTGCGCATTCATAAACGCCTCGCTCAGGCGCTCGGCGACATCCCAGTGGCCGTCGAGCAACGCCAGATCGTCAGGCTGGTAATCGCCGCTGTCGATGCGCTTACGCGCCGTAAACATCGCGTCATACCCGAGCAGTTCAGCCAGCGTCGTCTGCGGCGAAATAACGTGCTGCTGCGCCACCCAGGCATGCGAGCCAAAGCGTTCAATATGACCGGTAGCCGGTTCGTCCATCCCCGCCAGCAGACGCAGCAGACGCGTTTTCCCGCTTCCGTTGCGGCCAACCAGCGCACACAGGGAGGGTTCCAGCGTGAGATTCAGAGGACCAAAAAGAATATCGCCCGTCGGAAACTGACAGGTGACCTGATGCAAAATAAAAGAAGGGGACTGCGCAAAATGAGCCATAAGCACTCCTGAATGAAATCAAAACATCCCCTGCCGACGCGGTAGCGTTTAGCAAGGATCGAAATTCATCAGTCGTGTTTGTTCATTTTTGGGGGGCGCTCCAGCGCGAGAAAGTTAACGGGATAAGGATAGCGGTAATGGGTTGACCATTTCAAGGTTAAATTTTGGGCGACTTATACTCCCTCTCCCTTTGGGCTGAGGGATCCCCACAAATTAATGCGAGCAGTGAACAATCCCCTCGCCCCTTTGGGGAGAGGGTTAGGGTGAGGGGGAGCATACGGCTCTGGTGGTCATTCCGTTCACTTTATGTTCCTTGCTACTCTGTAACGACAATACCCGTGAACGTGCCAGGGTGGCTCAGTCTGCACTGAACCCCATATCCTGGACACCAGATCATAAAATCTGGAGGTTCAGATGAGATATCCTTTTCACATTCGTCTTGCGGCTGTACAGCATTACATGACTGGTGAGTCGAGCATTAAAGAAACAGCACATCTGTTCAGTGTTGGCCGGACGCCTCTTACCCGCTGGATACGGGCTTACAGGCGTCAGGGAAAGGCCGGGCTGGAGGACCGTCCTGCACGGGCCTATACTTCAGCTTTCAGGCTCCGCGTAATCCGTTATGTTACTGAACACGGTTGCAGCTATGCGGAAGCTTCAGCGCGCTTTGCCATTCCAAATGAATCGCTCATTCTCGACTGGACAAGACGTTACCGGAAAGGAGGCGCACAGGCGCTTAATACAGCCAAACCCGGGCCCGCTATGTCACAGAAAAAGTTTATACCTGACTCCAGACCGCTCAGTGAGATGACTCCCTCAGAACTTCTGAGAGAGCTGGAATATCTGCGGGCGGAAAATGCATATTTAAAAAAGCTCAAAGCCCTGAGGGAGGAAAACGCTCTCAGGGAACAGCAGAAAAAACGCGAGTGATACAGAGTTTGCTTGCAGACCACCGACTTGTTTACCTGTTATGTGCCGCAGGGCTGGCGCGTAGCACGTATTATTACCAGCTCTCCAGACCTGTCACTCAGTCGGAGCGGTATGCATCTGCTGTCAGTGCTATGTCCACCATCAGTCAGAGAAATGCACAACGCTACGGCTACCGAAGAATGACGGTGGCGCTGCGTAATGAAGCCTTCATCCTGAACCATAAAACGGTTCGCATATTGATGAAAAAGTATGGCCTGACATGTCAGTTACGCCGAAGGAAATACCGTTCCTGTATGGCTGGAGGCGGACTGGCTTCAGATAATCTGCTTGCCCGTAACTTCACTGCTGCATGCAGTGGAATAAAGTGGTGCACAGACGTGACGGAGTTCCGTGCCGGTGGTCAAAAACTGTTCCTGTCAGCCCTTCAGGACCTGTTCAATAATGAAATAGTGGCCTGGCAAACATCAACCAGTCAGTCACAACCTCTGGTCTGCAGGATGCTAAAAAAAGCGCTTAAAGCATGCAGAAACAAAGAAGGCGCGATGCTACACAGCGATCAGGGCTGGGCTTACCGAACACCTGTATGGCGCAGAATGCTGGCTGAAGCGGGCATCACACAAAGTATGTCGCGTAAGGGTAACTGTCTGGATAATGCAGTGATGGAAAACTTCTTCAGTCATCTGAAAGTAGAGATGTATTACAGGAAAAAGTACAGTTCAGTGAAAGAACTGGAAAGCGATATTGGCAGATATATTCGCTATTACAACACCGAACGAATCAGTTTAAAAACGGGCGGGATGAGTCCGGTACAATACCGGACGCTGGCAGAGCAACAATGAAATCGCAGTGTCCAGGTTTAGGGGTTCAGTGCAGTCGCCACCACCCTGGCGACCCGGGCTCCCGGCGGTAAATCGCCGCTACGCGGTACCTTCGGCTTATTCCTTCCGGCTTATCGGGGACGGGCGGAGGTAACATCCCTGTAAAGCCCGCCCTCTCGGCGCATCCATGCGCCTCGCCCCGGCCTGCAGGAAACGCCTCAGCGATTTACAGCCGGACCATAGCGTCGCTGTAAGACCTCTGCCCGCAGTATGCTTTTCATTGCGGTAATTTTGCGAGTCTCTTTCCAGAAATGGTAATATCCTCAGTGGCATAGCTCAAATCTATTGCCGCCTGTCTTGATGAGCAGTAAGTTCTCTTTGCACCTGCAAAATCAGGTGCCGGGTTTAGCATCCTGGCTTATCTTATCGGCGGCACATTATGTGCAGCATGCTTTGCTACATCTCAATGGTGGGCTGAGCAGGGGCATCGAAAGATGCGCCGGTATCCGATAAGGCCGGTAATGCTAACTCTGTTCAGTCCACCACCAGCGAAGTTAGCATTTCCGGTGGTGGAAGCTTTATCACTTATCGGAGGCTGCCAATATGGCTACTACCCCAACCCAAGCTCATTCTTTATTCACCCTGCCCTTCAACCACGCCACCGACTTCACCGAACTGGCGGATAACTGCGAACGTTTTACCGACGCACTGGTAGATTGCGAAGAACCCGCCCCAAAAATGGCGCTTTACGGCAGACTTTATGCCTGTCTGAATCTTCTGCAACCCACGCTTCTGGAACCTATTCCGGACGCTTTAAAAGCCAGCCTGACCGTGAAGGAACTCCCGTCACGCCTTCCGGCTTTCGAACCCGAATGCGATCAGCTGGGGCGCTACTGTCAGGAGCTTACGCAGATGCTGATGAACGGCTCACTGCCGCGACAATCTGAAATCGTGATGGAAGATTTGCTGTGCGAGCTGGTCAGCTACTTTGCTGATACGCTGAAGGCACCGCGCTGGCTGCAGACAGACGAAGGCACAATCGCGATCGGCTAAACCTGCCGGATGGCGCTGCGCTTATCCGGCCTACAAAAGACCCATAAAAAAACCCGCCGAAGCGGGTTTTTAGCATGTGTAACAGCGGATACATTACTGCAGCAGCGAAATATCCGCCACGCGCAGGAACAGCTCGCGCAGTTTTTCGAGCATGGAGAGACGGTTAACGCGCAGCTCTTTATCTTCTACGTTCACCATCACTTTCTCGAAGAAGGCGTCGATAACGTCACGCAGCTCGGCCAGCTCCACCAGCGCTTCCTGGTAGCGACCTTCCGCGAAGTACGGCTCGAGCTTGTCGCGCAGCACCACAACCTGCATCGCCAGAGCGATCTCTTCCGGCTCTTTCAGCGTCGCGGCGTTTACGCGCTCGTTCAGCGTCTCGTCGGATTTCGCCAGAATGTTAGATACACGCTTGTTGGCCGCGGCCAGGGCAGATGCCGCTTCCAGCGTACGGAAGTGGGAAACCGCCTTCATACGCGCATCGAAATCAGCCGGACGGGTCGGACGACGCGCCAGCACCGCCTGAATGGTGTCAACGGTGTAACCTTCGTCCTGATACCAGGCGCGGAAACGACCGAGCATGAAGTCGATCACGTCATCCACCACGTTCGCGTTGGTCAGCTTGTCGCCGTACAGACGCACCGCTTCTTCGGTCAGGGTCTGCAGATCCAGGTTCAGGTTCTTCTCAACGATGATACGCAGCACGCCGAGCGCAGCACGACGCAGCGCAAACGGGTCTTTGTCGCCTTTCGGATGCTGACCGATACCAAAGATACCCGCCAGGGTGTCCATCTTATCGGCAATCGCTACAGCACAGGCAACCGGGTTGGACGGCAGTTCGTCACCCGCAAAGCGCGGCTGATACTGCTCGTTCAGGGCCACAGCCACGTCTTCCGCTTCGCCATCGTGACGCGCGTAGTGCATGCCCATGACGCCCTGGGTGTCGGTAAATTCGAACACCATGTTGGTCATCAGGTCGCACTTGGACAGCAGACCCGCACGCGTCGCGTGGTTAACGTCCGCACCAATTTCACGGGCAATCCAGCCGGACAGCTCCGCAATGCGGTCGGTCTTGTCGCGCAGCGTCCCCAGCTGCTGCTGGAACAGCACGGTCTGCAGGCGCGGCAGATTATCTTCCAGACGCTTTTTACGGTCGGTATTGAAGAAGAACTCGGCATCCGCCAGACGTGGACGCACGACCTTCTCGTTACCGGAGATAATCTGGATCGGATCTTTCGATTCGATGTTCGCCACGAAGATGAAGTTCGGCAGCAGCTTGCCGTCGTTGGCGTAGACCGGGAAATACTTCTGGTCACCCTTCATGGTGTACACCAGCGCTTCAGCCGGTACGGCCAGGAATTTCTCTTCAAACTTCGCGGTCAGCACAACCGGCCATTCAACCAGAGAGGTCACTTCTTCCAGCAGGCTTTCGCTCAGGTCGGCGTTACCGCCAATCTGGCGCGCCGCTTCTTCGGCGTCCGCTTTGATTTTGGCTTTACGCTGTTCGTAGTCGGCAATAACTTTACCGCGCTCCAGCAGGATTTGCGGATACTGGTCGGCATTGTCGATAGTGAACTCAGGCTCGCCCATAAAGCGGTGGCCGCGGATCACGCGATCGGACGCCACGCCCAGAATGGTGGCCGGAATAACGGTGTCGCCCAGCAGCAGGGTCACGGTGTGAACCGGACGCACGAAGTGCACGTCAGACGCGCCCCAGCGCATCAGCTTAGGAATCGGCAGCTTCGCCAGAGACGTGGCAATCATGTCCGGCAGCAGCGCTTCCGCGCTTTCGCCCTTCACGTGCGCACGGTACAGCAGCCACTCGCCTTTATCCGTGGTCAGACGCTCGGCCTGATCAACGGTGATGCCGCAGCCGCGCGCCCAGCCTTCAGCCGCTTTGCTCGGTTTGCCTTCCGCGTCAAAGGCCTGGGCAATCGCCGGGCCACGTTTTTCGACTTCGCGATCTGGCTGGGACGCCGCCAGATTTGCCACTTTCAGCGCCAGACGGCGCGGTGCAGCAAACCACTCAATGTTACCGTGTGCCAGGCCAGCGTTATCCAGCTCGGCAGTCACGTTCGCAGCGAAAGATTCAGCCAGGCTGCGCAGGGCTTTTGGTGGCAGCTCTTCGGTGCCGATTTCCACCAGGAAAGTTTTCTCAGACATGGCCGCCTCTTATTTGTTTCGGTTGCACATCGGGAAGCCAAGGGCTTCACGGGACGCGTAGTAAGCTTCTGCAACGGCTTTGGTCAGGGTACGAATACGCAGGATGTAGCGCTGACGTTCAGTCACGGAGATGGCTTTGCGGGCGTCCAGCAGGTTGAAGCTGTGGGCGGCCTTCAGAATACGCTCGTAGGCAGGCAGCGGCAGCGGAGTCTCCAGCGCCAGCAGCTGCTGCGCTTCTTTCTCGTACTGCTCGAAGCAGGTGAACAGGAAGTCCACGTCCGCGTATTCGAAGTTATAGGTGGATTGCTCCACTTCGTTCTGATGGAACACGTCGCCGTAGGTGGTTTTACCCAGCGGGCCGTCGCTCCAGACCAGGTCGTAAACGCTGTCTACGCCCTGAATGTACATCGCCAGACGTTCCAGACCGTAGGTGATTTCACCGGTGATCGGCTTACATTCCAGACCACCCACCTGCTGGAAGTAGGTGAACTGGGTCACTTCCATGCCATTCAGCCACACTTCCCAACCCAGACCCCAGGCACCCAGCGTTGGGTTTTCCCAGTTATCTTCCACGAAACGGATGTCGTGGATGGTTGGATCCATACCCAGCTCTTTCAGCGACCCGAGGTACAGTTCCTGAATGTTGTCGGGTGATGGCTTAATCACCACCTGGAACTGATAGTAATGCTGCAGACGGTTCGGGTTCTCACCGTAACGACCATCGGTCGGACGACGGGAAGGCTGCACATAAGCAGTCGCCATTGGCTCTGGACCCAACGCGCGTAAGCTGGTCATCGGGTGTGAAGTGCCGGCGCCGACTTCCATGTCCAAAGGTTGAACAATGGTACAGCCCTGACGAGCCCAGTAATCCTGTAAGGTCAGGATCAGGCCCTGGAAGGTCTTGGTATCAAACTTTTGCATAGTATTTCGTGCTGGATACGTGTGGTTTTAAATGGAAGGGACCAGTATACCCGCTGGCTGCAAGATATACAGTACGAAACGGGGTTGTTTAGGGAAAATTGGGAAATAAGCCTTGCAGCCAGAACGCTGACGGCGTCTGGCTGTTGATTATACGAGCAGACTAACGCATGGAGAGGTGTAAAAACTGACCGTCCGCATCAAACGAGCAGACAAAGCCCTCTTTGCGCGACGTATGGCCCCGCAGCTCATAGCTGCCCTGAAAACGTTCGAAGCCGGTAACGTCAATTTTCTGCACGTCCGAGTTATAGCGGCGAGCAGCCCGATCTTTACAGAGCGCTTCCATATTCAGTGAACGTTCCGGGCTCATTTTACCCTGCTGCGCTTTTTGCACAGGGGCTTCCTGTGGCGCACTGCATCCCGCCAGGATCAACAGCAGAAAGAGTGACGCCACACGCTTCATCATCATTTTTATTACCGCCCTGGTCAGTGGCTGTTATTTTTAGTATCAACGCTTTTATAGATTATGGTCCGGCATTCTGCGAATCTCGTGGCCTCCCGACAAGCCTGCGGAATAAAACTCAGAATTTTCCAAACGAAGACATTTGGACAATGGGAGTCACACTCAATTTACAGGGAATACGAGGAACTGATGCAGTCAAAAATTAACTGGATTGATAACCTGCGAGGAATAGCCTGTCTGATGGTGGTCATGATCCACACGACGACCTGGTATGTCACGAATGCGCACAGCATCAGCCCCGTTAACTGGGATGTCGCCAATATTCTCAACTCTGCGTCGCGCGTCAGCGTGCCGCTGTTCTTTATGATTTCCGGCTTTCTCTTTTTTGGCGAGCGCAGCGCGCAGCCGAGGCACTTCATCCGCATCGCGGCCTGCCTGGGGTTCTACAGTGCCGTTGCCTTGCTCTATATCACTCTGTTCACCTCAATAAACGCCGGACTATCGCTGAAATACGTGCTGCAAAAACCGGTGTTCTACCACCTGTGGTTCTTCTTCGCCATTATCGTTATCTATCTGGTCTCCCCGCTCATCCAGGTAAAAAACGTCAGCGGTAAAATGCTGCTGGCCCTGATGGTGGTGGCTGGCATTATTGCCAACCCGAATACGCTCTCACAGAAAATCGACGGATTTGAGTGGCTTCCTGTCAATCTCTATATCAACGGCGATACTTTTTACTACGTGCTTTACGGCATGCTGGGGCGCGCCATCGGAATGATGGATACGCAAAAACGCGGTCTGAACTGGCTCTGCGGGGCGCTGTTTATCGCTGGCGTGGCGGTGATTTCACGCGGGACGCTGCACGAGCTGCAGTGGCGCGGCAATTTTGCCGATACCTGGTATCTGTATTGCGGGCCGATGGTCTTTATCTGTGCCGTCTCGCTGCTCACACTCGCCAAAAACACCCTGAACGCGCGTCCCCTGCCCGTGCTGAGTCTGATCTCCCGGCACTCTCTCGGAATTTACGGTTTTCACGCGCTGGTGATCCACGCGCTGCGAACGAGAGGCATTGAGCTAAAAAGCTGGCCGGCGCTGGATATCGTCTGGATTTTTGCCGCCACGCTGGCGATCAGCCTGCTGCTGTCGATGCTGCTGCAAAAAATCGACGCTCGCCGCTTCGTCAGCTAATGCTTCGCTGCCGGGCGCGATGGTACTGGCGCGGGGAGGAAAACCCTGCCGCCAGTGAAGCCTGCTCCACGCCGCGCCCTTGCAATAGCCACTGCTCCGCCACCGCCAGACGCAGCTGCTCCAGATAATCGCGAACACTAATGCCTAAATGTGACTGGAAAAGCCGGGTGAGATGACGCGGGCTAACGTGCGCCAGTGCGGCAATGTCAGGCAAGCTCCACGTTTTTTGCGGCTCGGCGGTGAGCGCATCCTGCGCTCGATGAATCGCCGGATGAAGATGATTGCGGTAGCGTAGCCACGGAGATAGCTGGGGATCGTCACCGGAACGGCGGAACCAGACCACCATCTCACGCGCCACGGTCAGCGCCCTTTCGGGGCCGCACAGGCGGTTAATCATATGCAGCGTCAGATCGATGCCCGACGTGATCCCCGCGCTGGTCCAGATGTTCTCGTCCTGCACAAAGATGCGGTTTTCTTTAATCGTCGCCGTGGGAGCTGCGGTGCGTAAACGGCTGATAACGTCATGGTGGGTGGTGCACTGCCGATTGTTCAGCAGGCCCGACTTCGCCGCCAGTAAGGCTCCGGAACAGACGCACATCACCGTGATATCCCGGCGCTGAATGACCGGCTGCAGGCGCATCAGCCAGTGCTGGATCTGTAACGCCTGTGGTGTCGAAAACTGAGTTCGGGAGTCGCTCACGCCGGGCAATACCAGCAGGCTCCCCTCAGGAAGCCTTTCCGGTAACGGTTGGATGCCGCTCATCGTCAGGCCTATCGACGTCGGAACCTCCGGTTGCGGGCCGATGTAATGCAGACGAAACGCGTCGCCAGCCAGCACAAAGGTCTCTGCCGGGCCGGTCATGTCTAATGACAGCACACCGGGCAACATCACGAACCAAACGTCGATGCTCATTACAGGGACTCCAGCGTCTCCGCTACCGTTTTAATCTCAGCAAAACGCCCCGAAAGTACCGTCTCGGTACGATGGCGAATTTCCGCTGCGCTAAGGGTAATGCCCCTGTACGTCATCGGAAACGTCAGCGTTGCCTCACTGACAAAGGTCACAGCATAACCCAGATCGGATGCCACCCGGGCGGTGGTTTCGCAGCATTGCTCAGTGCGAATGCCGCAGATAATCAGCTGGTTGATATCACGCTCGCGCAGCCAGCGATCGAGCCCGGTATCCGTGAAGGCATTATGGACGTGTTTCTGGAAAACCACATCCGGCTGATGACGTAAAAAGGCCATCGGTTTGACAAACCCGCTCTCCAGGGTAAAGGGACCGTCTTCATCCACATGAAAAATATCAACAACCGGAATATTGCGCGCCTGGCAGCCTTCAATCAGCCCCAGCATCGCCTGCTGAAAGGCAGGGATATCGCTTTCCTGCCAGTAATTGCGGTGGTGAAATGACTGCTGAGTATCGATGTTGATTAATGCAATGCGTGACATGATGGATCTCCTTGCCAGTGGGTGTAACACCATACTGGCAAGGAAATAAAGGCACGCACAGACCAAAAAAGGACATCCTCGTGCCTCTCCCGGACAAGCGTTTTTATGACATCAGCGGCAGCAGCTGCTGGTAGATTTTGCGGAACACGTCGCGCCTTTCCGCGTATCGCGCATGGCGCACCGCGTCAGGTACATGCGCCTGTTCAAGGGTAAGCTGCGGCAGCAGTTGCGAAAGCGGTTGTTCCGGATGAATGGCTATCTGCGCCAGACGCGCGGCGCCGAGCGCGGGGCCAACATCTCCTCCTGTGCGGAAATCCAGCTGCAAGCCGCTGATATCCGAGAGCATCTGTCGCCAGTAAGGGCTTCGCGCACCGCCGCCAATCAGGGTGACGCTCGTCGGTTTCAGGCCGCAGTCGTGCACCACGTCCATCCCGTCGGCCAGGGCATAGCCCACGCCTTCCAGAACCGCACGCGCCAGTTCTGCCGGGCCATGCTGATGGGTTAAGCCAAAGAACACCCCTTTCGCTTCCGGGTTGTTGTGCGGCGTACGTTCGCCGGAAAGATACGGTAAAAACCAGACGGTACCCGCAGCGTCATCCGCCTGCTGCGCCGCAGAAATGAGCGCCGGCACGTCGGCCATGCCGGTGAGTTTTGCCGCCCAGTCCAGGCAGGACGCCGCGCTGAGCATCACCGACATCAAATGCCATTTACCCGGAAGGGCATGACAGAAACTGTGCACAGCGCTTTCGGGATTACTGCGATAGCCGTCGCTGACGGCAAAATAGACGCCAGACGTTCCCAGCGACAGCATCGCCTGGCCCGCCTCAACCATGCCGACACCGACAGCACCCGCGGCATTGTCGCCACCTCCAGCCACCACCGGTACGGCAGGCATATTCCAGCGTTCTGCAACGTCTGGCAGCAGTGCGCCCGTCACCTCACAGCCTTCGAACAGCGCGGGCATGTGTTCACGGGTCAGATGGCAGGCATCCAGCATCGCCTCGCTCCAGTCGCGCTTCGCCACGTCGAGCCACATGGTGCCGGCGGCATCGGACATGTCGCTGGCGAAATCGCCCGTCATGCGAAAACGCAGATAGTCTTTCGGCAGCAGGACTTTCGCCACCTGACGGAAAATCTCCGGCTCGTGTCGCTGTACCCACAGCAGCTTGGGCGCGGTAAAGCCGGGCATCATCAGGTTGCCGGTAATCTCACGAGACGTGGGTACACGCGCCTCAAGAAGCGCGCACTCTTCTGCACAGCGGCCATCGTTCCAGAGAATGGCGGGTCGCAACACGCGATGCTCGCTGTCCAGCAGCGTAGCGCCGTGCATTTGTCCGGCAATCCCCAGCGCTTTCACGTCGCGCAGGCTGTGCTGCTCGCCTAAAGCTTTGATTGCGCGATCCGTCGCCTGCCACCACTGCTCCGGATCCTGTTCCGACCACAGCGGATGCGGACGTGAAACCTGCAGCGTTTCCGTCTGCGTTGCTAACACGTCGCCCTGCTCGCTTAACAGGATGGCTTTCACACCCGATGTGCCAAGATCGATCCCGATATACATTACGGTGACTCCTTTAACAGAAATGCCCGGTGGCGCTAACGCTTACCGGGCCTACGTGCTGTTATTTATCGAACAGGTAGTGATTGACCAGATTTTCCAGCAGTTCCTGGTGCCCGCTCTGGTGCTGCGGCGCCAGCTGATGTTGTTCAGCGTACTTCGCGATCTCCGCAAGTGATAACTGACCTTTCAAAATTTGCTGGCCCAGCTCACTGTTCCAGCCGCTGTAACGCTTCGCCACGCGTTTATCGAGCTCGCCGTCTTCAATCATACGTGCCGCCACTTTCAGCGCCAGCGCCATGGTGTCCATCGCGCCAATGTGGCCGTAGAACAGATCGTATTTGTCGGTGCTCTGGCGACGCACTTTGGCGTCAAAGTTCAGGCCGCCGGTAGTGAAACCGCCCGCTTTGATGATTTCGTACATCACCAGCGCATTCTCTTCCACGCTGTTCGGGAACTGGTCGGTGTCCCAGCCCAGCTGCGCGTCGCCGCGGTTAGCATCGACCGAGCCGAAGATGCCCAGCGCAATCGCAGACGCGATCTCGTGGTGGAAAGAGTGGCCCGCCAGCGTGGCGTGGTTGGCTTCAATGTTAACTTTGATCTCTTTTTCCAGACCGAACTGCTTCAGGAAGCCATACACCGTCGCCACGTCGTAGTCATACTGGTGCTTCGTCGGTTCCTGCGGCTTCGGCTCAATCAGCAGCGTGCCGCGGAAGCCGATTTTGTGCTTATGGTCGACAACCATCTGCATAAAGCGGCCAATCTGCTCGCGCTCCTGACGCAGATCGGTGTTGAGCAGGGTTTCATAGCCTTCACGTCCGCCCCACAGGACATAGTTTTCACCGCCCAACTGATGCGTGGCGTTCATTGCCGTCACCACCTGCGTGGCCGCCCAGCTAAACACTTCTGGATCCGGGTTGGTTGCCGCGCCCGCGCCGTAGCGTGGATTAGTGAAGCAGTTTGCCGTGCCCCAGAGCAGCTTCACGCCGCTTTGCTGCTGTTTCGCCGCCAGTACATCCACCATCTGCGCGAAGTTGTTCAGATACTCTTTCAGCGATGCGCCTTCCGGTGACACGTCCACGTCATGGAAGCAGTAGTAGGGCACGTTCAGCTTGTGGAAGAACTCAAACGCGACATCAGCTTTGCGTTTCGCCAGTTCAAGGGCCTCACCCGGCTGCTGCCACGGGCGGTCAAAGGAACCCACGCCGAACATATCGGCGCCGTTCCAGCAGAAGGTATGCCAGTAACAGGCGGCAAAGCGCAGATGATCTTCCATGCGCTTACCCAGCACCAGCTCATCCGGGTTGTAGTGACGAAATGCTAAAGGATTGGTCGTTTTTGGGCCTTCGTAACGAACACGATCGAGTTGGTCGAAATAAGCTTGCATATTGAGCTCCATAATCAGGGTATGCGGCGAGTCGTTGATACAGGAGTAATAGTGAATAGACATTTTGGGTTGCTCAATTACGTTATTTCACACTGCTATTGAGAGAATGCACAACTGTGCGCTGGCTCGCAAAATAATGCGCAGACAAACTATTTTTCGGCGCGTATTCCAGAATCAAATGTAATTAAGACGTTACGTATTTTAAAATCCGATCGCGGTCATAAATTCAGAAATAAACCAAATATCATAATGAGAAGATAAAAATCTGTAATTGCCAGCCCGCCTTTCCGCGTTAAAAATTTGCTGCGTCTCAGCAGTGAATGTTTCTTTTATCTCAGCAACACATACCCCTACAAAAAGGCCTAATAATTATGAAGATAAAGAACCTGACTCTAACGCTCTGCACTACGCTCCTCCTTGCAAGCTTTGCAGGACATGCCAAAGAGGTCAAAATTGGCATGGCGATTGACGACCTGCGTCTGGAGCGCTGGCAAAAAGATCGCGATATTTTTGTTAAAAAAGCAGAATCCCTCGGCGCCAGCGTGTTTGTTCAGTCGGCTAACGGCAACGAAGAAACACAAATGTCGCAGATCGAGAATATGATCAACCGTGGCGTCGATGTGCTGGTCATTATCCCCTATAACGGCCAGGTATTAAGTAACGTGGTGAAAGAAGCCAAACAGGAAGGCATAAAAGTGCTGGCCTATGACCGCATGATTAATAATGCGGACATTGATTATTATATTTCGTTCGACAATGAAAAAGTCGGGGAATTACAGGCGCAAAGCCTGATCGACAAAGTGCCTCAGGGCAATTATTTCCTGATGGGCGGATCTCCGGTGGATAACAACGCCAAACTGTTCCGTGAAGGACAAATGAAAGTCCTTAAGCCGTATATCGACAACGGGAAAATTAAAGTGGTCGGCGATCAGTGGGCCGACGGCTGGCTGCCAGAAAACGCGCTGAAGATTATGGAAAACGCGCTGACGGCCAACAACAACAAAATTGATGCGGTTGTGGCCTCCAACGATGCCACCGCAGGCGGTGCTATCCAGGCCCTGAGTGCACAGGGGCTGGCCGGTAAAGTCGCCATTTCAGGACAGGATGCCGATCTGGCTGGCGTAAAACGCATTATCGCAGGCACCCAAACCATGACGGTCTACAAACCGATTACCCAGTTGGCCAATACGGCGGCGGAAATCGCCGTAGAGCTGGGCAATGGCAAACAGCCTAAAGCAGACGCAACGCTGAATAACGGGCTGAAAGACGTTCCGGCTCGCCTGCTCACACCGATTGAAGTCAACAAAGAGAACATTGACGCCACCGTGGTTAAAGACGGTTTCCACAAGAAGAGCGAACTGTAATCCGGCGCGGCCCCTGCTCTGCGGGGGCGCATCACGTTGTACTGTTCTTCCCTCGGGTTATGTGGAGCAGTTATGCCTTATTTACTTGAAATGAAAAGCATCACCAAACGCTTCGGCACGGTGAAAGCCGTCGACAACGTCAGCCTCCGGTTGAACCCCGGCGAAGTGATTTCGCTGTGCGGTGAGAACGGTTCGGGCAAGTCGACGCTGATGAAAGTGTTGTGCGGGATCTACCCACACGGCAGCTACGAAGGCGAAATCGTCTTTGCCGGTGAAGTTATCCAGGCGACACACATCCGCGATACCGAACGCAAAGGCATCGCCATCATCCACCAGGAGCTGGCGCTGGTGAAGCATCTCACCGTGCTGGAGAACATTTTCCTCGGGGCCGAAATTTCCCGCCACGGCGTGCTGGATTACGACACCATGACGCTCCGCTGCGAAAAGCTGCTGGCGCAGGTGAGCCTCAACATTTCACCGGATACCCGCGTGGGGGATCTGGGCCTCGGGCAACAGCAGTTGGTCGAAATCGCGAAAGCGCTCAATAAACAGGTCAGGCTGCTGATCCTTGATGAGCCAACGGCCTCGCTCACCGAACAGGAAACCGCAGTTCTGCTCAATATCATCCGCGACCTGCAAAATCACGGCATCGCCTGCATCTATATTTCGCACAAGCTGAACGAGGTTAAAGCCATTTCGGACACCATCTGCGTGATCCGCGACGGGCAGCACATCGGCACGCGTGAAGCCGCGGGCATGAGTGAAGATGACATCATCACCATGATGGTGGGCCGCGAGCTGACGGCACTCTACCCGAATGAGCCCCACGCAACAGGTGATGAAGTGCTGCGCGTGGAAAACCTGACCGCGTGGCATCCCGTTAACCGCCACATCAAGCGTGTGAATAACGTCTCGTTTTCCCTTCACAGCGGCGAAATTCTCGGTATTGCCGGGTTAGTCGGCGCCGGGCGCACGGAGGCCGTACAGTGTCTGTTTGGCGTGTGGCCGGGACGCTGGGAGGGCACGATTTATATCGACGGCCAGCCGGTGAAAATCGACAACTGCCAGCAGGCAATTGCCCGCGGCATTGCCATGGTGCCGGAAGACCGCAAAAAAGACGGTATCGTGCCGGTCATGGCGGTGGGTAAAAACATTACGCTTGCGGCGCTCGATCGGTTCTCCGGCGCGTTGAGTAGCCTGGACGATGCCGCCGAGCAGCAGTGCATTCTCCAGTCACTCGCCCGGCTGAAGGTCAAAACCTCCTCACCAGAACTGGCCATTGGCCGCCTGAGCGGCGGCAACCAGCAGAAGGCGATTCTGGCGCGCTGCCTGCTTCTCAATCCACGCATTCTAATCCTTGATGAGCCCACGCGCGGAATTGATATCGGTGCCAAATATGAAATCTACAAACTGATTAATCAGCTTGTACAGCAAGGGATTGCCGTCATTGTCATTTCGTCTGAGTTACCCGAAGTGCTCGGCCTGAGCGACCGCGTGCTGGTCATGCACGAGGGAAAACTGAAAGCCAACCTGATTAACCAGAACCTGACGCAGGAGCAGGTGATGGAAGCCGCTTTAAGGAGCGAACGTCATGTCGAAAAGCAATCCGTCTGATATCAAAGTCGCCGTTCCGACGCCCGGTGCGTTCGCGGGGCTAAAAGCGCTTAACCTGCAGGTTTTCGTGATGATCGCGGCGATTATCGTCATCATGCTGTTCTTTACCTGGATGACCGATGGCTCGTACTTAAGCGCGCGTAACGTCTCCAACCTGCTCCGCCAGACCGCCATCACCGGCATTCTCGCCGTCGGCATGGTGTTCGTGATTATCTCCGCGGAAATCGACCTGTCGGTTGGTTCGATGATGGGGCTCCTCGGCGGCGTGGCGGCGATTTTTGACGTCTGGCTCGGCTGGCCGCTGCCGCTGACCGTGGCGGTCACGCTGGTATTGGGGCTGGTACTGGGAGCCTGGAACGGCTGGTGGGTAGCCTACCGTAAAGTGCCGTCGTTCATCGTCACCCTGGCAGGGATGCTGGCCTTCCGCGGGATCTTAATCGGCATCACTAACGGCACTACCGTCTCCCCGACCAGTGCAGCCATGTCGCAGATTGGCCAGAGTTATCTCTCAGATAGCGTGGGCTTTACCCTCGGTGTGATTGGGTTACTGGCCTTTGTCGCGTGGCAGTGGCGTGGACGTATACGCCGTCAGGCGCTGGGGCTGGCGTCGCCAGCATCCACGTCGGTAGTGGGACGTCAGGCGCTCACGGCGGTCATTGTGCTGGGCGCCATCTGGCTTTTAAACGACTATCGCGGTGTCCCGACCCCTGTCCTGCTGCTGGCGCTTTTACTGCTGGGCGGCATGTTTATGGCCACGCGCACCGCGTTTGGCCGCCGTATTTATGCCATTGGCGGAAACCTTGAGGCTGCCCGCCTCTCGGGTATCAATGTCGAGCGCACCAAGCTGGCGGTCTTCGCCATTAACGGCCTGATGGTCGCTATCGCCGGATTGATCCTCAGCTCGCGTCTCGGAGCCGGCTCTCCCTCCGCCGGTAACATCGCCGAGCTGGATGCTATCGCCGCCTGCGTTATTGGCGGCACCAGCCTCGCAGGGGGTATCGGTAGCGTGGCAGGTGCGGTCATGGGGGCATTTATCATGGCGTCGTTGGATAACGGGATGAGTATGATGGACGTCCCGACGTTTTGGCAGTATATCGTCAAGGGGGCCATTCTTTTACTGGCAGTCTGGATGGACTCGGCCACCAAGCGACGGGCCTGATAACCGTATTGTGACTTAATTGGGAAGTGAGCCATGTTTGAAAAGCGTCACCGCATTACGTTGTTATTCAATGCCAACAAAGCCTACGACCGTCAGGTGGTGGAAGGCGTGGGTGAATATTTGCAGGCGTCGCAATCCGAATGGGATATTTTTATTGAAGAAGATTTTCGCACCCGTCTGGAGAACATCAAAGACTGGCTGGGCGATGGCGTCATCGCGGACTATGACGATCCCGTCATCGAGCAGCTGCTGACCGACGTCGACGTCCCGATAGTGGGCGTCGGCGGCTCCTACCATTCGCCCGAACACTATCCGCCGGTCCACTATATTGCCACCGATAACCATGCCCTGGTCGAGGCCGCCTTTCTCCATTTAAAAGAGAAAGGCGTCCATCGCTTCGCGTTTTATGGTTTACCCGCCACCAGCGGCAAGCGCTGGGCCGTTGAGCGCGAACACGCGTTTTGCCAGCTGGTCGCGCAGGAGAAGTATCGCGGCGTGGTGTATCAGGGGCTAGAGACCGCGCCGGAAAACTGGCAGCACGCGCAAAACCGCCTGGCGGACTGGCTGCAAACGCTGCCGCCGCAAACCGGTATTATTGCCGTAACGGACGCCCGCGCGCGCCACGTGCTGCAGGTCTGCGAACATTTACACATTCCGGTGCCCGAAAAGCTGTGCGTGATTGGCATTGATAACGAAGAACTGACCCGCTACCTTTCCCGCGTGGCGCTCTCCTCCGTTGCCCAGGGCACGCGTCAGATGGGCTATCAGGCGGCGAAGCTGCTGCATCGCCTGCTGGATAAAGAATCTCTGCCGCTTCAGCGCCTGCTGGTGCCTCCTGTTCGCGTCGTAGAACGTCGCTCAACCGATTATCGCTCCTTAAGCGACCCGGCCGTCATTCAGGCCATGCACTATATTCGCAACCACGCCTGCAAAGGGATTAAGGTCGATCAGGTGCTGGATTCGGTGGGCATTTCGCGTTCGAATCTGGAGAAGCGGTTCAAAGAAGAGGTGGGCGAAACCATTCATGCCGTCATTCACGCTGAGAAGCTGGAAAAGGCACGCAGCCTGCTCATCTCCACGTCACTGTCGATCAACGAAATCTCGCAGATGTGCGGTTACCCGTCCCTGCAATATTTCTATTCGGTGTTCCGCAAAGAGTATGACACCACGCCGAAGGAGTATCGGGATCGCCACAGCGAGGTGCTGATTTAGAAAAGAAAACGCCTTCCAGTGGAAGGCGTTTTTTTGAGATTACATATGGGCGGCGATTAAGCGCTGGTTATCCTGGTACATGGCGAACAGATAGTTGTTATAGCTCTGTCCCTTCGTCGAATAACCTTTCAGCTTGTGGATCATCGTACTGGCCGTCACTTCCTGGTCCGCTTTACGCAGCTGAGCGCGTGATTTACGGAACGATGAGTAGGCCGGGTGCGTATTCAGATTCACCACGTAGGCGCTGACGGAATCCTTCACAGATTCAAACTGCGAATAGCCTTTCACCTTGCCAGGGGCATTGTTACAACGACCTTTCACACACTTCATGCCGAAAAGGTTGTTGTTGCTACGCGCAAGCTTAGAAGTCCCCCAGCCGCTTTCGGCAGCAGCCATGGTCGCAACCATGCTGCCCGGGATGATATCCACACGCTCAAGGAGAGCATTCCACGGCACACGACGCGTGTTACCGTTCCAGCTCAGCTTATAGCGCTGCGTGATATCTTTCAGACGCGCGCGCTCTGACGGCGACCAGCGGCTATCGTACTGTTTGGAGATCAGCCAGTTACGATCCGCAGTAATCGCGGCATTTTGACTCGTGATGTAAGGCATTACCGTCCGGAGAAACGCTTTTTTCCTTGGTGTTCCGGAAGGGTATTTTCGCAAATCAGGAAGTGAACTACTCTTTGCACTATTGCGAGAATACTCTTGTTTACTGCTAACCTTACTACTTGTCGTCTTTATTACGTGGGCTTTCTTACTCGTTGTATCCGTGTGCGTCTTCGCAAGCACCTCACCCGAAAATGCCGTGGTGAGTAACATGAGTATCGCAGCCCCATATCGTCGAATGGGAGTCGATATCATTAGGTCTCCTGGTCGGATGTAATCATCCCAACACCTTATTTTTTTCACAAATTTGAGAGCGGAATCTCAAATCATATCAAAAATAGACTTCAAGAGCACGTATAGAAATAGTCCAATTCCGAAACTATGTCACCTGAAACTTGCTCATAAAAACATCATTTCCGAAAATATGTGTGCGTTATCGCAGATAACTGCCTAATTTTGCGCAAGATCACTCATCCTCACGCATCCTCCCGGCAGAAAGCGACAGGGGATGAGTTTTTCCCCTCTGCCTGCTGGCACACTGGTCAAAAATGCCGCGACAGGAAAAAGGAATGAAACGCACCGCATTAGCCTTTCTGATGTTACCCGCACTGGCACATGCCGACTGGTCATCGCCCGGGTTTAGCGCATTTAGCGCCGAAGGCACCGGAGTCTTCACCAGCCAGGCAAAGCTTGCGAAGGGTACGCGTCCTCTTACGCTGAGTTTTGACAAGACGTGCTGGCAGCCCACAGGCGCGATAAAACTCAATGAGATGCTGTCGCTCAAGCCCTGTGACGGCACACCGCCGCAGTGGCGACTTTTCCGCGACGGTGAATACCTGATGCGGATTGATACCCGTTCCGGCACGCCCACCCTGCTGCTGACGATTCAGAGTGCCGCAGAACAGCCGGTTGCAAACGTCATCCGCCAGTGTCCGAAGTGGGACGGTAAGCCGCTGACGCTGGACGTCAGCCATACCTTCCCGGAAGGCTCCGTCGTGCGCGACTACTACAGTAAACAGACGGCGACGGTGCAAGATGGAAAAATCACCCTGCAGCCAGCCGCCAACAGTAACGGCCTGCTGCTGCTTGAGCGCGCCGAAACCGACAGGCCGGCACCGTTTAGCTGGCAAAATGCCACCGTCTATTTTGTACTGACCGATCGCTATGTGAATGGCGACCCGAGCAACGACAACAGCTATGGCCGCCATAAAGACGGCATGCAGGAGATTGGCACCTTCCACGGCGGCGATCTCAAGGGGCTCGCCGGCAAGCTCGATTATTTACAGCAGCTGGGGGTAAACGCGCTCTGGATAAGCTCCCCGCTTGAGCAGATCCACGGCTGGGTAGGCGGTGGCACCAAAGGTGATTTCCCGCATTACGCCTATCACGGCTACTACACCCAGGACTGGACAACGCTCGACGCCAATATGGGAACTGAAGATGATTTACGCCAGCTTGTCGACGAAGCGCACAAGCGCGGGATCCGCGTTCTTTTCGATATCGTCATGAACCACGTTGGTTATGCCACGCTGGCAGACATGCAGGAATATCAGTTTGGTGCTCTGTACCTGCAGGGTGATGAGCTGAAAAAGATGCTGGGAGAACGCTGGACGGACTGGAAGCCGGGCGCGGGCCAAAGCTGGCACAGCTTTAACGACTACATCAACTTTAGCGACAAAGCCGCATGGGAAAAATGGTGGGGTAAAAAGTGGATCCGCACCGATATTGGCGATTACGACAACCCTGGCTTCGATGATTTAACCATGTCGCTGGCATTTCTGCCGGATCTGAAAACGGAATCCACGACGCCTTCCGGATTGCCAAACTTTTATCAACACAAGCCCGACACCCACGCGAAAGCTATTCCGGGCTATACCCCGCGCGACTACCTGACCCACTGGCTCAGCCAGTGGGTACGTGACTATGGCATTGACGGTTTCCGGGTGGATACGGCGAAACACGTTGAGCTTGAGGCCTGGCAACAGCTGAAAGACCAGGCAAGCCAGGCGCTGGCCGCCTGGAAAGGCGCGAACCCGAATAAAAAGCTCGACAACGCACCGTTCTGGATGACCGGGGAATCCTGGGGCCACGGCGTCATGCAGAGCGATTATTACCGCCACGGTTTTGACGCGATGATTAACTTTGACTATCAGGAGCAGGCGGCGAAAGCAGTGAACTGTCTGGCTGATATCGATATGACGTGGCAGCAGATGGCGGAGAAGCTGCAAAGCTTCAACGTGCTGAGCTATCTCTCATCACACGATACGCGTCTGTTCCGCGAAGGAGGCCAGCGCGCGGCAGAGCTGCTCCTGCTGGCACCGGGCAGCGTGCAGATTTACTACGGCGATGAATCTGAACGTCCGTTCGGGCCGACAGGCTCCGACCCGCTGCAGGGTACCCGGTCAGATATGAACTGGCAGGACGTCACGGGCAAGCAGGCCCTAACCGTCGCCCACTGGCAAACGCTGGGTCAGTTCCGTGCCCGCCATCCGGCGATCGGTGAAGGCAAACAAACCACGCTGTCGCTGAAAGAGGGGTATGGCTTCGTGCGCGAGCACAAGGGCGATAAGGTGATGGTGGTATGGGCGGGTAATCAATAATTATCCCCCTCACCCTAACCCTCTCCCCGCAGGGGAGAGGGAACCGTACGGCGCCGTCTTTTCCCCCTCGCCCCTTTGGGGAGAGGGCCGGGGTGAGGGGAAAAGCACCAGAACTATTCACTACCCAAATCCACTCCCGCCCTATAAAACAACAAATCCGACCACATCACCCGATTTGCACCAGCACGGTGCTAGCGTTATGGTTACCCACTTTCAAAATAAGCTCGACAGATCACCTGCTATGACGTTTTCACTTTTCGGCGACAAATTTACCCGCCATTCAGGCATTACTCGCCTGATGGAGGACCTCAACGACGGGCTGCGCACACCGGGCGCAATCATGCTCGGCGGCGGAAACCCGGCTCAAATCCCGGAGATGACGACCTATTTCCAGACGCTGCTCGCTCAGATGCTGGAAAGCGGTAAAGCAACCGATGCGCTTTGCAATTACGACGGCCCGCAGGGTAAAACCGAGCTGCTGGCACTCCTCGCCGAAATGCTGCGTGACGAGCTGGGTTGGGATATCGAACCACAGAATATTGCACTGACAAACGGCAGCCAGAGCGCGTTTTTCTACTTGTTTAACCTGTTCGCAGGACGTCGCGCCGACGGCACCACCAAAAAAGTGCTGTTCCCGCTGGCACCGGAGTATATCGGCTACGCTGATTCCGGCCTGGAAGAGGATCTGTTCGTCTCCGCGCGCCCGAATATTGAGCTGCTGCCGGAAGGCCAGTTCAAATATCATGTCGATTTTGAACACCTGCATATTGGTGAAGAGACGGGCATGATCTGCGTATCGCGCCCGACTAACCCAACGGGCAACGTGATCACCGACGACGAACTGATGAAGCTGGATGTACTGGCAAATCAGCACGGCATCCCGCTGGTGATCGATAACGCCTACGGCGTACCGTTCCCGGGCATTATCTTCAGTGAAGCACGCCCGCTGTGGAACCCGAACATCGTCCTGTGCATGAGCCTCTCTAAGCTGGGTCTGCCGGGCAGCCGCTGCGGCATCATCATCGCCAATGAGAAAATCATCACCGCCATCACCAATATGAACGGCATTATCAGCCTTTCACCGGGCGGCATTGGCCCGGCAATGATGTGCGAAATGATCAAACGCAAGGACCTGCTGCGTCTGTCGAATGATGTGATCAAGCCTTTCTATTACCAGCGCGTTCAGGAGACGATTGCGACAATTCGCCGCTATTTGCCGGAAGAACGCTGCCTAATCCACAAACCGGAAGGGGCGATTTTCCTCTGGCTCTGGTTTAAGGATTTACCCATCACCACCGAACTGCTCTACCAGCGCCTGAAAAAGCGCGGTGTATTGATGGTGCCGGGCGATTATTTCTTCCCGGGTCTGGATAAACCGTGGCCGCATACGCATCAGTGCATGCGCATGAACTACGTCCCCGATCCAGAAAAAATCGAAGCGGGTGTTAAAATTCTCGCCGAAGAGATCGAAAAAGCCTGGCGCGAAGACGGTTAGTCAAACCTTACGCCAGATGACGTTGCCGCTCGGCGCGTAATCCGGCGGGATCAACGCAGCGCAGCGCGTGGGTTGGACAGGCCTCCACGCAGGCCGGTCCGCCTTCGCGATGCGCACATAAATCACATTTCAGCGCTTCTGCCCTGTTTCCCACCAGCCGTACCTGCATCGCTCCAAACGGACAGGCGACCATACAGCTTTTGCACCCAATGCAGCGCGTCTGCTCAACGAGCCAGGTGCCCGCAGTACGGCTGATAGCATGGATTGGACAGACGTTAGCACAGGGCGCGTCCTCGCACTGATGGCAACCCACCGCCGTAGTGTAGGCGTCCCCCTTCACTACCCGAAGGCGGGAGGTGAAAACCTGTGCGGTGAAGTCGTCCTGATGCGCGACCGCGCAGGCCACTTCGCAGGTGCGACATCCGATGCATTTTTCCGCATCCGCCATGATAAATCGGTTCATCAGTTACGCCTCGCGCACGTTAAAACCCAGCTCTTTTGAGATAGCCTCTGCCGTTTCGCGCAGCGGCTTGAGCAAGTTCTTCTCGCCCACCTGCTTCATGCGCGACGTCGACAGCGAAATGGAGATCGCATACGGGACGCGGCCGTGGATATCAAACACCGGCACGGCAATACAGGAAACGCCCAGCTCGTTCTCTTCTTTGTCCATCGCCATGCTGCGATCGCGAATTTCCGCCAGCTCATCATACATCGCACTCAGCTCAGTGATGGTGTTGCGCGTCAAAGGTTGGATCTGTTCCTGATGGCTCTCCCAGTAGCTCGCCACGTAATCCTGATGACCAAACGCCATGTAGATCTTGCCCATTGCGGAGCAGTAGAGCGGCATATGCTGGCCGATATAGGCGCGCGTGCGCAGCATACCGGTTGTCGGTTCGAGCTTGTAAATCAGGATCGCGTGGTCGTCTTCCCGGCTGGAGAAGTTCACCGTCTCGCCGGTCGCAATGTTCAGCGCTTCGAGGTGCGGAGCGGCCACGTGAATGATATTCAGCGACGACAGCGCCTTTTGCCCGACGGCGATAAATTTGGTGGTCAGACGATAGCTGCCCGCCGCGGGTGCCGGGGTCACGTACCCGCACGACTGTAGCCCCTGCAGCAAGCGGTGCACGGTGCTCTTGTTCAGCCCCGCCAGTTCCGATAAATGCGCAAGCGGACACCCGTTCGGATAGTTGCTGAGGATCTCAATCAGCATCAGGCCGCGAAACAAGCTCTGGCTGCCTGCTGGCCTCTCTTTTTCTTGCGTCATTTCGCTCTCTTTCATGCTCATTACATGGCTCCTGTTTAGCGCGTCCTGATGGTAGCGCAAAGTGTGGGTCAGTTCACGATCTCAACAGAAAAAACACAACCAGTTGATTTTAATCGATTTTGAAAAACATGAATGTCGTTGATCTGACAAAATTTGATCGCTATATTTGAAATCAGATTTCGCATAGTGGAATTTATAGATAAAAAAGCACTCACACTTGCCCTTAAAAGAACAGGAGAACAGGGATGAAAGTAACCTTCGAAGAGTTGAAAGCGGCGTTTAATCGGGTTCTGCTCGATCGCGGCGTGAAAGCGGAAACCGCAGACGCCTGCGCCGACATGTTCGCTCGCACCACGGAGTCCGGCGTCTATTCGCATGGTGTGAACCGCTTCCCACGCTTTATTCAGCAACTTGATGCAGGCGATATCATTCCCGACGCTCAGCCCAAACGGGTGATGACATTAGGCGCTATCGAACAGTGGGATGCCCAGCGCTCCATTGGCAACCTGACGGCGAAAAAGATGATGGATCGCGCCACCGAGCTGGCGTCCGATCACGGTATTGGTCTGGTGGCACTGCGTAACGCGAACCACTGGATGCGCGGCGGTAGCTACGGCTGGCAGGCGGCGGAGAAGGGCTATATCGGCATTTGCTGGACCAACTCGATTGCCGTGATGCCCGCGTGGGGATCAAAAGAGTGCTGCATCGGCACCAATCCGCTGATCGTGGCTATTCCCTCTAACCCGATCACCATGGTCGACATGTCGATGTCAATGTTCTCCTACGGCATGCTGGAGGTGAATCGCCTGGCCGGGCGCGAGCTGCCGGTCGACGGTGGCTTTGACGACGAAGGTAACCTCACCCGAGAGCCGGGCGTGATCGAGAAAAACCGCCGTATTCTGCCGATGGGCTACTGGAAAGGGTCCGGCTTATCCATCGTGCTCGACATGATCGCCACTCTGCTCTCCAACGGATCTTCCGTCGCGGAAGTGACCCAGGACAACAGCGACGAGTATGGCGTGTCGCAGATCTTTATCGCCATTGAGGTGGATCGCCTGATCGACGGCCCAACTCGCGATGCCAAACTGCAGCGCATTATGGACTTCATCACCACCGCGCAGCGGTCAGATGAAAACGTGGCCGTCCGCCTTCCGGGGCATGAATTCACGCGCCTGCTGGAAGAGAACCGCCGCGACGGCATCACCATCGACGACAGCGTGTGGGCGAAAATCCAGTCTCTGTAAGGAGTGGGCCATGATATTCGGACATATTTCTCAGCCAAATCCGTGCCGCCTGCCGCGGGCGATTGAAAAAGCGTTAGATTTTCTGCGTACCACGGATTTCAGCATGCTAAAGCCGGGTGTGGTTGAAATTGAGGGACGCAACATCTTTGCCCAGGTGCTGGATCTCACCACCCGGGAACAGCACGAGAACCGCCCGGAAGTGCACCGCCGCTATCTGGATATTCAGTTTTTAGCATGGGGTGAAGAAAAAATCGGTATTGCCATTGATACCGGTAATAACGAAATAAGCGAATCATTACTGGAACAGCGGGATATTATTTTTTATCACGACAGCGAAAATGAATCCTTTATCGAAATAACACCCGGCAGCTATGCCATATTTTTCCCGCAGGATGTGCATCGTCCTGCCTGTATTAAGAACAAGGAAGCCGCAATTCGTAAAATTGTGGTGAAAGTGGCCGTCAGCGAATTAGATTAATTTACTGATAAATACAGGAACGCAAAATGTCCAACACCAGTTTTATTATTGGTGCGTACCCCTGCGCACCCTCGTTTCACCAGAAAGGAGAACAAGAAGAACAAACCTTCTGGCGGGAACTTTCCGACACACCCAACATTCGCGGGCTGGAACAACCCTGCCTTGAGCATCTCCATCCTTATGGGGATGAATGGCTGTTCAGCCATACGCCGGGTGAATGGCAAATCGTGGTGACCGCCGTGATGGAAACCATGCGCCGCCGCGGCACAAACGGTGCGTTTGGCCTGGCCTCCGCCGATGAAGATCAGCGTAAAGCCAGCGTCGAATTTTACCGCCATCTGCATCAGAAGATTGCTGCCGTTCACGCCCGTTTTCCCGGGAAAGTCATTGCCCTGGAGATGCAGGCAGCCCCGCAGGCGGGCAATGCTTCCGTCGAGCAGGCAACCGAGGCGTTTTCACGCTCGATCCGGGAAATCGCGAGCTGGGACTGGGACTGCGATCTGGTGCTGGAACACTGCGATGCCATGACCGGCCCCGCACCACGTAAAGGCTTCCTGCCCTTAGCGCAGGTGCTGGAGGTGGTGAAAGAGACGGATATCAGCGTCTGCATCAACTGGGCGCGTTCGGCCATCGAAGGCCGTAACACTACCCTTCCGCTTGACCATGTTCAGGCCGCGCTCAGTGCCGGAAAGCTGGGTGCACTGATGTTTTCGGGCACGACCACCCGCGGGGAGTACGGAGAATGGCAGGATCTGCACGCGCCGTTTTCCTCATTCTGCACCGACAGTTTGATGACAACTGAACACGCGAAATCACTCTTTACTGCGGCGAGCGCCGCAACGTTGAAATTCTCCGGTATTAAATTACTGGAAATAAATGCTAATGCTGATGTCAGCCATCGCATCGCCATTTTACGCGACGGTATCAGCGCAATGAATAAAGCAACGCAATAACAATAAGAAAAGTTTATTCCGGTTACCTACTGAGAGATTAACTATGAATATTTCTACTCATTCTCTACATGCGGACATTCCGCGCCAGCGCTGGCTAAGAATCATTCCTCCTATTCTTATCGCCTGTATTATTTCATATATGGACCGCGTGAATATCGCGTTTGCAATGCCGGGAGGTATGGACGAAGAATTAGGTATTACCGCCACCATGGCAGGCCTCGCGGGCGGTATATTCTTTATCGGCTATCTGTTCCTGCAGGTTCCCGGCGGCAAGATTGCCGTGCACGGCAGCGGCAAGAAGTTTATCGGCTGGTCGCTGGTTGCCTGGGCGGTGATCTCTGTGCTTACGGGTCTCGTGACGAATCAGTATCAGCTGCTGGTGCTGCGCTTCTTACTTGGCGTGGCGGAAGGCGGGATGCTACCCGTTGTGCTCACCATGATCAGCAACTGGTTCCCGGATGCCGAGCGCGGTCGCGCCAACGCGATTGTGATCATGTTCGTGCCCATCGCCGGGATCATCACCGCCCCGCTGTCGGGCTGGATCATCACCGCGCTCGACTGGCGCTGGCTGTTCATCATTGAAGGTTTAATGTCCGTCGTTGTGCTGGTGCTGTGGGCGTTCACCGTGTACGACCGGCCGCAGGAAGCGCGCTGGATTTCAGAGGCGGAGAAAAACTATCTGGTGCAAACGCTGGCGGCGGAGCAGCAGGCCATCGCTGGCAAAGAGGTGAAAAACGCGTCACTCGGCGCAGTGCTGTCCGACAAAACCATGTGGCAACTGATCGCCCTGAACTTCTTCTATCAGACCGGGATTTACGGCTACACGCTCTGGCTGCCGACCATCCTGAAAGAGCTGACGCACACCAGCATCGGTCAGGTGGGCATGCTCGCCATCCTGCCTTACATCGGGGCCATTGCGGGCATGTTCCTGTTCTCCACGCTCTCTGACCGCACCGGCAAGCGCAAGCTGTTTGTCTCCCTGCCGTTGATTGGCTTCGCGCTCTGCATGTTCCTTTCCGTGGCGCTGAAGGAGAGTACCTGGCTGGCCTATGCCGCACTGGTGGGCTGCGGGTTCTTCCTGCAATCCGCCGCGGGCGTGTTCTGGACCATTCCGGCGCGACTGTTCAGCGCAGAGATGGCGGGCGGCGCGCGCGGCGTGATCAACGCCCTGGGCAACCTCGGTGGCTTCTGTGGCCCGTATGCGGTTGGGGTGCTGATCACCCTGTACAGCAAAGACGCGGGCGTTTACTGCCTGGCCGTTTCTCTGGCGCTGGCGTCGCTGCTGGCTCTGCTGTTACCGGCGAAATGCGATGCCGGCGCAGAGCCCAATCCCACGGTGACTCCACATAAACGTGCGGCCTGATGCCCTCACTCCAGCCCTCTCCCACGGGGAGAGGGAGAAAACCGAACCGTAGGCCGGGTAAGCGAAGCGTCACCCGGCGAATAAGTGAGATGAAGATGAGTGAAAAAGAGCCCTTCTGGCTGGGTATCGATTGTGGCGGTACTTATCTGAAAGCCGGTTTATACAACAGCCAGGGCAAGGAAGTCTGTATCGAACGTCGCTCCGTTGCCACGCTCAGCCCGCGAGCGGGCTACGCCGAGCGGGATATGCATGAGTTGTGGCAGCACTGCCATGCAACCGTCACCGCGTTGCTCAAACATTCAGGCGTAAACGGCAACCGGATTAAAGGCGTCGGCATTTCTGCTCAAGGCAAGGGACTGTTTCTGCTCGATAAACAGGACCAACCTCTGGGTAACGCCATACTCTCCTCCGATCGCCGTGCGCTGGAGATTGTGCAGCGCTGGCAGCAGGATGGCATTCCCGAAAAACTCTACCCGCATACGCGCCAGACGCTGTGGACCGGGCATCCGGCCTCGCTTCTGCGCTGGGTCAAAGAGAATGAGCCGCAGCGCTATCAGCAGATTGGTAGCGTAATGATGGCGCACGACTATCTGCGCTGGTGCCTGACCGGCGTGAAGGGCTGCGAAGAGAGCAACATCTCCGAGTCCAATCTCTACAACATGAATACCGGGAAATACGACCCACAGCTTACGCGCTGGCTCGGGATCAGCGAGATTGACGGCGCCCTGCCGCCGATTGTCGGTTCAGCAGAAATCTGCGGGGAAATCACCGCTCAGGCAGCCGCCCTTACCGGTCTCGCGGCGGGCACGCCCGTCGTGGGGGGACTGTTTGATGTGGTTTCCACCGCGCTCTGCGCCGGACTGCAGGACGAGCACACGCTGAACGCCGTGCTGGGCACCTGGGCCGTCACCAGCGGTATCGCCAGTACGCTTCGCAGCAACGAACCCTTCCCGTATGTCTATGGCCGCTACGTGCATCCGCAGCAGTATATCGTTCACGAAGCCAGCCCCACCTCGTCCGGTAACCTTGAGTGGCTCACCGCACAGTGGGGTGACATGTCGTTCAGCGAGATCAACCACGCCGTCGCCAGCCTGCCGAAAGCCGAAAGCGATGTGTACTTCCTGCCGTTCCTCTACGGCAGCAACGCCGGGCTGGAGATGACCAGCGGCTTCTACGGGATGCAGGCGCTGCATACCCGCGCGCATCTTCTGCAGGCGGTTTATGAGGGAGTGGTGTTCAGCCACATGACCCACCTCAACCGCATGCTCGAACGCTTTATTCACGTTCATGCCCTGCGCGTGACGGGTGGCCCAACCCATTCGGACGTGTGGATGCAAATGCTCGCCGACGTCAGCGGGCTGGCGATTGAGCTGCCGCAGGTGGAAGAGACCGGCTGCTCCGGCGCGGCGCTGGCGGCGATGGTGGGTACCGGTGTGTTCACCGACTTCCACTCAGCGCAGCGTGCACTCAAACATGACATCCGGGTCATCGAGCCCGACATGCGCGCCCATGCGGCCTATCAGCGTAAGTATCACCGCTATCAGCTACTGATTTCAGCACTACAGGGCTATCACGCCCGAGTTAAGGAGAACAACCTATGAGCCGACCATTACTGCAGCTGGCGCTCGACCATACCTCTCTTCAGGCCGCGCAGCGTGACGTCGCGACGCTTGCCGATCACGTTGATATCGTCGAAGCGGGCACCATTTTGTGCCTGACCGAAGGGCTAAACGCCGTGCGCGCCCTGCGCGAGCAGTGCCCGGATAAAATCATCGTTGCGGACTGGAAAGTGGCCGACGCCGGAGAAACGCTAGCAGAACAGGCGTTTGGCGCGGGCGCGAACTGGATGACCATCATCTGCGCCGCCCCGCTGGCCACCGTTGAGCGAGGTCACGAGGTGGCCCTGCGCTGCGGAGGTGAAATCCAGATGGAGCTCTTTGGTAACTGGACGCTGGACGACGCGCGCGCGTGGCATCGCGTCGGCGTGAAACAGGCAATCTACCACCGCGGGCGCGACGCACAGGCGAGCGGTCAGCAGTGGGGCGAAGCGGATCTCGCGAAAATGAAAGCGCTCTCCGACATCGGTTTACAGCTTTCGATTACCGGCGGCATCACCCCCGCCGACCTGCCGCTGTTTAAGCAGATCAACGTTAAAGCCTTTATTGCCGGGCGCGCGCTGGCTGGAGCAGAAAATCCGCCGCAGGTGGCGCAGGCATTCCATTCGCACATTCGCGACATCTGGGGAGCGTAACCATGCGTCAGCATCCGTTAGGGATTTACGAAAAAGCGCTGCCAAAAGATCTCTCCTGGCCCGAGCGGCTGGTACTGGCGAAAAGCTGCGGGTTCGATTTTGTCGAGATGTCTGTCGATGAAACCGACGAGCGATTATCGCGCCTCGACTGGAGCACCACGCAGCGTGCCTCTCTGGTTGAAGCGATGCTGGAAACCGGGGTGTCTATCCCGTCCATGTGCCTGTCTGCCCACCGTCGCTTCCCGTTTGGCAGCCGCGATGAAACCGTGCGCCAACGCGCCCGCGAAATCATGACCAAAGCCATCAGGCTGGCGCGTGATCTTGGCATTCGCACCATCCAGCTTGCGGGTTATGACGTGTACTACGAAGAGCACGACGAAGGCACGCAGCAGCGCTTTGCCGACGGGCTGGCGTGGGCGGTAGAGCAGGCCGCCGCCGCGCAGGTGATGCTGGCGGTGGAAATCATGGATACCGCGTTTATGAACTCCATCAGTAAATGGAAAAAGTGGGACGACATGCTCGCCTCGCCGTGGTTCAGCGTTTATCCGGACGTTGGCAACCTGAGCGCGTGGGGCAACGACGTCACCGCCGAGCTGACGCTGGGCATTGACCGCATTGCGGCTATTCACCTGAAAGACACCCAGCCCGTCACCGCGCAAAGCCCCGGACAGTTCCGCGACGTGCCGTTTGGCGAAGGCTGCGTCGATTTCGTTGGCGTCTTTAACACGCTGAATCAACTGAACTATCGCGGCGCGTTTCTGATTGAGATGTGGACTGAAAAAGCAAAAGAGCCGGTGCTGGAGATTATCCAGGCGCGCCGCTGGATTGAAGCCCGTATGCAGGAAGGAGGCATGACATGCTAGAACGACTCAAAGCCGAGGTACTGGCAGCAAACCTGGCGCTGCCCGCCCACCAGCTGGTGACGTTCACCTGGGGCAACGTCAGCGCGGTTGACCGTGAAAGCGGCATGATGGTGATTAAGCCCTCCGGCGTGGAGTACGACGTGATGACGGCGGAGGATATGGTGGTGGTGAATATCGCTACCGGCGAAGTGGTCGAGGGAAATAAAAAACCCTCTTCAGACACGCCCACCCATCTTGCGCTGTACCGTCGTTATCCGGAGATTGGCGGCATCGTGCATACCCATTCGCGCCACGCTACCATCTGGTCGCAGGCGGGACAGGATTTACCCGCCTGGGGCACAACGCACGCGGACTATTTCTACGGGGCGATCCCCTGCACGCGCCTGATGACCGCGGCAGAGATTGCCGGAGAATACGAATACCAGACGGGTGAAGTGATCATTAAAACCTTCGAGGAGCGCGATCTCAGCCCGATGCAGGTCCCGGCGGTGCTGGTCCACTCCCACGGCCCGTTTGCCTGGGGTAAAGACGCTGCCGATGCGGTCCACAATGCCGTCGTGCTGGAAGAGTGCGCCTATATGGGCCTGTTCTCTCGCCAGCTCGCGCCACAGCTTCCGGTTATGCAGCAGGAGTTGCTCGACAAGCATTATCTGCGCAAGCACGGGGTGAATGCCTATTACGGGCAGTGATCATCCGGAATTGATATGCTCTTTACAGTACCGCCGTTTCCAGACGGCGGGTGTTAGCCCGGTGTGCTTCGAAAAGATCTGCCGAAAATAGCCCACGTCATTAAAGCCGCAGCGGGTCGCCACTTCGGTAAGCGAGGCAGAACCATCCAGCAACAGCTTTTCCGCCGCCCTGACGCGCTGGCGATGTATTGCCTCCGTCAGGGTTAAATGGAACGTCCGGCGAAACACACGTCCGAGATAATCGGCATTGCAGTGCAACGCTTTTGCCAGCTGCGAGGTAGAAAGCGGTAAATGAAACTGCGTGCGAATAAGCTGTTTCGCCTTCCACGCCATTGCCGCACCGGCTTCATCTGCGTTATCTTCATAGCCTGATGAAATAGAAATTTGCTGCAAAATCAGTAATAAAATGATTTCCAGCGCCACGCTTCGCTGTAATTTCTCCTGCTCGCTCAGGAACTGGCGAAAAAGAGAAATTACATACTGTGCATCCCTCACGCGGCAGTGTTGTTCGATTGCCAGATTGGGCAACCGGTGCGGATGATGCTCAACCTCAAAATGCAGCCAGTAAAATTTAAGATCGGCCGGAAAGTCGCCCACGCCCACATGGCGACGGTCTGGCCAAAGCAGCAAACTCTCTCCTGCTTTTACCTCAAATAACGTGTTTTCTTCCTGAATCGTTAATGTCCCTTTTTCGACAAAAATAATCTCCCACGACGTTAATTTTCGCGCAGGGTGGCGGCCCACGCCCCGGGAGATAAATAACCCGCCATTTTGGACCTTAATCGGAAGCGCTATGGATAATTCAAGCATGGATATTCACCATTCCGCTTTTATTGCCGTTGATATTCAACTTACGCTTTGATTATTAATCAATATTCGAATAACTGTCCGATCGGAATCACATTTTTATCATCAGGTCGGAATCGTCATCTTTTTATACTTTTCCCTTCCCTTGTTGGCCTTTCCGTTCGGTGCAGAATAAATGCGTACCTTGCACAAATACGATAATAAATTCGATTACCGAGGAGTTACTTCATGACTTCCACACCGATTACAGAATCAGACGTGACACAAGGGGCAACAGAGGGCCGCTTGTCCGTGCGCGAAAAAATTGGCTACGGCCTGGGCGACGCGGGCGGGACGGTGATTACCTGCCTGATCATGAATTTTCTGACCTTTTTCTATACTGATGTCTTTGGCCTGACCCCTGCGCTTGTTGGCACGCTGTTTATTGCCCTACGTGTATTTGACGCCATTTCCGATCCGGTAATGGGCATTATTGCCGACCGCACGCAAAGCCGATGGGGGCGCTTTCGCCCGTGGCAGCTGTGGGTCGCCTTCCCGATCGGCATTATCGGTGTGCTGACCTTCACCGTTCCGGAAGCCAGCATGGGCGTGAAAATCGCCTGGGCATTCGGGACCTATCTGCTGTTGTCCGTCGGCTATACCGCCATCAACGTTCCCTACTGTGCGCTGATTAACACCATGACCACTCGCCACAACGAGGTGATCTCCTGCCAGTCCTGGCGCTTCGTGCTGTGCGGCGTGGCGGGCTTTTTGGTCTCCGTGGGTCTGCCATGGCTGGTCGCGGAGTTGGGCCAGGGCAATGCCGCGAAAGGGTATCAGCTTGGCGTCGGGGTGCTGTGCGCCATCGCGGTGGTGATGTTCCTGTGCTGCTTCTTCTGGGTACGCGAGCGTGTTCCGCTGGCGCTGATGGGGAAATTTACCCTGCGCGAGCATCTGGCCGGTCTGCGTAAAAACGATCAGCTGCTGCTGATGCTGGTGATGTCATTTCTGCTGATTAACGTCTTCAACATTCGCGGCGGCGGGTATATGTACTTCATCACATACGTGCTGCAGGGCAGTACCGCCTATACCTCGCTGTTTTTCACCATGGTGACCTTTGCCGCCATTCTGGGGGCGGTCATCGTCAGCCCGCTGTCGCGCCGTATTGATACCGTCAAACTCTACTACTACACCAACCTGGTGCTCGCCGCGCTCGCGGTGGGAATGTGGTTCCTGCCGGGTGGCCCGGCGCACCAGACGCTGTGGCTGATCGTCATTTTGAGCAACGGCGTCATTCTCGGGTTTACCCTGCCGCTGCACTTCTCGCTGATGGCCTTTGCCGACGACTATGGCGAGTGGAAAACCGGCGTGCGTTCGTCGGGCATGAACTTCGCCTTCAACCTGTTTTTCATCAAGCTCGCGTGGGCGTCCAGCGCCGGGATCATCAGCCTGGTGTTTATCGCCGTGGTCTACCAGCCCGGTGCGGGCAACCAGACGCCTGCGTCGCTGCAGGGCATCACCGCCATGGAGACGCTGCTCCCCGCTCTTTTCCATCTGCTGCTGGCCGTCTCTATCCGCTGGTGCAGACTCAACAACCCTATGATGTCGCGCATTGCTACCGACCTGCGCCAGCGTCACATATCCTCCTGAGGAGAACACGATGTCTATTATGGAAGCCGACCTGCATAAACTGAAAATTAACGACCCGTTTCTCGGGCAGTATCAACGGCTGGTGCGTGAGGTGGTGATCCCCTACCAGTGGGATGCGCTAAACGACCGCGTGACGGAAGCCGAACCCAGCCACGCCATCACCAACTTCCGCATTGCGGCCGGTCTGGAGCAGGGTGAATTCTACGGCATGGTATTTCAGGACAGCGACGTGGCGAAATGGCTGGAAGCCGTGGCGTGGTCGCTGTGTCAGAAGCCTGATGCTGAACTGGAGAAAACCGCCGACGAGGTGATTGAGCTGGTCGCGGCGGCGCAGTGTGAAGACGGTTATCTCAATACGTACTTCACGGTAAAGGCACCGGGCGAACGCTGGACGAATCTGGCCGAGTGTCACGAGCTGTACTGTGCCGGACATATGATAGAAGCGGGCGTAGCGTATTTTCAGGGCACCGGAAAACGCCGTCTGCTGGAGGTGGTCTGCAGGCTGGCAGACCATATCGACAGCGTGTTTGGCCCCGGCGAGAACCAGCTGCACGGTTATCCGGGTCATCCGGAAATCGAACTGGCGCTGATGCGGCTTTACGACATCACGCAGGAGCCCCGCTATCTCACTCTGGTGAAATATTTCATCGAGCAACGCGGCGTTCAGCCTCACTTCTACGATATCGAATACGAGAAGCGCGGCAGAACATCATACTGGAACACCTATGGCCCGGCCTGGATGGTCAAGGACAAAGCCTACAGCCAGGCGCATCAGCCGCTTGCTGAACAACAAACGGCCGTCGGCCATGCGGTTCGTTTTGTCTATCTGATGGCGGGCATGGCGCATCTGGCGCGCCTGAGCCATGACGAGGGTAAACGGCAGGACTGCCTGCGGCTGTGGAAAAATATGGCGCAGCGCCAGCTGTACATTACCGGTGGAATCGGCTCGCAAAGCAGCGGCGAGGCGTTCAGCAGCGATTACGATCTGCCCAACGATACGGTGTACGCCGAAAGCTGTGCCTCTATCGGTCTGATGATGTTTGCCCGCAGGATGCTGGAGATGGAGGCCGACGGCCACTACGCCGACGTGATGGAGCGCGCGCTATACAACACGGTGCTGGGCGGCATGGCGCTGGATGGTAAGCATTTCTTCTATGTGAACCCGCTGGAAGTGCACCCGAAAACGCTGGCGTTCAACCATATCTACGATCACGTGAAGCCCGTCCGCCAGCGCTGGTTTGGCTGCGCCTGCTGCCCGCCGAATATCGCCCGCGTGCTGACCTCGCTGGGGCACTACATTTATACCGTCCGCCAGGATGCGCTTTTTATTAACCTTTACGTGGGCAACGATGTCGCCATACCGGTCGGCGACGAAACCCTGGCGCTGCGAATTAGCGGTAACTATCCGTGGCATGAACAGGTAAAAATCGACATTACCTCGCCTGTTCCCGTCACGCATACGCTAGCCCTGAGGCTGCCAGACTGGTGTGCTACGCCTGACGTTTTATTAAATGGTGAAGCGGTAACGGGCGAGATCTCCCGTGGATACCTTTATCTCACCCGCAGCTGGCAGGAGGGTGACGTCATTACGCTAACGTTACCTATGCCGGTTCGCCGTGTGTATGGCAACCCACAGGTCCGCCAGCAGGCGGGGAAAGTCGCCCTGCAGCGCGGACCTCTGGTTTATTGCCTGGAAGAGGCCGATAACGGCGCCAATCTGCATCACCTTTCTCTGCCTGAAAACAGCGAGTTCAGGGTCTTTGAAGGGAAAGGGATTTTCGCGCACAAGATGCTAATACAGGCAGAGGGGATTGGGTGTCAGGTGAAGGACACGGATGCGCTGTGGCAGTACGATCGCTCGCCGGTACAACGTCAGCCCCGCACGCTGACCTTTATTCCCTGGTTTAGCTGGGCTAACCGGGGAGAAGGAGAAATGAGGATCTGGGTGGATGAAGGCTGAATATTTGCGGCCTGTTGCCCTCACCCCAACCCTCTCCCACGGGAGAGGGAGTAAACAGGCTTTACCGCATCAGAAACGCCAGGTCAGGCCAGTCATCAGCGCGAAGCTGTCGTCGCGGTCGATCATCGGGCTATTCTTCACGTCGTCAGGCAACACGGTGTAGACCGCGCTGGCGTTGAGGTACAGCTTCTGGGTTAACTGATATTTAGCCGCCAGGCCAACGTATGGCGTCCAGCTATCACCGGCGGTGTATTGATCCAGTCCTGAGCGGCGAGACTCGCTGCCGGATACGCCATAGTAGTAGTCGTTATAGCTTTCGTCGCTGTAGAACACACCAACAGAAGGCGTCAGGGTCAGGCGCTCCATCCTGATTGGACGGAAGTAAGATACCTCGCCGATCACGCCGCCGCTTTCATCCATGGCATCACCAGAGACCGCCACTTTGAGCGAACCCCAGCTCTCATGGCGGTAGTACGCGCCGCCGAGGAAGGCAGACGCTTTACGCTCATCAAGCTGTTTCATCTGATGGTCGTCGTTGTCATCAGGATCGAAATGCAGCGGCATCCACGTTGCGGTCAGGCTTAATTCATTTTTTGCGTCTTTCCACAGGATCCATCCACCCGTGGTCTGACGAACATAGAAACGATCGCCTTCATAGCTAATTAACGGTACTGCGGTAGTATTTTCGTTATAGCCTTTGTAAGGAGACTCATTAAATACAGCCCCCGCTCCAAGTGAAAAGTCACCGGCCATTGCTGAGGATGTTGCAAATAACGTGGCAGCGATGAGTAAATTGTATTTAATAGTCATTACATGTAATCCATTAAAATGCCAAACAAGCGAGGCGCATAATAATGGTTACAAATTTGCCAATGCAACGCTGCGGTTTATATAATATTATATATAAAATCATATAGATGGGTGCGCATGATGAATAAATTACAGCTAAAGCCACGCGAATTAAAAATTATATCCGTCATCGCAGCCACCCACAGCATTGGTGATGCCGCGGCCCTGCTGGGCATGGCGCAGGCCAACGTCAGTAAATATCTGTCTGATTTTGAAACGCGGGTTGGACTGAAGGTGTTTGAGCGCACCACGCGCCAGCTGGCCCTGACCCAGTTTGGTGAAGCGTTACTCCCTTACGTTAATGCCACGCTGGATAAGAACAGTCAACTCGTTAATTTCATTGCTGATTATAAGCATGAAAAGCGCGGAAAGGTCACAATCTATGCCCCCACAGGTATCGTGACCTATCTCGCGCGCCACGTGATCCATCAGATAGAAGACATCGGTGACATTCGCATCTCCCTGAAAACCTACAATCTGGACCGCAATGAATTTTCAGAAGGCGTTTCCTTTCCTGATGACTGCGACATTTTAATTACCTATGCGCAACCGAAAGACGAAAGCCTGGTCGCCAGCGTGTTGACAAAATATTCCGTTACGGCATTCGCAACCGTTGAGTATTTAAATAAACATCCCTTAATGGGACCTGAAGATTTAATTAACCACTCCTGCATTCTTATTGATTCCATGCTGGTCGATGATGCGAACATCTGGCGTTTCCGCGTGCACGGCAGTGATAACGTGCACGACTACCGGGTGACCGGTAATTATATTTGCGACAATACGCAGACGGCCCTGGAGCTGGCAAGAAATAATCTTGGGATTGTTTTTGCACCCAAAGAGAGTCTGAAGAAAGAATTAACGCAAGGGATGCTGGTCCCCTGCTTCCCGCATCAGGAGGAGTGGTGGCTCGATCTGACGGCCATCTTCCGCAAACGTGAATACCAGCCCTGGCGTGTGCAATACGTCCTGGACGGCGTTCTGAACTGCCTGCGCCAGCAAATTGCTCAGGCCGCCCATGGACGGCCTGAGCTGGGCGATTAGAACAGCCCCAGCGGTTTATCGGAGTAGCTGACCAGCAAACATTTCGTCTGCTGGTAATGCTCCAGCATCATCTTGTGGGTTTCACGCCCGATGCCCGACTGCTTATAACCGCCAAAGGCCGCGTGCGCCGGATAGGCGTGGTAGCAGTTGGTCCAGACGCGCCCGGCCTGAATGCCGCGGCCCATTTTATACGCCAGATTACCGTTGCGGCTCCAGACGCCTGCCCCCAGGCCATACGGCGTGTCGTTGGCAATCTCCAGCGCCTCCTCCATCGTTTTAAAGGTGGTCACGGCCAGCACCGGTCCGAAAATTTCCTCCTGAAAGACGCGCATGTTGTTCTGACCGAACAGGATCGTTGGCTCAAGGTAATACCCTTCCTGCAGATCTCCTCCCAGCACTTTACGGCGTCCGCCGGTCAGAATATCCGCCCCTTCTTTCTTGCCGATGTCGATGTAATTGAGGATAGTCTCCAGCTGTCCGTGCGAGACCTGCGCGCCCATCTGCGTGACGTTATCGAGCGGATTACCGCTGCGGATAGACTCAACGCGGCGAATGGCCCGCTCCATAAAGCGCTCATAGATGGACTCCTGCACCAGCGCGCGGCTTGGGCAGGTGCAGACTTCGCCCTGGTTAAACGCAAACAGCGCAAACCCTTCCAGGGCTTTATCAAAGAAGGCATCCTCTTCCTCCATCACGTCCGCGAAGAAGATGTTCGGGGATTTCCCGCCCAGCTCAAGGGTCACCGGAATGATGTTCTGCGTAGCGTACTGCATGATCTGCTGGCCCACTTCCGTCGACCCGGTAAACGCCACTTTGGCGATACGTTTTGAGGTAGCCAGATATTCGCCTATCTCCCCGCCAGCACCGTTGACCACGTTAATCACACCCGGCGGCAGAAGATCGCCAACGATTTCCATCAGCAGCAGCACCGAGAGCGGCGTCAGACGCGCCGGTTTCAGCACAATACAGTTCCCGGCCGCCAGCGCGGGCGCCATTTTCCAGCTCGCCATCAGCAGCGGGAAGTTCCACGGAATAATTTGCCCGACGACGCCCAGCGGCTCGTGGAAGTGATACGCCACGGTGTCGCTGTCTACCTCGCTTATTCCGCCCTCCTGAGCGCGAATACAGGAGGCAAAATAGCGGAAGTGGTCGATGGCCAGCGGCACGTCAGCCGCCATCGTTTCCCGGATAGGCTTGCCGTTATCCCAGGTTTCCGCCGTCGCCAGCAGCTCAAGATTCTGCTCCATCCGGTCGGCGATTTTGAACAAAATGGCCGCGCGGTCCTGAACGGAGGTATGAGCCCATTTCTCTTTCGCTTTGTGCGCCGCATCCAGCGCCAGGTCGATATCACGCTTACCGGAGCTGGCAATCTCACACAGCGGCTGGCCGGTAACCGGGGTCAGGTTGGAATAGTATTCGCCGTCGACGGGAGCGACCCAGTCGCCGCCAATAAAGTTGTCATAACGGGGCTTCAGCTTGAGGGGAAAACCATACTCGCCGGGCTGGATACGCGATGAGGGAGGATTGTTTGTCATGTCCGTCTCCTTGCTGTTGGTGTACAACAAGGGTAGTTCCGGCTGACGATTTTCTCGCCAGCCGGTAACGGTGTTTACGACGGAGGTCACGGAGTTTCAGGAAATAACAACGAATCTCGCAATAAATGATCGTTACCGCGACGGCGGGTAAAGCCGATGCGGTTGAAATACTCCAGGATCTGGATCGCCAGCTTGCGGCCCACGTTCAGTCGGTCGCGGAAATCGGCCGCGCAGGTGGAGCCCCGCTCCTGATCCAGCTCGCGGATCAGGTTGGCAAACGCCACAATACGATCGTTACGGTAATAACGATCTTTTACGATCGCGACTATCAGCCCCTGCTGCGCCGCATGGCGCAATACCTGACGCATCACCTGTTCATCGGTGTTGGTTTCGCGAGCCAGATCGCGAACCCACCACGGCTCATCACCAAACAGCGTGGCGACTTTTTGCCATATCGCCTCTTGCTCTGCGGTGAATCCGGCCTTGTGATCCGGCAGATGCAGCCAGCCGTGGTGGCTTTTAATCACCCCGCTTTCGCGCATGTTTTCAATCAGCAGCAGCACCAGCGCGTCGTCTTCCATCGGCAACGCCATGCGTCGCAGACGCTCACGGCCCGGGCCTGGCTCGTCCTGATGCTGTTCATGGTACGTCGCCAGCGTGTTCAGTATCTTACGCTGCCAGTGTGCCGCAACCGGGGCATTAAGCAGACTGTTTCCAGCCTGAATAAAGCCCGGCTGCCGGGTCAGCTGGATTAGGCCTTCCTCGCTCAGCTGGCGTGCCCATGCAAAATCACGCAGACTTACCGCGCCGCGATCGAGATGTACCCGCAGCGCGGCGTTATCATCGCTGGCCAGCGCCAGCGCGGCCAGCCACTGCAGATATTCAGGTTTACGCTTGCCGCGTCGCGGTGGATTCAGCGCGACGACCCGCGCCCCGGCCAGCGTTTCCCTTGCAGAAATGTCACGCAGTACCAGACGATCGTTATCTGCCAGCCAGAGCGGCGAATCGAATACCAGCTCGGCAAGGTCGTTTTCCAGCAGCGACACGCGCCCGGTGATATGGCTGGCCGCGTGGTGAATATGCAGCGGCTGCCACTGGGTCAGCGGCATGTGTGTCTGCAGGGAAACAATGACGCGTTCAGACGGTTCCGGCGGGGCATCGGCCAGCAGCCAGTCTCCGCGATTAAGCTGCTCTTTTTCCGCATCCCCGGCAATGTTCAGCGCGATACGCTGTCCGGCATGAGCACGCTCTGCGGGCTGGTTTTGCGCGTGCAGCCCGCGCACGCGCATCGGTTTGTTCACGCCCGTCAGCCAGAGCGAATCTCCCACGCTGACTTCACCACTCAGCGCCGTACCGGTAACCACCAGACCCGCGCCTTTGACGGTAAACGCCCGGTCAATTGCCAGACGGAAGCGGTGATGGCTGGCGTGATCGCGCGACGAAAGCTGCTGTAAGTGGTGGCGAAGTTCCTTGATACCCCGCCCTTCTGTCGCCACGGTGACAAAAAGTGGAGCATCGGCAAAACCATACTCCCGTAAGGTCGCCAGGACCGTTTCGCGCACCTCGCTGACGCGTGCGTCATCCACGCGATCGGCTTTGGTCAGCGCCACGGTCAGCTGCGGGTTGCCGGTCAGCTGCAGGATCGCCAGGTGCTCACGGGTTTGCGCCATGACGCCATCATCGCAGGCCACCACCAGCAGGGCATGATCGATGCCCCCCACTCCCGCCAGCATGTTGGACAGAAACTTTTCATGCCCCGGAACATCTATAAAACCCAGCACGCGGCCATCAGGCTGGGGCCAGTAGGCATAACCCAGATCGATGGTCATGCCGCGCTTTTTCTCTTCCGGCAGGCGGTCGGCGTTAATGCCAGTAATCGCCTGCAGCAACGTGGTTTTTCCGTGGTCGACGTGACCGGCGGTGGCAATAATCATTTCAACAACATCTCCAGAAATCGCTCTTCATCTTCAAGGCAGCGCAGATCCAGCCACATTCGGCCGTCGTAAATCCGCCCGATAACCGGCGTCGAGAGACCGCGCCAGCGCGACGACAGGGCGTCAAGATGGCTGCCGCGCCCGTCACGCGGCGTGAACGTGAGTGCTTCACTCGGCAGCCTGTCCACCGGCAGCGAACCGCTGCCAATCTGCGACTGGCAGGGCTCAATGCGAACGTCAAAATCAGGGTAGTGTGGGGCAATGCGCGGCAGCAGCAGTTCGGCCTGGGCGCGAATCGAGGCGGCATCGCGGCTTAACAGGCGCAGCGTGGGCAGGCGGTCGGCCAGTTTCTCCGGGTGGAGATAGAGCCGCAGCGTCGCCTCCAGCGCGGCAAGCGTCATTTTATCGGCGCGCAGGGCGCGCTTGAGCGGATGCTGCTGCAGCTGTGCAATCAGCTCGCGCTTGCCGACGATAATCCCGGCCTGCGGCCCGCCAAGCAGCTTGTCGCCAGAAAAGCTGACCAGGCTAACGCCCGCCGCAATCATCTCCTGCGGCATCGGCTCTTTTGGTAGCCCGTACAGGCTCAGATCCACCAGCGAGCCGCTGCCGAGATCGGCAATCACCGGGATATCCAGCTCACGCCCGATTTCCGCTAGCTCCGCCTCGTCAACCGTTTTGGTGAAGCCTTCAATATGGTAATTGCTGGTGTGGACCTTCATCAGCAGGGCGGTATTTTCATTCACCCCCGCGCGATAATCTTTCGCATGGGTGCGATTGGTGGTACCCACTTCATGTAACGTGCAGCCCGCCTGGCGCATCACGTCCGGAATGCGAAACGCCCCGCCGATCTCCACCAGCTCGCCGCGGGACACCACCACCTCTTTTCCGCTGGCGGTGGCCGCCAGCATCAGCAGCACCGCGGCGGCGTTGTTATTCACAATGCAGGCATCTTCCGCGCCGGTCAGCTGGCACAGCAGCTCCGCCAGCGCCCGGTCGCGGTGCCCGCGTCCGGCGCCGTCCAGATCGTACTCCAGCGTCACGGGCGTTCGCATGGCCTGCACAACCGCCTCGACAGCCTCTTCCGCCTGCTGCGCGCGGCCCAGGTTGGTATGCAACACGGTACCGGTCAGGTTAATCACCGGGCGTAACGCGCTTTGTGCCTTTCCATCCAGCCGGCGTTCAACTTCCTGCTCCCACGCCGTGCACCAGTCAGGCAAGGCGTTTTCTGACTGAATAGCGCATCGGGCTTCATCCTGAAGCAGGCGTAACATCTCCACCGTCGCGGTATGGCCGAAGCGCTCAACAACATCATGAATGCGGGGCTCGCGAAGAAGACGGTCGATAGCGGGGATCTGGCTGTACAGCGAATGATGAGTAGTCATGAAAGCGCCTGGCGAGTAAATATCTTCCCCCCTCCCGACGGGAGAGGGAGTTAACATGTGGAGGGATTGTACCGCCTCCGACGCCGAAGTGTTATAACCCGCGTCAAGCCTTTGGCGGTTCGGTACGGGCAAAGCTCTCGCGGCTAAACAGCGTGTCTGCCAGTTTCACCAGCAGCGGACGGTCGACGCACCAGCCCGGGGAGACGCGGCGGAAGTTGAGATAACCAATCGCGCAGGCGATGGCGATGGTCCCCAGGTTCAGGCTGTCGGGGTGAATCTTACCCTCCCGGATAAGTTGCTCGCACCTGTCCAGGCTGCGGCTGATTTTTTCCCGCTGGCGTAACAGTTCCGTTTCCGACTGCTGGGCGGCGGGTCTGGCCTGTTCACGTACGGAGGTTAACGCCGCATCCATAATGCCATCGGCCAGGGCTTCGATTTGCTTCACTGCCAGCGCCGCTTTTGGGTCAGCCGGCAGCATGGCCGGGGCAACGCCCAGCAGCTCGATATACTCCGCAATTATCGGGGAATCGAACCAGTATTCGCCCTCGTCCGTCACCAGCGCCGGGACTTTCCCCAGCGGGTTGTACTGCGCAACGCCGTTTTCCGCGTTGTAGGGCTGTTCATTAATGAATTCAAATTCAATCCCCTTCTCCAGCAGGAGAATCGAGATCTTTCGCACGAAGGGACTGGTATAGCTGCCGATGAGTTTCATTGCCTGATCCTTGATGCTGCAAAAAAGTCAGTATGGATCAAGCGATGAAAAAAGGGCAGGTCTGCGTGTCGCATTCCTGCCCTGGAAGGATTAGTGATCGAGGTAGAGGTAGTGCATCCAGCTGGTCATACGGAGCAGCACTTTACGCATGACCGAGACGTGGGCGAAGTGGTCCGAATAGACAGCCACCTGGGCAAAAATACCGTCTGGCAGCGCATCGACCTCCGCGTTAGGGTTCAGCTCAATGATGGCCTGCACACCATCACTACCCGGAGTGACCGTCAGCGACTGCAGCGCGCCCTGCGCCTGATAGGTCCCCCCCGGCACAACCGGCAGAATCGCGGTAAGCTTCCCGGAGAACACCTGACCCGGCAGCGCGTTAAACACCACTTCCGCTTCATCACCCGGCTTCAGACGCAGCAGCGAGTTCTGACGGAACTGGGCCACAATCTGACGCTTCTGTTCAGGAATAAAGACCATCACCGGGCGCAGAGGCAGCGCGGCGGCATAGGTCCCCGGACGGATCAGCACCTGGGTGATGTAACCATTGCTTGGCGCGCGCACCACGGTCTGATCCAGATTGTATTTGGCTTCGGCAAGCTGGGCGCGCAAGGAGGCAATCTGCGACTGTTCACCGTTCACCATGCTGTCTAACTGGCTTTGGATCTGCACCTGTTCAGCAACGGAGCCTTTCACCAGGGCATCCTGTGCCAGGTAGTTCTGCCGCGCGTTGTCGATATCGCTTTCAGAGAACGGATTCACCTTCGCCTGGCTGCCTTTCAGGTAGCGCTGATAATCTTTATAGAGGCGATCGCGTTCAGCGGAGACGCGCGTGGTATTGGCAACGGCTTCCGCCAGCTGCGCTTTCAGATTATCGATATTGTGCGTCGCGGTTACCAGGTCGGCCTGAAGTCTGTCGACGCGCGCCTGATAGCGGCCTGGATCCAGTTTAAATAACACTTCGCCTTTTTTAATGAGCTGGTTATTTTTATCGGTCACTTCGCTGACCACACCGGTCACCTGCGGCGTAATCGGAATGGAAATAACCGCTTTTTGCGCCGTAAAGGTATACGGGTGGTTATAGTTCATTAACAGAATAAGTCCGGCAACAATAAATACGCCGCCTAATGTTGCGGTGGCAAGCGTCCACTGGTTGACCGGAATTCGGAATATTTTAAAAATCACCCAGGCAAATGCCACGTAGGTCAAAATAATCAACAGATCCATGATTAGCGCTCCAGCGTGTTCTTATCAGCAGCAGGCTTTACCGCGGCCAGCTTTTGTTCGAGTTCCGCCACGCGTTTGGCGAGCGCATCCATGCCCGGGACCTCATCAGGCTTTGTAATGTGGTTTTGCATACCCCAGCCACGATCTTCGCGGTACAGGGTGGCCCAAATCCACAGGAACGGCCAGATGGCATGGAGCGTAAACAGGCTAATCCACCCTGCCGTATGAATTGCATCGGCATGCGGATGGTTACGCTTTTTGGCCATATTGTAAGGGATGTCATGAATGGCGATGATTCCGTAAAACAGAACCAGAAATACAAAAATCAATACGCCCAGCGCAAAATAGTTGAGAAACATATTCTCCTCACTTAAACAACGTCAACTCATTAAATTAATAAAACGGTACGCAACCTAATTAATTTTTATAAACACGGGGTTGTGTTCATTATTCCCAGGGCCGGGAAGTATGTATTTTTATAATATCTCCATGCAAGTTTATAAGCGTGTCAAAATATATCCTGAATAATAATAGACTTAACCTTACAATATGAGCGTAATCCACCTTTTAACTTTTCGCCATACCACACATGAAAAGTGGTTTTTTAGCTTATCGTGTCGTGCAATATCATCCTGGCGCTGAATCGCGAATCAGAGTTTGCCGCCGATCACAGCCGGAGAAATCCGCATAAAAATATTTTGTGAAATCAGTCACAATCCAGAAACAAACACATGAAATCAAAATGTGACAAACATCACGAAAAGGGGTGGTTTTTGCCGTATTTCTCGCCATCGTATTTTTTTTGCACACCTGTTTTGTGATTGAGATCACCTCATTGATGTCCACACCCCCTACATTTACGTGACATGTGTCACACAAATTTTCGCTGTCTGGACAGTTGAACGATTCAGTGCCAGATTTCACAGCATCAGAACAGGGTCCGGCTACCTCTGCCGCCTCATTAACAATAAACCTCGGGCCACAAGCCTAAGCGTAAACAGAAGAAGGGGTGTTTTATGTCATCCGATTTCAAGATCAAAGTTCAAAGCTTTGGTCGTTTCCTCAGCAACATGGTGATGCCAAATATCGGCGCGTTTATCGCGTGGGGTATCATCACCGCATTGTTCATTCCGACAGGGTGGTTGCCTAACGAAACGCTGGCGAAACTTGTTGGCCCAATGATTACCTATCTCCTGCCGCTGCTCATCGGTTTCACCGGGGGTCGTCTGGTGGGCGGTGACCGTGGTGGCGTCGTGGGTGCTATCACCACCATGGGTGTTATCGTCGGTGCGGATATGCCGATGTTCCTCGGGGCGATGATTGCCGGTCCTCTGGGCGGCTGGGCGATTAAGAAATTCGACGTCTGGGTTGATGGTAAGATCAAATCCGGCTTCGAAATGCTGGTGAACAACTTCTCTGCGGGCATCATCGGGATGATCCTCGCCATTCTGGCGTTCCTCGGCATTGGCCCTGCGGTTGAAGTGCTGTCCAAAATTCTGGCGGCAGGCGTTAACTTCATGGTTGCGCACGACATGCTGCCGCTGGCGTCTATCTTTGTTGAACCGGCGAAAATCCTGTTCCTGAACAACGCCATCAACCACGGCATCTTCTCGCCGCTGGGTATTCAGCAGTCTCACGATCTCGGCAAGTCTATCTTCTTCCTGATTGAAGCCAACCCAGGTCCAGGTATGGGTGTTCTGCTGGCGTACATCTTCTTTGGCCGTGGCAGCGCAAAACAGTCTGCTGGCGGTGCGGCGATCATCCACTTCCTGGGCGGTATCCACGAAATTTACTTCCCTTACGTGCTGATGAACCCACGTCTGATCCTGGCCGTTATCCTCGGCGGTATGACCGGTGTGTTCACCCTGAGCGTGCTGGGCGGTGGTCTGGTTTCTCCAGCCTCTCCGGGGTCTATCCTGGCGGTACTGGCGATGACGCCAAAAGGGGCTTACTTCGCAAACATCGCGGCGATCTTTGCGGCAATGGCCGTCTCCTTCGTGGTCTCTTCAATCCTGCTGAAAACCAGCAAAGTGAAAGAAGATGATGACATTGAAGCGGCAACCCGCCGTATGCACGACATGAAAGCCGAATCCAAAGGCGCGACGCCACTGGCAGCAGGTGATGTCTCTAACGACCTGAGCCACGTGCGTAAAATCATCGTTGCCTGTGATGCCGGTATGGGTTCCAGCGCAATGGGTGCAGGCGTGCTGCGTAAGAAAGTGCAGGATGCGGGCCTGACCAACATCTCCGTGACCAACAGCGCTATTAACAGCCTGCCGCCGGATGTTGACCTGGTCATCACGCACCGCGACCTGACCGAACGCGCCATGCGCCAGGTGCCGCAGGCACAGCACATTTCGCTGACCAACTTCCTCGACAGCGGCCTGTACACCAGCCTGACCGAACGTCTGGTTGCCGCGCAGCGTCACGAAGATAACGAAGTGAAAGTGCGCTCCAGCCTGCAGGACAGCTTTGACGAGAGCAATGCCCACCTGTTCAAACTGGGTGCGGAAAACATCTTCCTCGGTCGTACCGCGGCAACCAAAGAAGACGCGATTCGCTTTGCCGGTGAGCAACTGGTGAAAGGCGGCTACGTTCAGCCTGAATATGTTGACGCGATGCTGGAACGCGAAAAACTGACGCCAACCTACCTGGGCGAATCCATCGCGGTGCCGCACGGTACGGTCGAAGCGAAAGATCGCGTCCTGAAAACCGGCGTCGTATTCTGTCAGTATCCGCAGGGCGTGCGCTTCGGTGAAGAAGAAGACGACATCGCCCGTCTGGTAATTGGTATCGCCGCTCGCAACAACGAGCACATTCAGGTGATTACCAGCCTGACCAACGCGCTGGATGATGAGTCCGTCATCGAGCGTCTGGCACAGACTGAAAGCGTTGACGAAGTTCTGGCTCTGCTTAACAAATAACGGTACTCCTCCCTCTCCCCCCGGGGAGAGGGCTAGGGTGAGGGGGAAAACGTTCCTCACCCCAGCCCTCTCGGGTAAAAACATTGATGAAGGTTAACACTATGAAAGCATTACATTTTGGCGCAGGTAATATCGGTCGTGGTTTTATCGGTAAACTGCTGGCAGACGCGGGCATTACGCTGACATTCGCCGATGTGAATCAGGTCGTCCTGGATGCCCTGAATGCGCGTCATAGCTATCAGGTCCATGTTGTCGGTGAAAACGAGCAGGTCGAGACGGTATCGGGCGTCAACGCGGTCAGCAGCATCGGTGAAGACGTTATCGACCTTATCGCCAGCGTCGATCTGGTCACCACTGCCGTAGGTCCGGTCGTCCTTGAGCGCATCGCTCCTGCGGTCGCGAAAGGCCTGGCAAAACGTAAAGCGCAGGGCATCGACACCCCGCTGAACATCATCGCCTGTGAAAACATGGTGCGCGGCACCACGCAGCTGAAAGGCCACGTTCTTAACGCTGTAGCAGACGAAGATAAAGCCTGGGTTGAAGCGCACGTCGGCTTTGTGGATTCCGCTGTGGATCGCATCGTTCCGCCGTCCGAATCCGCCACCCACGATCCGCTGGAAGTGACCGTGGAAACCTTCAGCGAGTGGATCGTTGATAAAACCCAGTTTAAAGGCGCCCTGCCGACCATTCCGGGAATGGAATTAACCGATAACCTGATGGCATTTGTCGAACGCAAACTCTTCACGCTGAACACCGGGCATGCTATAACCGCGTACCTCGGAAAATTGGCCGGTCATCAGACCATTCGTGACGCGATCCTCGATGAGAAGATCCGCGCGGTGGTAAAAGGGGCAATGGAAGAGAGCGGCGCGGTGCTGATCAAACGCTACGGTTTTGATGCTGAGAAACACGCAGCATACATCCAGAAAATCCTCGGTCGCTTTGAAAACCCGTATCTGAAAGATGACGTTGAGCGCGTGGGCCGTCAGCCTCTGCGCAAACTGAGCGCGGGCGATCGCCTGATTAAGCCACTGCTGGGCACGCTGGAATACGGCCTGCCGCACGCCAACCTGGTGAAAGGGATTGCCGCCGCAATGCACTACCGCAGCGAGCAGGACCCGCAGGCGCAGGAACTGGCTCAGCTGATTGATACCAAAGGCGCACAGGCTGCGCTGGCGCAGATTTCCGGTCTGGACGCCAACAGCGACGTGGTTGTGGAGGCGGTTAACGCATACAACGCAACCAAATGATGCACAGTGAGGCGCAGGTTAGCCTGCGCCCAGATAACAGATTGTCAGATATGCAGGCAATAATGGAACAAACCCAGGCCTTTGAAAATCGTGTGCTTGAGCGTCTGAATGCTGGCAAAACCGTACGAAGTTTCCTGATTGCCGCCGTCGAGCTGTTAACCGAGGCGGTGAATATCCTGGTGCTTCAGGTGTTTCGCAAAGACGACTACGCGGTAAAATATGCTGTAGAACCGTTACTGGACGGAGACGGACCGCTGGGCGATTTATCCGTGCGTCTGAAGCTGATTTATGGTCTTGGCGTACTGAACCGGCAAGAATATGAAGATGCGGAGCTGTTAATGGCGCTGCGCGAAGAACTCAATCATGACGGTAACGAATACACCTTTACCGATGATGAGATCCTGGGGCCCTTCGGCGAGCTGCACTGCGTCACCGCGCTGCCCCCTGCTCCCCATTTTGATAACAGCGACCCTGAGCTCTACGCGATGCAAAAGCTGCGTTATCAACAGGTTGTCCGTTCCACGATGGTTCTCTCCCTGACTGAGCTGATTTCACGAATCAGCTTAAAAAAAGCGTTTCAGAAGTAAGCCTGCTCACATTGGTGTATCCTTCCCTGTAAATTCCCCGTTTTCAGAGTTATTTGTCATGAAAGAAGTCGAAAAGAACGAAATTAAACGCCTGAGCGATCGCCTGGATCTGATCCGTCACCAGATGGCGGGCCTGTCACTGGTCGATTCCGCCGAGAAGTACGCCGAGCTGGAAAAAGAGGTCGCCACGCTGGAAACAGAAATCGAGCGCCTGCGCGAAGTGAAAGGCCAGAAGCTGAGCAAAGAAGCGCAGAAGCTGATGAACATGCCACACCGTCGTGCGATCACCAAAAAAGAGCAGGCCGACATGGGCAAGCTGAAGAAAAGCGTCCGTGGTCTGGTGGTGGTACACCCGATGACCGAGCTTGGCCGCGAAATGGGCCTGAAAGAGATGACGGGCTTTTGTAAGACCGCGTTCTGATAATTCCCCCTCTCCCCGTGGGAGAGGGTCGGGGTGAGGGCATCAGGCCCCACCCCCACTTCAAATTGGCCCAACCAATCCCCCTTTTCTTTCTCCCCTGGTTCACAATTCCATTATTTCCGCTCACAAAATCATTGCTAGCTCATAACATCTGGTTAACCATTCATTGTCATTAACCCTACAACACAACATTGGCAGGACCAATTTTACACAGACTGTGATGCAGAGATGAGCGGAGACTCACCCGCAGCGCAGGCTGTCTGGTCCCCAGGAGACCTGCATGAGCCTCTGGCAACAAAACTACGACCTGGCCGGTAATATCTGGCTGTCGAGCCTGATCGCATCGCTTCCGATCCTGTTCTTCTTCTTTGCGCTGATTAAGCTCAAGCTGAAGGGCTACCTCGCCGCGACGTATACCGTTGCTATCGCCCTGATGGTGGCGCTGTTCTTTTACAAAATGCCGGTCGATCGCGCGCTGGCCTCCGTCGTCTACGGTTTCTTCTACGGCCTGTGGCCGATTGCGTGGATCATCATCGCCGCGGTCTTTGTCTATAAAATCTCGGTGAAAACCGGACAGTTCGACATTATCCGCTCGTCGATTCTCTCCATTACGCCGGACCAGCGCCTGCAGATGCTGATTGTCGGCTTCTCCTTCGGGGCGTTTCTGGAAGGTGCGGCAGGCTTTGGCGCACCGGTGGCGATCACCGCCGCGCTGCTGGTGGGTCTGGGCTTCAACCCGCTGTATGCCGCGGGCCTGTGCCTGATTGTGAACACCGCGCCAGTGGCGTTTGGCGCGATGGGTATTCCGATTCTGGTGGCCGGACAGGTCACTGGGCTGGACAGCTTTGAGATTGGCCAGATGGTGGGTCGCCAGCTGCCGTTCCTGACCATTATCGTCCTGTTCTGGATCATGGCGATTATGGACGGCTGGCGCGGCGTGAAGGAGACCTGGCCTGCGGTGATGGTGGCGGGCGGTTCGTTCGCTATCGCTCAGTACCTCAGTTCGAACTTCCTCGGCCCGGAGCTGCCGGACATCATCTCTTCGCTGGTGTCGCTGGTCTGTCTGACGCTTTTCCTGAAACGCTGGCAGCCGGTGCGTATTTTCCGCTTCGCCGATATGGGCGCCTCACAGGTTGATCAAACCCTGGCCCGCACAGGCTATACGGCAGGACAGGTGATCCGCGCCTGGTCGCCGTTCCTGTTCCTGACCGCCACAGTGACGCTGTGGAGCATCCCGCCGTTTAAAGCCCTGTTCGCCCCGGGCGGGGCGCTGTACGACATGGTGATGAATATTTCCGTGCCGTTCCTCGACAAGATGGTCGCCCGTATGCCGCCGGTGGTGCACGCCGCCACGCCGTATGCCGCGGTCTATAAATTCGACTGGTTCTCCGCCACCGGGACCGCCATCCTGTTTGCCGCTATCCTTTCCGTGGTATGGCTGCGCATGAAGCCTGCGGCTGCGGTGCAGACTTTTGCGGCGACCATTAAAGAGCTGATGCTGCCGATCTACTCCATCGGCATGGTGCTGGCGTTCGCGTTTATCTCGAACTACTCCGGCCTGTCATCGACGCTCGCACTGGCGCTGGCGCATACCAGCCACGCCTTCACCTTCTTCTCGCCGTTCCTCGGCTGGCTGGGGGTGTTCCTGACCGGTTCCGATACCTCGTCGAACGCCCTGTTTGCCGCACTGCAGGCAACGGCAGCCCAGCAGATTGGCGTATCGGACGTCCTGCTGGTGGCCGCGAATACCACCGGCGGCGTGACCGGGAAAATGATCTCCCCACAATCCATCGCCATTGCCTGTGCGGCAGTGGGACTGGTCGGTAAAGAGTCGGACCTGTTCCGCTTTACCGTGAAACACAGCCTGATATTCACCTGCATGGTGGGGGTGATCACCACCCTGCAGGCCTATGTCTTAACCTGGATGATCCCATGATAGTGATGCCCAGACGCCTGTCCGACGAGATTGCCTCTCGCGTGCGGGCGCTGATTGAAGAACAACAGCTGGAAGCGGGCATGAAGTTGCCCGCCGAACGCCAGCTTGCCGCCCAGCTTGGCGTGTCGCGCAATTCACTGCGTGAGGCGCTGGCGACGCTGGTCAGTGAAGGGGTACTGGTGAGCCGTCGCGGCGGCGGCACCTTTGTGCGCTGGCAGCATGACGACTGGTCCGAGCAAAACATCGTTCAGCCGCTGAAGAGGCTGATGGAAAACGACCCGGACTACAGCTTCGACATCCTTGAAGCGCGTCACGCAATCGAAACCAGTACCGCCTGGCACGCGGCCATGCGGGCAACCGACGCCGACAAAGAGAAACTCATCGCCTGCTTTGAGGCCACGCAAAGCAGCGATCCGGATATTGCCTCCCAGGCGGACGTCCGTTTTCACCTGGCGATTGCCGAGGCGTCGCACAACGTGGTGCTGCTCCAGACCATGCGCGGATTCTTCGACCTGCTGCAATCCTCCGTGAAGCAGAGCCGCCAGCGCATGTATCTGGTTCCGCCGGTGTTTGCCCAGCTGACCGAACAGCACGAGGCGGTGCTCAACGCCATTCTGGCCGGTGATGCCGAGGCCGCACGCAAAGCGATGATGGCGCATCTCGGCTTCGTGCACACCACCATTAAACGATTCGATGAAGACCAGGCCCGACAGGCGCGTATTACCCGTCTGCCTGGCGACAGTGATATTTCCAGGGAGAACAAAGCATGATCATTTCAGCAGCCAGTGACTATCGCGCCGCGGCGCAGCGCATTTTGCCGCCGTTCCTGTTCCACTACATCGACGGCGGGGCGTATGCCGAATACACCCTGCGCCGCAACGTGGAAGATCTGTCGGAGGTGGCTCTGCGCCAGCGCGTGCTGAAGAATATGTCTGACCTGAGCCTTGAGACAAAACTGTTCAACGAAACGCTCTCCATGCCGGTGGCGCTCGCGCCTGTAGGCTTATGCGGGATGTATGCCCGCCGTGGTGAAGTGCAGGCCGCCGCCGCCGCAGATGCTAAAGGCATTCCGTTTACCCTTTCCACCGTTTCCGTCTGCCCGATTGAAGAGGTTGCCCCAACCATCAAGCGGCCGATGTGGTTCCAGCTGTACGTCCTGCGGGATCGCGGCTTTATGCGTAACGCGCTCGAGCGCGCTAAAGCGGCGGGCTGCTCCACGCTGGTCTTTACCGTCGATATGCCGACCCCCGGCGCGCGCTACCGCGATGCGCACTCCGGCATGAGCGGCCCAAATGCGGCGCTCCGCCGCTACTGGCAGGCGGTAACGCATCCACAGTGGGCGTGGGACGTCGGCCTGAACGGTCGTCCACACGATCTGGGGAATATCTCGGCGTATCTGGGTAAACCGACCGGGCTGGAGGATTACATCGGCTGGCTGGCGAACAACTTCGATCCATCCATCTCCTGGAAAGACCTGGAGTGGATCCGCAAATTCTGGGATGGCCCGATGGTGATCAAAGGGATCCTCGACCCGGAAGATGCCCGTGATGCGGTCCGCTTTGGCGCAGACGGGATTGTGGTCTCTAACCACGGCGGACGCCAGCTCGACGGGGTGCTCTCCTCCACCCGCGCCCTGCCGGCCATTGCCGATGCGGTGAAAGGCGATATCGCCATCCTGGCCGACAGCGGGATCCGCAACGGGCTTGACGTGGTGCGCATGATTGCGCTGGGTGCCGACAGCGTGCTGCTGGGACGCGCGTATCTGTACGCCCTGGCGACGGCCGGCCAGGCAGGCGTGGCGAATCTGCTTAACCTGATCGAAAAAGAGATGAAGGTGGCGATGACGCTGACCGGTGCGAAAACCATTAGCGAAATCAGTAAGGATTCCCTGGTGCAGGAGTTAAGCAAATTACCGGCAGCGCTGGCTCCCCTTGCTCAGGGAAACGCGGCCTGACCTTCTCCGGTTACTCCCCCTTTCTCATGCGCCCGAAGTCCCCCTCGGGCGCTTTTTTATGCCAAAAATAACATCCAGATAACATATTGGATAAGAAAATTTGACATCCACCTGCCGCACGCAATTGTATAGACAAGCAAATACAAGAACACAAAAACAACATCAGATCGGAGTGGAGCGTATGGCGTATTCAGGTAAGGTGGATATTCAGCAGGTGATCGACGACAGTCGCTTTTCAGGGTTTCACTGGCTGCTCATTGTGCTGGGCTTTCTGGTTCTGGCGATCGATGGCTTTGATACGGCAGCGATGGGTTACATCGCGCCTACGCTGTCGGCAGAATGGGGGATACACAAACAGGATCTGGGGCCGGTGCTGAGCGCAGCGCTGCTGGGGCTGTCGTTGGGCGCACTGATTGCCGGTCCGGTATCTGACCGGATGGGGCGCAAGCGCGTGCTGGTCTTTTCGTGTCTGTTCTTCGGCCTGGCAAGCCTGGGCACGGCCTGGGCGCAAAGTCTGAATACCCTGACGCTGTGGCGCTTTCTGACGGGCCTGGGGCTCGGCGCCGCCATGCCGAACGCCATTACGCTGATCTCAGAGTTCGCCCCCCAGCGCTGCCGCGCCATGGCAATTAATACCATGTACTGCGGCTTCCCTCTGGGTGCGGCGGGCGGTGGCGCGATCTCATCCTGGCTTATCCCCCACCACGGCTGGCGAAGCGTGCTGCTGACCGGCGCAATTGCGCCGCTGATTTTAACGCTGCTGTTGGCGCTGTTTTTGCCGGAGTCCGTGAAGTTTCTGGTGCAGCGCGGGAAAGACGTCATGCAGGTCCGCCGCATTGCCAGCCGGTTCGCCCGCGGCACGCTGGAGAGCGTCTCGGGCTTTTTCCTGGCGGAGGAGAAAATCGCGTCTAAAAAAGGGAGCGTGTCGCAGCTGTTTTCCATGCCCTGGCTGCCCGGCACCCTGATGCTGTGGGTGACCTACTTTATGGGGCTGGTCATCTACTACGTTCTGCTAAGCTGGATGCCGACGCTGATGCAGGGGATGGGTTATGCGCTGGCGGAATCCGCCTGGCTCACCTCGCTTTTCACCTTCGGCGGCACCGCCGGCATTCTGCTTGCTGGCTGGATGATGGACCGCTGGGAAGCGCACAGGGTGGTTGCATGTGGTTTCGTGCTGACGATGGGCCTTATTCTTTTGCTCGGCATTGAGCATAACCATATCGCCCTGTTTGGCGGGTTGATTTTCCTGATGGGGATCGCGATGAACGGCGCGCAGTCGGGCATGCAGACTCTGGCCGCCACCTTTTACCCCACCGAGTGCCGCGCGACGGGCATCGCCTGGATGCAGGGGATCGGCCGCTTTGGCGGCGTGGCGGGAACCATGACCAGCGCCCAGCTTCTTTCGATGCAGTGGCAGGCAGACAGTATTTTAATGATCCTCAGCGTACCCGCCCTGGTGGCCGCAGCGGCAACCGTCTACAAAATGCTGTACAGCCGCTCGCAGGAACCCGGCGTCGCGTAGTTCCTCTCTTTTCTGCTATTCTGCCCCCGCAATTAAGGGGGCAGCATGCTTAACATCGTTTTATTCGAACCAGAAATTCCGCCAAATACCGGCAATATCATCCGCCTGTGTGCCAACACCGGTTTTCGTCTGCATATCATTGAGCCGATGGGCTTTACGTGGGACGACAAACGTCTGCGTCGCGCAGGGCTGGATTATCATGAATTTACCGCCGTCGTTCGCCACCATGATTACGCCGCGTTTCTGGAAGCCGAGCAGCCGCAGCGCATGTTCGCCCTGACTACCAAAGGCACGCCAGCACATAGCGCCGTAAGCTATCAGGCAGGTGACTATCTGATGTTTGGCCCGGAAACCCGCGGCCTGCCGGCCACGATCCTGGATGCCCTGCCCGCTGAGCAGAAAATCCGTATTCCGATGATGCCGGACAGCCGCAGCATGAACCTGTCGAATGCGGTGTCGGTAGTGGTGTATGAAGCATGGCGCCAGTTGGGGTATCCGGGCGCCATTCTCAGAAGTTAAATGCCGTCACCATACTCAAACGTATGGTGAATACCGTTGAAGTGCTGATCCATATCCATGGACGGCTTATCGCTGTCTGGTTTACCGACGATGCGCGCCGGTACGCCAGCGGCAGTGGTATGCGGTGGCACAGGCTGGAGCACCACGGAGCCTGCACCGATCTTCGCGCCGCGCCCGACTTCGATATTGCCGAGGATTTTGGCGCCCGCGCCAATCATCACCCCTTCACGAATTTTCGGATGGCGATCGCCGCTGGTTTTCCCGGTACCGCCCAGGGTAACCGACTGCAGGATCGAGACGTCATCTTCAATCACCGCCGTTTCCCCGACGACAATCCCGGTGGCGTGGTCGAGCATGATCCCACGGCCAATTTTCGCAGCCGGGTGAATATCGACCTGGAACGTCACGGAAACCTGGTTTTGCAGGAAGATCGCCAGCGCGCGGCGGCCTTCATTCCACAGCCAGTGGCCGATACGATAAGCCTGTAGAGCGTGGAAGCCTTTCAGGTACAGCAGCGGCGTAGAATATTTATCGACCGCCGGGTCACGCGTGCGCACGGCCTGGATATCACAGGCGGCAGAAGCGATCATTTCCGGGTCTGCGGCGTAAGCCTCTTCCACCACCTCACGAATGGCGATAGCAGGCATAATCGAGGACGCCAGCTTGTTGGCGAGCATATAGCTGAGCGCGCTGCCGAGGTTTTCGTGCTTGAGTAGCGTTGCGTGGTAGAAACTGGCCAGCATAGGCTCACAGTCGGCCAGCGCCCGGGCTTCGGCTTTAATATTGTTCCAGACGATATCCAGTTCTTCACACGGCATTGCTTACTCCAGACGATAGTTAATGACCAGCCAGTTCTGCGCTGGCTGGGTCATTCAGATGACAACGGTTCCGACTAATTACTGCTGCGCTCGTCCTTGCGCGCACGACCTAATAAGGTCAATGCTGCCTCGCGCGCATTTTTTCCGCAATACAATACCTGATAAATTTCCTCGGTTATTGGCATTTCGACACCGAAACGGTGCGCCAACTCGCGGACTTCTTTGGTATTGCGGTAGCCTTCAACCACCTGACCAATCTTCTCCTGCGCACCTTTTACATCGCTGCCCTGTCCGAGCATCATGCCAAAGCGGCGGTTACGAGACTGGTTGTCGGTACAGGTCAGCACCAGGTCGCCCAGGCCTGCCATCCCCATAAAGGTGGCCGGATCGGCACCCAGCGCTTCGCCCAGGCGGGACATTTCGGTCAGCCCGCGGGTGATCAGCGCCGTACGCGCATTGGCACCAAAACCAATGCCGTCTGACATCCCGGCGCCAATCGCAATCACGTTCTTCACCGCCCCGCCCAGCTGCACGCCGATAAAATCGGGGTTGCTGTAGACGCGGAAGCTCTTGCCGCAGTGCAGCAATTGCTGGAGATCGTCGGAGAAGGCCTGGTCGGTGGAAGCCAGCGAAATCGCCGTCGGCAGGCCAGCGGCCAGCTCTTTGGCAAAGGTCGGGCCGGAGATGACCGCCAGCGGGATCTCATCACCCAGCGCTTCGCGGGCAACGTCCTGCAGCAGGCGTCCTGTTTCGGCCTCCAGTCCTTTTGTCGCCCAGACAATGCGCGCATCCGGGCGCATCAGCGGCTTAATCTGACGCAGTACGTCGCCAAATACATGGCTCGGAACCACAATCAGAATGTTGCGGCTGGCCGCCAGCGCGGTCGCAAGGTCGCTTTCAAGGTGCAGGGAGTCAGGGAACGGAACGTCCGGGAGAAACGCGACGTTGCAACGATCGCGCTGCAGCGTAGCGATATGTTTTGGGTCGTGGCCCCACAGGACCACGTCGTGACCATTTCTTGCCAGCGTGATAGCAAGAGCGGTGCCGTATGAACCGGCACCGATCACAGTCATTGACGCATTAACAGTGCTCATCAGGCATCCTGATGTTGTTCAGCACCTTCGCCAGCCTGCTGCTGCAGATAGTTCATGAACAGCGCATCAAAGTTAACTGGCGCAAGGTTCAGTTGCGGGAATGTACCGCGAGAAACCAGGCTGGTGATGCATTCACGTGCATACGGGAACAGAATGTTCGGGCAGTACGCACCCAGACAATGCGCCATCTGGTTGCCTTCGATACCGCCGATAGAGAAGATGCCGCCCTGCTGTACTTCACACAGGAATGCAGTTTCTTCGCCCAGAGACGCGGTAACGGTCACACGCAGCACGACTTCATACACGTCATCTGCCAGTTGGGTAGATGCGGTATCCAGATCAAGTTTAACCTCTGGCTGCCAATCTTTCTGGAAAACGTGTGGCGCATTTGGCGCTTCGAAAGAGACATCCTTGGTGTAGATACGCTGGATCTGGAAAGTCATTTCGGTGTTGTTTTGTTCTGACATGGAAATACCCTTTTTAATTGTCCTAAAGTCTCTTAGCTCAGCAGCGGATCGAGTCCACCACGGGCGTCGAGCGCATACAAGTCATCACAGCCGCCAATGTGCTGCGCATCAATAAAAATCTGTGGAACCGTCGTACGACCACTACGTTGGATCATCTCTTCGCGTTTAATCGCGTCACCATCGATCGGCAGTTCCTGGAACGTGACGCCTTTGCTGTTCAGCAGCGCTTTCGCACGATGGCAGAACGGGCACGTCGCTTTGGTATAGATCTCAATATGGGCCATGACTGAACTCCTTATTTACCGCGCACCAAAGGAAGATTTTCCCCGCTCCAGCCGGAAATACCTTCTTTCAGCACCGTTACGTTTTCGAAGCCTGCTTTGTGAAGCGCGCTGGCAGATTCCTGTGCCTGCATGCCGGTCGCATCCACAACGATAATCGGCTGGGCTTTGTGTTTTTCAAGCTCACCGACGTTGTTCGCTTTAATTTCAGCTGGCAACAGGTTGATTGCGCCCGCAATGTGACCTTTGCGGAAATCGTCACGCTGACGCAGATCGACAACGACGGCATCTTCTTTGTTAATCAGACGCGTCGCTTCACCACGGGTGATAACCTTAATCTTAGACGTCAGGCTCTTAAATGTGGTGAACAGCACAGCAGCCAGCAGGCCAATCCACGCGATGCTCAGAACCGGATGGCGGCTAACGAATTGCATAATTTCTTGCATGGAGGGTAACTACTCCCGACTAAGTGATAAAAAAAACCAGGACAGGAGTATACCTGTGCGTTCTGGCAAATACAGCCAGCGACCCTAACCTAATCCATTTTCTGCGGCATGCCACCTAAAAAAATGCCTCAAAATGGTCAGGTCAGCACCTTGCCCCTGCGCTTTCTTTGATCTTCTGCGGCTATTTGATCGATTCAGCTGTAGTAAAATTACGCAAATTTTGACTCTTGAGCATGAGGTTGTCGCAATGTCGGTTTCTAAAAAACCTATGGTACTGGTGATTCTGGATGGCTATGGCTACCGTGAAGACAGCCAGGATAACGCTATTTTCAACGCCAAAACTCCGGTCATGGATGCCCTGTGGGCAAAACGTCCGCATACGCTGATTGACGCGTCTGGCCTGGAAGTGGGCCTGCCGGACCGCCAGATGGGCAACTCCGAAGTCGGTCACGTTAACCTGGGCGCCGGGCGTATTGTGTATCAGGATCTGACGCGTCTGGATGTTGAAATCAAAGAACGCACCTTCTTCTCCAACCCAACGCTGTCTGGCGCGGTTGATAAAGCCGTTGCCGCTGGCAAGGCCGTTCACATCATGGGCCTGCTCTCTGCAGGCGGCGTTCACAGCCACGAAGATCACATCATGGCGATGGTTGAGCTGGCCGCTGAACGCGGTGCGGAAAAAATCTATCTGCACGCCTTCCTGGACGGTCGCGACACGCCACCACGCAGTGCAGAAGGCTCCCTGAAAGCCTTTGAAGACAAATTCGCCGCGCTGGGCAAAGGCCGCGTGGCGTCTATCATTGGCCGTTACTACGCCATGGACCGCGACAACCGCTGGGATCGCGTTGAACAGGCCTATGACCTGTTGACCCTGGCAAAAGGTGAATTCCAGTTCGCGACCGCCGTTGAGGCCCTGGAAGCGGCTTATGCACGTGATGAAAATGACGAATTCGTGAAAGCGTCCGTGATCCGTGCTGAAGGCCAGGCTGATGCCGCCATGGAAGACGGCGATGCGCTGATCTTCATGAACTTCCGCGCTGACCGCGCGCGCGAAATCACCCGTGCGTTCGTCAACAGCGACTTCGACGGTTTTGCCCGTAAGAAAGTGGTGAAACTCGACTTCATCCAGTTGACCGAATACGCGGCAGACATCAAAGCCCCATGCGCGTATCCACCCGCCTCACTGGCCAATACCTTCGGCGAGTGGATGGCGAAGAACGACAAAACGCAGCTGCGTATTTCCGAAACGGAAAAATACGCGCACGTCACCTTCTTCTTTAACGGCGGCGTTGAAGAGCCGTTCAAAGGCGAAGACCGCATTCTGATCAACTCCCCGAAAGTGGCCACCTACGATCTGCAGCCAGAGATGAGCTCTGCAGAATTGACTGAAAAACTGGTTGCGGCCATCAAGAGCGGTAAGTACGACACCATCATCTGTAACTACCCGAACGGTGACATGGTCGGTCATACCGGGGTGATGGAAGCGGCAGTGAAAGCGGTTGAAGCGCTGGACCACTGCGTTGAGCAGGTTGCGAAAGCGGTTGAATCCGTTGGCGGCCAGCTGCTGATCACCGCGGATCACGGTAACGCTGAACAGATGCGCGACCCGGCGACCGGCCAGGCACACACCGCCCACACCAACCTGCCGGTTCCGCTGATTTATGTCGGTGATAAATCAGTGAAAGCCGTAGAAGGCGGCAAGCTTTCTGACATCGCACCAACCATGTTGTCGCTGATGGGGATGCCGATCCCTGAAGAGATGACTGGTAAGCCGCTGTTCATCGTGGAATAATCGCTCCCCATGAGGGGAAAGGCGATTTTTTCAATCACATGGGTCGTGAAGCCGCTTAGGTTATCAGTCAGACCTCTGTTTTACGCCAGCGCACTCAGCGCTGGCGTATTGCTGTGCGCCGCATCCGCCCATGCGGATGACCGCGACCAGCTGAAATCTATTCAGGCTGATATCGCCGCCAAAGAGCGTGCGGTACGCCAGCAGCAGCAGCAGCGTTCCGCCCTGCTCGCCCAGCTCAAGCAGCAGGAAGAGGCGATCTCCGCCGCCACGCGTAAACTCCGAGAAACGCAAAACACCCTCGCCCAGTTGAATAAACAGATCGACGAGATGAACGCGTCAATTGCCAAACTGGAGCGCCAGCGCGATGCGCAGGAGCGCAATCTTGCCGCACAGCTTGATGCCGCATTCCGCCAGGGTGAACATACCGGACTCCAGCTGATCCTCAGCGGCGAAGAGAGCCAGCGCGGCCAGCGCCTGCAGGCCTACTTTGGCTATCTCAACCAGGCGCGTCAGGAGACGATCGCGCAGCTGAAGCAGACGCGCGAAGAGGTCTCCACACAAAAAGCCGAGCTGGAAGAAAAGCAGAGCCAGCAGCAGACGCTGCTTTACGATCAGCAGGCCCAGCAGGCGAAGCTTGAGCAGGCTCGCAACGAGCGTAAGAAAACCCTTTCCGGCCTTGAATCCTCCATTCAGGAAGGTCAAAGCCAGCTAAGCGAAATGCGCGCCAACGAATCAAAACTGCGTAACAGCATCGCCCGGGCGGAAGCGGCGGCGAAAGCGCGCGCCGAAAAAGAGGCGCGCGAGGCGCAGGCCGTTCGCGACAAGCAGCAGGAAGCGTCCCGCAAAGGGACCACCTACAAGCCAAGCGAGAGCGAACGTTCCCTGATGTCGCGTACCGGCGGTTTAGGCTCGCCTCGCGGTCAGGCTTTCTGGCCCGTTCGTGGTTCAATTCTGCATCGCTATGGCGAACAGCTGCAGGGTGAGCTACGTTGGAAGGGGATCGTTATCGGTGCGTCTGAAGGTAGCGAAGTGAAAGCCATTGCCGATGGCCGAGTGATTCTGGCCGACTGGCTGCAGGGTTACGGACTGGTGGTGGTGGTCGAACACGGTAAAGGTGACATGAGTCTTTACGGCTACAACCAGAGCGCGCTGGTCAGCGTCGGCACACAGGTGCGCGCCGGCCAACCCATCGCCCTTGTGGGCAGCAGTGGCGGTCAGGGCCGCCCGTCACTCTATTTCGAAATTCGTCGTCAGGGTCAGGCGGTCAATCCACAGCCGTGGTTGGGAAGATAAGTTTTGCTTCAATTTCGTCGAATCGTTTTCTCCGTCGTCAGCGCGCTGACGCTGGCTGCACCGGTATACGCAGGTAAACTCGCTATCGTGATTGATGACTTCGGTTATCGTCCACACTATGAAAATCAGGTGCTGGCGATGCCGTCGGCCATCTCTGTCGCCGTCCTTCCGAATGCCCCTCACGCGCGTGAGATGGCGACCAAAGCCCACAGCAGCGGTCATCAGGTTCTCATCCACCTGCCCATGGCACCGCTCAGCAAGCAGCCGCTGGAAAAAGATACCCTGCGCCCGGATATGAGCAGCGAGGAGATCGAGCGCATCATCCGCGACGCCTACAACAACGTGCCGTATGCCGTTGGGCTGAACAATCACATGGGCAGTGCGATGACCTCCAGCCTGTACGGGATGCTCAAAGTGATGCAGGCGCTGGAGCGTTATAACCTCTACTTCCTCGACAGCATGACCATCGGCAACAGCCAGGCGATGCGCGCCGCTCAGGGAACGGGCGTAAAGGTGATTAAGCGTAAGGTGTTCCTGGATGATACCCAGAACGAAGCTGATATTCGCGTGCAGTTCAATCGCGCGGTACAGCTGGCCCGCCGTAATGGATCGGCCATTGCCATCGGTCACCCGCACCCGTCGACCGTTCGCGTCCTGCAGCAGATGCTGCCGACCTTACCTGCCGATATCACGCTGGTACGCCCGAGCGATCTGCTGAACGAACCGCAGGTGGATACCTCTACGCCAAATTCTGCGCAGCCCGTCCCGACAGCGCCGCGTAATCCGTTCCGCGGCGTGAAGCGCTGTGTACCGAAGCAGCCGCCTGAACCGGTCTACGCGACCCGCTTCTTCTCCGTTATCGGAGACAGCATCAGCAACAGCACGCTGGTGAAATACGTCCAGCAGCAGTGGCAGGGATGGGGTAAGAAAGCCTGACGCTTATTTCGCAATCTGAGAGTCCGTCTGCTCGTTAGCAACGGACTCTTTTTTCTCCTGATGCTGATACCAGGATTTGAAATACTTCAAAAAGCTATAGGCCGTGGCATACAGTCCCGTCGCCACCCCTACTTTGCCCTGACGCCATGCGCCGCTAAACAGATACCATTTGAAAAAAGCCCCGATGGCGCTGATCACGCCTCGTCCGATAGAGGGCCGTATTTTTTGATGTTGAACCAGGCGGGTTGTATAACAATTTAATTTATTAAAAAGCTCATGCAATGTGGGAAACGTATCATGTTTTACATAGCCCGGAATACATGCACAACGGAGAAAACCTTCGACCTGATCGTCCACCGGCCTGTTATTAAACCGGGACTGTTTGCGGTTAAACAGACGTACAGGATAATCGGGGGATGAAACAGGATAAATCGTCCGGACTTCTTCACCCAGAACAAACCAGTGGCGGCATATTCGCCATGCCATTCCGGGGTCTGGCTCATCACCTGCTTTTAACGTTAAAACGGCATTAACCGTGTCCTGGTCAAGAATTTCGTCGCTGTCGATGCACAGAACCCAGTCGTTAGTGGCTAAGGATACGGCATGGTTCATCTGCTCGCCATGCCAGCCAAATTTTTTATAGACGGGTAGCAGTCCAAAGCTTTCACAAATATATCGTGTCTTGTCCGTACTGCCTGAATCGATGACGACAATTTCATCCGCTATTTTTAAAATAGGCGGGATAACATCATGCAATAATCTTTCAGAATTAAATGTTAATAAGCAGACCGTTATTTTAAACATTTTCCCACTCTCAATAGCAGCCTAAATTAATATTATAAATACTATATAAATGAGTAGAGACGATTAAAGTCCGGAATCACACTTTTCAAATAAGCACGCTTGAAATTTTGTCTAATCCTGAAGCGCAATAAAATAGAAAAATCTATTTTATTTCAACAGATTCTTTATAATGCAGTCAGATGAAGGGTAGCACACGGATTCAGACATGCCGCACAAAAGTAAAATTCTCCTCCTGGATACGGGTAAAGAATGGGGGGGAGGCACCAACAGTATGCTTGAGCTCCTGAAGCGGATCAATCGCGATAAATTCGACATTACCTGTTGTTTTTACAGTGATTATAGTCGTGCTGAAGGTGAGACAATTGGCCAGGTGCTCAACGGCATCGGCATCCCGCTCATCGTGATCCCTCAACATCAGCAGCCGGTCTGGGCCAAATTGTTGAAAGAAGCGGGACGTAGCCTGCTGTTTTTCTCACGCGGTGCCCGCAAGGCATGGACACGTCATGTGGATATCATGTGGCGCATCAGGCCTAACGTCAGCAAAATCGAAACACTTTTCGCACAGGGCGGTTTCGATACGCTCTATATGAATAACCAGCCAGGTTCAAATGAGGAAGGCTATCTCGCGGCGGCAAAACTGCAGGCACGGTTGATTCAGCACTGCCGCATTGAACCTGTTTTGACACCACCACTGGTGAAGCTGGTTAATGCCCATGCTACAAAAATCATCGCCGTCTCGCATGGCGTTGAACGCGTGTTGCTTCAGCATGGCGTCCGGCCCGAACTGTGTACGACGGTCAATAATGCCATCGACATCCACCAGCCTTTACCTGACCGATGCGCGATGCGCCAGCGCCTGAACATCGATGACGACACGTTTGTGTTCGGCAGTATCGGGTCGTTAATCCCTCGCAAAGCCAACCACCACACGCTGGAGGCGCTAGCACAGTTCAGCCAGAAGCATCCACAGGCAAAATGGAAAATGGTGCTGGTCGGCGAAGGTGGCGAACGCCGCGCTTTAGCGGAACAGGCCCGAGCACAGGGAATTGAACACCACGTCATTTTCACCGGTTTTCAGAATACCCCGTTTGATTACCTTGCTACGTTTGACGCCTTTATTCTCGCCTCAAAAAGCGAAGGGCTGCCTCGCGTGGTGCTGGAAGCGATGCTTCTCAATATCCCCGTGATTGGATCTCAGGTGACCGGCACGGCGGAGTTGATTGACCATGATTCGACAGGGCTACTCTTCCCCTGGAGCGATGTTTCACAGCTTGCACAGCATCTGGACAATATCTGGGCAGACGCGGAGCTGCGGGCTCGACTGGCTGCGGCTGCATACCAGAACGTCTGTCAGACCTATGCCATTGAAAACTATGTCAGCGGTGTCGAAGCCGTGCTTGGCGCGCACTAACCAAACGAGATAACTATGTTTAAATTTCTTAATGCTCGCTATCGTCATATCACCGGGCGACACAACATTCCTTATCGCTCTCTGCCCGTGACGGGCGCACTTGCTGCGGTGGATTCTATTGTGATCCCGTGTACCGGTGCAGATTTCGTCGAAGAAGCATTACTCTCTGCCACCTTCGCTGAACGTTATGCCACCGGGGTGAGCGAGATCGTCATCGTCAGCGATCAGCCTGAATCCGCCTTTGGGGTACTGCCGCCTAAAACCCGCGTAGTGACGCTTAACCTTCCGGTGCGGGAGGAAGGTTACCGCTATAAGCAGATCTACCTCAGCCGTCTGGTGAAGCTGAATGCCCCGCTGCAGGCGCGCGGTGAAGGCGTATTGATGATCGATTCCGATCTCAACCTGCTCAAGATGCCCGAGATCAACATGGCCGATATGCACATCTACTCCAGCTTCCGTCAGGGCAAAATGATTGCCAAGCTGGACGGTGCGCCTGCGGAGAAAGTACCAGCATATTACAAAGAGACGGTGCGCCCGTATCTGGTCGATCACGTTAACGGCGCGTTTCTTGCGGCAACCAAAAAAACCTGGCGCCGTATCTGCCCGCTGTGGCTGACGCTGTTCCAGGATACCTGGGAGCTGATGGACGACACGCAGCCGCCAACCGATCAACTGCCGCTCGCCGCGCTGCTGGACATGCTGGATCTAAAAACGGTTAACCTGGGTGACTGGATGAACTGGCCGGTCTCCAAGAAGATCGGTGGTCAGGAAGCCGTTGTACCGAAAGAGGTGATTGGCGCGCACGGCGGTTTCCCTCTCTCCGAATGGCAGAAGTATCTTGAATCGCCGGATAACAAACTGCTGTTCAAAGGTCAGGACTACACCCGCAAGGTGCGTTACCTGACGGACGAAGAGAAAAAGAATCAGTGAAAAAAGGGGCCGCAGGCCCCTTTTTGATTACTTATCCCAGCTCAGAATAACTTTCCCTGACTGGCCGGAACGCATCGCGTCGAAGCCCTGCTGGAACTCATCGATGGAGAAACGGTGAGTAATAATTGGGGACAGATCCAGACCGGACTGAATCAGCGCCGCCATCTTGTACCAGGTCTCAAACATCTCGCGGCCATAGATGCCCTTGATGAACAGCCCCTTGAAGATCACTTTGTTCCAGTCGATAGACATATCCGACGGCGGAATGCCCAGCATCGCGATACGACCGCCGTGGTTCATGGTGTCGAGCATGGTGCGGAACGCCGGCGGTGCACCGGACATCTCCAGACCCACGTCAAAGCCTTCGGTCATGCCCAGCTCTTCCATCACGTCGGTCAGGCTCTCTTTCGAGACATCCACCGCGCGGGTGACCCCCATTTTGCGCGCCAGCGACAGACGGTATTCGTTCACGTCGGTGATCACAACGTTGCGCGCACCCACGTGCTTCGCCACGGCGGCCGCCATAATGCCGATTGGGCCCGCGCCGGAGACCAGCACGTCTTCACCGACCAGGTCGAAGGAGAGCGCGGTGTGTACCGCGTTGCCGAATGGGTCGAAGATGGAGGCCAGATCGTCAGAAATATTGTCCGGGATTTTGAAGGCGTTAAAGGCCGGGATCACCAGGTATTCCGCGAAGCAGCCCGGACGGTTCACGCCCACGCCGATGGTATTACGGCACAGGTGCGTACGTCCGCCGCGGCAGTTACGGCAGTGACCACAGGTAATATGGCCTTCACCGGAGACGCGGTCGCCAATTTTAAAACCTTTTACTTCCTGGCCGATGCCCACCACTTCGCCGACATATTCGTGACCGACAACCATCGGTACCGGAATGGTTTTCTGCGACCACTGGTCCCAGTTGTAGATGTGAACGTCAGTACCGCAGATAGCCGTTTTACGAATTTTGATCAGCAGATCGTTATGACCGACTTCCGGTTCCGGCACGTCGGTCATCCAAATCCCTTCTTCCGCTTTCAGTTTGGATAACGCTTTCATCACACGTCCTCAGGCAATGACGCCCAGCTGTTTGCCGATGCGGGTAAAGGCTTCCACCGCACGTTCAATTTGTTCAGGCGTATGCGCCGCAGACATCTGGGTGCGGATACGCGCCTGACCTTTTGGCACCACCGGGAAGAAGAACCCGGTGACGTAAATACCTTCTTTCTGCAGTTCGCGGGCAAATTGCTGCGCGACAACCGCATCACCCAGCATCACCGGAATGATCGCGTGGTCAGCACCGGCCAGGGTGAAACCTGCGGCGCTCATCTTTTCACGGAACAGACGGGCGTTGGACCACAGGCGGTCGCGCAGCTCAGCGCCGGACTCCACCATCTCCAGCACTTTGATGGAGGCAGCAACAATCGCCGGCGCCAGGGAGTTGGAGAACAGATACGGTCGGGAGCGCTGGCGCAGCCACTCAACCACCTCTTTACGCGCGGCGGTATAGCCGCCGGAGGCGCCGCCGAGCGCTTTGCCCAGCGTACCGGTGATGATGTCCACGCGGCCCATCACGTCACAGTATTCGTGGGAACCGCGGCCGTTTTCGCCAACAAAGCCGACCGCGTGAGAGTCATCGACCATCACCAGCGCGTCGTATTTGTCTGCCAGGTCGCACACGCCCTTCAGGTTAGCGATCACACCGTCCATGGAGAACACGCCGTCGGTGGCGATCAGTACGTGGCGAGCCCCCGCTTCACGAGCCTCTTTCAGGCGCGCTTCCAGCTCAACCATGTCGTTGTTGGCGTAGCGGAAACGCTTCGCTTTACACAGGCGTACGCCGTCGATGATGGAAGCGTGGTTCAGGGCATCGGAGATAATCGCATCTTCTGCGCCGAGCAGGGTCTCAAACAGACCGCCGTTGGCGTCGAAGCAGGAGGAGTACAGAATCGCGTCTTCCATTCCGAGGAAATTCGCCAGCTTTTGCTCAAGCTGCTTGTGGCTGTCCTGGGTACCGCAGATAAAGCGTACGGAGGCCATGCCGAAACCGTGGGTGTCCATGCCGTTTTTTGCAGCGGCAATCAGCTCAGGATGATTCGCAAGACCTAAGTAGTTGTTCGCACAAAAGTTAATCACATGGCTGCCGTCGGCAACGGTGATGTCCGCCTGCTGGGCAGACGTGATAATACGCTCTTCCTTGAACAACCCTTCCGCACGTGCGGTGTCGAGGTCGCTGTTTAACTGTTTGTAAAAATCACCACGCATTGCAATTCTCCAGACTCGGCAAATTTCGGGACATATTACCCAAACCTATAGTTCATGACGAGATGACACGTCATCTCTTATCGTTTTTGCAGCATAAATCACGCGTACCCCTGCGCTGTGAAGGTGAATGGCTGAAGGGCAGCCATACTAATGATATGATAGAGACATTAGCGTCCGGGATTGTCCCCGGGCTCCACACTTCAAAGGTTACAGTTATGATCATCGTTACCGGCGGCGCAGGCTTTATCGGCAGTAATATTGTTAAGGCTCTCAATGACAAAGGCATCACCGACATCCTGGTGGTTGACAACCTGAAAGATGGCACTAAGTTCGTCAACCTGGTGGATCTGAACATCGCTGACTACATGGATAAAGAAGACTTCCTTATCCAGATTATGGCAGGCGAAGAGTTCGGCGAGATCGAAGCCATCTTCCACGAAGGCGCGTGTTCTTCCACTACCGAGTGGGATGGTAAGTACATGATGGACAACAACTATCAGTACTCTAAAGAGATCCTGCACTACTGCCTGGAGCGTGAGATTCCGTTCCTGTACGCCTCCTCCGCGGCAACCTACGGCGGCCGCACCTCGGACTTCATCGAATCCCGCGAATATGAGCAGCCGCTCAACGTCTACGGTTATTCTAAATTCCTGTTCGACGAGTACGTACGTCAGGTTCTGCCAGAAGCGAACTCGCAGATCGTTGGTTTCCGTTACTTCAACGTCTATGGACCGCGTGAAGGCCACAAAGGCAGCATGGCAAGCGTGGCGTTCCACCTGAACACCCAGTTGAATAACGGCGAAAGCCCGAAACTGTTCGAAGGCAGCGACGGATTTAAGCGCGACTTCGTTTACGTGGGGGACGTTGCGGCCGTAAACCTGTGGTTCTGGGAAAACGGCGTGTCCGGCATCTTCAACCTCGGTACCGGCCGTGCGGAATCCTTCCAGGCAGTGGCTGACGCCACGCTGGCGTATCATAAAAAAGGCAGCATCGAGTACATTCCGTTCCCGGAAAAACTGAAAGGCCGTTATCAGGCGTTCACGCAGGCCGATCTGACCAACCTGCGCGCCGCAGGCTACGACAAGCCGTTCAAGACCGTTGCCGAAGGCGTAACGGAATATATGGCCTGGCTGAACCGCGACGCGTAAGTATGAGAATTCTGGTGATCGGCCCGTCATGGGTGGGCGACATGATGATGTCGCAAAGTCTCTATCGCACGCTCAAGGCGCGTTATCCCCAGGCGATAATCGACGTGATGGCACCCGCATGGTGCCGTCCGCTGTTGTCGCGTATGCCGGAAGTGAATGAAGCCATCCCGATGCCACTCGGCCACGGGGCGCTGGAAATCGGCGAACGCCGCAAGCTCGGTCATAGCCTGCGCGAGAAGCGCTACGATCGCGCGTACGTGCTGCCCAACTCCTTTAAATCCGCCCTCGTACCTTTCTTTGCGGGCATCCCGCACCGTACCGGCTGGCGCGGTGAAATGCGCTACGGTCTGCTGAACGATGCGCGAGTGCTGGATAAAGAAGCCTGGCCGCTGATGGTGGAGCGCTATGTGGCGCTGGCCTATGACAAAGGCGTGATGCGCAGCGCGAAAGATCTGCCGCAGCCGCTGCTCTGGCCACAGCTTCAGGTTAACGACGGTGAAAAATCCCAGACCTGTAACGCGTTTGGTCTTTCGTCTGAACGCCCGATGATTGGCTTCTGCCCAGGCGCCGAGTTCGGCCCGGCAAAACGCTGGCCGCACTATCACTATGCCGAGCTGGCGAAACAGCTGATTGACGAAGGCTACCAGATTGTCCTGTTCGGTTCGGCAAAAGATCACGAGGCTGGCAACGAAATTCTTGCCACGCTCAGTAACGAACAGCAGGCCTGGTGCCGCAATCTGGCGGGAGAAACGCAGCTTGAACAGGCTGTTATCCTGATTGCCGCCTGTAAAGCGGTGGTCACTAACGACTCTGGCCTGATGCACGTCGCCGCTGCGCTCAACCGCCCACTGGTGGCGCTGTATGGCCCAAGTAGCCCGGACTTCACGCCCCCGCTTTCTCATAAAGCGCGCGTCATCCGCCTGATCACCGGCTACCACAAAGTGCGCAAAGGCGATGCCGCAGAAGGCTACCATCAGAGCCTGATCGACATTACGCCAGCGCGCGTTCTCGAAGAGCTTAACGAGCTGCTGTTGAGCGAAGAAGGATAACGAATGCGGGTACTGATCGTTAAAACTTCTTCGATGGGCGATGTTCTGCATACGCTGCCGTCACTGACGGACGCCATGCGGGCTATTCCCGGTATTCGTTTTGACTGGGTGGTGGAGGAAGGCTTCGCGCAGATCCCCACCTGGCATGAAGCGGTTGACCGCGTGATCCCGGTGGCGATTCGCCGCTGGCGCAAAGCGTGGTTCTCCGCGCCGATTAAAGCCGAACGCAAAGCCTTCCGTGAGGCGGTGCAGGCACAGCGTTACGACGCCATCATCGACGCCCAGGGGCTGGTGAAAAGCGCTGCGCTGGTGACGCGTCTGGCACACGGCGTAAAGCACGGGATGGACTGGCACACCGCCCGCGAACCGCTGGCGAGCCTGTTCTATAACCGCCGTCACCACATCGCAAAGCAACAGCATGCCGTCGAACGTACCCGCGAGCTGTTTGCAAAAAGCCTGGGGTATGCGAAACCGGAAACCCAGGGCGACTACGCCATCGCGCAGCACTTTTTGCGCAATACAGAGCCCAGTGCTCAGCCTTATCTTGTCTTCCTGCATGCCACAACGCGCGATGATAAACACTGGCCGGAAACGCACTGGCGAAGCCTGATTGAACTAATGCAACCTACCGGCATCCATATTAAACTCCCGTGGGGCGCCGAACATGAGCGGCAGCGCGCAGAGCGTCTGGCAGCAGGCTTTTCGCACGTCGAGGTATTGCCGAAACTAACCCTGGCACAGGTTGCAGCGCAGCTGGCGGGGGCGAATGCTGTTGTTTCCGTTGATACTGGCTTAAGCCATTTAACCGCGGCGCTGGATCGTCCGAATATTACGATTTTTGGTCCGACCGATCCTGGATTGATCGGGGGTTACGGTAAAAACCAGCATCAGATGGTCAGCCCGACCCAGCAAACGAAGGATATCAGCGCAGATGCTATTTTTTCATTTTTACAGGGCAGCCGTTGGCTTTCCAACAGGGATATCTAACGCATGAGTTACGTATTTCTGCTGATTTTACTCTTTCCGGTGAAACTCATCCGGAAGCTGTTCCGCAAAGAGACAGGTAAAAACCTGGTCATTCAGACAGCAAAAATCGGCGATTTTGTTAATGCAACGCCCCTCCTGGCATACCTGCAAAAAAGCGACGTGCTCGTCAGTCGTAGCGTGGGTGCATTGGCGAAGCATGATGAGACGATCGACGAGATTTTTTTTATCGAGCAGCATAAGCGTAACCTGTGGCGAAAGCTGGTCTTTGCCTGCCGGATCATGAACCGCTATGACAATGTCTATCTCCTGCAACCTAACAGTGTGAACCTCTTTTTCGCCTCCGTGTGTAATGCTAAAAACAAACAGTTTTTAAGCACTTACACGCGCAGATGGTATCACGGTATTTTCTATGCAACGGCGGACGGGACTGTTGAACACGGTAGAAAGACGCTGTCGGTCACGAACTATCTGAGACTGGCCGATCGCGCTCTGAGCTGGCAAGACTCTCCCAAGCACGCCACAAAGCCACTGTTTAAACCCGCGACCTATCCGGCAATCCTCGATAAACCGGGCGTTATCCGCATTGGCATCAGTATCGCCGCAGGGAACAAAGCGAAAACCGTTCCACCAGGCATCTGGAAACGGATTGCCGATCACCTCGCCGACCTGCCCTGCGAGTTTTACGTGTTTGGTGCCCCAAATGAACAATCGTGGATGGATGATATCACCCGCGCCTACGGTGAACTGCCCAACTTTATTAATCTGATTGGCAAGCTCTCGCTGGAAGAGCTTCCGTGGGCCATTTCTAAGATGGACTGCTATATCGCGTCTGACTCAGGAAATGTCTACATCGCCGATGCGGTGGACGTGCCGGTCATCTTACTGTTCGGGCCGTGCTGCCACTACGAGCAGCGTCCGCTTGGCAACGTGTTGCTGATTGGCAACGATGCCAATATATGCTCGTATGTTTTTGAAACACGATATTACTTCTCACAGAGCCGGGAAGAACTCTTCGCGGTAACAGACGAATCGCTGGACGAACTCAAACATTTCATTTGCGGGCTGCCAACAGCAAATTCTGTCTTTGATGCTCAGGGAAACTGATTATTATGGCTTTTCTAAGCATCATTATTGCCGCGCATAACGCCAAAGATACACTTCACACCACGCTAGAAAGCCTGCAAAACGCGATTGATGGCGCGGGCGATGATGTAGAGATCATTATCTTTAACGACAGTTCCAATGACTCAACACAGGATATTATTGAGGCGTGGCTGCCAGCGTTTCCGAATGCGCAATCCCGATACGTTGAGTATCGTAATGTAGGTCATGTTCGAAACAGTGCCCTCTCGCTGGCCTCAGGTGAATACATCACCATGCTGGATAGCGATGACCGATTGAAACCGGGCAGCATCAGGGACGCCGTGGCGTTCCTCAAAACAGAGCGCCCTGATATGCTCCTGACGCGCCTGCTGGAAATTCGCGACACCAAAAAAATCACCGCCGACTGGCAGGGGTTCGCTCCTGTTGCTTTGTCACAACATGAGGCAATAAAACGGTTCCTGCAACACAAAGATTTTCAGGCACATCTCATCGGGCAATTCATTCATCGGAAATTGTACGTAAGCAACCCGATTCCTTCGATGGTCTGCTATGAAGATTTCGCCGTATTCCCCGGCATGCTGATGCAATCGAGTAAAATAGTTTATCAGCGTCAGGGACTCTATTATTACATCAAACGTAGCGACAGTTTGTCGAGCCGACTCGATGCCAGTAAAATCGCTACGCTTATCGAATGCACCTTACAGATGGAAAAAGCATTCCCGATATTATTCAAACATCTTATTAATTGTCATTGGTTTGATATCTACAGTAACCACCGGCAACATCTGACCGAGATGCAACTCAAACTGGTTAAACAGCGGGTAAAAGAACTTTATTCTTTCTCTTTCTTCTTCTCCAGAGATGTACGTTTCAGCTACAAAAAAAGGGTCATTGAGGCATTATGGAAAAAGTAAAACTGCGGCTTTATCAGCTTACGCTGATTTTGAGCCTTATTTCGCTTGCGCTCGCGCTGCTGAGTTCAGGTAAGCAACGAGAGTTTTTCTATATTGCGATTTATGCCAGCATTATAGGCTTAGCGTGCGAATATAAAAAAATCACATTGCGTCCTTTTTCTATCGCACTACCGATTTTGCTCATTGGGTTGCTTAATCTTGGCTGGTACATGGTGTATGAATATCATAGCGAAGGTCTGAACGTTTATAGCGATTATCTCGGCGCAAGTAAAAAATTGATTCTGGCAAGCATCCTCATTTTCTATCTTGACCGGTTTAAGTCATATATTGATAAAGCAGCTTTCCAGAAATATTTCTTATACGCCTCTGGCGCAGGGTTTATACTTGCCACTGGCTATGGCTTATGGCAGGCATCACAGGGTATGGGGCGTATCGAGATGGCCATAAACCGTGCGACCGTGTCGGCCTATGTTTACTCTGTACTGTCGCTGGCGTTTGTATACAGCCTTTATCTACAGAAAAATATAAAACTGTATGTAGCCGCAGGACTCATCATCTTAATATCTTATTTCGTCATTCTTCTTACGGGTACTCGTGCCGCAATGGGATTATATCTACTCCTGGCGATTGTACTCACGCTTTACCACTTCAGAAGAATACACCTGAAATCAACGCTGATTTTCTTATGTATCGTGGCGGGTATTGTTGTCGTTAGCTACAAGCCATTAATTTTACCAAAGATAGAACAAACACAAGTTGAAGTTGAAAGTTACCAAAAAGGTAATGATGCCACGTCGCTAGGCGCACGTTTCTCTATGTGGAGTGTTGGGATTCAAAACGGGCTTGCCCATCCTTTGGGACAGTCAGTTGAAGACCGCGAAGTATGGACACAGCAATATGTGACAAATGGGCATCCACATCTCGCGACCGCACTCGATTATATCAGGGTGCATCTGCACAATGAGTTTATCGAAAAATATTCTCTACAGGGGATCCCCGGCCTGGCGATATTATTCTTTTTCTATGCCTCGATGATCGTTTATGCCCTTAAAAACAGAAATGGCCTGCTGCTGACGACCATACTCCTTTTATTACTCTATGGCCTGACGGACGTCATACTGTTGAGTTCAGAAGCCTTAATCTTCTTTGTCACTGTATTTGCGCTGAGCACACTTTTCTCGCAAACCAGACAACGTCAATAAGTGATAATGCCCGCGTCGCGGGCATTATTTTTTCTTGTACTGATAAAACTCCGCCAGCGTCATCCCCACCGTTTTATCGGATAACCAGCTAAAGAGCGTTTCTAAATCCTGATACAGCCCTTCGATCGCCGCCTCATCTTTAAACGTGGGGCTTCCGCCAGGCATAAATTCCGACGAATGAAGCATAAACTCCACGTACTCACTTCCCTGAGACAGGCATTGCTGTGCGACCTGAATCATCTGCGCCGCATTCCCACCGGACGGTCTTAGCCAGTTAACAGAGGGTGAGCGGTATTTACCGCGAAGCCTGTCGTAACCCTGTTTGATCGTGTTCAACCAGGCCGGGTGTTTATACTGAATGCTCATCGGCACTTCGAGTAATGGGCTATTGCCCGCCCGGGAAATATTATCTAAATCCATAAAATAGGCTTGGTCGGGGAAATGCTGATAATTCGTTCCGCCATTACCCTGCGGCGCACCTTTCGCATTGCGCCAGTTCACCCGCGGCGTCACGGAGCAATCCACCTGGTAACCCAGTTCAACGAGCAATTTTGCGTAGCGGCTATCAAATGCCCAACGTCCGGCACGGTGGCTTAACATTTTGGTCTGGAAGGTCTCTTCCAGCAGGCGGGTCATGAACAGCACTTTTTCACGCATCACCTCATCTGAAAATTCAATCAGATAAGGTTGCCAGCGCCAGTCATCTCCCGTGAGATCGTGTTCCGGTGGGCTATTCCACGCGTGGAGGTGCATTCCCACTTCGCCCTGACCACGGGCGATCGCATCCCTGGCGAATTCAATGAAAACGGGCTCGATCGCCATCTCGTAATTGGTCAGCCACACAGGCTTAAAGCCGAAACGCTCACAAAGCGTCTGGAACCGAGCCAGATAGCGCGCGTTTTCCGTTTTAATGACGCGGTGATTTTGCCAGAGATTATCGCCCTCAGTATCAATTGTGATGATAAACGCTGGTTTGTTCATAATGAGTCCGCAAGACAGGAAAGTTAGCGCTATGTTACGCACTCTCCAAAGCATGAGTAAACCCTTCCTGGGAAATTACTGAGATTATGGAGAAAGAGTGCAAGTCGCTATCAGGTCTATTAGAATTGCCATCAGTACAACGCCGATAAGATAATGATGAATAACTTACCTGACACACCTGATCTGCGCATTTTACTTATCAAACTCCGCCATCATGGCGACATGTTGCTGACCACTCCCGTCATTGATTCGTTACGTCAAAAATGGCCGCAGGCGCAGATTGATGTCCTGCTGTATGAAGAAACGCGCGATATGCTCGCCGCGCATCCGGCGATCGGTACAATTTATGGAATCGATCGTAAATGGAAGCAGCTGGGCACGCTGAAGCATCTTCAAAAAGAGTGGCAGCTGCTGTGTACGTTAAGAAATCAGCATTATCATCTGGTCATTAACCTTGCCGATCAATGGCGTAGCGCTATCGTCACCCGTTTTACCGGTGCACCCGTTCGCCTCGGATTCGCGTTTAACAAGCGCAAAAGTGCATTCTGGCGTTTTTGTCATACCGATCTGGTCTCTGTCGACGGCCACAAATCCCTGCATACAGTCGAACAGAATCTCTCCATTTTGACGCCATTACCGGTCGCGCCGCAGCCTGCCGTCACCATGGCCTACGCCACAGAGGATTGGGATTATGCCCGTCAAAGACTGACGCAGACGGGTGTGGGCGAGCGCTATATCGTGATCCAGCCAACGTCCCGATGGTTCTTTAAATGCTGGAGCGAAGACAAAATGGCGCAAACCATCACTGCACTGCAGCAGGATGGTCATACGGTTGTGCTCACCGCGGGCCCGGATAAAAAAGAGCTGGCGATGATCGATCGCATTCTCGCTGCCGCACCGAAGAACGGTGTCGTTTCGCTCGCGGGCCAGTTGACACTGCGTCAGCTGGCGTCGCTTATCGACCATGCCTCGCTGTTTATTGGTGTCGACTCCGTGCCGATGCATATGGCCGCCGCGCTGCAAACGCCCTGCGTGGCATTGTTTGGTCCATCAAAACTAACGTTCTGGTCACCGTGGCAGGTTAAAGGGGAAGTGATCTGGGCAGGCGATTACGGCCCGCTACCCGATCCGGATGCCATTGATACCAGGACGAAAGAACGCTATCTCGACGCTATTCCCGTTGATGCTGTCGTCTCCGCCGCAAGGAGATACCTGTCATGAAACACCATCGCCTGGCCATTGTTCGCCAAAAGTATCGCCCTGATGGCGGAGCCGAACGCTTCGTTTCGCGCGCCCTCACCGCTCTGAGCAATCAGAACCTTGAACTCAACGTCATCACGCGTGAGTGGCAGGGAGAGAAGCAAGACGACTGGCATATTCACATTTGCAACCCTCAAAAATGGGGTCGCATCAGTCGTGAACGCGGATTTGCACAGGCCGCCCGCGCGCTGTGGCAGCAACAGCAGTTTGATATTGTTCAAAGCCATGAGCGCATCCCGGGTTGCGATATCTATCGCGCGGGTGATGGGGTCCATCGCCGCTGGCTGCTGCAGCGCGCGCGCATTTTACCTGCCTGGCGTGCGCAAATGCTGATGTATGACCGCTATCACCGCTACGTGATGCGTGCGGAACGGGAAATGTATCAGGCGCCTGAGTTAAAAGCCGTAATCTGTAATGCGGAGATGATCAAACGCGAAATCGTCGAAGACTTTGATATTGACGCAAATAAAATTCATGTGATTTATAATTCTATTGATTCCAGCCGCTTCATTCCGGCCCAGGAGGCACAGCGTGCGATTTTGCGCCAACAATTTGGTTTGCCAACCGATGCCGTTGTGTTCTGCTTTGTCGGCTCAGGGTTTGAACGAAAAGGATTGGCCAGCGCCATACGCGCTATCGCGGGAACATCAGCGTGGCTGATTGTGGTTGGACAAGATAAAGCAGAAAGTCGTTATCGCGACCTCGCCCGTTCGTTAGGCTGCGAGGGTCAAATCCGTTTTCTGGGGGTGCAAAAAGAAACTCTGCCTTTTTATCAGCTATCCGATGGTTTACTGTTGCCAACGCTGTATGATCCCTTTCCTAACGTCATTCTTGAAGCGATGGCCTGTGGCTTGCCCGTCATTACTTCAGAGAGTTGCGGTGGAGCAGAATTTATTCAGCAAGGCCAGAACGGATTTTATTGTGACGCCCTTGATATCAGTACATTGAAGGAAGCGGTAGCAACCATCCCTTCACTGGAAAAAAATAACAATATGGGACGCGCGGCACGGGAACGTGTCAAAGACGCCACTCCCGAAAAACTGTCAAGTCAGCTTATTTCGCTTTATCAAAAATTACTGGATTAAAAATGCGCATCCTAATGATTATTGATGGTTTACCCGGTGGCGGAGCTGAAAAAACGGTTCTGACACTTTCCAGCGGATTGATAGAAATGGGACATCAGGTCTCGCTCTTCTCTCTGCGGAAAGTGTGCGATTACGCCATCCCGGAAGGCATCGATTATCAGGTTGTTCAGGACACATGTAAAAAACCGTGGCGAAAGCTGACGGAGATCCCGCGCCGTGCCCAATTGCTGGATCAGGCGATTGAACGGGCTGAGCGCAGCGGCAAATTTGATGTGGTTTTCTCTCATTTGCACAAAACAGATCGCATTGTGGCGCACTGCCGCGCGCTGGAACGAGACAAAGTCTGGTTCTGCGTGCATGGCATGTTCTCGTTCTCCTATCTTCGCCATCGCAGCGGACTTTCACGCTGGTTTAAACATCTTAAAATTCGTCATACCTACGAAAACCGAAACGTTGTCGCCGTCTCAGGCGCCGTGTTGAAAGATCTTTCCGAAACGCTGGTACTCAATCTTCGAGGCAAAGCGGTTATCCATAATCCTTTCGATATTCCTGAAATTCAGCGTCTGGCAGATACTCCCTTCGAGATGCAGGGAAAGGATTACATCATTCATGTTGGCCGCTTCCATGAGCACAAACGCCACGACCGCCTTTTACGTGCGTTCGCCCTGAGTAAAATTGACACAACGCTGGTCATGATGGGCAATGGATCTGAAGCTCAAATTCAAAAACTCAAGCAGCTTGCTGCCGAGCTGGGTATTGAAAACAAAACGGTTTTCCGCCCGTTCGATTCCAATCCCTATCCCTGGATTAAAGGGGCACGCCTTTTAGTGTTAAGTTCTGACTGCGAAGGTTTTGGTAATGTACTGGTTGAAGCCATTATCTGCCAGACGCCACCAGTCAGTACAAATTGCCCAGGTGGTCCCGCCGAAATCCTTACCGGAGCCTTAGCGCGCGGGCTGGCAGAGTTAAATGACGCGTCACTGGCAAAAACGATGGCGGATATTTATACCGCCCCGCCGGTCGTTGGTGATGCCACCATCGCGTCGTTCGGTATCAATGCCATTTGCCAGCAATATATTGCTCTGGTCGACAATCAAAAATAATCAGGTTTCTTATGCAAAATTCAGCCCCATTGTTGAGCGTGGTGGTTGCCGTTTATAACGGTGAAGCTTTCCTGGATCAGTTCTTTACCTGCCTTGTGAATCAACGCATCGACAGCATGGAAGTCATCATTGTCAATGATGGCTCTACTGACCGCTCGATGGAGATCGTCGAAAACTGGCGAGAAAAACTGCCGCAGCTGCAGGTCATAGAACAACAAAACCAGGGCGTATCCATCGCGCGTAATACCGGTCTGGCCGTTGCGACAGGGCAATATCTCTCTTTCCCGGATATTGATGATGTCTTTAAACCCGGCATGTACCAGCGCCTGCTGGAGATGGCCGTCACGCAGGATCTGGATGTCGCCACCTGTAACGGGAACTACGTCTGGGAGAACAACAAGAAACCCTCACGCCCGATCTTCCCGGAAGACAAACTGGCGTCGACAGGAGTCATGGCTGGCCCAGCGTGGTTAAAAATGGCGCTGGATTCGCGTAAATTCCTTCACGTCACCTGGCTGAACATTTATCGCCACGACTTTATCCGTCAACACAGTTTCCATTTCGAACCCGGCCTGCGCCATCAGGATATCCCGTGGACCACCGAAGTGCTGCTCGCGGCAGAGCGGGTTCAGTACACCAGTGAACGCTATTACGACTACTACATTCACTCTGCATCGGTGTCCCATATGCCGGACAATGACGACACGCTGATACGCTCTGCGCGTCACTACATGAAAATCCTGCAGATGCTCGATGACATTAATCAGCGTTATCCGGATAAAGTGAAAGGGATCCCTGCCTGCCACTGGCAAATTGCCAAAGAGGGGCTGGGAATTATTCACACCTTCGACAACATGAAGGATGAGAAGAAGAAATCAATGATTATTAAAGAGTTCTTCGAAACAGGCATCTGGAAACTCATCTGGAAAAGTGCAAAAAGTCCGCGTCTGCGCTGGCGGCTGGGTCGCCGTTATTTCCGTTTGAAACGGTATCTGGCATAAGAGATAGCTTTACCTGGCTTAAATGCTTAGAATTTGCCCGCCGAAACTAAAAAAACGGATAATCGCTTGGAATTGTTGTATACCGCTCTGCTCTACATCATTCAGCCACTGGTGTGGCTGAGGCTGTTGCTTCGTAGCCGTAAAGCGCCTGCGTATCGTAAACGCTGGGCTGAACGCTATGGCTTCTGCCGCAATAAAGTCGCTCCGGACGGTATTTTGCTGCATTCCGTTTCTGTCGGTGAAACGCTGGCGGCAATCCCGCTGGTTCGCGCCCTGCGTCACCGCTACCCGTCGCTGCCAATTACCGTCACGACGATGACGCCAACCGGCTCGGAGCGCGCGTTATCCGCTTTTGGCAAAGACGTCCATCACGTCTATCTTCCTTACGATCTGCCCTGCGCCATGAATCGTTTCCTCAACACCGTGCGCCCGAAGCTGGTGATTGTGATGGAAACCGAACTGTGGCCGAACATGATTTCCGCCCTGCATGCCCGCAAAATTCCGCTGGTGATTGCCAACGCGCGCCTGTCAGAGCGCTCGGCGAAAGGCTACGGCAAGCTGGGTAAATTTATGCGCCGCCTGCTGAGCAAGATCACGCTGATTGCCGCGCAGAATGAAGAAGATGCGGCACGCTTTGTCTCTCTGGGCCTCAAACGCAACCAGCTTGCGGTAACGGGCAGCCTGAAGTTCGATATTTCTGTTACCCCTGAGCTTGCTGCCCGTGCGATCACGCTGCGTCGCCAGTGGGCCCCGCGTCGTCAGGTCTGGATTGCGACCAGTACCCATGACGGTGAAGAAGAGATCATCCTGCAGGCTCACCGCAAGCTGCTGGAAAGCTTCCCTGATTTACTGCTGATCCTCGTGCCCCGCCATCCGGAGCGTTTCAAAGATGCCCGTGAAATGGTGCAGAAAGGCGGTTTCAGCTTCACGTTGCGCAGCAGCGGTGAGATCCCGTCTGGCAGCACCCAGGTGGTGATTGGCGATACGATGGGCGAGCTGATGCTTCTGTATGGCATTGCTGACCTCGCGTTTGTCGGTGGCAGCCTGGTCGAGCGCGGCGGACATAACCCGCTGGAGCCAGCAGCCCACGCCATTCCGGTGCTGATGGGGCCGCACACGTTTAACTTCAAAGATATCTGCGCGAAATTACAGCAGGCCGATGGTTTGATTACCGTGACCGATGCAGATTCAGTAGTCAAAGAGGTATCGACCCTTCTGACTGACGAAGATTATCGCCTGTGGTACGGGCGCCATGCGGTCGAAGTGCTGCACCAGAACCAGGGCGCCCTGACCCGTCTGCTGCAGCTTCTGCAACCTTACCTGCCCCAGCGGAGCCATTAATGTCAACGCGTCTGTCGGTCGTGATGATCGCCAAAAACGCCGCCGACCTGCTTCCGGACTGCCTGGCCTCCGTTGCCTGGGCTGACGAGATAGTCATTCTTGACTCCGGAAGTACGGACAACACGGTAGACGTTGCCCGGGCAGCGGGAGCAAAAATCTTTGTCGACACTGACTGGCAAGGCTATGGCATCCAGCGCCAGCGCGCGCAGGGGTATGCCACCGGTGAGTATGTTCTGATGCTCGATACTGACGAGCGCATTACGCCAGAACTTCAGCAGGCCATTCTGGCGGTACTTTCCTCGCCCCAGCCTGGCGCCGTATACAGCATTGCCCGCCGCAACTACTTCCTTGGCCGTTTTATGCGCCACAGCGGCTGGTATCCTGACCGCGTGATGCGCCTCTACGAGCGCGAGCGGTATCAGTACAACGATAATCTGGTGCATGAATCCCTGAGCTGCGATAACGCCCAGGTGATCCCCCTGACGGGCGATTTGCTGCACCTGACCTGCCGCGATTTCGCCAGCTTCCAGCGTAAACAACTCAACTATGCCACCGCATGGGCGCAGGAGCGTCACCAGCGCGGCAAGAAGGCCTCGCTGACGGGTATCTTTACCCACACGCTGGGCGCGTTCCTGAAAACACTGCTGCTGCGCGGCGGCGTACTGGACGGTAAGCAGGGCTGGTTACTCGCGGTAGTGAATGCCCAGTATACTTTCAACAAATACACCGAGCTGTGGGCGCTCTGCCGCGGCTACTCAGAGAAAACGTGAGCCATGAGCACAAAAGCGATTTATCCGGGTACCTTCGATCCGATCACCAACGGTCATCTTGATATCATCACCCGTGCGGCATGCATGTTCGACAAGGTGATCCTGGCCATAGCCGCCAGCCCCAGCAAAAAGCCGATGTTTGACCTCAACGAGCGCGTACAGCTCGCCACCGATGCCATTTCGCACCTGCCGAATGTTGAGGTGGTCGGGTTTAGCGACCTGATGGCTAACTTCGCCCGCGCTCAGCAGGCAAACATTCTGATCCGTGGTTTACGCGCGGTGGCAGACTTCGAGTATGAAATGCAGCTGGCGCACATGAACCGCCACCTGATGCCGGAGCTGGAGAGCGTGTTCCTGATGCCCTCCAAAGAGTGGTCGTTTATCTCGTCCACGCTGGTGAAAGAGGTGGCGCGTCATCACGGGGACGTTACCCATTTCCTGCCGGTTAACGTCCACCAGGCGTTGATGGAAAAGCTAAAGTAGCCCTATTTCTGGCACTGACGGCAGTAGAACGTGGCGCGCTGGGCATGCTTCGTGGCAATAACGGGCGTGCCGCAGACTCTGCACGGTTCGCCCTTACGGCCATACACCTGAAGCTCCTGGGCAAAATAGCCCGGCTTGCCGTCACTTTGCAGGAAGTCCTTCAACGTTGTCCCGCCCTGCTCAATCGAGCGAAGTAATACGGCTTTAATCACCCGGACCAGCAACTCACACTCCTGCGCCGACAGCGAAGAGGCCAGCCGATCGGGATGGATCCCGGCGGCAAACAGCGATTCGCTGGCATAAATATTCCCCACGCCGACCACCAGCTTGTTATCCATTAGCCAGGGCTTAATCGGGCTTTTCTTCTTCGCGCACTTCGCCTTAAGATATTCCGCGTTAAACGCGTCTGAAAGCGGCTCCGGGCCCAGATGCGCCAGCACGTTATGTCCTTCCAGCTCCTTCGTCCACAGCCACGCGCCAAAGCGCCGTGGGTCAGTGTAACGGAGCACTTTGCCGTTGCTCATCACCAGATCGACGTGGTCGTGCTTTTCAGCAGGCAGTTCTTCGGTAAGAATGCGCAGGCTCCCGGACATCCCCAGGTGGATAATGATCCAGCCGTCGGGCAGTTCCAGCAGCAGGTATTTCGCGCGGCGCTGCACGCTAAGGACGGGTTGATCGCTCAGGGCATGGATCTCATCGGACACCGGCCAGCGCAGACGTCCGTTACGGACAACCGCGTGAAGAATCGTCGCGCCGACCAGATGGGGCTCAATGCCGCGACGGCTGGTTTCTACCTCAGGTAATTCAGGCATGGTTCCTCCGTTGAGATACAGAATGCAAAAAACCCCGCAGTTGCGGGGTTTTTCGATACAAGGAGGCTAAAATTATTTGATTTTAGCTTCTTTGTACAGTACGTGCTGGCGTACAACTGGATCGAACTTTTTCAGTTCCAGTTTTTCCGGCTTAGTACGTTTGTTCTTCGTGGTGGTGTAGAAGTGACCTGTACCAGCAGAAGAAACCAGCTTGATTTTCTCGCGAATACCTTTAGCCATGATTTATTTCCTCTTTAAGTACTTAGTACTTTTCGCCACGGGCACGCAGTTCGGACAGAACTGTATCGATGCCTTTCTTATCGATTACACGCATACCTTTAGCAGATACGCGCAGGGTGACAAAACGCTTCTCGCTCTCAACCCAGAAACGGTGAGAGTGCAGGTTCGGCAGGAAACGGCGTTTAGTCGCGTTCAGTGCGTGGGAACGGTTGTTACCGGTCACCGGACGCTTGCCAGTAACTTGGCAGACTCGGGACATGTCTATTCTCCAAAAATCAAATTAGCTCGAGCTTCGTATGGGGTATCGGCGCCTCGTCAGGCTTTACAGCCCGGTCATCGCATAGTTCTAAGTGAACTCTCGATTGCCAGGCCCAAATGCCAAACCCGAGATTCTCAAAGGTGGCGTAGTATACGCTGACTCGGCGGTGTGCTCAAGTCCCGAACAGACAAAGATCCCGATGGATCGCGAGAAATAGCCTAAATCCAGCCATGTTCTGCGAAAGAAATGTACTCACCGCGGCCAATTATCAGATGGTCCAGCACACGAATGTCCATGAATTGACAGCATTTGATAATGCGTTCGGTGATTTCTTTGTCCGCTCTGCTCGGTTCTGCACAGCCAGAGGGGTGATTATGCGCGAGGATCACGCCCGCTGCATTCACTTTTATCGCTTCCCGCACAATTTCACGCGGATGCACCTCAACGTGGCTCAATGTGCCCGCAAAGAGACAGCTATGTTTCAGCACCCGATTTCTGTTATCAACAAAGATCACCATAAAGATCTCGCGTTCAATATCGGTTAACTGGCTTTGCAGGAATTCGCGCGTCATTGCGGGCGTCAGGATCGGATCGTCCTTCTCCATGCGGACATTGTAAAAACGGCGGGCAAGTTCGGCAATGGCCCGCAACTGGGCATATTTCGCCACGCCGATCCCCTCAACGTGCGTAAACTGCGCCAGATCGGCGGTCAGTAAACTGTACAGCGAACCGAAACGTGCTATCAGCTCTTTTGCCAGCGTAAATACCGTTTTGCCGGGCGTTCCGGTACGTAAAAAGAGCGCCAGCAGTTCGTCATCTTTTAACAAGGTGACGTCGTAGCGCAGCAGTTTTTCACGCGGCAGCAGCTGTTCATCCTCTTCTTCCATGCTCTTTCTCCCTTTTTTAACCGCATGCTGCCACACGCCAATCCGGCGCTCGACGGCCATGTTGCGTTCTTGCGTAGCGCCTCGCAAAGTGGTCGAAGGACAAAATCACCCCGCTTTGGGGATTGTGATAAAATGCCTGCTCTCTGGTGAAACCCAACAGGAAAGAATCATGATGAGCCTGGCCGGTAAAAAAATCGTTCTTGGCGTGAGCGGCGGCATTGCTGCCTACAAAGCGCCAGAGCTGGTGCGTCGTCTGCGCGAGCGCGGGGCAGATGTGCGGGTCGCGATAACCGAAGGCGGTAAAGCCTTTATCACTCCCCTGAGCCTGCAGGCCGTTTCAGGATACCCGGTATCTGACAGCCTGCTCGATCCGGCCGCCGAAGCCGCGATGGGCCATATTGAGCTGGGTAAATGGGCTGACCTGGTTATCCTTGCCCCCGCCACGGCTGATTTAATCGCCCGGGTGGCGGCCGGTATGGCAAACGATCTGGTCTCTACCATTTGTCTGGCCACGCCTGCCCCTGTTGCCGTCGTTCCTGCCATGAACCAGCAGATGTACCGTAACGCGGCCACCCAGCACAATCTGGAGACGCTGGCCTCACGCGGCCTGCTTATCTGGGGTCCGGACAGCGGCAGCCAGGCCTGCGGCGATGTTGGCCCGGGTCGCATGCTTGACCCGCTGACGATTGTTGATATGGCCGCAGCCCATTTTTCGCCTGTCAACGATCTGCAACATCTCAACATCATGATTACCGCGGGCCCCACGCGCGAGCCGCTGGATCCGGTGCGCTACATCACCAACCACAGCTCCGGTAAAATGGGCTTTGCGATTGCCGCCGCCGCTGCGAAGCGTGGCGCGAACGTCACGCTGGTGAGCGGCCCGGTCTCGCTGCCTACCCCTGCGTTTGTGAAGCGAATTGACGTTACTACCGCGCTGGAGATGGAAGCCGCCGTACAGGCTCATGCGCAAAGCCAGCAGATTTTTATCGGCTGTGCTGCCGTCGCAGACTATCGTGCCGAGACGATCGCCGAGGCTAAAATTAAAAAGCAAGGCGATGAATTAACAATAAAAATGGTAAAAAACCCGGACATTGTTGCCGGTGTCGCCGCACTAAAAAGCCACCGTCCATACGTTGTTGGGTTTGCCGCAGAAACGAATAATGTGGAAGAATATGCCCGGCAAAAACGTACCCGCAAAAACCTCGATTTGATTTGCGCGAACGACGTATCGCTGGCCACACAAGGATTTAACAGCGACAGCAACGCACTGCACCTTTTCTGGCAGGATGGAGATAAAGTCTTACCGCTTGAGCGCAAGGAACTCCTGGGCCAACAATTACTCGACGAGATCGTTACCCGTTATGATGAAAAAAATCGACGTTAAGATTCTGGACCCGCGTGTTGGCGAGCAATTCCCGCTGCCAACCTATGCCACCTCCGGCTCTGCCGGTCTTGACCTGCGCGCCTGTCTCGATGACGCCGTAGAACTGGCTCCGGGTGCCACTACCCTGGTTCCAACTGGCCTGGCCATTCACATTGCTGACCCGTCGCTGGCGGCGGTGATCCTGCCGCGTTCTGGCCTGGGCCATAAGCACGGCGTTGTGCTGGGGAACCTGGTCGGCCTGATCGACTCCGACTACCAGGGTCAGCTGATGGTCTCCGTCTGGAACCGTGGTCAGGACAGCTTCACCATTGAACCGGGTGAGCGTATCGCACAGATGGTCTTTGTACCGGTGGTACAGGCAGAATTTAACCTGGTGGCAGACTTTGACGCCACCGACCGCGGCGAAGGCGGCTTCGGCCATTCCGGGCGCAAATAACGGCCCGACAGACACGTATCTCACAGCGTCATAATGCAATAACAAACCGCAAACGCCCGTTTGCGGTCGCTGTGTGGATGCCAGCCTGGCAAGTGCTTATTTTCAGGGGTATTTTGTAACATGGCAGAAAAACAAACCGCGAAAAGGAATCGTCGCGAAGAAATACTTCAATCTCTGGCTCTGATGCTTGAATCCAGCGATGGCAGTCAACGCATCACCACCGCTAAACTGGCCGCCTCTGTGGGCGTGTCTGAGGCGGCGCTGTACCGTCATTTTCCGAGCAAGACCCGGATGTTCGACAGTCTGATCGAGTTTATTGAAGACAGCCTGATCACGCGCATCAACCTGATTCTGAAAGACGAAAAAGACACCACCGCGCGTCTGCGTCTGATTGTGCTGTTAATCCTGGGCTTCGGTGAACGCAATCCGGGCTTAACTCGTATCCTCACCGGCCACGCGCTGATGTTTGAGCAGGACAGACTACAGGGCCGCATTAACCAGCTTTTCGAACGCATTGAAGCTCAGCTGCGCCAGGTACTGCGCGAAAAGAAAATGCGTGAAGGCGAAGGTTACAGCATTGATGAAACACTGCTGGCGAGCCAGATTCTGGCGTTTTGTGAAGGGATGCTCTCTCGCTTTGTGCGCAGCGAGTTCAAATACTGTCCAACGGACGATTTTGACGCCCGCTGGCCGTTAGTGGCTGCTCAGTTGCAGTAACACCGTTGCCGGGTGGCGGCTTCGCCTTATCGGGCCTACGAAATGCGCAGGCCCGTTAAGCGTAGCGCCACCGGGCAATTTAACTACACCCCGAACGCTTCCCGGTACGCACGTACCGCCGCCAGATGGTCCGCCATCTCAGGCTTCTCTTCCAGATACGCAATCAGGTCTTTCAGAGTGATAATCGACGTCACTTTGCAGCTGTAATCGCGCTCGACTTCCTGAATAGCGGAAATTTCCCCGCGACCACGTTCCTGACGATCCAGAGAAATCAGCACGCCAGCAAGCGTCGCACCGTTGGCCTGAATGATCTCCATTGATTCGCGGATCGCCGTACCCGCGGTGATCACGTCGTCCACCAGCATCACGCGGCCCTGCAGCGGGCTGCCAACCAGATTCCCGCCTTCACCGTGGGTTTTAGCCTCTTTGCGGTTAAAGCAGTACGGCACGTCACGGTCATGGTGTTCCGCCAGCGCCACCGCGGTGGTGGTCGCAATCGGAATGCCTTTATAGGCCGGGCCAAACAGCAGGTCAAAATCAATCCCGGAATCCACCAGCGCTTCGGCATAGAAACGGCCTAACAATGCCAGATCGCGCCCGGTATTAAACAGCCCGGCGTTGAAGAAATAGGGACTCTTACGCCCGGATTTCAGCGTAAATTCGCCAAACTTGAGTACCTGCTTGTTGAGCGCAAACTCAATAAACTGGCGCTGATACGATTTCATGGATTTGCTCCTTTGGTTTTTCTGTCTTACAGGCAAAAAAAAGGCGACTCATTGGTCGCCTTTAAAATCAATTTTCTAACGCCGCTTTCTGCGTCGTTACAATAGATTCGATTCCCCCTCGGGCCAACGCCAGCAGAGAGAGAAGCTCTTCGTGAGTGAACGGCTCGCCTTCCGCCGTACCCTGTACTTCAATGATGCGACCGTCTTCGGTCATCACCACGTTCATGTCGGTTTCGGCTGCGGAATCTTCAACGTATTCCAGATCGCAAAGCGCTTCGCCGTTAACGATACCGACTGAAACCGCCGCAACCATGCCTTTCATTGGGTTGGTTTTCAGCTTGCCGGCCGCAACCAGCTTGTTCAGAGCGTCCGCCAGCGCCACGCAGGCACCGGTTATGGATGCGGTACGCGTACCGCCGTCTGCCTGAATTACGTCGCAATCGAGAGTGATGGTGAATTCGCCGAGGATTTTCAGGTCAACGGCGGCGCGAAGCGCGCGCGCGATTAGACGCTGAATCTCCATGGTACGACCGCCCTGCTTCCCCTTTGCCGCTTCACGGGCATTACGGGTATGGGTCGCACGCGGCAGCATGCCGTATTCTGCGGTGATCCAGCCCTGACCCTGACCTTTCAGGAAGCGCGGAACACCTTCTTCGATGGAGGCAGTGCACAGCACTTTAGTGTCACCAAACTCAACCAGCACGGAGCCTTCAGCGTGTTTTGTATAGTTACGGGTCAGGATGACGGGACGCACCTGGTTGGCGCTACGACCTGATGGACGCATGATGGATTCTCCGGCTTGAAACGAATGTGGCTGCGCATTATACGGATAAAGGACGCTTATTCCTATCCTGAGAAGCCCCCGAAAGCTATAATCCCCCCATCTCTCCTTTAAAAACGGGAATGTCTATGATCCGCAGTATGACCGCCTACGCCCGGCGTGAAATCAAGGGTAGCTGGGGTAGCGCCACATGGGAAATGCGCTCGGTAAACCAGCGTTACCTGGAAACGTATTTCCGTATGCCGGAGCAGTTCCGCAGCCTTGAGCCTGTTGTACGCGAGCGTATTCGTACGCGTCTGACGCGCGGTAAAGTGGAATGTAACCTGCGCTTTGAGCCTGATGCCAGCGCACAGGGCGAGCTGATCCTCAACGAAAAACTGGCGAAACAGCTCGTGAATGCGGCGAACTGGGTCAAAATGCAGAGCGATGAAGGTGAAATCAACCCGGTTGATATTCTGCGCTGGCCTGGCGTCATGGCCGCCGGTGAGCAGGATCTGGATGCCATTGCCGCTGAAATCCTGGCAGCCCTCGACGGCACGCTGGACGACTTTATCGTTGCCCGCGAAACCGAAGGTCAGGCGCTGAAAGCGATGATTGAGCAGCGTCTTGAAGGTGTGAGCACCGAAGTGGCGAAAGTCCGCGCCCATATGCCGGAAGTGCTGCAGTGGCAGCGCGAACGCCTTGTCGCCAAACTGGAAGAAGCGGAAGTTCAGCTGGAAAACACCCGTCTGGAACAAGAGCTGGTGCTGATGGCGCAGCGTATTGATGTCGCTGAAGAGCTGGACCGTCTGGAAGCGCACGTTAAAGAGACCTACAACATTCTGAAGAAGAAGGAAGCGGTGGGCCGCCGTCTGGACTTTATGATGCAGGAGTTCAACCGCGAGTCGAACACCCTGGCGTCTAAGTCGATCAATGCAGACGTGACGAATTCAGCGATTGAGTTGAAAGTGCTGATTGAGCAGATGCGCGAGCAGATTCAGAACATCGAGTAATGCCTTTCGGGTGGTGTCGACTGCACCACCCATTATTTTTTCTAATCCATATCAACATCCGTTTTTACGTTTTACCGCCTATCACCAAGCCTACTCAAAATAAATTAATAAAATTTTATAGGGCAACCTGACTCGCCTTAGAAAATCTCAATCGTGATCTTGCGCACAAATCGCTAACCTCCCCGCGTTCACACCGGAGGGTATATGCTGCTTCACATCCTTTATCTCATTGGCATCACCGCAGAAGCCATGACCGGCGCGCTTGCCGCCGGACGTCGCCGTATGGACACCTTCGGCGTAATCATTATTGCTACCGCGACCGCGCTTGGCGGTGGTTCCGTGCGCGATATCCTGCTTGGCCATTACCCGCTCGGCTGGGTTAAACACCCTGAATACGTGATTATTGTGGCGACTGCTGCCGTGTTAACCACCATCGTGGCGCCCGTTATGCCCCATCTTCGCCGCCTGTTCCTGGTGCTTGATGCGCTGGGGCTGATCGTCTTTTCGATCATCGGTGCGCAAATCGCGCTCGATATGGGGGAAGGACCGGTTATCGCTACCATTGCCGCCGTGGTCACAGGCGTATTCGGCGGTGTGCTGCGCGATATGTTCTGCAAGCGCATTCCTCTGGTCTTTCAAAAAGAACTGTATGCCGGCATCTCCTTTGCGGCAGCGGTGCTTTATATCGCCCTGCAGCATTACGTTTCTAACCATGATGTGGTGGTCATCTCGACGCTACTGTTTGGCTTTACGGCCCGCATGCTGGCGCTGCGTCTGAAGCTCGGGCTGCCCGTTTTTCATTACAAACACAGCACACACTAGTTTCAGAACCCGTTGATGTGCTGTTCAGCGAGCCATTTCGCCAGCACATCAATCTGAGGCGCGAGCATCCAGTTAACGATTTGTCGCGCTTTTTCCTCTCCCGTTCCCGGCAGGGCCTGCCAGTCCTTTGCGTTGCGCCCGCTCATCTTCTGCCACGATATGTCTCCCATCGCCTTCAGCGAAGCCTGCGTCATTGGCACACCCAATGCCATGAGCCAGCGGATAAACGGCTTCTCGCGCACCAGATTAAATCGGTGCCAGAGCGCCAGCCCGCGTGCTGAGGAAAACCCCGGTGTAGACTGCAACTGCGCCTGAGTTAATAACAGCCATGAAAAGAGATGTTCAAAATGATGTGCCTGCCAGAGGGTACGCCAGCCTGACTCACCTAATCCTTCAATATCAAGTACCTGCTTTGAACTGAGCCAGGTCAGCCGGGCAAAGAACTGCTCCATACACTCCGGGGAAGCGTAGAAACAGCTAAGCGAATGATAACGCGAGGCCGGAGGCTCTGGTTTATGTCTGTCCGTCCCGCGCCAGAGCACTTTATCAAACCGGGGGATACCCTGCCCGGCCAGGCTGATCTGTATCTGATCCCCCGGGGCAATATCCATTCTCTGCCAGCGCCCAACCGAGCCCAGGCTCACCCGCTGCACCTGTTTATCATCCAGTTGCACGGGTTCCAGCGCGGCTACAACGGAAATTTTGCCCGTTCGCCCCACGGAAAAATGAATATTAATCACCTCAGCAACCTGGGCTGTAGGCGCATATTTCCACGCAACAACCCAGTTGCCTTCTCCCGGCAACCAATCTTCGCCCGCGGGTTCATCCTCCGAACGCACCACAATGCCATCCGTGGCAAAGGGTAATGCGGTCGCGTGCCAGGCCGCGCGCTGTTTCTCGACGCCATCAACAGATTCGGCGGGAAGCGTATACCGTGCCGACAGCGTAAAACCAGCCTGAGACAGTTCAGCTAAAGAGGTCTGCATATCTTTCGGTCCGTCCGGCCAGGCCCAGATGAATACGCCGATCTTGCTCAATAGCGAGTTATCCTTTTGCCGCATCATCGCCCCCGCCACCTTTGCACGAACGTTCATTCCGCCCATCTGCTGCTGAATGTGGTTGTCGCGCAGCCAGAAGAGCTCGCCCTGTAAGACGCTGTTCGCCAGCTTGCCGGTGAGCTTTTGCGGAACAGACGGGACTAAACGCACCTTCCCGGTCCAGTCTTCCCCTTTCAGGCCATCACCGCGACTGATGGCCTGGGTTAACTTCCCGTCACGATAGACCAGCGTCACCGCCACACCGTCAACTTTCGGCTGCAACCACAGATGTTGGCGCGCACGCATCCACTGTCTCAGTTCCTCTTTGCTGGCCACCTTATGCACGCCCGTGTGGGCAACAGGATGTTTTACGCTCCCCGTCAGCGCGGGGAGTCTCTCTTCTGAAGGCTCACTGCCAAAACAGCGCTGCCACTGCGTTAAACGCCCGTGAAGCTGGTCGTAAACCTCGTCGTTGATCTCGCTCACGCCCTGCTTCCAGTAAGCCTCATCCCAGCGTTTGATTTGCGTGCTTAACGACGCCATCTCTTTCTCTGCTTTTGCCTGCGACCACACCGGACACATCGCCGCGCCATAACCGCACCACAACAGCATTAACCCGCTTATCCATCGCAACATCGCTACCCCTCCTTTGCGTTGCAGGAGGTATACCCGGATGCCTGAAACAACGCTAACGGCAACGTTTCGCAATGCGAGACGCTATCCGGTATTTCTTTTGGTTGCTGAAAACCACAGATAAAACCTGAAAACGGCACGCAAAATTCAATAATCGAGGGGAAAAAGTGTGACAAAGGCTACGTCACACGGCGGTGACGTGTATAATAAGCCCGTATGTAGGACTTCTTCGTTAACACATACAAAAGACTCTCATGGCTCAAGGCACGCTTTATATTGTTTCTGCCCCTAGTGGCGCGGGTAAATCCAGCCTTATTCAGGCACTGTTAAAAACCCAACCGTTGTACGACACACAGGTTTCTGTTTCTCACACCACGCGCCAACCGCGTCCGGGTGAAGTGCACGGTGAACACTATTTCTTTGTGGATCACGACGAATTCAGAGCGATGATCGGCAGAGACGCGTTTCTTGAACACGCTGAAGTATTCGGTAATTACTACGGTACTTCGCGGGAAACCATTGAGCAGGTTCTGGCCACGGGCGTGAATGTGTTCCTGGATATCGACTGGCAGGGCGCACAGCAAATTCGCAAGAAAATGCCTGACTCGCGCAGTATCTTTATTTTACCGCCATCGAAAGATGAGCTGGATCGCCGTCTGCGTGGCCGCGGTCAGGACAGCGAAGAAGTGATCGCAAAGCGTATGGAACAGGCTGTTGCAGAAATGAGCCATTACGCTGAATATGATTACCTTATTGTGAATGATGATTTTGATGCCGCACTGAGCGATCTCAAAACCATTCTTCGTGCAGAACGTCTGCGTATGAGCCGCCAGAAGCAGCGACATGACGCATTAATCACCAAACTGTTGGCAGACTGAACCCACTTTCAGTATCATGCCCAGTCATTTCTTCACCTGTGGAGCATTTTAAGTATGGCACGCGTAACTGTTCAGGACGCTGTAGAGAAAATTGGTAACCGTTTTGACCTGGTGCTGGTCGCCGCGCGTCGCGCTCGTCAGATGCAGGTAGGCGGTAAAGATCCGCTGGTACCGGAAGAAAACGATAAAACCACCGTTATTGCACTTCGCGAAATCGAAGAAGGTCTGATCAACAACCAGATCCTCGACGTGCGTGAGCGCCAGGAGCAGCAAGAGCAGGAAGCCGCAGAACTGCAGGCCGTAACCGCTATTGCTGAAGGTCGTCGTTAATTAAACCTGCGGGTCGCCCTTGTATCTGTTTGAAAGCCTGAATCAACTGATTCAAACCTACCTGCCTGAAGACCAGATTAAGCGTCTTCAGCAGGCGTATCTCGTTGCACGTGACGCTCACGAGGGCCAGACACGTTCAAGCGGTGAACCCTATATCACGCACCCGGTAGCGGTGGCCTGTATTCTGGCCGAGATGAAACTCGACTACGAAACGCTCATGGCCGCTCTGCTGCACGACGTGATCGAAGATACCCCTGCCACTTACCAGGACATGGAACAGCTGTTTGGCAAAAGCGTTGCCGAACTGGTGGAAGGGGTCTCTAAGCTTGATAAGCTGAATTTCCGCGACAAGAAAGAGGCGCAAGCCGAAAACTTCCGCAAGATGATTATGGCGATGGTGCAGGATATCCGCGTCATTCTCATCAAACTCGCTGACCGTACCCACAACATGCGCACGCTGGGCTCACTTCGCCCGGATAAACGTCGCCGCATTGCCCGTGAAACCCTCGAAATCTACAGTCCGCTGGCGCACCGTTTAGGTATTCATCACATTAAAACCGAGCTGGAAGAGCTGGGTTTTGAAGCGTTGTATCCGAACCGCTATCGCGTGATTAAAGAGGTGGTGAAAGCCGCACGCGGTAACCGTAAAGAGATGATTCAAAAGATCCTCTCTGAAATCGAAGGGCGCTTACAGGAAGCGGGGATCCCGTGCCGCGTCAGCGGTCGCGAGAAACACCTTTACTCCATCTACTGCAAAATGGTGCTCAAAGAGCAGCGTTTTCACTCGATCATGGATATCTACGCCTTCCGCGTCATTGTCCATGACTCGGACACCTGTTATCGCGTGCTGGGGCAGATGCACAGCCTCTATAAACCGCGTCCGGGGCGCATGAAAGATTACATCGCCATTCCAAAAGCGAACGGCTATCAATCTTTGCACACCTCGATGATTGGTCCGCACGGTGTACCTGTTGAGGTGCAGATCCGCACCGAAGACATGGACCAGATGGCAGAGATGGGGGTTGCCGCACACTGGGCGTATAAAGAGCACGGTGGCGAAAGCAGCACGACCGCACAAATCCGCGCCCAGCGCTGGATGCAGAGCCTGCTGGAGCTTCAGCAGAGTGCGGGCAGCTCGTTTGAATTTATCGAGAGCGTTAAATCCGATCTCTTCCCGGATGAGATTTACGTTTTCACCCCAGAAGGTCGCATTGTCGAACTGCCTGCGGGCGCAACGCCGGTCGACTTCGCTTACGCCGTGCATACCGATATCGGACATGCCTGCGTCGGCGCGCGCGTCGACAGACAGCCTTATCCGCTGTCTCAGCCGCTTTCCAGCGGCCAGACGGTAGAAATTATTACCGCGCCGGGCGCACGTCCGAACGCGGCCTGGCTGAACTTTGTCGTGAGCTCCAAAGCACGCGCCAAAATTCGCCAGCTGCTGAAAAACCTCAAGCGTGATGATTCCGTCAGCCTTGGGCGTCGTCTTCTCAACCACGCGTTGGGCGGCAGTCGCAAGCTGGCTGAAATTCCGCAGGAGAACGTCCAGCGTGAGCTGGAGCGCATGAAGCTTACGTCGCTTGACGACCTGCTGGCAGAGATTGGCCTCGGCAACGCCATGAGCGTGGTGGTGGCGAAGAACCTGCAGCAAGGCGATACAACAGCGGTGCCTGCAACCACGCAAAGCCACGGACACCTGCCGATTAAAGGCGCGGACGGCGTGCTGATCACCTTCGCAAAATGCTGTCGTCCAATTCCTGGCGATCCGATTATTGCGCACGTCAGCCCGGGCAAAGGGCTGGTTATCCACCACGAATCCTGCCGTAACATTCGCGGCTATCAGAAAGAAGCCGAGAAGTTTATGGCGGTCGAGTGGGATAAAGAGACCGCGCAGGAATTTATCACCGAAATTAAGGTGGATATGTTCAACCACCAGGGTGCCCTGGCGAATCTGACGGCAGCGATCAACACGGCTTCGTCCAACATTCAGAGCCTGAATACGGAAGAGAAAGATGGCCGCGTGTATAGCGCCTTTATTCGTCTGACCGCTCGCGACCGCGTACATCTGGCGAATATTATGCGCAAGATCCGCGTCATGCCGGACGTGATTAAAGTCACCCGAAACCGAAACTAGGTTTATGAATTCACAACGTTATGCACGTATCTGCGAAATGCTCGCCAGGCGTCAGCCTGACCTGACGGTCTGCATGGAGCAGGTGCATAAACCTCATAACGTCTCTGCTATCGTTCGTACCGCAGATGCCGTCGGCGTGCATGAAGTGCACGCCGTCTGGCCGGACGGCCGTATGCGAAATACGGTCTCGGCGGCGGCAGGCAGCAACAGCTGGGTGTCTGTTAAAAATCATCACACCATTGGCGAAGCCGTATCGCACCTGAAAGGGCGCGGGATGCAGATCCTGGCCACTAACCTGTCCGCTAAAGCCGTAGATTTCCGCGAGATCGACTACACCCGCCCGACCTGCATTTTGATGGGTCAGGAGAAAACCGGGATCACCAACGAAGCGCTGGATCTGGCGGATCGGGACATCATCATTCCGATGATCGGCATGGTCCAGTCTCTTAACGTCTCCGTGGCGTCCGCGCTCATTCTGTATGAAGCGCAGCGCCAGCGTCAGAACGCCGGGATGTACGAGCGCAGCAACAGCATGCTGCCGGAAGAGGAACAGCAGCGCCTGCTGTTTGAAGGTGGCTATCCGGTGCTGGCTCGCGTTGCGAAGCAGAAAAAATTGCCTTACCCCCACGTCAACGCGCAGGGCGAAATTGAAGCCGATGCCGAGTGGTGGGCCACCATGCAGTACGCCGGGTAAGCGATGAAAGGCCGCCTGCTGGATGCCATCCCGCTCAACAGCCTGACGGGCGTGGGCGCGGCGCAAAGCAATAAGCTGGCAAAAATTGGCCTGCACACGGTGCAGGATCTCCTGCTTCACCTCCCCCTGCGTTACGAAGACCGCACCCAGCTATACAAGATTGGCGATCTCCTTCCTGCCATTTACGCCACCGTTGAAGGCGAAGTCCTGAACTGCAACATCACCTTCGGCGGGCGCCGGATGATGACCTGCCAGATCAGCGACGGCACCGGCATTCTCACCATGCGTTTTTTCAACTTCAGCGCGGCGATGAAAAACAGCCTGGCGACGGGCCGCAGGGTGCTGGCCTATGGCGAAGCCAAACGCGGGAAATACGGCGCAGAGATGATCCACCCGGAGTACCGCGTGCAGGGCGATCTCAGCACGCCGGAGCTGCAGGAGACGCTCACCCCGGTTTACCCGACGACGGAAGGCATCAAGCAGGCGACGCTGCGTAAGCTCACCGATCAGGCGCTGGAGCTGCTGGATACCTGCGCCATTACCGAGCTGCTGCCGCCCGAGCTGGCGCAGGGCATGATGAGCCTGCCCGAGGCGCTGCGCACCCTGCACCGCCCGCCGCCAACGCTACAGCTCAGCGATTTAGAAAGCGGCAAACACCCCGCCCAACGGCGTCTTATCCTTGAGGAATTACTGGCCCATAACCTGAGCATGCTGGCGCTTCGCGCCGGCGCGCAGCGTTTCCACGCCCAGCCCTTAAGCCAGAATGATGAACTCAAAGATAAGCTGCTGGCCTCGCTGCCGTTTAAGCCCACCGGCGCGCAGGCGCGCGTCACCGCCGAAATCGAACGCGATATGGCGCTCGACGTGCCGATGATGCGCCTGGTGCAGGGCGACGTGGGTTCCGGCAAAACGCTGGTTGCCGCGCTGGCCGCCCTGCGTGCGATTGCCCACGGCAAACAGGTCGCGCTGATGGCACCGACCGAACTGCTGGCGGAACAGCACGCCAACAATTTCCGCGCCTGGTTCGCGCCGCTGGGCATTGAAGTGGGCTGGCTTGCCGGGAAGCAAAAAGGCAAAGCGCGCCTTGCGCAACAGGAGGCTATTGCCAGCGGGCAGGTGCAGATGATTGTCGGCACGCACGCCATCTTCCAGGAGCAGGTGCAGTTTAACGGCCTTGCGCTGGTGATTATCGACGAGCAGCACCGCTTCGGCGTGCACCAGCGTCTGGCATTATGGGAGAAAGGCCTGCAGCAGGGCTTCCACCCGCATCAGCTGATCATGACCGCTACGCCGATCCCGCGCACCCTGGCGATGACCGCCTACGCCGATCTGGATACCTCCACCATCGACGAACTGCCGCCGGGCCGTACCCCGGTCACAACGGTCGCCATTCCCGACACGCGCCGCAGCGATATCATCGACCGCGTGCGCAACGCCTGCACCCACGAAGGCCGTCAGGCCTACTGGGTCTGTACGCTGATTGAGGAGTCGGAACTGCTGGAAGCGCAGGCTGCCGAAGCCACGTGGGAAGAGCTTAAGCTGGCACTGCCGGAGCTGAACGTGGGCCTGGTTCATGGACGCATGAAGCCTGCCGAAAAACAGGCGGTGATGCAGTCGTTTAAGCAGGGCGAGCTGCATTTGCTGGTCGCCACGACGGTCATTGAAGTGGGCGTGGACGTCCCGAACTCCAGCCTGATGATCATCGAAAACCCGGAGCGCCTGGGCCTTGCCCAGCTCCACCAGCTGCGCGGGCGCGTTGGCCGTGGCGCGGTAGCGTCCCACTGCGTCCTGCTCTACAAAGCCCCGCTCTCAAAAACAGCCCAGATGCGGTTGCAGGTGCTGCGCGACAGCAACGACGGTTTTGTGATTGCGCAAAAAGACCTGGAGATCCGCGGCCCGGGCGAACTGCTGGGCACGCGTCAGACGGGGAACGCGGAATTCAAAGTGGCGGATTTGCTGCGCGATCAGGCCATGATCCCCGAGGTTCAGCGCCTCGCCCGCCACATTCATGAACGCTACCCCGAACAGGCGGCAGCGTTAATTGAGCGCTGGATGCCGGAAACCGAACGCTATTCCAACGCCTGATTCAGGCAAACATCGGCAGCATCAGGTACAGCTTAATCACCAGCGCGTTGACAATATCAATAAAGAACGCCCCGACCATTGGGACCACCAGAAACGCCATGTGCGAAGGCCCGAAGCGTTCGGTGATCGCCTGCATGTTGGCGATAGCCGTTGGGGTAGCCCCCAGACCAAACCCGCAGTGACCCGCCGCCAGCACCGCCGCATCGTAGTTTTTACCCATCATGCGCCAGGTCACGAACATGGCATACAGCGCCATAAACAGGGCCTGCACCGCCAGAATCGCCACCATCGGCAGCGCCAGCGAGGCCAGCTCCCACAGCTTGAGGCTCATCAGCGCCATCGCCAGGAACAGCGACAGGCAGACGTTGCCGAGCACCGACACCGCCCGTTCAAACACGCGATAGAAGCCCATCAGCGCCAGGCCGTTGCTCAGGATCACCCCGATAAACAGCACGCAGACAAACGTCGGCAGTTCAAACGCTGAGCCCGCCAGCCATTGCGCAACCACTTTGCCCACGGTCAGGCAGATGGCGATCGTCGCGATGGTTTCAATCAGCACCAGCGAGGTAATGCTGCGCCCGACGTCCGGCTTTTCAAATGCGGTCGGCACCAGCTCATCGTCCGGCCTGCCGTCCGGTGTGGTGGAGTGCTTCACCAGATAGCGTGCCACCGGGCCGCCAATCAGGCCACCCAGCACCAGCCCAAAGGTCGCGCAGGCCATCGCCACCTCCGTCGCGTTTTCAAACCCGTAGCGCTCGATAAACAGCTTGCTCCATGCGGCCCCGGTACCGTGGCCGCCCGAAAGGGTAATTGACCCCGCCAGCAGCCCCATCAGCGGATCCAGTCCCAGCAGTGTCGCCATCCCGATGCCGATAGCGTTTTGCATCAGCAGCAGCCCCACCACCACAATCAGGAATACGCCGAGCACTTTACCGCCCGCCCGCAGGCTCGCCAGGTTGGCGTTCAGGCCGATGGTGGCAAAGAAGGCCAGCATCAGCGGGTCCTTCAGGGACATATCAAAATCGATTTCCCAGCCCATGCTTTTTTTCAGTATCAGCAGGGCCAGCGCCACCAGCAGGCCACCGGCGACAGGTTCAGGAATGGTGTATTTCTTCAGAAGGGAAACGCTATGTACCAGCTTACGGCCAAGCAGTAAGACCAGCGTTGCGGCAACAAGTGTCGACAACGTATCGAGATGAATCATAGAAGGCTCCTGTTTTGCGCGTGTTCCATACACACGCGGCGTTATCCTGGGCCGGTTTGCGCTCTTCATGAGCTCCCGGCGCGAAAAAGTGTAATTTTTTTTCCCGATGCGTTGTAGAAAACCTGCTCACAGCGGCAGATTTTCTTCCCTTTTTTTGCTGGCAATCGTTTGCTTTTACCAGGTGGTCAGATAAAATGCCCGCTTTTCCACCGTGGGATTGCCGCCGATGTCCGTTAACACCATAGAGTCGCCTGATGCGCAACCGATTGCGCAGAAGCAAAATAGCGAACTGATTTACCGCCTTGAAGACCGCCCGCCGCTGCCGCAAACGCTGTTCGCCGCCTGCCAGCATCTTCTGGCGATGTTTGTTGCGGTGATCACCCCGGCGCTGCTGATTTGCCAGGCGCTCGGTTTACCGGCGCAGGACACGCAGCACATTATCAGCATGTCTCTTTTTGCCTCCGGCGTGGCCTCGATTATTCAAATTAAAGCATGGGGGCCGGTGGGGTCGGGATTATTGTCGATTCAGGGCACCAGCTTTAACTTCGTGGCGCCCCTGATCATGGGCGGTACGGCGCTGAAAACCGGCGGTGCGGATGTCCCGACCATGATGGCGGCGCTGTTCGGCACGCTGATGCTGGCCAGCTGTACGGAGATGGTGATATCCCGCGTTCTGCATCTGGCTCGCCGCGTTATCACCCCGCTGGTTTCCGGCGTCGTCGTGATGATTATCGGCCTGTCGCTGATTCAGGTGGGTCTTACCTCCATCGGCGGCGGCTATGCCGCAATGAGCGACCACACCTTCGGCGCGCCGAAAAACCTGCTGCTGGCAGGCGTCGTGCTGGCGATCATTATTCTGCTTAACCGTCAGCGTAACCCTTACCTGCGCGTGGCCTCGCTGGTGATCGCCATGGCGGCGGGTTACCTGCTGGCGTGGGCGCTGGGCATGCTGCCGGAGAACACCGCGCCGACCAACAGCGCGCTGATCACCGTTCCTACGCCGCTGTACTACGGTCTGGGCATTGACTGGGGTCTGCTCCTGCCGCTGATGCTGGTCTTTATGATCACCTCTCTGGAGACCATCGGTGATATCACCGCCACCTCCGACGTCTCCGAGCAGCCGGTGTCCGGCCCGCTGTACATGAAGCGCCTGAAAGGCGGCGTGCTGGCGAATGGCCTGAACTCGTTTGTCTCTGCGGTATTCAACACCTTCCCGAACTCCTGCTTCGGTCAGAACAACGGCGTGATCCAGCTGACCGGCGTGGCCAGCCGCTACGTTGGCTTCGTGGTGGCGCTGATGCTGATCGTCCTCGGCCTGTTCCCGGCGGTGAGCGGCTTTGTGCAGCACATCCCTGAGCCGGTGCTGGGCGGCGCAACGCTGGTGATGTTCGGGACGATCGCGGCCTCCGGCGTGCGTATCGTCTCCCGCGAGCCGCTGAACCGCCGCGCGATCATGATTATCGCCCTGTCGCTGGCCGTCGGTCTGGGCGTTTCCCAGCAGCCGCTGATCCTGCAGTTTGCACCTGACTGGGTGAAAAACCTGCTCTCTTCCGGCATTGCCGCAGGCGGTATCACCGCTATCGTGTTGAACCTCGTTTTCCCGCCTGAGAAAAATTGATTTCTCTCACGGCAGGCAGTCAATGCCTGCCGTGACATCTAATTACACCATTCCCGCCTTGAGGATTGCGCATAAATCGTGCATAACTCCCTTATGTGCGTTTTGCGGGATGGAAGGCCATGAAATTTATTGGAAAGCTCCTCATCTATCTTCTGGTAGCCCTGCTCATTGTGATGCTGGCGCTCTACATTCTGCTCCAGACCCGCTGGGGCGCGTCTCAGGTCAGCAGCTGGGTGACGGTGAATACCGATTACGAACTCAGTTTCGACAAGATGAATCACCGCTTTTCGTCGCCTTCCCACATTATTCTGGAAAACGTCATCTTTGGTCGGGACGGTAAACCCGCCACGCTGGTCGCCAAAAAAGTCGATATTGGCCTGAGCAGCCGCCAGGTAACCGATCCGCTGCATATGGACACCATCACCCTGTTCGACGGCACGCTGAATCTCTCGCCGCAGACGGCGCCGCTGCCTTTCCAGGCGGATCGCCTGCAGCTGAACAACATGGCCTTTAACAGCCCGAATACCGAATGGGACCTGAGCGCGCAGAAGGTGACGGGCGGTGTCAGCCCGTGGCAGCCGGAAGCCGGCAACGTGCTGGGGAACAACGCGCAGATTCAGATGAGCGCAGGCTCGCTGACCCTGAACGGCGTACCGGCCACCAACGTGCTGATCGAGGGCCAGCTTAACGGCAAGGAGGTGGTGCTGAACACGATTGGCGCCGATATGGCCCGCGGGTCACTCACCGGCTCCGCCCTGCGCAACGCCGACGGGAGCTGGATTATCGACACCATGCGTCTGAACGAAATCCGCCTGCAGAGCGATAAAACGCTGATGGCGTTCTTCGCGCCGCTGGCCACCATTCCCTCTCTGCAGATTGGTCGTCTGGACGTGACCGACGCCCGGCTTCAGGGCCCGGACTGGGCGGTGACCGATCTCGATTTAAGCCTGCGCAACCTGACTCTCAGCAAAGGCGACTGGCAGAGCCAGGAGGGCCGCCTGTCGATGAACGCCAGCGAGTTTATCTACGGCTCGCTGCATCTTTTCGACCCGATTCTGAATGCAGAGTTTTCCCCGCAGGGCATGGCGCTGCGTCAGTTCACTTCCCGCTGGGAGGGCGGCATGGTGCGCACCTCCGGTAACTGGCTGCGCGACGGTAAAGCGCTGGTGCTGGACGATGTCGCCATCGCCGGGCTGGAATACACCCTGCCGCAGAACTGGAAGACGCTGTGGATGGAGCCTCTGCCGGAATGGCTGAACAGCGTCACGCTGCAAAAATTCGGCCTGAGCCGCAACCTGGTGATCGACATCGATCCCGCCTTCCCGTGGCAGATCACCTCTCTGGACGGCTATGGTGCAAACCTGCAGCTGGTGAAAGATCGCCAGTGGGGCGTCTGGGGCGGCAGCGCAACCCTGAACGGCGCGGCGGCGACCTTTAACCGCGTGGACGTGCGCCGTCCGTCGCTGGCGCTGAATGCCAACGCCGCCACGTTGAACATTACCGACCTGAGCGCGTTTACCGAGAAAGGTATTCTGGAAGCAACGGCGACGGTTTCGCAGCTTCCGCAGCGGCAGACTACGGTGAGCCTGAACGGGCGCGGCGTGCCGCTCAACGTACTGCAGCAGTGGGGCTGGCCCGCATTGCCGATTACGGGCGACGGCAATATTCAGCTCACCGCCAGCGGCAGCGTGCAGGCGAATACCCCGCTTAAGCCGACGGTGAACGGCAAGCTGAACGCGGTGAATATGGATAAACAGCAGGTGCAGCAGACGATGACGGGTGGCGTGGTGTCGACGGTGGCTCCGGCACAGTAAATAGCCGGGTGGCGGCTATGCCTTACCCGGCCTACGATCCCATGTAGGCCCGGTAAGCGAAGCGCCACCGGGCATTTTTACGGCTCAGAGGTGAACCACCACCTCATTCCCCTCCGCTTTCACCAATACGCCCCACTCGCTACCCGCCTGTGAGCCGCCTTTCACGCCATTCACCTTCTGCACGTTGCGCAAGCACACCGACCAGTTTTTCGCGTCTCCCGCGCCGGTAAAGGTCACGATATCGCCCTGACGCGATGCCTTCAGCGTAAACGCCACCGCGCCGTCCGCCGCAGGCACTTCGCTCACCGCCGTTGCGCCGTCGCTCAGGTTAAACAACTGGAAGGCCGTCCCCTCATTCCACGCGTAGTCCGGCTTCTGGTTGTTGCTGCCCAGCGCCAGCAGCGTATTGTCGCGCACGTAGACCGGCAGGCTCATGAAATCGTGCTGCTGCTTATGCCAGCGGCTGCCCTGAATTTCGTCGTTGTGCCACAGGTGCGTCCAGCGGCCTTCCGGCAGGTAGAACTGCACGTCGCCCGCCTCGGAGAACACCGGTGCCACCATCATTGCATCCCCCAGCATGTACTGACGATCGAGGTAATCGCACGCCGGATCGTCCGGGAACTCCAGCATCATCGCGCGCAGCATCGGCGTGCCGAACTCGCGGGCCAGCGCCGCCTGACGGTACAGGTACGGCATTAGTTGGCACTTCAGCTGCGTGAAGTGGCGCACCACGTCGCAGGACTCGTCATCGTAGGCCCACGGCACGCGGTAGGATTTACTGCCGTGCAGGCGGCTGTGGCTAGAGAACAGCCCGAACGCGCACCAGCGTTTGTAGACGTGCGCCGGGGCGGTGTTTTCGAACCCGCCAATATCGTGGCTCCAGAACCCGAAGCCGGACAGGCCAATCGACAGCCCGCCGCGTAGGCTCTCGGCCATGGATTCATAGTTGGCGTAGCAGTCGCCGCCCCAGTGCACCGGGAACTGCTGCGCCCCGACGGATGCGGAGCGGGCGAACAGCACCGCTTCTTCTTCCCCCACCGTCTCTTTCAGCACGTTCCACACCAGCTCGTTATAGATGTAGGCGTAGTGGTTGTGCATCTTCTGCGGATCGGACCCGTCAAACCACTGCACGTCCGTCGGGATACGCTCGCCGAAATCGGTCTTGAAGCAGTCGACGCCGATATCCACCAGGCCTTTCAGCCTGTCGGCATACCACCGGCACGCGTCCGGGTTGGTAAAGTCATAAATCGCCAGCCCCGGCTGCCATTTGTCCCACTGCCACAGGGAGCCGTCCGGGCGCTTGAGCAGGTAGCCCTTCGCTTTCAGCTCCTGGAAGATCGGGGATTTCTGGCCGATGTACGGGTTAATCCACACGCAGACCTTCAGCCCTTTCTCTTTCAGGCGGCGGATCATGCCTTCCGGATCCGGGAAGGTCACCGGGTCCCACTCGAAATCGCACCACTGGAAGGCCTTCATCCAGAAGCAGTCGAAGTGGAAGACGTGCAGCGGCAGGTCGCGCTTGGCCATGCCGTCGATAAAGCTGTTTACCGTCGCTTCGTCGTAGTTAGTGGTAAACGAGGTGGTCAGCCACAGGCCGAACGACCAGGCAGGCGGCATCGCCGGACGCCCGGTGAAACGGGTATAGCGGTTTAATACCTCTTTTGGCATCGGGCCGTCGATCACGAAGTACTCAAGATATTCGCCTTCCACGCTGAACTGCACTTTGGAGACCTTCTCGGAGCCGACTTCAAACGAGACGTTCTCGGGATGATTCACCAGCACGCCGTAGCCGCGGTTGGTCAGGTAGAACGGGATATTTTTGTAGGACTGCTCGGTGCTGGTGCCGCCGTCGCGGTTCCAGGTTTCGACCGTCTGGCCGTTGCGCACCAGCGCGGTAAAGCGCTCGCCCAGGCCGTAGACCGTTTCCCCCACGCCCAGATCCAGACGTTCGAACACGTAATTGCGGTCGGCGTTGGCATCCTGCACGTAGCCGTTGTTTTTCAGCTGGCTGCCGGTAATGCGCTGGCCGTTGCGCAGGAAATCCAGCGCCCAGAACTCGCCTTTGGTGACGCGCACGCTGACGCTGCCGCTTTTCAGCTCGGCAAACTCGGCGTTGTTTTCAATCTCTACCTTCACGTCCTTCAGAACGTTCAGCGGATAGTGCGGGCCGTTGTTCAGCGCGCCCTGGAAATGCTCGATGCGCACCCCGACAATCCCTTCCTGCGGGGCAAACAGGCGCACCGTGAACATCAACGTGTCGAGCTGCCAGGTGCGTTCACGCACGTCACGCGGGGCAACAAAGACCACCAGGTCATTACCCTGCTGCTCCACGTCGAACACCTGAACCGGACAGGTCACGTTCAGGCCCGGTTGAATAAGCCAGTTTCCATCACTGATTTTCATACTCTCGTCCTCTTAGTTCTGCAATTCTTTGCTGACCGGCAGGTTTTCAAACTCCTGCTGATTGCGGCGCGCGCCCTGCGCCAGCTCGCCCATGATTTTGGTCAGGAATGGCGTTTTCAGCGTGTAGTAGCGTTTGGCGATGATGGCGCTCAGCACGTAGCAGACCGCCGGGGCCAGGGTAAACAGACCGATAATGATGCTGATGGTCGCGCTGTTCTGGGTTTTAGCTGCCGCGTCGTAGCCTCCGCCTGCCAGCATCCAGCCGATCATCGCCCCGCCCAGCGCCAGACCGAGCTTCAGCACGAACAGCGTGCCCGCAAAGCTGATGCCGGTCAGGCGTTTGCCGTTGGTCCATTCGCCGTAGTCGACGGTATCTGACATCATCACCCACTGAATCGGCGTCACCAGCTGGTGCAGCACGCCAATGACGAAGATAAAGGCGAACATCAGCACGGTGGCATGCATCGGGACGAAGAACATCGCCACGCTGACTACCGCCAGCGCGGCGTTGGTCCACCAGAAGATGCTGACCTTGCACTTCCAGTCGGTAAGCGGTTTCGCCAGCGCGGAGCCAATCAGATTGCCGACGCAGTAGGTGGTAAGGAACGCGACGAACACTTCCGGCGATCCCATGATCCAGGTGCAGTAGTACATCATCGCGCCGCCGCGCACGCAGACGGCGAGGATGTTGAGGATGGTGAGCACGCCAACGATGCGCCACTGGTCGTTTTGCCAGATGTCGCGCAAGTCTTCCCGCATGGAGGTGGTGCTCGGCGGCACCTGGATGCGCTCTTTGGTGGTAAAGAAGCAGAACGCCAGCATCAGGAAAGCAACCACCGACAGTACGGCGATGCCGCCCTGGAAGCCGAACGCCTTATCGTCGCCGCCAATCAGCTTCACCAGCGGCATCATCAGCACCGTGGAGAGCATGCCGCCCGCGGTCGCCAGCACAAAGCGCCAGGACTGAAGGGAGATACGCTGCGTCGGGTCGTTAGTGATCACGCCGCCCAGCGCGCAGTAGGGGATGTTGACCACAGTATAAAGCAGGGTCAGCAGGGTGTAAGTAATGGCGGCATACACCATTTTGCCGTTGAGGCTGAGGTCCGGCGTGGTGTATGCCAGCACGCAGACGATGCCAAACGGGATGGCGCCAAACAAAATCCACGGACGGAACTTGCCCCAGCGGCTGCGGGTGCGGTCGGCAATCAGGCCCATGCACGGGTCGGAGATCGCATCCAGCGCGCGCGCCAGCAGGAACATGGTGCCGACAAACCCGGCGGGAATGCCGAAAATATCGGTGTAGAAAAACATCATGTACAACATAACGTTATCAAAAATGATGTGGCTGGCGGCGTCACCCATGCCGTAGCCAATCTTCTCTTTTACTGACAATACTTCGCTCATCTTTTTTATCCTTCACGCTGTAGGGGGCGCTGAGACCGGTTACAGAGTTTTAAACCATTGTTTCAGGAGCGGGTATTGCGTTTTCTGATTAGCAGATTACGTTTCTTGTTTTTTGTGATCACGGTAAATGTTGGGAAGCAGAAGGGCTAACATGAGGATTTTCTTAGGAATTACCTGAAACAGGGGTGTACAGGTCAAAAGAGAGGTGAAAAAAGTGGTGTGGGGTATGTGGTAAATGCCTGAAAGTAGCTATAATGCGCCCCGCCTCCATGTAGCAATCGAGGCGCGGAAGATCGTCATCTCCGGTGAGGTGGCTGGACTTCAAATCCAGTTGGGGACGCCAGCGTTCCCGGGCAGGTTCGACTCCTGTGATCTTCCGCCAAAATTCATCAAATCTTTTTTTAATTTTTGTAATAAATCCTTATTATCTCTCTTGAAATAACATCGTTAGCTTTACTTAAATTCTTTCTGTATTAAAAACAGCTTAGGAATAAGATGGATACAATCATTCACACCCTAGACGCTAGGGGAAATATAATGCTAGAAGTTATGCGTGATTACTTCAATTTATCACCAAAACAAATGCATGCTGAAATTATCAATCAAAAAAAAGTACTTGAACACTATCTTTTAAAAAAAGGAATAAATTATAACAATCTTAAAAATGCCTTAACACCAGATAAAAAGAAAAAAGAAATAGCTTTATTCTTTGACACTTTACAAATTGAAAGTGATTGGTATGGTTACGAATCTTTTAATAAACTCATACCTCTTTTAAAAAAAGAAAGCAGCCACAGTATATTAGCGGGTGATTATATAGGATCAAATTTCGCACAGACAATTTTACAAAAATCACTCCTTAAAAAATTAACAATCCGACATAAGACAGAATATAAGCACAGCTCTCAATATTACATTATATATATTAATAATTTATCTGATGAAATGTTCAACCAATTAGATGCTGAACTGATAAATTATACCCCATACATTGGGTTCGCTGATATGTCGTATAATTCTACTTTAAAAACAATTTTATCTACAATGTTAGTAAATTGCTGCATAAAGTATGAGAATAAGATAATACAAGGTCATGAACCAGATCGCGACAATTTAGAAAACATTAATATTTATGGATATCCATTTGAGAGTTATGGATTTAACTGCTTGAGTATAAGCTCAGATCTTTTTGGGTTATTTTTATCGTATAAAATAGAGAGGCCAGTTATTGATGGTTTCAAAGATGATACTCATTTCGCTTTGAATACAATTCATTTAGACATTCATGAATTAGATTCTATGGATATTCAAGTAGAAGATGCAAAACTCGGATATATTCAAAGCAATAAAGCAGGATCTTTAGAAGTCGCAGGATTAAGTAACTTAACCGCACAAGAACTAGCAAATGAGATAAAAACGAGAATTAATTCAAGCTACATATATTCTATGTCATATAATGCAACCTATAATGTCGCAAAGTTTAATATTATGTTAGAGTTTAACAAAGATAATAAGGCAGTTAAACTGCTTGCAGCAATGGAATACATGCCTCATGACAAAAAAATGAGATTAATAACATTTTTTTAGAGAATGTTTTTAGACGCGTTTTATTTCGAGCATTATTCTATGCTACGTGAGTAGATAAATTAATGCTCATTCTTTAATCTCATTTTACAGGCTTCCTTCACCCACTTACTAAAATTCCCTTTTCCCGCAGCCTTTTCAATCTGTTCCAAAAGCTCATCCTCGAACCGGATGTTCTTCATAGTGCTTTTGGTACGGTCAAAATTTGGTTTCTTTTTCTCTTGCATGGTAGGTACCACTTCGGTTAATTTATCTGCATATGGTACCTACCACATGGATTTGGAATTCTGACAACGCCCAGCAGTGTTGGAGCACTAAAGGGCGTCTAACCTCACCAACTATCAAGGAGTTGATTATGGCTGACTCGCATTCTACCCCAGACACCGACCAATCCGGAACCGAGCGTTCGTTAATTGTGGGATACCGCCCGAATGTTTTCGACAAATCCACGCCGAAAATCATCCTTTCAGGCAAGTGGCTGCGCGCGGCGGGTTTTGATACCGGACAACAGGTCACGATAAAAGTCATGAAAGGTTGCATCGTTCTGGTGGCGTATAACGAGCAGGAGCAGAGGTTGCAGGATGATTATAAACGGACCAAAGCAAAGCTCGTTGAGATAGAGAACGCGCTTGCAGCGATCCAAATTCCGCATGCTGGAAAGCGCCTCGCAAAATCAAATACAAACCACCTGGCTTAGCGGCTGTTTCTGGCATACTACGAGCTTACAGGCATCAACCTTATGACGCGGAGGCAGCATGACATATGAAGAATTAATAAATTCACCAGCCGGTGAGTTTGTCATGTTTGCCAGCAAAGATGGAAAAGTTCGCATTGAATGCCGCTTCGAAAGCGATACGTTGTGGCTCTCACAGGCCACAATCTGTGAGTTATACGGCAAAGCCAAAGCCACGATCAGCGGGCATATCAAGAATATTTTTGATGAGGGTGAGCTGGCCGAAAATTCAGTTGTTCGGTTTTACCGAACAACTGCCAGCGATGGTAAAGTATATAACGTTCAATACTTTAGCCTGCCCGTCATTCTCGCCATAGGCTATCGCGTCCGCTCCACGCGAGGGACACAGTTCCGCCAGTGGGCCACCCAAACGCTGCAGGAATATCTGGTAAAAGGCTTCGTTATGGACGACGAGCGCCTGAAAAATCCACCTGTCGGATCATCCGCCGTACCTGACTATTTCGATGAAATGCTGGAACGCATTCGCGATATACGGGCCAGCGAACGCCGGGTCTACCTTCGCATAAGGGAAATTTTTGCATTAGCCGCTGACTATCAGCCGTCACTCAAAGAAACCACGCAATTCTTCCAGACCATCCAGAATAAACTGCATTTTGCCTGTACGGGCCACACCGCTGCTGAGTTGATTCACCAGCGTGCGGACGCCACTCAACCGCATATGGGGCTGACCAGCTATAAAGGCGAAGAAGTCCGTAAAAGCGATGTCACCACCGCAAAAAATTATCTGTCTCAGGATGAAGTCAGCGAACTAAATCGCGTCGTTAATATGTGGCTCGATTTTGCCGAAGATCAGGCCAAACGCCGCAAGCAGGTATTTTTACGAGACTGGCAAACTAAGCTCGATCAGTTCCTGCAATTTAACGACCGGGACGTATTAGAAGGAGCAGGAAAAATCAGCAAGAAAGCGGCTGATGAAAAGGCGTGCTCAGAATACATTGAGTTTGAAAAAAAGCAGCGCCTGCTGAAAGAAGCCGAAGGTGAGAAAGATATCATCGGCTTATTAAAATGGGATAAGCAGGCTAAGCGCTAATCCCAGTATTCCTGCTCAGCTTCATATGCAACAGCGGAAACGGATTCCCCTGCCCATCCAGTTCCGAGCGTCCGACCCGCTCAAACCCCATATGGCGATAAAACGCGACGCCCTGCGGATTTTGCTCATTCACGTCCACTTCGTTCGCGCCGAACGCTGCGATGGCGTGTTGCAACAGCAATTTCCCGACACCCTTCCCGCGGCTCGCATCGTCAACAAACAGCATTTCAATGCGGTTTTCATCCACGCCTAAAAAGCCGTGAATAACGCCTGCATCATCGCGGGCCATCATGACGGTGAGGTTTGGTAAATACGCGTTAAGCAATAACGGGCGCAGCGCCGCAATATCGCTTTCCTGTAAAAAGTGGTGGGTGGCGCGGACGGAGGATTCCCAGATCGCGACCAGACGTTCGAAGTGTGTGGGGAGTGCGGTTTCTATTTTCATGGGCGGGATCATGATTGGAAAACCGAATTATTTCAAGCCACGCTTTGCTGGCTATTACCCCCTCACCCTAGCCCTCTCCCTCAAGGGAGAGGGAACAGATCGCGCTAAACCCTAATCTCCATCACCGCGTACACCCCGTCCTTAGGCACGACCACGGTGACGTTTTCCACCGGCACGCCCGCCGCGAGGTGGATATCCTGCAGCTGCTGCAGCGTTCTCGGGTGAATATCCTCCCAGCCGATACCACGCAGCACAAAGTCAATGTGCGGGCTACTGGTGAGCATGTTCGACACAATCACCGCCCCGCCGGGCTTGACCAGCCGCAGCGCGCGCTGGAGAAAAATCACCGCGTCGGTATCGTTGAAGTATTCGAAAATCCCCAGCGCGTCGACCAGTTCGGCCTGATGCTCGCCCAGCTCCAGCAGCAGGTCCTCGTTACGCACCAGCGTATGGAGCAGGTTACGCCTGAGCAGCGTCAGCTGTTCACCCACCACAATGCCTTCCTGCGCCGCCATGGTTTCGGCCCAGCTGAGCGCCACCGGGTCTTTGTCCACCAGCGTGAGATAGACCTGCTGGCCGTCGAGCTTTGCTTCACGCAGCGCCTCCAGCACCGGAATGGCGGCACCGCTCGCGAGGCTGACCCAGTTGTTCTCGCTCTCATTGTGAATGTACTTATCCACCAGCGCGGCCAGCACCCTGGCGCGGGAACGCACGCCAACCGCATCGTTCGCGTGGATAAACCACTGGCGGCTGTCGCTGTCCATTTTAGTGCCGTCAGGCAGGCGATCTTCCAGCGGGTTTTGCACCACAAACAGCGCCAGCGCCGAGGGCACCAGCCGGGTGCGCCACGCGGTGAGCGCCGGGCGGTTGCGAAAGGCCTGTTCGGAATAGCGGTTCTGCGGGACAAGCACGGCCTGCCCCCCTTCGTCGTACTCCACCCGCGGCGGCCGGAGCGCTGGCTCGGCTTTCAGGGCGCGGTCAAGGGAGGCGATCTCACGGGCAGCGTCGTCTTTCATCGGCCACTGGTCGCTGACGTCGGGAAATGACGCGCTAAAAATCGTCATATTTTCCGGCGCATCGCCACGAAAAGGCTGCCAGTTCATGTCGTCTTCCCTCCGTTAGGCTTTTAACGGAAGTCTATCCAGGCGAGCCAGTAATGCCCCAGGAAGAAAGCACGATTTTTATTGCTTCACCCACACCAGCTGGTCAACCCGGAAGCCCAGGCTGCGCGCGGTGTTCAGGTAATCCTGCTTCACCGCATCCGGGATGGTCGGCGTGCGCGACAGGATCCACAGGTAATCGCGGTTCGGGCCGCTGACCAGCGCGTACTGGTACTTCTCATCCAGTTTGATCACGTTATAGCCGCCATAGAACGGGCCGAAGAACGACACCTTGAGCGCGGCCGTGGTCGGTTCGCCGGTAAAGTACGCTTTCCCCTCGCTCTCATTCCATTTGTTCTTCACCGGATCGTAACCCCGGTTGAGGACGCTGATGCCGCCGTCGCTGCGTTTGCCGTAGGTGGCGGTTACCTGCTCCAGCCCGCGTTCAAAGCGGTTTTCCAGACGGGCGACCTCATACCATTTACCGAGATAGCGGCTGGCGTCAAAACCGGAAATAGGCTGCACGCCCTTCGGCGGGGTGGGGGATTTACAGGCGACCAGCGTCAGCGCAATGGCAACACCGGTCACAACAGGCCATAGCTTCATGAGAATTCCTTTCATTTGCACGGTTGGACGTTAAGTGTAGTGCACCGTTTCGGCGCTTCATCCCGTTCGGGAAAATTCGTAGTATATTGAGAGTATTCCTCCACTCTGGACACGGACATGGCTTACTCCATCGGCGAATTCGCCCGACTCAGCGGCATCACCGCCACCACCCTGCGGGCGTGGCAGCGTCGCTATGGTTTACTCAAGCCACAGCGCACGGAAGGCGGACACCGCCAGTACAGCGATGAGGACGTCCAGCAGGCGCTCAAAATCCTCGACTGGGTAAAAAAAGGCGTTCCGATTGGCCAGGTCAAACCGCTGCTGGAACGCCCGACGCCGGGACGGACCAACAACTGGCAAACCCTGCAGCAGAACATGCTGCAACGCCTGCAGGACGGCAAAGTCGAGTCCCTGCGCCAGATGATTTACGACGCCGGACGCGAGTACCCAAGGCCGGAGCTGGTCGCGAACGTGCTGCGCCCGCTGCGCAGCCAGGTCTCGGCCAACGTCGCCGCCGCCATGACCCTGCGCGCGATCCTCGACGGCATCATCATCGCCTACACCTCGTTTTGCCTCGAAGGCGATAAAAAAGCGCCGGGCGATAATATTCTGCTCAGCGGCTGGCACCTCAACGACCCGTGCGAGATCTGGCTCGAAGCCCTGACGCGCACCGGACAGGGCCATCGGATCGACATCCTGCCGGTTCCGCCTGACGCGCTGGCACCGGAAATTTTCCCGGAGCGCAAATGGATGCTGGTCACCAGCGGCAAACTCACCGCCGGGCGGAAAAAGCAGCTGGAGCAGTGGCAGCAGCAGGTATCGCTTGAAGTGATTATCCTCTAATCATTTTCTCCTGCGGGGATCTTCACGAAAAGTTGAATATTTTCCCGCGCCGCAGATGCTAACGTTTTCCAGTGACGAATAATTCCACAGGAAAACACCATGAAAAAACCTGCCCCTCTGCTCAGCCAGTACGGTTACTCGACCTACAAGGGCAGTTAAGACGCATTGATTTTAAAGGATTATAAAAAATAGTTCCGCGAATACTTGGACAAATTAGTCATGTTGTGTAAGTTTTAGTTATATGAACGGGAGGACAACACCATGACAACGAAACCTGTGCTCGGTATTAGCGGATGTTTGACCGGATCCGCCGTTCGCTTTGACGGCGGACACAAGCGTATGGGCTTCGTCATGGATGAGCTGGCCCAGTGGGTGAATTTCAGGCCCGTCTGCCCGGAAATGGCCATCGGCCTGCCGACCCCTCGCCCGGCGCTGCGTCTGATCGTGACGGAACACGGTGAAACGCAGATGCGTTTTAGCCATGCGCCTCACGAAGACGTTACGCAGAAAATGGCGGACTTTACGGCAGATTTTTTGCCGAAAATCGGCGATCTCGCTGGTTTTATCGTCTGCGCTAAATCCCCAAGCTGCGGCATGGAACGCGTGCGTCTGTATGATGAAAACGGCAACCGGGGCCGCAAGGAGGGGGTCGGGCTGTTCACCGCCGCCCTCCTTGAAACCTGGCCGTGGCTGCCCGTGGAAGAGGATGGACGTCTGCACGATCCGGTGCTGCGGGAAAACTTTGTCGAACGTGTTTTTGCCCTGCACGAACTGAACGCGCTGCGTAAAAATGGCCTCACGCGCCGCGCGCTGCTGGACTTCCACAGCCGTTACAAACTTCAGCTGCTGGCGCACCATCAGGCAGGCTACCGTGAAATAGGCCCGTTCGTTGCCTCGCTGCACGAGTGGGAAGACCTGGACGCCTTCTTCGTGGCGTATCGGGAAAAGCTGATGACCATCCTGAAAAAACCCGCCTCGCGGAAAAATCACACCAACGTGCTGATGCATATTCAGGGGTATTTCCGTAGCCAGCTGAACACCCGCCAGCGCGGCGAGCTGCGCGACGTGATCCTGCACTATCGCAACGGGCAGTTGCCTATTCTCGCCCCGATCACGCTGCTGAAGCACTACCTGGCCGAATACCCCGACCGATATCTGATGACGCAAAACTACTTTGATCCCTATCCTGATGATTTGGGTCTGCGTCTGGCAGTCAAGTGATCATAAAAATGCGAAGGCCCCATTGACCCATAGAGGCCCAAAGCAGTACCCCGTTTAGACGACATCCTCACTGTCGTCTCTTTTTTGCATTTTATCTCAAAGGCTGTGATTATATACAGGCCTATTCTGCAAAAGGGGCCTGCCTGTGATCAACACCCTGCACATTCAAAACTATCGCTCCATCCGCGAGATGTCGCTGGAGCTGGAGCAGCTCAACATCGTCTTCGGGCCGAACGGTACCGGGAAATCGAATATCTACAAGGCGATACACCTGATGCACAGCGCCGCCCAGGGGCAGTTTTCCCAGGCGCTGGCGAACGAGGGCGGCATTCTGAAGGTGTTCTGGGCAGGCAAAACCCGCAGCGACCAGCTGCGGCGGATGAACCTCGCGGTGGAAACAGAGACCTACGAATACGAGCTGCAGGTCGGGTTTGTGGAGAAGCTGCCCTATCCCTCGCAGTTTCAGCTCGACCCGGTGATCAAAGAGGAGTCCATCTGGCTGAGCGGCCAGCACCGTCGGCCTTCGTCGCAATTGATGAAGCGTAAAAATCAGGCGGTGTTTCTGAACAACGTGCATCACGAGAAGGTGACCCACAGCGGCACGCTGTACGAGAACGAATCGGTATTCGGACAGCTCGGCGAACCGCACCTTTACCCGGAAGTGTCCCAGATGCGCGAATCCCTGCGTAACTGGCGCTTTTATCATGAGTTTTCTGTTTCATCCGGCTCGGCGATGCGGGCTCCGCAGGTCGGTTTCCGCTCCCCGGTGCTGGCCAGCGACGGTGCCAACCTGGCTGCCGCGTTTCAGACTATCATCGAGATTGGCGACGAGCTGCTGCTGATGCGCATCCTCGACCAGGCCTTCCCCGGCTGCGTGTTTTACAGCGACAACACCGGCGGACGTTTTCGCATGATGATGCAGCGGGAGGGGCTGAGCAGGCCGCTGGAACCGGCGGAGTTCTCCGACGGCACCCTGCGCTTCCTGTGCCTGGCGGTAGCGCTGCTCAGCCCGCGCCCACCGGCGTTTATCGCGTTGAACGAACCGGAAAACAGCCTGCACCCGCAGATGCTGCCCGCGCTGGCGAGCTTAATCGCCGAGGCCAGCCGCTACTCGCAGATCTGGCTCACCAGCCACTCGCCGGAGCTGGCGACATTGATTGAGAAGCAGCGATCGTTTTCGCTGTATCAGCTGTCGATGGCGGAGGGGGAGACGAGGGTGGAGAGGCTGGGGTAGCTCTATATCCTCATCTCTTACTCACCGGGGTGGATTCTTTTCTTTCGACATAAAGCATTGTATTCCTCCAATGATTACCCCACCACTAATGGAAAGGTTAACGGCTTCAACAAGATCACTCATTGGAAAATCAAATTGCCCGATGAAAAAATAGGTAACAAAGGCTATCAGCAAACGGCCGCACAAAAGCGTGGCAAAAATGCCAGCGATCCAAACAGCTACCAGCAATAGGAATAATTTTATCCTCGTAGTAAACATTATTTTTTCTCGCTTAATTTGTTTTGTATAGCCTCAGTGGCAGCCTGTCCTTTGCTTCCTAAATATTCAGAACTCAATGACTCCAGAACCGTTCCTGTAAATTTCGGAATCACATATTGCGGGAGCATTTCTTGTACTTTCTCATAACCCTTGCCTGTTAATACCCCTCCCGCTGTTCCTATTCCTGCACCAATGGTGGGAGCAAGTGGATCTTTCCCTTGCAACACAGCCCCCGCATAAGCACCAGCCATGCTTGCACCTTCGGTAAACCAGAATCCACGCCCTTGCGTTAATCCACTAACCCCTGTTGCTACAAGTGCGTCGGTTACGCTGAAGGGATCATTACTGTTTAATTGAGACCACACATTTGCTGTGCCACCAATCATTCCAGAAGCCACGACGGATCCTGCCGTTGCCGCTCCAGGTAATAGTGCGGGAGCAACTACACTTGACATTCCCGCACCCCATGCTTTAACTAGCCCTGTAGCGGGTTGCTGATTTTCAGGCAAGTCTCCTTTTGCCAGCTTATTCAACATGGCCTGCTTTTCATCCGCAGATGCACCTTTGTCTTCCGCATAATTGTTCAATGAGCCTGCAGAAGTCATATATTTGGCCAGACCATCAGGTAGAGGGAAAGAATTGGCATTATTCTCAGCCGCATTCTTCCCGCTTTGCGCACCCGTTGCTGCCGAGACCGTCTTATTCCCCGCAATTCCTCCAGCCATCCCCGCCGATATTGATGCCAAAGTAATGACCGTCTGCTTTTGATCTTCGCTCAGTTTCGACAAGTCTTTAACATCCGGATAGAGCAGGCTGGCTATAGCATGCGCAGCTAGCTCGCCCGTTGCCGCCCCTGCAGCTCCCGCAGCGGCGCTGTTACCCTGAAGAGCCGCCACCGCGCCGCCCAGAATAGCGTGCGCAACGGTATTAACGGTAGGATCGCCTTCGGTTGATTTAAGCAGATGCGCCAGCTCAGGCGCCGACGCGCCTGCCAACGCACCCGCAATATTACCTCCCGCCAGTCCCTGAAGTGCCGCCGTTGCCGCCTGAATACCGCGCTGAATATCGCTGCCTGTACCGTACTTCGCCATTGCCGTCTGGCCAGCCTGATTCACGATTTGCTTATCACTTGGGTTAGCATTACCTTCCGATTTCAGCTTCTCTTTGGCCGCCTTAAGCGCCTCCGGATCGGTCATGGCGTTCCGTGCCGCTATCTCACCCTGCGTCCGCGCGATATCCGCCGCCTGGCTGCCGATATCACTGATAAGCCCGACCGCTTTCAGGCGATTTTGCTCTTTCTCCTTGTCGAAGATTGGGCTGATGCTGTCGTTGGCATGTTCGGTATCCCGGCTCAGGTTTGCCACATCCTGCTTCTGATTATCCCGATCGCGAACGATAATGGTGCCGTCTGCCACCGCCGCCTGGCTGGTGCCTTCCGCATGGCCGCCGTGGCTTGCGCCTGAAATCATGCCGCCCGGCATTTTGCCTTTAAAGGTATCGCCAAAACTACCGCTCCCACTCAGGCTCACACCCGTATGGCTGACCTTATAATCCGCCTCGTTGTGAAGGTCGCTAAAGCCCAGCGTTCCCGTGTCTAACGAATTTTTGTCAGCCGTCGCCGTGGAGGCAATAACCGCGCCATCCAGCTGTGTGTGACGGCCAACCGTGACGTCAAATCCACCATTACCGGCAAACAACCCCGTCTGCTCTTGAACGGAGTCGTACGTGCTCTTCATCTTATCCTGACTGGCACTGATGTAGCCGGAGCCAGTCATACTTCCGAACGTGAAGCTGCCGCCCGCCGCTACGCTGGTCTGCTTAGATTTGTAATCATTATTGTCCTGCTGACTACTCATCAAAAGATCGCGGCCAATATCAGCGACAATCTTCTCACCGTTGACCTGCGCCCCGTTCAGAATGGCATCTCTACCGCTGGTCATGGAGACCGTACCGCCGCTGTCCAGCGTGGTTTCGGTCCAGGCGGTGCCGTTACCTTTTTCATTACCTTTAGACGCATTCACATTGGCGAAAACACTGATCCCCATCCCGCCGCTGCCGCCCCCAATACTTACACCCACACCACCACCGCTGCTGCTGTTTTTGCCGGTGGTTTTCTGCGTGTTGGCCGCTCCCGTCAGCAGGATGTCGTTTGCCGCATTCAGCGCAGTGTCGCCTCCCGCCTTCAGTTGACTACCGCCGATCAGGATATCCCCGCTGTTTGCGCTTTTGCTTTTGCCTTTGCCCGTAGCGTTAATGGAAAGATCGTTTCCTGCATTAAGCGTGCTACCCGCTACCGTGTCGCTTTCAGCATGCTGCTGAGATTTCGATTTCTGACTGGTTAAAGAGAGGCTGACGCCAAACCCGTTCGCTGGATCGCCCGTCTGCTGCGCAACAACCGCGCCCTGCGCCGCCTGCACGCCAGAGAGTGCAGTTTTCGTTGCCTGCAGTGCCGCCAGGCGCCCGTCACTCTCTTTGGTCGCCTCCTGCGCGGTGGTAACGGCGCTGTTGATTGCGCTACCTACCGCGCCAGACAGTGCAACCGTCAGGCCAGTAGATTTTTGTTCGAACTTCTCATCCCGGGTGCGCTTGTCGTGCCCCGGCTCGATGATGACGCTGTCGCCGCTGAGGCTTAAATCCTTCCCGGCGATAAGATCCGCGCCGCCGATGTGGGCCTGGTTTCCTGCAGAAATCGCGACGTTACCGCCCGTCGAACCCACCGTACTGAAGCTCTGGCTCTGGGTGGTGCCCTTCTCACGAAGATCGTGCGTGCTTTTGCTGCTGCCGATGGTGAAACCAATCCCGCCTGAGCCCATCAGGCCGGATTTTTTCTCTTCCTTAAAGCGCCAGGAGGTGTCGCTGTTCGTCGCTGCCACGATATCGACGTTGTTGCCCGCCTTAAGCTTCACGTCGCCGTCGCCCGCCACGGCGGAACCGTTCACCAGCAGGTTATTGCCCGCAACGACCTGCACGTCATCGCCGCTCAGCAAAGAGCCGGATTCACGCGTCGCGCTGTCCTCCTCGATGGTGTGGGTGGTTTTCTTGCTCAGGAACCCTTTTTTGGTTTTGGTCTGCTCTTTGTAGTGATAATCGCTTTCGGTTGCGGTATTAAGATTGACGTCGCGGCCTGCCGCCACGCCGATATCGCCCTTCGCCGTCACCTGCGCGGCTTCGGTGGTGACATCGCGCCCGGCGAGGATTTGAGTATTCGCCCCGCTGGCGATCTCGGTTCCCTGCTGGCGTACGGACTCGTTAATAACGGTTTTCTTGCCTGACTTATAGCTGTCGCCCTGCGTGGTCTCTTCCGCCGCCAGATTCACGTCGCGACCCGCCTGCAGCCCGACGCTTTTCTCCGCTGCCAGCGCGGCGGCCTGAGCGTTGATATCCTGTCCGGCCTTCAGGACCAGGTTATCGCCTGCGGAAATCGTGGTGCGGTCGAGCCCGGTGCTGTGGGATTCGCTTTTCCCTTTACGGCTGCTTTCGCTGGTCTGTGCCGCGTTCAGATTGAGATCGTTGCCCGCGCTCAGCCCCGCGCTGCCGCCCGCCTTCAGGTCGCTGGCGGTCACGTCAAGGTTGTGCCCGGCATTCACCAGCAGGTTGCCGCCCGCGGTGACGTTACTGCCCTGATACGTGACGGACGAACGGCTGGTTTTCGCCCGGCTGGAGCTGAATGCGTCGTTGATCTGATTCGCGTTGACGGCAATATCGCCCCACGCGTTCAGCAGCATATCGCCGCCGGAGGCCAGGTTCGCCCCGGTGACGGTGATGTTTTTCCCCGCCTCAAGCGACAGGCCATCCTGCGCGGTAATCGACGCCGTGTTGCCCAGCAGCGTGTCTTTCAGGCCGATCTTGCCGTACTTCCCTCCGGCGTTGATATCAATCTGCTCAACCTGGGTCAGGTTGTTGATGCTGCCGTCCAGGCTCTCCAGCGCGACCGTTTTGCCGCTGATGGTTGAGCTGATGTTATTGATATCGCCGATGGCGCTCAGGTTCAGGTCGCCGCCCGCTTTCATCAGGCCGTTGTTGAGGTTGCTGATGCTGTTCTGGCTGTCGAGCGTCAGGCTGTTTTTCGCCAGCAGCGAGCTGCCGCTGTTGGTGATGTCGCCGCCCTTCAGGGTGACGTTGTTACCCGCGATTACGCTGCCGTTATTGACGGTGACGTCCTTCGGCGACAGGTAGAGTTTCGGCACCATCACGGTTTCGCCGTTGACGGTGGCTTTCTCCCACCACAGCAGGCTGTGGTCGAGCGCGGCAATCTGATCGGCGGTCAGCGAGACGCCAAACTGCAGGCCCAGCGACTGCTGCGCCGCCGCGGCGTTGTCCATCAGATAGCGCATCTGATCCAGATCGGAGCCGATGCCGTTCAGGTAGCGGTTACCGGTCTGGTTGAGCACCACGTTGGAGACATAGCGGGTATCGAACGCCGCATCGCCGAGGAAGCGGTAGTCGTAATCCGGGTTCAGGTTGAGGCGGCCGAGCATGTAGGATGAGCCGAGGAACTGCTTCTCGTCGGTAAACGCCAGCCGCGTCTCCTGCGGCGCCGTGGACGACGGTTTGACCCCGAGCATCGCGTTCAGGTCGGCAAACAGGGCGGGATCAAGCTGCCCGAGACCGTTCAGTTTCGGGTTGATGCTGATCAGGTACGGACTTTTCGGATTGTCGGAGAAAACAAAATAGCCGTTGTTGCCCGACGGCAGCGGGTAAGCGCTGGTATCGACGCGCTGTCCCTGATAATGCCCGACGGCTCCGCCCTGAGCGGTTCTGAGATCGGCGGTGGTGACCCCCGCGTTCGCCAGCGCGCCCAGCTGGCCGAGGTTGGCGTTGCCTTTCTGCGTGGTGCCAATGTTGCTGAGAGGCGTGCCGGACGCGCCGCCGTTTTCCAGAGCGCCGCCGCCGTTAATCTGCTGCAGCGCACCCTGGAGCTGATCGTTCCACTGCGGCGAGTTCACCGCCACGGTGCCGGTATTGCTCAACCCCTGTTTTTGTACGCCGCTGCCGACACTCTGGTTGCTGAGGGTGTTAAGCGACGGGGTGGAGATGACGTTGCTGACGCCGCCCGCGTTAGCGGTGGTATTGGTGTTGCTGATGTTACTGGTGAAGTTTGCGGTGACGTTACCGCCCGCCTGGATGACGGCACGTAAGGTTTCGCCTTCCACCGATTCAGTCGTCAGACCTTGTAACTCATAAATAAAGGTCGAGTTAGCTTTTGGTCCCGGATATCCCGATTCCGAAGATGCTCCCCCCGTAGACCTGAGATATTTGTAATTATAAAAAGTCCCCGAGGTTCCTGATTGATAGCTCTCATTGTTCAGCTGTGACCCTGAAAGAGATGCGTTACGTTCACTCAGTATTTGACTTGATTTATTTTCCAGAGTACCAGCATTGATAACCAAATCGCGTCCCGAAGCGATGCGCCCCGCACCACCGCTCGCACTCACATCAAGATGCACCACTGAGCCAGCAAAGCGCATTTGGCTGCTCTCTGCAGTAGGAACAAATGATGAACTGTAAATATCGTATTCAATTGCACATGTACAGTTGCGATACCCTTTGCTTTTCGTATTGCTAATGCTGTAAGACGTTGAAGGAAGACTCAGGACAAGAAGTTCAATCGTTGCATCACCGACGTTTTCAGCCAGTTGTGAAGTCTCCGTCCAGCTATTTACCGAAAGTCCATCACGGGTATTCAGCAAATGCCCCGTTCTGATCGTAATATCACCATTCTGCGTCTCAATATTCCCCGACGTATTTACCACCTGGCTGTTCGCATTCCCCGCCGCATCCCGCTGCATCCACAGGTTGTTCCCCGCCATGATGTCGCCGCGCTGATTGGTGATGCTGTCGGCAAACAGCGCCAGGTTATTCGCCGCGTACAGTAGCGCGGTGTTGACGATGGTGCCCGGCGCGCTCAGGGTCAGCGAGCCGCGCGTGCCGGTGAAGCCGTCGACGGTAATGTTGCTCCGGCTGGCAACGGTGATGTCGCCCCCGCCCTGCACCGAGCCCGCGGCGTTCAGCGCCACGCTGCTGCCGGAGAGCGTACTCGCGCCGCCGCCGGTGGTGATTTGTCCGTTGTTGCTGAGCTGCCCGCCCGCATTCAGGTTGACCGCCTGCCCCTGCAGCACGCTGCGGTTATCGATGTCGCCGCCGCTGTTGATGGTCAGGGTTCTGCCTGCCGCCACGGCGGTCCGGCTGGTAAACGCGTTCGTCAGCTGCAGCGTTAAGTCCCCCAAGGACACCAGCTGGCCGGTCAGGTCCAGCCCCCGGCTCTGCAGCCACAGGTTGCCGCCGCTCAGCAGCTTGCCGCCCGCGCTCTGGGTTACCTGGTCCGCGCCAATATTCAGCTGCGTGTTGCCGAGCAGCGTGCCGCTGTTGTTCAGCTGGCCGTAGTTAACCGTCAGCTGTCCCGCCTGGGTGGTGCCCTGGCTGGCGAAGTTGGTGCCGGTCAGGGTGGCGCGATCGGCCACCCACGTGCCGCCGTTGGTGGCGTTTGCCGCATTGAGTATCAGGTCGGTGGCCTGCAGCCAGCCAGTGCCGGTGAATTGCGGGGTGCCGAGCGTCAGGCGCGCGCCGGAAAGCAGCCTGCCGTCGTTACGCGCCTGGGAGGAGGCGGTCACGCGCGTCTCGCCGCCGCCCTGGATCAGGCCGTAGTTAAACAACGCGGGCGTGGTCAGCGTCAGCGCATCGCGGCTGACGATTTCGCCTCCGCTGTTGTTGGTCAGCGTCCCGCTGAGGGCCAGCGTCGCGCCGTTATCGCCCTGCAGACGTCCGTTGTTGGTGAGCGCCCCGGTGGTGATGCCGAGCGTGCCCCCCTGCATTTTGCCGTCGCTGGTGACGGAGGCCGCCGTGACGTTCAGCGCCCCGCCGGACAGCAGGGTCCCGCCAGACTGCTGGCTGACCGCGCCGGTCTGGCTGAGGGTCAGGCCATTCACGCCGCTGATGGCGCCGCTGTTGCTGAGCGTGCCGCCTGTCAGCGTCAGGTTTTTCGCCGCCCAATGGCCCTGGTTCGCCAGCGTCGCGGCCTGCAGCGTTGCCGCACCCAGCGCGATGATCCTGCTGCCTGCGGTTCCGGTGAGCGTGTCGGCCAGCGTCATCTGCAGCGCGTCGGCGCTCTGCACCGCCCCGCTGTTGGTGAGTGACCGGGCGTTAAGCAGGATGTTCTGTGCCTGCCAGCTGCCGGCGTTGGTCACCGCGCCGGACGCAATCGTCAGAGTACCCTGGGTGAGAAGCTTGCCGCCTGCGCCGTTAATCAGCTCCTGCTGCGGCGCGGCCATTGCCATGCGCGCCATCAGCCGCTGCCGACCCTGAACGGTCAGGCTCTGCAGACCGGTTAAGGTGCCCTGGTTGTTAATGCTGCTCTGATGCAGCGCGAGGGTGCTCCCCTGCACGGTGCCGCTGTTTTTAAGCGTGCTGCCGCCGAGCGTCACATCACCCTCGCTGAGGAGCTGCCCGCGGTTATCCAGCGTCTGAGCGGTGATATCCGCCCGGCCCTGGCTCATCAGCGAGCCGGTTGAGGTCAGCGTGCCGCCGGTCGTGGCCGTCAGCGTTCCCTGGCTGAGCAGAGACCCCCCGTGCGTCCAGTCGGTGGCGCGGATGTCTGCACCGTTCCCCTGCAGCGTGCCCTGCGTGGTCAGCTGGCCTGCATCCAGCGTCAGCATGCCGCCGGAGAGGGTGCGCGAGGTCGCGCCCGTGGTTAGCGTGGTGCCGGTGAGCGCCAGGCCGTTCGTTCCCTGCATCAGCCCGCCGTTGTTCATATCGCGGGCAGTGAGGGACAGCGTACCGCCTGTGATGCGCCCCGGGTTCGCCAGGGTATCCGCGGTGAAGGCGGTCGCGCCGCCGCTCTGCAATAGTCCGGTATTCGTTAACGCCCCGCTGAGCGTGCCGCTGAGTCCCGTCTGCCCGTTCACCGTGCCGCTGTTGGTGAGGGCGGTGCCGGTCATGCCCAGCGTCGCACCCTGCAGCGTACCGGCGTTGGTCAGCTGTCCGCCCGTCAGCGTGAAGCCGCCGCCGGAGAGCCATTTACCGTTCAGCTCGTTGATAAAGCGGTCGGCGGAGGCGTTAACTGCGTTGCTGCCCTGCATCAGGCCGCTGTTGCGCAGCTCAGTACCGCCTGCTGTCAGCGTTTTGCCCGCCACCGTGCCGCTGCTGGTCAGCGTCGTCGCGTTAAGCACGGCATCGTCGGTGGCAACGATGTTCCCGGTATTGGTCAGGGCATTGCTCAGGCCCAAATCCAGGCTCTGCGCCTGAATATCGCCCCGGTTCGTCAGGTCGCTGCCCCGCAGGGTGAACCCGCCATTCACCAGCAGCAGACCGGCGTTATCGAGCGTGTCGAGGGATAAGTCCAGAGGACTGCCGCTCACCAGCTGCCCGGTGGCGCCGTTGCTCAGCGCGCGGGTGGTCAGCGCCAGCGTGTCGTTGCCCTGAAGAATCCCGGTGTTGTTAAGCTGCGCGGCCTTCACCGTGAGCGCTTTCCCGGCCAGCTGGCCGTCGTTGAACAGCTGCGCCGCCGTCAGCGTGAACAGGTTCTGGCTGAGCAGGGCGCCCGTGTTATCCAGCCTGCCGGTCGTGGAAAGCGTCAGGGCATCCAGCGTCTGAATGCTGCCCTGGTTATTCAGGCTCCCGGCGTCAAGCGTCGCGCTGCGCCCCTGAAGGCTGCCCGCGTTGCTGAGGGTTTGTCCGCTCAGGGTCAGGGTATCGCCGCCCGTTACCTGGCCCTGAGCCTGGTTCGTGAAGGTGTTCCCGGACCAGGCAAGCGTGCTGCTCCCCTGAAGCAGACCGCTGTTCTGCAGGTCGCCCCGCAGGGTCAGCACTTTTGCCAGCAGCTGGCCCCGGTTATCGGTCCTGCCGGCCTGGACGTCCAGCGCCTGCTGGCTGAGTACCTTACCGCTGCTGGTCAGCTTGCCGGTCACCGCCGCCGTCACGCCTGCTTCCCCCAGCGCATTACCGGTGTTGATCCACTCGCCGGTGGCCAGGTTCAGGGTGTTGCCCTGCAGCAGCCCGGCGTTGTTCAGGGTGGTGTGGTGCAGGTCGAGCGCGCCGCCGGAGAGCAGCATGCCCGCCTGCTGGTTGCTGAGCTGTGCCCCGGTCGCCGTGAGGGAATGTGTCCCCTGCAGCGTGCCGCCGTTGGTCACCGATGCGCTGTTAAACTGCGCGTCGGTACCGGCCATCAGCCCGCTGTTCGTCAGGCTGGCGGTGGTCAGCGTCAGGCCGTTCCGGGCAATCACTCGCCCACCGGCATCGTTGCTGGCCTGGCGGGTCAGGTTCAGCAGCAGCGCGGTGGCGCTGAGCTCGCCGCTGTTGACCAGCGTTTCACCGCCGAGCGTCAGCGTTCCGCTGCTGCGCAGCGCGCCACGGTTAATGAGGTCTGCCACGCCGAGCGTCAGCGCCGAGTCCCCTTCAACGGTGCCCTGGTTTTGCAGGCTGTCCGCCGTGATGTGCAGGTCGCTGGCCGTAATATTGCCCGCGTTAGCAAACGCAGTGCCGTTCAGGGTGAGCCGGTCGTCCGCCAGCAGGCGTCCGGTATCGGTGTTGGTCATGCTGAGGTAGTCGCTGCTCAGGCTGACGCCGTTGATTTCGCCCTGGTTTGTCAGCGTGTCACCCCGGAGGCGCAATGTGCCGTCAGTGGTGATAAGCCCGCTGTTAGCCAGCACCGGAACGTTCAGCGTTAAATCCTGCGTGCTGTAGACCGATCCGCCCGCGAGGTTTGTGAGTGACCCGGTCTTCAGGCCGAGCAGGGTGGTCCCCTGCAGCAGTCCACTGTTCTCCACCGAGGCAGCGTCCAGCGCCAGCGTACCGGCAACCAGCGTACCGCTGCTGGTGATGCGCCCGGGGGCCGTCAGGGTCATGCGGTCCGCTTTTGCGACGCCGGACTGAAGGATGTTCTGTCCGCTGAGCGCGATGGCGCTGGCGGTAAGCTCTCCGTCGCTGGTCAGGTCGCCGGTCGCGTTAAAACTCAGCGTGTTACCGGTGGATTTCCCGGCGTGCGCAATCGTGCCCGCCGTCACCGACAGGGCCCCCTTCGCCGCCTGCGTGCCGTTCAGCGCGGCATTCTGCGCCTGCAGGGTAAGCCCCTGCCCGCTCTGCAGATGCGCATCCTGGCCGGTGGTCAGGTTGCCGGTGCTGACGGTTAATACCCCCGCCGCGTCCGTTTGCCCGTTCAGGCTGGCGCTGCGGGTCGCGGTAAGCTGTACATTGCCCTGGCTGGTGGTGCGGGACGCCTCACCGCTGGTCAGGGTGCCGACCTGCGCCGTCAGCGCCGTCGCGCCGGACAGGGTGCCGTTCTGTTCAAGCGAGCCTGCGGTCACGTACATCGCGCCGTCAGCCAGCAAGCTGCCGCTGTTACGCAGGGTCTGCTGCGCCGTGACGTTTGCATTGCCTTTCGCGCTCAGCGTGCCCCGCTGTTCCAGGGTTCCGGCGCTTAATGCCAGGTTACCGGCGCTCTGCAGGGTGCCGTTATTGGTGACCGTCTGCCCCCTGAGGGTGACTTCGTTACCCTGCGCCGTGCCGTCGTTTGTCAGGTCTCCGGCCTTCACATCCAGATGGCCTTTCGCCGCCAGCTGGCCGCTGTTGGACACCCTGTCGCCGGAGAGCGCAACGTCGCGCCCCGCATTCACCTGGCCCAGGTTACTGACGGTGCTGCCCGTCAGGCGGATATCGCCCGTGGCATCGGCCCGGCTCTGGCCGTCCAGCACCAGCTGTCCGCCGCTCAGGGCCAGGCTCTCTCCTGCCGAGACCGCACTGCCCGTGGATGTCAGCGTACCGCCGCTGCTGAGGGTCGCCCGGGCATCGTTACCGCTGCGGGTATTCGTCAGCGTGATATCTTTTCCGGCCGCCACGCTGAGCGCGCCCTTGCTGGTGACGCTGCCGCCGCGCTGCGTCAGGCTGCCGTCGGTGGACAGCGCAGTGTCGGCCTGACCCGTCAGCGTTGCATCCGAAAGCGCCATTCCCTGATTGCTCGTGACGGTCAGCGCCCCGCCCTGTGCCGACACGCCGCCGCCGTTGACGGTCAGGGTATCTTTACTGTCCAGCGTCGCCGCGCCGCGGGAGACCAGGGAGGTATTGCTGAGCGTCATCCCCTGCCCACTGCTCACCGACAGTGCGCCCGCGCTGTTTGTCCCGCCGCCCGTCGTCTGCACTTTCCCCGCAGCGGAAAGGCGCATATCGCCCTGGCTGGCGAGCGTGCTGTTATTGAGTTCCACATCCTGCGAGCTGGTCACATTTAGCGCGCCCCCGGCCTGATGGCTGCCGCTGAGGGCCACCCCCGCGCCATTCGCGGTAATCGAACCGCTGGCCAGGCTGTTCGTGACCGTCAGTTTGCCGCCCGCATCCAGCTGAATGTCGCCCTGGCGCGCGGTGAGGTTGCCGAGGTTCACCCCCACGCCCGTCTCGCTGGAGACCAGGCGGATACGGTTGGCATACATCCCGCCGAGCGCGCCGGTATCCACGGCCACCACGGGCGCGGCGCCCTCACCGGCAATCGGTTTGACGCTGCCGTCTGCGCCCACGCGGTTCGCCCCTGCCGTTACCGTCAGGTCGTTCGCATGTATCGCGGCGTTCACTTCCGTCGCGCGCGCAATGATCGACAGCGCGTCGCTCTTGCTGGCATCCAGCCCCTGGCCTTCAACCGTGATGGCGCCTTTCGTCACCTCCAGCGCCTGCAGGTTACCACTGGCGTCGAACTGCGGTTTCCCCGTGGTCAGGGTGACGTTCGGGGTGTTGATAAATCCGCACCCGTTACAGGTGATGCCGTACGGGTTGGCCACCATAACGTTTGCCGCCTTGCCGGCGACTTCCGTATAGCCCTGCAGCTGCGAGCGGTTTGCCCCCGTGACTTCGTTGATGATGCCTTTCGCTTCCTGCCCGGCCTGCAGGTTGGGGTTGTTCTGGATAAGCCCGCCCAGCTGGGTCTGGGTTAAACGGTCCGTGCCGTTGTTGAGGATAAGCCCCTCTTTGCCGACGTTATACTCACCGAACTGGTTATGCGAAATACCCGCCCCGTTCGGCGTGGCGATGTTGACGACCGGAACCCCGTTCCCCGCCCGATCGACCGTGGTCTGCCCGGTCGGCGTAAGCGCCGCCGCGACGGCAGGTGCCATCGGCTGCCAGACCATCAGGCCGCAGACAATCCAGCTGATCAGACGCTGCGAGAAACGAACGGGTGGGTGGCGGGTATCCATAGTCGTAGAGTCTCTTAAAGCATGAAGGCAATGCGCCAGTTAACGCTCACATGATCCGGGCCGAGCCAGTCGGGGTAGTGCAAAGGCGTACCGACCGAAATCTGGCTGCTGTACCAGCGCCCTGCGCTGCTCAGCCCCACCGAGCCTCCCCATAACGTGCCGGAGGCAAAGCGGTCCTGACGGTCTTTTTCCAGCCAGCCACCGTCAACGGCGACCGTTGCGCTCACCGCACCAATCACCGGGAGGGTGAAGAGGGAATACCCCAGCTCGTTACGCCAGTAGCCGCCGTTGTCCCCGGACAGGTACTGCTCTTTAAAACCGCGCACGGAGCTTTCGCCGCCGAGCGTCAGGCGCTCGGAGCCGTACAGCCGGTCGGGCGACCACTGGCCGTAGGCGCTGGTCAGCCACCACGCGTTACGGGTGACAGGACGCTGGAAGCTGGCGTTCAGACTCCATTTGCGGAATTCCGCCCGCGGCATATCCCCGGACTTATCTTCGTCGGTTTCGGCATTGAACCACGGCATGCCGTGGCTCCAGGTCGGGTTGAAGGTCGCCACGCCGCCCAGCATTTTTTGCGTATGCGTAATGCCCAGGACCAGGCTGGAGAGGTTGCGCGTGCTGCTCTGAAGCGGCGCGTCGTTAAGCCAGTTGCGGCTGGAGCGCTGAACCACGCCTGCCGCAATGCCGGTTTTGACATCCCCGTTGCGGAAGACCACCCAGGACGCGTTAACACGGTGGGTTTTGGTATCGCCCGTGGAGAGCCAGTTGAACCCCTGGTTACTGATGGTGGTCCGGTAGTTACTCCAGGCGTAGCTGTAGTCCAGTAATCCGTAACCAAACGGCACGCTGACGCCCGCCTGGAAATTCTGCGCATCGTACGCGCTGGCAAAATCACTGCTGCGCCCGCCGCTGACAAACCATTTATCCGCCAGCCCCAGCATATTATTGGCGGTGAGCACGCCACTCAGCTGATCTTCCCCGGTACTCTTCTGCCCGCTATTATCCAGGCTTACGGATGCACTTAAGGGAAATTCCGGTTTTGCCGTGAGATTAACGATGGAATATCCGGCCTGCGTCCCCGGAAGAATTTCAATCTGAACCGGCTCTGTACGCAAACGGTTAATTTGCTCCATGCCCTGTTCGATGTCGCGTAAATTAAGAATGCCGCCCACCCGTCCCGGAAACGCCATTTTCAGCATGCGCGGCGTTTCGCCTTCCAGACGGATCGCTTCCAGCCGACCTTCCAGCACAACAATATTCAGCTGGCCGCCGGAGAGATCCTGCTCGGTAAGAAAAGCGCGGCTGGTGATATAGCCCCGGCTGATATACCAGTCAGAAATATGGGCGAGAAGTTCCGTTATTTTCGCCATATCCAGACAGCGGCCCTGCCACGGCGCGACAAGGGTCTGCCGGGTTTTCGGGGAGATTAAGGTCGCACCGGAAAGGGTAATGGTATGAATGGTGAAACAGGGTCCGGAGCCGGTAACAGGCAGCGGTCTGGCAGGCGCGGGGCGAGGAATACTGCGCTCCAGCTCTTCACGCTGTTGCTGGTTCTGTAATAAAAGCTGCTGCTGTTGCTGTTGAATGGAATCGCGATCGGCTGGTGACAAGGGGGCAGCGTTCACGCTCGCTGAAAAAAGCGCAAAAGATAAGATAAAAACAATATAATTTGCTAATGAAATTATTATTTTTTTTATTTTATTGCTATTCATCCATGCCACAAAATTTATTCGCAATTAATATTTCCGAAATATAGGACCATTCTTAATGCGAGTATATCTAATTTGCTTTAAGGGACATCAAAGAAAATACTTTTTCAGAAAAGTGAGAGGTTGATTAAGAAAATATGAGAAATGATTTAACTCACCCTTAAATCTTGAGTTAGTCGTAATACACTAGGCATGAAGCCGAAACGTTTTTCGCCACTCAGCAGGGCTCACCCCAAAACGCGCCTTAAACTGCTGTCGCCAGGTGACGGCGGAATTAAATCCCACCAGCTCAGCAACGCGCTCAATCGGCATATTTCCGGCTTCAAGCAGGATCTGGCTGCGCCGCAGGCGCTCGGCGGTAAGCCAGTCGGCGACGCTCAATCCCGTGGCTTTAATAAAATGACTGGTCAGGGTGCGGCGGCTCATCGAAACCACCTCCGCCAGGGAGTCCAGGCTATGCGGTTCGGTGATGTGCTGCTGTAGGTAGTCGATGAGGCAGTTAATGCGTCCGTCGCGGGTATCTTTGGGTACCGGCTGGGCGATGAACTGCGCCTGCCCGCCCTCGCGGTGGGGCGGAACAATCATCCGACGGGCAATCTGATTAGCAACCACGCTGCCAAAGCGCTGGCGAATGATATACAGGCAGCAGTCGAGGGCAGCGGCAGTACCGGCGGAGGTGATGATATTGCCGTCATCCACGTAAAGGGCATTAATATCCAGCTGAACGTTCGGGAAGAGCGACTGAAACTGACGTTCGAACTCCCAGTGGGTGGCCGCACGTTTGCCGTCGAGGATCCCCGCCCAGGCCAGCACAAACGATCCCAGACACAGCCCGACGATTTCTGCACCGTGGTCTCTCGCCTGCACCAGGCTCTCGAGCAGCACCTGCGGCGGGCGTTCCAGAACGTGCTGCCAGTAGGGAACGACAACAATATCGGCCTGCCCAATGGCGGTAAAATCCTGCGTGGCGTTGAGAGCAAATCCGTCTTTTGAGGTAAGTAACCCCGGCGTTTCGGCGCAAATCGTCACGTTAAAGCGCTTTTCGCCGGAGACCGAATCGCCAAACAGAATGCAGGGAACGGAGTAGTGAAACGGGCTGAACCCGTCTACCGCGACAATCGCGACGTTGATTAGCGACATCTGTCTCTCCTTTCCCTTTAACGCACTCAGAATATAACGGTTTCGCCATCCTGGGGAATGCTCACTGCGTCACTCACCTGATTAGCTTCAACGTACTCACGCAGCGCGCTGCGGGTCAACAGGCAGTGGTTAATGGCCTCCATATGGCTCGCCACAATGTTGGCCTGCGGCAGCAGGAAATGAACGTTAAGCACGTCCTCCTGCCCCATAATAATGGGCCCAAAACCAATGACGTGGGCATAGCCGGCGTTCAGTACCACCACGTCCGGCTGGTGTTTTTGCAGATCGGCCGCCACCTCGTCACGCCAGACGGTATCCCCTGCAAGATAGAGCGTCTTCTCATCAGGATGACGCAGCACCACGCCACAGGCCTCGCCCAGCCGTTCTGCCAGCTCCGGCACGGCATAAGCGCGATCGGTCCCGTGCTGGCCGCCGCGGGTTTTCGTAATCTGAATATCGCCGAAGGTGGTCGCGTCGGTCATGACCGTCAGGTTGTTAAATCCCTGACTGCGCAGCAGCGCTGCGTCACGGTCGTTTTGCACGTAGATCGGTTTATCTTTGGCGATCAGCTCCACCGCGGCGCGATCCCAGTGATCGTCATGGGTATGGGTGACGATCACCGCGTCGGCGTCCAGCAGCGTGTTGACGTCAACGGGGAGTTCAACCGTCGGGTTACGGCGTTCGGCATACGCCGTGCCGGGGAAGCCCGGATAAGCACCCTTTGGGGCCAGCATCGGGTCGATTAAAAGACGTTTTCCGGCGTAGGAAATCAGCTGGGTGGCGTTGCGAATGTGGGTAATGTTCATGGGCTATCCTCCTGTTGGTGTGATAAGGAGGATAGCCAGCCGTCGCAATTGACGCTGTGGGCTAAAGGGCGATTACCGATGGAATCGGGCCAAGATAAGCAACCCGTTTTCTGTCACATCGTTTACCAGCCCGGCACTGCCCCGCCGTTAAAGATCGTCTCAGCCGCTTTTGCCACTTCAGGTGACTGATACGACTCGATAAACGCCTTCACATTCTCCGCGTCTTTGTTGTCTTCGCGCGTAACCACGATGTTCACGTACGGCGAGTTTTTGTCTTCAATAAAGACGCTGTCATGCACCGGTGACAGCCCGGTTTGCTGGATATAGGTGGTGCTGATGATGGCGACATCCACTTTCGGGTCGTCCAACACGCGCGGCAGCTGCGCCCCTTCCAGCTCCATAATTTTCAGCTGCTTAGGGTTGGCGGTAATATCCAGCGCGGTCGGCAGCAGCCCGGTATTCGGCTTCAGGGTAATGAGCTTCTCTTTTTGCAACAGCAGCAGCGCGCGGCCCAGGTTGGTCGGGTCGTTTGGAATGGCAATGGTTGCCCCGTCCTTCAGGTCAGACACGGATTTGATTTTGCGGGAATAGCCGGCCATCGGGAAAACAAAGGTGTTCGCCACGGCCACCAGCTTGTAGCCATGCGCCTTGTTATCCTCTGCAAGGAACGGGCGATGCTGGAAGACGTTGGCATCCAGTTCCCCCTGGTTGGTGGCATCGTTAGGCAACAGCGAGCCGCTGAAGCCCACCAGCTCCACGTCCAGGCCATATTTCTCTTTTGCCACCTTTTTGGCGACTTCCGCTACGTCCTGTTCGGCGCCGTTGATGACGCCGACTTTAATGTGTTTGGCATCGCTGCCACTTTGATCGCACCCTGCCAGCAGCAGGCCAGCCAGTACCAGAGCACCCAATCGACGTTTCACAAGACAGTTCCTTTTGCTGAATGTTGTAGTGACTATATCGACAACGAGGCGGGGAAATAAAAACCGAAAAAGAATCAATAAGAAGGATAAGTTATATGCGGTCTGTTGCCGGGTGGCGCTGCGCTTACCCGGCCTACAGATTCAGGGCTTAAAGGGCTTTCGCCAGATAATGCCGCTGCATGCCCGGGTACGGATAATCCTGCAAAGACATCTGCAGCTGGTACCCCTGCTTTTCATAGAACGGACGCGCCTGGAAGCTGGCGGTATCGACCAGCGCGTGCTTGCAGCCTTTGCGTCTGGCTTCATCTTCAGCCGTTTTGATGAGCTGGCTGCCCACGCCGGATCCGCGCACGGCATCGCTCACCCAGAGAAAGTCGATATTCAACCAGTCGCCTTTACGCACCCCAATGAGCCCGCCGAGCATGACGCCTTTATCGTCGCGCACGTAAACGCCAATGTCGCCGCTAAAGTTTGTCAGATCGAGAAACTGTCCGTTATACGCTCTCAGGCCGACAAGCAACTCTTCTTTTTCGGGCGCCGTAACCGCATGAGTAATACTCAGGTGCATATTTTTCTCCTTGTTATCTGTGCCGTTTCACTATCTCACACACGCATCGTGGAGAAAATTCATACTTTCGACTGGAGTCGCTACACTGAATGTAACGATATATTTCATGGGAAGCCTGTGACTTCTAAAGGGGGTTGTTGATGAAAGCTGCGCATCTGGTCTGCCTGCTGGTTTGTCTGCTCTTCGCCGCGTTTGCCCATGCTCAGGAAAAGGAGGATCCGGCGAAAGAGGCGCAGATTAAGCAGCAGGTCCTGAAAGATATAAAGAAAACCTGTACGCCACAGAAAAAGCAGAGCGATAAGGCCTGGCAGGCGATGATTTTGTCGTCAGAGGCCAATCAGTTGCTGATCAAAAATGCCGTTACCGCCGTAAAGCGCGACAACCTGGACGCCTACTGGGCGGCGATTGGTCAGGTGGATTGTATGGAAGATTATTGAGGGCTGGAAACGTGCTTCTCGCCGGGTGGCGGCTGCGCCTTACCCGGCCTACACAACATTTTTAACGCTTACGCACGTCGGGAATGATCAAATCCCCGCGCAGCACATACGAGCCCAGCATCTGCGTTTTCTCCGTCAGCCAACTCACGATACGCGCCGCCATCGCATCCATTGAATATTCAATCGCAGGGATCACCGGAATACCCGGCAGGTGCAGCGATCCGGCAAGGCTGAAGACCATAATGTCCTCAGGCACCGATTTATTAAACGCCTGCAGCTGCGGGATCACCCGCTGGGCTTCCTGCTCGTCCGCCACCAGCAGCGCGTTGAAATTCAGGGTGCTGGCGTTGTTAAGCAGCTCCTGCAGCGCAACGGAGGAGGAGGTCGCGTCCATAAAAACAAGGTTGCGATTAAAGGGCAGGAAATTTTTCTCCAGCGCGTGCTTGTAGCCAAGCAGCACCTGGTCGGCAAACCCGCTGCCGTGCGGATGGATTAGGGCAATCTGGCGTCGACCCTGGCTGGTCAGGTAGTTACAGGCGGTTTCGGCGGCAAAGGCGTGATCGAACTGAATGCTGTTGGAATTATCAGACTCCATGCAGTCAACCAGGATGACGTTGTCCATATCGACGTCCAGCGGGAAACGCGCGCCAATCACCAGGATGTCATCGCAAAGCCCGCGAGAGAGTTCTTCAAGGGCGTGCATCACTTCCGCTTTGCTGTGCGCGAAGCGCAGCAGCAGGTGTTTTTGATGCTGGCTGAGCTGTTTTTCCAGCGCGTACAGATAACCGGTGGTCTGGTTAATGTTTTCCTGTGCGCAAATCACCCCGATACAGCCCGTCGACTGGCTCAGCAGCGACTGGGCAATTACGTTAGGCCGGTAATTCAGCTCATCCACGGCCTTCAGAACGGCCTGACGGCTGGCTTCTTTAACGCCGCGCGACCCACTCAACACTCGCGATACCGTGGCTTTCGACACCCCGGCAAGACGTGATACATCATTGATTGTCGACATCTCTTTCCCCTGACAGGCTTACCTCGCGCCTGCAAATTCCATCACCGCTACGGCTCAGATTATAGCCAGAACGGAGTATATCCGTTTCCCCTTTTCATGGAAACCGATTTTCCGTTTCCACTCAAAATGATGTCAAAACAGCCAAATTATGTGATGCACATCCGGTTAATTAGCCTCATAAGTAATGGATCTTGATGGGTATCACACTTCTGTCTTTTATGAATGGAAACCGGTTTCCGTATCATGTCCAATCATCCTCGCAATAACTATTTACATTTAGAGGATGGTTGTCGATGTTCAAGATTATGCTGTGCTGCTCTGCCGGGATGTCCACCAGCCTGCTGGTCAGCAAAATGGTCGATGTCGCGAAAGAACGTGGTTTGCCGGTGAAGATTGATGCGTACGGTGTTTCCGAATTTGATACGCAGTTTCCGCAATACCAGGTGGTACTTCTCGGACCGCAAGTGAAATACATGTTACAGACACTCTCAGACAAGGCGGCGACGCATGGCATTCCGGTGCAGCCCATCGACATGATGGACTACGGCATGCAGCGTGGCGATAAGGTACTGGACTATGCTCTGTCGCTCATCGAAGCGGCACACTAAAAGGTGTTCACATGAGTTCGTTATATCAATCCATGGTCGCGGTGATTGAGCAGTCAATTACCCCGCTGGCCGCAAAGCTGGGCCAGCAAAAGTACGTGATTGCCATCCGCGACGGCTTTACCGCCGCGCTGCCGTTTATGATCATCGGCTCGTTTATGCTGGTGTTCATCTTCCCGCCGTTCTCGGCGGATACCACCAACAGCTTCGCCCGCGGCTGGCTGGATTTCTCCCAGACCTACCGCGAGCAGCTGATGCTGCCGTTTAACCTCAGCATGGGCGTGATGACCTTCTTCATCTCGGTGGGGATTGGAGCGAGCCTGGGGCGTCAGTTCAACCTTGACCCGGTAATGTCCGGCCTGCTGGCCTTTATGGCCTTCCTGCTGGTCGCCGCGCCCTATGCCGACGGCAAAATCTCGACCCAGTATCTCTCCGGCCAGGGCATCTTCACCGCGCTTATCACCGCCATCTACTCCACCCGCGTCTATGCGTGGTTGAAGCAGAACAACGTCACCATTCGCCTGCCGAAAGAAGTGCCCACCGGCGTGGCGCGTTCGTTTGAGATCCTGATCCCGGTGATGGTGGTGATCGGTACCCTGCACCCGCTGAACCTGTTCATTGAAGCGCAGACCGGGATGATTATCCCGCAGGCGATCATGCACCTGCTGGAGCCGCTGGTGTCCGCCTCTGACTCCCTGCCCGCCATTCTGCTCTCCGTGCTGCTGTGCCAGATCTTCTGGTTTGCGGGTATCCACGGCTCGCTGATTGTCACCGGCATCATGAACCCGTTCTGGATGGCGAACCTATCGGCAAACCAGGCGGCGCTGGCGGCTGGCGCGGCGCTGCCGCACGTTTATCTGCAGGGCTTCTGGGATCACTATCTGCTGATTGGCGGCGTAGGCTCGACCCTGCCGCTGGCGTTCCTGCTGCTGCGCAGCCGCGTGACCCATCTGCGCACCATCGGCAAAATGGGCGTGGTGCCAAGCTTCTTTAACATCAACGAACCGATTCTGTTCGGCGCGCCGATCATCATGAACCCGATGCTGTTTATCCCGTTCGTGTGCGTTCCGCTGGTCAACGCCTGCCTGGCGTACGGCGCAACTAAACTCGGCTGGCTGGCACAGGTCGTGTCATTGACCCCGTGGACCACCCCTGCACCGATTGGCGCGTCATGGGCGGCCAACTGGGCGCTCAGCCCGGTGGTGATGTGCCTGGTCTGCATGGTGATGTCCGCGCTGATGTACCTGCCTTTCCTGCGCGCCTATGAGCGTACGCTCATCAAAAACGAAGAGCAGAAGGCCCAGGCAACCGTCGGCAACGCTGAAGCCGCCAGCAATTAAGTCAAAGAGGAAGAGTCATGAAATACGCATTTCCCGATAACTTCTGGTGGGGCAGCGCAAGCTCCGCTCTCCAGACCGAAGGGGCAAGAGAGGGGGAAACCACATGGGATTACTGGTTTGCCCGCGAGCTAAACCGTTTTTACAACGGCGTGGGGCCGCAGCAGACCTCCACGTTTTATCAGAACTGGAAAACGGACATTCAGCTGTTAAAGCAGCTGAACCACAACAGCTTTCGCACCTCGATTAGCTGGGCGCGCCTGATCCCCGACGGTATCGGTGAAGTGAACCCGGAAGCGGTCGATTTTTATAATCAGGTCATTGATGAACTGAATGAACAGGGCATCACGCCGTTTATCACCCTGTTCCATTTCGACATGCCGATGGCGATGCAGGAGATAGGCGGCTGGGAAAACCGTGACGTGGTGGACGCGTACGCCCGCTATGCGCAGATTTGCTTCGAGCTGTTCGGCGACCGCGTGCTGCACTGGTTTACCTTCAACGAGCCGATTGTGCCGGTGGAAGGCGGTTATCTGTACGACTTCCACTATCCGAACGTGGTGGATTTCCGCCGGGCGGCCACCGTGGCGTATCACACGGTGCTGGCGCATGCGAAGGCGGTTCAGGCCTACCGCGCCGGACATTACGCGGGGGAGATCGGCATCGTGCTGAACCTGACGCCGTCGTATCCGCGCTCGCAAAACCCGGCGGACGTGAAGGCGGCGCACGTTGCGGACCTGATGTTTAACCGCAGCTTCCTTGACCCGGTCCTGCGCGGCGAATACCCGGCGGATCTGGTAGCGCTTCTGAAATCTTACGACCAGCTGCCCGCCTGCAAGCCGGAAGACGGTTTCCTGATTGCGGAAGGGAAAATCGACCTGCTTGGGGTGAACTACTATCAGCCGCGCCGCGTGAAGTGTCGTGACAACGCGGTGAACCCGCAGGCGCCGTTTATGCCGGAGTGGTTCTTTGATAACTACGAGATGCCGGGCCGCAAGATGAATCCGTACCGCGGCTGGGAAATCTACGCGCCAGGTATCTACGATATTCTGATTAACCTGCGCGACAATTACGGTAACCCCCGCTGCTTTATTTCTGAAAACGGGATGGGCGTCGAAAACGAGCAGCGCTTTATTGAAAATGGCCAGATTAACGATCAATACCGCATTGAGTTTATTTCTGAGCATTTAACCTGGCTGCATAAAGGCATTAGCGAAGGGTGTAATTGTCTTGGCTACCATATGTGGACATTTATCGATAACTGGTCGTGGTGCAATGCCTATAAAAATCGCTACGGATTTATCCAGCTCGATCTGGAGACGCAGCAGCGCACCATTAAGAAAAGCGGAGAGTGGTTTGCCTCCACCGCCTTAAATAATAGTTTTGAAAAAGAGTAATGATAATGATCGCACTAGAAGAAGCCGTTATGGAAATTATCGTCAATGCTGGCCAGTCCCGCAGCCTGTGCTTTGAGGCGCTGCATGCGGCTCGCCAGGGCAACATTGACGAAGCCAAAAGCCTGCTGCGCGAAGCCGACGGCTATGCGCGCCAGGCGCACAAGATGCAGACCAAACTGATCGAGCAGGACGCGGGTGAAGCCCGCCAGCCGATGACCTTAATTATGGTGCACGCGCAGGATCATTTAATGAATTCGTTATTAGCGCGTGAATTATCCGAAGAAATTATTCATTTATATCAGAGATAGTCTATGGCGAAATAAACTAATGTAATACCTCTGTACCTTAAATAGAATTCCACTTGTTCTGATGATAGCGACATATTCTGTCAGATCGGAGCGGGATGGTTATTGTCTGAATAAAATTAAACTATATTGAGATAACCATGAATACGATTAAAAAACTTCCATTAACCATGGCGGTTATCGCCGCGCTTTGCCCAATTTCCGTGCTCGCACAAGAATTCACCCAGGAGCAAATCGACGCCATTGTGGCGAAAGCGGTGGATAAAGCCCTGGCCGAACGTCAGGCCAAAATGGATGCGGCGGTTGCGAAAAAAGCCGACGTGGTGACCGAGCCGCAAAGCGCGGCGCAATCCCCGGATATGGCGATCCCGTTCGGGATTAAATTTACCGGCTACGCCCGCTACGGCGCGCACTTCCAGGCCGCCGATCAGAAATACGTGGCTGTCGATGGCTCCTACAACGGCGCGTCCGCCATTGGTCGCCTGGGTAACGAAGGCAACGGCGGGGAATTCCAGCTCTCCAAGGCCTTCAAGGGTGAAAACGGTGCCATCTGGGACATCAACGTGATGATCGACCACTGGGGCGACGAAGTTAACCTGAAAAAAGCCTACGCGGGCGTGACCAACATTATGGCCTCCAACCCGAACGCCTATTTCTGGGCCGGTCGTGACTTCCACCAGCGTCCGCAGCAGGGCATCAACGATTACTTCTGGATGAACCACGACGGCCAGGGCGCCGGGGTGAAGAACTTCAACATCGGCGGCGTGCAGTTCGACGTGGCCGCCGTGGCGGCTGTGGAATCCTGTAGCCCGGAAGTGATGGAGGACGAAGCGAACCCGTCGCGCATCACCTGTACCGGCGGTTCCGGCACGGGCGACAAAGGTAACTACGCTGCGACCTCAAAAATCCATGGCATGAAGCTCGGTCCGCTGGATCTGGAGCTGTACGCCAACTACGGCTTTGACTCGAAAGCGGTGGAGAGCGACGAGCGTCTGAACGCCTGGCAGGGCGGCGTGGTGCTGAGCCACACCAACGACAGCGGCGTGAACAAGGTGATTGCCCGCTACTCCGATAACGCGGACAACAGCGTGTTCAACAAAACCGAGGATCTGACCACGGTCTACGCCAGCTTCGAAGGGCTGTACAAATTCACCCAGGCGACGCAGGTGGAGTACATTCTCGCCTTCCACGATTATGACAACAGCCGCGATAAGACCGACAACCGTAAGAACTACAACGCCATCGTGCGCCCGATGCACTGGTGGAACGACGTTCACTCCACCTGGCTGGAAGCAGGCTGGCAGCACGTTGACTACGATAACGGCGGCGACAACAAGGGCTGGAAGCTGACCCTGTCGCAGAACATGTCTATCGCCATGGGGCCAGAGTTCCGTCCGATGCTGCGCTTCTACGTGACCGGCGGCAAAGTGGATAACGCACGCACCGCGCGCGTGAACAACACCAAAGACGAAACGCTCGACGACTTCAACGTTGGCGCGATGTGGGAGGCGTGGTTCTAAGCAAGGTAGAAGCAAAACGGCAACGAGAGTTGCCGTTTTTAGTGTTTGCTCCCTCTCCCCGTGGGAGAGGGCCGGGGTGAGGGCACCAGCCCGCACACAACCATGCTATGCTGTTGGCCGGATTAACGACAACATAGCAGGGGAGAACATGGGTTCCACACGTAAAGGGATGCTGAACGTTCTGATCGCCGCCGTTTTATGGGGCAGTTCAGGCGTTTGCGCGCAGTACATCATGGAGAAAAGCCACATTTCTTCGCCTTACCTGACCATGGTTCGCCTGCTGTTTACCGGCGTGATCCTGCTGACGCTCTCCTTCGTTCACGGCGACAAGATTTTCTCGGTCATCAAACATCGCAAAGACGCCCTCAGCCTGCTGATATTCTCACTTGTCGGCGCGCTCACCGTGCAGCTCACCTTCCTGCTGACGATTGAAAAATCCAACGCAGCGACCGCTACCGTGCTGCAGTTTCTGTCACCGACCATCATTGTGGCGTGGTTTGCCCTGGCGCGGAAAAAGCGTCCCGGCGTGTTTGTGCTGTCGGCCATCATGACGTCGCTTGTTGGCACCTTCCTGTTGGTGACCCACGGCGACCCAACCTCGCTCTCCATCTCGCCTGCCGCACTGTTCTTCGGCATCGCCTCGGCGTTTGCCGCCGCGTTTTACACCACCTATCCGTCAACGCTGATTGCCCGCTACGGCACATTGCCGATTGTCGGCTGGAGTATGTTAATTGCCGGGTTAATGCTGACGCCGTTCTACGCCGGACGCGGGACGACCTTCGTAATTGACGGCAGCCTGCTGCTGGCGTTTTTCTACCTGGTGGTGATTGGCACGGCGCTGACGTTCAGTCTGTACCTGAAAGGCGCACAGATGATCGGCGGGCCGAAGGCGAGCATTCTGAGCTGCGCCGAGCCGCTGAGCAGCGCGTTGCTGTCGGTGATGTTGCTGGGCGTGGCGTTCACCCTGCCGGACTGGCTGGGAACGCTGCTGATTGTGTCGTCGGTGGTGCTGATTTCGATGGATTCAAGAAGACGGGTGAGGACATCGGCGTAGCCTGATGCCCTCACCCCAACCCTCTCCCACGGGAGAGGGAGAAAAACACTACTTCGCCTTCACCTTCCCCGCCACCAGCAGTGCCGTCAGCAGCATCAGCGTGCCGGAAATCACCAGCGGTGACGTCAGCCCCAGATGGTCGAGCGCCACGCCGCCAATGGCCGCACCGCAGGTGTTTGCCAGCTGGATCACCGCCACCTGAATCGACCCGGCTTTTTCCGCCTGATCGGCAAGCGAGCGGGTGATCCACGTCGACCAGCCCACCGGCACCAGCGCAAAGGCAAAGCCCCAGATAATCGCAATGGCTGACGCAACCCACTTATCGCTGCCCCACAGCACCAGCACCGTGGCGCTCACTGCCAGCACCAGCGGCGCACCCGCCAGCGCCACCTTCAGGGAGCGCTTCAGGAACTGTGACGACAGCGACGTGCCGACAAAGCTGGCGATACCGAAGCTCAGGAGCACCAGCGTCAGGCCGTCGACGTCAAAGCCCGCCATGGTCATATACACCGGGCGTATATAGGTGAAGAAGGCAAACTGCCCGGCAAAGGACATAAAGATCGCGGTCATCCCTGCCAGCACGCCGGGGCGCTTCAGCAGGCTGAACATGTTCTGCTTATGATGCGCCGCTTCGCCCGGCAGGGACGGCAGCGCCTTCCACACCCAGATAATGCAGAGCAGGCCCATCACTGCCGCCGCGTTGAAGACGTTACGCCAGCCGATAATCCCGCCCAGGAAACTGCCCAGCGGCGCGGCAATCACCAGCGCGATAGAGACCGCACCGAAGATAACGGAAAGCGCTTTTGGCACCGTACGCTCGGGCACCAGGCGCATGGTGAGCGAGGCCGACATCGCCCAGAAGCCGCCTAATCCCAGCCCCAGACAGGCGCGCCCCAGCAGCAGCAGGGTGAAGCTTTCCGCGAAGGAGACCAGCAGGCAGGAGAGCGTCAGCAGCACGCTGAACAGGATGACCACTTTACGGCGGTCGATGGTGCCAATCACCTGGGTGATAAACAGGCTGGCGAACATCGCCACGAAGGCGGTGACAGTAACGGACTGACCCGCCACGCCCTCGGAAATACCCAGATCCTGCGCCATCGGCGTCAGGAGGCTGACCGGCAGAAACTCAACGGTAATCAGGCAAGCGACGCAGAACGCCACGGCGAAAACGGCCGACCAGTTGGGGCGTGAAACCTCGTTGGTCTGCGGTCTGGTCGTGGGCTGGATATGTTCTGTCATGGCGTCACCTGAAGATAAAAACGTGCGGAAAAGTCGCGCAGTTTATCATCAAAAGTGTGACGAATTTAACGTTTAGACAACTTTTGTCGTTTTTACAGGGGATCAGTGCAGGTAAAACACGCCCTCTTCCGGCAGGAAGAGCTGGTTATAGCGCAGCTGGAAGGCGTTCAGCTCCTGCGGATCGGGTTCCATCTCGCGCATAAAGCCAAGCGCGAGACGAATTTGTGCATCGGTGATAGGCGCAGCCAGGCGGGCTTTACGCAGCAGGCGGTGCCACGTGTGCAGGTTCTCTTCACTGCCGTCGACAATGCAGACCTGCCAGATGAGCAGCACCTGTGCGGCGTTTTGCAGATGCGCTTCGTCCGGGCGCTCAAGGTAGCGGATAAACTCATTGCCCGACGTTTTACCAAACTGGTCGATCATCGACTCAACCGGCATCGGGGTGATCCCAAGACGCTCGCTTAAACGTTTGATGGCGCGGCGGGAATCTGAGGTCAGGACGCGAAATCCCACCACAAACACCACGGCAAGCGTTGCCAGCATTATCCAGACCATGCGTTCTCCTTAGACTAGCCGCTCATCATAGCGGGAAACGCACGGCGTCGACAGCGGGTAGAAGCATAATAGTGAATGGAAAAGCGCTGGAAAAACGGCAGGAAAGTCGTTTTAGTTTTTATGGGGACGATTATATATACACGGTGTATGGTCAATGCCTGGCGGTAACGAATCTTCACTTCAGGGAAAGAGCGAACATGTCCATAACAATCAGTGTCCTGCTGGAGAACAGACCTAATCCCGGCGCTAAAAATTTACTGCGAGCTAAAGCAGGACTCAGCCTGTTTATACAGGATGAAAATGATTCCATTCTGTTTGATACCGGTCCGGATGATAGCTTCATACATAACGCAGCTCTGATGGGAGTCGATTTGACCCGCCTGACCGCAGCTGTACTTTCTCACGGGCACTATGACCATTGCGGCGGCGTTCCGTGGTTACCGGATAATTGCCGGATCGTCTGCCATCCCCACGTGGCCTGCGAGCGCTACTCGGCAATACAGTTTTCAGGGTATACCGCCAGATTAAAAAAGTTGTCGCTGAAAAATGATTATTCACACTATCGCATGGAATACAGCAGCACCCCGCTCCAGATTGGGAAGCGCTTTATATGGTCAGGGGAGATCCCTGTCGCCAAACCGCACGCATACGGTGTTATCGGTAGTAAAAATGCGAATGTGGATTATGTGAAAGATGAAGGGGTTCTAATTTATAAATCTGACCGTGGCCTGGTCATTTTTATCGGCTGTGGGCACCGAGGTCTGATCGATATTGTGCGTCACTGTCAGAGAATAACCGGCATCAACCATATTCATGCAATTTTCGGTGGTTTCCATCTTCGCTGTGCGTCACCGCGTAAGCTCTGGGCACTCAGGCAGTTTCTGCACGGCCTACAACCCGACAAAATAATGGGCTGCCATTGTACGGGTAAATGGGGCAATTTGTGGTTGCCGGACGCGGTTACCCCGGCAACAGGGGATATTTTTGTTCTGGGGTAGGTCTTAACTCAGCTAATAAAAAAGCCCGGCATCACACACCGGGCAAAGAAGTTACCTGCACACTCAGGCTGTTTTTAATTTCTGCGCACGATTCTCACGGCGAATTTTACGTTCTTCCAGCACGGCTACCATCGCCATCAGGACGATACAGCCAATCGCTGCTGCATCCAGCGCCGCGAAGGTGCCCGCCCAGCCGGTGAGGCCGAAAATCGGCGTGCCGTCAGCAATCATCCCCAGACCCAGCTTGGCGAAGCTGTCACCGATCAGGTAGGCGAAGGTGCCCTTAATCCCATCGGCGGCGCCGATCGCTTTTTTCGGGACGAAGCCCACTGCTGCCACGCCAATCAGCAGCTGCGGACCAAACACCAGGAAGCCGAGCGCGAACAGTGACGCCAGGTAAACGTACTGGTTGCTGGCGTGCTGGTAGACGCCGAGCGTGGCGATAATCAGCGCCAGCGCGACGCAGGCCACCAGCGCGCGACGGCCATTGGCGAGGTCGGAGAGCCAGCCCCATAGCAGGGTACCAACCAGCGCGCCCACTTCGAACAGGGTGAAGCCCTGAATCGCCACCTCTTTAGAAAGCTTCAGCTCCTGGAAGGCATACACGGTCGACCACTGGTCGATGCCGATACGCACGACGTAGAGGAAGATGTTCGAGAAGCAAAGCAGCCAGATCACTTTGTTTTTCAGCACGTACTCAACAAAGATCTGCCATTTGGACATCTCGTTTTCTTCGGTCTCTTTGTCCTCTTCGCTGATCTCCTCGCCGAACAGCTCTTCGGCTTTGCCGAGGCCGTACGATTCCGGGGAGTCACTGCCGTAGCGCAGGCCGATAAAGCCGACAATCAGGGCGATAATCGACGGGAAGATAAACATGCCGATCACGTGGCCGTCGAACAGGTAGTTAGCGCCAAACAGCGCCACGCCAGCCGCACCGGCACCGCCGAGGTTGTGGGAGATGTTCCACATGCCGAGGTACGAACCACGCTTGCGGCGCGGCGTCCATTTGGTGATGGTGGAGTAGCTGCAGGACCCGCCGGTACTCTGGAAGAAACCGCTCAGGGCGTAGAAGGCGATCATCAGGAACAGGCTAACGGACCCTGCGCCCATGCTGGCGCTGAAGCCGAGCATACAGATGGCGGAGAGGATCAGCATAAACGGCAGGAACTGCTTGGTGTTTTTGCCGTCCGCGTAGTAGGAAACGACGGTTTTACCCACGCCGTAGGTGATGGAGAAGCCCAGGCCAATCATCCCCAGCTGCGTCATGCTCAGCCCGTAGGTGGAGATCATGTCGTTCTGCGCGATGTTAAAGTTTTTACGGATCAGGTACATGGTCAGGTAGCCGATGAAGACCACCAGATAAGACTGCATGAACGGTTTGAACCACATTTTGCGCCGCACGTCGAGCGGCAGATCCAGGGTCGGCTTGCGCACCTGATTTAAGAAGGCCAGCATGACTGAGTTACTCCTGAGCTGATTTTTGCAGCATTGTAAAAACCAGCCGGGAGAGATGCCTGAGACAGCGTCCAGGTGAAACCGGGAAAATTTCTTAGTTTTGCGCCACTCGGCAGCAAAAGGTGAGGCGCGTCACGCTTCGCGCGGCGCCTGCGCGTTCAAAAACGGCAGCAGCAGCAGGGCGGAGATCCCCGCCGCGATGGCGATCGCCGCGAAGAAACCGCTCCAGTGCCAGATGTCGATCACCCGCGCCAGCGGCCAGCCGGAGAGCGATGCGCCAAGGTAGGCAAACAGCCCGACAAAGCCCGTCGCCGCACCAGCAGCCTCTTTGTGCGAGCACTCTGCCGCCGCCATGCCGATCAGCATCTGCGGGCCGAACACGAAGAAGCCGGTGGTGAAGAAGCACGCCGCCTGCATCACATAGCTGGCAAACGGCATCAGCCACAGCGAGCCGACGGAGAGCAAAATCCCGGCGGCGAAGATCAGGTTCATCGGGCCGCGGTTGCCGTTGAACAGCTTGTCCGAGCCCCAGCCCGCCACCAGCGCGCCGATAAACCCGCCCAGTTCGAACATCGTCACCGCCGAGTTGGCGGTCACCAGGTCCACGCCGAGCGTCTCGGACATGTACAGATTACCCCAGTCGTTGATGGCCGCACGCACCACGTAAACCAGTACGTAGCAGAGCGACAGCAGCCAGATATACGGGTTTTTCAGCACATATTTGGTGAGGATCTCTTTGCGCGTCAGCCCTGCCCCCTCCTGCTGTTGCGCCATTTCCATCTCGTCGTGCCGCCAGTCGCCCACCGCGGGCAAGCCAACGGTTTGCGGCCTGTCGCGCAGGCGCCAGCAGAGGAACAGCCCGGCGACAATCGCGAGGCCACCGGCAATCATCATCCCCGTGCGCCAGCCGTAGTGCAGCGCTGCGGCACCCACCACCATCGGGATCAGCGCCCCGCCGACATTATGCGCGGTGTTCCAGATTGCCCACCAGCCGCCGCGCTCGTTGCGCGAATACCAGGCGGTGAGCAGGCGGGCGCAGACCGGCGCGCCCCAGCCCTGGAAAAAGGCGTTCAGCGCCCACAGCAGGGCGAAGGCCCACAGCGAGGTGGAGAAGCCAAACAGAATGTTCACCACGCCGGTGGCGATCAGCCCAACGCCCATAAAATAGCGCGCGTTAGAGCGGTCGCTGACGATGCCGGAGAAGAACTTCGACAGGCCGTAGGTGATGTAAAACAGCGTCGCCAGCAGGCCGATATCGGTGCGCGTCATCACGCCGCTGGCGAGGATCTCCGGCGCGGCGGCGTTGAAGCTTTTGCGGGTAAAGTAGAAAAGCGCGTAGCCGAGCCAGATAGCGATCAGAATATGGCGACGCCAGTAGCGGTAGCGGGCGTCGATTTCCGCTTTGTTACCTATCGGTGCGGCGTTCGCGGGGGTCTTAAACATGGTGGCTCCTTAGCGGCAGGCTGACGCTGACGCGCGTCCCGTGGGTGCAGGAGAGGTTCAGCGTGCCGCCGAGCGCCTTCACGCGCTCGCGCATGCCCGCCAGGCCAAAGCCCTGCTGGCCGGAGCCCGGCGGCAGGCCGCAGCCGTCGTCTTCAATTACCAGCATCAGGCGCTCGTCCTGCTCCCAGCCCTGCATCGTGACCGCGCTGGCACTGGCGTGTTTGACGATATTGTTCAGCCCCTCCTGACAGACGCGGAACAGCGTCACGCGCTGGCCTTCGCTCAGGACAGATTCGTTAATTCGCCAGTCGAGATGGCTGACAATGCCGCGGCTTTCCAGCTCCATCTCGCGCATCAGGGAACGCACCGCCTGCTCCAGCGACAGGTCGTCGAGCTGGCGCGGACGCAGCCTGCCGAGGAGGCGTCGCACCGAGTCATACACGCCCAGCGAAAGCTGCTCGATATGCGCTCCGCCCTGCTTCACGCCCGCGTTTTCCGCCGCCAGACGCTGGACAATGCCCGCCTGGGTGCGGATGGCGGTGATCGTCTGGCCGATATCATCGTGCAGCTCGCGGGCGACCTCCTGCCGCACGCTCTCTTCGGTCTCCAGCAGGCGTTCAGCCAGACGCCGGTTGCGCGCCAGCTCGGTTTGCAGGGACTGGTTCAGCTCGCGCAGGCGCTGAATGCCTGCGCCGAGCAGCAGCCCGGTCAGGCTCTGGGCCAGCAGGGAAAGCAGCAGGTCCACCGGATGGTCGTGCCAGGTCTGGCTGGCGATCAGCGCGATGGCGTTCATTAGGGTGGCGATCAGCGCCCCCTGCCAGCCGTAGTGCCAGGCCAGGGCGATAATCGGCAGCGCAAGGCAAAATGGGGTAAAGCGTGAAAGCTCGGCAGGTAGACCCAGTTGAAGCCAGAGGCTTACCACGAACAGCAGCAGATACCAGATGAGATGCCGGGCGCGCCAGTTCACCGGTTGGGAAACCAGCGCCGGGCCGAGCGGCTGCCAGACGGTACTGGTGAGGTAATGCCAGATGACGAGGCAGGTCGGCGCGAGGGTCAGGCCGCCTGTCAGGGTCAGCAGCAGCGCGTTGAGCATCTCCTTATCACCCGCCCACGGCAGGGACTGCAGCAGCGCGGCGGCAATCAGCGCCGCCCCCTGTCGCAGCAGCGTGCGCCAGTCGCGCTGGTGACGGTAGCGGGAAATGAGGGCAACAGGGAGCAGCGTGAGCAGGCTTCCGGTCATCAATAATGGCAGGTGCGCCAGAGCGACTTCCTGCGCCAGCCAGACCAGCAGCAGCCACTCTGCGCCCAGCAAAACCGGCCAGTATCCGCGCGGGCACTGGAGCATGAGCCCCAGTCGCAGGCCGAAGGGAAACAGCAGCACCGCCAGCTCGGGGCGTTCCACCAGGTGCAGGCTGATGCTCCATAAGCAGAACCATGCGGCGGAGAAGATAAAAAAGCTGGCAACGACGGCGATCAGCCGCGAAAAGACGGGACTCATTGCCAGCTGTCGAACATGCGGCGCGCCAGTTCGACGTCGTTGCTGACGTTAAGTTTTTCCATCAGGTTGGCGCGGTGAACGTGTACGGTTTTCGGGGACAGTTCCAGCTCGGCGGCAATCTCTTTTACCGACATTCCCTGCGCGAGTTTTTCCGCAACCTGGCGCTCGCGTTTGGTGAGCGGATCCTGACGTCCGGCCGCCAGCTTGATGGCGATATCCGGCGTTAAGTAGCAGCCGCCGGTGGAGACGGTGCGCACCGCGGCAATCAGCTCGTCCGGGCTACAGCGTTTGGAGAGGAACCCGCGCGCCCCCGCGTTGAGTGCCTGCTCGACCAGCGCCGGGCTGTCGTGGACAGACAGCATAATCGTCGACATTCCTTTCGGCAGCTGGCTTAGCAGCTCCAGCCCGGAGAGATCCGGCATCGAGATGTCGCAGATACAGACCTGCACCCCGCGCCCCGGCAGGCCCGCCAGCGCCTCGCGACCGGAGCCAAACTCGGCCACGACCTGGAAATCTGGTTCGAGGTTGAGAAGCTGGGCAAAGCCAGAGCGGACGATAAGGTGGTCGTCGATAAGGGCGATGGTGGTCATGTGTCTTCCTGCGGTCTGAAAACGCCGGATGGCGCTGCGCTTATCCGGCCTACAAGAGCGAAAGACGCTTACCTTAAGCGATCTATTCGAAAAACACCGCAATTTTGTTAAACATGGTGGGATCGGACTGGTTACGCGCCACGTTGGTGACATCTTCCAGCTTGTCGATCTGCGCCATCATCTGCTCCAGACGCTGGTCATCGTTGACCAGTAGCCAGATGCGGCTGTGCTCGCTGCCCTGAATCGGCAGACAGAGAATGCCTTCCACGTTAAACGCCCGGCGGGCAAACAGCCCGCAGACGTGGGTCATGACGCCAGGGTGGTTGCGGACGGTGAGTTCCAGAATGACGTTATCATGTTGTTTCTGCATGGCTTATTCTCCCACCATCTCAGTATTTGCCGCACCCGGCGGCACCATCGGATACACTTTTTGTTCAGGGTCGATACGCACGTGGATCAGCGCCGGGCCGGGGCGAGAAATCGCCGCCTGCAGCGCCGCCTGCGCGTCTTCTTCGGCGTTCAGATCGCAGGTATGCAGGCCAAAACCGGCGGCAATCTGCATAAAGTTAATCATTCCCGGGTAGGTCGCCGCAAACACGCCCTGCTTGTAGAACAGGCTCTGCTGCTGATGCACCAGCCCCAGCGCCTCGTTATTCATCAGGATGATTTTCACGTCTAACTGGTTTTCGGCCGCGGTCGCCATCTCCTGAATGTTCATCATCAGGCTGCCATCGCCGGAGAAGCAGATGACCTTGCGGTCCGGATTCGCCAGCGCCGCACCTACTGCTGCAGGCAGACCAAAGCCCATAGTACCCAGACCGCCGGAGGTCAGCCACTGGCGCGGACGGTTCAGCGGGTAGGCCTGGGCGGTCCACATCTGATGCTGGCCGACGTCGGTGGTGATAATCGCGCTGTCGTCCACGCAGGCGGCGACGGCGTTGATAAGACCATAGTGGCTCAGCGGATTGCCTTCGGTTGGGATGGCGCCCGGGAACTCGCGCTGCAGATCGGTCACCAGCTGACGCCAGTCGGCGCGGTCGGTTGCGTCCGTCTGCGGGATCAGCTGCGCCAGCACTTCGGCCACGTCGCCCTGAATCGCCACGTGCGGCTGCTTGATTTTACCCAGCTCGGCGCGGTCGATATCCACGTGAATGATTTTGGCATTCGGGCAGAACTGCTCGGTTTTGCCGATCGCCCGGTCATCAAAACGCGCGCCCATAACAATCAGCAAATCCGCCTCTTGCAGGATGTAGTTGGTGCTGCGCGCGCCGTGCATGCCCAGCATCCCCAGGGACAGCGGGTGCGCTTTTGGCAGCATGCCCAGCGCCATCAGGGTCATGGTGGTCGGCAGGTTGGCTTTTTCCGCAAACTCACGGATTTCATCCGCAGCATTAATCGCCCCGCCGCCCAGATAGAGCACCGGACGTTTGGCGGCGTTGATCATGGCTGCGGCATCGCGCACGCTCTCAGCGCTGAATGCTGGCGCGGGGGCACGGTCGCCCGGCTCCGGCAGCACGTCGATCTCGATCTCTGCGGTCTGGACATCCTTAGGAATGTCTATCCACACCGGGCCCGGGCGGCCGGACTGCGCAATGCGGAACGCATCGCTGATAACCTGAGGAAGTTCGCTGATATCGCGAACTAAATAGTTATGTTTGGTGATGGGGATAGAGATGCCGTAGGTATCCACTTCCTGGAACGCATCGGTGCCGATCATCGAGGACGGCACCTGGCCGGTAATGCAGATCAGCGGAATGGAGTCGAGGCGCGCGTCGGCGATGGCGGTCACCAGGTTGGTTGCGCCCGGCCCGCTACAGGCCATACAGACCGCCGGTTTACCCTGGGTACGCGCCATGCCCTGAGCGATAAAGCCTGCCCCCTGCTCGTGACGCGCCAGCACGTGGCGGATCTGCGTGCTTTGGCTTAACGCATCGTACAGCGGCAGCACCGTGCCGCCGGGGATGCCCGCAACCGTGGTGATGCCCTGTCGCTCCAGCAGATGAACGATCAGCTGCGCGCCAGTAAAACGCGTCTTGTTGGATGTTATGCCCGAACTTGCCATGCTCCAGTCCTTTTCTTCTGGGCCGACTTTCCGGGGAGGCTCTTAAACGAAAAACCCCGCCCGGTTTGCGCCGGCGGGGTTTTGGATTCGTGTGTTGATCCAGTCCCTACGGCGCATTGCCGACGACCACCACCACACGCACGACGACCACTGCGGCTGGTTGCGCAGTTTTTAGTAGAGTCGAAGTGAAGATGGATGAAGTCATTGGGGACCTGTGTTTGGATTCATTGATTGAATTTATACAAACACAGGTTTTCGAGCGTGACAATGGAAAAATTTTCATCTGCGCAAAAATGCGTCAGAGATCACGTTTCGTTTGTTGGGTGGTGAAAACAAAAAACCCCGCGGGAGCGAGGTTTTTATCAGGGTTTTGCGGTTGGTCGCCGCAGAACACACTGTGTTACGTCAACGCAAAAAGTATACGCGATCGAAGACGAACGCGCAATTCCGGCACGGATTTTGACGTTTTTGAGTATGGATCGCCTTTCGATTTTTGTCCAAAAAATACTGTTCATACATACAGTATTTATCTATACTGAGGGTGTTCGCAGTGAGCGAGGGGGCCGCAGTTCTACCGGCGCAACGAAGTCCTGGCTGAAACGGGTGGTGCCGTCAGTGCCTTAACCCCTGAAGTGAGCACACTGTGTTACGTCAATCCAGGTGCTGGCAACAGGCGGCGGAAAGGTACGCCAGCATCGTGCTCCTTTTAACCAAAAGGAGACGCGTATGAGCGTAGTGGATATGGTGATACTTATCCTCAAACTCATTGTTGCTGTACTGCAACTGCTTGATGCTGTCCTGAAATTCCTTCGGTAATTCAGGTTCAAGTCGCACCTGAGAGGGGCGGGCAACCGCCCCTCTTTAATAACGAGGGAATGCTATGTCGCGTCTGTTGATTGAGCCTGTCACACCGGATGAGCCGGGTTATATCGCCCTGAAGGCGGAAAGTATCGCATTGAATTTCAACATGCTGCGCAGGCTGGAAGAGAACTGGCAGCGTGGTGAGAACCGCTTTAACGCACCGGGTGAAAAGCTGCTGGGTGCGTTTCTCAACGGCAAGCTGGTCGGCGTGTGCGGCCTCAACCGCGATCCGTTCAGCCAGCAGCCGCGCGCCGGACGTATTCGCCATCTCTACGTCAGCGAGAAGTGCCGCGGGCTGGGCATTGGCAAGCAGCTTTTAACCGTCGTGATGGCCGATGCCAGCATCTGGTTTGATTTCCTCAATACCCATGCACCGGACGCTGCCTATGGGTTTTATCGCCGGGCAGGTTTTACGCTGGTCTCGGACGAACCGCGGGTGACGCACCGCCTTTTTTGTGCGGTGTAAGCGGCTGGCAGCATCAGGGTGTGAATGTTACAGTTGAGTGACAATTCATCACCCGATACGCCATGACCATCACCGTTTTCTGCATTTTGCTGTTCGCCGCACTGCTGCATGCCAGCTGGAACGCCATCGTTAAGGCCGGAACGGACAAGCTCTATTCCGCCATAAGCGTCAGCGGCTCCGCCACGGTTATCGCTCTGGTCTTACTGCCGTTTTCTCCACAGCCCTCTGCCGCAAGCTGGCCGTTTTTGATTGTCTCCTGCGCCTTGCAGGTGGTGTACACCGTGCTGGTAGCGAAAACCTATCAGGTCTCCGACATGAGCCAGACCTACCCGCTGATGCGCGGCACCGCCCCGCTGCTGGTGGCGCTGATCAGCGTGCTGGCGCTCGGCGATAGCCTTTCGTGGCTCGCCTGGTCCGGGATCGGGGTAATTTGCCTGTCGATTCTGGCGATGGCGATGAACGGGCGCACGCAGTCGCGGAAAGGGATCTGGCTGGCGCTGCTGAACGCCTGTTTTATTGCCGGATATACGCTGGTGGACGGCACCGGCGTACGGCTGTCGGACACCGCGCTGGGCTATACGCTATGGACCTTCTTTATGAACGGTTTCTGCCTGCTGAGCTGGGCGATGGTGGCGCGTCGGCGCGAGGCGTCCGGCTACCTGCGTCTGCACTGGAAAAAGGGGTTGCTCGGCGGCGTTGGCACGATGGGCTCATATGGTCTGGCGCTGTGGGCAATGACGCAGGCACCGCTGGCGGTGGTCGCGGCTCTGCGGGAAACCTCCATACTCTTTGGCGCGCTGATCGCTTTTTTGCTTTTAAAAGAGAAGGTTGCGGGCCTGCGCATCGCGGCGGCGCTGGGCATTGCCGGCGGCGCCATTCTGCTGCGCCTGGCGTAAAGCACTGGCAACATTAGTTGCCGTTCTTGTTTACAAATCCTGCCTTTGCCGGTTTTTTCATTCACCAAGACAATGCTTAAATTGTCATCTCTCTGTGGTAGATTCCTCGCGCATTTATGGGAATGCGCAGTCACTTATTCTTCATTTTTCTCTTTTGGCAAAAGTATTCAGCGACATGAAAAAGCAACGGAACGTTAACTTATTGTTGATGCTGGTGTTACTGGTGGCCGTCGGTCAGATGGCGCAAACCATCTACATTCCGGCGATTGCCGACATGGCAAAGGAATTAAACGTCCGCGAGGGCGCGGTACAGAGCGTAATGGCAGCCTATCTGCTGACCTATGGCGTTTCGCAGCTCTTCTACGGCCCGCTGTCCGACCGCGTCGGGCGTCGCCCGGTGATCCTGGTGGGCATGAGCATTTTCATGGTGGCGACGGTAATTGCCATTACCACCCACAGCCTGACCGTATTGATTGCCGCCAGCGCCCTTCAGGGCGTCGGGACCGGCGTCGGCGGGGTGATGGCGCGTACCTTACCGCGCGATATGTATCAGGGTACCCAGCTGCGCCATGCCAACAGCCTGTTAAACATGGGTATTCTGGTCAGCCCGCTGCTGGCCCCGCTGATCGGCGGCCTGCTGGACACGATGTGGTCCTGGCGCGCCTGCTACGCCTTCCTGCTGGTGCTCTGCGTGATTGTCACCTTCAGCATGGCGCGCTGGATGCCCGAAACGCGCCCGCAGGACGCGCCGCGCACGAAGCTTATCACCAGCTATAAAACGCTGTTCGGCAACGGCGCGTTTACCTGCTATCTGCTGATGCTGATCGGCGGCCTGGCGGGCATTGCGGTGTTCGAAGCCTGTTCCGGCGTGCTGCTGGGCGCGGGGCTGGGCCTGAGCAGCATGGTGGTGAGTATTCTGTTTATTCTGCCGATCCCGGCGGCGTTCTTCGGCGCGTGGTTTGCCGGGCGACCAAACAAGCGCTTCTCCACCCTGATGTGGCAGTCGGTGATCAGCTGTCTGCTGGCGGGTCTGATGATGTGGATCCCGGGGCTGTTTGACGTGATGTCGGTCTGGACGCTGCTCATCCCGGCAGCGCTGTTCTTCTTCGGCGCGGGGATGCTGTTCCCGCTCGCCACCAGCGGCGCGATGGAGCCGTTCCCGTTCCTTGCAGGTACGGCTGGCGCACTGGTGGGCGGCTTGCAGAATATCGGCTCCGGCGCGCTGGCCTGGCTCTCGGCGATGATGCCGCAGACCGGGCAGGCTAGTTTGGGCCTGCTGATGACGCTGATGGGGCTGCTGATTTTACTGTGCTGGCTGCCGCTGGCGTCGCGTGTCCCGCATCACGAGCAGCCGGTTTAACCGCATGATGGCCCGGCTTCTCGCCGGGCTTTTCACAGACAGGGGCGATCATCGCCTGTAATAACGGCTCTGGCGCTGGCCGCCAGGCGCCCTCTTCTCCGTCGTAAAACTGGAAATCCGCGTTAAGCGCATACGGGATTTTCGCCTTTTGCAGCTCGCAGGCCATAAAGGTGGCGAAGGCCAGCTGCGAAGCGGTTGGCGTAAAGCGGCTTGATTCTCCCACGCCCCAGCCCCCGACCCAGCTAACGTGCCCGGTTTTTTGCTGCCAGTGCAGCGCGGCGTTGATGCGGTTATGGATAGCCGCTTTCTCCGCCGCCGTGCCGGACGTCCACGGGTATTTACCGCTATTTTTCAGCGGCCCCCACGGGAAAATATGCCACTCCGCCAGCAGGTAGTTCTGGCTGTGCGCAGGCAGCTTCAGGCTGGATAAATCCTCCGGTGCGGCACGCAGGCGCGGCGCAATAAAGATCATGCGCTGCGGGTCCATGTCGTGGATCGCTTTAATGGTTTTTTCATACACGCGGTTTAGCGACGCGAGGTTGTGGTTAAGCTTGTCGGCTGGCTCATAAATGAGATCAAAACCCAGCAGCGGGTAGCTCTGACCGAAATAGTGCGCAACGGCAATCCACCAGTTGATCGTCTCTTTTTCGTTGTCGGCTTTTGGGTCGTTTTTATATTCATCAGCCTGATAAGCGATTATCGGGATCACGCCATACTGCTCGCAGGCTTCCACCAGCTTGCGCAGGTGAATCAGCCGCGCTTCCGTCGGCTCATCGGCCACGCGGATGCGCACGTGAGTAATGCCTTTTGCACGAAAATCGCGGACCACCAGCGGGTCGAATTCGCGTATGCCGCGCTCGGTTCGCGCCCAGTCCACATCCATCCCGACGCCAAGCTGCTGCGCATAATGGGCAGCCGTCAGCGGCGGCTCAGCGGCAATCGCCCAGCCGGAAGAGATCAGTAATGCAGAGACAATAAAAGGCTTTAACACGGTTTACCCTGGATAAATCGAAAGCATTACCTGTATTTAGCACGCTTTTTCATATTTGGTGTAGAGCGAAAGCGTAATAATTCTTCAACCTGCCAGTTCTCTCAGCCAGCCGATAAAGGCGTCAATTTTCGGCCACTGACGGCCAGAAAGCGTCGAAATATAGTAGTGCTGATGGCATTTCAGGGTCTTTTCGCCAAACGGGGCGATCAGCTCGCCTCGTTCCAGCCGTTTCTGCACAAGCCGCTTTCTCCCCATCGCGACGCCGACGTGGTTGATGGCCGCAATAATCGCCAAATCAGAACGATCGAAACCAATACCAGACGATGGCGGCATGTTCACCGCAAAGTGCTGCGCCCAGCTCAGCCACTCATCCGTACCGGAATCATTGCTCCAGGCCTGACGGTCATGCAGCAGCGTGCAGTGGCTGAGGTTATCGGGGTTTTTCAACAGTTCATGCTCACGGGCATATTGTGGTGAACAGACGGGCAAAATTTCCTCGTCCATCAGGAAGTGATGAGAGAGATGGTTAGGCGGCGTATCGTCGAAATAAAGTGCCAGATCGATACCCGTTCGCTGCATATTGACGTAATCATTGCCGGTCAGGATGGTGAGCGAAATCGATGGATAGCGGCGGGTAAAATCACCCAGCATGGGTACCAGCCAGCACTGGGCGATCGACGGCCGGGAGTAGACCGTCAGCGTGCCGGAGAGCGCCTGGTTTTTGATATCCAGGATCTCCTGATTCAGGGTGTCGAGGGATGATTTTAGCGTCCAGTAGACGCGCTTTCCCTCCTGCGTCAGCTCGACTTTACGGTGCGAGCGGACGAACAGCTGAATGCCCAACTCCTCTTCCAGCAGGTTGATGCGGTGGCTCACCGCGCTGGGGCTAAGCGACAGTTCCTCCGCCGCCAGCGCGAAGGACTCATGCCGGGCGGCCACTTCAAAGGTGTACATTTTCGACAGTTGCCAGCCGTTTAACAGCCGGTTTCTGGCTTCATTTGCATCGGTCATCACAATTCTCACGCGTGGTTGCTGCGCTCAGCATACCGTTTAAGGGTGAATTTATGTGAACCTAATACGAATTAAGTGCGCTTTTTAGAGCGCAGTCACTCAGTTGATCCAATCTGGCTCACCTGAACGCCAATTTATATCGTTTGTCAGCCCACGCCGATTTTTCGTCCAATACCCTCAGATGACATAAGGGTGAGGTGAGATATGGGATCTCAGGTCTGGGTTGTGGCAACGCTGCTGGTCAGCATTGTGTTGATTGTTTTAACCATCGTAAAACTGAAGTTTCACCCGTTCCTCGCGCTGCTGCTGGCGAGCTTTTTCGTCGGCACGATGATGGGGATGAGCCCGCTGGATATGGTGAACGCCATTGAGAGCGGGATTGGCGGCACGCTGGGCTTCCTGGCGGCGGTGATCGGTCTGGGCACCATTCTCGGCAAGATGATGGAAGTCTCCGGCGCGGCAGAGCGCATCGGGATCACCTTACAGCGCTGCCGCTGGCTGTCAGCAGACGTGATTATGGTGCTGGTGGGCCTGATCTGCGGCATCACGCTGTTCGTGGAAGTGGGCGTAGTCCTGCTCATCCCGCTGGCGTTTTCCATCGCCAAAAAGACCCACACGTCGCTGCTCAAGCTGGCCATTCCGCTCTGTACCGCGCTGATGGCGGTGCACTGCGTGGTGCCGCCGCATCCTGCTGCCCTGTTTGTGACCAATAAATTAGGTGCGGACGTCGGGACGGTCATTGTCTACGGTTTGATGGTAGGCCTGATGGCCTCGCTGATCGGCGGCCCGCTGTTCCTGAAACTGCTCGGCAATCGTCTGCCGTTTAAACCGGTTCCGGCGGAATTTTCAGACCTGAAGGTGCGGGAAGAGCACACCCTGCCGTCGCTGGGCGCCACGCTGTTCACGGTACTGCTGCCGATTGCCCTGATGCTGGTGAAAACCATCGCCGAGCTGAATATGGCAAAAGAAGGCACGCTGTATACGCTGCTGGAGTTTATCGGCAACCCGATCACCGCGATGTTTATCGCCGTGTTTGTCGCTTATTACCTGCTGGGGATCCGCCAGCATATGGGCATGGGCGCGATGCTGACGCACACCGAGCACGGCTTCGGCTCTATCGCCAACATTTTGCTGATTATCGGCGCAGGCGGCGCGTTTAACGCCATCCTGAAAACCAGCGGGCTGGCGGACTCACTGGCGCATATTCTCTCGAACCTGCACATGCACCCTATCCTGCTTGCCTGGCTGGTGGCGCTGGTGCTGCATGCCGCTGTCGGCTCCGCCACGGTCGCGATGATGGGGGCGACGGCGATAGTCGCGCCGATGCTGCCGCTCTACCCGAACGTCAGCCCGGAGATCATCACCATTGCCATCGGTTCCGGCGCCATTGGCTGCACGATCGTGACAGATTCCCTCTTCTGGCTGGTGAAGCAGTACTGCGGCGCGACCCTGAATGAGACCTTCAAATACTATACGACGGCGACGTTTATCGCCTCGGTGCTTGCACTTGGCAGCACATTCCTGCTTTCCTTCATTATCTGAGCGCGAAGAGACGTATTATGGAAAACGCAACTATCACTACTTTAACCGCACAGTTTCCTCTGGTTGAGGATCTGATTGCCCTGAAAGAAACCACCTGGCTTAACCCGCGTACCACCACGCTGGCGGAAGGACTGCCCTATGTCGGGCTGACTAAAGCCGACGTGGACGACGCGCACGCTCGCCTGAAACGCTTCGCGCCGTATCTGGCGAAAGCATTCCCGGAGACGGCCGCCACGGGCGGGATTATCGAATCCGAGCTGGTCGCGATCCCGGCAATGCAGGCGCGGCTGGAGAAAGAATCTGCTAAGTCTATTCCCGGCACCCTGCTGCTGAAAAAAGACAGCCATCTGCCGATTTCCGGCTCGATTAAAGCGCGCGGCGGTATCTATGAGGTGCTGGCCCACGCGGAGAAACTGGCGCTGGAAGCCGGGTTGCTGAGCGTTGAAGACGACTACAGCATCCTGCTGGAGCCGCGCTTTAAGGACTTCTTCAGCCAGTACAGCATTGCGGTGGGCTCAACCGGCAACCTCGGGATGTCCATCGGCATTATGAGCGCACGCATCGGCTTTAAGGTGACGGTACATATGTCCGCCGACGCCCGCGAGTGGAAGAAAGCCAAACTGCGCAGCCACGGCGTCATCGTCGTGGAATATGAGCAGGATTACGGCGTGGCGGTGGAGCAGGGACGAAAAGCGGCGGAAAGCGATCCGAACTGTTTCTTCATTGACGATGAAAACTCCCGCACACTGTTCCTGGGCTACGCGGTGGCAGGCGAGCGACTGAAGGCGCAGTTTGCCGCACAGGGCCGCGTGGTGGATGCGGATCATCCCCTGTTCGTCTATCTGCCGTGCGGCGTCGGCGGCGGCCCTGGCGGCGTGGCGTTTGGCCTGAAGTTGGCCTTTGGCGATAACGTCCACTGCTTCTTCGCGGAGCCAACGCACTCCCCGTGCATGCTGCTGGGTGTTTACACCGGCCTGCACGATGAGATTGCCGTGCAGGATCTGGGCATTGATAACGTCACGGCAGCGGACGGTCTGGCGGTAGGGCGCGCGTCCGGCTTCGTGGGGCGTGCGATGGAACGCCTGCTTGACGGGTTCTATACGCTTTCCGATCAGAGCATGTACGACATGCTCGGCTGGCTGGCGCAGGAGGAAGGGATCCGCCTGGAGCCGTCGGCGCTGGCGGGTATGGCCGGGCCGGTGCGCGTTCATTCGCATACCAACGTTACCCACCTGGTGTGGGCGACCGGCGGCGGGATGGTGCCGGAAGACGAGATGGCGAAGTATCTGGCGAAAGGGAAGTAATTATGCCGGGTGGCGGCTACGCCTTACCCGGCCTACAACTGCAAAATTTGTTGAATGTGGGTTACCGCAAACAACAATGACAATGAGAGAACAGCCAGGGCGATCAGGAACTTATCCCTCACCGCCTTCGGCTGCACAAAATCGTTCTGCGCCACGTCCATCAGGTTTCGACTGCGGGTATAGCGCCATAAAATAATCGCCACCAGCGCCAGCACGACAAGCGAGATCCAGAACGGCATCCCGGTGCGGTGCCAGTTGTGCTTAATCGCCAGGGCAATCAGCGCGCCATACCCCAGCAGCGTGCGCAGCCAGGCGAGTGACGTCCGCTCCGGCTGCAGGCCGGGGTCCGCTTCGCGTCGCGCTTTGCGGCTATCCGCCATAGAACACCAGCACCATCACTACGCCCGCCACCGCCAGCAAAATCCCGCTGATGATAAGCAGCCCGCGGGTATAGGGCAGATCCTGCTTCAGACGCATCGCCTTCTCATTGCGCAGCCAGCGCAGGTAGCCGTAAATCGCCAGCACGCCCGCGAACAGGCACAGCAGCAGCGCCAGCACCTCGCGGATCAGCGGCGTGGCGAAATCAGGCGCGAGCTGGTCGAGCCCCACCCCGGCGGCAAGGAATCCCAGCGCGGTGCGGATCCACGCTAAAAACGTGCGTTCATTAGCCAGCGAGAAGCGGTAGTCCGGTGCTTCGCCGAGGCGGGAAATTTTCATGAAGGTTCCTTGTCGTGCTACGGGCAGGCTTCAGCATAGCGTAAATCGACAAGGACAAGGAGACCGGCATCGGGCGATGCCGGTCAGGACGATCAGTGCAGCTCTGGCCAGAACCCCTTATTGGCCTCGATCAGGTCATCCAGAATCGCCTTCGCGACGGACGCGCTCGGCACGGTTTTTGACAGGGTAATCGCCTGCCAGAGTTTCTGGTACGAGCGCTGTTCCCAGGCATCCACCACCAGTTTTTCCACCGCCACCTGCTGGCTCATCAGCCCTTTCTGGAAGTGCGGAATATCTCCCACCGTGAGCGGCTCCGGCCCGTTATGGCCCACCAGACACGGGATCTCCACCATCGCGTCGGCATCGAAGTTATGGATGGCGCCGTTGTTGGGCACAATCAGCAGCATCCGCTCCTGGGTGTTGAAGGCGATTGCCGTCGCCAGATCGACGATGTACGACGCATGTTCGTCGATTTCCAGCTCACCGGCAGAGGATTTACCCGCCTCGATAATCGCCCGGCAGGAACTGAACACGTGCTTCTCACGGTGATCCATGACCTCATTGGCGCGGGTGCGTTCCGGGTTGGAATGCGCGACCACGTAGTCCGGGAACAGGTAATACTTCAGGTAGGTGTTCGGCATGGTGTCCGGATCCAGCGCCTGCACGTCTTTTGCTTTAGCGAACGTATCGTTCCAGCTCGCTTCGGTATGCGCATCTTCTGAAGGCGGAACATAGCCCTTTTTCGCCACGTATTCGCGCAGTTTCGGCATCAAATCGTTGCCGTTCAGATCTTCAATCGACGTCCACCAGCCGAAGTGGTTCAGGCCGTAGTAGCGCACGCGCATCTCTTTGCGGTCTTTCAGGCCGACGATCTGCGCCATGCGCCCTTCAATGCCGATCGGCATATCGCAGATGTTGAGGATTTTGGCGTTCGGACGCAGGCGGCGCGTGGCTTCCGCGACAATCGCCGCCGGGTTGGAGTAGTTCAGCATCCACGCGTTTGGAGAGTACTGCTCCATATAATCCACCAGCTCCAGCACGCCGCCGATAGAGCGCATGCCATAGGAAATCCCGCCCGGACCGCAGGTTTCCTGACCCAGCACGCCGTGGCGCAGCGGGATTTTTTCATCTTTTTCGCGCATCGGGTATTTACCCACGCGGATATGCGCCATCACGAAATCGACATCGCTAAAGGCCGCTTTCGGGTCGGTGGTGTAGCTGAACTCAATCTCCGGCGCCTGCTCCTTAAGGATGATTTTGCACGCTTCGGCGATGGTCTCCTGACGCGCGCCGTCGTTGTCATAGAACTTCAGGGCGCGCAGCGGGAAACGGTCACGGTTGGCTAACAACATCAGGACGATACCAGGCGTAAAGGTGCTGCCGCCGCCTGCAATGACAACTGAGAATTTTTTCATGATATAGCCTCTGTCAAGGTGGTTTGTTCATTCGTTAAGGGGGTTTTCATCAGCGATTCCAGCTGGTCGCGCACCTGAGGAACGTGCAGGCCGACAATCACCTGAATGCCATTGCCGCGTCGCACCACGCCGTGGGCGCCGAGGGCTTTGAAGACGTCATCGCTTTGCGTTTTCGCCATATCGACCAGGGCGATGCGCAGGCGGGTGGCGCAGTTGTTGATGCTTTCGATGTTGGCCGCACCGCCCAGCGCCTGCAGGAATCCGGCGGCCTGCCCGACCTGCTGGCTGGCCGCAGCCGGAGCTGTAGTTTGCCCACGCGCCGCCTTATAGTCGGCCTTGCTGTAGAGCTTGATTTCGCTCTTCTCCCGGCCCGGGGTTTTCAGGTTCAGACGTGCAATCAGCGTTTTGAAGACCACGAAGTAAATTCCGGTGAAGCAGACGCCAATGCCGATCTGGGTGAAGACCGTCGCGGCGTGGTTATGGAACATCGGGATCCAGTTTTGCGGCAGGAACTGATCCAGCAGGCCGCCGCCCATGTTCCCGACCACGCCAAAGGTGTACATCACCGTCGCCATGGTCGCCGCCAGCACGGCGTGAACGGCAAACAGCAGCGGCGAGATAAACAGGAAGGTGAATTCGAGCGGTTCGGTAATGCCCACCAGCACCGCGGTAAGCGTGGCCGGGACCAGCAGCCCCGCGACCTTGACGCGGTTTTCCGGCGACGCGGTGTACCAGATCGCCAGCGCAATCCCGACCGAACCAAACACTTTTGAGTTACCGTGCAGAGCGAAGCCGCCTTCCGGGAAGAGGGTTTTCAGCGGCAGGGTGCTCTGACTGAATTCCTGCAGGTGCTGCGCCCAGTAGACCTGAATCCCACCCTCAACCGCCGCCGGGCCGAAGATAAACGGACCGTAGACGAAGTGGTGCAATCCGGTTGGGATCAGAATGCGTTCCAGGAAGGTATAGACCCACACGCCCAGCGCCCCGGCAGAGCGCAGGAACGCCTGCAGGGACTCAATGCCCATCTGCACTTTCGGCCAGCCCAGCAGCGTCAGCCAGGCGCAGGGGATCATTACGAAGAATGCGAGGATAACGACAAACGAGCTGCCCTGGAAAATCCCCAGAAACACCGGCAGCGGCTTGTCAAAATAGCGGTTGTGGATGGCGGTAACGATGCCTGAAATCACGATAGCGCCGATGATGCTGGTATCGAGCGTTTTGATGCCGGCAATCATCGCCAGCCCGCTTCCCGCCGTCGGTTCGGCGGAGAAGTCGACGCCGAAGAAGTGGCCCCAGGTCATCCCCATCGCGTTGATGAAGTAGTTCCAGGTCAGGAAGCTAATCAGCACCGCCAGACAGGCGCGGCCCTGGGCCTGCTTCGCCAGGCCAATCGGCAGGCCGACGGCAAAAATCAGCGGCATATTGCGAAACACCGCCCAGCCGCCCTCTTCAATGATGTGAACAATCTGCGCGAAAAGATGATCGGGGGCCGTTAAGGCTTCGCCGACAAACAGCGGGTTGCGAAGCATGATGGCGATTCCCACCACGATCCCGGCGAACGGAAACAGCAACACCGGGGTAAACATGGCACCGCCAAAACGTTGTATTTGACTGAGCATTTTTAAATCCTCATGAAACAACCTGTAGGGGTAGAGGCCTTTATGATTTTTTGCTGGCCTGAGGTGAGCATAAGAACTTACTGATGCGCGAACATGGCGTGCCGCTGCGATTCGTGATCGCATTCATGGTTTTATTTTGACCAATCAGGTCTACTTTTTGCGGTAAATATAGACATGTCAGGACGCCACCCACGCCCTGATAAGGGCAGAGAGGTCTACCAGTGATCTACAAATCTATTGCCGACAGATTGCGGCTGCGGCTGAATTCGTCGGACTACAACATCGGCAGCCCGCTGCCCGGCGAAAAAGCGCTGGCGCAGGAGTTCGGTGTGGCGCGAATGACCATCCGCAAGGCGCTGGATCTGCTGGTGAGCTGGGGGCTGGTTGAGCGGCGGCACGGCAGCGGCACGTTTGTGTCACGTAAAGACGTTCACCACGAAACCACCAACCTGACCGGGCTGGTGGAGGTGCTGCGCCAGCAGGGAAAAGAGGTGCAGAGCAAGGTGCTGCAGTTCGAAGTGATGCCCGCCCCACCCGCCATCGCCAGCCAGCTGCGAATTCAGGTGGATGAGCGGATCTACTTTTCCCGACGGGTGCGCTACGTGGACGGGAAGCCGCTGATGCTGGAGGACAGTTTTATGCCGGTGAAGCTGTTTCGCAATCTGTCGCTGGCGCATCTTGAAGGGTCAAAGTTTGATTACATCGAGAAGGAGTGCGGGATTACCATCAGCGGGAACTACGAGAGCCTGACGCCGGTGCTGGCAGATAAAACGCTGGCCGGTTATATGAACCTGCCGGAACAGACGCCGCTGCTGCGCATTACGTCCCTCTCCTACAGCGACAGCGGCGAGTTCCTCAATTATTCCGTGATGTTCCGAAATACCAGCGATTACCAGGTGGACTACCATCTGCGGCGCATCCACCCGGACGACCTGCTAGCCCATCCCCCAGAACAGCACCGCCAGTAGCTGCGGCGTAATGATGCGCAGGAACATCACCAGCGGGTAGACGGTGGCATAGGAGAGCGCGGCCGCGCCGCTGGTGGCGTGCAGGTTGTTGGCAAAGGCCAGCGCGGGCGGATCTGTCATGGAGCCCGCCAGCATGCCGCACAGCGTCAGGTAGTTCATTTTGGCGAACATCCGCGCCAGTATGCCCACCGTCAGCAACGGAATCGCCGTGATAAAGATGCCGTAGCCGACCCAGCTCATCCCTTCCCCTTTGACCAGGGTATCGACAAAATCCCCGCCGGACTTCAGCCCGACCACCGCCAGGAACAGGACGATGCCCAGCTCGCGCAGCGCCAGGTTGGCGCTCGGCGGCATAAACCAGTAGAGCTTACCGATGCAGCCGATACGCCCGAGGATCAGCGCCATAATCAGCGGCCCGCCCGCCAGGCCCAGCTTGAGCGCCACCGGGAAGCCCGGCACGTACAGCGGGATGGAGCCAAGGAGTACGCCAAGCCCGATACCGATAAACACCGGCAGCATCTGCACCTGCTGCAGTTTTTGCTGGGCGTTACCCACCATATCCGCCACGGCGTCGATGGACGACGGGCGCCCAACCAGGTTGAGGATATCCCCGAACTGCAGGCTGGCCTCCGGGCTGGCGACCAGTTCAACGCCCGCACGGTTGAGACGGGAGATCACCACGTCGTAGCGCTCTTTTACCTGCAGATCGCGTATTTTCTTGCCAAGAACATGCTCGTTAGTCACCACAACGCGTTCCACGCGCATATCGGTACCGCGGGTTGAGAGCGAAGTATCCACTTCCTGACCAATCACCAGCCGCGCGTTGTTTAAATCGCCGGGCTGGCCGACCAGATGCAGCAGATCGCCCTGCTGAATGATGGTGCCAGGCGCGGGCACCATCAGCGTATCGTCGCGCTTAAGGCGCGAGCAGATGATATTGGCGCTGTTCAGGATCGGTACGTCCTGAATCGCCATATTGTTCAGGTTGGGGTTATCAACCCGAATATTGATGGTTTTGATCGGCATATGGCCGTTGGTGAGCGTGGTTTCGTGGTCTTTCGCCTCTTTATCAACGTTAATGCGAAACAGGACGCGGACCAGCCACATGGAGAGCAGAATGCCGCAAATGCCAAACGGATAGGCCATGGCGTAGCTCATCCCCATCTGATCGACGATGCCGGGTTCGATGCCCAAATCGCGCAGGATTTGCTGTCCGGCACCGAGCGCGGGCGTGTTGGTGACCGCCCCGGAGAAAATGCCCAGCACCACGGGCAGCGGGATAGCAAAGATTTTATGCAGAATGGCGGTGACCAGCCCGCCCATCACCACAATGCCGAGGGCAAACAGGTTGAGCCGCAATCCGGAAACCCGAAGTGAGGCGAAAAACCCCGGCCCCACCTGAATCCCGATGGTATAGACGAAGAGGATCAGGCCGAACTCCTGAGTAAAGTGGAGCATCTCGGCGCTCAGCACCAGCCCGAGCTGGTCGGCGAAGTGGCCGACAAAAATGCCGCCAAACAGCACCCCGCCTATCCCAAACCCGACGCCGCGGATTTTGATATTCCCTATCCACAGGCCAACAACAGCGACCAGGGCCAACACGCTGACGGTTAACGCGATATCACTCATGATCCACTTCCTTGGCATAACCTTAGTTATGCTAAGGATTCTCTCAGAGCCGTGGGCGGTTGTATGGGCGATGGCGCACAAAAAAGCCCTGCCGGGGCAGGGCTTTATCTTTTCACCCTCTCCCTATGGGAGAGGGCCGGGGTGAGGGCATCAACCCGCACACTGTTAACTGTTTAACGCCGGCCGGTCGCTAATGGCGATACGCTGCGGCGGGATGGTTTCCGGCACGTTGCGGGTCAGGTCAATATGCAGCAGCCCGTTGGTAAACGTGGCCCCGGACACCTCCATATGGTCTGCCAGGGTAAAGCTCAGGCTAAACGGCTGATTAACCAGCCCCTGATGCAACCATTTGGTCTCGGTCTCTTGTTTCTCCGGCGTACCTTTTACGGTCAGACGCGTGCCTTCGAGCTGGATATCCAGATCCTCCTGACGGAAGCCAGCCAGCGCCAGGGTGATACGATAGTGGTTATCGTCGCTTTTTTCGATGTTGTACGGCGGGAACGTCTGTTGCTCAGCGGTGTTTTGCAGGGCATTAGCCAGTTTGTCAAAACCAATCCACTGACGCAGCAGGGGGGATAAATCGTAGTTACGCATACTAAATCTCCTTCTGAGAAGCGAGTTCGGCACAGTTTAATTTTGTGCGCAGTTGTTCCTGCAAATCCTGATGGATTCGCATATGCTCCCGTTACGGCAAGCTAGTCTGGGTGGGCCGCTCGCGCGACCCGCATAATTAGTTAATTTCGATACGACGCGGTTTTTTCTCTTCCGGAATCACACGTTCCAGTTCGATAAACAGCAGGCCGTTGACCAGGTTCGCGCCTTTCACGTGAATGTTCTCGGCTAACTGGAACTTACGTTCAAAGTTGCGCTCAGCGATGCCCTGGTAAAGGTAAGTACGCTCTTTCTGCTCGGCCGTATGGGAACCTTTCACCACCAGCAGGTTGTCCTGCGCGGTGATCTCCAGTTCGTTTTCTGCAAAACCGGCGACGGCAATGGCAATGCGGTAGTGGTTTTCGTCAACCAGCTCAACATTGTATGGAGGGTAGCCGTTGCTCTGGCTTTGGTTATTTTCTAAATGGTTAAACAGGCGGTCAAAACCAATTGCAGAACGGTATAGCGGAGAAAGATCGAAGTTACGCATAAATAAAACTCCTGAAATCAGCGAGAAAATGTAGCCTTCCACCATGGACAGGCCTTTGCGCCCCCCGAACACCCATCAGGCGAGTTCGTTATCGGGTCGTATTCTTAAAATGGGTCTGCAACCGGGCTTTTCAAGCGCGACGACTGCACTTTTTTTTGCACTTTCCTGCATCTCGCTTAGACTGGGACAACAGCACAAAGGGTTAAATTGCGATGGCTGCCACAGTGCGGGGTTATCGGGCTATCCATTTTGGTTAAGGCTCGTTATAACCCTGAGTTGCAGGTCTATGCAGTGCCATTAACGATGACTGAGTGATGATGAAAAATGTTCTGATAAAGCTGACGACGTTCAGCGGGGTTGTTTTACTTTGCGGGTGTTCGAGCGTGATGTCTCACACCGGCGGTAAAGAAGGAACATATCCGGGGACGCGCGCCAGCGCGGCGATGATCTCCGATGACGATACAAACTGGGGCACCAAATCCCTGGTTATCCTGGATATGCCGTTTACGGCCGTGGCGGATACGCTTTTGCTGCCGTGGGATATGTTTCGTAAGGACAACTCCGTGCGCTCACGGGTAGAAAAAAGCGAGCAGGAGAATCTGGCGACAAACGCCGTTATCCCGCCCGCAGAGATGCCTCCACGCTAGTTCTGCGCGGTTTCCGTTAACCAAAGTTGACGGAAACCCCCTGTCTCTTCCATCCACGCAATAAAGCGCCCGTCCGGGGAAAACACGACGGCATCAGCAGACGGCGGATTGCCGTGATCGGACGTCAAAAACGTCACCTCTCCGGTCTGCGCGTCGCAGCAGGCGATCCGGTTTTCGAGCACAAATCCCAGTCGGTCACCCGCCGGATGCCAGTTAAACGCAGACTGAATATCGCTCCCGTTACGCGTCAGCTGCCGAGGCTCACCGCCCTCAAGCGAGATCAGCCACAGCTGCACAATGCCGTTATCGTCGCGCATCAGAAACGCGAGCTGCGTCCCCTGCGGGTTGCTGCGAACCCAGTGACGCGGCACGTTCACCAGGCCCGGATAGGCCCTCTGATGCGTAAAGGTCAGACGACGCTGCATCACCCCGGCAGGCGGAGCTGGCAGGGTCTCTGCCGTGCCCTGCAGCGGCGCATCGCCCGCACGCTTCCAGCCCTGCTCGTCTTCCGGCAGGTCGACGATAAACAGTTCCGGGACTTTTTCGCCCTGCGCAGAGAGGGTATCGCCGATAAACGCCAGCCTGGTGTTGCCCACCCAGCCCTCTTCATAGGCGCGGTTAATCTCGTCGCTGCCCGGCTGCGGGTCGGGCGTCGTGCGGCTGACCAGCACGCTCCAGTAAGCGCCCGGGTATTCGCGGGGATGGTTCCCCTGCGGGTTCACCGGGCCGTAAGGCGCCGCCACGCCGACGTTGCGTAAATCGAGCTTCGGATCGCGCTCGTGCAGGACATGGTCGTTATAGGTAAAGCTGACGAGCCGGCCATTCGGGCTGAAGACATGGACGTGGCTGCCGCCGCGCAGCGCGCCTGCGGTGTAGGGCGCAGTGATATTCATCGCGTCAAGATTGCTCACCTGACCGTTACAGGCAATGACTCCCTGACGATGATGAAAATCATAGTGCCAGTCTGCATCCGGGTTTTTCGGGCCGTGGATAAAGACGTATTTGTCCTGTGCAGGATGAACGGTCACCACGCCAACGTGCGCGCCATCGGTGGCGCGATAGATCACCTCCACCTCACCCGTCGCGACGTTGACCCGCTCAATGGTTTCACCGGTGAACGATGCACCGGACGGGCGCACGTCATAGACCAGCCACTGGCTGTCTGGCGTCCAGGTATTGATGTTGGTCAGCTGGTGGTTGCGGGAAGCGAAGGTGATTTGTTTCATGAGGATACCCTGATGCACGGTGAGTGCATCAGGGTAAAACATCCGCAGGGATTAGCCTACTCGTTTCACATCACCCACCAGCAGGATGTAGGAAAGCGCGCCGATCAGCGCCACGGCAGAGATATAGACCAGCGCCGGGCCGAAGCCGTAGTCCTGCGCCAGGTAGCCGATGACCAGCGGTACGGTGATCCCACCCAGCCCGCCGACAAAGTTGAACACGCCGCCGGTCAGGCCAATCAGCCGCATCGGCGCGAGGGAAGACACCAGCGACCAGGTGATAGAGGCGAAACCGTTACCGAAGAACGCCACCGCCATCAGGGCCATAATCCACACCGGATCGTTGGTGTAGTTGGCGCCCATGATGCAGGTGGAGATCAGCAGCCCGCAGATAATCGGCGTTTTACGCGCCACGCCCAGCGAATAGCCTTTTTTCACCAGCTTATCGGCCAGCCAGCCGGAGAGCAGTACGCCGAAAAACGCCGCGAGGAACGGCACGGTGGTCATAAAGCCCGCCTTCAGCGCCGTGATGCCCTTTTCCTGGGTCAGATAGTTCGGGAACCAGGTCAGGAAGAACCACAGCGTGGAGGTCACCGCGAACTGGCCCAGATAAACGCCCACCAGCTTACGGTGGAAGACCAGCTTCCAGTCCGCTTTGGTCAGCGGCTGGCGCGCCTCTTTTTTCACCGGCGCATCACCGTCCACCAGGCCACCGCCGTCGCGGATGTAGTCCAGCTCGGCTTTGGTGATGCTTTTGGTCAGACGCGGCGGCTGGTAGACCTTGAACCAGATCAGCGACCAGATAATGCCAATCCCCCCTGTGACGATGAACACCCAGTGCCAGCTCAGCAGCTCCTGAATCCAAATCAGCAGCGGCGTCAGGAACGCCAGACCAACAAACTGCCCGGAGGTGTAAAAGCCAACGGCGGAAGCGCGCTCGTGTTCCGGGAACCAGCTGGTCACCATGCGGTTATTGGTCGGAAACGCGGGCGCTTCGAAAACCCCGGTAATGGCGCGCAGGCCAATCAGCGACATCAGCCCGGTCGCGAAGCCCTGGAAAAGGGTCGCCACGGACCAACCGAAAATGGCGATAAAGTAGGTCAGACGTGAACCCACGCGGTCAAGGAACCAGCCGCCGGGGATCTGGCAGAGCGTATACAGCCAGGCAAACGCCGAGAAGACGTAACCCATTTCCGCTTTGGTGATGCCAAACTCTTCCTGAATATGGGCCGATGCCACGGCAAGGTTGGCGCGGTCGACATAGCAAATGACCACGGTAATAAAGATCATAATCAGCGTCAGGTAGCGGCGACGCCCGGTTTTTGTAGCGGTAACTGGAATATCCATCGCAATCTGTCTCCAGATTTTGGGCATAGCGAAGCCGCTCACCATGCCCTGTAATTTACAGAGGGTTATATTTTTGTATTAACGATTTTTGCCCGGTGGCGAAGCGCCAGCCGGAGAGTTACCACTCGGCTACGGAACCGTCTTCATGACGCCACAGTGGATTACGCCAGTCCGGCGCATGTTTACTCAGCTCAATGACTTTGGCTTCATCAATCTCAACGCCAAGGCCCGGCTTCGTTAACGGTTTAAAGAAACCGCCTTCCATGCTGAAGTCTTCTTTATTTTTCACAAAATCGAGCAGTTCCGCGCCCTTGTTATAGTGAATCCCCATGCTCTGTTCCTGGAACACCGCGTTGCGGGAGACAAAGTCGACGTGCAGGCAGGCCGCCAGCGCAATCGGTCCAAGCGGACAGTGCGGCGCCAGCGCCACATCGTAGGCTTCGGCCATCCCGGCAATTTTGTAGCATTCGGTGATGCCGCCCGCGTGAGAGAGGTCCGGCTGCAGGATGGCAATGCCGCCCGCTTCCAGCACGCGTTTAAACTCGAAGCGCGAGAACATGCGTTCACCCGCTGCGATGGGAATGTGCGTCTGTTCAGCCAGTTTCGGATAGTACTCGGCCTGTTCGGCCAGCACCGGCTCTTCGATAAACAGCGGACGATACGGCTCCAGCTCTTTGATCAGCACTTTGGCCATCGGCGCGCTAACGCGGCCATGAAAGTCCAGGCCAAATTCGATCTCGTTGCCGAAGGCTTCACGGATTTGCGCGACAGTATTCACCGCGCGATCCACCGCGCGCGAGTTGTCGATAACGCCCATCTCTTCGCAGCCGTTGAGTTTGAAGGTGTCAAAACCGATGTTGCGCAGTTGCGTGATGCCGTCGATCACTTCCGCAGGACGGTCGCCGCCGACCCAGCTGTAGGCTTTAATTTTGTCGCGCACCAGGCCGCCCATCAGCTGCCAGACCGGCGCGTTCAGCACTTTGCCTTTGATATCCCACAGCGCCTGGTCGATACCGGCGATGGCGCTCATCAGGATCGGCCCCCCGCGGTAGAAGCCCGCGCGGTACATCACCTGCCACAGGTCGTTGATGCGAGCCGGATCCTGGCCAATCAGGTATTCCCCCAGCTCGTGCACCGCGGCTTCTACGGTGCGCGCACGTCCTTCAATTACCGGTTCGCCCCAGCCCACGACCCCTTCATCGGTTTCGATTTTCAGGAACATCCAGCGCGGGGGTAAACGGTACGTGGTGAGTTTGGTTATTTTCATTTCACTGCCTCTCGATACGCTTTCACAAATGCTGCCGCCTGCTGTGCGGTACGTTCCACGGACTGACCGGCGCGATACAGATCGCTGCCCAGCCCCGCGCCCACACAGCCCGCGCTCATCCACTGGCCCAGGTTTTCTGGCGTTACGCCGCCCACGGCAAAGACCGGCACGCTGGCGGGTAATACCGCTTTCAGCGCTTTGATGTAGTCCGCTCCAAAAGCCGATGACGGGAAAATTTTGAGCGACTGTGCGCCCGCGTCCAGAGCAGTAAAGGCTTCCGTGGCGGTGGCGCATCCAGGGCAGACGGTCATGCCGTAACCCACCGCGCGGCGGATCACCTCAGGCTGAATGTTGGGCGTGACGATAAGCTTACAGCCCATCTTTGCCAGCCGATCTACCTGCTCAGGCCGTAACACGGTGCCTGCGCCAATCAGCGCCCTATCGCCGAAGGACTCCACCACGGCCGGAATGCTTTTTTCCCACTCCGGAGAGTTAAGCGGGATTTCCACAGCGTCGAACCCGGCGTCGATAACCGCGCCGACGTGGGCTAACGCCTCGTCGGGCGTGATGCCGCGCAAAATCGCGATAAGGGGAAGATCAGTTTGCCACTGCATGAGCGATGCTCCTTATTCCTGCCTGAAATGCCGTGTCGCCGGATACCGTTGAAACGTTACGTCCAACGGCGCGAAACGCCTGCTCATAGCGCGACGTTAGCGATGTGCCAGCGACAAGGGTGATGGCCTGCCCGTGCGCGACGAAATCACGCATGCTGGCGACCTCTGCGCCAATCAGCAGGCCGGAGAGAAACTCGCTGACCTGCTCGCGCGGGAGATTTCCCAGCACGTGCGAGGCGCGAACCTCAAAAAGCTGCGGCAAAACATCAGGAGAAGCGATCCCACGTTCAAGCCCGGCAGCAAACGCCTCTGACGAGGCTTCCTGCTCCGGCAAACCGGCTCCCACCAGTGAATGATTGAGCAGCAAATGGTGCAGCTCGCCGGTCATCACGGTGCGAAAATCGTGGATTTGCTCAGCGTCGGCCTGGACCCACTTGCAGTGCGTTCCGGGCATGACGTAGACAGAAGAAGGAGAAAGCGTGCGCGCGCCAAGCAGCTGCGTCTCTTCGCCGCGCATCACGTTGTGGTTATCGTCGCGAGAGACGCACAAACCGGGAATAATCCAGATATTGTCGCCAACGGACGTTAACTGCTCGCCAATCGCGGAGAAATGGGCAGGAACCGGTAGATAAGGCGCTATCTTCCAGCCAACGTTGCTGCCGACCATTCCCGCCATGACCACCGGCGTGGCGCTATCGCGCCAGTTTTGTGTGACCTCTGCTAACACCGCCTCGGGGGATTTACCGTTCAGGCGCGTCACGCCTGCTTCTGATTGCCTGCTCTCCAGGCATTGCTCGCCCTGGTACAGCCAGGCGCGCAGATTGGTCGATCCCCAGTCAATTGCGATGTAGCGAGATGTCATGTGATTTCCTTCAGCCTTCGTGTCGAGCTGGCAATCATGGTAAGCGCCGCCTGCTCTGCCGCATCGCCGTCCTGATGCCGTATCGCATCGAACAGCGCTTTATGTTCCTGGAGCGTTTTCGGCATGTTGGCCTCATCGCCCATCCAGGTACGTTCAAATACTGCTCGCTGTAGCGAGCTGATCGCCACGCTAAGCTGCTGTAATACCGGGTTATGCACCGACTGCAGCACCGCTTCGTGGTAGCGAATATCCGCCTCGTTAAACGCCTCCCGGTTCTGGTTATTGGCGATCATGTCGTTTAAAGCCGACTCAATCTGCGCCAAATCGCCAGAGGTTGCGCGCTCCGCCGCCCAGCGGGCGATGGCCGGTTCAACCAGGTTTCGGACTTCGCTCATCGCACCGATAAGCCTTGGGTCGTAATCGTTTTCCAGCACCCACTGCAGTACGTCGGTATCGAGGTAGTTCCACTGATTGCGCGGGGCAACAAACGCGCCGCGATAGCGCTTCATTTCAATCAGCCGCTTCGCCATCAGCGAGCGGAAGACTTCCCGGATGATGTTGCGCGAGGTTTCAAACTCCTCACACAGTTCGGCCTCTGCAGGCAGCGGCGAACCGGGAACGTATTTGCCACCCACAATCTGGGTACCCAGCGTAATGACGATGCGATCGGTTTTATTGAGAGTCATGGAGAGTCCTTGTGCTCTGTATGTCCATCACTACTTTACCGCGACCGCTGAATTTCACCTCACTTTTGCAGTACAAACGTGAGGGCGTTCGACTTTGCTGTAGTGAAAATGTAGTACAATTAATAATTGTTGTACTACAATCAAGATCACAAAAAGAACAATTCGATAAATTCAGCGCAAAAAAAAGCCCCGGTTGATAACCGAGGCCGATGATTAGAAATAAGCGTTACTGCAGCACAAACTTCTCGATCGCGTAGGCAACGCCGTCTTCCAGGTTGGATTTGGTCACGAAGTTGGCCACTTCTTTCACCGACGGAATGGCGTTATCCATCGCCACGCCCATGCCCGCGAATTCAATCATCGCGATGTCGTTTTCCTGGTCGCCCAGCGCCATGATCTCTTCCTGTTTAATCCCCAGCGCATCAGCGAGCGATTTCACACCGGTGCCTTTATTGACGCGTTTATCAAGGATTTCGAGGAAGTACGGCGCACTTTTCAGCACGGTGTATTTCTCTTTCACCTCGGCCGGAATGCGTGCAATCGCTTTATCCAGGATCTCCGGCTCGTCGATCATCATCACTTTCAGGAACTGGGTGGCAGGGTCCATTTTCTCCGCTTCACAGAACACCAGCGGAATGGTCGCAACGTAGGATTCATGCACCGTGTAGTAGCTGATATCACGGTTGGCGGTGTAAAGCGTATTGCGATCGAGGGCGTGGAAGTGGGACCCCACTTCCCGGGACAGTTTTTCCAGGAACAGATAGTCATCGTAGCTCAGCGCGGTTTGCGCAACCGTACTGCCATCCGCGGCTTTTTGCACCAGCGCACCGTTATAGGTGATGCAGTAGTCGCCAGGCTGATTCATGTGCAGCTCTTTCAGGTAGCTGTGCACGCCCGCATACGGACGCCCCGTGGTCAGGACCACATTCACGCCCTTTGCGCGTGCCGCAGCGATCGCGTTCTTAACGGCTGGAGAGATAGTGTGGTCTGGCAGCAACAGCGTGCCGTCCATATCGATTGCAATAAGTTTGATAGCCATGAGTTCCCCGGGATAAATGAGTGCTGCCTCATGCTAACGCGATTAAGCACACAAAAATAGAGCTACATTGCGCAACAAAAGCCCCCTTTTACGCTTATCCCGGAGAACAAAGACCTACTCGCGGGTGAGAACGATTTTACCGAACGCGCCGCGATCGAGATGTTCAAACGCCTGTTCAAGCTCGTTAAAACGGTAGCGATGCTCAATCACGGGTTTCAGTCCGGTGACGTCAACAGCGCGGACGAAATCTTCCAGCGCCCGGCGGTGTCCCACGCCGATCCCCTGAATGACGGGGGATTTCAGCAACAGCTCGCCAGCAGAGAGGGTAATCTCCGTCCCGGCCAGCACGCCAATAACGGAGATACGTCCGTGAACGGCAACGGCACGCAGGGAGTGCTTCAGGTTCTCTCCCCCCACGGTTTCAATAATATGGTCGATGCCGCGATCCTGCGTGAGCGCCAGCGTATTTTCAGCCCAGTCGCCTTTCAGGCGGTTGATGCCCTGGCTGGCCCCCAGTTTTTTGGCGAGCGCCAGCTTTTCATCGCTCCCGGACGTGACAAATACCTCTGCGCCGTGCGCTTTTGCAATTTGCAGGGCGAAAATCGCCACCCCGCCCGTGCCCTGCACCAGGACCGATTGCCCGGGGCGCAGCTGTCCGCGTTCCACCAGCGCGAACCAGGCGGTAAGCCCTGCGCAGGGTAAGGTACTGGCCTCGGCGTCATCCAGGGTCTCCGGGGAGGCCACCAGCGCGTCTTCCTTCACAATCACATACTCGGCCAGCATTCCCTGGAAGTATCCGCCGGATGTTTTATAGGGCAAATTGCGCGCGTCCGCCTGCGGTTTACCGTCGATCCATTCCGGGAAGAAGGTTGAGATAACGCGAGCGCCGGGCTGGAAGCGCGTGACGCCTTCACCCACGCAGTCTACGACGCCCGCCATGTCAGACGCCGGGGTAAACGGGAAGGAAAGCGGGATTGGCATTGTGCCTTCAACAACCATTTTATCGCGATAGTTAAGCGCAACGGCATTCACCCGCACGCGCACTTCACCCGGGCCTGGCTGTGGAGCGGGTGCCTGAGTCAGCTTGAGGTTCTCGCGCCCGAGGGCGTCCATGGACCAGCGTTGCATTGTCTCTGTCATTTTATTTCTCCTGCCATCAGATGAGCTTTAGTCCTGACAGTCTACCGTTGACTAAAGGTCACCAGTGGCGATAAGTTTTCTCTTTATTGACGCCATAATCGATACAATCCATGACCGATACGCTGAAGGATATTCCTGTTTTTGTGGCCGCCGTTGAGGCGGGAAGTTTCGCTCAGGCCGCAATTCGCCTGCATTTGTCACGCTCGGCGGTAGGGAAAAGCATCGCTCGCCTTGAAGAGCGGCTGGGGGTACGTCTTTTTCACCGCACCACCCGTAGCCAGAGGCTGACCGATAACGGCGCTCTTTTTTATGAACGCTGCCTGCGCGCGCTGGAGGAGATTCGGGGCGCGGAATCGCTGCTTGAAACAGGGAAACAGCAGGTCAGTGGCCGCCTGCGCGTTGCCATGCCGGTGCTGTTTGGTCGCCAGTGTGTCGCCCCGCTGCTGATAGCGCTGGCGCAGGAACACCCCGGGCTTGAACTGGAAATGTCATTCAGCGACCGGGTGGTGGATCTCGTCGAGGAAGGGTTTGATATGGCGGTGCGTAACGGCACGCTTCAGGACAGCAGCGTGCTGGTCGCCAGAAGGCTGGGAGAACACCGCATGGTGCTATGCGCCGCGCCGGATTATCTGCAGAAGAAAGGCCAACCGCAAAGCGTAGCTGATTTACCCCAGCATACGGCGATTAACTATCTGCGCGCAGGCAGAGTGCTGTCCTGGCAGTTGATGGATAACGAAGGAACGTCGCACACCTTTACTCCCCGGTCATCACTTAATATGGATGATTTGCAGGCGATCTGCGACGCTGCGCTGGCCGGACACGGCATTGCATGGCTGCCCTGCTGGATGGTCGTTAAAGATATTCACCAGGGTAAACTCGTCCCGCTCCTGAAGCAGGCACCGGACGTGCATTTCGACGTTCATGCGGTGTGGCAGCAGACGCCGCATCTGCCGCTGAGGGTAAGAATGGCGATAGATACGCTGGCGAGCCGTTTACCGTCCGCAATGTCGCTGAATATGCCTGCGCCCATAAAAAAGCCGCGCTAAAAGCGCGGCCAGTTATCGTGCGGTTTCAAACCGATTAAATATCGATATTTGCCGCTTTCAGGGCGTTCTCTTCGATGAAGGCACGACGTGGTTCAACCGCATCACCCATCAGGGTCGTGAACAGCTGGTCTGCAGCAATCGCGTCTTTAACAGTGACACGCAGCATGCGGCGGCTTTCCGGATCCATGGTGGTTTCCCACAGCTGCTCCGGGTTCATTTCGCCCAGACCTTTATAGCGCTGGATCGCGAGGCCACGACGGGACTCTTTCACCAGCCAGTCCAGCGCCTGCTCGAAGCTGGCTACCGGCTGACGACGTTCGCCACGTTCGATGAACGCATCGTCTTCGATCAGGTCGCGCAGCGTCTCGCCGAGCGTGCAGATACGACGGTATTCCGGACCGGTGACAAACTCGTGCTCCAGCGGGTAGTCGGTATCAACGCCGTGGGTGCGCACGCGAATAATAGGCTCGAACTGCTTATCGGCGTTCTGCTGAACATCGCATTTCCACTGGCTGCCGTGCTGCTCTTTCTCGTTCAGATCGGTCACCAGAGCGTTCACCCAGCGGGTCACGGTCTGCTCGTCGCTCAGATCGGCTTCGGTCAGGGTTGGCTGATAAACCAGCTCCTTCAGCAGCGTTTTCGGATAACGGCGTTCCATACGCGTGATCATTTTCTGCGTGGCGTTGAACTCGGACACCAGACGCTCCAGCGGCTCACCGGCCAGCGCAGGGGCGTGCGAGTTTGCGTGCAGGGTCGCGCCATCAAGCGCAATTGCGATTTGGTACTGATCCATCGCTTCATCGTCTTTGATGTACTGTTCCTGCTTGCCTTTCTTCACTTTGTACAGCGGCGGCTGGGCAATGTAGACGTGGCCACGTTCAACGATTTCAGGCATCTGACGATAGAAGAAGGTCAACAGCAGCGTACGAATGTGCGAGCCGTCGACGTCCGCATCGGTCATGATGATGATGCTGTGGTAGCGCAGTTTGTCCGGGTTGTACTCGTCACGGCCAATGCCGCAGCCCAGCGCGGTGATTAGCGTCGCCACTTCCTGAGAAGAGAGCATCTTGTCGAAACGGGCTTTCTCAACGTTGAGGATTTTACCCTTCAGCGGCAGGATAGCCTGGTTCTTACGGTTACGGCCCTGCTTCGCAGAGCCGCCCGCGGAGTCCCCTTCCACGAGGTACAGTTCGGACAGCGCCGGGTCGCGTTCCTGGCAGTCAGCCAGCTTGCCCGGCAGGCCGGCTAAGTCCAGCGCGCCTTTACGACGGGTCATTTCACGGGCTTTACGCGCCGCTTCACGGGCACGCGCCGCATCGATAATTTTGCCCACCACGATTTTCGCGTCGGACGGGTTTTCCAGCAGGTATTCGCTCAGCAGTTCGTTCATCTGCTGCTCAACCGCTGATTTCACCTCAGAAGAGACCAGCTTGTCTTTGGTCTGTGAGGAGAACTTCGGATCCGGCACCTTCACGGAGACAACGGCAATCAGGCCTTCACGGGCATCGTCACCGGTGGCGCTGACTTTCGCTTTCTTGCTGTAGCCTTCTTTGTCCATGTAGGCGTTCAGGGTACGGGTCATCGCCGCACGGAAGCCTGCAAGGTGAGTACCACCGTCACGCTGTGGAATGTTGTTGGTGAAGCAGTAGATGTTTTCCTGGAAACCGTCGTTCCACTGCAGCGCCACTTCCACGCCGATACCGTCTTTTTCGGTGGAGAAGTAGAAGATATTCGGGTGAATAGGCGTTTTGTTCTTGTTCAGATACTCAACGAACGCCTTGATACCGCCTTCGTAGTGAAAGTGGTCTTCTTTGTTGTCACGCTTGTCGCGCAGGCGAATCGAGACGCCGGAGTTCAGGAACGACAGTTCACGCAGGCGTTTCGCCAGGATGTCGTACTCGAACTCGGTGACGTTGGTGAAGGTTTCGAGGCTCGGCCAGAAACGCACCATGGTACCGGTTTTGTCGGTGTCGCCCGTAACGGCCAGCGGTGCCTGCGGCACGCCGTGCGTATAGAGCTGACGGTGGATTTTGCCTTCGCGCTGGATAACCAGCTCCAGCTTCTGCGACAGGGCGTTTACTACCGAAACACCTACGCCGTGCAGGCCGCCGGATACTTTATAGGAGTTATCGTCGAACTTACCGCCTGCGTGCAGGACGGTCATGATCACTTCCGCCGCGGAGACGCCCTCTTCCGGGTGAATACCGGTTGGTATGCCACGACCGTCATCGGTGACGGAGACGGAGTTATCCGCATGGATGGTGACCACGATGTCTTTACAGTGACCCGCGAGCGCTTCGTCGATAGCGTTATCTACCACCTCGAATACCATGTGGTGCAGACCGGTGCCGTCATCCGTGTCGCCGATATACATACCCGGGCGCTTACGCACCGCATCCAGCCCTTTCAGGACTTTGATACTGGAGGAGTCATAAGAATTCGACATCAACGTTTCTCGCTCATTTCAACTTGGGTTAATCCGTTATTTTACCCTTTTCCACGGTAAACATCTTCGAATTTTCGTCCGACATGTCTATAACGTGTTCAGCGCTAATGGCGCTGACGAAAACCTGCGACTGCGTGGCTTTTAAGCGGCTGGCAAGCAGCCCGCGCCGCGCGTCGTCAAGTTCCGAGGCAAAATCATCTATCAGGTACAGGCAGCGCCGCCCGCTCTCGCGGGTGAGAAACTCCCCCTGTGCCAGACGTAGCGCACACATCAGGAGCTTGAGCTGCCCGCGCGACAGCGTGTCTTCCACCGGCGCGCCGTCGGCACGAATGCGGAAATCCGCCTTGTGCGGGCCGTGCGCGGTGTAGGTCAACATGCGGTCGCGCTCGAAGTTTCTCTCTAACACCTCGGCATAATCCGTCTCTTTCTCCCAGCCGCGCTGGAAGGAGAAGGTGAGAGAGAATTCGGGTAAAAACTGTTTGCAGGTGTCGGCCATGTCTTCGGCGATACCTGCGCTGTATTCGGCACGCCAGCGGCTGATCTGTTCCGCAAGAGGAATTAACTCCATGTCCCACGGACGCAGCTGAGCGTAGCGCGTCACCTGGCGCAGCGCGGCGTTACGCTGCTTGAGCAGACGCTTCAGGTTGCTCCAGGCGTTAAAAAATCCGGCTTCGTTGTGAAAGCATCCCCAGTCGAGGAACGCTCTTCTGTATTTGGGGCCGCCGTTGAGTAAAGTAAACCCCTCCGGCGTTATCAGCTGCATTGGCATCAGCAGCGCCAGCTCCGCCACCTTATGGCCGTCGGTACCGTCGATGCGCACCTTACTGTCGCCCTGCTTGTCTTTGGTCAGGCCGATGGCGGTTTCCCGCTCCGCCCCCTGCAAACGCCCGTGCAGAACAAAAGATTCCTGTTCGTGGCGGATGACGCGACCAATCTGCAAACTGCGAAACGCCCGGCCATGGCCGAGCGTATAGATGGCCTCAAGCACGCTGGTTTTGCCGCTGCCGTTCGCGCCAACCAGGAAGTTAAAGCCAGGGGATAAAGCGAGATCCGCGCTTTCGATATTGCGAAAGTCGCGGATCAACAGACGGGTGAGCGACATTACAGTCTCATTGGCATGACAACATAGGCAGCCGACTGTGATGCGGCATCTTCAATCTGTACGCTCGAAACGGAGTCGGTCAGCAGGATGCGCACGTTCTCGCATTTCAGCGCGTTCAGCACATCCAGCACGTAGCTGACGTTGAAGCCGATTTCCATCTCAGCCCCGGCGTAGGTGACGTCCAGAATCTCTTCTGCCTCTTCCTGCTCCGGGTTGTTAGCGGTGATTTTGATCTGGTTTTCACTCACGTACAGGCGCACGCCGCGGAATTTCTCGTTAGAGAGGATCGCGGCACGGGCAAAGGCCTGCTTGAGGCTGTCGCAGCCTGCTTCCAGCGTTTTGTCCGGGTTCTTCGGCAATACGCGGCGATAATCCGGGAAACGACCGTCAACCAGCTTCGATGTGAAGACAAAATCGCCCACGTGGGCGCGGATGTTATTGCTGCCGATCTGCACGCGCAGCGGCGTGTCGCCACCGTCGAGCATACGCATCAGCTCAATCACCCCTTTACGCGGCACGATCACCGAATGGTTTGGCAGTGAATCGCCAATCGGCATAGAACAGACCGCCAGACGGTGGCCGTCGGTGGCCACGGTACGCAGCTCTTCACCTTCGGTTTCGAACAGCATGCCGTTTAAGTAGTAACGAACGTCCTGATGCGCCATGGAGAACTGCGTGGCTTCAATCAGACGCTTCATCGTCGCCTGTGGCAGAGTGAATTCAACTTCGCTCTGCCAGTCGTCCAGGTTCGGGAAGTCCGCAGCAGGCAGCGTGGAGAGCGAGAAACGGCTGCGGCCAGAGCGCACCAGCATACGGTCGCCTTCCAGCTGCACGGCGATTTCAGCGCCTTCCGGCAGCCCGCGGCAGATATCAAAGAATTTACGTGCCGGAACCGTGGTCGCGCCCGCGTCGTGCGGCTGCGTCAGCGTAACGCGCGCGATCATTTCCATTTCCAGATCTGTACCGGTCAGCGACAGCGTACCGTCCGCGACCTGAAGCAGCAGGTTTCCGAGAATAGGCAGCGTTGGGCGGCCACCTAATGGGCCACTCACCTGTTGCAGCGGTTTTAATAAATGTTCACGTTCAACGGTAAATTTCATAGCGTCACGATGATAATGTTCTGATTAGATTGGAAAAATCTTCTTTTATGTCGTGGCTTTCTTCGCGTAACTGCTCAATCTTGCGACAAGCGTGCAACACGGTCGTATGGTCACGGCCACCAAACGCATCCCCGATTTCCGGCAGACTGTGGTTGGTTAACTCCTTTGCCAGCGCCATCGCCATCTGACGCGGACGCGCCACCGAGCGGGAACGACGTTTAGACAGTAAATCTGCCACTTTGATCTTGTAGTACTCAGCCACTGTCTTTTGAATATTGTCGATAGTGACCAGTTTTTCCTGCAATGCCAGCAAATCGCGCAGCGCTTCACGCACAAAATCGATGGTGATCGCACGACCGGTGAAGTTGGCATTGGCGATAACGCGGTTCAGTGCCCCCTCCAGCTCACGCACGTTGGAGCGCAGACGCTTGGCAATGAAGAACGCCACTTCGCCCGGCAGGCGAATGTCGTTTTCATCGGCTTTCTTCATCAGGATCGCGACGCGGGTTTCCAGCTCCGGTGGCTCGATCGCCACGGTCAGGCCCCAGCCGAAGCGGGATTTCAGACGATCTTCAACGCCGTTGATCTCTTTTGGATAGCGATCCGAGGTCAAAATGATCTGCTGATTACCTTCCAGCAGGGCATTGAAGGTGTGGAAAAATTCTTCCTGCGATCGTTCTTTATTGGCAAAGAACTGAATGTCATCGATCAGCAGCGCGTCAACGGAACGATAGTAGCGTTTAAACTCTTCGATCGCATTGTTTTGCAGGGCTTTTACCATGTCCTGAACGAAGCGCTCGGAGTGCATATACACCACTTTGGCATTGGGCTTGCGCGCCATAATGCCGTTGCCCACCGCATGCAGCAGGTGCGTTTTACCCAGACCCGTGCCGCCATAAAGGAACAGCGGGTTGTAGGCCCCACCGGGGTTATCAGCAACCTGGCGAGCCGCCGCGCGCGCCAGCTGGTTCGACTTACCTTCAACGAAGTTATCGAACGTGTGTTTCACGTTAACGTTAGAGCGGTAGGTTGGCTCAGCCGGTGCGGGAACATTATCCCAGCCCTGACGAGCGGGGACGACGCGAGGGGCCGGAGCAGGAGCGGCCTGAGCAGGCGCTGCGACGTTCACGGTTTCACGAACGGTTTGGGTGACCGGCTTTGTACCCACTTCAAAGCGCAGCTGTGGGGCATCTGACCCGCAGAAATCGTTCAGCAGTCCATTGATGTTATTAAGGTACTTGTCCCTTACCCAATCGAGCACAAAACGGTTTGGCGCATACAAAGCCAGCGTGTTATCGCTCAGTTCCGCCTGCAACGGGCGGATCCACATACTGAATTCTGTGGCTGGTAACTCATCCTGCAATCGGGCAAGACACTGCTGCCAAAGCGAAAGTGACAC